>NZ_CP150244.1:0-4800000 GCF_037975325.1 Paenibacillus sp. FSL P2-0136
TTGATAGATAATAACAAAGCCGGGCAGAATATATTGAACTTAAGGAAGGGGCTATCCCTGACCCAAACAGAACTGTCCAGCTTAGTTGGCGTAAGCCATCAGGCGGTTTCTAAGTGGGAACAGGGAGACTGCCTGCCTGATATCGGGGTGTTGCTGAAGCTTGGACAGGTCTTCGGGAAGTCGGTGGAAGAGCTTCTGTTAGGGGATAGTGTTAGCGGCGATTCAGCTTCTGAGAAAAATATAAGCCCTCCCATCGAGCTGCCAGATGAGGTCTGGACGCAAGCCTTGAATCATATCCAAGGCCGCATCTCACCACCCAGCTTCAACACCTGGTTCAAGGGCACGAAGGGGAAACAGCTGGGGGAGACTTACTGCGTCTACAGTCCGAGCCGTTTTGCTTCAGAATGGTTATATCACCGTTATTCCATTTTGATTGTACCGATTCTCGAAGATATTACAGGCACATCCAGCCTTAAGGTCGAGTTCTGCTCTATGGGAGCATGGGACACCAACCGTAAGGGTTAGGTTTCTATCCGGTAGGTTTTGCCGAGCTGATGACCCAGACCAAAATAATGGCGGAAATTGAAGAGGAGTGGACTCCATTTCAGAGGATCGAAATGATTGTCATCCATAATAATTAGGTGCAAGGAATGAAGCTACCACTCCATAAAATTCTCTTCAATCAGCGCAGCAAACGATTCTGCGATCACCTCGTAATCCCCGTTATCATGGTCGATGAGCAGCACGCGGCCCTTGGGGTCAAGCAGGATTGGGTTGCCCGAGCCGTCCATGGAAAAGACTACACTTCGTGCAAGCAGCCCGCTCATAGGGGTATCCTTGTAATCCTCGCGGAAGGACAACGTTAACTCGATCACACTCTCCCGTCCGATGGAGGAACCGTTGCTGAAGGCGTGTACGGATAGTCCGGCATAAGCGCCGCCAAAGCTTCGGATGAATTGAACATAATCCTGATCCAGCGACAGACCCAGTTGCTTCTCTGCCTCAGCGATTTGTTCCTCTGTTGCCGGTGTACCGAGCAGATTCTGATTCCCCTCTTTGGTTAAAAAAAGCTGCAAACGTTCCATTAGCGCATCATTCATAGCTATTCCTCCACTTCTAAGAGTATCTATTAATCATAACAAGAGCGGGACTTAGGTCAATAGTGCTCTTTGAATGATCTGAATGTGTTGCTGCGAAGGCATATGAGCCGGATATAAAAAAAGCTGTCCCATACGCAGTAAGTCTGCGAAAGGGGCAGCTTTTTAAATACTTTCAACCCTATTTAGTTATCGCTGCGCCCATTCACTCAGCCAAACGAAGTTTCGACACTCTGCGCGACAATCTCCCTGAGCTCGGCCTTCTGTGCGTTGAACTGCTGCGGGGTGATGCTGCCGCTGGCGAGTCTGGCTTCGAGCTGCTGGGTCAGCTGCTTGACCTGCAGGTTGATGACCTGGGTCACGTTGCCGCCATGCTCTTCTGCGATGTTACGCAGGGACTTGCCTTCATATAAGGCGTCGTACAGCTCTTCGTCAGAGGTCGGGTTCAGGTTCAGGGCATCCAGCAGCTCATCGGTATCGGCCACATCAGAGGTGGACCATTTGGCGACAGGAAGGGTATGTAAAGCCGGCTTACCCCAAGCCGTTCCTCCGAACGACATAGCTACGATCATTGTTCCTACAATCATTACACGCTTAATATTCATATGTTTTATATTCATGTGTATAATCCTCTTTTCGTGGTTGGTTATATCGGTCAAGGTTCATCATTTACGGCGGCTAGTGAACTTCAGCTAAGTACAGTTTACCCAATAATACTGAAATGAAGCTTAAGTCTTCTTAAAGATAACCTAAACTTTGCTTGGCTCTGCCGGTTCCTTGCTCCGGCTTCTTCATCTGCGTTATTCTTGAAGGGCAGTAACAGATCAGAACAAGCGTGAGCGGAAGGATGAACCGTCTATGAAAAAAATACTGGTCGTCGATGACGAACCGGCCATTGTAAGTGCGATTGCCTACGCGCTGCGGCGTGAAGGCTATGAGGTCGATACTGCCGGTGACGGGGAGGAAGCGCTGAGCAAGGCGAATACCTTCCGTCCGAATGTGCTGGTGCTGGATGTAATGATGCCGAAGCTGAGCGGTTATGATGTCTGCCGCAAGCTGGAGGACAGGGATGATATTGGAATCATCCTGCTGACTGTCAAGAATGATATTGTTGATAAAATTGTCGGTCTGGAGCTGGGTGCAGACGATTATATGACCAAGCCCTTCGAGATCCGCGAGCTGCTGGCCCGGGTGAAGGCGCTGCTGCGCCGGCTGGAGAAGAATACGGCTGAGGTTCGCAGTGAGCTGATCGAATACGGCCTCTTGCAGGTTCACCCGGACCGGCGCAGCGCCGAGCTTGGCGGGGAGCCGCTGGAGCTGACCCCGAAGGAATTCGATCTGCTGCATCTGCTGCTCTCGCACCCGCAGCGGGTGTATATGCGCGAGGAGCTGCTGGAGCAGGTCTGGGACATGGACTATGCCGGGGGAACGCGCACCGTGGATATTCATATCCAGCGGCTGCGCAAAAAGCTGGGCGAGCCCTACCAGAATATCCTGCAAACCGTCTACGGTGTAGGCTATAAGGCAGTGCCTGCGGGGAGCTACTCATGAGAATCAGCATCAAGCTGAAGTTCAGCCTGTTCCTGGCGGCGCTGCTGATTCTGGCCGTCGGCGTGCTGAGCTACTTCGTCCTGCGCGGCGTGGAGCGCAATGAGCTGAGCCAGACGGAGCACAATCTGGCCCAGCACGTCAACACGGTCAATCTGCGCGTAAAGCAGACATACTATACCGGTGCGCGCCTTACGCCGCAGGTCTTCATGCAGCAGCGCGGCAAGGCGCTGGCTGCCGAGCTGGCCGGATTCACCGGCCTGGAGGTGACCCTGTACGACAGCCAGGGCCAGCAGGCGGGCACCTCGGCGCAAGGCGGGCCTGGGCCTGGGCCGGGTCCGGGCAAGCCGGATCTCAGCACAGCGCTGAAATACGCGCTGAATAACAAGGTCGCCTACCAGAGTGAAGGCGACAAGCTGTTCTACCTGGCCCCGCTGCAGGGGCCGGAGGGCCAGATGGGCGTGGTGCAGCTGCAATACTCCCTGGAGGGAGCCCGCAGCTTCCAGCAGACGCTGCTGAATCTGTTCCTGACGACAGGCGGCGTGGTTCTGGTGTTCAGTTTCATCCTCGGGTATCTGTATTTCAACCGTGCGGCTGCCTCCATCGGGCGGCTGAAGAAGGCGGCGGAGGATATCCGCGGTGCCAACTATATCACGGCTCCGCCGGTGCGGCGTAAGGATGAGCTGGGGGAGCTGGCCGAGGGCATCTACTTCATGAGCCGGGAGATCGAGCACAGCATTGCCGCCAAGGATGAAGAACGGCGTAAGCTGGAGCTGGCGGTGGAGAAGCTTCAGGCGCTGGAGCAGCAGCAGAAGCAGTACATCGGGAACATCAGCCATGAATTCAAGACGCCGCTGACCTCGATTAAGGCGTATGTTGATCTGCTGAATATGTATGACGATGACCCCAAGCTGCTGCATGATGCCAAGCTGAGTATCGCCAAGGAAACAGAGCGGCTGTACGAGATGGTGGAGAAGGTGCTGCAATTAACGGCGCTGGAGAAGTATGATTTTGAATCCCAGGCAGAGCTGCTGGAGGTTGAGAGTACGCTGCGCGATATCTGCGGACGGATGAAAGGCAAGGCGGAGCGCTACGGCCTCACAGTCACGCTTGACGCCCAGCCCGCGCATATCTGGATCGATAGAGAAAGCTTCATGCATATCTTCATCAATCTGCTGGACAATGCGATCAAATATAATGTCCCGCAGGGGAGTGTTCATCTGTACAGTGAGGTCAGGGATCAGCGGGTATGGATCACCGTGCAGGATTCCGGCATCGGCATTCCGGAGGCGTCGCGGGAGAAGATCTTCGAAGCGTTCTATACGGTCAATCGTGACCGTTCCAGAGCCTCGGGCGGCACAGGGCTTGGTCTCTCGCTGGTCCGTAATCTGGTGGAGAAGCAGGGAGGAACCATTGCCTTGTTGGAAGGCTCAGGCGAAGGGGCGGCGTTTGAGCTGTCTTTTCCGCTGGTGACCTGAAGGGATAAAGTTTACAAGTTGGAGATATTTGCGATGCGGTTTGGAAATAAGCGTCCGGTATGCTGAAGAGGCTACATGAGCGATGAGCTGGAGGGAAGCCTGAATGAATCATAAGAGCCATAGAGCCAGGGGCAAGATCTGGAGCATTCTGCTCTGCGGAGCTGTTCTGCTAACGGTTACTGCCTGTAGTACTGAGAGCACAGATACACGTGAGGTTGTAGAGAAGGCAGGCCGCAAAATTACAGTCCTCGATAATATCAGCGAACCGGTCTATACAAAGCTGAAGCTTGCGGGCATACAGAAGGTGGAGGGGGTGCGGGGGACGGATTTTGCCGGTGAGGATGTAATGGTAGTGACCAAGGAGAACCGCAGTCTTCCCTCACAGATTATTGAAGGACAGGAACGGTATCCGCTGAATCTCTATCTGCATACCATGTCCACAGGTGAGGAAGCACCGCTTCAGACGGGAGAGCTGAATTACGGCGCGCCGCAGTTGTCTCCGGACAAGATGCATGTTTTCTACAAGGAGCTGTATGACCCCACAGGATTCGGTTATATTATGGATCTGTCCGGGGGTGCACCGGTGAAGGTAAGCGATGCAGAGTTTCGGGTGGAGGAAGGAAAGTGGGCGGATGACGCGCATGTGATTTTTCCTGATATGGAAGGCAATATTCTAAGTGCAGATCTAACCGGCAAGCAGGAGACGATCGTGAAGACGGGCATCCCGTATGTGCATGAGGTGGTTCAGACCGGCAGCCGGATTCTCTATGTTACAGGTGAAGACAGCCAGCTTAGCGCCTATGACATAGCGACGAAGCAGACCAAGGTGCTGCGAAAGAATGTGATCTGGGCGGTTCCTTCTCCGGACGGAAGTCAGATGGCGATTGTCGAGCGTATCGGACGCGGAGAGATGACTCTGAAGCTCTGTGACAGCGAAGGCAATGAGCAGTCTAAGCTAGCTTCAGGGCAGCAGATCTTCGGCACCAGCTGGTCGCCGGACGGCAAGCTGCTGGCTTATGCAGTCACGGCGGCCGGTTCAACGGATGACCAGCAGGACCTGTTCATTACCGAGGTGGAGACCGGAGAGCAGACGCCTGTGCTGAATGATTTTCATCTGGCTGATCCTCTCCACTGGAGTCCGTCCGGTAAGAAGCTGCTGGCTACAGCTACGGTGCTGGAGGATAATATCTATCAGTTTCTGACCTACGTGGTCAGCCTGTCGTAACAATTTTGTAATTCTTACTTGACAGGTTGGTTTAAGGGGGTATATGATAACAGCAATACTTCACCGCTAATTAAATGAACAGTGAAATAATCGCTGTGAACATCATACCTGAGATTTGAGCTGATTGGACCACCAAAGGCTCCCGTTACAGTTCCCGAAGAGGGAATGGACCGGGGGCCTATTTGCGTCCCGTGGAGGAGAGAGAGGGCATGGAGGATAGACAGTGGGAGCAACTGGAGCAGGCGGATCATCTGTTCCGTAAGCTGGTACGCAGGTTCGTCAAGGAACGCGACCGGGTAAGCGTGGAAGGGGTGGCCTTGCCGGGAATGCTGATTCTGCACAAAATCATCCGCGACGGAGAGCAGCGGCTCGGCGATCTGGCGGAGCAGCTTGATTTCACCTCAGGCGCCATAACGGCGCTGAGTGACAAGCTGGAGGCGGGCGGATATACGGTACGCAGGCGTAAGGAGGATGACCGTCGGACCGTGCTGCTGGATATTACCGCCAGTGGCCGGGAGATGGTGAAGCGTAACGGCAACATCGGTGCCAGGTGTATTACGCTTCTGTTCGAGGGCTTTACGGAGGAAGAGCTGGAGCAGCAGAGCCGTTTCTATGAGCGGATGATCGGGAATCTGGAAGGGTTCTCGGAGACGCTGCTGGAGCTGGCCCAGCAGAATGCTGCCAATCCCGTTCCCGCAGAGCCTGAACAGAAGCCGCGAGCAGTTACGAAGAGCAATTATCTCAGCTACTGAGGAATGAAGAGGATACTAACCTAATGATGAGGAGAGATGAGCATGGGACATTCCACAATATTTCCAACAGGGGCAACCATATATAACCCGGCCAAGGCATGGAGCGGCTACACGGTATTTCAGGCGGGCGATGAGGGCGTAGTGCTGATCGACATGAGCGGCAAGGAGGTACATCTATGGCAAGGGCTAATCGGTTTTCCGGCCAAAATCCTTCCCGGTGGCTATGTCCTGGGCAGCACCGGCAGAAGAGATCCCAAATTCGGCATTCAGGATAATGTCGATCTGGTGCAGGTGGATTGGGAAGGCAATGTGGTCTGGAGATACAACAGCTATGAGCTGATCGAGGACCCTGGGGCCGAGCCGCTCTGGTATGCCCGCCAGCACCATGATTACCAGCGGGAAGGCAATCCTGCCGGATACTATGCTCCCGGGCTTGAACCTTCGGTTAACAGCGGGACAACGCTCATCCTGGCGCATAAAAATCTGCATAACTCCGAGATTTCCGACAAAGAGCTGCTGGATGACACGATTATTGAAGTGGACTGGGAAGGTAATGTCCTCTGGGAGTGGGCGGCCAGCGATCATTTCGCGGAGCTGGGATTCGACCAGGCGGCGCGCAATGTCCTGTTCCGCGACCCCAACACCCGCTCCTTCGGCGATCTGGGCGGCGGCGTAGGCGACTGGCTGCATATTAACTCTGCGTCCTATGTGGGGCCGAACCGGTTCTATGATCAGGGAGACGAGCGCTTCCACCCGGACAATATTATCTGGGATGCCCGTGAGGCGAATATCATCGCGATCACGGATAAGCGCAGCGGGGCCATTGTCTGGCGCTTGGGCCCGGATTATTCCCTGCCCGAAGTGAAGCATATCGGCTGGATTATCGGCCAGCATCACGCCCACATCATTCCGAAGGGGCTGCCGGGGGAAGGCAATCTGCTTGTATTCGATAACGGCGGTTGGGGCGGCTACGGTCTGCCGAATCCGGCATCGCCCTTCGGGCAGAAGAATGCGCTACGCGATCACTCGCGTGTGCTGGAGATTAACCCGGTGACGCTTGCGATCGAGTGGCAGTATACTTCGGCGGAGGCGGGATTCTCCATTCCGACGGATTCCTATAAGTTCTACAGCCCGTATATCAGCTCGGCGCAGCGGCTTGCGAACGGCAACACGCTGATTACCGAAGGCTCCAATGGACGGCTGTTCGAGGTCACGGCAGCGCATGAGCTGGTCTGGGAGTATATCTCCCCATACACCGACCGCCGCAATACGAATATGGTCTACCGTTCTTACCGGGTACCCTATGCCTGGGTGCCGCAGCTTACGAAGCCGCAGGAGCTTGCGATTGAGCCGCTCGATGTGTCCAGCTTCCGGGTGCCGGGAGCCGCGCCGAAGGGATCAGATTCGGTCGTGCAGGTAGCGACGACGCTGCCTTTTACAGAGGGAGCTGCCTGTGTAGCCACTACGGATGAAGGCAGCGTCCGGCGGGCCAAGTAGAGACTCAGGCAGGCTTCAGAAATTCATAGACGAAGAGGTGCGTTCTTGTGACAAAATCAAGGTACAGCTTAAGCCTTCTGCTCTTATCCTTATTTCTGGTACTGGTACTCTCCGGCTGCAGCTCCAAGGGAGATGCGGCAGCCTCTGCGGGAGAGGGCAGCGGAACACCGGAGACCCTGAAGATCAGGATTGCTGATATCAACACGAATCCGACCTTCCGGGTAGCCCTTAAGCAAGGCATTTTCAAAAGCCACGGCATCGATGCGGAGATCATCAACTTCGGGACGCCGGCGGAGGGAGTGAATGCGCTGTTCATCAAGCAGGTGGATGTGGCCTTCGGCGCGGATTTTCCGGTGCTGAACGCCGTTGCCAAGGGCGACTATTCGATCATCGCTTCCGCCGGTCAGGCCACGGATCAGGCAGCGGCAGTATGGAAGCTGTACGCTAGAGACGACATTCAGTCTGCCGCTGATTTGAAGGGCAAGAATCTGAGCTTCCTGCGCGGGACGTTCCTGCCGTATCTGTGGGATGAATACCTGAAGGAGCAGGGCATCGCGCTCAGCGATGTGAAGCTTACAGGACAGGGGGCCTTCGACGAAGCCTTCATTGCCCTGAAGCAGGGGGATGTCGATGCCGCCTGGTTCAGCGGTTCAGCGCTGACCGATAAGCTGGCTGCGCTTGAGGGCGTGCATGAGCTGACCGATATGTCGAAGACGCCGGTGCGGCTGGGGATGGGAATCGTAGCCGAGAATGCTTTTGTAGAGGAGCATGCTGAAGGCATTGGGGCTTTCCTGGCAGCGGTGGATGAAGCTTCGGCGTATGTGCAGGAGCATCCGGAGGAAGTGGCGGAGCTGATGTTCAAGGAAGTGAAGCAGCCGAAGGAAGCAACGCTGAAGGACCTGCCGGCGAATCCGTGGAAGGTGGGCTTCACCCAGGCTGCGTATGACAGCCTCGCCGGACAGAAGAAATATATGGTGGATACAGGGATTATCACGCAGGACTTTGACCTTGGCAGCAAGTTTAAGCTGGAGCCGCTGAAGCAGGCGCTGCCGGATAAAGTGACCTATCCGAAATAAATAAAACCACAGGAGGTGCCCCATGTCTTTATCTGCTAAACCAGCGGCAAGGCAGCATGCTATTCATATTGAGCAGCTGCGTAAGAGCTACAGTGAACCGGCAGCCGGAGATGTCCACTACATTATTAAGGATGTAGATTTGGTGATCAAGGGCGGAGAATTCTTCGTGCTGCTTGGCCCAAGCGGCTGCGGCAAATCCACGCTGCTGAATATGATCGCGGGGTTCGTCTCCAAATCGGGCGGACATTTGCGTGTAGACAACATTGAGGTGGATAAGCCGGGCCGGGACCGGGCGGTGGTATTCCAGCAGGCAGATTCGTCCCTGTTCCCCTGGCTGACGGTGCGGGAGAATGTAGAGTTCGGACTGCGGATGAAGAAGGTGGCCAAGGCAGAGCGCCAGAGCTTATCTAGCCGGTATATCAAGCTTGTCGGGCTGGACGGTCATGAGGACAAATTCCCGAAGGCGCTGTCGGGGGGGATGAAGCAGCGGGTACAGCTGGCCCGGGTGCTGGCGAATGATCCGGCGATTCTGCTGATGGATGAGCCGTTCGGCGCGCTGGATGCCATGACCCGGCGGACGATGCAGAAGGAACTGGTGCAGATCTGGCAGGAGACGCATAAGACGGTGATCTTCGTGACCCATGATATTCAGGAAGCGCTGCTGCTGGGGGAGCGCATCGGCATTATGTCGGTAGGGCCCTCCTCCAATATCACAGACATCTACGACAATACGCTGCCCTTCCCGCGGGATGTGGCTTCACCTGAATTCTACGCGCTGTACAGCCGGATTCAGAGCCATTTTGAAGAATAGGACGGGAGGTGACACCTGATGAGATGGGTGGAAAAGAAATGGGTATCCATATCCCTGCTGTGGCTTGCCGTACTCTTCCTCTGGCAGCTTGGCGCCTGGGTGTATGGTCCCGATGTCATTCCCGGGCCGTGGGCCACGGCACGCGGCGGGCGGGAGCTG
The DNA here is from genome assembly GCF_037975325.1 of Paenibacillus sp. FSL P2-0136. Taxonomy (NCBI): domain Bacteria; kingdom Bacillati; phylum Bacillota; class Bacilli; order Caryophanales; family Paenibacillaceae; genus Paenibacillus; species Paenibacillus sp. FSL P2-0136. Next base: position 9,644 of record NZ_CP150244.1, read on the forward strand.
GTGGAGGACGGGACGCTGGTGCAATATATCGGGGTCAGCTTGTACCGTGTGCTGATTGGCTGGGTGCTCGGCAGTCTGCTGGCTATTCCGGCAGGACTGATCACCGGCAAAGTGAATGCTATACGCCTGTTTGCCGAGCCGTTCCTGAATTTCATCCGCTTCATTCCGCCGATTGCCTTCATTACACTCTTCCTGGTCTGGTTCGGCATCGGGGAGCAGTCGAAGATCGCGCTGATTATGTACGCCACCTTCTTCATTGTGGTGCTGAATACCCTGACCGGAGTCATGTCGGTGGAGGAGGATAAGATCCGCTCCGCACGCAGCATGGGGGCCAGTGAGTGGCAGATTCTGCTGCATGTCATTGTGCCTTCGACGATTCCTTATATTTTCACCGGTGTGCGTCTGGCGATGGGCACCTCCTATATGGCGATTATCGGCGCCGAGATGATTGCCTCGAACGAAGGGGTAGGGTATCTGATCTGGAACTCGCGGTTGTTCTTCCGTACGGACTGGATCTTCGTGGGGCTGATTAGCCTCGGCTTCATGGGCTTCTTCACAGACCGGGTCTTCGGCTGGTTCGGCCGGAAGGTGCTCTACCGCTACGGTGTGGTCAGCGTGGCTGCGCACAGAAGATAAAGGAATGGCTCGGATCGGTTAGAAGCAACGGCATTCGTGGTATAATGGGGGAAGCTGCAAGCAAGCAGGATGAACAGGAAGGAGCAGTACCCCCAATGGAAGTAACCGCACAGGAAGTAGCGGAGTGGATGGTGAAGGAGATTAAGTTCACAGGAACTTTATACCAGACCGCTGCGATTGAATATGTGAAGGCGAATTTCGGTGAGGAATTTGTATTCGTGAATGAGAATGGCAATGCCTCGTTATCCAAGGAAGTGAAGAAGGCCTTCCGCAAGCTGCATGGCGGCCGGATCGCCTGGGACCGCGACGGATTCCTCTGGGCCTGGACCTGAGGCTGAACGAGTAGAGGATAACCATAAGAACATAACAAAGGGAGCATTGCTGTAATAGCAGTGCTCCCTTTTGTTATATTCCTGCCCTTAATACAACATTTTCCTCATTACATTGGCCCAAATCCAAGATTGTTGTAAAGAAGGCAGTATTTTCACTTGTTCATCCGGTTTAGCAGGGCGAATCCTGCAATTTCTACAACAATTCAACAAAAACACAGCTATAGAGGAATCAAAATTGTATAACGTACAACATTTGTGCCTACCGTGCTACTAGTACAGTGTCAGATTTAAAAGGGTGAGTAGGAGCGATAAGGTATGAAGAACTTAAAGAGTGAAGTCATTGGACCAGATGTATGCGAAAAAGAGAACACATTGTGCTGGCGCCAAGGTAATCCGCCCAAATGTATACGAAAAACGGAACACAATCGCAGCATCAGATTTAATAGGGTGGATAAGCTTGCGAAACTCCATCCCAAAATCTAACGGACCGGAGAGGCCTTATCCCCACGAGAACGCCACCTTTTGCAGCGTAACGGACTTAGGCGACCTTATCGCCTCTCTACGAGACGTTTCGGAGCTGAATTGCAGGGGATAAGCTCCATGGGGTCCGTTACCCGCCCAAGTGACGACTTTCTTACTTAATAAGAGCGCCTCAGTCCGTTACGCTAAGCCAAACGTCCCTGAAGAACAACCCCCGCTTGGAAAAGATGATATTTTGAAGGGGAATTGCATCTGTTCCACCTTTTTAAATCTGACGATCTACTAGGAAGCTCTCCATCATAGTAAGAAGTCTTCATTCTGCGGGTGTCATCCCCTATACATATTCCAGCATGCCCTTGTCCTTGAGCAGATCCACAATGTCTTTGACGGACTGCGCCTTGTCCTTAGGGCAGATCATGAGGGCATCCCCCGTGTCGGCGATGATGAAGCCGTCTACGCCGATGGTGGTGATCAGACGCCCGTTGCCATAGATAATGGAATTGCGGGTGTCGATGCCGACATGATTGGCCTTGATAATGTTGCCTTCATCATCAGGCGGGAAGATGGCGCCGAGTGCATCCCAGCTGCCGATATCATTCCAGCCGAACTGGCCGGATAGCACCACTACCTCATCAGAGCGTTCAAGTATGCCATAGTCAATGGAGATATTCTGCAGCAGCGGATAGATCCGGTTAATCGTCTCCTGCTCCTGTTCTGTACCGAGCGCTTCACTGATCGGCAGCATCGTATTATATAGCCGCGGCAAATAACGCTTGAAGTTATCGATAATGACCGAAGTTTTCCAGATGAAGATTCCGCTGTTCCAGAGATAATTGCCTGAGGCCAGATACCCCTGTGCCTTCTTGAAATCCGGCTTCTCCACGAATTCAGCTACATCGTATACGGCAACCGGCTTGACTGCGATCGGCTCCTGGTCATAAGCGATGTAGCCGTAGCCGGTGGAGGGGAAGGTCGGCTTAATCCCGATCGTGACAATGGCGTCACTCTCCATCGCGACGGTGCAGGCTTCGTCCAGCGTAAGCCGGAACTGCGGCTCATCGGTAATGTAGTGATCGGAAGGCAGGACGACCATTAGGGAATCCCCTTCACTCATCTGCTGGATGGAGAAGGCGGCGAACAGGATGCTTGCTGAAGTATTCCGGGCCACAGGCTCGATCAGAATATTGCTTTTCTGAACACTACTGTGCATAATGCTCTCCAGCAGGACCGCCTGGGTGCGGTTCGTTACAATAACGGTATTCTCCTGCGGGATGATGCCCTTGAAGCGTTCGATCGTATCGTTCAGCATAATATCGTTGCCGCTGATGTTCAGCAGCTGCTTGGGGATTTCCTGTCTGGACAACGGCCAGAAGCGGGTGCCGCCACCGCCTGCAAGTATGGTTGCGTATTTATCCATGATGAGTCACCAGATGGGCAATCGAGAAGGATATAATGCTCTCCGATCCCTGATTGAGGTTCAGCCCTGAGCTGTGAATGCCGTCGTAGCAAGCCCCGGACTGGGGGTCAATCAGGGAGATCTGCAAGGAATTATTCCCTGTATACCAGGCGTAGCACAGGTCAGCCCGCTGCAGATAAGCCGGGTCCTTCAGCACAACGGCCGCTTCCTCGCAGGCCAGCAGCATTTCGCAGGCTTCGATGGGCTGTTCATCATATAACGCAGGGCTGCCGCCGCGCAGCAGCCAGCCGTGGCTGCCAATGGGCTTGTAATAGCCTTCCGGCGCGAAGGTCCGGGAGATCAGGAAATCGAGGCTTTCCTTAGCCGTGATTCTCAGCGCCGGATTGCCGGAAATCTTGTAAGCCTTAAGCAGCGCCCAGGGCAGCATCGAGTTACCATACGTAAGACTGTCTTCATACCAGTTCCAGCCTTCGCCCTTGGTGAGATTGTATTGGTCATTCAGCCGGACGGCAACAGATTCAATAAGTTCTGTGATGAAGGCTTCAGGCAGGAAGGCGCGTTCTTCTTCTGTACTTGGTATATGCGGATAAGGGAAGGAGTAGGTAAGTGCTCCTGGAGTCCCGGGTAAATAGCTGAGTCCGATCACGGCATAGGCCAGAGCCCGGGGTGACCGCAGGCCTGCGATATGCGGCAGCGCCTGGTTGATTAAATAACGGCAGGTATTCAGCAGATTATCAGGCAATATGGAGGAGTAGGAGAGTACGAAGCCCAACGCCCAGAGGGTACGCCCCTGGCAATCCTCAGAGCCCCGTTCTTCCAGGAAGGAACGGTTATAGTCCATGAAGTTCCGGAAGTTGCCTTCTTCAGTCTGTGCATGGTGGACGAAAGAGAGGTACGTATGGATCAGGTCGAGGGAGGCGTTGTCCTGATTTTTTTTGTACATCAGAACGGCTGCAATTAGAGCCCGCGCATTATCATCGGTAGTGTAGCCTTTGGCACGGTCGGGAACTCCGAATTTCGTATGCTGAAAAATCCCCGTATCATCGGTAATCCGGCGCATATAGTCCGGCTTGAACTGTAACACCGCTGGCGCCTGCATCAGATCACACTCCGGTCAGCCGGTGTGGCAAGGCCTATAATGTCCTGGAAGATGGCGGCATAGGTCTTCGCAACCTCACTCCACATCATTGTACTGCCGAGTTCCTGTGTACGCTGTTCCATATCCCGGACTTTGGCCGGACTGTCCAGCAGCTCCAGAATACAGGCCTCCAGGGAAGCCGAATCGCGGAATTCTGCCAGCAGTCCTCTGCCTCCCGCCAGCATCTCTTCGGCATAGCGGTAAGGGGTGGAGATAATCACTCTGCCATAGCCGACTCCATAAGCGAGTGTTCCGCTGACGGCCTGTTCCTTGCCCAGATAAGGAGTCATATATATATCCGACATCACCAGGGACTCAATGACCTCTTCCTGGGTCAGCAGCTTGTCGACGAACAGCACATTATTGACCAGGTCTAATTCATGCACCAGATCGGTCAGCTTTTGCCGGTAGACTTCACCGGTCTCCTGCTTAACGACCGGATGCGTCTTGCCCCAGATGATATAGAGCGCGTCAGGATGCTGCTTCACTACGCCGCTCATAGCCTCAATCGCATATTCAATGCCCTTGCCGGGACTCAGGAAGCCGAAGGTCGAGAGGATTTTGCGTTCCCCGAACTTGTATTGAAGCTTCAGCTCTGCACGGGTGGAGGTCTGGACAAAAGGAACGCCGTGATGAATGAATGCTATTTTGGCGGCGTTAATATGATAGACAGAGATTAGATCCTCTACTGTGGATTGGGCCATGGTCACCACCTTGACGCTTCCTTCGGCGAGCCGGGTGATAATCTCATGCTGCTTGGGGGTAGGCTTGGTTAAGACAGTATGGAAGATAACCACGTAAGGGATCTGAAGCTCTTCTGTGAACTGCAGCAGATATTCGCCGCTCTCTCCGCCGTAGATGCCGAATTCATGCTGAATGACTAGCAGATCGGTATCTGACTGGTTGATGTCCCTGGCTGATTCTATATAATCAGATAGCTGATGTTGGTTGATTTCCCGCATGACCTGATCCGTGTAACGGTAGTTCCCGTTGTTATTCATGGCGATGATGCGCGGTTTGTTGAAGCCCTGAAGCTTCGTGAATTCATCCAGCAGATCCTGGGTGAAGGTAGCAATTCCGCATTCTCTAGGCAGGCTGGTGGACAGGAAAACAATATTTTTATTGCGGTTGCTGTGGTTCATAATAGAAAGCCTCCCTATTGATTATCGAACTTTTGGGGACAAAAAAAGAAAATAAAGAGGACTTTATTTTCCGGGGATGAGTGGTATAAAGTTTTGTTTCTGCAAATTATTTCCTGACCAAACTATAACATGACCATTTAATCTTGTCAATTTATTGACTCCCTTGAAATCACCGGATATAGTGATGTAGGAGGTGTATGGATGCCAGTCATACGCAGTAAATTGAGTGAGGTTATGGATAAGCATGACCCGAAATTATCGATTCGCAAGCTAGCGAAGGACATTAATTACCATTTCGATTCCGTTCGGCGGATGTACAAAGACGAGATGGTGCAGTATCCCCGGGATCTGCTGCTGAAGCTGTGTACGTATTTCAATATTCAGCCTGGGGAATTGATCCGGATGGAACCGGATGAGAACGATTGGGCAATAGATAAGGCAAATGAATATGAGGAGGAAGGCAATGACAAGGAGCCCGGCGAAGACAGCAACCTGTAATGAACTGCTGGATACCTTTTATGCCAATCTCCGTACCGTGCACGTGGAGAAGCTGGTCTTCTCCGGCGTGGGCGGACGCGATGTATACAATATAACAGCCCCGTTCCTGCATGACGGGGAGGAAGTAATCTTGGGAAGAGTTGAGGAACGGGATAGCGAGTTCTCTCAAGTCTTCTTTTTTACATCCGGCGCAGATGGGGTATGGGTTCCCCGTGCGCATACCCATACCTATAATCTGCAGGACCCCTGCGTAACCCGCGTTAAGGGAGAATTGATTGTCGGCGGAGTTGAGGTGATTACGGCTGGGGATAATCCGCCCAAGATAGTCTCCTGGGTCACCCAGTTTTACCGGGGATACCGGATCGACTCGCTTCATCACTTCGCCTCCGGTCCGGAGCTGATGAAGGATATCCGGCTGATTGAGCTTCAGGATGGCAGAATCGGTGTACTGACCAGACCGCAGGGAGAGCGGGGCGGCAGAGGACAAATTGGCTTCACCATTATTGATTCACTGGAGGAGCTGCATGAACAGACCTTACTGGAGGCGGAGATTCTGCAGCATCAATTCGTGCCGGAAGAGTGGGGCGGAGCCAATGAAGCCCATCTGCTGCGCAATGGCCATATAGGTGTGCTGGGGCATATTGCCTGCTTCGACCGTCTGGGGAAGAAGCATTACTACTCTATGGTCTTCTCGCTTAATCCGGACACTTTGGAGACTACCCCGGTTAAAATCATCGCAGCCAGAAGCGATTTCCCGATCGGTCCGGGCAAACGTCCTGATCTGCAGGATGTCATCTTCAGCGGCGGACTGGTACGCGGAGCGGACGGCCGGGCGGTATTGTCTGTAGGCGTCAGCGATGCGGAAGCCTATAGAATCGAGATCCCTGATCCTTTTGCCGAATATGAAGTCTGATTGCCGCAGGTTTGACTAGATTCTATGGTCATGTTACACTTGAGGTGACAAGAATTTATGGTCGAAGAGAGCGGGAACCAAGCAATGAGTAAATTTATTCAACTAAGCAATCGTACGTCTGACACGAAGTCCAACCTGAATGTGGCAAGAAAGCAGGGCCGCATCCCGGCTGTACTGTACGGAATTGGTAAAGATACTCTTAGTCTTGAAGTGAACGAGAAGGAACTGCTGGAAGTGCTGAGAACGAATCCGCGGGCGATCCTGCAAGGGAAATTGACCGACGGTACAACCGTTCCGGTAGTGGTTCAGAACATCCAGAAGCAATCCATGTCCGGTAAAGTGCTGCATATTGATTTCCAGCATGTGAACATGAGCATCAGCATGGACAGCAAGGTGACCATTCATTTTGCAGGCGAAGCTGTTGGCGTCAAAGAAGGCGGCGTACTGCAGGTGGAAATCTATGAAGTAGAAGTCCGCTGTATGCCGGGCGATCTGCCTACTTCCATGGAAGTGGATATCAGCGGCCTTGCCATCGGCGACCAATTGCTGGTGTCGGATCTCATTTTCCAGGATGGCATTGAAGTGCTAACCGATCCAAGTACGGTCATGATTCAAATCAAGACTGTACATGAAGAAGTTGAAGAACCGGTAGTAGTTACTCCGGCTTAAATACAGTATGACGCATAGCCCTTCGGGCAGAACGTCTTGGAAGCTCATGATATATCATGATTCCGCTACGTCTGCCCGAAGGGGCTTTTTGTTGTTGTGGGGGACAGGAAGGAAGTCAGGGGGAGGTTATTTCAGCGCCCCTTCTGTCAGGCCGGCAACGATATAGCGGTGGAAGAAGAGGTATACGACAATCATTGGGAGCGTAATAATCGAGAGTGCTGAGAACAGCAGCTTATAGTCGGTCATATACCGGCTGGAGAAGGCCAGCAGACCAACCGGTATCGTCTTCAGTGCATCATTCTGGATGTACAGCATGGCCAGCAGCAGCTCATTCCATGCATTCAGCGCTGAGAAGATCCCGACGGTGGCCATGTTCGGAATAAGCAGCGGAAGGATAATCCTGCTGTACATTCTCCAGTTGCCGCAGCCGTCTATCCGGGCAGCCTCCAGCAGCTCTTTCGGTATAGAATCCAAGTATGCCTTGAGCAGGAATATGGCCAGCGGAAGGCCGGTTCCAATGTAAGGGAGGATTAAGCCCATATAGGAATCCTTCAAATTCAGCTGCTCAAAAATATAGCTCTGGGCAATGAAAAAGGATTGCAGCGGCATAAACAGTCCGAATACGAACATCAGCATCAGGAAGCTGCTGCCGCGGAAGCGGAGCTTGCTGAAGGCGAAGGCTGCGAGGCTCGCGAAGAGCAGAATGCCCGCAACGGTGGCCGAGGTTACAATTACACTGTTGCCGGCGTAGGTGCTCATATTGCCGACGGTCCAGGCTTTGGACCAGTTCTGGAGATTGATCTGTTCCGGCAGTGCGAATGGAGCGGAGAAGATCTCCCGGTTCTCACGGAAGGAGGAGAGAATAAGCCAGAGAATCGGGTAGAAATAGAAGCAGGAAATGAAGATCATGAACAGATAATACAGAATATGCGAGAACGCTCTGCGGCTGGCCGCTTCCCCGCCGCTGTAAGCGTCTTTCTTGAGATCCAGGGCTGTGGTCGTCAAGCGGTACACCTCACTTTCGTATAATGTACATGTATCGGGGTCCCCGCAAAGTACCTGAGTCATCACCCGAAGCCTCTTTCAGAGGACTGCGAAGCCGTGTCTTTCTAATACTCCAGTACACTGGAGTCTTTCTTATTCAGTCTGCCGGCCACAAGCCCGATCACTGCGATCACAATTGTCATGATGACGGCAAGTGCGGAGCCGTAGCCGATGCTCATATGGGTAAAGACTACTTTGACCAGGTAGGTCGTAACGATTTCGGTTGAATTATACGGTCCGCCGTTGGTCATTACATAGAACAGATCGAAGGACTGGAAGCCGGTAAGTACACACAGCATGATGCCTGTCTCCACCAGATTACGGATCATGGGCACCTTGATTTTGAAGAAGATCTGTCCTTCCCCTGCGCCGTCCAGATAGGCCGATTCATAGACTTCTCTAGAGATGCGCTGGATTCCTGAATAAAAGATGGTCATATAGAAGCCTGCGTAGACCCAGCCGGATACGATGCAGATGGCATAAAGCGCGGTATCGGGGTTGCCCAGCCAGACACGGGTCCAGCTCTCCAGGCCGATCTTCTCCAGCAGGATATTGATGAGACCAAAGTCGGAATTATAGACGAATTTCCATAAGTAGGAGACGACTATCATCGGCAGCATGACGGGCACGAAGAAGGCGAGCCGGAAGAGTCCGCTTCCCTTGCGGCCCATCGTGATCAAGCCTGCGAGCCCGAGTCCGGCAATGACTTCAACAAAGACAGTGGCGACAATATAGATAAGCGTGTGTCCGTAGGAGTTTATGTAGACACGGTCCTGAAAAGCCCGGATGTAGTTGTCGAAGCCGGTGAATTTCATAGTGCCGATCCCGTTCCAATCGTAGAAGCTGAATACGAAGGTCATAAGGACGGGGACAAGTACAACAAAGCCAAAGAGCAGGAGGGCTGGAGATATGAACAGGTAGGGAGAGAACTTATTGCTTCGGCCGGACATGGGTCCACCTCCAATTCAAGATATAAGGGGGGATGCGTAATCTTCGATTTCCGGATGAAGCCGCCTTATGGACGTACTCATCGTTACTTTAGAGGGGCGATAGTTGTCTCCAGCTCAGCCAGAGCCTCTTCAGGTGATTTAGCGCCGCCGATAACTTCAGAGGTGGCCATATTGATCGCGTTGGCAACTTCGATGGAATAGCCGGTATCGGGCGGCGACACAAGCGCTGGAGCATTTTCCATCAGATCGTTCAATTCCAGCGAGAGCGGAAGCATGGTCTCCTTGTCGATCCCGTCTTTGGTAATCGGAACAGCTCCGGCATCGGACAGCTTCTTGGAGGATTCGGGGGAGCTGTAGAGCTTCATGAATTCAATGGCCTCGTCGATCAGCTTGGAGTTTTTATTGACCACCATTCCGTTCAACACGCCGATTACACTCTCCTGATTGCCCTTGCCGTCCGGTATGGCCGGAGTATTGAAGTAGCCAAGCTCAAGTTCCGGCGTCTCTTCGACTGCGGTCGGAGCGAGCCAGCTGCCGATCGGGTGCATGGCACCGCTGCCGTTCAGGAACAGCATGTCCGCCTCACTGTCGCTTGCGGCAGTTACATTCTCGTTAATATAGCCTTTATCCCAGAGTTCCCGTACGTAACCGTAGGCTTTGACGAAATCAGGCGAATTGAACGGCTGCTTCAGCTGCATAGCCTCACTGTAGGCGTCTTCGCCCACAACCCGTGAAATAATATGGGCGACCCAGTTGCCTGCCGTCCACAGATCGGAGTTGCCGATCACGAGCGGGGTGATGCCTGCCTGCTTGATGGTCTCGCATAACTTAAGGAATTCCTCCCAGGTAGCTGGCGGCTGAAGACCCAGATCATTGAATACCGCTTTATTGTAAAAGATTACGTTCGTCACATCGCCCGCAGTTGGAATCATATACGTCTTGCCGTCGATCACCATACCATTGAAGGTACCCTCCGCGAACATATCCTTCAGTCCTGAGCTTTGGAGCTGCTCTGTAATATCCGCCGCATAACCGTCCGCTACTCTTGTCTGCAGGCGCTGCCCCGCCCATTCAAAGTACAGGTCAGGAGCGTTCTTGCCGCTTAGCAGATTTGGCAATCCGATCGTCTGATAGGTGTCATCGTCCTGATAGCTGAATTCCACTTTAATCCCCTGATGCTGCGCTTCAAACTCCTTGCCGATCGTTTCCCAGACCTTGATTAATCCTTCGCCGGGCGAACCCATAGCAATACGGAGTGTTTCCGGTTTGGCACCGGAGCCTCCGTTATTGGCCGGGCTGTTATTAGAAGCTGCAGAAGAGCAGCCCGTTAAGGCGGTAACCAGCATCGTTGAGATCAGTGCAATCATCCGTTTGTTCATTTGTTAATCGCTCCTTTGATTGGTATTGGCAAATAAGTTGACGCGACTACGCTCTTTATCCTTAGTCCCTACTCTCCCCTACGCGTTCACACTCCTAAATGTAATGTTATATGACTCATCTGAGTGAGGTGTTTCTGATTTTTGTGTGTGATTGATTGAGCAATGAAAATTTGTAGTAACAATATTGCTTTCATTATTCATGATAGCAAGAAGCCTGTCAATTGTTTTTTCATGCAAAAAGACATATAAAAATCATTTTATCCAGAAAGTAAGCAGTAAGTATTTTTGACCAATGGATTATTGTAAGCGCAAACAACATTGATTTTACATGGAAAATTACGATGCTATGGGAGTTTGTGGAAAATGGAGGAAGAATATCTCTCTAATTAATAAATGTATTGACAATTTGTTATGATTAAAAATAGAATGTGGGTAAATGTTACTACAATAACATTAATGATATGACATGGAGGTGACATGAAAAAATCTGCCAATTTGAAAAGATAACCTGAAAAGGATGTCACCCCTGGAGATTATGCAGCACATGCTTCCGAAGCAGTTGTGTACGAAGTTATCAACTGAAGTACCGCTTAACAAAACCTTGAGGAGGAGTGCATATGAAGTTCAAATGGAAGCAGACGCTTGGAGTATTCGCCGTAGTGTCATCCGTGGCGTTTACGGGCATGCCCGCAGCATCTGCAGAAGTAGCGGAGAGGATTCCTGCATGGGCCGCAGAGGAAATAGCCTCGTGGAAAGAGATGGGGCTGCTCAAAGGCAATCAGGAAGGTCTCGTTCTGCCGAATGAAGGAATCAGAAAAACAGAATTCGTCGCCCTGATTAACCGGATCTTTCATTTCAGTGAGGAGAGCGGCCAGAGCTTTACTGACGTCCCTAAGACGGCATGGTACGCCTCTGACATCAGTAAAGCGGTTGCTGCCGGTGCTCTTATTGGTAACGGCGAAGGCAGGATCAATCCACTGGAGGTCCTGACCCGTGAGCAGGCGGCGCTGATTCTCAGCAGAGTATTTAATGTTGCAGCCTCCGGGAATACCTTCGTTCCGTTTACCGATGATGCTCAACTTGCCGGCTGGTCCAAGGAAGCGGTCTATGCTATGAAGGAAGCTGGTTATGTGGCGGGCACACCGCAAGGCGCGTTCCAGCCCAAGAAGGCACTGACGCGGGCCGAGGCCGTGAAGATGATGAATAACACCATGGGCCTCTTGGTTGCCGACGGAGGAGATCATTCGGGAACCTCCGGCAGCAACCTGATTGTTAACACAGCTGGAGGCACGCTATCGGATCTGAACTTCTCAGGGAATGTATATATTACTCCCGGCGTTGGCGAAGGTAATCTGAGTTTCATCAATGCTAAGATTGGAGGCACCGTTTACATAAACGGCGGCGGTGTGAACAGCATCACCTTAACGGACAGTCATGTGGGCAGAATTGTAATCAGCAAGCCCGCTTCTCCGGTAAGGGTTCTGCTGAAGGGGAAGACGATAGCCGGGAAGATTGATGTAACTTCTGCTGCCCGGATTGTCAATGAATCGGATCAGACGGTAAGTACCGTTAACCTGCTTACGCGGGCTTTCGATGCTGTCTCTGTATCAGGGGATGTTAATGAATTGAATGTAGCTGCACCGGCAAGCTTCACGCTGGAGGGCGGCCAGATTGGAAGCTTCAACGTCTCGTCCAAAGCAGGCGGCTCAGCGATTAAGCTGAATAAAGGCGGGGTTGTCAAGAAAATGACCTTGAACAGCGCAGCAACTATAACCGGTGAAGGAATAATCGCAGAAGCGGTGGTCAATGGAGAAGGCGTTTCTTTTTCTGTCAAGCCGGACAAGCTGACAGTCAATGCTGCGGAGGTAACGATAGGCGGACAAGACTATGATGCTTCAGGACATCTGATCACTTCAGCGGCCGGCCATTCGGGAGGAACCGGTTCAAGCGGCGGCACGGGAAGCCCGGCCCCTACTCAGGCTCCAACCTCAAGCCCGGGTACAGGGAGTCCAACGCCAACTCCGACACCAACAACGAAACCAACACCAACGCCAACCCCGACACCAGTGCCGACACCGACACCAACAACGAAACCGACACCAACACCAACAACGAAACCAACACCAATACCGACACCAACAACGAAACCGACGCCGACACCGACACCAACACCAACACCAACAACGAAACCTACCCCAACCCCAACACCTGAGCCCAAAGGTCCGGAGCTGTATACCTATGCCGAAGCCTTAAGCTCCTTCAGCTCCACAGGAGCGGAAGGATTGGCCAAGCAATACCTGACCTTCCTTCAGGACCCTTCATACACGCCTTCGATAGCGAACAAGGATGTGACCATGCCGAACCTTGTGAATGCAATAACCTTTGTAAATTATGAATTTAATATCAAACCTTCCATATTCGCTTCGATGCGGGGGATTAACACCTCTGTATTGGACAAAACCCGGACTTATTTGTGGATCGGAACAGACAGCGGAGTCACCAAAATCAATCTCGTCACGAATGAAATGACCAGTTATTCCGCACAAGGCAAGCAATTGTACGATGACAAGGTGCTTCTGCTTTTACCGGATGAAAGTACGGGTGTACTGGTTATTACACAAACCGGCGTATCGCATATCTACCAATAAGGAAAGGGGAGCTTATCATGTACATGATGAAAAGAAATGGCGTGAAGATCACGGGTGCACTGCTTGCCTTAACGCTGTTCGTACTGCCGGCAGCGCCCGTGCTTGCGGAGAAGCTGCCGGGTGCGGGCTACTCTCCTGTTCAGCTGGAGGCTGTGCAGACCAAGGAAATGACCTATTACAAAGCCGGATCTGCCTCCATCCCGGGCACCCTTGAATGGGTCACCGGTACTGCTGCGCTCAAATTCCTGCCGCTCTCGGTAACCGGTGATGTAACCAGTGTAGTTCTGGACGGGGGGGTCTACTGGATTGGAACGGAGACCGGCCTGCAGCGGGTTGACTTCGGCGCAAGCGACACTAAGGATATCGTTCAGTATATGGCCGGACCGAGGTATTTGTACGGCGGCGACGATCATGTGACAGGGCTTGCCAGCGACGGGAAGGGCGGCATCTGGGTCCGGACGGCAAGCGGTGTGACCCATATCGCCATGCCGGAGAAGACGCTGCACGACAAATCGTTTATCTATGAGGATCTTGTGGAGTCGATTCTTGACCGGCGCGGTATGGTTCATGGCGCAGGCTTTACATTTACGGAGACGGACAGCACGCTGGATGCGGTCAATTACAACTCTAAGACCGGAGTATTCACCTCCACACCTACCACCAGTGACAATGACGGTCTATGGACAGCGATGTATGCAATGGGAGAAATATTCCGCTATAAAGCACTGCAGGAGCAGTACGGAGCCAGCCCGGCTTCCGGGGAGCAGGCGGAAATTGCTGATGCAAGAGCGGCGGCGCTTAGAGCGACCAAGGCCGTTCTGCTGCTCGATTATGTCTCCGGACGCGGAAACGGATTTCCGGCACGCTCCTATATGCTGACCAGCGAAGCGAGTGCGGCTACAGTGGGCAATTCAGTGTACGGCTACCAATCTCAGAACGGCTTCTGGTTCCAGAACTTTGTCGGGCCGGACATGACTAACCCGAATGGAATCATTCCAAGCATGCAGCGTAACGACGGGGTGGAGCCTATCGGCTATTCCATGGTGAGGGTAACCAAAGACGCAGAGAACAAAAAAGGCTCCACGCTGTTCCCGAGCGGAGGTACGGATGTGCTCAATTACAATGGGCTTGGGCTCAGTCAAGCCGCCATTGACGAGCTGAACCTGACGCGTCCTGAAGGCCAGAAGCTGGGGATTGATATCAAGACACGGGTTGGAACTACCGTAACCGGCGCAGTATATCAGGTGCTGCCTGTCATTACGGCCGCCACTAACAACAATGACGCGAAGGAAGATAAGACAACGGGCATCAATAATAAGCCGCTGTTTCAGCTGACAGCTCCCGTCTATGAGCAGATTCCGGAATTCTTTAATGATTTGTTCCCGGATAGCGCAATTGTGGACGGCCATATCGACATGAACCAGATTGTGTATAAGGCAGATACTTCTGCAGATGAAGTGGATGGCCATTATGCCATGTTCTATACAGCTTATAAATATCTGGTTGGTGACAGCACCGATCCTGAACTTCTTGAGCTGAAATCCCTCATTGAAGAAACCACGCACCGCATGACAGAGCTGATTTTGAAGGACGACCATTATTATATTGAGGATGCCACCGGCAAATCAACACAGTGGTCCAGATGGTTCGCCAAATACTTCAACGACAGCCTTGGCGTTATGGAGCAGCAGGTACAGTGGCAGTCCAAGATCGGCGTTGACGAAAAAGGGGATGATGCGCTGTCCTACGGTTACGAAGACGGCCCGCTTAACGCACTGCAGGTCATGGCTGCGCTGAAATCAGCAAGCTATATTGTCGCAGCGAGCTATCCGGCTGATTCGGCCAAGTATGAGCTGGCGTATGAGCAGGCTTTTGCAGGCAGCTACAGTAAGGAAGAGCCGTATATCAACGGTAAAGGCTATATGGCCATGGCACAGGACTATATTGAGCGCAGACTGGTGCGTCAGGCTACCAATGCTTACAGCGAGAACGACAACCAGCCGGTAACTATGGATAATGCAGGCGATGGCACGAACACCAATGCGACGCTTCATAATGACTGGACCCAATATATCAATTACTCGGATGAAGAGCTGGGCTGGTTCCCGGTATTCATACTTGTTACGCTTGAGCAGGATGCAGGCAGACATGCGCAGATTGTAGCAGCCTATGATCAATGGTACTCCAATGAGGTGCGGGAGGAGAATCCGTTTTACACCTTCCTCTACCAGCTTGCGCATCCGGACAAAACTGATGTCGATCTGCAGTCGGCGGTCCGCTTCCTGTACCGTTTCCCTGAATTCCAGATTGAATTCCCGGTGCAGTGGGACCGTCAGGATGTGCTGTATATTGAACCGGGTGACCGCGATGATTATAAACAGACGAACTACGCACTGGCTCCGGATGAGCGCCGCATCATTAAGCATAACTCGAATCCGTTTGAAAATGACAGCCAGACTACCGGGGCCAATCCGGGGTATAACTACCATTCAGGCAGCATTGAGGCGGGTTCGGTATTCACACTGCCCTACTGGCTGGGGCGCTATTTTGAGATCATCAAGGAGTAACAGGGCTTACTGAACTGAAGGTAACGGAGCCGGAGCGCCCCATCCAGGGGTGCTCCGTATGCTCTCTGCGCTGACGGTCGCCCGGCCTTCCTTCATCCAAACTGTCTCTCGATAGTATAGCTGGGGAAATCACCCCGGAATACGCCGAAGCTGTATTCCAGAGGGGAACCGTCGGCCAAATACGTAAAAGTTCTCACTTGCAGGCAGGGGGAGCCTTCTTTGACACCAAGCAGCCTGCTGGCTGTTTTGTCCGCGAGTACAGGCTTCAGCTGCTCCACAGAGCGGTGGGCCTTCAGGTTATACTCTGACTCAAGGAAGGAGAAGAGCGATCCATCCTTATATTCATTAATGAGCCCCGGGGCGAGATCCCAGGCAATATAAGTAGTCTCATACAAGAGTGGTTCATTATCGGCATAGCGGAGCCGCAATAGCTGGTTTACCGGTGCTTTCAACGGAATATTGAGGAATTCATTGAGCGGGATTTCCGCAGGTGTCACTTTGGCTTCAATAATTGTACTGGTCGGCTCTTTGCCGCTCATCAGCACATCTTCAGTGAAGCTTCGTTTCTGGTTAAGCTGGAGCTCCTTACGTTTGACAAAGGTGCCCTTACCCTGGTGCCGCTCAAGAATATCCTGAACCTCCAGTTCGCTGAGCGCGAGGCGGATGGTAGTCCGGCTGGCGGAGAACATCTCGCATAACGCGGCTTCGGTGGGAAGCTTCTCTCCGACAGCATAGAAGCCGGATTGGATCTGTTTGAGCAGTTGTTCTTTAATATTGAAATATAATGTATTATTTGTTCTCTTTGTCATTACAAGTTTCCTCCGATGCCAATTTGTTATATTATATCACGGAAAAAGAGCAGGAGAAACCATATGGAAATGACGGGATTTTGAATCCATAATGTGTGCACCCTTTGCCGGGTATAGAGATTCACAAATCATTTGAGCGATTAGAAAATCCAATGAGGAGAAAAAAGGTTAAAAAAGGACATGTATTTGTAGGAACAATAAATAGAATTGTTATTATAAACATCTAACCGGGGCAATAATAGAGCATTTCAAGAGAGACGGAGGAAATCACAAATGAAGAAGAAACACTTGAAAATCGCAGTCATCGGAGGAGGTTCCTCCTATACGCCGGAGCTTGTTGAAGGGCTGATCCGGTATCATGATGAATTTCCGGTTGCTGAGCTGTATCTGGCAGATATCGAGGCAGGGGCGGACAAGCTGAGAATCATAGGGGAGCTGGCGCAGCGTATGATTGATGCAAGCGGCAAGCCTATCAGGCTGTATACGACACTGGACCGGCGCGAAGCGATTCGCGGTGCGGATTTTGTCGCTACGCAGATCCGTGTCGGCATGCTGGATGCACGCTCCAGAGATGAGAAGATCCCGCTGGCCCACCATTTAATCGGCCAGGAGACGACGGGCGCGGGCGGGTTCGCCAAGGCGCTTCGCACCATTCCGGTCATTCTGGACATTTGCCGGGATATCGAGGAGCTGGCTCCGGGTGCGTTCATGATTAACTTCACCAACCCGGCCGGTATCATTACGGAAGCCGTCTCGAAGCATTCCCGGGTCAAGTCTGTGGGGCTATGCAATCTTCCGATAAGCACGAAGATGCAGATCGCTGAGCTGTACGGGGTTCCGCAATCGGAAATGTTCATTGAGATTGTCGGGATCAATCACCTCAACTGGACGACCCGGGTGCTGATTGAAGGGGAGGACATGACGGAGGACTTTCTCAATAAGCTGTCGGGAGCCAAGGGGCCTTCGATGGCCAACATCCCCGATCTGGAGTGGGATTCGGAGTTCATTCAGTCCGTAGGTGCACTTCCCTGCCCGTATCACCGTTACTACTATATGAAGGAAGAGATGTACCGGGAGATCTCTGAGCATTATCAGGAGAGCGGCAAGACACGTGCCGATGATGTGAAGGAAGTAGAAGCCGAGCTGTTCGAGATCTATAAGCAGCCTGAAGTGAACAGTAAGCCGGCTCAATTGGAGAAACGCGGCGGTGCCTACTATTCGGAAGCGGCGGTTCAATTGATGAAGTCTATCTATAATGATACCGGCGATATTCAGACCGTCAATGTGCGTAATCAGGGGGTTATTCCGGATCTTCCGGGTGATGTCTCCATTGAGATCAACTGTGTCATCAAATCCGATGGGCCGCATGCGCTTGCACCAAGCCAGCCCCTTCCCCCGCAGATCCGAGGTCTGCTGCAGGTAGTGAAGGCTTACGAGGAGTTGACCATAGATGCTGCAGTAAGAGGAGATTATGCCTCTGCACTGCAGGCCCTGACGATCCATCCGCTGGTGGGCGACGAGCGGATCGCCAAGGAAGTACTGGCCGACATTCTGGAGCAGAATGCCGAGTACCTGCCCCAATTCCAGGTGCGGGCAAGATAAACCCGGGAATAACGGCATCAGCCCCTTTCTGCAGCGCCGATTAGCTGCTGAAAGGGGCTGATGTTATGCATGGCAGCCGTGCGTCCTGTTATACCGGGACCTCCCGGGTGCTTGGTTCCATCGGGGAGCTGCAGAGCGGACACGGCTTCGAGGTCAGGTGATCCTCTGCGCCGCCCGCCTTCTTGCGGGTCCAGCCCGGACAGGCTTTGCCGGTGCACTGCCAGACCGGAACAGTATGTGTTCTCACTGCGGCTGAACCGTGTGTGCCGCTGCGGGTTACATGCGTTCTGCCCGGGCTGCTGGCTCCGGCGGCTGGAGCCGGTGCCAGTGGGCGGGCCGCCGAACGGAAGGCCGCGAGCATGAAGCGCGAGACCTCCGCTTTCTTGCCCCGATGCCTTGCAGGCGAGCTGATGAACAGCTCCTCCCTGGCCCGGGTAACGGCCACATAGGCGAGCCGGCGCTCCTCCTCCAATGCGGCAATGCCCGCTTCGGCTGCGGCTTTTGCAGCAGCCGCGCTGATCACCTTGACCGAGGCCTTCGCTGGCTTGCGGTCCTTCGCACGGTCCTCCTCCAGAGCGGAGCTATGCGGCAGAATTCCCTCTGATGCTCCGATCAGGAAGACTACGGGGAACTCCAGTCCCTTGGATTTGTGGATGGTCATCAGCGCCACCCGGTTGCCTTGCTCCTTCAGCCCCGGCTGCCGGTTCTGCTCGTTACGCTCCGTTACGTTGTCGATGAATTCGAGGAACAGCGGAATTGTAGCGAAGCGCTCCGCCGAGGACTCCAGCTCATCCAGCATTTCCTTCAGCGTCTCCCGGTGCAGCGTAGCCTGATGGCGCTCGCTGCCTTCGATGAAATAATCATAGAATACAGTGCGGATCTGGCGGATCGCCTGCACGGGCGTCAGATCGCGCAGGCCGCGGATCAGGTCCAGCCGTTCGCGCAGCTTGACGCCCTTGAAATCCTCCATGCCCGGCATGGAGAGCAGATGAATCAACGGGCCCTGCTTCGCCTGTACCGCCTCCATGCGCCGGATATGCTCCATTCCCTTATCCCGGTTCATGTAGAGTGTCGGCAGAATATTCTCCATGGCAGCGAAGTCGCGGCGGTTCACCGACAGGCGCAGGTGATCCAGCACCGGAGAGATCAGCCAATGCTCATAGAGCAGCTGGCCTTCCCCATAATCTATATAAGGAATATCGTGCAGCAGCAGCAGCTCCAGGACCGCCCGGTTACTGCTTGTCGCGCGGTATAACAGGGCAAAATCACGGAATTCCCGGGTCCCGCTCTGAGTCTCACGCTCAATATGCTCCACAATCTGCACAGCCTCGTCATCTGCTGTCTGCGGACGCAGGTAACGGGGCGGCAGGCCGCTGCTGCGGGCGGCCTGAAGCGTCTTGGCGCGGCGCCGCGAATTATGGCGGATAATGCCGTTGCCCAGCCCGATGATCGCCGGACCGGACCGGTAGTTGATATCCAGTGTGATCACCTTGGCCTGCGGATACAGCTTCTCGAACTCCAGGATGAACTCGCTGCGGGCTCCGTTGAAGGAATAGATTGTCTGGTCATCGTCGCCGACCACCATCAGATTATCCTGCGGAGCAGCCACCATCTTCACCAGCTCATATTGCAGCGCATTCGTATCCTGGAACTCATCGACCATCACATATTGATACTGCTGCTGTAGCTCCCTCAGCAGCGCAGGCTGTTCGCGGAGCATCTGGTAGGCGAGCAGCAGCACATCGTCGAAGTCGATTTTGAAATGATCGGTCTTCCACTGCTCATACTGAGCCAGGATAGCCTTCATCTCCTTCTCTGCCTCGGTAGTCTCCGGCAGCTGTACGGGCAAGCCCATATTCATCTTCCAGGCGGAGAGCAGACTGAGCAGATTCTCAGGAGGATAGGCATCCTTCGGCAGTCCCAGCTCGCGCATAATCTGCTTCAGCAGAATATGCTGGCGGCGGGTCTCGCTGAAAATATCCTGCCGCAGTCCCTGCCGCCGCAGGAAATAAAGAAAGAACGAGTGGAACGTACGCGCCTGCAGGCGAGCAGCATCCCCCTCGTTCACCCCGGGCAGCAGGGCGATCCGCTCGCGCATCTCTGCAGCTGCCTTGCTGGAGAAGGTCAGCAGCAGCAGGCGTCCGGGGGCGATGCCGCGCACAGAC
The DNA here is from genome assembly GCF_037975325.1 of Paenibacillus sp. FSL P2-0136. Lineage (NCBI taxonomy): Bacteria > Bacillati > Bacillota > Bacilli > Caryophanales > Paenibacillaceae > Paenibacillus > Paenibacillus sp. FSL P2-0136. The sequence continues at coordinate 30,033 of NZ_CP150244.1, forward strand.
AGCAAATACCCGGCTCTGCAGATCAGCACCGAGGTTTTGCCGGAGCCGGCTCCAGCCAGTGTCAGCAGCGGCCCGAGATGATGGCGTACCGCCGAGACCTGCGGCGGATTAAGCAGAATGCCGCCTGCCTCCAGCCGCCTGAAATAAGCGGCATCGCTGTCCCCCGGCTGTACCGTCTCCCGGCTTGTCCGGGCTGAGGCTACCTTCGCCTGGGGGATATTCTCACCGCTGGCTCCCAGCGGGATATTATGAAATAAGAGCTTGTTCATTATGTTCACCTTCGTTTGTTTCTGAATGCGTAATCAGTCATGCGGTTTTGGCCAGTATACACTATATCATTCCGCACTCTATTCTGCACGAGGCTATCTCCCGGATGCATTCAGCTTGGCCAGAAAAGAATTCACCTTGCGCTCGTACAGCCGGGGCTGGTCCTCCTTGATCTCCTCCAGCAGGAAGGCCAGGCACTGCCGGATTCTTGGCGGCATACGGACGGCGATCTCGGCGTAATCCTTGCGGTAGCGGTCGTCCTGGAGAATTCTTTGATTCAGCACAATCGCCCAGTTGCGGGCGTGCTCCAGCATCTCCGGCAGCGACTCCAGCAGCTGGGTCAGATACATCTCCATCTGGACACTCTCCACAAAATGAACAAGGCTGAACATCACCTCTTCCTGCTCCGTATCATCGTCGAATACTTTGAAGATCTGGTGAATGACGGCATCCTCTGTATCACCGGCCAGACCCTCCAGTGCCTGATCGAACTGCTCGCATTCCAGCTCGGTGCGCAGCAGCCGGTTCTCATATAACCGGGCAATCCCGGGGTATAGGTGGTTCATAGAGTAATTCCTCCCAGCAGAAAATAACGCCATTTATCATAAAGTCCACTTTTTGACAGATAATACTAATATATTGAACAAAGGACTAGCTGATTATAACAGATAGACAAATAGAAGTGAGGTATGGAGGGATATCATGTTTATTCCGGTGCTTATGGAATTAACCAATGCCGAACGGTTGACGCTCATTCTATATTTGGCAGTCAACCTGGGCGCCATCTCATTATTATGCTTTCGGCGCTCGGGAACCGACCGCCGCTAGCGGAAACAGCCTTCATTTGAAGGCTGTTTTGCTGTTCAGAAGATGCCGCAGTCCCGCCGCAACACCGTTCTCCGTATGGCTCAACGTAATGAAGTCGGCGGTCTGCTTCAGCACGGGGGCGGCATTCTCCATGGCAATCTTGTACCCCGCCATCTCGAACATAGGCAGATCATTGTAGCTGTCGCCCATCACCGCCACTTGCTCCGCAGGAATCCCGTAATGGGCTGCGAGCATGCTAACACCGGTGCCCTTATTCGCTTCCTTATGGTTGATCTCGATATTGTTGACATGCGATGCGGTAATAATCAGCCCGGGAATGGCAGCGAACCGCACAGAGGCTTCCTTCAGCAGCTCACGGTTCAGCGAGAAGACCAGGGTCTTATAGATCAGATTCTCTTCCTTGCTCCAGACGTCCTCCATCTTCTCCACGTAGGTTACCGCTGCCTGCTGGAACTGCTGGTCTACCATCGCCTGAAGCAGCCAAGCTAATTCCTCGGGAACCTCAGTATCTTTATGAGTAGCCAGCTTCTCCAGTTGTACCCGCTTGTCGAGCTCTACATATACGTTATCCTCAGTGTATACCTCGTAATACAATTCAGGGATTTCATTCATCCAGCGCAGTGCGGGGATAATATCCTCTTTATTCAGCGGAGTGCTTGCCGCCACCGTCCGGTCAGCCAGCGTGATCACAGCACCGTTAAGACTCACCACAGGGCACTCCAGATCAGCCAGCCGCAGCTGCCGTTCAGCATCCATGTAGGAACGGCCCGTAGCGATAATCACGATATGCCCCAGGCGCTGTGCTTGAAGAATAGCCTCTTTGTTCTCGTTGCTGATTTCACCCTCCGCATTGAGCAGTGTTCCGTCCATATCCAGTGCAATAAGCATGTGATTGATCTCCTGTTCTATCTATTTATTGTAATTTCCCCTTCAAGGGCGCGCAGGCTTTGTCTGAAATATAAGAAATTATATGTTTCACACGATAAATTATCCTTCTATTTCTCGCTGAAACGGTACCGTCCCTTAAAAGGACGGCAAAGCCGTTTCCACTTATATTTTATCATTATTTACTCGGAAATTTAAAATTAAAGTGTTCATCTATAGTATTACAGAACAGCTTCGCTGCTGCATGCAGCATGACGGATTTTCAGAAAAGAGTGCTCCCGTGGTACAATGTAAGGCAGACCTGTAACCTGACAGCCTGGTTCGTCTTCTGCATGTGCAAGGGACGATGACCGGGATGCAAGCGGCATGGGGTCGCTATGTAAGGGGGAAAAGATACTGATGAAATCCAGAAATTTAGCTACGATCTCTCTGGCTATTATGGCCTGCGGCTTTCTGTTCACCTTGTTTCTGCCGGAGAATCTGGCAGTTATTCTGCTGAGAGGCGGCTTCGAGGCAGGTCTGGTCGGAGGAATCGCCGACTGGTTTGCTGTGACGGCGCTGTTTCGTCACCCGCTGGGCCTTAGAATTCCGCATACCTCGCTGCTGCTGAAGAACCGGGATAAGCTGATCCAGTCCCTGATCTCTGCAATGGAGAATGAGCTGTTGAACAAGGAGAGCATTGAGAATAAGCTGCGCACATTCAATATAGTCTCGCTTGTAGCTGGCGTACTGACCCGGTTCTTCTCCAGAAAGAAAGCGCGGCAGGAAGTGCTGGAGCAGCTGAAGGGCTTCGTGCTGCGGCTTCCGGTAGAGCAGGCTGTTCCGTATATTCAATCGGCAGCAGCAAGCTATCTGCGTGAAGCTAAGCTCGGAGTCGCCGCAGACACTATTGCCACCAGCCTGATGAATGAGGGCAAGGATATTGCAGCCCTTGATTTTGCGCTGGAGGGGATCTCCGCCTGGAGCGGACGCCCGGAGACGCGGGCCATGCTGGGCAAGATCGCCAGTGAGAAGCTGGCCGAGGTTAAGCTTGGCGGACTGAAGGGAATGGCCTTCCAGGCCTTCGTCGGGTTCGTGGATGCTGATATGCTAGGGGAAATGCTCCAGGGTATGGTACAGTCTACGATCCGTGACTTTAAGGAAGAGGACAGCCCTTACCGGGAGGAGGTCATCCGGGAGATCCGGGTGGCTCTGTTCCAGCTGCTGAGCGATGAAGAACGGATTGCCTCACTGAAGAATTGGGCGCTGAATGAGCTTCAAGGGGAAGCCGCTGCCGCATTTGTACTACAGCAGCTGCAAGGGCTGCGCGGCAAGGCGGTTACGCTGCTGGAAGAGGACCGGGGCCGGGGCGGGCGCAGGCTGTTCTCGCTGTATGCCGCGCTGGTCCGGCGGGTTAGCCAGGAGAAGGAATGGATTCAGACATCAGAGGACCGGATTCGCGGTACACTGATCTCCTTCGTGGAAGCTAATCATTACCGGATCGGGCAACTGGTCAAGGAGAACCTCGATCAGATGGACGATGCCGCTCTGGTGAATATGCTGGAGGAGAAGGTCGGCAAGGATCTGCAGTGGATTCGTGTCAACGGTGCCGTCTGCGGCTTTGTGGTCGGGCTGGGACTTACCGTGATCCAGCTGATCTGATCATCGCAAGACCAGGAATTCATAAAGGCAGCAAGGCAGTCCCCGGTCGTCCGTGAAGACGGAGAGCGGGGGGATGCTTTGCTGCCTCTTTCATGGAAATATAAGAATGTATAGGTTTCACGCTATACATTATCCTTCTATTTCACGCCGAAACGGTACCGTCCTGTAAAAGGACGGCAAAGCCGTTTCCACTTGTATGCGTCAATATAGCAGGGCTAAGATTTTCTTTCTCTATAGCTGGTTCTTGCCGTTGCTGATGGTGAAGACCTCCTGTACAGGCAGGACAAAGATTTTGCCGTCGCCGAAGGAGCCATGCTCACCGGATCTGGCCGTACGCATAATAATGCTGATGACGTCATCCTTGTCTTCATCCTGAATGACGATCATCAGCAGCTTCTTGGAGATTTGATTGTAATGGTTGGTTCCGACCTGAATGCCCTTTTGCTTGCCGCGCCCGAGCAGATCCATCTTGCTGATGGAGGGGAAGCCGGCCAGCAGCAATTCGGCCATCACTTCATCCGCTTTCTCAGGTCTTACGATAGCTTTGATCATTAACATAACGATGCACCCTTTCTACAGCGAATAATAGGTTGTAGGGGGTTGCCAATATCTTGGTGGCTTACTGTATAGTGCATTTGTTTAATGGCAACGCTTACACGTGTAGTATATTATTAACTCCGGCTGCATCCTGCGAGAAGGATCACAAAATCCGTATTACACATTGTCGTATCCTGACTGGACTTACAGTTCGGCGCTGTCCGTCCGCCAGGAAAGTATTTCAAGGTAAAGTGTTGTGCCCCTTATTTAACCGGAGGAGCCTTCTAGAAGGATGCTTCCTCTGGTTAACGTGAAGGAACCAGCTTCAGATAAATGTTCTCCAGCAGCTCTGCGGTATGCTGCCACTCATACATCTGCAGCGCATCGCTTCTTCCCTGCAGTCCGATCCTTGCGGCAAGGTCCGGATTGCGGCCGATCTGCAGCATACGGCTGGCAAAAGCAGCAGGGTTCCTGTACTGCTTAACCAGATAGCCGTTACGGCCCGAATCGATAATCTCCCGGATTCCACCGTTGCTGGAGGCGATCACCGGCAGCCCCGAGGCCATCGCCTCCACATTCACCAGCCCGAAGGCTTCATGCTGCTGGGAGGGGCAGATGAAGCAGTCGGCAGCCTGATACATACTGTGGATATCCTCATGGGGAATATTGCCAAGAAATGACACCTGTACGCCCAGCCGCCGGGCAAGGGCTCTCAGCTGCCGGAGATACGGCGGCTTCCCCTTGCCTGCGATCAGCAGCCGTGCGGGCATATGCCGATTCAGGCGGTGCATGGCCCGGAGCAGCACAGGCACTCCCTTGCGCGGAATGACCCGGCCTACGAACAGGACCGTGAAGCCGGGGCCAAGGCCATGCAGCGTGCGCAGGCGCGCCTTCTCCTGCGCAGATGCAGGAGTGAAGCGCGACAGGTCTGCTCCCAGAGGAACCACGCGAAGCTTGCTGCGGATGCGGGGGAACCTCCGGATAAGCCGCTGCTCCAGGGAGCTGCTGTTGGCCGTGACGGCATCGGCCAGGGCCAGGCAACGGGCGATGCCGGGCTCCTGCGGCACGAATGTGAGAGAGTGAAGGAATATCATCACCGGAGTGACGGGGTACTGCCGCTTCACAGCCGCCGCCAGCCGCGGCCGGTTGTCGATCTGAATAAGATCGAACGGCTCTGAGGCTTCCAGGAATGTAAGAACGGAGCTGCGGTACCGGGAAGGGGTGCCTGAGGGCAGCCGGATGAACTGAACCTGTTCGAGCTCATCCGTGTCAGGAAGCCCGGCGGCTCTGCGGCTCACAATGGTTACCTTGTGTCTCTTGGCCAGCCTGCGCGCGATATTCCAGATGCAAATCTCCACAGAGCCGTCCCCGGGAACCGTGAACTGCTCCGGTGCAATCATGCAGATGTGCATTGTGGCTGCTCCTCCCGCTGCATAGTAGTTAGGGTTCTTAACCTAACATATGCGTTCAGGCGTGCAGAAGACACAGGAGCAAGCAGGGAGCGGCCATCTGCGGTCTAGCTGCCTGTCTGTCTAAGAGTAGCTGCAATGACTCCGGCAATCGTCTGCTCATACTCCAGGATCTTCAGCTTCCCCGCCGTGATCTGCTTGTACCCGGCGACCATAGAAGATAAGGATTGTCCGGCCAGAGCCGGATTCTGCTTGCGGATAGCCGCTTTGAAGTCACTCCAATCTGCCGTTAGCCGCTTGTTTAGGGCAGAGACTGCGCTTTTCTGTGATTTGATTAAGCTTTGCGGTCTGTCAATGCCCGCCAGGGTCTTACGGGCAGCGGCCATCCGGCGGGTACGGGTATCCTTGGCGGCCTTGAGCAGCGCTTCCTTGTCGCGGATCTCCTGGCGGGCAATCTGGACCAGCAGCTTCATGGCTTCCGACTGGGCCTTCAGGACGGAGTTCAGCGTCTTGTCCTTCAGTCCCTTGAGCAGGGAGATCCGCTTGTTCAGCGCGCTGTATTGATCGAACAGCGGCTGATAACGCTGCTTGGCACTGCTGACGGCAGCGCTCAGCTTGGTGATGGAGGCCTGGTCCATATTCTTGATGGACTCCCGGACTGCATTCAACGCCTCTGTATTCTGATCATGGAGCGTCCTGATCTGCACCTCCCGGCTGTCATACCCGGCAGACAGGGTGGTCAGCTCTGTGAACTGGCTCTTCATCCGGGCACGGGCAGTGCTGTCCGCCTTAGCAGCAGTCAGGTCAAAGGAAGCCTGAACCGATGAGGTAATCACCGTCGCCGCTGCCGAAGCTGGACCGGCCGGGAAGCTTAGGGCTAGGGCAATCAAGAGGGACAGCAGCAGACAACTTGGCTTATACAGATTGTTCATTAACATTCCTCCGCTTGTCTTCATGTCCCGGAACACAAAGAAAGCACCCGCAGTAAAGGCCAACAGGCCTCTATTACGGGTGCTTCCGGCGTAATGAGTCACGAAGATAGTTTTTTTTATTATAGATATATTATCTTAATTTTGTCAATATTATCAATTTTAACTTATGCGAACCAAGGGGAGGACCTTCATTTCATTCCGTGACGGTCTTATCGTATACTGTGAAGGAAGAACGTCAAGTGAAGTGAAGCACAACAGAGGGTCAGCAGAAGAGCCAGCCCCAAGATGAAGGAGGCCTTAGGTGATGGATAACCTGGCTAGGAATAACAGCATTCTCGATCAAGCCTTCCAGTTATCTCCGGTGGGAATGGCTGTATTGTCTCCGGAAGGAGGCAGATGGATGAAGATTAATCCTGCTTTTTGCAATATGCTGGGCTGCACTGAGCCTGAATTTCTCTCAGGGACTCTATCGGGGGCCGGCCGGGACCTGCAGGAAGAATTCTCTATTCAGCAAATCGGGACAGAGCTTGCACAGCGGCAGGGACAGCCTCTTCAGGTGGAGCAGCGGTTCTCCGGCATTGACGGGCAGCCGTTCTGGCTCGCCCTGACCTTCATTCCGGCCCAAGAGGAGCCTTCCGGCCGGACCGTTATTGTATATGCACAGGATGTAACAGACCGCAAAATTGCTGACCAGCTGACCGTAGACAGCCGCGATCTGTACAATTTATTCATAAAAGACGATCAGAGCATGATCTCCTTCTCCCTGCCCGACGGGACGATAACCTTCATATCGCCGTCCTCCTATTCCCAGATCGGATACCATCCTGAGGAGATTGTCGGCAGGAACCGCGCCGAATTCTATCACCTGGAGGATGTTGAAGCAATCAACAGCTCCGGCAGCCTGCTGAAGAACAATATCTCCAGTCGCCGCCTGCGCCATAAGGAGGGCCATTATCTATGGTTCGAGACATCCTTCCATGTGGTCCGCGGCGATAAGGGTGAAATCACACGGATTATGGGGATTGGCCGTAACGTCACCCGGCGCAAGCACAGCGAGGAGGCCCTTGCGTCCGCGCAGCGGGTGGCGCGAATAGGCTCATGGGGCTGGGATCTGGTGAAGGGCAGAATCACGTTCTCCGACGAACTGCGGCGTATTCTGCAATATAGTGTGGAGACAGGCCAAGTGAATCAGGAGGCCTTCCTGGCACTGGTCCATCCGGAAGATGTCCGGATTCTACAGGAGGCCGTAGAACGGGCTATGGGACTAGGGGAGCCGGGGAATACGGCTTACCGGATGATTTTGCCGGATGGGGAGGTCCTGATGGTGCATGTCCAGTGGGATGTCATCCTGGGACCGGAGGGCCAGCCAGCCCAGCTGTTCGGCATGATGCAGGATATTACGGAGCGTATGCATATGGAGGAGCAGCTGCGGGAGAGTGAACGGAATTTCCGGCTGATGTCGGAGAACTCCCTCGACCTGATCTCGCGCCATGCGATTAAGGACAGTATCTTCCTGTATTGCTCACCGGCCAGCCGTTCGCTGCTCGGTTATGAGCCTGAGGAGATGATCGGCACCAGTGCCTACGATTACCTGCATCCTGATGATCTGGAGATGATTCTGAATCAGATGGCGGAGAGCGTGGATTCGGGATTGATTCCGCCGGCCTCCTACCGCTACCGCCACAAGAACGGTACCTATGTCTGGTTTGAAACGAACAGCCGGTATATTTTTGACGCGCAAGGCCAGAAGACAGAGATTATTGCCGTAGGCCGTGACATTACTGAACGCAAGCAATTCGAATCGAAGCTGCAGGAGAGTGAGCAACGCTACAAATCCCTGTTCGAGTATAATCCTGCAGCGGTATATTCCATGAATCTGCAGGGGGATTATCTGACGGCGAATGCCAATCTGGAGAAGCTGAGCGGCTACTCGCTGGAGGAGCTGCTGGGGAATTATTTTGGACCGCTGGTGGCTGAGAAGGATATCCAGAAGACGCTGCATCATTTCACCCTGGCCAGCCAAGGGGAGCCGCAGAGCTATGATCTGACGCTGATCCACAAAGACGGGCATCCGGTGGAGATCAATACAATTAATATTCCAATAGTTGTGGATCATCAGGTGGTTGGGGTATATGGGATCTCCCGCGACATTACGGATCATATCAGGTACACGGAGCAGATTGAGAAGCTGAGCAATGATTATACCCTGATTCTCAATGCCGTGTCCGAAGGAATATTTGGTCTGGACAACGAGGGACGGGTCACCTTTATTAATCCTGCGGGGGCGCATATGCTGGGCTTCGAATGTGATGAGATTACCGGGCATCCTTACCTGGACCCCATCCAGCAGACCGCGCTTGACGGCAACCATTACCGGCCGGAGGAGTCTCCGCTGATGCGGGCAGTCCGGGCAGGAGAAGCTCATCAGAGCCTGGATGCGGTACTGTGGCGCAAAGACGGCTCCAGCTTCCTGGCTGAGTACCAGGTAACCCCACTGTTCGACAAGGGTGAGCGCAAGGGAGCGGTTGTTGTCTTCCGTGACACTACCGGGGAGAAGGAGATTATCAGAGCCAAGGAGCTGGCGGAGAAGGCGGACCAGGCCAAATCGGAATTTCTCGCCATCATGAGCCATGAGCTGCGTACACCGATGAACGGAATTATGGGCATGACCGATCTGCTAAGTGAGACGGAATTGACGGAAGAACAGCGGGGGTATGCCCAGATTATCAGCGAGAGCAGTGCATCCCTGCTATATATTCTTAATGAAATTCTGGATTTCAGCAAAATCGAAGCTGGTAAAATGACGCTTACCCACGAGCCGGTAAGTCTGGTGGAATTACTCGACAATATCACGGAGCTGTTCATGCCGAAGGCCCGTGAAAAGAATATTGAGCTGTCCTGCCGCATGGCTGCGGATGTGCCGGAGCTGATCATGGGAGATGCGGCCCGGCTGCGCCAGGTGCTGGTGAATCTCGTCAGCAATGCCGTGAAATTCACCGAGACGGGACAGGTCTCCATTCTGCTCAGCAGAGAATATAGCAGGGAGCGCAAGAAGCTGACGCTCAAATTCAGCGTGGCCGATACAGGGATAGGAATCCCTTCTGAGAAGCAGCCGTTGTTGTTCCAGTCCTTCTCGCAGCTGCACCCGTCCATTAACCGCAAGTATGGGGGAACCGGACTGGGGCTGGCCATCTGCAAAAAGCTGGTGGAGCTGATGGGCGGTGCCATCACTGTGGATAGCGTAGTCGGGGAAGGATCGAATTTCTATTTCATCCTGCCTGTAGATATGGAGCTGGAGCCGGAAGGCGGCTGGGAGGATACGGTGATTGTCTCTGATCCGGCGCCGGTCTCTGAACATAGTAGCATCCCGGAAGAAGGCGAATCCGCTGCTGAATTCGGGCCTCTACGTATCTTGGTGGCGGAGGATCATCCGGTGAATCAGAAGCTGCTGGTGACTATGCTGGACAAAAGAGGCTATGCCGCCGATCTGGTCGATCATGGCGAAGCGGCGGTGCAGGCAGTGCTCCGTGAGCAGTATGATCTGGTATTCATGGATGTACAGATGCCGGGGATGAGCGGGCTTACGGCAACGGCCAGAATCCGCGAGCAGGCGCCTGCCCCGCATCAGCCGTATATTGCAGCTGTGACAGCGTATGCCAGAAAAGAGGACCGGGAGCGCTGCTATGCGGCTGGCATGGATGACTTTGTCAGCAAGCCGTTCCTGGCTGCCGATATTGACCGGGTGCTGGAGCGTTGCAGCCATAGGGTATCCCTATGAGCCGGAGGCTTTCTGGTGAGCGGTTGAAGGCGAAGGCGTATACACAGTGGGAGACAGGCGTAGCCTCGCCTTCCTCAGCCTGCGGGCCGGCGACCATGGCGGCCCTCCTGGAATATTGGCATTCGCAAATGGGCCGGACGTTTATTCCGGGTATCCGTCATTTTGATTCCATGGCCGCGCATATCAATTACATCTACACCCATCATGGCGGGACGCCCTGGGGCATGAGCGCACGCAGCTTTGTCAGAGGCCTCCGGGCGTACATCGGCGCAGCCCTGCCGCCTTTAAGTCACCGCTCCGACCTGATTAAGATATCCGTGTTCAATGATATCGGGCGCTACCGGGCCGAGATTGATGCCGGGCGTCCGGTCGCGCTCAAATTCGACAAGTGGTTCAGCTTCCGCTGGCGCGGAAGATATGCGTATGACTATCATTGGGTGCTGGGAATCGGTTATGAGGCTGAGGAGGACGGCTCCTGTAAGCTGATTGTCCATGACAACGGGGTGCAACATCCTGGCGGCGGTTATACGCCGGGCAGAGAACGGCAGATCTCCTATTCCGCGAATAAAAGAATACTTACGATGGTGTCGCTCAACCTGCCGGAATCGCCGGATGTGCCGTGACAGACGGGCAACTCCTATTCTGGAAGGAAGCCACCTTTAGCAAGTAAAGAACTCCTTGGAGTAAAGAGGCAGGCATTCAGTTCGTAGCGAACCATATCAGAGATAAATGTATTCTATGCAACTAAAAACACTGAAACGGGTAGAATCCCTCTTCTAATTGTAGTCTGTACAACTAAATTTGCCCGAATGGGCGAAAATCCAGGTATAGAGGGATTTTAATTGCAGGAAATACAACTAAACGTTGATTAAGCGGCACATAGGGCGATTTAGTTGTACAAATTACAATTAAGCCTACCCCTTGCAACCTAATTTTGGCCCAGTAAAGCCTCAACAAGCAATTAGTTAAAATAATTTCTCATGCATTTAAATCTGATGAGCTACAGTCTGCTTCAAGATCATAGCCGGGCCGGGGCAGGATATTTCCTGTGTCCCGGACTTTTTGAAATATAGAATTTATATGTTGCACAGGATAACTTAACCTTCTATTTCTCGCTGAAACGTTACCGTCCTTTAAAAGGACGGAAAAGCCGTTTCCACTTACAGAGTGTGATTCAAACGTTTGCACAAAGTTGGCGGTTAGGATAAAATTTCAAATAGAGAAAAGAGGAATTGTATAAATCCCAGGAACCCTGCCGTATATTTAGTTAAGGGTAAAGGAGGCGGTATCCCTTGTCAGTACAGAAGGAAATGAAGGAACCGATTGATTACGGGGACCCGGCGGCTACCAGCGGAATCTCCGTCTTCGACCGGAATTTCGATGAGCTGTTCAGCTATGACGGAGAGGATCTTGGCCTAACCTATTCGGCGTCCGGCTCCGCGTTCTGTCTGTGGGCCCCGACGGCCCAGGAAGCGGAGCTGGTGCTGTATCCATCCTGGAAGGATCCTGCGCAGCGGCAGATACCCATGGTGCGAGACGTCCGGGGAACCTGGAGACTCAGCGTTCCGGGCGATCTGGATGGGATGTTCTACACCTACAGGGTGCGTATCGGGGAGCTATGGAATGAAGCGGTGGACCCGTACGCCCGCGCGATCGGCGTGAACGGGGACAGAGGGGCTATACTGGATCTGCGCAAGACCGATCCCGCGCGCTGGACGCAGGATAAGCCGCCGCTGGAGGACCCGGTGGATGCGGTGATCTATGAGCTTCACCTGCGTGACTTATCGGTTCATCCTGCCAGCGGGATTAAGCATACAGGGCAATACCTCGGCCTTGCAGAAGCCGGAACCCGGGGTCCTGAGGGCATTGCCACCGGTCTTGATCACATTGCCAGTCTGGGTGTTACCCATGTGCAGCTGCTGCCTATCTATGATTATGCGACAGAGAGCGTAGATGAGACCCGCCTGGAGGAGCCGCATTATAATTGGGGATATGACCCCAAGAATTACAATGCTCCTGAAGGCTCTTATGCATCAGATCCGTATGTTCCGGGCCTGCGCATCCGGGAGCTGAAGACAATGATTCAGGCGCTGCATGACCGCGGCCTGCGTGTCATTATGGATGTGGTCTACAACCATGTCTATGACGGCTTCCGGGTGAACTTCACCAAGCTGGTTCCCGGCTATTATCTGCGGTATAAGCAGGACGGGCGGTTGTCGAACGGCTCAGGCTGCGGGAATGATACTGCTTCCGAGCGGAGGATGATGTCCCGCTTCATCGTTGAGTCCGTGCTGTACTGGGCCAGGGAATACCATATCGACGGCTTCCGCTTCGATCTGATGGGTCTTCATGATGTAGGGACTATGAACGAGATCCGCCGTCGTCTGGATGATCTGGACCCTTCGATTATAACGATAGGCGAAGGCTGGGTGATGGACACGGAGCTGGCCGAGGACCTTCGGGCCAACCAGTGCCAGGCCAATCAGATGCCGGGCATTGGCCACTTCAATGACGGCTTCCGCGATGCAGTGAAGGGTAATATATTCCTGCATGACCAGAAGGGCTTCATCAACGGTGGGTTCGGCTTCGAACGCAATGTGAAGGCAGGCATTGCCGGAGCGATCTACTACGGGCCCGGCCTCGGGCAATACGCCCAGGAGCCGCAGCAGTGTGTGAACTTCGTGGAGTGCCACGACAATCATACACTGTGGGATAAGCTGGTCTTGTCTACGGCAGGAGTGGAAGACGGGCAGCGCCGCGCTATGCACCATCTGGCCTCGGCTATGGTGCTGACGAGTCAGGGGATACCTTTCATTCATGCCGGTCAGGAGTTCCTGCGGACCAAGGACGGTGTGGAGAACAGCTATAAATCGCCAGTGGAAGTGAACTGGCTGGACTGGGAACGCTGCGCGGAACATGCCGGATCTGTAGCATACATGAAGCAGCTGATCGCGCTGCGCGCCGCTCATCCCGCCTTCCGGCTGCGTACCGCAGAGGAAATCCGCGACCATCTGGTGTTCGAAGAGGCACCGGCGCATGCGGTGGCCTTCACGCTCCGCGATCATGCCGGAGGAGATTCGGCGGAGTATCTGTACGTTCTGTACAATGCCAATCCCGAAGGTGCAACCCTGATGCTGCCCGAACTGGGCGAATGGGACATTGTATTCGGCGAAGCGCATATTGGACGGCTGGAGAGCGGTGCTTTAACCACTGCAGGAATAGGAATGATCGTACTTGCTGTGAACTAAATCATAGGTACCGGGATTGTAGGTATCGCACAAAAGCAGGCTGCCGGGGCAGTCTGCTTTTTGCTGTGGCGGAAATATGCTTAGTGTAGGCGAAAAACCGAATACAATGTGCTGGGGTCGGGGGCTGTATTAAGCCCAAACACTCACCTTTTGTTAAACATTAGAGCCGAAATGACAGTGAGCAGCCAAACCAGTAAACAGAGGAGGGCAAGTATCGGGAACAAGCTAATCTCAAACATAGAACGGCCAAGACTGGTCTGAACCGCTATTACCAAAATGGCAATCAGCCAAGCTATACAACCTGTATGCAGGAGTAGACGCTGTTTGCCGGACCCTAGACTCGAATGTTCCAGCAGCCAGGCGGGTAACAGCAGGGTTTGGAGCGAATGGAGGCCAATTCCATGTAGTACAATATAATTGCCTCCAGCTCCGATAAAACGTCCTTGTAAGCTCATCATGATCAGTCCGGCCAGATTAGCTATAAATACCGCCAGCAAGGCATAACGGATACCGTTGATTAGTACAGGGCGCGATAAGGGAGCCTTCATTTTCAGAAATTGGACAGCCAGCAGGATACCCCCGATGACAAAAGAAAGAGATACGACGCCAAATAAAGCTCCCCCAAGGGTATCCACTAGGCCGCCGGCTTTAGAGAAACGGGGATTGAAGCCCCGGAAATTCTGCAGGGTTTCAATTACATAGCTGTATGAAGCGGCAGCAATAAAAAGCCGGCGAATGACTTTTCTCATGCGAGCGGTAAAGCCTGCAAAGGGCAAGGCCGCAGCAATGGATAACAGAAAAATTCCTAAGGCTGCTGCAAACGAGAATACATTTTCTATATTACCCTCCGGTAGAACAACTGCTCCTTGAAAGAACATATAGATAGCAGCACATCCCGCAATAATGAACCCAGCTATTCCAAGCACAACGAGCCCTTTTTCACGCTTAAAAATAGATACGGCAGATGTCATCAACTCGTTGAACATAGTATGCAAGATTAGCTCACTCCTTTATTTATTTATTGATTAATAAATACTCATTAAAATAATTGCAAGCAGTAACAGATAAGATCTATCCGTTTGCTGCTTGCATTTACTTCATTCTTCATTCTTTAGTCATCAGTATGGATTGTTTTATTTCTGACAGATCAAGTACCTCGGATAACGTGACTAGCAGCCCTATGCTCATAAAACGGATTGCATTTCCTTCCGAATCAGGTACCCCGGCTTTCTGGAATTTGGCAGTCACTTCGTCAAAAATAGTCGTATAGAGCTTAGCAGAATGTTGTTTAATCCCCGCTTCAGATATGGTGTAAGCCTGCATGACCATCAGTACTTCGGAACGGTGTGTCTCCATTAATTTGAAAAAACTGGCGCCCATCGCGCCAACCAGCTGATCAGCAGGTGCCTCGACTTCCATAAAAGTGTTATGAATCCGATCATATGCACGTTTTAACACAGCTATATATAAGTCTTCTTTGTTGTCAAAAAAATGAAAGATGTAGGGCTGCGTAACTCCCGCGGCTTTAGCTACCATAGCAGTGGTTGTCCTGTAGTAGTCATATTCTGCAAATAAGGTCAAGGCACTTTCCATAATTTTTTGCTTCTTATCTTCCTTTGCTGCCATTGTGATCATTTCCAATCGTTTATTTATCGAGCGATAAATGAATCATATAAAAGAAACATTTGTCTGTCAATCCTGCTGTTCTTGCTAACAGCTCGATGCACGGTTAACGCCCATAAACCCGCTTTAAAAAAAAATTCTCCATTCATCATAAACACTACTTCATCTGTCGTAGTAATTGTGCTACACTGAATTTAATTACTACGACAGATGAAGTATAGGAGGCAGGCAATTGATCAGCAGTGATGTGATTAGGGGATACAACGACACGATGATCCTCTACATGCTTCTGGACGGGGAGTCTTACGGCTATGAGATTTCCAAGAACATACGGAAGCTATCGGAAGAGAAATACATTATGAAGGAAACCACTCTCTATTCGGCATTCACCCGGCTGGAGAAGAACGGTTATATTGATTCCTTTTACCTGGATGAGACGTTTGGCAAAAGACGCACCTACTACCGCATCACTCCGCAGGGTCTTGCCTACTACCGGGCCAAATGCGAGGAATGGCAGATCACGCAGGAAGTTATCAACAAATTCATAAAGGAGCTGTGAGGAACTTGGAAACCATCATTGGATACTTGAACAATATGTTCGCATCTCTGCCCAGAACGGAACAGATGGCGATGCTGAAGCAGGAGCTGCTTGGCAACATGGAGGAGAAATACTATGAACTGAAGCATGAAGGGAAGTCGGAGAACGAGGCGGTGGGCATCGTCATTTCCGAATTCGGCAACATTGATGAACTGGTCAGTGAGCTGGGGCTTGGAGAGGTTCGTAAGGAGGAAGGACTAGGGCTGCCCATGCTGGATGAGCTTGCTGTAGAGGGATTTATCGCTGCCAAAAAAAGATCCGGCTTGCTCGTAGGTTGGGGCGTTGGGCTAATTATGCTGGGTGCTGCTCTGCTTATCCTGATCTCAGGTCTGGGGGAGAACGGGTTCATGGGAAATGTATTCTCTGAAGATGCTATGAGCATGATCGGGCTGATCCCCCTGTTACTGCTGCTCGGTCCGGCTATCGCATTATTTATCTACAGCGGTACGAAGATGGAGAAATACAAATACATGGAGTCGGGTTTCAGTCTGCCGTATCCGCTGGAGGCGTATATTGAGCAGAGACAGTCCGCTTTTGCCGCCACCTATACGCTGTCGCTTATCATGGGTGTTTGTTTATGCGTATTGTCGCCGATTGCCATCTTTGTATCTTCCGCGTTTGGAGATGAATACAGTTCCTACGGGGTAGCCGTTCTATTGATTATAGTGGCTGTAGCCGTTTTCCTCTTCGTGTATTACGGGAATATCCGGGGGGCTTATCAGAGACTGCTGAAGACCGGCGATTTCAGTGAGGAGAAGCAGGAGGAGAAGAAGGAGGAGGACCGGATTGTCGGTGCGGTTGCCGCTATTATCTGGCCGCTGGTTACCTGTGTTTTTCTGGTCAGCGGTTTCGTGTTCGACCAGTGGGAGATCAACTGGATCGTCTTCCCGTTAACGGGCATTCTGTTCGGGGTGTTCAGCTCGGTCTACAATATGTTCAAGAAAAAAGATGCTGCCTGAGTCTGCTGTACATTATTTGCCACACAACGTTAATAAAAAAGGTGACATTGCTCATGTTCCCTCCCTGCGGATAGATGATAATATGAAGGCATTTATTCCCCTTATTATAACCGTGCAAGAGCCTGTACCGGGGTGATTTGAAGCCCCGTTATAGCCTCTCGCTTCGCTGCTTTACAGTGACAGAATAACGGACGGTGACAGAAGAGTGTGTTTCTTTTTGGAGCCGGGTGTGGGCATGAATGCCGTCTATTACCTTTCGGCGGCCAATCAGAGAGACTCGGAGGATGACAGGGATGGGTAAAACAACCGGATTTATAGAATATCAGCGGCGGACGCCTGCTGAATGCGAGCCGCTGGAGCGGATTAAGAACTGGAATGAATTCTCGGTTCCGATGGAGGAAGAACAGCTGCGTGAGCAGGGTGCCCGCTGTATGGATTGCGGAACACCGTTTTGCCATGTCGGGCGGATGTTGTCAGGGATGGCCAGCGGCTGTCCGCTGCATAATTTGATTCCAGAGTGGAATGACATGGTGTACCGCGGGAACTGGCAGGTCGCGCTGAAGCGCCTGCATAAAACGAATAACTTCCCGGAATTCACGGGACGCGTCTGCCCTGCGCCATGTGAAGGCGCTTGTACGGTAGGGAAGAACGGCGATTCGGTAACGATTAAATCAATCGAGAAAGCGATTGTAGATAGAGGGTTTGCTGAAGGCTGGATCGTTCCTGAGCCGCCGCTTACCCGTACAGGCAAGAAGGTCGCCGTTGTCGGCTCCGGCCCTGCCGGGCTGGCCTGCGCCGCCCAGCTGAATAAGGCGGGACACAGTGTAACGGTCTATGAGCGGGCTGACCGGATCGGCGGTCTGCTGACCTATGGCATTCCGAACATGAAGCTGGATAAAAAGAAGGTGCAACGCCGGGTGGATCTGCTGGCAGCGGAAGGCGTTACCTTCGTCACCCGGACTGAGATTGGCAGAGATATTGCAGCAGCTCAGTTACAGGAGGAGCATGATGCGGTCGTCCTCTGCGGCGGCTCTACCAAGGCGCGTGACCTGCCGCTAGAGGGCCGGGAGCTGCGTGGTATCCATCAGGCGATGGAGTTCCTGACACTGAACACCAAGAGCCTGCTGGATTCCGGACTGGAGGACGGAGAGTATCTGTCAGCGGCGGGCAAGGATGTGGTCGTTATCGGTGGCGGAGATACGGGGACAGACTGTGTAGCCACTTCGATCCGCCACGGCTGCCGCAGCGTGATCCAGCTGGAGATTATGCCGCAGTCGCCATTAACCCGCCAGCCGGGCAATCCTTGGCCGGAATGGCCGAAGGTGCTGAAGGTGGACTACGGACAGCAGGAGGCAGCTTCTCTATATGAAGAAGATTCGCGCCGCTATCTGGTGAATACCAAGCGCTTCGTCGGCGATGCAAGCGGACATGTACAGGAGCTGCACACGGTGCGTATTGAATGGAAGCGCACGGAGGACGGACGGATGGCCCCTGTAGAAGTGCCGGGCAGCGAGGAAGTCATTCAAGCGCAGCTGGTGCTGCTGGCTCTGGGCTTCACTGGACCGGAGGAGACAGTGCTGGGAGAGCTTGGCGTGGAGCGCGATGAGCGTTCCAACGTTAAGGCAGAGTTCGGCGCGCAGGCAACGAATGTGGAGGGAGTCTTCACCGCCGGTGATATGCGGCGCGGCCAGAGTCTGGTGGTCTGGGCGATTAACGAGGGCCGCCAGGCCGCCCGCGAGGTAGACCGCTTCCTGATGGGCTCGTCCAATCTGCCTTGAGGCTGGACGGAGTAAGGGGAGAGAGTTTGAGTTTGGCGCTCGCTCCATTATGAGACGTCCTGTTAAGGAACGCTGATAAGGCGTGTTCTGCCAAGCGATGTCTTCCAAGAGACGCCCTCCCGGGCGTCTTGCTTTGCGTTCACCCGCCCCGGCTGATCATCTATAATAGGATGCAGGTGTGGCGTTCAGCGTTCGCATCTGATGTTGCACATAATGCAATTTCTACCTGGCAATATGCGGGCTTTACGCGGTATTGTTGCACAGAATGCAGGATTCAGCCTGCTATTTCGCCCGGAGGAGAAGGAATACTGCCTTTTATACAACAATTGTGGATTGGGACTGGAGTGCTGAGCGGAATGTTGCATTTTGGGCAGGATTTTGGCTGAGAGTCTTAGCTGGAGTGGCACAAGGCGTTATAGTAGAAGTTAGTGTATAAGCAGCAGTAAGATTAGAGGTAGCAGTCAGGGCGGAAGCAGCAGTCAGGCATTAAACTATACCAATAAACTATACCAACAGAAAGGAAGCAATCACATGAAGCTGATGTTTATTTCCGATATTCACGGATCCCTGTACTGGCTGGAGCAGGCGCTGGCGAAGGCGGAGGAGGAGGAGCCGCACACGCTGGTCATTCTGGGGGATTTCCTGTATCACGGACCTAGGAATCCGCTGCCGGAGGGGTACAACCCGCAGGGGGTCGCCGATAAGCTGAATGCCTACAGCCAATCGGGCAAATCGCTGGCGGCGGTAAGAGGTAACTGTGACGCCGAGGTGGATCAGATGCTGCTGCACTTCCCGATGATGGGCGATTATGTGCTAATTCTGCACGAGGGCCGCAAGATCTACGCGACGCACGGTCACGGATTCAGCATCGACCACTTACCGGCGCTGTCCCCGCAGGATGTGTTCATTCAGGGGCATACGCATCTGCCGGTGGCAGGGGTGAAGGACGGCATTACCCTGCTCAACCCCGGATCGATCGCGCTGCCCAAGGAGAACAACCCGAACTCCTACGGCGTTCTGGAGAATGGGGAATTTCTTATTAAGGACTTCAGCGGCAATATCATCAAGCAGATCAGGCTGTAATAACTCAGCTTCCACAATAATCCCTCTGGATATTTCCAGAGGGATTATTGCTGCGCAGCAATTGAGCCCACCGGCATATTAATGTATGATGGGTGAGGAGCTTGCGGGCAGATCCCCGGCTTCAAAAACTAAACAGCAGAGGTAACTAAATGATGCATCCACGTGATTTACACTATACAATGCCGGCTGAATGGGCCAAGCATGAACGGACCTTTATTTCCTGGCCGGTGAAGGACTCTATGGTACACCCTGATAATCATGAAGCGGTTAGTAGGGGCTATGCTGAGATTATCCGGGCGATTGCCGAATTCGAGCCGGTGACGGTTATCGTCAATCCGGATGAGCTGGATACGGTAGAGAAGCTGGCGCTTGGGGACAATGTAACGCTGCTCCCCATCCGGCACAACGATGCCTGGCTGCGAGACAACGGACCGACCTTCCTCACGGGTCCTGACGGGAAGCTGGCCGGGGTCAACTGGAAATTCAATGCCTGGGGCGGCAAATACTCGCCTTGGGATCTCGATGATGAGGTAGCTCCCCAGATTCTGAAGCACCTGGAGATCAGCGCGTTCGATGCTCCGCTGGTGATGGAGGGCGGCTCCATTCATACGGATGGCGAGGGCACCCTGCTGACCACGGAGGAATGTCTGCTCCATACGAACCGTAATCCTGAGCTGAACCGGGAAGAAATTGCTGATTATGTCAAGCAATATACCGGGACGGAGTCCATCATCTGGCTGAAGCGCGGCCTCAGCGGGGATGAGACGGACGGGCATGTCGATAACATCGCCTGCTTCGCGGCACCGGGTAAGGTGATTATTCAGGTCTGCGAGGACCCGCAGGATGAGAACTATGCGATTACGCAGGAGAATCTGCGCATCCTGGAGCAGGCCGTCGATGCCAAAGGCCGGAAGCTGGAGATTATCCGCATTCAGCAGCCGCCCCGCGTGGACTTCGAGGGCAGCCGCCTGACACTGAGTTATCTGAACTTTTATTTTGTGAACGGCGGTATTATCCTGCCCGTCTTCGGCGGTACAGCGGCTGAGACGGACAAGCTGGCCGAGGAGAAGCTGGCCGGGCTGTTCACGGACCGCAGAATCCGCACGGTGAACGGAATGGCCGTGATCGGCGAAGGCGGAAACGTGCATTGCACCACCCAGCAGATGCCTGCGGTGGCCGGAGCTTAACGAAAAGCGAAAAGAAGCGGAGGGGAAATTTGGAACTGTAGGAGCGTTAGCGATCGCCTGAAAGCTTTCCGTAGGAAAGCTCGCTTCGGAAGCATCAGCTGTCACCGGATTTCAACCGCGAAGAGCGGATTAAATCAAGAAATCTGGTGACAACAGCGGCCGGAAGTCCAAATGTTCACCGCAGCGACGGCCAAGCTTTGAGTTCTAAGTGTTATAAGTTCATACAAGGAGGAACAACCATGAGACAAGTAAAAGTAGCCGCGACGCAAATGAGCTGTTCCGGCGACATTGATGAGAATATCCGCAAGGCGGAGACTCTGGTTAGAGAGGCGGCAGCCCAAGGCGCGCAGATTATTCTGCTGCAGGAGCTGTTCGAGACACCGTATTTCTGCCAGAAGGAGAAGTCGGATTACTATGCCTATGCTACGGAGCTTGAGCAGAACAAGGCTGTGAACCACTTCAAGGCCATCGCCAAGGAGCTTGCGGTGGTGCTGCCGATCAGCTTTTATGAGAAGAAGAATTATGCGCGGTACAACTCGCTGGCGGTCATTGATGCAGACGGAACCGTGATGGGCAAATACCGCAAGAGCCATATTCCTGACGGTCCAGGCTATGAAGAGAAGTTCTACTTCAACCCGGGCGATACCGGCTTCAAGGTGTGGAATACCCGCTATGCCAAAATCGGAGTCGGCGTATGCTGGGACCAATGGTACCCGGAAGCTGCCCGGGTGATGAGCCTGATGGGTGCGGAGATTCTGTTCTATCCTACAGCCATCGGCTCGGAGCCGCAGGACGGGTCAATCGATTCCAAGGATCACTGGCAGACCTGCATGCTGGGTCATGCGGCCGCTAACCTGATTCCTGTCGTGGCCTCCAACCGGATCGGCAAGGAGACTGACGAGGATTCCAGCATTGATTTCTACGGATCGTCGTTCATCGCTGGTCCGCAGGGCAACAAGATTGTCGAAGCCGGACGGGATGAGCAGACCGTGCTGGTCAGCGAATTCGACCTGGATGCGCTTGAGATAGGCCGGATTGAATGGGGGATCTTCCGTGACCGCCGTCCGGAGCTGTACCGGATGATTGCTTCCTATGACGGCGATCTGACCTTCTAACTTATGCGCTAATATGTATAGACCACTTATTAAGCAGCCAGAATGCTGCCGGAGCTCTCTCCGGGGCATTTCGGCTGCTTTTTTGCATGAGATGTTACAATATATCGATAATAATGTCATATTACATTACACAATGGGATAAAGTTAATTGTCATCACTACTTTAATCTGATAAAATCTCCTTAAGTTATTTTACAAATAAGTAGGGGGATTGGAGAATGGGAATCCGAAAAAAATGGGCGATGTCAGGTATGGTGGCACTCCTGGTCTTGGCAATGGCGGGTTGTAGCTCTGGTAATGATGCGAAAGGCGGCAGTGCGGACGGGAAAAGCCTCAAAATCGCTACCGATGCCAGCTATGCACCAATGGAGTATATGGATACCGATACGATCAAGGGCTTTGACATTGATTTCATTAAGGCCGTGATGGCGGAGGCCGGGATTGATTACACGGTCACCAACACAGGCTGGGATACCATGCTGACCAGTGTGAAGCAGGGCACTGAATATCAGGCGGGTGTATCCTCGGTATCAATTACAGATGAGCGCAAGGAAACCTATGACTACTCTATCCCTTATTTCGAATCTACGAACATGATCATGGTGAAGGAAGGCAGCGATATCAAATCCGCCCTGGACCTGAAGGGGAAGAAGGTTGCGGTTCAGGCAGCCACGACAGCCGATGAGCTGATGAGCGGCATTATGGGCGTCGACAACGGTAACCTGAAGCGGTTCGACAGCAATGCGGTAGCGCTGATGGAGCTGAACGGCGGCGGGGCGGATGCGGTGGTTGCGGATATCGCCATCGTGAACGAATACATCAAGAACAATCCGAAGGAGAAGCTGACCGGCATTATCGACAAGGAGAATTTCGGCTCCGAGTACTACGGCATCCTGTATCCGAAGGGCAGTGAATGGAAGGCGAAGCTGGACCCGGCGATCAAGAAGGTCATCGAGAACGGCAAATATGCGGAGATCTACAAGGAATGGTTCGGCGAAGAGCCGGACACGGCGGCGCTTATGAACGCGAAGTAGCATAGGGGCCAGCAACAATTAAGCATGCGTAATGATTGCTATTGCGCGTGCTTCTTTTTTTGAGCAAGCCACAAGCAGAAGAGAAGGGAAGAATTCTATGGATTTCAGATTCGACATCATCATTCATTATTTACCGGTTCTGCTAAAAGGGACCTTGTTCACCATCGGCGTATCGCTGGTCTCCATTCTGTGCGGCTCCCTGCTGGGGCTGATTATCGGCTTCGGTAAAATGGCGCCCAAATGGTATTTCCGCTGGCCGTTCCACGCCTATATCAACATCTTCCGGGGTACGCCGCTCTATGTGCAGATTCTGATCGTCCACTTCGGGCTGATCCCGTTGTTCTACGGCAAAACCTATGCGCTGATGAGCGCATTCGTGGCGCTGTCGCTCAATTCCGCTGCCTATTCTGCGGAGATCTTCCGCGCCGGTATCCAGTCCATCGACCCCGGTCAGCGGGAAGCAGCCCTGTCTCTCGGAATGACCCGGCAGCAGGCGATGCGCTTCATTATTCTGCCTCAGGCCATCAAACGGATGGTTCCCGCCTTCGGGAATGAATTCATTGTGCTTGTTAAGGATTCCTCGCTGCTGGCGCTGATTGCCGCCCCTGAGATTATGTACTGGAGCAATACCAT
Organism: Paenibacillus sp. FSL P2-0136; assembly: GCF_037975325.1. Lineage (NCBI taxonomy): Bacteria > Bacillati > Bacillota > Bacilli > Caryophanales > Paenibacillaceae > Paenibacillus > Paenibacillus sp. FSL P2-0136. The sequence continues at coordinate 53,567 of NZ_CP150244.1, forward strand.
GAAAGGCCAATACCTGCGGATCTGGGAGCCGTATCTGACCGCTGCACTGATCTACTTCATTCTTACTTATTCGCTCAGCAAGCTGCTTAATTATATCGAACGGAAGGTGTAGCCCCTATGGAACCGGTTATTTCAGTCAAGCATCTGCACAAATCATTCGGTGCCCATCAGGTACTGACGGATATCAGTGTCGACATTCACAGCCGGGAGGTTGTGGTTGTCATCGGGCCTTCGGGCTCAGGCAAATCGACCTTTCTGCGCTGCCTTAATCTGCTGGAGCAGCCGCAAGCGGGCAATATTATGATTGAAGGCACTTCCTTGATGGCCAAGAGCACAAGGATTAACGATATCCGTACCGAGGTGGGGATGGTCTTTCAGCAGTTTAATCTGTTTCCGCATCGTAAGGTGATCGAGAACATCATGCTGGCCCCGATGAAGGTGCGGAAATGGACGGCGGATCAAGCAAGGCAGAAGGCGCTGGAGCTGCTGCAGAAGGTAGGGCTTAGCGAGAAGGCGGAGATGTATCCTTCCTCGCTCTCCGGCGGTCAGGCCCAGCGGGTGGCGATTGCCCGGGCACTGGCGATGGAGCCGAAGATCATGCTGTTCGACGAGCCGACCTCGGCCCTGGACCCCGAGATGGTGGGCGAGGTGCTGGCCGTCATGAAGGAGCTGGCCCGTGAGGGGATGACTATGGTTGTGGTGACTCATGAGATGGGCTTCGCCCGTGAAGTCGGGGACCGGGTGCTTTTTATGGAGCAAGGGGCCATAGTGGAGCAGGGTGCACCGGAGCAACTGTTCGGCAGCCCGTCGCATGAGCGTACACGGGAGTTTCTGTCCAAGGTGCTGTAAGAATCGCCCAAAGTAGAATATTGTTATTTAATCGGTTATATTAGAAGAGTAAGAAATAGGCAATAAGTCCAAGCGTGAATAGCTGCCCAGGGTGGCGGGGAGGAGGCTCGGCGATATCTTTTTTTAAAGTATAAGGATGACAGCGGTTCTGCATAATGATTTATCCTTATATTTCCGGCAGAAAAGGATAGGGTGCTTAATAAGACGGCATAGGCTTTCTGCTGGTCATAATTCCATAATGATAGAAGGAGAATACGATGAGCACATTCAAAAATTGGCTGAATACCACCAAGAGCGGACTGACGGATCAAGTGAAAAAATTTAAAAATAAAGACTTTATGAATGCGGTAGTAGCTGGCTGCGCGCTGGTCGCTGCTGCTGACGGCAAGATTGAGGAAGCTGAGAAGAACAAGATGGCGGGATATATGAATCTCAGCAATGAACTCAAGGTATTTGACATGAGGGACGTCATTGCCCAGTTCAATTACTATGTAAGCAACTTCGAATTCTCGCCGGAGATCGGTAAGCAGGAAGCGCTGAAGGCTATCGGTAAGTTTAACGGCAAACCGGAGGTTGGACGGTTAATCGTGGGCGTATGCTCGGCGATTGGTGCAGCCGACGGTGACTTCGACGAGCATGAGAAGGCAGTTGTGCGGAATATCTGCAGCGTACTGGGACTTAGCCCAAGCGAATTCAGCCTGTAAGTACAGGCTGGATTTCATTTGCTAATTACTGAAACTTTAGGCGATGGACCGCCGTATCACTGATGTAACACCCGCAAGCACACTTCTATTTGGAAACGGAGGTACTTCAAGTTGGCTGGAATTAATCTGGTAAAAGGTCAGAAGATCGATTTAACCAAAGGCAATGCCGGACTGTCTAACGTAATCGTAGGACTGGGCTGGGACCCTGCCGAACCGGCAAGGGGATTCTTTGGGGTTAAAAAACAGGCGAATGTTGACTGCGATGCTTCAGCGCTGCTGCTGAATGAGAACGGCAAGCTGACGAACAAGCTGAACCTTGTCTGCTTTCACAACAAACAGAATGCGAATAACTCTGTAGTCCACTCGGGGGATAATCTGACGGGTGAGGGCGACGGGGACGACGAACAGATCATGGTGAATCTGAAGCAGATTCCTGCCGATGTCCATAAGGTCCTTGTTGTGGTTAACATCTACGATGCGGTGAACCGCAAGCAGGATTTCGGAATGATCAAATCTGCGTATATCCGCATTATTAATGCGGCAGGGAATGCAGAATTGGTTAAGTTTAATCTGACAGACAATTATACAGGCTTCACGGCACTAATCTGCGGCGAGCTGTATCGTCATGGCGAAGAGTGGAAGTTCGCAGCCGTCGGTGAAGCGGCCCACGCCGCGCATATCAATCAGCTGGCAGAACGCTATATCTAAATCCAATTTGAGAAAAGAGGGCTCTATTCATGGCTATTAACTTATCCAAGGGACAAAAAATTGATTTAACCAAAACAAATCCAGGCTTGTCCAAAATCACAGTCGGCCTCGGATGGGATACGAATAAATATGATGGCGGTAAGGACTTTGACCTTGACGTTTCCGTGTTCCTGACGAATGCGAACGGTAAAGTCGATAAAGAAACCAACTTCATCTTCTTCAACAACAAGCAGAACGAGAACGCTTCTGTTGTTCACACCGGCGATAACCGTACCGGGGAAGGCGACGGAGACGATGAGCAGGTTCAAGTCGATTTGCTTAATGTTCCTGCAGATGTGGACAAGATTGCCTTCACCATTACCATCTATGAAGCAGAATCCAGAAGCCAGAACTTCGGACAAGTCTCCCGTTCTTATGTACGTATCGTCAACGATGCGAACAGTGAGGAACTGATCCGCTTTGACCTGGGTGAAGATTTCTCCGTTGAAACAGGCGTAGTTGTAGGCGAATTGTACCGTAACGGCGCAGAATGGAAATTCAACGCGATTGGCAGCGGCTACAAGGACGGTCTCTCCGGCTTGACCCGTGATTACGGTCTGCAATAAGGCTCTGACATTACGGGAATTAAATCTGTAAGGAAAGAGGGTTTTTGACAGTGACGATCAGTCTTTCCAAAGGACAGCGGATTGATCTTACCAAGACCAATCCGGGTCTGACCAAAGTAGTTGTAGGACTGGGCTGGGATACAAACAAGTACAGCGGCGGCAAGGATTTCGACCTCGATGCATCAGCATTCCTGCTGCATGAGGACGGCAAAGCCAAAAGCGAAAATGACTTTGTATTCTATAACAACCCGAGCGGCGGTACAGGCTCTGTAACCCATACAGGGGACAATCGCACAGGTGAAGGCGACGGGGATGATGAGCAGATCGTCGTAGACTTCAGTCTGGTGCCTGCCAATATTCAGCGGATCGGGATCACGGTCACGATCTATGATTATGAGGCCCGGGCGCAGAACTTCGGACAAGTCTCCAACGCTTTCGTCCGTGTAGTTGATGCATCCAGTGACCGTGAGATTCTGCGGTTCGATCTGGGCGAGGATTTCTCCACCGAGACGGCTGTGGTCTTCTGTGAATTCTACCGCCAGGGGGCGGATTGGAAATTCCAGGCGATTGGCAGCGGCTTCGCTGGCGGACTAAGCGCATTATGCAAGAACTACGGGCTGGACGCGCAATAAGAGCTTCAAAGGCGGGATCATCATCGATCCTGCCCTTTTTATACACAAAATCTGATAAGTTGCGCTCTTATCCATGTATAAAGGTGGCGTAAGAATGAATACAGAAGTAGTCAAAGGACAGAAAGCAGATCTGACCAAAGGGAACCCGGGGCTCCGCAGCATTACGGTTGAGATCGGGTGGAAAGCTCCGTCTTCCATGGATATTGATGCTTCCGCATTCCTGCTTGGAGCTGGCGGTAAAGTGAGCAGTGATGACGATCTGATCTTTTACAATAACCCGTCTACTCCCTTTATCACCTATAAAGATGTACCGGGTACAGCTTCGGGCGGACTGAAGCAGTTCGAGGTCTCGCTGGAGCGGATTCCGGCAAACATAGTGAAGATTGCCTTCACGCTTACTCTGTATGACGGAGAAAACCGCAAGCAGATGTTCGGACAAATGAGTGAAGCGGAGTGCCGGATCGTGAATCAGGCGACAGGTGCGCAGCTTCTGCGGTGTAACCTTGGAAATCAGTTCTCTGTGGAAACGGCTGTTGTAGTTGGAGAATTATATAGACATGGTGAAGAATGGAAATACAGTGCGATTGTTGCTGGCTTCTCAGGCGGGCTTAAGGCGCTCTGCGGCAACTATGGCATAGAAGTAGAGGACGAGCCTGCACCGGCACCGAAGCCGCCGGAAACTACACCGACGCAGGCACGACCGCCGCTTCAAGTGCCGCCGCCCCGCGCAGAGTCATCCAGACCGAATATTGTGATTCCGCCACCGCCTGCACCGGCACCGCCTAAGCAGGAGGCTGCTCCCGCACCGGCGCTGAATCTCAATCTGAAGAAGATTGAGCTGAAGAAGAAGGGCGATTCGATTAACCTGAAGAAATCCGCTTCCGGTCTGGGTGAGTTGCTGATTAACCTGAACTGGAACCAGAAGCAGGGCGGAGGGCTGTTCAGCCGTAACAAGGGCGGGGTGGACCTCGATCTGGCTTGTCTGTATGAGCTGAAGAACGGCAGCAAAGGCGTGGTGCAGGCACTGGGCAATGCGTTCGGTAACCTGCAGCAGCAGCCTTATATGATGCTCGATGGAGATGATCGGACAGGCTCCGTAACATCCGGCGAGAATCTGCGTATAAACGGAAGTAAGGTAGCCCAGATCGAACGGATTCTGGTGTTTGCCTTTATTTACAAAGGAGTTACCAACTGGTCTGAGGCGGATGGGGTGGTTACCCTGAAGCAGGATGGAGGGCCGGATATTATCGTGAATCTGGACGAGCATAACAACCGTAAAGGCATGTGCGCCATCGCGCTGATCCGGAATGTGGATAACGAGACCTTCAGTATTGAACGGCTCGTGCAATATTTCAGCGGTCACCGGGAGATGGATGAGGCTTATGGCTGGGGGCTTCGCTGGGTAGCGGGAAGTAAATAATTTGATATTACCGGAGGCGCAAGTGGAATGGACTGGTTCAGTGATTTTTTTAGGAGTATCGGTGAGAATTACGGGCATTTCTTCTCATGGAGTGATATTGCAGGAACGCTCTCCGACCCTGTCAGCTGGGGGATAATCGGAAGCCTGATTCTGCTGGAGGGTCTGTTGTCCGCTGATAACGCGCTTGTACTGGCGGTCATGGTTAAGCACCTGCCGAAGGAGCAGCAGCGTAAGGCGTTGTTCTATGGTATTATCGGTGCTTACGTGTTCAGATTCCTGGCGATTGGGCTGGGGACCTATCTCGTCAAATTCACGCTGGTGAAGGTGCTTGGAGCCTTGTATCTCTTCTACATTGCCTACAAAGGGTTGTTCAAGGGCAGCGGAGAAGAGGGAGAGATTAAGAATAAAGGTGCATCCTTCTGGAAGACGGTACTCCTCGTTGAATTAATGGATATTGCCTTCAGTATTGACAGCGTGGTAGCCGCATTTGGTCTTAGCAGTGAAGTATGGGTACTCTTCCTGGGCGGTATTCTCGGCGTGCTGATGATGCGCGGAGTGGCACAGGTGTTCCTCAAGCTGATTGCCAGATATCCTGAATTGGAACAGACAGCATTCCTGCTTATTGCACTGATTGCCGGTAAAATGCTTGCCGGAGCCTTCGGCTATGAATTGCCGCATGTAATTTTCTTCGGTATTCTAATTGCGGTGTTTGCAGGTACTATCGTGTACAGCGCAAGCAAACGCAAGAAGGCTGAGAACCACAAGGCCTGATGGTTGTGCGTGCTTCATCTCTTTATCCTTTATAGCTGTGCAGGAAGGCGCGGGGTTCACGGGAAGGGTGGACTCCGGCACGCCTTTCGGGTAATCGTAACAGGTTTATAGCATGGCCTTTGCTTGGGTTCTAAGCAAGCCGGATACCGTCCCCGAGAGGACGGCATAGCTGGTTCTGCTCGCAGCCAAAGGCCATTTGGATTGTGCTGGCACAACATTAAGGGGGAAGGGCCTTGAGATATTTCGATTACCTCACACAAGAACAGGAAGCCTCATTATTCCATGTTCCGCCGGTTTCATTTGATCATACTACCCGCAAGGATTTACTGGCTTATGCCGTCGGAGCAGCCCTTTATATGCCGGCCACCCGTGCCAGTGTTGCCGAAGATATTATTAAGCTGAGAGCCTCGGGGCTTATCACGGTAATCATAGATTTGGAGGATGCCATCGGGGACGGTGAAGTGGATTATGCCGAAGAATCCATCGTCAGGCATCTGGCATTTCTGTCCGCTTATGCGGAGAATGAGCCGGACCAGCGCGGCAGTCTTCCGCTGCTGTTCATCCGCGTACGTAACCCTGCACAGCTGCGGGATCTGATCTTTCGGCTGGGATCATTAATCACCATGCTGACCGGCTTCGTCTTCCCCAAGTTCTCCGTAGAGAACGGTACGGATTATTTCGAGGCCATTGCCGATTACAATGACACACGCAGCTATTCAGCCCCGGTGTTGTACGGGATGCCGATTCTGGAGAATGCACCGATCATCTACCGGGAGAGCCGGATGGACACTCTGCTTGGGGTCCGGGATCTGCTGGGGCAATACCGCGAGTATGTGCTGAATGTCCGGATTGGGGCTACGGACTTCTCCAGTCTGTTCGGATTGCGGCGCAGCCCGGATATCAGCATCTATGACCTGACGCCGATCCGCGACTGCATGTCGGATATCATTAACGTATTTGGCCGTGTGGAGGAAGGATACGTGATCTCGGGTCCTGTGTGGGAGTATTTTGCCAGCAAAGGACACCGGGTCCTCCGCCCGCAGCTGCGGGAGACGCCCTTCGAGGATACTTATGGCAAGCATGGCCGCGAAATGCGCAACAGCTTCATTTCAAGCTCGATGGACGGGCTGATCCGGGAAGTAATTCTGGACAAGGAGAACGGCATTGTGGGCAAAACCATTATCCACCCTTCCCACCTCAGACCCGTGCAGGCGATGTATACCGTAATGCATGAAGAGTATGTGGATGCCTTAAGTATTGTAGACAGCAACGATGGCAGCCGCGGCGTGTTCAAGAGTGAATACTATAATAAAATGAATGAAATCAAGCCTCATTTGAACTGGGCCAGACGAATTTTATTACGATCTCAAATATACGGGGTGTTACATGAACAACAGCATTTTGTCGGATTACTACCCGAGAACGAATACACACACGTTTAATATCGTCGAGAATCTGCAGGTTACGGTAACAGAAACCTCCAATCCTTTTCATATGCCTGTGGAGTCCTTGTTCTCCATGGCTGCACGAATCAATAAGAAGCGCTCCTTCCTGTTCGTCAGCAAAGTGCTTGGCAAGCACATTCCCGTAGGGCCCTATACCCCGCTGCTTAGCGGAGCGGCACTCGCCTTGCTCCTGTATCTGGAGATGAGTGGGGATACCGCTGACCGGGAGGTTATGGACCCGCTGATGAACCAGGCCGTTCATGGCCTGATCCATCCTGAATATGCGGAAGAAGCTTATCATGCGCTGCTTGCTGCACGTCTGGCTCTGCCTGAGCCGGTTCTGTTTATCGGGTTCGCCGAAACCGCTACCGCCCTGGGCCATAGCATGTATAATGCATTCGCCGGCGGCGCGTCTTATATTCATACCACGCGTGAGATGATTCCTGAGCTGGAATCGGTGGTGACCTTCGTGGAGGAGCATTCCCATGCGATGGACCACCTCTGTTACGCGCTGGATGCCAGCCTGCTGTCAGGGACTGAACCGGTCATCCTGGTGGATGATGAGATTACCACCGGCAATACGGCGGTCAACATCATCCGGGACATTCAGTCGAAATTCCCGCGCCGCGAATATGTAGTGGCTTCGCTCCTCGACTGGCGGAGCGAGGCGAATATTCAGGCGTACCGTAAGCTGGAGCAAGAGCTGGGGATACGGATTACCGCTCTATCCCTGCTGCAGGGAAGCATTAAGGTTGAGGGGGTTCCGCTGCTGCAGCCTGCAGCTGATAACGGAGCCGCTGCTACCACAGGTGCAGAGCTTGTAACTACTTATGTGCGGGACGGCCTGGAACGGCTGCCTGTAACCTCTGTGGATGCACAAGGCGTGATCAATCCGGCGGCATATTTGAAGCTCAGCGGCCGCTTTGGCCTGAAATCTGCGGATGATGTGCAGCTTGATGCCGGTGTAAGCCGCGTGGCCGAGCAGCTCGGGAGCTTGCGGGAAGGCTCCCGTGCCCTGGTGATGGGCGTAGGCGAGTTCATGTATCTGCCGATGCGGATCGCCGCAGAGATGGGAGAGGGCGTGCTGTACCAGGCCTCAACCCGCAGTCCGATCCATCCCGAGCGGCGTGCGGATTACGGCGTGCACAGCGCTGCTGCGTATCCGTCCGCAGGGGATACGGAGATCATGAATTTCATCTATAATGTGGACTCCGGCCAGTATGACGATATCTTCGTCCTGCTGGAGCGCGAGGTGCCCCGGCAGCGGATTGCACCGATGACGGATATTTTACAGAGGCTGGCAGGCAATAAGGTACATCTTGTTGTACTCAGCCCAGAACCAGATACGGGAGGCTCAGAGCTATGAAGGGAATAGATATCGAAGCCATTCACAATAGAACAATATCCCCTCCGGTGGCACTGGGCAGCTATCCTGCTTCCGACGTTACCTTCCTGCTCAAGGATCTAAGCAATGTATCCCTGGAGCGGGGAACAGCCGAGCGGGAGGAAGCGATCCAGTCCGGCGTGCATTATTCAGAGATGCTCCCGGTGGAGTACCAGCCGACAGAGCAGTATATCGAATTGTTTCATGAGACGCTGCAGCAGACTGCGAGGAAGGTGGCGCTGGCTGTAGCTGTGGTGTCCGAGATGATTGTTGCCCGGCGGGGAACGGCGAATACGGTGCTGGTCTCTTTGGCGAGAGCGGGCACACCTATCGGGGTGCTGATCAAACGTTATATTCTTGAGAAATATAGAGCGGATCTTCCGCATTACAGCATCTCGATTATCCGCGGCAAGGGGATTGATGAGAATGCGGTGCTCTATATGCTACAGCAGCATGGAAGGGATGCCGAACTGCAATTCATCGATGGCTGGACCGGTAAGGGGGCCATCCGGCAGGTGCTGATAGAGGCCTGTGAGAGTATGCATAAGAAATATGGCATTACGCTAAATGATGATCTGGCGGTACTCGCCGATCCCGGGCACTGCTCGGGAACCTTCGGTACCCGGGAGGATTATCTGATTCCAAGCGCCTGCCTGAACTCCACGGTATCCGGCCTGATGAGCCGTACGGTGCTCCGCGATGATCTGATCGGGCCTGAGGAATTCCACGGGGCCAAATTCTACAAGGAATGGCTGGACAGTGATCTGTCCAACGTATTCGTTGAAGCGATTACCCCATATTTCGCGGAAGTAGCAGCAGAGGCACTTGCGCAGGCTGCGGAGATGCTGGAGCATCCGCCGGAGATTACCTGGCAGGGGCTGGCCGATATCCGCAGTATCCAGGATACCTTCGGCATCGATAATATCAATCTGGTGAAGCCAGGAGTGGGGGAGACGACACGTGTGCTGCTGCGGAGAGTGCCCTGGAGAATTCTTGTCGACAGGCTGGACAATCCCAACCTGCGGCATATTCTGCTGCTGGCGGAGGACCGGGGCGTGCCGGTAGAGGTCTATCCCGGGCTGACCTACTCCTGCTGCGGAATCATCAAGCCGCTGAAAGGGGAGAGTGAATGATCTACGCCAGCGATCTGGACCGCACGCTGATCTACTCTCTTAGCGCGATAGGCGTTCCTGAGGATACCCCCGGTCTGGTTCCGGCAGAGGTTGTTGACGGCAAGGTGGTATCGTATATCTCACAGCAGGCTCTGGCTACACTGAAAGAGCTGGCGGCGAAGATCGTCTTCATGCCGGTGACTACACGTACCATTGCCCAGTACCGGCGGATTAACCTGTTCCAGGAGACGGTCATTCCGGATTATGCCATCACCAGCAATGGCGGCAATATTCTTGTGAACGGGGTAGTGGATCAGGATTGGCGGACGGCTGTCGGCAAAGCGGTGGAACGCGGCTCCGCTGCGGCGGAAGAAGCCGAGAGCATCGTGCGTGCTGTTGTCCGGGAAGAATGGATCATTAGCCGGCGGTATTGCGATGAGCTGTTCTATACCTTCGTGGTTCACCGGGATTCGCTGCCGCTTGAGGAGATTGCCCGGATGTCTCAACGGCTGGGTGAGCTTGGCTGGAGAGTATCCCTGCAGGGGCGCAAGCTCTATATCGTGCCGGAGGCGGTGAACAAAAGCGATGCCATTCTTCATGTCCGCCGCACCGTGCATTCGGAGCCGATGGTCGCTTCAGGCGATTCCCTTCTGGACAAGAGCCTGCTCGCCGCCGCCGATTATGCCATAGCTCCCTGCCACGGAGAAATATTTGCCGAGCAGCAGGCGGGTTTAGTACACTTAGAGTATCCGTTTACTAAGCGGCCGGGGGTATTTGCCGCGGATGAGATTATGCAGTATGTTCACAGGATCTATACACATTCGACAGCATTGGGAGTTGGACCGCCACCATGAAAAAGGTAAATATATATTTCAACCGCTGGTTCTCTGTTGCCTATCACTATATGAATCTCATCCGGAGCAACGAAGACGGGATTCCGGTGCAAATCTTCGCCACCCACCCGGATATCCACCATATGTCGCTGCAAGGCGCGGATGTAGCCGGAACCGAGCCGGCGCTAGAAGGCATTGAATACGTGCAGTTCTGTGTTGATTTTTGCCGCCGGAACGAGATTGATATCTTCATCCCCCGGCTGCATATGCTCGATATCGCGCTGCATGCCTCGCTGTTCGATGAGATCGGGACGAAGGTGCTGGTCTGCCGTGATCTGGATCTGCTGGAGATGATCATGGACAAAGGCAAGTTCTATGAGAGCGTGAAGACCACCGGGATTATGACAATTCCTGATTATCATGTGGTTAGTAATGCGCAGCAGTTCAGGGAAGCTTATGAAGATCTCGCAGCCAAAGGACACAAGGTCTGCTTCAAGCCTACCGAGACGGAGGGCGGACTCGGATTCCGGATTATAGATAATGACCGCAGTCCCGTGGAGGAGCTGTTCGGCCACGTAACTCCGCTGATCTCCTTCGAGGAAGCTTACCGTATCCTTGATGAAGCCGGGAGCTTCCCTAACCTGATGGTGATGGAGCTGCTGGAGGGATATGAATATAGTATTGATTGCTTGTCGGATGAGAAGGGCAGGCTGCTGGCCGCAGTTCCCCGCCGGAAGGCAGGCGGCCGCCTGCGGTTGATGGAGTATATCCCGGAGCTTGCGGGGGTGGCCCGCAGGGTGGCTGAGACGTACCGGATTCCGTTCAATTTCAATATCCAGATGAAATACAGCGGTGGCGTCCCCAAGCTGCTGGAGATTAACCCGCGGATGTCTGGCGGCCTGCATATCTCCTGTCTGTCCGGAATTAACTTCCCATATCTGGCTGTCAAAAGCGCGCTCGGCGGCGAGGTTCTGCCTGCATCGTTCGAGCATAATGTCCTGGCCAGCCATGTCGAGCAGCCGCTGATCATGAGAATAAACGGAGAATCCGTCATTACGGATTCCGTGAATTGAGCGTGTAGCATTCACGCTCATAAGAGGTGAGAAGGAATGCAAGCTAAATTCAAAGTACTGGCGTATGCCGGTGCCGGTTATGTTGTAGCCGTACTGACCAGCGGCTTCCTGCCTGAGCTGGTCTCGCTGCTGCTCCCGGTAATCGGGGCAGCACTTGCGGTGCCGGAGCTCAGGCGCACCAGAGTGAATCTTCCGGTAGAGGTGATTCCTGCCGGACAGGAGCCGCAGGTGATTCCGGCGGCATCGTCCGCCGCGCCGCAGGCTTCGTCTGCTGCCGCTGCCTCTCCTGCTGCTGCGGGACAGGCCTCCCCGGCCCATTCGGGTGCCGGACACAGGGAGGACATACAGATCGGAGCGGAGTTCGCTCCGGTGGTGGAGTATCTGGGCATCCTGGAGGATATGATCATCTCCGAAGGGCAGAAGGATACGCTGGACAATGAGATTGTCGAGAAGTCGCTGGCGCTGTTCGCCAGACTGCAGCGCGTCATTCCGCTGCTGCAGGAGCTGGGTAACGGTGAGATTAACCATACCGTCCGCAGGCTGGTGCTGAAGGACCTTAATGGAGTAATCAACCCGTTCCTGCGCCTGGGCGGCGAAGCCAAGACAAGAAACCGGAGAATGCTGCTGAACGGTCTGCGTGATGTCGATGCCAAAATTTCCGATATTGCGTCGACGATCGAGCACAAAGACCTGATGGAACTTCAGACCAAGGCGGAACTGATTCATCAGCGCTACAGCAGTTCCGAATTATAGGAGGAGGATAGCCATGTCCACGCAGTTAATTGAGCTTAGAAAAGAAGATGAGCAGAAGGTAGTCCAGGAGGCTTCCCAGTTAATTGAGCAGGTAGCCAAGACTGACACGGTAGCACTGGATTCCCTGATGGATGATATCGGGAAGCTTGGGGTCAAGACGCAGGAGAAGGCAGGCCAGACGCTGAAGCTGCTGGACCGCCCCGTCAATGACCTGATGAGCGGCAAGCGGGTGGAAGTGCCCAATATGATTATGAAGCTGCGCAATGAGTGCGAGACCCTTCAGCAGAGTAAGAATGTCAGCTTCTTCGGCAAAATGCTGCGCAAAAGCCCGCTTAAAAATTATGTATACAAATATCAGTCGGTCCGCACCAACATTGATGCCATTATCACCGGTCTGCGTGACGGTCGGGATACGCTAGAGGAGAGCATCGTTAACATGCGTCAGTTGAAGCGTACCTCCATGGAGGAGATCTATAACCTCCAGACCAAGATCGCCTTCGGCAACAAGCTGAAGGAGCTGTTCGAGGTGGAGATCGCCAAGCCCGAGAATGAATTCCGCAAAGCGTATCTGGAGCGGGGGCTGCGCAAGGTTATGGTGCGGATTCAGTCCATGACCGAGATGATTCTGCTCTACAATCAGGCGATTGCGGCAACGGATATCATCAATGACAATAATGACAAGCTGATTGATTCCGTAAACAACGCGATCGATAAGACCTCTAACCTGATCACCGTCTCGGCGATGATTGCCATGTCCCTGGCCGATCAGGAGAATGTCATCAATGCGGTCGAAGCCACCAACAAGACGATCGAGGACCAGTTCAAGGAGAATGCACGGCTGCTGCGCACGACGACCGAGAAGACAACGGAGCTGCTCTCCAAGCCGTCCATGTCTCTGGAAGCCGTGAATCAGGCGATTGGTGACCTGCTCAGCGCCCTGGATACCTCAGAGCAGTCCAACCGGCGGATCATCGAGAGCTGTCAGGACTATACGTCCAAAATGACCACCATCAACACCCAGCTGAACAACCGGCTCGGGCTTAACGAAGGCTCACAGCCGCAGGCTTTGAAGCAGGCGGAGAGCGGGCTGAGCAGCTTTTTGAATTAAGGGTTTGCTTCTGGGCCGGTAAAATAACTTGAATAATGCACCAAGCCTGCTGATATGGATTCGGCGGGCTTTTTTTGTTGTTAAATTTCTAATTTACTAATATATTCCGGTGAGATATTATGAGATGGGTTCAGTCGTACATTCAGGGGGAGAGTATTGATGATCAGGAAGTTAACGGGAATATTGGCAGGTATAGTCGGAGCGGGGATGCTGTTTGGTTCTATGGGGACAGCGGCAGCCCAGTCAGCAGGGACAAAGGATTATGAGGGACATTGGGCGCAGCAGACGATTCAAAGCTGGCTGGATAACGGCTTGCTTAAAGGCTTCGGAGATGGATCGGTTAAACCGAACCAGACCATAACCAGAGCGGAGTTCATGACGCTCATCAACCGTTCTTATCATTTTACGGAACAGAGTAAGGTGGAATTCACCGATGTGCCGTCTACCAGCTGGGCGTATAGTGAGGTTGCGAAGGCTGTAGCGGCTGGATATATCCAGGGCTTCAACAATGAGATGCGCCCGAATGCTCCGATTAACCGCCAGGAAGCAGCAGTTATAGTCAGCAAGCTGCTGAAGCTGGACGCGGGCAGTATAGAGGTATTGGAAGTATTCAGTGATGCAAGCCAGATTGCATCCTGGAGTAAAGGGAGTGTTGCTGCCGCAGTCACAGCGAAGGTGCTTAAAGGATATCCGGATGGAACCTTCGGGCCCGTCAAAGCCTTGACCCGTGCAGAATCCTTAGCGCTGATCGATGCGGCAGTCTCTCGAACGGGTCAAGCTGTACAGGGAGCGGCAACGCCTGCTCCAGCCGTAACACCGTCGGCTACTCCCGCAGCTACAGCTGCACCAACTGCAACTGCTGCTGTAGCTGCGGGAGGAAGTGGCGGCGGTAGTGGCGGTGGCGGTGGCGGTGGTCCTCAGGTGACACCAACCCAGGCTCCGGCGGCAACACCAACGCCGGTTCCAACACCGACACCGACACCAAGCCCGGAACCTGTTAATGAATTACCGGTCAAGGAGCTTCCGGCGCTGGATATCAGCATCACCTCTCGCCCTGACGATTCAGTTACGAATGCTGTTTATCTAGAAGTTGATTATAGCAGGGTGATTGGAAGCACTATCCGTCTAAATGACCAGATAACTTATTATGTAACAGCGAAGCCGATCAGCTCTAGAGATCTCCACTGGGAGCTTACCAATCTCCAGTACGCTTCTATTAGTACGGGATACTCGTTGAAGACGCTGACATATACCGGTGTTTCGATTCCAAAGAGCAGGATTGGCACAGCAGGCGATAAATATGTCTCGGTTGTGGTACGGAATTCATCTAATGAAGTGACCGGATTCTATACTCAAAAGGTGAATTTGCAGCCCTCAGTTACTGAGGCTTATAGCAGTATAATGTTACTAAACAGTGGTGTGACTATTACCCAGGAGAAATTCAGCACAGTGTCTTCCCAAGTATATTATCGGGATACTATTGATGTGGAAGATGCTGCTTTGCAATTTGGCGGAAGAGCAGTGGGATATACAATTACCCCGAAGTACTATATGGACAGTAACCTGAATTTGGAATTGAATGATATCATTCATGCTTCGCGTAAAGTGTACAGAGACGGCTGGGTCAGTGTGGTTGATGCCACAGTATCCTCTAATACAGCAGTAGGTGCTTCATCACCGGGCTATATCCCGTTTGCCTATGACACATTATATAATTTCAAAACATATAACGAAGATGAATACACCATTATTTTCCTCGATTCCGAGATGAAGCCATTGGGTTATTACACCGGCAAGGTGATGCTTAGCACAGACCTGAAATTAGAAGCAGCCATGAAAAGAATTGACGAGCTTCCTTCGAATGTAACTTTAATGGATGAAGATGCAGTTAACAGGGCTTATAGAGCCTACTTGCCGTTTGATGATTCTTTCAATTGGGGAGAACGCAAGACTAAGCTTAAGAATGCTGTATCAGCTCTTATGAACGCCAAGAGATCGGGACCACTTCAAAATATGGATCTGGTTCAATCCGTAATTATTGATGGGTATAATCAATTCAACGGCAAGACAATAAGTATGAATTGGATGGGTTTCCCGGATGAGTTGAAGGGAAGCATAGGCAGCTTCTCGTATTACATTACAGCCAATCCTGTTCGTGCAGAGGATTTAGCACAACCAAGCCCTTATGGGGAATTTGATTTTGCTGACATTCATTCAGTAGTTCTTCCGGTGACAGATAAGAGCGGACAGAATTACGTTACAGTGGTCTATTATAATAAGGCAGGGCAAGCAATACGTTATACCACCAAGCTGGTAGATTTCTCGTCGAAGCGGCCGGTGTGGGACGGAACGGCGGTACAGATTGGGGATGGAGTTAAGCTGGTCCGTGATTATAATAACGGTACCCGTATAGACTATGTATCTGTAAAAGATTATCAGAAAACGCATCCCGAAGCTGTCTATTTCACAGCGACCTCTAAATCAGCGTTGGCAGCAGCTAAGCAAGAATTCTCTGCAGAATCTGCAGTACAGTGTTTAAATGATTACCGGAATACCAACAGTATCTATCCTTATGAGCAAATTCAGTTATCTGATGATGCGGCGCGGAATGGACAGCCTGAAGACTACATTATCCTGTTCTATGATGCTAATTATAAGGCGCTTAATTATTATATTGGCGGTTTGACTGACTGATTCTCCGCTAATCCTACTCATATTATCCCGCTCCCCCACATACGTTGTCACTAAGGCGACCTGTGGAGAAAGAGGGGATAAGCGGGATGATTCTGGGATGCTTGATCGTGGTGCTTATCGTCGTAGCCAGCAGTGAGAAGGCGGAGGCGATTGCCAGCCTGAATGAACGGGAGGACAACGGCCTGTAACAAGAGTGCGGGGAGTGTGCGGATTCATAAATTATTGATGCTCTGTGATTCAAGCAATTTCCAGTGGTTTATTGGGTATAATAGCTGGAGGCTGTACATCAGTCTTCCGGCACCACTGAAAATATAAAGTGAATACGGAGGGTCAAATGGAGAACGAGGCACTGCTGCAGGTAGAGAAGCTTGCACTTAAGAAACAGAAGATATTCCGGCAAAGCGTATGGCGGTACATTGCCAGGGCCATGCTCGCCAGCATGTTTATCGGATTCGGCGTGATCGTAGCCTTTAAGACCGGCAACTTCTTCTATATGGAACAATCGCCGATGACCTATCCGATGGCTGCGATCACCTTCGGCGCAGCCATCATCCTGATTTCCTACGGCGGGGGCGATTTGTTCACCGGGGACACTTTTTATTACACCTATGCGGCACTGAGGCGCAAGCTGGCATGGACTGAGGTTGTGCGGATGTGGGTCGTCAGCTATCTGGGCAACATTCTTGGGGCTACGGCGTTTGCCCTGCTTATTTTTCTGACCGGATTGTTCTATGATTCCTCTGTCAACGGGTTCCTGCTGAATGTGGTGGCCCATAAGATGGAAGCACCGGCGATGCAGCTGTTCTTCCGGGCGATTCTCTGTAACTGGCTCGTCTGTCTGGCCTTCTTCGTCCCGATGTCAATGAAGAACGACGGTGCCAAAATGTTCGCCATGGTCCTGTTCGTCTTCTGCTTCTTCATCTCGGGATACGAGCATAGTATTGCCAACATGTGTACCTTCGCGATTGCTCTCGTCCTGGATCACCCTGGTACGATCTCCTGGGGAGGCGTGGTGCATAATCTCGTCCCGGTCACATTAGGCAATCTGATCGGCGGCGGCGTGCTAATGGGCGTGATGTATTACTATGTGAACAAGCCGTTTCTGGAGGATGAGTCTCACTGAACGGCAATAACATGACACAACAGCGATTCTCCGATTACCGGGGGATCGCTGTTGTGCGTGCGCAGGTAGGCCTAGGGCAAATGTATGTGGAAAAGCGAATACAATCGGTGCTGGCGAGGGTAAGTGGGCAAATGTATGCGAAAACAAACATGTCTTTCAAGGCACAACTCCAGCATGAAAATGAGCAGCGTGGCTAAAAAACAGAACATCGTCTTTTCATTTATTTAACATATTTTAACGGAAAACCAAACACAATGGGACTGGGAGCGCCGCGCAGGCCAAATGTAATCGAAAAACCGACCACAATGGGACTGGGTGCACCGCGCAGGCCAAATGTAATCGAAAAACCGACCACAATGGGACTGGGTGCGCTGCGTAGGCCAAATGTAATCGAAAAACCGACCACAATGGGACTGGGTGCGCTGCGTAGGCCAAATGTAATCGAAAAACCGACCACAATCGGATTGGGAGCGCGGCGTAGGCCGTGCGTTTATCGCAGCGCCAGACGTATTTTCACAGAAAAACCAAATACAATGTGCTAGCGTGAGGGCGCAGGGTCCGGAGGAAGTACATAGAAAGCAAAAATCAGGGACACTAATGTCCCTGATTTCGTTTGATGCCGCAGAATAAATTGTTACATCACCCGCCCTGTTAGGGTGAGTATGTGCTGTAGCGACAGTCGGCTGCTTACCACTTGGAGCCGCCGGAGCTTCGGCCGGATTTGCCGCCGCCAAACGAAGAGCCGCCGGAGGAACGTCCGCCGCCACCGCCGCCGCCCCAAGAAGAGCCGCCGGAGGAGCGTCCGCCGCCAAGCCCGCCGCCGAATCCTCCGCCCGGCGGGCCGGAATTGCGTCTGCGGGCTTGTTCCCGGCGCTGCTGCTCCCGCAGCATGGCCATTTGGGCTGCGCGTTCGGCCTCTTCCTTCTGACGGACCAGCCGGTTCGCTTCTTCTACGAAGGAAGCAATCTGTGAAGCATAGGAGCGTCCTGTCTCCTCCAGCTGATCCAGATCGTAGGGACCTGAGGCCAGACGCTGTTCCAGCTCGGTATATTCCGGCAGCAGTGATAGCTGGAAGCGGTTCTGCGAGGCAATTCCTCTGCTGTGCAGCAGATTGTAGGCGGCATCCACCCGGCTCTGCCCTTCTGTGAACAGCCTGCTCAAGCTGTCGAGACGCTCCTCCAGAGTGTCCAAACTGCTGCTCATGCTACTCATGCTGCTTGCCGTCTCATCCTGCAAAGCAAGGAGCCGGTCCAGCCCGCTGCGGGCATTGTCATACTCTCCGCGTGCATCGCTGGTCCAGGTCTCAAGCTGAGGCACTTCCGCCGCGCCTTGCCGCAGCGTGCCTCCGGCCTCCTCAAGCAATTGCTCCAGAGCGTCCAGGTGCTTCCGGGCGAACCGGTTCTTCGCCCCGGCAAGCCGGCTCTGTAATTCGTTCCGCCGCTGGCTAAGCGTTGCCCATGTGCTGCGTACAGTCTCCAGATCCTTGAGGTTATTCTGCCGGATCATAGCCTGGCGTTCCGTCATGGCCACGGCTTCAGTCATAAGGGCATCCATGTCAGCGCCAATCCGGCGCACTTCGTCCATATCGCCTCTGTGCAGCGGCGCTTCCATGGAACTGGCGGCATTGGAAGCCTGCTCCAGGCTGTCGTAAGGCTTAACCTTCATATTGTGCAGGGAGTTCTGGTCGATCAGCCCGGCAATCCGGCTGCGGGTAGTCGCCAGGACTCCGGGGAAGGCCTTCAGCTTATCGTCAAAGGTCCCCACATCCTGCACATCCTGCTCAATCTGCTGTTGCCGCTTTTTAGCTTGTGCAGTAATCTCCTGGGCAGCAATGGGGTCGAATAGCTCCAGTTGATCTGCCTTGGCCGTCTCTTCGGCCAGCTCTTGAAGATCTTGGGCAATCTCCTCCAGCGTATAGCCCGTCTCCAGGGCCGCTTGCTGCCGCTGTTCTTCAAGCTCCGGGGCAGCCTGCTTCAGCTCGGTGATCTGCTGCTTGACGTTCCGGTCGGCGTCGCTGACGACTGCGATATTCTTCTCCTCTTCCTCCAGGGAGGCACGGAATTCCCCCTCTGTCTGCTGAAGCTGCTCTGCCGCCGCCTTAAGCGCAGACAAGCGGTAGAACGGCGGCAATGGTGCTTGCCCGGCGGTCTGCAATGCAGAGATTTCGACCAGCCGGGAGGTCAGGCGCTTCGAGATGCCCTCGACCCTCTCACCAGTCTTGCCCTGCACAATCCCCTGGAAAGGCTGAAGGGACTCCAGAGCGCGGTTCGCCCGTACCAATAGGTCGGCGAGCTGCTCACGCTGCACGGAAAGTCCCTTGCGGCGGCGCATTCCGGTAATTGACACATACAGCAGCAATATCAGCAGCGCGGCCAAGACAAGACCGCCTGCAACCGGCAGGAGAGGGAATCTGCTGCCGCTGCCGTTAGGACTGGAGCCAGCTCCTGCCGTACCGGCATCCGCACCGCCTGCCGCACCGCTGCCGGTATTACTGCTCTGTCCGCTGCTGCCAATGGCTTGCATCTGCTGGATCACAGAACGTATGCCTTCAGGGATATCTCCCTTTTTAGCATAAGGATTGAAATATTTCTCCAGCACCTTGTTAATTGCTGCGTTACCCGCAGCTCCGCCCTGTTGTAAGGACCAGGCATCGAGCGCATCCTGCAGCCCGGGGTTAATGAAGCTGATCTCAGTCAGCTGATTTTCATAAGCGATGAGGAGCAGGATGTCCCGGGACTTCAGCCCCCAGGTATCATATACATCGGCGGCATAACTGGACATGTTGCTTCCGGCCAGCGAATCAACGGTTAAGACATGGAAGGTGTAACGGCCTGTAGTGGCTAACCCGGTAAGGTTCTCTACTTCTTGGGCAGACAGCAGCCGGGCTTCATCCGTAATTACTCCTTGCTGTGCAGGAATATTTGCAGCATAGACCCCTGGAATCCACAGCAGGGATAATATCAGGACCAAGGCGAGGGTGAGGTTTTTTCTCAATCTGACACACTCCGATCTATAGGCTATTGTTCATTGTAGTATGCTGATCATTATACTATATCATTACACATTCTGAGCCCCGCAGATGCAGGTACCCCGGAATTGACGGGAGATAGCGTCCACCCAAGTGCTCACGTTGATCCTGCTCCAAATCAAAAGGCGGTTCCAGCAGCCATTTCATGGCTTTTGGAACCGCCTCTTGTATAAGAAGTAAGCTATATTCATCTATTTCTGTATGAAATGGGCTATCTGGTCTCTAGGCACAGGATATACTGCAACCGGGACTTGATTTCTTTCTGCCATTTCATATCTCCGACTTTCACAGCAAGATTGAGCAGGTCCAGGTAATCGTCAACCTGCAGGGCGGTCCGGGTAGTGGCTGCGTTCATGGGGGTTCAGTCTCCTTTTAGCTCAAATATAGAAAATAATGAATGTTGTACATCCAATAATGATAATCATTATCAACCGTTACTGTTATTATCCACACTTTAACCGCAAAAAGCAATACAAATCTAAAGTTTTTGATTAAATCTAAGATGATGCACTAAAGAATTAAGGATATGAAACCGCAGGATGTGCACAATTTATCGGAAATGAGAAAAAAGGAGCAGGAACCCTACCATATTTTGTCGAATAAGCTTGTATACATAGTTATGCCGATCTTACTTGGGATAAAGGAGAATTGCGATGAAGCGGTGTAAATTGTTGCTTCTAATTAGCATTGTGCTCATGCTTGCACACCCCGCTGCCGCTTATGCCGAAAGACAGGAAATTAAGTACCAGGCAGAACTGGAGTATCCACCTTATAAGTACATACAGAATGGTTATCTGACGGGCTTCGATATTGACCTGACAAGTATGATCTTTGAGAAGAACGAATATCTTGTCCACTACAGCACCGGGAAGTGGGAGCAGACGTACCGGCGGCTGAGTGAGGGCGGGATTGATACTACCGGGCTTATGGCTGTCAGCGAGGAGAGGAAGCAGAACATTCTTTTCTCGAGACCCGTGTTAAAAAGCTATATTTCTGTCTATTCGCGTCAGGAACTCCAGGTTGACGTGACGCTGGGCACACTCCGTAAGTACAAGATCGGTGTTGGCAAAGGACAATATGCAGAGACCATCCTGCAGAACGAGGCGGGTATCCCGCCATCAGAATACATAGAATATGCAACCGTACCGGATGCGTTGGACGCTCTGCGTCAGGGGGAGATCGACCTGCTGTTCGAGAATCAGGGGGTTGTCGATTATCTGATTGTAGAACAGGGCTTAACCGGTAATATTATCCGCAAAATGAGCAATTTGTATCCGCAGGATGTGGCCTACGGCATCAGCAAGTCCAAGCCGGAGCTGGTGTCCTACGTCAATGCAAGGCTAGAGCGTCTGGTGAGTTCAGGTGCCTTCGAAGAGCTGTACCAGCAGTATTTCTTCGTGCATTCCGACCATTATAATGAAAAGATGCGTAACCGGATTTTTACCGTATTCTCCATCGGGACCATTCTGCTGGTATTCGGTGCCGTCCTGCTCCGGATGTATATCCGGCGGCTGCGCCGTACGATTCACTCCGAACAGGAATTCTTCAAGGATGTGATCGAGAATGCCGGAGTGATTGTGTGGGCTGTTCACGGGGACAAGCGGAGCGTGCGCTTCAATAAATATGCCGAGATGATGACCGGGCTGGAGGAGAAGGAGGTGCTGGGCGTAAGCATAGATGAGCTGCCCGGCCTGGAAGACGGTGCAGCCGTGCTTAGAGATCTCCTTGCCAGGGCGGCAGCCCGGGATTATGTGACCAATGTCGAGCTGAGGCTTCCCGGCCATTCTCCGGGTGCGCATTATTTCTCCGTCCGCACAGCCCTCATTAAGGGGATGGATGAGCAGGCGGAGGATATCTTCGTACTGGTCGGCATCGATATCGATGAACGCAAGCAGAATGAGCTTAAGCTCCAGCTTAGCTATGAGGAGCTGGAGTCTACATATGAGGAGCTGGCGGCCACAGAGGTAGAGCTGCAGGATCAGTTCAATAAGCTGGGGGTCAGCGAACGGCGGTTCCGCCTGGCTTCGGAAGGCTCTGGTGCGTACATGTGGGAGCTGGACTGGGACAGCGGCTTCTACAAGCTCTCAGACCGGTGGTACGAGGTGATGGGGTATACCGAGGCGGAGATCAACTCCTTCGAGGGAGGCGTGCTCAGCATTATTCACCCGGACGATCAGGAATCCGCGCGCAAGGCCAGACAGGAGCATCTTACCGGATTGACCCCGATCTATGAAACCGAATACCGGATGAGAACAGGGCAGGGGGAGTACATCTGGTTCGAGGTACGGGGCAAGGCAATCGTTGACCCGAAGGATCAGATCGTCCTGTTCCTCGGTTCCCTGATCGATATCAGCAAGCGCAAGCAGGCAGAATTCAAGCTGAATAACAGCTACCAGGAGCTGGAGGCGACTTATGAGCAGCTTACAGCGACCCAGCAGGAGATTGTAGGACAATATGATATGCTGCTGGAGAATCAGAAGAATATGCATCGCCTGGCGTATATGGATTCGCTCAGCAATCTTCCGAACCGGCTCAGTCTGCTGGAGACGATGGAGAGTTATTTCCGCCGGACGGGAGGCAGTGCGGCGCTGCTTTTCGTAGATATGGATAATTTCAAATACATCAATGACACGCTTGGACACAAGTCCGGCGATATTCTGATCCGCAAGGCCAGCGAACGGCTCCAGTCTGTAGTGCGTGAGGAGGATCTGCTGTCGCGGCTGGGC
This sequence comes from Paenibacillus sp. FSL P2-0136, assembly GCF_037975325.1. Classification (NCBI taxonomy): domain Bacteria; kingdom Bacillati; phylum Bacillota; class Bacilli; order Caryophanales; family Paenibacillaceae; genus Paenibacillus; species Paenibacillus sp. FSL P2-0136. The sequence goes on from NZ_CP150244.1 coordinate 76,535, forward strand.
GGAGATGAATTTGTGATTTTCCTCAAGGATATTGAGAGCCGGGTGGATGTGCTTAATCTGGCCGAGGATATTATGCGTGCGTTCCGCAAGTCTTTTCTTATCGGTGAGAGCAATCTGTATGTGTCCTCCAGTATCGGGATCTCCTTCTACCCAGAAGACGGCGAGACGACGGAAGAGATTCTGAAGAACGCCGATGTAGCGATGTACCGGGCCAAGGAAGAGGGGAAAAGCACCTACGTCGTATATGATAAATCGATGCATACCGCCTTCAATGACCGGATGAATATTGAGAAGCATCTGCGCAGTGCAATGAATAATAACGAATTCGAGCTGCATTATCAGCCGCAGGTACAGATGGAGACCGGGCTGATCTCAGGCTTCGAGGCTCTGATCCGCTGGAACAGTCCGGTCCTCGGCTTTGTCTCCCCGCTCTCCTTCATTAAGATCGCCGAGGATTCCCGGCTGATTATCTATATCGGCGAATGGGTGCTGCGGGAGGCCTGCAAGTTCATGAACAGCATCCATCAGCGGACCGGCATTCCTTATAAAATATCGGTGAACATCTCCATCATTCAGCTCCTGCAGGATGATTTCGTAGAGATTGTGCTGGACAGTCTGGAGGAGAGCGGCCTTGTGGCATCCAGTCTGGAGCTGGAAATCACAGAGTCTATCTTCATGGAGTCGTTCGGGAGTACGGTTAGCAAGCTGGAGTTCCTGCAGTCCCGGGGGATACGGATTGCCCTGGATGATTTCGGAACGGGGTATTCCTCCCTTAGCTATCTGCAGCAGCTGCCGATCTCTACGCTCAAGATGGATAAAGTCTTCATCGATTCCTTGGCCGATAAGGCTTTTAGTGAATCTTTTGTGCAGACGATTATTACTCTGGGCCACAAGATGGGTCTGGATGTAGTAGCCGAGGGCGTGGAGGATGCCAGCCAGTGGGCCTTCCTTAGAGAATCTCATTGCGATAAAGTGCAGGGGTATCTGATCAGCCGGCCGGTGCCGCAGCGCCAGGTCATGGAGCTGCTTGTTCCGCAGAGACGGTATGGGGCGGAGGAGCTGGAATAGATATCAGAACAGGTTCAGATGACAAGCGGGTCCCCGGCATAGGCTGCTATGCACGGTGGACCCGCTTTTTTGAAATATAGAAATCATATGTTTGGGGTCCCCGCTAAATACCTGAATCATCATTGAAGCTAAAGCCACACTTTGTGGGATGGATGTACCTAGAAGATGACGATTTTGTTCTTGCCGGTTTTCTTGGCCTCGTACAGGGCGTCGTCCGCCTGCTGAAAGATAGAGCTCTTGGAATCCCCGCCGTTATATTCATGCATTCCGATGCTCACGGTAACCGATTCATTGTCCATTTCGCTGATCGGAAGGCTTGCAATTCCTGCGAGGATATTCTCCATAATGCGGCCCGAATCCTCTAATGTCTTGGATGTCAGAATAATCACGAATTCCTCCCCGCCGTACCGCGCTGCGAAATCATCCGAGCCGATATGCTGGAGCATGACAGCGGCGACCTGCCGGAGAACGATGTCTCCGACCCAGTGCCCGTACCGGTCATTGACCTTTTTGAAATTGTCGATATCAATAACCGCCAGCTGCATCGGAAAAGGATTGCTCTCTTGATGGTCAATCAGCCAGCCCAGGTACTCATGAAAGGTCTTATGGTTGTACAGGTCGGTCAGCGGGTCGATCTTGGACAGCCGGTCCATAATAATATTCTGGATGCGCAGCTCTTGCTCTGACTTCAACGAATTCTCCAGCGAGCGCATAAGATCCTTGCCCCGGGCTATAACACCGAAGCCGGCCAGGGAGGTTCCGGCTAGGATCAGGGTGATAATGATGTTCTGGATGCGTAGCGTGTAATCGGTAATAGAGGTGTTCAGAAATAGTATGATGATGTAGATCAGGGAGATCACAGAGGAAGCCCTCAGATAATTCTCCTTCAGATAGATCATGGATACCAGCAGCGGAAGCAGCATAATCAGCGGCTTCACATGATATTCGGAACTAAGATTCAGGATGAACACGATGCCGCACAGGTGGCTTCCAAGAATAATTGAGAATTCGGATAACAACGGCTTGTATTTATGGACAGCCTCCAGAATCAGCAGCAGGGCGAACAGAATAGCATCTGGAATCCAGATATGCCTAATGAGATATGGCTTGTCGGACAACTCGGGCCGGTGGCCCCACATGGATAAGTAAACATATAGCTGGCTTGCCATATAAACAAAAAGCGCCATCCAAAAGGTATTGAGGAGGACGCGGTTCCAATACATTTGGCGAGGAGTAGGGGGCGGGATCTGCATAAGATGTTCCTCATTTCCAGTGGCTATGTACTTATATATTCGACAATGTTCTTGTTTCTCCTTCTAGGTCTTATGACTGGGAATAGGTCTGAAATAACGTTCGTGTTTCTAAGGTGTTTGTTAGGTTATCTGGGTACGTGATTCTGCACAATGCTATAAACACGAACTATTCATGCTGTTCATCATTGACACATTCGGATTTATTCGGTAAAATTCCAATTGCCCCGTAATAACGGGTGAAGTTGTTCGTATATCCTCAATGATAAGGTTTGGGGGTTTCTACAGGGGACCGTAAATTCCTGGCTACGAATAGGGTGCATTTTGCATACCTATGAAGAGGCCGGGTTTTTTTGTGTGCTGATGTGTGCTGCTTGGTTAAGTGGACTAATATACTGCAGAGACGCTTTGCGGCCCCTGTCAACCGCAGGCCGAAGCCGTTTCACCTTGGGAGGAACAGAGAAGATATGAGTAAATATGATGTAATTGTTGTTGGAGCCGGTCCGGCTGGAATATTCGCCTGTTATGAATTAACACTGAAGGCCCCTGAGCTGAAGGTGCTGCTGGTGGACAAGGGACATGATATCTACCGCCGCAACTGCCCGATCCTGGAGGAGAAAATCAAGCTCTGTCCGCCCGCCTCCGGCCGTAAGGAATTCGCCGGGTGTCTGCCGGCCTGCTCCATTACTGCGGGCTTCGGCGGCGCTGGTGCGTACAGTGACGGCAAATTCAACATTACCACTGAATTCGGCGGCTGGATGACGGATTATCTGCCTCCTTCCAAGGTGATGGAGCTGATTGAATATGTAGATGGAATCAACCTGGAGCACGGGGCAACCCCGGTCATTACCGATCCGACTACGGAGAGCATTCGCGGTATCGAGCAGCGGGGATATGCCGCCGGGCTGAAGCTGCTGCGGGCGCAGGTCCGCCACCTCGGAACCGAGCAGAACCTGGAGATTCTGAAATCGATCTATGAATATCTGCGGACACGCATTGATATGTTATACAAGACAGAAGTTGAAGATATCGTTACCGTCAAAGAGAACGGAACGCACCGCATTACAGGCATTACGCTGAAGAACGGGGAGAATCATGAGGCTGGCCTGGTGATGATTGCTCCGGGTCGGGACGGCTCGGCCTGGTTGACCGAGGTGCTGAAGAAGCGCAGGCTCAAAATGTACAATAACCAGGTCGATGTCGGGGTACGTGTTGAGACCTCGGATGTGGTAATGCGGGAGATCAATGAGCATCTGTACGAGGGCAAATTCATCTTCAATACCTCCGTGGGTACACGCGTCCGTACCTTCTGCAGCAATCCTTCGGGACATGTGGTTGTGGAGAATCACAGTGGAGCGATGGCCGCGAACGGGCACTCCTATAAGGACCCAGCGCTGGGCTCGAAGAACACCAACTTTGCGCTGCTGGTCTCCCATACCTTCACCGAGCCGTTCGACAAGCCGAATGAATATGCCCGGGAGATCTGCAAGCGGGCGAATGATCTGTCCGGCGGCGGGGTCATTGTACAGAAATACGGAGATATCCTGCGGGGCCGCCGGTCTACGGAGACCCGGATTAAGGAAGGGTTCCTGGAGCCGACGCTGAAGGAAGCGGTGCCCGGTGACCTGGGTCTGGTGCTGCCGTACATCACGATGAAGAGCCTGATTGAAATGGTGGAGGCCTTGGAAAAGGTAACCCCGGGCATCGCCTCCGAACATACGCTGTTCTATGGCGTGGAAGCGAAATTCTATTCCGCCCGTCCGAAGCTGACGGATGAGTTCGAGACCGAAATCTCCGGCCTCTACTGCGGCGGCGACGGGGCAGGCATTACCCGCGGATTGGCCCAGGCCGGAGCGGCTGGCGTGTGGATCGCCCGCGGCATGATGGCGAAGAAATAGTTCCCTTAATTTAACTCTGCTGATATAATGTTAGAATACATAACATGATAGAGTGGAGTGAACGTGCAGAATGGGAATTCGCCGGAGCAAGGCCGCTATCGTTATTATTTTGCTGCTAGGTGTGGGGTTGTATGGCTTATGGATGGAGATGTACTGGGTACATAAGGTTGTCTATCTGTTGCTGATGGTAGCGCTGGCCGGGTTTGCGCTGGATATCCGCCGGGGCGGAGTGATTGGAGCCCGGCAATTGGTGGAATCACAGAGCAAGGTAGAGCGGCTGGGCAATGAAATTGTTGTCACCTCGGACCGGCTGCATGGTGCTCTGGAGGAGATTACCCGTCATACCGAAGGGCTTCAGCAGACAGCGGACTATTCGCATGCCTACGAGGTGGAGCTGCAGACCCGCAGCAATGAGGCGAAGGCCAATATTGAGGGGGCTTTTGCCAGGATGGGCGGAGTCGCAGCAGTTACCGGACAGATTGGAGAGCTGACCGGACGGCTGAGTATGGCGATGCAGGCAGCACGTACAGGGATGGCGGGGATGGTGGATTCCCTGAAGAATACAGATGAGGTCATGGAGGAATTGCAGGAGCAGAGCGGAGATATGCTGGGCAAATTCACCGTGTTAAGCGGACATATTGCGCTGGTGGAGGAGATGAACGCCCTGATCGTAGGCATCGGCAATGAGACCTCGCTGCTGGCCCTGAACGCCTCGATTGAAGCTGCGCGGGCCGGGGAAGCGGGCCGCGGATTTGCTGTGGTCGCAGGCCGGATCAGGCAGCTGGCCGATCAGAGCCGGGATTCCGTGGAGCGCTCAACGTCGGTGCTGCGGGATCTCAATCATGGCGTACGGCAGGTGCTGGAGTCGGTCACGAAGGAGCAGACAGCGGTTGCGCATGGAGTGAATGAAGTGGCGAAGGTGAAGCAGCGCCTCGGGGATATCTCGGCCCGGGTGGAGGAAGTCGGGGTCATAGTTACGGAGTCAGCGGCTGCGGCAGAGCGGCAGAACAGTCTGATCGAAGAGGTGACCGGCGAGCTGAGCGGTGCAGTGGGGATTGTCAATGAGACCATAGCAGGCGTAGACCTGACCTTGGAGCAGGTGACCCGCCAGCGCACGCAGATTGGGCAGCTTAATGAGATCAGCGCAAGCCTGCTGCTGGAATCTCAGACCCTGCAGCAGTCAGTGAACGGCATTGCCGGACGCGAAGTCATTGAGCTGAGTCAATATACGGCGCGGCTTGAGGAAATGCAGACGGTGCTTCAGGAGATAGCAGCCAAGCAGGAGATGTGTGCAGCGGATGCGGACATCCATGGCAGAGTTCTTACGGCCTGTAAGAATAAGGTGCCGGATGTGCAGGCCATCTGGTCCAACCGGACGGATGGCACCTTCATCTACTCCGAGCCTGCGGCCGGGCTGCTGAATGCGAAGCGCCGGGACTGGTGGAGCGGGGCAATGGCGGAAGGTCAGTACGTCTCGCAGCCGTATGTCTCGGCCATTACGAAGCGTTCCTGCATCACTCTCTCCAGAGCAATTACGAACAGTGACGGAGAGATTGTGGGTGTGGTGGGGATTGATCTGGCAGTCTAGAGGCATTGAACAGTGGACGCATACGGCGCAGTAAGAGAGGGATAGTAGGTTGAATTGATTAGCGGGTCATTAGGCTGGAATGGAGATATAAGCATTTTGCGAACAAACTCAAATTTGCATAAGGTGCATTAAAAACATTGGCCCCAAAAATTTCAACGACGACAGCTCTTGAACGAGATAATAAAGTCATAGACTGCCGTTGTGTTATTGAGTTAACGTGGCCCTTTAGCATAACGAAGGACTACCATACGGTAGCCCTTCGGTGTTCAAGAGTCATTCCCTGTTAATTCAACGCTTATCGCCGTACTTTCTTGCCAACAGCGAGCCCTAGACTCAACCAACGTCCTTCATCGTGCAAAATAAAATCCTTCTCGCCTTCGTAATATCGGAAATTATCGAGCATCCATTGGTAACTCTCAGAGAAGTAAGAACTTTCGGTAATTAAAAAACCTTGATTTCGAAGTAAATTGCAATTCCAATCTAACGTCCGAATCCATTTTTTATAAGACTGTAAGATATCGAAATTCTCCAAACCAAGCGGTATTGGATTCAATGTACACATAGGTTCTGCAATTCCAAAAAAACTGTTAGTGCGAGTAATGCGTGTGATTTCTTTCAGAGCTTGTTCCCTATCCTCTATCATAAAAAAAGAGCCGATACTAAAGACTGCATCAAATGCTTCGTCAGGAAATGGCATAAGTTCAGCATTCGCTCTTACTGCCAGAACGTTATTATCTACACCCTGTTCTGATGCATATTCCTGGATAACACTCAATATTTCCCACAATTCCAATGTAATTACAGTTACTCCCCAATGTTTAGCTACCGTTGCCGCAACTTGACCAGTACCAGCGCCTATTTCCAATACACGCATACCTGGCTTCAATTCTAAAGCAGTAATTAGTGGCAGAGCCATTTCGTATGAACCCGCGCCTAATGGAGTTGGGTTTTGGATACTTAGAAAAGGATTATTCAAGACATTTTTCTCCCTAATGGGGAGTCGCAGTTATAGGGCTAATTAGGCGCTATATTCCCCGTTTTTTTGCCCATTATTCTTCTTACTTTTCATGTTAACCGCCTCCAATTCTTATATATTCCAAGTTTATCAAAAAACAATCAAGGATACCATCATCTACTATCCTGCCTTGAAACTTTTTCATCGAGAGTCATAGTGACTGTTGCGCAGTCCGAAGAAAAGGTGCAGCAGTTATTTTGAGGGGCTGTTATAGCCCCCATAGATTACTTTCGTTTGTTACGGCCAATTAAGCCGCCCACTATCCAAAAGATCAAAATGCCAACAAAGGCAAATACAATCCAAAAAGCTATACGCACAGGCTATCACTCCTTTAAAACAACCTTACGATAATAGTTAATTTTCCGCAATAGAAGGGCTTTTATACTCAGTGAGGGAACACGACATGCCTGGTTTGGAAATCCAATAGAATTACCTCAACCCTTAGCGGCGGCTGCGCAGATTGCTATAACCATTATCCCAACTTATAATGGACCGATAGCTTGTCCTATGGAGGCGTGAGTGTGCAATATAATTTGAGTATTCTGCTGCAATTGTTTGAGCGGGCAGCGCTGCTGCTGATGTGTCTGTTCGTCCTGAGCCGGGTGCCGCGGTTCAAGGAGATTTTTGCCAAAGGGGTGCATGCCCCTCAGGAGCTGGCGATTGTCACGGTTATCTTCAGCCTGTTCGCCATCTTCGGAACCTACAGCGGGATTAATGTGGAAGGGTCTCTGGTCAACGTGCGGATTATCGCCATCATAGCCGGAGGGATTCTGTTCGGTCCTTGGGTCGGGCTGATTACCGGGATCATCTCGGGCGTACACCGCTTCCTGATCGATATCGGCGGGGTCACCTCGCTCCCGTGTCTGATTACCAGCATTACGGCGGGCGTGGTATCCGGGATCATCTACCGGCGCACTTCGCCTGAACGCCGCTGGATCGCTGCTATTGCCGCCGGAATGGCCTGTGAGGCATTGACGATGGCGCTGATTCTGGTGATGGCTGATCCCCATTCGCTGGGCGTGGATATCGTGTCCAAGATTGCTTTTCCGATGATAGTGGGGCAGATCTGTGCCGGGCTGATCGTTACGCTTGTGCAGAGTGTAGAAGGGGAGAAAGAACGGATTGCCGCGAAGCAGTCCAAGCTGGCGCTGGAGATTGCCAATAAGACGCTTCCGTATTTCCGCAGTATTACTCCCGAGTCGCTGCGTACCATCTGCGGAATCATCCAGGAGGATATCGGGGCGGATGCGGTGGCAATTACCGATACCAGAGTCATTCTGGCCTACGTGGGTGTCGGGGAAGAATATTATGCCGAAGCCAATGAGATCATCAGTGAGGAGACGAAGCAGACGCTGAGCAGCGGGGAGATTACCATCCGTGACGACGATACCGAATACATGAACCGTGACATCCGTTCGCTGATCATTATCCCGCTTAAGGAGAAGGGGGAGGTGACGGGATCACTCAAGATCTACTATACCCACGCGCATAAAATCACCTATTCCCTCCAGGCTATGGCGGTAGGGCTGTCACAGATCATCTCCACGCTGATGGAGGTGTCACGGGTTGAGGGGATCAAGGAGATGGCCAACAAGGCCGAGCTGAAGGCACTGCAGACCAGCATCAACCCCCATTTTCTATTCAATGCGCTGAATGCAATTATCTCCTCCATCCGGATCGATCCGGACAAGGCGCGTGAGCTGATCGTCAATCTGTCGGGGTATATGCGGTATAATCTGGAGCTGACCGATGAGTCCATAGATATCCGGCGCGAGCTGCAGCAGGTGCAGCATTATGTGGAGATTGAGAAGGCCCGCTTCGGCAGCCGGCTGAGCGTTCTGTACGATATAGATGAGGTAACGGTACGTATTCCGAGTCTGGTCATTCAGCCGCTGGTGGAGAATGCGATTATCCACGGGATTTTGAAGGGGAAAGGGAACGGAACGGTAGACATCTCGGTCAAAGACCACGGAGACAGCGTAAGGGTGCGGATTGCCGATACCGGAGCGGGGATCAGTGAAGAGACGATTGCGAAGGTCTATAGCGGAAGCATGGAAGGCAACAAAATCGGCCTCAACAACGTGCACCAGCGCATCAAGCTGATCTACGGTACGGGTCTGACCATCCGGCGGCTGGCTAAGGGGACGGAAATCTATTTTGATGTGATAAAGGAGCAGCGATGAGAGCGATCATTGTCGAGGATGAAGTGCTGGCAAGACAGGAGCTTACGTATCTGATTCAGACCCATAGCCGGATCAAGATTGCGGCGGAATTCGAGGACGGGCTGGAGGCGCTGAAGTACCTGCAGACCGATACGGTGGATGTGATTTTCCTGGATATCAATATCCCTTCGATCGACGGGGTGCTGCTGGCCCATAATATCAGCCGGTTCGCGGTCAAGCCGTATATTGTGTTCATTACAGCCTATAAGGAGCATGCCGCCGAGGCGTTCGAGATTGAAGCATTCGACTATATTCTGAAGCCTTACAGCGAGACGCGGATCAGAGCGATGCTGCAGAAGCTGGAGGGTGCCATCGCGGCCAGGAGCCGCCAGGGGGAAGAGGGGCCGGTGAAGCTGGGCAGCGATAAGGTCAATCTGTGGAAAAATGAAAAGATTATCGTCGTCGATGCGGACGAGATCTATTATGCTTCGGCGCAGGAGAAAACAACGAGTGTGATCACCAAGGGGGAGGAATACAGCATGGCCCTCAGTATCAGTGAATTCCATACCCGCCTGCCGCAGGAGCAGTTCTTCCGCTGTCACCGCTCCTATCTGGTCAATCTGTCCAAAATCAAGGAAATCATCCCCTGGTTCAACAATACCTATCTGCTAAGGCTGCGGGATCTGAATGTGGAGGTTCCAGTCAGCCGCAGCAAGGTGAAGGAATTCAGGCAGATTATGCGTCTCTAACGGCAGTTCATTCCCCGTCAGTGTCATCTCATTCCGGATTTCTCTCAGAAGGAGCTCCTTTCGCTACAATGAAGAGGCAGAGTAAGCCTTGAAGCGATTTCAGCGACTTCAGAGAGAAAGAGGGAATTCTGATGATAACGGATACAGCCAGTAAACGGTGGCTCATCGTATTAGGTACAGTGATTATGCAAATGGGACTCGGTACCATCTACACCTGGAGCCTGTTCAATGCACATCTTGTTAGTACATTTGGTTTTGAGCTTAGCTCAGTTTCGATAACGTTCTCTATTACCAGCTTTGCCTTGGCCTTCGCCACACTGTTCGCAGGCAAGCTGCAGGACCGGTTCGGTCTCCGCAGACTGACCGCAGCTTCCGGCATCCTGCTGGGGCTGGGGCTGATGCTAAGCTCACAGGCCAGTTCCCTGCCGATGTTCTACCTGCTGGCTGGCGTAGTGGTCGGTTATGCGGACGGAACGGCGTATATTACTTCGTTGTCCAACCTGATGAAGTGGTTCCCGAAGAATAAGGGACTGATCTCCGGGGTGTCCGTGGGTGCTTACGGAACGGGCAGTCTGATCTTCAAATACATCAACGGCAGCCTGATTGAATCGGCGGGTGTGTCGAATGCTTTTCTATACTGGGGCCTAATGGTCATGCTGATGATTCTCCTCGGCTCGCTGCTGATCCGGGAGGCTCCGTTGGCTGCACCTGCTGTAACTGCTGCGGGAAACCGGGTATCGTCCGCTTCCGGGGCGGCTCTGCTGCCCAAGGATTATACCGTGAAGGAAATGCTCCGCACGAAGGAAGCGTACCTGCTGTTCGTGATCTTCTTCACCGCCTGCATGAGCGGCCTCTATCTGATCGGTATCGTGAAGGATATCGGTGTGCAGCTGGCGGGTATGGATGTGGTGACGGCGGCGAATGCTGTAGCGATGATCGCTATTTTTAATACGGCTGGACGCCTGATTCTTGGCGCATTATCCGACCGGGTAAGCCGCACCAAGCTGATTAGTATCACGCTCGCGGTAACGGCTGTGGCGATGTTTACCCTCAGCTATGCCACACTGAGCTATGGCCTGTTCTTCACCTGTGTGGCGGCCATCGCCTTCTGCTTCGGCGGTAACATTACCGTCTTCCCGGCGATTGTCAGTGACTTCTTCGGCCTGAAGAATCACAGCAAGAACTACGGCATCATCTATCAGGGCTTCGGGATCGGTGCGCTGTCCGGTTCATTCATCGCCGCCTTCCTCGGCGGGTTCAAGCCTACTTTTAACATCATCGGTCTGCTGTGTATTCTGGCCTGTATCCTGGCGGTTTCGCTGAAGCCTCCGGTAGCCAGAGCAGCCAAAGCCAAGGGAATGAGCTTGAAGCCTTCACGGCATACGGCTTAAACCATATATCGGCTTATCGACTTACGTCGGCTTAAAGTAGTATAGACAAAGAGAATAGCTTTTGGAGAAGAGATGTCCTACGTTCGCGTGAGCGGGTGGTGGAGGTCTTTTTTTCATGGTCGAAAACAAACATGTCTTTCGAGGCACAACTCCAGCATGAAAATGAGCAGTGTACCTAATACAGAATGTCGTCCGTTCAACTGTTTAACGTACTTAATTCAGCAAACCGACCACAATTGGACTGGACGCGCTGCGTAGGCCAAATGTAATCGAAAAACCGACCACAATTGGACAGGGTGCGCCGTGTCGGCCAAATGTAATCGAAAAACCGACTACAATTGGACAGGGTGGATGGCGTAAAGTAAGTTGTGTACCAAGATTTGGAGCCTAGTCAGGCACCAAAAAAGTAGGGTATCCTCGGGATTGCGAAACCACCAAGGAGGAACCCTACCAATGAATATTTTACCCGAAAGTTCTCTGAATAATCTATTTGAAAAACTTGTTAAAGATTTTGTGAAAGACAACATGGAACGCCTGTTGCGCGCCGAAATCCAGGGGTTTATGGAGAGTGAAGAAGTGGCGCCAGCAATAGTCGCAATGGCTACTATACGCGAGATTTACACACGAAATACGGCCATATCGAGGATCTTCAGGTGCCCCGGGACCGCCAAAGCCTTTTCCAGACGCAGTTGTTTGAGCCGTACCAGCGGCGGGACGGATGGTTAGAAGAGGCCGTCATCCAAATGTATAAATCGGGCATGGGTACGCGGGATGTGGCCCGGTTCATTGAAAGTATGTTTGGCAGCCACTACTCCCCCACCACGGTCAGCAATATTACGGCTACAGTGCTGGACGATATCCACCAGTGGCAAAAGCGGCCACTGAGCAAACGGTACTCCGTCATCTACTTAGATGGGCTGTACGTGAAGCTGAAACGGGGCACGGTTCGTGGTGAAGTGGTCTACTTTGCGATGGGAATTGACGAGGAGGGCCAGCGTCAAATTCTCGGGTTCTACGTGGGTGGCCAAGAGAGTTCGAATGGCTGGCGGGAGGTACTCAAAGACCTGTACGACCGCGGAGCGCAGGAAGTCCTGCTGGGTGTGTTTGACGGGCTACCGGGACTGGATGCGGCGTTTAAAGAGACCTATCCTCAGGCGGATGTACAGCATTGCGTAGTGCACAAAGTGCGGGCCACGTTTCATAAAATTCGGGTGGAGCACAAAACCGATGTCATGGAGGCGTTGAAAACCGTATATACGGCACCGGATGAAGTGGTAGCCCGGGCTAACTTTGATACGGTCAAAGCGAAGTGGAACAAGCTGTATCCGAAGGAAATGAGGTCCTGGGAGGAACAGTTATCCACACTCCTGACGTTCTACAACTATCCGCTGTCGATCCGTAAAGCGATCTACACGTCGAACCCCATCGAGCGGATGAACAAGGAAATCCGCAAGCGTCTGAAACCGATGAACAGTCTGACAAACATGGATGCCGCAGAGAAAATCGTGTACCTGGAGATGCTGGAATACAATGAACGTCATGCAGGGCGGGTCGCCCAAGGCTTTGGAGTGGATGCCGTTAAAAAGAAGCTAAAAGAGCTATTCGAAACACGCTACCCCTCTTTGCCCACACCGGAAGAGGCGTAACAGAGAAATCCAGTTTCTGGGAGTCGGGGTTCCCCCTCCCCCAGAAACACTACATCCCAACCCGTAACCCGGGGGAGGCACTTCTACTCTTTTACACAAACTTCTTGACGCTACCACTGGGTGGGTAGCGTCGGCCAAATGTAATCGAAAAACCGACTACAATTGGACAGGGTGCGCCGCATCGGCCAAATGTAATCGAAAAACCGACTACAATTGGACTGGGTGCGCCGCGTCGGCCAAATGTAATCGAAAAACCGATCACAATTGGCCCGGACGCTACCTCGTCGGCTAAATGTGGTCGAAAAACCGACCACATTTAGCGCGGTGGAGGTGCGTGGGCTGCTGAGAACAGGCGCATGTTGGTATGAGCGGGTATGGCGGAGGCAGAGTCAGCGGATATAGCAAAAAGGCATCCGGGAGGGCGTAGGGTTACGCTCTAACGGGTGCCTTTATGTTAATTAAATGGTTGGAGAAGCGATGGGCCGGGGGCTTAGCCTTCCAGCAGCAGGGATTCCGGGTCCTCCAGCAATTCCTTGACTCTGACCAGGAAGCTGACCGCTTCTGATCCGTCCACGATCCGGTGATCGTAGGACAAGGCGATGTACATCATCGGACGGTTGACCGTGCGCTCCTCATCCAGCGCGATGGGGCGCAGCTGGATCTTGTGCATGCCGAGAATGCCGACCTGCGGGGTATTGAGGATCGGTGTGGACAGCAGGGAGCCGAACACTCCGCCGTTCGTGATGGTGAAGGTGCCGCCCTGAAGCTCCGGCAGGCTGAGCGTATTGGCGCGCGCCTTGGAGGCCAGCTCGCCGATACGCCGCTCGATCTCTGGGAAGCTAAGCCGGTCGGCATCGCGGACGACCGGTACGACCAGGCCTTCCTTGGCAGCTACGGCAATGCCGATGTCGTAATATTTTTTCAGCAGGAGATCTTCTCCGTCGATCTCGGCGTTCAGCATCGGGTAAGCCTTGAGCGCGCCGATGACGGCCTTGGTGAAGAAGGACATGAAGCCGAGTCCGACCTCGTGCTTCTCCTTGAAGGCATCCTTGCGGCGCTTGCGGATGTCGAGAATGGCGGTCATGTCCACCTCGTTGAAGGTGGTCAGCATCGCGGCCGTCTGCTGCGCTTCGACCAGGCGGCTGGCAATCGTCAGCCGCCGCCGCGACATGCGCTTGCGCTCGGTGGCTTTGCCGTCCTCGGCGTGCGGCGCCTTGCCCGCTGCCGGCGGCGCGCGGGCTTCATGCGGCTCCGGCCGCGCGGCCGCCGGAGCTGCTGGCGCAGCGGCCTGCGGCCCGGCTGCGCCATGACCATCCACATCGGCCTGACCGATCCGGCCGATTGGGTCGCGGGCACTGACCTCGCCGAGGTCGATGCCCCGCTCCCGCGCCAGCTTGCGCGCCCCCGGCGAAGCCAGGGCCGCAGTGCCTGCCGCCGCACCTTCGGCGGCGGCTGGAGCCGTTACCGCAGCGGCCGGTTCAGCCGCTGCGGTACTTGCGGCAGCAGCAGGCGCGCTGCCGCTCTGCGGAGCATTATCTGCTGCAGGCTTGCCCCCGCTGGCAGCACCTGCCCCGGCGGCGCTGCCGATGATGCCGATGGCTTCGCCAACGGCAACGTTCTCGCCCGCCTGGCGCAGGATGGAGGAGATGACGCCGTCCTCCTCCGCACTGATCTCGAGATTGACCTTGTCGGTCTCAAGCTCGGCAAGCACATCTCCCTGGCCGACAGTGTCGCCTTCTTTAACCAGCCATTTGTAGATCGTTCCTTCGGAAATCGATTCGCCCAAATCGGGTACTTTTATCTCGGACACAGGCCGTACCTCCCCAAATATAGTGGTGTGCGTGATATCGGATGACCGCCTTGCTGTGCTCAGGAAGACGGTACAGGTGCTTGCACTGCAGCATTCAATTTCAGGGCTTCCCGGACAATGCGCCGCTGCTCGAAGCTGTGGACATCTGCGTAGCCGCTGGCCGGACTGGAACGGTCCGGACGGCCGATATACTGGACAGTGACCTTCTGCGGTGCGATGGCGCGCAGCCGGGATTCGGCATACGTCCACCCGCCCATATTCTTCGGTTCTTCCTGCACCCAGACGATCTCCTCCAGAGAGCTGAAGCTGCTCAGGTGAGCGCCAAGCTCGCGTTCCGGGAACGGATAGAGCTGTTCCATGCGCAAAATGTGCAGCCAGGAGAAGTCCTGTCCGCGCGTTGCCTCCAGCTCCGTCTGCAGGTCGATGGCCACCTTGCCGCTGCATACCACGAGGCGCTTCACGGCTTCCGGCTTACTGCCGAGCAGCGGCTCGGGAAGAACCGGCTGGAAGGTGCCCGAAGCGAGATCCGCTCCCGCCGAGGTGCTGCGCGTGTTACGGATCAGGCTCTTCGGCGCCATGATCACCAGCGGCCGGGCATCCGGTTGTCCGCAGAGCGCGGCCTGACGGCGGAGCAGATGGAAATACTGCGCAGCGCTGGTCAGGTTGGCTACAGTCCAGTTCTCCTCGGCGGAGAGCTGGAGGAACCGTTCCATTCGGCCGCTGGAGTGCTCTGGTCCTTGGCCTTCATAGCCATGAGGCAGCAGGATTGTCAGATTGCTGCGCTGCGTCCACTTGGCACGGTAAGCGGAAATGAACTGGTCGATAATGACCTGAGCGGCATTGGCGAAGTCGCCATATTGAGCCTCCCAGATGACGAAGGTCTCCGGTGCGAACACGTTATAACCATATTCGAAGCCGAGGACAGAGGCCTCGGACAGCGGACTGTTGTAGACGCCGAATGAAGCGCTGGAATCACTCAGCTGATGCAGCGGAGAATAGAGTTCGCCGTTCTCGCTGTCATGCAGCACCAGATGGCGGTGGGCGAAGGTGCCGCGCTGTGAATCCTGTCCGCTGAGGCGGATCGGCGTGCCATCCTTCAGGATGGTCGCGAAGGCCAGTGTCTCTGCCAGTGCCCAGTCTACCCGCTCTCCGTCATTCAGCGCATCCTTGCGGCGCTGCAGAATCCGTTCCAGCTTCGGATAGACCTTGAAGCCCGCCGGTACGCGCAGCAGCTCGCGGTTAATTTCCTGCAGACCGGCCAGAGGGAAGGCTGTCGGACGCTGCTGGGGACTGCTGTTATCCAGCGCGACGGCGGTTTTGGACTCCGCATTCTTCTGCTTGCCTTCCTTCATCTGATCGAAGGCCTGCTGGAGGACGCTCTCAGCCTCGGCAATCATGTTCTTCAGATCATCGGCTGTGATTACCTTCTCGCGCTCCAGGCGTTCTGCATAAGCACGGTACACAGTAGGGTGGTTCCGCACTTTGCCGTACACAATCGGCTGGGTCGTCTCGGGATCATCCATTTCATTATGTCCGTGGCGGCGGTAGCCGATCAGATCAATCAGGAAGTCCTTCTTGAACATATGGCGGTAAGCGCTGGCCAGACGGACTGCGGCAATGCAGGCTTCCGGGTCATCGGCATTGACATGCACAACCGGAATCTCATACCCTTTGGCCAGGTCGCTGGCATAATGGGTGGAGCGGGAATCCTCGCTCTCGGTGGTGAAGCCGATCCGGTTATTGACGATAATATGCACGGTACCGCCATTCTGATAACCCTGCAATTTGCCGATATTAAGCGTCTCAGCCACAATACCTTCGCCAGGGAAGGCTGCATCGCCGTGCATCAGCACAGCCATAGCCTTGCTTGTGTTCAGCTTAGGCAGTCCCGGAGCGTTGCGTTCTTCCTGTGCGGCGCGTGTGAAGCCCTCGACTACAGGATTGACGAATTCAAGATGGCTGGGGTTATTGGCCAGCGTGATCCGGGTACGTACGGTTTCGCCTTCGCGGACGGCACGGTCAGCCCCGAGATGGTACTTCACATCACCGCTCCACCCGTAAGTCACGCCCATGGAGCCTTCCGAAGGGAACAGCTCTTTGTTCGGCGAATGATGGAACTCTGAGAAAATAATATCATAAGGCTTGCCCAGAATATGGGCCAGCACATTAAGTCTTCCGCGGTGGGCCATACCCATCAGGATATGCTCGGCGCCGTCATGCGCGGCAGCCCGCACAATCTCATCCAGCATCGGCACAAGGGCATCATTGCCCTCCAGGCTGAAGCGCTTTTGGCCGACGAAGGTCTTGTGCAGGAAGGTCTCGAAATGCTCCACCTGAACCAGCCGCTTCAGCAGCTCTTTGCGTTCTGTATTATTCAGCGGGGCAGGGGAGGTCATCGATTCCGCCTGGCTGTTGAGCCAACGCAGCTCGCGTTCATCATGCACATGCCCGAATTCATAAGCAATGGTCTGTGTATAGGCCTGGCGCATTCTGTGGACGGCATCCATCGCGGTATGCACATCCGCAGGGGCATTATCCCAGATCAGCGAAGCGGGCAGGGCATTAAGATCCTCACGGGTAAGCTCGTAGGTCTCCAGCTCCAGCCATTTGGCCATCGGGTTCGTGCTGCGCTCCAGCGGGTCAATGTCTGCGGCCATATGGCCATATATTCGAATATTGGCGATCAGCTTCGAGGCCTTGACAGCCTTCTTGAGCCACTCGGCATCTGCTGATACGGCAGGCCTTGGAGCCCTCTCGGCATCGGGTGCCAGTGGAGGGGGGCCGGATACGGTGAAGAGATCGCGGTAATGCTGTTCAACAGAAGAGGGGTCCTTGACAAATTGCTCATATCTTTCTTGGATGTAGCCCAGGTTGGGGCCGTAGTATTTGCTCCATACTGTGTCGTTATAGGGCTCTTTGACTGCCATGAATAGGTCCTCCTAACGGATAAACTCCACGCGAGGCATCCAGTGTGCCACTTGGCGGAGCTGCAAATGTTTGCGGTTTCATTCTCATCCTATTGTGCTACTTTCCGGCGGGGTAATCAATTCATACTTTCGGTCAATCCGTTCGCAATTTGGCATGATTCATTACAGTATTCATACGGAACTATCATAAATAGAAAAAACTCATATAACAGCCCGTTATACATACAAATGGGTAATTGTCTCTATACGATGTTGCGTGCAGCGGCAAGTCGGGGCGGATGGGGTTCCCTTTAGTATAATTAAACTATTAGCTAGTGTTTGAACTTGGAACTGGAAATATTTATACAAGCCGCTGGCAATTTCAGCTAAGTTTCCTCACATTTTTTCATAAAAAAATTCCAGAAAACGACACACTAATTGCGTATGATCTTGTATAATGTTATTGCGGAGAACGGTTTCATCGATTCTTGCCAGATCCTTTCATGATGGAAAGGGTCCAGTAAAAGGTAAACCTGCCGAAAGACAGGGGCACAAAGTCTCGGATCTAAAGTAGAAATACTACAAAGTAGCAATACTACTATGATGGCCGGACTGCCTGGGGACGCGAAAATTCTAGGAGGAGATTTCTTGGATATGTCCAACCAGGGGAATGACGAGCTGCAGGCAGTAGATCTGGATTTAGAATGGGTGCACTTGCTGATGTCTGCCAAGCAGGCGGGGATCGCGGCGGAGGATATCCGCCGGTTTCTAAGTGAGAAGGCGCTCCAGGCGATGTAAGGGCGGTCATCATTGTTCGGATACATACAGAAAAGGCACAGCGTCCGGTACGCTGTGCCTTTTCTGTATGCCGCTTGAAAGGCTGCCTTCGCCGAAGGCGGCCTCCCTGCCGTGCGGAATCTTCCCTGTGGCATATAATGCCCGTCTAGTTGTCCTTTTGTTCCATGCGCCATTTCTGGTAATCGAGGAATTCCTTGAATTCGCGTTTGCTTATACCGGAGGCCATGGCCTCCTGAACAAGCCGGAACCATTCCCCGTCCAGAGCCTGTTCTTCCGTCTCTGCCAGTCCGCCATACAACAGTGCATGAATGGATACCTGAAGCGCGTCAGCGATTTTTTCGATGAATTGAATGGAGGGGTTGGATTGAATGTTCCGTTCCACATTACTGAGGTATGATTTCGCCACATCAGCCTTATCGGCAAGCTCGGATAACGAATAGCCCTTCTCCAGCCGGAGTTTGTGGATGCGGCTTCCCATAGTATCTGACACGATTACAACGCCCTCCGTACTTTTTTTGGTGAAAAATAAGAAGTTATATGCTTTGCGCTATACATTCTCCTTATCTTTCTCGTTGAAACGGTACCGCCCGTTCAAAGTAAGCAAAGCCGTTTTCTCTTGTCAGTATAACAAAAATCCGCAAAACGGACAAAAATCCTTGAACCCGGCAGCGGGAAAAAAGAAACGGCATACCCGGCCCGGATGAGGGAGGATATGCCGTCTTGATGGATTGCTGAAACGCTGCCTTCCTAATAAAAGGTGGCAGCAAAGCCATTTTCACTTGTATAGGCTGGCCCCTGATCTACTTGGCTTCTCCCACTCCTTGAAGAGCATCGAAGGTCCAGTTCAGAGCTAAGCCGTCACCCTGGAAAATGTTCTGATCGAGCGTGTTGTCTACGAATTCGAAGGCGATCTTGAAGGTCTTGGACCCGGCGGCGGCAATCCCTCCTGGCAGTACACCTGCTGCTACGAGATCGTAGCTGGGGGTATTTTTCAGATCCTTCAGGGAGATCTCGGACAGCACATGACCGCTTAATGATCCGCCGGTGTACGTATTATCGAGGAGCTTGACCTTGAAGTGGTCTCCGAGATCCTGGCCCGCGTTATCGCCCTTGGCATCGGTCACGGTGTAAGTGGTGGCAAGCTTGAGGAATTTGATATCCAGTGTGCCGTCATTGGACAAGGTGAAGGTGCGGACGGTGTAGTCTCCCGGCTTCAGATTCGTCAGCGCTACCGGAGTATTGAAGGAAGAGCCGAGCTTCAGCGTACCCGCTGCGAAGGTTGCCGTGCTGGTAGCTGTGGAGCTGAAGTAAGCGAAGGTGCCCCCGCCGATTAAAGACAAGCCCAGTGCTGCCGATGCTACGCCAAGACCCAATGTTTTTTTGATACCCATTATTTATTTCCTCCTCGAATGGTTTGTTTTTGTGGAATTATTTGAGCGTGCCTTTTTCCTGGTTGGCTTCGAAATTCAGAGTCAGTGCAAGCGTGTCGCCCTGATAATAGTTCTGCGGCTGGAGGGTCTCCTTGAAGGCGAACTGGATGGTCAGGTTATCCGAGGTGCCGGCTTTGATGCCGGACTTCTCTCCGCCTAAGATCGCTCCGAGAATTCCCCGGGCCACCAGATCGGGACTCTCCTGCTCCAGATCGGCCAGCGAGATGACCAGGAGCGGCGATTCCTTCTTATCCTTGTTCACGAGGAAGGTCACAATAATATCATCCTTGAAATTATGGGAGCCGTTGTCTCCCTGGGCGTCTGTAATGGCCGATGAGGTGCGCAGTACCACTTTGGGAATATTGAGCGTCCCGTCATTTTTAAGTTTGAAGTCCCGTAAGACCGTATCACCCGGCTTGAGATTGCTGAGATTAACAATGACGGAGGGGTCAGATTGCAGTGATAGGGTTCCGTTGTTAAAAGAAGCTGAGGAAGTAGAAGTGCTGCTGAAGTAAGCGAAGGTGCCTCCGCCGACCAGGGTTAAGCCTAATGCTGCCGATACAACGCCGAGACCTAATGTTTTTTTGACGTTCATTTGTTCATCCCTCTCTTATGAGTCTGCTTTGTGCATAGCCGGTGCTTCCGGCAAGCTGTATTGTGGCTCCGCGTTTCGTAAACGGGAGAGAACAATTGATCATTGTACGAGATCAGTCAGAGTATCCGGCCCGCCGCTGCTGGCTGCGGATGACGGGGCATTCTTCTTTTCCAGTGCTGCAACGGCCTTCCAGGAAGAATACAGCGCGTAGAGAAGCAGGAGCAGTCCGGGAATAATCATCAGCACTACGCTTCCGGCTTTGGAGACTGCGAAGCTCATGGCATAGCCCGCATAGGGGACGGTCACGCCGGTGTACTCACCTACCACATTCGTGGAACTGACGGCTGCGGTGTCGGCTGAATCATTATTGTCGCCCTTGGTGGTGTAGCTGGCTTCCCCCAGAGCACTGTTCAGCTCGGCATCGACCACGCGGTGGGTAATCAGAATATTATCGGGATTCAGAAAAGTGATCACATCGCCCTTCTGGAACCGGGTCATATCCCCGCCCGGCTTAATGGCCACAATGGAACCGGTCTGGATGCCGGGCTCCATGGAGCCGGATAATACCGTCTTGATCTGGTAGCCGAAGAAGGAGGGCTCGCCGCCGGAGGCCTTGGAGATCACAACGGCTGTGATCAGCACCAGGAACACTATTAGAATCAGAGTGGAAATTATCGTATTGGCTATTTTTCGGATGCGCATCTTATTCGCCGCCTTTGCTGGTGTCGGATTGTGGAGCCGGTGTAGCTGTAGGAGCAGGCTGCGCGCCGTCCATTACAGTGCCTGGAATTACGCTGCCGGGTAATGGATCTGGAGTTGCCTCCGGTAAAAGAATCTCAGACGCCGGAGTGGCAGTGGGAATAACCTCTGCTGCTGAAGAAGCTGTGGGGACTGGATTGTCCTCTACAGGCGCTTCGGGAGCGGGCACCTCTGTCGGCTGGCTTTTGTCAGGAGGACTGGTTGCGGTCGGCTGGTTCTGGGCTTGTTCATGCTCCAGCTTCAGCGCTTCGTCAGCAGCCTTCTGCTTCTCTATGGCGAGCCGCTGGGCTTCCTCCGCTCTGGCTTTATCGGCTTTTTCAAGCGCCAGGCGTTCCTCTTCCTCTTGCTGTGCCTTCGCCTTGTCCTCCAGGGCCGTCTTGGCCTCAGCGATTTCTGCCAGCCGTTCCTGCAAGGTGTGAATTGTGGAGGACAGGGTATCCTTGGACGCCGTTAATTCGGTATTCAACTGCTCATACGTGGTCAGCAGCGCGGGAGATACCTGCGAATCTGCTTGGTAGGCGCTGGTTACGAATGAGAGGATAGGCTCCTCGGCGGGGAAGCTAGAGTCATGCTGCCGGAGCAAGACGCGGTCTGGATTGCCTGTAGGCAAAGATCCGCCGAAATCATGAATCGAGCCAAGGTACTCTACAATTCCGCTTAACGTCTCCGCCAGCGATTCCGACAGAATCCCGCTTTGATGAAGACTCTCTTGAAGCTGGTCGAAGAACTGTGCATCACGGATTTCCAGACAGTTAGGGTCGAGATTCATCATATACCCTCCGAGCTTGTGCAGAATGGCCGCTGCATGGCCGATTTCCTGCAGAATTTGTTGCCAGACCGTCCCGTTGAAGCTCAGCTGCTTCTCCAGCAGGTCGATCTCGCTGCCAGCTTGAGTGAGCTCGGACGAGAGTTCATCCGCAGCCTGATCCAGCTCTGCAAGCGACAGCTCTCCGGCAGCGACTGAGGTGTTATACACTCCGCTGATGCTATGGCTGCCAAGGGAAGCTTTCAGCTCTATGACGGTGTTTAGATGCCCGCTGAATTCCGACAACAACTGCTCAATCTGACCCGGGAAAACCGAACACAGCCCGATGGAGCTGATCTGTTCCTGGGAGGTGTTGAACTCTCCATAGGTGCTGCCGATCTGGCCTGAGGTGTACATCAGGAGCACAGATATGGCCATACCCGATTGCAGAATCCGCAGGCCGAGCTTCCTGGTTTTCCGTTTGCGCCGCTTGGCAGATCTGGGGTACATAGCTAAGCCCCCTCTCGAGTTGCTAATGAATAATTCGTTATATTCGTTCTTAATAAAGAACGATATCGTAAGCAAATCATACACTGTGCTGCTCAGAAAAGAAAAATGTTATTTTCAGCGGAATGTTCGCAATAAAGTACGAAATGTATGGGATATCTCGATTTATCTGACGATATCGCTGTTTTTCACAAAAGTTCATTATAAAGAACGGTCGGCGAGCGTGGCTGGGAGGAGCGGAGAAAGGTGAGGGGGAGACGAGGGGGAGGTAAAGTGCATAGGAGTTATCCGCTGATAGTGGGCGGGGGGTGGAAATGAGGGGCATTAGTGCCCCTGAATGGGGCAAAAGTCGGCGGTAGGCGGAAATGAGGGGCATAAGTGCCCCTGAATGGGGCAAAAGTGGGCGGCGAGCGGAAATGAGGGGCACAAGTGCCCCTGAATGGGGCGAAAGTGGGCGGCGAGCGGAAATGAGGGGCACAAGTGCTGTTAGTGTTAACCGTGGACACCCGTTAAGAGAATAGAGATAATAAGCTTAACGAGGAGGTGTCCCCATGAGTGGAACACGGAGAAGCTACAATGAAGAATACAAAAGACAGACCGTAAAGTACATCCAGGAGCAGACGAAAACGGTGGCGGAACTGGCCCTGGAACTGGATGTCCCCGCCAAAACGTTGCATAAATGGCTAGGACAGTACCGGCAGTTTGAGAATGAGCCCATCGTGACTCCAGACAAATACAGAGAGCTGGAACGTCAACTGAAGGAGCGGGAGCAACAACTCGCAGAGCTGACAGAGGAGATGGCAATCCTAAAAAAAGCCGTGCACATCTTCAGCAATCCAAAGAACTGAGATTTCAGTTTATTGAAGATCATCGCTCCGAGTTCCGCGTGGAGAAGATGTGCAATGTCTTTCAGGTGTCCCGGAGCGGGTACTACAAATGGAGAACAGCAAAGCCCAGCCCTCAAGCCAGCCGCAAAACCTTGTTGCTGAAGCGGATTGCCTATCATTTTCATGACTCTAAGGGTCGCTATGGCAGCCCCAAAATCAAGGTTCTCCTAGAGCGTGAAGGGCACCAGGTCAGTGAACGCACGGTAGGCAAGTACATGAAAGAACTGGGTCTGCGCTCTTGTGTCGCAAAGAGATTTCGCGTATGCACCACCGACTCCAACCATCCGTTACCCATTGCCCCCAACCTGTTAAACCAGCAATTTCACACGGAAAAGCCGAACCAGACGTGGGTGGCGGATATCACCTACATTCCCTGCCGGGAAGGACGAATGTACTTGGCGAGTGTGCTGGACCTGTGTACCCGGGAGATTGTCGGCTGGCGGCTTAGCGACCGGATGACCACTGACCTCGTACAAGGCGCTCTGGACGCTGCCTACAAGGCCAAACGCCCCGGGAAGGGCTTAATTCACCATTCGGATCGAGGCTCCCAGTACGCCTCGGAAGACTACCGGGAACGCCTAAAGACGTACCAGATGACGGCAAGCATGAGCCGCAAAGGGAACTGTTATGATAACGCCTGTATCGAATCTTTTCACAGCCTCTTAAAAAAAGAGTTGGTGTACTGGAATCGATTTAAAACGAAGCAACAGGCGTATGATGCCATTTTCCAGTACATTGAATTTTTCTACAACCGCAAACGAATCCATGGGGCGCTCGGTTACGTTTCTCCGGTTCAGTTTGCAGCCACATTTAAGCGAACAACGATGTAGTTGCTGTCTACTTTCTTGACAGGAGTCCACAAGTGCCCCTGAATGGGGCAAAAGTGGGCGGTAGGCGGAAATGAAGAGCATAAGTGCTGTTAGTGTTAACCGTGGACACCCGTTAAGAGAATAGAGATAATAAGCTTAACGAGGAGGTGTCCCCATGAGTGGAACACGGAGAAGCTACAATGAAGAATACAAAAGACAGACCGTAAAGTACATCCAGGAGCAGACGAAAACGGTGGCGGAACTGGCCCTGGAACTGGATGTCCCCGCCAAAACGTTGCATAAATGGCTAGGACAGTACCGGCAGTTTGAGAATGAGCCCATCGTGACTCCAGACAAATACAGAGAGCTGGAACGTCAACTGAAGGAGCGGGAGCAACAACTCGCAGAGCTGACAGAGGAGATGGCAATCCTAAAAAAAGCCGTGCACATCTTCAGCAATCCAAAGAACTGAGATTTCAGTTTATTGAAGATCATCGCTCCGAGTTCCGCGTGGAGAAGATGTGCAATGTCTTTCAGGTGTCCCGGAGCGGGTACTACAAATGGAGAACAGCAAAGCCCAGCCCTCAAGCCAGCCGCAAAACCTTGTTGCTGAAGCGGATTGCCTATCATTTTCATGACTCTAAGGGTCGCTATGGCAGCCCCAAAATCAAGGTTCTCCTAGAGCGTGAAGGGCACCAGGTCAGTGAACGCACGGTAGGCAAGTACATGAAAGAACTGGGTCTGCGCTCTTGTGTCGCAAAGAGATTTCGCGTATGCACCACCGACTCCAACCATCCGTTACCCATTGCCCCCAACCTGTTAAACCAGCAATTTCACACGGAAAAGCCGAACCAGACGTGGGTGGCGGATATCACCTACATTCCCTGCCGGGAAGGACGAATGTACTTGGCGAGTGTGCTGGACCTGTGTACCCGGGAGATTGTCGGCTGGCGGCTTAGCGACCGGATGACCACTGACCTCGTACAAGGCGCTCTGGACGCTGCCTACAAGGCCAAACGCCCCGGGAAGGGCTTAATTCACCATTCGGATCGAGGCTCCCAGTACGCCTCGGAAGACTACCGGGAACGCCTAAAGACGTACCAGATGACGGCAAGCATGAGCCGCAAAGGGAACTGTTATGATAACGCCTGTATCGAATCTTTTCACAGCCTCTTAAAAAAAGAGTTGGTGTACTGGAATCGATTTAAAACGAAGCAACAGGCGTATGATGCCATTTTCCAGTACATTGAATTTTTCTACAACCGCAAACGAATCCATGGGGCGCTCGGTTACGTTTCTCCGGTTCAGTTTGCAGCCACATTTAAGCGAACAACGATGTAGTTGCTGTCTACTTTCTTGACAGGAGTCCAAAGTGCCCTTGAATGGGGCAAAAGTGGGCGGCGAGCGGAAATGAGGAGCATAAGTGCCCCTGAATGGGGCGAAAGTGGGCGGCGAGCGGAAATGAGGGGCACAAGTGCCCCTGAATGGGGCAAAAGTGGGCGGCGAGCGGGAATGAGGAAAGTAATCGGACTCAATGTATGCGAAAAACCGAACACAATCGGTCAGCGGGAGGCGTGTGGGCCGAATGTATGCGAAAAACCGAATACAATTCGGATGCTGCACCAGTTGGCTAAACGATAGGGTTAGCGTATTTCGACACAAAGAAGGTACTGTCCATACAAGGACAGTACCTCTCGACTATCGCTGAACCTGAACCTGTTCAATCATGTAATTTCCAGTAAAATTCAATCTCAAGGAAGCTTCTCCCCGCGGGAGGTGACGTACAGCTCATACCATTCCTTGCGGGAGAGCTCTAGCTGGTCTGCGTCTGCACAGGCAGCGATCCGCAGCGGATTCACGGTGCCAATGATGGGCTGGATGGCTGCGGGATGGGTCATCAGCCAAGCCAGCACGATAGCCTCGGGCGTTGTGCCCTTCTCGTTAGCAAGCCTCTGTACCATGGCTGCTGTATTCACAACATTCTCCGGCAGGCCTTCAAGCGGCCGTCCGCTGAAGAGTCCCTGGGCCAGGGGGCCCCAGGCCTGGAGCTGGATGTTCCCGGCGCGGCAATACTCCATGGTGCCCTCCGGGAATGTAATGTCCTTCCACGGGTCGCGGTTCACGCTGAGTACGGCGTCGACCCAGCTGATCCGGGACAGGCTCATATGCAGCTGGTTGACAATGAACGGCTCGTCGCAATAAGTCTGTAACAGCTGGATCTGGGCGGCGCTCATGTTGGAGACGCCGAAGTGGCGCACCTTGCCGGAGGCCTTGAGCTGATGGAGTACTTCCGCCACCTCTTCAGGGTCCATTAACGGGTCGGGGCGGTGCAGCAGCAGAATATCAATATACTCTGTGCCCAGCCGTGCGAGAGTTCCATCGACGCTGGACAGAATGTGCTCCCTGGAGAGGTCGAAGCTATTGGAGATATCGCCTGGCTCCATCAGCTTGATGCCGCATTTTGACTGGAGGAGAATGTCCTCGCGCAGCCCCGGCCGCTCCTTGAAGATCTGCCCGAACACCTTCTCCGCCTTGCCCCGGGTATAGATATCCGCATGGTCAAAAAAATTAATACCTATAGACAGCGCCGCATCCAGCGCCTCGTGTCCCTGCTTTATGTTCGCAGCCGTGACCGGTTCACGGTCCCACCCGCCGCCCAGCCCCATGCAGCCCAGGGCGATACGGCTGGCAGGTATGCCGCGCCGGTTAAGGGGTAACGCTCTCAGCAATGTGATCCCTCCATACCATTAAGCTTGTAAATGCTCCGATGATACTACCGGAAAAGCATACACCTTTAGAACCCGGTGTGGTATCTCTTGTCGCTGGAGGAGCGGTGCTTCGTGGTCTCTTTATCCTTCTCTTCCTCCTTCTCAAGTGTCAGGTCCTCTACGGGTATCGGGTCCACATGCTGCTCGCTCTCATCTACATCGAACAGGCTGGGCTTGTCTGTAGGGTATTGCTCCGGGTGGTCACGCTCGTCTCTGATCGGCTTTTTATCATCGCTCATAGCGGCTTCACTTCCCTTTCCAGAGTATCCGCCAGGGCGGGGCCGGCACACCGCACGAATACAAACTGTGGTACAGCCGGATGCCCAAGCCGCTCGCCAGCGGTTTGCTCCAAATATAAGAATTTATATGTTGCACACGATAACTTATCCTTCTATTTCTCGCTGAAACGGTACCGCCCTTTAAAAGGTCGGCAAAGCCGTTTCCACTTGCTAATAAACACATATCGTCTTCGCTAAACAATCACATCGGCTATCTACTTCTTTTAGTCTGCGATAATCGGTCTGCCGATATCATTCATTTTGCGGACGGCTACATCCTCATACAGGCGCTTCAGCCATTTCAGCTCGGTCTGGCTATGCTCATATCTGCCGTACATCATATGCAGCACCGAGCGGGGCACGATGGAGATATGCTCCTCGTATACTTGGTAGGCATAATTCACCTGATGCTCCGCCTCCCGGATGCGTTCCTCCAGCAGCTTCGCCACCTTGCCCTGGTCGATATGACGCGCGAGGGCCAGGGCCATGTACAGCGGATGATAGGGCGGATCACTTTTTTTAATCTGCTGGAGAATGAGCTGCTCCATCAATTCTTTGCCTTTATCCGTAATGCGGTAGATGGTCTTATCCGGCCGGTCCGGGCTGTGGATAATCTCTACCGCCTCGATATGGCCGCCTGCGGCCAGCTTGTCAACGGCATAATATAAGGAACCGGTCTGCAGCTTGATGACTTGATCCATGGAGCGTTCCTTCATGACAAGGGTGATCTCGTAGGGATGCATATCCCGCTCCAGCAGGAGTCCCAGAATCAGCAGCTTCATCGGCATGGGCTTACCGCTGACCTTGATTTGTACCGTGCTGGCTACCCTGCGGCAGCAGACGGTCCTTCGGCATCAGCAGGACGAAGACCACGGTAAGCACCGCCGGAACTATAGCCCACAAGAAGGTATGCGAGATCGACGAAGACAGTGAATTCGTGATTTTCTCCAGTACAGGCGGCGGAATCTGCGCTCTGGCCTCGGGCGTCAACGCGGAACGCGGGTCGCCGAAGGAAGCGGCCTGGCCGCTGTCTCCGAAGGCTGTACTAAGCTCGGAGGCGAAGTGGTTACGCTGGATAATGCCGAAGATCGTTATCCCCAGCGTCATTCCGAGCGAGCGCATGAAGGTACTGGTGGACGTTGCCGAGCCGCGCTGGCGCATGTCGAAATGCTGGATCGAAGACAGGCTGAGCACGGAGAAGGAGAAGCCGACTCCGAAGCCGGTCAGGGCCATGAAGGCATTAAGCGCCATTCGGGAGGTCTCCGGGGTCAATGTGCTGAGGGAGTAGATCCCGCCTACGAAGCAGACTGCTGACAGCAGCATGATGTTGCGGAAGCTCGTTTTGGTGGTAAGCAGGCCGCCGGACTGGCTGCCGATTACGGTACCGATCATCATCGGCATCAGAATCAGGCCGGAGTTGGTGGCCGAGCCGCCGTATACCCCCTGGACGTAGATCGGGATATATACCGTTGCTACGATGAATGCCGAACCATAGAACAGCCCCAGGATACTGCTGGTTGCGAACAGGCGCCCCCGGAACATGGCGAAGGAGATGACCGGCTCTGCCGCGAATTTTTCAATGACAATGAAGGCGATCAGAAGCACGGCGAACGCAGCGAACAGTCCGAGAATAGCCGCAGAATCCCAGGCATACTGGTTACCGCCAAGCTCCAGGGCGAACATCAGGCAGATAATCCCTGCCACCAGAGTGAAAGCGCCGCCCCAGTCAATCCGCTGCTTGGAATGTGATATGGATTCCTTGTAGGAGGTCATAATAAGGAAGAACGAGACAATTCCGATGGGCAGGTTAATATAGAAAATCCAGTGCCAGCTCACATATTCGGTGATATAAGCACCAAGCAGAGGCCCAATCACACTGGAGATCCCGAAGACAGCACCGAAGAGTCCGGTGAGCTTGCCTCTTTTCTCAGGCGGGAAGATGTCGAAGACAATCGTGAAGGCAATCGGCATGAGTGCACCGCCGCCAATTCCTTGAATCGCACGGTATATACTAAGCTGGGTGATGCTGGTAGCCGTTCCGCACAGTGCGGAGCCGATCAGGAAGACGATGAGGCCGAAGATGTAGAACCGCTTGCGTCCGTACATATCGGACAGTTTGCCGAAGATCGGGGTGCCAGCCATAACCATGACCATATAGGCGGAGGTGACCCAGACGATTTTATCGAGTCCTCCGAGATCAGAGACAATCGTGCCCATCGCTGCGGCAACAATGGTATTATCCATGGCCGACATCAGAATGCCGAGCAGCAGTCCGACAATGACGAGCTTGAGATTACTTTCTTTGGTGTGCATGTTAAGCTCCTTTATGTTTAAAATTCAATGGAATTTTATTATATTCAAATTTGAATAGGGTGGCAATTGTTTTTTTCAGGAGGACAGACGGGTTGGGATCTGCTTGGGAACTTGCATGCGTGTACTTGGTATTCCTTATCGGCCGGTCCTTTATTCCAGCTGCAATAGGGAAAAGTATCTGAAGGAGGGGCGGAGGGCGCTTGTCCGCTAAGGTCTTGACATACCCATGGGGGGTATATTATATTGGTACATAAGGAGGCTGATTCCTGTGTCTACAAATGAGAAGGACCCTGCCGGACAAGATTGCGCCGAAGCCTGCCATTCTTCTGCTTCCGGCGACCGCAAGAGTCATCATTCCCCGGAATTCAAGAATGGGCTGACGACCCGGCTGAACCGGATTGAAGGGCAGATCCGCGGTGTGAAAGGTATGATTGAACGGGATACTTACTGCGATGATGTGCTGAATCAGCTGGCGGCGGTGCAGGCGGCCCTGAACAGTGTCGGCAAGCTGCTGCTTGAAGGCCATATGAAGAGCTGCATTATCGAACGGATCGAAGCCGGTGAGCATGAGGTGATTGATGAGCTGCTGGTTACGGTGAACAAGCTGATGAAATAGAGGTTGGGCCTGTTGAGTTTGAAGGTCTAAATTCAATGATGCGGGTCGTAACTGCGGTGAATTTTGAACTTTCGGCCGCTGTTGTCCACAGATTTCATGATTGATACCGCCGTAGCGGTAGAAATCCGTGGACAAAGGCGGTCGCTGGCGCTCCTGCAGTTTCAAAATTCCCCTCCGTTACTATCATCTATTGTTATTTTCTCAAGATCAAACTCTTCAGGCATATGAGGAGCCGAAAGACCAAGCATTCGCTTACAATTAAGCAAACGCTAAATAACATTAGGAGGTTATTCAAATGTCGAATGTAACACTGAATGTTGAAGGAATGTCCTGCGGTCATTGTGTAAGTGCTGTAGAGAAGGCTGTTAGCGGCGTAGGCGCTGCGGCGAAGGTAGATCTGCCGGCGAAGACGGTGGCGGTTGAATTCGATGAGAATACGGTAAGCCTGGATAAGATCAAGGCTGCTATTGAAGATCAGGGCTACGACGTAGTGTAAGCTAAGGGTTGTAATATAAGGGCTTGGAGCAGGGAACCCTGGGGTACAGGGCCGGGCGCCAATGCCTTTTCTTTTCAAAATAAATATACCCCTTGGGGGTATATGGAGGTGCATGAGGATGGAAAAGAGTGCAGAGTCCGCCCCGCAGCAGCAGGCAACGCTGCAGATTACCGGCATGACCTGCTCCGCCTGTGCGGCGCGGATCGAGAAGGGTTTGTCCCGCATGGAGGGGGTGACCCGGGCGAATGTCAATCTGGCGCTGGAGCAGGCTACGGTGGGCTTCGACCCGGCGGCTCTGGATGTGCCGCAGATTGAAGAGAAGATTCGTTCCCTTGGCTACGATACGCTGAAGGAATCGGCGGATTTCGATATCACAGGAATGACCTGTGCGGCTTGCTCGTCACGGATTGAGAAGGTGCTGGGACGGATGCCGGGGATTGCTGCGGTCAATGTGAACCTGGCGTTGGAGACCGCGCATGTGGAGTACTCGCCGGGTAATATCAGTACCGCCGAGATAATGGATAAGGTGAGCAGCATCGGCTATAAGGCGGCGCTTAAGCAGGACCGGAAGGATATCGCGGAGCAGCGCAGCGAAGAGATTACACGCAAGCGGAATAAGTGGATGATCTCCGCGCTGTTATCTCTCCCGCTGCTCTGGGCCATGGCAGGCCACTTCTCGTTCACTACGTGGATCTGGACGCCCGAGCTGTTCATGAATCCCTGGTTCCAGCTTGTGCTGGCTACCCCGGTTCAGTTTGTGATCGGCTGGCAGTTCTATGTCAGCGCCTATAAGGCGCTGAAGAACGGCAGTGCCAACATGGATGTGCTGGTGGTGCTGGGCACCTCTGCGGCTTATTTTTACAGCCTATACCTGACGATTGATTCCCTGAAAATGAGCGGGATGAACCATACCGTGGAGCTGTATTTCGAGACCAGCGCGGTGCTGATCACGCTGATTCTGGTGGGCAAATGGTTTGAGGCGCTGGCCAAAGGGCGTTCATCAGATGCGATCCGCAGCCTGATGGGGCTGCAGGCCAAGACTGCGCTGGTGCTGCGGGACGGTGCAGAGCTGAGTATTCCCGTCGAGGATGTAGTGATCGGCGATATTGTGCTGGTGAAGCCCGGCACGAAGGTGCCTGTAGACGGTGAAGTCGTAGAGGGGCTATCCTCCGTCGATGAATCTATGCTCACGGGCGAGAGTATGCCGGTAGAGAAAAAGCCGGGGGATTCCGTTATCGGAGCCACGCTGAACAAGAATGGAATGCTGCGGGTCAAAGCCCGCAAGGTCGGCCGCGATACAGCGCTGGCACAGATCATCAGAGTCGTGGAGGAAGCGCAGGGCTCGAAGGCGCCCATTCAGCGGGTTGCCGATGTCATCTCTGGGATCTTCGTGCCGATTGTGGTCGGTATTGCTGCCGTAACGTTTGGTGTCTGGTATATCTGGGGAGCGCCCGGTCAGTTCCCGGAGGCACTGGAGAAAGCCATTGCGGTGCTTGTCATTGCCTGTCCGTGCGCACTGGGACTGGCGACGCCAACCTCGATTATGGCCGGGTCCGGGCGGGCTGCTGAGTTCGGCATTCTGTTCAAGGGCGGGGAGCATCTGGAAGCTGCGCAGGGCGTGAAGGTAGTGGTTGTGGATAAGACCGGGACCGTGACCAACGGCAAGCCGGTGCTGACCGATATTGTAGCGACTACAGCAATAGCTGCACAAGGCCGGGTGCTTGGCGAGAACCGGCTGCTGGCCATAACAGCGGCTGCGGAGAAGCTCTCGGAGCATCCGCTGGCGGAGGCCATTGTGGCTGGAGCACAGGGCAGAGGAATCGATCTGCCGCCTGCGGGCCAGTTCGAGGCGGTACCGGGGCGCGGGGTGTCGGCGGTAGTGGACGGCCAGAAGGTAAGCGTAGGCACACGGCGGATGATGGTGGAGAACGGGCTGGATATCGAGCCGTGGACAGGGATCATGACCAAGCTGGAGCAGGAAGGCAAAACAGCGATGCTGGTAGCCGTCGATGATGCGGTAGCGGGAGTGATTGCCGTGGCTGACACCATCAAGGAGACCTCACGTGAGGCGGTATCCCGGCTGCATGCCATGGGCATCGACGTTGTCATGATTACTGGAGACAACAAGATTACGGCCCAGGCGATTGCGGATCAGGCGGGCATCCGCACGGTTCTGGCGGAGGTGCTGCCTGAGGGCAAGGCGGAAGAGATCCGCAGGCTCCAGAGCGGCGGGGTCAAGGTGGCTATGGTCGGCGACGGCATCAACGATGCTCCGGCGCTGGCGACCGCGGATACAGGCATGGCGATCGGCACCGGCACGGATGTGGCGATGGAGGCGGCGGATATTACGCTGATGCGCGGTGATCTGATGAGTATCCCGGATGCGATCCTGATGAGCCGCAAGACTATGCGCAATATCAGGCAGAATCTGTTCTGGGCGCTGGCCTACAATACGGTCGGAATCCCGATTGCAGCGCTCGGCTTTCTGGCCCCTTGGCTGGCCGGAGCTGCGATGGCCTTTAGCTCGGTATCGGTGGTACTGAATGCGCTGCGGCTACAGCGCGTCAAGCTATAAGAATTATGCGGCCTGCCGCAGCCGGAGTCATCCGGACGGACAGAAGGCCGCAACTCAAAGAATCGCCGGCGAGCATCTGCCGGCGATTCTTTATTTAAATATAAGAATTTATATGTTTTACTCTATAAATTATCCTTCTATTTCTCGCTGAAACGGTACCATCCTTTAAAAGGACGGCAAAGCCGTTTCCACTTGTTATCGAAGAAGCTGAATGGATAGGCGAATGAAGTCTAAGCTACTCTATTCGCTGGCTGCTGCGGAAGCCGCAGCGGTCTTTTTCCGGCCAAGCAGGTTCGTGCCAATGACCCCGGCGATGATCAGGAAGGATCCGATCCAGTGATAGACCGTGATCTGCTCACCCAGGAAGACCGCTCCGGCTGCAATGGATACGATGGTGGACAGATTTGTGAACACGCTCATGAGTGAGGCCTCGATTTTGGATAAAATATAGGTTGAAGTCAGGGTTGTGACCAGCGAGGCGACCACCCCAAGATATACGGCGGACAGGACAAACGTTGCGCTTCCCAGCGGATTCAGGAACTCCCCGAGCGTCCCGCTGACTGTATGACCAGTGAGCGAGATGATCAGGAAGGTGGCGAAGCCGACCCCCATCATCAGATAGCTGAGCTCAGCGGGGCTGAAGTGGCTGGAGAGGGAGCGGGCCAGCACACTGTACCCGGCAAAAGCGAGACAAGTCATAAACAGCAGCACAATCCCGGTCATATTAGACAGCTGAATGCCGCTTCCCTTCATGACGAAGATGAATACCACGCCGAACACCGAGAGGAAGATGCACAGCTTTTGCAGCAGGGTGGTCTTCTCCTTCAGGAAAATCGCAGCGATGATCATCGTCACGACCGGAGTGAACGAATAGAGGATGCCTCCCTCGGCTGAGGTGGCGCGCTGAAGTCCGAAGACCTGCAGGGTGAAGAAGCCGAGCGGGTACATCGCGGCGAGCAGCAGGGCCCGGCCAATCGGCTTGCCCCGGTAGGAAACCTTGACCCAGCCGAGGGCGACCGGAACCGACATGACGGCAAAAGAGGCGGCGAACCGGAAGGTCAGCGTGTCGAGCGGCCCGGCATGAACGAGCGCCACTTTGGTGAACAGGAAGGAGAAGCCGATAATGACCGCATTGAGTACGGCGAAGCTGTAGGCCAGCTTGAGTCCTTGTTTGTGCATGGGTACATCTCCTTGTAGGTTAGTGAAGATTGGATGCTGTAAACATTCGATCTATTACTTTAAAATTAAAGGAAAAGGCGTACACCAACAATACAAGGTTTCCTTAACTGTACCGGTACAGTTTGCAGCGATCCCTATATAATAAGGGAAGAATAATAGGATAAAATACAAGGCATAGCATGGTAATGACGGCGAACGGAGGCGGGCGATGAACAAGTATCATCAGGTGATCACAGAGCTGGAGCGGCAGATGAAGGAAGGGCAGTACCGCCCCGGGGATAAGCTACCGTCTGTGCGCAGTGCTTCAGAAATCTATGGCTGCAGCGTCAGTACCATTCTGAAGGCTTACGGGGAGCTGGAGCGGACGCATACGATCTACTCTATTCCGCAGAGCGGCTATTACATGGTGGACAAGAGTGACGATTCGGCAGCGGCGGGGGGTGAAGGGGCGGTTGATTTTGCTTCGGCTTCGCCCGATCTGAACGTGTTTCCGTACCTGGACTTCCAGCATTGCCTCAATAAAGCGATTGACCAGTACAAATACCATCTGTTCACCTATGGCGATGCGCTGGGGCTGGAGACACTGCGCCGCACCCTGGTGTCGCATCTGGCGGAGTATCAGGTGTTCGCCAAGGCGGAGTCGATCCTGATTACCTCCGGGATACAGCAGGCGCTGGAGATTCTGGCCAGAATGCCTTTTCCCGGCGGCAGGACGGAGATTCTGGTAGAACAGCCGGGATATGATATCTATCTGCGGTATTTGGAGGCTGAGGGGCTGCCGGTGAGCGGAATCGGGCGTTCGGCGGCCGGCATCAACCTGCAGGAGCTGGAGGAGCGGTTCGCCAGCGGGAGATTCAAGTTTTTTTATACGATGCCCAGATATCACAATCCGCTTGGGACAACGTACAGCACCGAGGAACGCAAGGCCATTGCCGGACTGGCAGCAAGGTACGATGTCTATATCGCCGAGGATGATTATATGGCGGATCTGGGGATCGGACGGCGTTATGACCCGATCTATGCGTATGACCAGACCTCCCATGTCATTTATCTCAAAAGCTTCTCCAAAATCATCTTCCCGGGCCTCCGGCTCGGTGCGGTAGTGGTGCCGCAGCCACTGCTGGAGACCTTCCGCTCCTATAAAGGCTACACCGATACCTCGCTGCTGTCGCAGGCTGCGCTTGAGGTATACATCAAGAACGGGATGTACGGGCATCACAGGCACAAGATCAAAGCTATGTACGCCAAAAAAATCCGCGCGGTATACGAAGCACTTGGGCGGCATAATACGGAAGGCATCATCGAAGCCTCTGCGGACAGCTCCGGCATCTATATCCAGTTCAAGCTGCCGCTCACCGTCAACCTGGAGCGTCTGGTCAAGCGCCTGGCCGGGCGGAAGATCCACGTGGTGCCGGGGAACGGCTTCTATCTGCCGGGTTACCAGAGTCGCGACAAATTCCTGCGCATCAGTATTTCCCGGGCGGGGCTTACGCAGATTGATGAGGGAATCCGGGAGATAGTCCAGGAGGTGAAGCGGGGGAGCGGGTGGTAAAGGCCTTAGAGGCGGAAGAGGCTAAAGAGTCGAAAGAGTCGAAAGAGTCGAAAGAGGGAGGAAGAGGCTGGAAGGAAGCCCCACTTGTTGTCTGAGCCGCGAAATGGGATCATAATAGGCTTATATAGGAGTGAAGAGAGGCGGGATGATAATGAAACCCACGAATGAAACCCTTGAGCTGTTGAACCGTCATACCTCTGTCCGCCAGTACCAGGACAAGCCGGTTAGTGACGAACTGCTGGCAGCAGTGATTGGAGCGGGGCAGATGGCTTCGACCTCCAGCAATGTCCAGGCGTACACAGTTATTGCTGTAACGGAGCCAGCACTGAAAGCCCAGTTATCTGCCTTATCCGGCAATCAGGTGTACATCGAGCAGTGCCCGGTCTTTCTGGTCTGGTGTGCGGATCTGTACCGGCTGCGGGAAGCGTCTGCTCCGCATTTGGAGGAGAAGCCGTCCTATGAGGACACGGCCGAGAATCTGATTGTAGCGACTGTCGATGTGGCGCTGGCCGCGCAGAATGCTGCCGTTGCCGCAGAATCGTTTGGCCTTGGCATTGTCTACATCGGCGGCATCCGCAATCAGATCGCCGCTGTATCTGAGCTGCTCGGCCTGCCAGAGCTGGTCTATCCGGTCTTCGGCATGTGCCTCGGGTATCCGGCCGCCGTGAACGGCATCCGCCCGCGCCTGCCGCAGGCAGCGGTGCTGCATCATAACGGCTACAATGCCGAAGCCGCAGTGGAACAGGCCCGCGTATACGACACCATCTCCAGCGACTATATGCGCGAGCGTACCGGCGGCCAGAGCGCAGCCTCCTGGTCGGAGATGATGGCCGGCCGGCTGGCTCAGCCTGCCCGGCTGCACATGAAGGAATTCCTGCTTAGCAAGGGATTCATGCAGAGGTAGAGATTTGGTGAGCCTTCCCCGTGGTCGCGGGGGAGGCTTTTTTTGGATTGGAGGGGCGCGGGGCGAATGTATGCGAAAAACAGGCATGACAAGACAGAGGCCTTGTCGCCCCCAGGAATGAAAATAAGTCGGGTGCATCAGTCGCATCCCGACTTTTATTTTCGTATTAACCGAACATAGTGGTCTGGCGCGAAGGTACGCAGGCTCAATACGCCACATCCAGTAACAAATATTGAAATTTCCTGCAAGAAATGCAACAATGCTGTCCAATATAAGCGGCCTATGCAGAAATCCTGCACCAAATGCAACAATGTCAGAGCTAACCTGCTCAAAATACCAAAATTCCTGCAAATGATGCAACATTGCACCGCAGCCAGTAACATGTCTGGAGAAATCCTGCAAAAACTGCAACAATGTTGCTCCATACAAGCGGTTGGTGAGAGTGAAAACCATCAAAAATGGCCAGAGATAGGCAGAACGTCGCCATGATGTGCTGATGCGGGGATATCGGGGCGAATGTATATGGAAAACAACATACAATGCGCAACTGCAAGGATGAGCAGGGCGAATGTATGTGGAAAACAACATACAATGTGCAACTGCAAGGGTTAGCGGGGTAAATGTATGCCGAAAACAACATACAATGTGCAACTGCAAGGGTGAGCAGGGCGAATGTATGTGGAAAACAACATACAATGTGCAACTGCGGGGGTGAGCGGGGCGAATGTATGCGGAAAACCGAATGCAGTGGGTTCGAGTGAAGGTAAGGGAGCCGAAGCGAGCGGAATACTATTCCCCCATTTGATTATTTTGCACGTATTGCAAAATTGCATTAAAAGAAATATTGCGTGTTGCGCAAAAATATGGAAAGTGCTAAAATCTGGTTAGAGACCGAATTTCGCTGGACGCCAACACCCGGGCCCGGAATCGCGCCGTAGCCTGATTCCCTCTTCCGCTTCGCGGCTGTGTCTGCTGTGGATGATCTTGAAAGGATAGATTGGAGAAGGATGAGAATGGTATGGTACAGGTAGATGGGCAAGAGACAAAGGTGGCTGCACGATTGACGCACAAGGTATTCTTTGAGCGGGATGACATTGAGTTCACATTCCAGTGGCTGCTGTCGTTCGTACACTGCGGCGGTGTGTCGCAGGGGGAAGTATTCAAGCTTGCAAGGAACATCGATCCCGGCTCTTTGACCAGCTGGAAGACTGAATTCGAGAAGGAAGCCGTTAAAATCGAGGCAACAGCAGAGCGCTGCCTGAAGAAAGGGCATCTGATCAGCGCCAGCGAGGCATTTATCCGTGCCCACTCGTATTACCGGGCAGCCTTCTATGGAGCTTTTCCCGGTGAACCGGATTTCGTTCGGTACCACGGCAAAAGTGTGGAATGCTTCCGCAAGGCACTTGATGCGAAGTCTGAGCAGATCCCCCATGAGTGGGTCGAGGTGGAATACAAGGGGTATAAGTTCCCGGGCTGCTTCCTGAAGGCGGAGCACGGGAATGCGCCTAAGCCAACGATTATTTTCCATAACGGCGGGGAGACGCACAAGGAAGATACCTATTTTCTCGGAGGGCAAGCGGCTATTGACCGGAGATACAACGCGCTGATCGTAGACCTTCCTTATGATGTATGTGTCAGATTCTATGAGCCTGAGGCGACAGCACGGAACTTCCCGCGCGAGGAGCTGCATAATGTCTACAGAGCCACCACGGATTTCGTACTGGCCCGTCCGGATGTGGACCCTGAGCGGCTGGTGGTCAGCGGCATGAGCTATGGCGGGGCCAAGACGATGGTGCATGCCAGCTGTGACGACCGCTTCGCTGCGGCAGTGCCAAACTCGCCGGTGTACTCTATGGCGTCCTTCATTGAACGCGGGATGCCTTCATTCCTGCGGGGCACCGCGGAAGAAGCGGCGGAGCAGAGCAAGAAGATGCCCTATACCGGCCAGGTTCTATTCGCCGGATCGGCTTGGTCGCACGGCTTCGACAGTATTGCCGAGTGGTATCATGTAGCCAGGGAAGCCATCGAAGTGGACCCGAAGGACGTCAAATGTCCCCTGCTCTCCATGTATTCGGAAGCAGAGCATCCTGAGATGCAGCGGCAAGCGATAGACACTTACGAGAAGGCTCCGAATGAGAAGAACGCGATATTCAAGGGGACGGAAGAGGATGGTGCCGACCTGCATTGCCAACTGAACAATCTGCCGCTCAGCTATCAGGTGATGTTTGACTGGCTGGACGAGGTGCTGGATTATAACATTCAGCTTCCAGTGGCGCAGTAAACCATTCCGCAGAATGATACCAGGGTCTGTAGTGCTGAAATTTTCAGCACCGCAGGCCTTTGATTACATATAGAATTGACTACATACAGGAATGGAGACATAGACGGACATGACGACTGAGAAACCGGGCTTGAGAGAACGCAAGAAGGAAGAGACCAGGCGGACGCTAAGTGATGTAGCCTGCAGACTTGCCATGGAGAAAGGGGCCAGTCAGGTTCGGGTGGAGGATATTGCCGCAGCTGCGAATGTCTCCATGCGGACGTTCAATAACTATTTTGCGTCCAAAGAGGCTGCTATTGTCGGCAATGCCTATCAGCGTTCCGAGCGGATAGCGGCTACCCTTGCCAGCCGTCCTTCAGGTGAACCGCTTCAGGACTCCATCCGCGCCGCTGTGCTTGACGGATTCGCTGAGACTACAGACCGGCAGTGGTATGCACGCATCGTCCTCCTCCGCGATGATCCTGCATTGTTCGGCGCGACACGGAAGGTGGAGATCGAGATTGAGCGGGAGCTCGCTAAGGTGATATCGGAGCGTACACACAAGGATGTGAAGCTCGACCTGTACCCGGATTTATTGGCCGCGCTGCTTATGGCAGCGATACGAACAGCGGTTTTCCATTGGGTAAGCGCCCCTCCCGGAGGGGAGACGCTGAACGGCATGCTGGAACAGGCGATTGGGCAATTGAGGTTTGAGTAATATGCACACGGAGGCGCTCCTGCTACGATAACGGAATCGTGACAGGAGCGCTTTATTTAAATATAAGAATTTATATGTTTCACATGATAAATTATCCTTCTATTTCTCGCTGAAACGGTACCGTCCTTTAAAAGAACGGCAAAGCCGTTTCCACTTGTTGCCCGGGTGACAGTTGTCACTTTGAATCGGTGACAGTCCATACTGATGCTTCTCTCCGGTCTCCGGTACTATAGCAATATAGCCAAGAGGGCAGAAGGACACGGAGGGATACACGATGGAACATGTCATTGAAATGAACAATGTCAGCCGCAGCTTCCAGGAGAAGCAAGCGGTAAAGCAGGTGAGCTTTACGATTAGCCGCGGCTCGATCACAGCGGTGCTTGGCCCTAATGGAGCCGGCAAAACCACCACACTGGCAATGCTTCTGGGCTTGCTTGAGCCCTCGGAGGGCAGCGTGAAGGTGTTCGGTCTTAAGCCGGCAGACGTCAGGGTGAAGCAGCGGACCGGAGCCATGCTCCAGGAGGTCAGTGTCATGGACCGGCTCAAGGTCCGGGAGCTTCTGGCCCTGATCCGCAGCTATTATCCGCAGCCCATGGAGATGGAGGTGCTGCTTCAGGCGACGGGGCTGGGGGAGGCGGATCTGAACCGCTATGCGGAGAAGCTCTCCGGCGGGCAAAAGCGCAGTCTCAGCTTCGCGCTGGCGCTGGCGGGCAACCCGGATCTGCTGTTTTTTGACGAGCCGACGGTGGGGTTGGATACGACAGCGCGGCGGCTTTTCTGGGAGAGGGTGCGGGGACTGGCCGATCAGGGCAAGACGATTCTGTTCAGCACCCATTATCTGCAGGAGGCGGAGGATATCGCGGACCGGATTCTACTGTTCAACCGGGGAGTGCTGGCGGCGGACGGAAGCCCGGACGAGATTAAGGCGAGACTGGTCAAGAAGTCGCTGTCCTTCCTGGCGTCCGGCGACCCGGCGCTGCTGTGCAATCAATTGCTGGAGCTGCCAGCCGTGGAAGGCTGCTACGAGAAGGATGGACGGCTGCATGTGTCGACAGGGAATACGGATGAGGCGCTGCGGGCTATTTTCGTGAACGGGCTGGCCGTGCAGGATGTACGGATCGACCAGGGGAAGCTGGATGAAGCGTTCGAGCAATTGACCCTGAATCAAGAGGAGGCGGCAGTATGATGAACCCTATGATGGCCCAGTGCAAGGCAGAGCTGCTGCGGATTATCCGCAATCCCTATTATGTATTCTGGTCGCTGCTCATGCCGATTATGTTCTACTTCATCTTCACCCGGGTGGTGAATACGGGGACGGACGATACGAAGCAGTGGCAGGCGCATTATCTGATGTCGATGGCGGCCTTCAGCGTGATGGGCTCGGCGATTATGACCCTCGGCGTCCGGCTGGTGCAGGAGCAGACGCAGGGCTGGAATAAGTTTATCCGTATTACTCCGCTGCCGCCTTCGGTATATTTTTTCGGCAAAATGTTCGGTCAGAGCATCATGCATCTGTTCTCGGTTCTGTGCATTTTCGCAGCCGGGTACCTGATTAACGGGGTATCGCTGACAGCAGCGCAGTGGCTGCTTAGCGGACTGTGGCTGCTTGCGGGCTCTCTGCCTTTTCTGGCGCTGGGTACGATTATCGGGTCCATGAAGCGGGTGGATACGGCCAGCGGGGTGAGCAATGTGCTCTATATGGGGCTGGCGGTGGCCGGGGGCATGTGGATGCCTCTGGAGATTATGCCTAAGCTGATGCAGAAGATCGGACACTGGCTGCCGTCCTACAATTATGGAGATGGAGCCTGGGCGATTGTAGCGGGAGATTCCCCGTCGTGGAAGGCCGTACTGCTGCTGCTCGGTTACCTGGCTGTATTTATGTTATTATCGGTCTATATAAGGCGAAAACAGGAAGCGGTGTAATCCATGGTGGCACGTAAGCAGTTCCGGATATTTCCGAAAAGATTCGGCTTCTTCCCCTATATCTGGCTGTTCTATCTGGTGTTCCCGGTGCTGAATCTCGATGGCTACAGCGGCTATAAGCTGATGTGGGGAGTGGCGCTGCTCCTGCTGTTCCTGGTGATTTACCGCCAGCTCTACTGGGCGGAAGAGAGAACGTATACGGCCTGGCTGGGGCTGCAGATGCTGATTATTGTCGTGCTAACCGTAGTCTATAGCCCCTACAACATGTATATGGGCTTCTTCACCAGCAACTTTATCGGCTGGTATACCGACTTGCGCCGGTTCAGACGGGCCTTGGCCATATTCACAGCTATGCTGATCGCGTTGGCTCTGCTGTCCCTGGATCAAATGTACAGCACGGGGGGATTGCTGTTCATGGTGCCCTTTGCGCTGATGATGCTGATTACTCCCTTCGGTATCCGCTCCATGAACCGGCGGAGGATGCTGGAGAAGGAGCTGGATCAGGCCAATGAGGTGATTAGAGAGATGATCAAGCGCGAGGAACGGATGCGCATCGCCCGCGATCTGCATGACACGATGGGACACACGCTGTCACTGATTACCTTGAAGAGCCAGCTTATTGAGAAAATGGTGGTGAAGAACCCCGAGCGGGCGCAGGCGGAAGCCCGTGAGATCCAGCGGACCTCGCGGGCCGCGTTGCGCCAGGTGCGGGAGCTGGTCTCAGAGATGCGTGCAGTCTCAGTTGCCGAAGAGCTGGTTGAGGCAGCGGAGATGCTGCGCAGCGCCGAGATTGCGCTTGAGGTAGAA
Source organism: Paenibacillus sp. FSL P2-0136 (assembly GCF_037975325.1). NCBI lineage: Bacteria > Bacillati > Bacillota > Bacilli > Caryophanales > Paenibacillaceae > Paenibacillus > Paenibacillus sp. FSL P2-0136. Next base: position 118,937 of record NZ_CP150244.1, read on the forward strand.
GGGGATGCAGCGTTGCCGGGCGTATCCGATTTGACGCAGAGTATTCTCAGCCTCTGCATCAAGGAGGGCGTGACCAATATCGTCAAGCACAGCCGTGCGGACCAGTGCCGGATCAGCATCGTAATGACACCCGGCGAGGTACAGATTACGCTGGAGGATAACGGCATAGGGGTAGATGCCTGCGGCTCGGAGAGCACGGATCGCCGGGACGGCAATGGCATGAAGGGAATGGGCGAGCGGCTGGCCCTGATTGACGGTTCACTGACGCTTGCCCAGAGACCCGGAGGGGGAACCCGGCTGACGGTGGTCACACCAAGAGTAGTTAAGGATGGAAAGGATGGGGAAACGGCATGATCAGCATCATAATTGCCGAAGATCAGCGGCTGCTGCGCGGCGCGATGGCATCGCTGCTCGATCTGGAGGATGATATTGAGGTAGCGGGCGAAGCGGGAGACGGGGCGGAGGCGCTGGCTCTGATCGAGCGTGTCCAGCCGGATGTGTGTCTGATGGATATTGAGATGCCGCTGATGAGCGGTCTGGAGGTGGCCGAGCTGCTGAAGTCGCGGGGCTGCCGCACCAAAATCATTATCCTGACCACCTTCGCCCGTCCCGGTTATTTCGAGCGCGGGGTGAAGGCCGGAATTCAGGGCTATCTGCTGAAGGATGAGCCGGTGGATAAGCTGGCGGATGCCATCCGCCGCGTGATGGGCGGGGGCCGCGAGGTCTCGCCCGAGCTGGTCTTCGGCAGCCTGCGCGAAGAGAACCCGCTCTCGGACCGGGAGCGGGAGATTCTGAAGCTGGCTGCCGCAGGCCGCAGCGCCGGAGAGATCGCCGCGGCGCTCCACCTCTCCTATGGCACGGTCCGCAACTACATCTCGGAGATCCTCAGCAAGCTTGCGGTCAAGACCCGGATCGAAGCCGTGCGGCTGGCGGAGGACAAGGGCTGGATGTAGGGGGAGGGCGTGTGCGGAATGTAAGCGAAAAACCGAACACATCAGGCTGGCGCGGGGTGCGTGTGCGGAATGTAAGCGAAAAACCGATCACAATGGGACCGTGGGTAGCGCGAAGGCCAAATGTAAGCGAAAAACTGATCACAATGGGACCGTGGGTAGCGCGTAGGCCAAATGTAAGCGAAAAACCGACCATAATGGGACTGGGGGGCAGCTCGTGGTCCAAATATAATCGAAAAAACGATCACAATGGGACTGGAGGCAGCTCGTGGTCCAAATATAATCGAAAAACCGACCACATTAGGCTGGCGGGCACATAGCAAATAACCTCCCTACACGGGGAGGTTATACCGCCGGAGTGGTTACTTAGCTCTGGCTCTTCGCCTGCTCCTCGCGCATCCACTCTGAGAGCTGGCGCCGCATCCGGAGGAACTCCGGCGAATCGGCGATCTCTTCGCGGCGCGGACGCGGGAAGGGGACCTCCACGGTGTGGAGGACGGAGCCGGGACGCCCCGAGAAAACATAGATGCGGGTGGAGAGCAGCAGCGCCTCTTCAATGTTATGGGTGATGAACAGCACGGAACGGCGGTTCTCCTCCCACAGCTCCAGCAGCCAGCGCTGCATCTGCTCGCGGGTCAGCGCATCGAGCGCGCTGAACGGCTCGTCGAGCAGCATCAGCTCCTGCGGCGCGAGCATGGCCCGCAGGAAGGCGGCCCGCTGCTGCATGCCGCCGGACAGCATGTGCGGGTAGGCCCGCTCGAAGCCGCCGAGGCCGATCTTCGCCAGCCAGTGGCGCGCAGCCTCGCGCGCCTCCCGCTGCGGGGCGCCTTGCAGCTCGCCGCCAAGCAGGACGTTATCCAGTGTGCTGCGCCACGGGAACAGCGCGGGCTGCTGCGGCATATAGCTGATCTTGCCGCGCTGCCCGGTCACCGGGATGCCGTTCATGCGGACGGTTCCGGTATCCGGCAGCGTAAGGCCGCCGATAATATGGAACAGCGTGCTTTTGCCGCAGCCGGACGGGCCGACAATGGAGACGAATTCCTGCGGCTCCACGGTCAGGGACACCTGATTCAGCACCTGTGTCTCCCGGCGGCGGTGCTTGAACGACTTGCTGATGCCGCTGACTTCGAGCGCAGGCGGCACACTCCGTATACCCAGGCGCCCGTCTCCGTCCGCCTTCTCCAGTTCAATCCTCGTAAGCTCAGACACTTCGCGTAACCTCCTTCAGTTGACTATAAGTACTTCCGTGTTGGGATATCCTCCCGTGGCATTAAGCTTCCTTGCGCGGCTTCCAGCGCACCAGCCATCTCTCCAGGAGGGCAATGAGCGCGAATAATACGAGACTCAGCAGCACGATAATAGCGATGGCCACGAACATCCGGTCCGCACGGTAAGAGGACTTCTGCAGCAGCATATAGTAGCCGATCCCTTTGTCGGCGCCGATCCACTCGGCCACCACTGCGCCCATCACCGCATAAGTGGCGGAGATTTTGAGCCCGGAGAACAGGGAGGGCAGCGAGCCGGGAAGCTCCAGCTTGGTGAAGATCTGCCACTTGCCTGCACCTGCCATCTTCATATAATTCAGCATTACCCGGTCGCTTTGCGTCAGCCCGCCCATGGTCGCAACAGCCACAGGGAAGAAGCAGACGAGGGTGATCAGGATGATTTTGGGCAGCAGGCCGAAGCCGAACCAGATAATCAGCAGCGGGGCAAGCGCAATGGAGGGCACATTCTGGCTGAGAATCAGCAGCGGATAGAGCGCTCGCTTGACCCAGGGCAGCAGATGCAGCAGCAAGGCGGTGAGTAGGCCGATGCCTGTGCCGACCGGGAAGCCGATCAGGGTCAGCCGCAGCGTGGCGGCGGTGTGCTCCCAGATCCCGGAGGCGTTATTCTTCGTCTCACGAGCGATATCCGCGGGGCTGGGCAGCTGGTAAGCGGGGATGTCGAACAGCATGACCGATAGCTGCCATATCCCGACAAAAAAGAGGACCGCCACAAAGGGCGGCCACACTAGCTTCCAGGTGCTTCTCACGGCCGGTATTTCTCCGTCAGCTTCTCCATGCTGATGCCGCCCGGATTATGGGCGATCTTGATTTGTGAGATGACACTAGGACTGCCGGAAGCGATCAGCGCCTCATGCATATCACGCACAATATCCAGCAGCTCGGACAGCTCGCCTTCCATCGTGGTCTCCAGCGGATTCACCTGATGCTTCACGCCTGACTTTTGAATGACCTCTATAGCCTTGTCCACGTAAGGGATGGAATCCTCGTTGTTCGGTGTCTTGGGAATTACCTGAATGCTGAGCAGTGTGTTAGCCATGATCAATCATTCCTTTCAAGTTAAGTATAAGATTCCCGCCATGCGGGTTCATTATGATTCCGGCAAAAATTCATTCGTAAACGTACTCTCCGCATCCAGCGGCTTATCCAGCAGCTTCAGGCCGTACATCCAGTCGGCGTAATTCTTCCAGATCTCAAGCTTCTGCTCACCCCAGCGCGGGGCGTCGTCCTTGTATTTCGGGCTAAGCCATTTCTGACTGGCCAGCACCAGCTTGGGGTCCAGATCAGGTACAGCATCCGACAGTACCGTCGCGGCTTCTTCCGGGTTATCGATAGCGTACTGATACCCCTTGGACGTAGCCTTAAGGAAGGCCTTCACCACTTCAGGGTGCTCGGCGATCTCCTTCTCGCTGGTGGTCAGCACCGGTGTGTAGTAATCCAGCTGCGGCGCATAATCCTTAAGATAGAGCATATCCAGCGGCTCCCCGCGCAGCTCGGCTTCCACCCCGGTCCAGGCATAGAAGATCCAGGCGAAGTCAATATCCCGCTTCACGGCTGTGAAAAAGTCCGCTTCGCCGATATTCACCAGCTTCACCTTGGAGACATCCCCGCCTTCGGGGTCCATAATGGCTTTCATGGCAGCCTGCTCCGCAGGGGAGCCCCAGCCTCCGTAGGTTTTGCCTTCAAAATCCTTCGGCGTCTTAATATTGCGGTCCTTCGGAGCCGCAAAGCCCGAGGTATTATGCTGAATGATTGCAGCAATCGACACCAGCGGAACATCCTGCAGGCGGGCCAGCGTCAGCGCCTCCTGGGCGCTGATGCCGAACTGGGCTTCGCCGGAAGTGACCATTGTATCCGACCCGGCAGCGCCTGGCTGTACAATCTGTACGTCAAGACCTTCCTCAGCGTAATAGCCCAGCTCCTTGGCTGCATACAGGCCGGTATGGTTCGTGTTCGGCGTCCAGTCCAGGGCAATCTTGACCGGAGTCAGCGCCTTAGGTGCATCTGTGGGTGCGGCTGCGGTTGCATCAGGTGCGGCCGTGCTGTTCCCGGCAGCAGGTGCGCTGGCCCCCGCATTGCCGCTGTTGTTCCCGCCGCCACATCCCGCTACGGTGAGCAGCAGCATGGAACTGAGCAGCAGCATTACTGTTTTTTTGACTCCCATTTCTCTTTTTCTCTCCTTCCAGCAACCCCTGGTCTTCAGAGTTTACAGAAACCCTATTCCTGTACATCCTTAGAATCAAAAAAGCGTCCCGAAGATCGGGACGCCAGTTACTTGCGTGAGGGGAATTCAGCTTCAGTACCGCTTAAGGCACTGTGCCGAATGAAGATTCCTACGCTGGCATTATCCAGATCAGGTATAAGGGTCAGTATCTTGTGGGATACAATCTCAGCCGGCCAATTCCAGCACCCCTGGTTCTATAAAGTTCACGGGTATTGCTATGTTCTTACGGTGTATTATAGACGGCAGCTTCGACATTGTCCACCCTCTGTGTCTTAATCCCTCGTATAATGCCGCTTCTTGCGGCGGCTGCGGATGCCGTTCCAGATCTCTCTCAGCGTTAAGCCGACACTGACGGTGATCCCCGAGAAGGTTAGGAACAGAGCCAGATACTCGAACGCGGAGTACTCCAGCATTTTGCTCCAGTCGATCTGGCCCTTCAGATCCTCGATGACCTGATTCATCCCGTATATCCCGCTGATGACCGTAAATACGGTGAGCACCATCAGGAGCGTATCCCGCCGCTTGGCCTGGAATTTGTCCTGATACTGGAACAGGTCATTCAGGGTCATTTTCACCTCATCGAACAGGGCATCATTACCATACACCTTACGCAGCTGAAAAAAAATCTCCCGCCCCTGCGACTGTGAAATCAGCTCCAGGAAGTAGAATTTGGCCGAGAATTTGTTGATCAGGAAGATCAGATTCTCGATCTCGTCGTTATCGTGGTTGATGCGCAGCCGGGAGTGGAGGTTGGCGAGCTTCAGCAGCACGATTTTATGAAAAATACTCAGCAGCATTCCGTAATAATATTCGCCGTACATCTGGCTGATCAGGCCTGCGGCAATCTCCGGCTTCGCCCGGCTCACGCAGCAGAAGGTCTGCTCATTGGTCATATAGTAGGTGTCCGGCCCCCAGCGGCTATAGCAATGCTCACGGGTGTACTGCTTGATATAATCCGGATCACTTGCACTCATGTAGGGGCTGCCGTCGATGGTCAGACCATCCACCTGAGAGGCACGGTAGAGCATTTCGACACTGATCTCTTCCTCGTCCTCAGGGAGATTAACGCCGTAGAAGGCCTGCACCAGCATTCGTTCATCGACGAAGAAGGGCAGGGTCTCGAAATAATTGCCATTCGTCTCCGCAGGATCGAGATACGGCTCCAGCCCGGCTGCCAGATGCCTGAACACGAAGTCCTCCACCCGGGCAAAAGACTTCTTATGACAATGGATGAAGGTATGCTCATCCTGAACGCTTACATCCTCCAGGTTGCGGAACCGGTCGGCGAATTCGAGTACCATGCTGAAGGGGAGATTCTCCTCCTCAATAGCCACTCTTACCGTCAGGAAGCCCAGCTCGAACGGGCAGAGGAACACATCGGTCGACAGCACGCGGAAGGGAACCGTCTGAAAGGGCATTTGCAGCCCGCACAGCAGATCACTCACCCGGGAAAAGCGGCGGAAGGAATCCCTGTCCTTCTCATGCGGAAACAAGACATGGGCGGCAAAAGGAAGATAGCTGCGCTCCATTTTCTCATGGGATACACAGTGGTTCTCTCCGTAATAGGCATGCTCCAGTTCCTTGTTCTCAAGAAAAAAACGCGTAAATCCATCCTGCTGTAAACTCTCAATCAGCTCTTCATCGACCTCGGCCTTGATGGAGAAGGGGAAAATGAATTGCAGCAAGGCGGTATGCAGAGTGGGCTCGGAATGCAGTTCAGCCATGTGTGGGTTCCATCCTTATTCACAGAATATGGACCTTGTTGTATACAATTACCCGATTCTCCAGGCGGTCACGCTCAGCACGAATAACAGCGCGGCAAAAGCGGCCAAAAGTCCCGAGGTCTGGGCGATCTGCAGATGATCCATGGACCAGCCGGTCAGCAGCGGCAGCACCGCGCCGCCGATTCCGCCGGAGGCGATCATAATGCTGGGCGTGGATTCTTCCGCGCCGGGCAGCAGCTTGCTGGAGAAGACCAGCGCGATGGAGAAGATGCCGGACATGAACAGGCCAAGCAGCAGGATGATGGCAAAGGCGGCAAGCCGGTGACCGGCGAACGGGAAAATAATAAGCAGCAGCAAAGCGGCAAAGCAGCTGACGAGCACATAGATGCGGTAGGAGATCTTCTCGGCGATGACACCGGCGAACAGTCTGCCTGCCGACATGGCAAGCCAGAAGAAGGTCACCGTGAGCGCAGCCGCGGCCTCGCTCATGCCCAGCTTCGCGATGAAGATCGCCGGCATGAAATTCACCAGGCTCATCTCAGTGCCTACATAGAGAAAGAAGAACAGAATGAACAAGCCAAGCACCACCCATTGCTTGCCCTTGTAGGGCAAGGACAACCGTCTCGTAGTTCCCGCTGCCGCAGCGCGGTCAGGGCGGGCAGGCCGCTCATTCAGCGCGCTGTCCAGCGGGCCGAATCTGCTCTTCGCCCAGAAGAGCAGCGAGAGGAGGGAGAAGGCGGCAACGATCAGGAAGGCCAGCCTCCACTGCCCGGCGGCAATCAGCGGACTGGCCGCCAGAGGCATGAGCAGCGCCCCGACACCGAACAGCACTTCCAGCCGGCTCATGGCAACTGCCGTTCCTTCGGTGACTGCGGCTATAATAATCGTGCCGATGACGGCTTCGATCATCCCGAAGCCGAACCCTGCGGCTACGGCAATTACGTACATCCAGCCCCAGGGCGGGAGGAAGGCGTAGGCAATCTCGGCGCTGAACAGCAGGCCTGTGGCAATCAGAATACCGCCGCGCTTGCCGAACCGCCGGTTCAGCAGCGGCGAGACCAGTACGCCGGCCAGGAAGCCCGCGAACTGGCTGAAGATCAGCTCGCCCCCTGCACTGTAGCTGCGGTCATAATGCTGGAGCAGCACCGGAAGAATGGAGCCCAGGACGACATGGGCGAGGCCGATTACGAAATAGGAGAGACAGCCGATCCAGATTAGTTTTTTCAAGAATAAGACTCCTTATGAATCAATTTATGAACAGATGGCGGGATTCAGAATGAACGGGAAGGGTACACTATATTAGGCACAGGTTAATCATAAATCCAAACCGTGGACGTGAATATATAAACTTATATTCACATGAATTTGAAGGGAGCTGTGACGTCAATGGATAACAAAGAGCTGGAGAAAACAATCATACAGGTGCTGGACGACAACAGGTTCGGTTCCTTCGGCACGATTGAGGCCGGTAACAAGCCTAAGGTGCGTTACATGGCGATTTTTCATGACGGACTGTCCATCTATCTGGCAACTAACCGCAAGACTCATAAGGTAGAAGAGCTTCAGGATAATCCGAATGCTAGTCTCTTGCTTGGCTATGAACAGGGCGGCGGCAAGGATGTACTGGAGATTGAAGCTACAGTTGCTGTGACGAAGGATGATAGCTTGCGCTCTAAGGTATGGAATGAGTCCCTGGAGAAATGGTTCAAGGGACCGGATGATCCCGATTATGTCATTCTTGAGCTGTCCCCTTCGCGGATTGAATATATGGGCAAGAACGGTGAGCACGGGGTATGGCAGCCTTAAGCGGTTGTCTCCGGTAAAAGGATGGCAGTGGCCGGTAACGGATAAGTTCCGCCTAAGCCTAAGTACTATATAGTCCGGCAATCCGGGCCTCTTAGGAACCTCCATGGTTCATAGGGGGCCCTTTCTGCTGCTGCTTTTCGGATTGTGCCTAAGGAATCATGCTATAATGACCTCAGGTTATCGACATCATGAGGCGGAGGGGATTGCCATGAACTGTGTTGATTGTGCTGACATCGACCCGATAGAGGATCAAGGGGAGCTGAAGCTCCGCCCCTGCTCTGATCCGCTGGCTGCTGCCATCCGGAATGCCGGTTATGAAGTATTTGAGACAAGCAAGACCTGTATCATTCCATATCATCGTAAGGAAGAGCTGTTGAAGCTTATAGAAATGCTGGTGGCGGCTAAGGACATTGCGGACTCCTTATCCGTGTGCGTTAAGAGCAAAGGTGCCCCTACGGCTCCGGAACGGTGGCTGACCTTCGATCAGCTGAAGGTCCGCTTCGCTAACGAGAATCTGGTGTCCATCATTATGAGCCATGATTTCTGCAGCCACATGCAGCCGATTGTGAATTTCAGCGAGGAGATTGTCGGCTTTGAATTTCTGCTGCGCCCGCTGCCCCAGGGCAGTTATTTTCAGCCTTATGAGCTGTTTGAGATTGCCCGGCGGACAGGGTTTCACTCCTTCCTTGACCGGGCCGCCCGGATCTCGGCAATAGAGACCAGCAGTAAGCTGCTGCCTAAGGGCATCAAGCGGTTCATTAACTTCCTGCCCTCTTCTATTTATAATCCCAAGTATTGTCTTACGCATACCTTCGAGGCGATCCGGAGGCTGGACCAGAACCCGGAGGATTATGTATTTGAAGTAGTGGAGACGGAGCAGATCAGCGATATTGCCCATCTGCGCGCCATCTTCGCCGAATACCGCCAGCAGGGGATGCGGGTTGCGCTGGATGATGTGGGCGCGGGCTATTCGACCGTTGAACTGATGTCCAGCCTCCAGCCTGATTATGTCAAGGTTGACCGTAGTCTGATCAGCTTCTGTGACCGGGATGAGGGGAAGCAGCGGATGCTTAGGGAGATTATCTCCAGGGCCGGAGAATTCGGTGCAAGCCTGCTGGCCGAAGGCATTGAACGCCGTGAGGAATTCCTGGTCTGCCGTGATCTCGGTATGGATCTGGGACAAGGCTATCTGTTCGGGCTGCCGGAGGATAAGCCTCCGGGACGTTTTGGATTTACGGCCTGAACAGCAAGTATAATTCTCCCCGGATGCCGGCAGATCTCAAGACTGCCGGTATCCGGGGATTTGTGATGTCACTTGGAAGGAAGAAAGGACGGTTAACAACGTGAGTGTAACCCTATTGTACGTAGAAGACGACCGGGAGATCGGCAGTGTCGTAGCTGCAGATCTGCGGGAACGGGAATATGCTGTGCGCTGGCTGGAGAGCGGAGACGGGGCGCTTGAAGCTGCAGAGGGCTGCCAGCTTGCGATTCTGGATGTGATGCTGCCGGGGCTGGACGGCTTCACCGTCGGCCAGCGGCTGAAGCGGGCTTATCCGGAGCTGCCGGTTCTGATGCTCTCGGCGCGCACCTCCATTGACGATAAGCTTCAGGGGCTGGACTTCGCGGATGATTATCTGACCAAGCCGTTTCATCCCGATGAGCTGGCGGCGAGAATCGAGGTTCTGCTGAGAAGAAGCGGCGCTGCCGCGCCCGCTCAGTTGACCCTTAAGCATCTGGTTGTCATACCGGGGAGCAGTGTGGTCACGGAAGCTGCGACCGGACGGGAAATTATGCTTACCGGTAAGCAGTTTCAGATCTTCTCTTATCTGCTGCGGCATCTGGGCCAGATTCTGACCAAGGAGCAGATCTATGAGGCGGTCTGGGGGGAGAGCTATATCGAAGGCGACAAGACGCTGATGGTACATATCCGTTATCTGCGCGAGAAGCTGGAGCTTGATCCGGCCGCGCCGGAGATTATTGAGACGGTCCGGGGGATCGGCTACCGGGTGAGAGGGTGAAGGGGGCAGGGCGTTTCCAGCTGCTGCACCGTTCGCTTCTTTTTCGTTATCTGCTGATTATTGTAGCTGCACTGCTGTTCGTGCCGGTTGTTATTCCGCTGACGATTGCCGTATACAGCATCTTCGCGGGGGCTACTCATACAAGTCCACCCAAGGAGTATGAACAGTATTCCAGTATAGATAAGCTGGAGATTCTGTGGCATGAGGAAGCGCGCAAGCTTCTTGGTGAACCCCCGGCGGATATTACCAAGCGGCTGTCGGCCTTAGGCGAAGCCTATCCGCTGTCGAGAATATTCTGGGTCGATCCTGCGGGCACAACACAGCTGGTGACAGAGCCTTCAGGACCGCCGCTGCTCTTGACGGGAGAGGCTCCGGCTGTTCCCGTCCAGTGGAGCGCCGCTGAAGCGGTATCCTTCATGAAGGACAGTGCGGTGCTGAAGCCGCTGGCGATTGTCGCTTTTATAGGAGACCGGGCAGAGGCCGCAGAGGGCTTCATGGTCATGCAGATTCCTGAGGATATTACGGAAAGCAAATATGCGGCAGGACTGGATAAATGGTATACGATTGCCATGCTGGTGTTCTTCCTGCTGTTCATCACCAGCTCCTGGTTCTTCTTCATCATGATCCGCAGAAGACTGCTGCGGCTGCAGACCGCTATGGTGTTCACCGGGCAGGAGGGCTTGCCGCAGATTGTTCCGCCGGGGAAGCCGGATGAGATCGGGCGTCTGGAGGAAGCCTTCAATACCATGGTGACGGAGCTTAAGGCAGGCCGTGCCCGAGAGGCGGAAGAAGAGGCGCTGCGCAAGCGGCTGGTGGCCGATCTGTCGCATGATCTGCGGACTCCGCTGACCGTCATTCGCAGCCACCTCCATGTACTGGGCAAGGAGCCGTTGTCACCGCATGGCCAGTCCTCCCTTGAGCTGATGGATCAGCGGATTGAGAGCCTTGGCATCCTGATTGAGAACCTGCTGTCCTACAATCTGCTGAACAGCGGACGCATTGCGCTGCACCCGGAACGCCGGGATGTGCTGAGACTGGTGCGGGAGAGCGCCGCCGCCTGGTATCCGGTGTGGGAGAAGGAGGGGTACCAGATCGAGATTGATCTGGAGGGAGCGCCGCTGTACTGGGAGATCGATGACAGCTGGTTCCGCAGAGTGCTGGATAATCTGTTCCAGAATATTCTGCGTCATGCGCGCAGCGGATTATATGTTGGAATACTTACGGAGATCCGTGAGGGCAACCGGGTGATTATCATCTCCGATCACGGCGGCGGCCTTGCGCAGAGCACAGACTCCGCAGGAGCCGGCCTGGGCCTGTCGATTGTCGATCTGCTGCTGAAACGGATGGACCTGGAATGGAGCATGGAGAGCACGGCGAAGGGGACCGAGGTTGTGATCTGGAAGCGGGACGCCCCGAACAATTTAAACAAAATTTAAACTTGCTGCTTCCGTGCTTTTAACCTTGGGGCGTTATGCTGTTACCGAGGTGAAGAGAATGAAGGATACAGTGATAGAGACAAGAAATCTGCTTAAGGAATACCGCGGCCGTGCGGCTGTGAAGAACCTGAATCTCAATATTACAAAAGGGGAAATCTACGGCTTCCTCGGACCGAACGGTGCCGGCAAGACAACAACCATCCGCATGCTGCTCGGCCTAATCAAGCCGACCTCCGGCAGCATTGAAATCTTCGGCAAGGAGCTGCGTGCGAACCGGATGCAGATTCTGCGCAAGGTAGGCTCGCTGGTGGAATCGCCGTCCTACTACGGGCATCTGAGTGCATGGGACAACCTGGAGGCGATCCGCCGCATTCTGGGTGTGCCCAAGGTGCGTATTGCCGAGGTGCTGGAGATCGTATCGCTTACCGGGGAGGAGACGCGGCCAGTCAAGGGCTTCTCGCTGGGCATGAAGCAGCGGCTGGGCATTGCGGCAGCCCTGCTGGGCAGCCCGGAGCTGCTGATTCTCGATGAGCCGACCAACGGACTGGACCCGTCAGGCATACAGGAGATCCGCTCCCTGATTAAGCGGCTGCCTGGAGAGCAGGGCATTACGGTGCTGGTATCCAGCCATCTGCTGAGCGAGATTGAGCAAATGGCCGGTACGGTCGGCATTATCCGCGAGGGGCAGATGGTCTATCAGGATACCATTGCACATCTCCAGCAGCAGGCGGCCGGCCATCTGCGTCTGGCGTTATCCGAGCCGGAGACTGCGCTGATGACGGCGGTGCGGCGCGGCTGCGGCGGCGAGCTGCAGGAGGGCCGGCTGGTTCTGCCCCGGATGAGTGATGCGAGAGTATCGCTGCTGGTCAAAGAGCTGGTCGAGGAGGGTCACGCAATCTACAGGGTGGAGGAGCACAGGCAATCTCTGGAGGAATTCTTCCTGCAGGTGGTTGGGGGAGGGGAGCTATGATGTGGCGTGCGCTGTCGGCGGACTGGCTTAAGATCCGCGGCAAAGGCATTTGGTTCCTCGCCTTCCTCGGCCCGCTGGGTCTTATCGCCATGCAGGGGCTGAATTTCGGCCTCCGCTATGACTATCTTCGCGGGCAGTACCGGGAGGATCTGTGGGGTGGCCTGCTCAGTGAGGTTGTACCCTTCGTCCCGATTGCCCTGTATCTTGGAGGCACACTGATTCTCTCTCTGATTGCGAATGTCGAGCATCAGACCAGCGCCTGGAAGCAGCTTCTGGCACTGCCTGTCTCCCGTACGGCTGTGTTCATGGCGAAGCTGCTGCTCTGCCTGCTGCTGCTTATCGTGTCCTGCCTGCTGCTGTCGGCAGGAACTGTCGTCCTCGGGCTGCTGCTCGGATTCGGCGCTCAGCCGATACCGCTTGCAGATGTCCTGCGGATAGGCTTCGCCGCTTATGCTGCAGCCATGCCTGTCATTGCACTCCAGCTGTGGCTCTCTCTATCCAGCCGGAACCAGACCCTTCCGGTATCGGTGGGATTGACCTTGTCGCTGGTCAGCCCGTTCGGTGTGTACTTCACGGAATGGTTCCCGCTCTCCTGGCCAGTCTTAGCCTGGAGTGATCCGCGTCCTTGGCTGTTCAGCGGAGCCGGCCTGTTGCTTGGACTCCTGGTAATCCTGCCTGGAGCCATACATTTCGCGCGAAAGGATGTGGACTGAATATGCGGACTTTTCTGCGAATAATGTCTGCGGAGTGCATGAAGATAGCCGGATTCCGCACCTGGCTGTTAATCCTGCTCAGTCCGCTGATCTCCCTGCCGATAGGCGCGCTTTCGGACATGCAAGAGGATAGGGTGATAACCTGGCAGGTTCTGCTGAGCACAATGTCAGCGGTACATGCGCTGCTGTTTCTTCCGGTACTCTCTGGACTCTTCGCCGCTTTAATCTGCCGCAATGAGCATAGTGACGGCGGCTGGAAGCAACTCCTGGCGCTTCCGGTTACACGAACCTCCGTATATTTTGCCAAATATGCATTAATTGTAGCGCTGCTGGGTGCGGTTCAGCTGCTGTTTCTTGCAGGGGTTCTGGGAGTGGGATGGTATCGGGGTGCAGAAGGGGGAATTCCCTGGGGACTGCTGCTGAACAGCCTGTTCGGAGGCTGGTTTGCCTGCCTGCCGCTGGCTGCACTGCAACTGGCGATATCTCAAGGCTGGAGCAGCTTCGGCGCCCCGCTTGCGCTGAATGTCTGCTTCACCATTCCCAATATACTGATTGCGAACTCCTCCACCTACGGTCCTTATTATCCATGGGTGCAGCCGGTGCTGGCCATGTCCCCCTTCGGCGAAGAAAGGTTCGGCGCCTTCAACCTGCCGCTGGAGAGCCTGATGATTGTCGTGGCTGGGAGCCTGCTTCTGTTCCTGGGCGCTGGCTTGATAGCCTTTTGGCGTAAGGCGGTATAAGGTTAGCAGGTATCGGAATGCGGCTGGCGGGAAATGTTAAAACTAATCACATGTTAGGGTTCACGTACGATTTACGTATGCGACTAAGGTATACGAGGTATGCTTAAATGCACTCTGTACAACTAAATCACCCTGATATATGGCCTAGGAGTGGTTTAGTTGCACTTCGTACATTTAAAAATCCATCTGTACCGGATTCTCACCCATTCGGGCAGATTTAGTTGTACAGACTACAGTTAGAAGAGGAAAACCTTTCTTTTCGGGGTTTTTAGATGCACAGACTACAACTATCACTGAATGATCACTGAATGTTCGAAGCGAACCCGAACGAAACTGATCATACTAGCTGATCTCGCTGATGGATAGGCTATACATCGCCGCATGTTTGAATGAATTCCCTCCCGTATTTTCTTCTCAATGGACATTGGACGCCATTTTTTCTATAATTAATCGTAGAAGATACTATTAAGCGCCGGTGACACCGGATGAGCATATGGAGGAGGGCGGGAGCATGGAACCAGCGGCACTTGAAGAATGCGACAACACCTGTAATGGTTCCGAACTGGAACCGGAATCGATGGCCTTGATTCTGCCGGACCGTGAGATCACAGATAAGATGGCAGAAATGTTCAAGGCACTGGGTGATCCAACAAGAGTTCGGCTGATCTACGCATTATCCCAGCAGGAGCTGTGTGTGCATGACTTGTCCTCTATACTGGATATGGGACAATCGGCAGTCTCCCATCAGCTCCGCTATCTGCGCAATCTGCGGATTGTGAAGCGCCGCAAGGAAGGCAAGACCGTATATTATTCGCTGAATGATGCACATGTGGAGCAGATTTTCCTGCAGACCCATGAGCATATCCGGCATGAATAGATTGTTATGACAGCAAGGGCTGTCCCAACGCCGGGTAATGGCTTGGGGCAGCCCCTTTTATATTATGATGTGCGATAAACCAAATATATGTGGAAAACAGCATACAATTGGTCGTTGTGAGGGCAAGTGGTTCGAATATATGTGGAAAACAGCATACAATTGGTCGTTGTGAGGGCAAGTGGTTCGAATATATGTGGAAAACAGCATACAATCGGTCGTTGTGAGGGCAAGTGGCCGAATATATGTGGAAAACAGCATACATTCGGCAGGCATACAGAATCGTTAGATTTTCCTCGGACTCCCTCATTCTCCCTTACCCGCTTACCACCTCTTCCTCAGACCGGAAGATCACCGTGCTTCACAGCAGAATTCTCAATCTGCAGTGTGGAGTGCTGGATGCCGAAATTCTCTTCCACTAATTTAAGTGCCTGCTGCAGCACCTGTTCTGTATTCACCCCGTCTTTGATCAGCAGATGACCGCTGAGAGCATCCAGGCCGGAGGTGATGGTCCAGATATGCAGGTCATGCACATCCTGAACCCCTTCAATTTGAAGTAGCGCCTTTTCGACCTCTTCGGCATTTACGCTAAGCGGAGTTCCTTCCATAAGGATATGGAAGGCCTGCTTGATGACACCCCAGGCGCTGCGCAGGATGAGCAGGGCGACCAGCACACTGATGATAGGGTCTGCCACATACCAGGAGAACAGGTTCATAATCAGACCAGCCGCCAGCGCGCCGACGGAGCCGAGAGCATCGCTGATTACATGCAGGTAAGCGCTGCGGATATTGATATTGTCTTTAGCCCCGCTTTTGCGCATCAGTGACCAGGCGCTGACGAGGTTGGCCAGCAGTCCGACACTGGCAATCAGCATCATCGTTCCGCTGGCTACCACCGGAGGGGCGGAGAAGCGTTGGAAGGCTTCATACATAATGAATCCGGAGATTACAAACAGGGTCACCCCGTTGAACAAAGCCGCCATAATCTCAAACCGGTGGAAGCCGTAGGAGTTCTTGGAGGATGCCGGTTTCACCGCGATAATCATGGCCACAAGGCTAAGGGCAAGGGAGGCGGTATCGCTGAGCATATGCCCCGAGTCGGACAAGAGAGCCAGGCTCCCGGTGAACAGGCCGCCGAAGAATTCAAGGAACATAATACCGCCGGTGATAATTAAGGCGATCAGCAGGCCTTTCTTATTATCCGGTGCGTGGGAATGCGCATGTGAATGGGAGTGGGAGTGGGAATGCGAATGCCCGCCAGCGTGCGAATGAGTGTGTGTTCCAGCATGCGAATGAGTGTGTGAATCGGTTTTGGAATTGTTCATTAGATAGGACCTCTTTTCAGTTAACATATGAATGATTGCTCATATGTTAATATTATGGCCAGCTCAGACAAATTACAAGCTTTTTTATATAGATGAAGAATAGTTTGTCCAAAATAACTCCATCGGCATCCAGATTCTTCACAGTACATAATTAGCCACAATCTGTGGGCTGAATGCATTGACACTGCATGATTCAGGGGAATATAATAGGTGTAAGTTAACATATGAACAAATACTCATATATAGGGACGATCAAGGGAGATGAGTCATTTGAGTACGGTAGAAGACAATGTGAAGCGCAAGTGGGTCCTGGATGGGCTGGACTGCGCGAACTGCGCTATGAAAATCGAGAATAAGGTTAAGAAGATTGAAGGCGTGTCCTCCTGCTCCGTCAACTTCGCGACGAAGACCATGACACTGGAGACAACAGCTGCTGCTGCAGATGAGATCGCGAAGCAGGCTGAGCATACGGTAACCAAGCTGGAGCCGCATGTGAAGCCGCGTGCGGTTCGTGCTTCGCGTGCGGTCAAGAAGCCGTTGTCTGCGGAGGGGGCAGCTCAGGTACGCGGCGTAGCGGTTCAAGGACAGGGTCATGTTCATACCCACGTCGAACCGCACGGTCATGAGCATGCCCATGGAGAAGGACATTCCCATGAAGAGGGGCACCCGCATTCACATGCTGCTGAGCATAGCCACGGCCAGGAGGATTCACATGGCCACGGACACAGCCATGAGCATGGGGAGGGCGATACGCGCCGCATCCTGATGCGGCTGGGCGGCGGTGCCATTCTGGCTGCGGCCGGGATGTTCCTGCCGGTCAGCGGGATCACCGAGCTGCTGATCTTCCTGGCAGCTTATCTGATTGTCGGCGGAGAGGTCGTCCTCGCCGCTGCCCGGAATATTGTAAGGGGCCAGGTGTTCGATGAGAACTTCCTGATGGCCCTTGCGACCATCGGCGCCTTCGCCATCGGCGAATATCCCGAAGGCGTTGCGGTTATGCTCTTCTATCAGGTAGGTGAGCTGTTCCAGGGAATGGCGGTGAACCGTTCACGCCGTTCGATCACAGCGCTGATGGATATCCGGCCGGAGTTCGCCTATCTGAAGGAAGGCAGTAATCTGCGGAAAGTGTCCCCCGAAGAGGTTAGAGTAGGAGACAGCATCGTAGTTAAGCCCGGTGAGAAGGTTCCGCTGGACGGGATTATTCTGGAGGGCAACGCGATGATGGATACCTCGGCACTGACCGGAGAATCCGTTCCCCGTTCTACTCAACCGGGCAGCGAGGTACTCAGCGGATTCATTAACCGCAATGGTGTGATTACCATTGAAGTGACCAAGGACTTCGGTGAATCGGCAGTCTCGCAGATTCTGGAGCTGGTCCAGAATGCTACGAATAACAAAGCAAAGACAGAGAATTTCATCACCAAATTCGCCCGTGCCTATACGCCGGTCGTAGTCATAACAGCGCTGCTGCTGGCCGTGATTCCGCCGCTGATTCTGAGCGGAGCCACCTTCTCCGACTGGATCTACCGTGCACTGGTCTTCCTCGTTATCTCTTGCCCTTGTGCGCTTGTCGTGTCGATTCCCCTCGGGTTCTTCGGCGGGATCGGTGCCGCATCGAAGAACGGGATTCTGGTGAAGGGCAGCAACTATCTGGAAGCCTTGAATGATGTGAAGATCGTTGTGTTCGATAAGACAGGAACCTTGACCAAAGGCCAGTTCACGGTAACCGGCAATGTTCCGGCGGAAGGCTTCACAGAGCAGGAGCTGCTGCGGGTAGCGGCTTATGCGGAGAGCCACTCCGGCCATCCGATTGCGGAATCCATCCGTGCAGCCTATGGCGAAGCTATTCCGGGTGAAGCCATTACCGGCTATAACGAAATTTCCGGCCACGGCATCGCAGTTACCGTGGAGGGGAAGGCAGTGCTGGCCGGGAATGCGCGGCTGATGGAGCGTGAAGGGATTGCCAGCGTAACTCCGCAGGAGTACGGGACGATCGTTCATATTGCTGTAGATAAGCGCTACGCAGGCTATCTCGTCATTGCAGATGAAGTGAAGGATGATTCTCTTAAGGCGATTCAGGCTCTGAATGCATTGGGAATCCGCAAGACGGTTATGCTGACGGGTGACGCCGCTCCGGTAGCCGAGTCTGTCGGCAGACAGCTGGGCATTCAGGAGATTCATGCTGAGCTGCTGCCGGGAGATAAGGTCGCAGCGATTGAACAGCTGGAGCGGGAAAAGGGACCGAAGGAGAAGATCATTTTTGTCGGGGACGGGATTAATGATACTCCGGTGCTGGCCAGAGCGGATGTCGGGATTGCCATGGGCGGACTTGGCTCGGATGCGGCCATTGAGGCAGCGGATATTGTAATCATGACGGATGAGCCTTCCAAAATCGCTTCCGCCATCGGGATCGCCAAACGGACGCGGACCATTGTCTGGCAGAACATTGCTTTTGCGCTGGGAGTCAAAGCGGTCTTCCTGCTGCTGGGAGCGTTCGGAATTGCCACGATGTGGGAGGCCGTATTCTCAGATGTCGGAGTTACTGTACTCGCTGTACTGAACAGCATGCGCGCCTTACAGCCGCCGAAATCGGTATAATCGTGTAAGATGAATCGATAATGAAATAATTATGAAAAGTATAAGCCTTAATGATCCTAATTTTTGGGTCTTAAGGCTTATTTTTATTGTATGTATTATGCTTTTTGTCTATTTATGCCGATATATCAATATATATATTTACAGCATATGGAAGACCAGAATGGGTTTCTAGGGGGATTTTGCGGTGAATGAGGGAAGTGTACGGTCAAAATTGAAAATGAATGCAAAGAACGGAAAATCATTATCGCTGCAAAGCAAGTATTCGCTTGTTATTTTGGCAATTGCTATTGTACCTCTGCTCGGCGTCACGATTTTTTTCATGCAGTACTTCGGGGGTGTCACCAGAGACGACAGCGAGGAGCTCGCCCAGAATATTCTGGAGATGAACACTACACGCATCGTAGAGTGGCTGAATACGCGGACATCTGCGGTCCAGGAGCTGATTGCGCAGCATCCTGAATTCGATACCTCAAGACCGGATACTATTTTTCCTGTGGTCAAGGTACTCGAAGAGAGCGATACTCAGTCCGAAGGCTACAGCGTCATTAACAAGCAGGGCATTCTGGCCAATTCCCTTAAGCTTACGGCGGATGTGGGCCAATCGGCATATTTCCTGCAGGCCAAGGAGAGTCTTGCTCCGGCGGTAGCGGAGATGTCTTATCTGGAACAGCTCAGTAAATATATTATCCCGGTATTCGTTCCGGTCGTGGACAAGGACAAGCAGTTTGGCGGCGGTATCGCCTTCTCGGTGACACCGGACATTCTGATGGAGATGGGCAAAAACATCCACGTGGGCGATACCGGCTACGGATATGTGATCTCTGGCAAGGGTGATTATTACGCCTACTCCGAGACCGAGCGGATCGGCAAGAATATCGCGGATTACGCGAAGACCACAGAGATGAAGCAGGCCGTAGAGCATATTCTCGGCAAGGAAGCAGGCTCGGAAGTTTATAAGGGAGAGGACGGCAAGCAGGTGATTACCTATTTCCGTACCGTTCCGGGCACAGACTGGAAGCTGCTGATTACGGTTCCCAAAAGCGAGATTACCGCCAAAGTCACCTCAGCCCAGCGGATATCCACATTGTTCATTGCAATCATCATTCTGGCGGTCGTTGCCTTGGCCTTGTCTCTGACCCGTCTGATTGTGAAGCCGATTGTGGCGATCTCCGGGGTGATGAAGAAAGTAGCGGACGGCCATCTCAGCGAACGGGTGACCGTGCGCTCGGGTGATGAGATCGGCCAGATGAGCCAGAGCATTAATGATATGATCGGATCATTGTCCGGCATTGTCGGCAAAATCGATGCTACCGTGGCGCAGGTTGCTATCTCGGCAGAAAGCGTGCTGAAATACGCCAGTCAGACCTCGAATACATCGGCAGAGATTGAGACGGTCGTCCAGGAAGTCGCCCAGGGCATGGGCGAGCAGTTCAAGGGCTCGGAGCAGGCGGCCAGAGCTACGGAGGAGATGGCGATCGGGCTGCAGCGGATTGCGGAATCCTCCGTTAATGTGTCCGACCAGGCAGAGACAGTCAGCACTGAGGTCGAGAACGGATACGTGGAGATTCAATCCACACTTAAGCAGATGACTGTCATCAGCGGCGCTGCGGAGGAGACCTCGGCTCTGATCAGCAATCTGAGCGGGCAATCCGAACAAATTGGCCAGATTGTTGACGTAATCTCCGAAATCTCCAATCAGACGGGGCTGTTATCGCTCAATGCGTCGATTGAAGCGGCCAGAGCAGGCGAGCACGGGCGCGGGTTCGGCGTGGTGGCGAATGAAGTGAAGAAGCTGGCGGAGCGCACGAACAGCGCCATTGTGAACATTGTGGAGCTGATCCGTCAGATTCAGGAATCCACCAGAGCGGCCGAGGTCTCTATGGAGAAGAGCATTGCTGAGATCGGAGACGGGATGGGTAAAATGCAGAATGTAGGCACCTCCTTCGACCATATCCGCTCGTCCATCCGTGAGGTATCGGTTCAGATCCAGGACGTCTCTGCCGTCAACGAGCAGATGTCTGCCGGGACAGAGGAGATTACGGCCTCCATCTCCGATATGCTGATTATTGCCAGAGATTCTGCCGAGAGCGCCGAGATGGTGGCGGAGGCTTCCACCGAGCAGCGGAATCTGATGGGCCAGGTTGTCACCTCAGCCGAATCCCTCAACCAGCTGATGAGCGAATTGCGCAGCGAGATCGAGAAGTTTCAATAATATCAGGTAAAATCATCGCAAACACCCCTCTGCCCCACAGGTTACTGTGTGAAGCAGAGGGGTGTTTGCGGTATAGGCTGTGCTGTTCAGCTTAGTGCTGCTCCTCCAGCGTGAGGCTATCAATTCCCGCGCGGATGATATTGCAGGAGTCGGTGAATTTAGCCATCTCTGTATCGCTGAGGTTCAGCTCCAGCAATTCCTGAATACCGCTGCTGCCGATAATGGCCGGAACTCCGGCGCATACGCCGCTTTGTCCGTATTCCCCGTCCAGGATGGCGGAGACAGCGATGATTTTGTGCTCGTCATTCAGAATGGAGCGGGTGATATAAGCGAGGGCACTGCCGATCCCGAAGTGAGTCGAGCCCTTGCGCGTAAAAATCTCCCACCCGGCATCCTTCGTCTTGCGGGCGATATCCATAAGGTCCAGGCTGCTGAAGCGCTCGCGGTGCTGCTCCATAATCTGCAGAATCGGCTTGCCGCCGATTGTCACATGGGACCAGGCTACGAACTGCGACTCCCCGTGTTCGCCAAGGGCGTAGCCGTTAACGCTGCGCGGATCAATCGTGAACACCTCCGACAACAGTGTCTTCAGCCGGGAGGAGTCGATGGAGGTGCCTGTGCCGATTACCCGGTGCCGTGGCAGGCCGGAGATCTGCCAGACCATATAAGTTACAATATCTACAGGGTTCGCAGCGACGACGAAGATCCCATCGAAGCCGCCCGCCATAATCTCGGTGATGATCTCCCGGGTAATTACAGCGGTGGCATCCAGTACATCCAGCCGGGTCTGCCCCGCCTTGGGATTAGCGCCTGCCGTCAGAATGACGACATCCATCCCCGCACAGTCACTGGCGGTGCCGGCATAGACCTTGGTGCGTGTTCCGGTGAAGTCCATGCAGTGCGAGAGATCAAGCGCTTGTGCCATGGCGCGGTCGTAGGTGCGGTCGATCATCATGATCTCATCGCATATGGCTTGATTCACCATGGAATAGGCAACGCTTGAGCCGACCATGCCGGAGCCGACGATTGCCACTTTTCTCGATTTACTTTTCAATTGCCCAGTCCCCACTCTCTACAAGTATGGTACTATTCTAACTGATCTCATCGCAAGTTACCTGACATCGCACCGAAAATGCCCGCTGCACCCGTCCGTTATTTGGCCATAATTCACATGAAAGGTTAGAGTATCAGGGTTCTTATGAATTATAATATGCAGCTGATGGGCATTTGGGAAGACAGAAGGAAAGGGTGTTCCCGGCAGTCCTCCCTAAGGCTGCCGGGGACACCCCCTTGTACATAATTATATAATCCATCCCGGCCTCACCCTAGACCCGGGGCTGCGGAATCTGCGGCTCGGCAGGCAGCATTCCGGTATAGTGCTTATACATGAACAGTCTCCAGTGGAGGATCATGCCGAAGGCCAGAATGAAGAATAATCCGCCGGACTGCGGAACAGAGACATACCGGTTGATGAACTCATGGAGCAGGGTGCGGACCAGCAGCAGTCCAAGCAGAATGAAGGCGAAGCTCTTGGAGCGTTGGGCATAGATCAGCCCTTCACGTTCTTCGAACCGCGTACTGCGGATTAGCGGGTAGGCAAAAATAAACCAGCCGACCAGGAAAGCCGCTACCGCCCACCACCAGGGGAAGCGCACTTCCGGTACGACGAACATGGCGAAGCCGGTGGACATGCCAAGCGGCGGAATCCATATTTTGCGGATGGTTACCGGGCGGGCGCTGGCCTTCATGCGGATAAAAATCACCATCAGCGCCATGAATACTGCTCCCAGCGTGGAGCCCACATGCAGAAGTGAGGGGTTGATGTTACCCATAATTCACGTTCCTCCTCTGTGATTTCGGTCACTATTTACTTCATTATAGCAGATAATGAACGGATTTCATTAATGATGCGCAGCCTGCCTCATGCGGGTGATCTGCCTGAAGCACACAGCAAACCCGCCAGAGTCTAACCCCGGCGGGTCTGCTTGCTAAGTATAGTACAGCAGCTTCGTTAAAGCATGCTGCCATAGAGCTTAAGAACGGCTACGTCCGCCAACCGAACGCAGAATCAGGCTTACAATAAAGATCAGAACCACAGCACCGATCAGTGAAGGGAAGACATAGTAGTCGCTGATCTTAGGTCCCCAGCTTCCCAGCAGCATGCCGCCGAGCCATGAACCGAGAATACCAGCGATAATGTTGCCGATAATTCCGCCTGGAATGTCTCTACCCATAATCAACCCGGCCAGCCAACCAATTACGCCACCAACAATCAACATCCATAGTAAACTCATTAACTCTCAGCTCCTTTTGTGTTTGTTGTCTTCGATGGTTACTATTAACCTTATGCACAGCGTTTAAACCAGTGTTAAATTTTGCCGGCACACATTTATTTAGTATTCCAGTCTGTCCAAATTTATGCTGTTTAACCCTGATAACGCAGTGGGTACATAAAGATGTTATAGTGAATTTATGGTTCACCCGCTGAGTGAGTATAGGGGTGTACAGGGTATATAAGCTTATATACTATACAAACAAAGGAGCCGCTGCCATGCACCAGCCTAATGAAGTATTATTCTATATTGGAACGTACAACAGAGAGGAGAAAGAGGCCATCCTGCTCGGTGCGCTGGATAAGGAGACCGGAGAAATGAGAGTTATGGGCGGTACCCGGGGGATCCTGAATCCTTCCTATCTGGCGGTTAATGCGGCGCAGACGGTATTATATGCAGTGAGTGAGCAGGATGAGGGTGAGGTTCATGCCTACTCCATTGATCCCGGCAGCAAAGCGCTTCATCCGCTGGGCAGCAGAGTGACCGGGGGCGGCGCGCCCTGCTATGTCTCGGTGGCTCCGAAGGGAGATTACATAGCCGTGTCTAACTATACGGGAGGGAATGTCAACGTGTTCCCGCTGAAAGAGGACGGGTCATTACAGGAGATGTCCTCCCAGGTGAAGCATGAGGGCTCGGGAATCCGCAGCGACCGTCAGGATGCCCCCCATCCCCATTCCGTGATTCCGGACAAGACGGGGGATCATGTGCTGGTCTGTGATCTCGGTCTCGACCAGATCGTGTTCTATCGTGTGGAGGACGGGAAGCTGGTCACTCACCGGGAGGTAGAGCTTCCTCCAGGCTCAGGACCGCGCCATCTGGCGGTTCATCCTTCGCGGCAATGGATCTATCTGGTTAATGAACTGAACAATACGGTTACCCTGTTCGCCAATGATGAGCCTCAGGGCAATCTGAAGATCCTGCAGAGTATCAGCAGTCTCCCGGAGCATTATACCGCCGGAAGTGATGATACGGCTGCAGATATCCATGTATCACCATGCGGACGCTACCTCTACGTATCCAACCGTGGGCATGACAGCATCGCACTGTTCCATATTGATAAGGCTACGGGTCTGCTGGAAGCGGAGGACTGGGTGACTTCCGGGGGACGGACACCGCGTAACTTCGCTCTGATCGGCGGCATGCTGCTCGCTGCTAACCAGAACAGCGGCAATATTGCCTCCTTCCGCATAGACAGTGAGACCGGACGGCTGATCCCTACCGGCAATGAGCTGGAAGTGCCGGCGCCTGTCTGCCTTGTAGCCCTGGATTAACCTGCACAACGACCCTGTGCAGGAACAGCAAAGCCCCCTGTCCGCAGTATGGCGGACAGGGGGCGATTTTGGCTTTTTATAGATAGAATGATGTCCGGTTAATACACTCCTGTCAGCGGGTCCTCCCGCTCATAGAAGCCGATGTCATCCAGCATAATCTTGTCTTCTGTCCCTTGCAGATAAAAGGTGATGTCTGTCAGACTATCCGGATCAAGCTCGGGCTCTTCCTCAAGGAACAGCTCGAAGGGCAGCTTGTACGTCTGGTAGACGGCTTCCGAGAGGTTGCCGAATTTGCCGTCACTGATCCGCTCCTCCAGCCATGGACTAAGCGTAAACTCAGTCTGCGGCAGCGGCAGAATATCCATCACTTCGTCCAGGGGAATTCTTGCAGAGGTGTCCTTACTGTCGGTCAGCTCCACCTCTACCTCCGGGGAGAGTTCTGCCTCCGGCAGCGGCTTGGAATCTCCATCCTCGTTAGGACCGGAATTATGATTCGCCAGGGAGAAGGTCAGTCCCTCTACGGCAGGGGATTCCGCAAGCGTCTGAGTCAGCGTGTCGCTAAGCCTAATGCTGTAAGCGGCCTCGGCATCCGTATGCTCCTGATCCGGGCTGCTGCTGCGCTCCAGCAGAATACCGTAAGAGGGCTTGTTGTTCCGTTCGCGGTCCTTCGCGGCCTCTTCGCTCCAGTGAAGCCCCGTAGTAGTAGAGACGGTCCCGCCTTGGACGGCGTCTCGGTTGCGGTCTTCATCATAGTCCGCCACCGTGATATAGGCCCCGCTCTGGAAGCGGTTATAGTAGGCGGTATCCGGCAGCCACCGGGCACCGCTGCGGTAATCGCGGAACAATTGCCGGTACTCGCTCCTCCCGTGCAGCGTGGTCTCCAGGAAGGCAGAGACATAGACCTTGGCGATTCTCCTCTGCCCCTCCCCGTCCATGATCCGGGAGCGCTTCAGGAACAGGCCGGTAGGCAGCGTCTGGTCATATAGCCCCCAGTCCGTATTGAACTGGCTGTGATTAGCGTCGGCAATATAGAGCGAGCTTTTGAAGCCAGGGGTATTGCCGGTGTAGGAAGAGCGCATATATTGACGGTCCCCGTAGAAATCATGTACATCGCCGTCACGGGCGCCCTGGAGTGTCAGATAGCTCACATCGGTTAGACGGGCCTGCTTGCTGTCGATCATTTTATCCGTAGGTGCCAGGGCAATGACCGAAGTAATATGGAACTGTTGAATAGCGTCCAGAACCGGATCACTGCCGAACCAGCGCGCCGCATCCGCAGCCATGGCTACGGCCTGCCCGCCGCGGCTGTGGCCAAGCAGTGCAACAGAGTCATAATCAACCTTCTGGTAAAAGGGAGTGCCGGGCTGCTCCGCGAAGCTGCCGATCTGCTGCAGATGCTTCAGAATCATCCAGGTCCGCGCCTTGAAGTCGTTGTCCGGAATACCCGACCAGGCAGAATAATTCAGGAAATTCTCATCCAGGGTGACCGCGATGAAGCCCCGGCTGGCCAGTAATTCACCAAGATAGGCATAGCCGTCCTCGGAGAAGTCCTCCATCATATGGTTGCCATGGACCATGAGCACCAGCGGATAAGGCCCGTCCCCATCCGGCATCCACACTCTGGCATTCAGCGGGAGGGAAGCGGGATCGAACCCCCAGAACAGGGTCCGCAGCACGGGCCAGGAAGAGATATATTCGGTAGCATCCACGGAAGCAGAGGCTAGCAGGACATCCTTGCCATACGCCTTGCGCTGCAGATCCTTGCCGCTGCCGTAGGTGAAGCTGTGGAACGTGTAGTCTCCCGGCTGGGCGGGATCATCCGCAGTTATGGGAAGTACCTGTCCGTCCGCCGCCAGACTCTGAAGCGAGGGTACAGGTACCGGGCCGCTTCCCGTCCCATAGCCATAGGCCAGTGCGAAGGGGGAGAGGAAGAGTGCCGCTGCCAGCAGACCACCGGTGAACATTCTCCGGGTCCGCAGCAGACCGGCCGCAAGTCCCCCTATCCCGCAGGCCAAGGCTGCGATACAGGCGACAACGGCTGCAGCTCCAAGCTCCAGATCGGAAAAATACAGGATCAGCCATACAGCCCCATAGGTGCTGAGCAAAGAGCCTGCGAACAGATGCGGACAGCGGAGTCCGGTTAGGGAGAGCAGCACAGCCAGCAGATTGCCGGCCAGCGCCATAACTAGCGTCCCCGCGCCGGCTGCCAGCATAATATCCGCTGCGCTTCCGAGTCCGGTAGGAATACCCATAATAACTATAGAAAAAGCCAGAATGCATAGCGTCCACGGGCCGCTGAGCGCAGTCCTCCATAAAGTAGTATCATACCTGTACGTCTCCAGGATACGTCTGCCCAGTTCTCTGAATACACGCCTGTGCAGCCATGGTCCCTGCGGCGCGGGACCATACTCCAAATCCATTCCCATGATTATTTCCCCCGGTGTAAGCGGCAATAATAGAAACTGCGATGCCGTTTCTATTTATATGAATTCGCTCTATTTTCGCTCAATAAGATGTAGCAATGATATTACTTTGGGGCAACAATAACAAGTGGGTCTTACAGGAACGGGCGCCACTTCCTGCCCCGGGTCCAGCGATCGCCGTCTTTCATTCAAAGTGAAAAAAAGGTTTGACAGCGCGGGAAGCGTTCAGTATTATATCTGTATAACCTACTAAATGGGTAGGAATAATCAAATAAGTTCTTACCGTACAGACGGAGGAACGCCTGCTTCAGGCTCGCAGATACGTGTCTATAAGACCGGTTTGACTTGCCGCAAGCGGGCTTTCCTGCGTCTATTGCTTGTTACAAGACTATTATGGGGGAGTGGTTGGGATGACAAAAGGGATCAAGAAGGGGCTTCTCGCCGGGGTTGCATTGATATTGACGGCAGGGCTTACGGCTTGCGGGAACAGTAATGCAGGGAATAGTGCGGGTGCAGGAACAGCGGCCCCGGCAGCAACAGAAGCGGCTGCGAATGCATCTTCAGCACCGGAAGCCACCCAAACACAGGCCAAAGATCCGGTGGAGCTGCTGAATGTATCCTACGATCCGACGCGTGAGCTGTATGAGAACTATAACAAGGCCTTCGCCGCCTACTGGGAGAAGGAGACCGGCCAGAAGGTAACCGTTAAGCAATCGCATGGCGGATCGGGCAAGCAGAGCCGGGCTGTGCTGGATGGCCTGGAGGCGGATGTCGTTACGCTGGCGCTCGGGTATGACATTGATGCGCTTCAGGAGGCCGGCTTGATTGGCGCGGACTGGCAGAGTAAATATGAGCATAACAGCTCCCCATATACCTCCACCATCGTCTTTCTGGTCCGCAAAGGCAACCCGAAGGGCATCAAGGATTGGCCGGATCTGCTTAAGGACGGCGTAGAGGTCATCACCCCTAACCCCAAGACCTCCGGCGGTGCCCGCTGGAACTACCTGGCTGCCTGGGGCTATGCGCTGGACCACAATAATAATGATGAAGCCAAGGCTCAGGAATTCGTGCAAAAGCTGTTCAAGAATGTACCGGTCCTGGACACCGGAGCACGCGGCTCAACCACTACCTTCGTGGAACGCGGCATCGGAGATGTGTTGATCGCCTGGGAGAATGAGGCTTATCTGTCCATCAAGGAGCTGGGTCCGGATAAATTCGAGATTGTGAATCCGTCAGAGAGTATTCTGGCTGAGCCGCCGGTTGCTGTGGTGGATAAGGTCGTCGATAAAAGAGGAACGCGTGAGGTAGCAGATGCCTATCTGAAATATCTCTACACCGAGGAAGGCCAGAAGATTGCTGCCGAGAACTATTACCGTCCGACACTGGATAGCGTAAAGGCCGAGTTCAAGGATCAATTCCCGGAGATCAAGCTGTTCACCCTGGCGGATAAATTCGGAACCTGGAAGGAGACGCAGGCGAAGCACTTCAATGACGGTGGGATTTTCGACAAAATCTACGTACCGGGCAGCTGACAGCGGAGTTCGTGAACGATGATGAAGAAGCGGAAAGACCATACTGACAGGCGGAATTCCGCCAGAGGCTGATCGGCCATATGCCGAAGGCAGGAAAGGATGAATGGGCAGATGAATGTCACGACCAAAGCTGCTGCAAGGACGGTATCAAGGCGCAGGCTGCTGCCGGGGTTCGGGATTACGATGGGATTCAGCGTGCTGTATCTGAGTCTTGTGGTCCTGCTGCCGCTGTCCGCACTGCTCTTTAATTCAACGGGGCTGAGCTGGGCGAAATTCTGGGATGTGGCTACGGATGCCCGCGTCTTGGCCTCCTACCGTGTCAGTCTGAGTACGGCGGGCGCTGCGGCCCTGATCAATGTTTTTCTGGGACTGCTGCTGGCCTGGGTGCTGGTGCGGTATGAATTCCCCGGCAAAAGAATCTTCGATGCCCTGATCGACCTGCCGTTCGCGCTCCCTACAGCCGTGGCGGGCGTATCGCTGACCGCCCTCTATTCCCAGAACGGCTGGATCGGCTCCCTGCTGACGCCGCTCGGCTTCAAGGTTGCCTTCACGCCGCTGGGCATCACGCTGGCGCTGATGTTCATCGGCATTCCCTTTGTCGTCCGCACGGTGCAGCCGGTGCTGGAGGATCTGGACAGGGACATGGAGGAAGCCGCTGCTACGCTGGGGGCAGGCCGCGGGCGCACCTTCCTGCGGATTGTCCTGCCCGAGCTGCTCCCGCCGCTGCTTACGGGCTTCGCCCTGGCGTTCGCCCGGGGCATCGGCGAGTACGGCTCTGTCGTGTTTATCTCCGGCAATATGCCGATGCGCACAGAGATCGCCCCGCTGCTGATCATGTCCAAGCTGGAGCAGTTCGATTACGCCGGAGCCACCGCCGTGGCCCTGATTCTGCTGCTGCTCTCCTTCCTGATGCTGCTGGTCATCAACAGCCTTCAGCACTGGGCGCGGAGGAGCTCGCGATAAGAGAGAACGGGTATGCTTCATAAAACTTAAGCATATGCTTCCGAAGCGAGTTTTGTTAGGAGCGGATTCAGGATGCATATACTAACAAAACTTAAGCATATGCTTCCGAAGCGAGTTTTGTTAGGAACGGATTCAGGATGCATATACCAACAAAACTTTTAGGAGGAATAAATATGGCCGGTACGGTTCCCCTGCATGTCCCCGGGCCGCGTACAGGCGCGTCATCGCCTTCTACGACGGAGTCACAAGCGGTGAAATGGGTGCTCATCTCCCTGGCGGGACTGGTCCTGCTCTGGCTGATTGCGCTGCCGCTGATTATTGTGCTGGTGGAGTCGCTGAAGCGGGGGCTGGATGTCTACTGGGCCGCATTGACCGACCCGGATGCCGCCTCGGCGCTGAAGCTGACGCTGCTGGTCGCCGCCATTACGGTTCCGCTGAATACGGTCTTTGGGGTAACGGCGGCGTGGGCGGTAACCAAGTTCCGTTTTCGCGGCAAGGGCTTTCTGGTGACGCTGATCGATCTGCCTTTTGCCGTATCACCGGTGATTGGCGGGCTGATCTTCATTCTGGTGTTCGGCTCGCACGGCTGGTTCGGCCCCTGGTTAAGCGAACATGATATCAAAATCGTCTTCGCCCTGCCGGGCATCGTGCTGGCTACGCTGTTTATCACGTTCCCGTTCGTCGCCCGCGAGCTGATTCCCCTGATGGAGGAGCAGGGCACACAGGAGGAGGAGGCTGCCATTACGCTCGGTGCGCACGGGTGGCAGATCTTCTGGCGCGTAACGCTGCCGAATATCAAGTGGGGCCTGCTCTATGGCATTATTCTCTGTAATGCACGGGCCATGGGTGAGTTCGGGGCCGTCTCGGTGGTGTCCGGGCATATTCGCGGGGAGACGAATACGTTGCCGCTGCATGTCGAAATTTTGTACAACGAATATCAGTTCTCGGCATCCTTCGCGGTGGCTTCTCTGCTGCTCCTGCTGGCACTGGTGACGATGGTTGTAAAAAGCCTGCTTGTACGCAAAAATGCTCATTGACAGCTATTGGGTGCCGTGCTAAGTTAATTCATAGTATACAAGTTGGTAATAACGGAATTTAGGCAGAGTTATTCTCTAACCGGGAAAGGGAGGCTTGCGAATGGCTAAACCACTGAAGGTGGATGAGGTATGGCTTGCGCGGATAACGGAACTGCTCGACGATATGGAATTCGGCTCCTTGCACATCGTAGTGCATGAAGGCCAAATCGTACAGATGGAGCGCACGGAGCGCAAACGTTTCGAGAACAGCACAGCAAATTCACGTGGTAGTGGAGAGACCGGAAGCCGGCGGACCGATACCCGTGCAGGGGGACGAGGATAATACAGAAAGACCTTCGATTGGGCAACCAATGGAAGGTCTTTCTTGTAGTATAGGAAATTATGATTTTCTTCTGTTGTGAATAAGTGGCGCGCAGGCGTGTGGCTCAAATGTATGGGGAAAACAGCATACATTGTGCTCACATGCAGACGCGTGGCCCGAATGTATGCGGAAAACAGCATACAGTTGCTGGCACGCAGGCATGTGGCCCGAATGTATGCAGAAAACAGTATACATGTCGGTTTCCCTGCACGTTTCTCCCGGCACAGCTGCTGGAACTAATCGCTGGACTTCCTGCACAGCTCCTCCCACTCCTCAAAAGACAGCTTGCTTGTGATCGTCTTCAACCCCTGAGGGACTTCGATATGACACATCAGCTCCAGAGAGTTGCCGTCCGGATCATTGAAGTAAACCGAGGCATTGCCTTGATGGGGGCGGATAAAAGGCTCAACCGTGCTTCTGCTGCCGAAAGGAACCGGGTCAATCTGTAGGGAACGCAGCCAGGCGAGCGATTGCTTCAGATCCTCATAAGTGACTTCGAAGGCAATATGCCTCAGGGAAGGGTGATAAGGGGTCTGAACCTCCGGCCCTTCCCATAATCCGATCCAGCTCCGCCCCTCTGTAATCCAGAAGAACGCGGTGTCCTCATCGCGCCAGGCGAATTTCAGTCCCAGCCTTTTATAGAATTCAATAGATGCTTCCAGATTAGAAACGGGTAAATGGGCTTCGTATAATCCTTTAATCATAGTTGGTAGTCTACTCCTTGTTCACAGATTAATGTGTTGACTATCAGTATCGTGGATTGCGCCGTGATCCGCTCAGCCCTTCTACGAGCAGAATAATAGCGGTAATGGCATGCATCACCCAGCCGACAAAAGGAATCAGGGCAACCACCGAGGTGACCACGCCCACTGCATTCCCGATAATCGGACCGCGCTCTCTCAGCAGAATGATTATGGCTACAGCATGCAGGAGAAAAGCGATTCCTAGCGGCGCCCAGGCATTTGCCACCACAAAGCTTCCCCCGATAATCGGCAGCGCCAGAAAAGCCTCATAAGCGAAAGTTCCCCATTTAAACAGTTTCCCTGTAGGAGACATAATTACTTCACCAACCTTCCAAAATAGTAGTGTTGCTTGTCTATCCACAGTTTACCCAAGGACACGGGGTAAGAATAACCTGCCCGCCCGCAGAGAGCAAGTGCTGTGTTTTGAGTTATTGTACGCCGGAGGAGGCGGGGCGTTTCAATTTTGAACAAATACATATATATTGGTATCAGTATAGCAGGCGGGTTATGCTTGCAGATTGCAGTAAATAGGAGGAGTAGCATGACAAATTCAGCACAGCTGGAGATCCGGCAGGAGCTGCCCCCGGTAGAGGATTATCTCGCACTGCGGCAGGAAGCCGGGCTTAGCCCGATGAGCATAGAGGGGGCGGCAGTCGGACTGCCTAATTCTGCTTTTGCAGTTACTGTGTATGCAGGCGAGCAACTGGTGGGAATGGGCAGGGTTATTGGGGACGGGGGATGTTTTTTTCAAGTGACGGATATAGCAGTGAAGCCTTCCTTCCAGGGACGGGGTCTCGGAAAAATCATCATGGGGGAAATCCGCGCATTCCTGGACAGTGTGCCGGAGAAGGCATATATCAGTCTCATTGCTGACGGGGAAGCGGCCAAGCTGTATGCCAAATACGGATTCGAGCCGGTAATGCCTGCTTCACAGGGAATGTTCCTGCGGCGATAAATCGTGTGAATTCGTGTAATGCTAAAGGATAGCAGATTAGGAAAGTGAGGCAGCGGGAGAATGGATATTGTAGTGTTTGGAGCATCGGGCAGGGTTGGAAGTGCCATCGTACAGGAAGCGTTAAAAAGAAAACATGAGGTCACGGCTGCGGTACGCAGACCTGAAGCCTTCAGCCTTCAGCATGAGCGTCTGCAGGTGACGGCTGCTGATCTGCTGGACCCGACCTCGGTAACGGCAGCCGTGCGCGGACATGAGGAGGTAATCAGTGCTTTCGGTCCGGCGGCAGGGCATGAGAATGATCTGCTGCGGGTAGCGGATTCACTGCTGGAGGGGCTGCGGGCGGCTGGGCTTGAGCGTCTGATCATTGTCGGCGGAGCAGGCAGCCTCAAGACGGAATCGGGAGAATGGCTGATGGACACCGCCGGATTCCCGGAGGACTACCGCGCGCTGGCTTCGGCTCATGCTAATGCCTATGAGATCTATAGAGGGTCGGAGCTGGATTATACGTATCTTAGTCCGCCTGCCGCTCTGGTAGACGGGCGCCGTACCGGCCAATTCCGCATCGGCCTCGACCGGCTGATTGTAGACGAAGACGGCCGGAGCAGCATCAGCATCCAGGATTTTGCCGTGGCGGTCATCGATGAGCTGGAGGAAGGTAATTTCAGCAGAGCCAGGTTTACTGTAGGGTATTGATGGGGGGATACGCGGAGGCGGAAGGTGAAAAGGCAGAGGAAAGGAAGAGGTGGAGTCAGCGGCAGGTTTAATCGCACTTTGTACAACTAAAACGCCTGATATTCTACCGATTATCCGTTTAGTTGCAGTCTGTACATTTAAAAATGCCGCTGTGCCGGGATTCTCCCCAATTGGGCAGATTTAGTTGTACAAACTACAGTTAGAAGAGGCCAGCCTTGCTTTTGAGTGTTTTTAGGTGTATGGAATGCAACTATGGATCCAAGTATGCTTCCTTTAAATTATATTTACCTATTCACTTATCTGGTCCTCAGGACTGAATAGTTGGAATCATTACAAGCAGGTAGTTGTAAGGTGGGTAAAGGTGGGTAAAGGGGAGATGAAGGTAAGTAGAAGTCCCAGCTGTCTTTACCTGCCACTATCGACCCTACAGACTTACGCCTGCATATCCTTAAGTATCTAATATAAAGGTATAAAGGTCCTCTTCGTAGCGGGAGGGCTTTTTTCTTTTTTTGCTGTTATAGTAGCTCGGCGCTCGTCGGCCGCCATGAGTTCCTTGGGTTATTTGCTTGCTGAAACGGGACTTAGTACAATCGAAGCAACTATGAAGGAGGTCTGGACCAATGGATGTGGTAACAGCGGAGGAGATGCGGGCATTAGACCGTGACACGATCGAGCGGCTGGGCATCCCGGCCATCGCCCTGATGGAAAATGCCGGACGGGCCATTGCCGAGGAGGTCATCGCCCTATGCCGCCGCCGGGCAAGTGAAGCTGGTGTGCCTGGTGGCGGGATGTGGGGGGCTGGAGCGGGAGCGAAGTGGGATGGAACTTGTACGGCTGGAGGTGGAGTGTGGAGTAGTGAAGCGGGAGTGCCAGGTAGCGAATTGCAGCGTGATGGAACGAGATCGGTTGGTGGTGAAGCACGGCCTATTGGAACAGGTGCAGTTGATGATCGAGTGCGGTGGAACGGAGCGGGAGTGCAAGGTAGCAAAGTACCCGGAGCGGGAGCGAGTGTTGATGGTGCACGGAGTGATGGGTTCGGCACGGCTGGAGGTGGATCGTGGAGAAACGGAGCGGGAATATTAGGTGGTGGAGTGCAGTGGGAAGGAGCGGGAACGACAGGTGGCGGAATGATGCGGAACGGAGCGGAAGCAGCTGGTGACGTAGTGGATGCGTCAAGCGGGCGCGGGGCGCCTGGCTTCGGCGCTGACGCTGCGGGCTTCTCTGTCAGCGGAGATGCGGCGCTGACGCTTGCCGGTGCCGGCGGAGAGCATTGGCTCGTCCTCGCCGGCAAGGGCAATAACGGCGGCGATGGCCTCGCCGCCGCCAGGCACCTGCGTGAGGCCGGCATCGCCGTCACGCTGGTGTACGCGGCCGCGCCGGAGTCGCTGGCCGGCGAAGCCGCGCTGCAGCGTGATGCCGCTGCAGCTAT
Organism: Paenibacillus sp. FSL P2-0136; assembly: GCF_037975325.1. NCBI lineage: Bacteria > Bacillati > Bacillota > Bacilli > Caryophanales > Paenibacillaceae > Paenibacillus > Paenibacillus sp. FSL P2-0136. The sequence continues at coordinate 153,550 of NZ_CP150244.1, forward strand.
GGGCATTCCTGCCGTAGTCTACGGCAGGGACGCCCTGGACCTTGCCGCATGCAGCGGCATCGTGGATGCGCTGCTCGGCACAGGCAGCGCGGGAGCCCCGCGCGGTGCCTATGCGGAGCTGATTGCCGCTGCGAACGCCAGCGGCAGAGCCATTGTGTCCGCGGACATCCCCAGCGGGCTGGATGCGGACACGGGGGAGACGCATGAGCCCTGCATTCATGCGTCAGTGACCGTCTGCCTCGCGTTCCTGAAGCGGGGGCTGCTGCAATATCCCGGCGCTGGGGCCGCCGGGCGGGTCGTGGTCCGCTCCATCGGCATACCCGCTGCCCTTGCCCGGGAGGGCGGCGTCCAGGTCAGCCTCCTGACGCCGGAAGTACTGACGGCGCGCCTGAAGGTTGACCTGGCGCGCCGCCGTTCGCCCGAGGGCCACAAGGGCACCTACGGGCATGTCCTGCTTGCAGCAGGAAGCCTGCGCATGAGCGGCGCAGGCCTGTTGTCTGCCCGCGCTGCACTGCGTGCAGGCTGCGGGCTGGTAACCTGGGCGCTGCCGGAGAAGCTGCTGCCCTATGTGATCGGTTCTGTACCGGAGCTGATGCTGGCCCCGGTCACCGGAGGTGACGGGGAGTGGAACGCGGGTACGGCCGCTGAAGTGCTGCGTCTCAGTACCAGCCGCGATTGTACAGCCATCGGCCCCGGCCTGGGCCGGTTCGAAGGAGACACGGAGTGGCTCCGCAGACTATGGGAGGAGACGGAGGGTCCTATGGTTATTGATGCGGATGCGCTGAATATACTGGCGGATACCGATTACCGGAGCTGGAGCCGCCGCCATCCGGTTATTCTGACCCCTCATCCGGGGGAGATGGCCCGTCTGGCGGGGATATCTACAGCGGAGGTGCAGCGGGACCGGATCGGATTGGCATTGTCTTACGCAGTTCAGCATGGGGTAATCCTTGTGCTAAAAGGAGCCCATACCGTAATAGCAACGCCCGAAGGGCTGGCCTATATCAATATCACCGGGCATCCCGGTATGGGTACCGGCGGTGCGGGCGATGTGCTGACAGGCATCATCTCCGGTCTGCTGGCCCAGGGCCTGGAGGAGGATCAGGCCGCCGCGTTCGGAGTCTATCTACACGGGCTGGCCGGAGAACGTGCTGCCCGGAAGCGGGACCATCCTGCTGCCCTGATCGCCGGGGATATTATAGAGGCGCTGTAAGTGTAAGCAACGGCGTGATTTTTCCAACCAACAGCGCCAGCCTTCCGGCAACATTCATTAACAAGTTCAAGCTCTTGCTCGCTCTGGCGCACGGGCTGCTTGGAGTTCAAAGTCTATGTTAGTCTGCTGTCTGCTTTAGCGGATAACAGGTGGATTTTGTCCACCTGCTGATGAGCAGATGAGTTCTGGCGGGACGTTAGTTGGATAAACGGCACTTAATTTAGCACATTTCACCCCAGGCGACAAAACTAACTTTATTAGTTGGAGCTTTTCCGCTTTCCTGCCTGTAAACGGCAGAAACGGATGAAATAAGACACATTTCTCCAATTGTTTGCTTCGGGCATCCTACTTGAGCGCGATGCACCGGACGATAAGAGTTAACGCAATGTGCCAGCGCGAGGTCATCAGCCCCAATGTATGCGAAAACCGAACACAATGTGTGAGCGCGAGGTCATCGGGCCCAATGTAATCGAAAAACCGACCATATTGGGCCTGACGGAGGCGTGTGGTCCCAATGTAATCGAAAAACCGACCATATTGGGCGTGACGGAGGCGTGTGGTCCCAATGTAATCGAAAAACCGACCATATTGGGCCTGACGGAGGCGTGTGGTCCCAATGTAATCGAAAAACCGACCATATTGGGCGTGATGGAGACGTATGGTCCAAATATAGTCGAAAAACCGACCATATTGGGCGTGACGGAGACGTATGGTCCCAATGTATGCGGAAAACCGAACACAATGTGCCATGAGAAGGGTTTGCGGTTTCCGAATACTGATCCCATCCAGCCCGGTATCCAGCCTTACCCACCATCCCGGCCCTCCCCAGTGCTCCGCCCTGCCTGAACCCGCCAGGTCAGAACAAGACCAGACAGATCAGTGGAATGAACAGAGCGAAGAAGGGAAGCAGGATCGGGAAGCGTTCGCCCGCGATCTGGGCGATGCGGAACAGCAGCAGGACTGCGAGTCCGGTAAGGCCGGAGACAAGGGAGTCGCCGCCCTGCTCCGCAGCGAGCCACAGGCCGGCGCCATAGCCGGCAATGGCGTACAGGGCCAGCGCCGGGCTGAGCGAGGTGGAGCGGAAGATGCGCAGCAGCGCATCGGCCAGGATGGCAGCCGGCAGGCCGTAGGCGTAGATGGCATAAGGCACCGATACCGGCCAGCCGGACGGAATTCCGTTCTCATAGCCATGGATCAGCATGAACAGGGAGATCAGGATGAAGGTCAATCCGGCGGCCGACAGCTTGGTCAGAGCGTACATGCCCGCATTCAGGCGGACAGAAGGCAGGTTGAAATCCTTGTGTTGATTCATCGCTATACATCCTCTCGGGTTGGGAATGAACAAGGCCGGCGTGACCGGCTGAAGCCTGGACATGGATCAGTTGGTAACGGTCCTGGTGCTGAGGGGGAAAAGCGACAGGCTGCACATGGGAGACCGTCTTTTCAAAATATAAGAAACTTATAGGTTTCACACGATAACTTATCCTTCTATTTCTCGCTGAAACGGTACCGTCCTTTCAAAGGACGGCAAAGCTGTTTCCACTTGCCATAATAAGGATACATGGGGTTCATCGGCGGTTACTCCTCCTTGCCTGCTCAGCTCTTCCGTATATGGGTATGCATGCGCCCAGAAAAGCGTGCGGCGTGAAGTGGAGTCATTAACTTAGAAATGGGGAGAATGCATGATATATAGAGCAATGACAGGGGACGATTACGAAGCGGCTTACCGGTTGTGGGAGAATACGGACGGAATGGGTCTCAGTGAAGCCGACTCGCGTGAAAATATCATCCGTTATTTGGAGCGGAATCCGGGCATCAGCCAAGTGTGCGTGAAGGAGGACGGCACCCTAATGGGCACCGCGATGTGCGGGCATGACGGACGCAGAGGCTACATGTACCATGTGGCTGTCGACAGCAGCAGCCGGGGAAGCGGTACAGGCCGTGAGCTGGTGAGGCGTTGCCTTGCGGGACTGCGCGAAGCGGGCATAACGAAGTGCCATCTCATGGCGATCGAAGATAATGCCCTGGGCCGCAGCTTCTGGACCCGTATCGGCTGGCAGGAGCGGGACGGCTTGGTGCTTTTCTCGAAATAGAATGTATAGACTTCACGCTATACATTCTCCTTCTATTTCTCGCTGAAACGGTACCGTCCTTTGTAAGGACGGCAAAGCCGTTTCCACTCACAGAGCAGCGAATAATAGGTCACAATTCATGTAATAGTGTAGCTTTGGTGCGGACGCAGTATAATATATAGGTGCTGTACAATGAACGGATGGACATCATTACATCATTCGCTATTCGCTGTACATGGCCGAATTCAGATAGCGGGAGACCAAAACTATGAGATTTAAAGATGTATTCTCAATTATAGGCCCGGCCATGGTCGGGCCTTCCAGTTCTCATACAGCGGGAGCCGCGCGGATCGGGCGGGCCGCAAGGCAGGTGCTTGGTGAGCTGCCGGGAGAGGCCGAGGTTACGTTCTTCGGTTCTTTTGCCGCGACTTATCAGGGACACGGGACAGACCGGGCGATCGCCGGGGGGCTGCTTGACTTCGCCACGGACGACCACCGGCTGCCGGATTCCATTGAGCTTGCGGCCAAAGCCGGGATGAGCATCTCCTTCGGTCAGGGAACGGGGCTGTTTCCCCATCCCAATACGGTCCGTCTGCGCCTTACAGGCAGGGAGAGCGGGACGGAGATGACCCTTACCGGCACATCCATCGGCGGCGGCAATATTGAGATTGTAGATATTGACGGCTTCAGCGTGAAGCTGACCGGCATGTACCCGACGGTGCTGATTCAGCATATGGATTATCTGGGTGTGCTGGCCAGTGTTACGGATGTCATGCGGGAGGGCCAGTTCAATATCGGACATATGTCACTCGACCGGAAGAACCGCAGCGGGGCGGCCTTGACGGTGCTGGAGCTGGATGAGCCAGCCACGGCGGAGCTGCTGGAGAAGCTGCGGGCGCTTCCGGCAGTGAAGAGCGTCAAGGTAGTCGATTTGAACGGCAATACACAAGAACAGACACAGAAGGGGAAGGACATCACAACATGAACTTTCAAACACTCAGCCAGCTGGCTGTACTATGCGGGGAGCGGGAGCTTGGGATCGGTGCTCTGATGCTTGAGGAGCAGAGCGCCGAATCCGGCCGTTCCCAGGAGCAGGAATTCGCCACCATGCGCGAGTATTACGGGGTCATGAAGGAAGCGGTGCAGCGCGGCATGACCGAAGACACCACCTCACGCAGCGGCCTGACAGGGCTGGATGCCCAGCGGATGGCCGCCTATAATGCAGCGGATGAGCCTTGTCTCGGGGGACCGGCAGGCCAGGCAATGGCGTATGCCCTTGCCGTCTCTGAAGTGAACGCTTCTATGGGCCGGATTATTGCCACACCGACTGCCGGCTCCTGCGGAATTATCCCCGGTGTGTTCCTGAGCTGTCAGGAGCGCTTCGGCTGGGACGATGATTATATGGTCTCCGGTTTGTTCGCGGCTGGAGCGATAGGGTATGTTATTGCTAATAATTCTTTTGTATCGGGTGCGGAAGGCGGCTGTCAGGCCGAGGTGGGCTCAGCGATCGGTATGGCGGCCGGAGCCTTGACTGAGATGCGCGGCGGGACTCCGGCACAGGCTGTACATGCAGTAGGTCTTGCGCTCAAAAATACACTGGGGCTGATCTGTGATCCGGTAGGCGGACTCGTGGAGATTCCATGCATTGTCCGCAACGGCTTCGGTGCCGTTACGGCGCTTGCGGCGGCGGATATGGCCCTGGCCGGCGTCCGCAGTGTGATTCCGTCCGATGAAGTGATTAAGGTCATGCTAGAGGTCGGCTCTGCGATGCCCGAGAAGCACCGGGAGACGGCAGGGGGCGGGCTGGCCCAGACCCCGACCGGCCGCCGGATTATGAAGGATCTGCGGAAACCGAAATAACCTCCCGGTCACAGGCGCTCTTGCAGTCTGCCGTTCATCAGAGCATACGGAAGCGTTCCAGGTGCTCCCATAAGCCCTCCTGCCGGAGGATCTCCGCCTGCTTCGGGCCCATGAGGTCGAAGTGGGGGAACGGCTGGCGGTTATGAATATACCGCGCCGGGAGACCGTGCTTCCTGCACCACTCCCGCAGGCGGGGCAGATCGCTGCAGCCCACCTTGGTGACTGTTGTGATCTCAGGGTAGCGTTTATCGATCCAGTAATGGGTCAGGAACGCAATCTCCCCTGCGGAGACGGCCTGTTTCCAGCGGGTTAATTCCGCCCGGTTGATTCCAAAAGCCATGGCTGTTCATCCTTATCTGTAAGAGTAAGTAGACTATATATTACGCGAATATTAGCGGAAGGAGAGTGTATTATGAACGGACAAGTAAGAGCGGATATCCGCCCCGGCATTCAGGTAGATATCGTACTGAAGCAGGATCAGGCGACCGGCAAGCTCACGCACGGCACAGTCAAAGACATCCTGACCAACTCGCCCCGCCATCCGCACGGGATCAAGGTGCGGCTCTCGGACGGCCAGGTTGGACGGGTCAAGAACATTACCGGCTCATGAATTGCTCCACTAACTGGTCAGCCTTCGTCTGATTGCATAAATTGCAGGCACAGACGCAGTTATCCGGCGTAGTATGCCCGCCTTTGGCGCGGGGGAGTAGATGATCGATGGTATCCCCGTATTGGCCGCAGAAATAACAGGTATAGTTGTCCCTCGTCAAAATATAGGCGCGGAAGTCCTTATTGCTGTACAAGCGGCGGATCGTACGCCGGTTCACGACGATGGCCGCATGCTCCTTGACCAGTGTCACGGCAAGCTCAAGGTCGATCTCCTGATGCCAGCGGCGGCCCTTATCGCTGTGCCCGCGCATGAGAATCATGCCCTTGGCCGAAGGAATCAGGGCAGAGGCATCCTGCGGATCGGGCTTCGGCCCGCGCTGCTGCGGAAGGCTGCGCCCGGTCTCGGCGGCATGCCGGGGACGCGCCTTGCCCTTAAGGCCTGGCGCTCCCGCGCTGCCTCTGGCGTCCCGGGCACGCTCCGGCCGGGAGGCTGGACGGGGCTGGGCCATGGGCGGCTTTGCCTGCTCAGGCGCAGATGCCCCGGAGACAGAGACCGGCCCCTTGTCCCGCTTGAGGGGCCTGGCCGGTCCGGCCAGGCGCTCCGGCAGGGCAGGCGCTACGCTTGCCCGCACTGGCGGCAAGGAAGCCTCGGCCTCGCGGAGCTTGCGGCATTCCCGGCACGCTCCGCGCCGGGACATGCCTTTGGCGCGCTTGCCTGTGCGCCTGCGAAATTCAGAGAGCGGCTTAAGTTGATGGCAGTACGCGCATTTTTTGGATGGAGGTAGAGTTGTAATCTCAGTCATAAGTGTACTTGGCAGAAGCAGCCTTAAGCCGCAACCGTCCAATCCCTTCTGTATTGTGAATGATAAATGCATCTGCTTGCATGCGTCCGCTTTAATGTCAGGAGTTGTCCTAATTGATACTAGTATAGCGTAAACCGCAGACATTCACACAGCAGGCACATCATGCAAATTTTCCGGAGTGTGATTTCTTTCCCGGCAATCTTGAGGAGAAATCTGTAAAATCTCAATAAAGCATAGGCGCTAACCAGAAATAGCCCTAATCCGTAGCCGGAAAATAGGTGCCTGAAATGGGGAATGAGGAATGAGGATGAACGCTGCTAAAAAAATGCCAGTTGCTGTTAAGGTGCTGCTGGTACTTCAAGGGTTTTTGAGCTTGGGGGCCATCGCAGGCGGGCTGGCGCTGCTAACTGATCCCAGCGGGGAATTGCTCGGCATGCCGGCCTCTGCAATGGTACGAATGCCCTTTCACAGCTTTGCCGTCCCTGGGCTGCTGCTGCTGCTCGTATTCGGTCTGCTCCCGCTGCTCGTGCTGTACGGCCTCTGGAAGCAGCCGCAGTGGGCTTGGAGCTACGCCTTGACACCGTTCAAGGAGCGGCATGCGGCCTGGAGCTTTTCGCTCTATATCGGCTTCGGCCAGATTATCTGGATTATGGTGCAGACCTACATGTGGAACATGGTCAGCTTGATTCATGTGTTCTATATGTCACTGGGAATGCTGATTCAGATCTTGACGCTGCTGCCTGAGGTCCAAAGATATTTTATGCTGGACGGCCGTGCCGAAAGAAGTTAGAATGTCAGTGAACATAAAAGGGCTTTCATTGAGCTGCGGGAGTGAACCGGAAATGACCACGATATACGATATTGCCAAAAGGACCGGCTACTCACCAACCACAGTGTCCAAGGCGTTCAATAACTATTCCGATGTGCGGGAGAAGACGCGTGAGGAGATTCTGCGTACCGCCAGGGAGATGGGGTACCTTCCCAATGCGCATGCACGTACACTGACGACCAAGAAATCCTGGACCATCGGTGTGCTGTTTGTGGAGAATACGGGGGCGGGAATCCGCCATCCTTTTTTCAGCGCAGTGATTGAGAGCTTCAAGCAGGTTGCCGTAGCCAAGGGCTATGCCCTCATGTTCATCTCGAAGGATGTAGGCGGCAAGCAGAGCGGATATCTGGAGAACTGCCGGATTCGCGGCGTCGACGGGGTGGTAGTGTTCCTCTCTGATTATGATGACCCGTATTTCCGGGAGCTGCTGGAGAGTGATATTCCGACCGTGGTGCTCGATTTCGAGACGGAGCTGTCACATACAGTCTGCTCGGATAACATGACGGGTGCGCTGCAGGCCGTGGAGTATCTGGTCAGTCTTGGACACCGCCGGATTGCCCATATCTCGGGAGGCGGGAACACCTATCCGGGACAGCAGCGGGAGCTGGGGTACAGAACGGCTATGAAGCAGCAGGATCTTGAGGTGCCGGATGAATATGTGGCCGAGGGAGCCTTCTACGCGCTGGAGAATGGTTATGGTGCAATGAAGCGTCTGCTGGCGTTGCCGCAGCGGCCGACGGCTGTTTTTGCTTCGGGTGACTTGCTGGCCCTGGGTGCGGTAATGGCGGCTAAGGATGAGGGGCTTGCGGTGCCGGAGGATGTCTCTGTGATGGGCTATGACGACATTGAGCTTGCCGGATACGTTACGCCTGCGCTGACCACTGTACGCCAGAATACTGGAATGCTGGGGACCCGGGCGGCGGAGCTGCTGCTGGCATCTATGAACGGTCCAGGTACGGCTCAGGAAGCACTTGTGCTGCCTGTGGAGATTATTGTGAGGGATTCCTGCGCACCGCCGCGCATGTGATGAAGGTGCGTACATTCAGGAATACCTTTTTTTTCGGCAAAATCGAAACCGGTTTCGATTTTTTTCGTCCCTGGTTTCGCCTAGCAAAAATAATAAAGGAGTGATAGACATGACAACCGTTCAAACCGTAGTCACCGCCAAAGATACAGGAGATCGCCTGAGTCGCAAGGATGGCATTCAGTTCAGCGCAGAGGGCGCAGCGGCAAAAGCAGATATCGTGCTGCACCCGGAGCAGGCGTTCCAGACCATTATTGGTTTTGGCGGAGCATTCACAGAAGCAGCGGCGTATACCTTGTCCCGGATGAGTCCGGCGAAGCGTACGGAGGTCATCCGGCGGTATTTTGACCCGGTAGACGGGCTGAATTACAGTATGGGCCGTGTGCATATCCATAGCTGCGACTTCGCACTCGGTAATTATACGTATGTGGAGGATGGGGATACGGAACTTAAGACCTTCGATATCTCGCGTGACCATAAGTGGGTGCTGCCGCTGATTAAGGATGCCATGGAGGTGCGGGGCGGACCGTTCACCATGCTGGCCTCCCCGTGGAGCCCGCCCGCCTGGATGAAGACGAACGGGGAGATGAACAACGGCGGCTCGCTGAAGCCGGAGTATGCGCCGGTCTGGGCGCGGTATTATACCAAATTCATCGAGGCCTACCGCAAGGAAGGTGTTCCGGTCTGGGCCGTCTCTGTGCAGAATGAGCCGGCAGCGGTGCAGACCTGGGATTCCTGTGTATACAGTGCTGAGGAAGAGCGTGATTTTGTCAAAAACCATCTCGGACCCGTGATGCACGAAGCCGGAATGGGCGATGTGAACATCGTGATCTGGGATCATAACCGCGACATTATGGTCGAGCGCGTGACCCCGATTCTGTCGGACCCGGAAGCTGCACAGTATGTCTGGGGGACCGGTATCCACTGGTATGGCGGCGAGGAGTTCGGAAACGTGGAGCAGGTGCATGAGCTTTTCCCGGATAAGCATGTGCTGTTCACCGAGGGCTGTCAGGAGGGCGGCGTGCGTCTGGGCGAATGGTTCACGGGCGAGCGCTACGGCCGCAATATGATCGGCGATCTGAATGCCTGGACCGAAGGCTACCTGGACTGGAATCTGGTGCTGGATGAGACGGGAGGACCGAACCATGTGGGCAATCTCTGCGATGCTCCGGTGATCGCGGATACGGCTACTGACGAGGTCCACTACAACAGCTCGTATTACTACATCGGGCATTTCAGCAAATTCATCGCCCCGGGTGCGGTGCGGATCGGGCTTGAATCGGCAGCGGCAGATGTGCTGTCGGCTGCGTTCCGCAATCCGGACGGCAGTCTCGCTGTGGTGCTGATGAACGAAGGCGGGGAAGCACGTACGCTGACGCTGGGACTGGGCGCTGAGACCGCCGAATGCACGCTGCCTGCGCACTCTATCGCGACCCATCTGATTACGCAGGGGTAGGCCTGCGGAGCAAGAGGAAGAGGAAGAGGAGTAGGGACGGCGGAGTGTGCTTGCAGGAGTAGCGGCTGTGAGAAGTTGGAGTGGCTTAGTAGGCTTGCAGGTTTAGAGGCTGTGAAAAATCGGGAGCATCGGATAGGCCTGTAGAGTCTAGAAGCTGTGAGAGGTAGGCGCGGCGGATTTAGGTGAGTCTGAATGCCAGACGGCTTCCGGGCCGCCGCCGATTGCATTTTGTACACTAGATCCCTCCAATTTCCGCCTAAATTAGCGATCTATTGCACTACGTACAGTAGAATTCTGCAAAAACGGCATTATCGGGCAGAAAGCCGGAAATCTGCTGTATGAAATACAACAGGAGGCTGCCAGAAGCGCGACTAGACAAATTCTAGTGCACTAAATGCAATCACCGCTAACGCAATCACTCACAAACGAATACGTATATTGATATTTTTAGGAGGAATAGAATGAGTAAGTATACTTTTGACGCCGGAAAATTTGTCATTGAGCAGTTCCACGAAGGCAAGCCGTTCGCCAGCTTCCTGCCGGGCCTTGCCGGACTGAAGGGGATACCGATGTGGACATTCTATGTGAACCGCGGCCAAGGGATTAGCAGCTTCGGCGTGCGGGACAAAAACTCGCCGATCATGGAGTTCTCGCCGGCCAATATCTCCTACAAGAATGTAACATCGACCGGCTTCCGCACCTTCATCAAGCTGAAGGGGAACGCAGAGATCTATGAACCGTTCCAGTCGGCCCGCCCGGACCAGGCAGCCCAGCGGATCATGACCATTCTGCCGAACGGACTGACCATTGAGGAATCGCATGCCGGACATGGCCTGAAGACCACAGTCCACTATTTCAACCTTCCGGGGGATGATTATGCCGCGCTGGTCCGTCAGGTGGAGATTCAGAATATCGGCGGAGTTGAACTTGCGCTTGAACTGCTGGACGGTCTGCCGGAGGTGCTTCCGTTCGGAGTGGCGAACGGAGGCTATAAGGAGATGGGGAACCTTCTCCGCAGCTGGATGGATGTGTTCAACCTTGAGCACGGGATTCCGTTCTACAAGCTGCGCTCCGGCACGAATGACGATGCCGAAATCGGCAAGATCGAGAGCGGGCATTTCTATCTCTCCTCCACGGCGGAAGGAGAGCTGCTCCGCCCGCTTGTAGATTATGAAGTGATCTTTGGCGGAAATACGTCACTGACCTATCCTGACCGCTTCGCGGCGCTTCCGCTGGCCGAGCTGCTGGCACAGGCGCAGTATCCGGTCAACAAGGTGCCGTGCGGATTTAGCGGCACTGCCCGGACGCTTGCCCCCGGGGCTTCGCTGAAGCTGAACACCATCATCGGGCATGTAAATGATATTGCCCGGATTAATGAACGGACGGCGGAGCTGTGCCGTGAGGAGTATTTTGCCGCCAAGTCCCTTGAAGCTGCCGCACTGACCGAGGAGTTAACTGCGGATATCGCCACCCGGACGTCCTCGCCGATCTTTGACGCGTATTGCCGCCAGTCCTATCTCGACAATTTCCTGCGCGGGGGATATCCGTTTATCTTTGACAATGGGGAAGAGGGCTTCGTGGTCCATCTCTACTCCCGCAAGCATGGCGATATGGAACGGGATTATAACTTCTTCTCGCTGGCCCCCGAATATTATTCGCAGGGGAACGGGAATTTCCGCGATATGAACCAGAACCGCCGCAACGACGTCTTTTTCCATCCCAAGGTGGGCAGCTTCAATATCAAAATGTTCTATAGCCTGATTCAGGCAGACGGCTACAACCCGCTCAGTGTACAGGGCACCAGCTTCGAGATTCTGCCGGGTGCGGAGGAGCAGCTTAAGGCATGGCTGACCGGGGCGCTTGCAGAGCAGCATGCGGGACTTACTCAGCTCCTGGCCGGACGCTTCACCGCAGGCAGTCTGATTAACTATATTGCCGATCAGCAGATCGTGTTAACCCTAAGTGAGCAGGAATTCCTCAGCGGGGTGCTTGCGTTGTCGCAGCAGAACATTGAAGCCGCCTTCGGCGAGGGGTTCTGGTCGGATCACTGGACGTATAACCTGGACCTGGTGGAAGGCTATCTGGATATTTATCCTGAGCGCCTTGGAGAGCTGCTGTTCGGGGATGAGACGTATGCGTTCTACGACTCTCCGGCCTATGTCCTGCCGCGCAGCGAGAAGTACGTGATCAGCGGCGGCAAGGTGCGGCAGTTCGGAGCTCTGCTGGAGGATGAGGAGAAGCTGCATAAGCTGAAGCGCAAGGCATCCGGTACCGAGTGGCTGCGCACACAAGGCGGGCACGGGGAGATCTACCGGACCAGTCTGTTTGTGAAAATGCTGTCGCTCGCCCTGAACAAATTCGCCACGCTTGATCCATACGGTATGGGTGTGGAGATGGAGGCGAACAAGCCGGGCTGGAACGATGCGATGAACGGACTGCCGGGCCTGATGGGCTCGGGCATGAGCGAGACACTGGAGCTGAAACGGATGCTGGTCTTCATGGTGGAAGCGCTGGAGAACAGTGCCGGGCTTCCTTCCACAGTGGCTCTTCCATCGGAGATTGCGGCGCTGCTCACACAGGTAGGCCAGGCTGTAACGGAAGTGCTGGACGGTTCGCTGGCTGAGTTCCCGTATTGGGACCGTGTGGCCGCAGCGCGTGAGGCATACCGGGCGTCCGTTCGGTTCGGGATCACGGGCGAGACCGGCGAAGTCTCCCTTGAAGTGATCCGCGGAATGCTGGAGCAGTGGCTGCACAAAGTGGATCAGGGGATTGCGCGTGCGGTAGACATGGGCGGCGGACTGGTGCCAACCTATTTCCGTTTCGAGGCTACGCGCTTCCGGCCGGTCACGGATGCTGCCGGCGAGCCGGTCATCAGCGGCTATGGACTGCCGAAGGCAGTCGTAGAAGAATTCGAGGCTTCGGCGCTGCCGTATTTCCTGGAAGGCCCAACCCGCTGGCTGAAGACACTGGAGGATCAGCAGACCGCCAAGGCTATCTACAGCAAGGTGAAGCGGAGCGGGCTGTTCGATCCGGTCACCTCGATGTACCGGACTTCGGTATCACTGGAGGAAGAGGGGCATGAGATCGGACGCATCCGGGCGTTCACCGCAGGCTGGCAGGAGCGGGAATCGAACTTCCTGCACATGTCCTATAAATACTTGCTTGAGCTGCTGAAGGCGGGACTGTATGAAGAATTCTACAGTGAGCTGAGAACGTCGCTGATCCCGTTCCTTGATCCTGAGGTATACGGACGCAGCACGCTGGAGAATTCGTCGTTCATCTCCACCGGCGGCAACCCCGACCCTGCCACACATGGCAGAGGGTTCGTGGCCCGGCTGAGCGGATCCACGGCCGAGTTCCTGAGCATGTGGAGAACGATGATGGCAGGCAGCAGCCTGTTCGCTACCCGGGATGGCGAATTAACGCTGGCGCTGCATCCGGCTCTTCCCGGCTGGCTGTTCGACGAGCAGGGAGAGGTCTCCTTCAAGCTGCTGGGCAGCACGGAAGTGACGTATGTGAATCCGCGTCATGCGGATACCTTCGGCGACAGCAAGGCAGTTATTCAGACGCTGGCACTGACCTTCCGGGACGGTGCGGAGCGCATAATTACCGGTGGCCTGCTGCGCGGCGCAGATGCCGAAGCCTTGCGGCGCGGGGAGATTGCCGCGATCCGTGCGGTGATGGAATAACGGGCATAGATAGTGGTGGAGAGGAGGTCCTTGCGGGGGCCTCCTTTCTGGTTTTATAAGGAAGCATGATTCCATCTATTGTGAATAAGACAGCGCGGACTAAATGTAATCGAAAAACCGATTACAATGGGCGGGCGGAGGGTGTGCGGGCCGAATGTAAGTGAAAAACCGATTACAATGGGTGTGCGGAGGGGGTGCGGACCGAATGTAATCGAAAAACCGATTACAATGGGCGGGCGGAGGGTGTGCGGACCGAATGTAAGTGGAAAACCGATTACAATGGGTGTGCGGAGGGGGTGCGAGCCAAATGTAAGTGGAAAACCGATTACAGTGGGCGGGCGGAGGGTGTGCGGACCAAATGTAAGTGGAAAACCGACTACAATGCGCCGGCGGAGGGTGTGCGGACTAAATGTAATCGAAAAACCGATTACAATGGGCGGGCGGAGGGTGTGCGAGCCAAATGTAATCGAAAAACCGATTACAATGCGCCGGCGGAGGGTGTGCGGACTAAATGTAATCGGAAAACCGACTACAATGCGCCGGCGGAGGGTGTGCGGACCGAATGTAATCGAAAAACCGATTACAATGGGCGGGCGGAGGGGGTGCGGACCGAATGTAATCGAAAAATCGATTACAATGGGCGGGCGGAGGGTGTGCGGACCAAATGTAAGTGGAAAACCGACTACAATGCGCCGGCGGAGGGTGTGCGGACTAAATGTAAGTGAAAAACCGACTACAATTGCAATAGGCTGACGCAGACTCCAACTTAGACGCAAATTCACCAGTCCAAAAGTTAGTTTATAATACTAAGGTATACATCTGCTAACAGGATACAGCCGGAGGTGATATATCAGATTGGGTTAATCTAGCTTGGGTTGGAGTAGCTCGGTTTGAATGACCTTAGAGCAGAGCGACCAAACACGAGAGGAGCTACATTAAGAATGAGCGAGCTTAAGATCGGACTGATTGAGAAATACTCCATGATTATTCCCGCCGCTGAACGGGAGACGTGGGAGGCTAAAGGCTGGACGGAAGAAAGTTCGTTCAGGGACTTCCACTATGAAGCGGAGGAAGGCGAGGCGATGATGACCGCCAGACCCCGGACCCTGACAGAGATTGACACGGACTCGCTGATGGGCAGCCGGGTTGCCGGATTTCACCGCCATCTGGGAACCTATGGCATGGGAGGTCCCGGGTTCTTCGGACTGCTGCTGGAGAAGGAGAGCGTTCGGCAGTATCTTGTGTATGCCGTCTGGGCATCGGGCCAATATATTCTGCTGGACGGCAGAGTGATTGAATGCCACCTGAATTACAACAAGAGCCACCGGCCGTGGATATCCAGCTGGGCAGGGGAGCCTGAGGAAGAGCAATGGGATGAGCTGACGGCAAAAGTAACGGGGAGCGTGGTGTCCGCTGTCTGTCTGACCGATGAGGAGCTGCGGCTTGAGCTGACGCAGGAGGGTGCGCGATCCCAGCTTGTTTTTTACAAATACCATCAGGATCTGCCCCCGCTGGGAAACGGCCAGCCCCGCAAGCCTGCGTTTGAGGACGGCGTGATCGGTGACTATCTTGTTTTGTCGGAGGAGCATGCGGTTCTGCATGTGTAAGAGGCTCGGCTTGGGGAGCCCAGAAGAATACTCCAAGCCGAAATATGAGCCCCTAAATACGAAATATGAGGCCTTTTACCGTATACCTAAAACGCATACAATACTTACATAGAGATGAAAACGCTTCACATAAACAGATAGGTATCCTGGAGGTCCACACGATGGAGAACAAACGAAATACCAAGCAGGACCCGGTCATGGGTCCGCTCATTCCGGCGTCAATCGAAACCGGTTCAGGTCGAAAACATTCACTCTGGAGGAAATTTGTAGCCCAGCGGCATTTGCAGACGATGGCCCTGCTCGGCGTAGCCTGGATGATTGTATTCAACTACATTCCAATCTATGGCCTGATTATTTCCTTCAAGGAGTACAACATCGTCAAATCAATTGCCGAAGCCCCCTGGGTGGGCCTGCAGCATTTCAGGGAATTATTCGACGACGACGAGTTGCCCAATGTTATACGCAATACGCTGGGAATCAGTCTGATCAAGCTGATTATCGGATTCCCGCTGCCGATTATCTTCGCTTTATTTCTTAATGAGGTCCGTTCCCTCCGGTATAAGAAGGCGATTCAGACGATCTCCTATCTGCCGCATTTCCTCTCCTGGGTCGTGCTTGGCGGAATTCTGGCCACCTGGCTGGCCGATGTGGGGATTATCAATAGTATCCTGATGGCGCTGCACCTCATTGACCAGCCGATTACGTATCTGGCCGAGCCAAGCTACTTCTGGACCATTATCATTAGCTCCGACATCTGGAAAGAGCTGGGATGGTCAGCCATTATCTATCTGGCGGCGATCGCCGGTGTCTCTCCGGAGATGTATGAGGCGGCGACGATTGACGGAGCCGGGCGGTTCCAGAAAATGTGGTTCGTTACACTGCCGTCTGTCCGGGGCACGATCAGCATTCTGTTCATTCTCGCGGTCAGCGGAGTGCTGAGCTCCAACTTCGACCAGATTCTGGTGCTGCGCAACTCGCTGAATGACAGTGCTTCTAACGTCATTGACTATTATATTTATCAGACAGGTATTGTCTCTAACCGCTTCTCCTACTCTGCGGCGGTCACTCTGGTTAAGGCGGTCATTGCACTGATTCTGCTGCTGATTGCTAACCAGGTATCCAAAAAAATCAACGACACGTCGCTGTTCTAGAACAAGGAGGATCTATCTATGTTTGCACTCAAACGCAGAACCAAAGGCGAAGTCATCTTCGACATCATCAATAATCTGGTCATGCTCTGCGTCTGCTTCCTGACGCTCTATCCAATCTGGTATGTGCTGGTCAACGCCTTCAATGACGGCAATGACGCCATGCTAGGCGGAATCTACTGGTGGCCGCGCATCATCACATTGAAGAACTTCGAGGCGGTCTTCGCAAGTCCGGGCATTATGCTGGCGATGGCCATTACCGTAGCCAAGACAATAGTCGGTGTTGCCGTGCATGTATTCTTCACAGCAATGGTCGCGTATGCTCTATCCCGCAGGGATCTGGTGGGCGGCAAAATCTACATTCTGATCGGTACGGTCACCCTGTTCTTCAACGGCGGGCTAATCCCGACCTTCCTGCTGAACCGCGACCTGCATCTGCTGGATAACTTCCTGGTCTATATCATCCCGGTGATGTTCAGCTTCTTCGACCTCATTATCTTCATGACCTTCTTCCGGGAAATTCCGGATGGTCTGGATGAAGCGGCGCGGATTGACGGGGCCAACGACTGGTCGATTCTGCTGCGGATTGTGCTGCCGGTCTCCATGCCGGTCATTGCCACCATCGCGCTGTTCCACGGGGTTTATCAGTGGAATGATTATTTTACCGGCATTATCTACATCAACAACGTGGATCTGCAGCCTATTCAGACCTATCTGTTCCGGGTCGTGGCCCAATCCAGCTCCAATACGATGATGACTGCTGTCCAGGGCAGCGCGGCCACAAGAACGGTCACCTCACAGTCGATTAAGCTGGCTACCATGGTCGTGACCACACTGCCGATCGTGTTCGTCTATCCGTTCCTGCAGCGTTATTTTGTCAAAGGCATGATGATTGGTTCGATCAAGGGCTAAGCATCTGCAAGCCACAGGTAACTCCTCCAACGCCCGGGTGTCATAAGGGCTACGGGGTTGAGCTTATAATTTATATTATCTAGAAAAGGGGTAAACAAATGGGCATGAAACATAAGCCGAAGAAAACGGTCCTGCTGCTCTTGGGACTCATGATGGCCTTCTCTGTTACGGGCTGTGGCAGCAAGGATAACGCCGCGGGCGGAAACACGGGGAATAATAAGCCGGCGAACACGGAGGCTACAACGGCACCTGCAACAGATGCTGCAACACCGGCACCTGCGGCTTCGGCCGATGAACCGGGCTGGAAGAGCGATACTTCACCGATTACTTTTGACTGGTATCTGAACTTTGCCTGGTTCCCGAATAAATGGGGCGTAGATCCAACCTCTCAATATGTGACCAAGAAGACCGGCGTTAACCTTAACTTCATCGTGCCTGCAGGTAATGAGAACGAGAAGCTGAACACGCTGATGGCTTCCGGCAAGCTGCCGGACTTCATTACGCTCGGCTACTGGGAAGATGCAATCAAAAAAATGGTAGAAGGAGATCTTGTGCTTCCGCTGAACAAGCTGGCAGATGAATATGACCCTTACTTCTACAAGGTATCGGATAAGGATAAGCTGGGCTGGTATACTCAGCCGGACGGCAATGTCTACGGCTATCCGAACTCCTCGTCCTCCCCGGCCGATTATAAGCAATACGGCGATACCTACGTATCCAACCAGACCTTTGCGGTCCGCAAGGATATCTATGAAGCCATCGGCAGCCCGGATATGCGTACGCCTGAAGGCTTCCTCGCCGCGCTGAAGGCAGCGCAGGAGAAATTCCCTCAGGTGAACGGCCAGCCGCTGATTCCGCTCGGTTTGCATGAGTTCACCGAGAACGGCAACGACTCGCTGGAAGGCTACATTCAGAATTTCCTGAACATCCCTTGGGAAAAAGACGGCAAGGTCTATGACCGTGAGACAGATCCTGAGTATGTCCGCTGGATGAAGACTCTCCGCCAGGCGAACCAGGACGGACTCTTGGCGAAGGATATCTTCATTGACAAGCGTGCGCAAATGGAAGAAAAAATCGTACAGGGACGCTACTTCGCAATGCTCTATCAGCGTACAGACTTTGCTTCGCAGCTCGGTACAATTTTCCAGAAAAACCCTGATCAAGTGTACATTGCGGTAGACGGACCGGCCAACACCAAGATGGACCCGCCTGCACTGAACGGCCCTGGGATCTCCGGCTGGACGGTGACCCTGATCTCCAAGAATGTGAAGGATAAAGCGCGTGCGATTAAATTCCTCAGCTACCTGAACAGTGAAGAAGGTCAAAAGGATCTTTTCCTGGGTGAAAAAGGCGTCAGCTATGATACAATTGACGGCAAGGACCAATTCCTGCCTGAAGCGCTGAAGCTGATGAACTCAGACCGCGGAGCCTTCGATAAGCAGTACGGTTCATCCTTCACCTTCTGGATGATGCAGAACACCAATATTACCGATCAATGGAAGCCGGAATCGGTAGAGCCTTACAAACAACTGGAGGACTGGACGAAGGGCAAATCGGTCAACACCTCCGAATTCCAATTGATTGACCCTACCGGCAACTCGCCGGAAGGCATTATCGCGACCAAGCTGAAACAGCTTCGCGGCAAAACCATGCCGAAGCTGCTGATGGCGGATTCCGATGCAGACTTCGATAAGATCTGGAGCGATTATCTCGCCAAGAAAGAAAAGGACGGCCAGGCGACCTTCGATGCCTACCGCCAGACGAAATATGAAGAGAACAAAAAGAAGCTTGGAATGTAAGCTTAACGAATATGGCCCAATTGCCCGCGACCTGCGGGCTTTTGGGTTTTCAACTTGTGCGAGGTGAGCATGCGCGAACGAACAGGGGCCTTATGGAATTCCTTCCGCTACTGGTGGGGGCGGAGATCGCTGCAGAGCCGGCTGATTGCCGCTTATATCTTCATTATTCTGGGACCCAGCCTGCTGGTGTCCCTCTATTCGTACAGAGCGATCAATAATACGTATAAACGTGATTCTATTGAGAAGAACAGCTATCTCCTCCAGATGGAGAAGCTGTATGTGCTCAACCAGATTGAAGCGATGGAACGTGTCGCCCAGATGGCTTCCTCGGATAAAGGGGTGGAGAGCTATCTGGTCAGCGAGGATGAGCCTTCGCTTGGAGAACTGATCGATTTCAATACAACTACCTTTGTGAGCTTGAGCCAGATGCAATTCAATAATCCGAATATTGAGCATCTGCGGCTGTTCTCCAGCAATAAGAATGTGCATGAGCTATGGCCGGTTATTTTCAGTGAGGACCGGGTATCGATGGAACCGTGGTTTCAAAAAGCGCTGCAGATGGAGGGACAGCATTACTGGTCCTTTCAGAAGCGGGATCCCGACCTCATGAAGCGCTACGCAGGGGAAGTGGAGGCTGGTCCGGCCAAGGTGTCGCTGCTTAAAGAGAAAAGCATTCCTGCCGGGCATCATGTCGGGATGGTGCAGGTCGATATGCAGCTGAGCAAGTTCGCACCTAAGGCGTTCACCTCTGTACAGGACAATGAATCGCAGATGATGATCGCAGATGAGGAGCTGAACCTGTTCACCCGGACGGACCACTCCTTCTTGGAGGAGAATCCGGGACTCTCTGCGGCCGTTAAAGAACGGCTGGATGTCTACCGTAAGATGGGCGGATGGGAGATGGATTACGAGGAGAACGGGAATTCATTCCTGCTGATTCAAGCGCCGCTGGAGCAGATTAATGCTTCCCTGGTCACGGTGGTCTCCATGAAGGGATTAATGAAGGATATTTCGCGTACCCGCAACCTGATTATTGGGGCGAATATCGTTTTTATTTTCCTGGTAACGATCATTGCCTATATCATGAACGCATTTATTCTGAAGAATCTCCGCCGCCTGACCGAGACGATGAAGAAGGTCCGCAGAGGTGAGCCTTACGGCAGCATCCGGGTCAACGGCGGCGGTGAGGTCGGGGAGCTGGCCCATCATTTCTCGAAGCTGCTGAATACGATCAATACGCTGGTGGCCCAGGCGGTCCATAAGCAGGCGCTCTCCAAGGAAGCGGAGCTGCGCACCCTGCATAATCAGATCGATGCCCACTTCCTCTATAATACGCTGGAGAATATCAAGATGCTGGCCGAAATCGAGAACCAGCGGACCATCTCGGATGCATTGACCCGGCTGGGCGGCATGATGCGTTATAATTTCAAGTGGAGCGGAGAATACGTCAAGCTGAGGGACGAGATCCGCCATATTGAGAATTATGTGGAGGTTATGAACATCAGGTTCGAGCATACCATCCGGTTAGAGCTGGATATTGACAGCGCTTATCTGGAAGTGGAGGTGCTTAAAATGTCGCTGCAGCCGATTGTCGAGAACAGTGTGAAGCATGCCTGGAACGCGGACGGAGTCGAGCTTACGGACCGCGTGGTGCGGATTAATCTGACGGAGGTTGGGACGGAGATTCTCATTGTCGTGCGCGACAATGGTCTGGGACTGACGCCGGAGCGGCTGCTGGCGCTGCATGAGGCGATCTATGCGAAAGAGGAGCCTGGAGCGGACGCTTCCGGGATCAGCAGCGGAGGATATAAGGCGGGCGGCGTCGGACTGCGCAATGTGCATCAGCGGCTGCAGCTATTCTACGGTGAAGCCTACGGGCTCGAGGTACAGAGCGAAGCGGGAAAATGGACGGCCGTGTACATGTCACTGCCCAAAGTTCTATTGACGGGGGATAACAGCTATGACTAATCTGCTGATTGTGGATGATGAAAAAATGATCCGTTTAGGCCTGAAGGCGATGATTGAACGGGAATATCCGGCTGTCTACAGCATATCGATGGCGGGCAACGGCGCGGAAGCACTGGAGCTGTACAAACAGGAGCGGCAGGATGTGATTATCACCGATATCCGGATGCCGATCATGGACGGAATTACACTGCTGGCGCGGCTGTCTGCGGAAGCAGCGGCGGATGAAGCTCCGGCTGTCATTATACTCAGCGGCCATGATGATTTCGAATATGCCAAAAGCGCGATCCGCTACCGCGTCAAGGATTATCTGCTGAAGCCGATCCGCCGTGAGGAGCTGTTCGAGATTCTGGAGCGGATAGCCAAGGAAGGGGAAGAGCGGGAATCCAGCAGCCACAAACAGCTGCAGGAAGCAGAGGGCTACCGCCGCGAGCTGCGGGCGGCCCGTCTGCGCAGCCTCCTGATGCAGCAGGAGAGCGAGGTATCATCTGCGCAGCAGGAGGAGCTTGCGGGGCTTGCGCTGCCTTTTACAGTAGGGGTGCTGAACTATTATCACAGTGACGGTACACGGATGAAGCCTGGAGAGGTGCAGGGGCTGCTGGAGCAGCTCAGCGGACCGCTGGAGCACAAATTCAAGGAGATCCTGACGGACGGGGATGGGAAGCTGGTGCTTGTCGGAGAGGGGGAGAGCTTCCTGGAGCTGGCAAGGAAGGCCGAATCCAAGGAGCTTACGCGGCTGCTGCTCGGAATCAGCAGCGAGAGCCGCAGTGCCGGGCAGTTCCGCGCCTGTTATCTGGAGGCTTGCCGGGCGCTGCAGTACACCTTCCTGTCGCCGCAGGCCAGCTTCGTGGACTATGCGGATATTCAGGCCGGACGGCTGAGCTTCCCGCTCCCGGAGGAGGAGCTGCGGAAGCTGCTCAATATGCTCGGAACCGGGCGGGAGAAGGAGATCAAGGCGTTGCTTGGGGTTATTTTTCAGACGGAGCATCTGCTGAGGCTGGATCTGAGCTACCTGGAGCATGTCGGGCGGAGTATGAATGAACGCGTACTGGATGAGGTGTTCCGTACACATGGCGAAGCTTCGGTGGAGGTGCTGAAGCTCTACCGCCAAGTGGGCAACCTGCATAACTTCCGCCATTTCCACGACTATTACCGTGCGCTGGAGCATCTGCTCCTGAGCGTTAACGATTATATTATAGGCATCAAATCCGCCCATACCGAGCATGCCGATATGGAGGAAGCGCTGGCGTATATCGAAGCGAATTATGCGCGTCCGCTGAACATGGCGATGGTCAGTAATTACGTGTCCCTGAACTATTCTTATTTCAGTGAGGCCTTCAAGGCCTATACCGGGGAGAGCTTCGTGCTGTATCTCAAAAAAGTCCGCATCCGTCACGCCAAGGAGCTGCTGGCCGATAACCGGGTCAAGCTGGCCTCCGTCTCTGAGTCCGTCGGCTTCGAGAACAGCAAGCAGTTCGCACGGGTATTCAAGGAGCTGGAGGGCATCTCCCCCGGAGAGTACCGGGCGAAGCTGCTGATGGGGCGTTATCCCGGCCAGGCTGAGGATAAGGAGTCTTAGGGCTAGGGCAGATGCTGGAACGATAATGAGCGGGAGTTAAGGGCCGGGTGGCAAGACTTGAGGTTCTGGTCTATGATAGGATAGATGGAAGGTCTGGAGGTATTTGTATGGAAGAGATCCAAGGAACACTGATTACGGCAGATAGGCTTGCCGCCGATTTCCGGCAGCTGGGTGTGCAGGAGGGGATGACGCTGCTGCTGCACTCCTCCTTGAAGTCACTCGGGCAGTGGGTGGCAGGCGGACCTGTTGCCGTGATCCTCGCGCTGGAGCAGGTGCTGGGCGAGGAAGGAACGCTGGTGATACCGACGCAATCCTCATGTCTGACCGATCCGTCAGGCTGGAGCAGACCGCCGGTGCCGGAGGCCTGGTGGCCGGAGATCCGGGAGCATATGCCGGCGTACGACCCGTACCTGACGCCTATTCGCGGTATGGGGATTATCCCGGACTGCTTCCGCAAGCAGCGGGGTGTGCGGCGCAGCAGCCATCCGATTGATTCTTTTGCCGCCTGGGGGAAGCACCGGGATGTCATTATTGACAGCCATAGCCTGGAATATGCCTTCGGAGAGCGGTCGCCGCTGGCCCGGATCTATGAACTGGGGGGAAGCGTGCTGCTGCTTGGCGTGGACCATGGGAACAATACCTCGCTGCATCTCGCGGAGCACCGGGCCGATTATGCAGGGAAGCAGGAGGTTATCGCAGGTGCTCCGATGCTGGTGGATGGCGTCCGGCAATGGGTGGAGTTCAGTGATTACAACTGGAATTCGGATGATTTCGCTCAGCTTGGCGCGGACTTTGACAAGGAGACCGGGCGGATTGCCAAGGGCTTCATTGCAGCATCTGCGGCGCAGCTGGTCCCGCAGCGGGAGATTGTCGATTATGGGGTGAAGTGGCTGGAGCGCCGCCGCAGGTAGACCCTGAATGAGACGATTGGCACATGCTGGTGTCATAGCGGCCGGAATGGTCCAATCATCGATACATAATTGGGTAAAGGGGAATCGGAATTCATGACTACAACGGTGTATATTACAAGACACGGGCAGACGGAATGGAATGTGCAGAAGCGGATGCAGGGTCATCAGGATTCGCCGCTTACGCCACTGGGCGTCCAGCAGGCGGAGTGGCTGGGCAAGGCTATGAAGGATGTCCATCTGGACGCGGTCTATGCCAGCTCCAGCCCCCGGGCGCTGCGGACGGCAGAGATTATCCGGGGCGGGCGGGAGATCCCGCTTACCGCTTATGATGAGTTCAAAGAGATTAACCTTGGCGTCTGGGAAGGCCGGGAGGCCGGTGAGCTGGAGGAGCAGTACCCGGAGCAGCACCAGCTATTCTGGGGGGACCCGGCGCTGTTCAGCATCCAGGGCGGCGAGACCTTCGCAGCAGTGCAGGAGCGTGCGCTCGGCAAGTTGCGTGAGCTCATAGACCTGCACGAAGGCGGCACGATCCTTATTGCCACTCATACGGTAGTAGTGAAGGTGTTGATGGCTTATTTTGAAGACCGGGCCATGGACAAGCTATGGGATCTGCCCTACATTCACCCTACCTGCCTATGCAGAATTGATATTACTGACGGCGTGCCGGAGATTGTGCTGCACGGGGACACCAGTCATTATGTGACCAGTGAGGGCGGGCTGGAGTCCTGAGTAGCAGTTACTGGATAGCAGCACAGCAGGTAGAGCTACGATAAACAGGCGATGCGCATGTGGCATCGCCTGTTTGGCGTGGGGCGGCATAAGGCGTGCGCGGGAATTTTGCACATTGTGCAACACTGGGGCTCGCTAGGGGGCAGTGTGTAGGAATCCTGCATGAAATGCAACAATGGGGCTCGATAAGAACGGCCTGTGCGGAGATCCTGCGCGAAATGCAACAATCCAGCTCCCGTTAGCCCCGAATCGCCCGAAATCCTGCAAAAGCTGCAACAATGTGCCATAACCAGTAACAAATTAAGAAAAATCTTGTATAAAGTGCAACACTGGAGCTTGATAGGGGCGATCTACGCAGAGATCCTGCACGAAATTCAACACTGTCAGCTCCTTAAGGTCCATCTACATAGATGCATTGCCCGTCAGCGCAGCCTCCTGGCGCTGGCGGTCCCGCTGCTCCAGCAC
This sequence comes from Paenibacillus sp. FSL P2-0136, assembly GCF_037975325.1. Taxonomy (NCBI): domain Bacteria; kingdom Bacillati; phylum Bacillota; class Bacilli; order Caryophanales; family Paenibacillaceae; genus Paenibacillus; species Paenibacillus sp. FSL P2-0136. Next base: position 178,220 of record NZ_CP150244.1, read on the forward strand.
AGACAGGTCGCCGTCCAGCGCTTTCAGGCCGGGCAGGCGCAGGGCCACTCCGGCGTAAAGCACTGGAAGAAGACCTGCGGCAATCAAAAGCACAGGAACCCCGTACAGCTCAGCGACCGTACCGGCTGCCAAGGCGCCAATCGGCGACAGGCTCCCGCCAATCAGGAAGCGGACCGAATTCACCCGGCCCTGAAGCTGACCGGGTACGAGCCGCCCGTGCAGGGAGGAGCTTAGGGAACTGAAGAACGGCCCCATCAGCCCGGCGGCGAATACGGCGAACAAGGCGAAGGCATAGCTGGGGATGAAGCCCCACAGCATGGTGACGATACCTGACAAGCCCAGGCTGCCCAGCATGACAGCGCGCCGCTGCTTAATCTCGCCCATGATGGAGATGACCCCGAGTCCGGTGAGATACCCAAGCGCAGAAGCTGTAGACAGCGTACCTACAGCCGCCGCATTGCGGTGCAGCACCTCGCGGACATAAGGGACCATCATCGTCCATATGGCTGTGGAGCTAAGATTGCTGACGGCAGCCATCATCATGATCGTCAGCATGGCCGGGAACCGCCGATAGAACGAGAAGCCTTCGGCTACCTCCCGCAGATAGCCGGACACGGAAACGGCAGCAGCAGGCGGCCCGGCGGGCTTGCCCATCCGGGGCAGCCACAGCAGCATGGCAATCGCAGCCATATAGCAGACGGCGTTGACCCCGAGCGCTGGCAAGGCGCCGCTGGCCGCGGTCAGGATACCGGCAAGCGCTGGACCGAGCAGCACGGCAGCGCCCTTGCAGCCGTCAATGATGGCGAAGGCACGCATCAGCTTGCCGGTTCCGGCGATTTCCGGGATGACGGCCATGGCCGTCGGCAGGAACAGCGCGGAGCAGGCGCCGCTCAGGCTGGCGGCCGCGAACAGCTGCCAGAGCTGGAGATGGCCGGCGAGGCCCATGCCGAGCGGAAGCAGGAGCGCCAGCAGCCGCAGCACGGCAAGGCAGGCCATGAACCGCACGCGGGGCAGCCGGTCGGATAGCGGCGAGCCGAGCAGGCGCAGTACTTGCTCGGGAATCATGGAGCTGAGCGCAAGCGCCCCCATTGCTACCTTGGAGCCGGTCAGGTCATAGACCAGCCACTCCATGGCCAGCAGCCCAAAGGCATCGCCGAAGGCGCTGAGTGAAACCGTGGATAACAATCCGTAATAGCTCCGTTTCTGCAACTTTCTCACCCCTTCAGGTAATCCTCAATTTGCCCAGGCAGATCGTCCAGAGCCTCCAGCCGCAGGCTGTAGGAGACACTTTTGCCGCTGGTGTGAACGATAACCAGACCTGCTGCGCGCAGCGCGATCAGGTGGTAGTGAATCGTGCTTTTGGACAGCTGGACCGCCTTCACAATCTCCGTGAAATTCATCTGGCTGCCGGTAAGCTGCCGGAGAATGAACAGCCGGGTCTCATCCGATAACGCCCGGGTAAGCCGCAGCAGCGCGGCAGCGGGCCGTCCTTCTCCGGGGGGAAGCGCATCACAAGAGTAGCTGGTGAACACAAACTCATCATATTGAGAGGAGATAACCAGCGGACGGGCATGATACTGCGGAGTGATAATAACCTGCTTCAGCGTCTTAGACGGATAGAGCCGCATCCCTTCGGTAGCTGCCTCGTAGATGGCCATATCATTCGTTCCGTCCAGCATCGCTGCCCGTGCTTCGGCCTCCTGCCGCAGCCCTTCTATGATGGCCGGTTCAATGCTGCTGAAATAGCTGTCATTCCACACCCGGATCACTTCAGCCGCAGCATCCCGCAGCCCGGCAAGATTCGCAGGCACACTCTGCCCGAACCGCCCGGCAATGTCGTAGAGCTCCCCCGGAGACAATTCTTCGAACCAATGCAGGAATTCCTCCGGCGTACGCTCTCCGGGACAGCTCCAGATGTAGGGTGAGAGACTGAAATTATCGGTGAGCTTCAGCACTTCCTTCATGCGCTGGAGCATGACAGGGGCAAACTGCGTCTGGACCTGGCGGACCCAGGAGGTCCCGGCATCCATAGCCGTATGATTTTGCTTGCCGATAAAGGCGTTCAGGCTGGTAATGCATTCATAGACAGGCGCGAAGTCCACAGTTACTTTATAATCCATAAGGAATTCCTGCTTTCTGGTGTAGTAGAGATAATTGTTCTATAAACATAGAACTTATATTTGTTTTATCATAAACGAACTTTTCTAGTTTGGCAAATCTTATTATTCAAAAAAAGGCGGTTCCCATCAGCGCATCATGCGCCTTGGGAACCGCCTTTACTGATTTAAACCTCGTATAACGCTGTAGCGTGCGTGCGTTAGTTAATGAATTGCAGCGACTTCAAGGTCTTCTCCAGCATCGTAGCCGCTTCCGCACGGGTAGCCAGCTTCGCCGGAGCGAACGCACCATCAGGGGTACCCTGGATGATGCCTGCGGCGGCGATCTCTGCTACCGCTGCTCTGGACCAGGCCGGGATGCTTGAGGCATCGCGGAATTTAGCCAGTACAGCCGAATCGGCCGTCAGGTTCTTGCCGGTGTATTTCATAGCTTTGGACAGGACGGCTGCCATCTCCTGCCGGGTAATCGGACTGCCCGGCTTGAAGCTGCCATCGGTATAACCGGTAATCAGACCCGCGGCTGCTGCTGTCTGTACAGCATCCGTGTACCATGCGCCAGCACGGACATCACTGAAGGATGTTCCTGTTGCTGCCGGTGCAAGCCCCAGCGAGCGGGTGATCAAGGCTGCGAACTCTGCCCGTGTTATGGACTGGGCAGGTGAGAAAGCGGTGCTGCTGGTGCCGGTAATCACCAGCTTCGAGGCCAGCAGCTCAATGGCCGATTGTGCCCAGTGTCCGGTAGTATCGCCGAAGGTCTTGGACGACTTCACCACAGTGTAATAGCTGTTGCTGTTGCGCTTGATCGTTACCTCTGTATGTCCGTCTGCCGGGCTTGCGAAGACAGAAGGCACGAAGGAAAGCTTGCCCGTGGCCGGGTCATAGGTGACCCCGGTTGCCTCCGAGGCATTCAGTGCGCCAGTGGCGGTAAGGGTCCGCTTCACATAGGTACTGCCGAAGCTGTTCAGCGGTACGCTGGTGGTGCCTGCCTGGGCAGTGACACTGAATTCAATGACGGGTGCAGCAACGGTGATAGTACCTGCCTGTGCGGCGATGGCCTTGTTCAGACCGTCAAGTGCAGCAGGTCCGGCCTGAAGCAGCGAGACAGTGACCGTGAACTCCCCGGTGCCAAGTCTTGCAGCCAGTGCTGATCCGTTCACAACGCTCAGCGGCAGGGAGTAGGAGGCTCCGCCTGATGAGGTAAAGGTAAGCACGGTATCAGGGCGGGCAGCCGCCTGCTGAACCAGCACACTGCCTGGCAGGACAACCTGTGCGCCTCCTGCCGACGCTGTAAGCGGGATGATCAGCTCACTAGAACCGGCTGGCAGTGCGGCCAGCTTCGCTGTAAGCTCTGCTGCTGTAAGCGTGGTAACCTGCGGTGCTGCCGCGCTTGGAGTAGAGGTTACTGATGGCGTTGCCGTAGGAGTCACTCCTCCGGTGCCCCCTGGGCTTCCGCCTTCCGGTGCCGTGGTTGGAGCCGGAGTAGGCGTTACAGTCGGACTTGGGTTTGGAACGGCACCCTTCAGATCGGTGATCCGTCCTTCAACGCTTGAATTTACCGGATTATGCTTCTTCAGATAGGCCAGCAGGACTTCGAAGTCGGGAAGACCCAGTTCATAATAACGTCCATCCGCCTTGGCTGAAGCCAGTGCGCGGTAGAAGTCCCCGCCGCCAGCCATGAAGGAGTTCGTGGACAGAATATAATAGCCTGCCGGATCAATCGGCTGGTAAGATCCGTCCGTCTGCTTGATCTCAACGGAGATGATGCGTTCCCCGGTCTGGGTCACCTGACCGGTCAATGAACTCACAATCTCTGGTTTTTTAGTCGAATCATACGTGTATTTCATCCCCGAGACATGGGCGAAACGTCCCTGGTCGGTTTCGAGGCCGCTGACTGCGTTCTCCAGAGAAGAGATGATCTCTGCGCCGGTAACCTTCAGGGCGACCAGGCTGTTATTGAACGGAAGAGTGGTCAACACTTCTCCCATAGTGATCTCGCCCTTGTCAATCGCCGCACGGATGCCTCCGCCATTCTGAATGGCTACGACGCCTTTGATCGTACCCAGCTCATCCTTGGACACGAAGTTAGGCATCAGCTCGGTGACCTTTTCCGCGATGCTGTCTGCAATCATGTTGCCGATCGGTGTCTCTTCCTTGCGCACCACGCGGACGGATTTCCCGTCAATGTCGCGGTTGGTGTAGAGGTCAACTTCGGAGCGGCCTACGACCTGGCTGCGGACCGCTTCGAGCTTGGAATCGTATGTTGAAGCCAGCTTGGCTTTGGCCGCCGGATCTTCAGCGTATTTGGCTACGTCCAGCAGCTTGCCATTGTACGATACAATGTCGCCGTTCTTGTCAAAGACAACGTTCAGCTCACCCAGATTTTGACCGTATTCTCCCGTCTGGACGACCAGCACAGGTTTACCTGTACCAACGTTGGTAACCGACTCAGGAGGGTTGTCGATCTTGGTATGAGAATGACCGCCGACAATGATATCAATGCCGTCCACAGCTGCAGCGAGATTCTTGTCTACGGTATACCCCAGATGGGTTACCGCGATAATCTTATTAACCCCTTTAGCTTCGAGCATCGATACAGTGTTCTTCGCGCTCTCAATATGGTCCTTGAAGCTAATCTTATCTCCCGGAGAAGATAATCCGACCGTATCCTCAGTGGTCAGACCGAAGATACCGACCTTTTCTCCGTAAACGTCTTTGATTACAGCCGGATAGATGTTCCCGTTATACGCGGTGTCACCTTCGCCGATGGTAACGATATCGTTGTGGTACCGGTCTGCAAGCTCACTGTTCTTAGAGGTAAAGTCAATGTTTGCGCTCGCGAACGGGAATTTCGCCGCTTCCACGAAATTTCTCAGGTATTCAGGATGATCCTTATTCTGATCAAATTCATGGTTGCCGAAGGTCATCGCGTCATAGCCGAGGTCGTTCATGAAATCAACATCCGCCATGCCTTTAAACGTAGTGGAATAGAGTGTCCCTGAGAACACATCTCCTGCATCTAACAGTAGAGTATAGGGATTGCGTTCCTGCTTGATCGCCGTAGCACGCTTGGCAATGGTCTCCAGATGTCCATGCGTGTCATTCGTGTGCAGCACACGCAGAGCGAAGTTGGATAGGTCGAACTGAGCGACTACCGGATCATGGTCGGATGCCCGTCCACGCGATGCCGGGAAGTCTGCATTAAGATGGACAACGTCCATTTCTGCGGATTTCGCAATATTTTTACTCGCCAAAATATGATCCAGTACCTGTGAGTTTCCGTCATACGTATAAGTGTACTGTTCATTAAGCGGCAGCTTGTCAATCAGATTGTCCAGCTCATTGCCTTTGAGAATGTCTACGGTCTTCGTGAATTGGAAATCATTCAAGTCGCCCATGGCAATAATATTCGCCGACGGGTTGGCTGCGAGCACATCCTTGACGAAGCCGTTCACGACGGCGGCAATCTTGTGACGCTGTGTCTCACTTGACAAAACCGGCGGCTGAACGTTCTCAAACGGGCCGTTATCCCCCGACTTGGAATTGAAGTGATTGGCAATCACAATGACCTTCTTGCCTTTGAACTCGAATTGAGCAGCCAGCGGTTTGCGGGATTCTTTAAAGGCATCGTTCGCCGGGTCAATTCTTCCCGGATTGTAGGTGAGCTTGTCCGCAGCCGCATTGTAGCTGACCGCTTGCAGAGCGGAACCCTTCTGTCCGCTGATGCTGTCAGACAGCTTGACTCTTGCCGGATTGTAGAGGAACCCGACCCGGATGTTACCGCCGGGAGCACCGCCGTCTGCTTTATCCGATGGAGCAATATCAATATACTGGTACGCCGGGCCTCCGGCGGTCTGAATCGCTTCGATCAGCTCGGCGGCATTGGCTTCCACGATACCGTTGTCCACCTCGCCGCTGCTGTCCTGCATTTCAACGACGCTGATAATATCCGGCTTCTGGAGATTTACAGCGATGGACTGAGCCAGCTTCTGAATCTTCGCGGCTCCTACGCCAGGGTAATAGTTCTCGATATTATACGAAGCCACCAGCAGCTTGTCCTCAGCTACAGCAATCGTAGAGGTCTCCTGTGTGAAGCTTCCTTGCGTAATGCCGGGCAGACTTCCATTCGCCGGAATAACCTTGAAATTTCCATTGTTGTAGCCGATTACTCCGGTCACATCACCGTTGAATGTATCACCGGTACCAACCTCTTGGCCGGGATTGCCATAGGCGATCAGCAGCCGCTGCGGATTAAGGTTTTTGGCGTCTTTTAGAACAAGTCCGCCTGCCGGTGTAATAACATCGTCCATCGTATTGTCCACTCTCGTAGGAATGTTATATACGGTGGAGGTACCGCCGCCGCTTGTCCAATACGGACTGAGAATCGTAGGAGTCGGAAGTGTAACGAGCATCCCCTCAAGCGATTCATAAAAGTCCATAGCATCCTCATCGGGCTGGAATTCGGTTAGTTTATCATCGTCGATGACTGAGGACGGGATGATCCGCCCGCCTTTGCCCAGAACTACAGGCTCAGGAAGTTTTACGTTTTTGGCAACCGTCTTGATTGTACTGAGTGTAATTTGGGTGGAGGTCAGATTCTTGCTGCTACCCTCATTGTACTCCGACACCATACCCGATACAGTCACATGATCTCCAATATCGGGTTTCAGGCTGGAGTTCGTGCTGTATACGAATATGCCTTCTGAGGTATTGTCGTTGGTATCCGGCTTAGGGTCCTGTATGAAAAAGCCTTTATAATTGCCGTTCGCAAATGTATATCCATACTGGGTAACAATCCCCTCGACATCCGTAACGGTCTGGCCGGCATATTCAGAGGCATGGGATTCCCCTTGAATATCATGGATGCGCGGAGGCGCTGAAGCGGTATAACTGAACGTGAATACTTTGCTGGTCTGGCCCGGAATGGAAGCGATAGCTTTAATTACAGTATCCTTAGTAATCGTAATCGGAACGGTATACAACGTACTGGACACGGTAGGTTCTGAGCCGTCGAGCGTATAATAGACAGCTGCTCCTTCTGTAGGACTGGATAGTGTTACAGAGCCTCCGCTAATGATTCGTCCGGCGCCGGGGCTGGCGGTCACAGAGAAGAGCTCTTCTACCAGACTCTCGGCATTCAGCGGAATGAATTGATAGATATCATTAAACTGTTCAATAACACCGGTGATTCTATCAAAATGCTTTTCTGCGGTCAGTTGAGGCAGGTCAGAGTAAATTCTGAACGGCTGCTCTGCTTGAATGGCGGTGACATTCTTACCGTCTTTACTTTTGATCGTCACATTCTCAAGTGTGACAAGTTTAGCCTCATAAGCTTCACCATTTGCTGTTGTCAGTTCTGCGGCGGTGATTAACTGGGGAGCAGGAACACCGGCATCCGGAGTCACTACACTGTAGTTAAGCCCAGCGGACGGTTTAAGTTCCTGGAGGTTACTGTAGATATCCATAACACCTTGAATATTAACAATATCTCCTGCTTTGGCGAAGTCAGGGTACCCGTACAGCACAAGGCCTGCAGTGCCATCCTGAATGTACATTTTTGCGCCGTCGATGTGTGTAACCGTTCCTTCCGTCCATACGTTTTGACCCTTAGGTGCCGGGCGGACAGAGGCAATATCCTGTTGTTGAAGCAGGGTGTAATCATAACTCCTTACCGTACTGTACACTGAATCCGATACGGCAGCATAGGTCTTGATGGTTGTGGGTGCATTCAGCAGTATGGGTCCGCTGTATGGCTTGAATGCCGCTTCGGCGCCGTCTATGTAGACTGCGGCGTACACGGATGCGCCAACGGTTGAAGTATTAAGGGAGATTTCAGTGCCTGTGGGCCAGGCATTGGCAGACGGAGTGGCAATAACCGGCGCTACAGTCTGACTGAGACCATAATGGCTATTGCGGGGATCAGGGGGCTGGACGGTGAAGTCCTTAGAGTTATTATCGGTATCGAAGGCACGGTTATCTGCAGGTGAAATGTCTGCGGTCTTGCGCACTGCGGCAAGGGTACTGCTTAGTGCGGCTGTAGCTCCGCTGCCTTCATAAGTAGTGGCAGTTCCGAAGCCAACCATATCAACACCTGCATTGGAGGCATCTACAAGGTCAATTTTGCCATTGGTAGCTCCAAGCTTTAATGTTCCTGTATAATCAGGGGCGGGCAATTCAACCGTACCTCCGGTACCAGCCGATTGCTGGATCAGAAAGTATCCCTTCGCGGCAATGGTTCCTGTTAATACTGAGATGTCGGATGTGTTACTTAGGTCACCATTGGCACTGGCATAACGCACCTTCCATCCCTCAAGACTCACTGCTGTATCCGTAGGATTGTATAATTCAATGAAGTCATTTTTGTATTTAGCGCCGCCGTTGCCGCCGCCACCGTAGACTTGTGAGATTACAATATTACTGTTATCCGCTGTTGCCTGTGCACTTTGTCCAGCAGGCGTTAACAGTCCGAGCAGCATTAGCACGGATAACCCTGCAGACAGCCATCTTCGCATCCTGTGAGAAATAACCATGATCCTAAACCCACTCCTCTCAAAACTATGATTGGCATTCCCCATTATTCTACCATTTAATTGTTAAATAAAGGGTCGCTTCATATAAATATATATTAATTTGAGACCAATTCAAAAGAATAATAGAGAAGTTTATTAGAAATGCATAAAAACAGTAGAAATGTTTAGTATAAAATCTATATAAATAGCCCTTCCCCAATATATGGGGAAGGGCTATTATCGATTATTAATAGAAAATCAATTATAGTCGACGTTGTAGAGCCGGAAATCAGCCGTGATTCAATCCCGGTTCAATCCGCTCTGCCCCGCCCATATAAGGCCGTAGTGCCTGCGGGATATAGATCGATCCGTCCTCCTGCTGGTGGTTCTCCAGCAGCGGAATCAGAATGCGCGGCGTGGCGACCGCTGTGTTGTTCAAGGTATGGCAGTATTGCAGCCGCCCCTCTTCATCACGGTAGCGGATGCCCGAGCGGCGGGCCTGGAAGTCGAGCAGATTGGAAGCCGAGTGGGTCTCCCCGTAAGCTTCTCTGCCCGGCATCCAGGTCTCGATGTCATACTGCTTATGGGTCTTCATCGCCATGTCTCCGCTACAGACGGCGACTACCCGGTAAGGCAGCTCCAGCAGCTGAAGAATATGCTCGGCATTGCCGAGAATCTCCTGGAGCATCTGCTCCGATTCTGCGGGATCATTCTTGCACATGACCACCTGCTCGATCTTCGAGAACTGGTGGACCCGGTACAGCCCGCGCACATCGCGGCCGGCCGAACCCACCTCACGGCGGAAGCAGGCCGACATCCCGGCCAGCCGCAGCGGCTGATCCAGCTCCAGAATCTCATCGCTGTACAGCGAGACCAGCGACACCTCCGAGGTCCCGGCCAGCCAGCGCTTCTCGCCTGTCAGCTCGTAGGTCTGGTCCCGGCCGCCGGGGAAGAACCCGGTCCGCTCCAGCGCTTCCGGCCGGACGATCACGGGCACATCCATCGGGGTGAAGCCGCGCTGCATCAGCACATCGAGGGCCAGCCGCTGCACGGCAAGATGCAGCAGCAGCCCGGCCCCCTTCAGCACATAGCTGCGGGGCCCTCCGGCTTTGACACCGCGCGGAAGGTCGATGATGTCGTGCAGCTCTCCGAGCTCGACATGGTCCCGCGCGCGGAAGCCGAACACCGGCGGCGCGCCATGCCGCCGCAGCTCCACATTCGCGCTGTCATCCGGCCCGATCGGCGTATCCGCCGACACGGGATTCGGCGCGAGCAGCAGCAGCTCGCCGCAGCGCTGCTCCGCATCCAGAAGCTCCGCCTCCAGCAGAGTCAGCTGGCCGTTGATCACCCGCACCTGCTCCTTGGCCAGCTCGCCACCCGAAACGTCGCCCCCGCGCAGCAGGCGCTCGACCTCCTTCGTCAGCGCGTTGCGCTCCGCGCGCCGCTGCTCGGTGGCCCGGCGTACCTCCCGCCGCCGGTCATCCCACTCCAGAAGTTCCTCCAGGGGGAACTTCAATCTTTTCCATTCGGCCGTCTTCCGTACAATGTCCTCATTCTCCCTGATCCAATTCATATCCAACATCTGCATCCGCTCCTTAAGTGTGGGTAAAAAAACGCAAAAAACGCCCTCATCCATGGGACGAGGAGCGTCAGCTCGCGGTGCCACCCAGGTTGACCTCATTCACGTATAGCAGCTAAGCAGCGCGGAATCAGGCCCTCTTTGGTCTTCGCGGTAACGGGCGAAACCCGGTAAACTTAGGGAACAGGAAGCTGCTCCGGTCGCAGACGCCTCGCGGTTGGATGCCGGTCGTTGGCCTGGTCGGGATATAGGTTTGCCGTTTATTATAACCAGAGCGGCAGCGGTTTGCAAGCATAAGAGGGGTTTGACAATATTCCTTGTACTCTGCTAGGATTATTACTAATTTAAAGTATTGATGCCCGGCGAAGCAGCCCGGTTTATCCTATTATGCGGACGGAAGAGGTGCGGAAATGGCCAAAATAGTCGTAATTAACGGAACACCCTCGCTGGTCTCACGGATCAATGCCGTGATTGAGTATGCAGAGAATGCCCTGCGGGAGCGCGGGTATGAAGTGGAGCGGATCAATGTGGCGGAGCTGCCTGCGGAGGATCTGATCCATACCAAATTCGAGAGCGAAGCCATCGTCAAGGCGAATGGGCTCGTAGCGGAAGCTGATGCGGTAATCGTAGTCAGTCCGGTATATAAGGCTTCTTACACGGGAGTACTGAAGACCTTCCTGGATCTGGTGCCGCAAAAAGGGCTGGCCGGCAAAATCGTCCTGCCGCTCTTCATGGGCGGAAGTCTTGCACATCTGCTGGCGATCGACTATGCACTGAAGCCGGTACTGTCCGTGCTTGGCGCCCGCTACATTCTTGGCGGCGTCTACGCCGTAGACTCCCAGGCGGTTCGTAACGACCAGGGCGTAGTTGAGCTGGCTGAAGAGCTGCGTTTACGCCTTAACAGCGTGCTGGAGGAGCTGGCGGAGGAGACGGAGCATAAGGTGGGGCGCAAGGCAGGACAGACAGGAGCCGCGGAATAAGGTTACGCTGCCGGTCCGATCATCCTGGTACAATCAAAAGGCACTAAACCACCCGGATGCGGGAGTTTAGTGCCTTTTTGGTTATATAGGAAACTATAATTCCTGCTGTTGTGGAAAAGGTGTGTGTAAATTTGTGATTAAGAGTTCTTTGGGTGATCCGTAGAGTGACTTTGATACTGAATGTGACTAAAGGTATGCTTAAAACCGAATAGGAATATGCTGGTACAATAGCATATGAACCAAATGTATGTGGAAAACAGCATACATTGTGTTCGCATGCAGGCATATGAACCAAATGTATGTGGAAAACAGCATACATTGTGTTCGCATGCAGGCATATGAACCAAATGTATGTGGAAAACAGCATACATTGTGCTCGCATGCAGGCATATGAACCAAATGTATGTGGGAAACAACATACATTGTGCTCGCATGCAGGCATATGAACCAAATGTATGTGGAAAACAACATACATTGTGCTCGCGCGAGTAATTTATATGCTTCGCGCTATAATTATCCTTATCTTTCTCGCTGAAACGGTACCGTCCTTTATAAGGACGGTACCGTCTCTACTTGATATGAATTTTATACCCCTTGAAAGCTCAGCTCCGGCTCCCACAGAACAACCCTATCTCCCGCCAGACTCGCCGGAATATCAATGATCCGCTGGTTGCTGCTTCCCCGGTAGGAGAGGGTAAGGTCTTTGAGCTCTTCGACGAACCGTCCGTCGATCACGACCTGGCACAAGGCCAGCAGCTTCCATTCCGCAGAGCCCGGGGAAGCCGTAAGCTCCTCGTACGTATAGCCGGTATAGATCCAGACCGGGAAGCCCGGCAGCTCGGCGCGCAGCTCGTGTATGAAGTCTGCAGCCTCCTCAGCCGAGAAAAAAGGGTCCCCGCCCGCCAGCGTCAAGCCGTCCAGCAGCGGATTGCCTGCAATCTCCTCTATAATCTCCCGCCGGCGCTCCGGGGTAAAGGCCTCCCCGTAGTTAAAGTTCCAGGTCTTCGGGTTGAAGCAGCCCAGGCAGCGGTGGCGGCAGCCGCTGATGAAGAGGACGGCCCGCAGGCCTTCCCCTTCATTGATCGACTCCGGGTAATATCCGCAGATGTTCATAGATGCTTAACACGGTCCCGGACTTCGGCTTGCTTGGCCGCATTGAAACGGGTCTGATAGTCACCGGTCAGATACCCGGTAACCCTGCGCAGACGGCGGATATGGGTGGTATCCTCATGGGCATTGCAGGTCGGGCAATTCGTGCCGATGACCCCTTCATAGCCGCAGCCGGAGCAGCGGTCAATCGGATGGTTAATGCTGAAGTAGCTGATATCCTGCTCCAGCGCGTATTTAATGATTTTGACGAAGGCTGCAGGGTTGCTCCGGGCATTGCCGTTCAGCTCGACATAGGAGATCGCTCCGGCGTTGCAATATTCATGGAACGGGGCTTCCAGGCTGATCTTCTTGGCTGCGCTCAGTTCATAGTAGACCGGAATGTGGAACGAGTTCGTATAGTATTCACGGTCGGTTACCCCAGGGATAGAACCGAGCACCTTGCGGTCGATCTTGGTGAACTTGCCGGAGAGACCTTCGGCCGGTGTTGCGAACAAGGTGATGTTGAGGTTAAGCTCCTCGCTCTTGCGGTCGCAATATTCACGCATGTGGCGGACAATGGCTACAGCCTTGGCGTGAATCTCCATATCTTCGCCGTGATGCTTGCCGTACATGGCTTTCATGCATTCGGCCATTCCAATGAAGCCCAGCGACAGACTGCCGTGCTTCAGCAATTCGCCTACGCTGTCATCAGGGGCAAGCTGCTCGCCGCCCTCCCAGACGCCTTCACGCATCATGAAATCGGAGGCTTTGGCCTTCTGGGAAGCCTGGATACGGAAGCGGTGCAGCAGACCGTCCAGCGCAATATCCATATAGTGATTCAGGTCGTCGAAGAACCCTTCTTCATCAGCAGCCAGGCGGCGGCCGGTTATCGTGCCGTGGGCCAGTCCAAGACGCACCAGGTTGAGCGTATTGAAGGACAAGTTGCCTTTGCCGGAGCAATGGTTGCGTCCGAAGCGGTCGCCGAGCACACGGGTCCGGCAGCCCATCGTAGCGAACTCGGTATCCGGGTCAGCCGGATCATAATATTGCATGTTCAGCGGAGCGTCCAGGTTGGCAAAGTTCGGATACAATCTGCGCGCCGAGCACTCCGCTGCCTTCAGGAACAGATCATAGTTAGGGTCACCCGGCTGCTGGTTGATGCCTTGCTTGCATTTGAAGATCTGAATCGGGAACACCGGCGTCTCCCCGCTGCCCAGTCCGTTCATCGTGGCTGTCAGCAGCGAGCTGATCACAAGCTGGCCCTCCGGGGAGGTGCAGGTGCCGTAGTTGATGCTGGTAAAAGGAATCTGGCCGCCGGAGCGGCTGGACATCGTATTCAGGTTATGTACCATACTCTCTGCGGCCTGCAGGGTCTCGCTCTGCGTCTCCTTCAGGGCAAAACGGAAGGCGCGCGGATACTGCTCAGCCAGATCGCTGCGGCTCATCGTAATCTCCCCAAGTTCTGAAACCTCTGCATTCTCCTCGAAATACTCCAGACCTTTGCGGAAGAGCTTGGAGAAGGACTTGGTCACATAAGGAGCCAGATCATAATCCAGCTTGTTGGCGGACACACCGCCGTACTGCGCATTCTGCTGCGACTGGAAAATAATCGCCACCAGCGACATCGCCGTCATAATCGAGTTGGGAGGCCGTACGCTGCCGTTGCCGGTGTTGAAGCCTTCACGGAGAAGCCGTTCGAACGGGATGAAGATGCAGTTGGTGGTTCCGATGGCGTATTGATCCAGGTCATGCACATAGACGACATTATCCAGGGTAGCCTGTACCAACTGCGGCGGCATGGTGAAGTTGCGGGCATACCATTTGGAGTATTCACTGCCGAATTTGCTCATTTTGCCGGAGAAGCTCTCCCCGTTCAGGTTGGCGTTCTCGCGCAGCAGATCCAGATCCCGGCTGTCGATAATATCCCGTCCCAGATGAATGACCTCTTCCAAAAGATCCTCCTGTGCAGCTTGTCCTTCGTTATAACGTTTCTCCAGCAGCGTCATTATATAACTCTCTCCTCTCGGGTATTGTAAGCGTTAAAAAAGCACCTCCGGCCGGGAAGGCCGGAAATGCCCGAATGCATGATGCAAAGATCCGGGAAGCGGAAGTTTGCCTGTGGTCTGGGTGGAATATACGAGCAGACACTGGGCAAATAGCTTACGCCCGTTCTTGTATATTCCGCAGAGCCGATACCTGAAGATAATCCACGATCGTCCTCAGGTATCGGCAGCCTCTGGCCCGATTGACGGAAGGCTAACTCTGCTATTGCAGGCCGCATACGGACACCTCCCCTGTTCCTCGCAGGAGTCTAAGCGGTGCCACCGAAACAGGCAGGTCTCCTGGCTTCCGGCAACTCCTCCGGCGCCTTCCCGGGGGGCTTATTCCGCCCCTTAGTGGCATTTAGCCGGAGAATGCGGCCCTGGGCATCGCACCCTGGGAGCATCCGGTTACAGTGGCGGGACCGCAGCGGTTTTGCACCGCGCTTCCCTATTAAGTCGCACCTCTATTACAAGGGGTGAAACACCCGTTTCTACTATATTTTGTTGTTATCTATTAAAGCTACCGCAATATATTGTGTTTGTAAATGTTTTTTTGCAATCCCGCACGGGGAGCGGGTTCGGCGCTTTTACTCACAGCTGATCCACAGTTAGTCCACAGGTAATCCACAACTTTCCTATGAATCTGCCGTGAATTTTTCATAAAATCTCCGAAAATACGCCACAAAGAATCCATAAATAGAGTGCGTCTAATCCTGGTAATCATTTTGACGGATATTAATAGAATGGAGAGGGTGCAGGTGATTTGTAGCAAGCCTGGCGAAGCGTTACAATAAGAGGATAAATAAGAGACTCAGGCACACCAGATAATTAGGAGGGAGATCACAATGGCAATTGGCGAAGTGACCGTTATTCCGATCGGGACAGGCAGCACCAGTCTCAGCAGCTATGTGGCCGAGATGCAGCGTGTGCTGCAGACGGTGGAGGGCATTACCTATGAGCTAACTTCTATGGGTACAATTATTGAGGGACCGGTAGCGCGGATTCTGGCTGCGGTAGAAGCGCTGCATGAGTCGCCGTTTACCGCCGGGGCACAGAGAGTCTCAACCTCACTCAAGATCGATGACCGGCGCGACAAGACCTCGACCAGCCGCAGCAAGCTGGAATCTGTGGAGCGCAAGCTACAGGGAGAGTAACCACAATAGTATCCAATCAGAATCAACCGATAAGGAGCGGATTCTTAATGACAGAAGCAGCACAGCAGATCGGAATTCAAATGTATACACTGCGTGACCAGACGGAACGCGATTTCCTCGGCACACTGGCCAAGGTGGCAGAGATGGGGTACCAGGCAGTGGAATTCGCCGGTTATTTCGGTGTATCTGCAGGGGAACTGCGCCGTAAGCTGGATGAACTTGGCCTGGCGGCCCCTTCGGCGCATGTAGGCCTGGACTTCAGCAGTCTGGATAAGATGGAACAGGCATTAGCCAAAGAGATTGAATACGGTGTAGAGCTCGGACTGCAATATATGATCACCCCGTCGGCACCGCTTCCGCCGAACCCTTCCATAGAGGATGTAACGAGAATCATTCCATTCCTGGAGAAGGCTTCCGCGATGGTCCGGGCGGCGGGGATGCAGTACGGCTACCACAACCATGATTATGAATTCAAAGAGGTTGACGGCAAGGCGGTCATCGATATCTGGCTGGAGCAGATTCCTGCCGAGCATATGCTGGCTGAGTTTGATCTGGGATGGGTATACAGGGGTGGAGCCTGGCCCGTTGATTATGTGTCACGGTACGCCGGCCGTGTTCCGCTGGTTCACATTAAGGACTTCGGAGCAGACAATGAGGAGACCGATCTCGGAAAGGGAGAGGTCGATTTCCGGAGCGTCTTCGAGATCGCGGAGCAGAGCGGAATTCTCTATTATATTGTGGAGCAAGAGGCATATGAGGTATCTTCTCTTGCAAGCGCTAAGCTCGCGCTGGATTATTTCCGCGGGCTGGGGCTGATGCAGGGCTGATGACACAGCAACCAGCGGAAAAAGGGCTTGCGTTTTCCGCTGGAAGAGTTATAATATTTTGTGTTTGGCAGGACAGCAAAGCCTGTTCGCTGGTGTAGCTCAGGGGTAGAGCAACGCACTCGTAATGCGTAGGCCGGGGGTTCAATTCCCTTCACCAGCATCCTTACAAAGTCGATAGTGGCGCGGGTTTCCGGTTCTGGGGACCGCGTTTTTTTATTGTATAGGAAACTATAGTATCCTGCTGCTGTGGAAAAGGTGAGTGTAAAGTTATTGAAATCGTATACAATTGGCTGGTACAGCGGCATATGGACTAAATGTATGTGAAAAACAGCATACATTATGCTCGCAAGTAGGCGCATGGCCCGATGTATGTGAAAAACAGCATACATTATGCTCTCAAGCAGGCACACGGCCCGAATGTATGTGGAAAACAGCATACATTGTGCTTGCAAGCAGGCACACGGCCCGAATGTATGTGGAAAACAGCATACATTGTGTTTGCGCGCAGGTAATCTCATTCACCCGCAGGGTAATTTTGTTCTTGGCCTTAAGCGTGATTATGACCGCATTCACTAACCGGCTTGGTGGCATCTCCCTGGCCGTTAGTACACCAGGATTGGGACTGGAAGGCCAGGAAGATAGCCACCCATCTGTGCTCATTCTCGAAATGAATAAGGACGCCGCCGTCTTGCCATGTGCCATTTTCACTGGCGTACCCGCCCGCATTGCCTTGGTTCATATGAATATTATGAACGCCCTGCCCAGGGGAGAAGCCGAAGTACTTATCGGGCTTATCCTCTTCGGGTCCCCAAGGCTCGCCGAATACGTACAGGGTTGCATCCTGTTCCTGTGCCTCCTTGAGATAAGAGGTGATTTTGTCATAAAGATTGTTGCGGGGATCGCTGTTTTCGGGTTCATTCCGGTTCGTATTAGGCAGAGCTACCATCTTACTGGGAATCACCAGGTTTCCCCTGATATAATCAAGGGCAAGGCTCCGGTTATGTCCGGTGATCTTCGTGAAGCCGGATTCAAGCGTGAGCCAACGGGCCGTTTCTTCCGCTTTGAAATCTTCGCCCACATAATAAAGCACCTGATTTGCAGTGTCCTCCGGTAAATGTTCCGCTTTTGCGCTTGATCTGATATTGATAGCCACCCTGTACTTTTTATTAATATCACCTTCAACCTCAACCAGTACCTGGACATGATTATTTTTGACACCTAGCTTATATATGGTATCCTCATTGGATAATTTGCATTTTAATACCCCGTACCCTTGATCTAATCCGTTACCCATAGTTCGTCAGTCCCCCTTCTTAGCTATTAATGTTTCCCATAGAAGGTCATAGTAATTCTAAGTAAAAGGTGTTCAACATAGGAGGTAAGCTGCATTATGAAATGCCTAACCATTCGCCAGCCGTGGGCCACGTTAATTGCGCTGGGAGAAAAACAAATCGAAACCCGGACCTGGCGGACCGCCCACCGGGGAGAGTTAGCCATTCATGCCGGGATGCAGGTGAATAAGGCGATCTGCCGGACGGAGCCGTATCAGTCGTTGCTGGCCCGTCACGGCTACACTGCGGACAACCTGCCGACGGGCAAGATCATTGCAGTCAGCCGCATTGCGGATTGCTGTGAGGTGACGCCGGAGCTTTCGCAGCAAGGCTGGCCGGGCGGCAATGAATATGTATTCGGCAATTATGCCGAAGGAAGGTATGCCTGGATGCTGGAGGAGGTTGTTCCGCTGGTACATCCCATACCTGCTAAGGGACGTCTGGGTTTCTGGGAATATCCGGTGCTGGAAGAGGAATTGTGAATTTTTTGACGGCAATGTGAAGAAAAATTGCTCCAGATTGGCTGTCAGCTGGTATAATTGGGATATTCGGCGGGAAATCTTCCTATATATAAGGAGAGTTGTGCTCTGAGGCGGTCTACCGCTGGAGAGGGGCAGAAATGCCGGGAAGGAGCGTATGCATAATAGATGGGAAGCCTTCTAATTGCATGGCTTTGTATGCTTTGTTTGTTTCTTGCGTTCAGGGATCAGGTAAGCCGGAGAATCCTGTACCCGGTAGCTGTGGTGGTGATATGCGGCACATTGGGGTATTGGACGTTGTTAATGTAACCGCATCCCGGTGATCATTTAATGCAGAAGTCTGCCGCTTGCGGCAGGCTTCTTTGTTAGCGCTGCTCCATCTTCTCCATACCCAGATATCTGCGCATATGCAGAGTGGCCTGGGCGGCAATCACATCATCCAGCAGCAGCATCCGTTCGTGATAGCCCCTGCAGACAAATTTGGCTTCAACACCCG
This sequence comes from Paenibacillus sp. FSL P2-0136, assembly GCF_037975325.1. Taxonomy (NCBI): domain Bacteria; kingdom Bacillati; phylum Bacillota; class Bacilli; order Caryophanales; family Paenibacillaceae; genus Paenibacillus; species Paenibacillus sp. FSL P2-0136. The sequence goes on from NZ_CP150244.1 coordinate 196,820, forward strand.
TCTCCAACCGCTGCTGCTCATAGACCTTCAGACCACGGGCGCGCATTCCGGCACGGACCTCCCGCAGATCGGCAGAAGCGGCATGAGCGGCCGACTGGATTACCTCCAGATAAGGTGCAGGCGTGCGCAGCTCAGAGGCTATAGCAGAAGCATCGCGCTCGAAGGCGGATAGAATAAGCGGCAGCAAAATATAGGATTTGACCAGCAGGTTATCCTGGCTCTCTGCTCTTTGCATCCTTCTCAACCCCTCAAAGAGAACGTATATTCGCATTGTAACTCATCCTTCAAAAAATAATCAATGGTTTTATAAATTAACTCAAATAATGTGATATATTTCACAAAAAAATAAGATGAATTATTTTATATTAAAATTGAAATATTAAAGATTGATAAATAAATCAGCTCAAAGGAGAATGGCAATGAGTCATGAAGGAAGCCTCCGCCGTGGTTTGGTATTCGGGATCATTCTAAGTGTTCCGCTCTGGGTATCGATGATTGGCTGGGTTCAGCTGTTCGGGTCTGCCTAGGCGACATTTTATTCAAAATATATGAAGTCTATTAGCAGGTGTCGTCCCTATGGGCGGCACTTTTTTTGGAGCTGAGATGCCCAAAAATAGGTAAAATTGCATTGAACAGGAGCAGATAATGAGTAGGGGTGGGCTGAGGGCGATAAAATAGGACGAATGCATCAAATTTTAATGATATAAATTGATAGTATTATAGAAAAGAGAGACAAACGGCTATAGCCAATCCTCTGATTTCTCGACTTTTTTCGTCAGTAGATAAAAAAGAGACTCGCCCCTGAACCCTTATGGTACAAGGGATCAATGAGCAACCATCGTAAAAAATAATTTCAAAAAATATACTGGGAGTGGATTGACAATAGGGTGGGAGAGCGGATAAACTGAAATTAGTACAAAAGTAACAAATGTCATAGACTCAACAATGATCTTACATAAGCAAATCTCAATTGCATACCGAAATCATGTACAAACGCAAACCGTATCGAAAGAACGGGACGCAAAGTCAGGAATCTACTGTCTCTAAAGTTGAGGCTAGGGTCGTCCGGCCGCCGTGAAGCTAACCCTTCGTGGCGGTCTTTTTGTTGTTATAGTCGCGTGACAGATTCATAGAATAGTAACTAGGAGGTGTGGACTATTGAAAAAAGGAGTACGTAAAACAGCCGCCATCATTATGGCGGGCCTATTGACCGTATCCAGTGCTTTTACGTGGGGTACGGATGTCAAAGCAGCTTCAGGGGTGCCGTATACGCCAACACCGGTTTTGGGGGTCGCAGGGAATTTTAATGCTTTTATCCTCGGGGATTTTAAACAAGCCAATGATCAGATTGAAGGCCGCCTGGCAGCGGCGGGGGACATTACCCTCTCCGGAGGTTACGGAGTAGCTAGGGCATACAGGGATGCTTCGCCGACGGATGTACTTGTGGCCGGTAAGAATTTTGTACATTTAGGCAGTGGAGAGATCTATGGAAATGTGGTATTTGGGGATAGCTTTACAGCCAATGAGCCTGGTGTCAACATCAAAGGCGGGAAGAAAAATGCCAGCCCGATTGATTTTGCAGCCGAGCAGCAAGCTCTGATCTCCCGTTCCACAGAGTATGGGGCCTTGGCTGACACGAATGAGATCGGCAATAACAATTATGGACAGCTCAAGATAAGTGCACCGGATCGTTTCAATGTAGTTCATTTGGATGCCTCGACACTGGCGAAGACCAACTATATCGAATTCAACATTGCACAGAACGCTACGCTGATTATTAATATAAGCGGGTCTACAGTCAATGTGCCGAGCTTTGCAATGAATAACGGCAGAGCCAGTCAGGTATTGTTCAACTTTTACGAAGCTTCTGAGGTGAATATCGCTTATACCTCATTCTTCGGGACGATCCTCGCACCTAGAGCGGATGTTCATTATGCCGGAGCAGAGTTGTACGGGACTCTGATTGCAAAATCTTTTAGCGGCGGGGTAGAGATGCACCTGGGATTGTACGAGGGAGAGGGGCCGCCGCCGAGTCCGACGCCGACCGCAACGCCGACACCTAGTCCATCACCGACACCAACGCCGACAGTGAAACCAACACCGACGGTAACGCCAACACCGACTGTGAAACCAACACCAACGGTAACGCCTACACCTACAGTGAAGCCAACGCCGACGGTAACGCCTGCACCTACAGTGAAGCCAACACCGACGGTAACGCCGACTCCAACTGTGAAGCCAACACCGACCATAAAACCGTCACCTACACCTGTGTGCACTCCAACTCCAAAGCCAACGCCGACTGTAAAGCCGACACCAACGCCGACCGTGAAGCCGACACCAACGCCAACGGTGAAGCCGACGCCAACGCCAACTGTGAAGCCGACACCAACGCCGACCGTGAAGCCAACACCAACGCCGACCGTGAAGCCAACACCAACACCGACTGTGAAGCCGACGCCAACACCGACTGTGAAGCCGACGCCAACGCCAACCGTGAAGCCGACACCAACGCCGACTGTGAAGCCGACGCCAACGCCGACTGTGAAGCCGACGCCAACGCCGACCGTGAAGCCGACGCCAACACCAACTGTGAAGCCAACACCGACGCCAACCGTGAAGCCGACACCAACGCCGACCGTGAAGCCGACACCAACACCAACTGTGAAGCCAACACCGACGCCAACCGTGAAGCCGACACCAACGCCGACCGTGAAGCCGACACCAACACCAACTGTGAAGCCGACGCCAACGCCAACAGCTGTACCGACACCAACGCCAACAGCTGGACCGACACCAACACCGACGGCAGAACCAACACCAACGCCAACAGCGGGACCGACACCAACGCCAACGGCAGAGCCGACACCAACACCAACGGCAGTACCGACACCAACACCGACGGTAGAACCAACACCAACGCCAACGGCAGAACCGACACCGACGCCAACAGCGGGACCGACACCAACACCAACGGCAGTACCGACACCAACGCCAACGGCAGTACCGACACCGACGCCAACAGCGGGACCGACACCAACGCCAACGGCAGAGCCGACACCAACGCCAACGGCAGAACCGACACCAACGCCAACGGCAGAGCCGACACCAACACCAACGTCAGTACCGACACCAACGCCGACGGTAGAACCAACACCGACACCAACACCAACGGCAGAGCCGACACCAACGCCAACGGCGGTACCGACACCAACGCCAACGGCAGAGCCGACACCAACGCCAACAGCTGAGCCAACATCGACGCCAACGGCAGAGCCAACACCAACGCCAACGGCAGAGCCAACACCAACACCGACGGTAGAGCCAACACCAACGCCAACAGCTGAGCCAACACCAACGCCAACGGTAGAACCAACACCAACGCCAACGGCAGAACCGACATCAACGCCAACAGCTGAGCCAACACCAACGCCAACGGCAGAGCCAACACCAACACCGACGGTAGAACCAACACCAACACCGACGGTAGAACCAACACCGACACCAACGGTAGAGCCGACACCAACGCCAACGGTAGAACCAACGCCAACACCGACACCAACGGTAGAGCCGACGCCAACACCAACGCCAACACCAACACCGACGCCAACGCCAACACCGACACCGACGGCAACGCCAACACCAACACCGACGGTAGAGCCGACACCAACGCCGACACCAGAACCAACACCAGTAACAACACCAGCGCCAACATCGCCGCCGTTCAGTTTCCCTCCAGTGCCTACGCCGACTCCGATTATCGGATTTATCGTGAGCAATGATGTGGTTGTGAATGATGATCCGCTGCCGCTTGGACCTGTAGCAACTCCAATAGCTACAACAGTGCCGACGCCGACACCGGCTGTTGCGGTTGCGCAAATAGCAGCAACACCGGAGCCAACGCCTTCAGCAGAACCGGCACCCGGTGTAGTCCTTATTGATGATGAGGTTCCTCTAGGCGGTGTGCCTGTGGATGGAACCTTGCCGAAGACGGGCGAATCCAGTCCTGCGCCTTATTATTTTGCCGGTTTGGCACTCGCTGGTCTGGGCTTGATTCTTAGAAGAACCACCAGAAACAGCAAACGTAAGTGAGTGACCCGAACTGAGATTTATACAAACAAACGATGATCCTGTAATTTGACAAGGGCTGCTTTCGGAGAAGATGTTCTCCTGGAAGCAGCTCTTTTTTTCGTTGGAAATAAGTGCCCGGATACAGAATGTATGCGAAAAACAACATACAATGTGCCGGTGAGAGAGTCAGCGGACCAATGTATGCGAAAAACAATATACAATGTGCCGATGAGAGAGTCAGCGGACCAAATGTATGTGGAAAACAGCATACAATGTGCCGGTGAGAGAGTCAGCGGATCAAATGTATGTGGAAAACAACATACATGCAATCTGCTGCGGGAAGGCGAGTATGCTAAATGAGTCCACCTGCTTCTTTCAAGAGTCATGCAGAGTACAATGGAGTTGAAGTTTGCGCCTCAGCCGTATTTTTAGTTGGCCTAACTCCCATGCTATACTAGGCTCAAATTAATATGGTTGCTTACTGAAGGAGGAACGTTGATGTGGATGATATACCTGCTTGTGGTGCTGATCGTGGTGGCCGGAGGGGTGGGGTATGCAGGATTCTATTTTTATGGAGTAGCCATTAAACGGGCCCCTAAGGAATTCCTGGCCAAGACCCCAGACCTTAAGATCGATCCGCCGCCGGTGGCCGGAGCCTCGTGGGGAGAAGGAGCGGAGTGGGTGTCCCGGCAGACCTTCCGTGAGGTGGAGCTGATGTCTGAGGATGGGCTCAAGCTGCAGGGCTATTATCTGGCGTCAGAGCGTGCTGCCGGACGGACGGTCATTGTTGCCCACGGGTATTCCGGGAAGGCCAAGGATATGGGAGCGACTGCTAAGAACTATTATGAGAATCTGGGGTACAATGTGCTGCTGCCTGATGCCCGGGGACATGGGAAAAGTGAAGGCGATTATATCGGCTTTGGCTGGCCGGAGCGCCGGGATTATCTGAAATGGATCAGATTCGTCCTGCAGGAGAACGGTCCGGATGCGCAGATCGTGCTGCATGGTGTATCAATGGGCGGGGCTACGGTGCTGATGACGTCCGGGGAGGAGCTTCCTCCGCAGGTCAAGGCGATTGTCGCCGATTGCGGCTACACCTCGGTCAAGGCGCAGCTGTCCTATCAGCTGAAGCGGATGTACCGTCTGCCCAGCTTCCCGTTTGTGCCGGTGGCCAGTCTGGTGACCCGGATGAAGGCCGGTTATTTCTTCGGGGAGGCGTCTGCGCTGAAGCAGGTTCGCAAGGCCAAGGTGCCGATTCTGTTCATCCACGGGGATGCGGATAAGTTCGTGCCTTATGCAATGATGAATGAGCTGTATGAGGCCTGCCGGAGTCCGAAGGAGCAACTGGTGGTGCATGGAGCGGGGCATGGTCTTGCCTATGATACGGATAAAAGCACATACATCCGCACAGTAGGCGAATTCGTGGAACGTTATGTACACAGTCCGGCTGCCGCTGAATCTATACGGTAAAAAAGTCCGTAGAACGTAGACGCGCCCGATATCCGCTGACAGCGGTTATCGGGCGCTAATTATGTTCCACACATGGGGCCTTTCCCTGAAGAACAGAGAAGCAGCCAGCCATGTCTTATCGGTATATTAATCCCCCGCCGTCTGTGAGCAAGACGGGTGTCGTTATTCCTTGTTATTTCCAGCAGCCGTGTGGCGAGAATAATCCTTCCAATACGACAAAAGCCCTACCTCTCTTTTGTCCTTGCGGCTCCGTGGCCGCGCCAGTGTGAATCGGAATGCTATGTTCGAATTTAGTCTCATAAAAGGGATAAGTACTGCAAGAAAACGTAAGATATTGTGTCCAAACCGCCGATAATATAGAGAAGTGATTCATCGGCCTGACATCTTCTTGATGGGGATAAACATACTCGAAAACAAATATTATTTTATTATAGCATGGTCTTCACATAAATGCAACTGTATATTGGGCTGAGGCCGGACGGGGATGAGTGGACAGATGAGACTATACAGAAGCTTTTTGAGAAATCAGATCCGGAACTACATCTTCGGCTCAGCGGTAGCGGTACTCGCGGTCGGGAGTCTGCTTATGTTATCTTCCCTGGAGATCAGCCGGGTTGAATACTACCGCCTCTTACTGGTACTTGCTTGTTCTTTCGTAATAATGGCGTCTATAGAGATTACTGTCTTTCTCAGACAGATCAGGCCCATACGGGCTGCGCTCGTTCAGGAGAATGCTGCGCTATCGATGCTGGAAGAAGCATATCTGCATACGCACCTGCTGCCCAAACGGGCTATACAGCGGATTATGGGGCCGCATCTGCTCGGATTATCCGTTCCGGCTCTGCTGCTGTCGGTGTGGATGATCCATTCTGGCTGGGTCACGTTTCCGTACTTCTATCTGATTCTGGCGATGTGCTGCGCAGTGCTTGTGGCTTGTATGCATTCCCTCATTGAATTCTTCCTGACCTGCACCTCCATTATTCCGCTGATCAAGGAATTCAGGAACCGTGCGCTGGAGCAGTATGGTGTGGATTTTTCCCTGGAGGGCCATGTGTTCGTGCCGATACGCCCCAAATTCTTGGTAAGCTGTATGCTGATCGGCACCTTCCCGCTGTTCCTGTTTATTATGGCCACGCATATCCGTATGAACGGTGAAGGGGATTCGATAGTCGTCGTCGGACTTCAGAGCTACTGGGCCTGGGCGGGGATGGTGCTGCTGATCGGCACGCTGTTCTCCTCCATTGCGGCCTGGCTGCTGACGAACAGCGTACAGCATCCGATCCATGAGCTGTATCAGGCGATGAACCAGGTGAAGGACGGCAATCTGATCCAGGTGCAGGATGAGTACTCCGATGAATTCTCGAAGCTGGTGGCAGGCTTTAACATGATGGTCCGGGGGCTGCAGGCGCGGGAGCAGCAGAGCCGCCAGCTGCTGGACAGCTACTTCTCCACCCTTGCCGTGGCGCTGGACGCCCGCGATTCGTATACGGCAGGACACTCGCTCCGTGTAGCGGAGTATTCGGTGATTATCGGGCAGCTGGCCGGACTGAGGGGGCAGGAGCTGGATGATCTGCGCAAGTCAGCACTGCTGCATGATATTGGTAAGATCGGGGTGAGAGACAGCATCCTGTTCAAGGAAGAAGCCTTAACGGATGAGGAATTCCTCCAGATTCAGAGTCATACGGTGCTGGGAGAGAATATTCTGCGGCAGATTGAACCGGCGGACAAAATGGCACCCTATCTGGGCGGCGTCCGCTCGCATCATGAGCGTTATGACGGCCGGGGCTACCCGGATGGTCTTGCCGGTATGAATATTCCGTTGCACGGCCGGATTATCGCTGTGGCGGATGCTTATGATGCTATGACGTCCGACCGGCCTTACCGGAAAGGGATGGACCATGAACGGGCGCTGAATATTCTGGAGCAGGGCAGGGGGAGTCAGTGGGACCCTGAATTCGCCGGACTGTTCCTGGGGTACTTCGGCCGGAAGCCGGAAGCCTCTAAGGGTGCTCAGCCCGTCCAAGCCGGGTAATTCTATAAATGATTGCATTATCCTTATATTCCTTGCCGAAGCGGATACTATCCAGTTTATGGAGGATCCGCTTCAGCTTTGCGTGCCTATTTTGTGAACTGACATGGAATTACGACAATTAACGACTACATTCATTGAAGGATTGAGGGCAGACCGTTATAATTATTAAGTCTGGATTTTAATTAAAAAATAAGGGAGATTTCTATGAAACGCGCAGATGTGCTGCTGATTTCTATCGTTCTGATTGCTGCGCTCGCTTTTCTCGTGCCAAGATGGCTGTCAAACGATGCTGATAAAGGTGGGCCGGGCAAAGAACTCAAGGCCAACATCACGGTAGATGGTAAGTTATTCAAAACGATAACCCTTACCAAAGAAGAGCAGACTATTGAGGTCCGCACCGAACGGGGCTATAACATTCTTAAGGTGCATGATTACGGGGTCGAGATGTTTGATGCGGATTGTCCCGATAAGGTCTGTCTCGGCTTCGGATTCATCACGCTGCCGAAGCAGACCATCGTATGTCTTCCGCACCGGGTATTGGTGGAGATTGCAAGTGCGGCCGGGGAGGATGAAGTAGATGGCTATGTCCAGTAGTGAATCGGCTACAGCGCTGAAGCGGACCGTAATTATCGCTATATTCGCTGCCGTTGCTGTGGTGCTGAGTATTGTGGAGGCGCAGATCCCGCTCGCAGGAGTGGGGCTGATGCCCGGGGCGAAGCTGGGCTTCGCCAATATTATGATTTTGACCTGCATTTACTTTTTGCGCGGACGCGATGTATTGGTACTGGTGATCCTCAAGACCCTGCTGACCGCCTTCCTGCTCGGTACGCTGTCCAGCCTGCTGTTCAGCCTGTTCGGTTCCCTGTTCAGCTTCATCGTGATGTTCGCGCTGGTGAAGCTCGGCCGCAAAAAATTCAGTGTCATCGGCATCAGCATTGCAGGCGGATTGGCTCACAATACGGGGCAGCTGCTGGCAGCCTCGTTCGTGTTCAATTCAACGAGTATTTTCTATTACCTGCCGGTGCTGCTGATTACCGGTATTATTACGGGCATTGCTGTCGGCTTCGCCGTCCGGTATGTGGTTGACTCGCTATCCAAAATATCCTTGTTTGAAGAGTTCCTGAACGGACCGGGTCACTAGCTGCGGAAGGATGAGTAACATGAATCAAGCGTACAACGATACAAAAGCCGGTGAAAAGCCAGCGGTGATTGCCCTTGAGGGCGTATCCTTCGGCTATGACCCGGAGCATCCGATTCTCCACGATATCAACGTGTCGATCCCGCAGGGCCAATGGGTGAGCATTGTGGGGCCTAACGGCTGCGGCAAATCGACCCTGGTCAAGCTGCTGAATGCGCTGCTTCCGAAGAGTGCAGGCCAGATCTCTGTCTGCGGACATACGCTGCAGGAAGAGACGGTTCAGTCCATCCGGCAATGCATCGGAATGGTCTTCCAGAACCCCGATAACCAGTTCATCGGTCAGACGGTGGAAGAAGATATTCTCTTCGGCCTGGAGGGCCAGTGCCTGTCCTACGAAGAGATGAAGGAGCGGCTTGAATTCTATACTGGTAGGCTCGGGATTGGCCATCTGCTGTCGAAGCATCCCGGAGAGCTGTCGGGCGGGCAGAAGCAGCGAGTGGCCATCGCCTCGATTCTCGCCATGAAGCCAGGCATCGTCATCTTCGACGAGGCCTCTTCTATGTTGGACGAAGGCAGCCGCGATGAGCTGATGGGGATTCTGCGGGACATGCAGGCCGCGGGCAGCTACACGATTCTGCTGATTACCCATGATGCCGATGAGATTCTGGCTTCGGACCGGGTGCTTGCGCTGCACGGGGGAAGCATTACGGCAGATGTATCACCTGCGGAGCTGTTCCGTGATGCGGAGCTGCTGGAGAAGTGTCATTTGCGGGAGCCTTATACTTGGCAGCTAGCCCGTGAACTGGAGAGCCGGGGAATTACGGTGGATGTACCCGCCAGCGAAAAGGAGCTTATAGACACACTATGGCAATACAACTACAGCAAGTAAGCTACACGTATGCCGACCGCAGTATGTGGAAGCAGACGGCGCTGCACGGGATTAATCTGGAGATTGCCGAGGGTTCGCTGACCGGCATTGCCGGAGCCACCGGCTCCGGCAAATCTACACTGCTCCAGCTGTTCAATGGCATTCTTAAGCCGACGGAAGGCACGGTGCAGGTGCTGGATGTAACGATAACTGCTGGGGAGAAATCACCGAGGCTGCTTCCGCTGCGGCGGAGGGTAGGCCTCGTCTTTCAATTCCCGGAGCAGCAGATGTTCGAAGATACGGTGGAGAAGGATCTCTGCTTCGGGCCGCTGAACTTCGGAGTCAGTCTGGAGGAGGCCAAGGCACGGGCCCGCAAGTCGATGACGGACATGGGGCTGGATCTGGCGCTGCTGGAGCGCAATCCCTTCCGGCTCAGCGGAGGACAGATGCGCAAGGCGGCTATCGCTTCCGTGCTGGCAATGGACCCGGACATTGTGGTGCTGGATGAGCCGACAGCCACCCTGGACCCGGTAAGCCGCGCGGAGCTGATCGCGCTCTTGGAGCGGCTGTGCCGCGAGCAGGGCCGGACGATCATCATCGTGACGCACCGGATGGATGAACTGTTGCCGTATGCCGACAACTGGGTGCTGCTTAAGGATGGGGAGCTCGCCTTCCAGGGCAGCGGCGGTGAGCTGGCCGCTGATCCGGCGATTCTTACGCGCTGCGGACTGCGGGTTCCGCAGTCTCTGCGTTACTGGCAGGCTGCCGCCGAGCGCTTCGGCCTTAGCGGCGAGAAGCCGCTCCTTACAGCGGAGGGCCTCGCGGGGCGGCTTGCGGCCTTGCTGGAAGAGCGCCGCATGCTGAATGCCTCCGGCACGGAAGAAATGGGGAATGGCCATGAATGAGCGTCTGCTGCTGGGACGCAGCATTGATACGGGCTCCTGGGTCCATAAGCTGGATGCCCGGTCCAAAATCACCGGGATGCTGCTCTATGTAGCCATCATCCTGCTGTCCACTTCCTGGATATCGATCGGGCTGGTCGCGGTCTTCTCCATCGTGGTGATGGCGACGACCCGCATTCCACTGAAATATTTCATCAAGGCTGCGAAGCCTCTGCGTTATCTGATGCTGTTCATCTTCATCGTACAGGCGCTATCCGTGAAGGAAGGGGAGGTGCTATGGTCGCTTGGCTCGTTCTCGCTGCATGCGGGCGGCCTGCGGATGGGAGCATTTTCTGTCATCCGCATGTTATTCCTGCTGACCTTCACAGCCCTACTGACCTTCACGACGACACCCGCCAAGCTGAATCAGGGACTTGAGGGAGTACTGGCCCCGCTTAAGAAGCTCCGGCTGTCACCGGACCGGATTACGCTGATGATTAGCATCGCGCTCCGCTTCATCCCGACGATTCTGGATGAGGCGCAGATTATCCTGAAGGCGCAGGCCTCGCGCGGAGCGGATCTGAAGGAGCTGCCGCTGAAGGAGAAGGCGCGGATGCTTGTCTCGCTGCTGGTCCCGGTTATCGCCAGTGCGTTCCGGCGCGCCCAGGATCTGATCTATTCCATGGAAGCCCGGGGCTTCCGCATGGATGCGCCGCGCAGCCGGTATCACCGGCTCAGGTGGGGCGCGGCGGATACGCTTTTTGTTGCTATGTTTGTTGTACTGGGAGTTGCAGTTGTATTATTGTAAGACATTTAGGGGGATACGGGAATGGCACGTTATTTTAATGGTAAAGAAGTAGAGTTATTGGCACCAGCGGGAACCTTCGAGATCTTCAAGGCTGTTATTGAATCGAAGTGTGACGCGGTGTATTTCGGCGGTCCGGTGCTTAACATGAGAATGATGCGCAAGGGCTACAACTTGAGTCATGAAGAGATTATCGAAGCCCTGAATATCGCTCATAGTATGGACAAAAAAGTATATATCACGGTCAACAATCTGTTCAGCGAAGAGGATGTGGAAGAGGCCAGAGCGTACCTTAGCTTCCTGGACACGGCCCGCCCGGACGCGCTGATCGTGCAGGATATGGCGGTGCTGGAATTGATCCGCGAGATGGGGCTGAATCTGCCGGTTCACGCATCCGTCATGATGAATGTGCATAATCTGGAGATGATCCACGCGCTGAAGGAGCTGGGCGTCAGCCGGGTGGTTACCTCGCGGGAGATGGATCTGCAGACTGCGAAGCTGCTGGGCGCAAGAAGCGGTATGGAGCTGGAGTATTTCATCCATGGCGATATGTGCTCTGTCCACGGGGCGAACTGTTATTTCAGCTCTCAGGTGTTCGGGATGAGCAGCAACCGGGGCAAATGCATGAAGCCTTGCCGCTGGGATTACCGGATCAAGCGTGACGGCTATGTCTTCCCTGCGGAATATCCGCTGGCGGTGAAGGATATGTTCATGTATGAGCATCTTCCGGAGCTGATTGAATCGGGCATTACTTCCTTCAAAATCGAAGGCCGTATGCGCGATAAAGACTTCATGGTGATGCTGTCCAACAGCTACGGCGATGCGATTGACCGTTATATTGATGATCCGCTGGGCTTCGACCGGACCCAGGATTCCAAAGAGCTGTATAACAACCGTAAGCGTGATTTCTCCACGGCGTATGCTTTTGGCAAACCGGGACTGTCGAATATCAACCGCCGTTATGAGGGAACAGGCAAGTTCTACAGTACTGGCAAAGTATTCAGTACGCCGACTGCCGAGCGTGAGCTATCTGCAGAGCGGGTGACGGAACTGCGGGCACGAATGGCTGAAGACAGACGCAGTACCCTTATCAAGCCTGAGCTGGCAGTGCGTGTGAATAATATGGAGCAAGCGCGACTCGTACTGGAGATGGGAGTAGACAGCTTGTACCTGCCGGGCGATGTGTTTGAGCCGGACCGTCCTTTTACGAAGCAGGATATTAAGGATCTTGGAGCGGTAAAAGGCCATACCAAGCTATATCTGGGTCTGCCGCGGATGATGAACGAGCTGCATTTCGACCAATATGATCATCTGCTGAACGGGGAACGGCTGCCGATTGACGGCCTGATCATTACGAACCTGGGGGCGATCCGCCGTTACCGTGGCACCGGTTACCCGATGATGGGCGATGCCAATCTGAATGTATACAACCATCTGTCAGCCGGACTGTATGCCGGACTGGGCCTGACGAAGCTGACCGTTTCGCCGGAGATGACGCTGGAGCATTTCGCCTCCTTCACCTCGCACAGTGACTTGCCGCTGGAGGTTGTGGTTCACGGAACGCCTGCATTGATGTATATGGAGCATGATCTGTTCGAGAATACAGAGGTGATGGAGCCGATTGGGGAGGAAGACAACCAGTATGTCCGTAATGAAGTGCTGGTGCTCAAGACCGACAAGGGCGAGAACCCGGTCTACCGTGACCAATATGGCCGCTGCCATCTGCTGTTCGCCAAGGAGCTATGTTATCTCCCGATGCTGGGTGAAATGAACGGCCTGGGAATTACAAGCTTCCGGATTGAAGGTGCGACATACAGCATAGAGGAGCTGCGTACCATTATTGCTGCTTATCAGGCTGCAATGGATGGGGCGAAGCCGGTGGAGGAACTGCTGGGCGGGCTGAAGCCGGTCTATGCGGGATACACCCTCGGTTCACTGCAATTCAACTAATGCTAATAATTCAATTTTAAATTAACGCCGAGGAGAGTATAATAAGGGCATATGGCGCAATTATAAGTACCTTTTTTCACAAACTAATCATCTTGAATTATCAGCAGTTGAAAGTGAGGGATTTACATGGAACAGAGCGTCATCATTGGAAGAGAAGCGGTAGCTGCCAAAAGAAAGCAGTATTTCTACCCGTGTACCGCACATTTTTACCGGGATGCCCCGCAATTGGTGCGCGGAAGCATGCAGTATGTCTACGATGAGAACGGCAAGGAATACACCGACTTCTTCGCAGGAGTCTCAGTGGTTGCCTGCGGCCACTGTAATCCGGCTATTACTTCCCGTACGATAGCACAGCTTCAGCAATTGCAGCACACTTCGCCGATCTATCTGACCCAGCCGAATGTAGATTTGGCGGAACGCCTGGAAGAAGTGCTGCCGGGCGCGCTGCGCCGGACATTCTTCGTCAACAGCGGCTCGGAGGCGAATGAAGGGGCGCTGCTGCTGGCGCGGATGCATACCGGCCGCAAAGGCTTCATCGCCCTGGAAGCTGGCCTGCATGGCCGGACCAATCTCACTATGAGTGTGACCGGGCTGCAAATGTGGAGAACCGATGCCTACCTCGATGAGGATGTAACGTTCATTAAACGCCCGTATCATCCGGAATTGACGCTGGAGGAAGCGGCGGCGCAGTCGATCCAGAATCTGAAGGAGGTACTCGCTGCCCAAGGAGACACCATTGCCGCCATGATCGTGGAGCCGATTCAAGGGAACGGCGGGATCGTCATGCCTGCGCTGTCCTATTTCGGTGAGGTGAAGGCGCTGCTTGAGCAGTACGGTGTACTGCTGATTGACGACGAAATCCAGACCGGCTACGGCCGGAGCGGAGCTATGTTTGCGATGGAGCATTTCGGCGTCGTGCCGGACATTATCAGCATGGCCAAGGCGCTGGGGAACGGAGTGCCGATCGCTGCCTTTTCCACAACGGATGAGATTGCGGCATCGCTGAACAAGCCTTCCGCCTCGACGTTCGGAGGGAATCCGGTCTCAGCGGCTACGGCGCTGGCGGTGCTAGACTACATCCGTGATGAGCGGCTGGCAGAACGTGCGGCTGAGCTGGGCGGGCAGCTGAAGCAAGGCTTGCTTGCTCTCCAGGAGCGTTACCCTGCGTTGATTACCGACGTACGGGGCAGCGGACTTATGCTGGGGGCCGAGCTGGCCGGTTCGGAGACTGAGGATGCGGCTGCGGTGACAGACTATGTGCTGGAAGAGCTGAAGGACCGCGGATACCTGATCGGCAAAAACGGTATAGGCCGCAACGTCCTCGCCTTCCAGCCGCCGCTTGTGGTCACTTCCGGTAATATCGATGCCCTGCTGGATGCACTCCATGAAGTGCTGCAAGCGATCCACTGAGAAAGAGGCCTAACAATATGGTTATCATTAATGCTTTTAAACATACGGCGCTTAAAATGAAAATGTTCAGCGAGCTGGTGATGTTCTCGCATACGCTGTTCTCACTGCCTTTTGCCATCATCTCGATGGTCTGGGCGGCGGGAGGCTGGCCTTCCGGCCATATGATGTTATGGGGACTGATCGCGCTGATCGGGGCACGCAACGGGGCGAATGCGTTCAATCGTCTGGTAGACCGCACCTTCGACGGCAATAATCCGCGAACCGCCCACCGGCATCTGCCGCAGCGTCTGCTCGCAGAGAAGGAAGTCATTCTGTTCATTATCATCAATTATGCCCTGTTCATTGTGGCCTCCGGGATGCTGAACCTGCTCTGCCTGGTGCTGTCCCCGGTAGCCATTGTACTGATCTCATCCTACTCTTATACGAAGCGGTTCACCTTCCTGAGCCATCTGTATCTGGGCTTCGTGATTGCTTCGGCGCCGATTGGCGCCTGGTTTGCGGTTACCGGGAATATCGCGTTCACGCCATTCGTGATCGGAACCGTGGTGATGCTCTGGATTGCCGGGTTTGATATCATCTACGGGACTCAGGACATTGAGTTCGACCGGAAGAACGGCTTATGGTCCATCCCGAGCTTCTTCGGCCTGGAGAACGCGCTGCGGATCTCCAAGGGGCTGCATTTCATTATGGTTATGCTGCTGCTGTTCCTGTACGTCTGGCGTGATCTCGGCTGGATGTATCTGGTGGGCATCGGCATCGCTACGGTACTGCTTATGACAGAGCACAAGATTATCAAGCCTGCCAACCGTAAGCTGATGAAGGTGGCTTCTTATAATTTGAATCAGGTGATCAGTATGGTGATCTTGCTGTGTACGCTGATTGATTATTTTTACGTTAATTAGGTTGGGGGGGGGAAGGAGGGTGGGGAGCTGCACTGCGCGGAATGTTTGGACTTCCGGTCGCTGTTAACTTCGGATTCCCTGATTCGAGCCGCTGAACGCGGTAGGAATCCGAAGTTAAAGGCGAACGCTGCCGCTCCTACAGTTCCAAAATTCCTCTCCGTTCCGTCCTAACCTCTCCCTGAGCAACACTAACTTCAAAAAGACAACAGGCCTACCCAGCGGGGGGCGGCAGAAAAAGCGCGAATAAGCTTAGAGCTTCGCGCTTTTCTTCATTATGGGGGGGCAACCCCAAACCCCAAACCCCAAACCCCAAACCCCAAACCCCAAACCCCAAACCCCCAAAACCACAAATCACAAACCAATAGCTAAACTCACTCACGTACGCTCCGCTGCGTTCGCTATTTAGCGGATGGGTGAGATGTGGGCGGTTAAGTGTATTTCGTACAACTAAAAGACATCCAAAAAGCTAATTTCGTATGATACATGTATTCTGTACAACTAAAAATAATGAAAAGTAGCTTTTGAGGGCATTCCAGCCTAAATAGGTGTACAGAGTGCAATTAAAGCACCTGCCAGCTCATTAGAGGGGACTTTAGTTGTACAAAATACAATTAGCGCGGCGAAGTGTGATAAAAAACAAAAAAACGAGCCTTACTCAGGCTCGTTTACTTAATATGTGTTAATACAAATAGTGTGAAGGGTGGAGCGTACAGTATGAACTAATAAAGCAGCGTGGAGCTTGCAGCATCATAATACAGCTGAGCTACGTAAGCATTGTACGAAAGCTTACAGATGCTAACCGATTGCAACAGCCTTGGCCAGGTATTCTCTGCTGACGGCCACAATGCGTTAGAGCATCGCTGGCTATAACCCATTCAGTCCGGAGCTCAGCGGTCACGCCCAGCGAAGTACTGCAGCAGGGTTTCCAGATCGGCATGCGCCGGGAAGCTGGAGAGCTGCTCCACAATCGCAGCAGCCCGGGCCAGATAGTCCTGGCTGACGGCCTCTGAGCGGGTTAGGGCGTCACTGTTCCTTACCAGCTCCAGGACTTGTTCGATGTCGGCGGGAGATGAGCCAGGGCCTATTCTGCGGATGACAGGGGCAAGCTCGGCATCCTCTAAGGCAAAGAGCACCGGAAGGGTAACCTGGCCGTGGCGGAGATCGCTGCCGGCCGGCTTGCCTAGTACATCCGCCGATTGCGTGAAGTCCAGGATATCATCCTGGATCTGGAACGACATCCCCAGCGCTTCGCCGAAATCATAGAGGAGCTGGGCTGTCTCTGCGCTGCTCTCCGCCGACAGTGCGCCTACCCGCAGGCAGGTGGCCATTAGCAGCGCGGTTTTGTTACGGGATTTCTCCAGATATTGCTCCAGCGTAAGATCATAATCGAAGGCATGCTCTAATTGCTGATATTCGCCTAGACACAATTGGGAGGTGGCAACAGAGGACAGATCGTGAACATAACGGTCCTTATCCCCGGTGTACTTGCTGAGCAGTTCAATGATGCGGGCAGACATATAATTACCGATATGAACAGCGGATAGAATGCCTGTCTTGATATGAAGCGCAGGCTCGCCCCGCCGCAGCTCGGCGTTATCAATAATATCGTCATGAATCAGTGAGGCCACATGGATAAATTCAGCCGCAGCGGATAATTGCAGAGTTCGGCGTCCGGCAGGTCTCAGGCCAAACCGGCTGCCGACAATAACCATCAGCGGGCGGAGGCGTTTACCGCCGGAGCCTGTTAATTCAAGAATGCTCTGCGCCAGCTGCGACTTTTTGGGAACATCCTTATCATGGGTGACCAGATTCTTAATTTCACGGTTAATTTCATTCAGATCAATATTCAAGGCTTCATGCAGCTTCATCGTTCATGTTCCCACCTGTCAAATGGCTTTACTGGTACGGCTTCGTTGTCTGCGCTCCTGAATGAGGAATTCATCCAACTCCCGGGCCGGATTGTGTTCGGTGAACTCTCCATTTGAACGTGCGATCTGCATTTTTTTGATGGAAGGGGCCATGTAGGCCACCAGATCCAGCTCCCGGCATTTCACTGCAAACTGCAGATAGAAGCTGTACAGGTAATCTCCATCCAAAATGTTACGGGTCAGGTCAGGATGATGTGGGACACATTCCATATGGCGCTGTGCTGCCACGGTAAGAATGGTATAAATGCCTAGCAAATGGGTTTTGCGGTCATATTCCAGATCATGGCGTTCCAGTACCGAGAGCATTTGCTCACATTCTGCCGGAGAGAGAGACAACTGAATTCCGGCGATCTTAGACATCTCAGCCTGAAGCAACCGGAATGTATCTTGGGCGATTTTTTGGTTCACAAGCTTCTCTCCTTCATGTCGGTTTTGCTGGATGGAACCGAATCCCTGATTATCCCTACAAAACCATTTTGTTGAAATCGAACATATAAATGTACTTTCACCTCGTTAAACAAGGAGAGTAATGTGTCCTAGGGACACATTACTCTTAAGAATATCCTATTCAGCTTGCAGCAGCGCAGCTTGTGCATACGCCGCTGTTATAAATGAATGTAGTTCTTAACCACCGGTTACCCGGTTCATCAGTCGGTATACAGATACCAGCGCCGGACGAGAGGTATTCTCTTCCACTGCTTCTTGAGCCAAGGAAGAACATAGTAATCCAGGCTGAACACGGTGCCGGAACCGCCGATGCAGGCAATCGCTGCCCCAACATACCAGAGCATTTCTGTTGCTGCCATCTTGGTGGTCCAGATCATAACCGCCATACCTATCGTGGCTATAGCAGAGATAGCTGTGAACAGACCGACGATCAGCATTACACCGAAGACGATCTCGGCACAGACCATACCGATTTGGAACCATTTGGCCAGGAAGGTGTAAGAACCATCCGGGTTATAGAACATGAGATCCATGAACCAGTTAGAGATATCATAAATGAAGCCTGGAACCGGAAGAGCCGATACAGCTTCTTTGGCAGTGGATACTGCGGAAGCGGCAGATTGGGCATCTACGGTAGTTTTGACTGCATCCACAGCCTGACTTGCTGCCGATGTGGCGTCTGCATAAGGAGCCGCAGGAATCAGGAAAATCTTATTCGGATCAACCCAGATCTTGCGGATCTTCTCTATACCTTCATATAACCACATTCCCCCAAGGAGCATACGGAGCGGAACGAGCCAGAAGTTCGGCGAGCGCTTGGAGAAGTAACCGCCAACGAAGCTCTTGCGGTTCTCAACATGGAAGAACTCGTGCATCATGTAAGTCCAGACCTTATTGAAGCCTACAACCTGTGACAGATAGAACATATTGATGAAATGTTTGGACAACATAGCCATGAAGCCGGTCAGCATGAAGAACTTGCCCGGAAGACCAACGTTCGCTACACCGTAGCGGCTGCCGATCGAAACCATGGTGCCGTGGAAGCCTGGTTTGTATGCTTTTTTAGGCGTACCCTTGATGTCGGCAGTGATATTGCCTGCGATAACCGGAGCCGCTTGTTCAGCATTCTCAACCATTTGCGGAACTGGACGTTCTTCGCCTTCAGGGATGAAGAAGATGTTATCCCCTACAACATACACATTCTTATGGTCAACACTTTCAAGGTGTTCATTGGTAACAATACGTTTGCGGCCTTGCTGCTGAACATCAAGGTTGCCGACAATTTCGGAGCCTTCAACACCGGCTGTCCAGACAATTGTCTGTGCATCCACGATGTTCTTCTCGCCGAGGGCAACAGAGCCTGCGCCTACTTCGGTGATTTTGGCGCCTGTAACAATTTCTACCTTCAGCTTGCGCAGACGGGCTTCGGCTTTCTGGATCAGCTTATCCGGCAGGATAGGCAGGATCTTCGGAGCCATATCAGCCACGATTAATCTCACTTCGGAAGGATCGATGAAGAATTCTCTGCAGAGCTCATCGCGCTGCTCGGCCATTTCACCTACAAGCTCAACGCCGGTAAAACCGGCACCGATAATTACGAAGGTCAGCATAGCGCGGCGTGTAGCCGGGTTCTTTTCCTTCGCAGCTTTGGTGTACATGTCGCGGATTTGACGCTTCAAGGCAACTGCATCATCGTAGGACCAGAAGGAGAAGGTGTTCTCTTCTGCTCCGGGGATTCCGAAGAAGGTTGGCTTGCTTCCTGTGCCGATGACCAGATAATCATAAGCATAAGTGGCTTTGTCGGACTTCAGCTTCTTGTTCTTGAAATCAATGTTGCTGATTTCGTCCAGAACAACATCTACCTTCAGGCCGGCAAAGATTTTCTTCAAGTCAATTTTGATCGAATCCTCAGGTGCGCGATTCGCAGAAACCTCATGCAGCTCAGTCAAAAGAGTGTGGTATGGATTTCGGTCGATCAGTTTGATTTCTACATCTTTGTCGTTCTTAAATTTCTTTGCCAGTTTCTTAGCCGTGAGTACGCCGCCGTAGCCGCCGCCCAAAATGACTATTTTCTTCAAGAGAAACTCACCTCATTCATCTGATTAGCTGCAAAAGGGTAGCGAATAATTATTTCGCGCCTTCGAGTGCTTTTTGTGCAAGTGTGAAATATTCACCAACGTGGATGGATACGCCGGAGATTGCATCTGTTTTACCTTCAGCATCCAGGGTAGGAGCTACGCCTTTGTTCTCAAGGAAGTATTTCTCGGCAAGGGCGATTTCTTCATGCCATTCAGCAGCAGCGCCGCCGGCTTTCATGCCGTATTTGCCGTCTACAGAATATTGTTTCTTATCGTCGCCTGCAGCATTCACACCGCTGAAATTAACAGCTACAACGTTGCCGTTAGCAACAGAGAGAGCTACTGTGGACTTCCAGCCGGATGTAGCATCCATTTCGCCTTCAGCAGTATATCCGCCATCTTTGTATGGGCCTGCTTGTGCAGGGCCGGCAGCAAGTGCAGCCTGAGCCGCGCCAACGAAATCACTAACGTGTACGGATACACCGGAGATTGCATCTGTTTTGCCTTCAGCATTTACAGTGAGAGCAGCAGGATCTTGTTTTTCAATCAGGTAGGCTTCAGCAAGAGCAGCCTGTTCATGCCATTCGGACTTCGCTCCGCCGATTTTTACCAGGCCGTAGTTGCCGTCTTCAGATACTTTTTTCTTCAAATCGCCCGCTTTTTTAACATTGAAAGCATTCCAGTCAGCTTTGGTGATTTTGCCGCCTTCTACAGTCAGTTGTGTAAAGGTCTGCCAACCAGTCTCTGGATCGGCATCCACTGTACCGTAGTAGGTTCCGTCCTGGTACTTGCCTGTTTCGGCTGCAGGTGCAGTAGTTGCTTCAGTTGCGGCAGTAGCAGTTGCTACAGGTGCTGTTGTTGCAGCAGCGTTCTCTGCTTTGTTGCTGTTGCCACAACCTGCGAGTAAAGTACCCAATACCAGAGCGCTCGACAAGATTACAGAAGCTTTTTTCATTTTGATATGACCTCCAAGAAAATAGTTTAAAATATATATATTAAAATGTAAAACATTTTAATAGCGGTGGAAGTGATAAAAATCACTTTATAAATGATAAATGTCACTTTCATCTCGGTCTTAAGTCCCTTTTTGTAGCAGGCATACGACATATATCGGCAGGCAATAAGAAAAAATTTAATCATATCGTTTCTTGTTCGATGGCATTTTAGCACAAGCTATGGAACTATCATGTGAAAATAATCACTTAAATCATAAATAAATTTACTTCTGAAGTATATCAAATTTTAAGATAGTTGAATAGCTTTTTAAAAAGACTTTTATGTGACAAAAGTTGAGTTATTCTGCATGGCTTCATGCAATTGCAGGTGCAGCCCCTGCACAGCCAGGAGATTCAGCCAAAAGTCATGGGGGTAATAGTTCACAAGCAATTATAAGCTTTCGCCAGACATTAAATAGACAACTAAGGAGATGAGCTTGTAGTGGATAACAATGTGATCAAAGGTAAATGGCTGCAGATTAAAGGTGAAGCCAAGAAGCAATGGGGCAAGCTGACAGATGACGACCTGGATATCATCGATGGTGAAAAAGACAAGCTGGTAGGCAAGCTGCAGGAGCGTTACGGCCATTCCAAGGATGAAGCCGAAGCGGAGTACCATAAATGGGAGTCCTCCCACCGCAGCTAATCAGAAGGATAATTTAAAGCGTAGAACATATAAATTCTTATATTTCAAGGAAAAAGCGCAAATCGTATCTGATTTGCGCTTTTTTGCTGTCCCCCGGACATTCCGCAGCCATCACTCTCATACATATACATATGCAATAGCCCTCACGCTTCATGTTTTTCATTCCTCCAGTATGATACTATAAATATTATTGTGAACTTATTTTCGCTGCAGGAGTGAAGCCATGGAATATGTCAAAATCTTTTTTGTGAATACAGCTTTACTAATCACTCTGTCGTATCTGGCGAATCTAATATACAAGTACACTGTAACCCACGCATCCGAGCCTGTAAAAAGAGTAAGCTGGGTGCTGCTCGCGGTCTTTGCAGGGTGGATCAGTACCTTTTTCGGCTACAGACTGCATGAGCATGTCATTTTTGACCTGCGGTATGTACCGCTGATCATCTCTACACTGGCTTACCCCCAGCCCTTGGTCCTGATTATCATCGGAATCGCAACCGGGCTTACGCGCCTGACCTTTGGAGTGAACGAGGCAGCGCTGGTAGGCGTGCTGAATCTGACTATCCTGGGCTTTGTCTGTGCCGCGCTAAGCGTATGGATGAAGCGTTCGTCTGCGTCGGTGATGTATAAGGGGATTGCTACTATTCTGGTAGTCAATGTAGTGAATGTGCTGAATATTGCCGTATTTGGGGTCATTCCCACACATGATTACATAACGAAGATTCTGCCGGTTACCTTTCCCGCAGGCCTTGTCCTCAGTGCGTTGTTCGCGCTGATTATCCGCGATTTCCATCTGGACCTGATGCGTACAGGACAGATCATTAGAGCGAATAAGCTGTTGTCCGAGCAGACGGAGGAGTTGCATAAGAATAAAATTGTGCTCGAGGAAAGAGCCAAGCAGCTCATGCTAGCCTCACAGTTCAAATCGGAGTTCCTGGCGAACATGTCCCATGAACTAAGAACCCCGCTGAACAGCATTATCAACCTGTCCCAGATGATTGAAGAAGGCGATGAGTCCCTGAGTACGGAGGAACTTGCTGAATATGGCGGGATCATTCACCGCTCCGGGGAGGATCTCCTGTCGCTCATTAATGATATTCTCGATCTGTCCAAGGTGGAGGCAGGGAAGCTGGATATTATTATAGAGGATTTAAATACCAGCGAGGTCCCTGATCTGCTCGTCCAGCAGTTCGGCGTCTTAGCCAGACAGAAGCAGCTCACCTTCAGTGTCTCCCTGGACGAAGGGGTGCCTGCGGTAATCTACACGGACCCCCAGCGGGTGCAGCAGATTCTGCGCAATCTGCTCTCGAATGCGTTCAAGTTCACGATGACTGGCGGGGTCACTATGAATATCCGTGTAGTGGAACGTCAGGAGGGGTCTGCTGCACAGAAGTGGATTGCCTTTGAGGTGCAGGATACCGGAATCGGCATTCCCCCGGAGAAGCATGATCTGATCTTCGAGGCCTTTGAACAGGCGGATATCAATGTCAGCCGCAAGTATGGCGGTACGGGGCTGGGTCTGTCTATCAGCAATGATCTGGCCAGGCTCCTGGGCGGCTTCATTACCCTGCATAGCCGCGAAGGCCAGGGCAGTATATTCTCCTTACATTTACCACTGCATTCAGGCGCGTCCGTATAATCCCCGCAGCTCCAACTTTATTTGTGATTTCGGTGTATTGACAGGAACCTGGTGCTGAGTAGAATGAAGCAAAAGCCGCATCAAAGGAGAGTCAACACCCCATGAACATCATGAGAAACCGGCCGCTGCGGAACCGTTCCAAGGATTTGCGCAAGGTCTCCGTACACCGCAAGAATCTGCAGATCGCTACCTTTGAGGGGATACCATCCACCATATTCCAGGTGCTGCTGCAAGGCCAATTTCTTACAGGATTTTTGTTATACCTGGGTGCCAGCTCCAGTCAGATCGGATTTGTCCTCGCGCTTACTACGCTGGTGAACGTCGCACAGATCGGTGTGGCTTTCCTGATTCAGAGGCTGCCGAGCCGCAAGTGGGCGCTCGTGACTTTTATTGGCTTACACCGGCTGTTGTGGGGATCTACGGGCCTGGTTCCGTTTATTTTTCCGCAAGAGCACTGGGTTACTGCCTTCATCGTACTATATACCATTGCCTTCATTGCCAACACTGCCGGCGGTGTGCTCTGGAATTCGGTCATCAGTGACCTGGTGCCTGCAAGGGTCCGGGGCCGGTATTTCGGTATTCGCAATACGTTCCTTAATGCGCTGGGAAGCCTGGTGATGTACGGAGGCGGTATTATTCTTGACCGTTATCCGGGCGGACACGGATTCCTTATCCTGTATATTGTAGTGTGGATTTTCTCGATCTCGAATATTGTGGTGTTCTTCTTCTACCCGGATGTGCCGTTTGAGAAATCGGAAGAGAAGGACTTCCTGCCGATGCTCAGGAAGCCGCTTCAGGACAAGATGTTCATGAAATCCACGCTGTTCCTGTCTGCTTGGCTGCTGCTGCAGAACCTGACCGTGCCGCTGTATTCCTATGTCATGCTGCAGCTGCTGAATATCAATTATGAGAAGCTGTCCCTGCTGAATGTCGCGCAGACGGTCTTCATGATGGCCAGCTTCTATGTATGGGGCAATCTGAACGCCAGGCACAGCAACAAGAAGCTGCTGCTGTGGACGCTGCCGATTATCGCGGTCTCTTCCCTGATCTGGGGACTCTTGTCTGTGCTGCCGATGCTTCCGGTATTATTTGCGGCCCATATTGTGTTCGGCGTGGGTGTGGGAGGCTTCAACCAGCTCGCCTTCAACTTCATTATTGGCGATACGCCGAAGCGCGAACGGCCGATGTATATGGCGATGTATGCGGCGCTTACCGGTCTGGCGGCCTTCTTCGGCCCGCTGCTGGGCGGCCGTATCTATGAATGGATTAAGGAATGGCCCCAGTGGATGCAGATCTACGGCATGCAGTTAGTGGTAGGCGTGCTGATGATTCTGCTGGCACTGCTGCTGGGCCGCCGTATTCTGCGGGATGAATAAGGAGGAATAGAAGGAGGCTATTTCGGTGACAAGAATTGCACTGGTACTGGGAGCTACAGGGCTGGTCGGCAGTGCGCTGACCCGGGACCTGCTGGGCGGGAATTGGGACGAGGTCCGTGTTCTGGTCCGCCGTCCTCTTGCCCTTGAGCATCCGAAGCTGAGACAGATTCAAGTGGATTGGGACCGGCTTGAGCAATACAGCGAGCAATTCGCCGGTGTATATGCAGTATTCTGCTGCCTGGGAACGACGATTAAGCAGGCGGGCTCGCAGGAGCAGTTCGAACGGGTGGACCTGGAGTATCCGCTTGCGGCTGCGGCCCTGGCCAAAGAGCATAATGTGAAGCAGTTCCTGGCCGTGTCCTCTATGGGAGCCAGCGCCAAATCGCGCACCTTCTATAGCCGGATCAAGGGGCGGACGGAGGAGGGCCTGATTGCTGCCGGATTCCACGGCCTGCATCTGTTCCGGCCTTCTCTGCTCCTTGGGGACCGGGCAGAATTCAGGCTGGGTGAACGCGCCGCAGCTGTGGTTATGAAGGCGCTGGATTTCGCGATGGTCGGTAAGGCTGCGAAGTTCCGGGCCATTCCGGCTGCAACGGTAGCGCGGGCGATGATGAACATTGCCCTGGCCGATACAGGTGGCGTTCATATCTACACCAATGAGGTTATTCATGTGATCGGCAAGCATTAGCTGGGCATCAGGGTTTGCAAACCGCAGACCCCAGGACTTACAATAAGCATACGATTAGAATGTACATAGCGGTCTACAGGCCGCGTACAGCATGCAGGAGGCATTCACTATGACCAAAAAACAAGTAGCTACAAAGAAAGCTCCAGGAGCGATCGGCCCTTACAGCCAGGCCATTGTTGCCGGCAACTGGGTCTACACTTCAGGCCAGCTGGGAATGGACCCGGAGACGGCGGAACTGCCGGGCAGTGTGCAGGAGCAGGCACGCCAGTCGCTTAACAATGTGAAGGCCATCCTGGAAGAGGCCGGAGCATCAATGGATCAGGTAGTGAAGACAACTGTGTATCTGAAGGATATGAATGATTTCGCGGCGGTTAACGAGGTGTACAGCACCTTCTTCACCGAGCCTTACCCGGCCCGCAGTGCCGTTGAGGTAGCCCGTCTGCCGAAGGATGCGCTGGTCGAGATCGAAGCGGTAGCACGCAAGAAATAAGCCAGACCGGATGCATCCGGTCGAGGTAGGTTACAGGGAAATCCCCCGCACGTGAATCAGGCGTGCGGGGGATTTTGCGTGCATATATAAGCATATCTACATAGATTGAACTTTAAAACTTGAGGAAGGGAAAAGTGGCGGAAGGGAATTTTGGAACTGGAGGAGCGGTAGCGACCGCCTTTGTCTGCGGATTTCAACCGTTGAAAACGGGATAAATCAAGAAATCTGCAGACAACAGCGGCTGGAAGTCCAAAACTTCTCTGGAGTCACGGCTAATCCCAAAATAGAAAACCATTAGTTCAATTTATTTAGTATCTGCTGCGGGAACGGCGCGGAGTCAGCAGCAGCCAGATACTGTAGAGCAAGAGAAGGCCTGCTGCAATCAGGCCGGTGAAATACACCTCATTCGTGTCCTTATGCTCGATAGCAATGGCGATATAGGCCCAGACGAAGACGAGCGGATAGATGCTGTCACGGTACGGGTAGCTTACCAGCACAGCCAGCACAGCACCGACGCAGAGCATGATGACGGCCCAGAACGGGCCGCTGAGTCCGAAGCCTCCCCAGTCGTTCTTCACCAGCACAACGCTGACATTGACGATGGTGGCTACCGAGATCCAGCCGAGGTAGAGGCTGAACGGCAGTTTCACGAGCCATTTCTCGCCTGTCGTGGGATCTGCGATGAAGCGGGTTTTGCGGTAAATGACGATCAGGGAGAGCAGCAGAAGCACCATCGCCACCAGCGACAGCTCAATGTACAGGTAATGCCAGAGGAGCAACCAGCCCATATTGAAGAGACAGCTGAGCATGAACCAAATCCCGATTCGCTGGACGGAATCCCTGCCCCCGGTATCGCTTCGGAACTGATAAATAATGAATCCGGCCAGCAGCAGATAGATCAGGGACCAGATGGAAAAAGCATATCCGGCCGGTGTGAGGTACGTATGATACCTGTCCGAGATTTCGGCGGTGCTGTTCCCGCCAAGCGGCAGGACGACCGAAAGGGTATTGACGGCAATGACGCCGAGGAAGAGCAGTAAATTCCCCCACTTATAAGGATTAGTTCTAGTCATATGACCACTCCCTAACTTGTTTGATAACTACGTTTTGGCCTTGGCCTATATAGAATATACCCGCTGTGGCGGCAATTCAGACTAATCCGGCAAAAAAAATGACCAATTGGTCATAAGAATCGCGGATAGTATTCCTTAGGCCCGGGGTAATATGTAGTCAAGAAGTAGATCAGCAAGCAGCGAAGGGAGAGAAGATTCATGGAGAGCAGTGAGGCGATACGCCCCGAGAAGATGGGGCCGATGGTGATGAAGGAGACCTGGAACACGCCGGGCAGCGTGGTGTCCTGGGAACGCTCCGAGAATATCTACATCGTCCGGGGGGAATGCGCCGGGATGGCTTTTATCTTTCTGAGCGATGATATGTTCCGGATGAAGGTCTTCCATAGCAAGGTACCGGACCTGACCACCTCGGAGGCTGTGCTGAAGGAGTGCTGTATTCCGCATCTGTTTCCGGTAGAGGAGACGGAGGAGCAGCTCATTTTTTCTACAGGCGCCATCCGGCTGATTATTGAGAAGGCCTCGTTTCTGCTCCGTGTGGAGAATACATCCGGGAAGGTGATCATGCAGCAGAATCTGGCGAGCTGGAACCCGCGCGGCGCAAGCCATGCGGAATATGATATGCAGCCGGACTCGCATTTCTACGGACTGGGTGAGAAATCGAGCTTCCTGGACAAACGCGGGGAGCGTTATACGAACTGGAACACTGATGTGTTCGCCCCTCATCTGCCGGAGATTGAAGCGCTCTATGAGTCGATACCGCTCATTATCCACATGCACGGTGACCTCTCCTACGGGCTGTTTCTGGATAATACGGGCCGGAGTGATTTCGACATGCGCTCGCACGGCGTTGCTTTTACCATTGGCTGTTCTACGGGAGCGTACGATATCTATTTCATTAATGGGCCCGAGATGAAGGATGTCGTCCGAAGATACACCACGCTCACCGGCCGGATCGCACTTCCGCCCAAGTGGGCGCTCGGTTATCACCAGTCCCGCTACAGTTACATGAATCAGCAGGAGGTGCTGCAGCTGGCCAAGACCTTCCGTGAGAAGAACATCCCATGCGATGTGATCTATCTGGATATCCACTATATGGACGAGTACCGCGTATTCACCTTCGACCCTGTCAACTTCCCTGATCCGCAGAAAATGATCTCGGAGCTTGCGGAGCTGGGTGTGCGCATTGTCCCGATTGTAGATCCCGGCGTCAAAAAAGACCCCAAATACGAGGTGTATAAGCAAGGGGTGCTGGAGAAGCATTTCTGCCGCCGCCTGGAGGGCGATATTTTCTTCGGTGAGGTGTGGCCGGGGATCAGTGCCTTTCCTGATTTCAGCGACAGCCGGACCGCCGAGTGGTGGGGAGATCTGCACAAATACTACACAGAGCTTGGCATTCAGGGCATCTGGAACGATATGAACGAGCCTGCGGTCTTCAATGAGACCAAGACGATGGATCTTGATGTGATGCATTTCAACAACGGGCGGCCGGTGACGCATGAGGAATACCATAACCTGTACGGGATGATGATGTCCAAAGCGACCTATGAAGGGCTGGCCGAGCATATGGGGGGTGAGCGTCCCTTTGTGCTGACCCGTGCCGGGTATGCGGGCATCCAGCGCTATGCAGCCGTATGGACCGGCGATAACCGCAGCTTCTGGGAGCACATGGCGATGGCGATGCCGATGGTGCTCAACATGGGGCTGTCCGGGCTGGCCTTCTCGGGGCCGGATATCGGCGGGTTCGCCCATCATACGTCGGCGCAGCTGCTGGTGCGGTGGACGCAGATGGGCGTCTTTTTCCCATACTGCCGCAATCACTCCTCCATCGGTACGCTGCGCCAGGAGCCGTGGTCCTTCGGGGAAGAGGTGGAAGGGATTTTGCGTGAATTCATCGGACTGAGGTACCGCTGGATGCCGCATTTGTATAATCTTTTTCATGAAGCGGAAATGAGCGGTCTTCCTGTCATCCGTCCGCTGGTGCTAGAATATCCGCGTGATCCGCATGTCAGTAACCTGTGTGACCAGTTCCTGCTGGGTGAAAATGTGCTGATTGCCCCGGTCTACCGCCCGGATACGGATCACCGCTCCGTCTATCTGCCGGAAGGCTGCTGGCTGGACTATTGGGACGGGGAGATCCATGAAGGCGGACGGCATATTCTTGCGGCTGCACCGCTGCACATCATGCCGATGTATGTGAAGGCCGGCAGCTTCGTGGCCGAAGGCCCGCTGAGACAGTATGCGCTGGAGGACACGGAGGAGACGATCATCTTCCACCTCTACGGGGCGGAAGCGGCTGCGGGCTTCTCTTCGTCCTTCAAGCTGTATGAGGATGACGGCCACAGCTTCAGCTACCGCAAGGGGCAGTATACGGAGCTTGCCGTGCAGGCCGAAGGCGGGCAAGGTCTGCTTGCACTGAAGTGGGCGTATGCGGTGCACGATTATAAGCCGCGCCGGGAGATGCTCCGCTTCGCGCTCTGCTATCCGTTCTTCACTGTCGCTGCGGTGGAGGGACTGGCAGAGATTAGCCTGGAGCAGCTGAATGAGGGGGCACTGGGCTGGGCCCGGAACGGCAAGAACGGCGCGATCATCGTACAGGTAGCGGATGCTGCCGGGGGCGGGGAGCTGCGGATTCTGGCAGGTACGGATTAGAGGGCAGGTAGCTGTAGCCCGTAAGATTTTGGTAGTCCAGCACGAGTTGCTGCACAGGATTTCAAGACCGGCTAGCCTGGAGAGGGCGGGCCGGTTCTTTCTGCTGCAACGCTATCTGGACAGTAATCGCCTGATCTGAACAACAATCTGCTGAAAATCACAGAAAATGTGCAGAAAAGTTTTTAAATATAGGCTTTTTCGTATAAGATGAAGGGATGAAGAAAAAGTTGCAGCAGATAACGTAACAGGAAGGCTGTGCGGCTAGAGCTATTGCTGCCGGTGCAGCTTCATAATATATTTCTCGCGCAGCAGGAGGCAGTCTTCCGGATTGGAAGGGCTGCTCTTGCTGTTTGCTCACAAGAATGGAGATTAACCAACAATGATTAAGCATCTGTATGCAATATGGTTAGGGGACGTATTATTCTGCTTCTCGGGCGAAACCTCCGAGCCGAAGGTGGACGCATGGACACGCGTAATCAAACGGCTGGAGCTCCGCAGCGGCTGGCGTCCTTTTGCGGGTGCTGCACTGCGGCTGGCGGAAGTGAAGTATCCTGCGGCCGCCGCCGTGGAGGGCAAACCGGCGCGGCGCGGACTGCCCGGACGCACGCTGGAAGGGCTGGCGCTGTCGCCGAAGGATGCCTTCGAGCTGCTGCTGGCCTGGGATGAGCAGGCGAGCCGTGCCCAGGGCATTGAACCCGGGGGGGAGCTGCGCTACTGGTCGGCAGCCGCCCGCTTCGCGCTGGAGCTGATGGGCAAGGGCGGGATTGTGCCCGGCGCCCAGCCGCCGCGCAAGATCGGTTCGCGGCGGCGCGGCGGCGAACAGGCCGCTGCCGTATGCTGGTCACCGGCGTTCCGGGAAGAGGCGGATAAGGAGTTCTTCCTGCAGATGGCGGCTTCCATGCCGGTGCTTGCACTTGGCACACACGTAGCTGAGGAAGGCGACCTGTCCTCGCGGGAGGAAGCGGGCGGGTATGTGCTGTATTCCTTCCTGCAGGCGGTCATGACCGCCGAGATCAAGAATGTGGTTGCCGCCCATGAGAGCGTGCTGTCGCCGTATAAGGCTAATTACCGCCGCGGCTATTCTCCACTGACGGAGCTGTGGTGGAACAGTCTGCTCACGGGCAGCCGGGATATCCCCGTGCAGGGGACTCCGGCTGAGGTAACGGAGCTGCTGGCAGTGGTGAACGAGACGGCGGGCCATGAGGTGCCGCATTTCGAGACTGAGGAGGCCCGCAGCGGACAGCTAAGCCTGGGCCTGCGGCTGGAGCCTCCGGCGGAGGAGAGCGAGCTGTGGCAGCTGACCTTCTGGGCGGAGAGCCGGGAGGAGGGGGAATTCTGGATTCCGGCGGAAGCGGTGTGGAGCAGCCGGGAGCGGGAATTCACCCTATGGGGCAAGCGTTACCGCAATATTCAGCAGCAGCTTCTGGCTGCGCTGGGACGGGCGGCGAAGAGTTCGCCCGACATCCGGCGCTCGCTGGCTGAACCGGCCCCGCGCGGGATTGAGCTGCCGCCGGAGCGGCTGTATTTCTTCCTGAAGGAGAGCGTGCAGCAGCTGCGGGAACGGGGAATTACCGTGCAGATGCCTTCGCGCTGGAGCCGGGAGGGACGGCGGCGGATCGGCATGAGAATGAAGATGCAGCCCCCGGCGGGTGCAGCGGATGGCCCGGTGCAGTCTGCGCTGGGCATGGAAGAGCTGATCTCTTTCCGTATTGAAGCCTCTCTGGGAGATTCAGACATCACAGAGGAGGAACTGAATGCCCTGGTGGAAGCAGGCGTGCCATTTGTGCGCTTCCGGGGAGAATGGATTGAAGTGGACCCGAAGGAGGTTCGTCAGGTCCTGAGATATATTAAGCGTGGTGAGAGCGGAGAGATGACCGCAGCCGACTGGATGCGCCTGGAGGCTGAAGATGGTGAAGAGCGGCTGTGGAAGGGCATGTCGGTTACCGGCATGGAGACCTCTGGCCTGCTGGCCTCCCTCATGCACGGCGATGTGCTGCGCGGGATGCCGCTGCGTCCGGTGCCGGAGGATCTGAACGGAACGCTGCGGCCATATCAGGAGCGGGGTTATCAGTGGCTTACGGCACTCAGCAATCTCGGCTTCGGCGTCTGCCTGGCTGATGATATGGGCCTCGGCAAAACCGTGCAGGTCATCACCTGCCTGCTCGACCGGGCGCTGAATGCCCCGCCGGGCGAGAAGCAGGAGCCTGTGCTGATCCTCTGCCCGACCTCGCTGCTGGGCAACTGGCAGCGGGAATTGCAGCGCTTCGCCCCTTCGCTTAGCTTGCATATTCACCATGGAGGGCGGCGGGTGCGCGGCGAAGGATTCAGGGAACTGGCGGCCAGCCATGAGATTGTGCTAACTACCTACCATCTGGCGGGCCGGGACAGCGAGGATCTGGCCGGGGTACGCTGGTCCACGGTTGTGCTGGATGAAGCGCAATACATCAAGAATCACCGCACCAAGCAGGCGCAGAGCGTCATGAAGCTGAGCGCGCCGCACCGGATCGCAATGACCGGGACTCCGGTGGAGAACCGGCTGGGCGAGCTGTGGTCGATTTTTCATTTTCTCAACCCAGGTTATCTGGGGACGTATCATTCCTTCCGCCAGCGTTATGTGTCGGGAGAGGGCGGCGAACGGCTGCGTGAGCTGCACCGGCTGGTCTCGCCCTTCCTGCTGCGGCGTCTCAAGAGTGACCCGGATATCTCGAAGGATCTGCCGGAGAAGCTTGAGCTGAAGTCCTATTGTCCGCTTACGGAGACCCAGGCCGCGCTGTATCAGGGGGTTGTGGATGAGATGCTAGGCGTCATCGGCGAGCGTTCGGGCATGGCCCGGCGGGGGCTGGTGCTGTCTTCCCTGACCAAGCTGAAGCAGATCTGCGATCATCCCCAGCTGTTCCGCAAGGACGAGGGGCGGAGCCTGCGCAGTGAGCCTTCGGGCAAAATGGACGTCATGTTCGAGTTGCTCGACAGCATCTCTGAGCTTGGCGAATCGGCGCTGATCTTCACCCAGTATGTGGCGATGGGCGAACTGCTGGTCAGCCGGCTGGCCAGACGATACGGGCAGACGCCGCTGTTCCTGCATGGCGGCATCTCGAAGCGTGAGCGCGACGAGATGGTGCATGCTTTTCAAGAGGGGGACGGTCCGGCCTTCTTCGTTCTGTCGCTTAAGGCGGGAGGCGTAGGCCTCAATCTGACACGGGCGAATCATGTGCTGCACTATGACCGCTGGTGGAACCCGGCTGTAGAGAATCAGGCGACGGACCGCGCCTTCCGGATTGGACAACATAAGAATGTACAGGTGCATAAGCTGATCTGCCAGGGAACGCTGGAGGAGCGGATCGACGAGCTGATTGAACGCAAAAAAAGCCTGTCCGAGCAGGTCGTCGGCTCCGGTGAGAACTGGTTAACCGAGATGTCTAACCATGAGCTCAAAGAGCTGATTGAACTCCAGGGACAGGACTGGATGTAAACAGGGCAATACATTGTAAGGCAGAAGGAGGCAACATCTATGAATGAGCTGCTGGAGCTGCGGCTGGAGGTGCTGCCCGGGGTCATTAAGGCCACCGGGAGTGTGGGGCCTGCTGCTGAAGGAGCAGACAGACGCAGCAGCAAAGCCGGAGCAGAGATAGAGAAGCAAGGGGAACAGGGCCAGCGGGCGGAGCCGGTGCGGCAAGGAGAGCGGGTGGAGAATAAGCAACTGGTGCAGCAAGGGCAAAAAGAGCGGGTGGAAGCAGTGCCGCAGGTACGGCAAGGACAGCAGGCGCCACTACCGCAGGTGCAGAGGGAGGCTGTTACTCTGCATATTCCGCAGTGGACACCCGCCCGGAAGAATGAAGTGCTGCATCAGCTCGCTGCGCATCCGGGCGAATTGTATGATCTGCTGCAGGGCAGCCTGAATGGCGGGCTTGCTGCACTGGAGCTGCTGCCTGTAGATGACGAGCTGAGGCTGGCTGCAGAGGAACAGGGCACGGGTCTGTTGCCTGCTGAGGAGCTGGTGCAGCGGGTCCGGCAGCAGCTGACCCAGGAGCCGCTGCTTGCGTTCGCCCTGCGCGGACTGTCCAAGGAAGAGCTGCTCTCCGGCGTATTCGCCTTGTGGGCGGAGCAGGAGAACGAACGGAGCACTGAAGAAGACGCGCCTGCGTCTGTGTCGCTCGCGTCCGAGCTGGCCCGGCTGGAGCGCAAGGGTCCGGCCGTATCCTCTGGAGAGTGGCTGGCTGAGGCAGCGGCTGAAGGCTCTCTGCACCAGCCGGGGCCGCTGTTTCACGAGATCTCCTCACGTCCGTTTCCGGCTATGCCTGAGGTAATGGAGCCGGAGGAGGATTGGAGCGCACTCCTGCCACAGACACCCAAGGCGCGTGAAGGGCTTGCGCTGCTGATGCGCCGGGTCTCGGAAGCTGCTGCGAAGCGCGCGGCGGGCTTGAATAAGCTGTAGCTGAGCGGGTTCGTGAGATGGGGCTTGAGTAAACTGGAGGAGCACGGATAGGTGTGATGGGAATGAATGAGCAATAGGCTACATTGTTTATGCGGCGACTGAAACTGCTCTTTAAGTAATATAGAGGGTAAACTAGGCCAACTGGTGAAAATGGATCGGATGCCGGGCTCGAATGTAAGAGTTGTTCTACCAAGTAACATTAGTTTTGGGAGCAGTGCGCCGGGTAGGTTGCGAGGTGGCTGCACGGGATTAAAGTGGATAAATCCCTCTGGTTCAGCCAGAAGTCGGCGTGCGGACATTTTGCTACTATTCAGCAGGCGGGAATGAGGAGCAGAAGTGCTCCTGAATTGGATCAAACCGGGCGGTAGGCGGGAATGAGGGGCAGAATTGCCCCTGAATTGGCCCAAACGGGGCGGTAGGCGGGAATGAGGAGCAGAAGTGCCCCTGAATTGGCCCAAACCGGGCGGTAGGCGGGAATGAGGGGCAGAATTGCCCCTGAATTGGCTCAAAACGTGCTGGTAGGCGGGAATGAGGAGCAGAAGTGCCCCTGAATTGGCCCAAACCGTGCGGTAGGCGGGAATGAGGAGCAGAAGAAGTGTCAGAAGTGCACCTCACTCCCGTCCTGATCGCCAGAAAAAAGTGAGCAAAACAAAAGAGGAGCACACAAGTGCCCCTCTAGTAGCCGGATAAAGGCCTAGCTGCGGCCAGTTCACCCTAAGTTTATGTGTGTTCTGTGCTGCGCAATTAAGACTCGTTGCCGCCGCTGCCTTCTGACAGCTCCAGGATCTCCCGGCGCAGGCGGAGCATCTTCTGATCCAGCTCATCGGCAGCACGGGCGGCTTCCTTCAGCTCCTCGGCCACATGGGAGGGCAGCTGTTTGTCGAATTTATAGTAGAGAATATGCTCCATGCTGGCCCAGAAATCCATGGCTAACGTACGCAGCTGCATTTCTGCCTTCACCCAGCGGGTGCCATCAAGCAGTACCAGCGGTATAGCCACGATAAGGTGCAGGCTCTGGTAGCCGTTCGGCTTCGGGTGGGCAATATAATCCTTAATCTCAAGCACACGGATATCCTCGCGGGCGCACAGGTGGTCCACCAGCCGGTAGATATCCTTCACGAAGGCGCAGACAATCCGCATCCCCGCAATATCATGGATGTGCTGTTCCATATTATCCAGGTTAAGCTCATAGCCCTTACGCTGCATTTTTTGCACAATGCTCTTCGGTTCTTTGATCCGGCACTTCACATGCTCAATCGGGCTGAAGCCGTCACGCACCTGCCACTCGGTCCGGATGATATCGATTTTATTCTCAAGCTCATTCAGAGCATGACGGTACAGCGCCGGCAAAGCCTTGAAATTCTCAACCTGCTTGGCAAAATCCTCGTTAATCTGCCACTTCTGCATATCCTTCACATGGACCTGCAACTTGTTCAATGTTACTTGTGTACTATCATATTCTTCCACTGAAACTCTCCCGGTTTTCGTTATTTGTGACTGTAGACCATGAATGGATGACTACGGCAATCTTATACAGCGCTAGCTGCGGTTCTGATTCTATTTTAACCGATGTACAGCCCCGGAAGCAAAATAAAACCGTAACCCTGACCGAAGAGAAACATTCTTCCCTCCGGCGCGTATTAGCTCAGTATAGGCTTTAGGCCGTCCTTATGGTGCAGCTCCGTTCATCCTTATTTGTTGGTGGGAGAGCCTGTGCCGTAGCCTTCATCCTGATAGCCTGTATTCTCCAGCTTCTGCAGGACGTTCAAGCCTTCGATCTGAAGGCGGGTCTCGTCAGTGCCATGGTCGTGCAGATACTGGAACAGGCGGATGGTGGTGGCATCGAACTGCTCTGCGGCATCATCATGATCGGCTGACTTGTAGGGAACCAGAGCACGCCGGAAGGCGTAGTCATCCCCGCTGGCCAGATCGGCCAGAAGATCCTGAAGCACAGTCAACCCGTCACTGGACAGCAGAACCTCGTACTCACTGGAGTCGCCTCTCTCTTCCTGAATCAGACCGTGATTCACAGAGACGAAATATCGGTTAAGGTTATCGTCAGGCACAATTCATCCCTCCATCATTCGATAATGTACGGGTACGCAGGAACGGATCCAGCAGAAGGCAATATGTATGATTGCTTCTTCCGCAGCATACTCATTCCAATAAGAACGCTAACCGCCTCTACTTGGTATTTACCACATGACGACAAATAATGAATCTACCGTGGACTTTTGGTATGATAGAATCACGTTTCCGCTGCTGCGTGGGGCGGCAATCGGAATGTAAGGATATACGCGGCTGCGAATCAGCCTATTCTCACTCTGGAGAAGGAGGAACTACAATGAATTTACTGCAACGCATTAAAGACGGTGCCAGCCGGGTGAGTGAAAAAGCGCAAAGCTCGGTGGAAGTGAGCAAGCTGAATGGGCAGATTTCGGATATTGAGCATGAGATGCAGGTTGAATTTCTGAAAATGGGGAAGCTGTTCTACGAGGGATATCGTTCAAGGGATATGTCGGTGGCTGAAGGCCAGATGATCGAGCTTGCGCGGGGCTGTAACAAGCTGCAGGAGCAGATCGAGGACGTACGCTCAAGAATTGCCGAATTGAGAAATGAACGCTTGTGTGCCTGCGGTCAGATCGTAGGGCTGGATGCCAATTTCTGTCCGCATTGCGGACGTAAGCTGGAAGCACGCAAGCCGGAAGATAAGGAGATTTCACTGCGTAAAGAGCCGTCTTCGGCCGCCGCCGCTACTGCAGCACCGCCTGTGGTTACCGTACATACGGTGCTGGAGCATGAAGATGAGGAAGACCAGTACTACGGCGAGGAAGAGCTGACCGAAGCGGAACGGGAGCTGGCCAGAAGACCCGAAGCACGTGTGCAGTATGCGGAGGTGCTGCCTGAACTGGAAGAAGAGGCAGAGCTGGAGGATGCGGACCGGATGGCTCCAGGTTCTGACCGGAGCCGCCGGGAGGCAGATGAACTGGAACGGGAACGGGAGCGGCAACTGGAGCTGGACCGCCGGATCAGGGACTGGAAGGCAAGTGAGCCAGCCGAAGAGCGGGTAGCCGGAGACGCGGATACACGGGAGATTGTGAACTGCCAGATCTGCCGCGCCGATCTGCCGAAGGGCTCCATGTGGTGCCCGCGCTGCGGCTCGGAGCAAATATAGACAGTGTAGTACTGACAGCTTAGGGGGACAACATAGATGGAACAGTTGCTGCTGCATCTGCGCAATTTGGGTTTCACAGAGATGGAATCCAAAATTATGGTTGAGCTGGCCACCAAGGGCCAGGCTTCGGGCTACGAAGTGGCAAAGCAGCTAGGAGTATCAAGATCGAACGTATATGCGGCGCTTCAGCGCCTGACTCAGCAAGGCTACGTGCGCTGCGGAGAAGGGGAGCCGGCACGCTACAGTGTGCTGGACCCGGAAGAGCTGGCCACGATGATATCCGGCCGGGTGCAGGCCTCGCTTGCCTATATGGAGAGTGAAATGCCGCGCGGAGGTCCGGTCAGCCCCTCCTTCTACAACGTGGAGGGTGACCGGAATGTCATGGGAGAGCTGGTCCGCCAGCTGAATCTTGCCGCCCAGGAGATTGTAGTGGATGTATGGCGGGAGGAAGCCTCGCTGCTGCGCAGTGAGCTTGAGCAGGCGGAGAAGCGCGGAGTGAAGCTGCTGTGGGCTTTTGACGGCGGTGATGCTGTGCCAGCACCTTATCCGGTATGGCCGCCCCTGCCGGGGAAGCCGGAACGCAGCGGAGGCCGGAAGTTCTCCTTCGTCGTGGACCGGAGCTGGTGCATGCTCGGCATGCGTTATGAGGACGGGAGCGCCCAAGCCGTGATTACCGAGCATCCAGTGCTTGTGGAGCTGCTGCTCAAATCTTTTACACAGGAATTGGTATTGTTCGAGCTGGAGGAAGATATGGGCCCCGAACTGCAGCGACGCTACGGGGAGCGCTATAGCCGGATCTACAGCAAATATGTGCTGCATGATCAGGAGGAATCGGGGGAAGAGCCGGAGGAATAGGGCTGCAATAGTAAGTGCCCAAGTTCACTAAGCAAGGGAGGTGACAAGCATGGAGTGTATTGTACATTTTGAAGTGCAGCATGCAGAGGGCGTCAAGCCGCTGCGCGGACTGCTGTTCCTGGAAGAGGGCAAGACCCCGGGAGAGCGGGAGCTGGTGGAGATGTTCAAGGACATGAAGTTCAACGTCCGGCTGGATAACCGGGAGAAATGGATTTTCAAGCCCGTGGCTCGGGGAGAAAGTTATTCCGAGATCCGCATTACCAGCTTTGACAACGGGAAGAAAAGCAGCACGACGGAGGGTGAGCTGAAGTCGATTGTCGGCAACCTGCTGCCCCAGAAGCCAACCGGGATATAACCGGAGCAGCGGGGTTCCAGCGGTTTTTGTCCAAAGATAAGAATGTATATGCTTCGCGCTATAATTATCCTTATCTTTCTCGCTGAAACGGTACCGTCCTTTAAAAGGACGGCAAAGCCGGTTCAGCTTGGCCAGCAGAATTACTGCTGCTAGCGGAGGATATCTTTGTGAAGAAGGTCTATTCCTGCACGAAGCAGGAAACGGCCCCGGCGGAAACGTGAAATATGTAACAAGGAGCAGGCCCAGGGGAATACCCGGGGCCTGCTCTTTGTGTTGGGAAATATCATTCCAACTTCTTCATTAGCCAGACCAATCTGCTCCTAACGGACCTGAGAGACCTTATCCCCTGGAAAACACCGCTTTTGGTGTCTTATCGGACCGAGGTGACCTTAAGGTAGCTCAAAACGATACTTAAGAGCAGTATTTCAGAGAATAAGCTCCGTGTGGTCCGTTACCTGCCTAATTTATGACTTTCATCTAGAATAAGAGCGCCTCAGTCCGTTACGCGGAGCCACATATGTGCCCACCGCGCCCAGCCCCGCCGCGCCCAGCCCCGCCGCGCCCGTCCCGCCGCGCCCGGCCTAGCCGCCCGCGCGGCAGGACCCCGCGGCGTCGGCAGCCACCGCCGGGGCTGCCGCCAGCGGCGAGAGCACGCGCAGCGCGCCCGGCTCGCAAGCCACGGCCAGCGGCGCTGTGCCGAGCGCTTCGCCATCGCCGATGGCGTGGCGCGGCTGCGCGAAGTGCACGGCTACGCTGCGTCCGCGCAGCATGGTGACATAGGGCAGCTTCGTGTGCCTGCCCTTCACCACCGTCGGGAACAGCCGCAGCAATTGCCCGCGGCTGACCCCGTGCACGACGCAGACGTCAAGCAGGCCGTCGCCTGATTCCGCCTGCGGGCAGATCAGCAGCCCGCCGCCGTAGCTGGGCAGGTTGCAGACCGAGACCAGCCACGCCTGGTCGAAGGCCTGCTCCTTCCCGTCGCAGGTCACGCTGACGCGGCAGGGCTTGAAGGTCATCAGCGTATGCAGCACGCCGATGATATAGGCTAGGCGCCCGGCGCCAATGGCGTTGCACAGCCGCTTGTAGCGGCTGCCGTTCACATTGACGGCCACCTGCGCGTCGAAGCCGCTGGCCACCGCCGTCAGGGTGAGCCGGGCTGCCGCGCTGATCAGATCGGCTTCGATGCAGTGTTCCTGCAGCGCGGTGTCCAGCGCAGCCTCAGGCGCGAGCGGGATGCTGAACCCGCGCGCGGTGTCATTGCCCGAACCCGCCGGGATGACTCCCAGCGGGACCCCAGTGCGCCGCAGTGCGCCCAGCACACTGTGGATCGTGCCGTCGCCGCCGACAATGATGGCGGCGCGCCAGTCCTCGCGGCGGGCAAGCGCCTGCAGCACCTGACTCTCTGCACTGTCAGCGCTCTGGGTGAACAGCGCTTCATACGAAACAGTCCGCGCCGCAAGCAAGGCCTGTACGGTGTGCCAGGTCCGCCGTCCCGCCCCGCCGCCGGAGCGGGGATTTATGATGAACAAATACATGGATGCTTCCCCCAGCCTGTAGATTCCTGCATGTCTTATCCCATTGTAAGGAGCGGGCAGGCAAAAGGGAAACTATTTTCTGCTGCGCGGAGCTACATCTACAGCTACAGCTGCCGCAGCTGGCTTTCGGCGATCTCTCCCACCCAGGGGAGCTTGAACCATCTGCTGCCAAGGGCATGGTAGATCATCAGGAGCCAGACTGCGAAGCTGCATAGGGAGATCAGGGCGCCTGCCAGATTACCGAGAAGCGGAATGAAGCCGCTGAGCACATGGGCGATCATAAGGACTCCGAAGGCAATCAGGGATTGAAGCGAGTGGAACAGGACAAAGCGGCTGCGCTTCTCCAGTGCAAGGAAAATAATCGCCCCGATGAACGGGAAGAAATAACACAAGGCGGCGGCAAGGTTATCGGGCAGTCCGGTCGAAGATCTGAAAGGCGACAAAGGGCTCACTCTCCTTGGATTGTAGAAGAAAAAGGCAAAGATTATTCGTGCTTCTTCCCTACAAGCCTATGAGGTGTCCGGGCAAAGTATGAGCTGTGCGGAATGCTGTCCAATAATTTTTGGGGATAGGGGGCATACTATGAGTAGGTTCCCAAACGGGAGGTCAAGCATATACTATAAAAAATTTCCATTTGCATTTTTACATGGAAAGGTGGAAGTTAATCTGGAATATGATACAATATAACGATAAGGCCCGAAAGGAGTGATTCAGCAAGTGGCTCTTCGGGTAATTAAAGTGTCAAGGTGTCTTTGCAGTGGGACATCCTTACTCTCAGCCCAAATCACGACGAACCTGCTTCACCGGCAAGGCGGATTTCCAAGTTCATGGAATGGTAGTCTGGACGGGTAATGCAAGCCGCGTATGTGTAATGGTTTCTTACTTGCATTTCAAGGTTACGGCGAACTTTTCATCATGCATTCTCTACAACGGAGCATTCATTTTCAATGTTTTGGGAGGGAACTGATCATGGCAAGTAAAGGTCATAACGAAGTCAAGGAAAGTCTGCGGGAAATGACACGTATTTTCCGGCCCAAAGATCCCAAGAAATTTGTGAAAGAGTACGTCCGGAAGTATCGGATCACGGGAGGATACGAGGAAGAGCTGACCATGGTTGTGGAGCATGAGCTGGTTAGAATGAATTCTTCCGTCTCCTGAAGAAGCGGGCAGAGAGAGTGATTCTGTTTCGTGCTGTTTGATGCCGACAACTATACATTTAATCTACATTCAAGCGATAACATCCATGAGGATTCTCATAAACCGTGCCCGGGCAGCCTTCTGCTTCTGGAATCGGTTTTTTTTGTATGCATTTTGCAGATCATCTTCGTATGTCAAATGAATGTTTAGACACAAATACATATGAATACGCTTCAAAAGTAGTTTAACAGTTTTCCGGGAAAATTGAAAGCGCTTATAAAATCAGTATTGACAAGCTTTCCGCGACTTCAAAATGATTATGTGAATTTGTTGTGAACGATTGACAAAAACGTAGACCGAACTTATATTAATAGTGATTGTTATAATTGACAGGAAAATACTCTAATCTACGAATTCGGGAAAAGCGGGGTAGATCAATGATGAAAACGTGGCAGGCTGGTAAGCGGCTTCTTCCCATGACAGCAGCACTTGGACTCCTTCTGGCCGGATGCGGGCGGGAGGACTTGTCGGTACTCAGACCGCAGGGACCCGTAGCGGAAAGCTCTTACGGACTGATGAAGCTGTCGATCACGATCATGATTGTGGTGCTGCTGATCGTCTTCTCCATTGCGGCTTATGTATGGATTCGCTTCCGCCGGAAGAAGGATCAGGATGAGATTCCGAAGCAGGTGGAGGGCAGCTTCAAACTGGAGGTGCTATGGACGGTCATCCCGCTTATTCTCGTCATTGTGCTGGCGATTCCTACGGTGAAGGTGGTCTTCGCTGCCGGCAATGATCATTCGGATGACAAGGACGCCATCAAGGTCAAGGTGACCGGCCACCAGTACTGGTGGGAGTTCGAATATACGGATTACGGAATAACGACCGCGCAGGATCTGATTATTCCTACAGGTAAGCACATTGC
Source organism: Paenibacillus sp. FSL P2-0136 (assembly GCF_037975325.1). Classification (NCBI taxonomy): domain Bacteria; kingdom Bacillati; phylum Bacillota; class Bacilli; order Caryophanales; family Paenibacillaceae; genus Paenibacillus; species Paenibacillus sp. FSL P2-0136. Next base: position 238,770 of record NZ_CP150244.1, read on the forward strand.
CTTTGAGCTCAGCACCAAGGATGTGCTGCATTCCTTCTGGGTACCCTCGCTGGCCGGGAAAATGGACACCAATCCCGACGGCACGGTGAACCGCTTCAGCTTCAGTGCACCGAATGAAGGCGTTTACCGGGGGAAATGCGCGGAGCTGTGCGGACCCTCCCACGGGTTCATGGAGTTTAAGGTGAAGTCGGTCAGCGGTGAGGCCTTTGACAAGTGGGTGGCTTCAATGAAGGCGCCGGAGTCGGTGATGCCGGAAGATCCAGTACTGGCTGAGAAATTCAAGTCCCAGTGCCTGACTTGCCATGCGATAGGCAGCATGCCTGCATCACCGGTGGCTCCAAGCCTGACCGGAATCGGCTCCCGTGAATCGGTTGCAGGAATTCTGCTTAATGATGACACTCGAGAAGACGGGGCGCCGGTCCTTGAGAATCTGAAGACTTGGCTGCATGATCCGCAGAGCGTGAAGCCCGGCAACAAAATGCCGAACCCGAAGGATATGGGCTTAAGTGATGAAGAGATCGACGGCATTGCCGAATATCTGGCCGGTTATACGCTGGAATAGGGGCCTATGACTGAAGCGGAAGCAGCATATTTGATAAGGGGGTACATACCTTGGCTCACGCAGCGCAATCCTTGCAGCCCTCCCAGCCCTTGCAGCCCGGCCACAGCGCCAAGCGGCATACCGGGCTGATGGACTGGATTACCACCGTCGACCACAAAAAAATAGCCATCCTGTATCTATGGGCCGGCGGCCTTTTCTTCGGCATTGGCGGCCTGGAGGCGATCCTGATCCGTATTCAGCTGATTAAGCCGATGAATACCTTCCTGGATGCCCAGACCTTCAACGAGCTGATTACGATGCACGGCACGACCATGATCTTTCTAGGAGTCATGCCGGTTATTTTCGCGCTGATGAATGCGGTGATTCCGCTGCAGATCGGCGCGCGGGATGTCGCCTTTCCTTTTCTCAACTCGCTGGGCTTCTGGACCTTCCTGTTCGGCGGTCTCTTGCTTAACTTGAGTTGGGTGATGGGCGGCGCGCCGGATGCGGGCTGGACGGCCTATACCCCACTTTCAAGCACGGGCTACAGTCCCTCACACGGAGTGGACTTTTATACGATAGGGCTGCAGATTGCCGGACTCGGCACACTGATTGGCGGGATTAACTTCCTGGCTACCATCATCACGATGCGTGCACCGGGGATGTCCTTCATGCGGATGCCGATGTTCGCCTGGGCTACCTTCATTACCTCAGCCATTATTCTGTTTGCATTCCCTGCGGTTACCGTAGGACTTGTCCTGCTTACCTTCGACCGGATTCTGGACGCCAATTTCTTCAATGTTGCCGGAGGGGGCAATCCCGTGCTGTGGCAGCATATCTTCTGGATCTTCGGGCATCCCGAAGTGTATATTCTGATTCTCCCGGCCTTCGGCATCATCTCCGAGGTCATTCCGACCTTCTCGCGCAAGCGGCTGTTCGGGTACAGCTCCATGGTCTTCGCGACAATTCTGATCGCCTTCCTGGGCTTCATGGTCTGGGCGCATCATATGTTCACCACCGGCCTCGGTCCGGTCGCGAACGCCTTGTTCTCCGTCTCTACGATGCTGATTGCCGTCCCGACCGGGATCAAAATCTTCAACTGGCTGTTCACCATGTGGGGCGGACAGGTACGGTTCACGACCCCGAATCTGTTCGCGGCCGGGTTCATTCCTACCTTCACGATGGGCGGAGTAACCGGGGTGATGCTGGCCTCCGCGCCGGCGGACTTCCAGTTCCATGATACGTACTTCGTGGTGGCGCATTTCCACTATGTAATCGTTGGCGGTCTGGTGCTCGGGCTGTTCGCCGGGCTGCACTACTGGTGGCCGAAGATGTTCGGGCGGATGCTTAGCGAATCCTTGGGCAAGTGGACCTTCTGGACCTTCATTATCGGGTTCCACTTAACGTTCTTCGTGCAGCATTTCCTGGGACTGATGGGGATGCAGCGGCGCGTATTTACCTATTTGCCGAACCAGCAGTTCGATACGCTCAACCTGGTCAGTACGGTGGGGGCGTTCCTGATGGGAGTGGGCATGATTATCTTCCTTGTAAATGTGTTCTTGACCTCCAGACGACCGGCGGATGCGCCGGAAGACCCGTGGGAAGACGGGCGGACCCTGGAATGGACGATCCCTTCGCCGCCGCCGGAATATAACTTCAAGCAGACGCCGCTGGTGCGGGGCCTGGATGCTTTCTGGAAAGAGAAAATGGCCGGGCATAAGGCCATGACCCCGGCGGAGCCGATTGGTCCGATTCATATGCCGTCGGCTACGATTCTGCCGTTCCTGATGTCCGTCGGTATCTTCATTGCGGGCCTTGGCTTCATGTTCAGCCGCGATGAATTCAGCAGCAGCATCATGAGCTTCCTGTTCAATAATTATATTGTTACAGCGCTGGGGCTTCTTATTACCTTCGGATCGATGCTGATGCGGTCGCTGTTCGACGATCACGGCTGGCATATTGAACCCGAAGAGCTGGAAGGAAGGTGAGCAGAGATGACAACGGCACATGCTGAAGCGGCGGACGGTACACTCCCGCATGAACCCGAGAAAGCGACCCTGGAAGGACGCAATAAAGTGCTGGCCTTCTGGCTGTTCCTCGGAGGGGAAGCGGTGCTCTTCGGCACCCTGTTCGCTACCTTCCTGGCGCTGCGTAATCAGACGAATGAGGGACCCTCGGCGGCTGAGCTATTCCATCTGCCGCTGGTCGCGGCAGCGACCTTCCTCCTCCTGGTCAGCAGTCTGACCAGTGTGTTCGCCATTCAGGCCATGCACCGGGGAAATGTGGCCCAGCTACGGAACTGGCTGGTGGTGACTGTCCTGCTCGGCCTTGCCTTCCTGATCCTGGAGATCTACGAGTTCAGTGTATATATCCGGCATGAGGAATTCGGGATGACGACGAGTGCGTTCAGCTCGGCCTTTTATACGCTGGTCGGGTTCCATGGTGCCCATGTCGCCTTCGGGATTCTGTGGATCTCCGTGCTGATCGGGCAATTGGCGCATAAAGGCTTGACGGTCGTTACTGCACCGAAGATCTATGTCTCAGCGATGTATTGGCATTTCATTGATGTGGTGTGGGTCTTTATCTTCACAGTCGTATACCTGCTCGGAAAGGTGGGGTGAAGCCATGACGACGAAGCAGCCTTCTTCAGATTCTGCGGTGAAGCACCGGCACCGTCCGGAAGGACCGCAGCGGCATATTGTGGTGTTTGTGTTCTCCGTGGTGCTGACGCTGATCGCCTTTGCCGCGGTGGCGGCCGGAGGGGTGAATGCTACCTTTGCGATTATCCTGCTGCTGGTAATGGCTGTGCTGCAGGTGTTCCTGCAGATGGGCTTCTGGATGCATCTGAAGGACAAAGGGCATATGCTCCCGATTATCTTCATGCTGGGCGGATTTTTTATCGCAGGCACCTGTATTGTAATGGCGCTCTATTGGGTATGGTGGGATTGATTCTATCTCCGGGGAGGTCTTGAGGATGATACCGGGATTGCAATATTTCAGCTTTACGGAATTATGGAGTCCGTTGTTTCTGGCCCTGATGCTCCTCCTGACTGCCGGATATTTTGTGCTGATCGGTCCGCTGGCCTCCCGTTTTGAGGGCAGCACTGCAGTCCCCTTCTGGCGGAGGGGGCTGTTCTTATGCGGAATGCTGGCCCTCTATCTTGCGCAGGGAGGACCTGTCAGTCTGCTGGGACATATCTTATTTTCCTTCCATATGGTGAGTATGGCCTTATCCTATCTGGTGGCGGTCCCGCTGATTATGCTCGGTATCCCCGACTGGTGCTGGCGCGCTCTGCTGCGGGTGAATCCGCTGAAGGGACTGGCTTTTCTCGCGAAGCCGGTGGTGGCGGCCCTGCTCTTCAATGGCCTGTTCTCGCTCTACCACATCCCCGCCATCCATGATTATGTCATGCTGCATTTCACCGTTCACCGTCTGTATTATGGCATCCTGTTCCTGACCTCGGCGCTGATGTGGTGGAATTTGATCAACCCCTTGCCGGAATACCGGGCGCTTAGCGGTCTGGGGCAGGTGGGCTTCATCTTCCTGAACATGGTGCTGCTGACACCAGCCTGCGGGCTGATTATTTTTGCGGGCTCCCCCCTCTATGCTACGTATAGCGACCCGGGCACCTGGGCGAAGGCGATGGGCTACTGTGTACCGCAGAGTCCGGCTGCATTATTGCAGGCTTTTGGCGGTCCCGGCTTCTTCGGATCTCTGTCCCCCAAGGTAGATCAGCAGGTCGGCGGCATCGTGATGAAGTTCATTCAGGAATTTATTTTCGCCTCGATGCTTGCTTATGTGTTCTATCATTGGTATAAAAAAGAGAACGGACAAGAGGACACAGAAGTGTCCGCGTCACCCTCTGCCCTGGCGGAGGAGGTCTGAACTATAATGAGCTGGTAAGTACCGAGGGGGATATTCATGGATATTTTCACATTGTTTCCTACGATCAGTACATCGTTCATCGTCATAAGCGCGGTGCTGGTGGCCATCGGCTGGAGACAGATCATTCAAGGCAAACGCGAGGCGCATAAGAAGACGATGATTGCGGCTGCGGTGGCAGCGATTCTGTTCTTCCTGGTGTACTCGTCAAGAACGGTGTTCGTAGGCAATACCTCCTGGGGAGGACCCGATGAGCTGACGACGATCTACCATGTCTTCCTGATCTTCCACATCGTGCTGGCTACCGTCGCTGCCGTATTCGGCATCACCACGCTGACGCTCGGCTTCAAGGCCAAGTATGCCAAGCACCGCAAGTGGGGCAGAGTGACCTCCGTCATCTGGTTTATCACCGCTATTACGGGAGTCGCCGTCTATGTCCTGCTGTATATCTTCTATCCGGGCGGACATACGAAGCCGGTCTGGGAAATCATCCTAGGCGCTTAAGCCGAGGGAAGAGAAGCCCTGGATCATAGGGGAAAAGCCTGTCCATCTGCCGCCGCTGCGGGGGAGGGGCGGGTTTTTTTGGGATTAGGGGCTTGGAGTGGGCCGAATGTAATCGAAAAACCGATCACATTGGGCGGGCGGAGGGTGTGCGTGCGAAATGTAATCGAAAAACCGATCACATTGGGCTGGCGGAGGGTGTGCGTGCGAAATGTAATCGAAAAACCGATTACATTGGGCTGGCGGCGAGCGTATGGGCAAAATGTAATCGAAAAACCGATTACATTGGTTTGGCGAAAGCCTACCCGCCCCGGCTGATCCCGCGAGATAAATAAAAATACCTGCAAGCTCCGAAAGGGAGCTTACAGGCTGTTAAATGAACCAAGAGCTACAACCGGAACGAAGACACCGTGCTCTGCAGCTCCTCAGCCAGGCTGGCCAGGGACTGGGCGGAAGAGGCGGTCTCTTCGCTGCTGGCGGCGGACTGCTGGGTGGTGGCGGAGATGCTCTCCACGGCAGCGAGAACGTTGGTGGACTGGGCGGCTTGTTCTTCGCTGGCGGCGGCGATTTCGGATATTTTCTGTCCAGCGTTGTTGACCATCGTCACGATCTGATGAAAAGAAACGCCGGTCTTCTGCGACAGCTCCGCACTCTCCTGCACAGCGCTCACGCTGTAGCGTGTATTCACCTGCATCCCCTTGATGATGCTGGTGATCTGCTTAGTGGCCTCGCCGCTGCGCTCGGCCAGCTTGCGCACCTCATCGGCCACCACCGCGAAGCCGCGGCCCTGTTCTCCCGCTCTTGCGGCTTCAATGGCGGCATTCAGAGCAAGCAGGTTGGTCTGATCTGCAATATCCTCGATGACATCAATAATCTCGCCGACCTTCTGCGAGTCCTCCTCAAGCTTAGCCATCTGTCCGCTGACAGCCTGCATACTCTCCATCGACTCCTGAATGATGCTGTTCCCGTTCTCGGCAATCGTAACGGTCTCATCGGAGATGACCGAGGCCTGCTCGGTATTCTGGGCTACAGAGTGGATCGCGCTGGACAGCTCTTTGAATAACTCGCTGATGGTCCCGGCATCATCCGCTGTGGTCGTGCTGCCGCTTGCCACCTCTTGCGTACTGGCGGAGATCTCCTCGGCGGCGGCGGACAGGCTCTGGGAATGCAGCAGGATGGAGCCCACAGTGTTACGGAGGTTGCTGACCATCTCGTTCACCTTGGCAGCCAGGATGCCGATTTCATCTCTGGTGTCGATATCGGATTGGCTGCGCAGGTCGCCGTCAGCCACCTTCGAGAGAACCTTGACAACCTTCGCCAGCGGATTAGAAATAATCCGGGAGATGATATACCCTAGCAGGATGCACAGAATGACTGCACCGATAATGATACTGAGGGTAATATTACGCGAAGAGCTATAGAGTGCGGCTCCGCTCTGTCTGGCCTGATCCGCTTCCTTGGTGTTGGTGAGAATCAGCTCGTTCAGAATATTCTTCAAGGTATCGCCTTGGTTGTTAAGCGTGCTGCCGCGCAGCATCTCCAGCAGCTTCTCGTCCTGTCCCGTCAGGGAGAGGCTGACAAGAGAATCGTACGTTAACAGATAGTCATTCCATGCCGCTTCAAAAGGGGCAATGGCTTGAACCGATTCCGCGCTCAGCTTGGTTTTGCGGAAGGCCGCGATGTTATCGAGTACGTTCTGCTTCTCTTTTTTATAATCGTCCACCCGCTGCTGGCGTTCCTCAGGGGTCTTCTTAATGTACAGATCCCTGACGATAACGCGCATGACCGAGAAGCTGTTCTGTGAGCTTTGCAGGGAGGAGACGGGAACCAGATTGTTCACATACATATCGTCCAGACTGTTATTAATCGAGCCGAGGTTGCTGAGACCGTAGAGGCCCACGAAGGAAAGAATGACAGCGACGGTCAGGAAGGACGAGATTAATTTCACGCTTGTTTTTAGATTATAGAACCATTTCATACCTGTTTCCCCCAGTAAAGATGATTTTGTTAAGCGAAGACTCCCGTATTGAAAAATAAGCTGGCTGTATCTATGATCAGAGCGATATTGCCATTTCCCAGGATGGTAGCTCCTGATATGTTCTCAGTCTTGCCCATGTAGGCGCCGAGCGATTTGATTACGATATCCTGATTGCCGATAAGTGTATCCACGGCCAGTGCCAGCCGTTTCTCTCCCCGCCCCACGATAATCAGCGGAATGGATGCTGATCTGCCGCCCGCACCTGCGGGGAGCCGCAGGATATCCTGCAGCCAGACCACAGGTACGAGCTGCCCCCGTGCGGTAATGACAGGCTGGCCCCGGACAGAGCTGATCTCCTCTGGAGTGACGCGAACAATCTCGGCCACACTGCTCATGGGAATCACGAAGGTGGCTCCCCCGGCATGAACGAGCAGACCCCGGATGATGGCGAGCGTCAGGGGCAGACGAATCCGGAAGCGGGTGCCTTGCCCCCGCGTGGTCTCGATATCGATCATGCCGTTAATCCGTTCAATATCATTACGGACGATATCCATTCCGACCCCGCGGCCGGAAATATCGCTGATGTGCGGGGCGGTGGAGAAGCCGGGCCGGAAAATAAGCCGCAGCGCCTCATCCTCAGTCATCCCGCCGGCCTCTTCAGCCGTAATGATGCCCTTCCGCAGGGCAGACTCTGCAATCAGGCTGGAATCAATCCCGGCCCCGTCGTCCTCGATGACCAGGATGACCTGATTATCCTCATGGGAGGCCGCGACGCGGACGGTTCCGGTCTCGCTTTTGCCGGCGCTGCGGCGGATTTCAGGGGTCTCTATACCGTGATCAACGGCATTGCGCAGCAGATGGATCAGCGGGTCGCCAAGCTCTTCAATGAGCGTCCGGTCCAGCTCCGTCTCCTTGCCTTCAAGAACCAGTTCAACCTGCTTGTTCAGGGAGCCGGACAAGTCCCGGACCATGCGGGGCAGACGGTTGAACAGCTGCTCTATCGGCAGCATCCGCACCTTAATCATGCTCTCCTGCAGTTCCCCCGTAATCATAGCCAGATGGTCGGCAAGCTGGCCCAGCTCCTCTGTCAGATCATTGGTTCCGTATTGCTGGTGGAATCTGCGGTTCAGCAGATGGAACCGGGTCTGATCGATGACCAGCTCACCCGCCAGGTTCATCAGCTTCTCCAGACGCTCCACCTGGACGCGGATCGTTTGCGGCTTGGTTTTGTCAGCGGCAGACGGCGGGGATTCTGGTACTTCCGGGAGCTCCCGGCTCCCCGTCTCCGGATGGGGCGGTCTCACGAATTCACCGGGACGCGGGGAATCGTTAAGCACTTCTTCTATGTATATACGATCAACATCCATAATGGATAAGACCTCCTGACGGAGCTCCTCGATATCAATCTTAGGCGACAGCAACCAGGAGGCCTCGTCGATCCGGCTGTCGTGGTCCTCTATCTCTTCCAGCTCCGGCTTCATGCGCAGGACGGCAGCGACACTCCGCAGCTTGGCATCGATCAGGTGAAGACGGGGCAGCTTCATCTCACAGCCGGAAGAGAGCCACACATGCACCCAGAACAGCTGGAGGGGAAGCTCTGCCTGACTTGTCTGCACAGCAGGGACCTTATCCTCCGGCTTCTGCAGCTCCTCCGCTGCGAATGTACTCAGCCGCTGCACCAGACCGGACACATCTGTGGTCTCCTGATCCGTAGCAGCGATCTCGCTCTGCAGCGCGCGCATTCCATCCAGCGCTCCGAAGAACAGGCGGATCAGCTCCGACGTGACCGTCCGTTCCCCTCCCCGCATCTGATGAAGCAGATGCTCCAGATGATGCGTGACTTCCTTCAGCCCGTTGTAGCCCATAGAGGCCGAGGAGCCCTTAAGAGTATGGGCCGCCCGGAAGAACTGCTGGATTCCGTCTTCTGTCTCCCCGGTCTGCTCCAGCCTGAGCACCTCATCCTCGATCAGCTGCAGCTGGTCCTCCAGTTCCTCCAGAAATATCCCTCGGTATTCCGATAAATCAACCATGGTTCGCCTTCTCTCCGTTTAGCCTTTGTTTAGTCTCGCAGCAGGATCTCATCCAGTCGCAGAATGCCGACCAGCTCGGAAGAAGAGAAGCCTACTCCGTTGAAGAAGGAGCCGCTGACTCCAGAGAGGCTGCCCTGTGCAGGCTGAATATCGCTGAAGGTCGTCACTTTATTCACGTTGTCGACAATAACGCCCAGGGATTCCTCCTGGTGATGGACCACCAGAATGCGTGTGTGTTTGGTCGGCTCCACTTCTTCCATCTGAAGCAGCACTCTAAGGCTGAGCACCGGCACAATTTTACCCCTGAGGTTGATAATGCCCTTAACGTAGTGACGGCTGCTGGGGATTTCCGTTATTTCCTGCATTCTTATAATTTCATGAACATCTGAGATCGGGATCGCATAATGCTCGTGATCTACCCCGAATTCAACATATTGTTTCTGCAAAACGGTCTCCATAGTTACCCTCCGGCTTCTCATATTACTTAGCTGGCCCGCAGCCGCTATTCTGTCTCCGTCCCCCTCCTGAGTTCTTCGCGTTACCTTCTGCTGATCTTGTGTATTCCGGTCTTTGGCCATTCCTGTGTGATAATGGGACAAAATACCACAAAAATGTCGTACAATATCACTTATGCGACATGTCTATTCCTGAGGAGTGATGAAAAAAGAATGAGCCAGACCGAATTTAGCCGTACGGCGCTCAGCTTGGTGTACCCGGAAGAGGGCTACCTAAGCGATGATCAGATTGTTCAGATGTTTATGGCTACCTGCTGTACGAATGTTAATACAGGTCGGAATTATAAGCGGGCGATTGCCGATTTCCGCAGATTTATTGCAGGCACCTCCTTAAGGGCAGTGACCTGGAGGGAGATAGAGGCGTATAAGATTTTCCTGACGCAGGGGGGCTACAGTTATCAGAGGCAGCTGGCACCGGCAAGCATAGCGGCATTCCTTGCGCCGTTGAAGTCTTTTTATAAATGGGGGAGTGACCAGCATATCGGGATTTTTGCGGTGAATCCGACCTCTTCGGTACGCATCCCCAAAATAACCGTTACCAGCCGCAAAAACTTCCTGACCAAACGGGAGGTGGGGGAATTACTGAATGTACTGGAGAAGCAAGGACTGCGCAATTATCTGATCGGGCTGACGCTGGTAGTGCTCGGTCTGCGGGTGTCAGAGCTGACGGCGATGAAGTGGGGGGACTTCCATAATGATCTGCTGGAGACCTCGGTCTGGCTGACCGTGGAGAACGGCAAGGGGGGTAAGCCTAGAGAAATTAAGGTTCCGCCAACCCTGTGGCAGCTGTATTCCAAGTTGTCTGATACTTTGCCAGGGAAGGAAGAGGTCACCCCGGAGCAGCGGATGTTTCCGTTATCTTCACGGCAGGTGGAACGGATTATCAAGAATGCCGGAGAAGCCAGCTCAATTGAGAAAAAGCTGACCCCGCACTGGCTTCGCCACACGAATGCCACGCTGGCCTTGCTCCAAGGAGCGTCGCTTCAGCAGGTTCAGGAATCGCTGGGGCATTCCCACATCAACACCACTCAGCGTTATCTCCACACCGTTCAGCAGATTCAAAAGGCTGCCCCGGATTTTGTCGAGGACAGCCTGCGCACGTTCATTCAATAGATTAGATTCGACAAAAATTGCAGAAGCACGAATGGAACATAATTGTGGAAACAGAGGGGCTGATCCAGCGAAGTTTCTATACAGAAGTTAGGAAATGACCTATAATAAACGCATGGCTGCTTGATTATGCGCAAGTATGCATGGTTTATCGTATTTTACTCAAAAAAAGTCGCATAAGTGATATTGTACGACAAAAAACGTCAAAGTATACATACAGACTTAGCTTCATGTGGTTTGTTGCATCGAAATCCGGCCCTTGTGCCGCAAATCCCGCGTATGCTCCAATAATAAAGTCCAGACTCCGCCTATGTGCGGGGTTTTTTTCGTGCGTGGAATCGAAATACTAAGAATAGTAGAGTTTTTCTGTTGACAGTGGAAAACACAGGTCATATACTGTGTATATAGATATATACAGTAAGCACACACAGATACACACTGAGGCTAGCTGATCTGCCAGCTCCTGCCGTTCAAGACGAATAAAGCGAGGTTAGAAGTTATGACAACATTAAAGCAAGCGTGGGTCATCGTACGCAGCGAATTCCACGGTGACCGCTGGAAGCTGCTGTGGGCACTGCTGTTCTCGCTCCTGTTCATGGGATATTTTGCCGCACTGTCAGGAATGGTCATCGACGATACGCTAACAGGACATGACAAGCAGTTGCTCAGCGATGTTCTGATGGTTACGATGATGCTCATGCTCACGATCACCTTCTCTCGGCGGACAATGAAGTATATCTCGGAGGATTCCTATACCCGGATGCTGGCGTATATGCGGGCGTTGCCGGTACCGGTAGCAGCTATTCTCTGTAAAAGAAAGCTGGACACCCTGCTCGCCGTTGCCATGAACAGCACGTTGTTCTTCAGCCTGATCTATCTGCTCAGCCCCGGAATACGCGCTGAACTGCCGCCTGCTTCGTATCTGGCTTTTGCTTTTACCTGGATCGGTTACAGCCTGATTGTCGCTGGCATGTACATTATCATCGAGTTCTCAGTCAGCGGTGTTATGTACTTCTGGATCATCTCAGCCGTCATGCTGCTGGCGCTGGGCATGTCGGGACTAGTCTACCTGGCGGGAGGCAATATACTGCTCGCCACGGTCGCTGTATCCAAGGAGTGGGGCCTATTGTCTCCCTTGATGTGGGGGGCGCTGGCACTTGGCGTGCTATCGCTTCAGCTATTCTCCAGATGGACGATTCACCGGCTGAAGAGCCGTGATCTCGTATGAGACGGGGCAAGGCGTTCATCCGGGGGCCGGGCCTGGAAGGCAGGTGTAAATGATGTGGATACCTATACAAATTAATGAGAACAGCGCAGAGCCGCTGTACCATCAGATCGAGACGCAGCTCAGATCGCTGATTATCTCAGGTGCGATTACAGAAGGGACGCTGCTTCCTTCCATCCGCGAATTCGCAGGTGACCTGAAGTGCAGTGTCATAACGGTCCGCCGCGTCTATCAGGATCTGGAGAACGAGGGCTTGCTGCGGACCCGGCAGGGGACGGGCACCTTCGTATCCCATATCGGGACCGGAGCCATGGAGGACTATAAGCAGGAGACCGTCCGCAAGGCGCTGGAGAGCGCCGTGGAGGCGGGACTGTCCGTCCATTGCAGCGAAGAGGAACTAACCAGGCTGTTCACAGAGATCGTGAAGAACAAATACGGGAAGCAGGCAGAAAGAGGGGGAAGCTGATGGGACAGCAAGCCATAGAACTGCGGGATGTATGGAAGAAGCGGCGCAACAAGACCATCGGGCCGATGAATCTCCGGCTGCCGCAAGGATATATTACAGCGCTGGTGGGCCAGAACGGCGCGGGCAAAAGCACGCTGCTGAATATGCTCCTGCAGCTGATTTTGCCGGATGAAGGGGAGATCCGCTGGTATGAAGAGACTTACCGCGGTGTGCTGCCGATGGAGCTCCGCCAGAGCATCGCTTACGTGCCGGAGATGCCCCAGCCTGAGGAGAACTTCTGGACACCCGGTGAGGCGGCCGCCTTCCGCAGCCATTGGTATCCTTCCTGGGACCAGAGCTACTTCGAGGAGCTGGTCCGCAAGTTTGAAGTGCCAGAGAATGCCAGACTGGGTAAAATGTCCAAGGGCGAGCGCCGCAAGTTCGAGCTTGCCGCCGCCCTCGCGGTGAAGCCCCGGCTGCTGCTACTGGATGAGCCGTCCTCGGGCCTGGACCCTTTTGCCTGGAAGATCATGATTGAGACGCTGCAGAGATACATGGATGAACACGAGGCCACGATTGTCATCTCGACCCATATTGTTGAAGAAGTCCGGCGGCTGGCGGATTATATCGTGCTGATGCACCAGGGGCAGCTGCTGGGAATGACCGAGAAGGACAGTCTGTTTGGTTCATGGAGTGAAATATGGGTTCAAGTTGAGGGAGAGCAAGAACTGCAGGAACTGGCAGCCGAGCTGCCGCAGGCGCTGGAGCTGAAGCTGGAAACGCCGGGTGTGGCTTCATTTTTGACCCAGCAAATTTATCTGTATGAGAAACGCATTCACGATTTGGGCGTAAAGGTACTCAAGAGCCGCAGCCTGGAGCTGGATGAAATCCTAAGCTTATGGACCCGGGGACATCGTCCGGTTCTGATCGACCAGAAGAGAGGGGAATAAGAATGGAAGCATTGCAGTTGAAGCAGGTAGTGAAGCAGTACGGTGAGAAGACGGCCGTCAACGGAATTAGTCTGAAGGTGGAGCAAGGCGAGATTTACGGTCTGCTGGGTGCCAACGGCGCCGGCAAAACAACGACCATGCGCATGGTGCTTGGCCTGATCTATCCCGACGAAGGGAGCATCCTGTATAACGGCAAGCCGTACAGTAAGGAGCTTCAGCATCTGATGGGCTATCTGCCGGAAGAACGGGGATTATATCCGAAGGTCAAGGTAAGCGATCAGATTATCTATCTGGCTCAGCTGCGGGGGATGTCCGCGAGTGAAGCGGATAAGAGCCTGAAGTACTGGCTGGAGCGCTTCGATGTACCGGAATATTACAATAAGAAGATTGAAGAGCTGTCCAAGGGAAATCAGCAAAAGATGGGCTTCGTCGCCGCTGTGGTCCATAAGCCGAAGATTCTGATCCTGGATGAAGCCTTCAGCGGCCTCGATCCGGTCAATGTGGAGCTGCTGAAGGATACCGTCAGAGAGATGCGGGATCTGGGAACGAGCATTCTGTTCTCCACGCACCGCATGGAGCATGTTGAGGAATTATGCCGGAATATCACGATTCTTGACCGCTCGAACACCGTGGTTCAGGGAGATATCCGTGAGATCAAGAAGGGGTATCCGCGGGAAGAAGTTGTACTGCGCACCGCCGGGGAAGTGAACGGACTTGCCGAGCTTGCCGGAGTTACCGGAGTGCAGCGGCAGGAGCGCGGGTATGTTTTAACCATCAATGACCTGGGAGCGGCGCAGCGCATTCTTCAACTGGCTGTGGCTCAAGGCGAGGTCGAGCATTTCGAGATTAAGGAACCGACGCTAAACCAAATCTTTATCAGAGCGGTGGGTGAATCCAATGAATAAAATGGCAACTATTATCGGCTTCACATTCAAGAACAAGGTAAGAACGAAATCCTTCATGATTACAACCCTGATTCTGGTGCTTCTGCTTAGCATTGGGATGAATATTCCTTATCTAATCAAAGTGTTCAACGGAGAAGACGGTGCCAAGGACGCGACACAGATCGGAATAGTTGCCGAGCAGGGCTTCCGGCCTGCCGAGCTGCTGCTCGCTTATACTCCGCCGGCTGAAGCCGAAGATAAAGTCGTATTTACCGCTTATCCTTCCGCTGAGGATGCTGCGCTTAAGCAGGGGCTGGAGGATGAGAAGATCGAGGGATACCTCACCTTCGCCGCAGAGGGCAGTGAAGGGGTGCCTCCGGTAACGTATCACAGCAAAGACGGAGAGATCGACAGCGAATTAAAAACGAATCTGCAAGCTGCTCTGCAGCAGGTGAATACCGGCCTGATTGTCGGAGACAAGCTGACCGAGAGCCAGGTGGCGGCGATCTTCGCTCCGGTGTCGATTGATACCGCACAGCTAAGTACTGACGGGGCTGCAGGTAGCGCAGATCAGGATCAGTCCAAACCCATTATCAACTATGTGATTGTCTATATCTTACTGATTCTGTTCTTCATGTCGGTGATGATGACCGGCAACATGATCTCGGCCGAGATTACGTCGGAGAAAAGCTCGCGCATTATGGAGATTCTCATCACCAGCGCCTCGCCACTAACCCAGATGTTCGGCAAGGTCATCGGAATCTTCCTCGTCGGTCTGATGCAGATCGCCATTATCTCGGCTGCCATCGCCGTCAACCTGATGCTGCCGCATAATTCCACGATCCTGAGCGATTTCGATCTGAATCTGGGACAGTTGAATGTCAGCATGATCGTCTATGGCTTCATCCTGTATATCCTGGGCTACTTCCTGTACGCCCTGATGTATGCCGCTGTCGGCTCCATTGTCAGCCGGACAGAGGATCTGGGGCAGGCCGTGATGCCGGTCATGATGCTGGGCTTCGTCAGCTTCTATCTGCCGCTGTTCAGCATCTCGAACCCGGATACACTGCTGGTGAAGGTAGCGAGCTTCGTACCATTCACCTCTTCGCTCAGCCTGCTGCTCCGCATCGGGGTCGGGGAGGTCGCCTTCTGGGAGATCATGGTCTCGCTGGCGATCCTGCTGGCTACAACCTTCCTCTTCGGCTGGCTCGCCGCCAAGATCTACCGCACCGGCGTCCTGATGTACGGCAAGCGCCCTAGCATCAAGGAGATCAGAAAAGCGATGAAGGCTTATAAAATTTAGGATTTGACGGAAGTAGTGTGATGGATTTCTCGCAGGGAGCAGTTACCTCAGGTAACTGCTCCCTGTTGTATATTCAGCCATCCCCTCCAGGATTCAAACCCCTTGTTTGATTAAACTCCAGAGGCGTTCAAACCGTTCTTGGTAGTCTGGTGAATTCCAGGATCCTTTAAAAGAGGGGAGACTAAACACTGCAAACGCAGATAGAATGGCCTCTGCCCGTTCAAATTGAGGATCATGATATTCCATGAAACCATCAATTATTTGATAAGAATCCCAAAGCACATCACGTAATACCAATGGATTACTGTCCACATATTGTGTATTCAAGGCGAACATTTGGGGATTCTCATTATAAGCGCGTTTTTTGGCATTAACAAATGCCCATAGCCAATCGTGGAGCACTTCCTGCGGGGAGGCTGAATTAGTCATGTTTATACGGATTTGTTCTGAAATCATCCGGTTGAACCAGCCTTTAGCTACTGCCGCCCACAGTTCTTGTTTGTTTTTGAAATGTTTATAGAGTGCAGCATGGGTGATGTTCAATTCATCCGCTATTTGAGAGAGCGTCACCTCAGATTTTTCCGTACGCTCAATTAATGTCTCGGCAGTTTCAATAATAAGCTCCTGTGTGATTTTAGCCATTTGTTGTGGCAGGTGAATGGGGGAGTGCAGGCACTTACGATTAACCCCCCAGTGTAACACCATGCTGCCAACCCTTCTTTCGTTAATTAATAATATCCACTTATAGTTTAGCATGAAAAAACAAAGTAACAAATGTTGACTTTTGTAACTTCTAGTCTTATGCTTGGTGTGCAAGTTACAAATCGTCGTAAATGTTACTTAGGATCTTGCGGATAGGAGGGTATTAATTATGAAGGCGGCACAGATCACCAAATATTCCAAACCGTTTCAAGTTGAAGTGCGCGATATTCCAGTCCCGGAAATAAGTGATTACGAAGTTTTGGTTAAAGTAAAAGCGGCGGCGGTTAACCACTTGGAGCTGCTCATCGCTACCGGAAGCGTGAAGTTAATCCAGGACTATGAGTTCCCCTTGACCCTTGGTAACGAACTCACAGGTGTTGTTGAGAAGATGGGTAAGAAAGTCGCTGGCTTCAAAGTAGGTGATGCCATTTACTCCCGCCTGCCGCTGCGAAAAATTGGAGCATTTGCCGAATATGCGGCGGTTCATGTAGAGGCTATGGCTCACTTGCCGGGTAATCTGGATTTTGTAACCGGTGCGGCTGCGCCTTTAACAGGATTGACAGCCTATCAAAGCCTGCATGAAGAGTTAGCTGCCAAAGCTGGCGAAAGAGTGTTCATTCCAGGGGGCTCTGGTTCATTTGGCCAAATGGCGATTCCTATCGCTAAAAGCATGGGGCTGAAGGTCATCGTCAGTGGAAGTCCACAGGCGCGCGAACGTACAATGGCCGCGGGAGCAGATCAATACATTGATTACAAGGCGGAGAACTACTGGGAACGACTTCGTGATCTTGACTATGTGATTGATACCTTGGGCCCCGGTGAATTTGACCGCGAACTCTCCATTATTAGACCAGGCGGCCATCTTCTTTCTCTACGGACCGGACCAAACAAACGATTCGCCAAAACTATGGGCTTGGTAGGTTGGAAGCAAAAACTATTCAGTATTGCTGGTGCTAAGTATGATCACAAAGCCAAGAAGAAGAAGATTGAATATCATTTTGTGTTTGTACGCAGTGATGGAGAACAATTACGGCAAATCACAAAAATCATTGAAGAGAACCAAATTATACCCGCGGTAGACGCCAGGGAGTTCCACATTGAAGATATTAATGAAGCTCTAAATCTGGTTGCTACAGGTCACCCCCAAGGGAAAGTGGTTATCCGATTTTAAATATTCATATAATTATTTACCGATCGTTCTCAATATGTTATATTGAATTTATAGGACATCACTGCATGATGAGATTAGGTTATTATATCTTCTCCTGTGCATTTTCTAGAACGATCATTCTCATATAGGGAGCGAATACAATGAACATTTCTGAACAAGTGGCATTGGTTACTGGAGCAAACCGGGGGCTTGGCCGCCAGCTTACGCTTGAACTTCTAGCTAGAGGGGCTAAGGTCTACGCGGGAGCAAGAAATCCGGAAACTCTGGATATTCCAGGAGTTACACCTGTAAAGCTTGATGTTACCAACCCTCAAGAGGTAGCGGCAGCAGCCAGCCAGGCTAAGGATGTTACGATTCTGATCAACAATGCAGGATCATCTACAGGCGCTTCTTTGCTGGAAGGGGATGTGGAGCAGATCCAGCTGGAATTGAATACGCATTTCTTCGGTACGTTATCCATGGTTCGCGCTTTTGCACCGGTCATCGAGAATAACGGGGGAGGATCGGTTCTGAATATTCTTTCCGCATTATCCTGGTTTAGTGGCGGAGCTGCGGGTGCCTACACGGCGGCAAAGGCTGCAGCATGGGCGCTGACGAACGATCTTCGTTTGAATCTGTATCCCCGTCATATTAGAGTAGCAGGCTTACATGTGGGTTATATGGAGACAGACATGACGGCCGGCCTGGATGCTCCCAAATCAAACCCTTCAGATATTGCGAAAATAGCTATTGACGGCATAGCAGCCGGCAGCTTCGAAATTCTTGCCGACGATACCAGCCGTATGATCCAAGCCGGACTTGCAGGCGGCGTGTCCGCCCTCTACCCGAATCTGTCCTAATCCCAATATTACGCAGTAGCAGCGGCGCAGAAAGAACGGGCTTCCATATTTAACCTGGAACACCTCTTGGAGGGATTCAAGGCGGAGAAGGCCTTGGCTAAAGGAAAAGTATACAGGAATCCCGATGATGACCAATCTGGTCAACCATCGGGATTTTTGTTCTAAATAAGTAGTTTGCTAGAGAAGTATTAAAAATTATCTGATGTATTATCGTCGCAAAAATCATGTATGACATCCTCAGCATCGTAAAGAGACACTTCAAGGTTGATTCACTTGATATTTTTTCCAAGCGATTGATTAAGGATAGGAATGTTAATAGAATAACCGGGGCTTCCGGCGATTTCTGCTTCGCGCCATGGAGAAAGTGACGCTTGAGGTCGGATGGCTTTCCCTTGCTCATAATCTGCTGGAGCAAGCCGCCAATGACCAAAAACGCAGAGCAGCGATCCTCCAATAACGGGAGAATCGCTGCTCTGCTCACTTTTTGTAGCATTAAGAATGAAGTGACAGGTCTTCCGCCGTAGAAAATCTACTTTGGGGACAGCCCCTTCTTTTTTATTGTTTAGGAAGTTATTATGATTCTTATACCTCTAGAAACGGAGGATTGAGATGAATATAAAAAGGATAATAACAGCTGCCATTGCATCAATTACGGTATTCGGATTCCTAACGGGTTGTTCCAATCTTTCTTCTGAATTAGATGAATTAGCAGCAGCAAGTCTGTCGGCAGAGCAAATTAAGGAGCTTCGTAAAGAATATCCTTTATCCACCTGCTCTCCTGTAAATGTTGATTTGCGGGATTTAACATTCGAGGAGGTATTGGATCATACGGACACGTTCATAGTTGCTGAAGTCATTCAGCAACTGCCGGATTTCAGCGTGGATCTGATAACTGAACCTGGAACTCCAGAGGGTAATTTAGCGGAGAAATTGAAGGATTCCGGTCTGGAGCCTTACAAGCCTATGTTTACCTCTTTTCAAGTTAATGTAGATCAAGTAGTTACTGGTGAAGAGGTTGAAGGGACCTTTAACCTGATTTATGACTCTGAGTTCAAGGGGATTGAACCAGAACTTAAGCCGGGAATGAAGATCGTCGCTGCAATCAAAAAAGGGGTAGGGGAAGAGCAAAAAGGAAGCTACTCTTTCACCCGTTATGGGACATATTATGTAGTTGATGGTGACTATGTTCTATCTGCATTCCAGGGACAGAGCGAAGAGATGAAAGCTTTCTCCAGGGATACCAACGGTTACAAGCTGAATCATCTCATTGCTGAGATTAAAGAGCTGAAGGAGAATTAAATAACGATAACTTATTGGCATAACAACAAAACACCCATCCGCCCCATAAAGGAAGATGGGTGTTTGCTATACACAATTATTTTTACGATAGTCGGAGGGGTTGATTCCTGTCCATCTTTTAAATTGTCTGCTGAAGTGAGAGAGGTTCTTGTAACCTAAACGACTTGAAATCTCATTTAAAGATATCCTGGGCTGCTGGAGTAGTATTTTGGCTTCCTGTAGCTTTAAGTCGGATAGATAGGTGCGGGGCGACATTTTATATATTTTTTGAAATACCTCTAATCCGTAGTTGGGGCTGATCCCAAGCGAAGCAATGATGGGCTGGATGTGAATGGTGTAATCTGAATTTCCCTGGGTGCAATTTTTCTTAAAAGCTCTCTTGATGGCTTCGGCAATTTCTTTGGCATACTTCGCAGTGGTCATGGATTCGTTAGCATGTATCCCCGTCTGTACCGGCTGGATATCTACAAGCACCTCCAATAACTCGAACAAGACCATTTGTGCTTTTAGCTTTGCTTTGGTGAACGACAACTCAGGTTCATGCAGAATATCGGTCCATTTTTGAAGGCATTTTTTCAGCTGGCTATGATACAAATGGGAGGGCTTATAGACCCAGTCACAGTTCTTCATAATTCTCATCCGTAAGGAAGGCTCGTCTATATCAAAATGAGCGCAGAAATAGGTCATCGATGTAGCGGAAATGCATTTATTCGTATGCTCGAACCCAGGCGGAATCAGCAGAATATCATCACTGTTCACAATGAATGGTTCATGATCTATCCTAGTCTCTTGAGCCCCATCCAGCACAATTAGAATCTCAAAGGCATGGTGGGATTCTGTAGTCATGCTCCAATCGGCAGGAACGGTCTGTGTATGTGCGCCAAAAAAGCGTATATTCCAATCAATGCGCGGCAGCAGCAGCGTCTGTGCACCTGTGAGATAGCTATTCATATGTTCCAATTTGCAGCACCTGCCTTTGATTTGGGTAAATCTAGCCGTAATCATCCCATCGCATAAGTACGTTAGTAGTTATTATAATATACATAGACAACAGGAAAAGGGTAAATAATATGGCTAAACAGCGAAGGGAAGCAGAGAAATGACGAAGATTAATAATCCTATAATCCCTGGGATGGCACCAGATCCCTCTATTATTAGAGTGGATGATGTGTATTATATTGCGACATCCACGTTTCATTGGAATCCCGGCGTTCAAATTTTCAAATCAACCGATTTAGCGAATTGGGAGCTGACTGCCTCCGTATTAAATAAAGGTGAAGTGAATTTGAGGGGGACCAATACTCCGGCCGGGATCTGGGCGCCGCATCTATCCTATGATTCTAGGGCGAACCGGTACTGGTTGGCCTATTCGCATATGTTAAACATGGCAGGCCGTGAATTCAACTCGGATTCCTATGCCATGTGGGCAGAAGATATCCATGGACCTTGGTCGGACCCCATCTATCTGACATCCATAGGTTTCGATCCGGCGCTCTTCCATGATGAAGATGGCAAGCACTATGTGTCCATCCTGGAATGGGAGACTCGTGAGGGGTATCAGGCACCTGGACATATTGTGATCGCTGAATTTGATTTGAATGAGGGTAAGCTGGTTGGACATTGGCACCGGGTGACGCAAGGCTTCACCAGCCGCGGCTGTGCTGAAGCACCGCAAATTTATAAGTATAAAGATAAATACTATCTTTTATTAGCTGCGGGCGGAACTGGTTATGCTCATGGCGTGGAGGTGGGACGTGCGGAGAATATTTTTGGTCCCTATGAACCGCATCCGTCGGGGGAGCCGATCATCACCTCCTCGCCGCGCCATTTATTTTCACTTGGGAATCCGGATGCCGGGCATTTTGAGATGTATAATCCAAGCTCGATCATGCAAAAAGCAGGTCACGGCTCATTAGTGCAAACTCAAACAGGCGAATGGTATATTGCTCATCTCATGTCACGGCCTGTGGAAGGAACGCTCTTAAATCCATTAGGCCGTGAAACCTCTATTCAAAAAATGCATTGGACAGAGGATGGCTGGCTGGAAATGAAGGATGGATCGAATGTGGCGAAAATGGAAGTTGAGGGGATGACAGGTGTTGAATTAGAGGCCGATGGAATCTCTCATGACGTATTTGATGATTTTAATCAGGAGAAATATGATCTTCATTTTCTGACTCCGTACCGGGACCAGCAAGCGGCATGGGTGAATACGGTTGAACGTCCGGGTTACTTACGCATTCATGGAGAGAATTCTTTTTTCTCGCAGATCCATCCGGCGATTATGGCCACACGCGCAACTTCCCTTCATTATGAAGTTCAAACCAAGGTGGAATTTCATCCCGATCACTACTCGGAAACGGCCGGTCTGGGGCTATACTATGATTCGAATAATTGGCTGTACGTTCACTTGACCCACTCCGAATCAGAGGGTACCGTTCTATACGTACTTCAGGCCAAGCTGGGGCAACGCATTGAGCTGGTCCACCATTACATTCCAGTCCCTGAAGACACAGCGGAGCTCAAGATTATCTATCATTCAGGCATCGCGAGTATCCTTTACCGTTTCGGGGATAACGGGGATTGGCAAGCTTTTGTAGAAAACATTGATGTACTCTATCTGTCGGATGAAGGCGTGAACGGGGAGCCAGGGGAGATTGGCGGATTTACAGGCTTGTTCAATTTCATCGGTTCCGTTGATGCCCACCAGCATGACTCCTTCGCTGATTTTGACTACTATGGAGTGAAGAATTACTAGCCAAGGACGCCATACGTTCTTCCGCCTGGGTGTGCCCGGAGCCGTGGTGAACTGGTGAAAACGCCGGAGATGGTGTACCTTAGTAGTATTAGTCTTTAGGAGTGGTGAAGTGTTGTGAAGAAAAGTAGACAAACCCCCGTGCTGGTCGCGGCCTCGATCCTGCTGATTATTATCAGCAGCCTGATCCCGTCGGATCAATCGACTTGGCTGGGGGCGTTACAGACCCTTCTGCTGGGAGCCGGCCTGCTCGGCTGCTGTATGGCTTTTTGGCGGTTTGCCAAGGGCGGCAAGGGTGGTAAGGGCAAGAGCTGAGTTCTATGTACTGAACGGTTGGTGGAGACAGGATGAGTGCATGGGATGATTGAGCTATGTAAGATGGGCCAAGTACTGCATGAGTGCTGGCGCTGAGAGTCAAGGACGAAGTCGCGGCGGATGCTGCGGCTTTATTTGTTAGAATTTATATGTTTTGGGGTCCCCGCAAAGTACCTGAGGCATCATCGATGCTAAAGCCCCACTTTGTGGGGGGATGTTGTTTTGTAGGCGGACTCAGCGGCCCTTATTTTGTGAAAAAGACCGATTTTCTCCCCGTTGCGGACTGAGAGGACCTTAAAGGGCAGTATGGAGCGCAAAATGAGGCGGAATGGGTTAATTAAGCGCCTCTCAGTCCGCATGGCCTTCGGAATGGTCCCATTTGCCGAAATAGCGGATCGGTAGTCCGCATGGCCCGCTATCCATCTCCTTTTGTCGCATCCGTCCCCTAATTCGGCCACATCCAACTCATTCCGCCGCACTCATTCCTATATCCCGCGTATCCCGCGTTATTCCCAGTCTCAACCCGCCGAAGGGCGGTGCACAGCAGGCAAGGCTGAATGGGCGGCTGCCATCTGTTCGCGTATTCCTCTGAGCCGGGCCTTGAGCTCGGGGATGCTGCACTCCAGGATCTGGCTGATGTCGGGCAGGGGGAGCTGGATGCCATACCACAAGACACTGGCAACGTGATCGTCCCAGCTCAGCGGCGCAGAAGCACAGCGGCTGGTGTCGTGGGCGAGCATGGCACACTGGCGGATGCACTCTCTGTAGGCAGCCGCAGCAGCGGCGTCCCCTGAGAGGCGGCCCTTCAGCCATAGTGGATGGAGGGCCACGAAGGTGGCGGTTGCAGCTTGTTCGGCGCGGACGCCTTGCTCTAGCAGCAGGCAGCTAAGCGCATAGACGGGACCGCTATATTGCTGGGTGTAGTGGTTGAATCCGGCAGCGGCGGTTAGTTTGGGCGATAAGGGGTCAGGCATGTGGTCACTTTCCTTCCTGAATCTATACTGTGCAGTTCATTCCAGCGCGCAAAAAACCGCAGGCAGAGGAGGACCTCTGCCTGCGGTTGTGGGTAACAGGCTTAAGACGCCTGGCACAAAAGCGTGGCGGATCAGGGCTCTCTCTTGGCGCTTACGAGGTTAGCTGTCGGATTCGGACGGTGAGAGTCGCCCTACCTGCCGGAGACCTGCGCGTGGCATTCTCCTTCGGATTCACCCCAAGTCGGCCTGACGGCCGGATGGTTCCCCCGTTTTCCACATGACGGAAATTCAGCGTGCATGCATATGCTCATTTTCATGAATGCATTCATTTGCTTTCAACACGAATCATACTCTCTTCAGAGGGGGTTTGTAAAAATGGAAAAGAGTGCTATTCGCCTTATTTTCAGCAAATGGCTGAATGGCTGTGCATAGGGAAGCCAAAACACCTATATGTAGCAGATTATCTGCCATTTATCTCGCTCAAGCGCTGTTTTTTATTTTTGGCAGACGACGGTGGGGAAGAAGGATTCTCCATGTATCAGCTCACCACCAAAGCGGCTCATTCTGATTCTTCCAGGCAATAATCCGCTTCATCTCACGAACGGTTCCTGTTGTAATCTCATAGTCGCTGCGTTCAGCGGCATGAAGGTCCAGGAAATGCAGCATCCCTCCATAAGTCCCCACGGCCAGCATGGTCTCATCCGGATCGACAGCTAATCCAGAAATGGTGCTTCCGGCATAATAACGCCACAGCTCCCGCCCCCCTGTATCAATGAGCCTCAAGTAGCCATAGGCATCGCCAATGACAACACCGTCCTTCAGTGCCGCCGCCGCATATACCCGGGCTTCCTCGTTAACAACCGGATATTCCTGATCGGACGGGAGCTTTCCTGCTTCCGCATCTTCAAGGGACACAGCAAGGGTAACGCCATTATAGAAGTGGCAGGCATTGTACCATACGCTATGCTGGTCCTTCGTAAATATAGTATAGTGCGGGTAACTGGATTCCGGATTGAATAAGTGAACCTGCCCTGAAGTTGTGTCATATAAAAGATGATCACTGCCCTGGCTGCCATAGGCAATCCATCTTCCATCCGGAGAGACGGCACCATGCGGCATGTCGATCTCGATATGCTCCATCTCATCTGCTTTATATTCTTCGAGATCAGGATGCAGCAGCTTCACCTCCCATAGCTTCTCCTGCGATTGCTGGACCAGAAAAATCCCCTGGCTCGTAACAAGCAATAATGCTTGGCCCCCGTTAAAAGGAATGACTTGCTCCAAGGGTAACTCCTGATCCAGGCTGTCTATGTTCAAAACAGTAAACTCCGGGTCCAGCGCTTGAATCGTGCCATTCAGCTCACGCCATGAGAGATCTGCTACAACTTTTCCTTGTAGAGTGCTGTTCATGGATTGCATAATGGTAATGCCTTGAATTCCGGCGAGTGCATAGAACTGATTGTCAGGAGATGCCCCAACCAGGCTAAACTCGTCGAATACGGAAATAACATCCTTATGTACTGCTACAACTACATTCTTCTCCCAAGGTGAGCCGGTGCTGAACACCAGAGCATCATCACTGATGAAATGAATACCGCGAATTGCCTGCATCTCCTTCTGGAAGTGCCCGGAGAGCGGCCACGTTGCCGCCGGTAGTTGCTCCCGCAGCTCAGTAATCTCACCGTGCTCATTAGCTCCTCGAATCATCTTATAGATTTTGGCGGCGAGGCCCCCGCGTGTATCCTCTGCGGGTTCTTTTCCCGCTTTGTCCCAGCCTTCAGTCAGTCCTTTATGTACGAATTGATTAACGTCGCTCGCATAACGCTGTCCTTCTTCACGCCATTTGGCGGCATGCTCATCCTGTAGCCACTTCAAAGGATCAATCCTCCTTGTCCAGATATATATAAATATACAATTATTCCATCGATGAATCGCAAAAAAAAGGCGCTGCTCCTGTTGAGAGGACAGCACCTTTGTGTATATTACAGAACAGCAGCATCCATAAGCTCCTGAAGCTCAGGGAGATTGAAGCCCTTGACCGCCCGGTCCCCGGATACGGTGACTGGAATGCCCATGAAGCCCAGCTTCTCCACTTCCTCCTGATAGACGGAGCTGGTCATCACATCCCGGACCTCGAAGGGAATGCCCTTGCTCTCCAGCAGCTGTTTGACCTGATTGCACTCGCCGCAGCCGGAGGTTGAATAGACAATTACGTTCGCGCTCATTGTTCCACTGCTTCCTTTATCGCTTTTTGGGTAATCTTCCAGTGTGAGGTGTTCCAGCGGACTTCGCTGTCCTCCAGTAGGAAAATCTGCGGGGATTCATGCTTGATCCCGAAATCCTCAGCAATCTGATTGGAGACAGGACGGTCTTCGATCACATGGACCACGGCTGCAGGAGTATCTGAATGCTGTGTATAGGCCTGGAATTCCTCGTTGGCCTTGGCGCTGATCGGGCAGGTGGTGCTGTGCTTGAAGAGCAGTTTTTTGCCAGGCTGCCCGATATATTGCTGTAATTCTTCCTTAGTGTGGATTTGTTGAATAGACATCGTAGGATCACCTTCCTGGGTAAGAGTTAATGAAACCTGTTGTCAACAATTGTGTTGTTAACAACTATTAATCATGATTGTAGCATAGTTCAAAATTAAAGCAAAAGTAAAGTTCTGCTTAGCCTGCCCTCCCTTGCAGGATGTTGTTAACGGCCTGCAGCCATGCTAATGTGAGAGGGATGGACCTAGGCTCGTAGCATAATTATGCAGATAGGAGGGGGGAGCTCATGAAAAGGGTTGCCTGTGTTACCGGTGCTGACCGTGGACTGGGATTATGCCTCGTTCGTTCTCTTTTGGAGAGTAAATACATGGTGTTTGCCGGACAGTATTTGCCGGACCCTGCGCTACTTGAAGCTTTGAAAGCGCAATACCCGGATAGCCTGAAGCTGGTTCCTCTCGATATCGGCAGTGCAGGGAGCGTAAAGGAGGCCGCGCGGAGTATTGCCGGAAGTACAGGGCACCTTGATATGATTATCAATAACGCAGGGATTATCCACAAGTCTGATGATGCAACAGTGCTCGTGGATATGGATGATGAAGCGATGGCGGAGATTTATAACGTGAACACGCTGGGTGCGCTGAGGGTGAGCAATGCATTGATGGGCTTACTGCTGCAAGGCCGCCAGCGTCTGGTGGTTAATATCTCGTCGGAGGCCGGAAGCATCGGGCGGAACAAGCGGATCAATATGTATGGCTACTGTATGTCGAAGGCCGCGCTTAATATGCAGTCTTCGCTGCTGCACAATCACCTGCGTGCGATG
This sequence comes from Paenibacillus sp. FSL P2-0136, assembly GCF_037975325.1. NCBI lineage: Bacteria > Bacillati > Bacillota > Bacilli > Caryophanales > Paenibacillaceae > Paenibacillus > Paenibacillus sp. FSL P2-0136. The sequence goes on from NZ_CP150244.1 coordinate 265,499, forward strand.
GGCGGACAAGTGCTGGTCTTCCATCCCGGCTGGCTGCAGACCTATATGAACGGGGAGAAGGATGCAGAGGCGCCTGTAACTCCTGAAGAATCAGCAGGCAAGATTATGACGATCGTTCATAACCACAAGATGTATCTGGCCGAAGAACCGGCTTATATCGATCTGGACGGCAATCTCTGGCCCTGGTGACAGCGGCAGGGGGAACGAATCAGGGGTGACACTGACTTTCCGGTCAGGCTAACTTGGCAAAAGAGAGGTGTGTGTAGCATGTCTTCATACAAAGCATTGGCGTTCGGCAGCTATACCGAAGTGAAGTATCATCCCTTCGAGGGGGTAGACCGTGAGCTGGAGCAGCTCCTTGAACCGGAGTTCCAGGTAATTTGTACGGAGGATTACGAACGGATGAACCGGACAGAATTGGAAGAATGCAGACTGGTGGTCTCCTATACGGAATTCTCAGAGGAGCAGTTACCCGCTGCGCAGAGCGGAGCCTTGCTTGCTTATGTGGCTGGCGGCGGCGGGCTGCTTGTCGTGCATAACGGCATATCTCTGCAGCGTAATCAGGAACTTGGGGCGATGCTCGGTGCCCGGTTCACCCATCATCCGGCATTCACAGCGCTGGAGATGAAGGTAAGTGCGCCGGAGCACCCGATTATGGAGGGGAGCTCTGATTTTGTCATAGAGGACGAGCCTTACTATTTCGAGCAGCATCCCTACTTCAAGACAACGGTGCTGGCCGAATATCCGCATGACGGGGCGATGAGACCGGCGGCATGGTGCCATCCCTTCGGCGAAGGCCGGGTGGTCTATCTGATGCCTGGACACCATCTGCCTTCCTTCTCTTCAGAGCCGCTGCGACGGATGATCCGCAGAGGCGGATTATGGGCTGCCGGAATGCTATAGTACGTGGCGCTTATGAACAAAGGCAGGATACCGCTTGGATAACATGCGGCGTCCTGCCTTTGTGTAGAGGATGGGATGATCAGCTATGATGCCCTATTTGGGGGGCTTAGCCTCAGCAACAGGGACAACCCCGTTCTGATGAAGAGCCTCCAGTACCTCTGCCCGCAGCGTATCGGTGAAGGCAGCCCAGACTTTTTTGCCGACATCCAGCTCTTGGCGTCCAATCGATTGCAGCGTCTCAAGCCATACCCGCTTGTCATTAATGAGTCCGAGCTGGTCCTGGATGTCCTTATAGAAGGCTTCATGGGCATGGAATTTCTGATCCAGCGCAAAATCAGCCGCATTCGCCGTATACCGCAGTTCCTTGGCGGCGATCCTCAGCTCATGAAGAGCTTCGAAGGCTTCTTTTGATTCAGCTTGAGGACCCTTGAATAAGGTCTTGCAGGCTTTTTTCTTCTGTTCAAAGGCGACTTCAAGCTCGCGCATGGCGACATTGGCGTCTTTTTTGGCGGCGAGGGGCTCTAGCCCTGTCTCGATAAAAGGTGTCCACATCGCTTCGAGCGCTTGGCCGGACAGCTTGGGCAGTGCCTTCTTCAGCTTCTTGCGGGCGCTCTTCCGTGTATCCTTCTGGTGTTCGATTACCGACTTCAGCAGCTTGGCAGTCTTCTTATCACCAGCCGCCTTCGCCGCCTTGCGCCGGGCTTCAAACGACCCGATCAGCACATCTGCATCACGGACTCTGCCGAGCTTCTTCTGGGCCTGCTTGAAGCTGTCATACAAGTCTGCCGTTGCAGTATGGCCCGGATCAAGAATGGACAACAGGGTCAGCAGCTTGCGGCTATTGACTCTGGCCTGATGAATATCCTCATCGTTGAACTCTTTGCGAGCATCCTTGCTGTAGTCTTGAAAGTTGATGTACAGCTTGCTCATGGCCTGTTCCCATTGCCTGGATTTGCTTAGTTGCCTGTCTTTTGCCTGTGGTTCGGTTGTCATGCAGCATCACTCCTAGAGGTTGTGTATAGCATGAGCTTATGCGCGAATCTTATGGCTGGTATATTCTTCTGTACTACATTAAGGATAACGGGTTCGCTTCGCTATTTCAAATCTGTAAGGGCATACACTGCCGGTTGTACGGTGCGGGGAGAGATCGGTTACAATGTGAATAGTTAACGGAGTTAAGATTGGCCAGGGCTTATAGATAGAAAGGGGAATCAGCATGCGGAGTGAACCTTATGATGTACTGGAGAGCGGGGCGGCGGGAATACTGCCGGAGCAGATGGTCCTCTTCACGCATACCAGCGGTGAAGCAGGGGAAGAAGGGGAAGAGGCATCTGCGGAGGATATGCTGATTCCGTTTGCTTTTGAAGAGGTGCTGTGCCGTGATGTCGGGGCCGGTAAGGTCCCGCCGGTGCTGCATCTCTGGAGCCACCCCGGCGGAGTAGCGCTGGGGCTGCGGGACAGCAAGCTGCCCCGCGCAGCAGAGGCGATGCAGGCGCTGGAGCAGCAGGGCATCCGTACGGCAGTCCGCCATTCGGGCGGCGCTGCGGTGCCGCTGGATGCGGGAGTGATCAACGTGTCCCTGCTGCTGCCGAAGCCTGCGGGCAAGCTGGACTTCCACGATGATTTCCGGCTGTTGGCTTCGGTGATTACCGAAGCGGTAGCGGCGGGCTATCCGCAGGCAGCAGCGCAGATCCGGGCAGAAGAAGTCACCGGGTCGTATTGCCCCGGTGACTTCGACCTGGCGATCGGCGGCCGTAAGTTCTGCGGCATTGCCCAGCGCAGACAGAGTAGCGCATACTTCGTCCACGCGTTCGTGATTGTGTCCGGCACGGGGCTCGCGCGCGGAGAGTGCATCCGCCGCTTCTATCAGGATGCAGCGGACGGCGATGCTTTCCTGGACTATCCGCGCGTGCGGCCGGAGACCATCGCCGCGCTCGCGGAGCTTGGCGGCCCGTCTTCGGCGGCCGAATTCACTGCGGGTATCCGGCAGGCGCTTGCCGGCCGGGGAACCCGCCTGCTGCCGGCGGAGCTGCTGCAGCAGGCGACGGGCTACAGCCTGCGGTACAGCGACCCGCAGGTGCTTGAAGCAGCGCGTATGCTGCGCGAGAGGTACGCCCGCTGAAGCGGGCGGCTACTGGCGGCAGCGACGGGTGGCTGAATGTATGCGAAAAACAGCATACAATGTGCAGGTTAGAGGGCGCACGGACCAAATGTATGCGAAAAACAGCATACAATGTGCAGGCTGGGGTGTGTGCGGGCCAAATGTATGCGAAAAACAGCATACAATGTGCAGGCTGGAGTGTGCGCGGGCCGAATGTATGCGAAAAACAGCATACAATGTGCAGGCTGGGGTGTGCGCGGGCCGAATGTATGTGAAAAACAGCATACAATGTGCAGGCTGGGATGTGCGCGGGCCGAATGTATGTGAAAAACAGCATACAATGTGCAGGCTGGGGTGTGCACGGGCCGAATGTATGCGAAAAACAGGCATGACAAGACAGAGGCCTTGTCACCCCCAGGAATGAAAATAAGTGGGTGGCATCCGTCGCAACCATTCTAAATGAGGCTGTAGTCGTCAACACTACATATACAAATCAAAGGGCGGAAACGGTTACTGGGATACACCCCGTGCGAAAAACCGTTCTATTGCGCTTTTCGAGCATCGCCTATTGTAGCCCCCCAAAAGTACGTGTATTAAATTACACTCACTCGAGCGCATGATTTGTAAACTGACGATGGAGGATGGTTGGAATGGATGCTGTACGTATGTGTTGCGCTGGTCTAGACGTGCACCAGGAAACCGTTGTGGCCTACGTGTTGAAAGGACCGATCGAACAGAAACCACAATGTCACCTGAAAACCTTTGGGACGACAACCCGAGAATTGCTAGGCCTGCAAGATTGGCTGAGTGAACACGGCTGTCGGGAAGTGGTGATGGAGAGTACCGGCGTGTTTTGGAAACCGGTATGGAACATCTTAGAGGGCAGTTGTGATCTGGTCTTGGCCAACGCCCAGCGGGTAAAGAATATGCCGGGTCGAAAAAGTGACATGCAAGATGCGCGCTGGTTAGCGCAATTGCACCGTTGCGGGCTCATTGAAGGCAGTATGGTGCCCGAACAGGACATCCGGGATTTGCGGGATTTGACCCGTTACCGGAGTAAGATGGTGCAGGCGGTGACGGCGGAGAAGAACCGCATCCACAAAATCCTGCAGGATGCCAACATCAAGCTAACCACCTTTATGTCCGATCTATATGGGGTTTCGGGACGGGGCCTGCTCCAGAAGATCATGGACGGCGAGGTCGTCGACGAAATGGCCGTTAAAAACCTGGTCAAAACCCGTTTAAAAAAGAAAGTTCCACAGTTGCTAGACGCGCTCAATGGCAAGTTGCGCCGTCATCATCGGGAGATGATTCGAGACCATTGGGACCACTTGGTTTATTTGGAGAAAAGGATCACGGAACTGGAAGCTCGAATCGAGGCGAAGGCAGAACCCTACCTGGAGGTAATTGAACAAATTGACTCCATCCCAGGAATTGAGCGGACGTCTGCCGTGACCATCTTTGCCGAAGTGGGGCCGCATGTCGCGGAAATGTTCCCGAGTGATGCGCAGTTTGCATCATGGGCGGGGGTGTGTCCAGGGAACAACGAAAGCGCGGGAAAGCGAAGAAAGTCAAAAACGATGCAAGGGAACAAGCACCTGAAAGGGGCGTTGTGTCAGGCGGCTTGGGCGAACGCTCGCTCCTCGAACCGGATCGGCCAATTCTTTCGACGAATTCGTAAGAGACGAGGCGATAAAAAAGCAAACGTCGCCACCGCACATTTGCTGATTCGAATCCTCCATGCCCTGATGCGGGAGAAAAGGTCATACCAAGAAATAGACGTCTCACTAGGCGATGAGACGTCCAAGAAAAACCGGTTGGATCGGTACGTGCAATATATCCAGCAGTTAGGATATAGCGTGCAACTAAATCCTACCCCATAGTCTTCCCTTTTTCAAAAAAAACGAAACGTTTTTTGGGGGCGGTGGGTCTTTTTTTGTCAAAATCCAGTCTGCGGCGCATTTTCCGATACTTTATTTTCGTATTAAACAGCATACAATGTGCAGGCTGGGGTGTGCGCGGCTGAATGTATGCGAAAAACAGCATACAATGTGCAGGCTGGGGTGTGCGCGGGCCGAATGTATGCGGAAAACAGCATACAATATGCAGGCTGGGGTGTGCGCGGGCCGAATGTATGTGAAAAACAACATACAATATGCAGGCTGGGGTGTGCGCGGCCGAATGTATGCGAAAAACAGCATACAATGTGCAGGCTGGGGTGTGCACGGGCCAAATGTATGCGAAAAACCGAACACAATGTGCACGCGCGAGGGTGAGCGGGCCGGAGGCAGTTCAAAAATATTTAATGGGGGCAAAAGATGCCGCCCCCCGCGATAATCCTCTACGTCTGCACCGCCCCTACTACCTATACAACTCCGGACGCCGGTCCGCGAAGACCGGGATCTGCCCCCGTACCTCCCGGACCCGGGCGAGGTCAAGCTCGCCGCGGAGGATCTCTTCGCCCCCGGAGGCCTCGCTGACAATCTCGCCCCAAGGATCGATGATCAGGGAATGTCCAGCGAAGGTATTGGCCGGATCTGCCCCTGCCCGGTTACATGCTACAACGTAGCACTGGTTCTCAATCGCCCGGCTGATCAACAGCGCGCGCCAGTGAGAGAGGCGGGGCAGCGGCCATTCGGCGCTGATGAACAAGATCTCCGCCCCTCCGGCCATATGGACGCGGACCCATTCAGGGAACCGGATGTCATAGCAGATCAGCCCGGCACAGAGAATGCCTTCCAGCGTGAACAGTCCTTTCGCACCGCCGGGCTGGAGGTAGAGATGCTCCTCCATCAGCTTGAACAGATGCAGCTTGCTATACTCCCCGGTGCACGCCCCGCTGCGGTCAAAGACATACATACTGTTCGTAACGCCGCCGTTCTCCTGCCTGACGGCAATGGAGCCGGCAACGATATTCACGCCGTATTCCCGGGCCAAACCTGACATTAAGGCACCCGTGGTATGTCCGCCGGGATCTGCGATTTCGCCCAGCCGGGTCAGGTCATATCCCGTTGTCCATAGCTCGGGAAGAATGATGCAGTCTGGACTGCCGGCGGCAGCCTCACGAATTTTGCGCTCGGCGGCAGCATAATTCACCTCCGGTTTGCCAAATGCTATATCGAGCTGAATCAGGGCTATTTTCATACTGGCAGCCTCCTCCAAAAATTATTAGTTGACGGGTCAATGAATTGGGTGTAAAGTATGTTTTGTCGAAAAGGTTTTGCACAATTTATTTGCGTGAGGGGGTTAATCTTGAGCGAAGTTCAGCCCGATGAACATAAGATCTTCGAACTGCTACAGGCCCTGCACAAAGAAATCGGCCCCAAATTCGAGCGCTGCGCCGGCATGACTCCGACCCGCTTCAGGCTGCTGCAAGAGCTGTACCGGATTTCCGAGATCAGTCAGATTTCCCTGCAAAAGCTTCTGGAAATCGATGCAGCAGCGGTTACCCGCCACTTAAAAGGGCTTGAAGAGAACGGGATGATCGCCCGCCGCAATAACCCAGCCGATAATCGGGTGACTCTCGTCTCCCTGACTGGTCAAGGCCGTGAGCATATCAATGCCTACCGGGAGAACAAGACCGAGTTCATCAGCGATCTGCTAAACGGATTCAATGAACAGGAGCGCACTGTGCTCGCAGAGATGCTTACCCGGCTGCAATATAACATTAATTTACTGTAGCCGGAAACAATAATCAAACCATTTTAAAGGAGCAAATTATCATGAACACTACCAAAAACAATGATTACATCAGCATTATTACAGGACGCCGCTCTATCCGCAAATATGATTCATCCGTCAAAATCAGCAAAGAGGAAATGACAGAGATTCTTACTGAAGCCACGCTGGCGCCTTCCTCCGTGAATATGCAGCCTTGGCGTTTTGTGATCATCGAAAGCCCGGAAGCCAAAGCTAAGCTGGCCCCTATTGCCAAGTTCAACCAGACTCAGGTCGAAACCTCCGCAGCGGTGATTGCCGTATTCGGTGATATGAATAACTTCGATTACGCTGAACAAATCTACGGAACGGCTGTAGAACGCGGACTTATGCCTGCCGAGGTCAAAGAAAGACAGCTGGCCGCCCTGGGCGCCCACTTCGCCAAGCTGCCCGCAGATGTGAACAGAGAGACCGTGATGATTGACGCTGGTCTGGTCTCCATGCAATTGATGCTGTCCGCCCGCGCACACGGGTATGACACCAATCCGATCGGCGGATTTGAAAAGGATCAGATCGCTGAAATGTTCGGTCTGGACAAAGAACGCTACATTCCGGTCATGCTGATTTCGATCGGCAAAGCACTGGAAGAGGGCTACGCCTCCGTCCGTCTGCCTATTGACACGATTGCCCAGTGGAAATAATACTCTATACCCATGAAATTCTAGGAGGAATATCCAAATGATTATTATCCATGCGCTGCTTCATGTGAATCCTGCACGGGAGGAAGAGTTCCTGGCCACAGCGAAGCCGCTGATTGCCGCCACACACGAAGAAGAAGGGAACCTGTCCTACGAGCTGTATAAGCATGCAGCAGACGGAAGTCTCTATATTATGGTTGAGACCTGGCGTGACCAGGCCGCCGTTGCCGCTCACAACACAAGCCCTCACTTCACCGGCTTCGCCGCCAAAGCGGGAGAATTCCTGACCGCACCGCTTGATGTTAAGGTGTATAGCGCTGAGGAATTGAGCAAATAATTACGTTATCAAGTGATTAACCCTATACAATCTGGAATTCCGGGATGCTCCGGCAGTCTAATGACTGCTGCGGGCATCTTTTTTTTAGAGAATAATTTATATGTTTTAGGGTCCCCGCAAAGTACCTGAGTCATCATCGAAGCTAAGGCCCCACTTTGTGGGATTATTTTGATAGGTGCCATGCCGTTTATAAAACGTACAAGCCGGGTATCTTACCTTACCCTTACTTGGCTTGTCATTTGCTGACGAAGCAAGGCGGGGAAGAACGAAGGAGATGAAGACAGCATGACTAATCTACATAATAATCACCGGTTAACCTCAATCCCTGCTGCTGCCGAGCAGGACGGGCAGCTTCAGCAGGATCTCATAGATTACGTGAATTATCATATTTCGGGCGGCTCCCTGGCCTCGCTTACCGAAGGCGCGGAGGAGGCTGAGCCGGCGTTTACCCCTCTTTTGCAAAATGATACCGCACGCGCTTACCGGCAGGAGTGCGGTGGCGTCATAACCGATATGCAGCAACTCGGGCAACTGCCGGGTATAAGCCAGGAATGGCTTAATCAGCTCGCGGATACAGTAGCAGGACTCGATTCCGGAAAGCTCAGGGCTCTGGCCCCGCAGACCACCCGGCATAACCGGGTAGATCCTTATGTGAACGGACCGCAATGTCTGGACATGCTGCTCGGCGAGATCGGCAAGGCTGAGCGTTATATTCATCTGTCCGTGATGCTGTTCTTCAATGACCATTCAGGGAACCTTATCGCTAGTGAGCTGCTTCATGCACTTGAGCGCGGGGTAGAGGTTAGAATCATGGTGAATTATACGGTCACTGCGCTCGGATACGGCCAGAACCTAGAGGTGGGGCAATTCTCCAAGATTGCCGGGCGTCTGGAGCAGGCAGGTGCGAGGCTCCTGGATACCTTCCACTCCTATTACGGTGCAGAGGAATGGGCTGCGAAGCGCAAGGTGCTGAAGTCACAGGGCGTGCCTGAGAGCATCCTTTTTCTGCAGGATAAGGTTCAAGAGGATGTAGAAGTGACCGGGCTGAATGTGATTGACCACCGCAAATTCATGATTATAGACGGAATAACTTCCGTTATCGGCAGTCTGAATATCGGGGACCAGTATACGTTCGCCTCCCCCATTCAGGAAGCCCCGGATCAGCAGGTGGATGGACGTCCGCTCGGTATCCCCGCGAAGGAAGAGGAGTGGCATGACGGCTGCTTCCGCATTCAGGGGGCTGTGGCCCAGTCGCTGAACGCTGTTTTTCACTCCAGGTGGCTGCTGCTCGGGGGAGATCACTTTGACCTGGCGTCACCCTTCTATCGTCCTGCGGTGGACTATGCATTTGGGGAGCAGGAGTGTACGCTCTTCGCGAGCTTTCCCGGCAACCCGGTGAATCTGATTCAGCAATATATTCTGGATGTGATCACCTATGCGGCCGATGAGACTCTTATTGTGAATCCGTATCTGATCGATCAGGCCTTCTGGGACCGGCTGGGTGAAGTGGGGCCGGAGCGCGCCAGCCATCTCGTCATATGCAATCCGCTGGAGATTAATGACCATCCGACGAACCGGGCGGCGGTGCGCAGCAACATGTACGTTCCCTTTTGTAACGGCGTATCCTTCTATGATTATAGTGCGACTGAACGCTTCTCCCACTGGAAAATCATCTACGACCACAGAGCGCAGGCGGTATTTCACGGCTCTTATAATATTAATGAACGGAGTGCCTGCCATGATTACGAGCTGGGCCTGCTGGTGAAGGGCAGAAGCCTCGCGGAGAAGGTGAAGCGCATGATTGATTATGACCTCAGCGTCTCCCGCAAAATCACTGACAAACACGAGTTCTTCAAGCATCCCTGGCTGCATCCCAGCACGTATCTGAACAAAGCAACGCAGAATTACACCTGATATCCTCTCCGGCGCCCGGTCATGTATAATGACGTTATACCAATGAACGAAGATGGAGCTAATGAAGATGAACATACACATTCTTGGACAAGGTCCCCGGACCGGGGAAATCAGATTCGCGGCAGCACAATGGGGGGAAGCCAGAGCCATCTGGTGCGGGCCGCCTGTTCAGCCGGGTGAGGAATGGGTGGCAGAATGGGAGCTGCCGGCGCTGTTCATGAGCTGGGTCGATATTCTGCCTGCTCCCGGCGGTGCCTTTGGCCTGCGTATCGAAGGGGACACGGTCATCCTGACAGGCGTGCTGGAAAATATAGAGGAGGACGGCACGGGTTATCTGCGGATCGGCCGCGACCTGATCATGTTCGAATGCCTGGGTGAACCGATGGCGCTGGGCGGCTTCGTCGAGCTGAGGACCCGTGAAGCGAGGCTGTATCCGGTGAATCTGTAGGGGCCGCAGGGCCCCCGGCGGACGAACTATTTCCTGTCCCGGCATAGCCACCTTCAGGCAAATGAGCTAATATAATATAGATTGAAACAAGTAACACATAAGGAGCAGAAGTCTGATGAACAGCGATATTCAACAATTTAAGACGGAATTCTTCAAGGCGCTGGCGCACCCGATGCGGATTCGGATTCTGGAGCTGCTTAGCGAAGGCGAGAAGAATGTGAACGAGCTGCAGGCGATCCTGGGGTCGGAAGGCTCTGCGGTATCCCAGCAGCTGGCCGTCCTCAGGGCCAAAAATGTGGTCACCAGCGTCAAGGAAGGGACCACTGTCATCTATGCCCTACGTGATCCTCTGATTAAGGAGCTTTTGGCTGTAGCCAGACAGATCTTTGACAATCATCTGGTGAGTACCATTTCCCTGCTTGAAGGCATCCGCAGCGAATAACCCCGGGCTCCGGGGGGCGGATTACCCCGTTGACAAGAGCAGCGGGCAGGAGTAATGTGGGTATTATATTCAAATAATCAGATATTCAGAGAAAAGAAGGTTATAGGATGACAGGGTGGGGCCGTTTCAAAGGCTATAACATTGCTTCGCTGCGCAAGGATATCATTTCAGGGACAATCGTCGGCGTTATTGCCATCCCGCTTGGGATGGCATTTGCTATTGCTTCCGGTGTGAAGCCGGAGTACGGAATCTATACAACCATTGTGGCCGGCATACTGATTTCCTTATTCGGCGGGTCCAGGTTCCAGATTGGCGGGCCTACGGGTGCATTCATTCCTATTTTGTTCGCTATTGCCATGCAGTACGGGTATGAGAATCTGCTGATTGCCGGAATGATGGCCGGGGTGATTCTTGTCTTGATGGGTGTTCTGCGGCTGGGGGTATTGATAAAGTTCATTCCGAAGCCAGTGACCATTGGTTTTACAGCGGGGATTGCCGTTATTATCTTCAGCGGGCAGATTGCGAACTTCCTTGGCCTGAGGGACATGAAGCGGCATGAGAGCTTTATCGACAATATGAAGGAGATCGGGGCGCATCTCTCCACAATCAATCTGTACAGCATTCTGACTGCGGGAGTATGTCTTGCTGTAGTGGTGCTGGGGTTGCGGTTTGCCCCGAAGGTGCCGGGTTCTCTGATTGGACTGTTGTGTGCCACGGTTATCGCAGCCCTGTTCTTCAGCGGCAAGGTGACGACCATCGGCTCCGCCTACGGAGATATCCCGAATACACTCCCCAGCTTTCACTTCCCGGTCATTACGTGGGAGAAAATCAAGCTGCTGATCCGTCCGGCCTTTGTCATTGCGCTGCTGGGGGCCATTGAGTCGCTGCTCTCCGCAGTCGTGGCCGACGGCATGTCGGGCAGCCGCCATGACAGCAACCGTGAGCTGATCGGCCAGGGGGTCGCCAATATCGCCGCGCCGCTCTTCGGCGGGATACCGGCTACCGGTGCGATTGCCAGAACTGCCACCAATATACGCAGCGGTGCCGCTTCTCCGCTCTCCGGGATCATTCACGGTGTGGTGGTGTTCCTGATCCTGCTGCTGTTCGCCCCTTACGCCTCCAGCATTCCGCTGGCAGCGATGGCTCCGATTCTGATGGTCGTAGCCTGGAATATGAGTGAACGCAAGGAATTTCTCCACCTGCTGAAGCTGAAGACCGGGGATTCACTGGTGCTGGCGATTACCTTCCTGCTGACGGTATTCGCTGATCTGACCGTGGCGGTAGAGGTGGGGCTGATCCTGGCCGTTGTGCTCTTCGTCAAGCGTATGGGTGAGGTGCATAGAATCTCCAAGGTGCTGCCTGACCCGTCTTCCGTCAAGGTCGAGGCCCATATGGTAACAGAGAGCCACGACTGTCCGCAGATCGGAATCTACAATGTGGAGGGACCGCTGTTCTTCGGCGCTGCCTACCGCTTCGACCACACCATGCCCGAGCTCGGCCCGGATCAGCCTAAGCTTATCCTGCTGCGCATGGGCAAGGTGCCGCTGATGGATACGACAGGCGAGGCCAATCTGGCAGCGCTGGTGAAGGAGCTGCAGGCCGCTGGCGGCAGACTGATGATCTCAGGCATCCAGAGCCAGCCGCTGGAGCTGCTCAAGAGAACGGGGCTGTATGACCGGATTGGTGCCTCCCAGTTCTATGATCATACCGGTGAAGCGATCAATGATGCGCTGGGCAGCGTGAACCCCAGCCGGTGCCGGGGCTGCGCGCATGCGGCCTTCAGAGAATGCAGCGCCCTCTCGGGGCTGGAGGAATCCTCATCGCGCAGCGCTGCCTTCAAAGGGCGCACTCCGGCGGTGGCTCGCAAGCTGAGCGGCGGGGTATAATCCTTGTAATCCGGAAAAAGAAATCGCCTTTTTGGTAAAATGGAGGGTCCGCCTTCCATTCCAAAAGGAGCGATTTCTTTGTCGTTTAATATACCAAGTACCCGCTTTATCATATATTATTCTAAGTCTCCTGTGTGCAGAATCATATCGACCAGACCTGGGAAACGGGTATTTAAATCATCTTTTCTGAGCGAATAAAAGTGCTGTTTGCCTTCTATGCGCGGCTGGATAATTCCAGCTTCACGAAGCATTTTAACGTGATGGGACAACGTTGATTTTGAGATGTGGTCGACTTCAAAGGCGGAGCAGCGTTTCTCGCCAGAACTGGCTAGACAATAGGCAATCTTCATACGCAACGGGTCACCTAATGCATTACAGACCGTGGTCAGATGCATCTCTGAAACTGTAGGTATCGATAAATTTCTCATAAGGTAGATACTAGCATATTCAATATCTTCTTTCAATGTTCGAAAATTTTCGAATTATCATTTACGTTGCTTATAGAGTGTGATATAGTTCTTCTTATGTTGAATAGTTCGATAATATTCGAACTATAAAACCCGACTAAATATAACACTACAGAAAATTCAGGAGGTAATAAAATGTCTAACACAACAACTGCCGGTAATACCACTAACGCTCAACACACGGATAAGAACATAACCATGTTAAATAACTATTTCCGTTTGTATGATGCCTCCCGCACCGACGATCGGGCTATGCACGATTTGTTGTCACTGTTCACGCAGGATGCTGAAATTGTGTCGGGCGGGAGAAGCCGCACAGGATTCGAGGTAGTGATTAAGACTTTTTATGAACACAACAAAGACATTAAACATATGTGGGACGCATGGGTACTTCAGCCTGATGGCAGCTACCTGACCAACTGGGCAGTATGCGGACAAGCTGCCGATGGCACGGTCTATGCGAAGGCGGGTATAGATATTATGCGTGTGAATGATATGGGGCAGATTATGTATCTGAAGAACGTGCAGACGACTGAGGAAGAGTACAGTGAATTTAATTCGTAAGCGAAATTTATGTCTTTTCAAAATATAAGAATATCCTTCTATTAAAAGACGGCAAAGCCGTCTCCACTAGTCACCGCATTTCCCGCTAAACCTCCCGTATTGGACACTCCTGCCCCATATTTGTACAATTATATCATTGGACTATATCGAGGTAAGGAGATTATCCTTCATGAGAGAACTGAATTATACCAAGGTGTTCATCCTTCTGGCTGCTATGACGGGGGCAACGCTTGCGGTGTACCGCGTAGTTTCCTTGCAGACGGATACGTTCTATACCTTTCTGCTCTGGAATCTGTTTCTGGCTTGGGTGCCGTTCTTCTTCTCCATGGCTGCGCATGAGCTGGATAAGCGGAAGATCGGGGGGCTGCTGATTTTGCCGCTGGGCGTAGCCTGGCTGCTGTTTTTTCCGAATGCGCCTTATATTATGACTGATCTGATCCATCTGACTGTCCGCAAAAGCAAGTATATCGTCGGCGGAACGATCCAGAACCGGTACTGGTATGATCTGACCACCCTCCTCCTGTTCACCTGGAGCGGCTGGCTGACCGGATTCTTCTCCCTGTACCAGTTCCAGCACGTGATCTACCGGAAAAGCAACATGCTGCTCTCGTGGGTCTTCGTCCTGTTCGCCTGTGTCATGGGCGGCTACGGCGTCCTGCTTGGCAGAGTCTACCGGCTGAACAGCTGGGATGTGCTGACGGACCGCCATCAGCTCTACCGGCTGGTCATGGACAGTCTGAACCGGCAGTCAGTGTTCTTCAGCCTGTTCGTCGCCTTTGTGCTGCTGGTGATCTATGCCACGATGTATTGCCTGCTGAACGGGCTGGCGGGCGGGAGCCGCAGGAGTTATTCCGAGGGCCGGAGGAAGAGAGGTTAAGTGTCCTCCTCATCGCCGAGTTCAGGCGGAAGCTCCATGTCCATCTCCAGCTCAGGAGCCGGAACATACTGGTAGCGCTCCAGGTCAACCACGCCCCGTTCATCGAAGATAACGCCCTCTCCGGTTAAATATAGCTGCTGCAGGGAGGCGGATTCGTCTTCGGTGAGCGAGATCATTCCTTTGGCGTTGATGACCCTGTGCCACGGCAGCTTGTACTTCCTGCTCATGGAATGCAGAATGCGCACGACCTGCCGGGCCGCCCGGGGACTTCCGGCCGCCCGGGCAATCCCGCCGTAGGTCATGACGGAGCCTTCCGGGATCGACTGAATAATGAGAATAACTTTTCGCGTGAATGGTGTCATTTTATGTGCTCCTTTTACCTTTCTCTGTAACAATCCCACCGCTGTTATCTAACTGTACTAACCATAACATAAAGCGGCTGCTGCAAGGAGCATTTGCCTTAGTGGAGCAGCGGCTGACGATATCATACGAAGCCTGGACTCAACCGGCCCCTCTTTTACAGAGCGGGCTTATTTGCTGTGCCGTTCAAGGTCCGGGCGGCTTCTGCTTCTCCTATCCAGCAAATTCTGGCGAATAGGAGTTAGAGAGACGGGGGATAATCAGAGCAATAGATCTCTGAGGGGAGTGATAGCGGTGAAGAACAAGCAACCTGCACTGAACAGCGAAGCTGCCGGTACCCTATCAGCGCATCCTCCACTAAGCCCTTCGCTGGAGGAGACGGTGGATCGGCTGCGGAAGATATTCAATAACGACGGGACACTAAGAGTAAGGATTATAGAGAACAGCCAGGGCGCTTCCGTCCGCTGCGGGCTAATCTATGTCGATGGAATGGTGGACCGGAATCTGATTCAGACGGGGATTATCAAGCCGGTACTCGCCTACCAGCCCGCAGAAGAAGAGCACCGGGACCCTAAGGTTCTGATGGAGAGAATCCGGTTGACTGTCATTGATACCCCAGATGTCATGGTCTCCGAGGAGATGGATGGACTGATCGGGGCGGTCGTCAGCGGGAAGGCGGTGCTGCTGCTGGAAGGCTATGCCGGAGGGCTTCTCATCAATGTTCAGGGATGGGACTCCAGAGCGATAGAAGAGCCTACTACAGAGAAAACGGTACGTGGCCCCCGTGAGGGCTTCACCGAATCGCTGCTTGTGAATCTGACCCTGATCCGCCGCAGGGTGCGCGACCCGGATCTGAAATTTGAATTCACGGAAATCGGAACACGCAGCAAGACGCAGACCTGTATCTGCTATATGGGGAGCCTGGCCTCTCCCGACATTATTAAGGAGCTGTATGACAGGCTGGAGAAGGTGGAGCTTGATCTGATTCTGGACACGGGTTATCTGTCCGAGCTGATCCGTGACGAGCCCTACTCTCCGTTTGAAACCGTTGGAAGTACCGAACGGCCGGACACACTTGTGAGTAAAATCATGGAGGGCCGGGTTGCGGTCCTCGTCGAAGGCACCCCTTTTGCGCTGACCGTTCCTTATGTATTCGTTGAGAACTTCCAGGCCAGTGAGGATTATTATATCAACTATTATTTTGCATCGTTTAACCGTGTGCTTAGAGTGTTGGGAGCCTTCATGTCGATCAGTATCCCGGCCGCTTATATTGCCCTTGTAACCTATGCCCAGGAGATGGTCCCCACTCTGCTCCTGCTTAGTATTGCGACTGCCAGGCAATCGGTGCCTTTTCCAACCATAGTGGAAGCGCTGCTTATGCTGACCATCTTCGAGGTGCTGCGGGAAGCGGGGGCACGGATACCGACAGCGATTGGCCAGGCTGTAAGCATTGTCGGGGCGCTGGTGCTGGGCCAGGCTGCTGTGGATGCGAGGATTGTCAGTGCGCCGATGGTCATTGTGGTGGGATTGACAGGGATAACGACGCTGCTCAATCCGAGGCTGACCGGACCGCTGATCATAGCCAGACTGGTGCTGCTGGGCACCACCTTCTTCCTGGGCCTCTACGGGTATTTCTTCGGTCTGCTCGGTCTGGTCATTCACCTAATGAGCCTGCGCTCCTTCGGCGTCTCATACATGCTCGGGGTAGGCTCGATCCGCCCCCAGGATATTAAGGATACAACCGTCCGGGCGCCCTGGTGGGATATGAACTTGCGCCCTGCGGTGATTGGCATGCGCAACCGGAGACGGAAACCGGCCAAGAGACCGGCCAAGCGGTCATGAGATCTCTGCTGAGAAGGTGTACCTCTCTTATCGCACTGTTGCTGCTGCTGAGCCTGGGACTCACCGGCTGCTGGAATTATGCCGAGGTGGATGATATGGCGATTGTCGCCGGAGTGGCCATTGATAAGAATGAGAATGGGAAGCTGCTGCTTACAGCAGAGGTAGTGGATACAGGCGGGTCGGCGGACAAGGCCCAAGCGGGCTACAAGATGGTCAGCCTCAGCGGGAATACGATGTTTGAGATCGTCCGCAATATGATCTCTATGACAGGCAAGAAGCTTTTCTGGAGTCATGCGAAGGCAATCATCATCAGTGAGGAAGCGGCCAGAGAGGGGCTGGTCAAAGTCATTGACTGGTACAGCCGGGACACGGAGACCCGGTCGGATGTGTTCATCTTCGTGTCTGGAGAGAAGACGGCCCGCGAGGTGCTCAATCTGAACAGTACCACGGAAGCGATCCTGTCCTTTGAATTGGCCCAGATGATGCGTGACGAGAGGTATACGAATACCGCCCCGACTGTGGAGATCTGGGATTTCATCGACAAGCTGGAGACTTCGGGGATTAATGCGACGGCTCCAATCATTCATATTCACCGGAAAAATGGTGAGGAGAGCGAAAGGGTGGTAGGTACCGCCGTATTCGTGAAGGACCGGATGGTGGGCAAGCTGAGCGGCGATGAGACGAAGACGATGCTTATCGTCAAAAATGTACTGAAGGGTGGGGTGCTGGCTGTAGATGATAAGCGGGGGAATCCCGCGTATTCGCTGGAGATTATCTCCAATCAGACCAAGCTGAAGCACCAAATGGTGGATGGCAAGCTCCAAATAGACATTCGTACTGTAACCAAGACAGCGCTGGATGAGGTGATGACACCGGATGGATTCCTTAAGGATGAGACGCTTCAGGATATCGAGCAAAGGGCAGCCGAGCAGCTGCAGGCAGATATTCTTGCGTTAATTCATAAGATGCAGCAGGAATACGATGCTGATATTTTTGGCTTTGGCGAGAGCTTGTACGAGAACCAGCCTAAGCTCTGGGACAAAGTGAAGGACCGCTGGCCTGAGGTCTTTGCCGGTCTTGAAGTGAGCGTCAAGTCCAAGGTGACGATACAGAGCAGTGCCAAGACTTCGCGGGCCATCCGGCTGGGGGATTAAGCATGGTCATTTACGTGGTATTCATCTACGCATTGATAGCGGTCATTGATCCGTATGGGCTGCGGAAGAAGGGAATGAAGCGGGATTTCCTGGTCTGCTCCGCCCTGTATCTGATCTCCTTCGCGCTGGCCTTCGCCTTGTCGATGCACTGGGAGATTCCCAGTCCGTCCCCGCTGTTTGTGGATTGGGTGAAAAAGCTATATTAGAGCGCACCGCTGAAGGAGGAGGAGAGTGTGAGCAAAGAGACTATTCCGGCTGGCCAGTCGATCAGCATCGCTGTATTATTTGTCACCGGTGCTTCATTGTTCCTGGGAACCTCGTCACAGTCCGGCAACAGCAGCTGGATTGCCCAAATGTTGGCGATTCTGCTGGCGATTCCCCTTATGCTGATCTATGCAAGACTCCATGTCCTGTTTCCGGGCAAGGATCTGTATGACATGCTGATTGAAGTGTTCGGCTCCGTCCTGGGACGGATGCTCTGTTGTCTGTATATCTGGTATGCTTTACATCTGGGCGCGCTGGTGCTGCGCAATTTCGGGGAGTTCAGCAAGACCGTGGCTTTAACCGCAACTCCGATGCTCGCACCCATGCTTATGATTGGCCTGCTCTGTATGTGGGTGGTCCACGCCGGGATCGAGGTGCTTGGAAGAAGCGCCAAATTCCTGCTGCTGTTCTCGCTGATTGTAATTGTGATCTTACAACTACTCTCCGTACCCAAATTTGAATACCATCATTTGAAGCCGCTACTCCATACCAGATTCAACCTTATTCTTGCAGATACAGCAGGCTCGTTCACCTTCCCTTTTGCCGAGATTGTAGTCTTCCTTGGCGCATTCAGCGCTATTCCGGCCAAGGGCTCTGCCAAGCGGGTGCTGGTCAGCAGCACATTGATTGCAGGGGGGATCATTATTATGATCACGCTGCGCAACCTGCTGATGCTCGGCCCTGATATTCTGTCCAGCCTGTACTTCCCCTCATACGTGGCGGTCAGCCGGATTAACATAGGCGATTTCGTTACCCGGATCGAGGGCTCGGCGGCCATTGTGTTTGTTACGGCGCTCTTCGTCAAGGTCAGTCTGTGCCTGTATGTAACCTGCAACGGGGTAGCGAAGGTATTCAAGCTGGGGAGCTACCGGTCTGTAGTGCTTCAGATGGGGCTGATCATGATCTATCTGTCGGACTTCATATATTCCAATATTATGGAAATGGAGGAGTTCGCTTATCACATCTACAAGGTATATGCCCTCCCGTTCGAAGTGGTGATTCCTGTGGTACTATGGATTACAGCCGAGCTTCTTGCCCGCAGAAGGAACAGTAGACACAAGGCCCTTCCAGAGCAGCAGCCGGAAGGTTCATAGAGCAGCGTCAGCTATTCAGCCCCGCCCTGCGGGGCTGTCCGGTTTTCAACCTGTGCTGAAGTTAGCTATAATGAGAGGCAAGAGAGAATCTCATAGAACAGGTAGGAAAGGCGTGGATGATAGATGAGCGTATCCAGCATTGTAATGTCCTCACATTGGGGCAGAGAGGTCAGACATAAGCTTATTACGCAAGGCTCCAAGATGCTGGCTGTGGTGTTTCCGGGACAGAATTATTCCGCCGAGCGGCCGCTGCTGGATTATGCGGGCAAGCTGGCCCGGGAATACGGCTGTGACCTGCTGCTGCTTGAATACGGCTACCAGGCTGCGAGAGTATCCTTCAAGCGCGAGGAGATTGATATTGTTGCCGAGGAATGCAAGATTGCGCTTGCTTCACTTCCCGACTACGAGCAGCTTTTGTTCATCAGCAAGAGTATGGGGACGATTATTGCGGGTAAGGTTGCGTCGGAGCCCGGAGTGGGCGAGAAGGTCTCGCATCTGTTCCTTACACCTGTTCCCGAGAGCCTTCCGTTCATACGGCAGAGCCGGGGCAGTGTAATTTATGGCGGGAGTGACCCGATGTTCACCGGGCAGCATCCTGCCGAGCTTAGCAGCATGAAGCAGGTAAGGGTATACAGGATTGACGATGCCAACCACGCTCTGGAAGTGGATAGCGTCAACGAATCACTGGCTGTGCTGCTGGTTATTATTAATTTCTATCATGAGTTTTTCCGCGATTCACTATAAAGGGAGATGAGAGCATTTACTCGCGGATCAGTCTGGATTAGCCTGGAGGGCTTGATATGCAGGGGAAGGTAATCGGTCAAGGCAGAACGGCGGAAGTGCTGGAGTACGGGGAAGGAAAGATTCTTAAGCTGTACCGCGATGACGTTCCGGAAGAGCATGTGGACTTAGAATACCGTTTCAGTAAATGGGTCTATGAACAAGGTGTTGCTACTCCGCAGCCCCATGAGCGGGTAGTGGTAGAGGGCAGACCGGGAATTGTGTATCAGCAGATCGCCGGTCCTACCCTGTTACAGCAGATGAACCGGAAGCCGTGGCTGAACTTCAGCGGCTTCAAGCAGATGGCCGGCCTGCATCATAGCCTTCATCAGCTCGATGGCATGGGCGAAGCAGGTGCGCAGAAGCAGCGGCTGGAGCAGCAGATTATCGCCGCGCCCATGCTTGAGACGGAGGAGAAGACGCAGATTCTGTCCCGGCTCGCACAGCTGCCTGACGGGGAGAAGCTGTGTCATGGAGATTTTCACCCGGACAACATCCTGATGGACAGCAAGCTGTGGGTGATAGACTGGATGACCGGCGTCCGCGGCAATCCTGCAGCAGATGTTGCACGGTCGGTGATCATGTTCAGTATCGGGTCCATGCCTGAGTCGGCTTCTGTGTTCACTAAGGGGTTCTTAGGGTTCGCCAGGAAGCGGCTGACCGCGCAATATGTCCGCAGATATCTGAAGCTGTCAGGCTTGACGCTTGCAGATATCAACCCGTGGATACTGCCGGTAGCAGCCGCACGGCTGGTTGAGGGACTTCCGGTTCCCGAGAAGGAACTGCTGGTCCGCGAGATCCGCAGACGCATGAGAGCATAGCGCTGCGGGCAACAGAATAATAGATGATATAGAGAAGGCGGAACGCAGATGAATACATACATTGCCTTACTGCGCGGCATTAATGTCGGCGGCAACAAAATCATTAAGATGCAAGAACTGAAGGCGATGTTCGAAGCGCTTAAATATGAGCATGTACGCACCTACATTCAGAGCGGCAACGTTGTGTTCGAGAGTGAAGGAGCCTCCGTTTCCGGACTTGCCGGGACCATCAGCCAGCGGATTCAGGAGACCTTCGGCTTTGAGGTGCCTGTAATCATCCGTTCTCTGGAGGAGCTGGAGGCGGTCATCGCCGGTAATCCGTTCCCGCAGAGTGAACAGGAAGCCTACAAGCGCCTGTACGTCTCGTTTCTGGCAGCGGAGCCAGCTGCTGAAGCACTGGAGAAGCTCCGTCCCTATGAGGATGGAGCCGATAAGGTGCGGGTGATCGGCAGGGAGCTGTATGCCTTCTATGAAGTGAGTGTGAGCGAGTCGCCGCTGTTCAAGGTGTCATTCGACAAGCTGCTGGGAACGGCGCTTACCGCGCGCAACTGGAACACCCTGAATAAGGTAGCAGCGCTGGCCCGTAAGCCGTAAAGGAAATAGTAGCTCTCCCAAATACCCCACCAGGATGTATCTCTTGGTGGGGTATTTGGCGTGTCCGGCACGTTCAGCAAACATTCAGCGGGCATTCATTGCCGGTTAAGGTACGGATGCCATAATACACCTAAGAAATGAACGAATCGGAGTGGATCAAACGATGAAAATACTGAAGAGGCCGGGTACCGATGTTGTACTGGTAATGATTATGCTGCTGGCAGCCGTCCTGTACGGATACGGAATCTGGAATGACCAATATGCGAATACGTACTATACAACCGCAGTGGGCAGCATGCTGCAGAGCTTCCATAACTTCTTCTTCGCTTCCCTGGATTCAGCAGGGTCTGTAACAGTCGATAAGCCGCCGGTAACCTTCTGGCTGCAGACCTTAAGCGCGCTGGTTTTCGGCCTGCATGGCTGGAGTGTCATTCTCCCGCAGGTGCTCGGCGGTGTAGGCTCGGTACTCTTAGTCTATCTGCTGGTGAAGCCAACCTTCGGACGGGCGGCGGCACGGCTTGCAGCGCTCGTTATGGCGGCCACCCCGGTAGCAGCGGCGGTAAGCCGGACGAACAATATTGATGCGCTGCTGGTATTCACTTTACTGCTGGCAGCATGGTTTCTCTTCAGAGGCACCCGGACCCACCGGCCGGGTAGCCTGCTCGCCGCCTTCGGGCTTATCGGTGTCGCCTTCAATGAGAAGATGCTTCAGGCGTATATGGTTCTTCCGGCCTTTTATCTATTCTATCTTTTGGCAGCCCAGGTGAACTGGAAAAAGAAGACCGGCACCCTTGCAGCCTGCACTGCCGTACTGCTGGCAGTGTCTCTATCCTGGGCTGTAATTGTCGATTCCATTCCGGCAGATAAGCGGCCTTACATCGGGAGCAGCGGCACCAATTCTGTGCTTAATCTGGCTTTTGGCTATAACGGTGTGTCCCGTCTGACCGGTGACCGCAGCACTGGAGGAGCCGGGAGCGGGGGCTTCAGCGGCGGCATGCCCGGAATGAACGGAATGAACGGAATGAACGGGGAAATGCCGGACTTTAGCGGTGAATTCCCGCCCATGGATGGAACTGGCGGACAAGGGGGCGCGGACGGACAAGGGACGATGAACGGCCGAGATTCCGCCGCCGGGGACAATCAGAGCCGTGACAGCGGCGGGACTGCTCCAGGCCAGGACGGACGCGGTGGCGGAATGGTGCCGGGCGGTCAGGACGGCGGGCGGCGCGGTGAAGGAGCGGACGGCGGCTTCGGCGGGTTCGGAAGCCCGAACGGACGCGGCGGGATGAACGGCGGCGGCATGTTCAACACAGGCACTGCCGGTCCGCTGCGGCTGTTCCAGCAGGAGCTGTCCGGCCAGGCGAGCTGGTTGCTGCCGTTCGTGCTGTTTGGCAGCATCGGGATCTTGGCCAGCCTGCGCCGCAGGAGCTTCACCCGGCAGCATAAGGAAGCCATCTTCTGGCTGGCCTGGCTGGTCCCGGTCATGGGATTCTTCAGCATCGCCGGCTTCTTCCACCAGTACTACCTGATTATGATGGCTCCGCCGGTGGCGGCGCTGGCAGGTGCAGGCTGGTCTCAGCTCTGGAGCTACTATAAGGAGCGGCAGACCTGGCTGTCGTGGCTGCTGCCCGCAGCGGTGCTGGCTACAACGGTGCTTGAGGTGTATATTATCCGTCCGTATAACGATACCATCGGCAGCGGCTGGTCCGTGGGCATACTGGCAGCAGGTATTGCAATGACAGTAGTGCTAATAATTCTGCGGCTGCTGAAGGCGGTACGGACTAAGCATTCCTGGTTACATGCCGCTGCGGTAACAGGGTTCCTGGTGCTGCTGATTGGCCCGCTCTACTGGGCATTTACACCGATTGTCTATGGAAATAATAGCATGACTCCAGCAGCAGGGCCGGATAGCGGCAGCCCCTTCGGGATGGGGGCAATGGGCAACATGCCCAACATAGCCAACATGCCCGACATAGCCAACATGGGCGGCATGGGGGGAAGGAATAACGCTGCCGGTATCAATGAGTCTCTGCTGACCTATCTCAAGGAGCATAATACCGGCGAGAAATATCTGTTCGCAGCGATGGATTATGGAACGGCAGGCCCGTATATCATCGACGAAGGGGAGCAGGTCGTCATCCTGAACGGCTTCAATGCGTCAGATACGCCCTACACCCCAGCCACTCTGAAGGAGCTTGTAGAGAGCGGGCAAGTGAAGTACTTCCTGGTCACCAGCGGCGGCATGGGCGGGATGCGGGGCGGCGGCAGCTCGGAGATTACGGAATGGATTACCGCGAACGGGACGGAGGTTCCGGCCGCAGACTGGCAGGGAACGCAGAACAGCGGCAATGCCGGAACCTTGTACGAGATCACCCTGAACTAACCTGCATGAGCAGGAGATCAGGAAGCGCGTATATCCGGTCGTGTGCCGGCGCGCTTCCTTACTACTTTTAAGGAGGAGCTGCCCATGAGTGTTCAAGTGCGCTATTCCATTATAATACCGATGTTCAATGAAGAGGCTGTTATTCAGGAGACCTACCGGCGCATCAAAAAAGTAATGGGCATAACAGGCGAGCCCTACGAGCTGATCTTCGTCAATGACGGCAGTACGGACAACTGCGCGCAGATGATCGAGGAATACAGCTATTGGGATGAAAGTGTGAAGCTGATCGATCTGTCCCGCAATTTCGGGCATCAGGTCGCTATTACCGCAGGTATGGATTATGCGCTGGGCGATGCGGTCGTGATCATTGACGCGGATCTCCAGGACCCGCCCGAGCTGATTCCGGAGATGATTGCGGAGTGGAAGCAAGGCTACCAGGTCGTGTATGCCAAACGGATCAAGCGAAATGGAGAGTCCCTATTCAAAAAGTGGACGGCCAGCTTATTTTACCGGGTGCTGCGTTATTCGACAGATATCTCCATTCCGGTGGACACCGGTGATTTCCGCCTGATGGACCGCAGAGTCTGCGATGAGCTGAAGCGTCTGCCGGAGAAGAACCGCTTCGTGCGCGGTCTGGTCAGCTGGGTCGGATTCCGCCAGAAGGCGATAGAATATGAGCGGGAGGAGCGGCTGGCCGGAGAGACCAAATATCCGTTAGGGCGGATGCTGAAGCTGTCGCTGGACGGCATTACCTCCTTCTCTTATAAGCCGCTGAAGCTGGCGGGTGTTCTTGGGGCACTGCTGTCCGTATCCGGGTTTCTGTACCTGATGTATGTGCTGTATCTGGCGCTCTTTACGGATGCGGCCGTGAAGGGCTGGGCATCGATGATCGGGATCACCTTGACCTTCAACGGGTTCGTGCTGCTCATGCTGGGTATTCTGGGGGAGTATGTCGGACGGATCTATGATGAATCGAAGGGCCGTCCCCTCTATATCGTTCAGGAATTCTACAGCGGCAGGCCGCAGCAGAGCGCGCAGGAGCAGAGAGTCGCCAGTCTCAACAAATAACCATATTCCTTCCACATCAAAAAACCGCCTCTCCTCCAAAAAGGAAAGGCGGTTCTTATGTAACAGCTGTATCTGCTAAGCCTTCAGCAAATCGTGATCGACATAACGTGCGCCGTTCAGCTCACTGATAATGTTAACGGCAACCTTGGCGCCGTCCCCGGCAGTGATTATTGCATGAACACTCATCCCGGCCACAGTTCCTGCGGCCCAGATTCCGTCGATGTTGGTTCTGCCTTCCGGTGTGGCGGCGATCACCGTCTTGATTCTTGGCTCCGTACCTTCTTTAGTCGTTACCCCGGCTGCGGCAGCCAGATCCGTCAGAACACCTGTCGCCAGCACGACATGCTTAGCTTCATAAGCAGCTCCGCTCTCTGTCCCGATGACGAAGCCCTCACCGCTGGCTTCCAGTGAGGTCGCCTGTCCGGCAACCAGCTCGGCCCCGAACTTCACGGCCTGCTTATGTCCGGTTTCTACCAGATCAGGTCCGCCGATCTCACTAATTCCGTAATAATTCTCATACCAGCCTCTGCGGGTCATACCTTTGTCGTTGTCAATCAGCAGTGTTTTTTTGCCGGCCTTGGCAGCAAACAGGGCTGCGCTTGCACCGGCAGGACCGGCTCCGATAATGGCGATTTCGTACATGAGATACCCTCCTAAAAGTTTTGATAGCATAAACCTCATGGAACCACTTCGCAAAACTCACTTCGGAAGCATACGCTTAAGTTTTGATAGCATAAACCTATTATATCGCTATTTACAGCTCATTGGCTAATCCCCAGGCATGGAAGGGAGACCTTGAAGGCAGCGCCCTCACCCGGAGCGCTGGATACCGTCACCTCTCCGTGATGCGCTTCGGCAATGGACCTCGTAATCGATAACCCAAGCCCGGAGCCGCCGTATTTGCGTGTGCGGGAGGAATCGCTGCGATAGAAGCGGTCGAAGACATGCGGGAGATGCTCCGCAGAGATGCCGGAACCGTTATCCTTCACGGTCAGCTCTGCCAGTTCTCCCGCGGCGTGCAGAGATATATGGATGATGCCCTTGACCGCATCGGTATGCTGAACCGCATTGTGGAATAGATTAAGAAGGACCTGTCTGATCTGGTCAGGATCAACCAGGCACCGGATGCCGCAGGCCAGGTCGAAGACAACCTGCCGCTCTCCGGCCAGTACCCGGAGCTGCGCCTGCATGTCGTCGATCAGCTCGCCCAGCAGTACCTGCTTGACCCGCAGCCGGGGTGCGCCGTCCATCCGGGCGAGCAGAAGCAGGTCCTCCACAAGCTTGTTGATCCGCTTGGCTTCACCGTGCATGCTGCTGAGCGCGCTGTAGAGCTGTTCCCGGTTATCGGCAGCTCCGCGCAGCAGCACCTCCAGGAAGCCGTAGATGGACGTCAGCGGCGTCCGCAGCTCATGGGAAGCATCGGCGGCGAACCGGCGCATCTGCTCTTTCGCCTCCCGCTCATTCTTGAACGAAATCTCCAGCCGCTCCAGCATGCCGTTGAAGGACTGGGAGAGCTGGTCGATCTCAAGCTGGCCCTGCTCCTCGGGGAACCGCACATTCAGATTACCGGCATCGATAATCTGGGCCGAACGCCCCATGTTGGATAAGGGGACCAGCGTCTTGCGCAGCGTAGGCAAATACAGCAGCAGCCCGGCCAGCAGAGCCGCTACCGACAATGCGCCGAAGATAAGCAGCTGCTGCAGGATGACATCCCTCAGCGGTCCGGTCTCCACCGTCATCTGCAGGAGCATCCGGGCAGCACCGGGCCTGCCCAAATTCATGAAGACAGCCAGATGTCCGCTGCCATCCCCGGCGGTAATCAACTGGTAATTCCCGCCCCTCTTGTCCTGGGGGAGCTTCAACAGCTGGTCATAAGCCTCATTACTCATTCTCGGTGCAGGCGAAGCGGACAGAGTCTCTTCCTTCAAATCCATGAAGCCGCCATCCTGATTGTAGATAGCGAGGGTAGTATGGGCGTCCAGCAGCAGGGGACGACGGTCTCCTCCGGGTCGTCTGTTACCTGCATTATTGAAGATTTCAAATGGCACAGAGCGTATCTGGGTCTCCATCGCCTCTGCCCGGTTGCTGTATATGAAATTTCGCATGAGTACATACTGGAGTGTGCCGATCAGTATAAGCAATCCTGAGAGAATGAGCAGCGAGGTGACGAGCAACTGCTTGCGCAGGGAACGCGGAGCATGGAATCTGCCCGTGAATCTACGGGTCCGGGCAGTCATACCAGATCCACCCGGTACCCCGCCCCGCGCAGGGTGCGGATGATCCGGTGCTCCTTGTCGCCGAGCTTCTCCCGGAGGGAGCGGATATAGACCTCCACGATATTCTCCTCTCCGCCGAAGTCATAGCCCCACACCTTGTCCAGAATCATCGGCTTGCTCAGGACCAGTCCGTGGTTGATCACCAGATACTGCAGCAGCTCATATTCGGTCGGAGACAGCTCCAGCACCTCCTCCTTATGGCGGATCTCCTTGCGGCGGCCGTCAATCCGGAAGGGGCCGCAGCGGACCTCGCCGAGCAGGCCGGGGAACTGGTTGCGCAGCCGGGCCTGAATCCGGGCCAGCAGCTCCTCGAAGCTGAACGGCTTCACCATGTAATCATCTGCGCCCAGGGACAGGCCCGTGACGCGGTCGTCCACCTCATCCCTCGCGGTCAGCATAATGATCGCCACCTCTGCTTCCTCAGCGCGGAGACACCGGCAGACCTCGAATCCGTCCATGCCGGGCATCATCACATCAAGGATGACGACATGCGGCTTGAAGTCGGCCGCTGCTGCCAGGGCCTCAGCGCCATCGGCGGCGGTCTGTACCTCAAAGCCTTCGTTAATTAGGCCCAGCTCCAGAAACTGAAGGATATGAGGCTCATCATCCACCAGGAGTAGCCGGACACCTTGGGCTGCTTTCATTAGCAATTCCTCCATATCCAGTAATTAAGTAAGTATAGTATGTCCATAGTTTGAAGCCACAGGTTGAAGGTTTGCTGAAAATAGGTCTTTGGAGCCAAACCTTCGATTCATTCGCGCTGATTGCGGTTAATCATATTAATCTAATTATAGTGATTTATCGCGCCATGAATATGAAATATAGTTAGAAATTACTCAGTTTAAGGCGGGCAATAAAGGGTTTTGACGGCGGGTATAGAACACTATTAGAATAAAGGATACAACCTGGTTTTTGCTTTTGATTCGGCTTAACCGGTAATATGTCCCGATCAGCTGTTTTCCTCCCCGTATCACCCGTATTCATCCTGTCTCTGCATTTCTTTTGGGCTACATCTTTTCACAACACTTCTTTTTAGGGTATTTACTTAGGTCTAACTTCACAGCATCACTCATTCAACCTAATTTATTACATGTTCCATTACCCATAAGTCAAGGAGGCTCTTCCATGAAGAAAAAAGAGATGGTAGCCATGCTATTGGCGGGAGGCCAAGGGAAAAGATTAAAAAGTTTGACCAAATCGATTGCCAAACCGGCTGTTTATTTCGGAGGAACCTACCGGATCATCGACTTCCCCCTAAGTAACTGCTCGAATTCGGGCATCGATACCGTGGGTGTGCTGACACAATATGAACCGCTGGTGCTGCATTCGTATATCGGAGTCGGCAGCGACTGGGATTTGAACCGTAAGGATGGCGGCGTATTCGTATTGCCTCCGCATGAACGGGAGAATGGAAGCAGCTGGTACCGGGGAACGGCGGATGCCATTTACCGCAATCTTAAGTTCGTGGATCAATTCGATCCGGAGCATGTGTTAATTCTGTCGGGAGACCATATATACAAGATGGATTATCATGCCATGCTGCAATATCACAAATCCAAGAACGCCGACTGCACCATCTCGGTCATTGACGTTCCATTGGAGGAAGCGAGCCGCTTCGGCATACTGAATACGGAAGATGATCTGAAGATTTACGAGTTCGAAGAGAAGCCGGCCCAGCCTAAGAGCACACTTGCTTCTATGGGGGTATATATTTTCAAATGGGATGTTCTGCGCAAGCATCTGCTTGAGGACGGGGAGAACGCCGGATCATCCCATGACTTCGGTAAGGACATTATTCCGATGATGCTGGGTGAAGGCCAATCCCTGTACGCTTATCCTTTTGAAGGCTACTGGAGAGATGTAGGTACGGTAGACAGTCTGTGGGAAGCGAATATGGATCTTCTGAGCGATACGCCTCCCCTGAATCTGAACGATACCGGCTGGAGAATCTTCACCCGTAATCCGAATCAGCCCGCACAATATGTGGCACCGGGAGCCAAGGTATCGAGCTGCATCATTAATGAGGGCTGCATCGTGCATGGCGAGGTGAAGCACTCTGTCCTCTTTTACGGGGTTGAAGTGGGCGAAGGCAGTGTCATCACCGACTCTGTCATTATGCCCAAGGTGAAGATCGGCAAGAACGTGAGAATTCATAAAGCCATCATCAGTCAGAACACGGTCATTGAGGATAATATGGAAATCGGCGTCGACCGGGAGAATGAGAATGAAATTCTGCTGATCGACAAACGAAGCAAGAAGCTCAAATCTGTAGCAGCCAAAACCATATAACCACAAGAGGGCGGGGGATTCCGATGAAAGAGCTTATGGGTGTAATTAATCTTGATCATGAATTGGATAATTTAAATGAACTGACCTATTTCCGCTGCGGGGCAGCGGTCCCCTTCGCCAGCCGGTACCGGCTGATTGATTTCGTTTTGTCCAACATGATGCGTGCAGAGCTGGAGAGCGTGGGACTGTTCGTCCGCCGCAAATACCGGTCGCTGATGGATCATCTCGGTGACGGCAAATCGTGGGATATGAACCGTAAGCACGGCGGACTGTTCATCCTGCCGCCAGACTGGAATGACCCTACGGACACCTCCCTGGGAGACCTGCAGCATTATCATAACAATCTGGATTTCTTCAAAAGGGCTTCGGCCAAATACATCGTCTTCTCCGGCAGCCAGCACATTAACACGGTGGATCTGCAGGACCTCTATCAGTATCACCTGGAGCAGGGCGCGGATGTAACGATGGTCTACAAGCAGATTGACGAGCTTCAGCCGGAGCATGATCCGTGTCTGCGGGTCGAGCTTAATGACGACAACCTCGTTACGAATATTCACCATGAGAAGCATCATCCGAATGTGTATCTGGACATCTTCATTATGGAGAAGAAGCTGTTCCTGGAGCAGGTGGAGCATTGCATTGCCCATGGCGAGAGCTATTTCTTCCGCGATGCCATTCAGAAGAACCGCCACAAATTCAAAATCTCCGCCTATGAATATAAGGGTTACCATGCCGTTATCAATTCGCTGGAGAGTTACTATAAGAACAGTCTGGAGCTGCTGAAGCAGGAGAATTACTTTGGCCTGTTCAAAGAGAATCCGGTGCAGACCAAGATTAAATACGAGGCGCCTACCCGTTATCTGGATAGTGCGTCGGTCAGCAACTCGCTGGTGGCCAACGGCTGTGTAATCGCCGGGACGGTGGAGAACAGCGTTATTTTCCGGGGCGTACAGATTCGTAAGGGTGCGAGAATTATTAATTCTGTGATTATGCAGAAATGCGTGATTGAAGAGAATGCCGTGATTGAGAATGTGATCATGGACAAAGATGTGCATCTCAGCAAAGACCGGATACTCGTTGGAGACAGCAGGCGTCCATTTGTCATTGCCAAGAGCAGCAAGATATAATATCTGGATCAGGGGGAATGTGCCACTTCGGGGCATTTCTTCTGATCCAGTGTTGTAATAGGCACTAATTTCAACCAATACATGCATCTGTAAGGAGGAACCTGCTGTTGTTCAACGATAAAGAGACTTTCAAACAAGTGTTCCGTGAGAAACTCATCGGGAAATTAGGCAAGCCGCTTGAAGAAGCTTCGAACGCCGACATCTATAATATTCTCGGCAACATGATCCGGGAGAGTGCCGGTAAGGACTGGGCGGACACCAATCAGAAGTTCAAGATCGATAAGGATAAGCAGGTATATTATTTCTCCATGGAATTCCTGATCGGCAGGCTGCTGGGCAATAACCTGCTGAATATGGGCGTGCTGGAGGTTGTCCGTGAGGGCCTCGCGGATCTGGGCTTCTGTCTGCATGATATCGAAGAGGTGGAAGCCGATGCCGGTCTGGGCAACGGTGGGCTGGGGCGCCTGGCCGCCTGCTTCCTGGACTCGCTCGCTTCCCTGCAATATGCGGGACACGGCTGCGGTATCCGTTATAAATACGGCTTGTTCGAGCAGAAGATTGTAGATGGCTATCAGGTGGAGCTGCCGGATTACTGGCTGCAGAATGACAACGTGTGGGAAGTACGCCGCGAGGACAAACAGGTCGAGGTGCATTTCTGGGGACATGTGGACACCCGATGGGAGAACGAAGAGCTTGTATTCGAGCATAGAGATTATGAAGCCGTACGGGCGGTTCCGTATGATATTCCGGTTATCGGTGCAGACCGCAGACATGTGAACACGCTGCGGAACTGGAGTGCCGAGTCCATCACCCAGCCATCGAGAGTCTTTGGCGCTCAGGGCGGTACGGATTATCACAAGTTCCTGGAATACAAGCGTTCGGTGGAATCTATCTCTGAATTCCTGTATCCCGATGATTCCCAGTACGAAGGCAAGCTGCTTCGTCTGAAGCAGCAGTACTTCATGTGCAGTGCCGGCCTGCAGAGTATTATCCGGACCTTCGCCAAGACGGGTCTGCCGATTGACAGCCTGCCTGACAAGGTAGCCCTGCATATCAATGACACTCATCCTACGCTGGTGATCCCTGAGCTGATGCGCATCCTGATGGATGTCTATCATCTGGGCTGGGATCAGGCCTGGAGCATGACTACCCGGATGGTGTCGTATACCAACCATACCATTCTGAGCGAAGCGCTGGAGAAGTGGCCGATCGGCATGGTCAGAGAGCTGCTTCCGCGCATCTTCCTGATTATTGAGGAGATTAACGCCCGCTTCTGCGGCGAGCTGATGAGTAAATATCCCGGAGACCAGGACCGGATCAATCAGATGGCGATCATCCATGACGATCAAGTACGGATGGCACATCTGGCGATTGTCGCCAGCCACAGTGTGAACGGTGTAGCGGCGCTGCATACGGAGATTCTGCAAAAGCGTGAGATGCGGCTGTTCAATGAGATGTATCCGCACCGCTTCAATAACAAGACCAACGGCATTACGCACCGCCGCTGGCTGCAGCATGCCAATCCCGAGCTTGCCGGACTGATCAGCGAGTCCATTGGCACCCGCTGGATGCATCAGCCCCAGGAGATGATCGGACTGATCAAATACAGTGAGGATGCCTCCTTCCAGGAGCAGGTGGCCGCCATCAAACGCCGCAACAAGCTGCATTTGGCTGAATATATCACGAAAAAGCATGGTATTGCGGTAGATCCCGACTCGATCTTCGATGTACAGGTCAAGCGCCTGCATGCCTATAAGCGCCAGCTGCTGAACGTGCTGCATATTATGCATTTGTATAATCAAATCAAGGATAATCCATCCATTAATATCGTGCCGCGGACCTTCATCTTCGGTGCCAAGGCTGCTCCAAGCTATCATCTGGCCAAGCGGATCATTAAGCTGATCAATACGGTGGCTGATGTTGTGAACCGAGATCCTGACATTAACGGGAAGATCCGTATCTTCTTCCTGGAGAATTATTCGGTATCGCTGGCGGAGAAGATTATTCCGGCCGCCGATGTTAGCGAGCAGATCTCCACGGCAAGTAAGGAAGCCTCTGGTACCGGCAATATGAAGTTCATGATGAACGGTGCGCTGACGATTGGAACCATGGACGGGGCTAACGTGGAGATGCATGAGATGGTAGGGGACAATAATATGTTCCTGTTCGGCCTCCGGGCAGAGCAGGTACTTGATTATTACCAGTACGGCGGATACCACGCCCGCGATATCTATAATGGCGACGGCCGGGTAAAAGAAGTCTTGGATCAGCTAATCGTCCCTGGCCCCTTCAGCTCCCATGCCCAGGAGTTCGATACACTCTTTCAGTCGCTGATTGATAACAATGACGAATTCTTCGTGCTTAAGGATTTCGCCAGCTATGTGGAGACCCATGTCAAGATTGACCTGGCTTACCGGAACCAGAAGGAATGGCTGAAGAAGTCCATCATCAATATCGGCCATTCCGGCAAATTCTCCAGCGACAATACGATTAGCCGCTACGCCGCCGAGATCTGGCATATCGATCCGGTCCGGCTGTAACGCCATCGGTACAGGCTGCAGCTTCATAGCCGCAGCTCCAGGCGGTATAATCAGAACAGCAAAGCAAAAGCCGCCCTATCCAGGAAAAAATCCTGCGTTGGGGCGGCTTCTTTGGTACATAAGAATTGATATGTTTTGGGGTCCCCGCAAAGTACCTGAGTCATCATCAAAGCTAAGCTCCACTTTGTGGGGGTATTTTGCGGTTCAGAACTTACTTGCTGCTGATGATGAAGGCTAGCCTTACAGCACCTCGGATACCATGGCTGCGAACCGTTCGAGGAAGCGGCGCTCCTCGTCGTCGAAGCGGTGCTTGAGCGGGCTGTCGATATCCAGTACGCCATAGAGGGTGTCCCCTTTGACCAGAGGAACAACTATTTCGCTGTTAGAGGCAGCATCGCAGGCAATATGCCCCGGGAAGGCATGAACATCGCCGACCACTAGCGTGCGGCGCTCGGCGGCTGCGGTTCCGCAGACACCGCGGCCCAGCGGAATCCGGATGCAGGCCGGAAGTCCCTGGAAGGGGCCGAGCACCAGCTCTGTGCCGTCGTACAAGTAGAAACCGGTCCAGTTGGTGTCCGGCAGAGAGAGCTTTAACAGCGCCGAGGCGTTGGCCAAGTTGGCAATGGCGTTCGGTTCACCCTCCATCAGTGCCCCGAGCTGGCTGAGAACGGCTTCGAACCGTTCGCTGCGAGTGCCATCATAAGGCATGGCTTGAAACATGAAGCATCACCTTCCTGTACCTTGAGTCAGTATGAATCCCATAACTGTTAACTATCAAGATAGTACAGTGAAGCGCTATACGTCAAGCATTAACGGGGGATTAACAGGTTTTACCGCTTAGTGGAAGAAGAGGAAGAAGCAAGGATTACTTAAGCGGGGATGTTTCCGGGAACTCAGGGCAGGGTAATGCTTTTATAAATACAGCAGGCTAGTAGCCAGAAGGAGTGAAACATGCGCGCCGACGTACAGAACTTGTTTATTGGAATCCATATGCTATATTGTGCACATGAGAAGGATCTGACACTAACGGAAATGCTGCCGGAGCTGGAGAACCTGGGGTATCGGGTGGCGGAGCGCGAAGTGAAACAGGAGCTGGAACGGCTGACCCAGGAGAATTTCCTCACCGCCCATGGCGACGCTTATAGTGTCACGGGAACAGGAATCGAAGAGTTCAAAGCCATTCAGGCCAAGCTTGGTGTACTGTGCACCGAAGTGCTTAAGCCGGTTAAGGCAGCGGGTGCTTCGGGTTAAGTCTGAACGTAGCTGCACCGAATGGAATATAACATTAGGGATAAGGTACAGCGTCTGACCGTGTGGCGGCAAGCCATGGGGGCAGACGCTATTTGTGATGGATAAGCGGGAGTGACAGGTAAATACGCCGTCCGGGCAGAATAAGATGTATACTGATAGGGTTGAAAGGGGACGGGAACATGTATGTGTGCGGAGGGGTTATTCCGGAATTAAGCGGACGGAGGGTACGTCTGCGGGCGATGCTGCCGGCGGACGCACAGGCGCTGTTCGCGATTTGGAGCCATCCGGAAGTAGCGCCCTGGCTGGATGGCCCGCCTCTGTCCTCTGTGGAGGATACGGAAGCACTGATTGCCCTGCTGGCGGAGTGGGCGGTGGAGGAAGAGAGCCTGCGCTGGAGCATCCTGGGGCCGGAAGGCCGTGTCATCGGCAGCTGCGGCTATAACCACTGGCAGCTTCAAGGCGCTTACCGGGGAGAGATCGGCTTCGAGCTGTCACCGGCAGCCATGCGCCAGGGGTACATGCAGGAAGCGCTTACGCTTGCGCTTGCGTTCGGCTTCCAGAGCATGGGGCTGAACCGGTTGGAAGCCTTGTGCCATCCGGGCAACCTTCGGGCAGAGCGTCTGCTCACGGGACTTGGCTTCCGGCAGGAAGGCCTGCTGCGGCAATACCGGCATACAGCATCGGGCTATCAGGATGTAGTGATGTATTCCCTGCTGCAAGGAGATACGGGCGCAGGAGAGAGAACATAGAGAGAAGGTATGGATTC
Source organism: Paenibacillus sp. FSL P2-0136 (assembly GCF_037975325.1). NCBI lineage: Bacteria > Bacillati > Bacillota > Bacilli > Caryophanales > Paenibacillaceae > Paenibacillus > Paenibacillus sp. FSL P2-0136. Next base: position 300,402 of record NZ_CP150244.1, read on the forward strand.
ATTGAGTTCACTGGGGGACAAGCAGCGGAAGTTAATATTGACAGGCGTACTGCTGGCTACATTTCTGGCAGCGATTGAAGGGACGGTAACGGGTCCGGCGGGGCCGGCCATCGTAGGGGATTTCCAGGGGATGCAGTGGCTGAGCTGGATCTTTACAGCTTATCTGCTGGCGATGGCAGTGACCACGCCGATTTTTGGCAAATTGAGCGATCTGATCGGAAGGAAGCCCGTGTTCATTGGCGGCGCCGTAGTCTTCCTCGCAGGCTCGCTGTTATGCGGAGTCTCGCAGAGTATGCAGCAGCTGATTATTTACCGGGGGATTCAGGGGATTGGTGCGGGGGCGCTGATTCCGATGACTTTTACCATTATTGGAGATATCTACAGTCTGAAGGAACGGGCGAAGACGCAGGGGCTGCTTAGCTCAGTGTGGGGGATTTCTTCGCTGGTCGGGCCGCTGCTTGGCGGTTATGTAGTGGATTACTTAAGCTGGCGCTGGGTATTCGTGTTCAATCTGCCGTTCGGCCTGCTGTCGATTATCTTCATCTCGCGTTATCTTAAGGAAGAGAAGGTCCGCCGCAAGACGAAGATCGATGTAGCCGGAGTGCTGCTGTTCGCTGCGGGAATGGGGGCGCTGCTGTTTGGCCTGACGACTGGGGGGCAGAGTCTGCCCTGGAATTCTCCGCTGCTGCTGGCTATTCTCCTGGCGGCTGTCTTGCTGCTCGTGGTGTTCCTGTTCGTGGAGCGCCGGGCCGCCGAGCCGATGCTGCCGCTGGAGCTGTTCTCCATCCGTAATATTGCAGTCTCTACAGGTGCGAATCTGCTGGTCAGCACGCTCATTATCGGGCTGTCTACGTATGTTCCGCTGTGGGTGCAGGGCGTTTTCGGCAAAAGCGCCGCTCTCTCGGGCCTGCTACTGGCACCGATGTCGGTCGGCTGGATGCTGGGCTCCATCGCGGGCGGGCGGATGATTCTGCGTGCAGGCACGCGCCGTACGGGAATGCTCGGCCTCTCGCTGATTGTTATCGCAGCCGTGGGGCTTACGCTGATGAATGCAGACTCCTCGCAGCTGCTGCTTCTGGTGCTGATGCTATTCTGCGGGGTGGGCTTCGGCTATGCCTCGACCGTCTTCACCATTATCGCCCAGTCCTCGGTGCAGCATGAGCAGCGCGGTGCGTCTACGGCACTGAACACCTTCACCCGCTCACTCGGGCAGACGGTGGGGGTGGCAATCTTCGGCTCTTGGCTGAACTTCAGTATTGACCGGAGCCTGGCGGAACAGCCGGGGGCAGCCGCCTCCGGCGCAGATATTAACCAGCTGCTTAACCCGCATAGCGGAAGCGTGCTGCCTAAGGAAGCCTGGAGCAGTCTGCAAGGTGCGCTGGAGGGCGGTCTGCACTCCCTGTTCATCGTGATGGCAGTGTTCGCTGTGATCTCCCTGGTAATCTCAGTGCGTCTTGACCAAGGGGTGCCTTCCATACAGGAAGTAAATACACCATCGAAGCGTTAAGCTTCAAGTCTTAGCACGGAAAAGAAATCGCTCGATTGGGGATGGACGGGGACCTTCCTTGTCTGTTGTGAATCATATATGTGCATAGCGCTGGGGAAAAGTCATCGGGCTGAACCTATGCGAAATTCCACTTACAATGTGTGGGCGTGAAGGCATATGTGCCAAATGTATGTGGAAAACCACATACATTGTGCGTGAACGAGGTAGATGTGCCAGAATGTATGTGGAAAACCACATACAATATGCGTGTACGAGGTAGATGTGCCAGAATGTATGCGAAAAACCACATACAATATGCGTGAACGAGGCATACGGTGCGTGTACGCAGCCGTTTCCGCTTGTATATTTTGAAATTAGGTATTCGCATCCCGCTTAAACAGCGGGGAGGACGGAACGAATGTGGAAAAGCGATAGCGTTCGCCTTGGTCTCGGGATTTTTACCGCAAAAGGGAATGAAAAAAATTCTCACGAGCACAGCGACCCAAACCTCGGTCCGTTCACGCAGCGTCCACTCGAGTGCTTATGTTGATTCTGCTCAAAATAAAGGGCTGTTCCAAGCAGCAGGTTCATGCTTTTTGGAACAACCCCTATTCTGATAATTGGCTCAATTAGTGAATAGATTCACAACCGCCGATTCCTCAACTACCCTTATTTGCGCGGGAGCGGGGAGAGCTTTTCGGCCTGCAGGCCCATCTTCTTCAGCAGCACAATCATCTGTTCCTTCTCTTCGTCGCTGAGTCCGCTGAAGGCCAGATGCAGGCGCTCCGAGTACTTCGGATACATCTCGTTCATCAGGCGTTCGCCCTCGGTAGTCAGCTCGGCAAAAATAACACGGCGGTCACTGGGACAAGGCTTGCGCTGCAGGTAGCCGCGTTCTTCCAGCTTGTCGATCACATAAGTAACGTTGCCGCTCTGCAGCAGCAGCTTGGCACCGATCTGCTGGATGGGCTGCGGACCTTTGTAATAGAGAACCTCCATGACTGCGAAGGCGGTCGGGTTGAAGCCTTCGATCTTGCTGCCGGTTACAGCATGCTCGTTAATGCTCTTGAAGGACTTGGCAAAAACTCTGTACAAATGCAGGGTCAACTGAGTATCGCGTTCATAGGATTGTATCATGCTTCTCCACCTCTATTGTTAATCGTACGGGCTTATCCGCACGGTTTGGAATACTTCCTTCCGGATATCTAGCCTTTACAATACGTCAAACAAAGATTGAAAAACATGTCATTTGTCACAATAAGCACACTTTTAATTATAAAAAATTGAACAATCTTTTGAAGGAGGGGTAAAGGGTGAAAATTATTGCAGCAAAGGTCCGTCTATGGTGCTATGATCGCATTATATTGAATGATGATACAGGAGATGGAGATAGATATGGAAGAGACAGAAGGCTCAGAGGAACAGAAGGCTCCGAAGCAGACGGAGGACCGGATCAACAAGTATTACGACGACGATGATGACTACGATGAAGAGGATACCGTGCTTGATGTGGTAATTGAGGAAGCAGGCTATGAGGCAGGGGATATCCGCATCTCAGGAATCTCCTTCCAGGTGAGAAAGGGCGAGCTGCTGGGACTGATCGGACCGAACGGGGCCGGCAAAAGCACTACGATCAAGACGCTGCTTGGTCTGCTGAAGCATGCCAAGGCCCGGGTGAAGCTGGGCGGCGAGAACCAGTCCTACGCCTACGTGCCGGAGCAGCCGGTATTCTACGAGGACCTTACCCTGTGGGAGCATCTTGATCTGGCTGCCGCTGCCTACGGCTTAAGCTATGAAGCCTTCGAGTCCACGGCGGAACAGCTGCTGGTACAGTTCAGCATGACCCATGTGCGGGATGATCTGCCGGCGGGCTTCTCCAAGGGGATGAAGCAGAAGATGATGCTCATGCTCGGCTTCCTGGTACAGCCGGATGTCTATATTGTGGACGAGCCGTTCATCGGCCTTGATCCCAGGGCCACCAAGGATTTCCTGCGCCTGCTGGAGGCGGAACGGGAACGCGGCGCCGGGGTGCTGATGTCCACGCATGTTCTGGATACAGCGGAGAAAATCTGCGACAGCTTCATTCTGATCTCCGGAGGCAAAATTGCCGCCGAGGGGACACTTGCGGCGATACGCGGGGAAGCGGGGCTGCCGGAGGGATCGCTGTTTGATTGCTTCGACGAATTAACATGAGCCGGAATTCATTTGCGTTCCCGGCTGCAAGGAATCTCTTAAGACGAAGACTGTTCTCCCATTTCCGGGAGCAGAGTGCTATTATCCGTACGGCTGTAGACTGGACGGTCCTGCTGTATATCCTCATCCCGGGGGGCCTCCTCGGTGGCCGCTTCTATTATGGCTACTGGAACGGCAATCTCCCGGGTTGGTTCAGCCATGTACCCTTTGTGGTCGTGCCTTCGCTGCTGGCCATTCTGCTGGCTACCGGAGGTATCGTACTGCTGCTCCAGGAAGGCGATCTGCTGTTCCTGCGGCAGCGGCAGAACTGGATCAGCACGATCCTCAAGGGGGGGATGGTCTATAGCCTAGCGGTAACTGCGCTGAAGATGGCGGCGGTGTACGTCATTCTGCTGCCGTTTCTGATCCGCGGCTACGATCTGAGCACGGCAAGCGCTTATGGCCTGCTGGCGCTGACCATAACCTGTAGCTGGGCCGTTAAGCTGCTGGGCCATATCGTCAAGGTGCAGCGGCAGGGCTTCCGCCGCCGGCTGTGGCTGATCCTGGCGGTGGCCGTACCCTGCGGGATCTACCTGCGTCTCGCGCTTTTCTGGAAGGACAGCCCGGCCCTTCTGTTCCTGGCGGCAGCCGCCTACGCGGTAGTGACCGTTCTGGCCTTCAGAGCCCGCCTGCGTCTGCGCGGCACGTTCATGAATGATGTGCGCGAAGATTACAAGCAGCGGATGAGAATTGCAGCGATTCTGCTGCGCCGTGTGCTGGATAAGCCGCGGCCGACACGCTATAAGCCCTGGATCTTCCGCAAGTCGCAGCCGCTGCTGGCCTCGAAGCTGCCCGAGAGCCGCTTCGCCGCCGCAGGGATGAAGGCACTGCTGCGCAATCCGGCCCATCTCAAGCTGTATTTGCAGTTCACCGGGGTGTCGCTGGTGGCCATCCTTATTGTGCCGGTAGTACTGAAATGGCTGCTGTACGCCATCTTGACTTGCCTGATGGCCTACTGGCTGACCTCCTTCTGGAATCTGTTCTCCGGGGATGATTATATCGGCATTCTGCCGTTCACGAAGGAGCAGAAGGCGGACGCCGGTTCCAAGGCGATGCCCATTCTGCTGACGCCCTTTGCCGTCCTGTGCTCCGCTATGCTCTGCATTCCGGCCTACGGCTGGTTGGGCTTGCTGATCTTTATCCCTGTCGGGGCTGCCGCCGGAATCTGGATCGGCCGTATCTTCAGTGTCATAAGGTTTGCAAGATAATAGCAAAGAGCCTTCCTCCACAAGCCGGGGGGAAGGCTCTTTGCTGTTACGGCTGTTCTGGCTGTCACTGGCAGCATCCGGGATGTTTCTCAGATCGCAGGCCAGACAGAAGAAGCTAACTATAGGCGCTGCTTATCCACCTTACTGCTCCGCCGCATGCTTACCGGCAGTATAGCCGGTGGAGAAGGCAGCGGTAATATTATAACCGCCGGTATACCCGTGAATATCGAGAATTTCACCGCAGAAATAGAGGCCTGCGGTCAGCTTGGACTGCATGGTCTTGGGGTCGATCTCCTTGAGCGCAACTCCCCCGCCGGTCACAAAGGCTTCCGCCAGCGAACGTGTCCCATGAACCTGAACGGGCATCCGCTTCACCAGGGCAGCCAGCGCCCCCAGGCCAAGCTTGGGCAGATGATAGCCTGTAATCTCCCCGTCCAGCCCGCTCTTCGCCAGCAGCAGCGGGATCAGGCGCTCGGGCAGCAGACCCTTCAGCGAGTTGCGGATCGCCTTCTTCGGCTCCAGATCGAGCTTATTCTGGAGCATAGACTCCGCCTCCTGAAGGGACAGGTCCGGGAACAGGTCGATGGACATCTCCACGGTATCGGTTCCCGACTTCTGCTGAACCTGGCGCAGGAACTGGCTGCAGCGCAGCGCAATCGGGCCGGATAAACCGAAATGGGTGAAGATCATATCCCCCCTGTGGGAGATCATCTTCTTGCCCTTCTGATTCCAGACGCTCAGCGTGACATCGCGGAGGGACAAGCCCTGCAGTTCCCCGGATTTAATCCACGCCTCCCGGGAGAGAATGGGGACCTCGGTCGGGAACAGCTCCGTGATCGTATGTCCGGCGGCGGCAGCCCAAGGGTACCCGTCACCGGTAGAGCCGGTCTGCGGCACGGACTTGCCTCCGGTGGCGATGATTACAGCCTTCGCGCCGAACGCTTGGCCTGACTCCAGGCGGATACCCCGGACGGCTCCTTCCTCGTAGAGAACCTCCCGGACCGGGCTGTCTGTCATGATCTGCACGCCAAGGCTCCGCACTTTGCCTATCAGAGCGGATACTACGCTTGCGGCCTTGTCCGATACAGGGAACATCCGCCCGTTATCCTCCTCCTTCAAGGCAATGCCCAGCCCCTCAAAGAAATCTATAATATCCCGGTTGTTGAAATGATCAAACGAGCTGTATAAAAAACGGCCGTTGCCCGGAATATGGGCGATCAGCTCCGAGGTCTCCTTTATATTGGTAACATTGCAGCGCCCGCCGCCCGAGATTCCCAGCTTGCGGCCCAGCTTCGCCCCTTTGTCGATCAGAAGTACGGACGCTCCGTGTCCGGCTGCGGCTACGCTGGCCATCAGCCCGGACGGGCCGCCTCCAATGACGATTACATCGTAGTTACTCATTCATTTGCTCCTTTTGCTTATTGCGACACTCTATTAACGGCATCATACCATTCCAGGCGGAGTGTAGCCAGGTCCAAGCGACCGAAACCTGATTATCGTTGTCAGGAATGCGCGGTTATGCTTTAATCTAAGTGGAAAAGGAATTTTAACCAATTTGAGGAGTGATTGCAATTATTTATGCGGTAAAGGATATTTTATTGCAAATATCGGCTGCCTGCATTTTTCTGTTTCTCTTTCAGTGGAGGCTGGACCGGGGCCATCCCTTGCGCAGGAACATCAGGTTTCCGGATGACCAGACCTTTCTGATGATCTGCTGCGCGCTGGGGATTACGCTGTGCATGGCACTGTCGGCCACGATGTTCGGGTTGGTCTATTTGAATCTGGCTATTCTCCCGGCGTATATTGGGATCTTATATGGTAATCTGCGCTCCAGCGTCTACCTCGCGCTATATTTCTTCTTCTGTACTGCATTGTTCTCGGTGCCCTCAGGTCTGGAGCATCTCTTCCTGAATACAGGGGTGCTGCTGTATCCGCTGCTCTTCGGTATGTCCGGGATGTTCAAGAAATCTGCGATACCCGGCAAAATCTTCATCCTGTGGGGCGCACTTTTCCCGAGCATGTTATTCATAGTCATTGTACCGAATATACAGGGCAGGAACGTCATGGATATACCTACCAGCGAAGCGGCCCTCGCCGGACTATACGGATTAACGGCCCTAATTCTGGGCGCCTTGTTCATCACCTATATCGATAAGGCGTGGGACAAGCTGCAGGTTAGGGTCCAAATGCAGGGAATCTCGGAGAAATTCCAGTGGGAATCGGAGAAGCTGCAGCAGATTACAAATGTAGTTCCGCTGAATATTATGGAGTTCGATGACAACGGGTATGTGACAGAGGTGAATGAATATATGCTGAGCCTGATGCAGCGTCATTGTCCCTTGTTGACCAGAGAGTTTATTTTGTCCAGGCCGGCTAGTGATATCTTCGGCAAAAGCATGGATCAGGCTACCCTGGACCGGTTACAGGCGGTTCTGAGGAGCAGACAGCGCTCCAATACCAAGATCAGGGTCGATTCGATGACCTATCATATTTTTACCGCGCCGCTCCAGCATGAATCGGGACTGCCGGGCGGCATCGTCATGATTATTCAGGATTTGACGGAAGAGGAGAAAATGCGCAGTGAGCTTGACAATGTCGAGCGCCTGTCGCTGGTCGGGCAGATGGCTGCGGGCATTACGCATGAGATCCGTAACCCGATGGCGGTAGTTCGCGGCTTCCTGCAACTGATGCGGGAGAAAAGCCCGGAGGAGCTCCACTCCTATTATCATATTGTCATGGAAGAGCTGGACCGGGCCAACAGCATCATCAATGACTTTCTGTCGCTGGCACAGACCCGTGTATCGGACAAGGAGCCGGCCGGGCTCCAGCATATTCTGGAGGAGCTTACGCCGCTGATCTGGGCGGATGCCAATCTCCGCGGCCAGAGTGTGGAGCTGAAAATCAGCCCGACGATGCCGCTGCTGCAGCTGAATATCCGGGAGATCAAGCAGCTGATTCTGAATCTGGCCCGCAACGCCATGGAGGCGATGGAGGCCAAGGGCGTACTGACGCTGGCTGCCTATGAGCATGAGGATAACGTGCTGCTGATTATTACGGATACCGGAGAAGGCATGCCCCAGAGCCAGCTGAATCAATTGTTCACTCCGTTCTTCACCACCAAGAGCCAGGGGACAGGTCTTGGCCTGCCTCTCTGTCTCAGTATTGCGGAGCGGCATAACGGAACGATCCGGGTAGAATCGGAGGTAGGGTCCGGGACCTCGGTCATCGTTACTTTTCCGGTGGAGTCCAGAGAGGGAGCGGTCCAGAGCCCTGTATATATGTAGCAGATTTCACGGGGACGGCACCGTTTCGGGGCTGTGCAGCGGCAGGCTGCGTCTCTTGCTTTCGCAGAGTATGTATGTATAATAAAGTTAGCAAGTAGTGCTGGAACGCGGTAACGTTATCCGGGTTCTGACCTTATCTCAATTCAAGTGATGAAGGAGAGTGCAGAGAAATGTCCATGTCTTTTAATCAATATATGAGAGATTCTATCCAACCTATGCGCGACGATCTGACAAGCATCGGATTTCAGGAGCTATTGACCCCGGAGGATGTGGAAGCAGCCCTTCCGGCAGCCAAGGGAACTTCGCTGGTTGTTGTGAACTCCGTATGCGGCTGTGCCGCCGGACAGTGCCGTCCAGGGGTAGCCCAGGCGCTGCAGAACGAGATTCTGCCGGATCACCTGTTCACCGTATTTGCCGGTCAGGAGAAGGAAGCTACCGCCAAGGCGCGTGAATTTTTCGCACCGTATCCGCCATCATCCCCTTCCATCGCGCTGATGAAGGACGGCGAGCTGGTTCACTTCATCGAACGTCACGGTGTGGAAGACCGTTCGGCCGCCGAGATTGCTGCGGAGCTGAAGGAAGTTTTTGACCGAGTGTGCCAGTAATAATGTCCTGCAGCCTGAGGACAGCAGCATGAATAAGTAATGATCCCGCATCAGCCAGCCGTCAGCCGGGGGCTTGGCTCATGCGGGATTTTTTTTCTAATGTTAAGGGTAGGGATTACAATTCTAAGAAACGGGGTGGTCCTGTGAGTCTGCAGGAAGAGATTATTGCTACGCTGGGAGTTAAGCCGGTGATTGATACGGATGCGGAGATCCGTAAGCGTGTAGATTTCCTGAAAGCGTATGCGCTCCAGGCGGGGGCCAGAGGTCTGTTGATTGCGATTAGCGGGGGTGTGGACAGCGCGGTGGCTGCGGGTCTGTGCAAGCTGGCTACGGACGAGCTGACGGCGGAGGAAGGCAAGGAGTATATGACACTCGGGGTGTTCCAGCCTTACGGGGAGCAGGAGGATATTGAGCACAGCTATGCGGTGGCCCGGGCTTTTGAGCTGACCCATACGGTGGAGACCAATATCGAAGAAGCGGTGAACGAGATCGCCCTGGAGGTCGAGCATAGCCTGAAGTCCCTGGGCCAGCACAAGCATATTACCCATCAGGGCAAGGGGAATGTAAAAGCGAGAACGCGGATGGTGATGCAGTATGCGCTTGCTTTTGAGAACAATCTGCTGGTGGTGGGTACCGATCATGCCTCTGAGGCCATTACCGGATTCTATACGAAGTGGGGCGATGGCGCCGTCGATATAACACCGCTGTCCTCCCTGAACAAACGGCAGGTACGGCAGCTGGCTGCTGCGCTTGGCGTGCCGGCGGATATCGTAACCAAAGCGCCGACGGCTGGACTCTGGCCGGGCCAGACGGATGAGACTGAGCTTGGAATCACCTATGAGGAGAACAGCGATTATCTGGAGGGGAAGACCGTCAGCCCTGAAGCGGCTGAGAAGCTGGAGCGCTTCTTCCGGAGAACGGCGCATAAGCGCGATAGTATTCCGGGGATCTAGACAGGTTATGCCGGAGCCGCCGGGGCGCTGCGCTTGATGCAGACGCTCCGGCGGTTTTTGTGTAAGAGTATGCTGGTGCGAAGGCGAACGAGCCAAATGTATGCGGAAAACCGAATACAATATGTGGCGCGAAGGTGCATCGGCCGAATGTGTGCGGAAAACCGAATACAATGTGTGGCGCGAAGGCGAACGAGCCGAATGTATGCGGAAAACCGAATACATTGTGCTGGTGCGAAGGCGAATCGGACAAATGTATGCGGAAAACCGAATACAATGTGTGGCGCGAAGGTGCATCGGCCGAATGTATGCGGAAAACCGAATACATTGTGCTGGTGCGAAGGCGAAAGGCCGAATGTATGTGAAAAACCGAATACAATTAGACAGCCAGGTATGTGAGGCTCATTATAAATGGATGGTCTACTCCGCCAGTACCCGGTTGATGAACCCTCTGGTAGCGGATATCGCCTGTTCTAACTGGGGGGTAGTTCCGGCAAAAGGATGAACGGTGCCAAAGGTATGATTGCCGCCGGGAATCTGCACCCATTCGATATCCGGCCGCAGCCGGATCAATTGCTCGGAGCCGCGCTGCAGATGCTCGCCGTCCTCACTGCCTTGAATCAGGACAACGGGGAAGTTGGCCTGCTTCATCCGCTCTAGAATCTGGTAACGCTCCGCCTGCTGCTCCAGATCCTCTATAATGATGGCGTCCAGCGGCATTTGCTGGCCGGTCCGTCCGTTGAGCACATGGGTCCGGCCCTTTTCCCGCATTTCACTCTTCTGCTGCTCTGTGAACAGATCCAGGTTAGTGATCCCGTTCCAGGAGATGACCCCGGCAATTTCTGCCGGATGATCCAGTGCGTAGAGGAGTGAGTCGCCCCCGCCGCGGCTATGGCCCAGCAGGAAAAGCGGGAGGCTGCCGAACCTGTGGTGCTGGCTCAGATAAGAGAGCAGGATCTCCATATCCTTGATCTCACGCTGGTAGGTGTTGCGGGCGAACTTGTCCAGCTCGGTGAAATTCTGCAGATCCTCGCCGATGCCGGCATGGGAGAAGTTGAAGCTGATCACTTCATGCTCGTCGCTGAGCGCCTGTGCCGTATACGGGAACATCCCCCAATCCTTGAAGCCTTTGTAGCCGTGAGCGATAACCACCACACTCCGGGCCTCTCCCTGAGCGGGAAAATGGGAGCAGCGAAGCACCGTATCCTCTCCTGCAGGTAATTCAAAATTACGGGACATAAGGTATTCTTCCTTTCCTTCATCTCTTGGAACTGGCGGTTGTACTTCTTTACCAGATATACCTGATTTGCGGGTGATAGACTTTCAGTTTTTTTTCTTTTAAGATAGCAGAAAGCTGACGCTAAGACTATTATTAATAATACTTGGTCAAGAAGCTGACAGGCTTCACTGTTACATGAGATCTGTGGAGTCCTAGCAAGATCATATCATTAGACGCAGGGTAAGGATAGAAGGTAATATAAGAGGGTTAAGGAATGCAGAGCCAGGAGAGGTGTGGGAGTGTGATTTACGGAATCGGGCATGATGTGCTGGAAATCGACAGGATTGCCGGGATTACGGAGGGCAGCCTGGGCAACCGGTTCTCCCGGAGAATTCTGACCGGGCCGGAGCGGGTGCTGGCCGCAGGCAAAGGCGCGAAGACAGCGGAATTCACCGCCGGGAGATTCTCGGCCAAGGAAGCGGTTGTGAAGGCGCTGGGCTGCGGAATCGGTCAGATGGTGGGTTTTCAGGACATTGAGATTCTGCCGGATGCGCTGGGCAAGCCAGTAGCCATACTGTCGGCGGAGGCCTGGGCCCGGCTGGGGCTGCCGGAGCAGGAGTATGTCATTCATCTCACCATTACGCACAGCCGCGGACTGGCCTCGGCCTTCGCGGTGGTGGAGCGGACGACCGGCCACAGCCTGTAACTATATAACTATGAACGGCAAGGAGAATAACGATGACCACAGATGAGAAGCACATAGACGCGCAGCAGGAAGCCAAGTTATTCTTCAGCCGGTTCCTGCTGGAATGGTACCACCTCCAGAAGCGGGACCTGCCGTGGCGGCGCCACCGTAACCCGTATTACATCTGGATCTCTGAGATTATGCTGCAGCAGACCCGGGTAGATACAGTAATTCCTTATTTCAACCGTTTCATTGAGCAGTTTCCAACCGTGGAGGCGCTCGCAGATGCCCCGGAGGAAGAGGTGCTGAAATGCTGGGAGGGCCTTGGCTACTACTCGCGTGCCCGGAATCTCCAGCATGCCGCGAAGCAGGTCAAGGAGCTGTACGGGGGGCAGGTGCCGGATGACCGTGATGCCGTATTCGGCCTCAAGGGCGTAGGCCCGTATACAGCCGGTGCTATTCTGAGCATCGCGTTCAACCGGCCGGAGCCGGCGGTGGATGGCAATGTGATGCGCGTCTTATCCCGGTATTTCCTGATTGAGGATGACATTGCCAAAGGCCCGACCCGTGTGAAAATGGAAAAGCTCGCCGCCGAACTCATCCCCGAAGGGGAGGCAGGCAGCTTCAATCAGGCGCTGATGGAGCTTGGCGCGCTCATCTGCACGCCGAAATCACCGCGCTGCCTTCCGTGCCCGGTGATGGAGCACTGCGCCGCACGGCTGGCGGGCTGCGAGGCTTCGCTGCCCGTCAAGACCAAGGCGAAGCCGCCGCGTCCGGAGGAGCGGCTGGCTGCCCTGGTGGAGGGCCGCGGCGAGCACGCGGGCCGGGTACTGATCCGGCAGCGGCCGGCTAGCGGGCTTTTGGCCCGCATGTGGGAGCTGCCGCACTGGCCTGCGCCGCCTGCTGAGGCTGGCGGCGCGCGCGGTGCGCTGCTGCCGGAAGCGGCAGCGCTGGACCGGCTGCGCCGGTCCATGAGCCAGGCCGGGATTCACGCCCGGCCTGAGGGGCACTGGATGGCTGCGGAGCATACATTCAGCCATATTGTGTGGACCCTGCAGGTGTACCGCTGCAGGGAAGAGGCGGCGCTGCCGCTGGCAGCGGAGAGCCGCGCCGTGTACGGGGCGGCGCAAGCGGAGCGCGCGGATGGCGCGGATGGCGCGGATGGCGCGCTGGGGGCGGATGCTGGGGCAGCGCATGCGGGACGCGCGGATGGCGCGCTGGGAGTGGATGCACATGCGGGGCGCGAGAATAGTCCGCTGGGAGTGGATGCGGGAGCGGCTCATGCGGAGCGTGAGAACAGCCTGCTGGCTGCGGCGCTGGGGGCACAGCCGGCGGAAGACGCACCGCTGGCGCTGTTCGACAGCGGGGATGCCGCAGCTGATGCAGCAGACAGCGGAGCGCAGCGCTGGATCAACCGTGAGGACATGAAAAATTACGCCTTTCCGAATGTGTTCCTCAAGCTGCTGAACAGCTATTTCGATGAGCAAGGGACGTAGGCTCTAAGCTGCTACCGCTATGCTAATCCCTGTTGAGCCATACAGATCACCAACGGACAAGCATCACTGCTGCCGATTGCAGTGTAAAGATTAGTATGTTTGGTGCTAGACGGGGGTGCTTCTCTCATCTTGTTGCCAACGCTGCAACGGCTGCCGTCCTTCTCAATAGAGTGCCACCGCTTCCGTATGCTGTTGAGCAAATGTAGGGGGCTTCGGTTGTGGACAAACTGGAATTAAGTACTACCTGACCTCAACGCCGAAAGTACAGTATATGTGCGCCATTGACCGCGCCGGAATCAGACTGCAAAAACCCATTAAAAGTGCCGGAAGTGAGCCGCACGGTGAAATCAGAGGGATAAATCCCATTAAAAGTGCCGGAAGTGAGCCGCACGGTGAAATCAGAGGGATAAATCCCATTAAAAGTGCCGGAAGTGAGCCGCACGGCCGAACCAAAGGGATATATCCCATTAAATGTGCTGGAAGTGGGCCGCACGGTGAAATCAAAGGGATAAATCCCATTAAATGTGCCGAAAATGAGCCGCACGGTGAAATCAGAGGGATAAATCCCATTAAATTTGCCGAAAGTGGGCCGCACGGTGAAATCAGAGGGATAAATCCCATTAAAAGTGCCGGAAGTGAGCCGCACGGCCGAACCAAAGGGATATATCCCATTAAATGTGCTGGAAGTGGGCCGCGCGGTGAAATCAAAGGGATAAATCCCATTAAATGTGCCGAAAGTGGGCGGGCCGAGCAAAATGAGGAGCACAAGTACCCCTGAATTGGCCGAAAGTGGGCGGGTCGAACGAAATGAGGAGCACAAATACCCCTGAATTGACCGAAAGTGGGCGGGGCGCACGAAATGAGGAGCACAAGTACCCCTGAATTGGCCGAAAGTGGGCGGGTCGAGCAAAATGAGGAGCACAAATACCCCTGAATTGCCAAAAGTGGGCGGGTCGAACGAAATGAGGAGCAGAAATGCCCCTGAATTGGCCAAAAGTGGGTGGTTGAGTGAAGTGAGGAGCAGTTGGCGGCTGGCACGAATAAAGGGCCACTAAGCACCCGCCCCATCTCCCGCGTCTGCCAACTCTAACTCGCCCTGCCCCCCTGCGACAACTCCCGCTCCACCCCAATCCCCACCCCACCCCAACCCCCCGCACCCATCCGCCCCGGATGTAAGTTGCTATAAGCCAGGAACGCGAGACCAAGGAGGTAAAGGATGAAGACGATTACCATATATGATATCGCCAAGGAGGCCCAGGTGTCCGTAGCCACAGTCTCCCGTGTCCTCAACAATACAGCTCCGGTCAAGGAGAGCACCCGGGAGATCATCATGGCTGTGATTGAGAAGCATCAGTTTCAGCCGAACGCGCTGGCCCGCAGTCTGCTCAAGAAGGAGACTGGCACCATCGCCATGATTCTGCCTGACATCACCAACCCCTTTTTCCCGGAGGTCTTCTGGGGAGCCGAGAATGTAGCCAGAGAGAAGCATTATACCTTCTTCCTCTGCGATACGGCGGGGGAGCATAGCCGCGAGTCGGAGTACCTTAGCATCCTTCGGGAGAAAAGAGTGGACGGGATTATTTTCCTGGGCGGCAGAATTAACCTGAACCAGTGCCCGCCAGCGTTGTCGCAGGAGGTCGTGGAGCTGTCGAAGCATGTGCCGATCGTGCTGGTCAACGGCAATCTGCCCCGGAGCGGCCTGCACCGCATTTACACCGATGAAGAAGAAGGGGCGGCGCTGGCTACCCAGCATCTGCTGGACCTGGGGCACCGGAGAATCGGATTCCTTGGGGGAATGGAGGAGACCTCCACGACCCAGGTGAAGCTGAAGTCCGTGAGGATGAAGCTGAAGGAGCGGGGGCTTACGCTGCGCAAGGATTGGGTCATGTTCCATGACTTCTCGATCGAGGGCGGGCGGACGCTGATGGACCGGATGCTGGAGCAAGAGGAACGGCCGACAGCGGTGCTGTGTGTGAATGATTTTACGGCCATCGGGGCGTTGAAGTCGGCTACCCAGCATGGGCTGAAGATACCGGAGGATCTGTCGATCGTCGGATTCGACGATTCGCCCTTATCCAGAGCGGTTATTCCGGAGCTGACCACCGTGTCGCAGAACACCAACCAGCTGGGGGAACTGTCTGTAGAGATGCTTCATGAGCTGATTAGCGGCGGAAATCCCAGGAAACGTACGGTGCTCCAGCCAAAGCTGGTGGTACGGGACAGCACGGCACGCCCGAAGAATTCCGCAGAATAATCTTAGAGTAGCCAGTAATATCACCCGCCGGAAGCTGCTTACCAGACAAGTCTGCTGTGCACGCATTCAAGTATGTTCATCCAGGGCCGGTCAAGAACTTTCCAGGCGTATGTGGAGTGCGTCAGCACGAGGGGGCCTGTATTCTGGAAAGTTTTTGGATTGAAGCATGAAATTTGTGTAAAGTAGGATTGACCAGGGGATAACCAGAAGTTATAATGAAATGGATTTCATGAAACCCATTTCATTATTTTTTAGAGTTTGAGTAAGCGGTTACTCTGGCTGTACATATGGGACAAGGGGATTTTTCGAATTTACTGATAATTTGAAAAGTATAAGAATTCGCAGCCATAACCCACCAGTCATCCTGATATTTCCCACGAGAGAGGTGCCGCCTCAGAGAGACGTTAGGGGCCGTACAACAATCCTGATCCTTCCCTCTGAAGCAGTATCGCTCTTAATGGGGCGGCAGGGGCCGTACAACAATCCTGATCCTTCCCTCTGAAGCAGTATCGTTCTTAATGGGACGGCATGGGCCGTACAACAATCCTGATCCTTCCCTCTGAAGCAGTATCGCTCTTAATGGGACGGCAGGGGCCGTACAATAATCCTAATCCTTCCCTCTGGAGCAGCACCGCCCTTAAAGGGACGATTCGGCCATGCAATGCTCCTTATCTTTCTCGCTTATACGGCACCGCCCGTATCCAGGTTCATTTATTTCCAAGTTTTCTTTTCATCATCTCAAGGGTAGTCTTAAGGGCTTATATGCTGGCATACGCCACTATATAAATATGACATCGGAAGGGAGCGGGGGACGGACGCAGACATGCTTGAATCAGTTTAATCTTGGATCAGTTTAATCTTGAATCAGTTCAATCTTGGATTAGCTTAACATCACTGAAATTAGGGGAGCGTGGCGAACAGTGAAACAGTTGAAGAAGAAAAGCTCGGCGTGGTTCATGCTGCTGACAGCCGTAGTTACACTTGTAACCGGTTGCAGCGGAGGGAATAACGCGTCTGCACCGGCAACAACACCGGCGGCGGAGGCGACTCAGGCTCCGGCAGCCAGTGAAACGCCAGCAGCGGCAACGGAAGCGCCGAAGGAGCCGGTTGCTAATCTGAACGGGCGGGAGATCCGCATATCCCACTGGTGGGATGCCACTCCTGTCGGGGATTCAGAGGCAGATGAGCTTGCCCGCGAACGGATCAAAGCGGTGGAAGAGAAATACAACGTCAAGATTAAATACCTGAATACAGAGTATTGGTCCACCGCCGAGAAGCTGTCCTCTTCCGTTATGGCGAGCGATCCGTTTGCCGAGATTGTCCGGCTGCCTGACGGCTTCATCTGGGGCCTGATGCATGGCGGCTTCCTGACACCGCTGGATGATTATCTGAAGGATTCACTCATCGATCAGAGTGTGATTGATTCCATGCGCTTCGGCGGCGACAAGGTCTATGGCCTGGAGAGCTGGTATAGCCCGAACGACAGCGGCGTGTTCTACAACAAGCGTATTTTCAAGGAAGCGGGCCTGAAGGACCCGCAGCAGCTGATGGATGAGGATAACTGGAACTGGAATAAGATGCTTGATGCGGCGAAGAAGCTGACGATTGACAAGAACGGGGACGGGAAGATGGACCAGTACGGTCTGGCCGGAGCCCATTATGTGATCTCGGAGCTGCTGATCGCCAGCAACGGCGGCAAAATCTACGATGAAGCTACTCAGAAGGCGGTCTTTGATTCACCGGCATCTATGGAAGCGCTTAACTTCCTTCATAAGCTGTACACGCAGGATAAGGTATTCAAGCCTAACGAGGGCAATGACTGGGAAGACCCGGCTAAGTATTTTGGAGAAGGCACCGTGGCTATGTATCCGGGCGGTCTCTGGGAAATCGAGGGGCGTATTCTTGGCAAGATGAAGGATGAATGGGGATATGTCTATATTCCAAAAGGCCCGCAGGCCGATAAGTACTACGATCCGCTGGGCCAGACAGCAGCCTATGCCATTCCCAAAGGGGTTAAGGATGCGGATACCATCGTAAAGATCTGGGAGGATCTGCAGCCGTTCGACAGCTGGCAGGAGAACCGCAGATTGTCGATGGAGAATATTTTGCCGGATGAAGCCTCTATCGCCAATGCGATGAATGATGAAGGGAAGGTGGAGCGGGTCTTCGGCGGACGTTACGGCGGTCTTGGCGTCAAGGATCAGCTGGATAAGGTGACTGAGAAATTCCTGAAGGGCGAGATTACACCGTCCACCGGGGTGGCCCAAGTCATTGGAACGGCGCAGGCCGCAGCCAAGAAAGTACTGAGCGGTGAGCAGGATAAAGAGAAGAAATAGGTAGCTGGACAGCTCATAACAAGGGTAATACCTGCTTGTCTTGCGCAATACCTGCTGTGTTTGTCTGCAAAATCGGCAGCCGCCCTTATAGGGCGGCGTAGCCGTGTGCGCTTGAATTATAAGGATTTATATGTTTCACACAATTATTTATCCTTCTATTCTGCACCACCTGTATCACTCTTAATATGCAAGTCTGCTAGAGGAGGGAACCCGAGTGAGAATATCATTATCCCGGCGGATGATGAACCGGACACTTGTAACCGTCATGCTGATCTCCATGATGGCGCTGCCTGCGGCAAGCGCAGAGCTGCCTGCTGCCCAGGCGCAAGGTGTGACGGGGAACGGGCAGGAGGTGCGGCAGCTGCCTGAGGGCAGCTATGAGCATTATCTGCAGCAATATGAGGGCGAGGAGCAGCCCCGCGAAGAAATTATGCTGAAGGGAGCTGATTATACCGGGGCCGAGGGGATGAGTCCGGAGGTGCTGACGGAGCTTGGCGGGGAGACGGGAAGATACGTCAGAACGGAGGAGAGCGGTTCGGTAGAGTGGCAGCTGGATGTGCCGAAGTCCGGACTGTATCACATCTCTGTCCGGTATTATCCGGTGAAGGGCAAAAGCTCGGCGATTGAACGTGAGCTGCTGATCGACGGAAAGCTGCCGTTCACCAGCGCCCGCAATCTGTCCTTCGGGCGGATCTGGGTCAATGAGAACCCGGAGATCCAGCAGGATAACCGGGACAATGATCTCCGGCCGCGCCAGATTGAGGCCCCGGCCTGGCAGGAGACGCTGCTGAGAGATACGGAAGGCTACTATGAGGAGCCGTATCAATTCTATCTGTCGGCCGGACGGCACACCTTGACGATGGTGTCCAGCAGAGAGCCGATGGTCATCGACTATATTAAGCTGCACAGCTACGATGCACCCGCTGCCTACGCAGAGGTGAAGCAGAGCTACGAAGCTAAGGGGTATAAGGCTACCAGCGGCCACGCGGTCAAGGTGCAGGGGGAAGCGGCGGCCTACAAATCCTCCCCGACCTTGTATCCGATCACAGACCGCTCAAGCCCTTCAACAGAGCCGTACGATGTGTCCAAGATCAGAATGAACACGATTGGCGGCAACAACTGGCGGGTACCGGGACAATGGATCGCCTGGGAGGTGGAAGCGCCGGAGGACGGTCTGTACAACATCACCATCAAAGGCCGGCAGGAGCTGCTAAGAGGGATCTATTCCACACGCTCTATGCGGATTGACGGAGAGATTCCGTTCCGGGAAATGCTGCAGATTCCGTTCTACTACGATTCGGATTGGCAGATGAACCGGCTGGGGAACGATGATGAGCCGTATTTGTTCTATTTAAGCAAAGGAAAACACGAATTACAGCTGGAGGTCAGCCTCGGGGCAATTGCACCGCTCTTGCGCCAGGTGGAGGCCAGTGTGCTGGACATTAATGCGATGTACCGGAAAATCCTGATGATTACAGGGAATGTGCCAGATCCGTACCGCGATTACAGGCTGGAGGAGCAAATCCCGGATATGACGGCGGTCTTCCGTGAGCAGAGCCAGATTCTATATGGCGTATCGGAAGAGCTGGTCCGGCTTACAGGGGAAAAGAGTGATAAAACCGCAACCTTGAATAAAACTGCCTATCAGCTGGCGGACATGGCCGACAAGCCGGAAACGGTGCAGAAGCGGCTGTCGCAGTTCAAAATCAATGTCGGCAGCGTAGGCTCCTGGATTCTGGAGGTACGGGAGCAGCCGCTGGAGATTGATTATCTGCTGCTGTCTTCGCCGGATGTGAAGCTGCCGAAGGCGAATGCTTCCGGATTCAGGAAGCTTGTGCATGAGGTGTCGTCCTTCACCCATTCGTTCTTCGAGGATTACAACACAATTGGCAATACCACGGAGAACGGCGAGACCATTGATGTATGGATCGGAACCGGCCGCGACCAGGCGCAGGTGCTGAAGGCAATGATCGATGATACATTTACCCCGCTTACCGGCATCGGTGTCAATCTGAAGCTGGTGAGTCCGAATGTGCTGCTGCGCGCCTCGCTGGCCGGGGAAGGCCCGGATGTGGCGATGCAGGTCGGCAATGATATGCCAGTGAACTTCGGGATGCGCAAAGCGGCGGAGGATCTGTCGAAGTATCCCGGCTATGAGGATGTGGTGAAGCAGTTCAGAGACAGCGCGCTCGTGCCGTACCGGTTCGAGAATCAGGTCTTTGCCCTGCCGGAGCAGCAGATCTTCAACATGCTGTTCTACCGGAAGGATATTCTGCAGGAGCTGAACCTTGCGCCGCCGCAGACCTGGGATGAGGTATACGCGATGATTCCCGTGCTGCAGAAGCACCGGATGGATATGGCGCTGCCGCTCGCGCAGACCACAGGCGTGCCGGTGCTGGAGGTCAACCGCGCCTATGCCATGCTGCTCTATCAGATGGGCGGATCATTTTATCTGAATAACGGAGCGAAGAGCGGACTCGATACAGAGACCGGGCTGGCTGCCTTCAAGAACTGGACCAATTTCTATACCAGCTACAAGCTGCCGCTGATCTTCGACTTCCCGATGCGGTTCCGCACCGGCGAGATGCCGGTCGGCATTCAGGATTATACCTTCTATAACTATCTGAGCGTATCTGCGCCGGAGATTAAGGGGCTATGGGAATTCATTCCGGTTCCGGGGACGAAGCAGCCGGACGGAAGTATCCGCAGGGACGTTGCCAGCGGGGGCACTGCCGCCCTGATGCTGAGGCAGGCGGGGAACAAGGATGCCGCCTGGGAATTCATGAAGTGGTGGGTCGACAAGGATTCGCAGGTCCGCTTCGGCCGGGAGATGGAGGGCCTCATGGGCGCGGCTGCGCGGTATCCGACCGCCAACGTTGAAGCGCTTAAGGAGCTGCCGTGGCCGACTAGCGATTACCGCCATCTGGAGGAGCAGTGGCAATGGGTGCAGGGTGTACCTGAGGTGCCTGGCGGTTACTTCACAGGCCGCCATCTGGACAATGCCCTGCGCGAGGTCATCAACAATGGAACGAACACCGCTGATGCCCTGTACGATTATGTGCAGGAGATCGACTATGAGATTGATCAGAAGAGAGCAGAGTTCGATTTGAAACGAAGGGAATAGGGAGGGACTCTTGTGCAGAAAGTGAAAAATACGGCCGAACCCTTGATTCAGCCCCGGCTGTCCCCTTCCGGGCTGCGTAATTACTGGGCTTTGTTCGGCAAGGATGTGCGGCGGGATAAGCACCTGTACGTCCTGCTGGCTCCATATATGGTGCTGTTTCTGTTGTTTACCGTACTGCCGGTGGCGATTTCGATCATCTTCAGCTTCACGCACTTCAATATGCTGGAGATGCCGCGCTGGATCGGCTGGGAGAATTATTCCAAGCTGCTCTGGAACGATGATGTGTTCCTGATCGGGGTCAAGAATACACTGATTTTCTCGGTCGTTACCGGACCGGTCAGCTATATCGCCTGTTTTCTGTTTGCCTGGTTGATCAATGAGCTGAATCCCAAGCTGCGGGCGTTTATGACCCTGATCTTTTTTGCGCCGTCGATCTCGGGGAATGTATTCTTCATCTGGCAGATCATCTTCTCCAGTGACTCCTACGGGATCATCAACGGACTTCTCATGCAGCTTGGCGTAATTTATGAGCCGATCCAATGGCTGCAGGACCCCAAGTATATGCTGGGGATCATCATGCTGGTACAGCTCTGGCTAAGCCTCGGGACCAGCTTCCTGGCCTTCATCGCCGGACTGCAGACCGTTGACAAGACGCTGTATGAAGCAGGGGCTGTGGACGGTGTCAAAAACCGCTGGCAGGAGCTGTGGTTCATTACGCTCCCTTCCATGCGCCCGCAGCTGATGTTCGGCGCGGTTATTCAGATCACTGCGTCGCTGGCAGTTGCCGATGTGGCTATGGCGCTGGCAGGCTTCCCGAGTGTGCAGTACGGGGCGCATACGATTGTAACCCATCTGGTGGACTACGGTACGATCCGCTTCGAGATGGGCTATGCCTCGGCGATTGCCACCGTGCTGTTCGTGATGATGCTGGGCAGCAATCTGATTGTTCAAAAGCTGCTGAAGAGGGTGGGTGAATAAGCGGGATGAAGCTGGCGATACGTCTGAACAAAAAAGTAAACCGTTCCTGGCAGGTCGACGCTCTGCTGTTCCTGGCCCTGGCCGGATTCGGATCATTCATGGCGGTTCCGTTAATTTATGTCATTAACAATGCATTCAAGCCGCTGGATGAGCTGTTTATTTTCCCGCCTACGCTGTTTGTACGCAATGCCACGCTTGAGAACTTCGCCAATCTGTTTCAGGTGATGAAGAATTCCTGGGTGCCGTTCTCCAGATATATATTCAACACGGTATTCATTACCGCTGCCGGTACAGCCGGGCATATTCTGCTGGCCTCGGCGGCGGCTTACCCGCTGGCGAAGCATAAATTCCGCGGCTCCAAAGTGCTGTTCACCGTGGTTGTCCTGTCGCTGATGTTCTCGCCGCATGTCACCGCGATACCGAACTATATGATTATGTCCGCTCTGGGCTGGATGGACTCCTACCAGGCGGTTATCGTTCCTGCCTTTGCCTATCCGCTGGGACTCTATCTCATGAAGCAGTTTATGGAGCAGATCCCGGATGCGCTGCTGGAGGCGGCGAAGATAGACGGGGCAAGTGAATACCGCATCTTCTGGCAGGTTGTCATGCCGCTGGTGAAGCCGGCCTGGCTGACGCTGCTCATTCTGATGATGCAGATGCTATGGGGCACGGACGGGGGCAGCTTCATCTACAGCGAGCAGCTCAAGACGCTGCATTACGCGATGGGCCAGATTATTCAGGGCGGGATCGCCCGTGCAGGAGTCGGAGCCGCGGTAGCGGTGATTATGATGACCGTGCCGATTGTGACGTTCATTCTGTCACAGAGCAATGTGATTCAGACGATGGCTTCGTCCGGCATGAAGGACTGAAGCGATGGAGGCGTTAGGGTTGAGAATAAAGTCATTGATACTGGTGCTTGTATCCGTGCTGCTGCTTGTGAGCCTGTGTCCAAGGCCGGCCGGGGCTGCGCCGTATGAAGGATATACCTACTCCTACTGGGGAGATGCGGTTCAGTCGCCGATTGCTTATCTTCCTTCGAGGGCCATCAGCGGGCTAGAGGCAGGGACGGGAGCCTGGAATGCTCCGGGGGACCTGTTCGTCTCGGCGGAGGGGCTGCTCTACGTGCTCGATTCCGGGAACGGGCGGATTGTGGTGCTGGATAAAGAGTGGAACACACTCCGTGTCATTGAAGGCTTCCAGAACGGGGAGAAGAAGGACAGCTTCAATAACCCGGAAGGTCTCTTCGTTACGGACGCCGGCCGGATCTACGTGGCGGATACGGAGAACAGACGGCTGGTCGAGCTGGACGGCACAGGGACCTTCGTGCGGGAGATCGGGGCGCCGAAGGCGGATGTGATAGGAGCGGGTTTTGAGTATTTTCCGCGGAAAGTGATTGTTGACAAGGCAGGCCGCATTTATGTGGTCGGCAGAGGGGTCTACGAAGGGCTGATCGAGTTCGACAGCGACGGGCAGTTCACAGGCTTCATGGGCACGAACAAGGTGCAGTTTGATCCTGTGGATCTGTTCTGGAAGTCGGTATCGACCAAGGAGCAGCGCGAGAAGATGGTGCAGTTCATTCCGCTGGAATTCAATAATGTCGATGTCGATGAGGATGGCTTCATCTATACCACTACGGTGGATAAGAAGACCTTCTCTCCGGTAAAAAGATTGAATCCCTCCGGCATCGATGTCCTGCGGGTTGGCGGGGAGATTCCACCGATCGGAGATCTGAGTAAGGACCGCTCCGCCTTCATTGACATTGATGTGACGGGAAACGGGGTCTACCGGGCACTGGACGCCACGCGCGGGCGGATCTTCACCTACAATGAGGACGGCAAGCTGCTATATGTAATCGGCCAATTGGGCAGCCAGCTCGGCACATTCAAGAACCCGGCGGCGGTGGAGAGCTATGAGAATGCGATTTATGTGCTGGACCGTGATCTGGGGAGAATTACCGAGTTCACGGTGACCCGGTTCGGCAGCATGGTGAATGAAGCCAACACCCTGTACAGCTCCGGCAAGCATGATGAAGCCGCGAAGCTGTGGCGGGAGGTGCTGAAGCTGGATGCCAACTATGAGATGGCGTATGTTGGCATCGGCAAATCTCTGCTCCGCCAAGGCGAATACAAGGAGGCTATGACCTATCTGAAGCTGGGCAATGACCGCGAATATTACTCTAAGGCACTGGGGAAATACCGCAGGGAGTATATGCGCGATCACTTCAGCATCTATATGACGGGAATGATAGCCGTGCTGCTGGGCGGCTACGTGATTGCCCGCCTGGTGAAGCGGCCGAGAAAGGGAGGGAGGGTCCAGGATGCTATTTCTTAAGGACATTAAATATTCACTGCATGTAGCTCTGCACCCCTTCGACGGATTCTGGGATCTGAAATACGAGAATAAGGGTAAGCTGCGAATGGCACTGGGCATTCTTATATTCCTTACCCTGACCATGATCGTGAAGCGCCAATATGTGGGCTATGTGGTCAATTATAATCACCCGCTTGAACTGAACAGCATCAATGAGCTCAAGTATATTATTTTCCCGTTCCTGCTCTGGTGCCTGGCGAACTGGTCGCTGACGACGCTGATGGACGGGGAAGGGAAGTTCGCGGAGATCGTCATTACGACAGGCTACGCCCTGCTTCCGCTGATTCTGATCAACATTCCTAATATCCTGCTCAGCAACGTGATTACGCTGCGGGAGGCTTCCTTCTATCATTTGCTGGATGCTCTGGCTACGCTGTGGTTCGTGTGGCTCCTGTTCATCGGGACCATGACGGTTCATCAGTACACGGTGCTCAAAACGATTACAACCATGCTGCTGACGCTGGCTGTGGTAGGCATTATCATCTTCCTGGGCCTGCTGTTCTTCAATCTGATCCAGCAAATTGTCAGTTTTGTCTACACCGTCTACCAGGAGCTTTCACTTCGCGGATAAGAAAGGAGGAGCCAGGCTTTGAAGAAGAAGCTAACCATCATTGCAATTGTGCTTATGCTCAGCGGCGCAGCTGTCCTGCCGTACGCGGACTTGGCCGAATCCGCACCTGAAGCTGAAT
Source organism: Paenibacillus sp. FSL P2-0136 (assembly GCF_037975325.1). Classification (NCBI taxonomy): domain Bacteria; kingdom Bacillati; phylum Bacillota; class Bacilli; order Caryophanales; family Paenibacillaceae; genus Paenibacillus; species Paenibacillus sp. FSL P2-0136. The sequence continues at coordinate 325,318 of NZ_CP150244.1, forward strand.
CGGCGGTACAGTCTGAAGCAGCGAAACCATCCGAAGCAGCGATACAATCCTCAGCGCAGAGCGTGCAGGACACCCCGACCCCGAAATCGCCGGAGCTATCCGCAGACATGAAGGAGGCACTGGACAACGAATATCTGACCCTGTATCTGAATCAGATGACCACGGAGATCGCCGTTAAGGATAAGAAGAGCGGAGCGCTCTGGTATTCTAACCCGCAGGACCGCGAACAGGATGCTGTCGCCACCGGATATAACAAATCCAAGCTGAATGTGCAGGTGGAGCTGACCTATTATGACAGCAAGGGCAATCTGATGAACTACGACAACTACACCCACAGTGTGCAGAGCAGCCAGTTCACCATCGAGGAATCGGGCGACAGCCTGAATATCGTGTATACGCTGGGGGAGGTCAAGAGCAATATCGACGGCATTCCCAAATACATCAGTGAAGAACGCTTCCGTACCCTGATCATCGGGCGCCTTGAGAAGGACAGTGACAAGAAGGAGATTGAGAAGCGGTTCAGGTACGATGAGCCGAACAAGCGGTATGAAAGAAGGGATACCTCCTTCAAGGGAGTGGGGCTGAAGAAGGTAACCTCCCTGTTCGGGCAGATCGGCTATGATGAGGCGCAAATCGCCATCGATAAGGCGGCCTACGGTGAAGAGGAGGACGGAGCCGCTCTGGTGACGCTTCCCCTGGAATACCGGCTGGACGGGAAGCTGCTGCGGGTAAGCATCCCGGGCGATAAGGTCCGTTATCCGGATAATATGCATATTCAGAGTTTGTCGCTGCTTCCGTTTTTTGGGGCGAGCGGGACGAAGGATGAAGGCTACAGCCTGGTGCCTGACGGCTCCGGGTCGCTGATACACTTCAATAATAACAAGCTCTATGCAACCCCTTACCGTACCGCGATGTACGGGCCGGATGCTGCGCTGACCCAGCTGGGGCAAGTGCAAAAGGAGGAGACCGCACGGCTGCCTGTATTTGGTATGAAGGTTCAGGACCGCGGCTTCCTGGCGGTGATCGAGAGCGGAGATGCGGTTGCAGCCGTGGAGGCAGACGTCAGCGGGCGGCTGAATCAGTATAACTATGTCTTCTCCAGCTATACGCTGGGCAGTCTGGAGGAAGTGACGCTGACCAACGGCTGGCGCTCCAGTACGGTGAAGCAATTTCAGGCAGGTATCTTCCCCGGAGATATCACTGTAGCGTACAGCTTCCTTGATCAGGAGGAAGCCAGCTATTCAGGCATGGCTGCGAAATACCGGGAGTACTTAATCGAACATACCGGGATGGCAAGGCTGGAAGGGGCAGAGGACGTTCCCTTCTACCTGGAATTGATCGGCGGCATTCCGAAGAAGAAATTCTTCCTGGGCATTCCTTACAGCGCTTATGAGCCGCTTACTTCCTTCAAGGAGGCCGAGGTCATTCTGGAGCAGATGCAGGAGAAGGGGATCGGGGACATTCAACTGCGGTATACCGGATGGTTCAACGGCGGCATCAACCATAATTACCCGAAGGGCGTATCGGTGGACAGCAAGCTTGGCGGGGCAAAAGGGCTTCAGGAGCTGCAGTCTTACGCACAGGATAAGGGAATTACACTGTATCCCGATGCTTCGTTCCTGCAGACCTTCCCGGAAGCCAAGGGCTTACGTAAATCACAGGCCTCCCGGCTGATTACGGGCAAGCTGGCGCATACGTATCCCTTCGACTTCTCCATGCTGAAGCTGGATGTGAAGCAGCCCTCCGGTTATGTCGTCAGCCCCCGGGTACTGCCGGGTGTGGTAGACGGCTTCCTCGGGGATTATGCAGCGCTTGGAGTGGACGGCTTGTCCCTGCGGGATCTCGGCAGCGGGTTGAATTCCGATTTCAATGCGGAGGATCTGGTGGACCGCCAGCGGGCCGAGGGAATCGTCAAGGAGCAGCTGGAGCGCATGAGCAGCTCGGTGCCCCGCTTGATGGTGGAAGGCGGCAATGCGTACGCGGCGCCCTTCGCCCGTCATATAGTGGCTGCGCCCATGCAGAGCAGCGGGTTCAATATTACGGATGAGAGCATCCCCTTCTTCCAGATGGTGTACCACGGCTATCTGCAATATGCCGGAACCGCCTGGAATATGGCTGACGATCAGGATGCATCACTCAGCCTGCTGAAGGCGCTGGAGACCGGGAGCGCACCTTATTATACCTGGTTCTATGCAGATCCCTCTAATATCAAGATGACAGGCTTCGACCGGCTGTATTCAGCCGATTACCGCAGCTGGATTGACCAGGCAGCCGGGCAGTATCAGGCCTTGAGCCGTGTACTGAAGAGTGTCCAGTCCCAGACGATCAAGGAGCATAAGAAGCTTGCGGCCGGTGTCTATCAGACGACCTATGAAGCGGGTACCGCAATTATAGTGAATTATAACCGTGCACCGGTGACTGTGGGCGGAGTAACCATAGACGGACGGAATTACCGGGTAGGAGGTGAGCAGCCATAATGAAGCTTAAGAAGCTGTCCCTGGAGCAAAAAAACAGATATTACGGCCTGTACTTTATTCTTCCCTGGTTCGCGGGCTTCTGCTTCCTGTTCCTGACGCCGCTGCTGTCTTCCCTGCGGTTCAGCCTCAGTAACCTGCAGGTCAATGATGAGGGCTTCACGCTGAAGTATATCGGACTCGCGAACTTCCGGGAGGCGCTGTTCTCCCATGAATCCTATGTCCGGACATTAACGGAATCCGTGATGAATATCGTGCTGAACACCCCGCTTATTCTGATTTTCAGCCTGTTTTTCGCCGTGCTGCTCAATCAGAAGTTCCATGGCAGGGTGCTGGCCCGGGCCATCTTCTTCCTGCCGGTCATTCTGGCCTCGGGCATTATTGCCAGCATTGAGAACGGGGATCTGATGCAGTCCGTTGTGCGCAGCGCCAGTGATTCCACGGGCGGAGGCCTGTCGGTGATCAAGAATCTGGAGCTGACCACGCTGCTGATCGAATCCGGTCTGAGCCCCACCGTGGTGCAGTATCTGACTGGAGCGGTGAGCCGGATCTATGAGATTGTCAGCCAATCGGGCGTGCAGATTCTGATCTTTTTGGCGGGGCTGCAATCGATCTCCCCTTCCCTGTATGAGGCGGCGAAGATTGAAGGCTCCACAGGCTACGAGGCCTTCTGGAAAATTACGTTTCCGATGATCGGCCCGCTGATCCTGACGAATCTGGTCTATACCATCATCGACAGCTTCATCAGCGACCAGACCAGCCGGATGGTGGTGGATACAGCGTTCAAGAGCTTCAATTTCGGGCTGAGCGCAGCCATGTCCTGGATGTATTTTGCTATCATCGCGCTGCTGTTGTGGGTAACGACGGCGCTGATCTCACGTAAAGTCTTTTATCAAGACTAGCGGCTTGGAAGGAGGAGCATTCATGAAGACAGAGACCGCAGCAATGCCGCACCGCTCTAAGAAAGAGCAGCTGCACCGGCTGGCTTCGGCCGCCTATTGGGTGGAATTTTCAAAAAAATGGTTGTGGGTGATCGCCCGTTTTGTGCTGGTCTTCGGCATATCGTTCGTCATTCTGTACCCAATCCTGCTGAAGCTGTCGATTGCGTTCAAAAGTATGGACGATTTGTATGATTCCACCGTGATCTGGGTACCGCAGGCGTTCACCCTGGAGAACTTCAGGCTCGTATTCAAGGCGATGAACTATCCGGCAGTACTGCGGAATACCATGCTGTTGTCCTCAGCGGTCATGGTGCTTCAGACGATCATCTGTGTGCTGGCCGGTTACGGCTTTGCCCGGATTAAGTTTAAGGGGAGCGGGCTGCTGTTCGCGGCAGTGATCTTTACGATTCTTGTCCCCTCCCAGACAATCATGATCCCGCTGTACCTGCACTTCAAGAACTTTGACCTGTTCGGCCTGATTGAGCTGTTCACGGGGAAGCCGGCGAATCTCATTAACACGTATTGGCCGTTTATTATTTCTTCAATGCTCGGGATGGGCGTTAAGACAGGGCTGTATGTCTATATTTTCCGCCAGTTCTTCAAGGGCATTCCACGGGAGATTGAGGAAGCGGCCTATGTGGACGGAGCGGGCTATTTCACGACCTTCGCCCGGGTGATTCTGCCCAATGCCATTCCGTCTATGGTAACGGTGATGCTGTTCTCCTTCGTGTGGCAGTGGAATGACTCATTCTTCACCAACATGTATCTGAATGAACCGAAGGTCATGTCATCGATGATGTCATCGGCCGGCTACGGCATTGCTACCTACATGACAGGCGGCGGCCAGGCGGCGAATTCGCTCGTTCAGGACCCGTTCTTCATGTCCATGATGATGAATACCAGTGTGCTGATGGCGATTCTGCCGCTAATTATTCTCTATGTATTCGTTCAGCGGCATTTCGTAGAGAGTGTGGAGCGGTCCGGTCTGGTCGGTTAGGAGGAGGATAGGAGCATGAAGCGGCTGGCAGCTATGGCGGTTACCGGCGTTGTTCTAGCGTGTGTTGTTATGATTCTGTTCAGTAATAGGAAAGAGGAGGAAATCCCTGTGCAGCACCAGAAACCGCCGGATGCGGCAGTGACGATAGACGGCAATGTCCGCTATCAGACTATCGATAACTTTGGCGCGTCCGACGCCTGGTCCATGGACCCCCTGGGGAAGGAGTGGACCGAAGAGAATAAGAACAAGGTGGCAGATTTGCTGTTCTCACGCAGCAGAGGGATCGGGCTGTCGGCCTGGCGCTTCAATATAGGCGCAGGCTCGGCGGAGACCGATCAGGCAATCATTCCAGATCCGTGGCGTAGAACGGAAGCCTTCAAAATAACGGAGGAAGCGCCGTACGACTGGAGCAGGCAGGACGGCCAGCAGTGGTTCCTGCGGGCGGCTAAGGAGCGCGGAGTCGAATCCCTGATTGCCTTCGTCAACAGCCCGCCGGTCTGGATGACCGGCAACGGCCATGCCCAGCCTGATCCGGAGGTAGGGTCCAGTAATTTGAAGGAAGGCTATGAAGCGGCCTTCGCCTCCTTCCTGATTGAGGTGCTGGAGCATTTCAAGCAGGAAGGGCTGGAGTTCGATTATATCAGCCCCGTTAACGAGCCGACCTGGGACTGGAATCATGCGCAGCAGGAAGCCAGCCGGTACAACAATGACGATCTGAAGCGGGTGATTCTGGAGCTGCATGCCCAGCTCCGTGCCAGCGGGCTGGAAGCGCAGATCAGTGCCCCGGACGGGGTGGAGATTACCTCTCTGCTGGATGATGAACACTACCGGGAATTCACGGGCAGCGGCGTCTACTCCAGCGGGGCTAACAGCCTGGGGCTGGGAAAATACCGGGAATACATTAAGGACCTGCTGGGTGACCCTGTGCTGAAGGAAGCGGTAGGCAACAAGATCGCCTCGCATTCCTACTGGTCCGACTACAGTCATTCTGGCGACGACCGGCTGGTGAAGCTAAGAAGGCTGCTGGAGCGCAATCTGAAGCAATATGATCCGCAGGCCAAATATTGGGTCACCGAATACTGCATTATGGGCGACTATGGCCCTGGACGGGATCTGGGGATGGAGCCCGCGCTGCAGGTGGCGCGCACCATTCACTTCGATCTGACCGAGGCGGATGCAGCCGCATGGCAGTGGTGGACCGCAGTGTCCAAGGTAGATTACAAGGACGGCTTGCTGTACACCGACTACAATCAGCCTGGAGACGGGCAGAACATCCTGACCTCGAAGATCCTGTGGTCGCTAGGCAATTACAGCAAGTTCATCCGCCCCGGAGCGGTGCGGATTGCGCTCTCCGGTCTGAGCCAGGACGCCGGAAGCGAGCTGCTCGGCTCTGCTTATGTACACGAGGAGGAGCAGAGCATGACGGCGGTGCTGGTGAATGACAGCCTGGAGGAGAAGCGGGTGCAGCTCACCTTGAGCGGACTGGGACTGAAGGCATCTGCCTTGCGTTCCTATGTAACCAATATGCAGCTGGATCTGGCCCGCAGTGAGGATCTGGCCGTTGATGTAGCTGCTGATGGGACAGCAGATGGGGAGCAGGTATTCCAGGCCGTTATCCCGGCCAAGTCGGTGGTGACCCTGGTGGCAGGCGGGCCGGAGCTAGAGGAGCAGGCAGGCCAGCCGGGTGAGGTTGCCGGAACTCAGGTTACCGGAAATCAAGCTGCACAGGACATTCCGGCGGCGGCGGACTATGCGGGCTATCTGTTCACCTATTTCACAGGCGAAGGGACCGGGGACGGCGAGCAGGTATACTTCGCCCTCAGCGAAGGCAATGACCCGCTGCATTGGAAGGAGCTGAATAGCGGGAAGCCCGTGCTTAGGTCCAGCTTAGGCAACAAGGGGGTCAGAGATCCCTTCATCATCCGTTCACCTGAAGGTGGACAGTTCTATCTGATCGCCACCGATCTGAAGATCAACGGCAACTGGGATTGGGGCGCAGCCCAGACACAGGGCAGCCGGGCGATTATCGTGTGGGAATCGGATAATCTCGTGGACTGGTCGGAGCCTTGGGAAGCCAAGGTCTCACCTGAGGAAGCGGGGAATACCTGGGCACCTGAGGTGATCTATGACCAGGAGAGCGGAGAATATATCGTATTCTGGGCCTCGCGGATGTACACCGATTCTACTCACACCGGGGACGCCTACCAGACAATCCTGTACAGCAAGACACGCGATTTCCGCGCGTTCACAGAGCCGCAGGTCTATATGGACTACGGGTATTCGATCATTGATACCACTATGGCGGCATATAACGGGAAGATTTACCGATTCACCAAGGATGAGCGCGAGCAAGGCCCGGAATCGCCTTTTGGCAAAATGGTGTTCCAGGAGTCCCTGGATTCAATATTTGCGCCTGAGGTGAAGCTGCTAAGCGGGAGTGTCGGCGGACTAAAGGGCATTGAAGGGCCAACCCTGTTCAAATCCAATACAGAGAAGAAGTGGTATCTGTTTGTGGATGAATTCGGAGGGAGAGGGTACATCCCGCTGGAGACGGAAGATCTTGATTCGGGTAAGTGGACGGTATCCACTGATTATGAGCTGCCGGCCAGCCCCCGCCATGGAACGGTAATTCCGGTCACCCGGCGTGAGTACGACGCTCTGAACGCCAAGTTCAGGCAGTGAATTCAGCCTGGCTTAGCGTGGCAAGTGGAAACGGCATTGCCGTCCTTTTAAAGGACGGTACCGTTTCAGCGAGAAATAGAAGGATAAGTTATCGTGTGGAACATATAAATTCTTATATTTTAAATAAAAACAGGTTCACCCCCGCCATTACGGCAGAGGTGAACCTGTTTGCTTAGAGCATCATGCTGAAGGCAGATGCTTATTTCGCGCTTTCGTAACGCTTGCCGACTTCTTCCCAGTTCACTACGTTCCAGAACGCCTTGATGTAGTCAGGACGTTTGTTCTGGTAGTTCAGGTAGTAGGCATGCTCCCATACATCGAGGCCGAGGATTGGAGTTGCGCCTTCGCTGATCGGGTTGTCCTGGTTCGGTGTGCTGGTTACGGCAAGCTTGCCGTCCTTCACCACGAGCCAAGCCCAGCCGCTGCCGAAGCGTGTAGTAGCTGCAGCCGCGAAGTCTTCCTTGAATTTATCGAAGCCGCCCAGCTCGCTGTCAATGGCAGCAGCCAGTGCGCCGGCTGGTGCGCCGCCGCCATTCGGTCCAATCACTTCCCAGAACAGGGTGTGGTTGGCATGTCCACCGCCGTTGTTGCGGACCGCTGTGCGGATCGCTTCCGGTACAGCGTTCAGGTCGGTCAGAAGCTCATCGATGCTTTTGTTTTGCAGTTCGGGTGCCTTTTCCAGTGCGGCGTTCAGGTTCGTCACATAAGTGTTATGGTGCCTGTCATGATGAATCTCCATCGTCAATGCGTCGATGTGTGGTTCAAGTGCGTTGTTCGGATACGGAAGTGCCGGTAATTGAAAAGCCATGGAAAAATCCCTCCTGATTATATGTTGGTTTGGGTATATATCCGTTGAGATACTATTATTAAAACGCATCTGGAACAATAATGCAACATTAAATAAACAAAAATGTTTAAAAAGTATTTTCCCGCCCGCAGCTCACTGAAAGTGTTAAGGCTGTGTTAAACTAGTGAGGCTTCGTAACCGGGACGTTTTGACTACTGTAATCTCCTAATAGATGTTAAATATGAAACTATATTGAATGTAAACGCTTCATATCAAGCGCTTTCAAAAGAAAAATGATGATAACGCGAGAAAAGTGTGCTTTAATAGAGACAAAAGCAGGTATTCCTCGGTTTTTGATGCTTTTTTCCACTTTATGCTGTTATGGAAACTCCTTCTTTTTGTAAAATCATAAGCCATAGAAAAGGGAGACTTGAAAGTATGCACGTTCGTTCCTTTCAATTAAGCGATGTAACTCCAGTGACTGAATTGCTGCAGACCGCATTATCGGAAGAATGTTTCGAGAGCACGATCGAGCCTTTCTCCAGGCAATTGTCATGGGATTCTGATCTCATTGTAGTTGCTGAGGATGAAGGAGAAATCATCGGTGCGCTGATTGGTACGATTGAGAAGAATCACGGCTGTTATTTCCGCATTGCCGTCCATCCGGATTACCGCCGCAGAGGAGTCGGTAAGAGTCTTGTAACGGCTATGGAGAGCAGATTTCAGGCGCGGAAGGTCAGCGGCATTTATGTTGCCGTCGATGAACACAATTCTTTTGCAATGCCTCTATATGAAGCCATGGGTTATGACGAGAACCACATTTTCAAATCCGTGCGCAAGCTGAGCATTGTCGGGTAACTGTTGTTGAACCGCTGCTGTAAGCGGAATCAAAGGTCAGAGTAGAGAACTGTTGCAGGGCGGATACTTTGAATATGGGTATTCCTGCATAGTCTGTTTCATTATACTAAAGCATATCTTCCCTATGTCCATTGCAAATGGGCGGGAGATATGCTTTTCTATTGTTAAGGAACGGATAACCCAATCGAAGCAAGTAGGTGGCCTATGAACCGGGAGCTTGAAGAAGATTTCATGCGGAGCCGCAGACAAAGATACAGATCAGTGACGCATAACAAGTCCAGACAGAAGTCCCGAAGAACATGGATCAAGGATATGCGGGAGTGGATCATTACGGCGGGGATTGTGTTCGCTGTGATGTCGCTGCTTAATATCTATGTGTTCAACGTGTCAACTGTAATCGGCCAATCCATGGAGCCTACCCTCTATCAGGGGGAGAAGCTGATTATTAATAAAATCGCCCTCAGCTTCGGGAATCCGGGCCGCGGGGAGGTTGTCGTCCTTCATGATCCCAGTACGGGACCCAGCCGCAAGGAATATCTGGTCAAGCGGGTGATCGGCATTCCCGGCGACATTATTGAAGTACGGAACCAGCAGCTCTATCTCAACGGCAAGCTGCTGGATGAGCCATATATCGATACATCTATAGAAGATCCCGATTTCAGCAGTCTGACCGTGCAAGCGGGGACCTACTTCGTCATGGGGGACAACCGGCATGCCGGAGCCAGCAAGGACAGCCGTTATTTCGGCGCTGTCGCAGGGGAGAGTATTGTGGGTAAGGTCTCCCTGATCTGGTGGCCTCTCTCTAAGATGAAGGCCCTGTAGAGCAACCTTATTCAATCTATAAAGGAGAGGCGGATATGCATCTCAACATCCAGAAAGGCTACGCTCCGCCTCCTTCCAAATGGGAGGAACTTAAGGCTGAGATTAAGGCGGCTGCAGCTGCGCTCGGTATCGATGATATCGGGTTCACCACTGCGGAGCCGTTTTTATATTTGAAGAACATTCTTCAGGAGCATCGGGACAAGGGGTACGAATCCGGCTTCGAGGAGCCTGACCTGGACAAGCGGACGATTCCCGCCCTCCAGTCCGGGGAGCAGCCGCTCTCCATCATTGCGATTGCCGTGGCCTATCCCTCCAAGATGGAGAATCCGCCCAAATCCGAGCCGGGTGCACGCAGAGGCATTCTGGCCCGCGCCTCCTGGGGCCAGGATTACCATCATGTCCTTCGTGAAGCGCTGGCGAAGCTGGAGAGCTTCATCCGTGAGCGTGTCCCGGATGCTGTGCTGGAGAGCATGGTGGATACGGGAGCGCTGGTAGACCGGGCAGTAGCGGAGCGGGCAGGGATCGGCTTCAGTGCCAAGAACTGTGCGATTATCTCTCCCAAGTGGGGATCATGGATCTATCTGGGGGAGATGGTGACGAATCTCCCGCTCCCTCCGGACCAGCCGGTGCAGGAGGGCTGCGGTGACTGCACGAAATGCATCGATGCCTGCCCTACCGGCGCGCTGGTCGGACCGGGACAGCTCAATGCCCAGGCCTGCATCTCCTTCCTGACCCAGACCAAGGGCTTCCTGAGCGAGAACTATATGACCAAGATCGGGAACCGGCTCTACGGCTGCGATACCTGCCAGATTGTCTGTCCGCAGAACCGTGGCAAGAACTGGAATCACCGCCCGCAGCTCCAGCCTGACCCGGAGGTGGTCAAGCCGCTGCTGCTGCCGATTCTGGACCTCAGCAACCGGGGGTTCAAGGAGAAATTCGGCAGCAGCTCCGCCGCCTGGCGCGGCAAGAATCCGATCCAGCGCAATGCGGTCATCGCGCTGGGTAACTTCAAGGAGGCATCGGCCGTGCCGAAGCTGACTGAGATTGTGCTGAAGGAGACGCGGCCGGTGATGCGCGGGACGGCTGCCTGGGCGCTCAGCCGCATCGGCGGCGAAGAAGCGCTTGCGGCAGTCCAGCAGGCGCTGGAGAGCGAAGCGGACGCTACGGTGCGCGACATGCTGGAGCGGGCCGCAGGCAAGCTGCGCGAGCAGAGAGCAGCGGACGGGAAATGAACCGGCTGCCAGCGGGATTTGCCAATTGCTGTCCAGTTGTTGAAATGCTATGATAGATTCGCGTGCCTGAACAGGGTTATCGCCAGACAATAGAGTACAAAGGTGGATTACAGATGAATATTGCATTGCCTATTATTACGCTTGTGGTAGGTCTGATCGGCGGATTCTTCATCGGCGTATATTATCTGCGCAGACAGATGACAACGATGCAGAATGATCCTGAAATGCTGCAGAAGGTTGCCAAGCAAATGGGGTACAACCTGAACGGGAAGCAAATGCAGCGAGCCCAGCAGATGATGAAGAACGGCAATCCGCCGGGGCGTCCCGCTGCGGGCAAAGGACAGTCCCGCAAGAAGTAATAATGATGATCGTATGAAATAGATAAGAGTCAGCTGCAGGTGCGGAAGGGGGGAGTTTTCATGGGGGGCATCAAGGAGTACAAGAACGGGAAGGTTTCTGTAAACCGTGAGCAGATTGAGTATCATGTAGAGAAGATTCTGGAATTAATCGGTGAGGATACGAGCCGTGAAGGCCTGCTGGAAACACCGGCCAGAGTGACCCGGATGTATGAAGAGATCTTCGGCGGTTATTCCGTTGATCCGCGTGAAGCGCTGGGCGTCACCTTCGACGAGTCTCATGAAGAGCTGGTCATTGTGAAGGATATTGTCTACTATAGCCAATGCGAGCATCACATGGCTCCATTCTTCGGCAAGGTGCATATCGGTTATGTGCCCAGCGGCCGCATTGCTGGACTCAGCAAGCTGGCCCGGCTCGTGGAAGCGGTCAGCCGCCGGTTACAGGTGCAGGAGCGCATCACAGCCCAGATCGCCGACATCATGACCGAGGTGCTGAATCCGCACGGTGTCATGGTTGTAGTCGAAGGGGAGCATCTGTGCATGTGTGCCCGGGGTGTGAAGAAGCCGGGCAGCAAGACGGTTACGATGGCCACCCGCGGCACCTTCCGTGAGGACGCTGCGGCAAGGGCCGAATTCCTGGCCTTGATCAAGGAATAAAGCCGGAGCCGTGAAGGATAAGCTTGCCGGACCGGCCCTGCAAGCGCAAAAGCCCGCCTGCCACTTCAACAGTGGCGGCGGGCTTTTGCGCGCGAAGGTGCGTGGCTCAAATGTATGCGGAAAATAGCATACATTTGCTAGCGCGCAGGCATATGGCCCGAATGTATGCGGAAAACAGCATACATTGTGCTCGCAAGCAGGCACACGGACCGAATGTATGTGAAAAACAGTATACATTTGCTAGCGCGCAGGCATGTGGCCCGAATGTATGCGGAAAACAGCATACATTGTCTCGCAAGCAGGCACACGGCCTAAATGTGTGTGAAGAACAGCATACATTGTGCTCGCGCGAAGGTGTGTGACCCAATACTCCACAGCTTCTAATAAATTTAGAGAAATCCTGCAAGAAGTGCAACAATGCTACTCCATACAAGCAGCCGGTGAGAGTGAACAACCTCAGAATTGGCCAGAGATACGCAGAGATATGCAGAACGCCGCCATGAGAGGGAGAAGTTCATCAGAACGTATGCGAAAGACGAATACAATGTGCAGCGCTGAAGGTGCGCGGGCTTGTTGTATGCGGAAAACGAATACACCACAGAGCCTCAGAAAGGCTGCCAGACCAGCTTGCGGGCAGCCCCGTAGCGCTCGGCGACATAAGGCCAGTTCACGACTCTCCACCAGTCCTGGATGTAATCTGCACGGTTGTTCTGATGCTTGAGGTAATAGGCATGCTCCCACACATCGAGCGCCAGCAGCGGAACGACATCCCATTGGGACAGATTCTGATGCTTCTCAGCCGTCAGAATCTCCAGTCTGCGGCTGCGCGGGCTCCAGACCAGAATAGCCCATCCGCCGCCCTCGACTTTACCCGCGGCCTCAGTGAACTGGGTCTTGAAGGCATCATAGCTTCCGAAGCTGCGTTCTATAGCGTCCAGCAGGGCGCCGGAGGGGCGGCCGCCTCCTTGCGGGGACATGACATTCCAGAAGATCGTATGCAGATAGTGTCCGGCCCCATTGAAGGCAAGCTCCCGCTCCCAATGCTTAACCAGATCATAGTCGCCACTCAGGCGCGCTTCCGCCAGCTTGTTCTCGGCCTTGTTCAGCCCGTCTACATAGCTCTGGTGATGCTTGTCGTGATGAATGATCATCGTCTTCTCGTCAATATACGGCTCCAGAGCATTATAGGCATAAGGCAGAGGGGGAAGCGTATGCCCGCCGATGGGAACCGAGCCTGCCTCGTGGGATTCCCATAACGGAACTGCGAAGCTTCCTGTTCCCTGGAGACTGTCTCCGCCTGCAGCAGGAGCGGGTGAAGGAGCGGGTTCAGCCTGTTCCGGCGGATTCATCCGCAGCATCCCGGGTCCGTAGTCCGCAGGGGTCAGAGCGGCCAGTACAGCGAGGAAGTATTCGGACTCCCGGATGAAGTGCAGCAGCGTGGTTCCCGCCAGGGGGAAGGCATTGACGGCGGCGCTGGCCTCCTTCATGGTCTTCAGGTGCCGGATGAATTCGGAGGACTGGTCGCAGGCGGTGTGCAGCAGCCGCCCGGCTTCGGCAGATGGACTCCCCGGACCGCCTGCGTCCGGTGCCTGGGGACTAGCGAGCAGCTGCTGCGCCGTCTGTTCTGTAGCCAGGAAGACAATGGCCCAGTCCTCCAGCAGCTTTACATAAGGCTCCTCCAGGCGTGGGATGATCTGGATCAGGACCTCGGCATGCTCCTTCTCCTGGTTTTTCCAGAAGGCAATCTCCCCTAGAATCTGTACTGGCGGCGGTGCAACGAATACATATGGCATGACATGCAGTCCTCCCGTCCTAAAGTTTCATCGGTCCATTATATGCCGGAGAGGGACAGCTTATGAGACTGGCCTGCGAGGGGAATTGCGGCGGATTGGAGGTCCTGTACCCCGCACAGTAAAAAGGCATGCACAAAATGTATCACAGGATACATCTGCACATGCCGTAGGTAACGATAAGATGCTATTTGCTTGCGGTGGGGTTGCCTTGGCTCCCGCTGATCTGGGCCAGCTGCACATTCCCGAGAAAAGCGGATACCCGCCGCAGATACTCACGCGGGTGCTCGCGGAACAGCAGCTCATGATGGCTGTCCTCCACGATCCATGAATCCGAATACGGATTACTCTGGTTCGCCGCCAGCTCCTCGGCAATCGGATAAGGTGCCTTATCATCCTTGGTGCCGTGCATGAACAGTACGGGGAACGGATAATCCTCCGATTTGACCTTGGAGTAAGGAATCTGATTCAGTCCTGTGCCGTTCAGCACCGGGAAGAGCATCTCCATAATCTCCAGCGAAGGCTGGCGGGGAAGATTGATGTTCTGCTTGATGTTATGGTACAGGGTGTCCGGCTCCAGCAGGAAGGTGCTGTCCAGAATCATCGCGTCCACATCTTTGGTTACAAGTCCAGCCTGCAGGGCGGTGCCTGCGCCCATCGAGAAGCCCCAGACCACAATCTGGTCTGCCCCCTGCTCCTTGGCGAACTCAATGGCTCCGAGCAGCTGCTGGGATTCTTTTTTGCCGCCGGTTGCGATATCCCTGTCGGTCTTGGAGGCGAAGCCGTAGTCGAACATGACGACATTGAATCTCAGGCTGTGCGCGTAGTGGGCCAGATCATACATGGGAACCCAGCTCTCCTCGCGGTTCGCACCATAGCCGTGACTGAAAACAATAGTTTTGGTGGCTCCTTTGGAAGGAATATACCATCCCTCCATCATCCGGCTGCCGTCCTTGGCAGGGAAGCTGATATCCTCGTAGGCGAGCCCCTTGGCCTGATAAGGATTAGAGTAGAGCGGGGCTACGGTAGGATTCGAGAGTACCCAGGCGATATAGGCATGCAGGGCGATGAAGCAGAATACAAAGAAGAAGAATACGGATAACAGCAGGGCCACAATGATGTGCTTGACGCGTATCATCCGAAGTGGAATTAGTGGTGACGAAGCGGGCTTACCCTCGTTAGGCATACGGGAGACCGGCGCGCCGGGATGACTAGTTGCCAGATTCATAAGGTCCCCTCCTGGAAAGTTTCAAGATTCAGAGCATGAATAGTTCATATATTTAATCGTAAATTTATGCCCTTACAAAGTCAATGGAAATGGTTCTTTTGTAATGTAACTGTAAACTGCGGACGGCTGATTATGGATACGGAATCTGCTGGACTTTATTTAGGCTTTTGCACTAAGATAGGGATATCTTAATAATTATGTAACCGGGTTTCAATAGGTGAAACATGTGAAGGGGAGATCGGGGTGGAAGACCGGAAGCTGACTGTACGCGCCGTAGAACGTGCGCTGGATATATTACTGTGCTTCACTCAGGATAATGATGATTACGACCTTAGTCTGACGGAGATCTCTGCGAAAATCGGCCTGCATAAAAGCACAGTGCACCGCCTGCTGACCACACTGGAGGAGAAGGGCTTCCTGCAGCGGGATGAGGGGACGGACAAATACCGCCTGGGCATCCGCATCTGGGAGCTGTCCACACATCTCCCGACGCTGAACGAGCCGGCGGTGCTTCTGCTGCCCGCCATGGAGCGGCTGCGCGACCGCCTGGGAGAGACGGTCAGCCTGTATCTGCGCGACAATCTGGAGCGTGTGCGCATTCAGGCGGTGCAGAGCCGGCAGGCTATCCGCCGGGTAGCCCAGATCGGGGCAAGGCTGCCGCTCTCGGTAGGCGCATCAAGCAAGGTTCTGGCTGCTTACGCGCCGCCGGAAGTGCAGGTCCGGCTGCTGGCCGACCCCGCATGGCCGGACAGTGTAGACCGCAGCCAGTACCTGGAGCAGCTGAAGGAGATCACCCGCTGCGGCTATGCAACTAGCTTCGAGGAACGGGAGCCGGGAGCGGCAGCCGTGGCTGTGCCCATCGCCGGACGGGCCGGGGGCGTGGTAGCAGCGCTCTCGATGTCCGGCCCGGTCAGCCGTTTGTCGCGGGAGACTCTGGAGGAATATGCTGTCATTTTGGCTGAGGCTGCTGCTGAAATGGGCCTAATGATGGGCTGATCTGAGGCCTCCGGCAGCAGATTTATGAAGGAAAACTTTAGGACATACAGGCTATTCAGTCTTCGTCATTCATTGTATATCTAGTTAAAATGAACTATCATTAGTAATGATTAGCTAAATTAAGAGTGAAGAAATAATAGGAATCCAGGGGCACGAGGTGATGGGATGAAAGTGGCTATACCCGATTCACTGATGGGAGAAATTCAAGAGCTCCAGGATACGTTCGGCTCTGTTACGGGCCAGGCGCTTGTGCTTACGGATCAGGCTGGGAATGTGGTTACCCGCCCTACGCTTTCCGGAATATTCTATCAGAAGATGTTTAAATCTTTACAGGTCATAGAGCGTCCCTTCGAGCCTGCATTGCTCAGAATGGGCCCCTTATCATATCCTGCCGTACTTGAAGAGTGGGTCCCCGGACTGAAGTATGTGGTCAGTCCGCTGGTTCCAGACTATGGGCAGACGTACTATTTATGGTCCGGCTTATATATGGAAGAAGGTACCCGCGGGCTTGTGCTGCAGGCGTTCGAGGCCAAGATGCGGAAACACCCCGACTATGAGATGTTGAAGGATGTACTGGCCGTCATGCCTGAGCTTAGCCGGGAAGGCATCGTCAGCATCAGGGGGAAATTGAGTGTGCTCGGGAATGTGCTCTCCAAATTGCTGGCGGGGTGCGCAGTGAAGCCGCTGGAACAGAGACGCAGCCTGGTGATTACCCAGCTGTTATCCAATCTGGAGAGTGAGTTCCTGAAGATAGAGGTTGTGCTGCAACAGATGGCCGGTATGTTCTCTGATGCGGAGCTGTATGCCTTTGCCCAAGAGGAGGAGGCCGGACAGTTCAAGGTCAAATATTCTGCCGGCAAAGAAGCAGGACTTCTCATGAATGCCGGGTTCCAGCAGGGAGACGGCTTCCTGGGACAGGCAGTTCTGGGCAGGGAGCCCCGGCACTGGCAGGATATTGCCCAAGATCCGAGATCGTTATTCTTCACTCAGCGCGCAATGACGCAGCCGGAATATTTGTCATGCTATCCGCTGAGAATTCACAGCGGGAAGAGGGCATTGCTGCTTGCTGTAGGCTTTGGGAAGAGCCGTCCAATCCAGGATTATGCCCAGTATGAGCAGAATGTTGCTGCGCTCCTGGGCTTATCCGGACGGGGAGAGCAACTGGTGCAGCGCGAAGCCCTGCGCAGGGAAGCCACCCAGCGCTTGAAGGAGGCTGCCCGCCTGCTGCCGCAGGCCGCATCGACTCAGGAGCTGGGCACTGTGCTGCTGGATATGGTAATGGGCATGCCGTTCTTCCCGTCATCGGTGCTCGTATTCTTCGAGGAGCAGCCGGGGGATACCCATTACGCCAAGGGGTGGAGGCCGGAGGAGATTGCGCCGTATGTCCAGGACCTCCAGTCCCGTTACTCCTCGCAGGCCTTTCTCTCTTCTGCGATCATCAACGGGGAGGCCGAGGGGCAGGTCTTGCTCGAATGTCCGCTGATTGCCGAGAAGGTATTCAAGGGCATTCTGTCAGTGGGCTTCAGACGCCGCAGCGAAGCCGAGGAGTGGCTGTCCTTAACCGGCTGTCTCGCCAGTCTGGCGAGTACTTCGATCCGTCTGATCGAGAAGGAAGCCAGACATATGAAGCAGGCAGGGGTCTTCACCGGACAGACACTTCATTATCTCCGGCTCAGTAATCCCGAGCTGCACCGCTTATCGGCAGAGGCTTCTGCCATGGCGTATGAGCTTGCCCGTTATACAGGACTGCCGGAGCGGGAGTCAGAGCAGATGAGAACGGCTGCTCTGCTGGCTCCGTTCAGGCTGGATTTCCTGCAGGGATACGGGTTCTACCCGGAGGAGCTTTCTTTGCTGAAGCAGGTGGACCAGTTTGCTTCGTTCTATTTTCAGATCAATAAGCCTTCGGTCTCTGTCACTGCCCAACTGCTCGCACTGGTGCTTCATCATGCAGGCAAGGGCGCGGATAAGGAGCTGCTGGCGGACACGGATCTGGAGTGGCTGGACCCCTCCCGCTTCAACCTGGATGATCATGTGGTCGGGGAGCTGTACAGTGAGCCGCGCACTACCTTCCAATCCTTCTTGCGCAGCCGCTCGGAAGCGATGTCCGCCAAAAGAGGCGTGTCGGCTGGGAAGCTGCTGAACAGTACGGCACTGAAGACGCCCAAGGAGGAATGGGGAATCTCGCCGCGCGAGGAGGAAGTGCTGGAGCTGATTATTCTGGGCAAGACGAACAAGGATATTGCCAGCGCCTTGTTTATCAGCGAGCATACCGTCAAGAATCATCTGAGCCGTATTTTTAATAAAATGGACGTAACAGACCGCTCACAGATCATAGCACTGGTCTACAAAAGAATATTCGATTCCGAGCGTATCGAGATGTCCTGAAAGCCCTCCTGGAGTCACGATTATTCATTTGCTTATGCCCATAACCTATCTTGCTACTTCTCGCTGAAACGAAGCCGTCCTTACTAAGGACGGTTTTTTTGGATATTACATTTTTATACTTTTATTTATTTACCATATTTCTACAGAAAACCAAACGCAATTGGACTGGACGCGCTGCGTAGGCCAGATGTATTCGAAAAACCGAACACAATTGGACTGGGAGTGCCGTGTAGGCCAGATGTAATCGAAAAACCGAACACAATTGGACTGGACGCGCCGCGTAGGCCGTGTGTTTATCGCAGTGCCAGACGTATTTTCACAGAAAAACCGAATACAATGGGTGCCGCTGCGCGGAGGGAATGGCCCCATGCATCACAGGCAGTAACATTTTAAGAGGAATCCTGCAAAAAGTGCAACAATACTGCCCCAAAGAAGCGTTCTATGCTGAAATCCTGCACGAAATGCAACAAATCCAGCGCTAACTAACTCTAAATACGGTAGCGTCAAGAAGTTTGTGTAAAAGAGTAGAAGTGCCTCCCCCGGGTTACGGGTTGGGATGTAGTGTTTCTGGGGGGAGGGGGAACCCCGACTCCCAGAAACTGGATTTCTCTGTTACGCCTCTTCCGGTGTGGGCAAAGAGGGGTAGCGTGTTTCGAATAGCTCTTTTAGCTTCTTTTTAACGGCATCCACTCCAAAGCCTTGGGCGACCCGCCCTGCATGACGTTCATTGTATTCCAGCATCTCCAGGTACACGATTTTCTCTGCGGCATCCATGTTTGTCAGACTGTTCATCGGTTTCAGACGCTTGCGGATTTCCTTGTTCATCCGCTCGATGGGGTTCGACGTGTAGATCGCTTTACGGATCGACAGCGGATAGTTGTAGAACGTCAGGAGTGTGGATAACTGTTCCTCCCAGGACCTCATTTCCTTCGGATACAGCTTGTTCCACTTCGCTTTGACCGTATCAAAGTTAGCCCGGGCGACCACTTCATCCGGTGCCGTATATACGGTTTTCAACGCCTCCATGACATCGGTTTTGTGCTCCACCCGAATTTTATGAAACGTGGCCCGCACTTTGTGCACTACGCAATGCTGTACATCCGCCTGAGGATAGGTCTCTTTAAACGCCGCATCCAGTCCCGGTAGCCCGTCAAACACACCCAGCAGGACTTCCTGCGCTCCGCGGTCGTACAGGTCTTTGAGTACCTCCCGCCAGCCATTCGAACTCTCTTGGCCACCCACGTAGAACCCGAGAATTTGACGCTGGCCCTCCTCGTCAATTCCCATCGCAAAGTAGACCACTTCACCACGAACCGTGCCCCGTTTCAGCTTCACGTACAGCCCATCTAAATAGATGACGGAGTACCGTTTGCTCAGTGGCCGTTTCTGCCACTGGTGGATATCGTCTAGCACCGTAGCCGTAATATTGCTGACCGTGGTGGGGGAGTAGTGGCTGCCAAACATACTTTCAATGAACCGGGCCACATCCCGCGTACCCATGCCCGATTTATACATTTGGATGACGGCCTCTTCTAACCATCCGTCCCGCCGCTGGTACGGCTCAAACAACTGCGTCTGGAAAAGGCTTTGGCGGTCCCGGGGCACCTGAAGATCCTCGATATGGCCGTATTTCGTGTGTAAGTCTCGCGTATAGTAGCCATTGCGACTATTGCTGGCGCCGGCTTCTTCACTCTCCATAAACCCCTGGATTTCGGCGCGCAACAGGCGTTCCATGTTGTCTTTCACAAAATCTTTAACAAGTTTTTCAAATAGATTATTCAGCGAACTTTCGGGTAAAATATTCATTGGTAGGGTTCCTCCTTGGTGGTTTCGCAATCCCGAGGATACCCTACTTTTTTGGTGCCTGACTAGGCTCCAAATCTTGGTACACAACTTACTTTACGCCATCCTAAATACCGAAAATTCTGCAAAAGATGCAACAATGTATCACAGCCAGTAACATTTTTAGAGAAATCCTGCAAGATGTGCAACAATGCGGATCCAAGCAAGTGGTCGGTGAGAGAGAAAGCCCGGAATTGGCAAGGGATAGGCGGAGCACCGCCCGGATGGAAGAAACACTTCAAAACGTATGCGAAAACCGGCTACAAAAAAGTTCCCGGAGAGTTGTCAGCCTGCCTACTCTGTGATATATTACTAATGATAATGATTATCAATATCATATATACATAGGGGGATTATCTTGCGATACTCTAAACAAAGTCTTGTCCTGATTGTCTTTACTCTCGTCATGGCTGTCCTGCTGGCAGCCTGCGGTTCATCGGGTAATTCCGGCTCTGGCTCCGGGGCAGCAGCGAATGCTCCTGCACCTGCAGCTTCTGAAGCACCCTCTGCTGCTCCGGCTACTGATAAACCCTCCGCTGAAGCAGAGATGGTTACTTTCCAGGATAGCGCCGGTGAGGTTCAAGTGCCTAAGAATCCGCAGAGAATCGTGGATACTACAGCCTTTTATACAGGATATCTTCTGGCGCTGGGTGTGAAGCCGGTAGGAGTCATGCAAGGAGCCAAGGATAGTCCCTATCTTGCAGAAATGCTTGAAGGTGCAGAAGGGCTTGGTGATGATGTCACCCCGGAGAATATCCTGTCCCTGGACCCTGACCTGATTATTGTGTATACCGGCACAGAAGGCATCGATAAGCTGAAGGAAATTGCGCCTGTGGTACAGATTCAGTATGGCGCCAAGAATTATAAGGATCAGATGCTCGACTACGGCAAGCTGGTGAACAAGAATGATGAAGCTAAGGCCTGGATCGCCCAGTGGGAGGCCCGCATTGCTGAGCTGAAGCCGCAGGTACAGGCTGCTGTTGGCAATAAGACGGTATCTATCCTGAATCCATATGCCAAGGGGTTGTATGTCTTTGGGCATAACTATGGCCGGGGCGGTGAGATTCTGTATGGGGAGTTCGGGCTGAAGGCTCCCGCAGAAGCGCAGAAGGAGGCCATCGACAGCGGAACTGGCTGGGCTTCCATCTCCCTGGAGAAGCTGCCGGACTTTGCCGGAGACATTATCTTTACCTGCCCGTGGTCAGGGGATACTACAGACCCGAAGATTGTCTATGACAATCCGCTGTGGAAGGGGCTTCCGGCGGTCAAGGCAGGGAATGTATTCCAGTTGAACCCTGCTGCCGATACGTACAATGACCCGATCTCTCTGGAGAAACAGCTGGATTTCATTACGACCAGCCTGCTGTCAGTCAAATAGGGCATTCCTGAAAAAGACAAAAAGCTGCGCCGGTATCAGACTGAAATCTGATACCGGCGCAGCTTGTATAATGATCTATCCTTATGAAGCCGAATTATTCTACCGGCTGAGCCGCTTCCGAAGCTGTAGCATCTGCCAGCATCTGGCGGAGGACTGTCTGCAGAATACCGCCATTGCGGTAGTAGTCGATGTCTACGGTACTATCGAGACGGGCAATGACCGGGAAGTCGAACTGGGTGCCATCTTCACGGGTAGCAGTGACTGTCAGCTCCTGTCCGGGAAGGACATGGTTGTCAAGACCGGTAATGTCGAAGGTCTCGCGTCCGGTCAGCCCCATGCTGCTCCAGCCATGGCCTTCCTGGAACTGCAGCGGCAACACGCCCATGCCGACGAGATTGCTGCGGTGAATCCGCTCGAAGCTCTCAGCGATGACGGCTTTGACTCCGAGGAGGAGTGTTCCCTTAGCAGCCCAGTCGCGGGAGCTGCCTGTGCCGTATTCTTTACCGGCGATAACGATCAGGTTCTGTCCGGCCGACTGGTACAGCATGGAGGCGTCATAGATCGACATGACCTCATCGCTCGGGAGGAAGGTGGTTACGCCGCCTTCTGTTCCAGGAGCCACTGCGTTGCGGATACGGATGTTAGCGAAGGTACCGCGCATCATCACCTCATGATTCCCGCGGCGCGAGCCGTAGGAGTTGAAGTCAGCGCGTTCCACGCCATGGCCGCGCAGATATTCTCCGGCTGGACCGGAAGTGGAGATATTCCCGGCTGGCGAGATATGGTCGGTAGTGACGGAATCGCCAAGCAGGGCAAGCACACGGGAGCTCTTGATGTCCTTAATGTCAGAGACACCGTCTGCCAGATGCTCGAAGAATGGCGGATTCTGAATGTAGGTAGAGTTGTTATCCCACTCATACAGCTCGCCTTCCGGTACCGGAATGTTATTCCAGCGTTCATTGGCTGTGAATACATTCTCGTATTTGCTACGGAACATTTCCGGACTGAGTGAGAGCGCTACGGCTTCGCGGATCTCGGCTGTAGTCGGCCAGATATCGGCCAGGAAGACAGGCTCACCCTGCGGGTCATAGCCCAGCGGCTCGGTCTTCAGGTCAATATTCACCGTGCCGGCCAGTGCGTAGGCGACAACCAGCGGCGGTGAAGCCAGATAGTTGGCTTTGACCTGGGCATGCACGCGGCCCTCGAAGTTACGGTTCCCGGATATTACGGCGGCAACCGTCATATCATGCTCTGTAATGGCTTCGCTGACTTCATCCGGCAACGGACCGGAGTTGCCGATACAGGTAGCGCAGCCGTAGCCGGCCAGGTAGAAGCCGAGCGCTTCTAGCGGCTTCAGCAGATCTGCCTTCTGCAGGTATTCCGTAACGACCAGCGATCCGGGAGTCAGGCTGCTTTTGACATAGCCCGGTTTGGTCAGCCCGCGTTCTACAGCCTTCTTGGCAAGCAGTCCTGCGCCCAGCATTACGCTCGGGTTAGAGGTGTTCGTACAGCTCGTGATGGCTGCAATGACTACCGCTCCTGTAGAGAGCTTGCTAGTGCTTCCGTTCTTGTGCTGAATCTCAACTTCTTCCGCAATCTTCTCGTCGCTGAGGCCATAGCCGCCCTTGTCGACAGGTGTACGGATAATGCCTTCGAAATTCTCCTTCATATGGGTAAGCTCTACCCGGTCCTGCGGACGCTTCGGTCCGGCCAGGCTGGGAACCACAGAAGCCAGATCCAGCTCAATGACATCGCTGAATGTCGGGTCCGGTGTCTCTGCGGTGCGGAACATACCCTGCGCCTTATAATAATCCCCTACCAGCTCTACCAGCTCATCCGGGCGTCCGGTGCTGCGCAGATAGGCCAGTGTCTCCTCATCTACAGGGAAGAAGCCGACGGTTGCACCGTATTCAGGAGCCATGTTGGCTACTGTCGCCCGGTCTGCCAGACTGATGTTCGCCAGACCCGGACCGTAGAATTCGACGAACTTGCCGACTACGCCTTTTTTGCGCAGCATTTGGGTAACGGTAAGGGCCAGATCGGTAGCTGTAGCGCCTTCCATCAGACTGCCGGTCAGCTTGAAGCCAACGACATCCGGGGTAACGAAATACAGCGGCTGTCCAAGCATTCCTGCTTCAGCCTCAATTCCGCCGACGCCCCAGCCTACTACGCCAAGGCCGTTAATCATTGTAGTATGGGAGTCCGTGCCGACCAGGGAATCCGGGTAGACAACTGTCTCTCCGTCAATGGTCTTGGTGGCCGCAACAGAAGCCAGATACTCCAGGTTCACCTGATGCACAATTCCGGTTGCCGGGGGAACCGCACGGAAATTATTGAAGGCGGTCTGTGCCCAGCGCAGGAAGCGGTAGCGCTCCTCATTACGCTCAAATTCTACGTTCATATTATATTCAAGGGCATCGGCCGTTCCGAACGCATCCACCATAACCGAATGGTCAATAACAAGGTCAACCGGTACAAGCGGGTTGATCTTCTTCGGGTCTCCGCCCGCCTTCTTAACGGTATCGCGCATAGCGGCGAGATCCACAACTACAGGTACGCCGGTGAAATCCTGCAGGACAATCCGGGCAGGAATGAACGGGATTTCCTTATTGCGGTCAATGCCGCCGGACCAGTTGGCCAGCTGCTTGACATGTTCTTCAGTAATTGCCCGTCCGTCATATTGGCGGACAGCCGCTTCGAGTAAGACCTTAATGGAGAATGGCAGGGAGGAAATGTCGCCTGCACCTTGCTCCTCCAGAGCATTCAAATGATAGTAGCGATAAGTTTTGCCACCTGATTTCAGGTTCTTGGCCAATGAAAAATGGTCCTTGCTTGGCATATATGCGCCTCCTCGTTTCATCTGGTGAAACTACATTTCATAATTCCTATACTTTAAGTATAACGTTTACAATGGGGGGAGTAAAGTTTTTTTTGCTCCTTGATGTAAGGTATATTCAGGGTTTCCACGGATGCATAGAACCGCCGGCTCCCTGACTTCCTTGCAGTTAAATCGCTCCCGCTTCCGTATAGGTGCGAGCAATCCTTCATATACATAGGACAGCAGCCATTGTGGCGGTGAAACCGTGAAGGAATATTCTTAGCTTACATCATATACATTCTTATCTGTGAACGAAAGGGCGGAGGATGAATGGAGCAGCAGTGGAAGAAAAGTCTCTATGTCTATGTGGACCAGCTGAACAAGGGGCGGGTTGCACCTGGCGCCGAACCGCGCCATACCACAATTAGGGACCCCCGGTTCCTGGACGAACAGCGCACGCGTTCCCGCCGGATCGCCCAGTGGTACACCCGCCGGGGCATTACTCCGCTGCGCGGGGAGACAGGGGTGCGGACGCTGCGAACCGTGCGGCAGAATCCTGCCGAGGTGGTCGCCGATGTGGCGCTGCACAGCGCCTTCTATTATGAGAAGGGCGGGATGACGCATCGTGAGGATGTAGTGGAGTCGGAGCGACTGACCTTTGTACGTGAAAAAGACGGCTGGGAGATTGTGAACGTGGAGCGCCGTGTGCCTGAGCGGAATGGAGTGCGCAAGGTGGTGGAGAAAGATCCGGCACTGCGGCTCTCGGAATGGGGGGAGGCTCTGCCCGATCCGCGTCCTTCCCAGCCGCTGCTGAACCGCCGTGTCCTGAAGGGCGCAAGCGGCGCAAGGGAGGTGCGGTACCGCAGGGAGGAGGCTGCAGCCTATGCCGACCTCTGGTGGAAGGAGGGGAATCCGGAGTTCGAGATTTTTGAGGTGGACTGCACGAATTATGTCTCCCAATGTCTCTTTGCAGGGGGAGCGCCTATCAACTATACTGGTAAAAGAGAAACGGGCTGGTGGTACAAGGGCTATAATGGAGCCCAGGAATGGTGGAGCTTCAGCTGGGCGGTCTCCGACAGCCTGCAGCGTTATCTGAGCGGGAGCCGTAGCAGCGGGCTGCGGGCGGAGATTGTCGAGCGGCCGGAGCAGCTTCAGCTGGGCGACATTATTCAGTATGACTGGGACGGCAACGGGCATTATCAGCACAGCACGATCGTTACCGCTTTTGATGCTGGCGGGCAGCCGCTGGTGAATGCGCGGACGGTTAGCAGCCGTCATCGCTTCTGGGATTACAAGGATTCCTACGCCTGGACGGACCGGACGGCATATCGTTTTTTTCATATCAATGACTATTTATAGATCAGAAAGAGGTTAGGGCATGGGGAACGCTAAAACTACCGTAGGACTGGTGTACGGCGGCAAATCCGGAGAGCATGAGGTATCGCTGCAGACGGCTTATGCGGTTATGAACGCTTTTGACTACGATAAATATGAGATTATTCCGTTCTATATCTCCAAGCAGGGGGTATGGAAGGTAGGTGCAGTGCTGGAGGCTCCCTTCCCCGCGATTGAGCAGCTTAAGCTCTCCGGGGTGGCTGGTGACATGGGTACAGCCCTGAATGCCTTGTTCAGCGGGCTCAGCGGAGGCGAGCAGGTAATAGACGTCATGTTCCCGCTGCTGCATGGTACGAACGGCGAGGATGGCACCATTCAGGGACTGTTCGAGATGGCGAATATCCCGTATATCGGTGCAGGGGTGCTGGCTTCATCGGCGGGTATGGATAAGGTAGTTATGAAGAAGCTGTTCGGCGAGGCGGGGCTGGAGCAATGTGATTACTGCTACTTCAATGCTGCGAACTGGAGACAGCGCAAGCATGAGCTGATTGTAGGTCTGGAGGATAAGCTGGGATATCCGGTATTCGTCAAGCCTGCCAACCTGGGCTCCAGCGTAGGAATCTCCAAGGCCACGGACAAGGAAAGTCTGATCAAGGCTGTGGATTATGCCTTCCGTTATGACACGAAGGTGATTATTGAGGAGTTCGTGGATGCGCGGGAAGTAGAGGTGGCGGTACTCGGCAATGAGGAGCCGGAGGCCTCGGTTCCGGGTGAAATCGTCTCTTCCGGTGAATATTATGATTATGCGGCCAAGTACACCGACGGCAAATCGCAAATGCTGATCCCGGCACCTGTCGATCCCGAGGTAGCGGACCACTTGCGCGAGTCGGCGATATTGGCCTTCAAGGCTATTGAGGGCAGCGGAATTACCCGGGCCGACTTTTTCCTGCGGAAGTCTGACGGCAAGATTCTTATTAATGAAGTGAATACCATGCCAGGCTTCACCCCGTTCAGCATGTATCCTCTGCTGTGGCGTGAGACCGGTGTGTCCTATAAAGCGCTGCTGGACCGTATGATCGGGCTGGCGCTGGAGCGTTACCGGTTCAGACAGGGCCTGAAGTACGATAATGAATAAACCACGTTGATCGGCGGGAGCATTCCGGCCGGGAAGGAGAGAGAAGCATGGGGTTTCAATCAGAATTCAATTCGGTGTGCAAGTTCAAGAATGAGCAGGAGCTGTACGAGCTGCTGGAGTACGGACGTACCAAGATGGTGAAGCAGGGCTTCCGTGTCTATCCGACCGGCCAGAAGGTGATCGCCTATACCCCGGAGAATGTAGCGGTGGCCATTGTCAAAATTTCTGCGTCGATTGCTGAAATCAATTTTCAGGGCAATGAGGTTACGGCGGTGGAAATGGATCTGGTCCGGAAGCTGAATGAGGAAGAGTCGCGCGTTCAGACGGCTCTTGCCTACGAGATGTTCTTCGGGGAAGAGGGATGATTGTCCGCTTCGGCTATGTTGCCATGTCTACGGTGATTCCTGACTGTTCTCCCTCCAAAACGATGACGATGGCAAGCTTCAACAAGCTGGGCGACCGGGAGGCGGGCCTTCGTAAGCTGGAATCCATCGCCCGGATGAATCTGCATAATACGCTCCGTCTGCTGAAGCATAATGTCGGATCGGATATTAAGGTCTACAGGCTCACCTCCAAGCTGGTTCCGCTGGCCACCCACCCTGATCTGGCGGACTGGAATCCGCTGGCTGCTCTTGCGGAGGAATTCGCTGAGGTGGGCAGCTATGTGAAGAAGCACGGGCTGCGCGTCAGCTTCCACCCGGATCACTTCACGGTGCTGAGTACGCCGCGGCCGGAGGTGCTTGCAAGCTCGATCCGTGATCTGCAGCATCATACGGACATGCTGGACGCGATGGGGCTGCCGGCGACGGCTAAGAGCAATATCCACATCGGCGGCGCTTACGGGGACAAGCCTCTGTCTGCGGAACGCTTCTGCGTACAATGCTCCGCGTTGCCGCTTGCGCTTAGAGAGCGGATGACGCTGGAGAACGACGACAAGACGTTCAACGCGGTAGAGACGCTGGAGGTTTGCCGCAGAATGGAGCTGCCGATGGTGCTGGATATCCATCACCAATGGGTCAACAATGAAGGTGAGCTTCCCTGGGAGCTGTGGCCGGAGATCCTGAAGACATGGACAAGCCCTCTGGCACTGAAGGATGTACCGCCCGGAGGGCAGCTGCCGCCGAAGATCCATGTGTCCAGCCCGCGCAGCCCGTCTGATCCGCGCAGCCATGCCGATGGGGTGGAGCCGGCACCGCTGGTTGCTTTTCTGAAGCGGATTGCTGCGGATACTCCCGCCGTAGATGTGATGATTGAGGCGAAGCTCAAGGATGGGGCCCTGTTCGGTCTGATGGAGGAGATGAAGGGACTGTCGGAAGGCGGGAATGGAATTATGGTACTAAACGGAGCGAGTGTGAATATAGAACCATAACTGGCAAAAAACTTGCCGGCCAGGCCCGTGAGCGGCACTAGTCATGACTTGATAAACCGGCCGAAATGAGGTACGTTGAAAGAAAGTTGAGCAGTCATGTTCTAAGGCAGAGAAAGGGTATCCTGCGGAAACAGCGGTCCCCGGGAGAACAATCATGCGCAAAGAAAGCGGAGTGAAGAGATGAGTCCTGTAAGTCCTGATAACCGAAATGAACGGCAGCCCTATGTAGTTACAAGCAAGGGACATACGGCGGCAGCCATCAATGCTGCGGCCAAAGCGGGGGAATGGATCAAGAGCAGACAAGGCCAGGTGAAGGAGCTGGGCAGTAAGACATCGGCCCAGGATCTGGTCACGGAGGTCGATAAGGGTGTGGAGCAGATGATCCGCCGGCTGATCCTGACCCATTATCCCGACCATGCCATCCTTGGTGAGGAGGGTGTTGAGCCTGGTGCGGAGGCACTGACGGCCGCGCTGGATGAAGCACGGGAGCATGAGTATCTGTGGATCGTCGATCCGATAGACGGCACGACTAATTTCGTGCACGGCTTCCCGTTCTATTGTGTATCGATTGCTCTGGTTGTTAAGGGAGAGCTTACGGTAGGCGTGATCTATGATCCGATCCGGGACGAGATGTTCGTGGCCGAGAAGGGGAAGGGCGCATACATGCACGGGATTCCTACGAAGGTATCGGCTGAGACTCTGCCGGGCAACAGCCTGATCGCCATGGGCTTCCCGCCGGACCGCGTGATGGCCCAGCCGGCGAATATGGCCGGGCTGCAGCAGATTATGCCGCAGGTCCGCGGCATTCGTGCCGGAGGATCGGCGGCACTGCATCTGGCTTATGTTGCTGCCGGACGAGTGGACGGGTATTGGGAGGTTGGACTGAGCCCTTGGGACTGCGCAGCGGGGGTGCTGCTGGTGCTGGAATCCGGCGGCAAGGTCACGAATACGCTGGGTGATCCCTACGATATCGGCACACGCCATGTAGTCGCAAGCAATGGACGAATTCATGATTATCTGGTTACGTCCCTGCAGGCCGCAGATGCTACAGGCTTCAAGAAGCAGTAGGAGGGCTTACAC
Source organism: Paenibacillus sp. FSL P2-0136 (assembly GCF_037975325.1). Classification (NCBI taxonomy): domain Bacteria; kingdom Bacillati; phylum Bacillota; class Bacilli; order Caryophanales; family Paenibacillaceae; genus Paenibacillus; species Paenibacillus sp. FSL P2-0136. The sequence continues at coordinate 354,480 of NZ_CP150244.1, forward strand.
CGTTATGAATGAGAATGAAGATCTGGAGCGGAGGCTAAGCGAGCTTCTGGAGGACGGCGAGATGGAGCAGGCGGACCGGCAGGCCAAGGAGATCCGTCAGATTTCGCCCAAGTATGAGATCCGCATACAGACTACACTTGACCCCATAGTCGAAGAGACGCTTCGTTACCGCAAAATCGCCTATGAGCTGGATGACCGGTATGATAAATATGTGAAGCGCTCAGACCAGGCAAGCGGTCCGCCCAGTATTGGCGAACCGAAAAAATCTTCAGAATCCGGCAGCGGAGAGCGATAAGCTGCTGTTATCCACAGGAGCGGTTTTCCGAATTATCGGGAGACCGCTCTTTTGCGCAAAGATCAGCTGTTGAAACGTTATCTGCTATAAAAAGACGGCAAAGCTGTTTCCACAGGAGCTGGGCGGGATGTTAGAATAGAATTATACTAATTTAGGAGGAATACGATGCTGAAGACATGGAGAAGGTTAATGTCAGCTTTTGCTAGCGGACTGCTGTTGTTCACCGTATTAATCAATGTGCATGCAGGTCCGGCGGTTGCCGCTGCAGCAGCCGTGGCGCAAGGAACAGAGCAGGATGTCTTTCGCATCGTGGCACTTGGAGATTCTATTACTGCCGGGTATGAGCCGGGGATGACTGATCCCTCCGTGAAGCCGTACGGATACGCTGAGCGATTACTGGAGCAGGGCTGGTACCACGGCAGAAGTGAGCTTAAGAATTATGGCATTTTGGGCCTTAAGACAGCGGGACTCCTTCAATATACCGGAGCGATTAAGGACAGCGCGGTAATTACGCCGGAGGCCATTCAGCCGGGGCTGTCTGATCCGCGTACCTTGCAATTTGCTGCGCTGGCCCCGCAGATTAGAACGGAGCTCGCTGCGGCAGATCTGATTACCATTACCATCGGCGGTAATGATGTCAGCAGTCTGTTCTTGAATTACAAGACGCTGACCGATGCCGATTTCGCTTCCCAGCTTGCGGAGCGTCTGACGGAATACAGCAGTAATGTAACAGCGCTGCTGAAGAATATCCGGGAAGTGAATCCGCAGGCAACCATTCTGCTGGCCGACCAGTATCAGCCTGCTCCGAAAATCGCCCTGGGGGCTTCGTATGACAAGCTGATGAATGCGGCTGCACAGTTCACCATCGCGGCTGAGAATATCGCGGCTACCCTGAACCAGGCAGGCGCTCCGCTTAAGGTAGCTCATGTAGCCGCAAAGTTCGCCGGGGTAGAGGGATCGCTAACTCATATCATCGGAGCAGGGGCGGCAGACTTCCATCCTACGCAGCTTGGATATGAACGGATTGCCACTGTATTCGCTGAAATGCAATGGGGTGAATACCGTACGCCGGCAGTAACGGCGATGGCTTCGGAGACAGCGCCGATGTCCATCGTGGTGAAGGGGAAGGAACTGAATACGCCCAACAAGCCCATTTTGAAGAACGGGCAGAACTTTCTGGCGCTGAAGGATATTCTGAATGCAGTGGGTGCGGATGGCAAATGGGATAACAAAACCTCTAGTGCGACTGTAATTTACGGAGGAAGAACGGTGGTTATTACGATCGGCTCGAAGACCATTAAGGTGAACGGTGCGGATGTAGCGATTGATACTCCAGCTTTTCTGCATAAGGTTGGCAAAGAGGATAAAACCTATCTTCCGCTCGCCGCACTCGCTACCGGACTGGGCTTCGATGTGAATTACAGCAGCAAGCTGCGGACAGCTTTCATTAATCCTTAATCGCGCATAATCTAACCATAGCATCATCAAATCAGTCCCGTAGTGGAAAAGGTGGATGAACCCAGTTGTCTAGTACAAAGTATAATGCTGATTACATCATCACGATGGAGGATATAGTGCGGGAAGGCGACCCTGTCCTGCGTACGGTAGCGGAACCCGTACAGCTGCCGCTGCAGGCAGAAGACCGTGGTGTACTGCAGAGCATGATGCAGTTCCTGAAGAACAGTCAGGATGCCGAAATGTCTGCCAAGTATAAGCTGCGTTCAGGGGTAGGCTTATCCGCTAACCAGATCGGAATAACGAAGCGGATGTTTGTCATGTTTTTGAAGGACGATAATGGCAAGAATGTGGAATATACCTGGGTGAATCCCAAGATTATCAGCCATTCATTGGCGATGGTCTATCTGCCGGAGAGCGAGGGCTGCCTGTCTGTGGACCGGCCGGTGCACGGCTTCGTACCGCGTTATGAATCTGTGAAGGTCAGGGGCTTCGATCTGAACGGCGAGGTGGTAACCCAGAAATTCAAAGGCTATCAGGCGATCATCATCCAGCATGAGATGGATCACCTGGACGGAACGATGTTCTATGACCGGATCAATCCGCAGAACCCGTTCAAGCTTCCGCAGGATGTGGAGATCCGCAGCCTGTATGAGCAGAAGAGCAAGTAGACAAGGGACTTTTCACAAGCACCTGATGTCCGAAGTAGCTATTGTGATAAGCTATGTAGTTGTCGCCTTCACGGGCGGGAGCATGCCGCTTGCCGTACGGCTGGTGACCCCGCTTGCGGTGGCAGCGTTGTTTGTGTATGGACGGCGGAAGAATGATAAGTAGTGATTTTATCTGGGGTATTTTTACAAATTATTTCATTGAAATCCGTGCTAATATCATGTAAACTGGGTATAGTAATATTAAGTTGTATCTCATTCTTAGATACATGCTGGACACGGTAGCGTCCGGTACCCTGCGGGAGGGTCTCACAAAATCCTGGAATATCACCAATCGGCTACCACGTAATCATCATTCTTGGTTTCACGGAATATCATATAAGTATGTCGCTTGAAGCGAGCTGGACATGGTAGCGTCCGGTACCCTGCGGGAGGGTCTTATAAAATCCTGGAATACCACCAATCGGCTACCTTTAATAATAATGTATTGCTCTGATGTCTTTCTCATCAGGGCATTTTTGTTATTAAGAAAATAGTTCTAGGGGGAACATCATTGCTAACTGCCGCAGCTCTTATCGCACTTCAATCGAAACCATCATTTACGGATGTCGAATTACTGCCGCTAAGCGATTTATATTACCAATATCTATATCCAAATGTCTTTGAATTTGGTCTAGCAAGCGGTGAAATAATAATATTGAAGTTCAATTTAGAGGCATTCTGCCATTTACTTGGCCTTAAAAAAACTGTTGAACAGGCGCGAAGGCTCAGCCGGGAAGTGAAGAATGAATACAAGGGAATGGCCGGTTGGAATGCGATTCGTGAAGGGCGGTCAAGCAAAGCAATTATACGTGCGTATGGAGTTTCGTTGGACCCGATGAAAGACAAGATGTTGTTTTTTTATTACTTGCCTGAACTTCTCCGAGTTGGCTCATTAGCAATCAAGTTTGTTCCTTCAGGTTCAACCCGAATTCCTTCTGAAATTATTATTTATAATTTGCATGTTGCAGACAATACATACATCCAAATTGGAATCAGCAAATGTGACCACGGAAGATGGTACTATCCTGAGACCTTTTTAATTGAACGTGTCAAAGTTTCTCGGCCTACTAATAAATTTGCCGACCCGCCAAGCACTGTTGTTTCTATCACCAGTCGGAACATTTATCCGCGATATTCTTCTCCAATCCGACCAAAAGTCAGAAGAGCAGCTTGTCAGCTACCAAAGCGTTCAAATCGATTAAGGAAGCACTAGAGTTGAGGCTATTATTCATATATTAAAAACAAACCCCTGCCGCTTAAAGGCAGGGGTTCTCCTATAGGGTCAAAATCGATTACTTCTCCGTAGCCATAGCCGCGAATGAAGCCTCTGCCGCCTCCAAGGTGAGGTCGATGTCGGCATCCGTGTGGGCTGTGGTCAGGAACCACGCCTCATATTTGGACGGGGCCAGGTTGATGCCCCGGCTCAGCATATGCCGGAAGAAGCTGGCGAACAGTTCACCATCGGTATCCTGCGCTTCTTCATAATTCGTAATCGGATGGCTGCAAAAATGTGTGGAGAATGCACCACGAATTCGGTTGATGGTTAGTGGAATACCGTGACGGTCAGCGGACGCCTGAAGTCCTTCGGTCAGGCGGATGGCCAGCCGCTCCATCTCGTCATAGACGCCTTCCGCGCTAAGCACCTCCAGGCAGGCGATCCCTGCCGAGATGGAGGCGGGGTTACCGGCCATCGTGCCGGCCTGATAAGCAGGACCGAGCGGAGCGACCTGCTCCATAACATGCTTGCGGCCGCCGTAAGCGCCAATAGGCAGCCCGCCGCCGATGATTTTGCCAAGGGCAGTCAGATCGGGAATGATGTCCTCATGATTAGCAAGACCGGCATAGGTCTGTGTGGAGCCATAGTGGAAACGGAAGGCCGTAATGACTTCATCATAGATAACCAGGGAGCCGTTCTCGTGCGTCAGCTTGCATAAGCCTTCCAGGAAGCCTGGCTCCGGCATAACCATACCGAAGTTGCCGACAATCGGCTCGACCATCACGGCAGCCACATCCTGGCCCCATTGCTCCAGCGCTTCACGCAGGGCATCCAGATCATTGAAGGGAACGGTGATGACCTCCTGGGCGATACTGGCCGGAACGCCTGCGCTGTCAGGGATGCCCAGCGTCGATGGACCTGAACCTGCGGCTACAAGCACAAGATCAGAGTGGCCGTGATAACAGCCGGCGAATTTGATGATTTTGCTGCGCTTCGTGTAGGCGCGGGCGACGCGGATGGTCGTCATGACGGCTTCTGTACCGGAGTTGACGAAGCGGACCTTGTCCATCGAGGGAATAGCTTCCTTCAGCATCTTAGCCAGCTTGATCTCAAGCCGGGTTGGCGTTCCGTAGAGCAGTCCGTTCTGCGCGGCCTCAGTAATAGCGGCGGTGATATGAGGGTGGGCATGTCCGGTAATAATCGGGCCATAAGCGGCCAGATAATCAATATATTCATTGCCGTCCTCATCCCAAAAGCGTGAGCCTCCGGCGCGTTTCATGAAGACAGGGGCGCCTCCGCCCACGGCCTTGAAGGAGCGGGAGGGGCTGTTCACGCCTCCGACAATATGCTGGAGAGCTTCCTCGTATAACTGTTCTGATGTGCTGCGGTTCATAGCTAATGTTCCTTTCTTCTTGGCTTGCGCTCATGGGAAAGGGCGAACCGCGGCTGATTCCCGCTGTCCGCCCGCCCCGTGTGCCAAGCATGGTTATATTGGATGTTACTTTGTTCCCGGTGAAGCGGAAGGGCTGCTGCCCGGTGAAGCCTCTGCTCCAGGAGTTGGCGATGGTTCGGGTGCAGTGAGCGTATCCTCTACGAACTGCTTCAGTGCCTTCTCGCCGCTGAACCCGATCACCTGGGAGCCGTCCTTGAGGGTCTTCTCCCGGATCAGGTGCATCGGCGGGATCTGCGCACTGCCGCCCATAGAGCTGTCATAGCCTACAGCGCCGAGCTTCCACATGTCGCTAATATCAAGATTCGTGTCAATATAAGGTGTAACCTCACCAAGAATGGTCGGCAGCTTGATAATGGAGGTGGTGCTGATCACCTTATCTGCTACAGCCTTAAGGAAGCCGCGCTGGCGCTCTGTCCGGGTGAAATCGGAGGTCGCGTCATGACGGAAGCGCACATACTGCAGAGCCATTTTGCCATCCAGGTGCTGGAAGCCCTTCTTGAGATCGATATCGAACTCAGGCCCGTCCGCCTTGGTGGTATAACGCATATCCTTCTCGACCTCATAATCTACACCGCCTACAGCATCCACCAGCTTCATGAAGCCCTGGAAATCGGTATAGACATAATATTGAATCGGGATACCGAGCAGGTCGCTGACCGTCTGCATCGCCGTGTTGGGTCCATAGGTAATGGCGGCATTGATCCGCTGTGTACCGTGGTCAGGGATGTCAACATAAGTGTCGCGAAGAATGGAAAAGACATAGAACTTCTTCTTCACCGGATCAAGTGAGGCTACCAGCATAGTGTCGGAACGAGGAACCTCGCCCTTCTTCACCCCGCGCGCATCCACGCCCATGAGCAGGATATTGACCGGCTCTGTGCCTTCCCATACAGGGGGCTTAACCGCCTCAGCCGAAGCTGTGGGAACATTGGCGAACGGAGAATCTTCACCTGTCTTGTGGAGGTTATCGAGCTGATTGTAAATTGCAGTGAAATAGTAAACCAGACCTCCGATGATTAAAAGGAGTATGATTGCCAGAGTCCAGAGCAGCGTTTTCTTCTTTGACTTGCCGGCTTTGGCGTGCCGGTTCTTTCTTGGTGGCATTTCGTTCGTCCTTTCCAGTTCACATTCTCTACATTATAATTTCTTTTGGGAAGACACGCAATTTCAGAAATCAACAACCACATTAAGAGGAGTGAATAATAAATGAGTATCACAGTAGGTGACAAGGTTCCAGACTTCACAATCCCTGCCTCAACAGGGGGTAACATCAGCTTGAGCGATTACCGCGGCAGGAAGGTGCTGCTCTACTTCTATCCTAAGGACAGTACCCCGGCCTGCACCCAGGAGGCCTGCGATTTCCGTGATGCCCACGATACGATTGCCGCGAATGGGGCGGTTGTTCTTGGAATCAGTGCCGATCCGCTGGCCTCACACAGCAAATTTATTGCGAAGAATAGCCTGCCCTTTCCGTTATTATCCGATGAGGAGCATACGGTGAGCGAATTGTTCGGGGTGTGGCAGCTTAAGAAGCTCTACGGTAAGGAATTCATGGGGATTGTGCGCTCTACTTTTCTGATTGATGAGGAAGGAGGAATTCTGAGAGCGGAGTGGCGAAAAGTCAGAGTGAAGGGCCATGTGGAGGCCGCATTAGAACAAATCGTGAAATAATTAAGTATGCTGGGAATTAATTGTATTTGTCTGTTACTTTTCTAACAGCTATAGTCAGGCTCACTCGTGATATAGTTGCCTCATATTACTTCAAATTTGGAGCAAGGTATGGGGGATGGCATGAAGAGACTGCGTATTGGGCTTGACGTCGGATCAACTACAGCCAAATTGGTGGTTATGGAACGGGATATCATTATATATCAGGATTATGTGCGTCATTTCAGTGATATAAAAAAAGCGGCGGTTGCCCTGCTCTCAGAGGTGCAGCATAGGTTCCCCGGCAGTGAAGCGGCGCTCACCGTAAGCGGCTCCTCCGGGTTGTCCCTGTCCAAGCTCGGGGAGATTCCGTTTGTCCAGGAGGTCATTGCCTGCACGAGGGCGATCAACGGACGGATTCCGGAATGTGATACCGCGATTGAGCTGGGCGGAGAGGATGCCAAAATCATCTACCTCAGCGGCGGCATTGAGCAGCGGATGAACACAGCCTGTGCAGGCGGTACAGGGGCATTCATCGATCAGATGGCCTCTCTGCTGCAGACGGACCCTGCGGGTCTGAATGCGCTTGCGGTGAAGCATGAGCGGATCTATCCCATCGCTTCCCGCTGCGGGGTATTTGCCAAGAGCGATGTGCAGCCGCTGCTGAATGAAGGGGCGCGGCGTGAGGATGTGGCGGCCTCGATCTTCCAGAGCATCGTGAACCAGACGATCAGCGGCTTGGCCTGCGGACGGCCGATCCGTGGGCGTGTTGCTTTTCTCGGAGGACCGTTGACCTTCCTGTCCGCTCTGCGGGACCGGTTCACGGAGACGCTTGGACTGAAGGAGGAGGAGGTGCTGTTCCCGGAGCACTCGCAATACTTCGTCGCCATCGGTTCGGCGCTTGCCGGGTCAGATCCCGTATTCCTGCCGCTCAGCGGCTGGATCGCCCGGATCATGGCTGTAGACTTCTCGCAGGACCGCGCGGAGGATGCAGAGCTGGCGCCGCTGTTCAGAGCGCCGGATGATCTGGCACAGTTCAGACTTCGTCACAGTCAGGCTACAGCACCGCGTTCCGCGCTGGCTGCCTACCGGGGGCCGGTCTATCTGGGCATTGATGCCGGCTCTACCACGACCAAGCTAGTGGTTACCGGAGCGGCGGATGAGATTCTGCATACCTTTTACGGGAGCAATGGAGGCAATCCTCTGCAGTCGGTTACGGACGCGCTGAAGGAGCTCTACCGGATTCTGCCCTCAGGCTGCTACATTGCGGGAGCTTACGCAACCGGTTATGGAGAGGGTCTGGTCAAGGCGGCGCTGCGGATGGATGGCGGAGAAGTAGAGACGGTGGCCCATTACAAGGCAGCCTCCCGGTTCATGCCGGAGGTCGACTTCATCCTCGATATCGGCGGACAGGACATGAAGTGCATCAAGATTCGCGGGGGAGCCATCGACAGCCTGATGCTTAATGAAGCCTGCTCGGCGGGCTGCGGCTCCTTCCTGGAGAGCTTCGCTTCCGCACTGGAGCTTGGCATAGAGGAGTTCGCCGCTGCGGCACTCGAATCGAAGGGACCGGTGAATCTCGGCTCGCGCTGTACTGTATTCATGAATTCCAAGGTGAAGCAGGTCCAGAAGGAGGGGGCGACACTTGCCGATCTCTCGGCGGGGCTTGCCTATTCCGTGGTGAAGAATGCGCTGCAAAAGGTGATCAAGATCCGTAATCCCGAGGATTTGGGCCGGAATATTATTGTCCAGGGCGGCACCTTCTACAATGAAGCCGTCCTGCGGGCTTTTGAGCTGCTGACCGGAAGAACGGTAGTCAGACCTGATATCGCCGGCGTGATGGGCGCTTACGGATGTGCGCTGATGGCCAGAGAACAGGCTGTCCCGGAAGGAATCAGCACGATTCTCGGACCGGAGGAGCTGGAGAGCTTCCAGTATTCAGTCGCTCCAGGCCGCTGCAGCCGCTGTGCCAACAACTGTGCGCTGACCATCAGCCGGTTCCCGGACAAGAGCTTCCATGTGACGGGGAACCGCTGTGAACGCGGCGCAGGCGGCAAGAAAGAGAAGAACACGCTGCCGAACCTGATGCAATATAAATATGAGCGGTTCTTCGCGTATGAGGGCCTGCCTGAAGTGGCAGCGCTCCGGGGAACGGTTGGACTTCCTCGCACAATGAATATGTTCGAGAATTACCCGTTCTGGCATACCTTTTTCACCTCGCTGCGCTACCGGACCGTGCTGTCTCCGAAGTCTAGTAAGAAGCTGTATGAGAGCGGAATGGATACCATTCCTTCGGAATCCATCTGCTATCCGGCCAAAATGGCCCATGGGCATGTACAGCAGCTGATCGGCCAGGGCGTGGACTTCATCTTTTACCCGGCGGTGGTGTATGAGAAGAAGGAGGATGATGCGGCGCAGAATCACTTCAACTGCCCGGTGGTTGCCTCCTACCCCGAGGTGATCCGCAATAATATGGACGGACTGAAGGAGCAGGGGGTTCCGCTGGTCAGCCCGTTCCTGACCTTCGACGATATTCCGGCGCTGACCCGGGTGCTGGCGCGAACCTTCGCCGAGGTGCCTAAGGAGGAGATTGCGTCTGCTGTCCAGGCAGGACTGGCGGAAGCGGAGCAGGCGAAGAACGATGTGCGCACCAAGGGCGAGGAGACGCTGGTCTTCCTCACGGAGACAGGTACGAAGGGGATTCTGCTCTGCGGACATCCGTATCATGCCGACCCTGAGATCAACCACGGGATTGCCGATATGATTACCGGTATGGGGCTTGCGGTGCTGACCGAGGATTCGATCTGCCATCTGGACCGCAGCGAAGGGGATGTTGGCGTAGTGAACCAGTGGACCTACCATGCGCGGATGTACCGTGCGGCCCGGCTGGCAGCGGGAAGAAGTGATCTGGAGCTGGTCCAGCTCACCTCCTTCGGCTGCGGGATCGATGCGATTACCTGCGATGCGGTTCAGGAGATTATGGAGCGTCACAACAAGGTCTATACGCTCATCAAAATCGATGAAATCAGTAATCTCGGAGCCGCGCGGATTCGCCTGCGTTCGCTCCAGGCCGCAATGCGTGAGCGCGAGAGAGGTGAGGTTAAGCCGCAGCTGCTCTACAAGCCGCAAGCTAATGTGCCGTTCACCAAAGAAATGAAGGATACCTATACCATCCTTGCCCCGCAGATGTCGCCGATTCATTTCGAGCTGTTCGAACGGGTCTTCCAGGATGCGGGCTACCGGCTGAAAATTCTGGAATCGACCGGTCCGCAGGAGACGGAGGAAGGCCTCCGGTACGTCAACAATGATGCCTGTTATCCGGCGATTGTAACGATCGGGCAGATGCTGTCGGCACTGAAGAGCGGCGATTATGACCCGGACCGGACGGCTGTAATCATGTCGCAGACCGGCGGCGGCTGCCGGGCGACGAACTACATCTCTCTGCTGCGCAAGGCGCTGAAGGATGCCGATCTGGGGCAGATCCCGGTGATCTCCCTGAATGCCTCCGGGATGGAGAACCAGCCGGGCTTCCGCATCAGCCTGAAGCTGGCGAACCGCCTGATCGCCGCAGCCTGCTACGGAGATCTGATGATGCGCCTGCTGCACCGCTTCAGACCGTATGAAGCGGTGCCGGGAAGCACAGAGGCCTTATTCCGCCAAGGAATGGGACGCTGCAAGGGCAGCCTGTCGAACTTCTCGTTCCGCGAATACAAGCGGTTGACCCGTGAGATTGTTGCCGGGTTCTCGCGGCTGCCAGTTATCTCAGCGGATAAGCCCAAGGTGGGCATTGTCGGGGAGATTCTAATCAAATTCCATCCGGATGCCAACAATCATATCATTGACATGATTGAGGCGGAGGGCGGAGAGGCCGTGATGCCTGATTTCCTGGACTTTATTTTCTATTGTGTCTACAATCCGATCTACAAGGCCGAGCAATTCGGCAAAAGCAAGCGGCTGGGCTATATCAATCCCATGCTGATCTCCTATCTCGAAATCTACCGCAAGCCGGTCAAGGTAGCGCTGGAGCAGGCTGGACTATCCAAAGGCCGGGAGAATATCTACGGTCTGGCTGAGAAGGCAAGCCGCCTCGTGTCGGTTGGCAACCAGATGGGCGAAGGCTGGTTCCTGACGGCGGAGATGATGGATCTGCTGGATAACGGTGTGAACAATATTGCCTGCATTCAGCCGTTTGCCTGCCTGCCGAACCATATTACCGGGCGCGGGATGATTAAAGGGCTTAAGGATCTATATCCTGGTGCGAACATCGTCGCTATTGATTATGATGCCGGAGTCAGCGTGGTCAATCAGGCCAACCGGATCAAGCTGATGATGTCGATTGCCAGCGGCCTCGCCGCCGGTACCCAGCCGTCAGCGGACGATCTGGCACAGCTGGTGCCAGTCATGGCCGGTAGTGTGGGATGTCAGGGGTAGAGCAAGCCGCCTGCGGATAAGCAGCGGTTGAATAGATGAAGAGCGGACCGGAGGAAACTCCGGTCCGCTTGTTTGCCTTCCAGGGTTCAACCCCCATGTGTGCGGAGAACCGAACACATGGGGCCCGCAGGAGGCAAGTGGAGAGAAAGTAGTCGAAAAACCGACTACATGGAGCAGGCGTGAAGCACGTGGGCCAAATGTAGTCGAAAAACCGACTACATGGAGCAGGCGCGGAGCACGTGGGCCAAATGTAGTCGGAAAACCGACTACATGAAGCAGGCGCGGAGCACGTGGGCCAAATGTAGTCGGAAAACCGACTACATGAAGCAGGCGCGGAGCACGTGGGCCAAATGTAGTCGGAAAACCGACTACATGGAGCAGGCGCGGAGCACGTGGGTCAAATGTAGTCGGAAAACCGACTACATGAAGCAGGCGCGGAGCACATGGGCCAAATGTAGTCGAAAAACCGACTACATGAAGCAGGCGCGGAGCACGTGGGCCAAATGTAGTCGGAAAACCGACTACATGAAGCAGGCGCGGAGCACGTGGGCCAAATGTAGTCGGAAAACCGACTACATGGAGCAGGCGCGGAGCACGTGGGCCAAATGTAGTCGGAAAACCGACTACATGAAGCAGGCGCGGAGCACGTGGGTCAAATCCTCCGGATACCCCGGAGTCACTTCTGCAGCTTCTGCTTCACCCGCATCGCTTTGTTCAGATGGACGAAGTTATGCCGGGTGGCCGGCATCAGTACCTGACCGGCAAAGGTCTTGCCGCCCCAATAATCCATTAGCCACTGCTCGCTGTCGAGTACCGCTTTCTCCTCCCGGACTCTCTCGAACTGCGCCGGAGTTGCCTTCATCCCGAGCTGTCCCGGCTCCAGAGCGGATAGGATGGAACGTGTTCTGCGGGCGACATCGCGCCGGTACTCGGATAGCGCTCCGAGGTTCACCTCTCTACTGAGTGTAGCAACATCCTGTTCACTCATTCCGTTGCCGGAATGAACGTAAGGAACCCCCAGCCTCCGGGCATACTGACCGGAGTATAGCACCTGCTCACGGTCTGCCCCCAGGATGTTCATGGTGATATCCTCTATTCGTGCACTGTGCCACAGATGCCAGATTATAGAATTACGGCTGCCGGGTGTCTGCACCGGGTAGCTGCGCGCGGTGGACTCCAGCAGCTGGTCCCATAAGGCATCCTCATAGGTTGCCTGTTCCCCGTTGCCTTCTTCAGAGGCGTAGAGGGAGGTATGCAGCTCCAGAATGATAGCGACTGCTTCAGTATGCGCCTCCGGCTTGGTGATGATCCTGGACAACATTTTATGCTGCCTGTTCCAGTGATTTCGTTGTTCTGTATTCATGTTTAATCCTCGCTTTCCGTAATTTTCAGAAAATTTCTGCAAGAAAACCATTGACGGATAAATAGGTAAATAGTAAAATAGTTCGCATGCGAAGTATTATTGTGCATTTGTGCATTATGCTTGTGGAGGGATAAGGCTTGGAAGAAAAGGAAAAGCAACTGGACGATATTCTGTCCTCTTTCCGCTGCATCACCCATAATTTCCAGCAGCTTCTGTGGAAGGATGCAGAGGAGCTTAACATCACATCTACCCAACTGATGGTATTGCGTAAGTTATCCTTGCATCCCGATATCGGGATCACGGAGCTGGCCGATCTTCTGCATCTGGGCAACAGCGCAGCCAGCGGTGTAGTGGACCGGATGGTGAAGGCCGGACTGATTACCAGAGAACGCTCGCAGAGCGACAGACGAATATTTAAGCTGGCGATGACTGAGAAAGGCAAGGAGATCCGTCTGCTCAGCAGGCAGTCACTCCGAAGACATTTGCAGCCCTTGGCAGACATTCCTGCGGAGGATGTACAGGAGCTGCTGCGGCTGCATGGTGAAATTATCCGAATTCTAGAACAAGGGAGAGACAACAAGAAGCTATGAGTACAATTACAGCCGGTAATGCACCGTCCAAGACGGTCCGCAGAGGCCCGATTATCGCAGCGCTCCTGATCGGCGCCTTCGTGGCGCTACTCAATCAGACGCTGATGAATGTGGCGCTGCCCAAAATGATGGAGGACCTGAATATCCTCGCCAATACGGCCCAGTGGCTGACGACAGGGTTCATGCTGGTTAATGGTGTGCTCGTGCCGATCAGCGCCTATCTGGTGGAGAAATTTACGACCCGCCAGCTCTTTACGACGGCAATGATGTTATTTTCGATAGGTACACTGGTCTGTGCAATAGGAACAGGCTTTGAGATGATTATGGTCGGCAGAGTCATTCAGGCCGTAGGTGCCGGAATTCTGATGCCGCTGATGAACATTGTGTTCCTGCGTATCTTCCCGATTGAAGAACGGGGCAAGGCGATGGGACTGATGGCGGTTGCGATGATTTTTGCTCCGGCTGTCGGACCTACCTTGTCCGGCTGGGTTGTGCAGAACTATTCCTGGCGCGTGCTGTTCTACATCGTGCTTCCGCTGGCCATTTTCTCAATGCTGCTCGGCATGAAGACTATGCAGAATGTCGGTAAGCTGACTTCTCCGAAGCTGGATAAACCGGGTGTGATTCTGTCTACACTGGGCTTCGGCGGGCTGCTCTACGGCTTCAGTGATGCCGGAACAGACGGCTGGGGAAGCACGACCGTTATTCTCTGCCTGATCCTGGGTATCGTGTCCCTGGGGCTGTTCGTATGGCGTGAGCTGACCACGGATAAGCCGCTGCTTGAGTTCCGCATTTTCCGCTACAACATGTTCTCCCTGACTACCGTGATCAACATTATCGTCACTATGGCCATGTATGCAGGGATGATCCTGCTGCCGATCTATCTGCAGACCATCCGCGGCTTTACACCGATGGAATCCGGACTGATGCTGCTCCCGGGTGCGGTTCTGATGGGCGTGATGTCACCGATCACCGGAATTATATTTGATAAAATCGGAGCCAGATGGCTGGCGGTTATCGGCCTTGCCATCACCACTGTAACGACCTGGGAATTCAGCCAGATCAGCACCACTACCACTTATACTCATCTGATCCTGACGTATACGGCCCGCATGTTCGGGATGTCGATGCTGATGATGCCTATCGTCACCGCCGGTCTGAACCAACTGCCGCAGCGTCTGGCTTCTCATGGTACAGCCATGTCCAACACCCTGCGTACCGTGGGCGGTGCACTGGGGATGGCCCTGTTCGTCAGCCTGATGACCAACCGTACGAAGAGCAACATTACCGATGCACTGGTAAGCGGTGCGGTGTCGAAGACCGATAAGGCTGCGATGCTGAAGCTTACACAGGAAGCAACGATTAACGGGATTACCCATGCTTTCGCTGTAGCAACCTGGGTGACTGTTGTTGCCCTGGTGCTGGCGCTGTTCATCCGCAAGACCTCTCCGCAGCCCGACTTCCTCAAGACGGAAGAAGCGGAAGGCGGACAGCCGCAGCCGAACCTGACGAAATCACAGAGAGCATAATCCTGAATAAAAAAGACGATCCGCTATAACCGTTAACGGTTGCCGGGTCGTCTTTTTGCGTCTGCGAACTAGGGTGGAATTGCCACACTGTCCTTCATCCTCCCCAGTCTCCCAGTCAAAAACCGGCTTCTCCCTTAGAGTATAAACCGGCAAACCTGACAACATGGATTCAGGTTCGGAAGCGGATGAAAAAAGATTGTACATGCTTGAATGCGGGTGGGGTGGAAAGATGGTCATGCGATGGCGAATTGAAAATGCTTAGGTTCGGGTTTTATTGCCGCTCCGGCAAGTCTGATGAATATACCGCCGCGACGCCGCGGGCCACCTCGCCTAATCTGCGGCGGATGTGCTCCGGTCCCAGCACCTCCAGGACGGTTCCGAAGCTTAGCAGGAAGCCGTATAGCCAGTCATTCTCAGGGTACTGGAGCGTTAGGGTGTATCCGCCGGTATCATCCCGCTGGAGCGTCTCACAGTCGAAGTATTCCTCGGCGAGATGCTTGCCTTCCGGCGTGAAACGCAGCTTGACCGGTGTGAGATTCTGCGGTTCCTTCCAGCTACTACTCCACGGCAGCTCTGTAAGCGGAATATCCTGGCGGATATAGTGCCTGTTCTTCTTCACTAGCGCTTTCATCCGCAGCAGCTTGAAGAGGCGGAAATCCTGACGCTCCTCGCAGAACCCGTATAAGTACCAGAATTGTCCCTTGAGGACCAGCGTATAGGGCTCGACCGTACGCTGGCTTACCCTGCCTTCGGCAGTTATGTATTCAAAAGTGACCATGACCTCCTCCTCTAAGGCTTCTTTAAGGAGGTCCAGCCGCTCCTCCAGCGGAGCTGTCAGCTCCCAGGGGGAGAAATCGACGATCATTTGCGTGGTTTTGCTGCGGAAGGCGGAGATCTGGGAGGGAGGGACAACACTGCTGATCTTCTCCATCAATAGATGATGGCCCTCTCCGCCGATGGAGGAGGCGCTTTGCAGCGCACTGAAAATGTCGGCCAGCTCGCGTTGCGATAATACGTTGCGGTCCAGCCGGTAGCCCTGCATGAGGCCGATGCCGCCCCCTGCCCCCTGATAGGTAACTACAGGGATGCCAGCGCTGTTAATGCTGTCTATATCGCGGTAAATCGTACGCACGGAGACCTCGAACATATCGGCCAGCTCCTTGGCCTGAATCAGCGGCCGGTTAAGCAGCAATATGACAATGGAGAGCAGACGGTCTATTTTCACAGGGATACCTTCTTTCAGACGTTAGGTGAGGCTATAGTCAGCGGGTCTTGGAGGTCTCTTTGACCTTCACTTGGACCTTGGCATCAAGCGTAGCCACTGGCTTGCGCCGGCGCAGCCGGAGAGAAATGGCAGCCCGGTAACGGTAAATGACAATCAGCGCGGCAATAGCCAGCACGCTTACTGCGATCCAGAGGGCATAGGATTCGATCAGGTGGAAGATGCCCATCCACTGCGGGCCGAAGATTTTGCCGATTCCGAGGAATAACACTACCCAGAATATTGCTCCCCCATAGGCATACATAGCGAATTTACGGAAGGGCAGGGCAATAATCCCGGCAAAATAGCCGGTGAAGTGGCGGACGCCGGGGATGAAATAGCCGATGGAGATCAGCACACTGCCGTATTTCTCGAACCAGCGCTGCGTCTTTTCCAGCTTGGCCGGAGAGAACATGAACCATTTGCCGTACCGCTGGATAAAGGGCAGACCGGCCTTGAGCCCGATGAAATATGTAATGGTCATCCCGATTGTAGTCCCTAAGAAGGCTACGATCACCAGGGTGAAGAAATCCAGCCTCCCCGTGAAAGAGAGAAATCCTGCGAAGGCCATCGTGGTCTCCCCGGGAAAAGGCAGGGCGATAAATTCGAGCAAAAGCCCGAAAAACAATACGCTATAACCATAGCTCGCAAACAATTCTTGTATCCATTTGAGCATATCCATAGATTCTTCACTCTCCAAAGGCTGCGCGCCTATTCTATTCTGAAGCTTGTCTTCATACAATCTACCAAATGGTGCGGGTGCGCCAATAGAATGCTGGAGGTAGAGAAGATGAAGAACAACCTGGAAAATCCTATCCGCCGCATCATGATCTGCGGGTTGCTTGTTATTGCTGTTGTGCTGAGTCTGGGTGTGTCAGCCTATGGAGGGCAGGGGAATTCATCCGGTTCGCGGATTACGTACTCCCTGCAGGCTGAAGCAGGCAGTGCGTTACCTCTACTCTCTAAGAATAATGCTCCGGCTGTCCCGGTGCAAGATTTGCCTCAGGCAGCGGCCAGAATGACAACCGCAGAATCACGGCAGCCGCATATTTCGGGCGGTTCAACCCCTAAGGCAGATGCAGAGCGTCCTGCTCCAGCTATAAAACAAGTAGCTGCTGCTGCTGCGGGGAAAGCTGCTCCAGCAGCCGGTCACCGCAAGGAGAAGGTGGTCTATCTGACTTTTGACGACGGGCCAAGCGCAGTTACTCCCAAGGTGCTTAGCATATTGCAGGAGCAGGGGGTTAAGGCGACCTTCTTCGTGCTGGGGGATCAGGCCGCAGGGCGTCCCGAGCTGATCCATGCCATCTGGGAGCAGGGGCATGCTATCGGCAACCATACCTATAATCATAACTATCATGATTTATATAGCGGCTTCACGGAATTCTGGCGCCAAATCAAGCAGACGGAGGAAACGGTACGTGAGATCACAGGCGTCCGTCCGCAACTGGTCCGTGCGCCGGGCGGCACGTTCGGCCATTTCGACAGTACATACTTCAATCTGCTGAAGCAGGCAGGCTACCGGGTGATGGACTGGACTGTGGACAGCGGAGATTCCCGCCGCCGGGGAGTGCCCGCTGCGGAGATTGTGCAGGCATCTGTCGCTGACTTGAACTCCGCCAGTGTGGTGCTGCTGCTGCATGACGGATCAGGCCATGAACAGAGTGCCAAGGCGCTGCCTGCCATTATTGAACGCTACAGAGCGGCCGGTTATGAGTTCGGCGTTCTGGATACGCAGAGTGATCCCGTACAGTTCAGGGTGTCCTCCAAGGCAGCCTCGCTTCAGCGGAGCAAGCCGTCACAGGATTGGATATCGGCCAATATTGCTCCGAATGCGGAGCTGTTTGCACCAGGCAAGGCGCTTGCGCTTGAGATTGGGCGGATGCAGATCAAGCTGAAGCCCGGAGAGTACCGTCTCCAGCACGGGCAGTACTATGTTCCGCTACGCGCCACCGTGGAACGGCTGGGCGGGCGGGTCGGCTGGGATGCGGATACCCGCAGCGCAGCTGTAAGCTGGAACGGCCGCAGCATGACGTTGGACTCACAGAAGCAGGAGGTTGGCATTCACTGGCCGGACGGTACAGTAGAGTACAGGGCGGCACAGGTGCAGCTCCAAGGCTCCTCCCTCTGGGTACCCCTGCGTATGCTGCTTGAGGCGGCAGGTCATCCGGGTGCGGAAGCCTTTGTTAATGCAGAGGAGCGCAGGGTTACCGCAGCTTAAGGCGGATATCCGTTTTGGAGGAAGGCTGGACGGAGGGGACGGCAGGATACGACAGGGACGGCAGGGGGGCTGGCGGGAAAAGCGGCTACTGGCGGGAAAAGCGGCTGCTGAATGTCTGGGCATCCTTTTTCGTGGAAAGAAT
The DNA here is from genome assembly GCF_037975325.1 of Paenibacillus sp. FSL P2-0136. Taxonomy (NCBI): domain Bacteria; kingdom Bacillati; phylum Bacillota; class Bacilli; order Caryophanales; family Paenibacillaceae; genus Paenibacillus; species Paenibacillus sp. FSL P2-0136. The sequence continues at coordinate 372,790 of NZ_CP150244.1, forward strand.
AGATAGCAACAGGCCTCAGCAGGTAGTATAGCCAGAGAAAGTACAGGCTGTCAGGGGGCTAGTCTATGACCATGGAAGGGTGTCCTCCTTGTCCTCATCATCATTGACAGATCCGAAATCACAGGTGTATTCACAGCAGAACAGGTACGGGAATGCAGAGATAGCCGGGTTCCCCCGGAAGCGCGTCCGCCGCGCAGCGAAGGAGTGGGGGCGAATGCTGCTCCTGATGGCAGTTACCGGAGGACTGTATATGTGGCGTGGCGGAGAATCGCTCCTGCTGCTGCTGACAGCGGGCGGAGTGGTCATGTCCGGCGGCCTGCTGATGCAGCTCTGCGGTCCCCGGAGAGTTAGTGTCCAGCGCACGATTGTTCCTGCGCGTCTGTCTGCGGGGGATGACGCCATTGTGGAAGTTCAAATTTCTTTTGCCGCCAGAATCCCGTTGCCCTGGATGATTGTGACCGATTACTGGAGCGGGGGCAGCCATCAGGAGCTGCTGTTTCCCGGCTTCCGGCGTTCCTTCAAATATTCTTATGAGCTGCTGTCCGTTCCCAGGGGTGTACATCAGCTTCATGGGTGCAGTATAACTTGGGGGGATCTGCCGGGGCTGTTCACCGGCGGCTGCCAGCCGGGCGGCAAGGCGGACTTCAAAGTGCTGCCAAGGGCGTTATATATGGGCACAGTTGTGCCGGATACCGGCTTGCTGCCCGGGGACCGTGCGTCCGGGCGGGGGAACCATAGCAGCCCGCAAGCAGCGGATATCCGTGATTATGCGCCGGGTGATCCGTTCAGCCGGATTCACTGGAAGAGCAGCGCCCGTAAAGGCAATCTGCAGAGCAGAGTGCCGGAACGTGAAGCGGGGCAGATGACCTGCATCGTGCTTGCGAGCAGTCCGGCGGATTACGAGATTCCCGGCGGTGCGCACCCTCCCCGCAGCCAGCGGAGGTCGGTGATCCCGGCCTTTGAACAGGCGGTATCGGCTACGATGGGGCTGCTGCTCTCTGCCGAGCGTACCGGCAGCTACATCCAGCTCTTCAGCGGCGGCTGGCCAGAAGGGATGGCCAGACATGAGGGACTGGGCCAGATCCCCGGGAGGGTCCGGGATCTGCTTACAGAGATTGCCCCATCCGGTTCACAGAGTCTCAGCAGACTGCTGGAGGATGCGTCACAGAGCTGGATTCCCGGGATGACGGTATCGGTCGTTACCGGCAGGCTGGAGGAGGAGTCAGCGAGAACGCTGGCCCGCTTCCTGGTTCAAGGAATCAGGGTGGAGCTGTATTATGTCTGGGACCAGCCTTCTCCGAGCCGGACTCCGGGTAGTCCTGTGCGGAGCCCGGCCGGAGCAGCGGGGACGCTGCCGGAGCTATCCCGCAGCAGCAGGCTGGCACCGGAGGGGTGGGAAACAACCGGGCAGCATGATCCCGCAGCTTACGGGAACAGCAGACCGCCTGCCTCGGATACGATTGCGGGAAGTCTGATGCGGCTTGGCGCGAGGATTCACTGTCTGGGCTATGCTGCTCCTGCACAAGGGTACAAGGGGGCGGAGCCTGATGGATTCCCGGATAACTCCACCTATTGCTAGTGCGGGTACAGATGGCGCCAGTCCGAAGGGCTCAACCCACTGTGGGCAGCGCTGCTACGGAAGCATCATTTTTACAGCGGCAGGGATGGAGGAATCAGACCTTGCAGAGAATAGCTCCGCTGGTAAAAGAGAGAACAGTCCTCTGTATTATCGCGGTCTGTTCTCTTTGGCGATTATGGGCGTCTTTGGGCTGTGGCTGCTGCCGCTCTACAGATTGCCTGCGGCAGCGGACCATACACAGCTCCTGAGGCTCCTGATGCTCTCGGCAGCAGCCCTTCTCGCATGGGGCTGTCTGCTGTTGCCCCGTCTTGTTCAGGCAAGCGGGCAGCTTCTGCTAATCTTCATGACCTGGTATGGTCTCTGTGCTGCAGCGGAAGGTGGGGGCGGGTGGCTGAAGGTCTATGCCATGGAGAAAAGTGGACAGGATGCCCTGCTGCTGCTCTCTGGCCGGATCTCCGCATTAAGCGAGGACAGCAGGCTGCTGATTCTGGTGCTGGGCTGGGGGCTGCTGGTGTCCTCCGTCCAGCAGCTTGCGCTGTACAGGGGAAGTATTGCGCTGTTCACCGGTGTGACGCTGGTGTATCTGCTGGTGCTGGATATGGGCTATGCTGTTAATACTTCCGGGGATGTCCTGGTCACTGCGGGGCTGATCCTCTGGCTGCGGGCTTTAAGCGGACTGCTCCACCTGCAAGAGAGAACAGAAAGGCCTGTTCTTCCATACGCCCGCTGGGGAGCCAGGGCATTCTCGGCAGCTGTACTGGTAACGCTGGCCGCCTGGATGGCCGGGCAAGGGCTGGGCGCGCGCCCGGCTGCCCCGGTTACACTGCAGCCGGTGCTGGACAAGCTGGAGCACTGGGCAGCGGCGCAAAGACCGGAGGAGGCAGGCGTGCCCGGCACCGGCAGCACCGGCTACAGTATGGAGGACAGAGAGCTTGGCATGCCCCTGACTCCCAGCCGGGAGGCGGCCTTCACGGTCACTGCTTCCCGTCCCTACTACTCGCGGGGGGAAAGCATGGCGTATTATGACGGCCGCCGCTGGGTCAGGAGCGGAGCCGCGTATTCAGCGCTGAATCTGCCCCGGCTGTCCGGGGCGCTGCCCGCTCTGGCGGATACTGCATCAGCCGGGGGCCAGACGTTTATTCAGCGGATTCAGCTGGCCTCGCCTTCCGCTGGAGGTATGCCGCTGTTCAGTGCAGGCGCTATAACAGACGTACAGAACATACGGCTTGCGGACGGAAGCCAGCTGGGTTACGTACTGGCCAGCCCGGACAGGCTCAGCTTCCGCCTGCCGGAAGTCTACAGCTCCGCAGGGGTTACGGAATATACCGTCAAGTCTGTTCTGCCGCCAAGCGATCCGGTAGCGCTGCGGAAGCTGAAGGGGAGTGATCCCGAAGGGGTACGCAGCCAATATTTGCAGCTCCCCGCTGCTCTGTCGTCCAGGGTGCGTGCCCTGGCCGGCGATCTTACCGCATCTGCGGCGAGCCGTTACGATGCCGCCGTAGCCGTAGCCGGTTATCTTCAGGAAGGCTATACCTATTCGCTGAAGACCCGCGTGCCGCCGTCCGGTGCCGATTTCACCGATGATTTCCTGTTCGGGACCCGTCAGGGCTATTGTGTGCATTTTGCCACTGCGATGACGGTCCTGCTGCGCAGCAGCGGCATTCCGGCGCGGTACGTCCAGGGCTACGGCCCGGGAACCGCCGTGCCCGGCTCTGTGCCGCAGCGCTACAGCGTGACCGGCGGCGATGCCCACGCCTGGGTCGAGGTCTATTTCCCCGGCGCGGGCTGGGTCCCCTTCGACCCCACGCCCTCCGCCGCTGCCGCCGCTGCCCTCGGCGCGGCGGCTACGGACCCCGCGGCGGCCTCCGCGCCGCCGGACACCCGCCGCTCCGCTGCGCTGCACGCGGACGCGCTCACCGCCGCCCTGCCGCAGGCGGGCGGCCCGGACACTGCGCCGCTCGCGCTGGCGGCGCTGGTGCTGGCTGCCGCCATCCGCTGGCGGCGCAGCCTGGCCCTGCTGCCGGCGGTGCGACGCGCCGGCAGGCTTGGCCGTGAGCGGCAGCTGCGCGCCGCCGCTGCGGCCTGGCACGGGCTGGCGGCGCGCTATGGGCCGCCGCTGCCCGGGGTTACCGCCAGGGAGTACGCAGACTCCCTGGCTATCGAGGACGGGCGGCTGCGCGCCGCCGTCCGGGGGTTTGTACGCCAGTGGGAGACCCTGGCGTATGGCGGCGCCGGAGGCGGCGTGCCTTTAGCGGCCGCGCGCTCCGCTGGAGACGCCGTGCCTTTGCCGGCGTCGGGCTCTGGTGGCGGTGCTGCGCCCTTGGCGGCGTCGGGCTCCGCTGGAGACGCCATGCCTTCAGCGGCGTCGGTCCCCACCGGAGGCGCCTTACCTTTGTCGCACTCTGCGCGGATGTCGCCCGCCTTGCCCTCGTCAACCCCCGAGCCCCCCAGCGCTGCCGATACCATGGACGCAGAGGCTTTTATGGCCCGGTGTCTGATGATCACCTTCCATCTAACCTGATCAAGAATCGGCGTCCCTGCATTTGCAGCGGACGTCTTTTCATATAGGGAATCATGACTTCCGTCTGCCCCGGATAGAGGTACATATAATGGACCAAATGTAGGCGAAAACATACATGTCAATCAAGGCACAACTCCAGCATGAAAATGAGCAGCTTGCTATCGTCCATTCATCTGTTTAGCGTAATTTCACAGAAAACCGAATACAATTTGTTGGGGGGGCGGCGAGTGGGGCAAATGTAATCGAAAAACGAAATTCGGCGCTGCGTGGGCACGAGGACCAAATGTAATCGAAAAACCGACTATATTTAGCGCTGCGTGGACACGTGGCCCAAATGTAATCGAAAGACCGACTATATTCGGCGCTGCGTGGGCACGAGGACCAAATGTAATCGAAAAACCGACTACATTCGGCGCTGCGTGGGCACCTGGGCCAAATGTAATCGAAAAACCGCCTACATTTAAATCCACGCTCCCCATGCCAGATACTATCCACCCCCAGCCAGGGCTATAATTTTTGACTGTATTTCCATAACATAGATACCGGCTCCCGGCACCAGTGAATCGGCGGACATTTGCTCATCTGCAGGTATTCCTTACTGTCATGGCCACGAGCCTGTTTCAGCTACCTTTGCCCTATGCAGGTATTCTCTCCACCCCTACCACAGCCAGCCCAAAACCTTGAAACAGAGGGACCCCATTTCCTTGACGCTGAGAATTAACCATGAGTATAATGAATCCAATAATCAAGGGAGGCAAGTAATGAACAAGCCAAATGAAATAATCGTTGTTCTGGATTTCGGGGGACAGTATAACCAGCTAATCGCGCGCAGAATTCGTGACCTGGGGGTATACAGCGAGCTTCTGCCGTACAATACACCGATGGAGAAGATTAAGGCCTTATCACCCAAAGGTATTGTATTCTCAGGCGGGCCAAGCAGTGTCTATGCGGAGAATGCACCACATGTCGACCCGGCGATTTACGAGCTCGGGCTGCCGATCTTCGGAATCTGCTATGGGATGCAACTGATGGCACAGCAGCAGGGAGGCAAGGTGGAACGCTCCGCCAAGCGCGAGTACGGCAAAGCCGATGTGGAATTCGCACCCAGCTCCGTGCTTGCAGCGGGCCTTGAGAGCAAACAGACCGTATGGATGAGCCACGGGGACCATGTAGTGGAGCTTCCGGAGGGCTTTAAGCTGGATGCCGGTACAGAGAGCGCGCCGATTGCAGCCATGAGTAATGATGAACGCAAATTCTTCGCCGTTCAGTTCCATCCTGAGGTACGCCACTCCGTGAAGGGGAATGAGATGATCTCGAACTTCCTGTACGAGGTCTGCGGCTGCGAGGGCAAATGGACGATGGAGTCGTTCATCGAGGATGCCGTTAAGGATATCCGTGACAAGGTCGGCGACCGGAAAGTGCTCTGCGCACTCAGCGGCGGCGTGGATTCCTCTGTTGTGGCGATGCTGATTCACCGTGCGATCGGCGATCAGCTGACCTGTATGTTCATCGACCACGGCCTTCTGCGTAAAGGTGAAGCGGAGAGCGTCATGGAGACTTTTGTCGGCAAGTTCGATATCCATGTGGTCAAAATCGACGCCCGTGACCGCTTCCTCGGCAAGCTGGCCGGTGTCTCCGATCCCGAACAGAAACGTAAAATCATCGGCAACGAGTTCATCTATTGCTTCGACGAAGAATCGGCCAAGCTGGGTGACTTCGCGTTCCTGGCTCAAGGTACACTGTATACCGATATCGTAGAGAGCGGAACAGCAACGGCGCAGACGATCAAGTCGCACCACAATGTGGGCGGGCTGCCGGAAGATATGAAATTCAGCCTGATCGAGCCGCTGAACACCCTCTTCAAGGATGAAGTCCGCAAGCTGGGCGAAGAGCTGGGCATGCCGCATGCGATCGTGTGGCGTCAGCCTTTCCCGGGTCCGGGTCTGGCGATTCGTGTGCTGGGTGAAGTGACCGAAGAGAAGCTGCAGATCGTTCGCGATTCCGACTATATCTTGCGTGAAGAGATTGCCAAGGCGGGTCTCGACCGCGAGATCTGGCAGTATTTCACTGCACTCCCTAACATGAAGAGTGTTGGCGTAATGGGTGACGAGCGCACCTATTCCTACACCGTAGGCATTCGTGCGGTAACCTCCATCGACGGCATGACCGCTGACTGGGCACGTATCCCATGGGATGTGCTGGAGAAAATTTCAGTCCGCATCGTCAACGAAGTGGATAACGTGAACCGCATCGTGTACGATATTACTTCTAAGCCGCCTGCCACGATCGAGTGGGAATAAAATAATAAGAGCTGAGCATCCGGTAGCTACCGGACACTCAGCTCTTTTATTTTGTTAATCAACAATTGTATGCTGTATCCGGCTTCAAAATCAGGAAGTGAATCCAAGCCATTGTGAATATCTCCCGCCAGAGTATGGTATATGGACTCGAAATAGCTTTGCATAGAGGCTGCCCCGGTGTCCCTGCCAATGATTTGAAAGGAATAGCCGCTGCTTGACTTGATGAGCTGAAGATCTGAGTGGAGGCATTCTTCCAGCACTAAGTTTCCAAATTGAGGATGACCCATGGAGGCATCCTGTGTTAACCGCAGGGAACCGGCTTCTCCGCGAATCAATAGCGTAAATCCGGGCAGAGCGCCCCCGTGTATTGAAACGTTGCTGCTGATGCTGTTGTTTATTAGCCCGATCACTTCCCAGCTACTGGGTGCGCCTTGCCTAATATTCTGGTGAGTCTCGATATTGCGAATCTGCCCGAAGCTGCTTTGAGCAACGGCCGCAAGTGGGGTGAATTCCCCTAATAGCGAGGCCATAAGGTCTAAAGAATGGCCACCGTTAATGTCCAGCAGCGTTGCCCCGCTTTCCCGATTGAACTGATATTCTGTCCGGTTTGTTGCTGTGTTTCCTTTTCCCTGTGTGGTGACTTGCATATGCGCAGATAGAATTTTTCCTAATCTCCCCTGATTAATTATGCTCTTAGCCTGCTTCAGCACGCTGGACTGTCTGGCCTGTAGTCCAATGATATTATGAACCTTGGCATTTTGCGCTAACATCGTGAGTTCTTGTGACTGACGGATATGGTTGGTTAACGGCCATTCTGAATATACATGCTTGTGATGCTTAATCGCTTCTTTAAGTATTTCATAGTGCAATGGAGCCTTGACACTCACAACTACGAGATCAATCTCCGGGTTCTGGACAAGCTCCTGATAATGATCATAGGCATACTTGATATCAAGGACTTCTTTAGCCTGCTTCGCTGAGGCCGGATTTGAAGTGCTGACTGCCATTAAATCATATTGCTCATTGTTCATCAGCACAGGAATATGTGATTTGATCGCCCAGCTTTCAGGATTAACGGACCCGCCCACAATGCCGACTTTAATTTTTTTTGAATGGTTCATTGTATTTCGCTCCTTGTCTTCTATGGTGAACCTAAGTATAATCTGGCTCAAGTATCATTTGAAATGCATGAAATGAATGGGGATATTACTTTTTTTGATACCCGAAGGAGAAGGCTATGCATATCGAGAACATGAGAGCTTTTATGAAAGTTGCAGAATTGCGAAGTATGACTGCTGCGGCGAACGAACTCAATCATCTGCAATCGAATATTACGAATAAGATCAAGAATATCGAGAAGCACTTTGAGGCTAAGCTGTTCTACCGGCATTCTTATGGGGTAGAGCTAACCACGGATGGGGAAAGGCTATATGCACAATTCAAAAAAATAATCCTGCTATGGGAAGAAACAGAAGAGCTCCTCGCCCATAAGGAAGAGCATATTCTGATTGGAATTATGCAGTCTTCCTTTCCGCTGCACCTCAATAATATTGCTAAAGAATTTCATCAGGCATTCCCGAACAAAAGGTTGTCCTTAATGAGCGGAAGCACAGATGAATTAATATCCAAGATCCTCAAGGGAGAATTGAATATTGCTTACATTACCGAGCTTGAGAATACAATTTATAACCAGAGTAAATCCATACTGGCGGAAATGCTGACGAGAGACCGATTGGTGTTTACGGGGAATACGAAGGGTAAGTCTCTCTACAGATTATTAAGTGAAGAGCCTATTTATGTGTTCAGTAAACAGTGCTCCTCGTATCAAGCACTTATGTCACTGATGGCTGATTTCGATGTGCATAACACATCCATTTCAGAGGTAAATATTGTCGAAACACTGTTGGAGATTTGCAGCAACGGATTCGGTATAGGAATCATTCCTGAAAGTCTGGCGCTCAAATACCATTATCTGAACTATCAAGCTTTGCCGGATGGATATTCTGCACTTCGCAGAACCCTGATTTATCATCCGGAACATACACTATCCAGTGCAGAGAAGTGGTTTATTGAGAAAAGCAAGTCGCTCCTCCAGCAGTAGCTTCGCTGCCCCTGTATCATAGAACAAGGGCATAGGTCTACACCATGTCGTGTATCCTATGCCCTGGATCTTAGCTTATTGTAGGGTCAAGCTCTTCAATTCATACACCTTCTCCAGCGTATCCAGACACTCTTTCTTCTTATCATCATCCTCCGCATGAAGATATCCCTCCACCAGCCGGTATCCGAAGACGAGCAGAATGAATTCGTAGACGCAGTGGCCGGCAAGCGGGGCAATCTCTCCCGCATATTCCGTGAAGCCCCGGTAATAAGCAGGGACACACCGCTGATAGTATTCAATCATATGATCAAGATCCACCTCATCTGCAATCAGGCTGGCGATGTCCTCACCGAGGTAGCCCCAGCCGCTGGTATCCCAGTCGATCAGCGCGATGGTCCCGCCAGTATAGATGATGTTGGTTACCCAGAAGTCCCGGTGGCATAACACCAGAGGCAGGCTTTCAATCCGGGCAAAAATATCGTCCGAATGCTCATCGATGTCAATGAGCATTTGCCGCACATGCTGCGGGAATCCGCATTCCTCTGAACGGATATAGTCGTAGACAACCGGCCAAGACCGGTAGTGCAGATACGTATTCTTCATGAGGTCTGCATGGCTCAGGTTGGTCAGACTTTGCAGCACCTCAGGCTGCTCCGCGTACAACTTCCCTTGATACCGTCCCAACTCCAATGCGGCCTGTTCATACATGTCACCGGTCAGCTCCAGGCCGGAGATGCCGTTGATATATTCCAGCCATAGCTGGTACTCATTCTCTTCATCATTCATCTTCGCGTGATAACACACCGGCCAGCGGAAGGTATCATTGAAGGTCGCTCCCAGCTCAGAAGCGTAGAGATCATATTCCCGCCGCCATGAATCCAGGTCATTGTAACGTTCCCATTTCTTTTGAATTTTCAGCACGATGCGGAACGGCAGGCTCTCCCCGGCAGCACTTGCAGCGGTTCCGGTGACCAATTGCACATCCCCCACAGTTCCGCCGTGTAACTGTAGCGTTTCGTAATCTGCAGAGGTAATCGTTGTATTAAAAAGCTGAGATAGAGCAATATATAAAGCATCTTGGTTTATCTTCATTTGTATCGTCCTCCGTTTTTCTTCATTTGCTTGCGCTGCATTGCAGCTGACTGATTGCGGGCATCCTTGTCCCTGAGATAGTGTGTTTTGTCCTGGACGAACCGGTTCTCCTGCTGCTGTGAGTTGTAACGCTCCCAGCGTTCACGCGGCAAGGAACCGTCCGCCAGGGCGGCGAGTACCGCACAGCCCGGCTCGGACTCATGGCGGCAGTCATGGAACCGGCACCCTGCGAACCATTCCTCCACATCGTTGAAGCCTGCAGAGATGCCTTCGTCAGCATCGAATAATCCAAGCTCACGCATCCCGGGAGTATCGATTACCATTGCTCCCGAGGGGAGCATGAACAACTGGCGGTGGGTCGTCGTATGCCGTCCCCGGCTGTCTTCCTCCCGGATGGCACTGACCTTCATAACATCCCGTTCCATCAGGGCGTTAAGCAGCGATGATTTGCCGACTCCGGACATGCCAAGGAAGACGACAGTTGAACCTGGCTCAAGGTAGACATCGAGCTCATTCAGCCCGAGACCGTTATGACTGCACACTGCGTGCACGGGAACATCCGGCATGCTCTGCCGGACTTCTGCCAGCGGGAGGCTGTAGTCTTCTGTGAGATCCGCCTTCGTCAGAATGATGACCGGCTGGCCGCCGCCCTGCCTGGCCTGGGTCAAATAACGCATCATGCGCGTGACATTGAAATCCTTGTTCAGGGAAGACAAAATAAATACATAGTCGAAATTGGCGGCTACGACCTGTTCCAGAACGGTTCTGGTATATTCTGCGGCATGGCCGGAATAATTCGCACGCGAGAACTTGGAGCGGCGGGGGAGAAGCGCTGTAATGAGCGATTCCCCGCTTTCGTTCGGACGCAGCAGGACGAAGTCGCCGACGCACGGGAAGTCCCCGCGCGATTCCGCACTGTGATAGAACGTGCCTTTGAGTACAGCGGTCAGCTCGCCCCGCTCTGTGATTACCGTGAAGCGCTCCCGCCGGAGCTCTGTAATTCTGCCAGGCAATAATCCGGATGGGATTTCCTCTATTTCTGTGTATCCATAGGTTTTTAGATCCATCATGGTTTTGGGTTAGCTCCTTATCTGTTGTTTGGTGGACGCAAAAATGCCGCGGAACAGCAGCCTCAATAAGAAGCTGCTGTTCTACGGCATCAAGATGCAAAGAAGATACGACCTTCATCGTATCCCGCAAACAGCAATATTCACGAAAGGTTACTTGGGATGGCATACCAAATAATCCAGGCGTTCGCCTGATTTTTAAGATGTATGCCTGCTATGCAGTTTTAAACGGAAACCACCATATAAGTAGTAGCCAATCGAAACATCCCCTTTCGGATAAGGAACTTGATTAGAAATTTAATGCTTATCGCTAAGCTCATTCAGATTAACATACATTTTGTATGCAAATCCATGTAGAGTTTGATTATAATTAATTTAGTGCGGAACTATCCGCATTTATGCTGCAATGTTTGGCGGATTCTCCCTGAACCAAGCAGTATTTGTCATAGAAATGTTCAATTTACGAACATTTGTGTAAACCTGACGGCCAATGTTCGTATTTACCATTGACAAGAGCTGTCATCTCCCCCTAAAATGATAAAGCGCTACAGCAAATATATTCGTATAATTCCGGGGATCGGCCCGGAAGTCTCTACGAGGTCACCGTAATGACCTGGCTACGATTAAGAAGAGCAACTTGTTCTGGGAATTCCGGCGATTGTCCGGAATTCCCGGCAGCCATCTCTTTTTCGGGCCGGTGTCTTCCCAGATGCCGGCTTTTGTGTTGCTGTATTGGCACAACATACAACCTTAGGGGGAGAACGATTTGAACCGCTTTTTCAAATTGAAAGAGAACGGCACCACAGTACGTACAGAGATCATGGCCGGTATAACCACGTTTATGGCAATGGCTTATATTCTGTCGGTTAATCCAAGCACTCTGACTGCCTTCGGCCGCATTGATATGGGCTGGTATTCCGTATTCCTTGCGACGGCGCTGGCAGCCGGTATTTTCACCATTGCCATGGGGGTATTCATTAATTTCCCGGTCGCTCTGGCACCTGGTATGGGCCTTAACGCATATTTCGCTTCCGTCGTCTTATCCTCCGCTACCACGGAGCATCAGTTCACCTGGCAGATGGGGCTGACCGCCGTCTTCATCTCCGGGATCGTATTTATCCTGCTCACGATCACCAGGGTCCGGCAGATTCTCCTCACTGCTATTCCTGATAGCCTGAAGCATGCGATTACTGTCGGGATCGGGATGTTCATCACCATTATCGGCCTGAAGAACAGCGGACTGATGACCATCGGCGTTGAAGCCGGAAGTGATATCGCCGCTAACAAATTTACAGATGTTCTTTCTTTTGAAACTGTAATTCACATGGGCAGCCTGGAGAACACCAATGTTCAGCTCGTGATTATCGGCCTGCTGCTGATCTCCATCTTAATGGTACTGCGCGTTCGCGGCGCCATCCTGTTCGGAATTCTCGGGACTACCGTGGCTGCAATCCTAATGGGGGCTGTGGATTTCAGTTCATTGAGCAATCCGCAGACACCATGGATTCCTGACTTCACCCAGCTTAACTTCTGGGAATTCGACTGGGAAGGCATTATGCACACTGGTATCGTATCGGCGATTGCCACCTTTACCTTCGTAGAACTGTTTGATACCTTCGGTACGCTGGTGGGTACTGCTGAACGTGCCGGAATCATGAAGAACCCTGAAGAAGGCAAGAAACGTGTCGGCAATGCCATGTTCGTAGATGCAGTAGCTGTTGCGGGCGGCGCGATGCTGGGGACTTCCACTACTACCGCTTATGTCGAGAGTGCTGCTGGTGTAGCTGAAGGCGGACGTACGGGTCTGACTGCAGTAACTACAGGGATATGCTTCCTGCTTGCCTTGTTCCTGGCTCCGGTAGTCGCTCTGATCCCTGGTCCGGCCACAGCGGCAGCGCTGATTATTGTCGGTGTTCTGATGGCTCAATCGATCCGTGAGATCGACTTCCAGGACATGGTGCTGGCGATTCCGGCCTTCCTGACCTTCGTGATCATGCCGTTTACGTATAACATTGCTAACGGGATCTCGTTCGGGATTGTTACTTATGTTATTCTGGCTTGTATAGCGAATATCGCCGGCAAGAAGAAATATGATATCCACTGGATGATGTGGGTGCTGGCGGTTCTGATCATTCTGCGTTATGTACTGATCGGCAGCCAAGGCTAATATGCTCCACGGATTCTGACTTCCATTCTGCGGTCTCTTCATTATATGAAGGGGCCGTTTTCTTTTTATTCTTTTAAGGGGGGAGCCGCGCGGGACAAGCTGGGTTTTACCCTTTTCATCAACCAATATTTAGATTATATTGTTGAAGAGGTGATAAATGGTGTCCGGTGTATTCAATCGAGTGTACAAGTTCTTCCGTAGCCAGCCCTGGCCGGTGCTGCTGTTCCTGCTTGGGGCAATAGTCCGTATTCTATACATAACTTCTATTCCACCGGGACTGAACCAGGACGAAGCCTCTATCGGCTATGATGCCTACGCCATTCTGCACTACGGGATGGACCGGAATGGTGTTCATCTGCCAATTCACCTGATCGCCTGGGGGAGCGGACAGAATGCGCTATATGCCTACTTGTCCATGCCGTTCATTCTGTTGTTCGGTCTAACGCCGTTGTCTGTAAGGGCGCTTAGCCTGATCATGGGACTACTGGGCATGCTGTTTTTCTATCTCATTATGAAAAGACTTTCGGCCTCGTCTGGAGCCGGGACCGCTGCCATGTTCTTTATCGCCATTAACCCGTGGCATATTATGATGTCCAGGTGGGCATTGGAATCGAATCTGTTTCCTACAATGATTTTGATATCCGTATACTTTCTGCTGCGCGCCTTTGCGAATCCAAGGTGGCTGTACGCCTTTACCGGCATGCTGGCCCTCTCGCTGTATGCTTATGGAACAGCCTACTTCTTCGTCCCGCTATTTGCGCTCGGTACGGCAATTCTTCTATTATATAGCAAGGTCCTGAGACCTCGTGCCCTGGTCTGGAATTTCGTATGGTTTGCGGTACTGGCGCTGCCTATATTACTATTTATTATCATTAACCGTTACGCTATGCAGGATATAGCCACTCCGCTGTTCACAATTCCGAAGCTCACGACCCCGCGCGTGGAGGAGATTTCATCCGTATTCGGCGGCAGGCTGTGGCAGGCGGCTGCGGATAACCTCACTGCGTTCAGCAAGCTGATGTGGAGCGGAAGTGACGGCTTGGCCTGGAACTCCATCTCTCCTTACGGGTATGCGTACCCGCTGGCGCTGCCTTTTGCACTGCTCGGCCTGATCGTTCTCCTGCATGCCTGGTGGACAAGCCGGCGGGAGAGGGAGAGCGCTGGTAGGGGAGCCGTGCTGCTATGGTTCCTGGTGGCGGTGCTAATGGCGCTGATTACAACTGTGAATATTAACCGGATTAATATTATTTTTTATCCGTTCATTATGCTGGTAAGCACCGGATTCGTCTGGCTGGCAGGCAGAGTCAAAGGGATAGCCATCCTGGCCGCGGCCGGGTTCGCCATGATGTTTATTTTATTCTCCAATACGTATTTCCGCGAGTTCCCTGAACGAATCGGTCCAGTCTTCTATGAATCCTTAGGGGAGGCTGTGCAGTATGCTTCGGAACACAGCTCCGGAGAAGTCTATCTTACGAACCAGGTGAATATGCCTTATATTTATGTGCTGTTCTATGAACAGATCAGCCCGCATGATTTCTTGAAGTCCGTTCAGTATGCCAATCCGGGAGAGGCCTTTCAGCGCGTCTCTTCCTTTGGAAGATACAGGTTTGATGATCTGAACAGGGTGCCTGCGAATGCCGCATATATCTATGCGAATACTGCTGCGCCGCCTGCGGCAAGCGCCGGATCCAGAGTGAAGCGTTTTGCCAACTACAGCGTACTGCTCACCAGTGAACAGAATGGCGGGTCTCAAGATACACCCAAGACTGCTGCAGGTGAATTTGTGAATGGCGGATTTGAGGAAGGGACAACGGGCTGGTCCTTTTCTGCGCGAACGGGAGTGGCCGGCAACAACCCCTTCGCCGGGAGTAAGCTGGCATATCTTGATCCCGGAGCAGAGACCATCGTATCGCAGACTTTTACCGCCACAGCCGGTGAGTACAGACTAACAGTTATGGCTAGTAGCGGCGGCAGCGGCGGGAAGATCGGCATTCGGGCAGCCGGTAAGGTGCTTGCAGAGACAGAGCTGCCTGCGGCGGAAGCCTATCAACAGGTCACACTTCCTGCGGTCACTCTGGAGCAGGGGATACAGGCAGAAGTATACATAACCGGCGGTAATGGCTGGATTAACATTGACGAGGTGAGGGTAGAACGATGACCAAGAAGGTACGTGCAGCGGCAACCGTTATACTAATGCTCTTATTATTTATTCTTTCTGTAACAAGCATTTATGCCGAAGGGAATTTGTTGCAGAACCCGGGCTTTGAAGAAGGCGAAGAGGGGGCACCGGCAGGCTGGACCAAGGACATGTGGATTGCCGGAGATGCGGCGGGCTCCATATCCGTTCAGTCAGAAGAGGTTCATTCCGGCAGCAAAGCGGCGGTTATTGAGAATCTGGAGCCCAATCACCTGAAGTGGGTGCAGACCGTTACCGTCTTGCCGGATAGCTATTACAGAATCTCTGGATACGTCAAAATAGCCAGCACCGCAGGCGGGGGAATCGGGGCCAATATTTTCCCGGTAGGCATTGGGGGCGGTTATCCCGCTACCAGCGATACCGGCGGTGAATGGCAGCGTCTGGAGTTCATCGGCCAGACCGGCAAGGAGCAGGCCGAGATCGGAATCGGCGCTGCGCTGGGCGGCTATGCCAATCTGATTCAGGGTAAGGCCTATTTCGATGATCTGTCCGTAGAGAAGCTGGATACAGTGCCGGAGGGATCGAATATCATCTCACTGGACAGCGGCGCCCAGGCTCCCCCGGCAGATGCGGACGGCGGAAGCAAGCCGGAGGAAGTGCCGCATAAGGTGTCTCCGGCCAAGCTGCTGCTGCTTTCTGGAGTATTCTGCCTGTTCTTTGCTTTTCTGTACACAAGAGCCTTCCGCAGTGAGCGTCTGCTGAGACAGGAGGATGTAATCTACACCCGCTGGCTGTACGTTTTGTTTGGAGCGGCATTCATCCTGCGGATCTGGATCGGCCTTACGGCACAGGGCTATAAGAATGATATGAACACCTTCATGGCCTGGGGCCAGCGTCTGACCGACCTTGGACCGGGCAAATTCTATGAGGAAGGTTATTTCGCCGATTACCCGCCGGGGTACTTATATGTGCTATACCTGCTTAGCCTGCTGCGCGGATTATTTAACTTTGCGGGCGGCTCAGGTGCCGAGACGGTTCTCTTCAAGCTGCCCGCGATGCTCTCGGATCTGGTGCTTGGCTGGATTATCTATAAGAGCGCGCGAACCAGGCTCGGCTCCGGGCTGGCTATGGGGCTGATGATGCTGTTCCTGTTCAATCCGGCTGTGCTGATGGATTCGGCAGCCTGGGGGCAGGCGGATTCCTTTTTCCTCATCTTTCTGCTGCTCAGTATGATCGGGGTTGTCGATAAGCGCTTCGTACGTGCAGCGATCTTCTTTGCCGTCGCTACATTAATCAAGCCGCAGGCGCTGATTTTCACACCTGTGCTGCTGCTTGCCTTCTACCATCACCGGGCCTGGAAGCAGCTTGCGCTGGGCGCCCTGTACGGACTGGGGATTTTCCTTGTCCTCGCAGCCCCGTTCTTCTGGAACAACGGCGGTTTTGCAGGCTTGATTAACCTTTACAAAAGCACACTGTCCTCTTATCCGTATTCCACAGTGAATGCATTCAATCTGTATGCCTTGACTGACCCGATGTGGTCGGCGCTGGATGTGACCTGGCTCGGCATACCGTATCGTATATGGGGCTTTATTTTCATCCTGGTGGCAGTAGCACTTGCTGCTTATTATTCCTTCAATACCAAGGACCGCAAGGATCTCTCCAAGTCCTACTTCATCGCTATGGTGCTGATCACGATTGTCTTCGTATTCGGTACCAAAATGCATGAGCGTTACTTGTATCCGGTACTGATTCTGTCCTTATTCGCTTTCATGGAGAGCCGGGACCGGCGGTTCCTGACCCTGTTCCTCGGGTTCTCCCTGACCCAGTACATCAATGTTGGTTATACACTGGCGTATCTGAATACCGGCGGAAATCCGCCGGCTGACGGCATTGTTCTGGTTACAGCTATTACCACTATCATTCTTGCGATATATCTGCTCTATATTGGATACGATGTATATATCCGCCGAACTGCGAAGCTTTTGCCTGAGCCGGTTACCCCCAAGGAGGCGTACGCAGCAGATCTGCTGCTTGCAGAAGGCATCAAGCCGCTTGCTCCTGCTGAGCGCCGTTCTCCGCTGAAGCTGAAGCGCAGAGACTGGATCTGGATGCTCGGTATCACCGTGCTATACGGGGCGCTTGCCCTCTATCATCTGGGAGATAACAAGGCACCTGAGACTCTGTGGGAGCCAGCAGCCAGCGGCGAGAGCTTCTATGTGGATCTGGGGCAGGCCCATCAACTGGAGCGGGTTAATGTGTTCGGGGGTGTCGGAACAGGGAAGTTTCAGCTGGAATTCAGCCAGACCCCTGATAATTGGAGCAGCCCGCTTGAGGTAAGCGAGGATGTGGGCAATGTCTTCATCTGGAAAAGCCAGCCGCTTAACGTATCCGCAAGATATGTCAAGCTCTCGGTTACGTCTCCAGGCTTCACTCTCAATGAGATGGCCTTCTATGAGCAGGGGGCACCGGAGGTTCCTCTGACGATAGCAAGCGTGACACCCGATTCGGGAGCAGAAGCTAAAAGAGGAACGCCGGCCAATCTGTTTGACGAGCAGTCCGTCATTCCCAAGAACTCTAATTTCATGAACAGTACGTATTTTGATGAGATCTATCATGCCCGTACAGCTTATGAGCATTATCATAATATTGTTCCTTATGAGAACACGCATCCGCCGCTTGGCAAGCTGCTGATCGGGGTAGGGATGGAGCTGTTCGGCGTCAATCCGTTCGGTTGGCGGATCATCGGCACCTTGTTCGGGATTGCGATGCTGCCGCTGATCTATATCATGGCGATTCGGTTGTTCCGTAAGACCACCTATGCTGCACTGGCAGCGGGATTATTCGCTCTGGACTTCATGCATTTCACCCAGACGCGGATATCGACCATCGATGTGTACGGTGTATTCTTCATTATGCTGATGTTCTATTTCATGCAGCGGTATTTCACGATGAATTTCTACCGGGTGCCGCTGCGGACCACACTGGCTCCGCTGTTCTGGTCCGGCCTGTTCTTCGGCATCGGGGTTGCTTCGAAGTGGATCGTGATCTACGGAGGCGCAGGACTTGCTATTATGCTTGCGCTGGTACTCATTGAACGCTACAGAGAATACAAGGCTGCCGGACGCCTGCTGGCTGAAGGCAAGCTGAGCGGTCAGGAGCTCAAAGCCGCCTGCCGGACTGCAGATCAGTCCTTCTGGAAGAACACGATCATCACGCTGGCCAGCTGCATTGGATTCTTCGTCATTATTCCGGGAATCATATACAGCCTGTCCTTCATTCCTTCACTATCTGCGTCGGCAGAGGGCTTCACCGTTAAGGGGCTGATTGATGCCCAGAAGAATATGTACAACTATCACAGTCAGCTTGTAGCTACACATCCGTTCGCCTCCTCCTGGTGGGAGTGGCCGTTCATGAAGCGTCCGGTGTGGTTCTTCAGCGGCGGCGAAGGCTTGCCTGCAGGCAAGGCGAGCAGCATAGTAACGATGGGCAATCCGCTGATCTGGTGGACAGGAATCTTCACGATGCTGGCTGCTGTATGGTTCACCCTGAAGCGCCGGGACAAGAGCCTGTATATGATTTGGATCGGCTTTTTCTCACAATATGTTCCATGGATGCTTGTGCCGCGTGAGACCTTCCTGTACCATTACTTTGCGATGGTGCCGTTTATGATTCTATCCATTGTGTACATCCTGAAGCTGCTTGACGGCAGGTTCCAGGGTGCCAAATATCTGCGGTACGCCTATGTTGCGGCCGCCGCCATCCTGTTTGTAATGTTCTATCCGGTATTGTCCGGCATGCAGGTGAACAGCAGTTATATCATTCATGTACTTCGCTGGTTCCCTTCCTGGGTATTCTAGGAGGGGAGCTGTAAGAGCCGTATAGTTGCTCAAAGCTGATGTTGATGAAGCGCATCAAGGAAGCTGTGGCTTACAATAAATTGAGGAGGAACCCTTGTGAAGGCCAGATATAGTGTAATTGTGCCCATGTATAATGAGGAGGAAGTCATTCAGATAACTTACGAACGGCTCAAAAAAGTAATGGATGAGTGCGGGGATTCCTATGAGCTCGTGTTCGTCAATGACGGCAGCCGGGACCGTACGGCTGAGATTATGCGCGAAATCAGTAATAGGGATGAGCATGTCAAGCTGATTGACTTCTCCCGTAACTTCGGCCATCAGGTGGCGATTACGGCGGGTATGGATTATGCTGAAGGCCAGGCTGTTGTGGTGATTGACGCAGATCTCCAGGACCCGCCGGAGGTCATCCTGCAGATGATCGCCAAGTGGAAGGAAGGCTATGAGGTAGTCTATGCCAAGCGGCTGAAGCGCCACGGAGAGACCTTCTTTAAGAAGGTGACAGCCAAAATCTTTTACCGTCTGCTCAGCAGCATGACCAGTGTGGAGATTCCCACAGATACCGGGGACTTCCGGCTCATCGACCGTAAGGTCTGCGATGTGCTGCGCGGTCTGAAGGAGAAGAACCGTTATGTACGGGGGCTGGTAAGCTGGGTCGGCTTCCGGCAGACCATGGTGGAATATGTGCGGGAGGAACGCTTCGCCGGGGAGACGAAATATCCGCTCAAAAAAATGATCCGCTTTGCGCTCGACGGAATCACCTCCTTCTCGCACAAGCCGCTCAAAATCGCCTCTTATGTCGGCTTCTTCCTGTCCTTCTCCAGCTTCATCTACCTGTTCCTGGTCTTATTCCAGAAAGTCTTCACCTCTTGGACTGTGCCGGGCTGGGCATCTATTGTCGGGGTGAACCTGCTGTTTAACGGCATTGTGCTGATGCTGCTGGGCGTGATCGGGGAATACATCGGACGGATCTATGATGAATCTAAGGATAGACCGCTTTATATCGTACGCGAGACCCGAGGCTACCCGGAGGCAGAGGCCGAAGACACGCGGAAGGCAAGCGATTATGCAAGATAAGGCTTGGCGGGCAGGGATGATCCAGTTTCTGAAATTCAATGCGGTGGGCCTGCTTAACACGTTCATAGATTTTGCGGTATTTACCCTGCTTCATTCCCTGGGGATGCTTAACACCCCTGCACAGATTATTTCCTACAGTGCCGGGACGGCCAACAGCTTTTTCTGGAATAAGAAGGTGACCTTCAAGGGAAGGGACAGAGGCGGGGATGGCCGCTTTGACCGGATGCAGCTGGTGAGATTTATTGTGCTGAATCTGATGGTGCTGGGCATTTCGGTGCTGCTGATTCATCTGCTGACTGACCGGCTGGGCGTCCAGGTGCTGATGGCCAAGGTGCTGGTTACCTTTGTTACAGTAATCATTAATTTCTTTGGAAGCCGGAAGTGGGTATTCTAAAGAGAGCGTATATCTTCCCCGTATTCTGCGGAGGAAAGCACTTATTCTATGTTGCGGAGGCGATTGTCATGCGGAAGTTATCCTATTTGATTATACTTGCCGGGGTCCTGATTATGCTCTACCCCAAAGGAAGCGAATGGTACGAGGACCGTCAGCAGCAGAAGCTGCTGGAAGAGGCTGAACAGGCCTATAGTGAAATCGTTCCTTCGGCTACGGCTCCTGCCAGCCAGGATCTGAGCAAGCCTTATGCAGAAGTCACCCAGCTGCTGGCGGAAGAGTCTGGTGCGGAAGAGCCGGTGCCCACTACAGCGCCCGAGATTGAAGTGGGAGGCAAAATCACCGCTATTATTGAAATCGATAAAATCGATCTGAAGCTGCCTGTACTGGAGGGCGCCACTAAGACCAATATGAAGCATGCGGCGGCGCATATGAAGGAGACAGCTCCGATTGGCGCGGTAGGCAATGCAGCGATTGCGGCACATCGGTCAAGAACGGCAGGGCGGCTGTTCAACAGACTGGATGAGGTCGGTAAAGGGGATGCCATTACTGTTATTACAAGCGGACAGGAATACAAATATGTTGTATATGATGTATCTATTGTAGAGCCTACCGATATTTCAGTACTGAAGGGTAAGGATGATGATAAGATTCTGACCCTCATTACCTGTGATCCGCTTGTCAACCCTACCCACAGACTCATTATTCATGCAAAGTTGACCTGATTGTCATAGGACAATGCTGAGAAAGGTCAAAAAACATAAAATTTTAGTCTATTTTTGCGGGAATCTAGTGATTTGGGTCTTGCTAATAGATTGAGATATGGTAAGCTATAACTATGAAAGCTAATACACGATAACGGCAAACCTATCGAAAGGTAGGGACGCAAAGCTACAGGGCCTTCCCGTCATGGATGGCAGCCAGTTACCGAATGAAGAGGCTTTTTTTGTTTGTTTTCATTCTGAATCTGTCATTATGTGGCAGTAGATTGGACAGATAAAGCTTATACGATAACGGCAAACCTATCGAAAGGTAGGGACGCAAAGCTAAAGGGCCTTCCCGTAAGAATGGCAGCCAGCTACCGAAAGGGGTTTTATCCATGAAGAAGTTTTATTTAATGCTGATTACACTTTTTGTGATCGTCACTTCCGTGCAGACAGGCACTGCTCAAGCAGCAAATGCAGATTCAAGCTGGTTAAATGTTGGACAACTTGATCAAGGAGTTATCGGGGTTTCGTACGATGTTCCTAAGGACAAGAAGATGAAGCTCATGATTACCAAGGACAATAACAGCTATACTTACAACTTATACACTTCCAAACCGACCGAGACGTTCCCGCTGCAACAAGGTAATGGCTCTTACAAGGTCTCCGTTCTTGAGAATACTACCGGTAACAAATACAAAGTACTATCTTCCGAGACTGTATCTCTCTCAATGAGCAATGTGAATGCCGTATATTTGAGCTCTGTACAGAATGTAAAGTGGAGTTCTTCCGATAAATCCGTTCAAAAGGCAGCACAGCTTACAAAGGGTCTGACCACAGATGCAGACAAAGTTAAGGCTATCTATAATTACATCGTAGCTAACGTGAAATATGACTACTCTCTGGCCAACAGCGTAAGCACAGATTATATTCCGAACAACGACAACACACTGGCTACCAACAAAGGTATCTGCTACGATTACGCTTCCTTGTTCGCTACTATGCTCCGCAGTGAAGGGATTCCAACCAAGTTGGTTATGGGGAATACAAGCTATGTAACTTCATACCATGCCTGGAACGAAGTGTTCCTGAACGGCAAATGGGTGACGATTGATACTACAGTGGATGCAGGTCTGGGTAAGAAAACAGCATCAACAGAACTGATCAAATCAGCAAGCAAATATACTGCAGCGAAATTCTACTAAGAATAGCTGTAACTATAGCATTATCTGAGAATAGCCCGCTTAGTCATTAAGCGGGTTATTTTTATTTATATAAAGGTTGCTTTTTAATAGAAGGATAGGTTATTATAAATAAGCGTTGTTGGAGCGGCAAAGGAAATGAGAGATTACTTAAATAAGTGATTTCAAAAATAAAGCTTGCATTGCTCAGATGAACGTGATATATTATAAGAGTTGCTGGTGACGACAACATCGACACTAACAACGAGCTTGATCTTTGAAAACTGAACAACGAGTGAGTATCTGGAGATCGCTTCGGTGAGATCCAAAAATGAGAATGTAAATTCTCGTCAGATGTTTCAAAATGAGCAATCGCTCTTTCTAAATACCAATTTGGAGAGTTTGATCCTGGCTCAGGACGAACGCTGGCGGCATGCCTAATACATGCAAGTCGAGCGGAGTTTGAGAGGAAGCTTGCTTCCTTTCAGACTTAGCGGCGGACGGGTGAGTAACACGTAGGCAACCTGCCCTCAAGCCTGGGATAACTACCGGAAACGGTAGCTAATACCGGATAATTTCTTTTTTCTCCTGAGAGAAGAATGAAAGGCGGAGCAATCTGCTGCTTGGGGATGGGCCTGCGGCGCATTAGCTAGTTGGTGGGGTAACGGCCCACCAAGGCGACGATGCGTAGCCGACCTGAGAGGGTGAACGGCCACACTGGGACTGAGACACGGCCCAGACTCCTACGGGAGGCAGCAGTAGGGAATCTTCCGCAATGGGCGCAAGCCTGACGGAGCAATGCCGCGTGAGTGATGAAGGTTTTCGGATCGTAAAGCTCTGTTGCCAGGGAAGAACGTCCGGTAGAGTAACTGCTACCGGAGTGACGGTACCTGAGAAGAAAGCCCCGGCTAACTACGTGCCAGCAGCCGCGGTAATACGTAGGGGGCAAGCGTTGTCCGGAATTATTGGGCGTAAAGCGCGCGCAGGCGGTTATTTAAGTCTGGTGTTTAAACCTTGGGCTCAACCTGAGGTCGCACTGGAAACTGGGTGACTTGAGTACAGAAGAGGAAAGTGGAATTCCACGTGTAGCGGTGAAATGCGTAGATATGTGGAGGAACACCAGTGGCGAAGGCGACTTTCTGGGCTGTAACTGACGCTGAGGCGCGAAAGCGTGGGGAGCAAACAGGATTAGATACCCTGGTAGTCCACGCCGTAAACGATGAGTGCTAGGTGTTAGGGGTTTCGATACCCTTGGTGCCGAAGTTAACACAGTAAGCACTCCGCCTGGGGAGTACGGTCGCAAGACTGAAACTCAAAGGAATTGACGGGGACCCGCACAAGCAGTGGAGTATGTGGTTTAATTCGAAGCAACGCGAAGAACCTTACCAGGTCTTGACATCCAACTAACGAAGCAGAGATGCATCAGGTGCCCTTCGGGGAAAGTTGAGACAGGTGGTGCATGGTTGTCGTCAGCTCGTGTCGTGAGATGTTGGGTTAAGTCCCGCAACGAGCGCAACCCTTGACTTTAGTTGCCAGCAGGTTGAGCTGGGCACTCTAGAGTGACTGCCGGTGACAAACCGGAGGAAGGTGGGGATGACGTCAAATCATCATGCCCCTTATGACCTGGGCTACACACGTACTACAATGGCCGGTACAACGGGAAGCGAAGCCGCGAGGTGGAGCCAATCCCAGCAAAGCCGGTCTCAGTTCGGATTGCAGGCTGCAACTCGCCTGCATGAAGTCGGAATTGCTAGTAATCGCGGATCAGCATGCCGCGGTGAATACGTTCCCGGGTCTTGTACACACCGCCCGTCACACCACGAGAGTTTACAACACCCGAAGTCGGTGGGGTAACCCGCAAGGGAGCCAGCCGCCGAAGGTGGGGTAGATGATTGGGGTGAAGTCGTAACAAGGTAGCCGTATCGGAAGGTGCGGCTGGATCACCTCCTTTCTATGGAGAATCGTCTTCTGCAATGAAGACATTCAAATCGGAAGCTTTGCTTCCACCAATCAGGTTTAGGCCTGTTACTCACTCGTTGGTCAGTTTTGAGAGCTCAAACTCTCAAGTAACACTGTCTGTTATTCCGAACATCACAGCCGTGATTGTCCCGTAATAACAGCAACTTGATCCTTGAAAACTGGATACCGAAACGAATTTGCGTTTTAGAACATTCCTTTAAGCTGAACTTGTGTAAACAAGTTTTGAATTAATGGCGATGCTACGATGATCTGGATGGAAATAAAGGCGTTGAAGTGATTCAATGTCCGATATTTTCCTGACGGAAAAATCGAGGTTAAGCTACTAAGAGCACACGGAGGATGCCTAGGCGCCAGGAGCCGACGAAGGACGTGGCGAACAACGAAACTGCCTCGGGGAGCTGTAAGCAAGCTTTGATCCGGGGGTGTCCGAATGGGGAAACCCAGCTGTGGTAATTCGCAGTTACTCGTATCTGAATACATAGGATACGCAGAGGCAGACCAGGGGAACTGAAACATCTAAGTACCCTGAGGAAGAGAAAACAATAGTGATTCCGTCAGTAGCGGCGAGCGAACGCGGAACAGCCTAAACCAAGGGGCTTGCCTCTTGGGGTTGTGGGACGTCTCACATGGAGTTACAAAGGAATATGGTAGGCGAAGAGGTCTGGAAAGGCCCGCGATAGAGGTAAAAGCCCTGTAGCCTAAACTGTGTTCTCTCCGAGACGGATCCCGAGTAGTGCGGGGCACGTGAAACCCCGTATGAATCCAGCAGGACCATCTGCTAAGGCTAAATACTACCTGGCGACCGATAGTGAAACAGTACCGTGAGGGAAAGGTGAAAAGCACCCCGGAAGGGGAGTGAAATAGAACCTGAAACCGTGTGCTTACAAAAAGTCAGAGCCCTCTTTATGGGTGATGGCGTGCCTTTTGTAGAATGAACCGGCGAGTTACGTTTAACATGCAAGGTTAAGGTGAGAAGCCGGAGCCGCAGCGAAAGCGAGTCTGAATAGGGCGACTAAGTATGTGGACGTAGACCCGAAACCGTGTGATCTACCCCTGTCCAGGGTGAAGGTGCGGTAACACGCACTGGAGGCCCGAACCCACGCATGTTGAAAAATGCGGGGATGAGGTGGGGGTAGCGGAGAAATTCCAATCGAACTCGGAGATAGCTGGTTCTCCCCGAAATAGCTTTAGGGCTAGCCTCGGTGAATGGAGTGGTGGAGGTAGAGCACTGATTGGGTGCGGGGCCCGCAAGGGTTACCAAGCTCAGTCAAACTCCGAATGCCATTTACTTCTTGCCGGGAGTCAGACAGTGAGTGCTAAGATCCATTGTCAAAAGGGAAACAGCCCAGACCATCAGCTAAGGTCCCCAAGTGTGTGTTAAGTGGGAAAGGATGTGGAGTTGCACAGACAACCAGGATGTTGGCTTAGAAGCAGCCACCATTGAAAGAGTGCGTAATAGCTCACTGGTCGAGTGACTCTGCGCCGAAAATGTAACGGGGCTAAACACACCACCGAAGCTATGGCTAGATGCACTAGCATCTGGGGTAGGGGAGCGTTGTGTAGGGGTTGAAGGTGTACCGTAAGGAGCGCTGGACACTACACAAGTGAGAATGCCGGTATGAGTAACGAAAAGATCAGTGAGAATCTGATCCGCCGAAAGCCCAAGGTTTCCTGAGGAAGGCTCGTCCGCTCAGGGTAAGTCGGGACCTAAGGCGAGGCCGACAGGCGTAGTCGAAGGACAACAGTTTGAAATTACTGTACCACCGTAATCCGCTATGAGCGATGGGGTGACGCAGGAGGGTAGTGACGCGGACTGATGGATGTCCGTCTAAGCAGTGAGGCTGGTGTGCAGGCAAATCCGCACATCATTAAGGCTGGGCTGTGATGGGGAGCGAAAATTATAGTAGCGAAGGTCATGATCTCACACTGCCAAGAAAAGCCTCTAGTCAGGAGAAGGTGCCCGTACCGCAAACCGACACAGGTAGGCGAGAAGAGAATTCTAAGGCGCGCGGAAGAACTCTCGTTAAGGAACTCGGCAAAATGACCCCGTAACTTCGGGAGAAGGGGTGCCTCGGTAGGGTGAATAGCCCGAGGGGGCCGCAGTGAAAAGGCCCAAGCGACTGTTTAGCAAAAACACAGGTCTGTGCGAAGCCGTAAGGCGAAGTATACGGGCTGACGCCTGCCCGGTGCTGGAAGGTTAAGGGGAGCGGTTAGGAGCAATCCGAAGCTGTGAACCGAAGCCCCAGTAAACGGCGGCCGTAACTATAACGGTCCTAAGGTAGCGAAATTCCTTGTCAGGTAAATTCTGACCCGCACGAATGGCGTAACGACTTGGGCGCTGTCTCAACGAGAGATCCGGTGAAATTTTAATACCTGTGAAGATGCAGGTTACCCGCGACAAGACGGAAAGACCCCATGGAGCTTTACTGCAGCTTGATATTGAATTTGGGTACGATCTGTACAGGATAGGTGGGAGCCGTGGAGGCAGGAGCGCAAGCTTCTGCGGAGGCGCCGTTGGGATACCACCCTGATCGTATCTAGGTTCTAACCTAGTGCCCTTATCGGGTACGGGGACCGTGTCAGGCGGGCAGTTTGACTGGGGCGGTCGCCTCCTAAAGAGTAACGGAGGCGTTCAAAGGTTCCCTCAGAATGGTTGGAAATCATTCGCAGAGTGCAAAGGCATAAGGGAGCTTGACTGCGAGACCTACAAGTCGAGCAGGGACGAAAGTCGGACTTAGTGATCCGGTGGTACCGCATGGAAGGGCCATCGCTCAACGGATAAAAGCTACCCTGGGGATAACAGGCTTATCTCCCCCAAGAGTCCACATCGACGGGGAGGTTTGGCACCTCGATGTCGGCTCATCGCATCCTGGGGCTGAAGTAGGTCCCAAGGGTTGGGCTGTTCGCCCATTAAAGCGGTACGCGAGCTGGGTTCAGAACGTCGTGAGACAGTTCGGTCCCTATCTGTCGTGGGCGCAGGAAATTTGAGAGGAGCTGTCCTTAGTACGAGAGGACCGGGATGGACGTACCGCTGGTGCATCAGTTGTTCCGCCAGGAGCATGGCTGAGTAGCTACGTACGGACGGGATAAGCGCTGAAAGCATCTAAGCGTGAAGCCCCCCTCAAGATGAGATTTCCCAATTAGTAAGACCCCTTGAAGACGACGAGGTAGATAGGTTGGAGGTGGAAGTGCAGCAATGCATGGAGCTGACCAATACTAATCGGTCGAGGGCTTATCCAAAATTTCTAATACGCAGATTCGTTTCGGATTCAGTTTTCAGGAATCAAATTGTAATTTATGGAGCTCAAGTAGCTCTGTAAAGAAGATTTGTTTTCAGCATTTGGCGATGCTGAGACCTGAATAATAGCATTTGATATTCAAATGCCCGTTTGGTGGCGATAGCGGAGGGGTTCCACACGTACCCATCCCGAACACGACCGTTAAGCCCTCCAGCGCCGATGGTACTTGGACCGAAGGGTCCTGGGAGAGTAGGACGTTGCCAAGCACACAAGGCCACTGTTGAGAAATCAACAGTGGTCTTTTTGTATTGTCGGGGAAGCCTTGTGGACAGCTTGTGAGTAGATTCCAGGTCTTCTTACAAGTGGCGCATAGTTATACACATGTGGATAGATTTAGTTTTTTTGATACTTCTCCCCAAATGATGTGGATATCCGGTACAATAATGTGGATAGGTACCGAAAATTGGGGATAGACAGGTGAAGGAGCCGAAAGTTATGGACAAGCATAGCAGCTTTTTGTGGACAGAGCAGTTCAGGGTTCAGGCAAGTGACACGGATTACCGGTCAAGGGGCAAGCTCTCCTTCCTGCTGGATATTATGCAGCGTGCTGCGGATTCGGCTGTAAGCAGCCTGGGGCTAAGTATGGAAAGTATGCTGAAGGCGGGCATGGGGTGGATGGTCATCACCCTGGATCTGAATCTGCAGCGTCTGCCGTCCCCGGGTGAGCTTCTTGAGGTATATACCTGGAGTAAAGGAAACAAAGGACCGCTCTGGCAGCGGGATTACCGGATCTATGACGCCCAAGGTGTAGAGCTTGCTTCGGCGCGATCGATCTGGGCCCTTGTGGATATCGGAAAGCGGAAAATTCTGCGTCCATCGGCTTTACCTATTGTTGTCGAGCCGTATTTAGAAGATTCCGTAGGGAGTCTGCCTGATAAAGTAATCCTTCCACCCGAACTTCTCTTGCAGGAGACTTACAGTTATCAGGTAAGATATAGCGGGCTGGATAACAACAAACATCTTAACAACGCGCGATATGCAGATTTATGTTGTGATGCCCTGGCGCTGGTGGAGTGGGAGGAGTTAGAGCTTACGGGGCTTCATATCACCTATGCCCAGGAAGCCAAATATGGTGAAGAGATCAGTGTTATGCGTTCTTCTCTGACTGAAGAAGGGGTATATGTGCGCGGGCAAGGCGGGGAGCGGATCTTTTTTGAAGCTTGCCTGAAGCTTGGAAGAAAGGTTGATGTCTGAGAGAGACTTACATAGCGTTAAATCTAGACAGTTGCTCGAATTTCAGGGGAACTGTCTTTTGTCATATTTTCTATTTCCTTATATGTCACAAATACACAATTGGCATTCGTTATACAGGTGTAAAAGGAAAGTGGAGGTGATTCCTTTGGAGCAAGGCAACCCCGGGGGCCCAATGAATCCAAATAAGATTGAAGAAGCCATTCATCAGGTACACGCAGGAGACAGGCAAGCGTTCTCAACAATAATTAAGGAGTATGAAAGAAAGATTTACACGTATTGCTACTATCTCCTAAGGAGCCGTGAAGAAGCGGAGGATGCTGTGCAGGATATATTCGTTAAGGTGTATCAGCAGCTTGGGCGTTATGAACGGCGGGTTTCTTTTTCGGCCTGGCTATATAAGGTGGCTTATCATCATTGCCTGGACCAGCTTCGCAGGCGTAAGCGCCGCAGCCGGTTACTGTCCCTTTATAAGCTGCAACTGATGACGAATCAACAAGCGTTGCCGGAGGAGTCGCCGGTAGACCGGATTTTTGAAAATCTCACTTCGGAAGAGCGGGGGCTATTAATCCTTCGTGTCATTGAACAATACAGCTTCGAAGAGATCTCAATGATTACCGGAAGCAGTTCGGCGGCGCTGCGCAAAAAATATGAACGGCTCCGTAAAAAACTGATTCAGCAAAAAGCGGATGAAAAGGGAGGGTGTGCTCATGGAGAAGTGGCAGAATCAAACTGAGAAGCAAATGCTGGAACGTATTCGCAGCAGCGTCGAAAGAGTAGAGCTTCCTGTAGATAGCTATAATGAGCAGATTATGAACCGGATCGAACATTTGGAGACCAGAGGAGGAAATAAATTGCTTAAAAAGACGCTGGCAGCCGCAAGCATAGCTGTAGTAATAGGGTTAGGTACGATAACCGCAGGGTTCATCTCTCCTGCTTGGGCCGATACCTTGAGTCAAATTCCTGTCTTCAGCAGTATATTCAAGCACACGGAGAACCCGGGACTGAAATTAGCGGCGGAACAGGGCCTGACTACTTCACCTAATATGAGCGTTACCAAGGATGGAGTGACTTTAAGTGTTACGGAGGTATTTTATGACGGAATCCAGTTGGCCATCGGCTTCGAAAGAACCGGAGTAGCAGATGAGCGGGTGCTTGCGGAGATTACTGATTTTAAAACCCATGAATTCGATCAATCAACTAAAGGACTGCTGGGTCTGCCAGAGGTTACTCTGGCGACAGGAGAGCCTATCGGCTTCGGTTCTTCTATCACAGGTGACGTAAAAGGACAACCGAACACCCTCTTATTGGAGCTTAGAGAACTGCACAATGCTTCGGCTCTCGGAGACGAATTCAAGGTGAATATCCGCGTACCGGTTGCCCAGATCGCCGAGCCGTTTGAGTTCGAGGTAACAGCGAAGAAGCTTGCGGAGGGAATCATCAACCTTACCCCGGGCCAGGGAGCGAGCAAAGACTCCTTCCATTATAAAGTAAAGAGTCTGGACATCACGCCTGCTGCGATGAGGCTGGTCGTCACCAGCGAAGGAGAGGTGCCTGCATCGCCGGAGCAGACAGGGGAATATGGTCCAACGGCGGTATTCTATGAGCTTGTGGATGATGTCGGTAATGTGGCTACTTCTGGCCAGGGATATGCCATGATGAAGGCTGTTCAGCATCCTATTGTGGATAGCCTGTACAATATCTTCCCGCAAACCCCTAAGACGATTACGGTCAGACCGTATACAATGACTTTGGATAATGATCTGAAGCTCTTGTTGGATGACAATGGGAAACCGGTGAGAACTTATCATAAGGATCTTGAGAGCACTATAGTGATTCCATGAACCCGCGAACCGTGAAAACGGGAATGGGTAAGATAGGCTGAGCCCTTGTCCGCGTCTGCTGTGCAGATGCGGGCTTTTTTGAAAAAGGCCTGAGTCATCATCGAAGCGAAAGCCTCACTTTGTGGGGTTATTTTGCTGATTAGAGCAGTGTTAACGGAATGTAGATTTCACTTATAGAGTTAGGATGGTGGGGGCCCAGATAGTCCTGGCCGTAGTATTCAAATTCATAAGGGAGGTTCAGGCGGTAATCGGTTCTCGGCAGAAAAACGCCATAGATATATTTGTAGGTGGCAGAAACTTCTGCGGATGGCCCTGTATGCTTAAATCTAAGATAACGTGCTGGCGGCAGAGTGTGGATAGGGAGGTGGTTGACTGCTTGTCCACAGCTTGCCTGAACGCTAGTGCCGGTATGTACAGATGATATGGAGTTTAGCTCACAGGCGATGTGAAAGGAGATTCCGTTATCCTCATAGTTATCCGGCCAATAGCCTAGCTGGTAATACTGCTCTGGAAGCTTGCGGTCCGGGATAGCCGGAAGACTGCTGAATAGCTGCTCCCAAGCTGCTCCGATGACCGACTGATCTTGCGTAACGGTAATGAATGGCCCCTGAAGCCTGATTGCACCAAGCTCAATCAGGTCAGGAGAGGCGCCCTTCTGCTCTGACCAATGCGGTAAATCAGCCGGCTGTAAGGGATGGAGAAACATAGGAATAACCTGGTTAGACTTGTGGCGGATATGGGTGGGAGTAGTGTGCAGCAGTCTTTTGAAGGCCCGGGTGAAGGTCTCGTAATCATTATAAGCATAGTCCAGTGAGATCTCGTGAAAGGTCCGCTCGGGTCTGCTTAGAATATCACGGGCTGCCTCGGAAATCCTCCGTCTTGCTATATAGTCGCCCGGTGTGAGTCCGGTAACTCCCTGAAACAGTCGGATGAAGTGGAACAGGGAATAGCCGCTCGCTCTGGAGAGGGTCAGAACAGACAGCGGCTGCTTCAGATTCGCTTCGATATATTGGGTCGCCTGCAGAATAAGCTGGCTGTTCTTCATAAAGTCCTCTCCTCTACGGTCTACTCTACAGTCCATTCTCCCCATGATGCGGCCCATGCGGGCACTCTAACCTGACGAACACGGTCGGTGGAAGGGAAATAAGCTTTGATATCAAGTACGGGTGTTCCCGGATAGGCATCCAGTCCGCTGACCTCCACAATTCCCTGATCAAGATCGACGGATATAATACGGGCAACCGTGAGTCCAAGCGGATTAGGGCGGACCGGAGACCGGGTCGCAAAAACACCGCTTACCGGCGCATTATAGGGAGGCTCAATCTGAGTAGTCCCCCGGAAGCTATCATCTGCAAACTCATGAATCCACCACAGGATCTGGCAGTGGCTGAAAGCATCTAACCCCTTCAAGGCAGGTCTGTATTCGGGTCTAATCTCAAGTCGCAGGTTCTGCTGTGTTCCCGTTACTACTCCTACTGGTATAATATTATACAATTCTGAGGCGGGCATTGGCTGTGACTCCTTTCGGCTGGGGGATGATTCTAGTCTAGCTGAAGTGAAGGGAATTCGGCCTGATGAAAATTGCGGACTTGTATGTCATGGTATAATAGGTTGTTGATGACAGGGAGGGGTTTGGACGATGAAGGTATTGGTATTGGCAGAGAAGCCGTCGGTGGCCCGTGAGATTGCGCGGGTGCTGGGCTGTGGGAATAAACAGAAGAGTTATATGGAAGGTCCAAAATATGTGGTGACCTGGGCGCTGGGGCATCTGGTTGGCCTGGCTGAGCCTGAGGACTATAACAATAAATATGCAACTTGGGCGCTGGAGGATCTGCCGATTCTCCCAGAGAAGGCCAAGCTGAAGGTGCTGCGTGAGACCAGCCAGCAATATAAGGCTGTGCAGCAGCTGATGAAACGGCAGGATATTGAGGAGCTGATCGTAGCAACGGATGCGGCGCGTGAGGGTGAGCTGCTGGCCCGCTGGATTATGAATATGGCTGGCTGGAAAAAGCCGTTCCGGCGGCTGTGGATCTCTTCGCAGACGGATAAGGCCATTAAGGAGGGCTTCGCTTCGCTGCGGCCTGGACGGGATTTCGACCGGCTGTATGAATCTGCCCGCTGCCGTGCTGAGGCGGATTGGATGATCGGGCTGAATGTGACGCGGGCCTTAACCTGCAAGTTCGGCGCGCCGCTCTCTGCGGGGCGTGTGCAGACACCTACCCTGGGAATGATTATGGACCGGGAGAATGAGATTACCGGCTTCCGTTCCCAGGAATATGACCTGCTGACTGGGGATTTCGGGAATTTCCAGGCGGGGTGGCGTGCGCAGGGCGGGGATGGCCGGATTTTTGACAGGGAGAAGACGGGGGTCCTCAAGGAGAAGCTCACGGGCCGCAGCGGACGGATTACTAAGGTGCAGAAGAGTGAGAAAAGCGAGCCGCATCCGCTGGCTTATGATCTGACAGAACTGCAGCGGGATGCCAACCGCAAATTCGGCTTCTCGGCCAAACAGACCTCAAGTGTGCTCCAGAAGCTGTATGAACAGCATAAGCTGGTCACCTATCCGCGTACAGACAGCCGTTATCTGACCGCTGATATGACGGGCACGCTAAAAGAAAGGCTCGACAGCGTGGTTGTCGGGCCGTATGCAGCCCTCGCCAGACCGCTGCTGCGGAAGCCGCTGCCGATCACAAAGCGGATTGTCGATGACAGCAAGGTCAGCGATCACCACGCGATTATTCCGACAGAGCAGACGGTGCTGCTCAATCTGCTGAGTGCGGAAGAGCGGAAGCTCTACGATCTGATCGTACGGCGGTTCATCAGCCTGTTCTATCCTCAGGCCCGTTATGACGCCGTAGCTGTGACGGTAACTGTAGATGGGGAAAACTTCTATGTCAAGGGAACTACCATCAAGGATGCAGGCTGGCGTGAGGTATACGGCGGAGATATGAGCTCGGATGACGACGAGGAGGATGCGGGGGATGAACCCGCAGCAGGCAGTTTGAAGCTGCCGGAGCTGCGCGAAGGCGACCCTGTGAAGGTGGAGCGCTGCATCATCAAGCCGGGACGGACACAGCCGCCTAAGCGTTATAATGAAGCCACGCTGCTGACGCAGATGGAGAAGCATGGGCTGGGGACACCAGCCACCCGTGCGGATATTATTGAGAAGCTGGTCAGCTCAGATACGATTGAACGGCAGGGCAATCTGCTGCATCCGACCGGCAAGGGCAAGCAGTTGATTGAGCTGGTCTCGGGACAACTGCGTACACCGGAGCTGACGGCACGCTGGGAAGCGGAGCTGGAGAGAATTGCGCGCGGGCAGGGGCGCCCGGAGCCTTTCCTGCAGGGTATCCGGAGTATGGCCCAGGAGCTGGTGTCCGGGGTGAAGAACAGCGGAGCGGAATACAAGCCGCATAATGTCTCTAACAGCCATTGTCCGGAGTGTGGAACAAGGATGTTAGAAAAGAAGACTAAACGCGGCAAGCTGCTGGTCTGTCCGAAGGAGGACTGCGGCTACACCCGGGCGGGCGAGAAGCAGTTGTCGAACCGCCGCTGCCCGCAGTGCCATAAGAAGATGGAGATGAAGGAAGGCAAGGCCGGGAAGTATGTGCAGTGCCTCGGCTGCGGAATTACAGAGACGATGGATAAGGACCACAAGCATATCAACAAACGCGAGCAGCAGAAGCTGGTGCAGCAGTACAGCAAGACGGAAAGTGCCGGCAACAATCTTGGTGACCTGCTGAAGGCTGCGATGGAAGCGAAACAGAAGGGCAAGTAGCCGCAAGAAGCCAAAGTAAGGCTGTCCAAGGGACGGCAGATATGCTTTACTGTAGAAGATTGATACGGGGTCAGCGTTGGGGCTCCGGTAAATAGAGTGGGGCAGGTGGAGAAGTGGCGGCGGCTGAAGGTTTAGCGGGTGTGGCGAAAGCGGCAGAGGCTCCGGGTACGAAGGGGAGCAGCCGGTTGTATTTTCTGGTGATCGTCTTTATGTTCTGGTTCTCTTCTTATATCTATGTTCCGGTGCTCTCGCCGTATGTGGAGCATCTGGGAGCTTCTTATGTCATGGTGGGAGCGGTGCTGGGGATTTACGGCCTGATGCAGATTCTGTTCCGGCTGCCGATAGGGATGGGTTCAGATGTGCTTAACCGGCGGCGGCCGTTCATTTATCTGGGGCTTATCGCAAGCGGAGCGAGCTGTCTGCTGTTCCTGGCAGGGGCACATCCGGGCTGGGCGCTGGCAGCGCGGGCAGTCTCCGGGATAGCGGCATCGGCGTGGGTAGTATATTCGGTGATGTTCGCGGGGTATTTTCCGAAAGAAGAAGCGGGCAGGGCTATGGGTATGCTCCAGTTCACCACGGTGATTGCCCAGTTAACCAGCATGATGATCAGCGGCTATATCGTAGACCACTTCGGCTGGAATACCCCGTTCATCATCGGTGGGATTGTGGCGGTGGCTGCGATGCTGCTGGTCGTCCGTCTTCCGGAGCAACAGCTGGAGAAGCGCACGGCGATTAAGCTCAAGGATCTGGCCGGTGTCGTGAAGGAGCCGCTGCTGGTAAAAGTATCATTGTTATCGGTGCTGGCCCATTGTGTGCTGTTCATTACAATGTTCGGCTACACGCCGAACCAGGCGCTCTATATTGGCGCGAGCAAGGGAAGTCTCGGCTGGCTGACGCTGGCGTTTATGCTGCCTCATGCGGTAGCGACCCTCTATGGTGCGCGGTTATTCGGCCGGTGGCTGGGGGACCGGGGGACGCTGATGCTCGGTTTTGCCGGAAGTGCGGTGTTCACGCTGCTCATTCCCTCAATGCCAACGCTTGCCGCCTTATGTGCCACACAGATCGGAAACGGGTTCATGCAAGGCCTGATCTTCCCGCTGCTGCTCGGTAAATCCGTCTCCGGGGTAGCTCCGTTCAAGCGGGCGACAGCGATGGGGTTCTATCAGGCGGTGTATGCGATCGGCATGTCCGGCGGTCCTTTTGTAGCGGGATGGATGAGTGCGGCGTACGGTCTGCGCGGAGGCTTCTGGCTGGGCGCTATTGCAGCGGTGCTTGCGGCGGTGCTGTCCTGGTTCTGGATCAGGGAAGCCGGAGCCGCAGGCGGGCGGAGCAAGAAAGAGCGGCGGTTGCAGGGCCGGTGATGTGAGGTTATTGGTTTTTTGCCGGAAAGGGTAATATAATAGAGAGCAGATAGGATGCTAGGAGGAGGGGCCGGAGGGATGGTCAAGGTGGTATTGCTGTGGTTCGCGCTGATCAACATTATCGGGTATGTAGTGATGTCGGAAGACAAGAACAAGGCCCGGAAAAGACGGGATCGGGTGCCGGAGAAAACATTGTTTCTGCTGGCGTTCATGGGCGGTGCGCTGGGTGTGCTGATTGCCATGTACCGCAAACGCCACAAGACAAGGCATACTTCCTTCAGACTCGGAATTCCGCTGCTGCTGCTGCTGAATATGGTGCTGTATGGATATTTTTTGAGGTAAGACCTTTGCAGGCTTGGTAATGATGTAAATAATAGAAAGAGGTGGCGTATATGTTATTCTCTAAAATTCTGCTTGCCTATGACGGTTCAAAGGCTTCGAATCAGGCTCTGGAACGGGCGATTGAGCTGGCTAAGGTAACTCCGGGGTCCTCCCTGTACGTCGTACACGCATTTGAATTCCCGCGGTTCTTCATCGGGGAAGCGCTCGCGCCTCTGCCGGCATCGGTGAACAAGGATTATTATGACCTCGCGGTCCAGACTACGGATGAAGTGAAAAGCCGGCTGGAAGCCGAAGGTCTGAATGCTACGGTAGAATTGCTGCAGGGATCGCCTGCGGAAATTATTCTGAATTATGCCAAGGAGCAGGGTGCAGATGTAATCGTCATCGGCAGCCGGGGGCTGGGCGGTATCCGGGAATTCGTTCTGGGCAGCGTCAGCCATAATGTGGTGCAAAGTGCGCGCATTCCGGTGCTGGTTGTTAAATAATAGTAACTTTAGTAGAGGAACGCTGCGGCGTTCCCCTTTTTTTAATGCGTAGTTGGACAGATTAATGGGGAAAAGATTTTCATTATTGCCCAAAAGCGAACATTTTACAGACATGATATGACAATGTTCGTGTTTAAGTTG
This sequence comes from Paenibacillus sp. FSL P2-0136, assembly GCF_037975325.1. Classification (NCBI taxonomy): domain Bacteria; kingdom Bacillati; phylum Bacillota; class Bacilli; order Caryophanales; family Paenibacillaceae; genus Paenibacillus; species Paenibacillus sp. FSL P2-0136. Next base: position 409,382 of record NZ_CP150244.1, read on the forward strand.
ACATGATGTGTAGGGCGTTGTTAAACTGAATCTATGAAGAGCTCGTATAAAACCGGGGATAAGGCCCGGAAGTTTCTACCCGGTAACCGTAAATTGCCGGACTACGAGGAAATAGGATAACTGGAACGACAGCAGATAGCCTCCCCGCAGCCCGGGGCGGTGTTCCTGCATTCTCCTGCCTGTAGAGACGGGGAGTATGCAGCTGCCGGGCGGTTATCACCTGATTCCTTAGTAGTCCGGGTCCACCCGCAGCAGAATGCGTCTGGAGTCCGGGCTATTTTTCACGGTTCATGCGGGAATTGGCAGGAAACGGGACACACTGAAATCAGAGAAATCTCTATAACGGAAATGGAAGGCTGGGTGAACGATGTCTGTGCAAGTAGGTGTCATTATGGGCAGCAAATCGGACTATGAAACGATGGAGCATACCTGTGCGGTGTTGGAGGAGCTAGGCATAGCTTATGAGAAAAAGGTTGTCTCCGCACACCGCACACCGGATCTGATGTTCCGTTATGCCGAGGAGGCGGCGGAGCGCGGCCTGCGGGTCATTATCGCCGGAGCGGGCGGCGCGGCGCATCTGCCGGGCATGGTGGCTGCTAAGACCACGCTGCCTGTTATCGGGGTTCCCGTACAGTCGAAGGCCTTGAACGGCATGGATTCGCTGCTGTCTATTGTGCAGATGCCTGCGGGCATCCCGGTAGCGACGGTAGCGATCGGACGCGCCGGAGCTATCAATGCGGGACTGCTGGCGGCGCAGATCATCGGCGCCTTCGAGCCGGAGGTAGCGCAGCGGGTGCAGCTGCGGCGCGAGGCGACTCAGCAAGAGGTGCTGGAAAGCAGCGAGAGTCTATGAGCCTGGAGGAGCTGAAGGCCGGACGGCTGGAGGGTGGCGCGGAGCGGGCTGAGGTTGAAGGCGAAGCGGGCGGTGCTGAGGTGGAACGGGCGGTAAAGGCTGCAGGCGAAGCTGAAGGTGCCGGGGCGGAGCGGGCGATAAAGGCTGAAGGCAGAACGATAGATGCCGGGGCTGGGGCAGAGCGGGAAGAGACCGGGGCGCAGCCGCCGCGGACGCTGCTGCCCGGCGCAACGATCGGCGTGCTCGGCGGCGGGCAGCTCGGGCGCATGATGGCGTTGTCCGGCAGCGCCATGGGCTACCGCTTCGTGGCGCTGGACCCGGCAAAGGATGCGCCGTGCGGGCAGGTGACGCCGCAGATCACTGCGGCGTACAATGACCGGGACGCCGCGCGCGAGCTGGCGCGGCGCTCCGACGTCATCACGTACGAGTTCGAGAACGTGGACGCGGGCGTAGCCGCGCTGCTGACGGAGGAATCGTACGTGCCGCAGGGCAGCGCGCTGCTGTATACGACGCAGCACCGGCTGCGCGAGAAGGCGGCGATCGAGGCGGCCGGCGTGCCCGTTGCCCCGTACCGCAAGGTTGGCAGCCTGGCGGAGCTGGAAGCGGCGGCTGCCGACCTGGGCCTGCCCTGTGTGCTGAAGACAGCCACAGGGGGGTATGACGGCAAGGGACAAGCCGTCATCCGCAGACCGGAAGAGCTGGCCGCAGCGTTCCGGCAGGTCGCGCCCGGGGCGCAAGTGCCGGAGCTGGTGCTGGAGAAATTCATCGCCTTCCAGTGCGAGATTTCGGTCATCGCCGCCCGGAGCGCCTCGGGGGAGGTTAAGAGCTTCCCGCCTGCCGAGAACATTCATGTGGATAATATCCTGCATCTCTCCATTGTCCCTGCGCGGGTGCCGGAGGAGATTCAGCGGCGGGCCTGCGAGCTGGCCGAGCGGATTGTCTCCGGTATGAAGGCGGTCGGGCTGCTGGCGGTTGAGATGTTCGTGACGGAGGATGGAGAGCTGTTCGTCAATGAGCTGGCCCCGCGTCCGCATAACTCCGGCCATTACACGATGGATGCCTGCGTGACCTCGCAGTTCGAGCAGCATGTGCGGGCGATCTGCAATCTGCCCCTGGGCGATACGAAGCTGCTGACTCCTGTGGTGATGGTGAATGTACTCGGCCAACATCTGGACGGAGCCGTTCAGGCAGCCTGCTGTGCGAATGAAGAGGCAACCCGGCTTGGGATATCGCCCAAGCTTCATATATATGGTAAGACCGAGAGCAAAACCGGCCGTAAAATGGGCCATATCAACCTGCTCTGCAAGGATACCGGCGACGGATTGTCCTGGGTAGAGCAAACTAACCTTTGGAGGAACTGACAAGCTATGATTGAACGTTACAGCAGACCTGAGATGCGGGCCATTTGGACCGAAGAGAATAAATTCAACGCGTGGCTGGAGGTTGAGATTTGCGCCTGTGAGGCGTGGGCCGAGCTGGGAGTGATCCCGCATGAGGATGCCGCGAAGCTGCGCAAGGATGCCAAATTCGACATCGCGCGGATTGATGAGATTGAACTGGAGACGCGCCATGATGTGATTGCTTTTACCCGTGCAGTATCCGAGAGTCTTGGCGCAGAGCGCAAATGGGTGCATTACGGACTAACCTCGACAGATGTGGTCGATACGGCGCTGGGTTACCTGCTGCGTCAGGCCAACGAGATTCTGGAGCAGGATATTATCCGGTTCATTGAGATTCTAAAAGACAAGGCCATCGCCTACAAGGATACCCCAATGATGGGCCGTACCCATGGCGTACATGCAGAGCCAACAACATTCGGCCTGAAGATGGCGCTGTGGTATGAGGAAATGAAGCGGAACCTGGAGCGCTTCCGTCATGCCGCTAGCGGCGTACAATTCGGCAAAATCTCCGGGGCGGTCGGCACCTATGCCAACATCGACCCGTTCGTGGAAGAATTCGTTTGCCGCAAGCTGGGCACCAGCCCGGCACCAATCTCCACCCAGACTTTACAGCGTGACCGTCATGCAGAGTATATGGCGGCGCTGGCACTGGTTGCCACTTCCCTCGACAAGTTCGCTACCGAGATCCGCGCTTTGCAGAAGAGTGAGATCCGCGAGGTAGAGGAGGCTTTTGCCAAGGGTCAAAAGGGTTCGTCCGCCATGCCGCATAAGCGTAATCCGATCGGCTGCGAGAATATCTCCGGCCTGTCGCGCGTCATCCGCGGCCATATGATGACAGCTTACGAGAACGTGCCGCTGTGGCACGAACGGGATATCTCGCATTCCTCCGTGGAACGGATTATCCTGCCGGATGCGACCATGCTGCTCAACTATATGCTGAACCGCTTCGGCAATATCGTGAAGAACCTGACCGTATTCCCTGAGAATATGAAGCGCAACATGAACCGTACCTTCGGCGTTCCGTTCTCCGGCCGTATTCTGACGAAGCTGATCGACAAGGGCTTCAGCCGCGAGCAGGCGTACGACACTGTGCAGCCGCGTGCGATGCAGGCCTGGGAGGAGCAGACCCAGTTCCGTGACATCGTGGAAGCCACCCCGGAAATCACGGCCGTGCTTAGCGCAGAAGAGATCGAGGATGCGTTCAATCCTTCCTGGCATCTGAAGCATGTGGACACCATCTTCCGCAAGCTGGAGCTGATCTAATTTATAAAAAAAGGTAAGTCAGTGGTGAACTGATGAGCTTGAGAGAATTTAGATATTGGGGTTAAAGGAGGAGCGGAGGGGATTTTGGAACTGGAGAAGCGTCAGCGTTCGCCTTTATCCTCGGATTTCAACCGCAAATAGCGGTTCAAATCAGGAAATCTGAGGATAACAGCGATCGGAAGTCCAAAATTTCTGAAGTGACCCTATTAACCCGAAGGAGAAATTATAGCAAGATCATTTGTTCAAGGGAGGAAAGGTCATGACATCATCGGCCGTATCCACTGCCGTGGAATTAATAAATGCGCCGCTGCTCTACAAAGGCAAGGTTCGTGAGCTGTACGATTTGGGGGATGAGGTGCTGATCGTTGTGACAGACCGGATCTCCGCATTCGATTACGTGCTGGACCCGGCGGTGCCGGACAAAGGCAATGTGCTGAACCGGCTCAGCGCCTTCTGGTTCGGAGAGACCAAGGAGCTGATCGAGAACCATGTGGTGCATATCGAGGTGGACAAGCTAGGGGATATTGTCAAGGACCGTGAAGCGTTGAAGAACCGCATCATGGTCGTCCGCAAAGCCCAGCGGATTGATATCGAATGTGTCGTGCGCGGCTGCATTACAGGCGGCGGCTGGCGGCAGTATCAGGAGACCGGCAAGGTGAACGGAATCGGGCTTCCTAAGGGACTGCACAAGAATGCAGTGCTGGCCGAACCGATTTTCACACCGGCAGCCAAGAATGATGTCGGCCATGACGAGGATATCCCTTTTGAACAGATGCAGGAGCTGATTGGTGCAGAGCTTGCACTTGAGCTGAAGGAGAAGAGCCTGAAGCTGTTCGCTTTTGCCAGAGAATATTGTAACGATCGCGGCATCATCCTGGCAGATTGCAAGTTCGAGTTCGGGCTGCTGGACGGCAAGGTGATTCTGATCGACGAGATTTTTACACCGGATGCTTCCCGCTTCTGGGCCAAGGACAAGTACGCACTGGATATTGAGATCGACAGCATGGATAAGGAGCCGGTTCGCACGTACCTGTCAGCCTCCTCCTGGGACAAAAACAGTAAGCCGGACCCGTTGCCGCCTGAGGTGGTTGAAGAGACGTCGCGCCGGTACCTGGATATCTATCACCGCCTGACCGGGAAGGCATTATAGATTATCGTATTATCCTATTCTGAACAGCTGCAGCCAACTTTAATTGCATTCTCTACAGTTATTTTGCCCGAAAAAGAGGCCATTTGCTGTTTAATTGTATCCGGTACAACTAAAAATTAGCGGGATGACCTGAAACGCAGATGTCCGTAGAAATAGCTGTATGAAATGCAACTAAAGCTAATTTTGCCGGGAATATTGAGAATATAGTTGTACATTATGCAGTTAAGCAAGCTGCCATTAAGCCTAATTCAGTTCATTAAACTCTAGGAGGAACTACAAGCGTATGTTAAAAGCGACAGTCTACGTCACCATCAAGAAAAGCGTGCTCGATCCCCAAGGTGTAGCCGTGCAAGGAGCCTTGCACTCCGTTGGTTTCCAGGAAGTTGAAAGTCTGCGTATCGGCAAATATATGGAGCTGACCCTCGATACCGATAACCGCGCAGAAGCGGAAGGACGCCTGAAGGAAATGTGCGAGAAGCTGCTGGCCAACACGGTGATCGAGGATTACCGCTACGAATTGGAGGACTAAACGTCATGAAATTTGCGGTACTTGTCTTTCCAGGCTCCAATTGTGACATTGACTGCTACAAGGCAGTAGAAGACAGCCTCGGCGAACCAGTAGATTATGTATGGCATACAGCGACAGACCTGTCGGCGTATGACTGCATTCTCGTGCCTGGCGGCTTCTCTTATGGTGACTATCTGCGCTGCGGCGCAATCTCCCGGTTCGCTCCGGTAATGGCTGAAGTGGCTAAGGCGGCAGAGCAGGGCAAATTCGTGCTTGGCATCTGCAACGGGTTCCAGATTCTGACCGAAGCGGGTCTCCTGCCGGGCGCGCTGCGCCGCAACATGTCGATGAAGTTCCGTTGTCATGACACGGTGCTTAAGGTCGTTAATAACACAACCCCGTTTACTATTGACTATGCGAAGGATGAAGAGATCGTCATTCCGATCGCGCATGGCGAAGGCAATTATTATTGTGATGAAGAGACGCTCGCAGAGCTGCACGCGAATAATCAGATCGTATTCACCTACAGTGACAACCCGAACGGTTCGGTGGCCGATATTGCCGGAGTCAGTAATAGGGCGGGCAATGTAGTCGGCATGATGCCTCACCCGGAGCGTGCAGCGAATAGCCTGCTGGGCTCGGAAGACGGCAAACGGATGTTCACATCCATTCTCAAGACATGGAGGGATCGTTATGACGCAGCAAGTATCCGCTAAGGAGCCGACCGCAGAGCAGATCGCGGAGCAGAAAATCTACAGTCAGTTCGGTGTATCAGACAGCGAATATGAGCTCATTACCTCCTTCATGGGACGTAAACCCAACTATACAGAAATCGGTGTGTTCAGCGTCATGTGGTCTGAGCACTGTGCATATAAAAACTCCAAGCCGCTGCTGAGCCGCTTCCCGACAAGCGGGCCTAAGGTGCTGATGGGACCGGGCGAAGGCGCGGGCATCGTGGACATCGGGGATAACCAGGCCGTTGTCTTCAAAATTGAAAGCCACAACCATCCGTCGGCGGTAGAGCCTTATCAGGGCGCGGCGACCGGGGTGGGCGGGATTATCCGCGATATTTTCTCCATGGGCGCAAGACCGGTGGCGCTGCTGAACTCCCTGCGGTTCGGGAAGCTTGAGAGCGACCGGGTCAAATATCTGTTCGAGCATGTTGTGTCCGGGATCGCAGGCTACGGCAACTGTATCGGCATCCCTACTGTCGGCGGGGAGATTATGTTCGACAACAGCTATGACGGCAATCCGCTGGTGAACGCGATGTGTGTCGGACTAATCGATCATGACAAAATCCAGCGCGGCGTCGCCAAAGGGGTAGGTAACCCCGTGTTCTACGTAGGTCCGCCTACAGGGCGTGACGGTATTCACGGTGCAACCTTCGCCTCTGTGGAGCTGAGTGAAGAATCTGAAGCCAAGAAGACAGCGGTTCAGGTCGGCGATCCGTTCATGGAGAAGCTGGTCATGGAATCTTGCCTGGAGCTGATCGACAGCGGCATTGTCCTCGGTATTCAGGATATGGGCGCAGCCGGACTGACCTGCTCCAGCGCGGAAATGGCGAGCAAGGCGGGGAATGGTCTGGAGCTGTATCTGGATCAGGTGCCGCAGCGTGAAGACGGGATGACCCCGTATGAAATGATGCTCTCGGAATCCCAGGAGCGGATGCTGTTCGTGGTGGAGCCTAAGGATGAGGCGCAGGCGCAGGAGATTTTTGACCGCTGGGGCGTGATCTGCCGCAAGGTGGGGAAGGTGACCGATGATGGCCGCCTGAAGCTGTTCCATCACGGCGAAGTGGTCGGCGATATGCCGGTCAAGGCGTTGGTGGATGAATGCCCAATCTATAACAAACCGTCTGCGGTTCCTGCTTACTACGAGGAGAATGCAGCGATTGATACACTGCGTTATGAGGAAGTGACTGATCTGGGCGGCGCGCTGCGCACCGTACTGGGATCGCCTACCGTAGCAAGCAAAGCATGGGTATACAATCAATACGATTATATGGTCCGCACCAGCACGGCGGTTCGTCCCGGTTCCGATGCGGCTGTAGTAACTATCCACGGTACACGTAAGGGGCTGGCGATGACTACGGACTGTAATGGCCGTTACGTCTATCTCGACCCAGAAGTGGGCGGACGCATTGCTGTTAGCGAAGCTGCCCGCAACATCGTCTGCTCCGGTGCCCAGCCGCTGGCGATAACGGACAACCTGAACTTCGGCAGCCCGGAGAAGCCGGAGATCTTCTGGCAGATGGAGCGTGCGGTAGACGGTATGGCGGAAGCCTGCCGGGTGCTGGATACGCCGGTCATCGGCGGAAATGTCAGCTTGTACAATGAGAATGCTTCGGGAGCTATCTACCCGACACCGGTTGTCGGTATGGTAGGTCTCATTGAAGATACCGATCATATTACAACCCAGGCCTTCAAGCAGGAAGGCGATGCTGTACTACTGCTGGGCGTTACGAAGGCAGAGCTGGGCGGCAGTGAATTCCAGTATGCCGTTCACGGCTTGACTGAAGGCCGTCCGCCGGAGCTTGATCTGGCGACAGAGCGCAAGCTGCTGGATGCTGTGCTTGCTGTGATCCGCAGCGGTCTGGTCCGTTCGGCGCATGACTTGTCGGAAGGCGGCCTTGCCGGAGCACTTGCTGAGAGCTGCATCAGCGGAAGCATTGGAGCGAATATTGAGCTGTCTGCCGGCGGACTTCGCCAGGATGTAGCACTGTTCAGCGAGAGCCAGTCCCGTATCCTCCTGACTTCGGCACCTGATCGTGCAGAAGAGCTGAAGGCTGCAGTTGCCGCCTACGGCGTACCTGTTGAGATTATTGGAACCGTTGGCGGGGACCGCCTGCGTGTGGCGCTGGACGGCGCGGCTGCACTGGATGAAGTCGTTACTGAACTCAAGACCATTTGGGAGGATGCTATTCCATGTCTTATGAAATAAAGACCGGGAACAAGCAGGAAGCCCCTATCCTGTGGACCGGCGACTTTTACAACGAAGGAACGGGCTCGGGAGATATTTTTGACACATTAAAAGAGGAATGCGGCGTCTTCGGGGTCTTCGGACACCCGGAAGCCGCTTCAATGTCCTACTACGGCCTGCATGCTCTGCAGCATCGCGGGGAAGAGAGCGCGGGCATCTGCGTGGCGGATGGACGCGACTTCAACTATCACCGCGGCATGGGCCTGGTGAAGGAAGTCTTCGACAAAGACAAGATCGCATCGCTGGTGGGAGACATGTCCATCGGCCATGTGCGTTACTCCACCAGCGGAGACAGCCGGCTGACCAATGCGCAGCCGCTGGTCTTCAAATACCGTGACGGCGATCTGGCGATTGCCACGAACGGCAATATCGTTAACGAACCGCTGATCCGCAAGCAGCTGGAGCAGGGCGGCTCGATCTTCCAGACGACCAGTGATACCGAGGTGCTGGCGCATCTGATTGCACGTTCGCAGAAGGATTTTGTCGAAGCGACGAAGGATGCCTTGTCGCAGCTGGTCGGCGGCTTCGCCTTCCTCTTGATGACCAATGATAAGCTGATTGTCGCATCAGACACCCACGGACTCCGTCCGCTTGTGATGGGCCGTCTGGGCGAAGCCTATGTCTTCGCTTCCGAGTCGTGTGCGCTTGAAGTCATCGGTGCCCAGCTGGTGCGTGATATTGAACCGGGTGAACTGTTGGTGCTGGACCAGAACGGCTTCCGTGAAGAACGCTTCGCCGAGCCTAAGCGCAAAGCGCTATGCGCGATGGAGTACATCTACTTCGCCCGCCCGGACAGTGATCTGAACGGCTCCAACCTGCACTCCGCGCGCAAGCGCATGGGTAGCCGCATGGCGCTCGAAGCCTTCGTGGATGCGGATATTGTCACCGGCGTGCCGGATTCCAGTATCTCCGCCGCCATCGGCTATGCCGAGCAGACGGGCATCCCGTACGAGCTGGGGCTGATCAAGAACAAGTATACCGGCCGCACGTTCATCCAGCCCAGCCAGGAGCTGCGTGAGCAGGGCGTGAAGATGAAGCTCAGCGCGGTACGCCGCGTCGTGGAAGGCCAGCGCGTAGTGATGATCGACGATTCCATCGTGCGCGGCACGACCTCGCGCCGGATCGTCAACCTGCTGCGCGAAGCCGGAGCCGTAGAGGTCCACGTGCGGATTACCTCGCCGCCGTTCAAGAATCCATGCTTCTATGGCATCGATACCCCGGACCGCCGCGAGCTGATTGCCTCGTATAAGACCATCGCCGAGATGTGCGAGGAGATCAACGCCGATTCCCTGGCGTTCCTCTCCCCTGACGGACTGATCCAGTCCATCGGCGGCTATAATAGTGACGACTACAAGGGCGGCTTATGCCTGTCCTGCTTCGACAATGATTACCCGACGCAGGTGGATTTCGGCGGGGAAGAGAAGGACGGATGCTCGTGTTAACATCCCCCTAAGTCTGTGGGTCTCATCCCCCTAAGTCCCCCTTGCGAAGGGGGATTCCGGAGGGCGCTGCCCTCCGGCCACCCGAAAGTTTGGTGGTAGGAGTTTGCTCTAAACTTGCTAAGAAGGCGTGGGTGCGCATCCCCGCTTTGTCCCTGTGTGCTGCGCACGGCCGGGACACGCTCTGCGGCCCTGCACCCCCGGCGGCCTGCGGTCCGCCGGGCCCTCTGGCTCCAGAATCTGTCCTGTTTGCTGCGCAAATCCGGAGATTCTGTCGCCCCAGAGACCGCACGGCTTCGCCCGTGCGGGGAAGTGCCCCAGAACCAGCCCTGTTTGCTGTCGCAAAATCGGAGGTTCTGTCGCTCCAGAGACCGCACGGCTTCGCTCCGTGCGGTAAGGCCTGCAGAACCCGTCCTGTTTGCTGTCGCAAAATCGGAGGTTCTGTCGCCTTAAGGATCGCACGGCTTCGCTCCGTGCGGTAAGGCCTGCAGAACCCGTCCTGTTTGCTGCGCAAATCCGGAGGTTCTGTCGCTCCAGAGACCGCACGGCTTCGCCCGTGCGGGGAGAGCTCCCGCCCTCGTCCTGTTTGCTATCGCAAAGTCGGGGGAGCGGTTGCCTAAGGAGGCGCTGGGCTTCGCCCGCAGCGCCGACCCCTTGCTGCTGTGCAAGGCGCGAAATTTCGGCTTGCGGTACGGGTTTGAAAACCAGGTGGTGGGAGTCATGGAGAGGAAATTTGGAACTGTAGGAGCGATAGCGTTCGCCTTTATATTTGGATTTCTACTGCGGTCAGCGGTTCAAATCAAGGAAATCCAAATATAACAGCGACCGGAAGTCCAAATGTTCCTCGCAATGACGAATATAACCACCAACCGAACCAAATCCCTGCCGCCCCGAACCGCGCTCTAAACTAACTTAAATGAGGTGTCCAAAAGTGTCAGAAGCGTACAAAAAAGCCGGAGTGGATATTGCGGCTGGCAATGAAGCAGTAGAACGCATGAAGAAGCATGTGAAGCGCACATACCGTCCGGAAGTGATGACGGAGCTGGGCGGCTTCGGCGCCCTGTTCGGCCTGAATAAGGACAAGTACGAAGAGCCGGTTCTCGTATCGGGAACAGACGGTGTGGGCACGAAGCTGAAGATCGCGTTCGCGGCTGACCGCCACGACACGATTGGCATCGATGCGGTCGCCATGTGCGTGAATGACATCGTGGTACAGGGCGCTGAGCCGCTGTTCTTCCTCGATTATCTGGCCTGCGATAAGGTCGTGCCGGAGAAGATTGAAGCCATTGTCTCCGGGATCGCCGAAGGCTGCCATCAGGCGGGCTGCGCGCTGATCGGCGGCGAGACCGCCGAGATGCCGGGCATGTATGCGGCAGGCGAGTATGATATCGCCGGATTCACCGTCGGTGTGGCCGATAAGGCGAAGCTGGTAACCGGAGCAGACATTGCTCCAGGAGACACAGTGATCGGTCTGGCTTCGAGCGGGATTCACAGCAACGGCTTCTCGCTGGTGCGCAAGCTGCTGCTGGAGGAAGACGGTTACGGCCTGGATGAGGTTGTGCCGGAGCTGGGAGCGCCGCTGGCGGATGTTCTGCTGGCCCCAACCCGGATCTACGTGAAGCCGCTGCTCGCTCTGCTCGAACAGCTTCCGGTCAAGGGTATGGCCCATATTACCGGCGGCGGGTTCATCGAGAACATTCCGCGCGTATTGCCGGAGCATGTGAATGTAGAAATCAACTACGGCTCCTGGCCGATTCAGCCGGTCTTCAGCCTGATGCAGAGCAAGGGGCAGGTAAGCAACCGCGACATGTTCACAACGTTCAATATGGGCGTGGGGCTGGTGCTGGTCGTGGCGAAAGCGGACGGAGAGCGTGCGCTGGAGCTGCTTAAGGCGAGCGGGGAAGAGGCTTACCGGATCGGCACGGTTACTGAAGGAGAGCGCATCGTTACCTTTACGGGAGCTGAAGTCTGATGGAGTGGAGCCGAATCGCTGTCTTTGCCTCCGGAACAGGCAGCAATTTCGCTGCACTGGTCCAGGCACAGCGGGAGGGCAGGCTGGGCGGCGGCAGCATAGAGCTGCTGGTCTCGGACAAGCCGGAAGCGCCTGTAGCACAGCGGGCAGAGGAGGCAGGCATACCTGCTCTGCTGCTGCGGCCGAAGGACTTCGCGGGCCGGGAGCAGTATGAGGCCGCGATTGTGGCTGAATTGCAGCGCCGGAACATCGGACTGGTGGTGCTGGCCGGCTACATGCGGCTGATCTCCCCTGTTCTGCTCGCACCGTATGCCGGACGGATCATCAACATTCATCCTTCGCTGCTGCCGGCGTTTGCCGGGAAGGACGCGATCGGGCAGGCGCTGGAGTATGGCGTGAAGCTGACGGGTGTGACCGTGCATTTTGTCGATGGAGGCATGGATACCGGACCGGTGATCGCCCAGCGCAGCGTGGAGGTCCAGTCTGGAGATACCGCTGAATCGCTGGCTGCACGCATCCATCAGGTGGAATACGCGCTGTATCCTGAGGTAGTGAGTGCTTTTGCCGCCGGAAAAGTAGAATTGAACGGAAGAATGACGACCATTGGCGATTAAGCGAAGTTGCTGCATAGCTGCCTGTGCCGGCTGTAGAACTGAGTAATTCCGACATTTCTGGCAAACCCGGCCGATTCTGATATTTCTCGGGAAATACTTCACAAGTGGCAGTAATTGACGGAAGATCTGGCGGCTTGGCCTGAAATTGCGAAAATACAGGTTTGCTGGCATAAACACAAAAGGATATATAGCAGGACAGAAACACCAGAAACAACCAGAACACCTGATTACCTGAATTACCACCCTATTCTACAAGATTCGTGTCTGTAATCATCCAGTGTTCATCCGGGCAATCATCCACAGTTACAAGGTAATTCTAATTTAAAGGTTATAGTATTCCCAACCCAATAAGCTAAGCTACAGTAACAGGTGGATTTTCTCCAACTAATCTGGCTGATAGATGCGGTGAGCGGAGCGTAAGTGGAAAAAGTACAGCTAATCTGACTCCAATCGAGTGATTTAGCTTATCTGGCGTTATTTAAGTGTATATTTTCCAACTACTGCCCCGCTACGTGCTTACCGGCCGAAATTAGATGACAAAAATCCAACTAAAACCTACACCCCAACAATCTAGCGTGAATCCAGAGGAGGACTATTCAAAGTGAGTATCAAGAGAGCGCTGGTCAGCGTATCGGACAAACAGGGCATCGTGGATTTTTGCCGCGAGTTGTCTGCATTAGGCGTAGAAATTATCTCCACAGGCGGCACCAGCACACTTTTGGCGAAGGAAGGCGTTCCGGTCATTGGCATCTCTGATGTTACCGGCTTCCCTGAGATCATGGATGGACGCGTCAAAACCCTGCATCCAGCTGTACACAGCGGCCTCCTGGCCGTTCGTGACAACGAAGAGCATACCCGTCAGATGAATGAGCTTGGCCTTGATTACATCGACCTCGTCGTGGTGAATCTCTATCCGTTCGCGGAGACGATTGCCAAGCCGGATGTGTCTTATGAAGAGGCTATCGAGAACATCGATATCGGCGGACCGACCATGCTGCGTTCTGCGGCGAAGAACCATGCGTTTGTCAGTGTGGTGGTGGATGCGGCCGACTATGCGAATGTGCTTGAAGAAGTACGCGCCGGTGGAGATACAACCCTTGCAACCCGCAAACGTCTTGCGGCCAAAGTCTTCCGCCATACGGCGGCTTACGATGCCCTGATTGCCGATTATCTGGCGAATGTCACCGGTGAACCGCTGCCGGAGCGCTACACGGTCACTTATGAGAAAATCCAGGATCTGCGCTACGGCGAGAACCCGCATCAGAAGGCTGCGTTCTACCGCAAGCCGCTGGCGGCGCAGGATACCCTGACGGCTGCTGAGCAGCTGCACGGCAAAGAGCTGTCCTACAACAATATCAATGACGCGAACGCAGCGCTCCAGATTGTCAAAGAATTCGAAGAGCCTGCGGTTGTAGCCGTGAAGCATATGAATCCTTGCGGTGTGGGCGTGGGCACAAGCGTCTATGAAGCGTATCAAAAAGCGTACAATGCGGACCCTACCTCCATTTTCGGCGGAATTGTGGCAGCCAACCGGATTATTGATGCGGACACGGCTAATCTGCTGAAGGATATTTTCCTCGAAATCGTCTTGGCCCCAGGCTTCACAGACGAAGCGCTGGAGATCCTGACGAAGAAAAAGAATATCCGCCTGCTTAAGCTGGGCAACCTCAGCACCGCTGCATCCCGCAAGAGCAGCTTTGTGGTCACCTCCGTTGAAGGGGGAATGGTGGTGCAGGAGAGCGATGTACACTCTGTGAATCCTGAGGAATTGCAAGTGGTAACCGACCGCAAGCCTACCGAAGAAGAGCTGAAGCAGCTGTTGTTCGGCTGGAAGGTTGTGAAGCATGTGAAGTCCAACGCCATCGTGCTGGCGGCTGACGATATGACAGTCGGTGTAGGTGCAGGACAGATGAACCGTGTCGGTGCGGCCAAGATTGCCATTGAACAAGCAGGCGAGAAAGCGAAGGGTGCTGTGCTGGCATCAGATGCCTTCTTCCCGATGGGCGATACACTGGAAATGGCTGCGAAGGCGGGCATTACGGCGGTTATTCAGCCGGGAGGCTCGATCAAGGACGAGGAATCGATTAAGGTTGCCAACGAATACGGCATTGCCATGGTCTTCACCGGCGTACGCCATTTCAAACACTAGCACGCTGGGAGGATCAGAGCCTTATGGATATTTTAGTAGTCGGCGGCGGCGGACGTGAGCATGCGATCATCTGGAGCTTGTCCCGCAGTCCCCGTGCCGGTAAAATCTACTGCGCCCCCGGCAATGCCGGGATTGCGCAGCTTGCGGAATGTGTGCCGATCGGCGTCTTCGAGTTCGATAAGCTGACCGCTTTTGCCAAGGAGAAGAAGGTAGGACTGGTGGTCATCGGACCGGATGATCCGCTCGCTGCAGGCATTGTGGACGCCTTCGAAGCCCAGGATATCCCTGTATTCGGCCCGCGGAAGAATGCCGCAGAGATTGAGGGCAGCAAGACCTTCATGAAGGATCTGCTGCATAAATACAGCATTCCGACAGCCGCTTACGAGAAATTCAGCGATTATGAGACAGCCTTGTCTTATCTGCGGAGCCAAGAACTGCCGATTGTCATCAAGGCGGACGGCCTGGCCGCAGGCAAAGGGGTAACCGTGGCGTATTCCCGTGAGGAAGCGGAGCAGGCCCTTCAGGAGATCATGGTCGACAAGGTTTTCGGGGAAGCAGGGGCACAGGTCGTCATTGAAGAGTTCCTTGCCGGGCAGGAAATGTCGATTCTGGCGTTCGTGGATGGCGAAACGGTACGGCCGATGGCTGCGGCCCAGGACCATAAGCCTGTATTCGACGGCGATAAAGGACCTAATACGGGAGGCATGGGGACGTATTCCCCGCTGCCGCATATCGATGAAGCGATCATCCGTGAAGCGGTCGAGACGATTATTGAGCCGACAGCCAGAGCGATGGTGGCTGAGGGCCGTCCCTTCAGCGGAGTGCTGTTCGCAGGACTGATGATCTCGCCGGACGGCAGACCGAAGACGATTGAGTTCAATGCCCGCTTTGGGGACCCTGAGACACAGGTGGTTCTTCCCCGGCTGCGAAGCGATCTGCTGGAGATCTTCCTGGCTGTGACCGAAGGCAGACTCGCCGATATTCCGATCGAGTGGAGCGAAGAGGCGGCAGTCTGCGTGGTGCTGGCCTCGGAGGGATATCCCGGGCCTTACCCGAAGGGTGTGCCGATCAGCGGGCTGGAAGACAGCGGCTCTGCGCTGGTCTTCCATGCCGGAACCGCACGCAGCGGGGACGGCGGCTGGGTGACTACCGGCGGCCGCGTGCTTGGGGTGGTAGGCCTGGGGGCAACCATTGCCGAAGCACGTACATCGGCCTATGCCAGTGCGGAGAATATTACGTTTGCGGGCAAACAGAACCGCAGTGATATCGCAATGAAGGCACTGGTCTGAGGAGAAAGTCCCAAAAAAAGGACTGACAAGTTGTAGGAGAAGTGCTATAATACAACTCGTACGGGGGAAAATGTGCGGATATATACAGATAAAGGGTCTTTCCTTTCTAAGGAAAGGCCTTTTTTAAAATAGAAGAATTCATATGTTCCACACTATGAATGCTATAATAGTACAATAACAGCGATGCTTATGCGGATGTACAGTTACTGATTTAAGGGGGAATTAGTTTTGAGTAAGGTAGGAAGAAATGACTTATGCCCGTGTGGAAGCGGGAACAAATATAAGAAATGCTGCATGGAGAAAGACAGAGCGGCGGCACAGTCGATGCTGCGGCTGGTTAACGCAGGGGATGCAGCGGCGCAAGCGCCTGTAACCATACCCGGCGTAATCGTGCACGAGGAACAGCCGGCTACGGTAAGTGCCGCCCCTGCTGCGGGCAAGCTTACGCTGCCCAAGCTGAAGAAGATGGTGGCGAAGGAGCTGAACTGGGAGCATCCGGCCCATGAACAGCTGGCGCTGGAGCTGATCGAGCACATGAGAGACCAGTATGACCGTGAGCTGATCCTGGAAGCACTGCTGCTGTGGAACGGCTTCTCCCGCCAGACCAAGCCGGCCGTGAAGAAGACAGGCTCATTCTGTGCGGCGATCGAATACCTGCTGTCCGAGGAGTACGGCTTCATGCTGTCGCAGGCGGAGCTGGCGGACAAATACGCGATTACCACGGCCACGATCTCCCGCAAGGTTAAAGAAATATATAACTATGTCGAGGAATACGGCATGACCGGGGAAGCAGACGATCTGATGGCGCTGAACGGAGCGGAAACTCCGCAGGAGAAGGCGCAGACCCTTCTGGCCCAAGCCATGGAGGCAACCTCTGCGAAGCGCCGGGTCCAGCTCGCGGAGAAGGCGCTGGAGCTCTATCCTGACAGCCCGGAAGCCTACCTTATTCTGGCCGAGGAAACGGAGAATGAGGAAGACGCCCGTGAGCTGCTGAAGGCGGGAATCGCCGCAGGCAGACGGGAGCTGGGCGAGTCTTATTTTACGAAGCATAAAGGGTTCTTCTGGGGGCTCTATGAGACCCGCCCTTATATCCGGATCTGCCAGAGCTACGCGGAATCCTGCTGGTTCGGCGGTAAGGCGGAGGAAGCAACAGAGATGCTGGAGCATATTCTGGAGCTTAATAAGGATGATAATACGGGTGCCCGCTATCTCCTGACTGCTGTATATCTGTATAGCAACCAGCTTGAAGAAGCAGAGCGGATCATTAAGAACTACGGTGAAGAGGATGCGGCGGCGGCTTTTGCCTATGACCGGATTGTACTGGAGTTCAAGAAGAACGGCATTACCTCGCAGCTCAAAATGCTCTACCGCATAGCCCGCGGAGTGAACAAGCATGTGCCGGATTACCTGCTGGGTATGAAGCGGCTGCCGCATAATCTTCCGGATTATGTCGGTATGGGTGATCCCAATGAAGCGATTGAATATGTAATTATGCATTCGCGCTTGTGGGCGAGCCTGCCGGATCTGCTGAAGTGGATGCTGAAGCAATAGACGCTATAGATGAATACCAGACACAGTCCTTCGGGGCTGTGTTTTTTTATGGAGATTAGGAGTGACCTCGCTGATATCACCGAACACAGGCCGAATGTAATAGAAAAACCGACCACAATGGGCAGTGGTGCAGGTGAACGGGCGAATGTAGTCGGAAAACCGACCACAATGGGCAGTGGCGCAGGTGGATGGAAGAATGTAATCGAAAAACCGACCACAATGGGCAGTGGCGCAGGTGGATGGGCGAATGCAGTCGGAAAACCGACCACAATGGGCAGTGGTGCAGGTGAACGGGCGAATGTAGTCGGAAAACCGACCACAATGGGCGATGGCGCAGGTGGATGGGCGAATGTAGTCGGAAAACCGACCACAATGGGCGATGGCGCAGGTGGATGGGCGAATGTAGTCGGAAAACCGACCACAATGGGCAGTGGCGCAGATGGATGGGCGAATGTAGTCGGAAAACCGACCACATTGGCGGTGGAATTGGGCTACGTATAAATCCCCTTGCCATTCTAGTCTAATTAGACTAAACTATCTGAAAAGAGGTCCTCCTAATGTTATTTATTACTGGAGCAACTGGAACCGTTGGAAGCCGGGTTGTACATTACCTCAAGTCTAAGGAAGTCAACTTCAAAGCCCTCACCCGCACACCTGAGAAGCTGATGCACGATCAGAGTGATCACATGACGATCGTCACCGGGGATATTAAGGATTGCAGCGCCTGGTCAGACAGCCTGCGCGGCGTGGAGACCTTATTCCTGATTCTGCTGGATGATGCTGAGGAGATTCTGCAGGCTGCCCGGGCCAAGGGTGTCCGCAACATCGTGTTCTTATCCTCAGCGTCCATCAACCGCTCGGATGCCGCTTACAACGAGAACGCTATGAAACATAAGAAGGTTGAGGAGCAGATTCAGGCGTATGGCTTTCAGTATGTGTTTATCCGGGCCGAGGCCTTCATGCACAATACCATTTACTGGAGAGACCTTTTTAGATACAATAAGGGGACGATCCGGTTACCGGCCTTGGAGGCTAAGCTGGCGAGCGTACATGAAGAAGATATTGCCGGGGTTATCAGTGTGGTTGTAACGGATTTTGACCGATTCTCCGGGCAGGTCTTGACGCTCACAGGTGCGAATATCCTTAGCCAGCGGAACATTTTGACAGAGATCTCTAAGCAACTGGGACAATCGCTTAAACTGGAAGAACAGACCATCGCGGACTTCCGTTCCTATATGAGCAAGTACATCGCTGAAGAATACATTACCCTTAGAGTACAGGACTGGGAGTATACCCTGAAGCATAAGCTCGCCGTGACGGACACGGTGCTGACGATTCTTGGCCGGGAGCCTTATACGTTCCGAGAATGGATCGCGGAGCATCTCGGTGATTTTCAATAAATACAGAAAGAGGAATTCGCTATTATACCCTTACTTATACTGGGTCTGCTTAAGGATTGCGGACAATCCAGCGCTTATGAATTGCTCAGTGTCTTCAAGGAGCGGGATTACAGGTATCTTGTTCATATGACGAAGGGATCGCTGTATTACAACCTCCAGAAGTTATCGGGCGAAGGCTTGGTCCGGCTGGTAGAGGTCGTTAGCGTGAACAACTATCCCGAGCAATACATCTATGAAATTACACCGCAGGGCGACGAGCATTTCAAAGCGCTGATGGCCAAGTACTCGCTGCAGACAGACGATATTACGTTAGCTTTTTATATGACGACGCTGTTCGCCCACCAGTATGATCCAGAGGAATTCAAGGCGGCTGTAGCCATACAGATGGAGCAGACACGGCGTAAGATTGCTGAGATCGACCATGCGCTGGAGGCCAAGCAAGACAAGATCTACGATACGGCAAAATCGATGATGAATAATGTCAGAGCGCACCATGAATTGAACCTGAAGTGGTTTCAAGAGCTGCTGGAACAGTAGTGCAGCAGATTGCCGGATAAGATGAATTGGAAAATTGGTTATAGAGATCCTGCTCCCTTTTGTTTGCTGAATACAGCAGATACAAGGGAGTATTTTTTTGTGTAAATAACCTGACATGAATAAGCGGTGATAGGGGTAAATAAGAGGCTTAACTCGATAATTATGAGAAAATACCTTACATGGTCACACTTATTTCACAGCCTATGGGAAAACGGTACAGGGATAAAGGGATTTTTTGCAGAAATAAGTCGAAAAGACAGAGAAGATCCGGGATAGCCCCGGGTCTTTATACATGGAAGGTGGGAGGGTCTATGGCACTGGGAAAGAGTAAGAAGGTTAGGGAGAGGGGGCTTATCGGCTCACTCCGTAATATGGGGATTCGCGGCAAGCTGTTTTTGTCAGTGATTCTGTCTGTGGTGGTTATTTTCATGACGGTGTCTGTAGTGATCTACAGCAATGCCAAGCAGCTTATCGTGGACGGGCTGAAGAGCTCGCTGACGTATGAGAAAGGGGCGATCGGGGTGCAGGTCAATGACCTGCTGCAGCCTGCTGTAGACAGTGTGGCACTGCTCAATGCCAACGCCTACCTCCGTGACTTCATTCTGAGGGTGAAGGATGCTCAGACGCTGAAGACTACGGACGGGTACACGGAGCTGATCCAGACGCTGAACCTGATCAAGAACAACAATAAGAATTTGCTCAATGTATACATAGGTATGGATGCGGTGAACAAGGTGATTACCCAGGATGAATTCGAGCCTCCGGCAGACTACGTGCTGAAGGAGCGAAGCTGGTATTCCGCTGCGGCTGCGAACAAGCGTGTAACGATTACCAATCCTTATATTGATGCCGGGTCAGGCAAAATGGTCGTCAGTGTCAGCACACCGCTGCTTGATGATTCAGGCAAGCTGATCGGCGTGGCGAGTGCAGATATTTCGATTGAGCAGATTACAGCTGCGCTGGGCGCTTTTAATTATAAAGGCAGCGGCTATGCCGTGCTGATTGATGAGACGGGAACCTTCATCTACCATCCCAATCCGGATCATATTCTGCTGAAGAAGATGGCTGATCTGGGCGAATCGTGGAAGACTGTCGGCGATAAAATGCTGCAGTGGGGCTCAAATGTCATCCGGGCGGACATAGACGGCGAGCCCAGCTATGTATCCTATTCACCGGCTGTGGCTAACCAGTGGTCAGTCGCGCTGATCGTACCACAGAAGCATGCGGAGCTTGAGCTGAAGCGCTTCGAGCTGATTTTCTTCCTCTCCATTATGGTTTCGATTGCGGTGCTGTCTGTCCTGCTGTATCTGGTCTCGGGCAGTATCCTGAAGCAGTTTCCGCTCCTCACGGCTGCGTTCGGGCAGGCGAAGGCGGGGGACCTGTCGGTAAGGGCAAGGGTAACCGCAGGAGGCGAGATCGGGGTGCTGGCTGAGGGCTTCAACGATATGATCGCGTCGCAGCAGCTACTGATTCAAGAGATCCTGCACAGCTCGCAGAGTATCTCGGGCGCGGTAGGGAATACAGAGCAGAACGTATTCGTGCTGGACGGCAGCATCACCGATATCTCGGGGGTTACGGAGGAGCTGTCGGCAGGCTTGCAGCAGACCGCCGCCTCGATGGAGGAGATGAATGCCAGCACGACCCAGATCGAGGCGGCGATCCACGGGATTGCCCGCAAAGCTCAGGAGGGGGCGGAAGCCGCCGGAGAAATTAACGTACGGGCGGAGCGGCTGAAGGAGAGAGCCTGGGAATCCCGCACACAGGCGGATACCGTGTACGGGCTTAGCGAAGAGAAGCTGCGCACGGCCATCGAACAGTCGGGATCAATCTCGCAGATCAGCGCGCTTACGGGCGCCATTCTAGAGATCGCTGCCCAGACCAACCTGTTATCGCTGAATGCTTCCATTGAGGCGGCAAGGGTCGGGGAAGCGGGCCGGGGGTTCGCTGTAGTGGCAGAGGAGATCCGTAAGCTGGCCGACAACTCGCGTGAGACGGTGACTGAGATCCAGGGAGTGACAGGGGCGGTAGTCCAGGCGGTGTCCAATCTGGTGGAGGCTGCGGAGAGTATGCTTGGCTTCATGGACAGCCAGGTGAAGACGGACTACGATGCCATGCAGGAGACCGGAGAGCGGTACAGTGAGGATGCCAGGTATATCGAGGAGCTGGTGACGGACTTCAGCGCCACCTCGGAAGAGCTGCTGGCTTCCATCCAGAGCATGCTTACTGCAATCAGCGAGACGGGTAGTGCGACGAATGAGGGGGCAGAAGGAGCGGGAGCCATTGCTGCCGGAGCGGAGCAGATCATCGAGCGGTCCCGCAGCATCGTAGCGGAGATGGAGGAGATCAAGCTCAGCTCGGCGCAGCTGCTGAGTGCGGTGTCGAGGTTTAAGGTATAGAAGTAGTGTAGGCGGTCCTGCCGATGGATGACAGGGCCGTTTTGTGTTTGTGGGATGAATGGGGGGGGAAGGGAAGGGAAGGGAAGGGAAGGGAAGGGAAAAATCCCATTGATTGCGCCAGAAGTGGGCTGTGTGAGCAACTTAAGGGAAAAAATCCCATTGAATGCGCAGTAACTAGGCTGTGCAGCCGCAGGCTTACACCGCAAGTCTACTCAACTCCAGCGTGACTCCTTCGGCTAGGTAATCTGTCTATTGTGCAGCTTGATGTAGTTAATGAGATAGAGTGGGTGTGCGGATGGAGGCGCTGACATGCATCATATAGAGTGTGATTCCACTCTCAGTGGATGCTATATTGTGTGGAGAGGACAAGGGTTGAAAAAAAGTCCTTGGAAGAGTATGTTACAAGAAGCGAAACGATAAGAAAGAGACAGTGAGGCGGGGAAAACATGAGAGAAGGCGAAAACCGGATCGTAGGAATGGAAGATATTGTACGCGCACACCATGTGCTGCGGGAGGTTATCGTCCGTACGCCGCTCCAGCTGGATGCGGTATTGTCGGCCAAATACGGCTGTAATGTGTATTTGAAACGTGAGGATCTGCAGATTGTACGCTCCTTCAAAATCCGGGGAGCCTATAATATGATCCGCAGTCTGTCTGACGAAGACAGAGCCAAGGGCATCGTCTGCGCCAGCGCGGGAAATCATGCCCAGGGCGTGGCTTATTCCTGCAAGGCACTAGGCATCAAAGGCAAGATATTCATGCCGAGCACTACTCCTAATCAGAAGATTAAGCAGGTCCGGCGCTTCGGCGGCGAATTCGTTGAGGTGATTCTGAAGGGGGATACCTTCGATGATGCTTATGATGAAGCGCTGCAGGCTTGCATTGACTATAGCATGACCCTGATTCACCCGTTCGATGAGCCGCGTATTATTGCCGGCAACGGAACCATTGCCATGGAGGTGATGGAGAATCTGGACAAGCCAGCGGACTTCGTGTTCGTCACCATCGGCGGCGGCGGGCTGGCAGCCGGTGTAGCCACCTATATCAAGACGGTGAGTCCGGCAACCAAGGTTATTGGTGTGGAGCCCAGCGGCGCGGCTTCGATGAGTGAGGCCATGCAGAGCGGTGAGGTAATCACCCTGAAGGAGATCAACAAGTTCGTGGACGGCGCGGCGGTGAAGCGTGTCGGCGGTCTGACCTTCGATATCTGCTCGAAGCTTCTGGATGATGTGGTGAAGGTGCCGGAGGGCAAGGCGTGTACCACTATTCTGGAGCTGTATAATGAGAATGCCATTGTGGTGGAGCCTGCCGGTTCCCTCCCCATTGCTGCACTGGACATGTACCGTGATCAGATCCGCGGCAAAAGCGTGGTCTGCATCGTCAGCGGCGGCAACAACGATATTGACCGGATGCAGGAGATCAAGGAGCGTTCCCTGATCTATGAGGGTCTTAAGCATTACTTCATGGTCAACTTCCCGCAGCGTGCGGGTGCCCTGCGCGAGTTCCTGACCGAGGTGGTCGGACCGGATGATGATATTACCCGGTTCGAGTACACGAAGAAGAATGAGAAGGAGAACGGCCCGGCCCTGGTAGGCATTGAACTGATGTCTACCGATGCCTACGCCCCGCTGATTGAGCGGATGAAGCAGAAGGGCGTCGATTATGTGGAGATTAACAAGGATGTTAATCTGTTCAGTATGCTGATTTGATTTGATCCAATAAGAAGCAGCCCCGTCCGGCGTGATTGCGGACGGGGCTGCTTTCTTGTTGTTTAGGAAAGTTGTGGATAAGTGGCGCGCAGGCGTGTGGCCCGAATGTATGCGAAAAACAGCATACATTGTGCTCACATGCAGACGTGTGACCCCAATGTATGCGGAAAACAGCATACATTTGCTGGCGCGCAGGCGCATGGCTCGAATGTATGCGGAAAACAGCATACATTTGCTGGCGCGCAGGCGCATGGCTCGAATGTATGCGGAAAACAGCATACACTTGCTGGTGCGCAGGCGCATGGCTCGAATGTATGCGGAAAACAGCATACAATTTGCTGGCACGCAGGTAATCTCATTTACCCGCAGGGTGATTTTGTTCAAATATAAGAAATTATATGTTTCACACGATAACCTATCCTTCTATTTCTCGCTGAAACGGGTGCCGTCCCTGAACAGACGGCAAAGCCGTTTCCACTTGTTGTATGGTATTTAATTGAACCGCCTACGGCTGAGGCACCTCAGTCTTCAGATACTGCTCCGCCGCATCGTCCAGCAGGTAGCCGTTACTCTTCATCAGCTTCATGAAGCCGTCAAGCTTCTGCAGGAAAGCACTGGTACTGCTGTTCTTGGCCAGGATGCTGGTGTAGGCCTTCTGCGCCTCCAGATCCATCTCCAGATTATCGTAATGGAAGAGCGGGGTGTTATTCTGGCCGTAGAAGGTGTTCACAGCATACTGGTTATACAGCTTCTTGACGGCCTGTACCCGGTTGGATGTGGGATAGGCCTGGATGAATTGCTCCTGGGTCAGCGCACGGTCGGCTACCTCGCCCCAAGCAATGATCAGCCCGTTATCCTTGGAAGAAGGCAGATCTGATTCAGCCGCCATAATGGAAATATAACTGCTGATATCCTCCGTTACATAAGGCTTATATTTGCGGTAAGCCGCATAATCAATCACCGGGTAAAAACTGCCCTCGGCGGTATCCAGCTTGTATCCGCTCTCTCCCGCATTTTGTAGCAGGGCGCGCAAGGCGGCGTTATCCGTACTCTCAGCCAGCTTCTCCATGCTGACTCCCCCTCTGTAGACGGTGAGGAGGTTCCGCTGGACCTCGCTGCTGCTGAATTTCTTCTCCCAGGAGGGGAGCAGCGCCTTATGCAGGTTCTCCAGCTTCAGCGTCAGTACAGTCGCCTGATAAGGAGTGACTGCATACAGCTTCGTCTTCATATAGGCAATGGTACCCGGCAGGTTACCGCTGGACAGCAGCGGCAGCGCGCCCTTATAGACCGCTTCTGCATGGCTGGCAGTCTTAGCGCTTGCAGCTGCACCGGAAGTGCCTGTCCGGCTGCTTCCGCTGCCTTCGGCACCGGCCGGGACGGCTGCGCCTGCCTGAAGCCCTATGAGCAGGGCGATTGCGGCGGATAGAACGGCATGCTTTTTCATTCGAGTCTCCTCCTGTGTGGAATGGATGTGGGTTACAGCCTCTAAGATGGGAAGAATATGAATTTCAGCCCCAGCCCTCCGGCAGCGGCCAGCGCCAGACTGACCCAGGGCGAGACCGGAATCACCGGGAACAGATTATCGAGGAATATGCCGGCGAATACCGCAATCACAGCAATTCCGATGTAGATGCCCAGGGCCTTAATGTCGAAGGTCTTGGGCTTCGGACTGTCATCCTCCGACAGGGAGGTCATCCATTTCATAATCAGCTCAACCAGCAGGATGGAGCCTGCGCCGACGACGATCAGCGTGAACAGGCTGAGCTGGCCGAAGAGTTCGTGCGGACCGCCGCTCCACTGTGTAATCAGGCCGGCAATGCCCATCGTCCCGAACAGCAGGGTCAGAGCGGACCAGGAGATCATCATAGAGTTCTTCAGCCGGCTGCGCGGTGTGCGCGGCGGGACACTGTCCATCACGTCCTTGAAATAATCACCGGGCTTCTCGCCAAAAATCTGCTTGGCATTCTTGCCCTTGGCTTGTCCCTTCAGCAGCAGCTCAGCCGCCTCCAGCAGCAGCTCCTCTGCACGTACAGCATCTACTGAACTGGCGCGCATCGCCAGAATCATATCTTCGTAATAAGAGCGGTTAGACGGCGTCATCTGCTCCCGCAGCAGATTGTTCTGCTTAATCATAGCTTTGACTTTCATAGTGTGGACCTATACCTCCAGCATTGAGTGATCAGGATACCTTCAACCTAGAGTATACGTTTGTGCACCAGCCGTGTGCAAGGACAACGTTCGTTCACGAAGGTCTGAATAATCCTTTTGGAAGAGTAAACACTGAAGAGGTGGTGGCTTCACCAACTATAGCTAGAGGGAAGGCAGGGAGCGTTATGGAACAGGAAAACAAGCAGGAACCCGGCAAGGCTGTGAACGACGGCACCGCGCCTGTACCGACTAATGATGTGGGGGACTGGGGCAATTCTGACGGCTTCAGCCTATGGGATGCTGCGGGGCAGGGCCAGGAGAACGGGCTCGGGGATTGGGAAGGCCGGCAGGAGACACACGACATGTTTCACGACAGCTATGACTGAGTGATGCCTAAGCGGGTATGGGCCTCTTTTGCTCCTGCGGGAGTGGAAGGGGCCTTTTCTCCGGTAGGGCTGACGTAAGCTGCGGGCTTCATGCGTATTGACAACAAATTAGCACAGATATTATAATAGAGATATTAATCATACTAAGTTAATCGGAATTATTATAATTTAAAATAAATCAGCCATTTAGGGGAGGACGCCGCAATGGAACGGAATATCATCATCCGGCATAACGGAGAGGAACTGACAGCGAGCATACATTATCCGGCCGCAGACCGGGCAGGGACAGGACGGTGCAAGAACCGGGTGCCGCTTGCAGTGATCTGCCATGGCTTCGTAGGCAGCCGGATCGGTGTCGACCGGATCTTCGTCAAGGCAGCCCGTGAGCTGGCGCAGGATGGCTATATGGTAATCCGCTTCGATTATGCGGGCTGCGGGGAGAGCAGCGGTGATTACGGCAGTGAGGATATGGAGTCGATGATCGGGCAGACCCGGGCGGTACTGGATTACGGCATCAGCTCGGCAGATGTGGACCCGCAGCGTGTAACACTGATCGGACACAGTCTGGGCGGTGCGGTGGCGCTGCTGACAGGTGTCCGTGACCGGCGGGTGAAGAACCTTGTACTGTGGTCAGCTGTCGGTTATCCCTTCAATGATATCGTCAAGATTGTCGGCAGGGATGCCTTCGACCGGTCGGTGAAGAGCGGTTCAGCAGATTACGCCGGCTATTCGTTCACTCCGGTATACTTCAATTCCCTGGCTGCCTTCCAGCCGTTCCAGGAAGCCGGGAAGTTCAGCGGCGATGTGCTGGTCATCCACGGAACCTCCGATGATGTGATTCCTGTAGATTATGCGTTCCTCTACCAGAAGCTGTTCTGGACCCGGCCGGAAGGACGGTGCGACAAGGAGATTATTTTCCAGGGCGATCATACCTTCTCTTCGGGTCCGGCGCAGGAGCAGGTGCTGAAGCGTACCCGGGATTGGATGAACCAGCAGGAGCATCTGCAGGAGGAATGGCAGAACTGGATGATATAGGAGCGGTAACGGCACTCGCAATGGCTGGGAATTAGCTGTAAAATAAAGGGGAAGACCATACCGGAAATGGAGGCTCTTACCCTATGAAATTACCGGCCTTTTTCATTGCGCATGGCTCCCCGCTGCTGGTACTTGAGGATAACGACTATACGCGTTTCTTGCAGCGGCTGGGTTCGGATCTGGGGAAGCCCCGGGGCATTGTGATCTTCTCAGCTCATTGGGACAGTCCCGAGCAGCTGATCACAGTGGACGCACAGCATGAAACGCAGCATGATTTCTACGGGTTCCCGGAAGAGATGTATCAGCTGAGTTATCCTGCTCCAGGTGATCCCGCACTCAGCCGCCGTATTTCGGAACTGTTCAAGGATAGTAATCTGCCCCATCAGCCCGTGCTGGGCCGTGGGCTGGATCATGGTGCCTGGGTCATCCTGAGGACCATGTTCCCGCAGGCGGATATTCCGGTCGTGGCCTTATCCGTGGATTCGCTCCGCTCGCCTGAGGAGCAGTACAACATCGGACGGATGCTTGCTCCGCTGCGTGAGGAAGGTGTCCTCCTGATCGGCAGCGGCGGTCTGGTGCATAACCTCAGGCTGCTGAAGCAGAAGGATCAACCGGAGCAATGGGCGCTTGACTTCGACGGGTGGATTGCAGAGCGGCTTGCGGCCTGGGATCTTCCCTCCCTGTATGCGTATGAGAAGCAAGCTCCGCATGTGAGGGAGGCCGTACCAACCTACGGCAAGGAACATTTCATCCCGCTCTTCTACGTAATGGGTGCAGCCGATGAAGGCAGAGCGGCACAGTTAATGATTCAGGCCTACCAATACGGTACGCTCAGCCTGAACTGCTGGATGTTTGATTAATATAGGAATGAATAGAGGGTACAGCTGCTATAAGGGCTGTACTCTTTTTGTGCTGCCGTTTCCACTTGACTCAAGACAAACTCTGCCAGCTATGATTAAATAAAGGAAGCGAGTTTCATAGAAGAGAATCGAGAGAAGCAAGCTGTAACTTACGATTAGGAGGAACAACGTGTCTATATCGATGAACCGTTATGTATCCCGTCCTGTATCTGCTCTGGTCCTTGCCGCCGTGCTGCTCTCTGCCTGTGGGGAAGAGCAGGCAACGCCTGAGCCCGTGCGGGTGGTAGCGCCTACGGCGCAGCCGCAGCCGACCGAAGTTCCGCAGCCTTCGCCGACAGCAACGCCAGCCCCGGCAATAGCGGTCTCCGGCTTAACAGGCCTGCCGGTTGAGGAGGAGAGCCTGCCCCGGCCGCTCGCGGTCATGATCAATAATGCCCCGGCGGCCCGCCCGCAGTCCGGGATCAGCGAGGCGGATATTCTGTACGAGGTGCTGGCCGAAGGCGGAATTACCCGGCTGATCGGTATCTTTCAGAGTCATGCCGGGGTGGTGAAGATTGGGCCGATCCGCAGTATCCGCCCTTACCTGCTGGATATCGGCGAGAGCTATGGCGGCATAACGGTGCATGCCGGAGGCAGTCCGGATGCCTATGCCATTCTGCAACGGCAGAAGAAGGCGGATATGGACGAAATCGGCCGCGCGGGGGCCTACTTCTGGCGGGACAAGGAACGCAAGGCCCCGCATAACCTGTACAGCAATGCCGCCAAGCTGCGGGAGGGGGCAGTGAAGCTGGGCTATGCGGAGAGCGTGAAGGTACCGGGTTTTCTTTTCCATGATCCGGAGTACATTCCTGTGGAGGGCACCCCGGCGCTTGCGCTGGGTGTGAACTTCCTGCTGAAGAGCTACAATGTCGGGTACCATTATAACGCAGAGCAGCGCACATACGCCCGCTGGGTGAACGGCAAGCCGCATCTCGATCTGAATAATAACCGTCCGGTGGAAGCGGCAAACATCATCGTGATGGGTTCGGACCATAAGGTGCTGGACGATGTCGGCCGGCTGCAGGTGGATACGGAGCTGGGGGGAGAAGCGGTGTTGTTACAGCGCGGCGTAGCGATGAACGGCAAGTGGTCGCGCAGCCCCGGAGACGTCATCCGGTTCGTGAAGAAGGACGGCAAGGAGGCGCTGATGTTCCCGGGGATTACCCATATTCTGATCGTTCCGAACAGTCCTTCGTTCAGCAGTCATCTCGAATACGCGCAGGCGCCTGCATCCCCCTAATTCCGGCTGGAGATTGAATGTTCGGATGATTATTTTCGTAAGTTGCAGGGAATTGTTATTATAGTGTAAAAAAGTTCGTTTTTTTGTCTTCTATCCCTTCTGTCGATATGATAAGATAACAAGGGTTGTCATTCATTTTCATGCATTTACATTTGGATGGCTGCATTTTTTTACGGCAATTTCATGTAAAGGGGTATAAAGCTAATGAGGCTCAGAAAAAAGGATATATTCTTTGAGACGCTGGAAAACATGGCTGACACCATTGTTCAGGCGGCGGATTATTTCGCTCAGAATATCTCGACTCTCCAGGGCAATGTGGAGAACTTCGCCGGGGAGATGAAGAAATACGAATCCCAGTGCGATACCTACACACACACTGTCATCAAGGAATTGAACAAGACGTTCATTACGCCGCTGGAGCGGGACGACATCATGGATCTGATTACAAGCATGGACGATGTCATTGATGGTCTGGAGGCTTCTGCCTCGCGTTTCTATATGTATAACCTGCTGGATGCGGATGAGTATATTGTCCAGTTCGCAGAGATTCTCCGCCAGAGTGCATACGAGATCCAGAAGGCGGTTCATTTGCTCTCCCAGAAGAAGCTGCTGGCGATCCGCGAATACACCATCCGTCTGAATGATCTGGAGAACCAGGGCGACGAAGTCCTGCGTATCTGCACCAAGGCCCTGTTCGAGACTGTGAAGGACCCGATTGAGCTGATTAAGCGCAAAGAATTGTATGAGCGGCTCGAGACCACCACGGATAAATGTGAAGACGTAGCCAACATGCTGGAATCGATCATCATGCGTAACTCATAAGGGGCCTCAAATATGGATACATCTATATATGTACTAGCTTTTGTTATCTTTCTTGCGCTGGCGTTCGACTTCATCAACGGCTTCCATGATACCGCCAATGCGATTGCTACCTCTGTCTCAACCCGTGCGCTGAAGCCGCGTACAGCCATCATGCTGGCCGCTTCGATGAACTTTATCGGCGCCTTGATGTTCACCGGCGTGGCGAAGAAGATCGGGGGCAGCATTACCGATCCGACCCTGCTGGACAACGGGATAGACATTGTCACAGCGACGCTCATTGCGGCAATTATCTGGAATCTTGTGACCTGGTGGCTGGGTATTCCTTCGTCCTCCTCCCATGCGCTTATCGGTGCGTTAGCCGGGGCGGTCTATGTCGGGGCAGGTACAGAGCATATCAAATGGAGCGGGTTCATTGAGATCGTAGAAGGGCTGATTTTCTCCCCGCTGATCGCTTTTGTAATCGGGTATATTGTGATGACGATTCTGAAGTGGATCTTCGCGAAGAAGAGTCCGCATACGGTCAACAAGGGCTTCCGTTCGATGCAGATCGTGACGGCCGCACTGCAATCCTTCACCCATGGTACGAATGACGCGCAGAAGGCGATGGGGATCATTACCTTTGCCCTCGTCACCTCGGGACGGCTGGATACGATGGAGGTTCCGCTCTGGGTTAAGATTGCAGCGGCTACATCCATGGCACTCGGAACGTCGATCGGCGGCTGGAAGATTATTAAGACGATGGGCACGAAGATTTTCAAAATCGAGCCGATCAACGGCTTCGCAGCGGATATTTCGGCGGCCTCTGTTATTTTCACGGCTACGCTGCTGCATCTGCCGGTAAGTACAACCCACGCGATTACCTCATCGATTCTGGGTGTAGGTTCAGCCAAGCGCTTCTCCGCTGTCAAATGGGGAGTGGCCGGACGGATCGTGGTTACCTGGTTCATTACGATTCCGATCAGCGCCTTGCTGGCGGGAGTGATCTTCAAGCTCTTCTTCTAGGGCTGGAACAGAATAGATTGCCTGGACAAGATGTCACAGAAGCCATGGATGGCTTTAGGACATCTTTTTTTGCGTTCAGCGCTAAACCTCGGCCTAAGCGGAGGTTATTTGATTTTTCAAGAGAGGAATGTCACAAAAGGCTACACGAAACTGATAAAAAATGTTAATAGGCATAAAAAGAAAATGAAATACATCACATGAATAAAAGAAAATAACATATGAGAAATGAATTTTGCGTAGTATTATGTAGGATTTGGTAGTCTCTGAAGTAAGGTTTGTTTTAAGTGTTACCATTGCTGACAAACACCCGATTAGACAAAGGAGGCCTAGCCATTGATCGACTTTCATCAGGTAGACAAACATTACGGACAATTCCATGTACTGAAGGGCATTGATCTGCATGTTCAGGAAGGGGAAGTCGTTGTTGTAGTCGGTCCTTCCGGCTCCGGCAAGAGCACGATGCTGCGTTGCATTAACCGTCTGGAGACGATCACGAGCGGCGGATTAACCGTGGACGGTATAACTGTAAACGAACGCAAGACAGATATCAATACCCTGCGCAAAGAGATCGGAATGGTCTTCCAGCACTTCAACCTGTACCCGCACAAAAAAGTCATAGATAATATCACGCTGGCCCCGGTCAAGGTGCTGGGCTTAAGCAAAGCGGAAGCGGAGAAGACCGCAATGTATTATCTGGAGAAGGTCGGCATTGCCGACAAGGCAGAGTCCTATCCTTCCCAGCTATCCGGCGGACAGCAGCAGCGGGTGGCGATTGCCCGGGGGCTGGCGATGAAGCCGAAGATTATGCTGTTCGACGAGCCGACCTCGGCGTTGGACCCGGAGATGGTCGGAGAGGTGCTGGATGTCATGCGCGCCCTGGCCCGCGAGGGCATGACGATGGTCGTTGTGACCCATGAGATGGGCTTCGCCCGCGAGGTGGCGGACCGGGTCATCTTCATGGATCAGGGGCAGATCGTGGAAGAGGCGGAGCCGGAAGCCTTCTTCGCCAGCCCGAAGGAAGAGCGGACGCGTACTTTTCTCAGCCGTGTATTAAGCCACTAAACTAAATATATAGGAATCCGGGGAGGAAACGAAATGAAAATGTCCAAGAGCTTCAAGGTGTTAAGTGTGCTGATGATTGCGGCCATGCTGGTCATTGCCGGGTGCGGCAACAACAAGGGCAAGAACGACAATGCGGCAGGCGGTAACGCTGCCGGAGGAGCAGCCGCTGACTCTGCGGCCATTGCCAAGATCAAGGAGCGCGGCAAGCTGCTCGTCGGCGTGAAGTTCGATACCCGCCTGTTCGGCCTGAAGGACCCAGCCTCCGGCAATGTGGAAGGCTTCGACATCGATATCTCCAAGGCCATCGCTAAGAAAATTCTCGGTGACGAGAATGCCATCGAGCTGAAGGAGGTCACCTCCAAGACACGAATCCCGATGCTGAATAACGGCGAGATCGATATGGTGGTGGCTACCATGACCATTACGGAGGACCGCAAGAAGGAAGTCGATTTCTCTGACGTCTATTTCCAGGCCGGCCAGTCCCTGCTGGTGAAGAAGGGCAGCCCGATTACAGGCCTTGAGAGCGTTACGAAGGATACGAAGATCCTCGGCTCCAAGGGGGCAACCTCGATCAAGAATATCAAAGAGAAGGTGCCGGGCGTAACTGTGCTTGAATTCGATAACTACCAGGATGCCTTCAGTGCGCTTAAGGCGGGACAGGGTGATGCGCTCACTACCGATGATGCAATTCTGTACGGAATGGCCTCCCAGGACCCCGGCTTCGAGGTGGTAGGGAAGCCGTTTACCGATGAGCCTTACGGCATTGCGGTCCAGAAAGGCAACGCGGATTTAGTTAAGGCGATTAATAATACACTGGCTGAACTGAAGGCGAATGGGGAGTATGATGCCATCTATACGAAGTGGATTGGTAAAGCTCCGGCTAAATAAGCCTGTTCCAAGCAAGAGCTTTCTTCCCTCAAGGTAAGAACGCATAAACGGGTTTCACACGAAATTCTCGTAGAAACGGTACCGCCTTTTCCAAGGAGGGCAACGCCGTTTCTACTTGTTTGTAGAAACGGCGGTCATGCCGGGCAGGAACGAACTCATCTACAGGTAAAGGCAGGTGAACATTGATGGATTTCTCAATATTAACGAGGTACTTCGGACTGTATATGGAAGGCTTCTATGGTACGCTGCTATCCAGTGTGCTGGCCCTGATCGGCAGCTTCCTGATCGGTGCGGTCGTTGCCGTCTTCCGCATGACTTCAGTCAAGGGTCTGCGCTGGTTCGGCGCGGTGTATGTGGAGTTCATCCGCAACATCCCGCTGCTGCTGGTTGTGTATATTTTCTATTACGGGCCTTCCGCTCTGGGCTTCACACTGGATGGCTTCAAGGCAGGAACCATTGGACTCGCCGTATATACCTCGGCCTTCATCGCCGAAGCGATTCGTGCCGGAATTATGGCCGTGCCCAAGGGACAGATGGAGGCGGCACGTTCCTCCGGTCTCAGCTACATACAGACGATGCTGCATATCATTCTGCCGCAGGCGATCAAGCTGGTCATTCCACCGCTCGGTAACCAGTTCATTAACCTGATTAAGAACTCCTCAGTATTAACCCTGGTGGCCGGTCTTGATCTGATGTACTTCGCCGACGGAATCTCTACTGAGACTTACCGTACCTTCGACACCTACATTTTCGTAGCGGTATTCTATCTGGTGCTTACGCTTCCGCTCAGCTACGGCGTGCGGATCTGGGAGCGCCGGCTGCAACGCAAATATTAAGAAGCATCATAAAAGGACATTTGAAGCTAAAGGAGGGATATTATGGATTTCATAGGGGCATACTCTGCCGATAATCTGAAGTTTCTGCTGGACGGATTGTATGTGACGCTGATCGTTGCTTTTGTATCGATCTTCCTGAGCTTTATCATCGGCTGTATTATTGGCGTCATCCGCTATTCGGAGGTACCGGTGCTGTCTCCGGTCATGTTCTACCTGGTGGAGCTGATCCGTAATCTGCCGCTGCTGCTGATCATCTTCTTCATCCGCTTCGCCTTGCCGGAGGTCGGAATCAAGCTCGGACTGATTACTGCGGCCATTGCAGCATTAACCATCTTCGAGGCGGCGATGATTGCCGAGATTGTCCGCGGCGGCTTAATGTCGATTGACAAGGGGCAGATTGAGGCGGCGCGTTCCTCCGGTCTCAGCAGTGTACAGACCTTGTGGCATATCGTGCTTCCCCAGGGGCTGCGGCGGATGGTTCCGCCACTGGTCAGCCAGTTCATCTCCCTGCTGAAGGATACCTCGCTCGCTGTTGTGATTTCCCTGCCGGAGCTGATGCATAATGCCAACATTGTCATCGGCCACAGCTACAGCTATGCCATCCCTACGCTGGCGCTGGTTGCCCTGATTTATTTTGTCGTCAATTACCTGCTGTCGCTGCTGTCCAGAAGGCTTGAGCACAGAGCGGTATAACCGGAGTGGAATGAGGATTAAGCCATATTCAATCCAGTTCGGCTATGATACTATAGTTGTCAACCTCTCTAGGCAGGAGCAGTGGCGATGGGACAATCGATTCTGAGAATGAAGGCGGTACAGATTCTGCTGGTGGCCGCCGTTACTGCGGTAGCCGGGGAATTCAAGATCAACCCGTTTGACGGAGATATCTTCCGGATTGCCATGGGCAGCAGCGCCTTTCTCCTCTTCCTGCTGTTAATGAGGCAGCTGCCGTATATCCGCACAGGCTGTGCTGCCGGGGTGGTTGTGCTGCTGTTCCGGACTGCGATGGATATGGTGGAGGGAAGCGGACTGACGGTAGAGCAGAGCCTTAGCAGCCACTTCTCGGCAATGATCTATTACATGGTGTTCGGCGCACTGATGCGTGTCATCAAGAGCCGGATCGATACGTTTCATCCGCTGGTGCTGGGCGCGGTTGCCGCGCTGATCGATCTCCTGTCGAATGAAATGGAGCTGCTGACCCGGCTGATCGTACTGGATTCGGCTACCTTCCGGCTGAACGAGTGGACGTACCTAATGGCAATTGCCGTCCTGCGTACGTATTTCACCACCGGGGTATATAGCAGTATCTCTGTCAGCCAGCTGCGTATCCGGGAGCGGGAGCAGCAGGAGCGGACCCAGCAGATGCTCGGATTCGGCTCCGGCCTGTACGGGGAAGTGTTCTATCTGAAGAAATCTATAGGCACCCTGGAGCAGGTAACGCTGAACAGCTTCGAGCTGTACAGCAAGCTGAAGGACGGGGAAGGCACAGGGCGTTACAGCCGGCAGGTGCTGGATATCACCCAGCAGCTCCATGAGGTGAAGAAGGATTCGCAGCGGATTCTGGCAGGGCTGGTGAAGCTGGTGGAGCGTGAGGTGAACGGGGACATGCCGTTATCGGACATTCTGAGGTTCGCGGTTAAGAGCAATGCCAAATATGCAGAAATGCTAGGTAAAGAGATCAAATTCCATATTCACATCACCTCCGATTACACAACCGACAGCTACATTCCTCTATTGACCCTGCTTAACAATCTTACCGCCAATGCGGTGGAAGTCATCCAAGGGACAGGCAGCATCCATCTGAACGCTTATGAGCAGGACGGCATGACGATTCTGACAGTGAACGATAGCGGGACAGGCATCGGGAAACGTGACCTCGATCTGCTGTTCGAGCCGGGCTTCACCACGAAATTCGATGAAGAGGGCATCGCTGCCACAGGGATCGGGCTCTCTCATGTACGGGATATTGTGAATATGTTCGAGGGAAGCATTACGGTTCAGCCGGTATCGCATATCGGTGGGGCCATGTTCCAGATTACAGTGCCGAGCATTAAGCTGCGGAAGGAGGAATAGAGGATGCCGCTATCATTCTGTATTGTAGATGACGACGCGTCGGCGAGAAGAATGCTGCAGCATATTATTGAGGACAGCGGGCTTGGTGAGGTGACGGGTACTGCTGAGAGCGGACAGGAGGGGATAGCCCTGATCCTGAGCGAGACCCCGGACATTGTGCTGATGGATCTGCTGATGCCGGACCAGGACGGGATTGAGACCATCCTCTCTCTTCAGGCACAGGGCTGCCGCTCCAAATTCGTAATGATCTCGCAGATTGAGAACGGGGACATGGTGAGCCGCGCCTACAAGAGCGGAATTGAATTCTTCATCCGCAAACCGATCAACAAGATTGAAGTGGAATCTGTACTATATAAAGTGAATGAACGTTACGCCATGGGCCGTTATCTGGATGAGATCAAGCTGACGCTGGGTAAGCTGGAGGGTCTGCAGTTCGGACTGCCGCAGCTGCCGCCTGGCAAGCGTACCGTCAAGGAGATTGTCCAGCCAATTCTGATGAATATGGGGATGATCTCGGAGAATGGCAGCCGTGATATTATCACGATCATGGAGCTGGCGGTAGCCGAAGGGAACAGCGGAAGTCTTCCGTCCCTTAAGGAGCTGTACGAGCGGACCGCTGCCAAGTACAGACCGGTGCCTGCGGAAGCAGCCAAAGAGGTCAAGGCCATCGAACAGCGTCTGCGCCGCGCACTGGCGGCAGGTCTGACAAGTCTCGCGTCCATTGGTCTGACGGATTACGGGAATCCGAAGTTCGAGCATTATGCGCCGCTGTATTTCGACTTCGAAGAGGTGCGCCTGAAGATGAAGGAGATTGAACAGGGCAGAGATAGCGGCAAGGTGAAGGTGAATATTAAGAAATTCCTGCAGGTGCTGCA
The DNA here is from genome assembly GCF_037975325.1 of Paenibacillus sp. FSL P2-0136. Lineage (NCBI taxonomy): Bacteria > Bacillati > Bacillota > Bacilli > Caryophanales > Paenibacillaceae > Paenibacillus > Paenibacillus sp. FSL P2-0136. Next base: position 445,854 of record NZ_CP150244.1, read on the forward strand.
TCTGGAGGTGCTGGAGGGCTTGGGCCGATAAGCTATATATATTGGAAAATCGGACCGGTCCGTTCGCCGTAAATGGCGCCGTCAACTATAAAGACAAGACCAAGAAACCTCCGGAGCGCTGGTCAGCGGGCTGGCGGTTATTTTTTTGCGCAGACATGCTGTACAATAGGAGGAAGCAACTAGAACAGCGCGGCTCTGCTGCGGATTGCCTACATAGGGCGGAGGACTTATATTATGATACGAACACTTGCCGTTACGCATGCGGGCGAGATACTGACCGATCTGCTGCTTCAGGATATTGTCCTGGATGATTATGCCTGGATCTGGGCGGATTTCGCTATGCCGACGGAGGAAGAAACCTTGAGGCTGGACACGTATTTTCATTTTCACCCGCTGGCGATTGAAGACTGTATGCATGTTTTGCAGCGGCCGAAGCTGGATTATTACGAGGATGTGCAGTTCTTCGTGCTGCATTCGCTGAATGAGCGGACACTGGAGGCCGAAGAGATCGACCTGTTCCTCAGCCCGAAATTTCTCGTCTCCTACCATCATCAGGACAAGCCGGAGATGGAGGAAGCGTGGCAGATGGTCAAAGCTGAGATTCATAGCCGCAAGGGCTGGTCGGGCGGGCCGATGGCTGCTGCTTACACAGTGATGGACAAGCTGGTCGACAGGTATTTCCCGTCCCTGTATACGCTGGAGGATGAACTCGCGGATCTGGAGAGCCAGGGAGGTAACGAATCAGTGGAAGAACTGATGAGCCAGGTCTTCAATGTGCGTGGAAGGCTGCTGAAGCTGCGGCGGACGATTGTGCCGATGCGTGATCTGATGTACCGGATCGTCAATTCGCAGCATGTGCAGAGTAACGGCGAGGAGCGGGTCTACTTCGGCGATATCTACGATCATCTGCTGAAGCTGACCGACATGATTGAAGTTGACCGGGAAATGACCGCCGACCTGCGTGACAGCTATATCTCGCTCAACTCCAACCGGATGAACTCCATTATGAAGACACTCACGGTGATTACCACGGTATTCATGCCGCTGACGCTGATCGCCGGAATCTATGGAATGAACTTCAGGGTGATGCCGGAGCTGGAATGGAAATACAGCTATTTCGCAGTGCTGCTGCTTATGCTGGTGCTGGGGATCGGGATGTTCGGCTGGTTCCGGCGGAGCGGCTGGTTTAAGTAGAAGAAAAGCGCGTTAAACGCCGCCGCTTAGGAACGGCGGCGCTTAACGGAGGAAGGCCCACCGGATTTACGCTTCTTGGACGTGGTATTGCGGCGCTTCGCGGCGGGGCGTCTTTTTTTGCGCCGTTTGGGGCTATAGAGGGCTGCATCCTCTTCGGCGGCGAGCTCTCCCGCTCCGCTTCCCTTGCCTTTGCCGAACCCGCCCATCATAAGCTTCACCATCGGAGCCATCTGTGAGAAGCCCTGCATCACCTTCTGCACCTTACCCATGGTGTTGACGATTCCGTCAATACCGCCCATCCGGTCAACGATGCCCTTGATCTGTTCCATATTCGCCAGACTTCCGAGATTGCCGAGTCCGCCAAGCAGGCCTCCGGCCTTCGCGGTAGAGGCTTCTGCAGCAGGGAGCGCGAGTGCCGTATCGGTGACTTCAGCGCCGTAAGCAGGCAGCAGCTCAGGTTCTCCGGGAAGCGGTGCAGGTGTATAAGCAGATAGTCCCGGGTAAGGTGACGGATTGTAAGGTTCAGCCAGTGAACGGCCTTGCTGGCGGGAATGATTATAGTAATGCTGAGGCATAGGATCACATTCCTTCGTTAGTGGTTTGCTATACTGTATGTCATGGGCGAACAGACGGTATAGACGAATGCCCGGGTAACCGGGATACTAGCGGAAAAGGGCGGATGCCTATAGAGCGGCAGGCGGAAGTGAAGAAACCGTGTCCATGCTTGATTTCGCACGGTTTTGTAGTACTATGAGTAAGGCGGTCTAACCTGGGAGCCGGAAGTAGAGACGGGTTAACCCTGGTTATGGTGTGCGCCTGGGATGGACGTTTGTCCATCGATTTCACTCTTTACAGCGTGAAACCGTTAATGCTTGAAAAATGTGCTCCAGTACAATATAGTAGAGGCAAGATAGTCACATTAAGTTAATGTTTAGGGGATGATAGGGCGATGCAGCTAAAGAAGCTAAACGATAAAAGTATCGATCAATTATTTGAGGCTATTTTAACATTGAAAAATATGGAAGAATGTTATGTGTTCTTTGATGATCTGTGCACAGTGAACGAAATTCAATCGCTCTCACAGCGCCTTGAGGTTGCGCGGATGCTGGGCAAGGGGTCTACATATAATCAGATCGAAGCCGAGACGGGGGCCAGTACGGCCACAATTTCCCGTGTGAAGCGCTGCCTGAACTACGGCAATGACGGTTATAAGCTTACGCTGGAACGTCTGGGCCGATAATTTATGGTTCCGGGTGTATTGTTAATCAGTCACGGCTCCCGTGATCAGGCCTGGGTGTCGATGGTAGATGAGGCAGTGAGCCATCTCACGCTCCGGGAGGAGCTGCCGGTGGCAGTGGCTTTCCTTGAGCTGGTAGAAGGACGATTGATACAAGATGGAATTGATAAGCTGGAACATGCAGGGGTCACAGATATTATTGTGATCCCCTTGTTTGTGTCTTCCGGCAGTACGCATGTCGATGAGATAGAGTATGCGCTGGGCGCTAAGCCGGTTCCTGAGCGGGAGACCGACCTTGCGCCGTTCAGGGTTACCGCGAAGGTTCATTACGGATATCCGGTCGATGACGATCCCGATATTGCACAGATGCTGTGGGATAAGCTCCGGGAACTGTCGCAGCATCCCGGGCGGGAGATGGTGCTGCTGGTCGGACACGGCAGCAGGCATGACGGCTTCCGGCAGCGCTGGGAGCAGGGCATCTCTTCACTTGCCGCGCGGGTACGGGAGATAAGCGGGCTGGCTGCAGCTGATTACGGGCTGTTGAACCCGGACAGTGTAAGAAGCCGGGTGGAGCATTGGCAGGAGCAGGGCTATGATGTGCTGGTGGCTCCGCTTTTTTTGAGTGAGGGGTATTTCACCAAGGTAGTTATTCCGCAGCGGCTGGAGGGGCTGCAGTATGCCTACTCCGGCCAGACGCTGCTGCCGCATCCGCTGCTGCCGCGCTGGATTCAGCGGCAGGTGGAAGCAGCGCTCCAGCGTCTTGAGGGTCAGCGTTAATTCGTAAGCGGGTAATGTAGCTGGCCCCTGACATTGCTTGTGGGGTACAGAATTGGGTATAATCAGTAAAGTTATCCATTATATAAACAGGTGGCGTTCCGGTAATGAAAACTGCGAGATTGATTTATAATCCCACTTCTGGTCGGGAAGAAATGAAAAGACGACTCGCCGATATTCTAGACCGGCTGGATATGGGCGGTATCGAAGCTACCTGCCATGCAACAACGGGAGAGGGCGATGCTACTGCGGCTGCAGCCCAAGCTGTGGAACGCGGCACTTATGATCTGATCATAGCTGCCGGAGGCGACGGTACGCTTAATGAAGTGATTAACGGGATGGCGGAGAAGCCGAACCTTCCCCCGCTCGGCATATTGCCGCTGGGAACGACGAATGATTTCGCGCGGGCCATGGGCATTCCGAAGAATTGGGAGGAAGCCTGCGACCTGATTCTGCGTCAGGAAGCGCGCCTGATCGATCTCGGCAAAGCCAATGACCGTTACTTCATTAATATAGCAGGCGGCGGACAACTGACGGAGCTGACCTATGAGGTCCCCAGCAAGCTGAAGACCATGATGGGTCAGCTTGCCTATTACCTGAAGGGGATCGAGAAGATGGCCAGCCTTGCTCCGCAAGAGCTGTACATCCGCGCGAACGGCCAGGAGATGATCCATGACGAGTTCATGCTCTTCCTGATCGCCAATACGAATTCGGTCGGCGGCTTCGAGAAGCTGGCTCCGGGTGCGCGCATCGATGACGGCTTGCTCGATGTTATTGCCGTTAAGAAATGCAACCTGGCCGAGTTCATCCGGCTGGTGCGTCTAACCATTCGCGGAGATCACCTGAATGACAAGAAGGTTATCCATTTCCGCACCGATGCCATGGAGGTAACCTCTCCCGGCTACGTACAGCTGAACCTGGACGGCGAGCTGGGCGGCACCTTGCCGGGCAACTTCAGCATCCTGCCGCAGCATCTGCGGATTTTTGCGCAGAATTAATCGTGAAGAACATGAAAGAAGTGAACCTATACACATGAATAAACACCGCAGCGGACGCAGCGCAAGCCGCCGGGAACAAAGGCCGGCCGCTGTGGCCGGATTGCCAGTGAACAAGAATGAGGAGGTCCTGCTCGATATCATCGGCATGACCCATGAAGGGGAAGGGGTAGGCCGCGTCGAAGGCTTTACCCTTTTTGTGCAGGGCGCACTCCCCGGTGAGAAGGTCCGGGCCAGAGTGCTGAAGACCAAGAAGCAGTATGGCTACGCCAAGCTGCTGGAGCTGGTGCAGGCCAGCCCCGACCGCATCGCGCCACCCTGCCCTATCTATGATCAATGCGGCGGCTGCCAGCTGCAGCATATGGACTACACCGCGCAGCTCGCATGGAAGCGGCAACTGGTGGTGGACAACCTGCAGCGGATCGGAAAGCTGGAAGTGGCTGGTGTGCCAAGTAGAGGAGTAGTGGGCGGTAGCGTTGATACGGATGTTGCAAATGCAGGGGCAGAGCTTGCGGCGGTTGAAGGTGGTAGTGCGGGCGATGCAAGTTACCTGGCTGAAGGCATCCGCGTGCTGCCTACGCTCGGCATGGACGAGCCCTGGCGCTACCGCAACAAGGCACAGGTGCCTATCGGGGTAACCGACGGCGGTCTGGTCGGCGGCTTCTACGCACGCGGCAGTCACCGGATCATCGACATGGAGACTTGTCTGATCCAGCATGAGGACAACGACAAGGTCGTTGCCACCGTCAAGAGCCTCGGCCGTGAGCTGGGCATCACCGCCTATGACGAAGAGACCGGCCGCGGCCTGCTCCGCCATGTAGTGGTGAAGAAGGCGTTCCGCACCGGCCAGATGATGCTGGTGCTGGTCACGAACGGCCGGGATATCCCGCACCTGGACGCCTGGCTCGGCAGTATCCGCGAGCAGCTTCCGGCAGTGGTCAGCATCTGCCAGAACATCAACACCCAGCGCACCAATGTCATCTTCGGCAACGATACCCGCGTATTGTGGGGCAGCGAGGTCATTTACGACTACATTGGCGAGGTGCAGTTCGCGATCTCGGCACGGTCCTTCTACCAGGTGAACCCGGCGCAGACCGAGGTGCTGTATGGCAGAACTCTGGAATACGCTGCCCTCACCGGCAAAGAGACTGTGATTGATGCGTATTGCGGCATCGGCACCATCTCGTTATTCCTGGCCCAGCATGCGGATCAGGTGTATGGTGTAGAAATCGTGCCCGAAGCCATCGAGGACGCCCGCGCCAACGCGAAGCTGAACGGCATGAACAACGTGAAGTTCGAAGTGGGCGCTTCGGAGGATGTCATCCCGGCCTGGAAAGAGCAGGGCATCACCCCGGACGTCATCGTCGTCGATCCCCCGCGCAAGGGCTGCGACCCGCGCCTGCTGGAGACCATCCTGCTGATGCAGCCGGAGCGTGTCGTGTACGTGTCGTGCAACCCATCCACCCTGGCCCGCGACCTGCGGGTGCTGGAGGATGGGGGCTACCGGACGGTGGAGGTTACGCCGGTGGACATGTTCCCGCATACGGTGCATGTGGAAAGTGTGGCTTGGCTCGAGCTGAAGTAGGTGATAATTCGACATAAAAGAAAGCAAGAAGGCGCTCGGGAATTACTCTCCCCGAAGCGTCTTTATTTTTGCGCTTTTGCTTGCTATTCTGTGATGATGTTGTTCAGCAGCCTCTCTTTTCTGTATAAAGCTGCTGCAGAAATCTGCCCTTAATGTGGGATTACCCGCCTTATCCGGATGCGCCTATCAAACTATAATCAGGTTGTAAGCGAATACAAAAGAGATGGCAGAGTCTTTTCTAAAAAATATGAAAGAGGTGTTTATTTATGTTAAGGAAGTTAAAGTTATTAAGTGCATTATTAATTTTTTGTATGGCCAATCTGTTACCTGTCTTTCCTTTGACAGCAAGCGCGGCGGGTACAATTGTAAGCTATCCATTACCGTCAATCTATACCACGACCAGTCAATACACGGTAACAGCAGACTCTACCAATATACCGGTCATCGACACTTCGGCGGTATTTGTAAACTATAATTATTGTAATTTCTCTTTTTCAGGTACAACTACAATCACAATAACAGCAAGCGAGCCCATCAATACCTATAATATTTCACCCAAAGCTTTGGGAATCACTGCAACCAAGAGCGGAAATACCCTTACCTTTACCCTTTCATCACCAACCTATCTTATCGTTAAAATCAATAACCTGAAGGATCTGGTTATCGCGGCAGATGCGCTTGAAACCAATGTTCCGGCGTCATCCGGTACAGGGATATACAATGTTAAAACCGGGTACGGTGCTGACAGTACCGGTGCTACTTTGGCTACACCTGCCATACAGAATGCCATCAATGCGGCTAACGCAGCAGGCGGCGGTATCGTATACGTTCCAGCCGGAGTGTATAAGAGCGGTAACATTGTTCTAAAAAGCAATGTCTCGGTTTATCTGGAGGGTGGTTCTGTTATAAGGGGGTCAGGAAATCCAAGCGATTACACTACCCATTTCCATAAGAATTCCCTGAATAAGGATGGGACATGGTTTATTTATACCGAAACCAATGCCAACAATATTAAGATATACGGCAGGGGAACGATTGACGGTAATGGCCATTATATGAGAAATACAAACAATTATCTGAACAATATTCTTGTACCCTTGCAGTGCAGCAACTTCACGGTTGACGGCATAACCATCAGAGACAGCGGCGGCTGGGCTACAATCGTTACAAGATCCAATAACGTAACCTTCCAGAATACCAAGCACTTCAACAACAATGAACTTGATTATGAGAATGATGCAATAGACATCCAAGAGAGCCAGAATGTACTCATCAAGCACACTGTTGCAGTATCGGAGGATGACACCTACTCCTTTAAGACCTGGGATGTAGCCACTACGGATATCGCTGCCAACTGGCCGGGAACTCCTGAGAACCAGTCCAATGTAGTTGTCGATGATGCTTTGGCCTGGAGCAGATGTGGAGCATTCAAGGTTGGAGATGGAGTGAAACAGCTTCAGGATGGCATCGTGGTTAAAAACTCTTTTGTATACAGATGCTGGCGCGCTTTAGCGGTAGGTCATCTGTATGGAACTCCGGCAGCACAGAACATTGTATTTGACAATATCGATGTAGAAGGCTTCTGGCCAAGATCCGGTGTTCACTCCAGATGGTTTGATCTTTCGGCCAAAACCGGCCCGATCAAAAATGTGGTCTATAATAATATCAATTTACGCGCTTTGGGTGAAGTTTCCATCATGAAGGGCTGGAGTGACACTGCTACTGTCTCGGGAGTTACTTTAAACAATGTCCGCGTCGGTGGAGTTGCGGTGAATAATTTGACAGATTTGAAAATAACAGATACGAACAGCTATGCTGCAGATCCCAAATTCAACACATTGAAATTTGAAGCGGAAGGCTATAACCTTAGTTCAGGTGTTATTTCCTATGAGGCAAGCACGGATGGCGGGCTGGATGTTGGCGGAGGAAGTAATGGCGACTATATCGCATTTAAAAACGTAGACTTTGGCACTACCGCTAAAACAAGTATTGATCTGAAGGTTGCATCTGCTAACTCCGGCGGAAGAATCGAATTCCACTTGGACAGCCCTACAGGCACGATGCTGGGTTATTGGACAGCAGAAAGCACCGGCGGATGGCAGTCATGGTCCCTCAAGAATATCCCGATTAATGCCGGGACAGCGGTAGGAACCCATACGGTATATGTTACTTTTGTGAAGTCAGATTCAACCACAGTTGCAAATTTAACCTGGTTCCAGTTCAAATAAAATGCAAACGGTTTGATGTAATTGCAATAAGATGGATCAAGGGGTATATCAAATGATATACCTCTTTATTCAGCTAAAGGACGTCCTCACTAGTGTTGCCTAAAATTTAAAATTGTTGACAATTGGTATATTTGCAATTTATACTAAACATATCCATTTACGGGTGTCATTCACCGTAGTGAAGTAGAGCATTTTCAGCAGGGCTTTATCGCTTGGGAAAATGCTTTTTTCTGCTTTTCATTCCTGCACCGAGTCATATTCCGCCTCCAGCATTCATTGCAGCATCTCTGCAAACAACTCTTTTAGTGCGTATGCACATTGTCCATCGTTTTGAGATTATTCTCCTTCACACTCACTTTCACCTGCTCATTACTGAATATCACCATGTATGCTGTCCTCTCTAATCAGCCTTTCTAAAGATTATCTAACGGAGGAAACAGGATGTCTAAATCAATAGAATCTATCTTGAGAGATGAAGTTTTTGCTGAGCTGGACATCGAGTATCCGGAAGACCACAATACCCCTTTGTTGGATCAAGGGATCGATTCGGTGGGCTTCATCAAGCTTATTGTTTCAATAGAATCGAAGTTTAACATCTCGATCCCTGATGAGGATCTGTTGTTTGAGAAGTTCTCCACGGCTGGATTAATCCTTAATTATTTGACCGGGAAAACGATATGATGACTATCATTCAGCGTTTATTCATGGAGGCTTGTGATCGCAAGGATCAAATTATCCTTCAAGATCTAAAGCAGCAGTGGACTTATGCGGAAGTGATGACAGAAGCATACTTAATTGCTTTATATATCAAAAAGAACTTTGAGCTTGAGGCCGGCAGCCATCTTGCAGTCTACACAAATAATGAGCCCTTGTTCATTACTGCGGCGCTTGGCATTCAGTTCAGCGGTCATGTGCTGGTACCGGTTCCGTACTCGGCTTCCATCATGGAGATTGAACATATCCTACATGCCAGTGATACCAAGCTGGTTATCAGCAAATATGCACAGCCTGCGCGTTTAAATCGCCATATTTATTGGGTTACCGCTCAGGATTTCTCGCAAGAACCGGTGCCTTCGTTTGAATCGATCTCGCTCACGAATCCGTCCGATCCCAATTCATGTTCTATTCTCCTTCCTACATCGGGCACAACCGGACCATCTAAAATCGTTATGTTATCCCATGAGAATGTATTAACGAATGCGTTGGCACATGGAAGAGAGGTGGGTTATACGGATCAAGATTCGTTTCTTGTAACGATGCCCGTTCATTTCAGTTCTACAATTGTCACGCAATTGATTTCTTGTATGCTATTTGGAACCCGAATTAGGCTTATCAGCTTGCCCTTGCTGCCGCGCACAGCGTTTAGACTGTTTCAGAATAAGGCGGTCACGGCATTCTCAGCGGTGCCTACGCAATTGATGCACTTTATTTCCGATTATCATCAGACAACCAACTGGAGTGCCTTTGATTCCATTGAATTTATTGTTATAAGCGGTGCGCCGATTCCCGCGAAATTAGTAGACAATCTTCAGACTGTATTTCCCCAAGCGGACATTATTCAAACCTACGGATTGACAGAAGCTTCTCCTAGGGTGAGTATGATGGACCGTGGAGAGCGCTGCTTATCCTGTGGATCACCCATCAGTGACGTTTCTATTCGGCTTGTTGACGAAGAAGAGAATGAGGTTGAAGGAGCCGCTATCGGAGAAGTTTGGGTCAAGGGCCCAAATGTGATGCTCGGTTATTACAACAACCCGGAGTTAACGAACGCTACCATTGTTGAGGGTTGGTTAAAGACAGGAGACTTGGGATATTGGAATGAATCAGGGTGTCTCATCATTACAGGCAGAAAGAAAAATATCATTATATCCGGCGGTATCAATATTTATCCGGAAGAAATCGAAGAGTTTTTATATGGTTTGAAAGAAGTGGAGGAAGTCATGATTGTTGGTGTGCACGATGATCTATTAGGCGAAGTACCCATCGCATTTCTGAAAGTTTGTGAAGAATGTCTGGTTGATCTAGATGCGCTGACACAACATTGCAACTTGCATTTGTCTTCGTATAAGGTACCTAGACAATGGAGGATTGTAGATGAAATTCCAAAAACAAAAACAGGAAAACTGGACAGGGCAAGTACGAAGTGCTTATTGCTAAATGAGTAGGGGTGAACGAAATGTTGAAGAATACAACTCAAACATTGCGCAGCGAAATATTGCCGGTCAGTTATCCGATGATTACAACCTATACGCAGCATGCCCATCTCTTGTCCATACTTACCCACTACGAGTGCGCGCACCCATGGATATTCAGCAATTATATTCAATTATTTATTAACAAAGATTATAAACATCATTGGGGAGATTTCTATTTCCCTCTGGCGTATGAGCTGCGGCCTTCGGATGGTTGCAAATGGATTTCGACTCAGAAGATACATAGAGATACTGTAACGACTAAATGGGACTCTGTTATTCATTTTATTATAGAAAATATTAATGCCAATAACTATATCCACACCATGATCAATTATTTCTATGTGCCCTTAAGCGACCGATATCATAGACTCCAATTGCATCATGACATATTGGTGTACGGCTATGATTTAGATCGTGAGATATTGTATGTTTCCGATTTCTTTAAGAACGGCGTGTACAGTCAGGCTGAGATCTCATTTGCCGATTTCAATCTTGCGTTCAACACTAATCATCTGACAACCAATCATGATTATCTTAGAGAAATGGTGTATCTGTATACATTCAATGGCCAACATCAGGATAAATTCAGTGCAGATACCCTAATAAATTCTATAAGAAATTATTTCACTATGAAAACGCCCGAGTATTGGGAGATGTTCAACTATGAGGGCGACAGGGATCATCTTGACTTCGGCATGCAAATATACACCACTCTAGTTAATTATGTGAGAGAGACAGCGGAACATAAGGCTATGCTTGATATAAGACCCTTTCATTTACTTTATGATCATAAGAAGATAATGACGCTAAGATTCAAGTATTTGTACGATCATCGGCATCTAAATCAATTAAATCAAGAGCATATAGATGAATTCACAGCCATTGAGCTTAAGGCAAAGATCCTTGTGAATGTAGCAATGAAATATAATTTGACAAGGGACACGAGGATGTCCAAAAGCTTACAAACGCTGATTACGAATATAGAAAATGAAGAATCCATATTCCTTGAACGATGGCTGAATCAGGTAGGCATTCAGTAACATCGAGGGCGCAGTGGATGTCAGCCAGGTATATCTATGGAGGGAGTGATGCCGGGATTATAATCGTTTCGGTACAGCGTATGGAATAAGCACAACCACCACGTATCCACTCACCTCAAGCACCGTTCACCAACCTTAGGCAATGGGGGGATCTTTATTTTCATTGTATTAACAGGAGTCGCAGGCTTCATCGGTTCCAACCTTGCCGAGAGGCTGCTGCGGGAAGGACATACCGTTATCGGGGTCGATAATTTTCTGACCGGGTCCCCTGTCAACATGGACAATCTCTTGCGGTCGCCAAATTTCAGGTTTATCGAGCATGACGTCATTTATCCGCTCGCAGTTGAAGGCCCGGTCGATTGGGTGATGCATTTCGCAAGTCCTGCCAGCCCGCCCAAATATTTGTCCTATCCGATCGAAACGATGAGGGTCAACAGCGAAGGAACGATGCATCTGCTGCAACTGGCCAAAGAAAAGCAGGCTGCCTTCTTCTTGGCTTCAACAAGCGAGATCTACGGCAACCCAACCGTTCACCCTCAGCCGGAGAGCTACTATGGCAACGTGAATTCGATTGGATCAAGAAGCTGCTACAACGAAGCGAAGCGGTATGCAGAGGCGATCACCTACTGGATGAACAGGAAATACGGCATACCGGTAAGGGTCATTCGAATCTTCAATACATTCGGCCCGAAGATGGATTTATATGACGGACGTGTCATTACCAATTTCATTAATCAAATCATGTCCAAGCGCAACCTTACGATTTATGGCGACGGCAGACAGACGAGAAGCTTTCAGTATATCGACGATTTGCTGGAAGGGATTATAAGACTGCTGGGCACCACGTATGAACAGCCAGTCAATTTGGGGAATCCGCAGGAAGTCACCATACTTGAAGTCGCCCAAGTATTGAAGGAGCTCATGAAGTCCAACGCGCAGATCGAGTTTCTCCCGCTGCCGGAAGACGATCCCAGGAGAAGGAAGCCGGATATTACCGTATCAAGGACGATTATGGACTGGGAACCGGCGATCGGTTTGCAGGATGCACTCGCTAGAACGATCCATTATTACCAAGGTCAATATATCCATTAAACAGGAGGTACCTATGCAAGAACAGATCATAGCGATGATAAGCGAAATCAAGGACGACGCCCAGCTGGCAAACCGCTTGAACGAGCATTCCAGCATCATGGAAGACGGGGGACTCGACTCGTTACAGCTAATTACTTTCTTATTAAAGGTGGAAGAGCGTTTCGATATTGAAATCGATTTTGAACAATTCGACTTCGATTTTTTGGAGTCGGTTACAACCTTCTGCAATTATATCTCGGAGCTGCAGAAGACGGCATCTGTATGAACGATAGACGTAAGGATGTCTGGGAGTTTATGGGTAAGCGGAAAGTAACGATTCTATGCTCGGGTTTCGGTCTGGGGTTCTATATTCCCGGCCTATTAGCTGCAAGCGGTTTCAAAAAGAGGGATATCGCGACGGAAGTGCTCGTGTTCGAAAGCTATCTGGAGCAAGACAAAAGGGATCATATTGCAGACAGCAGGAAGGCTTACCACAATGATTTCGCGCTTGCCAATTTTTCGGCCCGAATGCCGATGGATATCCGGGGCAGCATTGATTATGCCCAGGTAGAGCTATTGCTGGAGGCGTGGAAAGCGGAAGAACGGTACGAGTTCATATCACTATCCGGACACTGGGGCTATATTCTGGATTTGTACAGGGAGAAGATGCTGCCGAATCCAATTCATGTAGACCTGCTCTACGTCGATTCAGATCTGGCCCCGTCTTGGAAGAGCCTGAAGAAGTATCATCCCCGGTATGACGAGCATTATTACAATGCTTGTCTCTATGACACCGATAAGATGGCGATTCGATACGAAATCCCGGTTCCTCTTGGTACGCCAATACCCTTCGAATCAAGGAAGCGGCGGCTTGTTGTTCATGGCGGCGGCTGGGGGATGGGCACTTATCAGAGTAAAGTTCCAGAGCTTGTCGGCCATAACTACGGGCTTGATATCGTAGCTTATGATTGGAATGAAGCGAAGCCTGATCCCGATCACCGGTATTGGATGAACGATCCGGAATGGTGTGCATGGGTGAAGAGTGCGAACGGCCTGCACGAGTTTCCGCCATACATTGAAATAGCGGGAGAAGATACGAATTCATACGCCGCTAAGGCTGATCATCATTGGTTATTTGACGTCGCTTCGGAGGCGATGGCTATCGTGGCTAAGCCGGGAGCGGGCACATTGATCGACTCGCTTGCCTCCGAAACCCCTCTTATTCTGCTGGAGCCGTTCGGCAGTCATGAGCTTAGCAATCTGGAATTGTGGGAGTCGCTTGGGTTCGGAATACGTTATGAGAAGTGGCGGGAGATGGATTTTTCCGTAGATGTCCTTAAGGAGATGCATCAAGCGATCAAGAACAGACCCGGAGAACGGATGGATTATGTGGATCATTATTGTTCGAGAGTCGCGTTAATGAAGAGGTAAGATTTCAATGGCAGAAGGGGTTATGCGATGAGTGTTAATAAATTGAGTGTCGCCCAAGATACGACAAGCTATCCGAGATGGATCGTCTTGCAGCTGCTCGAGGAGTGCAATTTGCGATGCAAGATGTGCTATGAGTGGGGACTAGAAGGGCCCTACAAAAGCAAAAAAACATTAGCGCAGCTGGACCCGGATCTGATCAAAAAGATCATCGCCCAGTGCAGCCCCGGCAAGCCGTATTACGATTTCTTCGGCGGCGAGCCGCTGATGTACCCTTGGCTGAGCGACATTCTCGCCATGATCAATCATTATGGAAGCGTAGCGGACTTCCCCACGAACGGCACATTGCTCGAGCAGCATGCCGAGATGCTTGTCGAGACTGCGCCCAATAAGATCTGGGTGTCGCTCGACGGCCCTGAGGCAATCAACGACAGGCAGAGGGGCAAAGGCGTATTTAAGAAAGTAATCAAGGGGATCGAGAAGCTCTATGAGCTCCGGCAAAGCAAAGGCAAGCATTTTCCGAAGATGGGTGTATCCTTTATCATTACGCCCTTGAACTATATGTATGTCGAGGAATTTTTCTTCAAGCATATCGACTTGTCGATGTTGGACCATATCAGCATGGAAGTGCAGCTCTATGCCACGGAAGAGCAGTATGCCCAATATGTGGAGGTTCTTAGTGGGGAATTCGGCGTGTATGAAGCTCCTTATGCCAAGGGGATGGTGTGGCGGGACATCAGTTCGTTCAGCGAGATCGATATTCCGGAATTGACGAGACAGCTCAATAAGGTTAAAGAGTATTGCTTGAAAAACCGCATCCATGTGATCACCTATCCGAAGACGATAGATGAACTGAATTTGCGTAACTATTTCTCGGGGCAATTCCATCAGATGGCGGATAAACGAAATCAGTGCTCCCTTCCATGGGTGTATGCGGAGATTACGGCAAGGGGCGACGTTTCGCCCTGCCATGCCTTCTATGATTTGACCTTCGGCAACGTGAACGAAGAGAGCTTGCTGGATATCTGGCGCAGTGACAATTACAAAGAGTATCGCGCGTATATGAAAAAAAATATGCTTCCGATTTGTACGGCTTGTTCAAGGTATTATATCTACTGATTCATGTGAATAACCTATTACGTGTAAGAAGGGTGTGTTGATATGAATCCGAAATCTGAGATTAAGCATTCCGCTAAGGATCTGCAAATATTGAAACGTACGATCAAGAATACGGTGGAAACCAAGCGGAACATGGAGAAAATAGCGGGTTACGCGACACCGTTGCCAGAGTCGGTCGGGATTAAACTGACGAACCAATGCAACTTGCGCTGCAAGCATTGCTATCAATGGAACGACACCGGCTACCATCACTTCATGACACCGGAGCAGCAGCGCGAACAGCTCGACTACGGGCTGCTGGAGAAGCTAATCCTTGAGACGGAACCAGCCAAGTCGAGACTCTATATCTGGGGCGGCGAGCCGCTCGTATACAGCCATTTCGACCGTTTAGCCGATTTGCTTGAAGCCCATCCTCGTGAGACGACGATCTGTACGAACGCGGTGCTGATCGAGCGAAAGCTGGACGCCTTGCTGAGAATCTCCGACAACCTGGAGCTGCTCATTGCGCTTGATGGATTCGAAGAAGAGAATGATGCGCTTCGCGGCAAAGGGGTATTCAGCAAGGCGATAGATGCGATCCGGAAGCTGGTCGAGCTGCGCAAGGAAAACCGGTTCAAGGGCAAAATTACGATCCATACCGTCGTTAACGATGGTATGACTGACAAGCTTTACGATCTACTGGACTTTCTGGAGGGCGTCGGTGTAGATATGGTCATGGTCTGCTTCCCGTGGTACATCTCGGACGAATGCACGCAGGGAATGGACAATTACTTTGACGAGAAGTTCGACTTCCTTCCGGCGAGCGAGCACAGGGGCGAACGAAGCTGGCACGCCTTTAACTACAAGCTCGATCCGGAGCGTATCCCTGCTTTGATGAGCGAGTTGGACCGGGTGAATAATCGGGTCTGGAAAATGCGTTTGCGCTACCAGCCGAATCTGGATCATGACCAAATCGAAGATTTCGTGCTCGGCAAAGAGGTGGAGGGCAAAGGCACGATGAACAAGAAGTGCCTGGCGCTCTCGAACCGGATGGACATTACGCCCGATGGAACAATTATCGCGTGTAAATTCTTCAAGGAGTTCGAGATCGGCAAATTACATGAAGCGTCTGTACAGGAATTATGGCATAGCATGAACTACAGAAGAATAAGGGAAATGATGGACGAACGACTGACACCGGCATGTTCCAAGTGCAGTGTTTTGCATTTGCACGGTGTATAACTCTTCTAAATCACATAAATGAGGTGCGCGAGTGAGCATTATCCAGATGGAAGGATTGTCCAAAAGCTTCAAGTATTACGAAAAAGAATTGGGCCTCAAAAAATCGCTCAAAAATTTAGTGAAACGGAAATCATTGATCAAAGAAGCGGTTAGCGAAATATCACTTGTAATCGAGCAAGGGGAGATGGTCGGATTCTTAGGCCCGAACGGTTCCGGCAAAACGACGACGCTTAAGATGCTGTCCGGCATCTTGTATCCGACAAGCGGGCAGGCGAAGGTATTAGGCTATGTCCCTTGGGAGCGAAAAAAAGAATTCAAGATGCAGTTCTCGATCGTGATGGGGCAGAAATCGCAGTTGTGGTGGGATTTACCGGCGAATGAATCGTTGTACCTGAACAAATGCATCTATGAGGTCGAGGATGAGCCCTACAACCTTGTCCTGGATGAGCTTACGGAGATGCTTGACGTTAAAGACCTGCTCAACATTCAGGTGCGGAGGCTTTCGCTGGGGGAACGGATGAAGATGGAGCTTATTGCGTCGCTCATCCACCGGCCCAAGGTGATATTCCTGGATGAGCCTACAATCGGACTTGATCTGATTTCGCAGAAGCGCATTCGGGAGTTCCTGAAGTATTATAACCAGCAGACGAAGGCCACGGTCATTCTGACAAGCCACTATATGGCGGATATTGAGGATCTGTGCAAACGAACGATCATCATCAATCAAGGGAAGATCGTATACGACGGCGATCTCCGGCGGGTGAACGAGCTGTTCCATGCCAAAAAGATTATCAAGCTGCAATTTACGGACGAAGTACCGAGACAAGCGCTAAGCGACTATGGCGTTATTACTCAACATGACGGCCTGAATGCCGTTATGGAGATCGATAAGCATGACCTTCAGCGACTCTCCAAGATGATGCTGGACCGGTTCCCGATCCTTGATTTCACAGTTGAAGATATACCTGTCGAGCGAGGCATCGAAAGCCTATATCAGAAAGATGGGGTCAGACATGAAAGCCTTGCAAAAGTATAAAAGGACGTACATCCTTGCGCTTCAGAATGAGATGGAATACCGGACCGATTTCCTGATGAGTATTATCAGCGGCGGCTTCATCATACTCGTCCAATGCTTCCTCTGGACAGCCGTGTTTCGCAGTTCGCCGCAGGAGATTATTAACGGCTATTCGTATTCGCAGATCATCATTTATTCCGTGTTGTCCGGCGTCGTCTCCAAGCTGGTTTCTGCCGGCTTCGAAGGGGAGGTCGCGAACGATATCAAGATGGGTGGACTGAGCAAATTTATCGCTCAGCCTATTCATTATTTCAGCTATCGGATATGCAATTTTTTCGGCGGGAAAACGGTTCAGACCGCGGTCGTCCTTGTCTTATTCGTCATCCTGATGATCGTGTTCACTCAGATTTGGGAGTTTCAGCTTAGAGTGGGGCAAATCGTTTTGTTCCTGGTCAGCATTCTGTTCGGGCTGCTCATCAACTTCCTGCTTTTTTATTCGATTAGTGCGCTCGCGTTCATCATTACTGAGGTTTGGGGTGTTTATATCGCGTTCAACCAAGGCGTCTATCTGCTCAGCGGCGCCATCTTTCCGCTTAATATTTTCGGAGATACGTTTGCTAGAATTTCCAGCTATTTACCGTTTCAATATGTCGTATACTTCCCGGTTAAGATCATCAATGGGAGCTTGACGATTCATGAAATCGTGCCCGGGCTCCTCTTACAGGCGGTTTGGGTCATTGTGCTTATGATCATTTCCAAGTTGTCTTGGGATTCCGGGATGAAGAAATATGTAGCCGTTGGAGGTTAGATCTGTGAGTATCAGCTTGTCTGAGATTCGGAAGCATGTACGTATGTATTTTATTTTCGCAAAGAACAGCTTGGTCGGTTACATGGAATACAAAGCGAATTTCTACTCCGGTTTGATCATGGAGACCGTATTTCTGTTTTCCAAGCTGATCTATATCGTCTTCGTTTACCAGCTCGGAATCGAAATCAATGGAATTTCTCCTGACCAGATGATGATCTTCACCGGGACTTATACGATTATGATCGCAATCTATACAGGACTGTTTATGGATAACTTTTATAGATTCGCCGGCCATATCCGCAACGGGACGCTGGACTTGTATATGACGAAGCCGCTATCGCTGCAGTTCATGATTTCATTACGGCACGTGAACTTCGCGTTTCCAATCCCGAACCTGGTCGCTGGGATCACGATGATCGTATTGGCCTGGCGGCGTCTTGGCATCGAGCCAAGCTTTATCCACTTGGCCGGATATATTGGCGTGATCTTGAGCAGCACGATCGTGACCTACTCGGTGCTTCTGCTTCCGCAGATTCTTGCCTTCTGGACGGTAAAGTCCGGTTCGATCTTCGACATACTGGACAAATGCTGGGATTTGAACAATATGCCGATGTACATATACCCCAAATGGCTGCGGAGAATAGGACTGTATGTCGTGCCTATCTTGTTTATCACCAACATGCCGTCGGTTTATTTGATCGACCGGTTGGACTTGTTCCTTGGGATATGGATTTTTGCAGCTCCTGTGATATCGCTTCTAGTGGTCAGGCTGTTCTGGAAGCTGGCCGTCAAACACTATGAGAGCGCCAGCAGTTAGAGATATGCCCCAAAAAAATTGTTGAGAAGGTGAATCGGATGAGCAGGATGGAGCACAAGAGCTTTTCACCGCAGACAGAAGCCACTGCCAAGAAGCGGCTGCACAACGGGATCGAAATCTATCAAAACAACGAAGGAGAAACCGAGTTCCTCTACAACGAGATTTTCCAGAAGGAGATGTATTTCAAGCATGGGATTACGCTCCCGGATCATGGCACGGTCATGGATGTCGGGGCTAATATCGGCATGTTCACCCTATATGTCAGCAGCAAGAGTAACTGCAGGGTATATGCCTTTGAGCCACTGCCTCCGACGTTTAAGCTTTTGAAGATGAATACGAGCTCGCTCTCTCGCGTAACAACGGTTAACGTTGGGCTTTCCAATGAGATCAAGGAAGCGGAGTTTGCCTATTTTCCTACGATGTCCACGGATTCTGTCCAGATCAAATACCGGGAGAACCACGATCAGGATCTCCGGTACGGGTTAATCAACCATTACCGGGATGACTTCGCCGACCCGCGCATGCTAAACCGGTTTGTCGATCAGCTGATGTCGCCGAGGCTTCTGAATGAACAGATCTATCGATGCAAGCTAACTACGATCTCTGAAATGATCCGCTATTACGATCTGAACCCCATTGATCTGCTCAAAATCGACGTGGAAAAAAGTGAGTTCGAGGTGCTGGAAGGTATCCATCCGGAGGATTGGAGCAAAATCAGGCAAATTGTAATGGAGGTACACGGACTGGACGGAGAGCAGATCAGCAGGCTCGAGAACATCTTCCGAACCAACGGCTTCAATGTCTCGATTGATTACTACGAAGATTTGAATATCCCAAATTACTATAATGTGTACGCGTTGAATCTAATGCATATACCGGCCGGGTGACAGTCATGCGACAGCATCTGCATGCAAGGTTGGTATGCTCCAGCTGCAAGGGCGAGCTGGTCCAGTCGGAGGCGTCACTGCAATGCTGCAACTGCGATGCGGTATATACGATCAATGATCGTTATGTATCGATGCTCGACCGGCGTGAGCAGGCTGGCCACCCTTCCGACTGGGATCGTAAAGAGGCAGAAATCAGGGATTATAGCGAGATTTCGAACTCCCTTACGCTATCCGGAATAGGCCGATTCGCTACCTTCTTAAATTATGGTTACGTCCCGCACGGGAGTGAGCAACATACAGTGATCGAGCCCGCCGATGCATGGAACAGAAATTCAATCAAGCTGCTGCTTGAGACGGTGGGCAAGACGGCGATCCGGGAGCGGGAGGTGATCGACATCGGATGCGGCAGGGGAGGAAACATAGCAGCGCTGTCTAAATATTTCAAGCCGCTGTCTATTGTCGGTCTCGATATCTGCCCGGCGAATATTGCCTATTGCAATGCCAAATCCCGAGGGAGTGGAGCTTTGTATCTCGTCGGCGATGCCGAGAATATACCGTTTGCAGACGAGAGCTTCGATGTGGTATTAAATATAGAATCCGCGCATGCCTATCCGAACCGGTCACGCTTCTATGAAGAGGTGTACCGGATCATGAGAGCTGGCGGCGTATTTCTGTATACGGAGCTGATGCCGGGAGATCAGGTAGCGCAGAATGTGAGGCTGTTAGAGGAAGCAGGCCTGTCTGTAATCCGCAATCAGGATGTGACTGCGAATGTTCTTTTATCGTGTGATGAGAATGCGAAGCAGCGTACTGGTGCACAAGGGATTGCAGGCAACGTAGGCGCGGGTACGAATATTGGAGATATTAATGATTTCATCGCCTTGCCCGGCTCGAAGAAATATGAAGAGATGAAGGCTGGAACGCGGCAATACCGTATGATGAACCTTGTTAAGAGGTAATATAGCCGTAATATCCAATAATTTCAGGTTAGGAGAAATATGGTATGGAAGAAATCATTTCCGTGGGCACCTTTCACCCCTTCGACGGCATGACCAAAATGTTTCCTCATCATAATTTTCCTTATTTTAGCTGCGACTACAATTTGTTTTTAACGCTTGCCAGATATTTCGATAAAGATGAGCTGCCGATTCTGAATAATGTGATTAGCATTTACAGATTCAATGAACAAAAAATACAAACAAGAGGATATTTCAAGTTAGAGGTGTTGGAGCTTAAGGAGGGAGATCAGATTCTTGAGGAGATGGGAATCTCCATCCGCAAAATATCCCCTTCGCTAGATACATTACAAGAGGAGATCATCAACTCTATTTCTCGTGGTTATCCCATTTCAATTTTTATTGATTTATTTTATCAACGCGGGAGAGACTTTTACTATAACAAAAAACATGGACTGCACCCTGTTTTTGTCTATGGCTTCAATCTTACGAACGGGGAAATATATACGGTTGATGATATTACAGAATACAGACAATATTCTCTGCCATTTTCAGAATTTAAAATATCATGCCTGACATCGGAACACGTTAAGATGCCAAATTACTTTTGGGAATATGCACTAGTATCCCCCGGTGATCATGAGCTCTTGAACCATAAGAAGTCAGCACACACCAGCATCAATACATTTGTAGAAAATATGTTCAGGTATCAAAATGAAATCACGGAAGGTTTGAATAATATATTGTTGTTGGCAGAAAATTACAAGCTCATTCTAACCAATGAAACGATTATAGAAACACTAAGCAGTACTATTTATAGAAAATGTTCTGAGAAATACAGGTTAGATACGCTCTATAAGTATAACCTTGATCATATCAATGCCAAGGATACGCTTGACCCGTTACTGGACCAAATTATTAATGACTGGAAGACGGTAAGGTTCTATTCGAATAAAGCCATCATGTCCCAAACGTTCACTGGGGAAACCATAGATAAGTGCATGGGTTTATTTACAAAAATATATACGAATGAAGTGCATTTTCATCATCAATTTTATTTAATGTTAGAGGCTGCAAGATTGAAAAGCTGAATCAACAATGTGAGTCAG
This sequence comes from Paenibacillus sp. FSL P2-0136, assembly GCF_037975325.1. Classification (NCBI taxonomy): domain Bacteria; kingdom Bacillati; phylum Bacillota; class Bacilli; order Caryophanales; family Paenibacillaceae; genus Paenibacillus; species Paenibacillus sp. FSL P2-0136. Next base: position 467,533 of record NZ_CP150244.1, read on the forward strand.
GTAACCGGGTAGAGTATCAGATAGACCGCATACCTTTGCGAGAGGGGGCGGTCTTTTTGTTTTTGCACTATATTCCATTCCCACCCCATATTCTCCTTTTTTCTGGAAGGTTGAGCCGAGAAGTGTGTCTATTTTCGTAATATATTAAAATCATTCGTGCATTTCCCGTATTTAGACTTTCCCTTCCAGTTGCTAATATGAAAGCTGTTACAGCCTAATCATCCGCTTTCGTGAATGCGTTTACAAACATTGTCTGCTATTAGGTTCAGAGGGAGGTGCAGGATTGACTGTCAAGCCAGACTTGGCGTAACCAAGGGTAAGAATCTCCATAAGAAAAGGAGTCAAACTTAGATGAACAGTAGAAAATATGTAGTCAGCATCTCCCGCCTTCTCGTTATCATCATGTTGTTCTCCATCTTCACGTATACTCCCGTCCCGGCTGCTGCGGCTGGAGAGGAACCGTCCGTTGAACTGAGCGACCTCATTGCGCAAGCCGAAGCTCTTAAAACTGGAAATACGGAGTTCCCGCTCCAGGTCAGCCAGTCTGTCTATGGTTCCGTCTACGGTTCTGATGTGAACCGGGCTTTGCCCTGGGTGCATGTAGACGAACTCCAAGCTCTTAATGATGCGCTTGAGCTTGCGCGTAATGCGAACACGCCGGCCGACGAAGCCATTGCAACGCTGAAAGAAGCCATAATGAATTTCACTGCAAATATCAAATCAGACGGCTCCGATCCCTATTTCCGGCTTGATCCGGGTCCGGGTAAGGTTCCTGTAAAAGTTACCGCGCCTACGAATGCCTGGAAGGCAAGAACTCCGCTGGATAACCGTGTCCCGGCCGACTTTGCCGGCGGGACATTCAAGACGATCGCATATCCTTTTGCAGATGCCCAAGGGAAAGCGGAAGTGCTCCAGATTAATTACGCCCATAACGGCAAAAGCACCTTCGGCGGCATCAGTCTGGAATCCCCGTTGTCCCCGGCCGTCAATGTCACAGCGGGTTCAACGATTGAATTCGATGTCTACTATCCGAAGAGCGCGCAAGGCAAATTCATGAGATGGAGAGTCAGAAATGCCAGCGATAACCTCGACAGCTACCTCAGGGAATACCAGTACAACAACTTGAATCCTGACTGGGTGGGCAGCTACAACGGCGAATCCTGGCTGAAGGCGCATCACAGTATTACCGCCTCAACGGGCAATTCCTCGAACTTCATTCTTGAGCTTCATGGGGAGAATGCCCGTCCTGAAGAAACCGGTATGCTGCTAGTCTCTAACATTGAGATTACCGCACCTGATCCGAAGGGTGTTGCGCTTCCGAGCGTAGTCAATAAGGAACACCAGAGTGCCGTAGCGCCTCTAAAGAGTCTGTACAATAAGGAGAATGGCCTGTTCATGGTCGGCGCGATCGGCACCGGACCTGTAAACGGAACGAGAGCCAATCACTATGAGATCTTCGTTGACGGCAACAATCTGAAGGCCGATGGCACGCATCCCCGTGGTCCGGAATGGCTGAAGAATGTGAACGGCGAGGCCATGAACGGCGCAACCACTGCCCCTGGCTTAGCGGAGTATAGCTTCCCTACCAACTCTTATCAGGCGATCAGAGATTCTGGAACTCCCGGGCAGTACAAGTCTCACGGCCATGTTCTGGCATGGTACAACCAGGCTCCGGGATGGATGACACAGATTATTCCTGCGAACCTGTCCTCCGGGTATACCGGGGGGGCCGATTTCTACGGACTTGGCAATGGTGTCACAACCACGGTTAAGGTAGACAAAGAGATGGCGAGAAGAGTGCAGTTCAACCATACGATGTATGTGATGCGGCATTTTCTGACCACAGATACGAAGTACGGCTCCAGCGAAGCCCGTGGTATCATTCCCTTCAATTCCTGGGATGTACTTAACGAAGAGGTACACGAGAGCCGCCACAGCGAGCTTATCCTTGAGGATCCGAACAGCTGGAGAACGAGCCTGAAGCATACCAACTGGCTTGTTGCCATGTCAGATGATGAGATTGGCGGCGATATCACCAGCCATTACATCTATCTGCTGTTCAAGAATGCGCACATCGCGGCTCCCAACGCCAAGATGGCGGCAGCTTACAAAGCCAACTACGCTAACCTTCCAGAGTACATGAAGCTGGATGGACACGATACTAAAGGCAGCATTGACAGTTACATCGTTGACAATCCTCCGAAGTTGACCTACAACGATTACGGGGTTGCCACCCGCAGTAAAGCTAGAACCGTATATAACATGGTTCTTGAATTAAATACCGCATGGCGCTCCGATCCGCTGTATGACGGAAGACCCCTGATCGAAGACATCGGAATCCAGGGACATGACGCGGTGGGTAAGACCCTTGCCAGCGACAACCAATATGCGATGGCCCTTTATGCCTCTCTCGTTGACCGGGGGCTGCTGTCGGGTATTACCTATTCTGAGCTTGACCTTAAGGTGCCGACCGATGCTCCAGGAGGAGGCGCAACTGCTCCAGCAGCGCTCAATGTGAGACAGTCGGACGCCCTTGGATATCAGTACGCGCTGCTGTACAAAATGTTTAACAAGTTCGCCCCGTATATCGATCACATCATCAGCTGGGGCGTAACCGGTTCCGGATGGCAGGGAAGCTATGTCCTGTTTGACGGTCAGAGTAATGCAAATGCCGGTTACTATGGTGCTATGAAGCCGGACCGGTTCATTCTGGGACATTCGTATCTGGATGATTACTTTGCAGGCGAATATCAGACTATTCAGAATAATAAAATCGACCTTGGCGACCTTGGAGTCTATACACCTAATAGTGTGAATGCAGACCTCAGCAGCCTGACACTAAGTGCGGGAACACTCGAGCCTGTATTCAACGCAGCAACCACAGAATACGAGGTGTCCCTGAAGGATGCCGGCAGCATTACTGTGACAGCAGCAGCGGCAGACAGCAGGTCAACCCTTAAAGTGAACGATAAGGTGGTTGCCAGCGGTACAGCTTCCGAAGCTATAGCGCTGACACCTGGCACCCAAACAGATATAAAGATTGAGGTCACAGGGGCAGACGGCAGGGTCAAGACGTATACCCTGAAAGTAACCAACAGCAAGACGGAGACTCCGTCCACTCCGGAACCAGGAACACCATCTGCAACACCTGAACCAGCAACACCAGCACCAGCAACGCCTGCACCTGGTGGAACCTATTCAACGTCTGCACCTGTTGCATCTGCGACACCTGCACCAGCAGCACCTGTTGTAGAAGGACAGAAAGTAACCATGCAGGCAACAGTGAACAATGGAACCGCAATGGTTAAGGTAGCAGATCTGGCAAAAGCAAAGGAACTCATCGAGAAAAATGTGACGCTGGACATCCCTGCCGTGCAAGGAGTGAAATCATACTCGGTAGGCTTGCCTGCTGCAGCACTGACCGGCGGAACCAAGGATAACAAACTGACCATTTCGACCGAATTCGGTCAGGTCGTAATTTCCGGTAATATGTTGACAGGCACACCTGAAAGCAGCGGCAAGGAAGTATCGCTGGAGATTGGAAAAGGTGACAAGTCGGGGCTTCCGGCGGAAGTAAAGGCGGCTCTAGGCGATAGACCGATCATTCAGCTTAGCCTTAAGACGGACGGAAAAGAAACGGCCTGGAGCAATCCTGGTGCACCTGTTACCGTATCCGTACCTTACCAGCCGTCTGCGGATGAATTGAAGAATCCTGAACGGATTGTTATCCGGTATATTGACGGAAATGGAAATGTTCTAACCGTACCGAGCGGACGTTATGATTCCAAGACCGGTATGGTAACCTTTACAACTACTCATCTCGGCGATTTCGCAGTAGCTTATGTATCCAAGACATTCACAGATCTCGGAAAGGCAGCATGGGCGAAGAACGCGGTCGAAGTCCTTGCATCCAAGGATATTCTCAAGACTGAGGGCGGTGAATTCCATCCGTCAACCGAGATCACCAGAGCAGATTTCCTGTACTCCCTCGTCAGGGCACTTGGCTTGACTGCGAAGGTAAATGGAAACTTCAGCGATGTACAGGAGAATGCTTACTACTATAATGAGATTGGAATGGCCAAAGCGCTTGGGATTACGAATGGCCTGGACAACGGCAGCTTCGGCAGCGCGCTTAAGATCACCAGACAAGACATGATGGTGTTGACCGAGAGAGCCCTGAAGCTCGAGAAGAAGCTGAATAGCCAGGGGACGGCTGCGGATCTGGAGAGATTCTCCGACAAGTCCAAAGTGGCCTCCTATGCGGTGAACAGCGTAGCCGCCATGGTGAAGGAAGGGCTCATCGAAGGCAGCGGCAACAAGGTCAATCCGGCTGGCAACACCACCAAAGCTGAAGCTGCGGTATTCCTTTACAGACTGTATAATAAGTAAGAGATTTGCATAAAAACAGGATATGCCCAATAGACCGCACTCCTTTTGCCAGGAGGACGGTCTATTGGCGTTTAGGGGACAGTAAGCTTTTCTTAATTAAAGCAAATGTCCGCCAGACACTTCAATGTCCTGGGCTGTAACCCACCCGAACTCATCCGACAGCAAGCTCACAATAACCTTTGCAATATCTTCGGGGTGGCCAATTCTGCCAAATACAGATTGCTCAGCCAGCGGCTTAATGAATTCGGGATGTTTATCAAATACTCCATCGCCGAAATTGCTGTGCGTAGGACCAGGCGACACGGCGTTGACCCGGATTTGGCGAGGTGCAAGCTCTTTGGCAATGTAGCGGGTCCAGGTTGAGAATGCTGCTTTTAACGAGCCATAGACGGAGTAGCCCGGAAAGGATTGATTTTTGGATGAACTCGTGGTATTGACAATAGCTCCGGCGTCCTCCATGAATCCGGCAAGCTGTTGTGTTAGAAAAACCGGTCCTTTGAAGTTCGTATTCAGAATCTTGTCGAAATATTCTTCACTCATCTCAGTGAACAGCATGGGTCCGCCGATGCCGCCATTATTCACCAAGTAATCAAAAGTTGTCCGGTTCCAAATGTCTTGGAGACTCTGTTTCACTTCTTGAATAAAGCCCGCAAAGGTTGATATCTGAGTCAGATCCAGCTTTAATGCGACTGCCCGGACACCTGCATTTTTCTCGATTTCCTTTACGACATCTTCTGCCCGGTCCTTATAGGAATTGTATGTGAGAATGACGCTAATTCCGCGCTTGCCAAGCTCCAGCGCTGCCGCTTTTCCAATGCCATTACTTCCACCCGTTATTATCGCAATTGTCATAAGATCCTCCTTGGTTTGTGTTCGGCTTGGTTCTAATTGTAGCCGCAGCTGCGTCACCAAAATAGACCTGAAAATGCCTATTGATTGCCTAAAAGCACCATTCGTGTGATAAACTATGTGCATGAAAAATGTCCTTGAAGAAATAATGGATCTGATGAAGGATGCGGGCACCAGGCAGATTGAAACCGGAGTACCGGGGCTAAGTATGATTAAGGGAGCGATCCCTCATCATCAACTTGCAGCGCTTTACGAGCCGATGATTGGTTTCACGGTTCAAGGAAGAAAGATTCTATCGATCGGGGGGCGCAGCACGGAACTGGCAGGACCATCTTATTACGTACTACCAGTGCATGTTCCTGCAACGGCGGTTGTACATCCGGACCGCTGTGGCCAGCCTTACATGTCCCTTGGTCTCAAGTTGAATCAGAATATTCTTCAGAGTCTGCTAAGAGATCTCCAGGAGAATCTATTACCGGCTGCTTCCGGGCAATTCGCAGCTTGCGACATGGATATTGAATTGATGGAGGCCTGGCTGCGTTTATTGCGATTATCGAAAGCGCCAAGAGATATTCCGGCTCTTGCACCAGCTTATGAGCGCGAAATCCTGTATCGCGTACTGATGGGACCACAGGGAGGGTATCTGAGGCAATTTGGTCAGCGGGAAAGTGATTTATCCCGGATATCCCAAATTGTAAAATGGTTTCGGAGTAATTTTATGAGGCCCATAGACATTGGTGAGCTGGCATCGAAATCGGGTATGGCTATAAATACTTTTCACCGTCAGTTTAAAAGGGCCACGGGGTTAAGTCCTATTCAATTTCAAAAGCAATTAAGGCTCCTGGAGGCCAGAAACCTCATTGCCTTCGAGGGCTATCCGGTAGCAAGTGCTGCATATCATGTTGGCTATCAAAGTCCCTCACAGTTCAACCGGGAGTATTCACGCTTCTTCGGTGCATCTCCAGCCCGTGACACGGAGAGCCTAAGACGAATTGAAAGCATGAGAGATTAGAAGGTCATGCCAAGGGCCGCGGGAAATGCACTGTGGCGTGAGCCAACTGCTGGAAGTACTTCGCCAGCGCAACTACGTCTTCGAACTGGTGCTCACAAATCTGTTAACCACTGTTAACATGCGTTAACACCTGTGGTATAGTATAAGCAGAACGGGCGTACAATGCTAAGAGAGCCGTGCGCTAACACGACTCTCTAGAGCAATAGCCGCTTTTAAGGGCGGTAGGCCTCAACAAAAGGATACGACAAATAGACCGCACACCTTTGGTGGGAGGGCGGTCTATTTGCGTTTATCGGACAGTAAAGCTACGATAAGCAAACCAAAGGTTAGCATCAGCATCATTGCTTCAAACACTGTCACAAGGCATCCCTCCCTTCTGAGAGAGGTAGCCGACCGACCCTTTAAGCCTATTCTATTGCTCAATCAGTATAGCATATCAAATGCCGTAGTATTACCTATGTTTGGAAAAATTTTGACGTAAATGCGTATTTAGTATGTGTAAAGAGCAGCCCCCAATACGGGAGCTGCTCTTATTTGCGTTTGTTCTTACAAACCGCCGTCGGAACACAACCTATAACTTCTCCAGCAGCTCAGTATAATAACCGTTACCGTTCCGCTTATCCAGCTTCTCCGCTGTGGCGAGAGCCAACTGCTGGAAGTACTTCGCAAGCGCAGCGACGTCTTCGGACTGACGCTCACACGGGTGGCCGGCCGGAAGCTTAACCTGGAAGCGGATGGATTCTTCCGCCAGACGGCGGAACATTTTGGCGGAATAGGCGTTGAAGATCATCTGATCGGCCGGGTTCTCATGATCGAGCGAGGAGGCGATATACTCTTCGAAGACCTCCAGCGCCTTGACTGGATCGGTCAGGGTCAGGTAACCAATATGCTCTCCCTGATGATACAAGAAGTCGCGGTTGCCTTTGACCAGCTTGTAGCCCTTCTTCTGAAGCTTATCCGCTTCCGCTTGGCGGCCCAGCCGCAGGAGAGGGAACAGCACCTTCGTAATGGTCACATGCGGGACCTCACCGCAGGTCATCCGGCCCTTGAGAATAGGCTCGGCTGCCTTAACGGTTGCTTCGTCGTCTCCCTGCTTCGCCAGGAACTCGACCAGGCCATGCTGCTCACAAGCCTCACAATCGCTCATCTCGTCCCGGTCCATGGTCTGGACAATCGCCCATTCGGCCTCTGAAGCTTCCAGCTCCCCGAAATCTTCGAGGATATTCGCCCGGTAATAGTGATAGGTCCGGCTGCTGTAGCCTTCCGCTGCGAAGCGGGTCTTCATATCTTCCAGCAGGTTCTCAATCTGAGTGCGGCTAATATCTGCAAAAGCGGTAATGCGGTCCAGCACCCACTTGTACGACCACATTAGGCTATAATCATCGAACCGGCCCGGGTTCTTGTCATACTGCCCCAGCTGCCAGGAAAAGGCGACTAGCGCCTTCATCGGATACCCGTGGAAGCTGCCCAGCTCTACGATTTCGCTGCGGGCCTCATAGCCCTGGTCGATATCTCCTGCGGCATCGGCCACCCGTACCGCCTGCTCCAGCAGCTCCAGCTTAGCCTTGCCGCCCGGCAGGTCATAGGCTTCCTCCATCAGATCGTCAAAATCCATCTCGGTAAGATTCATCTATTCGTCTCCTCCTGTGGCTTGATTAGCCGTCAATCCCCAATCAATGAATTGAATAATGCCCTGGTTCAGCAGCGCGATCTCCTGGCGGTTCATCGGATAATGTCCCATCATCAGCGCATTGCAGTACAGCATCTCGACAATGGAGGGCAGCATCTTCTGGTTCGCCTGGTGAAATGCCCGCCCGATGACAGGATTATTCAGGTTGAAGTAGAGTGTGGCGTATGCCGTCTCCTTAAGCGAAGCACCCAAGCTGCCCAGCACGGAGGCTAGGGCATCGGTGCTCACTTCTTTGGTTGCTTCCATTACACGCCACTGGGCGGACTCCTCAGACAGCGTGTAGAGGACAGGAATCTCCTCTGGCTTGAAGCGGCGCAGCTGCACCTGGCAGCGGAACTTCTGAAGTACACTGTCTGCGAGTCTTACGGACTCATAGTAGTCCAGCCGCTCTTGAGGGGTGATATCGGTGAAGGATAACGACACCTCCTCTGGCAGCAGCCGTTCCGTCTGCACATCCGGGTCAATGAGCGGCAGCCGGGCCAGCAGCTCGGCATCATAGATATACCCGCCGTTCACCACCAGCATGGATTGGGCCGAAGCCACGTGGGTAATCTGGCGGTATTCGTCAAGCGTCGCCGTGAAGTACAGGGGAGGCTGCTGCTTCAGCTCGCCAAGCGTCTTTCTGCCATACGTGCTCTCAAACGGCAACCACTCGTGAATGATAGAATAGAACGATGAATCTTCCACTGCGAGAGCCTTCATGGATAAGGCATGTAGTGAAATGATCGATTGCAGGCGATCCGGGTCGTACTCGGCCATCCGCATCAATTCCTGACGAATGGAGCTCCCGAGCTCTTCCCGCACCTGCTCCAGCTGGGCATTCTCGTAGAAATGCTCCCGCGAAGCGGTGGGCTGCAGCTCATTGGTCCAGATCAGGCATTTCACGAAGAACGCCCAGTCCGGCAGGATATTGCTGGCAGCTTCGGAGACCAGCATGTGCTTCAGGTATACCCGGTGATTGCGTTTGGCGTTCAGGTTCACCGCGTGCGGCAGAATGAAGGCGATGCCTCCCGTCCGGCCTGAGGCGGTGTGCAGGGGAATGAAATCGCGGAACGTCTCTCCCAGCACCTGCTTACCGAAGGACAGCACCTCGTCACGATGCTTACGGGCCAACTGCGGATCTTTGACCCACGGCGGGGTCAGCGGATTAATCAGGCGGGTGTTACGGTCCGACACCAGCTGGATCGGATAAGGCAGCAGAGCGCCGTAATGGAACAGCCCTTCCTGCAGATTGCTCTCCTCGAAGTAAGCTTCGGACCCTTCTTTACAACGCAAAAAAACCTTGGTGCCCGGAGCGTGCTCCCCTTCGAGCTTGCGGATCGTATAGGTGCCGTCCGGCTTCCCGCGCCATTCCAGTGCAGGGCCGCCCTTGGCGGATTGGGTAACCATAACGATATCGTCACTCACCATGAAGCAGGACAAGAGCCCGATGCCGAACCGCCCGATGAAAGAGGTATTGGTGGAGAGAAAGTCTTCGCCCCGTTTGGAGGATTGTCCGATCATGGCCAGGAACTCATGAATCTCTGCCTCGTTTAACCCGATTCCGTTATCTTCTACCAGTAAGGTCGCCCCGGTAGAGGTCCCGCTGACCTCGACATGAATCTTGCCTTCGTATCCAGCGGGGGAATAGGCCTGCCGTGCAGTAATCGCGTCTATGCCATTCTGGAGCAGTTCTCTTAAGAATACCTTCGGGCTGCTATACAAATGGTTAGACAAAATGTTGATCATACCGCTTAAGTTCACCTGAAAACGGTACGTATCCTGGTTTTGGTTCTCCATGTTTGTTCTCCTATTCTGTAATCAATTGATATGTAGACAGATGCAACCCTATGTATTACCCAGAAGCTGCATTATAAGAAACAGATATTCCCAATCCTCCTAATTTCCCTGCCTTGAAAATACAAAGAAACCCAAGGTCTTGATTCACCTGGGCTTCCCGCCAATCTATTCTTAGTCCGCCATCTTCACCGCACAGACCCGCAGCCGCCGGTAGTCGGCGATCCATTGGCCCTGCCGGTAATGCTCCGGACGCAGCTGATCTTCCACTTCGCGATAGATCGCAGTCTTGTCTTCTGCACTGACATCGTAGAAGAAGTCATCGGCCATCATGTCGAGCCAATCCCGGATTCCGCTCTCGCCCTGCAAGGGAGTCGGCCGTTCGAAATGCTGGGCCAGCGTGACGAGGAAGCCATGCGCCTCCAGCACGGCCGTATATTCTCCGATGGTGGGGAAGTACCATGGATTGCGTCCCTGCGGATCATAGCCATGCGCGGACAGTGCGGCCTCGGTCGCATTCACCAGCGCGGCAACGTTGCGGTAGCCGCCGAATTCGGCGACGAACCGTCCGCCGGTCCGCAGTGCGCTTGCTACCGTCACGGCAACTGCGTGTGCGTCCTTCATCCAGTGCAGTGCAGCGTTGGAGAACACCGCATCGAAGGTCCCGGAGGTTCGGTATGTGTAAGCATTCTGGGTGCTCAGATTCAGATGCGGGTACTTGGCACGGCCGCGTGCAATCATCTCGGGCGACAGATCAATGCCAACAGTCTCCGCTCCGGCGGATGCAATCTTAGCCGTCAGGTCGGCCGTCCCGCAGCCGATATCCAGCACGCGTTCACCGGGCTGAGGCTGGAGCAGAGAGAGGACATCGCCGCCCAGCTTGGAGACGAAATCCAGTTTGTGATCATACGTGTCTGCCTGCCATTGGTTATTGGAAGCCGGCTCATTCATGTACTTCCCCTCCTTATGAAATTCAGTATAGTACTGCATAGCTTATAAATGAAATATATAGTTGCTATACAGTTGATAAGCATTGCCTATAAGTGTGCTGCCGACAAAATAGACCGCTAGCCTCTGTAAGGAGGGCAGTCTATTCTCTCATATCATAATAGGGGAATTAATACACCAGCACGCCTGCATCAAGCGCGGACTTGTTTGCCACGGAATTGCCAGTCAGGAATACCTGTTGCAGCTTGGGCAGCTTGCTCAGAAGCTCTATATTGGAAATCGCATTGTTCTCCAGATGAAGCTCCTCGATGGCCTGCCACTTGCTCATGAACGCAAGAGAAGCCAGGTTGTTGTCCTGCAGGGTGAAGGAACGCAGGGCAGTTAGGCCCGCGAAGTAAGGCATCACCTGGTCAACCTCACTAACGGAGTTGTTATTCATGGAGAAGTATGGCCGGTCCAAGGTCAGATGCTCAAGCACACTATTCGTTGCTGCTGTCTGCTTGAAATTCAGGCGGCATTCCGAGCACACCAGCGTGTTCACCTGCTTCAGACGGAATAAGGCGTCGCTCTCTGAATACAGCGACGAATCATAGATACTTAGTGTCTTCAGACGGGGCAAGCTGTCCAGCGAACGAAGCTGGATGATGTCGTCGCTCCCCCAGAGGGACAGCTCCCCAAGCTCAGGGAATTTCTTCAGCTCAGCCATATTAAGCTCCCCGCTTCCGCCCCGGAGTGTCAGATCCGTTACCGCAGGGGCCTTCAGCCCGGAGAGGAAGGAAGCTGGGATTTCCACCCGTTTGACGCCCGGCAAAGTAAGGCTGTCTGGTTGCTCGTAATAACCGTCCAAGGTGAATTCCCGCAGCGAGGACAAGCTATTCACGGCCTTTACCGAGCCAAGCTGGCTTAAGGAAGCCAGGCGGAGCGAGGTAATAGAGGTTTTGCCGGCCAGACGCTCCAGGCTGGAGAAATTCACATTTTCGAGATCAAGCGTCTGCAGTGCAGGCATGTTCTGCAGGAAGTCGATCGACTTCACATTGGATAAATAGGAAAGCTTAAGCTCCTGGAGCCCGGTTAAGGCGTATAACGGCTGCAGATCTGTGGTTTCACTGTGATAGATAGCCAGAGAAGACAGCCCGGTCATGGACGATAACCACCCCAGGTCATTGACGAAGGTAAGGGACAGGGACTTCAGCGGCAGCTTATTAAGCAGATGCAAATCCGTTATAGACTCATCCACATAGGTAATGGATAGTGAGCTTAGATTGGGAAATTCCAGCAGCAGGGCCACTTCCTGATTACTGCGCAGCTGAGTGGACAGCTCCGTAATTTTAGATTTATCGCCGAAGTAGCCGGAGAAGGCGCTGAAGGATTCGTTGAAGGCGCCGCCATAGCTTTTTAATCCGGGCATATGGGCAAGCGTTGTCTGGTCCGCCTGGTTGATCTCGTAGGTATTCGTCAGGTTCAGTGCCGTCAGTCCCTTGAAGGCTTCGAAATCCCGTTGATCAATCCGCTGGGTATTCAGCCGCTTGTCCTGGGTCACATAAGTAAGCTTCTCGGCCTGCGCATCGCTGAAGGGATCGGAGAAGCTGTAAGTGAACTGCCACTGGTCATTCTTCGAACGCTCCACAGTTAAATAACGCAGTGAGGCCAATTCCTCCTCTGTCGGCATGGCAGAGCCTTTACCCAGGGTCTCCCGCAGGAAGGTGAGCAGGACCTCGCTTTCGGGCATCGTCCGTACGGACAGATTAGCCTTGGTTGCCAGCTGCGGAGAGCTGAGGCCGTAATAGAAATAAGTACCGATGGCCCCGCCCAGCACCAGCAGCAGAATTAGCACCAGCCTAATGGGGATAGAGACGGAGACGGGTGGCTTCGGCGCGGCCTTGGGAGGGGGTGCCCCGTGATAATGATTAATGGTCTGATCCACATAGTAGACATTATTTTGCTTGAGCAGAAGCTCAGTCTGGCAATAAGGGCACTTGAGAATCGCGCCTTCCTTATATTCAATTCTTCCGCTGCAATTGGGACAATTTAACGGGATAAATGCCACGGGCTGCTGCCTCCTTCATGATGTGATGATGAAATTGCGCCGGTATCACTTGAATACTTATCGGAATTTACGTGAGTTACGCTGATTTGTTCCATTATTCTCTGGAGAGAAGCTGATAATTTGATTCTATATGAACAAATGCTCAGAACACAACAATTGTTAAAAAGGAGAATCAAGCCGTTAAGATTAGGTTGACATCTGCGGCGTTCGAGATTGCGAGGACCGAAGGAGTGGATGCCGTGACCATCCGTAAGGTGGCCGAGAAGCTGGGAGGCTCTATCGCCCCCATCTATGTCAATTTCAAAGAGGCTGGCGAGCTGGTGGAGGAGGTTTTCCAGATAACGCTTACGGTGAGCAGACAAATTCTGCTGGAGCAGAACTCCGGGCATCCGTTCCATGATATCGGGGCGGCCAGCATCCGTTTTGCCAGAGAGTATCCGGTGCTGTTCCGGGATCTGGTGATGAAGAAGAATGATCAGGCGAAGTACAATGAGGCAGAGACGCAAGGGTTCATTCAGATGATGCGAACGGACCCGGATCTGAATGGATTAACCGATGATGAACTGGGGATGATTTTGCTCAAGATGAAGATGTTCCAGGTCGGGATGAGTGTAATGGTTGCGAACGAATTGCTGCCGGACCATTATACGGAGGAGCAGATGATTCAGCTATTGAACAGCGCGGCAGAGGATGTCATCAGCACAGCGAAGCGTAGCTCGGAGAAATCTTGAACCCGGAGGGGATGATCATATGACAGCAGGCAGAACAAAGCTTAGTCTTCTATTGTTCATCGTTATTGTGCTGGCGTGCGGCTGGATTGGGGTATGGGTGGATACGAAGCTGCCGGATCAGCCGGAAGGGAATTCGCCGGGAATGGGCTTGTGGCTGATTTTGCCCGTGATCGCAATGCTCGTGCTGCGGCTGGTGAATCGGGATTGGAAGGATGTTGGCGTAAGGTTCAATTTTAGAAAAAATAGGAAGTGGTACGGCGCAGCCATTGCAGTCTATCCGGTGATGATGGTTATTGTGGTGGGGCTTGCTCTGCTGTTCAATAGCGCCAGCGCTTCAGAGGTCGAACTACATACGATTCTGTCACTGGTTCTGGTATCGCTCGCAGGCAGCTTTATTAAGAACATCTTCGAGGAATTCGCCTGGCGCGGCTATCTGACTCCGAAGCTGATCGCATTGAAGCTGAATGACTGGATGATCTATCTTGTGTCCGGTCTGGTCTGGGCGCTGTGGCATACGGCTTATTATCTGGTTTTCCTGCCGGATACTTATTTCGGGACTACGTCAAGATGGGGCTATGTCGTCATAGGCTGTGTGCTGATGGTTGCTTGGTCCATCATGTACGTTGAAATCTATCGTCTTACACAATCGGTGTGGCCGTGTGTACTCATGCACGCAGTGGAGGATGGAGTGCCTACTTTGCTGGTATCGGTTGCAGGGATCATTACATTCACGCCGGCAGGCGAACTGTGGTTTAGCCCGACCACCGGCGTGATGACAACGATTCTGTTCATCGGATTCGGCTTATGGCTCAGATCTAGACGATTGAAGCGCTTTGCAGATAGATAAACTTGGTGAAGTCTTGCGGCAGTTCGGGCGAATAGCGCTGATGTAAGGCAAATAGACCGCCTTCCCTAACGGGAGGACGGTCTATTTGATTCATTTACTCACTGGCAGATGGCTTCTCTGCCCCAGTCCTCGCAAACCTGATAAATATGAATACTCCAATCAGGACCACAACGATCCCCGACCAGAAGAACCAGAACGGAACGCCGAACCGGTCGGCCACAGGTCCCGCCAGTGCAAGCCCGATCGGAGAAGACAAGAGTCCGATACTCGTCACGAAGGAGAGTACGCGCCCTAGAAGTTCAGGCTCATAAGACTTCTGGATCATCGCCATGTAAGGGCCGTTGAACAAGGGTGCTGCGGCACCCATCAGGAAGGAGAGGACGGTAAAAGCAAGGAACGCCTCGCGCCCGACTATCCCGCTCAGGACACAGGTGAGCCCGATTACAACCAGACTCACACTCATGTAGGTGGTGTCCTTCCACCTGGAAGCAAGCACCGACAGCAGCGCACCGCCAAGGATCATCCCGATCCCGAATACGGCCTCAATCAGGCTGGCGCTGTAACCGCCGCGTCCGAAATGGGACAGCGTCATCAAGGGAAACAGCATCGCCAGCGGCATGAATACCACGCTGAAGACCGCCATGGCAACCGTTACCGTGACAATGGGCTTTTGCGACAGGAAGGCCCGCCAGCCGAGCATAAACTCTTTACGGAATGAGGGTATCTCCACGCTCTCCGGCTTCGGTTGACGGATCTGGACGAACAGAAGCATGACATTAGCGATTAAGGCACCTGCCACATCTAAAAGCAATACGGTTCCTAGTGAAGTAGCCGAGTATACCGCTATTCCAAGCGCAGGCCCGAGTACGCTGGAAGCGGAGAAGATGAGCTGGTTCCAGCCTGCTACCCGGGTGAGCTGGTCTTCCGGCGCAATCAGAGGAATCGCAGCCTGGAATGAAGGGGCATGGAAGGACGAGGCTGCCGAACGAATCAGCAGAATGGCATACACGATCCATAAACTCGGCTCCCCCCATAGATAGTAGGCACCCAGAATCAGACTGGTTAGTGCAATGGCGCTGTCCGCGGCGATCATGGTGAGCTTACGGTTCCAGCGGTCGAGCCAGACGCCAATGAACGGGCCCAAGACCGCCTGCGGCAGGAACCCGGCCAGACCGGCCAGCATCAGCACGGTAGCCGATCCTGTTGTCTCGGTCAGATGCCAGACGATGGAGAACTGAACCATCGCCGATGTTAATATCGAGAAGATTTGCCCGCTGAAGATGAAGGCGAACGTCTTTTTCCATTGAATATTCATAAGTTTCTTACCTCCCTAATAAAGACAGACCCAAATCCGGAAGTGGACTTGGGTCTGCAACAATTACATGATGGGACAGTGCGAAACCGGGCATAGTGAAATAAGCCGTAGCGGATCGCAATCGATGTCCTTAACGTAAATAGCAGCAGCTCAAAAAAGCCCACACTTGGTGGAAAATCAGCTTTTGTTGAACGTGCTTACCATATACGTGGAATCATCGGCTGCCATCCTCCTCAAATTTTTATAGCTGGAGCTTAACATTGAAGTTCTCCAGATGTCAATAATATCGGAGCATTCCGCATCTTCAGCCTAGTATGCTATATTGGGAATAATGAAGCGGATACAGGGGGCTGGAGGATGTTCTTTTTCATAGTAATGCTTATATGTTTCGGTGTGTTCGTAGCGCTTGCCTATATATTCAATGCGAAGCATAAGATCGTGATGCCGCTTATCAGCGCGGTGGCGGTCAGTATGCTGGTGCAAGTGCTGGAGCAATTCTATATGAGCAGCATTATTGTCGTGGCGTTCATTCTGTATTTCATTATAAGCAGCATCAGGACCTTCAAGCATGAACAGTTCCAGTTGATGGTGGCGATTCTTTTCAGCACGTCCGTTGTTACTCTCATCATAACCTCAACCTACTTCAAGCAGCCTGTGGTTCCCTCCGAAGCGGAGATGGTCAGGGTGATGTTCATCTATTACCCGCTGCTGATTCTATTTATCTCCTGCTATACCTACATGCTGCTTAGCGTATTCAATTTCAAGCTGCTTCAGTCCGGGAACCCGCTTGGGTATGTGATGGGTAAGGTGCGGGGCTTCAGGCGTATGATCCGTCTGCTCTGGATCGCTTCACGCAAAGGGCTGAACCATCTGCTCCAGCAGGATCATGCGAAGCTGCCGCAGGTGATTGCTGCCATTCTGGATAACATGGGCGGAGTCTTCGTGAAGTTCGGGCAGGTCTTATCGACCAAGAAGGATCTGCTGCCTGCGCAATACATCGAAGCGTTCTCCAGCCTGCATGACCAGGTTAAGCCGCTCAGCCGGAAGGAGCTGAAGGAGATCATCGACAGCAGAATCGGCGATCTGGAGGAGACGTATGAAGACTTCGGAATGGAGCCCATTGCAGCCGCTTCGATCGGTCAGGTGCATCTGGCACGGCTGAAGTCCACGGGAGAGAAGGTAGTTGTCAAAATCCTGCGGCCGGATGTGAAGCAGAAGATGAGCGTAGATCTGGATCTGTTAATCCAATTCGTGACCCGGCTCTCCGAACGCTCCTCCAAAATCCAAAGACTCGGCTTAATCCAGCTCGCCCAAGGCTTCAAAACGAATCTGATTGAAGAGACGGACTTCGACATCGAAGCGCTGAATACCAACCTGCTGCGCCAAGCATTCCAGGAACACGATATTCCGATACAAGTGCCGAAGATCTACGCCGAGTACTCGACCAAGCAGATTCTGACCATGGAATATATTGAAGGGCACCGGTTCACCCGAAAGGTGAGCAGCGATGTGTCCGAAATGATCATGCACGCATTCCTGCAGCAGATTCTGATGATCGGCATCTTCCACGCCGACCCGCATCCCGGCAATCTGATGCTGACCCAAGACGGGAAGGTCGCGCTGATTGACTTCGGCTCCGTGGGTTATCTGACAGAGGAAGAGCGGGCCGGGATGTTGAACTTCCTGATGGGCTACAGCCGGAAGGATACGAAGCAGATGGCCCAGGGTCTGGCCGGAGTCTGTGAAGAAGGGGAGCTGTTGGATGTGCGAATGATTGAGCGGCGCCTCGGCAGACTTTTGTCCGAAGCCTCTTTCTCGCCTGATCCTACCAGTGTCATGATGAGACGGCTGATGTCGATGATTACCGAGCTGGGAATGTCTTTGAAGCCGACGGTGGCCGGTGCCTTCCGGGCGATTATTACCCTGGACGGGACCTTGTCCTCTGTAGATGAGTCGTACTCTCTATCCGCAGCAAGCCAGTCCTTCGCAGAGCAGATGGATCAGGGGCAGATCGTCAAGGAGCAGCTAAGCAAGGTGAAGGGGCGGCTGGAGGACTATATCCCCAAGCTGCTGGAGCTTCCGCTGCTGAAGGACAATCGGATCACCCTTGCGCGTGAGGACAATCATAGTCTGACGGATTTCGTGGGGACGCTGACGGTCGGGATGTTCACGGTAATCTGTATGGTGATCATGCTGGCCAGCTTCTGGGTGCAGGGGGAGATCATGCGGTTCGTCCTGGCTCCCTTATCGATGTCAGGCTTCGGCACGGGGATGATTATTCTGATGATGTCCGTGATTAAGCAGTTGAAACCCAAGGGCTAGAGGAGGACAGAAGAGATTATGGCAGGTATGGTTAGGCAGAATTTAATAGCAGTGAATACACACACGGCCTCAGAGACTCCTCTGGGGTTTATTGTCTGTAGAGGGGGCCTTGGCTGGCGGCTACAAATCCCAAGGAGTTATGATATAATTTAGCTTTATTACGGCCGGATAAGGATTATCCTGGCACGCATAGAGAGGTACTTCATATGATAAATAATTTCTGGCGTGAATTGCCACGCCCTTTTTTTATACTGGCTCCGATGGAGGATGTGACGGATGTAGTGTTTCGTCATGTGGTGAGTGCGGCGGGCCGGCCGGATGTGTTTTTTACGGAGTTCGTCAATACAGAGAGCTATGCTCACCCGGAGGGGAAGCAGGCGGTGCGGGGGCGATTAACCTTCACCGAGGATGAACAGCCGATGGTTGCGCACATCTGGGGGGACAAGCCGGAGTATTTCCGGAAGATGAGCATCAGCATGGCTGAAGAGGGCTTCAAGGGCATCGATCTGAACATGGGTTGTCCTGTAGCGAATGTAGCCGAGAATGGGAAGGGCAGCGGCCTAATCTGCCGGCCGGACACTGCTGCGGAGATTATCCAGGCGGCGAAGGCCGGGGGATTGCCCGTCAGCGTCAAGACCCGGCTTGGATTCAGCAGCGTGGACGAATGGCGGGGCTGGTTGACTCATATTTTGCAGCAGGACATTGTGAATCTGTCCATCCATCTGCGTACGCGGGAGGAGATGAGCAAGGTCCCGGCCCACTGGGAGCTGATTCCTGAGATTAAAAAGCTGCGGGATGAGATCGCGCCGGACACCCTGCTGACGATTAACGGGGACATAGCGGACCGGGAGACGGGCCTGAAGCTGGCCGCAGAGTATGGGGTGGACGGGATTATGATCGGGCGCGGGATTTTTCATAATCCGTTTGCGTTCGAACATGAGCCAAGGGAGCATAGCAGCAAGGAGCTTCTGGATCTGCTTAGGTTGCACCTGGATCTGCACGATCACTATTCGGCGCTGGAACCCCGTTCCTTCAAGCCGCTGCCCCGCTTCTTCAAAATCTACGTCCGCGGCTTCCGCGGCGCCAGTGAACTCAGAAATAATCTAATGAACACCAAGTCCACCCGTGAGGTGCGTGCACTGCTGGATGAATTCGCAGGCAAGGAGCAAGACGGGGCGGAGGATCTTGGGGACTCGAGGGAGGGCGTATGAGAAACTTTATTATTTTCGGAGCAAGCAAAGGCTTGGGAGAGGCCTTCGTCAAGGCGCTGCCGGTGGCAGGCGATCAGGTCTGGGTGGTCTCCAGAACGTATCCGGACAGCATGAAGCTGGAGGATGGGGTTCAGCGGACCTGGATTGAGGCTGACTTGGCGAAGCCGGATGCTGCGGGGCGGATTGCAGAATCATTGAACGGCGTTACCCTGGACGTATTCATCTATAATGTTGGCGTATGGGAGAGCAAGGGGTTCAGCGATGACTATGATTTTGAGCAGGATGATCCGGGTGAGATTGCCAGCATTATTAACATCAATGTGACTTCGGCGATTACGTGCATCCAGAAGCTTTTGCCCAATCTTATAAAGTCAGAGAACGCCAAAATCTTCTTGATTGGTTCTACGGCAGGTCTTGACCATAATGATTACACCCAGGTATCGTTCGCCGCTTCCAAGTTCGGTCTGCGCGGGATTGCCAATGCGGTGAGGGAGCATGTGAAGAAATACGGCATCGGTGTGACTATCATTAATCCCGGGGAGATTGCTACCCAGATTCCGCTGGAGGCCGGGGTGGAGCCCGTCTTGTCCGCCTATAACGGTGCGCAGATTCCGCTTCAGGATATCGTATCCCTGGTGCAATGCGTCATGAACCTGTCCAAGGCTTCCTGTGTGAAGGAAATCAATATTCCGGCGATGCTGGACTCGAATGCGTAGGGATGAAGGATGTTGCGCGGTTAGAAGAGCTTCGGGGGCATTACGCAGTGGCTCAGACAAACGGCAGGTAAGGGGGAGGAGCATGAGCTATAAAAGCTTAATGTGCGGGTTGCTGGTCTTGTGTATATCCCTATTAGCAGCATGCAGTTCTGGTTCTTCAATAAGCGATTCCGAGAAGCGGAAGATGGTGGAGCAGGTGAGGATCGTTGAACAGAGTGAGTATAATCTCCTTAACCTTCATAAATCATATAGACAATATCATAAAGCTGTAAATGAACTGGTAAGTGAAGAATATTGGGCATCGATCAGCGGCGAGATTGTATTCGGATATGATGCTGCCACATACACCCGGGATGATCTGGCGAATATGCCGCAAGAGGAGTACGACATACTCAAAGAGCGTATGCTTCACATCCTTCGTGGAGCGGAAATGGATAAGCTTATTGCAACGGTTCGCATATCGGATGTGTATGCAGGGAGTAACTCCAATCAAGCCAACATATACACGTTCGAACATAAAGAATTGAAGGATCAGCCGTTCACCGCAACTGCTAAGAAATATACCTTGGAGAAACGTAGCGGAGAATGGCTTATTACCAAAGTAGAGCAAGATAAATTCACTTATGGAAGCGGGCAGACCGCAGAGTTAAGAGAAGATGGGATCAAGGGTCTCAATTATCAAGCCCATGATGGCAAGGATATCGGTTATCCGACAGTGATCGTGTTGCCTGGAACCTCAGATTCATCCTAATAAGTCCAACCCGAAGAAAGCACTCGTTTTGGGTGCTTTTTGGGGCCGTCACT
This sequence comes from Paenibacillus sp. FSL P2-0136, assembly GCF_037975325.1. Classification (NCBI taxonomy): domain Bacteria; kingdom Bacillati; phylum Bacillota; class Bacilli; order Caryophanales; family Paenibacillaceae; genus Paenibacillus; species Paenibacillus sp. FSL P2-0136. The sequence goes on from NZ_CP150244.1 coordinate 488,190, forward strand.
CTTTCATCAGTCGTACGGCTTGCCTTAGGGTTGCGGAGAATCAGACTTAATAGAATGCCAGCAGCCGCGATCCGCGCGGTCAAGGGGAGAGAGGTTTTAGTGTGGAGCATCTGTCACAGTATACTTACGTTCAATCGATCGCAAAAGCTACTATAAGTCAATTACAGGGGATAATTAAAGAAGGCATCACAGAAAAGGAAATCGTCTATAGAGCCGAAGAGATTATGAGAGAAAAGGGGATTCATAGTTTTTGGTATCACGGTGTAGGGGCATTTGTTCACGTTGGAAAGAGAACAATTAGGTCCGAGTCGGGTAAGGAGTATAAGCCTTCGGATACATTGGTCCGCAGAAATGATATCGTGACCATAGATCTTAGTCCAGAGATTAACGCCTATTGGGGAGACTATGCACGAACACTAATAGTGATTGATGGAAAAGTAATTGCCGAAGACGCACTTGCACACCCCGATAATGAATCTGCACTAGAATTTTCACATGGAATTAACGCCGAAAAGGAGCTCCATAACAAATTTATTGATTATGTAAGACCGGGCATGACTTTTGAACAAGTCTACTTATATATGAACGAGGTTATCCAACAACTTGGTTACATTAATCTTGATTTTTTCGGAAATTTGGGGCATACCATCGAATTCGATAAAGATCACAGAAAATACTTTGAGTCCGGGAATAAGATGAAGCTTAGTGAAGAATCACTATTTACATTTGAGCCGCATATTAAGCACAGAAATGGATTGTACGGTTTTAAACGGGAGAATATTTATTATTTTCGTGATGGAGAATTACTTATTTTATAAGAACGTACGGATATATGCATAAGAGGATACGTACACAATGTCCAAGGCTTCCTGTGTGAAGGAAATCAATATTCCGGCGATGCTGGACTCGAATGCGTAGGGATGAAGGAGTAATGGAGGTGAGCCTTATGAAACTGAAATTTATAATACCGTTTCTTGTTTTCATCATGGCCTCAGTGGGCTGTATTTCAGTCTCCAGTGTGAGTGCAGCGACACCAACCACGTATGGCTCTGTTATTTTAGACGGGAAGCCCCTTGGCTTCGATGCTAAGCCCATCATCATAAATGGGAACACGATGGTGCCTTTTCGTAAAATATTTGAAGCATTAAATATGAATGTCCAATGGGATTCCAAAACCGGAAATGTTACGGCCCAAACCACAGGGATAACGATTAAAATGACAGTGGATAGCCTTAAGGCCAATGTCAATGGCAAAGAATTTACTTTAACTCAAACGCCATTTAATACACCTGAAGACACGGTTTATGTGAACCTCCGTTTTATTAGCCAAGCCATAGGGGCGACTATAAGCTGGGATAATGTGAAGAAGATTGCAACCATAAATACTAAATAAACTTCGTATAATCGTACAGAAAGAATATAATCTTGTGTGATAGTAAATAGGCCGTTTCCTTCACCGGGGCGGTCTATTTATGTTCCTGAGTTCCGACAACTTATGCTACATTGTTATATACCCCCAGTTCGTAATACTTCCGCCATGTACCTGGGACCCGATATAAGCGAATATAGACACAGAAGCGTCGGGTGATCCCGAACATAGGAGGTTGAAAAGATATGGCTTATCAGAATATTGACGGTGTGCGCGTGTGGGGGAAGCCGGATGAAGGAGCCCTGATGCAGGCCCGGATGTGTGAGGAGAATGGAAATGTGGTGCAGACCCTGCTCATGGCAGATCATCATAAAGGCTACAGCCAGCCAATCGGCGGCGTGGTCGTATACGATGGACAGATTTCCCCGTCTGGCGTAGGCTACGATATCGGATGCGGGAATAAGGCGGTGCGGACCGGCTTGAAGATAGAGGAGCTGCGGCCGCGGCTCTCAGGGATTATGGATGAGATTGCCCGCAGAATCTCCTTCGGCATAGGCCGGGTTAATAACGAGCGTGTGGAACACGAGCTGTTCGACGACCCGGATTGGGCGGTGTTCAAGGCAGTGGGCAGCGGAGTACATGATAAGCTGAAGGCCCTGGCGCAGAATCAGCTCGGTACAGTCGGCAGCGGCAACCACTTCGTAGATATACTTGAAGAAGACGCAACGGGCCGGGTATGGATTGCCAATCATTTCGGCAGCAGAGGATTCGGGCATAAGACAGCGAGCGGGTTCCTTAACCTGGCAGCAGGCAGAGATTTTCTGGCGAATGCCCCCGGGGAAAAGATGGATCAGCCACCTGTATTGCTCGACCTGAACAGTGAGCTGGGCGATATGTATTACAGAGCCATGAAGCTGGCCGGGCGCTATGCTTATGCGGGAAGAGACTATGTCATCCAGCAGGTCTTGGCGATTCTGGGAACGGAAGCGGATCTCGCGGTGCACAACCATCATAACTATGCCTGGAAAGAGACGCATGACGGCAAGGAAGTCATCGTCGTCCGCAAAGGGGCCACTCCGTCCGCACCCGGCCAGATGGGCTTCATCGGGGGCAGCATGGGAGACATCTCCGTAATCGTCCGGGGTAAGGACAGCGAGGAGAACCGGGATGCTTATTACAGCACCGTTCATGGAGCGGGCCGAATCATGAGCCGGACCCAGGCTGCGGGCCGTATGAACTATAAAACCCGTACCCGCAGCGGCGGTCAAATTACGACAGCGCAAATGCTGGAGGCGGTCCGGCAGTTCGGCGTAGTGCTACGCGGCGCGGGGACGGACGAGAGTCCTTTTGTCTACCGGAAGTTGCAAGAGGTGTTGAACGCGCACGCTGGGACTGTTGAGGTTATGCATGTGCTAAAGCCAGTGGGCGTATGTATGGCGGGCGCGGATGAGTTCGATCCGTATAAGGATTGAGGGGGGGATTCAAGTGCGTCATGATAAGGAAGAAGGACATCTTATCATCAACCCTAAGTCGGTTACACTGGATGAAATCCTATCTTGTATCACCCCAGATAATATCCCTCACGAAGTCTCCACAGGCGGGCAACAAGGACGGGAAGTATGGTAACATAGAACTTCAAGAAGAGGCCGACAGGCCTTTTCCCATTTTCAATAGGGAGGGATTACATGTCCTGGAGCAAACTGAAGCAACAACTGGAGGGCTTCCTCAGTCCATCCTTAGAAGGACGGGTAGAGTACCGGGCGCCCGCTTACCGCTATTCGCCGGATAAATCAGGCACCTGTTATATTACGGTGGACAAGAAGAACATTCTCAGCATGACCGATAAGTCTAGCCCCATCCGCTGGTATTCGTCCGAGCTGGAGGTCAAGAATGACCCGGAGCTGCATATCTCCGTCACCCATGAAGACATTGAAGCAGTCAGACTGACGGCCAAGGGGCCCATCCCTGAGGACCGCCTAATCATCATGGCCCGAAGCCGCTTAACCACCGAACACGCCAAGGCATTAATGTTGGCCCAGAGTGCCCTGACGAAATCAAATTTCATTGTGGTGGCGAATAAGTTCCTGGTTACTCCTATCGAGGAGAGCCTTGAGAGCAGTGATATGGTACTGAATATTCTGGCTCTGATGGACCGGAGAGTCGGGCGGAAGCGGATCGAGGGGATGGCCGGGAAGATGCAGCGGAAGCATCCGGCGGTGGAGTATTTCTATGATCTGCGGCGCGGGGCATTATGACTGTTACAGCTGCTCCCGTTGGAGCGATTCGCTACGCTTAGCGTTTCCCCGCAACCAGCATATATCCGGCCCCCCGGACTGTAATGATCCGCTCGGGATGGATAGGGTCTTCCTCGATTTTTTTGCGCAGATTACTGATGTGGACCGCCACCGTCCGCGTATCCTCCAGACTCTTCATCCCCCAGATGAGGTGAAACAGCGTATCGACAGAGACCACTTGATTCACGTTCTGTGCCATGTAGGAGAGCAGGCTGAATTCTTTTTTCGACAGAAAAATCGTTCTGCTGCCCATATGGACCGACTGTGCATAGAAATCCAGCGTCAGTCCCGGCAGCTCCAGCAGCTGTTCCCTTCTGCCTGTGGATACCCTGCGGAGGTGAGCCTTGATCTTGGCCATGAGTACGCCCGGACTGAACGGCTTGGTCACATAATCATCCCCGCCATACGATAAGGCGCTGATCTTCACCTCATCCTCCTCCTGACTGCTTAGGAACACAATCGGGGCATTCGTGTAATTGCGTGCGTTCTTGCACCAGTCAATGCCGTTCTCATTCGCCAGCAGCACATCCAGCACAATCAGGTCCGGGTTAAATGACCCAAGCTGCATCATAGCATCGGCTCCGCTGTGGCAATACGAGGACTCGAAGCCTTCCCGCTGGCAGTATAGCTGAACAATCTCACAGATATGGGGATCGTCGTCGACGATCATAATTCGGTATGTGTCCATTCTATTGTCACTCTCCTGCTTCCTGAATCAATGGCAATATGACCTGGAAAATCGACCCCGTCTTCCCGTCGCTCTCCGCCCGGACACTCCCGCCATGCGCTTGTACAATTTCCCTGCATATCGCCAGCCCGAGCCCGCTACCTTCTACGCCCATGTCCAGCCCCGGCCGGTCCACCCGGTAATTGCGGTCGAAGATCTGCTCCAACTGCTCTGGAGGAATACCCATGCCGGAGTCTTGTACGCTGATGACCACACACCGCGTATCGTTCACTTCGTCCACATCTAAAACAAGACGCACCAACCCGCCGCCAGGAGTGAACTTCATCGCATTTGACACCAGATTGAATAGTGCCTGTTCTAAGCGTTGCGTATCGATCCTGGCAACGGGCAGGTCAGAGCTTGGGTCTGCTGTATCCCCGATGTCCAGATCAAAATCCAGCCCCGCGTCCCGCACTACCAGCTCATATTGTTCATAGAAGCCGCGCAGGAACTGAGTCACCTGAACAGGCTCCATCCGGTACTCCACTTGCCCTGTCTCCAGATGGGACAAGAAGCTCAGCTCCCCGATCATGCGGTTGATCCTTATCGTGTTATCGCGGATATACTGCAGATACTGTTCATTGCTCTCCGGCTTGACCCTATCCATCACTGCCTCGACATAACCCAGCATACTGGACAGCGGCATGCGCAGATCATGCGTAATGTAGGCCAGCAGCTTCTTCCTGCCTTCCTCGGAGTGCAGTAACCGCTCATACGATAGGCGGAGATCCTCGTGGGCTGCGGATAAGGCATGGGTGCGCTCCAGCACGATCTGCTCCAGATTGGCATTCATCCCGGTCAGCTTGAGATTGGCTTCCTGCAGCTCCCGCGCAATCCGTTCTTCATTCGTTGCCGCCCGCGTGAATCTTGAAGAGAGCAGCAGCATCTGGGCGACCGTGAAGATGAGCAGCCCGAACGGCGAGCTGTTCCCGATGGGCGACCATTCGTTGTAATACAGGAAATCGTTGATCACCGTAGCGAGAGCCACCACCGACACCAGCATGAAGATCAGCGCTCCCTCCATCCGCCGCACCGCCGCATGAGCCAGCCCCACCATCAGATACACCATATGGAGAACCACGACCACACCTATCAGCAGCAGCATCCGGGAATAGACGAGGGCAGGGGTCACCACAACCACCAGACAGAGTGCGCCGGTGACGATCCGGGAGCCATAGCGGAACCAACGCGACACGTAATCCGGGAAAATGCACTCAAAATACATCGTGATTATCCACCCGCCAAGGCATAGAATCAGATACTCAAGCTTGAACTGCAATTCCCACGGAAAATGAGGCAGCCACTGGGTAAGCATAAGCTCGCCGTTCAGCAGGGAGCGGATCGCGAACATCACAGTGAACAGACCGAAGTATAGCGGTGCCCGGTCCTTACGCCGCAGCATGAACAGCAGCAGATGATACACGCCGATCACCAGCAGGCTGGCAGTGATGAACATATCCGCAGAAATCCTCAGATGGGTCCGGACCGTTAACACATTACTGCCACCCATTTCAATATTCTTAGTGATGCCGCCCCGCTTATGATGGAAGTTCGCTACCTGCATCACCAGCTCCACCGTGTCGCCTTCAGGCTGGAAGAACACCAGCTTCGTCGCCAGACGCGGCGTCATGCCCTCTTTGTCCTGATCCACCACACCGACTTCAGCTAGCAGCTCTCCATTCACCCACAATTTATACGCATGAAAAATAGTAGGCAGCCTCAGAGCCAGCCGCTCCTTGCTATCCTGCTCACTAAGCCGGATCACCAGCCGGAAGGTGGCATAACCTTCTCCCTTCAGCGTTTGCCCATCCAGCGGGTAGCCCAGCCAGGAGCTGGGAATGTTGATATACCGGTTCCGCTCAGCTGATTCCCCGCCTGCCATCCGGCTTCGTATATCCCCGGGTGAGAGCAGCTCGTGCCAATAGAAGGCCCATTCTCCCTGTAACTTCAGCGGATTCGTACGGATAGAGGTATGTGTTAGATCCAGAAGGCCTTCCTTGCTTCGGGGCTTGGAGGCACCCGGCGTTGCAGACAGGATGGCATAGCTTGCGATCAGCCCGATAACCACGACCACAGCGATATGTAACCAGATATTACGAGAACCGGACCTTAGTATACCCCTCATGATGAAGCCGACCCCAATCTACAAGATTCGTCATTCTTAAGCTCATTGCCTTAATGATAGCATCATTGCCGAAAATTGTGTGAAATTGCACTATTTAAGTTCTCTTTTCTTTCATTAAGAGGCTAAATTCCCGTGTAGAATGCTAGATAAGGAAAAGGATATGTCGAAAATTGTAAGTTTCTCGAGGTGATTAAGTGAGGAGTTATCCATCGTGCAGGGGTGCAAGGGGAGCTTTTCCGTGATGCCATTCTGATGAATAATTAAAAGGAACAAGGGCTTCTCAGTGATCAATCACTGTGAAGCCCCTTGTTCCATTTGCGCTTGAAATCTTCTAATATATTGGAGATTCTTAGAACCATGTTGATATCTTTATCTGCTTCTGTAGGGTTGTCTGGTAGATACAAGCCCCACTCCAAATGCTTACCCTCCGACAGAACAAATCCGGATACGTTAGCGCCGAAGCCGTCTATTCTTGCTGCATCAAGGGTTAAACGGTCATCCAGAAATACCTTCGCTAGCAAATTCTCCGTCCCCATGAAAAATACCGGATACGTTAGGTTGCTAAAGAAATCTCTATATTCTTGCTTGGCTGCTTCAGCCAGATAATCCTTAGTAATAATTAATCCGTCATAATGAATAGTAGGGTCTTCGACAATATCCTTGAGGTTCTTAGAGATGTAGTTAACATTTCTGACGGAATCAAAAGGGACTTTACCCACAATTGCAATCTCTAAGAGGGAAGAAGGCGGGTGATAAATTTCTGCTTGAGGGAGAGGATCATTTACAACATTAATGTCACAGCCCACAAACAAGAAAGCGAATATTGAAAGAAGTAACATTATTTTGATTTTCATAAAAGAGCATCCTCGTTTCTTTTGGATAAGGAATATCTAACTTTTAATATATGGTAATAAAATCCTTTCGACAAGCTATATAAAAACTACATGATTTATGGAATGAATTAGAAATTCGGTAATAAAATATAGTACCCTGATGAATAGCCCCCTGGAGGGCTCTTTTTAGTGTTATGTTTTGGGGCTTTGTGGGGTTATTTTATGAGGGGAAATGATCTAAGGAGGCTTGGCTATTGTATAAGAAAGTATCAGTCAGAGCTGTATCCCTAATGTCCGCGTTCGTATTACTGCTCTCCGTGTTCTTCACCGCCTTACCGAATGCAGATGCAGCCGCGAGAGGAGCGTGGTCGCCGAACACGGCCTATGCGGTGAATGACACCGTAACCTATGGCGGAGGTACATATACCTGTCTTCAGGCGCATACGTCCCTGACTGGCTGGGAGCCGCCGAATGTTCCTGCACTGTGGAAGAGCGGGAACAGCACAACACCGACACCGACACCCACGCCCAGCACACCCCCAGCCACGAACGGAGCCATCTTCTATGCAGATAGGGACTATGGCGGCAAGGCCGTCACCCTGGGAACAGGCAATTATGTGCTGTCCCAGCTGAACAATGCGGGAATTCCGAATGACTGGATGTCCTCGCTCAAGGTACCGAACGGCTGGACGGTGGAGGTGTATGCGGACGATAATTTCGGCGGCACGAAGTGGACCTATACAGCAAGCTCCTCCTGGGTCGGCGAGAGTGTGAATGACAAGATGTCTTCGGTCAAAATCTACACCGGTTCACCGCCCGCAACCGGCGTCACCCGCCCCTCCGAGGTGCCCAGCCAGATCTGGACGTATGCCATGAATGTGGATAATAAATTCGGAAAAGGCGGAGATTTCGCACTACTACTGAGCGCGGTGATCAAGAAGGAAAGCAGCTTCGGAGCAGGTCTGCCGGGCAGTCCATCCGCCGGTGACGGCTTGATGCAGGTCGAGCCGAATACACGTGCCGCGTATGCCTCCCAATTCAGCGCCAAATTCGGCCGCACGTATAATCACAGCAGCGAACAGGATCAGGTAGCCTTAGGCGGACTGATTCTCGATGAGAAGATCGCAAGATTCGGCAATATCTACAACGGACTCTTACATTACAACGGGGGCGACAACTGGTATCCAGGCGCCACCGATTCCTACGGCCGCCCGATCCTGGCGGATCAGTATGCGAATGCCGTGTACGGGACGTATAAGGGGTATGGGGGGAAGAACTAAGGGAGCACCTTTCTTTCCATAAAAGAAAAAGACGCTCGGGAATTACCCCGCAGCGTCTTTTTTTCGAGTTAGTATTTAATAATATACCATCCGCTGAATGTAGAATAATTGAGACCATTACCATAATTGCGATCAGCGGTCTGCGGGTTGCGAACGGAGTTGCCGCTTGCATCTCTGAAATCAATGGCGGTCAGGCCGCGTTTATGTGACCAGCCTCCGTCAGCATCTTGTCTATACCAGTGATAATCATAATTGGGAGCAATGACTAATGCCACTTTGTATTCCCTATAACCTGGAACCTCGCTATAAGAAGAACTACGAAGAGATTTACTCATGTATGGCATGTCAGCTTTTGCTGCAGTAATGATACTGTTTGTTGTTAAACTTGAAAAAATACTTCCTGCCTTTTCACCTGGTTGTAACTTGTGGCCTGAATAGGTAGAGGTATTTAACATATAAGCGTAGCAATTCGCTTTATCTGTCAATGGTGCCCAAACACTGGTACTATAAGGATGTTCGTATCCTCCAGTTACCATGGTTTCAAGTCGTTGGACTTCTGCAGATTTATTGGAATCCGGCTTAGGTTCAGAAGAACTTTGAGGGTACTGTGTTTCATTAATTGGTATTTCACTGGCTGGTAAGGCTGTTTTACTGAATGTGGAGGTATATCCAGCAGGTCTGTAATTTACTTGCAATTGTACTTCCTCAGGTAAGCTATTAAACCATTCTAACCATTCTTTTGGATCCGGATTAAAAGAAGCTAAAGGGTCAACAGATGATTCCAGTTGATTTATTGAAACATTTTGTGAATTGATTTCGTTAGTATTTGTGCTTGCTAATACTGGGGTAGTAAGCAGAAATACCATTACAACAGCTGTGAGCAAGGAAAGTAGTTTTTTCATTCAGAAACCTCCTGATATTTTAACACACTTGACTTGCAGTTGTTTACCACGCCTCCTTTGTTCTATTATTAGTGTGTTTTACATAAATATGGTATAATAATTTCCAGTATATATCCAGTAAAAATATGGAAGAAAGAAGGGGCTATATGACATTATCCAAATGCTTTAAGCTTTCAATGACATTGTTGTTCGTATTAATGCTCTGTGCAGCCTGTCAAAATAAAGAGAAAGAAGATGAAAGGGAATATATTTCATTGCACGAATTAAAGAGCTTATCTGAAAAGGGAGCCTCACTAAGCTGGGATGATTTCGACAAGTATCCGTTCGAAGATATCGGCTCAGGATTGTATATTAGAAAGTACAAAATCGAAGGGGAACGGCAGTTGCTAGTCAGGGGAAAGAGCCTTGATAACCCGCCTGAGCAAATTTCCATTATTGAAGCAAATGGTACAGAACGGGATTTCACACCAGAGATTGTGAGCGAAATGGAAGATGTGAAGTGAAATTCTATAAGGAGTATAAGAGGTAGAAGGACAAAGACGCTCGGGAATTCCCGCAGCGTCTTTATTTTTACGTTTGTGCCAAGCCCAGGTGAAGGTTCATTCCCAATACGGCACGCCGCTGAAGAGGAACGATTCATTGTTTAAGTAGGCCTTAATCTCTCTACTGGCTAATTTACCGATATGCCCGGGCAGCCATTCCTGCCAGTCCGGCAGGCCCAGCCAGAAATTCATCGTCTCCAGCTGTGCTGCAATGAAGAAGCCCTCTAACCTTTTAATATAGTTATCCGGCAACGGATGGTGCTTGGAATAAGACTGAAGCAACTGTTCTCTGAATGAAGGATGGATGTAGGAGAACGTCCAGCCCAAATCCACTAAGTAATAACCGAACCCGCAAGCACCAAAATCAATGGGCCGTACTTCTTCTCCATCAAACACCAAATTACTTGGAATCAGATCGGCATGAATCATGCCCCAATTGCTGGCTGTCCGCTCCATAGAGTCCATCATGTGAATCACCCGCTCACCGGCATGCAGCAGAAGCTCCGTATCTCCTGCATCAAACAGTCCGGCATTAGCACGTTCCTTCAGCGTATTAAGGGCTTGTAAGATCCGGGAGCCATCAAAGGCCGGGCGTTCAAAAGCATTGGGGATGCTCCAGTTCGAGGCTTGCTTATGTAACTTGCCGATCAATTCACCTATGGCCCCGGCATCTTCTATAGTAGGAATGAAAGGCTTCTGTTCACCCTCCACCCATCGTAATAAAGTGCAGTGGGTATGGTTCACGTCCGTAATGAATTCTCCGCGAATATTCTTACAAGGTGAAGGCAGGGTCACATCGGTATCCAAGGTTAAGGCTTCCAGCCAGACCATCTCGGATTGAAGCACTTCCCGCTTACTCCAGATTTGCTCAAGGGCATCACCTTTGGAGATATGCAGCCGGAGGCTGTAACTATTGTTGTCCAGATCAGTGACTTTGTAGATCGTATTGCCGCTCTGTGCAATGAAATCAACCGATTTGCAGCCTATAGAGTACTGCTCCAGTGCTTCCATTGCGGTATTTAAGTGTGCATCCAATCGCAGCTCGCTCCCTTATTTATCAAAGTATAATAGGTACGATATCATAGTTGTTCATGGGCGGGAATGGAACCGTTGACTATATTTGTTTTTTATTGATAGGGGGAGCCGGAGCTTATTCCGGAGCTGTAGATGTTATTATTTCTGCACTTTGACTCTCTTGACGCGACCGATAGCTTATCCTGCCGAACAACGCAGCAGAAATCATAGCCGCTACAGCAACGGAGGCAGCAGCGACCCACGTAATGGCTTGCAGCGATAAATAGTTAATGACAATGCCTCCGAGTCCAGCCCCCGCCGCTATCGCTAGCTGCAGCACAGATGTATTGAGGGCAAGCATGACACCAGATGTCTTGGGAGACAAGGTAAGAAGATCATATTGCTGGCTTGGAGAAGCTGCCCAGGAGAAGAGCGACCAAAGCACCAGCACCGGGAAAACAAGGAATATGGAAGTGCCAGAGACTACCGATAACAATATCAGCATCACCATATTTAACAACGTTGCTCCAGTTAACGTTCTGCCTACACCCCATCGATCGGTGCCGCTTCCCCCTGCCTTTGACCCGATCAGACTGGCGATGCCGTATGCGAACAGGGCGCCGCTTACCCATCGATCGCTCATTCCGGCAACTTCCAGCAGATAAGGCGACAAATACGTGAAGGCAATGCCATAACCCATCGTCATAAAAAAGTTAATGGCGAGAGAGAGTGCGATTCGCGGTCTCTTCACCATAGCCAGTTGTTTGGCAAAGGAGATCGGCTCATCACCTTCCATCCGCGGTATTGCGCTTGCCAGGACGGGCAGACTGACCATGGCAAGAAGGCTAATACCGCCGAAAATCAGCCTCCAATCGTACGCGGCGGCAATCACCCGGCCAATGGGCACGCCCAAGATAAGTGAAGCGGTGACACCCATTAACACCGTTGCAATCGCACTCCCCTTCCTGTTCGAAGGCGCTAACTTAGCGGCTAAGGCAAGCGATGTCACGACAAATACACCAGTTCCGAGCGCCATGACTACCCGTGCAAGCAGCATAAATCCATAACCCGGAAAAATCATGATTAGCGCATTACTCACGATAATTAAGCCAAGCGAGTACAACAACAACTTTCGACGGTCAAACCGGGCCGTGACCCCCATTAGGACCGGGGTACCTATGGCGTAGGCTAGTGCGTAGACGGTCATTAACTGTCCAGCCTGAGATAATGTCACTCCGGTATCTGCGGCGACTTTATCTAAAATGCCCGTGATCATGTATTCGGATGTCCCGACAATAAAGCAGACCACAGCAAGTATGAAGATTTTCCAGTTTTGTCCCAAATTAATCATTCCCCCTCGTTAATCAATGGCTGATGTTAGTGTAAACAGTAAATAAGAAATGTAGAAGTACGCACTTTTAAGTCCTATAGGAAGATGCGGGTGCTATAGGAACATGGAAGTTCCCTAGAAAAGAGGACAGAACTAAATAGAGGGAACACGAGACGCCCAGATTCGCCTGCGGCGTCTTTGGTGTGCGAAGGGGAGGGGATAACCAGCATATGATATACTTGGGGATGAATGTTAGGATGATATCAAGAGGAATGAGGAACAATCACTACATTGAACTTCATTCCTGGAAATGACGCAGAGTGATTCTGAATGTCTCCGAAGATAGGACGGAACTGCTTCTGGCGAAGATTAGCAAGGATAACACAACCACCCGCTGGTATTCCGTCCTGAACCAAGAGGAGATGAAGCAGATCGTCAGCTTAATTATGGCAAAAAGAACAGATTGAAGATTACGATTTCTTACATACGCTGATAAGAAGAGGGGAGGAGGGGGTGAACGGTGTACGATCCCAGTCCGCATACTGATGCTCAATACGAAATCCGTAACGGGTCAATAACTCCGTCAGCGCAGCGTATGTTGTAAAACGGCAGTCGATTCGGGACTCTGTCCGCTTATCGCCCCAATCGCGAAAAGTTACCCAGTGCATGATGGAACGTTCCGCATCGTAGGTCTGTGTGCCCGATACCTTGACTACGTTGCCATCTGAATCGGTGAATTGGCCCCAACCCGTCTCCCCTTCATCGGACAGGTCAGTCCCTGCGGGATTACGCATCTCGAAGATCAGTCGTCCTCCTGGCTCCAGATGATGGTAGACGGTACGGAGTAAGGCGGCCTGATCCTCATCGCTCACAAAAGCCTGAAATGCATTCCCCGTTAAATAGATCATGGCAAACTTCTTATTGGAGCGGAAGGTTCGCGCATCAGCTTCGATAAACTCTACAGGCAAGTTTCCGGCCTTCACCCGCGCATAAGCCAGCATAGAGGAAGCAATATCAACGCCAGTCATGGCGATTCCCGCCTGAGCCAGCGGCAGAGTCGTCAATCCGGTTCCGCAAGCCAGTTCCAAGACCTCGCCGGCAGCCGCTTGAGCCCATTCCAAATAGAACTGATATTTTCGGGTCTCCCCGCCGAACTCCAGATCATAGTTGACCGGATCACGGTACTCTTCCAGATTGTTATGCGCAGTCAATGCTAGTTCCTCCTTGGCAATACAATATAAATGCATAAAGGTAAGATAGCATAGCTGTTCATAGGCGGGAATGGAACTGTTGATTATACTCGTTTTTTATTGATAGGAGGGAAAGGAAATATGTTCAGCTTACATAGCTTTACTGACAGCAGTTGTCAGTGAAGCTGTTTTATTATAGAGATAGTCATAGAGAGAGGAGCTACACATGAAGCATACAGTATATCTATATGTGTTAGACACCATGGCAGACTGGGAGATAGGGTATCTAACGGCTGAACTGAACTCGGGAAGGTGTTACAAGGAGGGACAAGCTCCATCTACAATAGTTACCGTAGCCAATGAGAAGACACTGATCACTACCATGGGCGGACTGAAAATCATGCCTGACATCACGGTGGATGAGTGCAGCATGGCAAGTGGAGATGCCTTGATTCTGCCCGGTGGTGAGACATGGACCGAAGCCATCCACAAGCCGATCCTTGGACTCGCTGAGAGATGTATACAGGAGGATATATTAGTGGCAGCCATCTGCGGAGCCACCATGGGACTGGCCCAGGCCGGACTGCTGAATGCACGCCCGCATACAAGCAATGACCTGGAGTACCTCAAAATGATCTGTCCAACGTACACCGGCGAAGAGTTCTACCAGAACCAGCCTGCTGTAACGGACAGCAAGCTGATCACAGCAACCGGCATCGCCCCGCTGGAATTCACCATGCATGTATTGAAAGCCCTGGATGTAATGACTCCACAAAAATTAGAGGCTTGGTATGGTCTGTATAAGACACAGGAAGCGAAGTATTTCTATGAGTTGATGGGATAAGAGCAGTTAATAAGGTTACCCTCTCTTCACGGAGAGGGTATTTCTGTTGGTCTGGGGGATTCCAAAGATACTAATGTCTAAAAAGTTAAATTATTCAAAAAAGTGTTACATTTAGTCAAGTTATGCGTCTTATATTGATAGACAGCATGAGTCATTTCGACTATTAACGCTATTTCTATATCGAAGGGAGGAATTATAGGACTTTACTTGTAGACAAAGATGACGTATAGGAGCTTTAGGTGAGACCTGCTGGATACTTATTAAGAGAGGATGAGTTTGTTGAAAAAGAACATTCGTTATTTTTTATGCCTCATGCTCGTATTTCTAATGATTCCGCTGAGTGTAGCTGCTTCTAATCCTGACCGAAATGCAGACTTAACACATACTGTACCGAAGGCCATTATACAAGCGATGGAATTGCAAGAACCAGCCCTTCAAGCCTATCAGAATCTCTGGGACAGTTTCAATAAAGATGAGCTAGGCACCCCCATTTATCCTGATAATTATGCAGGAGAATATGTCAGCGGCGACAAACTGGTTATTATGTTAGTAGATCCTTCTGAAGAATTGAAAGAGGATTATATGAAACGTGCACAAGATAGTGAGCATGTTATATTTGAAAGCGCTTCATATTCACTGAATTATTTGAATAGTCTAGATCAAGTCGTTTCACAGCTGGAGGAGCAGAATTATAGCATCGGTAGCTACGGTGTGGACCGGAAGGCTAACCAGTTCTACGTTTCAGTGATCGAAGAGGATTACAATAAGCTTATGAACGAGCAGCCCCAGACCCTCCAGAAGACAACGGAGAGCTTGCCTGTCCGGATCGAGCCGGGAACACCTAATACGAGTACAGCCCAATTATGGGGCGGGGATCGAATTACCAATGAAGATAACGGTGCCGGGTTAAGTGTCGGGATTGGCGGTACCTATGGCGGCAGTAGTGCCATTCTGACGGCTGGACACAGCAATGAGAAGGTAGGCTTCTTATCTACAAGATATCCTTATATTCAGTATTCGGGAACACGGACAGGACAGGTGAGTTATCAGCGTGCGAATAGAACTAATGGTGCGACTGGCGTAGATTCACTGGGCGATTTTGCGATGGTGAAGTTAACCGGAAGCGATACGGCGACGAACAAAGTGTATGGAAGTGTGTCCATTACCGGCACCTATTCGTCGGTCCCTGTGGGAACCACGATCTATAAATACGGAGCAACGACCGGATATTCTTGGGGGACTGTGACACAAGCGAGCATAAACGTTATCTACTCCGATGGCCTGTTTAATACCTATTACGTGAATGGCCTGTATCAGTCTCTGATGCAGAACTCATCCGGTACCGATGCCGTTGCCGGGGGAGACAGCGGCGGACCGGTATATATGAAGGATGGAAGTGCGAACAAGCTGCATGGCATTGTAACGGCCAGAAGCAATCCGACGAGCGGGCCTGCTAAGATTATGTATTCCACCCCGATTTATTATGCGGAGCATGCCGGCTTCACCGTCAAGGTGAATTAGGTAAACTGTACCCATAAGGAGGATAATGACATGTCTGTTCCCTCAGTCTCTAGACCATTCCTGTGGTGGTGCGCCGTGTTGACGGTCATTATCCTCATTTGCGTTGTTGTCTACCGGACAGGGTCTGCGTGGGTTCACAATCACCAGTTACGCAAAGACTTCTCAGCTGCGGCAACGGCCAGCCCCTATGTACAAGGCATTCCGCTGGAGCAAATGGATCTGAGTGCGTATAGCTCCTATTTTCCCGGCATATCTGGCGAGCCTGAATATTCATTAGTTCATCGTATAGAAGCGCCTGTGTCTCTGCAGTATTATACTCAGATTCCAGGCGGGGCAACGGCGGTTGCCTTAGAAATTCCCAAGGGTACGATGATTGAGGCCATTCCGTCAAAATCCCAGGGATCTTCATTCTATGAGTTAGGGTATGGGTATACCAGCTATCCTACCTATGAGAAGGGTTGGCGGTATGTCCGGCCGTTCAAGACTGCAGAGGATGCAAATCCTGCATTGAGCGAGAAGTATTACTATGTGCAAATGGACAGCTTAGAGGCTGTATTGGATTCAGCGATTAGAGCAAACAAGCCATTTCGTGCTGCTGTACGTCAGCAACATTGGACCCTGGACCAGGGGAAGCATGCCTTTGCACGGTATATTGACGACGTACTGTATCAGAATGGAGCGTACCTCTCACCGGATTTGTTCTACCGGACCTTTGACCGCTGGAACATCATGTTACTTGGGGTAGTGATGATTATCGCCGTTGCCCTGTTAAGTCCAAGCTCATGGTTTGCCCGAAAACGAAGATAGAGAGACATTAGATGCTACGTGATACTGAATGATTAAGAGAACGCCGTGGCGTTCTTTTTTTCTGCGCCAGCCTATTATTCACGAGCCCGAATCACCAGGAAAAAGGGTATAATTAATTAAAAATGGAATTAATATGTATTATATGGGGAGGGGTTACAAATTTCACTTCGCGTTCTAAAGGCTTGTGAACCCGATGATGATAGAACATTCATGAAGAATTTATATGAGAACCACTATCCATTAATGAGAAAGAAAGCATTTAATATTATTAAGGATCAAGAAGTCATTGATGATCTAATTCAGGAAGCTTTTATTAAGCTGATCCCCAAAACATCTCTATTGCGCTCCTTAAGCGGCTGCAAAGTTACCTCTTATGTCGTCAACACCATTAAGCATTATTGTTATGACCATATCCGAAGGCGCACCCGCCGTTCCAGGAAGGTCTATACCGGCTTGAAGAACGATGTAGCGGAGCAAATCCCTGATCCCGCAGCCGCGACAGAAGAGAACTACATCCAAGCTGAAGCCATAGGAGCACTTACGGAAGCAATGCTGCAGCTATCTGAACGCGACCGGAATCTGCTCTACTTCAAATACAAGCTGGAGCTGCGGGATCAACAAATCGGGGAGCTTTTAAATATTCCCACGCAGCATGTGCGGCAATATATTTCCAGAGCTAGGGGGCGGGTGCTGCGGGTTTTGAGGGAAGAGGGGGTTGGTTATGAATGAGTTGTACAATTCACGAGCCCAACCTCCAATTCGCAGATAGATGTATATTATAATATACATAGATAACTGAAGGCTGGTGGAAACATGAATGTAAATCAAGTGATAAGCTTCATTGATCAGGAATTATCTCAGACGTTAAGTGATTATCAAGACTGGTTCGATATTAAGTCCGACGTACTATCCTATAAACCGCAGGTTGGATGGAGTATTGAACAAATATTGGAGCATGTAACCTTAACCAATCACTTTTTGTTGATTCTCATTCGAAAAGGGACGCGGAAAGCCATTGAACTCTCCAAAAAGAAAGATCTACAGGCAGTGATTGAATCCCGTCCAATTAATCTGCAGGAGCTTGATGCAATAGCTAAGCATAAGTCTTTTGAATGGATCAGGCCAGAGCACATGGAGCCTACAGGAGATAAAGAATTAGGGCAGATTAGAGCCTTATTGGAAGAGCAGATTAGCGAATGCAGACAGATTCTGAAAGAGCTTGAGAACGGAGAGGGATTACTCTATACAACCACAATGACCGTAAACAATCTGGGGAAGCTTGATGTGTATCAATACATCTATTTCCTGTGCCAGCACGCCAAGCGGCACATTGTGCAGTGCAAAGGGTTATGGATGAGTATACCAAGTCCATCTGGCCGCACTAATCATGAATGAGAAAATCGCCAAATTCCCAACATCTACAACAGACTCTACATATACTGATAAGGAGGGTGTGAACGGGTGTGCGATCCCAGTCCCCATATTGATGCTCGATACGAATTCCGTAACGGGGCAATAACTCCGTCAGCGCAGCGTATGTTGTAAACCGGCAGTTCATCCGGGGCTCTGTCTGCTTATAGCCCCAATCGCGAAAAATTACCCAATGCATGATGGAACGTTCCGCATCGTAGGTCTGTGTGCCCGATACAGTGACTACGTTGCCGTCTGAATCATGAATTGGCCCCAAACCGTCCCCCCTTCAACGTACAGGTCAGTTCCTGCGGGATTGCGCATCTCGAAGATCAGACGTTCTCCGGTCTCCAGATATGCAGGGCAATAGGTAGTTTATGTCGAATAACAGAATGTTATCTGTGTGATCTGGCGCTTGTTCAAAACGGGGGGATTTAGAATGAGGATTGGAAGTTGGAACCTGTACCACTGCATGATATTTGGAGACATGAGGAAAAAGATTTCTCGATTTGTCTGAAGGAAATATTAAATTACTGAGTGAAATGTTAAATATCACTTTTTTGGATTGTGAGTCTTCCGCGACCTGAACATACTTGGTTGAATGAGTCTACTCCAGCAGATATCTCATTATATTTGGCGAAACTTTCAGCATATAAGATTGGAAACTCTGAGCCAGCGCCTCTGTTTACAATTGTTGTTGGGCCGAATGCCCAAGTGAAAGAAATAGGAAAAAATTTGATAAAATGTACAGTCAAAAGCAGTTGATTAAAGATAAGTTCGGTGAGTTGCTAATCTGGGATAGGCTCGACATCAAGAGGGCATCACGCATTCAATACTTATTAAGCATAGGTGGTTTAAAAAGCGAAGAATCCAACTGGCCGCAAATTCAGTTGACTATGATTGCGAAAATGAAGAAATTCCATTCCGCATTCCATACGCTGATAAAGGACATCCAAGAATAAAGGAGTGGTATGATGGCATCATTGGATACTGCAAGTGAAGGTGCATTATATAATTCGTTAGCTGAGATATTCTCAGCTCCGAGACATCTAATTGAATATGCAATTATTAGAAATAATCTTTCATTACAAAGTGCAGGTTCGGCAGAAGAAGTTAACTTGAAGAGTATAAAAAAGATTATCGATGATAAAATAGATACTGAATCCACAATCGGTGATTTCGATAATGTTACAATATCCCATTTAACTACGCGCAGTGAATCCTCGATTGAAAATCCTAAACCTATTTATAATCTTCATGATTCACTTCTACATGATACTGAACTATCATTTAAACTTAAGGAATCAGGTATTATGTTCAGAAAATCCAAGAAGGGAATCGATACATATCTTGATGGGAGCCTCATAGATTGGGAGAGCATGATTCCAAAAAGTAATGAGGAACCATGCATCAGGATGATTATGCGTAGATTGCAGCCAAACCGTTATTTTCCTGAAGCAGATAAGTGCATCAATGGGTTTTTGTTCGGTGGGGATATTTGGGAGAATAGCGATGTACGGCATATAATAGAAATGCCTGAGTTTGCAGAAAATATCTTAAGAGTACTAGGGAAAAGGAAGGCTATCAATGAATGGAGGTCTAAAGTTAAAGCATATGTAATTACCTTCCAGGTTCCAGTTAGTAGGATTATCTTCGATGGCTCGAATAAACTGAATAGACGCCAAACTCAGTATTGCTTGTTGCGTCACGCATTCTATTATCTTAGTAAAATAAGACAAGGTGACTGGGATCAGTGGGATAATCCCATCATTCGGCTTGAGGATAATCTTAATGTTGAGGCCTATCAGATAGTTTCTATAAGGGCTGTATAATAAGGTGGAATTATTGTAAATGTGAAATAGAAAAGACCCCCAGGTGCTTCCTATTGGGAGTCTTTTGTTCCGATGCTTTCGGAATATTCTTAAATTACCATTAATAGTTAACGGAGTCAACTATTAATTGATGGACTCTGTTCTCATGATTCATTATAATGGAAACATATGTTTGGAGGTGAGCTTATGGCAAGGATACTTACTTCTTTAGAAATTTGTGCAGGTGCTGGCGGTCAAGCCATAGGCCTAGAACAAGCGGGATTTGAACATCTTGCATTAGTCGAAATAGATGAAAATGCGTGTACTACTCTGAGAACTAATCGGCCTACATGGAATGTTGTTCCTGGTGATCTAAGGGATTTCAATGCAAAGCTTTTTAAAGGCAACGTCGACTTATTAGCTGGAGGCCCCCCCTGTCAACCGTTCTCAACTGGTGGAAACCAACTTGGGGAGCTAGATGAGAGAAACCTGATGCCTGAAGTTCCTCGTTTAGTGAAAGAATGCTCTCCTAAAGCGATTATGATTGAGAATGTTGCAGGATTAATGTCGTCTGCATTCGAGGAATATAGAAACACGCTCACAACCATCATTGAAAAAATGGGCTATAAGGGAGAATGGAGGTTGTTCAATTCTTCCGACTTTGGCGTCCCTCAATTAAGGCCTAGAGTTGTATTTGTGGCTTTAAAGAAAAAGTATTGGAAGCATTTTGCATGGCCTACTCCGATTACTGAAAAAGCTCCTGTAGTAGGAGATGTTCTTTATGAAGAAATGGCTAGTAATGGATGGCTTGGTGTTGATGCTTGGAGAGAAAAGGCTAACGTTATTGCACCTACTCTCGTAGGAGGGTCTAAAAAGCATGGTGGCCCTGATCTTGGCCCGACAAGAGCAAAAAAAGCATGGCTTAATCTCGGAGTAGATGGTGGTGGTGTAGCGAATGAGGCTCCTTCAGCTGATTTTGTAGGGACACCTAAACTGACCGTAAAGATGACTGCATTACTACAGGGGTTTCCAGAGGATTGGATTATCACTGGTCGAAAGACTGCTGCTTACAGACAGGTAGGGAATGCATTTCCTCCGCCAGTTGCTAGAGCAGTAGGAGTACAAATTTATAAAGCAATATCCGATGCAGAAACGAAAATATCTAGTTCAAAGGAGTTGACTTGATGAGCGACAAGCTAGGGATAACAAATAGTGTAGCTCTAATAGCAAAGGCAAGAAAAACATATCATGCAGCCTTACTAGCTGGACCCTTATCCATAAATGAAAAAGGAGTTCCTAGTAATGCAGACGGTGCAAATGGTAATTCCGTACTCTTTGCTAAGAGTATCATTGATGATCTTAAATATGAAACAACTCGTGAAAGGGCGGCGGGGCAAACGAGCGGTAATCAATTTGAGGAGATCAACGTAAACTTCTTGAAAGAAACATTCCTTTCACTGGGTCATATTAGACCTGGTGGATGGAGTATCCGTAAGGTTGGAAGTAGGTCGCAACTTGCGATAGCTGAGTATGAACAGTATCAACATCTAGTTTCCTTACGAAATGCATCTAAGTTAAATCCAGCGCTTGCTGCAGCATTAGGAAACGATTATGTAATTGCTCCAGATGTAGTGATTGAACAAGCTTTATGGTGCGATGAGGAAATTAACAGTAACAAACTAATCGTTGATTCAACAATTAGTAACTATACAGATGTTAGGAAGGTTAACGGTGGTAAACCACTACTTCACGCAAGTATCTCTTCCAAATGGACAATCAGATCAGACAGAAGTCAGAATAGTCGATCGGAAGCTCTAAACTTAATTCGTAATCGCAAGGGGCACCTTCCACATATCGTGGTGGTAACTGCAGAACCACTACCTAGTAGATTATCGTCTATTGCACTGGGAACTGGTGATATTGATTGTGTCTATCATTTTGCACTACATGAATTAATTAAGGCAGTAGGGTTGTATGGTTCAGATGACTCCAAGGAGATGTTGAGTATCATGGTTGATGGGAAGAGATTGAAAGACATATCTGATCTTCCCTTAGATCTTGCGCAATAACAAAGATTAATTTATATGATTGTGTAGTGCATCCACATTACACGGAAAGGAGTAGCACATGCCTACATTCCTTAATGATGACTCAAGAAGAGCTGCTGAATGTTACTTTACACTGCTCGCCTTGAATAAATCTTCACCCAAACAGGCTGCTATTGCTTACAAGCACATCCCTTCATTTGTTGATTGGGAGGTAACACTTGAGAATCAAGGTTACGATTTTAAGTCTATTAGTGATACGAAAAAGAAAATCAAGCAAGGCATAGAAAAGCTGAGTGAGTATGTGCTTATAGCATGTAAAGATGATGCTATTTACCCTAAAAGACTACTTAAAGTGGAGGATTCTCCCGAGGTTCTCTTCTTTAAAGGGGAATTGGACCTTCTAGATAAAATAGTGATCTCCGTTGTAGGGTCGCGTAAGGCTTCAGAAGAAGGCCAGAACAGGGCAAGAAGATTAGCCAGACTATTGTCAGAAAGAGGAATTGTTGTCGCTTCGGGTTTAGCGGCTGGTATCGATAGGTCAGCACATCAAGGTACACATGATGCAAGCAAACCAACCATAGCTGTAATTGGAACACCAATAGATAAGTTTTATCCAAGAGAGCATGAATCTTTACAAAATTTTATTTCTGAGACTGGGCTAGTAGTAAGTCAGTTTGCACCAAGTTTCCCTGTCCAACGCTGGAACTTTCCTATGAGAAATGCTACCATGAGTGGTATTTCAGTGGCTACCATAGTCGTTGAAGCCAGTGAAACGAGTGGAGCATTAATCCAAGCTAGAGAGGCTCTCAAGCAGAAGCGTGAAGTGTTCATCCCTTATAGTGCAGTAGAGAATAAGAATCTTAAATGGCCAAAAAGATTTATTAATGAACTAGGTGCAAATATGTTTACAACCATTGATGATTTAATGGATCAACTTCAAATTAAGGGTCTTCTTAACTCAACTGAAGATCAGCCGACAATCAAGGGGACTGCACATATATGGGGGGCGGACAATGCTACTTGAGTGCAACGAGATAAAGCTGCTGATCGTTAACTTGGATAATGTATCCTGTGATCTTGATGTGGACCTATCTGATTTGATTGATTATAAAGATTGTATATTCATCGTATCTGATAACTCAAGAGCAGAGCAATTAAAGAAAGATAATGATGAATTCTCGTATGTTTCTCCTACAGGATGGCTAGGCTTTATTAACACGTTAACCATATCAAGAATTTTACGTGATAATAGTATTGAACCTTTTGAGGCTGTCTACATTACTGGCGATTCACAGGAAGAATATAACGATTTAGGGATCTCTACAATTTTGATTATGAATGATGAGACACCCTTAAATAAGAATAATCTTTCTGATCATTGTGTTAAAGACATTCCTTCGTTGATAAAGGGCTTAAAAGGGAAGAACTATGGCTACTTTGGAGAATTGTGGGCTCATGGTGTAGGTGGTAAAGGTGGTTACTACCTGAACACTTTGAGTCATGAACTCATTCCATCTGTAGTAACTGATTTAGTGGTGTTTGGCCGATATTTTGTCTCGAATGATAGCAGGGCATATATTCATCCTTTTTCCCAGTTAATTCTGCAAATGAAAAATGGGTATGCAAAACAAATGAAATCAATATCAGAATTATTTGCATCATCTATCAATCACTTGTACAAGTTAGGACTTGATGTCGACACTATAACTGTAGTTCCTCCAAAACTTAATAAAAAAAATGTTCTACTTGAAGTTATTAATAATTCCAAAAACCTTGGGGATGAAAGTTTGAACAATGGAATTGAGGTAGCGGAGTTACTCTTCTTAAAAGAAAACTATAAGCCACAAAAAGAAGTAGGCAATCATACTAACCGATTTGTTAATGTAAAAGATAAATTTAAAACTAAAAAATCTGTTGATGGTCACATTTTATTGGTTGATGACATAATAACGAGTGGTGCTACTGCCCTGGAATGCGCCAAGGTCTTATATGAGGCTGGCGCGGATAAGGTAACAGTTCTAGCGTTTGGAGCTTCGCAGAGTAAAAGTGGCGCACAGTCGCTTGATCATATACCTTGTAAAAGTTGTGAAGATGGAGAATACAAGATGAGGTTTGGTAAAACTGCCTTCTATGGTTGTAACAAGTGGCCTAATTGTGACTCTACATTGAATTATGAGGATGGAAGAAGACAATACAATGCCAGTAGAAAATTGCAAAGTGATCCGTTTGGGTCTGAAGATGAGGATTTGTTCTAGCTTTAATATCATTGTATGAAGACTTAAATAAAAGGGCGAAGGTTGTATTACATATACATAATGCATGCGTACTTAATAGATGTAAACTACCTAAGCGCTAGGAGCAGATCGTAAAGGTCGGGTTATTACCTGACCTTTCTTAATATCTGTAATAACTAAGTTAGGAGCAGTTATGAATATAACATCATCGTTAAGCCACGACCTTGCACTAGCGGCGCAGCACTACTTTCAAAGAGAACTGAGAATAAATTTTTCAACTCTTAAAACTGAAATGGATTATATTGATCGAATGCATAGAAGAATAGAAAAGCTGGAGTTTTTGTGGAACAATATCATGGATATGTATTTAGGTAATAGTAGACCTATTATTACGATGCAATCATATTTCATCCACAAGACACCCCAAGTTACATTTGATGTAATAAGTAAAAAAAAATCGATCGAGTTTGGTGATTTATTGTATGTTTATAATGAGAATCAAAGTAACGGGTATCAAAAACAGAATGCACTGCTTCTACAGGCAAAGATGAGAGATAATCATCAGCTTGACCCAGACCAATTATATTTATATTCATGTTGGCCAGACTTCTCATTTACGAATAGCTCAATGGTAAATCGTAAATTTACCATTGATACTCAACCTAATTCTCATTTGGGAGCTCGGTACTTGTATCTTGAGAAAACAGTATCAAGCTTTGTACCGTTTCGTTGGGCAAAGACGGCAAGACCTCGTCCTAAATTGTGTGAACATAACTGTGACTTTCATTATTTGTGGGAGTTATTGGGATTAATGGATTTTTCAAGAGGGAAAGAGCTGGATGGAGACTGGGGGCAAGCGATAAATGAAGTGGTCAATTGGGTGAAATACAACAATGTTCCTTATACAAACCGTACTCAAGGGAACAGGGCAGCT
The DNA here is from genome assembly GCF_037975325.1 of Paenibacillus sp. FSL P2-0136. Lineage (NCBI taxonomy): Bacteria > Bacillati > Bacillota > Bacilli > Caryophanales > Paenibacillaceae > Paenibacillus > Paenibacillus sp. FSL P2-0136. Next base: position 513,405 of record NZ_CP150244.1, read on the forward strand.
GCTATGCTGAGTATGTTGGCTACAAACTCAAGTAATGGGAAAAATATAAATGTTCAATCCTTTGAAAGTAAAGAAGCAAAAAAAGGATTTTGGCTTGTAGTTGTTAACGCTGATAACATTATAACTAATGGATGATAAAAGGATGAGAACTTGAGTTCCTTTTCTTGCTTTAGTATAGCTATTGTAAAAACACAGTATCAGATTCTATTCTTATTAAAATGCCCCTATAAGTTCTAGAAGTTGATATCCCTAAACGCTGCAAAGTCAGTAATCATAAGGGTTTTGGCCCTTTGGATTCATTTCCTCAAACCAGAAAAATAGTGAATCTTGTGTGCTTTAAACGGGCTGCAATAGCCACACAGAATTCCCTGCTAGAGGTCCTCTTTTGAGCTATCTGTTCTTCACAAAACAGGTAGTGGCAAAGGAGGATTTTTTTATGGCGTCACGCATAAACAAGATCAAGAAAACCCCCGGTGCCAGTGTCATACAAAAATATTAGGAATGATGTCGGCTACTGCAATAACAACTTTAGTGAAGACTAAGTATGGATGGAAAATCGACATTTACGATTAATAAAAAGTGAGGAGAATAAATCGTCTTCTTTGAGCTCTCTGCGGATAAACGTTCTGGGGGTTATTTACTTAACTGCGCTTTCTGGAGGGTGCTGCTGTGTTGAAGAGATTCTAGGGTTCCCACTTCCTGCTTGGACTCGTCAACTTCGTCCTTGGTGCGAATGCATGGCTCTCAGCAGGGTTAGGTAACTTAAATAGATATGCTTCAAGTGTAGTGTTTTCTAGAGTAAGTAGATAATCAAAGAGCTTTTAATAAAAGGGGGCGGAAGGATTTGTAATATAAATGTCGAATAAAGGAAAGTAGATAGTAAGAAAGTACCGAAAATCCCCGAAGTGCTTTCTCAAGGGCTTGGTTACCGATGTTTTCGGTCAACCTAAATTTATCCATAAATTCCGATTGGAGTCGACAAAGCTAAGTAATTGTTACATCACATTGTGAGGCAGGTGACCCAAATGAAATCAAACTTTGACTTTCTGGAGAGTAACTTTCCTGTATTAAAGCAGATAGGAAATGCTGCTGAAGGGTATCTTTATTCTGACCCCAACTCATGCTTATATAAGCTCGGTCAATTAGCTGAAATGATGGTCAATTCGATGTTGGAACTTGATAATATAAATCCACCATCCACTGATAATACTAATGCCAATCGCATCAAACTTCTTAAACGGAATGGATTGATCCCTAGAGAAATTGATGATATGCTGTTTTCTTTACGGACTACTCGTAACAAAGCGGTCCATTTACATCATGACTCCTTCGAAGACTGCAAGATACTGCTTGAGATAGCTTATAGGTTATCAGTCTGGTTCTATCAGACATATGGTGACTGGGGTTATGAGGCAACGGGATTTGTAATGCCAGAAGACAACAGGATAACGGTTGATTACGAAGCGCTCTTGAAGGAAAAAGAAGAGCAAATCAGGGAGCTAACCGAACAAATGAAATTAACGGTGGCGACTGGTAAAGCTCTGCCTTTTGCCGAGCGTGCAATTAAAGCCAACAGAGCTGCCGAGCAGATTAATCTCTCCGAGAAAGAGACCCGTTATCTCATTGACGAACAGTTGTGCAAAGTTGGCTGGGAAGCAGACACGGTAAATATCCGTTATTCTAAAGGTACAAGACCTCAGAAGGGTCGTAATTTAGCCATAGCTGAGTGGCCGACCAATTCCACTGTTGGCGATAAAGGCTATGCTGACTATTTCTTGTTCGTTGGTGAGCAGCTTGTGGCAGTTATCGAGGCCAAGCGGGCTTTCACAGACATTCCTTCGGTAATTGACTACCAGTGCAAAGATTATGCCAAGAAGGTTAGAGCAGAAGATGCAAAGTATCTGATAAGCTCCTGGGGTGAGTATAAAATCCCTTTTCTGTTTGCTACAAACGGGCGGAAATACCTGAAACAACTAGAGACAAAGTCAGGAATCTGGTTCTTGGATGCACGGGAAAATTCTAATATTCCTAGAGCCCTTCAGGGATGGATGAGCCCATCAGGAATAATGGAGCTCCTTGAGAAGGATATCGAGGTAGCTAATAATAAGTTAGAGCAGATGAGTTATGACTTGCTAAGAGATCCCGACGGCCTTAACCTTCGCGACTACCAGATTGAAGCAATCGAGGCAGCAGAACATGCGGTAATGGACGGGAAAAAGACTGTGCTTCTTTCAATGGCTACTGGAACAGGTAAGACCAGAACCATATTAGGCATGATATATCGCTTTGTGACAACTGGACGATTTATGCGTGTTTTGTTCCTTGTGGATCGTACCTCGCTTGGTGTACAAGCAGAGGATGTCTTTAAAGAGGTGAAGATTGAGGACCTTATGACGTTGGACGAAATCTACAATATTAAGGGACTTGATGATAAACAGATCGATAAAGAGACGCGGATACATGTAGCTACCGTCCAAAGTCTTGTTAAACGTATTATGTACAATGAAGGTGACTCGATGCCCTCGGTTACGGACTATGACTTAGTTATAGTAGACGAAGCTCATCGTGGCTACATCCTTGATAAAGAAATGGGAGACGATGAGCTGCTTTATCGTGATGAGCAGGATTACGTAAGTAAGTATCGCACGGTGATTGAATATTTCGATGCAGTGAAAATTGGTTTGACAGCAACTCCAGCTCTACATACTTCTGAGATATTCGGGAAGCCAGTAACTAACTATGCTTACCGAAGAGCAGTGATTGAGGGTCATTTAGTGGATCATGATGCGCCGCATGCTATTGTCACGAAACTTAGCAAGGAAGGGATTAACTACGACAAAGGCGAGACAGTGGCTATTTATGACCCTATCACTGGAGAGATTACGAACAGTAGCGAGTTGGAAGATGAGTTGAAGTTTGATTTAGAAAAGTTTAATCGACAAGTCATCACGGAAAACTTTAACCGTACTGTACTTGAAGAGATTGCTAGGGACATTAATCCTGAAGGTGATGGCAAGACCTTGATATACGCGGTGAGTGACACACATGCAGACTTAATTGTGAAGCTGCTCAAGGAGATATATCAGCCATACGGCGTTGACAATGATGCCATTATGAAAATTACAGGCAGCGTTGGAGGCGGTAATAAGAAAAAGGTACTTGAAGCCATCAAGCGTTTCAAGAATGAAAAATACCCGAATATAGTGGTTACCGTTGATCTTCTAACCACAGGCATAGATGTCCCTCGGATCGATACGTTGGTATTTATGCGCCGTGTAAAATCACGTATCCTGTTTGAACAGATGCTTGGAAGAGCTACTCGTCTTTGCCCTGAGATTGGTAAAACGCACTTTGAGATATATGATCCTGTAGGTGTTTATGAGAGCCTGGTTGATGTCAACACAATGAAGCCTGTGGTTGTTAATCCACAGACGACCTTTACTGACCTCCTACAAGGGCTTGATGAATTATCCACCGAGGCTCAGATTCAAAATCAAATTGACCTTATTTTAGCTAAGCTTCAGCGTAAGAAGCGCAACCTGAGCGAAGGACAGATGACACAATTTGTTGATTTGGCAGGTGGGGATGATCCAACTAGATTTGCCGATAAAATTAAGCAGATGTCTGTTGACAACGCCAAGGAATTGCTTTTGACCAATCGAAATCTCTTTGAAATGCTTAATGAAGGAGGCATAAAGCCTAGGAGGGCAGTTGTAATCTCTGAAAAAGAAGATGAACTTTTTAGCCATACAAGAGGTTATGGTAAGGGAATGAAGCCCGAGGATTACCTTGATGAATTCAGAAACTTCGTAACAAATAATATAAATAATATAGCTGCATTGAATATCGTGTGTACCCGTCCCAAGGAATTGACTCGGGAAAGTCTAAAGAGTTTGCTTTTGGAACTGGACCGTGAAGGATTCACCGAGAAACAGTTGAACTCAGCATGGAAGCAGATTAAGGACCAGGAAGTAGCAGCTGATATCATCAGCTTCATTAGGCAACAAGCCATTGGGTCATCTCTGATCAGTCATGAACAGCGCATTAAGAATGCAGTCTCTAAGCTGAAGAAGAATCATAGCTTCAGCAAGATGGAGACTGACTGGCTCAACCGCATCGAGGGTTATCTGATCCATGAAACGGTATTGGATAGAGATGCTTTCGATAGTGGCGCATTTAAGAACTTCGGTGGATTTACGCGTATCAACAAGGTATTTAGAAATCAACTGGATAGTATCATTACCGAACTTAACGAGTATCTTTATGATGATGGAGGCCAAACAGCATGACAAACCACGAGATCGTAGCGAAGCTTTGGAGATTATGTGATGTGCTTCGTGACGATGGTATCACCTACCACCAGTACGTAACGGAATTAACCTATATTCTATTTCTCAAGATGGCCAAGGAAACAGGTACTGAGGGGCAAATCCCCGTAGAGTATCGTTGGGACCAACTTATAAAGCTTCAAGGAGTAGAATTGAAGCGGTTCTATAAAGAGTTGCTTAATCACCTCGGAGAGAACACTGTCGGACGTGTTCGTAACATATACGCAGGTGCTGCATCCAACATTGATGAGCCAAAGAATTTGGAGAAAATCATTACCTCTATCGATGCTCTAGACTGGTATTCTGCTAAGGAGGAGGGACTTGGGAATCTCTATGAAGGTTTGCTGGAGAAGAACGCTAACGAGAAAAAGTCAGGGGCGGGGCAATATTTCACTCCCCGTGTTCTTATCGATGTCATGACAAAGCTAATTGCTCCTCAACCAGGAGAGCTTTGTAATGACCCTGCCTGTGGAACATTTGGCTTCCTGATTGCTGCTGATCGTTACGTAAAAGATCACACTAATGACCTGTTTGCTTTATCTGCAGATCTACAAGAGTTCCAGCAAAAAAAGGCGTTCTCTGGGTGTGAATTGGTACATGAGACACATCGGCTCGCTCTCATGAATGCAATGTTGCATGATATTGAAGGCCCTATCTTGCTCGCTGATACCCTTTCCAATCAAGGTAAAAAAATGAGGGATTTTGATGTAGTCCTGACCAATCCGCCATTCGGAACTAAAAAGGGCGGGGAACGTACTACTCGTGATGACCTTACTTATCCGTCATCCAACAAGCAATTAAATTTTTTACAGCACATTTATCGCAGCTTAAATACGAAAGGCACGGCACGTGCTGCAGTCGTATTGCCTGACAATGTGTTGTTTGCTGATGGGGATGGAGCATCTATCCGTAATGACTTAATGGATAAGTGTAACCTACACACGATACTGCGGCTCCCGACAGGTATCTTCTACGCCCAGGGAGTAAAGACAAACGTGTTGTTCTTCACTCGTGGGAAAACAGAGAAGGACAATACCTCAGAAGTTTGGGTATACGATCTTAGAACCAATATGCAATCGTTTGGTAAGACCAAGACATTAAAAGAAGAGCACTTCGATGGATTTGTTGCGGCTTATACAGCTATGAATAGAAGTGAAGTTCTGGATGAGCGGTGGAATGTCTTTACACGTCAACAGATAACAGCGAAGAATAACAGCTTAGATATAGGTCTTATTAGAGACGACAGTTTCTTAGATTATGAAGAGCTCCTAGATCCGATTGAGAGTGGAGAAGAGATAGCAGCGCAGTTAGAAGCAGCAGTTCTTTTAATTCAAAGCGTGGTAAAGGAATTGAGGTCATTGGAGGTTAAATCTAATGGCTAAGAAAAATCAGCTGTCTGCAGAATTAACTTTAGAACAGGCGTTAATATCAATGGATAGACAGCCGTATACAGTGCCTGACAACTGGATTTGGACAACAGTGAGGAATATTAATAAATACACGGGCTCCTCTGTTAATCCCTCGCTTACCCCAGCTGAACTATTTGAACTATACAGTGTTCCGAGTTGTGAGGATGATAATCCAGAGCTCTTAGTAGGGAGCGAAATAGGTTCAACGAAACAAACAGTAACTAAGGATGATGTGCTGATTTGCAAAATAAATCCAAGAATTAATAGAGTTTGGATTGTCTCGCAACACACCGAATACCATCAGGTGGCATCATCTGAATGGATTGTTGTACGTAATCAAAGTATTAATGCTAAGTATCTTATGTGGTATTTTAGATCGAAATACTTTAGAGAATATATGCTTTCGAACGTCTCTGGAGTAGGAGGCTCCCTCATGAGAGCACAACCGAAATACGTTCAAACTTATCCTGTACCAATACCGCCGCTTGCTGAGCAGCAGCGTATTGTTCGTCGCATTGAAAGTCTCTTCGCTAAACTTGATCAAGCGCAAGAAATGGCACAGAATGCTTTAGATAGTTTTCAATCACGTAAAGCTGCTATCCTACACAAAGCGTTTTCAGGGAAGCTAACTGTGAAGTGGCGTCAAAATCATGGTATAAGTATGGATAGTTGGAAAACTACACCATTATTCGAATTGGCGTCTATTCAAACAGGTTTAGCAAAAGGGAAACAGATTACTTCAGATACCACTACTATGCCTTACCTACGGGTTGCAAATGTCCAAGATGGATATTTGGATCTTTCTGAAATCAAATTAATTACTGTGGAAAAAGATAAAATTGAACGTTATCGTTTAATAGAAGGTGATGTACTTTTTACTGAGGGTGGTGATTTTGACAAACTCGGACGAGGTACTGTTTGGAGAGCAGAAATAGATAATTGCTTGCATCAAAATCATGTTTTTGCCGTGCGTCCTGAGCCAACGGTTTTAAACTCTTTCTATTTGGCTTATTTAGCAAGCAGTCGATACGGGAAAGCCTACTTTTTAAGTTGTTCAAAGCAGACAACCAATCTCGCTTCAATAAATTCTACACAATTAAAAGCATTTCCAGTGATTTGTCCTAGTATTAATGAACAACTAGAAATTGTACGTATACTGGACAAACTGTTGAAAGAGGAACAGAAGGCTAAAGAGCTGTCTAATATCATAGTAAAAATCGATCAGATGAAAAAGGCAATCCTAGGACGTGCATTTCGTGGCATGTTGGGCACTAACGATAACAATGAGGAAAGTGCCGCAGAGCTGTTGACTGGGGAGTCTGTTACTAATTAGTTAGAGAAGTAAACACATAAGCACTTGAAACAGAGGTACGGCCTACTGTTTATAAGTGCTTTTCTTTTCATTGATGATAAATTACATGTTTGTTTAGCGAATGGGGTTCTTTGGATTCGTTAATTAAAAATAGTAATGGCACACCAATTTAGACCGTTGAGGGCTGGTTCGGACTTGCTCCTCCAACTAGAGGCAATCACAGGATTGACGGAAGAGGCTCCAAGTATTTGGAATAATATGGGTTTAAAGTTAGAAGAGCTGGTGCAGTTACTACTGAGTTATGATAATACTACCGCTGACTTTGAATTTACTTACAGTACACCTGAATACAATACCACGCTTGATCGTTTTAAAGAGGGCACAAGAACTCACGATGTTGTGTTAATTGGAAACTCCTTAAAGGGCGAACCTTTATTGGTATTGACACTAAGGTAGACGTACCTTTGGGTGACATAGCTTCACAATATATGCTGTCAGAAGCGTAAGGGCGAATCCTAAATCAAGGTTGCAAAGTGGTTTAAACAACTCCTACTTCGTTTTTGGTTTAGCTGATGCAAGCTACTTAAGATATCAACTGATACAAGCTGTGGCTGGGACAGATTTTAAGGCGCACAATCAGGAGCTCTACAAGCTGTTCTGCGATCTACGCCGACGCGATTCCAAAATATTATATTCAAGGCTGATATAGGCTTAAGTTATGCGGTGCCTGTTAGCCACAGAAATCAGACGGTAAGTCCCTCTTTCGTAACTTGTTCAAGCAAGCCGGAGGAGGTTTCTTGAAAAGAACTTTACTTCCTTGTTGATATCTTGTTGATGAAGAGTTTCTACAAGCAAAAAATGTATGCAGATAGAATTAAATTAAAAGTTATAAATATGTGATTTATGGGTTTAGCTACATGGATTGCCGATGATCTCATATGTTCATAATATATGTGAGATGCTACGCACTTTTGATTACATATTAAATGAGGAATTTGCAGTATCCTTCTTCACCTATCCCCCAACAATTCTCCAACCGAAACCTCCAACGCCTTGGCAACCGCCACAACCTCATAATCTTGTACCAGCCTATGCTGGCCTTCCAATCTTGATAAACTGGTTGGGCTTATGTCCAATCCAAAGGTTTGTAACCGGGCAAGGAAATCCTTCTGCTTCATTTTCTTAGCTTTGCGAATTGCTACAACTCGGCTCCCAATGATGTTTTTGTCACCTGGGGGCTCTTTACGATGTCTCATTTCCGTGTCACCTCACAATATTAACCAAATTGTATGCGAGGTAGGAGTTGTTTTAATGCGAATATCGAATTAAAATAAAATAAACCGATAAACGCATTAAAATCTCTATACATCATCTACAACCATAGCTTTGTCAGAAAGGTGAGGGTGCAATGCACAATCTAATTCACAAGTATGAGGAGGAGAAGCAAAGGCTGAATGAACTCGGGCAAAGGTTACTGGAAGAAGGGGTTCAGTTAAGCACTAATGAGGCGCTTCAGGCTCAGAGTCGTAGGGTGGATGAACTTATTAATCAGATGTATCAAGAAAGGAACGGATATTCAGAGGCTTTGCGGTTAAACTTTTGTCCAGGGGGAGATGTGGTGAGTTTTCCGGCATGGTTTATTCAAACGATTCAGGGTCGATTGAATGAGGTAACGGCACAAATAGAATATGAGTCTGAGCCTAGACAAGCTTTTGAAGAGGAAAGCGAGGCTTTTCAGGCGTTGTTCGACTCCTTAGATATTGCACGTAAGCCGCAATTTGAGGATTGGGAGAACAAACTTCAAGTAAAGCAGTCCGTTCTTTATGAGCGCCTATATCTACAAGGACTTAAGGATGGAATGCAGCTTGCAAATACCTTTAATGCTCCATCTGCGCTCTCGGAGTAATCACAATAGACAAATAAACATATTCATGTTTGGACTGTTCACGCGACAGTCCTTTTCTTATGCTCTTTTTGGGAGGGAATCCTTCCCATATTGTCGAATTACCATACATATTGTAAATCCAGAGGATATGAGGTTGGGTTATGTTTGAAGCACTAAAGAAACTCTTCCAAAAGTCAGACCCTAAGCCGCCACAGGCTGTACGTAAGGCACACGATCCAAAAGCTAAGCCCAAGGTTGCACCCACCCGCATTGGCGAGCTGGGCGAGCATAAAATTAACATTCAGCTTGATCAATTACCTAAGGACTGTAAATCTCTAAGTGATCTGCTGCTTCCTAATCCTAAGTCTAGAATAGGTTACGCCCAGATTGATCATGTTGTTATTTCCCCGTATTGCGTATTTGTCATTGAGACGAAAAACTACAATGGAGAAATTAAAGGTGGGCGGACGGATCAGCAGTGGTCAGTGAGCAACCGTTACAATATGTATAACCCGCTGAAGCAGAATTATGGGCATATCAAGGCCATTGAGAGTCTGCTGAAAGATGTAGCCGTCATAAAATACATCTCTATGATTTCATTCACAATGAGATGTCGGTTCAGTATTGACCCGGAGCTGCGGAACATTCAATCGGATGAACTGGTTGTCTATGACGTAGAATTAAGTGAGTTTATCTCTAGAAAGCTGATCAGCTTGAAGACGGTGAACCCCGAGCCTCTTATTTCTATGGCGCAGATCCAAACTATATATGATCATCTGGTTCAGGCTAATATCACCGATACCGAGATTCGTAAGCTGCATGTGACAAAATCAAGAAAAGGAGCTGAATAAGGAATGCTGATCTACAACAAGCTTGTTCGTGACAAAATCCCTGAGATTATCCAAGGCACAGGTAAGGTCTCTAATTGCATAACTTTAGAGTATGAATCCTATGTTTCTGAACTGAAAAAGAAGCTTCGTGAAGAGGTAGAAGAGTATAACCAAGCTGGTGGTGATGCAGAAGCGGTGGAAGAGTTGGCCGATATTCTAGAGGTGGTCCATGCTCTTGCTCAATTACATAAGATCCTGCCAGAGGATCTAGAAAAGGTACGCGCAAAGAAAGCTGAGGAACGTGGAGGCTTTGCAGATCGAACTTTTCTAATTGAAGTGAAGGAGTAGTCATTAGGCATCTAACTCTATTCAAATCATAAACAATAAATGGAGAGAATAATTATGAATCATCGCCAACGTCCATTCTTTAGGCTCGCTATGAAAGCCTTGATTATGCTGCTGTGCGCCGGTCTGCTGCCAGTCGTACATACGGCGGCTCAGGTGCAGGCTGAACCGGTAGTGGGGAATCAGATCAGGCCGCTGCTGATCAATAACCAATATGTGTTGTTTCCAGGTAAGCTGGCGCCCTATATACAGGCAGGTAAATTAATGGTACCTGTCCGCTCGTTCGCAGGAGCACTGGGTGCGAAGCTGACGTATAATGCCGCCAGCAAGAGCTCTACGATCTCGCTTCTTGGGGAAAGTGTGGGGAAACTGCGGGCTGGGCAGGCTACGGCGGTAACCAAAGACGGGAGTGCGATAGCGCTGGGAGTGTCCCCGCAGTTGCGGGATGGTGTGCTGTTTGCACCCATGAGCCCAATCCTCACCGGACTGAAGAAGGTGAAATGGGAGAACATGTCCAACCTGCTTAACCGCAATGTACTGATAGTGCAGGGCCGGGGTGACACAGTGCTGCCGCAGGCCAAGTCGTGGCAGAGCGTGACTCCGTTTGGAGATGTGCCTGGGGAGAACCAGAATCCTTTTTACCCTACACTGTTGACACAATCTGCTGATGGGAAAGGCTTCCGGCTAAGCCTCAGCGTGCTTAATGACTCCGGGTTCGTCATTCCTAAGGGCGCTTCCAGCTTGGAGTTCGTCGCTGTGAACAGCCAAGGGCAGGCGGTAGTCCGGTAGCTTCCCGGCCCTTCTCAGGCTACTCCTAAGGCAGGAGCCTTGTCATTCACAATCAATGTCCCCACAGCACCGGATTATGTGATTTTCAATTCACGGATCGAGTAAAGAACACAAGGAAGTAAGGTACGGAAGAGTGGGCTCGGGCTAATGAGAAATTCTAAGAGAGTGGTGCAATAGGCAGGAGAAAGTATAATAAAAAAAGAGAGCCGTGCTGGACACACGACTCTCGGAGCAATAGCCACCTTTAAGGGCGGAGGCTTCTAAAGGTTATCCATTGAAATAGGACGCTTACCGTTGGCCGGGGTGGCCTGATTCTTTTTGTGGAAAGAGAGAATCAACACAACCAGAGTCACGAACGAAATCATTAGGGTCAATGCTTGGTATACCTCCACAGGCATTACCTAAAAGCTCTCGCAGAAAGCTACTTCATAAGCTTAAGCTTTTCCAGGCTACTGAGTAATTCTAAGAGAGTGGTGCAATAGGCAGAAGAAAGTATAATGAAAAAAGAGAGCCGTGCAGCGAACACGACTCTCGAAGCAGTATCCACTTTTAAGGGCGGTGGCTTTCGGAATAGCAGTCAAGAAATAGACCGATTCCTTTGGTGAGGGCGGTCTATTTTTTTGTAGTAATTTTTAATATACAAACGCAATCGCCATACCCAAGCTCAAAAGCAGGCTCCCCACCTGCTTTTGGGCTTTTTCCTGTGCCTCTTAAAATCCCCCTCTGGAAATTTATTCTCCCATCGTAATACTTCCGCCATGTTCGTTCCGCCCGATCTAAGCGATGATGGACCCTGTAAGATAACGCTGAGCGCGTTCATCCTACATCCGGTTCTTATCCGAACGGGCGTAACGAGGCGGGGATCTCAGGTGATCCCGCAGTGCCGGCATGTATGTTACGGTATCCTGTACGGTCCGTTGCGGTAAGAGCAGATAAGGGGTTCGATTCCCCGATCGCCTTCACAGCGACGTTGGTTACAGTACTCGATTTCCATCGAGCCACAATTGAAGCACAATCGGAGTAAGGAAACCAATGGACAGAATCTCTGGCGGCTAGTCTAGCGCACTGCGGAAGGGCTTTGCAATCCGTGGATACCGATGGTGCGGCAGCAGGGGAGGACTAGGTAAGGACGGAAGGGAACGAAGGCTGGCTGAAGGTTGGGTTAGCCTCGGACCTCAAGCAGTCCTCCCGGACCTCCCGGCAGACCGCCTGTCTCAAACGTGATTCCGCCCGGTCTGCAGCGGGATTCTGTCATCCATTGGCCAAACATGAAGGGGGTAATACATATGATGTTGAAGCCAATCACGATTCAAGCGGACCAGCGCGGTCTGCTCTTTCATAAGGGAAGTTATGTGAAGCGGCTGCTGCCAGGAACCTACCGTTACTTCTCATGGTCGCAGCATACGGTAGTAGTATTGAACATTGGCAGACCTTTTAGTGTCGAGGGCAAAGATCTGGAGCTGTTCTTACAGGAGGATGAACTCCTGAAGGAGCTTGATGTGGTGCGCGTACAGGATCATGAGAACGTGCTGCACTATGAGGATGGTCAATTCATGCAGCTGCTGAAGCCGGGGGTGTATGCGTATTGGAACCTCCTGAGGAAGCACACCTTCGTGCATACGGATATCCGGCAGCCGGAGCTGCCTGTCGGGATCGACCGCTCGATTATCCCGAAGCTTACTCCATATGTGCAGTGCTACGAAATCGCGAGCTACGAGCAGGGATTCCTGTTCTATGACCATACGCTTCAGCGGGAGCTTACGCCGGGTAAGTATTATTTCTGGAAGGGACCGGTCTCGGTGCTGACGAAGACGGTCGATCTAAGACAGCAGCAGATGGATCTGGTGGGCCAGGAAATGATGACTGAAGATAAGGTCTCGCTGCGTCTGAACTTCGTATGCCAGTACACCATCGTAAGTCCGCACCGCGTTCTGGAGATGAAGGGGTTTGACGAGCAGATCCACATCCAGCTTCAGCTCCTGCTCCGGGAATATGTCGGGACGCTGAAGTTGGACGATCTCCTGAAACGAAAAGAGGATGTTGCCACCTTCATTCTGTCCCGTATCCAGGAGAAGGGAGAAGAATTCGGGGTACGTTTTGTCGGGGCGGGGGTGAAGGATGTGATTCTGCCGGGGGAAATGAAAGACATCCTGAACACCGTCCTGCTCGCCGAGAAGAAGGCGCAGGCGAACCTGCTTACCCGCCGGGAAGAGACAGCTTCAACACGCAGCCTGCTGAATACGGCGAAGCTGATGGACGAGAATCAGACGCTGTTCCGGCTCAAGGAGCTGGAATTCCTGGAGAAGATATGCGACCGGATCGGTTCCATCTCGGTTACGGGCGGCGGCGATCTGCTGGAGCGGTTAAGCTCGCTCATCGGCAGCAATAAGTAGACCACTTAAGATATAAGTAAAAGACGCCCGGGAATGTCTCCCCGCAGCGTCTTTATTTGTTGCCTTATTGATAAGTTCCAGTATACTTAGGCGATACCAGCTTAGTGCCAGTGGCTTGCTTGAGTTCCTGGACACGGGCATTCTTCGCGGCTTCGATATCCTTCAGGCCCAGCTTGTCCAGGGTGGCGAGGGCTTCGGTGTAGACGGATTCGAATTCGGCATCACTTTTAGCGAAAATGATTTTGGGAACGACTTGTGCCCAGTAGACATTGATTTTCGCTTCGGCATTGGCTTCCTTGGAGCCGGGCTCATAGGCATCGAACAGGTTGCCGGAATCCATAACGTCATTACTGAACATATATTTGGCTGTGCCGGAGAACAGCTTGTCCATGTATTCCGTCTGCTCGGTCTTTTCGGCTTCTTTGACATCCTTCAGCCATACTTCATTGACCATCCACCAGATGGAGTCGAAGCCCCATTTCTTGGAGGCGGCGTTCCAGTCCTTATTGATGGCTTCCTCAATCTCGGTGTTCAGCTTGTATTTGCCGTCTGCCGTTACCGTGAAGGTCTCGCCTTCCTTGCCGAAGCTGTTGACGGTCTGGCCATGCTCGCTGTACAGATATTCCAGGAACTGAATCGCGCGGTCCTGCTGCTTGGACTTTTTGTTAATAAAGGTTAAGGTCCAGCCTTTGTTGAGCGATCTGCCGTATTGCGGCAGCGTGCCTTCCTTGGACTGAATCGCGTCAACGGTTACATATTTCGCTTCTTTATCGGCTTGGTAGAGATTGTTGACCGGGTCTTTGTAGTCGGCGTAGCTGCCGATCTTCATGAAGATCGAGCCCTGCGTCATTTTCTCCGCAATCTGGTTGTGGTCGCTTGTGAAGTTCTCCAGTGACAGCAGATCTTCCGAATACAGCCGGTTGACGAATTTCAGCACGTGCTTGAATTCGCTGGTGCGGCGGACATCCGAATAAGAGCCATCCTCTGTCTCGCTAACGGCGCCGAAGGAGCCGCTCAGCACACTCAGGGAGTCGTTGATATATTTATCCTTATCGTCCAGATAGACTGGAATGACATCCATGCCGTTATATTTCACCCCGGCGGCCTTCACCTTCTTCAGCGCTGCAATCAGGGAATCCTCCTGCTGCAGGTCTTCCATGGTAATGCCAAGATCATTCATGATGTCCTGGCGGACCAGAATCTGGCCGTTGGAGCGTTCATTGTAGAACTTCTTCACCCCGGGATACTGATCCAGCATCTCCGGAGATACATAGTAGTTCGGAATGGAGTAGAGATTGCCGTCCGGCTGGGTGTACCAGTCTACCATGGATGGCGGCAGAATGGTCGTCAGGTACGGATCATACTCCTCCATCAGCTTGTTAAGGGGAGCCACTGTGCCGCTGCTCATCAGCGTCTGGATCAGCGAGTTGCTGTTCCAGCGGTCGAGCGTGATAATGTCAGGCAGATTGCCGGTTGCCATCATCACGTTGAATTCGGAGTTCACATCATTCCCGGCGAGTACATAATCGACGCTGACGCCGGTCTCCCCGGTAATAAGCTTGTCTACATAGTTGTTCTGCGCATCCCATTTCTTGGAGTACCCCGGTACGCCTACATACCAGGACAAGGTAGCAGGCGCCGTGTTAGATTTCCAGCCGGGTTCTGAGGATGTCGCTGCATTCGCGCTTGCGCCTTCGCTGCCGGCAGCCGCTGTAGGTGACGGGGTGGTTTCGTTAGTGGCGTTGCCCGCTTTGGAGCAGCCGGTTAATACGAGTGTCAGACTGAGACAGATGGATAATAAGGCCGTTGCTGTTTTCTTCATTTTTTTACCCCCAAGTTATCATCGTAAGCTATATGTTCATCCCACCTTAAGGCGGATTTATCCTTTGACAGAGCCAATGAGCATGCCCTTGATGAAATACTTCTGTACAAAAGGATAAATCAGCACAATCGGGAGCGATGCGGCGACCATGGCGGCCAATTGCAGGGTTGTTGTCGTGACGGTACTGTGCGATGTGCCGACGGTTCCCGACATATTAGCCAGCAGTAGAGCGGCTTCCGTGCTTTGAACCAATTTCAGGATATAGAGCTGGACCGTCTGCAGATGATCGCCGAACGTATAGATCATGGCGTCATAATAAGCGTTCCAGTGGCCGACGGCCGTGAAGAGCGAGACCGCGGCGATCACGGGCTTGGACAAAGGCAGGATAAACTTGAAAAAGATGGTGTATTCCCCGGCGCCGTCGATTTTGGCCGATTCGATCAGCGCTTCCGGCAGCTCGGCGAAATAGGAGCGGAACAGTATCACGTTCCAGAAGCTGAACAAGGCCGGAATAATGAACACCAGGAAGTGATTATACAGCCCCAGCGAGTTGATCAGAATGAAGAACGGAATCATTCCGCCGCTGAGGTACATGCTGCTTAGTCCCAGCATGGAGTAGAATTTCCGGTATTTGAGGTTCCGGCGGGAGAAGGCGTAAGCGAACATAGCTGTAAACACAATATGGGTGAACGTACCGATCACCGTCCGGGCCACCGTAACCCCGAAGGCCCGGATCAGAGCGCTGTCGCTGAACAAAGCGCTGTAGTTGTCCCAGGTGAACTGCCGGGTGAACAGGTACACGCCGCCTCTGGCGTAGTCTGCGCCTTCGTTGAAGGAGCCGATCACGGAATACCAGAACGGATAGAGCGTAAATACAATCAGAATGAGCATAATCAGAACATTGCATGCATTGAACAGATGTTCCCGCCATGAGCGATCCTTAACCACGAGCGTACCCCCTAGAAGATTCCTCTTTTTGTTATTTTTTTGGCCGTGAGGTTGGCAAGATAGAGCAGGACGAGCGCAATGACCGTCTTCATTAAGCCAACAGCCGTAGCGTATTCCATACGGAACTCCCTGAGCCCCACCTTGTAGACATAAGTGTCAATGACCTCGCTGCTATCAATATTCAGAGGATTCTGAAGCACGAAGAACTGGTCGAAGCCGCTATTCAGGATATTACTAATGGAGAATACGAGTAAAATGACAATCGTGCCGGTAATGGACGGCAGCGTAATATGCCAGATGCGCTGGAAGCGTGTGGCCCCGTCCATATAGGCTGCTTCATACATTTCCTGATCAATGCCCGCAATGGCGGCGAGATAGAGAATGGCCCCCCAGCCCAGCTCCTTAACGAGATTCGTGAGCACGGCAAGCAGCCAGAAGTAGTCCTTTTCCCCAAGGAAATGGATTGGCTCGGAAATGATCCCAAGCTGCAGCAGCACATAGTTAACGACACCGCTGCTCGGCGACAGAATGTTGATAATCAATCCGCCGAAGATGCTCCAGGAGATAAAGTGAGGCAGATAAGTGACCGTCTGCGTCAGCTTTTTGAAATGCTGGGAAGTCAGCTCGTTAAGCATCAGTGCGAACAGGATGGTCAGGGGGAAGTTGATGAGCAGCCCCAGGATATTGATGCCAAGCGTATTGCGCAGCATATTCCAGAAGTTGATATCGTTCACGAACTCTTTGAAATTGTCCAATCCGACCCACTCTGCCGTAAAGATGCCTCGAATTCCGGTGACGATGTTATATTCCTTGAAGGCAATCAGTACACCGTAGAGCGGAATAAATGTAAAGACGAGAATGAATATAATACCGGGAAGAATCATGGTCTGAAGCGACAGCTGATCCTTGTTCCGGAAGTTCCTGCCTGTGCCCGGGGATTTGCGCGCCGCGAGCGTAGCCTCTGAATCTGTCATCTGGCAACCTCTTTTCTCTTGTGCTTCATCAATTGTAAGCGGATTAAGAAAGCGATAACAGGATTGGAGGTTATGAAAAGGTATCATTATTCATCCTGATCAGACAAAAAGCCCCTCATTTCGCGTCAGCGAAACGGGGAGCTTGCTGTCATGAGGCAGAGTGGGGCGGAGGAATCACCGCTTAGGTTGAATTCACCGGGATTGCTTCTGGAATTCCTTCGGACTGACCCCGAAATAGCTTTTGAAGACGCGGGAGAAGTTCTTGGGGTTGCTGTAGCCGAGCTGCTCGGATACTGTGTGGATTTTGACATTGAGTCCGCTGAGGGCCTGCCTGGCGTATTCCATCCGCTTCATCGTGACATAATCCTGGAAGTTGACCCCGGTGCTGTCCTTGAACATTTTACTGAAATAGTTATAGCTCATATTACAATAATTGGCGATAAAAGCCATGTTGATGCCGTTCAGCAGCTGCTCCTGCACATAGGTCTTGGCAATCTCCACTACATCGCCGGTGTGCACCAGACTCTCGCGGGCTTCGATCATGTGCAGGATGCAGGACTTGAGGTACAGCCGCAGGGCCTCGCTTCGTTCGAAGGTAGAGAAGTCGCGCTTCTGGCCGGGAATCCAGCCGATCGTGTGCAGAATGATATCGTAATTGTGGCGAATGCTGCTCATGCTGCTGCTCTTCAGGGCCTCTTCGTTAAAATAATGCTGGATCAGCGGGAGCACCTGCTCCCGGCGCCCCATATCGATCAGCTCCACCAGCGTTCTCAGATGCTCCGGCTTGATCCGATTGTCTTCCTTGTTCAGTGTGTCCTCGTATACAATAAGGCTCTGGCGGGAGGTGATCAGCTTGTACTGGAGCGTGTCCAGTGCGCTCTGGTAGGCAAAGGCCAAGCCGCTCGTGCGGCTACCGGACTCAGTAGCACCGGCTGCTTCGGGATGAACCGCGCCGGGTGCGCAGTGGACCGCAGCACCGACGGCAACCGCGGCGGAGCCGTCCGCCAGGAACGGCTGGAGCAGCTTGCGTATGGCGCCAGCATCATACAACTGATCATTATAGTTGAGCCAGAGGACCAGGTCATTATGGCGGTTATAGAAGGGGAGCAGACTGAGATGGGGCTGCTCCCAATCGGCAGCCAGCAGAAGATGCTCCCAGTTGCCGCCGGTGGAAGGCTCGTGCGGAGCCGGTTGGCTCACGGAGACGATGGCCGCCGCAGTGACAGGATGAGGGAAGCGGCAGCCCAGCTCACCCAGTACGGCCTGGATGGCATCATGGTCATCCGGGGCAGTGTGCAGAACCTGATTCATGCTGCGGCTGGCTTTCTCCAGCAGGGCCAGCTTGTTCTCGGAATGGCCTTCGAGGTCCTGCTGCTGCTCCTGCTGAAGCTCGTGCACCGTCTTGTTCAGCACCTCGGCAAGGTCGCCCGAATGGACCGGCTTCAGCAGATAGTCGCGCACGCCTAGCTTGAAGCTCTCCTTCACCAGATGGAAATCATCGTATCCGCTGATGACGATGATCTTATGGCGCTGGTGCCGTTCCTTAAGCGTACGGATCATCTCCAGCCCGCCCATGCCGGGCATGTTGAGATCCGTCAGTACGATCGGCGGTTCTTCCCGCGCGATCAGCTCCAGCGCATCCGCGCCATCGCGCGCGGTCAGCAGCGGGCCGATATGAGGCACCTTCAGGTACTCAATAATATCCTGAAGGCCCTCGCGCACGATTTTCTCATCATCTACGACCAACAGCTTGTACATCCCTGAGCCCTCTCATTCATAAGGAATTCTAATCTGAACCTTCGTATAGTCATTGGTCTTGCCCTCCATGGTAATGGGGTAGGCGTCGCCGTAATACAGGCGCAGTCTGGAGTTGATATTGTGCAAGCCGATGGAGCGGCGGGGCGGCTCGGCCGCAGGGTCCTCGTAATGGAGCGGGGCGCGGAACTGTTCATTCAGGCCGGCAATCTGTTCTTCCTCCATCCCCCAGCCGTTATCGGTGATATCGATGATGACCTGCTGCTGAATGGCGTAGGCCCGCACCTGGATATGCAGCAGCTCCCGCCGGGCGGTTTGCCCGTATTTAATACTGTTCTCGACGATCGGCTGGAGCAGGAACTTGATCACCGGAAAGGTTTTTAACGATTCCTGGACCTCGATGTCCAGCCTGATCTCCTTGCTGCTGCTCAGCGATTGCAGACTGACGTACTTGCGGATTAAGCCGATCTCCTCGTTCAGCGTCGTATGCAGGGTATTGTCGCTCAGGTTGTAGCGCAGGATCTGCCCGAAATCCGCCAGCCGGTCCGCCGTATCGAAGATCCTGGCCTTAATCAGCTGCATCCGGAAGATGTCTAGAGTGTTGTATATGAAATGCGGGTTGATCTGATATTGCAGCGCCTTGATCTGGGCTTCCTTGCGCAGCCGCTCCTTCATGACCACCCGGTGGATCAGCTCGTTATTGCGCTCGATGAGATCGTTGAAATCATGCGCGAGTTGTCCCAGTTCATCCGGCCTGTTGTCGGGAATGCGGAGCGAAGTGTTGCCGGTAATGACCTGGCGCATGACCGACACAATTTTGTTGAGCCGCAGAAAAATCATTTTGAACATGAAATAACAAGTGATCATCAGCAGCAGAATACTGAACACGATTAGCAGGATCTGATTCCACACATTTTTGCGGACAGAGGCATTGAGCTGCTCCAGCGACACCTTGTACACCAGGCTCTGGCCGATGGAATCGAGGTTACGATGCAAATATAAATATTCTCCATGGATAAAATAAGCTCGCTTATCGCCGATATGCTGCTGCAGGATGGCTGCTTCCTCTGCTTCGTCCAGCTCTGCGGTAGACAGTCCAATATGGCCGCCGGCATAGAGGAATTGGGCGTTCGACAGATTGGCGGGCTCCTCCTCGATGCTGAACAGGCTGTCCTCGGCCAGCGTGACCACGGCGAGTCCGAGCATGTCGCGGGCAGGCGAATACAGCTTGGTAAGCAGCGTATACTTCCTGCGCTCATCGTGTAAGCTGGCGGGGCCCAGCTCACGGTCATCCGGCAGCAGCCACAGCCGGGTCTCCGAATCCTTTTGCATAAATTGCTGTAGCTTCGGATGAGAAGAATAGTTGCTCAGATGAAAGAAATAAGGCCACGACTCCGGGATGGCGTCATTCCCCATATAGACACGGATGGAATAATCGTCACTCTCTGAGAAAGCGGTCGCATATTTGATAATGGGCGTGACGGTGTCCAGATATTCCTTCAGAAATTCCGATTGATCCCCCAGATAGGGGTCATTGATGAATTCGAGCATTTTGTTGTTCCGGCTGACCATGGAGGTCAGATCCGATGCCACCTGGATGCGGCCTTCAATATCCCGATAGGATTGGTCGAAGGCATGGGACATATTGGTGATGAAGCTGTCCTGGATGTTGCGCGTGGTATGGGTGCTGTTCCACACGAGCAGGACGGAGAGCAGAATAAAGGGAATGGTATAGAACACTATCATTTTGACCATAATGCTGTTTCTTCGTTTGGATATCATGGCTTTGTCACCTTCTGCGGCAGATCTTTACGGGTCCGGGAAGCCGGTCGCCGTATGGGTATTTATGATCTACTATGAATGCTGCCGTCCAAAAGAACAATCGAAAATGCATTAATGTTCATTTTGTGCGATTGGTTCCCTCCCTTTGTACTAACGTCTTTCGTTCCGCTTTTCTACAATAGAAGTATTACAACGATAGAGAGGTATTGACCTATATGAGAGAACGGTTAAGCATGGACAAGGATTGGCTGTTTCATCATGGGGATGTAGCCATCCCGGTGGAGAACAGCCACAAAGCGGTATACGGCAACGCCAAGGCAGGCGGCATTATGGGAGCAGCCAGTATTGAATGGAACGATAATGAGTGGGAGACGGTGGGGCTTCCGCATGACTGGTCTTACCGCCAGCCGTTCGACCGCGAGGGCGGGGTGCCGGACTTCGGCTACAAGCCGCGCGGCATTGGCTGGTACCGCAAGAAGTTCAAGCTGGAGCCGTCCGACAACGGCAGACAGCTGCTGCTGGAGTTCGACGGGATCGCCACCTATGCGACGATTTATTTGAACGGCAGCGTGCTGGGGCGGAACTTCTGCGGCTATACCAGCTTCGTTGTGGATATCACGGACAACGTCTTCTATGGCGACCGCCCTAATCTGCTGGTGGTGAAGGTGGACGCCTCGGTGTCCGAGGGCTGGTGGTATGAAGGCGCGGGCATCTACCGCCATGTGTGGCTTACGAAGAAAGACCCGCTGTCCATCGCCGATCGCGGCATCTGGGTCAATCCGGTGAAGCAGGACGGGGAGAACTGGTTGACGAACGTGGAGACGAGGATTACGAATGAGCGGGAGACGGCAGCGGAGTACGAACTCTTGTCCCGTGTGGTGCATGCCGATGGGACAGTGGTGGCGGAGGAACGGACCGTAGGCCGCGTGGAAGCGGGGGAAGCCGCCGTTCTGAAGCAGGAGCTGCCGCTTAGCTCGCCGCTGCTGTGGGATGTGGAGGCTCCGCACCTGTACAAGCTGCACTCCACTCTGCTGGTGGACGGAGAAGAGCGGGACACGGTTACGACCTCTTATGGTTACCGCAGCATTCGGATCTGCCCCGATACCGGATTCTATCTTAATGAACGCCCGCTCAAGATCAAAGGCACCTGCAACCATCAGGACCACGCCGGGGTTGGCGTTGCGTTGCCGGACTCGCTGCATGAATACCGGATACAGCGGCTGAAGGAAATGGGGAGTAACGCTTACCGCTGCGCCCATCACAATCCTGCGCCGGAGCTGCTGGAAGCCTGCGACCGTCTCGGTATGCTGGTGATGGACGAGAACCGTAATTTCGACAGCTCGCCGGAAGGGCTGCGCCAGGTCGGGAATATGGTGACGCGCGACCGCAATCACCCATCTGTTGTGTTCTACAGCCTGTTCAATGAAGAGCCGCTGCAGGGTACACCGGTCGGGCGCAAAATGTTCAAGCGGATGAAGCAGGCAATCCTGCGTCTGGACGATACCCGTCCGGTTCTGGGGGCCATGAACGGCGGCGTGATGGAAGACGGCGGAACGGTCGACGTGATGGATATCGCCGGATTCAACTATATGCACGGCGGCTATGACCGCTTCCACGAGAAGCATCCGGGTCAGCCGATGATCGGGTCCGAGACGGTCAGTGCTTTTGCCACAAGAGGGACTTACGTCAGCGACACCGCGCTGCAGTTTTTTGACAGCTATGACCGGGAACGGGCGAATTGGGGTAACACCGCAAGAGAGTCGTGGCAAGCCATTAATACCCGCGACTATATGATGGGCACCTTTGTCTGGACAGGCTTCGATTACCGCGGCGAGCCGACGCCTTATGAGTGGCCCAGCGTCAGCACCCACTTCGGTATTCTGGATACCTGCGGATTCCCGAAGGATTCGTATTACCTGTACCAGGCGTTCTGGCTGGACGAGCCGGTTGCGCATATCACAGGCGGCTGGAACTGGCCGGGGAAGGAAGGTCAGCCCGTGACCGTCATGACGCATACCAACTGCGATGAAGTGGCGCTGTATGTCAACGGGGAGCTGCGGTACAGACAGGCTGTCGAACTCTATGAGCAATGCCAATGGGAAATTCCTTACGAGCCGGGAACGCTAAGGCTGGAGGGGTATCGTCAGGGCAAGCGGGTCGCTGTGGATGAGAAAATAACGCCCGGGGCAGCTTGCGCGCTGCGCGTGGAAACGAGCAAGCCGGCCCTGCTTGGCGACGGGCGGGACGCGGTAGTTGTCAATGTCTACGCCATCGACGCCGAAGGGCGGTTTGTGGAGACGGCGGGGCAGCGGGTAGCCTTCTCGCTGACCGGCAGCGGCATTATTCTGGGGGCGGGCAACGGCAATCCCAACTCCCACGAGCCGGATCATCTCATGGAGCGCTGCCTGTTCAATGGCTGTCTCCAGCTGATTGTTGGCAGCGTTGGCAGCGATGCGGGGCATACCGCTATTGAACTGACGCTTCAGGGGGAAGGCTTGCAGCCTCTGGTGCAGGTCATCCCGGTAGAAGCGGTGGACGAGCCTCCCTATGTGTTATCCGTTCACGAGCGGTATATCAACAATTGGCTGCTGACACAGGAGCTCTCTCCGGAGCGTCCGGACCCGAATGTGGAGATTCATCCTACGGATATGAATTCCTGGGAGAAGGTCGACGTCAGCTTCGGGCCGCAGCAGCTGCTCCAGGGAGCGGACGGCTATGTGATTTACCGCAGCTCCATCGCCCTGACAGAGCGGGAGAGAAGCAGCAGCCCGTATCTATATTTCCACGCGCTTAGCGGGGATACCGAAATCTATGTCAATGGCCGGCTGCTGGCTAAGCAGTCCTCTCCATGGCCAATGACCCTGGAGGTTGCGCTTGACGATGTGGAGCTTGGCGACGAGACTGTATTGTCCGTGCTGGTTGGTATTCAGCCGGATGTGTACAAACCGGGCATTAACGGTGCTGTTTTGATGGGGTTGAAGGGGTAGAGAGCCGTGCGGCTAACACGGCTTTCGGAGCAATAGCCGTTTCTACTTGGTTAACTACACGCTGCATCAGTGGAAATGTTGTAATTATTGCAACATGAATACGAAGATGCCATGTGTTTGTGAGGCTTGTTGCACAAATTGCAACATTTGTCCCGCTAATCCGCGTGGAGAAGAGGAAATGTTTCCTTTTGTGCAGCAATTTTGAAATTGAGCCGAAATAAACAGAGGAATGTTGTATTATAGGCAGGATTTTTAAGTCGGCAGATTCACGTGGCAATGTCAGCTGCCCGCGAAGTCCCCTTATTCACTTGGGGCAGACTGGATGATGGGATCTTAACAAAATCGCCCTCCTCACAGCTCAGCTTATGAGCTAGCGGAGGGCGATTCTTGGTTGAGAAGCTTCTTCCTCTGTATCATTCCGCTTAATCTACTCCACCAGCCCGAGCAAATACCCGTAATGCTCCGCTTCCATCTGGTCCAGAGGGATGAAGCGGATGGAGGCGCTGTTGATGCAGTAGCGCTTGCCGCCGCGGTCAGCGGGACCGTCGTCGAAGACATGGCCTAGATGAATGTCACCGGATTGGCTGCGGACCTCGGTGCGTTCCATGCCGAAGCTGGTATCCGTATCATAGGTGACGACCTGCGGGGCTATCGGCTTGGTGAAGCTGGGCCAGCCGCAGCCGGAATCGTATTTATCCTTGCTGGAGAAGAGGGGCTGACCCGTGGCGATATCGACATACAGGCCAGGCTCATAGTTATCCCAATAGTCGTTGCTGAAGGCACGCTCGGTGTCATTATTGACGGCTACCCCGTATTGGTCGGCGGTTAATCGCTCCTTCAGTTCTGCGTCGGAAGGGCGCGGGTACTGGGCCGGATCGATAACCGGCTCTTGCTCATCCAGGATGCTTAAGTCGATGTGGCAGTACCCGTTCGGGTTCTTCGCCAAGTAGTCCTGATGATATTCCTCCGCCAGATAGTAGTTCTCCAGAGGAAGGACCTCCGTTACAATCTTCTTGTCATACTTGGTCTGCTCCTGCGCTACGGCCTGCTGGATAACCGCTGCATCCTCCGGGGAGGAATAGTAGATTCCTGTCCGGTATTGAACGCCCCGATCATTGCCTTGCTTGTTGAGGCTGGTCGGATCAACGACCTTGAAATATGCTTCCATGAGCTGCTTCAGGGTGACCTGCTTCGGATCATACTTCACATGCACAGTCTCCGCGAATCCCCGGTCCCCGCGAATGACATCCTCGTAGGTCGGATTCTCGCCTTTCCCGTTGGCGTAACCGGAGGTGACATCCTGAACTCCTTGAATGCGAGCCATATACGCCTCAACGCCCCAGAAGCAGCCGCCCGCCAGGTACAGGTCACGCAGATCCTTCTCGGCTATAGCTGCGGTCTTGACCGCTGGAACCGGAGCGGCTGCTGAGGCGGAGCTCATTCCCGCGAAGGTGTCCTTAATCTGCTCGTTGGAGGCATGACCCGGGAGGGACTTCACCAGCAACCCTTCTTCATCGATATAAAAAGAGCTGGGATAGGCCCGTACCTGAAACTCCTTGGCCCATGTCCCATCTTCATCGAGCAGCACGGTCAGATTGTCATACGACTGCTTGTTGAACCATTCCGTGAACTCCTTGGCGGATTTCTCGCCTTTGTAGCCCGGAGTTACAATCGAGACCACTTGGAAATCCTTCTCCTGTCCGGCCAGCGTATTCAGTTCCTCCAGACCGGCAAGACAGATGGAGCACCAGGAGGCCCAGTATTTCACATACACGTTCTTGCCTTTCAGATCCTCCAGCTTCATAGGGTCGCCCTTCAGATCATTTAATGCGAATGCGGGTGCTGGCTTCCCCTTGTTCATGGTTGCCGGGGAGTCCGTCTTACCAGATGCTGTATCGGGCTTCGCACCGCATGCAGCCAGGATCGACAGCAGGCCGCCAATCACCAGCATATATCCCATCCACTTCCATATCTTTTTCATACCAGATTCCTCCACCGGTTATTGAATCCAGCTCACAATCGTATTCAGCTGGTCTGTCATTAGCAGCAGCCCCATGGCGATCAGCATACAGCCGGAGGCGATCTTGATCCCTCCCATGAACCGGTACAAGCGGCGAATCCGCTGCACCAGATAGTCCGAGAAGACGGATAGTACGAGAAAAGGAATCGCCAGACCCAGCGTATACAGCAGCATGAGGAATCCGCCGTAAGCAGGGGAGCCTTCCCCAGCGGCGATGCTGAGAATGCCCGCAAGTACCGGGCCGATGCACGGCGTCCACCCGAAGCTGAACGTCAGGCCGAGCAGGAAGGCCCCGATATAGCCGCCGCGTGCTGCGCGGGGACTGGACAGCTTTTTTTCCCGTTCCAGCCAGGAGATCTTGATCAGTCCGGTCTGGTAGATTCCGAATAAGATGACAATCGCTCCGCAGACGGCAATGAACCTGGAGCTTGAAATGACACTGCCAAGGATACCGGAGCCGAAGCCCAGGGTAATGAAGACCACAGACAGTCCAAGCACGAATATTAGCGTCCGCAGCATGAATACCGAACGGAACCGCATGGAGCCTGTGTCCACCCCTCCCTGATTCACATTGCCCGCCAGGCTTCCGGACAGATACGAGACATAGACCGGAAGCAGCGGCAGAATACAGGGTGCAAAAAACGATAATACCCCTGTGCCGAAAACGCCGAACAGGAATACAAAATCACCAGCCATCTCTGTCACCACCTATATGAGTACTGCTTCTCTAACGCTAAGGCTTACCGGCTGGTGTAGATGGGAACAGTGAACCAGAAGCAGCTTCCTGAACCCTTATTGCTCTCTACACCAATCTTGCCGCCATGCAGCTCCACAATGGATTGTGCGATAGCAAGACCCAGTCCGGCGCCTCCGCTATTCTTACTGCGCGATTTATCTATCCGGTAGAACCGTTCGAAGATCCGTGCGGTCTCCGCCGCTTCAATTCCCTGCCCCTCATCGCTAACGGCGATCCGCAGGAACGGGCCTTCCTCGGCGGCGGACAGCACGATATGGCCTTCTTCAGGAGAATGTTGAATGGCATTCTGCACAAGATTGGACAGTACCCGCTTGATCTGCGTGGGCATCATCAGGGCCGCGGGCAGCTTATCCGGCAGCTCAATCTCGGCCTTCAGCCGCTTCTCCGCCAGATGGAAGGAGAAGCTCTCCAGCGTGCTGATCAGCAGCTCATCTGCATGGCAGGGCTGCGGGTCGAAGGTTCCGCCGCTCGCCTCCAGACTGGATAGCTCAAAGAGGTCCTGGATCAGCCCCGCCAGCCGCTTCGTCTCCAGCCGGATCGTATTCAGATACCGCTGGAAGGTCTCTTCGTCCTTGATCACGTCATCCTCCAGCGCTTCCACGAACGACTGAATGGAGGCAAGAGGGGTCCGCAGATCGTGGGAGACATTCGCGATCAGCTCCCGGCGGGCGGATTCGGACTGGTGGAGATGGTCGAAGCTCTCTTTTAGCTTACTGCTCATCTCATTGAATTGCCGGGCCAGCAGCTTGAACTCGTGCGGGCCGATCGTGGGGACTTCGGTGTGAAAATCCCCCTCGGCAATCCGTACCGTCTGCTCCGTAATCCGGGCAATGGACTTCTCCACCGGCCGTGTCAGCAGATGCTGGAGGATGAAGGAGAACAGGCCGATCCCGGCTGTGATGCCGGACAGATAATATAGCTGATCGATGGTCAGCAGCATCCGGGAATAACTGACGAATAGACAGACTAGCAATACGCCGATCCCCGTAAGACTGGACAATAGTAGATAGGTACGCAGCTTCATTAGATGCCATCACCCGCAAACTTATAGCCGATTCCCCAGACCGTCTTGATGTATTTCGGGTCAGAGGGGGTCTGTTCGATCTTCTCCCGTAATCTCCTTATATGCACCGTAACGGTAGTCGTATCTCCTTCATAGCTGAAGTCCCAGATCTTGCTCAGCATCTGCGTCCGGGAGAACACCTGCCCCGGATGGCTCGCCAGCAGATAGAGCATTTCGAATTCGGTCACCGTCAAGTCAATCGCCTGCCCGCTGATCTCCACGGTACGCTTCCCGACATCGAGAGTCAGTCCTTCGTACTTGATCGTGTGCTCAGCGGCGGTAGCCGGCGATACCTGGACATATCTCATTCTGCGCAGAATCGCCTGCACCCGCAGTACGAGCTCCCTTGGACTGAAGGGCTTGGTCAGATAATCATCCGCTCCCATCGTCAGCCCCATCAGCCGGTCCTGCTCCTCGCCGCGCGCCGTCAGCATGATGATCGGGAGATCTTCGGTCTGCCGGATCTCGCTGCACACCTCCCAGCCATTCTTATGCGGCATCATGAGGTCGAGCACAATCAGGCTTGGAGACTGGCTGCGCCATAACTCTAGCGCTTCCAAGCCGTCCTTGGCGGTGGTGACCAGATACCCCTCCCGTTCCAGATATCTGCGGCACACATCGGTAATATTCGGATCATCATCCGCGACCAGCACTCGTTCATTCATCCTAACCCACCCCATATCCGGAAAAATCCATTTGATTCCATCATATCACAGGGTGAGGGCATCGCTCATCCCGTCTTATTTCATGGCCTTGGCAGGCTTCATGTACATGGTCACTACCGTATCCGCTACATACGTGCTGCCATCGTACAGGGCCGGAGCCATGCTCAGATTGACCGTTTTACCATCGACCATCATTTTTTTCGACCCGATCATAACCTTGATCATCTTGCCCATCGGCATCATGCTGTTGTCCATCATCTTGCCATCATCCATCATCTTGCCGTCGTCCATCATCTTGCCGTCGTCCATCATCTTGCCGTCGTCCATCATCTTGCCGTCGTCCATCATCTTGCCATCATCCATCATCTTGCCGTCGTCCATCATCTTGCCGTCGTCCATCATCTTGCTGTCATCCATCATCTTGCCATCGTCCATCATCTTGCTGTCGTCCATCATCTTGTCCATGTACATCAGCGATACGGAGCGGTCCTTGCTGTTCCATTCAATGCTGTAGCCGTACATCATGGCGGCCTGTCGTAGGTTCATCAGCTCCATGCCGTCTTTCTTCATCGTCTTGATGCCTGCCGCTGCGCCGGCGATGCCGGACACCGCCAGAGAGAGTACCAATACTGCCGCCATCATGAACCGTTTGCCTGCTTTTCTGTTACCCATGCTTATCACGCTCCATATCTTTTTAGTGGTTTACATGGAACAGCATAAGCGGCAGAGCTTACGATTCTCTAAGCGAAACCTTACGATTGTATTACGGCAGCGGAGTGAGTGTATAACTTCTCCCTATAGCCAGATATCAGTTATAAGTGTTACTCCTAAGGCCGCACTCCATGCTAGAATTTATACACAAAGACAGAACAGTGGAACTAGAGGAGGGCTAATCATGTGTGATAGATTTCAGATCGTAGGCAGCCTGCTGCGTCCGGCGGAGCTATTAGAATATAAGCAGCAAATCGAACACCGGGACGATATCCAGTATCCTTTTTACGAGGATTTCCAGGGCTATGAGCAGTGTGAAGCGAAGGCGATACAGTCGGTAGTCGAGCAAGCGAGCGAGAATGGGCTGACGATTCTGACGGATGGGGAGTACTCCAAGTCGATGTGGCATCTGGACTTTGTCTGGGGCTTCCAGGGCATTGAACGCTATATTGCGCCTCACGGGTATTTCTTCAGAGACATTGACGGCACCTCCAAATACGAGACGCGAAAAGACATCGGTCTGCGCATCACAGGTGAACTCGGCGGGAAGAATCACCACTTCCTTCAGGCCTACCGCCAGCTTCAGGAGCATGCGGGAGACCGGGAGACGAAGCTGTGCGTGCCTTCACCGTCCCATATCTTCGGAGAGCTGTCCTGGTCGGATAACCTTGGCGGCGAGGGTGCAGTGTACCAGAACCGTGATGAGCTGAAGGCGGGTCTGGTGACGGCGTATAAGGATTTCGTAGGGGAATTCGCAGCCGCTGGCGGTAAGATTCTGCAATTCGACGACTGCCTCTGGGAGCTGTTCGCGGACGATAATCCGAATTCGCCATTTACCGGTGAAGCAATCAACCATGAAGAAGTACAGAGTCTCGCCACAGAGTTCATCGATATTAACAACACCATTATTGATTACGGACATAGCTTGGGGCTGAAAATGTGGACCCATAACTGCCGCGGCAATTATGATTCCCGGAATATGGGCGGCGGCTCTTATGTGAAGATTGCCAACCTGTTCCTGAAGCAGCTGAAGTACGACCGCTTCTTCCTGGAGTGGGACGACGAACGCGCGGGCTCGCTGGAGGCACTTGCCGTGTTCAAGGATCGACCGGAGACGGAAATTGTACTTGGCTTGCTGTCTTCCAAAACCAGTACGCTTGACGATGAGACCCGTGTCCTCCGCATGCTGGATGAAGCGTCCACGATCATTCCGAAGGAGAGATTACTGCTCTCCCACCAATGCGGCTTCGCGTCCTGCGACGGCGGCAACGAATTGACAGAAGCGGAGCAATGGGCGAAGATCAGACAGGGGCAAAAGATTGCCCAGCAATATTGGGCTTAACTTCATTAATAGGTAGCAACTGTTCATAAAAGCAAGCCCGCACCTGGCAACAGGATGCGGGCTTGCTGCTGTTTATGAAACTAAGTAGTCTTTGAAACATCTGAATGAGGAGCAGATGGAATGTATATGAAAAACCGAACACAATATGCTACCACGAAGGTAAGTTGCCCAAAGTATACGGAAATCCGAATACATTGGGTGCTGCTATGCTCCACAGCCAGTAACATTTATAGAGAAATCCTGCAGGAAGTGCAACAATACTGCCCCATAGATGCGGTCTATGCTGAAATCCTGCAAGAAATGCAACAAATTCAGCGCTAATCTGCTCTAAACACCGAAATTTGTGCAAATAATGCAACATTGTACTTCAGCCAGTAATAGGTGAGGAGGAATCCTGCAAGAAGTGCAGCAATTCTCTATACAAGCGGCTGGTGAGAGAAGGCATCAGCATCCTTCACCCGGTAGGGTGATTTCCTAATGTTTCCGTCTATATCACCTGCTATATAGATTAAACTTGAAAATTTAAGTTAAGGGAAAAGTAGCGGAGGGGAATTTTGGAACTGTAGGAGCGGTAGCGTCCGCCTGAAAGCTTTCCGCAGGAAAGCTCGCATCGTAAGCATAGGCTGTGTTTGGATTTCCACCGTGCGTAGCAGTTTTAATCAAGAAATTCAAACACAACAGCGGCCGGAAGTCCAAAACTTCTCTGGAGTCACGGCCATCCCAAAACAAAAAAAATCATTAGTTCAATTTATATAGCTAAACAACATGTCGCATTTATCCGGCTGTAATGTCGCAAAAGTACATGGAAACATAGGCTGCAGATCGGCTATACTCGCTGTAACAATTATGATAATGAAAATCATTATCACATAATACATAACAGGGGGAGTCAGCGTGAACAGAGCAACACAGAAACAAGGGGCCGGCAGAAAGAAATTCGCCGCTGGGCAATCAGGATTATTCATGGTATGGATGCTGGTACTGGTACTGGTACTTACAGCTTGCGGTTCTGGGGGAGGCACGAATGCAGGTACAGCCGCACAGCCGTCTGCATCAGCGGAGCCGTCTCCATCGCCTGAAGCACAGACGCAGGCAACACCGGAGGCACAGGCTACAGCAGCCTACCCGGTTACCTTCAAACATATCAAGGGTGAATATACGCTGAGCGAGAAGCCGAAGGTGATCGCTGTGCTTGATGTGAAATTCGCCGATCAGCTGATCGCGCTTGGAGAGAAACCGACAGGCAGCGTGGTTGCCGGAACAAAGGACGAGTTCCCGGAATATCTGAGTGCTCAAATGGACGGGGTGAAGGTCCTGGGTACACGCGATGAGCCCAATCTGGAAGCAATTGTGGCGCTGAACCCGGATCTGATTTTGATGACTGATTTTCAGGAGGAGGCCTATGAGAGTGTTAGCAAAATCGCGCCTACCATCGTCCTTGACTTCTATGAGGATTGGCGGGATACGCTGGCTACCATCGGTACAATAACAGGGAAGCAGGCAGAGGCTGAAGTGGTGAAGAAGGCCTACGAGGACAAAATCACCGGACTGCGTGAGCAGCTGTCGGCGAAGCTGGGCGACGAGACGGTGGCTCTGATTCGTCCAAGACCGGAAGGGATTCGGGTACATGGTCCCGAGCACCGGACAGGAAGCATTCTGTATGAGGATCTGGGATTAAAGGCTCCAGCGTTCGTTCAGGCGATCAAGGATGATACCTCAGTTGAAATATCGATGGAGACTGTCTCTGATATCGGGGCAGATCACTATTTCCTGCTCTCGGATGATCTGTTCGCCAAAGAGGCAGAGGCTCTGGCCAGCAGTCCGATCTGGAAATCCCTTGATGCAGTCAAGAATAACCGTGCCTATGATGTGAATTCAACGCTCTGGATCGCGTACTATGGTCCTCTTGCGATTAATATTATTGTAGATCAGGCCTCGGAAGCGCTGCTTGGAGCTCACTGAGATGGACCACTATCTGTCGTCGGCCCCCTGGAGGGAACTGGCGGAGGATTACCGGATGAGGCTGGGGGAGCCGCCTGCGGGCACCGTTCGCACCATTGCTCTGAGTGAGCTGCAGGACAAAGCGGTGTGCCGCGAGTATGTTAGCTGGCTTAAGGATTATATCGGTGCGCCGGACATGCAGGTTGCGGCTTCCATGCTGGCCAAGCGGATCGGCTATCTGTGGATCGCGCCAATACTGAGCGCCATGACCGTTCATAATCGTGAAGTCTTCTTCCCGCTGGACAGAAGCTTCCTCTATCATCCGGCTTCTACAGAAGAGACGACATTCCCTTTCCTGGCACTGGACGGGCTTCAGTCAGCCTCCCCACCGGAGGATAGGGGAGTGTGGCGTGAAGCTGTTATTGAGGAGAATTTTGCGGTACGGCTTGCGCCGCTGCTGCAGACGCTTGCCGCCGTGGGCCCCGTCTCCATGGCCGTGCTGTGGGAGAATATTATGGTGCGTATTGCCCCGCTCTATGCCCTTGGAGCAGACTCATCCGGCGAAGAAAGGCTGCGGATGCAAGAGGATTTTGTGTATCTGACCCGGACGGCTCCCGGCGCATTGTTCGGCGCAAGACGCAATCCATTCACCCGGTTCACCGAGGGGAATGACGGGGCTCAGGTTGCGAAGAGCAAGCGCATTACCTGTTGCTTTTACTACCGGATGTCCGGAGAATATTGCAGAAAGTGTCCGAAAATTGACAATGAGAATGAATCTCAATTAAAATGACAGCAGGTCTATCCGTTAAGCAAAGGATACTGTTGTCAGGAGATGAGAGAAATGCCGCAACAAGAACAGGCAAGTCTATGGAGTGATACAGCGGTCAAGACACTTGATGTGCGCAGTGGTACTGTGCCGCCCGGCGGTGTGCTGAGCGAAACGGGACTGGCGGCAAGTCAGCTGCTGCTGGCCATCGGCGGGCAGGGAGGGCTTGTGATGAATGGTGAAGGCTGCCATGTCCAGGCCTCTTTTGCTTGTCATGCCGTCAAGGGATCAGCCTACACTCTGAGTGCGGAATCAGACAACATTCATTATACAGCTATTAGCTACAAGGCCATTCCTGTGGCGGGAGCTGCACATGTCCTCTTCCCGCAGCGCAATCACCCGCTGCGCACTTCGTTCATTCACCATTCCGGGTCCCCGGCGGAGCTGCATATGGAGGCGGAGAGAATTGCCGCCAAATGGAGCCGGGGAGAAGGGCTGGAACGCTTCCATGCCAATGCGCTGCTGCAAGGTATGCTCTACGAGCTTATTATGGAGCATGAACGCGGTCAGGGCGGGGTAGAGCCCGATATGGTGGAGGTTGTTGCTGCCTATATCGAGGGGCATTATCGTCAGGAGCTGGGGCTTAAGGAGCTGGCCGCGCTAGCCGGATGCGGCGTGCGGCAGCTCCAGCGGCGGTTCAAGCAGGAGAAGCGGCTCGGGCCCATGGAATACGTAATCCGGCTGCGGATGGAGAGCGCAGAGCGGATGCTGCGTTATACGGATGCTTCCATCGGTGAGATCGCTGAGCGGACAGGCTACCGCGACATGTATTATTTCAGCAGGGCGTTCAAGAAGCATTATGGAGTCCCCCCGCAGCTCTTCAGGCGCACTGCCGCTTCAGCTCCCGCTGCGCTCTCCGCTCCTTCGGGACGGTTAGAGAGCGTGGCCTTCCCGCAAGGGTCACCACAGGGTCCGGTGATCTTCCATCTGCGGGGCGAATATCGTGTCACCGCTGCCCCGCGGCGGATCGCCGTGCTTGACGTCCAGTATGCTGACCATTTGCATGCGCTGGGGATATCTCCCGCAGGAAGCGTAGGCTTCGGAAGCGGGTCGCTGAATTTCCCCGCTTATTTCCGGGAGAGACTATTGCAAACGGAAATGCTCGGAACTTATGAGTACCCGGACCTGCTGGCTGTTGAACGGCTGCGCCCGGATCTAATTATCTGCACCGAGGTGCATGCTCCTCACTACGAACGCTTAAGCCAAGTGGCGCCAACGATCATGTTCAAGCGCAATGAGAGCTGGCAGACGATTCTGAGGCTGTTCGGCGAACTGACAGGCAAGCAGGCGGAGGCGGAACGGATTATTTCCGATTACCTGCGCCGTACGGCATTGCTGTCCGCAGAGCTGGCTCCGGTACTCGCGGGTAAGAGTGTGGCTCTGATCCGTCCGCGGGAGTCCATCGTCCGGGTACATACGGCTTCTCACCGCACAGGCGCTGTGCTGTACCGCGACCTTGGTCTGCCTGCTCCGCGATTTGTGGCGGAACCCGCCTCCGACACGGCTTACCATATTTCCGTCGACAGGCTGCCGGCCGTGCATGCCAACTACTACTTTTTGCTTAGTAATGAGAGGATGCAGGAGGGAATATCGATGACAGAGCACAGTGTGAGGGGCATGCTAGGTGCAGACAAGCGGCAGCTTATATACCCGGTAGATGCTGCTACCTGGATCGGCTGTTATGGACCTACAGGCATCAACTGCATTCTGGATCAGGTGGCCCAGGCGTTACTGGCTTGAGCGGACTAGCGGCAGACGGAACCGCTGCCAATTACATCTCCCGATCATACTTGAACCGGTAATAGATGCCGTATCCAATCGTGAAAAGGTAGGCGAATACCAGTAACAGCACCACGGTGAGATCAGCCTCCATCAAGGCAAAGGCGAGCATTAAAGCCCCGAATACAAAAACCATCATATCATAGGCCTTCGCCTTCGCCCGGGTTGCAATGGCGATATTGCGTTCATCGTTGTTGTTGATCTCCATCTGCTTGGCGATGGCGGGGCTATTCTTCAATGCGCGCCGTTCGATGAGTTCCCCCATCCCGCTGCCGAACAGGCCAGAACCCAGTCCGATACAGATAAAGGGCAGTGTCCGCAGCACCCCCTCCGGCTCTTGAACTGTTCTAATGAAGTACAGACTGCCTGCCAGCAGGACTACACCTGCAATAACCAGAAGATAAGCCGAGACGGATTTCTTCATCAATTCTCTTCCTCCTCATAAATAAAAATCTCCTCAATGCTCAGCCCGAAATAACGGGCAATCTTGAACGCCAGCAGGATGGACGGATTATAGCGGCCGTTCTCCAGTGAACCAATCGTCTGCCTGGACACCTCAAGCGCCGCTGCTAATTCCTCCTGCCTGATTCCGCGCTGCTTGCGTAATTCTTCCAAACGGTTGTTCATGGAATCACTCTCTTCATGGAAAGTTAACTTTACATAGAGAGTGTATAGCATGACGATCTGAATGTAAAGTTAACTTTCCATAATTGAATGAATGGAGAGGTTGGTCACTCCCTATATACGAACATCCGTGCTACAATACTCTCTGTGAATATATGGAAGGTGGTGGAGCAGTGACTGCAAGACGATGGGTGATGACGTTCATACGGATGCACAAGCTGGTATTTGTATGCGGTTTCCTGGTAACTACGGTAATGACCCTGGTGAATCTGATATATCCGTTCCTGGGCGGACGGCTGATTAATATCGCTTTTTATGACCAGGATCTGAAGGCCTTCCTGAAGCTGTGCCTGATCTATGCCGGCATTCTCCTGTTCAATCAGTTCATTGTGGCAACGCTTAATAATTTGATCTCTTCTCAGATAATGACGGGATTCGTGTTCGATATCCGGCGGGCGCTATTCCGCAAGATTCTGCATCAGAAGGGGAAGGATCTCTCCGGGATGTACAGCGGCGACCTGATCAGCCGGATGAACCGCGATGCCAAGGACATTATGAATCTCCTCTTCTGGAGCGGACTGTGGGGGTATTCCAATCTGCTGCATATTGTGTTCGCCGTGGGCTTCATGTTCTATTATCATGTCCTGCTGGGCGTGTTCACGGTTGTGCTGGTTCCTGTGGTGTTCATGGCCTCCAGATATTTCAAGCGAAGAGCGCTCCGGGTCAACCGGGATCTGGCGGCAGAGCAGGGCAGGCTGTCCTCGTACTTATTTGAAATTGTGGCCAATATGCGGGAGATCAAGCTGCTGAATGCCGGGGGGCTGGTAACCCGTACCTTTCTCAGGCGGACAGTCTCTATCCATCACAAGAATGTGGATAATGGAAGAATTGAGGTATCCACCGAGCGGGTGAATGCATTCATCACACTTGCCGCACAGCTGCTGCTGTTTATCATCTGCGCCCGGCTCATTGTGAAGGGGCAGATGCAGCTTGGTGTTTTTGTGGCTGCCGCCAGCTATTTCAATATGGCGGTGACCTACTTCAGCTCGATCAATAGCAAGATTACCGATACCTGGGGCCAGAATGTATCCCTGCAGCGTGTTGCGGAGCTTCTGAATGAAGAGGAAGAGGACTACAGGGAAGCCCGTCTGCCCACACTGATTAAGGAGGGGACAATTGAATTTCGTAATGTCAGCTTCGGATATACGGAGGAGAGGCCGGTACTGGACGGGTTCAATCTCCGTGTCGAGGGAGGAAGCACCGTGGGCATTGCCGGAAGGAGCGGAGCCGGGAAAACAACGCTCGGAAGCCTGCTCTGTAGCCTCTATCCCGTTGACGGCGGCGAGCTGCTGATCGATGGCCGCAACGTGAACGAATATAACCTGCACAGCTTGCGGAGTCAGGTGGGCGTGGTTCATCAGGAGACGGTTCTGTACGATAACACACTGCGGTATAATCTCTCTTTTACGAATAACCGTGATCAGGACAGCCTGTTACTCGAAGCATTTAAGAGAGCTGCGCTGGATGAGCTGGTCCAGAATCTCCCGGAGGGGCTGGACACAGTGCTGGGGATTTCCGGGCAGGAATTATCGGGCGGCCAAAAGCAGCGTCTGGCTATTGCACGAATCCTGGTCAAGAATCCGAAAATTCTGGTCTTCGATGAAGCGACTTCGTCCCTCGACAGCAAGAATGAGGCGCTGATCCGGCAGATGACCGGTGAGCTTGCGCAAGACCGGACGCTGATCATCATCGCCCATCGGCTGTCCACGCTTAGAGGCTGTGACCGGATTGCAGTGCTGGAGGATGGCCGGGTCACAGGCTACGATACTCACGATGTATTGATCAGAAGCAACAAAACGTACATAGATCTATTCAGCGAACAGCGTGCAGGAGGCGAAGCGGTATGACTATGACAAGATGGGCCGCCTATAAAGCGCTGACTCAGGGAATTGAAGGTGTCCGTAAGCCGCTGCTGGCGCTCGTGCTGTTCAAGCTGTGGAATCTGGTCTGCGGACTGCTTCCGTTATTCCTGTACTCTCTGCTCGTCAACCGCGTGCTGGTGGAGAAGCACCTAAGTGGGCTATGGCCGGTTATCGCGGGTTATCTGGGAGTATTCGTGCTTACGACGGCCGGGATTGCGGTCAGCAAGCGCTACTCCAACCAGCTGCTTCTGAAGTATGACCTCAGGCTTAAGCGCAAACTGCTGAATAGAGTGAACAGCCTGGATTATGAGGAGTATAGCGGGTACAGCATTGGTGATCTGAAAAGCCGGATCGAGCAGGATTCAGCCGCAGCCGGGCGGTTCTTCACGGTACATCTGTTAGATTTCACATACGCTGTCCTGTATGCTGCTGCGCTGGCTGCGATTCTTGTAAGCTATGACTGGCGGATCGCCCTCCTCAGCTTCGTCTTCGTTCCGGTCTCCCTGCTGACCGTGAATCTCCTGGGCGAGAAGACGAGGAAGGCGGGGGAGGAGCTATGGAGGCTGCAGAACGGGTACGAATCCTTTTTACATGCGAGTCTGCAGAACTGGAAAGATATGAAGACCAATAACCTGGAGGAGGCCCAGCTAGAGGAATTGAACGGGCATTATGCGGCTATTCGTCCGGTGTGGTTCCGCAGCCAGCTCTATCAGCATCTGGGCGTTACGTATTCGTATTTCACCAAGAACTTCATTACCCAGCTGTTCATCTATTTCATTGGCGGACTCTTCGTGATTAAGGGCTACTCGGAGGTCGGAGTCCTGCTGGTGTTCATCAGCTTCTACGGGCAGTTCTTCGGGTTCATCGAGACGATCAGCAATGGCCTGATGAGTTACAAGAATGATTCTGTGAATATCAGTAAAGTAATCGGACTCTTGCAGGCAGAAGCTGACCAGCGGCCTTACAAGCACTTTAGTGGACAGGAGATTGAGGTTCAGAATTTGCAGTTCCGCTATGAGGGGACGAAGGCCTTCGCACTGGACGGGATTTCGTTCTCGGTGGGGAAGGGGGAACATCTAGCCATCGTAGGGCAGAGCGGCAGCGGCAAGTCTACTCTTGCCAGACTGTTGACCGGACAGATGAAGCCTCAGGGCGGGAGCGTCCGCATCGGAGGCACGGATCTGCATGCGGTGAACAGCGGGAGTGCGGCGGCCAAGGTAAGCATTGTGGTGCAGGAGCCTGTTCTGTTCAATATGACGATCCGGGAGAACCTGCTGCTGGCGGGGGACGGGGCAACGGAAACAGAGCTGATTGCCTGCTGCCGCAGCGCCAATATCTATGACTATATTGCATCCTTGGAGGAGGGGCTGGATACGGTTATCGGGGAGAAGGGGGTGAAGCTCTCCGGGGGCCAGAAGCAGCGGCTGTCGATTGCGCGGGCGCTGCTGCAGAAGCGGGACATTATTATTTTCGATGAAAGTACAAGCGCCCTGGACCCTGAGAATGAGAGCGGCATTAGGAATGAGCTGAAGCGTCTGTCTGCCGGAACTACCATGATCTCGATTGCGCACCGTCTTTCTACAATTCAAGACTGTGACAAGGTGCTGGTTCTGCAAGCCGGGAAGGTGGCAGCCTGCGATACCCATGCTAACCTGCGTGGCCGGAATGAAGCCTATGATCTGCTGTTCCGCAGCCAATACGCCGCCTTAAGCCATACCACAGAACTTGTTCATTGACGGCGTCTCCGCCCGGTAATATATTAAAATTAAGATTAACTATGTCCGTGACAGACTGTAAAGGAGAAGAGAAATGAGCCCGACCCATGTATGGATACCTGTCGTATTTTATTGGCTGCCGATGCTCTTCTTTTTATACATGGGAATGGATGTGCTGCTGCGCAACCCGCGGCAGATCGAACATCGTCTGGTAAGCGCTACAATTCTGTGCTATTTCCTGATGTTCCTGGAGGAGTACTTCCGGTATATGCTCCCCATGGAATATAGTCCGCTGCTGGCTGCGGTCTGGTTCGCCAATGTCGGTATCCTTATTCCAGGGTTGGGGTTCCATCTGATTGCCCGGTTAATCGGCTTACATAAGCGGATGTCCCGGCCATGGTACCCCTATCTGTTCCATATCCTAACGCTGGCGATCCCGGCGGGACTCATTGGTCAACGTTCCTATACCTCCGTCCAGCTGTTCATGGTATCCGGGGTCTGGAAATGGCCGATAGCCAATGCAGCCTACTACGGGACCTTAACGGCAAGTCTGCTGCTTAGCTTCATTCCCATCGTCATGCTGCGAAGTGCGCGCAAGTGGAGTGCCGCCGATCCTGATTATCAGGAGCATGGCGGTATCTTCAAGCTGCTGGAGTATGGCTCCTGGGTGACATTCCTCTGGGTAGCGGTGTTCGGCTATTTCCGCTTCAATGAAGTGCTGCCGCCTTATACGTATATCTACGGAGGACTGATCTGGTGCTTCGTTCTTCGGCTGTCCATGCAGCGGTATGAGTTCCTTAATCATGCGGGACAGCGCTACAAGAAGATGTTCCAGATCAATTCACAGGCTGCGCTGCTCGTCTCGTTGTCAGGCAGCATTAAGGAAGCGAATCCGAGTGCCGGTAAGATGTTTGGCCGTCTGACCCTGGGGAAGGCTAATCTTACCGATCTGGGCGGTGCAGAGATCGTGGCGAAGCTTAAGGTACAGGACGATATCAGTGAGCTGGAAATGGTTCTGCATAACGGGGAGAGTCCGGTCGAGGTGATGATTAACGGAGATTACGTGACCGTGGATCATGAGATCCATGCGGTGCTGCTCATCCGGGACATCCGGCTGCGCAATGAGCATGTGCGGCAGATTGCCTTCATGGCCTACCATGATCCGCTCACAGGGCTGCCGAACCGCAGGCAATTCTATGATAAGCTGGAGGAGACTCTTGCAGAAGCAGAGCGCAGCGGCGGGGAAGTAGCCATCCTCCTACTTGATCTTGACCGGTTCAAGCAGGTGAACGACCGCTGGGGTCATGAGGCCGGGGACCAGATGTTATGCAAGGTGGCGGGCATGATCCATCAGCTGGTTCAGCCGGACGGGCTGGCGGCCCGCTTCGGCGGAGACGAATTCGTGCTGTTCTGCCCCGTGGGCGGGGACGGGCTGACCGCCGCAGAGCTGGAGCACCGGCTGCTGGCGGCGGCTGCACAGGCCACGCTGGATTATGAAGGCGAAGAGCTGAAGATCGATATGAGCATCGGCATCAGCTTGTATCCGCAGGACGGAACGGCTCCGGATGCTCTTTTGCGCCAAGCCGACAAGCGGATGTATGCGATCAAGCGGGGAGAGACGGAGGGAAATCATGAGATTTGAGATTGGCGGGGGGATGGATTTAATTGAGGAGACTGTGCGGAAATTCCTGTCTGATAAGGCAAAGGTCCTTGATGTCGAGAGCACCCAATTGCATTCGGGCTATCAGGCGGTGGATTTATTCCGGCACAGGATTCTCGTGGAGATTGAAGGCAGACAAGAGTACAGCTCTGTGATTACCAAAATGGCGAATGGAATTGAACGCCGGGTAATGAACCGGTTATTGGATCAGGGGGCTAATGTCCCTTTTAATAGAGCGGGTAATCTGGATTCGGACCATCGGGTGCTCCTATGTATTCAGGACGTAGATTATAAGACGAATTATCAGAATCTGGATATTGGGATGCTTCAGCACAAGGAAATGCAGGCGCTGGCTTATATTCATAACCGTAATCGCGGATTGCAGGAGGAGTTATCCTGGCTCCCTAGGGTTAGCCGTACATACATAGAGACTATAATTCATGGAGTATGGCGACCCGCATGGGAAGAGGCCAAGCACAATGAACGGTTCGTGGAGACCTTCGGGACGTATATTTCTGAAATCGATGCCGTATCGGGGAAAATCGTGGACGAGCTCGAAGCCGTCTGGAAGGATGAGACCACTCACACGCTTATACATAATGATCTGAATCCCGGAAATGTACTGGTACACAATAATGATGACGTTATGTTCATTGACTGGGAAGAAGCGCGGTACGGTTCCCTGTTCCTCGACATCCCTATGCGGTTTGACCGGTCTCAAGCTGGAGAATACCGTGAAGTGCTGGCTTCGCTGGGATGGGAGCTTCCTGCGGATACGTTCGGGCAGAGCTATAGAGCTGCTTCATGGTATCTCGGCCTGCGTTATATGACTTGGAGCTTGGGGGCCTGGCTAAGGGACCCTGGCACTGAGGCGGGGCTGCGGCGGTATTTGGATATGGTTACAGCCATATAACTACGATCACTGGATGGAATACTGAACTAGCGAAGGTTAATGCCTATCGTTTATACTGATACAACCAATTCATTTCATAGGAGCTGTGTCACATACCATGATCAAGAAAGAAGCCGCACATATACGCAAGCAGTTCAAGATGGACCATGATCAGCTGAATCTGTACGATATTCTGAATGTCTATATTATGAAAGAAACGAATGAAATCTACCACTTCGAACGCCAGCCGTTCGCCATGCTGGAACGCGAGAAGCAGGAGCTGTATATGAGTAACTTCCGGAAGCTGCTGACGGGCGAGCTGGACCAGAAGCTGTTCGAGCTGAAGTTCCTGGAGGAAGCAGAGGAGCCGTCGCAGGTGATGCTGCACCAGGGGCTGATAACCGGTGACCCGGAGGAATGGCAGGACCTGATGCTTATGCTGGTGGACAAAATGCTGGTGGATGCCAAGTATGAGAAGGATGCGGTCATCACCTTCGTACGGGGACAATACTTCCGGCCGACCAAGGCGCGTAATGATGAGGCCGAGGAGACCGGGAAGGACGAGGTATTCGCGCATCCGTTCATTCTGTGCAGCGTGAATTCCACGGAGCAGCAGCGTAAGACGCTTTTGTTCGATTATGTGGAGCGGGAGTTCAAATACAATATCATGGTGGATCCCATCATCAAGCTGAGCACGCCGGAGCAGGGCTTCTTCTACCCGAGTGTGACCGACAACTATTCGGATATCAACCGGGTGCTGTACTGCACGGGAAGCGCGAATAATCCGAACCCGCAGTTCATCGAGCAGGTGCTGAATGCGGAGCGGTCGGTGACGGCGCTGGAGGAACGGTCTATTTTTGAGGACATTGTGAAGGAAGTGGCGGGCGAGCAGATCGATGTGGCGACCATTGCTCAGGTGTACGAGGAGATTCATCAAGTGATTGAGGACAACGCGGAAGAGGAAGAGCCGCCGAGACTTGATTACCGCGATGTGGAGCGTGTGCTGAAGGCCAGCGGCGTGGAGGATGTGACGGCGGAGAAGGTGGAGCGCGCGTTTGAGACCATCGTGGATAATAAGCACTATGAGCTGAAGGCCAGCAGCGTCATCCCGAAGTTCACCTCCAAGTCGATCAAGATCGATACGAAGGTTGCATCCATCACGATCAGCCCGCAGGACCTGAGATATGTGCGGCAGGTGAATTACCAGGGCAAGCGCTGCATCATGATTGAGATTGATGAGGATGCGGTGATTGAAGGCTTCACGCTGTTGACGGAGAACTTATCCTAACCTGTACACATGTATATTGAAAAAGGGCTATCCCGATGTCTCCTTACGAGAGCGGGAAGCCCTTTTTGTGTAGGGCTGGTACGAGTGCGCACGGCCCAATGCCAACAAACCTGCCTTTCAAGGCACAACGCCAGCATGAAAATGAGTAGCGAGAGTTTATCGCAGGTTGTACCAAATGTAATTTCACAGAAAACCGACTACAATTGGACCGTGTGCGCTGGGTACGCGAAGTGTAGTCGGAAAAGCGACTACATTTGGACCGGGTGCGCTGGGTAGGCGAAATGTAGTCGAAAAACCGACCACAATTGGACCGTGTGCGCTGGGTACGCGAAGTGTAGTCGGAAAAGCGACTACAATTGGACCGTGTGCGCTGGGTAGGCGAAATGTAGTTGGAAAAGCGACTACATTTGGACCGTGTGCGCTGGGTAGGCGAAATGTAGTCGGAAAAGCGACTACAATTGCACCGTGTGCGCTGGGTAGGCGAAATGTAGTCGGAAAAGCGACTACATTTGGACCATGTGCGCTGGGTAGGCGAAATGTAGTCGGAAAAGCGACTACAATTGGACCGTGTGCGCTGGGTAGGCGAAATGTAGTCGGAAAAGCGACCACAATTGGACCGGGTGCGCTGGGTAGGCGAAATGTAATCGAAAAAGCGACTACAATTGGACCGGGTGCGCTAGGAAGAGCTCCCGTATTTCTCCCAGACCGCTGCATACTTCTTCTCCAAGATCGCCCAGCGCTTCTCGGCGCCGTATTTCGCTTGGAGCTGCTTCAGATATTGCTCCGCAGTCTCTGTATCCCCTGTATC
Source organism: Paenibacillus sp. FSL P2-0136 (assembly GCF_037975325.1). Classification (NCBI taxonomy): domain Bacteria; kingdom Bacillati; phylum Bacillota; class Bacilli; order Caryophanales; family Paenibacillaceae; genus Paenibacillus; species Paenibacillus sp. FSL P2-0136. The sequence continues at coordinate 556,977 of NZ_CP150244.1, forward strand.
CAGCAGGAACCCGAAGGTCTCCTCACTTAAATGCAGTGCTATCTTCGGCATATAGTATTCAATAATGGCCCTGGCATCGGTTAGGGTATACATGAATTGGAGCCCCTGATCCAAGTGGAGCAGCAGGTCTGCCGTGAACTTGTCCACATCTACCTCCGGAGTCAGGAAGTAGCGTTCCGGGGCGGCGGGGACGATGTTCCTGATCCGGACATAGAAGTGAGGCAAGCCCAGAGACGAAGCAGGCCTATATTGCGCAAGCTCTTCGGAATTAAGGCTGTAATTCACATAGAAGCTGAGTTCCTTGTGTGTATTGTACTTGAATTTCTGGATATTGATTTTATAGCTGAGTTGGCCTTCTGTTTTGTAGAAATTCAGATCCTTTGTGCGATAACCCCGTTCGGAGAAAAAAGGTTTGACGTCCTGCTTGATGATCTGCGTGAACAATTCCTTCATATTTAATAATTCATTCATAGTAAGTAAATCCTCCTTCACCTGGGTTGATAATAGGCTGCATATTATAACGTGTTGGCTGACAGCTATAATTGTACTATAAACAGAATAACCTCAAAATACTTCATTCTGGGTAAATATAGGATAGGAGGCAGGAAAGGAGAATGCAGGAAGTGAAGAAGAACGTTAAGATTTTATTGTTTTTCTTTGGGTTTGCGGCTGTGATGGTGCTGCTGTTCGGATGGGGGCTGCCGGTAGTTTTTCAATTATTCCTACATAACGATTACATAAGAAGTCTGACTTTGCTGGTTGTGTTCATTATGGTGGTGTTAGTCAAAAGGTTGAATTGGTCCACTTATTTGGTCTTTGCCGTCGCCCTCTTCTCGTTCTTGGGCATGATGATCGACACGGCCGGGAACCCCATAACCAACAAGCCGCTGGAATGGATCATCTCTCCTATAGGTCAATTGCAGCTGGACCAGGATGTCAATAATTATGCGCCAGGCCAGTACGTCATTTCGGAGAACCTCTCCATTCTGAAGCCAGGCGGGGAGATGGTTACGCTAAGTACAGTATGGTTATACCTGTACCGGTGCGCTCAGTATCTGGTGCTCTACTCGATTGTAGGCACCTTGCTTGCAGTGATCCGGGGGAGTAAGCCAGAGCGCTGGCCGGTGCCTGCTGCGACCGTAGACGAGACGTTGACACCGGATATGGAGCAGCGGGTAGCTGCGGAACTGAAGCGCCGGGAGGCAGCAAGCACTACGCTGAGGGTCTTGCCCGAAGAGGTCCAGGAGCATGTCCGGCAGTTAAAAAAGGACGGCAAGCTCATTCTTGCCATCAAGCTCGTCCGTCAGCATACGGATATGCCCCTTGGCGAAGCCAAGCGGTATGTGGAAGAAATGTAGAGGATATTTTTCAGCCCGTTCTGTCCAATCGACAGAGCGGGCTTTTTTGCGCGCATTTTCGTCTTTTTAAATTATACAAGGACTTAAAGCGCACTTATTGACGATATGACTGATATTTATTTGTCGAATTTGTTAACTTTAGCGCGAAAAATGTCGATAAACCATTATGGAAAACTAATGCTTGCTAATGCCGGGCATGTGCAGAGTGTGTGCAGCATGTTCAGAGGTTTACGGAAGCGTTATCAATATTATGGAAATGTTCATTCGACAAGGAGGAAAGCGATGTTTAAGAAAATGGGCAAAATCGGGCTGGCTGTGGTATTGGTGATCGGACTGCTGCCCATGATGTCACTCCGTGCTTATGCGGCGGTACCGTCATTTAATGAAGCGGCTGATTTTGTAATTGAGCCTCCGGTTACGTATTCGGCGGGCAAGAATCTGGCAGATGCGAAGGGTCTACAGGATGGAAGTACGGCGGTTCTGCTGAATTCATTCGTCTATCAGGGGAATTCTTACACAGCCTCTAATTTCTTAAGGGTCTTTAACAGCACAGGAACGCTTATAACGGACGTTAACCTGGGCAGCCTGATGGACACCTATTACAAAATGACGTATGTGAGCATGCTTGCGCTCAATAACGGCAATCTGCTGATTATGTACAGTAAAAGCGACTCCAGCGAATACAACCTGCAACTGGGCACAGTTACTGAGAGTACGCCGAATGCCTATTTCATGGTGCTGGATAAGAACGGCCAGAAGGTGACCGGCCAGACCCGGCTGAACACCTTCAGTGCGGCCAGTCTGCCGCAGCTCACGCGCTTTATCTCTGCGGCGGAGCTGTCTAACGGCGATATCGCTTTTTCCTGGCAACGAAATGATAATAAAAGCACGGTTACCCGTGTCTTCACTGCTGCGGGCGTACCAGTGTCAAGCGAAACCCTGCTGGTAGATGCTAATGCGAGCATGTCCTACGTAGCCGCTGGTGATGGCGTGTATATGGCTGCGTATAATTCAGGACCCTCGAATGATAATATCTATCTGCAGTTATTCAATAACAACGGAACCTCCATAACCACCATTAATATTGGGGCGAGAACGAATGAGAAACAGCTGTATCTGTCTACGCTGAGCAACGGGAATTTCATGTTCAGTCAATACAGCTGGCAAACCGGAATCACCAGTGTCTCCTTATATGACAATGCGGGTGTAAGCCAAGGCGGATTCAACGTAAATGGTTCGCTGGGCGAGGCAGCTGCCGCAGTCTACAAGAAAGGCGCGATGCCGGGATTCGTAACGGTTAGTACGGACCCTTTGTCCAATAAAGCCATCGATGATGCCTACAATTACGGTACAGAATGGTCTGGAACCCAGTACGCTTACTTGAATTACTATGACAATGACGGGACCCTGCTGTATACAACGGATCAGCCGGTGGATTCCGCACCTGCTGTATTCCAGGGATACAATGAAGACACCTGGATGTTCAATGTGGAATATTATCCGAAGTTTGCCGTATATCCGGCCTTCGGCGACAAGATCGTTTTCATCACAACAGATAATACAGACGCCAGTCATTTCAGAGTAACCGGCAAGCTGTTTAACAGGGAGGCCTTAACTCCGGTTGTGCTGCAATCGGCTGTAGCGGACGGTGTGCCAGGAACCACAACTTCAACGAAGATTGATCTGACCTTCGATGCTGCGATTGCCGGACTGACGGCAGATGATATCACGATTACAGATGTTACAGGCTCTGCGGTAAAAGGGTCCTTAAGCGGGTCGGGAACCGCTTGGAGCCTAGCGCTTACTTCAGTCACCGGCGAGGGCGATGTGTCCGTGGCTGTGAATTCGCCAAGCGGATACACGGTTAGCGGTTCGCCGCAGACGGCAACTGTATCGCTGTTCAAGCCAGCGCTGGAGCCGACTCCGGCAGCGGTGATCGATTATGAAGCCGAGCAGCTGAGCGGTCTGACGGCGAATGGTACGTATACCGTGAACGGTACAGCGGTAACGGCGAGCGCAGCTGGTACGCTTGCGCTGGAGCAAAGCTGGCTGGGAGAGTCCCTGAGTATTGTGAAGCAGGGGAATGCTTCGACAACCGTAGATAGTGCAGCGCAAATGCTGAGCATTCCCTCCCGTCCAGCGGCACCTACAGGTGTGACGGCAACGGATGAACTGGCGATAGAGGCGAACAACGGTAAGCTTGAGAATGTAACTTCAGCGATGGAGTACAAGCTAAGTACCGGGGGAGTATGGACAGATGTGACCGGTACAGCAGTGACGGGACTGGCTCCGGGGACGTACGAGGTCCGTGTGAAGTTGACGGCGGCGTCTTTTGTATCGGAAGCGCATAGTGTAACGGTGAATGCTTATGTGCCATTAGCAGAGCCAACCCCGGAAGCGGTGATCGATTATGGAACCGAGCAACTGAGCGGTCTGACGGCGAATGGCACGTATACCGTGAACGGTACGGCGGTAACGGCGAGTGCGGCTGGCACGCTGGTGCTGGAGCAGAGCTGGCTGGGAGAGTCCCTGAGTATTGTGAAGCAGGGGAATGCTTCGACAACGGTAGATAGTGCGGCGCAGATGCTGAGCATTCCATCCCGTCCGGCGACACCAACAGGTGTGACGGCAACGGATGAAATGGGAATAGAGGTGAACAACGGTACACTTGAGAATGTAAATTCAGCGATGGAGTACAAGCTAAGTACCGGGGGAGTATGGACTGATGTGACCGGTACAACGGTGACGGGGCTTGCTCCGGGTACGTACGAGGTCCGTGTGAAATGGACGGCGTCGTCTTTTGCCTCGGAAGCGTATAGTGTTACGGTGAATGCGTATGTGCCAATGGTAGAGACAATCCCGGCAGCGGTGATTGACTATGAAGCCGAGCAGCTAAGCGGTCTGCTGGCGAATGGTCTCTATACGGTGAATGGCACGTTATCGATATACGCGGATGCGGCGGGCAAGCTGGCACTGGATAGCTCTTGGCTGGGAACCACTCTGAGCCTTGTGAAGCAGGGAAATGCGTCCACGACCATTGACAGTGCGGCGCAGACCGTGAGCATTCCTGTTCGTCCGGCAGCACCTGCTGGAGTTACGGCAACGGATGAGACGGCGATTAACGCGAAGAACGGTACGCTTACGAATGTGACTCCGGCCATGGAGTACAAGCAAGGTGCCGCAGGCGTGTGGACGGATGTGACGGGAACAACAGTGACGGGGCTGGCTCCGGGTACGTACTACGTCCAGACCAAGGCGACTTTGAAGGCTTTTGCCTCGGTAGCACACATCGTGAATGTGGTAGCGTATGTAGCGATACCGGAAGCCACTCCAACAGCGGTCATTGACTACGAAGCTGAGCAGCTGAGCGGTCTGACTGCGAACGGTACGTATACACTGAATGGTTCGTTGACCGTAACAGCAGATGCAGACGGCAAGCTGGCGCTGGATAGCTCTTGGCTGGGCAGCTCCCTGAGCCTAGTGAAGCAGGGGAATGCATCGACAACCATAGATAGTGTGGCGCAGAACTTGACTATTCCTGCCCGTCCGGCAGCGCCTGCCGGAGTTGCGGCAACGGATGAGAAGGCGATTAACGCGAAGAACGGTACGCTCACGAATGTGACTACAGCCATGGAGTATAAAAAAGGTTCAGCAGGCGCATGGACAGATGTCACAGGCACTAGCGTAAGCGGGTTGGTCCCGGATACGTACTCTATCCGTACGAAGGGTACGGTGACAGCTTTTGCCTCGGAAGCACAAGTTGTAACGGTGAATGCCTACGTACCCACACTGGAAGCCACTCCAACAGCGGTCATTGACTACGAGGCTGAGCAGCTGAGCGGTCTGACTGCGAACGGTACGTATACACTGAATGGTTCGTTGACCGTAACAGCAGATGCAGACGGCAAGCTGGCACTGGATAACGGCTGGATGGGCAGCCCCCTGAGCCTAGTGAAGCAGGGGAATGCATCCACAACCATAGATAGTGCGGCGCAGAGCTTGACTATTCCTGCCCGTCCGGCAGCACCTGCGGATGTAGCTTCAACAGACGAAACGGCGATTCAAGCGAAGGATGGCACGCTCACGAATGTGACAACAGCCATGGAATACAGAAAAGGTACAGCAGGCGCATGGACAGATGTTACAGGCACCACCGTCACAGGCCTTGCACCAGGCGTCTATGAAGTCCGCACGAAGGCGACAGCAACGGCGTTCAGCTCAGCTGCGGTGGAAGTGACAGTGACCTCCTTTGCATCTGAGGCGGAAGTGACGCCTGCGGCGGTGATTGATTACACCGCTGAGCGATTGACAGGTCTGATTCCAGAAGGGGTATACACCTTAAATGGTACGGCTGTAACGGCCGCCACAGATGGAACGCTACTGCTAGACAGCAGCTGGCTGGGAACCACCCTGATTATCGTGAAGACGGGCGACGGGGTGACTACCACCGATAGTGATGCGCAAATGTTGAGTGTTCCCGCGCGTCAGGCCGCTCCAGTCGGAGTGAGTGTCACGGATGTGACCTATAACGGAGCCAATGACGGAACACTGCAGAATCTGACCGTCCAGATGGAATACCAGATTGTGGACACTGAGGCTTGGACAGAAGTTACAGACACTTCGCTTACCGGTCTTGCACCGGGCACGTATTATGTGCGGTTGAAGGCTACGTCAACGGACTTTGCTTCTGCTATTGCTCAGGTGACCGTGCATGACTCAGATGCCGTGATCCCAGCGGCTCCAGAAGTGGTAGCGGATGATCTGAACAATACGATTATGGGCCTGAACACTAGCATGGAATTCTCCTTGAATGAAGGACCCTTTGTACGTTATGACGGAACCAACTTGCCGGACCTGAGCGGCGAGCATACGGTGAAGGTACGGGTGGCGGCCAGCGGATCGGTTCCGGCGGGACCGGCAACTACGCTGACTTTTACAACGAATGTCTTGATCCCTGCCGGGGACTTGGGTGTGAGTGCCAGTGATCCGGGTGGTGCAGAGAGTAACGGCTATACACAAATCAAGGTTACCCCTGCACCGGCTGAAGGACATAAGCTGCTGTATAAGAACTTTGGTTCTGGCAGCATCATCGTGCCGAATGTGGGAGACCTTCTGACCGGATACACGCTTGTAGGCAGTGAAGGGCTGATTCCGGCAGCCAATGGGGATACGATTGGCATTGCTGAGGTAGATGCGGAAGGCATGGTGGTAAAATACGGCAGCGTCATTGCAGTAGTTGCGCTGACTACTCCGGTAACGCCAACTCCCGATCCGGTCAGCCCGGGCAGCGGAAGTAACCCGAACAGCGGGACCCCTTCCGGGAATGCGGCCAGTACGGTTACCGATGTGATTGTCCTTGTGAACGGCAAGGAGGAGAACGCGGGCAAAGCAACGACCACGATCTCCGGTAACCTTAGAACGACGACCATCGCGGTAGATCCGGCCAGATTGCAGGCGAAGCTGGATGCCGAGGGGAACGGCGCTGTAGTAACTATCCCGATGATGCTGGATTCGAATGTGATTGTCGGCGAATTGAGCGGCCAGATGATCAAGAATATGGAGAATGTGGCGGCCACCCTGGTGCTTCAGACCAGCAAGGGAAGCTATACGTTGCCTGCATCCGAGATTAACATCGGCGCATTGGCCGCAAGATTAGGTAACGGGGTTAAGCTGGAGGATATTACGCTGAGGATTACCATTGGAGATGCTTCGGCTGCCATGAATCAGGTGGTTACCGCTGCGGCAGTCAGAGGCGGCCTGACTCTTGCAGCGCCAGTCCTGGATTTCACAGTTACCGCTTCTTCCGGGAACTCGACAGTAGAGTTGAACAGGTTCAATGCTTATGTATCGCGGACAGTAGCGCTTCCGCAGGGGGTTAACCCGAACCGGCTTACAACTGGTATCGTTGTCGATCCGGATGGAACGGTGCGTCATGTACCGACCAGAATCATCCAGAAGGATGGTAAATACTACGCAGAGATCAACAGTCTGACGAACAGCACCTATTCTGTGGTCTGGCATCCGCTGACATTCGCGGATGTGGAGAAGCATTGGGCGAAGAATGCTGTGAATGACATGGGCTCCCGTCTGGTCATTAACGGGGTGAACGAATTCACGTTCAACCCGAACGCCGACATCACCCGTGCAGAGTTCGCAGCAATCATCGTACGCGGTCTGGGCCTGAAGCTTGGAGAGGGAGCTGCGAAATTCGCAGATGTTCCGGCGAATAGCTGGTATGCAGCAGCAGTTGGGACAGCGTCCGGGGCGGGGCTGATTACCGGCTTCGAGGATGGAAGCTTCCGGCCCGGAGACCGGATCACACGCGAGCAGGCCATGAACATCATCGCTAAGGCGATGAAGCTGACCGGTCTCGCAGAACAGACCGGCACAGTGGACACCGCTGGTGTGCTTGCAGCCTTCACAGATGCAGGCCGCGTTGGCGCCTGGGCGAAGGACAGTCTGGCGCTCGCAGCATCCGCCGGCTTAATCAGCGGCCGCAGTGGCAATAAGCTGGAGGCACAGGCTAACGTCACCCGCGCAGAAGTGGCGGTGCTGATCCAGCGTCTGCTCCAGAAGTCAGAGTTGATTGATTAACGGTATAAACTATACTATGTAAACTAGAAAAAGCGGATTCAGTCATTGAGCTGAATCCGCTTTTTTGCAATATAAGGATTTATATGTTTTACGCTATGAACTATCCTTCTATTTCTCGCTGAAACGGTATCGTCCTTTAAAAGGACGGCAAATACGTTTCCACTTGGCGATTGAATTTTGGCATTAGGCATGTAGCCAATTATAGGAAATTTCGAGCTGGGAGGGGCGGGGTGCTGCGCGGAAGCAGTTGGATTTTATACACTTGCTGTAGAGCGGACGAGTCCTGAAGGGACAGTAGTTGGATAAATGTTACTTATTGAATCACAATTCAGCGGAATTGGCACAATCACTAGAATTAGTTGCTGTTTTTCCACCTGTTTGCGTACAATCGCCAGAAAGCGATAAATTAAGATACGTTTGTCCACTTGCTGATTACCCGGGCGATTGGAAGCCTTGTATTTGCTATATGAGGTCTGGTATTTGCTATAATTGGCTTTAACAGAATTTTCAGGAGAGGGGCATGGCGGTATGTTCATTGTTAATGTAGAAGCAGCAATCTGTAAGGAAGATAAGTGGCTTGTGATTACCCGGAGTACCAAAGAAGAGCATGCAGGAGGAACTCTGGCTCTTGTAGGGGGAAAAGTGGATATTGAGGGCAACTCGCTCGAAATCCTCGAACGGACGGTGAAGCGCGAATGCGATGAGGAGGTTGGCATCGTGATCAAGGATGCGGTTACTTTTGTGTATAGCTCCTCCTTCGTGACAGAGGACGGACGCAATGTCATCAATATGGTCTTCCTATGTGAATATGACAGTGGTACAGCCACTAACCGGAGTCCTGATGAAGTCGAAGCCGTACATTGGATGACCCACGATGAAATCATGGATCACCCCCTGGCTCCTCCCTGGACCAAAGAAAGTATAGGAAGAGTAGCACTGGCAAGAAAATAACCTGCACTCACACCCACCCCGTGAACTCCAGAATACTCGCTTTCGCCGATTGCGCCTCCGACTGCGCACCCTTGCGCCATTCCTTGGGCGGGACGCCCATCAGCTTGGAGAAGCAGCGGTTGAAGCTGGAGATGGAGTGGAAGCCGACCTTCTCCGAGATCTCCAGAATTGAATCCTCGGTGCTCTTAAGCTGCTTGCAGGCTTCCTCAATCCGGGTGCTGCTCAGGAAATCCAGGGGGGCGGTGCCCATCGTATCATGGAATTTGCGGCGGAAATGGGTGGTGCTCAAGTGGCACAGCCCGGCCAGGTCATCGATGGTCATCGGCGCCATATAGTTGCGGGTGATATACTCCAGCGCGGGGGCGATAGCGAAGTCACCGAGGAGCGTATGCCCGGCCTCCTGGCCGCTCAAGGCTTCGTTCGTAGAATGAATGCGGAGCAGCTCAATGTACAGGGACAGCAATAAGCCGTACGCACTCTCCTGATAGTAAGGCTTCTGCTGCTGCAATTCGAGGACGATGGAGGTAGCCAGCGTATAGACTAGGGGGTGCTTTTCCCTGCTCAGAATACAGTTCCTGCCCTGCACTGCCCAGAGATTCGGCTCGAAGCCAGCGTAGGCGCTCTTGAAGGAATGCTGAAACAGATCCTCCGGCGAGAAAAACAGATAGGACCACAGACTGGCCTCTCCCGGTGAACTGTACGTCGTATGGGGCAGATACCGCGGCAGGAAGGTCACATCCCCGGCGGCAAAAGGCACGTTCTCGCCCTTAATCTCCATAATCCCGCTATCTGAATAGCAGATCCCGATCTCCAGGTGGTTGTGGAAATGCAGGTGCTCGCTCTTGATATCAGAGATCCTCCAGCGTTCGCCGCTGAGCAGCAGGACAGGGAAACGGATCGGCAGGCTGTAGTGGCGGTACTCAATGACGGGTTTCTTTTTTCTGGGCATCTTCAGCAGCTCCTGTCCTTCTTGCGTTAGAATAGGAATGAAGAATAAAGGGTCGAAATTGCGCAGTTTTGATGTGAATGTGCTTAGATGTAGAACATTTTACTGCTTACAATAGATTCTGTAAAGCGCTTCCAAGCGGTTGGACGAATAATAGCTGCCTTCAGAGACGCAGGGAACAGGAGAGGGGAATACACATGCTTCAAGTTAAATATAACCGTGAAGAAATCTTAAGTGTAATCGATAAAGTGGCAAGGAAGACACTGGCGATGGATTTAACATGGGAGTGGCCTTGCGGCGTTGCCTATTATGGGGTATCCAGAGCCTACCAGACCACGGGGAACCAGGAGTATCTGAACCAGCTGGTGAAGTGGGTGGATGAATATATTGAGCTGGGGCTGCCCGACTGGACGGTTAACACCTGTGCGATGGGCCATATGCTGATCACCTTGTACGAAGAGACCGGGGACCAGAAGTACTGGGATATTGTCATGAGTAAAATCGGCTATATCCGGGGGAGCGCGCTGCGGTTCGGGGATCAGGTGTTGCAGCATACGGTCTCGGTGTCCAATGACTTCCCGGAGCAGGCCTGGGCGGATACGCTGTTCATGGCTGCGTTCTTCCTGCTGCGTGTGGGCAGCAAGCTGGAGGATCAGGAGCTGATCCAGGACGCGCTTAACCAGTATTACTGGCACATCAAATATTTACAGGACCCCAGCACCGGCCTCTGGTTCCACGGCTATAACCATGTGAAGCAGGACCATATGTCCGGGCTGTACTGGGGCCGGGCGAACGCCTGGGGAGCCTATACCATGTCGCAGGTGAAGCCGCTGCTTAAGGAGTGGTACCTGTACCCGCAGTGTATGGATGTGGAGTGCTCGCTCCGGGATCAGCTGGCGGCGTTGAAGCTGGTACAGACGGAGGACGGCCTGTGGCGTACGCTGCTGGACGATGAGGAGTCCTATGAAGAGGTGTCGGCATCCTGCGGGATCGCTGCGGCCATGGTGAATAACGGCAATCCGCTGCATACCAAATATGTGCAAAAGGCCCTGAAGGGCATTCTGGAGAACATCACTGAAGACGGACGCGTATTGAACGTATCGGGCGGGACCGCCGTCATGAAGGACCGTGAAGGGTACCGCCATATTCCCAAGGACTGGACTCAGGGCTGGGGCCAGGGCCTCGCGCTTGCGTTCCTGTCGGATCTGCTGAAATAGGAGGAATTCCCGTTGCCGAAATTATCTATAGGCTCCACAGGAGCTTTTACCCTGCCGGGGGAAGCCGGTTATGAAGCACTGACGCTGAAGCTTGCCGAACGCTGGGGGGCCGATGTCATTCGTGACAGTGACGGCACGCAGTTGTCAGAAGAGATTATTAATGCCGGTTACGGCATCTATTCGACCCTGTGCATCATCCGCGACCATAACGGCTGGGCGGCGAGGAACCCGGACAAGCTGCAGCAGGCCTTCCTGATTACGAGTCCGAAGGTGGCTGTGCAGGATTACATATCCATCTATCTGCTGGAGGATTTCTTCGCAGAGCAATTCAGGGTGAATGATTCCCCTGAGGCATTCAAGTACTGGCAGGTGTACGACCGGACAACCGGGAAGGAGGTGCCGGGGGAGCAGTGGAATTACGACCGGGAGTCCGGCAATGTGGTGTTAACCGGCATTACGCCTTGGCATAAATATACCGTCAGCTTCATGGCCTACCGGATCTGGGAAGAGATCTCCATGTACAACCACACGACGAATCACTGGGACAAAGAGCATCTGATGCAGATCGATCCGATGTATAAGGGGACCCGGCAGTACCTGCTGGACTGGATGGAGGACTGGTGCCGGGAGCATCAGGCAACGACAGTGGTCCGGTTCACCTCTCTATTCTATAATTTTGCCTGGATCTGGGGCAGCAGCGTGCAGAACCGCCATCTGTTCTCGGACTGGGGCTCCTACGACTTCACGGTTAGTGCGCGGGGCCTGGATCTGTTTGCGGAGCAATACGGTTATTCGCTGACTGCAGAGGATTTCGTGAACGGCGGCAAATACCGTGTCAGCCATATTCCGGCGGAGCAGCGTAAGCTCGACTATATGGCTTTTATCAACGATTTCGTCATCGGGTTCGGCAAGCAGTTAATTGACATTGTCCATAAGCACGGCAAGCTGGCCTATGTCTTCTACGATGACAGCTGGGTGGGCGCTGAGCCCTACAATGACCGCTTCGGGGAGTTCGGCTTCGACGGGATGATCAAATGCGTGTTCTCGGGTTATGAAGCCAGGCTCTGCTCAGGGGTGAAGGTGGAGACGCATGAGATCCGGCTGCATCCGTATCTGTTCCCGGTTGGCCTGGGCGGTGCACCTACCTTCATGGAAGGGGGCAATCCCACACTCGATGCGAAGCAATACTGGATCAACATCCGGCGCGCCCTCCTGCGTGAGCCGGTCGACCGGATCGGCCTGGGTGGCTATCTGCATCTGGTTGAGCCTTACCCGGATTTCTGTGCGTACATGGAGAAGATTGCGGATGAATTCAGGGAGATCAAGGAACTGCACCGGCAGGGGCAGCCTTATCACATCAAGACTAAGGTAGCTGTTCTGCACTCGTGGGGCAAGCTGCGGTCATGGACCCTGTCGGGCCACTTCCATGAGACGTATATGCATGACCTGATTCATATCAATGAGGCCTTGTCCGGCTTGCCGGTGGAGGTGCGCTTCATCGACTTCGGGGATGTCCGCCAGGGGGCTTTGCAGGATGTGGATGTGGTGATCAATGCAGGCAGCGCCGGTTCAGCGTGGAGCGGCGGGGACCACTGGAAGGACAGCCAGGCGGTGGATGCCTTGACAGAGTGGGTATATAAGGGCGGTGCGCTCATTGGAGTGAATCAGCCTTCCGCCGTGGACGGCTATGATCACTACTTCCGGCTGGCGCATGTTCTCGGGGTGGATGAGGACACCGGCGCCAGGGTAGCGCATGGCAAATGGGCTTATGAGGCTCAGCCGGTGCAGGGTCTGGTGCCGGATGGCGTCAGTCTCACGCCGAAGAACGGGGTCTATCTGACGGACGGGGCTGCTGCGGTGATCCATGAAGCAGAGGGCAAGCTGGCCCTGACTGTGAATAGCTTCGGAAAAGGGAAGGGCATCTATCTGCCATCCTTTGCCTTCAGCTGGGAGAATACGCGCCTGCTGCTGAATCTGATCCGCTTTGCCGGCAATGAACTGGAGGAGACCCGTTACCTTCCGGATAATCTCTACACCGAGTGTGCGTATTATCCGCAGAGCAAGCGCCTGGTTGTGATTAACAATAGCGGCCAGCCGCAGCAGACCACCATCGAGACGGACTATGGTCCGCAGGTTGTGGAGCTGGAAGCTTTTGATACGGTGATTCGGGTGATTGGGGGATAGCGGGCGGGGGCCGGCGTGGAGATAATATGATACTATAGAGGTACATTTATTTTCCCGTAGGGGTAGAAAAGAGCATATCATGAGAATCATCATTTCACCTGCCAAAAAGATGAAGACGGACACGGATTTCCTGGAATCCCGCCAGGCTCCGCAATTCTTAAACGAGTCACAGATGCTCCTGGCCCTGCTTCGTAAATTGAGTTACACAGAGGCCAAGGCGCTGTGGAAATGCAATGACGCTATTGCTGCGCTGAATATGCAGCGGATTGAAGAGATGGATCTAACCCGGAATCTGACCCCGGCGATCTTCGCCTATGAGGGCATCCAGTACCAGTACATGGCGCCGGGGATTTTTCAGACGGAGGAGCTGGACTATCTGCAGCAGCATTTGCGGATACTGTCCGGGTTCTATGGCATCGTCCGGCCGTTCGACGGGGTGGTCCCTTACAGGCTGGAGATGCAGGCCAAGCTCGGCGGGCCGGGCTTCAGTACCCTCTATGAGTTCTGGAACAGAAGATTAGCGGACCAGTTGTTCGCAGAGACTGACACGATTGTGAATCTGGCCTCCAAGGAATACAGTAAATGCATCTCTCCGTACTTGGGCACCCATGTCCGGATGGTTAGCGTAGTATTCGGTCAGGAGATCGGCGGCAAGGTGGTGGAGCGGGCGACGCTGGTCAAGATGGCCAGGGGTGAGATGGTCCGGTTCATGGCGGAGCAGCAGATTACCAGCGTCGAGGAGATTCAGGGCTTCAACGGGTTTGACTTCCGGTATGAAGCGGCCTTGTCGGACGAGAACACGTATGTGTTCGTCCAGGCGAAGCAAGACAAAGAGTAGACTGATAGAGTGAGCAGTATAGAGGGTAATCTTGAAGATGGTGGAAGCACCGGATTCGGGGTTACCCTTTTGTTTGAAATATAAGAATTTATACGCTTCACTCAATAACTTATCCTTATATTTCTCGCTGAAACGTTACCGTCCTTCAAAAGGACGGCAAAGCCGTTTCCACTTGTTGCGGGCGGAAGCTCGCTTTTTGTAAAATAAGGAATAACTGAGAACAGATTCAGGAGGAGGACTTATGATTAGGAGACGAGGCCCACTTACTAAAGAGCGCTTACTGGGGGAGCTGGATGCACTGGGGTATTCCGATAGAATCAAAGCAGTCACAGGACTAGGCCGCGATCACCTGGGGTCCCCGGAATATTCACAGTTACTTACCTCCTTACTGGAGGACGGGGCTTATGAAGCGCGTCTGGCCCTGATGGGGGCGATCGCCACGCTGGATGCTTCTGTGATTCTGGCGGGGCTGAAGCACCCCATGGCAAGCATCCGGAATATGGCTGCGGGCCTGCTGCCCAAAGTCGCCTCAGGCGAAGAGATTGAACGCGAGCTTCCGCAGCTCTCACAGGACTGCCGCCGCAAGCTGCTGCGCACGGTAGCCCTGATGAACCGCCAGGAGCTGGCGGAACGGTTATTGCCGGTGGTACAGGCCCGGTGGGGCCCGGAGGAGGCAGCGATTGTGCTGCAGGCCTGCTCTGCGGCAACCGTCCGCGCGCGGCTTGCTGAGCTGGGGTACGCCATTAAGGATTGGAAAAAGCTGGCCAGCCGCCACCTGGAGGTGGTCGCGGAGTATTTCACCAGAGAGCTGGAAGCAGCTCCGCTTAGGGCCAAGGGGACGGTCTGGTCACGGTTCTCCTCCGCGCTGGAGCATCTATGCAATCGCAAGCCTGACCTGGTGCTGGCTTATGCGGTGAACCATGGACCGGCAGACATGCTGCCGCCTGCGCTTAAGGCGAATCTCGGCACACTGATGCGCCTGAGACCAGGCGCGGTGTATGAGCTGCTGATGCGGACGCAGACGCGTGGTGAGCTTATGACTTACGGTGTGCCTGAAGCTGTGCTCAAGCGGGCGAAGCTCCTCTCCATGGACGAGTGGTCGCAGCTTGCCAAGCTGCTGGCGGACCAGCCTCACCATGTGGCGCGGCTGCTGGAGCATCTTGCGCCATCTAAGCGCCAGGAGATTTTTGATGCTGTGTATGAGGAGGAGAAGCGCGGGGAGTGGATTTTCCCGGAGGGGCTGCTATATGTATTGCCGCATGAGCTGCGTGACCGGGAGGCTGCCCGCATGCTGGGCCTGCGTGAGATCAAGGAAAACCGGGAGTGTACCCTGCGCATTACTGCTGCCCGCTCCATTCTTCAGGTCCGTGAGCAGCTTGAGCAGGCCACCCGGGTATCGAATGCCGACGAACGCGCCACGGCGCTGATGCAGCTAATCCGCAGCACGGTTCTTGCAAGGCAGGGAATGGATGCCACACTGCTGACCTTAGGCCGCATCCGTAATGATCAGGACCCTGTGCGGAGCGCGGTGTTCAAGGAGCTGTCAGAGAGTCCGGCGTCTGTGTACGAGGCTGCTCATGTCCCTGCGCTTACTGTGCTGGTGGACAGTGTGATTGATGCCAGAGACACCTCCTACGGTACTAGGTACTCTGTGCAGCAATTGGCCTTCTCGATTCTGCGCCATCAGTCGGCAGAGCCGGGCGGGGAGCTGTTCAAGTTCGCGCTGAACACGCTCCAGAAGCTGGCGAAGCAGGACGGGCAGCTCTCTTTGCCGCCCCTTGCGAAGAATATGCCGCGGGGCGTGGAAGAGATCATCTTTGACAGTATCTATTCCTACGCCGCACAGGCGGGGAAGCGTGAGAATTACAACCTGGTGCTGAGCCTGGCAACTTCATTTGGTAAAAGAGGCTATGGCATCGTCAAGCTACAGCAGCTCTTACGGGAAGCCACCCGAGCCAAAACAGAGGCAACTGCGATACAGGCAACCAGGCTCTGGCTGAAGCCGCTGCAGACGCGGGATGAACGGGTGAAGGAGCTGCTGGATGCAGATCCATCGTATATTACCATCCACGAGGTATTCTTGCATCTGCACCTGAAGCGTCAGGAATGGCTGGACCCTTATCTGTCGGGGGCTGCGATCAAGGGCAAGTTCCTCTCGGGCAAAACGGTGTATCCTGTTCCGGCTGCGGACGGATTCTACCGCTGGCTGCCGCGCCAGCAGGAGGCGTATAGTGCCCTGTTAAGCACAATCGCCTTCGGTCCCAAGTACAGCCTATTTGAGCGTTCGCGAGCGATTAGAATCATGGCGAGTATGCCGGACAGGACCCCGAAGCTGCTGTATGAGCTGGTACAGGACAAAGAGGTGGCGGTAGCGGAGGCAGCGCTTCATGCCTTGTCCCTGCTGGAGGAGCCGGAGAAATCCCTGCCTGTGCTGCTGGAGCATCTGGATAGCGACCGGGCCCGTGTAGCGATGTACTCCATCCCAAGGTGCATCCGCCGGGTCAGTCCGCAGCAGCTGTCTCAGGCTCTGAAGGCGCTGCTGAGCCGGGAGAAGCTGAAGATCACCGTCCGCAAGGAAGCCATCCGCCTGCTTGGTGCGTATAGAAGTGAGGACAGTCTTTCGCTGCTGTTGAATGAATTCACGAAGCCTGCTGTGCATAAGGATGTGGTGATTGCTGTAGGGCATGCTGCCAGAGGGCTGCTGGACGATGAACGGAGCTGGGAGGTGCTGCGCGCCATCGCGGCTTCTCCAGAGTGTGATATCGCAGTGAGCTTGTTGTCCCAGCAGCCTGATGCGCTTCCGGCGAATTATAGACCCCGCTATCTGGACTTACTTATCGCCATTGCCGATCACCCGGATATATTCGCCCGCAGGCAGGCCTATCTGTCCATGAACAGGTGGACGAACGGTTATGAAGATGTTGTTGCGGCGGCTGCGGCTCAGGCCATTACGGACCTGGCGGACAGCACTTGCTGGGAGACTGCGCTGATAACCCTGATGGAGGCCAGCCGGGACGGTAAGGTCAATGCAGTGGTAACCGGTATCTGCCGGAAGCTGGCGGGGACCGCCGTGACGCAGGAATGGAATGCAGCGGCAGACAGGGATCTGCCCCACCGGCAGCGTCTGCAGGTGCTCATCAAGCAGTTAACCGGTCTGCCCAATAGTACAAGGGCACAGCTTACCCCGTTGTACCTGGAGCTAACCGATATTCTGGCTGCCGATGAGACGTTACAAGAGCTTGTCTTGACCTTATATATTGCATTGATCGATTGGAGTAACCTAGAGGAGGCGTCCGGGTATGTGAAGCGGATGGCGCAGGGAGTAACCCGTCAGCCGCAGCTCTTGAGCGAGTTGTACCGCGGGCTTGCCGTCAGCCTGGAGAACAGCGCCGGATACTGGACACCGGAGACACTGCTTGAGATTGTGGATGTGTTGCGGGCAGAACCGTCTTATGAAGCTCCGTATCTCGGACTGTCCTTGCTGGAAGCAGCGGGAAGCGCGCTGCGCTGGAGCCCGGAAACGTCAGAGCGTCTGCGGGAGTACAGGAATTATGCGAATCCCGCAGTCCGCACACAGGCGCTGAATATTTGGACGGCGGGGGAATCCCGGCTGTTCATGCTATAACCGCATATGCAGGATGGGCCAAGGCTTGCCTTGCTCATCCTGTTCGGAGCGGGCGTAGACCCGGAAGCCTAAATGTTCATAGAATCCGGTAGCCTGGGGATTGTCTTCATTCACATCGACGGAATGCACGTTCAAGTGGTGTATGGCATAGTCCACCAGGCTTTTGCCGATACCCATTCCCCGGACTGCCGGGTCTACGAACAGCATCTCAATCTTCTCATCCTGAACACCGATGAAGCCGAGGGGATGCCCCTCCGGTTGGGTATGCGTAATCAGATGCTGGATCTCTGCAATCCCTTGCAGAACCAAGGGACGCAGGTCTTCAATATCCTGCAGGGTGAGGAACAGGTGCGTAGCCCGCACAGCGTTCTCCCAGATGACTAGCAGTTCTTGAGAGAGTGTCTGGTTTCGATTTTGGTCTGTAAGGATCTGTACCGGGTTTGGGTTCATAGCGTTAGCGTTCTCCTTAATCCATTTTTTTAAAATATAGAACTTATAGTTGCACACGATAACTTATCCTTCTATTTCTCGCTGAAACGGTACCGTCCTTTAAAAGGACGGCAAAGCCGCTTCCACTTGGATTATAGCATTAAGAATAAATAAGAATCGAGATGAAGCGATATGATGACCCGTCAGCGGCTGATCCGGAATGGCGGAATGGCGTTTATTTGTTCCGGCCTGGCAATAATCACGGCAGCCCTCGGCGTTAACATACGAATACTTGCGAAAAGAGGGGCGAATTAAGGCCATCGTCCCAAAAGATTAATGACGGGACTTCCAATTCTTGATACAATAAAACCACATAAGTGAAATTATTCACAATTAAAGCGGCTAATGATTGCTATAACGGGTGTGATTGCATATTATATGTATAAAATTATAAAGTACATTTGTAAAAGTAAGGGGGATTCGAATGGCGACACATCGCTTGAATAGTATGGAAGTTAAAAAGATGAACCGGAACGCCATTTACCGGTACCTGTATCACCGTGAATCCACTTCCATTCAGGAGATTGCGCAGGCGCTAGGTCTAAGTCTTCCCACCGTGACACAGAATCTCAAGGAGTTGCAGGAACGCGGGCTGATTGAGGAGACCGGGCTGTATGAATCCACCGGAGGCCGTAAGGCCAAGTCGTTGGCCTGCAACAGGGTGGCGGGTTATGCTGTCGGATTGGATGTTACCCTGAATCATGTGGGAATTGTCGTCATTGACTTGAGCGG
This sequence comes from Paenibacillus sp. FSL P2-0136, assembly GCF_037975325.1. Lineage (NCBI taxonomy): Bacteria > Bacillati > Bacillota > Bacilli > Caryophanales > Paenibacillaceae > Paenibacillus > Paenibacillus sp. FSL P2-0136. Next base: position 575,911 of record NZ_CP150244.1, read on the forward strand.
CAGGATCATTAAGAATGTCAGGAATCATTATCCATTTGCGAACGAGGAGACTTACTTCCGGGGAGTAGGCAAGCTGGTGGAGGATTTCATAGAGACTTGTCAGCTGGACCGCAGCCAGATTCTCGGTGTAGGCATTGCGCTGCCCGCAATTCTATCCGGGGACCGGCAGACAGTGAGCTATGCTACAATCATAGATTTCAAGGGAGGCAGTGTCCGGCGGTTCGCCGAATACATCCCTTATCCCTGCGTCCTGAGCAATGATGCGAATGCGGCGGGACTCACTGAACTGTGGGGAGAGCAGGACATACACAATGTGGTCTATCTGTCCCTTAACAATAGCGTGGGCGGTGCCATTATAGTAGGTAATCAGATCTATGCAGGCCAGAATTACCGCAGCGGGGAGTTCGGGCATATGACAATTCTGCCTGGAGGCCGGACCTGCTACTGCGGGCAGAAGGGCTGCGTCGATGCCTACTGCTCCGCGAGACTCCTCTCGGACAGCACCGGGGGCAGTATTGTGGAATTCTTCAGGCTCTTGGGAGAGGGCAAGAAGGAGCAGCAGGCCATCTGGCAGGAGTATGTGGGCTATCTGGTCATTACAGTGAATAACCTGCGGATGTTGTACGATTGCGATGTGATTCTCGGCGGCTATGCCGGGGCTTACATGGAGGAATACATCGATGATCTTCAGGCGTTAGCAGCGAGTAAGAACACCTTCGAACAGGACGGCTCCTATCTGCGGGTCTGTAAATATAAGCTTGAAGCCACCGCTGTGGGCGCTGCTCTGGAGCTGGTGACGGAGTTTATCGACAGCATCTAGATCCGGGTTGATTTTATCCAAATACAATATCTGCTTTCCCCGCTCCTCCAGAAGAGGGACGTTGCTGCAATCGCGGCACTGTCTTTCTCTGGGGGAGTTTTTGTTGACTTCACTTTAAATCTGATTATAATCTTATTTAAATAGTTTTATAAAAGTATATTATTATACTAAGAGTACCTAATGTCCCTGAGGAGGAGAAACAGATGAAGAACAGAGCTTGTTATATGACAGATCTGAAGCAAATGGCAATGAAGGAAATCGGCATGCCTGTAGCCCAAGCGGGCGAGGTCATTGTGAAGCTGGAGGTTGTCGGCATCTGCGGCTCGGATGTGCATTACCTGGAGCATGGCCGGATCGGCGATTTTGTGGTGAACGGAGATTTCATTCTGGGGCATGAATGCGCCGGAGAAGTGGTGGAGCTTGGCCCTGGCGTGAAGCATCTGAAGGTGGGGGACCGGGTGGCCCTGGAGCCTGGTGTGACCTGCGGACAATGTGAGTTCTGCAAGAGCGGCAAGTATAATTTGTGTCCGGATGTACAGTTCCTGGCTACGCCGCCGTATCATGGCTGTCTGATGGATTATATGGCTTTTCCGGAGAACATGGCCTTCAAGCTGCCGGATAATGTGTCTTCGAAGGAGGGGGCGCTGGTGGAACCGCTGGCGGTGGGACTTCATGCTGCGGCACAGGGCGGCGTTAAGCTGGGGGACCGTGTGGTGATTCTGGGAGCGGGCTGTATCGGGCTGGTCACTTTGCTGGCCTGCAAGGCATACGGGGCTACGGAGATTGTAGTGGTGGACATCATTGAGAAGCGGCTGGAGGCGGCGATGAAGCTAGGGGCTACGCGGGTGATTAACGCCAGACAGGAGGATGTACTGGAGGTCATTGCGGCCTGGACCGATGGCGCGGGCGTGGATAAGGTCATCGAGACGGCAGGCAGCGAGCATACGGTGAAGCAGACCCCTTATCTGGTCAAAAGAGGCGGAACCATCGTCCTGGTCGGCCTGGCCGCCAAGGATATCATCGACTTCGACTTCATGCAGATTATGTTCAAGGAAGCCGACATCAAGTCGGTCTTCCGGTACCGCAACCTGTATCCGGCCGCCATCGGAGCCATCGCGGACGGCAAGATTGACGTCAAGGGCATCGTCACCCACGAATTTGGCTTCGAGGAGACGCAGCAAGCGTTCGATTACGTGATCAACAATAAGGAGGATGTGGTCAAGGCCGTTATTCGGATGGGCTAAGCGGCTGCAGGCGAACGGTGAGTATGTAGCGATGGATGAATAGTGACAGTAGTGACAAGTGAGCTATAGCTGAGTGTTGAGCTGTCCCGTTCCGGGGCGGCTTTTTGGCGTTGGGCGGATATGAAGGCGGGACGAGGTGGAAGAAAGGGACCCATCTCTTTGGTGGGCTGAAGGAGCCAATGTTAGTCCGCCGCTGCCGAAATTTCACGAATTTCCGCCACTTGCTTCCCGCGAGAGCAAAGATCCCGTCGAATAGACCCAATAATTTCATAATATCAATAAAAATTGGGGGTTAATCTTTAGTTTGCAGAGAGAAATGTAAACGCTTACTAGATATAATCATCTCGAAAGGAGGACAAGTAAATATATGGGATAACCATCAGGATAAGTTATATTCTACGGAGAGAAGCAAGCTGCAAGCAAACACCATTATAATCGGGAGGTATTAATTTACAATGAAAAAGAAACTTCTGACGGTATTAATGACAGCGGCACTGAGCTTCAGTGCGTTCGCAGCGACTGCAGGCGCAACAGATTATTGGCAGAACTGGACTGATGGCGGAGGAACCGTGAATGCGGTGAACGGAAGTGGCGGGAATTACAGTGTGAACTGGTACAATACCGGGAACTTTGTTGTAGGTAAAGGCTGGACCTATGGTTCCCCGAACCGGGTGGTGAATTATAACGCGGGAGTCTTCTCGCCTTCCGGCAACGGCTACCTGACCTTATACGGATGGACCCGGAATGCCCTTATTGAATATTACGTGGTAGACAACTGGGGAACTTACAGACCTACCGGCCAGTTCAAAGGCACTGTGAACAGTGACGGGGGTACCTACGATATCTACACCACAATGCGTTACGATGCTCCTTCGATTGACGGGAATGCCACATTCCCGCAGTACTGGAGTGTAAGACAATCCAAAAGACCGATCGGCAGCAATGTTCAGATCACGTTCAACAACCACGTGAATGCCTGGAAGAGCAAAGGCATGAATCTGGGAAGCAGCTGGTCTTACCAGGTACTGGCTACCGAAGGATACCAGAGCAGCGGCTCCTCCAACGTAACCGTGTGGTAATGGACAAGCTGACCGGCACTTGCTGTTCCGGCAGCGCCGTAAGCTCAGCTAATCGTTGACAGGCTAAGGCCGGCCGGGTGGACAAGCTGCCGGCCTTATCATTTTCGCGCACCGAACTACGCTTAGGTCCTGTACCTTGCCCATCTGCTCAAAGGAGAGGTATTCATGAGAAAACCATTAATGATTCTGATTCTGTGCATGGCAATCGCGGTTATAGCCAGTGCCTGCTCGCAGGAGAAGCCTGCCGCTGATGAGCGTTTAGTGCGGGTGGAAGGCGGTACTTTTAAGGATACGAAATCCAATTATTACGGGACAGAGATGACCCTCCCGGACTTCTACATCGGAAAATATGAGGTCACCCAGCAAGAATGGCTGGAAGTGATGAAGAATAACCCCTCGCAGTTCAAAGGAGATAAGCTGCCGGTAGAGAGCGTAACCTGGTATGATGCCGTGGAGTACTGCAATGAGCGGAGTGTGAAGGAAGGCCTGGCCCCCTATTATAATATAGACAAGAACACGGTCGATCCGAATAATACAAGTGACCGGGATTTCATGAAATGGACTGTAACGGTGAATGAAGGGGCGGACGGTTACCGTCTGCCGACAGAAGCCGAGTGGGAATATGCAGCAGGCGGAGGCCAGATGAGCACAAGCAGCCCGTATAGCGGAAGCAGCAATCCGGAGGAGGTTGCCTGGTACTGGAGGAATTCCGGCGATCAATTCCTGACCGGAGACTGGAACTGGCCTGCGATTGAGAACAACCATAGCCAGCCGAGGAATACGGGCCTCAAGCAGCCCAATGAGCTGGGACTGTACGATATGTCAGGGAATGTAAGGGAATGGTGCTGGAACTGGTATGGAGAATCTGATCCGAATAGCAAGAGCGGCTCGGTCCGGCTGGTGAAGGGCGGCGGCTGGATCGGCGGGGTGAACAACACAGAGGTATCCTTCCGCGGCAAATTCGAGCCGAGCAGCCGGGGAAATGACCAGGGTTTTCGTGTGGTTCGGGCTGTAGCTGGCAAGTGATTCACCCGTACGTATTCAACAGGAACAGAATAGTTTAAGCAGCAAGCCTTCGGGAAGCTTTTCCGGCATGAGCGCATCTATGGATGCGGCGGCTGGAGAGGACACGGAGGCTTTTTTATGCTCAGGCAGCATCCTTTCAACTTACATTCAGATTCACTATGTATACTCCGTATATGGATTAAGGCACATGCGAAAGACTCGCCGGACGCTGCCGATCAGGAGGGTATCATGGTACAAAGAATCCAGCAAATCGTAACGTTCATCCTTGCCTTGTTCATTGGGCTGTTCATCGCTTCATCCTTCTTGTTCCGGGCGAAATATAATTATTCCGTGTATGGTGACCGGGCGGTGCTGGAAGGGCAGCAGCCGCTTGTGTTCCTGCTATGGATTGCAGTTGTTCTGGGACTGGGCTTCGTACTGTACAGACTCTCCCAGAAGCTTGAAGGGTATAGCCGGGCCAAAGTTATTCCAGCCGTTCTGCTGTTGTCGGGTATCCTGCAGCTCGTGATTATTTTCCTGTTCACCCGCATGCCTACAGATGATTCACAGACGGTGCTGTCCCTGGCCTGGGCTATGCTCTATGACAAGGACTATTCCTCCTTTCAGTCAGGGGGATACCTGTACATGTTCCCTTTTAACTTCTCCATCGTGCTGTATCTGAAGACGCTGCTGCTTCTGTTCCCAGACAATTACCTGGTGATCAAAAGCTTCAATATTCTCTTCTCGCTCGTCACCACGCTGGTTATCTATCTGCTCTGCCAAGAGCTTAGCCCTCAAGCCCGCAAAAAAAACTATGGCCTTCTGATTGTGGCTGCGACCTATGTTCCGGCTTTGTTCATGAGCAACTTCATCTATAATGATGGAATTGCCACAGCTCTGCTCACCAGCGCGCTCTACTTCGGAGTCAGGTTCATCCGCAGAAGATCCATGAAGGATATGCTGTTCGCGGCAGTACTGCTGACACTCGGCAACTACTTCCGCAGTATAGGTATGATCTTCCTGATTGCCATTGTTCTCAGTCTGCTCCTCAACCTGCGGGCGATTGGCGCGAAGAAGTTCATTGCCGCCCTTGGAGTAACGCTGCTGCTGTGGGTTCTTCCTGCCTGGATTCAGAATACGGCGCTTCAGGCAACAGGCATTGTGGACGAATCGCCGTCCAGCAATTCTGCTCCAGTGTACATGTGGCTGAATATGGGGATTAATCTGGAGACGCTCGGGTTCTGGGATGACCGGGAGAGCTATAATATCTACCAACAGGAAGCCGGCTATAATAAGGCGGAGAGTGTCGAACTGTTCAAGGCGTCTATCTGCAGCAAGCTCTCCGGTGCGACCTTAACCGGGCTTGCAGAAATGTATTATAAAAAGCTGATCTGGACCTGGACGGAAGGGACGTATCAGATGGAACGCTACGGGATCGGAAATGAAGCAGCCTCCTCCGGCGGAGGAAGGGGCGGCATGGTGATGGGCCATTACAGCTATTCCACAGCTGCAAGCAGGTTGTTTCAAGGCGATTCCGCCTATCGGAGTGGCTTGCTGTGGACCTTATATGTCCAGAATTTCCTGATGTACGTCTTCATTCTGATCCGGTTAATCCGGGGACTGCGGGCTAAGCGCTTCGCGGAGACCCCGCTCCTTCTGGTGATTCTTGGCTTCATCGGGTTCTACCTGCTCTGGGAGATTAAGTCCCGGTATCTGTACCCTGTGTATCCGCTGTTGCTTGTCTTATCCTACTTGGGTGTTCAAGACTTATATGTATTACTGACCGGGACAAGGAGGTCTAATCATGCGGACTAAGAAATATTACATCACCTTAATGATTAGTATGCTTAGCTGTTCGCTGCTGCTCACTTCCTGCGAAGCAGTCACGGCTCAGAATATTACCAGTGCAGACTTCAATTCCCGGCCCGGCGGGTTCCCCGGCATGAACGGCGGCGGCACCAACTTCAAGGAGGGCAGCAGGGGAATGAACCGGGAAGGCCCTGTCAGAAGGGGGATGCCAGGGCCAGACGGGAGGGCAGACAGCACGCAATGATTGCGAAGCAGTGGACGCTAAGCTGCTGTACCCCTTTGGCATACTGCCACTCTGGCACTATGTCACTCTGCCAGTCCTTCAGGACAATGCTTTTTCCACTTCCGGATCTTTCCCCGAAAGGTCTTGAACGGGGCCGCCGAATTAATGTGAATCCACCGGGCCATCGGCCAGTTCTCCTTGGTCCCGGTCCACTTACGCGCGCCTTGGATGAACAGCTCCTCCTCTGTTAATGTTCCAATCCAGTCCAGCCACTTCTGCTCGGCTTGCCGGAAGAGCTCACGCAGCTCAGACAAAGAATACTCTGCATATTTACTGTAGAAGGACTGATACAACCCGCCGAGCTGATTCCACTTGTAATCCGCAGCGGGCATCTGGACTGTTCGTTCCGCCAGCTCATCCTTCTCCCAGCTCCGCACCAACTCCAGCCAACCCAGCTGATAAGCGATGATCTCGGCTGGGGTTTTGTCCACCTCGGAAATTCGCGTATCCTTATATGTATTGTTAATTCCATCATACTCGGCATCCAAGAGCAGGTACAGATTATGGATCGTGTCTATCAGCTCCTGACGGGACGAGTATTCATAGCTTGCCATAACAATCACTCCTTTCCTCTGGTTATACCACAGGGTTGTGACAACAGTCTGTCCAGTTTACCCGCGCATTTAGAAACTAAGAGTAACATTGAAGCCGATTTTCAGTGATAGCTGTATTTTATACAATTAAAAAGCGTGAAAAGGAGACTTTTCCTCTTCTAACTGTAGTCTGTACAACTAAATCTGCCCCAATGGTGAGAATCCCGGTACAGATGAAAATTTAATTGTACGAAATGCAGCTAAACGGATATTTGGTTGTAAATCAGACGATTTAGTTGTACAGAGTGCATTTATGCACGCTACCTTCGCACCTTACTAGCGCCAAATACGTTGCACGCCCACAAGCTTGTCCTCACGGAAGCTTAGCTTATAGATGTCGGGCATTTCTAACTGCTTCCAGAAGCTATAATCATAACGCTTATCCAGAGCATTCATGATCAGGACCATCATATTACCGTGCGTTCCGATAGCGATCGAATTTCCTTTATATTGCTGCAAAACTTTATAGAGTGCTTGTACGCCCCTATTCTGGGCAACCCGATTGGATTCTCCTCCCGGCCAAGCGAAGGAAAAGTCCTCCCATACCTTGGTCATTGCCTGCCCGAAGTCGGTTACAGGTTCTGCAGACAACACTCTTTCTTTAAAATCATCTTCGATTACAATCTTAGTCTTAAGCGGTTTCTCCAGTCCCTGAATGGTCTGTATAGCCCGTTGATAGGGACTTGAGATTAGAATATTAATATTCTCATGGAGGAGTAGTCGGGTAACTCTCCAGGCGTCTGCCCGCCCCTTCTCAGATAAAGGTCTATTCAATTCATCGGTAGAATAAGTAGAGTGGGCATGTCGTACGAAGTAGAGAGTGGTAACCATTGACTATCGCCTCATCCATTTATATTTGTACAGTATTGTAACACGAAGGAGACGGAGGATTCAGCGATGAAGGAGCAGTATGGGGAGAGGATCAAGCAGGTTATTGCCTACATAGAAAATCACAGCAGCCAGCCGCTGCGGCTGGATCAGCTGGCGGAGGTCTCCCATTTCTCCAAATATCATTTCACCAGAATATTTACAGCCTTCACGGGCATGACGCCCATGGCCTTCGTAACCAGGAAGCGCATTGAGCGGGCGTGGGCGCTGCTGACTGAGACGAACCTGACCATTCTGGAAATCTCGGGGAATTGCGGGTTCGAATCCGTATCTGCGCTGGGCGTTCATTTCAAACGGCATTTCGGCTGTACGCCCAGCAGTGTCAGGAATAGCGGGCAGAAACATAGCAATTTCCCATCAGTCCTCAGCAATAAGCAGGCAGAGCCGGCCGCCCTGGCAGATTACAATGTAGCAGAAGGTAATCCGCTGTTAAGGAGGGCATGGGACAGTATGGTAGAACTTAGAGAAATTGCAGAAGTTGAGGTCGCTTATGTCCGGCATATTGGAAGGTATCTGGACACATATCACACATGGGACAAGCTAAGCCGCTGGGCAGCTCAGCAAGGGTTCCATCCGGCGAATCAGCAGTTCATCGGAATCTCACTGGACGACGGGGAACTTACGGAAGAGTCTGCCTGCCGCTATGATGCTTGTGTTACACTCCCGGAGGGATTCGAACGGGAAGCCCCCCGGAAGGAGGTAGAATACAAGACTCTATCCGGCGGGCTGTATGCGGTGTATTCCTACTATGATACGGTAGATAGATTTGTCCTTGCGTACGATACTATGTTCAGCGTATGGTTACCTCGCAGCGGCTATGAAGCCGATGACCGGCCATGTCTGGAATTCTGTCTGAATGATCCTGCGCAGGACCCGCAGGGCAAGTGCATGGTTGATTTGTACGTCCCCATTAGGCCAAGCGCTTAAGGATCAGAGAAGGGAGTGCCCCGGGTGAAGATGGAGATAGTGTTTGACCAGTTCCCTGTCTTAAGGTCAGAGGAGCTGGTACTGGGCAAGATTGAGGAGGAGCATCTGGACGGGCTGTTCGAGATTTACAGCAATGACCATGTGTTCGAATATTGCGGGATTATCCCCAAGCACAATAAGACTACAGTCAAGAGCATGATCGGTCATTATGAACGGGATTATGGCAAAAGATCGCGGATCAAGTGGGGCATCTTCGCCCCAGCAGACGATACGCACCTGCTCGGGATTATTGAAGCCTGTGACTTCAATCAGAGGGTCAATATGGTCACCATTGGCTACTTCCTCGCGGAAGCCCACTGGGGGAAGGGCCTCGCCTCCAAAGCCGTTGAGCTGCTGACAGCATTCCTGTTCCAGCAGGCTCAGGTGAACAGAATTCAAGCGGAAGTGATGCTGAATAATGAGCCGTCCAAGAAGGTATTGCTGAAGAACGGATATGTCAAGGAAGGGATGCTGCGGCAAGCAGCCCTCTGGTCCGGCAAGGGTGTTGTTGATCTGGAGATCTACAGCATGCTTAGGGAAGAGTATATGAAGGTTCTACAACCGGACCATGAGGCCCTTATTTTGCAAGTGGAAACGGCATTGCCGTCCTTTATAAGGACGGTACCGTTTCAGCGAGAAAGATAAGGATAATGATAGCGCGAAGCATATAAATTCTTATCTTTTGAAAAAGACAGCTTTACCACTCGCCCGCGGACTGAGAGGCCGCTATAAGGCCAGTTGGTGATGGAAATGCGGCAAGAGCGACTAGTTAAGTGCATGTGAGTCCGCTTAGCCCGCAAAATGGTGCAATTTACAGGAATAGCGGCTCTCCAGTCCGCATGGATCGCAGCAGGAGTGCTGCTTAATTGCACAAATTGATGAAGCCAGCAACCAGCAGACTTAGGTGGTAACGGATCATGCATGCGGACATATCCTTCACTGAATATGTGCTGTATGGTTCATCCAAGCACGCCAAAAACCGCAGACAGGGACGAACCCTTGCTGCGGTTTTTGGCGATTTCTTAAAATATAAGAATCTATATGTTTCACACGATAGATTATCCTTCTATTTCTTGCTGAAACGGTACCGTCCTTTAAAAGGACGGCAAAGCCGTTTCCACTTGTTTGAGACTATATAAATTGAACTACAAGTACAATCTATATATCCTTATCCTGCACTGCACATCAAGCTTCCATCTTCTGCGCCGTATACAGCCGGTGGTACAGGCCGCGGCGGGCGATCAGCTCGTCATGCGAGCCGCTCTCGGCAATGCCCTTGTTCGAGACATACATGATCCGGTCGCAGTTCTTCACCGTAGACAGGCGGTGCGCAATGATGAACGAGGTGCGTCCCTTCAATAGCTCGTTCAGCCCCTTCTGGAGCAGACGCTCGGTCTGTGCATCGATGGAGGAGGTGGCCTCATCCAGGATGAGAATCCGCGGGTTGGCCAGCAGCGTTCTGGCGAACGAGATCAGCTGCCGCTGCCCTTGGGAGAGCTTGGAGCCGCGTTCGTTCACCTCGGTCTGGTAGCCCTGATCGAATTCGCGGATGAAGTCGTCCGCGCAGACTGCCTTCGCGGCAGCGATAACCTCTTCCTCGGTCGCATCCGGTCTGCCGTAGCGGATATTATCCAGAATAGTTCCCGAGAAAATGAAGCTGTCCTGCAGCATGATCCCCATCTGGCTGCGCAGCGATTTCAGCGTGATCTGCGAGATATCCTGCCCGTCGATCAGAATGCGTCCGCCAGTCAGGTTATAGAAGCGCGAGATCAGGTTGACGACGGTGGTCTTGCCCGCACCGGTCGGACCGACCAGAGCCACGCTCTCTCCCGCTGCGACATCGAAGGAGATGTTCTCCAGGATATTCAGGCCCGGATCGTAGGCGAAGGTGACATCATCGAACGTCACCCGGCCCTGAACCGGCGGGAGCGCCTTCGCACCGGGGATATCGCTGACCGTTACCGGCTCATCCAGCGTCTCGAAGATCCGCTCCAGGTAAGCTACGGCATTGATGAAGTTATTGTACAGGTTCGACAGATTCAAGATCGGCTGCCAGAAGCGGGCCGCGTAGCTGCTCATGGCGAGAATGACGCCTAGCGTCATGTTCTGCGGGTCCAGAGTCAGCAGGCCGACCAGGAAGATCATAGCCGTGACAATGGTAGACAGGTTATCGACACTGAACGGAATCAGAATGTTGTAACGCAGCGCCTTCATCCAGGCCGTGCGGAAGTTACTGGCCAGACGGGTGAAGATACCTTCATTGCGCGTCTCCCGCGAGAACATCTGGGTGACGCCGATGCCGCTGATGCTCTCCTGCAGATAGGCATTCAGGTTGGAGCTTTTGTTCGATACCGCCTGCCAGGCCCGGCGCTGCCGGGTCTTGATCAGCAGCATGACGCCGAGGAATACCGGCAGTCCGGCCAGAATGATGAACGAGAGCCGCACATCCACGGCGAACATGAACACCGCGATGAAGATCAGGTTCACGATTTCCAGGATGAAGTTGATAATTCCGTTCGACAACACATCGGAGACCCCGTTGACGTAGTTCACGACCCGGATCAGGATTTTACCCTGCGGCCGGTCGTCATAATATTTGAACGGCAGCTCCTGTAGATGCTTGAACAGGTCGGTGCGGATATCGAAGATAATATCCTGTCCGACGCTCGTCATAATTCGCGAGCGGATCGTAGCCAGAATGACACTGACCACGATGGTTGCCAGCATCAGCAGGGACCAGCCCGCCAGCGCTCCCATGTCTTTGGCCGGAATCGTCACATCCACGACATGCTGCATGATCAGCGGAGCCGACAGGGCAATCGCCGCCGACAATGCGCTAAGCGCGAACGCGATAAGCATCGGCTTCTTCTTGCGTCTGATATAGACCATGGCCCGCCGGAAATGCTTGATATTGAACGGCGATTCCAGATTCTCATCAACATCGAATTTATTTCTGGCCACTTTCGGTCACCTGCCTTCCAATACCCTCGTTCTGAAGCATGAATACATCATAGTAATACCCCCGCTTCGCCAGCAGCTCGGCATGGGTTCCTTCCTCAATCAAACGCCCGCCCTCCAGAATCAGAATGCGGTCAGCCTGGGCGGTAGTGGATACCCGCTGCGCAATGATGATCTTCGTGCAGGGATACTCCAGCTCACGCAGGCTGCGCTGAATATGCTCCTCCGTCTCCAGATCGACCGCAGAGGTCGTATCATCCAGGATCAGAATCGGACGTTGGACCGCCAAGGCGCGGGCCAGCGCAATACGTTGCTTTTGACCCCCGGACAATCCGACACCGCGTTCCCCCACTACGGTATCGTAGCCTTCAGGCATTTTGACAATGAAATCATGGGCAGCGGCAAGAGCCGCGTAAGCCTTCGCATCCTCCTCAGGCAGATCGGGATCGCCGTAAGCGATGTTGCCGTCAATGGTATCGGAGAACAGCAGGACATCCTGCGTAGCCATCCCGATATTCCCCCGCAGCTCATCCAGCTCCAGCTCCCGGACATCTCTGCCGTCTACCAGCACTCGCCCGCCCGCCACATCATAGAAGCGTGGAATGAGATTGATGAGGGAGGTTTTGCCGGAGCCGGTGGCTCCCATGATCGCAATGGTCTCGCCGGGGGCTATCGTGAAGCTCACATCATCAAGCACGGTAGCGTTATCATATTTAAACCGGACATGGTCGAATTCAATCCGTCCCTCATAGCGGCGGCGCTCCACCGGGTTATGGTCATTGGCAATTGCCGGACGGGCGTAATAGATATCGACGATTTTGGATAAGCTGGCAAAGAAACGCTGAATATCATTAATAATAATTCCGATATTGCGCATGGGGTTCGAGACGGCCCAGATCAGCGAGGAGAACGCCGTGAACTCACCGAAGGTAATCCGCCCCTCCATCACGTAGTAACCGCCGGCCAGCATCAGCACCACGTTGAAGCCTTGAGCGAAGGTCTCCAGATAAGGGAAGTAGTCAAGCCAGACGAGGGCTGCTTTTTTATTCGCCACCGCGTAGTTGACATTCTTCTCCGTGAACTTGGCAATCTCGAACTCCTCACGGGCAAAAGCCTTCACCACACGGTTCCCTGAGATATTCTCCTGTGTCGTCGTATTGAGCTGGGACAGCCGCTCGCGCAGGTCGATGTACATCGGGCGCACTTTCTTGGCGAAGATAAAGGCCACCACAAAAATCGGCGGTGACAGGATCAGCATCCACAGCGTCAGCTTCACATCAATCGTGAGAAAATAAATGACGGCTGCCAGGAAAATCGTGAGCGATTCAATAATCGTCTTGAAAATCCAGGCCATTGAGTGGCGGACCATATCCAGATCCCCCGTCATTTTGGTCATCAGGTCCCCGGTGCGGTTGCGGTCATAATATTCCCGGTCCTGGCCCTGAATCTTGTTGTACAGATAAATCCGGATATTGTACATCATATTCTGTGAAGAAATTTCGTACTGCATGGTCGTGAAGTATGCCAGCCCTGTACGTAGCAGGGAGAAGCCGATCATGCCCAGGCAAAGCGCAATGAGCAGCCCGCGTCCTGTAGCAAGATTCGCTCCTGCGTGGTCACCGGCAATGAACGTATCGACAATGCGCTGGCTGATGTAGGGGTTCACAATCGTAAGACTTGAGCCCACGACCGAGAGGCAGAGCGCCACGATATACCGCGCCCGGTTGCCCTCCAGGTTCTGCCACAGCCATTTGATTTCAAACATCTGATCACCTGTTTCCTGTTGTCTTGTGATAAACAAAGTGATTATAACACTATGAACCAAAATGTATAGGGATACGCTTAATTTCTTTTTACAAAAGCTTGAACTTTGTAATGGAGTAATTCTGCATTGCGTTAATGTATGTCACAGCATACAATGATGCTTACATATTAAGATAGATTGCGTTGAGTACATGTGAGGTGTACAGGTGTACATATGAGGGGGAGCATTTCGTTGGAATCCAAACAGTTAACCAGAGGACTTAAGCCACGGCATATCGAGCTGATCGCACTGGGCGGCACGATTGGCGTGGGATTATTCATGGGCTCGGCAAGCACGATTAAGTGGGCGGGGCCTTCCGTGCTGCTTGCGTATCTGTTGGCAGGCATCATTATGTTTTTTGTGATGCGGATTATGGGGGAGATGCTGGTGGTGGAGCCGGTGACTGGTTCGTTCGCCACCTTTGCCCACAAATATATCAGCCCGCTGGCCGGCTTCCTGACCGCTTGGAGCTATTGGTTCCTATGGGTGACGGTCGGCATGGCCGAGGTTACGGCAATTGGAATCTATGTCGGGTACTGGTTCCCGGATATCCCGCAGTGGATTCCGGCGCTAATTGGTGTGGGCATCATTGCAGCAGCCAATCTGGCGGCGGTGAAGCTATACGGGGAGTTTGAATTCTGGTTTGCGATGATCAAGGTGGTTGCCATTGTGGTCATGCTGGTGATTGGCACCGGGGTGATTTTCTTCGGTCTCGGGAATGGCGGGCAGCCGCTCGGACTGTCCAATCTGTATAGCCATGGCGGTTTTTTTGCCGGAGGACTGAAGGGCTTCCTGTTCGCGCTCTGCATTGTTACAGCCGCCTATCAGGGGATTGAGCTGGTGGGGATTACGGCAGGGGAAGCGGAGAATCCGAAGCATACGCTGCGAAAAGCGATCAAGAATATCATCTGGCGCATTCTGATTTTCTACGTGGGGGCCATCTTCATCATTGTGACCATTTATCCGTGGAATGAGATCGGCGAGATCGGCAGTCCGTTTGTGTTGACCTTCGCCAAGGTAGGGATTGTCGCTGCGGCAGGCATTATCAACTTCGTGGTGCTGACAGCGGCCATGTCGGGCTGCAACAGCGGGATCTACAGTGCGGGTAGAATGCTATACACCCTTGCCCAGAACGGACAGGCTCCGAAGTTCTTCGGCAGAGTCTCGGCCAGCGGAGTGCCCCGCAACAGTATTATTACAACGATCTCCCTGCTGCTGGTCGGCGTGCTGTTCAACTATCTGATGCCGGACTCCAAGCTGTTTCTCTATATTTACAGCGCCAGCGTGCTTCCGGGAATGATTCCGTGGTTCGCCTTGGCCCTCAGCCAGTTCAGATTCAGAGAGCGGTGGGCGGGCGAGATGGCCGCCCATCCGTTCAAGTCCCGCTTTTTCCCGGTCAGTAACTATATTATCATTATCTTCCTGTCGCTGGTCATCATCGGCATGTGGTTCAACCCGGATACCCATCTGTCGCTGATCGTCGGCGCGTCGTTCCTGGCTATTGTTGTGGCGGGGTACTATGCGTTTGGAATTGGTAAACGCCGGGTGCCCGGGGATGGGGAGGAAGTGTAGGGCTGGGAATTCTGAACTAATCAAATTAACAAAAAGCAAAAAGAAGCGGAGGGGAAATTTGGAACTGTAGGAGCGGTAGCGTCCGCCTTTGTCTCCGGATTTCTACCGCAAACAGCGGTCTAAATCAAGAAATTTGGAGACAACAGCGGCCGTAAGTCCAAATGTTCACCGCAGTGACGACCCTGCTTAGAGTTACAATCAAAAAGGCTTCCGAAGCAAACTACGCTCCGGAAGCCTTTTGTATGTCAATTCCTAAGACGAAGCTGCCGCCGCCGCAGCAGAGGCCGCAGCTACAGCAATCGCTGTCTGCTGGGCAATGATGATGTTGGTCAGGCTGGTAGACAGCGTGGATTCAATGATGCCGTTTCTGACATCATCGACATATTGATAGGAGACGAGTGCGGCAGACAGCAGGAGCAGCTCCTGCTTGTTGATCGACCAGCCGCCGAAGCCCTTCTGCGGGCGCAGGAACTCATAGGTATCCGAGACATCGCTTACCAGCTGCTGCTGCTCGTAGGGGATCAGGGACAGGATGCCAAGGGACGAGAGAGTATACTCTTTATCCATCCGGATATCCCGTGCCCGGAACGCTTCACGCAGGCTAAGCACCCGGCTTGCAAGATCCCCGCCGCCCAGCACCAGTACCTGTGTCAGCGCCTGAACACTGTTGCCGGAGAAGAACTCGGGCTTCAGCGTAACATAGAGCTGTTCCAGCTGCTCCAGCCCTTGCTCTACAGGGATATCGGAGAGTCCAAGCATGGCAGCGAAGATGTAGTCATCCCGTCCGGTCAGGAAACGGTGCTTGGACCGCATTCCTTCATAGAAGGCTTGTGTGCGGTCTAAGGCTGCGGCATATTGATCGTACGGAGTATGGGCAGCGATCTGATAGGCGGCAATGACCAGGTAGTCGGAGGCCCGGAATTTGCGTTCCTTGAGCAAATCATATACAGCCAGCGTATTTGCAAGCTGCTGCTGCGGCTGGGGAGACAGGGAGAGCAGCGCAGCAATACAGATGGCTGAGGTTCCCCGGAAGGACGAGAAGCCCCGGGTGTTATCCTTGACCATCTCATGGTACAGGCGGATCGCTTCCACATTGGCCATCTTGTCTTCCACGGCGTAGAGCAAGGCGGCCAGCCGGTTCACGGAGGCATTTTGCCAAGGGAATTCCTGTTTGATCTGCTGGGCGTTAGTTACGAATAATTCAAGCCTGGCTATGTATGATTGCTTCATATGATGCACCTCTCATCTAGTGGTAGTTATTTGGGTTTATTCTACTATAAAAACCAAAACGATGAAATTGAATCTCTTCCCGCAGACTTGCCCCCAAACCTATGAGAGCGTATTCTTGAATAAAGATTACTAGAATGATGGATATTTATTCCGGAAAGAGAGGCAAGAGAATGATAAGAGCATCTGAAGATAACGAATACTTTGAGCTGTCCAGTCCCACCGTTCTCCCCAAAGCTTCGGGGTTTCTGTGGAATGAACAGATGATGATTCATATGAACTGCCGGGGCTATGCGGTAGCCCAGTTCATGCAGCCGGAGCCGGCCAAGTACTCCTATGCGCCGAATCTGGAGGCCAAGACGTTCATGCAGCCGGAGCAGCCTTATTATGCCCATCACCCCGGCCGCTTCGTCTATGTCAAGGATGAGGAGAACGGAGAGCTGTTCTCTGCCCCATATGAGCCTGTCCGCACCCCTCCGGATCATTACACTTTTGCGGTGGGTAAACATAATATTGTATGGACCATCGAGAAGAACGGGATCGCGATAGAGATGATGCTAAGCCTGCCTAAGGATGAGCCAATGGAGCTGTGGCGGGTGAAGGTGACCAATCTGTCTGCGGCGCGGCGGAGGATCAGCATCTATCCCTACTTCACCATCGGCTACATGTCATGGATGAATCAATCCGGCGAGTATAAGGAAGCCTTGCAGGGAATCGTGGCTACAGCGGTCACACCTTATCAGAAATATCAGGATTACGACAAAATCAAGCATCTGAAGGACAAAACCTTCCTGCTGGCCGACCATGCCCCGGCCTCCTGGGAAGTGAATCAGGAAGCCTTCGAGGGCGAAGGCGGAATCGGCTCGCCGTCCGCGCTTAAGAGCGAACGGCTGGCGCAAGGCGAAGCCCGTTATGAGATCCCGGTCGCCGCTTTGCAATACAGTCTGGATCTGGCTGCGGGGGAAGAACGTGAATACCGCTTCGTCTTCGGCCCGGCCCGGAGTGAGCAGAGAATCGCGGAGATCCGCCGGAAGCTGTTCCTGGATACCGATGCGGCAGGCGAGGACGGATTCGTGCGCGCCGAGCGGGAATATGCGCAGTACATTGCGGAAGGCAGAGGGAGCATTGAGATCTCCACCCCGGATGCGGACCTCGACAATCTGGTCAACCACTGGCTGCCCCGGCAGATGTACTATCACGGGCAGACCAACCGCCTGACGACCGACCCGCAGACCCGGAATTATCTGCAGGATAATATGGGGATGAGCTATCTTAAGCCGCAGACGGCAAGAGAAGCGTTCCTGACGGCCTTAAGCCAGCAGGAGGCCAGCGGAGCGATGCCGGACGGCATTATTTTGCATGAAGCGGCTGAACTGAAATATATCAATCAGGTTCCGCATACAGACCATTGTGTCTGGCTGCCGATTTGCCTCAGTACCTATCTGGATGAGACCGATGATTACAGCATTCTGGATGAGGAAGTATCGTATGCGGGCGGCCTGGAGACAGGACCTGTGCATGAGCATATCGACCGGGCGGTGCAGTGGCTGCTGCATGAGCGGGATGAGCGCGGCCTGAACTATATCAATCAGGGGGACTGGTGCGACCCGATGAATATGGTAGGGTACCGGGGGCAAGGCGTGTCCGGCTGGCTGACCATCGCTACCGCGTATGCGTGTATGGTCTGGGCGGATATTTGTGAGCGGAGCGGCCGTACGGATATCTCCAAGACCTTCCGCCATGCAGCAGAAGAGACGAACGCGCTCGTCAATCAGTACTTCTGGGATGGCGAGTGGTATGCGAGGGGAATTACAGATGACAATGTGGTGTTCGGAATCAGCAGCGACAAGGAAGGCCGGATCTTCATTAATCCCCAGGGCTGGGCGCTGCTCAGCGGTGCGGCCGATGAGGAGAAGCGGGCGAAGCTGATGAAGTCGGTCCATGAACAGCTGGAGACCCCGTATGGAGTGGAAAAGCTCGCCCCGTCCTATACCGCCATGCGCGAGGATGTGGGCCGGGTGACCCAGAAGCATCCAGGGACAGCCGAGAACGGCGCAGTCTATAACCATGCCGCAGCCTTCTATATCTATGGCTTGTATGCGGTGGGTGAGCAGGACCACGCGTACCGTCTGCTGCGTAAAATGCTCCCCGGGCCCGATATCGAGGATATCATCCGGCGGGGCCAGCTCCCGGTGTTCATTCCTAATTATTACCGGGGCGCGTATAAGCAATTCCCGCAGACTGCCGGACGCTCCAGCCATCTGTTCAATACCGGAACCGTTCCCTGGGTATACCGCTGTCTGATCGACGGATTGTTCGGGCTGCAAGGGAACCGGGAAGGGCTGCAGGTGAAGCCGCAGCTTCCTTCCGGCTGGCAGGAGGCCACCGTGAAGCGCAGCTTCAGAGGCGCTGAGCTGCAGATTGAGATGAAGCGTGAGTCCGGCGTAGCGGCAATCGAGGTATATCTGGACGGACAGCTTGTGAAAGATGGTGTTCTGAAGGAACTGAAACCGGGTAAGCAGTATCAGGTGCTGGTTAAGATTCCGGCTGGGGTTGTTACTATCTAAATACAGGAGGCGCATGAACATGACGAATCATATTCCGGAAGTACTGCTGAACGATGGGATGAAGGTGCCTGCGATTGGCTACGGAACGGCCTGGATCAAAGGTACAAAGGGCATGCAGAATCTGAGGACTGCCCTGGATTTGGGGTATCGTCTGATTGATTCGGCATTCAACTATGAGAATGAAGGCGTTGTCGGGGAAGCGGTACGGCAGAGCGGGGTACCCAGAGACCAGCTGTTCATTACATCCAAGCTGCCCGGACGCCATCACAAGTATGATGAAGCGGTCGAGACGATTGAGGAATCGCTGTACCGGGCCGGACTCGATTATTATGACCTGTATCTGATCCACTGGCCGAATCCCAAGGTGAACCTGTATGTGGAGGCGTGGCAGGCGCTGATCGATGCGCGGGCAAAAGGGCTGATCCGTTCGATCGGCGTCAGCAACTTCCTGCCGGAGCATCTGGACCGCCTGATCAAGGAAACGGGGGTGGTACCGGCTATGAACCAGATTGAACTGCATCCCTTCTATCAACAGGCGGAGCAGCGCGCATATCATGAGCAGCACGGAATCGTCACAGAATCCTGGAGTCCGCTGGGACGCGGCACGGAGCTGCTGAAGAATGAACAGCTGATTGCGATCGCCGCAGCCCATGACAAATCGGTCTCACAGATTGTTCTGCGCTGGCATGTGCAGCTGGGAGCGGTTCCGATTCCAAGATCGCAGTCGGAGGAGCATCAGAGGGAAAATTTAGGGATTTTCGGCTTCGAGTTATCGGAGGCGGAGATGAAGGTGATTGCGGAACTCCCGTCCACCGGACCGCTGTGGGACCAGGACCCGGCCGTGTACGAAGAGTTCTGATGCGTTGATGTTATAGTTATGGCCCCTTGCTCTTTGGCAGGGGGCTATTGTTTTGTTACAGCGCTCATACATAATTCGTTTAAGAAAAAGGGAAGCTGGTTACATAGAAAGAGTCAGAAGCCTACACAATCAGAAGCGAACAGAGGAGGAATATTATCATGAGTAATCAATATAAGATTCAAGATCCTGTGCAGCAATATGAAAAGGCTACGCCTGAATTCGAGCAGCAGCAGCCCAGTCCGGGCTTAGAGACGAAAATGCACCCGCGTCCCGATGACGGAGCGGGCACCTACAAGGGCAGCGGGAAGCTCACCGGACGGAAGGCCGTCATTACGGGAGCGGACAGCGGAATCGGGCGGGCGGTAGCGATTGCTTATGCCCGTGAAGGCGCCGATGTGGTGCTGGCCTATCTGCCGGAGGAAGAAGCTGATGCGAAGGAAGTCGTTAAGCTCATCGAGGAAGCCGGACGCAAGGCGGTGGCCCTGCCGGGCGATCTGAAGGACGAGAAGTACTGCGAGCAGCTGATTGCCAAGGCCGTAGAAGAGCTGGGCGGGATTGATATCCTGGCTAACATTGCCGGTAAGCAGCAGTTCGTGAAGGACATCGCCGACCTGACTACAGAACAGTTCGATGCTACCTTCAAGACGAATGTCTACTCGCTGTTCTGGCTCTGCAAGGCAGCGGTGAAGCATATGAAGCCTGGTAGTACAATTATTAATACCTCATCGATTCAGGCCTACGAGCCTTCAGAGATTCTGCTGGACTATGCCACCACGAAGAGTGCCATTAATACCTTCAGCAAAGCTTTTGCCCAGCAGGTGGCCCCTAAGGGAATCCGGGTGAACGTGGTTGCCCCTGGACCGGTATGGACTCCGCTTCAGATCAGCGGGGGACAGCCGGAGGAAGTCCTGAAGGACTTCGGAGCTAAGACCCCGCTGGGACGCCCCGGCCAACCGGCTGAGATGGCTCCGGCCTATGTGTTCCTGGCCAGCCAGGAATCAAGCTATGTCAGCGGTGAGACCCTGAATGCCAACGGCGGAATGCCGACCCCATAAATAAGCATGAGTAACAACACGCTTGAGCAGGAACCTCCGTCAGGAGGTTTTTTGCTGTGACCCCACTTTTGCCATCATAGGGGGTTCATGTGCTACACTTGAGTCATGGAATTGAAATCGTATCTGCCAGTTCTGGTGCATTAGCGGTTTGTGGAGAAGACAGGAGGAGACGGCATGGCATTCGTAACGGTGAAGGGCGAATATAAGCGCTATAAGATGGGGGAGAACCTGATTGTTGCCAACGACGGCATTGAGTTCGAGATCGAGAAGGGTGAATTTGCTGTAATTGTAGGGCCCAGCGGGGCGGGAAAGTCAACGGTGCTTAACATACTGGGCGGGATGGATTCCGCCGACGAAGGCCAGGTCATTGTGGACGGTACTGACATCGCACGTTATAGCGCCAAGGAATTGACCGGCTACCGCCGTAATGACGTGGGTTTCGTGTTTCAGTTCTATAATCTGGTCCCTAATCTGACCACTCTGGAGAATGTCGAGCTGGCTTCGCAGATCTCGCCCCGGGCCCTCGATGCCCGGAAGGTGCTGGAGGATGTGGGCCTTGGCGCGCGGCTGAATAACTTCCCGGCCCAGCTCTCGGGCGGGGAGCAGCAGCGCGTGGCTATCGCCAGAGCGCTGGCGAAGCAGCCGAAGCTGCTGCTCTGTGATGAGCCGACCGGTGCGCTCGATTACAATACCGGCAAGCAGGTGCTTAAGCTGCTGCAGGATACCTGCCGCGACACCGGCACAACGGTGATTGTGATCACGCATAACCTGGCGATTGCTCCGATGGCCGACCGGGTCATTGAGATCAACAACGCCAAGGTACGGAAAATGGTGAAGAATCCAGCGCCGGTATCCGTGGAAGATATCGAATGGTAAGGAGCCGGGAATGATGAAGAAACGGGCACTATGGAAGGATGTTTTTCGGGAGATCGGCCGCACCAAGGCGAGGTTCCTCTCGATCTTTGCGATTATTATGCTGGGGGTCAGCTTCTTCTCCGGGATCAAGTCGGCCGGGCCGGATATGCTGGACACCGCAGCGACGTATTATAAGGATCTGCGGCTGATGGATCTGCGGGTCCAGTCCACTTACGGCCTGTCAGAGCAAGGGATCGAGAAGCTTCGGGGGATACCCGGGGTGCAGACAGTTCAGCCTGTATACAGCTCCGATGTCTTTCTTGGCGACAGCGGGCTGATTGCCAAGGTCTATTCGTATGCGGACAATAATGAACTGAACGGCTACAAGCTCACCGCCGGGCATCTCCCGGCAGCCTCTGGAGAGATTGTACTGGATGAACACCTGCGCGAACAGGAGAAATTCAAGCTTGGCGATTCCATTATCTTCGGCGGCGAGGCCGGGGAGACGCCTGAACAGAGCTTCCGGACCAAGACCTATACGGTAGTAGGCTTCGCGCAGAGCCCACAATATATTGAGACCGCGAACCGTGGAACGAGCCGGATCGGCAAAGGGACTGCCGATGCGTTCGCCGTCATCCCGGAAGAGGATTTCACACTTCCGGTGTATACGGAGGCCTATCTCAGCTTCAAGGATACGGCTGCGGAGAGGGCCTATACTCCGGCCTATGACACGTTGGTTGAGCGCCACCTCACAGAGACAGAGCAAGCGCTCAAGGATTACCCGGCGCAGCGTCTGGAGGAGCTGAAGGCGGAAGCGGCCGCCAAGCTGGCTGCGGGCCAGCAGGCAGCGGATGCCTCACAGCAACAACAGCAGACAGCGGCGCAGAGCCAGCCGGAGCTGCCTAAAGTATATGTGGCCGATCGCACAATGAACCCGGGATACGCCGAATACAAGGATAATGCGGACCGTCTGTCCGCGATTGCGTCGGCTTTCCCGGTATTCTTTTTCCTGATTGCAGCACTTGTCAGCTTAACCACGATGACCCGCATGGTGGAGGAGCAGCGGCTCCAGATTGGGACGTTGAAGGCACTCGGATACGGTGCTATGGACATTATGACCAAGTTTCTGGTGTACGGAACACTTGCCAGCCTAGCGGCATCCATCGCGGGTCTGGTGGTCGGCTTCACGTTCTTCCCGGACCTGATCTATAATGCTTACAGCTCTCTCTATAACCTGCCGGATGTGATCAAGAGCTTCTACCCTTCTTACGCCGTTATTTCTATAGTCGTGGCGCTAATCTGTACAACGATGACGGCCATGGTCGCTTCACGGGTGGAGCTGCGGAGCAACGCGTCTGTGCTGATGCGGCCCAAGGCACCCAAGAGCGGGCAGCGGATTCTACTGGAGCGCTTCAAGTTCCTGTGGACCCGGCTCAGCTTCGTGCAAAAGGTGACAGCCCGCAATCTGTTCCGCTACAAGCAGCGGATGTTCATGACTGTTATCGGGGTGGCAGGCTGTACCGCGCTGATCCTGACCGGCTTTGGACTGAAGGATTCCATCGGCAGCATCGCCGAGCGGCAGTTCGGCGGGATTATGAAATACAGTGCCCTGGTAGCCCTGCATGATAATGCAGCCGCCGCAGATCAGGCTTCCTATAAGAAGCTGATTGAACAGGAGACTGCGGTGACAGGCACGCTGAATGTGCTGCAGGAGGCTGTGACCGCCCGGGCCAAAGGCGTGAACGACCAGGAAGTGCGGATCTTTGTTCCCTCGGATACAACCGCACTGGCGTCTTTCGTTAATCTTAAGGACCGCAGCACCGGTAAGCCGCGTGTACTGAGTGACGAGGGCGCGGTCATTACAGAGAAGCTGGCTAAGCTGTATGATGTTGCCCCCGGGGGTACGTTGACGCTTCTGGACAGCAACAATGAGCCATTCCAGATCAAGGTAGCGGCGGTCACCGAGAACTATGTGCTGCATTATGTATACATGACCCCGGCTTACTACACGGAGGTGTTCGGCAAGGAGCCGGTCTATAATACTCAATTATTGAACTACAGCGGCAAGGATAAAGGGTGGGAGAGCGCCTTCGGGGAGAAGCTGACTGCGAATGGGCAGGTGGCCTTGGTCAGCTTTTCCAGCGGTGTGGGAGAGGCCTTCGAGGAAACTATGGACAGTATGGACATCGTCATTGTGGTGCTGATTGTCTCTGCTGCCGCGCTGGCCTTCGTGGTCCTGTACAACTTGACTAATATCAATGTGTCTGAGCGGGTCCGCGAATTGTCTACGATTAAGGTGCTCGGCTTCTATGATAAGGAAGTCACTCTGTATATTTACCGGGAAAATATTCTGCTGACCTTGCTTGGTATCTTGTCCGGCAGTGCCCTGGGGGTGATCCTGCACCGGTTCGTCCTGTCGACTGCCGAGCTGGATGCTACCATGTTCGCTCCGCTCATCAAGTGGCAGAGCTACATCTATGCAGCCTTGCTGACCATACTATTCTCAGGCATCGTAATGGCTTTCATGCACATCAAGCTCAAGCGGATTCATATGATTGAAGCGCTGAAGTCGGTAGAGTAGTTCAGTCACGATTTTGTCAAAAAAATAAAAAAAGCATCAGCATACAAGGAAGGATAATGAGCCGAGGGCAGAGGGAGCCCGGAGCCGTTATCCTTCTTTTTTGTGTCTGAAAAGGAACCGATGGCTGGGGAATTAGCGCTGAAACATACGAAAATATGACGAACAGTGTCGGAAAATCGCGAAAATGATAAGAAAGTGTCATTAAAACTAACCCGATTAAACTTATTATAATAATGTGTAAAAGGTATTTTTACAGTTATTTCAAGATACATTGGAAGTAAATGTTTCAGGAGCAAAAAAGTAAGATTGTACAGCGGTAAATAAATATATTGACGTAAGATATATTCACATGTAATATAAACCATAATTTATGAGGGAAGTTGTGAGGCTTCCCGCCGGGAATGTTATCCCTGACCTTAATTGACCCGCGGTCTATTCAACGCATTTCTACAATATATATTAGGTGTGATGTTATGTCACATGTAATGCGTAGGCGGTCATTAGTGGTCTTAGACGGATAACGATCCGGAGCATCCCAGTCTCCCGAGAAGCTTTGAAGAGCAGGTACAAGCACTTAACTAAGGAGGAGTAAAGGAATGGCGAAAAAGAGAAAATGGTGGTCAGGTTTACTAGTCTTATCGTTGGTAGGGGTTCTATTTACAGGTTGCAGTACGAATAACACTGCGGGTTCTTCAACAAATGCGCCTGCAGCCACTACAGCACCGGCAGAGAGTGCGGCGCCTGATGCTACGGAAGCACCTGCAGCTGACGCGCCGGTTGACGGCGGAACACTAGTTACAAGCTCATTCTCCGATATTGTTAATATTAATCCGCTCTTAGTTAATGACACCGCGTCTGGTGATGTGGCCCAGTTCGTCTTCGCCAAGCTGTACAATCTCGACCGTGAAGGCAATGTACAGGCAGAGGATTGGTCGCTGGCTGCCGCGCTGCCGGAGATCTCTGAAGATGGCTTGACCTATACTGTGAAGCTGAAGGATACCGCCAAATGGAGTGACGGTCAGCCCGTCGTTGCAGATGATGTAATCTATACCATTGAAACGGCCAAGAATAAGGAGACAGGCTCTCCGCTGATCAGTGCCTTTGACAAGGTGAAGAGTGTTGAGAAGGTGGATGACCACACCGTCAAGATCACAATGTCCCAAGTCTATGCGCCGTTCCTGTATGCGCTGGTCCAGGAGATTGTTCCAGCCCATGTCCTGAAGGATGTGAAGCCGACCGAAATGCAGAAGAACCCCTATGGTACTGATCCGGCCAAGACCGTTACAAGCGGACCGTGGAAGTGGACAGCCTGGAAGCAAGGCGAGAGCCATACCCTGGATGCTGATCCGAACTATTGGGGAACCGTGAAGCCTCATATCGCTCAGGTGATCTACAAGATCTATGCTGACCAGAACACTGAGGTTCAGGCGATTATGAAGGGCGACACGGATCATATCAGTGCGATTCCTGTAACCCAGGTTGAAGCAGTTAAGGCTGACGGGAAAATCGATATCATCCAGAAGCCGGGCGCGCAGTACGAATATGTTAACTTCAACTTTGACGGCAAGAACTTCCCGGATGGCTACGGCCTGTTCCAGGGACAGAAGACCAGACAGGCGATTGCCCATGCCTTGAACCGACAAGGAATGGTGGATAATATCCTGAAGGGCGTAGGCGCGCTGATGAATGCGCCGTTCCTGCCGGATACGTGGGCTGACCCGGGTGATGCTGCTGTGAACTATGATTACAATGCTGAAACGGCCAAGAAGCTCCTGGCTGAAGACGGCTGGGTTGCGGATGCCAAGGACGGCATTCTGGTCAAAGACGGCCACCGCTTCTCCTTCGAGCTGCAGTATAATGCCGGCAACAGCCGCCGTGAACAGGTAGCTGCTGTTATCCAGCAGAACCTGAAGGATGTCGGCATTGAGGTGAAGCCTAAGGCGATCGACTTCGCTGCATGGATTGACCAGAACGTAACGCCGGGTAAATATCAGGCCCTGCTGCTGGCATGGTCCCTGAATACACCAGACCCGGATGCAGAGAGCATCTTCTCCTCCAAGTACTTCCCGCCTGCCGGACAGAACAGCGGCTGGTATAAGAATGAGAAGCTGGATAAGCTGTGGGTAGACGGATATTCTACGGTAGATCAGGCTAAGCGCAAAGAAATCTACAAAGAAGTAGGTAAGGAAATTTCAACCGACCTTCCTTATGTATTCCTGTATCAGTATGGTCAGGCGATCGGAACAGGACCTAGAGTGCACTGGGCAGAGGAGGATGCTCCTGAGCCGTCACTGGGCTACGGACAGTTCTTCCACGCTATCAAATGGTGGGTAACCGAGTAACGTACCGACTAACTGAATAGACTTGCGGGAGGTGAAAGAGAATTCTCTTTCACCTCCCCCTTTTGTATAAATGGGGGGCCTCCGTAATCTATCGCCTTACCATCTCTAGGAGGATAGCCAATGACAGAATACCTGATACGTAGAGTGCTTCAATCGGTACTGGTCATCTTTCTGATTACCATACTAACCTTTCTTCTCATCCATGCGGCTCCGGGCGGACCCACACAAGTGATGCTGGCCCCGGGCTTGACTCCCGAAATCTTCGAGCAGCAAGCCAAGAATCTGGGTCTGGATCAGCCGATTCATATCCAGTATATCCACTGGATCGGCGACCTGCTGCAAGGGGATCTGGGGTATACCTTCAAGAACCATATTGCGATCTCGGACCTGCTCTGGCCGCGTATCGGCAATACCATAATCCTGATGGGTGCGGCTTGGCTGGTATCCCTGCTGATCGCAATCCCCTGGGGAATCTACAATAGTACCAAAGTCTATGGTTTATCGGATCAGACGGCTTCGTTCATTTCTTATCTGGGCTTCGCCATGCCGACCTTCTGGTTCGGGATTCTATTGCAGCAGTGGCTGTCGCTCAAGCTGGACTGGTTCCCATTGTCGGATATGCATACAAGAGGCAAGGAAGACAGTATCGCTGATTTATTCATGCATCTGGTGCTGCCGGTAACGGTACTGGCACTTGGGTTCCTGGCTTCTTATATGAAGTATGCGCGGGCCAGTATGCTGGAGGTGCTGGATCAGGATTATATCCGGACGGCACGGGCCAAAGGCGTCAAGGAACGGAAAGTCGTCTTCCGCCATGCCCTGCGCAATGCACTAATTCCAATTATTACAATACTAGGCCTTGATCTTCCGATCCTGGTGGGAGGGGCCGCACTAACAGAGAATGTATTCAACTGGCCGGGAATGGGCCGTTGGTTCGTAGAGATGGCCACTGCACGCGAATATTCGGCACTGATGGCTGTGACTATCGTCACGGCTGTGATGGTCGTCATTGGCAATCTGCTGGCAGATATACTGTATGTCGTAGTTGATCCCCGGGTGAAGCTCGGCAAGCAAGGGGGGAAGGCAGCATGAGTACAGATAATACAGAGCTTATCAAAGGGAAGGTCTCCAAGCCGCTGGGAACGCCCGATATGAGTCCGATGCCGGGCGGGACCGACCCGGAAATTCCGGTGGTGGATATGGACAGACCTCCCGGCCCGTGGAGAGTGCTGTGGAAGAAGTTTTCACGCAATCCTTTTGCCATGGGCGGGTTGGCCGTCCTGCTTATCTTTGTCCTGCTGGCGATCTGCGCACCGTACCTGACCTCCTATGGGCCGGAGAAGATTGATCTGATGTTCGCCAACCTGAAGCCGGGGGCGGAGGGACATCCCCTCGGCACCGACGAGCTGGGCCGCGATATTCTAAGCAGACTGCTGTATAGTGCGCGGATTTCGCTGCTTATTGGTTTCTCTGTTGCTTTTGTATCCGTGCTGGTCGGCTCGATAGTCGGAGCCATTTCGGGTTACTTCGGCGGATTCGTGGATACGGTATTCATGCGGATTGTTGACGTCATGAACTCTGTACCGTCTCTGTTCCTGAATATCCTGGTAATGGCGCTGTTCGGAACAAAGATTGAATTCATGATCCTGATTCTGGCGTTCACGAGCTGGATGAGTATTGCCCGGCTGGTCCGGGGAACCTTCCTGCAGCTGCGGGAAATGCAGTATGTGGAGGCGGCCAAAGCCATCGGCGTATCCAGCTGGGGAATCATCTTCCGGCATCTGCTCCGCAATGCGAGCTTCCCGATCATTGTTAATGCCACATTGATGGTCGGCGGCGCGATTCTCAGTGAATCCGCATTGTCCTATCTGGGTCTTGGTATCCAGGCTCCGGCTACGAGCTGGGGGCTGATGCTCAGTAACGCCCAGGAGTTCATGCTGATTGATCCGATGCAGGCGGTGTATCCGGGCTTTTGCATCCTGATGGTCGTACTGGCGGTTAACTTTATCGGCGACGGCATCCGGGATGCCCTTGATCCCAGACAGCAAGTGACCAAATCCCGGAGGAGGCTGGAACAATGGCGCAAAAACTACTCGAAATCCGGAAACTAACCGCCGGCTTTGCGACAGAGAAGGGACTGCTCAAAGCAACCGACGGCATCTCCCTTACGGTGAATAAAGGTCAGACAGTCTGTATTGTAGGCGAATCCGGCAGCGGCAAAAGTGTCACCTCGCTGGCGATCATGCGCCTGATCGATTATGCGGGCGGTATGATCCTGGATGGACAGATTGACTTCCATGGACAGGATCTGGGGGCGAAAAGCCAGGAGGAGATGCGGGAGATCCGCGGCAACCAGATCGCTATGATCTTCCAGGACCCGATGTCTTCGCTGAATCCGGTCTTCACCATAGGGGAACAGATTGCTGAGAGTCTGCGGCTGCATCAGAATAAGAAGGATGCAGAAGCGCTGAAGCTGGCGGTCGATCTGATTAGATTGGTGGGCATACCGGCACCGGAGATCCGTGCGAAGCAGTACCCGCATGAGCTGTCCGGCGGGATGTGCCAGCGCGTAGTCATTGCGATTGCACTGGCCTGTAACCCCGAGCTGCTGATTGCCGATGAGCCGACCACCGCACTTGATGTTACGGTCCAAGCGCAGATTCTGGACCTGCTGCGCAAGCTTCAGTCAGAGCTTGGCATGTCCATCCTGCTGATTACCCACGACATGGGAGTTGCCGCTGAAATGGCGGACCGCATTGCTGTCATGTATGCGGGCGCTATCGTGGAAGAAGGCGGTGTGGAAGAGATCTTCGACCATCCCAGTCATCCTTATACGATAGGTCTGCTCCAGTCGATTCCGGGGTTCGAAGGCGGACGGGGAGGCGAGCTCTATACGATCAGCGGAACGATTCCGCCGATAGGACAGCTGCCTGCGGGCTGCCGCTTCCATCCGCGCTGTCCGCATGCGATGGACATCTGCCGGAGCCAGGAGCCGCCGGATTTCCTGATCTCTGATGATCACCGGGCCGCCTGCTGGCTGTTCAAGGATAAGCCGGTTTCAGCGTATACCAGCGGGGAGGCGAAGCGCGCATGATGAACAAGACATTGGCCAAGCCAGATCGTAAGGTAGCTGCCTCCTCAGAAGTACTGGTGGAGGTTAAGGATATTAAGAAGTATTTTCCGATCACCAAGGGTCTGCTTAACCGGACCGTCGGGCAGGTTAAGGCGGTGGATGGGGTCAATCTGGCGATCCGCCAAGGCGAGACGTTCGGGCTGGTCGGGGAATCCGGCTGCGGCAAATCCACCTTCGGACGGGTACTGCTCCGGCTGCAAAGTGCGACCGGGGGGCAGGTGCTATTCAAGGGCCAGGATATCCATTCGCTGGGTTCGCGTGACATGCGGAAGCTGCGGGAAGAGATGCAGATTATTTTCCAGGACCCGTTCGGGTCGCTGAATCCGCGCTTCCTCGTCAAGGATATTATCGGCGAGCCGCTGCGCATTCACTGGAAGATGTCCGGCAAGGAGATCGATGCCCGGGTGGTCGAGCTGATGGAGCTGGTGGGTCTGGATGCCAGCCGCCGGAACCGCTATCCGCATGAATTCTCCGGCGGACAACGCCAGCGCATTGGCATCGCCCGGGCGATTGCGCTGAATCCGCAGTTTATTGTGGCCGATGAGGCCGTGTCCGCGCTGGACGTATCCGTGCAATCCCAGGTCATTAACCTGCTGATGAAGCTGCAGAAGGAGCTGGGCTTAACCTTCCTGTTCATTGCGCATGGTTTGAACGTAGTCCGTCATATCTCTGACCGCGTTGGGGTCATGTACCTGGGTAAGCTGGTGGAGGTGGGAGAGACGGAGGAACTGTTCGCGGCCCCGCTGCATCCGTATACTGCCGCCCTGCTCTCGGCCATTCCCAAGCCTACGCCAAGGCGTAAGCAGGAGCGCATTATGCTGGAGGGAGATGTGCCCTCCCCGGCTAATCCGCCCTCCGGCTGCCGGTTCCATACCCGCTGCCCGTTCGTCCAGGACAAATGCCGCTTAGTGGAGCCGCTGCTGGAAGAGGTCCTGCCGGGCCGTCCGGTAGCCTGTCATTTCCCGTTGCTTCCGAAATCCTGATCAACGAGTACCTATGCTGTACCGAAGAGGAACGCTGCTGAATCTTACGCGGTGTTCCTTTTTTTTGATTTTGGGGCCCCCGCAAAGTACCTGGGTCATCATCGAAGCTAAAGCCCCGCTTTGTGGGGTTATTTTGTAATTCCGCTTCAAACTAATCATTGTGCTACAGGCGTTTCTATAAGAAAATGAGAAAAAGACTAATCAATACCGCAAAGCTTGCGGAACCGGAGGCTATGGTGAAAAAGGTCAATACAGCAATTTCAGCACTCTTTATCCTTGTTATGATAATAGCTGTCTGGGTATGGGCAGTGTCGGTACATACCTGGACCCTGGCGGGGGCCTTGGCTTCCCTGCTCTGTCTGGCCCTGTTTATCTGGACGGGCCTGCGGGCCATCCCCGCTATAACCGGGTACATCAATAGCCCAAGCGCACTGCGGACGGTGAATACGGATGACTCCCCGGAGGAACGGCAGCGGATCTGGTGGAAGATTGTGCTGTGGGTGATCGCTAGCCGGGTGCTGCTAATCCTTGCGGCTTATGTATTCTGGGTGCTTCGGGAGGGAGGCTCCGGCAGCCTGTTCTCCCGCTTCATTGAGATGTGGCATATCCGCGGAATTGATGCGATGTCTTACCTGGGCATTGCCGAACGGTGGTATGTGACGGAAGGAGATCCCAGATTTCATATTGTATTTCTGCCGTTCTTTCCCGTTATGATCAAGCTGGCGCAGTTCTTCACAGGCAATTATATGGCTGCAGGATTTGCCGTGGCCAATCTCTGCACGCTTGCAGCGGCGTTGTTCGCTTATGAACTGGCCCGGCTGGATATGGGGCGCAGGAATGCCCTGCGGGTAGTGAAGTACATCTTCATCTTCCCGTCGGCCTTCTTTTTCTTCCTTCCCATGACAGAGGCGCTGTTCCTGCTGCTCTCCCTGATGGCACTGTATTTTGTGCGCAAAAAGCGATGGCTGCTGGGCTGCCTCTGTGCAGCGCTGGCCGGATTCACCCGTTCCCCGGGGATTCTGCTGGCCGTGCCGATTGCCGTGGAATTTGCCCGGGAGCTGGCCGCTGGCTACAGGTCAATGGACCGGAAGGCTTTTACGAATAAGCTGATCTTGGCTGTTCTCTCCCTGGTGAGCGTCTCGTTCGGTCTGCTGGCTTATCTCTACATCAATTACAATGTGACGGGCAACGCGTTCCAGTTCAGTATTTATCAGCGGGAGCACTGGTCGCAGCGGTTCTACTTCTTTTTCGATACTGCGAGATATCAGATGGAATATGCGGTGAATACCTTCAAGGATGCCGATTACCGGTCGTTCTTAGGGCTGTGGCTGCCGAATTTGTGTGCGATCTTCCTGGTTCTCTTCATGATGCTCCGCAGTACGAAGAAGCTTAATCCCGCCTACATGGCGTACATGATCGCCTATTTCGTCTATGTAGTGGCCCCGACTTGGCTGCTGTCTGCTCCGCGTTATTTCGCTGTTGCGTTTCCGCTGGCGTTCGCGGCTGTGTTGTTGACGGAGGATAAGAAATGGAAGGATATCCTGCTCACTACGCTATTTATTGCGGGGGGTCTGCTGTATCTGGCAGTGTTTGTATCCGGTTATCCGGTATATTAGTGTGTATTAGAAATTACAGAAACGATGGTGGCTATGCAGATTCAACTAGAAGATCAGATGGTTACGTTACATGTCCAGTATGCCAAGCGCAAGAAGCTATCCGTAACGGTGGACGGCTCGGACCTCATTACCGTTAAGGCGCCCAAGGGAACGAGTGAAGAGGCGATCCTCGGTGCGGTAGCAAGTCTAGGCCCGAAGATTCTGGAGAAGCTGCGCAGCAATGCGGCAGCCCGGCAGGTGCCGAGGGTTAAGGCTTATGAGGGCGACGAAGAAGCCTTCTTGTACTTGGGGAAGGAATATGCGCTGCATGAGCTGATTGGGGACCGGCAGGCGGATGCGGAGGAGCTGAAGCTTGCGCTGAAGAAATTCTATACAGCCAGTCTGAAGAAAATCATCGCAGAGCGCATCAAGCCCTACCAGACGCAGCTCAGAGTGAAGCCGAAGAGTATGGAGATTGTGGAGTCGCGGACCAAGTGGGGGAGTTGCAGCTTTGACGGCAAGCTGACGTTCAATTACCGCCTGGCCATGGCGCCGCCTGAAGTGATTGACTATGTCATCATTCATGAGCTGTGTCATCTGCTGCATATGAATCATGACCGTTCCTTCTGGCGGCGCCTGGGCAGTATCATGCCGGACTATAAGGAGAAGGAAGCGTACCTGGCCCGGCAGGGGCAGTTCATGACGCTGTGACCTATGTGACCTATAAAAGAAATGAATTCATTCTAAAGATGCGGTAATGTATGGACTATCGTTCTTTCGCCGAAGCGAACATTCGGTGATAGTTGTATTCTGTACACTTAAAAACAGTGGAAAAGAAAGAATTCCTCTCTTAAATGTAGTCTGTACAACTAAATCCGCCTGAATGGGTGAGAACCCGGTGCAGAGGGCATTTTAGTTGTACGAAATACAGCTAAACGGAGATATGGCGGCACATCAGACGATTTAGTTGTACGGATTGCAATTAAGCATACCACTTGTACCTTCATCGGGGCATGGCAAACCTTCAACAAGCGACTTAGTTAAGCTGTTCTCACATATTGCAATCTGATGCTTCACTAGGCGATGGAAGTAGCCGGATGCTTGACGTTCGCAGGATAATGCTGCCCGCCCTGAGTCCGGACGAATAGGCCCTCTGAATGTCTGCTGCCTGACAGCTCCAGGCCGGGTTCATCCGGGGTGAAGTGGAAGACGATCGTCTCCGTATCGCTGTCCGCAAGCTTCAGGGCGATGTCGCGGCAGGAGACGGGCTGTGTGCTAATCAGATCGAAGAGCTCAAGCTGCCCATTCTCCTGCTGGCAGATGGCAATGAGATTCTCGTCCTCCAGGTAGTAGAGCTGATCGCTGAACACGTTCAGGCAGTAGAACATTAGCAGGCCATGGGCGCCGCTGATGCCAAAACGCTCAGATACCGGCACCCGCTGCGCTCCGAGAGAAGAGACCAGGCTCAGATCACGCGGGTCGGCTAGATCCAACTTGCGGATTGGCGCAGATCCGGCAGTGCCCCCGGGGCAGGCCATGGAGAAGATCTGCTCTTCCACCGGGTGGAAGCCGAACTTAGGATAGAACTCCAAGACTGACTCATTGGCAAAAAGATACATGAATTCACACGCTTGCCCATACTCCTCCAGTACCTTGTCCATCAACCGTGCAGACAGGCCGCGTCCTCTATAGTCAGGATGAGTCATCACCGTCCCGATCTGCACAGCAGGGGACTTCACTCCATTAATAATTAGCTCTATGAGATTCACCGAGACATTCGCCACGATCCGGTCTCTCTCCGCATAAGAATAAGGGACATACTTATCCGTCCAGCAGCCCTCCTCATACCAGCGCTCCAGCTCCAGCTCGAACGTGTCTTTTGCCAGCTCCAAAAAGCTGTTCCGCAGCGGCTCATGATCTTTATAATTGTAGACAAATTGAAGAGTATTCATAGGTAGTTTCTCCTTAGGTGTATTGGTAAAAGTTTAACCCCAACTATACTAAATCCCCCTTAATATTCAACCCCGCGAACCTTTGAGTAGACCATTGTGTCTCTCAAGCTCCCCTGTACATCGGTCTTGTCATTGCGCAGAATACCTTCCAACGTAAAGCCAGTACGTTCGGCTACGCGTGCGCTCTGCGTATTGCGGGAATCGCAGCGGATCTCCAGCCGGTTAGCTTGTAGCTCCTGTATGGCGAAATCTGCAATGGCATTCACCGCTTCCGTGATGTAACCTTGACCGGCGAACGAGGTGTGTACCCAATATCCGATTTCAAATTTACGCACCTGCCAGTCGATCCGGTGCAGGCCGCTGCTCCCGATAAGCTGCCCTGTCTTCTTATGGAAGAGCAGCAGCCGGATATCGCTGCGTTCCAGGAACTGCAGCCGTGATTTCCGGATGGACACCTCCGATTCATCTACAGAAGGGATACGCTGGGCCCAGGGCATCCAAGGGCTTAATTCAGCGGCACTTTGCCGAACGGCTTCGTTTACAGCAGGGCCGTCCCCCCAGCGTGCTGCACGGATTTGCAGGCGGCTGCTTTCGAAGCTCTCCGGTACGGGAATCAGGATGGGGTCTATTGAATAATTGTTCATAAAATCTAGCTCCTATAGAGAGTATTTGGTGAATCAGTTACTTTCAGTATAAGCCATTATATACCATAGGTCATATTTCAGGGTTTTAATACCATAGATTTTAACTAAAGTCAATACGCTAAAGGATACCTAAAAGTACTCTCTGGTACTATTCACATTTAATGGCAAGAACGTTATCTTAGGTAATAAGAAGTGTTCACTATTAAGAACCTGTTGTAATGAACCTAGTACTGAAACGGTAGCGAAATTATAGACAGCTGGAGGTAACCCATGAGTGCAATCGCCGGGATCTATTCTATGCAGCATGGGCCGCTGGACCCGGAGCTCGGCCCGCGCCTGATGCAGGAGCTGCAGCGTTATCCGGCGGATGATGCCCGGGGCTGGAATACGGAGGGGCTGTTCCTCGGGTGCCACGCACAGTGGATTACCCCGCAGTCCCGGGGCGAGGTGCTTCCCTATTATGATCCGCAGCGGAAGCTGGCGATCGTAGCGGATGCCATCATCGATAACCGCAGCGAGCTCTACGGACAACTTCAGGTTGTCCGGGAGGATCAGGAGTCGATGCCGGATAGCCTGCTGATTCTTCTGGCCTATGAGAAATGGGGAGATCAGGCTCCGGTGCATCTGGTCGGAGATTTTGCCTTCATGATCTGGGATGCCGGCAGGCAGACGCTGTTTGGAGCGAGGGATTTCTCGGGGAGCCGGACGCTGTACTTCCACCGCTCAGGCAGACAGTTCTCCTTCTGTACCGTGATTCATCCGCTATTCACGCTAATGGATGGAGGACACGCGCTGCATGAAGGCTGGATCTCGGAATATCTGGCGGGCCAGGGCCGGATGGATGTCGGGGATATGTTCTCCACGGTATATGAGGGTGTGGAGCAGCTGCCCCCGGCGCATTCGATGACAGTCAGCCCGCAGGGGATTACCTTCTCCAGGTATTACACCTTCCAGACACCGTCTCCACTCCGGCTGCGCAGCAATGGCGAGTATGAGGAAGCGTTCCGTGAGGTGTTCGGACGGGCCGTCCGGGACCGGCTGCGTACCCACCTTGAAGCTGGTGCGAACTTAAGCGGCGGACTGGATTCAGGGGCGGTGGTGAGCTTTGCGGCGGAGGAGCTTCGCCGTACCGGCAAGCCGCTCCACACCTTCAGCTCGTATCCTCTGGATCACTTTACAGGGTTCAAGCTCGGCCAGCGGGTGACTGATGAGCGTCCATATATTCAGGAGACCATCGACTATGTCGGGAACATTGAGCCTAGCTTTTACAATTTTCCTGACCGAAGCTCTTATGGCGAAATCGACGAATGGCTCGATATTATGGAGATGCCTTACAAATTCATAGAGAATTCCTATTGGCTCAAAGGCATATATGAACAAGCCGGACTGAAGAATGCCGGAGTGCTGCTCAGCGGACAGCGGGGCAACTGGAGTATCTCCTGGGGACCGGCGCTGGATTACCAGGCGAAGCTGCTGCGTGAATTCCGCTGGTTCCGCTTTTACCGGGAGAATAAGCTGTACAGCCATTCGATGGGAGTAAGCCGCAAAAGAATGCTGAAAATAGCGGGACGCAAGGTATTTCCCTCTCTGGGCCAGCTGATGGCCGGGAAGCAGGAGGCTGCGCCGGAGCTGATCCATCCTGAATTTGCCCGGCGGACCGGGGTGCAGGAGCGGCTGAAGGAGCTGGACCAGTCGCCTGCTTCCCAGACCGTGTACGATATCCGCAGAGAGCATTTCCGCCAGCCGCATGTCTGGAATGTGAACGGAACGGCGGCTACCAAGCTGTCGCTGAAGTACAGGGTATGGGACCGGGATGCGACGAATGACCTGCGTGTCATCAACTTCTGTATGTCGGTGCCTGAGGAGCAATACGTTCAGAACGGAATGGACCGCTCGCTCATCCGCCGGGCGATGGAAGGGCGGCTGCCGGATAAGGTCAGGCTTAACCAGACCCGGCGCGGTATCCAGGGGGCGGACGGCATTACACGTATGCTGCCCGAGTGGCAGAGGTTCCAGCAGGAGCTGAGGGAGATGCTGCAAGACCCCCGTACTTCTTCTTATCTGAATCGTCCCGGGCTCGCCGGATGCTTGGACCGGCTGGGTAGTGAGCCCGAACCATTATTAATCTTTAACACGGATTTCCGCCTTCTTACAAGAGGACTGGTGTTTTACCGCTTTTTGAAGCGGCTCTCCTGAAGGACGTTTCTTGAAAGGGGGTGACAAGATGAAAAAGGAATACAGCAAGCCTGCATTGGAAGTGTTGGATGTGAAAATGACTATGGCTGGCCCGGGGGTATCCATTGCCGATGCGTTCCAAGCCGATCCAGATGAAATCGTTAGTCACTCCTAGTCTTCCTGCATTACCGCTCAGCCCTAATCCCTCTTAGCTTGCTGGAGGGGGATCAGGGCTATCCCTTTATCCGAAGTAATGTTTCCACTTGTCATCCGCAAGACAACGGGTGAAATTGACTGAGATGGAGTGAGCAGTATGGCTGGCACAGTGAAATGCCTCGGTTATAAGGCTTTTGGCCTGCAAATCCTCAGTGAGTTCGCGCTACCAGAACTTCCCCGTACAGATCACCCTGGAAGGATAGGGAGCCTGTCGGTAGTTGAAGGCCGTCTGGCGGAGCGATGGGAAGCGATACCGAAGATTACGCCGAATCTGGGCATCGCGGCGCATGAAGTGATGTTCATGGTGAAGGGCACCGCTATTTTTTCGATACAGAATGGCAGTACGATTACAGTCTCTCCAGCAGCAGGCGCAGATCCGGATAGCATCCGCTTGTTCATTCTGGGCAGCTGTATGGGTGTAGTATTGATGCAAAAAGGCATACTGGCCCTGCATGGCAGCTCGCTTGTGCTGGACAATAAGGCCTATGCGCTGGTGGGGCGTTCAGGTGCGGGTAAATCCACGCTTGCCTCCTATCTGATGGATCAGGGGCATCTCCTGGTCAGTGACGACGTTATTCCCGTGTTGGTGCATAATGGACATCCATTGGCTGTTCCAGGTTATCCGCAGCAGAAGCTGTGGCAGCAGAGCCTGGACTATTTGGGAATGAATTCGTCTGCGTACCGTCCGCTTTTTCAGCGTGAGACCAAGTTCGCCGTACCGGTGCATGACCGGTTCCAGAGTGAGCCGCTGCCGCTGGCCGGCATATTTGAACTGTCTGTGGTGCAGGACGGGCCGGTGGCCGTAGAGGCAATAAGCGGCTTGGACCGGCTTCATACCTTATACAATCATACTTATCAAAAAGCGCTGGTCGACCCAATGGGTGTCAGAGAATGGCACTTCGGGCTGCTGGCCTCGTTCGTAAACCGGCTGCCGATGTACCGGCTGACCCGCCCTGAGCAGGGCTTCAGTGCACCGCAGCAGACGGAAAAGATTATGGAGACGATTATGCCCAAGGTGAAGGAGATGAACCTATGAATATGAATACTACAGAAGTGCTGTCGCCGGATTCGGTACTGGTTCAACGGGAAGGCAATATCGCAAGTGATATGGACGGCGAGAAGGTCATGCTGAATGTTAAGAACGGCAAATACTACAACCTCGGCGAAGTTGGCGGTGAGATCTGGGAAGCGCTGGCTTCACCGGTATCGATTCGGCAGATTGCCGGGAAGATGCAGGAGATCTTTGAGGTGCCAGCAGAGGTGGCGCAGCAGGATGTCATTGATTTTGTACAGAATCTGCTGAATGAGGATCTGGTCTCCATCGTTAGCGGACCATGATGACCCTCCGGAGGCTCCGTCTTCTGCTGGTGCATGACAAGGCGTTGCTTGCGCTGCTTCCCGAGACATTATGGCGGCTGATGCTGGTCCGAATCCAGCTGTTGTTCCCCTTTGCCAGGACAGCCCCTCAGCTTGGGGTGAAATCCCTGGAGAGTCCCGCAGTATCCAAGCCTTCCGATCTTCGCCGCATCCAGCAGATTACCAAGGCAATCCGGGTGATGAGCCGCTATACTCCCTGGAAAAGCACCTGTATGGTCCGGGCGGTAGCCGCCCTGAAGATGCTGGAGAAGCGGGGCATTGAGAGCACCCTCTACATGGGGGTCGCCCGCGATAAGCAGGGACAAATGATTGCCCACGCCTGGCTGCGCAGCGGATCCCATTATGTCTCCGGGGATGATGCGATGCAGGGCTTCGTGGTGGTGGAGAAGTTCGCGAAGGTGTTACAAGCCGAGTAATCGAGGTGGGTCCATGCAAGCCATAATCTACTACGTCCGGCAGCTTCAGCGGTTGTCGGGCATGAAGCTGTATCTTAATCTGTTTGGCATGGTGATCAGCGGTCTGCTGGAGAGCTCTGCCATTCTGCTGCTGGTTCCCATGCTCGGCATGGCCGGCATTCAGCTGGGCGGCGCGGCGGCGGGCTATCATCTTCCCATGCTCGGATTCATCAGTGAGCTGCCGCAGTCCACAGCACTGCTGCTGGTGCTGGGCAGTTATGTTCTAATTGTGCTCTGCCAGAATCTGATCGCAAGGTTCGTGGCGATCCGCAATGTCGAGATTCAGCAGACCTATGGCAGGCAGCTGCGGGTTGAGGTTTATAGCGCATTGCTGCGGGCGCAGTGGTCTTTTTTTCTGAGAAAACGCACCTCTGATCTGATCAATATGATGACCACCGAGCTGGCCAGAGTCCTGGCGGGTATCAGCGGCTTCCTGCAGTTTCTCACGTCGCTGTTGTTCACCCTGGTGCAGATTGCCTTTGCCTTCTGGCTGTCCCCCAAGATGACACTCGCGGTTCTCGTCTGCGCGGCGCTGCTGTCCATCTTCTCCCGGCGGTTCATCCGTAAGGCAAAGAGGCTGGGTAGCCGCAGCACAGAGCTGGGCAAGACGTATCTAGGCGGCATTACCGATCAGTTGAACGGAATCAAGGATATCAAAAGCAATAATCTGGAGCAGTCCCGCCTCGAATGGCTGCATGCCTTCACCGGCGAGGTGAAGCAGGAGCAGCTTGACTACACGCGCCTGCGCTCTAACTCCCAGCTCCTGTATAAGCTGTCTTCCACGCTGCTGATTGCCGTATTTATCTTCGTATCCTTCCGGTTCATGCAAGTGGAAGGGCCGAATCTGCTGCTGGTCATTCTCGTCTTCACCCGGTTGTGGCCGACCTTCTCGACGCTGCAGTCGCTGCTGGAGCAGCTTGCCTCAGTAGTGCCATCCTTCAAACAACTGCAATCGCTGCAGGAAGAATGTCTGGCCGCTGTCGAGCATGAAGCGGATCAAGCCGGAGAACGGGTGCTGCCTATGACGCTGGAGCAAGGCCTTGAGGCCCGGAATGTCGATTTCCGTTATCATGCGGACGAGCCGCAATATTCGCTCCAGAACGTCAATGTGCGGATTCCCGCCCGGCAGATGACGGCGATTGTTGGACGTTCAGGTGCCGGCAAAAGCACGCTCGTTGATCTGCTCATGGGACTGATGCAGCCGGAGAACGGGGAGATTCTGGCGGATGGTCAGCCGGTCAGAGGGGAGCGGCTGCTGTCCTACCGGAGGTCCATCGGATATGTGGCACAGGACCCGTTCCTGTATAACGCGACCATCCGCGATAATCTAATGATGATCAAGCCGGATGCGGAGGAAGCGGAGCTGTGGGAGGCGCTGGAATTTGCTTCCTCGGCGGACTTTGTCCGCAAGCTGCCGGACGGACTGGATACACTGCTCGGCGACCGGGGTGTCCGCCTGTCGGGCGGGGAGCGGCAGCGCCTGGTGCTGGCGCGCGCCATTATCCGCAAGCCGTCGATACTGGTACTCGATGAGGCGACTAGTGCGCTCGACACTGAGAACGAGCAGCGGATTCAAGAGGCGCTGGAGCGGATCAAGGCTTCCGTAACGGTCATCGTCATCGCCCACCGCCTGTCTACGATCCGTGGAGCCGATCAGATTCTGGTCATCGACCAGGGCCGGGTCATCCAGCAGGGAGTCTACAGCGGTCTGGCTTCGGAGAAGGGCGGCATGTTCAACCGATTGCTGAAGGGCCAGGAAGAGGCAGGATAAGGGTATACCTTAAACGCGAATGTAATCGAAAAACCGAACACATTCGGTGCTGAGTGGGAGTGTGGTCCAAATGTAATCGAAAAACCGATTACATTGGGCGAGCGCAGAGGTTGTGGCCTGAATGTAATCGAAAAACCGATTACATTGGGCGAGCGCAGAGGTTGTGACCCGAATGTAATCGAAAAACCGATTCCATTGGGCGAGCGCAGAGGTTGCGGCCCGAATGTAATCGAAAAACCGATTACATTGGGCGAGCGCAGAGGTTGTAGCCCGAATGTAATCGAAAAACCGATTACATTGGGCGAGCGCAGAGGTTGTGGCCCGAATGTAATCGAAAAACCGATTACATTGGGCGAGCGCAGAGGTTGTAGCCCGAATGTAATCGAAAAACCGATTCCATTGGGCGAGCGCAGAGGTTGTGGCCCGAATGTAATCGAAAAACCGATTCCATTGGGCGAGCGCAGAGGTTGTGGCCTGAATGTAATCGAAAAACCGATTACATTGGATGGGCGCAGAGGTTGTAGCCCGAATGTAATCGAAAAACCGATTACATTGGCTGACCGCCACCCGGCTCCGAAACCGTAAAAAGGCACGTGCTGCAATTAACTAGCAGCACGTGCCTTTCTATATGCATTGGTGGGCCTCCGCTAATTCTCCTTCTCCGAACCCGTCACCTTCCGCCAGCTCCACAGCAAAGGCCGCAGCGGGAAATACAAGAAATGCAGCGGCTTCGGCAGTGGCAGGGTCTTGGCATCCGCTGCATAGGGATAGAGGAAGCTGGCGGAGCGGAGCATCCGGCTTCGGGTGGATAGGATGCTTGGAAGGTACCGGTTGAAATGCTGCTCCACCTCCGGCTCGAGCGGAGGGGTATTCAAATTCACGATGCGCGGAAGATAGAACAGAATGTCCTGTGCCAGCCTGCGGGCCTTGGGGTTGTCCATCAGCGGGGACAGCGCCGGGTCAACCGGCGTCTCCAGCAGCTCTCTGGCCAGAATCAGCGTCTGTCCTCCTATGGCGTTGTGATCATAGTGTTGTAGTAAGCGGACTAGCTTAGCGGAATCGGGCGGCTGCTGTCCCATTAGCAGCATCTTGATGTCCTGCAGCCATCTCAGCCGGGACCAGGCATGTCTGGCACCGTGTACAGCCAGGAACATGAACAGATCCTCCGGCCCCAGATAGCGGACATTCTGGCCGAAGGTGCTGCTGGTCCGCGAATGACGCCAGAGCTCGTCGAACGCAGGCTCTTTGGCGGGCCCCGGTCCTGACCGCCAGTGCAGCTCCAGGTTGACGTTGCTGACAGGATGCACGAACGTTGAATGATGCTCCCGCCATTTCCAGTCGCCAAGCAGGCTCTCGAACTTGTCTTCCTTCTCATAGCCCAGCCGGATCAGCAAGGTTTCGGCATCCTCCAGCTGTTCCATCGGCACCAGAAAGTCGAGATCCCGGGAGGTGCGCTGCGACAGGTCTCCGTACAGCTCCTGCCCAAGCACCGGCCCTTTGAGGAACAGACAGCGGATATTCAGCTCGGCCAGCTGACCTGCGATATTGCTCATTTCGCCGCTAAGGTGGAGCATCTGTACCGTATTCCTGCGGTATTGCCACTTCAGCTGCTCCAGAACGTCAGAAGGGATCACCTGCTCCTCCATCTTGCTCAGCCTGGAATATAGGTAGGGATACACCCTGTGCTGACGGTTCAGCTCCACGAATAAGTCCCAGTTCACCTCTGTGAACAACTGCGGATGCTTCCGCGCCGTCTCATCTGGACTTCCGGAATTCAGTAGTGCAAGAATAAGGTGTACTTCCTTGGTTAAGCTTGCCTGATCAAGAATCTTCCGGTCAGTCATAGGGACGCTCCTTATCTGAGTTGTGAACAGATCCGCACCGGATTTGTTCTATATAAAAGAACGATATTAGTGAGCGTACCATCGATAACCGAAATTTGTCAATTTTTCGCCAGGTGCGTCACGGAACTTATCATTCCTGCCAGTAGAGAATCATCTTGACTCCACAGGGACGGCTGCCCTTATAATGCAGATTAAGAGAGAAAAGAATCGACGGGAGAGTTGCTGAGGAATGGTACTGCTCGGAGCAATCGTGAATGGAATAGCAATAATTGCCGGAACTCTGCTGGGCAAGCTGCTGGAGCGGATACCGGAGAGTATGAAGAACACTGTGATGCAAGCGATTGGACTGGCGCTAATGCTGCTGGGGGTGCAGATGGGTCTGAAAAGCGGGAATTTCCTCATCGTCATCCTAAGTCTGGTGATCGGCGCTGTAGCCGGGGAGTGGATCAACATTGAAGACAAATTCACCCGTGCGGGCGATTGGCTGGAGCGCAGAGTAGGTGCGGGCGGCCGGGGAAGTATCTCGCTGGGCTTTGTCACGGCAAGCCTGGTGTGTGTTGTAGGAGCCATGGCTATTCTAGGAGCACTGGACAGCGGCATCAAAGGCAACCATGAGATCCTCTACGCCAAATCCATTATGGATGGCTTCATTGCCATGATTCTGACTTCTACGCTGGGCATCGGAGTGATGTTCTCGGCCATTCCTGTAGTTCTGTATCAAGGGGCCATCGCTTTACTGGCTACGCAGATTACCCGGTTTGTGCCTGATGTGCTGCTGAGCGACTGTATTGCAGAGATGACCGCTACAGGCGGGGTGATGATTATCGGCATCGGGCTGAACCTGCTCGGGATCACCAAGATCAAGGTAGCCAACCTGCTGCCCGGTATCCTGGTGGCTGTGCTGCTGGTCGTGCTGGTACATAACTTTCAATTCAATTGAGAGAATCTGAACTGTCTGTACACCTTTCTCGAGCCGGATGTTCTCCGCTTGTGCTTCAATGAACCTGCTTGCGTCTCTCGTTGATCGAACTAACCCACTGCTGAGTTTGATCTACTTTCCAAGCGGCGCATTCCTCCTGTTCTCCGTCTGTGTATGTAATTCTTAACAGTGGCTGACCGGCCTTCCCGGTTTTGCCGAGATGTGCAGTGGCTGTATCAACACTTAGGATAGATTTCAGCGGGAGGATCAGGCTTCTGGCGGGCAGATACATTTCCCATATCAGATCGTCCTTCAACAGAACAAGCCAGCCATTACCCCGGATTTGTCCCTGACCCAGTGTAGAGCGGCCATAGAAGTTGGCAAGACGGTCCGAGACAATAATCGTCTGGTCCTGCAACTGGCGGCGGATTCGCAAGATCCTGACACTTACTATGATTGCAGCAAGCAACAGTACTGTGAATACAATGATCATTGTAATGTCAATCAGCCCCTGACCTGATTTGAGATTATTCTTTGTGCAGCTTCTATGAGGAAATTATCATATGCTGTGGCCGACGGAAATGAGGTTGCGCACAGTATAGTCAGATGCGCTCGCACGGCTACAGCTAATGCTCCGGATGTTCCTCTTTTATCCCTCTATTCT
Source organism: Paenibacillus sp. FSL P2-0136 (assembly GCF_037975325.1). Classification (NCBI taxonomy): domain Bacteria; kingdom Bacillati; phylum Bacillota; class Bacilli; order Caryophanales; family Paenibacillaceae; genus Paenibacillus; species Paenibacillus sp. FSL P2-0136. The sequence continues at coordinate 620,146 of NZ_CP150244.1, forward strand.
TTGATTACAATAGCAATAACACCCCGCGCCTTTCCGCTTGCGCTAAGCGCATGGGCAGTGCGCAGCCCTTCTTCACTAAGTGGAAAAGCACCGCCGATCAGCGGCTCCAGCCTCCGCCCTGCCGTCAGCCGGGCCAGCTCGCTCAGCTGGTAGGGATCGGCAGCAGGAGTCAGATAAGCTGTTGTAACTCCCTGCTGTGCTGCCAAGGCCGGATCAGGCTGTTCAGCAGTGGAGATCAGCCTTCCGCCCGGAGCCAGTACTGCGAAGCTTCTGTTTAGCACACTGCCTCCTGCGGTATCAATCACCACATCGATGCTCTGCCCCAGAATCGCGGCAAAATCCTGCCCGCCGCTGTGAATCGCCTGATCGGCCCCGAGGCCCCAGGCAACATCCAACTCATCACCGCCGCTGACGGTAGTAATCACCGTAGCGCCCCGGAGCTTAGCCAGCTGTACCGCGAAGCTGCCGGTTCCGCCTGTACCGTTCTGTACCAGCACGCGGTCCCGGCTGGAGACCTTGGCGGCAGCCAGCGCCTGCCAGGCGGCAAGCCCGGCAGCAGGTAACACCCCGGCTGCTGCGAAGGATAAGCCCGGGGGCTTAAGTGCAAGCTGATCCTCCTTGGCACACGTGTATTCCGCGTAACCTCCGCTCTCGGCAGCAGGCTTCAGACCGAATACCTCGTCGCCAGGCTTGAAGCGGCTCACCGCTGCGCCGGTGTCCGCAATGATTCCGGCTACAACCACGCCGGGAACAAACGGACAGGCAGCAGGGCGTTCTCCGCTGACATTCCTTGCTTCATCCAGTATTCTGCAATCTGCCGGATGAACCGAGGTCGCATACATCTCAATCAGCACCTCATGTTCACCCGGAACAGGCAGAGGAATATCTATTTCTTTTAAGCTCCCGGACGAGTCGGACACTTCTAAGGCAATGGCCTTCATCTATAGTGGGCCTCCTTTATCTACTGGCGGATGATTTGGTACATACTATACGCATACGGCTACCGTTAGTCAAAATCCGTGATTCCAAGTCTTTTTCCATGAATGTTTGGACAAAAGATTGAAATCAAGCAGCGCAGTACGGTAGAATTGCACTAGGTAACGTTCTATATATCAGATTTAACCAAGAAGGGGATTGTAACGCTTGAATAATGAAGAAGTAATCCAAGAGCTGCCAGAGAACTATGACGAACTGAAGAGAGCCGCCGGCCGTTCCGCAGACTGGAGAGCGCGTCTTGAAGCGGTAGAAGAGCTGGGCCGCTACAACCACAAACAAATTATCGATATCCTTAATCGCCTGATGATCAGCGATCCTGTATATACCGTGCAAGAAGCTGCATATAACAAGTTGGTGGCTTTTGGCGAAGAGGTCAAGGTTCCATCGAAGAACAAAGCTGAACTGTTCAAAGGGGTATCCAAGATTATTCTGCGCATTAAGAAGAGTCTGCCCAAGGACCATTCTTACGAAGAGTTCAAAGAGAAGCTGAAGAAGATGCGGGTTGATATCTACGATGCCTATGAAGGCGAGAAGGGCGCGGATTTCGATCAGTGGCTGGAGAAGATGTGGGCTTCGGCTGCCAAGTAACCAGTCTCAAATAACATAGTTAATTAGCATGACAGCACCAAGCGGAGAGATAGGGGCGTTCCTTATCGCTCCGCTATATTTTTGTGAGAAAGGATGATTACATGCTTACGGTTACATTTCAGGAATTCCTTAAGCTGTCCACGCAGCTGCGTCCCGGGTACACCGCCAGTCTGGGGAAGGCTCCGGCAGGGGGCAGTGAGGCGATATTAGAGTTTACACCCGAAGTTCCTGCGCTTCTGCGGGCGGTCTATGATACAGTTCTTGGAACAGGCGGCGCCGAGGAAGATCCCAGTCTGCTGGAGTTCATTCCGGGCTACCGGCTGATTCATATCGGGGAATACGGCCATGAAGTGAAGATACTGTCAGGGATTCTGCAGGAGAAGGGATATACCGGCGGTGGAACCGTGTTGCCGCTGCTGACCAACTATGGAAGTGATTATATCTGCTATTACCGCTCTGAAGAAGGGGTGGAGCGGATCTGCGATCTGCTGCACGACTACGGCGATTTGGTGGTAATGTACGATTCGCCGGAGAAGTTCCTGGAGACGCTGTGCGAATTCTATAAGCAGGAGGTCTACTTTCTGGATGAGGAAGGCTACCTGGACTGCGATCTGGTAAAAGAAGGCGAAGTAGGCACAGCGCTCAACCCGGAGGCGGAATATTGGTCCGAGTAAGGTACGCACTGCACGATTAGGCGTCCAAAAACACAAAAATCCCCGTCCTGCATCACTGTAGGAACGGGGATTTTAAGGTTCTAAGCTGGTGGGGAGAGCTACCTGCTTGCAGTACTCCCTTGACTGAAGAGCTTCTGCTACTGGTTAGCCTTCTTCTCCTGCTCACGCAGCTCGATTCTGCGGATCTTCCCGGAAGTGGTCTTCGGCAGATCCGTAATGTATTCGATTTTGCGCGGATACTTGTAGGGTGCGGTCTGCTCCTTCACATGGGATTGCAGCTCTTTGGTCAGCTCCGGTGTTCCGGCATGGCCGTCCTTGAGTACGATAAAAGCTTTGACGACTGACCCGCGGATCTCATCCGGGCTTGCGACCACGGCACATTCCTTAACGAGGGTATGCTTCATTAGCGCCTCTTCGACCTCAAAGGGTCCGATCGTGTAGCCCGAGCTGATGATGATGTCATCGCCGCGCCCCTCGAACCAGAAATAGCCGTCCTCATCCTTGCGCGCCCGGTCGCCGGTTACGAAATACTCTCCATGTGAGCAGTTCGCTTTGCGCTCGGGATCCTTATAGTAGTTCTGGAACAGAGCAGGCATGCTCAGATGTACGGCGATATCACCGACCACTCCGGCCGGCAGCGGATGTCCGTTCTCGTCGATCACCTCGACAATGCCCGGAGCAATCGATTTGCCCATGGAGCCGACCCGAATCGGTTCATCCTTCAGCGCTGCGATGATGAGTGTGCTCTCTGTTTGTCCATAGCCGTCACGGATTGTAATATTGAAGTGTTGCTGGAATGTATGAATGACTTCCTGATTCAGCGGTTCACCGGCGGATACGGCGCAGCGCAGATTGGACAGATCGTATTCTGCCAGGCCCTCAGTCTTCGCCATCAGGCGGTATTCAGTCGGAGTGCAGCATAATACTTGAATCTTCTCGTCTTGCAGCAGCTGCAGGTAGCGCTCCGGATGGAAGGCTCCGTTATAGACGAAGCCAGTTGCCCCGTTGCCGAGTACCGTCAGGAACGGACTCCAGATCCACTTCTGCCAGCCCGGTGCGGCTGTAGCCCAGACCGTATCTGATTCACGGATATCGAACCAGAGGGAGGAAGTGATCCGCAGATGGGCATATCCCCAGCCGTGCGTGTGAACTACTGCTTTGGGATTGCCGGTGGTTCCGGAGGTATAGGCCAGAATGGCGATATCATCGCGGCGGCTGGCAACCGTAGGGTAAGAATCAGCTTGTCCTTCCATTAGACCTTCCAGGTCAATCCAGCCTTCTTCAGCCTCAGCCTCACCGCTGGAGACGGACAAGCGGTAGTCCAGTGCGGGCAGATCGTCGGAGATTTTGTTCACTTCTCCGGTAACCTCAGACCAGACAATAACAGCCCGCGCTTCGGAATGGCGCAGCCGGTACGAGAGATCCTTCGCCCGCAGCATTTCAGACGAAGGAATAACAGCCAGTCCCAGCTTCAGGCAGGCCAGATATATCGCATAGGCGATGATGCGGCGGGGGACCATGACCAGGATCCGGTCGCCTTGCGTAAGTCCGAGACCGGCCAGTCCGCCGGCGAGACGGTTAGCCTGAGCCATGAGCGCACCATAGGTGATTTGCTCCAGGCTCCCATTTTCATGTAACCATTTAATTGCAAGCTTATCTTCAGGATGCTGCTCCATTTCCGAAGTGAGATTGTAGAATTCAGGTGCGATCCAACGTTGATTATCCAAATGAACCTCTCCTATATAAGTGTGATGATGTATCTGTTGACTACAGTATAGCACGTTCTCCTAGTACCAGATGCTAATCGGCTCATAGGGAAGCGGAGAATGTTCTGTGACAGTCTTTATTTTGAAGCATCTTGATTCATACAGAATCCCTGAAGGTATTTCTAACCGGATAAGGGAACCATACATTAGAGCCCTTCACGCAGTGAAGCGGCAGAAAGCAGGCCATTGCAATGGACGAGAATACAGTGATCGATGAGACATTTATTAATGAAGGAAGTATTAGTGAAGCAGAATTCAATGAAATATTCGCTATCATGGAAGCCTCTTTTCCGGTAAGTGAGCTTAGAACCCGCAGCGGGCAGCAGGCTTTGCTGGATCAGCCGAATTATCATCTGTATACCAGCAAGGATACGGAGGGGCAGATACTGGCTTTTCTGGCGGTATGGGAATTACCCGAACTGCGGTTCATTGAGCATATTGCCGTGAATCCCCAGCGCCGGAGCGGAGGGATCGGCCGCAAGCTGATGAGCAGCTACCTTATGCGTTCGGACAAGCCGGTGCTGCTTGAGGTAGAGCCGCCGGACGGGGAGCTGGAGCAGAGAAGAATCGGATTCTATGAGCGGCTGGGCTTTTACCTGAATCCCTATGACTATATGCAGCCGCCGCTGCGTACGGGGCAAGCCGATCTTCCGCTACGCATTATGACCTACCCGGAGCCGGTAACGATGAAGGAGTTCCTCCATTTCAGAGATGTTTTGTACACAGAGGTGTATGGGGTGAGCATTTGAATTACTTCTTTACAATCCGGATACAAGTTAGAAACAAGTTAATGGTTTAATAAGTCTATAGCAAGGAACACACACAACAACATCACAACTAAGGGAGACGATATTCAATGAAAAGCAAAAAAATGATCATAGCAACGATGGTATTCGGAATGGCCGTTACAGGTTCAGCAGGGGTCTACGCAGGAACGAATATGCAGAAGATCAGCGCTTATCTTAATCACGGAATCGGGTTCAAAGTGAACGGAGCGGCCTATACCCCAGTCGATAACAACGGCAAAACGATGGCGCCAATCACTTATAAGGATACAACGTATCTTCCGGTCCGGGCGATGGCAGATGCACTGAAGGTGCCGGTGACATTCAATGCCTCCACGAATGAAGTTATCCTTGGGACTGGAACAGGGGCCACAGCGCCTGATAATGGTTCATCTGTGAAGCTGACGGCCGTACAGTACAGTGCAGCGCAGAAGGAGCAGATTGCTAAGGCGTTTTCGAACTTCCAAGGTTTTGAGACAGCCTATGCTCCGACACAGATGGTCAGCGGAGATGCCTTCCAGAAGGTTGCGGGCGGCGATGACGGCGTAAGCTTCCTGTTTAATAAAATGCGTGTAAATGTCTCGCCGCGTGACTACTCCGATGGTTACGACAGCACTACAGTGAAGCTCTCCAATGGAACAGAAGCGAAATGGTACACTCCTTCGGATACGCCAATGCTGACCTTCAAGCTCGCAGACCGTTTTGTAACCATCAGCTCCGCTGACAAAGCTCTTAGCAAAGCACAAATCGAGAAAGTGGCTGTAGGCGTAACGAAACTAAGCAAATAATTACTACTGCTTCTATAGAATAGAATGCAAAAGGGATGTCCGCAGAGCCGTAACTGGCCGCGCAGACATCCCTGCTTTGTTTTGTCACCGTTATTTGTTAGAGCTATGCTGTTTATTGGCCAGTCTTGCTCCAGGAGTTCCTTTACCGCGTTTTCTGTTCTTTAGCGCTTTACGCTGATTCTCCTGGAACTTCTCCACGAATTCATGAGTGTCCATAACAATCCCCCTAGAAGGTTAGATAACGTAGGCTTGAGGCTTCCAAGCATACGTTTAGATATTCGGTTATTCTGTCCATTTGCGGTGGATATCATTCTAAACTTATGGTTGAAAAAATGCTTGCAATGAATGTCTATCCGTGATATATTCTATTTCTGGCCGCGAAACATCAACGCCTGGCTCGAAAAGAAGTTAAAAAAAGAGCTTGCATTGATCGGCTGTATGTGATATATTATAAGAGTTGCTGGTGACGACAACATCGACACTAACAACGAGCTTGATCTTTGAAAACTGAACAACGAGTGAGTATCTGGAGATCACTTCGGTGAGATCCAAAAATGAGAATGTAAATTCTCGTCAGATGTTTCAAAATGAGCAATCGCTCTTTCTAAATACCAATTTGGAGAGTTTGATCCTGGCTCAGGACGAACGCTGGCGGCATGCCTAATACATGCAAGTCGAGCGGAGTTTGAGAGGAAGCTTGCTTCCTTTCAGACTTAGCGGCGGACGGGTGAGTAACACGTAGGCAACCTGCCCTCAAGCCTGGGATAACTACCGGAAACGGTAGCTAATACCGGATAATTTCTTTTTTCTCCTGAGAGAAGAATGAAAGGCGGAGCAATCTGCTGCTTGGGGATGGGCCTGCGGCGCATTAGCTAGTTGGTGGGGTAACGGCCCACCAAGGCGACGATGCGTAGCCGACCTGAGAGGGTGAACGGCCACACTGGGACTGAGACACGGCCCAGACTCCTACGGGAGGCAGCAGTAGGGAATCTTCCGCAATGGGCGCAAGCCTGACGGAGCAATGCCGCGTGAGTGATGAAGGTTTTCGGATCGTAAAGCTCTGTTGCCAGGGAAGAACGTCCGGTAGAGTAACTGCTACCGGAGTGACGGTACCTGAGAAGAAAGCCCCGGCTAACTACGTGCCAGCAGCCGCGGTAATACGTAGGGGGCAAGCGTTGTCCGGAATTATTGGGCGTAAAGCGCGCGCAGGCGGTTATTTAAGTCTGGTGTTTAAACCTTGGGCTCAACCTGAGGTCGCACTGGAAACTGGGTGACTTGAGTACAGAAGAGGAAAGTGGAATTCCACGTGTAGCGGTGAAATGCGTAGATATGTGGAGGAACACCAGTGGCGAAGGCGACTTTCTGGGCTGTAACTGACGCTGAGGCGCGAAAGCGTGGGGAGCAAACAGGATTAGATACCCTGGTAGTCCACGCCGTAAACGATGAGTGCTAGGTGTTAGGGGTTTCGATACCCTTGGTGCCGAAGTTAACACAGTAAGCACTCCGCCTGGGGAGTACGGTCGCAAGACTGAAACTCAAAGGAATTGACGGGGACCCGCACAAGCAGTGGAGTATGTGGTTTAATTCGAAGCAACGCGAAGAACCTTACCAGGTCTTGACATCCAACTAACGAAGCAGAGATGCATCAGGTGCCCTTCGGGGAAAGTTGAGACAGGTGGTGCATGGTTGTCGTCAGCTCGTGTCGTGAGATGTTGGGTTAAGTCCCGCAACGAGCGCAACCCTTGACTTTAGTTGCCAGCAGGTGAAGCTGGGCACTCTAGAGTGACTGCCGGTGACAAACCGGAGGAAGGTGGGGATGACGTCAAATCATCATGCCCCTTATGACCTGGGCTACACACGTACTACAATGGCCGGTACAACGGGAAGCGAAGCCGCGAGGTGGAGCCAATCCCAGCAAAGCCGGTCTCAGTTCGGATTGCAGGCTGCAACTCGCCTGCATGAAGTCGGAATTGCTAGTAATCGCGGATCAGCATGCCGCGGTGAATACGTTCCCGGGTCTTGTACACACCGCCCGTCACACCACGAGAGTTTACAACACCCGAAGTCGGTGGGGTAACCCGCAAGGGAGCCAGCCGCCGAAGGTGGGGTAGATGATTGGGGTGAAGTCGTAACAAGGTAGCCGTATCGGAAGGTGCGGCTGGATCACCTCCTTTCTATGGAGAATCGTTTCCTGCAACGGAAACATTCAAATCTTAAATCTAGCCGGTCGGCTAGTTACTCACTCGTTGGTCAGTTTTGAGAGCTCAAACTCTCAAGTAACACTGTCTGTTATTCCGAACATCACAGTCGTGATTGTTTCATAATAACAGCAACTTGATCCTTGAAAACTGGATACCGAAACGAATTTGCGTTTTAGAACATCTTTTAGCTGAAACTTGTGTAAGCAAGTGGAAATAGTTATTAGTTGCTACCGTGATTTTCCTTAGGGAAAACACATTGGTTAAGCTACTAAGAGCACACGGAGGATGCCTAGGCGCCAGGAGCCGACGAAGGACGTGGCGAACAACGAAACTGCCTCGGGGAGCTGTAAGCAAGCTTTGATCCGGGGGTGTCCGAATGGGGAAACCCAGCTGTGGTAATTCGCAGTTACTCATTTCTGAATACATAGGAAATGCAGAGGCAGACCAGGGGAACTGAAACATCTAAGTACCCTGAGGAAGAGAAAACAATAGTGATTCCGTCAGTAGCGGCGAGCGAACGCGGAACAGCCTAAACCAAGGGGCTTGCCTCTTGGGGTTGTGGGACGTCTCACATGGAGTTACAAAGGAATATGGTAGGCGAAGAGGTCTGGAAAGGCCCGCGATAGAGGTAAAAGCCCTGTAGCCTAAACTGTGTTCTCTCCGAGACGGATCCCGAGTAGTGCGGGGCACGTGAAACCCCGTATGAATCCAGCAGGACCATCTGCTAAGGCTAAATACTACCTGGCGACCGATAGTGAAACAGTACCGTGAGGGAAAGGTGAAAAGCACCCCGGAAGGGGAGTGAAATAGAACCTGAAACCGTGTGCTTACAAAAAGTCAGAGCCCTCTTTATGGGTGATGGCGTGCCTTTTGTAGAATGAACCGGCGAGTTACGTTTAACATGCAAGGTTAAGGTGAGAAGCCGGAGCCGCAGCGAAAGCGAGTCTGAATAGGGCGACTAAGTATGTGGACGTAGACCCGAAACCGTGTGATCTACCCCTGTCCAGGGTGAAGGTGCGGTAACACGCACTGGAGGCCCGAACCCACGCATGTTGAAAAATGCGGGGATGAGGTGGGGGTAGCGGAGAAATTCCAATCGAACTCGGAGATAGCTGGTTCTCCCCGAAATAGCTTTAGGGCTAGCCTCGGTGAATGGAGTGGTGGAGGTAGAGCACTGATTGGGTGCGGGGCCCGCAAGGGTTACCAAGCTCAGTCAAACTCCGAATGCCATTTACTTCTTGCCGGGAGTCAGACAGTGAGTGCTAAGATCCATTGTCAAAAGGGAAACAGCCCAGACCATCAGCTAAGGTCCCCAAGTGTGTGTTAAGTGGGAAAGGATGTGGAGTTGCACAGACAACCAGGATGTTGGCTTAGAAGCAGCCACCATTGAAAGAGTGCGTAATAGCTCACTGGTCGAGTGACTCTGCGCCGAAAATGTAACGGGGCTAAACACACCACCGAAGCTATGGCTAGATGCTTTGCATCTGGGGTAGGGGAGCGTTGTGTAGGGGTTGAAGGTGTACCGTAAGGAGCGCTGGACACTACACAAGTGAGAATGCCGGTATGAGTAACGAAAAGATCAGTGAGAATCTGATCCGCCGAAAGCCCAAGGTTTCCTGAGGAAGGCTCGTCCGCTCAGGGTAAGTCGGGACCTAAGGCGAGGCCGACAGGCGTAGTCGAAGGACAACAGTTTGAAATTACTGTACCACCGTAATCCGCTATGAGCGATGGGGTGACGCAGGAGGGTAGTGACGCGGACTGATGGATGTCCGTCTAAGCAGTGAGGCTGGTGTGCAGGCAAATCCGCACATCGTTAAGGCTGGGCTGTGATGGGGAGCGAAAATTATAGTAGCGAAGGTCATGATCTCACACTGCCAAGAAAAGCCTCTAGCCAGGAGAAGGTGCCCGTACCGCAAACCGACACAGGTAGGCGAGAAGAGAATTCTAAGGCGCGCGGAAGAACTCTCGTTAAGGAACTCGGCAAAATGACCCCGTAACTTCGGGAGAAGGGGTGCCTCGGTAGGGTGAATAGCCCGAGGGGGCCGCAGTGAAAAGGCCCAAGCGACTGTTTAGCAAAAACACAGGTCTGTGCGAAGCCGCAAGGCGAAGTATACGGGCTGACGCCTGCCCGGTGCTGGAAGGTTAAGGGGAGCGGTTAGGAGCAATCCGAAGCTGTGAACCGAAGCCCCAGTAAACGGCGGCCGTAACTATAACGGTCCTAAGGTAGCGAAATTCCTTGTCAGGTAAATTCTGACCCGCACGAATGGCGTAACGACTTGGGCGCTGTCTCAACGAGAGATCCGGTGAAATTTTAATACCTGTGAAGATGCAGGTTACCCGCGACAAGACGGAAAGACCCCATGGAGCTTTACTGCAGCTTGATATTGAATTTGGGTACGATCTGTACAGGATAGGTGGGAGCCGGTGAGGCAGGAGCGCAAGCTTCTGCGGAGGCGCCGTTGGGATACCACCCTGATCGTATCTAGGTTCTAACCTAGTGCCCTTATCGGGTACGGGGACCGTGTCAGGCGGGCAGTTTGACTGGGGCGGTCGCCTCCTAAAGAGTAACGGAGGCGTTCAAAGGTTCCCTCAGAATGGTTGGAAATCATTCGCAGAGTGCAAAGGCATAAGGGAGCTTGACTGCGAGACCTACAAGTCGAGCAGGGACGAAAGTCGGACTTAGTGATCCGGTGGTACCGCATGGAAGGGCCATCGCTCAACGGATAAAAGCTACCCTGGGGATAACAGGCTTATCTCCCCCAAGAGTCCACATCGACGGGGAGGTTTGGCACCTCGATGTCGGCTCATCGCATCCTGGGGCTGAAGTAGGTCCCAAGGGTTGGGCTGTTCGCCCATTAAAGCGGTACGCGAGCTGGGTTCAGAACGTCGTGAGACAGTTCGGTCCCTATCTGTCGTGGGCGCAGGAAATTTGAGAGGAGCTGTCCTTAGTACGAGAGGACCGGGATGGACGTACCGCTGGTGCATCAGTTGTTCCGCCAGGAGCATGGCTGAGTAGCTACGTACGGACGGGATAAGCGCTGAAAGCATCTAAGCGTGAAGCCCCCCTCAAGATGAGATTTCCCAGTATGTAAGACCCCTTGAAGACGACGAGGTAGATAGGTTGGAGGTGGAAGTGCAGCAATGCATGGAGCTGACCAATACTAATCGGTCGAGGGCTTATCCAAGAACTACCCCAAAAAGTGAAGATGAAGCTGACGAAGCGGATTCCGAATACTTTCCGGGGGCCCCGTAAGAAGGGCGAGCGCAAATTCGTTTCGGATTCAGTTTTCAGGAATCAATTTCCTGAAGCATTTACGCTGTAAATGCCCGTTTGGTGGCGATAGCGGAGGGGTTCCACACGTACCCATCCCGAACACGACCGTTAAGCCCTCCAGCGCCGATGGTACTTGGACCGAAGGGTCCTGGGAGAGTAGGACGCCGCCAAGCGGACTATCCACACACATTGTGGTATTTTTTTTGTCCTAATTGGTTACATATTCCCTGATAGCTCAGTTGGTAGAGCACTCGACTGTTAATCGAGTTGTCACAGGTTCGAGTCCTGTTCGGGGAGCCATATGGAGAGGTGTCCGAGTTTGGCCGAAGGAGCACGATTGGAAATCGTGTAGGCGCCACAAGCGTCTCGAGGGTTCGAATCCCTCTCTCTCCGTAGCAATACTTTTATACAGCATGGCTCGTTGGTCAAGGGGTTAAGACACCTCCCTTTCACGGAGGTAACATGGGTTCGAATCCCATACGAGTCACCAATTTCTTCTCTGAATGATGGGATGAGAATTCCCTGGGTTCGTTGAAGCATAGGCATCGTAAGGAATACTTCGCAATCTCGTAACGGAGTGAAGAGTATCCCATACGAGTCACCATTTTTTTTGAACTGATATATGGAGGCTTAGCTCAGCTGGGAGAGCATCTGCCTTACAAGCAGAGGGTCGGGGGTTCGAACCCCTCAGCCTCCACCATCTATCTTAACCGAATAGATAATGTTCAATGACGCGGGGTGGAGCAGCCCGGTAGCTCGTCGGGCTCATAACCCGAAGGCCGCAGGTTCAAATCCTGCCCCCGCAACCAATTTGGAACCGTGGTGTAGTTGGCCTAACATGCCTGCCTGTCACGCAGGAGATCGCGGGTTCGAATCCCGTCGGTTCCGCCATTTTAATTGGTATTAAGACATGAGGGATTGAGCATCCTATATCTCGAAGTATAGAGTATCCATCCGATTCCGTAGTATTTTGCTAATTATAATATTGGGGATTAGCCAAGCGGTAAGGCAACGGACTTTGACTCCGTCATTCATAGGTTCGATTCCTATATCCCCAGCCATCTTTTTTGGATTGTTTCTCTTATGAGAGCCATTAGCTCAGTTGGTAGAGCACCTGACTTTTAATCAGGGTGTCGAAGGTTCGAGTCCTTCATGGCTCACCATTTTCTTGTAACGTGTGCGCGTGTGGCGGAATGGCAGACGCACCAGACTTAGGATCTGGCGTTTCACGACGTGGGGGTTCAAGTCCCTTCACGCGCACCATGTTTTTGCGGACGTGGCTCAGCGGTAGAGCATCGCCTTGCCAAGGCGAGGGTCGCGGGTTCGATTCCCGTCGTCCGCTCCATATAGATTTTGCGCCCTTAGCTCAGCTGGATAGAGCGTTTGACTACGAATCAAAAGGCCGGGAGTTCGAATCTCTCAGGGCGCGCCATTAATACTTCTTGAATATTCAAAGTGTCCTCTAGATTCGAACGAGTTCGTTGGAGTATAAGCTTCGATAGCACAACTTCGCAATCGGATGCGTAGCATCCGTATCTCTCAGGGCGCGCCATTATTACTTCACTGATTTAACTTTTGTATTAACGGGATGTAGCTCAGCTTGGTAGAGCACCTGGTTTGGGACCAGGGGGTCGCATGTTCAAATCGTGTCATCCCGATATTTCATTTCACCTATGCGGGTGTAGTTCAATGGTAGAACTTCAGCCTTCCAAGCTGATAGCGTGGGTTCGATTCCCATCACCCGCTTATATCTGTATTACGTGAGTCCGTCATCCCTATGGGGAAGGCGGACTTTTTTTGCTATTTGGAAATGTATGCGAAAAACAGAACACATTGGGCTGATATAAGTGCGCGTGTCCCATTGTATGCGAAAGTCCGAATACAATCGCTCCTTTGCGATGAAAGGATGGGGCCCCATGCTCCACAGCTCGTAACATTGTTTAGAATTCCTGCAAGAAATGCAGCAATACTGCCCAATAGAAGCGACCGATGCTGAAATCCTGCAAGAAATGCAACAAAGCCAGCGCTAAGTTGCTCTAATCACCGGAATTCCTGCAATTGATGCAACAATATAGCGTAGCCCGTAACATTTTTAGAGAAATCCTGCAAGATATGCAACAATGCGGCTCAATTCAAGCGGTCGGTGAGAGAAAATGCTTAGAATTGGTAAGAGATAGGAGGTGGAAGCATCGCCATTATCGCCATTAAAGTAAGAAACAAATCAGAACGTGTGCGGAAAACCGAATACATTTGCTGCGGAGGAACTAAACAGGGCGGATGTATGCGAAAAACCGAACACAATGTGATTCTGGGAAGGCGAAGGGGGCAAGTGTGTGCGGAAAACCGAATACATTTGTTGCGGAGGAGCTAAACGGGGCGGGATGTATGCGAAAAACCGAACACATTTGGACTGGGAGCGCCATGAAGGCCGAATGTAATCGAAAAACCGAATACAATTGGACTGGGAGCGCCACGTAGGCCGAATGTAATCGAATAACCGAACACATAGAACTCAGAGTATCTGTGAGCCAGAGCGCTTAGGGCTGTAGTTGTCAAATGGCCGCCAGAAGGCAGAGAGATGGAGAAAAGTGAGCTTCGTATACGAGTGGTATAGAGGCACCAGTATCATTCACCCGCTAGGGTGATTTGTTGTAAGGGCTGGAATGTTGCAATAGTATGGGAGGGCGTTATGTTTCTATAGAACTGATATAGTATAACTATTGGACTATTGGATCATAGGCAACACTTACTTGGAAGCTGAGGAGCATTTGTTATGACAGACAAAGTAATACGGATTTTCAGAATCATTAACGCCATTCAGTCGAACCCGGGGATTACCGCAGCAGACTTGGCTTTTAGGTGCGAGGTGAATATTAGAACGATCTACAGGGATCTTGAGGTGATCAGCCACTTTGCACCGGTTACGAATGAGGGAAGAGGCACGGGCTACCGGTTCATGGGCAAATTCTTTTTATATCCGCTGGATTTCTCGGAGCAGGAGTCGCTGGCGTTCTCTTTGCTGCCTTCTGTGCTGAATCCGGATAGAATCCCGCCGGGTTTTCATTCTGCTTATGACAAGGTGATGGGGACTCATCTGAAGGAGAAATCGCGGCAGAATGGCCTGCTGGAGAATATCGCGGATATTATTCAAATGGGTACCCCTGCCTACCGCAAGGAGAGCCGGAACTTCCTGCAGCCGCTTATTGGAGCGATTCTGGAGCAGCGCAGCATCCGGACGGTATACCACTCGCAGTCACGCAACGCCACTACAGCGCGGAAGATTGATCCTTATTATCTGATCCCGCGGGATCAGCGCTTTTATCTGATTGGCTATTGCCATCTGAAGGGCGCAATTCGTACGTTCCGGATCAGCCGGTTTGAGCAGGTCGAGATGACGGCTTCCACTTTTGATAAGGGAAATTTCAATATTAAAAAATATCTGAAAAATACCTGGTCGATCAACCGGGGGACCCGGAATGTCACGTTCAAGGTACGGTTCGATCCGGAGGTGGCGCGTTACATTAAGGAAGAGGAGCTGTTCGTACAGCCGCGGATGAGCGAAGAATGCGATGGAACGCTGCTGTTCGAAGTCACCGTTAATAATGAGAAGGAGTTCATCAAGTGGATTCTGCAGTATGGCCCGAATGCTGAGATTCTGGAGCCGGAGTCGGCCAGGGAGCGCTTGAAGGAGCAGCTGGAGCAGTGGCTGGATGTGTATCAGCAGTAGCCGCAGACTACAATATTACATAATATGGAATAAAAATGTCGAAAAGGTTAGATTGAATAGCTCAACTGGAGAATAAAGGCTTTTTTAGAGATATATATGTCGGGAATGAATTGACCGGAGCGGTGAAGCAGGTTATTATTGGAATATAATGGAATGATAGGAGGCAAGATAGAAATTGCTGGAACTGGATGGGATGAATGAAGACTCTTTGACAGACATGCTTAAAGTCTCGTTCTCATGGGAGAACTGGACGGCAATTCTCGAGATTTCAGACAAGCTCTTTGAACTTGCAGTTCTAACCTACGGCTCCCATCGACAGGGTGCAAAGAAGTATTATTTGAAAAAAAATATAGCGTATTATCTCGGCTACAGTGCGTGCATGAAGGGGATTGCCTATCAAAAGCTCGGTAACCTCGCTGAATCAAGAAAGTGTATAGGCTTGTATTCGGATTTGAGCTGGATCACGGATGTGGATCAGGAAGCTGCCGTAGAAGTGGAATACTACAGGAACATTGCGATTGCCAACACCTTCGTCATTGATCTGCTGGAAGGAAAGGTAGAAGTTCTCCCTGATTATGTTGAATTCATTCGTACAGGGGACCAGGAGGAACTGCTTGCCTGCTTGATTACTGTGCTGGAATCGGCCATTAAGTACAACTTTTCTATCGACTGGGTACTGGATGAATTCAATGAGCCATTGAAGGAACTAAGCTGCAGAGAGAAGCAGGAAGATATCAGATACTACATAGACTACATGCATCTTAGTGCAATTTATTTGTATAAAAGGGAGAAAATTCATGATGCAATTAATCTGACTCTCTATATTTTGGTAATAAGTAGTAAACTTTATGACGGGACAGGCTTTAGGAAGATTGTGTCGTTTTATGAACATATCCGAAGCCATGCGACCGCAGAACAACAAGAATCTTATCAAAATGTAATGAAAAATATCTTAGAGAGGGAGTTTTTAAAAGATGAAAAAGGCGATCTCGTTATTAACAGCCGTATTGCTGATTAGTGCAAGCGTAGTGGTAACAACGGCAAGCGCAGGCGGCCACTTATCCGCATCCTCTGGCAATATCTCTATTAACAATCACGGAGCAGGCCACTAGTCTAAAATCTCTCTGTCTCATGAATCTGGAAATATAAGCTGCATATCATGCAAAAAAGGGGTAAGCGACGATGCTTATCCCTTTTTTGCTGTGGATAGAGGTTACTCTGTTACAGCCAAACCCAGTCCTTCTGCAATTCGCCGGCCAAACTCCGGATCGGCTCGGTAGAAGTGGCCAATCTGGCGGAGCTTGATCTCCTCGGACTCCACTGGAGTCATCGCGCCGACAATATTGCTCACGAGCCGGGCACGCTCCTCTTCACTGAGCAGACGGTACAGGTCACCCGGCTGAGTGTAGTGATCGTCATGGTCATAAGACACGCTGTCCGCCTGGCCGGAGACTTCAAAAGCAGCCGCTTTATGCGGCGCTGACTCGGTAGCCCCGCCGGCGCTGTTGGGCTCGTAGTAGACGGAGCCTCCCCCGTTATTCGTAGCATTCATCGCGCCGTCGCGCTGATTATTGTTGACCTCTGCGATAGGCCGGTTAATCGGCAGGTGGTTATGGTTCGCTCCTACCCGGTAGCGGTGGGCATCCCCGTATGCGAAAAGGCGGCCCTGAAGCATTTTATCTGGAGAAGCTTCTATGCCTGGAACGAACGAGCCGGGGGAAAAGGTAGCCTGCTCCACTTCGGCGAAGTAATTCTCAGGATTGCGGTCCAGCACCATGCGGCCTACCTCAATCAACGGATAATCCTTCTGCGACCATACCTTGGTTACATCAAATGGATCGAAGCGGTAGGTGTCGGCATCCTCCACAGGCATAATCTGGACATGCAGCCTCCAGGCCGGGAAGTCTCCAGTATCAATGGCGTTGAACAAATCCTCTGTATGATAATCCGGGTTCTCCCCGGCTAGCTGTGCTGCCAGCTTAACATCGAGGTTCTTGACGCCCTGCTCTGTCTTGAAGTGATATTTCACCCAGACGGCTGCACCTTCGGCATTCACCCACTTGAACGTATGGCTGCCGAAGCCATGCATATGGCGGAGAGTAGCCGGGATGCCGCGGTCGGACATCAGAATCGTCACCTGGTGCAGAGACTCGGGGGAGAGGGACCAGAAGTCCCAGACGGCATTCGGGTTCTTCAGATGGGTCTGCGGATGGCGCTTCTGGGTATGGATAAAGTCAGGGAACTTGATGGCATCACGGATGAAAAAGACAGGCGTGTTATTGCCGACCAGGTCGTAGTTGCCTTCCTCAGTGTAGAATTTCACAGCAAAGCCGCGCGGATCGCGCACAGTATCGGATGAACCCAGCTCCCCGGCTACGGTAGAGAAACGGATGAACATCGGGGTGCGTTTGCCGACGCCCGACAAGAAGGCAGCCTTCGTATATTGGGAGAGATCATTGGTGACTTCAAAATAACCATGGGCACCGGCGCCTTTGGCATGAACGACACGCTCAGGAACACGCTCACGGTTGAAGTGGGCCAGCTTCTCCAGCAGATGGACATCCTGCAGCAGCACGGGGCCACGGGCACCGGCGGTCATTGAATTCTGGTTGTCACCTACGGGGGCGCCCCAGCTTGTCGTTAGCTTGTTGTTATTATTTGTGGTCATGAACACAATCACCTCGTATAGGATTTGATTTTAGAATAAGTATAAATATTATAATAGCAAGAATTTAAATAAAATCAATCCTTTTTTATAATTATTATAATTAAGTGTATGCGGGAGAAGATAGATTCATGATATGAGCGATGGTCTGCGGGTGAGAAATAAAGCTCCATTAAGAGCAGCGTGAAGATGGGCAGAATGAGGCCGGATGAAGCTACAAGTAGCGGTATGGGAAATGTCAGGAGGGCCTAAAAAACTCCCGCCCGCAGCAGCGGACAGGAGGGGGATTCGTGAACAGTAACGGAGCAGCAGCAACTGGATGCGGGTGACAGGAGCAAAAACTACTGTAAGTTAGATTGGGATATACATACGGTTATAGTATTCATCCAGCATGCGCTTGGTGGCGAACTCGGTGCGGGTGGTCTCGATGCTGCGGTGCATCATCTGCACCCACTTGGCCTGATTCTCATAGAAGACCGGGAGGACGCGGTTCAGAAGGGTCTCGTACAGTGCATCGCTGTCATGCTGGTCAAGCACCGCAAAGTCGGTAGTCTCGAAGCCGTCACCGATCTGCCAGCCGTTCTCGCCGTCGATGCAGGCCTCCGGCCACCAGCCGTCCAGGATGGAGCAGTTCAGAACGCCGTTCATGGCGGCCTTCATTCCGGAGGTTCCGCTGGCTTCGAGCGGTCTGCGCGGATTGTTCAGCCAGATGTCAGAGCCGCGGGTCAGCTGGGCTCCGATGGTCATATCGTAGTTCTCCAGGAAGACTACGCTCTTCGGATATTTGCGCATCATGGCTACAAGGTTGCTGACGATCCGCTTGCCGTTGTCGTCCAGCGGGTGCGCCTTGCCGGAGAACACAATCTGAATCTTGCCGCTCTCCAGGTACGGCTCTATAATATCCGGCCGGGAGAAGATCAAGTCACTGCGCTTGTAGGGAGCGGCGCGGCGGGAGAACCCGATCAGCAGATGCTCTGGATTCAGGGCGATCCTGGAGCGTTCTTCGATGAAGCTGATCAGCTCCTGCTTGATCTCCTTGTGGACGGCCCACAGGTCGCCGCCCTCCTCAAAAGCACGGGTCATCCGCTCATCTACCCAGGTAGGGGTGTGAATCGCATTGGTGATGCCGATGATCTCGGATCTGCCGGCGACTTCCTTCCACATCTTGTTGGCAGTATCGGCATGAAGCTGGGCGACCGCATTCGAGATCCGCGACAGCCTTAGACCAGCGACGGTCATATTGAACGGCTCCCCGCCGATCCGCTCCATCTGCGCCCGGGTTAAGCCATTAAAGGCCCCCATGTACTCCAGCCGGTCCAGCGGATGGGTCTCGTTGCCTTCCTTAATCGGTGTATGTGTAGTGAACACAACCTCTTCCCGTGTAGCCTTCCAGGCTTCTTCAAAGGTACTGCCGCCTGACATCTTCTCCCGGATCAGCTCGATTGCAGCGAGCGCCGCATGTCCCTCGTTGAAGTGATAGACATCGATCTTAATTCCTAGAGCGCGCATGGCTTTGACGCCGCCGATGCCCAGCACGATCTCCTGGGCAATCCGCTCCTCCCCGAACCAGCCGTAGAGCTGGCCGGTAATCCAGGCATCACTGTTCTCCGGGATATCGGTGTCGAGCAAATAGAGCGGACGGTTACCGAAATGGTCGGTTCTCCACACTTTGCAGACCACATCGGTCTTTCTGACTTTTACCGTGACCTTGACGCCCGTATCTTCCAGGAAGTCGTACACATAGTTGTGGTAAGAGTCGTAGGGGTTGCCGTCCGCATCAATCTTCTGGTCCGTGTAGCCCTGTTTCCATTTGAGTCCGATGGGGACGATGGGTGCCCCGATATCCTGCGCGCCCTTGATGTAATCTCCGGCCAGAATGCCCAGGCCTCCGGCGTACATTTTGAAATCGGAATGCAGTCCATACTCCATGCTGAAATAAGCTACTGACGGTAAATGGTTCTCGCTCACGTGATAAGCCTCCTAAATGCGATTTAGATAATAACGAGTTGCTGCAGGCTGTATCTAAGATGCAAACGTTTGCCCCATGAGGCAGGACGGGCTCTGGAAGCGATTGCACCATCATTCTAGCATACTTATTCTTAAAAAGCACAGCGGAGTTTCGGTGACAACTGGCTGCCTGCGGAGCCGATAAATAAAATTTGATAAACCTGCCGGAAGGCCATAAGATAAGGGGAGTAAAAATGTACAAGCTTCATCTAAACCATAAAGCAAACAATAAACCAAGTGGTGGTGTAAAGGATTGAGTATAGTCGTAATTGGAAGTCTGAATATGGATATGGTCGTGCGGGCAGAGCGCGCGCCGGAGGCGGGTGAGACCTTGTTCGGTCAGGGGTTCGCTCTGTCTCCGGGCGGAAAAGGGGCCAATCAGGCCGTTGCGGCGGCCAGGCTGGGCGCGGATGTGACGATGATCGGCAGAGTGGGAAAGGATGCTTTTGGCAGCGGGCTGCTGGAGATTATGGAGCAGGAGCGGGTTCATACCGAGTATATCTCGCTAAGTGAATCCCAGGCTACAGGGGTGGCTTCCATTGTGGTCGACGGGTCCGGTGAGAACCGGATCATCGTAGTGCCTGGCGCGAATGTGGAGATGAAGCCGGAGGATATTGAAGCACTTGAGACAGTGATCAGCGGAGCCGGGATCGTGGTGATGCAGCTGGAGACGGATCTGGCGATGTGCGAGGCTGCCGCAGTCCTGGCGTACCGGCATGGGATTCCGGTGATTCTTAATCCGGCTCCGGCCCAGCCGCTGAGCGATGAGCTGCTGCACCATATTACCTACCTGACTCCGAATGAGACAGAGGCGGGGATTCTGGCCGGTATCGCTGTGGAGAGTGTGGAGGATGCAGAGCGTGCGGCCCGGATAATGTTGTCAAAAGGGGTCCGGCACGTCATTGTAACGCTGGGCTCCAAAGGGGCGCTAATCGTGGACGCTGCCGGAAGCCGGCATGTTCAGGGGTTCCCTGTGCAAGCGGTAGATACGGTGGCAGCCGGAGATTCCTTCAACGGGGCGCTGGCCTGGCAGCTGACCTGCGGCAGGACGCTGGAGGAAGCAGTCCGCTTCGCCAATGCAGTGGGTGCGCTGGCGGTGGGCAAGACGGGGGCGATTGCTTCTCTGCCCAGACTGGAAGAGGTGGAGCAGTTCCTGCGGACAGCTGCTAATGCAGAGCCACAAGACCTGTAGATCCCAGTAGATTGCGTGTGTGAGATAGAGGAAGCACTTGCTATATAAGACGCACTAAAGAAATTAACGAAAAGCAAAAAGAAGCGGAGGGGAAATTTGGAACTGTAGGAGCGGTAGCGTCCGCCTGAAAGCTTTCCGAAGGAAAGCTCGCATCGTAAGCATCAGCTAATCAACGGATTTCAACCGCGAGTAGCGGATTAAATCAAGAAATCTGGTGACAACAGCGGCCGGAAGTCCAAATGTTCACCGCAGCGACGACCAAGCTTCGAGTTCAAACCTTAAGTGCGTTTTATATAACAGACAAATTAAGCGGGGAGCGTCAGAGGAAGCTCTGAGACTCCGGGTCCGCTAAGGAGCTGACACGTTTGAGCGGTACAGTAACCGTCAAGAATATAACCCTCGGAGAAGGGATGCCCAAAATCTGTGTTCCGCTGGTCGGAACGACGCGGACGGAGCTGCGTGAAGAAGCTGAGGCGCTAGTCGCACTGGCGCCGGATGTGGTGGAGTGGCGCAGTGATTTCTTCACGGAGGTGGAAGATATTAATGCCGTAACTCAGGTGCTGGAGGACATTCAGCGTCTGCTGCCGGAGATTCCGCTGATCTTCACCTTCCGCAGCACCAAGGAGGGCGGGGAGAAGGAAATCTCCACCGCCTATTACTTCGAGTTGAACCTGGCTGCGGTAGAGAGCGGACTGGTGGATATTGTGGATGTGGAGCTGTTCCATGAGGAAGCGGAAGTCCGCAAGCTGATTGCCGCAGCGCATGGGCAGGCGGTGTTCGTGATTGTCTCGAATCATGATTTCCACGGGACACCGTCCGAGGAGGAGATCGTATCCCGGCTGCGCCGGGCGCAGGAGCTGGGCGGCGATCTGCCCAAGATTGCCGTAATGCCGCAGGGTCCAGCCGATGTGCTGACCCTGCTGGCGGCGACGAACCGGATGCAGGAGCAGTATGCGGACCGTCCGATTATTACGATGTCGATGGCCGGGGAGGGCGTGATCAGCCGGCTGGCGGGGGAGATTTTCGGCTCGGCGCTGACCTTCGGTGCGGCGCATAAGCCTTCGGCACCGGGGCAGGTGGCAGTCGCCGAGCTGCGCGGTGTGCTGGAACTGCTGCACCGCAGCTTGTAGCGGCTGCCGGTTCAGACGCAGAAGAAATGAAGATGGACAGGGGTGTTTCCGGCCGGTATTACGGTGGAAGCACCCTTTTGCATATAGAGAGAGATAGCAAATAGCGGGCGGAGTTTGAAACTGTAGCTGCCCATGGCCTACAATGGAGGCAACCAAGTAGAAGGGGCGGAGCGCCGATGACAGAATTGATTCTGGTGGTGGAGGATGAGGTGAGAATTGCCCGTCTGCTGCAGATTGAGCTGGAATGCGAGGGATACCATGTGTCCATTGCCGGGAGCGGCCATCAGGGGCTGGAGATGTACCAGGAGCAGCAGCCGGATCTGTTATTGCTGGATGTGATGCTGCCTGGATTCAGCGGCATAGAGCTGCTGCGGCGAATCCGGGCGGGTGATCCCGATACGCCGGTGCTGCTGCTTACAGCCAAAAGCTCTGTAGAGGATAAAGTATCAGGCCTGGACCTTGGGGCCAATGATTATATTACGAAGCCGTTTCAAATTGAGGAGCTGCTGGCGCGTGTCCGTGCTGCGCTGCGGCTGGCCTCGGGGCGGAGGAGAGAGGAAGCCGTCAACCTGCTGATGGCAGAGGATCTGGAGCTGAACGAAACTACGCGGGAGGTGAAGCGGGCAGGCCGGAGCATCGAGCTGACTCCCCGGGAGTTCGACCTGCTGGTCTACCTGCTGAAGAATAAGCGCCAGGTGCTGAACAGGGAGCAGATCATGGCTGCCGTCTGGGGATACGATTATTACGGCGATACGAATATTGTGGATGTCTATATCCGCTATGTCCGCAAAAAAATTACGCTGGACCACCAGCCTGAATTGATTCATACCGTGCGGGGCGTTGGTTATGTGCTGAAGGATGCCCCATGAAGCTGCGGAGCACCATTCATCTGTATTCCAGCGTGCTGTTCGCCGTGCTGCTTATTCTCATGAATCTGTTCATCTACGGCGTGTTCAGCCGGATGTCACTAGACAGCCAGCTCGGGCAGGCATCTGCCGAGACGGCCAGAATTGCTGCCGCGATGAAAAAAACGGGAGACGGGGTAACGGCACCGGAGCTGCTTCGGGCATATGTGCCGGTGGAGGGAATGCTACGGCTGCTCACTGTGGACGGGGGCGGACCGGCACCGGTTACCTCAATTTCCGGGCAGGAGATCAGCCGGCTGAAGCCGGTCTACCATCCCGGGAAGCAGGCGGAGCGGGTCCGGGTGGACGGACGCTTGTATGCGTTCGTGAGCGTTCCCGTCATCTGGACGGACGGGAACGTCCTGAATGTCCAGATGACCAAAAGTCTGGAGGGCACGATGGATACCTTGCGGGTGCTGCGGCTGGTCCTTGCAGGCGCTACGCTTGCGGTGCTGCTTCCGCTGCTGCTCTCCGGCCGCCTGTTGTCGGGCCTGATTATGCGGCCCATCGTCCAAATGACGGCGACTATGCGGGAGATTCAGCGCAGCGGGAAATTCCGCAGGCTTCCGCTGAAAGCACACTCGAAGGATGAGCTGGTGGAGATGGGGCATACCTTCAACGACATGATAGGCCTCTTAGAGAGCAATTATGTGAAGCAGGAGAAATTCGTGTCGGATGCCTCCCATGAGCTGCGCACACCGCTGACGGTTATTGAGAGCTATGCCAGTCTGCTGAAGCGCAGAGGGCGGGATCACCCGGAGCTGTTCGATGAATCGGTTGAGGCCATCCATTCCGAAGCTGTGCGGATGAAGGAAATGACGGAGCAGCTCCTGCTGCTGGCGAAGCACCCGGAGCAGTGGGATCTGGAGCTGAAGGTGATGGATCTGGAGGAGCTGGTGCGTTCTTCGGCGAAGGCTTTTCATAATGCGTACGGGAGAGAGGTCACGGTTCAGGTCAAGGGGTCACCCGAAGGCTACAGCGATGAAGCGAAGCTCCGGCAGCTGCTGTTCATCTTCCTGGACAATGCCCGCAAATACAGCGATGAGCAGATAACCGTGCGTATTGAGGCTGCCGGGCAGGAACGGATGATTGTGATTACCGACCGCGGCATTGGAATTCCGCCGGAGGAGCTGCCGAAGATATTCGACCGTTTCTATAGAGTGGATGAGGCGAGAACCCGTGAGAACGGAGGGGCAGGCCTGGGGCTGTCGCTAGCCGCAGAGATCGCGGGGGCGATCGGAGCGGAGCTGTCCATGGATAGTACGGTAGGCCTGGGAACCTCGGTGACGATCCGCATGGCTGCGGACCGCAGGGGAGGTGGACAATGAACCAGCATCCAAGGAATAAGAGCAAAATGTACAAGGCAGTCATAGGTATGGTGGTCTTCCTGCTGCTGGCTTGGGTTGCCTTCCGGATATTCGGGAAGGATTCGGAGCCGCTGTTATCCAGAGATCAGGCGGAGCTGGCTGTGCTGAGCGAATATGCCGGTAAGGTAGACAGTCTGAAGCTGCAAGCCGGAGCTTATATAGCGGTGCTTCAGACGGAGCAAGGACGGTATGAGCTGACGCTGGACGGAGTTACCGGCGAGATTCTCTCCATCGTGCTGTTGAAGCGCACGGACGAACCGGCGGTGCAGCCTACGTCTGCCGCTACTCCAGCTCCATCTGGCGGAGCTGCCGTTACCCCGTCACCAGCACCTACCCCGTCAGCGCAGAGCGTAGTCTCCCAAGAGGAGGCTGTCAGTCTGGCTTTGCGTGAGGTACCGGGGGAGCTGGACGATGTGGATACGGGAATTGATGCGGCAGGCGCTTATTATCTGGTGGAGATCCATACTTCAGACGGGCGGGAGGCCGTAGTCCAGGTGAATGCCATCTCGGGCCATATTATGTCTGTGACCTGGGAAGAGCCGGATGGGGACGATTCCTAGGGTATCTGTTTTTTTCTCAGCGAATTCTAATGTTACTCCCGCTGTTCTCTCAGATTGTAGCGTTATAGTTACTACATGAAGCAGCGAAGAATGAACTTAGGAGGCGTTAACATTGAAGACAAAGATATGGAGCGGTATCACGGCGGCAGCACTTATTCTCGGAGGCGCTTATGGTATAGGCGAGCTGAAGGGCAGTACGGCAGATGCAGCCGCAGCAGTGAAGAGTCAGAGCAAAACGTTAATTAGTGTAAGCAAAGCCGAGCAGATTGCCCTGAAGGCAGCTCCGGGACAGGTGGAGAGCATCGATCTGGAGAAGAAGGCCAGCGGCACGTATTACGATATCGAAATTCAGCAGACCAAGCAGGAGATAGATGTCCGGGTAGATGCCTATTCGGGAAAAGTGATCAGCGTGCGCAAGGATGCAGACGATGATGACTCTTTCAAGGCAGCCCCAGCCTCAGGCGGGAAGCTGATTACTGCAGGCAAGGCGGCTGAGGTGGCTCAAGCTGCTGTGAAGGGGACGGTCACCGAGATTGATCTGGACCGGGACCATGGAGGAGCTGTCTATGAGGTTGAAGTCAGGAACGGGCAGGTCAAGACAGAAGTAGGTGTCGATGCGTATACTGCCAAGGTTGTGTACACCGATACGGATTCCGACGAGGATGATGATTGATATGTAAAAGAGAGGCAGCCGGATTGAACGGCTGCCTCTTTGCTATGCCAAACGATTACGTCTACTGCTTCGCTCCAGTATACACATGCACTGCATCCCGCAGGAACGCGGCCATGCCGGGGCGGCGCTGGTCGTAATAAGCGGTGAAGCGCTCATCATCGACATACATCTGGGCTACGCCTGCATGGGCTTCCTTGGTGTACGTATCCCAATAGAAGCTGATCCATTGGCGGTGCAGATCGGCGGCCTTTTGCGCCAGTTCGCTTGCCGAGTCGCCTTCCTCCATCGCCTGCTCCAGTGACGCGAACATATCGGCCTCCAGCTGTTGAAGGGCAGCGTACTGCTCCTCCGTCATATGGCTGAGCTTGCGGTTCGACTGCTCCACAGCTTCCGCGCCGTATTTCTCCCGGATCTCCTGGCCGTACTTCTGCTCGTTATCGTCAATCAGCTTCTGCTTGAAGCCTGCGAATTTCTCCTGATTGCTCATTATACTTCTCCCTTCTGTGTGTGCAATGGTCTGCTCGACGTTCGCGATGAGCCGGTCCAGCTGCTGTCTCCGCTGAAGCAACTGGTCATGGTGCTCGCGCAGGGCGCGGGCGCCGTCGAAGGAGGGCGAATGGACAATATCTCTGATCGCCTCCAGGCCGAGGCCCAGTTCCCGGTAGAAGAGAATCTGCTGCAACAGGTCTACCTCAGCCTGGCCGTAGATCCGGTATCCCGAGGAACTGATTCTGGCCGGCTTCAGAATGCCGAATTCATCGTAATACCGCAGGGTCCGTGCACTGATCCCCGCGAGTGTCCCCAGCTTCTGCACCGTATATTCCATGGTCCAATCTGCCTCCAATCTGTCTTGGTGTATACAGCAGAGAACGGATTCAAGGCGTTCCCGCCGGGTAAGCGGCCGCTTACAGATCTAACTGTATACTTTGACGTAACGGCAAGGTCAACTCTTAATTTGTATAATAACCAGACAGCAGGGCGGGTAACCGTGTGCTGGAAAAGCAAACAGCGGCAACCGCCCAGGCTATGCCTCGGGAGATTGCCGCTGCTGCGCGGGCATATGGGGTTATTTCTTGCTAAGCTGGGCGGTGAAATACGCCTTAAGCTCTGCCAGCTTCCGGGGGTCCGCCAAGGCATCCTCCGCAGGGAAGTAATGCTCGGCGACCAGCTCCCAGGTGGGGACGATTTTTTGGGCGGTCATGGCTTTGATGGCGATCTTAACCGTCTTGCGTTCCCTTGCGTTCGAGAAGGTATCGACATAGTGCTGGGCACGGCCGAAGTCCAGCTCGCTGAAGACTGCGCGGAAGATCTCCGCCGTCATCTTGGCATCGTCCAGCGCGCGGTGGGCGGAGCCGGAAGGCTCCAGGCCGAAGAGGGCCATGGCCCCTTCGACGCTGATGTCGTTACTGAGGCCGCGGGCGCGCAGGACGCCCTTGAGCAAATCGAAGTAGGTGGCCTCCATCCAGTAGGCATCATCCATCTTGTGCATCCGCACATCCTGGATAATCCGCTTCATATCCTCGCCGCCCCAGGTTAAGAGCAGCACGCCGTCAGCGCTCTGGTCAAGCCACGCTCTGAAGGCGGTAATGACCTTCGGGAACCGGCTGGCGACGTCGATATCCTCTTGGGGGATGCCGGTTTTTTTCTTGATGAATGAATTCAGGGTGGAGAAGTATATGGGTCTGATTAAGGCTGAGAATTCATCCTTAACCTGCAATGAAGCGTCTAACCGGACCGCTCCGATCTCAATGACCTCCATAGGATGCTCGCTGGCAAATTTGCGGCCGTTGAATTCGATGTCCAGAATAATATAATCCACAGGTAATGCCTCCGTTTCAGTGACTGGCGCCAGGATTGCATGGAAATGCGCCGACCCTTCTATTTTAGCAAAAAAAGAGCTGTACAGATACCGGATGCTCTGTATCCGCACAAATTTGAATTTTCGGCCGGGGGAACGGGTTGATTTCTGGGAAATCGGGTAATGAACTAGATAATCTGTCGAATAGAGTTATTGAGGTAAGGAGGGAAGGCCATGAAGCTGTATGTAACCGTCAAAAGCCTGGGTAAACGCAGGCCGGTGCTGGAGCGTAAGGAGCTGCTGCTTGCTGACCGTCCGCAGACGCTGCGCGCGTTGATCTCGGAGATTGTAGCCGGGCAGGTGCAGGCGATGCTGGAGCGGCAGGAGCGGGGAGATCTAATCCCTTACCTGACCGCAAATGAAATTGCGGAGCAGGGCGATAACGGCAAGGTCGGATTCGGTACGGTGTACGGTGAGACGAAGCCTGAGGTAGAGCAGGCTACGGCTGCAGCACTGCTTGCTTACGAAGACGGATTGTACAAGGTATTCGTGCAGGAAGCGGAATGTTCCGCGCTGGATGAGCCGCTGAGGCTCGAAGAGGGCGATGAGCTGACGCTGATCCGGTTCACGATGCTGGCAGGAAGACTATGGTGAGGGAGATGACAGGATGAAAATCGGAAATGCAGAGTGGGAGACTCAGTGGTACGCGGATGTTGAGAGCAAAGCCCATGGGCTGAAGGGGGAAGGCGCGGAGCTGGCAGGCCTGCTCGCGGAGTTCAGCAAGAACCGCTACCTTCATGAAGGGGAGGATTCGCTGGACCGCTTCCTTGTTATCATGGATGATCGCGCTGCTGCGGCTCAGGCTGATTTTACCGGATACTGGGAGCCGCTGATGGGGATCATGCAGCAGCTGTACAGCACACATACCGTTGAGCTTGCCCGTTACATAGTTAAGCATGCAGTGGAGTACCCTTATTCCATAGGGTATCTGCGCCGGCCGTTCCGGACCCGGGAGGTTCAGGCGCACCGGATGCAGATCCTCCGCAAAATCAATGCCCTGATCTATATGGAGTTAATTGAATTCTCGTTACCGGAGTACCTTAAGGGGGATTATGAAAAGGATTACAGTATCTCTTACCGTGTAGATGTTGCCGTTCCCGATGTAGTCGCCTATGAGCTGGACCGCAGCGGCAGCGGAATGGAGGAGCTGCTTAAGGATGCGGTGTACGGGGACAACCAGGGGGCACTGCTCAGCCGCAATATGATAAAAGGTGCATTCCTCAGCCGTAACCAGGCCGCTGTTCAGATGATTGGCGAGCTGCTGCTGGCTGCCCGGCTGCAGGAGGGACTGCGCCAGTCCATTATGGAGACGATGGATGAGGGGACGATAGAGAACAACCTGTATATGCTGAAGGTGATTCTGGACAATGATCTCGTGCGCTACAGCTCGGTGGTGCGTGCCCTGGGCGTATGGACGGGGATGGGCCTGGAAGCCCAGAACCAGCGGGTGGCGAAGCAACTGATTGAAGGAGCCTATCAGGTGCTGACGGATGAAGCGCTGCGGGCTGACTGGCTGACCAGCGAGAATGCCAACCATGTCTACCTGAGCCTGTGGGGGACGGCTGTCTATGAGGAGAATGAGCTGATCGGCAAGGTGGATGTCCTGATGGAACAGGGCCAGTCCTACCAGAAGATTGTAGCAGAGTATGTACTTTCCGGCAGCCAGAACCGGGAGGTGCGCCTGAGCAGCGCCCGGAAGTATCTGAAGGAGCAAGAGCCGGAGCTGCTGTACTGGATTCTGACGAATTATAATTATGATTATAACCGGATGTGGAGAGGGCCGAAGGATAATGGGCCGAAGATCGAGGTCGTAACCAGCCCGCAGCTTGAGGATAAAAGCGAGCGGCAGCGCGACTTCAGCCTGCTAATGAATATCTTCCTGAATCCGGACAGCCGGGAGCTGACCGGTACCTCTAAGGTGCTGGATTTCCTGCAGGTCAACTACACCCGTGATCTGCCGGTCCAAAAGATGCTTTATCTGATCTCCTATGATATGGACCCGGCCTGGGTGAATGAATTGCTGGCGCTGAAGGACAAGCTCAGCACGGACATACGTGGGGAGCTGCTGAATTACTTCGTGCAGCATACGGAGGATACTGTGCAGCGCGAATTCATCTTCGCCAGCCTCTCCGACAAGAGTATCAAGAACCGGGAGCTGGCGCTGGACCTGGCGCAGGGGCTGACCCTGGCGGAGGATGAGCTGCTGATGGCCGAAGGGCTGCTGAAGCTTAAGACCGGTACGCTGCGGCAGAGCGTGACCCGGATGCTGCTGAATCAGCCGGATGAAGCGCTGAAGGAGTCCGTCCACAGACTGGTGCAGGGCAAGAATGCCCTGCAGCGGCAGGCAGGGCTGGAGATTATGACCGTGTTGTTCCAGGATGAAGAACGGCAGGCACTCTTTGAAGCGGTCCGTCCGCTGGCGGAGGCGCTGGAGAAGCCTTCCGACCAGGAGCGAGAGCTGATCGCGAGGCTGAGCCAGAAGAATGAGTATACGAAGGCTAATGGCTTCGGCTTGTTCGATCCCAAGCAGTCGGAGGAGTGGCTGACGCAGGGGCCGGTACTTGACGGATTCGCCTGGGATCAAGTGTTCAAGCTATCCTTGGAGCAGATCAAGACATTCCTTAAGGGACTGGACAACACGATCCACAAGCACCGCGACGTAGAGTACGAGGTTGAGTATTACAGCGGCTATAAGGACACGGTGCTGATCGGCACCAACCTCAGACCGTTGCAGGGGTACTTAATTAACGATGAGGAGACCGGCAAATCCGCCCTTGAGCAGTACCCGCTGCATGAAGCATGGGCTGAATATTGGGACAAGAGCGGCTGGAGCGCCCGGGATCTGATAGAGTTGAACTTCTATATCAGCCTGGAAGAGCTGGATGAGACCCTGGATAACTATGACGGTTACGACACCTTAGGAATTGATGATAAGGAACTTAGTAAGCAGAAGCTGCTGTCCGGGTGGCGCAAGGAGTTCGCGTCAAGGGTCTACCCGCTGGAGCAGATCGAGGCTGTGTTGAAGCTAGTAGACAAGCTGAAGTACAGATGGCAGGTAGAGACGCTGCTGGATGCGTACCGCGCGGACCACAAGAGCCCGGAGGGCTTCCGCCAAGTGAATGGTGCGGTGAATGCGCTGATGGCTGCGTTCCCGGAGGAGAAGCTTGCGGCGGACTGGCCTTTCCTGTCTGTGCTGGCTGATCCGTGGGTCGATATGGTGCAGAAGCTATGGAACGGAGCAGAGGAGTTCAAGGAGATGTTCCGTACCTGCTACCGGTTCGAGGGGATCAGCGGAGGCGAAGAGCGGGACAGCATCATCGGACTGAAGCACTACGTTGAGGCCTTCACCGGTGGAATCATCCGCGAAGAGACGCTGCTTAAGGAGCTGCTGCTGAGTAAGGATGCACGCAACCATATGAGCTGGATCAGTTCACGCAGATATGATTGGATCGAAGACAGTCCGCAGATGGTTGCGCTACGCACAAGGATCATCGACCGTCTGCTGGCGGTTGAGCTGGGACGCGGCGACCTGCCGACTGAGGTGACCGGCATGACGATGGGGCTGCAGCGGATAGAGGGCCTGGAGTATTGTATCCGTATCCTGTCAGGGCTGAACAAGGATACCTTCGTGCGCGGGTACGTGTATGGCTATGGCAACAATATTACGAAGAAGGAATCCTTCAGTCATCTGCTCAAGGTATGTTATCCGCGTGAGGGCGATAATGCGGAGCTGCTGAAGACCTTGCTGCAGGAGTACAAGCTGTCCGATCAAAAGCTGCTGGAAGCCGCCATGTACGCCCCGCAGTGGATCGAGATCATTGCCGAGTATCTGGGCTGGGAAGGGCTTCGCAGCGGGGCCTGGTACTTCCACGCCCACATTAACGAGAGCTTCTCGGCCGAAAAAGAGACGGTGGTGGCGCATTACTCGCCGATCACGCCGCAGGAGTTCAACGACGGCGCCTTCGATGTGAACTGGTTTCAGTCCGCCTACAAGGAGCTTGGACAAGAGCGGTTCGAGCTGCTCTATGACTGTGCCAAATATATCTCTGCCGGTGCGAACCACCGCCGTTCCCAGCTGTTCGCCGATGCCACGCTCGGCAAGCTGAACCTGGAAGAGATGAAGCAGTCTGTGGAGCAGAAGCGGGGCAAGGATCATCTGCTCAGCTATAGCCTGATTCCGCTGGGAGAAGACCGCGAGCAGGATATCCGCGTACGTTATGAGTTCATCCAGCGCTTCCTGGCGGAGAGCAAGAAGTTCGGCGCACAGCGCCGCGCCAGCGAAGGCCAGGCCGTACAGATTGCTCTTGGCAACCTGGCACGCAATGCCGGATATGCCGATGTCACCCGCCTGATCTGGGATATGGAGGCGCGCAAGCTGGATGATTATGCTGCGTACTTCGAGCCGTATGAGCTGGACGCAGAGACCTTCGTCTCGCTTAGTATCGATGAAGAAGGGCAAAGCGATTATGTGGTGACCAGCAAGGGGAAGGCGCTGAAGTCGGTGCCCGCACGCTTCAAGAAGCATGAGTGGATTGAAGCGCTGAAGGAGGCCAAGAGCGAGCTTACCGGGCAGTTCCGGCGCGCCCGGGCTGAACTGGAGCGGTCGATGGAGTCCGGCAGCGGCTTCACGCCGGCAGAGATTGCCGGGCTGAGCCGGAATCCGGTGCTGGCACCGCTGATTAATAAGCTGGTGCTGATGAGCGGCGATGCGTTGGGATATTACGATGCGGATCAGGGGGCGCTGGTAAGTCCTGCGGGTGAATCCACGGCCCTGAGCGGGGAGACTGTGCTGCGGATTGCCCATCCGCTGGATCTATACCGCAGCGGACAATGGAGCCTGTACCAGAAGGATCTGTTCGACCGTCAGCTCCGCCAGCCGTTCAAGCAGGTGTTCCGCGAGCTGTATCTGCCGAATGAGGATGAGCTGGCCCATGGCGTGCTGTCCCGCCGTTATGCGGGCCATCAGGTGCAGCCGAGCAAGACAGTCGCCCTGCTGAAGGGGCGGCAGTGGACGGTCAGCTATGAGGAAGGGCTGCAGAAGGTGTTCTATGCCGAGAACCTGATCGTCCGGCTCTATGCCATGGCGGACTGGTTCTCACCGGCCGATACCGAAGCGCCGACATTGGAGACGGTGCAGTTCTTCGACCGGAAGACGTACAAGGGCGTGCCGCTCGATCAGGTGCCGCCAGTGCTGTTCTCGGAGGTGATGCGGGATGTGGATCTGGTCGTTAGCGTGGCCCATGTCGGCGGCGTCGATCCGGAAGCGAGCCTGACGACTGTAGAGATGCGCCGGGTCATCGTCAGCGAGTCGCTGCGGCTGCTGAAGATTGAGAACGTCCGGCTGGACGGCAATTACGCACGGATTGACGGTACACTGGGCGAGTATGCTGTGCATCTGGGCAGCGGCCAGGCGTACAAGCAGGCCGCGGGCGCCCTATCCATTATTCCGGTGCATTCGCAGCACCGGGGGCGGTTGTTCCTGCCGTTCCTGGACGAGGACCCGCGTACAGCGGAGGTACTCTCCAAGGTCGTGCTGCTCGCTGATGATACGAAGATCAAAGACCCGCAGATTCTGGTACAGCTGAGCAGATGAGCGGCTGCGCGGGTGGGGGAACGGATTGTGCACGGACGGGACACGGCTTACCGCAGCCGTATATAGAGCAATGCCACAGGCACCGGTGCTGAATTTCAGCGCCGGTGTTTTTGTCGCGGGAGGAGGAAGGT
Source organism: Paenibacillus sp. FSL P2-0136 (assembly GCF_037975325.1). Lineage (NCBI taxonomy): Bacteria > Bacillati > Bacillota > Bacilli > Caryophanales > Paenibacillaceae > Paenibacillus > Paenibacillus sp. FSL P2-0136. The sequence goes on from NZ_CP150244.1 coordinate 653,026, forward strand.
GAAGCTGCCTCTTATGGCTAGACGGGGATGCGTGGGCGGAATGTAATCGAAAAACCGAACACATTTTGCTGGTGGGGGGTGCGAGAGCGGAATGTAATCGAAAAACCGATTACATTTGGCTGGCGAGGGGTGCGTGGACCAAATGAAATCGAAAAACCGATCACATTGGGCGGCCGCATAATCTGGGTCACGCTAGATATCGCGGGAAGGCAGTTGAATGGAGATCAGAGAGCGGCGGGCGAGTTGAGCAGATTATTAATTTCGCATTCGCGCATATTTTTGCCCGGATTCCCGGTCAATAATACTGCGTTTGTAGAATGGAAAGCGGGAAAAGCAGGGAATGGGTCCTGCAATGGCGAATTTTGGAGGGGAAAGCGAGGAATAAGCAATGAAGAACAAGCTCCGCCGAAATCTGCAGTCTTTGCAAGACGCATACGCATCATTATGCGGATTGACAATTATTATTACCGATCAAGCGGACAAACGAATAACAGAACCCTCCGGCTTAACCGAGATGGCATCTCTGTTGTTCGGTTCTCCTTGTGCAACCGCTGAACATGCAATTGCGAACCTGCTGGAGAAGGTCAGGAATGTATCGAAAACTATTGTCTATGAAACCCGCTCCGGGCTGAAAATGCTGATTACCTCCATCGGGATCTGTAAGCAAAGGCCCTATTATATTCTGACAGGCGTCTGGGTGGACGGTTGTACGAAAGAGCTGATTACCGGCAGGATTCATGAAACCGTTCCCCCCGGAGAATGCGAGGACTGGATTCAGGCTCTGGATAAGGTACCGGTATTGGATCAGGAGGGCGTCGCCAGGATTATCAGCCAATTGGATATACTGGCTGATACCGTGCAGGCTCTGCTTGAACGGGAGCAGGGCGGAGAATATTCTGCGTATGACCTGCAGCTTATGAATCTGATTTATCTGCTGGACCCGGCGAGCCCGGAGTGGCTGCAAGGAATACTGGGCATTGTGGTACGTATTCTGGGAGTGGAATTTGCGGGCTATGCCAGTAATGCTGCAGACGGGGACCAATTCACAGTGGTGGAGACAACCGGTATGCCGAAGGATAACTCCCTGCAGGGGGCTTCTTTTTTTTACGGTGAGGGATTTCTGGGACAGGTGGGGCTCTCCAAGCAAATGGGGTACTGGAGGAATGCTGACCGCGATCTGCGGATTTCTTTTTTTGCTGCGCATGGGGTAAGGCCAAAGGTGCTAATCTGCTATCCCATCAAATACAAGGACAAGCTGTATGGATTATTGTATGCCGGAGACCCGGTCCGCCCGGAGCTGACGGAGGAGCAGGCTGATATGGGTATGCTGGTGGCCCATCAGCTCGCTGCTTCCATGTATCATATGGAGAGCGAAGCGCTGTATGAACGTCAAAGGAAGAGGCATGATGCCTATAAAGAAATTGTCCAAGGGATTCTGGTTACTCAGGATAAGGAGGATTACCTGCAGCTGTTCATTGAGTTTTTCCAGCAGCAGCTAGGCAGTCCGTTCATGTGCTTGTTATTACATACGCCTGACGAGGCCGGACTGAGGATCTATTCTTCCTCTTCTGCTCCAAATGAACTGTACACCGTCTACGCAGAAGATGCTGAACAGATCTATTTCGCTGACGGGATACCGGGGTTCAACCTGCTGAACAAGCCGATCCGGCGGGAATGGAAGAGCTGGCAGCTGGTAGAGCATCCTATGGTATTTGAACAAAGGCTGCTGGGGTTATTCACGGTCCAGTTCAGTGATGAGGGGCAGCGGCGGGAATATGAAACGATTTTTCATATGACCAATGTGCTGCTAGTGACCAAGCTGCTTGCCCAGCAGCCTCAGAACACGCCCTCCGGAACTGACTTCATGCGGCTGCTCCAGGATAATCTGCTGATACAGCAGCCGGTAGTACATAGCAGAGCTGCAGATATCCGAAGGCTTGCACAGGACTTGTTGGAGCCGTTAAGTCACTCTGCGGAAGAGATGGAATGGATTGGCCAGGCCGCGCTCCTTGCTCCATATCCTATAGGGCTGCTGATCAAATACCTGGGTGATATTCCTGCTGTATGTGTTTTGCGCCATATGCACTATTACCTGACGGATTACAATGGGCAAGAGGATGTAGGAGAAAGTTCCCATCTGTACTTGGCGAAGGTCTTGCTTATGCTCACGAAGTATACGGAGCAGGGCGGCAGGCAATGGAAGGAAACACTTCCTATACCCGTGCCCGAGCCACTTATGCGTTCCTTTGAGCAACTGATAGCTCCTCCGCCGGTTGCAGTGCAGCAAGAGGGAGGCGTACGTTTTACTACCCGGGAAAACGATATCCTGGATGGTCTGCTGACAGGCCTCAATAACAAGCAAATTGCGGAGAAACTGTTTATCAGTACGCATACTGTCAAGAATCACATAACCAAAATCTACGAGAAGCTTGGTGTGCATAGCAGATCACAGGCGATCTCGCAAATATATCAAGCTACCGGCAAAAAAGATTCTTTATAAAAGCAATGATTACGCAGCATGTAAGCGTACATTGCTTTTTTTGTGCAAATATAAGAATTTATGGGTTTCACGCTATACATTATCCTTCTATTCCTCGCTGAAACGGTACCGTCCTTTAAAAGGACGGCAAAGCCGTTTCCACTTGATAAAGGAAAGAAGGCCTGTAGAAAACAGGAAGATTATGTCGAAACTTAGGAACCAATGGCGATAGGCGCAGAGGCCTTACGTTATACATAATAGGGGAAGCTTTGTAGGCTCGACAAAATACATATTGAGGAGTGCTTCATTTGAAACTAAACATCCGCACCAAATTGTTGGGAGGCTTTCTGGTTATTGTAGCGTTGCTTATATTTATCAGCGGGCTATCGATTATGAAAATGGCGGGCATGAACAGTAACTCTGTACAGATGCAGAGCTACAACTTCCCCGCGCTCGTCAATATTGCTGAGATCCGGACCGAGCTGTACAAGCTGCGCGGTGATCTGTTCAAGCTTATCCTCGAAACCGATGATTCGGTGAAGGAGGAGATTCAGGCAGTTATTAAAGCGGATCAGGACAAAATTGCTGACCGGATGAAGGTCTATGGAGAGCTCGCACTGAATGCGGATCAACGGGCTGCGTTAGAGATCATTAAGCAGAGCGTGGATAACTATAACCAATCCGTACCCAAAGTCAATGACCTGCTGGATAAAGATCAGAATACGCAGGCCTACGGCGTCTTAATCGACGCACTGCCTGATTTGCAGAAGGCTCAGGATACCGCCGATCTGGCCGCCAGTAATGTAATCGAAGGTGCAGATGAACGGATCGACTCTACGGTTGCCAGCTATACCACGGGAAGATTGATGATCCTGATCATCTCCATCTTTGCGGCACTTGCAGCCATTGTGCTGGGCATCGTGATCTCGCAGGGAATTGTGGGTCCGGTGTCCAAGCTGCTCGCTGCGATGGTCCGCATGGCAGATGGTGACCTCAGGGAGGAGATTGCGATCAAGAACCGGGATGAGTTCGGCCGGCTGGCCGCAGCAGCCAATGAGATGATTACCAGCCTGCGCAAGCTGATCGGCGGGACGGTCGAAGCGGCGCAAAGTGTCGCGGCCTCCTCTGAGGAAATATCGGCAACCACCGAAGAAATCGCCAGCGGCAGCCAATCCCAGGCCCAGGCGGCGCAAAATATCAATCAGCTGGTTCAGGATCTGACCCGGGGCATCGATGAGGTTGCGAAGAATGCCGAGCAGGCATCGGAGCTGTCGCTGCTGACGCGTCAGGGTGCTGAGGAGGGAAGCACTGCGGTAAGAGAATCCGGCCTTGGTATGAGTAATCTGTCGGAGAAGATGGAACTGCTTGAGCAGGATTCCCAGAAGATCGGCGAAATAATCGAGGTGATTGATGAGATTGCCGAGCAGACCAATCTGCTGGCGCTCAATGCAGCGATTGAGGCAGCGCGTGCCGGTGAGCAGGGACGGGGCTTCGCCGTTGTCGCCGATGAGGTCCGCAAGCTGGCTGAACGGAGCAGTGAAGCGACCAAACAGATTGCCCTGATCATCCGGGTGATGCAGAAGAATACGGTTCTGAGTGTGCAGGCTGTCAGTGACGTATCGGCCCTGTCCGAGCGTACAGAGCGGCTGATCGATGGTATCGTTACCCGCGTCAATGATACTACCCAGCAGATTACAGGCATCGCTGCGGCTTGTGAGGAACAGGCGGCGCAGACGAACGAGGTGCTGCTCTCGATTGAATCCATTGCGGCCGGAAGCCAGGAATCCGCCGCAGCAGCCGAGGAGACGGCCTCCTCCTCGCAAATGCTCGCCTCCTTGGCGGATGAACTGAATAGCTCGGTGTCGGTGTTCAGATTGTAGAGGGGGAGTAAGCCATGCTGGCTGCACGAACGGAGCAGTACATCATCTTCCGGCTGGTCCAGGAGAAGCTGGCCATCGATATCCGGGAGATTAACGAGATTATCAAGATGGAGCCTATCACAGCCGTGCCTAACAGCAAGTCTTTTATTAAGGGCGTGATTAATTTACGCGGCAAAATTATACCGGTGGTCAGTCTGTGCAGGCGGTTTGGCCTGGCAGAATCTATACCGGATACCCGGTCTAGGATCGTTGTGGTGCATTACCGGCAGGAGGCCATAGGGATTATGGTGGATTCTGTAGAAAAGGTGGCTTCCTTTCATGAGGTAGAGCCGCCTCTGGAATCGCATGAAGTGCAGGGCGTGCAGTACATGGACGGGATCGGCATGTGTGCCGGGGAGCTGATCAGCATTCTGAACATCGGGCGTCTGTTAAGTGACGGGTGAAGGGTGAAGGCCAACGCATGAAGGCGGGGAGGAGAACTGAGATGAACGAGTTTCATAATATGGTGTATTTGGGCGTTTTTCTGGATGAAATGGACGAGCAGCTGCGGTATTTGGATGAGGCCCTGCTCATGCTGGAGAGCAAAGGGTATCAGAATGACCTTATTCAGAGGCTCTTCCGGGTCGCACATACGCTCAAGGGCTCATCAGCAGTCATGGGCTTCAAGCAGCTTAACCGGCTGACGCATCAGATGGAAAGTGTGCTAGAGCTGCTCAGGGGCAGACAGCTGGACGTAACCTCCGAGTTATTGAACATTCTCTTTGATTGTGTAGATTTCATTAAGGAGCTTCGTCAATCCATTCTGAGCGGTGCGCTGGAGGAAGGGGACATCTCAGAGCTGTTGCGCCGGTTAAAAGAGTTGCGGAAGACAGCAGCCGAGTCTCCCGCTCCTGCTGCAGAGGGGCTTCCGCAGGGAGAAGCGGGGCCTGTGCCGGATATGATCTTCGATGATATCCGCAAAGAGCAGATCCAGGCAGCTATAGATCAAGGCTCTGCGGCAATGGCGGTTCATATTCAACTTGCTGCTGAGGAGCCGATGAAATATGTCCGCGCGAAGCTCGTAGAAGCCAAGCTGCGGGAAACGGGCGAGGTTATTGCCACCTTCCCCGAGCTGGAAGCCCTCGAGAGGGATGCGCAGTTCTCCGGTACTATTGCATATATTCTGCTTACGCAGCAGTCCCGGCAGGATATGATGGCCTGTCTGCAGGAAATCTCACAGATTGAAATTATACATACAGATCCTATTACGAAAGCAAACCTCGACACCTTCACCGAAGGAAAAGAGGCTCAGAAAAATAACGGCTATGCGGCCCAGACTGTCCGTGTGGATGTGGAGCGGCTGGAGGGACTGCTGAATCTGGTAGGAGAGCTGATTATAGATAATACCAGGCTGCACAGTGTCCGTTCCAGATTGAGTGAGCAGTTCAAGAACAACAGTGATGTTCATCTGCTTAATGATATCGCAGGACATTTGAATATGGTCATCAGCGATCTTCAGGAGGGGATGATGAAGACCCGGATGCTGCCGATGGAGCATCTGTTCGGCCGCTTCCCCAGGATGATCCGGGATTTGGCGCAGAAGTCGAACAAGGAGATCGAGTTCATCATTGAGGGCAATGAGACCGAGCTGGACCGCAGCCTCATTGAGGAGATCAGCGATCCTCTGATCCATATTCTGCGCAACGCCGTGGACCATGGGCTGGAGCTGCCGGAAGAACGTGCAGCTCTCTGCAAGCCGCGGAAAGGGACCATTACTCTGCGGGCAAGTCATCAAGGGAACATGATTGTCATTACGGTATCCGATGACGGCAGGGGCATTGATACCGGCAAGGTCAAAGAAGCCGCTGTGCGTAAAGGCTTCGTCACCACTGATGAAGTGAAGCGTATGACGGACAAAGAGCTGGTGATGCTCATTTTCCGCTCTGGCATCTCAACAGCCCGTACGGTCACAGATTTATCCGGCCGCGGAGTGGGCATGGATATTGTCAAAGCACATATAGAGAAATTAAATGGCATTATAGATATTGAGACGGTTCCTGATCAGGGGAGTATATTCACGATCAAGGTCCCGCTGACGCTTGCCATCATCCGTTCCCTGCTGGTTAAGCTGGGGAGCAGTACCTTTGCCATTCCGCTGATTAATGTCATTGAAATATTCAGAATGAAGGCGGAGGATATTGTTACCATTCAGGGGCGGGAGGTCTGCCAGTTCCGCGATCAGGTGCTTCCGCTTGTCCGTCTGCACCATATGCTGCAAGTGGAGGAAGGCGAGCATACGGTGAACGGCCGGCTGTTCGTTGTCATCGTCGGCTTCGCGGATAAGCGGGTCTGTCTGGTAGTAGATCAGACGATCGGCAACCAGGAGATTGTCATCAAGTCACTGGGAAGTTACATAGGCAACGTTTCTTATATCGCAGGCTCAACCATACTTGGCGACGGCCGAGTGGCCCATATCCTGGATATAGGCTCGATTGCAAGGGAAACAGGCTCGGCCCACGATGCACTGCTCCAAGAGAACACAGTTACGGCAGGGGATCAGGATAGTCAGAGCGAGAAATATATCACCTTCAAGCTGGAGAAGCTGGATTTCGGGATTCCGATCCGCCAAATGAAGGAGATTGTACCTGTTCCTGAGATTCATTCGCTGGTGTCTGCCCCGGCTCATGTCCTGGGAATGATCAATCTGCGCGGATTGCTGTTCCCGGTCTATGACATACGGCCCAAGCTCGAAATGGACAGCGGTGAACAGACGGCCGGCTCCCGGATTCTGATCTGCGAGGTATCCGGACAGGAGGTAGGGATATGGGTGGATCAGGTGTCAGCGGTGCAACTGCTCGCAAGGGAGCACATGGATGAGGCGCCGGATCACATTCTCCAGCATCCAGAGGTGCTGGATGCCGTCTATAAAGACAACCATCAGTTTATTCACTTGCTGAATTTGGAGAACCTGCTGGACCTGCACACCTGCTGCATTACCGGTCCCGTATCACATGACCGATCCCCGGAGTGATCTCGCTGAAGCCGGCCATGTGGCGGGACTGATAGGGAATCGGCCGGGCGCTGGCGGTCATGAGGATATTGCGCAGATCGGCGGTCCCTTCTGCCGGGAGGGCGAAGGTTCTGGTATATGGATATACTTCACGGAGTGTGGTATGAATAGCACTGATGAAGCGGTCATTGCCGCTGCGGCCCATCAGATTCATGATGATCTGGCCGTGTCCGTTCAGCTTGGCACGGGTTAGGCGGAAGAACTCCAGCGTGGTGAAATGAGGCGGCGTCCCGGCAGCGGTGAAGGCATCCAGCAGGATATAGTCATGGCCGCGTTCCGGCGCGGCTTCCAGCAGGCTCCGGCCGTCACCGATCAGGATGTTATCCTGCGTGTAGCCAAAGCGGGTTCTGCTGTATTCCACCACCTTCGCATTCACCTCAGCCACCGTAAAATGCTTCTCTGCGAAATAACCGGCAATCGTACCAATCCCGTGTCCGATCAGGAAGACACGCTCGAAATGCGGATTGCCCGCCTCCATCAGATGAATCATCGCCCGGGGATACTCGAAGATCACCCGGCGCGGATGGTCCAGATCCAGTGCGCCCTGAACAGCTTCCCCCGAGAATTGCAGTACCCGGAACCGTCCGGTCTCACCATATAGCTCGGTTGTATCGTAGACCTCGATGTCCTGAGAGTCGTGGTTAGGATGGGATGGTGCGTGCAAGCGGATCAGACTCCTTCTGCAGATGGGATTCGTTCGGTACAACCTTCATAGTAACATAAAGCAGCCGCAGGAAGGGCTTCCTGTGGCTGCTTGTATTTCTCAAAAGGGGCTTAAGCCCCCTTAATGAACCAAACTCTCCAGTTCGGGCTGGAGCTTGTGCCGCAGGGCGTACAGCATGGCGGCACCGACCAGGAAGGCAGCGGCATCGGCAATGACCAGCGACCACACCACTCCATGGAAGCCATTCGTCCGGTTGGCGAAGAAGAGCACAGGAATCAGTGTGACCCCTTGAATAATCGACATTACGAATGCGGCCGTTCCCTGCGCGGTAGCCTGGAAGATCCCCATGAATAAGGTGGTCAGCCCTGATATGAATAAGGACAAGAAGGTGACATGCAGAATGTAGCTGCCCATTTGAATCATTTGCGGATCTCTGGTGAACAGACCGATCAGATGGTCGGAGATCAGATAGACGACGATGCCGAATACGGCAGCCATGGCGGCCATCGCTTTTACCGTGAATCCGATGGTATGCTTCATGCGCAGCTTATCCGCTGTGAATGAGAAGGCAATGAGCGGCACGACTCCCTCGCACAAGCCCATCAGAATAAACTCGGGGAATTGCAGCAATCTTGAGGATATCCCGTAAGCGGCTACAGCCGCATCCCCATATTCGATCAGGAACAGATTGAAGATCAGCGACATGGCTCCCAGAAAGACACTCATGATGAAGACCGGAACGCCGATTTTGAACACATTGCTGAGAATATCCTTGGTGGCCTTGAACCATTTGAAGGAGACTGTGAGGAATTGGCTTTTGTAGCCCATATGGAAGGCATAGTAGGCACTCGCAACCATGTTGGCCACAACCGTTGCCGACGCTACGCCAATTACACCCCAGTGGAGCACGAAGATAACCAGTGCATCGAGCAGGATATTAACCACCACGCTGAGCATCATACCGATCATGGAGACGATAGCTGCACCCTCGGAGCGGACCATATTCTCCAGCGTAAAGAACAATACGACAAACGGCGCGCCAATCAGCATGACTGTGACATAATCCTTCGTGAATCCATAGGAATCCGGCGTTGCCCCCAGACTGTGCAGGATGGGGCCGATCAGCGGCAGGCCCACGGCCATCACGAGGAGGCCAAGCACGAGACTGCTGTAAAAGGCGAAGGAAGACACTTGCTTCACTTCGTCATATTTGTGCTCACCCAGCAGCCGCGAGATATATGTTCCGCTGCCTATGCCCACCAGATTGCCCAGCGCCATGATGATGGCGAACAGCGGCAGGGTCAAGGCGAGTGCGGTCAGCATGGCCGTATTGTGGAGAGTGCCCAGGAAATAGGCATTCAGAATCGAATAGATGACGTTCATGGATGTGCCTAACATCATGGGCACGGCGAAATGGGCGACGGCTTTGGTGATGGGTGCTTTTTCAAAATAATAAAGGTTTTCGGTATCCATTAGGGATCACTTCTTTCACTGATTTTTGTCAATCTAACGGCGTTAGATTGAATCTTACAGTGTTAGATGATATCATGAACCTAAGAGACTGTAAAGCATAAACTTACACTGTTAGATAAAAGGGCGGATAGCGATGAAAAAAGCACAACCTCAAATCTCGGAAGACCGGATTCTGGAAGCTTCATGGGAGCTTCTCAGGGAGGGGGGAATCGAAAAATTCAGTATGCGGCGTCTGGCTGACCGGCTGGGGATTCAGGCTCCCTCGCTGTATTGGTATTTCAAGAGCAAACAGAACCTCTACCAGCGGCTGGCCAACCACATCTCCAGAGTCATCCTGGAGGAGCACCGCCCGGAGGGCGACTGGAAGGAACAGCTGACAGAATTTGCGGTAACGGTACGGAGTGTACTCAGCCGGTATTCCTGCTCCACACAGCTTATGATGATGACACTGCCCCACGAGCCGGATATTATCCGGTTTAACAACCGGATGCTGCACTGCGTGGAATCCACGCCGCTTGAGGAGGCGCAGAAGGTGCAGGTGGTCACTACACTTGTGAACTTCGTGTTCTTCTTCGTGCTGGATGATTATGAGCATGAGCGTAATGTCTCCATGATGGCTAAGGAACAGCAGGAGCCTCCGGGCGAGGAACTGCTCCGCCTGATGGACTCCATGAACGAGAAGGAGGTTGGGTTATTCCGCAGGATGTTCAAGAATGGACTGTTCGAGCTGCTGGGGACCGATGGGGCTTTTGAATTCGGCCTGAGGCTGATTCTGCTTGGGACGGAGCAGGTGATTAAGGAGCATGAGCATGGAACACGGAAGAACACTTAACGACAAAATCAAACAATGATATAGATAACAAATAACATATTGCCAGCCCGGGTTGGAGGCTCCAAGGAGTCACCCTCATTCTACCGGTGAGATTCGTTTGAATTCATTCGGTGTTACACCGACAACCTTCTTGAACAGCTTGTTGAAATAAGCGGGATCGGGATAGCCGACTTCAACGCCGATTTCATGGATTTTGAGGTCCGGTGCATTCTTCAGCAGTTGCTTGGCCTTGCGGATACGGATTTCGATCATGTAATCGGTCAGCGTGAGGCCGGTTACCTGCTTGAACAGCTTGCTTAGATAGCTGGGTGTAAGATAGACCATCCCCGCCAGGGTATTCAGATCTGCGTGCTGGTTGTAGTGGGCCGAGATCCAGCGCTTGACCGTCTCAATAGCGGTGCCGGACAGCTCGAGACGCTGGGCGCGGATACTGATCAGGGCGGCTGAGAAGGAGGCTGCGAACAGCGTCTCCATATCTGCAAACCGCATACAGTCCGCAATCTGCTCTTCCAGACTCAGCGCAGCGCCCTTGCGGTAGACCGCCTCGAATTCCGGCAGCTCCTTGCGGGCCAGCGCTTCAATCTCCCGGCAAATGCCGGGAATCTGCGCGGGCGATACACGCTCTTCCGCAAGCCCCGAGAACAGCTGGTGCAGTCCTGCCTGGATGCCTTCGATATTCAGGATTTGCAAATCATGGACCAGCAGATCGCGGTAAGCGGCAACCGGCTCAGCCTTAGTCTTCTCCGGCAGCATCAGCTCGTCCACCGTAGCGTAATACAGCAGCCGGGATTGATACATTCCCTGATCACAGGCCATCCTGGCCTCCAGATAGGCATCCCCGAGCCGGGCAGCGTCCGCATAGGGGCGGCTGATCCCCACATGAAGGATATGCCCTGAGGCGGCAGTGTGCAGATGCTCCCGGATCTCCTGCAGCTGATCCGGTGTCAGCGGCTGCGCAGCGTACCAGACCCAGGCCTGGAGTCCCCGGCGCAGCTCCAGCACATCGAAGCACTCCGGCTTGTGCTGCCGCAGATGCTCTGCACAGGCCCGGACGGCTTCGGGCGAGTCTCCCTTAAGCAGCAGCACCGAGAAATAAGGTGCGGGCAAATGAAGGCTGGCGAGCAGCAGCCCCGGGGGCTCCGCCATATGCAGGATAGAGAGCAGCATTCCGGTGCGCTGCCGTTCCTCCTGCTCACGCAGCAGCGTGCGCTCCTTGTCCAGCTGGTACAAAATCTCGAACAGCTGCTCTTTATTGATCGGCTTCAGCAGATAATCGACCGCTGAGCTGCGGATTGCTTCGCGGGCATAATCAAATTCCACGAATCCGCTCATCAAGAGGGAACGGACCTGGGGGCGGCTGACTCTAAGCAGCCGGATCAGCTCCAGGCCCCCGGTCTGCGGCATGCGGATATCGGTAATTACAACATCGAACTGGAGGGAAGGCAGCTCATCCAGCAGATGCCTGCCGTCGGCATATGTACGGATGATATGAAATTCAGGGCTCTCCCTGCTGATCATCCGGGCCAGCCCCTCGCGGATCAGGACCTCATCATCTACGATTATTATACGCAGCAAGCCGCTCTCCCCTTTCCCCGAAATTGTGTGCTACAAGATCCCGTTTCCGGTTACTCTTCCTTGTGCAGGCCGGGAAAAATCTCAATCCGCAGAATGACCCGCGTGCCCCGGCCGGCCTCGCTCTCCACGCGCAGTCCGAACGGGCTGCCATAATCCATGCGGAGCCGCTCGTTCACATTGCTGAGGCCAATGCCGAACCGCTCCCCGTCCGCTCCGCAGGCCAAGCTGTCGTTCAGCGTATGCAGCGTATGCTTATTCATGCCTACCCCATCATCCTCTACGCAAAATACAGCCTGATTCCCCTCGGCCCGGCCGGTGACTCGGATCGTGCCCGGACCTTCCTTGGGCTCCAGGCCGTGAAAGACGGCATTCTCCACAATCGGCTGGAAGACCAGCTTAATCACAGGCAAGGGCAGCAGGTTGTCCGGCACCTCAATCTCCAGGCTGAACTTGTCGGGGAAGCGGATCTGCAGCATATCCAGATAATTGCGTGTATGATCCAGCTCTTGCCGGATGGTTACTAGTTCTTCGCTGCGGACAACCCCGTACCGCATTTGTATGCCCAGCAGGTAAGTCAGCTTCGCCACGCGCGGATCATCGCTGCCCTCGGCCAGCATGCGGATGGATTCCAGGGTGTTGTAGATGAAATGCGGGTTGATCTGGTTCTGCAGGGTACGCATATCGGCTTTTTGCTTGCGCTTCTCCGTCAGTGTCACCTCCTCAAGCAGGCCTTTGACCCGGATGATCATGCGGTTAAAATGACTGCCCAGCATGCCGATCTCATCATTGAACCGGGGATTTACCCAGACATCCAGATTGCCGTGCTGCACCTGCTTCATCAGGCGGACCAGAGATTTCAGCGGCTTCGTCAGCGCGTGGGAGATGAAGGTGGCGACAATCAGGGCGAAGGCAATGATGACCAGCGTCGTAAGCATCTGAGCATTCCGGGTCTTCGCTACGGGAGAAAGAATCCTCTCCAGCGGAATGGACACCAGCGTGGTCCAGCCTGTTCTGCGCGATACGGTGTATACCGCAAGGTATTCCTTGCCCTCCAGCGAGAGCTGAAAATGCCCTTCGGGACCCTTCACCTTCTGCAGGAACTGGTCGGTGTAGTCCTCCAGCAGCCGGCTGCTGCCATCTGCCTGCGGGCTGGCATACATGACTCCGCCCCGGTCATCGACAATCATCGTGCTTCCCAGGGTAACGGCATTGACGGGATCGACGATGCCTTTGAACAGGCTGATGCTAATATCGAAGACAATGATGCCGATCTTCTGCAGGGAGCTGACCGAGCTGACATTCCGCAGAACGCTGAATACCTCGCGGCTGTCACCGGCATTCACACGGATCGTATGCCTGCCCTGAATCACGGGGGTTACCCCCTCCCGGGTCAGGCTCTGCCACTGCGCCAGCCGTTCAGCCGGGAACAGCTCGCTGATCCCCGAAGCCTTGTCATAGTAGACCGATCCGTATTTGTCCACCAGGTAGACGGCAACGATCTCTTCCTTCGTATGGCTCAAATAACTCAGGAACATCGACATACCGGTATTCTTGTCCCAGTCGGTATCCTGCTGCTCCAGATAGAACTGGACATCCGTGTTATATAGCGGAAGTGCGGTATAGCGCTTAAGGTCAGCCACATACCGGTCAATAGTGTCCGAGGCGCTGCCGGCCACCTGCCCGGCGCTTGAGGTAGCATTAACCAGTACGGAATGGAAGGTGGAGCGGGACGACAGGTAGCTGACATAGGTGATCGGCAAGGAGATCAGAAATATAAATACTACAATCAGCTTGCGCTCCATGGGCAGGTTGGCCAGAAACAGCCAAAGTGTCCGCGGAGATCTCCGGATATAGGATAACACGGTTGTTGTTCCTTTCCGTACAGCCCTACTTTACCGCGCCGCTCGTTACACCTTCAAAGATATAACGCTGCAGGAAGAAGTAGAGAATGACTGTGGGCAGCAGAATCAGCAGAATCGCCGCACAGATCAGATTCCACTCGCCGGAATTCACCCCCTGAAAACGCATGAGGATCGTCGTAACGACACCCAGACTTTGCTTGGGCATATAGAGGTATGGGATGTACATGTCATTATAAATGCTGATTGTTTTCAGGATAACCAGCGTAGCGGTAGCCGGTGTGAGCAGCGGGAAGATGATCGAACGGTAGATTTTGAACAGGGAAGCGCCTTCGACCATGGCATTCTCGTCGAGATCAAACGGAATATTGCGGATGAACTGCAGATAGAGAATAATTTGAATCACATCGGCCCCGATATAGAGCACAATGGGAGCGCCGAGTGTGTTGTAGAGACCCATGTTTTTGATGATGCCGAAGGTGGCGACCTGGGTAGTGATGCTCGGTATGATGGTGGCGATCAGATAAGCGCCGAACACGACTGGCTTCAGCTTGAAGGAGAACCGGCCGAGTACATATGCCACCATTGTGCCAAACAGAATGTTCAGGGTCAATGTAATTATAATGATAATGAGCACATTGCCGAAGCCGCTGAGCAGGCCGCCGCGCTGGAACACAGCAATGAAGTTGTCAAAGTTAAGGAAGCTGTGCGGCAGAGCCATGGAGCTGCTGCTGTTGAACTCGTCCGTGGATTTGAAGGCGTTGACGATGACGACATAGGGCGGGAACAATACCACGAATACCCCGATCAGCAGTGTGAAGTATTTGAACAGGTCTTTAGGACGGAATCTGAAGGGTTCCATGGCTATTTATCTCCTCCCCGGCTGAGAACAAGTTGTTGGACTAGCAGCACAATGACTACGAAGAAGAGCAGGATGATGCTCATTGCCGAAGCCAGGCCGTAGTTATTGAAGGCAAATGCCGTATCGACCACACGCTGTACATAGGTCTGGCTGGCGCCTGCAGGGCCGCCTTTGGTCAGCACGAACGGCAGATCGAACACTTCAAGCGCACCAGTAACGGTCAGGAACAGATTGAGCTGAATGACGGCTTTCATATTCGGCAGGGTAATTCTCCAGAGCGTCTGCAGAGAGCCGGCTCCGTCAATCTTGGCCGCTTCGTAGATATCGCGCGGGATGGCTTGCAGCGAGGCGATGTAGATGACCATATTGTAGCCCATGAACCGCCAGAAGCCGGTGGAGGCGAGCGAATAGTTCACCAGTCCTTCGGTGCCGAGCCAGCTGGTCTGTCCCAGGCCGCTCAGGCCGATGCTGTTCAGGAATAAGTTCAGCGAGCCGTTAGTCGTGTCGAACACATATCCGAACATGAAGGCGACGGCCACACCGTTCATAATGTAAGGCAGGAAGAGCAGGATGCGAAAAGCATTTCGGCCCCGCAGCCTGCTGTTCAGGACCACCGCGAAATAGATCGCTGCGAGATTCTGCAGAATACCCATGACGAAATAAGCGAAGTTATGGGTGAATACTTTGAAAATATCGGGCGTACTGAATACCTCACGGTAATTGGCGAGGCCGACCCAAGGCTTCTCGGGGCTGTAGCCGTCCCAGTTCGTGAAGCTGTAATAGATCAGCTTGAGCGCCGGATAATATGTGAAAGTGCCAAGGAGGATCAGCGGAATCAGCAGGAAGGAGACAATGATAATCGTCTTCTGCTTGTTGTAGGATAGGGTTCCGAACAATAGGTTGACCTTCTTTCATGTGAGCTCGGCGGGATTGACGACAAAATGGATTATCCGGGAAGGCGATAATCCATTTGTACGTCAGAGGGTACGTCCGGCTGCCTGTGGAAGCAGGGTGAATTGTTTTAGTAGCCGAGGTCTTTCTTGGCCTTGGCCCAGGCTTTGTTCCATTTGTCGAAGACCGTCTGCGGGTCCTTGGCCAGGACGAATTCCTGGGCCATAGCCGGCAGGTCAAGCTGCGCCTTGTTGGTGATTTCTGTAACCTGGGCGTTGTCTACCGTGCCTTCCTGCAGTACTACGCCGGTGGACTGGAATTCCTTAAGCTGGGTCAGCTTGGATTCCCTGCCCTTAAGCGGAGAGATGAAGCCGGCGAAATCCTCATACCCGGAATCTTCAATCATCCATTTGACGAACGCTTTGGCGGCATCGACATTCTTGCTGTTCTTGGCTACGGCATAAAAGAAGTCAGGACTGAGCGGAGCCGTCAATGTACCTGAGTTGTCATAGGGAAGCGGGAAGAAGCCTACGTTGTCGGAGGTGGTTCCGGCGCCGATCACCTGATTGATGACCCAGTTGCCCAGGAAGTACATAGCGAACTTGCCGGAGGCGATATCCTTCTTCGATTGCTCCCAGTTGGTGGAGTTGATGTCTTTCTCCAGATAGCCCTTCTCATTCAGCTCTCTGAGCAGGCTGAGCGATTTGCCGTATCCGTTGTCCATGGTGAACGGTGCATCCTCTGTCAGCTTCTGGTTAGGAAAGTCAGGGTTGCCGGCAATAACGCGGGGGACTGCGTATACCCAGTCGTTAAGCGGCCATTTGTCCTTGAAGTTGGAGGCGAGCGGTACCACGCCTTTGGCTTTGAGCTTCTCGCAGGCAGCCAGGAATTCATCCCAGGTCTTCGGAACCTCTGTAATTCCGGCATCGGAGAATGCCTTCTTGTTGTATACAATACCGGAGGTGGAGTTCCCGGTAGTGATTCCGTAGAGCTGGCCGTCAAAGGCCTTGAAGTCTTTGAAGGTGAGCTGGTCGTTCAGTCCCAGATCATCCAGCGGGGCGAAATATTTCGGCAGGTCGGAGTTGGGAATATTGGGAACGAACATGACGTCAGGCAGCTCGCCGCTGGCCATGCGGACCTTGGCTTGCTGGTTGTAGTCCGTCTGGGAGGCTTCAAATTCTACTTTGATATTGGGATATTTCTCATTAAAGCGTTTCACATATTCGTCATACTCTTTGCCGATCATGTCGGTTCTGTTGGTCAGGAAGATGATCTTGCCGCTGATGTCGGCTCCGCCCGGGGCTGCCGGCTCCGCGGTTGCAGCCGCTGCATCTCCGCCGGTGCTCTCCGGAGCGGCGGTGGCTGCTGCCGGTTCATCTGTGGCTTTTGCGGCATTGCCTTTATTGTTGGAGCCGCAGCCGGTCAGGGATAAAGAGAAAATCATGATAATAACGAAAAATAACGATAATAACTTATTCCTCATTGTTTTGTCCCCTTTTCGTTAAAATGTTAGCGTTTACATCAATATTATAGCGCTAATTTATTGATGTAGAAATGTATTCAATTATTATTTATTGTCTTTATTTGTTCTGTTTCTCCGATTATAATTAAGTTATTGCTAACAATAAAATAACAAAATACAATGATGGCAGCTAAAACAAAACTTTTAGGAGGATTTATGAATCAACAGCAAAAGAACTTGAACCACTGGGAATTCAGAGCCTGCGGAGATGAAGAATGGCTTACGGCTGTTGTACCGGGAACGGTGCATACGGATCTGCTGCGCAATGGCGTTATCGATCAGCCCTTCTATGGAACGAATGAACATGAGCTGCAATGGATTGATAAAAAGGACTGGGAATACAGAACCGGATTTGTATTAGAAGAGATATGGCAGACGCTGGCGGTTACGGAGCTGGTGTTCGCCGGGCTGGATACGTATGCCGATGTGTATGTGAACGGCGTTCACGCCTTGTCCGCAGATAATATGTTCCTGTCCTGGACCGTGAATGTGAAGGGGCTGCTGCGGGCGGGTGAGAATGAGATCCGCATCGTCTTCCGCTCGGTGGTGACCGAGGATCTGCCAAAGCTGGCGGCACTGGGCTACAATCTGCCTGCGCCGAATGACCAGTCTGAGTTAGGTGGTCTTCAAGAGCAGCGGATCAGCGTATTTGCCCGCAAAGCGCCGTATCACTACGGCTGGGACTGGGGTCCCCGATTCCTGACCAGCGGGATCTGGCGGGAAGCTGTGCTGACAGGCCGTAACGTTGCGGCGATTGAGGATTTGTACATTCGCCAGCATGCGGTGAATGAGCAGGAGGCCCGGCTGACAGCCGTGATTGAAGCGGACGCACCGGAAACGTGGAGCGGGATGCTGCGGTTAAGTGCCGAAGGGCAGGAATGGATGAAGGCGGTTACGCTCACTCCGGGCAAGCAGACGCTAGAGCTTGAGCTGGTGATTGACCGCCCGCGCCTGTGGTGGTGCAACGGCCTGGGCACGCCGGAGCTGTACCTTTTCCGTGCAGAGCTGCTGCAAGGAGCGGAGGCTGTAGCAGTATCGGAGGTAACGACGGGGCTTCGGGACATTAAGCTGGTGCGTAAGCCGGATGCGCAGGGGGCGTCGTTCCATTTTGAGCTGAATGGGGTGCCGGTCTTCGCCAAGGGTGCCAATCATATTCCGAACGACAGCTTCATTACGGAGGTTACGGAAGAACGTTACCGCCATGAGATTGCCACGGCCGTGGAATCCAATATGAATATGCTGCGGGTGTGGGGCGGCGGCTTCTATGAAGAAGAAGTGTTCTACCGGCTGTGTGATGAATACGGGCTGCTGGTCTGGCAGGACTTCATGTTCGCCTGCAGCATGTATCCGGGCGATGAGGCGTTCCTGAATAATGTCCGCGCAGAAGCGGTATATAATGTCCGCAGATTGCGTAACCACCCTTGTATCGCGCTCTGGTGCGGGAACAATGAGATTGACTCGGCCTGGTCGCAGCATGAGGAGTACATGGGCTGGGGCTGGAAGGAGAAGCTGAATGCTGAGATTCGCCAGAGCTTATGGACTGCCTATGAGGAAATCTTCCACCGGATTCTGCCGGAAGCTGTGGCCGCGAACCATCCGGGTATGGATTACTGGCCGTCCTCGCCGCTGCGCGAACTCACAGGTGGTCAGGATCAGCATGCCACGCGGATTATGGGTGACGGAGATATCCACTACTGGGGCGTCTGGCACGCCAAGGAGCCGTTCGAGAACTATAATCTCAAGGTAGGCCGCTTCATGAGCGAATACGGCTTCCAGTCCTTCCCGGAGCTGAAGTCGGTGCTGAGCTATGCAGAGGAAGAGGAGCTGGCGCTGGAATCGAAGGTCATGCTGGCCCATCAGAAGAATGGAGCGGGCAATCAGCTGATTAAGGAGTATATGGATATGTATCTGCCGCAGCCGAAGGATTTCCGGGGCTTCCTGTACATGAGCCAGGTGCTTCAGGCCGAGGCGATCCGCATGGCTATGGAGAGTCACCGCCGTAACAAGCCTTATTGCATGGGCACGCTGTACTGGCAGATGAATGACTGTTGGCCGGTAGCCTCCTGGGCGGGCATGGATTATTACGGGCGCTGGAAGGCGCTGCAATATACGGTGCGCCGCAGCTTCCAAGAGGTGCTGCTGTCTGTAGACAGCACGGATGGGGAGAGCGTCAAGGTCTATGGGGTGTCTGACCGGCGGGAGGCATTGGACGCAGAGCTGGTTCTGCGGCTGCATGATATCAGCGGCCTATTGCTGCGCGAATGGTCACAGCCGGTAACCCTTGCTGCGGATTCATCGGCTGTGGTCTTCACACTGCCGCTGGCCGAAGTGTTAGAGGGCCGTGAACCGGCCAGTGTGCTGCTGGCGGCTTCGCTCCTGGAGAGTGGGCAGGCGGTGGAGCAGGGGCCGGGGACAAGGCAAGTGCTGGAGCCGGAGACAAGACAGGTATTGGAGTCTGAGACACGGAAAGTGCTGGAGCGCAAGGAGCATTACTTCGCCCGGGCGAAGGATATTCCGCTGAGCAAGCCGGTCATCACGGTGACAGAGGCACCGGGAAGCGGCGGTCAGAGCTTCACGCTAAGCAGCGATGTGCTGGCGCGGGGCGTGCACCTGACGGTGGAAGAAGAGGGTATCTTCTCGGATAATTACTTCGATCTGCTGCCGGGTGAGCCGAAGACGGTGGAGTTCTCGATTCGGGGCGGGAGCAGCGGCGGAGGGGCAGACTTCACCCCTGCCGCGCCGACAGGACTCGTAGTCCGCTCGATGGCGGATTATATCTAATCACGAACTCTCACGCAGATGAGGATACTTCCGTAACCGTGGACTTGCCTGCAACTGTGATTCCGCCGCAACTGTGATTCTGCCGCAACTGTGATTCCGCCGCAACTGTGATTCCGTCGCAGCGGGGATCCCGCAGTAGCATGAATTCACCTCTGGAGTCGTGGCTCCCCTGACCCACAGCCGGTTTGCGGACTGACATGACCTTATTTGCTCATAAACTAACCTGATTTCTGTTCTTGCGGACTCAGAAGACTTTATTGTCTTCCGGGCTGGCCGTTTCAAGGCGAAATCGCACGAATAGGGGCCACTGAGTCCGGATGACAGGGCCAAAGCGGCTATTTATGCGGAATAGCGGATTCTCAGTCCGCATTGGCAGCATGATTCGGTATATGGGCATCATGTTTCGGTATAATCCAACAAAGAGCGGTCCCCCGTCATCGGAGGATCGCTTTTTGTTGAATACGGCCGCTTTCAGGCCGGTTCGATGAACATCTCACCCAGGATCTGCCCGGTGCGATATGCATGCTCGGGAAGCGCAGCGGCGGTGAAGGCCGCCACATCCTCTGGCTTGATATCGTACATGGCTTCAATTTCTCTGGAGAAGAGAAGTTGTCCTTCCGCAAGCAGCTCAGGCATAGCCGGGAGAGCAGCAGGAGCAAGCGGCTCAGGAATAAGCTGCTGCAAGGCATCTACGTAGTTTTGCAGCGTACGGGACCCGACGAGCTTGATGCCTTGGTTCTCTTCATTGACCATGACAAGGGTCGGGAAGCCGCGTACGCCGAGCTGGGCCACCTTCTGGAAATCTTCCTCCAGCAGCTCCTGTGCCGCTTCCAGTCCTGCGGCCTGAACGATGTCATCACCGGGTAATCCCAGACTATTCACAATATCCGCGAGGACCTCGTCTTCTCCGATATTCCGGTTGAAGACGAAGACGGCTTCTCTGGCGCTCCGCAAGTAGGCCAGTTCCTTCCCCGGATGTCTCTGCTGGATCACCTTGAATACTCTGGAGGGCGGATAAGAGGACATGACCGGATTGTTCAGCCATAGGGTGCCGTCAATGGGCATGCGGTAATGCGCTCCGACTTCCTTCCAGTGACCCGCTACATCGGCTGGCTGCTGTATTCCATTTGCCTTGTCAGCGAAGCCATTCCAGCCGGCTAATAATCCGCCCATCAGAGGCTGTAAATCAAAGTACTTTCCATATTGTTGCATAAACCGGTTCAGGGTAGGCTCGATGGCCCAGCAGTGTGAACAGATCGGATCAGTCGCATAATAGAGAGTAACTTTGGGCTGCTGCTGCGGATTGAAATCTATAATTTGTGTATGCTCCTCGTCGCTTACCCCGCATACACCTGTCTTCAGATCACAGATCATAGGATTTGTATTCATAATAAGGGGTTACCTCCTCCGTTTCTACTTGTAGTATGATTATAATATCTGGCATCAGATTAACAAGTACTATTGTTTTTAATACCTGGTATATAAAATATACTAATGGAGGGATCACCTATGAATTATGAGGCTGACTTAACGCAGATGTGCCCAGCCACCTTTGCCTTTCATGTCATCGGCGGGAAGTGGAATCTGCCCATCCTCGCTTTACTGAGCGAAGAGGGGCCGATCCGGTATAACGAACTAAAAAGAAGGCTGAACGGCATCACCGGAACAACGCTAACGAACTGTCTCAAGGATCTTATCGACTACGGGATTATCCACCGTGAGCAATATCCTGAGGTGCCTCCGCGCGTCGAGTATTCCCTTACCCCCTCCGGGCAGGAATTGGTTCCGTTAATTGAAGAGATCGTGGCTTGGGGAGCGAATAACATTCATGCCTTAGGCGGACAGAAGGTATAGGATTTTTTTCCCGGTGAATCCGTTCCCTCCGGTTGACTTGCGTATGACCCGCCCCTATGATGATAAATAATATGTAACATTAACGCTCGCATAAAGCTCGCACACAGAGGAGAGAAACAGCATGGCTATGGAGATTGAACGCAAATTCCTGCTGCCGGAATACCCGGAGCGGCTGATTGAAGAAGGACAGCTGAAGGTGCTGACCCGTCACAGTATTGACCAGACGTATCTTGCGATTGAGGACGGGCAGGAGCTGCGGGTGCGGAAGATCACGGATCTGGACACAGGCGAGGTTACTTACACGCACACGTTCAAGGATGGCAAGGGCATCAGCCGCCAGGAGATTGAATATTTCATTTCCGCAGGCTTGTATAACCAGATGATTGAGGCTGTGAAGGCGATCCCGCTGGTCAAAACCCGCATTACAGGCGTATGGAACGGTACAACGGTGGAGATTGATCTCTATACCCAGCTGGAGCTTACCGTGCTTGAGGTTGAGTTCGATTCGCTGGAGGAGGCGGAAGGCTTTATAGCCCCGGAATGGTTCGGCCTGGATGTCAGCACAGAGAAGAAGTACAGCAACAAAACCGTCTGGAAAGAGCTTCAGGGCAAATAGCCCCGGTGAGCCTTAATCTTATAGAATCAGCGGACTTTAACGCGTAAACGTGGTACTATGTACAGTAAATAAAGAGGGGTTCAGGAGGATGAGACGGGTATGGAGTATATAAGCACAAGAGGCAAGGTAGCGGCCAGAGGCTTTATTGATACGGTTCTGATGGGGCTGGCGGATGACGGCGGGTTGATGGTGCCGGCTGAGATTCCGGTGATTTCCCCGGAGAAGCTGGAGGAATGGAGAAGCCTGAGCTTTCAGGAGCTGTTCCTTGAGATTTTCTCCTACTACACCAATGACGAAATTCCTTATGAAGATCTGCGCTCGATGGTCTACACCAGCTATGGCAGCTTCCGCGCTCCGGAAGTCACCCCGCTGCATCGGGTAAACGATTCTCTATACGTGCTGGAGCTGTTCCACGGGCCGACGTTTGCCTTCAAGGATGTGGCGCTGCAGTTCATGGGCGAGCTGTATTCCTACATTGCCAAGGTGCGGGGCGAGATTATCCATATTCTCGGGGCTACCTCCGGCGATACCGGAGCGGCTGCGATTCAGGGTGTGCGCGGCAAGGAAGGCATCAAGATCTGTATCCTTCATCCGCACGGCAAGGTCAGCAAGGTGCAGGAGCTACAGATGACTACCGTAGATGACAGCAATGTGCTGAACCTGTCCGTAGAGGGTAACTTCGACGACTGCCAGAAGATTATCAAGGAACTGTTCGCCGATCTCGACTTCAAGGGACGGTATCACCTGCGGGCGATTAACTCCATTAACTTCGTGCGCATTCTGGCGCAGACGGTCTATTATTTCCATGCTTATCTGCAGCTTCCGGGAAGCGATCAGAAGAAGGTCAATATCAGCGTGCCTTCGGGTAACTTCGGCAATATTTTCTCAGGCTACCTGGCGCAGCGAATGGGCCTGCCGATCCACAAGCTGATCATCGCCACCAATGAGAATAACATCCTCGAACGGTTCGTGGTCACCGGCGAATACAAACCAGGCAGCTTCACGGGCACCTACAGCCCGTCGATGGATATCCAGGTGGCGAGCAACTTCGAACGCTATCTGTATTATCTGCTGGACGAGGATGCGGATAAGCTGTCCGGGTACATGGCAGCCTTGCAGAGCGAGGGCGCGATTAAGGTGGACGGCGAGCTGCTGGCCCGGGTACAGGCGGATTTCTCCGCGCTGGGCGTGAAGAATGCACAGTGTCTGGAGATCATCAGCAAGTACCAGCAGGAATCCGGCTATCTGCTCGACCCGCATACGGCGTGCGGCGTAGCGGCCTACGAAAAGTTCAGCGCGCCTGATGAAGTTAGCATTGCTTACGCTACAGCGCATCCGGCCAAGTTCGACGAGGCGATTGCCTTGACCGGCATCAAGCAGGAGTTCCCGGCTCAGATCTCGGCCCTGTTCGAGCAGCCGCAGCATCAGGTCGTGGTCGATCATGATAAGGCGGAGATCGTGCGCCAGCTTGTAGCTTTTTACGGGTAAAATAGGTGCGTGTCCAGTGGGGCCCGCGCAGGATGAAGACAGCCCCCGCCGGGATAAGCGGGGGCTGTTTGCTGTCGCTCGAAATGTGGGACACTGGATAGTACATGTACCTAACTGCCCAGTGCTAACTGCCAACTGCCCAATGCCCTACTGCCAACTGCCCAGTGCTAACTGCCATTGCGCGCTGCTCACCGCTACTGCGCCTAACCTGCCTCCGCCAGTCGGGTGATTGCATTATGTACAATAGAAAGTCCCCAAAACACCTCTAAAATCAATTCTGTTGTATTTGATACAGCAGATTTATGGGGGGAGGCCTGCTACAGGCGCAAACTCCAAATTCTGTTGTACGAAATACAGCAGAATGGCAAAATGGGAGCTTTACACCGGATTCTATTGTACGAAGTACAATTGCAGGCTGGGTTGTGGGAAATGCAAGGCTAAGTTGGAGTGAATGTCTCTGTGTGGGATGCAAGGTAAGTTAGAGTAGAGTGGATCTGTGTGGGATGCAAGGTAGGTTAGAGTGGAGTGGCTCTGTGTGAGATAATGCATGGCCCCCAGAGGTAAAGGCTGGACGAATGGCCCCATGCTCTGATGGGCGGTGTTGCCGAATGAAGGTGAATCCTGTGCCTATTCTCAGGTGCTTTTTTTCACAATCGAAATCTAGCGGAATTTGTCGGAAATTACGGTATATAAGTGGACATACCTATCATGGAATGAGAAAATAGCAGTTATAGCTTATATATTTAAAAAAGGACGGGATCATTCATGACTATTCGTTTCGGGGTTGTAGGGACTAACTGGATTACAGACCGCTTTGTGCAGGCGGGACTTGAGAATGAGGAGTTTCTGCTCACGGCCGTGTATTCCCGCACAGAGGAGAAGGGACAGGCTTTTGCCGCCAAGTATGCCGGGGCTTCGATCTATACGGATCTGGAGGCGATGGTATCAAGCGCAGAGGTGGACGCGGTCTATATCGCCAGCCCCAACTCGATGCATGCGGAGCATTCATTGATCTGTCTGAACCACGGCAAGCATGTGATCTGTGAGAAGCCGGCGGCCTCCAACAGCCGGGAGCTGAAGGCGATGATTGAAGCAGCGCGCAGCAATGATGTGCTGTTCATGGAAGCGATGAAATCCACGTTCATGCCGAATTTTGGCGTGATCCGGGATAACTTATATAAGCTGGGTCAAGTCCGGCGCTACTTCGCAGGTTATTGTCAATACTCTTCGAGATATGATGCTTACCGGCAGGGGACGGTGCTGAACGCGTTCAATCCTGAATATTCCAACGGCTCTCTGATGGATCTGGGGATCTATTGCTTATATCCGATGGTGGCGTTGTTCGGCAAGCCGGATTCGGTCAAGGCCGTTGGGCTGATGCTCGCTTCAGGGGTGGACGGGGAAGGCAGTATGGTCATGCGTTACCCGGACATGGACGCGGTGGTTATGCATTCCAAGATTGCCGATTCCTATCTGCCTGCTGAGATTCAGGGCGAGAATGGAACGATGGTGATCGACAAGATTAACCAGCCCTATCAGGTCAAAATCCACTACCGCGACGGAACCGTCGAGGAGCTTACGCTCCCGCAGGTGTATGAGGCGATGTACTATGAGATTGAGGAGTTCATTCATCTGCTGAAGAGCGGGCAGCGGGAGAGCGCGACCAACAGCCACGCCAATTCCCTGGCGGTGGCAGAGCTGATGGAAGAGGCGAGAGCCCAGATTGGCCTGCGGTATGCTTCGGATCTCTAACGTAACGGGCAGCCTGGCCTGCATTATATATTGAAATGGGGAGCGGAACTTGAAGACGTTCAAAAAGGTATACATCGAGATCACAAGCGTCTGCAACCTGGCCTGCAGCTTCTGTCCGCCCACGGAGCGGCAGAAGAATTTCATGAAGCTGGAGACGTTCAACACCATTCTTGATGAGATCAAACCGCATAGCAATCATATCTATCTGCATGTCAAAGGCGAGCCACTGCTGCATCCGAAGCTGGGCGAGCTGCTGGATGCCGCACATGCCAAGGACTTCAAGGTCAATATTACGACCAACGGCACGCTGATCCGTAAAGCGGGGCCGAAGCTGCTCGGCAAGCCGGCACTGCGGCAGATGAACTTCTCGCTGCACAGCTTCGACGGCCATGCAGGCTCGGAGAACCGTGAAGGTTATCTTACAGAGATCATCCAGTTCGTCCGGGAGATCTCCGCCCAAGGTGTCATTGTCTCGTTCCGGCTCTGGAATCTGACGGAGGACAACCGGACGAATCTGGAGAAGGAGCGCAACCGTGAGACGCTGGCTCTGCTGGAGGAGGCTTTTGGACTGGGCTACAGGATCGAGGAGAAGGTCGTCCCCGGCAGCGGCGTGAAGATCGCCCCGCGTGTGTACCTGAACCAGGACCACGAGTTCAGGTGGCCGGCGCTGCATGAGCCGGAGGATGACGGGAAGGGCTTCTGCCATGCGCTGCGCAGCCAGGCGGCGGTCCTGGTAGACGGCACCGTTGTGCCGTGCTGTCTGGATGGCGAAGGGGTGATCAACCTCGGCAATATTCATGAGCAGCCGTTCTCCGAGATTGTCGAGGGGGAACGGGCGAATAATCTGTTCTATGGCTTCTCGCGCCGGGAAGCTGTTGAGGAGCTGTGCCGTAAATGCGGCTACCGGCAGCGGTTCGGCACCTAGCCGGAGCGCGGAGCCGGAGTGGGGGATGGTGTCGGTGCATACCGGCAAAGCAGCAGGGTGATGCTACTGGGAAGACAGAAATATTTATAAGGCCGGATCATACGAAAAGAGGGAATAGATGCCTACTATACTTGTTGCAGACGACGATGCGAATATCCGCGAGCTTGTCTGCCTATTTCTGCGCAATGACGGATTCGATACCGCTGAAGCGGCAGACGGGCAAGAGGCGCTGGCGGTCTATGCCAGAACGCATGTGGATCTGGTCATCCTGGATATTATGATGCCGGTGATGGACGGCTGGGCGCTATGCAAGGAGCTTCGCAGAGCAGACCCGGAGCTGCCGCTGTTAATGCTGACGGCGAAGGGGGAGACCTGGGAGAAGGTGAAGGGATTCGAGCTGGGAACCGATGATTATCTGACTAAGCCCTTTGATCCGCTGGAGCTGACGGTCCGGGTCAGAGCCTTGCTGAAGCGCTCGGGAATCGGCAAGTCGCATACGATCCGTATCGGAGAGGTAACGCTGGACCGGCAGACCTACAAGGTGATGAACGGGACAGAAGCGCTGTCCCTGCCGCTTAAAGAGTTCGAGCTGCTGTATAAGCTGGCCGGAACACCGGGGCAGGTCTATACCCGCGAGCAGCTGATCGACCAGATCTGGGGCATTGATTACTCGGGGGATGACCGGACGATAGATGTACATATCAAGCGCCTGCGTGAACGGTTTGCGGCTTCGCCGGATTTTCGGATCGAGACTGTCCGCGGTCTGGGATACCGGATTGAGGTTACTGAATGATCAAGTCCTTATATACCCGTGTGGTCCTGACTTATCTGATCTCCGTAATTGGGGGGACAGTGATCTCCTTCAATCTGGCAATCTGGATATACAAAGATGAATTGAACGAGAACCTGCAGTTTCAATTGCTGCGCTTCGCACAAGATGTCGTACAGATCTATGATGCCTTTCCGCTGACGGAAGCTGACAAGTTCGTAAGCGGCATGAAGCAGCTTGAGACCTATCATGTGCGGATTTACGATGCGAACGGCGGGGTTCAGTCTTATGGCGGTCCAGAAGGAATGAAGCTGGAGACCGTGACTGAAGCGCAGGTGCAGCAGGTGTTGGCAGGCGGAATTGTGCAGGTCAATCCGTCAGGCATCTCCATCAGCCTGCTAGGGATGCAATTAACTACGGATACGGGAAAAAAAGCATTGTTCGTAGAGCCGGTCGGTCCCCCCTCCTCCGCTTTTGTGCTGAAATGGCTGGTGAATTTCGTGGTGTATTCGCTGGTCTCCGGGAGTCTCGTGATCTTGGTGGCGGCCATGTTCGTGGTCCGGCCGATTAAGAAGCTGACCAACGCGACGCGCAAGATCGCAGCCGGGGACTTCAACGTGAAGCTGAATATCAAGCAAAAGGGAGAGCTGGGCGCCCTCGCGCGCAGCTTCGAGGAGATGACGCATGATCTGCAGCAGCTGGAGCAGATGCGCCGTGACTTCGTGTCGAATGTATCTCATGAGGTGCAGTCGCCGCTGACCTCCATCTCCGGCTATGCCCTGGCGCTGAAGCAGATGAATATTCCTGAGAGTGAACGGGGCCGCTATATCGATATCATCATCGGGGAAGCCGAACGGATGTCCAAGATGAGCGACAGCCTGCTGAAGCTGAGTCTGCTTGAATCGCAGTCCCAGCAGCTCCGGTTCACCACCTTCAGCCTGGATGAACAGATCCGGCGCGTGATTGTTGCTCTTCAGCCGCAATGGTCGGCCCGGCGCATCAACTTCGATCTTCAGCTGACGGCTGCCACGCTGACGGCGGATTATGACCTGTTGAGCCAGGTATGGACGAACCTGCTGGGCAACAGCATTAAGTTCTCCGGGGATGGGGGAGTAATCAGTGTCCATACGAAGCAAGATAATAAAAGTGTAACCGTTCGTGTATCCGACACCGGCATCGGGGTCGCTCCCGAGGACCAGAAGCGGATCTTCGAACGCTTCTTCAAGGCGGACCGCTCCCACAGCAACAAGTATAACGGCAGCGGGATGGGGCTGGCCATCGTGAAGCAGATCGTCCTGCTTCATCAAGGCGATATCCGGGTCGAGAGTGAGCTAGGCGCAGGCACAAGCTTCATTGTAACGCTGCCGCTGAATACACCGGCAGATTAGATTATTACACCGTTCATCCACCGTTCATATTACCGTCACGGAGAGTACATTTTCATTATATATACTATCCTTAGCACTTCATCAAGGCAGTACATCCGATTCATAAGGACAGGTGATTGTATAATGAAAAAAGGACTCAGAATCCTGCTAAAGTCTATAGCGGCATTGTTGATTGTGATCGTATTGTTTTTTGCCGTAGTATTTGTGGTCAATATCATCAGCAGCAAAGCGGAGCTGAAGAAGATTGATCAGTACGGGCAGCTTGTGCCAGTCGATGGCAAGAAGATGAATGTACTCATCCAGGGATCGGGTGAGGAGACTGTGGTGTTGCTGACGGGGTATGGCACCGGGGCACCGGCGCTTGATTTCAAACCGCTGGTAGACGAGCTATCTCCTAACTACAAAGTAGTCGTGGTGGAGCCGTTCGGCTATGGCTTAAGTGACCGGACCGATAAGGAACGGACCTCGGACAATATCGTCAGTGAGATTCATGAAGCATTGCAGCAGCTTGGAATCAAGCGTTACACCCTCATGGGGCATTCCATCGCCGGAATCTACGGGCTGGATTATGTGAACAAGTATAAGGATGAAGTGACGGCCTTTGTGGGAATCGACAGCAGTGTGCCGAACCAAGGGGGCTTGGACGATGAAATACCGGTGGGAACGCTTAAGTTCCTCGACAAATCCGGCATTGTGAGATTGTTCCAAAAGATAGGCGGCGACCCGTATGCCGGGCTTTCGTTCGACGAGCATACCAAGCAGCAGATGAAGATGATCGCCACCAAGAACTCAAACAATGACACTGTCGTGAATGAGAGTAAGTATTTCAAGGAGAATTTCACAGCAGCCCAGGCGCTGACCTTCCCCAAAGAGCTTCCGCTGCTGCTCTTCGTACAGTCAAATAATACCGATGTTGAGGGCTGGATGCAGCTGCATGAGGAACAGGTGAAGGATTCCGTGTACGGTAAGCTGGTGCCGCTCAATGGCGGACATTATCTGCATCATACGCTGTCCAAAGAGATTGCCAAGGATTACAGAGAATTCATGGCAGGTGTGAAATGAGAGGAATCTGATTCCCGGCCAACTATCTGATACAATTGAACAAGAGCTCTTCGCAGCCGCAGGCTTCTATAATAGAAGCTTGCGGTTTGTTCCATTCCGGGGACACTCTGATTCAAACCTGAAGCACATGGGCTATTGTATATAGATTGCTATTACATAGGGAGGTATGCAAATGCTGAAATCATTACGGGCTATAGAGGCGTATCGTGAAGGAGAATGGCCTGCCGGAGAAGGCTATCCGTGGCTGGAGTACATCGTGCAGGCAGAGCAGACGATTGTGAACCTGGAGCGGGTAGAATCGCTGCAGTCGCTTGCGCAGCAGAATCCGGTGCTGGATTATGTAGAGCGGAGTCTGCGGGTGCTGGACAGTCTGCCGCTGTCGTATTGGATCAAGGAGCTGGCTGAGGAGACGCTGATCTGGTCGGAGACGGCTAAGGGCGGGACTCTCCGGCAGCGGCGGAGCTGGCAGGAAGAGGGTATTAATATTTTCGTTCATAATATCGGCTCCGCAGAATTGTACCGGAGGTATGCAGAAGGGATGAAGCAGGACGAGGCAGGCTCTGCGGAGAAGAGACGGGTCATACATACGCTGATCGAGACGCATGGGCTGATTGGACAGCAAATCCGCGGCGAGGTTCCGCCTTCCGTCAATCTTCCGTTGTCCGCACTGGTGGAGCAGGGACTGCTGGGCGCAGAGGAGCTGGAGCGGCTGCTGTTCGCACTGAATCACTGCATCATTGCTGCGGTATCCCCGGAGCTGTGGCAGGAGGTCCGCCTGCAGGTCATGGAGCTGATTGCTGTAATTGCTTCAGGGAATCTGCAGCCTGAAGTCCCGATGAAGGAACGTCTGCGGAGAATGCGCGCCGGGTCCATTGCGCAGGGGGAGGATTACGAGACGGAGTGGGACGGGTTGGTGCAGGAGGGCTTCCTCCCAGCTGCGCTGGAGCCGCTGCAGCCTGCCACCTTCTGGTATGTGGAATCGGCGCTCCAGACCTTCTCGCTGGAGCAGTTCCTGAAGGTCATGAGTCTGGTGGCCGGCAGCGGCCCGCTTCAGCTAAGCCATCTGAGCCATCTGAGCTTCGAGGCGGTCATGAACAGTATTCATTATGACTATAAGGGCAGCAAGAAGATCAACGTCTATAAGAAACGGATTATTGAGAAGTATCTCTCGGAGCTGAGCTGGGAGGAGATCTACAGCGGCGTGAAGCCTTCCGGCAGCAACCCGCATCTTACGCACAGGCTGCGGGGTAAGGAGCATCTGCCGGATACGCTGTTCTTCCAGTTCGAGTTCTCAGCAGCAGCGGAGAAGCTAATTGAGTTCTGTATGGAGGCCGAGAAGTCAGCGCTGTATGAACGGGCGGTCCTGCTGCTGTTCGACCTGTTCGATCTGCGGCGGGACGCTTTCGACCGCTTCCACAATGAGGATACGTACTTAAGCCAGATGAATGATACGGCTGACTATAAGGCAGTGATTCTGGACTACGTTACCGGAGGGAAGGTGCTGGACATCGGCCCCGGCGGCGGGGTGCTGCTCGATCTGATTGAGGAGCGGATGCCGGAGGTGGTGCCAGTGGGGATTGATATCGCAAGCAATGTGATCGAAGCGCTGCGGCAGCGCAAGCAGCGGGAGGACCGCCGCTGGGAGGTGCTCCAGGGCGATGCGCTGAACCTGAAGGATTACGTGGAGCCGGGCACGGTGGACACGGTGATTTTCTCATCGATTCTGCATGAGCTATACTCCTATGTGCCGCTGGACGGCCGGAAGTTCAATCATGGCACGGTGGCGGCAGCGCTGACCAGTGCCTTCGATGTACTGGCAGATGGCGGGACGATCATTATCCGCGACGGGATTATGAGCGAGCCGGAGGAGGAGCGGCGCAGAGTGCGGTTCCTGGAGGCGGACGGGATGGCGTGGCTGGAGCGGTACGCGAAGGATTTTGCCGGACGGAATATCCGTTATGAACAGCTGGGCGAATACGAGGTTCTGATGCCGGTAAACGATGCGATGGAATTCCTCTATACCTACACCTGGGGGGAGGAAGCCTACATTCATGAGGTTCAGGAACAGTTCGGCTACTTCACACCTTCGCAGTACACCGCATTCATTCAGCAGACGCTGGGGGACCGGGCCAAGATAGAGGTCTTGCGTCATTACCTGCAGGAGGGCTACACGGAGGCGCTGGAGAACAGAGTGGTTATGATGGACGATAACGGGCAGGCGGTGCCTTTGCCGGACAGCACCTGCTTTATTGTAATTCGTAAAGACGGTGGGAGGAATTCCGTGCTTGCTGGCAGGTAATGGGGATGTAGTGTTAAGTAACTTGCCTATACTCTAATGCTCAACGTTTGGCTATTGCACTTTGTGCAATAGATGTCTCTGAAATCGACGGGAAAGTAGCTTCTATTGCACTCTATACAATAGAATTCGCCGGAAATGGCCTTCTGGAGCCTAAATCCAGTAATCTACTGTATGAAATACAATAGAATGCGTTCTAGGGCAATATAGAGCGGAATCTATTGCAGAAAATGCAATCAGGGAACACAAGAACACAACGGAGTGGCCATCGCCGCGTCCACTCCAGTGCTGAAACCCATCTTATGTAATTAAAAGGCTGTCCCGCGTAGTCATATTCATGACTTATGGGACAGCCTTTTGAGTTATAAAGTATGGTTATACTTTGAACTTGCTCGGCGTTATTTAAGCGTGATGATCAGCTCGCTGATTTTGCCGCCTTGTACCTTGAATTCATGGGTGAACTGCTGCGGGGCGGGAACACGGTTCTTATTGAACTCCCCCTCCATCTCAGCGGTCACTGCAATGCGGCCCTGGATTTCTTCAATTTCCATAATAGTAAAGCGGACCTTAGCAGAGAATAGCTCGGATTCTGCCCAAGCCGCTATAGCCTCTGTGCCTTCGGCCGACTTCCCGTTATCCTTCACGGTAGCGCCGGGTGCGAACAATTCGATCAGAGCGTCAGGCTGGTATTGGTTCACTGCATTGTAGAAGTCCTGTACCTCAATTGGCAAGGTTACATGCTGATTCATGAATATCTGCCTCCTGTAAGTAGATTAGTGGGGAACGGCATGTCCACCGGAATGAGCCATTAGGCCACCGCTGAAGCGGCAGGTGCCGTGGTCATCCATACCCTAACTTAAACGTATCCGGGCAACCGTAAGCAGGAAAAAAGAATGGGGCGGGGTCCAGCCTACGGATAAAGCTGGTTCTGCCCGGTGAAGGGACTGGCGTCCTTTCGGAATTCTGAGGGCGAGCAGTTCATGACTTTGCGGAACACTTTGATGAAGTAGCTGACGTTGTCGAAGCCGACATCCATGGCAATATCGGAGATTTTGCGGTCTCCCTGCTTCAGCAGGGCTGCGGCCTGGCGGACCCGGTAGGAGTTGATGTAATCGACGGGCGTCTTGCGGGTCATGCTTTTGAAAAAACGGCAAAATTGCCCTTCGCTCATCGGAATCAGCCCCGACAGGTCTCGGGTGCGGATCGGCTCCTGGTAGTTGTCTTGGATATAGAGAATTACCCGCTTCAGGCGGTCAATCTTCGTGGGCTCCGCGCCTTCGGACTGGCTGTGGTTGACGAAGCGCCCCGGCTGCGCAATCTGCGAGAGCATAATCAGCAGGGTTCCTTTCATAAAAGCTTCGAATCCGGGCATTTGTTGCTCATACGCGTTCATCATCCGGTTCAGATGCACCAGCAGCTCCGCCTGCCAGGGAACAGAAGGGGTGAGGTGGCGCGGAAAGCTCTGGCGTTTCTCCTGAAGCGGCAGAATAACACTCTGCTGGATAGTATCATATTGGGCGCTGGCCAGCAGGTCGGGGTGGAAGACAAGGGCGCAGAAGCGGCAGGGGGTCTCCGTAAGCGCGTATGCGGCATGGATATCCCCTGATTCAATGAACACGGCCTCACCCGGGCGAAGCGTGAAATAGTCGGTGTCTACCTGAAACAGAATCTCGCCTTCCAGCAGCAGGAAGAACTCGGCTTCCTCATGCCAGTGGGTGTCCAGGACATGCGCTCCGGCGGGAAGGTCGATCCAGTAGGCAGCCAGGGGGAACATGACATCCCCGTGTTCGCGGTCTTCTTTGAGCAAGCGCTGCGAGGTACGGTCCATTAGGGGCCTCCTTGTCTGATGACGTCAAAATAGTGTTATAAATAAGCTATATATTATTAGTTTTGAGCTTTTATTATCGGTATAATGCAACTATATACACCAAATCGAAGGGTGGCAAGTGCACATATGAAATTTACAGACGGCTTATGGCTGGTTCGTGACGGAATTACAATCAATGGTGCAGTGCAGAACTATGTTGTAGAGAAAACAGAGGAAGGCCTGACCGCCATCACGCAGACTACACCCATCACGGGACGTTCGGCGACACTCAACTCCACACTGCTGACGGTGAAATTCCACTCCCCGCTTCCGGGCGTGGTAGGAGTCAAAATTATTCATAACGACGGCGTGATTCCACGCGGACCTTCGTTCGAGCTGACTGAGGGAACCGGCGATCATGTGGAGATCGAGGAGACAGAGACGCAGACAGTGCTGATCAGCGGCGGACTCCGTGTGGTCATTAACAAGGGCACCCACTGGTCGGTGGACTTCTACCGCGGGGACGAGCGAATTACCGGCAGCGGTTACAAGTCGATGGCCTACATCACGGATCAGGACGGCAACACCTTCATGCGTGAAGAGCTGGACTTAGGCGTCGGCGAATTCGTGTATGGTCTGGGCGAACGCTTTACGGCTTTTGTCAAAAATGGCCAGGTGGTGGATCTGTGGAACAAAGACGGCGGTACAAGCTCCGAGCAGGCGTACAAGAACGTTCCGTTCTATGTGACGAGCAAGGGGTACGGTGTATTTGTGAATCAGCCGGAGCTGGTATCGTATGAGATTGCGTCTGAGAAGGTGAAGAAGGCCCAGTTCAGCGTAGCCGGAGAGAGCCTGGAATACTTCGTGATTGAAGGACCGACGATTAAAGAGGTCATCACGAAATACACCTCCCTGACCGGCAAGCCTGCGCTGCCTCCGGCCTGGACCTTCGGCCTGTGGCTGACGACTTCGTTCACTACAGATTACGATGAAGCTACGGTGAACTCCTTCGTGGAAGGGATGGCGGAGCGCGATCTGCCGCTGCATGTGTTCCACTTTGACTGCTTCTGGATGCGCGAATATCAATGGACGGATTTCCAGTGGGATTCCCGTGTGTTCCCGGACCCGGTGGGGATGCTGAAGCGTCTGCACGACAAGGGGCTGAAGATCTGCGTATGGATCAACTCCTATATCGGACAGCGCTCCCCGCTGTTTGAAGAAGGCCGGAAGAACGGTTATCTGCTCAAAAAAGCCAACGGTGACGTCTATCAGACGGACCTCTGGCAAGCGGGAATGGGACTGGTCGACTTCACGAACCCTGCGGCTTGTGAATGGTATGCCGGTTACCTGCGCGACCTGGTGGATATGGGCGTAGACAGCTTCAAGACGGACTTCGGCGAGCGGATTCCGACGGATGTGGTATACTTTGACGGCTCCGACCCTTACAAGATGCATAACTATTATACCCAGTTGTATAACAAGGTTGTATTCGAGGTGCTGGAAGAGAAGCTCGGCAAAAATGAAGCTGCCGTGTTCGCACGCTCCGCTACCGCTGGCGGCCAGCAGTTCCCGGTTCACTGGGGCGGCGATTGCTATGCCGACTATGAATCCATGGCAGAGAGCCTGCGCGGCGGCCTGTCGCTCGGCCTGTCCGGCTTCGGCTTTTGGAGCCATGACATCGGCGGGTTCGAGAACACCGCTCCGGCGCATGTCTTCAAGCGCTGGCTGGCCTTCGGCCTGCTCTCCAGCCACAGCCGTCTGCACGGCAGCACCTCGTACCGTGTGCCTTGGGCGTATGACGATGAAGCCGTGGACGTTACCCGCTTCTTCACCAAGCTCAAGTGCAGCCTGATGCCGTACCTGTATGATGTAGCCGGACAGGCACATGAGCAAGGCTGGGCCTCGATGCGGGCCATGGTGATGGAGTTCCCGGAAGATCCGACCTGTGAGGTGCTGGACCGCCAGTACATGCTTGGTGATTCCCTGCTGGTCGCTCCGATCTTCCAGGAGAACGGCGAAGTGAAGTACTACCTGCCGGCCGGACGCTGGACACACCTGTTAAGCGGTGAGACCGTACAGGGCGGAGCATGGCGCAAGGAGAAGCATGACTTCTTCAGCCTGCCACTGTTCGTTCGGCCGAACACTTTGCTGGCTGTGGGCAGTGAGGACAGCCGTCCGGATTATGATTTTGCCGATGGCGTGAAGTTCGGCCTGTACTCCCTGGAGGACGGGAAGTCTGCTGCAGCGACTGTGCGTGATATCCACGGGGCTTCTGAGCTGAAGGTGGAAGCGGTTCGCAGCGGCAGTGCTGTAAAAGTAACTGCCGAAGGCAGCGGCAAAGCATTCACCCTGGCGGTGAAGGATCTCGGCGCTATCGCTTCCGTGGAAGGTGCGGAGCAGGTAGATGAGACTACAGTGAGCGTGGGCGCGGGCGAGAAATCCGTATCGTTCACGATTACGCTGAAATAAGTGAACTATAGACGGAATTAACACACACGCAAGACTGAATTAACACAACTATAGCCGAATTAACACACCTGCAAGACTGAATTAACACAACTATAGACCGAATTAACACACCTGCACGCTGGCTTAGCCTATGGCGGCCCTTAAGTAACCAAGCTCTCTGATGACAGGGGACATTAGTCTCCTGGATCGGGGAGCTTTTTGGGGATTGGCGGCGATGGGGAGTGCAATGGCGCACACGATGAGCCACAACGGGCTAATTGCTGCCAGAAATGCAACAATCCCCGCAGCAGGAGCAGGGCTATGGCGAATTGTTGTCAAAAATGCAGCATTTCAGCTTCCTTGGGCCAATCAGCGGCAAAATTCCTGCATTTGGTGCAACATTGCACCGGAACACCCGATTTTACGGGCATCAGTGTTGCAGATAGTGCAACATTAGAGGTTTCGAACGAGCGCCAAAGGAGTGCTGAAGGAGTGCTGAAGGAGTGCTGAAGGAGTGCCAAAGGAGTGCTGAAGGAATGCTGGAGGTGTGCTGCAAGGGTTGCCAAGTTACTGTTAATTTAATGGTATAGCGTCAGCCGTACCAGTCGCCGCAGCCCATCAGCCAGAGAAACAGCACCAGAATAAAGGAGTCGATGACTATGAACAATATTGAGAATAACGGGACAGTGAACGCTGGAGAGGAAGATTGGGGGAAGGTGAGTAGTGGGGAAGAGAGTGTAGGGAAGGCTGGCTGCTCTAAGGAGAACGAGGAGAACAGTTCAAGCGGAGTGCTGAGCCAGCCGGAGTTCAGCTCGGCCACCGCGCTATCTACAGCCGCCAACTACATTATGAACGCGCCGGAGCCGTTCACCCATACGTACCGCACCTATATCCGTTTGCGAGAGAACGGCAGTTTGACGCTGAAGTTCTGGCACAGCAATGCTGTGGATTCGACCTGGGACCTGGGCGCGGATGCCATAGCCAGTGAACAGGGCGGCGAGTGGAGCATCGAAGCGGCATATGTTGCCGATGGCGGAGCCGCGCCGGATGGCAGCATTGTGCCGGGCTCGCAGGTGCCGGTTACCTTTGGCGGCGAATTGTCGCGGCGAGTGGAGCCGGGTGAGCAGTTCTGGAGCGACGAAGCGCTTCTGGAGCTGCCGGAGAACCACTTGTTGGCCTTCACCTGGACCTTGAAAACGGCTGGCGCAGGCAAGTCATTCCCCTTCAATGTGGAGGGAATGCTGGTCTCCGGCTACGATGCGCCGGGCACTTTGGCAGCTCAGGAGTCTGCGGCTGATTTCAGCGAATCGGACAAGCTGCAGGTTCTCCCAAGCTTCCTGGGCTACAAGAAGGATGTAACGAAGAAGCTGGTTTTTCTGGGTGACTCGATCACGCAAGGGGTACGGACTGCCAAGGATCAATACACACACTGGGCGGCAAGAATTGCGGAGGGGCTGGGTACAGAGTATGGAGTGTGGAATATCGGCTCCGGCTGGGGCCGGGCCTACGATGTAGCCACGGACGGTCCCTGGTTGCATAAGGCACAGCAAGGTGATGAGGTGCTGATCGTGCTCGGCGTGAATGATCTGGATATCGGCCAGCGCACGGCAGAGGAATTGCTGGGGGACGTGGCGTACATCATATCCCGGATCAAGGAAGCACAACCGGAGACAACAGTAATTCTCAGCACCGTGCCACCTTTCAATTTCGAGGGCGAGCGTGAGACCCATTGGCGTAAAGTGAATGAATGTATCCGCATGAGTCCTCCGGCCGGAGTGGACCGCGTATTCGACATGGCCGCCGTCCTCTCAGTTCCGGCTCCTGCAGATCACCGGATCAAGCCGGAGTATATGAGCGACGAGTTCGACCCGCATCCGAACGGTGCGGCGGGCAAGGCAGTGGCGGCGGCTTTTCTGGCGTGGTACAGAGGTTAACGAAATTTAACAGCAAACGGACGGCAGCAGTTAGTAGAGCATCAGAATTAAACAAGTGAGTTCATTCCATAAATGAGGTAAGGGATGAAGCTGCGTTCGTAGCGAAAAAACAGGGATAAGTGTATTCTGTGCAACTAAAAACAGTGAAACGGATGGACTTCCTCTTCTAATTGTATTTTGTGCAACTAGATTTGCCCGGATGGACGAAAATCCAGGTATAGGGGCATTTTAATTGCACGAACTACATCTAAACGGAGATATGACGGCACATCGGAAGATTTAGTTGTACGAATTACAATTAAGCCTCCCCCTTGCCCCCTAATTGGGGTGAAGTAACCACTCAGCAAGCCATTAGTTAAAGTAATTTTCACACGTTCAGAGCTGATGAGCTACTAGTAGAGCATCAGCTCTTCATCTGTGGATGGGTGAAGAGCCATGGAGGACTAAAAGGGTGAAGTAACCGGAGCAAATGTAGGCGAAAAACCGAACACAATGCACCGTCGCGAGGGAACACGGCCGAATGTAGGCGAATAACCGAATACATTCTCCCCCAGTAATCAGCATTCACATACCACCCAGACGGAGCTTAATGCTCCGCCTGATCCCGGTAGTCTTTCGGCGAATGGCCGGTGTGCTTCTTGAAGACCTTGCTGAAGTATTTGACGTCGTGGAAGCCGACCATTTCCGAGATCTGGGCCAGCTTGAGGCCCGGATTCTGCATCAGCAGCTTGGCCTTCTCGATGCGGACGCTGACGATGTAGTCGGAGAAGTTGATGCCGTATTCCTGCTTGAACCGGCGTGAGACATACTCGCGGCTGACCTGGAATTTGCCCGCCACCTCCTGAAGGGAGAGGTCGGAGGGGTAATTCTGCTCAATGTATTTTACGATCTCCGTCATCGGGTTCCGCTCTTTCTGCTGCTTGTCCGTGAGCGCCCGGGATAACTGCTGCATGAAGGCAAGGGACCAATCGCGCCAGGTGAACAGGGAGAAGGAATAGCCGCTGGGCTGCGGAGAGGGGTTCTGCTGGTCCCCTTGCTCAAGCTCAGCCAGCACGTTAGCCGCCTGGCTGCCAAGCGCCTCCCGGACCAGCCGGGAGCGAAGCAGCAGCGCATCGGCCCTCCAGTTGTTCAGCATCTGCGGGGTAACCACCCCCCGGCGGCTCAACTCCTGGGTCCAGTGCTGCGCTGCTGCGGTCAGGGCCTCGGGCGTCCCGCTGATGACTGCCATCCGCCAGTCCTCCTGGACATCGGCGAAGCTCAGCGGGACTGCAGTCTCCCGTTTATCGCG
The DNA here is from genome assembly GCF_037975325.1 of Paenibacillus sp. FSL P2-0136. Taxonomy (NCBI): domain Bacteria; kingdom Bacillati; phylum Bacillota; class Bacilli; order Caryophanales; family Paenibacillaceae; genus Paenibacillus; species Paenibacillus sp. FSL P2-0136. The sequence goes on from NZ_CP150244.1 coordinate 692,520, forward strand.
CGGCTTCCCGCCGGGTATCGTCCCCGGCTCCCTGCCCGTCACTGCGCCAGCACCATTGCCAGTCACCCACCCCGGCCCCGCACCCGCACCTGACTTCCGGCCAGTCACCTCGCCCGTTCCCGAGCCAGTCAATCCGCCTGTCGCCGCACCCAAGCCTGGCTTCCCGCCCGTCATCACACCCACATCAGTCTCCCCGCCTGCCACCGAGCCCGCTCCCATGCTTGTCCCCGCGCCCGGCAGCGCCTCCTCTCCCGCAAAATGGCAGTAATCCTCATGCCTGAGCAGATTCCGCCGCAGCAGCGCTTCGGCGGCTTCGGCGCGTCCCGCCGGCAGATGCGCGGGGAAAGCGCCCGGCGTGCTGATTCCGAAATGCATGCGGAATTGCAGCGTCAGGAAGATGCCCTGATTCATCCGGCTAATCAGCGAAGTGACGGATTCATGCGGCTCCCAGAGCAGGATGGCAATCTCCGGCGGCCCGCCCCAATAGCGGAAGGCGATGCCCGTGCCCTGCTGCTGCAAAAATTCGTTGCAGATGTTCACGATGGCATAGTAGAGCAGCTCGCTGTCACCGCCGAAGCGCCGCAGCAGCGGATTGTTGCCGCTGTCCGTCTGCACGAGGAGCAGACGCGAAATCTTAATGTCCGGCGGAATGATGCCGTCATGGATCAGGCGGCGCAGCGAGGCCTCGGCATTCACCTTGTCGTCGATCAATGCGGACAGCAGCTTCTCCCCGAAGATCGGCTTGATCTCATTCAGCCGGAGGTTCTGGTGCTGGCGGTGGCTGCGTTCCGCCTCCTCGGCCCGCCAGGCGGATACTGCTTTGGAGACCGCGCTGTTAATCATATCCGGGTCAATCGGCTTCAGGATATAATCGATGCCGCCATGGCGGACGGTCTGGCGGACGAAGTCGAAATCATTATGCCCGCTGACCACAATGAACTTGGTGCTGCCTGCGAATTCATCCACCCAGGTCATCAGCTCCAGGCCGCTCCCGGACTCCATCATCATATCCATAATGACCAGCGCTGGCTTCTCCTGGCGGATTAGACCGATGGCCTCATTGCCGTTACCCGCCTCCAGAATCTCCTCAATCTGATGGGCCTCCCAGTCCACCAGCAGGCGGACGGCCTTCCGGACTCTTGCTTCGTCATCTACAATCAGTGCCTTCATATCCGTTCACTCTCCACTACAATATCGATTTCAAGGCGGATGATTACCCCGCCTGTCTTCAGATTATCCACGGTCAGCAGGGCGTTATCGCCGCAGACCAGCCGCAGCCTGGCCAGCACATTGCCGAGGCCGATGCCCGCGCCCGGTGCATCGCGTCTGCTGGGGCTGTCCTGTCCGGCATTCTGCAGGAGCTCCCGTTCTTCAACGGTGCTGGACTGCTCCAGCTCCTTGCGCAGCGCCTCCAGCCGTCCTGCCGGAATCGGGAGGCCGTTGTTGGCGATGCTGATCTCCATCCGCTCCGGGGTTAGCGCGGCCACGTTAATCTCCATGTATCCGTCCTGGCGGTCAAGCTGGAAGCCGTGCTTGAAGTAATTCTCCACAATCGGCTGCAGGATCATTTTGGGCATCAGCGCCTGAAGCAGCGGCTCCTCCACCTCACAGCGGAAGCTGAACTTGTTCTCAAAACGCTCCTTCTGCAGCTGGATATACGCTTTGACATGATCCAGCTCATTCTGGACCGTCACCACCTTCTCATCATTGTACATGCTGTAGCGCATCATTTTGGCCAGAGCCGACAGCAAGCCGTAGATCTGCGGCACCTTCAGCTCCAGGGCCAGCGTACCGATAATCTGGAGAGTGTTGTTCAGAAAATGCGGATTAATCTGGGACTGGAGCGCCCTCAGCTCATTGGTCCGGCTCGCCAGCTCCAGTCTGTACTCCCGCAGAATGAGATTGTTGATCGTATCCATCATACTGCGGAAATGCTCGGTGACTACCCCGATCTCATCGTTACCTGCCGGGCGGATCTCAATGTTGAGATTCCCGGTCTGGACCTGATTCATATACCGGGTCAGCTGCTTGATCGGCGCGGTAATCCGGAAGGAGACAAGGATCGTCAGAACAATGATCGTTACCAGCAGCAGCGCCAGCAGCAGAAGGTTGATCGCGGCGGCCTCCTTGGCTTCGCGGAACAGGTAGGAGACGGGAATCTGCTTGACGAGCGTCCAGCCGAGGCCGATGCTGTCGATTTTTTGATAGATGAATACAGAGCTGTCCTGTTCAAAATAACCCTGCAACTGCGTACTGTCCGCAATCTGAGTGTTATACCAATCAGCATTCAGCGGTTTGCCGAGCAGCCCGGAATCATGGCTGTAGACCAGCCTGCCGCTGCTGTCCACCAGGTAGAGCTTCTCCTGATCCTGCTCGTACAGCTGGTCCACAATCTCACTGAGGGCAGCCAGCTTCACATCAATTGACAGATAGCCTAGCGCCTGCGAGGTAGGGATACGCTCAATTCTGCGGTGCAGCGTAAAGACCGGCTCCGGTATAAACTGCGTTAAGGGCAGCCTTAGCCCGTAAGCATTGCTCAGATGTGTACTCTGCACGCTTACCGGTGAGCTTCCGCTCAGACTGGACTGGTGGTAGGGGGCATTAGCCAGCCAGCGCTTGGGTGTTGTATTGTCGGTAATCAGCGTAGCCTTCGAGTCTTTCACACTGTATAAGTACACCTGTGAGAGGTGGGGCAGCGAGGTGGAGATATAGCTGAGCGAGTTATAGATGGCAATATCGGAGGACAGATCGTCGTACCCGGCTTCCAGCAGCCGGTAGAAATCGCCGTCGGAATAAACGTTCAGCGATAGACGGTTAATCTCCTGCAGCAGACTGTTAATGTTCTTGTAGCCCTGATAGAGCAGATTCTTGTTCTCATCGACCGCCCGGTCCCGCAGCGACTTGGTGGTGTGGGAATAGCTGACATACATCGTAGCCATAATGCAGATTAAGGTGGGCACAAGCAGGAAGACAATCAGCTTCGTGCGGATACTGGTCCATTTCATGGGGCGGGTCACATCCAGGTCAATATTTTACACCCTAAAGATCACTTGCGTAGGTGTAAGAGGCTCTGCAAAAAACAGATAATATCTTTAGATCATAAACAAGTGAGTGAGTAAAAGAAAGGGGGGCCATACATGCGCGGCAATAAATTGTCCCAATTTGGTCAGCAGGTATTTTTCGTTGGCCCGGCATTATTGTTTTTTACCTTGATCATGATTGTTCCGTTTCTGATGGGGATGTACTACTCCTTCACGGATTGGAACGGCGTATCCGGTAATGTAAGCTGGGTCGGCTTTGAGAATTTTAAAAGTATTTTTACAAATGATCACGATTTCTGGTCATCCTTCTGGTTTACCGTTAGATTCACCGTGCTGGGTGTGATCTTGACTAACGTAGTAGGCTTCTTCCTCGCCTATCTTTTGACCAAACCCTTGAAGACACGGAATATGCTCCGGACCATTTTTTTCATGCCGAATGTGATCGGGGGCCTGCTGCTCGGGTTCATCTGGCAGTTCATCTTCATCAAAGGCTTCGCCACTATGGGCGATCTTACAGGCCTGTCCTTCTTCAACCTTCCTTGGCTCGGGGATGCGACCACCGGCTTCTGGGCAATTGTCCTGGTCTTCATCTGGCAGTCCTCCGGCTATCTGATGGTCATCTACATCGCTTCGCTCAGCAACGTCTCCAAAGAGGTGCTTGAAGCTGCCGAGATTGACGGCGCCTCCCGGATGCAGGTGCTGCGTAACATCATCCTTCCGCTGATTATGCCTGCGGTTACGATTGGCCTGTTCCTGGCGATCTCCTGGTCCTTCAAGATGTTCGACCTGAACCTCTCGCTGACCAAAGGCGGACCGTTCAAATCGACGGAATCTGTAGCGATGAACATCTATAACGAAGCCTTCCTGAACAACCGTTATGGTCTGGGTACGGCTAAGGCGCTGTTATTCTTCCTCATTGTAGCGCTGATCACTGTCATTCAGGTTCGTATAACGAAGAGTAAGGAGGTAGAAGCTTAATGAATGCCAAGACCAAAAGCAGATGGAATATCGGCATTGAAGTGATTATGATCCTTCTGGCGCTTTTGTTCCTCTCTCCGTTCTACTTCCTGTTGGCGAATTCGGTGAAATCCTTCGGCGAGATTCTGAGCGACGCGGCAAGCTGGCCGCAGAGCTTCATGTGGTCGAACTATACGAATGCCTGGAAGCTGGCCCGGTTCTCCGAGGCCTTCCGCAACTCGCTGATTATTACGATCATCAGTGTAGCGCTGATCTCGCTGTTCAGTGCGATGGCGGCGTACCGCATGGTGCGTGCCAATAACCGGTTCAACCAGATTCTGCTGCTGCTGATGGTAGCGGCGATGGTGGTTCCGTTCCAGACGATTATGATTCCGATCTTGAAGGTTGTGAACGTCCTGGGCGTGAATAACTCCTTCACAGGTCTCATTATCTCCCATCTCGGCCTCAGCATTCCGATGGCGATCTTCCTGTTCCACGGCTTCATCAAGTCTGTGCCGCTGGAGATTGAAGAGGCGGCCACGGTGGATGGCTGTAACCCGATCTCCGCGTTCTTCCGGATTGTATTGCCGCTGCTCAAGCCGATGCTGATGACCATTATCGTGCTCAATGCGCTGGGAATCTGGAATGACTATCTGTTGCCGTCTCTGATTCTTCAAGCACCCGGACTGCGGACGATTCCGCTGGCGACCTTCTCCTTCTTCGGCCAGTATACGAAGCAGTGGGATATGGCGCTTCCGGCACTGACCATCGGGATTGCCCCGATCGTCATCTTCTATCTGTTCATGCAGCGTTACATTGTTGAGGGAATAGCGGCTGGCTCGGTGAAGGGTTAATTCACCGGGCTCCCGTTCCACATAAGAAGCAGTTAAATTATTCAAGGGGGAAATATCTAATGAAGAAGAAACATTCTGCACTGATGATGTCATCCGTAATGCTAATGTCAGTAGTGCTCGCGGCTTGTGGCGGCAATGCCGATAAGTCTGCCTCAAATAATGCTTCTAATGGAAGCGCTGGCAACAGCGGCGCTGTGAAGACGGTTAAGATTTTCCAGTTCAAGACCGAGATCGTGGAAGGCCTGAATGAGCTGAAGGTGGAATTCGAGAAAGAGCATCCTAACATCAAGCTGGATATCCAGACGGTGGGCGGCGGCGCAGACTATGGTGCAGCGCTGAAGACCAAATTCGCTTCCGGCGATGCTCCTGATATCTTCAGTAACGGCGGGTATGCTGAAATGGCACTGTGGCAAGACAAACTCGAAGACCTGTCCGACCAGCCTTGGGTGAAGGATCTGATTCCACTTGCAGCAGAACCTATGACCAAGGACGGCAAAACCTACGGGATGCCAATGAACCTTGAAGGAATCGGTTATGTATACAACAAGGACCTGTTCGCCAAGGCCGGGATTACAGAGACGCCAAAAACCATTTCCCAGCTTGAAGAAGCAGCTAAAAAGCTGCAGGCGATTGGCGTAACTCCGTTCGGCAACGCTTATCAGGAATGGTGGCTGCTGGGGATTCAGGGGATTAGCGTAGCTTTTGCCCAGCAGGATAATGTGGATGAATTCATCAAGGGTCTGAACGACGGAACTGCATCCATTGTGGGGAATGAGAAGTTCAAGGATTGGAGCAACTTGCTGAACCTGACAGTAAAATACGGCCAGAAGAATCCGCTGACCACGGATGCTAACACTCACCTGGCGCTGTTCGCCAAGGGCGAAACGGCTATGATGCAGGAAGGCAACTGGGCACAGACCCTGGTGGATAACATTACGCCGGACATGAACATCGGGATGTTCCCGATGCCAATCAACGATGATGCGGCGATGAACGATAAGCTGTCGGTGGGTGTTCCGGCGAACCTGGTAGTGAACAAGGAATCCGGCTCCAAGGAAGAAGCGAAGACGTTCCTGAACTGGCTGGTCACTTCGGATATGGGGAAAGAGTATATCGTGAAGAAATGGAAGTTCATTCCTGCGCTGTCCACCATTCCGGCAACCCCTGAGGATATCGGTCTGCTGGGTGCGGATGTCTGGAATTATGTAAAAGAAGGCAAGGTCTACGGGCTGCAGGCGTCCAAATTCCCTGATGGCGTTACACAGGAATTCGCCAGCTCCATTCAGGAATTGATTGCCGGCAAAGTGGATGAAGCCGGCTGGGAGAAGGGCATGCAGGCTGCCTGGGATAAGCTGAAGAAATAATCTGAAAGGGAACAGATTGGATAGAGTGGTTTGGCCGGGACGCTCATGCCCATCTCAGTGAATGAGGTGAGGCGGGGCGTCCTTTATGGTTTTCGGCTAACTGGTGATTGAGGTATACTCGAATCAAAGTCTTGTACATTACGATAAGAGGGAGCTGGGCACAATTCGGGAGCGGAATGATTACAGCAACGTGCAAATCGGTGTCGACTATTATCCTGAGCATTGGGACGAGTCCATGTGGGAGAAGGATATCAAATTAATGAAGGAAACCGGGGTCAAGGTTGTCCGGGTAGCGGAATTTGCCTGGAGCCGGCTGGAACCTTCGGACGGCAGCTTTGACTTCGCCTGGTTGGACCGGGCGCTGGATTTGTTCCATGCGTACGGGATTCAGATTGTGATCGGGACGCCTACAGCAACACCGCCGCGTTGGCTGACCTCCGCTTACCCGGATGTGTTGCCTATACTCGCGGATGGCGGCGTCTTCCATCCGGGCGTGCGCGGCCAGCGCTGTTATAACAGCGCTTCCCTGCGGAAACATGGCGGCCGGATTATTGAGGCGCTTGCCCGCCAGTACAGCAGCCACCCTGCAGTTATCGGCTGGCAGACGGATAACGAATTCAGTATGCTGGATTGCCGCTGTGACAGCTGCAACCTGGCGTTCCGGGACTGGGTTCAGCAGAAGTACGGGACGCTGGAACAGCTTAATTCGGAGTGGGGAACCGTGGTCTGGAGCGGAAGCTACAGCAGCTGGAGTGAACTGACAGTTCCTTATGGCGCTTCACCTTTTCAGAACCCTTCGCTGCTGCTGGACTTCCAGCGGTTCCAATGGGATTCAGTGATTGCGTTCCAGAAGTCGCAGATTGATGTGCTGCGGGCGATCTGCCCACATCATTTTATCACCCATAACTTTCACAGTTATCCGCAGCGGCTGGACATGCACGGGCTGGCAGAGGAGCTGGATGTGGCGGCCTTCGATTACTATCCGAATCCTTCGCCTAAGAAACAGGCCACTGCACCATACAGCGGGGCCTTATCCCTGGATCTGACCCGCGGGATTAAACGCCGGGGCTTCTGGATCATGGAGCAGCTTAGCGGCCCTCCGGGCTGCTGGTTCCCGATGTGGCGCACTCCGTATCCCGGACTGATCCGTGCATATGCCTGGCAGGCGATTGCCAGAGGTGCGGATACCGTGGTGCATTTCCGCTGGAGAAGCGCAGCCGCTGGAGCAGAGCAGTTCTGGCACGGCCTCATCGACCACAGCAATGTGCCCGGGCGGAGATTTGCCGAATTCGGGCAGCTGTGCAGTGAGGTGAATGCTCTGGCTCCGCTGTTGGAAGGGACACTGGTCATGAGTCAGACGGCTATCCTGTATTCGCACGAGCAGTTGGCTGCGCTGCGGATTCAGCCCCAGGCGGAGGGGCTGGACTATTATGATAACATCAAGCAATATCACCGGGCGTTAACCAAGCGTGGCATCAGTTGTGATGTGGTGGACTGGCGTCAGCCGCTGGAGGGCTACAAGCTGGTTATCGTCCCGAGCCTGTACCTGCATGATGAAGAGGCGGCACAGGCGCTGGAATCCTTTGCGGAAGGCGGCGGCACAGTCATTCTGATGAGCCGAAGCGGTGTGAAGAACATGAATAATATCTGTGTAATGCAGCCTCTTCCCGGGCTGTTCTCACGTGCTGCCGGCATAACGGTGGAGGAGTATGATCCGGTTGGAGACGAGGTTCATACGCTCCGTGATGCTGAAGGGAATCTGTATGCATGCAGCCATTGGTGCGACATTCTTTGTCTGGAGGGAGCGGAGCCGATCGCCTGGTATGAAGATGATTACTATGCCGGAGTTCCTGCGGCTACACTGAACCGCTTCGGGGAGGGCAAGGTATATTATATCGGAACCGATCCCGGGGAGGATTATTGGCTGAAGCTTTTGGGTGATATCGCGCTGGACGCAGGGCTTGAGCAGTTCGCGGCATTACCGGAGGGCGTTCAGGCCTTCAAGCGTACAGGAGAGAACCGGGAGCTGCTGTTCCTGCTGAACCTCAGCCGGACGGCTCAGAGCATCCGGCTGGAGAAGCACTACCGCAGCGCGCTAACCGGCAATCTGGAGACTGGAACCGTCATGCTTCCGCCTTTTGCTGTTCAGATTTTGCAAGCTGTAAGCTCTGGCCTGCAGGAAGCTGGAGTCAGGCAGTAGGGTGACGTCTCTTCTCCTGCATGCGGGAGGCCAGGGAGACCACAGGAGCTTTCGGCTGTGGCTTCCGTCTTTCGGCCTGCTGCTTCTGCGCCGCCATAAGCTCCTCTTGGCGGAACCGGCTTAGGAGGTCATGGACAGTTCTGATTTCACTTGTACCGATAGCTATTTCTATGCCATCCGGATTACCGGGCAGCTGGAACTTCCACTTTTTGTTTTCCACTGCTCTCACTCCTAGCCATTTTTTAGTCGGGGTCTCGCATTCCTGTTATATTTCCATCATAAACGGTGTATCGGATCATGTATAATGAAGGGAAATGATGGAGGCCATCACTGCGGCTGATGGGTGATCCGGGGGGAGCGATACGGCGTGGATACGGGTCTTCTCAAAGTATTTCTGGCGGTTGCCGAAGAAGGAAGTATCTCTAAGGCAGCCCAAAGCCTGAACTATGTGCAGTCCAATGTAACGGCAAGAATCCAGCAGCTGGAGCAGGAGCTGAAGACTCCGCTGTTCTACCGGCATAGCCGGGGAATTACCTTGACCTCGGCCGGACGGACGTTCATGGAGTATACGGTCAAGATTCTTAATCTGCTGGATGAGGCGAAGCTGGCGGTGCTGGATTCGCCAGTGCCCACAGGCTTGATTACCATCGGCTCGGATACGACGGCGGCAGTGCGGCTGCCTGCTATCCTGTCCACTTACCGAGGATGCTACCCGGAGGTGGAGGTGCAGCTGCAGGTCGGACGGGCGGGGGAGCTGATCGAGTCGGTTCTGCAGCATCAAGTCCAGGGGGCGTTTATGGACGGGCCGGTGGAGCACCCGGAGATTGTCCAGGAGCTGCTCATCCACGAACGGATCGGGCTGGTGATTCCCGATAGTATGGATTATCAGGGCATCCTCTCTGTTCATGACAAGACCCTGCTGATGCTGAATGCAGAATGCCTGTACCGGAACAAGCTGGAGAGCTGGCTGGCGGAAGAGGGCGGACGGCTGGGTAAGATGATGGAGTTCGGGACGATGGAGGGATTACTCGGCTGTGTAAGGGCGGGAATAGGGTATGCGGTGCTGCCGTTATCCTATTTCACCCGGATGAATGTCACGGAGGGGATAAGGATCTATCCGTTTCCCGAGAAGTATGCGGAGGTGCCGACGGTATTCATCCGGCGGCGTGACCTCTATATGACGAGCGCGTTCCGGGAGTTCATCGAAGAGCTGAAGGCAGGGCTGCCGGAAGCGGTGAGCGGGACAGACAGGATGCAGAACAGCAGCGGTCCTGTGGAGTAACGGGCAGCAGTGAAGTCATAAACGTAGGATAAGATCCTATATTCGTGCCGCAAAAGACGGATACCCCACTTAGGTGGATGGTATCCGTCTCTGTATGTTCAGGGGTTAGTGCAGCTTCCTGAACTGCTCCGGCGTAACCGCCGACTGCTTACGGAAGGTGGCTACGAAATGGCTGACATCGCGGAAGCCGACCAGCTGCGAGATGGCCTTAACGGTAAGCTGGGGATTCGCAACCAGCAGCTCCTTGCTCTTGCGGATGCGCAGCCGGACGAAATAAGCATAGGGCGATAGCCCGAAGGTCTGCAGGAACAGGCTGTTCAGATATCTGCCGGACACCTCAAGCCGGGAGGCGAGATCACGGAGGCCTACCTCGGGATCACCATAATGGCTGTCCATCCATTTCAGCAGCGGTTGAAGCTTGTCCACATTGCGGGAGATGGCCGTGTTGTTATGCAGCTGCCCGTATTTGTTCAGGGTCAGCAGGAAACGGTAGGCATCGCTGGATTCCCCGAGACTGAACATGTCATTCGAAGTATCGTGGCGGTCCAGCATCTCCTTCAGCATCGAGCTCAGCGGCGCCCCGCTCTCCCAGCGGTAGAACAGGCTGGTGTTCATCCCGAGCGAATCCAGAATATGCCGGGCTGAGGTCCCGCCGAAGGTGAGATAATAGGTGCGCCAAGTCTCTGAGGAGAGTGCTTCATAGCGGTGCGGTGTCCCCGGCATCAGCAGAATGCCGCTGCCCTCGGTGAGGGTGAGCTTCTTGTTGTCGAAGTGGATCATCCCATTGCCATGCGCCGTCTGCAGCCAATGATAGGTGTGATAGCCTTGCGGCCGGGAGACTTGTTCCTGATCAGGGTTATAACCCATACTGTCGAGGGTGATGGGGAGCAGCTGGCCGCTCTCCTGGGCGAATACGATTCTGCGGACGGTATCCAGTGACATTCCGGTTCATCTCCTGCTGTTCCATATTATTATATTTCAATTCATTAATATTATATTTATAGCGATTGAGGTAGCGATTAAAATAAGAATATACTTATACTATAAAGGATGTGCGTAGCGTGATCAACGAGAAATTACCTAAGATCTGGTACGGTGGAGATTATAACCCGGAGCAATGGGAGGCCCCGGTCTGGGCGGAGGACGAGCGGATGTTCAAGCTCGCGGGCATAGACGTAGCCACCATTAATGTGTTCTCCTGGGCGCTGATTCAGCCGTCTGAGGATACGTACGATTTCAGTGGTCTGGATGAGTTAATCGACCGCTTATATAAGAACGGCACATATGTATGTCTGGCTACGGGTACCGGGGCACATCCGGCCTGGATGGCTCACCGCTATCCGGAGGTAACCCGCGTGGATGTTCAGGGCCGGAAGCGTAAATTCGGCGGTCGCCACAACTCCAACCCGAACAGCGCAGTCTACCGCAAATACGCGGCCCTGCTGGCCGGTAAGCTGGCTGAGCGCTATAAGGATCACCCGGGCCTGGTAGCCTGGCATATCTCCAATGAATACGGCGGATATGATTATTCCGAGCAGTCCGAGGCGGCTTTCCGCGTCTGGTTGAAGGAACGTTACGGAACGCTGGATGCGCTCAACAAAGCCTGGAACACCCGGTTCTGGGGCCATACCTTCTATGACTGGGAGGAAATCGTTGTTCCGAATGAACTCAGTGAAGAGTGGGGCGGCAACCGGACCAACTTCCAGGGAATCTCTCTGGACTACCGTAGATTCATGTCGGATAGCCTGCTGGAATGTTACATTCTCGAATATAAGGCAATCAAGGAGCACAGCCAGGATATTCCGGTTACAACCAACATGATGGGCTTCTACCCGGAGCTCGATTATTTCAAGTGGGCGAAATATCTGGATGTAATCTCTTGGGACAACTATCCTTCCTTGGACACGCCGGTCAGCCATACGGCGATGACACATGATCTTATGCGCGGCCTGAAGAACGGCCAGCCGTTCATGCTGATGGAGCAGACGCCAAGCCAGCAGAACTGGCAGCCGTACAATTCCCTGAAGCGTCCCGGCGTCATGCGCCTCTGGAGCTATCAGGCGGTAGCGCGCGGTGCTGACACCGTGCTGTTCTTCCAGCTGCGGCGGTCCATCGGCGCTTGCGAGAAATACCACGGAGCGGTCATTGAGCATGTAGGGCATGAGCATACCCGCGTATTCCGCGAATGTGCTGAGCTGGGCCGGGAGCTGAAGAGCTTGGGCAGCGAGCTGCTGGATGCACGCAGTGCGGCGCAGATCGGGATTATCTACGACTGGGAGAACCGCTGGGCGCTTGATCTCTCCAGCGGCCCGTCTGTTGCACTGAAATATGTGGACGAGGTCCATAAGTATTATGATGCGCTCTATCAGCAGAATATTGAAGCGGATATGATCGGCGTAGAAGAGGATCTGTCGAGATACAAGATTGTCATTGCACCGGTGCTGTATATGGTGAAGCCGGGCTTCGCCGAGAAGGTCGAGGCCTTCGTCCAGGCCGGCGGCACCTTCATTACGACTTATTTCAGCGGGATCGTCAATGAGAATGATCTGGTTACGGTTGGCGGCTACCCTGGAGAACTGCGCAAGGTGCTGGGGATCTGGGCCGAGGAGATCGATGCCCTGCTGCCGGGCATGAGCAATGAAATCGTAATGAATAAGGAATGGGGGGCTCTGAACCGTTCTTATGCCTGCGGCCTGCTCTGCGACTTGATTCATCCCGAAGGCGCAGAGGTACTCGCTCAGTATGGTGCGGATTTCTATAAAGGTATGCCTGCCCTAACGGTGAACAGCTTCGGTGCTGGTAAGGCTTATTATGTGGCCACCAGCCCGGATGCGGCCTTCCTGCGCGGCTTCCTGGCTAACCTGTGCGCCGATAACGGCATTGCGCCGCTGGTCAGCGCGCCGGAAGGCATTGAGTCCGTTCAGCGTGTGAAGGACGGCGTATCCTATCTGTTCCTGCTGAACCATTCAGCAGAGGAGCTTCGTGCGGATATCGGTACCCTAGAGCGGACCGATCTGCTTACCGGGAAGAAGTTCAGCGGCTCCACTCCAGTTCCCGGGCGCGGAGTGCTGATTCTCTCAGACAAGCAGTAAGGCACGACAAAGCTGTCCCGAAGGCCGTTCATTAGACACGGCTGCTGGGACAGCTTTTTTTAAAACAGATTCTTAACGGGATTACCCTATTGAGTGAAGGAGCCGAAGTCCGTAATCTTCAAATCAACCGTGACATGAATAGGAGTCTGGCTGAACACCTCGTCCCAATGATCCTCCAGCTTCTTCCATAAGGCGGGTTCCTGGATGCTGAGTCTGGTGGAGAATCCGCCCACATCTGCTTTGTAATCCGACTGCAGCTTGTGAAGCATACTCTTCATCATCCCCTCCAGCCGCTCCTTGAACAGCTTCTCTGCTTTTTGGGGAAGATGGGTGGCCGCAGGGTATTCCTCTACGTTCCAGGTTTCGCTTAGCCTTCCTTCCGTTACAAGCTTGACGTCGAAGGACAGCTCGCCGCCGTCTGCTTTGGCAGTGATTTTACTCTTCATGGACTTGAGTTCATAGGTAATCGGCTCATTGCTCCAGTCGTAGGTCTTGATGACCCCGCTTTGCCCCCCGTTGGTCAGCCAGCTCAGACATTCGGTTTCCTCCTGATTCAGCGGGCCCACCCAGTGCCCGGTATCTCCCTTGATCACTCCGGCTCCCGAGAATTCTACCTCCCCATTCGCCGTTACCAGGTTCTGCAGTGCATAACTGCGTTTGGAGTGCATATTGGCATCCATTTTCGATAAAATAACAGGGTCCAGCACCTTGCTGGTTCTCTTCTGATTGCGCAGCATATCTCTGATGTGAAAGGCAGGAATTTCATTTTTTTGCTTCGCGACCATAGTGTCTGCTGCGCGGCCTTGGCTTATGAACACCATCGTGCTGGGACGGATATCATTATCCCGAAGGACGAAATCCATTAACTGGTTCATCCTCTGCTGCTTGAGCAGTTCACTGGAGATCACTATAACCTTGAGGTGGTGGCCGATGATCGGCCGTTCACGCAGAATCGAATATTGACGGAAGATCTCCAGCACAGAATCTCCGGTTCCGGTTACATTCATATAGGGTGGACTGCTGCCGCTGCTGCCGCCTTGTTTATCTGTCCCTCCCACGGAGTTAGCCGGAACCATCTGCACAGTGGCGGTGATTTTATTCTTTTTATAATAAGTAGCGCCCTTGTCCTCCAGCTCCTGTTCTGTGGGCGAGAACTCTCCGACATCCAGAGCCAGCCCTGCGTATAGGGCCAGATCCTCAATCTCTTTACTGCTCCAGCAGGAGGTCAGTGTGGCAAGGATTAGCAGACTGCACAGCACCACCAGGATTCGTCTACACATGCTGCTTCAGCCCCTTCACCCGGATGAGCCAGACGACAGAGAGCAGGACAGGCACCAGCAGGAACAGCACCAACCCCATCTTGCCTATGGTATCTCCGAGTGCGAACAGATCGCCTAAGGATTTGGGCAGCATCGCCGAGATGAACAGCAGCGGAACCAACGCATAAATAATCGGGTGCACCTTAAGCTTGAAGATCTGTGAGAGACCCAGCGTGGACTGGAAAAAGAAGCTGCTGAAGTTGCAGAACATCTGCATCAGCCAGATGACCATGAACGGGAATTCCAGACGCTCGAAGAAAAATCCCGGCACCTCGAAGCTGCGCAATAGATCAATAGTGGGCCAGGTGCTGGTGATGGCGGAATCAATAGAGATGCCTCCGATCACTATAATGATGGTCAGGAAATAGATGGACAGCAGGATGGCCACGCCGCCAAGCATAGCTTTGACAGCCTTTTTGGGGTCCTCCATGAATGCCACAAGCGTCATAGTGACTTCACAGCCGGTGAATACAAGCACGGTGGATTTGAGCCCGGCGAATACGGGGGACCATCCCTTGCCGAGTACAGGACGCAGATTATCGATATCGAACATCCGCAGGCTGAGCACGAAGGAGATGAGCAGAATCATAATGCTGATCGGAAAAACAATGGTGTAGACACGGGCAATAGAGTTGATGCCTCCGTATACGAGGTAGGTGCTCAGCCAGAGAAAAGGAAGGATTACTGCCCAGATCGGAGTCCCCTCCAGCAGGAAAAACAGGGTAACCTCAGCCAGTGTACGGATCTCAAAGCCGGCGATAGTGATGAAATACAGGATTAACAGCATGGACAGAATGCCGCCGATGAACCGGCCGGTCAGCAGCCTTGAGTACTGAAAGACGGTTTTTCCCGGAAATTGCTGGCTGATCTTCACCATAAGGAGGACAACCAGCATCACAATGGCCCCGCCGAGCAGGGTGGAGATCCAGCCATCCGGAGTTCCGACACTCTTGCTTACGCTGCGCGGCAGTGTGAGCACACCCGCGCCCAGCAAGGTATTGTTCAGGAAAATGGCCGTTTGTGTAGCCGTGATTTTATCATCCGTGCGTATGAACATACTGCATTCCTCCTTATACCAGGCGCGGTCATGATCTTCGTTTACTCTGCTTAGTCTTCATCATTTTTGGTCTGCGCTTCATCAGTGCCATCGGAGCGCGCAGGAACAGATCCTTCCAGTCACTGAGCCGGAAAGGGGAGAGCGGGGTCAGATAAGGCACTCCGAAGCTCTTGAGCTTGGTCAGGTGGCAGCAGATCAGCAGGAAGAACAGAATGGTCCCGTACATTCCCAGCACCGAGGCGAACAGCATACCGGCGAAGCGCAGCATCCGCAGGGTGATCCCGGCGCTGTACATCGGAATGGAGAAGGAGGAGATGGCAGTTACGGCCACCGTAATGACCAGGAACGGGCTGACGATCCCCGCTTGAACCGCTGCATCGCCGATGATCAGACCGCCGACGATGCCCATCGCCGGACCGATCGGCTTCGGCAGCCGGATGCCCGCTTCCCTAAGAATCTCGATGGCGACCTCCAGAATCAGCACCTCTATTAGAGAGGGAAAGGGCACACCCTGCCGGGTCTTAATGATCGTGATCGCCAGCTCTGTAGGAATCAGCCCCGGATGAAAGGAGATGAAAGAGATGTACAGGGCTGGAGCCATCAGGGCAAAGAAGGATGCTCCAAAACGCAGCAGCCGCAGAAGTGTTCCCGGCAGCCAGCGCTCATAATAGTCTTCCGGCGACTGCAGCAGCATGCTGAAGGTTACCGGTGCGATTAGTACAAAGGGTGTGCCGTCCAGCAGGATGGCAACCCGTCCTTCCAGCAGGGCACTGATCACTCTGTCCGGCCGTTCTGTATTCTGTAGCTGCTGGAACGGACTGAGATAATTATCCTCAATCAGCTGCTCGATGTAGCCGGATTCGGCCAGGAAATCCATATCGATTTTGCAGATGCGGTTCTTAATCTCCTCCAGCAGGTCGGGATTGACGATATCCTTCATGTAGGCCACAACGATCTCCCTTTCAATAGCGGTCCCTGCCCGGAAGGATACCATCTCAAGCTGATCGTTAAGGCCCTGGCGGCGCAAAATAGAGGTGTTCTCGCTGAGCACCTCCGTGAAGCCTAGTCTAGGGCCGCGGAGCAGCGCTTCGGAGACCGGCTCGTCCGCCTGGCGGCTGGGAGCACCTGGCATCTCGAGCAGGAGCCCGCAGCGCAGCCCATCGATCAGCAGGGCTGCATGGCCGAAGAGGACAGACTTATTGAAGTCCCTGATATGCTCTTCCTCTCTAAGCTCGCTGAAGGGAAGACGATGCCCGGCCATTTCAACAGAAGACTGTGGCCCGGCAGGCATCTCATACATCAGGTATTGCATGACTTCCATACTGAGCAGCCGGTCACTCTGCATCCCGTCGACATGGATGACGACTCCTTGTGCACCTGTTTTCGCATTTGTGAATGCTCTGAAATGGACATCGCTGTTGTTGCCGATGCCGGATTTAACCGCCTGCAGGTCATCCTTAAGATCACCGGTAAACCGGGCGGAGGATTCCTCTGGAGCCAGCGGCGGCGGCCCCTGCGCAGGAACGGTTCTTGCGCCGTACCCGATCTGGCCGCGTCCGCTGCCTACCAGCTTGTAGAGCGATTTATAGAGATAGGCCAGGAGCAGCGGAACAAGCATAGCCACACCCGCTTGGGCGAAGATTGCCCAGCCGGGTATATAGGAAAGAATCATACCGAACAGTGTAATCATCCCCAGCTTTTGAATTTGGGTATAACGGAGTACGAGTTTTCATCTTCATGCAGTTTTCCAAACTTTATCTAAATTTACTCGTAATTACCGAAAATAATTTGGTACGGTGGGTCCGGCTTATATGCTCCCCGGGTCCGGCAGCCCTGCCACGCGAAATAAGATATAATGCATAAAGTACAGGTTGTCCCATACATTTCGGAATGAAGCAGTCAGGAGAGAGGCGCAGCACATGAAGACTTTACTGGTCACAGGCTACCGGGCCCATGAGCTCGGCATTTATGACAGCAAGCATCAGGGCATTCCCTATATCAAAAAAGCACTCGCCAACCGGATCATTCCGCTGGTGGAGGAGGGACTGGAATGGGTCATTACTCCCGGGCAATATGGTGTTGATCTGTGGGCCTGCGAGGTGGTGCTGGAGCTGAAGCAGCAATACCCCGCGCTGAAGCTGGGCATTATTACAGCCCATGCCTCACCGGAGGAGAAGTGGAAGGAAGAGAAGCAGAATGAATACCGCCGCATTGTAGCCGGTGCTGACTACTACGGAGCCGTTAGCAATGCTCCCTATGACGGGAGCTGGCAGTTCAAGGCCAGAGATGATCTGCTGCTGCGTAAAAGTGACGGGATTCTGTTGTTCTACGACGAGGATGCGGCGGAGAGCAGTGCGAAGTTCACCAAAGAGCGGGTCGTGAAGCTGCATGCCGAAGGCGATTATGAGCTGCATCTGATGCATGCAGAGGAGATTCAGAGCATTGCCGATGAAGAGAACCGGCATGACTATGATTGAGAAGGGGGTGCGCAGCTGCGGGCTGCGCACCTGGAGCCTGTCCCATGTTGGCATGAAGCGGGATCAGATGAAGCTGCGGAGTGAAGGCGGCTTGCGTACCTTATAGTTCTGCTCATAAGCATAGGCCAGTCTGATAAGCACCGGTTCTTCATAGGCCCGGGCGGAGAAGGTTACGCCGAAGGGCGCACCGGCTGAGGTATAGCCTGACGGCACCACGATCGACGGATATCCGGCTCTTGAGGTAATCCGTGCGCCGAAGTCGGCCGGGAACAGCAGGGCATCAAGCTGATGTTCGCGCATGGTGGCGTCGATCCCCTGCTCCTTGCAGAGTCTGAGATCCGTCATGCGGTCACGCAGATATTGCGGCTCAGTGAAGGTGCCGGAGGTTGTTAATTCGGCATCGAGCAGGGTCGCTTGCCCGAACTTCAGCGTCTGGACCGGATGGGCATGATTGAAATCAATAATATCCTTCAGGGTGCGCATCGGTGCACCCGGACCCAGGCGGGCCAGATAGGCGTTCAGCGAGGTTTTGAATTCATTCAGCACCACAGATGAATAGCTGATCTCCCGCGCCGTTGTAATCTCGGCCGGATCGATAATGGTCGCCCCGAGCTCCCGCATTCTCTCCACAGAGGCATTGAACAGCGCAAGCTGCTCCTCCGTCAGCTCCTCGAAGTAATAATCGCGCGGAATTCCGATTCTTGCTCCCCGCAGACCGTCTGCATCCAGGAAAACCGTATAATCCTCATGAACCTTACCTCTGTTCGTACCCATAGCCGCATCTCCGGCATCCTGACCGAGCAGAGCGTTCAGGAGAAGGACGGCATCCCGGACCGTTCGTGCCATAGGCCCGGCGGTATCCTGCGTGCTGGAGAGCGGCAGAATACCGGAGCGGCTGATCAGCCCCACCGTGGGCTTAATACCGATAATAGAGCCAAGATTGCCGGGATTGAGGATGGAGCCGGAGGTCTCTGTTCCAACGGAGACGGTGCAGAAATTACAGGCCACCGCTACTGCAGACCCGGCGCTGGAGCCGCCTGTCGGCGTGGAGATGTTATAGGGGTTAAGCACCTGCCCGCCCCGGGAGCTGTAGCCGGAGGGCATGCCATTCGTCATGAAGTTGGCGAATTCCGTCATATTAGCCTTGCCCATAATGATAGCTCCCGCCTCGCGCAGCCTCCTGACGATGAAGGCATCCTCTCCGGCAAAAGAGTCCGCCAACGCGAGCGAGCCCGCGCTGGTATGCATGTTATCCCCGGTATTAATGTTATCCTTCAATAGCACCGGTATGCCGTGCAGCGGTCCGCGCGGACCCTGAAGCTGGCGCTCTACGTCCAGGGATTCAGCGATGAACAGCGCATCCGGGTTAATCTCCAGTACAGAATTCACCGTCAGACCGTTTTTGTCATGATCCGCTATGCGCTCAAGGTACATCAGGACTAATTGTCTGGAAGTGATCTCCCCGGAATCCAGAGCGGCTTGAATGTCAGACAGGGTAGCCTCTACGATTTCAAAACTCATGCGGGTCCACGCTTCTTTCCCTTTGGATTATAGTAGTATTCTCCATATATAAGCACAGTTTTGCCTGTCTTCATAGCATTCTTTTAACACCCGGACGACCATGACTTTGGATGTAACTTTTAAACGGCTGATTAAAAGGGGTGCTCCTGTGGTTAAATACATCACAAGATTTAACAATACTACTTGCTAACATCACTAGGAGGAATCGAACTTGAAGAAATGGACTACGATATTTATGGGTGTTATGCTGACTGTTGCCTTGGCTGGCTGCGGCAATAATGAGGAGCTCAAACCATCGGAGGGCGCTGCAACAGCTGCACCTGCAGGAAGCGCGGCTCCGGAAGCCTCCGCATCGGCAGCGCCTGCTGAACAGACATCAGACGGCGTTCCAACGGTGGATGAATTGATTCAGAAGTCGGTTGCCGCATCGGGTGATCTGAAGAGCTTCGCGATGGAATCGCAGGTGAAGCAGAAGATCAATGTGAAGACGGCACAAGGGGACAATGCGCAAGATACCGATATGACCACGAAATCCAAGTTCATTAAGGAGCCGCTGATGATGCATCAGGAGGTGCAGATGAAGACGGCCCAGGGCGACCAGAAGATTGAGCAGTATGTGACTAAGGACGGCTTCTATTCCCAGGTGAACGGGCAATGGATGAAGATGCCTGCTACGATGGGTGAACAGGTCCTAGCTGCTATGCAGCAGTCCGCGAACCCTGAGAAGCAATTGGAGCAATTCAAGGCGCTTACCGAGAAGACCAAAATCACCGAGGAAGGCGATAGTTATCTGTTGTCTGCCGAGGTATCCGGCGATGACGTCAAGGAGCTGGCGAAGTCTTATATGAACCAGGGCGGCAGTGCCGATCCTCAGATGGCTGCCATGATGGAGCAGATGAATATCAAGAGCATGAATATCGCCTATGCGGTGGATAAGAAGACCTATTTCCCAACCCGTACAGATGTAACCATGGTCATGGATATGACCAGCAATGACCAGACGATATCGATTGATATGGATATGAAGGCGACTATCAGCGATCACAACAAGGTCGACGAGATCAAGGTTCCGCAGGAAGCACTGGACGCGAAGGAAGTTGAAATGCCAACAACCCCGGCAGCTCCTACAACTCCGTAACAGGCTTACCGGGCTGAATAGAAGTGCAACACATGGAAACGGCGCTGCTGTCCTGATTAGGACGGCAGCGCCGTTTTTGGCGTGAATTGTTTTGCGGGGTGATTTTATAAATTAAACGAGTTGCTCAGCATACCAAAGGCTGCACCGGCAATGACGGAGGTGATCAGCTTGTAGAAAATATATCCGGTCACAATGTTGGCGATGGCAATCGGGTATAAGGTGTCAATGCCCCGGCTGCCGCCGGTGTTCAGCGGATATTGGAACAAAGCCGTATTCATGCTGATGAAGACGAACAGGAAGGACAACGCCACCAGTGTGGTCGAGAAGGAGTACAGGCTGACAAGTAGTGTGAGAATCGCCAGCACCAGCAGCGCCACGGCCGGAACGAGCAGCGTTCCCATCCGGGTAATCAGCAATTTAAAATCGAAGCTGACCTTCTCCAGCCGGAGAACTGCATAAGTGGCTCCGCAAGCAACGGCAAGGCCTACCGCCGTCAATAACAGCGGCTTCAGGAAGCCGGGGCCGAAGATGGCCGAGACATCCCATTTGATGAACAGGGTGAGGAAATATAAGGCCGTTAACAACGCCGTAAGGCCCATGGTGATCAGGCTGTTCATGAAATGGGCCACAGGAATTTCCCTCATTGTACTGTACGGGCGGGTAAGGGCTCTCAGGTAAAAGCTCCAATACTGCTTGCCTACTGCCTGTGCCTGCTGTACACGTTCATCCTTGAGCAGATTATTGAACTGCTCGGATACCTTACGCTGGGGCTGCGGTTGCCCAGGTTGGTTGTTGGGTCCCTCAGGATTCGTGAAGGGTGTTCCGCCTTCCGGGTTGTTCATTGTGATTCCTCCTTGTGAAATATATGGAAAATGCCACTGGCTTTAGTATAAGGGGACTCAACGGGAAATTCTATAAATTTGCCGGAATATGCAGAAATTCATGCGAAAAAGCCCGTAAATCGTCGATAAACGTCGATTTACGGGCCGGGACCCATTCTATTCCTGTAATTCGTCTGCCACCCGGGCAAACCCCTCTTCAGCGAGATATTCCTCCGCTTCAGCGACCGTCTCGAAGGCCATCTCAAGCTGTAGTCCGGCATAGAGATACCACAGATCCTCCTCAAATCTCAGGCTCAGCGTATGCCCGTCCTCATTCTTCCACAGCGACTGCGCTTCAGCTCCGCCCGTCTGCGCTTTTTTCTTTTTTTTGGAAGGGGCCGGGGCCTCGGGAATGTACATCAAGAGAGAAGTGATAGACGCATCCAGCAGCTCGCGCAGTGCAGCCTCCGAATAATCGCGGATATTGACCAGTCCCTTATCATCCGTCTCATAGCCCCGCAGCAGCCCGGCATAGACGAAGCCGTTCCCGTTCGGGTGAATATGCGAAGCCACGGTCTTCTTGTCGTGACGGCTCTGCTCCAGGTGATAATTCACCCGTCCCAGTGAGACCTTCCGCGCCTCCAGCTGGGGATAGGAATCAAGAATAGCTATTTTCTGTTCAAAAGTAAGCATATACAGCCTCCGGTTCACTTGAAATATAAAAATGTATAGGTTTCACGCTATACATTATCTTTCTATTTCTCGCTGAAACGGTACCGTCCTTTAAAAGGACGGCAATACCGTTTCCGCTTGTAGTCAGTTGATTATACCACGCAGCGGGGTGCTGGACTATAACGCGCTTCCCCGGTTCATTACTCTGCCAGCGGGAGCCGCAGCACGAAGGTGCAGCCCTGCGGCGGATGGCTGCCCAGCTCCAGGCTGCCGCCCATCGCCTCGGCCAGCAGTCTGCTGAAGGTCAGGCCCAGCCCGAGTCCGCGAAGCAGGCTCTGCTTGCCCGAGCTGCGGTAGAAGGCTTCGAAGATCCGTTCCCGGCTGTCCGGGTGGATGCCCGGCCCGTTATCTGTAACGGAGATTTCGGCCTGCCCCTGCGGCGTAGCCGTAAGTTCAAGCTTCAATTGGAGATTGCAGTCCGGCGTCTTCGCCTGCAGACTGTTGCCCAGCAGATTCACAATAATCTGCTGGATGCGCAGCGGGTCTCCCCGCAGCACAAGCGGGTTCTCCGGCAGCAGCAGGATGGGCTTATTAACCTCCCCGTTCTGGGTCAGCATCCATTGATAGAGGATTTCCTCCAGCAGCGGGGCCGCTTCGAGCTTATCATGACGGACGGCAACCATGCCCGCTGTCAGCGCATTGTAGTCCAGCAGATCGGCGACCATATGCTGCAGCCGCCCGGTCTCAAGCAGAGCGATATCGAGGAATTCATTGGCCTCCTCGCCTTCGACAACGCCCTCGCGGACCGCATGGAGCAGTCCTTTGATTGAGGTGACCGGTGTCTTGAGCTCATGGGACACGCCGGCCAGCATGATGGCCCGCGACTGCTCGAACTGCTGCAGCTTGCCCGCCATCTCCTGGAAGGAGACGAGCAGCTCGTGAATCTCACGTTCTTTGGCCCCGGTCTCAAGCGCGATATTATATTGGCCGCTGCTGATCTGCGCGGCGGCGGCGGCCACCCGCTGAACTGGCTTGGCCAGCTTGATCGACAAGAGATAGATCGTCAGCCAGCTTAGGATAATCAGGAAGACGATGATAATGGAGAAGAAGGTGATCTCCTCTGTCGGAATATGACGCAGGGAGCGCTTGGACTGCATAACCAGCACCTGCCCCAGCGTGCCCTGGTCCCCCTGGATCTGTGCGGCGGCGGCCTTGTATTCAGAGGTTCGCGAATCGGTCAGGCTATCATTGAGCTTGTGTCGCATTTCCTCGTCTGTCATCGGGGGCTGGGAGTATAACAATTCGCCTTCAGGTCCGGTGATGATTACGCACATCTCCTCAGTGACCTTGAAGAAGCGTTTGCGGTCCTCTACCAGCCTATTCAGGCCCCCGGTAATCGCTAATTGACCGTCTGTATCCACGCTCCGGTCAGCGATCTCCTGCGCCAGCAGGCCAGTCGTCTGCATCCGGTTGCTCATCGCCTCCTGCTGCATCCACCAGAGGGTGAACAGCGCCGTCACCAGCAGCCCGATGCTGATGATCAGCAGATACCGCAGCGTCCAGTAAGTGAGAATGGAGGTAGTCTTCTTTTTCCTGCTGCTGTTCTTCTTACTCTTATTTATGTTGTCCATAATTGATAACCTGTTCCTCTCAGTGTGCGGATCTCGCCCTCGTCCTCCGGCCAGTGCGAGAGCGCCTGGCGCAGTCTTTTGATGGAGAGATCAACGGCACGGTCGCTTCCGTCATAATCCATCTCCCACACATGCTCCAGGAGCTGGTCGCGGGTGCAAATCTGGTTCGGCCGCTCGGCCAGGAACAACAGCACCGACATGTCGCGGGGGCTGAGGCTGACCTCCGCCCCGTTCAGAAAGATGCTGCGCGCCGAGAAATCGATGAACAGACTGCCGTAATGGCGCTTGCGGCTGCCGTCCGACCACTGCGAGGGGCGGCGCAGCACCGCCTTCACCCTTGCAACCACTTCCTCGGGGATGAAGGGCTTCGACATATAGTCATCCGCCCCTCCGTCCAGACCCGCCAGCCGGTCCTTGATCCCATCGCGGGCGGTGAGCATGATGACCGGGCAGCTGCTCCGCTCACGGATGAGCTGCAGCAGCTCGAAGCCGTCCATCGCCGGCAGCATGATATCGAGCAGGACCAGCGAGGGAGGCGCCTCCTCGAAGGCGTCCAGAGCACTCCGGCCGTCTGCGGCCCGGGTGACGTGAAAGCCTGCTTTTCGCAGATAGGCACTAAGCACCCGGGCGATGGCTTCTTCATCCTCTACGATTAGTATCGATTGCATGAGCTTCAGTCCCTTAACTAAAATTACGACAATTCTAACACATTTGCAGGCTAGTATGCTTTGACTTATTCCCGACATATTGCTCTGGTAGAATGAGATTCAGCTGGAACGAGCAGAGACAGAAAATGGAATGGAGGAGATCGTATGAAGAAGAGAACAGTCGCTATAACCGCAGCCATTGTAATTATTGCAGGAGCCATCACTGCCTTCATCTTAGTGAATAACAGCCTTGGCAATAAGGTGGAGATTGAATCGGTGATTCCTGAGCAGGCGCAGAACAGCGGAGCGCAGAAGGAAGGAACTGCCGATGCGGCGGCGGCCGCTGCTGCTGTAACGCCGGAGCAGTTGAACGGAACCTGGAACATTGCAGAGCCGTCCAAGGTCTACTGGTCCGTGACCACATCCAAAGAAACGGTTAACTTCGTAGATCCTTCCGTGAAGGGTACCTGGAAGGTGAATCTGGAGGATGCCTCCGCGATGACCGGCGAAGGGTCGGTCGACATGAGCGCGCTTGATTCGGGAACCGCCCAGCGGGACGAGCATGTCAAGGGAGCGGACTTCTTGTCCGTAGCGGAGTTCCCGGAGGCCACCTTCACGGTGAAGTCCTTCTCGGAGATGCCAAAGGAATGGACAGAGGGGACGGCGGTGCCGGTACAACTGCAGGGGACGCTGACCGTGAAAGGCATCGAGAAGGAAGTGACGTTCGACTCGCAGGCCGCATATAGCGGCGGAGAGCTTAAGCTGTCGGGTACGACTACCGTAACCTTCGAGGATTTTGGCCTCAGCAATCCGCATTCCATCGTGCTCAGTACCGAGAACAATCTTGAGGTGCGCCTGGAGCTAGTGCTTAAGAAATAATATAGGGTTGGGGATGACCCTCCCCGTCTGCTGCGGATTCGCGGCTGGCGGGGAGGGTTTTTGCTGTGACTGGGGCTGGGGCCAAGGCGGTGGGCCAGATGCGGATGTATGCGAAAAAGCGAACACATTGGGCTGGCGCGGGGTGTACGGCCGGAATGTAATCGAAAAACCGATTACATTGGGCTGGCGCGGGGCCTATGGCCGAAATGTAATCGAAAAACCGATTACATTGGGCCGGCGCAGGGCGTATGGCTGGAATGTAATCAAAAAACCGATTACATTGGGCCGGCGCAGGGCGAATGGCTGGAATGTAATCGAAAAACCGATTACATTGGGCTGGCGCAGGGCGTATGGCTGGAATGTAATCGAAAAACCGATTACATTGGGCTGGAGCGGGGTGTATGGCCGAAATGTAATCGAAAAACCGATTACATTGGGCTGTCGCAGGGCGTATGGCTGGAATATAATCGAAAAACCGATTACATTGTGCTGGCGCGTGGTGCGTGCTCCACAGCCCGTGACTTTTTAGAGAAATCCTGCAAGATGTGCAACAATCTATCCATGCAAGCGGTCGGTGAGAGAAGACTCTCAGAACTGGCGAGGGGGAGGCTGAGCATCGCCATGAAAGCATCTTTCACCCGGTAGGGTGTTTTTTTGTGACGGTACAAATCCCCGCCTTCAGGTTAAGTATAAGAGATACATAATTATTCAATAGGACCATCAGGTAAGGAAGGGAGCTAAGATACATGGATCGTAAGGCCAAAACTATACTGCAAAAATCGTTCTGGAGCGCCAGCGGCTGGAAGGGGACATACGGGCCTTTTTCCGGTGAAGAGTTCGACTATGCGAAGAGCAAGGGGGTCATGTTCGATCCCCTCACGATCACCCATGATGAGCTGGTGGAGAAGCTGCGGGTGCTGCACAGCGGGAGTGTGACCCGGGAGAAGGTGGCGGCGGCTTTTCTGCATAGCCTATCTACCCGGAAGGTTCATCTGCGGAGCGCCTTGTCCAGTTGGGCTTTGACTTCGGAGCTGGCTGCACATGCCTACGCCCAGCCCCCCGCCGAGCAGCCAAGGTATAGCAGTTGTGCTGCTTGTGATGCCAGGCACCTGATGTCTGATCAGCAGTACAACGCTGTGGATCTGAATGTGCTCAATTTCGAGCGGGTCAAATGGGGCGGCATCCGCCTTAATAAGCTGCTGTATTGCTGGCTCGATCTGGAGCTGTTCAGCCGGGAAGAGGAGATGGAGGCTGCTCCGCAGGATCTTCGTATTTTGCAGGATATGGCCGAAGCCGTGAAGCTATGCGGCAGCAAGGATGGTGCACGGAAGCTGGAGAAGCATTGGAAGGATATATTCCCCTCGAACCGGCATGAACGGGATGTGGTGATGGAGATCTGGGGATATGCTGGAATTCTGGTTCCGCAGGAGGAGCCGCGCCAGGGGCGGGGCGGAGACAATGATTTCAACGCTGTAGCCAACTGGCGCGGGGAGGACGGTTATTCGAAGGAACGCCTGAATGTGTTGTTCGGGCTGTAATACACACTTGTCTGGAGCTGGAGGGTCCTGCCGGTCGGCGGACATATACACACCAGGGAGATTTTGATAGAATCAGAGGGACCTGAGCTTCATTACGAGGAGGATATTACTATGGCAGAAGATAACGCTTACACGATAAAATGGGGCATTCTCAGCACAGGCTGGATCGCCCATCAGTTCGCCACGGATCTGGCCCACGCCAGCAATGGGGTGGCCTATGCAGTCGGCTCGCGCTCGCAGGAGAGCGCGGATAAATTCGCAGCCGATCACGACATTCCTGTCGCATACGCCACCTACGAAGAGCTGGTGAACGATCCTGATGTGGATGCCATCTATATTGGCACACCGCATCCGTTCCACCGGGAGAATGCGCTGCTGGCTTTGCGGGCGGGCAAGGCTGTGCTGTGCGAGAAGCCTTTTACCGTGAATAGTGCTGAACTGGAGGAAGTCGTGGCTTATGCCCAGGAGCATAAGCTGTTCCTCATGGAAGCGATGTGGAGCCGGTATATCCCGGCACATGTGAAGGTGAGGGAATGGCTGGCCGCCGGGCGCATCGGCGAGGTGAAGCTAGTGAAGGCGGACCTTGGGTTCCGTTCTGACTGGAAGCCGGAAGGGCGTCTTCTGAATCCGGCCCTTGGCGGCGGTGCGCTGCTGGACGTCGGCATCTATCCGGTCTCCTTCACCTCAATGGTTCTCGGACCTCATCCAGAGTCGATCGCCAGCACCGTTCATATCGGGGAGACTGGCGTGGATGAGCACTTCTCGCTGCTGCTGTCCTACGGGAATGGCGTATCTGCTTCACTCCATGCCGGCATCCGCCTTAATCTGGACGATGAAGCCTATATCTATGGAACGGAAGGTCGTATCGTGGTCAATGGCACCCTGGTTAATCCGAAATCAGCCGAGCTCTACGTAAACGGCGAATTGGCGGAGAGGTTCGAAGATGATCGCGCTTCGGTCGGGTACTGCTTCGAGGCGGAAGAGGTAGGCCGTTGTCTTCAGGCCGGGCTTACCGAGAGCCCGGTGATGACGCTGGATGAATCCGTAGCCCTGATGAAGCTGCTGGATGAAGTCCGGGCGCAGTGGGGACTGAAGTATCCCGGCGAATAAGTGCGGGCAGGAAGCTTCCGGAAAGGGGGAGACCAAGTGACATTGACTGATGACCGTTATCAGGGCTGCCTGCAGGGGCTGGCCGCCGGGGATGCGCTGGGCACAACTGTAGAATTCCAGGCACCCGGAACCTTCAAGCCAATGACAGATATTGTCGGCGGCGGGGTATTCGCTCTGCAGCCGGGTCAGTGGACAGATGACACCTCGATGGCGCTCTGTCTTGCGGAGAGTCTGCTAACCGTTCAGGCCTTCGATCCGGCGGATCAGATGCAGCGTTATGTGAAGTGGTACCGGGAGGGAGCACTGAGCAGCACCGGCAGATGCTTCGACATCGGCAACGCAACGCGCGAAGCGCTGCACCTGTATGAAGCCAGCGGGGAGGCGTACAGCGGTTCAGAGGACCCGTTCTCTGCCGGGAACGGCTCCATTATGCGTCTGGCTCCGGTGGTGATGTACTACGCGGAGCAGCCCGCTGAGGCGATCCGCTATGCAGCAATGAGTTCAAGAACCACGCACGGGGCCGCCGAGTGTCTGGCTGCCTGCCGCCTGCTCGCGGCCTATATTCTCGCCGGGCTGCACGGCTGGAGCAAGCAGGAGATGCTGGCGCCGGATGCTTTCTGCGAATGGCTGGATGAGGATGTCCTTACGCCGCATATGCTGAACATCCGGCAAGGCTCCTATAAGCTGAAGGAGCCGCCGCAGATCCAAGGCTCGGGCTATGTCGTAGAGTCGCTGGAAGCAGCGTTATGGGCATTCCACAAGTCGGACAGCTTCGCAGAAGGCGCGCTGCTCGCCGTGAATCTCGGCAATGACGCTGACACCACCGGAGCTGTCTACGGCCAGATCGCCGGAGCTTACTACGGCCTCAGCGGCATCCCGCCCGATTGGAGCCGCAAGCTGGCGATGCGCGGGTTGATCAGCGACTACGCCGGGCGGCTGTTTACGGAGCGGGTGCAGTAAGCGGAGGTAGTTAAGCTGCATGTGGCAGGCGGGGCGCATGGGTCACAGGGCACCCCGCCTGTTTGTTGTGCAGGATGATGCGGAGTTTCGCGTGTGAACTCATGTGAACTATAGAAGTGGGTTATTGCATTAACGCGGTAATGTACGAGGCGACGTTTGAAAGACATTCTGAGATAAGTGTATTCTGCGTAATTAAAAACCGCAAAATGGCAAGCATTCCTCTCCTAACTGTAGTCTGTACAACTAAATTTGCCTGAATGGTTGAGAACTGGGGTATGGAGGTATTTTAGATGTACGAAATACAGCTAAACTGCGATTCGATGGTACATCAGACGTTTTAGTTGTACAGATTGTACTTAAGCTAATCGCTTGTACCTTAATGGAGGCATGAACGATGATATCAGGCAGATCCTGCACCCATCGCCGACTTCTACGCTTGAATTGAAAGTAGCTGATTGTATTTCCTGCAATAGAAAACTCGTATTTGACCATGAAATGAGATTCTATTGTATTTCGTACAGTGGAATGCTGCGTATTGGGCGAAAAATGGCTTTTATTCAAAATTCAAATGTACCGAATGCAATAGAATCTATTTCGATGCCCTTTTTACAGCATTCCATTGTACAAAATACAGTTACTACTGTTCCAGCGCCTACAGCATAGGAGCGCCCTTTCGCTGAAGCATTCCACCAGATTCTCATCGGGACAATCCGGGAAAAAAGGAATGCCCTTCTCCTTATCCGTTTAGAATCCATCCCACCATGCCCCCTCGTCCCGGAAAAAAGAGTCCAGCATCCTCAGCGTGTCCTCATGGCTATAAATCGTTTCATCGTTCATTCTTCTCAAGGTCTCCCTTCCTGTTAGCTTGCGGTAAACCCAAAGTACGATTATGAGATAATCCAAACGGTAACTCTCCTAAATTATGTTATAATATTCCGGAAATATGTTCTGTGCGGTTGGTTGCAGGGAGCGGAAATTCTATGAGGGGGAGGGAAGTGTGTGCTATGGACGGCAAGTCTATCCAGTCTGCTGCTGAAGCCGGACAACCGGCAACGGCACAATGAATTACTTCGTGAAATTGGCAGCTATATCAGCACGCACATTCTGAATCACCCGCTGCTTGCGGAGGATTGCGGGCATATCAGCATCCTGCTGGATGGATCAACGGCGCTCGGGATTGTGGACGACAGCTCGGATATTGATCTGATCCTGGTCTGCCGGGATGAATGCTATGAGCCGATTACGAGCCGTTTCGAACGGGCAGAGTTGATCCCGGAGAGAAGCAGCTTGTTTGTAGATGTGCATCTGCCCAGCGGCAAAACAGGACACTACACCCTGCTCAAATTATCGGAGCTGGAGCAGGCGCTGGAGAAGGGACAACTGGATTGGTTGTGGAATGCAGCAGTCGCCTGTCTCTATCATGACCCGTTGGCTCTGAAGGCGCTGTTTGCGCAAGCGGTTCCGCTGCCTTCAGAACATTTGATGAGTCTGCGGAAGAAGACATACATAGACCTTCGGAGTGCTGCCAAAAGCCTGGATAATCCCGTGCGCCGGGGAGAGGCTTTTCCGATTCTTTTTCAGGCGGTGGAGGTGTACAAGCAGGCCTTACGCTGTGCTATCACAGTGGAGGGCCACCCCTATCCGTATGATAAATGGCTTGTACAGGTAGCAGAGCACCTTCCAGTGGGGATAAGGGTGCTTGATTGCATGAAGGACTTCCGGCAATACCTATCAGAAGATCTGTCCTATGCGCCAATGTATCAGGAGGATAACAGCTTTGTGAAGATGGAGAAGCGGGTCCGCCGGGTGCTGCTGGAGGAATTCCGCCTGCGCGGCGTAGATGAGCCTTGGCTGGTGGAATGGTGGAAGTACTTTGAGGAATAAATGGAATAAGAAGTCACGCTGGCGCAGACAATCCGCGCTGCCGAAGTTCGTCTACCAGACGATGATCCGTAAATGAAATCTTCAAGTTGCATTCTCCTGCAAGCTACAGTCTATTGATGAAAGGGGCTCAACCCATGGCCAAAAGCTTTGAAGTAACCCTCCAAAAAGTAGTCGATCACTCGTACTCTATTGAAATCGGTGAGCATCTGTTTGCCTCAGTAGTCCGAGATTTGAAGCAGGGGCTGATTACGGGAGTCAGCAAATATGCTATTATTACAGACTCTACGGTGGAGCCGTTATATGGCCGTCCTTTATTGGAGCTGCTGCGGCGCGAGGGATTCCAGGCAGACTTATTCTCTTTTCCGGCGGGGGAGAGCTCGAAGACCCGTGAGACCAAAGCGCTGCTGGAGGACCAAATGCTAAGCCAAGCCTACGGCAGAGACTGTTGTATTATCGCGGTAGGGGGCGGAGCGGTGACTGATCTGGCAGGTTTTCTGGCAGGGACCTTTGGCCGGGGAGTGCCCTCCCTGAATTATGCTACCACCTTGCTGGCAGCAGCAGATGCCTCTGTTGGCGGCAAAACAGGCGTGAACACACCCGTCGCCACCAACCTGATAGGCGTCTTTCACCAGCCCCGTAAAGTATACATAGATTTGGCCGCTTGGCGGACACTTCCATCCCGTGAATTCAGAAGCGGTCTGGCCGAGACCATCAAGCACGCTTGCATGAGTGATGAGGAGTTCTTCAGCTATCTGGAAGCGAATATGGACAGAATTATTACGGAAGAAGGGGAGCTGATCCTGGATGCCGGGGTATGCGAGCATATTGCACTGACGAATTGCCGGATCAAATATGAAGTGGTAGAGCAGGACGAGCATGAAAGTAATCTGCGGCAGATTCTGAACCTGGGGCATACGGCAGGCCGGGCGCTTGAGGCGCTCAGCGGTTACCGGCTGCTGCATGGCGAGGCAGTTGCAGTGGGGCTGGTCATCCAGGCGAAGCTGGGTGTGAAATTTGGTTATATGACGGAAGAGCAGGCTAACCGTGTGGTGGCTTTGCTGAAGAAGGCAGGCCTGCCAACAGAGCTTCCAGAGTACATTTCAAACCGGGCACTAGTGGACAAGATGTACACAGACAAAAAAGTACGCAATGGCCGCATCCGCTTCGTCTTCCAGGACGGTATCGGGAGAATGAAGCGTTTTGCCGACGGTTCTTATTCTGTTCCAGTTGAAGAATCGGCAGTCATGAAGCTGCTAGAGGAGCTTCGCGTGAACCCGGCGACTTAAATGTTATATATTCTACCATAATATATATTTTTCTTTTAATTATGTGATATTATCTTCCGTATTTTTATTGACAAGTCTTTATATTTATCTATAATGATGTATAAGCGGTGGGCACACAGGCGATATAGTTGCTTACAAGTCACATTTCATAACATAATCTATTGCAGCAAAGGTGTGATCGCTAATGATCGCTTCCGCCGGACAATGGAAACAGGATATTCTACGGATTTACAACGAAATCAACAAGAAGCTGTTCAACGCCGGCGTTAAGCAGCAGAAGGTCGACTTCGTGGGCAACAAGATTATTATTTTATCCATTAATAGCCGGGTGCCCGTACTTAAGGTGCTGGATACCCATGATCCTGCGGCAAGCCGCCAGATGAATCTGGTGCTGCATGAAGTATTCAAAGCCGAGATCAAACAGGCATTTCTGGATGAATTTCAAGTCAATATTAAGGCCGTTCTTAAAGATTATGATGTGGAGACCGAGTATTCCGGTACGATCATAATTTTGGAGAAGGACCTTGAGCATTATCTGAACGCTACGTTGGAACTCTGATCTTTCGGAGAGCCGGCCTGCCGTCAGTTTTCGGACATTTCCCTGCGGGGCTGTGTCCAGAACTGGCGGCTTTTTGTTTATGGTCATTATTCTATTACTTTCTTAAGGAGCTGATTCTATGAAAACCAAAATTGAGATTGCCGGTGTCAGCAAGTGGTTCCGCCGTGACGGCCAGGAGATTATGGCCATGCAGGAGACGAATCTCTCCATAGAACAGGGCAGATTTGTCAGTATTATCGGCCCCAGCGGCTGCGGCAAGTCCACGTTGTTCAATATTATCGCGGGCCTGATTCCGCCCTCCACCGGCCGTGTGCTTGCAGACGGAGAGGATATCGTAGGGAAGACCGGATATGTCGGGTATATGCTGCAAAAGGATATGCTGCTGCCCTGGAGGACGATACTGGACAACATTATTCTGGGCATGGAGATCCGCGGGGTGCCGCGCAAGGAAGCGGTAGCCCGGGCCAAGCCCCTGATGGACCGCTATGGACTGAAGGGCTTCGACGGCCATTACCCGGCAGAGCTGTCCGGCGGGATGCGCCAGCGGGCAGCGCTGCTCCGTACGCTGCTGTATGAGCGCGATATTATATTGCTGGACGAGCCCTTTGGCGCACTGGATGCCCAGACCCGGCTGACTATGCAGAACTGGCTGCTGGAGCTCTGGGAAGACTTCCGCAAGACAGTGTTATTCGTCACCCATGATATTGATGAAGCCATCTATCTGTCTGACGACATCTATGTCTTCTCCGGGCGGCCGGGACGGATCATCTCGAAGATCTCTGTAGATATGCCGCGTCCGAGACACCAGGAGGATACGGTATCTGCTTCATTCATGGAGCTGAAAGCCCATTTGCTGAATCTGCTGTCAAGCGGGGACCAGGAGCCAGCCACCCGTATCTCTTAGAACTCATAAACTGTTGAAGGAGAGGACAACCATGGAGAGTGTACACAAGAAAGGCTATGTCATTCACAAGCTGGAAGCTGCCCCGGTCTATTCAGTCAAGCCGGACAAAATGCAGAAAGTGCCCGTCATCATTGATGAAGAAGCCGCCAGACGGCGGACGCGGCGGATCATCGGGATTGGACGGCTGTCTGTGGCGCTGCTGATCGTGCTCTGCTGGGAGCTGTTCACCCGGATCGGCTGGATGGACCCGTACTACTGGAGCAGCCCGCTGCGGATTAAGAGCACAACCTGGACTCAGATGACAGAGGGGACGCTGCTGGAGGATATCGCTTATACCTCAAGCTCGACGATTCTCGGCTTCATCGGCGGAACGCTGATTGGCTCGTTGCTCGGCTTGTCCTTCTGGTGGTCCCGCAAATTTGCCGGCATCAGTGAACCGTTCCTGATCCTGCTCAACGCCATGCCGAAGCTGGCGCTTGCCCCGGTGCTGGTGATTCTGCTGGGCATTGGTTTCTTCTCGAAGGTGGCGCTAGCTTTTGCCATGACTGTGGTTGTGGCGGCCTTGTCGGCGCATAGCGGCGTGCAGAGTGTGGACAAGGATATGGAGAAGCTGATGTATTCGCTCGGGGCCAAGCGGCATCAGGTATTTACCAAAGTAGTCATTCCCTGGGCGATGCCCTGGATGATCAGCAGTCTGCGGATTAATATTGCCCTCTCGCTGGCCGGTGCGATTGTCGGAGAATTCATTGCTTCGAGCCATGGCATTGGCCGTATGGTCATCTACGCCGGTACTATTCTCGATATTAATCTGGTCTGGGTAGGCGTTGTCGTTCTGTCTGCGCTGTCGATGGTCATGTATGCGGGAGTGGTGCTGCTGGAGAAGTGGTTGTCTAAGGGATATGGGATGAAAAAGGCTTAAGAAGCGGGCAATCATGTCAACAAGATAGAGGAGAGAAGCCAATGAAGAATGTTACTACAATGAAGCTGTCGGCCGTCCTGCTGGCCTCTGTAATTCTGCTGTCCGGCTGCGGCGGTAAAGGCAATGCTGAAGTGGAAGCGGCCGCTGCCGGGAACGGTACGGAGAAGCTGAAGAAGCTGGTTATCGCCGAGCCGCTGCATTATACAGGTTATTTGCCGCTGTATGTGGCGCAGAGTGAGGGGTATTTTGCCGAGGAGGGTCTTGAGGTGGAGATGCTTCAGGCTGCGGGTGGCACGCATGTCACCTCGGTGGTCAGCGGGGATGCCTGGGCCGTCATCGGCGGGCCAGAGTCCAACGCACTAGCGAATATCGGCAACTCAGACCCGATTGTCTCGGTCAGCAATGTGGTGAACCGGGCGAATGTCTATCTGATGGCCAAAAAAGGGACAGCCCCGGCAGGCAGCTCAGATGAGGAATTGGCAGCCTTCCTGAAGGGCAAGAAGCTGAATGCCGGACGGCATGGCGGAACGCCGAACCTGCTGACCCAATATCTGCTGCTGGAGCTTGGGCTTGATCCGCAGAAGGATGTGCGGCTGCTGGAGCCTGCGGATGGCTCCACGGTGGTGGCGATGGTCCAGCAGGGGGCCGCGGATATTGCGAACGGCGCGGAGCCGCAGATCAGTGACGGGATGAGCAAGGGGGTGTGGGATGAACCTTTTTACAAATTCCATGATCTGGGTGACTATGCTTACTCGGTGCTGAGCGTGAAGAAGTCTACCCTGGAGAAGGACCCGGAAACGGTACAGAAGGCGGTGAATGCTGTCGTCAAGGCGCTGAAGGTGATCCAGGAGGATAAAGAACTGGCGATGCGTGTCTTGAAGGCGGAATTCCCTACACTCTCCGATGCTGCTGCCCAAGCTGCGCTTGACCGGGCGTATGACGACCAGCTCTGGAGTCCGGATGGAGTGATCTCGCAGGAGGCGCTGGATAAGGATATGGATGTAATGATCAAGACCGGAATCTACAAAGGCGAGTATACCTATGATGACCTGGTCGATATGCAGTTTGTGAATAAAACAGCAGCAAAGTAAGCTGAGACCCACAGGTCTTCAAAATCGAAAGAGGTGACCAAAATGGAGTTAACTGCCGATCTGATTATCCCTGATAAAACGGCGCTTATTATAGTAGATGTTCAGAATGATTATTGCCATGAGGAAGGCGCGCTGGCCGCTGGCGGGAACGATGTGTCAGCCGTCGGTGAGATGATGCCGCAGCTCCACGGGCTGATTACAGCGGCGAGAACACAGGGAGTGCCGATCATTTACATCCAGACCTATCATGAAAAAGCGACCGATTCCCAGGTCTGGACCTCCCGCTCCGGGCGGGGCTCGCTGAGTGTCTGCCGCCGGGGGAGTTGGGGGGCTGAATTCTACGAGGTATCCCCGCTTCCGGAGGAGATTATTGTAAATAAGCACCGGTACAGCGCTTTTATTAACACCCGGCTTGATTCGGTGCTGCGTTCGCTGCGGATCGAAACCCTGATTATGACTGGAGTGAGCACCAATGTCTGCGTGGAGTCGACCGCAAGGGACGGGTTCATGCTGGATTATCAGATTGTGATGGTTCAGGACGCCTGTGCCTCTTATTCCCGGGCGGCGCATGACATGACGCTGGAAAATATGAAGGGATACTTCGGCGTGGTTGCTTCAGCCGCAGAGATTGAAGCGGGCTGGAAGATCTGGAACCAGCCTGTGCTGCAGCAGCTGTCGTGAGCCTCACGATGCCGTCACCGGAACGGGTCGTGAACCTCACGGCGGTTAAGGTGGTCATCTGTCTCGGGGCGTTCCTGTCCAATCTGTCCGCCGGGATGTTCAATATATCGCTGGTTGATATCTCGGCTGATCTCCAGATTCCCGTGGCCTCTGCACAGTGGGTGGTCAGTATCTATCTGCTGGTCATTTCAGTGCTGCTGCCTGTGATGGGGAGGCTGGGGGACAGATTCGGCCGCTGTAAGGTGCATAATCTGGGACTGTTCGCCTTCGCAGCAGGGGCGCTGGGCTGCGCGCTCGCCCAGAATGAAGCGATGCTGCTGGGCTTCAGAGTCTTGCAGGGAGCGGGAGCCTCCATGTATCAGGCAACCAACATGGCCTTGATCGTCTCGCTCTTCCCGGCGGAGCAGCGGGGCCGGGCGCTGGGGCTGATGAGCACCTTCGTGGCTGCGGGTTCGATGGCAGGTCCGGCCTTAGGCGGCTTCCTGGTCCAGTGGTTTGCCTGGGAGAGCAACTTCTGGCTGCTGGCCGTTGTTGCGGGAGCCGTGGGTGTGCTCGCGCATAGGCTGATTCCCCGGGATACAGAGACCGCCGGAGGCCGGATGAATCTGGCCGGAGCAGCCTGGATGGCTGTCTGTCTTACTTCGCTGATGGTGGCCTTCGATCTCGGCAGCCGCTCCTCATTCCTGTCTGTACCCGTACTGCTGCTGCTCGCGGTCTCGGTAGGGCTGGCAGCGGGTTATACAGGATATGCCCGTTTCGCTCAGCGCAACTCCCCGCCCGCGGAGAACGGCTTCAGCCTGTTCACGGACCGGAGCTTTGCTGCCGGAATTGTGATTACGGTTATCACGTATATGGCCGCTTTTGCCGCACAACTGGCGTTGCCATCGCTGCTGCGCCTATCCGGAGCTGAGCCTGCGTGGGTGGGGCTGATCATGATCGGCTATCCGCTGGCGCTGGTGGTAACTGCCCCTGTCAGCGGGAGTATCGCAGACCGCAAAGGACCGCTCGGCATTCTGGCAGCCGGCCTGCTGCTGATGAGTGTCACGCTGCTGGCGCTGGGCCTTGGCTCCCCTGCTTTGAGAGCAGGTGCGATGGTGCTGCCGGTCGTGCTGCTAGGCTGTGCTATGGGAATGATTACTTCGCCTAACACAAGCATCGTTATGGGTTTGGCGGCAAAATCGCAGCTTGGCCGGGTCAGCAGTATACTGGCGTTATCCCGCAACATCGGCATGATGTTCGGAACGGCGGCCGGCGGTCTGATGATCAGTGGGGGGAACAGGCCGAACGGAAGCTATGTGGCAGTGTTCGTAGCCTGTGCTGCGGCAGTGGGTCTGTCTTCCGTCTGGCCGCTGTATTCCTTCCGGCACAGCAGCAAGCGCAAAGGCGCGGAGCATCTGCACATACCGTAATAGAGTAAAGTTTCAGGTGAGTTGAATCCCGCTCCCTCCATTCTGGGTAATATAGAGAAAGAGAGCTTAGGAGGGACGACATGGGCAATCCGTTGAAGGAATTCAAGAGCAGCATCGATGGGCTGAAGCAGTCACTGGACGGGGTAAAGCAATCCGTCGATGGACTGAAGGCGCCGGTGGATGAGTTCAAAGCGAATATGCAGGAGACGGTGGAGGCGGCGAAGCTGCGGAGTGACGGAGTGAAGTCGGAGCTTGGGCGGATGAGGCAGTCGGTCAAGGACACTCAGGAGGTGCTTGGCGAGGTGAAGGAGACGCTGAGCGCATCGGCGGAGGTGCTGTCTACCCGGAAGCGGTATCTCCGGCTGTTCAGCCGTAAGAAGGGACGTCTGATGGCCGCTAAGGGCCGCCGTTCGTGAACGATAACCACGCATCTCCGCGCGTCAAAAGAAAACGCAAGAGTCAGGGCGGCATACATCCCGTGTGACTCTTGCGTTTTTGTGTTCCGTTTTGGGATTTTCGGTCCATGCGGACTGGAAGGCCGCTATTTTTGCTATTTGCGCTATTCCGGTAATCTATCCGGACTCAGAGGTCCTTAACCAACCTGTATCGCCTTATTTTCAGCGTCACCGCACCTTTTAACGCCTTCTCAGTCCGTGGCGGGCAGAAAAATTGTCTTTTTGACCAGATAGGGTCCTCACAGTCCGCGGAGCATCCAGTTTGTCCGCCATCACGCTACAATTACGCCACCACAACGACATCATTCCGCACACCGCACACTGCACATTATCCCACACACCGCTCCACCACACCATTCTTTGATGCTTCACTGAAACGTGCAACACCCGGCGATGACACCGCAGCCATCCCTCAGTGACCTGTAATCTCTGTATTCCGCACATCAAGGCGACGTCAGGCTTAAGCTCTGGGCCGAATCGACCACAAACACAGGCACCGTCTGCACCCCAAGCTCCGTCTCCACCTCTCCGAATTCATTCGCGAACTGGCCGCTGACTGCGGCAGATCCGGTCATTAGCGGCACCTCGCCCTGAAGCAGCAGCTCACGTCCATTCGAACGCGCAACTGCTCTTCCGGCAGCATCAAAGTAAATATCGCAGGACAGCATCACCTTCTCATAAGGAAACAGCTCAAGCTGTGTAGCATCTATAGGGGTGTAAGTGAACTCCTGATAGAGTTCCGAGAATTCATATGCCCCGTTCACTTGGCGGAAAATAGCGGTTCTGCCGGCAGCACCATCGGCCAGATCCGTGTTCATTACGCGGATGGAGCCATCCTCCGCCATCAGCTCATAGCTGCTGCCTGTGAAGCTGAACAGCAGGGAGATTCCTTCCGGCCGGATGGTATAGCCTGTGAAGATGCTGCGTCCGTCAGCCTCACCGCCGTTAGCTACAACTACGGGTACTTCGGAGTAAGCAGACAACGCTTCGTCAAAAGAAAGAGCGCTCAGCATCCCCGAACCCGGAATCACCTCCCCGGTCCGGGTGGAGACCGTGCCGTCCCCGCTCATCTCGGCGTAGACCAGCTTGCCGCCAGCATCTACTCCGGCTACGGCTACCTTGGCACCGTACTTGTCAGTGACGGAGGCTGTAAGGGAGTAGCTGCCCTGCACTTCTCCGCCCGGCAGCAGCCGGAGCGGCTCGGCCATATTCCAGGCAAGCGTTGCGGCAGCAGTCTCTCCGGAGGTGTCCTGCACCGGGGCCAGCTCCGCATAGAGCCTGATGGCATCCGCATACCGGCCGCCGCGCACATGGCGCGCGCCCTCGCGGAGCAGCCGGGCGATGCTGTTGTCGATCAGCTTCAGCACCTTGGAGCTGGTGATGCCGGCTGATGCCGCATAGCTGCGGTAGCGGGCGGCATGTCCGGCGAAGGCTGCGGTGAGGTCACCGTCCAGATCCTTGTTCAGGATGAGCGAAGCGCTCTCCTGAACCTGCTTGCTAAGCCAGGGTGCGGTATAGCTATGATTCTTATAAGCTTC
Source organism: Paenibacillus sp. FSL P2-0136 (assembly GCF_037975325.1). Taxonomy (NCBI): domain Bacteria; kingdom Bacillati; phylum Bacillota; class Bacilli; order Caryophanales; family Paenibacillaceae; genus Paenibacillus; species Paenibacillus sp. FSL P2-0136. The sequence goes on from NZ_CP150244.1 coordinate 731,806, forward strand.
TTCCATAGAGAGGGCGCTCTCCAGCATAGGCCCGAAGCTTCCGGCTGCGGCCAGAGCCTTGAGCCTAGCGGTATCATGGGCCTTGAAGCTCGCAGCCAATAACTCCTCTTTGGCGGCCGCCCCTCCGTAATAGTCTGCCGGAATCTGCAGCAGGCTCCATTTGAGATTGTCCGTACTGTCGCTGCCTGTCCCCGAATCTGCCCCCTTAGACGAACCTGCGGCGAGTCCCGCCAGATACTCCTCCTTGAACAGCCTGAACCCCGCAGTCATCTTATCAGACAGACCTGAATCCGCCGAGAGCTGGCGATAATAGACTTCATAGGGTCCCCCCGGCGTCATATACTTGCTCTTCAGGCTGAGCAGGGAGGCATAGCTCTCCATCATCCCTGCGAAATCCTTCACAGTCAGCTGGTCCGCAAGCGTTAAGGACAGTCTGCTCAGACTCGTGCGGATGCTCGTAATAGGAGCCAGCTCTGTCAGTTTCGCCGAAATTTCTTTCTCTTTATATAGAATCGAATGATTGGCCGCTGCAAGACGGTACTTGTTCTCGGCAGCGATAAGTTCCCCGGCAGCATACAGTTCTCCAGCTTCTTGTACATCCTGAAGCTTATTCTTAATCCCCAGCGCCTTCTGTCCCAGCGGGAGCAGCATCAAAATACACAGAATAATCATAATATTCCGCAGGGTTATAGCCCGTATGATCGTCATATAATATAGCCCCTTTATTGATAGATAAGGATTAGAGCGGCAGTAGGCTTCTAACCTTATACTTCAGGGTCCCAGCGGTACTTAAGCTCACGGATCTCCTCCACCTTGACATCCAGGCCGTTCCACGGCTCATAGGGATTCGCGGCAATCAGTCTGGATAAGCGCAGGAACCGGTCCTTGGGCAGCTCCTGCACATAACGGCCGATCATGCCGGAGTAGAGCAGCGCGTATCGCTTCATGCGGACCGCAGCACTGGCAACGGCGGTCATAATGACCAGCCCCTCATCCATTTCGAGAATCTGCACCTCGTAATTCTTGACATAGCGCAGGGTGCGGTCTTTGATCAGCTCGGGACGGACCCTGGCGATCTCGCCGATATATTCTGCCAGCAGCGGCTCGAAGTCCTTCAGCAGCAGCTGCTCCAGCTCCAGCGTCATGTCCTTGCGCAGCTGGAAGCCGTGCAGCAGGGCGACACGCTGGCGGGAGATCCGGTCTCCGCGCAGCAGTACGGAGATCTCGCGCAGCTTCTCATAAGCGAGCACATCATTCTCACGCAGTACCGTCACAGCTTCCTGGCGGTTCAGCTCCAGATCCTCCTTGATGCTGAAAATATTACGGCCAAGCAGTTTGTTCAGCGCATACAAATTTTCGTTCTGCCGTACTTTCCGCTGCGTATAGTAGACCAGTCCGGCTATTACGAGACCGCCTGCGCCGCACAGCACCATCTGCTGCAGATTCTGTCCGAAATAGATTCCGGCCAGGGTCAGCAGGAGGATAACGAGCAGCCGGGTCTGGACCTTGCGCCCGGCCTGGGACACTGCATACTTCTCCACCGGAGTCAGCGAGGCGCGGCCGCAGCGGGTGCAGCGTTCCTCGCCCAGCGCGGTGTAACGGTGACAGCGGCGGCAGATGCGCAGCTTCTCGAAGGCGTAACGGGGGGCTTTGAAGGGACGGAAGATGACGGGTTTCTTTTTACTCACGGGCCGTATCCCCTCCGTTCAATGCAGCCAGCAGGCGCTCGTCGATATCCTCACGGGTGAGCGGCTTCCGCTGGCGGGAAGCATATAGAATGATCTGAATCACAGCATAGAGAAACGTTATCCCGAGTATGGCGTATGTAATCATGGAACTCTTCCTTTCTGCTCTGGTTACGGTCTTTTAATCAAATATTCAGGATTACGGCGTATACTTAGAATAGTCTATCCGGCTCAGGATGGCGATTGCCACTAGCGGAAGTGCCGGTCCATCGGTCACTATGTTGAAGTTTACAAGGTTTAATTATATCATAATGGCATGCTATTGACAGAATTTAGCTATGCGTTACGGATCTGCCATATCCGCCTAATTTCACACAAGAGGAGCCCTATTTATGCTTCGTAACGAACGTAATTTCAGTAAGGCCAAGAATAGACTGCAGCGCATATTGCCTGTATTGCTCATGATTCTATGTATCACTGTATCTCCATATGCTGCTTCGAGAGCCAGCGCGGCTTCGGCCGCACCCTCACATATTGACGCTGTGCTGCTGATCGATGTCAGTAACTCGATGAACAATAGCGACAAGAACAAGATTGCCAATGAAGCGATGAAGATGTTCATAGATATGCTATCCACCCAAGGCGATAAGGTAGGCATTGTGGCCTACACCGATAAGGTACAGCGCGAGAAGGCGCTGCTTGGCATCAAATCCGCCGGCGACAAGGAGGATCTTAAGAATTTCATCGACGGGCTTAGCCGCGGACCCTACACAGACCTGGCGGTCGGGATGAAAGAGGCGGTGAAGGTGCTGGAGAATGGCAGCGATCCCGGCCATGAGCCGATGATCGTCATGCTGGCGGACGGCAACAATGACCTGAATGAAGCCAGCGGCCGGATGCAGTCCGATTCCGACAAGGAGCTGAAGGCGGCAGTAGAGGCTGCCAAGCAGAAGGGGTATCCTGTATATACCATAGGGCTGAATGCGGACGGCAAGCTGAACAAGAATATTCTGGCCGGACTGTCCAGCGAGACAGGCGGTAAGGCGTTCACTACGAATTCCGCGGATGATCTGCCGCAGATTCTCAGCGAGATTTTTGCCAGCCATTTGAAGCTAAAGGTGGTGCCAGTGCCGTCCATTACGGCAAACGGCGATTATCAGGAAGTTACGGTCAATGTGCCTAACGGCAGCGTACTCGAAGCGAATATCTCCATCATGTCCTCGAAGCCGGTGACCGCGAAGCTCAGTAATCCTGCAGGGAAGGAAGTAGCGATCCCCTCCGATAAAGTGCTGTTATCCAAGTCGTCCAGCTATACGCTGATCAAGCTGCTGTCGCCGGAGGAGGGAGACTGGAAGCTCCAGGTCAAGGGTGTGCCGAAGGACAAGATCGATATTAACCTGGTATTCAACTACGATCTGGAGCTGAAGCTGGATGCTCTGCCCTCCAAGTCTTACGGCAAAGGCGACACGGTGGATATCTCCTCGCATCTGTTCAGCAATGGAACAGAGGTAACTGAGAGCAGCCTGTACCAGGATATGAAGGCCGTATTGCTGGCTACAGATAAGGACACCGGCCAGGTGCAGGAGATTCCGCTGGATAACTCGGGTGCCGAGTTCAAGGGTGCTTTTGAAATCAAGGATAATCATGAATACGAGCTGAAGGTCCGGGCCGAAGAGAGCAGCTTCTATCGGGAGAGCGATGTGCTGACCATCAATGCCAAGACCGGAACCGTGGCGACCACCCCGCCGTCAGCAGGCACTCCTGCGGGCGAAGAGCCTGCCGAGGAGAAGACCTCGAACACGCTGTACTATATCATCGGCGGCATTGTACTGCTGCTGGCTGCTGCAGCCGCATTCTGGCTGCTGCGCAGTAAGGCGAACCGGGGGTTCGTCGGACAGATGGTGGTAGAGGTGCTGGACAACAACACAGGAGAGAAAACCTATCCGCAGTACAAGAAGCTCTCCGGCTTCCGCGGCAAATTCACACTTCACCAGCTGCTGCAGCTGGCCCCGGAGCTGAAGGAGAGCGAGAAGCTGGTCTTCACGCCGGGAACGAATGACCGCCTGCTGCTGCGCAGCGGCGAGGGCATTACTGTAGAACGCTCAGGCCGTGCCGCCGATACGTCGCGGGGCCTGGAGATGAAGAGCGGGGACCGGGTAACGGTCTCTCTGCAGACGGTAGACAAGACGATTTCTTTGGAATATCTGATCTGATAAGCAGGCTAAGTGTATGCTCCCGAAGCGATCACGCGAAGTGATTCGGGATGTGTAGGCTATCACAACTTTTGGGGGAGAACCTATGAAACCGGTAGTAAGAGAACATATTCAACAGCTGGATGTATCGCTTGGCGGAGGAATCGTCAGCGACAAGATCAGAGTGGATACCATCGACAACCCGATCCTCATTATCGGGCTTGGCGGCACGGGCATCGATGCCCTGCTGCGGCTCAAATACCAGATTAACCGCCGCTTCAAGCTGCCTGAAGATCCGTTGTCCAAGAAGAAGCGGGATAAGCCCGACAACGTGGAGTTCCTGGCGTTCGAGACCAATGAACAGGACCGCGGCAAAAAATACAAGGGCATCGGCCTCGACCCGCAGAATGAATTCGTGCTGCTGGCCAATGCCGAGATCGGCGGACTGCTGCAGAACCGCAGTATCCTGGATTCTTACATTACAGACTGGCTGTCGCCGGAGCTGAGCATCACAGACGGGATGAACGGAGCCGCCGGGGTGCGTCAGGCCGGACGCTTGCTGCTGTTCACGAAGATCAACCAGGTGGTTGCCGCCATCGACAAGAAGATCAAGACGCTGTCTGTCGGCACCAGCAAGAAGCTCATGGTCTTCCTGCTCACCGGTCTGTCCGGCGGAACCGGCAGCGGGGCGTTCCTGGATATTGCCTATATCGTGCGCGGCATTATTGAACGTGACTACGGCGCAGCCGGGATAGACCGTGTCAATACGCTGGGCTATCTGTTCACACCGGACGTCAATCTGTCCAACAAGAGCCTCAGCGAGCATACCCGCGAATATATCCGCAAGAACGGGTATGCCGCGCTCAAAGAGCTGGACTACTGGATGAACGTGGACAGCCGGGGCGAACGCTTCCGCCAGAAGTACGGCAATATTCTTAGCGTCAACTCGCCGCTGCCGCCGTTCAATCTCTGTCATCTCATCTCCGCAACGAATACGGAAGGCAAGCTGCTGGAGAACGCCTACGATTACTGCATGAACGTGACGGCTGAGAACATCACCAACTTCATGGCCAGTGAAGAGAAGGCCTCCGGCGAGGAATTCGCCATCCATGACTATATCAGCAACATCCGCACGAACATTGCCCAGATGAACAAGACCTATCCTGCCAACTATGAATACAACATTATCGGAGCATCCTCGGCCGTGCTGCCGATTGAGGAAATGACAACTTACCTGGCTTACCGTCTCTTCGACAAAATGGACAAGATGTTCCATCACGCCCCGAATCAGGAGGATGTGGAGAAGATGGCGCGCAAGCTCGGCATCGATCTCGATACGATGATCAAGACGTTCGAGTCCCGTGTGCCGGAGCCGCTGCCGGGTTATCAGAACAGCGAGCGCCTCAGCCATGCCAATGTCGTCAAGAATCAGGTCGTCAGCATGGATACGGAGCTGGAGCAGAACTTCCTGGCCCGTGCGCGTGAGGAATATATCAAATCCAAGAAGCAGCTTCCGGGTGAGATTGCCGGACGGTTCGGCGAAGAGCTGGAGCGCATCTTCCTGCATCCTGAGCAGGGTCCGTTCTATGTGTCGCGGCTGCTGTACACCGAGAAGGGCTTCTGCATCCTGAAGCTGATCCAGTCTTATATTGAAGCGCTGCGCGAGAGTCTCTTGCGCCTGCCGCGTGATATTGAGACCGCACAGGAGAGTGCAGAGGATAAGCTGGGCGATGCACGGAGCGCTTTTGTGTCCAAGGAGAAGAAGAAGAACGCCTATATTGAAGCCAAAATCAATGAATACTGGCTGCATGCCGATGTGGAGCGCACCGAGCAGATGATCCAGTTCTATGAGGATCTGTATGAGCTGTTGAATGAAGAGAACAGCCGGATCTACGGTGTGTTTACCGAGATTCTGACCGCGCTCAGCTCGATCTTCGAGAAGAACGGCGACATTCTGATTAACGGCGAAGAGCAGGCCGACCACAAGGGCAACAAAACCTACTATTGGAATATCGTCAACGTGCCGGATATCTCGGCGACCATCTCCAAAATCATGGACCAGAAGGACGGCGATGATCTGATCCGTGACTTCACACGCGAGATGCTGAAGCATTCCGGGCGCTGGGTCAGGGAGCAGGAGATTGATATTGTCCGCTCCATATCCGAGTTCCTCAGCGACAAGTTCGGGGACCTCATTACCCGCTCGATGGAGGATTTCCTGGTGATGAAATACGGGCGCGAGGAGCCGCTGGATAAGTTCGTGGAGCGGATTATTGCCGGACGTCTGGATGAGGATGCGGTGCCGATTTTCCACCTCAGCAACAGCTCCGGCAGTCTGCACTTCCCGTCCTGGGGCTTCGTCTCTGTGCCGGTGAAAGCGCCGGGGATTCTGAAGGGTGTGCGGAATTATCAGAACAATGCACTCGGCAAATCGCAGTTCACGATCAAGGAGAGCGAGGTCAAGAACCGTATTTTCTGGCTGAATACACGCAACGGGGTGCCGCTGTTCGTATATACGCCGCTGCGGGTGTATGAGGAGAACTACGAGCGGACCATTCTCGATAAGGAAGGCATCGGCCGCCATCTGGTGATGACCGATAAGGACAACTGGACCTATCTGCCTTCGCCGATCCCGGAGAAGTCCTGGGGCGATACGTATGCGAATCCGCGGGTTCGCGAGTACAATGCCAGAGTGCGGGCAGATTTCGGCCGGGCACTGGAGTCCGGTGTGATCATAGAGAAGGGTGTGGACGAGAACACCAGCAGCCGCTTCTCCGTGATCTTCACGAAGCCGCTGGATCTGGGCAAGCTGCTGGGTGCTTATGATCTGCAGCTGGATGCGCCGCGTCCGAATCTGGGTGAAGTGCGCAAGGCCGCTGAGGAGCTCAAAGCACTCCGCACAGCAGGTATTGAACGTGAAGCCGTGAAGGATATCTTCGGCAGTATTAATCTGGAGCTGGCCCAGGAGAACCTGATCCGTTCCCCGCAGCTCATTGCCCGTGTCCGTGAGGAGCTGGCGAAATACGATGCGCTGGCGGCCAAATCTGCGGAACTGGAAGCGCTGGTGCATCAGCATCTGGATGAAGACAAATGGCTGGACCAGTTCATTGAGGCGCTGTACACCGATACCATTACCAAAAAAGGCGCGCTCTATGTCTATGACCGTGACGAGGACGAGGATGCCTGGGAGCCGTTCGCGAATCTGATGAAGGAACGCAGCTATGTGGAGTATGCCGTCTACCGCCATTTCCGTGAGCTGGATGAGAAAAGCCGCAGTCTCCTGCTCCGCAAGGCAGCGCGCCGGGCCGGAGAAATGACGGCAGCTGAAGATGTAACTCCGCTGCTGTATAAGCTGGAAGGGATGTATGTCTCGTTCCTGGAGGCACGTGACGCTCTGGAATATGAGCGGGTAGAGCATGCCAACGGAGATGAAATGTACGGCTTCTACAAGAGCCTGACCGGCAAGCTTGGCAGCATCCGCAGAAAGCTGAAGTAGGCCTATGATCAGAGATCAGGCCTTACAATATGCTGAGCAATACGCTACCCAGGAGGAAGCACAGCATAATAAGGGGGATGGGCGCAGCAGTATCCATTACCCTGCGCTGTTCCTGTTCCTGGGCGATAAGGTGACCCCGGCCATCGGTCCGGTGCTGGAACGCTGCCAGCGTAAATGGGACAATGCGGGCGGCGTGATGGCACTGCATGCTGGTTCGCATAACGGCAGCGGCAGTACGCAGGAGAAGGAGGGGGTCAAGGGGCGGATCGGCAGCGGTAACAGCAGTGTCCATGAACGCGTGATGCACATGACCCTGCCGGATACGGCAGGGCGTGATCCGCGTACGGTCCGGCGTGAGCTGTACCGTGAATTTCATGAGGATAGCCAGTATTTAGCCGGAATGAACCGGACGCTGCGCAGCTTAAGCAACAGCATAGCGGATTACGGGCGGCTGTATTCTTCTTTTGACGTCATCCATCTGTCTGTCATTACACGGGTCGATGACCCGCAGAATGTGCTGTTGCCGGAGATCGTGCTGCTGGCCCGCGCCATTCTCAGCCAGTCGTTCAAATCGGTACAGATTGATCTGTACGCGCTGATTAACGAACGTGAGCAGGGGGATAACTTCGGCTATTCCAGCTCGGTCGGGCTGGCTTGTCTGCGTGAGCTGGACGGGATGCAGGCGGCGGATTATGCCTTAAGCGCTCCGCTGCTGGTGACGGAGGAAGGGCTGTCCATTCCCGTGACGCATGGCCCTTCTCCGCTATTCGATCTGGTCTATCTGCTCTCCGACAAGAATGAGCGCGGACTGATGTCGGTCCATGGCATGGACGACAATTACGAGATTATCGCCCACATCAGCCTGCTGAAGAACCGGGTCCGGCCTGCGGCCGATCAGGCCTCCGGGCACGGCGGCTACAATAATATGACGTTCAAAAGCGGCATCCGCGGCAGCACAGGCAGACAAGGCTATGCGTCTGCCGGCTTCTCGGCGGTGCGGCGGCCGAACCGCCAGATTGCACTGGCGGTGCTGTACCATGCACTGCATTATCTGTCCGGGCGGCTGCGTGCAGGCCATACCCGGAGTCTTAAGGAGCGGCAGGCGATGCTTGGCCTTGGAGCGGATACCCTGCGGGACCGCGCGGCGGAATTGCTGCCGGAGCAGTCCGCTCTCGCCGAGATGACCGGGCTGATGAGCCACGGGCGTCCGTCCTATTCACAGCTGCGGATGCTCTCGCTGCGCGAGGCTGAGGAGCTGCTGTTCGGGGAAGGGGCGCAGGCTTACTTCCGCAGTAATTTTGCGGAGGTGTCTGCTCGTAGGGCTGCCGGGATTGATCCGGCCCGGGAGTGGGCCGGAGTGCTGGCTGCCGAGGAGGCGGGAGCCTCCCCGGTCACCTTCTACCAGCTGGCGGAATGGACCAGTGAGAAGACAGGTGAGGGAGGCAGCGTCCTGCAGGCCTTGCGCCAGCATATGGGCGGACTACGTTCCGCTCTGCTCTCCGGTCAGGAGGAGCTGGAGCGGCTCTATGCGGAGAGCGTGGAGCGCCAGCCGTTCCAGCGGGTGCCGCTGCTGGACAAACGGACGGTGCGCAATTTCATTCATTACCTGTTCGAGTCCGTCTACGGCAAGAAGTATGAGCTTCTGCTGCTGGAGAGCGAGCTGGCCCTCTGTCTCCGCTATGACGCTGCACTGGAGCAGCTGCACGCAGACAGCAAGACCAAGGTTGCGAAGATGGAAGCGCTGGAGGAGGAGCTGCAGAGTGTCGCTCTGGCCAGCATCGGCCGCAGCAAGGAGACCGTGGATCAGAACATCATGGAGTATTACCGCGGTGTGACGGATGAGGTGATGAAGGATATCGAGACCCGGCGCGGTGCGGGGATCTTCTTCAGCGAGCGGTTCATGGGCAGTCTCTCCGGGCTGCTGGTGAACGGAGGCGGCCAGGCGGTGGCCGAGCGGCTGATCGGGCTGTGCCGCCGGGAGCTGCTTACGGCGGGACCGTTCACGCTCCCGTTCGAGGAGGAGCTGCTGCGGCGCGCCAATGTTGCAGCCGCTTACGAGAACCGGGATATCGTCTCCAAGGAGGAGCTGTTCAAGCAGCTCTACCGCAGTCTGGAGGAGGAGGCGGCGATGAATGTCCGCCTGTTCGAGTACACGCAGGAGCACCGCCACGAGGAGAAGTACTTCTTCGGCGACAGCTCCTCCGAATTCTTGCGTTATGCCTTCAGTGCAGACGAGACCACCCGCATCTACCGGCTCGGCTTCGTACATGAGCAGCGCCGCAGCGGCGTGGAGAAGCTGAACCTGATGGGCGGCTTCCACCTGGAGGATCTGCTCTACTACCGCAACGGCAAGGTTTATTACGAGACTTATGCCGGCAACGGATACCAGCTCCACGGTCTGGAAGAAGAGCAGCTGCCGGAGATGAGATGAGTGGCGAATAGATGGGATGAGTGCTGATGAGCAGAGCCGGGATGAGATGAGCGGAGTGCTGATGAGCGGAGACTAGATTAGATTAGTGGAGTGCTGATGAGCGGAGACTAGATTAGATGAGTGCTATGACAAACTATTATATTAGGTCAGGCTATCACAACCATATTAAGTCAGGCTAACACAACCGCAGGATCTATAGTCCACGCGAGTTCGGCGGCTGACCGTGTGCTGCTGAAAGTGGGCCGGATGGGGGAAAGAGAGGGATAAATCCCTTTAATGCTGGTGGAAATGGGCCGGATGGCGGGAAAGAGAGGGATAAATCCCTTTAATGCTGGTGGAAATGGGCCGGATGGCGGGAAAGAGAGGGATAAATCCCTTTGATGCTGGTGGAAATGGGCCGGATGGCGGGAAAGAGAGGGATAAATCCCTTTAATGCTGCTGGAAGTGGGCCGGATGGCGGGAAAGAGAGGGATAAATCCCTTTAATGCTGGTGGAAATGGGCCGGATGGTGGAAAGAGAGGGATAAATCCCTTTAATGTTGCTGAAAGTGGGCCGGATGGTGGAATGAAGGGGGTGAATCCCTCTGGTGCTGACGTGTGTAAGTAATAGTGATCTCGATTTCGCCGTACGCGCGCCAGATGAGCAAATGAGGAGCACTAGTGCCCCTGATTTCAGCGAAAGTGCGCCGAACCACCAAATGAGGAGCACTAGTGCCCCTGATTTCAGCGAAAGTGCGCCAAACCAGCAAATGAGGAGCATTAGTGCTCCTGAATTCTCCCGAGAGTGCGCCGAACCACCAAATGAGGAGCACTAGTGCCCCTGATTTCAGCGAAAGTGTGTAAAACCACCAAATGAGGAGCATTAGTGCTCCTGAATTCTCCCGAAAGTGCGCCGAACCAGCAAATGAGGAGCACTAGTGCCCCTGATTACAGGGGGACGGCCGAAATCCGAGGGTTCGCCATAATAATGCCCAGGCTCCGGGTCTCGGACCTGGGTACGGGCCTACACTAACAGGCTTTGTAGGACAATTCTCATTCATTCTGCTGCCGGATGTGCAATAGAATGGAATGGGGAAGCGTGTGTTGATCAAGCTTTTCCCGGAAAGGATGAAATGCAATGCAGCGAAAAATCAATCTGCTCCTGCTGCTGTTCAGTCTGCTCGGCGCGGGTGTAGCGTTTGTGCTCGGTGAGCTGCTGCTGGACCGCAGGCCGTATGATTTACCTCAGATGGTGCTGGTCGGCATCTATTTTGCCATCTTGGCCTTATGTGTTGGAATAGGCGCTCTGGTGGCAGAGACCCTCTCGCCGAGGCTGAACGGACAGTCCTGGAAGCTGCGTTACCTGGGGACCTCGTGGAAAATGTTCCCGCTCATGGTCGTGCTGCTGCTTGGCGTGGGCACGCTGACCGAGTTCGTGTACGAGCTGAACTTCGGCGGCAGCAAGCCGGTTAAGAATGTCGTCATGGTGATTGACGATTCCGGCAGCATGATGCAGAGCGATCCGTCAGACCGGCGCTACGCGGCGGCCAAGAATCTGGTGCAGCAGCTCAAAAAAGACAATAAAGTCGCTGTAGTCACCTTCAGCAATGAGGCTTCCGTGGTCCAGCCGCTGCTCCCGCTCTCCAAAGCGGCGAACCGCGAGAAGGTCATGGAGGTCATCAGCAGTCTGAAGACGACCGAAGGCGGAACGAACATCAGCGGCGCGCTGGCCGAAGCGATGAAGGTGATTCATGAAGACGGCGCGGACCGCGGGGCGATGGTTATTCTTTTATCCGACGGTGTCAGCCAGTTCAATACCTCTACGGAGCTGACAGACTATGTGGCGCGGGGAATTAAAGTAAATACGATCGGGCTGGCCCTGGATGATCCGTCCGGCGCAAGTCTGCTGCAGAATATCGCCAGCGGCACCGGCGGACAGTATTATGATGTGGCCGATGCGAACCGGCTTGGCGATGTATTTCAGCAGATTTATGACCGTCTGGGCGACCGGACACTGCTGACCGAGCGCAGCGACCAGACCGCGGACAGCCCTTATTATGCTGTGGTGCGTGTGCTGGCCTTGATGCTGCTCGGCACGGCGCTGGGTCTGGGCCTTGGCATTGTGTTCGATAACCGCCATCTGGCCCGGAGCTTCAGTATCGGGGGCGCGGTATCGGGACTTGTGGCGGGGCTGATTCTGGAATCCGGCCTGAACGGCGACACGCTCTGGGACCCTATGACCCGGCTACTGGCGCTGCTCGTTCTGGCGGCTATTCTCACCTTGTTCACATATATCGTGCCTGTAGGGGAAGGGCGCTTGTCGCGCCGGGGAAGAGCTGCCGGAGCTGCTAATGCGCCTGCTGACAGTATTCATTCACCCCGCCGTAACCGCGGCAGTAAAGGGTTCTAAGCCAGATGCAGGGAAAGGGGCAGGTTGCCATGAAGTACGCCGAGGCAGACGCTGGAGCACCGGTGATTACCGAAGTTGTATCCGGAGTGGAGGACCGGTTCTGTACGCTGCGCTGGCGCTGGCCGGACGGTGTACAGGCGGTATATATTCATAAGGCCTCTGCGGAGGCACCGGACAGTCATGAGCATCCGCCTCCGGGCATGAAGCTCTATACGCGTGAAGAGTACAAAGCGAATAACGGGTACCGGGACCGGCTGGACGAGATCGGGATGGTGGCTTATACCATTTACGTGCGGCTTAGCGGGAATGGGGAGACACTGCTGGTCCGCCAGCAGGATGGCGGTAACCGGGCGCTCGTCAGCGCGGGTAAAGCGAGGATCTACTACGCGGTCCAGCACAAAAAAGGGTTATTCAGCAAGCTGAAAACCGTGCAGATGACGATTACTGCCGAGGTGCCGGTACCGAAGGAAGTGCTCTGCTACGTCAAAAAGCGGGATGCGCACCCATCCTCCAAGGAGGACGGCGCAAGGTTCCCGTTCGTCCAGGACTTCGCTCCCGGGCGCAACCAGCTCCCGCCGATTGAGGTCGGCAAAGACGACTTCATCCGTATTTTTTTCACCGATGGGCCTAAATACGGGACGTATTATGAGCTGGTTCCCGAGTGAGCGGGAGCAGCATACCGGGTGCTGACAACACCCTGAGGAGGATGAGAGATGTCTTTTTTTAGCCGTTTCATGAAGAAGAATCAGCCCGCAGCGAGGCCGCTGTATTACGATATTGTCTGCCCGTTCTGCTTCACTCGCTTTGAGCCGGAGGAAGTGGTGTTCCGGGCCATGCATAGCCGTGAGGATGATGAGAATTATGCGCTCGGTGAGGATGATCTGCTGAATAAATACCGGGAGCGCTTCGGCCTCGATACGGTGGATGATATGGAAGCGGTTCTGCATCCGGCGGATATCCCGGAGGAGTACCATCATTATACCGACAACGTGCTGACCGGGCTCACCGACCGCTATGGGGTGATGACCCGCAGACGGCTCTGTCCGTCCTGTCATAACGAGCTGCCTGTAACAGCCGGCAAGGTGCCTAGCAATATTATCTCGATTATCGGAGCTTCCCAGGTCGGGAAGTCTGTCTATATGACCTCGCTGATCCATACGCTCCAGCATACAACGGCAGGGCATTTCGACGCAGCCTGTATGCCGCTGAATGCCGAGATCAGCCGCAAATTCCGCACCCTGTATGAGGAGCCGCTGTTCGAGCGGGGGGACCTGCTGGCGTCTACCCAGAAGGAGAAGATGCAGGAGCCGTTTATTTTCCAGTTCGTGTTCAAGGATGAGTCCAAGCCCCCGCTGACGCTGGTGTTCTTCGATGTGGCCGGTGAAGGAATGGTGGATCAAGATTATCTGGGCTTGCACGGCCAGCATATCAAGAACTCCGCAGGGATTCTGTTCATGGTCGATCCGCTCCAGATCCGTTCGGTCCGGGAGAAGATCCGCATTAACTTCGGTGACCGCCCGGGAGAGTGGGTATCGCAGTATGATGAGCCGCGTGATGTGGTGCTGACCATGTTCGGTGACTTCATCGCCTATCAGGAGAAGAGCAAGACCGAAATTCCGACCGCAGTCGTCCTGGCCAAAAGCGATATGCTCCACTCCCTCAAGGATGAGGATGGCGACTATATCAAGTCGAACAGCAATGTGTTCAACAACTATGTACACCGCAAAACGCTGAACCTGAACGAGTTCCACAACATCGACGGTGAAATCCGGCGCTTCATTGAGAAGGTGGACCGGCCGTTCAAGGATACGATGGATGTGTATTTTGCCAATACGGGATATTTCGCCGTGTCTGCGCTGGGCAGCAATCCAGTCAATCAGAAGGTGGAAGGCGTGGTCAGTCCGATCCGGGTCGATGAGCCGTTCATCTGGCTGCTGCACAAGCTGAATTATATTGAGGGGAGCGACGGGCCGTGAACAGATTCTCAGGGTCCATGATCACCCAGCAGATGTATACCCGCGAGCGCCGGGGCGTATACCGGTCTACAGAGGGCTTCGATACGGTAGCGAAATCGGAGAGTCTCGATAATAATTTTGTCAAAAAAATTCTGCATCCCTTCTGCCTCTACGATGCCCCGGCTGAGCTTACGGCACGCGGCGAGAAGGATGAGGAGCTGTATCCGGCTGCGCTCCATCTGTTCCATACGGAGAGCAACGAGACAGTGATTGGAGAGAGCCGTTATCTGGCGGCGGATTTCACGGGTCAGCGGAGCGCTTTTTTTGCCCATAATTTCGTGGTGCCGCCTATCCGTTCCGAAGAGATTGTCGAGGGGTACGGAGACTGGCTGCATGCGGGGTTTGCCCGGAGCTATGAGGGGGAACCTGGCGGGACACTGCCTGAGCTGGAGTCGATTCCCGTGGCAACCCGCGAGCTGGACGAGCCGTCTGATCCGCGTACGGTGCTGTCAGGTCTAGGATTCACAGAAGAGCTGTTCAAAGCCCTGCTGCAAGCGGTGATGCTGTCCGTAGCCGGGAAGAAGAAAATCTATGTAGCGCTGGATGTGCCGATCAGTGAGTTGTCGCAGCATGCGGCCCGGCTGACGGAGGTCCTCTTCGCTGCGCTGCCGTATGACTTCCGCCGCAGGCTGGGAGTGATCACGTATGCCAAGGAGCCGCAGAGCCGCAAATACATTCACCTGACCTTCGTGGAGAAGGGCTCTCTGCGTCCGGGCGACCGCAATATCGAGAAGGATTATATCTTCGATCTGGCAGGCGCAAGGTTCCTGAATACCGACTTCGGCGAGTCGCGGCAGATCTATGCCGATCTGGCCTGGAAGACGCTGGTGGAGAAGGGCGGAAGCCTCCGTGATTTCGCTAAGTTTGCCGACAGCCTGCTGCTCGGGGAGAGTGCGGAGCGTAAGCTGTCGCTGGCGCTCTACAATGAGCTGGCGGTCTTTTATGAAATCGAGCAAGGTAATGAAGCCCTATATACAGACAACAAGAACGCTATACTCGGCGGCCTGCTGTCCTATCTGAAGCCGGAGGGGAAGCTGGATTCGCGGGTGCGGCTGAATGATATGTTCCTGGAGCGGTTCGACCGCGAATATGATCTGATCCGTAAGAAGGGGATTCCGTCAACGGAGATCCTGGAACAGTTCAAGGCGTATTACGCGCTGCCGGGCCATAATTACCGGGTGAAGATCGTCGATTACTTCATCAACGGGATGCTGAACTGCCAGTCCGGGGGCCGGGAGGATGTGCTGGCGGCGGCTTACGGGATTATTGAGAGCGATGCGGAGCTTAGTGAGGCGTTCTTCAAAAAAGTGCTGTCCCAATCTCTCTTCCGCAGGGCGCTGTTCGAGCCGTATCTGGAATCCCGGCTGGCTGCCGCTGCCGGAACGGCGGATATCCTCCGCCTCGTGGGCCACTTCGGCCGGAGTCTTCCGGAGGTGCTTCAGCAGGCAGCGGTACGGGATACCTTCAAGGAATATCTGCTGGAGAAGCTGCAGCGGGAATCCGATCCGGTAGCGGCGGTAACGGCTGTTCATGAAGCGGTCCAGCAGGCAGAGAAGCAGCGCCGCAGAGGCGGCGTATACCCGGAGGCCTTGTCCGTTATGGAGGAGCTCGGCACGGTTGCTGACCGCTTCCTGCTGAACCGGCTCTCGCTGGACGAGCTGACGATGGAGCAGCTGCTGGAGATCTCGTTCCTGCGTTACCGGGATACGGCAGACTGGCAGCCGCCGCTCGATGCGATTGCGAAGCGCAAAGCGAATGCGCTGCGCGCGGCCTACCGCTGGTTCGGGGAGGAGTCGCCGGACGAGGAGATTTTTGCCGGACTGACGCCCCGTGAGCTGGACGATGTGCAGCTGCTGGGCGCGCGGTGGCTGAAGGAAGCGCGGAGCCTGGAGCCGTTCGACCGGCTGCCGTTGGCCTTTTATCACAGCAGTGAACGTGAAGGCGGGCCGCTGGATTATGATGCGCTGCTGGATCTGGTGGTCCGCAAGGCGGGCAATGACAAGGAGACGGTGTACCGGTTCCTGAATTGGTCCCAGCATAGCTGGCTGTTCGCAAGCTCTGGCAAGAAGCTGTGGCCGAATTACAAGCGGGCTGTGCTGAGATATTTCCTGAAGAGCGACCGCGAGGCATTCAAGAACCGTGAATTCCGCAAAAACCATCTCGACACAGCAACGCCTGCCATGCAGACTGTCTACAATGAAGCCCGCGCCCAGCTGGCTTCGCCGCTGGCGCGGTGGGTCAGCCGCAGCCGATTTCAAATCCTGATCTCAGGGAGCATCCTCGGGATCATTCTGATTGCGGCGGTTATCCTGCTGAGCCAGCTAGGGGGACGCGGCAAGGATACAGCTGCGCCGGTGGCCAGCCCCAGCCCGCTTCCGGCAGAGACCGGACAAGCCGCTGTAGCGGCCCCGGTCTCTGTCCGGCTTATCGGCGGAGACGCGGGGACTGGTGGGAATAACGGCGGTGATGCAGGGACTGGCGGGAATAGTAGCGGTGATGCGGGAAGCGGAGAAGCGGGTAAGAATAACGGCGTTAAGCTGTTGTTCAGCTTCACTGATGCCGCGGAATGCTCCGCCTTCAAGCCGGAGCGGATCGGCGTAGAGTCCGCCAGCGGCGTTACGGACTACGAGGTTAAGGCAACGGTTAACAGTTGCCAGGTTGCAGCAGGAGCCGGAGTGGACGGCGGTGCGAAGAGTGAAGCAGGCGCCGGAGCGGACGGCGATGCGAGTGGTAAGGCAGGAGCCGGAGTAGACGGCGGTGCGAAGGGTGAGGCAGGCGCCGGAGCGGACGGCGGTGCGAAGGGTGAGGCAGGCGCTGGAGCGGACGGCGATGCGAAGGGTGAGGCGGGCGCTGGAGCGGACAGCGGCGCGGATAGTGGAGCCACCGCCACTCCAGCGGCGGCGGGGACTCCTCCGTCACGCGTCTACGAGGTGACGGTGGAGCTTTCAGCAGGCGCGAAGCTGGCAGCAGGTGATATGATCACCGCCGGAAGATACTCGCTGAAGCTGGCGGCAGATCCGGGCAGCGCCCCGGAGGCTACAGCCACAGCCGCGCCTAGTGCGGAGCCGTCCGCTTACGCAAGCCCGGAAGCGGACAAGGACGCGGAATAACACAGCGGAAACAAGCAGGCTGCGTAAGCTTTTAACTAACGCGATCGGATAATGCAATCGACTGACGCAATTGATTGCCGCTACCGGCCAACGCAATCGACTGACGCTACTGACTGATGCTATCGACTAACGCAATCGACTAATGCAATCGACCAACGCAATCGACTGATGCTACCGACTGATGCAATCGACCAACGCAATCGACTAATGCTACCGACTGATGCTATCGACTAACGCTACCGACCAATGCAATCGACTGATGCTACCGACTGATGCTATCGACTGATGCTATCGACCAACGTAATCGACTGACGCTACCGGCCAACGCAATCGACTGACGCTACCGACTGATGCTATCGACCAACGCAATCGACTAACGCAATCGACTGATGCTATCGACTAACGCTACCGACTAACGCAATCGACTAACGCAATCGACTGATGCTACCGACTGATGCTATCGACCAACGTAATCGACTGACGCTACCGACCAATGCAATCGACTAACGCTACCGACTGATGCAATCGACTGACGCTACCGACCAACGCTACGGACCAATGCAATCGACTAACGCTACTGACTCACTAAACCGACTGACGCTACCGAGTGGCGCTTTTAACTAACGCTAACGAGTAACGCTCCTTAGTCATTCAGCCGACTCACACAACTAACTGACGGTTTTGAGTCGATACCAAGTGATGGTACTGAGTAGCATTGCTTACAGTGATTGGTGTACTCTATACAACTAAAAACAGTAAAAAGGAAGGCGCACCTCTCCTAACTGTATTCTATACAACTAAATTTGCCCGAATGGGCGAAAAGCCGGGTACAGAAGCATTTTAGGTGCATGAAATACAGCTAAAAGTACATTTGGCAGTAAATCAGACGATTTAGTTGTACAGATTGCATTTAAGCATAACGTTTGGAGCTAGAATAGTACCTTAGTTAGTCGGGGTACGGCAGCCCCCCAGCAAGCTAGGGGATTAAATGAATGCTGATTAGTTAGAATCTGATGATCGACTAGCGGTAGCTGATCTGCTGTGGGCGCATATAGCGCGGCATGGTGGGCTGGTCAGAGCCTGGTGCATACTACTTTATGTAGTACAATGATTTGCGCTTCGGCAGGCTGATACGAGCATAAAGTAATTAGTTAAGTGTGCTAGTGTCCCAATGAAGCTGCTCTAGTGCACTTTGTACACTAGAATGAGGCATATCGAGCCTAATATGTTGTTCTGTTGTATTCGGTACATTAGATTTTGGGAATTTGGCCCGGCGGAGGGTTATTTGCCACAATCGATTGTATAAAATGCAGCAGAATGCGTTATCGGCCGCTTTTACACGAATTCTAATGTACATAATACAATCGCCTGCTGCCGCTGTCTCCGCTAGTACCGCCAACGGCTTAATTAATAGCAGAAGAATGACTCTATAGTCCTGAATAGTACGATGTGCCGGGGAAGCGGGCATGTGCTGTTCAGGATTTTTGTGCAGAATGAGCGGGACTCGAGTGGATGGAATAGAAATAGCTTGTCTATAGACATACAGGGGAATAGTAGATATGATTGTTTCAGAATATTAAAATTTAATAAGCTTTGGGAAAAGGTGCAGATTGCCTCAGAGACCGCGCGCTGTCGCTAGCAGATGCTGGCAGGGCTATGTCTAATAGAGGAATCTGCTTAAAAGGGAAGCCCGGTGCAAGTCCGGCGCGGTCCCGCCACTGTAAATACGGAGCAACTCCTGAGGAGCCACTGTCTGCTAACGGGATGGGAAGGCGGGGGAAGCGGTGAAGTATGAGCCAGGAGACCTGCCTTTTTCGTTGTTGTTTCTATTCTTCGGGGGTAAGAATGTGGAAGCAGATGCTGATATTGGCGAGGGCTGTATATGCTGTATTGTATGTAATGTGGGAGAGCAATCGGCTCCTTCAGCCGCCCTGTATTGTATTCTTCCCCGGCCGCCCTGCACAGGGCGGTCTTTAGGTTGCCGCTCTATCTGCGGAGGAAACAGGATTCATCCATTCTATTTCAGGAAAGAGGTTAGTTATGAAGAACCATTCTCTATCATCCAGGTTCACACGGCTGGGACTTGCTGTCATTATGCTGTTCGCACTGCTGGGAGCAGCCGTAGCCCCGGCAGGACAAGCAGCTGCTGCACAGGCAGGCGGGACTTCCGCACCCGCGGTATCCGCTCTGCCCGCAAGTGAGGCAGCGAGCGTAACTGCTGCGGTCTATGCCACTGCGGAGTTCATGCTGAAGAACGGAGTCCAGTCGGACTGGCAGGCGATTGGCCTTGCGCAAGCAGGCTACAAGGTTCCTGCCAGCTATCTGAAGGCGCTTGAAGGCAAGGTGGCTGAGGCTAAGGGTGTTTTTGCCAGAGCTACGGACTATGCCCGGATCACGCTTGCCGTTAAGGCACTTGGCGGCGACCCGGCGAATGTGGCAGGCTATAACCTGATTGAGAAGCTCTACAATCACGATGCAATTACCGGCCAGACGCTGAATAATCCGGTCTATGCACTGCTCGCTCTGGATTCCGGCAGCTATACAATCCCGGCAAATGCGAAATGGACACAGTCTAAGCTGCTGGCAGAGATTCTGGCGAAGCAGAACCCGGACGGAGGCTTTACTCTGACCACGGGTGCGAGTGATCCGGATATGACAGCGATGGTGCTGAACGCACTGGCTGGACATAAGCAGGAAGCGGCAGTGAATGCTGCCGGTCAGCGGGCGGCAGCCTGGCTGGCTAAGGCACAGGATAAGAACGGAGGATATGGCGACAGCAGCGAGAGTGTAGCTCAGGCCATCATCGGTCTGTCTGCCTTCGGCATTGATCCGGCAGGAGCAGATTATACTAAGGGTAATATTAATCTGGTCAGCAAGCTGCTGAGCTTCAGCGCAGCAGATGGCGGATTCGTCCACACTGCGGGCGGCAGCTCCAATCCGCTCTCAACGGAGCAGGCACTGGAGGCTTTAGTAGCGTACAAGCTGTTTGGAACAGGCGGTAAGCTCTTTGATTTTAGCGGCACACCAGTGAAGAATCCTCAGGTAAGTGTCTCGGTTACAGTTGAAGGTCCGAATGGAACGTTGGCTGAGGGCAGCGTGTACGCCGGAAATGTGCTTACGGCACTGGATAAGACAGCAGCAGCCAAGCGCCTGGCTCTGGTCAATGAAGCAGGCAATTATGTGACGGGGATCGGCGGCGTGATTGCGGGTACTTTTGGCGGATATGATGGCTGGATGTATGTGGTCGCACGCGGCGGAGCATGGATCTATCCAAGTGTAGGGATGGGCGACTTCGCGCTGGAGGAGAATGACCGCATTGTGGTCTATTATGGCGGGGACAACACGCAGGTGGTTGATGCCGTAACCGTGACTCCCGCACAGCCGCAGCCTGGACAAGATCTGAAGGTGCAGGTAACCCAGAAGCAATGGGTCTGGAATGAGGCGACCTTCACCTCCGATCCGGTAACCTCACCGGCAGCAGGCGTACAGGTAACCATCGGCGGCAAAACAGCAGTTACAGATGCTGCGGGTGTGGCTGTTGTGGCCGGAGGACTGCCAGCAAATAAATATACCCTGACGGTTACGGGATATCTGAAGGATAAAACCCCGGCCATCGTGCGTCATACGGTCCCGGTAACAGTGGCTTCTGCGGTGGCGGACCGTCCGGCTTTTGGCGATGTGAAGTCGATCTCGCCTTGGGCGCTGGAGTCGGTATACACGGCGTATGACCGCAAGCTGATGAACGGTGTAAGTGAGGACAACCTGCTGTTTGCACCGAAAAAGAATATTACCCGTGCTGAATTTGCAGCGCTGCTGCTGCGGTTAACCGGGAACGAGCCGTCTGCGGCGTCTTCTGCTGGGGCCTTCAGTGATGTTAAGGCCGGTACATGGTATTATGGAACAGTGAACCGGGCGAAGGAGCTAGGAATCATCAGCGGCGTAAGCGCCAAAACGTTCAAACCGGACGGGCTGGTTACACGCCAGGATATGGCTGTGATGATGGTTAGAGCTTTTAAGCTGGATGCTACATCAGCCGGAGCAGGGGCTGGAGCTGGTAAGTTCAGCGATGAAGATAAGATTAGCGACTATGCATTGTCCGCTGTCCGTACGGTGACGGGACTTGGATATATGAGCGGTACCGGCGGCGCATTCGAGCCTACTGCTGTGGTAACCCGTGAGATGGCTGCTGCTGTAGCGGTTAGATTGCCATAGTTGAGTAAGAGTAGGGGATGGTATAGTTTAGTTGGAATTTCCATTCCGCTGCAGGATGGGTGCTGTACGCTGGGGCGGACAATAAGTGGATAAATGACATCTAATCTGGCAGAATTTGCTGCAAAGCGGGAGTTAGTTGGAAAAACAACACTTATTCACGCCCGAAGCTCCCGTATGATGGGTTGTGGGCAGAATTAGATGCCTGAAATCCAACTAATTTCTATACAGGTGCGTAACCAGAATAATTAAGTGTAGAAAATCCAACTAACGCCCCCGTGCCGATGAGTAGTTGAGACGTATAGGGTTGTTGAAGCGTTGCAGGCTCATTAGACAGGTGATTTTGCTTGGAATTAGTTCGGATATGTCTTGAAAAGTAAGCATAAGGTGTATGAAGGAACGGGGAACAGGCTGACTGGCCCCCGTTCTTTTCCCTTTTTGTGGAGGTGTGCAGGTAATGTTCAATCTAGTCAAAAGAGGCCGGGGAAGGCTGGCTCCGCTGCTTCTCCTGCTGATGGTATTGCTGCTCCCCGGCTGCTCCTCTGGGCAGCCGGATCAGGCAGGCGGCGGCCCGCAGCCGCCCGCCGGGACCCCGGCCGCGCAGACGCCGCGGCCTGGAGACGAAGCGGCTCCGCTGCCGGGAGCCGCTGAGGGCACTGCCGTACCATCCGCCCCTGCGGACGGTACGGCAGCTCCGGCGTCGCCAGGCGCAGCGGCGACGCAGCCTTCGGCGGGCGTAAGCGAGCCCGCCAAGTCCCCGGCGTCGCCAGGCGCAGCGGCGACGCAGCCATCGGCGGGCGCGAGCAAGCCCGCCAAGTCCGCGGCGGCCACACCCAAGCCGCCGACCCCCGCGCCCGCTCCGGCGGCTACGGCCAAGCCGCCAGCCGCCACGCGCTCCCCGGCCGCCACGCCCAAGCCGGACAACGTAGTCACCCTCTCCATCACCGGAGATGAGGAGCATGGCGTGATTCTGGCCGCTGCCCAGTACGAGATCAAGAAGGACGAGAGTGTGCTGGACCTGCTGAAGCGGATTACACGGGCACAGAAGGTCCAGATGGAATATCAGGGCAGCAAGGCTTTTGCTTATGTGGAAGGTATAGATAATTTGTACGAGGGTGATCACGGGGCAGAGAGCGGCTGGATGTACAAGGTCAATGGAGAATTTCCGTCCAAGGCTGCGGGTAGCTGGATCGTCGAGCCCGGGGATACCATCGAGTGGCTGTATACGCTTGATCTAGGCAAAGACCTGGGGGCCAAAGCACCATGAGCAGCGGCTTTCGTTCCATGCATCCTGTAGTAGCCCTGCTGTATTATGCAGGGCTGCTGCTGTTCGCCCTGCTGGTCTTCCATCCGTTATTTCTGGCTACAGAGATAGCAGGACTGCTGGCGCTGTTGCTGTTGCAGGGCCAAGGGCGGCTGCTGTTGCGCAGCTTGCCTTTTATGCTGCTGATGGCAGCTTCCGTGGCCTTGCTGAACCCGCTGTTCTCGCATAGAGGGGCGCATATTCTGTTCTACTGGCTGGATCAACCTATTACATTGGAGGCTGTGCTGTACGGGCTGATGATGATGACAATGCTGCTCACTATTTTTATCTGGTTTATATCCTACAATTACACGGTGACTACAGATAAATTCATGTATCTGTTCGCGGTGGCTGCGCCGAGAACGGCGCTGCTGACGCTGATGGCCATCCGGTTCGTACCGCTGTTCCAGCGGCGGCTGCGCCAGATTACGCTGATCCAGCGTCTGCGCGGGATAGATGCCCGTACGGGAAGCCTTAAGAAAAGAATGACGGACGGAATGACGCTGCTCAAAGTACTGTTGACCTGGTCGCTGGAGGAAGCCCTCCAGACAGGAGATTCCATGACAGCCCGCGGCTACGGCAGTACCAAACGCAGCACTTACACGATATACAAGGCCGATTTGCAGGATAAGCTGGTGATGCTGCTGTTAACCGTTAGCGGTGTGGTTACGCTGCTGTTCTGGGTGCAGGGCTACGGCAAGCTGGAGATCTATCCCCGGATGAGACCAGCGGACTTCGGCTGGCAGGAGGCCGTCATGTACGGCAGCTTCTGCCTGTTCGTGCTGATTCCTGCGGGGCTGGAAGGAAAGGAGAAATGGTTATGGAGATCCTCAAAGCACAGCAATTATCCTTCCGATACCCTGAAGAAGACAGGGACACGCTCCATGAGCTATCGTTCGTCATAGAAGAGGGGGAGTTTGTCGTGCTCTGCGGCCCGTCCGGCAGCGGCAAAACCACCCTGCTGCGTCATCTGAAGCGGGAGCTTACCCCGGTAGGTTCATCCAGCGGAACCTTGACCTACAAAGGGCAGCCTCTGTCCGGGCTTCCGGCAGCGGTGGCCGCCGGGGAGATCGGGATGGTCTTCCAGAACCCGGATGCACAGATTGTGATGGATACGGTCTGGCATGAGCTGGCCTTCTCCATGGAGAATCTGGGGCTACCGCCTGCTGTCATGCGTACCCGGCTGGCGGAGATCTGCGGCTTGTTCGGGCTGGAGCCGCTGCTCTACCGTCCGGTACATGAGCTGTCAGGCGGACAAAAGCAGCTCATGAACCTGGCCTCAGTGCTGCTGCTTCAGCCCAAGGTGCTGCTGCTGGATGAGCCAACCTCCCAGCTTGATCCTGTTGCTGCGCGGGAATTCATTATGGCGCTGCAGCGGCTGAACGAGGAAATGGCGGTTACAGTGATCATCAGCGAGCACCGGCTGGAGGAGGTGCTGCCGCTGGCCGATCGGGTGCTGATGCTGGAAGACGGTAAGCTGCTGGCCGATGCTGCTCCCCGCCTGTTCGCCCGGCAGACCGGCAGCGGGGCTTTGACTTCCGCTGGGCGTTACTTGCCAGCCGCCTCACGCCTGTACTTGTCGCTTGCTCCGGAAGCGGATTCCGCTGCGACGGAGAACATTCCGCTGACGGTGCGTGAGGGCAGACGCTGGATACATTCCCTGATGGCAGGAACGGACGCTGCCGCAGGCGCTGAACTGGTTAATAACTTGAATAGTCCCGCCGCAGCGTCTCTGCTCACCTGCCGCGAAGTGACCTTCCGGTATGAGAAGGAGGGCCGGGAGGTCCTGAGGAAGCTCTCGCTGACACTTAAGCAGGGGGAGCTCCTGGCAGTCATGGGCGGGAACGGTGCGGGCAAGTCCACCCTGCTGCATGTGCTGAACGGGCTGATGAAGCCGCAGCGCGGCAGGATAGAGCTGGCCAAGGGTAAGACAACAGGTCTGCTGGCGCAGAATCCGCTGCTCTATTTCAGCTATGATACGGTAGCCGAGGAGCTGCAGCATATGGGGAGCTACGCCGGGTTAACGCCAGAGGCAGCAGCAAGCGAGATTGAGGCTTTGCTGGCGGTATTCCAGCTCCGGGAGGTGCTGCAGAGTCATCCGCATGACCTCAGCGGCGGGCAGCAGCAGCAGACCGCGCTTGCCATGATGCTGCTGATGAAGCCGGATATTCTGCTGCTGGATGAGCCGACTAAGGGGCTTGATCCGGCCGCCAAAGACAGGCTGGCCGCCCTGCTTCAGCAATTGCGCGGGCAGGGGATCAGTATTCTCATCGTAACGCATGATGTAGAATTCGCGGCTAAGCATGCTTCGCGCTGCGCACTCCTGTTTGACGGGGGAATTACGGCAGAGGGCACACCGGCTGAGTTCTTCAGCAGCAATTACTTCTATACCACGGCAGTCAACCGGATAGTGCGGGACTGGCTGCCGCAGGCATTGACAATAGAGGATGTGATTCGCACATGGCCCGCTTCCGCATACCGCTGCTAATTGCCCTGGGACTCTTCATCGCGGGGCTCGCGCTTACCGCAGCATTCACTGACCGGCATTATGTGCTGCTTAGCGTGGTGCTGCTGCTGGCAGCTCTCCTGCCGCTGTTCATCCGGCTGGAGCGCCGGCCGCTCCAGTCCCGTGAACTTGTGCTGCTAGCGGTGTTGTCCGCTATTGCAGCGGTCAGCCGGATTCCTTTTGCCGCATTACCGGGGGTAAAGCCTGTGTCGGCCGTTGTCATCCTCTCCGCTTATGTCTTCGGGGCAGAGGCGGGATTCGTTATCGGAGCAGTCGCTGCCCTGGTCTCTAATATTTACTTCGGGCAGGGGCCCTGGACGCCATGGCAGATGTTCGCCTGGGGTATGACCGGACTTACAGCCGGGTGGCTGCGGAGGAGCTGGCTATTGCGCCGGCGGGCCGGGCTGCTGGTGTTTGGCTTCATCTGGGGGTTCCTGTTCGGCTGGATTATGAATATCTGGGTCCTTCTCAGTCTGCCGGATGCCTTAAGCTGGCGGCTGGTTGCCGTTACGTTTGCCGCAAGCTTTTACTTCGATCTGGCCCATGCCTTGTCGAATGTATTCTTCTTAGCGGTGCTGGCCGGAGGCTGGACCAAGGTGCTGCAGAGATTCCGTAAGAAATATGGCTTGCTTCAACAGTGAATGGAATTATAATTAATGGATAACGCTCTACCAAAACGATAATATTCTTCTTTTTTCGACAAATTTCTTAGCAGGGCCATCAACAATTCGATGTTATTCTCCGATAATTAAGGTTACAGCTAGATATCGAGAAGGCGGGATAACAGGAAATGAGACATCTGAAGATTAAGCATAAAATGATTGTACTGATCGCAGTGGTTATTCTACTACTAATCGGGATCGGAACAACGGGTATCCTGACGACAACCAGAATGGCTGAGAGGTCTGAAGAGACTTACAGGCAGAACCTGCAGCCGATTTATTTCGTAACGGAGATCCGCGGGAATAACCGGGCGATTGAGTCTTTTCTGCTGGAGGATCTGATTACAACGGATGACGCGAAGAAGCAGGAGCTGAAGGCGAGAATTCAGGAGAATATCCAGACAAACAATGAGCTGATGGCCGAACTGAGGAAGATTGAATTCAACAATGACAAGATTGCAGCCTATGTGAACGAATATACCCTGCTGCTGCCGGATTACCGCTCACAGCGTGATAATATTATCCATCTGGCCGATAACGATCTTAACGACGAAGGGTATCAGGTGTTCACGGGCCGGACCTTTAACGAGCTGCGTGACAAAATGGTCCGGCTGCTTGAAGAGACAGCGACGTTATTCATTCAGGATGCGTCTGCCCATAATACACGGACGGCTGACAGTGCCAAGAGCTCTGCTACGTTAAGCGGCATTCTGATTGCGCTGGCCTTGCTGCTCAGTATTGTCCTGAGTGTGATCATCACCAGATTGATTACAGGGCCGCTGAAGGAATTGCAGGGGCTGATGAAGCGGGCGGAAGAAGGGGACCTGACGGCCTCTGCCGCTTACCGGTCCAAGGATGAGATCGGCCAGATTAATACATCGTTCAATACCATGCTGGACGGGTTGAAAAATATGATGCGCGGCGTCTCGGAGAGCGCCGAGATTCTCTCGGCCTCCTCCCAGCAGATGAGCGCCAGTGCCGACCAGACCGCGCACGCCTCACAGATGATAGCTGAGACCTCAGGCGAGATCGCAGCCGGATTCGATGTGCAGGCGGAGAGCATTACCCTTACTACACAGTCTGTGCGGACGATGTCCTATGAGATTGCCGAAGCCCGGTATAGCGGACAAGAAATGACCCGCCTGATGGAGCAGGCTGCCTCCTCCACGGAACGCGGTGTAGACGCAGTAGAACAGATTCTGGCCCAGATGCGGGAGATTGACTCCAGTGTCTCGGCGAGCCGCCAGATTGTCGGCAACCTGGGTAGCCTGTCCGAAGAGATTAACACCATCATTACAACCATTAATGAGATTGCGACCCAGACCAATCTGTTGTCCCTGAATGCTTCCATCGAAGCCGCCCGGGCGGGCGAGCATGGCCGTGGCTTCGCTGTAGTTGCCGGTGAGATCCGCAAGCTGGCGGAAGCTACCGGAACAAGCTCGCTGCAGATTACAGAGATCATTAACCATATCCGTCAGCAGACCGCCAGTGCCGTAGAATCGATGGAGCAAGGCTCCGGGATTGTCTCTCACGGTGTAGCACAGAGTGAGGTGGTATCCGAAGCCTTTACGGCGATCCAGACCTCCATTCAGGCTGCCAGTGAGCAGACAGAGCAGATCACAGAGGTCATCGGCCATGTCGCGCAGGAATCGGAGGAAGTGGCCAGATCCATGTCAACGGTGAATGAAATCTCACGCAAAGGCGCCGCAGACGTTCAGGGCACCAGTGAAGCAAGCCTGGAGCAGCTGACCGCGATGGGAGAGATGTCCTCCTCTGCTCAGTATCTGGCTACCCTGGCCGAGGACCTGCAGAAGCATCTGGCCCGGTTCCGGCTGTAACGGCTATAATAGATATCAGCCCGGCCCGATTCGGCCGAGGAACCCTGGAGATTCCCGGGTATCTTCGGCGGAGCCGGGCTTTTGAACGTATTATTATTAATCTCAAGGAGGCGGTCTCTATAATGAACACCCGAACATGGAAGCTGGCGATAGTTCCAGCCTTGTTAATGACACTTGCAGCTTGTAGCTCGAATCAGGCTAGTGCTCCGGCGGTTAGCCCCAGCCCACAGCCAACAGCGGCTCCTGTAGAAGCTTCTGCCCAGCCTACGGAAGGGCCAAAGGTTACACCGGCACCTGCTGAAGCTGCTGGGGTAACGGTAGGGGAAAGTAAACAGTATGAGAAAATAGCAATTTCCGACTGGAAGGACGACAGAACCGTTGTCGTGTCCAAGCAGAACGATAAGCTGGGGCCGATCAGCTCAGGAGAGCTGAAGGGTTCCTATCCGCAGAGCCTGTATTTCTTCCATCCGGATACCGGCGAATACGAATTGATTGCAGAGAAGGCGAACATGATGCTGGGGGATGCCAAGCTGTCCGCCAATCAGTTATTTCTGCTCTATAGTGAATTCTCCCTGGGTGATCCAGTCTACAATGTAATGGACCTGGGGTCCAAGAAGACGTTCACCATCAAGGGCGATGCCATTGCCGGAGCGATGGGGGCCGAGTGGGCGGATAAGGATACGGTAGTGGGTCCTGCATACAGCGGCGGTGCTTACACAGCGACGGCTACCTCAATGAAGATTGCCCCGGTGGAGGGACTGGGCGGGGAAGGTCTGATTGTTGTAAGACAAATAAAGGATAAGATCTATTACACCAGTAATTCGAAGGACTCACTGCATAGCCTGGACCTGAATACTAAGGTGAAGGCTGACTTGAATATTCCGGGTACCAGCAGCGTAATCCCTTCACCTGACGAAGAACAAATGCTGATCCTGCAATATAAGGAGACTACCCAGTCGCTGCTGCTCAGCGGCACAGACGGTAAGAATCCGCGGACCCTGGTGGAAGGCGCCGAGCTTGGGGCCGTCTCCTGGTCCCCGGATCAGCGGCTGATTGCCTATAGTGTAACTATTGAGGAGAACGGGACAACGAATAATACCTTATATGTCTACGATCTGTCTTCTGACAAGTCCGTCCAGATTGCGGAGAGCAATGGAACGATGACCACCTCATGGAGCCCCTCGGGCAAGCAGCTTGCGTATACAGAGCGGGATGACAGCGGGAGCAGCAGCAGTATAGTCCAGTTAAAGTAGAACAACAACATGATGGCAATCTTTAAAATTCAAAAAAGCGGTCCGCATCGGTAAATCTACCGGATACGGACCGCTTTTATTATAGATTCCTAGAAGGAGCATAATGCTCCTCTGCTTCTTACATGCTAAGCATACCAGCCCCATACGAAGATGAACAGGGTGCCGAAGATGGTGACCAGAGCCACGAACATGGCGTATGCGATGTTGATATACAGTTCTTTTTTGGAATCGGCCGATTCTCCGATGTGCATGAACACAAACAGCTGCAAGGAGGCCTGGATCAGCGCTGTAACCAGCAGCACCACCATATTGGCACTGGAGGACAGGTCTCCGTAAATTACAATCAGTGCAGCGGCAGAGAGGACCAGAGAGGCTACATAACCCATCACATGCTTAATAGGGAATAGTTGCTTCATCATGTCACATCAGTCCTTTCAGGTAGACGAAGCTGAAGATAAAGATCCAGACCACGTCTAAGAAGTGCCAGAACAAGGAGAAGATGAACGTTTTGTTGGCGGTAGCGGGAGTAATGCCGCGCTTCCACAGCTGAATCATAATGCCAATTCCCCACAGCAGACCGAAGCTGACGTGAAGACCATGCGTTCCCAGTAGTATGAACAGACTGGAGAGGAAGCCGCTGGTCTGCAGCGTAGCTCCTTCATGTACATAAGTGAAGAACTCGTCGATTTCAATACCGACAAAAGCCAGACCCATCACCAGCGTAATCGCCATGAAGACCATCATGGCTTTCTTGTAGCCGTGCCGCATGGCATGGACAGCCAGACCGATGGTGAAGGAGCTCGACAGCAGGAGGAAGGTCTCCATCAGCACCGGGCCGATCTCGAACAGCTCGCTGCCGCTTGGTCCGCTGGCATAGCGGTTAACCATTACGAAATATACAGTGAACAGCGTAGCGAAGAGAGGGATCTCGGCTCCGAGAAAGACCCAGAAGCCGAAGATCTTGTTACTGTTCTCTTCCGTTGAATATTCGAGCGGCTTGGACGCATCTATTTTCATACAGTCTCACCCCGCATCAGTTTCTTTTCTGTAGCTGCAATCTCTTCTACAGGAATGTAGTAGCCCTGGTCCTTATCGAAGGACATGAAGGCCAGCACAACCAGGATTCCAATCCCCGAGACAATCGCCGGAATCCACATGCTGAAGACCAGGAAGAAGCCGAGGAAGAAGAAGACTACACCCAATATGAACGGCTTGCCGGTGTTGCTAGGCATATGAATCTTGGTGTATTTGGTCTCTGTGTACAGCGGAATATTATCGTGCTTCGCAGACCATAGAGCATCGCGCGTCTCAACCTTAGGCACAATCGCAAAGTTGTAGAGCGGGATCGGGCTGTGTGTAGCCCATTCGAGCGTCCGGCCATCCCAAGGATCGTTGGTTGTATCTCTCGGCATGTAGCGGGTACTCCAGTAAATATTGTAGACCAGGATCACGAAGCCGATCGCGAGTCCGACGGCCCCGACGAAGCTCAGCATATTAAGCGGACCAAAGCCTGATTCCTTAGAGTAAGTATACAGACGGCGTGTCATTCCCATCAGTCCCAGGAAGAACATTGGGAAGAAGGTTACGTTAAAGGAAATGATGATCCACCAGAAGGCATGCTTGCCCAGCCGTTCGTTCAGGCGGAAGCCGAACACTTTCGGGAACCAATAGTGGAAGCCGGCGATGACGGCGAACACGGCACCCGGAATCAGCACGTAGTGGAAATGCGCCACCAGGAACATCGTGTTGTGATACTGGTAATCGGCGCTGGCCATTGCCAGCATGACGCCCGTTACCCCGCCGATCGTGAAGATCGGGATAAAGGCCAGCGTGTACAGCATCGGGGTCGTGAAGGTAATCCTGCCCTTTCGCAGGGTGAATAGCCAGTTGAATATTTTGACCCCGGTAGGTACTGCTATGGCCATCGTTGTGATTGAGAAGAAGCTGTTGACCATGGCACCTTGACCCATTGTATAGAAATGGTGCGCCCATACAAGGAAGGACAGGAGCGAGATGATCAGCATGCTGAATACCATGGAGGTATAGCCGTACAGGTTCTTCTTCGAGAAGGTGGCGATAATCTCACTGTAAATACCGAAGGCCGGAAGGATAACGATATAGACCTCCGGATGTCCCCAGACCCAGAACAGGTTGGCCCAGAGCATATCCATCCCGCCGTTGGCCATCGTGAAGAACTGGGAGCCGAAGAGGCGGTCGAACATCATCATCGCCAGCGCTACGGTAAGAACCGGGAAGGCGAAGACAATGATAACGTTGGTGATAAGTACGGACCAGGTGAACATCGGCATCTTCATCAGCGTCATGCCTGGTGCGCGCATTTTGAGAATCGTTACGATAAAGTTAACCCCGGTGATCAGCGTACCGATACCGGATATTTGCAGGGCCAGAGAGTAATAGTTGTTCCCTACGGTCGGGCTGAATTCAAGACTCGCCAGCGGGAAGTAGGCTGACCAGCCCGCATCCGGCGAGCCGCCGATGACGAAGGAAATGTTCAGCAGCATGGCGCCCATGAAGAAGAGCCAGAAGCTGACGGCGTTCAGCCGCGGGAAGGCAACGTCCCGTGCGCCGATCTGCAGCGGAATGATTACGTTCATCAGACCGATGATAAAAGGCATGGCCATGAAGAGAATCATGATCAGACCATGGGTGGTGAAGACCTCATTGTAATGCTGCGCATCGAGGAATTTCATTTCTGGCGCAGCCGTCTGCAGACGCATCATCATCGCATCTACACCGCCGCGGAACAGCATCAGCAGCGCTGCGAGGATGTACATAATCCCGATTTTTTTGTGGTCAACCGTGGTCAGCCATTCGCGCCACAGATAGCCCCATTTCTTGAAATAGGTAAGCCCTACGAGAATCCCGATGGTTGCCAGTGCAATACTGATCATGGCCCCGTATATCAAGGGTTCGCCGTGAACCTTAAATTTGTCCAAATCCATTAGGGTAGCTCCTTTCAGTGTGTTGCATTAAGCTCGTAAGAGAGCTAGTGTCCTTCATGTGTGCTTTCATCCACAGGGGAGCTTGGCAGCGGCTGATCGACTTCCGGATCAGGCTTGCTGTCGAATTCCGTTCCGCTGGACGGCTCGGGAGACGGATGAATTTCCTTGTTATCCTGATGCTCCGGATTGCCGTTGTCCATATCCATCTCCTTGCCGCCGCCGCTCATATGATCTCCGTGATTTCCCGGAGGAGGGCTGAACTCCAGATGGGTGGAGGAATACGTTTTGCGTCCGAGGTAATCCGTGGCCAGCAGGCCTTTGAATTCTTCCTCAGTCAGCTTAGGTGCAGTTTCCTTCACTTCCTTCACCCAATCCTCGTAACCTTTGTTACTCAGAACAAGTGCTTCGAATTCCATGTGGGCGAAGCCTTTACCGCTGAAGTTAGCATTCTTTCCGATATAAGAGCCTTCCGTATCAGCGGAGAGATGAAGCGTTGTCAGCATGTCGCTCATGGCGTACTTTTGACCG
This sequence comes from Paenibacillus sp. FSL P2-0136, assembly GCF_037975325.1. Taxonomy (NCBI): domain Bacteria; kingdom Bacillati; phylum Bacillota; class Bacilli; order Caryophanales; family Paenibacillaceae; genus Paenibacillus; species Paenibacillus sp. FSL P2-0136. Next base: position 764,385 of record NZ_CP150244.1, read on the forward strand.
GCAAGCTGTGGAATCCAAAGACTGGTAATGGTGCCGAATGAGTACATTCTGAATTCAACTGCACGGTGTACCGGCATATTCACGTAGTTAACTGTTTCAATGCCTTCTTCCGGATAACTGAAATGCCATTTCCAGTTGGAGGAGGACGCATAGATGACCAGCGGAGTCTGATCTTTATAATCCGCAGCCACATTCTCCACTTCGTTTGTCGTCTTGACGGTTACAACAGACAGGAAGGCTACGATAATGATCGGGATAATAATCCAGATCGCCTCAAGGACTACATTGCCTTCCTCGTGCTTTGGAATGTACCCCTCATTACTCTTCTTCGCACGGTATTTCACCAATACAAAGATGTATAGGATGTAGACAACTGCCAGAACACCAAGCATTACAATAATTGAGAGAATAATGGTGTCAGATAACGTTCTGGCAGACGGCCCCTTCGGGTTCAGAACAGCGATCGAGCTGCATCCCGGCAGGAGAAGGATCAGGCTTAGAAACAGAGCGTATAACGGTCCCTTTTTTTTCATATAGAACTCCTTCCTTCAATACTACTTTTCATTCGCCGTTCATTAACGGAAGTACATTGATCTGTATCTATAGTAAGAACTACTTACCCATAATGCAAAATACATATTTTGTATAATTATATAAAATAGACCTTAAAAATGGCGAACAAGTTAAATATGTGTGATCAAATTGTTACAACTCCCTAAGGGTATGATAAAGATCACTGTAGTGGCGCACTTTAGCTAATTTTAAGGTTGTTCAATTTTTGTTCAAAATTCCGATATTGTTATTAAATTTGTCACAATTATTCTGTGCCAAAAACCGCTGATTTAACCGTGTAACGCCTGCTGTGACAGCATTCGACGAGAATTGCGTGCTTTCTGAAAATAATGGCGAACCCTCATTTATCATTGCATAAGAGTAACAATTTCTTAGCTTGCGGTTACAATCTCTCAAATTACGTTGAAAGTATATATGATAAAGTGATAGACAAATATACATAGATTGGAGACTGCTGCTGTGCGCATCAAGAAAATTCTGCTCTTATTCATGTCTTTATTCCTAATTATGGGGCTTGTGCAGGTCCCGGCTAACGCTAAAGGTGATAGCACTATTCTTAAACTCGGAGTCAACGATAAATTAAGCAAGGTTGAAGCTGTATCCGTAAAAGGCACCTATTATGTACCGCTGCGCGCGCTTGCGGATGAGCTGAAATGGACCCTTACCGGCCTGACGGACGGGATTCACGTATCTGGCGGGACAGGTTCGCTTACCCTGCTGAGCAAGGACGGAGGTGCGGTACTGAAGGATGGGACTGCCGTGCCTATGAGCACTTTCGTACAGGACGGCAAACTCATGGCTCCGCTGAAGCTCAGCGGTTACCTCGGGTATAGCATTTCCTATGCGGGAGATAAATATTTACTTCGTGTGAAGGACGGCTCGGCGCAGCTTACCGATGCAGCCTTCACCGATAAATATGCTGCCGAGCTGAAGCCGGAGGCTCCGGTAGCTCCAACGAATCCAGCGACTCCGGTTACACCAACTGAGCCGGGCAAGCCGGGCCGGACCGTATACCTGACCTTCGACGATGGCCCGTCAGCCACGACTGGCGACCTGCTGGACATCCTCCGTAAATATGACGTACAGGCAACCTTCTTCATGCTGGGGAACAACATGAATCAGCATCCCGCCCAGGTGAAGCGGACTGCGAAAGAAGGCCATGGCTTAGCGCTGCATGGCGTGACCCACCGCCAGGAGAAGTTCTATGCTTCGCCGGCAGCGGCGCTTGCCGAGATGTCGGGGGCCAATGCGACACTGAAGAAGCTGACGGGAACCAGCACCACCTTGATCCGTACGCCATACGGAAGCAAGCCGTATTTCACCAAGTCCTTCCGCGATAAAGTCCTGACGCAGGGATATCATCTCTGGGACTGGAACGTGGATTCCTATGACTGGAAATACAAACAGAACAGCGACAGAATCTATAACACCGTGATGGATCAGGTGAACAAGCTGAAGGCGTCCAAGACCAATCCGGTCATTCTGATGCATGACCAGAAGGCTACACTCAAGGTGCTGCCGCGTATTCTGGAGAAGCTGAAGAAGGATGGTTATACCTTCAAGCTCATTACGAAGGATATGGAGCCGCTCAATTTCTGGAAGGATAAACGCTGATCCGTAAGGGTTAATAGAGAAGAGCAAGCTGCAGGGTAACCTGCGGGCTTGCTCTTTTTTTTGGCGAGAATCTATATGTTGTGGGGTTATTTGGCGTGCAGAGGTATAGAGAAATCACTGGTTCTGTCTACTTGTACAGATATTGCACCAGCATATGAACCAGCTCTGACTTCAGCCGGTCCACGGTGATCCGCTGGGGGGAGAAGGAGATGAAGTCGACAATAGCGCTCACAGACTCAAACACAATGATCGAAGCTGCCTCCGTATCCCCGGTCTTCAGCTCGTCTTGCCCCATCTGGAGATAGGTAAGCGTTTTGAGTCGGCCGGTCTCGTACTGGGCATCCATCAACTGTTTGATGGCCTCATCGCTGTGATACATAATGCTTAGATCCTTATGGTATCCGATAAAAGCCTTATGCGAGAGCAGAAGCGTGTCTATCAGATGCAGGATCAGGTCCGTACGTTCAATCGTATTGAAATTAATTTCTGACATTGAATCATCGATTCTGGCGAGCAGCTCATCCCCGTACATGTGGAGCACCTCAATGAATACGGCTCTTTTATCCACGAAATAGGAGTAGAAGCTCCCGGTCGAGACCCCGGCGGCGGCTGCAATCTCCTTGGTATTCGTCTGATAGAAGCCCTTGTCCGAGAATAGCTTCATCGCGGCCCGGATAATGGCTTCCTTGGTTCGTATACTGCGCTCCTGTTGCGGAGTTCTAATTTTGTCCTCTGTTTCACCCATATCGTAAGATCCCCCTCATAGTAAAGATTGTAGTGGAGCGGTTTTGTGCTGTCAATAAAAGTTGAACCAAAGTTCATTTTTTTAATTGACAAATATGAACTTTGGTTCATATAATCTAAAATATGAACTTTATTTCATATTTCAGGAGATGATCAAGATGGGGATTGGAATGCGCAGAGCTTTATCCTTCACGGCGATTGTGCTGGGCTTTTTCATGGCGCTGCTGGATACGACCATTATTAATATTGCCCTGCCGGAGATGACCCGCCAGTTCGGGGGAAGTGTGTCGCAGGTATCCTGGGTGATGAACGGCTATAACCTGGCATTTGCCGTGTTCATCCTGACTGCCTCGCGTCTGGCCGACCAATTCGGACGGAAGAAGGTGTTTCTCGTTGGCGTGGGGCTGTTCACACTGAGTTCCCTGCTGGCTGGACTCTCCACTTCCCTTGGCATGCTGATTCTGTTCAGGGTTATTCAAGGCTTGGCGGGTGCCGTTATTGTGCCGGTTACGATTCCGCTAAGCACCACCACCTTTCCCAAAGAAATGCACGGACTGATTGTAGGCATATGGGGGGCCGTCTCGGGAGTGGCTGCTGCAAGCGGTCCGGCGCTTGGCGGAATATTGACACAGAAGCTGAGCTGGGAGTGGATTTTTTTTGTGAACGTACCGCTTGGGCTGCTGAGCATAGGGCTGACCGCTATATTCATTCAGGAATCACGGGATGATTCAGCAGGGCGGTCCATAGATTACGGCGGAATCCTGGGGATAACGGGAGGGATGTTCTGCATTACATATGCTCTGATTAAAGTGCAGGATTACGGCTGGAGCTCGCGCCCGTTCCTGGGTCTGACGGCTGTGGGGCTGCTCTTTCTGGTGATCTTTTTTCTTACGCAGTATAAGGGGAAAGAACCGATGCTGCCTCTGTCCCTGCTGAAGATCAGAGCCTTCAACAGTAACTCGGTATCGATGATCGTGCTGGGGGCGGCGCTGATGAATATTTCGCTGTTGACCTCCTTTTACCTGACCCGGGTGATGGGGGTATCGGAGCTGAAGGCAGGGCTTGTCCTCTCAACCATGGCCTTAGGCTCCATCGCCAGCTCGGCTGTATCCGGGCCGCTGTCTGCGAAATATGGCAGCAGTCTGTTCGCCGCAGCGGGAATGGTGATGATTGGCGCTGCTACCTATTCCATGAGCGGGCTTGAGGCTGATTCTACGCTGGGTGCGGTGATGCTACGGCTTGCACTGACCGGCTTCGGCGTGGGGCTCTCAATGGCTCCTGTGATGTCATCGGCGATCCGGGTTGTTCCTGAAGACAAGGTCGGCATCGCCTCGGGGGTGACGAATATGGCGAAGGCGCTGGGGAGTGTGCTCGGTGTGGCCATCATCGTCACTGTGCTCCAGCACAATACAACCCGGGAGCTGAGCGCGGCGAATTCCGCAGGCACAGAGGCGGGGGCCGGGGTAATAAGACAGCAGCAGGCGGCTGTGGATGCGTTCAGTCAGACCTATAAGTTCGCCGGCTACCTGCTGCTCCCGGGTATAGGTGCTGCCCTGTTCAGCAATGAACGCAGACAGCGGCGGAGCAGCAGTGTCCATGTTCAATAGAATAGTCCCACTAAGCAATCATAACCCCCAACTGTCCAACAGGCAGGTGGGGGTTATTTGCGTGACATGCTGAAACTCTATAAGACACACTAAAGAATAACAAAAAGCAAAAAGAAGCGGAGGGGAAATTTGGAACTGGAGGAGCGGTAGCGTCCGCCTGAAAGCTTTCCACAGGAAAGCTCGCATCGGAAGCATAGGCTTAGTTGGATTTCTACCGCGAAGAGCGGTTCGATCAAGAAATCGAAATACAACAGCGGCCGGAAGTCCAAATGTTCACCGCAGCGACGACCAGGCTTTGAATTCTAATCTTAAGTGCGTCTTTTATAGACAAAGTAAAAGTTAATGATTGACATTAATCCTCAACTGTATTAATAATAGTAGTACAGTTAGCACAGTTGAACAGCCGGATCATAGATCCGAAGAAAGGAGGACTGTCATGTTCGAACTGGATGTTCGCAGCCGCAAGCCGATCTATGAGCAGCTCACCGACAAGGTCAAAGAGATGATTATGCATGGTATTCTGCGGGCGGATGAACAGCTGCCCTCGGTGAGGACTTTATCCTCGCAGCTCACAGTGAACCCGAATACGATCCAGAAGGCTTACAGGGAGCTGGAGCGGGAAGGGTACATCTATTCACAGCAGGGCAAAGGTAATTTCGTGGCCCCACTGCAGCAGGGGCAGAATGAGAGCAAACGGGCGGAGCTGAAGGAAGAGCTGCTGCGTCTGATGGCAGAGGCGGTATACCTTGGTTTTACGGAAAGTGAAATGAGTGCGCTGTACCGCCAGGCGCTGGATAAGAGAAGAGAGGAGAACAGCCATGATTGAGATTCGCGGAGTCAGCAAGATTTTTCAGGAGGAAAGGGCTGTTGATAACATCTCGCTGACTGTACATAAGGGCGCTATTTACGGATTGCTGGGATCGAATGGGGCGGGCAAAACAACGCTGCTGAAGACGCTCGCCGGTATTTATCGTCCTGAGGCGGGGAGTGTCAAGCTCGCCGGGCAGCCGGTGTATGAGTCGCCGGAGGTGAAGCGCAGAATGATCTTTATGCCGGATAGTCCGTATTTCTTCGCGCAGGCAACCATTAAGAGTATGGCGGCATTCTACCGATCTATATATCCGGGCTGGAGCCAGAAGAGGTACGAGGAGCTTGGGGCGATGTTCCGGCTCGACACCCGGCGCAAGCTCAGCCGTTTCTCCAAGGGGATGCAACGCCAGGCTGCTGTCTGGCTGGCCCTCAGCTGCAAGCCGGATGTGCTGATCATGGACGAGCCCATCGACGGGCTGGACCCGGTGATGCGCCGGCAGATCAAGAATCTCCTGTTCCAGGAGGTCGCCGAGCGGGAGCTGACGGTGCTGATCTCCTCGCATAACCTGCGGGAGATTGAGGATTTATGCGACCATGTCGGCATTATGCATGAGGGCCGGATGCTCGTGGAGAAGGATCTGGATGATCTGAAGGCCGACACACACAAGATTCAGGTCGCTTTCCGTGACGTGCGTCATGCGGCGGCGCTGGAATCCAAGCTGCAGATTCTCCATCAGGAGCAGCGGGGAAGCGTCAGCCTGTATATTGTAAAAGGGGACCGGGAGCGGATCAGCCAGGCTTTTCATGTCTACGAGCCTTATGTATTTGATCTGCTGCCGCTGACGCTGGAGGAAATCTTTATTTATGAAATGGGGGATGCCGGTTATGACGCGCAGCCGATTATTCTTTAACAGCAGCATTATCCGCCAGAACCTGCGCCAGCATGGCTGGATTGGAATTTTATATACATTGGTCCTGTTGATTGTGCTTCCGCTGGAGATGTTCATGGAGAGCAATCCGCTTGCGGAGCCAAATACAGTAGACAATCTGTTCAATATCCGTGGTGCCGATATCGCACCGTTCCTTATCGCTTTTCCGGTTGTGGCCGGATTGTTCCTGTTCCGTTATCTGCAGTCCAAAATGCCTTCGGATCTGTGGCACAGCCTCCCGCTGCGCCGCTCGCACCTGCTGGCTTCCCATACGGTAAGCGGATTGATCCTGCTGCTTGTGCCGGTCTGGCTTACGGCTGCGGTTACAGCTATCGTCCGCCCGCTAGACGGCAATATGTATATCTATCAAGGCGCGGATGTCTGGGAGTGGTGCCTGGTTATCAGTGTGCTGACGCTGTTTCTGTATGTCTTTACTATCTTTGTAGGTATTTGCACAGGACAGACCATTCTGCAGGGAATAGTGGTCTTCATTCTGTTAATTCTTCCGGCAGCACTGCTGCAATTTACCGACATGCACTTGAACAGATATCTGTACGGGTATCCGGAAGGGTCAAGCTTGTGGGGGACCCTGATAAACTGGGCGCCGTTACTGCGTATTATGAATATCTCCTATGAGCCTCTTAGTAATAAAGAGATATGGAGCTATATCCTCTTGTCTGCTGTGTTCATGGTATTGTCATTCGTGCTGTACCGTAAGCGCCACAGCGAAAAAGCCACTCAGGCGATGGCCTTCACCTACTTCAATCCGCTATTCAAAGGCGGTGTAATGCTCTGCAGCATGCTGCTGGCGAGCAGCTACTTCGGCAGCATCAGGCAGCAGCCCGGCTGGATTATCGGCAGCGCCATTGCCGGAGGGGTGATCGGCTATATCGTAGTTGAAATGATTCTCCGCAAAACCTGGCATATTCTGAACCGCAGAATGCCGCTGGAATTCGTGGTGTACGGTGTACTGCTGGGCCTGCTGCTCTATGTTCCCGTGTCCGAATTAACGGGTTATGAGAACCGGGTTCCGCGAAATGATAAAGTAACCGAAGTATTTGCCGGAGGGAATTACGGGGAATTAACCCGGAATCCACAAGGAATCACTACCCGGGAAGAACGGGAGGATGAGATATTCTCCGCAGACCGGAAATACATCGAGGCTGTAACCGCCTTGCATCATGCTGTCGTAGCTTCGAAGCCGGACCAGCAGCATAATACCCGTCGGTATGATTATCGCGAGAGCAAGCGTTTCACGTTTGCTTACCGGCTGGAGAGCGGGCGGAAGCTGATGCGGACCTACATTATTCCGGCAGCGGGCTTTGAGCCGGAGCTGAAGGCGGTCATGGAGCATGCGGAATACAAACGTGACCGGTATCTTCTGTCCCGGATGGACGAGAACGTAGAGAGCTTCAGGCTAAGCAATTTGAACAAGGTCATAAGTATTTCTGACCCGCAGGATGTACAGGAGTTCAACGAAATTCTGAAACGGGAAATTCTTAATATGTCCTATGAAGATGAGGTCTCTGATCAACGGGCGAGAGCATCCATCAATTTGGTCTACAAACCGGATTCGACCGATTATCAGCTATTCTATACGTATGAATGGCTTCCTTCCTTCAAGGAGATGACCGCTTGGCTGGAACAGAAGGGCTATGCCAGTAAAATCAAGCTTACCGTAGCAGATGTTTTGTCCGCAGAGATGTTCAGGGATATACACCAGAGTGCAATCCCTCAGGGTTTGATGTACAATCCCGACGCCCATATGGAGTTAGCCCGCAGCGAGAAGCGGTCAGTGGTGGTTACAGATAAGACTCTGATTGATAGTATTCTGGAGCACCGGCGCGATTTCACCCGCGAAGAGGGCAGATATGTAGTGAAGATCGAGTATAAGGAAGGGACGGTGAACTACATTTCGCTGAAGGAGCAAGATGTGGCACCGGCGCTTAAGGCCCTTCTTCCTTAGGTCATTGTCATACTATGTTAATCCTAGTCAGATTTAAGGCCCCCGCTCACGGAAATATTTCCTGTGCGGGGGCTTTGCTCTGCCGCATCCATGACGGCAGAAGAGGTTACAACTGCTTCCGTTGCAAAATCTATTATTCGGATAGCGGTAGCAAGAGCGTCTGAGTGTCTTAACCTGCCTGCTTGGGTTATGCTTATATTATAGCAAGTAAGGGTTCAAATGGACCTGCCAGCTACGACAGCTAAGGAGGGAAGCCTTATGGAAGAGGTACGGGATCATCTGGATCACGGACTCCAGATTGTCTTCATCGGGTTCAACCCCAGCATCCGCTCCGGCGAGCTGGGTCATCATTATGCCAATCCGCGTAATAACTTCTGGCGCATACTGCATAAGTCCGGGCTGACGCCGCGGCTATACGAGGCCTCCCAGGACGGGGAGCTGCTGAAGCTGGGATACGGTTTCACCAACATCGTTGCCCGCCCCACCGTAGGCGCTGAAGATATCACCCGGGAGGAGTACGCCAGGGGCCGTGAGCTCCTGCGGGCCAAGCTGGAGGAATACCGCCCGGAGATTGCCTGCTTTGTCGGCAAGGGCGTGTACACAGAATTCAGCCGCAGAACTACAGCCTCCTGGGGCTTCCAGGAAGGCATTGCTCCGGTGGTGGACGGAGTCCGCGAGTTCGTCGCCCCTTCCTCCAGCGGCCTGGTCCGCATGCCGATGCCAGAGATCATCGGAATCTACTCGCAGCTGCGTGACTTTACGGAGGAGCAGGAGCCTTAAGGCCGGAAAAACCCGGCATATGGGTACGTGGGCTCGATGTATGTTAAAAACCGAACACAATAGGGACGGATGGGGGTGTGCGAGCCCAATGCATGCCGAAAACCGACCACATTGGGCAGTACGGAGGCGCGTGGACCAGATATAGGCGAAAAACCGACCACATTGGGCAGTACGGAGGCGCGTGGACCAGATATAGGCGAAAAACCGACCACATTGGGCAGTACGGAGACACGTGGACCAAATATAGGCGAAAAACCGAACACAATTGCGACGGATGGGGGTGTGCGAGCCCAATGTATGCCGAAAACCGAATACAATGCACTGGCGCGAGGGAGACAGGCTTTGTAGGGCCTGGTTTGTGGTTTTTATTTCGTGTCCCGCTTAAACAGCGGAGAGAACGGAACGACCCGCGGAAAAGCGATAGCGTTCGCCTTTGTCTCCGGATTTTTACCGATTAGGGAAATAAATAAAATCTGGAGACAACAGCGATTGGAACAACGGTCCGTTCACGCAGCCTCCACCCAAAACTAAAAAGGCTGCCCCAATCAGCCATTTCATGACTTTTGGGAACAGCCCTTTTCAAAAGATAAGTATTTATAGGCTTCGCGCTAAAATTATCCTTATCTTTCTCGCTGAAACGGTACCGTCCTGTAAAAGGACGGCAATGCCGTTTCCACTTGTAATTGCGGCCTACCTACGTCTGGATCAATAGCAGGATAATGGACGACAGGGAGAGGCAAATGCTGGCCAGATAAAGCACGCCGACCACTTGTCTCTGGTTCAGACCAGCCTTAAGCAGACGGTAATGAACCTGAGTGGCGTCCGCCTGATAGATGGCTTGTCCCTTCAGGAAGCGCCGGATGACGACAAAAATATTGTCGAAGATCGGTACGCCCAGCGCGAGAATCGGAATGAACAGCGACAACACCGTTGCCTGCTTGAAGGCGCCGTCCAGCGCAATCACCGCCAGAATGAAGCCGAGGAAGGTGGCGCCGGCATCGCCCATGAAGATTTTGGCCGGAGCCTTGTTGAAGCGCAAGTATGCCAGCGTAACCCCTATCAGCGAAATTGCCATGTAGGCAGAAGTAGATTGGCCCATCGTGAGTGCGACTACGAACAGGGTTACTGCCGAGATCGCGGTAAGTCCGCCGGCCAGACCGTCCATACCGTCCGAGAAATTAATGACCGTAGTCACGCCGAAGATCCAGATGATCGTCAGCAGGAACTGCAAAATGAACGGCAGTGAGATATAATCACCTGAGAACGGATTAATGAAGCCGGTAAACGCATTGCCGGAAAAGAACACCAGAACGGCGGCGGCAATCTGTACGATGAATTTGGGCAGGGCCGGGAAATCCTTGCCTTTGGTTTTGTACCAGTCATCGATGGTTCCTATAGTCAGCAGAAGCACACCGCCAATGAACAGGGCGAGCGTCTCCAGGGTGAATTCACGTGCGAAGAGCAGATATGTAATGAAAAAACCTACGAATATGGCGTAGCTTGCCGTTAGCGGGATGGGTTCCCTATGGATTTTGCGTTCAACATCTTCCCTCGGCCTGTCCACGAAATCCAGCCGGAAAGCGAGCCTGCCCAGAGGAGGAATCAGCAGATAAACGATAAAAAATGACACGAGAAAAGCTAAACCGTATAAAATGACAATCACCCCGTTGATTTTTTTAAGGCCTATCCCAAATTATATCGCAGAAGGATGTATGTTGTCGAACTACATAAGCGAGATGGAGGAAAAGATGAAATACGAATGTATCCTATTTGATGCTGATGATACACTGTTCGATTATGGAATGGCCGAGAGCCACGCCTTGAGCCATGCCTTTGCCCACTTCGGGCTGCCGACAGGCGCGCAGGAGTATGCGGCCAGCTACCAGGAGATTAACCATGCCTTATGGAAGGATTTCGAGCAAGGCTTAATCACCTCTGCCGCCCTGCGGGTGGAACGGTTCAACCGCCTGTTTGCTGCCCGTAAGCTCACGTTCAAGCCGGAGGAATTCAGTGAAGCGTACCTGCGCTTTCTCGGGGAGGGTACCTTCCTGATTCAGGGGGCTGCCGAGCTCTGCGGTGAGCTTACCGGTTGCCGGCTGGCAGTGATTACGAACGGAATCAGCGATGTGCAGCATGCCCGGATTAAGGGTTCCCCGCTCAGCGAGGTATTCGAGGCGGTGATTGTATCGGAGGAGACGGGCTACCAGAAGCCGGAGACGGGGATTTTTGATTATGCTTTTGCTAAGCTTAAGCTGTCCGATAGACGCAAGGTGCTAATCGTCGGAGACTCCCTGACCTCGGATATCCGGGGCGGGAACAACTATGGCATCGATACATGCTGGTTCAATCCGCTGGGCAAGTCCGGTGATCCTGAGATCCTTCCTACCTATGAAATCCGCAGTCTGGACGAGCTGGTGGAGATCGTGAACCGCGCGTAAGCGGAATAAACGGCGGCAGGCAGGTTGAAAGTTTCGCTTCCGTGTTAAATATATAGGGACGCAAAGTTTCTACTTTTTTAACAACAACATACGGGAGAGGATATTATGAGAAAAAAATGGCTGATTGCCGCGGTGGTCACCGGTATGACGGTAACAGGCTCGGCAGGAGTGTATGCGGGCACCAAGCTGCAGCAGATTAAGGCTTATCTGAACCATAGCCTGGGTATTGTGGTGGATGGTAATCCTTTTTGGATGAAGGATGGCAATGGCAAAACCCTGACTCCAATTACCTATGAAGGTCTCACCTACCTGCCGGTCCAATCGATCGCCACGGTGCTGAAGGTGCCTATCAATTATGACTCGGTCAACTATAAAGTGAGAATTGGAGAAGGCAGCGCAAATATTCCTGCTCCGACTACTGCACCGGGAACCTCTACCGGCGGTGGGAATACAACTCCTGCTCCTGTAGTGGAGGGAACGGCCAGACCGGTTAATCTGCCTAAGGATTTTCCGATTCCCCAGGACGCCCTGATTGCGATCACTCTGGATACGGATGCTAACGGCCAGAAGAAGGTGGCGTTCACGTATTCCACGCAGGAGACACTGGAGATCATGGGCTTCGTGTACAGTGAATATGCGCGGATTAAAAATCTGGATAATGCCTCGGAGTCGGTATCCGCCAGCAATGTAAAAATTTCGGGCAGACTCGGCGGGACAAGTCCTGTATCCATTACAGGCAAAGCCTCCACGGCCCGCCCCGGCTTCAATCTGTTCACGATCACCTGGTCGGAGAGCTGATCTGAACCAGTAAGTTAAGCTGCTATGCAAGCTTGGCCAACCTAAAAAGAAACTCCGGCTTGTAAGTCAGCTGGAGTTTCTTCATGTGCAATTCATCTGAACTAATTCACTAAGTCAATAACGTTAGACCTGCGGGCGGGTGTCCAGCGGCTTCAGGTGGGCCTCAATCTGTTCGCGCTTTGATTCCAGGAACGGCGGCAGGGCCAGCGCCTCGCCCAGATGCTCGACTTCCTCATCTGTGGCGAAGCCTGGTCCGTCCGTTGCCAGCTCGAACAGAATACCGTTCGGCTCGCGGAAGTACAGGGAGCGGAAGTAGAAGCGGTCCACAAAGCCTGAGTTCGGGAGCTGTACGCTGCGGATGCGTTCAATCCACTGCTTCAGCTCCTCTTCGTTATCGACACGGAAGGCTACATGATGCACGCCGCCCCGTCCCAGGCGCTCCTGCGGGAGATCGCTGCGTTCCTCCAGATGGATCTCCGTACCGGAGCCGCCTTCACCGGTCTCGAACACGAGGATATCCGGCTGGCCCGCTACCGGAGAAGGATAACTGCCTGCGCGGCGGAAGCCGAGCAGGTCCTCCAGAATCAGTGCCGTATGCTCAGCGGTCTCGACGGTCAGATGTGCCGGTCCCAGCCCGACAATGGCATACTCGGCAGGAACCGGGCTCTTGGCCCACGGCTTGCCGCCGGGCATGCCCTCGTTATGCTCATCCGAGACGAGGATGAGGCGCTGGCCCTCATGGTCGGTGAAGGCCAGCGTTTTGCGGCCGCCGCGTTCGGTGATTTCTTCATGCTCTACACCGAACACGGTGAAGCGCTGTGTCCAGAAGAGCAGGGCATCATCCCCGGGAACACGCAGGGAGAGTGCGGAGATGCTGTTGTTGCCGTCGCGGTTACGCCCTGCGTTAGGCAGCTCGAAGAAGGTAAGCTCCGTGCCGGGATTCCCGGTCTCATCCCCGTAGAACAGGTGATATACAGATACGTCATCCTGGTTGACGGTCTTCTTGATTAAGCGGAGTCCGAGCACTTCTGTATAGAATTTGTAGTTCTCAGGCGCTTTGGCGGTAATGGCAGATACATGGTGAAGCCCTTTTAATGTTAAACTCATGGGAATACCTCCTGAAATATTTGGTTGGTTCGCTTAGCACGATATATAAAAAATCTGTAAAATTACTTATTGATATTAAGTTACTATAATTTTAATAGTAAATGAGTAATTTTGCAAGGTGTATTTCATGGGCGGTATTTATTATTCAGGAAAGCGGGGTTAATCATGCACACCAGATCAAGTCTGATGAAGCAGCTGGAGAGGATGGGGATCGATCCGCAGGGGACACTGCTGGTCCATTCCTCGCTCAAAAGCATCGGTGAAGTGGAAGGGGGAGCGGATACCGTACTGGATGTTCTCTCTGAATATATGAAGGAGGGGCTGCTGGTCCTGCCCACGCATACCTGGTCTTATATCGACGGGCAGAATCCGCGCTTCTCTGTGCTGGAGTCTCCTGCCTGCGTGGGCATTCTGCCGGAGCTGTTCCGCAAGCGGCCGGGCGTGATCCGTTCCTGGCACCCTACGCATTCGGTGGCGGCGCTAGGCAGGGATGCGGCGGTGTTCACGGCCGGAGATGAGCGCTGGGATACGCCCTGTGCACGCGGTTCGGTCTATGGCAAGCTGCTGGACCGGGAAGCGGAGATTATGCTGCTTGGTGTGGATCTGCGGAGAAATACATTCATTCACGGCATTGAAGAGTGGGTGGATATTCCCGGCCGGATGACGGACGGGCATGAGGTGCTCTGTACCGTGACGCCTGAAGGCAGGGAGATCGCGGTGCCTTCGCGCAGACACTGCGGACTGTCCTGGTCGCAGCATTTCTGGAAGGTGGAATCCGTGCTGGAGGACGGCGGGGCGCTGCGCAGGGGCAGCTTCGGCTATGCGGCGGTTATGCTCTGCGGCACTGTAGAGACTACGCGTATCTTGAGTGATATGCTCAGAGAGAACCCGGATCTGTTCTCGGATAACGAGCCTTTATACGGGGAGAATGCGCCTGAGGCGCTGCCGAAGACGAAGCGGGGTCAACCTGTAGAGGCAGTGCAGGAGCATACCAAGAGTTAACCCAGGCCGGATATTTACGGGTCTCTGGCAGGTTTCTATCAATGTATGGTATATTATTCTCACAAAAACATAGTAAGGAGATTGGAAATGACAAAAACTTTGATCTTTGGTCACAAAAACCCGGATACAGATACGATCTGCTCGGCCATTGCTTATGCGGCACTGAAGAAGGAACTGGGCTGGGATGCTGAGCCGGTCCGGCTTGGAGACATCAGCGGAGAGACTCAGTTCGCCCTCGACCACTTCGGGGTACAAGCACCGCGTCTGGTGGAGAACGTTGCTGCAGAAGCTGAACAAGTGATTCTGGTTGACCATAATGAACGCCAGCAAAGTGCGAATGATATCGATCAGGTCCGTGTGGTTGAGGTTATTGATCATCACCGGATTGCGAACTTCGAGACCGCCTATCCGCTGTATTACCGGGCTGAGCCAGTCGGCTGTACGGCTACCATTCTGAACAAGCTGTACAAAGAGAATGGCGTGGCCATTCCCAAGAACATCGCCGGTCTGATGCTGTCCGCTATCATTTCCGATTCCTTGCTGTTCAAATCGCCGACCTGCACGGAGCAGGATGTGGCTGCTGCGCGTGAACTGGCCGTCATTGCCGGAGTGGATGCCGAGAGCTATGGCCTGGACATGCTCAAAGCCGGTGCAGACCTGAGCGACAAGAGCATTGCCCAACTGATCTCTCTGGATGCCAAGGAATTCAAAATGGGTGAATATAAGGTGGAGATTGCCCAGGTTAACGCTGTGGATGTGAATGATGTCCTGTCCAAGCAGCCTGAGCTGGAAGCGGCGCTTACCGCGATTATTGACGACAAGGGACTGGATCTGTTCCTGTTCGTGGTTACCGATATCCTGAACAACGATTCCGTGGGTCTTGCCCTGGGCCGCGTAGCCGGCGCTGTGGAGCAGGCTTACAATGTGAAGCTGGATGATAACAAGGCTGTGCTGAAGGGTGTAGTGTCCCGTAAATCTCAGATTGTACCGGTTCTTACCGAGACGATCGCCAAGCTGTAAATGCTGCTTCCGGGTGTGCCCGGAGCAATAAGGTTGTCCCGTGACCGGCTGTGCCTTTTCCTCAGGAAAAAAGTACAGCCGGTTTTATTTTACAATTCACAGCAACTCCTTGCCGCCTGAAGGGTATAAACAGCATAGGACATTATAGAGGGGGACGGGAATAATGGGGAAGATGCGCAAGCTGGCGATTTCAACAATGTGCCTGATGATGGTCTCGGGAGGAGGCCTGCTGTATGCTGCTGCCGGCAAAACAGATCTCTCATTCTATGTGAATAATATGCTGCTTAAGCAGTCTGCGCTATCCTCGGATGGCGGGGTCTATGTGCCTGTGGAACAGCTTTCCGAGAATATGCAGGCGATCGTATCGGTGGACGACTCAGCAGGGACGGTCAAGATCTACAAGCCTAATGTGAATACGGTGCTGCTGGATGAGTCGGGCAAGATTTTCGGCAAAGTCAGAATGGACACCAGCAATACCTTCTCTGCCCTGGTGCAGGTGGATGATCTCAAAACAGATATCTCCGATCTGAAAATCACCATTACAGACCCGGCAGGCAAGACGGATGTTGTAGATAACCAGCCGATTACAGAGAAGAAGGACAGCTTCTGGTTCAAATCGGCAGCGTATAATTATAAGGTTACCGACAAGGGGAACTATATGATCCAGGTGTATTTCAAGGATGCTGCGTCCAAGAAATGGTTCATCGTTTCTGAACTGCAGATATCGACCACTTCATAATAACCACAGGAGGCGATTTCATTGATTAAAATCTATCCTGCTGCGTCTGCGCACCAGTTCGATCACGGCTGGCTGAAGGGCAGTCATGTCTTCTCCTTCGGGGATTTCTATGATCCGGACAATACGGCCTTTGGGCCGATGCGTGTCTGTAACGATGATACGATCGCTCCGGGAAAAGGCTTCGGCGCCCATCCGCACAGTGACATGGAGATTGTCTCGATTGTGCTGTCCGGCGTGCTTCGTCATGAGGACAACCTCGGCAATGTCGCGCAGACGTCCTTCGGCGGCATCCAGCGGATGTCGGCAGGGACCGGCGCGATTCATACGGAGCATAACCCTTCGGACAGTGAGCCGGTCCGCCTGCTTCAGCTATGGTTCATGCCCAAGGCCCGGGGGACGGCTCCCTCTTATGCAACCGGACGCTTCGATCCGGCCAAGCTTGAAGGAAGGCTGCTTCCGGTAGTAGCCTCCGAAGCCTCTGACGAGATTGTCGATATAGCCCAGGACATGACCATTTATCTCGGGAAGGCCGAGGCGGGAGGGCAACTGAATTTCCGGCAGGAGCCGGGGCGGCGCAGCTTTGTATATCTGGTTGAAGGGCAGCTTACCCTGAACGGGGATGATGTGCTGAAGCCGGGTGATTCGGCAAGAATCGAGGACATAGCGCAGCTGGAGCTGAAGGCTGATGAGAATATACTGGTCATGGTGATTGATCTGCCGTAATGCGCGGCGGGATACCGACATGAAGGAGGAGCTTGAATGGCAGAACAGGAGAGAGTGCTCGTGAAGCATTCCGTAACCGGACGCATGCTTGTGAACAGCATGGAGGGAGTCGGGTACACCTTCGATGAGCAGGGCGGGCTGACCTTGATCACCCTGACGAATGTGGCGGCAGATAAGGGCGCTGCGGTGGTGGAGCTGAAGGCGGAGCTTAATGTATTCCGCTTCGAGGAGCCTGCGGACGGGCCGGTCATCAAGCATTGGTACTACGTTGGAGATCAGCCTGTAACCTATGATGCGGACTCCGGGCGCTTAACGATAGCCGTGCAGTCCGAAATCGAATACCGGCCAGATCAATACTGGGCCTGATCCCTTCGCAGACTCCACCGCATGTGCTTACAATAGGCGTGAGGTTCGGGGTCTGCTGCTTCATGCACTTTTATGAAAATAGATGAAAATGGGACTGCCAGTTAGATTTGTGAGAAATGTAGTGGTGCTCACCATGGATAATAAGGAAAATAGAACCAGGAATGATTTTGCATGAATGAAAGGCGGAGACCCATGGGAGCACTGCACATGAATACGGCAGCGATGAATTATGGAAGCAGGGAATCTTATTTTGACGGGAAGCTTATTGAGTACATTGGGTGGTGCCTCGCTGGCTGGCTGGTTACGGTCTGTACCTTCGGCATCTGCTATCCCTGGTCTGTGGTCATGCTCTACCGCTGGAAGGTCGAGCATACCGTGGTGGAAGGGCAGCGCCTGCGGTTCGACGGTACAGCCGTCAGCCTGTTCGGACAATGGATCAAGTGGTTCCTGCTGACGGTGATTACGATTGGGATCTACGGCTTCTGGGTGGTTATTAAGCTGGAGCAGTGGAGAACGAAGCACACCCACTTCCAATAAGAAGCTGTATGCTTCGAGTATACGCAGGATGCGAAGAAGAGCCATTCTCCGGTTATGGAGGATGGCTCTTTTGTGTGGATTTTGGAGCAAGACTAGTTGAGCATCAGACCTATAGAAGTTAATGTAGTTCAACCAAGCAGTGCTTTATGCGTGTAGTTCCAAGTAGACATTCAGGGATAGTTGCAGAATGTACACTTAAAAACAGCGAAAAAGAAGGCTTGTCTCTTATAGCTGTAATCTGTACAACTAAATCTGCCCCAACGGGTGGAAACTCGGGAAAGTGGGGATTTTAAGTGTACGAAATACAGCTAAACGTCTACTGGGGAGCAAACCAGACGTTTTAGTTGTACAAAATACAATTAAGCCTGCTCTACTAGTCAGTGCAACCGGCCTGTAGGCTGCTTATTGTGCTTTTTGTGGCTCGGGATAAGTAACCCCAAGGGTATCAACGGTGACCTTCTTCATTACCGGCGGCTGATCCGGGCGGTCATTCTTGCCACGCGGCAGACTGACGATCGCCTGGACCGCTTCGAGTCCTTCGGTAACCTTACCGAAGGAGGCGTAATCGCCGTCCAGGCTTGGGTAAGCAGCGGCCATAATGAAGAACTGGGAGCCGGCAGAATTCATATCGTGCTGTCCTCTCGCCATGGACAGCACACCTTCTGTATGCAACAGATTATTGGTAAAGCCGTTGTTATTGAATTCTCCGGCAATGCTGTAGTCCGGTCCGCCCATTCCTGTGCCATCCGGGTCCCCGCCCTGAATCATGAAGCCCGGAATGACCCGGTGGAAGATGGTTCCGTCATAGAAGCCCTTCTGGATCAATGAAATGAAGTTGTTGACCGTATTGGGGGCAACCTCGGGATACAGCTCGGCCTTAATAACAGCGCCGTTATCCATCTCGATCGTAACCACCGGATGGCTGGCTGTGGCTGAAGGCACGCCTTCTGTAGCAGCGGCGCTCTCCTGCGGTGCTGCTGTAGCCTCACTGCCTGTTCCGGTACTGCTGTTACCATTACCGGCGGCATTATTATTCACTGGCTTATTGCCGCAGCCCGCCAGAATGACGAGCATCAGGCACATCACCGCAAGCAGGATGACGGGTTTTCTTGTGATAGACTTCACTTCAGAATCTCTCCTTTTGTCCAAATATAAGAATTAATATGTTGCACACGATAAATTATCCTTCTATTTCTCGTTGAAACGGTACCGTCCTTTAAAAGGACGGCAAAGCCGTTTCCACTTGTTGAATAATCTGGTGCATTCACCTCTGTATCATACCTTCTTTGTCCTGCTTCTGGCAAAGCCTGCTTCCGCGGCCTGCCGGATTCCGCTACTTTGGTGCGGGCTGCTCTTTGGCGGAAGCGAGCGTTGTTCCTTCGGGAACCGGCAGCAAGGCGCTTTTGGAGATGCCGATAAGCTGGGAGCTGTAGATCCCGCTGTGCCCGGAGAACAAATAACTGATGATGCAGGCGATGAACATATAGACCGCTCCGCCGGAGCCGAACAGCTCGATGCCCATTATGAAGCAGGCAAGCGGTGTATTGGTTGCTCCGCAGAAGACGGCGATGAAGCCAAGTGAGGCCAGGAAAGGCCCATATAGATGAAGCACTCCGGCCAGGCTGCTCCCCAAGGAAGCTCCAATCGCGAATAGCGGGGTTACTTCGCCGCCCTGGAAGCCGGTCCCCAGGGTGAAGGCGGTGAAGATCAGCTTCCACAGAAAGGCGAAGGGCGATACGCCGTCTTCTAAGGAGCTGCTGATCAGCGGAAGGCCCAGCCCCAGATAGTCCCGGGTACCGGCTATGTAGACCAGGGCGATAATGATCAGCCCGCCGGCGGCGCTTTTGAGCATAGGATTACGGATTAGGGCGGTGAAGGTCCGCTTCAGATAATGGGTAAGCTCACTGAACAGCAGGCTGCACAGGCCGAAGAGGATGGAGGCGAATATAACCTTGACCAGCACCAGCGCATCCATAGCGGGGAAGACATCCACCTGATAATGGATATGGTGAACGCCCCACAAGCGGGAGGCTACCAGATCACCGGTGAAGCTGGCGGCAAAACATGGCAGCAGCGCCTTATGGCTGATCAGCCCGATGGCGATGACCTCCAGGCCGAACACCGTTCCGGCCAGCGGAGTGCCGAAGATGGAGCCGAAGCCGCTGCTGATGCCGCACATCAGCAGGATTCGGCGGTCCAGCGGACCGATTCTGAGCCAGCGTCCGAGTGCGTCGGCCAGACTGCCGCCCATCTGCACAGCCGTGC
Source organism: Paenibacillus sp. FSL P2-0136 (assembly GCF_037975325.1). Lineage (NCBI taxonomy): Bacteria > Bacillati > Bacillota > Bacilli > Caryophanales > Paenibacillaceae > Paenibacillus > Paenibacillus sp. FSL P2-0136. Next base: position 784,403 of record NZ_CP150244.1, read on the forward strand.
CTTCACGTCCGGCCGAGCCGCCGAAGAGATGGGTAATCAGCGTCCCGCCAAGGACCAGCGGGGCCATGCGCAGCGGAATCGCTTCATTGCCCTGGCGGATCTGCTCCAGGATCAGATTGTTACCCTTCAGGCTGCTCTTGCCGTAGCGCATATACATTCCGCTGACGAGCGCGCCTCCCGCCGGAAGCAGGAAGAGAAGCCAGGCATGCTCCAGCCTTACCTGGGTGACTGCGTTCAGACTGGCCAGGAACAAGGCCGAGGCACTTCCTGCCAGCAGCCCGACCAGTCCCCCCAGGATTACCCATTTGACGAATGTACTCCAGAGCGCAAGCTGGCTCTGGCGCGCCGCAAGTGCTGCCCACCGTTCATACTTCCTCTTCATTATGGCTAACGCTCCCCTACCCGAAATAAATACTGCCCTGAAATCAAAACAGACTCCTACCAGCGTAGTTAACCACTGGTAGGAGTCATTAGCCCCGAAGGGCGGTTATGGCGAACTCCATCGCCGTAATCGAATGAAACTATCGTATGCCGATTGTCTCCAAAAGTCAATATGAACCTGGACCTTGGGTGAACGCCCCGGCAGGACCGCTTAGCCGCGTCTACTCGTCACCGTTCGAGCCGTTCAGCACATCGGTTCCGGGCATGGCATCAGGGTCGGGGGAGACCGGGTCAATGCTGCTTCCGGGAACCAGCTCATCCGCATCCGGGACATCCTCCAGCGGAGCGGCTTCCTCCGCTTCTTCGGTCACCTCTTCCTCCGTATCCGCATAATCAATGACGCTGCCGGTTAATCCGGCTGCACCGGCCGTGTATATAGCATCCGACTCCAGCAGCTCATCCCGCTGCGGACCGGGGGTGGCGGAAGAGGGAGCGGGGCGGTCTGCGCGCGGTCCAAGCCCGGCGTCCGGCACATTCAGGCCGATATCGGCTGCCAGAATAGGATCGCTCTCCAGCGCCGGATCCGAGCCGTCATCCACTACACCGTCGAAATCGATCGGTGTGAAGTGAGCAGGGTCATGACTGGCCAGTGCAGATTCCAGCGGGCGGTTCCCGGCGCCTGCAGTTTCCTCACTGGGGCTTGGCTCAGTAATCGTGCCAAGCGGACGCAATTCTTCCAGCGGGATATCCTGCTCCGGGGAGACACCGCCCATTTTGGTATAGCGCTCATATGCAAAGTCGGCTTCCGTCTTATTGAATTCGTTACCCATCGTGAATCAGCTCCCTTTTCCCTTGTTGTAAGTCTTCTTCATCTTATAGTACAACTATACCCGTTTAAGCGGCGGCGAATCTGCCCGGCATCCAGGCTGCCCATCTGATTAATATATTCATTTCTCCGGCAGAATAACCGGAATAGATGAATTAACCGAGCCGTTTCGAGGTTATTTGCAGTCTGATGGCAGGTATTGTGCAAACGTTGTCGAAAATAAGAATCATATGGACTATATAAATACAACTAAGGATTCACTGAGGTGCCACAATGAAGTTAGCATCAACCAAAACAGCCGCAGTCTTTATTATGCTGCTGCTTGTAATAACCATCATTCCAGCGGGGATCGCCATAGAATGGGATGCACATACCGAAGCGGAAATTCCGGCCTGGGAGCTGAAGTGGGAAACGGCCGGGAATAGCGGCATAGAAGCTGTAATGGCAGGGCCAGCCGCCGGATGGACATGGGTGCGGGCCAGGGAGGCCAGGCCCCTTTCGCCAGCAGGTACCGCTTCCGCCTGGATGCGGATTACCTTGCCTCCTGCGGGAGCAACTCCCGCTATTCTGATCGATAGAGTATTTGGCGACAACCTGAAAGCATATATAGACAACCGGCTAATCTACGATTCCAGCGGGGATGTGGAATATAGCGGCAACAAGGTGCTGATTCCATTACCGGCACAAGACAGTGCAAAGCCGCTCTATCTGTGGAATGCGGGCAGCGGGGAGTTTGGAATCGAGGGGCACATAAGGGTTGGCAGCTATAATCAGCTGCTGTCCTTTTATGTGAAGCAGGATTTGGTGGACGTTGTGCTCGGAGCCGCCATGATCTTCATGGCCGGAGCGTTATTGATCTGCCTGCTGTTCCTTAAGCCCGAATTTTTCTACAGCGGTTTTTTTCTGGCCCTTGTCATCCTGTCCTTTGGAGTGTTGCTGCTGACGTACTCCCCGTTTCTGACGCTGATTCTAAGCCGGGGGGATCGTCTGAGGCAGATCAGCTTCGATATGGCCCTGTTCACCATTATGCCGGCGTTCACGCTTTATTTTGAGCAGCTATTCGGACCGGGCAAGCGGGGCTTCACTACCCGGGTGCGTAAATTTCAGCTCGCCTATTCCGTGTTCTGTACCGCAGCGCTTATTCTGAATGCCGCAGTATCCTTCCGGCTGGATGCGCTGTATTCTATTCTGACTATTAACGCAACCGGTGTACTAATGATGGCCCAGCTTATCTACCTGCTGTATCTGGCGCTTTCTTATGCCCGCAAAGGCAATTCAGATGCCATCCTGTTCACGGGCGGCTTCTCTATATTTGCCGTGGTCTCGGTGGCGGAGCTGCTGCGTTACTTCATTTCAATGGAGAGGTATCATCTGTACTGGTGGAAATGGGGCATGGTGGTATTCATTCTTTCCCTGATTGCTATTCTGGGGAAACGGTTTGCGGGAAGCCATGAGAAGGCGCTGGAATACGCCAGGGAGCTGGAGAAGTTCAATAATGAGCTGCAGCGTTCGGAGAAAATGGAGATTATCAGTGAGCTGGCCGCCTCGGTAGCCCATGAGGTGCGTAATCCGCTCCAGGTCACACGCGGGTTCCTGCAGATTCTGGGGGAGCGCTCCGGCAACAAGGAGAAGGAATATCTGAAGATGGCTGTGGGAGAGCTGGACCGGGCCTCGGTAATCATTACTGATTTCCTTACCTTTGCGAAGCCGGGCTTGGATATCGTGGATGTATTCGAAGTCTCGGGGGAGCTGAAGCATGTGTCGGGAATCCTGCTGCCGCTGGCTAATCTGCAGGGCGGTTCGATAGAGCTGCGTCTGCAGCAGGAGCTTCAAGTGACGGGCAGCCCGGCCAAATTCAAACAGGCGTTCATTAATCTGATCAAGAACAGCATTGAATCACTGCAGGAGGAAGGGGAGATTGTCGTAACAGCCTGGAGGACAGGCAACTGGGTAATCATCAGCGTGAAGGATAACGGCGAGGGAATGAAGGTTAGCGAACTGGCCCGTCTGGGCGAGCCGTATTACTCCAATAAGACCAAGGGGACGGGGCTCGGCCTCATGGTCACCTTCCGTATTATTGAAGCGATGAACGGCACGATTGAGTTCCACAGCCGCAAGGGCGAAGGAACCGAGGTGCTTATTAAATTGCCGGCCTCCAGCATGAATTAGAAATTTTTTTTGTTTATTCCGTTTTTTTGAAGGGATGGGCAGAGCATGGGGCGAAATATTAACACTACAGAACTTTGCTTCTAAAACTTTCCTCTGAGGTGCTTGCATGTCTTTGATGGTCAAAAGTTTACATACAGCGTTAGTATTGTTTCTGCTTTGCCTAGCCTGCGGAAGCCTCCTGGTGTCCGCGCAGAGTGCTTCCCCCGCCAGTGAGATCAGACATTGGCAGATGAAGTGGCAGGAGGGGCCGGATGATGGCGCACTCCAGGCTCCTGTAAAGGATGACCAGGGGTGGATTGACGTGGAGGCGAAGGCGGAGATGCCGCGCAAGCCTACCGGGGTAACCTCCGCCTGGACCAAGATTACTTTGCCCTCCTATCATTACGTGTCCCCCTCCGTCTATATTCAGACGATTTATGCGCTGCATGTGAAGGTGTATGTGGAGGACCGGCTGGTTTTTGAAGGAGACCGCGGCTTCATTATGGATAATTATTCCTTGCTTGTGCCTCTGGACATGCGTGATAACGGAAAGACGCTCTATATCTGGACGCAGACGCTCCAGGACCGGATCGGAATCAAAGAGCAGGTGATGCTCGGTGAGCACAGTCTTCTAATTAAGGACTATATCAAAAACGGACTCATAGATGTGATTCTGGGCGGCGCTTTTATCTTCGTGGCGGCGGTGCTGTTTGTATGCGCATTTTTCCTGAACAAGGAGTATTTCCCCGTGGCAGCTTCGCTGTCCATTGTCATTGCCTCTACTGGTGTGCTCTCTGTAACCTACTCTCCCTTCACGTATACCTTCTACAGCTATTTGGGCGGGCTCAGTGTATTTTTGTTCGATGTGGCGCTGTTGTCCCTGTTACCCGCACTGACCTTCCTGTTCGAGAAAATATTCGGCGCGGGCAAATACGGCATCATCCGCAGGTTCCGCAAATTCCAGATGGTCTATTCCTTATTTTGCTGTGTTCTCCTCATTATAAATGCACTCTCCGGGGGCCGGTATTTGAAATTCTATTACTTCATCTCCACCAATATTGTCGGCATTATTATGATTCTTCAATTCATTCTGCTGATCGGCTGCGTCATCGTGTTCTCCCTGAAGCGCAATAAGGATGCGATCATCTTCGCCTGCGGCTTCGGTACGGCTGCCCTTACCGGGGTGTTGGAGCTGATGTGGTATTATTTCAAACGCGGAAATTATGATCTCTTCTACTGGAAGTGGGCGCTGGTTGTGTTCATTCTCTCGCTGATTGTGATTCTGGGACGGCGGCTGGCGCAGAACCACAGCCAAGTGGTGAAATATTCGCAGGAGCTGGAGCTGTTCAACAACGAACTGCAGCGTTCAGAGAAAATGGAGATTATCAGCGAATTGGCAGCATCGGTAGCCCATGAGGTACGTAACCCGCTCCAGGTGACCCGGGGGTTCCTCCAGCTGCTCAGCGAGAAGTCGAGCGGGGACGAGCAGAAATACCTGTCCATGGCGCTCAGTGAGCTAGACCGGGCGGCGAGTATTATCACCGATTTTCTGACCTTTGCCAAGCCGGAATTTGAACAGGTCTCCCTGCTCTATGTGAATGAAGAGTTCATGCATATCCAGAGCATCCTGCTGCCGTTATGCCATTTGAACGGGGGCAAAATGATTCTGGAGGTGGAAGACGGCCTGTGGGTCAAAGGGAATTCCTCGAAGTTCAAGCAGGCGATGATTAATATCATCAAGAACAGCATTGAATCCCTGGGGGAGGAAGGCACGATTCAACTGCTGGCATACAGCCGGGGGGATAAAATACATATTCATATTAAGGATAACGGGGCAGGTATGGAACCGGCTGTGCTTAGCCGTCTGGGCGAGCCGTATTTCTCCTCCAACAAGACGAAGGGCACGGGGCTCGGGCTGATGGTTACCTTCCGTATTATTGAAGCGATGGAGGGCGAAATTCGTTTTATGAGCAAAAAAGGAGCCGGAACCGAGTCCATCACCATTCTGCCGCGTGCAGAAGGGCCGGACGATTCCAACTCCCGATAAGATAATAGGTTGACTTGAATATGCTACCAGGTTCCCATTGGGGTGATACGTGTCTTCATTACATCGGAAGAAGGGCTTGGGGGAATGACCAGGTAGAATTCATTAGAGCCTTCCTCTACGGTCTTCAGTGTAATGTTGTCAGGAAGGTTGATGCCCAGCGCTTCCTGGAGCGCTGCCTTCGGATCTGCAAGCAGTCTTTGTTTGAAAGCCGGATCTTCCCACGCCTTCTGAATCACCTGATTCTTAAGAACTCCTACTGACAATACAATCACCCTTTCAAAATGGTTATAATTGCCTTTTTAGTATAGCATAGGCCATTATATAATTCTATTGCTATTTGCATAAATTATGAGAGATTCGAGTGCGAAGACAGCCAGTAATCCAGCCCCCCGCCCAGCAGCAATTGCTTCTGCGCTTCAATGGCTGCGGCGATTTGCTGCAGGTTCTGCACGAGCACGAGATGGAAGGACACCAGCAAGGGCAGCTGTAAGCTGGCCTCCTCCAGGATGAGTTGGTTGGCTTGGGCAGTCGCAGCATATCCGGTAAGTCCGCCTGCTACATAGATGAAGTCCTTCACTGCTGATTCGGTCAGTGGTTCTCCTGCGGCCATCCCGGTACTGGAGCGTACCAGTGACAACAGGCAGTTATAGCTGCTGTCCTCCAGATCCTGTTCCCAATCTTCATAGTCGTCAAGCAGCTGCAGGGTCAACAGCACAGTGTGAATCATCTCTTCGGCCTCGGGAATGGAGGAGGACTGGCCGGAGAGGAGCAGCGCGGCCGTGCTGCTGAGCTTAAGCGGGCTGGCCTTATGGGAGATACGGATGCGGTCATTCAGGAAGTAATCGCTGCCGGCTTCACCGCTCACGCTGTCTGCCCACTCGCTGATGTAACGGCTGAAGCAGGGCCAGAAGGGAGAGTCCGCCGGGAACAGCGGAAGGTAGGTAGCCAGAAACTCGACATAGAGCAGATTGGCAAGTGGCAGCGCTTCCGCTGCCGAGGCCTCCGGGCTGTCCATCAGATCATCCTGGAGGAAGAAGTAGAGCATGAGGAAGATGTTACCTGCGGACATCCTGCGGGCCACTTCAGGACTCAGGCCACAAGGGTCCTGGAGCCAGAAGGGCAGCAGGTAACAGATGTAATTCTTGTGGCTGTCCGGGTGGAACACGTTGAACTGATTGAGATACGACAGGCCGCGGGCATTAAGCGGCTCTGGAAACGCAGAGATCACCCTGCGGCTCTCCTCAAAGACCACACGGAGCTCGTCCTCATAAGCATGAAGCCAATCCATAGGTATATCTCCTGTCAATTATGTATTTTATTTAAAATATTAGGTAAAAAGTGGTTATATGATCACATTATAATCCTGCGAATGACCTATTTCAATCCAAATTTTGTTGCTGTGCGGCGCAGGATCGCCGGGAGGAGCAGGAGTGTACCTGATTTCACCGGTTGGAGGCTAATGTATGCGTATTAAACCGACCACAATGGGACCGGGGGCGGCGCGTAGGCCAAATGTAATCGAAAAACCGAACACAATGGGACCGGGGGCAGCGCGTAGGCTGAATGTAATCGAAAAACCGACCACATTGGGCGTGACGGAGTCGCGTGGAGCAAATGTAATCGAAAAACCGATCACAATGGGACCCGGGGGCAGCACGTAGGCCAAATGTAATCGAAAAACCGACCATAATGGAACCGGGGTCAGCACGTAAGCCAAATGTAATCGAAAAACCGACCACAATGGGACCCGGGGGCAGCACGTAGGCCAAATGTAATCGAAAAACCGACCATAATGGGACCGGGGGCAGCGCGTAGGCTGAATGTAATCGAAAAACCGACCATATTGAGCCTGACGGAGGCGTGTGGCCCGAATGTATGCGGAAAAACATTCTTTCAAAATCTTTCTATATCACAAAAAAACCTCCCTTTGGGAAATGGAGCTTCTGCACAACCATTTCAAAGGAGAGGTTTCTATTGTACGTTCAAATATAAGAATTTATATGTTACACACAATAAATTATCCTTCTATTTCTCGCTGAAACGGTACCGTCCTTTAAAAGGATGGCAAAGCCGTTTCCACTTGTAGTGTGTTCTTCCGTAGTGTAATCTACCTAACTGCCTCTGCATCCAGCTTGGCGGCAAGTGCGGTATATTCCCCGCGCAGGCGGACCAGCTTCGAGACACTGCGCTCCAGGCCGCCCGGCCGGTTGCGCCGGGTCCAGAGCTGGCGGTACTGGTGGAGCAGCAGATCCAGATCATGGATCAGCGCCTGTACCTGCGCTGCCTGGGGCTGCGAATCGGCGGCGGCGAGCTGCTGCTTAAGCCGGGTAAGCTGCACGGCATGCTTCACGAAGTGAATGCCGCTGCGCAGTTCTTCTATGACCAATCCGGCGTCGCTGCATTCCAGAACGGGCTGCTCAAGCCTGGCTTCAAGGGCAAGAATGTATTGCTCCAGCTGATCAAGCTGTTCTACAGGCAGCTTCACAGCCAGCTGTACATGCTCCAGATGGCTGCGCAGCAGCATAGACATCTCCGTGTCATTCGGGCAGACCGTGCCCGACTCCAGCTTGTAGTAGTTGCCCAGATCCAGCAGCAATTGCCCGATGGTTCCTGAGCGGTCTTGGAAGACCGCCGTGTTCAGATAATGCGCCACATCCGCCTCCAGATTCCCCTCTACATTCCAGGCAAGCGCTGCCCCGTAGGCGAATCCGGCATAGCTGACCGGCAGATGCTGCCAGTGGCCGAAATCTCCCCAGTCGGTAATCAGGTAGCCGACAGCGCCGTTTCTCTTCCCATGCACCGCAGCGCTGCGCAGATTGGCGAGCATGTTGTCGGTCCTGCCGGTGAGCGAGTTCCAGGAACTGGTTCCCGGGCAGACATAGAACGGGATGCCTGCCTCCCTGAATTTGCGGGTATCCGCTTCAAAAGGATGAGCCGCGCTGTATCCCCACTCCATGGCGATGATATCCTTCGGCAGCCGTGGGATCAGCTCGGGATGCTGGATGATGATATCGCCCCAGAATTGCATGGTTTTGCCGCGCTGTTTGACCAGTCCGTGAATCTTCTGCAGGAAGGAGAGATACAGCTCGCCTTTGCCGGAAGACTCCGCCAGCGCCTGGCTTGCGCCAAGTCCCAGTTCATAAGTCTCATCACAGCCGACATTGAACATCTCTGAGCTGAAGTAGGGAAGGAGGTCATCGTACATCGTGCCCAGGAGCTGCAATACCTCAGGGTCCTCTGTATGGAAGGTTCCGGGATGCATAAATAATCCTTCCGGGTATAAATCGCTATCATACATCTGATCCGGGAGCATGAAGCCTGCGGGGATCTCTGCCAGATGGTTGAACTCCGGCCGGGTCAGCCAGCCTTCCATATGGCCGAAGCTGTTTTGATTAGGCACCAGCTCAATGTACCGCTCGCGGCAGTAGGCATCCAGCAGCAGGATTTCATCGCCGGTAACCGGAGTTTCCAGCTCCCATACCTGCTGGAAAGACTCATAAGCAAACGGAGCTCCTTCTATATATAGCTGCAGCTGATTCAGCTTGAGGTCCGCCATGAGATCAATGATCCGGTACAGGGTATCCAGCGTGGGGATTTTGTTGCGGCTGATATCAAGCATGAGCCCTCTGGCCGCGAAATCCGGCTGATCGCGGATATGCAGATAAGGCAGTGTCCGGCCGTACTGCTGCAGGAGCTGCTTCAGTGTCACGGCTGCATAATAAGCGCCTTGCGGGGAACCGTAAGCGGCAATTAGGCCTTCTTCGTTAATGTGCAGCTCATAAGCTCCTTCTGTAAGCTGTGCGTTATAGCGGAAGGTGCAAGCCGGAACTGTGGCAGACCGCTGCCCTATGGACAGAGGCAGACTGAGACGGACCACCTCGGAAGCGGTCTGTTGAAGCCTGCGGGCTGCGGGAAGGGCGGACAACTGGTCCTCACCGGTCAGCACAATGCTGCCCCGGGATGGAAGGTGGAACTGTCCTGCGGATACCGTGAGCATATGCGGCCGGGGAAAAAGCTGTAAGTGAACAACATCAGACATAGCGTGGACACCTCTTATTCATGTAGAATATGATCATCTTCATTATCAACATATCACTCCTGAACACATGGAGGAATGCAGTGTATGCCCAAGCTCATGGATTATATGATCAGCCCGTATCCAGTAAGAATTATTGATCCGAAGGTGGAGGCCGCCAGGCTGCGCCTGAAGTCGATCCGTGTCGGGCAAGCCGGCCATCTGCCGGGAAGAACGCTGTTTCGTTCGGGTGTCAGCTTTGAACACTGGGCACTTGTATATATAGTCGCAGGAGGCGGAACTTATACGGAGAACGGAGGACCAGAGCAGCAGGTCCATGAGGGAAGCCTGTTTTTTTTCAGACCCGGTTATAGCTACAGCTTCGGACCGCCCCCAGGCGGGTATTGGGATGAATATTATATTAATTTCAGCGGAAGCCGTGTCACAGAATGGCTGGAAGCCGGAATGATTGCGGGTGGAGAGGTAACCCGGGGGGATAAGGCGGAAGGGCTGGAAGCGTCCTTTGAAAAGGTTCTGGCGTACATGGCCGGAGATGTTCCTGGTGATGCGGACCGGGCTGCGCTGCTGCTGGAGGAGATGCTGCTGGAATGCTCGCTGCAGCTCCAGGGCAGCCGCCGCCCGTGGCAGCAGGAAGCCATGCCGCTGATCCGGGAGGCGCTGAATGCCTGCATCTATGAGCAGCCGGATCTGCCGGGGATGGCCGAGCGCCTGCACCTGTCCATGTCTACACTCCGCCGCACGGTGCGGCGGAGCAGCGGGTACCCGCTGCATGAATATATCCACCGGCTGAAGATGGCCGAGGCCAAGCATTTGCTGCTGAATACCTCCCTGCAGGTGCAGGAGATAGCGGGAATGCTTCATTATAGGGATAGTTTTTATTTTTCAAGGCTATTCAAGAAATATATGGGCCTCTCCCCGCAGACCTGCCGGAATCATCTGTGACATAATAAACGACATAATTCTACTTTTTATCTTAAAAGAGTCTCTGAATAATGTCGTTTTTTGCAGATTTTTGTTGACACGCAGAAAAAAACAGTGCTATGCTCTAGATAATATTAGCAGTTCTAGAATAGTTCTTCTAGACTATGCCGGAGATGAGACTATTGAGAGAGTATTACTGCATCAGTTGCCGCAGTCTCCATAGGGTGGTAGGACCTAATCATACCTTGCGTATTTTGTCCACCGGGTATCATATCGTTGGCGAACAGCGCTATCAAATTTGTATATGTAATAATGCCAAGCGGGAGCAAGCTGTGACGGCGGTGACTGAATAGACTGTGCCGGGTGTACTCACCGGATAACCGAAGACTTCTCTTTTGAAGAGCCTGTCCCTGGAGGGAGAGGCTCTTTGTCATGCCCGGAGCCGGACTGGATAATTTTGCATACGCTATCATTTGAGGGGCTGGATATAGTTGGTTAATTTTTCATGAAAAAAGAATAATTATACCCATTTTATTTTCAAAGTAAACGCTATCATTAGAAATCGAAACTTGTTATTGTGATTTTTCTCATGTATGATGCTTTTAAACATAGCTTAGAATAAACTCGAATTTTCCACAAACTGGAGAATAGGGTGGTGGGATGAACATTAAATTAACAGTCGAAGACCGTACGATCGCCTTTTTCAGAATCTTTTCTTTGTCCCTCACATCGTTTATGTACCTCATGGTTCCTGCGGGGCCTTCCGTAATATACAAATCCCTACTAATCATTGTGCTATTCTTATTTGCCCAACTATTCCCGTATTATTACCGGAGGTTCCATGCAAAATCCCGTACTCTAATGCTGATGGTCAGTATGGAGACGGCACTCATTGCGGTGTTGATGTTATTTACTGGAGGATACGATAGTCCTTTTAAGCTATATGTACTGAATCCGGTGCTGTTTGCGGCGGGTGCGCTCTCTTTGTATTGTGCCTGGAGTCTGATCCTGGGTTATATTGCCATGGTGGCGGTATCGGGCTACATGGATGCCGGTTCTCCGGGTCTTACGATTGCTGAAATTATGCTTGCCAATGGTAACCTGTTTCTAGCCCTGGCTCTCGCGGTTATAGTTATGCAGATGGTTAAGGGGATAAAGCGGCAGCGGGAGGAAGCGAACGCGCGGACCAACGATACCATGGAGCATATCAAATCGCTTTATCACATCGTGGAAACATCAAGCCAGCATGACTTCATGAATATTGGCCAAGTCATTACCGACTATGTGGTCAAGCTTACCAAGCTGGAAAAGGCCCTGTTCTGGTTCGCCAAAAAAAGCGGTGAGCCTGCTCCGCAGAGCCGCCAGACGGGATGGCAGCATGAGGAGGAGCGCTTTCTGTTCATGGAGCTTGAGAAGCATGAGCATGAATGGAGGCTGCAGCGTGAACCGGTATTCAAGAGTATGCCGGGGATCGGCGACTTCCTGCTGATGCCGGTAAGAATGAGCACCCGGTTCGTCGGAATGATTGGCGTGAAGCTGGAAGCCTCGGAAGGGCTGGAGGGCCGCCGGTGGTACATCCAGCAACTGATGTTCCTGTCGGAGCTGAGTGCGATTATTCTTGAGCGCCACGAGTTGGGCGTGATCGAGAACCGGCTGATCATCACGAACGAGCAGAACCGGATAGCCGATGAGATGCACGACAGTGTCTCCCAGAGTCTTTTCGGCATCGTCTATGCGACCCACTCCCTGAAGCAGACCTGGCGCAAAATGTCTGAGCGGGAGCTGGAGGAGCAGATTGAGCTTATCCATGATTCAGCCACCAAGGTAGCCAAGGAGCTGCGGATTACCATCTACAGCCTCAGCTCCAAGAAGAGCGGCGGCCCGAGCTGGCTTGGGATGGTGCGCTCGCATCTGAAAAGCCTCTCCCGGCTTAATGATGTTGAGATTGAACTGAAAATAACGGGGGATGATTTCAGTCTCCCTTATCCTTACCACAAGGCACTCTTCCGGATTATCTCCGAAGCGACCGGCAACGCCATAAGACATGGTGCTGCCAGCCGGGTGGATGTAGAACTGTCGCTTAAGCCGAAATGGATTAGACTATCGATTATCGACGATGGCGTCGGTTTCGATGCAGATCTAAGCTGGAACGAACCTGATGAGCACTCAGGCGGACTGGGAATGAAGAATATGCAATATCTGGCACAGTCCCTTGGAGGCGATTTCCAGTTAACCAGCAGTGAGAACGCTGGAACCAGAATTTTAATCTCTATACCTGTCGGTGTGGCTGAACTGAAAAATGCATAAACTTTAGGCAGGAGGTCGTTCAAGTGAAAATCGTCATTGTTGATGATCACCCTTTGGTGAGAAGAGGATTGGCATCTGTGATATCGATGCAGTCCAATCTGCAGTTTGCCGGCGAAGCAACGAATGGCCAAGAAGCTCTTCTCGTGATTGAGGAGATACAGCCTGATCTTGTGCTGATTGATCTGAAGCTTGCCGATGAATCGGGCCTGGATATTATCAAGGAAGCCCGCGTGCGCGGATTCTCATGCAAGTTCATCCTGCTAACATCCTCAGCCAGCCGGGAAGATTTCCTGAAGGCGGAGGAAGTGCTGGTAGACGGTTATGTACTGAAGGAAGCTCTGCCGGAGGAATTGCTGTTTGCCATTCAACTGGTCCACAAGGGCAGGAAGTATTACGATCCCGGGCTGATGGAAGATAAGATGCGCATGAGCGGCAGCAGTCCGACCGATGAGCTTACACCCAAAGAGAAGGAAGTTCTGATTGAGCTGGGACAGGGGGCCTGCAACCGCGAGATTGCTTCACGCCTGTTCATCAGCGAATTCACCGTCAAGAAGCATGTCAGCCAGATTCTGGCGAAGCTGCAGGTGGCGGACCGGACGCAGGCGGCCTTATACGCCAATGCTGTCGGGCTTACCAAATATGAGATGTCATACGATTAATAATCATCCCTGTGAATGATCGGGGACGGAGCACGGACCACGTTGTCCGTGTTTTTTTGCGTTCAGGGAGATCAAAGAGCCGGAGGGTGAAGATTACCGGTGCGGCCGAATGGCCGGATGTATGTGAAAAACAGCATACATTGTACTCGCAAGCAGGCCTACGGGCCGAATGTATGTGAAAAACAGCATACATTATGCTCGCAAGCAGGCCCACGGCCCGAATGTATGCGAAAAACAGCATACAATGGGCGGCTGTGAGGTCACTGGGCCGAATGTATGTGAAAAACAGCATACATTATGCTCGCAAGCATGCCCACGGCCCGAATGTATGCGGAAAACAGCATACATTAGCTCGCAAGCGGGCCCACGGCCCGAATGTATGTGAAAAACAGCATACATTATGCTCGCAAGCAGGCCCACGGCCCGAATGTATGCGAAAAACAGCATACATTGTGCTCGCAAGCAGGCACACGGCCCAAATGTATGCGAAAAACAGCATACATTGTGCTCGCAAGCAGGCCCCGGCCCGAATGTATGCGAAAAACAGCATACATTGTGCTGCAGCGGAATGCTGGCCCCAAGGTGCACCAGCAGCCTTCCCCCCCCCGGTTAGGTGATGTTGTGTCACCGGGGGTGTTAGTATTTTCCATGGATATGGTACTAAAGTATACCATCCACCCCCTCTGGCGGACCAAACGGGGGTACTCGAAAGTGAAGTGTAAAGTGATGCTAGGGGGCATGTGATAAATCCTGCGCGTTGTTAGAATAAAAGCAAGACATCTGAAACTTTCATGATTGCTTTCAAAACGAACATAAGCGGAAGGAGGGTTACTGTGGAAAAGACGATTCTGGATTACATTAACCTGATAAAGAAAAAATTATGGTTAATCATGGTATTTGTACTGATCTCCTGCGCCACCACCTTCTACGTCAGTAAAAACTTCGTTGCACCCGTCTACTCCGCCTCTGGACAGCTACTGGTCAACAACGTTGTGAATGTCCCCGAGAGCAATAATCTCAACGCACTTAACTTCAGTCTTAACCTCATCGAGAGCTATAAGGAAATCATGAAGTCGCCAACCATTATGAAAAGTGTGATTGCGGAGCATCCCGAGTTCGGTCTGACAGCGGGCCAACTGGCTGCCAAGCTGCAGATCAAATCCTCGGAGAAAAGCCAGGTGATTAATCTGACCGTGGAGGATAAGGATTACGGCACTGCAGCTACGATTGTAAACGCGGTTTCGCAGACCTTCATCCGCAGCCTGCCGGCACTGATGAACCTGGATAATGTAACATTCCTGACTCCGGCTGATCCTGCAGCCCAGCCTCTGCCGGTCAACGGCGGGGTGACCATGAATATTCTGATCAGCTTCGTGGTGTCACTGATGGCAGCGGTCGGGATTATCCTGCTGATGGAGACGCTGAACGGTACGCTGAGAAACGAGAAGGAAGCGGAATTTGAGCTTGGCCTTCCGGTCATTGCCAGTATTCCAGCCATCCGCAAACGCGATTTCGGCAGTGCGGACAATGACAAGGCAAGAGTAGGGGAGGGCAAATATGTTACGGCTGAATAGAAGTCTAATCGCGGACATAAACCCGTCATCGCATGTCTCCGAATCCTTCCGCTCGCTGCGCACGTATATCCGCCAGCTCGGCTTGCTGAAGGGGCCAGGCGGACAGGTGCTACTCTTCACTTCAGCGGAGAGCGGCGAAGGCAAGACCACGATTCTCTCCAATCTGGCCGTATCCTTCGTACAGGATGGCAAGAAGGTAGCGGTGGTGGATTGCAACCTGCGGAAGCCCGGCCTGCATAGCGTGTTCGATGTGGAAGGCAGCCAGGGGCTGGCAGCTTACTTAAGCGGCTACGAGGAAGCGAAGGACGTTCTGGTATACGGCAGCTTGGCGAATCTGGCGGTAATCCCTGCCGGATTGAGTACAGTCAGTCCGCCGGATCTGCTCGGCAGCGAGAAGATGGCCGGGCTGCTTACAGAGCTGAAGGCAAGCTTCGATCTGATTCTGCTGGATTCGCCGCAGGCGGTCGATTACAGCGATGCACGGATTCTGGCCCCGCTCTCGGACGGGGTGGTCATTGTCGCCAGACACGGCCGGACGAAGCGCGAAGCGCTCCGCAAGCTGAAGGGTCTCATGGAACAGACAGGTGTAAGGATTCTCGGAATAGCAATGAACCAGACCAAGTAGAACACCGAAGCGGCAATGTGAACGAAACTATTGGGAGGTATGTGTGATGAAAAAGGTAAAAAAGGTAATTATCCCGGCGGCCGGGTTAGGCACACGTTTCCTTCCGGCGACCAAGGCAATGCCCAAGGAAATGCTGCCTATTATCAACAAACCGACGATCCAGTATATCGTGGAGGAGGCCATTGCCTCCGGGATTGAAGACATCATCATTGTTACCGGTAAGGGAAAGCGGGCGATCGAGGATCATTTCGACAACGCCTTTGAGCTTGAATCCCGGCTGCTGGAGGACGGTAAGCTGGAGCTGCTCAAAGAGGTACAGCGGTCCTCCAAGGTGGAAATTCACTACATCCGGCAAAAGGAACCCAAGGGTCTCGGCCATGCCGTATGGTGTGCCAGACGGTTCATCGGCGATGAGCCATTCGGCGTTATGCTCGGCGATGATATTGTAACCGGACAGGTCCCTTGCCTGAAGCAGCTGATCGACCAGTATGAGGAGACCCAGAACTCGGTGATTGGGGTACAGGTTATCCCGGATGAATTCACGAACCGCTACGGGATTATCGAGCCGGATCTGCAAGACGGGAAGCTCTACCGGGTGAACAACTTCGTGGAGAAGCCGGCACTTGGCACGGCGCCTTCCAATCTGGCGATCATGGGCCGCTATGTCTTTACCCCTAAGATCTTCAAGTATCTCGATCTTCAGGAGAAGGGTGCGGGCGGTGAGATCCAGCTGACGGATGCCATTCAGAAGCTGAACCAAAGCGAACGTGTCTATGCTTATAACTTCGACGGTACCAGATATGATGTCGGTGAACGGCTCGGTTACATTTTGACGACACTGGAATTTGCCTTAGAGAGCGAGGATCTGCGTTATCAGGTCATGGATGCTATGGCAGAATGGTTAAAAAAAGCGGGACAGACCTCGGTCAGCGGCTGAGACGGTTCCCCGAAAGCGGGCGACACAAGCCGGAGTCAAGAAGTAAGGCTGCATAAACCTTAACGAGAAATGAGGAGAGATGAGCATGCAAAAACTGCCGGAAGACTATGAGGCCGTCCTGCCGAAACTTTACATGCTGCATTCGGGTGAAGAAAGCAAGGGAATGGAGTCCTATCTGGTCATGAAGCGGATCATCGACATCTTGTTCTCTGCCCTGGGGCTGCTGTTCCTGCTCCCGCTCTTCGCAGTGGTGGCTGTCCTGATTAAGCTGGAAGATCCGAAGGGCAAGGTGTTCTTCCGCCAAATGCGGGTCGGCAAGGACGAGAAGCTGTTCCCCATGTACAAGTTCAGATCCATGGTCGCTAATGCCGAGGAGCTGAAGGAGAGTCTCATGGCCTATAACGAAGTAAGCGGCGCGATGTTCAAGATCAAGAATGATCCCCGTATTACACGGATTGGAAAATTCATGCGCAAGACCAGTATTGATGAACTGCCGCAGCTCTGGAACGTGCTGATGGGGCATATGAGTCTGGTGGGTCCCCGTCCTCCGCTCGTTGAAGAGGTGGAGCAGTACACGGAATACGACAAGCAGCGGCTGATGGTAACCCCCGGCTGCACCGGCTACTGGCAGGTAAATGCCAGAAACAGCGTCGGCTTCGACGAGATGGTTCAGCTGGACCTCACGTATATCCACATGCGCAGCACGATGCTGGATCTGAAGATTATTGTCAAGACTGGCCTGATGCTGCTAGGTTCCAAAAATGCTTATTAAAAATATGGGAATTAGGTGATGCCGATGTTCGTACACGGAGATGGACCTGAGATTTCCATTATCATATGCACCTATAACCGGTCGGCGCTGCTGGTGAAGACTCTTCATTCACTGCTGCCGCTGGAGAATTTGCACCAGGCCGAGATCATCGTCGTGGATAACCAGTCCACGGATGATACGGCGGCCGCCATTAAGGGGTTCATCGAAACCTATGGTGCGGATATGGATATCCGTTATCTGCTGGAGCCGGTTCAAGGGCTGTCAGCAGCCCGGAACACAGGAATTCTGGCTTCCAAATCGCAGCTCATCGCTTTCCTGGATGATGATGCGATCCCCTGCCGGACCTGGATTACAACCATTGTGAACACCTTTGCGGATAAGCCGGAGGTGATGGCTATGGGCGGCAGGATTGCTCCGATCTTCGAGAGCAAGCGCCCGGATTGGCTGATCAAGCCGTTCGAGCTTCCTTATACGATTGTCGATCTGGGGAGCCGGATTAAAGAGTATCCGAAGCGGCTTCACCCTTGCGGTGCCAATATGGCGATGCGCAAGCCGGTATTCGATATCAGCCTGTTCCCGCTGGAGCTGGGCCGCAAGGGCGATTCGCTGCTATCGGGTGAAGAGACTTGGCTGTTCAGCCAGCTGCAGCAGGAAGGGCATTCCATTCTCTATCATCCCGAGATGGCCGTGGATCATTTCGTTCCGGCGAACCGGCTGACGGAGGACTGGATCATGAAGCGGTATTACAGCCAAGGCATATCGAACGCTATGAAGAGTGAAGGAATGAAAGGGCATCTGCTGCTCCTGGGCAAGACAGGCGCCAAAGTCATCTACATCCTGGCAGATTCCGTTCTATCCCGCAGTAAGGGAAGGAAGCTGCTGAATAAATGCCGGCTGGAGAGTATTCGCGGAACTCTTCATATGATTCTTAACCGGAAGAGGGAATCCGCAGCGGGGTGAGGGGAGGTACGCGCGATGACCCATTTTGAATGGGGCTCCAAAATCAATAGTCTGCCATACGGAATGCTCTATCTCGTAACAGCACTGTTCCTGGGAACAGCTGTCATCTTCCAGCCGGTCATCGCAGTAGCAGCCGTATTCTTCATTTTGCTGCTGGTTGCCTCCCTATCACGCCCTGAACTGATCAGCTATTTCGTTCTGCTGACCACGGCGGTCTCGATTAACTTCTTGTACAGCGGAAGTA
Source organism: Paenibacillus sp. FSL P2-0136 (assembly GCF_037975325.1). Lineage (NCBI taxonomy): Bacteria > Bacillati > Bacillota > Bacilli > Caryophanales > Paenibacillaceae > Paenibacillus > Paenibacillus sp. FSL P2-0136. The sequence continues at coordinate 802,840 of NZ_CP150244.1, forward strand.
TGTTCGGTATTGAGATCCTGTCGCTCTACAAGCTGGTTATTCTGATGCTGCTGGTGCCGTGTATCCTGGTCAATGGCCTCAGGTTCAAGCTCAGTCCTCCCTTATGGGCGATGCTGGCCCTGATTCTGCTCACCTTCAGCTTCTCCATCTGGCTGCCGGAGATGAGCACATCGATTGCGGTCAAAGCCTTCATCGGACTGTCTCTGCCCTTCGTGCTTTTGCTGATCAACTGGAAGAAGGAGGTCGCCGAGAAGCAGATTCGGATCATTACCCTGCTGCCGTTGGTCAGCATGCTGCTGGGCGTGGTGCTCCAGGCTGCGAATATACATTCACTGGTAGCCGTTGAGTTCACAGGCGCGGTTCGGGTGCAGGGGGCGAACATACCGCCTCACCTGGCGATGCTGGCCTTCATGGGAGTAGCGATCGCGTTCATCGAGATCAAGCGCAGTCCGCAGTATACCCGGTTCAATTACATCATGCTGGGGCTGAATTTCTTGATTCTGGTGATTACAGGCACGCGGGGGCCGATTCTCGCCCTGGTGCTGATGGTGCTCTATTACTTCTATGATATCTCCCGTGCTTTTCTGAAGGGGAAGAAGAGATTTCTGATCCCGCTGCTGTGTTCACTGCTGGTCATCACCTCGGCAGTATACATGCAGCTGGACAACATCAAGAAGCGCTCCTTCGAACGGACGACTGAGACGGGAATTGACCTGTCGGGGCGGGCGGAGGCCTGGGAGTACTTCCTGAACAAGGCGGCGGATTCGCCGTTGGCAGGACGGGGGCTTGGAGCCGTAACGGTGGCGAATGACGGAACGCTCTACGGAGGGTTCGTGGTTCCGCATAACGAATATATCCGCTTTTATTACGATGGGGGATACGTTGGTGCCATCCTGCTGCTGCTGTCCTTGCTCGCTGTGTTTCTTATGGTATACAGAGTTCTTTTGCCGGCGGTCAAACCTTATTATTCTCTCTTTATTGCAGCATTTCTGATCTATTCTTTCACGGATAACACGCTGTCGACGGTCCAATTCATCATTCCGTTCTGTTGGTACCTGAACTGCCTGTATCGATCTTCACAGCTGGCCGATTCCCCACAAAAAGAAGTGATACGATGAACCAAGTGAACATGTTCGATGTCAATTTCGATAACTATGATTTCATGGATCTGCTGGATTATATCGACAGAACCATTCAGGAGAGGAACCAATCCTACATCCTGACCTGTAACGTCGACCATGTGATCAAGCTGCGCAAGGATAAAGAGTTCCGGGAAGTGTACTCCGAAGCAGGTGCCGTAGTCGCGGACGGGATGCCGATTATCTGGGCGTCCAAGATGCTCGGCAAGCCGCTGAAGCAAAAGGTGTCCGGCGCAGACCTGTTCAGCCGCCTGGGCAATGCGTTCGAGCAAAGGCAATACCGGTTGTTCTTCCTCGGTGCCGCCGAGGGTGTGGCGGAGCAGGCTACGAAGAATCTGAAGGCCGCCTTCCCGGGGATTAACGTCGTGGGCTGTTACTCTCCTTCCTACGGCTTCGAACACAACGAAGAAGAGAACCGGCATATTATCCGGCTGCTGACCGAGAGCCAGCCCGATATCGTGTTCGTAGGGGTAGGCGCACCGAAGCAGGAGAAGTGGATCTACCGTCACTATACCTCCTACCAGGCGCCGGTCTCCATCGGCGTAGGTGCAACCTTCGACTTCCTGTCCGGATCGGTGAAGCGGGCACCGGATTTCATGCAGCGAACCGGCATGGAGTGGCTATGGAGACTTAGCCAGGAGCCGGGCCGGTTATGGAAAAGATACCTTGTCGACGATGCCCAGTTCCTGGTGCTGCTGCTCAAGGAGCTGCGCAAACGGGGCAAGGTGAAGAACAGCAGTACGGATACGGATTGAAGAAAGCGGCGAAAGACGGGAGGCAGGGAATGAAGATGCTAAGCAGAGATGAGAATAGTCTGAATCTTCCATCGGCACAAGCTGTGAAGTCGGCTGTAATGATGACCTTGATCTGCGCCTCGGCGCTGGCCCTGCCGCTTGCGATCGGCTTCGCCAGTGCGAACCTGAGCGCGTCGAACAGCCTGCAGGGCATCATTCTGGCAGGCATCCTCTTTCCGGCCTTGCTGCTGGCCTTGCTGAATACACGGATGCTGATTCCGTACACTCTGCTGATCTGGGCGGTTGCCCCGGAGCTGCGGCGGATTGCAGACTGGTACGAAGGTGTGTACCATTCCGTCTCTCTACTCAGTCTGGCCCCGCTGCTGACCGGAGCGACCTTAGCTATTCCGGTGCTGCGGGAAATTCACCGGATTCGCAAGTCCTCCACCCGAATCATGCTGTTGTTCTCCATCGCACTGGCCTACGGCGCATTGATTGGTCTGGCGAAGAACGGCATCGGCTCGGTATACGATCTGGCGAATTACATCGTACCGCTGCTGCTGATTCCTTTCTTCGCGGTCACGCCGTTTAAGCCGAAGGATATCGACCGGCTGCTGTACGCTTTTGCCAACATTGCTGTGCTGGTTGCCGTTTACGGGATCGTGCAGTATCTGACCGTTCCTCCCTGGGACGCCTTCTGGATGCGGAACGCCGATATGATCTCCATCGGGACTCCCTATCCGCTGGAGATCCGGGTCTTCTCGACCCTGAACTCCCCAGGTCCGGCTGCAACCTTCCTGGTCTTCGCCCTGGTGCCGATGATTCTGGAGAAAAGATGGCAGGGTACCCTGCGCTGGCTCGGTGTTCTGCTCGTAGTAGTCTGCCTGCTGACTACGCTCGTCCGGTCCGCATGGCTGGTCCTGCTGGTGATGCTGCTGGTCTACATCGCATCCTCTCCCTCCAAGGGCAAATGGAAGACGCTGCTCCAGCTCGCATTCGTGGCAGCCGCGCTGTTCTGGATTGTTCCGAAGCTGCCTGGAGCAGAGGGGCTGGTGGCCCGGATGGAGACCCTGACCTCCGTGCAGGAGGATCATTCCTACAATGAACGCCTCAGCCTCTGGACCAACATGCTGCCCATGGTGGCAGGCAATCCGGTAGGGCAGGGGATCGGCAGTGTTGGCCAGGGCACCAAGCTTGGCAACGGCGGAGAGCTGGGGGAATACGGCAATATGGATAACGGCTTCATCGCGCTGCTGCTGACCTTCGGTGTACTAGGCGCATTGTTTTTCTTCGGAGCGCTCGGTGCGGTCATCAAGGAGATCGGCGCCAGAGTCACCCGCAGGAATGAACTTCAGCCTTACGCCAGACTGGCGCTGGCGGCGTGGATGGGAGCTGTAGCCAGCCTGATATCGGATAACGGCTTTCCCGGTCTTAAGGGGTATCTGATCTGGATGCTGATCGGACTTGGCCTCAGTGCCAAGGAGCTCAATCAAAGCAGAAAGAAGGGACTACCGCATGCAGCAGTCAAGCGCCAAATCACTACCCGCTAACCGGGTATGGTCCACCTTCCGGAGATTCACGAAGAGTAAGGACAATAGCTCGGCTGCTGTCAAAACGATGTTCGTCAGCGTACTGATCCTGCTGGTCAATATGCTGACCGGCGTACTGACCGCCCGTTATCTCGGTCCGACCGGCCGGGGGGAGCAGACAGCGATGGTGAACTGGTCGCAGTTCCTGGCCTTCAGCATGAGCTTCGGCATTCCCTCGGCGCTGATCTACAACGCCAAGAAGAATCCGCAGGAAGCCGGGGTGCTGTACCGGATCGCCCTGCTGATCGGCCTGACATTCGGAACCATCGCCATGACAGTCGGGATACTCGTGCTGCCTTATTGGCTGGGGTCGTTCAGTCATGAGGTAGTGGTCTTCGCCCAGTGGTCGATGATTCTCTGCCCGCTGATTGTGGTGTCGCAGATCAACAACGCGGCCTTCCAGTTCAGAGGGGATTACAAGACCTTCAACTGGATGCGGTATCTGGTGCCGCTGCTGACACTGGGGGCTATCGGGATTCTGATCCTGACCGGCTACATGAATCCTTATACAACTGCACTGTCCTATCTGGTGCCATCGGTTCCGCTGTTCATCGGGATGACCATCCTGCTGCTGCGGACCTACAAGGTCAAGCTCCGGGATTCCTATCTTAATTTCAAAAGATTGTTCACCTACGGTCTGGGCTCCTACGGAAACGACCTGCTTGGACAATTCTCGGTATACATAGACCAGATCATCATTGCCGGATTGCTCAGACCGGCAGATCTGGGGCTCTATGCGGTAGCGGTAAGCCTGTCGCGTATGGTGAACTTCTTCGCGAATTCGATCACGGTGGTGCTCTTCCCGAAGGCCTCCGAGATGTCGAAGGACGAAGCGGTTGCCCTTACCTTCAAGGCTTTCCGGATCAGTACTACCTGTACTCTGCTAGGCGCAGTGTTCCTGATGCTGGTAGCGCCCTTTGTCATCCCGCTGCTCTACGGCAAGGATTTCAATACCGCGCTTACCGTGTTCCGCCTGCTGCTGCTGGAAGTAACCATCAGCGGCGGGACGCTGATTCTGGCTCAGGTGTTCATGGCGCTGGGCAAGCCGAAGTTCGTATCCATCCTGCAGGGGGTCGGCCTGATCCTCGTGATTCCGCTGCTCTTCCTGCTGGTGCCGAAGTTCGGATTGTTCGGAGCCGGGGTGGCTATGCTCTCATCGGCTGTGCTGCGGTTCCTGTTCATTATTCTCAATATCAGGTACAACCTGAAGGTTAAGCTTCCGCGGCTGCTCATTAACGCCCAGGACCTTCAGTGGATGAAGACGACGATGAATTCGTATATTCGCAAGAAACCTATGGATGTGTAGCAGTTAAGTAACTAGTTGTTTTGGCGAGCCGAGTACACGAGGCGAGCCCTTATCTGCTTAAAAAACCAAGGGACGGTGTTTGGAGAAGCGCAGAGAAAATTTGGAGCTGTAGGAGCGTTAGCGTCCGCCTTTGTTCTCTGATTTCACCCGCTATCAGCGGTCCAATCAAGGAAATCAGAGAACAACAGCGGCCGGAAGCCCAAACTTTTCTCGCAGCGACGACACACGCCGGACCCTACCAGGCAAAGGAGGATACCTATCATGGATTCAGTAACAAGCGTGCTTGGCGGCCGGGGCAGCTACCCGATCTCGGCGGTCATCATTGCCCAGGACGACGAAGTTCGGATATCCAAAGCGATTCAGTCCTGCCGGTTATTCGCCGATGAGGTGGTCGTAATCGACGGAGGAAGCAAAGACGGGACTGTAGGGCTATCCGAGAGCCTCGGATGCCGGGTGTATGTCAACCCCTGGCCCGGATATGCGAAGCAAAGGGAATTCGGAGTGGAACGTGCCATCCATGATTGGGTCTTTCTAATTGATACTGACGAAGTGGTCAGCGAGGAGCTGGCCCGGGATATCCTGGAGCGCAAGCCGGGACTGACCGATGCTACGGTCGCGTTCTCGCTGTACCGGATTGGCGACTTCCTAGGCAAATGGCTGGATAAAGGCGAGTATCTGGTGCGGCTGTATAACCGCAAGGAATACGGTATCCGCAACTCTCTGGTGCATGAGATGCCAGAGGTGTCCGAGGAACGGACCGTGAAGCTGAACGGAACGCTGTGGCATCAAGGCTTCCGCAGCATCAACGATCATGTCGCCCGGTTCAACAAATACACCGATCTGGAAGCAGAGAGTGCATTCGCCAGCGGCAAGCCATTCAAGCTGAGCCACCTGCTGCTGCGTCCGCCGGCTCGGTTCCTGCAGAAGTATTTCCTGCATGGCCTGTTCAAGAAAGGCATCTCGGGCTTCGCGGTATCCGTCTTCTGGGTGATGTATGAATTCATGGTCGGCTTCAAGCATTACGAATTGCACAGCGCAGGCAGGCTGGCCCGGCATAACGAAGCGGGTCAGGCCGAGAAGGAGAACAAGGGGGAGAGAAGCTATGTCGTACAATGACGGACTCAACATTATGACGACCGGCCTCAGCTGGCCCTCGTTACAGCCCGGAGGACTGAACACCTATTTCAAATCCGTGTGTGAACAGCTCTCTTCACGGAACCGGGTGCATGCCCTGATCTGCAGCCAAGAAACACCGGAGACGCCGAAGGAACTGATCATTCACAATGCCGGTGATCCGAAGGAGACGATCTGGAAGCGCAAGGATGCCTTCCAGCGCAAGGCGGCCTCCCTGATGGGGGATGGCAGCGGGCGGATTGATATTCTCTACACCCACTTCGCCCCTTACGGCATCGGGCCGGCAATTGAAGCGAAGAAGCGGGGGATTCCGGTCATCATGACCTTCCACGGCCCGTGGAACGAAGAGATGAAGATCGAAGGTCAAGGTATCAAGCATAAGGTCAAAACAACGATTGCCAAATCGATAGAACATAAGGCTTACAAGCTGGCGGACAAATTCATCGTCCTCAGCGATTACTTCCGTAACATGCTGCACGAACTGCATGGTGTACCGCTGCATAAGATTACTGTCATTCCGGGAGCGGCCAATGTCGAGCGGTTCACGCCCGCGACGAACCGGCTGGCGATCCGCCGGACGCTGAATCTGCCGGAAGGCGCAACAACGGTCCTGACCGTCCGCCGGCTGATGAACCGGATGGGGTTGCTGCAACTGCTGGAAGCCTGGAAGCAGGTGGCAGAGCGGTTCCCGAACGCAATTCTGCTGATCGGGGGCAAGGGCCCGCTGCGCGGGGAGCTGGAAGAGCGGATCGCCGATTACGGGCTGGGCAACAAGGTCCGGCTGCTCGGGTACATTCCCGATCATGAGCTGGCCTCCTATTATCAGGCGGCAGATATGTTCGTTGTTCCTTCCCAGGCACTGGAAGGCTTCGGCCTGATCACCGTTGAAGCCTTGGCCTCGGGGCTGCCGGTGATGGCTACGCCGGTCGGCGGCAACAAGGAGATCCTCCAGGGCTTCCGGCCTGAGCTGCTGTTCAAGAGTGCAGCCAGTGAGGATATGGCGGAAGGCATGATTCATATGCTGAGCAACCGCAAGCTGCTGCCGGGCCGGGACGAATGCCGGAATCATGTGCTGGAGAAGTACACCTGGCAGCATGTGGGCGACAAGATTGAATCTGTATTCCTCGAAACCTTGGGAAAGGGTGTGAGCGTAGGATGATCAAAGTCGCTTATATCGACCACACCGCCAAATGGAGCGGGGGCGAGGTTGCCTTGTTCAACATCCTCACCAACATTGGTGAGCAGATTGAGCCGCTGGTGATCCTGGCGGAGGAAGGCACGCTTGCCGAACGTCTGCGGGAGAAGGGCATCGATGTCCGCATTATCCCGCTGGATGAGAGCATCCGCAGCCGCGGCCGCAATGCCGTGAATCTCGGGGCTCCGGCGGCTGCAATGAAGCTGCTGGCTTATGGCCGTAAGCTGGCTCCGCTGCTAAAGGAAGAGAAGGTGGATTGCGTGCATACCAATTCCCTGAAATCGGCCTTTTACGGAGCTGTTGCTGCCAAAAAAGCAGGTGTGCCGCTGATCTGGCACATCCGGGATCACATCGGGGCGCCTTATCTGAAGCCGGTTGTCGCCAAGGCGATCCGGCTGCTGTCACGCCTGCTGCCCAACGGGGTCATTGCCAATTCCCACTCCACGCTGAATGCACTGGAGCTGCCGCGCTCGAAGAAGACGCTGGTCGTCTACTCGGCCTTCGCCAAGGCGATCGGTGAAGGGATCGGCCGGCGGGACCGGAAGGACTTCAACGTCCTGCTGGTCGGGCGGCTCGCCCACTGGAAAGGCCAGCATATTGTGCTGGAAGCGGCCAAGGCCTTCAAGCAGGACAGCCGCGTGAAATTCTGGCTGGCCGGTGACGCTCTGTTCGGGGAGGAAGAATACAAGCAGGAATTAATTGCGCAGATGCAGCAGGGGGACATCACCAATGTCAGCCTGCTGGGTCATGTAGATGATATACAAGGACTCATGAACCAAGCGGATTTACTGATTCATACGTCGATCACTCCTGAGCCGTTCGGCCAGGTCATCGTCGAAGGCATGGCAGCCGGACTGCCGGTGATTGCCTCCAATGAAGGCGGACCGGTGGAGATCGTGGTTCCTGGTGAGACAGGACTGCTGATCCAGCCGGGAGATGCTACTGTACTTGCAGACTCCATCACCTGGATGCTGAACCATCCCGAAGAGCGTAGACGGATGGCGGACAATGGAATGAGACGGGTGAAAGAGCATTTTGTCATCGAGAACACGGTCAAGGATATTGTCGCTTACTACAAAGGTCTGCTGGCAGTCACCTGACCTTCCCGCTCCATAATGCTTAAGGCTTGCATCATATCTGTCTCTAGCCATGCGTGTACTGCTTAATGATGCTGCTCCATAAAACTTTGAGGATGATTCACATGAAAATTGCGATCGCGCACGATTATTTAATCCAGATGGGCGGGGCGGAACGGGTGGTGGAGGTTTTCCATCACATGTACCCGGAAGCTCCGATTTTCACAACGGTTTTTAACGGAAGCCGCCTGACCGATAACCTCAAAGATGCCGATATCCGGGCCTCCTGGCTGCAGAAGATTCCGGGAGTGAAGCGTAACTTCAAAGGGGTGCTCCCGCTCTACCCCATGGCTGTCCGCGATTTGGACTTCAGCGGGTATGATATCGTTCTTAGCTCCAGCAGTGCTTTTATGAAAAGCATCCAGGTGCCCGAGTCCACCTTCCATCTGTGCTACTGTCATACGCCGATGCGTTTCGCCTGGGACTATGACACATACATGGAGCGGCAATCGAATTCCGGGTTATTCAAAAGACTGCTCAAGGTGTATATGCAGCGGCTCAAGAACTGGGATCAGCGCACCTCCAAAAATGTGAACCAGTTCGTCGCCAACTCCTCAGTCGTGAAGACGCGGATTCAGAATTATTACCACCGGGATTCCGATGTGATTTTCCCGCCCATCAATACGGCCCGCTTCTCCAGCTCTACGAGCATCGGCGATTATTATCTGATTGTCTCGCGGCTGGTCTCCTACAAGCGGATCGATCTGGCGGTGGAGGCGTTCAACCGTAACGGGCTCAAGCTGTATATTGTCGGGGACGGACCGGACAGGAAGCGTCTGGAAGGCATGGCCAAGGGGAACGTTTCGTTTCTGGGCCGGCTGGAGGATGAGGAAGTCACAGGGCTGATGTCCCAGTGCCGGGCGTTTGTTTTCCCGGGGGAAGAGGATTTCGGCATCACGCCGCTGGAGGCGAATGCTGCTGGAAGACCGGTCATCGCCTATCAGGCCGGGGGAGCGCTGGACACGATTATTCCATACGTTAACGGCGTGTTTTTCCAGCATCAGGAAGTTGATGATTTGCTTAAGGCCATTGATGAGGTGGAGTCCTATGCGTGGGATATCGACCAGATTATGGGCCATGCACGCAAATTCGATGAGCAGGCGTTTATGGTTCAGTTCAAGCAGTATGTGGAACAGGCCTACGTCAATTTCCTAAAAGGAGGATGAAAGTATGAAACTCGCAGTGATTGGTACCGGCTATGTAGGACTTGTATCAGGCGTATGCTTTACCCTAAATGGAAATCATGTCATCTGTGTGGATAAGGATGAACAGAAGATCGAGAAGCTGAACCGGATGGAATCCCCTATTTATGAGCCGGGTATTGAAGCCCTGATCGAAATGAATCTGCGCGAGGGGCGGCTGAGCTTCTCGTCCGATCTTCAGGAGTCGGTCCGCCGCTCCGATATCGTCATTCTTGCTGTGGGTACACCTTCTCTGCCGGGCGGCGAAGCCGACCTGAGATATATCGAAGGGGCCGCTGCCGAGATTGCGCAGGCGATGGAAGGCTATAAGATCATTATGACCAAGTCGACCGTCCCTGTTGGAACCAATGAGCGTATCCGCCAGCTGATCTCCTCCCTCACGAATCATCCCTTCGATATCGTCTCTGCGCCTGAATTCCTCCGTGAAGGCTCTGCCATCCGCGACACGCTTCATCCCGACCGGATCGTAATCGGACTGGATAATCAGGCGCTTGAGCCGACTATGCGCGAGCTGCATAAGGGCTTCACAGAGAATGTATTCGTCACGGATATCCGCAGCGCCGAGATGATCAAATATGCCTCGAATGCTTTTCTGGCGACGAAGATCTCCTTCATTAATGAGATTGCCAACATTTGCGAAAAGGTAGGAGCGGATGTCACCGAAGTCGCAGGCGGCATGGGGATGGACCAGAGAATCGGTGCGACCTTCCTGCAGGCCGGTATCGGCTATGGCGGCTCCTGCTTCCCGAAGGATACCAATGCGCTGATCCAGATTGCCGGGAATGTGGATTATGAGTTCAAGCTGCTCAAATCCGTCGTTGAAGTCAATAAAGGCCAGCGCTTCATGATTATCTCCAAGCTCCATGAATCGCTCGGCAGCCTGCGCGGCGCGGTCATCGGCATCTGGGGGCTTGCCTTCAAGCCCAATACCGATGATGTCCGCGAAGCCCCAGCCCGTGAGATCGTCGAGGCGCTGGTCGCCGAGGGCGCCATAGTGAAGCTGTACGATCCCATCGCCGCCGAGAACTTCCGCAAGGAATATGATCACCCGCAGCTCCGCTGGTGCGGACTGGCCGAAGAGGCAGCCGAAGGCAGCGATGCTGTCTGCCTGCTGACCGACTGGAGCCAGTTCAAGGAGATCAACCTGCACCAGCTTGCCGGAACCATGCGCCGCCAGGTGCTGATCGACGGCCGCAACGTCTATACCAAAGAGCAGATCGAAGGCACCGGCCTCGAATATATCTCCGTCGGCCGCCCGCAGATGGGCGGGCTTAGCGGATTCTCCGCCAGCGTGGCTGGCGCGGTGTAGACCGGCAATCCACTTGATGCGTTACGGCGATAAATCCCATTGAATGCGCCGAAAGTGGGCTGGATGGCGAAATGAGAGGGATAAATCCCATTAAAAGCGCCGAAAGTGGGCTGGACGGCGAAATGAGAGGGATAAATCCCATTAAATGCGCCGAAAGCGGGCTGGACGGCGAAATGAGAGGGATAAATCCCATTAAATGCGCCGAAAGCGGGCTGGACGGCGAAATGAAGAGTATAAGTACCCTTGATTTATCGAATGCTGGCCGAATGGAGCAAATGAGGAGCACAAATGTCCCTGGTTTCCCGAATTCGAGCCAAATGGAGCAAATGAGGAGCACAAATGCCCCTGATTTCCCGGATGCGGGCCAAATGGAGCAAATGAGGAGCAGAAGTGCCCTTGATTTCCCGGGTGCGGGCCAAATGGAGCAAATGAGGAGCAGAAGTGCCCCTGATTTCCCGGATGCGGACTAAATGGAGCAAATGAGGAGCAGAAGTGCCCCTGATTTCCCGGATGCGGGCCAAATGGAGCAAATGAGGAGCACTAGTGTCTAGTACTTAACTAACCAGCTTCTGCCGCCGCGAACTTGTGCGGCTAGCCCTTGGCACAAGAGTCTTGAATCCAGGTCTTGAATTCCGGTCTTGAATTCCATTGTCTTGGAACTCTTGTTCTCTCCAGCTGCTAGGTCAGCGGCGACGCCTTGGAACAAGCGGCACTTAAGAGTCTTTGAGCCTTTGAATTTTTCTCCGCCGCAACAGTAGGCGGCAACCAGGGATTCAATTGTCGTGAAGGCAGGCTACCGGCAACCAGGATTCAACTGCTGCCGCGCAAGCATAGCGGCGGCCCGGCTCCCCTTGCCGCTACAACAAGCGGCAATATCGGATCTTTAGCCGGGAGCTTCGCCAGCGGGCGAAGCGGATATAAAATCACAAGCCTGTTATGAAATGGAGCGGAGAGGAATTTTGGAGCTGTAGGAGCGTTAGCGTCCGCCTTTGTCTCCGGATGTTATCTGCTGCAAGCAATATAATCAACAACATCTGGAGACAACAGCGGCCGTAAGCCCAAAATTCCTTGCAGCGACCCTCATAACAGGCGGGATTTTAACTCACAGCTCCGCAACAAGAAATACCCAATAACAATACGATATGGAGGGTTCACTATGAAACTAGTACTTCTATCAGGCGGCTCCGGCAAGCGGCTCTGGCCGTTGTCCAATGATTCACGCTCCAAGCAATTTCTGAAGGTACTGGCAAGCCCGGCAGGTGAACCGGAATCAATGGTACAACGGGTATGGAGACAGCTGGAGGAGAACGGCATGGCCGGGTCCTCGTATCTGGCGACCGGGCGCAGCCAGGTGGAGATGATCCAGAGCCAGCTCGGCAGCGAGGTGCCGATCATCGTGGAGCCGGAGCGGCGGGATACCTTCCCGGCTATTGCGCTGACGGCGGCCTACCTGTATTCCATCGCGGGGGTGTCCCCAAGCGAGACCGTGGCGATTCTGCCGGTGGACCCATACGTGGAATCCTCCTTTTTCGAAACGGTGCTGCAGCTGGAGAACACCATGCTGGTGAGCGGGGCGAACCTGGCGCTGATGGGCGTAGTTCCCGAGCATGCTTCGGAGAAATACGGCTACATTATTCCAACGGGCGCAGATGCGGGAGCGAATGGTTACCTGCAAGTGAGCCACTTCCAGGAGAAGCCGGACCGCATCCAAGCTGAGGAGCTAATCAGGCGGGGAGCGCTCTGGAACTGCGGAGTGTTCGCCTTCCGTCTGGGTTACCTGCTGGATATACTGCAGCGCAAAGGGCTGCCGCTCAATTACGAGGAGCTGCAGAAGCAGTATAAGCTGCTGTCCTCGATTAGCTTCGATTACGAAGTGGTGGAGAAAGAAGAGAACATCGTCGTGCAGCCTTACGCCGGATTCTGGAAAGACCTGGGCACCTGGAATACGCTGACCGAGGAAATGACCAGTAACCATGTCGGCAAAGGCTTTATCACCGCTGACTCCGAAGGCACCTGCCTCATTAACGAGCTGGATATTCCAATCACGGTAATCGGGGCGAAGGATCTGATTATCGCCGCCAGCCCGGACGGCATTCTGGTGACACACAAGGCCGAGAGTCCGCGGATCAAGGAAGTGCTGAAGACTTTTGAACAAAGACCGATGTACGAGGAACGCCGCTGGGGCCACTACAAGGTGATCGATTATGTGAAATATGATGAGGGCAACGAGGTGCTGACCAAGCGGATTTTCATCAATGAGGGCAAAAATATCAGCTACCAGCTGCATCACAAACGCAGTGAAATCTGGACCTTCGTCAGCGGGGAAGCCAGCATTGTCATCAATGAGAAGATGCATAAGGTGAAGGCGGGAGATGTGGTGCGGATACCGGAAGGGACCAAGCATGCCATTCTTGCTCTTACCGATGTGGAGTTCATTGAGGTGCAGACAGGGTCTGAGCTGGTAGAGGAGGACAATATCCGTATTACTCTGGACTGGGAGGATATCGCTCTACATCAGTTCATTTCGTAGGTCTAACTTATCTATTTAACCAATTGTTACAATTTTTAATCAGGCATTTAGAACTATTTTTCAGACAAAATTTGTTTTTACTCTACATTAAATTTGCATATCGACGATACTTACGGTAAGAGGGATTGATCCTTCCAAAACGACAATGGCAAACCTAATCGAAAGATAGGGACGCAAAGCTATAGGGCCTTCGCAAGAGTGGCAGCCTGGCTACCGAAAGGAAGAGAATATTGTGAAAACTTACCGTAAGTCTCGTTTGCTCTGCGCTGTGCTGTCGCTGGCCGTGGTATTGTCTGCTGTACCCGTGGGACTGGGAATCGCCCCGTCCACTGTCAAGGCTGCTTCCTCTACAGGAGCGCCCGTGAACCCTAATGCCTCAGCCGAGGCGGTCAAGCTGCTGAACAGTCTCTATGAGATCTCCGGGAACGGAATCATTACAGGGCAGCATGACTATTTCGAAAGTCCGGATGAGCTGAGCAACAAGCTGAAGGGAACAAGCGGACAATACGCCGCACTGCATGGGTATGAGCTTGGAGCAATCGGTGGACAGAGCGAGAGCGGAGTAGCTGCACAACGCAAAAATATCGTCTGGAGTGCAACGAACTGGTCCAGAGCGGGCGGCATTGTCGCCATGACCTTCCACCAGAGTCTGCCGGGCACCAAGTACGAATGGTCCAATGTGCAGAAGCCAATTACTCAGGCGCAATTTAACAAATACGTAACCCCCGGCACGCCAGAGTATAATGCTCTAATCACTGATCTGGATAAAGTAGCTGTCTCTCTGAAAAGTCTGCGGGATGCTAAGGTTCCGATCCTCTGGAGACCGTACCATGAAATGAACGGCGGCTGGTTCTGGTGGGGCAAGAAAGACAACTTCACTGCACTATGGAATATTATGTATGACCGGTTCGTGAACGTTCATCAGTTAAATAATCTGATTTGGGTATGGAACCCGAATGCGCCGAATGCCAACTCTGATCCCTATGCACGGACCTATCCGGGCGCGGACAGAGTGGATGTGCTGGCAGCAGATATATATAATAACGACTACTCGAATAAATATCATGATGATCTGACCAGCCTGGCTGGCGGCAAACCGATCGGCATCGGCGAGAACGGCGAAATGCCGAACATCTCGAAGCTGAAGCTGACCCAGCAGAATTACGTGTTCATGATGAACTGGGGCAAGATGCTCTATGAGAATAACAGCACGGCTACGATCAAGAATTTCATGAATGACAGCTACACACTGACCCGTGACCAATATAAGGCCTGGTCTGCTCCGGCGGCGGCTCCTAAGCCAACGGCAACGCCTACCGCAACGCCGACTGCAACACCAACACCAACGCCGACTGCAACACCAACACCAACGCCGACTGCAACACCGACACCAACGCCGACTGTAACACCAACGCCGACTGCAACACCAACCGTTGCGCCGATTCCGAAGCCGGTCCCAACCTCCGGTGATACGGACAGTAAGCCTGCCCAGAATGGCTTGCTTGGAGAATACTTCAAGAACATGACGCTCTCGGGGACACCGGTTATGGTGCGTAACGATGATGTCATCAGCTTCAATTGGCGCCAGGGTACTCCTAATGCTGCACTCGGTGTAGACTACTTCTCGATCCGCTGGACCGGCCAGATTAAGCCGGCTTACAGTGAGACCTATCAGTTCTATACTACATCGGATGACGGTATCCGCTTGTGGGTGAACGGCACAGCAGTCATTGACAGCTGGGTCAAGCAGAGCGGAACGGCCCGCACAGGAAGCATAGCCTTGACTGCCGGGCAACTGTACGATATCAAGGTAGAGTATTATGAGAATGCAGGCGATGCGAATGTCCATCTGATGTGGCAGAGCCCCAGCCAGGTGAAGGGAACCGTGCCTGCAAGTGCACTTTTCTCCAGAGCAGGCAACACATCCATACCTGCTCCGGCTGCAACAGCAGTACCGACAACGGTACCAGCAGCGCCAGCACCGACACCAACGCCGGCACCAGTAACGACACCAATGCCAACACCAGCACCAACACTGACGCCAGCACCGACACCAACGCCAACACCGGTGCCTACGCCGACAGCGGTTCCTGTTCCCGTTCCTTCTCCTACAGCAACACCGGCGGATCTGCCGGTAGAAGTTCCTGCTGCCAATGGACTGTACGCGGAATACTTCAATAATATGACTCTATCGGGCGAACCCGCTGTAGTGCGTACTGATGCTGTGCTTGATTTCAACTGGCGCCAAGGCACGCCGGATGCCGCTATCGGCATAGACTTCTTCTCTGTCCGCTGGAGCGGGAAGATGAAGCCGCTGTACACGGAGACTTATCAGATCTACACCACTTCCGATGACGGTATCCGCGTACGGGTGAACGGTGAGCTTGTGATTGACAGCTGGGTGAAGCAGAGCGGCACCGAACGCATGGGCAGCATCAGCCTGACCGCAGGCGAGCTGTATGATATTCAGGTAGAGTATTATGAGAATCAAGGGGATGCAAAAGCGCGGCTGATGTGGCAGAGTCCAAGCCAGGCCAAAGGAACCATTCCGGCAAGCGCGTTGTTCCTCCCGTCCGCTTCGTAAGCTCATAAGGTCCGCAGCTGTGTTCAACATTGGCGCTGTTACTGGTTAAGACGTTACAATTATAAATCCTGTAAGCCACTCTTAATGGCCCTGCTTACCAGCAGGGCTACTAAGCTATAGAAAGGCAGACAATCCGGCAGGCGTAACCTCCGGGGCCCTGCCGGAGAGTGTGGCTGAAGAAAGGAGATTACATTGAACACTTACCGTAAGTACAGGCTATATACAACTATTTTTCCTCTAATCCTTATCCTTTCATTGCTTCCATGGGGGGAAGGGCGCAGTCTGCCCGCAGCCGCCAAGGTTACGGCACCTGCCGCCCCCGCTCCCATACAGCCCATTAATCCTTCGGCCTCCAAGGAGGCTTCCGCACTGTTAAGCTATCTCAGTAATCTCAGCGGCAAGGGGATGATATCCGGCCAGCATGATTACCTGGAGAGCCCCGATGAATTTAATAATAAGCTCCGCACCACAACCGGCCGCTATGCCGTTCTGCATGGCTATGAGCTGGGAGCCATAGGCAACCAGTCCAAGGAGACCATTGCCAAGCAGCGTCAGGCTGTCGTGGACAGCGCCATCCGTTGGCATGAGGGCGGCGGTATTGTCGCCATGACCTTCCATCAGAATCTGCCGGGAACCGCGCCGGTATGGACCAATGTGCAGAAGCCGCTGAGCCAGAGTCAATTCAAGCTGTATGTCACTCCCGGAACGCCGCAGTACAAAGCCCTGGTCGCTGAGCTGGATGAAGTGGCCAAGTATCTGGGCGAGCTGCGCGATGCCGGAGTTCCGGTGTTATGGCGGCCCTATCATGAGATGAACGGCGGCTGGTTCTGGTGGGGGCAGAAGGATGACTTCGCGAAGCTCTGGGACCTGGTCTATGACCGCATGGTGAATACGCATAAGCTGAATAATCTGCTGTGGGTATGGAATCCGAATGCTCCCAACAAGTCGTCTGAGCCGTATGCCGCCTATTTTCCCGGCCTCGCCAAGGTGGATATTCTGGCCGCCGACATTTATGACAATGATTTCAAACAGTCTTATTATGACAGCCTCCTGAAGCTGGCGGGTGGCAAACCGATCGGAATCGGGGAGAGCGGAGAGCTTCCAGACCCTGTCATCATGTCTCAAAAACAAAGCAAATGGGTATATACGATGACATGGGGCAAGATGCTGGTTGAGAATAACCCGACTGTGAAAATTCAAAGCTTCATGAACCATAAATACACGGTATCGCGGGAGGATTACAAGCTCGCGGCGGGTGCCAAAACGCATGCGGCGGCTGTAAGCTCAAGGAACGGCCTGAGAGGCCAGTATTATGGCAATATGGACCTGTCCGGCACACCGCTGCTTACCCGTAACGACAGCACCCTTCAATTCAACTGGCATGGCAATTCACCGGCTCCCGGCCTTCCCAAGGATGCATTCTCGGTACGCTGGACCGGGACCCTTAAGCCTCTCTACAGTGAAAAGTATACGTTCACCGCTTCTTCGGATGACGGCATCCGCATATGGATCGGCGGCAAGCTCCTGATCGACAGCTGGAAGAACCAGAGCAGTGCGAGCAAGGAGGGCAGCATCACGCTCTCTGCGGGTACCCCCTACGCCATCAAGGTGGAGTATTACGAGAACCGCGGGGATGCCAGCGTCAGTCTGATGTGGAGGAGCCAGAGCCAGAAGCAGATGATTATTCCCCAGAGCGCGCTGACGCTTCCTTAAGGAAGCTCCGCGGAAGACGAAGTGTGACGTAAACCAGGTACAGCATAGAATTCCGGAAGAAAGCGAGGACAAGGGAATGAGGACTAGAGTTCAAAAGAAACCCAGTAAATATCTCCACAGGCTACTAAAATTTGCAGCACTGATCATCTTGATTCTGTTGTCCGTCTCTGTCTTCGGAGATTACGGGACGAAGGACGGTGAAGATGATGTGGATCTGTCTTCATTGTCGGCGGCCAAGGATGCCGGTCCTGAGATGCCGGAAGGAACGGTTCTATGGAAGCTTGGCAAGCATGACGGTTCTGCCGGTGAGTTCAAGGCGGCAGGGTCAAGCGGGGTGAAGAAGACACTCAGCATAGCTTCAACCACTGCCAGGTCGGCAGAGCTGAAGTCACTGCCCTCCGGCCTGCACGGGGAGACCAACCCGGAGCTGCGGATTCAGTATGAGCTGGATAAGATCCCGGAGCACGGGGTCTTATTTCGCGTGAGCATTATCGATGCTTACAAATCCGTTCCCCAGATGAGCGTGTTCTCCAACCGTCAGCTCTCAGGCATCATTCAGATCGCAGGGATTGCCGGAACAGGCAGCAAATACGACTTCCGCAAAACCTATGAGCTGTACATTCCCAAAGAGCAGCTCATCAGCGGCACCAACGAGCTGACGCTGCGGACGGCCAGAGGAATCTATTCCTCAGAGGCTGAGGATAAGTACAACTGGTGGACATGGGATAATCTCAGTCTGGAGGCGCTGAAGTCTCCGATTAAGGAGCCGATTCACGGCAGCTATACGCTGACGGGGACGGTGGTGAATAACAAGCAGTTTTATTTTGACGAGGGGGCGGTTACCCATCTGCCTTATATTATGAAGTGGCTGGGTGTAGCCTATAGCGGCAATATCATGCGGACCAGCTGTGCCAGCGATGTAGGCCGCTCGTGTGAGAATATGGAGGAGTACTACAAGGTCCTGAAGGATTACAATATGCAGGCCGTAGCGCTCTATCTGTACACAGGCGATATCAAGCTGAAGGCGGACGGAACGCTGCCGGAGGATGCGGAGAAGAAGCTGACGGATTATTTCCAGAAGTACAGCCCGTACTTCCAGTATTACGAGGTGGATAACGAACCGGGCCTGTTCAACCGTTCCAAAGCGGTCAATCTGGCCATAGCCGAGTGGCTGAACAGCAAGGGTAAGACGATCGCCCCGCATCTGCAGACGGTTGCACCCGGATGGGCCTACTGGCCGGGCTACAGCGAAGACTCGTGCGGCAATCAGAAGGGTCCGGTGAAGCAGTGCGGAGACCCGGACGGCTGGGAACGCGATCCGAAGCAGCGCGATGAGCTTGAAGCGGTAACGGATCTGACGAATGGCCATTCTTATGGGGATTCCTATATTTTCGGACAGGGCGGGAGCTTCACGGAGAACCTGAAGACCTTCGGGGGCTCGGTAGACGGCCTTAGCAAAAAAATGCTCGCCACCGAGTTCGGCACCTCTGACTCCCATGTGGACGCGTATCAATATGGGGCCAAGGAGCGGACTTCAGCGGTGTTCGACCGGATTATGCGGGCACATATCGGCTATGCCGAGATGTTCGTGCAGCATGCCGCCTTTTTCAAGAATTTCAGCCTGTTCAAATACGGCTTCAATCTGGAGGATCATGATCCGGCGGCTACAGAGATCTACTACACCAAGGAAGGGGAAGAATCCCGCGTCAGTATCATGCGCAGGCTGGATCTGGCTTATGCTACACACGGCGCTCCGCTGACCTACCAGATCAGCAATAAGGAGGAGCTGAAGGATAAGCTGGTCTACGTAAGAGCAGTGGACACCTCCACGCTTGAGCCGCTGGCGGGCAGCAAGGCGACCTCCAACAAGGTGCTGGTGAACTTCGTCAATTTCGAGAAGACGGAGCAGACCGTTAAGGTCAAGGTCATTATGCCGAAGAAAACGGAGTACGAAGGAGAACGGTTCGGCAAGGGCGATACTTATGAGGAGGCCCGCAGCTATGTAACCGTCAGGGCTGCTTCGCCGGAGCTGGAATTCACGGAGACGCTGGCTCCGGGAGAAGGCGTACAGTACATTCTGGAGCCTTCCTCTGAGGTGGTGGATACGGCGCCTCAGGGCCTGAAGGCGACTGCTGTCAAGGGATTGTCGATGCATCTGAACTGGCTGGAAGCCCCCGGAGCAAGCTATGAAGTGCTCCGGGCGGACGGCCCGGACGAGAAGCTGAAGGTCATCGCTACAGCAGTGAAGGGAACCGAGTACAACGACAGCAAGCTGAAGGAAGGCACACTTTATACTTATGCTGTAAGAGTGTCCGGCTCTGGCGTGATGTCAGAGAAGACACAGATTACAGCAACCGGACTTGTCCCGCTGGACCGGGCAGGCTGGAAGGTGACGTCCAGTGTGAGTAAGGAGGCTTCCAATCCGGCAGGTGCCATTGACGGAGACCGGCGGACCCGCTGGGATACGGTCAAGCATCAGGCTTCGGGGGAGTACTTCCAGATTGATCTGGGCGCAGAACATACGGTAGAAGCTATAGATATGGATTACCCTTTATCGCCATATGACTATCCGCGCGGCTACACTGTCCACGTATCGGAGGATGCCAAGAGCTGGAGACAGGTCGCAGCGGGCAAAGGCCAGCTGGAGAAGACCAAAATTACGTTTGCCCCGGTCAAGACCCGGCATATCAAGATTACCCAGACAGGCTCCGGCGGCAACTACTGGTCCATTCAGGAGCTGCAGGTGTATTCAAGAGAATGAAGGACGGCATAATAACCTCCGTGGAATTCAGCCCACCGGGGTTTTTTTCTGTCTCAGAATCATACACATACTATAAAATACATGGGGCTAAGGCGGATACCCGGCTCCGGGGAAGGTGTGAACCGGTTCATGACTCATCTTGCAGATCAAATCATCCTGCTGCTGGCGGCTTTGCTGCTGATCGCCGTGCTCTCCACCAAATTCTCCACCCGTTTTGGCATGCCTGCTCTGGTCCTGTTTATTGCAGCCGGCATGGTACTCAGCCATTTCATTTATTTCAACAATGCTTCGCTCACGCAGATTGCCGGCATTTTTGCCCTGGTGGTGATTCTGTTTGAGGGCGGGATGCAGACGAGCATGAAGGATATTCGCCCGATTCTGAAGCCGGCGTTGTCGCTGGCTACACTCGGAGTGCTGCTGACTGCGGTGATCGTCGGTGTGTTTGCCAAATTTATACTTGGAGTGCCCTGGGCGGAGAGCTTCCTGTTCGGGGCCATTGTCGGTTCGACAGATGCAGCGGCGGTATTCTCCGTGCTGGGCGGCAAAAATATCGACAAACGGCTAACCTCGACGCTTGAAGCCGAATCCGGCAGCAATGATCCGATGGCTGTATTCCTTACCGTGTCGCTGATTGAATGGGTGCAGCACCCGGATACCGCAGTCTTGCGCCTGGTGCTGTCGTTCTTCTGGGAGATGGGGGTAGGACTGCTGGTCGGGATCATCATCGGCAAACTGGCGGTGTACCTGATTAACCGGATTAATCTGGACTCCACCGGATTGTATCCAGTCATGGCGGTCGGCTTCGCAGTTCTGACTTACGGGGTTTCGGCTATGGTACACAGCAGCGGATTGCTAGCTGTCTATGTCATGGGGCTGGTGCTGGGGAATTCCGAGCTGATGTACCACCGCACCATTATGAATTTCAGTCATGGCTTTGCCTGGATGATGCAGATTGCCATGTTCATTCTGCTCGGGATGCTGGTCTTCCCGCAGGAGCTGGCGGCTGTGGCCTGGCAGGGGCTGCTGCTGTCCGTGATTCTGATGGCCCTAGCAAGGCCGCTCGGCGTATTCCTCAGCCTGCTGTTGTCCCGGTTCTCCTTCCGTGAAAAGACACTGATCTCCTGGGCCGGGCTCCGGGGAGCCGTCCCGATTGTCCTGGCGACCTACCCGCTGCTCGCGGGGCTGCCGCATGGCAGGCTGTTCTTCAATGTCGTATTCTTCGTTGTTCTGACCTCGGCAGTGATTCAGGGAACAACCATTTCACCCCTGGCCTCGCGGCTGAGGCTGGTGGGCCGGGAGCAGGAGTCCCAGCCATCCTTGATGGAGCTTGTCGCGCTAGGGAAGACTGATTCCGAATTCAATCATATCGGAATCGACCGGCAGATGGCGATATCCGGCATGCAGATAGCAGAGATCGGCCTGCCGGACGATATTCTGTTCACGGCCATTATACGGAACAAGACCATCGTGACGCCGCATGGCAGCACGGTGATTGAGCCCGGAGATACGGTATATGTGCTTAGCCCCAAGAGCAAGCGGGAGGAGATGCGTGCCATCTTCCGCAGCGGACTGGGACGGGCGGCAGAGACGGATATCCCTACGGTATAAGGGACATCCTACGGGAGGATGTAAGCTTCTCTTCCGGTTCAGGTGATTTATGTCAATCCATGTGCTTTTGCAGAATTGTGATTCAAATTATAGGATAGCCTCCCGGAGGAGTGCTAGAATGTGCAGTACATCAAGGATGCAGGACATTAGATTGCAATACAGTAAAAAGTGTGTTAAATTGTATATAGATTTAGAACGAGTCTAAATACAATGTATTGTAGAATACACATTCCGGGAGGTTATTTAAATGAGTACACAAGTT
Source organism: Paenibacillus sp. FSL P2-0136 (assembly GCF_037975325.1). Classification (NCBI taxonomy): domain Bacteria; kingdom Bacillati; phylum Bacillota; class Bacilli; order Caryophanales; family Paenibacillaceae; genus Paenibacillus; species Paenibacillus sp. FSL P2-0136. The sequence continues at coordinate 825,042 of NZ_CP150244.1, forward strand.
AACAGCCACACTGCACTGCATGCTGTTCTGAACCGTCAGACCGCGAACTGGACGTTGCTGGGAGTGAAGCTGCATCACTACCACTGGTATGTCAGCGGAACCCAATTCTTCACCCTGCATGAGAAATTCGAAGAGCTGTACAATGAAGCCGCGGGTTATGTGGATGAGCTGGCTGAGCGGCTGCTTGCCATCGGCGGACGTCCTGCTTCTACGATGGCAGAGTACCTGAAGCTCTCCAGCCTGAAGGAAGCTGCCGGCGGTGAGAGCGCCAAGGAAATGGTGGCACAGCTGGTTCAAGACTTCGCTGCCGTAGCTGAAGAGCTGAAGCAGGGCATTACTAGCGCAGAGGAGGTCAGCGACCAGCCTACCGCCGATCTGCTGATCGGCATCCGGACAAGTGTAGAGAAGACAGCCTGGATGCTGAACGCTTACCTTGCGTAATTCCGGCATAGGACATATAGAAGAGCGCCCGCGTTACACCTGCGGGCGCTCTTTGCTTAAAATATAAGAATTTATATGTTGCACACAATAACTTATCCTTCTATTTCTCGCTGAAACGGTACCGTCCTTTAAAAGGACGGCAATGCCGTTTCCATTTACTTAATAAATACACCGCCGAAGGGCAGGGCTTCCCGCAGGAATCGCTTGATAATACCGTCTTCATTATTGTCGCGCTCGAAGCGTCTGCTCTGGCGTCCGGCTTGGAACAGAACAGGCCCGTGGCCGGTCATCTTCCAGTGATAGCTCATATGCTGGCTGGCGAGATGGTTGCCGTACACCGTCAGCTCAAGCTTGGCATTCTCGGGATAAGCGATAATACTGCCGGCATCGACATAGAGCGGATCGAAGGGATGCAGCTCGGCTTCGCAGACCGTGCCCTCCGTCAGAATGCCGATGCTGCCGCGGCCGGAGAATTTGACCTTGACGATATCCCGGGTAATCAGCATATTCTTCATGCTCAGCACTCTCGTCTGCATCGTGACGCCCTTGCTGTAGAAGAAGAGGTGCCTGAAGTCGTAGAGCAGATCGCTTTTGCTGTCGAGCTGGATGGTCTTGACCCGGTAGCCGGGCGGCAGCGCGGCTGTGAACCGGCAAGGGCCGGTCAGATCCGCCCGGATCAGCTTGCGCTTGCGGTACATCCCCTTCACATCCATGAACCGGTCGGCCCGTCCCGCCGAAGGGCCCTGGTAGGCAATAATCTGCTGCGGATGCAGCACATGGACCTCCTCGTTCTCCTGAACGGTAAAAGCAACCGCCTGTCCGCTGCCGCTGTCGCCTTCATCCTGAATGTCAATGTTCATTCTTCATCCTCCTTAACGCAGCCGGTCGCTTCTTCTGGAGCGGTACCGCATTGTGAAGCGCAGCACCCGGATCAGCAGGAAGTAGCCCAGCAGAAGAGCAATCCCGGAGATGACCGTCACCTTGATCCGGTTGAAGTAGTTCTCTCTCGCCGTGCGGTCATTCTTCAGCTCGTCCACGACCTGGCTGAGCTGGCGGTTCTGCTCCTGCAGGGCAGCATTCTGGGACTGATACGTCTGCATTTGCTGCAGGCTGTCCGTCAGCTGGTCCTTGGCTTCACCGAGATCCTCCTTCGTCTGCTGAAGCTCTTCTGCAGTCTTCCGGTAACTCTCCTGCAGCTTGGTGACTTCTCCGGGAAGCTCCGAGAAGCTCTGGATTCCATTGTATATATCATTCAGATAATTGGCCTTGGCCTCGGGGGCAGGCCAAGTGAGAGTAAGGCCAAGCATAAGCAGGGACGAACCCAGCAGCTTCAGCAGCACTCCTGTTACCCGTCTTTTCATCAACTGATCACCACCTGTTAGAGCTAATTGTCTTCTCATTTTATCATAGCTGCTTGCCGTTTGAACAACCCGGGCGGCTGTAGGCATAATTACCCTTTGTATCTATGGAGAGAACCAAGAGGTAATACAGTGTTAAGGCAGGGATGGTTTCCATAATATTGAGTGTCGCTGCAAATTAACGTATACTGTGAACGGAAAGGGGCTGTATTCAATGAATAGATGGCTCAAAACACTGTTGTTCCTGGCGGGCTCCGCCCTGTTGACCCGGTTTATTCCGTTCTCCTCCTTATTCCGTAATCTGGATACCATGTTCCATGAATTCGGCCACGCGCTGATGACTCTGCTGCTCTCCGGCAATGTGCTGCGCATTGAGCTGTATTCTGATCACAGCGGTGTGACCTATTCGGCGATTGCTGCCGGAGGCAAGGCGATCCTGGTGTCGCTGGCGGGTTATCCTCTGGCTTCACTGTTCGCGTTGCTGCTCTTCTATTTCTATAGTAGAGATAAGCGGGAATGGGGGCTTGTTCTGACCAGCCTGGTCGCGCTGATTATGCTTGTGCTGTATGTACGGGGCGGCTTCGGGATGATCTGGCTAAGCGGCTTCATTCTGCTGAATGCTGCGATGCTGTTCCTCTGGCCGAAGGTCAGCAAGGTGTACTATCTGTTTCTTGCGTTCCTGACCCTGGAGGAGTCCGTGATGGGGACCTTATTCCTGGTCTATGCTTCCGTCGTGACACCTTCCCGGGCAGGGGATGCAGCGAATCTGGCCAGATTGACCATTTTACCGGCCCCTGTGTGGTCACTCCTGTTCTTCCTCTTCGCATTGCTGTGTGCAACCTGGGCCCTTGGGCTGTTCTTCCGGCATGAGAAGGCGGGCAGACGGGTCCGATTGATGTAATGCGTAAAACTTTGTTCGTCATATTTTGACAAAAGAATAGACTTTCATAAAGAGGCAATCACCTTTTGGGGTAGGTTGGCTCTTTTTTTGTCGATATTATAGGACCGAACATACATTCCATGACAAGGAGTTGTCCGCCAATATTGGTACATTAATAGAAGACCCAAATTAAGAAAGAGGTGGAAATATGCAAGCAAGTATTCAGACGTTGTTTACATGGAGCCAGGAGCGTATTTTGGCAGGCGGTGCCAAGAAAATAGTGCTGCTCGTGGAGTGGAAGGGAGCGCTACAAGGGGAGGATTCCCGCAAGAAGAGCCGCAAGGTGGTAGCCCGTGATATTGAGCTGCGTGTCTGGCTCGAAAGTCATGTCAAGGTAACAGGATGTTACGGCTGTAGTGCAGAAGAAGGAGAGGGGAGATCACTGCTCCTGAAGCTTGGCAAAATCCATTCCGGGCAGCGCAGGTACATCGCCCTGGAATTCATGATGGCGGGTATGCCTGCAGGCATACATGAAGCCCTCTGGCTGCAATGGCAATACAAGCAGCCTACGGTGGAACGTATCCGCGAGCTGCCGCTCAAGAAGCTGGGAATCGAATATTCCCATCATACCGGCCTGCTGGGGGCCAGCTCCTGCTTCCATGTGGAGAAGCATCTGGCGCTGCTGCAGACAGAGGCGCTAATCGTGGAAGTCCAGGAGGCCCGGATGAGGAACAAGCCTGAGGTACCCGCAGATATTCTTCGCAGGCAGGCCGATCAACTACTCCTGATGGCTGCCCGCTCCGGGGATATGCAGCTGCTCAGAGAAGCGGAAGCGCTATATAAAAGACTGGAGGCAGAGCATCTGCCGCTCAGCAGGATAGGAATGAGATAATTGCTGGGAAGCTGCGTAGATAGAATAGGAATTACCCATACATAGGGCTCAAATATAGAATCACACCGGGCGGAGCAGATAAAGAAATGCGTAATATCTAAATGTGGTAACATAGTAAAATAGTTCTATTATATTTTCTTATCTCGGTTATTACATCCTTGGTTATAGATATATATAACTAGTTTATTTAAAAATAATGGGTCTATTTTACCATAAGTCAAGGAGAACTGAATATGACAGACCGATTGATCCGGCTGATGCGCATCATTACGCTAGTTCAAGCCAAACCGGGAATTCTGGCCCGTGAGCTGGCGGAACGATGCGGCAACAGCGAGAGAACGATTTATCGGGATATGGATGCGCTCAGTGCCATGCATATCCCCATTACTCATATGGGACATGGCAAGGGGTATGCTTTTATCGGTAATTTCGCGCTGTACCCCTTGGATTGGTCAGAAGAGGAAGAAGAGGCTTTTTCTCAGTTGCGCAGTATTATGGCGGAGATCAAACCTTTGCTGCCCCCGGGCTTTGAAGACGCATACGAGAAAGTGATGGCGGCAGATTATAAGCAAAAGGCAGAAAGGGAAGAAACAATGGAGCGTACGAAAAAGGAAGCCGGACCAAACTGGACGGAAAATAGCAGATCTCAGGGAGACCAGCCCCTCTTTCTGACCGACATTCTGGATGCCGTAATGAAGCAGAGAAGCATACAAGCTGACTATAGTGAGAATGCCTACGAAGAAAAAGGTATCCGGATTGATCCCTATTGCCTGGTCCCGCTAGAGAATCGTTTTCACCTGATTGGTTTCTGTCACCGCTTCGGGATCATCCGCACCTTTCATATTAACGGCTTCTCCAGTGTCAATCCGCTGGACAGGTGGTTCTCCAAAGACCAGTTCGATCTGCAGTCCTTCATGGAGCAGAAGTGGTCCCTGGAACAGGACAGCCTGCAGGTTGAATTCAGAGTCAAATTCTCGCAGCGGATGATGGAACGGCTGAAGCAGGAGGAGATGTTTGTGAAGCCGAGCAGGGTGGACCGCCAGAACCGCAGCCTGCATTTCAAGGTCGCTGTGGAGCAGGATATCGGCTTCGTTCATTGGATTATGAAATACAAGGAAGAGGCTGAGATTATGGAGCCGCTATATTACCGGGATGTGCTGAAGCAACAACTGGAGAAGTGGCTGTCGCTGTACAAATAACTGCAGGTATATTTTCCTCACACTTTTATGCTCTGATATATTCATATAAAATTCATAGGGTTAGTTATATGTACAAATTTTCCTTGCCTAGATAGGACATTCATAGTAAAGTTATACATTAAATAACAGTAATATGTATTTAAAGTTAATTAGATTACTTATTATGTTAGGTATTGGTTAATATATCTAACTTTTTAAATAGTTTTCCTGAGCAGGCATTTGACCTTCGTTCAATTTTTAACAGAAAAGAGGGAGAGACTTGATCCAGCCGATTCTGAGCATTGAAAACCTGCATACCCACTTTTTAACGGACCGCGGTGAGGTTCCGGCAGTGGATGGTGTCGATCTCTACATTAATCCGGGCGAAGTTCTGGGTGTCGTAGGAGAATCCGGCTGCGGTAAAAGTGTCACCTCCCTGTCTATCCTGAAGCTGGTCCCAAGCCCCCCAGGGAGAATTGTTGACGGACGCATCCTGCTGAAGGGCCGCGATATTGTTCCGCTGAAGGAGAAGGATATGCGTAAGATCCGGGGGGATTCGGTCTCGATGATCTTTCAGGAGCCGATGACCTCGCTGAATCCCTTATTCACGGTTGGACAGCAGATTATGGAGACGGTACGCCTGCACCGTGGTCTCTCCAGGAAGGAGGCCCGGGAGCATGCTGTCGGTATGCTGCGCAAGGTTGGAATTCCCCGGCCGGAAGCGATCATCGACGAGTACCCGCATCAGCTATCAGGAGGCATGCGCCAGCGTGTCATGATTGCTATGTCGATCTCCTGCAGCCCGGAGCTGCTGATTGCCGATGAGCCGACAACCGCGCTTGATGTAACCATTCAGGCTCAGATTCTGGAGCTGATCCGCCAGCTGAATGAGGAGCAGGGCACTGCCGTTATGCTGATTACCCATGATCTTGGCGTAGTAGCCGAGATGTGCCACCGTGTGGCTGTGATGTATGCCGGCAAGGTGGTGGAGGAAGGCAGTGTGCATGATATTTTCAAAAATCCGCTGCATCCGTATACGAGAGGACTGATTGCCTCCGTCCCCCGGATGGATGAAGCTAAGGAACGTCTCTACTCCATTCCGGGCAATGTGCCGATTCTCAGCACAGAGATGCAGGGCTGCCGGTTCGCACCGCGCTGCCCGGAGGTCATGGAGCTCTGCATGCAGAGCCTTCCGGCGCTGACACGGCAAGAGGAGCAGCACAGCTGCAGATGCTGGCTGCATGACAGGGAACAGGAGGATGCGGTATGAGTGAGAGCCTGCTTGAGGTCAAGGGACTCCGGAAGTATTATCCGCTGAACAAGGGCTTCTTCAGCCGGGAACGCGGCAGTGTGAAGGCTGTGGATGATATCTCCTTTGCTGTGAGCAAGGGGGAGACCTTCGGTCTGGTAGGGGAGAGCGGCTGCGGCAAATCGACTACCAGCCGCGCGCTGCTCCGGCTGATTGAGCCGACAGCGGGCGAGATCTGGTTCGAAGGGCAGGAGCTTACGAGGCTGTCTGCGGAAGATATGCGGCGGCAGCGCCGGGAGATGCAGATTGTCTTCCAGGACCCGTTCTCCTCCCTGGACCCGCGTCATACTGTGCAGCGTATTCTCGAAGAGCCGATGATTGTACACGCTACTTGCGATGCCAGGCAGCGCAAGGCAGAGGTGGAGCGGCTGGCGGATGTAGTCGGATTGTCCAGGGCCCATCTGCAGCGTTACCCTCACCAGTTCTCCGGAGGACAACGCCAACGGATCGGCATTGCCAGAGCACTGGCACTCCATCCGAAGCTGATTATTGCGGATGAGCCTGTCTCTGCGCTGGATGTATCGATCCAGTCCCAGGTTATTAACCTGATGCAGGATTTGCAGCGGGAATTCGGCTTAACTTACATATTTATCGCCCATGATCTCAGTGTGGTGAAGCATATCTGCGACCGGGTAGCGGTAATGTACCTGGGGCGGATTGTCGAAATTACGGACAAGCATAAGCTTTATGCCCGGCCGCAGCATCCTTATACGCAGGCTCTGCTGTCTGCGGTTCCTGAACCTGATCCCGATATCCGTAAGGAGCGGATCATTCTGCAGGGGGAGGTACCGAGTCCGGCGAATGCGCCAGTCGGATGTGCATTTAACACGCGTTGTCCGCGCGTGATGGAGCAGTGCCGGGTGATCAGGCCTCCGCTGATGGAGACAGAATCCGGACACTTCACAGCCTGCCATCTCTATGATGGAGAAGCCAATACACCGCTTGCCTGATTTGCTTGCATCTTAGAGCCATTTACAGAAGAACCTTGGTTTATAGCTGTGCTACCTGCACGGCTCTATATAAACACTTTGATATTTCAATGAAAGAAGGGAGCTTTCTGGAGATGAAGAAATGGGGTAATCTCGCATTGGTACTGATGCTTGGCGCGGGAATGGCGCTCAGCGGCTGCGGCGGAGGGAACAACACAGGCAACACGGGAAATACCGGAAATACCGGAGGGAATGCGGCCGCAACAAATGCTCCGGCAAGCCTACCTGAGACCTCCGGGATAGCGCAGGATACCCTGATCCTGGGGCGCGGGGGCGACTCGGCTTCCCTGGACCCGGCGATTGTGACGGACGGGGAGTCGCTGAAGATTGCGCATCAGGTCTTCGATTCGCTGCTCGAGTATAAGCCGGGTACCTCTGAAGTCCAGGCCTCACTTGCCGACAGCTGGGAAGTAACGCCGGACGGGCTGAGCTACACCTTCAAGCTGCATCCTGGCGTGAAGTTTCATGACGGAACCGATTTCAACGCCGAGGCAGTCGTGTTCAATTTCCAGCGCTGGACTGATCCGGCCAGTGAATACAAATTCGAAGGTGATTCTTTCGATTACTATGACTCCATGTTCGGTCCGGACGGGGCGCGGGTGATCAAGGAAGTGAAGGCGGTGGACGAGTCGACGGTTCAATTTGTACTGAACCAGCCGCAGGCGCCGTTCCTGCAGAATATCGCCATGACCACCTTCGGGATTGCCAGTCCTGCTGCGGTCAAGGAGAAGAAGGAGAATTTCAAGAATGAGCCGGTAGGGACAGGCCCGTTCGTGTTCAAGGAGTGGAAGCGCAATGATTCCATAACACTGGATAAGAATACCGCCTACTGGAAGGAAGGGCTTCCCAAGCTGAACAAGGTCATCGTGCGCTCGATCCCAGACAACTCAGCCCGCTTCACGGCGCTGCAAAACGGGGAAATCGATCTGATGGAAGATCTCAGCCCGGATGACTTGTCCACGCTGGAGAGCAACAGTGCTCTGACCAAGATTGAGCGTCCGCCGTTCAATGTGGCGTACCTCGGCTTCAACTTCAAGAAGAAGCCGTTCGACAATGTGAAGGTAAGGCAGGCGCTCAGCCATGCAGTCAACAAGCAGGAGATTATCGATGCATTCTTCGCCGGCCAGGCCCAGGCTGCGGTCAATCCTATGCCGCCTTCCCTGTGGGGCTATAACGACAGTGTGAAGGATTATGAGTATGATCTGGACAAAGCCAAAGCGTTGCTGGCCGAAGCGGGTTATCCTGACGGACTGCCTGATCCGGTGACCCTGTACGCGATGCCTGTATCCCGTCCTTATATGCCTGACGGCAAGAAGGTAGCCGAAGCGATTCAAGCGGAATGGGAGAAGATCGGGGTCAAGACCGTTATTGAGTCCCCGGAATGGGCGACTTATCTCGATGACACCAAGGCCGGGGAGAAGGACGATATCTTCATGCTAGGCTGGACCGGCGACAACGGCGACCCGGACAACTTCCTGTACACCCTGCTGGACAAGGATGCTATTCCCGGCAATAACCGTGCCTTTTATGTGAACGAAGAATTGCATACGCTTCTGACCGGCGCCCAGAAGGAGACAGACCAGGGCAAACGCACCGAGCTGTACAAGCAGGCTCAGGAGATTATCAAAGCCGATGCGCCATGGATTCCGCTGGTTCATACCACACCGCTGCTGGCCGGCAAGGCCAATCTGAAGGGTTTCGTTCCCGGACCGACAGGGACAGAGTATTACAGTGAGATTTATTTTGAATAAATACACCTTTGGAAGGTGAACGGAATTGAACTCTTACCTCATAAAACGTGTGATGGTGCTGTTCCCCGTGCTGATCGGTATGACCCTGATCGTCTTCTCCATTATCCATGCCATTCCGGGTGATCCAGCCGAGACGATTCTCGGCCAGAAGGCGACGGAGCAATCCAAGCAGGCGCTGCGTAACCAGCTTGGCCTAGACAAGCCCTGGCTGCAGCAATATTTTAACTACATGGGTGATTTGGCCCGGGGGGACCTCGGGACTTCGATCCGCACCAAAACGCCGATTGCCAAAGAAATCGTACCGTATCTGGCCGCTACGCTGGAGCTGACGGCTGCCAGCATGCTGTTCGCAACCTTCGTCGGAGTGAACGCCGGTATCCTCAGCGCCTGGAGGCAGAACTCCTGGTTTGACTATACGGCGATGATCATCGCGCTCATTGGGGTATCGATGCCGATCTTCTGGCTGGGGCTGATGGAGCAGCTGCTCTTCGCGCTGAAGCTGCACTGGCTGCCGTCCATCGGCAGGATGGACCAGCGCAATCCGGTGGAGACGATAACCAACCTGTACGTGCTGGATACGATTCTGGCCGGACGGTGGGACCAACTGTGGACGGTCATTAAGCATCTCATTCTGCCGAGTATTGCACTTGGCACGATTCCGATGGCGATCATTGCCCGGATGACCCGCTCCAGTATGCTGGAGGTGATGAATTCCGATTATATCCGTACAGCCAAGGCCAAGGGTATGTCGCAGTTCCTCGTGGTCTATAAGCATGCGCTGAAGAATGCACTGATTCCGGTGCTGACGGTAATCGGTCTGCAGACGGGGGCGCTGCTCGGAGGGGCGGTGCTGACCGAGACGATTTTTGCCTGGCCCGGTGTAGGGCGTTATATCTTCGAAGCGATCAGCTCGCGGGATTATCCGGTGATTCAGACGGGGATTCTGATTATTGCCTTTATCTTTGTGGTCATCAATCTGTTGGTGGATCTGCTGTATGCCGCTATCGATCCGCGCATCAATTACAAGTGAGGGGGAGCAGCTATGGGACAGGCAGCACTACAGGCTTCACCTCCTAAGGCTCCGGCGGATCAAGCCTCCGGCCCCTGGCGCGATGCGTGGAAGGCCTTCCGCAAGAACAAGACGGCCATGGCCGGGCTTGGCATTATCCTGTTCTTTGTACTGATTGCGCTGCTCGCGCCATGGATTGCCCCGTATGATTTCAAGGCCCAGCAGCTGGTGAACCGCCTGAAGCCGCCGTCGGCAGAGCATTGGTTCGGTACGGATGATCTGGGGCGGGATCTGTTCACCCGGGTAATCTATGGGGCGCGGATTTCACTCTGGGTGGGATTCTTTTCCGTAATCGGCTCGATCATTGTCGGCACTGCGCTGGGCATCCTCGCCGGATACTACGGCAAATGGATGGATATGATCATTTCCCGTTTGTTTGACATTTTGCTGGCTTTTCCGAGTATTCTGCTGGCCATCGCTATTGTAGCTATTCTGGGACCTTCCTTGCAGAATGCGCTCTACGCGATTGCCATCGTCAACATCCCGACCTACGGCCGGCTGGTCCGGGCCAAGGTGCTGAGCCTGAAGTCCGAGGAGTACATTACGGCGGCCAGGGCCATCGGGATGAAGAACGGGCGGATTCTGTTCAGCCACATCCTGCCGAACAGCCTGACGCCGATCATTGTTCAAGGCACTCTTGGCGTCGCGACAGCCATCATTGAAGCCGCTGCCCTGGGCTTCCTTGGACTGGGCGCTCAGCCGCCGGACCCGGAATGGGGCAAGATGCTCTCCGATTCCCGCCAGTTTATCCAGAAGGCCCCCTGGACCGTGGTGTTCCCGGGCCTGTCCATCATGCTGACGGTCCTCGGCTTCAACCTGATGGGCGACGGCCTGCGGGATGTGCTGGACCCGCGGATGAAGAATTAAATCTGAATAGAAGGTATTAGCAAGGGCTGTCCCAAGCCATATCAATGGCTGCTTGGGACAGCTCTTGTTTTGATGGAAGGTGGTTTCCTGTGTTAGTTGCAGAATGTACACTTAAAAGCAGCCAAAAGGCATAGTTTCATCTTCTAACTGTATTCTGTACAACTAAATCTGCCCAATTAGCTGATAAACGGGAGAAGGCTGCCTTTTAAATGTACGAAATACAACTAAACGTGAGAAGGGTTAGGAATCGGGCATTTTAGTTGTACGAATTGCAATTAAGCCAGTTCCACCTCCTGTCCTCGGGTCAGGGCTAAACCTTAGTTCAGCATTAGCCCAACGTGGTTCCCGAATGGGAGATTCGTTTCTCAGCGTTCTGTGAACCGAAGCCCTATTTTTCCCAAAAATAACTTTGTGAATTTTCGAACAATATCTGAAACGCTTCGTAATGTAGGTTGAAAGGGTGGGCGGAGAACAGATGATGACCGACAAACAGCTCGTTGAAGGATGCAAGTCCGGTCAACAAGAGCATCTTGAGTTTCTCATTGTCAGGTATAGGGATGATTTATACCGGTTCTGCCGCCATCTTACCTTGAACCGGCAGGATGCGGAGGATTTGTTCCAGGAGGTATGGGTACGTGTGCTCCGCAAGCTGGAGAAGTATGATGCAGAGCGTCCCTTTAAGCCTTGGCTGTTCCAGGTGGCCTTCAACATGTACCGTGACCGCTACCGGAAGTGGAAAAGCGTGTATGCCCTTTGGACCTGGTTGTCCTCGGATGCTGAGCTTATACATATTAGAGACCCGGCTCCACTGGCAGAAGAGGATCTGCTGCGGCATGAGGAGCACCGGTTCCTGGAGGAATGCCTGCGGAGTCTGCCCAAACGTTACCTTGCCCCTCTCGTGCTGTATTACTATGAGGAGTTCAGCTATGAGGGCATAGCGGAGGTGCTGGGGGTTCCCCTCGGAACTGTCAAATCCCGATTGAATCATGGTAAGAAGCTGCTGCACAAGCTAATGAAGGAGATGAATTAAATGAAGGAGTCCGGAGACGAAGACCGGCTGCTGACGGAATATTTCAATCTGCCGCTCACGCCATCACCAGAGCTTGTCTCTAATACGATTCGGCGGATTCACGGGCGCAGAAGAATGGTAATCCTTTCCGGGTTAATGGTCCTGCAATGGCTGGTATTCCTGGTGCTGGGATTGTATTTCCTGGCCGGTCCGGCTGCCATGCAATGGAAGATCAGCATGGGGCTGCTGTTCATCCTGTCTCCAATGGTCGCCGGAACATTGCTGTTGTACAGTACTATGGGAGGCGGGAGAGGGTCTTATGAAAGTTCACTTAACCGTTGAGAAATTTGTTTTTTGGGCGCTTACAGCAACCATCCTGGTAAGCTGTATTGCGCTGGGGTACGCTATAAGCCCCTATATGGGCGAGTTTATGGAGGAGAATCTGACCTGGCTCATCGTGATAAGCCTGTTGGCCCTGCTGTTCCTGGGGCTGAATGTGCTAATCGCGGTATTCATTTATAAAGATGCCTCGCGGCGGCGGATGAATGCCTGGCTGTGGGTGACTGCGGTCATCTATATCCCTAATTTCATCGGTCTGATCCTGTATCTCCTGGCAAGGAAACAGCATCACATTCACATAGCATCTAATGCAGGCAATGAGGGTATCCGTTGTCCGCACTGCGGCCATCTAATCTAAACCGGGGAGTGTTAGGGATATGAAGAATAAATGGATGAAACTGGGGATTTTGATCGTCATGGCGTCGGTGCTGCTGACTTCCTGTGACAAGAAAATAATGTACGTCGGGTCCAGCACGAAGAGCAAAATAAGCGGCTCCTACAAGCTTTTTACGGGCACAGAGGAGAAGAAGCTGAGCATGAAAAGCGGCGAAACGATCAGCATCGATTACAAATCCAAGGTGGAAAAGGGCCAGCTGTCCATGAAGTTATACGGGCCGGATAATGAGGTGCTTACTGAACTGGCAACTAATGAATCAGGTACCGAGAAGGTGGAAGCCGGGAAGGACGGGAAATACCGGATTGAAATCAAGGGGGAAGATGCCAAGGGAAGCTTCAAGGTTGCTTTCAAGGTCGAATAACTGGAGCTATATAGATTGAACTAAAAAATTTAAGTTAAAGGAAAAGTGGCGGAGGGGAATTTTGGAACTGGAGGAGCGGTAGCGACCGCCTTTGTCTACGGATTTCAACCGTTAAAAAAGGTATAAAATCATGAAATCTGTAGACAACAGCGGCCGGAAGTCCAAAACTTCTCTGGAGTCACGGCTAATTCCAAAACATAAAAACATTAGTTCAATTTATATAGCGAGAAGATTATTGCAGATAGCCTTAGAACAGGCCTCTTCCCTATACATAGGGCGGGGTTTTTTTGCTGTATGGATTAGGGGAGTCCCTATTTTGTTAGGATTTATATGTTTTGGGGTCCCCGCAAAGTACCTGATTCATCATCGAAGCTAAAGCTGCACTTTGTGGGGGTGTTTTGATACTAATTATAACTAAACATATACAAACATAATCAAATGCATTGTATAATTCGATTTAACTTGCTAGAATATGATCAAAATAAAGAATAGGGATTGGGAGGTATGGAGTGTGCTGAAGAAGTGGTTGGCGGGATTGGTGGTGCTGCTTATGGTGGCGGGCGTGTCGGCGGGCTCAGCAGGAGATGTTGAGGCGGCAGTGAAGAAGACGGAGATTATTGTCTCCGCAGCAGCGAGTCTGCAGGATAGTCTGGACAAGATTGCTGTGCAGTATGAGAAGCAGCATCCTGAGATTAGGCTGGTGTTTAACTACGGCGCCTCCGGTACGCTGCAGAAGCAGATTGAGCAGGGGGCACCGGCCGACTTGTTCTTCTCGGCAGGCGATAAGCAGATGAACGCGTTGGTGGATAAAGGGCTGATTGCAGACCACAAGGCGCTGCTGAAGAATCAATTGGTCGCCGTTGTGCCTTCCGATTCGAACACGAAGCTTACAACCATTACTGACCTTACCGCTCCAGCCTTCAAAAAGGTAGCCGTAGGCCAGCCGGAATCGGTACCAGCCGGACAATACGCTCAGCAGTCCTTGACCGCGAAGAAGGTATGGGATACGCTGCAAAGCAAGCTGGTCTTCGCTAAGGATGTCCGCCAGGTGCTGTCTTATGTGGAGACAGGCAATGCAGATGCCGGGTTCGTCTACAAGACGGACGCGTTAACCTCGAAGAAGGTGAAGATCGCCCTGACGGTGGGCGGCCATGTACACAAGGCGATTAACTATCCGGTGGGCATTGTTAAGGATTCGAAGCATCAGGCGGAGGCTAAAGCGTTCTACAGCTATGTGCAGACTGCTGCCGCAAGCTCGGTCTTTACTGGCTACGGGTTTCAATTGGCGAAATAAGTAACTTCTATTAGATAGGGTGAAAAGAGATGGAGATCAATTGGACCGACTTTTTCGCCCCGGTCTGGCTGTCCATCAAGATTGCGGTATTAACCAGTATGATCGTGTTCCTGCTGGCCACACTGGCTGCCCGGAAGATGGCGGGACGCCGGTTCTTCGGACACAGCCTGGTCGAAACGGTCCTGTTGCTGCCGCTGGTGCTGCCGCCAACCGTGGTCGGCTTCGTCCTGCTGGTGATCCTCGGCCGGCGGAGCTGGATCGGCAGGCTGTATGAACAGTTCACAGAGCAAACGATTCTGTTCACCTGGGGGGCGGCAGTCATTGCCGCTGTTGTGGTTGCTTTTCCGCTGGTATACCGTACGGTCAAGGCAGGCTTCGAAGGGGTAGAGAAGGACCTTGAGGATGCAGCGAGGGCGCAGGGAGCCAGCGAGCTTCAGGTGCTGCGCTATGTGACCCTGCCGCTGGCCGGGCGTTCGCTGGCTGCCGGTTATGTCCTCGGCTTCGCCCGCGGGCTGGGCGAGTTCGGGGCAACGATTATGGTGGCGGGCAATATTCCGGGACGCACCCAGACCGTGCCTACCGCGATCTATGTAGCGGTGGATGGCGGCAATATGACGCTGGCCTGGATGTGGGTCGGCTCGATCATTGTCATCTCCACACTTATGCTGATGTTCGTGAACCGCCGTACCTGACGGCTTAGCTTAACAAGGGTAACCCCCGTCCTCACCGGAATTTCCGGTGAAGGCGGGGGCTTTTTACGGTAAACCGGATACAATCGGCTGGTGTGTGTGGTGAGTGGGCCGAATGTAATCGAAAAACCGACCACATTCCGCGTTGAGCGGGCGCGTGGAGCAAATGTAATCGAAAAACCGACCATAATGTGCGTTGCGGAGGCACGTGGACCAAATGTAATCGAAAAACCGACCACATTGGGCGTGACGGAGGCGCGTGGGCCAAATGTAATCGAAAAACCGACCATATTGGGAGTGACGGAGGCGCGTGGAGCAAATGTAATCGAAAAACCGACCATAATGTGCGTTGCGGAGGCACGTGGGCCAAATGTAATCGAAAAACCGACCATAATGTGCATTGCGGAGGCACGTGGGCCAAATGTAATCGAAAAACCGACCACATTGGGCGTGACGGAGGCGCGTGGACCAAATGTAATCGAAAAACCGACCATAATATGCGTTGCGGAGGCGCGTGGAGCAAATGTAATCGAAAAACCGACCACAATCGGCGTTGCGCGGGCGCGTAGGCAAAATGTAATCGAAAAACCGACCACATGGGACCGGGAGCGGCGCGTAGACCATGCTGCTGTTCCTGTACCTATATACTTTGAGTTCCCTGCCGGCGGTAGTCGGAGGGGGAGACGCCGGTCTCCTTCTTGAAGATCCGGTTGAAGGACCGGTAATTCTCGAAGCCGATGGATTCGGAGATTTCGAAGGTTTTGTGGTCGGTGGTGAGCAGCAGCAGCTTGGCCTGTTCGATCCGCAGGCGGGTCAGGTATTGGACAAAGCTCTCACCGACGGCCTTCTTGAACATGGAGCTGAAGTAGGGCACGCTGTAATTGATCGAAGCGGCCAGCTCCTCCAGCTTGTAGGGATAGCTGAGATCTTCGCGCATCTGTTGAATGATACGTGTGATGGAGGCATCGATCTTCCGGCCGCCCTCCTGCAGCTGCTGAAGCTTGCGGAAATGATCGCAGGTGATCTCATGTACAGCGTTGAATGTCTGGCACAGCTCGATTTGTACACGCAGCTCTGCTTCGAGATCCGCCCCGCCTTCCGCCCCAATAACGTTATGGCTCATATCCAGAAAGACTCGCAGATATAGGGACTTGATCTGCTCCGGGTCCCAGGCTTGCTCCATCGCCTGACGGTGCAGGGATTGGCGCTCCTGCTCTAGAGCTGCCGTGCTGAGATGCGGCTCCAGCAGCGCTTTCTTCAGCACCTTGCTCCAGAAGCGGCTCTGCGGCTCAGGAATCCGCTGGAAGCTGGAGAGTTGCCCCCACTCCCCAATGCCGATAAGCTCATTGCAGCGGTAAAAGAACGGATACGGCGCCGAAGCCAGCCGCTTCAGTGTCTCCGGCCGCTCCTCCATTCCCTGGTCGAAGCTGCACAGCAAGGCGATGCAGCTCATCCGGAGATTCGCGGCCAGGGATTCCAGCACCTGCTCCAGGAAACGGGGTCTCTCCGTCTTGAAGCTGTCGGTATACAGGGCAAGGAACCGCCCTTTGTCGAGGGCGATAACCTTATGCGGGCCTATGCTGCCGAGCAGCTCCTTCAGCACGTTCACCCCGGCGAATTGCCACAGCTTCAGCTCCTCCAGCTGGTCGATCGGGAAGCGCAGGGAGTTGCGGTCCAGCTCCAGCAGCAGGGTCATGAAGCCCTGGCCGTGAAGCGGGAGCTGCGAGTCCGCAAGACTGCGCAGCCATTTGGCTTCAGCCGCCGGGCTGCGCAGCATGTCGAGGAACAGGCTCTGCTCGATCTCGACTTCGCTCAGGCGGACCTGCTGCTCCAGCTGCAGATAATTGTCTCTCGTCTCGCCGCGTGAATCCGCCAGGACTGCCAGCTCCTCCATCGTCCGGGTCAACAGGCCCGGATCGGAGAGGCAGTCATCCTTGATCAGATAGGAGGCCGCCTTCAGATGAATAGCCTGCTGGGCATAGTGGAAGTCCTGATGACAGGTCAGGATAATGATCTGAGGGGCAGGTGCCCCGCTCCGTTCGATCTCGCGCAGCATCTCCAGCCCGTTCATGCCCGGCATTGTAATGTCGGTAACAATCAGCTCCGGCTTATGCTTCAGGAACAGCTCCAGGCCGTCCCGGCCATCCTCGGCTTCGCCGACAAGGGTGAACATATCTGCACGCTCCTCAATGAAATGCCGGAAGACGGTTCTTGCCGGAATCTCGTCCTCCACAAGGACAACTCTATAGTGATTCATGATGTTCCTCCTTAATCAGAACGTTCCCGGACGGCAGCAGCATGCGGATGGTCAAGCCTTCGCCCGGAGCGCTTGTGAGCAGGATCTGTGTCTCCGCCCCGAACAGCAGCTTCATACGCATCCATACATTCTGCAGTCCGATGTTCTCGGCAGACTCTTCCTGCTGGAGATGGAGCTGCAGCTTCCTCAGCTCAGCCTCTTCCAGACCGTTCCCGTCGTCCTCGACTTGTACAATAATATGGCTCCCGCCGGGACTTCTGTATACGCGCACACGGATATGCCCTTCCGGTGCCTTAAGCGGGAGAATGCCGTGGAATACGGAGTTCTCAATCAGCGGCTGCAGACCCAGCTTCGGAATCATCATGCCCCGCAGCGGCTCCTCAATCTCAGCCTCCAGATGGATCTGGCATTTGTAGCGCATATTCAGCAGCCCGACATAATCCGCCAGATAATCAAGCTCCTGCTGGAGCTGTACCGTCTGCTCGAAATTCTCCATGGAATACCGCAGCAAGGCCACCAGCCTTCCCATCAGGGAGTTGATCTTCTCATAATCCTTCATCATGGCGAACATACGGATCGTATTGAGGGTATTGTACATGAAATGGGGGTTGATCTGCGACTGCAGCGCCCGAATCTCCAGCTTGCGCTTCAGATCCTCCGAATCATGCAGGTCTGCCAGCAGATCCTGTATGCGGACAGCCATGGTATTGAGCATCCGGCCCAGATCCCCGATTTCATTATTGGCGAAATGGGTGACCCGGGCCTCGAAATTCCCTTTTTTCAGAGCATCGACCTGCCGCTTCACAGCTTGTAGAGGCCGGTAGAGCTGATACCCGAAGCCGACCACACAGAGCGCCCCCAGACAGACCAGAATCAGCAGAAAATAAGTGACCGTCCGGCGGATAATCTCGGCGCTGGCCGTCAGCTCCTTGGACGGAATCTCCGAGAGCACGATCCACTTGTCGTAGGTGGAGGTCTGCTTGACAGAGACAATAGAGGAGCCTGCCGCGAACTGATCCGGGCGCTTCAGCTCCTTCCAGCGCCCCAGAATCTCCTGAACCCGCTGCTTATCCGCCTGCTTCTCCAGCTTGCTGGTCGTGGCAATGGTCAGGCCGTCTTCCGTCAGCAGGGAGATAGAGCCCTCGCTCCCAAGCTGAATATTCTCAATCTGCTGCTGGTATTGGCTATTATTCATAGAGATCAGCAGTACGCCCTTCAGGTCCTTATATAAGTCGAAGGGAACGCGTGAGATATAATAGGTAGACGAATTCAGAATAGCCAGCTGAGGCAGCGAATGCTTGTCCAGAAAAAGATTCGGCCGTCCCGAAGCCAGATACGCTTCAATCAGCGGCCGGTACGGGGACTCCTCCAGCATGGCCGGGGCTTCCGTGGAGGAGAGAACCTCTCCTGTAACGGCGGAATAGACCTGTAGGCCCTCCACATTCCCGATGATGGCGGACGCGCCGCTGAGCACGGAGATCAGATCCTTTTTGCGGACCACCTCTTCAAAATATTGGGCAGAAGGCGAGACCAGCGCGCTCTGAATGGACGAGATCCGCGAGTATTGCTCGCTTAGCTCCCGCAGCCGGGTCATGGTTAATTCAATCCGGTCCACGACCTGATTGACGAGCTGGGCATTCAGGCGGTTCACCTGCTGCTCCACCGTCGTGCTGGATACGCTTACAGAAATGAAGGACAGCACAATCAGCGGAACCACCGAGATGGCGAACATGACCACAATCATCTTAATATAGAAGCTCCGCCGCAAAAAGCTGAAAAAGGGTGAATTCATAGCGTCACATCCGTTAAGGGTTTTGGACTACGGATACCGGGCAGGCTATCCTAAACAGATTATAGTACATTGGCGGACATGGAGATACCTGCGGCCCGGCAAATCTTAAAAATGGTGACACTTTGGCTGGAATCCGGCATGTTCTTAAGCTCCGGCGTCTTCTATAATCCAAAGTGTAAGCACGATGTAAACGCAATCAATACAAGCAAACGGGGGATGACAATGAATATTACAAAAAAGCTTGTACCGCTTGTAGCTTCGGCGGCGTTGATGGTAACTACACTGGCGGGCTGCGGCAGCGGTAATAATTCAGCGGCAGGCAGCACAGCGGCACCAGAAGGCAGTACACCAAGCGGTGCGGCTAGCAAGCCGGCCAGCATCAAGGCCATGACCATTCTTTTCGGCAATCCGCCGGAGATGACGAACAACAAGGCACTGGAGGATCTGGAGAAGCGCGGCAATGTAGATCTGAACGTAACCTTCGTGCCATCCGAAGCCTATACGGACAAGCTCTCTGTGGCGGTATCGGCCGGAGATTCCTATGATCTGCTGCTGATGGATGGCGGCAAGGACGATAAATTCAACAACCTCGTGAAAATGGGCGCTTTTCATGACCTGACGCCTTACCTTGCGAAGACCAAGAATATCAGCCAGATTGATGAGGTGGTCTGGAATGGTGCCAAGATTGACGGCAAATCGTACGGGATTCCCCGGCCGCGCGGTCTGTACGGCGGAGGCGAAGCCAATATTCTGATCCGCAAGGACTGGCTGGATAAGTATAATCTGCCAGTTCCGAAGACGATGGACGAGCTGACGAATGCGCTTGCAGTGTTCAAGGAGAAGGACCCGGCGGGCGGCGGCAAAACCATCCCGTTCACGATCTACGGTTCAGACGGTGTGAATAGCCCCGGGCCGTTCTCGGGTGTCCTCCCGATCCAGTATGCCTTTGGCATTCCAAATGTGTGGAAGCTGGACGGCGACAACGTGGTCCGTGATTTCCAGACGCCTGAATACAAGGCCTTCCTGGAGTGGCTGAGAGATTCGTGGAGCAAGGGCCTGATCGACAAGGATGCGCCGGTACTGAAGAACCAGGGGCAGGCGCGGAGTAAGTTCCTTGCGGGCACAGCGGGTGCTTTTGTCGGGAATGTCAGTGATATTGTAGAGACCAACGTAGAAAAGCTGAAGCAGACGGACCCGAAGGCCGAAATCGCGATTGTCGATGTGCTTGAAGGCGCGAACGGACAGAAGGGTGCTTCTGTACTCTCCGGGTACTACGGACTGTGGGCGGTTCCAAGCTCCGTACCGGAGGATAAGGTGCAGCAGATTGTAGACTTCCTTGACTTCACGGCCTCTGAAGAGAATGTAGCGTTCTCCAAAGCGGGAGTCACCGGCATCCATTCCAGCGATTTCAAGAATGGGGTTGCGGTGCAGACCGAGGAGCAGAAGAAGCAGTATGAGCTGGATAAGCCGAACAATTTCATCCTGGAGAACCGCGCAGATCCATATGTATACGCCAACTCCAAGGAGCCGGACATCCTGGCGCTGCAAAAGACAACTCTCGATACGATCAGCAAGATCGGGGTGGAGAATCCGTTCCTCAGCTACAACTCACAGTACGCCAGCAAGAATCCGGACAGCTATAAGAAGATGAGTGCGGTAATGACAAAGTATGTGCTGGGCGAGGGAGCCTGGGAGGATGTGCAGAAGGAGATTGATACCTGGACGGAGGGTCCGGGCGTGCAGATCACCAAGGAACTGCAGGACCAGTATAACGCAGAGCATTCCGCGAAGTAATACAACAACACTATATACAGAGGCAAAGGAGGGGGCTTTCCCCTTTCTTTTGCCCATTTGGATAAGGAGGTTTAGCCTGTGCAGAGAGCTTTACGACCCAAACGGTTTCATCAGCTATGGCCTTTTTACTTACTGGCAGCACCGGGTATTCTCTACTTTCTCACCTTTCATTACATTCCGATGACTGGACTCATTCTGGCTTTCAAGGAATACAGCCCGTTCAAGGGCATGATGGACAGTCCCTGGGTGGGGCTGGATAATTTCAGACAGTTTTTCGGAACCTCCGATTTCTATATGTTGCTGAAAAATACGCTGCTGATCAGTCTGCTGAATCTGATCATTTATTTTCCCTTCACGATCCTCCTGTCGCTGCTTCTGAATGAAGTGCGGCTTAAGGTGTTCAAGCGTGTCTCGCAGACCATCGTATATCTGCCCCATTTTCTCTCCTGGGTCGTGATTTACGGGATTACGATTTCTTTCTTCGGGCCTTCGGGCGTCATTAACCATTACCTCGGCCAATGGTTCGACGGCAGCGCTAACTTCCTGGTCAGCAACGAATGGTTCCGGCCGCTGGTCATCTTCCAGTCGATCTGGAAGGATGCGGGCTGGGGCACGATTATCTTCCTGGCGGCACTGGCGGGGATTAACCCTGAGCAGTATGAAGCAGCCAAGGTGGATGGAGCAAGCCGATTGCAGAGCATCTGGCATATCACCCTCCCCGGCATCAAAGGGACCATCGTGATTCTGCTGTTGCTCCGACTGGGCTCCTCGATGGACTCCAACTTCATGCAGATCTTCCTGATGACCAATAGCCTTAACCTGGATGTCTCCAATGTCTTCGATCTGTTCGTCTACCATGTCGGTCTGGAGCAATTCAATTACAGCTTCGCGATTACCGTAGGCATGTTCAAATCCGTTGCCAGTCTGATCCTGGTCCTCGGGGCCAATTATGCGGCGAAGCTGCTGGGTGAGGAAGGCATATTCTAGAACAAGAACAGGAGTGGAGAGGTTATGAAGCTTAAGGCAACCTGGTTTGACACCATTATTGTAGTCATGATTTGCTTAATCAGCTTGCTGGTTATTCTGCCTTTTCTATATATTATCGCGGTCTCGTTCAGTCCGCCGGGAGATTCGATGGCCGGGAATTTCTTCATCTGGCCCAAGCACTGGACACTGGACGCCTACAGCTATCTGCTGAATGCGAATACGTTCCTGACCTCCGTCAAGAACTCTGTAATTATCACGGCGATGGGCACGGTGCTCAGCCTGTTTGTCTCGATTACACTGGCTTATGCCCTGTCGAAGAAATTTCTGCCCGGACGCCGGATCATGCTGCTGGTTATTTTCTTCACGATGATCTTTCACGGGGGCATGATTCCGAACTATCTGGTCGTCAAAAATCTGGGTCTGATCGATTCTTACTGGGCGGTAGTGCTTCCGGCAGCCTCCAGTGCCTTCAATATTATGGTCATCCGCTCGTTCTTCCAGAGCCTGCCTGAGAGTCTGGACGAAGCGGCAAGAATAGATGGGGCGGGGGAATTCAGGATTCTCTACTCGATCGTGCTGCCGCTGTCCAAGCCGATTATCGCCACGTTCACCCTGTTCTTCATGGTGCAGTTCTGGAATGAGTTCTTCTCGGCGGTTATCTATCTGAATGATACGACACGCTGGCCGATTCAACCGCTCCTGCGGCAGATGGTGGCTATCAGCGCCTCCAATATCTCGGCAGAGGCAGCGGTAGATGCCTCGCTTGCGGCCAACCTTGGACCCAATGTCCAGAATGCGGCCATTCTGCTGGCGATGCTGCCTATCGTCATAGTGTACCCGTTCCTGCAGAAGTATTTTGCCAAGGGAGCCATGCTTGGTTCGATTAAGGAATAGACTCAGGCGGAGAGATCCGCGAAGATAGAGGTGATGATAGAATTGACTATGGGGTATAAAGATCTGCGGCACAATCCCGCATACACTAAGCCGCAGTTATCTGCTGAAGAATTCTTAAGCACGAGGCTGGACTTGACCAGACTGGAGCTTGCCGGAGTAGCGGCTAAGCTGGATATAGGCGATGTCCCCGGTGCACGGGATGCTTATTTAGAAGTCATTGCAGCAGGTAACAACGGGAGATACTACTTTGAGGTGAGGGATGTTCCTAAGCTGAAGGCATACGCCGCCAGCCATTACAGCGGAGAGGAGGAGGCGCAGCAGGATATTGCCGAGGCGGACCGGATTGTGGAGGGAGATATCCCCCTGTTCAAAGGGAAAAGAGTGCTCTTCCGGAACGGAAGCTACGACTGGAACAGCTGGCTGTTCGACAGCTCGCAGTATCAGCTGCATCTGACCCGGTTCGTCTATGTGAAGCGTCTGTCCAGAGCCTACGCGCTGACCGGGGATGATAAATACGCCAAATGCTTCAATGATATGATCAGTCATTTCATTGACGATAACCCTATGCCGGTGGATGGTACGTTCCGGGCGGAGCATTGTAGCTGGGACCCCCTCTCGGCCGGTGTGCGGATATTCATGCTGCCGGAAGCCTTCATTACCTTCTTCGGCTCTCCGGCCTTCGAGCCTGAGGTGAAGCTGAAGCTGATTCAGTCCTTCCAGCAGCACGGCGAATATGTGCGCAAATACCATGCCAGCGGCGGCAATCATGTCTGCATGCAGCTCCGGGGGCTGACTCAGACGGCGCTGCTGCTGCCTGAGCTGAAGGATTCCGCCGAGTGGCTGGAATACGCCGGGCGTAAGCTGCCGGGATACATCCTTGAGAACGTCTACCCCGACGGGGTACAGTTCGAGGGCAGTCCGAACTACCACCTGATCGTCATGCGCGATCTGTATGAACTGGTGGCCCTGTACCAGAAGCTCGGCATCGATGCCGGAGAATACCGGGAGACGCTGGAGAAGATGTATGTCGTCACGATGCATCTGCTGGCCCCGGACGGGCAGCTGGTCAAGTTCGGCGATACCGATGTTCAGGTGGTCAGCGAGCTGCGTAATGTCATGAGCCTGGGCGCTTACCTGTATCAGCGGGGGGACTTCAAGGCGCTGGGGCATGAGCGGCTGCCGTTCTCCCTGCTGTGGAGAATCGGGCCGGAGGCTGCAGCGGAGTATGCTCAGCTCAAGGCTGTTGAGCCTGCGGAGACGGCGGCCTGCTTCCCGGCAGGCGGTTATGTGACCTCGCGCCAGGGCTGGAGTCCTGACGATATGTACATGGCGATGCGGGCAGGTGTCGGGGTCGGCGGGCATGCTCATTCCGATGCGCTCAGCCTGGTGCTCTACGCCGGAGGACGCGAACTGCTGGCGGATTCAGGTATGGGCTTGTTCGAGTGGAACAAAGAACGTAAATATACAGTCTCGACCCGTGCCCATAACACTGTAGTTGTCGACGGTCAGGACCAGCATGTCCGCAGCTTCCACTGGAATACGCCGCCTACGGCGAGCTGCAGAATCTGGGATACCCAGTTCAATGAGGCGTATGACTATACCTTTGCAAGCCAGTACGGATATACCCGGTACGAAGATCCGGTGGTTCACTCCCGTAAGGTGCTGTTCGTCAAGAACAGCTATTGGCTGATCGTGGACCTGTTCCAAGCAGAAGGGCAGCACCGCTATGAGCAGTATTTCCACCTGCCGCCGGGTGCAGCAGCCTACGATTCTCTCAGCGGGGAAGTGGTCTCGCAGCTGGAGGGGGCCAACCTGCTGCTGAAGCCGATGCCCTCCGGGCTGGCGGACGACCAGCTGACGCTGGAGCAGGGCCTGATCTTCAAGCAGGGCCACTACAGCGGGAATCCGGTAATGAAACGTTCCCTTACCCTGACCGGAAGCGCAGCCATCGTTACCCTGGCCTTTCCGTTCGGAACAGCGAAGCCGCAGGTGAGTGTAGAACGGCTGCCGGTACGGCAGCATGGGGAACTACTCTCCGTACAGGAGGCCACCTCGCTGCGTATCGTCATGGAAGACCGGGTGGATGACATCTGCCTCTATCATAAGAGTGTCGATGTCACCAGCTACCTCGACCATACCGGCAATATAATCTCCGAAGCGCTGCTGCCCCGCAAGACGGAGCCGGAAGGCATCGCGTTTGCCGGAGGCAGCTATAACCGGGATGTTATTGTCAATATTGGTCCTAGAGGATAGCAGAACAGAACTAAGCAACGCCCATCCTGAACTGGGGATGGGCGTTGCTTAGTTGTCTAATATATTCCATCTGTCTTCCGGTGATAGCTTGGGGCAAGTGCTGCAATACTCTCCGGCATCAGGCCCAATCCTGATCCGGTAGGCCAGGCAGCAATGCGTGCGCAGATATAATGAACGGCCACGCAGCTTCGGATGCTCATAGCTCTTGAACCGCATGGATAATTCATCCGGCTTCTCCGGCTGAAGCAGGGCAGTATAATCCTGGCTGATGATCCGGCCCCGATCCTCAGAGTCCCAGAGTCCCTTGTCCGTATGCAGCCGTCCATACAGGTTATGCAAATTATGTGCAATCAGCGACCACATGACCTTCTCCTTAGCTCCCGTATACCCTGATACAGCCTGGAGCACCTGCCGTAAATGTGCCAGCAGGCGATCCATATAGTGGGCAAGGCAGGCTTGACGGATTTTCGAAGAGTTATCGAACCATCTGTCCGTGGCTGCCGTCTCCGCTTCATACTGCATCATTCCTGCATCCGTTAGCTTGAACCGTAAAGCACCGGGCAGCAGGGAGAGCGGGGTATCGAAGAGAGTGATGGAGGCGGCCAGTCCCATAATCAACACCGAGTACCTTTTGGCAAACAAAGTTCCTACTACAATTCCCGGAGGCTGCCCAAGCTGGAGTGATTGCTGCCCGATAATTAGCGGAAGCTTCGCTTCATCCAATAGATCTTCTGTACTGAACGGAAAAGAATTACTCCGGTTCTCCGTGACCGTCAAGGCAAAATGCTGCTGCATGAAATCTTGTATCCACTGGCTCCCAAAAGGTTCAGCGCTGCTCATGGCTCCATCCATGCCATTATTTCATCAATAATCTCACCCCGGCCGATCACTCCCCAGCCCTTGAAGAGCCAGAAGGAATCGGTCTCAAGAACCTTTCCTCCCTGTACGGCAGGGATGTTCTTCCAGAGTGCGCTGGCCTGCATATTGTCCAGGAAATCGCGGGCATTGGAATCCACCTCAAGGACGATAAAGTCTGCCCCCAGCTCCGGTATTTTCTCCAAGGATAGATCAACTCTTTTCTCTTCCGGCGTAAGTGCGGCAGGTTCGAACCCGAGATCCTGGTAGAGTAATGCATTGGTTGGATGACCTTGTTGTGCGTACACTTGGAGTGTCTTCTCCCGTACACGGAGGTAGGCGAGTTTTTTGTTGTCCAGCGCTTTGATTTTCTCGCTGGCCTGGATCGTTTTCTGTTCCAGTTCAGCAATTTTTTCCTTCGCCAGGTCCGTCTTGTCGTACATCTCCGCAATGGTTAGCAGATCCTTGGTCCAAAAGGAAGTATCGTCGCCATAATCAAGCCATTCATTTCCAAGAACGATGGTAGGGGCGATTTTGTTCAGTTGCTCATACGAATTCTCGGCCGTCCGGCTCTCAATAAGAATCACATCCGGATCAAGCAAGGTAATGGCCTCAAGGTTGGGATTATCCGCCGAACCTACGGTTTGTACCCCCTGCAGCTTGTCAGCCAGATAGGGAAGATACTCTCCTCCGTACCGGACCTCTGTGTTCACACCGGAAGGCTTCTCTCCGATAGTCAACAGATGATCTATGTACTCTGCTGTGAGAACAACGATCTTATCGATTTCGGACGGAATCACAGCTTCTCCCTTAAGGTGGGTAATTGTGCGTGTGCCCGTTTCCGCAGCCCCCTGATCGCTGGTTTGGGAAGCGGAGGGACGCGGTTCTTCAGAAGCCGGTTGTCTTGCTCCATTGCTGCACGCAGCCAGTATCAGCAGCAGCACGGCAAGGAGCATGATCTGGAGGGATTTCAATCGCTTCATTTATTTCTAGTCTCCTTTGTGCAATAGATAATAATAATCATTATCATTATGATAGGAGAACGATACCTACTTTACAATGGATTATAACCCTGTGTTGGCGTGGATAATTCTATCGGCCGGCCTGCTAATCCGGGATGCAACATACGACATGGCCCACTTTCTGCCTGAGGGTCCAAGTGTTTTGAACAACAGGTCTCCGGCATCGAATACCCGGGACTGCTTCACTGCATCCAGTGAAGACCATTCTCTGGACGAGAGCAGTGCTTCCAGCCGTTGTCTCGATTCCAGGGTAGGGTCCGCAGCCAAAAAGATGGTTCCCGGGTTATGCCGGGGAAGCTCATGAATCTCGAAATCCATTGCTTCAGTCTGCTCACGGGTTGAGGGGGGCGGACTCAGTCCAAGATCTTGGTATAGCAGAGTTCCTGTCTGATTGGAGGCGCCGTATAAGCGGTAGAATTCAGAGCTGACTCTGATAAAAGAAACTGTGGGCCGCACATCCTGTGCCTCCAGCTGTGATCTAAGGAGGTGCTTCTGCTCTGCGTAGCGGTTCATCCAGTCGTCTGCCTGCTGCTCTCTGCCCAGAATGCGGGACAAACGGGACAACTGCTGCTCCACATTATCGGTATGCTTAAGAACAACCGTCGGTGCGATGGACTCCAGCAGCTCGCCTGGTAACAGGCGGTCGCTCCCAATAATCAGATCAGGCCTCACCCGTGCCAGCTCTTCATAATTCAACCGGGAACCGTTCAGGCGGACAATTTCCTGCTCCGGCACACCGGGGTGGGGAAGGCTGTAATTTCTTGACACCCGCTCCCGGTAAGACAGCGCAGCCACTGGCATCAATCCAAGTGTCATCAGATAATCATCCAGACCATAGTAGAGAACAGCAATACGGATATGATTGTTTTTGAGGTAGCTGGCCGGTGCCACGCCTTCCGATTTCTTGAACACCCGGCTGAAATAATGCTCGTCCTTATAGCCCACTTCCTTGGCGATCTGCTTGACACGTTCGGAAGAGAAGAGCAGCTGCTTGGCCCTTTTTATCCGTTCCTCCTGCAAATAGGCCATAGGTGTCTTGTCTGTAAGCTGCTTGAACGCTCTGATAAAATGATTGGTGCTTAAGCCCGCCATTAGAGCCAGTTGCCCAACTTTAAGCTCTTGGTTGTAGTTGTTCTTCATGTGGGCAAGCACAATATCCATCCCTACAGCCTTGTCCTGCACAATACGCTTACTTGGTTGAAGTATCAACGCGAGCAGCTGTTGCAGCCGGTGCTTGGCGTGCATGATTTCCTCCAGGTTACGGGTACGGTGAAAGGAGGTCATTTGCCGGTTGATCTCTGCAGCCTGCGGATGGCCAGATGCTTCAAGCTTCCCGCTAACCGGAAATACCGGAGGATGTAGCTCCTGGTGCCTGTGATCCTTACGAAGCTGTATACAGGAGAAGAAAATGATCACATAACGTAGCGGTTCTGTCGTCAGCGCTTTGCCTTCCACTGAAGTTTCGGGCAACAACAAAAAGAAATCTCCTTTATTCGCTGTAAGCAGCCCTCCATTTAGGATAATCTGTCCTTTACCTTCTGTGACATAACACAAGGCATGGTGGTGAAGGGTCCTTCGGGGCAAAGCTTCCCCTTCTGCCAATCTTCCGTAATAGCTGTGTACGCTTGAAAAAAACAAGCGCTCCAGCCTGAACGCTGCCTGCGGTATTGTGGATAACATGCGTACCTCCTCTGTTTTCAAGTCTCGTAAATAATATTGCCCGTCTCACTCAGGTCATAGCTGTGAATTGAGCTTAGCTCACTGCGGAAGGCCTCCGAGCGCAGAATATCCAGAATGGCGTTAATCCAGGCTTCATTCTCCGGCTTCTTCACCATGACCAGATCGTAGCGCTCGCGGATCAGCGGAATGAAGTCGATGCCGTCAATGATTCTGGCGGCTTTCTCGGTGCCGATGCCCACATCTGCCCCGCCTCTTGCCACCAGGCTGGCTACTGCCAGATGGCTGTTCTCTTCATTAATGTATCCGTTCAAGCGGGGGGACGGAATTCCATGCAGGCGCAGCTGTTCATCCAGCAGCACCCGGGCGCCGGAGCCGCGCTCACGGTTAATCAGCGTTAGCCCGTCCTGCCGGAGATCCCCCCAACTGCGGATGCCCAGCGGATTGCCCTTCTGCACATAGAAGCCTGCGCTGCGTGTTAGCAGATGCACTACAATATAGGAGAAGCCTACGAGCAGCTTGCGGATATAGGGCAGGTTATATTCGCCGCTATCGCCATCCAGCAGATGGGTACTGACAATATCTGATTCGCCCTGATACATGGCGATGAGGCTGTCCAGACTGCCCGCATAGGAACGGAGCGGGCGGGTGGAGGGCAGGGTCCGCTCCAGATGGGTCGCCAGAATATCGAGCGACATATCCTGGCCGGTGATGACTACGTTTATACCGCTGCTCTTCATGCTGTGCGGCGGCGGGGAAGCGAAGGCCTGATAAGGCGCGGCGAACGGGGCCGTCTGCTGCGAGGGCTGTGTCTGCGGCAGTGCAGTTTCGCTCAGCCCGCCCCCGGGCAGCGGATGCGCAGAAGGCCCGCTGTTGCGGGAATTCTGCTTGTACCTCTCCAGATCAGAGAGGTCAACCCGCATCTGCTTGCCGACACGGTAAGAGGGCAACTCGCCCTTTTTAATGAGATCATAGACCTTGAGCTTGGAGATTTTGAGCAGCCGGGCGATTTCCTCGGTTGTATAGGAAGTATTCTCGGTCATGTATTGTACCCTCCTGGGGGATGGACATCGGCAGATTCACAAATAGCCATATTAGGATAGCCTTATTATGCTCAAGACTACCTTATTTTGTGAACCTGTGCAATCCGGGCAGGCCCCCTAATAGGTCATATGCCGGTCTGTCTTCGCCTGCTGCACATCGGATAGCTGAATCAGCTCCGAGACGGTAACAAACCGGAAGCCCTGCTTCCTCAGCTCAGGCAGAATGATCTTCAGTGCTTCCTTCGTCTGCGACGGCCCGTGGACATGGTCGTGGAACAGGACAATATCGCCGCTCTTGGCATTGCGGATCACCCGGCTTGAGATGTTCCAGACGCCTGGGCGGTTCCAGTCGCGGGTGTCCTGATGCCAGGACCACAGCACGGGCTTAAGGCCCATGCTGTTGGACACATCGATCAGCGTCTCGTCATACATGCCGCCCGGCGGTCTGAACAGGCTGCTGTGTCTGCCGGATATCTTCATAATTTCCTTCTCCGTCAGCGCAAGCTCCTCCTGAATCTGCTCCCCGGAGATCGGCCTTTTGAAATAGACATGATTATAGGTATGGTTCGCCAGCTCATGTCCTTCATTAATCACGCGTCTGGCGACATCGGGATAAGCGGCGATCCGCTTGCCAATCGCAAAAAACGTGCATTTCGCTTGATACTCATGCAGCACCTCCAGAATGCCGTCCGTCTCCAGGGGGTCCGGGCCGTCATCGAAGGTCAGCGCAATCACCTTCTGGCTGGTGCGTACTTCCCAGATCATATCGCCGCGCTCCTCATAGTAGTAGCGGTTTTTCGCCTTGTTCGGACTGCCCAGGGCCAGATCGGAAGGGCTGTGCATCAGCGCCAGTGCGGCAAGAACTGCGGCGGTCAATCGGGTGGCTGTTCTCATGGCTCTCAAATTCACTCCACACTTGTTTTTATAAGCGGTTCTTGCTGCTTAAGTCTTAGAATGCTCTATCCCCCTTGGTTGCTATGCATTTATAGCAGCCCGCAGGGCGATTTGCATTTTAGAGTGAAAGTTCCGGCAGAAATGACTTATAATAAGTTACTAAATACAGATCAAGGAATAGGGGCGGCGGAGATGACACTGATTGAACAAAGAGAGCATAGACAATATCCGGAAATCACGAAGCTGGAGACCTCCAGAGCCGCATATGAACGCGACTATTCGCGTCTGATCCATTCGCCGACCTTCCGGCGGCTGCAGGGCAAATCGCAGGTGTTCGGGGCCGGAACCGGGGATTACTACCGGACGCGCCTGACCCACTCGCTGGAGGTGGCGCAGATTGCCCGCGAAGCGGCCAAGAGTCTGCTGCGTTCTTACCCGGAAGTAGAGACAGGAGCGGCGGAGAATCCGGGCCTGGTCATTGATCCCGAGGTAGTGGAATGTGCGGCAATCGCCCATGACTTCGGACATCCCCCATTTGGGCATAAGGGAGAAGAGGTGCTGGACAGCCTGCTGGAGAAGCTGGTTACCCGCAAGACGGTGGAGGCAGTGGCCAAGTCAGGCGCAGGTCCGGTTCAGCAGCAGACGATTCATGAGAGCATGAAGCGCAAATATGAGCATTTTGAAGGTAACGCCCATAACTTCCGCCTGATTATGTTCCTGGAGAAGCGCGAGAATATCGACGGTCTGAACCTCTCTGATGCGGTGCTGCTGGGCATTAACAAATATCCTTTTCCCGGGACGGTGCTGAAGAAGGGGATGTATCTGCACGAATGGGAGTATATCCACGAGATCCGCACCCAGTGGGGCATTCCGGCAGGCAAAAAGACGCTGGAAGCGCAGCTGATGGACCTGTGTGACGATATTGCTTATTCGGCGCATGATCTGGAGGACGGCATCAAGGCCGGTAAGATTGAGGTACATGAGCATTTCCTGCATGACGACTATATCCAGCGGCTGATTGTGGAGAAGATCACTACGCTTGAGGATGCCTTCTGGTCCGGCTGGAACAAGTCGGCGATCCGCTTCAAGGTGGAGGAGGTGCTGAGTTCATTCCTGCGGGTCTGGAAGGAGAAGATGCCTACCTGTGAGAATGACTATTCCCGCACCCGCCGTGAAGTGAAGGCCTATTGGGTCAGTACCTTCGTCGCTAGCCTTGGCGTGATCGGGGACGGGGACTGGAAGAAGGTTACCTTCATTAAGGAAGGCAAGGAGGATGAGGATATGCTGCGGACCGTCAGTGTGCTCAAAAGCTTCGCCTGGGTAACGATGATCCGCGATTTGCGCGTGCAGCGTCTGCAGAAACGGAGCGAGTGGATACTGCGGCGGCTGTGGGAGGCATTCCTTGATCCCGAGACCTCCCGGAGCATTATCCCTTCGGACTGGCTGCAGCGGTTCGAGAAGGATCAGAAGTCGGCCAAGCCGATCTGGACCTGGGAGCATATGGTGACCGATTATATCGCCGGAATGACCGATGCCTTTGCCGAGAAAATCTACAATGAGCTGTACGGGCTGAAGGTCGGTTCGATATACGATCTGGATTAGACCTATACTGGATTAGACCTATATATGTGGAGCCTTTACCTGTCCGCCGTTTGGGCTGGCAGGTAAAACCTTACATCGAGAGAAACATGTAAATTTTTAACCGACTGTTGCCGACATAGTAAATGTAACCTATTTTTTTTTGCTTTTTTTATGAAAATAAATGAAATCAGATGGAAAATGGTGTAAACATCCAGATATTATCAAGGGGGCACACAGGTGTGGGTATAGGTCAGCGACTGAAGGATCTGTTAGGAAAAGGGAGGAAGGGAGCAGACAAGGAGCAGCAGGCAAGTCTGTTCCGGGGCAGAAAAAGCATCGGCTCCAAGATAGCCTACGGTTATGCGGCTCTGGCTGTATTCGTTATGATTAGCGGCGGGGTTTCGCTCTATCAAATGAACAATATGCAGAAGAACACCGGGAACATTATTAAAAATATCATTCCCGAGCTGAACAAAATACACAATGTCAATTACCTTACAGAGCATGTTATGGCCCTTAGCCTGCAGCATATCCTGAGCACTGATAACGCGGACAAAAACGCGCTTGCGGAAGAACGGTCCAAATTCATCGGCAAAGTAGCGGATACTTTTAAGGAATATAAAGCCAATCTGAAAGGAGAGCAGGAGCTGAAGCAATTACAGTCGCTTGTCGGGAAATGGGGCGAGTTCTTGACTGTCAACAATCAGGCGATCCTGCTCAGCAGCTCGAATGACGAGAAATTAGCCCTGGAGGTATCGCGGAAAGGGATTGACGCTTTTAATTCCATGCAGGTAGATCTGGATGCGCTGGTGGCGCACAGCCAGAAGGATGCTGAGGACGAGGGCAAAACTTCTGCGAGTATTTTCAATACCGCCGGGAGAATGAATATTGCAACTGTGCTGATTGTCCTTATCGTTATCGGTTTGGTGAACATGTTCGTCCGCAGAACGATCATCAATCCGCTGAAGAAAGTAACGGCGCAGCTGCAGCAGATCTCGAGCGGGGATCTGACGGCGGAAGAGACGCTGATCCGCAACAAGGACGAGATTGGCCTGCTGGCCAAGACCGTGAATGAAACGAACCGCACGCTGCTGGAAATGGTCAGCCGGATCAGAAATGTATCCAGGGTCATTACGGAGCAGGGCGATGTGCTGATGCATACAATTGCTGAAACCAAGGAAGGCAGCAGCCAGATTGCGCTGACGATGGAAGAGCTGGCCACAGCCTCCGGAAGCCAGGCCGAAGCAGCGGTGGATGCCTCCAAGGCGGTGGAGGAGCTGAATACGTTAATTGAGAATTTTGCCGGCAGAGGTACGGATCTCTCCAATCATTCAGAGCAGGTACGTCAAAAGGGTGAAAAGGGCCGGGCGCTCATGGAAAGCTCCGTGGCGCAGATGAACGAGATTGCCGATGCGGTCTCGCAGTCTATGGACACCGTAGAAGAGCTGAACCGCAAGAATGAAGGTATCTTCCATCTGGTGGGGGCCATACGAAGCATCTCGGAGCAGACCCATCTGCTGGCGATCAATGCCGCTATTGAAGCCGCACGGGCCGGTGACAGCGGACGCGGCTTCGCCGTTGTCGCACAGGAAGTGCGGAAGCTGTCAGAGGATGTGCAACAGACGGTCTCGGAGATCACAGAGATTACGCAGGGCATCCAGCTCGACTCCAGAACCATGGTAGAGCAGCTGCGCGGCGGGGTAGCCAAGACGGAGCAAGGCAGCCGGCAGATTGTCGAGACCGGTGATGCGCTGGCTGAGATCAACGGCTCGGTCCGCATGATGGCGGTGACTATCGACGAGATGAGCCAGGATCTGCAGCAAATGACCGGTGCCAGCGAGACCATGAACGAGTTCAGCCAGCATATCTCGGCACTCTCCCAGCAATCGGCGGCAGGTGTCGAAGAGACCTCCGCTTCAGCGCATGAGCAGCTCAGCTCGACCACCGCTGTGGCTAACGGCATCTCGGAGCTGAAGCTGCTGCTTGCGGAGCTCCGGGAGTCGGTGACCCGCTTTAAGGTGTGAGGGGGATAGATTGGAGCAGCGAAATTTCGGAGATTAGGGATACGCCGTGACTGCAGAGAATGTTTGGACTTCCGGCCGCTGTTAGATTTGTATTTCCTCATTTAAGCTGCTGTAAGCAGTAGAAATACAAATCTAAAGGCGGACGCTAACGCTCCTACAGTTCCAAACTTCTCTTCCGCCACTGCTCCCTAATGGGTGAATTTCAAGTTCAATCTATTTAGGGATGGAAGTAAATAAAGAGCCTCTGCTTAGTTCAGCAGAGGCTCTTTATTATGCGTGAATTAGTGAATCACTGGATGAACTGAATTGCTGAAATTAGTTGAAAGAGTTGAACGAGCTGAGCATTTATCGACATGTGGGTGCTGGTGATGCTAATGCTGGTAGTGATGCTAATGCTGGTAGTGATGCTAATGTTAATGCTGATGTTGGTGTTGGTGCTGTTGCTGTTGCTGTTGCTGTTGCTGATTCTGTTGCTAATGCTAATGAGTCCGCATGGAATCCTGCACAATTTGCAACATTTACCTGATCAATATGAGGTGAATGAGGGATTGTTGCACAAATGTCAGCAATTCTTGTCCAGTTGGCCGATGAAGGGAACAATTCCTGCATTTCATGCAACATTCCACTCGAATAGCCAAAATTGGCGATACACGAGTTGCAATAAGTGCAACATTTGGCGGAGGGGACCGTTAGAACTCTAAACTGTGGGTCTGCGAGTTAACCAACTTGCTATTACGCAACCCACCCACTAGCTCGCCAACGTGCTAAGCTACGGTCTGCCAACCCACCCACTAGCTCGCCAACGTGCTAAGCTACGGTCTGCCTGCCAACCCACTAGCTCGCCAACCCACCAACGCATCAAGCTACGGTCAGCCCGCCGACCCACTAAGCTCGCCAACGTGCCAAGCTACGGTCTGCTAACCAACCATAGCTCGTCCACCACCAACACACAGCCTGCCAACCAAATAGTCCGCCAACCCGCCACTCGCCAGCGCACCAGTCTCCCCGGCTGCCCAAGCCCCCTAATACTGGCGGCTATAATCCACCAGGTTGCGCGAAGGCTTTCCGGATTCCAGGTAGGCCTTCATGTTCTCCACGAAGATGTCGACCACCCGGTCGGCATAGCGGTCGGTTACCCCGGCACAGTGAGGGGTGATGATGGCCTGCTCCATACCCCAGAGCGGGTGGTCCTCCGGCAGCGGCTCGGTCTCGAAGACATCGAGGCCCGCACCGGCCAGCTGGCCGCTGTTCAGTGCAGCGATCAGATCGTCCGTATGCGTGGTGACACCGCGGCCAATATTAATATAGTAGGCCCCCTGCTTGCAGGCGGAGAAGACCTCAGCATCGAACAGCCCGCGCGTTTCGTCGGTGAGCGGTAGCGTGTTGACTACGAAGTCTGCTTCGCGAACGGAGTCCTTCAGCTCCCTGGTGGTGAAGATCTGGTCGAAGCCGTCCACCGGTCGCCCGGAGCGGCTGACACCGACCGTCTTCATCCGGAAGGCTTGGGCGATTCTGGCGGTCTCGCTGCCGATCGCGCCGGTTCCGGCGATAACAATCGTCTTGCCGGTCAGCTCGCTCTCCTGTCCGTTCGAGTGCCAGCGGCGGTTCTGCTGGTTACGGATGGCTGTGTGCATATTCCGCGTGAACATCAGCATGAAGCTGAGGATGACAGCAGTAATCGGTTCCGCATGCACGCCGCTGGCGTTCGTCAGCTGAATTTCGCGTTCCTTCAGGGCATCCAGCGGAAGCTTCTCTACTCCGGCGGACCAGGCTTGTACCCAGCGGAGCGGTGAGCCCTGGCGCAGCACAGTGTCCCGGATGCCTTTGCCCCAGCCGATAATAATCTCTGCGCCGGAGAGCAGCTCCAGATCAGGGTTCCTGGAATCTCCAAGGGTAAGGGTGTACTCTGGTGCAGCGGCGCGGATCAGTTCCTGTTGAGCAGAGGACAGCGGCTGCATACAAACGATGGATTTAGTCATGATGGTTCCCTCCTGTTCTACATTTCAGTAGATAAATAGACGATAAGTATAGATAAGCATAACAAATCTGTCTGGAAAGGTGAAATTCGCATGAGCCATTTGGACCCGGAGCAAGAAGTGGAGCGTCTGTTCGTTGCGGTGCCGTTGCCTGATACGCTGCTTGAATATCTGAAGAATGAGTCTGCCCGTGTGTCGTCCGGACTTAAATTTGCCAGATGGACACATTTCAAAGATTTCCATATTACGCTTCAATTTCTTGGAGATACCCCCAGGGAAAATATTCCACCTCTATATGAGGCGCTCCGGAAGGTTGCGCGTTCAAGTAAAGGCTTTCAGCTGAAGCTCGGCGAATGGGGCACCTTCGGTCTTCCAGACTCGCCAAGAGTGCTCTGGGCCGGGATTTCCGGCGAATTGGAGCCGCTGAAGGAGCTGCAGCAAAAGGTGGTTTCAGCGACCCTTCCCCTAGGCTATACCCCAGAGATGCGAACGTACAATCCCCATTTGACAATAGCCCGCAAATACCGAGGAGAAGATCCGTTTACGCTGGAGCAGCTGGAAAATTTACGGATAAAGAATCAGCCCCCGGGCGAATTACTTCCAGACATAGGCTGGACGGTAGAGGGTTTTGTGGTGTATGCTACCAGGATGCATGCCATTCCTATGTATGAAATGACTGAAAAATTTACATTTTTCTGAATATAAAATCGACAAGAAAGTTTTCAAAGCTTCCATTTTCGGTTACATACAATAGGAATGTGCCGTAAAATAGGAGGTAAAACATGTTGATTTTCAAACAGAGCCGCTGTATTGCGCTGCTGGTTGGTGTAATCCTAGTGTCTTTCTCAGCGATAAGTTTGATGAACCCCGAAGGAACTGCTGCTACCGGGGAGAATGTAATAGAAATGGGTAAGCTGAAGTCTGCAAACCATCAATCGGTAGAGCAGCTTATTCCGCAAGCCGCATCGGTCCTGCACAGGACAAGCCATTCAGCCGGAATTATTACACCCATGCTCTACACCACAGCTGCCAAACCGGTTCATACCTGGACCCGCACGGTGAGTGCAGGATGGTTAAGTCCCGAGAAGCTGCAGCGCAAGGACGCTGTCAAGCCGGCTTCCATTGTGACTAAGCCTAAGGTAACTGTGGTGAAAGCATCGCCGCCAGTGGCGCAAGCGCTGAGGATCGCGGCAACGGGGACGAAGAGTGTGAAATCAAGCAAGGCTGTAACTCAGCAACATCCCCCCGCAACATTGTTCTTCTCCCGGACCAAGCTACTACCCAAGGAGCAGCAAGCTGAAGCTACCTGGAGCTACGCCGTATCCGGAGAAGACCTGCATCTGCTGCAAAAAATCGTCATGGCAGAGGCAGAAGGCGAACCGTACAAGGGCAAGGTGGCAGTTGCCAACGTTGTTCTAAACCGGCTGCGGTCAGCCAATTATCCCGACACTATTAGAGAAGTAATCTATCAGAAAAGGCAGTTCAGTCCTGTGGCCAACGGGCGTCTTAAGCGCGTGAAGCCCAATGCGGACAGTATTAAGGCTGTAAACGCAGCGCTTATGGGGGTCAAAGAAGTTACGGATGATACCTATTTCTTCCTGTCGCTGACGCTGGCACAGGATCTTACCGTACATCATTCACGGACACTCGCCAAGACCATCGGCAATCATACTTTTTATAAATAAAAGACTTGCTACACTTCAGACGCTATACGTCTATATTATTACGGCCATATGGTCTTAACGGCAACTGCAGCCAACTTGAGGATATCGCCGGCTTCTCTGTCTTGTCAGCTCCGTACAAAAAGAGCCTCCAAATCCAAGCTTAACGTTGGATTGGAGGCTCTTTGCGGTTCGGGTAGGGTAACCCGCTTAAGGTGTGACATAGACGGCTTCTTCGCTCCGTACTTTGGGCGGAGGGGCACTCCACGCCTCGGAGAAGACCGCTTCCGCAGCTGGCTTGCCCAGCATCTTAAGAATGGTGGCGGCGCAGTGCTGCGGCTGCTGGAGGTCCGGAGAGGCCTTGCGCTTCTGCGGTCCCCCGAATCCGGCATATTCGCTTAGCAGCATGGAGAACCATTTGTCCACGACGCCCGGATTAAGCATCTCGGCCAGCCCCAGCTCGACGAAATACTGGCTGTTCTTCTCTTCCTGGCCGGGGATGGCGTTATAGAACAGCATCGGAATGCCTTTGGCCTGACCTTCAGTGCAGGTCATTCCGCCGGGCTTCGTGATCAGCAGATCAGAGGCATCCATCAGCTTGTTGATCTCGCTGCTGTAACCGAGAATCCTTACATTGGGATGGTTCAGCAGGGGGTTGGCCTGCATTTTGGCTATAGCCTTGTCGTTGCTGCCCATACAGAAGATAAGCTGGATCTCATTGATCCGGGCGGTGAGCGAGTTCATAATATCCTTGCCGAACATCAGGCCCCAGCCGCCGCCCATAATAAGCGCAGTCGGGATGTCGGCAAGCCCCAGCTCTTTGCGCAGCTTAGTCTTGCCCTGGGACTCCCAGAATTTCGGATGCACGGGAATCCCGGTCACTGTCACCAGCTCGGAGGGGACGCCGCGCCCCGTAAGAATGGATTTGACCCTTGAGGTCGATACCAGATATCGGTTGGCTTCCGCATTCACCCAGCTGCCGTGGGCATCATAATCTGTAATCAGCGTATAGAATGGTACATCAAGCCCCTGGTGCTTCAGCCTGGAGATGACCGCAGCGGGAATCGGATGCGTGCAGATAATCAGATCCGGCCGCAGCTGTTCAATGACCTGAGAGGCATGGGTATAAAAAATCCGGTGAAGGGCCAGCTTGGTCAACCGGTTCAGTGATTTATGATATTGGGTCTTATACATCATGCCGACCAGCTTCGGCTGGCTGCTGACAGTTTTGCGGTAAGCGGAAAGAATCCAAGGAGCGACCGTAGGATTCAGGAATTTTCCGAGCTCGAAGACCCGGCACTGAACATCGGGATTCAGCAGTCGAATTCCTTCAGCCAGAGCATAGGCTGCCCCTGTA
The DNA here is from genome assembly GCF_037975325.1 of Paenibacillus sp. FSL P2-0136. NCBI lineage: Bacteria > Bacillati > Bacillota > Bacilli > Caryophanales > Paenibacillaceae > Paenibacillus > Paenibacillus sp. FSL P2-0136. The sequence continues at coordinate 863,932 of NZ_CP150244.1, forward strand.
TGGCCCGTGCCGAAGCCTTCCGAAAACAGCAGTACTCTTTTCTTTCGCATAAGTTCACCTGCAACTTTCCATTATAGATAGGTTTGTTAGATAGCTTCATTAGTAGTCCGTCTGCGGTTACCGCGTACATGCTTCTCCTAATATTATACTAGGGATTTTGCTTCTTTTCTCACATTATACAAATAAGACGTAAATAGAAAGTTAAAACACTGCAATAAAATAAAAAAATTTAGCAAAAGTATTGCAAAGGCATAGGCAAAGTGGTAAAGTTGGTCTTGACCGAGTGACCGGATCAGTAAATTGGTCAGAACGGAAGTGTCAGACGATCCTTCAGGAAAGGGAGTGTATGAATGGCTGTGGTAGATCGAAGGCAGCAGGTGCTGCAGGCGGCGACGAAGTCTTTTTCATTATTCGGGTATAAGGCAACAACGATGGACCAGGTCGCCAAGATTGCCAATGTCGGCAAAGGGACGATTTACACCTTTTTTACGAACAAGGAACAGTTATTTGATGAAATCCTGCGCGATGTTATCCTCGAGATGAAAATGATCGCCGAGCGGGAGATTAGGCGCGATAAGCCGTTTTTTGATAATCTGCACCGTGTGCTGGATGCCCTGCTGGAATTTCGGAGCGAACACGAGCTATTCATCAAGCTCTCCCAGGAGAGTCTGGACTTCGGAACGCCGCAGGCTGGTGAAGGACTCGACAAGATCGAGAGTGTGGTGCTTGAATATCTGGAACGGGAGGTGGAGCAGGCCATTCGTCAAGGGGAAATCAAACCCTGCGATCCCCAGATTGTGTCGGTGGTAATGTTCAGGTTATATATCGCGCTTACTGCTGAGCTGAGCAAGGTACATGTGCCGTTGACCAAAGAACAGATCAAGTATTACTTTCATCTATTTTTGGCAGAGGGGCTGTCACAGTAAAAGTTAAGTCCGGTATAGGGATGGCGTTTCGTACAGCTGCGCTTTCCCTGATAGGAATTGACGGGCTGAGGCGGATGGTGCTGAGTTGGATCGTACTGAACAGGATAGACCCATTTTTTTTGCCTTTGATTGACCAATTGGGGAAAACAGTCATCCAGTGTTACTGTAATATTCACGAAACTATCATTTCACAGCAAGACATCGTATTTTCAAGAGAGAGCATATGATCATAAGGAGAGAACCAGAATGAAATCTTTATCCGTGTTTATGAAGGATCTTGGCGCGGTATTCAAGAATCCCAAGATGCGTATTTCCATGTTCGCCATTCTATTTATTCCTGTTCTGTACAGCGGATTGTTCCTGAAAGCATTCTGGGACCCTTACGGTAAAATGAACGAGCTTCCGGTAGCGGTTGTCAATCAGGATAAGGGTGCTGATTATGAAGGCACCAAGCTGACCGCCGGAGAAGATCTGGTCACGGAGCTGAAGAAGACGGACGGGTTCAAGTGGAATTTCGTCAGCCGGGAGCAGGCGGAAGCCGGGCTTGCGGACAATACCTATTATATGGCGATTGTGGTTCCGGAAGACTTCTCGGCCAAGGCAACTACACTGCTGGATGCAGATCCGCAGCCGGCCAAGATCATCTACGAGCCGAATGAAGGCTACAACTTCCTGGCAGGCCAGATTGGCGGCACGGCAGTGAAGGATATCAAGAGCAAGGTATCCGCCAAGATTACGGAAGCTTATACCAGTTCTGTGTTTGATAAAATCACCAAAATCGCAGACGGTCTGGGCGAAGCTGGAGACGGTGCGACCAAGATTGCAGACGGCGCCACCAAGCTGGATGACGGCGCGCTGAAGCTGAAGGACAATCTGGTTGTCCTCACCGAAGGCACCGGCAAGCTGCTGGATGGTGTAGCGCCGCTTACGCAGGGCGTGAGTGATCTGAATAACGGAGCAGCCGCACTCAAAACCGGCAGCAGCACGCTGGCCGGAGGACTGCAGCAGTTATCCGCAGCGCATAAGCAGCTGCAGGATGGGGTGACGCAGTCGGCAGCGGGCAGCAAGCAGCTGAATGCCGGGCTGCAGAAGACGGCAGCCGGAACAGCTTCGCTACAGGCTGGAACACAGTCGGCTGTCGTCGGCACCGAGAAGCTGCAGACAGGTACGAAGGCAGTTGTGGATGGCAGCGCGAAGCTAGCGGCCGGATTATCATCCTCCGCCGAGGGCAGTGCGAAGCTTGAAGCCGGACTTACGGCTTCGAAGGACGGCAGTGCCAAGACAGCAGCCGGAGCTAAGGCTGTGTCTGACGGTCTGCAGGCGCTGGCGAAGTCGAATCCTCAGCTGGCAGCAAGCCCTGAGGTGCAGAAGCTGGTGGCAGCAAGCGCAGCAGTAGCTGCGGGCGCGACGCAGCTGGACCAGGGCCAGCAGCAACTCCTTGACGGAGCTGCGGCCCTGAACAGCGGCCAGGAGCAGCTGCTGCAGGGAGCGAATCAGCTGCACAGCGGTTCACAGCAGCTGGATGCAGGTGTGGGTCAGCTGCATGAGGGAGCGCAGAAGCTCTACGCAGGCAGCACACAGCTGCTGGATGGCCAGAATCAGCTGGCCGCCGGAGCAGGCGCACTGGAGAACGGCGGCGTGAAGCTGGCCGCAGGCATGAAGCAGTTCGGCGCGAAGCTGGACGAAGCTGCAGCGGGCGGCGTGAAGCTGGCAGACGGCGGCAAGGCGCTGGAAGCCGGCACCACGAAGCTGCTGGCTGGCGCAGGCAAGCTGGGCACCGGCCTCAGCTCGGTAGCCGATGGCTCGAAGAAGCTGAGTGACGGAGCGGGGCAGCTGAAGGATGGCCTGGATGAGCTGAAGACAGGCTCCGGTGAGCTGGCAAGCAAGCTGGGCGATGCGGCTTCACAGACCAAATCGGTGAACAAGACCGATGGACTGGTATCGATGTTCGCCCAGCCGGTACAGATCGAAGAAGTGAAGGTTAACAAGGTGCCTAACTACGGCACAGGATTCGCTCCTTACTTCCTGTCCCTCGGATTGTTCGTAGGTGCTCTGATCTGTACGATTGTTATCCCTATGCGTGATTCCGAAGTCATTGGCGCCAGCCGGTTCAACCGGTTCATGAGCCGTACACTTACATTCTCCATGATGAGTGTGCTTCAGGCTCTGCTGGCTGTCCTGATTGTCTTGTATGGTCTGGGACTTGAAGTACAGAATGTACCCTTGTTCTACGCCTTCTCGTTCATTACCAGCCTGGCCTTCATGTGGATGATTCAAGCGATTGTTACTTGGTTGGATCAGCCTGGCCGCTTCGTAGTCATTCTGATTCTGATCTTCCAGTTGACTACAAGCGCAGGAACCTTCCCGCTGGAGCTGATTCCTAACTGGATGAAGATCTTCAATCCGCTGCTGCCGATGACTTACAGTGTCAAAGGCTTCAAGGCAGTAATCTCTACGGGAGACTTCGGCTCCATGTGGGCCGATGCAGGAACGCTTGGCGCTTATGGGATAATCTTCCTGGCTCTTACCTTCACCTACTTCATGACCCGCGACCGCGGCAATGAAGCGGTACTGAAAAGTGAACAAGTTTTGACTGTATAAATCAACAACATTCTTTGTAAAACATACGAACCAAAAGCGCCCCTTTACGGGGCGCTTTTGGTTTATTCATAAATATAAATAGCTAAAGGAAGTGCTGTTTTCAGGCCGGGAAAATGATTGAAACGCTTTCAGTGCATAAGCGCTTATTCGTCATTTATGCATAATTATACATTCGACAGTTTTTTTACGCTTTTATTCGCTAAAGCTGCAATGCAAAAGCAAATGTTAATCAAGCTCATAAAAAAGTTTAAATTGCGCTCATGTCAGCTCGATGATAAAATAATAACACCAATTCTGCCTGAATAATTATTAAGATTTTCCGCTGAAAAATTTTCCTGGAATTCCGTCTACTTTATAATAGAGAGGTTGCATGTGATGAGACACACTGAACTGCCCGGCAAACAGGGCCTTTATGATCCCCAGTTCGAAAAAGACGCTTGCGGCATGGGATTTGTCGCGCATATAAAAGGCAAGCCGTCCCATGATATTGTCAGTAATGCACTGACTATGCTCTTCAATATGGAGCATCGGGGAGGCCAGGGAAGTGAGCCGAACTCTGGAGACGGAGCCGGCATTATGCTGCAGATTCCCCACCGTTTCTTTGCCGGCGAAGCTGCGAAGCTGGGCTTTGAGCTTCCGGAGCCGGGCCATTATGGCGTGGGCATGATCTTTCTGTCTCATAACGAGGAGATCCGCGCCCGCCACGAGGCGCTCCTGAGCGAGATTATCGCGGAAGAGGGGCAGCAGGTACTCGGTTACCGCGATGTCCCAACCTTTGACGAAATGCTCGGCAAGACAGCCAAGGCTGCTAAGCCTTATGTACGGCAGGTATTTATCGGCCGCTCGGAGGGAATCAAGGATGACCTGTCCTTCGAACGCAAGCTGTATGTGATCCGCAAACGGGCAGAGCTGGCGATCCGCTACGGCGGGGCAGAAGAGGGCGAATCCTTCTATGTGCCGAGTCTTTCCTGTAAGAAGATCGTATACAAAGGCATGCTCACTACCGTACAGGTAGGACAATTCTATCTGGACCTCCAGGAGGAGACGCTGGAATCAGCGATTGCGCTGGTCCACTCCCGCTTCAGCACGAACACCTTCCCGAGCTGGGAACGTGCCCACCCTTACCGCTTCATGATCCACAACGGTGAAATTAACACCCTTCGCGGCAATGTGAACTGGATGCATGCCCGCCAGTCGCTGTTCAAGAGCGAGAAGTTCGGAGAAGACATCAGCAAAGTTAAGCCGGTGGTGAATCCGGACGGCTCCGATACGGCCATGTTCGATAATACCTTTGAATTCCTCTACCTGAGCGGACGCTCCCTGCCCCATGTGGCGATGATGATGGTTCCTGAGCCTTGGAGCAATCATGACAGCATGGACGAGAAGAAGAAAGCCTTCTATGAATACCACAGCACCCTGATGGAACCGTGGGACGGGCCTGCCGCAATGGGCTTTACCGACGGTGTACAGATCGGGGCCATCCTCGACCGTAACGGCCTGCGTCCTGCGCGTTACTATGTCACCAAAGATGATCTGATTATTCTTTCCTCTGAAGCGGGTGTCCTCGACATTCCGGCAGAAGATGTTCTATACAAAGACCGGCTGAGACCGGGCCGCATGCTGCTCGTGGATACGAAGCAGGGCCGGATTATCTCGGACGAAGAGGTCAAAGCCGAGATCGCCTCCGAGCAGCCTTATCAAGAGTGGCTGGATGAGCATCTGATCGGTCTCGATCAGCTCCCGGATGCACCGGAGCTGCCGAATCCGAAGCATGATAATGTGCAGCAGCTGCAGCAGTCCTTCGGCTATACCTTCGAGGATCTGCGCAAGGTGCTGGAGCCTATGGCCTCCACAGGCGCCGAAGCTGTCGGCTCCATGGGTTACGATTCGCCGCTGGCTGTGTTATCAGACCGTCCACAGCGCCTGTACAATTACTTTAAGCAGATGTTCGCCCAGGTCACCAATCCGCCGATTGACGCCATCCGTGAAGAACTGGTAACGTCCACAGCGACTACGATCGGACCTGAACGCAACCTGCTGAAGGCAGAACCGGAGAGCTGCCGGCAGATCTCGCTGGATTCTCCGATTCTCTCGAACGAGGATTTCGCCAAAATCCGTCATGTCCGCCGTGCGGGCTTCAAGTCGATGTCCATTCCGATTCTCTTCCCGGCTGAGCTGGGGGCAGAAGGGCTGCGAATTGCGCTTGACCGGATGAATGAGGCGGCAGACCGCGTCATGGGCAAGGGACATAATATCCTTATTCTGTCCGACCGGGGTGTAGACCGCGAGAATGCGGCAATTCCGGCGCTGCTGGCAGTCTCCAGCCTGCATCACCATCTGATCCGCTCGGGAACCCGTACCAAGGTCAGCATCCTGCTGGAATCCGGCGAACCGCGTGAAGTTCATCATTATGCGCTTCTGCTGGGTTATGGTGTAAGTGCGGTCAATCCTTACCTGGCCTTCGAGAGTCTGGATGACATGATCAGCCAAGGCCTGCTCCGCGGAATCTCGCATGAGAAGGCTGTGAAGAACTATATTAAGGCAGCTACGAAGAGCGTGGTCAAAATTCTGTCCAAAATGGGAATCTCCACGATTCAGTCCTATCGCGGGGCACAGATCTTTGAAGCGGTCGGTCTGAATTCCGAGTTCGTAGACCGTTACTTCACTTGGACACCTTCGCGTATCGGCGGAATTGGCCTGGAGGAAGTGGCGCAAGAAGCGCTTGCCAGCCATAACCGCGCCTTCACCGACAAAGACGGCAACGATATGGTGCTGGATTCCGGCGGTGAATACCAGTGGCGCAGTGACGGGGAAGAGCATCTGTTCAACCCGCAGACCATTCATCTGCTTCAGCACTCCGTGCGCAGCGGTGATTATGAGATGTATAAGAAGTATGCAGCGCTCGTTCAGGGCGAAAGCGAGAAGCACCAGACGCTGCGCTCGATGCTGCAGTTCAAGAGCGTAGGTGCTCCGGTATCGCTGGATGAGGTAGAATCGGCTGAATCGATCATGAAACGCTTCAAGACCGGTGCCATGTCCTTCGGCTCGATCAGCAAGGAAGCACATGAGACGCTGGCTATTGCCATGAACCGTATCGGCGGCAAGAGCAACACCGGGGAAGGCGGAGAAGATCCGGCGCGCTTCCTTACGGACGCTAACGGCGATTCCCGCCGCAGTGCGATCAAGCAGGTCGCTTCTGGACGGTTCGGCGTTACCTCCAACTATCTGGTGAACGCCGATGAGATTCAGATCAAGATGGCGCAGGGCGCCAAGCCGGGTGAAGGCGGACAGCTTCCGGGCCGCAAGGTATACCCTTGGGTTGCGGAGGTCCGCGGTTCAACGGCAGGCGTGGGACTGATCTCGCCGCCGCCGCATCACGATATCTATTCGATTGAGGATCTGGCAGAGTTGATCTATGATCTCAAGAATGCCAATCCGCGTGCCAGCATTAACGTGAAGCTCGTCTCTGAGGTTGGCGTCGGCACCATTGCCGCAGGTGTGGCGAAGGGCCGCGCTGATATTATCCTGATCAGCGGTTATGATGGGGGGACCGGCGCTTCGCCGATGAACTCCATCCGTCATGCCGGACTCCCTTGGGAGCTGGGCCTGGCGGAGACCCACCAGACGCTGATGCTGAACAATCTGCGCGACCGTGTCGTGCTGGAGACAGACGGCAAGATGCTCAGCGGGCGCGATCTCGCGGTAGCCGTTCTGCTGGGTGCTGAAGAATACGGCTTCGCTACTGCACCTCTGGTAGCCGTAGGCTGTATCATGATGCGTGTATGCCAGATGGACACTTGTCCGGTGGGCGTAGCTACCCAGAACCCTGAGCTTCGCAAGAACTTCATGGGTGATCCGCAGCATGTGGTGAACTTCATGACCTTCGTGGCACAGGATCTGCGCGAGATTATGGCAGAGCTGGGCTTCCGGACGATTGAAGAGATGGTCGGCCGTACCGATTGTCTGGATGCGGTTAAGGCATCCACGCACTGGAAGAAGAAGGGTGTCGATCTGAGCAGCCTGCTGCACATTCCGGCTATGCCGGAAGGAAGCACACGCTTCCGCAGCAAGTTCCAGAACCACGGTCTGGAAGAGACTCTGGATATGACGCATCTGCTCGATATTGCTGCACCTGCGCTGGAATCCGGCACGGCAGTGGAAGCTTCCCTGCCGATCACGAACGTGAACCGTGCCGTGGGTACGATTCTCGGCAGTGAGCTGACGCGCAAATACGGCGCAGCCGGATTGCCGGACGATACGATCCGCCTGCACTTTACCGGATCTGCGGGACAGAGTCTGGGCGCATTCGTGCCGAAGGGCGTCACCATTACCGTTGAAGGCGACTCGAATGACTATGTCGGCAAAGGGCTGTCCGGAGGCAAGCTGATTATCCGGCCTTCGCGCAAGGCTACCTTCGCGGCAGAAGAGAATATCATCATCGGAAATACGGCGCTGTACGGAGCAACCGGCGGCGAAGCTTATGTGAGCGGTATTGCCGGTGAACGGTTCGCCGTCCGCAACTCCGGGGCGAATGTAGTCGTTGAAGGCGTGGGCGACCACGGCTGCGAATACATGACCGGCGGCCGTGTGGTTGTACTGGGGACAACGGGCCGTAACTTTGCAGCAGGGATGTCGGGCGGTATCGCTTATGTATACGATCCGGATAATACCTTCATCAAACGCTGTAACCTGGAGATGGTGCTGCTGGAGCGTGTAGAGGAAGCGGACGAAATCGCTGAACTGCATGCTATGATCAGCCGCCATACCCAGCATACAGACAGTAATGCGGGCCGGGCAATACTGGATTCATGGGATGAGGCCCTGCCGAGATTTGCCCGTGTCATTCCGAAGGATTACAAACGGATGCTGGAGCAGATCCGCAAGGTGGAGAGCAGCGGTTTGACCGGTGAAGCTGCACTGATGGCTGCTTTTGAAGCGAATATGCGTGAGCTTGCGCGTGTTGGCGGTTAAGATTTTACACTTCATAAATGATGTGCTTCAGCATTGACGGAGCGCATTGTCAATTCAAGAGGCTACCTCTTTCCCATATGGAAGAGGTAGCCTCTTATGTTTTTCTTACAGGAAATTAGGTCTCGTCTGATGGGTAAGCGGGCCAAATGTATGTGAAAAACAGCATACATTGTGCTGACGCGGGTAGCGTCAAGAAGTTTGTGTAAAAGAGTAGAAGTGCCTCCCCCGGGTTACGGGTTGGGATGTAGTGTTTCTGGGGGGAGGGGGAACCCCGACTCCCAGAAACTGGATTTCTCTGTTACGCCTCTTCCGGTGTGGGCAAAGAGGGGTAGCGTGTTTCGAATAGCTCTTTTAGCTTCTTTTTAACGGCATCCACTCCAAAGCCTTGGGCGACCCGCCCTGCATGACGTTCATTGTATTCCAGCATCTCCAGGTACACGATTTTCTCTGCGGCATCCATGTTTGTCAGACTGTTCATCGGTTTCAGACGCTTGCGGATTTCCTTGTTCATCCGCTCGATGGGGTTCGACGTGTAGATCGCTTTACGGATCGACAGCGGATAGTTGTAGAACGTCAGGAGTGTGGATAACTGTTCCTCCCAGGACCTCATTTCCTTCGGATACAGCTTGTTCCACTTCGCTTTGACCGTATCAAAGTTAGCCCGGGCGACCACTTCATCCGGTGCCGTATATACGGTTTTCAACGCCTCCATGACATCGGTTTTGTGCTCCACCCGAATTTTATGAAACGTGGCCCGCACTTTGTGCACTACGCAATGCTGTACATCCGCCTGAGGATAGGTCTCTTTAAACGCCGCATCCAGTCCCGGTAGCCCGTCAAACACACCCAGCAGGACTTCCTGCGCTCCGCGGTCGTACAGGTCTTTGAGTACCTCCCGCCAGCCATTCGAACTCTCTTGGCCACCCACGTAGAACCCGAGAATTTGACGCTGGCCCTCCTCGTCAATTCCCATCGCAAAGTAGACCACTTCACCACGAACCGTGCCCCGTTTCAGCTTCACGTACAGCCCATCTAAATAGATGACGGAGTACCGTTTGCTCAGTGGCCGTTTCTGCCACTGGTGGATATCGTCTAGCACCGTAGCCGTAATATTGCTGACCGTGGTGGGGGAGTAGTGGCTGCCAAACATACTTTCAATGAACCGGGCCACATCCCGCGTACCCATGCCCGATTTATACATTTGGATGACGGCCTCTTCTAACCATCCGTCCCGCCGCTGGTACGGCTCAAACAACTGCGTCTGGAAAAGGCTTTGGCGGTCCCGGGGCACCTGAAGATCCTCGATATGGCCGTATTTCGTGTGTAAGTCTCGCGTATAGTAGCCATTGCGACTATTGCTGGCGCCGGCTTCTTCACTCTCCATAAACCCCTGGATTTCGGCGCGCAACAGGCGTTCCATGTTGTCTTTCACAAAATCTTTAACAAGTTTTTCAAATAGATTATTCAGCGAACTTTCGGGTAAAATATTCATTGGTAGGGTTCCTCCTTGGTGGTTTCGCAATCCCGAGGATACCCTACTTTTTTGGTGCCTGACTAGGCTCCAAATCTTGGTACACAACTTACTTTACGCCATCCTGACGCGAGGGTGAACGGGGAAATGTATGCGAAAAACAGCACACATAGTACTCGCACGCAGGCGCATGTCCCGAATGTATGTGAAAAACAGCATACATTGTACTGACGCGAGGGTGGACGGGGGAAATGTATGCGAAAAACAGCACATATAGTACTCGCACGCAGGCGCATGCCCCGAATGTATGTGAAAAACAGTACTCATTCGGTACACGGGGTCCGCGCTGGTCCAATGTAATCGGTTTTTCGATTACATTTCGCTCATACGCCCCGCGCTGGCCCAATGTAATCGGTTTTTCGATTACATTTCGCTCATACGCCCCGTGCTGGCCCAATATAATCGGTTTTCCGATTACATTCCGCTCATACGCCCCGTGCTGGCCCAATATAATCGGTTTTTCGATTACATTCCACCCTCGCGCCCCACGCTGGCCGATTATTGTGCTCACACGCAGGCGCATGTTCCGAATGTATGCGAAAAACAGCACACATTGTGCTATCCCGTTCATCCGGTAGGATGATTTTGTTTCCTTTCTATACTTTCCCTGCATTTCTTCCCTAATTTCAGGGAAAAGGAAAGGTGTGGTAAAATATATAAATGGTTGAAACGGGTTTTGGATATAACAATAAAGTGTAAGTAACGGAGGGGAAGTCCAAACCTTTCCCGCAGTTGCGATGGACACTTTAATTTTAATCTGTACTCGTTTCACACCAAACCGACGAAAGGAAGTGAAGTTATGCCGAATACGGCAGAAGTGGTGAAGCCTGTAGCCAGCCTGATGGGGGTTACCAAAAGAATAGGCTCCAAAACGCTGATCAGCGACTTGACACTCGACATTCCACCCGGGCAAATCTTCGGATTCCTCGGGCCGAACGGAGCCGGTAAAACCACTACCATCCGTATGATGGTAGGACTGATCTCCATTAGCCGCGGGGATATCCTGATCTGCGGACGAAGCATCAAAGACCATTTTGAAGAGGCCATAGCTAATGTGGGGGCCATCGTAGAGAATCCTGAAATGTACAAGTTCCTAACCGGATACCAGAATCTTCGCCAGTATGCCCGCATGGTGCCAGGCGTGACCAAAGAGCGCATCAATGAAGTAGTTGAGCTGGTTGGCCTCAGTCAGCGGATCAATGACCGGGTCAAGACCTATTCCTTAGGGATGCGCCAGCGGCTGGGGGTGGCCCAGGCTCTGCTGCACCGGCCGAAGCTGCTGATTCTGGATGAGCCGACCAACGGACTGGACCCGCAGGGTATCCGCGAGCTGCGTGATTATCTGCGCAAGCTGTGTCAGACTGAGGGGACAACCGTGTTTGTCTCCAGTCACCTGCTGTCGGAGATGGAGCTGATGTGCGATAGTGTGGCGATTATCCAGAACGGCCGGCTGATCGATGTGAAGCAGCTTAAGACGGTCGGGGATGCAGCGGTACCGGTAAGCCAGACGTTCTTCGAGGTAGATAACCCTGAGGCTGCACTGGCGCAGATCGGCCAAGGTGTAATCATGGAAGGCGGATTAGCTGTAGATGCGGTACGGGAGGAGATTGCTGAGCTGAATGCCAAGCTGGTAGCTGCCGGGATTAAGGTCTACAGCATCAAGTCGTTGTCCCGTTCGCTCGAAGATCAATTCTTGGAAATTACAGGAGGTGAAGGCATTGGGTGAGTTCGCTTCTCTCATACATAATGAGAATATCAAAATATTCAGACGTCTGCGGACATGGATTATGCTGGTTCTTCTGGCACTGATGAGTGCGCTGTTTCCGGCGCTAATTCATTTCACCACGAACGGAAGTAATGTAGTCGGGCTGTGGGACAGCTTCCGGACCACCGTAACCATCGCATTTTTCCTGAATACCATCTTCACTGCCTTAGTGGCTGCCGACTCCGTAGCGGGCGAATTCACCTGGGGAACGATTAAGCTGCTGCTGATCCGCCCTTGGAGCCGCTCCAAGATTCTGCTCTCGAAGTATATTTCGCTGGTTATCTTCAGTCTTGTCAGCACGGGAGTGTTAATTCTTTTCGGCTATGGCTCCGCCTTCATTTTCTCTTCCGGGGCTGCAGGGATTTCGGGGGACATGGTGATGGGCTGGGGGCAAGGGGAATATGTCTTCATGCTGATTCTGTGCAGCTACATTGAGCTGTTCCTGACAGCAGCCATTGCCTTCATGATCTCCAGCGTATTCCGTTCCAGCGGCCTGGCGATTGTGCTGTCGCTGTCGATCATGTTCACCAAGGATATCTTTATCGCCATCTTCAACCCCGACCGGTATGAGTGGGCGAACTATCTGATTTTTGCCCATATGAATCTTAGTAATTATGTGGTGTCGGATACCGGTCCCGGGGGAGCGACGCTGGGGTTCGCGATTGCCGTCCTGGCTGTGTATTATGTGGTATTCATGGCGGTATCATGGATTGTGTTCCGTAAAAGGGATGTAGCAGCGTAAGTAGCAGGATAGGGCTGGCTAGTGTAACCGTACAGGCTGAGAGCTTACGGCTCATGCGCCCTCCAGCTTACTCTGCTTGCTCTCTCTGCGCTTGCCTGCAGTCTTCTTGGTATTGACCGTATGCAGCCCGCCCGCTGTCTCAGGGGCGGGCTGTTCGGTCATGGCCACAGCCCCGTTCAGCAGGCTGCCTTCCGCAATGCTCAGGGAACCGGCGGCAATGTTACCATGCAGTTGTCCTGTTCCGGTGAGAATGAGCTTCCGCTGGGCGGTTACGTCTCCATAGACCTTGCCGGCGATAATGATCTCCTGCGCCTCAATGCTGGAGTGGACGGTGCCTTGTTCACCAACCGTCACTATACCCTCACACAGAATCTCCCCGCTGAAATTCCCTTCAATCCGCAGGTTCGTATCGCAATGCACTTTCCCTTCGAGCGTGCCGCCATGGCCGATCAGCGAGTCGGTTGACTTGGGTGAAGCACCCGGTTGACGTCTGTTCCACATTCCAGCATTCCTCCTTATATTCTTAATATTATGAAGGCTTAACATAGTTGAGCGGATTCACCGGCTTGTTCTGCTTCACGACCTGAAAATGCAGATGGGGGCCCGTGCTGCGCCCGGTGCTGCCCAGCATGCCGATCTGCTCCCCTTTGCCGACCCGCTCACCGGGGGTGACTATCATCTGGTTCAAATGCATGTACCAGGTCTCCAGTCCATTGTCATGCTTGATGATGATGTATTTGCCCCGGGCTCCCATTTGTTCTGCAGAGGTAACGACGCCGCCCAGTGCTGCGTATACTGCATCTCCGATATTTCCGGCAATATCAATCCCGGAATGATAAGCAGAGACGCCCTTGAAAGGATCGGAGCGGTAACCGAAGCTGGAGGTAATGACCTTCGAGCCGGTAGGCCACATCACGGCCCGTGCCAGCCGGGCTTGCTTCTCCTGGGCTTGTTTTGCCTGAAACTCCGCTCTTGTCTTGTGTGCCTTCTCGGCCTGTGTAATCGTGCTTGAGATACTGCTGATCATTTCATCCATTATGCTGTGGATCTCCTCGAAGTCGTCCTTTGTCTCCTCAACCAGCCGCTGCGGATCATTCTCGTAGACGGCGACATATTCACCGCCGACCTGCGGATTGGCAGGCAGGCTCAGTGCTGTAGCAGCAGCCCTGATCCGGAAGTTGACGGCAGGCGATACGGCGGCAGAGAGAGCTTCCGGCTGTTCCCGGATGAACGGGCCGGCGCTTAACCGGCTGACCTTGCCATAGCTTCCGGCGGCTGCGGTTCCTGCTCCGGTATCAGGCAAATCTGCCACTACCGGCTGGTTGCCTTTGAAGGAAGCTGCTGAGGTTGACGTATCCGCGCTGTAGGTCTTGGAGCCAGTATTTTCAGTGCGGATAGCCGCACTAGAACCGCTACCGGCAGCAGAAGAAGTGGTTTCTTTGTTGATCAGTGATTGCAGTTGCTCTTCCAGCTCAGTCACACTCTTCAGCTTGTCTTTAATGCTCTCCGCTTCCTCCGAGAGCTCGCTTACCTGGCCGCGCAGCTGCTGTAGCGCCTGATCCTTATCGGCAACCTTCAGCTCCATGCGGATATTGGTCAGTGATAGGGCGGCCGCTTCGGCCTCCAGCTCTGCGATGGACCGGGAGGCATGGATATGCATAGAGGTGACCAGACTGGAGAGCGACAGCGCGGCCGCGGCAGGCAGCGCCAGAGCGAAGGGCTTTGACATTTGCAGCTGCTTCACAGGCCGTCCGGCCTCACGCATAACGAGCAGCGTAATCTTTTCCTGACTTGGCTGACTCTTCATAACGTCTCCTTACTGCGGCCATGGCAGCCGCTGGGTATGAACTGACTGAAATCATCTGTCGGGGTGCAGGGGGCTTATCCGATTCGTCCTACTACTCTATGTATTCCATAACTAAGGTGAACATGACAACGGTTTACTTGAATAAAGAAGGAGAGTTAAGGCAAAACCTGTAGTAAGCGCAGGCTTCTGCCGCCGCAGATTTCTCATGAAAGTTAGCAGGCGCTGTCTATGCCCGCAGAGATAGTAATAGTTCATTCAGTTGATCAGGAGGCCCGGAATGAGGATATTTGCCGTGATCTTATGTCTTTTTATTGTGCAGCTTGCCATTATTACCGCTTCCGAATTCCGCCGTCCGCAGCGGGCGCTTGCCTGGATATGTATTACCTTCTGCTGCCCGCCGCTGGGTCTGCTGTTCTACTATTTCCTGGGGCGCGATTACTGGCAGAGCCGCAAGCTCGTGAACCGGTGCGTCTCCCTGCTGCGGGAAATCCGTATTCATGTTGCCGGCAAGATTCATAAGGTCAAGCAGGCGGAGGATACCGGCAACCCCGGATTTGAACACCGCTCTGAGCTGCTGCATCTGTTCTCTGAACTGGCGGACAGTCCGGTTACAAGCCACAACCGGTGTGAAGTGCTGTCCAGCGCACAGGCAGCGTATAAGTCCATGCTGGAGGTGATGGAAGGTGCGCAGGAGCATATCCACATGGAATTTTATATTTTCCGGGAGGACGGGATCGGCCGGCAGTTCCAGGAGCTGATGATCCGCAAGGTACGCCAGGGGGTGAGGGTGCGCCTGCTGTGCGATGGCCTGGGCAGCCATAAACTTAGCCGGGGCTTTGTGAATACACTGAAGAACGCGGGAGTGCAGGTTTATTTTTTTCTGCCGCCGCTGACTGCACTGCCGGACCGCCGGTTCAACTACCGCAATCACCGGAAGATCCTGGTGGTGGACGGACTGACCGGATTCACCGGAGGCATGAACATCGGCGATGATTATCTGGGCAAAAATCCGGAAATGGGGTACTGGCGGGATACACATCTGCGGCTTGAAGGGGATGCCGTCTATCATCTGCAGTATGTGTTTCTCAAGGACTGGCGGCTGGCGGCCGGTGAAGCTCTCAGCCATCCGCGCTTCTTTCCGGATCATGACTGTAGCGGAAGGGAAGCCGTGCAGATTGTCGCCAGCGGTCCTGATGCGGGCATAGATGCCACCCAGGAGATGTATTTTGCTTCCATCTGTGCCGCGAGGCAACGTATCTGGATGACCTCACCATACTTCATCCCCGACCCCGCGATTTGCAGGGCGCTGAAGAATGCAGTCCTTAGCGGTGTGGACGTAAGGATTATTATCCCGGCGAAGCCGGATAACAAGCTGGTCTATTATGCCACGCTGGCGTATCTGGAGAATCTGCAGGACGCCGGCGTGAAATTTTACCGCTATACCAGAGGGTTCATGCATGCCAAGGTAATGATTATCGACAGCCTGCTGGCCACCGTCGGCAGTGCCAATCTGGACATGCGCAGCTTCTATTCCAACTTCGAGCTGACGGCGGTGCTGTTCCGTCCGGAGACAATTACAGAGCTGGCTGAGGACTTCAGCAGAGATCTGGAGCAGAGTGAATTCATTGATCCGAAAAAGTTCCGGGAGCGCAGCCGTAATGTCAAACGCATAGAAAGTCTGTGTCAGCTCTTATCTCCGCTATTATGACAGAAAAGATGGCCGAATCATCGATTATCGAAGGTTATATCAATTTACATGCGTTATTTGACTTTCTTTTATGATATAATGGAAATATAAGAAGAACAGGGGAGAAGGCACGACTGTACGTTCGCTTTCGTAAGCTTCTTAGATATACTATTTATAGGGGGAGTTCTATGACTGTAAGCCAACATATCTTTACGAATGAAGAACAGAAGAAGCCGGAGAAGTCTGGAGTGTTCAAGACGGCAAGACTGGCCCAGCGGATTGTGATGATTGTCATCGGAGCGGCCATGATGTCTGTTGCCCTTGAAATTTTTCTTGTTCCCAATAAGTTGATTGATGGCGGAATCACCGGTATTTCCATTATGTTGTCCCATATTTTCAATATACCGCTCGGTATTCTATTGACCCTGCTTAACCTGCCGTTTCTGGTTATCGGGTATAAGCAGATCGGTAAGACATTTGCCTTATCTACTCTATTTGCTGTAATTGTAATGTCCATCGGTACCCAGTTGCTCCATCCTGTTCATCCCATTACGGTTGAGCCGCTGCTCGCAGCAGTATTCGGAGGGGTAATTCTCGGCGTTGGGGTCGGGCTCGTTGTCCGTTACGGCGGATCGCTCGATGGTACTGAGATTGTAGCCATTCTTGTATCCAAGAGGCTTCCGTTCTCTGTAGGGGAAGTCGTTATGTTCTTCAACCTGTTCATCCTGTCCGGCGCAGGCTTTGTGTTCGGCTGGAATAATGCGATGTTCTCGCTCATTGCGTATTACATTGCTTTCAAACTGATCGATATTACACTTGAAGGTCTGGACCAGTCCAAGTCGGTATGGATTATCAGTGATAAATTCCGTGATATCGGCGAAGCTCTGACGGAGCGTCTGGGACGCGGAGTGACTTATCTTGATGGTGAGGGCGGATTCTCCGGCGATAACAAGAAAGTGATTTTTGTTGTCATTACCCGTCTGGAAGAAGCGAAGCTGAAGTCTATCGTAGAAGATTGGGATTCTGACGCGTTCATCGCGATCGGCAATATCCATGATGTTAAGGGCGGTCGCTTCAAGAAAAAAGCAATTCATTAGCATTAGCGTAACCGGTTCAGCCGGAACGCTTCGAAGGAAGGTATATTTACGAACGACAGAGTAACCCATACGGCGGTCCTGACTTGTTGCGCCGTATGCCCATATATAATAATACCTTCCGTCCTGATTCTGGACGCAAGAATAAGCCCGCAGCCTGAGAAAGGCATTTGCGGGCTTATTGCTGTCCTGAGGGCAGCTTGGCAATAATCGCTTCGACCGGCTGAGGAGGAACCTTGGCAATCAGATCTCCTAACCGGCTGAGACGCTCTTCTATATTCAGCAGGTTGAAATCTGTAGGCTTGACACCCCGTTCAACCTCCTCCCACAGGAGGGGAGTGGAGACAGTAGCCAGCGGCCGGGCGCGCGGGGTGTACGGGGCAGCGAGTGTTTTGCCGCCGTAATGCTGGAGATAATCGAAATATATTTTATCCCCGCGATGCTTCTTCAGACGCTCCAGGGTGAAGAGATCGGGTCGCTTCTCGGTGACATAACGGCCTACGAAATGCCCGATCCGGCGCAGCTCATCGAAGGTCACCCCCGGCTTAACCGGAACAATGATCTGCACTCCGGTGGCTCCCGAGGTTTTGGGAACGGAGTCCAGTCCGAGCGATCTCAGCACCTCCCCTACCACAGCAGCAGCTTCCATAATCCGCGGTTCGACCTCAAGCGAAGGGTCCAGATCAATCATCCATTCGCAGGGCAGTGTATTGCCGGCATAATGGAGGGAGGGATGGAATTCGAGCGCAGCCAGATTGCCCAGCCAGAGCAGCTCCGGCAGGCCCTGCAGCACAATGTAGGTGATATTGTCCTGCACCGCCGTGCGGACGAATTCCGGCAGCGGCTCCGGGGCGTTCTTCTGATAGAAGGACATCCCGGGAACGCCATGGGGATAGCGGATCACCGTGAGCAGCCGGTCTTTGCAATAGCGCAGCAGGTAGGGCGAGAGGGCCGCCAGCTTTTGCAGATAGATCTGCTTGGTGATGCCCATCTCGGGCCAGAGCGGTTTGTCGGGATTGGTGATGCTGATTTGCTGCCCGTCTACGGTAATGGTTCCTTTGGTGGCCGCTGGCATGGGACATCCCTCCTTAGGCTTGTGTATGTCTGCCTAGTATTTGCCGTGCTGCCGGTTTTCAGTCGGGATTCCGGTCCGGGATAAGGGCAGTTCACACTTTTTTGCGCAAAATGTCCCTTTTGGCCCGGGCAGGTGCTTATAAGGGTGTTAGCTAGAAGAGAGGAGCGTTTTACGATTTTGGATGAAATGGAACACCTCGTTGTTAAGGTTCAAAACGGCGACGTGGAGCAGTACGGGCGGATCGTTGAAGCTGTTCAGCAGCCGATGTACCGTTATTGCAGCCGTCTGCTAGGCAGCGGGGCAGAGGCGGAGGATGCCGTGCAGGAGATTCTGGTCAAAGCCTATCAAAATATCGGCAAGTACCGTCCGCTGGTCAGCTTCTCTTCATGGCTGTATAAAATCGCTTATCATCATTGCCTGGCGGTTATCCGCCAGCGCCAGCGGCATAGCCGGGTGATGCTGCTGCTGCGGCCGCAGAAATACGCGGAAAGCCCGGAGCAGCAGATGGACCGCTTCCTGTTCGATGAACCGCTCGCTGTAGCGCTTTCCCGGCTGAAGGTGGAGGAGCGGAACCTGCTTTTGCTGAGGGTTTTTGAAGAGCAGAGCTTTGCCGAAATCGCCGTGATTCTGGGCAAGAATCAGGATGCGGTCAAAAAAAGATATCAGCGCACGATTATTAAACTCACCAACCTGCTGAAATCGCAAAGAGAGGGGGAGGAAGCACAATGGACGAGCACTTCGCTGCTGAAGAAAAAAGGATAAGACGAATGGGCGCAGGTGAGGCAGCGGGCAGCATTGATGTTAAGTCATCCGTTATGGAGCGGGTACGTGTCATCCATGCACAGCGGCTTGCATCAGAGGGCGGAGGAACGCCAGCTTCACCGGGGCAAGCGGTGCCTGAAATGGTTAGGCAAGGGCCTGTGATGACCAGGCAGCCGATACCTTCGCTGCGTCCTGCGGTACAGCGGGGCAGAAGGCTGGCCGCCGGACTCTGTGCGGTTGCGCTGCTGGGGCTGGCTGGGTTCAGCGTTCTCCGCCATGGGACAGACCAGGAAACTACGGGGAAGGCGCTGCACCCGGACTTTGCGGTCATCCGGCAGACGGAGGGGCAGCCTCTGGTCTTGAAGGACAGCGGCGGCAGAGTTGTGGCGCAGCTTAGGTACGCTGAATCGAAGGTCTACACGCCTTACATTGGCTCTAGCTCAGCCCGGGAACGTTACTTTAAGCTAAGGGAGCAATATGAACAACAGGCGCAAGCGGATTTACAGCCGGGAGAGACAGCAGCTTATTATGTCAATGACAGTGAATTGATTGCATTGATGAACGGGCTGGGGTATGGAAAACCGCTATTTTTCACCAGCAGAACGGTTACGTATACCAGCTACGCGAAGCTGTCAGCCGCCCGGGAGCAAACGGGCAAGTGGAGTTTTGCACTGCCGCCTGAGCGAATAGGCGGGTTACAGTTTGCGGAGGGCCGGCTGTTCGCCAAAACCCCCTCTGCGTTTGAGCCGGAGTATAGGCTGGCACTGGAGGCATTGAAGGCCAAAACGGAAGCTGCTCCGGACGGGAATCCGCTGGCTGCAACTTTATGGCCCTTGGAGAATCTCGCAAGCGCCGAGGTGATCTATCGGGATGGCAGCCAGCAGCTGAAGCTTCAGTTATTCTGGAATAACGCAGCAACAACCGGTCCTTCGCAAATTCACGTATCCCCCGGCCAAACGGCTGAACTATGGACCTACGAGGATAAGGAGCTACTGTTCATTCCGGGGGCAGGCGCTGGAGAAGAGAACGGAAGTTCAGTAAGCAGACTGTATTGGTATGATAACGCCTATGGAGGGCTTGCTTGGATGACGGACCCGCCGGATAAGCGGTTGACCCGGGAGCAATGGGAGAGCATTGCCGCCGGGATGGTTCAGCGTTGAAGATTTATGGGCGTTAAATACAGGTGTCTCCGGAAGCCACAGTGTGGAGGCAATGTATGCGAAAAACCGACCACAATGAGCAGTGCGGAGGCACGTGGACCAAATATAGCCGAAAAACCGAACACAATGAGCAGTGCGGAGGCACGTGGACCAAATATAGCCGAAAAACCGAACACAATGAGCAGCGCGGGGGCGCGTGGACCAAATATAGTCGAAAAACCGACTACAATGAGCAGTGTGGAGGCGCGTGGACCAAATATAGTCGAAAAACCGAACACAGTCGTATTCATCAGTTAGGGTGATGCTGTTCTTTTATTATTATTTCACAGTTGAATGTCCCCTTTCGGCACTTTGCGGCATTACAGGAGTGTTGCAGCAACAACAAATCAGCTGAAGGGAAGGAATATGAACATGACTCTGTTAATGAAAAAGAAAGCGGCTGCTGCCGCAATATGCCTGTCCATGCTGCTGAGCGCAGCAGCGGGGTCGGTGGGAGCAGCGGGAAGGCTGCCTGATAAATTAAAAAATAAAAGCAATGGCATTCTGTGGGAAGAAACCGAAAAGCCGGCTAAACCGGCTGCGCCATCCCCGCTGGACGCTTTGCTGTCCAAAGCGAATGAGGCTCCCTTGAACGCAGGGGAAATCCGGGCTGTGTATGTGAATGACATCAAAATCAATACGCTGGACAGTCTGGATATCAGTTACGTGCCGTTTAGTTATACGTCTGTAAGCAAAGCGGCGCAGAAATTAACGTCAATGGGCGGAGGTGCATTCATGGCTCCAGCTTCGCTCCCAAAAGATTATGTGCTGAAGGAGGCAAACATCAGTCCCGACATTCCTTTTTCGTATGAGGAAGGATATGCGCAGCTCAGGGAGCAACTCAAGCAACAATCTACGTCAGCCGGTAAAAAGGTCGTCTCCAAAATGCTCCCCTGGAGCGGTCATGTCACCACGTTGACGTATACCCGCAAGGGAGAGGTGCTCAGCCTGCGTGCCGAGCCTGCAAGCAAGCTTCCGGCTGGAGTTACACTGGCCGTATTGCCGGAGGACAAGGATGAGAAGGTGCAGGTTAACGGGCAGGAGATGATGTTCACCTCCTTCGGGCCGCATCACGGCAACCTCAAATCGCAATTGCAGTGGAGCAGCACGGACGGCAGCAGAGAGTACACATTAACGGATAGCCGGAACACTGTGCAGAGTAAGGCTGAACTGCTGAAACTTGCCGGAAGCCTTACTCCCCAATAGGCAGCTAGAACCCCCTCTGGCTTAAAGAACAGGAATGGGCGGGCAGATCGACCTGAGCCTGAATCACAGGCTGGCGGAAGGTGCCGGAGGGATTCCATTCCAGAAAATGCAGCTTAAACACCAGCTCAGGCTTAATCCAAACGGAGCCTGAGCTTCGCTGCGGAAGGTCGGCAAACGGCATATGCTCTGTGACAAGTCCCGGAATCCGTCCGGTCAGTGTCCGCCAGTCCTGGACGGTCATTCTGCCTGCTCCGGCATGTCCGATATAATGCAGCCTGCCGGCATCATCATACAGGCCGAACAGCAGCGCATTCACGATGCCGTCCCGGAAGGTGACGCCCCCGGCGACAGCGGTGACATCGGAGATGATCTTGAGCTTCTGCCAGCGCTTGTCCTTGCCGCCCGGCGCATAAGTGCTGTCCAGATCCTTACAGACGATCCCCTCCAGACTGCCCTGCCGTGCCGCAGCGAGCAACTGGACGGGATCGGGGTAGCTCGGCACCTGCTGCACATGGGGATGGGGCAGCAGCATCTCCTTCAGCAGCTCCTGCCGCCGGGACAGCGGTTCATCCAGCAGCCAGATGCCGTCACAATACAGCATATCAAAAACCATATACAGCACCGGAACCTGGGGCTGCACTGCCCGGATCGCAGCCTCGTTCTTCAGGCTGTCCCGCCGCATGACCTCATGGAAGGAGGGCTTGCCGCCGCTGAGTGCAATGATCTCGCCATCCAGAATGAAGGAGCCGGCCCGGCAATAGCTTCCTGGTTCGGCCAGCTCAGGATATTGGAGCGTGCGCCGATTGCCACGGCGGTTAATCAGTTCAGCATGGCTCCCGTCGTAATAGGAGATCATCCGCACGCCGTCCCATTTGATCTGGGCGATCCACTGTTCTCCGCTTGGAAGCACAGAGGCCAGTACAGGCTCAAACGGAGTGATGGTCTTAAGCTGAAGGGAGTTGTCCAGCCTGGCGGCGGGTGCAGACGCCGGGCCTCTAGGCACCGGTTACCTTGCTCTTCGCGCTCCGGCGCTTCGGCTTCGGGGCAATCACCGGAATTGGTCCGGTAGCTTCATCTACAACCGGAGCGGCGGCTGTATCGGTTGGAGTCCCTGCGGCAGTGGCCTTGGCCGGACGTTTTTTCGCACCGGCGGCTGTCCTTGGCTTAGCCCCGCTGCCTCCCTTAGCCGGTCCGGGATCGGAAGGAATATGCTGCACAGCCTCGATACTGGCCTGCAGGGCAGCCATCAGATCGATAACATTGTTCTCCTGGCGGGCCGGAGCAATATGGAACTCTTCGCCTGCAATCTTATGTGTAATCAGATCAAGCATCCGCTGGCGGTAATCATCGGTGTATTTGGCAGGCTCGAACGGGGTGGACAGCTGTGAGATCAGCAGCTTGGCCATATCCAGCTCTTTGTCGTTCACGCTGCCCGGCTCCGGCAGGCCGGGAACCTGCGATACCGGACGGACCTCGTCCGGGTAATAGATCGTTTCAATCGCCAAGCAGTCTGCCAGGACGCGGATGGCGGCCAGACTGCTTTTGGAGCGGATGGAGATCTTGGCAATACCGATCTTCCCGGTCTGACGCATCGCCTCCATCAGCAAACGGTAAGCATTGGCGCCTGCCTGGTCTGGCGATAAATAGTAGGTCTTCTGGAAATAAATCGGGTCAATCTCCGTCAAATCCACGAAATCCAGTATGGTGATGCTCTTACTGCTCTCCTCGCTTAGCTGATCCAGCTCCTCCTTGTCGAACAGAACAAACTTGCCCTTCTCATATTCGTACCCCTTGCCGATCTCCTCCCAGGTGACTTCCTTGTCACAGACAGGACATTTACGTACATAAGACAGCGGACTACCGCATTCTTTGTGGATGTAGCGCAGCGAGATGTCTTTATCCTCCGTAGCGGAGAACATCTTGACCGGAACATGCACAAGCCCGAAGCTGATGGCTCCTTTCCAAACGGTATGCATGAGAATCGCCTCCTGATGGGATGTGGTATGGCTTAGTATGGGGAGGCAGGGCTTTTTCTAGCCGGATGCATGTTTTGAGAGTCATGGGAAAAAATAAATGCTGCTCAGCTTGCACAGACCCAAAGCGAGAAGAGGAGGCATTATGGACAAGGAGCACTATCACTGGAGCGATGCGTTATCCGAGCAGGATATTCCGGCTGAGGCGGTCAATTGGGACAATATTATTGCCGATCCGGAGGATGCCGGACTGGACGAGGATGCAGTACTACTGGATGCTGATGCAACAATCGGGGAGCTTCCGGCGGAAGATGAAGAGGAATAGGGGGGCAAGAAAAGAATGGATATAACACGTGCGCAGGATATTTACGCTTCCAAGGACAAGATTGCGGTGCATCTCGACGGTGAGCCGGTCTGGATTGAGCATGTAGATTCGGATAACGGTATGGCAACGGTTCAGGTAGGCTCCCGGCCGACGAATACACAGACTGTTGGTGTTGAGCGGCTGGAGGAGCAGAGGAAGTAGCGGGTCAGCATAATAAGTCCTGGTAGGTATCCAGGTAAAATACTCATTCGAGCAGGAGTTCTTTTGGCGGTGGCACCATCGCGGGGAGTCTCCTGCTTTTTGTGTGGCCTGACCGAAAATAATCGTTATGCTCAGAGCCGGGGTATGGAGCCGTAGCCTCTAAATAATAGCTGACACAGATATTGACGCCGGGAGTGGTGAGCCCTATATTTGGAAGAAGAATTTTGACGAAAAGAGATGATGGAAGTGCGTCCGATATTACTGGGTGTGTGCTCGGCGCTGTTTTTTGCGGTGACGTTTGTGCTGAACCGGAGGATGGAGCTTGCGGGAGGAAGCTGGGCGTGGAGCGCCTCGCTGCGGTACTTGTTCACGCTCCCGCTGCTGCTGGCGATTGTGGCCGGAAGAGGGAGGCTGAAGCCGCTGCTGGCTGCGATGAGAGAACGGCCTGGAGCCTGGCTGCTGTGGGGAACTGTCGGGTTCGGCTTGTTCTACGCGCCCATCTGCTTCGCCGCTGCCTATGCACCGGGCTGGCTGACGGCTGGAACGTGGCAGATCACGATTATCTCCGGTTCGCTGCTGGCTCCGTTCTTCGGAGAATGGGTCAGCGGACCGGGAGGACAAGTATACATAAGAGGTAAAATCCCGCTGCGCGGGCTGCTCCTCTCCCTGATTATTCTCGCCGGAGTAGCGCTGCTGCAGGTGGAGCAGGCGCGGCAGCTTGCCCCATCCCAGGTCCTGCTCGGCATTGTCCCGGTACTTATCGCTTCCTTCGCTTATCCGCTCGGCAACCGTAAGATGATGGAGCTGTGCGGCGGCCAGCTGGATGTATTCCAGCGGATTCTTGGCATGACGCTTGCCAGCCTGCCCTTCTGGCTGGCTGTCGCTCTGTATGGTATGACAGATACAGGCCTGCCCTCCTCCTCGCAATTAGGACAATCAGTCATTGTTGCACTCAGTTCGGGAATTGTGGCTACGGTGTTGTTTTTCCGGGCTACCGATCTGGTCCGGGATAGCATGAGCAGTCTGGCAGCCGTGGAAGCGACCCAGTCACTGGAGGTGCTGTTCGCCTTGCTGGGGGAGATGCTCTTGCTGGCCTCGCCGCTGCCTTCCCTCCTGTCATGGGCGGGGATTGCGGTCATTATTGGTGGTATGGTGCTGCATAGCCTGTTCTCCCGGCATCCGGGGAAGCCTGCGGCGGCTCCGGCGTTCTCAACGGACTGACAGGCTGTTGCGGTACAAGTAGCATACCGATATAATTAAAAGTATTGTTAACTGTTAAGGGATCTTCAAAAAGGTGGTAGTTGCAGCTTTGGACAATAATACACAAACGGTGTTTACAACCCGTTCATTCAGCCTTCAGGATACGGAGGCACTTGCCGCCGCCATTGCTGCCGCGTCATCGGCGGGGATGGTTATCGGACTTGACGGGGATCTAGGTGCGGGCAAAACAGCGTTCTCGCAGTGCTATGCACGCCACTTGGGTGTGGAAGGTATTGTGAATAGTCCTACTTTTACCATTATCAAAGAGTATGAAGGACGTCTGCCGCTGTATCATATGGATGTATACCGGATATCGCTGCAGGAAGCGGACGAGCTGGGACTGGAAGAGTATTTCTACGGTCAGGGTGTGTGTCTGGTGGAATGGAGCCGAATCATTGCTGATCTGATGCCGCCGCGGCATCTCCATATAGAGCTGAAGACCGCCGGCCCGGATGAACGGGAGATTACGGTGACCGGAATCGGAGAGCCTTACGGCGAAGTGTGCCGGATGCTGATCCAGAAGTGGGGTAAAGAAACATGACGAACTCGAATAATGAGCCGCGTAAGCGGTTTTTGGCGCTGGATACATCAACGGCAGTTCTGGGAGTGGCCGTGACTGGCGGCGGGGAGCTGTTGCATGAGATTAATGCTTCCGGGGAGCGGAACCATTCGGTTCATCTGCTCCCTATTATTGAGCAGGCACTTCAGGCGTCTGCCACTACGGCCGAAAGAATCGGCGGAATCTCGGTCGGGATCGGCCCGGGCTCCTATACCGGAACACGGATCGCTGTGACTGCAGCCAAGACGCTGGCCTGGGCCTGGAACGTACCGGTTACCGGTGTATCCAGCCTGCATGCGCTGGCCTGGGGCGGATACCATGCGGCTTCTGCGCAGCAGAAGCAAGACCCCATAACGTCCCCGAACGGCACGGCAGGAACAGACTGGATCATTCCGCTGATCGATGCCCGGCGGGGACAGGCATACACCGCTGTATTCACGGCGGACGGGAACAAGCCTCCCCGGCGGCTGGCGCCGGATGCCATCAGGCTGATGGCCGACTGGGTGCAGGAGCTGGCGGTACGGCTGAAGGAAGCCGCAGCTGAGGGCGATCTGCCGGACACACTGTGGTTCGTAGGCGAGACGGCGCTGCACGGAAGTGCGGACATGCTGGCTCCGCTGATGGAAGCCGCCAACGTCCAGGCAGTGCCTTATGAGCTTGAAGGACGCTGGACTGGATTTCTGGCGGAAGCGGGTCTCTACGAAGAGAGCGGAGATTTGCATACGCTGATTCCCAATTATACGCAGCTGTCAGAGGCGGAGGCGAATTTGCGCCGCAGCAGCGAAGGGAGCCTGAATACACGATGATCGAACCGGAACGTAGACCAGCTCAGGAGACTGAGCTTGTTTTTCGCCTGATGCGGCTGGAGGATGTGCCTGCGATTCTTGTGATTGAACGGGAGGCCTTCACCATGCCTTGGACAGAGGAAGCCTTCCGCAACGAGCTGACCCACAATCATTTTGCTAAATATATGGTAATGGAGCTGGCAGGGCATATTATTGGATACGCAGGAATGTGGGCGATTGTCGATGAGGCGCATGTTACCAATATTGCACTGCTGGAGGCATACCGGGGACGTAAATGGGGCGAGCGGCTCCTGGACGAGCTGATGAAGACGGCGGCTTATCTCGGCATGCAGTCGATCACGCTTGAAGTACGGGTCTCCAATGAGGTGGCCCAGAATTTATACCGCAAAAAAGGCTTCAAGCCTGCGGGTACCCGCAAGGGCTATTATTCGGACAACCGCGAGGATGCGCTCATCATGTGGGCCGATCTGCCGGAGTACGGGGAGCAAGCTGTAACGGAAGGAAGCGTGGACTTGAAATGAAGACAGACACGGGCGCAAGGGAGCCTGTATTGATTCTGGCGATTGAAACCAGCTGTGACGAGACCTCTGTAGCTGTAGTGAAGGATGGCTGTGAGGTGTTGTCCAACATCATCTCCAGCCAGATTGAGACCCATCGGGCATTCGGAGGTGTGGTGCCTGAAGTGGCCTCCCGCAAGCATGTCGAGGTGATAACGCTGGTCATTGAAGAAGCCTTAAGCGTAGCCGGCGTACGTCCGCAGGAGCTGACGGCAGTGGCGGTAACGCAGGGTCCGGGACTGGTGGGGGCGCTGCTGGTCGGAGTCGTGGCTGCCAAAAGCCTGGCGCTGGCCTGGGGCAAGCCGCTCATCGGCACGCATCATATTGCCGGTCATATCTATGCCAACCGGCTGGTCAAGGAATTGAAGTATCCGGGCATGACGCTGGTGGTGTCAGGGGGGCATACGGAGCTGGTGCATATGGAGCGGGAAGGAGCTTTCCGGATCATCGGGCGCACCCGTGACGATGCCGTCGGCGAAGCGTACGACAAAGTGGCGCGGGCCCTGGGCTTCCCTTATCCGGGAGGGCCGCATGTGGACAAGCTGGCGCATGAAGCGGAGGAAGCCTTCGCTCTGCCGCGTGTGTGGCTGGAGCCGGGCTCGTATGACTTCAGCTTCAGCGGTCTGAAGTCTGCGGTGCTGAACGCGGTGAATCAGAGTAAGATGAAGGGGCTTGTGCCGGATGTCGCGGGCATTGCGCGCGGCTTCCAGGAATCCGTAGTTGAAGTGCTGGTCGAGAAGGCGATCCGTGCCGTCCGTGAATACCACGCGGAGCAGCTTCTGCTCTGCGGAGGGGTAGCGGCGAACAAGGGGCTGCGCGAAGCCCTGATCCGGCGCTGCGGGACAGAGGGGATCGAGCTGGTTATCCCTCCTCCCGTATATTGCACGGATAATGCGGCGATGATTGGTGCCGCAGCTTACGTGAAATGGAGACATGAAGGCGGGATTCCGCTGGATATGGTCGCCGATCCCGGCTATTCGCTGGAGAAATGGTCGGTATCTGCCTATTGACTTTTGCAGATGCCGCCGGGTATAATCAGTTCAATTCAATCATCTTATATTTGAACAAACGCAATGATCGGAAGCAGTAAGGTCACTCCGGGATAAGAGAGCTGCGGGAAGGTGCGACGCAGTCGATGGAGACCTGAACTCGTCCGGGAGCGGAGCGGTGGAAGCAGGGAGCTCTTTGAACAGGAGCGCTGGCCGGTACAGGATGTAATCCGGCGACCCTAGGTACACCGTTACGGTTAACCTCCGTGAGAGGGTGGTCAGTCAAGGCTGGACGGAGTGGTAACATTTCGGGAACCTTGCAGACATGGAGTGGGTATCGCAGAGCAGCTGGAAGGTTAGCGGGTTCGGATATCAACAAGAGTGGTACCGCGACAGTGAACAGCCTGTCGTCTCT
This sequence comes from Paenibacillus sp. FSL P2-0136, assembly GCF_037975325.1. Lineage (NCBI taxonomy): Bacteria > Bacillati > Bacillota > Bacilli > Caryophanales > Paenibacillaceae > Paenibacillus > Paenibacillus sp. FSL P2-0136. The sequence goes on from NZ_CP150244.1 coordinate 892,383, forward strand.
TGAATGAGACGGCAGGCTTTTTTTGTGCACATTTTGTGAGAAGTGATATAGGAATGACACGCAAGGATCGGGAGCAGTAGACGGCTAAGGTGAACAGAGAGCTGCGGGGAGGTGCGACGCAGACACCAGAGGCCGGCGAATCTCACCCGTGAGCGGAGCGGCGGAAAGAGCTACAGGTACGCTGCTACGGATGTCCCCGTTACCGGACCCTTCAGATCTTTATAGCTTCCGTTATCGGGGCTGGGAGATCTGATCTAAGCTGGACGCAGCCAGGACTTCTGACATCAGGGAGCCTATGCGTCAAAAAGAGTGGTACCGCGGAGGGCTGACCCCCCGTCTCTTTATAAGAGACGGGGGGTCTTTGTGCTTTTTAGGAGGCAGCCCTCCATTAGATAAACCTAATTTGAGGAGGAATTACAATGATTATTCCGGTAAAGAAACGAATTCAGATTTTTGACACGACGCTGCGTGACGGGGAGCAGGCCCCGGGAGCCAGTCTTACCCCTGAGCAAAAGATTATTCTGGCCGGCAAGCTGGCGGACCTGGGAGTGGATGTCATGGAGCCGGGATTCCCTGTATCCAGTCCGGGGGATTTCGCTGCGGTGGAGACGATCTCCCGCAACATTCAGGGCGTGGAGATCTGCGGCTTCGCACGGGCAGTCAAGGGGGATATCGATGCTGCTGTACGGGCCACCCGGGATGCCGCGCGGCGGCGGATTCATCTGTTCATCTCCTCCTCCGACATCCATCTGCGACATCAGCTGCGCATGAGCCGCCCTGAGGTTGTAGTGGTTGCCAGAGAGATGACGGCTTATGCCCGCCAGTTCTGCGATGTGGTAGAGTTCACTGCAATGGACGCTGCGCGGACGGGCATCGACGATCTGATCGAGATGGTCGAGGCGGTGATTGAAGAGGGCGCTTCGATTATCAATCTGCCGGATACGGTAGGTTATGCGCTGCCTCAGGAATACGGAGAGATGTTCCGGCGTGTGCGGCTTGGGGCCAGGGGCGGAGACAAGGTCATCTACAGCGCCCACTGCCACAACGATCTGGGCCTCGCCGTAGCGAACAGCCTGGCGGCCATTGAAGGCGGCGCCACACAGATTGAGGTTACGGTCAACGGAGTGGGCGAGCGGACCGGCAACTGTGCGCTGGAGGAGCTGGTCATGGCGCTGGAGACACGCGGAGACTCTATCGGCGCCGAGACTGGAATCGTGCTGGATAAGCTGTATGACACCTCACGGATGATCAGCGGGGCGATGCATTTCCCGATTGCCTTCAACAAGCCGGTGGTCGGGCGCAATGCCTTCCAGCATGAATCCGGCATCCATCAGGACGGCCTGCTGAAGGACCGCAGCACCTACGAGATTATGGACCCGGAGCGGCTGGGCATCCCGCGCAGCATGATTATCCTCGGCAAGCATTCCGGCAGGCATGCGCTGAAGGACCGCGCTGCGAAGTACGGCATTGCCCTGGATTCGGCGGAGCTGGACGCGCTCTACGAATCCTTCAAGGAGACGGCTGACCGCCAGAAGGCTGTCAGCGATGATGAGCTGCTGCGGATGGTCAGCAGCACCACAGGACAGCAGGCGCAGGTCTATGCGCTCGGCGAGGTCCAGGTCCTGGCCGGCAGCGCGCCGCGCCGCGTGGCCGCAGTGACAGTGCGCCATCTGCAGAGCGGCGCAGAGACGACCCAGACCAGCACCGGAGACGGTCCGCTGGAAGCAATCATTGCCGCTATAGGGCAAGGGATTGCCGAGGATATCCGCTTCGACGGGCTGGAGCTGCATTCCCTCGGCAGCGGCGGGAATGCCCAGGCCGAGGCCGCCGTCATGGTGGAGTGGAAGGACACCAAGTTCCGGGGCACGGCCATCCATCACGATATCGTGATGGCCGCAGGCATTGCTTACATCTCCGCTTGTAATGCGGCACTGCTGTCGGAATCGGAGATGCCCTCTCCCGGCTCGGCGGTGAATAGCTAAAAAGCTAGAGACCCAAGAACAGAGCGAAGTTACCGGCGCGGGTTCAACGCTTTTCAAGGACCGGATGCCTCTGCCATGTCACCAACATCGGCAGGGGCATTTTTGCTGTCAGGGGCTAGCAAAGCGGCGTATGGCCGAATGTAGTCGAAAAACCGACCACAATGCGCCGGATGAGGGTGCGCGAGCCAAATGTAATCGAAAAACCGACCACATTCGGCGTTGCCTGGGAGTGTGCCGGATGGCGCACAAGTGAACGTACATATCGCCTAAACCTAACATGATTTTTGCCACTTGCGGCATTTGTCAACCTGTGGACAACGTTATCCACATATTCCGCACGAGTTGTGTAAAAACCGTGTAAAATCAGCAATAACGCCTTTTTTGCGAGCACCATAAACAGGAGGTTATGCTATGAAACAAAATTGTGAGAATTGTGGATAATGTGGATAATTCGGTGGATAAAAAGTCCTTGACAAGCAAAGTAGCCATTTTACGCATGAAAAAAGCCCCGAAGGGCTAATTTTAGACGATAGTTATGCACGGAAACTGTGGATGAGCCTGTGGATAACTAGATTTGAACAAATTGGAAACTGTTAAAATTTTTTTTGATGCGCCTTTACATTATTCCTCAGCCAGTTTCTCCCATTCGCTAAATAAATCTCCCAGCTCGCGTTTTTTGTCCTTAAGCTCACTTTCATGCTCCTGAAGCGCCATATAATCCTGATACACCTCAGGCTTAGTCATTTCATGCTCAATCCCCGCGATGGCTTCCTCCAGCTTCGCGATATTCTCCTCCAGTTCGGAGATGCGGCGCTGGCGGTTCCGCTCCTCGCGTTTGGCCTGCTTCTCCGCCTCATAGGAGAGGGAGCTTCCTTTCTCGGCGGATACCGCTTCGTTGTCGGCACTGCGGGAGGACTTGGCGGCGGCAAGCTCGGCTTCCTCTTCGGCAATCGCCTTGAGCTCGAGCTTTTTCTCGATATAGTCGTCATAATTGCCCAAATACTGATCAATTCCGTCCGGGTGCAGCTCCAGTACCCGTTCAGCCATCTTGTTGAGGAAATAACGGTCATGGGAAATGAACAGCAATGTGCCTTCAAAATCGATCAGGGCCGATTCGAGCACCTCACGGCTGACGAGATCCAAATGGTTGGTAGGCTCATCGAGAATCAGCATATTGGCTCCGCGAAGCATTAGCTTGGACAGGGCCACCCGGGCCTTCTCGCCGCCGCTCAGCGCAGCTACCTTCTTAAGTACATCCTCGCCGCTGAACAGGAAGTTGCCGAGAATCGTACGGATTCTGGCCTCCTCCAGCATCGGATATTCACTCCACAGCTCCTCCAGCACAGTATTGCGCGGATTCAGCCGGGTCTGCTCCTGGTCGTAGTAGGCGATCTTCACCTTGGTTCCCCAGTTCACGGTTCCGCGGGAAGGCTCGCGGGTGCCGGTCATGCATTGCAGCAGTGTGGACTTCCCGATCCCGTTTGGTCCGATCAGCGCCGCTGTCTCGCCGCGCCGCAGCTCGAAGGAGGCATTGCGGAAGAGCGGTGCAGCCTCAGGACTGAAAGAGACTGCGACCTCCCGGACCTGCAGCACTTCCTTGCCGGACATGAAGTCAGGCTCGAAGGAGAAGCTGGCCTTCTTCAGGTCGCCCAGGGGCTTGTCGATACGCTCCATCTTGTCGAGCGCCTTGCGGCGGCTCTGTGCCCGCTTGGTGGTGGAGGCCCGGACAATGTTGCGCTGCACGAAATCCTCCATCCGTGAAATTTCGTCCTGCTGCTTCTCATACTGCTTCATACGAATCTCGTATTCCGCAGCCTTCAGCTCCATATAACGGCTGTAGTTGCCTGTGTATCTGCGCGATTGGTGCCGCTCGATCTCCACAATGGTCGTCACCAGGCGGTCAAGGAAATATCGGTCATGGGATACGACCAGGATGCCGCCGGCGTAGCCGCGCAGATAATCCTCCAGCCAGGTGAGCGTCTCGATGTCCAGATGGTTAGTCGGCTCATCGAGCATGAGCAGATCAGGGGCTTGAAGCAGAATGCGGGCCAGTGCCAGACGTGTCTTCTGGCCTCCGCTTAACGTTGAGATCGGAGTATCCGGTGCGAACTCTCCAAAGCCCATCCCGTGCAGCACGCTGCGGATACGCGTATTGATCTCATAGCCGCCGTGATCCTTGAACCAGTCGGAGCGTCTGGCATAGCGCTCCAGCAGATCCTCATAACGCTTCGGATCTTCGGCAAGTGCCGGATCGGCGATATCGGTCTCCAGCTGCCGCAGCTCGGCCTCTGCCTCCAGCAGCGGCGCAAATACCGCGAGCATCTCTTCCTGTATGGTGTTATCCGACTGCAGGCCGCTGTTCTGGGCCAAATAGCCAATCGTAGTCTCTTTAGACTTATGAATTTGTCCGCTGTCATAAGACATCTCACCCGCGAGAATCTGCAGAAAGGTCGATTTGCCTGCTCCGTTGACGCCAACCAGCCCGACTCTCTCCCTCTCGTTCACCATTAGGCTAATGCCGTCCAGCACGCTTTGTATACCGTATGATTTCGTAATTCCTGTCGCTTGAAGAAGCATTCTGATGAAACCTCCGCCCTTGCAAATTGGCCCCGGCGGCTTGCGCCCAGGCGATTGTCTAATCTTATTCTCCAGTTTACATGAAAAAGGTGGGGCATGCGAGGTTCATTCTTCTAACAAGGGGAATGAATCAACCTTGGCGAACCGGTGAGAAGAGTGGTAAACTGAGCTTACAAACTATGATAAGCTAGGAACAAGTGAAGGAGGAGGCTGCCTATGCAGGAGCACAGCATGCAGCTTGCCGGGCGGAAGCGCGAGCTTCGCACCGGGAATACCGCGCTCCGCGATGCCTTGCCCATGGAGCAGCGGGAGCTGTTATCCGCCCGGGTGTGCGCCCATGCCTGGAGCTGGTTCTCACAGGAAGGCGCAGCTTCACTGCTTGCGTATGCGCCGTTTCGCTCCGAGCTGGACTGCCGTCCGCTTCTTACGGCGGCATGGGCGGAAGAGCATAAGGTGCTGCTTCCCCGCGTTAACGGGGAGAGCGGGGACTTAAGCCTTCACCAGGTAAGCTCCTGGGATGAGCTTGTCCCTGGAACCTACGGGATCATGGAGCCGCCGGCCGGGAGTGCTGCTCTTGCCGGAGCCCTCGCACAAGCAGGACGTGGAACCGGCTGCCCGGAGGTTATCTTCGTGCCCGGACTGGCCTTTGACCGGCGGGGCGGACGCCTCGGTTACGGACGAGGATATTATGACCGCCTGCACACCGCATTGGAGGCAGGAGTCCCCGGTACGGCTGCCAAGCCTATGTGGATTGGTCTGGCCTACGGCCTCCAGCTGGTACCGGAAGTACCGCTTGAGGAGCATGATGCCTTAATGGATCTGCTGATTACGGAGAACGGCATCTGGGATTGCCGGAAGGAGAGGGCTGCATGGAATTAACTCATTTCAACGAGCAGGGCAGAGCCCGCATGGTGGATGTGAGCGACAAGGAGGTTACCAGGCGGACAGCGGCAGCCAGAAGCCAGGTGCATATGGCCCCGGAGACGCTGAGCGCCATTAAGGCGGGAACGGTCCGCAAGGGCGATGTGCTAGCGGTAGCTCAGGTTGCAGGAATCATGGCGGCGAAGCAGACCGCAAGCTGGATTCCCATGTGCCACCCGCTGCCGCTTACCGGAGTGGATATCCGCTTCATGGATAACAACAAAGATGAACTATATATAGAAGCAACCGTCAGCACTACCGGTAAGACCGGGGTGGAGATGGAGGCGCTGACTGCCGTATCGGCAGCGGCGCTGACCGTATATGATATGTGCAAGGCGCTGCAGAAGGACATGATTATCGGACCTACGATGCTGGTGTCCAAGAGCGGCGGCAAGAATGGGGATTACGCGCTGGAAGCAGAATAGAGCAGCAGCAGGGAAGGATACAGCCGAAGGCGCAGCGGCAGCTGCTTCAGCAGCCGGATATACATAGTACATAGAGAGGGAGGGACAACCTATGGCGTGGAAAACAGCAATCCTGACGGCCAGCGATAAAGGGGCCAGGGGCGAACGGGAAGACACGAGCGCCCAGGTGATTCGGGAGCTGGTGGAGGAGGAGCTGGGCGGCGAGATCATTGAATACCGGATCGTGCCTGATGAGCAGGATGAGATTATTGCTGCATTGATTGAGCTTACGGATTATTTCCAGGCGGATCTGGTGCTGACAACCGGCGGAACCGATCTGGCCATCCGCGATGTTACGCCGGAAGCGACGCGGCGGGTCATTGAACGCGAAGTGCCCGGACTCTCCGAGGCGATGCGCAGTACGGTGATGCAGAAGAACCGCGCAGCTATGCTGTTCCGGGGAATCTGCGGCATCCGCGGAAGAACTCTGATTGTCAATCTGCCCGGTACCCCGAAGGGGGTACATGAGAATCTGGCGGCGATTATGGATCAGCTTCCGGAAGCTCTGCTAATGGTTACGGGACAATACCGTCAGTAATCGGACTCTGCTCTCTTCACTTTTGTCTAAATCGTTCAGGATACACAATGGATGTGTGATATAAGTTATGGTATTATTATTTTATCGTTAACTATTGTCATGAACGGACAGAAGGATGGGAGGAAACCGGTATGTTAGGTGGTATTGGCACACCCGGAATTATCTTGTTGGTTATCTTGGCATTGCTGCTCTTCGGTCCCAATAAGCTTCCTGAGCTGGGGCGGGCAGTCGGGCGTACCTTCCGTGAATTCAAGGACGGTGCTCGGGAGATTGTGAACGAGCCGGAAGCGGCCAAGCGGAGCGAGACTGTTGCCCCTGCGGCTGCGCAGACGGCAGCAGCAGAACTTCCGCAGGACCGCCGTCTGCCGGAATAATTTTAAGGTTCCCACGCAGGGGCGTCTTTCCCAGGTCTGCTTTAGACCGGGGCGGCGCCCTTTTTTTGAAGATGAAAAAATGTCAATCCGGGTGGTGTCAGTCATGTCTCTGGAAGCGGAAGAAATGTCCCTCGTCGATCATCTGACCGAGCTGCGCAGACGTCTTATCTACGTGCTGATCGTGTTCGTAGCAGGACTTGTGCTCGGCTTATTCGTCGCCAAGCCAATCTATCTGTACCTGATCAGCGCCGATGCTGCGCAGGGCTTCGTCCTGCATGCGTTCTCCTTCTGGGACGGAATCGGGATGTATATGAAGATCGCTATGGCGGTCTCGCTGGTCTTCTCCGTGCCGTTTATCGTCTACCAGCTATGGGCGTTTATCAGCCCCGGCCTGCGGCCTGTGGAGCGGAGCGCTGCCCTGCGTTATGTGCCTTATGTGTTTGTGTTGTTTATTGCCGGCATTGCTTTTGCCTATTACATAGTGTTCCCTATGGCCTTATCCTTCACGATTTCGATTACGCGGAATATGGGGCTTGAGGAGACCTACGGCATCGCCGAATACTTCGATTTCCTGTTCAGTCTGGTGATTCCGCTGGCCCTGCTCTTCGAGCTGCCGCTGATTGTCATGTTCCTGACTAAGCTCAGGGTGCTGAATCCGCTGCGTCTGCGCAAGATGCGCCGTTATGCCTATTTCGCGCTTGTGTTCATTGCTGTGGTCATTACACCGCCTGATTTCATCTCGGACTTTCTGGTGACGATTCCGCTGCTGGTGCTGTATGAATTCAGTGTGTTTCTGTCCGCATTCGTCTACCGCAGGCAATTGGCTGAGGACGCTAAGCGGGAGTCGCGGTATGTGAAGGCAGATTAGTGGGAAGGGGGCATAATATGCCCCTTGCTGGATAGAATGTAGGAGAGTGTGTGACGGACAAGCGCTGAAACCATAATTTTGGCAAAAACAAATACGATTTTACGTAAAAGGACTTGAAATTCGCCTTCAAGTTGAGTATCATAAAAATTGTTGTTAGCACTACAGAGGGTTGAGTGCTAACGCTGCGAAAAAACCGGGAATAGCCGGAGCAACATCCCTTATCAAGATGCTGATCCGCTATATTGCCGCCCTGACGGCAGATCCCCGCAGCTCAATCTATGTTTTCAAGGCAAATCACATAATTTCAAAGGAGGCTATTTTTTCATGATTAAACCACTAGGTGAACGCGTATTGGTAGAACCAAGCGAGCAACAGGAAACCACTTCTTTCGGGATCGTGCTTCCGGACTCTTCCAAAGAGAAGCCGCAAGAAGGTACTATTATCGCTGTAGGCAGCGGAGCTTTGAAAGACGGAGTCCGTGTAGCGCTGGAAGTGAAAGAAGGCGACCGTGTGCTTTTCTCGAAATATGCCGGAACTGAAATCAAATACGAAGGCAAAGAATATCTGATTATGAAAGAAAGCGACATTCACGCTATTCTTGACTAGTCTTAAGCGTCTCTCATAACTCAGATTCAGAATACATTCACAAATTATATTAGGAGGTTAACTATACAATGGCAAAAGAAATTAAGTTCAGTGAAGATGCTCGCCGTGCAATGCTGCGCGGGGTTGACGCTTTGGCAAATGCAGTAAAAGTTACACTGGGTCCAAAAGGCCGCAACGTGGTACTGGAGAAGAAATTCGGCAGCCCGCTGATCACGAATGACGGTGTAACCATCGCCAAGGAAATCGAACTCGAAGATGCCTTCGAGAACATGGGCGCACAGCTCGTTAAAGAAGTAGCTACCAAGACTAACGATGTGGCTGGTGACGGTACTACAACTGCAACGGTTCTGGCTCAGGCTATGATCCGCGAAGGTCTGAAGAACGTAACTGCAGGCGCTAACCCGATGGTTATGCGTAAAGGGATCGACAAAGCAGTGAAGGCTGCTGTCGCTGAACTGCAGAATATCGCTAAGCCGATTGTGGATTCCCAAGCGATCGCACAAGTAGCTGCAATCTCCGCTGCTGACGAAGAAGTGGGCCAACTGATTGCTGAAGCTATGGAAAAAGTGGGCAAGGACGGCGTTATCACCGTTGAAGAATCCCGCGGATTCCTGACAGAGCTTGAAGTGGTTGAAGGTATGCAGTTCGACCGTGGTTACATCTCCCCGTACATGATCACCGATACGGACAAGATGGAAGCCGTTCTGGAGAACCCGTACATCCTGATTACAGACAAGAAAATCAGCAGCACTCAAGAAATTCTTCCACTCTTGGAGAAGATCGTTCAACAGGCGCGTCCGCTGGTAATCATCGCTGAAGACATCGAAGGCGAAGCTCAGGCGATGCTGATCGTGAACAAGCTGCGCGGAACGTTCAATGCTGTAGCGGTTAAGGCTCCTGGCTTCGGCGACCGCCGTGAAGCTATGTTGCAGGATATCGCTGCTCTGACAGGCGGCCAAGTGATCACTGAGAAGCTTGGACTGGATCTCAAGAGCACTTCTATCGAGCAACTGGGTAACGCCCGTCAAGTGCGCGTAACCAAAGAAAACACTACAATTGTAGACGGAAGCGGAGACAAGGCGGACATCAATGCACGCGTTAGCCAAATCCGTTCCCAGCTGGAAGAAACCACTTCCGAGTTCGACAAAGAAAAACTGCAGGAGCGTCTGGCTAAATTGGCTGGCGGCGTAGCCGTTGTCAAAGTCGGTGCTGCTACTGAAACTGAATTGAAAGAGCGCAAGCTTCGCATCGAAGATGCCCTGAACGCAACCCGCGCTGCGGTTGAAGAAGGTATCGTATCCGGTGGGGGTACAGCTCTTGTGAACGTATATGCTGCTGTAGCTGCTGTTGTAGCTGAAGGCGACGAAAGAACGGGTGTGAACCTCGTGCTGCGCGCACTGGAAGAGCCTGTTCGTACCATCGCTGCTAACGCAGGCCAGGAAGGTTCCGTTATCGTGGACCGTCTGAAAAAAGAAGCGATCGGCATCGGCTACAACGCTGCTACCGATGAATGGGTTAACATGTTCGAAGCAGGGATCGTTGACCCTGCTAAGGTAACCCGTTATGCTCTGCAGAATGCGGCTTCCGTAGCTGCTATGTTCCTGACCACTGAAGCGGTTATCGCTGACAAGCCAGAACCAGCCGCTGCTGGTGGCGGAATGCCAGATATGGGCGGCATGGGCGGTATGGGCGGCATGATGTAATAAGGGTGACAAACCCTTATGCATCAAGGGTTTCCTGAGAAGGAAACACCGTTTGACCACATGATGCAAAAATAAGAGACTTCCTATGAGTTCATTGAACTTGTGGGAAGTCTCTTTTTCGTAGCTGAAATCTTTAATATTCTTCAATCTAATTCTTGATCTAAAAGAGGTTTTACTAAACGACGCACTTCGTCTGTTGAAGTGGTTTCCATTAATTGGTCTCTTAGTTCGCCTGCGCCACTAAATCCACGAACATAGATTTTGAAATAGCGAAGAAGGGGTCTAAATGAACGTGGCAAGGTTTCTGTTGAATATTTATCGTGAAGATCCAACTGTAAAAGAAGTAAATTGAGAAAATCCTTCGCGCTATGTTCTTTAGAGTCTTTCTCAAAAGCAAATGGATTAGTGAAAATGCCGCGGCCAATCATGATACCATCAACGCCGTATTGTTCAACTAGTTTTAATCCTGTTGCGCGGTCCGGAATATCTCCATTAATGGTTAACAACGTATTTGGGGCAATTTCATCGCGCAATTTTTTTATTTCAGGAATTAGTTCCCAGTGTGCAGCTACTTTACTCTTTTCTTTTTTGGTACGAAGGTGAATGGAAAGATTCGCAATATCTTGTTTCAATATATGTCCTAACCAATCGCGCCACTCATCAATTTTAGAGTAACCTAATCTTGTTTTAACACTAACCGGCAATCCACCTGCTTTTGCTGCTTGAATAATTTCTGCTGCAACTTCAGGATGGCGTATTAATCCGGCCCCTTTTCCACTGGCTGCGGCGTTTTGTGCTGGGCACCCCATGTTTATATCGATACCACGAAAACCAAGTTTTTTCATATCAATACTCATCTGTTCAAAAAGTGCAGGTTTATTGCCCCAAATATGAGCGACAATCGGTTGCTCATCAGCTGTGAACATTAACCGGCCACCTACATTTTCTTTTCCAACAGGGTGACAATAATTTTCTGCGCTTGTGAATTCTGTGAAAAATACGTCAGGTTTTGCAGCTTCACTAATGACGTGACGAAATACAATATCTGTGACGTCTTCCATTGGAGCTAATATAAAAAACGGTTTCGGTAAATCCAGCCAAAAGTTTGGTTCGTTACGCATATTATCTTCTCCTGTTGCAACATATAAAAACGATATAGTCTATAGCGAAGTCTATTACCCATCATACATAGTATCATTATTTTTCGTTTGATGCACAGAATCAATGGTGTGAGCGACGGACACATTTGTGGTGTCTGCCAAAATCGAGCGGCAAGTGAGAACTTAAAGATTTCTTTAACTTTCACACAGGGGTTAAACTGTCATGTTAGAGTAGCTTGATAGGGTTAATCAGCTAATTTAGGAGCAAAGAAGGGGATTTCCAATTGAAAGACCGGAACTTGATGACAAAAATCCGAGGTTTTATCATTTTTTTAATCTTTCTTCTTGCAACAACTCCATCAGCAACAGCAGCGGCACAAAGCTCAAATTATGCAGAAGCACTTAACCACTTGGGATTGTTCAGTGGAACGGAGCATGGATATGAACTGTCGCGGGTGCCTACCCGGGCAGAATCCCTTGTAATGATGCTGCGGCTGTGGGGGAAGGAAGAAGAGGCCCTGAAAAGCACCTATAAAAATCCATTCACTGATACGGGGTGGGAAGGCCGCTACGTGTCGTATGCCTATACCAAGGGTGTAGTTAACGGAATTGATGAATATCGTTTTGGCGGTAACCGGCCCATCTCGCTTAACCAATATTGTTCAATGGTATTAAGGGTGTTGGGATATTCAGAAACCAAGGGCGACTTTACCTATGGATCTGCGGTTTCCTTCGCCTCAACAGTTCTAGGAATAGACCTTACCAAAGAACGCGAATTCAATCGGGGAACGCTTGCAAAAATAAGCAGCTATGTTCTAAACACAAGACCCAAAAACCAGCTTGCCACGCTAGGTCAAACCCTTAGTGCAACAAATGTGTTCACCACACAAGCTTTAAACGAGGCAAGGTCACTTTGGGAGCAGGATAAAAGAATGAATGGAGCGACGATTTTAATATATGCAGTGGGTTCTGACCTTGAATCACAGCAAGGCCGGCTAACTGATGACCTGGAAGAAATTTTGCGCGGTCAGCCAAACCAAAATACGAAAATCCTGATCCAAACAGGCGGAACGCTAAACTATCACAACAAATATATGGCCGATGGAGCATCCGAACGCTTTGAGGTTAGTCATGGACAACTTAAAAAGCATGAAAGCCAGATCCAAACCGCCGCATCAGACCCTAGGACACTAAGGGATTTTCTTGTATGGGGTAAAACCGTTGCACCAAGTGAGCGTTATATCCTGATTCTATGGGATCATGGGTACGGTACAATGGGCGGATTTGGTGCAGACGAGCTAAACGAACGAAAAACGATGAAGGTTTCGGAGCTTTCCCAAGCAATCGGTTCATCAGATCTGTATTTCGACTTAATCATCTTTGATGCATGTCTTATGGGCACCGTTGAAACTGCCTATGCTCTTAGAGATCAGGGCAAATATCTCATAGCTTCTGAAGATTCAACCCCCGCAGCAGGCTTGTACTATACCACATGGATAGGTGCGCTAGAGCGAAACCCGCAGATCAGTACGGAAAGAATAGGGCGGTTAATTTTAGATTCTTTTACCCTTCATTCGGGGATGGAAGCTAAGATGCAAACAACCATGTCCATGATGAAGCTGTCTCAGGCAGAATCCTTGGTTAAGGCCATAGAACACGCAGAGTTTGACCGCCCACTAACAGACCTTGCAAACCGCTCAGAGCTATTAGGCAAAAACGATGGGATATTCGATCAATATGATCTTATAGAGATTATGGGCCAATCATCAGAAGTCACTGCTGCCGCCCAAGCACTTTCCTTCGAAGTAAGAAATTCAGCAGGCTATAACCACCGCAACGGTGTAGCTGTATATGTCCCTAACCAAAAAATCGAACTCACCCATCAAATGAAACAAGAGCTACAAGCCATTGGTCTTAGCTCAAAATACATAGAAACTATTTGCAGCGGAAATTAGCTGTAAAGGCTGATCGTTGTCCAGAATGTGGTCTTATAACGAGGAGGTATTTTATGAAGAAGATTTTAAGCTTGATGCTGGTACTATCGCTTCTCGCATCAGTAACGCCTGTTTATGCGAATGTAGCAACAGAGTACAATTATGAGTTTGGTGTGAAAACAGGAGGAAACGATGACGGCGGAACAGGTGATGATATTTACATGGGCGTGAGTACCTATGAATCTGGACCAGCCTCTGATTATGCAGCAAATTTTGGCGGAGCTCCCGCTTGGTCTGATATAAGACATACCTTTAAAATGGAAAATATTCCACCATGGAGAATGAATGAGCTCGTTTTTTGGCTGGTGGGCAGTGATGACTGGTACGGTAAATCTGTGGATTTGTATCTTCCCTATCTTGAGGGGAATACCAATCCGGCTAAGGTACAGACCATTAAAATAGATTCCTGGACAAGAGACCAGGGCAGACTTTACCGTGACATTTCGGACGTAACCAAAAGAAAATTCACAGATATAGGCTATGTTGATGAGCTCGGCGGGGAGTTCTACCTGGATGCGAATTCGTCGGGCTCTGAACATGCAGAGTGGAACAAATATGTCAGAGATCAATATGGTTACTATGACATCATGCAATATGAGGATGCTCCTGTATTCAGCTATTCTGTTTCGGACGACGCTGTAGGCAGGGATTGGTTAACATTTGAGGAGCCTACAAAAACAAAAACGTTTCAGCTCAATATTGACCGCAAGAAGCTTCACGATCAAATGGTTGCACAGAACAAAGCAGAGATTTCGCTAACCTACAGGGTGGCGCTGCTTGCCCAGTCTACCAATGCTGAAAGCCTCGGGGGGACCTTTGCCCATACAAGCTCAGGAGATCCCGAGGTTAAAACCTATTTAACAACAAAGATAGGGCAAGAGAATTACTATTATAAAGATGTAACTTATACGTTCTATCGTAGTATATATAACCTCGGCAACCCCGATATCAATCAGACGGTTACCTATTCGCCGAGCCAGGACAACCGGTATCTGAATCGTAAATTTACAGATGTTAACATCACAGTTGAAGCGGTTTCCATTCATAAAAAAGCCATGACGCAAGAAATTAAAACGGAGCTCATCACAAACTTCCAGGCAACGCCTGTGTTATATCTTGGCAACAGTACGGAAACACCGCTTGCCGACCTTACCATGACCAAACTGCAGGGCAATGACGGCAAACCAAACGGCAAACTTCAGTTTACCGGACAAGTGCCGCTGGATGTTAGCGCAGTTGAAAGCGAGGGCATAAGGCTTCAGCTTAACAACGTATCTACCTATCTTATGAAAAAGGGGCGCGCTCAGGCCTATTATTTAGAGAATCCAACTCCAGAATCACCGACATCACAAAGTTTTTATTTCTCAACTCATAAAGTGGACACAAAAACACCAACTGTAAGAGTGACCGATAAAAATGGAAATGACCTGGTGGGGGAAAATTCCATTCAAAACAACATCAAAAAGCTGCATGAATTTTATATGGTTGCCAGCGAAACACTCTATCCAGACGGAAATGTCGCCCACAACGAGTCGAATCAAAACTATTTGAATTATGAGCTATACAAGAAAACCGGCGATTCCTATGAACCGGCCGTGACAAGAATAACAAACTTTGACGGTACAGGAAACAGAACAAGAGTTACCGCACCTATTAACACGCAGGTTATCAATGGAGTCAGCATAAAGCTTAGTCCAATCGATCGGGCGGAAGGAGAATTCAAGCTTCGTCTGTATGGATGGGATCAAGCTGACAATCCGTTGGGCGGAGATGCCGGATATGCAGAAATTGAAAATATCAAAATCGACAACCTGGCTCCGCGGGTGACCGTACATGAAACTGTACATCCGCAAGATGCGCAGCTTCGCAAAAGAAATGAATACCGCTTTGAAATGAACGACCTTGAGCAAAGCAACAACGGCTGGTCAAGGACTTATTATACCTTTGTAGACGGAATTGCGGCGCCGCCTGACACGCCAATAGATCAAATTAAACCTGCCTCCAAAGAAATTGCTTCAACTCAAGGGCTGTGGGCATTTGTAGACTCAGAAGGTGACAGCACAACTACCATTCTATCCATTCCAAAAGGGGACAACTTTGAGGGAACGCTCTATTATTTCACAGTAGACTCACTTGGAAACGATTCTAGAAACGAGCAAGCCTCTAGATACTATAAAAAGCCTGTGAGTATGTTCAATGGAAATGTTGCCGACACCCTCCATACGGAGGATTCCAGTCTTCCAAAGCCGTATTTTGACATTAGCTTTGACGTAAGCAATCCAAACTTTGAAACGAGTTACCGGTGGATTTCTGCTCCTGGCAATGACAAAAGCTTTACACAAAACTTTAGAGTTTATGAATCAAGCCAAGATGTTGGTGCAGCTGAAAAATCGAATCTTAGCGGAACCAAAGTTTTGATGGACGGGAAATATATACTGGAATATCGTGTGAAAAATAAACAGTCTGGTAACACTGCTGAATTTTCACAAGTCTACACGTATGACGCCTATTCCCCGGAGATTAAATATACCGCAATAAGTCAGCACGATCATTTCAAATCATCACAACAGTTTAACGTGAAAGTGACAGACCGCAGTGGAATTGCAAGTGCATATTACTATTTATCTAAGCCAGACTCAGAGATCAGAATTGAAGCTATGCCCAACTATCCGCTGACTCTGACGCTGGACAGTGACAATATAGCACAGGTTAATCAGACCTTGACTCTAACAGGACTTCCATCAGGTGCGTACAGCATTGTTGTTGTGGCACAAGATCCGCATGGACGACAGAGCAAGAAGGTTTCCCCCTACTTTGGCATGAGGTCAGAAGCTGCGATCATTGACACATTGAAATTTACGGAGTCAAAGACTGTAAACGGAATGGGTACAACAACGGATGGAACCTATAGTGTCTATGCTGTCTTGAATGAACCGCATGCAGCATGGACTTCTGATAGCGCATTGAAATATCAAAACCCGGTATATTATGCAACAACGGACGGCATGCCAACAGATACCGGCGCTTTAGTTCCTGAGTTTACAGCGAGCAACAATTCCGGCGGGAATTATGCATTTACACTCGACACACCGGTTCCGCTTCAGGAAGGTGTCAACACTATCTATTTCCAGTTTGGACTCATCAATGCTCCTGCGGACGACAAACCTGAATTTTTAACAGAAGCAAAGCCGCTCACCATTCTTTATGATAGCCAGGCACCAACCTTTGAATTGCCGGACTATAGCACCATTCAGCCAACCAACGCCTCCGTGACAGCAACAATCATCGCAAGTGATGCTGGGACAGGGATTAGCAAACTGACAGTTGCACCAGAGGATGCAGACAAAATCACGGTTTCTCCATATACAGACGGTGCATTCACAGTAACGGTAAGTGAAAATATATCAACAAACCTGACCCTGTCTGACGAGCTTGGAAATCATGTTCTGGTTCCTATTTCCGTATCTAACATTGACCGGTCAGCTCCCTCTGCGCTTGCTTCAAGTAACATCGTGACCAAAGGAGCAAGACAAGATGGTGTGATTACCGTTGAAGTGTCAGACAAGAACGATACAACCGTTTCATTCGCGCTTATTCAAGACCCGGCAGACAACCATATTCTAACCGAAGCGGACTATGCATTGTTTCAATCAAACCCATCCGTGGAAATGCAGAGTAGTCCGGTAATCATTAATAGCGAAGGCAACAAACAGAGAACCTACTCCATTGAGTTGAAGGGGCTTAGTGGAAGCTATGCCATCGGGGTCAAAGCCGTCGACACCGCAGGAAATGTGACTGAAAAAGTGTTCTTTGACTCAAAACTAGACCTGGTTGACGCGGAGGCATCCATTGTAAGTGTCAGCGCAAACCCTGCAACAACAAAAACCACCGCAACGGTTAGCGTTTATTTTAACGTTCCAGTCACCGTGATGCCTAACGCACCTGTAGAGGGTGATGTTGTGGGTGAAATGGCAAGGTCGAACCTTCTGTATACAGGACTTCTAACAACATCGGCTGACTACGTAATGGACTACGAGGTTGTAATTCAAAACAATAATACAATCAGCCTCTATATTCAGGACGAGGTTGGAAGGGATAGCGTTCTAGAATTCACGCCTGATGTTAATTTCGTTACAGGATTTGATATTTCAGGTCATGTAGAGAAAAATGGTCAAACGATCCAAAACGGCGGGTTTATATCCTATAACCTGGGCGATAAGCTGTATTATGTTGTCGTTCCGGATCCAAAGTATTCCGGACAATATTTCTTTGTTGAAAATGCTGTGTTATCCGGATTAGAACTGAGTACAGAGCTAAGTGTTCCTGACCCTTCATTTACAGAAGAAGAAGGAAGAACAGCTTATTCGAAGCTGGTATTTGAAGCGCTAAGAGACGGCAAAACAACAAAATCAGCTTATTTCGAGTCATACACGGCAGAAGGTATGGAAGCTGACCGGATGGAAGCTGAATATGTTGCCATTACTGTGGTTGATGAAACTGCACCTGTTGCCAAGGTGGACTATTCAAGCACGGAGCCAACCAACCAAAATGTTACCGCAACACTGTCTGTCTATGACCCGGAAAGCGGGATATTAAAACTGGAACGTTCGTATGACGGCATAAGCTTCAGCCCCATTGACTCTGTTGTTTCGCATACCGAAACCTTCGAGCAGAATGCAACGGTATATTTCAAAGTGACAAACAAAGCCGGAATAGCAACGGTACTGCCGGTAACAGTCTCGAATATTGATAAAACGCCAATTACGCAAGACAAGCACTACACGGTGGAATACAGCTACGAGAACTATCTTGGGAACTGGGTTCCAATCACAGAAGGAAAAGCCTATAGAAGGGTTATGGCAACGCTCAAGTTTACCGGAGGCGGAAAAACTCTTTCTATGACTAACAACAACGCAGCATTCTCAAGGACTCTAACTGAGGATAATAACACATTCACATTTGAGTTTAAGGATCATTCGGGCAACACAGGTTCTCATACAGTTCGCTATAACCAGTTTGACAACACCATTGGACAAACATCCTATGTGTTATCGAATACGGCCAAGACCAACAAAAATATCTTTGCAACGATCACTTTAACGGATGATTCAGGTGAAATCGCATTCGCAGAGGTGAAGAAAGGCGATGTGGTGTATCCCTTCAAAGGGGAGCCGCTTGAGAATGAATATGTCGTTGAACTGGACAGCTCAGGAATTTACAATGTGACAGCCTATGACTACGCTGGAAACCGTTGGACGACTCCGATCACCGTCCCAAACATTAACAAGGTAGCGCCTACTGCAATCGCAAGGACTTACAGCACGCCTCCAGCCACCATTACTGCACAAAGCGTGAATGTGGAGTTGACCCAGTTCAGCAAGGATATCAAAACGATTACAGTCACTGGTGTAGAACCTACCGGAAGCCTAACTGCCAACGATATCGTCCATATCCCCGGCACAAAAGCTGTTCGCTTTAGAAAAAATGGTACAGTGTCCATGTTCTTTGTTGACGACTATGGCAACGAAGGACAGGAAGTGATTACCATATCGAATATTGTGTCCACACCGCCGCAAATCAAAGCCACTGCCACATTAGCTGAAGATAAGCTGAGCGTGAATGTAACCTTTGACCAAATCCGTGACAGTGACGGCGTTCCGCTGGACATTCTTAGAAAACTAACAGACCTTACCGTTTCTTATCGTGGATATGAACATGCACTTCTGACTGAAGTGAAGGACGAGTCCGGCGATGCCCTGTCCTATAAAGAGGCAGTAATCAACGTTAAAACTAACGGAGAGCACGTCTTTCAAGTTAGGGACCAAACAGGCATCACGCAAAAAATTCTCGTAACGGTTGAAGGCATTGAAGTGGGCGGCCCAAGGGTTAAGGAAGTCCGCTGGACATACAAATATCTCGAAAAGAACCAAAGCGGCGAATGGGTGGAAAAGGATCATCAAAACAAGATTGTTGTTGGTGTGGACACCTCTGGAAAAGAAGAAGGATATGTTGTGGGAATCGACAAGAACCCGGCAACAAACCAGAATGTGAATGTCACGGTAATCACGGATAAAGATGCTAAACTCGTGGGCGGAAACGATCCTTGGGAACAAGAGAAGTCAATGAACTATAGAGAAAATGGACTTTACAATTTTAACCTTGAAGGAAGAACAGGGACCTATACCTCGTATGGTGTCGACATTGGTCTAATCGATAAAACATCTCCAGAGCTAAAACTTAAAAATGGGGAAGAGCTAATCTTCATCGAAGGCATGACGCCTAAAAAAGATGCCTCCATTGCCTATGACAAGTCCAAGCTTCTAGACTTCGAAGCATGGGATATGGTTGCGGGTAAAAAGGTGGACCTGACGAACCGGGTCACCATAAGCTATGGATCAGGCGGACGGGTGTTTAACCCTGACAACATCTCGGCAAATGAATTTGTCCGCTCGAACCCGTACTATATCGACTATACGGTAAGAGATGATGCAGGGAATCAGACCACTATTCGCCGAACCGTTCGCCTGGTAGGTCTGTATGACACCATAGCCCTTGTGAACGGCGTGATGCCAGACAGTTCCAATGCTGCGTCGGTTCTTGGCAACAAAGTTGAAATCTCATTGAAAAATTTTTCCGGGATCTCGTATGCACGTTATGAAAAAGGTGTCTTAACACAAGGTCAGATGAAAACAAAAGGAACGGTCCTTCGGGAGAAAAGCGGAGTGTATACCCTCGATAAGGTTACGAGCGGCTGGTACACCGTATATATCCAAACGGATAAACGCGACTATTTCAACATTCATGTATATGTCTCAAATCAAGGAGGGAAATAGGCAATGACGTTCTATAGAACAATGAAACGCAGCATCGCTGCAGCTATTATTCTATCCATGCTTTTCACTTTTGCCAGTTTCCCTGTTCATGCTGACGCTAGCAATGCGGATTATTCCATTGCGAACGAATTTATGAAATATTCAATCAATTCAAAAACGGGTGGTTTCTCCATTGAAACCATTGACGGTCATCCGCAAAAAGCGTTTGACAACAACCTTCCGCTTCTTTATAAGGAAGATGCGGCAAGGAGCAATGGAACATCCTTCACAACCGTTCGTATCGACGGAAAGGATTTTGTTTTCGGTCAGGAGTATGGCTGGTTTGGCATCGATACAAAGCTTCATGAACCTGTCGTTTCAGAGCAAAACAGGCTTTTAACCATTGCATGGGACATTAAGGGCTATACCATCACACAAAAGGTGTCCATTTCGATTGACCCTAACAACTCCAGAGCTGGAAACATTGGTATTTCATATGATGTGAAAAATAACAATGCCACAGCCGGAACGGTGGGGATCCGGCTTCTACTAGACAACGCGCTTGGTTCAGAAATTGATGCACCTTATGCATTGGTTGACCCGTCGCAGCCGACAATCGTTGAAACCGAATATAGCGGTGACAACCTTCCGCAGCAAATTAGATATGTTGATTCGCTTTCAGCTTCGAACAAGACGGCTTATGCCCTCTTGTCCGGCTGGAGCGGCAACAAGGATGTGAACGTTGATAAAGTGATTGTCGGGCACTGGATTAATCTTGCAAACACCAGATACGATTATACACCAAACCCTAGTGTTGACTTTACTAATTACTCCAACCAATACTTAGTTCCTGACACTGCAACGGCTTATTATTGGAATGAAAAAACCATTGAGCCGGGTCAAGTCAGAATTTCTGAAATGCTCTATGGTATCGGTAACTTTGCTGAACAAACCAAAAAGGAGCATGTATCCATAGGGATCCACACTGAACAAGTATTACTTACTAACGACAAAAAAGCTTATGAAAACAATGGTGTTTTTAAAGCAAATGTAGTCATTGACAACAGTGTCTCAGGAGCAAAAGAACTTATAGAACCCATTGTGAAGCTTAGCCTCGAAGAGGGACTTGTGTTTGCAGCCACGAATACACGGGAATACACGGTGAAGATTTCGGGCGGTCTTAACATTGGAACGGTGTTTAATATTCCGGATGTTGACATTATTGCAGAGACACAGTCTATGATCACATCAAAACGTCTGGTCGTTTCGTTAAACGCCACAGAAATTATTGATGCTAGCACAAATAAAGTGGTTGACTATAGTGCAAACACAAACATTTTGATTCCTGCAGTTAAAGGAAAGCTCCCGGAAGTTTCAATGAAGCATGTTTTCCCGGCGGCAGTTTATTATGAAGGTGACAAAAACCTTACCGTTTCTGGCGATATGAAGGTTCTGATGGAGGCCCTTTCGGGAAGTGACGGATGGAGTCTGTACCTTGTTCCAGCATCCGGCGCTGAGGCTGTTCTGATTGACAAAAGAAAAATAAGTTTTATTGATGAAGGTCAAACGCTTGCCTTCTCAACGAATCAGACGTTGGCGGTTGGAAAGTATGACATTGAATTTAGATTTACGAATCAACAGCTGATCGAGGCCTTCGGTACCAAAATTAAAGCAACAACTACAGTGGATGTCACCAATAATTTAGCGGATAGAAGTGCAAGCTACGGTATTGTTTCGCTAGTCCGGTTCACAGACGCTGCAAACAACAGACAGTTATATGATTATATTAGTTTTACAAACGAAGATGTAATGAAGAAATTTATATCCGGCGGCGTGAAAAAAGATGGCATTCTTCACAAAGAAATAGCATTTGAAGAAAATAAAACAGAAATTCTGTTGACCCTTCGCGGAAAAATCAGGCTTATGGATACGGGTAAAGAAAAATATTACTCTGCCAGCAGAGCCGATGGCGATATTACCATCAACAGCATCCTGACCTATGACAGCAACGAAGCTCTTAAGATGACCGTTGACAACAAGGGTGCAAAGCTGGAAGGCGATGGTACCGTCAAAGTGATCAACTCGATTAATATTTGGCATAATAAGTGGCATTTCGAAGCCAATAATGGAACCAAATATACTCTGAATCGGGAGGCTGTTGCCGAGAAGACTGCTCAGGCCTTTGAACTTCAGCTTGGAGATGCCGGTTCTATGCTGCAAAATATTGCAGGTTTTTTGATCAATATTAAATATGGTGTGATGACCCAGGACGATGATGATTTCGGAATCAGCTTTGGCGGAAGGATTTCAATGCCTTTAAAAGCTGCTGATCCAGCGAAGGGTGAGGAGCATTATGATTATAAAGGCTCACTGACAGCGAACGTTCAAGATGTTCTCTATGGCAGTAAAGACAGCGAAATTGGTTTTGTTGGCATTAACACAACACTATCTGTAGCCCTGCCCAAAGATATATTAGGCCCATTAGTAGGAAACGAGGCCGGTGTTAAGGCGGATATAACCATTAACACCATTGATGATATTTATAGCATTGATGCCGGTGTTTCCGTTACCATGCTGGAAGTAGAAGGGTCACTGGCACTGAAGAAGGTTCCTATTAACGAAGTTCCCAAGATGATGCTTGATAAACTCACCTTCTTTTTAGCGCCAACTACAATGAAGGTTCCTGTGGTTGCACCTTATGTATTTATCACAGGCCTTGGCGGAGGGATTTCGAACCTTGCAGACACCGTTGCCGGAGAACCGGCAGGTGAACTTCCACCCCTTACCATTCATCTTCAAACGAGGCTTTTAATTAATGCGATTATTGTAGGTGACTTTAAGCTGGATGCAAAACTATCGGGTCTTGCCATTGAAGGTACCGGCCGGTTAGAAAAAGATGAAGAAGGAAGACTTCTTAATATTCAAGCGGGAATGAATGTTCAATGGATCTCGCCGTTTCAGCTCAATGCCTTCGGCAGCATCAGTATTCATGCCGGAGCCATTCGTGGCGGGATCACGATTAAAATTACGGAAGATTATTTTTATGGTTATGTTTATGCAGGGCTGTTCATTCCAGACTCCATCCCGCTGCTCGGGGGCAAGGAGATCGCAGGTGTTGAGGCAGCCGTCTCATCTGACTTTGTGGGTGCAAACTTTAAGGTCATTGGGGTGAAGCTGGGCTTTATCTATTATTGGAACGGTGACCTCAGCTTTGGCGGGTCCATCGACCTCTCTTCAAGAGGAGACGCCGTTCACTATGTCCACTCGGAAGCGCTGGACGAGAGCGGCAACCTTGTGCCAACCACCATGATCTATGGAACGAATATGAGAAGACTAAGTACGGAGGCCGTCGCTAAGACAAGGGCCGGGAATGGGGTTACAAAAGAGATTAACCCGGCAACAAAGGATGCACTTCTCTTTGAAATTCCACTTCGTGGTTTAATCAAGCCTTCTGCATCAGAAATTAATATTACCAATCCAAATGGAAAAAGATTGACCATGGTTGAAGACGATAATAAGGGCAACGGAAACTATCTTGTTCAATCTTTAGATGGCACTAATTATTTGTACATTTCAGTCACTGATCCCTCTCTGATTGTTGGGGGGAACTGGTCCATTTCAGTTTCAACACCTGAGGTTTATATAGACAACTTTGCAGTAAACAGTGTTGACTATATGCCAGAGCTTACAGGAGTTAGTGCTTCTACTAGCACAAATACAAGCCGTGAACTTAACGTTTCTTGGACAACGGACAAGCAAGGCCAATATTCGGGTGCACTTAATGTCTATGTCACGAAAGACCCGTCAATCATGAAAACCATCGAATCCTCTAACATTCAAGATACTTCATCCTTAATTAGTATCGGTAACCTGGAGTTAGATGAAATCGAATCAGGTTCTCATGTATTCACGCTTCCTGAGTCTTTTCCTGAAGGGAAATATCACGTGGTTGCAATGCTTGTTAACCATCAAGGCGGAATGAGCAAGAAAATCACTGCTTCAACATTCACTTTCACAAATCCATTGCTCCCTCGAAACCCAAAATCTGTGTCTGCGGTCTACAGTGGTGACGGTTATGTGAAGGTTGGCATAACGGGAAGCGACGACACTGCAACCCATTATCTTGTGGCGATCCAAGACGAAGATGGAGTTGAGGTCGAGAATTCCTTCGGTCAATTTAAAGTGGGCAGTGACATCATTCTAAAACCATTAGAAAACCAAACCAACCGGCCTCTATTAGAGGAAGGCAAGACTTATTTTGTTAAAGTGCAGGCTGCTAGAATTGTGGAGTCTGCCCTGAAACAGGCGGAATATTATCGTTCAACCGAATTTGCATCATCGCCAGGCTTTGTTATGCCTTCAACGGATAAACCTCAGCTTGTAAGCGTTGAGACAAACATTGACAGATCCAAAGATCGGTACTATTTAAACACTGACCAAGTAAAGGCAACGTACACCTTCGACAGACCTGTTAAATTGACCTTCAACCTTAATACCGAAGATAAAAACACGCCTCAAGAGTATAAGAAGGTCTGGTCATTTGAAGAAAGTGTTGAAGACGGCCAGCAGCTGATTGACTTTGTAGCGGTGGCTGAAAACCGTGACACCCTCCAAGGCAGCAGGTCATCAGGGGCTATTGGATTTACTGTTGACACTCAAGCACCTGCGTTACTCCTTGATGAAGATGTTCAAACCAGCCTTGACGGGGAAAACGTTGATAACACCGTCAGCAATCAAGTTGTTTTTGTTGGCGCAGACTCAAGCTACAGCTTCCGTGGTCTAACAGATCCATCCGCAACATTAACGCTAGACGGCACTTCAGACGGAATTGTTATCAGTCCGGACGGAACCTTCGTTGTCAATCGTAAGGCCTCGAGTGAGGACCCGAACCAAACCCTGATGCTTAAAGCGGTTGATGATGCCGGTAACGAAACGGCTGTTCCAGTGTATCTTGTGAATCGTGTTTTGTCAGAGTATGAAAGCATTAAACTAATCTCTGACCTGGAAGGCTCCGAGGATCAGCCTGATTCGATCGAGCTTGGCATAGGCGGGACAACGGCGCTGTCTGTGAAAGCTCTCCGCACAGTTAACGGTACCGTTCTAAAAGCAGAAGACGTTGTGTGGGACGTTCTTTATAATCAGAACATCATCAGACTCTCGCAAGATGGGACCATTGAAGCATTAGCTCCAGGCGAAACGGCCATCAAGGTTAGTTATAGACTGTCTGCCTTTGAAGGCCAGGACGGGAAGACGGTCTATAAAGAACTGTCAGACGT
Source organism: Paenibacillus sp. FSL P2-0136 (assembly GCF_037975325.1). Classification (NCBI taxonomy): domain Bacteria; kingdom Bacillati; phylum Bacillota; class Bacilli; order Caryophanales; family Paenibacillaceae; genus Paenibacillus; species Paenibacillus sp. FSL P2-0136. The sequence continues at coordinate 917,598 of NZ_CP150244.1, forward strand.
TATCAAAATCAAAGTAAAAGATTATGGTTACCGTTATGAAGTTCGTCAGACACAAGGGTTCTCGTTGTACACCATATACACTGAAATGAACATGGGCAAGGCAACGGTTGTGATTGGAGGCAACAAACAAACTTTGTTATATGACAATCTTAAGAAAGCATATATTGGTGCTTCAAAGGAGCTTGTCACAGGCGAGCAATTAACAGCCAAGCTTGGTTTTGAACCAACGGTGAAATCTCCTGTTCTTCTGCGTGGAGACACCGATGGCAGTGGTGCTATTGATAAAGTCGACGTTATGGCAACATTGAATGCTATTTTAGACAATGTTTACAACGGTTTTAGTTCTGTAGAAAATTGGATGAGAGCTGATACAAACGGTGACGGCATTGTTGATATTGTAGATGCGCAGCTCACACTAATGGAGGCACTTAAAAGATGATCAAATACTTAAAAATCATTTTGTGCATCATGCTTCTAGGGGCTGCCCTACCCTCATATGCCTATGGCGCAAATGATGCTGCAGACCTTAGTTATCGTGTGGACATCACAGTAACGGACAGCTCAGGTTCCTTAAAATCATCATTTGAAGTTGGAGAAAAAATATTTGTTAAGCTAAGTCTTTCCTATACGGGTGCCGGAAGGGCGCCTGTATATGGCTTTCAAGGAAAGCTGCAGTTTGATTCTTATGTACTGGAAAATACCGGTGTGAATGTGGAAAAGGACATTTCAATGAAATATTCCGATGGTGCTATCAACTATGTCTATCTGGATATGACCGCCAAGGGAAGAGAGGATTCCATACTGAAAAATATTGGAACGGCTGTATTTCAAGCTAAGAACAGCGGCACGTTCAGCATCTCTTCAAGCAGCTTCATTCTGACGAACAAAGATGCGACACACCGGTATATTGAACCGGTTGAAGATGTGCAAATTATTGTGGGCGATGGAGTAAAGGACCCCTCAAAATCTCTATTATATGAAGACATTGTTGCTGCAAAAGCTTTACTTGCTTCAGTTACTATTGCGGATAATCCCAAAAACATCTACTATCCGGATCATTGGTATCCGACAAAATCCGCTCAAAAACTGAGAGAGGTGATTGTCGGGGCTGAGTCTGTTTTTAATAACAAGGATGCGCTGGCGTCTGAAATCACTGAAGCTATTGAAAAGCTTAGCATGGGTGTTTCCGATTTCGAGAACTCCAAAATTGTCGGCCCGAAACGTTGGGCTGCTCCGGCCGACAATACCACAGTCAATAACACCGCAGTTGATCTGTACTATTCCGTTAAAGCTTCTGTTAAAGGCGGAAATGGCAAAATTGCCGAGGGCTTTGAAGCTCAGACCATTCGTGCAACAACCTCTGCCACCATCAGAATGATTCCGGATGAAGGGTTTGAGACCGAATATATCTTTGTCAACGGTGACAAATTTATAGGCCATGACATTTACACCATTCCAGAGGTTAGCCGTGACACCATTGTGGTTGTAACCTTTGCTAAGAAAACTCCTTTTACAGATATAGCACATGACGATTGGTTCTATCCTTCTGTAAGGTATGTGTACAACAAGGGACTATTCACGGGAACCTCTGAGACGGAATTCTCACCCTCCGGGAAAATGAGCCGTGCGATGCTGGCCACTGTAATCTATCGTATGGAAAATAAACCGAATGTTACATTTGCCAATGTATTCTCTGATGTTCAAAGTGGCCGTTGGTATTCAGATCCGGTGATTTGGGCAAATCAAAGTAACATTGTTAACGGGTATGATAAGGGTAAATTCGCTCCCAATGATGCCATCACCCGTGAGCAAATTGCTGTTATGCTGCATAGATACGCAAAGGTTAAAGGTGTTGACCTTCAAGCTAAAACTTCCAGCCTGAGCTTCAAAGATGCAAATCAAATTTCAGGCTATGCCAAAGAGTCCATTACTTGGGCTGTGTCTAAGGGCATTATGAAGGGCAACACGGATTTGACTATTAATCCTTCGGGTCTTGCAACCAGAGCAGAGGTTGCCACTATGCTCGAAAGGTTTAGTGAGTTGGACTGAATTTCAAATAAATACAAACCGCCCCGAAATATTTATCTCATTAAATAAAAAACCGCGAAATAAAAAACCGCGAAGCCTTGCTGCTTCGCGGTTTTTCTGTGTTTGCTCTCCAAAGCTTTCATTATTCTTTTATTCCCTTCCTGTAGACTCAAATATACAAGATATGATTCTGTCTATGAGAAAAATCTCATAGATTGTCGAAAAACAAGGGTGCTGTGATGAAGGGGGAATTGGCGTGAAGAACCACCGGGCAAAACAGAGAATAAGGCTCTTGCTCCATTGGCTGTTGATTGTCAGTCTAATTGCGGGGCTGTGGAGTCCCGGACTTTGGCAGACAGGCCAGGCAGAGGCTGCGGCTGTGAACGGGACAGCCTCTGCTGCGAGCGATATTAACGGTCATTGGGCGGAGCCGCAACTAAGCGAATGGATAGGAGGCGGGTATATCAAAGGCTTCCAGGATGGAAGCTTCCGGCCTGATCAGACTATCTCACGTATAGAGTTTGTGGCGTTAGTGAACCGCTTGTTTGCTTACCAGGGAACGGGAAAGATCAGTTTCAAGGATGTTCCCTCTGCGGCCTGGTTCGTCTCACAGGTGCAGGCAGCGGTCCAGGCCGGATATGTGAAGGGATTTCCTGACGGGACCTTCCAGCCGGACAAGCCGTTGTCACGGGTGGAGGCGGCCGTAATGCTCGCCAAGCTTACGCCTGTGCTGATGAAGGACGGCGAAGATCCGCTGAAGGTATTCAAGGATGCCGGCAGTATTCCGGGCTATGGCCGTGATGCGCTGGGTGCTGTGCTAAGTGCCGGTTACATGAAGGGGTTCCCGGATGGAACGATTGCAGCTTCACGGCAGCTCACACGGGCCGAAGCCGTTGTGCTGCTGGATCGTCTGAAGCAGCAGTCCGGCAGCCATGCAGAGGGAGGGATCATTCCTCCAGCGAAGACTCTGGAGACGGGCGGCACTTATGGTCCTGCTACAGGCTCGTTCACCGTTGCCGGTGATCTTACCCTGAATGCACCGGGCATAACGCTGCGCAACGTTCAGGTTCAAGGAAATCTGCTCATCGGCTCCAAGGTTGGAGACGGAGAGATCTACCTTGAACAGGTGACGGTACAGGGCAGCACAGATATTCAAGGCGGCGGTGCCCATAGTGTACATATCAATCATTCGCAGCTCGGTGTTGTAACCGTGGATCGGGCGGACGGTCTGGTACGGGTTGTGGTCGGCGGGACAACGATCATCAGGCAGTTGAATGTCCAGTCCGATGCTAAGCTTGAGTCAGAGCAGAGCGGGACAGCTTCCGGCGGTATTGAGGGGGTTGTTATTTCAGGAGCGGGTGAAGTCACCCTGAGCGGGGACTTCAGCTCGGTGGAGATTAAGAGCAACGTCAAGGTTGTGGTCACCTCGGGGACCATAGGCCGCTTAAGCGTTGCCGGGGGAGTCAGCGCTTCGTCCATTACGCTGAACGAAGGCGTGAAGGTAAGTGATCTGGAGCTGCATGGCACAGCAAGTGTATCAGGCGCGGGAGAAATCGTGAAGGCACTGGTAGATGCTCCAAAAGTAGTGTTTGAACGTTCCCCCCGCAGCGTGGAAACTACGACACGCGGAGAGTATACGGTTACTGCTCCGGCTGCAAGCACGGCTCCTGCCGGAGCAGGTGGAGCGGGTGGAACTGGCGGAGGAAGTGGTGGTGGCGGTGGTGGCGGTGGCGGTGGTGGCGGTGGCGGAAGCAACCCGACGACCCCGCCATCTCCAACATCTACTCCATCCCCAACACCTCAGCCAACCCTGCCGCCTGCAGAGCAGCCGCTTGAGGTGGCAGTTACTGCTGCGCTCGGTACTCCGAGCGGCTTCATGCTCAGCTTCAGCAAGCCTGTTGCGAACCTGACAGCAGCAGAGCTCTCGCTGAAGGATGCAGCGGGACAGGCCATAGAGATATCCTTCATTGGCTCACTGAACGGGGGAAGCTCTTACCGGGTTGCCGCAGCCTTGAAGGAGGGGGAGACCTACACTGTTACACTCTCCAAGGCAGGGTATGCCTTCGGCGCCCCGGTAACCTTAGTTATTCCGGTGACTACACCGGAGGATATTCGGGTGGCCACGGCGGTGCAGAATATCAGCGTAGCGGGCTTGGAGGTCCAGTTCGATCAGCCGGTAGCCGATTTGCCGCTGTCTGGCTTCACCCTGAAGCGCAGCGGGACGGGCGAAGCTGTCGCTATTCAAGAGGCTGCTGCCCATAACGGCGGAAGCTCTTACCAGCTGACAGCTGCCTTGCAGGAAGGGGCTACCTACTTGTTAAGCGTGACGAAGGCGGGCTACCACTTCGGCGGGGTTGTGTCCGTATTCGTTCCGGTCACGGACCCGGTAGTGATCTCGGTATCTGCTGAGGTCTACGGCATCACGGAGACGGGCTTCCAGGTATCCTTGAATCCACCGGTTGCGGGATTAACCCCAGCTCATTTCGCTTTGACAGCGGGGGATGGCAGCAGCATTCCGGTGGACGGAGCGGCCTCCGCAGAGGATGGCGGTGTATACACGATTACTGCAGGACTTGTCCCGGGCAGCACCTACACGCTTAGTATGGAACGGAGCGGCTATAGCTTCGGGACAGCGCTTGAAGTGACTGTACCAGCCGTAGGCAAGGTGAAGGTTGAACCTTTGATTGGCACCGTTCGTACTTACGGCTTTATCCTGTCTATGGATAAGACAGTGCCGGAGATAGATTCTCTGAGCCTGGTGCTGGAGAACGCGGCGGGCGGGCAGGTCAGTATCGATATGCTCAGTACAGTGGTTCCCGGCCGGCAATATGAAGTGTGGGCCAGCCTGGCCCCGAAGGATTCGTATACCCTTTCGCTTGATATGGACGGGTATGAGTTCACGGAACCGGCGGCTCTGGCGGTCCGGGCAGAGGAAGTTCCCTCTTCGGCAGGCTGGGTGACGCATAGCGGATTTGAGCTGCAGTTTGCGCAAGGTACGCCAGACTTCTCGGCAGGCGATATGACTCTGCAGGCTCCGGGCGGCGGGGCCGTAGCCGTGGATGAAGTCCAGCTTGGTCTGGACAGGAAATCTGCAGTGATAGCTGCGGATTTGCCCGCAGCAGGAAGTTATGCTTACCATGTCAATCTCTATGACGGACGATTCATACAAGGGACCCTAGTTGTTCCTGAGACCGTGGAAATCAGTAAGTATACGACCTTCGACGGGTATCCCGGTGCTTATAGCGGCCTTACGGTTCACTTCGGGCGGGCGGTACCGGGGTTGACAGTCTCAGCCTTTGAGCTTAAGAATAGCAGCGGCGGGGCGGTTGTATTGGACTCGGCGGGCTCCAGTGACGGAGGCCGTACCTACAAGCTGCTCACCACGCAGATTAATGCCGGAGGCCCATTTGTACTTGGCATTACGGCTCCGGGCTACAGCTTCGGGAAGCCGGCCACACTGGTGAACGCGACTCTGAATGTATGGGGCGCGGGGCGGAAGCCGACACAATTCATGGCTGGATTGAATCCGCGCGTGCCGGATTTGACCGCTGAACATTTCAGGGCCACGGATCTGGCAGGCCATGAGGTTGCGATTACAGGTGTCACTTGGGATAACCAGCAGCGGATCTATGTAGTGGCTTTTGACGGAGAGGGCGGTCAGAGTTATTACGTATCGGTTCAGGCGGACGGGTATGACTTCGGCGCGCCGAAGAAAATTTATGTGTATGCCCAGAACACGGTAGTAGATCCGACATACGGCGGCTTCACGCTTGTGATGTCACCTGCGATGAAGATCAATATGCAATACGGCTTTAAGTTAACCCGGGCCTTTGAAGGCACGGAGGTTCCTATCCAGAAGGTCGTCATGAATGACCCGGAAGGCGGAAGCTATCAGTTCTCAGCCGCCTTGACCCCGGGCTACTATAGTCTCGCGCTGGATGCAGATGTGGACCCGAATGTGGTCTCCTTTGCGGTTCCGCTAATTGCTACAGTCTCTGTCGATGAGATTGAGAACAGTGGGCTGCTTGCGAAGCTCGATTATGCCGTGGATGGGCTGGATGCAGAGAATTTCGTATTGTTGAACAACGATACAGGAGATCCCGTAGTGATATCCTCAGCAACAACGGCGGACCAGGGCGCAAGCTACCGGCTGTCGGCCCACCTGGCGGGAGGCAGCTATACTCTGAAGCTGACCGGGCATCTACCGGAAGCAGGGGTGAAATTCAAGGTTGCAGCGACCACAGACGCAGGGACAACCAGTGTCTCGAAGATCACGAGTGCGGGCTTCGAGCTTTCTTTTGCCAACCCGGTGCCGGGCCTGCTGCCTGATGACCTTACGATCACGGATGCGCAGAATAACAAGCTGAACGGAGTTACGTTAACCACGAGTGATAATGGCGGGACCTATCAAGTGCGGGTAACGCTTGCGGAGAATGCGGACTACACGATTGTGCTGAAGAAAGGGTACATCCTCTTCTACTCGCCGGTCACGTTCCATGTGAATAAGTGGATTGCCGCCAGCATAGCGGATGTAACGAAGGACGGGCAGTTCACCTTGAAGTTCGCTCCCGCGTTCCCGGAGATTGAGAATTATCTGGGGCTGTCGTTAACGGATGAAGCCGGCACGCTCTATTATCCGAATCTGTTCGAGTCGGCAGACGGCGGGGCGAGCTACCAGCTTCGAGTGCCGGGCAATCAGTTGAAGCCGGGTATGGCCTACATGGTCAAACTGGACAAGGATGAATTCTCAATGAATCCAGTCTCCTTCCGGCTGCCGCCAACGCTGACAGTTGTGGAGGCGACAACAGCAAGTGTGAAGGTGCAGCTGGATGCGCCGGTTCCGGGGCTGGCCCAGCGGCATTTTGTAATCCGAAATGCCGCTGGTGACAGCATTGCACTGGCTTCAGCGGCAACAGCGGATGCAGGCGCTCACTACACCCTTGCCGGTACCTTTTCCGGAGGGCAAACGTATACGGTACAGTACAAGCCGGATGTAACTTATCAGGTGAATGAACCCGTAGCTTTTCCAATATCGAAAATCATTACGGCTGCGCTCAGCAATATAACGGTACTGGGGTTCAAGCTTCAATTCAGCTCCAAGGTTACCGGATTGACCCCGCAGCAAGTAATCCTCCGTGATCCGAGCGGGAATCCAGTCCCTGTGAATGAGTATTCACTCAAGACAACGGATCAGGGCCTAAGCTACCAGGTGACGCTGAATGCGGTGGCAGCGGGCAAGGGGTACACTCTGGATCTGGCGCGAGAGGAGTTCCGGCTGGCTTCTCCGGTCTCCTTCGATATCTCGGCGTCGGCTGCCCTCCGGCTGGTGGGCACGGTGCTAAATAAGATTGTGGTGTCCGTCTCTCCGAATCTGCCGGATATGACCGAAGAGCATTTCGCGTTGTATGACAGCAAAGGCCGCAAGATCGCGATTACGGTGACTTCTCAGGGTCCGGCAAGCGCGATGTACAATATTGAAGGGAAATTCGACGCCTTCGAGACGTATACCCTGCAAGCCAAGTATCCCGGCTATCTGTTCGGGGCTCCGCTTACGGTGGGCTTCCAAGTAGGGGTATATGCAATCATTCACGGCCAGTCGCGGAGCGGCTTCAAGCTTGTTTTGAGCTCGGAGGTGCCCGGTCTAAGTGCTGCGGATATTACGGTCACTGATAAAGAGGGAAATATCGCTGCGGTACAATCCCTCCAGGCTTCCACTGCTCCAGGGAGCTATAACGTGCTTGTTCCGCTGGCCGGAGGCAAGACGTACACGGTGAAGATTGCTGCGAAGGCGCCGTATGTTTTTGACAGCATTGACCCGTTCACCTTGAATGCGGCTTCGGCCACGGTGGATCAGTTGTCTGTGACCGGCTTCAAGCTGAGCCTGTCCTCACCGCTCAGTCTGGACCCCGGAAATGTCAGCCTGACGGATGACCAAGGCCAAACCGTCAACTTAAGATCGGTCATTACCCGGGATGCGGGCCGGTCTTATGAGATTAGTGTCTATCTGAAGGCGGGTGTGCAGTACAAGCTGGGCCTGCATGTGGCGGGATACGACCTGGGTACGGAGCTGCCGTTGTCCATCCAGGCTGTAGCGGCTGCGTTCGAGGGGATGGAGACCGGGAACAATCAGGCGTTCACTGTACGCTTCGATCAGGCGATGCCAAGCCTGCTGCCGGGTGATTTGAACATCAAGCAAGGAGACAACGCTACAGTCTACCATCCTATGAAAATATCGACAGCGGACGGGGGATTCACTTATAAGGTAGAAGCGAGCTTCTGGGGAACAGAGCGTTACTCGCTGCGTATTGTCAAGCACGGGTATGACTTCGGCACCCCGATCTTCATTGACGTTCCGGCTATGATAAGCGCGGCAGTGTTGAGAATAGGAGCGGACTACGTGGAGATCGGACTGAATCCCGGTGTCTTTGGAATGAGTGCCGCTGATTTCACGGTGAAGGATAGCATAGGGCAAGTGTTGCCTGTGTCCTCTGCGGTGACGGACGACCATGGCTTGACTTACCGCCTGAAGGCAGCATTTGCCGGAGGCCAGACCTATACGATTGCGCTGCAACAGACGGGTCATGACTTCGGGGAAGTCTTGTCGGCTACGCTGCCGAGTGTGATTGCAAGTGAGGTTGGTCCTGTTAACGGGCAAGGCGTGAGTGTTCTCCTGAACCCGGCTGTTGGCGGGCTTAAGGCTGGCAGCTTCAAGCTGGTTAATGCTTCCGGGCAGTCCACTCCGGTTACAGCCGTTAAGGAGCTGAACGGGGGGGCTGGTTATGTATTGTCTGCTAATCTTGCAGATGGAGCGGTCTATACGCTGACTGTGGCCGGGACAGGCTATGACTTTGGGGCAGCTCTAGCGGTGAAGGTGCCAGTACAAGTTGCACTCAGCTATGACAAAATTCAGAGTGACGGGCTGACGGTGAAGCTGGACCCGGCTATTCCGGGACTTAGCGCAGCCAGCTTCATCTTGAAGGATGCGGAGGGCAATCAGAGCGTTGTGTCTGCGGCAACCACCTCAGATGGAGGTGCGACCTACGCCGTACAAGCGGCACTGCAATACGGGGACGCCTATAGTCTGAATATAGTGGCAGCCGGTTATGATTTCGGCGCGGTCCTGCCGTTCACGGTACTGCAGCCTGTCGCCAAGTCTATCGAGGCGCTGTCCAAGAACGGGTTCACCCTGCGCCTGCAAGCCGCAGTCCCGGATTTGAAGGTAAGCCACATTCTGCTGAAGGACAGCAGCGGCGAGGCTGTAGCGCTAGATTCGCTGGTAACTGCTGACGGCGGGCTGACGTATCAAGCGGCGGCGAAGCTGACGGAAGGGGCGGCGTACCGGCTGGCGCTGACAGCTAAGGGGTATGATTTTGGCCCGTCGGTTCATCTGGATGTCCTTCCGATGCTGCAATTGACAGCGAGTAACATTACCGCCGCCGGGTTCAGTCTGAATCTGAGCAAGGCTGTGCCTAATCTGAGTCTGTCCTCCGTTCGCCTGAGCGGACCGGGCGGGCAGAATATTACCCTCACCTCCAGCTCATTCTATGATGCTAATCCGGGTACAGCCGATGCGGGCAAAATCTATCTGGTGCGTGTGCCTATAGCCGCCGGTCAAACGTATACGCTGATGGTGCAAGATCCGTCCCACCCGGTAGAAGGGCCTCTCGAAGTGGTGCTGCCAGTTGCGGTTACGAGCCAGGTCACCCGTGCGGATGCCGGCGGAATAAGTGTGCTGCTGGGCCGTAAGGGAATTGATGTGCAGCCTGAAGATGTGGAGCTTCTTACGGCGGCAGGCGATAGGATCAAGGTGACGGGGATCGCTGCGGGAACAGACGCAGGTACCTACATCATTCAAACCCAGCTTGCCGAAGGCAGTACGTATTCGCTAACTCTGAAGAAGGCGGGGTATGACTTTGGGGCAGCGGTTAAGGTGTATGTGGCTTACCGTGTCACTTCAAGTATCACAGGTGTGAATGAGAATGGCTTCACTGTAAGCTTCAGTACACCAGTTCAAGGTGTACAGTTCAGCTTGCAGGATGCCGGCAACAACCCGGCAACACTGGGTCCGGTATCCACTGCAGACTTCGGACAGACGTACAAGGTGGCAGCGAACCTGGCTTACAATAAGGAATTCAAGCTGCGGCTGGATGCAGCGGGGTATGATCTCGGTACGGAGCTGACGGTGAATAATGTAAGCACGCCGCCGCTCCTGATGGATGCGACCTCTTCGGAGAATGGGACCCAGGTTATCCTTACGTTTGACAAGCCGCTGGCCAGCGTGATTTCAAGCGGGTCCTTCTCCGTCAAGATCGATGGTCAATGGCAAAGCTCCGTGACTGCGGCACTCGGGGCAGATCCGGTGCAGATCCTCTTGAGCTGGAACAGCAGCGGCCGGGTGATTGGTTCAGCCTCCGTGGTATCGGTAGCTTACACCGGTGTGAACCGGGTGAAAGCGGTCAATCAGACGTTCCTGGCTGTCTTCGACGAATTGCCGGTGGCCAATGTAGCGACACTGCTCGGCTTCGTCTCCAGCTATGCTTATAAGAATGATGCGGCCTACCCGGCTCAAATTCTTCACACGCAATATGGCAAGACGGCGCTGGAGACGGCGGTACTTCTGCGGGACGGCGGCTTCAAGGCAGCGAATCTGTACCGTGCGGTGCTGGTCGAGTACGGGATGATCACTTCAGAAATCACTCCTATCCTGCATGCAATGCACGCGGATGCGTCAGCGCTCTATGATGCTTACAATTCGCTGAAGCGGCCTACTTCTAAATATGATGGATTGATTGTCCCAGAGTTTCTCTCGGCAGGCTATTCGATCAGTGAGATTGCTCCAGTGCTCCAGCGATTCGGTCTGCTCAGCAAAGACATCCTGGGATATCTGAAGCGCTACAATGTATCCGTTACAGAAGCGGCGAAGGTCCTAAAGGATAACTGGAATGAAACAAGCGGTAATACCGTACAGTTACTCCGGTTGACAGGTTATGACAGCCTCGGGATTGCCGGAGCTGTCCAGAGTGCATATGGTCTGAGCCGTGCACAGGCCGTGTCCGCCATGGCCGAAGGCAAGCAACCGGCAACGGAATCGGCAGCGGTCATCAAGGAGCTGTACTCGGGCGATGCCGTTACCAGTGCGACTTGGCTGTCCCAAGCGGGATATTCGGCGGCGGATGTGAGCAAGGCAATTGCAGAGCAATACAGCTTTGCTGGCGCGGCAGAAATGCTGCGGGCCTTCATGGGCGCTGGCTTCCCGGCGGCGTATACGTATTCTCTGCTGCGCCGGGAATATTCGCAGCAGGATGCGGCGACAGAGCTGCTGAACGCCAAGGTGTCTGCCCGGGAAGTGGCTGAAGCGGTGAAAGCCGCTGGTGACGGAGCCTCTGTGATCATTAGCGCCTTAATGGCCAAGCACTATGAGGTGCAGGAAATTGCCATCATCGTGAATGATTTATGGGTGTCGGCAGGTGTCACGTTAAGCGAGGTACTCGCTCAATTCTCCGCCAGCGGGTATCAGGCTTCAGCACAGGCCGCGCTGTTGCGTGAACAGTTCGGTGCAGAACTCCCGGCAGCGATTGCGGCTCTCTCTCCAGGGCTTACCCAATCCCAGCGGGAGCATATCCTGAAATATCTTCTGGACGGGGGATATGATCCGGTTCAGCTGGCGGACTATTATCTGAAGCAGGGCAGCCATCCTTATGAACTGTTCAGACAGTTCAGGCTGGCGGGCAAAACGCCGGTACAATCGCTGCAGACTATGTATGATGCTTACAGACAAGCGGGAACAGCGCTCACGCTGAGCGGTGCAATGGATCTGTTCTACCATGATTACAACAACCGTTATGAAGCAGCCGATGTTCTGACGGCGCTGCGTACTGTGTTCTCCCAGGATGCAGATGAGAAGGCGGATGCTACCGCGATAGCGGCAGCCATGAGTAATTCCAGGCTGTGGGATAAGGTTGAGATTGCAGGGCCGCTTATCCGGCAGATGGGCCTCACGATGCAGGAATGGGTGGAGCTGGAGCGCACCGAGGCCTTTTCCCGATTTGGCTGCGCCTGTGATGTGCGGACGGTGGTGAAGGATACCCAGTATTTATTCGCTGGCGCAACGCTGCCGGAGATCACAGTAGCCATGAGCTTATCCAGCAGCTATACCTTGAATATGATCGTGGAAGGAACGATTAATCTCTACCCTACAGGGGGTGTCAGAACGAAGGGAATGCCTTACCTGATCTCTGCGCTGAAAAATGCGGGGTATTCCTTCGAAGAGGTCGCTGCTGAATTCGACAGTCAGGGGTGGAGTGAATGGGTGGCCGCTTTCAGCACATACGGAATTGCAGCAAATGATGTGACTGCTTATCTGGTTACAAAAGGTCTTACCATGAGCCAGGTCATTGACCGGCTGGCTCCGTATCCGCTGAAGGACCGGGCGCTGGTGCTGCGCGAAGCTTACGGGCTGGATAGCGCTGCTGCGATGGCACTGCTCCTCCAGCAGACGAACGAGGATCAGGAGGATATCGGCCGGGCGGCGGCCTGGGCCTACGGCAGCGATCCAATCGCGCTGTGGATTCAGACGCTGCGGGCACAAGGGGCTACAGCTGCTTCCGTGATTAACACGCTTGCTGCGCGTTACCCTGCCTACTGGCAGTCGGACAAGGTGGGTCCGGCCCTGATTCAGGGCGGATTCAGCCAGGATGAGGTCATGCGGGGGCTGCTGATCCATGCCGGAGTGCGGGGCAACCTGCAGGCGACGCTTGTGCTGCTGCAGTCGCTCTATAGCCAGCAGCAGATTACCATTGCCCAGCTCCTGAGCGCTGCCAAGCTCGTATCGCCGGAGGACGGGCTGGAATTTCTGCAGAAGGGCGGCTACAAGCTGCCGGATATGGCCCGCGCACTCAAGGATTATTACGGGCTTACGGCCGGAGAAGCCGCCAAGCTGCTTACCGCCGCTTATCCGAATGATCAGAGTCTTATTCTATCCGGGCTTGCTTCCGTATACGGACAGACGCTCGGAAGTACGATAGCAGAAGCACTGCAGGAGCAGGGAATTACTGAAGTAAGCGCAGCTGTTGAATATCTGTGGAATGCGGGATTTGCGCCTAGAGATATTGCCAGCTCAGCCAAAGACGCCTTCCACCAGGACGCAGGTCAGACGGCGCTGCTCTTCATGCAGAAGAATATTCTGGCTGACAGGAATGTGCTGGTAACGACCCTTGCCGCAGTCTATGGACAATCTGTTGAACAAGTGATTCATGCACTGCTTGTCCGGCAGGGATCTCCCTCCTTCGAGGAAGCCATTGCCTTTGTGTTCCAGGCCCGGTTCAGTCTGGCGAACAGCATCAGGCTGGCCAAGACAGAATACGGATTATCTGCGGGAACAGCCTTGCAGCTGCTCACAGATTCCCGGCTATACCGCCAGGAGGATATCCTTGCGGGAGTGACGGATATCTACCGGACCTCGCAGCGTGAGAGTATCGTGGATTCACTGGCAGCCAGCGGGCTGGTCACCCTGGAATCTGCTGTATCCTTCCTGCGCAATATGAAGTTCGATCTGAACGGGATCGTCCGGGTGGGCAAGGAGCATTACCGTTTAACGGCCGGAGAGACTGCCGCCGCTCTGACCGTCGAGGGATCTTATGGTGATGAGGACATACAGAATTCGGTGTCCTATGTATACGGGCAGAATCTGACGCAGACCCGGCTGGATACGCTGAATGCGCTGGGGATCACCGTGTTCGCCGATGCTGTGCCGGAGCTGAGAAGCGCCGGATTTGCAATCACCGACCTGGTGCTTGCAGGCAAGACGCACTACAATCTTAGCGCCGGAGAGACGACTTACAGCCTGCTGCAATCCGGTGGCTATCCGGTGGCTGACATTCTGGCTGCTGTGGCGGAATACTACGGCAAACCGGTGAATGAGAGCGTGGAGGAGCTGCTGAACCGCAGCGGCATTGCCTCCATCCAGGATGCAGCGCCATATCTTCGTTCGCTGGGCTACACGCTGCAGGATGTGATCGAAGTATCCAAGAGCTATTATGGAAATTCGCTACAGGCTACTCGGGATGCTTTGCTGTCGCTCCAATTGGAAGACGCCAGCATTATAGAATGGACGGTGCGGCAGGTCTACGGGTCAGCTGTAGAGGAAGGCACTACGGCTGCAACGCCTCAATCTATCCTGCAGGAAGCCGGAATTACAGGAGAGCAAGCGGCCATTGCCTATCTATGGACTGCGGGCTACCCGCTCCAGGATATTGTCAAAATGCTCAAAGAGTATAACGGCCAATCTGCGGCGGCTGCCGCAGCACTGCTGATTGCAGACGGATCGTTCAGTGCTTCAGCAGTTCTGAGCAGCATCAGCGCCATTTATGGGACCACGTATGATGCCGCCACAATGGAGTTCTTCAGAGCGCAGGGTATTTTCACAGACGCCCCGCAAGCAGCTCAGGTCTTAAGCACAAGCGGCTACCGGATGGCGTATATCGCTGAACTTTTGAAGAAGAGCTACGGCAAGACAGAGGCGGAGGCAAAGGCCCTCCTGAACGGACTGGGTATTTACAAGGCGGATGCGGTACAGAAGACAGTGACTGAGGTGTATTTCGCAGTGGGCACATCCTCTGGAACTCTTCAGCAAGTGCTTGATCTATATGGAATCACGGGTGCAGAAGCCTCTGTAAGCCTGCTCTATAAGCAAGGTACAGCGATACAGGATATCCTCCAGTATTTGAAGGATGCTTATAACTTGGGTGCCGATGAAGCAACCGCCCTGCTGGCCGTGCATGTCAAGGGACCAGAGCTTGGGTTGGCCGTCACTACGGTGTATTACAGCAGCACGAATATCGGTTACCTCGCAAAGCTGATTCCGGCAACCTCTATGGGCAGCCCGGGAACGGTGGCGAACTATATGAAGGCGAAATTCAGGGATACCGATATCGTGCTTGCGCTGAAGGTGATTTTCAATCTGGATGCGTTGGGTGTGCAGGATGCGATCTCCACTACGATCATGTCTGCGGAGCGTGTACGTGCAGCGGTGACTGAAGTGTTCGGCGCTGATCCGCTCTACGCCTATCTGAAGCGTATGAAGGACCGGGGAGCGAATGCCAATGATGTAGCTGCCGAGCTGGAGCTCCGGGGGCTGCTGGAGCTGGCACCGTCCAGCTACCTGGTGGATACGCTGCGGAGCCTGGGTTACGACAATACCAGCATTCTGAAGATGCGCTACAATTACTTCAACGAAATGCGCCAGAATGCAGGTACGGAAGAGGAGCAGGGAACACAGCTGGTACAATTGGGTGTTAATACGCCAGCCGCTATCGTTCAATATTTGCGGAAGTGGAATCTGCTCCCGTACAAGGTCATTAAGATTGTCAAGGCAGGACTGCCGAATGCGCCAATAGCAGAGATTGCTCTTGCCATGCGTGAATACGGATATACGGGTACGGCGATTATGGGAGGGCTTGATGCAGTAGGCGAAGGCGGGGATGCTATTGCCGCGATTCTCAAAAAGCTTGGACTCTCAGTACCGCAGGCGCTGGTCTTCCTGAGAGACTGGCCCGTGGACGAGCAGCTGCAATGGCTGATCCGCAATGGCTACACGCCAAGCGAATACATTGCTTATCGGAATGTGCAGACCGACAACACTATTGCAGTTCTGAGGCAGCAGCTCGGCCTGTCCGCAATTGATGTTGCCAAGCTGCTGAACAAGTATAAGGGCAGTATGAGCCACTACTCTTTAGCCAAGGCGCTGTATGACGGAGGATTTACACAGGTCAGTGAGGTTGCGGGTGCTCTGATCTCGATCAATTATCAGCCGGTCTGGCTGCTGGGATTGCTGGTGGGAATTGGCGGCTGGACAATGGATGACATCGCCCAGGGAATGCTGGATTCCGGTCTGATCTCACTCGTGGATCTGGGCACTGCAATTCAGATGGCCACGGGCGGCGTGCTCAAGGAGACCTACCGTATTCTCAAAAAGGTATCCACCGCCAAACAGCGGGAATTCTATGACAGTCTCGATTCCCTGGAACGCAAATTGCTTGATAACAATGAAATCGCCATGATTGTTGTCGTATCCGCCATGCGCAATGGAAGGATTAGTATCTCCGATGCCACCAATCAGCTGAAGGTGACGGAAGGGATTGAACCGGAGGATGCACTGAAGGTGCTGATTGTATCCGGAGCCAACGTGCTGGATTCGGCAGGAGCCGTATGGGATGTCTACCGCGATTATATCGGGGCGAAGATTGTCCTGAAGATGTTCGAAAAGGCGGCAGGCCAGTATATTAGTGACTTCAAAAATTACTACAAGCTGGTCATGACATTATCCAAGATTATTTATAAATTATCCAAGTAAGAAATGAGGCTGCAGCAAAGGCCGGTCCGCATAAGGACCGGCCTTTGCCGGTAACCTGTAATGGAAAATCAAGGCGTGGACACCCCGACCCGGAAGGTGCTATCCTAACTTAATAGAATTTGTTATTAAGGGAGACGCAGCCGTGGAAAGTAGGCACTGGATGTCGATTATGCTTTTTATTGCAGCAGCACTGATGCTGTTTGTGTCATTCCTGTCGTACCAGAAAAGACATCTGCCTGTTGCCAGAACGATGATTCTGATTATGCTGACAGCAGCCTTCTACGCCTTCGGCTATGGTCTTGAGCTGCTTAGCGGGAACTTAAGCCAGGTGAAGCTGGCGCTGCACATTCAATATCTGGGTATTCCTTTTGTCTCCACCTTATGGCTGGTACAAGCGATTCAATTCACCGGAGCCGCTGCGCGCTTCCGCAAGCGACTGATCGCCCTGCTGTTCCTGATCCCCGCCGTCATCTTCATCCTGCAGCTCACCAATGACTGGCATCATCTAATCTACCGGGATTTTCTGCTGAATACGGACCCTTCGGTCTCCTTGTATTACACCGTCAAGGGGCTGTGGTATAACATCCATGCTGCGTATAATTATCTGGTGCTGCTTGGCGGGATTGCGCTGTTCATATCCATGTTTGTGCGGGCGCTGCCGATTGTACGCAAACAGATTGCTGTTCTGCTTCTGGGTGCGGTTGCGCCTATGCTGCTCAATCTGTTCCTGTGGACCGGAACCCGGATAGATCTCACGCCGTTCGGATTTGCAGTATCGGGCATCGCCTACGCCTGGGGCATCCTCAGATTCAACCTGCTCCGCCTGACTCCTCTGGCGATGGCGCAGGTGTTCGAGACGATCCGGGACGGTGTCCTTCTGTTCGATTATGAGAACCAGATCGTCAGCTACAACCGTGCCGCAGAGAAGATGTTTCCCGAGCTTGGGAGCAGGAGGCGCTACCCGGCGGATATGACGGAGGTGCTTGCCGGCAGCGGGGAGCTGCTTGAACGTCTCAGGGGCTTAAGCGATGAGGACGAGCGGTTTGCCTACGAGCGGCTTCAGGCCGGAAGTCGCCTGTACTATAATTGCAGTCTGTCCTTCATTCATGATACAGGCAGCACCCCTATCGGCAAAATCCTCTTGTTCAGCGACATTACGGAGCTGAAGGAGAGCGAGGTCCGGCTGCGCGAGAATGCCCGGCAGCTATCCGAGCTGAATGCCTTCAAGGACAAGCTGTTCACCATTGTGGCCCATGATATCCGCGATCCAGTAGCACTGCTGGTCAGCCTGACAGAGCTGCTGGGCGACGAGCTGACGGCTGCGGATGCTGAGCACGCGGAGGTGGTGCGTGAGATCAAAGGGCAGGTCCGTAATACATTCCAGCTCGTTGATAATCTGCTGGACTGGTACCGCAGCCAGAAGGGAAAGGTCTCCTTCCATCCGCAGGCCTGGAGTGTACAGCAGGTGGTCCGGCAGGCCTTGATGCTGGCGGGTACGAAGGCCGGGATGAAACAGATCCGCCTGACGGAGCGTATCGGCAGCGAACTGACCGTCCGGGCGGATAAAGAGATGCTGGATCTGATCCTGCGTAATCTGCTCTCTAACGCAATCAAATTCACGGGAATAGGCGGCTCTATTGAGGTTGATGCCGTGCTTGAAGAGGAGAAGGTTATCTTGTCTGTGCGAGATGACGGGATTGGTATTGATGAAGCGACCGCAGACATGCTGCGCCTGGAGGAGCCGATTCTGAAGGCGCCACTGGGGGAGGAGTCAGGAGATGCCCGCTTCGGCCTGGCGCTCGCGCGTGAATTCGTGCGCATCCATGGCGGGAGCCTGTGGTTTGAGAGCAAGCCGGGAAGTGGAACGATCTTCTACTTCACGTTGCCGGGATCGGCAGGAGGAGAACGGATGGAGTAACGGGGCAGCGGGAGGGAGGAGATATACAAATGAAGGTTATACTGGTCGATGATGAACGGATGATGCATCTGATTCTTAGCACCATGCTGCTTAAGCTGCCTGAAGTCGAGCTTGCGGGTTCGTTCACAGATACGAAGCCGGCTGCTGCCTTTCTGGAGGAGCACCCGGATGTGGAGCTTGCCTTCGTGGACCTCTCTATGCCGGGAGAGGGCGGCATGGCCTTTGCAGCCAGGCTGGCGGCTGCCGGTTCTCCAGTGCAAATTGTGTTCGTGACCTCACATAAGGAATTTGCCCTGGAGGCTTACGACTTGTCCGTGCTGGACTATCTGGTCAAGCCGGTCTCCCAGGAGCGGCTTGCGCGTACGGTGAACCGGGTGCTTACCCAGCGGCGGGCTGCTCCGGCACGGCTCTCCCCTCTGCCGGAGGTGCAGGCTCCGGCCGGTTCCGGCCGGGTAAGGCTCACGATGCTCGGGGATGTTGCCGTGAGCAGCGGGGCAGGCCGGGTCAAATGGACCTCCCGTAAATGTGCTGAGCTGTTTGCCTATCTGCTGCTGCTCCGGGGAAAGCGCGTCCCCCGTTCCAGGCTGGTTGCGGATATCTTCGGCGGCATGCATAAGGCCAATGCGGAGAGCTATCTTAACACTACCGTCTATCAACTGCGCAAATCTCTGGAGCCGCTGGGTCTGCGTGAAGCGATCCGCTCGGAGAACGACGGGTACGCGCTTGAGCTTCAGGTGCCGGTTATCGACTATCTGAAATTTGAACAGGAGGCTGCAGCCTTGCACACTATAGACCCCCCGGATATAGAGCGGGCTATGCGTATCGAGCAGCTCTATACAGGGGAGCTGTTCGGCGACAAGGCTTATGTGTGGGCCATCCATGAGACGGAGCGTTATGCGGAATTGTATGCCTCCTTCGTCAAACGGCTGGCCGCAGCGCTCATTGCCAGCCGGGATTCCGCTGCGGCCTCCAAGCTGCTGCTGAAGCTGAACAAGCGGAATCCGCTCGATGAATCGGTGATCCGCCAGCTGATGGCTGTGCACGAGCTGGCCGGAGACAAAAAAGGTCTCAATGCCGTCTACACAGACTACGTGCGGCTGCTAAACCGCGAGCTTGGCATCAAGCCCTCCGGCGACCTGATCTATCTGTATGATTCCCTGGTCCGGCGGATCTCGGAACTCAAATAATCTCTGTTTCAGCCTTCTCCGGAGGGCCCGGATTACGGGTCCTCCGGTTTTTTTTGCTGCTCAACCCAATCAGAATGGCAATTGCTAGAGTAGATTAGCTTGAGGGTGATTCTGTTAGAGTGGCGGCAAGGAATTTCGCCAAAAATGTGGACAGGGGTAAAGGCGCGAATCCGTTCCGATTACATTAGGAAATGGGGGGATACAGATGGATTTCAGTGCATTGACTGGCCTTTTCGTAGATAACAACGGTTCAGTCGTGCTGAATGTTCTGTTATCTACTGCCTTGATCTGGAGTGTTAAGCAAATTGCGAATAAAGAGAAAGTGATTCAGAATTATCAGAAACGCGATGAGGAGAATGAGAAGCAGCTTAGCGAATATAACCGTACGCTCGTGAAGCTGCTGATTGAGAGAGGAACCGCAGAGAGAAAACCTAATGATGAGGAGGTCGTCAACAAGTGAAGCTCCTCGATATCTTTCGCAAGCACGAGCTGAAGCCCAGCCGGGTCAAACGGGAAATTGAGACCCTGGGCCAAATTCAGGAGGCGTATGAATCCAATGATCTAGAGAGGCTTATTGATCTGCACCGCACTGGCTTAGGTAGAAGGGGAGATGATCTGCATGGACATTATTGACTTGATCCTGATTACACTGGAACTGATAGCCTTGATCGCTTTTACCGCGTATGTTATCCGTTACAGCAAATATTTCATCGGACGGGGGCCTATGCGTACCTATAATTTGTACCTCCGCAGTGTGTGGGTAACTTATGGGGCAGTAGCGCTACTGTGTCTCAATCTGCTGTGGGGAAGGCTGAACATCATTCTCGGGCTGAACCTGTCCGGCAGCTTATCCGATATCCTGCGGGAGTATGTGCTGGTGCTGACGCTTGTCATGCTTGTATTCGCAGGCTTGATGCACAAGGAGTTATGGGACAGCAACCATAGGCACAAGCCCCGCCGTGAGCGCAAGAAACTGAAATAGCAAGCCCCATTCCCCATCATTCCCCCTCGGACACCTGTCCTCTGCCACGTTGATCTCTCTCAATATGAAAAAGCACCAGCTCCAGCTGAAATAGCTGGCCGCTGTAAGCAAGCTGAAGCAGCCCGCCGGCCCGCTCCATCGTCTGGCGGATATTCCGCAGTCCGATCCCGTGGGATCGCTTATCGCTTTTGGTGGTCAGCAGCTCGCCGCCTGGGCCTTGGAGGACAGAACCGGAGTAGGGATTCTGAATCCGTATAAATAAGCTGGCATTCAGGTAATGCATATGTACCGCGATGTATCGTTCTGTTCCCTGTTCCTTGGGGATCAGGCTGACTGCTTCCAGGGCGTTATCAAGGGCATTGCCCAGAATAACGCTGATGACAGCGGTATCCAGCATCATCCGGGGTGGAAGGCTCAGCTCCAGACGGAGATCAATCTCTGCTGCGGATGCCTCCTGCCGTTTGTAATCCAGGATGGAGTCAATAACCGGGTTGCCCGTGTTGCAGTAAGCTTGGGCTTGTCCAGTCGAGCCAAGCAGAGCGTCCAGCTCGGCTGTAGAGGCGGCTTCTTCTCCGCTGAGAATTCTGGAGCGCAGGCCCAGCAGAATATGGTTGAAGTCATGGCGGAACCGGAGGGCTTCCTCCTGAAATTCCCGGTTCCGGTGGTACTGGTTCACATAATAGCTGTTCTGCTGCTCCAGCAGCAGGCGCTGGCTGCGTTCAGACTGTGCGCTCAGCACACGGTCAATCAGCAGGAATACCAGAAGATTAATAGCGAGCAGCAGGGCGGGAACGACAGGGAATAACTGCGGATATAGCTGGAAGAAGGGACTGCCGGATAACTGCAGTAATACCGCAATGCTAAGACAAGGAAAGAGCAAGACAACAGACCCTAACCACCCGGTTGGCTGGCCCCGGCCCTCGTCTTTCACCAGCCTGCGCAGCAGCAGAACGAGCAATAGCATCAGCAGCTTCGAGAGCAGCAGGCCGAGCCTGTAACCGAAGTCAGTATGTGGCAGTGGAACCGCCGCATCGCTGAGGATAATCACAGCAGAGATAAACACCGCAGCGTATAACCGTGAGGCAAGGCTGCCCTTGTAGAGCAGGGACACACCCAGGATCAGTCCGATATTGCCAGCCATCAGCGCGAGAGCGGACAGGGGGCTGTGATGGAGCAGAGCATGAACACCTATGTACAGAATGTAAAATGCGGTCAGCCGCAGCCGTGATTCCACACGACAGGGGAAGAAGCGGCTGAAGAAGAGATGCAGTATGACTGACAGGAGCGGTAGTACAGCGAGATAAATGATTTCATCGAGGAGTACGGAATTCATACCAGCTCCCCCCTGAAATGAAGATAGGCCCTGCGCACAGCGGGGCTATATTTGCTGCTGACCGGCAGTTCACAGCCGGTGGTAAGAATGATTTTTTTGGCGCTAATGGCCTGGATTGAATAGAAGTTCACAATATAGGACTGGTGAATCCGTACGAAATGGCTGGCCGCCAGCTTCTGCTCCTCCTCTACCAGCTTCCCGTAGTATTGTAGTGTCCTATCCTGAGTAACCAGTGTAATCTGCCTGATGCTGCTCTCCAGATAATGAATCTCCAGGTAGGGAATCCTTAATTCCTGGTTCTTCAGCTGTACCGCAAGGAAGTTCGTCCGGCCCTGCTGCCGGAGGCGGGTGGCCTTATGTATAGCTCCGGCCAGCTTCTGCTTGAAGCTCTCCGGCACCACAGGTTTCTTAATGAACCCTGACGGACGCAGGTCAAACAGCTGCATATGGTATTCTTCATGGCTGGAAATATAGATGAGCTGCACCGGATCATTGCCGTCATCCTCCCTCAGGAGCTGTCCCGCCGCAATGCCGTCCAGACCGCCCATCTCAATGTCCATCAAGATAATATCGAACTGGCTTCCGTCCCGGAGGGCCCGGGCGAAGCTTTCACCGGAATAATATAGGGAAATCTCAATAGGTTCGTTCAAGTCTTCTCCGGTTTCCAGAATCAGGCGCTCGGCCTCTCCGGCTGCGCGGGGCTCATCGTCACACACAGCAATATGAATCATCGGCTTCTCCACCTTTGCATTAATCCCTACATTATACATTTCCATCCTCAAAAACGACATGATCTCGCGTGAATATGACACCTGCGTTAGCGGAGGGGACACCGGATGGTATCGTTATGCCATCAACAGATTTGAGAGGAAAAAGGAGTGTTTGCTTTGACGGCAACAGTATTTGAGGCTGAGGGCTTATCCAAGGAGTACCCTTCAGGGGTTGCGCTGGATCAGCTCTGCATGAGCATTGAGGCTGGGGATGTGTACGGATTCGTAGGGGAGAACGGGGCGGGCAAAACAACGCTGATGAGAATCATCGGCGGTCTGGTGCATCCGACAGCCGGAAGGATGGCCTTATTCGGAGAGCAGAGCAAGGAGAGGCTGGCCAGCGCCAGACGCCGTATCGGCTTCCTGATCGAACGGCCTTCGCTCTATCCGCATATGAATGCGATGGAGAATCTGGGCTTTTACTGCCGGATCTTCGGAATCAGGGATAAGGGCAGAAGTGCTGAAGTGCTGAAGCTTGTAGGTCTGGATGAGGCGGGACCGAAGAAGGCGGGCGAATATTCGCTTGGCATGCGCCAGCGGCTGGGCATTGCCGTCGCCCTGCTGAACCGGCCGGAGTTCCTGGTGCTGGATGAGCCGGTGAATGGACTGGACCCTGCGGGAATTGTGGAGGTCAGGCATATCCTGGAGCAACTATCCCGGGAACAAGGCGTGACTCTTCTGATCTCCAGCCATATTCTGAGTGAACTGCAACTGCTGGCTGGTAAATACGGCTTCATTCATCAAGGCCGGTTGATTCAGGAGATTTCGGCTGCTGAATTGCAGCAGACTGCACAGGTGATGATCTGTATTACCACATCTTCTCCGGCAGCAGCCGTAGCTGAGTTGCTGAGGCAGGAGCTTAGGCAAGGGGATATCCGGGTCAAGCAGACCGGAGAGATCGAGCTTCCCCGAAGCGGGGTGGATCTGGAGCACCTGATGTCTCTACTCGTGCAGCGGGAGATCCCGGTTGACGGCTTTCAGCTGACTGCGCCTAATCTGGAGCAGTATTATATGGATTTGATCGGGGGCGGAGGAAGATGAGGAACCTCTGGCAGGCTGAAATCTATTATTTGCGTAAAGATTTGGCCTTTAAAAGCGTCACCGCAGTCTTCGCCTTAGCCAGCCTCGCACTTGTTCTAATTCTGGGCAGCAAAGGCGGTTATTCCTTAAGCAGTTATGCAGAGCCGCTCCAGACGGCTGCTTCGTTCTCCATTCTGTTCTATTTGGTTATTCCGCTGCATGCCTGCTTTTTCGCAACGGAGGGCTTCGAGCATGGCTCGGTGCAGAATATTATTGCTGCCGGGCATAGCAAGGCGAAATACTTCACCGGTAAATATGTGCTGGAGCTGCTTGCCGTTCTGGGATGGCTGCTGGAGTTCTACGGTTTGTTCTATCTGTTCTCTCTTGCGGCAGCGCTGATCACAGGAGCGCCGGTAGGACATGCCGGATATACAGAGGATCTGGCGGCTGGTCTGACAGCCTTGGGACTGAATCTGCTCTATCTGGCAGCTTATTGTGCAGCAATCATGATGCTGGGGATGCTGATCCGCAAACCGGCTTCGGCGGTGGTGGCCGCATTCTTCTTCATCTTCGGTAACCTGCTGCTCAGCGGGTATCTCAAGGATACCTCCTCTGCGGTTCTTCGCGCAATTTCTGAGCATTCCCTGATGACGCAGATTTTCAAATTCTCGGGGATATACGTGGAGAACTCACAGCTGATTCTGCTCTCGGGGACGGGGGATTATATCCGCGCGTTGTGGATTCCTGCAGCTTGGATCTTGCTGTCTCTAACCATCGCCCTGACCGTTTTGGAGAAGCGGGATATTCAGATATAATAGGGGAAAAGCATGCAGGGAGGCGGTCTGTTTGACTACGAATGATACGCTGCAGCTGGCGACCTTCGCCGGCGGCTGCTTCTGGTGTATGGTCAAGCCGTTCGACGAGCTGCCGGGCATCGTCTCGGTGGTGTCGGGTTATACAGGAGGGCATACGGAGAATCCGACCTATGAAGAGGTAGGATCGGAAACTACCGGACACCGGGAGGCGGTGCAGATTGTCTATGATCCGGAGCTGTTCCCGTATGAACGGCTGCTGGACATCTATTGGCAGCTGATCGATCCGACGGATGACGGCGGGCAGTTCATGGACCGGGGGCATTCTTACGCTCCGGCAATCTTCATTCATAATGAAGAGCAGCGGAAGCAGGCGGAGCTGTCGAAGGAGAGGCTGAAGGCCAGCAAGCGCTTCAAGGCGCCGATTGTGACGCCCATCCTGCCGGCTGCGCCGTTCTATCCTGCGGAAGCGGAGCATCAGCACTATTACCGGACCCATCCGCTGGATTATAAGCTATATCAGAAGGGCTCGGGCCGTGACGACTTCACAGCGCTGCACTGGAACAGCCGTGAGGATAAGAAGCGGCTGCGGGGGCAGCTCACGGAGCTGCAATATGAGGTCACCCAGAACAAAGGCGCGGAGCCTGCCTACCAGAATGCGTATTGGGACCACTTCGAGGAGGGCCTTTACACGGATGTGATCAGCGGTGATCCGCTGTTCAGCTCGGCAGCCAAATTCGATTCCGGCACAGGCTGGCCCAGCTTCACGGGTCCGGTGGAAGAGGGGATAATCCGGCGGGAAGCCGATTATAGCGGCGGACAGGTGCGGACTGTGCTGCGCAGCAGGTTAAGCGGAGCTTATCTGGGGTATCTAACCTTTGACGGACCGGAGCCGGCGAAGCAGCATTATCATATCTATTCTGCCGCCCTTCTGTTCGTCCCGAAGGCAGAGCTTGAAGACCGGGGGCTGGGACGGTATGTGAGACTTTGAAGCTTGGGTCTATTTATAGCTGCCTTGAGCATATGCTTGATCTATAGTCCTGTCCACAAAAGGGGTTGAAGATTTGGCGGGTGCACTTTTAGGCAGCTTTTTGTCTGCAATGGCAACGGTGCTGGGCGTTATTCCTATTCTGTTCGTAAGGCGGCTGTCCGAGCTGTGGAAGGATGTGCTGGTGGCCTTCACCGCCGGGATCATGGTCTCTGCAAGCACCTTCGGGCTGATGCCGCAAGCCATTAAGGAATCGGGTATTACCGCGCTGACTCTGGGGCTGATTACCGGCGTATTGCTGCTCGATCTGATCGAGAGTCATATTCCGCATATCGATGTGGAGAATAAGCCCGGCCTCAGCAATCTGGATTCCAAAGCGCTGCTCGTCATGATTGCGCTGTTCATTCATAACATCCCTGAAGGGCTCAGCACAGGCTTCAGCTATGCCAGCGAGCAGACAAGCCTCGGCCCAATGGTGGCGATTGCGATCGGCGCTCAGAATATGCCGGAAGGGCTGATTCTTGCGATTTTCCTCATGAATGCCCGCGCCAGCCGGCGCAAGGCCCTAATCATAGCCGCGTTGACCGGACTGATGGAGATGGTGTCGGCTGTGATCGGGTATTTTACAGCCAGCTATGTACAGAATGTGGTTGGATACGGGCTGGCATTTGCTGCCGGGGCAATGCTCTTCATCGTGTATAAGGAGCTGATCCCGGAGAGCCACGGCCACGGATTTGAACGGCCCTCGACGTATTCGTTTATCTTCGGGCTGCTGGCGATGGTCTATATTACGCAGTTTTTTGGCTAGGCTGCTTCAGCGGCAGTGTCATTTGCATCTGCCTGCCGCAGCCGCTATACTATAACGCAATCCCCGGTTCCTATGGAGAAGGAGTGATGACAGGATGGTTAGACTGGAATGGGAAGCTGTATTATCCTTCGTATTATTGATTGCTTCATACCTGTGCTTATACGCGGCTATTCAGAAGCGGACGAATTTCGCCCGCTACAGCATGACGGTTCTCCTGATAGCCAGCGGAGCACCGCTGGCAGTGATGCTGATTCTGGAGAGCAGAAGGGAAGCGCTGGATGCCAATATCGGGCTGGGCATGGCGTTCCTGCTGACCTGGCTCATTACCGCAGTGGTGTTTGTGGCTGCATTAATTACGTGGATAGTTAAGGCAAGGAATCGCGCTCATAGGTAGAAAATTAAGAAGCTAAGCAAAAAATAAGAAGCTGTCCAGAGACTGTAATGCCTACAGTTTCCGGACAGCTTCTTCTGTTAAAATATAAGAATTTATATATTTTACGATATAAATTATCCTTCTATTTCTCGCTGAAACGGTACCGTCTTTTAAAAGGACGGCGAAGCCGTTTCCACTTGGCTGTAAGCACGCTCTAAACGTGCAGGGTATACCGTCCTGTCTTGCTGGAATCCCGAACAGCTTCAAGCTCCAGTGCAGAGAGCGGCTGCGAGCGGGCAGCCGCAATATTCTGCCGCAGCTGCTCCAGGCTGCTGGCCCCCGGGATCACGGCGGCAACCGCCGGATCGGCCAGCGGATATTGCAGCGCGGTCTGCGTCAGCGTCCGGGTAAGGGTAGTCTGGCTCATCAGTTGATCATGCAGCTCCGTAAGCTCTGCCTCCGTATAGTCGAGATACGCCCGCTGCGCCTTGGTGCGGCCATGATCGGTCAGAATGCCGCTAGCCAGCGGCCCCCGTGCAATCAGGCTGATGCCCGCGCGGCCCAGCAGCGGAAGAATGCTCTCCTCCGGGCGTCTGTCGAGAATGCTATACTGGCTCATCACGCTGACGATACCGGAGCGCTGCACATATTCCCGGATCACATTCGGCCGGATGGAGGAGATGCCGTAATGCCGTATTACCCCTTCCCGCTTCAGCTCCTCGAAGGCCTCAATCGTCTCATCGATATCATCCTCCAGCGTTCCTCCGTGCAGCTGATACAGGTCAATATAATCGGTCTGCAGCCTGCGCAGACTCTCCTTCACAGCGGAGCGGATATAGGCCTTGGAGGCATCCCAGCTCCAGCCTTCCTTGCCGGGAATTCTGCGGTTGCCCACCTTGGTCGCCAGGATCACATCGGCGCGGCGGTGCCGGATGGCCTGACCGACAATCTCCTCATTGCGGCCCTCATCGTAGAGGTCGGCGGTATCCAGGAAGTTAATTCCGCGTTCGAGCGCTTCGTGGATAATGGCGGTGGCCTGCGCTTCCTCTGTCCCCAGCGACATGCAGCCAAGCCCCATGGCACTTACATGTAAATCGGATTGCCCCAATCGGTTAGTCTTCATCGGATGTCCTTTCGTTACGCAGTGATAGTTATTGATGGTTATGAATGAGTTCATTATAGCATTCAGGTACACCGTAAGCACTCGGGCAGGACTGCTTCAAGATTCAACGGGTACAGCATCAGGTTTAAATTAGTGAAAACCGTTTGTTGCATCGCCCCGAGTACCATCCCCACTCATAGGCGATAGGCTTAATTGTATTTTGTACAACTAAAACGCCTGGTTTGCTCCCCTGTATACGTTTAGCTGTATTTCGTACACTTAAAATCCCCGCTTTCCCGAGTTTCCACCCGTTGGGGCAGATTTAGTTGTACAGATTACAGCTATAAGGGGCAAGCCTTCTTTTACGCTGTTTTTAAGTGTACATTCTGCAACTATCCCTGAATGTCTACTTGGAACTACACGCCATAAAGCACTGATTAGTTGAAGCTCTCCCGCCAACCCAATGCTCTATTGCACCAAATAACCAACTGATT
The DNA here is from genome assembly GCF_037975325.1 of Paenibacillus sp. FSL P2-0136. Lineage (NCBI taxonomy): Bacteria > Bacillati > Bacillota > Bacilli > Caryophanales > Paenibacillaceae > Paenibacillus > Paenibacillus sp. FSL P2-0136. The sequence continues at coordinate 945,763 of NZ_CP150244.1, forward strand.
GTATTTCCTGCAATGGAAACCTTATATTTTGCTGTGAAATGGGATTCTACTGTATTTCGTACAGCAGAAAGTTGCATTTCAGGTGAAAAATAGCCATTGCTCTAGATTCAACTGTACAGAATACAATTGAGCCTAGGTAATAGCCGTTTTTACAGCATTCTATGGTAAAAAACGCAATTGCTATTGTTCTAGCTAGTACAGCATCAGATGTTTAGCTACAGGAATGAAGCATTCGCGTGATAAGGTCTGATCATTGTCATATTCACAAGATTAGCTCTGATGATGTACTAGTTAGGGAGATCTGTACAAAAAAAGAACCCTGCACCACCGCGAGCGGTGGGCAGGGTTGCCGTCATATCTGTGATCTAGGATCTGTAATCTATAATCTGTGATCTGGTATCTGTGATCTGTAGGTTCGGCAGGTGCAGTATCCGCCCCGGCTTATCCGCGCAGAATCGTCTCAATCTGCTCCAGCTCTTCCGCGCTTAGCTCAGGCGCATTCAGTGAAGCTACGGCATCCTCGATCTGGCTGATCTTGCTCGCCCCGATCAGTGCAGAGGTCACCTTGCCGCCGCGCAGTACCCACGATAAGGCGAGCTGGGACATCTTCTGTCCGCGTGCAGCCGCAATCTCGTTCAGCTTGCCAACCTTGGCAAGCACCTCAGGCGTGAGCTCCTTCTCCGAGAGGAAGACACTCGGTCCGGCTGCGCGGGAATCGGCTGCGATGCCGTTCAGGTAGCGGTCGGTCAGAATCCCTTTTTGCAGCGGGGAGAAGGCGATGGTGCCGATGCCCTCTTCCTCCAGCACATCCTGCAGGCCGTCCTCGATCCAGCGCGACATCATCGAATAGTTCGGCTGATGGATCAGGCAAGGCGTGCCCAGGCGGCGGAGAAACTGCGCGGCTTCACGCGCTTCCTCCGGTTTATAGTTCGAGAGGCCCACATACAGCGCCTTGCCCTGGCGTACCAGCAGGTCGAGGGCGGACATGGTTTCTTCCAGCGGCGTATTCGGGTCTGGACGGTGGTGGTAGTAGATGTCTACATAATCCAGCCCCATCCGCTTCAGGCTCTGATCCAGACTGGAGACGAGATACTTCTTGGAGCCCCATTCACCGTAAGGGCCGGGCCACATATAGTATCCTGCTTTGCTGGAGATGATCAGCTCATCGCGGTAAGGGGCAAGATCCTTCTTCAGCATCTGCCCGAAGCTCTCTTCGGCAGAGCCGGCGGGCGGACCGTAGTTATTAGCGAGGTCGAAGTGGGTGATTCCTAAGTCAAACGCCCGGCGGACCATAGCGCGGCCGTTCTCGAAGACATCATTGCCCCCGAAATTATGCCACAGCCCGAGGGAGATGGCCGGCAGCAGCAGGCCGCTGCGTCCGGTGCGGTTATATTTCATCGTGTCATAGCGTTCAGGATTGGCGATATACATATTGGATTCCTCCTAAATTTAAGTTGTACGGGACTTCATACCTCCCTAATTGTAGCGGATAAACGCTTTCAATCGTATGTCAGCAAGGATGATTTTTATAGCACAATGTCCGTATCTGCATGGCGGAGCCGGTATTCTTTGGGCGAGCAGCCCTTCACCTTCTTGAACATCCGGGAAAAGAGCAAAGCATCCTGATACCCCACGGATTGCGAGATCTCCCCGATGGTGCAGCCTGTCTCTGTCAGCAGCTCGCAGGCTTTGGACATACGGAATTGGAGCAGATATTGCTGCGGCGGCAAGCCCACCGTCCGCTTGAACAGCGCCGACATATATTTGCGGTCCAGCTTCAGGGAAGCGGACAGACTCTCCATCGTCACATTCTCGGCGTAGTGGGCTTGAAGGTAATGGAGGCACTGCTCCACATAGACACTTCTGCTGCGAGGAGCCGGGCTGTCGGCAGCCGGGACCGTGCGCAGCAGCAGGGCGAAGAACTCATAGAGCATCACCTTCAGCGGCAGGTCCAGCAGCTCCCCGCTGCTTCCCGTCTCCGATAACCTGGCAGACAGCGAGGGCATCAGCACCTGGTCCATCGGGAACACCGGCTGCTCCGGGGTTAGCGAAGTCCGTCCCAGCAGATAACTTGCCTCCTCCCCGGTAAAAGCAATCCAGGAATACAGCCACGGGTCAGCCTGATCTGCAGCATAATGCGTGACCACATGCGGATAAGTGAGGAAGGCCTGCCCTGCGTTCAATGTATGGGTGGCTTCACCGACGGTTACCTTGCCGGTTCCGGCGTGAATGAAGTGGACTTTGTACAGGTTGCGTACTCCGGGTCCGAATGAATGACCGGGTGCGCACTGCTCCTGGCCCCAGTAATGCAGATATAAGTCAGGATTGGCCCGGTGAGGGCGATGGGCGTTATATTTGAATACAGTCATGCTTGCAGCCTCATTTCCTAAAAGGATGATGGCACTCCTAATGAACATATACCTCTAGTATACCTCAGAAGGAGGAGGACCGGACAACCGCAAATAGTCCCAGCCCGGGGAGGGGAGGGACTGAGAGTATGAGGCTGAAGGCAGACTGGCTGGTGCTGCTGGGAATCAGGCTTCCATTTTGAGCATAACCAGCTCTTCTACCGGCTGTCCGTTCACCAGATGCTCCTCCACGATACGGGCCACATCCTCTGTCGTTACATTGTAATACCAGACCCCGTCCGGATACACGATGACAAAAGGGCCGTTGCCGCATAGGCCGAGACAGCTGGTTTTGTTGATTTTGACCGTCTTGTTGATCCCTTGCTCCACCAGTTGCTCTTTGAATTCCTGCATGACATCCAGGACATCCTGGTTATTGCAGTGCTCACTGCAGCAGAAGAGCAGATGCTTCTTAAGTACCTTCAGACGCATATTCATCGCGGTTTCCCCCTGGATTCTATAAGAGTAGTTTACCTGTTATACGAGGAGTATAGTCTCTTTTGGCCGCGCTGTAAGGAGATTGGAGCATTGTTCCCAAAGGCTTAATAACTGTCATCAATTGGAGAATTCAGTGTAATCTAAGCTGACTTCAAATCACTGAATTTGTGGAAAATGTGTCCGGCGGGCAATTTCCTGTTTCATAAATTTTTTTGCGGAACCCGGCTCAAGATCGAAAGTTACCAGTTTCGCGGAGAAGGGTTTGGTTAAGTAAGGGATGTGAAAGTAAAGCGAGAGTCAAACCATTAACAACCTAAATCAGCTACCAGGAGGGAATCGTTATGAATAAGAAAATTGTAGGTGTGTTCCATACAGAGCATGAAGCTTCACGGGCTATTGAAGACTTGAAGGCGCACGGCTTTCTGACAGAGGATATCTCAGTGATAGCGAGAAATAAACGCGATGTGGAAGCGATCAATGATGAGACCGGGACGAAGGTGCCGGAGGGTATGGCTTCCGGGGCGGCGACCGGCGGTATCCTTGGTGGTGTGACCGGACTGCTGGCAGGCATCGGCGCCCTGGCGATTCCGGGCATCGGGCCGATTATCGCAGCGGGGCCGATTGCAGCCACCTTAACAGGCGTTGCGGTAGGGGCTGGAACGGGTGGTCTGGTCGGCGGGCTGATCGGATTAGGCATTCCGGAGGATGAAGCTGCGAGCTATGACAACTATGTGGACGAAGGCCGCATTTTGGTCATGGTGGATGCAGATATCTCCCGCGAAAAGGACGTATACACTGTATTCCGCAACCATAATTCGGCGAATGCTGACCGCTATATGAGGGATGCGGGGACTGCCGGAACAGCTGCAGAAATGAATGCTCCTCGGGACTCCGTAACAGACGCGGTGGATGCCGCGTTCAATGGCTCAGGTCTCGAAGGCAGACATGATACGGGGCTGGACACGATGAATTCAGCCACGGAGCATGATCTCCCGGAGCGAAGCGCAGTGGAGGATATGAAGCGGCCGGGAATGACAGGAGATCTGTATTCCGGCACGCGTAACGGCATCGATAAGATCCCGGATCATACCGCGGAACGCAGGCTCGCCGATCGGGAGGAACAGCAGGCCCAGGAAGCCGCCAGACAGGAAGAAGCCCGGCCCGGCAGCCGTGTTGATGAGAAGGCGAAGGATAACGATAACAGCGAGCTGCTCAGAAACCACGGGCGCACCCGTTAAGCGGCGAATGAACAGCGGGTGACGCATGGGCATAGAATGATGAAAGACAAGGGTTTCCCGAAGTCCTGCCGGACTTTAGGGAAGCCCTTGTTTTGTGATGTGGATCGTAACTGAACCTGGGAATTCGCTATTGTCTGATATAACATGAAATGATGTTTTTGCCCATAATTAGACACCGAAGTATTGAATAACAAAATTTGGTGTGTTAAGCTTGTTGAAAGGAAAAAATGGAATGATATAACATATCATTTCTTTTATTTATAATTTAGTTTTATTGATAATGAAAGGAGGTGAGAAGAACCATGGAAAATATTAGACCGCCGAATATGGAAAAAAGGCTCCTATATACCCCCATATCTTGACCCTGAGAAAGTTTTGGATTGGGTGGATATCTAAGAACCTATGTATCATAGTACATTCTAACTTTATCTGTGTAAACTCAATAATTAATAAGGAGAGGTTCATAAATGTTCAAAAAACATACATTAACTTCAATAGCAATTGTAGGAGTACTTACCTTAACATCGTTAACACCAGCCATGGCTGCCAGTGCAAATGGAGCAACAAGCGGTTCTGTAAAATTAACCAATGCAATGATTACTCCGTTTGCAAGTACAAGTGTGGGTGGCGGAACCTGGAACTACGGAACTGAAAAAGTTGGAAATCAAAAGCATGTATGGTCACAATATGACCATTCTGAGTTGTCGCATAAAGCTTCGACCAAATTAGGAAGTGAATCTCATACAAGTGGTTGGAAATATGCAAAAACCACAGCTAAATCCGAGATCTATGGTAACAAAAGCAGCACAGGATATGCATACTGGGATGTTTATAAAAAATAATTGGGATTTAGATAAAAGTCATCATTAAAATGATGTGATATTCCACTTTTGAAGTGGAGTATCACACTTTTTTCTTATAAGGAGATTGTTGAACTTGAAAAAAATATCCTTACTATTTCTAGTAGCGGCATTTTTGTTTTCTTATTATACTGCATATCTTCGAACGGATTATGAAGAATTTGAGAAGGTTAAGAATATAGAACAAACCGTGGGCAAGGAATTTGTAATTCCGAATTTACCCGGACTTGCAAGCCCTGAGGAGGTTTACCCGATATTAGCTTCAGCAGCAGAAGCTTCCAAAGTGAATATTTTACGGGCCGGTATTAATTATAAAGAAAACGATGAAGTAGAGATTTTTAAATATATATTGCTGACAGCCAGCACAGATCTTTTTAATCATTTTAAGCTTACCCAGGGAAGATATCTAACACAAGCAGACACCAAACAAACTAATTTCTATTTATCCACAGTTCATTTAGAAGGTAGTCATCAGATTGGTGAAATTAGAGATTTCGGAGATAACAACAGAATCAGCATAAAGCCGTTAAAATCATCTTATGAGATTTTTCCTGTTCAAGGAACATACTATGCAGAAGCAGCTGACGACAAAGCTTTTAATGATTTTATAAACCTATTTGTGGATAAGGCGAATAAGTATTATAACAAAAATGATAGTATTTTTACTGCTGAGGATTTTGTAAAAGATTCAAATGGTGATGAAATGCACTTGGTTACCTTTCCCTGGATCACCATTTTAACCTATTTAAGCTATGCCATTTATGGATGTGCAGTAGTTTTACTTATCTATTACTTATTCAATGAGTCCAGAAGAATAGGAATATTGAAAATGCATGGCGTATCAAATATTCGTGTATGGTTTGTGCTGGTAGGAAAACTTATAACCTCTGTGTTTATATTTTCTGTAACCGTTTCATTTCTTCTTGCCCTTTTAGTAAAAAATACATCTTACATATTTATATACACAGTGATTTCAAACCAGCTTAAAGTTTTTCTTCTACTGATCATCCTTTCCCTAGTTTCACATTTGTATATTATGAGGATTAAGGTCATTAGTATTATCAAACATTACAAATACACCAATCCTATCATTGTGTTAAATATGCTTATCAAGATTGGTTGCTCCATCCTTTTGGTCTTGATAGGACTTTCAACATGGTCGGAATATACATCTATTAATGATAAGCAGCATGAGTTGAAAAATTGGGAGCATAGTAAGGACTACGGAGTACTTTATCCGGTAAACAATGGCTACGACGGAGATAGAATATTTGGAAGGGATTCCTTATTTGAATTAACTTCGCATGATGAGCTTTATTTCTTGCTGAATAAGATGGGGGCTATATTAATAGAAACCCAAAGTTATGAGGAGGATCAGCTTCTTTTAGACAGGAATTGGAAAGGAATACGTTCTATAAAGGCAAACAATAACTACCTGCAAGAGTTTCCGGTTTTTGATATCAATAATGAGGCTGTGCAAATCTCTGAGGATATTAGCGACTGGGTGTTGTTGGTGCCTGAAAAATATCGGGACAAGGAAGAAGAGATTGTAAGTTTCTTTCTACAAATGAGAAAAAATAATATGGGAAATGATCAGGAGTTTTACAAAAAGGTGATTCCTGATCGGATCCAAAATCAAAAAATTGACATCAAGTGGATTAGTAATAATCAAAGGATATTTAGTTTTAATCCGAAAGTATTTCCTTCTGAGAACAATGTGATAGTTGATCCCATTATTGAGGTTGTAACCGAGTCCAACAGTGTGCTCACAGACAGAGATTCCATATTAGGGCGGGGACCGGGAGATCCGTTAAAAATAAAGCTGATGAACAGAGATCCGCTGTTAACGTATAAAACGCTGGAGCCAAAGTTTAAAGAATTGAAAGTGGATGATAATTTAAAATACTTGGTTACGATTGATCAATATATTTTAGAGGAAATTTATCAAAAGCAAAAATCAATGAAGGAAAGCCTCCTTACTATTGTGGGACTGGTGTCAGGGTTCATATTGCTTTCAACTCAGAATATTATAATTTATTTCAACAAAAACCAGCATAAGCTTATCGTTCGAAGATTATTTGGTACAGGGTTTTTCAAAACTTATAAGGAATACACCATTTTATTCTCACTCGTATGGTTAGTCCAAATAGTGATCTGTGGTGTCATGGATAAAGGAATTGAGCCTAGAATGCTTATAGTTGCAGCTATTCTGCTATTGTTCGATTTTATAGCTTCTTCCGTAGCGATTTTACTCATAGAAAAGAAAAACAAAGTGAAAGTTTTAAAGGGGGGGAATTAAAGATATGAATACTATATGTGAACTTGTTGATATATGTAAAAAGTATAATAATCATAAAGTCATAGATAATATCAATATGACCGTCTCAAAAGGGGAGATGGTAGCTATTACGGGGAAAAGCGGTTCGGGGAAGACGACCCTATTGAATATCCTTGGGTTACTTGAAAAACCTGATAGCGGCAGGATCAAATTGTTTGACGAGAAAGATCAGAGAATTGGTCCCCTCCGTAGAAACAGGCTTCTCCGGACAAAGATTTCGTATCTGTTTCAAAATTATGCATTAATTGATAATGAAACCGTTGAGTATAACTTGGAAATACCACTTATGTATTCTAATGTAGGAAAGAAAGAAAAACGAAAAATGAAATTGGCTGTACTGGAGCGGATGGGTCTAGAAATTTCACTTAAACAAAAAATACATGAACTTTCGGGTGGAGAGCAGCAAAGGGTTGCTATCGCAAGAATTCTATTAAAACCTTCTGAAATGATATTAGCTGATGAACCTACAGGCTCGTTGGATGCGGAGAATAGAAATGAGATTATGAGGATTCTAAAGGAGCTTAATGACGAAGGGAAAACGATTATAATCGTTACCCATGATCAATATGTGACTGAAAAATGCAGTAGAATCATAAAGCTGGGATGAACATGGTATGGCATCCGGGGCGGCGACCGGCGGTATCCTTGGAAGGAGGTAGGTTCATTTGAGACAATCATACTTTTTGCTCATCTGTGGAATAGTGGTTCTTTCCTTATTAACAGCGGGCTGCAGCAAGGATACACCCCAATATAACGAGCTGTTCACACAGGTAGAGAAGCACCGGGCCGTATTCAAGCAACCGCTTGAAGAAGGGCTTACTACTCTGGGAATGAAGGATGCTGCTCAAGCGTACGATACAACCTTGGGTACACTGATGCTGGACGAAAAACTGACCGTCAATCAAAAAGAATTCATCCAGCAGATGACAGCAGATGTCACAAACGGTAAGATTACCGGTTACCGGATCGGGACGGTTTTTCCCAGATCGGACAGCGGGTATGAGGATGCGAGAGAGCTGGTACGTGCATTCCTGGAGCATTATAAGCCTGCGGATGATGCAGAGGAGGATAAAGTGGAGCAATCCATACAGTCGATTGACGGGATGACCTTTCCGTTGAAGCCGCTGACAGGGGCAGTAGAAGAGCTGGACGCACGGCGAGGGTGAGAATAAGCTATTCATCACCTACAGAATGGTCAATGGCTCCGAGAGCGATAAGGAATTGCCGCTGAATTTGTATTTCAGTTCAGAAGAGCAGCCGTAGACGCCCATTGGCGTGAAGTGTGTGAAAATAACAGAACAGCCTGCATCCCTTTAAGTCAGGGTGCAGGCTGTTTGTGTTCGGGGGAAGCGCAGCTAGTTACTCCTGAACCAGGGGTTCAACGCTTGCTTTTGGAAGAACGGGTATTACCGGTTTAGGCTTGGAGAACAGCTGCTTCAGTGCGCCGGCATTCACAAGGATGGTTCCCAATATAATCGTGAACACGCCAAGCAGCGTTACCCAGGTCACGGTCTCGTTATAGAACAGGAAGCCTACCCCGACGGCAATCGGCGGAGAGATATACAGCCAGGTGGATGGAAAAACCGGATTCGTCTTGGAGACGAGCCAGTAGAACAGGGTATGTCCGACCATGGAGCCGACAACAGTCAGGTAGAGCAGGGAACCTGCGGTCTTGAATGACAACAGGAAGGACGGATGCAGCGGCTCTGTGAACAGGGAAATGATGAACAGCAGCGCCCCGCCGTACATCATCTGGGCAGCGTTCAGAGCCACGGGGGACTCGGCGGAGAAGGTGGTGATTACTTTTTTGGAATAGATCGCCCCCGCCGCGTAGCAGAGTTCCCCCATCAGCACCACCACACAGCCGATCAGCCAGAGCGGAGTGACGTCAGCCGCCAGGCTGGGCAGCACCAGCAGCAGGACTCCGGTGAACCCGATGATACAGCCGATGAGCGAATAGGCAGGCGCTTTTTGCCGCAGAACAGCCGTCTGCATCAGCAGAATCATCATCGGTCCGGTGGCTGACAATACGGCAGCAAGCCCGGAGGATACATATTGTTCCGCCCAGTAGAGCGCGGCGAAGGTGCCGAAGGTCAGGGCTGCTCCTGTGAGCAGCATTTCCTTGCGCAGCAGCAGGGAGAAGCGGGCTTTGCCCCGCAGAACCATGAACAGGAACAGTACCGCACCCGCCGTGAAAAAACGCAGACCCGCAGAGAAGAATGGCGGCGCTCCGGCGTCTACGCCGATTTTGATGGCCAGGAAGGTAGTGCCAAAGATCAGACAGACAAGTGAATAAGCTAACAGAATCATGGTTCAGTTCCCCTTTGCGGTGGTAATGTGCCACCCTCTTACAAGATTTCAGTTAATCATAGCCTCATAGGCACAGAACAGATTGGAGATAGTAGAACAGTTGCGGGAGGGAATACTGTACAATAGGGCAAAGAGAAGTTAGCGGCTGGGTGTGCGCGGATGTGTAGAAGTCAGCAAGCGTCATAGGGAGCTGTGTCGAGTGAAGATTGAGCGATGGAGCGGGGGCGACCCCGGTATATGTTGCAGAAAGGCGGCAGGTTGATGAAAAAAATAGCGGGTGCCGAGCAGAATAATCCCTTATTCCGCCAAGTCTATGAGTTCATGCTGAACCGGATGGAGCGCGGGGAGTGGAAGGCCGGTGATAAGCTGCCGTCGATCCGGCTGCTGGCGGAGGAGCTGGGAGTTCACCGGCTGACAGTGTTCAAGGCCTACCGTGCGCTGACCGAGAGCGGCAAGCTGTATGTCAAAGACAAATCCGGTTATTATGTGGCCCTGGGCAGCAGGCTGGACCCTACGGTGGACGAAGGGGCGGCAGTACCGGGGTATATGGTCAGGAGCCCGATGTCGGATATTCAGCGGATGCCGGTCACGTACCAGTTCTCTCAGGCCTTGATTGATCCGGGGCTGCTGCCGAACCTGTTCCTGTCCGATTATGTCAAAAAAGTATTCGATCTCTACCCGAAGGTCATGGGCACCTACTCCTCCGTGGAAGGGGATGAAGAGCTGCGTGTTACGCTGAGCAGCCATTTCGAGGAGCGGTATAAGCTCCAGCTGTCGGCCCGTGAGCTGCTGATTACTTCAGGTGCACAACAGGCCATCAATCTGATTGCCGGGATCATGCTCGGCCCGATGGATGCGGTGCTGGTGGAGCGGCCTACGTATAGTGTGGCGCTGGATATTTTTCGGCGGGCAGGGGCGCGACTGGTAGCTGTGGATATCTCGCCGCAGGGCTATGATCTGGCGGCGGTGGAGGAGCTGATGCGTAAGAATAAGCCGCGGATGTTCTACATCAACCCGTCCCATCATAACCCGACGGGGTACACGATTCCGGCGAAGCAGCGCAAGCTGCTGGTGGAGCTTGCAGAGCGCTACCGCTGCCTGCTCGTGGAGGATGATCCGTTCCGTGACATGTACTTCCTAGAGGAGCCGCCCCCGCCGTTCTTCGCTTATGATACAGAGGGCTGGGTCATGTATATCAGCAGCTTCAGCAAATATGTGGCCCCCGGCCTACGGATCTGTGCGGTGGCCTGCCGTTATCCGTTCATGGAGCGGCTGATCGCCGCCAAGTCCTTGGCGGATAACGGGACGCCCCTGCTGAACCAGAAGATTTTCCTGCATTATTACACCTCGCCGCGCTTACAGCAGCATCTCGGCAAGCTGCGGATTGCCCTTCAGGTGCACAAGGAGATTATGGAGGAGGAGCTTGCGGCCACCGGCTGGGAATGGACCACCCCGCAGGGCGGGCTTAATCTGTGGGTCAAGCTGCCGGACAGTATTCCGGTAGCTAAGCTGCTGGCCCGTTGTCTGGAGCAGTCCATCTCCTTCGTTCCCGGTGAGCTCTGCGATCCGCTGGGGGAGATGAAGTCCTGGCTGCGTCTCAGCTACTCGTTCGCCAGTGAAGCCTTGCTGCGCGAGGGAATGCAGCGGCTTACCGCCATTGCGCGGGAGATTGAGGCGGGGGAATAGATGGCGGGCGTGTGTAACCTTTCTCTGGAAATTTCCGTCTGAGGGTTATGAGGAGCGTGATATTGATGGTAACGAGAAGGAAAATACGGAGCGCCTGGCTGATGATTCTCTGTGCGCTGATTGTCTTCATGACACTGCTGACTGTACGCCCGCAGGTAACCTATGCCTGTTCTTGCGTAGTGTCTCCTTCACCGCTGGAAGCAATGGAGAAGAGTGCAGCTGTTTTTGAGGGAACAGTAGTTTCGATTAAAGAGGAAGTTAAGCCGATGCAGTCCAGTATGGACCCGGTGTCAGTAACCTTTCAAGTAGGTTCCCGCTGGAAGGGTGAAGTGGGGGAGAAGGTTACTGTCACTACGGCATTGTCGGGGGCGAGCTGCGGGTTCGAGTTCACCAAGGGGGAACGCTACATCGTGTATGCAGGCGGAGAGGAAGCAGCGGGTGAGGGAGGGACAACTAAACTTACAGTCAGCTTGTGCAGCCGGACCGCATTATTCTCTGGTGCCCAGGAGGATCTGAATGAGCTTGGCGCCGGAATGTCAGGGGGCTCGCCCACGGAGCCGCCCGGGATCGCTGATGATCCAGGGGCGGTCTCTGGTAACAACCCAACCTCAGCAAACCCTCCAGTTTCTGAAAATAACTCAACAACTGAAAATAATCCAACGGCCGTGCCTGAAACAAACTCTGCAGCTTGGCTGATTTACGCTGGAGCAGGTGCCGGAATCGTAGTCCTTGGAGCCGCCGCAGTGATTCTCCTGCGCCGCCAATCTAACTCGCGCAAATAATCTGGAGTGGATTTATAAGACGGAACTACCTACACTATTGTATTGGGTTTTTCACATACAATTTGTCCCAATGTGCCCCTGAATGCAGCGGATGCTGGCTAAACGAGCGAATGAGGTGCATTAGTGCCCCTGAATGCAGCAGATGCGCGCTAAACGAGTGAATGAGGTGCACAAGTGCCCCTGAATTCACCCGGATGCGGCCTAAATGAGCGAATGAGGGGCACAAGTGCCCCTGAATTCCCCAGATGCGCACTAAACGAGCGAATGAGGTGCATTAGTGCGCTTGAATTCCCCGGATACACGCTAAATAAACAAAGGAGGGGCATAATGCCCCTCCTTATTCTGTATGCTCCTATTCCATCACAGCCGATAAAGCCGATGCTCTGTGAGCCAGCTGATCAGCTCTTCCATGCACTGTTCCGGTGTACGCTCCGCTGTGTGCAGCGTCAACTCCGGGTCAGCCGGAGCTTCATAAGGGTCTGAGATCCCGGTGAAGGCCGGAAGCTCACCGGAGCGGGCCTTGGCGTACAGCCCTTTGACATCCCTTGCTTCACAGACGGGAAGCGGGCAGTCCACATAGACCTCGACGAAGCCCGGCAATTCCTGCCGGGCATAGCTGCGCATCTCAGCATAAGGACTGATTACCGAGACCACGGTAATCACGCCATGCCGGTTCAGCATTCCGGCGAGGTAGACCGCTCTGCGGATGTTCTCGAACCGGTCCTCACGGCTGAAGCCGAGTCCACGGCCCAAGCTGCGCCGCAGTTCATCGCCGTCCAGCCATTCCACCGCCTGCCCCTGCTCCCGGAGCCGGTCTGTCAGCAGCGCGGCAAGCGTAGACTTGCCCGCTCCCGACAGACCGGTAAGCCAAATCGTTAACCCGGCAGAGGTCTTGTGTGCCTGTAGCTTACCAGTAGTCATTACTCTGTCCTCCCTGCGCCGTAAGGAATCCGCTCCAGCAGGCCGGAGCCGTAGATCTGCTCCAGGCCAAGCTCCGGCATATGAATATAGCCGATATAACAGTCACAGACCTTCATGCGGCAGCTACGCTGGGCCGCCAGCCCTTCCAGTCCGTCACGATAGAGGTTGCCGATGACCGCACGGTCCTTGTAGCAGCGTTTCACCAGGCCGGGGCCTTGCACGTAGAATACGCTGCTGCCGGCATTACAGCTGGCGCCGAGGCTGTCGTAGTCCATGGCATTAATCTGGAAATGCGGGTCTATCCCGCTCAGGAAGCTTATATCCTCCGCCGTATAATAATCCCGCTTGTCCTTGTAGGCGTTAACCCACAGATACACGTCCTCCGGCAAGGCCGCACGCAGCGAGGCGATAGCCGGGAAGGCACTATGCACCCCCACACTGCCTACGCTAAAAGGAATTCCCCGGCGGTATACGCTCATACACTGTGCCAGGAACCGCTCCTCACTGACCTGACCCGGATGATAGGTTGCCCAGAAGGCGGCCTTGGCCGGGTTCAGTTCAGCGGTGAAATCAAGCCGGGCAGACAGATTGGTCTGGATGGCGACCTTGTCCACATGCTCCATATGGGACAGCGTGATCAGCGCATCCCGGTACCAGCGGTGCGTCAAGCCCTCGCCATACGGATTGAAAAAAATAGACAGGCGGTGGCCTGCAGCCCCCTGCTCCGCCACCCAGCGGACGAAGGTCTCAAGACCTGCGCGGTCTTTGGCGAGGGTGGCGGCGCTGTCTTTGGTTTTGCCGAAGGGGCAGTATGGGCAGTCATAATTACAGGAGGAGAGGGAACCCCGGTAGTAGAGGACTGCCTTCATGGCAGGACGAACTCCTTCATCTGCTCGCGGATCTCACCGGAGATGAACCAGTCACCGATGGAATCGGAGTAGCCCAGCCCATCAGGAGTCAGCCGCAGAATGCCCTCATCATCCGTGGCGAACCCGCTCTGTACCAAGAGGCCAAGCTCGGGGTGATCCTCCCATAGGGTAGTCCCGAACCGCTGGTTATAGTCCGCAATTGTCAGTCCTTCGCTGTGCAGGATTGCTTTTAGAATGAACCGCCGTTTCTGCTCGTCCAGGCTCAGCACGATGCCATAATCGGCTGTATCATAACGCTCGGCTGCAACATAATCCGCGATAATGCTCTCCGTGGCCTTGCGGCTGACGCCGTAGCGGGAGGCATAATGAACATTCCGGGTATAGGAACGCGCGCCGCACCCGAGGCCGACCATCCCTTCCTCCTGGCAGCTGTAGTCGAGAATATTCTTGCCGGTCCCGGCATCCTCCTTGGCGAACCGGCGCATCGAGTATTGGCGATAGCCACGCTCTGCCAGCACTGCACGTGCCGCTTCATAGCATTCGTGACGGATATCCAGCTGGTTCACCAGGTCGCCCGGCTTCACAATCGTATGCTCACGGGTGTAGAGCGGATAGAGGAAGATTTCCTCCGGTTCATGCAATAGCGCCTGGTTCAGCGAATAGAGCCAGGAGGCCACCGTCTGCCCCGGGAGTCCGTAGATCAGATCCAGATTGAGAATGGGAAAATCAAACTGCCCCAGCAGCTCCAACGCACGGTAGACCACCTCGGGGTCCTGCGGGCGGTAGATCGCAGCCGACTCGGCGGCTACGAAGCTCTGGATGCCCATACTGACGCGGTCCACAGTATGATCCTTCAGAATCGTCAGCTTCTCCTCCGTCAGCGTTTCGGGTGAGGTCTCCACGGAGATAGAGGTGGTTCTAAGATTAACCCCCATGATATCCGTTGCAATCCTGAACAGCCGGTTCAGCTGCGCAGGAGCAAGAAGACTGGGCGTTCCGCCGCCGATGGCGAAGCGCGCGTAAGGCTTATGTCCCGTGAAGACTGCCCACTCCCTCGCCTGCCGCTCCAGTGCGTCAACGTATTCGGCGTGCACATTCGCTCTTTTATCAGGCAACGTGAACAGATTGCAGAAGCCGCAGCGCGCGCCGCAGAACGGAATATGCATATATAAGAAGAAGCTCTCCGCAGGCTCATCCCTCCACAGCTCCTCTAAAGGAAGGGGGGACGCGAACTCGCGGTAAGCGGTTTTGTGCGGATAGGAATAGAGATAATTGCGGTAAGGATGGGCCGTGATTTGCTCCGTCCATTGCTGAAGCTCCCCAGCGGAGAAGGGAGGGTGTCCGTCTTGGTTCATGTGATGCAGAGATTGCCGGATGGACGTCATACGTTCTCCTTCCTTGTGCGGGATCGAATTTCAGTTCAATGCTTATAAAATAAATTCCCGGTACGGAACATTCCATACCGTGTCATGCGCCAGCCGGTGGCCCTGATAGCCGTCTTCGCCGTAAGCTGTGCCGTGATCGGAAAAAGCCAGACAGAACACCGGATTACCCCGCTCCCGGAACGCATCGAACAGACGCCCAAGCTCTTCGTCGGCATAACGCAGCGCAGCCCGCTGGCTGTCCACTGAATCCTTGCGCGCACCCGGCAGGAATATATGGTTCGGGCCATGGATCGCCGAGACATTCATGAACAGGAACAGCCGCTGGTCCAGCGGGGTGTTGCCGAGCAGCTTGAGCGCGTGATTCACCTGATGCTCCGTGGAGCGCGGGTTCGTGACCCCGAAGGTCATCCGCCAATAGCTCTGCTGGAAATAACCGGGGAGGACGCGGGCGAGGGGCACTTTTTTACTGAAAAAGATTACGCCTCCTATACACACCGTCTGATAACCCGCCGCTGCCAGCCCCGACACCATATCCGGTGTATCGAACAGCCAGGTATGGGGATGGGTCTTCAGCCCGGTATTCCTGGAGTGGAACAGCCGCACATGCTCAGCCTTATTCGTGTTAGCCGGAGTGGGCAGGAAGCCGCCGAAGAAGGCATGATGGGCCGCATAGGTGAAGCTGCCGGGGGTATGCCGCTGCTCCCAGGAGCCGCTGCCGCACAGGTTGGGGCAATTCGCCTCCTCCAGCACAGCCGCATCGTAGCGCAGAGTATCGAGTGTGATCATTAAGATATCGTGGGTGCCGACAATGGCGTTCATATCGGTCATGGGGCCGGATTCCTCCTAAGACAGCTGCTTCATTTCCCATTCGTAGGTGCTGCAGCCTTGGTATTCAACATCGTACAACAAGTCGCCAAAAGGATTCACATCTGCCGTATACATCCGCCCGGAGCTTCCCGCCAGCACATCAATGCCCGCAACCGAGCAATTTGGAAAAGCGGCCAGCGAAGCCTCCGCTGTCCGGCGTACTTCTGCCTGCTGTGCCTCGCTCAGCCCGGCCTCCGCCGGAGTCATCCGCCGGCTGCGCAGATGCAGATTCGTAATGGGTGTGGTGCTGACTCTAGCGACTGCATGGCAGGCTTCACCAGCGACAACCAGCTGACGGATGTCGAAGGAATGTCCGTCCTTGCCGGGCTTCGGAATCCACTGCTCGGCATAGGCGCCGTGGCGGTAGAGCCAGTTAATGATTCCGGCAAGGCGGGCAGAATCGGTATAACGCTGCAGCTTGCCGGAATTATAATACACCGGGGGCCGGGTGATATAGCTCTCGACCCCGATGGTGGTAACTGCCGACTCTGCTCCCGTGGCCGGGTTCAGCTGATAAGCGATCACGCCGGACGCGGCGGAGCCGCTGGCCAGCTTGATGAACACGCGGTGCATCCGCTGCGACAGCATCAGCTCGCGCAGGGAGGCGTAGTCCACGGGGGCTTGTCCGCCGCTGCCGCGAAGCGGCCGGGGAACAGACACGCCGGACTCGGCGAGAATCTGCTGGGTCCGGCGCTTGTCCGTCATGGCTGCGATCTCCGCCGGATCGTTGGTCCAGCGGGGGGCGGGCAGTAGCTGCCCGGCCTCACGCCGGAGCCGCGCCAGCAGGCGGCAGTAGCCGCGGAACCACTGGGACGGGTGATGCAGCACGCCAGGCAGGTCCTTCAGGGCGGAGGCCGCTTGGAAGCTGAGCGGCCTCAGGTCCGGCTGCTGCCCGAACGGGTGTAGCGAGTCGTCCGGGTCCGGCGCATCCGGTGCGCCCAGCGCGATAAGCGCCCGCTCCAGCGCGAAGCTGCCGCCGGGGGACTCCAGCCGCAGCAGTGGCGGGCACGCTGCAGATTCCGGCGCAGCGTGCCTGCTGAAGCTGCTGCCAGCGGACTTTTGCGTGGGATGTCCGCTGAAGCTGCCGCCAGCGGACTCTTGCGTGGGATGCCCGCTGAAGCTGCCGCCAGCAGACTCTTGTGTGGGATGCCCGCTGGAGCTGCCGCCAGCGGACTCCCGCTCGGAGGGCCCGCTGCTGTAGTCGCGCAGGGATTCCCACTGTTCCAGCAGCGGTTGCCCCGGGCCTCCGTCCCGAATCTGCCGCTGCGCAGCCAGCGTAAGCAGATCAGCCAGCGGCTGGCCCTCCAGCAGCCCGGCGTAGGGAATCAGCAGCGCCGGTGGCATCCCGAGACGCGAGCGCGCCTGCTGGATACCGGCTGAGCGCCGGTCGCCGGGCTGGCAGAAGACAATCAGCGGTGCAGCGGGCTGCATTATTCTGTGATCGACGGATAGCGCCAGTCATCATCGTCATCGGCCTGCTGCTGGTCGCTGACATCCACCGGCAATCCGCTGTCCTTCAGGCGCAGCATCATCCCGTCAGACATGTAGTGATGGCTCAGGTTGAGCAGCTTCAGTCCCTTCACCCGCTCGCTGGCGAGCAGCGCCTCTGCGCCGGTATCGCTAAGCGTTCCCAGTGACATGTCCAGGGTATGGAGCTGGTCCAGAATCGGCGCATCCGCCAGGGCTGCGGCAATTTCGTCCTGGATCTCACTGTTTTTGAGTCCAAGATAAGTTAGATTAGGGAATTTCCCGGGCTCGATCAGCGGCAGGAGGTCCTCCAGCCCGCCGTCGAAGCCGTAATTGTCCACCCCAAGGTATAATTCCAGCTTGCGCAGATTCGGCAGGCGAGAAGCGGCAATGTCCGCCAGCACGGCCTTACTGAGTCCGCCGGTAATAATAATGAGTTCTTCGAGCTTGTCATGCTGCAGTTGGCTCAGACGCAGATCGGTACCGCCTTGTGCAGTCAGGGATTGCAGCTCAGGATAAGCGGGCAGCAGCGGCGAGAGATCGGTCTGGTTAATCCACGAGATTTCACATTCCTCATAGCTCATGTCCCCGATGAACAGCTTGCGCAGCGCCGGGAAGCTTGCACTATGCTTCACCAGAGCCTCAACCACATGCTCCGAACTCTGCTCATAAGCTTGTCCCCAGTCGCCAATCGTAAGGCTGGTCAGCCCGGCGGCTTCAGGACTTTCGCTTAAGCGTTCAATCTCCGTTTCTATCCGTTTGCCTTCCTCAAATCCATCGTAATCAATACTGAGCTTCACTGCTGTCATGAACAATCCCTCCCGGAAAATAATAGCTTCCAAATCACCCTAACATGTAGGGAGAGGGAGAGTCAAATAGCAGAGGAACAAGTGTCCCTATTTGCCCGTTAACTCCTGTAACCACGGGGGTGTGCGGACCAAATATAGTCGAAAAACCGATCACATTGGGCGTGGCAGAGGCACGTGGGCGGAATGTAGTCGAAAAACCGATCACATTGGGCGTGGCAGAGGCACGTGGGCGGAATGTAGTCGAAAAACCGAACACAATGGGCAGTGCGGGAGGCGAGTGGACCAAATATAGGCGAAAAACAGCATACAATATGCCAGCGCAGGGCCCGTGGACCAAATATAGTCGAAAAACCGAACACAATCGCAATGTGCCAGCGTGGAGACGCGTGGACCAGAATGTAATCGAAAAACCGATCACATTGGGCATGGCAGAGGCGCGTGGGCGGGATGTAATCGAAAAACCGATCACATTGGGCGTAGCGGAGGCGCGTGGGCGGAATGTAATCGAAAAACCGATCACATTGGGCGTGGCGGAGGCGAATGAGCGGAATATAATCGAAAAACCGATCACAATCGGGGGCTACAGAGAATGTGGCAGGCGTGCCAGGGCTTACCGCGAAGAAAGCGCCCCAGGCCCGCGCTCACACCCCCGACGATATGAACCGCCGCGCGCACAAAAGCGCAAAAGAGCACTATCCGCCCGGACGGGAGAATAGTGCTCTGCTTGAAGGAGCAGGTACTTGACGTAAGCTTCTGCCCTACTGCCGCCCGCAGCCCCCTGCGCTCACACCCAGCCGAACAGCCGGGCTGCCGAAGCTACCGCGAAGGTCACGCCGATAGCGATAGCGAGCGGGATGACGGCGGAGAGCACGGCCCACTTCAGGCTTTTGGTCTCCTTGTAGATGTTCACGAGTGTGGTGCCGCAAGGATAGTGGAGCAGGGAGAAGAGCATCATATTCAGCGCCGTCAGCCAGGTCCAGCCGTGGCTCAGGAAGATGTCCTTAATGCTGCCGAGACCTTCGATATCGACCATGGCCCCGGAGGACATGTAGCCCATCAGCAGGATAGGCAGTACAATCTCGTTAGCGGGCAGGCCGAGGATGAAGGCCATAATAATGAAGCCGTCCATGCCGAGCAGCTGCGCGAACGGATCGAACCAGGCCGCCATATGATTCAGCACACTCTCACCGCCGACAAACACATTGCCGAGAATCCAGGTGATGATCCCTGCCGGAGCAGCCACGATGATGGCGCGGGTCAGCACATTGAGGGATTTTTCCTTGGAGGAGCGGATAATGGTCTTCCAGATCTGCGGGCGGCGGTAAGGCGGCAGCTCCAGGGTGTAGTGGGTAGGCACACCGCGCAGCGCGGTTTTGGACATGATCCACGATACACTCAGGGTGACGATAATTCCAATCAGCACGATACCCATCAACACCAGCGCAGTCGCGAAGGTGCGCAGTGCCCCGGTGGTTGCCGCCCCGACCATGAACATGGAGGAGAGCAGAATAAGTGTAGGCCAGCGGCCGTTGCACGGGACGAAGTTGTTGGTCAGAATGGCCAGCATCCGTTCACGGGGCGATTCAATAATGCGGGTGGACAGAATAGCAGCAGCATTGCAGCCGAAGCCCATCGACATCGTTAAGGCCTGCTTGCCATGCCCCCCGGATTTCTTGAACAAGCGGTCCATATTAAAAGCCACCCGGGGCAGATAGCCGAAATTCTCCAGCAGCGCGAACACCGGGAAAAAAATCATCATAGGCGGCAGCATGACGCTGATGACCCATGAGGTTCCGCGATACAGTCCCAGCACAAGGACGCCGTGCAGCCAGGCCGGGGCATGAACAGCCTCGAAGCCCGCGGTCAGATAGCCTTCGATCCAGCTGAAGAGGGAGGCAATCCAGCCGGAAGGATAGTTGGCTCCGGCAATGGTAATCCAGAATACCAGACCAAGACCGGCGAGCATAATAGGGAAGCCCCAGATTTTCGAGGTGACGATATTATCCAGCTTGTAGGTGCTGCCCAGCTTCTTCTTGTCGTGATAAGTAACGGCATCGCTGCAGATTCCGGCCGATACGCCGTAGATTCCGCTGACGATCTCGTCGCGGACCGCCCCTTTGTCTGCCAGCTTCTTCGCAGTAGCGAGCAGGGAATCGAGCGGGTCCTGGCCGTTAATGGCATGCGGTGACTCCATGGCGGGCCACCTCCTTCGCTACAGATGTACCCTTGCGTCTCATATGGGCTTTGAGGGAAGCCAGCAGGCTATGGTCACCGTCCAGCAGGCGCAGGGCAATCCAGCGTGCCGGATATCTGGCACCGACTGTCTGCTCTACCATCGGGATCAGCTCGGCAATGCCTTGCTCAATCTCCTCGTTGTAGGTGATCTTCAGCGGCTCTGCCTTGAATTCACCGGTCGCTACGCGTGCGATCTGATCCAGCAGCGCTTCAATACCGATCCCGTTGCGGGCCGAAATGGCCGTGACAGGCACCCCGAGCCGCTCCGCAATCCGCTTCAGATTAATATCAATGCCCAGCCGCTTGGCTTCATCAATCAGATTGATGCAGACTACGGCGCGTCCCGTTATCTCCAGCACCTGCAGGGCCAGATTGAGGTTGCGCTCAAGCGACGTTGCATCCAGAACCACCAGCGTGACATCCGGCTCCTCGAAAATAATATAGTCCCGGGCCGCCTCTTCATCGGCGGAATTGGAGTAGAGCGAATAGGTGCCGGGAAGGTCAACGGCCCGGTAAGTATGCTCCTTGTGGGTGAACCGCCCTTCGGCGGTGACTACGGTTTTGCCGGCCCAGTTGCCGGTATGCTGGCGCATGCCGGTCAACAGGTTGAACAGCGTGCTCTTGCCTGTATTGGGGTTGCCGGCAAAAGCGACGGTATACTCACTCATCCTTCTCCGCCTCCAATCAGTTCGCCATAAATGAGGGAACTCTCTTCCCGCCGCAGGGCAATGGTCGTATTGCTGATCCGGTAAGCCGTAGGGTCTCCAAGCGGGCTGCGCCGCAGCACTTCTACGCGGTTCCCGGCAACAAATCCGAGATCAAGCAGTCTTCTCCGCAGCACACCCTGGACCTCGATGCCGCTGATCCGCAGCGTGCTGCCGTTCGTAGCTTCAGACAATGGAATTACGGCTCCGGCCATAAGCTCTCCCACTTTCGTATGAATAATGAATGAATAGTTATAGTTATCCTTAAGTATGAAATATGCACTTGTATAGTATATTGTGCACGGCACAGAATATTGCATCCTGCCACAAGATTAGTATACGTAAATAAATTTGTCCTTGCAACAATAATGTTTCCCTAGGGAAAGATGGATACAGCAAGATTTATCAAAAGTATTTCCGGTGTCTGCTATATACTTTGAGTTGTGGAGGGGGTGAGAGTCATGCACTATCAGTTGATTCACAAGAGCATCGAATTTATTGAGCAGCATTTGGAAGAGGATTTGGATTTGGAGAAGGTGGCTAAGGCAGCGGGGTTATCCAAATATCATTTTCACCGGATTTTTCGTAAATATGTGAATAAAAATGTCCATGAATATATCCGGGCCCGCCGTCTCAGCCAAGCAGCCAATCTTCTGCTGTACTCCGAGACACGTATTCTTGAGATTGCGCTGCAGTGCGGCTTTGAGAGCCAGGAGGCTTTTACAAGAGCTTTCAAGGAAATTTATGATTTGCCGCCTGCTCAGTACAGATCGCAGGTGAGACTATTGATTCAAGAAAGAGAGGTATTTACAATGTCAGAGATTACAGGCTGGTATATTACAGGTACCCACCAGGAGAAATATAAGGTCGAGATTGATCCCCGCGTCTGCTATAAGACAAGTCCCTCGATGCATCTTCACTCCAAAGAAGAGGCTGCGCAGGACGACAATGGTTTTGGAACCTTGATGCAGCAGTTTCAGGCAAGAGAGTATCGGGGGAGACGGATGCGCTTCTCCGGGTTCGTTAGAACGGAGGATGTCACCGGCTGGAGCGGCCTGTGGATGAGGGTGGATGATCATCAGCAGAATATGCTGGCATTTGACAACATGCAGAACCGGAGCATACAAGGAACCACAGAATGGAACCACTATGCCTGCGTCATGGATATTCCGTCAGAAGCCGATGTGATCAATATCGGAATTCTGCTGAGCGGAAGCGGACAGGTATGGCTGGGGGAATGTGAATTCGAGGAAGTAGGCAAGGATGTTCCCGTAACGGATGGCTCTACAGGTGCGGAGAACCTTCCGTCCGGGCCGCAGAATCTGAAGTTCGACCAGCAGCCGGAGCACTCTGCTTCAAGCTGAACGCTGTAACCGGCCCCGCACCCAGATCGACAGGGCCAGCAGCAGCGGAATGGCAACCTGGAAGAGCGGGTCAAGCTTCAGACTCGGCCCCAGGCCGACGGCGATATGCTGGGTGTAATCCCGTTCCAGGAATGAGGAGCCGTAGATGACTGCCCCCACAGGGAAGACCCACCATTTGGCCGGTTTGCCGGTCAGCTCTGCAAGAGCTTTTACGGAACAGAAGTAGAAGAGCATCATCTTGATCAGCAGCCCCAGGAAGAGCTGGATCGTGACCAGAATATCAAGCCGCTCGACAAATTTGAGATTGGACAGTACCCGGACGGTTTTGAGAAAAGGCAGCTGGCTCACTCCCGCTATCGCCGGGCCGAGGACGGCCACATTCAGCGCGTTCATGAAAATCAGGAATGCGCTGATGAGCAGATAGGCGTTCACTGTGTATTTTACAGGCACACCGGGCTTCTCCCATAGCGTCCACAGCATCAGAAAGACAATCATCTGCCCGAAGGGAAATGAGACGATCTCCGGCAGTGCCGCTTGCAGAACCGGCCTCAGCCCGCCCTCCATCACCGGCGCCAGACGGCTGAGATCAATCGCCCCCATGATGCTAAGCATCACAACAAGCAGGAAATAGAAGAACAGCATGACCGGCAGCAGTACCTCAGGCAGCCTGAAGACAACCTCCGCCCCCTTCCAGATCGCATATAGGGCCAGCAGCACGAACACCAGCATCGTAATGGCCATTGGGGTTCTCGGCAGCATGGTCATCGCCGTCAGCTCGCCGAGGTCGCGGACATTGCGCATGGACTGATAGGCGAAATACAGGCTGTAGACCGCGCCGATGAACGCCCCTGGAGCTGTGCCGAAATGAGCTTTAAGCATTCCGATCAGGTCCGTGCCCGGAGACCGGTGCTGAATCCACATCAGCACCAGGAGAAGGGCGAAGCCCGCCGCTGAACCTGCACACATCGCCAGCCAGGAATCCTGCTTAGCGGTGCCCCCAAGCAGGAACAGCGGCGTGCTGCCGATTTCAAACAGCATAATCATGAACGCAATCTGCAGGGAAGAGACCTGTTCTTTGTTCACCATGATTGCATCTTTAGCCTCCTAACCAATAGATAATGGCTCTGCCGACAGGCTGGAAGAACGCCGTATACAGGCTGCCCAGCGATACATGAGGGGTATTGGTAATTCCGCATAGATTAAGATACGCCCCGTACCCCATAATGCAGCCAAGTAAGAGCCGTCGCCGGCGGCGTTCTTCTCCGCGTAGCTTCGTCCACCCCCAACCATAGGCAAGCGCATAGAGTAGAAGAGTAATAGCTATTTTCATAGATATGCTCCCTTACTTCTGCTGGACAGACTTGAATGATTTATTACTGAGTCCGGTCCGTTCTATCTCGATGGAGACCTGCGGGCGGAGCTCAATCTCCTGAAAGATGCTGTCCCAGCTCTTCTCCTTCTCAATCTGCTTCCAGCGCTTCGGATCGCTCCGGTGTACTCTCACAGCAAATCCGGTGACGTCTGCCCCCAGCCGCTTGACCTCCGCCCAGGCGTTATTCATTAGCTCCAGCACCCGTTGCTCCAGCGAGGTCTCCATTTCACTGATCGCCTTGCGGTCGTTCAGATCCATGACACTGCCAAGCTCCGTCAGCACACCGCTGCCCTTGACGTTAACCTCCATCACATAATGATCCTTGTCCCAGACCGGGTGGACGGTGGTGGCCGAATTCTGCAGGATGAAGGAAGCATCCAGCTTGTCGCTTGTTGCCGGCCGCGAGGGGAAGGCGATGGTGGCAGAATCAATGTTATCGGTCAGAAAAGAAAGCCCAAACGCCTGCTTCTGGCTGAGCCAGCCCGCGAACGTATCCCCCTTAATGACGCCCAGCCTTCCCAGCGCCAGCCGCGAGGGCAGGTCGGTAACTGCGGTCTCACTGGTCTCATCCATCGTTCGGGAGCCGGTCAGCAGTATCTCCGGCAACACCGCGCTTTTGGACTCGGAGGACAGCGCCATCGCCAGCTCATACAGCCGAATTCCCGGATAGTAGGACAAGAGCCTTGATTCCTGTTCGATCATAAGCTGGATGCCGGCGCCCTGATTTTTGGTCATCTGCATCAGCTGATCCAGAATCATCCCGGCATCTCCTTGGGAGATGAACACAAAGACCGTTTCTCTGGCATCCTGCTTGCGCAGGAACATATCAATCAGCTGATTGATCCCGTGTCTGGCCAGGCTCTCGCCGATGACGGTGATTCTGGAGTGGGAGAAGAACATCTCCCGCGTACTGGTCAGATTCGTTCGTTCAATGGCTTCCATGATCGTCCGCCCCTTGACTGTGAAGGTGAGGAAGGGCGGCGAGCTGGTGCTGCCTCCTCCGCTGCCACCCATCCCGCTGGCGCCTGAGGAGGGGTTAATGACCTGATAAGTCGCCTTCCATTGATTATCCTCCCAGTCGTAGGCGGAGCCGGAGGTAATGCCCAGCTCGTTAAGCTCCCGGTCATCCCAGCAGCCGGAGAGCAGAACGGATAGAAGCGGGAGGCAGAGCAGGAGGCGCAGCAGGGTGCCCGGTTTGTTCATCATGTCTCCAGCCCCTTCCGTTTAGACCGGGCCTTGTGCAACCTGTTCAGCAGTACCGCGCCCAGCGGCACCAGGACGTTGAACAGGAAGAAGACCACGAACCGCCCTTCCTGATTGTAGTTGTTCAGCTTGGCTGAGCTTTGCCAGGAGAACAGGCATTCCAGGGCAATAATCAGACCTAGAGCTCCAATGAAGGGCCGGCTGCTGCTGACCCGGAACGTCTGCTTGAAGCACTCCACTGTCACGAACAGGAAGATGGCAAATTTCAGATAGATCGACAGCACCCAGTAAGAGATGAAGAGAATATCCAGCTTCTCTATGAACCGGCCGACCCGGAGGATGCTGATGGTAGCGAAGCCGGGGTAGGCACTCAGCTTAATGAATTCCGGGCCGAATACCATCAGGGCGGTGATCAGAATCAACATCATCAGGATTGCAACGAACAGCAGGCCTGTCCAGCCGATAATCTTGGCCCGCTGAGGATATTGCAGATAAGGGGCAAGGAACAGCAGTACCGCCACTTCAGACATCCATGCTGTCGGTGTCAGGCTCGCCAGGGTGATCTCAGCCAGACTATGGTCGAACATGGGCAGCAAATGATGCACATTCAGGTCGCTGTACAGCCCTAGCAGATACAGCGGTACGAAGAACAGATAGAGCAGAATCACCAGACTGTTCACTCTGGCGATAGCTTCAATGCCCTGCCTTACCATATAGATGGTGATGAAGAGAATCAGAATGACGAGCACCGTGATCGGGGTGTTGATCAGGACGTTGTCTTTAAGGAAATTAACGAATTCACGCAGAATAGTTGCCGTGGTGTCCAGGTAGAACTGGAGCATCAGCAGACCGAGGATCACGGACACTACCGGAGAGCTTTTCTCCCCGACCCAGTCCAGAAAAGGAGCGCCGTTGCTGTTCTGAATCACAGTTCCGACAATCCAGGCAATAAGCAGACCCGCCAGGGTAGACAGAATAATGGCGAGCGGAGCGTCTTGCTCAGTATAGGTGCTGATAATGATAGGAAGCACGACGGTAGCTGTCGGCAGTATGGTATTGACGACAAGCAGGACGGCTTGCGTGGTGCCAATTTTTCCATTCATGCTGGACCCTCTCCCTGCGGCTTAGGCTGTGCCGGTGATGGCTTGGCTGCGTCTTCAGCCGGCTGCGGCTTCTGGTGCGGTGATTGTCTGCGGGTCTCCTTGCCCAGATTGGTCTTGGGACGCATATTCATGCCCCATAGCGGAACGCGGATGAAGATATCCTTCAGATAACGCGGAATCATCGGCGCTACCGGAGACAGATAGGGAACTCCGAAGGAGCGCAGGCCTGCCATATGAATCAGCAGCACCATCAGGAAGGACATAATGCCGAACAGGCCGAGCGAGGCAGCGATGAACATCATCACGAAGCGGATCAGCCGGATGGAGTTGGCGATGGCCAGTGACGGAATCACGAAGTTCGAGATGGCGGTAAAAGAAACCACAATGACCATCGCCGCCGAGACCAGCCCGGCCTGAACGGCAGCCTGCCCCAGCACCAGCGCACCGACGATAGAGATAGCCGGTCCGATGGTCCGCGGCATACGTACCCCCGCTTCACGCAGGACGTCGAAGGTCAGCTCCATCAGCAGTGCCTCTGCGAAGGCGGGGAGCGGAACGCCTTCCCGCTGGGCAGCCAGACTGATCAGCAGCGTGGTCGGCAGCATCTCCTGGTGAAAGGTAGTAACGGCAATATAAAGTGCAGGCAGCAGCATAGAGACGAAGAACGCACCGTAGCGGATCAGCCGCAGAAAGGAGGAAATATCATACCGCTGGTAGTAATCCTCGCTGGATTGAAAAAAGTTGAAGAAGGTGGACGGGGCCAGCAGGGCAAAGGGGGTGCCGTCAATGACAATCCCCACCTGGCCTTCCAGAATGCCCCCGGCCATGGCGTCGGGACGTTCGGTATTCTGAATGGTGGGAAAAGGCGTCAGTCCGCCGTCCTGTATGAATTCTTCAATATAATTGCTCTCCAGAATGGCGTCGGTATTGATGGCGTTCAGCCGGCGGCGGATTTCGGTCAGCACCTGTTCACTGGCAAGGCCCTTCAGATAGACGAGGGCAATTCCGGTCCCTGTACGCTGTCCGATGGTATATTCCTCAATCCGCAGATCAGCGGTTTTCAGGCGGCGGCGCAGCATGGCGGTTCCGGTGCGCAGGCTCTCGGTGAAGCCTTCCTTGGGCCCGCGGATAACCCCCTGGGAGGTCGGCTCATTAATGCTTCTTTTCTCCCAGCCGGAGGTGTCGGCGGCCAGTGCGACCTGAAGCCCCTCGAACAGAATCAGGGTATAGCCGTCAAAAAGCAGGGGCAGCAGCACCTCCAGGGTCCGGGCCTCCTTCACTCCCCCAACCGGCAGAATGTGCTCCTTGATTAGGTTGAAGGCAGCTTCTGTGGTAATGCTATCTCCGTTCAGCGTGCTGTTCTCCATTAAAGACTGGAGCACCGCCTGGTTGACCGTATCTGCGTTGACCAGACCGTCAATATAAATGAAGGCAAGGGTAAGTGGAGGCTTGGCTTCACTCTTATAATGGCGGATGACAATATCCGAGCTGCTGCCGATCCGGCGGCTGAACTCCTGTAAATTATCCTCAAGGGAGAGCTTCAGCGGAAGCGGTGCAGGCACGGAGGTTTCTACAGGATCTTTGGTAGTCTGGCGGCTCTTCTTCGGCTCTTGAGGCATCTCGGGGGCTCCCTTCTGCTGAAATCTGGATGTGTTGGTGTATTATCCCCCGTAGGCGTATTCCTTATTCTGCCTGATTACAGACTGAACTGAGCCCGCTTGAGGAGCCGCTGGAATCAAAAAAAGAAACTGCCCATAGGAATGGCCGCTTCTCAGCATTCCATAAAGGCAGTTTCATCAACACACTTAAGATTTACACTCTAAGCTTGGTGCATTATTTAGTCTGTACGACCAGAGCGTTGCTGATCAGGCGTCCCGGAGTCGTCAGATACTTGCCATTGTAGTACAGGCCGCTGGAGGCACCGCCATCCAGGTTCATCGCCTGGTAGGCTCCGGCCTGCTTCATAATTTCCGCCAGCTGGGGGATGGTTGCCCCGCCGGAGGTCAGCAGAATCAGCTTATGATCGCGGGTGATGCCCAATGCGCTGCGGGCGCCACCGCCAGTCAGGATTTTGGGGTCCCGGAAGCCTTCGGCCGCCACATTCAGCGCGACTTTCCCGTTGACCAACAGCCGTGGTCCCGCCTGGAGTGCGCCGAGAACGGAACCGGAATCGAAGCGTGCCTTGAATTCACTGCCCGGAATCAGCTCAGACAGCATATTACTGTCGTAAGCGAAGACAGCCCGTTTATCTCCGGAGCTGTTCTTCAGCATCTTCCCGCCGCTGATGATGTAGCCGTAAGGAACCTTGAAGGCGCCGTCAGTATAGGCGGCGAAGAATGTGCCGTTGATCGCGGCGGCGGCATTGCTGCGCTTGGCGATGCTGGCAAGAGCTTCTGTCTTGCCGACGGTATTCCCGGCCAGAACAGCATCCAGCTTCACCGAAGGATGCAGCAGGGAGACTGTGACCGTCTGGACGCTGAAGGAGCGGCCGCCGACCTTGTAGGTATGATGTCCGCTGACTACAGCGGGCGATCCGCTCTTGATCAGGCTGCCGTTCTGTACAGGCAGGGTGGCTGTCTCAGCGGTGCCTGTTTCAGCCCCGCTTGTCAGCGTAAGCGAACCGGCCTCCTTGTTCCACTGGAGCTGTATGCCAAGTGTCTGGCTTACAAGAGACAAGGGGACATAGGTGGTCCCGTTCTCACTGAAAGGCCGCACACTTGCGGTAACGGGCTTGCCGTTGACGGAAGCCCCGGGCTTGCCTGGAGTGAAGCTAATGGAATTCTCGCCGCGTGATATCTCAATCTGGCCGCCGGAAGCGGTAAGCACAGACTGGATACCGGCGAAGCCGTTCAGGAAGCGGACCGGGATGAAGGAGTGATTCTCCTTGTCCACATATACGGCAAGCTTGGCCTGCGGCGCCGCAGCGGCACCGGATTGCAGTGCTGGAAGAAGGACAGCCAGCAGACAGAAGGCGGTAAAGAGGGTGAGCATTTTTTTCATGATACACAAAATCTCCTTTGCTTATAGCAGGTTGATCTGCAGGTTAGGATGATTCTGGAACAGGCCCCAGAATGCAGCACTTGAGCTACCATCATATAATCGTCTTCCGTTACCGTCAATGGAGCATGCATCCAGCAGCGGGTTAGTTTATAATGGGAACACATTAGAATATCTGCATATAAGGGTGGTAGCGATCATGACAAGAATAGGCTTAATCCGGCACGGCAGCACTCGCTGGAATCAGGAGGGCCGGGTCCAGGGCCACACGGATAATCCTCTGGACGAGGAAGGCTTCCGGCAGGCCGGCGTGCTTGCGGAGCGGCTTAGCGGCGAAGCGTGGGATTATATCTATTCAAGCGACCTGCTGCGGGCCAGACAGACGGCGGAGACTATCGCCGGGAGGCTGGGCATCCCGCTGGCCGGTCTCCTTCCGGACATCCGGGAGATGAACGGCGGATTGATTGAAGGAACCACAGAGAGCGAGCGGATCGAGCGCTTCGGCAGCCAGTGGAAGACGATGGATCTGAAGCTGGAGAGCCAGGAGCTGGCCCGCGAGCGGGGAGTCCGGGCGATTGAAGAGCTTGCTGCCCGCCATCCCGGCAGCAATGTGCTGGTCGTCAGCCACGGGGCTATTCTGCGGAGTACGCTGGCCGGACTTGTGCCTTCCCTGGATGTGAGCGTGCTGCTGAAGAACACCTCTATCACCTGCCTGGTCAATGAGAATGACAGCTGGAGCTGTGAATTGTACAACAGCGCGGAGCATATGGACGGATAGGACGGGATATTTCCGAGCATTTCATTACAATAAAGCGCCGGTCCTGCCGATAATATGCTTAGTGCTGATCCGGTGGGGGTATTAATGTCCAGCATCCCCTGCCGGAGTTGTTCAGAATATGTTCAGTCGGATCCTGTACAGTAGCGCTTAAAAGCGATAAAACCATAAATTCATTGATAGGCTGAAGGAGGGCGTAAGACTAGTGGAAGAGGCCCGCAATTATATGCTGACGATTCTATCCATACTTATAGGGGTCCTGACCGTATATAGCACGCTCAGATTGACAAAGGATTTCTCCAGACAACCGCAAAGAACCCGGGCGGTCCGCTCGAGTCTTGTGGTGCTGGTAATCAGTGCCGGGCTTGGCGGCATGCATCTGCTGGGCAGAAGAGCCATAACCGGCTTCACTACAGAAGGCAGAAGCCTGCTGATCTCTTTGTTCCTGTACATGCTGACACTTGCCGGTATTCTGTATCTGTTCCTGCGGATCCGCATGATCCTTGGAGAGCGTGACCAGCTCAAGGAGTTGGCATACCGGGATACGCTGACCGGCCTGCTGAACAAGAACGGAATGGATCATTTCTGGGATCACTGCAAATTGAGCGAGCAGCTGTCGGTATTATATCTGGACCTGAACCGGTTCAAATCGATTAACGATACCCTCGGCCATCATACAGGGGATCTTTTACTGGAGGCTGTAGGAACCAGCCTGCAGCAATTTACCTGCAAAGGCAAGCGGCATATTTTCCGGGTGGGCGGAGATGAATTCGTCATTATCGCCAAACGCTGCAGCCGTAAGGAGTCAGAGCAGCTTGCCCTTAAGGTTCTGGAGCGCATCACCCGGACCTATAAGCTGGAGAGCCATGAATTATTCGTGTCCGCCAGTGTAGGCGTGACGATTAGCCAGGGCCGGATTGACCCGAAGCAGCTGCTTCAAGAGGCGGATTCGGCTATGTACAGTGCCAAGCAGCTGGGAAGCGGGCGTTATGCCGTATACAAGCAGGAGAGCCGTATTCCTTCCGTGAAGCTGGTCAGCAGCTCAAGGGCACAATAAATATTTCGTCTAAAGCCCCACTTTGTGGGGCTTTTTTGACAATAGCGGCTGCGCCATCCTATGGGACAGCACAGCCGTGTTATAACAGTCAGACGCCTCTGGCAGCCAGCAGTCCGGCCAGAACATCCGGATGATCGGTAATGATCCCCGCCACCTCAGCATCGATAAGAGCCTGCATCCGCTCGGGATCATTAACCGTCCACGGATGATAGACAATGCCTTTCTCCGCTGCGGCATTCACGAACTCCGGCAGGACCGAGGAATGATGGGCGTGCAGTGCATCTGCCTGCAATGTAGCTGCGTAATTCCAAGGACGGTACAGCCCCTCTCCGTAGAGAATACCCGTACGGATCTCCGGTGCCAGCGACTTGCAGTACGCCAGGGAGTAATGGTTGAAGCTGGAGATCACCACCCGCTCACTCATGCCCTGCTCCCTTACAGCGGCGATGACCTTCTCTTCCATACCGGGATAGAGGAAGGTCCCGTTCTTCAGCTCTATATTCAGAATCGTCTCCCGGCCCTGCAGCAGATCCAGCAGCTCGTCCAGTGTCGGAATCCGTTCTCCTGCGAACTCAGGGCTGAACCAGGAGCCTGCGTCCACCTCCAGCACCTCACGAAGCGTCTTATCCTTCACATAACCGCTGCCTGAAGTGGTGCGGTTAAGACTCTCATCATGGATCACTACTACTGCTCCGTCACTGGTCATTTGTACGTCGGTCTCAATGCCGGTTGCACCAAGCTCCAGACCCTTGCGGAAGGCCGCCATTGTGTTCTCCGGGGCGGCTGCGGATGCGCCGCGATGCGCGAAATTAATGATGTTCATGTCGAGTAGTTCCCTCCATCTCTATGATGTAATGCAGCCCGTAGTGTCCGGGCCCCTTATAGTATATTCCACATCACGTCAAGAAACCCTGTCCCCTGTTCTATAAAGGACGGGTTTCTTGAATTTTACCGTGGTACGTTCGGAAGCAATCGCTTAGAATAGACAACAACTATACTACCTACAGAAAGAAGCGATAAAGCTTGAAGTTTTGTCTGGAATGCGGAAGCCGCTTGGTAATGAAGGAATGCAATGGAGAAGGTGAGGTACCCTACTGTGATTCATGCGCCGTCTTCAGATTCCCTGTGTTCAGCACAGCGATGAGTACAGCCGTACTGAACCGCGGACTTGATAGAATCCTGCTCATCCAGCAGTATAAGCGCAAGGATTACATTCTGCTCGCCGGGTATGTGAATAAGGGAGAGAACGCCGAAGCGGCCCTGACCCGTGAAGTGAAGGAAGAAGCGGGGCTTGAGGTGATTGCTTATGAATATATGCGCAGCCAGTATTTCCCCCCGTCTAATACATTAATGCTCAATTACATTAGTGTGGCTGACACGGAGGACCTGAGTGCCATGAGCGACGAGCTGGACCACGCAGCCTGGTTCACACTGGATGAAGCTGCGGACGCCATATTACCCGGCAGCCTCGCGGAGAGCTTCCTGCTTACAATTATTGATAAGCTGAGACAGGGGAGGGCTCTGGAGGATTTTACAGCGGTTGTCCGGTAATTGCGAGTTCTGAAGGCTAAGGCTTCCCTTATGCAGAGACGATGTCGCGGATTCTCTCATGTACCTGCTGCGCCTCCAGGAAGGCTGCGGAATATTGAAGATCTGTTTTGCGGGCCGGCAGGCGCGGCGGGAGAAAAGGAATGGATACCACAGGCGTATCTGCGCTGCTAAAATAGATTCTGAGCGTCAGCTCGCGGATCTCTTCGGCAGGACTGCCGCCCTGGACAGGCTCTGTGAATTCATAGCTTACGGCGGTACCTGCCCTTGTTCTCGGTGCACTGGTGGTAATCCGGCTGGTCTTGCTGACCTTGCTGAGCGTCAGGGCATTCTCGACAATCTCTGCTCCAAGGATGGCATCGAACGTATACAGGGTGGCTGTCGCCGGCTCCGGCTTCCCTGGATGCAGCAGCCCGATGGCGAGCGCCTGGCCTTCTTCATCCAGGGCAATCAGATGGGATTCGTCTGGAGTTATGAACCGCTGGGGGAATTTCAGGCTGAAGGCGGACAGGGCATGGGTAGCCCCGCTATGGCCCGCAGCCCTGGGACGGGAGAGTCTGTACTGAAGAACCGCAGCCAACAGCAGGAGAGACACGCCAAGCACAGCAAACAGATACACCAGGATCATGAGCACTGAACCGCCTCCTCACAAGGTTGTGCGGGCTGCCCTTCCTGCAATCACTTCGGGCACAACCCGCTTCGTAAGCTTTGGCAAGTGAACTATTAATAGATATGCGGGAAGAGATCAGGTATGTATGACTTCAAGCGGGGTACTGGCGGAATTCACAGGTGTTCCTGAAACTGCGGTGATCCAGGCCGCGTACAGACGTCCAAGACCCACAAGCAGCAGCGGCAGAATCAGCAGCAGTACAAATCCGGTTCCGCATAGAATCCACGAGCGTTCATCTGAGGTTGTGCCGGACAGGAAGAAGAAGAACTCCGGGTCCAGCATATTCAGATCATAGGAGAATACCGATGAACTGATTCGCTGGGCCACAGGTGACACAAGAGCACTGAAGGCCACCGCAGGCAGAACCAGTGCTAGTGTGAACCCCAGAATACCTGCGGGCAGCTGGAGGAGACTGTACAGGATTCCCCGGTACGACTCCCTCTCGCGGAGCTGGTGTCCTAATGTCCGCAGCCCCTCCCAGCGGAAGGCGGGAGCATGATCTGCGGCAGCAGGCAGCCCTGTTCCACGTCGGCTGTTGCCGCTGGACCAGGCTTCAACTGTTTTGTGTTCACTGGACATCATGCTGCGGCACCAGGCCAAGGTCAGGGCCAGCAGCGGCAGCCCCACCCATACAATAATCAAGGGCAGGCTTGCACATAGACCTGTAACAGCAATTACGAAGGCGATGATTCCTTTGGGCAGAGAGAGGATCAGCATTTTCCACGCGTGTATACTTTGTCTTATCATTCAGGGCGCTCCATTCCGGATTTCCAAATTTCAACTTCTTCAGTATAGAGGCTTCATCCAGAGAACACACTCTCCAAAAGGCGGGAAAAATCCTGGTCGCAGGTCTAGTACTGACATAGTCAGGAATCTTCCTGCTATTTACAATGTTTATCTTTATACTAAGGGTAGAGCGGTTTATAAGGATTACGACTAAGAAGGGGAGTGTAGCAATTTATGCTGTTAGAGGTTATAGCAACTACAGTAAATGATGCGGTCATAGCGGAGCGTTATGGTGCTGACCGGATTGAACTGGTCACGGGTATCCGGGAGGGCGGATTAACGCCCAGTCTGGGACTGATCGAAGCGGTCCGGGAGAAGGTCAGTATTCCTGTGAGAGTGATGGTCAGGCCGCACGCCCGCTCCTTCGTGTATGATACATCCGATGTGGAGACCATGCTGCGCGATATCCGGCATATAGCCGGGGTAGGCGGACTGTCTTTGGTTATGGGCATGCTCCGCCAGGACCGGACAATAGATGAAGAACTGCTGAATCGGCTGCTGGAGCGGGCAGGGGGGATGGAGGTTACCTTCCACCGTGCGTTCGACGAGGTGCAGGACCAGCTTGAAGCCCTTGAGGTCTTGAAGCGGTATCCGCAGATTACCGATATCCTGACCTCCGGCGGGACTGCTGCGGCCAATACACCCGGCGGTATGGTAAGGCTCGCCGTATTGGAACGGCTGTCTGCCGGTTCTTCGCTCTCCATCCTGGCAGGCAGCGGTCTGAACGCCGCAGATCTGAAGGATTTCGTTACAAGGACCGGAGTCCGCCGGGTACACTTCGGATCGGCGGTCCGGGAGGAGGGCGATCCGCTAAAGCCTATTGACCCGGAGCGGCTCCAAGCCATCCGTGCGCTTCTCAAGCCCTGTTAGAGGCCCAGCAGTCTGGGCAGCAGCGTCAGCAGCCGCTCCCGGGTCAGCGCATCGCCGGAATTCCATTTGGCTCCATCCAGCATATAGGCATGGCCCTGCTCCACGGCAGGCAGACTGCTCCAGAGCTCCGTCTGGAGCAGCTGCTCCATGGCCTCCCGGGAGTCCTCCCGCTCTGGAATCAGCATGAAGACACGGTCCCCTGCGTAGCTGTGCAGCATCGCCGGGTCCACTTCGCGGAACCCCAGATCCTTGTCCAGAATGTCCTTGATCTCCGCTGTCGGCTGCAGGCCGCCAGGGGCATACAAGGCCGTGGACAAGCCGGTCATTCCCATGGCGTATAGATGGTTGCCATGGTCATAGAACAGCGCCGAAGCTGTTTCACCCTTCAAGAGTCCCCCGGCGTACAGATGCTGCCACATGGCTGCGTTCTTGGCATGATAGGCTTGCAGCCAGACCTCAGCTTCGCGCTGCTTCCCGAGCCACTCTCCAAGAATCCGCAGCCGCTGCTCCAGCGGTGCGAAGGAGTCGAAGGTGAGTGTTGGGGCGATGCCGGATACACCCCGGTAGATCTGTTCATCCGGGCTTGCGAGGATAATCAGGTCAGGCCGGATGGACCGGGTCAGCTGCGGGTCCAGCGGAAATCCGACATTGGCTAAGCGCTTGACCCGGTGGCTATAGACGCTGCCCCGGGCAAACGCCTCGTCGCCGCCGACAGGCTTCACCCCCAGCGCCAGCACATCGCCCAGTGTCTCCCCGTGGTAGACAACACGCTTCGGACGCTCCGGGATGTCCACCGAATGTCCGGTCCAGTCCGTGACCGTAATCCGGCGCTGCTGCGACCGGGCATATTGCCCGGGAGTCATTCCCGTCTTCTGCCGGAAGCGGCGGCTGAAGTAGTATTCGTCGGAGAAGCCTACCCGCAGGGCAATCTCGCGCAGCGGCTCGGCGGCTTCAAGCAGATAAGTCTTCGAGTGCCCAATGCGCAGATCCGTCAGATAATCGAGTGGGCGCTGGCCGGTCAGTTTCTGGAAGATCGGAGTGTATTGCCAGGGGGAGACACCGGCCAGCTCCGCGAGCTGCTTCACCGTGATACTCTCCCTATAATGCTGCTGCATGAAGTGTATCGTACTCTCCACCGATTGCGCCGGACTTGGCAGCTGGCGGGTGGAGTAGTTCTGTTCAAGCAGCAGGAGCAGCAGCTCTTGGAATTGGAGCTGTTGTCTGACATGCTGGAGCTCATCCCTGCCGTTATGATCCGCAAGCAGCTCTTCCGCCAGCCGGATCACTCTGGTGAAGGGGTGGACAATCAGCTCTTTTTGCCCCGGTAGCAGTTCATCTACGTAGAACGCAGGGGAATCCCCTGTAGTCAAAGCGGCAAAAGTCAACACATAAAAATAAAGCGTCAGCTCCCGGTTATTCAGACTGTATGAGGTTCCGGGAGGCAGCAGACAGCACTTGTCCGCATGCACAGAGAGTGAGGTCTGCTCAGTGATTCCGAGTTCACCGCGCCCGCCCGTAAACAGCAGTAGCGTATGCTGCTCCGCTGTCTGCATAGCCGATATAGTGTCAGCGCTCAGCATCACCAGTTCAATGCTCCTGAATTGAAACAGCAGGGAACGGAGAGGGGCGGACGGGAGTGCAGGCAGGTGGTCGTGGTCAGGCTCGCGCAAGGCAGGCACTCCTTTCAGACAGCTTAGAATTGAATTATATTGAGAACGATTATCAATAAACAATATTGTATATAAAATAAAGCAGCTTATCAACAGGCGTTGATAAGCTGCTTTTCAGTCTGTCTGCCCCGGAATTATTGCTTGCCCAGCATGGTAGGAATCTCGCCGAGCAGCCACTCTCTGGTGGTAGCATCACTGGAGGTCTTCATGATGTCCTGCGTGTAGACGTAGCCGTTCTTAACGGCAGGCAGGCTGTTCCACACCGCGCTCTTCAGCAGATTGCCGGTCGATTGCTTGGCTTCGTCTGCCACCGGAGTCAGCAGGAAGATACGATCTCCGGCGTATTCCCGGAGCACTTCCAGTGAGATTTCCTGGAAGCCCATATCGGCATCCAGCACCTTTTGAATAGCCGGGGTAGGCTTGAAGCCTTGCTCTCCGTACAGTACCTGAGAGAGGCCCGTCGTTGCCATTACGAACAGCCGGTCCCCCGGATAATAAGTGAAGACCGAAGCGGTCTCACCGTCCTTCATCCCCGAAGCCTTAAGCTGGGCCCACATCGCATCCTCCTTCGCCTGATACTGGGCCAGCCAAGCCTCCGCTTCCTGCTTCTTGCCTAAAATATCTCCAATATCCAGCATCCGCTCCTTCAGGGGGGCGAAGGTATCGAAGATAATCGTTGGAGCGATTTTGGAGAGAGCGTCGTAATCAGCTTCATCAATACCGGCGTAGATAATCAGATCGGGCTGAAGCTCCAGCGTCTTCTCCAGATTGATCGGGAACCCGACATCTGCAATTCCGGTCAGCTTGTCCTCGAAGACCTGGCCCTCCCCCATGGAGAGCGGATAGCCGATGGCTTGTACACCAAGTGCCAGCAGATCGCCATACGTTTCTCCGGAATAGATAATCCGTTGCGGATTCACTGGAATCTCTGCCGTATGGCCTTTGTAATCCGTGTGTGAACGGGTAGTAGCTGCAGCTTCAGCAGTGGTTTGCGCGTCAGGTGCGGTGGTTGCTGCACTACTCCCCTGATTATTCTTATTGCTGCTGCAGGCGAGCAGTAAAGTGCCCATCAGGAAGAGCATGCCCAGGATAGCGAAGGGTTGTCGAGTCTTGTTCATTGTATGTATGCCTCCCAAAGGTATTGTGATTACCAATAATGATAATCATTATCGTTTAGATCATCATAAATTATAG
This sequence comes from Paenibacillus sp. FSL P2-0136, assembly GCF_037975325.1. Lineage (NCBI taxonomy): Bacteria > Bacillati > Bacillota > Bacilli > Caryophanales > Paenibacillaceae > Paenibacillus > Paenibacillus sp. FSL P2-0136. The sequence continues at coordinate 983,689 of NZ_CP150244.1, forward strand.
CCAGTTGTTACTCAATGGACAAAACACGAGGCAGCATTTGAATTTGTACAATATTTTTTTGCTCGTTTTGTTAATAACATATTGATAATATCAAAAAAGTCTGCTATGATGTTGTTAATAACAAATTAATAATAACAATTAATTAATAACTGAGTTTACCTTTGCTCAACAGATGACTCAGAATACACCCCCTAGGAGGTAATGATCATGTTTGGATTCCGGTTCGTGAAATTTCAGCCCAGTGATTATGTGCTCAAGGTGAAGAATGGCAAGGTAGTGCGTGAAGGGGTCGGGCTTTCTTTTCATTATTATGCGCCGACAACTTCGGTGGTTGTCGTGCCTGTCTCTTCGATCGATGTTCCATTCATGTTCGAGGAAATTACGGCGGACTATCAGACGGTAACCGTCCAGGGGCAGCTGACCTACCGGATTGTCGATTACCGCAAGACCACCCAGATCCTCAACTACACCTATAATCTCAAAAAGAACACCTATCTCTCCGACGATCCGCACAAGCTGGCCCAGCGGGTGATTAATATCGCCAAGGTCCTGACCAAGAAGCAGCTCGGGCAGCTCCCGCTGAAGGAGGCTATCCAGTCGAGTGAACGTCTTGCCAAGATGATTACCCATGAAATCGGCCAGAGTGCGGAGATTGAGAAGCTGGGCATTGAGCTGATGGGCCTGTCCATTCTGGCGATTGTACCGAATAAAGAGACGCTGCGGGCCTTGGAAGCGCAGGCCAGGGAGGAGATGCTCCGCAGCGCGGATAACGCGCTATATGAGCGGCGCAATGCTTCGATTGAGCAGGAGCGGCGGGTGAAGGAGAATGAGCTGAATACGGAGATCGCCGTTCAGACGAAGAAGAGACAGATGCGTGAGGCGCTGCTTGATTCTGACCGGTCAGCGAAGCAGAAGCAGAATGAGATGAAGGAAGAGCAGCTGATTTTTGATACGGAGCTGGAGGAGAAGAAGCAGGCGCTGATTGAGCTGGCCATAGCGAATAAGAGAGCCGAAGCGGATGCCAAGGCTTACGAGCTGACGGCGGTAATGAATTCGCTGCAAAATGTATCGCCTAACGTCCTGCAGGCGCTGACGAATGTCGGCATGAACCCGGATAAGCTGATCGCCATCGCCTTCCAGGAGCTAGCGGTGAATGCCGGGAAGATCGGCCAGCTTAACATTACACCGGATCTGCTGCAAGGAATCATGGCCGGCTCGGCAGGAGGTGGAGCCGGAGCAGAAAGAGGAGGTAACGGACGATGAGCAGCCGGGGTTCGGAGAACAAAATCATACTGATCAAGCGCAAGACACGCCTGGAGGAGCTGGTGGTCCGCTACAACACAATCCAGCAGGCCCAGTTCTATATTGAACGGCTGGGAGCCGATTTCAGCGACTACTTAAGCGAGGATTTCCAATACCGCAAGGCGGTGGAGACCGCAGTGACCGAGCTCAGCGCCATCGGCCGGCTCCAGGTGCTGGAGCGGCAGCATGTGCCGAATTTCATCTTCGGGGCCGAGGATACCGTAGTGGTCCTGGGGCAGGACGGTCTGGTCGCCAATACACTGAAATACCTTCAGGAGCAGCCGCTGATCGGAGTGAATCCTGATCCGCTGCGCTGGGATGGCGTGCTGCTGCCCTTTAGAGTCAAGGAAGTTCGGCAAGTAGTGACGGAGGTGCTGCGCGCCCAGCGCCAGGTCCGTGAGGTTACCCTTGCCAAGGTGGAGCTGAATGACGGGCAGAGCCTGTACGGGGTGAACGATCTGTTCATCGGCCGCCGGACCCATGTCTCGGCCCGGTATCAGCTGGAGCTGAACGGGCAGCTGGAGCAGCAGTCCTCCAGCGGCATCATTGTCTCGACCGGCCTGGGCTCCACGGGCTGGCTCAAGAGTGTGCTCGCCGGAGCCGCAGGTATCGTCAGCCGTGCCGCACAAATGCAGGATGCAGCTGCTGAACAGACAGCCCGGGTGTCTGCGGAGGTTGCCGCAGTCAGTGCGGGCAGCGGGCTGGCCTGGAATCATCCGGAGTTGTATTTCACTGTGCGGGAGCCTTTTCCAAGCCGGACGACTTCAGCAGAGCTGGTATTCGGGAGAATCAGCAGCAGTCTGCCGCTGCGCATTACTTCGCAGATGCCCGAGGACGGCGTGATTTTCAGCGACGGAGTAGAGAGCGATTATCTGGAGTTCAACTCCGGGGTGGAAGCGACGGTTGGGCTCGCGGAGAAGACCGGCAGGCTGGTAATCTAGACGAGGCGCGGACCGTTCATGGCGTGGCGGGTACGCCAAAAGGGTTCTCTCAGCTTCCGCTGCTGCGGTCTGAGAGAACCCTTTTTCGAAATATAAGAATGATATGCTCCCCGCTCTTCCTACTGGAAGCTTCGTCCCTGGTTCATTGGAGCGTTATAGGAGGAGCCTGCGGACATCGGTGTCTGCATTGGCGTATGCATCGGCTGGTGGTTAATCCCCGCGTTGATCGGGCTATGCAGTGAGTTCACCGGCTGGCTGTTTGAAGTGAAGGACGGGCTGAAGGAGGAGTTATACCCTCCCATTCCTGTATTGTGGCTCTGGCCCATTGGCTGGTTCTGTCCCATAGAATGCATTAGTCCCATCTGGTTCCCGGAATTGAAGCTTGGAATGCTTGTATGGGTATTGAAGCCGGAAGTCTGTGTGAACTGCTCCATCGATCTGACCGACTGCGAGATCTGCTGCAGCTGCTGCATCGCGGTCTGATGGCCCTGCAGCGCCTGCTGGATCATCTGAATGGCCTTGCTGTTATGCTGGCTAAGCTCCTGGAGCTTGGCGGCATCCTGCTGCTCCTGCTGAAGAAGCTGCTGGTAATTCTGCGTTCCCTGCTGGGTCTGTGCTATCAGCTGCTGAACGATTTGCTCGCATTCCCGGATCTGTGCAGATGAGTTGGTATTCAAAATAGTTGGCCTCCTTGAGATGGGTGTTTTGGTCATGCGGGCTTATTATCTCTGATGGCGCTGGCGAATATTCATGCTTCGGCGTGCAAGGGAGGCGGTTCCGCCCAGAACGGTTACAATATTGCAAACGTTGCGTCACTCCGGGCGGGACGAGTTGATAAGAATAGGTACAGGCTGCTCTGCAACTATTGCGGCAAATGAACGTCTATGTAGAAAAGACAATCCAGAATCATCCATAACCTGGAGGTGGGGCAACTATGAGTCAGCGTGAACAGGTAAGCCGGATTCAAACGTATTTTCCCAAAAGCATCGCACTAATACTGGTATTTGTAATGCTTTTGACCGCATGCTTCACAGGATCGGCTGCGGCGGCATCGTCTTCCTCAGATCTGATCATTGTGAACAAAAAAACGAACAAACTGGCGTATTACAGCGATGGCAAGCTGGTGAAGATTTTTCCGGTCGCTACCGGCAAAACGAAAAGCCTGACGCCTGAAGGCAGCTTCAAGATGGTGGTCAAAATCAAAAACAGACCCTACTACAAGGATAAGATTCCCGGAGGCGATCCGGCCAATCCGCTGGGGGACCGCTGGCTGGGGCTGGAGGTCAATGATACTTACGGCACCACCTACGCCATTCACGGCAACAACAATGAATCTTCTATCGGTAAATATGTCAGCGCCGGATGCATCCGCATGCACAATGACGATATTCACTGGCTGTATCCGAAGATTAAGAAGAATACCCGGGTAATCATTACAACCTCCGGCCTGGAGATGGCGGGCATTGCCGAGAAGAACGGCTACCGTCTGGGATCTACGATGATTGCGGGAGCTTTTGTCAAGGGCGGGGAGAAGCTGCCGGTGAAGAATTCCTTCCTGCTGGAGGATTCGCGGGTATACATTCCACTGAGTGAATCCGTGAAGCTGCTGGGCGGAAGCCTGATGCAGGAGGCGGGAACCGGGGCGCTCATTATCACAATAGGCAAGAAGACAGCAGTTCACAAGCCGCTTAGCACGAAGGCCAAAGTGAACGGCAAAACCGTAGAGATGCTAGCCTCCAAAAGTGTAGACGGCCGCCTGTACATTCCGCTGGGCAGCTTAACGCCGTTGTTCGGCCTGCCGTTCACCTGGAATGCTAAAGAGGGAGCAGTGAAGCTGTAAAGTAGTAGTGGCTGCACAAGGCCAGATTATGCAACCAACATGCCGCCGTATACTACGGCTCCAGAAGCCAGCCGATCGATTATTGATGGCTGGCTTCAGTGTTTAACCGGGTGGAGTAGAGTGACAGGATACATAGAGAATAGTAATATGAGAGAGATTTGTTATATTTTTGATCTTCTAGGGGAGGGACTGAAGATTAGAGTACGTATTATAGGCGGCTGCGGGAGCGGGAAGACGTATATCGCCCGGAAATTAGCTCAAAGTTATGGAATCCCGTGCTATGAAACGGATAATTTTGTCTGGGATCGCAGGGACAACACCAAGAACTCCCCGGAGGTACGGGATGCCAAGCTCGCGGAAGCTATGGATGCGGAGTCGTGGATCATAGAGGGCGTACATTACCAGTGGGGAACAGAAAGCTTCCGGCAAGCGGATCTGATTTTTCTGATTCGGCCTAAGGCTTATGTACAGGATGCCCGGGTCATCAGCAGGTTCATGAAGACCAGGCTGGGGCTTGAGCAGGGAAATTATAAGCAGTCGTTCAAGTATCTCCGGGTGATGCTGCTGGAATGGAACCGCAGCTTCAGGAGAGAGGGTATTCCTGCGATAATGGCATTAACCGAACAGTATCAGGCTAAGCGGATCATCGTGCAGGGGAATCATGAGATTTTGCAGCATGTGGGCAGGTATGTGCAGGGGAAGAGTGTGTTGGAAACCTAGGAGGCATGCAACCTTTGTTACAGCCCCTGCGTCATAGGGTACAGTTTAGACAAAAGAGGATGGTTCCCATAACGAAGGAGATGGCATCATGACTACATTAATTAGAACAATCACAGGTATTCTTATCGTTGGGGCGATGCTCAGCCTTACAGCCTGTAATTCCGGCAAAACGGAACCATCGCCTAACAATACGGCTGTGGCTACAGCAACTGTGCAGTCAGGGGATAGCGCTTCATCGGCAGCAGAAGGTGCGCAGGTGAGCGAATCTGGTACAGATGACGGCGCTGCTGCGGGCGCAGAGCCTGTAACTGCTGACTCTGAAGCCGCAGTGGGAGCCTCAACAGAGTCTACGGTTACTGAGGTTGCAGGGGCTGAAGCAGATACCGTGGCTCCCGCTACCCCGCAGGAACGGAGCAAGCAGCTGAAGGAGCTGCTGGAGCTTGCTAAGCAGGGCAAGGTGCCCGGCGTCGAATATGCTGCACACACCGGACTTATTGATGAGGTGGAAGCCGCGTGGGGAGAGCCGGACCTCAAGGAATCGGCAGGCAAGGGAGTCTATTCCACATATTCCAAGAAGAGTGTGGTGTTTGGTTTTAACAAGGGTATGAAGATTTTTGATGTGCGCTCCAGCGCCCCGGACCTGCGTAACCTGACACTGAAGCAGATTGAAGAAGTCCTCGGCAAGCCGGATGTTACTACCGTGAATGGCGAGCATAATATCTATATTTATCAGGCCAACAAGCAGTATCAGCTCAAATTCATCATCCCGGAATCAACAGGAACGGTAGATCATATCTCGGTGTTCTCGGAGCAGGACTCCATTAATAATATGGCAGGCTAGCCTCGCGTCAACAGGTGGGACGATTAGAGCGACTGTAGTCAAATCAATATTGTAGTGAGAAATCCCCTTACAGCGGCAACTGTAGGGGGATTTTTTGTGAATCGAATACAATAGGCCAGTGAGGGGTGAGAGGGATATCGTGCAAGCAAGTGCAAGCTGATATAATCGACTTGTGGATTCATTAGCAGAAGAAGAAAAGAGGCACCGCCATGCATCTGGAGTTGAACGGAAGTGAATATAAGGTATCCGCCGGAGGATTAAAGGTAGAGCTGCTGCCCAAGGAGTTCGCGCTGCTGCAGTTTCTGTACCGTAACCGGGGGCGGACCTTCAGCCGGGAGCAGCTGCTGGATAAAGTCTGGCCCATGGAGTATCCGGTGGAGCGGACCGTTGACGATCATATCTACAGGCTGCGAAAGAAGCTGAGGCCGTTAGGCGGGATCGACATTAAGACGATTCGTGGGTTCGGGTACAGTCTGGCAATTCCGGGCGGCCTTGCGGGCGTAGCGGTAAATCCGGCAACGAATGACCCGGAGCTGCGCGACACGATGCGTGAGGTGTTCATGAAGTTCCATGTCTATGGTCAGGGGAACTCCATGCTCACTCTTGCCCGCCAGCAGGACATCCTCGGCTACGAGCTGGACCCGCATTATTCTATGGTTGTTCATTTTGTGCAGGGAGATTTGGATTGGTTGGTCCACACGGACGAGATTCCGCTGAAGGACCGGCTCTTTTACCTCAATCTGTTCTACTTCTTCATTGGTGATCCCAGGGAGAAGGTGGCGTACGCCGAGCGCCTGATTGCGCGGAATCTGCTGAACCCGCCAGAACAAACCGAGCTTGAGATTCTGACGATGCTGGACATGTACACCCTTGCAGGTCAGCCGGAAAAAGCACTGGAACGTCTGAAGCGTTCCTACCAGGTGATCGCCGGACCCGGCTTTGAGAATTTCATCCCGGTCACGGTAATTACAGAGCTGTTCATCCATCTCTCAGCGGGAGCTTGCGATGAAGAGCTGGAACGGATGGATGAAGCCGTCAGCCGGATTTTGCAGGACAAGCCCTTTTTGCGGGAGATTGGCAACTACAAGGTAGTGAAGGGACTCTGGAAGCTGCGCCGTGAACAGTGGGCAGAGGGGGAGCGGCTCATCAATGAGGGATTGCAGGTGCTGGATATGTCGGGATTCGTGCCGCTGCGCTTCTATGCACTGTACAAGATTCATCATTTTTGCCGGATGTTCCTGACCGGAAGTGCCTTGGACCGAAAGTATAATAGCCTGTTTGCGGCCGAGCTTGAAGCTTGTGGCCTGGACAGACTGGAACACACTCTGGAGCGCATCCTGCTGCCGCTGCTGGAGACCCCATGATAATTCTCTGACAATTCTCCGTTACTTTAGAATCATAGATGGAGCTTCATCTACGATCTTAGGTAACCTGGAGGAGTGTCAGATGGAACGATCAACCAAGCAGGGAAACAGTCTGCTTCATAACAAAACGTATATGCGGGTGTACAGCGCTTTTGCCACAGCGAGCTTCGGCGACTGGTTCGATGCACTGGCGATTCAGGTGCTGGTCGGTTACCGCTGGCAGGCCGGGCCGCTGATGCTGGCCCTCATTCCGGTAGCGCTGGCGCTGCCGAGTATTCTGCTCGGCTCGATTGCCGGGGTAGCCGCCGACCGGCTGAACAAGCTGAAGCTGATGCGCATCTGCGACCTGCTGACAGCGCTCTTGACCCTGCTGGTGCTGTTTGCACCGAGCATGGTCTGGCTGCTGCCGCTGCTGGCGCTGCGCTCAGCGCTGTCTACACTGAATATGCCGGCCCAGCAGTCCTTGACCCGCAGTCTTGTGAGAGAGGACCAGCTGCTGCAAGCCTCGTCACTCAACGGACTGGTCAACCAAGGCTCCAAAATCGCCGGGCCGCTGCTCGGCGGTCTGGCGCTCGCCTTCCTTACGCCGCAGTGGTGCATCCTGCTCAATGCCTTGCTGCGCGGCTGTTCTTATCTGCTGTTGCTGTCCGTAAAAAACATCCATACGGAGGAAGAAGACAGCAAGCAGCCGGAAGCGCCGGACAACAAAATTCCGCTCCGTACCATGTGGCGGGAAGGCTGGAGCTTCATGCTCCGCAGCCGGCTGCTGCTGAATACGATGCTGTTCGGGCTTGCCGGGTCGCTGGTCATTCAAGTCGTCGACTTTCAATTCACCAGCCTGTTCCGGGTGTTCGCTCCAGACCGGGAATCCCTGCTCGGCTGGATGGTAGCTGCTACCGGAGCTGGAGCTGTGCTCATCATCCTAATCCTGAACAAGCTGAAATTGGAAGAAGGTTATGGCTGGAAGCTGGGATCTGGGTATGTCCTGATCGGCGGATCGATTGCGGCGCTGGGTCTGCTTCAACCAGGAGCATCTATGATTTGGGTGCTGCTGATCGGGTTTGTGCTGGGGATCGGCAACGGGGTATTCATGATTACCTTCAATTACTGTCTGCAAAAAGAAACCCCGCCGCACATGACCGGCCGCATCTTCGGCATTCAGAACACCGTCCTCAGCACGGTACTCATTGTGGCACCTTTGCTGGGCGGCGTGCTTGTGCAATATGCAGGTCCGGCCCGCATTTTTGTTAACATTGGCTTACTGCAGCTGCTCTTGGGTCTGCTGGGTGTGGCGTTCAGACGGCAGCTCTGGCCGGTGGCGAGGTCTACAGCGAAAGCCGCTCAGCCAGCGGTAGAGAGTAGCTAAGAAGGTTAACGGATCACTAATTTCTGTATGTACGATTAGGAGGAGCTTATGACAACTTATATCTACATGGTAAGGCACGGAGACTCGCTCCGTACCGGGGTGGATGAATGGACGCGCGGCCTGTCGCCCAAGGGGGAGGAGGATGCCCTGCAGGTCACGGAATGCCTGAAGGATGAAGGGATAGATGTGTTGTACAGCAGCCCGTATATCCGGGCGGTCGATACGATTGCGGATTTGGCGGATCAACTGGAGCAGGAAATCATTCTGATTGATGATCTTAGAGAAAAGGTCTGGATGGAGGGCAACCAGCAGCTATCCGACGAAGGCTTATACGATGAACTCCAGGAGATGTACACCGATCCCGATTATGCCCTGCCGGGCGGGGAATCGAACCGGGAGTGCCAGGCACGGGCAGTGAAGGCGCTGCAGAATATTCTGCGGACCCATGAAGGTAAAAGAGTGGCCATCGGAACCCACGGCATGGTGATGTCCTTGATGATGGGCTATTTTGCCCCGGGATACGGTCTGGACTTCTTACTACAGACGACCAAGCCGGATATCTATGTCATGGAGTTCGGAGAAGATGAAGTGTCGGTCCGGCGGATGTCTTTTTAAACTAAGGGGTAGAATAGTTATCGTTATTACAATAAAATGGTAAAATGAGGTGAGGAGTACAAGGAGGTTAGTATGAAAAATCCATTATTTCGAAGCTTAATTGTTGGACTAATATTTGCATGTGTTTATTATGCCATTCAGATCATCCGTGGGATGTATCTAACAAAGAACTATGTTCCAGACATTGCAGGTAGGTATACGTCGGTGGATTATTTGCAACACAAAATCACATTCGGGTATGAATATAGTCCGTTAGGGAGAGTAATTGAATTCTCTGGTTTAATGCTACTTGGAATAATGGTTTACTTTACTTGGAGATTTTTGAGAACAGTTATTACTAAAAAATGATAGTCATTACGCTAAAAGGAAACAATACCTCAATAATCCCAAGAAGGCAGCCGACCAATGTGGTGGCTGCCTCTTTAGCTTTTCGTGATCAACTGGCCGCAAACGGATAATCAATAACGATGATTCCATCAACAAATGGGCCTATGGATTTCAATAAATTTTGATGTAGCGGGTGTTGAATATATTCACGGCAAGCTTGCTGATTCTCAAAAGTAACTCTGATCCCCAGCGTGAACCCCTGGGTGTGCTCGATTTCCTCCGTCACGTTAATCCCCGCGCTAAGATCTACGATACCTGGAATTTCCCCCTTAAAGTTCTGCGCGCGCCTAACAGCGTCTTCTTGCTCTGCAATAGAAATATCAGGCTTGAATTTCAATAGCACCATATGCTCAAACATCTTAATCCCCCCAAAACTAATATCAACTTGTCCTAACCATTCTTGCTCTTCTCCTATGGAGGACATAGACTAGTGTACATGAGCCTAACGAGGTTAGGGAGATATCTGGTTATCGTAGGATTGGAAATCCTACGTTCAAGAATAGATAGGAGGCATGAGGAGATTATGGCGGACAGACTGGACCGTTACGGGGAATTGTCTCGTTTTTTGCGCTTACGCCGTGAACGAATGACTCCTAAGCAAGCGGGTTTGCCGGAAACCGGACGCAGACGTACACCTGGACTTCGCCGAAGCGAGGTAGCCCAGCTGGCAGATGTAGGATTGGACTGGTACACCTACTTGGAACAAGGGCGTCCTATTAACGTATCCGCTGAGGTACTTGACCGAATATCAGAAGTGCTTCGGTTAGATGAAGCAGAACGCAGGCATCTGTACCATCTGGCTCGAAAGCAATTCCCCTTGATCAATACCCATCAACCCTCCAAGGTAACAGCGGAACTTCAACGTTTTTTGGATAGCCAAACCCTGTCACCTTCGAATGTCATGGATGCGCATATGAATATCATTGCCTGGAATGAAGCCTACTGTGCAATGAATGGGGATCTCGCGGCTATGTCGGAGAGTGAACGGAATTTCGTCTGGATGACGTTTACTTCTGCCCGTTTTCGCTACGTTAAGGGAGAGCAATGGGAAATGCATGCCAGGCGAATCGTTGCTACTTTCCATGCCAGATATGCGCGACACGGCGAAGACCCTTGGTGGTCTGAGCAGTTCGAGGCACTGTCCAAGGTTAGCAGTGAGTTTCGTGAATTTTGGGACTCTCATGAGATTCTCGATGCCATAGATGCTCCGAAGACGCTGCATTGTCCGAATCTCGGGAAATTGAATTTCGATCTTGTATCGTTTCAGTATTTGAACGACTCAAATTTGACCGTATCCATCCATGTTCCTCATCAAGACGGCACGGTGGAAAAAATGCAGCAGCTGTTAACCGATTATCGGGACCAGCGTTACGGGCCCTAAGGGCAATTGGATTAGTTTGGTCGAAGCTAACATTCAGGGCTAGTTGTATTATGTACATTTAAAAACAGTCAAAAGGAAGAATTTGCTCTTCTAACTGTAGTTTGTACAACTAAATCTGCCCGAGTGGGCGAGATCCCCGATAATGAGCTATTTTAAATGTATGAAATACAACTAAACGTATATTTGGCAGTGAATCAAACGTTTTAGTTGTACGGAATGCACTTAAGTATATAGCTTAGTTTGTACCTTAACAGATTTAAGTCTGGTGCTGTATTTAAGTGGAACTGCTAACCCTATAGCCCATAGAATCGTTTTGTGTTGGCCGTCAGCAGGGCCTGGGCCTCTGGAACGGAATATCCATGCAGCGCCCCCCAGGCGGCGGCAACGTCAAGGACCATAGCCGGATGGGTGGTGCGCCCGGCGAACGGTCCTTCAAACGGCCACGGGCCGTCCGTCTCTGCCATGACCAGCTCCGGCGGATAGCGGCGTGCCAGCTCCTGAATCTCCGGTTCGTAGAGGATGTCGGGAGTGAAGGAAATGTAGTACCCGCGGCTAATCATCCGGTCAACGGTAGCGGCGGGGCCCTTGAACCAGTGGAAATGGGCCTGCGTAAGGCCATGCTGCTCCAGCAGATCGCATACGGTCCACGCATCCTCATAGACGGCATGTAGTACTACAGGCTTGCCCAAACGTGCAGCCAGTCCAAGAAGTCTGTCCAGAAGCTGAATATAGGGTGCCATATCCCAAGCTTCGCCACGCTCCACAGCCTCGGCCCGGGAGTAGTAGGGAAGGCCGATTTCACCAATAGCGGCCATATTGTCCGCATGGTCTGTAATCCATTTCAGCAACACGTTCAGCTCTTCCTCCGCAGGCAGCGGCTGCTCGGGATGGAAGCCGTAAGCCGGCTTCACCAGGCCGGGATATCCGGCTGCGAGCTCCCGGGTGCGCTTGCTGGAGGCGAGGTTCATGGAGACGGCGATCAGCGACTCGATGCCCTGCTCCGGCAGTCCCCCCAGCAGCGAGGACACTACGTGATCCTCATATTGGTCTAGATGAATATGGGCATCAATCATTTGCAAGCCTCTCCTTCCGGCAACGGATTATTTCTCCACAATGGCTTCACCCCGTTCGTCCGGCTCAAAAGCAATAGACCCCAGCTCCATTCCCGTCTTGCCTGCCTTATATTCCAGCTTCAGGGTACCGACACTCTCGGTCATGCCGACCATTAAGCTGGTATCTGCGAGCAGCTTGTTATTCTCTACTGAATAGTAGGTCACTGCGCCAATAGCCGCTTTGCTGCCGAAATACTTCAGCCCGTCTCCGGCGCGGCCGGGAATTCTCAGGGCCACCTTGGACGGCGTGGGTCCTGTAAGCTCAAGCTTCAGCAGGACATCGTCCTTATCCAGCGAAATACTGGAGGATACTACAGCAGAGGCCGCTTTGTCAGCAGTAGGCACCGAAATTTCCTTCCACTGTTCAGGCTTCACGACATGAACCTCCTGTGCAACCAGCGAGGTTCCGGTTCCCAGGGTGAACACAACCGTAGCCTCCGGTTTGCCGTCAGAATCTACATCAGCATAGAAGAGCTGAGGCGGATGCGAGTAGTCTCTGGATACGGTCCAGTTGAAGTGCTGCTTTTTCCCGTTCACTTCAAGAATGAATCCCTTGTAGGTATTGCCGTCCTTGAGAGCAGCGTACAGCTTCACCTTGGGATTATTCTCTGCAATGGCTAGTGGGGCTGCAGGTACTCTGACGGTTGTGCTAAGACTGCCCGGGGTAATGTTAACCCGGCTTCCTCCCGGATTCAGCTCTGTAACAGCTCCCGTAAGGGAGTCCAAAGTAGCTGCCGCGATGTATACACGGCCTGCCTTCAGCAGCACAGGGGCGTCCAGATCATCTTGATATCCCCCATCCGTTTGCAGATAAGTCACTTGTATGGAGGCGCTGCCGGGCGTAAGAATCGTCTTGTCCCAGCTTGTGGACAGGGTGAGCTGCTTGAGAGTGTTATTCCATTGCAGCTCTGTCGGGAAGTATTCCAACAGTGCGCGGGCAGGTACGTATAATGTGCCGCCGGAGTGGAAGGGGGGAGCCCCGGGAAGAACGGCTTGTCCGTCCACAACAAGGGATAGAGGGGCAGCAGCAGAATGGGCAATATCTATGGATGAACCCGCCGCATGGCCTGCGAGGAGCAGGGCGATAGCGGCAGCGGTAATTAATTTTTTCATAAGATAACCTCCGGAGTCTGGAAATTCCAATCTCTTGTATTATAAATGAAAAACTCCGCCTGCGGGTCACGTTCTGTTAACAAAGATAAGACAAGCCTGTTACAGCCCTAGCATATACTGCCCATACTGCATTGTGCCTGGACAAATGCAATTTGCCATATCCTAATAGAAGACTTGCAGAAACCTCAAGCCTCCAGCGCCTGAAGGGCAAGTAACACAAGGGCTCTGACAGAGTCTTCGCTCAGCTCTCCCCCGGTCAGCAGCAGCCGGTAAAAAATAGGGCCATAGACGAGATCAATACAACTCCCGATATCGAGTCCCTGCTTCAGTTCCCCCTGGGCAATCCCCCGTTCAAACAGCTTCCGGGCTTCCTCGCGGCGCGGGCCGAAATATCTGCTCCGGTACGCCTCCGCCAGTCCGGTATCGGATTGCCCTTCACCGATCAGCTCCGTAATGACTTTACCTTCCCGGCTGGTTAGGAACTGCGCGAGCGTCCCCGCATGAATCAGAATGTCCTCCTTGGCGGAACCTGTATCCGGGATTGGCAGTCTGGCGTTAGCGGCGTACAAATATCCATCCATGACCACGGCCGCTTTATTCGGCCACCATTTATAGATCGTTGCCTTACTGACCTGGGCCTGCTCCGCGATCTTCTCTACGGTAACTGCGCCGAAGCCCGTCTCCAGCAATAATTCATATGAAGCGTTCAGAATAGCGTTCTTGGCCTCGGTATTGCGCGGGCGGCCTCTTTTTTTCTCCATGGTGATTCCTCCTGACAGTGCTAGTTCAACTATAATTGGAGTATACCATAAAACTGCCTATTTACAATACTGAACGTTTAGTATATTATTTGGTCATGGTTAATTAATGTACTTGACGTTCACTATTTAAAAACTGGAAGGTGGCGCTTCAAATGAAAGATGGAATTCCTGCGCAACAACAAACAGTATCCCTTGTTACTCAAAAGGCTGTCCCCGGCTGGATCACTTTTCTGCTCGCTGTATCCTGCGGACTAATCGTGGCGAATCTCTATTATACCCAGACGCTGGTTGGGCCCATCGGGCAGGCGATTCATCTGTCCGCCGGAGCGACAGGGCTAATCGTTACCCTGACGCAGATCGGTTACGTAGCCGGACTGCTGTTCATTGTCCCGCTCAGTGATATTATTGAGAACCGCCGGCTGACTGTGACGTCGCTGATTCTGGTTGTGGCCGCCCTGGTGCTGTCCGTTCTGGCACCAAATGCACCGCTGTTCCTGGCCGCCTCTTTGCTGATCGGGCTGGGCTCGGTAGCCGCGCAGGTCCTGGTACCCTATGCCTCCTATCTTGCTACAGAGGAAGATCGCGGCCGCGTCGTCGGCAATGTGATGAGCGGGCTGCTGCTGGGCATTATGTTCGCCCGCCCGGTCGCCAGCTTCATGGCCGGACTCTGGGGCTGGAAATCCATCTTCATCATCTCGGCTGTCGTAACTGCGCTGTTGACGCTGCTCCTGTCCCGTGTCCTGCCCGCCCGGAAGCCCGCTCCCGGCTTAAGATACGGACAATTACTCCGCTCTCTGGGCACATTGCTCACGTATACGCCAGTGCTGCGGCGCCGTGCTCTATACCAGGCCAGCCTGTTCGGCGCCTTCAGTCTGTTCTGGACGACCGTTCCCTTGCATCTGTCCAGCGAGTTTCATCTGTCCCAGCAGGGAATCGCCCTGTTTGCCCTGGCTGGGGTGGGCGGTGCCGTGGCCGCGCCGATTGCGGGCAGATTGGCTGACAAGGGCTGGACCCGGCTATTGACTGGTCTTGGCATTTCACTGGCCGTTCTCTCCTTTATCCTGGCTTACCTGCTGCGGGATACCTCCAATCTTACTCTAGGCCTGCTGGTGCTGACGGCCATTCTGCTCGATATGAGCGTGTCCGGTAATCTGGTGCTGGGGCAGCGGGCGATCTATTCACTGGGCAATGAGACCCGGGGGCGGCTGAACGGCTTGTTCATGGCGATCTTCTTCATTGGAGGAGCCGTGGGATCATCACTCGGGGGCTGGGCATATGCTTACGGCGGCTGGAGTCTGACAACCCTGATCGGGCTGGCACTGCCAGTGCTGGCGCTGATCTACTTTTTGACCGAGAAGAAGGAGCACGCTTGAGAAAAGGAGCCGTGGCGTTCAGCAATAATCCGCATAGCCAGTGAATCCTAAAAAAACTACAGTAGGCAGGGGAGCTTCGATCCTCTGTCTTTTTTCGTCTGCATATGTAATGGATTCGATAGATAGAGCGTATTAGCTCATGTAGAATACTTGGCCAAGTAAATTCAGCCTGGAAGGGAGGGCTTAAGGAATGCAAGAGCGCGCATTGCTGCCTTTGATACATGACAGGGTTTCATCCCATATAGAGACAGAGCTGGAGTTTTCAGCCGTTTTCGAAGTCTATTATAAACGGATATTCAACTATATCGCCTACCGGGTGAGCTGCCGTTACACCGCTGAGGATCTGGCCAGCCAGGTGTTCGAGAAGACGCTATCCAAGCTGCCCGCCTACTCCCCGGAGAAAGCACCGCTGGAAGTGTGGCTGTTCGCCATTGCCCGCAACGTAGTGAATGATTATTACCGGAGCCGCGCGCGGCAGCGCTTCTTCTCACTGGACAGTATCCGGGAGCTGGTGTCTGGCAAAAAAGAGCCGGAGACGCTCATCCTCGGCAGAGAGCGCAGCGATAGGCTACAGGATGCGCTGGACACGCTCAGCCCGAAGGAACGTAACCTCATCGCTCTGAAATTCGGGGCGGATCTGAAGAATACGGAGATTGCCCGGATTACCGGAATCTCGGAGAGCAATGTCGGAGTCATTCTCTATCGCAGCATGCGAAAACTGAAATCTGAAATAGGGAGTGTGGAAGAGCTATGAATAACAAGAAGAACGCTGCACAGGCGGAAGGGTTTGAACTTCAGGAGCTTCACGAGCTGGGCGAATACCTGGCGAAGCAGGACTTCTCCCGAGAGTCCGATCCGGCGGCGGTTCTGCGCCAAGTGAGAAGCCGTTCCATTCAGAAACAACAGGAGGATAATAGAATGAAGAACAAACAACGAATCAGACGCCCGGTGATGATTGCAGCTTCTCTGCTGGTGGCAGCCGTGGTGAGCGTGTCTTTCGTCAGACCCTCGTTCGCACAGGAAATGCTGGAGCGTGTGCTGAATTCCGTCCATCTGGGACATATTGAGGTCGCTCAGATGGACGGGAGTCACCCTAAGGAGTTCCCGGATGCCTGGAAGGGCAAGATATTTGACCAGGAGGGGAATCCCGTCACTTCGTTTAACCCCATGCCGGAAGCCATCTTCAATGCTGCCGGGGAGGCCATCGTCAATTTCGACGGGGATAAGCTGATTACCCTGAGCGAGCAGGAGCAGCTTGACAAGGAAGCTTCAGAGCAGAAGTTTACCGTCAAGGAGGCAGTTAAGCTGGATCAATACGCTCTCTTCAAGGTGAAGCTGCCGGAATACCTGCCAGAGGGCTTTGCCTTTGACCACGGGGAGTTCTATAAGGACGAGGCGGGTGTAAGCGGGCAGATTGTTGAACTGTTCTTCGCTAGCAAAGATAAGGATAAGCGAATCTGGATGCAGCTGCGCTTGGCCAATGAGGAGAATGCCTTTTCAATGGCAACGGATGATAAGGTTGAGCAGGTGAAGATCAAGGGGACGGATGCAGCTCTTGTCGGTGGCAGAACGCTGGACTGGGAAGCGAACGGCGTGATATACGGTCTCAGCACCCGCGGCCTTGACCGTGCAGAGGTCCTGAAGATTGCAGAATCCATTAACTGGTAAGCTGCTGAGCAGCGGATAAGGGAACAAGTACGAGGCATAGACAGGCATGGGATGAATCAGAGCACCAGACTGCAACCCCGGAGCGTGGCGGGGATCGCGGGCTGGTGCTTTTTGCAATAGTGTTTCTACTATATATAAGGAAATAAGAGGAACCATACATAGATTGTTAGATTCCCGGGTGGCGGGAGCGGATTCGCGGCTGGAATAACACTTCTCTTCATGCTTGTCATGCCCGTCTGCATATTGAGGCCAAGTCCTTCATAGACATGTACTAATCAATGCATTCAAAACAGGTTAAGGGGATGATGTCATGCGCCGGATAACATGGGTACTCGCGATCATTATGAGCGTGGCCTTAGTATTGGCGGGGTGCGGGAAGAAGGATGCCGCCTCTGTGGTCAAGGATCTGAATCAAGTGTCTGACAAGCTGGAGAGCAAGCAGGGAGCTTATCAGGGCTCAGGCACGATGACCTTGTACACCGGGGAGCAGCCGCAGGATTACAAGGTGGAGGTATGGTATAAGAATCCTTCGTATTACCGGATCAGCCTGTCGAACGTCCAGAAGGATGTGAAGCAGATTGTGCTGCGCAATGATGAGGGCGTATTCGTCCTGACCCCGAGCCTTGGCAAAAGCTTCCGCTTCCAGAGCGACTGGCCGGACAGCCAGGGTCAGGTGTATCTGTACCAGACGCTGCTGAAGGGAATTGTCTCCGACAACAACCGGCAGTTCGTGGAGGACGGGGATAATTATGTGTTCGAGGTCGCTGCGAACTATCAGAGCAGTGCGCTGGTCCGCCAGAAGATCTGGCTGAATAAAAAGACCTATGAGCCGAAGCAGGTGCAGGTATCGGATTCCGAAGCCAAGGTTGTGGTGAATGTGACCTTCGACAGCTTCAAGTTCGATCCGGAATTCACAGCAGATTCCTTCGATATGCAGAAGAATATGGCGGCCGGCAGCCCTTCCGAGAACACGATGGCGGAAGTGGACCAAGAAGGTAATCCGGTGGTCTCTGAAGATGGTGAACAGGCCGGTGAGCCGGTTACGGCCGAGCTGGGCGACTTCGGGATCATTGAGCCGGCTTACATTCCGGCTGGTGTGAAGCTGAAGGACACGAACAAAATTGAAGGCAGCAAGGACCATGCGGTGCTGATCCGCTATGACGGCGTTTACCAGTATACGATTATGGAAGCCCGTCCGCTGGACCGTGCGGTGTCGCTGGCTCCCGGAACATTGGTCGATCTGGGCTTCACGGCAGGCCTGCTTAGCGGGGATGAGCAGCAGACGCTGACCTGGATGAGCGAGGGTGTAGAGTACCGGATAACAAGCGCAAATCTGCCAGTTACGGAAATGATGCAAATAGCCGCTTCTATGGAGGAACAATCGGGTAAATAAAAAACAGTGGGCGGATACTGCGCAAGGTGGGAATCATTCCTCTACCCGCGGTATCCGTTTTTTGTCTACATCTGCTCACATTGACAGCGGCCTTCACGAGCATTACCATTGGCAGTAAGACTTCTGATCTGTGCGAATAAGGCAGAGATGTTTTACTACAATGTAAGAAGGTGACCTGAAGTGAAGGCAAGCTATCGGCCGACAGCAGCCGAGATTAACCTGGATGATTTGCGTGCCAACTACGAAGCTTTTCGCGGCGTATTGCCGCAGGAGACCAAGTTCATGGGATGCGTCAAAGGAAATGCGTATGGACATGGGGCAGTGGAAGTGACGCGGGAGCTGGAGCGGCTTGGAGCGGACTACGTCAGTGTTGCTTTTCTCGATGAGGCATTGGAGCTGCGTCAGGCGGGAATACTACTTCCTATCCTGGTGCTGGGCTATACTTCACCGGAAGGCATTGCCGTAGCCTGGGAGAACAATATTACCGTTACACTGTTCACACCGGAGGTACTGGAAGCGGTTAGCGCCCTTCCTGTTGAGAAGGAGCACCGGCTGAAGGTACACATCAAGATTGACAGCGGAATGGGCAGACTGGGATTATTGCCGGAGGATGCGCCCGCATTCATCGCTGAGGTGCATGCGGTGGAACAGGCGGAGCTGGAGGGCATGTTCACCCATTTTGCCAGAGCAGACGAACACAACAAAAGCTATACACTAATGCAGCACCGACGTTTCATGAGCGTGGCGGAAGCGCTTCGGGACATGAACATTACCATCCCGATCATACATACGGGCAATAGCGCTACGGCCATTGATACACCTCTACTATCCATTAACATGGTGCGTGTAGGCATAAGCTTGTACGGATTCTACCCCTCGGCTGAGGTGAACCGTGAGCTGGTGGCCTTGCACCCGGTAATGACGCTGAAGACGCAGGCTGTATATGTCAAAACCCTGCCGCCTGACTCAGGCATCAGCTACGGCACCCGGTACTTCACGGCAGGCGATGAGGTTATCGCTACGCTCCCCGTGGGGTACGCTGACGGATATTCCCGCATGCTAACAGGCAAAGCGGAGGTGCTAATACGCGGACGCCGCGTTCCTGTCGTCGGAACGATCTGCATGGACCAGTGTATGGTATCACTGAAATCTTTCGCTCTAGAAGCGGAACAAATCAAAGCAGGCGAAGAGGTTGTACTCATCGGCCGCCAGGGCACCGAGTCGATCACGGCAGATGAACTGGCGCTCCATTTAGGGACGATCCACTACGAAGTAATCTGTATGCTGGCTCACCGGGTACCGCGCGTGTATGTACGCCATGGTATGCTACCCAACCTCGTTAATCCCTTGCTGCAAGCCTAATACCCTGACCAGATACCTAGTACAGGAACTGAATATAAGGAACGTACCGTATAGAGCTTGTGACTTATAGTCTATACGAACCGCCATTTCTAGTTTATAATGGGATGCAGCATACTTGATATACTGGCGGCATATATTCCTTGTATAAAATTCCTTGTATATTGTAACACTGGAACACAAGGGCAGAAGGTTTGTGGGGGTGGAAGAGAAGGTGGCCAATTTGCAGAACACCAAAAGAATCATGATCAGCTTGCCCGATCATCTCTTGCAGGAAGTAGATGGGATCGTTCAACTGGAGAACTCTAACCGTAGTGAATTGATCAGGCAGGCCATGAAGCTGTACTTGAGCGATCGGAGGAAACGCACCATCCGCGAGTCCATGCAGCGGGGCTATATGGAAATGGCTAAGATTAATTTGACCATGGCATGCGAGGCCTTTCTCGCTGAGGAAGATGCAGACAGTACTCTTGGCCGCTTAGTAAGCGGGGTGTAACTATTGATTGTTAAACGCGGCGACGTTTTTTTTGCCGACCTTTCACCGGTTGTGGGTTCTGAGCAAGGTGGAGTAAGGCCGGTACTGATTATTCAGAACGATATTGGCAATCGTTTCAGCCCGACTGTGATTGTGGCAGCTATCACTGCCCAGATCCAGAAGGCCAAGCTGCCGACTCATGTGGAGATTGATGCGGCTGCACATGGCTTTGACCGGGATTCCGTGATTCTGCTGGAGCAGGTTCGTACCATTGACAAGCAACGCTTAACGGATAAAATCACCCACCTGGACGATGAGACCATGAAGCTGGTGGATGATTCGCTGCAAATCAGCCTGGGGCTGATTGATTTCTGAACCCTACGGGGATATAACATCAATCATCGTAACAAAAGGCAGGCCGGATCAGCTTCGGTGCTGCCTTTTTGATGTTTTGGGGTCCCCGCAAAGTACCTGAGTCATCGAAGCTAAAACCCCACTTGTTGGGGTTATTTGGCGCCTAACCGATATATACTTATTGATATACCCGAGGATAGATGAGTGTTGATGATGGGGGTTGTGCGAGGGCATAACTGCGTGCTATAATTGGACCGATCGGTCGGTCCAGAGGAGGGTTAACCATTAAGGGACGTTCAGATGGAGAAGAAACGAAGAGCCGGATTCTGGAGCATGCCACCAGTTTATTTGCGCAAAAGGGCTACGGCGCTGTAAGCATGAACGAGGTCTGCACAGCCGCGAAGGTCAGCAAGGGCAGTCTGTATCACCATTTTCCGGGCAAGGATGAATTGTTCCTGTACGTGGTGGAGGTGGATACCCAGAATTGGCTGAATGAGTGGGAGGAGCTGCGGAGCGGGATTAACGGAACGGAGGCCCGTCTATACGCGCTGGGGGATCACTATGCAAAAGATATCCAGAATCCGCTGATTCATGCCCTGGAGGAATACGGCAGATCCCATACACTGTCGAAGGAGATCAGCGAGCGCCTTTCACATATTTTCGAATCGGTAACAGAGGCCTGCCGTGTGCTGCTGCAGGAGGGGATGGATTCCGGTTACTTGATCCGTGGTGACCTGGATAACTATGTGATCACGCTTAGCGCTATGCTGGAGGGAATCAGCCGGGTCCATGAGATCACAGGTAAGACCGATACCCCGGAGACGATCAGGGCATACTACCGTGCGGGAATTCAGATCCTGCTTCAGGGGATTGGGTCCGGGAAGATTGAGCAATGAATAGAGATAACTGATGAATTGCAACTAGAGCATATAGCAAGGCTCTGGGATATACGGAGGGAAACACCATGTCATTACTGTTAAAAAACCGGGGAGCGATGCTGCTCCTGATGTTGAATATCTTTTTGGCGTTCACCGGGATTGGTCTGGTTGTCCCTATTATGCCTACCTATATGAACGAGCTGGGCATTGGCGGGAGTGTGGTCGGACTGCTGGTGGCAGCCTTCTCGCTGACGCAGCTACTGGTCTCGCCCTTCGCCGGAAGACTGTCGGATAAGATGGGCCGCAAAAAAATCATTGTCGGCGGGCTGGCCGTATTCGCCTTCTCGGAGCTTCTGTTCGGTCTGGCCAATGCCTCCTGGGTGCTGTTCGTATCCAGAATGCTTGGCGGTATCGGTGCCGCGATGATTATGCCTGCGGTTATGGCTTATGTGGCAGATACCACCTCCTCAGAGGAGCGGGCCCAAGGCATGGGCTTCATCAACGCAGCCATTACCACCGGCTTCATCATCGGTCCGGGAATCGGCGGCTATCTTGCGGAGCTTGGCATCCGCGTCCCCTTCTTCGTCGCTGCGGGAGCAGCCGCCATTGTTGCGGTTATCACCCTGTTAGTCCTGCCGGAATCGCGTTCAGCGAAGCTGCGCGAAGAATCAAGAACGATGGAAGGCAATAAGGATAGTCTAATCATGCAGCTCATGCGCTCGTATCGTGAGCCTTATTTTTTCGGATTAATTATTGTATTCGTGCTGTCCTTCGGACTGGCCAATTATGAGACGGTATTCGGACTGTTCGTAGATCATAAATTCGCGTTCACCCCTAAGGATATTGCGTTTGTTCTGACCTTCGGCTCCATTGCCGGGGCGGTGGTGCAGATTACCGCCTTCAGCTGGATTCTGAACAAATTCGGCGAGAGCCGGGTCATTTCCGCCTGTCTGCTGATCGCGGGCCTGTCGATTCTCCTGACCCTGTTCGTGCATGGCTTCGTGGCGATTGTTTCTGTGACCTTTGTTGTTTTTCTGGCTATGGATATTCTTCGCCCGGCGGTCGGCACCCAGCTCTCCAAGATGGCAGATGATTCGCAGCAAGGCCTGGTGATGGGAATGAATTCCGCATATACGAGCCTTGGCAACATTGCCGGCCCGATTGTGGCGGGGGTTCTGTTCGATCTGGATATCAATTTCCCTTATGCGGTGGCTGCGCTGGTCTTGTTCATCAGCTTCATGTTGTCGGTTGGCTATGCCCGGCGGAGAAGAAGCAAGCAGGTTACTGCGGTGCGCTAGTATCCGGAGCGTGAATAGAATAACGAACTTATGATTATGATTGCGGCTGCGCTATCCCGGTGGGGACGGTGCAGCCGCTTCTTCTTGTGTACGGGACAAACTTT
The DNA here is from genome assembly GCF_037975325.1 of Paenibacillus sp. FSL P2-0136. Lineage (NCBI taxonomy): Bacteria > Bacillati > Bacillota > Bacilli > Caryophanales > Paenibacillaceae > Paenibacillus > Paenibacillus sp. FSL P2-0136. The sequence continues at coordinate 1,006,334 of NZ_CP150244.1, forward strand.
GGTCCTGCGGCAAACTGTGATAGTATTTCAGTAGAGAGTTATGAACTCAGACTGTGTATAGAAAGAGGGATCTACTTGAGCGTTGATACGAATCAGGCGGCGAAGGCGGCGGAAGATGCCGCTGCCCGTCAGGAGCAGGAACTGATACTTGCAGCTATTGCGAAGGAGCTGGGCATCAGTCTGAAGCAGGTAAGAACTACGGTGGGGCTGCTCGATGAGGGCAACACCATTCCGTTCATCGCCAGATACCGCAAGGAAATGACCGGGGAGCTGGACGAGAATGTCCTCCGCGATGTCGAAGAACGGCTCGGATATCTGCGTAACCTCGGTGACCGCAAGAAGGATGTGATCCGCAGCATCGAGGAGCAGGGCAAGCTTACTCCTGAGCTGCAGGCGAGTATCATGAAGGCGGTTAAGCTGCAGGAAGTGGAGGATCTGTACCGTCCGTTCAAGCAGAAGCGCAAGACACGGGCCAGTGTCGCCAAGGAACGGGGACTTGAACCGCTGGCGGATTGGGTGATGGAGCAGAGACGCCAAGGGGTTCCGCTGGAAGAGGCTGCGAAGTATATCAATGCGGACCAAGGTGTGGAGAGTGCCGAGCTGGCGCTGCAAGGGGCGATGGATATCATTGCCGAGAATATTGCCGATGACCCGGCCATCCGTTCCTGGGTGCGCCAGTATACAGCGAGTCAGGGGATTCTGGTCTCCGAAGCCAAAGATGCCCAGAAGGAAAGTGTATACGAGAATTATTATGCGTACCGGGAGCCTGTGCACCGGATGCCACCGCATCGTATTCTCGCGATCAACCGCGGGGAGCGGGAGAATATCCTCAAGGTCGGCATCGAGGTGGTGCCGGACAAGATCCATGCGTTCATCATCCGCAAGCTGGTGAAGGGGCCTTCTCCGGTCAAGGAGCTGCTGGAAGCGGTGACCGAGGATGCCTACAAGCGGCTGATTGCCCCTTCCGTTGAGCGCGAGGTGCGCGGAGAGATGACAGAGAAGGGGGAGACGCAGGCGATCTCCATCTTCTCGGGCAATCTGCGCAGCCTGCTGCTGCAGCCGCCGGTGAAGGGACGCCATGTTCTGGGCGTCGACCCGGCCTACCGCACCGGCTGCAAGCTGGCCGTAGTGGACGATACCGGCAAGTTGCTGGAGGTAGCGGTCACGTATCCGACGCCGCCGAACAACAAGAAGCGTGAGGCGGCGGCCAAGTTCAAGGAGCTGATTGCCAAATATGGCATCCAGCTCATCGTGATCGGCAATGGCACCGGCTCGCGGGAGACGGAGCAGTTCACGGCCGAGGTGATTGCCGAGGTCGGTGACCCTGACCTGGCCTACCTGATCGTTAACGAGGCAGGGGCCAGTGTGTATTCGGCCTCCAAGCTGGCGCAGGAGGAGTTCCCCGATCTGGATGTGGCGGAGCGCAGCGCCGCCTCCATCGCCCGCCGCGTGCAGGACCCGCTCGCGGAGCTGGTCAAGATCGACCCGAAGGCCATCGGTGTCGGGCAGTACCAGCATGATGTGTCGCAGAAGCATCTGGAAGAGAGCCTAAGGGGCGTCGTGGAGTCGGCGGTTAACCATGTCGGCGTCGACGTGAATACCGCTTCGGCCTCGCTGCTCTCCTATGTGGCAGGAGTGAATACGACGATTGCCAAGAATATTGTGAAGTTCCGCGAGGAGAACGGCAAGTTCACTACGCGCAAGGCACTGCAGAAGGTGCCGCGCCTGGGCGCGAAATCCTACGAGCAGTGCATCGGGTTCCTGCGTATCCCCGGAGGCGACAATACGCTGGACCGCACGCCGATCCACCCGGAATCCTACGCGGTGGTCGACAAGTTGTTCCGCGAGCTGGGGCTGGATGTGAAGCAGCTCGGCAGCAAGGAGGTTGCAGAGCAGCTAAGTGCTCAGGATGCGGAGGAGCTGGCGGTGAAGCTTGCGGTGGGCGTGCCTACGCTGCGCGACATCCTGGAGAGTCTTCAGCGTCCGGGCCGCGACCCGCGCGAGGAGCTGCCGCTGCCCATCTTCCGCAAGGATGTGCTGAAGATGGAAGACCTGCTGCCCGGCATGGAGATGCAGGGCACGGTGCGCAACGTAATCGACTTCGGCGCCTTCGTCGACATCGGGATCAAGAACGACGGGCTGGTCCATATCTCCCAGCTTAGCGGCAGCTATGTGAAGCATCCGATGGATGTGGTCTCCGTCGGCGACAATGTCACCGTATGGGTACTCGGCGTGGATGTGAAGAAGGGCCGCGTCAGCCTAACGATGCGCCAGCCGCGTGAGGCGGGGAGCAGCGGGGAGTAGAAGTAGAGGACGTTACGGACTCAGAGGACCTTATTTTGCTGAAATCGGCGTTTTGTGGATCGTTTGCGGACTCAGTGGGTTTAGAATAGATAGTAGACGCCACTTAACGGACGGAGGGATAATAAGGATCACGGAGGTGTGTGGCCATGGGTGAACAACGAAAACGGTACAATGAAGAGTTTAAAAAGCAGACGGTAAAGTTTCTACAAGAACAGACGAAGAGCTTCGGGGAGTTAGCGGAAGAGCTGGACATCCCCAAGAGCACGCTTCATCAATGGATGGGACAATACCGGGAGCTCAAGAATGAACCTGTAGCCAGTGTGGATCGGGTGAGGGAGCTCGAAGCCGAGTTGAAGGAAGCGCGCCGTCAACTCCAGGAGCGCCAAGATCAGCTCGCCGACCGGGAGGAAGAACTGGCCATCATAAAAAAAGCAGTGCACATCTTCAGCAAACCAAGGAACGCCGATTCCAGTTCATGAAGGAACATCGCTCCGCGTTTCGCTTGGAGAAGATGTGCATCACCTTGCAGGTATCCAGGAGTGGATATTACAAGTGGCTCGGAGCTAAAACCAGTGCACAGGCTCTCCGTAAAGCGGCCGTGCAGGAGCGAATCCGCTACCATTTTAATGACCATAAGGGGCGGTATGGAAGTCCGAAAATCACTCGACTGCTGCACCAGGAAGGCTACACCCTCACCGAACGTACGGTGAGTGTGTACATGCGGCAAATGAAGCTCCGCTCGGTGGTCTCTAAGCCGTACCGTGTACAGACCACGGATTCCAAGCACAACAACCCTATTGCCCCGAACACACTGAATCAAGAGTTTACCGTCGATAAGCCCAATACCGCCTGGGTGACAGATATTACGTACATCCCCTGCCGTGGAGGCCGCTTGTACCTGGCCAGCGTCATGGATCTGTGCACGCGCGAAATTGTAGGGTGGCGGTTATCGGACCACATGGAAACCAGCTTGGTCTTAGACGCCTTGCAGGCTGCCTATCAAGCCAAGCGACCCGGCCCGGGGCTGCTCCACCACTCGGATCGGGGATCGCAGTATACCTCCAAGGAATATACCGAGCAGTTGAGGACGTACCAGATGGAATCAAGTATGAGCCGCAAAGGAAACTGTTACGATAACGCTTGTATTGAATCCTGGCACAGTATCTTGAAGAAGGAGCTCATTTACTGTAACCCGCGTTTTAAAACTCCCGGGCAGGCGTACCAGGACATTTACCAATACATTGAGTTTTACTACAACCGCAAGCGAATGCATGGCACGCTGGGGTATCTTTCCCCCGCCCGATTCGCTAAGCAGTTTACGACGGCATCCGTTGCGTGAGTATCTACTTTCTTGACAGAGGTCCACAGGAGCCGTTAATACAGGCTTCGGAGCCTGTAATTAATCCTGACAGCCTCATTAACGTCTTCTGAGTCCGTTTAGGGTGACGAAAGAGGCATTTTATTGCAAATAACGGCCTCCTGGTCCGCAAACAACCGGAGAATGCAAATAAGCTGTGCTTTCCTTCAACAGGATTGCACAGTTTTTTTATTGTATAGGAAACTATAGTATCCTGCTGCTGTGGAAAAGGTGAGTGTAAATTGCTTGAACCCGTATACAATTGGCTGGTACAGCGGCATATGGACCAAATGTATATGAAAAACAGTAATGTGTTTGCACACAGGCCACGGCCTGAATGTATGTGAAAAACAGCATATATTGTGCTCTCAAACAGGCGCATGGCCCGATGTATGTGAAAAACAGCATACATTGTGCTCGCAAGTAGGCACACGGCCCGAATGTATGTGGAAAACAGCATATATTGTGCTCTCAAACAGGCGCATGGCCCGAATGTATGTGGAAAACAGCATATATTGTGTTCGCGCGAAGATAATCTTATTCATCCGCTAAGATGATTTGTTCTGTAATGGGAGACTTTAACTATTTAAGTTTGCCTACGTTGGAATCTGGCAATTATTAAACTTTTTAATACGAAATCAAATTAGCTTAAAAAAATTACGTATTTGGCAGGGAGTATTTTCTTATTTAATACATATTGTATAATTTACTTAAAATGGAGGGGATGCAAATGGATGATATTGACCTGCAAATCCTGGAGCTGCTAAAGAGGAATAGCCGGATGACCAGCTCCGATATCTCTAAACTGATTCATCTGTCGATTCCATCCATTGCGGAGCGAATCCGGAAGCTGGAACGAAACGGGGTCATAGCGCAGTTCACGGTTAAGCTGGACCGTAAGGCTATGGGCAAGAACTGTGTAGTCTATATTTTCCTGCAGCTTAGCAACTCGGTGGAAACTCAAGGCTTCCGTGAGGGCATCATCCAATCCGATGAAGTACTGGAGTGTCATCATATTTCTGGTGAATATGATTATCTTCTGAAAGTGGCATTAGCAGATCTATCCGGTGTTGAGACTTTCATTACACACACGCTTAAAGCCCGTTACAGCATTGTCCGTTCAAACACCATCTTTAGTCTATCTGCCCTGAAAGAGGAATAGAAACAAAGGAGCGGTGATCTATGCCATGGGAATGGATATCGAAAGGGATGCTGCTGGGTCTGTCCATCGCGGCTCCTGTAGGGCCGATCAGTATTGTGTGCATCCGAACGACAATTACCAGAGGATTCAGAACAGGGCTGTACAGCGGGCTGGGTGCGGCAACCGCAGATGCCGTCTACGGCATACTGGCAGGATTGGGATTGACAGCTTTGACTGCAGCTTTAGTGAATTACAACATTATACTGCAGGTGCTCGGCGGATTGTTTATTTGCTGCCTAGGGATACGATCGTTACTACGGGTTCCGGCCATGGAAGTCACTCATTCTACTGCCAGCCCAGGTGTACTGGGTTCTTATGCTATGACGTTTCTGTTGACGCTGTCTAACCCGATGACGATTATATTTTTTCTGGGCGTATTCGGAGCTTCTGGTGTTCTACTGTCGCATAAGCTCACAGATATGGTGCTTCTGGTTACAGGCGTGTTCCTGGGCTCGGCACTATGGTGGGTCCTCCTCTCAGGAGCGGCTACGCTGCTTCGGAATAAGGTACTGGAGGGACCTTTTAAGCTCTCTCTATTTAACAAAATGTCCGGGGGAGTACTGTTTGTATTCGGTGTAGTTACCCTTGTGAAATCCGCAGCTGTGTTTTTGTAACGAGGACGCAAGCGCCACCACCCCAGCAGTATAAAACAACTATAGTTATTCAAGAACGTGGGTCCCCTGCCAGGTGGTGTTATGATGGACAGAAACAGAAGGTGGCGGTTGGGAATTGAGCAATAGAGTGATCCGGCAGTTTGAAGAGAGAGATATGGCGGCGCTTGGCGCGATGTACGGGCAGGTGTCGGCGCAGGAGGATGTGCTGTTCTGGTGGGTCGGGGATGAGAGCAACTGGGAGAATGTCTTCTGCGCTTTTGAAGGGGAGCAGATGGTGGCCAAGGGCCAGCTGCAGCTCTTTAATGTGGTGCCACCGGGACGCGCAGCGGAGAGTAAACACAAGATTTTCGTGAATCTGAAGACATGGCCCGGACGGGAAAAGGATCTAGAGCTGCGTGACAGCGTCTACGCCCTTCTGCTGGAACGGGCCCAGGTGCTGAAGCGTACGCTGCCCCCGGAATATGGAACCCTCCTGTGCACAGGCAATTATGCGCCGGAGGAGAGCTGCCATGCTTATTTCGCAGAGCATCTTGGTTACCTGCCGGATAGCTGCTTGTATACGCTCCAGCGCGACCTTCGTGAACCCGTCCATGCGGTGGAGCTGGAGGAAGGCCTTGAATTGACCAATGCGCCTATGGATTCGCCGGAGCAGCGGGCGGCTTACCTGGAGCTGGAGGCGGAGATCTGGCCGGAGACCCCGCTCGGAATGGAGCGTCTGCTGGAATATCAGGAGCATCCGCTCTGGACATGGATGGTTGTGCGGGATGCAGGCCGGGTGGCGGGCAGTCTGATGGTCTGGCAGGAAGAGGAGCTTGGCATCATTGAAGATGTATTTGTCTGCAAGCCCTGGAGAAGAAGGGGCATTGCCAAGGCGCTGCTGAATCATGCGTTAATGTATCTTCAGGAGAAAGGGCTGGAGCAGGCGCAGCTGGTCGCACTGACCACGAATGATTCCGCGCTGTCTCTGTACCGGTCAGCCGGGTTCCAGACCGGGTGTCAGGAGATCCGGTACTATAAGGAGCTGGACTAAGCGCTAACCAGCCAGCTACAGGCCGCGCTAACCAGCCGATCCAGAGTGTGAGATCTTCAGTCCGCAACGGGTGGACTTACTGGTTCATGGATATTGTGAAATCAAGCACCACAAATAGCGCACCGGCAGGGTATCCGGCGGTGGCTATTTGTGATGCATCTAGTTAGGTGGAGGCTGTTACTTTGTCACTCTGGAAGCAGCCGAGGTTGCCGAGCCTGGTGTAGCTTGGGCTACTGCGGTATAGCCTTCCGGCAGATAGGTGACGGCGGTGCCTGCCGAGATGACCTGCGGGTTCATGGAACCGGGCTTTGGTGAGGTGACCTTGAAGTAGATCACTGCGGTTTTGTCAGCACCGAACTCAATCCGTTCAATGACCAGGCCATACCCCGGGTTCGGCAGATTGGATACAGTCACCGTAGCTTTGTTCACACCAGCGGCGGCTTTGTCCAGCGTAACGGCGGCATCGTATGTGGTGGACGGGGCCGAAATGTTCTCCTCCATCATAATCACTTCCTTCACGAATTTGGCGGCATCGTAGACCAGGACGGCAGCTTCTGCACGGGTAACCGCCTCATTCGGACGGAAGGTGTTATTCTTCTCCAGCGTGACCAGTCCGGTGTTGATCAGAATCTGCAGGCTGTTCATCTCCGCAGGGGATAGCTTGCCGCCGTCTGTAATGTTGGCATACATCTCCGTATAGGCGAAGTCCCCTTTGTTCTGAAGCGCCTGAAGCAGCAATTGTGCGAACTGTACCCGTGTCATCACAGCATTAGGGTCAACCGAGCGCTCCAGCGACAAGCCGCTTTCTTTGGCCTTCAGGAATGCGGAGGCATACCAGGCGGTATTTTTTACGTTGTCAAAATAATCGCTGGCCTTCTTGCCAGAGGGTTGCTGCGGAGCAAGCTTCAGGCCGCTCACCATGAACTGCAGGCCTTGCGCATACGTAAGGCTGGACTTCGGCGCGAACTTGTCGCTGGTCACTCCGTTAGGGATGCCCTCCTGATGAAGGGCATTGATTTTGGCTTCGGCCGCATGGCCCTTCAGATCTGAGAAAGCGGAAGCCGGTGCCCCGATAGCTAAGGTTGCCGCCAGAATGCTACAGGCCAGCGAGATTTTGGCCGTGCGCATCCGGGTTAATGTATTCTTCATTGTACATCACCTCGTATCCTCTTAGATGGGATTTAGGAGCAAAAGGTTGCAGCCCGTCACTCCATAGATGGAATTATTATTCTCTAACCCCGCAGCACTGATTCTCCACACTCGAAAAAAATTCATCATGTGTCAATTTTCACCTACCGAAAGTCGAATCTTCGCTTGAATTCAGCTACTTTTGCAGCCAAAAAGGTCAATATACGATGATTAAAAGGTAATATACGGTGAGACAGGGTGCGGAAGAAAAATTATAATAATGATAACGCTTTCGTGAATAATGCGAAGCAGGAATAGCTTGTATTACCTGAGTGTTTTGTGACCTAATAGTTCCAAGTCTCCCGGCTAACAGAGCTTCGCTCTTAAGCATAGATCATTTATGAATTCCTACTAAGGGGGTAAGTCAAATGAGAAAAAAGAGTATTCTTGCCTTGATGCTGGCAGGCGCTTTGGCAGGACTATCACTCACAGGCTGCAGCAGTAAGGGGAACAGCCCGGATGCGGGGAACGACGGCAGCAACACGCCGGAGGGGAAGACGAAGCTGAAGGCGATTATCGTGAAGCATTCACTAACCAAAGATGTCACGCAAATGAAATGGCTCGCTGAAATAGAAGAGAAGGCGAATGTCGAAATTGAATGGCAGCAAATCTCTGCGGACTGGGATCAGAAGAAGAGTGCCCTGTTTGCCAGCGGTGAAATTCCGGATTTGCTGTTCAATGCGACCTCTAACTCCGATTTTGTACAATTCAACGGGTTGTTCGAGGATCTGGGCCCGCTGATTGAGAAGGACGCTCCTAATATTCAAAAGATGTTCAGCGAGCACCCGGAATTGAAAACGCTTGCTACTCAAATTGACGGGAAGCTCTACGGTACTCCGCGTTATAAGGGGATCTGGCCCGGCTCCACCGCCTCAATGTTCATTAACAAAACCTGGCTCGACAATCTCGGCCTTCAGGTGCCTACGACTTGGGATGAGCTAGAGACTGTGCTGCTTGCCTTCCGCGAGGGAGACCCGAATCAGAACGGGGATAAGACGGATGAGATTCCGATGGACTTCAACCCGATCGGCTGGGATTTCACACCGAAGCTGCTGCTGGGCAGCCTTGGGCTGCCTCTGTCCAACGGGGCGAGCGACGGCTACTTCACCGAAGGGGCGCAGGTTAAGAATTTCTATGTAGATGAGCGGTTCAAGACACTCATGCAATTCCTGCAGAAGCTGTACAGCCAGAACCTGATCAGCAAGGAAGTGGTCACGCAGGATTACTCCAAATACCAGTCCGTTGCCCGCGGGAATGGAACTACAGCCAAGGTCGGATTCACCTGGGGCTGGGAGACAGGAGACCGCTTCGGCAATGAGCTGAAAGACCAATATGTTACCCTGCCGCAGCTGAAGCAGCATGCAGACTCTACGAATGAGCTGTACTGGAGTAATGACTACTACTACCAGAATTACGGCTCCAATGCGGTGTCGGTCAGTGCCCGCTCCAAGAACAAGGAAGCCGCGATGCGGTTCATTGATGCTTTTTATGAGCCGGAGGTTAGTCTGCAGGTCCTGTTCGGCGGGATGAATGACACAGATAAGGGAATCAAGGATAACGGGGACGGCACGTATGCGATTCTTCCTCCGGCGGATGCATCCCTCGACCCGGGCTCGTGGAAATGGACGAATTCGTTCGCGGATAATGGTCCGATGTACATTGCCGATGCGCTGAAGGACAAGGTGACGCTTGGCTCGGATATGCAGAATGTGCTGAAGGAGAAAGCTGTCTATGATGAGCTGCTGAATAAGGCGGACGAGAAGAGCAATGTCTACCCGCAGAACTTCATGAAGTACAGCACGGAGGACACTAACACCCTGGCAATGAATCAGGCGAACGTCAATAATATCACGGATCAAAAGTGGGCCAACTGGCTGACCACCAAGGTTGACATTGAGAAGGAGTGGGCTGCGTATGTCGCCTCCGTCAATAGCTCCGGCCTGGAGCAGAATCTGCAAATCCGCCAAAAGGCTTATGACGAATACCTCTCGACCTTGAAATAGTGGACTTGAATGGAAGGGGCGCTCCCAAATGAAACCAGCACAGACCACGGTGCCGCATCAGACGCTGCGCGGGAACGGATGGCTTCGTAAGCAGGCCGGGCATTACCAGCTATGGCTGATGGTGCTTCCTGCGGTCATTTACATCGCCATTTTCTGTTATGGTCCGATGTATGGCATCCAGCTTGCTTTTCGTGAATTTGATTTCAGCAAAGGACTGACGGGCGGGGAATGGGCCGGGTTCAAATATTTCGAGCAGTATTTCAACAGCCCGATGTTCTGGCCTACGCTGCGAAATACGTTTATCATTGCCTTTTTCTCCATCCTGCTGGGCTTCCCGATGCCGATTCTGCTGGCGCTGGTGGTTAACTCGATCCGCAGCAACAGACGCAAGCGTATCCTGCAGACTACGGTGTATATGCCTTACTTCATTTCCACTGTTGTACTGGTCGCACTGCTGCAAATTATGCTATCGCCTACCACTGGACTGATCGACGGCTTCCTGAAGGCCCTGCACCTGATCCCTGCGGATACGAATCTCATTGGTGATCCCGGCGCCTTCGTTCCGGTGTATGTCATCTCTGCCATCTGGCAAGCCTGCGGCTGGAACAGCATTATCTTCATCGCCGCCCTGTCCTCGGTGGATGCGCAGCAGTATGACGCCGCCCGGATTGACGGGGCTAACCGCTGGCAGACCGTCTGGCACGTGGAGCTTCCGGCCATCCTGCCGACGATTATTATTTTATTGATTATGAATATGGGCAGCATACTCAGTGTAGGCTTCGAGAAGACTTTTCTTATGCAAAATAGTCTTAACAAGCCCGTATCGGAAGTCATCTCCACGTATGTCTTCAATGTGGGCGTGAAATCCAACCAGTTCAGCTTCGGTTCAGCGGTCGGACTATTCAATACCCTGATCAACTTCACGTTCCTGATGCTGGCGAATGCCCTGGCCAAAAAAACTTCAAAAATCAGTCTGATGTAGGGAGGAAATGGGATGTCAAACAGTCAAGCCGCTCATTCGCAAAAGATACAGCATTCGGGCGGTATCGCAGACAGGCTGTATACGCTGGTGGTTGCGGTTATAAGCATCGCCGCGTTCATCATGGTCGCGTACCCGCTGTATTTCATCATCATAGCTTCCGTCAGCAACTCCACCATGGTGAACCAGGGACAGGTTATTCTATGGCCTAAGGACATTAACCTGTACGGCTATGAGCAGATATTCAAGGACACCCGGATCTGGCAGGGGTATAAAAATACGATTATCTACACGGTGCTGGGCACGATGCTCAATCTGCTGGTCACGCTCCCTGCGGCGTATGCCTTGTCCCAGCGGAAATTCCGGGCACGCAGGTTCATTATGCCGCTGTTTGTGATCACGATGTATTTTGGCGGGGGCATGATTCCTACCTATCTGCTTATCCGTGACCTGAATCTGCTGAATACGCCTTGGGTAATGATTGTGAACGGCGCCATTAGTGTATACAATCTGATTATTACAAGAACCTTCTTCGAGACTTCTATACCGGAGGAGCTGCACGAAGCGGCTACCCTGGATGGCTGCTCGCACTTCCGCTACTTCATCTCGGTGGTGGTTCCGCTGTCCAAGGCGGTGATCTCCGTCATCACGCTCTATTATATGGTGGGTCACTGGAACGACTTCTTCAACGCCTTGCTCTACATCAATACGGATAGCTTACAGCCGCTGCAGATCGTCCTGCGCAATATTCTATTATCCAATCAGGCGTTCGCGGGCGGAGCCGGATCAGGTGCCGGGGCCGGTGCGGGCAGCTATGCCCAGCAGTTCGCGGATCAGATCAAATATGCGGTCATTATCGTATCGACGGTGCCGGTGCTGATTATCTATCCTTTTATCCAGAAGTACTTCGAGAAGGGCGTAATGATCGGTGCGGTGAAGGGCTGAGCGTATAGCTGACGCTGCGGGCAGCATCCAGTGGGCCGGGAGGAGGGAACCTCAGTGAAAAAAAGTCTTGAACTGCTCGATTCCATCGGCGAACCCGTATCTCAGGATATGAAGGAAAAGCTTATGCATGGCAGCAGGCAATTCCGCATGAGTGTGCATGTAACCAAGCTATCCTCGCTCAATAATCTGGTGCTGTATTCCCACTGGCATGAAGAGCTGGAGCTGCTGTTCATGATTAAGGGCACGGCCAAATTCCATGTGGGGCAGGAGAAATTGGTCGTCCAGAGCGGAGAGGCGGTTTTCATTCAGCCCAATATGCTGCATTCGGCGATCCGGGTGGATCAGGAGGAGATTATTTTCTGCGCGGTGCTGGTGCATTTCAATTTCCTCTCCAGCCTGGAGAGAGACCAGATTCAGCAGCAGTTTGTTTCCCCGCTTTTCCTCGACAACCGGCGTTATCCGCTGCTGATCGGGCGGGAGCTGGAGGAGAAGCTGCGGCTGATTCCACTGCTGGAGGAGGTGCGGGATCTCTATCAGCAGGAGGCGCACGGCTATGAGATGCTGATTAAGGCCAGGCTGTTCGAGGTGCTGTACCGGCTGGAAAAGTGTGCGGCTGAGCATCCGCGGGCAGGACTGCCCGGGCAGTCCCGGGGCGGCAACAGCTCCATGCTGGCCAAAAAAACGCTGGCCTACGTCCAGCAGAACTACAGTAAGCGGATCACGCTCTCCGATATGGCGCAGCAGGTCAACATGAGCCCGTCTTACTTTTGCCGCTTCATGAAGAAGCAGTTCGATCTGTCCCCGATGGACTTCCTGAATGAATACCGGATCTCGGAGGCGGTCAGCCTGCTGGAGACCACGGATAAGAAGATCATGGAGATCTCCGGCATGACCGGCTTCAGCAATGTGAACCGGTTCACGGAGATGTTCAAGAAAACCTACGGCTGCCGCCCGATGGATTACCGGAACCGGCTGAGGCAGAGTAAGTAGGCGGAGCAGCTTAAGATTCGACTTGAAGCTGAGTTCGTCGCTGCGGTGAACATTTGGACTTCTGGCCGCTGTTGTGTTTGGATTTCCTGATTATAACCGCTCCGTGTGGTAAAAATCCAAACACAAAGGCGGTCGCTAACGCTCCTACAGTTCCAAATTTCCCCTCCGCTTCTTTTTTGCTTTTCGTAATAAACCTTAACACTTCTTATATAAAACAAGAAAAAGCAGTTCCCGTATGGGAACTGCTTTTATCTGCTTGTAGTGCAAGCCTTGGTGGTGGAAGGGGAACAGCTCACTTCGCTGGAGCCGACGGCTCAAGCCAGCGCGAACCCATTACAGGCTCAGCCGTTGCAGTGTAGCCTGCGGGCAGGTATGTGGATACCGAGCCTTTGGTGATCACTTGCGGATACATTTTATCCGGCTCAGGCAGGGTTACCTTGAAGAAGATTACGGCTTTGGTGGCGCTGGTGAACTCGATACGCTCTACCGCGAGGCCGTAACCGGGATTCGGCAGATTGTCGACGGTGAGGGTCGCTTTGTTGACGCCTTCAGCGACTTTGTCCAGGACTACATCAGAGACGTAATTGTTAGCCGGAACCGGCTCCGGCTCAGAAGGCTCATTGCCCGGATTGTTCGGCGTAATCACCCGGTCGGCGAATTCAGCGGCATCATGGATCATAACAGCGGCTTCAGCGCGGGTAATCGCATCGGACGGGCGGAATTTCCCGTTATCCAGTGTGAGCACCTTCGTGTTCAGCAGCACCTGCAGGCTGTAATTAACCTCTGGAGTAAGTTTATCGCCATCCTCAATCATGAAGAACATCTTAGTTACCGGGAAATTGCCCTTGCTCTGCAAGGCTTGGGTCAATAGATGGGCGAATTCCGCGCGGGTCATCGGTGCATTCGGGTTGATATCCTTTGCCAGCGTCAGGCCACTCTGCTTAGCAAGGGCGAAGGAGGAGGCGTACCAGGCATTATCTTTTACATTGTCAAAAAGCTGGCTGGCCTTAGTACTGCTGTCGGAACCGGCTTTCGGTGCAAGCCCCAATCCTTTTACAAGAAACTGTACGGCTTGCGCATTCGTCACTTTGGCATTGGGGGCAAACAGGTCGTTCGTAATTCCGTTAATTACACCAGCGCTATGCAGTGTATTGATCTTGGTTTCGGCTGAATTTCCCTTGAGGTCCGAAAAGGCAAATGCGGACGCTCCGAAGGATAAGCTGGCAGCCAGGATTCCGCACGCGATGCTCATTTTTTTTGCGTGCTTCGTTAGATTAGTTGGTTTCATTGTGCATCACCTCTATATACTCAGATGGTTCTTTACGGCGAAAAGTTGCAGTTGTCCGGAAAATAATACGAAAAAACTTAGGATAACGGGATAAACCGGGTGGACCACAGGTACAATTTATTTTGCGGATCGGTAAATCCTCTTTTATTCTGATCCAGGGCTGCGATTCTCTTCATCTCTTCGTCCGACAAGGAGAAATCAAACAGCTCCAGATTCTGTTTCAGCCTTGCAGGAGTAACAGACTTCGGAATTACAGCGATATCCCGCTCAAGGTTCCATCTCAGGATGACTTGAGCCGCAGTTTTATCATATTTGGCTGCCATTTCGGTGAGTACAGGGTGGGCAAGCATCTCCGAGTTACCGTGTCCAAAAGGGCTCCACGCGACATGCTGGATACCGTGCCCCCTCATATAATCATGAAGCGACCCTTGCTGGAGCAGCGGGTTCGTCTGAATTTGATTCACTGCGGGGACAATCGTCCCCTGCTTCATGACCTTGTCCAGATGCTCCGGCTCAAAATTGGACACCCCGATCGCCCGGATCTTCCCCTCCTTGTATAAAGACTCCAGGACATGCCAGCTTTCCAGATAGTGCTTGGCGGGCCAGTGGATCAGGTAGAGGTCAACATAATCCGTTTGGAGTTTTTGAAGACTGGCTTCAAAGGCTTTACGGGTCTTTCGCCCCAGGTCTGTGCTCCATACTTTAGTCGTAATAAAGAGCTCGCTTCGAGGTACACCTGATTTCTGAATAGCCCTGGCTATCAGCTCCTCGTTGCGGTAAGCTGCTGCCGTATCCAGATGCCGGTACCCGTTTTGAAGCGCCCATAGTAAAGCGTCTTCATTATTGTCTTTGATGTTATACACACCCAGACCCACCTTCGGCATCTGGACTCCGTTATTCAAAACGAAATGTTCCATTTCGCATCTTCCTTTCTTTTTGAGTTCGTATAACCAGCCCTCTTGGTCAACGATTATAGCATAAGAAGGCAACGAATCATCATTGGGAAAGAAAATCGAGACGGATGCACTTCGTAGGATTTTTATGAGAAAAGCAAGAAATTAATTCGGAGATAGCATGGGTTATGCTCTTTTCTCCGCTGTCGCACTCCGTATAATAATCATGCTTGCATTCCCAAATATGAACCCATATAATTAAACCGAACAGTCGGTTTTTTAGGAGGGATGAAATGAGTACACCAAAAGGTTCGGTAAAGCGGAGTATGATCCTAGACCAGGCGTTGGAGCTTTTTGTGCAGAAGGGATATGCCGCCACCTCGATGGAGGATATCGTCAAGCACACCGGGGTCAGCAAGGGCAGCATTTATTACCACTTTTCCAGCAAAGATGATTTGTTTGTGAGTATGGTCGAAAAAATCAACCGCGAATGGGTGGAGGAGTGGTCGGAGATTCGCCGCCAATTTCCGGAGGTCGGAAGCAGACTGATGGGAGCAAGCTTGCATTTTGTGAACAGCTTCCAGAGTCCTCTGACGAAGGTGGCTGAAGAGTTCTCCATGAATATGCAGGATGGTTACGAGGAGATACATCAGCGGCTGATTGAGATCTCAATGGTGCAGATTGAAGTATTTACCGAGATCTTCCGGGAGGGAATGGAGCAGCAGGTTTTTACTAAGGCGGACCCGGGCAAGTTGGCTGTGTTATTCACCAGTATGTTAAGCGGCTTGACGCTGTACCCCCAAGTGTTCCCCAAAGACGGGATGCATCAGCATACGCAAGAAGCGGTAGCTGCGTTATTGGAGGGAATTAAGAAGAAATGAATGAAGCGCAGCCTGTTCGAGTCGTTGAACCGCACTACTCGGGCAGGCACGCTTTATTTGAGAATTATTAAACCGAACGGTCAGTTTTATTGAAAAAGGAGGTAATACGATGAAAGAATTGTTGCGAAATCGGGTATTTCTGCTGGTGATGGCCTCGGATGTGCTGCAGCAGGTGGGGATTTGGGTGCGAAATATGGCTTTGCTCTATTATGTGGTGCAGCAGACGCAGGGTGACCCGGTGGCTGTGTCCTTGCTTACGGTGGTGGAATACGCGCCGATTTTCTTATTTTCCCTGGTGGGCGGTGTGCTGGCTGACCGTTGGCGCCCTAAGCGCACCATGATCTGGGGCGATGTTCTAAGCTTTCTCTCCATTGTGCCAATTTTATTTGTGGTGGCATGGGGATACTGGCAGGCGGTTTTTATTGTGACGATGATCTCCGCGATTGTGTCGCAGTTCTCCCAACCATCCTCGGCCAAATTGCTTAAAACCCATGTTCCTGAACAAGAGTTGACGGCTGCCATGGCGATGACCCAGATGGTCGGCTCGCTGTTTATCATTCTGGGCCCCATCCTCGGCACCTTTGTTTACTACACCTTCGGAGTTATGGTTTCCTTGAGCAGCCTGCTGGTAATCTTTGCGCTTTCCGCTTGTTTATTGCTCTTCCTGCCGGATTCGCCGCGCTCCATGGAAAGGTTGTCAGTGCAGGCTGTGGTCAGGGATTTACGCGGCGGACTGCTCTACCTGCGGGAACATGCCAACTTGAAAGTGTTGATGGTGATGTTTGGCGTCCTTGCTCTGGGAGCTGGTCTGACCGCTCCGCTTGACATCTTTCTGGTTACGGAGCGGCTGGGATTGGCAGAAGCAGACTTGCAGTGGTTTACCGCCTTGTCCGGCTTGGGCCTCCTGATCGGGGCAATAATCGCCGCCAGCCTGTCCGGTCGCCTGAAGGGCAAAGGGGTGGTTTTCGCCGGTTTGATTTTGCTCGGGGCGGGGACGATGATTGAAGTATGGTCGGTCTGGCCCATTCTAACAGGCGGGATGCGGCTGATTACCGGTCTGTTCCTGGCTTTAACGCAGACTGTAATTGGCACGTATATGCTGACTTTGGTTCGAGCTGAATATATCGGACGGATTAATGGCCTCATCACTCCAATTTTTATCGGGTGTACGCTGATCGGGACAGGACTTTCTGGTATGCTGGTGGCGCAAAGCTCGCTTATCTTTGTCTATATGCTATCCGGTTTGATTTTGATGCTGGCGGCCTTGGTAGCGCTTCGTCTACGCTTCGACTACCCTGTAGCTAAGCAGGCAGAGGGGAGAGAAACAGCGGGTAAGTAATGCAGATAGAGGGTTGTCCGTAAAACAGAGGACCGTAGCGAAAATGCGCGGCCCTTTTTTGTTCATTTTTCAAGTAAGAAGCTATGATATTTTTCCTTTTATATCCCAAAAAATACTATATTATAGAAAATGTAATCTTTGTGAAACCGGTAGTTTTTGAGAAGAATGGGATTGGAGAGAAGTTCATGCGTGTTGCGCTGGTGTGTTGTGCAGATTCCACAGAGCCTTGTGAGGATTGCAGGTTTAAAATTGTTCATTCTTTTTTTGCACAGGAGTACGGTTGTAAGGTATTGCATTTCAAGGAGCTGGAGGCGCTGGTCGATATTGTGAAGGAAGGCCTACAGCTGGATGGTGTAGTGATCAGCACCCCTGATTTCAACCCGGGCTTCATTCACACGATGCAGTATCTGCAACAGATGCTTACGCTGAGAATATTCTTCATTGTAGAAGAGATCAGCGCGCAGGGTACCCCTGTCCCTTTTCCTTCCAATCATATGTACATCAGCAGCTTCGAGCGCAACGGCTTCCAGGAGGAATTGTTCAGCCGGTTGCGCTGCTGGTTCGACGAAGGACTGGCCCCTCACACACACCACACCAGACAAATCAAGGATATCGCCCTTCATCTGCACTCCAAATCCCTGAAGGTCGGAGAATTCGTCATTGAGCTTACCTGTAAAGAGTTCGAACTCCTGGAGCTGCTGCTGGAATGCCAGGGCCAGTACATCCCCACCGAGCAGATTCTGCACCAGCTATGGGACAGGTATACATCCCCTGAGATTGTGAGGCAGTACGTATACAAGCTGAGGCACAAAATCGAGATCATCTCCGGACGAAGCGACATCATCCTGTTTCGCCGGGGGATCGGATATTCGGTGAACCCATTGATCTGACAGAGTTCTGTCAGGTCTTTTTTTGTGCCCGGGAAATACATAGATTGTACTCTTCCGTATCCTCCCATAAATCAACAATAACTGTAAATTAACGCAAGCTTAACAGCCGGGTTATGTCCCCTTCCGGGCTTAGGCGTTACGATGTCATTAATACGAATGGGGAGGCAGATGGAGTGGCAAAGATTCAGAACAGTATCTGGATTCACGCAGACCGGATCACCGTATTTGAGCGGACGAATGATATTGCGCACTGGACAGATTTATTCACGGAATATAAGGAAACGCGGGTGCTGGAGCAAGGGGAGGCCTACATCCGGTTTGAGCTGACGACACATCCCGAGGGGAACCGGCCTTCGCGCACGTGGGAATCTGAACGCTGGCTGGACCGGCCGAACTTCCGGATTACGGCCAGACGCCTGGCGCCGCTGCTGCCGTTCAAGCATATGAATCTCGAATGGCTCTATGAGGAGCAGGACGAAGGGACGTATATGACCTGGATTCAGGAATTCGAGGTAGATCCGGCAAGCGGGCTGACCGGGGAGCAGGTGGAAGCGCATCTGAACCGCACGACCAAGGAGCAGATGACGGCGATCAAGCACAATATCGAGAAGCAAACGGTTCGGAGCTGAGGGCTTATATGGAGAATGTGACAAGAAAAAGAGTCGTGATCACTGGCATGGGGCTGCTTACCCCGCTGGGGAATACGCTGGAGCAGTTCTGGAGGAACAGCCTGCAGGGCAAGGTGGGATATGACCGCTTGCAGGGCTATGAGCATATGGCGTTGAAAAGCCGCGTTACCGGCACAATACCGCAGTTCGAGCATTTGGGCCGGACGGCTGATGAAGCGCAGCGGGCAGGCATGGGGCGGCCGGGTATTCTGGCGGTCAACGCCGCGATAAGGGCGGTTGCCGACGCGGGGCTTGTGTTCACGAAGGAGCTGCGGGAGCGTTCCGGGGTCTGCATCGCCAATGCGATTGCCGATACCCCGTTCTCGGAGCAGACCTTCCTGCGGATGACGGAGGGCGGGCAGGGGCCGATTGATCATGGACTATGTCAGGAGGATTTGTACCGCAAAGGCATGTTCTCTTATATTGCCTTCGAAGTGGCGCATGAATTCGGGCTTCAGGGAGAGGTATTGGTCATGTCTACAGGCTGCACGGGCGGCATTGATGCTGTCGGATATGGCTATGAGTCGATTATAGCCGGGGAACATGACGTCATGATCTGCGGCGCAGCGGAAGCACCGGTTAGCTCCATGACCATCTCCTCCTTCGATGCCATCGGTGCGTTGACCTCCAGGTTCAACGATGACCCGCAGCGGGCTTCGAGACCTTTTGAGAAGAACCGCAGCGGCTTCGTTCTCAGCGAGGGGTGTGCCGTCGTGGTGCTGGAGGAGCTGGAGCATGCGCTCCGGCGGCAGGCGCCGATCTATGGCGAGGTGACCGGATTCGCCAGTACGAATAACGCTTTTCATATGACCGATCTGCCACAGGATGGGGATGCGCTCAGTCTGACGATGAACGAGGCGCTGGGCAACGCGGGCCTGACAGCGGAGGACATTCAATATATCAACGCACATGGCAGCTCGACTCCGCAGAATGATGCTTTTGAGACCGCGGCTTATAAAAGAACGTTCGGAGAGCTCGCCTACTCCATCCCGATCAGCTCCACGAAATCCATGGTAGGTCATCCGCTCTCGGCAGCGAGTGCCATTGAAATTGTGCATTGCCTGCTGGCCTTGAACGAGGGCTATATCCCGCCAACCGCCAATCTGGACGAGCCGGACCCGGCCTGTGATCTGAATTATGTGCCGAAGCAAGCGATCCAGCGCGACCTGTACCATATTCTGACCAATGCCAGCGGATTCTCCGGGATTCACTCCGCGATGATTCTGGCAGCAAACGAATACAGCAATCGGGCAGGCAAGCTTCAGACTGAACAATGGATGTGCAGCCTATGAAGAATACAGTATTCGTAACCGGAGTAGGAATGGTGGGGCCGTGCGGGAATAGTGCCGGGGCCTTCTGGGAAGGACTCTTGAGCGGCCGTAATTATATGACTCCGCTCCAGCTTGAGGGTACGACTGGTACCGCGCCTCCCTTCGCTGGACAAGTCCGTGGGATGGAGCCGGAGCAGGTCATCTCGAAGCGTCTGCTCAAGAAATGCTCCCGCTTCTCTGTCATGTCGATTCTGGCTGCGAAGGATGCCATGGATGATGCGCATTGGGAGCTTGATCAGATGAGCCGCGAGCGGATCGGCATCTTCGTCGGCAACAACTCGGGCGGCTGGGAGAGTGCACGGAATGGCCTGCGTGTCCTCCATACCGAAGGGGCGCCCTTCATTGACCCAAATCTGGCGAGCAACTGGTTCCCTGCGGCGGCACAAGGGCATATGTCCCTGGCCTTCGACATCAAGGGCTACAGCAAGACGGTAATCGCCGACCGGAGCAGCGGGCTGCTCGCCATTGCCTATGCGGCCAGAGCTATCCGCAACGGGATTATCGATGCGGCGATCGTTGGCGGAGCCGAGACGCCGCTCGATCCGTGGGCGCTCTCCTTCTATAACACGGAGGGACTGCTGAATCTGAGTGCGGACCGCCCGCAGACGGCATACCGGCCGTTCGTGGAGGGGCGCAGCGGGCTGGCCCTGGCTGAAGGAGCCGCGTTCCTGTGCCTCGAATCGGAGCGCAGCCTCCAGAAGCGCGAGGCGTCCCGCCGGGTGCGGGCGAGCATCCAGGGCTTCGGCTTCACGAATGACGGCCAAGCCGCCGCCCCGCCTGAGGAGAGTATAGCGCAGTGTGCCAGGGCGATCCGGCTGGCAATCGGGCATTCGGAGACGCAGCCGGAGCGGATCGGCTATCTGTCGCTGGATGGGGCCGCCTCCGCCCGCGAAGACGGAATTGAATGCTCGGCCATTCAGGAGGTGTTCGGCAGTAGTACAGAAGCCAAGTGGGCGGGCTGCCCCAAGACCGTCTTCGGCAACACGATTGGAGCGGCAGGGGCGTTCGATGTGGCACTGAGCGTGCTGGCTATGAATCACGGGGAGCTACCCGGCCTTCCGTATCTGGCAGAATCCGTTCAGGACAATGGCTTGAACTTCGTGCCGGGGGTCAGCCGCCGGACCGCTGTGGAGTCTTCGCTGATTCTGTCCAGAGGGAGGGGGGGTGTCTCTTCGGCACTGGTTGTGAACGCTGAAGGCTTGTGAAGGATGAACATTAAGGCACATTAACTTAACCGGGAGGGTGTATCTAATGGTATTCGAGAAGGTAAAAGCAATCATTGAGGATATTGGCATTGAGGATGAGATTATCGAATCATCGCGGCTCTATGACGATTTGGCTCTGGATTCAACAGAGCTGGCGCTGGTCTCTACAGCACTTGCGAAGGCGTTTGGCATCTTCATTGAGAGTAGGGTGCTTAAGACGTATTCTGTAGCCCAAGTGATCGAAGCCGTTGCCTTGAAGGCATGATTAGAGGGATCGGCATGGATCTGGTCAGTATCAGCTTTGTCGAGCAGATGCTGGAGAAATGCGGTGAACTGTTCGTACAGCAGTATTATTCCATGGAAGAGAGGGAGCTGTTCGCCTGTAAAAAAAGACATGCCGAACACTTCCTGGCCGGCAGATTCGCCGCCAAAGAAGCGCTGCTGAAGGCCATCGGCACCGGAATGAACTGTGAGCTGGACTGGAATGAGCTGGAGTTCCTTAACCATCCCGGCGGCCAGCCCTATCTGGTCCGCAGCCGCAGCCTGGAGCCTTATGTACAGCAGCAGGATTCCATCCATGTAAGCATCAGTCATCACGGTGATTATGCTGCTGCATTCATCATTATTGAGAGCAGTCAATGACTGTGAGGAGGACGAGTCACATGAGCAACAACAAAATATTCACACTTTTGGCCATCAACATTCTACTTGTATTTTCAATTATGGTCAGCATCTTCCCCATCGCACCCCTGATCAGCAGTGATCTCGGCATGACCTCCGGTGAGATTGGAACGATAGCGGGGATTGCCTCGCTGGTGATGACCTTTCTGTCGATTCCCTCCGGCGTGTTCGCGGACCGCTACGGGCGGAAGAAGATTATTATCGCTTCCATGGCTCTGTCGGCCGTGGCCGTATTCATGGTAGCTGCATCCCACGGAGTCCTGCTGTTCACGGCGGGGTGGCTGCTGTTCGGCTTCGCCAGAGGCTTCGTGTCCACACCGATCTTCGCGGTGGTGATGGATGTGTGCAAGCCCGAGGAGCGGGGCAAAGCGATGGGCATTGTGTCCGGGGCCATCGGTGCCGGGTCGGTGCTGGGGTATGTGCTTAGCGGCCTGCTGAGCAATTATTTCGGCTGGCATACCTCCTTCGCGGTGTTGGCTTCACTGCTGCTGCTGTCCACGCTGGTTACCACGGTGCTGCTGAGGGAGACTGGGGTCAAGAATACAAGCAGAAGCATCGGGCAAGCCTTCAAAAGCTCCTTCAAATGGCTGGGCGTCCGCGAAATTCTGCTGGCGGGTATTGTCGGAACCCTGTGCTTCATGGTGGGGGTCTTCACTACCTTCCTGGTGCCGTTCGCGGCTAAGGAACAGGATATCTCCCTGGTGCTGCTCAGCCTGCTCTTCATTCCGTATGAAGCAGTAGCCTCGTTCGGAGCAGTCTTCGTTGGCTGGATCTCAGACAAGGTAGGCAGACATGCACCGCTGATCTGGGCCCAGTCGATCTGTGTAGGAGCGCTTGTGCTGCTGTATGCACTTGACTTCAATCCTTGGCTGCTAACCTTCGGATATGCCCTGATCGGACTTACGGAAGGGCCAATTATTACCCTGGTCAATACGATTATTACGGATAAGGTCATTAAGATTAATCCGATGGAGATGGGCGCGGCCTTGGGAACCTTCCGGACCCTACAGGGGGTCGGGATTGCGCTGGGGTCCACGCTTGGCGGATTCTTCTACAGCAGAATCGGAACGCATCCCAGCTATCTGGTGGCCGCCGGGCTGATGGTGCTGACGCTGCTGATCTCACTGAGCCTTGGTAAGAAGGAAAAAGCTGGCGTCACCGAATATAAATCTGCGGGATAAGGGGTGCAGTATGAACCAGGTCTACACGAAAACAGTGGTCCATATGGATGAAGTGCCGGTGGTTCATTCCAGAGGAGGACAGATGCGCGTACTGGCGAGTCCGGCGACAGTCGGGTCCACCCAGCTGATCATGGGCCATGTCCTGCTCCAGCCGGGAGAAGAGATCAAGGAGCATCTTCATGATTACGGCGAAGAGAATGTCTACGTCGTCCGGGGCCGGGGAACGGCGTTCATTGAGGATATTCCGCATGCCATCCGGGAGAATAGCCTGTTCATTGCGCGGAGAGGTGAGCGGCACCGGGTAGTCAATGAGGGTCCGGGCGAGCTGGAGCTGGTCTTCGCTACAGCGCCGCTGGCCCCCAGGCCGGAGATCGGGCACAGAGAGGTCTGACCTCCCTTCTAGGCAATACCAATTCTAAGCAAAGTGGTGAGAAGACAAACGTGAAGAGTGATCTTGTGATTGTAGATACCCATGCCCATTTCGCCGTCAAGGAGAATAAGAGCCTGGAGCTTAGCCTGGCCGCGGCCGGGACCGTCCCGGATTACAAGAAGCAGAAGGGCTTCGATGACCTGCAATATCTGAAAAAGATGGTGGGCGCTGGCGGAGACGGCTTCGTGGATGAGAACAATATGCTGGAGGATTACCTTGCTTGTATGGACGAGAATCAGATCGCCATGAGCTGGGTTCATCAGCTGAGCTTCGAGGATGTCTACGGCTATGAGGTGCTGTCCAATGAGAAAATCGCCGAGGCGGTCCGCGCCCACCCCGACAAGCTGCGCGGCTTCGCCAGCGTCAATCCCTATAAGGGGAAGGAGGCGCTGGCGGAGCTGGATTATGCCATTAAGACGCTGGGCATGCAGGGCTTCAAGCTGAACCCCAATGATTACGGGGGCTTCGTCCTGAATGACCGGGATTTGCTGTATCCGCTGTATGAGCGGTGCAGCGAGCTGGGCGTTCCGGTCAGCGTGCATACCGGGATTACGCCGGGCAGTATTTTTCGGATGAAGCATAACTACCCGATACTGCTTGATGATGTTGCTGTGGATTTTCCCGACCTGACCCTGATTGTGGAGCATATGGGCCATCCCTGGAATGACCTGTGCTATTACATGGTCGGCAGACACGACAATATGTATGTGACGATCACGGCGGTTGCCAATATCCTGATTCACAATAATCCGAAGGTATTCCGGATGGAGCTGGCCAAGATGATCTCGGTCTGCGGCAGCCACAAGATCCTCTGGGGCTCGGACTGGACGGTTACCCCGAACATCGCCGAGGTGCTGAATTACATGCAAAAGGTAGTGATCCCGCTGCCCATGAAGCTGATGATGGGGGTGAAGGAGATCAAACGGGAGGATGTTCAGAACATCCTGGGACGCAACGCACTCAGAATTATGAAGTAGGTGAGGACATGGCAGTTCAGTTCATAGATTTAAGTGTGCCTATGGAGCAGAATCCGGGCGAGCTGGCCCCATACGGGTTCGAGCAGACCGGCCATCAGGAGGGGGCGGACCGCTTCGCCCGCCAATTCGACGGGAGCCGGAAGGACTTCCCGGGCGAAGAGTTCCTGAATATGGAGATGATCACCGCGTCCACTCATACCGGAACCCACTTCGATGCCCCCCTGCACTTCGGCTCCAGGAGTGAGGGAGCGCTGGCAGCCTCCATTGACGAGGTGCCGCTGGAGTGGTGCTTCGGCGACGGAGTGGTGCTGGATTTCACCCATATCCAGGCGGGCGGGGCGATTGAGAAGCAGGATGTGGAGCAGGCGCTTGAGCGGATCGGTTACCAGCTGAAGCCGCTGGATATTGTGCTGATCCGGACAGGTGCGGACCGGCACTGGGGAACCCCCCGGTATCTTACGGATTACCCGGGCATGAGCAGGGAGGCTACGGCGTTCCTGACCGGCCAAGGCATCAGACTGATGGGCATCGACAGCTACGGGTTCGACCGTCCGTTCAAGCATATGATCAGCGATTATAAGCGGACAGGGGATAACGCCTATCTGTTCCCCGCTCACTTCTGGGGCAGAGAACAGACGTATTGCCACATGGAGCGCCTGGCGAATCTGGAGCAGATTCCGGTACCGTACGGGTTCAAGGTGGCATGCTTTCCGATCAAGATCAGGCAGGCCGGGGCGGCCTGGGTACGGGCAGTAGCGATTATCGGGTAGCGCATTTCAGTACAAGTGAAACGAATCACATATGATATGAGGAGGATTTAGGGATGAATTATGAATTTGAGCTTAAGGTTACGGGCGTTAAGGGGCATTGCCGGGCAGGACATAAGGAAGGGGATATCATGAAGGTCTCCCCGCTTAACGCAGGCAACCTGTGCGGAACGGCCTTTCATGCGGTCTTCCCGATGCTGCTGGCGCTGAACATGGATGCGAAGCTGCCGTGGGACCCGGAGGGCAATATTGTACACTCGGCTTGCCCGGATATGCGCAACCAGATGACTATGGAAATCCGCCGCATCCCGGTGGAGCCGTCCGGAGATTCTCCATATGCAGGCCGGATGCTGCAATCCAAATGAAGGGAGACTGCTCCATATGAATAATGCGAAGCTATACGTTGAAATGTTCAAGGAGAGAGATTCGATCTGCGTCTCGCATTATCCGGTGCCTGTCTCACAGCACACAGAGCCTGAGGTCCGGTCGCTGATGGAGCTGGATCAGTTGAATACCAAGGATACGCCGGTAGCGCTGTATCTGCATATTCCCTTTTGCGATGCGACCTGCTCGTTCTGCCCCTTCAACCGTTATCTGAAGCGGCAGGATCAGGTGGACCGCTACCTGGCTGCTGTCCGGCAGGAGATGGACAGCTATGCAGCTACGCCGTTTGGCAGCAGTGTTACGGTCTCCTCCATTAATCTGGGCGGCGGGACACCCTCCTGCCTGTCCTCGGAGGAGCTGACCGGACTCCTGCAATACATGAAGCAGTCCTTCCGCGTGGAAGAGGAGGCCATGATCTTCATCGAAGGCAACCCCCGTAATTTCACGGCGGACAAGCTGGAGACCTTGGCTTTGCAGGGCCTCAACCGGATCAGCGTGGGCGTGCAGACCTTCCAGGAGGAGCTTGCCGAGGTACTGGGACTGTATCACAGTGTCGAGGATTCGTTCGCATTAGTGAAGAATGCGCGTAACAGCGGTATTGAGAATGTCGGCATTGATCTGATGTACAATCTGCCGGGTCAGACGCTGGATCAGTGGCGGGCGGATATCCTCACCTCCATCGAGCAGGAGATTGACCATATCTGTGTGATTTCCTTCTGTGTGGTGCCGCATACGCAGATCGCCTCGCGTATAGCGGACGGGAAGATTCCGGGCATCGGGGATGTCTACCGGGAGATTGAGCTGTATACCATCGCCAAGGAGATGCTGCTGGAAGCCGGGTATGAGCAGTACAGCGTCATTGATTTCGCCAAGCCGGGCAAGACGGACCGGCACGCCACCCTGTACTTCTCGGAGCAGGCGCATATGATCGGCATTGGCGCGGCTGCTTTTGGCATCATTAACGGCTACATGTATATCAACAGCGGCAATCTGAATGAATATATGACCCGCGTGCAGGACGGGCTGCTGCCGGTCAATTGCGGGGAGAAGGCCGACGAGCGGGAGCTGGCGCACGGGGCCATGGCCAAGGGGCTGCGGATGCTGTCCGTGAACCGTGCCGGGTTCGTGAAGATGTTCGGGCAGGAGCCGGAGCAGCTGTTCCCGGAGACGATAGAGCGTCTGGTGCAGGACGGGCTGCTGATTCAGGATGCGGAAGGGATTCGGCTGACTGAGGACGGCATTATATGGGGCAACAATGTGAGTAAGCAATTTTTCTCCGCCAAATATGCGGATTACGGGCTTCAACACCGGATGAAGCTGGCCAAGGGACGCCCGGTGCAATCGGTACAATCGGTTCAATCATAAGGAGGGTATAGCTGATGAGCGATATGTTGATGAGAGTTAATCCGCAGGTAGGGGCCGCTTTTGATAGCATGTGCAAGTCGATTGAGGATACGGGGACGCTTGAGCCTAAGGTGCGGGAATTGATCCGGCTGGCTTGCGTAGTTACAGACCGTTCTACCTATGGCATCCGGCTGCATGCACTGAAGGCTTATGAGCTGGGTGCGAGCGCGGAGGAAGTGACAGAGACCGTGATGAATTGTCTGCCGGTGGCAGGGATTGAGGCTGTCTCCTCCGGTCTCGCTGCGGCATTGTCGGCTGTGGAAGCCAAGCGGGGTGTTCATCATGGCAGTTAAGACCACAACCAACGAATCCTTCTACAACGTCTATCCCCATAGAGATCCAATCTGTGTGTCCCACTATCCCAATCCTGTGACCGAGGTTACCCCGGCTGATATTTACGGAACAATGGGCCTTGGTGACCAGCCTCCGGCGCATAATGTCGGCGCAGTCTATGTCCATGTTCCCTTCTGTGCTTCCGTCTGTATCTTCTGTCCCTTCAACAAGATGGCCTATCAGGAAAAGCAGGTCGAGCAGTACATGGAGGCCGTCAAGGCCGAAATCGGCATCTATGCCTCTTCCCCGTATGGTTCGCAGTCCACGATCAGTGCGGTGACGTTCGGGGGCGGAACGCCTTCGGCTCTGTCTGCCGGGCGGATGGTTGAGATGCTGAAGAGCGTTCAGGAGAATTACCGGGTGACGCCGGATGCACAGATCTCATTCGAGGGCAGTCCGGCAACCTTGACGCTGGAGAAAATGCAGGCCATCCGTGCCCAGGGGGCGAACCGGATCAGCATCGGTATCCAGACCTTCAATGACAAGATGGGGCAGCATCTGCGGATGAGCCATGATTCCCGGCGGGCCTTCGAGGTGCTGGAGGAAGCGAAGGAGGCGGGCTTCGGGAACATCGGCATTGATCTGATGTACAACCTGCCTGAGCAGACCATGGAGGAATGGCTGGAGGATGTCCGTACGGCTGTACGTCTGGGCATTGACCATATCACGGTATTCTCTCTGTGTGTAGTACCCTTTACGGCACTGTTCAAAATGATTAAGGAAGGCAAGATTCCGCCAACCGGCAGTGTCGAGCTGGAAGTGGATATGTACCTGGAAGCCAAGCGGCTGCTGCAGGAAGAGGGTTATGTCCAGTACAGCGTGTGGGATTTCGCCAAGCCGGGGTTCGAGGACCGGCATGTCCTCTTGTACTATACCCAGCAGAAGGATCTGTTCGCGCACGGCCCGGCCGCCTTCGGTTATGTCAACAAGCTGATGTATATCAACCAGGGGGATATTCAGGAGTACAGCAACCGGCTCCAGCAGCAGTTCTTGTCCGTCTTCATTGCCAGTCAGGCGGATGATCTGGAAGCGATGCACGGGATGATGGCCAAGGGCCTGCGGATGCTGTCCGTGAAGCGGAAGGATTTCACCGGCATGTTCGGATTCCAGCCGGAGGAGGTCTTCGGTACGACGATCGATGAGCTGGTAGCCAAAGGCCTGCTGGAAACGGATGAGCATGAGATCCGCCTGTCCGCGAGAGGTATTGTCTGGGGCAACAACGTCTGTAAGGAATTCTTCTCGGAAGCGAACCAGCAGACCTTCGAGAGCCGTGTGAAGCTGGCACGCGGACAAAAGCCGGCTGAGGCTGCCGGAGAGGAGCTGAAGGGATGAAGCTGTCTGTCGGCACGAACTTTGATGACCGGTTGCCTATCCTGCTGAAGGATTCGCATGTGGATGTTTTCTACGGCAAGCTGTCCTCTGATCTGGTGGGCGGCGGAAGACCAACCTTTGCACTGCCTACCATAGACCGGGCGAGGGTGGAGGAGCATGTGAAGCTCCTGCATGCCTACGGGTTCAAGTTCAATTATCTGCTGAACGCTACCTGTCTGGATAACCTGGAGACGACGAAGGATTTCCATTACCGCCTGCGCGAGCTGCTGGAATGGATCGGCACGCTGCAGCCGGAATATGTGACGGTATCGCTCCCGATGCTGATTGACATGGTGCGCACCGCGCTGCCGGATGTGAAGATCAGCCTGTCTACCTTTGCCAATGTGAATACGCTCAGACAAGCCCAATATTTCGAGGAAAAAGGCGTCAGCGAGATTACCCTGCCCGAGAGCCGGAACCGTGACTTCGCTTTCCTGGAGAGCCTGCGCAAGAATACCCGCTGCGACTATCAGCTCATTGCAACCAATGACTGTATGCTGGATTGCCCGATGCGCCATAATC
This sequence comes from Paenibacillus sp. FSL P2-0136, assembly GCF_037975325.1. Taxonomy (NCBI): domain Bacteria; kingdom Bacillati; phylum Bacillota; class Bacilli; order Caryophanales; family Paenibacillaceae; genus Paenibacillus; species Paenibacillus sp. FSL P2-0136. The sequence goes on from NZ_CP150244.1 coordinate 1,035,490, forward strand.
ATGCGAATTTTCAGAGCCACGCCTCGCAGTGCAACCATGTGACCGAAGGCTTCGCGCTGGATTATTATATGCTGCGCTGTACGGAGCGTAAGCTCCAGCACCCGGAGGAGCTGCTGAAGTCGCAGTGGATTCGCCCGGAGGACATGTATATCTATGAAGAGCTGGGCTATCACAAGTTCAAGCTGACCGAGCGGATGAAGACCACGGAGAAGATTGCGGCTACTGCGCAGTCTTACTCCGGGCGGAAGTATCAGGGGAACCTGCTCAGCTTGCTCAATTCGCGGATGGCGGAGGCCGACTTCGAAATGCCGAACTTCTCGAAGAACATCAAGGAGGATTTCGCACCGTCCGACAAAATGAGACAGGTCTACCGCCTGCTGTTCAGCTTCCAAGCCAGCATCGACAACGAGAGTCTGGAAGGCTTCCTGGAGGGCTTCCGCTCGAAGCGCTGCGACCGGATGGACTGTGACAAGTGTGGCTACTGTGCCGAATGGGCCAGTCGGACCGTGTCCATGGCAAAGCCCGGGGATGAGGCGCTGAAGGAATTCGAGCAGCTGTTCGCGGCGCTCGCTTCGGGAAGCTTCTTCGAGTCAGCGCCAGGAGCGAAGGCGGTCTGGAGCGCGGAGGGCGAGAGTCTCCTGGGCGCGGTCATTGGGCGCAAGCCTGAGTTCATCCGCGATATGGCCGGTCCTGAGATCCGTAAGAAGTCTGAGGAGCTGGCGGCTGCCCGGGGAAGTGCCCAGGTCTTACGGCAGGATGTCGCCAAGGCCAATGTACTGTGCACCCCGGCAGATTTCCGGATGTTCGCGCTTAGCGATCTGCGGGCGCTGGGCTTCGATACGGCTGAGCTGGACTTAGAGGAGGCAGCCGGATGAAGAAGATCATCGGGCTTGCCGGGTCCATGAAGAAGCATCACAGCTCCAGCGAATATCTGCTCTCTGTTGCGCTTGAAGCCGCAGCGGAGCAGGGGGTGCAGACGGAGCTGCTGCGGCTGAATGATTACAACATTCTGCCCTGTGACGGCTGCGGCAACTGCATGAACGGCAAGCACTGCCACCTGCTGAAGGACCCGGAGGATCAATTGACAGAGCTGTACGACAAGCTGAAGGAGGCGGACGGGTTCGTCTTCGCCTCCCCGGTCTATGCGCTCTCGCTTCCGGCCGTCTGGAAGAACTGGATCGACCGCTGCGAGCCGTGCAGCGACGAGGATCTGGACTTCGAGTACTACAATTATGACCGGGTAGCCGGAGTGAAGGGTAAGGCGTTCAAGGGCAAGGTAGCCGGACAGATTGTTGTCGCAGCGGGACCGGGGCATGAATGGGCGCTGGCCTCGCTGATGCCCTGCTTCACGGCGATCAAGCTGTCGATGATTGCCAGCGCGGGCATCAGCCTGATTGAATATGACGGCCAGCCGGGCATCCGCAAGCGCTCCTGGAGCAAGCCGATTGAAGAAGCGGAGGAGGCGAAGATGATGGCCCGGGCGGTCGGGATGCGGGTGGCCTCCTCCTTGGGCTTCTCTTACTTCGACCTTCCCGGGCAGTCGGGGGCAGGGCAAGGACAGGGAAGCGGGGGGCAGGACCCTATGGAGCAGAGCCAGGAACGCGGGGTGCAGGCTGAAGTCTGGTCTGCCTTCACTGTGCAGGACGTCCGGGATGAGGAGGTTACGCTCGGTGAACTGGCTTCGATTCAGCCGCGCATCTTCGTTATCGGCGATCAGCAGGCCAGCCTCCGCTGCGGGCCGCTGCTGGAACAGCTGGAGCAGCAGTTCGGCGGGAGCGCAGACTGTGCGCTGATTGCAAGAGTGGGGCAGCTGCCCCACTTCATCACGCATGAATTCGTGAAGGAGAAGACAAGCCAGACCGTTCCCGGCTTCACGCTCTACTATGACTGGGAGGATAAGCTGGCCTCAAGCTGCACCCTGGAGCCCGGACAGCCGGCCATTCTGATTGGCAGAAGCCCCGGGGAGTGGCGGCTGTTTGCAGTCGATGAAGCAGACGGCCGGGATATAGACCGGGTCGTGGACTATCTGGAGGAAGCTGTCGTATGAGCGGCCTGGCCGGGAAGTTCAAGGGAGGATACACACTACATGCTGAAGACTAAGGGGATACCTTTACATTACAGTATTCAGGGCGCCGGGGAGGCTGTGCTGTGTCTGCACGGCAACCGGGACTCTTCGCTCGTCTTCGGGGACCTGGCCCGGGCGCTGGAGCCTCATTACCAGGTGCTTCGCGCGGACTTGCGCGGACACGGCCAGTCGGAATATTCCGGTCCGGCCTTCACTCTGGAGGACATGGTTGATGATATTCTCAGGCTGCTGGAAGAGCAGGGGCTGAAGCAGGTCTCGATCATCGGGCATTCCCTGGGCAGCACGCTTGCGTTGCTGCTATCCGCCCGTGAGCCGGACCGGGTGAAGAAGCTGGTGCTGATGGGGGCCGCCGCCACCTTCGCGGTTCCGTTCAAGCGGCCGGAGCACGGGGAAGAGATCACACCGGAGGCTGTGCGGCAGACGAATGCGGCGGCGGTTCCGTATTTTTTCACCGAGGGGCATGAAGAGGTTCAGCATCAGATTCTGGAGGGCTGGTCCCGGCTGCCTGCCGCGACCCACCGTCTGATGATTCAGATCAAGCATCCCGATCTCCGGCCGCTCCTTCAGGGCATCCGGCAGAGAACGCTGATTATTAGCGGGGAGGCGGACCGGATTACGCCGCTGCACAAGGCGCTGGAGCTGAACCGGTATTTGCCGGACTCCCGGATGCATTCGGTTCCAGGCGCTGGACACTTTATGTTTCTTGAGGCGGGCGAAGACGTAGCTGCTGCCGCGCTTACTTTTCTTAAGGGGGAGTGAGCATGGGCAGAGTGCTGCTGATCTCGGCGAATACGGAGAAGCGGCCCCCTGTATTCCCGCTGGGTCTTAGCTATATTCACGCCAGTCTTGTCGCTTCCGGCTGGGAGGCAGGCATGCTGGACATGACCCAGCTGGAGTACACCCGGGAGGCCGTTACGAATTACCTTAACGCCTATGCGCCTGATTACATCGGCTTGTCGATCCGTAACCTGGATAATTGCTGCATGCAGTACCCCCGGAGCTTCGTGGATCAGGTCTGCTTGATGGTGGATTGGGTGCGTGAATGGAATAGCAGGGCTGGTATCATTCTGGGCGGGGCGGGCTTCTCGCTACTGCCCAGGCAATGGCTGCAGGAGACGGGAGCCGATTACGGCATTGTCGGTGACGGCTGTGACAGTATCGTGGAGCTGCTTAACCAGCTGGAGGCGGGGCAGGTGCCGTCCGCAGTAAGCGGGCTCATGTTCAGGACAAGGGCCGGGGAATGGAATTACTGGTCGCCGTATGCGCCTGAGCAGCTGGATCAGGAGTATTTTCCCAGCCGCAGCGGGTTTCTGCACAGCTATGATGTGGAGCGGAGGGTCCGCCATAATGTATTGACCAAAAGGGGCTGTGCGCTAAGCTGCACCTATTGTGCTTACCCGTCTCTGGAGGGCCGGGCCGTCCGTCTGCGGTCGCCGAAGGGGGTTGCCGATGAAATTGAGCAGATGGTGGTTCAGTATGATATCGGCTCTTTTGATTTCGTGGACAGTGTGTTCAACTATCCGCTGGAGCATGCCGAAGAGATCTGCCGGGAGCTGATCGGGCGGACGCTTCCGTTGTCCTGGGGCTGCTTCCTGAATCCGCGGTTCTTCACGGCAGAGTTCGCCGGTCTGCTTAAGCAGGCCGGGTGTACAGAGGTGGAGTTCGGCATTGATTCAGGCAGCGATATCTGCCTCAGGTCGTTCAAGAAGAACTTCCGGCAGGCCGAGATCCGGACAGTGGTCCAGCTCTGCCGCGACCAGGAGCTGGACTTCAGCTTCTGCCTGCTGATCGGGGGGCCGGAGGAGACGCCGGAGACCCTGCACGAGACGCTGGATCTGATGGAGGAGCTATCGGTGCAGCGCATCTTCGGCTTGTTCGGCATCCGTATACTGCCGTCCACTGATATGTACAGCTATGTCGGTTCGCCGGAGCCGGATGATCTGCTCCATCCGAAGTTCTTCATGTCTCAGCAGCTGAGTCTGGAGCAGGCGAACAGCATCTGTGCGCCGTACCGGGAGCGTAACCCGGACTGGATGTTCATATGAAAGAGGAAGAGCGGGTGGAGTGAAGCATGAGAATACTGGTGGTGTCTACGAATACACTGCTGAAGCCGCTGCCAGTTCTTCCCGTCGGGGCGGGAATGGTCTACTCGGCTCTGACCGCTGCCGGATTCAGGACACGCTTTCTGGATCTGGCCTTTATGGCTGAGCCGCTGGAGGCACTCCGCGAGGAGCTGCGGGTCACCGGAGCGGATCTGATCTGCCTCTCGGTACGCAACATCGACAACCAGGTGATTCAGCAGCCGGAGAGCTATCTCTCTTTCTTACAGCAAGTCATGCAGGTATGCCGTATTTGCAGTTCGGCCAAGGTACTGCTTGGCGGAGCTGCCATGCTGGTCATGCCGGGCGAGCTGGTGAAGGAGCTGGGGGCGGATTACGGCATCAAGGGGAGCGGGAGCGAAGCGGAAGCGGTGCGGCTGGCCCGTGAGATCGAGCGGGGGCAGGCCCCGGAGACAGGTACGGTACGTAATGCAGATCCCGCCTATCATCCGGTGTACAGCCGTATTCCGCCGAAGCCGCTGTTCGCTCCGCAGTATTTTATCCCGAACCCCCGCATCAAAAAAGCCTCGATGGGCTATCAGGCCTCCAGAGGCTGCAGCCGGCACTGCATCTATTGCTCGGAGGGCTACATGAATGCCGGCGCCTGCCGGATTCCTGCGGAGCAGTTCAGCGAAGATATGAAGATCCTGGAGAATGACTATCAGGTGCATAATATTACTTTTGTAGACGGTGTGTTCAATCATGATGTGGAGGAGACGATGGAGTTCTGCCGGCTGATCGGCCGCACCAGCCCCTTGCTGGAATGGAGCTGCGCCCTGACTCCGGCCCATATTACCGGGGACCTGATCCGCTTGCTGAAGGAGACCGGCTGCCGCTTCGTAGACATCGGTGCCGACTCGGGTTCGCGGCAGATGCTCCGGCGGATGGGCAAGCAGTTCACCCCGGAGCAGCTTGTTGAACTGGGACACCTGCTGGAGCAATATCGTCTTCCTTATTCGGTATCGCTGCTGTTCGGCGGGCCTGGGGAGAATGCGGAGACGGTGCAGGAGACGGTGCAGCTGGTCAATCAGATGAATCCGGTCTATATTCTGGCCAGCCAAGGCATCCGTGTCTACCCTCACACCGCACTCTACAATATCGCTCTACAGGAGCAGGTGATCCGGGCTGAGGATAACTTGCTTTTTCCGGCCTATTACCAGTCTAAGGACTACAGCGCTGACTTGCTCACCGATGCTCTGTCTGCATCACGCCACATCTATAAGGATATGCTTATGAATTCAATTGGAGGAAGGACTTGATAGAATGAACAAGCCAGTGTACCCGTTCCGGGAGATCGGGATAGGGCATTATCCCATGGGGAACACTCCGGTGTCGCCAGAGGACAGCGCACGGCTGCCGTCTCTGATGAACTTGAATCAAGCTGCGGCAAGCTCCAAGCTGGTCTATGTACATATTCCCTTCTGCGATTCCATCTGCCCGTTCTGCCCGTACCCCAAGGCGTTCAACGAGCAGGGAGCCCGCAAGGATTATCTGGCTGCGCTGTTCCGCGAGCTGGAGATGTACGGGATGACGCCGCAGATCCGCAATTGCTCAGTGGAGGCGCTATATATCGGCGGCGGGACGCCAAGCGTGCTGGACGAGGAAGAGATCACCGCATTATTCGAGCAGCTACAGGCTACACTGCCTATGCAGAGAGTTGAAGAGATTACGTTCGAGGGTAACCCTGCTTCCTTCACCGCCGCCAAGCTTAAGCTGCTCCATGCGCTTGGGGTGAACCGGATCAGTCTCGGGGTGCAGACGTTCAACGATGAGCTGGGCAGACGCCTCGGGCTGCTTCAGACCGGTGAGGATTCCCTGCGCAGTATTCAGGATTCCAGAGAGGCGGGCATTGCGAACGTCAGCCTGGACCTGATGTACAATCTGCCGGGCCAGACGATGGAGGAATGGCTTGCGGATCTGGCGAAGGTAGTGGAGCTGGAGATCGGTCATGTCACGTTATTTCCGCTGAAGATCATTCCCGGCTTCGGTCTGGCGAAGCGCATTGCCAGCGGTGAGCTTCCGGCCTGCGGCGGACTTGAGCTGGAGCAGCAGATGTATATAGAGGCTTGCCGTTATCTGGAGTCGCAGGGCTATTCGGTGGAATCCACGTATGATTTCGTCCGGCCGGGAGGCCATCATGTGTATAGCCGCAAGCATTTCGACGATTACCTGGACCTGCTCTCTGTGGGGCTGGGGGCGTTCGGCGATGTGGGCGGCTATGCCTACCAGAATGTGAAATTACTCCCTGAATATGTGAAAAAGATTACATCCGGCGACCTCCCTATTGCTTTAGGCTACGAAGTGAAGGCAGAGGATCTGCCTAACCAGTTCCTGGCGATGGGCCTACGCCGTACAGCGGTTGACCGCCAGCAGTTCCGCCGCAAATTCGGAGTTTACCCGGAGGAGCATTTCCCCGAGCTGTTCGACAAGTTCGTGAAGGAAGGGCTGGTGGAGATCCGCGAGGACACGATTGCGCTCACGCGTTTCCACGGGTTGTTCTGGGGCAACAATGTATGTAAGGAGTTCTGCGAGGAGCAGATCAAGATGGCTTTTCCAAAATAATGGAGGGGTACTGAAATGAACAGTAAAGTGAGTAAAAATGTCTTCTACGGCGATCTTCAGGAGGCCGGGAAGTATGCGGAGCTGGAGCAGCGTCTGCTCGGCGAGTCGAATCTGCCGGGGCCGCGGGCGAATCTGGGGGCGGCTTCCACCTTCGCGGATGCTTTCGCGTCGGATTGGGTGGCCAGTGAAGCCTGGGAGCTGCTTGTGCAGTGGACGGGCAAGACAGAGGCGGAAGCTCCTACGGATGATCCCCGCGAGTTCCTGCCGTTCTGCGCGCTCCAGGCGATGGGCAGCTATTACCGCTATGCAGAGCCTGCCCGCCAGCAGATCATTCTGGAGCGCTGCCGGGCGGCGATGAATGATGCACGCTGGCGGATGCGCGAGGCGGCAGCGATGGCGCTGCAGCGCATCGGGGAGCAGGACTTCGGCGTGCTCCGCGCACTGTTCGACGGCATGAAAGGAACGGCTAACGCGCTGGAGCAGCGGGCCTTCGTCGCTGCCCTGGCCCACCCGCCGATGCTAAAGGAGCAGGCGAACGTGCTGTATGCGCTGGAGCTGTCGGAGGAGATCCTGGACGGCATCGCTGAAGGCCGGACCCACTGCAATGCGGAGGAATTCCGCGTGCTGTCCAAGGGTCTGGAATACGCAGTTAGCGTCTTTGTGGAACGCGCCCCCGAAGCCGGCTTCCGCATGCTCGCCAAGTTCGCTGTAACCGATGACAAGCGCATGCAAAAGATCGTAAAATCCAACCTCGGCAAAGCCCGCCTGGCCAAAAAATTCAGCCAGGATGTGGAGCGTATTCAGGTGTTGATGAATGCTTGATGGGGGAGCGGGGGCGGAATGAGGCGCTTCGCGGGGGATTGGAGGGGCGGCGGCGTAAGGCTCCTGAGAAATACGCTTGTTGAGGGAGCGAATCCGTCTGGTTACCCAACTCTGCTGCTCCATGCTCCTTCGCGGACCTGAGGGCCGTTATTTTTAAACAAACCTTGTTTTTTGCGGCTAGGCGGACTGTAGTGCGCTTATTGTCTCTCTGCGAGGCGTTTTCAGGTGGCATATCCATCAATAAGCGCCCTGTAGTCCGCGAATGCTGGAAAAGTTGGATTTTTCGCGAAATAAGGGCCTCTGAGTCCACTTGGAAGAGTGGAAGAGAGCACCACGCTGAGGTCCTAGTCAAGTAAAGGAAACAGAGATAGCCGGCCTGCATACTGAAGTATGCGGTCCGGCTTATTTTGTAGTGTGTTGTGTTTATGTATTTGTTAATTTGGATGCAGTCGCACTCTACGTGTGTAGAGTGCGTGGATTGAACTCAGAATTACTCTGTTTCAATACATAGCTTAAACCACTCCTATCCTGATACCTCTACTTTGTGTTGTCCACTGTTTTCCAAAGCCGCAGCAAGCCGAGGCAAAGCTATACCTAATTTTTTCGCTTCCCGCACAACTTCATGTATCGCAAAGCCTGCTTTGCTATTGTTGTATTCCATGAAAAGCCGTGCTAAGCTACCCTTTGCAAAAACCAGCTTGTTAAACAGCGTGCCGAGAAGTGCCGGCGGGATCTTAGTCAGCAGCAGAGAAGTTGCATCAGCTTTTCCGCCTCTGGCTTTTATTACCGGAATTATCTCCCTCATACTCCTGCCAACATTTGCGAATGAGTCGCTATGATCCAAGACTGCCGCAAAACTTCCCAGTCTCAACACCTCGGCTTCCATTGCCGCATTCATGGCGAAGTGATTCCAGAGCCAGTTTTGCATATCCTTGATCCAACGAATTTTAAAATGGGCACTTTCCAATAGCACTTTGACCTTGTTGTTAATAGCTTCAGTGCCTGCCCGTGGCTGCTCCAGAAACAGCATTTTTAAAAAGCCGCCTCTAAGCCTGTTGTCCTCAATGCCACCGCCGCCTCCCGGGAATCCAAAGACCACATTGTTCATAGACAGGGGCGAGATCGATGATTTCAAATCCTGCCAAAGGTTATTGAAGATGAGGATAGGCGTGCTCCCGGCAACTGCCGATAATAGTTGTGCTGCTGCCGGAAGCTGCTCCGTGTTGACACTCACAATAATGAGGTCATAACCGGGACTGATTTTCTCATGCAATGTAACGTTCCAGTTTTCTTTGACGAGCTGTTTTCCTTTTCGTGCATCCCACATTTCAAGCTTAATGCTGCTTCCAAAAGTTTCTTTCCTCCCTTCTCTAACGTAAAATTCCACGGTATGCCCTGCCTGTTCCATCGCCCAAGCATACTGGACCGATATGACACCTCTGCCGAAAAATAAAATTCGCATATTAGCCTCCTGAGCCTATATATTAATCCTTGTTGATTATCCAACAACGTGTTGTATAATTTATTGTATAGAAGCGCTATAGGACCATCAACCATCAGATTTTTAAGATCTGTCGTATGATCGATTGCACAGAAACTGGAGGCCAATAATGAATAAGCAACCTGAAATTACGGATAAAACAAGACAAACCTTCATCAATGTATTCTGCGATTTATATAGCCAGAAACCCATTGAGAAAATAACCATCCAAGAGATCGCTAAGCGATCAGGATATAACCGCAGTACCTTTTATCAATATTTTACGGATATCTATGAGTTGTTGGATTACGTGGAAGAGCGTGTTTTTAGATCCATTAAAGAGGAAATGGCAAGCAGAGAGTTCTCCACACATACCTTCCAAGACGCACTTCAATGCCTGGAGAATGCAGAGGAAATTTCAATCCTGAAAGCGCTCTTGGGCGACTATGGTTCTGTTCGTTTTATCGAACGTTTGAAAAGAGAAATCCCTTTTGAACGATTAATTGTCGACCTTCCGGCAAATGAAGCTTTAGCACCCTATATCATTGAGTTTTACATATCCACACTAATGTCGATGTTTCGCCTGTGGATACGGAATGACAAAGATCTGTCGTCGGAAGAATTGGTCAAGCTGATAGATACCCTATTTACTAATGGGATTAGGACGACGGTGATTCCTTAATATGTTAAAATACAACAATGATATGATGAGGAGGATTGTCCTACGGTAAAAACTCAGATCAGACAGCTAACCGTCCAAGACCGGCCTTTTGTATACTGGCATGTGGGCGGTTCCCGCCTCACGTTAAATATTTCACCCAAGGAAGATAAAACCACAAAAATCACGCTCATTTTCGCAGTCACTCCACCTGAAGAGGATCGTCACACCTCCTGGGAGTTTTATGATATTTCAGCATACAAAAACAACTCCCAAACCACCATTCATCTAGGCAAACCGAGACATATTTCCGAGCTTATTCTTTACATACAACGGGAAAAACCTGAGTTGTGGCTCACAGGAAAGCAGCATACGATAGAGAATGCTTGGGAGCTGCTGCAAGCCATGGGTTACTCGAGCCTGGAGCCCGTTTGGGTTAAGCGGTGGTAGAACCTGATTCGGTGTTCTCTGCGATAAGATAGGCTGAAAAACGTAGAGGATAGGATGCCATGAAAGCGTTAAAATTCACTTTAATTTTTCCAAATCTAATGAGTGAGGAGATTGAAAAATGGCTGATCAAACAGTGGCTGGTAGATTAGCAACATTAGGAATCGTTCTCCCCCATGCAAGCGAACCGGCAGCCAAATACGCAAATTACGTAAAAGTGAACGGGTTGTTGTTCGTTTCAGGCAAGGGGCCTGCTGGTACGCCTAAAGGTAAGTTAGGTCAGGAGTATACCACCGCAGAAGGTTATGAGTTTGCCCGGCAAACGGGGATTGAGATTTTGGCTGTACTACAAACAGCTTTAGATACACTGGATAAAGTGAAACGGGTCGTTAAAATTCAGGGCTTTGTTAATGCGGTCGCCAGTTTTGAAGAGCATCATAAAGTGCTTAATGGCTGTTCCGATCTGATGCTGGATGTTTTCGGTGAAAAAGGTATTCATGCCCGTTCAGTCTTTGGAGCTGTTTCGGTTAGAGACAATCTTCCCATCATTATTGATTCGATATTTGAGGTTGAGGAGTAAATAATCAACTTATTTATGAATCCAGGAGTGATCACTTGATTATTATGATTAACGGAGCGTTTGGCTCTGGTAAGACTACGACTGCTCAAAGGCTTCAACCCTTAATTCCAAATAGCATGATTTATGATCCTGAGGAAGTTGGATATATGTTAAGAAAGATCATTACAGAAGATGAAGAGGAACTAACTGATGATTTTCAGGATATAGAATTATGGAGAATACTTGCTGTAAAGACAGCTCAAGAATTATTGAAGAAGTACAAGAAACATCTTATTGTTCCTATGACAATATACAAAGCTGTGAATTTCGAATACATTTACAACGGTTTTAAAAGTATGGATCGAGAAGTATTTCATTTTTGTCTCTTAGCATCCGAAAACACAATTAAAAAACGTATTGAAAAACGCGGGAACACTTATGATGCCTGGTACCAGCAGCATACAAAAGCAAGTGTAGCTACATTTAATGAGAGTAGATTTCAACAACATATAGAAACTGACCATAGAGAAACTGAAGAAATCATTGAAAAAATTTTAAGAAAAACAGTCTAGACTCTCATTCTGCATTTCAGGCTAATGCTACAAGTCGTATGAATTATGCACTGGCGTGACCTCCAGGCACAAGCTTCTCACAGAAAATCTGACTGATCTTCATGACAAGGTTGTCCCCGTCAAAAACAACATTGGATATACTGAGGGTCACTTCACCTTGTGTCTCTGACGTCCTTTATAACTTATCATCTCTACAATTCTAGCTCCTTTCCTATATACCTATACAACAGCACCGAGAAGCCATTTCGTGACATGAATTCACAACTCTTGTCTTAATGGGGGGCCGCATTATGAATCTTTGGCCGATGAAATTCATTTCAGTTGTAATTTGTTTGGCATTGGCGGTATGCGGATGTGCTGGCTTGAAAAGCAAGGGAACTGAGCATGTTAGGGCAAGTGATTTCATTATTCCCTTGAACGTTAGCGAAGTGTTGAAGCGTCCAGAGACTGGGGTTATTGAATATTTTGAAAACCGTCGTGAAGATTTTGATATTCTAGGCCATTATCTGTTAGAGAATGAAAAAGTGTTCCAGACTCGGCCTGTCATACTTCAACAAGATTATTCCATCGAGAACATCCAGGACCCTGAAATTCAACAAATCGCTCAAACATTGTTTCGAGAAGGTATTGTAAAGAGGATATCCTCCTTAAATGATGCCCCTAGTAAAAGTATTGACTTTTTGTTTGGTGCTGAAGACAACTTGTATCAACAAGGCATAACCTACCTCAGCCTACCAGAGATGGCCAAAGGGGATCCTTCGAAATTCAGCTATGTGAATGACTATAAGAATCTGGGCGGCGGCTGGTACTATTATGTCTTCCACTATGACAAACTTAAAGATGAAGATGAATTTCGGAATCTAGCTTGGGCCCAAATCTCAGAAAAGGAAAGAAGCACTTTAACCACGCCGAAAGAGAAAGCCATAGTGATCCTAGAGTCTGGAAAAAACGTTGGCTATTGGATGGATGACAGAAAGTTAGATGTTGTTGTATCCGTTCAATTTGATACGGAAATGAACGGCCTACTGGGACCGATTACAATGTTTTTTGATCCAATGACCAAAGATTTGATCGGGGGCAATCTGCGTTTCTAATAGGCTGGAGTAAAATGCGAACTCCGTTTTTATTTATATCCCTTCCCCAACTCGGTGAACCCGCAGCAGGTTAGTGGTTCCGGTACAGCCTACAGGGACTCCGGCGGTGATGAGCACCAAGTCGCCATTTTGCACGTATCCGGCAGACCTCGCCAGTTCAACAGCGGCTTCTACGGCTGCATCTGTGCTAGAAGTAGACTCGTCGCGGAGCAGCGGAATTACACCCCAAGTCAAGGAGAGGGCATGCAACACGCTCTCCTTAGTGGATACGGCGATTACCGGTGCAGTGGGCTTGTGCTTGGCGATCATCCGGGCGGTAAAGCCGCTTTCGGTCAGGGCGAGAATAGCTTTGGCGGAGAGTGCGAGGGCAGTGCGAACAACGGATTCGCCAATGGCGCTGGTCACGTTGGTGCCAGTCTCGTTACTCTTGCAGTTGGAGCGGCCGTAGCTCCCCAGGACGGACTCAGCGCGGGCGGCGATGCGGGCCATGGTCTCGACGGACTCCAGCGGGTATTTACCTGCGGCAGATTCACCAGACAGCATGACAGAATCGGTGCCATCGAAGATAGCGTTGGCGACGTCACTTGCTTCTGCACGGGTCGGACGCGGGTTCATCTGCATGGACTCCAGCATGTGAGTGGCGGTGATAACCGGTTTTCCGGCCAGGTTACACTTCTTGATCATGTCTTTTTGAACCAGCGGCACATCTTCTACCGGCAAGTCCACGCCCAGATCGCCGCGGGCAACCATCAGGCCGTCGGCTACGCCCAGGATGGCATCCAGGTTCTCCAGACCCTCGTCATTTTCAATTTTTGCGATGACTTGGATATGGCCGGCCTTGTGTTTGCTCAGAATATGCTTAATCTCAAGAATGTCCTCAGCTTTGCGGACGAAGGATTGAGCGATGATGTCGATATTCTGCTCAACGCCGAATTTGATGTGCCGGATGTCCTTCTCGGTTACGCCGGGAAGACTGGTTTTGATGCCGGGAACGTTGACGCCCTTGCGTGGCTTCAGCTTGCCGCCGTTCTTGACGAGGCAGGTAATCTCGGTGCCTTCGGAATTTACGACTTCCAAACGTACTAGACCGTCATCGATCAGGATGCTGCTGCCAGGCTTCACGTTTTGGGGTAACTGCTTATAGGTGACTTGGATACGGTCCTTCGTGCCGAGCACTTCCTCCGTGGTTAGAACCACGGTTTCTCCTGGTACCAATTCCACGTACTCCGAGGCCATTTTGCCGATACGAATTTCCGGACCTTTGATGTCGAGCAGGACGGCCACATATTGGTTTAGTTCCTTGGCTGCTTCCCGGATGTGGCGGATGCGCTCTGCGTGCTCCTCCAGCTCACCGTGGGCTAAGTTCAGGCGGGCGACATTCATACCGGCTTGGATCAGCTTACGGAGCATTTCGGGGCTTTCGCTGGAGGGGCCGATGGTACAGACGATTTTAGTTTTACTCATGGAATTCTCTCCTTCATCGATAAATTATTTAACCTTGTGAAAAATTTCCCTTATCCTTACAATAAAGCATAACGATTCATCAGAAAAATATATATAATTTCGTTCTTCATCAATTTTGATGTAGGAGGCAGGTCATCTTATGAATCTTCATGCCCTTAAAATATTTCACACCATTTCTGAAAAAGGCGGAGTCACCCGCGCTGCGGAGGAATTGCGGATCAGTCAGCCTGCGGTTACGGCCCAGGTCCGTAATCTGGAAAAGGAATTAGGCATACAGCTGTTAGCCCCCAAGGGGCGTGGTATCTTAGTGACCGATGCGGGTCAGATGCTGGCCAGCCATGCCAAACGATTGTTTGCATTGGAGCGTGAGCTGGATGAGGCAGTGCGTGAATACAAGGCCGGGTTCAGCGGCATCTTGCGGATTGTAGCAACCTATCTGCCCGCTAATCTGCTGCTGCCGGAATGGCTGGCCCTCTACAAGCAAGAGCATCCTTCCGTAGAGGTGGTCTTGAATACTGCAAATTCTCGGGAAGCGGTGGAGGGGCTGCTACAGTACGATGCCGAGGTAGCCGTATACGGAGGCGGCTGGGAGGAGCAACCGGGCATTGAATGGGAGGAGCTTCTGGAGGACGAGCTCTGGTTCATCGTCCCGAGAAACCATCCATACGGCGGACAGGAAATTACTTTAGCGGAGATGATGAAGGTTCCCTTCATTCTGCGTGAAGAGGGAAGTTCTACCCGGGAGCGTCTCTTCTCTTTATGCCGGGCTTTGAACGTGAGTCCTCCCAAGGTCGGTCTACAATTTAATGGGGTGAACGAGATGGTTCGGGCCGTCATCGCGGGCTACGGGGCCATCTTCATCTCCTCTCTGGCGGTTAGGGATAATGTGGAACGCGGGGAAGTGGAGCGTGTGATGGTTAACGGCACTTCGCTGCTGAATCCGATTGCCGTCTGTACCCGGAAGCAGGAGGCATTGTCGCCAGCGGCGGCAGCATTTCTCTCACTGGTCCGGGAGCAGTCGAAAGGAGGGGCAAGGAATTAACTGTTCTACTTGCAAAAGAAGAATGGCACTGTTAAGACGTTATAGAGAGAAGATTGCGGTTGCGCACATCAGTTTTTCGAAGATAAAGAGAGGACGATCAGAACATGAATGTGGAAGTGTATACGTTAAATGCGTTTGCGAAAAGGGGCAGGACTTCGCCTAAGCGAGAACGGTGAAATCAATCAGGTTCGGGTTGGCGGTGCAGTGGCTGGCATTGAACGAAGACATATCATGATGTAAGCGGAATTAAGCCACCGTACCATAGGGGGCAAGAAATGAAGCTCTCAGACAAAACAAGTACATACCATTTGAAGATATCCATTTGGTTGCTAACCAGTAAAGTGATCAAGCTAAGAATAAGGCAGGTACAACTAATGAATACCGTAAACATCGTCTACCTTGAAACAGAACGGCTTGTGATTAGAACTTTTGCAGAAAGTGATTTTGAGCAATTTAAAAAGCTTTTGGATATATATGAGGGATGGCAGGCGCAGAAGCCGAGAGCAAAGGAGTTTTTTGACTGGCACCTTTCAAATTATGGGAAGATGGATATTGTAACCGGATGCTTGTGTCTCGGGGTCTTTGAAAAGGAAACAGGGTTCATAATTGGACAGGTTGCTGCACAAGAACATGATGACCTTCGTGAGCCTGAGTTTGGGTACGGTCTTCTTACCTCCGCAAGAGGGATGGGGTATGCGAAGGAGGCTGCGAAAGCATTTCTTAACTGGATTGGGAATGAGTATGATATCCCGTATATTGTAGGAACAGTTGAGGTTAATAATCTCTCTTCTCAAAAGGTTCTTGAGCACTGCGGGTTCGAGCTTATCGATAAGCGGAATTTGTTGATTCACCTGACGGATGAGCGATATGATTTTAAGTATTATCGCTATCATTTCAAGTAGCCTTAAATAATGGATGGGGCTCATACAAGTAAATAGTTGTGCTACATAAAAAATCCCACCCAGAGGAGGAGACGTTCCTTAGCGTCACACACCAATCATGCGAGTCAATCGATTACTCTCCATGCTGCTGATCATCTCCGGTCAAGGTACGGTAACGGGCAAGGCGCTTGCCGAGCATTTCGAGGTATCCTTGCGGACGATCTACCGGGATATCGAGAAAATAGGCGAAGCCGGCATACCTATTGCATCGTCCAGCGGCAAGGGCGGAGGATACTATATTATGGACAGCTATAATATAAGCAGCCTCTTTTTAAACCGGGATGAAGCTCATACGTTTGTAGCTGTAATGAAGAATTTACACGGCTTGTTTGGCCGAAACGAAGCTTTCAATGACATGCTGCTCAAGGTGGAACATACCTATAAGCGGGAGCCGGGTAAGGATAAACTGACTCTGGATCTGTCCCATTTCAGCATGGAGCAGGAGATTAAAGAGTACATTGGGATCATCAGCAAGGCCATCACGGATAACAGGCTGCTAGTGTTCGATTATATCAACAGGGATATGGAATACCTGGAGCGAACGGTAGAGCCGGGCTGGATTGACTTTCGTCACGGCCATTGGTATGTGGTCGGCTTCTGCCGGGTCAGAAAGGACTACCGCAGATTTAAGCTTGTGCGGATCAGGCAATTGGAGCAGGGGCCGCCGTTTGAAAAAAGAGAGCTGTCGGCAGAGCGGATCGCCGATGTCATTGAGCACAATTATTCGCAGGCGGGCATACAGGTTGTGTTGAGATTCACTTCGCGAATTGGCGCGCAGCTTTCCGAGTATTTTGAGAAAGAGAAGATTAGCCGGGGTGAAGATGGCTTCTATCTCGTTACGGATACATTTCCTCATGAGGAGGGTCTGCTGAAGTTCATTTTAAGCTTCGGCAAGGAGTGCGAGCTGCTGGAGCCTCGTGAATTACGGGCGGAGCTGCAGCAATATATGCAAAATATGCTTCTATCCTACAATGACTGACCCCCTGGTGTCAGTCATTGTGTTTTATAGTAGTCATATCGGCTGGAGAAATACATAACGCCGCTATAACTGGGTTAGGAGTGAACCGACTAAATGAAAGCCTGCATTTTGGACGAAGATGTCAATGAATGGGGTACGAAGGACACGCGGACAGAACTGATACACAAGCTGCACAGATTGGAGGAAGAACAGTATATCCTGCGAGAGGGAGAAAGCATCCAAGACTTTACCGATCTGATGCTGCGGCATATTGGTGACCCGGGGCCTGAGCTTCGTGAGCATATTTATTCTACCTTTTACATATGGCTGAAGCGCGATAATAAGTTCACAGATGAGGAAATGCGGCATCTATTAACTGTCCTGATGGACGACCGACATTTGTTCTACCGGATTGGAAGCGTGGATGACCACAGCGTACTCACCAGGGCATTCGCGGTTCTGCCGATCGCTCTTATTATGCAACGGGACAGGCTTCAACCATTCTTGACGCCAAAAGACTTCCAGCATCTAAAGCGCTCGCTGCTTCGCTACTATCAGGAGGAGAAGGACCTGCGCGGTTATCTGGCAGCCGAAGGCTGGGCTCATGCCGCAGCTCACGGGGCAGATGCTCTGGAGGAGCTGATCCGCTATAAGGAAAGTGACATTGAGGTGCAGCACGAGGTGCTTATGGCGATTACAGGAATGCTGCGTAACAGTGTCCGGATTTTTGACGAGGAGGAAGACGAACGTATGGCTAACGTTGTGGACACGATGATCAGTGAATCGCTGCTACCACAGCAGGAGATTGCCGACTGGATTCATAGCTTGGCGCAGTGTACTGAATGGCCGGATACACGCGCACAGAGAGTTGCCAGAGTGAACGGGAAAAATATGGTGCGCAGCCTGTATTTCAGAACACTTGCCCGGCATGACGGGAATCATCGGAGACTTACCAGCGCCATGCTGGCGGCTGAAGCTAAATTAAACCGCTTTAACGGGGCAAACCCTGCATATGGAGGTGATGAAGCTTGAGTACTCACTATTATTTCAGTTGGTTTAATGATTTTTTACCGGAGGGGCTGGTTGAGTGGTTGCAGGAGGATCTACAAGACAGACAATCGCTTGTTATGATTAGCGCTCAACCCTCTGATTATGAAGACGGGCAGATTAACTTTGAGGATATAACGGAATGGACATGGCTCCATCAGGCCAATCTTATGTTTAAGGAGAACCATTTCATCGATTACCGCATGCCAAAGGATGAGGCCCGGCAATGGATTCAGAACGCGTCGGTCATTTTTTTATGCGGCGGAGATCCTGTTCAACAGAACAACTTTTTGGCGGAGTATGAATTAACCGATGTGATTAAGAACAGCAATGCCGTTATCTTGGGGGCCAGCGCCGGTTCGTTGAACATGGCTGCCAAATGGGTAACCTCGCAGAGCGCCGATCATACCGTTGAAATAGATACGATTCATGATGGGTTGGACTTTAATCCTTTTGCCTATGAATCTCATTCGAAACGCGATTACGCCTCGTTCGTTCAAGGCTACCTGTTCCCCTTATCGGAGGAGATCGATATATATGCGGCAGAACAGGAGAGTGCGATTCGTGTAAAAGACGACGCAATCGAAATAATGGGCCCGGTATATTTAATATCCCGCTCGAAGATTCAGAAAATAAGTGTATGATTACGAAACAACCACAGAACCATTTGAAATACAGTCAGCGATTGAATCATTGCTAAAGGTATCCATGCATGTTCAGTCTTTGGAGCTGTTTCGGTTAGAGACAATCTTCCAATCATCAGCGATTCAATAATTTGAGGTTGAAGAATAAAGGAGAACCCAGGAGGATACCTTGGAAAGCCGCTCATCCAGGCACATACTACGTTTGGTGGGAGTGTTAATCTAGGAACTGTGAGGTGAACAAAATGATGAACTTTTTTATGATCAACTCATCAGACTTGCCCCAAACCAAGAACAAGTTGAAGTGATTACCTCTATTCGGAATGATGAAAGAGGACATAATCAAATGTTCCGACAAATGTATAAGGAATTAACAGGGCATGAAGTAACAGGAGTTGGCAACGAACCTCCGGATAATGTTAATTCTTATATTGCCGGGTTGCAACAAGCCTTCCAAGGTGAATTATCTGCTGTTGAGAAATATCGAAAGATATGGTTCGGTCTTCCGTACGGCATTTACAAGGATACTCTGTATGGCATTATTCTGGATGAGCAAAAACATGCGGCTAAATATAACAATCTCCTGCTACAAAACTTAGCTGCAAATCGGTTCTGATCCTACGCACGAAGAGGCCTCTTTACTCACAGGGAGTGGAGGGGCCTCTTTGCTGATTAATATGCATCTAGTGTTCACTAGCCGTATCTGGTGTAGAGTACAAAGTCCTGTAGGGATATCTTATACAAACATTGGAGATTGTTCCTAAGTATATAGCGGAGGATCCAATGGTAGATGTGTGGAGTAGAATCAGCTCACCTTAATATTCAATTCTAGATTTTAGCTTTGCTCAGGAATAATAACATCTTCAGTGGGTACCATATGGAAAAACCAAGTTTATGCTATCCTCGAGTGTCCTTTCATATCTAATTAAGAAATTCAAACCTGAACAGTAACATCATTAGAAAAACACGAGGAAGTGGCATACACGCCTCGTGTTTTTTCTGTGTCACCCTAAATCACGAATGTTTATTGCAAAAATGGTCGATATAATCAGAACATTGTCCAGGTTCATCTTCCATTACGAAATGACCAGCTTTTGGAATGACACGTAGACAGGCATGGGGGATATCCTGGACAAGCCTCTTTGCATAAGCGAGGGGCTGCCATTCATCTTCCTCCCCCCATAGAATTTGAACGGGGACCTTCAGTTTGGGTAAATCTGTTTTATAGGATTCAGTATATTTTGCATTATAGTGAGCTACCTGATGGGAGAAAAAAGATGCTTTACCTAATAGACCGGCATGGGGTGCAAGATATGCGTCTAGTGTATCCCCTGTCATGAGGTCTTTATTATAAACTGCCATGGGTAACTGTTTTTTTAGCATGGTATCAAAATCAGTACGGGACATTTGTTCAACCCGTTCGAACTGTTCTTCAATAATTTTCTTCCAGGTTGGTGAGGGCCACGAATCATAGCTGGGGATGTTGAGTAACGTGAGCGATTGTACACGCTCAGGTTGTTCCTGAGCCAATTGGAGGCCAACAATTCCACCTAGATCGTGGGCTGCGACATGTAAACGATCCATTCCGAGTTCGTCTAAAAGCTGACTGAACAGAGTATATTGTGCTGCCACAGAAGTATCTGCTTCGAGTGGTCTTTCGGATGCTCCATATCCAAGAAGGTCATGAACGTAGATTTTATACCCTTTTTGAACCAGAGAGGGGATTACTTTTCTCCATTCATAGCTATAAGACGGTGTTCCATGAAGGAGCCATATGGGAGAGCCTTCTCCGTATTGCTCATAAGCAATTCGATATCCATTGATCAACATGGATGACGTTGCTGCTGTTTGCATGGTGATTACTCCCTTCTATAAACGATTGAGATTAATTTAGCTCTTATTGAGTTACATTGAATATAAACGATTGCATTCTATTAGTAAAATTGATAGTTTATATGTAAACAATCAGTTTTGATGATGGTAAAAAGAAGGGAGCCAATGATGGAAATACGTCATTTGGTAACATTTATTGCGATTGTAGAACACGAGGGATTTACCAAAGCTGCTGAGCATCTTGGATACGCGCAATCTACAATCACATTGCATATCAAGGCATTGGAAGAGGAGATTAACTACCCTTTATTTGATCGAATCGGTAAGCGGGTTATTTTAACGGAGACTGGGAGAAAATTGTTGCCACATGCCAAAAAAATGCTTGACCTGTATCATATGATTAAGGAAGTGACTGCTGCGCAAGGGGAATTAACGGGTAATATCGTTATCAGTATTGGGGAAACTTTGTTGATCTATCGTTTTCCGCCTATTATTGAAGAGTTCAAAAAATTACATCCCCATGTCAATATAGAATGGCACCAATTAGATTCCGTACATTATAAAGAGAATTTGATGCAAGGTAAAAGTGATATTTCCTTTATGCTGGGGACAGAGGTACATGACCCCAATTTGTACAGTGAGAAATTGGCTGAGGAGCCCATGATGTTGTTGTATCCAAATTCATTTGAGCTACAACTGGACATTGTGCAAAGCAATTTACTTTTTACCGAAAGAGGTTGCGATTATCGCACATTGTTTGAACAATGCATTGAGGAGTATCAGTTAGGGATTACTTCCAATATTGAATTCTGGAGTATTGAAGCCGTGAAACAATCTATATTGAGTGGTATGGGCATATCCTTGCTACCTCGAATTACGGTAGAGAGGGAGCTGAAGGAAGAAAAACTTTCAGGTCAGCAGTATAAACAGAATCTAGCTACGCAGTTGTTATATCCCAAAAACAAGTGGATATCTCCTCAAGTAGAAGCTTTTATTGAGATCGTTAGAAAGCATGCCTCCCTCTGGTAAGAAATGAGAAGAGTGTTGATAATTATTCGGATTCAATTCAAGTATTGAACTAACGAAGAACGTTAGTCCAACAACACAGCTGCAGTCTATGACTTTATTTTCTCGTTCAGATCTGCCGCCATTTAAAAAGCTGACTCTCCCATCTACTTCACAGTTTGCGTCTACTATTCACTGGTCCGTAACTAGAATTTAAGAACACAGGAGGAAACCTTGGAATGGACTTTCGGTTAAGACTTGATGGTGCTTTAGACGAAATATATGAACCTCTATGGAAGCTCAGGATTCAGCTCACTGATGAAGAAAAAGCACTGCTCCGAAGCAAAAAGGTGCGGCGGCTTCATTACATTCGTCATGGAGGAGCTTCTTTCATCAATACCCACCATACCTACAGCCGCTTACAGCATACGTTAGGTGTATTTGCGCTTACAGCGCATTTTGAGCCGGATAATCGTACGTTGCGGGCAGCTGCATTGCTGCATGATATCGGACATGCGCCTTTCAGTCATACACTAGAATCCCTTCCAGGCGTGGATCATCATGAATGGACTCGGGAGGCCGTGTTTTCACAGGAGATTGTTGACATCCTAGCCCGTGCAAATATTCGTACAACTGATGTTATGGACTACATAGATGGATCAAAGCGTAGCCTATTGAGGAACAAGGACGGAATTCTTCATGCAGATCATCTGGACTCCTGGGTCAGAAGTGCATTTGTCGGCGGTTATCTGACTATTTCGGCTGGTGAACTTTTTGAAGCGATGAGCTATAGAAATGGAAGTCTTCAGTTCACACTGGAGGCTGGCAAGCAGGTCACTGAGCTCATATGGGAAGAAGCCCGTATGCAAGCTTCCCCGGCTAACATCGGCGTAAACGCGATAATGAGGAAACTGGCTGGCCGCTTAGTACATAAGAATGAACTTGGAACAGCTAAGTTGCCCGTCATGACAGATACGCATATCGAGCAGTTGCTTTGTAGTGATCCGGACACACGGGAAGAGTATGAGCAGTTGCTCATGGAATCATGGCGAATTCGCGTGTCGCGGGAAAAGCCATCTTTTCCAGTGGAAACGGCAGTTTTGAGTAAGCTCTATCTCGCAATGCCGCTCATCCAAGATGTTGTGATTACTGAATATTCAGATGAATATTCGCAAGATTGTCTCGCTACGATTAACCAGCTTACAGAGCTGCTAGGCACATACTACGTTTGGTGGAGTGTTAAGATATGATGAATCCAGAGAATTTAACTTGCAAAGCATGTGCCTCCATTAGAATTAAAAATCCGGATAAATTTTGAATATAACATTTCGTAATCAAATTTAATGAGGAGTGAATTTATATTGATATTCTTTAAATTAAAGCCCTTATTTAAATTAACTGCTCTGGTTCTTACTGTCTTTGGCTGCTACGCGCTTATTATGAGATTATTTTTCTAATGATCTTTGTTCATTTGATACTTCGCTTTATGCGTCATTCTGGAGCCCATTTGGATTAAGCAGTGATAGTTGTTTCGTGTGGCGAGCAAGCCCCAAAGTTCGGGCAGTGTAATTTAGTTTTATTCAACTTCTACCTGGTCTTTACAGATATTTATTTGTATAATTATTCCATTCGCAGCCAATTACGAGGAGGAATTAATTATGCACATCCAGACAGAACGCCTTAGCATTACTGCTTTTACCCAAGAAAATTACATAAAAGTATCAGAAACGTATTCTATCAAAAATCATATCATTAACTATTTGGATAAGCTTAAAGGGGACCCTGAATTATTAGGCTGGGGTGCGTGGTTTGTGACCTTAACGGATAATCATCAAATTATCGGTGACATTGGATTCAAGGGAAAGCCCGATCATCAAGGAATTGTAGAAGTTGGATTTGGCCTTATTCCTGAGATGCATAATAAGGGGATAGCCACTGAGTCGGTAGGAGCTATTATAGAATGGGCCTTATCTTCAAAAAAAGTCCAAAAAATTGTGGCTGAATGTCTTATCGATAACATTTCATCTATCAGAGTTCTGGAGAAATTGAATTTTACACGAACTGGAATAGAGAACGGGATGATTAACTGGGAATTAGTAAATGATCAATTTAGAGGTGATTCCGCGTGACCCTTCAAGCTGTATTTGTGGATCGAGATGGGACCTTGGGCGGGAACGGCCATTTCATTCACCCCAGGGATTTTGAATTATACCCATACTCATTAGAAGCATTGCAATTACTCAAAGAACATGGAATTCCTATTATCGCCCTTACAAATCAGCACAATATATCGAAGGGGCGGGCTACAGAATTAGACTTTAGGAATGAATTTGACAGTTACGGATTTGACGCCGCATACATATGTCCGCATGAACCCGAAGACGGCTGTGTATGCCATAAACCGCAACCTGGAATGCTTCAGCAAGCGGCAACTGATCATGGATTAGATTTAACCCGGTGTGCGGTGATTGGCGATGTGGGTTCGACTGATATGCTTGCAGCGGCAGCAGTGGGAGCCAGAAGAATTCTGGTAGAGACAGGCTGGGGGATGCAGTCTTTGGATAAATACCGTCACCTGTGGTATGAACAGGCAGAACCAGATTACATCGCGAAGGACCTTCTGGATGCGGCAAAATGGTTGGTTAGCACAATAAAGCGGACAACGCCTGAATAGAGCTGCGTTGTCCGCTTTTTTCGGAGCAATAGCTTAGGATTTCACCTCTCCCGGAATCTCAAAAAACACCTCTGACTCCATACCCTTCATTCCCAAAGTAGTCTTTTTGCCGTCAAGCTCAATGAATCCGTAACCCGATTCTCCAATATGGCCCATGTAATGGTAGAATACGACGCGGCCCGTTAGTTTGGGGAGAGTGCCGTCCTGGTTGGTAATTTGGTAAGGGAGAAAGAACAGACCGCTTGCGGCTTTAACCTTCCAATCGAAGGTGGCGGTCCACTTGACTTCGCTATGGTCCCCCACAATCTCATAGTAGGAGATACTGTTACCCCCGGATAGGAAAAATTTGTCGGCCCTTCCCTCCGGGAAATAGTAGTCGAAATTGCCTCCCTCTACGCCGCCCACTTCAAATTGTTCAAGCGCGCTAACTCTGGGTAGTTTCAGGGCTGCGGTCCGGGCTTCAGCCAGATGGGAGGAGGCTAATTGCTGTTTAAGCTCTTCACTAGGCTTGGAGGCTACGAAGACGATCCGTTGTTTGGGATTCCACAAGACATAAGCCCCGGTGGATTCAGCCATGAAGCGCAATGGAACCATCACCCGCCCTTTTCGGATGGCCGAAGCCGCTTCGAGTTTCACTTCCTGATTACCGATCTTTGCTGTTCGTTGGCCTGCCACTAAGGTGACGGTCTGTCCGTCCCGGGTAAGCGTGACTGTCTTCGAGGCGTAGTTCCATTGGATGGAACTACCGGGTATTTTTTGGGCCAACTGCAGTGGAACCATCGTAGTGCCATTCGTGATATACGGAACTACATCTGTATCTACAAAAGAGTTGTTCATCAAGATCTGAATAGCAGATGAAGCGGCCGAAGCCGTTCCCGTTAAGGCATTTCCAGTGAATAGCAGTGACGCGATAAGCCATCCGGCAACGCCTCTTTTCAATCTTGTGTTCACTTTTGCATTCCCTCCTTAATCCAACTTATGTTTTATTTTTCCTTAAAATTTAGACGCACGAGAGAGGAGAAGGTTGCTATAAGTTAAGCTTGTGAGCTAATCTATATCGCAGTTTGCGCCAACGTAATACGCTGTATCATTATAGGGAGGGCTTACAGTGGAAGTAAACAATCGTATTATCAAGCATTACCTGAAAAACGTTCTGTTTATAAATGGAACAGCCTATGCTGGAAAATCAACGATGGTAAAAATGCTGGCCGATAAATATGGGTTAATTCATTGTGGTGAAAATTACGATTGTGTACCCGTAGGTATACCCACTCCAGAACAATATCCAAACTTATGTTATTTTCAAACGATGAAAGACTGGCAAGAATTTATCAACAGAACACCAGAGGAATATGATAATTGGATTAAGGGGTGTACGCGAGAGATCGTAGAGTTTGAGATAGCGTATCTTATGCACATATCCCATTCGCAAAAGGTTATCGTCGATACTAATATCCCGTTTGATATATTACGAGAGATAGCAGATTATAATCAAATTGCGATCATGCTGTCCCCGCAGTCCATGTCAGTTGAACATTTTTTTGACCGTGATGATTCGGATAAAATGTTCATCAAGGAACAAATAATGAAAGCTGATCATCCGGAAAAAACAATGGCGAACTACCTTGCCTGTATGGCTAAAATGAATAGCAAAGAGCATTATGACCAATGGGCTAATAGCGGCTTATTTACAATCGTGCGAAAAGACACAACAACTGACACAAAGTTGGAAGTGCTTGAAGTCCTTGCGAATCACTTTGGATTAACGGTCCTCTAACCACTTGCTATAAATTTTCGGAGTTGAACTCCTTTAGCCGGATTAATTTCTGTTTGCCGCGATTTCCTTTTTTCGTTGTGAGATGTCCCTGGTCGTCCGTTCTCCGCTGGATGTATTGTCCAGTCAGATAGTTAATGTCGTCCTCGTCCGACTGATCCATGGTTGTGGCTCCAGTAAAGTAGCTTCCCTGGGTGGAACCAATCAAAAACCAGTCATGATCCTGATACCGAAATCTGTACTTGTTGTACCATCTCCAGTTGCTGCCCCCATAATCACTAACCAGGACAGAACCCCGGTCAATGGTCAAGCTATCAAAAGGATCGCCCCAAACTCCGCCTTCATCCGATCGCAAAACAACATTTTTGGCGATGATGGAGAGGGTGTATGTATTATTTTTGCCGCCAAATGCGATTAAGAGTGGCCGTGGAGACGCCTCGTCCTTAACCGTATCCTTCTCAATGACCGTTGCGAGATCTGAGATCCCGTCTTTATTCAAATCTCCTTTGGCGATAGCCTTTTCTCCCAGGACAGGCTCTAAAATGTGCCAACCTGCCGGAATTAGTGCATTAATGTTATTTGCTTTGGCTGATGGTGTTGGGCTATGGGTTGGCGCTGCTTTTGCCTCCGCAGTTTGAAGTTGATAAGGAGCGTTACACCCCACTATGTAGCTTAAAAGGGCAACAATACCTACGGACCTTACTATTAGTTTTTTCATCGAGTCAGATTCCCTTCCTCTTCATGTGTTTCAGCTTAGTACGTGTACCTTCACTAGTATAGCGAATGGATTGATGAACATGTAATACCTTGGACACAACAAAAAAACTACAATATTGAGAGATTTATATTTATGCAGAATTAATTGCGATGAATTAAAATAGAAAAAGAGAATCGGTGCGAATGCCAAGATCCCATGAAATCCCTGGGGGTTTCGCACCTCGGAATTTGTCGAATTCCTGACAGGTCGATAGTGCTAGCTGAATGTCAAGGTGTGATTCATACTCTTCTGATATAATAATAAGGGAAAAGAAGTAAAACGATGTGTGAAAGGCATTGGTTATGCTCTTTGCCGCTGTCGCACTCTACACGAGTGCGTGGATTGAAATACGACAAACGCCGTTGTTGCCAATTGCGTCGTATTTGGTCGCTCCTCGTGCAGGAGCGTGCATTGAAAGTAACGTAAGCTCTGTGCCAAAGAACTAGTACAGCATCAGATTTAAAAGAATAGATAAGCTTGTGGAACCCTAGCAACCCAAAATCTAACGGACCGGAGTGACCTTATCCTTGCAAAAACGCCACTTTTTGCAGCTTAACGGACTCAGGCGACCTTATTGTTTCTCTATGAGACGTTTCGGAGTCGAAGTGTGAAGGATAAGGCCTGTGGAGTCCGTTACTCGCCCAAATGACGACTTTCTTCCTGAATAAGAGCGCGTCAGTCCGTTACACTAAGCCAATCCCCACTGAAGAACAACTCCCCCTTGGAAAATATGTAATTAGAAGGAGAATTGCGTCTGCTCCACTATTTTAAACCTGAGATGGACTACATGGAGTCTCGCTCCTTCTCTAGGGGCTTGGATTGAAATCTCAATCGGTCACAGACCGGTAAGATCGTTCCTCGTGCAGGAGCATGCATTGAAAGGGAAAATATCTCATCTATGCTATACGATTAAATATCGCTCCTCATACAGAAGCGTGAATCGAGCTTGCCTTCACAGCAATGAATCAGCTGGTGGAGAGACTTGCCATTCCACTTCCCCACCCCCCGTACATATCCCACAAGTGAGTATCCGACCCGGACCCTGGCATGTTAAAATAGGAGAAATGTGTACATCTAATGTGTGAATTTAATCGGGGGGCAACAGGTGAGAGCGTTGAGATTGAGAGATTACATGGGCCCTTCGGAGACTTCTGCGCACCGGCAGGCGAAGTGGGTCAAGCGGTTTCTGTATACGTATTGGCTGGTGATTGCTCTGCATTTCCTGGCCCAGCTGGGGTCTTTTGTATGTTTGCCGTATCCCATGGGAGCGCATGAATTCTACTATGATGTGCTGCTTTATCCGACGCTGCTGATGAGTGCGGTGGTCGGGTTGACGCAGCTGGTGGATGTTGCGGCACCGAGGTATTCCTTCGTGCTGCTGTTTGTGGCGGGGACGATTATTGCCATGATGATTATCCATCTGAATATGGATATCCGGATTATCGGGGCGTTGATGCTGCTGCCGATTATTGCGTCGGCGATTTTTTTTCGGCTGGATCTGACCTTGTTCACGTCTGCCCTCCAAGCGGCTGCGTTCTTCATTCTGTACCGCTGGGATTACTGGTTCAAGTATTACCTTACAGACTTCGACCTGGTTGCCATTCCGCTCTTCCTGCTAGTCGGGACCCTGGTGGCGGGGATTGTCATTATTAACGGGCGTGAATTGGCGAGCGATCTGGAAGCTACCTTAACGGCCAAGCAGGATCTGATGATCGAGAACGCGGTGATCCGCAAGCTGTCTACCACCGATGCACTGACAGGACTGTATAACCATATTTCTTTTCACGAATTCTATGAAAAAGCGCTGGAATACGGAAGCCAGGGTGCCCCGTTCCATCTTGCGCTGGTGGATATCGATAATTTCAAGCAAATTAACGATAAATATGGACACCGTACGGGGGATCTGGTGCTGGCCCGGGTCGCACAGATCATCAAGGACCATCTCTCTGCGGCAGACATTGCTGCCCGCTACGGCGGCGAGGAGTTTGCGGTGTTGCTGTTCGAGAAGAGCTTCGAGGAGGCCTATACGCTCATGGATTGGATACGCCACCAGCTCTCGGAGACGCTACATGAAGAGATGGAGAACGGGGCGGTGACCGTCAGCATTGGCCTCAAGAGCTATGCCGAAGGCACCACCAAAGAAACGCTCTTCGAAGAAGTCGATAATCTCCTCTATACGGCCAAGCACTCCGGCAAAAATACTACGCTGACCCCGCTGACTCAGCGGATTGTGGTATAGATTACTCTGCCGGAGCTTCACCCTCCGCTGCTTTTTTGCGTGCCCGGAACCGCCGGACCTTCATCAGATTCCCGCACAGCTTGTCGTCGCAGTACCGCTTCGAGCGGTTGCGGGTATCGTCGTAATAGACCCAGAGACAGTCAGGATTCCCGCAAATGCGGAAGCGAGAAGGTTCCTTCTCCAGCAGCGCAGCCGCAAAAGAAGCGGCAATCTCCGCCATAATCTGCCCCCAGTCCGCACCCTGCGGCTGGAGGGAGATCTCTGCGTCACCTGCGGGCGTCCAGACCACACGGCGAACAACCGGCCCGTTGCCCATGTAAGTATTTAACTGCGCAAGCAGTTCTGTAGACGGAGACTCTCCCGCGACCAGCCGCTGCAGCTCGTCCCACAACAAGCCGCGTAGTTCTTTCAGTTGCTCCAGCTCCTCCGGGAGGAGAGGGCCTGCCGCCGGCAGTTTCTGCTCCACCAGCCATTGCTCCAGCCACTCCGGTTCTTCGAGCCGGTCCTCGTCCTTGCTCCGGTCACTAGTCCGCCAATTCCGCCAATAGCTGTTCATGAAATCTACCCACAGCAAGCTTCATCTGTCCCTTCGCATGATCTTTCCCTTGATTGTAACAGTTAAAAATGAGTTATGCTAGTTACTTGATACACTCCGGCAAATATGTTAAAGTGCTCGTGTAACTGTTATTATGGTTGTTTAGTCGTTACCAAATCATTAACACCCACAAATTACAGGAGGAATTCAAATGGAAAACAAAATCAGCGATGTTCTATTGGAGAATTGGGATTATGTAATGGATGTAGAGGATTGGCAACCGCCGCTGAGTGCTGCGCTTGAAGGTGTGAACAGTGAGCAGGCCCTCTGGAAGCCGGAGGGAGCGGCGGGCAATTCGATCTGGGAGAACGTTAACCATCTGACGTATTATAAGGAGCGTCTGCTGCGTAAGCTTAAGGGGATGGAGAAATTGCCTGATCTGGAGAGCAATGACGCCACGTTCACTGTAACAGGAAGCGGGGAAGAGGACTGGAAGCAGGCGGTAGACAAGCTGAAGTCCATTCATGCCTCACTACGCGAGATTATTGTAGCTCTGGAGGAAGGCGCTTATGAATGGGGCGGCTCCGGGCATGCACCGGGCGAAGAGGTAATGAGCCTGATTCTGCATGATGCCTATCATACGGGACAGATTGTACTGGTCCGCAAGCTGCAAGGCTCCTGGCCAAGCACCCGCCGTTTCGATTAAGGCGACAGCCATATTTTACAAGAAGTCAGCGCCCTTACACCTCTGTTTCAGCTCCAAATCCCCGGGTTAATGGATGACATGCAAGTACAACCCGAGAGGAGAGATTGAAGATGGAGCCGAATTACAAGGACAGAAGTGTTGAGGTTGAACGGACAGAGGTGCACCGCAAATCGGATTCCAGTCTGGTCGCATCCACGTTCATTAAATATGCAGCCTACATTATAATCACCTTCGGAGTTCTGTTTTTCCTGGTGAAATACGTATTCCCGATGTTTAAATAAGCCGGCTGCCAAGCGCAGACTTGGCCGGATTTACGCCAAAAAGCCACGATGCCCCTTAGGGGATCGCGGCTTTTTTTTGACATAACCTACCTATACGTTCTTCTGGATCATCTCGTGGGAATCGGCGGTATTCCGGTAAAAGAACCAGCATTCATTCAGCAGTCTAATCTGACGGCAGTCCTTCTTGAAATAGGCCTTCATGAGCTGTTGGCGAAGCCATTGTGGCAAGGGTACCCCTCCTCTGCATGCTTCCTGTGTATAGATAGCATATGGGGGAATACGCCCAAAGGTGCACGGTTAGTTTCAGGTAGCCAAGCCGAATTTCACAAGGCCGCCCGGAACCAGCGTTACTGCACCCGTTCTTCTTCCTCTTCATACCATTGTTCCAACTGGGCCTGGAGCGCCCGGATTTCGGTCAATAGTGAGATCAGCGGGTAATGCTCCTCCTTAATGGAGGCAAAAGCCTGCTCCAGCCGGTTAATATACGCCAGCCCCGACTCCAAGTGATGCTCTTCGCGCAGCAGCTCCAGCGCCTCGCATTCGGCCACCGCCCGCGGCAGTCCGGGTACATTCTCGGCTGTCAGCTTGTCGATTTCTTTGTTCAGGCGAAGATTGAGGGCGCTTAGCTGGTAAGCATATTCCTCCGGCATCTCCACGAATAGCAATTCCTGATCCTGCTGCATAATTACGTAACGCATTCTAGGCATGTTTCATTCTCCCTCCGGACTTGTCTTCCTTCTTGACAGTGTAGCGTATGGGCAAGTTACAATTCAAGTAGTGATCTAATTTCAGGTGGAGAGGACCGTGAAGGAGCGCTATGACCAGTATGAGCAACGAAGAGCTGCAGCAATGGATTGAGCAGGTGTCACTGAAGAGCTTTGGCGTGCCTTTCCGGCATACGGCGAGCTTTAACAGCAGACTTACGACAACCGGCGGACGATATTTTACCAAGAGCCATAATATAGAGATTAATCCCCAGCAGCTGGCGATGTACGGACGGGAGGAGACGGAGAAGATCATCAAGCACGAACTCTGCCACTACCACCTGCATCTTGCGAAGCGGGGATATATGCACCGGGATGCTGATTTCAAAACACTGCTGGCCCGCGTCGGCGGCAGCCGGTATTGTCAGACCCTGCCGGGCGCCAAGGCCCGTAAGCCGCAGCCTTACCGGTATAAGCTGGTATGCATCGTCTGTGCCACTGAATATCTGCGTAAGCGCCGGGCCGATCCTGGGCGGTACCGATGCGGTAAATGCTCCGGCAAGCTGAAGCTGATTTCGCTAGAAGCGGGCGCGGGTCCGGCTACTTAATTTTTGATAACCAGACCTAGTAGTCCGGCAAAAGAAGCCGCCTGCTCCGCAGAGATGATGCAGCCCTCCAGATCCTGGAGATCCACCAGCAGGCCGGTGAACTCGCAGTCGCTCAGGTCAACGCCCTTCAGCTTGCATCCTGCCAGCGTGGCCTGCTCCAGATTACATTCCGAGAAATACAGGTCTTTCAGGGTGGATTGGTAATAATCCGCGCTGACCAGCGAGCTGCGCTCGAAGGAAGCCCCTTTGAAGTTGGCAAAACGAAACACCGCGAATTCCCCAATACATGCTGTAATGGATACATTTTGAAACCGTGCTCTGGTGAAGTCTGTGCCGATCAAGCGGCAATCCCTGAACTCGGTCCGGTGTATGAAGGCATCACTGAAATCCACATTGGACAGGTCGCAATGATCGAAGACCACATCGGTAAGCTCAATGCGCTGCAGCGAGGATTCCGTGATGGTGACGTTTTTGAAAATGGTCTTGTCGAAAGCTACCCGGGTAGCCTCCTGATATTCAATGAGCGCTCCTTCGATGAGGCAGCGGCTGAATTCGTCTTTGGAAGCAAGGGTGTGAATATCCTGCGGCATAAGTAGCCCGAGATCTGTGATTCTGGGTGGTTCTATTTTGTTACTCATGTCGGCCTCCTTGGCAGTTCCTATCCTTATTTGTCCTTATTTGATCTGGCCCATGTCCAGGTTGACCCGGTAATTGCCATACTTCAGCAGTTCATCCAACAAAGCGGTCAGCGCCTCCTGATCCACCGTACGCACCCGCATCCAGTAACAGCCCTCCCCGCTGATGCGGTACAGCTCGGTGACACTCTCATGGGTCTTCGCAAAAGCCTGAAAAGGCGGATGATCCTTGTTGCTGCTGAGAAAAACCGTTATAAAGGCGTGAATATTCTGACCGATCCGCAGCGGGTTCCACCGGATGGTGTAGCCTTCAATGATGCCAAGCTCCCGCAATCTGCGGACACGTGCGCCTACAGCCTGGCCGGTCAGATGGACCATCGCCCCGATATCCTTATGGCTTAAGGTGGAATCATCGATAAGGAGCTGGAGGATGCGGTAATCGGTATTGTCGATGAGGTAAGAGGTCATTTCCTTGAATTCCTTTCCGGCTGAAAGCAGAACGTAAGAATCTCTTTCGCGGCGCAATGTCTTCTATTCTTGCCCTGATTTATACTTATTGTATCAGAAATTGATCTTAAGTAAGACATCCGGGAAGAGGTGCATATGATGAAAATTAAGCTGATCCGCCACGCCACTCTATGGCTGGAATACGGCGGTGCGACGTTTCTGATCGATCCCATGCTGAGTGCGCAGGGTGTGAATCCGCCGATTATGAATTCAGGCGATGACCGCCGGAATCCACTGGTGCCTCTGCCGGGGCCTGTCCAGCAGTGGCTGGAGCCGGATGCTGTACTGGTCACGCATCTGCATCAGGATCACTGGGATGCTGCAGCAGTAGAGCAGTTGTCCAAGGAGTTGCCGGTGTATTGCCAGGAAGGTGATGGGGAGCGAATTGCTGCCCAGGGCTTTGGGCGTGTTACAGAAATTATGGATACCGGCTCTGTGTCCGTCGGCGGTGTGACCCTGACACGTACAGGCGGGCATCACGGGACAGGGGAGATCGGGGAATTAATGGGCAAGGTCTCCGGCTTCGTCTTCCGGGCGGAGGGCGAACCTGTGCTGTACCTGGCGGGAGATACCATCTGGTGCGAAGAGGTTCAGCAGGTGATAGCGGCGCAGACACCGGAGGTCATTATAGTCAATGCCGGAGGTGCCAGCTTCCTGAGCGGAGGCCCCATTACCATGAACGAACAGGATGTGGTGGAGGTATGCCATGCCGCTCCGGCTGCTTCGGTAATTGCTGTGCATATGGATACGATTAACCACTGCCATGTGACGAGGGAACTACTGAAGCAGCGCCTTGAACAGGAAGGCTTGTCCGGCCGTGTTGCCGTGCCGTTGGACGGTGAGTGGATCTGATGATGTAAACGATCTCATAATCTCTCGCTACGCGCTTGACTAACCTGTAGAATCATGATAAATTAATCCTTGTTCATGTTAATGTTCCCTGATAGCTCAGTTGGTAGAGCACTCGACTGTTAATCGAGTTGTCACAGGTTCGAGTCCTGTTCGGGGAGCCATTACTTGGAGAGATACCCAAGTGGCTATAAGGGGACCCTCTGCTAAGGGGTTAGACTGCGTAAGCGGTGCGAGGGTTCGAATCCCTCTCTCTCCGTTTTGATTAAACTTCCCTGCTAGGGATGAGAACCCTCGGTGGTTCGTTGGAGCATAAGCTTCGTTAGGGTTGCTTCGCAATCTCTCGCGCAGCGAGAGTATCCCTCTCTCTCCGTTCTTCAATTAACACATAAGGAGCTCATATTGAGCTCCTTTTTTGCGTTCACCCAGCGGGAGTAGCTGAATCTCTGGATGATACGATCTCCCTGTCTGATGTCGTAATTCCATATAATCGATGTCGCATTTATCTACTAAAAATCCTGCTTATTATGTGATACTTTATAGATGATGTCAGAATAATGTATATGGAGGTGCAGGCGGGTGAGCATTAGGATTGGCAAGATTAGCTTTTGGCATGTACATGCCTGGGATTATACGAAACAGGCCCAGGAGCATGGAGATACGGAAATTGCTGCGGTATGGGACGAGGATGCGGAGCGGGGCAGGAAGGCGGCAGAGAGCTTGAATGTCCCGTTCTATGATTCTTTGGATGACATGCTTGCCCGGAAGGATATAGATGCCGTTATTGTCGATGCGCCAACCCAGATGCACCGGGAGGTCATGATTGCGGCGGCCAGAGCAGGTAAGCATATCTTCACCGAAAAGGTTGTAGCTGCAACGCTGAGTGAGGTGAATGAAATCCTCTCAGAGGTCGAGACTCATGGAGTGAAGCTAACCGTGTCCCTGCCGCGGCTGAATGACGGTTATACGTTATCGGTTACAGACATTCTAAGCCAGGGACTGCTAGGGGAAATTACGTATGTCAGAGTCCGCTTATCCCATAACGGCGCAACAGCCAAATGGCTTCCCGAGCATTTCTATAGCCTGGAGCAATGCCAGGGCGGGGCTTTGATTGATCTGGGATGTCATCCCATGTACCTGACCAGGCTGTTTCTGGGTCAAGAGGTGACCGGGGTCAGCGCGAGCTTCGGATATGTGACGGGCAAGGAAGTGGAAGACAACGCAGTTGCGACGCTCTATACGGATTCGGGAGCAATCGGTGTGGTGGAAGCCGGCTTCGTGAACAGCTATTCCCCTTTTACCATAGAAGTGCATGGAACGGAAGGAACTCTGCTCTATGGAACGCCTGAAGCGAAGCTGCTGGTTAGAAGTAATAAAGCAGCAGATCAAGGGGCTGCCTGGAACGATACGCCTGTGCGGGCCAACCGTGACAGCGCTTTTGAGCAGTGGGTGGCCCACATCCAGAACAACACGCTTGCTTCTGACAATATTCAAGCGGCAACGGAGCTTACCCGGTTAATGGAGGCGGCGAATCTCTCGGCGAAGGCAGGACGGGTGGTCCGGTTAGCCGAACTGAAATCTTAATCACTTATCCGGGTACAGAGCGTAGCTCAAGCAGGAGGTTAACATGAGCCCTTTTCCCTTCGAGATTATGTTTGAGAAGATGGATCTGCTGGAAAGACTGGATATTTCCATCCTGTGGGGACATTATGAAATTTCTGTTCTCCGGTTTCATTTGACCTCTTTTCCGCCGGGGAAGGTCATTGATTTCCATAACCATGCTGAATTTGAATTTCATTTCATCCCGCGGGGCAAGGGAACGGTCATTCTTGGGGATCAGCAGTATCCTTTATCGGAGGGAATGCTCTATTTGACCGGACCGGGAGTGATGCATCGTCAGGAAGCAGATGTGGAAGAGTCGATGGAGGAGTTATGTCTGCATGTCAACATTACGGAGAAGCAGAGAGACGATGCAGACCCATGGGAGGTTGCGGAAGCGGAAGAATGCGTGGAGAAGCTGAGGAGGCTGCCGCTGATCCCTGCGCAGGATTATCACAGGGCGATGAAGTGTTTTCTGGAAGCCTATGAGGCCTGTGACGGCAAGCTTGCGGGATATTACACCTCCATCAAGCATCTCGTGATCAGTATCCTGCTTAAGGTGACCAGAGCGTATGATACAGGCGGGATGGGAGTTGCGGCACCCGTACGGGATATGGTGACCTACCGCTATCAATATGCTGTTCAGTACATGGAAGCGAATTATTCAGCAGCCGTGACGCTGGAGAATGTTGCGGAGAAGCTGAATATTAGTCCGAGGCAGCTACAGCGGATATTTAAGCAGGTTGATTCGGATCACACCTTCAGCCGGATTCTTGAAGATATCCGGTTGCAGGCGGTGTGCAGCAAGCTTGAAGCCAGCAACCTGTCGATCGAACACATCGCGGAGTCCGAGGGGTTCACCAATGCAACCTATCTGCATTCGGTATTCCGCAAGCGGCTGGGCATGACCCCGGCTGCTTACCGCAAGTCCCGTAAAATACATGAACAGTGAGGATGAGATGACGATGAGCAAAGTGTATCGTGTTGGCGTGATCGGCTGTGGAGGAATTGCGAACGGGAAGCATCTGCCTGCCTTAAGCAGACAGGATAAGGTTGAAGTGGTGGCCTTTTGCGATATTATCAAGGAACGGGCTGAAGCGGCTGCTGAACAATACGGCAATGCGGATGCGGCTGTCTATACGGATTACCAGGAATTATTGAAGGATGCTTCCATTGATATTGTTCATGTGCTTACTCCCAATGATGCGCATGCGGAAATATCCATTGCGGGCTTGGAAGCGGGCAAGCATGTGATGTGTGAGAAGCCCATGGCCAAGACAGCGGCAGATGCCAAACGTATGGCTGAAGCAGCGAAACGTACAGGGAAGAAGCTGACTATAGGGTATGACAACCGGTTCCGGCAAGACAGCTTGTATCTGAAAAAAGTCTGTGAAGCAGGCGAGCTCGGTCATATCTATTATGCGAAAGCACATGCTATCCGGCGCAGAGCAGTCCCTACCTGGGGGGTGTTCCTGGATGAGGAGAAGCAGGGGGGCGGCCCGCTGATTGATATTGGAACCCATGCGCTGGATCTGACGCTCTGGATGATGGACAACTACAAACCGAAGGTTGTGCTGGGGACCAAATACCACGAGCTCTCTCAAAAAGAAGACGCTGCCAACGCCTGGGGGCCCTGGGACCCGAAGAAATTCACCGTGGAAGACTCTGCGTTCGGGATGATTGTAATGGAGAACGGCGCAACGATTACGCTGGAAGCAAGCTGGGCGCTGAATTCGCTTGACGTGGATGAAGCCAAGTGCAGCTTGAGCGGAACCGAGGCGGGTGCGGACATGAAAGATGGTCTCCGGATTAACGGGGAGAAGCACAGCAAGCTATACACGAATAAAATTGAGCTAGGTGCCGGGGGAGTAGCCTTCTATGACGGCAAAGAGGAGAAATCTACGGATATCGAATTAAGAAAGTGGATCGAAGCGATCGAACAGGATAAAGATCCGGTCGTGACTCCTGAACAGGCTTATGTGGTCTCCCGGATTCTGGAGGCCATCTATGAATCGGCCCAGACGGGTAAGGCGGTATATTTAGACTAGGCGATCATTGTTAGGTCAGATCTCAAATTTCGTAAAAGCTTCAAATGTTAAAAAAGCAGCGATTCTCTTATAGGAGAATTGCTGCTTTCTGTTTTTGGTCCCTTGATGTTTGGAGGGTTTCTTTTTTGTGTTAAAAAATCTGTTTTCGCATCCCGCTTAAACAGCGGAGCGTCCACCCAAGTGCTAACGTTGATCCTGCTCAAAAAAGCCAGCTGTATCGTATTTGCCGAATTTCCATTTACAATCTGACATCTAGCGTAGATCTTCTGTAGAAGAACCACGCTGCAATCACAAGCGTAACAGCCACCAGTATCCCAGACTCACCCGTCCAGAGATAGGCATTCTTCCCGCTGGTGAACCGGTCGAAAGCGTCCTGAATGATAGCATTCCATGAGGCGTGGAGCAGAACTGCCGGCCATAGGCTCCCCGTGCTTAAGCGCAATAGACTAATAATGATGTTGAATGAGCTGATGGTTATCATGAACAATACGACCGATAAGGCCAGAGAAGGGCCAGAATAGTAGCTGCCGATTAGAATCGCCGGGATATGCCAGATGCCCCAGATCAGTCCGCTCATGAGAATAGGCTTCGGGACGCGGGCCTCTATGAGCCGGGTCAGCATGTAGCCTCTCCACCCTAATTCCTCGCCTGCACTGCTGATGATTCCCATCGCGGTCCCGATGGACATTTGAATAAGGATTGCCCCGGCCAGCGAACCTGCAACATTGCCATTGTGTCCGGTATACTCTGCCAGTCCTGTGATCCAGGCGGTCCCGTAGGCCACCAGGCCAACTGCAACCGGCAACAACAAGATGAACGGAATCGCCCTGAGCGTGCGCCGTCCCCCGAATCTCAGGGAGATATCCGCGAAGCCCTCACGCAGCAGGATACGGGTGAGTATAGAGGAGATCCCGGGCGCCCACATCAGCAGCAAGCCATACACAGGCGTTACAGTAAGAGCCAGTATGTAACTAATAGCCGTAAGAGGAATGAGTAACAGGAAGAATACTAACAAGCCTCTCCTGGCAGATTGGACGGTCTCCTTTTTTTCAATGGTGCTCATTTCAATTTCACTCCTTTGAATGTGTGTAATGCTTGGTAGAGTATAGCAACGAACGGGAATGCGAGGAACAACCTGGAGCCTGGCAGCCCCTTGGGACCTTGGCCCAGTCATCAATGAGACTGTAGATGTAGGGAGACTATTCTACCCTTCAGCCTGACCTCCACCTCCATACACTGCTGGTTCAACCCGTTACCCCTTTAATTAATTGAAGGAATGATGCTGTAAAGAGACAAATGTTATATTAATTCCGCAGAAAAAAAGTATTGTATAAGAAAAGGAAACAACTTCTAAAACGTTCCTGCTTGAAAATCCTCTGTTTTTCTCCTGTTTTCTGCGCATTTTTCGCAAACCTACAATAACCTACTGAATCCTACATATATCATGTTATGTAATATAACACCAACTATTGAATTTTGTATTAATTCCCACAATTATTAGTGACGATTCTCTGACCATGTGTTAATATAAATGACATCATAATCCAAGAAAAGAGAAGCAGCACAGAGAAAGGGGTATACAAGATGAACATGGGGAGAAGTGGATGGCGATGGAGTACTTCATTCAGCAACTAATAAACGGAATATCCGTAGGCAGCATTTACGCTCTGATCGCCCTTGGTTACACAATGGTGTACGGTATCATCAAGCTGATTAATTTTGCGCATGGCGATGTATTCATGGTAGGGTCGTTCATCGGTCTGTACAGTGCCAAATACCTGGCGAATGCCGGATTGCCGCCTATCGTTGTACTGCTCTTGTCGCTGATGATCTCGATGACGATCAGTGCGCTGCTAGGTATCAGCATTGAACGTCTGGCGTATAAGCCGCTTCGTAAATCCACACGGATCGCAGCGCTGATCACAGCCATTGGTGTATCCTTCCTGCTTGAATATACGGGGGTGCTGATCCTTGGGCCGCAGGCCAAGGGCTTCCCGGATATTATGGATAAGAAGCAGTATCACCTGTTTGGTTCCTCCATTCAGGTCGAGTCCAATCAGATCATGATTCTGCTAACAACGATAATTCTTATGCTGGTGCTGCAATATATCGTCAGGTACACCCGAACGGGCAAAGCCATGCGGGCCGTATCCTTCGATGTTGAAGCGGCGCGGCTGATGGGCATCAACGTAGACCGCACCATTTCCGCCACCTTCGCCATCGGTTCGGCGCTTGCCGCTGCAGCGGGCGTGATTTTCGGCATGACGTACAATTCGGTTGATCCTCTCATGGGCGTAATGCCCGGGCTGAAGGCTTTTGTCGCGGCAGTGCTTGGAGGGATTGGCAGTATACCGGGTGCGCTTGTTGGCGGATTGCTGCTGGGAACCGTGGAGACAGAGATTTCTTCCCTCGGGTTCTCGTCCTGGCGTGACGGCGTAGCCTTTGCGGTACTGATTCTAATCCTTATCTTCAAACCATCCGGGCTGTTCGGCAAGAATGTCCGGGAGAAAGTGTAGGGGGAAGCTGCCGTGAAAAAAATAAATAAAAAATTCTGGCTGGGCATTCTTATTGCCCTTGCGTTCTATGGAATCGTAAAAGTTCTTCTAACAACAGAAATCCTTAGTGATGTGAATCAGTCTATGCTGCTGCTCATCGGGGTTAATATCATGCTGGCCGTGTCGCTGAACCTGATTACCGGGATTACCGGGCAGTTCTCGATTGGTCATGCCGGATTCATGTCGGTGGGCGCGTATACCTCGGCGATTCTTACCCTTGACTACAATGTGCCGTTCATTCCGGCGATTCTTGCGGGCGGACTGCTGGCAGCGGTATTCGGTGTATTAATCGGGATG
This sequence comes from Paenibacillus sp. FSL P2-0136, assembly GCF_037975325.1. Taxonomy (NCBI): domain Bacteria; kingdom Bacillati; phylum Bacillota; class Bacilli; order Caryophanales; family Paenibacillaceae; genus Paenibacillus; species Paenibacillus sp. FSL P2-0136. The sequence continues at coordinate 1,075,568 of NZ_CP150244.1, forward strand.
CCTACGCTCCGGCTTAACGGGGACTATCTGGCTATTGCGACGCTGGGCTTCGGTGAGATCATCCGCATCATTATGCTGAATACGGAATATGTCGGCGGAGCTTCAGGGCTCAGCGGCATTCCGGCCAAGACCACCTGGACCATGCTCTTCTTCTTCACTCTGCTCTCAGTCGTCCTGATTAATAACTTCATTAGATCTACTCACGGCCGGGCCTGTATTGCGATCCGCGAGAATGAGATTGCCGCTGAGGCGATGGGGATTAATACAACACGCTACAAAATCATCGCCTTCACCATCGGTGCGCTGTTTGCCGGTATGGCGGGCGGCCTGTCGGCCCATACGTTCTATGTTATTACGCCGGGGAGCTTCAACTTCCTGAAGTCTTTTGAAATCATCGTTATGGTGGTGCTCGGGGGGCTGGGCAGTACGGCAGGCTCTATCGTGGGTGCGGTGTTCGTTACCCTGCTGTACACCTACTTACGTGAATTCCCGGAATGGCGCATGATTATCTACTCCATCGTGCTCATTCTGATGATGATCTTCCGTCCGAGCGGCCTGCTTGGCGTAAGCAAATTCTCATTCTTCAAGTTCAGCAAAAAGGAGGCAAAGGCAAATGACGCAATCGAGAGCAGCGGTACTCCTTGATGTGAAAGCGGCCAGCCGGGCCTTCGGCGGACTGAAGGCGGTCAGCGAGGTCTCCCTTCATATTGATAAAGGCGAGCTGATCGGCCTGATCGGACCCAACGGTGCCGGTAAAACGACACTGTTCAACCTGTTGACCGGAGTGTACCCGCCATCGTCGGGCAGCATTCTTTTGAATAATGAGTCTATCGGCGGGATGAAGCCCTACAAGATCAATCATAAAGGCGCTGCGCGTACGTTCCAGAACATCCGCCTGTTTACGGCTATGACCGTGCTGGAGAACGTTAAGATTGCCTTCCATCAGCATGCGAAGCACTCGTTGTTCTCTTCGATGCTACGTCTGCCGAAGCATTTCCAGGGCGAAGAGGAGATTACCCGGAAGGCGATGGATATTCTCAAAATCTTCAATTTGGCTGACCAGAGTGACGAGGTGGCGAGCAACCTGAGCTATGGGAATCAGCGGCGTCTGGAGATTGCCCGGGCGCTTGCGGCCGGACCCAAGCTGCTGCTGCTTGATGAGCCGGCCGCCGGGATGAACCCGAATGAGACGCGTGATCTGATGAATCTGATTGCCTGGATCCGGGAGGAATTCGACCTGACGATTCTGCTGATCGAGCATGATATGTCACTGGTAATGGGGGTCTGCAGCCGTATCTATGTGCTGGACCGCGGAATCCTGATCGCTGACGGAACGCCGGCGGAGATCCGCAACAATCCGAAGGTCATCGAAGCGTATCTGGGACAGGAGGCGTAGCGCCATGCTTATAGTACAGGGAATCAACGTATATTACGGAGCAATTCATGCCTTGAAGGATCTGAGCATCACCGTGAAGCAGGGGGAGATTGTGACCTTGATCGGTGCCAACGGTGCCGGCAAGTCTACGCTGCTCAAGACGCTCTCGGGGCTGCTGAAGCCAAAGACAGGAAGTATTGAATTCCTCAATAAATCGATAACGAATCAAAGCGTGCAGGCGATTGTCAAAGCAGGGCTGATCCATTGTCCCGAAGGACGGCGTGTATTCGCCAATATGTCCGTCGAGGAGAATCTCGAATTAGGCGCTTATCTGCAGGATGGAAGCAGCCTGGCTGCGGACTTCGAGCATGTCTACCGTACCTTCCCGCGTCTCCTGGAGCGCAAAAAGCAGCAAGCCGGAACGCTGTCAGGCGGGGAGCAGCAGATGCTGGCGATGGGGCGCGCCCTGATGGGCCACCCGAAGCTGCTGCTGCTGGATGAGCCGTCGATGGGGCTGGCGCCGCTGCTGGTCCAGGATATTTTCAAGATTATCAAGGAAGTCAACGATGCAGGAACCACTGTATTGCTGGTCGAGCAGAATGCGCACCAGGCGCTCAAAATCGCCGACCGTGCCTATGTACTGGAGACAGGCCGGGTCGTGCTTGAAGGGGATGCCAAGGAAATGGCCGATTCCGATGAGATCAAAATGGCTTATCTCGGGCACTAACAGGCTATCCATACTACAGCAGCATCACAGAAACAACATATATAAACTAAATAATCAGGAGGCTGGGAGAAACTATGAAGAAACTTGGGGCCATTATCTTGTCGACAGTATTGACTGCGGTATTAGCATCCGGCTGCGGCAACAACACAGAGAACAGCGGTAACTCTGCAAGCGGCGGAAATACAGCCGGAGGCACCATCAAAATCGGGGCTGACCTTGAGCTCACAGGCGGTCAGGCTTCTTTCGGCGACTCCGCATCCAAGGGCGCGAAGCTGGCGGTTGACCAGATCAACGCCGCAGGCGGTGTACTCGGCAAGCAGCTTGAGCTGGTCGTTGCAGACAATGCATCGAAGTCTGAAGAAGCTACCCAGGCGGCACAGAAGCTGATCACCAATGACAAGGTCGTGACCATTATCGGCGCATCCACTTCGACCAACACGCTGGGGATCGTTCCGGTAGCTACGGAGAAAAAGATTCCGCTTGTCTCGGTAGGAGCTACCAATCCGAAGGTTACTGTGGATGAACGCAGCGGCAATGTGAATGAATTCGTGTTCCGCGCGGCGTTCATCGATCCGTTCCAGGGGGAGGTAATGGCTAACTTTGCACTTGATTCCCTGAAGGCTAAGACGGCTGTCATCTATACCGACACTTCGTCCGACTATTCCAAGGGTCTGCAGAAGTTCTTCGAAGAGACCTTCAAGGCCAAAGGCGGCGAAGTGCTGAGCCAGGAGTCCTACCAGCAGAAGGATTCGGACTTCAAAGCAGTTCTGACCCGGATCAAAGCAGCGAACCCGGATGTCATCTACCTGCCTGGTTATTATGAAGAAGTAGGTAAAATTGTGAAGCAGGCCCGTGAGATGGGCATTACCGTTCCGTTCCTCGGCGGCGACGGCTGGGATTCCCCGCAGCTGGCGGAAATAGCCGGTGCCAAAGCGCTGGAGAATACGTTCATGTCCAATCACTACTCGCCTGAAGATACAGCTCCTGAAGTAACCAGCTTCGTAGACGCCTACAAAGCGGCTAACGGCGGAGCGGTTCCTGATGGTATGGCGGCCCTGGGCTATGATGCCCTGAAGCTGGTGGCTGATGCGATTACCCGTGCGGGTGAAGCTGATCCGGCCAAGATTACAGAAGCACTGGCAGCGACTAAGGATCTGCAGCTCGCTACAGGTAAAATCACCCTGAACGACAAGCATGACCCGGTCAAAGCCGCAGTTGTGCTGAAATTCGTGGACGGGAAGCAAACCTTTGAAACCAAGGTTAATCCTTAAGCTGCGAAATTGCATATACTAAGGTGAAGGAACGGGGAGCCGGTCCGCAGGAGGCCAGGGTGTCTCTTGCCTCACCTTAACCGTGAAGAGGAAGGCCCCGAATGGGAGCCTTTCTTTTCGCATCTTACAGGGATACAATGTTGACTATAATAGAACAACTTTGAGGGGGAATCGGCATGATTATTGGCGTACCCGCAGAAATCAAGAATAACGAGAACCGCGTCGCCATCACCCCGGCCGGGGTGGAAGCGCTCCGGAAGGCAGGTCATGAAGTGTATATTCAAGCTTCTGCCGGCATAGGCAGCGGTTTCAGCGACAAGGAATATTCGGATAAAGGTGCTGTGATTCTGGATACGGCCACTGAGGTCTGGAGCAAGGCGGAGATGATTATCAAAGTGAAGGAGCCACTACCGGAGGAGTACGGTTATTTTCGCAAAGGGCTGATCCTCTTCACCTATCTGCACTTGGCACCTGAAGCAGAGCTGACCAAAGCACTGGTGGATAGCGGTGTGACCGCTGTGGGCTATGAGACGATTCAGCTTGAAGACGGCTCGCTGCCGCTGCTGATTCCGATGAGTGAGGTCGCCGGACGGATGGCGGTGCAGATCGGTGCCGGTTTGCTGGAGAAGCCGCATGGCGGCAAAGGCGTTCTGCTTGGCGGTGTGCCTGGCGTGCAGCCGGGAGAGGTCGTCATTGTCGGTGGAGGAATTGTCGGCACCAATGCGGCGAAGATCGCGCTGGGCATGGGGGCGCGCGTCACGGTGCTGGATCTGAATGCGGGTCGTCTGCGCGCGCTGGATGATATTTTTGGCGGGCGGCTGGTGACCGTGATGTCGGATTCCTATCATCTGGAGCAGGCTGTGCGCCGGGCGGATCTGCTGATCGGAGCGGTGCTGATTCCCGGTGCCCGTGCCCCCAAGCTGGTCAAAGAGTATATGGTGCAGCAGATGGAAGAGGGCTCTGTAATTGTGGACGTTGCGATTGATCAGGGCGGGTCGATCGAGACGATTGACCGGATCACCACCCATGAGAACCCGACGTATGTGAAGCATGGCGTGGTCCATTACGCCGTAGCCAATATGCCTGGAGCGGTCGCCAGGACCTCGACACTAGCGCTGACCAATGTGACTATTCCTTATGCGCTGCAGATTGCCAATCTGGGCATTCATGCGGCGGCAGTCCAGAGTGCGGCGCTTGCGCGCGGCCTGAATGTAGTGGCAGGCCAAGTGACCAATGCTGCGGTGGCCGGGAGTCTGGGGTATGAATATGCGGATGGAATCCAGGTGCTGGCTGCGGGCGGGGATAGCTGATCTTAAGAGGGGAGAAGCAGAGGCTGCACACTGCGGTTCTCCCCGTATTTTCCGGGAAATGCGACCTTCAAAAAAAGGCTTGTCAAATCCGCCGACGTTTGATATACTCATTTTTGTTGTCACAAAGAAAAACTTTAAATTTGGCTCGTTGGTCAAGGGGTTAAGACACCTCCCTTTCACGGAGGTAACATGGGTTCGAATCCCATACGAGTCACCATTTCTTCTTCGAATGTATGGGATGAGAATCCTTGGGTTCGTTGGAGCATAGGCATCGTTAGGAATACTTCGCAATCTCGTAACGGAGTGGAGAGTATCCCATACGAGTCACCAATATGCGGTAGTGGTGGAATGGCAGACACGCTATCTTGAGGGGGTAGTGGGTGTATACCCGTGGAGGTTCGAGTCCTCTCTACCGCATAACATGTTAAAAGCAGAAAAACCTTGATGATTCAAGGTTTTTCTGCTTTTTTGTTTTAGGCGTGCCCAGAGGCACGCATTATCTAGTTGGTGCAAGTCCAACCAGGGGAGGGGCCAAACCACTCTTGGAGCTAGGATGCTTGCGCATAGCGAAATTTGTGTGTAAAAACATGATGTTAATGAAGTGAATCCTGTTATGTTGGGTGCTGATTCCCGCTACAATGGACGAGAGCCAAGGAGAACAACAAGCGGATGAAGTTTGTACGGTTCCGTCCTACCGGAAGAAAGACGCTCGTTTGAAGAGGTGGGAGGTTAAGCAGGTAGTTGCAGATATTGCTGAAGAAGATAAAAGGTATTAGTTAAAGCTCATATCTCCATAAAAAAAAGCGGTTCTTACGTATGTAAGGCTGCTTTTTGATCGCAAATATTAAAATGAATGCAAAAAAACCAAATTTTGTTTGACAAAAAAACAAAAATATTTATAATATAAAATGAATATCATTTATCAATTTATCATATATGAAACCGAAAGTCAAGAGAATTTTTGCCTGTTTTGATTTTTTTGTGAGAGGAGTTAGAGGGATTAACAGCTTATTTCCTTGGAGAATAGCACAAATTAAATGAGGGAGGAATTCTTATGTTTTTGTCGCGTATATTCAACTCCTTAAATACTTCCATGCAGGAACAGGCTATGGTCCAGATCCTTGAGCTGAACGAGAAGACGAAAAAATATGGGCTGATGTTGTCTCCTGAAGAAGTGAAACAAATGATTCTTGCCAGGAATCAGGTGCTGATCAGCTATGGACGAGTGGAGCTGAGTATTGAAGTGACTAAGGATTTAATTGAAATGTTTTCCGCGTCTCCCTATGTTCATGAGGATGACTATGCCTCTACATTGAATGAGTTGCATGAAATTTTTTACTATCTCAAAAACGAAACCGAGGACAAGATCGGAGATTACAGGCTGATTGAAATGATGAGAGAGCTCTATGACAACGACTGTGGAGGTTCTGTGGATTTACTGAAGAGCAGGCTTGAAGAGTACGCTGAAGTATTCAGGAGAGAAATACAGCAGAACGAAGCTATGCTTGAGGGAGATGATGACTAGTGGGGACAGAGGACTACAATGATTTTCAATCACTGGTTACCAGGGGGGACATCAAAAGAAAAAATCTTAAACAAAACCAGTACACGGTTTCGCTTATGAATGAAGGACTTCGCACTGGGCTGCTGAACAGTCAGGAAACATACGGTATTCAAAATAGGCTGATGCTGGTCCTGCAAAATCTGATCAAACGCTACACACAAGGAGAAAGTTCATCGGTTACCACAGAAACAGCGGAAAGCCTCTTTATCTCTATGATCTATGCAGTCGACGCTTTTCTTAAGAGTATGGAAACGCCTGAGGAGGCGATGACTTGTCTTAAAAAGGTTGATACTCAAAGCATCTACGAAAACGGTGTGAAGATTGTAAGCAAATGCTTTGAAGAGACAAAACAGCTCTACAATGAAGTCAAAAAGAACAAGCTTGATGTCCCGGTAGATGCCTACAACATGACTATAGATGAGTCTTTGCCCGTATTTATGAAGAAATACGGAATCATCTTTGACGCACATAACACAATGGCCAGCATTGATTATCCTCTCGCGATCGACGATATGCGGCTTCAGGGTGTCTTTTACATTAGACAATATTTAGAGCGTCTTCAGATGGAAACTAACTTTTGCCGCTTCTTCAGCCACGAAGACCTTCTCCATATGCTGGTGAATTTCGGGAGAGTAAGCCGGTTTGATTATCGTATCGAATTATTCAACATCTATGAACTAATGTTACATAATGCAGTCTTCTCTGTTATATCGGGCGGTGAGGCAAGCCAGGTTAAGATTTCGGAGTATCAATTCGAGCGGTTGGAGCGGGAATTGACTCAGGCTACTCCGAGTCAAATTGATTTGCTTGTCCGCGAAGCGATGGTCCGTCTTCAGAATGAACTGTATATCATCGACCCTTCATTAACAGAGTACATGGATCGATGCAGAGATACGCTGGTACAACGTATCGTCAATACAGCACATTCCCGCAGCCTTCATGCCCTCATTTTAACTCGGCAGGAAGAGAGACTCAAGCCACTTGAATTTTCTTTGAATCCGGATGACCATTTGAGCGATATTGAACTGCGGAAATTGCTGGCTGAAATCATGAAGAGAGACAAGAAGGAAGATAAGGCCCTTTTAATCAAATCGAGTCTGTATTCGCTTCATGATTTTTTGGATGTTTTTGAATCTGATAGTCTTTACGGGGACGAATATGAGGCGGTATTCTTTCTGTTTGGAGATACGGAACTAGCGATCTTGGCCAAGATCGTTTTTTATGAGGACCTTCGGAGCGACTTCCTGGATTTTGAAACGATTGTAGCAGACAGCAGCGGAAGCGATGGTGATTGGAGGTCACACTATATTGAATTTATGCAAAAATTGGATGTGGATCGTCTGCGGTCCATTGAGAAACTCATCAATATGATTGATTATGAGGAAATCAAATTTTATTGAGCCGAAAAAATATTCTAGGAGGGACCGAGTATTTGTCATTGGAGCAGGTGCTGAAATACGAGCCGGGCGGTGTAAGCAGTGAAGAAGAATGCAAGAATATGGCCAGGGAACGTGCGGAAGGAGATTGTTTCTGGGGATGATAGGTTACATCTTCAACCCTGATTTTTATGGAAAAGGCTATGCCACTGAGGCTTGCCAAAGAGTTTTAGAATACGGGTTTGAAGCATTAGGAATTCATCGGGTGGTGGCTATGTGTAATCCTGAGAACGCGTCTTCCTGGAGATTGCTGGAGCGATTGAATATGCGCCGTGAAGGGCATTTCAAGAAAAAAGCCTTTTTCAAAAGAACAGATGACGGGCAGCCTGTATGGCATGATGCGTACCAGTATGCAATTCTAAATGAAGAGTGGAGTTCTATCGTATAATCCTATCAATCTTGGAGACAATACTAGTAAACGCCTTACCTGGGAGGTAGTCTACGGTAATGAATTACTCTGAGATCTATGATCTTCACCTTCAATTGTTAAAAGCTTATTCTGCTCATAACAACGGAGAGTACTCGGCCTATCAAAGGGAAATCGATTACTACACGAATCAACTGCGTTTTGCTGAGGATATGGTGCAGAGGATCTTCGTTCTGAATCAATTGGTCAAGCTGCATGAGCAAGAGCGGGAGGGCTTGATCCGGTGGTGTTCAGAAGCATATTTTCATAAAAATTACGATGTTAACGACTCACCGGACGGCAGTCTAGGATAGTGCCGGCCGGTGAGTTTTTTGTGTGGAAGACTAGGGCTATCTGCAATTCATTTAGGAATCCATTTCCATTGACAGCCCTTCCATGTTCCGTTATACCTGCATATATATCAGGATTCGACAGGGACGGGAGGATTTCTACAGTGAATTCATTAATTTCAGTCATGCTCGTAGATGATGAGCCGCTTGCACTAGATCATGTGTACCACTCGGTTCCGTGGGAGGAGAATGGCTTCCAGGTGGTCGCCCAGGCGACCAGCGGGCGCATGGCGCTGCGGATGTTCGAGGAATTACAGCCGCAGATTGTCATCACCGACATCTCCATGTCGCCGATGGACGGCTTGGAGCTGGGGCGGCATGTCGTCCAGCTTGCCCCAAGAACGCGGCTGATCTTTCTGACTGCTTACCGGGATTTCGACTATGCCCGCCAGGCGCTGGAGCTGCGCGCGGCCCATTATCTGCTTAAGCATGAGATTAGTCGTAACCGCCTGCTGGAACAGCTGAAGCTGCTGAAGGAAGGTCTGGCAGTGGAGGCCGCCGAGGAAGAAGGGCACGGACATGCGCTCCATATCCTGCTTAAGGATATGCTGGCAGGCAAGTATCAGGCTCCTGCAGGAAATCAGGAATCCCGTCTGCACCGCCTCGTCGCAGATTATCAGCAGGGTCAGCCCGGACTGCTGTATTTCGAGCTGGAGGCTGCAATGAAGCTGGACGGCAGCCGGAGTAATACGCGCAGTGGCACGGCCCTCGTATGGAAGAATATCGAAGAAGAGATCCGCCGTCAGACAACGGACTTGGAGGAGCTTCAACTTCTAGAGATGGATGAAGGCGGATACATCGTGCTGCTGAAGATAACCTCTTCCAGCAGTCTGCTGCTCCAGCACTATAGCTTGCGGCAACTCGCTGCCCAAGTTCTGCTCTGTCTGGAGTCTTACTATCGGGGGAACCTTCCCAGAGTGATCCTCTCCGCAGGCAATGGCGCAGAATTGCCGGACCGCCGATATGCGGCGATGAGGCAGGCTTATGATTATTCTGTGTTTTTGCCGCCAGGTGCTGTATTTCTGCTGGAGCAAGCTGCTTCTACTCGGGAAGCTACCTGTATTGCTCAAGAGGTCAGACAATACCTGTTATCTCCCGAACGCAGCCTGCTGGAACGGCTGAAGACCGGTCTGGACCACATCGCTACCCAGGCCTACTTGGTAGATTTGCGCGCCGTCATGGGTGAGATCAGAGGCGCATGCCGCAAGGACGGAAGCTTCGCCATAGACCAGGAGCTGGGCACAGACGCGCGGCAAGTAGTTAACAGCTTGTACCGGATTCTCGAAGACTGCTTGCAGCAGCCGCAGAGTCCGAAGCAGTATTCCCGCTGGGTGAACAAAGCGATGGAGTATGTTGCCGGGAATTACGCCGATCCCGATCTGTCCCTGGAGACGGTCGCAGGCCATCTGCAGATCAGCAGCATCCATCTGCGGACAACCTTCAAGCGGGAGACGGGCCAGTCCCTGCTCGACTATACGACGGAATATCGGATCGGGCTGGCGAAGCAGCTCCTGCAGACTGGTGAGTACAAGATCTACGAGGTATCGGAGAAGGTAGGGTACAAAACCAGCCAATACTTCAGCCAGGTTTTCAAAAAAACAACGGGCATACAACCCAAGGACTTCCTGCAGCAGAGGGGCAGCGAATAGCTATGCGAAAAATTAAGAATAAAATTCTCGGCAGCGTGATTCTGATCGTTACGCTGTCGGTAACGGCCATCAGTGCCCTGGCGTATGAGCAGTTCTCTTCGATTCTCGAAGCGCAGGCCCTGCGTGAGGATACCATCCATCTGGAGCAGACCACGAATCAGATGAACCATATGATTGACGATGTGCAGAAATATGCCGCCAATATGGTCAACGATGAGCTGCTTCAGCAGTTCGCTGCAAGGTTGAAGTATTCCTCTACGTATGACGAGCTTAGTGCATACCGCGATGTGGTCACTCAGCTGACCAAATTTAATGTGCTGCGGGACTACCTTGAGAGCTCGGCCATCGTCCGCTCTGATGGGAAGATTTTCTGGTCCTCGCTGTATATTGATCCGTATTTTGAACGGCTGCTGCAAGAGGACTGGTATCAGGATGCCTTGAAGAACAATGCCAAAAGCGGGTTCACAGCTCCCCATCTGATCCAGGACCCCGAGAGCAAAAAAATTGTCAGCTTCTTTATCCGTTTTGATCCCCAGTATGGCGGAGTGCTGCTTTTGAATATTGATTACGCAGCTTTTGAGAGTCTGTTCCAGTACTTGGGCCAGTCCTTCGACCAGGTAGCCTGGATCGGCCCGGGTCAATCATTGCTCTATCAGCAAGGCACCGCCACTGAGATGCCTACCCACACGCTGAGCGCAGACAGCCCGGACATTCAAGTCGTTAAGCATGACAAGGGTTATTATCTGGCCAGCGCTTTTGAGAAATCGGACTGGTCTGTCTCCACCTTTACCTCCAATGAACGGTTCTATGAGTGGGTGGGTTATATTGTCCGCTACTGGGCCGTCTTCCTCGCCTTGTGTCTGGTGCTGTGCTTTCTGCTGTTTCTTCCGATTATCTCCAATATTATCCGTCCGATTCTGCAGATGACCAAAGCGATGAAGCAGGTGTCTATGGGCAACTATAATGTTCAGCTCTCGTTCCGCAGCAATGATGAGCTGTCTGTGCTGAAGAATGGTTTTGAGACGATGCTTGGCGATATTGAGCGGCAGATGAGTGAGAAGGTGGAGCAGGAGCGCTGGAAGCGTAAAATGACGGCCGAGCTGCTGTTCGCCCAGATCAACCCCCACTTCATCTACAATACCCTGAACACCGTGGTATATCTGGCCCGCAAAAAGAATTACGCCGCGATCGAAGAGATGGTTGAATCCTTCATTGGCATTCTGCATGATGCTGTCAATATCGGCGATGCTGGTCTGTATATCACGGTGGAGCAGGAGATGAACATTATCAATCACTTCGTTACCATTCAGAAGTACCGGTATGCCGACCGGTTCGAGGTAGTCTGGAGCGTGGAAGAACAGGCGAAAGGGGACTATATTCCAAAGAGCCTGATCCAGCCGCTGGTGGAAAATGCTATTTTCCATGGATTTGCGGAGAAGGAGTCTGTAGGCCGTATTGAGATCATTATCCGTAAGCGCAGCGGAAGGCTGCTGATCTCGGTCAGAGATGACGGCTGCGGGATGAGCCAGGAGAAGGCGCAGGCCATTACGAATGGAACCCTGCCGCCGGCGCGACTTCGTTCAGGGGCGATGAAACAGATTGGACTGTGGAATATCCGGGAACGAATCGAGTATTTGTACGGGCAGGAAGGCCGCCTGGTCATCCGTTCAAGTGAGCAGGGAGGCACCAGGGTATCGGTTCTTCTGCCCTCACGGCCGCCATCGGCGGAGTGAGAAGACTATCATTATTTATACAAAATCATCGGATCGTCTAATTGTTGGGCGATGCCTTCAAGCTTATAGTACTACTATACAGACGGACGGAAGACATTACAGGAACCGCCCGCTGTCACAACAGATGCAAGGGGGATCTTAATTTGCACAATCTATTCAGTAAAAAAGCATCGGTTATAGCGCTTGTCTTAACGTTATGCTTCACCTTGGTGCTGGCCGGCTGCGGTAATGGAAACAACAACGCTTCCGGGGACTCCAGCGGCGCAAGCCCTGCGAGCACCTCAAGCGATCCTGCAAACGCTTCCGGTAAATTAACCGTGTGGGGCTGGGACAAAGCCTGGTTCGAGGGCACCGGAGCCAAGTTCAACGAGAAGTTCCCGAATGTCAAGCTGGAGTTCGTTGAAGTCTCGGCGGGGGATTATCTGAAAAAAATTCAGACCTCTATCGCTGCAGGCTCCGGTCTGCCGGATATTATCTGGGGAGAAGCGGCCTTCCGCGGCGCTCTCTATGAGCTTAACGTACTGCAAAGCTTGTCCGAAGAGCCCTACAAATTCGATACTTCCAATCTGCTCGACTTTGAGCTTCCGCTGCTGACGAACAGCAAGGGAGAGCTTGTCGGTCTGGAGCAATCCGGCTCGCCTGGGGCACTGGCCTACAAGCGTGACCTGGCTAAACAATACTTCGGAACAGATGATCCCGATGCATTGACCGCCATGTTCACCGATTGGGATACCTTTATTGCCAAAGGCAAGGAAGTCTATGAGAAAAGCGGCGGCAAGACCTTCATGCTGGGAAGCCTGATGGATGCCTATACCATCCTCTCCAACCAGGGTACAACCGCTGTTGTGGACGGAACCAAAGTGAATACCGAAGAGATGCTGCGGATCTTCACGCAGCTGCAATCCATCCGCGACAATAACGCTGAGGGCAAGCTGGCGATGTGGTCGCCGACCTGGAATGCTTCGTATTCGCAGGACAACGTAATCTTTTATCCGGCAGCGAACTGGTCGCCAGAATTCGTAATCAAGCCTAACGACAAGGCCAGCACTGGCCGCTGGGGCCTGATGGTGCCTCCGGAAGGCGGATATCCATATGGCGGCACGACCATCGGCATTTGGAAGGACAGCAAAAATAAAGATGCGGCCTGGGCGTATCTCAACTGGCTGTTAGGCACGGACGAAGGCGCTGAAGCCAACTTCGCCGCCTCCGATTATATTTTGCCGCTGAAATCCTTCTTCAAGGATACCTCCAAGCTATCTTCCGGGGCGGATGAATATTTCGGCGGACAGGATCTTGGAAAGTTCTGGGTAGAGAAGGTGTTCCCGAACATGAAGTCCAAAGCGGTGACCAAATACGACCAGGATATCTACAGCTCCTCTGAGCTGGTGCTTCAGGTCATGGCGCAGGATAACAGCTTCGATGCCAAGCAGGCCCTGGACAAGTGGGAAGAGCAGTTGAAGAAGAACCATCCAGAACTGACATTTGAATAGACCATATACTATATAAAAAGCGGCGGCCCGCTCGAAAGAACAGGCTGCCGTTTTAACGGATAGGAAGTGAAGAATCATGAAAACGAAGGGAATTAGCAGCAAAAATAAATGGCCGTACCTGTTCATCACGCCTTATTTCTTATCCTACGCCGTACTGAGCTTGTTCCCAATTCTCTTCACTCTATATATCAGTCTTACCGACTGGGATTTGTACGGCAACCGGAATTTCATCGGATTCAGCAATTACACGCAGTTATTTTTCCATGATTCCTTCTTCTGGAAATCCCTGCTCAATGTTATTATCTTCATGGCGGTATACCTTCCGGCCCTTGTCCTTATGGGAATGCTGGTAGCCAGCCTTATCGAAAGCAAGCTGATCCGCCGCAAAACCTTTTTCCGCCTCAGCGTATTCAGTGCCTATATGACAACTCCGGTCGCTGTCGGGATTATTTTCTCCCTGTTGTTCGACTGGCAGGGCGGGTTCTTCAATAATATGCTGATGGAGCTGGGCATTATTCAGGAGAAGATTAATTGGCTGGGCTCCGCCAGTTCCTCCCGCTGGGTAGTCATCCTGATGGTCTTCTGGAAAAATCTTGGGTATTTCGTCATGTTCTACACGGCGGGGATGGCCAGTATTGATACTTCTATCTACGAGGCAGCAGTCATTGATGGAGCCTCTTCCAAAGATGTATTCACACGCATTACGATTCCGCTACTGAAGCCGATCAACCTGTTCCTGATTATTACCTCCATTATCAGCGGCCTCCAGCTGGTGGAAGAACCGATGCTGCTGTTCAGCGGCTGGGCTTCCGGCTCCAGCATGGTAGGAGGGCCTGACGGCTCTACCTTCACACCGATCTGGTACATGTTCGATGCTTCCTTCAACGGCAGTGCGTTCAAGTACGGCAAAGGGGCAGCGATTGCTTACGGCACCTTCCTGTTCATCGCCTTGTTCTCAGTAATTGGCATGAAATGGATCAACAGGGGCGGTGACGACAAATGAGAGCAAAGAAATTCTTTACCGTATTGCTGCTTAGCCTGATCGCTATCGCGTTCCTGTTCCCGTTCTATATGATGATTGTGATGGGAACCTACTATTCCGAGGACCTGTTCAAGCAGCTTCCGATTCTGCCCAGCGGCTATCTGCTGGAGAATCTGCAGACGATCATGTCCGCCAGCTTCCTGCGGAATTATTGGAACAGCTTCTATGTTGCCGTGTTGTTCACCCTGGTGACGGTTGGGGTGGCCTCGATTACAGGGTTTGCTTTTGCCAAATATGAATTCAAGGGTAAAAATGCGCTGTATGGCTTCATTCTGCTGACGATGATGATTCCGGGGCACCTGGGCCTGATTGCTTATGTTATGGAGATGAAATGGTTCCACCTGAACAACACCCATGCGCCGCTGATTCTGGCCGGACTGAATAATGCCTTCGGCGTATTCTTCATGACCCAGTTCATCCGCTCCTCCGTCCCGACTGAGGTTATTGAGAGCGCGCGGATCGACGGCTGCTCGGAACCGGCTATTCTCACAAGAATTGTTGTTCCGTTCCTCATGCCGGCCATCAGCACCCTGGGGCTGATCTCCTTCCTCGGGTCCTGGAACGGCTATCTGCTGCCGCTGGTCACGATCAACAAGCCGGAGCTGTACACGCTGCCGCTGGGCATTGCCAATCTGTCCACCGTCTTCCGCACGGATTATTCAGCTAGTATTCTGGGGCTTACACTGGGTACATTGCCGCTGATTATTCTCTTCCTGTTCGGCTCCAAGACCCTGGTCAGAGGACTTACCGGCGGAGCGGTCAAAGGTTGAACACAATGAATAGGTAATCAACCGGAAATAGCAGGAAAGAAACCTCTCTTGTGGTGAAATGGAGTACGCTCAGCCATTTCACCGGAGAGGTTTTTTTGTGTATTAACAGAGTGCGCGGGAAAAGAAGGATTTTGCCAGGATAAGGTAGAATAACAGTAGCTACAAGAAGAATAATGCCGGTCGGCCCACACATGGAGAACTGCTGCTCCAACTGGAACTAAGATGGCGGCAGATTCAATAATTCAGCTACTTGACGGCGGTATCTGTCTGCCTTGCGCGTACCGTGAATCAGGTTGGACAGCCGATAGGGTGGGATGTCATGTAATTCACAGAATTTCTTCTGATCCAAGTGCAGTTCTGCCAGACGTTGCTTAATGGCCCAGCCGTAGGCAGTAATAGGGCGTTTGCTGTTCAGATTGCTCACCTCGTATCGACTATCCAGCCGGTATGATATAAAATAGGTAAAGATATAATAATAGTTAATTATATACTTTTTTACGTCATTTTTCAATAAAAAATAACGTTTTTACGTATTATATTTTTTGGGGAGGCAGTTGACTGATGCAATCCATCTATGAACGTATTGAATTATTGATTAAACGGCAAGGAATTACGAAGAAATCCTTCTGTGCACAGCTCGGAATCAGCACCGGCAATATGGGAGACTGGAAGCGTGGCAAATCTACGCCTGGCACACATAAGCTGATTGAGATTGCTGCATTTTTTCATGTGAGCTTAGATTGGCTGATCCTGGGCAAACAGCCCCAGACGATTCAGGAAAGCGGCGAGGATTATTTTTTTGGCCAAATGCGGCAATTGAATTGCCAAACGGAGGAGCTGCTGCCGGAGGAAAAGAACTTTATTAAGGAATATCTGGCCTTTACCAAGTATCGTAAGGATAAGGACAAGGATCAGGATACGAAAGGCGAAAATTCTTAAGCTGTTACCTTTACTTTTGAGCGCAACCGATTTATAATATTGAATGTTGGCCTCAAACAATGCTTCAACGTTAGACACACCGCGCGGTAGTGGTGGAATGGCAGACACGCTATCTTGAGGGGGTAGTGGGTGTATACCCGTGGAGGTTCGAGTCCTCTCTACCGCATATTTTTCATGAAAGCCGAGATCCTTGATCATTCAAGGGTTTCGGCTTTTTTTGAACTCAAAAACACCCTTCGCACGGAACTAATCCGGGTATGAAGGGTGTTTTTGTTGAATCCGCTCTAGCGCAGCAGCTTCTCGATATCCTCTTCGATCTGATCCGGTGTTGTCTGCGGGGCGAACCGCTTCAGCACACGGCCTTCCTGGTCCACCAGGAACTTGGTGAAGTTCCATTTGATGCTCTTCGAGCCGAGTACTCCCGGTGCCTCTTTGGACAGATACTTGAACAGGGGATGGGCGTCGGCGCCTTTGACATTGATTTTCTCGTACATAGGGAAGGATACACCGTAATTGATCTCGCAGAACTCGGCAATATCCTCGCTCTCACCCGGCTCCTGTCCGGCAAACTGATTGCTGGGGAAGCCCAGAATCTCAAAACCGCGGTCTTTGAATTTATCGTACACTTCCTGGAGACCCTTATATTGCGGGGTGAGTCCGCACTTGCTGGCTGTATTCACGACGAGCAGAACCTTGCCTTTGTACTTGGAGAGTGATTCTTCCTGGCCCCGCAGGGTGTTGGCTTCAAAATCATGGACATTCATGAATGATTCCTCCCGAACATTGATTTATCACAATTTAATTGTACACTATTCACCGCCGGAAGCAAGTTTTAAAAGGTAACAATCTGCCGGGTCGTTTCAAAAATGTGAGGTTGTTTAAGTTAAGTGTAAGTGTTCTTACAAAATTTGTGTTAAAAAGGAGAGATTTTAAAGATGAGTACATTGAAACTAAAACCCCTATATACTGCTACAGCCAAGGTTCGCGGAGGCCGTGAAGGTTCGGTGGAATCGTCCGACGGAGCGCTGAAGCATGATCTCAAAATTCCGAAGGAGCTTGGAGGTCCTGGTGGTGCAGGGACAAATCCGGAGCAGCTGTTCGCGGCAGGTTATGGTGCGTGCTATGAGAGTGCCCTCGCTAATATTGCCCGTAAAGAAGGCGTAAAGCTGCAGGATGTCGAGATTACGTCGAATGTGCTGATCGGCAAGGACGAGAGCGACGGAGGCTTCAAGCTGGCCGTGAAACTGGATGTGAAGCTGCCGGGCATTGAGCGCTCTGTGGCAGAGGATCTGGCTAAGAAAGCCCATGATTTCTGCCCTTACTCCAAGGCGACCCGCGGAAATATCGAGGTTGAACTGAACGTTCTGTAGAGATAGATAGCAATGTTCAATTGAATAGCATGCTTTATTCGTAAGACCAGACAGTCAATGTCTGGTCTTACGTTATGTAGAGACGCAGAACCACGGGTAGGAATGGACAAAGCTGGGAATAATGGCTAAATAGAGTCTGAGAAGGCCGAAAGTGTGGTAAATAGCTTGCAGGAGCCTGTACTTTGGTTGACATCACCCCGGAAATTCTTTAATATGTCTAAGTATCTGTTAATGTCGCGCGTGCTATTAACTACCAAAAATTTAAATAATGGGTGATGAAGATGTCTTACAAACCGAGTATTACGAATGTGACCAAAGCCAGCAGCAATGATAAGGAAGGATTGTACGAGTTCATTATCAAGCTTGCTGACGGAACGGAGTGCCGCGCGTTCTACAACCGGTTTCCGGAATGGAAAATGACGAACATCAGCCGCCTGCTCAAGACTCCTTGTCCGGTATGCCGCAAAGATTTCATCTGCAAATGCATGGAATCCTTCACTGCTGATTTCGAAGAGCAAATGACCGGGGACGAATGGATTAACAAGGCTATTGCAGAATAATTAGACGAACGGACGTTGTAGGCGCGGGAGCTATCCCGCGTTTTTTGCTTTTTTTTCAAAAGGAGATAGGAATGTTACACTATGCTTAAGAGGAAGGGGGCGGCGATGTGACTGAAGAGCGGAAGGAAGTGCAGGGCGAATCTATTGTGCTGATCGATGGGGTCTGTCATCTGTGCCAGGGAATTGTCCGGTTCATTATTCCGCGTGATCCCAAGGCGCACTTCAAATTCGCTTCCTTGCAGAGTGATGCGGCCCGGGAACTGCTTAAGGCAGGCGGTCTGCCCGAGCAGCAATTAGACACTGTGGTGCTGATAGAGAACGGCAAGTATTATACGAAATCGGCAGCAGTGCTGCGGATTGCCCGCAGACTCCGGTTCCCGTGGCCTGCCGCATATGTGTTCATCCTAATTCCGGGATCGCTGCGTAACGCTATGTACAGGATTGTGGCCAGGAACCGCTACCGCTGGTTCGGCAGGGATGAGCAGTGTCTGCTGCCGACACCGGATATGAAGCGCAGATTTCTGTAGCCGGTAAGGGGGATTCTGAGGGATTCTCTCAAATAGTGGTGAAAAAGTTATTGCTGACTTCTTATATCTATGCTACTATAGCAGTAAATTACAGGAACAGTAACGGAAGCACCGTTCAATGACCGTATTCACGGTTATTGGCGGTGCTTTTTTGCTGTTCTTTTTTCCATGTATTCAAGAGAGGAGGAGGAGTTCATGACGGCAAGAATCGTGCTTGCAGTCCGGGAGAGCCAATATATTGAACCGCTACTGCATTATCTGCACCATAGCGAATACGCGGAGATGCTGCGGATTACGGCTTTCAGCAGACTGGACGCTTTTATGGAATTTATGACAGGCGATGAGCTGCCGGATGCGGTAGCCGGGGACCCGTCCTTCATTGAAGCCTGGCTGGTGGAAGGGAGAAGTACAGTTCCCTGGGCAGTCTTAAGCGAAGGCGGAGAATTGCCGAATGGGCGGGATCTGGCAGGGGGAAGGCATATTGCCAAGTATCAGGCACTGCCGTCGCTGCTGGAAGCGATTCTCCAGTTGAGTGATCTGAAGCGGGTCCGGACGACTGCTCTGCCTAAGGAAGCAACGCTGCTGCTCGGGATTGTCTCGGCTAGCGGCGGCAGCGGCAAAACTACGGTAGCGTTGAACATGGCGAAGCAGCTTGGAGCGGTTGGCCTGTCCGTGTTCTATCTGAATCTGGAGAGTGTGGACAGCAGCGGATTCATTCTGCGGATGCCGGGCAGCCATGTTCCCGGTCTGGAGCGGCTCTTATATGAGCTAAAGGCCGGAGGACCAGAGAATAAGGGAGGAAGAGGGGAGCCGAAATGGACCGATTATGCGTTCAGACATGACAGTCTGCGGTGTGATGCCTTCAGGCCTGTAGAGAATTTCAAGGAGATGCTCCAAATGTCCCGGCAGGACACACTGGATCTACTGGAGGGGCTGGCCGGAGCCGGAAGCTATGATGTGGTTGTTGTAGACACCGGCGCTATCGAAGAGGAACGGGCCCAAGCTGTTCTGATCCGGTGCGGCATTCTGCTGTGGGTACTGAAGAATGACCAGGCCAGTATCCGCAAGACGGAACGCTGGCTCGATTATATTGCCAGTCCTCATTCCAACATGCAGCCGGAGCTGGTGAACAGGAGCCGATTCGTCATGAACGGCTGCACCGGAGTGGAGAATGAAGGGCCGCTATCCGTTGCACTCCGGCTGGATGCTGTACTTCCGTATATTCCATCCTGGGGGTTACAGCATTATGGAGAACTCTGCCTAAGCTCTCCCCTATTCATTGACGGCATTCAGCAGCTCTCCAGAGCTATCGTAGAGCCTGAATTGCCTGGGGTGTTCACAGGGATTCCTGTATGAATGAAGAGATGTTCCGCGCCCTGCGGAGCGACATCCGTGCAGGACTGGATGTTACCTCGGTCATCGGGAATGATGAGCTGGCTGCTTATATTGAACGGATCATTCTGGAGAGGGAACAACTACGCCTCCTGACTGCCCAGGAGAAGCACGAGCTGGTGAAGAAGCTGTTCGATTCCTTCCGGGGGCTGGATATTCTTCAGCCGCTGGTGGATAATCCGGCGATCACTGAGATTATGATCAACAGCCACGAAGAGATCTTTATCGAGGAAGAGGGGATGATCCGCAGGCTGCCGCTGGCTTTTGAATCGGGGAGCAGGCTGGAGGATATCATTCAGATTATCGTCTCCGGCGTCAACCGTGTGGTCAATGAATCCTCGCCGATTGTGGATGCGCGGCTGCAGGACGGCTCGCGTGTCAATATCGTACTGCCGCCTGCCGCGCTGAAGGGTCCGGCTATGACCATCCGCAAATTTCCGGAGACACCGATGACGATGAAGGAGCTGGTGAGGCGTGAAGCGCTCTCGGAGGAAGCGGCTGAGCTGCTGCGGATTCTGGTTGCTGCCAAATACAATATTTTCATCAGCGGGGGTACTGGCTCGGGCAAAACAACCTTTCTAAATGCCCTGTCGCAGTTCATCCCGCCGCAGGAGCGTGTCATTACGGTGGAGGATTCGGCAGAGCTGCAGATCGTTACGGTTCCGAATCTGGTCTCCCTGGAGACCCGGAATGCTAACACAGAGGGGCGGGGCGAGATCACGATCCGTGATCTGATCCGCACCTCGCTGCGGATGCGGCCGAACCGTATTGTCGTCGGCGAGGTGCGGGGGGCTGAATGTCTGGATATGCTGCAGGCGATGAACACCGGCCATGACGGTTCGTTGTCAACGGGCCATTCGAACAGTGCGCTGGACATGCTCAGCCGCCTGGAGACCATGGTGCTCAGCGCTGCTGATCTGCCGGTAACCGTCGTACGTCAGCAGATCAGCTCAGCGATCGATATATTCGTGCATCTGTCGCGGCTGCGTGACCGCTCACGCCGGGTGATGGAGATTAGTGAGGTTGCGGGTATCCGCAGCGGCGAAGTCATACTGAATCCACTATATGAATTTCGGGAGTCGGGCGAACAAGGTGGCCGGGTGCAGGGGAGACTTGAGGTCTGCGGCCATCCGCTTCTGCATACAGACAAGCTGCGGATGGCCGGAATCCTTGATTATCCGCTCAAGCAGTATGAGAGCAGAAGCTCTGCGAAGGAGGCGAGTGTACCTTGAACGTCATGAAGAAGAGCGACCGGCATCCCCTAGCAAGGCGACGCAAAGGGTTCATGAAGTGGACACCGCCCGTACTGCCGGTTGGCGCATCTCAAGGGGGAGAGCAGATGCTGCTGCCGGATTATACCGTATATGAGCTGACCTCCCTGCAAAAAATACTGGTCATTCTGTGTGCCGGCGCCCTGTTGTTCGGTATTGGTTACTTGTTCTATCACCGGCTGCTCCTGGCTGCACTGCTTGTCCCCGGGAGCGCCTACGGGCCGCGGCTGCTGCGCGAATATCTGCTGCAGCGCCGCCGGGCTGCGCTGAATCTGCAATTCAAGCAGATGCTGTTCTCGCTCTCTTCGTCGCTCTCGGCCGGACGTTCGGTGGAGAATGCCTTCCGCGAGGCGGTGCAGGATCTGCGGATGCTTGACCCGGAAGGCGCAAGTGACATGATCTCCGAGCTGAATATTATCTGTGCCCGGATGGAGAACGGGGAGCCGATTGAAGATGCGCTGTATGAGTTCAGCAAAAGAGCAGGAATGGAGGATGTGGAGCGCTTCGCAGATGTGTTCATGGTCTGCAAGCGTACCGGCGGGGATCTGGTTGAGATCGTACGCCGCACATCATCCATCATCGGCGAGAAGCTGGATATCCAGCAGGACATCGCAGTCAGTATAGCCCAAAAGAAATTCGAGGCGAAGGCGCTGCTGGTCTCTCCGCTGATGATGGTGATGTTCATGAGTCTGAGCGCCGGAGACTATATGGAACCTATGTATACTGGGGCAGGAATAGCGGTGTCTACACTGGCGCTGATTGCATTGTTCCTCTGTTACCTCTGGACCCATAAGATCATGGATATTTCGCTGTGAAGGAGGGTGAGTGAAGGGATGTCATTGATCTGTGGTGCGATTCTGCTTCTGCTCACAGCAGGCTGGCTCATTCTGAGGATGAGATGCGGCAGCCGTTATGCTGCTCTGCGGGAGCTGCCTATGGAAGGCCTGCGGCTGCGGCGGCTGGGTGAGCCTCTATTGTTACTAGTAGAACAGGGCAGAATCGCCAGTTATCTCCCCTCTGTGATGTTTCGGATACAACGTTCGCTACAGCGGATCTATGGTATGCGTTACAGTGCAGAACGGACCTTACTGTTTATGGGGGAGATGCTTAGCTACAGCTGGCTGCTTGCCGCAGGAGGAAGTGCGCTGACAAGCTTTACGGGAGAGCAGGCGGGAATAATCCTCGGTGGGCTCTTGGCAGTTGCACTCCCGGTGGCGATGGTTAGCGATCTGCACAAAAAGGTACGTGTACGGGAGCAGAATATTATGCTGGAGCTTCCTGAGCTGCTGAACAGTATTGTTCTGCTGGTCGGCGCAGGTGAGACGGTTCAGCGGGCGATTGTCCGCTGTGTGAACAGCCGTCATGGGGATAGCGCCCATCCGCTCTACGCTGAATTAATGAAGATGACAGCTGAATGGGACGGCGGTTACTCCTTCCAGCAGGCGTTCGAGAACTTCAGTAAGCGCTGTGCTGTACAGGAGGTCTCCATCTTCACCACTACAGTGCTGCTTAATTACCGCAGAGGCGGGGCCGACTTTGTTCTATCGCTGCGGGATCTGTCACGGATGCTCTGGGAGAAGCGGAAGGCGATCAGCCGCACACGCGGTGAACAGGCATCGTCGAAGCTGGTTTTTCCGATGGTGGTTATCTTCTTGATTGTGATTGTGCTGGTGGGAACACCGGCGATTATGATGTTAAAAATGTAGGAGGTAGAGGCGTATGTTAACGCAGATGGCAGAAGGAGTAAGAAGTTTTTGGAGAGATGAAGAGGGGCTGGGAACACTGGAGATGATTCTGATCATTGCTGTCCTGATTGCAGTCGTTCTGGTATTCCGTGAGGAGATTGTGAAGGTGGTTAAGGATCTGATCGGCACGGCCGGAGATAAGAGTCAGGAAGTCTTTGAGTGATTCCGCTGCGGGAAGATGAGGGGAGCTTCACTATCGAGGCTTCACTTCTGCTGCCGATGCTTATGGGGATTACGATGGTGCTGCTGTTCTTCTCCTTATACAGCTATCAGAAGTCGATGCTGCTGCAGATTGCCTCAGCTACTGCGGAGCGGGCTGCTTATAACTGGGAGAATAGTAACCGGGCGGTAAGCGGAAAATTCCAGACCGGAAATGTTGATCCGCTGTACTGGAGAATCGGTGAGGATGGACTATTGGCTTCGCTATTCGGTTCAGGAGCAGAGAATGGCAGTACGGCCATTACACTGCCTGGTAATGCTGAAGAAGGAGGGCCTCTGCCGGTAGTGAAGCTGCGCCGGGCATCACAGATGGTGCCTGCCGGATTACAGGGAGAAATGAGCTATGTCTACGGATTGACTGGCCGCAGAATCAGTACGGAGCTGAAGAAAGTGCTACATCTGCCTGTTCTGGACAATCTGCTAGCCGATAGAGCCGCACCTGAGGTGTATGCCCGCTCCTACGTTACGGAGCCTGTTGAATTCATAAGAACAGTGGATCTCATGCGTTACTACGGGTCGAAGTTCAAACAGGATTCCTCCGCCGGTAAGGAGGGCACCGGCACGGAGAAAAAGCATGCAGCCCAGATGCTTGATAAGCTGCATTAAGGATGACTGGTGATGGAGCAGCTTGGACCGGGGTGTTCAAGAATAAGGTTAAGGGGAAGTTCGGATGCGTATTTTCAGTCACAGCAGGTGCTTAAGCAAATCGCCTGGCCGGAGCCGCTGCTTGAATTACGGCGGTGATCCTATTAGCAGTAGTACATCCCAAGGCACAGGCAAATGGTCACCAGGATATATTGTCAGATGTCTTCGCTCAGCGGAAGGTTCGGTATCTATCTTTCTTATTATGGTGCTTGCCTTTGTATTTCTTTTTAATGCTGTGCTGATCGATTACGCACGGATTGCGGCGGTGAATGTGCAGGAGGAACGTCTGGCGAGAGCTGCTATACGCTCTGTAATGTCCGCTTATGACATTGAGCTGCGCGAGAACTATGGCTTATTCGCCTTCGGCGGCGGGGACGGCAATCAACTGCTATCGAAGGTGCTTAATGACAATCTGTACGAGAGCGGACGGGGGGATGCGTTTAACCTGCTGCCCGTGATGGTCGATTCCTCTTCACTGGACTGGAGCCGTCCGCTGGGTACCTATGAGGTCTTCCGGCGGCAGATTATAGAAG
This sequence comes from Paenibacillus sp. FSL P2-0136, assembly GCF_037975325.1. Lineage (NCBI taxonomy): Bacteria > Bacillati > Bacillota > Bacilli > Caryophanales > Paenibacillaceae > Paenibacillus > Paenibacillus sp. FSL P2-0136. The sequence goes on from NZ_CP150244.1 coordinate 1,099,892, forward strand.
AGATGAAGTACAAAGCGCCGGTTGATTTCGCCCTGGAGCTGGCAGGCAAGCTTAAGCCGTTATCGGCGGCGATGACGGAGGCTTCACGGACAACAGAGATACTGGGTGACTTGCAGCCCTTATATGATCAGCGTGAGGAAGCGCTGGATCTTATGCTGAAGAAGCGCAAGGAAGCTGCTGACAGTGCGCAGAACCTGCAGAAGCTGCTGATGAATCCTCCGGGTGACAGTATTCCGGCGCGTTCGCTTGCATCCTTGGCCGCAAGCTCCGATATCCCGGCGATGTACGGGGATTATGTTAACAAATATTATGACGATTATTACCGTCCCCCCAAGACATGGCCGAAGTACACGGCAGTGCTATCGCAGTATCAGGTTCAGATTGGTGAAGTAACAGGCAAGATACCGGCAGTGCTGGCGGACTTCCAGGAGAAAAATAGCCGTCTGCTGGATGAAGCAGAGGCTGCACTTGAGCAGGTGAACGCGCTGAACCTTCAGATGCAGAGTGTAATTGATCAGGCGGATGCGGATGCCAGTACTGCGGGGGATGATCCTGCCCATAACTGGGACATTCCGGACACGGCCGGAGAGCTTAGCTCAGAGCCTCTTAAGAAGCTGAGAGCACAGGTGGAGGGACTTATCCTTCCCCCGGCTGAGCTTAGCGAGCTGGGGAATAACATTGGGGTACAGCGAAGTGCCGCGCTTCCCTTGGAGCCGCTGGTCTCCGGCTTGCCGTCTATATTAAGTACAGCATCCGGGCTGTATGCCGACTATTCTCTTATGAGCGCAGGGGTTCTTAATGCTTCCCGGGCAGTGCACGGCTATATAAGCAGCTACGGGCAAAACGGTACTGTTATAACGCAGGAAGCGGAACAGATTGAGAACCGCCGCACTGCTGATAGCCAGCGTAAGCAGATAGAAGGGCAGGCGAAGAAGAAGCTTGGCGATGCGATGAAGCTGCTGGATCAGATCCGGGCGCTGGGAAGCAGCGCACATGAAGCGATGGAGCAGTATGGTAGTCTGCGTCAATACTACCAGCAGAATGTGGCCTTTAACGAAGGTCTGGAGCAGGAGCCGGGGGCTACTGTGAACACTGGTGATCAATACGCTGCGGGCAAATCGTCCATGAAAGATATGGATGGGATATATGCTGCTATGGGCAGTGTGCTGGCAGGAGCCAGAGACCGGCTGTACCAGACGGAGTACTCTGCGATGTATTTCCGGCATTTCGATCTGTCTGTGCTAACCTCACTGGCCTCCGGATCTGCTGAAGGATTCGGTGAGCAGTTGGGAGAACAGCTGAAGCCGCAGGCGCAAGAGCTGGAATATATTTTGTACGGATTCTATAATCCTGCAGGCAATGTGGCAGCCGCTTATGGCGAGATCTTTGCTCTGCGGCTGGCTGTGCGGACGATGGAAGGCCTGATTGAGAAAGCAGGTATGGGGAATCCGCTTGTCGTCCTGGCTGCTGCACTGCTCTACGGCATTGAGCAGGCTATCCAGGATATGATACAGCTCTGCACCAAGGGGGAGATTCCCTTATCCAAATATATGACTGCACAGCTCAGCTATCGTGACTATCTTCGGCTGTTTCTCCTATTGCATGGGGGAGGGGAAGAACAGTTGTCCCGGATGCTTGCGCTTATCCGCCTGAATACCGGTATCAATCCGGCAGAGAAATATACATATGCCTCCGCCGGAATCACGATGGGGATGCAGCTTTGGTTTCTGCCGGGTGTAGTGAAGCTGGTGAATTACAGTGCCGGACTGCCAGGTGATGTACGGGGGAAAGTTTATTACAGACAAGCAGCGGCTGACTTTTCTTACTAAGGGGGAGGGTAGAATGAAGCGGTGGCTGAGGAAATCGCCGGACCCTAAGGATGAAGGCAGCATGGTTGTGGAGGCGGCACTGATTCTGCCTGTGTTCCTGCTATTTGTCCTGTTCCTCATCTTCATTATCCAAATGACCATGTATTCAACAGCGCTGCAGAGTACGGCTTCTGACACTGTCAAAATAATCTCAACCCATATGTACCCCGCAGCTCTGGCAATGCAGCAGCAGGAGGGGGGAGGTGGGGAGGAAGCCGGAGAAGCAGGTGAGGCTGAGCACTCAGATGATGCGGACTCCTCCACCATCTGGAGCATACCGCGCCTGTCGATAACGGAATGGAGTGAGGATTACGTGGAGAAGCTTCCGCAGCCGATGGAATCCTGGGTCAAGGCTGTGGTCCGGGAGGGAGAAGGGCCGCTGCAGAAGGTGCAGGCAGGAGCGTCCGAGGCCGCGCTGGATTTGGTGCTTAAGCCGATGCTCCGGCCATATCTATCATCGGACTGGCTAGAATATAGCAGAATTCATGTATCTAATGTTACTGTACCTGATCTGAGGCAAGGGACGCATCCGTATTTCGGTATGGTAGTCAGCTATGAGCTGCCAATGCGAGTCCCGTTCCTGAATGAAAAAATCGTGCTGGAGGCCAGCGCAGTTGAACGCTTATGGGTCGGCAACACCGATTCAACCGGGGAAGGAAATCCGGCTGAACCTGCTGAGGAGACCGGAACCATTATGATCCTGGAGAAGCCGAATCCGGGAGTGGCGAATCACCAGGGCATTATCAAGGTGAAGGTGCCTCCCGGGGCATCGGCCAATCTGTCGATCTTCTATAAGAGCGGCCAGAGTACTGCCAAGTATCTGGGCTGGAAGCAAGCGGATGAGCAAGGGTACATCGAATGGGAATGGAAGATCGGCGTGAATACTACGCCGGGTACCTGGCCCTTCGTGGTTAGTCTGGCTGATGGAGCTACGCTTCAGGCGACTTTTACAGTGGTCAAAAAATAAAAGAGTAGAGAAAAGAGGAGCACGGATGACGGAATGGGCGTTATGGGGTTGCCTGCCGTTCCTGACAGCAGCATTATTCACAGATATACGCTGGATGAGAATTCCTAACTGGATTACACTGCCTGCGCTGATTAGCGGACTGCTACTGCAGTTGATTATCAATGGCTGGCAGGGGCTGCTGTTTTCACTTTGCGGCAGCGTAGCAGGCTTCCTGCTCCTGCTGATTATGTATTTTACCGGGGCGGTGGGGGCTGGCGATGTGAAGCTCTTTGCGGCTATCGGCGCTTGGACAGGAGTGCTTTTCTCGCTTCAGGTTATTGTCTATTCGGTGCTCTTGGGGGCAGTCGTAGGCTGGATCATCATTCTCTACAGGAGGGAGACAGGACGCAGGCTACGCAGCATGATTAGCAGAACAGCCGGGTTCCTGCTGCTCCGCAATATGAGTCTGGCCAAGGGCCGGGAGGGGGAGTTACTCCGGTTTCCCTTTATGCTGGCCGTGTTTCCGGGCTTCATCTGTGCTTATATTTATTTCTGACTTGGCGCTTATTGTTGACAGCTTAGGAGGTGAAGAGATTGTTTGGACTAGAACGTGATTTCATCCAGCAGGATGGAATAACGATGCTGTTGGGCAAATCCGGGGGGCTGAGCGCAGGAGAGCTGAATATGGTGCAGGCCCGGATGCTGATGACCAGCGGGATACCGCATCATTTACGCTTGCTGCTTAGAGAAATAGATCTGCAGGTTACCCTGGAATACACGGTTGCAAGACGTAAAATGCTTGGAGCGCTGCTTAAGAGCGGGAAGCTGAGTATGACGGAATTCTTCGGGCTGATGCTGCAGATCGCTGCCGGGATGGAGGTGGGGCAGCTGTATATGCTGCGTACAGAGCAGTATGCACTTCATGAGGATTTTATCTTTATCGAAGGTCCGCTCAGCAGCGGCAAGGTCTTCCTGACTTATATTCCGTTGGAACTCACAGAGCCTGCACAGAAGCCGGGAGAAGCCTTGAAATCGCTGATCATGGTCTTCATGGGAGCCATCCAGGAGCTATCGGGTGACGGGATACAGCGGTTGCTGCAATATTGCGGGGAAGAAGCCTTTAGTCCGGCGGGGCTGAAGGAGCTGCTCGCAGAAATGCTGACGGAGGTTACACCCCATAAGGACCATGTTGAACGAAATGAGCCTGCACATCTAAGTCCTATGGCTGGCGCAGGCACCTCTGCCGCCGTACCAGGAACGAGGATAGACTGGGCGCAGCCTCAGGCTCGCAGACTGGAAGAACCGGTAAGGGAGAGGTCCGCGGCCGCAGCGTTCTCCCGTGTTCATGGAGATAAGGAGGCGCAGCCTTCCGGTTCGATGCTTAATCCCACGCCTTGGATGAGCGGTACGCCGCAACTGAAGCGGAAGGATGTATTATCAGGAGTTCAGGCAGCAACGGGTACAACAATGAGACCTGTTCAGGCTGAGGACAAGCAGAGTCCTCACAGGACGTATATATTGCTGGGGGCATTATTAGTTGATGCGTTACTATGGAAGTTTCTGTATCTGAATGACCCCCGCACATTGTGGCTGGCAGTTTGTGCTGCGGTGACTCTGATACTTGCGGTTGCATGCTGGCTGGTATGGAGTGGGAGGCTGGCTTGGAGCGAAGCAGAGGAAGAGATGGATGCTCTGGGGGAGGAGCCAGAGGATTATAACAGTACAGCCCGGAGCCGTAAGCTGAGGAGCGACCTGGAGTGGGATTTCAGCAGAAATCCGGTAAATCAGCATCGTCCTCCTGCACCGGTCCACACTCCTCAGCAACCAGAAGCAACAGTGGGGAAGAGTGGATTCACAGCCACACCGGCTGGCAGACAACAGGCTCCGGCGGGAATGACCGCCAGCAGTCCGCAGAAGAAGGAAGCGGCGATGGCTACAGCGCTGCTGACCTGGGAACCCGTTCAGGCTACAGGCAGCAGTCTTCCCCAGGCCGGAAGGACAGTGCCTTATCTGGAAAGAAGCGACCCGGATGACGGGGGAGCTCCCGAACGAATTGAGCTGAACCGCCCAAGCTTCATTATTGGACGCTCCTCTGAAGTGGCTCAGTACATTGAGAAATCGGAGGGGGCTTCACGGGTCCATGCTGAAATCTCCAGAGCCTCAGGAGGATACATTCTGAAGGATCTGGATTCCAGGAATGGGACGCTGCTTGCAGGTGAAGCTATGGTTCCCTACAAAGAATACCCGCTGACCGAAGGCAGCGTGTTCACCATTGTTAAGGGTACCTATACCTTTCGCACAGCTTAGCAGGGGTAGATGTGATGAATGGAATGGTGCGTTTGCAGCAGCCTACTGATTTTTCAGTTGCTCCAGTGCAGGCTGTAGCGTGGGATAGTTGAAGGTGAAGCCGTGATTGATTGCTTTGGAAGGAAGCACACGCTGGCCTTCCAGCAGAATCTCGGACAGCTCGCCTACAGCAGTTTTTAGCAGAAACGCCGGAAGGGGGAACCAATGCGGGCGATGGTAGACCTTGCCGATCATCCGTCCGAACTGTTCATTAGTGACCGGCTGTGGAGCTGTGGCATTAACGGGACCCTCGATCTCAGGCTGGAGAATGCAGAATTCGATCAGGCGCACAATGTCTGTAAGGTGAATCCAGGACATCCACTGCTTACCGGTGCCGATTTTGCCGCCGAAGCCAAGCGAATAAGGCAGCTTCATTTTGGGAAAAGCACCGCTCTCATTCCCAAGCACAACCCCGGTGCGCAGCTTGACCAGACGGATACCGGCATAGGCTTCACCCGCAGCCTCCTCCCAGGTCTTGACCACCTCGGAAGGGAAATCGACAACCCGGGTTTCGGAAGCTTCGGTATAGGTATCCTGCACCGACGTACCATAAATGGCGACTGCTGAGGACTGGACGATCACGCTTGGCTTATGCTGGAGTGAATTCAGCAGCTTACCGGCAGCGGCAACGGTTTCAAGACGTGATTCCATAATCGCCTGCTTCCCCTTAGGGGTCCAACGCTGGCTAAGCGAAGCTCCGGCAAGATTAATCAGCGCATCTGCGCCTTCTGCCGCTTCAGGATTGGCGGCCAGGCTGTCCCAGGTGAGATAGCTAAGCCCCGGATGATCCAGCTTGTTCTCGGGGTTCTTGCGCCCGACACTGATGATCTGATGTCCGCTCTGCAGCCAATATCCGGTAAGCTCGCTGCCGATGAATCCGCTGCCTCCGCAAATGATATATTTCATAGAGGTTGCTCCTTAATATGCTTTATTTGACCAGATGCTTGTAAGGCGCGTAGTCAATGCCGTTCTTCTCCAGGAAGGTGATCAGGAACCTGTTGTCACGCCGGGGCGTAGCAATAATGTACCCTTGGATACAGTGCTCACGGGTAACCTCAGTTGCATGACTCTCTACAGCCAGCTTGCCGATCTCAGCGGCGATAGAGTGCTTGGCAATATCGCGGAACGGGCTAGGCACCGGCTGTACAAGCTGGTCCAGAAAAGCCTTCATCTCGTCGCTCCACAGCGGACGGCTGCGTTCCACCCAGTAGTTCTGCCAGTCCAGCTTGGATTTGCCGTCAGCCTTGGGCAGTACCTTCAGGAATTTGCGGAACATAAAATAGCCGCCGATGCACATGCAGCCCAGCAGTAAAAAGGTCCAAAATGCGATGGAGTTCATAAACCAGTTGCTTGGAGATGTGGATAATAAGCTTGAGGGTAAATGGAAATGCATGAATACACCGCCTTTGACAATGATGATTGTCACTTTCCTTTTGCTCCTCTTGAGTATAGCGTATTTCCTTAGGTTTGCGAAGCGGAAGCGGCCTTTCGGGGCTTGCCTAGATTTATTCTCCCGATCACGGTAGAATAAGGGTTAATTCGTGAAGGAAAGAGGGAAATTAAGCATGCTGAAAATAGGTTCACATGTGTCCTGCGCGGACAAGGGTCTCCTGAGCGCGGCCAATGAAGCAAATGAGTACGGATCTACCTCGTTTATGATATATACGGGAGCGCCGCAAAATACGCGCCGGAAGCCGATTGAATCGATGTTCCCCGAGGAAGGCAAGCAGAAGATGCGGGAGAATGGCGTCGGCGAGATTGTGGTTCACGCCCCTTACATTATTAACCTGGGCTCCTACAAGGAAAATACCTATCAGCTGGCAGTAGATTTCCTGCAGGAGGAGATCCGCCGGACCCATGCGCTTGAGGTCAAGCATATTGTCCTGCATCCGGGTGCATTCACTGATAAGGATGCTGATTACGGCATCCAGCGCATTGCAGACGGCCTGAATGAGGTGCTGGGCGGTACGAATGAGACCGATGTGCATATCGCACTGGAGACGATGGCTGGTAAAGGCACAGAGATTGGCCGCACCTTCGAGGAGCTTGCCTCCATTATAGATAAGGTTGAATTTAATCAGCGGCTATCGATCTGTCTGGATACCTGCCACATTCATGATGCCGGATACGATATCGTGAACGATCTGGATGGGGTGCTGAAGAAGTTCGATGATACGATCGGCCTGGAGCGGCTCGGCGTGATCCATCTTAATGACAGCAAGAACCCGCGCGGAGCGGGCAAAGACCGTCATACACCGATTGGCTCTGGCTACCTAGGATTCGAGACGATCAACAATGTAGTCCAGCATGAAGCACTCGCAGGTCTGCCGTTTATTCTGGAGACGCCTTGGATTGGCAAAGACGCCAAGAAGCTCCGTCCCATGTATGAAGTAGAAATCGCCCTGCTGCGTGGCAACGTTGCTGAACGCTTCGGTGCGGAATTCCTGCAGGAGCTGGAAGAGCTGCATGCCTTTTTTGCCAAGCAGGAGCTGGATTCACGCCGTTATGTGCTGGATGTGTGGGAGCTGCTCAAGAATGATGCCAAGGCCAAAAAAGCTGATCCCCGTGAACCACTGGAACGTCTCTATGATCAAGTCATAGCTGCCGGATTATTCCCTCAGCTTAGTGAGGAAGCCGTTAATCACCGGCTGATCGCCTGGCTTGCAGGCAAACAGCTGCTCGTGAAGGCATAAATCCACATAGATAACGCAAGCAGATGAGAGGATGAACCGAGAACTATGGAATTACATGTGAAGAGAGAGCATTCAACAGGCAGACCTTATCCGGACCGGGCGCGTATGCTCATATCTTGTCCTGACGGACCGGGGATTGTAGCAGCGGTATCGCATTTTTTGTATCAGCATGGCGCGAACATCGTGCAGTCGGACCAATATACGATGGACCCGGACGGCGGAATGTTCTTCATGCGAGTAGAGTTTGACCTGCCTAAGCTGGATGAGCGGCTGGACGAGGTACGTAACATCTTCGGCGGTGTTGCCGAGCGCTTCAAGATGAACTGGCAGATATTCAAGGTAAGCCACAAGAAACGGCTGGCGATCTTCGTCTCCAAGGAGGACCATTGTCTGGTGGAACTGCTCTGGCAGTGGCAGGCGGGTGACCTGGATGCAGATATCGCGCTTGTGGTCAGCAACCACACCGATATGCAGGCTTATGTGGAATCCTTTGGCATTCCGTTCCATCATATTCCGGTCACCGCAGAGACGAAGGCTGAAGCTGAAGCGCATCAACTGGAGGTTATCGGTGAAGATATCGATGTAATCATACTGGCCCGGTACATGCAGATTATCTCCCCTTCATTCATCGAGCATTACCGGCACCGGATCATCAATATCCATCATTCGTTCCTGCCAGCCTTCGTTGGTGGTAAGCCGTACGCCCAGGCCTATCAGCGCGGAGTCAAGATCATCGGGGCGACTGCCCATTACGTGACCGAGGAGCTTGATGGCGGACCGATTATCGAGCAGGACGTTCAGCGGGTCAGCCACAGCGATGATGTGAATGAGCTGAAGCGCATTGGACGTACGATTGAGCGGGTGGTTCTGGCCCGTGCTGTCAAATGGCATATTGAGGACAGAATCCTCGTGCATCACAACAAAACAGTAGTATTTAATTAATAAGCTAATCTTGCCGTAACCATTACAACCACTCCGGTAAAAGTCAGCAACCCAGCTTAACGCAGGGGATATAGAATATCGTTCTGGCCTGGCTTTTACCGGTATTTATCTTCAGCGGGAGCTTCCCGCAGCCTCAGGCTTCACACCCTCACAAGGATAATCTAATACACTTCTCAACTACTAAGGTAAAAAAGCATTTTACCGGCATTTTGGACATAAGCGCCAAGATGTATTTTGCTATGTGCAGAAATCACATTCAAAGGGGGTAAAGGGCTTGTCAACAAAGCACGGACGTCTATTAAAACGCAATTATTTCTTCGCCGGACTCATCCTGCTCATCGGCTTCGGCGGACTGCTCGGCTATGATCTCTACTTCAAGCCTTATGTACTGTCACAAACCGTTGTCAAAATCAAGGTGGCTGGCGGGGGCTTTCTGCCTAAGAATCATGAGCTGACAGCAGAGAATCTCTATCTGGATTCCGTACAGACCAAAGACATCCCGGCAGGGGTCGTCCGTAGTCTGGAGCAGGTGGAACAGAAGATTACGAATGTCAATCTGACGGATGGCAGTATTCTGACCGAGTCACTGGTGGATGTAAGCGAGCTGGAGCCGCAGCAGGACGAAGGGATTTTCCCGATTCCCAAAGACGCCATCTATGCCATCAACGGTTCTCTCCGCAGCAGGGATAAGGTAGATATCTATCTGGTCGAAGGAGACTTACCCGCAAAAGAACGCCGAGGATACAGTCCGGCTGCTGCAGCATCTGTAGCTACTCCCGGAGGGGGACAGGCTTCAGACGCTTCTTCCCTGCTGGAAGCAGAGGCTCCGCCGGAGATCCCTGCGCGCAAAGTATTCTTAAGCGGAGTGACCGTAAACTACGTGCGTACGGAAGATAACAACGATGTACTCGACTCGGAGAACGGCAACAACAATAACCGCTTTACTTCCACCGGGAAGGTGGCAGCCCCGGAGCTGAAGCTGAAGAAGAGCGACGGTGAGCTGCTGGGAGCTTATCTCGAGCAGGGCAAGAAGCTATGGATTGTCCGGGTAGAGTAGGCGTGGACAGAAGGGAAGGGGGAATGAGACTTGAGAATATTCAGTCTGGGCATAGATCAGCTGACGATCAACGAGATTAAGCTGGCAGGATTCACCGTTATTGCGCAAAGTGTGCTGCCGGAGCCTGAGCATGCCGGAGGGCATCTGTTAATGGTGACGAGCGAGCAGGTGCCGGTAGCGGAATTAAGAGAGCTAAGAGGGAGGTATCCGGACTCTTCAATTTTGTACATCTATCTGCAAAAAGGGGTACGGGGTTACCAGGCTATACATATGCAGTGTGAGAGTCTGGGCATATTTTTCATGCCCCCGCGTTCAACCTCAGCAGCAATTATCGATAAGCTGCGCTATATGCTCGAAGATGAGCATAAGGAGAGCGGTAATGTGGTAGGCTTTTTCGGCTCGGGGCCAGGTATTGGCTGCACGAGTATTGCCAAGCTGTTCGCCAGGAGGATTGCCGCTTCAAGGCTGCGGGTGATTATGCTGGGTCTCGACCTGTACGATCCGGGCTATGACCGGAAGACGGCGGTTAGTCTGGACAGGCTGCGGCCGCGGATTACCGGTAAAATGCTGCATGATGAGGACTTCAGCTCACTGGTGAAGCAGGAAGGCTATGCCTATCTGCCCGGGAACTTCGATTACCTAAGCGCCCAGGATTATCAGGAGGAGGAGATCGAATATCTGCTGGCGAGAGCAAGTGAAAGCGCCGATGTGGTGATTGCGGACTTCGGGTCGATTCCCGAGAGCGCCGCGTGGTATGTGGGAATACAGAAGTCGCTGCTGCGCATGATCGTTACACACCCGCGGCATGAACACAGGCTGCAGCCCCTGATGGAGCTGGCCGGACATATGGACCTGCATCCGCAGGACTTCCAGTGGATAATTAACCGCAGCAATGTGGAGGAGCTAACGTCACCGAAGAGCCTGGCCCTGCGTTTTGGCAGCGAGCTTCTGCTGGAGCTACCGTATTATCCATCTTTTCCAGAGAGTCTGCCGCTGGGCAAAAAAGAGCTTCAGCAAGTGGACGATAAGGTCCACGCATTGCTTGTATCACTGGGCCTCGCCCAGGAAACCCGCAAGAAGGGGATATTTCAATGATTAACAACAAGGATGACAGCTTGACGTTGCAGCAGAAGCGGGTGCTATCCGGATGGGCTCCGCTGGACCCTGAGCAGGGCAGGCGGCAGGGACAACGGGACGAGAGCTTACAGGCGGTGCCTGGACGCGTGGACGGAACGCAGAGCAGACGGCTATTCTCACTGAAGCAGAGCGTACTGCGTACCAGTAAGCCCGGCAAAGAGGACTTCTACAGCTTCCTGCACACCATGAAAAGTGAAATGAACGCCGGGCTGGAGCGTGAGGATGACGGGTATTTCGAACTGAATGCGAAGGCGCTGGTTGGTGATCCGCAGGCGGTCAGCTTTTTCATGAACGAGATTGAGAAATATCTGCGCCGGACGCCGTTTACCGGAAAAGTGCCGGAGGCTTACCGCACAGCCGCTGAAGCGCTGTTTCATGAATGGAAGGGCTTCGGCCCCGCCTACCGCTGGTTCACAGACCGTGCCTATAGCGAATCAACGGGACTGCAGATGATCGGGCGGCAAATTTTTTATAACCATCAGGGGAGGTTTGTGGCGTATCCCTATGAGATGCCTTCGCTGGACCGGGTGGAGCAGCTTAAGCGTTCTCTCCTCAAGAGTGATCCCGGCAAGAAGCTGAACAAGGATAATCCTTCCGTTGAATTCAAAATGGATGATCCTCTCTGGCCCGGTCGATTCATTCGTCTAGCTATCTGGGTCTCCCCGCGGGTCTGGGAGGGCTTCACTACCATCTCGCTGCGGCGGCAGGTCGTTGAATTTCTGGATCTGGATGATCAGGCCGGCACGGAATGTATTCCTGCGGAAGCGATTGATCTGATTCGTGCGCTTACCGGGACGTTTCGCAACACGATTATCGCGGGGGCCGTAGGGTCGGGTAAAACCACTTTTGCCAACACGATTGTCGGCGAGCAGCTGCTCGGCTCCTCTTCCTGTATGGGCGTTGTGATGATCGAGAAGCATCCGGAGTCGATTTTACCGTATCAGATCAAAGGCCACCGGATTATTCCCATTCAGGCTTCCAATGAGGAATTGATGGAGGTCGGTGTGGAATCGTTGCGGCATGACCCGAACATTTTGTACATGACAGAAATGAGATATAACGAGTGGGAATTCTATCTATGGAGCGGTGAGAAGGGCTATGACGGCATTACGGGCACCTTTCATACCGTAGATTCAGAGGATATTCCTTATCAGGGGGCGTTTGCTGTATCTACACGGATTGGCGGCAGCCTGAAGGGGCATTTAATCTCAGCGCTGAAATCCTGTGAGCTGGTGTTCATTCTGGAGAGTGTCCCGGATGGGAAGAAACGGCTGGCACGGATCTCCGAGGTCTTTTATGAAGAGGCCAGTAATTCAGTCTTCGCCAATGATCTGATGCGCTGGGAACCGGAGCAGGCGGGCTGGACCTATAATGACAAGCTGACCCAGGCGCTGATCGATAAGATGAAGAAGAAGAATGCCAGAGCGGCACGGATGCTGCTGCAGGAGCTTGGACATCTCGCTGCGCAGAAGCCGATGACTGACCCGCTGAAGGAAAGTCTGAAGTCCAAAATCGTTTTGAATGAATGAGGAGGGAGTGCCTGTGGAGCTGCTGTTCTATATCATCCAGTTTGTGCTTCACCTACTCGTTGCAGGCGGACTCTGGCTGCTGGTCAAGCCGCTGATTGAGCGGCATCTATGGCAGTGGGGGCAAAAGCTGGATCTGCGGATGAGCTTGTTCGGCCACAAGGTCAGCAGCGCGAAGAGGAAAATGTGGCTGTACCGCCATCTGGATGATCTGCTGTATTTTGCCCATAAGCGATACGAGCCGGGCATCAGTGTGCTGCGCTTCGTCACCCGTTCGGGGATGCTGTTCCTCGGGGTATTCCTATCGAGTCTGCTGACTCTTAAAGAGCTGCCGGGGCAGATGAGCTTCAGCAATCCTTTTCTGGAAGGCATGGTGTTGAATGATGGCGCACCTGTGGCGAATGCCTGGCGGCTTCCGCTGTTTCTGGCGGTGCTCTCGGCCTGTATTCCTTATCTGCGGATGAGATATACCTATGCCCAGCGCAAGGTGCGGGGGAGCTACGATCTGCTCGATGTGATCAAAATCGCCACCAAATTCACGCATTTGTCTGCGGATTCCATTTTGTCCAAGACCAGTGACTTGCTGCCGGGGGAGAATGTGTTGAAGACGCCCTTGAGGCTGCTGGGGGCAGCGTTCGCTGGCTATAGCAATGAACGGGAGCTGAACGAGGAAGCCGGGCGTTTTGCCGGAGCGATTGGCACGACGTTTGCCGTAGAATTCGTATCGGATCTGCTCTATTGCGAGAAGGAAGGCACCCGTTATCTCAAAAGCTCGCTCATGACGCTTAACCGCTCAATGGAGCTGCAACGGGAGACTATTCTGACGGTGAAGGCCAGCAGCAGGGATGCGATCAGCCTGGGGCTGTACGGTAATCTGATTGTGCTGGTGTCTTCTGTGGGAACGTTCATGTACATGCTGAAGCCGGATGTGTATTTCAAATTGCAGTTCGAGACAACAATTGGACTTACATTTATGATGGTGATCCTGACGGGCCTATTCATCTCGTTCATGATCAGTACCATCCTCGCCAGACCCAGACTGGACTACCATTAAGGTGATGAATGATGGATAGATTACTACTTTTGATAGCTGTAACAGGTATTGTGTATCTTGCCTTACTGGTCTTTGTCAGCAGCAGCAGCCGTCAGCAGCGGTATGTGCTCCGTCTGGGCCAGCAGTGGAAGGCTTTCGGGGAACGTGTGCACAATGAGCGGCTGCAGCAATTGCTCAATCAGAGCGGACTCTCTATATCAGCAGCCAAAATCACCCTGTTCCGATATGCGGCGGCTTTCCTCTATCTGCTGGCCCAGGTAACGGGAGACTTCATACGATCAGAGCCACTGTCAATATACGATCCTCTGGTTGCTCTGCTGATTCTCGTAATTACCAGCCCGCAGCGGGTGCTGCCGTTTGGTTGGGTGCTGAGCTGGCTGCATCAGAAGACACTGATTCAAAAAGACGGGGAGCTGATCTCCTTCATCCGTCTCTATGAGAACAACCGTCTGCGCAAACGGGGATATGTGGAATTTGGCGCCTTCTGCGCCGGGACGGCCAACCATTTCAGTTACATCCGCCAGGATCTGTATGAGCTGTCGGAGCGGGCGGTGGATGAGGGGACGGAGCGGGCCATTGAATGGTTTTGCAGCAAATTCCCGGAGAACCACATGTTTATCAACGATATTCGTTCGATTCTGCTTGCGACAGAAGGGATGGATGATGACCATGAAGCAGCGAAGTATCTGCAGGAGCAGGGCAAAATTATTACCAAAATCTCAAGTGACCAATATCTGAAGAAATGGTCCTTTATCGGGGACATTTCCACGATCATCAATGTCATTCCGTCGATCGCCACCTTTCTGATGATTGTGTCGCTGGCGATGCAGTACATTATGCTGATCAAAGGGAATTTTAACGGCGTAGGGATGTTCCAATGACGAGTTCAGGCAGGCTGACAGCAAGAAAAAGAACCAAATGAAATTTTTGTTATATTCAAGAATCATTTTAAAATATACAATCAAAAGGGGGATATTAACAATGAAAAAAGACGCTATTTCTACTGGTTTGTTTATCGCAATCGGGTTCCTGTGTGTGGCTATCGTAATCGCTGTATTGATTCCTGTAGTACGGGACGTAATCGATAAAGCGGATGACAACAGACCTGAAATCCCTAAGGTTAGTCTGGTTCAGCCCGCAGATTCTGTGGAAGCAGCAGTAACGTACACAATCGCTGGCCCTTTGGTTTAACAGAGATGAAGAAGGACTCGATTTCCGTCGCTCTGTTTCTGGCTATTGGCTTTGTGATTGCCGGAATTTTTATCGCTGGGGCTACAAGCATTATCGGTGGCAGCCAGGATGATATTATTACCCATGTCAAAGCTGTCGAGAAGTATTAAAAGGAGGCGCTGCGCTTGAAGGCAACCGTCCTCCGGGCCTTGTTCATGTGGCTGGTGCTGTTCATAATCCTGCAGCCGATTTTTACGTACATTGATTATTTGCTCGACCTGCAGGTCAAAGCCAACACCTCGTATATCACGCAAAAGGCAGCGACAGAAGGGATGGTCACTGCCTCCATGAAGGCTGAGGTCATCTCTAACCTGAAGGCTGTAGGATTTCCCGAAGGCTCGATTAAGATCACCAGCGGAACAGAAGTGATCCTTGAACGCAAACAGCGGATTGATGTGTACGTAACCGCACCGCGGGTGAACCTGTTCCCCTACAATTTCTCCGGCGTATCCCAGCCGACCCAGTACTATGGACATGGCTCAATCATGAGTGAATATCTCGATTAATTAAGGGATGAAGCTAACCTATGGATTATATTATCAAGCTGGCCTTTGTCCTGTTGATCTTTATTTATTCCTGGTTTTTTCAGATTCAGAACCAGGAATGGGACCAGGTGCGCAGCATGCTTAAGGATGCCAATAATATGGCCGTCCATGACGCATCTCAGGAGTTGGACGAACCAGCGAAGGCCCAAGGCCGTCTGGTCATTGATCCCGCTGAGGCTTATACCACCTTCCGCCACACCTTGCAGAGTAATCTGGGACTGGATGACGGCTTATCCCCCTTGGCGGGGAGCCGGCTTCAGGCTCAAGTGAAGATCGTCAAGTTCGACATCGTGGATGAATCTACGGGCGATACTTTTCCGCTGCTCTATGAGGACAGTACTTACGGTATCACCAAATACATACAAGGTCCTTCGGTCATCGCCGTTATTCAAACGCAGCACCCGGTGCTGATCTCCAGAAGCAAGGTTCAAGAGGCCATTACAGTGCCGGCGGTTCAGGAGTATAAGCTGAATCGATGAACTATCCGGCAGGGTAATCCTGCACTGAGGCGAGCCTTAGCAGGTCGTACAAACTACTAAAGGAGAGATTCAGATGAAAAAGATAATGATGAAAACAATGTTAGCAACTGCACTGTTAGCAGGTTCGATTTCAGGCCAAGTAGGATCTGCACATGCGACAGCTGCAAAACCGACGGCAGCACCTATTATGAGGGACAACCTGTCTAAGTATGGATTGGTGAAGGATGTGGAGCTGCCGGTGACAGTTACGGCCGGCGGGCTGAGCTATACGTTGGAGAAGATTATGATCTTTGATGCGAAGTCGAAGGATGCCCAGGCGCTGGCTAAACAGTATGGTTACAACTTAGATGGGTTTCAGTATTTTCTTTGGACGAAAATCACTGTGGAGAACAAGAGTGGTAACGTTGTTCAACAAAACGTTAAAGATTTGAGTGCCAAGTGGCGTTTGAACTTTGGTGATCTTTCCAAAGGAGAAGCATTTGGAGCCATGCCCGAAGCGAGTTACTACAAACCTAATAGCAAACAAGCTTTGTGGGATTGGAGTCTAAAACCGGGAGAAAAGCTCAGTACGTACCAAGGATATTTGTATAGTGGAGATTTTAATTACTTTAAGGTCAGCGTAGATTACAAAGGTCAATTCGTCTCAAAATACATCGTTAAACCAAAAGCATGAGGGGAAAATTAATGAAAAACAAAAAAATATGGATTACTACTCTGATGGTCGTCTGTCTGGTACTTAAACCAACCCTTATCTATTCCGCACAAGCAGAAGGGGCTAAACAAGGTAGTATCAGTATACCAGTGACAACCGGGTTAACCGGCTCAGGAAATAGTGCAAAGACATTTTATCTGGATCTGCCCAGCGGGGTCACCGGCCCCGCGGTTAAGGCAGGGACCCTCAAATATTCAGGAAACAATAGTGTCGTAGGAGCAATCACCGTTGAGAATGGGAAGATCAAGGTCACGCTGAAGGGGAATGTGAAGGATGAGACCTTTCCTGTGCAGGGAACAAAGAGTGGGTTTGGTGATCCTTTTGTGAGCAATCCCGGGAATTCCATCTGGCGTTATGCGGATGGACGGCGCTGGCAGATCAACGATTACAAAGAAGACAAGGGATACAACGTAAGCTACAACAAAAACGCAGACGATTACGGAACACCATCTGCAGTACCCCCGAAAACAACGGTTTCAACGAAGTCTGATCCCGTGAGTCCTAGTGCAGCAACCTGGTATAAAAAGGATCAGACTCAGGTTCCATACAGTAGTGTAATTCAATCAAGCATTCAGCTTAACCCACAGAACCTTATAGGCGATTCAGGAAGTGTGAGTGTTAAGAACGGTAAATTCGTGATCACATATACAGTACCATCCAAATTAAACAGACCCGAACAAGTGTCAGACAGCTTTCCTAAAGGACAGTGGGTAGAAGGGCGGCTCTACTACGTCACCCTCCCGTACTACTTCAATGCTGAAGCCAAAGTCACATCCTACAGCTACGCCGGTTCGGTCACCTTTGATTATTCCCCACCCGACCAAGCTACGCTAAACGGAACGGCCACGCTGGAGAAGCCAAGTCCGAACCCGATCAAGCTGGAGGGCAGCAAGGTCGATGTGAAGATCGACGTTAAAGGCGAACTGCTGGGTTACACAAATTCCTCTAACATCGAAGAATGGGTATTCTATGCCAAGGAAAAAGACAGTTCAGCGAAGGCTGACATGAAGAAAGAATACGGCAAAATGCTGACCGCATCGAAAAGCTTTGACTTCCAGATCCCGGCCAGCCGGGTGACCAGTGACAGCTTCAAACAGGATTACGCGCTGACGGTAATCATTCGGTTCAAGAACCCGGTCATTACGAAGACTGGGACGATTACGTCCCTGGAGCAGAAAATGGAAGTCTCGGCCGGGGTGTACAAGAAGGACAATCCGGTCAGCTATCCATCCGTACCGAACAAGCCGACCAAGCCCGAGGGCAAGCCACCGATTGCCCGGATCAGCGCACCCAAGTATGTCAAAGCCGGGTCTGACATGATGGTATATGGAGGAAATTCCTCCGACCCGGACGGTTATATCACCGATTATGCCTGGGGAACTCCTGGAGCAGAAGGCGGGATTGAAAATACGGCCAGAGGTTATGTCTGGTACACACGGGATAAGGTCGGTCAGACATTCCCCATCAGTCTTACTGTGGTCGATAATGACGGGCTGATCGGGAGCACCAGTACCGAGGTAACGGTCATTGAACCGATTCCATCCGCAACATTGGAGATCACCGGATCGCTGAAGCAGAACCGGAAAACCACGCTCACCAACAGCAGCACAAGCCCGACACGATTCCCGATCATTAAGTCTAAAACTCAGGTCACGATCAGCGCAGTCAGCGGCGGGACTAATGCAGATATCAAATACAGCGGCAGTCTGGCCGAGCTGGAGAGCAAGGACGTTCTCTTCCGGAAGCCAGGGAAATACAAAGCAAATATTCATGTTGAGAATACAGCCGGCTATGGTGCAGATGGGGAAATCACGTTCGATATTGCACCGGACGAAGTCCCAAGTGTTTATTTTGACGTTGCCCAAAAAATGTATCGGGACCCGGAGAAGGGGAATAGAGCGATCATCCAAATTACGGACAGATCCTTTTCCACAGACAAGGATACCCTGAACCGGCGGATCTGGGAGTATCGGTACGACTCCAATAATGACGGGCGGTTTACCGATGAGAATTGGGAGATTTTCAATAATGGAAATGAGATTAATCCTAAGCTGGAATTGACTCAGGTGGGGAGATACGAGATCCGGTTGACGGTCTTTGAAGAGTTTGGTCAACCGACCATTGAGGATTACGTGACGGAGGCGGACCGGCGTTCTGCAGATTCGTATACCGATTCGATCAAACAAGCGCTGGTGGAGCGGACGGTAGAAATAGATAACCGCGCGCCAGAAGTCGATTGGGACTTGTAGGGGAGGAAGGCAGACATTGAAGAGATTCAAGAGAAGTATCATTTTGCTTATGGCCTACTTGCTGCTCATTCCCGCACTGCCGCAGCCAGTTGTCGAAATGACGAGACTGGCCAGTACGGTGCAGGCGGCAGAGGACAATTTCATTTATTACCGGGATATTGTCTTTGAAGCTGGGCGAGGGGGACATGCCAATCAGGATGATAAGGTTGTCATTGATTTCCCTGCTCTGAAGGTAACCAATCTTAAATTTAATAAAACGACCAAAAGAATGACCTATGATATTGTTCCAGGCTCTAACTTGCATGTCACCTATACAACGGGGAGGCCTGATTGGGGCGGATATACGGAGCCCATGGAAATCGAAATGTGTAGTTCCATTTATACCAAAGAGGCGTACCAGTATGAATTAAACAGAAATGCTTATGGTGATGATAATAACTGGAGCTGTAATGATCCTAGAACACCTGACTTTTATGGTCAGTATTATAACTGGTCAGCAGATTGGGGAAAGTTACACACCAATGCAGTAGCATCTCAAGGATATTATATGCCTGCTGTTATTGATGTAGATATGTCCAACATACGGAACTTGATGGCGAACACCTATCCGAATGAGTATGCACAAGGATATAACTATTATCAGCCAAGTGATTATACGCCAGGACTAGATAAAGATCCAGAAATGTTCCGCATTCGAGTGTTGGCTTGGACGAAAACCTATTGGTGGTCGCCGTACATGACTAGAGTAGCTCAATTGATACCCAATTATGCCCCTAGCCTGTCCGTAGGAACAGCGAATGGAATTACGCTGGTTAATGCTTCGGGCCTCAGCGGAATCAACATAGAGGGGTATGTCAGCGATCCAGATAACGAGGACGTTACCGTCACCGCCGAGATCCCTGGTGTCTTCTACAAGAAGACGGTGGTGCCTCAAGCCAAGCTGTCCAAACCATTCAATATCCCACTGGACGTGCTGCAAGACTCGATCCCGCCGGGGACCTACACCGTGAACATCACAGCCTCCGACCCGTCGGGAATGACCGCGAAGGCGGCGCTTACGATTAATGTCAAACAGCAGATGCGGAACAAGTCCTTTGTCCTGATCAATACCCCTGTAGAAACCAGAACGAAATTCTTTGACTCGGAATGGGACCCTAAGCGGGAAGAACGGTACCGGTTTGATCATGATCCGTATTTCTTTGATAATTCGATGGGGATCATTTGGGATTCTGGATTATGGCGAAGTTCACCCTATACGACTTTCCCGTATAGCGGGTCCTACGTGGCCACGTTCCAGGGGCGTGACAATCCCAAGGATGACGACCGGTTCGACGTGTACCGGAAATGGAGCCGGAATAACCTGTCTTCGATGACGTTCCATGTGCACCGCAAGCCAATTGCGCTATTCAGTGCCCGGCTGTCAGGCGGATGGCTGCAGATCACGGACAGCTCCTACGATTTGGATCATGTCACCGCCTCCAATAAAGGGATCATGGATTGGCAATGGCAATACAAGAAGACGGAAGGGCAAGTCTGGACCGATGGATATCCGCCGGCACAGCTACCGACCAATGACCAATATGATATCCGGCTAAGAGTGCGGGACATCGATGGCGAGAACGGGGTTGGCGTCTGGAGTGACTGGTCGCAGCAAACGGTAGGGGCGGCCGGCAACCTGCCGCCGGTAGCCCTGTTTACCGTCGAGCCCAATATCGTATCGTACCGTAAGGCTACAGCGGTTACGGACAAGTCTTTCGACCCGGACAATGATCCACTGGACGTATACAGCTGGACAGTGATTAAGGATGGCTGGCAGCAGATATGGAGCCATTGGGGCAATCCAACGGTGCCGCCGAATATCGCTGCCTATGGCGTGGGGACATATCAATTGACGCTTCAGGTCCATGATAACCGAGGGCTATGGTCGCAGCCCTACAGCCAAACGGTACAAGTCCTGAATCACCCGCCAGCAGCTGCCTTCAATATGCCGGTGGAAGTATACCGGGATACGGTCATTACGATGGAGAATATGACACCTGACCCGGATGAGGATGGGGATTGGCTAAGCTATGCCTGGAATGCCCGGATCAATAGCAGCCCGTACTATTATGCCGGAGGTAACCGAAACCAGGTGATGACCATCCGGGATCTGATCGCGCGTAGCGGCATTTCACCACAACAAGCCATTTCAGATGGCTGGGAAATGCGCCTGACAGCCTCTGACGGATCGCTTTCCTCGAATGCGACACGTATGTTCAAGGTCCTAAACCATGTGCCTACGGCCGCCATTAATGGTCCTGCAACGGCGTATCAGTTCGATACGAAGCAATACACCTCGTCTGATTTTGATGAAGATCCATCGGACATGGCCAGTCTTCAATACTTTTGGAAGGTGACCGACAGCGACAGCACCACCAAATTATATAAGACGCCGAGCATCGAAATCAGCTTCCCGGAACCGGGGATATACACCCTGGAACATTGGGCAGTGGACCAGATTGGGGCGAAGTCAAATAATGAGTCACTCAAAGTGAATGTAATCAAAAACGAAGCCCCGTCCATGACAATCACTTCTCCTCCGGGTACAACCGCGAGCCCAACGGTCCTGGATGCAGAGAAGCAGGGGGACCCGTTGATTCAGTGGACCTACTCCGATCCGGAGAATGATCCTCAGGAAAAGTACAGGCTTGAATTTTTCACCAAAGAAGGGCTATTGGAGAAAACGGTAGAGAATACAGATGGCAGCGGATCGATCCGTCAGTATCAAGTTCCAAACCCAACATTCAATCGCTTCGAGTACTTCACGGTATTGGGGCGGGCGTATTCCAAGGGCTCCTGGTCCGAGGTATCAAACGAAAAAGCCTTCATCATCGACAATCCGCCCCAGCCGGGGTTCACCCTCATTACGGATACCGGAAAGGATGCCACGAAGGTACCGATCTACCGGACGGATGTGCTTAATATCAAGAGCACGGCAACAGATGAGGATATTCCGAAAGGAGACACCATAAGTCATCAGTATTTATTGAAACCGGCGGCTGGTGTAGAGGGGCTTGTGAGCACAGAAGGCGATTTTAACAAAAAGTTTACTTCAAACGGTGTTTTTACGTATCGGCAGCTTGTTACGGACTCCCTGGGACTGTTCAGAGAGCTGTCCCATAGCATTACCGTGTTGAACCGGTTACCCAAGGTCTCAATTACCTATCCGGCAAGTGATAGCCCCAACAAGCCAACGATTGCCAGCACACTGACGCCGATCATCAAGTGGGATTACCAGGATGAGGACGGGGATCAGCAGCAGCGCTTCCGGGTGCGGATAATTAATCTGGCCACAGGTGCGATTAAGGTGCAGTCCGGTGACCAGGTATCCAGTTCAAAACAATGGAAGGTACCGGATGGAGCCTTAGCAGAGTACGAAAAATATGCTGTAGAAGTTGAGGTCTTCGATGGATTTGAGTGGAGTGTTGTGTCCGTAAGAAAGTACTTTATGGTTAACCTGCTTAGCATCAAGGGGGCTGTCCGTCATACAGAGGAGTGGAATGGCAACCGTCAGGCGTACAATCTGAAGCAGAGCGGCTCGCCTGAAAGCCCGCGGGGGTATAGTGTCTATTGGGCTGGCGAGAAATTTGTGCTGCAGGGGACAGCTACCGGACTACCGGATACCGTGCAAGTCACAATGACTGGAGGATACACGGCGGCGCTGAGTCCGACCGGGAGTGATAAGACCTTATGGACGGGTGAACTGGCCGACCCATCGTTCGAACAGCTGCCGGATGGTCCGGTTACTTTTACCTTTACCGCAACCAATGAGTATCAGACCAAGGTGGATACAGTGGCGGTAACGATTCTCGGAGATTGGACAGAATATTATCAGAGCCATCGTGTAAAATAACGCGGGACGCAATCCTTATGCCTTATGTGCTACTATGATTTTGTTTTACTTGGCATCAAGCGGGCGGAGGGTGATCGTTCAGACGATTCCCTCGGTCCGTTCTTCATGCAGCCGCAGCCTTGGGGCTGCAAAATCTGCCGGATTAGTAGTTTGGGGGTTATGTAGACTGGAACCTCTGAGGTCCGCAGAATGACTCCGGTCCATATAGTAGGAGAGTTTGCCGCTGAATATTTTGTGGGCACACAGGGATGAAGCGAAATCCTCGGGAGTAACGAAGCAGGAGGGCTTGGCTACCGGATGAACGGTGGTTTCCTCTAATACAGAGGCGACGAATTGGGAACAGAAATAGGCGTTCTCCCGGTCAATCCGGATGTTCAACAGCACACCGACCAGACCGAGCAGGTGATATTTATAACGCTCCTGATTCTGCATCATACCCTGGACATGGTTATACATAGTATTGTACTCTTCCTCACTGACTCTGAGCTGGTAGATGGCACAATCTGCACTGTTGTAGAACGGATGGATGAAGTTCTCATGGATAAGTCCGGCAATAAACGGGTTGTACACTTTTTTTCGGCCGAAGCTGTAGACCTCACGCAGCTCACTGTCAAAAGCAATCGAGGCATGATTCAGCTCCGCTTTGGTGAACCATTTAATAATTCCGCTGAAGGCCGTGCCTGTTCCGGTCAGCACAATATAAATGTCTCTGTTTGCAGTCATCTTCTGAATTCCTTTCTGCTGGAAATTATGGATAATCCGGCTAAAATTCCGCTGTGGTACTTCCATCTTACTGTATAAATCCGCTTTGTAAAACAAACTTTAGTCTTAATTAGAAACTAGACTTAAGGCTAAGTTTCTGGATTCCTATCCGTATCTCCAAAAAGAACCTCCTGAAGCACCGTGAATCTGGCACAGGCGTGCATAGACCCGACAGAAGCCGCTAAATATAAGCTGCAGCAAAAACAATTGGAAATGCTTCCACTTCCGTGATACAATAATAGTCAAAATGACATTCTTGATTCGAGGAGGATTATTGTAATGACTGAACAAGCAAAAGATCAAGCCATTCATAAAGAAGAAAACTCAACGGTGGACAACCTGGCCATCACTACGATCCGTACACTTGCCATTGATGCCATTGAAAAGGCAAACTCCGGACATCCGGGTATGCCGATGGGCTCCGCACCTATGGGATACCAATTGTTCGCCAAGACGATGAATCATAACCCGGACCACCCGACTTGGGTCAACCGTGACCGCTTCGTGTTGTCTGCCGGACATGGTTCCATGCTCCTTTACAGCCTGCTGCACCTCAGCGGCTATGATCTGCCTATGGAAGAATTGAAGCAGTTCCGCCAATGGGGCAGCTTAACTCCGGGACATCCGGAAGTCGGCCACACTGCCGGTGTAGATGCGACAACCGGTCCGCTTGGACAAGGTATCGGTATGGCTGTAGGTATGGCAATGGCTGAAGCGCAGCTGGGTGCGACTTACAATAAAGATGAACATAACGTGATTGACCATTATACGTACGCCATCTGCGGCGACGGTGATTTGATGGAAGGGATCTCTTCCGAGTCTGCTTCACTTGCCGGACACCTGAAGCTGGGCAAGCTGATTGTAATGTACGATTCGAATGATATCTCCCTAGACGGCAAGCTCAACCTTGCATTCTCCGAGAATGTTGCTAAGCGTTTTGAAGCTTACGGCTGGCAGGTTCTGCGCGTAGAAGACGGTAACGATCTTCCTGCACTGGCTAAGGCTCTTGAAGAGGCTCAAGCAGACAGCAGCAAACCGACGCTGATCGAAGTGAAGACAGTCATCGGCTACGGCAGCCCGAACAAGCAAGGTAAAGGCGGCCACGGCGGTACCCACGGCTCCCCGCTGGGTGCCGATGAAACGAAGCTGACGAAGGAATACTACAAATGGGTATATGAAGAAGATTTCTATGTACCGGATGAAGTCCGTGCCAGCTTCGCTGAAGTGAAGGCCAAAGGAATCGCCGCTAACAAAGCATGGGATGAGAAATTTGCAGCCTACAAAAAAGCATACCCAGAGCTTGCTGCACAGCTCGAAACTGCACTGAAGGGTGAGCTTCCTGCAGGCTGGGATGCTAATCTACCATTCTATAAAGCAGAAGACAAAGCTGTATCTACCCGTGTGGCTTCCGGTAATGCACTGAACGGCTTGACTGGCGGTATCCCGCAGCTGGTTGGGGGTTCAGCCGATCTGGAGAGCTCGACCATGACGCACTTGAACGGTCTGTCCCAATTCACCTCCGAATCCTATGACGGCCGTAATATCTACTTCGGCGTACGTGAATTCGGAATGGCTGCAGCCATGAACGGGATTGCACTGCACACTGGTCTTAAGGTGTTCGGCGGTACGTTCTTCGTCTTCACAGATTACCTGCGTCCGGCTGTCCGTCTGGCTTCCATCATGAAGCTGCCGGTAACCTATGTGCTTACCCATGACAGTATCGCTGTCGGTGAAGACGGTCCTACCCATGAGCCTATTGAACAGCTTGCTTCCCTGCGTATCATTCCGGGTCTGACGGTCATTCGTCCGGCTGATGCCAATGAAACCTCTGCAGCTTGGGCATACGCTATGGAGAATACCGCCAATCCGGTAGCACTGGTCCTGACCCGTCAGAACCTGCCGATCCTGGCTGGAACCGTAGACGGTGTACGCGATAACATCAAACGCGGCGGGTATGTGGTCTCTGATTCCAAGAACGGCACTCCACAGGCACAGATCATTGCTACAGGCTCTGAAGTACAGCTGGCGGTTAAGGCTCAGGCTGCGCTTGCCGAAGAAGGCATTGATGTTCGTGTCATCAGCTTGCCGAGCTGGGATCTGTTCGAGAAGCAGGATAAAGCATACCGCGATTCCGTTATCCTGCCTGAAGTGAAAGCCCGTCTGGCTATCGAAATGGCGCAAACCTTCGGCTGGGAACGTTATACAGGCGACCAGGGTGACATTCTGGGAATCACTACCTTTGGCGCTTCCGCCCCTGGCGACACCGTAATTAGAGAATATGGCTTCACTGTAGAAAATGTAGTCAGCCGCGTAAAAGCGCTGCTATAATAGACGGATCTAACGACAAAGGGGAGAATAAGCACATGAGTCAGTTTACAGGCGCGACAATTCAAAAAGCAGCCAATATTTATTACGACGGAAAAGTGACCAGCCGTACAGTTACACTGGAAGACGGCACTAAGGTGACACTCGGCATTATGCTGCCTGGCGTATACGAATTCGGCACCGATGGCCCCGAGACGATGGAGATTCTCTCCGGCAAGCTTAAGGTGCTGCTTCCCGGTACTGAAGTGTGGAAGGACATTGACGGGGCGGAAACCTTCCATGTTCCCGGCAACTCCAAGTTTGCTCTGGAAGTATTCGCATTAACTGATTATTGCTGTTCTTACCCGATTGTGTAAAAGAAAGTGGTAGAAAAAAAGCACCCCTGGAAGATTCATGGTCCCGGGGTGCTTTTTTTGTATTGTCAGCTTCAGCGGAGCTCAGCTCCCCGTGCTTTTGTAATGCCTCACGCCTATGCGCCATACCAGCAGAGACACTCCGAGGAAGGCAGCTCCAGAGGGAAGCGAGAGGAAGCCCAGCCAGCGGGGATAATCCCAGCCGCAGACGGTGGCCGCCGGATAGAAGCTGATGAACAGCATTGGGAGCACAAAGCTGAACACAGATTTTAGCATTCGCGGTAAATAGGGCTCTGGGCAGCGGGTAATCTGGTAGCTGGCGTTGGTCAGCAGAAAAATCCAGTCCAGCCCTTTGATCGTGAAAAAAGCAAGACCTGAGGTTAGCACGAACACTCCACAGTACATCAGACAGCCTCCGGCCAGCGCCATCGCCAGAATGCCGAGTCTGCTGGGCGTCAAGGGAACTCCGAGCTGTCCCAGCGCCCAGCCCGCAGCACAGATCCCTGTAAACGGCCGGACCAGCCGGTGCAGATGGAATCTGGAAGCGGCGACCTGCACGAACAGGGACCGCGGGCGGAGCAGCAGCCGGTCGAAATCGCCGGAGCGCAGCAGATGCCACGGGAAATAATCAAAGCCGCGGCATACGCTCTCGGCAAGTCCGAAGGAAGCCACCGCCAGCGAGTACACCAGAATGATATGGGCGACGGTCCATTCGCCGATATTGCCAAAGCGGGAGAACAGCAGGACGGTGGCTATGGGATCGGAGATCACCACAGTAAGCACCTGAATCAGCATCAGCCACCAGCCCTTATATTCCATGCCGGACAGCAGATGCATCCGCAAGTATTTGCAATAAATTTTACCTTCAGCAAGCATACGTTACTCTCACCCTCCCTGGACGATAATGCTGTGTAATCTGCGTTTCATGATCATCCGGCCCGCCGCGATAAAGATAAGGCTCCAGAGGAGCTGTAAGCCGATGCCGGGCAATGCGGCGGCAGGAGCCACGCTGCCTATATATAGCTGTAGAGGGATGTCGGCAAATCCGCCAAACGGCTGCAGGTACAGGAAGGTCTGCATGAAATCAGGCCAGAGCCGCAGGGGGAGGTAGGTGCCGGACAATATGCCGCTTAGCAGTAGAAGCATATAGGTCGGTCCGTCCCCCCAAGTGATATTCAGCCGGATCGCAGTCACAAGCATAGCGAAGGCCGAGCACAGCACAAACGCCATAACCGCCGACAGAAGGAAATAGAATAGTGCAGGCAATGAGGCAGGGCCCCCTAGGGCATACCCGGCAGGCATCAGGAGCCCGGCGAGTACGGTGGCCAGCCCCCTGATCCAACTGGTGCCGAGCTTGCCGGCCGAGCTTTTAACAAACCAGTGGGTGTACAGGTTCATGGGCCGGCACAGCTCGATACCGACGTCGCCGTTGTTGATTTTGCCCATAATTTCGCTGTCGATGTTCATACTCTGGAGTACAAACAGCCCCTGAGCCAGCCAAACATAGGATATGGCCTGAGGGAGGCTGAGTCCGTTATTGTTCCAGGAGCCATTCTCGCTGTATGTATAGAACACGGTGAACAGCACACATTCTATAAGCGCCCAAAACACACCGACCATCGTGCCAGATATGGCGGACACCCGGTACTGGAGCCCTTCTGCCATGCGGATTCGGAAGAGGGAGCTGCAGGCCCGCCATGTATTTCTAAAGTTCATTGTGCACCTCCTGATGGGTGGATGGGCTTAACCCAAAGCCAAGTCATTGTACATAGCAGCAATCATCGCATCCGTGTTCACTTTCATGACGACCTCCGGCGCATATTTCTGCTGCAGACCTGAGAGCTGCCCGTCATAGAGCAGTTGGCCGTGCCCGATCACCATGACCCGCTGGCATAATGCCTCAATATCGTCCATATCGTGTGTAGTCAGCAGCATCGTAATCCCGTACTTACGGTTCTCTTCCTTCAGAAAATTGCGCAGCGCGAGCTTGGATACCGCATCAAGTCCGATGGTTGGCTCATCCAGAAAGAGAAGCTTCGGCCGGTGCAGCAGTGCTGCCACCAGCTCACAGCGCATCCGCTGCCCGAGCGAAAGCTGTCTCACCGGAGTCCTTAAGAGCGCTTCCACTCCAAGTGTTGCCGATAACTCGGATAATCTTAAGCGGTAGTCGCCTGGAGGAATGGCATAAATATCCTTCAGCACGTCAAAAGAGTCTGCCACCGGGACATCCCACCATAACTGTGAGCGCTGGCCAAACATAACACCGATCCGGGATACATGCTCTACGCGGTGCTTCCATGGAATCTTGCCCAAGATAGTGCATTCTCCGCTGTCGGGTGTCAGGATGCCGCTCATTACCTTGACGGAGGTGGATTTGCCGGCGCCGTTCGGGCCAATGTAACCTACCAGTTCACCCTCCTCAATATCAAAGCTGATGCCGCCGAGCGCGTCCACCTGGGTAACATTCCGCATAAACGCTCCTCTCAGCAGTCCCCATTTCCCTTCGGGCCGTTTGTACACCTTGAAGCTTTTACGGATATCTCTCAGTCTAATTTGCATATCAGTCGCCTCCTTCGTGCAGAAGATCATATCATCAGGGGAGGAGAGGGGGACAGCCGCGTCGGGCGCCTTCTGGATCCTTGCTGCCAGGCTGCCAGGGGGAGAATCATTTATTTTCTTCATTTTCCATAAAAATGCTTGTTATGTTGACATTTCTGTGCTATATTAATTTTATAGTTAACGCAAGGAAAACGTATGTTTTTTTGTACATATACTGTAAAATAAACTTCCCGTACCGGTGATTAAATCACCGGTATTTTTGCGTTCTCACTCCTGACAAGAAGGCCATGCTCGCATAGTAAAAGGGCGCAGCCGATACTGCCTGGCTGCGCCCTGATTACAAGTTACATATACAGAATGTATGCGGAAAACAGGCATGACAAGACAGAGGCCTTGTCACCCCCAGGAATGAAAATAAGTCGGGTGCATCAGTCGCATCCCGACTTTTATTTTCGTATTAAACCGAACACAATAGGCTGAGCGTCGGCACATGGTCCAAATGTAGGTGAAAAACCGAACACAATAGGCAGGTTCTTTTTTGTACATCCGCCAACATGGCCGCATCTTGAGGCCGGGCGAGTTCAAAGGTCAGCATTGAAACTTCCTCCCCTGTTTACAATAGTGTGTGAAACACCATCATAAACAGATTCTGGAAAAGCCGCCGTTACATTAGTTACCTTCGCCGATCTTCCGGCCGATCCAGTCTTCGTAGGATTTGACCACAGCAGACAGGTCCTCGTCGCCGTAGCCGTGGTTGAAGCCTGCCTGGAACATGCTCTTGGCTACGCCGAGCATAGGGGAAGGGACGCCAGTGGAATCACTGAGCGAGGACGCCAGCTTGAGATCCTTGAGCATCAGGGCAAGGGAGAACTGGTTGCTGAAGTCGTTATCAATGATCTTCTGGCCCTTCAGCTCGGCCTGCTTGCTGCCTGCTGATCCGTTCTTCACCAGCTCCAGGAACTTATCTGCGGGTACCCCGGACTTCACCGCAATGGAGAAGCCCTCGGCGAGCGCGACATTGTGAATGCCGACCATGGCATTGTGAGCCAGCTTGGCTACAGCGCCGCTGCCGTTAGCGCCCATATGCAGCAGCAGACGGCCCATGGAGTCGAAGAGATCCCGGTGCTTCTCAATCACTTCGGCATGTCCGCCGACCATGAAGACCAGTGTGCCGTCGATAGCTGCCGGCTTGCTGCCGGTTACAGGGGCATCAAGGAAGCTGCCGCCCCGTGCTTCAACTTCAGCAGCGATCTCCTTTGCAAGGCCGGGGGAGATGGTGCTGGAATCGATTACGGTTGTTCCCGGCTGAAGGGTGGCGAGAATGCCATGGTCACCGTGGAAGACTTCACGGATCGAATCATCGTTGCTGATCATGGTAATAATAACATCCTTGCCTTCCGCTGCTGCCTGCGGTGTGGCGGCTGTCTTCGCACCTTCCTGTTCCAATGGTTTGCATTTCTCTGCTGTACGGTTATACACCGTAACCTCAAAGCCGCTTCGCAGCAGGTTCGACGCCATAGGTGCTCCCATTGTTCCGAGTCCGATAAAGCCGATGTGCTTCATTTCAATTCCACCTTTGCTTTCCTGAGATCATATTATAGAAACTAAGTTTGCCTTCATTCTATCAGAAGGTTACAGCCTGTTCCACAGAACAGGTCTGCTTATCTGCTTAGTAACCGCTTTCAGCTATTTTTTCATAAACAGGGTTCGGAAAGCCGGGGATATGCCTTAAGACCTTGCCAGTCAAGGCAAATTAAAGTATTCTAGATTATAATGTTGCAACACACGGTGTCAAATCTAAAGAGATAAACAGGAGGCTACCATTACCGATGTCCAAGAAGATTAATTTTGACTACACCAAAGCCCTTTCCTTCTTCAGCCAGACCGAGATCGACTACTTCGCCGCTCCGGTGAAGCTGGCCCACGAACAATTGCATAACAAGAGCGGAGCAGGCTCCGATTACCTGGGCTGGATTGATCTTCCTACAGCTTATGACAAGGAAGAGTTCGCCCGTATTCAGCAGGCCGCCAAGAAGATTCAGAGTGATTCCGAAGTGCTGATCGTGATTGGTATCGGCGGCTCTTATCTGGGGGCACGCGCAGCTATCGAGGCGCTTTCGCATTCCTTCTACAATAACCTGTCCAAGGACAAGCGCAAGACACCGGAGGTTTATTTTGCCGGTAATAACATCAGCTCTACCTACATCACGCATCTGCTTGACCTGGTAGAAGGTAAAGACTTCTCCGTGAACGTAATCTCCAAATCCGGTACAACTACCGAGCCTGCTATTGCTTTCCGTATCTTCCGTGCAGCACTGGAGAAGAAATACGGTAAGGAAGAAGCACGCAAACGGATCTACGCTACAACAGACAAGGAGAAGGGCGCACTCAAGAAGCTGGCTAACGAAGAAGGCTATGAGTCGTTCATCATCCCTGATGATGTAGGCGGACGTTATTCCGTACTGACACCGGTAGGGCTTCTGCCTATCGCCGTAGCGGGAATTAACATTGAAGAAATGATGCAAGGGGCCGCAGCCGCAGCCGATGAGTTCAACAATCCCGATGTGGCTACGAACCAGAGCTATCAATATGCTGCAGTACGTAACGCGCTCTACCGCAAAGGCAAGACGACAGAAATCCTCGTGAACTACGAGCCGTCCCTGCACTTTGTCTCTGAATGGTGGAAGCAGCTGTACGGCGAAAGCGAAGGCAAGGACTTTAAGGGAATCTATCCGTCCTCGGTGGACTTCTCGACAGATCTGCACTCCATGGGCCAATTCATTCAGGAGGGTAACCGCAACATTTTCGAGACGGTTATTCAAGTGGAGAAGGTACAGCATCATGTAACGATCGAGAATGATCCGGATGATCTGGACGGCCTCAACTTCCTGACCGGCCAGACGATGGACTTCGTTAATAAGAAGGCATTCCAGGGAACTATGCTGGCGCATACCGATGGACAGGTGCCGAACCTGATCGTTACCATTCCTGACCAAACGCCGTATACTTTCGGCTATCTGGTGTACTTCTTCGAGAAGGCTTGCGGGATCAGCGGATACCTGCTGGGTGTGAATCCGTTCGACCAGCCGGGTGTTGAAGCCTATAAGAAGAACATGTTCGCACTGCTGGGCAAACCAGGCTACGAGAAAGAAAAGGCAGAACTGGAAGCAAGACTTACCGAATAGTCCCACTCTAACCGCAGATCATTCATAGTAAAGTAAGTCATCAGGGAGCAGTCCATAGGTAACCACTACCAGGGCTGCTCCTAATATATATCAAGTCATCACATGCAAAGTAAGGAATGGACAACAATGCTGGAACAATACAGGACGGTACGTACCCCCGGCTCGCGGGAGGTCGTAATCCGTAAATCACGCTTCATCGGGCATGTTATGCCGGTGGAGAACGAGGAAGAAGCTGTGCAATTTATCGATTCGATCAAGAAGCAGCACTGGAATGCTACGCATAACTGCTCTGCTTATATGATCGGGGAGAGGGATGAGATCCAGAGACAGTCGGATGACGGGGAACCGAGTGGAACGGCCGGGAAACCGATTTTGGAAGTAATCCGCAGCCAACAGGTGAAGAATGTCGCTATTGTAGTTACCCGTTATTTCGGAGGCATTATGCTGGGTGCAGGCGGGCTGATTCGGGCCTATACCGATGGCGCTGTACTGGCGCTGGAAGCCGGAGAGGTCATTACACGTGTGCTGAGACGGGAGGTATTCGTGGAAATCGAGTACACCTGGCTGGGCAAGGTGGAGAATGCACTGCGGGGCCGGAATATCCAGACCGGAGAGACTTTGTTTACGGATAAAGTTACACTGCTGTGTCTTCCGCGTAATGATGAAGGTGACGCATTTATCGCATGGATAACCGATCTTACGGAGGGGCAATCCCTCGTTACGGAAGGGCGGCGGCTTTACTACAGCGAAGGGGAATAGATTATGGCAAGAAGAGCAGTGGAACAGGAGTTGTCGAGAGAAAGAATTCTGGAGGCGGCGAGGCATCTTTTCATCACCAAAGGGTACCGTGCCATTTCGATGCGCAGCATTGGTCAGCACCTGGGTTATAGCCACGGCTCCCTGTATTACCATTTCAAAGAGAAGGCCGAACTTTTCTACGCCATTGTAGTTGAGGATTTCAATCATGTGGCTTCGCTGCTGAATCAAGCAATGACCTCTCCGCCTGAAGAGGGAATGACCCGGGTGGAGCAGCTGATTATGGAGTTCATCCGGTTCGGGCTGAACCATCCGTATCAGTATGAGATCATGTTCATGATCCGCGACGAAGAGCTGCTGGCGTATTGTCGGGCAGAACAGGGCCGATGTTTCGAGTTATTTGCAAGCATTGTCCGCCGTCATATGAAGGAAGAGGGATATGTATCGGAGGACTGGCAGAACGTGCCGTTGACCTTATTCTTATCGGCTCACGGATTCATTTCGTATTATATTCAGGATAAAGTGTTGTTTGAAGATGTGAAGGAAGCCGCCCTGACACATGTCAAGGTATTAAGCCGCAGTTTATAAAAAGCTGTTTTTTTTAACAGCTCGTACTTTAGAGCGTTGCATTGGTATAACTTTGCATGGTGAAAGTGTTACAGGAACTATAAATTGTATAGAGAGCAGCTTCGCGGTCCATGCGCAGCTGCTCTTCTACAAGGGCAGGCAGTGCTAGCCTTCCATAATTTTGAGGTGGCACTGGCGTTGCCTTGGACCATCGAACTCGCAAAAATAGATGCCCTGCCAGCGGCCCAGCAGCACAGCCCCTTCATGAACAATCAGGGTCTGCGAAGGACCGGCCGTAATGGATTTCAGGTGGGAAGCCGTATTGCCCTCGGCATGGCGGTATTTAGGATGCTCCCAGGGATAGACCTCATCCAGACACATCAACACATCACGCTTCACATCAGGATCGGCGTTCTCGTTAATCGCAATCCCTGCGGTGGTGTGCGGGCAATAGACAATCAGCAGTCCGTTAAGAACTCCGCTATTCTTCACATAAGCCTGAACCTCGCGGGTAATATCCCGCATTTCATCCCGTTTGCTGGTGGTGATCTCCATAGTATGAAGCATCATGAACAGCCCCTCTCTGGTTTGGATATAACAAGTGCTACTTATACTTTAACCCAAAAACTAACAAAGTAATTGACGGCAGCAAGCGGTATTTGGTAAAGTAGGAATAACTTTAAACCAAGTATATTAATAGGAATAATCAAACCTTAAAGTCGAGTATACCGACCGGTTATCCGGAGGTGGGAGGTTGACCATTGAATTCGCTGATCAGGCACAAGGGCTGGACCTGGGGATTTAGATCAACGGTTGTACTGTATTTCGTCATTCTGATTGTGCTTCCGATCCTTGGGGTCTATTACAATTCATTCTCATCCGGGCTCGGAAGCTTCACTGAAAGTGTGAGCGATCCGATTGCCTGGAAGTCGGTCCTGTTAACACTCAAACTGGCGGTCATTGCGGCTCTTACGAATGTGCTGCTGGGCACGATGATCGCCTGGGTCCTTATCCGTTATAAGTTCCGGGGCAGGGCGCTGCTGAACAGCCTTGTTGATCTCCCGTTTGCCCTGCCAACTGCGGTTGGCGGACTGATGATTCTGCTGCTGCTGGGCCCGGGAAGCCTGATTGGGGGCCTTGCGGAATCGCTGGGCTTCACGATTGTTTTTCACCAGCCTGCCATTGTGATTGCCATGGTCTTCGTCACATTCCCCTTCGTCATCCGGGCGGTGCAGCCGCTGCTGGAGGAGCTGGACGCTTCGGAAGAAGAGGCAGCCTATACGATGGGAGCGAAGCCCAGCAGGGTCTTCCTACAGGTGATCTTGCCGTCTATGGCACCTGGCATGATCGGCGGCGGGATGCTGGCCTTCTCGCGGGCGCTCGCTGAATTCGGTGCGGTAGTTCTCGTGGCAGGCAATATTCCGGGGCGAACGCTGGTGTCTTCTGTTTATATTTTCGGTGAGGTCGAAAGTGATAATCCGGCGGGAGCTGCCGCGGTGTCGATCATTCTGTTGACCTTATCCTTCCTGATTCTCTGGCTGATCAGCCTCATGCAGATGCGGGGGAGAAGATCATGAGAAGATTGTGGATTGCACTGACCTACCTCGTGTTCTTCGTCCTGATTGCAGCTCCGCTTGGCAGGATGACAATGGGGGCCTTCAGCGAAGGCTGGAGCGGCTTCTGGAACGCCCTGACCCGGCCCGAGGCGCTGCATGCGCTGCTGATGACCGGATATGTTGTAGTGGTTGTGACGCTGCTGAATACGCTGTTTGGGATCATGACGGCCCTGTATCTGGTACGGGCGAACTGGCTGGGCCGGCGCCTCAAAAGCCTGCTGAACAGCATCGTGGATCTGCCTTATGCGGTATCGCCGGTTATCGGAGGGCTGATGATCGTTCTGCTGCTCGGGCCGGACAGTGCGCTGGGTGCGTTGTTTGAGCAAATTGGAGTGAAGATTGTGTATGCTTTTCCGGGAATGGTGATTGCTACGCTGTTCGTCACGTTCCCGCTAATGGTGCGTGAGGTGATGCCGGTACTGCAAGAGATCGGGTCCCAGCAGGAAGAGGCCGCGTCCACACTTGGCGCATATGGCTGGACGACCTTCTGGAAGGTGACCTGGCCTTCAATCCGCTGGGCGGTCATCTATGGAGTGATTCTGACGGTGGCCCGCTCACTGGGTGAGTTCGGTGCGGTGCTCGTCGTCTCAGGCAATATTATGAACCGGACCCAGACGGCCACCACACTGGTCTATCAGGATGTCGAGAATTTCAATGTTACGGCTGCGGGCGGGATAGCACTGGTGCTGGCCGCATTCTCCGCAGGACTGCTGCTGCTTATGGAATGGAGCAAGAGAAGAAAGGGAGGGCACTAATTATGCATGTAGAGGTCCGGGGACTCGATAAGCATTTTGGCGATTTTCATGCGGTGAAGGATGTCCATTTCGGCATTACCAAAGGCCATCTGATTGGGCTGCTTGGCCCAAGCGGCGGCGGCAAAACCTCGATCCTGCGGATGCTGGCGGGCCTTGAGACGCCGGACAGCGGCGAGATTATTTTCCACGGCCGGGCGGTGAACCATCTTCCGCCGCAGGAGCGTGAGATCGGCTTTGTCTTCCAGAACTATGCGCTGTTCAAGCATATGACGGTGTTCGAGAATATCGCCTTCGGCCTGAAAGTCAAGAAAGCTAGTAAGTCAGTCATCCGTGACCGTGTCACCGAGCTGGTGGAGCTGACCGGACTGAAGGGCTTCGAGAGCCGGTATCCGCATCAGCTGTCCGGGGGGCAGCGCCAGCGGGTGGCTTTTGCCCGGGCGCTGGCCCCTGAGCCGCAGCTGCTGCTGCTGGATGAGCCGTTCGCGGCGATTGATGCGAAGATCCGCCAGGAGTTGCGTTCCTGGCTGCGGGAGCTGATCGAACGTGTCGGGATCACCTCAATCTTCGTCACCCACGACCAGGATGAGGCGATTGAAGTTGCGGATGAGATTATGATCATTAACCAGGGGCGGCTGGAGCAGAAGGGTACGCCTTGGGATATCTATAAAGAGCCGAAGACACCGTTCGTGGCAACCTTCATCGGGGAATCGACGCTGATCGGGAGTGCTTCCGAGCTGAAGGGCTTCGAAGGCGCAGGCGGCGGTAAGCCGACCAAGGCGCTGATCCGTCCGGAATATATTGAGGTGGGCCATCTGCATGAATTCAAAATAGCTTCGGCCACGGAGCAGGGCGTTGTGAAGCATCTGCATTTCCGCGGCAGTGAATGGCTGGTGGAGGTTGAGATCAATGGACATAAGCTGGTCACCTACCGCTCTCTGGAGAAAGAAACGCTGACTCCGGGCCAGGAAATATCTGTGCTGGTACACCGCGCCTACCTGTTCAATGAGGAACGGAGCTGGATTCAGGAGAATGGGCTGAAGAAAGATCCGATGCCTGTATTTATCTAAAAAATAAATGAGTGGGATGTGTCGCCGGTATGTGGCTTATCAGAAGGAGCAGACAACTGCACGGATGGCTGACGGTCTTACTGCTGGCGGTGTTCGCCCTGACCGCTGCCGGCTGCGGGAATGAGCAGCCGGATGCAGGAGAGGGAGGTGCGCCGCCGCAGGGAGATCTAACGCTTGTGGTGGGCGCCTACAGCGTGGTGAAGGATGCCATGGGCGAGATTCTCCCCGGGTTCGCGGAAAAGTGGAAGGCGGATACCGGTCAAACTATCGTATTCCAGCAGTCCTATGAAGCTTCAGGCACTCAGGCGAGGGCAATTGCCGGCGGCTTCGAGGCGGATGTCACGCTGCTTGCCATGGAAGGCGATATCGGGAAGCTGGTCAAGGCGGGCCTTGTGGAGAAGGACTGGAAGCAGCGAGGCGGCGAGGCGGGCATGGTGACGCGGTCGGTTGTGGCCCTGGGAACGCGGGAGGGCAATCCGAAGGGGATTCATGATTTTGCCGATCTGGCGAAGCCGGGGGTGAAGGTGCTCTACCCTAATCCGAAGACCTCCGGCGGTGCCCAGTGGGACATCAACGCGATCTACGGGGCCGGCCTGAAGCGTTCTGAGGAGCAGGAGGGGGTGAAGGACCCTGCGGCTGCCAAGGCCTTCCTGGAGAGCATACACAGGAACGTCGAATCTCTGGATAAAAGCGGGCGGGCCTCCATGGCTGCCTTCGAGTACGGCGTAGGCGATGTGATCGTCACTTATGAGAATGAGCTGCTGGCGCGGATTGCAGAGGGTGTGAAGTATGAGGTGGTCATCCCGAAGAATACGATTCTGATCGAGAATCCTGCGGCCGTGGTGGATAAATACGCAGATAAGCACGGTACCCGTGCGGCCGCAGAAGCGCTGGTCGATTATCTGACGACGCCTGAGGCGCAGGAGATATTCGCCAAGTTCGGCTTCCGTCCCGTGAACCAGCAGGTCTATGCGGCACATGAGAGCCAGTATCCGGTTCCTGCCGGGTTGTTCGATATCAGCTATCTTGGCGGCTGGGAGGAAGTCCGCACCACGCTGTACTCCAAGCGGGGCATATGGTATCAGGTGCTGGCCGGGATCTAGGCGGGTAGAGGAGACGGAAGAGGATTAGAAGACACCTGCTTAGTGTGGAGTGCGAAGGATTAAGAGAGCTGTTCTCCGGCCGGATCAGGCTGAAGGGCAGCTCTTTACTGTCTTACAGGCCGGGGTGCAAAGGACCGGCTCCTGTTCTATAATGAACTGACGGATATTCGAGAAAAAAGATGATGAGGTGGGCAGGCATATGGATACATTAGTGTTCCTCGGAACAGGGGATGCCATGGGCGTACCCCGGGTCTACTGTGATTGTGAGACCTGTACGGAAGCAAGAACCACCGGGCGCAATAACCGCCTGCGTTCTTCTGTGCTTATAGATAACGGCAGCGGCTTCCTGGCGATTGACTGCGGACCGGACTGGCGGAGACAGATGGAGCTGCAGGGGCACCGCACCATGAAGCGTCTGCTCGTGACACATGCGCATTTCGATCATATCGGCGGGCTGCCGGAATGGGCAGACAGCTGCCGCTGGATGGGCTTCCGGGGAGAGCTGTACGCTCCGGCGGAGGTCATTCCCGTCATCCAGCGCCAATACCCGTGGCTCAGCGGGCATATCGACATGATCCCTTGCGATGACGGCATTACGCTGGATGGCTGGCAGATTAGCACATGGCGGGTGAACCATGGCAAGAATGGTTACTCCTATGCCTACAGGCTGGAGAAGGAGGAATATATCTGGGTGTACTGCCCGGACTCAATCTCTCTGACCACGGAGGAAACCAGGCGTATGCATGGAGCGGATCTGCTGGTGCTGGGAACCAGCTTTTATTACGAGGCAGCTGAGTTATCCACCCGCTCTGTGTATGATATGACCGAAGCCGCCGACCTGCTGGAGACCGTTCAGCCGCGCCGCGCGGTCTACACGCATATGTCGCATGATATCAATCTGGAGAAGGATTATATTCTGCCGGAGAAGGTTACGCTGGCCGTTACAGGGATGAGGCTTCCGCTGTGCCGGGAGCAGATCTGAGTATTGAAGGGAAGCAACAGGTTCACGGATAACCCAAAAAGGAGCTTTCCAGAAAGTTAGTTTGTACTGACTTTTTGGAAGGCTCTTGCTCGTTGTTTAGGAATTATGATGTTCTTTTGTGGGGATGGGCTCCATGCTCCATAGCCAGTAACTTTGTTCTTTGTACGATCATTTATGGGGTTTGCTTAACGCAGCGATTGGCCTGTAAAATAATCACCCTGTGCGATTTCGGCCAGCAGGCCGCGCTCCTGCGGGTTCCAGCCGAAACGCTCGCGGGTCAATGCTGAAGACACGGGATTGTCGGTCGAGACAAACGGGCCCAGCCAGCCGAAATACGAAGCGGCTTCTTCCATTTGTATCTGCTTGGATGGCACACTCGCCTGCCGCGCAATCGCTTCCGCAATCTGCCTGAAGGGCAAGCCTTCTTCCCCGGCAGCATGGAGCCGCGTGCCCGCCGGAGCCTGCTCTACGGCCAGCCTGAATAGACGCGCCGCATCAAGCCGGTGTACGGCGGGCCAATGATTGGTCCCTTGCCCGATATAGGCGGCAGCGCCCTTGGATCTTGCGGCCCGGATCAGGGAGGGCAGCAGGCCGCCTTGGTCGCCGTTGCCGTATACGATCGGCGGCAGACGTACCAGCGATGCCCTGACGCCGGATCCGGCAAGTGCGAGCACAGCCTTCTCCGACGCCACCCGTCCTCCTCCGATAGATGAGGCATCTCCTGCATCCTCCTCGGTCGCCAGCCTTCCGGGAGTGAGCGTCATAGTGGGGATCGCAATTACAAGCGCTCCAGACCGCCCGGACTGCCCGGCTCCCAATGCCTGAATGGCGCGGCAATCCGTGCCGACTGCTGCTGCCATGAAACGTGCCGCCGCCCGCCCCGGACTTCCGCCCAGCATAATCCGCATTTTTGCCGGCAGGCCGGCATGGGAGAACTTATGATAGAATGCCGTATGCACAACTGCATCGGCCTGAGCTGCTTCCCGGCGCAAAAGCTCTGTGTTCTCAATAGAGCCGCGAACAGCTCTCGTTCCAGCCGCCTCCAGCCGCTCGGCCGCTTCCTTGGAGCGTACCAGCCCGGCCACTTCATGTCCGCCCTCAAGCAGTTCCCGGACCACTGCCGACCCGATAAAGCCGCTTGCTCCCGTTACAAAAATCCGCATTCCGGTATCCTCCTTGTAGAATCAAGCCTCTAAATCCCTGTACAAAGCAGCTTGTTCCAACGATGATTTCCGCTTCGCCGCTTGGCTTATCCGGATAAGATCAGTATAGACGGCCCGATACCCTTTCATTTGACTGTTCTGCTTGATTTCTTGCCCGATTCAACGGAAAAGCCCCCCGTTGACATGATCGGGGGGGCTTGCTGGGTAGCATTCAGGAGATGAGGCCCGATTTCCATTTGGAAATATCCCGGCTCGGCGGATTTCCGAAAAAACGGCTGTAATCCCGGCTGAATTGTGAATCGCTGATATACCCGACCAGCCGGCAAGCTGTTGTGATATCCCGCCCGCCGGAAAGCATCAGCCGCCGCGCCTCCTGAAGCCGGAGCGCTTTCTGATACTGCAGCGGACTCATTGAGGTCACCGACTTGAAATATTCGCGGAACGAGGATTCGCTGAGATGAACCATGGCGGCCAACTCGGCAATAGTCAGTGATTCCGCGAAGTGGCTCCGCAGCCAATCGATCGCTTTGGCGACGCGCTGGACATTCGATCCGGCCAGCACAGTCTCGGCCACATACACGCCGATTGGACTACGCAGCAGCCGGACGAAAATCTCATCCGCTGCAAGCGAGGCCAGCAGGCCGTTATCGCCGGGCTCGTCCAGACACGCGACCAGCCGGGCTACCGCGCCGATCAAGGCAGGTTCGCCTTCCAGCACATAGCTTGCGCTGCGCTTGCCGGTTTTTGGCAGACCGTTAGGGTAGATCTTCGGTATGAGCGCAGCGATTTTGTGCGGATCGAGATAGACGCCCACGCCGAGGAAAGGCTCCGAAGAGCTTGCCTGAATCGTTTGCATGCTGATGGGCACCGCTACGGGCGCAACAAGGATACGTGAGCCGCTGTATTCGGAGGTCTGTTTGCCGATCTTGATGATTTTGGTCCCCTGCGCTGCAATCCCCACGGTTGGCCACTGCATCGTGTACATGTAATCGGACAGCTCTGTTCTGGAGTAGCGGTTGAAATACAATCCTTGTATCGCTGTCTCGGCAGTCCCGTCACGTGTAACATGAGCCTCGATCAAGCTGGCTAACCGGGAGGTTTCCAGCCTTGTTTGCTCTTCAGCTGATTCTTCAATATGTGTTTTGGCCACGACAATTCATTCCTCCTCTCTTAACCATCCATACTTTGTGCAAGTATACAATACTCTCCCCCATATTTCCCCCAAGTGATCACCAAGTATCCGTAATGATTTCCGCATAATCCCCGCATAACTCCGCAGTGTCTTTTGAAGCTATAGCATTCATTTCCCTTCACAACTGCTTTCCATGTATTTCAGCCCTAAGACCGATACGGGAATCCGCCCCCCGCCGCTGGGGTCCTTGCCAGGGGTCTAGTACACTAGTGGCATCGGAGCCGCAGAGAGTGAGCCCACGACGGGGTCGACTTCCAGTTTTATGAATATGATGCGTATATTTCTTTATTTTCAAAAAGAGAAGGAGGTACTATACTAAAACGATGTGTCAGTGGGGATGGCATTCTCCACAAAAGCACCCGCGGGCTGGACGGGGAACTCCATGACAGCAAGGTATATGCCAAGGTGCGGGGTGCGGAATTCTAAAGAGGAGCTGATGTTGTGAAGAAGAAAGGTGCTTTTGCCAGATTAAGTACATACATGCTTAGACATAAGCTGATTTATGCCGTGTTGCTGTTGGTGACGTTATTCAGTATTGTGCTCGATCTTACGATGGCCTGGTTCCTGGCCCGGATTACGGATGCTGCTGTTCGGCTGGATGTGGAGGCGTTCAAGGGACTTACCTGGTTCGGGATTCTATTCTTGCTGGTTACGGGATTGAATACCTTCGTCAGTGCGTATCTCAAGACCAATGTATCGGCCAAAATCAGAAATGAGCTGCGTCAGGACATGATGGGGCATACGCTGGCCTTACCGCAGTCTTATTTCGACCGCAATCATTCCGGTGATTTGTTGTCCCGGTTCACGAATGACAATCAGTCTGTGGGGGAAGCCTGCGGGCAGGTGATGCTGGATCTGCTGCGCAACCCGCTGCTGGCGGTAGCCTCCTTCGGCTATCTGCTCTATATTAACTGGCTGCTGGCGCTGATCTGCCTGTCCATCGGTCCGCTGCTGTTCCTGACCGGTAAAATCTTCGGCAATGCGATGCGCATCAACAGTGTGCGGGTGCAGGAAAGTATGAGCCGGACTACGGCTTTTCTGAACGATATTCTGGGCAGCAGTATGGTGTTCAAGGCATTCTCCATGGAGCGCAGGCTGCAGAAGCAATATGTTGGCTACAGTGAGGATATTGCCTCAGGAGAGAAAAAGAAAGCGAGAATCGAAGGAGCCACCGGAGCGATCTCCTCCTTGCTGGGGAATCTGACCTTCCTGCTGGCGCTGGTGATTGCCGGGTGGTTCGTGGCGAATGGAAGCCTTGAGGTTGGGGCGATGATTGCCTTCATTCAGCTGATGAATTATCTGGTTGGGCCGTTCTCGTCCCTGCCGGGCCTGGTCGCTTCCATGCAGCAGTCGCTGGGTGCGGCGGAACGGATCTTCGAGGTGATGGATGC
This sequence comes from Paenibacillus sp. FSL P2-0136, assembly GCF_037975325.1. NCBI lineage: Bacteria > Bacillati > Bacillota > Bacilli > Caryophanales > Paenibacillaceae > Paenibacillus > Paenibacillus sp. FSL P2-0136. The sequence continues at coordinate 1,142,344 of NZ_CP150244.1, forward strand.
GCCTGCTGAGGTTGAGGTGCTGCCTGAGGTCCAGACGGAGCTGCCGGGGTTCGGGGAGCTTCAGCTCGCAGAGGTGTCATTTAGCTATCCGGGCAGTGAGAAGCAGAGCCTTAACAAGGTCAGTCTGGAGCTGGCACGCGGCCAGCAAATGGCCGTAGTAGGTCCGAGCGGCGGCGGGAAATCCACCCTGTTCAAGCTGCTGCTGGGCTTCTACCAGACGGATGCAGGTGAGGTTGCGATCAACGGCCGTCCGATCAGCGGAATACCGCTGGCAGAGCTGCGCAGCTACTTCGCCTATGTGCCTCAGGAGTCGGGCCTGTATTCCGGGAGCATCCGGGACAATATCGAGAGCGGCAAGCCCGGTGCGTCAGACGAAGAGATTGTCGAGGCGCTGCGGCAGGCGAATGCGTATGAGTTCGTGACGGAGCTGCCGGAAGGCATACACACGGATATTGGCGAGCATGGCTCCCGGTTGTCCGGCGGTCAGAGGCAGCGGCTGTCCATTGCCAGAGCGATGCTCAAAAATGCGCCGATTCTGCTGCTGGATGAAGCTACGGCTGCCCTCGACAATGAGTCGGAGCGAATGGTCCAGCAGGCCATCCGTAAGCTGATGAAGGATAAGACAACGCTTGTGATCGCCCACCGGCTCTCAACGATCCAGAATGCCGATGTCATCCTGGTGATGGAGAACGGGGAGATTGTGGAGCGGGGCGGACATGAGGAGCTGCTTGCGGCGGAGGGACGGTACTCGGATCTGTATCATTCCCAGCTTGAGCAGGAGGCGGCGGAGGAACTTTTAACCCCCACAGCCTAGCTTGTTATAGAGTATCCATTGCCTGGATCACCTGTCCCAGCGCCTTCAATCTTCTTTCTAGAAGCGTCCGCTGCGGGCTCCCGGCCTTAGACTTAGCATAACTAGATTCTACGGATGGGGTTAACCCGAGAAGAACATGACGGGCTTCTGCCAGCTCGGCAGGGGGATAAGAGAGCGGCTTCTGATTCCAGACATGGTCCAGAACAGCTAACCCGATGTGCATAGCATCTAGGCGTTTCTGGACCAGAGTAGTATTGGTGCCGCTGTGCGTCATCTGGGTTAAGGCGCTCTCAAGCTTACGGATGGTCGATTGCATAGAGGCTATGGATTGCAGTTGTTCCTCATTCGATAACTCTTCCATGAAGGCACTTCCTTTCTACTTAGTATAAAAGGGTGGCGCACCGCAGTTCGTACCATGAACCTGCGGGGGGCCACCCTTTTTGGAAAGATAATTTAGATGTTCTGGGGTCCCCGCAAAGTACCTGAATATACATCGAAGCTAAAGCCCCACTTTGTGGGGTTATTTAGCATAAGATGTTCTGCTGTTGTTGCAGCAGCTTATGCTTCTTGACCTGCGTTAAGAATGAATTTATCAATGGCGTATTTCACGCCGTCCTCATTGTTGCTGAGTGTAACGAAATCTGCGATTTCCTTAAGCGCAGGAATGGCATTCGCCATCGCCACACCAAGACCCGCAGCTTCAAGCATCTCATGATCATTCCAGGAATCGCCTACAGCGATGGTCTCGGACAGGTCGCAGCCGAAATGCTTAGCCAGGAATTCAAGCGCCAGGCCTTTGGTGCCTTCATGGTGCATGATCTCCAGGAAATGCGGCTTGGACTTCGTAATATGCACCGAATCGCCGAGCAGGCTGCGCAGGATCGGGGACAGCTCATCGAGGAAGTCCGGATCGTCGATAATGAGCATTTTTGGTGTTTTTTGCGGAACCAGCTTCGTTTCCCAGTCCGGCTCGATATAGTACTGCGTTCCGTTCAGAGTCGAATAGTCAATCAGCTTCTGGTTCTCTTCGCGGGCATACAGCTTGTCGTCAATGTAAGTCTGCAGGTGCAGATCATGCTCCACACAATACTGGAACAGCTTGCGCACCGCGTCCTGCGGCACATAACGCTCATAGAGCACTGCTTCATCGAGCAGATTCTTCACCAGTGCGCCCTGATAGGTGATGATGGGCACGTTCAGACCGGTCTGGCGGGCAATCGCCTGGGCGGAAGCATAAGCGCGTCCGGTAGCCAGAGTAACTACTACGCCAGCGGCTACAGCCTGCTCCAGCGCGGTTTGGGTGGCCGGGGTCACTTCCTTGTCGTCGTTAATCAGGGTATCGTCAATATCAATGGCAATCAATTTGTACATTTGGGTTCTCTCCTAAGTATGGTTTGTAGTCCGGCTATCCGCTATAACTTCTATAGGAAGGGGGACGGAAGCACGGCTCTTTTGTCTGTAGCAATGGAACTTATTAATGCTAATCTGGTAAAAGGGTTCGCGGATTCGGGCTCAGCCCTCCGCCTGCGTTCCTGACGGCGTGGGGCTGAGCTCCGCCAGCAGCATGGCGGCCAGAATGCAGCCGCAGCCGAGCAGCGCGGATACGCCCAGCGTCTCTCCGCCGAAGAGCAGGCCGGTGACGGCAGCGAACACCGGCTCCATGGCATAGATGATCGCCACCCGGGACGGGGTGGTGTACTTCTGGCAGGCCGTCTGAATCCAGAAGGCGAAGGCGCTGGTCGGGCCGATGGAGATCAGCATAGCAGAGAGCACCTCCGGCTGGCGGAGCAGCTCTCCGCTATGCAGCAGCGGGCCGCTTCCATCCACGAGCAGGGAGGCGGCGATGCTGAGCAGGCCTACGAAGCCAAGCTGAAGCGCCGCCAGCGGCAGGGCCGGATAACGCGGTGCGTATCTGCCGGTATACGCGATCTGCAGCGCAAAAGCCACGGCGCAGAGCAGAATCAGGCCATCGCCCTTATTAAGGGAGAAGGCAGAGCCGGTAAAGGTCAGCAGATACAAGCCCCCCGCTGCAAGCCCGGCGCTCAGCCAGGTATATCTGGAGATGGCCGTCTTCAGCAGTGCCAGAGACAGGAACGGGACCAGCACCACCGACAGCCCGGTGATAAATCCCGTGTTGGAGGTGGTGGTGTACAGCAGCCCGACGGTCTGGAAGCCGTAGCCGAGGAACAGGAATAGGCCCAGCAGCAGGGCGTGCATCACCATGCGTAAGCTCAGCTTACGCCATTCCTGGCGGTAGAAGACAGCGGTAATCAAGGCCAGCAGCACGGCGGCGCCTGTAAACCGGATGCTGTTAAAAGCAAGCGGCGGCAGCACCCGTACGGCAGACTGCACGATCAGAAACGTACATCCCCACATCATCGCCACCAGTAGCAGACTTAGATCGGCGATTCGGGAGCGATTCACAGGGTTCATCCTTTCAGGGCCAGTTGAGTTGTCCAAATTGTATCCTAAAACAGGGGGCAGGACAAGCCGAAACTGTGCGGCATCCTTGGCCCCGCGGGCGTGAAGAGCCTGGAAACTACATATAAGCTGGACAAAAAAGGAAAGCCTTGGTATACTTCGGTAACCGCACACCTGTTCTTATTTCAAGACATCGAGAAGCATTTATACTTTCATCTAAGGAGCGGATTCACCATGATGGGCAAATCCCATTTAGTTATCAGCACCGGGGTTACCCTGTCCGCCATGAGCCTGCTAGGGCATGCTATTACCCTTCCTGCTGTTGCTGTCGCCGTCGTCAGCTCGCTGCTGCCCGATATCGACGAGCCGAATTCCATGCTGGTACGCAAGGCCGTGCCGGAGTTTTTGCTGCGTATTCTGCAGGTGTCGCTGATCGGAGCGGGCATTTATCTTTATTTTGCCGGGATAGCGGAGCCGCCCTGGAATATCGCACTGGCGCTGCTGGTGGGCAGCGTATCCTTCCTGCCCAGCCGCAGGCTGCGGCATCTGGTGATGCTGCTGATTGCGCTGGCCTTGTTTGCTTTTGCCGATGCCTATGATCCGTGGAACTATATCGCCGCCTGTGTGCTGGTCGTAGCTTCCATAGTTCCTCACCGGGGAATCACGCATACGCTGTATGCCGTTGCCGGATGGGGCGCGCTGCTGTACTTCGTCTCCCTTGACATGAATGACGGCGGCAGTCTGTGGATTGCCGGGAGCCTGTCCTACGGGCTGCATCTTCTCGCCGACTCCCTGACCCAGCGCGGGATCACCCCGCTGCCTCCGATTCCATTTAAGCTGCGGCTTAAGCTGATGAGCACCGGCACGAAGAAGGGCAACGCGGTGGAGAAAGTATGCGTGATGCTTACGCTGGCGCTGGTGTTGTATGTGTTCGTGCTTGTATAGCAGCGAACCCGGCAAGCATACGAAGACAAAGAACCCCACTAGCTCTGCGCAGGATGCGGCAGGTTAGCGGGGTTCTTTTAAAATATAAAATTCGGCTTGCTATGAAGCTATTCCTCAAGAAACACAAGTCCGATGAAGTCCTCCGGCTCAATACGGCCGAAGTAATGCTTCAGATCGAGATCAGCCAGCGCCTGGCGGACCTCTGCTTCCTCATAACGCTTGCCGCGCAGCGCGTTCTCCACATCTGCCACATCGCCGACGCCGAAGAAGTCGCCGTAGATTTTGATCTCCCGGATGATGGAATCTTCAATGTCCATGCGGATATCCACGAGCCCTGCGGGGAATTTGCGGGTATGCTTGACATTGCTTTTCGGCGAAAGACCGTAATTCCAGTCCCAATTCTGGTAATGCTCCTTGGAGATCTCATTGATCCGCACCCAATCGTCCATGGTCAGCTTGTACTGCGGAACGTCAGCGGCCTCCATCCCGAAGATGGAACGCAGCAGCCCCTCGCGGAATTGTTCAATCGTCATGTCAGGATTGCCCAGCAGCTCCTTGATATTGGCGACACGGCTGCGTACGGACTTGGTGCTCTTCGACTTGAACTTCTCGGGATTCACGTTCAGGGAAGCTTGCACATCATCCAGATTCAGATCGAACATCAGGGTTCCGTGGCTGAACATACGTCCGCGTGTGGAGAATTGGGCGTTGCCGGAGATTTTCTGCTCCCCGACCTGAAGATCATTGCGTCCGCTTAGCTCGGCATTCACGCCCATAGACTTCAGATAGTCGATGACCGGCTGGGTGAATTTCAGGAAGTTGTGGAAGGACTGGCCGTCATCCTTGGTAATGAAGCTGAAGTTGAGGTTGCCGAGATCATGATACACCGCGCCGCCGCCGGATAACCGCCGTACGACCTGAATGTTGTTGTCCTTTACATACTCCTGGTTGATCTCCTCGATCGTATTCTGATGCTTGCCGATGATGATCGACGGGCTGTTAATATAGAAGAGCAGGTAGCTCTCGTCCATCGGCAGGTTTTTGAGCGCAAACTCTTCAATGGCCAGATTGATCGATGCGTCTGTAATTCCGGTATTATCGATAAAAAGCATTCGTGATTCCTCCGCGTGACCATAGTAAACTGCTGTACTTATTCTAAACTAAAAGAGAGATTTCTACAAAACGGAACGGGAATGGCGGGTGGAGGGGCGGGGGCTATTGGCGGGTAGGATGGGGGAATAAGATGAATTGGCGTGGGTGGCGGATTGAAACGGTTGACGGATGAGTGTCTGAGCATCATGAACAGGTGCGTGCGGCATGTATATAGCGGTTAAATGTATTTCGTGCAACTAAAGGAAGGGAAATCAGCGGGTTTATCCGTTTAAATGCACTTTGTACAATTAAAAATAGGAGATGCTGCTATTATTTGAGATAGGGTTAGTTTTAGATGTACAAACTGCAATTAAAACGCACTCCGCGTGAATATCGGTCCCTTTAGTTGTACAAAGTGCAGTTAGAGTATTCGCAGTTCGCAGCGGCCGTCACAAATAGCATCAGCCTTGAGATCAAGTCGGGGTTACGGGGCTATGCAGAAAGTTTACGGGTTCAAGGCAGGGTGCATAGGCGATATAGCATTGACGAATTTCCGGGAATTGGCCAATAATTGGGAGAATGGTAATAGAGCTTTTGGTTAGTGAAGTGAGACATACATAGAAGTAAATTACCTGATGGAGCATTGATAGATTATCTATAGTGGACAGGGAGGATGTATGATGGGAAAATATGGACACGGAAGATATATAGGACTGGAAAGATGGACGCGGCGGATATATACAATGGGGAAATATGGACATGGAGGCTATACATATGCTTGAAAAATACGGCCACGGCGGTGATCTGCTGACCGCCGCCGAGTTATACGGGGACAGCGGCAGCGGCTTCCTGGATTTCAGCGCCAATATTAACCCGCTGGGTCCGCCGCCGGGCGTGTTGGCGCTGCTGAGGGATGCGGTCTCTGCGATCACCGCGTACCCCGATCCGGGCCACCGCAGGCTGAAGTCACTGCTGGCGGAGGACCTGGGTCTTGGCACGGATTGGATTACCGTGGCGAACGGGGCGGCAGAGTCGATGGCGCTGCTGCTGCTGGCGGTGGCTCCGCGCCGGGTGGGCATCGTGGAGCCGTGCTTCTCCGAGTACCGCCAGCTCGCGGAGCAGTTCGGTGCGGAGGTCTTGTCCGTTCAGGGGACCAGCCGGACGGATTACCGGGCTGCTGTGGACAGCATCTCCGGCCTGCTGGAGCAGGTCGATCTGCTGTTCCTCGGCCAGCCGAATAATCCGAACGGCGTCCAGTATCCGCTGGACGCGCTGCGGCAGCTCGCGCAGCAGGCGGAGACCTGCGGGACGGTGCTGGCGGTGGATGAAGCGTTCATCGACTTCATCCCGGAAGCGGACCGGCAATCTCTGCTGCCGGAGCTTGGGGCTTATCGTCATACGGTGCTGGTGCGCTCGATGACGAAGTTTTTTGCTATTCCGGGGCTGCGGCTGGGCTTCACTGCCGCGCATCCGGCTCTTGCCGCGGCCATGAGCGGCAAGCAGGTGACCTGGAGCGTGAACGGCCTGGCGCTGCTGGCCGGGGAAGCTTGCCTGCGCTGCGGCGACGGCTACGGGCAGGAGACGCGCGCGCTGATCGCAGCCGAGCGGCAGCGGCTGCGGGAGGGCTTGCTTGAGCTCGGCTGCGGCGTGCTGCCGGGCGAAGCGAACTTCCTGCTGCTGCGGCTGCCCGCTCCGTGGAGCGCGCAGGAGATGCAGCGGCGGCTGGGCGCGGGCGGCATTCTAGTCCGCAGCTGCGCGATGTACCCCGGCCTTGAAGCCGGGCATATCCGCGTCGCGGTCAAGGGCCGCGTAGACAACGACCGTCTGCTGCGGCAGATGGGGGAGCTGCTGCGGGCGGGATTGTGAGCAAGAACGGCGGCAGTGCAGGCTGCGAGCGCGCGAAGAGGGCTAATCGGAGCGAACGGAGAGGAGCGAAGGATATGAAGGAAGCAAAGGAAGTGCAGGAAGCGAAGGTAAAGCTGCCCTTTAAGGCCGAAGACGGGGAGCAGACGTACCGCAGTAAGGTGTGGCCCGGGCTGACGCTGGAATGGCGGGAGGGCCATCTGCTGGTGGAGTTTCCGGCTGAAGCGGATAGTATATCGAGTGCAGTATATGGTGGAGGCGCGGGGCGTCTGAAACGTGCGGTGAACCAATACGTCAGCAGGGACTACGAATGCAGCAATCCGGTGCAGGATCTGGAAAACAAGCTTCAGGAGTGGGGCTACCCGCTGGAAGGCTGCGCAGGCCTGATGACAGCAGTTCCGCTGGAGCACGCCGCTGTAGCCGAGGAGGATACGGGATCAGCGGGGATATTCTGCTGCGTAACAGCGGCGGCGGGCAACGCGGCCCGGGCCGGGTCGGAGCGTAGTGTGCTTGCGGCCTACCGTCCGGGCACGATCAATATCATGCTCGGCATCGACGGCTGGCTGTCCCAGTCGGCCATGGTCAATGCTATCATGACGGCCACGGAAGCGAAGGCTGCGGCGCTGGCAGACCTCGGAATCACGGATTCCGAGAATGGGCTTGGCGCAACGGGAACCACTACGGATGCCATTGTGATCGCAGTGAGCGGAAGCCGCCGCTATGCTGCGGAGCATGTGTATGCCGGAACGGCGACTGACCTCGGCGGAGCCATTGGCAGACTGGTGTACAGCGCGGTGACGGAGAGCCTGCGCTCAGTGAAGGCAGCGCAATCCGAGAGCAGGGCAGAGGCGGAAGGATTGCAGGCTGTACACGGAGTAAACTCGGAAGCATCGCAGGCAAAGCAAGGAGTACACGCGGGAGCGTTACAAGCTGCACATGGGGGGCACGCTGAGGTATCGCAGGTTGGGCACGGAGTACAAGCGGATGTGTTACAGGAAGCATACGGAGTACACGCGGAAGCTTCACAGGATGCACGGTCTGCTCAGCCTCATGCCGCTCAGAGCGGCGGCCGGGAATGACGAACACGGACTGCTATACAGAGCGGCGGGGTGAGCCAAGGTGAAGCTTGCTATCATCCTGCTCTCTGCTTATATTGTGGACCGGGTGGTTGGTGATCCGCGCAGCCTGCCCCATCCGGTTATTTACATAGGGAAGGTCATTAGTGCTCTGGAGCGGGGGATTCGCCGCTTCGCCTCAGCTCCAAGTGCTCTGAAGCGGGCCGGTATTCTTCTTCCGCTGCTGGTGGCGGGCGGCGCTTGGGCGCTGACCGCGCTGCTTGTTATGCTGCTCGCCCGCCTGTCTCCCTGGCTTGCCGAAGTCTGGCTGATCTCGACCACCATCGCCTCCAAGGGATTGAAGGATGCAGGCATGGCAGTATACACCGAGCTGCGTTCAGGAGATATTCCCGCCGCGCGCCGGGCGCTGGGGATGATCGTGGGCCGGGATACGGCTCATCTGGACAGCCCGGAGATTGTGCGCGGTACGGTGGAGACGGTCGCAGAGAATATCGTCGATGCGATCATCTCTCCGCTGTTCTTCGCCCTGCTGGGCGGGGCGCCGCTGGCCATGGCTTACCGTGCGGTGAACACGCTGGATTCCATGGTCGGCTACAAGAACGATAAATACCGCGACCTCGGCTGGGCATCGGCCCGCTTGGACGATGTCGCCAACTACATACCGGCGCGGTTGACCGCACTGCTCTTAACCTTATGTGCTGCGCTCCTGCGGCTGGAATGGCGGAGATGCTGGCGCACCGTGCGCCGGGATGCCCGCCTTCATCCCAGTCCAAACAGCGGCTACCCGGAATCGGCAGTTGCCGGGGCCCTCGGCATCCGGCTGGGCGGCGAGAATGTATACCATGGCATCGTCTCCTTCCGCGCTTACATGGGTGATCCGCTGCGGACGATGGAGCCGGAGGATATTATTGTGACTTCGCGGATGATGATGTGGTCATCCGCAATATTTGTCTGCATCTGTGCAGCCGTTGCCCTGCTATGGCACGGGATCGGGGGCTGAGCGGGGTGAAAGCTGACCATTGCCAAGCAGAATGGAGTGGAGGTTCTCCTCGGGGAAATTCCAGCGCGCCAAGAAACCTGTTACAGCCAGTGCAAATGGAACTGGTGCTGCTGCGTCACGGCTATACGCAGTGGAACAAGGAGCGGCGCTATTTAGGCAGGACAGATCTCCCACTGCTACCGGGGGAAGCGCATCGGCTTGCTGATCTTCGGTTGCAGTCTGCACTTAGCGGGGAATTTCAGCAAGTCTATTGCAGCGACCTGCGCCGGTGCCGAGAGACTCTAACAATCCTGACTCCGCACCTGGAGCAGAAGGCGGTCTATGATTCCCGGATGCGGGAGATGGATTTCGGTGCCTGGGAAGGCTGCACCTATGAGCAGCTACAGGATAATGGACATTACCGCAACTGGATCGATCATCCCGAATCGGTAACGCCGCCGGAAGGGGAGTCATGGGAGGACTTCACGGGCCGGGTGGAGGCTGTCTGGGGTCAACTCCAGCGGGAAGCAGAGCTAGGAATTGAAGCAAGAGCAGAGACAGACGCAACAGGTTCTGTTGCTGCGCTGCCAGGTGCGGATTCGGCAAGCCGAGAAGAGTGCGTCCAAGGAAGAGATATGCCAAAGACCACAGCACGGGAGCTAGAGTCAAAGCAGGCACCCGTGGTTTATCGTGTGCTATTGGTGACCCACGGCGGTGTCATCCGGCAGCTGCTGGCGCGGATCATCGAAGGCGTGACATTCTATACCGCAGCAGCACCGGCTCCAGGTGAGGTTACGGTCCTGCATCTGCGGAAGGTTGGAGGAAGCTGGCGGATGGCAGCGGAGAATGCTAACGGGTGAATGTGGCGTAACTACTAACGCTGACGATTCCACTATCGCAGATACTGAAGATTCCGCTAACGAATACGCTATCGCTAACGAGATACTGACGATTTCCCTGACGATAACGCAACCGCTGATGATTCCGTGCAACTGCTAACGGGTGAGTTGCACTATGTACATCAGATTGGTCTAATAACCGTGCCAAAACACGTTCTACTGTATTTCCTGCAACAGAATATCAGCAATTGCCCCCATAACGGGCAAAATCCAAATTTCTAATGTACATAATGCAGCAGAACACGAAAAAGTGTCAATATACGCTAATCTGACTGTACGAAATACAATAGAACCCTCAGGAGAGCGCCCGAATGGTGTCTAGAGCCAACTGGTATAATCACATCATGTCCCTGTCCCGCCGCACCCGTCGTTTAGGTCCCATGTGGGTACTCGTAGCAGCACATCAGCATTCCGGTCCCATGCGGGCACTCGCAGTATTATATCTGGAACGTCTGGTCCCGGGAGCATTGGCAGCCTCTCATCAGACATTCCGTTCTCAACAGGCGGGGACGCCTACCAGCACCGCAGGCGGCACATTCCCGCCCCTCATCCCCCACAGAACCACGCCCGGAAGAAAATCCCGGGGCGGTGGTTCTTTTTTTACGGCAGCGTCTGTGCCATGATAGCTATGGAGGCGATCACAGGATGTTTAAGGATTTCAAGCTCATTGCCGGGCGTCCGGTATCGATCCAGGTGAAGGATTACATGAAGCATCTCATCATCAAAAGCGCGCTCCAAGGCGGGCAGAAGCTGCCCTCGACACGTGAGCTGAGCACCTTGCTGAAGGTCAGCCGGAACTCGGTGATCTCGGCTTATGAGGGGCTGGAAGACGATGGCTTTGCCTATACCGTACAAGGCCAGGGCAGCTATGTCGCACAAGGCGCGGCAGCGCAGAACGGTGCGGAAGCCGCCCCATGGACGCTGGACTGGACAGAGCGGCTCAGCAGCCAGGCGCTGCTCGCGGAGGAGCTGGACATTATGAAGCGGGGGATACGCGCGGAGAAGGGCACGATTTCTTTTACCAGCATCGCCCCGGATGAGCGCCTCTTCGATCTGGATCATGTGCGCAGAGCGTTCCTGGAGCGTATGTCCGTAGAGGGCAACGTTCTGCTGAATTATGGATATGCCAAAGGCTATAAGCCATTAATAGACTATCTCAAACAATATATGGAGCATAAAGGCGTAGATCTGCGCGGCAAGGATTTGCTGATTACGAACGGGTTCACGGAGGGTTTCGACCTGGTGCTGTCGGCTCTCGGCAAGCGTCATGGCACAGTGGTCTGCGAGAATCCGACGCATCATACGGCGATCAAGAATCTGAAGCTGCACGGCTTCGGAATTCACGGAGTCACGATGGAGCGGGACGGCATCCACCTCGGGGAGCTGAAGCAGGCGCTGGAGGCGCGGCAATATGACTGTGCTTATCTGGTTCCCTCCTACCACAATCCCACCGGCATCGTCATGTCTCCCGAGAAAAGACAAAGGCTAATGAAGCTGATGCAGGACTATAACGTGCCGGTGATTGAGGACGGGTTCAACGAGGAGCTGCGGTATTCCGGCGCCCATGTGGCTCCGTTAATTGCGGCGGCGGGCGGCGGGAATGGCGTGGTGTATCTGGGGAGCTTTTCCAAAGTCCTGTTCCCCGGGCTGCGGGTGGGCTGGGTGCTGGCGGATGAGGAACTGATCTATTATCTGGAGAGTGTGAAGCGGGCGCGGACCATTCATACCTCGACGCTCGACCAGTCCATTCTGTATCAATACCTGCTGGGCGGCAACCTGGAGAAGTATCTCAAAAAAGCCCGGCTGGAGTATAAACGCAAATACGAACTGACCTTAGCCTGTTGTAAAGAGCATATTCCGTATGCCTCCTTGTCGGGTGATGGCGGGCTGCATCTGTTCGTAACGTTCGCGGAAGGCTTCAATACAAGGGAATTGCTGGCGGCTTGCCATGCGCGGGGAGTTATTTTTACGGCGGGAGACATCTTCTTCACAGACGGTGCAGGACAGAATACGTTGCGGTTGGGATTCTCCAGGGTGGCGGATGAGGATATCGTGAGGGGTATTGCAATCATCGGGAAGACAGCACGGCAAATCATGGGAGAATGAGGTGCGGATATGCTAAGAGTAGGTGTGATTATGGGCGGGGTGTCGTCCGAATATGAGGTGTCGCTGAAGACCGGCAGGGAGATGCTGAAGGCGCTTGATCCGGCAAAATACACAGCGGTTCCGGTACACATTACCTCGCGCAAAGAGCTGCTTAAAGGGGTAGCGGGACTGGACTTCGCTCTGCTCGCCCTGCATGGGGCCTACGGGGAAGATGGTACGGTGCAGGGAGCCCTGGAGACGCTCGGAATCCCGTATTCCGGTAGCGGGGTGCTCGCAAGCAGCTTATGTATGGATAAAGGGCTGGCCAAGACGGTCATCCGCAGCAAAAGCATCCCCACACCCGATTGGCTGTGCTGGGACAGCATGGACGAATATGCCCCGGAAGCCGTGCAGCGGCTCGGTTATCCGGTGATGGTGAAGCCGAATTCCGGCGGGTCCAGCATCGGCATGACCAAAGTAAGAGGGCCAGAGGAGCTGCGGGCGGCGGTGGAAAAAGCTTTTTCCAGTGCGGATGGAGGCTCTGTGCTCATTGAACACTATATCCCGGGACAGGAGATTACCTGCTCTATCCTGGGGGGAGAAATGCTGCCGGTCATCGGCATTCAATCGCTGGGTGCGGACTGGTTCGATTATGAGGCCAAATACGAGCAGGGCGGCGCGGAGGAGCAGATCATCCGGCTGCCGGATGCGTTGCAGGAACAGGTGCGGAAGGCGGCGTTAACCTGCTACCGGGCGCTCAAATGTGCAGTGTATGCACGGGTGGATATGCTGCTGCAGGATGGCATCCCTTATGTGCTGGAGGTAAATACATTGCCAGGAATGACGGCAACCAGCCTGTTGCCCCAGAGTGCAGAAGCTGCCGGGATAGACTTCAGCAGCCTGCTGGATGAGATCATTACCGGATCGCTGCGTGAGCGCGGGGGGCTGCAAGGTGCATCTGGAGAGGGAGCGCGGACGGTTGCGGATACAGGAGTTAAGCCGCAGAGGCAAGTCAAGGAAGCGCAGCAAGCCGATCATACCCATCAAACCCCTCAAGCGCAGCCTGTAGAATATGGAGGTGTCAGGCTATGAGCATGATGAGAAGGGATAATGCCGTCATCATTAATCCGCGGTTACAAGAGATTCCGCCTTCGGGCATCCGGGCTTTTTTTGATCTGGCTGCGGGTAACAACGATATTATCTCACTGGGAGTGGGCGAGCCGGACTTCGCAACACCCGCGCAGGTTAGAGCTGCCTGCATTCGTGCGCTGGATCGGGGGGAGACGGGGTACACCTCTAACAGCGGACTGCCGGAGCTGCGGGAGGAGATTGCGGGCTATATGCAGACCAGCTTCGGATTGCGTTACGATCCTGCGGATGAAATCTTGGTTACGGTGGGCAGCAGTGAAGCGGTGGATCTGGCGCTGCGGGCCTTCATGGCTCCCGGGGATGAGATTCTGATTCCTTCTCCGGGATATGTTGCTTACGCGCCTATCGCCTACCTGAACGGCGGGACGCTGGCACCGGTGGAGACGAAGGTGGAGGAAGGCTTCAAGCTTACGGCAGAAGCCTTGCGCAGAGCGATTACCCCACTCTCCAAGCTGCTGATTGTGAATTTTCCGAGTAATCCAACCGGGGCGGTCATGACGTACGAGGACTGGCTGCCGGTGGCTGAAGTGGTGAAGGAGCATGACCTGATCGTCATTTCCGATGAGATCTATGCCGAGTTGACCTATGACAGCAAGCATGTAAGCATCGCTTCCCTGCCCGGGATGCAGGAGCGGACGGTGGTGATCAGCGGGTTTTCGAAGGCTTTTGCCATGACGGGCTGGCGGGTGGGCTATGCCTGCGGGAACCGTGAGCTGCTCTCGGCCATGCTCAAAATCCATCAATACACCGCCATGTGCGCCCCTGTACCGGGACAGATTGCTGCTGCTGAAGCCCTGCGCAGTGCGCTCCCGGATATGGAGCGGATGAAGGCATGCTTCAAAGAACGCCGCTCGCTGATCGTGGAGGGCCTGCGGTCCGCCGGATTATCCTGCCATATGCCGCAGGGGGCCTTCTATGCCTTCGCTTCGATCGGCCGCACCGGGCTCGGGTCAGAAGAGTTCGCCTTGCGCCTGCTTCAGGAGGCAGGGGTTGCCGTAGTACCGGGCCATGTGTTCGGAGCCGGAGGGGAAGGCTATATACGCTGCTCCTACGCCGCTTCTACGGCGAAGCTGACCGAAGCGCTGGAGCGGCTGGACGACTTCATGAAGATGTCAATGCTGCATAGTGTTGCAGGTAAAAATGTAATTGTAAGATGATTTCATATCACCTATAATCCTTAAAGGAAGAAATAGGGATATTGTAACAGCATTCCGGCCCGCCGCCGGATCAGGAAGCCCCCTTCTTCATTTGGAGGGGGGCTTTTGGGCTTGTAATGGGGGAAGGCTGGGGAGCCGGCAGGAGCTTGATGGTGCTGAAAGTTGGCGGGCGGGTAGACGGTTGGCAGGTAACTAGGTAATTGTGGCGGGATGTAGGCTGGCGTAAGAGAGCAAAGTAGGCGGGGGAGGAAAGAGAGGGAGAAATCCCTTTGATCCTAAAGTGCTTAGGTGCACAAGTGCACCTGATTTCAGCGAAATGGGCCCAGTCGATCGAATGAGGGGTATTAGTGCACCTGATTTCGGCGAAATGGGGCTAGGCGGTCAAATGAGGGGTATTAGTGCACCTGATTTCAGCGAAATGGGCCCAGGCGGTCGAATGAGGGGTATAAGTGCACCTGATTTCGGCGAAATGGGGCCAGGCGGTCGAATGAGGGGTATAAGTGCACCTGATTTCGACGAAATCGGCGAAATGGGCTAGGCGGTCAAATGAGGGGTATTAGTGCACTTGATTTCAGCGAAATGGGGCTAGTCGGTCAAATGAGGAGCAATAGTGCACCTGATTTCAGCGAAATGGGGCCAGTCGATCGAATGAGGGGTATTAGTGCACCTGATTTCAGCTAACTTGACCTACCACACGACTACACCATTCCGCCACCCCCGCACACCCGCACCCGCACCCTGCAACTTTTACACTGTATGCTCATACAGTTGCATCACCTCCAAAGAAGCATTTTGACTAAATTTCTCCTTCTCATACAGGCTTAGACTCTTCTGTTCACTAACGAGCGGCATGGCCTGCAATACTTGCGAATTTAAACTTAATGACTGTTACACAACTTCAACGTAACCTGATCAGCAGACACAGATGTATTCTTGCAGCGGGAGTCCGCTTCCGCACTATCTAATAGGAGGCATTATTAATGATCTCAGCCATTCAAGAAGTAACCGGACGGATCGCCCCGCCTGACGAAAAAGCTACACTGCGCGCAGTGCTCCGCCTGAACAGTCTGACCAAGCCGCCCGGAAGCCTCGGGCGGCTGGAGGCGCTGGCTGTCCGGTTGGCCGGAATCTCCAAAGTAGAGCAGCCCTGCTACAGCAAACGAACGGTAGTGGTTATGGCCGCAGACCATGGGGTCTGCTGTGAAGGCGTCAGTGCTTTTCCGCAGGAGGTCACCATGCAGATGGCCTATAACTTCCTCAGCGGCGGGGCGGCTGTGAATGTGCTGGCCCGCCAGGGCGGTGCTGAGGTACAGTTCGTGGACATCGGGATCAACGGCGATATCGAGCACCCGCAGCTGATTAACCGTAAGGTCCGCCGGGGCACAGACAATATGGCAGCAGGCCCGGCGATGAGCCGGGAGGATGCACTGCGCGCGATTCTGGCCGGAGTTCATGTGGCGCAGGAGGCGGTGAAGAATGGAACGGAGATTTTCATTACCGGGGAGATGGGCATCGGGAATACGACAGCCAGTGCGGCGGTCTTGTGCGCACTCGAAGGCATTCCGGCAGAGACGGCGGCTGGGCGGGGGACAGGCATTAACGATGAGCGGCTCCAGCACAAAATCTCGGTAATTGAACGTGCCCTCGAGGTGAATAACCCTGACCCCGCAGATCCGGTTGATGTGCTCGCCAAGGTCGGGGGGCTTGAGATTGCGGGGCTGGCCGGGCTGATTCTCGGAGCGGCGTCCCTGCGGATTCCGGTTATTCTGGACGGCTTCATCTCCGGGGCGGCAGCCTTGATCGCCCGGGCACTGGCGCCGGAATCCACAGCGTATATGATCGCTTCCCATGTCTCTGGTGAGCAGGGGCATAAGCTGATGCTGGACCGCCTCGGTCTGGAAGCGCTGATTGATATGGGCCTGCGGCTGGGAGAAGGCACTGGGGGTGCACTGTGTTTGCATTTCATCGAAGCGGTCTGCCGGATTATGCGTGAGATGGCAACCTTCGAGAGTGCGGGCGTCTCCGGATCGGAGAGCGTATGAGCATTCTGGTCACGGGAGGGGCACGCAGCGGCAAAAGCGGCTTCGCCGAGCGTCTGACCCGCAAGCTGGCTGACTCGCGGCAGGCGGTCTATGTGGCAACCGGACAGGCTTTTGATGCGGAGATGGAAGCGCGGATTGCGTTGCACCGGCAGCAGCGGCAGGCGGATGCGGACGGCTTCCAGTGGGAGACACTGGAGGAGCCGCTTAAGCTCGCAGCGCTGCTGGAGCAGCTCTCCGGCAGCGGCCAGACTGTGCTGGTGGACTGCCTGACGCTCTGGCTGTCGAATCAGCTGCTGGCTGTGGAGCAGAGGAGCGACAGGCAAAAATTCGTGGAGGATGAAATTGCTGGTCTGGAGCAGGCGGTCTCCGGCTTCGAGGGAACGCTGATCCTCGTTACCAATGAGGTCGGCGGCGGCATTGTGCCGGAGTATCCGCTGGGCCGGCTGTACCGTGATTTGGCCGGAAGGATGAACGCCCGGCTTGCTGCCCGGTGCGGGCAGGTATTTCTTGTTACCGCCGGAATCCCGGTTGAGCTGAGAAGCCGGGAGTATCTTCTGTGAGTGCGCGGGGGAGCGCCGCAGCCGCGTTTCAGTTCCTGACGCGGTTTCCGGTCAGAAGCAGCGGGGAGTTCTCGCCGGAGCTGCTGCGCGCCAGCGTGGTCTATTACCCGCTCGTCGGGGCAGCCATCGGCCTTAGCACGGCGCTCGGTGCCGCAGCGACAGGCTGGCTGCTGCCGGCTTGGCCTGCCGCTGTCGTCACCCTCATCCTGTGGGTGGGGCTGACCGGCGGGCTGCATTTGGACGGCTGGATGGACACTGCCGATGCCCTGCTCAGCTACCGCTCCAGGGAGCGGATGCTGGAGATCATGAAGGACAGCCGTGTCGGCGCTATGGGCGTGCTGGCCTGCGTGCTGCTCCTGCTGCTGAAGGCCTCGCTGCTGGCGGCATGGCTCGAAGGCGGCAGCTTCAGCCTGCTGCCGCTGCTCCTGCTGCCGCCGGTCTGGGGCCGCTGGTACATGGTGCGGGCGATGGCCCGCTATCCCCTGGCCCGCGGCAATGAAGGGCTGGCCGCCACCTTCGGCGGGCTGCCTGCCCGGCAGGAGCGGCGCGCGGGCCTGAGCGCCGCACTGCTGACGCTGGCCGCTGCCGCTGCGCCTCTGGCGCTGGGCGCGGGCGGCGGGGCCTGGCCGCTGCTGGCGGCTGCGGCCATCCTGGCGCCGCTGGCTGCGGCGGCCGGCGGCCGGCTCGCTGCGCGGCGGATTGGCAGCCGGCTCGGCGGGCTCACCGGCGACGTCTACGGCGCGCTGGGCGAGCTGCTGGAGACGGTGGTCCTGCTTGTGCTGGTACTGGCCCAGCACAACCTGCCTTAGCGGGCTGAGCGGCAACTGCCCGCGTGCGTCTGAATTGTGTGCCATGCCTACGCAGCATTTAAGCGCCGCTTGGCACCGCTTCGCCCGGCGCATGAACCGGCCGCGCCGGCCCTTCACCTATACGCCGCACCACCCGGCGACCAACACCTGCGCGCCGACAAGCCGGCAGCAGCAAGAAAGCGAGGAAGATGAACATGGAAGATACAGCCTCATATATAGGCGCAATAGGTGCACTAGGCGCAGCCCGGTCAGCGGAATCCGGGCCTCGGCGCCCCGGCGCCGTGCTGATGATCCAGGGGACAGCCTCCGATGTCGGCAAAAGCCTGGTCACTGCCGCCATCGGGCGGATTATGACCCGGGACGGCTACCGGACGGCCCCGTTCAAGTCGCAGAATATGGCGCTGAATTCCTATGTCACAGCGGACGGCAAGGAAATCGGCCGTGCTCAGGGGATGCAGGCGGAAGCCTTCGGCATTACGGCTACCAGCGATATGAATCCGATTCTGCTGAAGCCCTCCGGGGAGATGAGTGCGCAGATTGTCGTGCATGGGGTGCCGCATGCCGCCCTCAGCGCGAGGGAATACCGTGAGAAGTTCCTTCCCGAAGCTAAGGACACCGTAATGGATGCGCTCGGGAGGCTGCGGGAAGCTTATGATATTGTGCTGATGGAGGGTGCGGGCAGTCCGGCGGAAATCAATCTTAAAAGCCGGGATATCGTCAATATGAATCTGGCCGGATGGGCAGATGCACCCGTGCTGCTGGTCGCCGACATTGACCGGGGCGGGGTCTTCGCCTTCATCGTCGGCACCCTGGAGCTGCTGGAGCCGCATGAACGCGCCCGGGTGAAGGGCTTCATAATCAATAAATTCCGCGGGGATGTCTCCCTGTTACAGCCCGGACTAGACTGGCTGGAGGAGCGTACAGGCATCCCGGTACTCGGGGTGCTGCCGTTCCTGCCGCAGCTGCGGATTGAGGCGGAGGATTCCGTGGTACTAGAAGGAACGTCCGGCCGTCAGCGGGAGGAGTCCGCGAAGGAGCTTGATATCGCCGTCATCCGTTATCCGCGGATCTCCAACTTCACCGACTTCGATCCGCTGGAGGAGGAGCCGGATACCGTCTTACGCTACGTGCAGTCGGCAGATGAGCTGGGAACGCCGGATGTAATTATCCTGCCGGGCACGAAGAACACTGCTGCTGACCTGCAATATCTGCGCGAGCAGGGCTTCCCTGCTGCAATCGAGCGTGCGCTGGAGCGGGGAACGCAACAGCTTGCCGGAATCTGCGGCGGGTATCAGATGCTGGGCTTGAAGCTGCTGGATCCCCATGCCGTAGAGAGTGCGGAGCCGGGAGAGAGTGAGGGGCTGGGATATCTGCCGCTCTCGACAGCTTTTCTCCAGCACAAGACTACGGTGCGGGTGAGCGGCGGGCTGGCTGCGGATCATCCCCTGCGGTTAAGCACCACAGCCAATGGTGTAACACCGGAAGTTTTGCCTGTCGCTGGTTATGAGATACATATGGGAACAACCACGAACCACGATCCGTCTTCTGTACTCAGCCTGTTTACGCTGGCCGGACCGGAAGGACAGGCTGTACCGGAGGGTTGGGGAACCCGGGACGGTAGAGTCTGGGGCAGCTATCTGCACGGGCTGTTCCATAATGATGCCCTGCGCCGGAGCTGGCTGAACGGACTGCGCAGCTCCAAGGGGCTGACACCGCTAACGGCGACCTTCTCGGCTGCCGAACTCCGTGAACAGGAATTTGACCGGCTGGCAGATGCTGTGGAGTCCCATTTGAATATGGCTGCGGTATATGCAACCATGGGTCTGCCTGGAGGGGGAGAATAGCCATGCTGCTTGCAGTGCTGCTGTTTGTTGTAGCTGGTCTCGCTGAGATCGGCGGCGGATACCTCGTCTGGCTCTGGCTGCGGGAATCGCGCCCGTTATGGTATGGATTAGCAGGCTCGGTTATCCTGATCGCCTATGGTATAATCCCGACCCTGCAGAAGTTTCCTTCGTTTGGCCGGGTATACGCCGCTTATGGCGGAGTATTCATCGTACTGGCTGTACTGTGGGGCTGGCTGGTGGACCGCAAGACGCCGGATCTCTACGACTGGATCGGGGCCGGCATCTGTGTCATCGGGGTATCCGTCATTTTATGGGCGCCAAGGCACTGAGCAACAACCTTCACTTTTCCATAAAAAAAGCAGTTTCAAAGGCCACATCGCCTCGGGAACTGCTTTTCTATTGTATTAGCTGGTCCGGCGGATCTTCAAGCTCTGTATCAGTATCAGCGTCAAAAATAGTTGGATTTTCGGCACTTGTTCATGCACCACAGGCACCTTGCTAAGCAATAGTTGGAAAAAAGGCACTTAAAAAAGCTGGAATTACCGAAAAAAGAGAATTCACCCGATAATAAGTTACACTTTTCTAACTAAAATCCTCTAACGTTCCAAAATTGCGGAATTAAGATACATTTATCCAACTAAATCCTGCATCACGCTAACGGCAGCAGCATTCGCAGAGGTCCCAGCACTCCCTTCCACTAAACAAGATACCGTTTGAAAATCAATTTACACTATAAGCGCTCCCGCTATCTCCACATGACCGCTCTTAGCACCCTCAAATCTTAAACTGCTGAGCGGCCTTCTGCAGCTTCACGGCCTGCTGGTAGAGGTGCTCGACAGTTAGGGCATGGCCCTCCAGCTCTTCATGCTGGCGTGCCGAGTTGTCGGCAAGCGTGTCTGCGTTCTGCTGCGACTTGGCGGTAATCTGCGCCGTTTCTTCTACAGAGGCACTGACTTCCTCGGTACCTGCTGAGATCTGCTGGGTTGCGGCAGAGACGGACTGGATGCTGTGATTGATGCTCTGAATGAGGATCAGCAGGTGGTTGAAGGCGTTGCCTGCTTCGACCACCTTATTCACTCCGGAAGCCACTTCAGCGTTGACATGGTTCATTTCGGATACGGACTGGTTCATATCCTCCTGCAGACTCAGCAGGAATTCACGGATCTGCTCATTGGATTCCTTGGACTGCTCAGACAGCTTGCGCACTTCCCCGGCCACCACAGCGAATCCGCGGCCATGCTCCCCGGCACGGGCAGCCTCAATGGAAGCATTGAGCGACAGCATCTGAATTTGCTTGGTAATCTCAGTAATCCCCTGCACGACTTCACCGATCATCAGCGAGCGTTCGTTCATCAAGCGGAACTGCTCCAGTGACTGTTCGGAGGCCTGCTCTACCTGGCGCATCTGCTCCACTGCACTCTGGGCAATATCATTGCCGCTCTGGGCTTCGGTGGAAGCCTCGCTGATCTGCTCGGTGACCTCACCGGCGGCGGAGGCAATATGCTGGATGCCCATATTGATCTCATCCATGGCGCGGGAGTTATCCATCGCGCTGCTGGCAATCATGGTACTGCCCTTGCCGATCTCTTCCACAGAGGCCGCTGAATGTTCAGCCATCTCATTAAGGATCTGGACACGCGTCTTCAGATCATTGGAATCGGCTACTACTGTCCCGGAGGTATCCAGCACATGTCCGATCATCTCCTTCAAGCGCTCACTCATGATGCGGAAGCTCTCGGAGAGCTGTCCGACTTCATCGGTACCCTTAAGCGTGAGCGCTTCGGTGAAGTCGCCGCCTGCCAGCTTGTTGCTGTAGGCCGCAAGCTTAGAGATCGGACGGGTGATTCTGCGGCTCATGAAGCCAGCAGCAGTGACGCCTACCACCAGCGCCAGCAGGGTAATTCCTGCGCTTGTCCACAGGATGCTGCTCATTTTGTCTTGGACGAAGTTCATATCGGCGCTTGCAGCTACAATCATGGTTGTTCCGGGAACACCGACATAGGCACTTTTATGTATACCGTGGCTATCACTATAGATTTCACTAAGCCCTGTCTTTCCTTTGGAGGCTTGCTCCATGGCAGGCGATACTTCTAAGGCTTCATCCGGCTGGAGCTTGGCGCCATGATCTGCGGTCAGGACAGTGGCCTGGCCATCCTTCAGATTGATGAGGAAGAGAGTATCCACATCCAGCTTTTTACGCTTGTCTTCCAAATAGAATTCGACATTGGTCCTGGCCTGCTCATTCTTGTTCAGGGTCTGCTGCGCACTGGTTGCATTCAGGTTCTTATAGGCATCCTGGGCGGCGGCACTCAGAGACTTGTCGATCTGCGGAATGACATAGCTGTTAATGGTGCCGATAGATATAATGTAGAAGCTGATACTCAACGTAAGAGAAGTGAGTAGCAAAACGACAAACAGCAACAGCGTAAATTTGCGACTAATTGATTTTTTGAAGCCAAACATGGCATTCGCTCCTTTTTACGTGAAATGCATCTTAATCTCCATATTCTATAGAATTAACCTCCGGTTGAATAGTGAAAATTTGCAATATACTGCATTATTTTCAGAAATAACTGAATATTTAATGACTCTATCACTATTTCGGCAAAAAGAAGCAACGAAATGCCGTTTTTCTGAAAATTTAAAATTTCATAGCATGTTAGCTTTGTATGTGATAGAGTAGTAATGTTTTGTTTCTTGAATACTGCGATCCGCGGTTCGTAACCATCCCGCGTAACCAAAACTAGGAGGAATACCAGGCATTATGTTTAATTTGTTGTGGGGCGTTTGTTTTGTTGTCGTTAATTTTGTGTTTTTTCTGCTGTGCTACCGCTTATTCGGTAAAAAAGGGCTCTACGCCTGGGTCGGCATGGCGACCGTAGTCGCTAATATCCAGGTCGCCAAGACGATTGCGATGCCGTTCGATATCGTGATGACGCTGGGCAATACGATGTATGTCACACTCTATATGACCAGTGACCTGCTCAATGAGCGGTATGGCCGGGCTGAAGCGCGGAGCGCTGTATGGTTCGGCTTCTTCACGCTGCTGATGACGACCGTCATTATGCAGATGGTGCTGGTGTTCAAGCCGCAGGAGACGGACATTGCCCAATCCGCGCTGCAGACGATATTCGGCCTGATGCCGAGACTGGCGCTGGGCAGTCTGACCGCTTATTTTATCAGCCAGTTCCTGGATGTACGGCTCTACGCCTGGATACGAAAATATTATGGCAGCTCTAAGCAGCTATGGATTCGCTCGAACGGCAGCACGATGATCAGCTCCTTTGTCGATACGCTGATCTTCTGCACGATTGCTTTTGCCGGAACCTATGACATGAAGGTGTGGACCGAGATTCTGCTGACCACCTACCTGTCCAAGTTCATCCTCACGGCCGCCGGCACGCCGGTGCTGTATCTGGGCCGTTCCTTCAAATTTGCCGAAGAAGAGCAGAAGCCTGTTATCCGGGACTAAGTCTCCCCATTATAAAGCCCCAGCCCCGAAGATCGGGAGACTGGGGCTTTTGTGTGCCGTGATTTATAGTGGGCTCGCGCGCTAAGTTTGAGGCTTCCTGAACGCTCAGCAGAATTACAGGTTAAGCACTGTCCATTCTTTGGGGAAGCGGGTCAGCGTCTGCGGACCTTCGGCGGTGACCAGCACATCATCCTCAATGCGCACACCGCCGAGACCCGGCACATAAATCCCAGGCTCTACGGTGAAGACGTTGCCGTTCTGGATAATATCCGTATTCAGCCCGTGCAGCGAAGGATATTCATGGGTGTCCATGCCCAGCCCGTGTCCGACACGGTGCATGAAGTACTCTCCGTAACCTGCGGCGTCAATGACATCACGTGCCGCTTTGTCGACAGAACCGAAGGACGCTCCGGCCACGGAGGCGGCAATGCCCGCTTCATTGGCAGCAAGCACAGCACTATATATATCACGCAGTCTGCTGTCCACTTCACCTACCGCGAAGGTGCGGGTAATATCGGAAGCGTAGCCTCCGGCATACACACCGAGGTCGAACATAAGCAGATCGCCCGGCTGAATAAGGCGTTCGCCCGGTACGCCGTGTGGGAGGGCCGTTTTCGGACCGGACAGCACCATCGTGTCGAAGGAGGGGCCGGAGGCACCGGTTTTTTTCATCAGATACTCCAGCTCCGCTACCAGTTCAATCTCGCTGACGCCGGCTTTGACATGTGCCAGACCCTGACGGAGAACCTCCTCCACCAGCTCGGCGGCATGCTGCATGATGCGCACTTCCTCCGGGGTCTTGACCGCGCGCATCGCCCGTAGCAGATGGCCGATATCCTGGTAGGAACCGGCGGCGACCGCTTCTGCGAGGAGTTCATACCGGCTGACGGAGAAGTGTTCCTTCTCGATGCCGATGCTGCCCGGACTAACATTGCCGAAGCGTGACTTCAGCAGAGCGTACGGGTTGTCCGTGTCACTGTGTGTCAGAATCGTCTTCACCGAGGAGGCGGCATGCGCGGCTTCGGCGTCCAGCGCCGGAACGATCAGCACCGGTTCCTCGCCCCGGATCAGCAGCAGGCCCAGAAAACGTTCATGCGGGTTACTGGCAAAGCCCGTCAAATAGTACACATGCTTGGGATCGGTTACGAGCAGGGCATCCAGGCTTGCGGCTGCCATGTCCTGCTCCAGTTGTTGCAGAGCTGCATTCATTTCATTAGTTCCCCTTTCATCTACACGCTTGAACAGCAATGTTCCCATTATAATTCATAAAAATGGATGCTGCACCTCCCGTTATCACTGCAGCCTCAGTCGTTTGAGGAAGAGAAGCACAGGGTAATAGTTGCCACAATCAGGATCTGATAATACTTGAAGGAGGTTAGGAATATGAATGGATCAAAAATAAGGTTACTCTCCCGGACCTGTCTGCTGCGTGTAACACTGGTCTTGCTGATGATGTTGCTGTCAGCCTGCACTTCCGCTGCACAGGAGGATAGTCTGCAGGAGAATGGGGCAGAAGGCAGTCCGCCGGTCAACGCCCAGCCTGATGAAGCTCCGGGTGTATCCCCGGATTTCCCCTATACTGCTGAGACTTTAGCCAGCGGACTGGAGGTTCCCTGGGAGATGGCGTTTACAGCGGATGGACGAATTTTCATTACAGAGCGTTCCGGCAGCCTGCGTGTCATGGAGAACGGCAAGCTGCGCGATGCTCCGCTGCTGAAGCTCTCGGATCCTTTTGTCAGCAAGGGAGAAGGCGGGCTCTTGGGGCTTGCGCTGGATTCTGATTTTGAGCAGAATGGACGGGCTTATGTCTACCACACATACCGTACCGAAGAGGGCGAACCGGCGAACCGGGTGCTGCAGCTTCAGATTGGAAGCAGCTCAGCAGAGATCAGCCGGGTTCTGCTGGATCAAATACCTGGCGACAACAATCATAACGGCGGACGGATCAAGATCGGCCCGGACGGGTACTTGTACATCACCACAGGTGACCGCTATGATCCGGAGCTGGCGCAGGACAAGAATAGTCTGGGCGGCAAAATCCTGCGGATTACGGCCAGCGGCTCCATCCCTGCGGATAACCCATGGCCCGGATCGCCAGTCTACAGCATGGGCCACCGCAATGCCCAGGGGCTGGCCTGGCAGCCGGAGAGCAGGGCGCTCTACAGCTCCGAGCATGGCCAGTCCAATCACGATGAGCTGAATCTCATCAAGGCCGGAGCCAATTATGGCTGGCCGCTGATTGAAGGCGATGAGACCGGGGACGGGCAGCCGAAGCTTATGGCTCCGCTGGTCCACAGCGGGAAAGAGACCTGGGCTCCTTCAGGAATGACCTTCATTACGCAGGGACCCTGGGCCGGTGAGCTGCTGGTTGCCAATCTGGCCGGACAGCAGCTCCTAAGGGTATCGCTGCCGCCTGCGGGCGGAACGCCTTCCATTACCAGCCTGTTCAAGGAAAAGTACGGGCGAATCCGTAATGTGGCGGAAGGGCCGGATGGTACTCTGTACCTTATGACCAACAACCGCGACGGCAGAGGAGATCCGCAGGCGCAGGATGACCGGCTGATTGCGCTGCGTCCGGACTGGAAGTGAAGAATGGCCGTTTTTTGACTATGTTAACCCTCTGAAATGATGTAACATAACCTTAACTAGCATATACTTACTCGGATTAGGCCAGGCCGCTACAATTGCCTATAGGACCTATATGCAGGAGAGGGGAAGATGTCCATGCAAGGAAAAACGGTGCTGGTCACCGGTGCAAACTCCGGGATGGGGCTGGCTACAACCGTGGAAATGGCCCGCAGG
The DNA here is from genome assembly GCF_037975325.1 of Paenibacillus sp. FSL P2-0136. NCBI lineage: Bacteria > Bacillati > Bacillota > Bacilli > Caryophanales > Paenibacillaceae > Paenibacillus > Paenibacillus sp. FSL P2-0136. The sequence continues at coordinate 1,168,353 of NZ_CP150244.1, forward strand.
GGAGCAACTGTCATTATGGCCTGCCGCAGCCTTAAGCGGGGGGAAGAGGCTCTTGCCGAAGCGGTGCGGCAGAGCGGCTCCAGCCAGATCCGGCTGATGCTGTGCGATCTCGCTTCCTTCGATAGCATTCGCGCTTTTGCCGGGGCGTTCACTGCCGAATATCCTGTGCTGGATGTTCTGATCAATAACGCAGGGGTGGTAGCGCTGAAGCGTGAGCTGACAGCAGATGGCTACGAGCTGGATCTGGGCGTGAATCATCTGGGGCACTTTCTGCTGACCCACCTGCTGCTGGATAACCTCAAGGCTGCTGAACAGGGGCGGATTGTTGTCGTGGCATCGGGAGCGTATAAGATCGGCAAGCTCTATCTGGAGGATCATACGCTGTCGCGCGGCTTCAATCCGGCCAAAGCGTACGGCCGCTCCAAGCTGGCGAATATTCTCTTCACCCGTGAGCTGGCTGCGCGCCTGAAGGGAACGCAGGTGACGGTGAACAGCCTGCATCCGGGTGCAGTGGGAACGAGCATCGGCGTGAACCGGGAGACGGGCTTCGGACGCCGGGTTCTGAAGCTGGTGTCCTACTTCTTCCTCACTCCAGAGCAGGGGGCGGATACGGCCATCTATCTGGCGACTGCACCGGAGCTGGACGGGGTAAGCGGGCAATATTATTACCGCCGCAAGATCAAGGAACTGACGCCACGGGCGGAGGATACAGAAGCGGCCGCACGATTATGGAAATGGAGTCTGGAACAGACCGGGCTTGAATAATGCTGTTTCAGTGAGGTTGCTTCAGCTTTACTGAAACTGTAGAACTGCTGCGTAATAAGACCGGCTTGGAGTATAATTACTCTACGGATGTTCATACCACAATTAGGAGGACGTACAGCATGGATTGGCAGGCTTACAGTATAGAGGATGCAGTAATAGAGGATTTGGAAGCAATTGTGGAGATCTATAATTCGACGGTTGCCGGAAGAGTGGTAACTGCGGATCTTGAACCGGTAAGCGTAGAGGAGCGGGTGGGATGGTTCCATGAGCATAACAGCCATCACCGGCCGCTGTGGGTACTGAGACAGGGGGGCGAGATCGCGGCCTGGTTCAGCTTCCAGTCGTTCTACGGACGTCCGGCTTATAATGGAACAGCAGAGATTAGTGTCTATGTAAATGAGAAATTCCGCGGCAGCGGTGCGGGAAGTATTCTGCTGGCCAAGGCAGTGGAGGAATGTCCGCGCCTTGGGCTGCAGAATCTGGTCGGGTTCGTATTCGGCCATAACGAGCCCAGCCTCGCCCTGCTGCGGAAGTTCGAATTCAAAGAATGGGGGCTTTTGCCGGGAGTCGCGGTGCTTGACGGCATCCCGCGCGATCTGGTCATCATCGGCCGCAAGCTGTAAATATATAAATCGACAGGCTTTATTGAGGTTGCGGAGGAGCGCTGAAGGCGGAACGGCATTCCTCTTCCGTAATCCATGATTCCGACCAGACCTGGAGATCGCGGATGACGGATTCCAGCGCCCGGCCTTTGCCTGTAAGCGAATACTGGATGCGGACGGGGGTCTCAGGGAATACCTCGCGCAGCACGATGCCTTCCTGCTCCAGCTCCTTCAGCCGTTCGGACAGCAGCCGGCCGCTGACAGGCAGCGAGGACTCAATTTCCCCGAAGCGCTGGGGACCCTGCAAAAGCTGATAGATGATTAAGCCCGTCCAGCGTCTGCCGATAATATCCATGCTTTTTTGTAATCTTGGACATAACTCTGTGGATTTCATTAGGCTCACCTCTTACTGTACATTATAAACGAAAAGACCTGTGCCTAAAACAAATTTGAAGGATTATAGGCGCATGAAAGGATGATTCCCATGGCAAAAAAGAAGAAGAACACACCGGCCCCGCGCCCTGCGGCAACGGATGCTCCGGCAACCCTGAAGGATATGCTGAGCGGCGAGGTTCTGGAGAAGCTAAAGGCGCAGTCCGATGCGCTCAAGGCAGAAGAACGGGACAAGAAGGAGGCTGTCCTAAAGGCAGCCGAGGATAAGCGCAAGGCCGAGCAGAAGCGGCTGGAGAATGATTTCGGCCATCTGCTGGAGAACAGCAATCAGGACTGGTCCAAATTTAAGTAAAATAATTTTTTACCAGAATAAGGGTTGACAATCTGCTGCAAGGCCATATATTATTGGGTTTATCATTTAGAGAAGGGAGGCTGATGGATCATGATTGGAACAAATGAACGGAACAGACAGCAGGATCACCTGACAACCGCATATGTACGATCTGATCTCATCGCCTTCGTCCGGAAGACATAATGCGCAGGGTATTGCTGCTGATGTCTGAACTGAATACAGGTGTGCTTTGAACGGGTGCAAGCTTCAACGGGAAGCTGCACTTAGCGCGCCGGGAGCCGCATGATCAGAACTGGTCTGCGGCTCTTTTTTGTGTACCTGGAAACCCAACCTGAGAGGAAATGAAAATAGATATGAATAGCATGAAGCAACAAGCGGAAGAGATGTCCCGCTATAAACATGAGGTGGCCCTTCCGGGCGGCGACCTCAAAATCTACGCCAGTGAGCAATTATTCGGCACGCTGGATTACAAGGTCTTGGAGATGGCTAATAACAATCTTCAGATACCAAATATCGAATATATGAGCTATACCCCGGATGTACATGTAGGTGTCGGAACCTGTATCGGCACTACGGCTGTCTGGGATGCCGAATCAGGCTATGTGTCGCCGTCCATTGTGGGCAGCGACATCGGCTGCGGGATGCGCGTGCATCTGACCAACCTGCACGTGGATGATCTGCGAGAAGTGAAGCTGCGCCGCAAGCTGGTCCGGGCCATTGAGCGGTATCTGCCGATGGAGGCCCAGCAGCGCGGCCACTACAGCGATATCCGGCTGGAGAATATCGTACGCAAGGGACTGCACGGCCTGCCGAACAAATATATCCCGGACAGTTATACGCCGAAGAAATCAAGTGCGCTTTCCCACGTGGAGATCAGCAAGCTGGGCTTCGACGAAGAGATTCTGAATGAGCTGCCGGACATGGCCTGGCACCGGGGCCACCGCCAGCTCGGAACTCTTGGCGGCGGCAACCATTTCGTGGAGATTCAGGCGATTGAGATCGCAGAGGAGCAACGGGAGGTGGCGGAAGCCTGGGGGCTGAAGGACGGGCAGATTGTCGTCATGATCCACTCCGGCTCACGGGCCTGGGGCGGCATGGTCAATCAATTCTGTACCCCGGCCTTCGCCAAGGTCATGGGCCAGCTGGGGCTGGGCAGCGCCGACCCGCGCTTGATCTATGCGCCTCTGGCGCATCCGCAGGCGCAGCGCTATGTTAATCTGATGTACTCGGCACTGAACTATGCGGTGGTGAACCGTCACCTGATCGCTTATGGAGTCCGTGAGGGTTTCCGTGACGTCTTCGGCACGAAGTGCGAGCTGCGCACCCTTTACGATCTGATGCACAATTACGCCTGGGAAGAGAAGACTTCCTCAGGCAGCAAGTTCGTACACCGTAAAGGGGCTACCCGAGCGTTGCCTGCGGAGCATGCGGATAATCCGCGCCCTTATGCGGGGACCGGACATCCGGCGCTGATTCCCGGCTCGATGGGTACGGCCTCTTATATCATGGTCGGCCAGCCCGGAGGGGAAGAGAATTATTATTCCATCTGCCATGGTGCAGGACGTATCCGCTCCCGCTCGGCCACGAAGCGGCTCGTGAGTGTCCAGGAATTCTCCCGGTCGATGAAGGTGGGAACGGAAGACGAGATTGTCGTGAACCAGCATTCCCTGGAATCTATCATTGACGAATCCCCCCAAGCCTATAAGAATGTAGATGAGATCATAGAAAGCGTTACGGGGGCCGGCCTGGCTGCCGTTGTGGCCAAATGCAAGCCGCTCGCAGCGATAAAGGGGACGAAATAAGGATGGAGCAGGAGAACAAGAAACCGGCTGTAATCTATGAATATGATGAAGAGAGAGCCGGCATTATCAAAGGCTACGATGTGTATGCCCGCCTGGTGGACGGTATCCTTGAAGCCCTCTACACCCGGTACGGTGTCCGTTACGAGCTGTATGCCAGCGATGATCCCAATAGCGAATACTGGAAGCTGCTGGAGAACGATGTGCAGAGCGGGAATGCCGGGGTGGAGCATGTGGCGCGGATTTTTGACCGTCTGGAGGACCGGACCTTCGTGTTCGATGATGAGAAGGAGCAGCCGGAGTACCATATCCATCTGTCGGTCCGCAATAATGTGCTCGCTTATCCGGCGATGGGCATTGCGCTGGCGCGGGTCCCCGTGTTCCAGGAGAACGGGATTAACTTTCAGGATTATGTATTTGCCGCATCGGATCAGCAGCTGCAGTTCTTCCTTGGTAATGTGCGCAAGCGTCAGCGGGAGCAGAATATCAACAAGGTGACGGTGTTTACCGACCGGCGGAACGGGATTTCCCGTGAGGATGAGCCGATTACGCGTGCGGTTAGGCGTGAAGAGGTGATTTTGGACGCCGGTATCAAAAAAGAGATCTACCGCTCGCTCGACCAGTTCTTCGATAGCGACCGGAGCTTCTATGTGACCTATGATATCCCGTACAAGCGGGGAATTCTGCTCTACGGGCATCCGGGCAACGGCAAGACCACCCTGGTCAAATCCATTGCCGGAAGCGTGCCGGGACCGGTGCTCTATTGGCAGATTACGGAGTATACGAGCAGCGAATCGGTGAATGAGGTGTTCGAGGCTGCGGCCCGGCTGGCGCCGATGGTGCTCGTGATTGAGGACATCGACTCCATGCCGCAGGAGGTACGCTCCTTCTTCCTCAACACGCTGGACGGGGCCACCTCCAAGGAGGGGATCTTCCTGATCGGCACGACCAATTACCCTGACAAAATCGACCCGGGTCTCATGAACCGCGCCGGGCGCTTCGACCGGGCCTATGAGATCAAGATGCCAAGCGAGGCGTTGCGCCTTGAATATCTGCAGCTGCGCGGCTTCTCCGCCTTCGCCGGTGAGGAAGGCACGGCCACTGCTGCGCGTCTGACCGGGGATTTCTCCCTGACCCAGCTCGGTGAGCTGTATGTCAGTGCTGCACTGGAATGGCATGAGAACGGCACGGCAGATGTGGAGCTTCTTGTGCGCGGCATGCGCGGCGAGCTGGACAAGGGCCGCAAACGGGAATGGATGAAGGATGCATCGTCCAGCATCGGCTTTTATTGAGTAAAATACGTGGAGAGCAGGCTGCCAGCGCGAATGAGGCTGGGGAATGAATCGCCAGAGTTAGCATACAGGGGGCCGGGAGGCTCCCTTTGTGCTGAATTTGAGCTCCTCCGCCGTTGCTGGCTGCTAGCCTTCGGTGTTTACAAATTAGAGTTTTTGGGGTCATCTGGGGAGTTATGCGGACACAGAGGACGTTATTTGGCGAAAAAGACGGCTTTTCTGCTCGTATCGGACTCAGGAGCCCCTATATTGTATTGTGGAGCGTAAACGGAGGCCGGAGAGGGGGCTTAACGGCATCTGAGTCCGCCAGGCATGCGAAATGCTGTGTTCCGGCCAAATAAGGGATCTCCAGTCCGCAACGGGAGTGGCGGGGTTCGCACCCCCGCACATGGCCCCCTGCACATCGCGCCCCCTGCACGTCGCCCCCTGCACCATCGCATCTCGGCCCATTGCACCCTAGCGGATCCCGCACCACCGCCTCCGGGGAAGATGGACTTTGCTTGCGAACAAAATGGATGATTTCAGGAAATTTCGTACAGAGGTGTAACTTTTCGCATTCTCATACGTGGATGGAGTAAGGGGGGAGGAGATGGAGCCAAATTCGCTGGATGAACTATATGAACAATATGTTGACGACATCTACCGCTATCTGCGCTCCCTCTGCCAGGACCATCATGCGGCTGAAGATTTGATGCAGGATACCTTTTACCGGGCGTATCTGTATCTGGAGGATTGCCGGGAGGAACGGGTTAAGCCGTGGCTGTTCCGGGTCGCATATAATGCATTCGTGGATTATAAGCGCAAAGAGAAGCGGAGCGTGGCGAAGGAAGGCGCATATTTCAGCAGCCTGCCCCACCCGGAGACTACGGAGGGCACCTTGCTCAGGCAGGAACGGTGGGAGGAAGCGGCGCGGGCGCTTAGCCTGTTGCCGGAGGGGCAGCGCCATGCCCTGCTGCTGCACGATGTGCACGGGCTGAGCTATAAGGAAGCTGCTGGCATTATGGAGGTGGGCTTGTCCCAATACAAGATACTCATATTCCGCGCCAGGCAGAAGCTGCGTGAGGCGGATCGGAGGAGGAACGAGCATGAGTGAGGAATTCAAAGAGAAGTTGCGCCAATACAGCGAGGGTACCCTCCCGGAGGAAGAGCGTGAGGAGCTGGAGAGTGAGCTGGCGAAGCTTGAAGCGTATCAGTTGTATCTGGAGGAGCAGATGGAACGGGAGGAGCAGGACGGGCAGGTCACCGGGAGTTGGACCAAGACGGACCCGCAAGGAAGCGCAGCACCAGGGTTCAAGAAGGCGAAAAAGAAGCGAAGAGAGAAGTCCATTATTCGCCGGGGCAAATGGAAGGCGCGGATTAACAATACACTTACTGTATTTTCGGCGTTCCTGATCTTTACGGTCATTAGCAGTATTATCACAGTAGTCTTCTACAACACCGGAGACCGGGGTGACACTTACCGTGATGTGGTAGAATCAGCGATTGCCGTTACCCGCCCCAACACCACGGTGCGGCTGTCATCGGATGCACATTATTTTTTCCGGATGGAGTTATCCGGGAATATGCTGAAGCAGGTGGGCAGCGAGAGCATTCAGGTCGGTAATTATTCACAGAATTTCCTTCTGGGACTGGCCAATAATGGTATATATAATTGGATGGATGAGCGGAACGGGTCTGGAAAAGTGTTCTATTATCCGTCTGCGAAGGGCGGCGCCGTTGGAGGGGATGATAATGACCAGTGGAAGAGGCTTGCGAAGCTTCCTGAAGGTACGGTTGCTGAGGCGTATCTGTCACTCGGCCATTTATATACCACAGATGAACTCCTGAAGCAGCTGGAGCCGCTGAACCTTCAGCCTGTCTGGTTCGGTGCCGATACCGGACCTTCAACGAGGAATGACGATGTGGTTGTATATCCGCTTGGCTTCCCCTATTATCCTATCTGGTATAAGGATGATATGAAGAGATCAGAGGTCACCAAGGAAAAAACAGGCTGGTTCAGCTCCGTATCCTCCTACAGCAGTGTGTCGCCTTCCGTTGAGGCATACGGGAGCGGAGAACTACGAGATGCCAATTTCATCAAGACCCTTAAGCTGCTGCAGCAGCATCAGACACTCGCGGGCAAAGCGGTGTATATCGAACAGTTAGACACCTCCGTGGCCTATCTGGAGCAGAACGGGGTCAAGCTCTACGGAGCCGTTGTCACTGGACCGGTCAAGGAGTTGCTGAAGCTGCGCGAGGCTTCGTGGGTAAGCCACCTCCAGGTAGGGGAAGTACGGCTCTGGAACTGGACGGAGTGAGGATCGCTATATATGAAAATGGCTAAAGGATCAGATCGCGGTGCCCTGAAGCTTCAATTTGCATTCCCTCTTCAGGGCATCGTACAATGATAGAACGTAAACTTGGATTTGAACATAAAAATGGCTGGGGATCGCATTTTACCGCGCTTCTTAGCCATTTTGAATAAGGAGGAGAATGCAGATGAAGATTGGAGTGGTATCGGATACACATCTCTCAAGCCGGGCCAAGGGGCTGCCGTCCGTGCTTATGAAGGAATTTCGCCAGGTGGATATCATTCTGCATTTGGGCGACTGGGTGTCGCCGGAGATTTACGATATGCTCGCCGAGCTTGCTCCGGTAGAGGGGATTGCCGGGAACAACGATGGCTATGAGATTATTGAGCGCTTCGGCGAGAGCAAGATCCTTACGCTTGAAGGCATGCGCATCGGAATGATTCACGGACACGCTCCGTATTCCCGCAAAGGGACGGACGGTAATGCGCTGCTCGCTTTTGAAGGCCAGGACGTAGATTGCATTCTCTTCGGGCATTCCCATCAGCCGCTGATGCGCCGGGAGAACGGGATTCTGCTGTTTAACCCCGGATCGCCCACGGACAAACGCAGGGAGAAGCAATATTCCTTCGGCCTGATGGACATTGAGGATGGTAAGATTACCGCCCGTCATGTCTTTTATGATTCCAGGGAATAAGGGGGATTACCTTTGTTGAATTATCGTTTTGAACGGGCAGGTCTTGAGGATGTGGAGGAGCTTGTACCGCTGTTCGATGAATACCGCAGCTTCTACGGCCAGCAGCCGGACAGGGAAGCCGCCAGGGAATTCCTGCAGGCAAGACTGGAGAACGGAGAGTCTGTTGTTTTCATGGCTGTTGCCGGTGAGGGTGAAGACAGGAGGATGTATGGTCTGGCACAGCTCTATCCCTCGTTCTCTTCCATCACGGTCCAGCCGGTATGGATTCTGAACGATTTGTTCGTAACGAAGGAGCAGCGGGGCCAGGGACTGGGCTCACTGCTGCTTGAAGGCGTGAAGGGCTTCGCCCAGGGGACAGGAGCCAAAGGTCTGACACTGTCCACCATGATGGACAACACCGGTGCCCAGCGTTTGTATGAAGCCCATGGATATGAGCGGGACGAGAGCTTTTTCACTTATCATTTATATTTCTGAAGATATAGTTAGGAGAGTTATAGTGGTGGAGACAAGCAGTAAGCTGGCTGTATTTTTTGATCTGGATGATACACTATATGACCACCTGATCCCTTTCAGGGAAGCCGTACGTGAGGTGCTGGCTCCTGAGGAGGACAAGCTGGATTATGCGGAGCTGTTCTACACGGTAAGGCATCACAGCGACTTGCTGTGGCCGAAGTATCTGCGCGGGGAGATGGAGCTGGAGGAGACGCGGGTGCTGCGGCTGGAGCTGGCTTTTGCCGAATATGGGTTGCCGCTCAACCAGGAGCAGGCGGTGCAGATACAGGCCTCCTATATTGCCCGCCAGTACACGATTGAGATGATTGACGGCGTAGCAGAGCAGCTTCAGCGGTTCATTAGCCTGGGCCATCCGGTAGGCATTATCACCAACGGCCCGCAGGAGCACCAGATGGGCAAGCTGCGCGGGCTGGGCATCGACCGGATCATTCCCCCGGAGATGATCTTCATCTCGGATGCTGTCGGTCTGGCGAAGCCGGACCCGGCCATCTTCGCTCATGTCAACAGGGTGACGGGAACTACACCGGAGAACAGCCTTTATGTGGGCGATACCTGGGCCAACGATGTAGTAGGCGCGCTGGCGGCAGGCTGGAAGGTATGCTGGTACAATCCGCGCGAGCGGCAGCCGGGCACGGACCATACGCCGAGCTATATTTTCAAGAATTATAAGGAGTTCGGTGCGTTACCGCTGGTGTGAAGCCTTGCTTCCGGCCGGTGCTTCAGCGGCCCATTCTCTTTGGAGCGCTGAAAGGGAAAAATCCCATTAAATCGCACTGAAGTAGGTGAAACGGACAATTTAAAGGGAAAAATCCCATTAAATCGCACAAAAGTAGGTGAAACGGACAATTTAAAGGGAAAAATCCCATTGAATCGCCCGGAAGTTGGCGAAACGGATAATTGAAAGTAAAATCTGCTTGAATCACACCGACCGGGCCAAATGTATGCGATAACCCGAACGCAATGGAATGAGGGGCCGCTGGTGAATGCGGCCTTCAGTAGATGGTAGTCAGTAACACAAACAAAGGTGCCCTCCGCCAAAGGAAGGCACCTTTTACTGTTGTTGTTCATCGGATCAGCTATAATAGTTAAGCTACCAGATCCGTGGCTAAGTTGAGCCGGGTTATCTTCAGCTCCTCATCCGCTACGTTTCCGCATCTCCCGCACCACAGACTATTAATTAGCGAAGCTATAAGTCGAATCGGTCAGATTCAGCCGTTTCTTCAGCTCAGAGGTGGCATAGATCTTGTTGTCATCTGTAATGAAGAAGGCCTCCACCTTCTCCGGCAGCGCTTCGAGATACTTCATGCCTTCTTCCAGGCCCATGAGGAACACACCGGTGGAAAGAGCGTCCGCGTCTGTCGCGTTGGGGCTCATGATGGTGATACTCTTCAGCCCGTTCTGGGAAGGAAAGCCTGTACGCGGATCGAGGATATGGTGGTAACGCACTCCGTCCTGCATGAAGAAGCGCTCATACACCCCGGAAGCATCAATGACCTCATCGGTAATCTTAATCGTGCCCAGCTGGGTGCCCCGGCTCTGATCGGGGTCCTGCAGGCCGATATTCCACTGGGAGCCGTTCGGCTTGTTGCCAAGGGCGATAATGCTGCTGCCGCCGAGATTGATCATTGCGCTGTTCAGGCCCTGAGCCTTGAGATAGTCGGCGATCCGGTCAGCCGCATAGCCTTTGCCGATTCCGCCCATGTCCAGCACCATGCCTTCTTTGGCCAGCTTGACCGTCTTCGCAGCCTCATCGACAATCACATCCTTGTAATTGACCAGACTCCGGGCCTTGTCGATCGCCGCCTGGTCAGGCACATGCTCCCCGCCTTCGCCGATCGCCCATAGATCCACAAGCGGGCCAACCGTCGGATCATACAGTCCGTCCATTTCCTCAGCATATTTGAGGGAGAGCTTCACAATATCCAGCGTTTCATCAGACACAGCAACGGCTTCTTTGCCGGCGGCTTGATTCACCGCGTACAATTCCCCGTTCGTCTTGGTGCGGCTGAACTCGATATCCATCCGTTCCAGCATAGCCTGAATGTCGTCCATATTCTTCTGTTCCACCGTATCGCCGAACACCTTGATATTCACAACCGTATCATAAATATAAAACGTCTGCTCCAGGGACTTCGTATCGCCGTCTTTGGAGGCAGTAGCGCCGGGGGTTCCGGTAGCAGCAGGGCTGTCTTCACTCTTGTTACCCATTGTAAGCCAGACTACCACAGCCGCAGCGATAACAACGACTAGAGCAGCCAGAATTACAACGCTTTTTTTGTTCTTAGATGTTTTTTTGATTTCAGACATATTCCACCATCCATACAATTAGTTTCGTGGTTGCATCTTTACTATCATACCCCAGAAAGAACGACAATGGATACTCATTTGGTGACATTTTGTGCAGAAGAGCGGCTTGCGGAGTGCCGAATCCGGTGATATTTTGATGAAAATATTGTCTTCTTCCCGGTGGCGTGGTAAATTGGGTGGTAATTAATGACCGGAAATAAATTCTAGTCAATTTGTATTCTAGAGAATGGAGTGTTACCCATGTCCATTGACCGTAAAGCATTAATCCTGCAGGCAGCAACCCTGTCCTTTGTTCAATTTGGCTATAAGGCTACGACTATGGATCAGGTATCCAGAATTGCCAATGTGGGCAAAGGCACGATCTATACCTTTTTCAAAACCAAGGAAGAACTGTTCGAGGAAATTCTGGACAAGGCGACCTCTGAATTAACATCGGTGATGAGCCGTGTGGCTGCGCAGCAAACTTCCTTCGTACATAAGCTGCTTAATCTGCTGGATTCCATTCTGGAATTCCGCTTGGACCATGAGCTGTTCGTGAAGCTGGCCCAGGAGGTACGGGACATCGGTACGGCCCAGGCGCTCGAAGGAGTGAAGCGGATGGAGGGCTATGCGCTGGACTTCCTGCAGCAGCAGATTGAGGAGGCCATCGGGAGCGGAGAAGTGAAGCCTTGCGATGCCAGTGTGGCGGCGTTTATGATTCTGCGGATGTATCTGGCTCTGACCACGGAATGGAACAAATCCCATGAGCCGCTGGATCAGGACAAGATCAAAGAGCATATGATTCTGTTCATCTCCACCGGAATACTGCAATAGAGGCAAACAAGCGAATTGTTGTAATAACTAAACAGAGCTTCAGATTGTACGTTGAGCTGTTCCGGCACCCCGGGCTATAATGAAAGCGTTAATGAAAACGATTATGGCGCAGCTGAAGTCTAGAGCTGGCATGGCGGCGGGGTACTGCTGTCCTGTTCCAGATGGATGAGAGCGCCTTCAGACAAAGTGAGGCTGATGGTTATGGAAGAGTATAACAGCGGTATCGGGCTTGGCGGGCAGGAGGGTCCGGCGGCACCTCAAGATCCAGTGGAGCGCCGTGACGGCTTCTTCGTCATGTTCGAGACGGCGATTGAGGCAACCGCCCGGGCGGAGGGCAAGCCCTCGCAGGAGGTCTATCTGGAAGGCAATTATCTGATCGATAAGGCCAAATACATAGGCGGGGTTACGGATGAGCAGATGCTGGCGATGCTTAGAGACTGGACCGGCTTCCGCAAGCTGGTGCACAGCATTGGAGTGTCTGTGAAGACGGCGGAGGAAGGGGCTGCGGTCACTTTTCTTATGCAGAATTGGGGCAGAACCAGCAAGTATGAGACCGGCACACAGCTGCGGGTCCCCTGCCCGGGCGATGGAACGGAAATCCTAGTGAAGCTGGAGGAGACAGAGTGGTCTGAGGAGGATGTGGCTCCCGGCAAATACGCCTTTGAATTCAGTAAGGAGGGGGAACTGGCGACAGCGAGCATCGTTCTCTACTTGAATGACGGGTACACGGCGCCTGAGCTGACAGCTGAACCTTCCGTAGACTTCGAGTCGTCTGCTTACCGCGCGATGATTGCGAAGTCTCTGCTGTATGCGGGCAATAACCGGCGGCTGAAGCGGGCTATGGACAAGGCTGCAAGCGGAGAGGATGTGACGATTGCTTATATTGGCGGGTCCATCACACAGGGGGCCGGAGCTAAGCCCATTCATACGGAATGCTATGCCTATCAGTCGTACTTGAGATTTAAGGAGCTATTCGGCAAGGAGGGTGGAGAGAATATTCATTTCATCAAGGCCGGGGTTGGCGGGACTCCCTCTGAGCTTGGGATGATCCGCTATGAGCGGGATGTGCTGAGGGATGGTGCAGCCGCTCCCGACATCGTAGTGGTGGAATTTGCCGTGAATGATGAAGGGGACGAGACGAAGGGCAACTGCTTCGAGAGTCTTTGTCTCAAAATCCTGTCTGCGCCGAACCAGCCTGCCGTCATTCTGCTGTTCAGTGTCTTCGTGAATGACTGGAACCTGCAGGACCGCCTCTCCCCGGTAGGCAGACGCTATAATCTCCCTATGGTTAGTGTTAAGGATGCAGTAACAGAGCAGTTCCGGCTGAGCAAGTCCGAAGGGAATATCATCTCCAAACGGCAATTCTTCTACGATATCTATCACCCCACGAATGACGGGCACCGCGTAATGGCGGACTCCCTGGGCTACCTTTTCGCCGAGACCGCCCGGATGGGATTGGATGAAAAGGAGCAGGATATACTGGCGGGACCACCTGAGCTCGGCAATGATTTTGCCCATGTCCGGCTGCTGGACCGTATAAGTGATCTGGGCAGCGCAGGTACTGCGATTGCTATTGAAGCAGGCGGCTTCCACGGTACGGATGAGGAGCTGCAGCAGGTGGAGATGGATGCCAATCCGTTCGGCACTCCGCAATTCCCGCATAACTGGATGCACACGGCTGCGTCCGGTGAGGATTGCTTCAGGCTGACAATCACCAGCAAGAATCTGATCCTGGTCTTCAAGGATTCGGGCAACCCGGATGTAGGCAAGGCGGAGGTCTATGTGGACGGGAAGCTGGTTCTGACGGCAGATCCGCATGTGAATAGCTGGACGCACTGCAACGCTGTGATTCTATACAACAATGAGCAGAGCGGGGAGCATGTGGTGGAGATCCGGATGGCGCCGGAGGATCAGGACAAGAGCTTCACGATCCTGGGCTTTGGCTATACGGCTTAAGAATAATATAAGGGTGCCACAGAGGCCGCATTGAAGCAGCCGCCTGTGGCACCTTTTTTCTAATGTACTGACCAGAGGGTGTATGAACCGGATGTATGGGGCACAGGGCCCCCAGCATCCTTAAACTGTTTGGTTCTGTGCGCACTAGCGGTTCTTCGCGGAATGCTGTACCTAATCCAACATGAATTCCCTGTACTTGTTCTTGCGGGGGTTGAGGATGAAGAGGATGCCACTGGCGTAGCCGGAGACGGCATTGAAGTTCCGCTTGAGCGTAGACTTGACGGCGAGGTAAGACAAGGTCCAGAGCAGAGCTGCATAATTCTTCACGGGTGCTTTGCGCAGATTCAGCAGATAATAATGGTTGACTGCGGTCGCCCGGGCGACCCGGCCTGCCTTGTCGCGAGAGCTGGGCGATTCATGATGCATGATTTTCAGCTCCGGGTTAATCACGAGCTTGCCGTATCTGCTCGCCAGATGGCACATATAGATATCGTCCGCTACTGCATAGCTGGTCATCCAGGGGTACGGCTTCATATCCCGCAGCGCCGAGCTGCGGAAGGACATGTTGCAGCCATGGAAGAAATCCGTCTCAAAAATATTCTCGGTCTCCCCCCATAAGAGAAGAGACCCGGCCAGTGTGCTGGCCGACAGTCTGCCTGGCGAAGCCGACATTTGACAGGTGAGCCTGCCGAGCAGCTTGCCCGATTTGCTGCTGGAGAGACCCTTGGCGATTCCGCCGACTCCGGCAATGGACGGATCTGAGGCGTAGGTGTCGAGCAACCGGCGGATATAGAGCGGATCGTCCAGCTCCGCATCGTCATCGAAGCTGAGCAGAATCTCCCCGTCGATGAGCCCGAGGGCCTCATAGCGGGAGAGCCAGACGCCGGGCTTGGTTTTGCGGTAATAGCGCAGGCTGGCATCCGGAAGACGCCCGAGCACCTCACGGAAATACTCCAGCACCGGTTCTTCGATCTCACCGTCGTCCACGATCAGCAGTTCGATGGAGACATTCTCCAGCCCGCTTTGCGCGCCGATGGACTCAATGCAGAGGGTCAGATCGCTGATCCGGTTACGTGTGGGAATGACTATAGACAGGTCATGCATGCCGCTGACTCCTTTCGGGACGCCATAGACCGTCCGCTTTGAATTAGAGATGTTGCTCTAATTTTACCTGCCCGGCCGGGCGTACGTATATACCTCTTTCGTTTACTTTTCTCCCGGAAGCCAGCAGGGAAGAGAATGTATGGGACATTCAATGGGAAGGGGCCGTTCAGAAAGTTTGTTTGTAATTTTCGGTTTTCAACTATATAATAGTAAGTGAAATGCAATACCAATACCATTACCATTCAGGAGGAATTCCCATGAGAATAGATATATGGTCTGATTATGCCTGCCCGTTCTGCTATATCGGCAAAAGACGGCTGGAGCACGCGCTGAGCCAATTCCCGGGCCGTGACCAGGTGGAGGTCGTGTTCCGCAGCTTCCAGCTGGACCCGAATGCACGCACCGATGAGACGAGAGATATCCATGAGCTGCTGGCCGGTAAATACGGCATGACCCGTGACAAGGCCAAGGAGATGAACGCACAGCTGGCCGAGCAGGCGCAGGGTGTGGGTCTGGAGTTCAATTTCGATACGATTCAGTCCACGAATACCTTTGACGCTCACCGCTTGAGCCACTATGCCGCTACTCAGGGCAAGGCTCCGCAGATGACCGAACGGCTGCTGCGTGCTTATTTCACCGATACACTGAATGTAGGTGACCGTAAAGTGCTGGCTGAGCTGGCTGCGGAGGCCGGACTGGATCAGGCTGAAGTTACTGCGGTGCTCGACAGTGAGGCTTACGGCGACCGGGTCCAGGCTGACATTGAAGCTGCCCGGCAGCTGAACATCACTGGCGTTCCCTTCTTCGTCTTCAATAATAAGTACGCCGTATCTGGCGCACAGCCGGGTCCGGTCTTTACTGAGGTGCTGGACACGGTATGGGCGGAGGAACAGAAGGGTCCAGAGCTTCAGGTGGTCGGCCAGCCGAAGTCCGGGGCTGCACCGTCTGCTGACGGCTGCGATGACGGTTCCTGCAGCATCTGATTAGGATCAGTGGCAGGTATGAGATAAGCGTTGCAGCAAGCTGTGCCTGGACGGGACGTACGATTCATTCTGGTTACGGACTATAGTTCCGCTATTTGCGCCAAAAGGCCATTTGGAGCGGCGCGGCGGACTCAGAGGACGTTATGCGGAGATTTTGGAAGCGAAATTGCAGGATATTCGGCACTTAAGCGCACTGGAGTCCGTAGCGCTGCCGTAAAAGATGATTTGGAACAAATAAGCGCACTGGAGTCCGCATAAGCGTGCTCCATCCAGTCAGGCGGCTACACCCTGATCGAAACAGGCTAAAAGTACGGCATTCCTGCCGCCACTGGCCCTTCCTGGCAAGTTTGCATCAAATGGACGCACCAAACCCCCGCCGCATGAAATTCATGCAGCGGGGGTTTTTGTTCAAATATAAGAATTTATATGTTGCACACGATAAATTATCCTTCTATTTCTCGCTGAAACGGTACCGTCCTTTAAAAGGACGGCAAAGCCGTTTCCACTTGCTTACAGTGACCACTGGCCTGGAGCGGGAAACCGAATCATTCCGTTACCGGAACGAGGTCACCAGACTGGAGAACAGTGTGCGGACATCGTTCTGGTACGCATTGATCGGCTCCACCGGACGGTTCAGGCCGAACAGGGTGTAGACGGCGATGCGGGCGGCACGGACTGAATACTCTTCTGTGAAAACGATATCGTCCGGGATCTCGCAGTATTGGCCGATAAAGGCCAGGTTGGTGGAGCCTTCAGGCACCACCTGCGGCCGGTCGCTGTTCAGGCGCGGCATGAACTGGGAGGTGATATACGGCATCATGCAAGGAATACAGTTGGCGGTAGCCATGATCTCTTCCTTGTGCGCCTCGAAGTGCAGATGTCCGATCAGCTCCTCCAAAATCTCCTCGCCGGTACAGTCGCACATTTTTTTGTGTACATAATCGCCGACCTTGTCCGGGTACAGGCCATATCCCCAGAAGACTCTGACATGCTCCGGCTGGTTGCGGAAATGCGGCTGGAACGCCAGCACGACCGACATGAACCAACTGGAATCCTTGAACGTTACAAGTGCGCCGGTACCGGCCCGGTTGCGGGTGAACTTCTCCATCAGGTCGAAGAACTTCGAGTCCTGGAAGGTCACCGTGAAGGATTCCCATTTGGATTCGTCCACATGATCGTCGAAGGAAGAAGGATTGCCGAGACCCGGCTTCTTCGCGGCGATTGTCTCCCACAGCTTCCATGAGCTGCCCTTACCGTTCATCCTGGGAGCGGAGGTCATCGATCCGAGGCTGGAGCCTTCGGTCATCGAGCCGTTCGTCACAATGACCCGGTCGCCTTCATGAACCTGGATCGTGTCCTCCACGCCATCGCGGACGACCTTCATCGCTGTCACAGTAATGCCGTCGCCATCTTTGAATTCCAGATCGGTTACTGTACATTTCAAGGTGAAATCTACGCCCAGCGGCTCCAGATATTGATGCAGCGGCAGAATAATGGAATCATATTGGTTATATGGGGTCCGGGTTACGCCTTCAAGGGTTTGAATTCTAGGGAACTCGTGCATGAAGCGGAGCATATACCGCTTGAACTCAACTGCACTATGCCAAGGCTGGAAGGCAAAAGTGGTCGCCCACATGTACCAGAAGTTCGTTGTGAAGAAATGTGGTCCGAACCAGTCGTTAATCCGCAAGGTGCCCATGGCTGGCTCCGGCGTCATGATCAGCTTGCCCATGGCCAGGCGGTCTGCCATATCGAAGCCCATTGAGGTGACGTCCAGAACCTCACCCTTGCTGTTGATCAGCCGGGCCTGGCCGCGGGTCGGATTGGATTCGTCGAATTGAATGATTTCTTCCCGCAGCGTCAGCCCCGGTTGATCAATGGACGGAATGGTACTTAATAGCTCCCACAGGTTCTCATAGGTCTCATCGTTCAGCATCCGGCCGCCGCGAATGACATATCCATGCTCTGCATCGCCGGCACCGTCATTGCTGCCGCCAAGGATCTTCATTTCTTCAATAATGTGAATGTTCTGTCCGGGAAAACCGCAGTCTCTGACCAGATAGGCCGCACCCGCAAGGGATGCAATGCCACCGCCTACGAAATATACCTGCTCGTTACCGTACTCTTTTTTCACTGATTACCGCCTCCATAGATTTGCTTGAATACTAGACCTGAACCGAGTGTAATCCAGTCCCGCCCTGGAGGGTATCATCAAAGCGCTTGATCTGTATAAAATTTGGACATATGGAACAAAGTGTAACGTTTTTGAGCGGAAAAAAAGCCGCAGCCTCTAAGGTTACGACACAATGTTCTCATATTTATGCAGCGCCTTCAGAAAGTTCCCTTCTATCAGGACGCTCAGCTTCCCGATCATCTGCTCCGGCGGCTCCTTCATCCCGTCCTGCATCCACTGAATGACCAGTCCGGTGAAGGCCAGCGTGTAAAAGTTGGCGATGAACTGCTTATCCGGCGTCCCGACATCCAGCCCCGCGGCCAGTTCGTTGATGACGCCCATAACGAGATCATTCGTCACCTCATACAGATACGCGTCCAGATGCCTCCGTCCGAGGGAGTCCAAGGTATTGCTGCAGAACGCCTTATTGTTCCCGATATAGCAGAATATCCGGTAGAAACCGTCTGTCCAGGTGCTGTAGCTGCGGTACTGGGCAATGCTCTCGACAGCCTCCGTCCTGTAGATCCAGCCCAGCAGATCATAGATATCCTGAAAATGATAATAAAAGGTCTGCCGGTTCACGCCGCAATCCTCGACCAGATGACGGACGGAGATTTTGT
The DNA here is from genome assembly GCF_037975325.1 of Paenibacillus sp. FSL P2-0136. NCBI lineage: Bacteria > Bacillati > Bacillota > Bacilli > Caryophanales > Paenibacillaceae > Paenibacillus > Paenibacillus sp. FSL P2-0136. Next base: position 1,187,010 of record NZ_CP150244.1, read on the forward strand.
TCAGCGGAAGCTCCTCCATCAGGTCTTTGAGCGAGCGGGCGAGCGCATTTTTGGTCAGCAGGGAATTGGACATAAGGGTCATCAGCTCCTAACAGGAATCAGCGTGTGCGCCAATAGTGTATCAGCAGCCGGCCGCCCTCGGCGATCAGACCCAGAGCGAAGCCGCCTGCTGTAAACAGGCCGAAGGAAAGAAAGCCCGCAAGATCCTCGAAGCCCGACATCTCACGGTAAGTGTACAGGTACATCAGGAAGAGCCCCGCCACAGTTCCAGCGGTTGAGAAAATCCACACAAGCTGTGCACCCAACCAGCCGAACCCGTTGACTATACCGGAGATGACAAGGGCAAGGATGGCCCAGCGTAGGGCAAGAATAAGGTTGAAAGGCTCACCTAACCACATATACCGGTGCAGAATCAGCGATAGCCACAGCAGCAGCGCGTAACCGGCAGACCATGCCAGCCAGCGGCCCGTCCGGGCAGGAGGCAGGAAATTCATTATCAGCTCACCCCATGTATAGCGTTATACCTCTTCCAGTTCCTCTGCGCTCTGCAGCATGAACTTCAGGAGGTTCGGAAGGTCTTCCATTTGCTCTTCGGTAATTTGCCGTTTGAATTGCAGTTCAACACAGTTATTGTACGTATCGTCTGTCTGTCCATAGCGGAAGCTGAGCGATTGCACAGGCTGGAATTCGGGTCCCCAGATTCGGGTCAGAATCTCTTCAATGGCCGGGCACTGCACATTCACATCTTCTATCTCCATATAAAAGCGTAAGAAAAGACTGCATCCCGGATCGCTGCCCGGCGTCTCCAGAATCTCATCGCTGAGGTCCTTCACTGTGGACTGGAGCAGAATCTCGGACGTCACATTCAGGCCTCCGGTCAGCTTGAACGCGAGGCTGAATTCACGCGACATCAGCGCGAGATTGAGCAGATCGGACCGGTCAGTTACAACTAGAACCCCATCCAGATTATCGTAGTCGTAGATCTGGTTCTCCAGGGCGATTTTGATATTGTCAAAAACAGTAGGGTGGAACAAGAGCGGCACCTTCTATCGTTTCTCTATAATATATTATGATTTGCTGTTGGCACTCACAGCTTAGGAATTAGTTCGTAGGTGCCGGTGCCGTGTATTTCAGAAAACTCTTCGGAATCGCGCTCTCAAACGTTAGAATTTCACCTGTGGTCGGATGGACGAACGAGAGCACGCGGGCATGCAGGCCGAGGCGGCCGACCGCCTTGGTCTCAGCGCCGTACTTCTTGTCCCCGGCAATCGGATGTCCGATGTCGGACATGTGGACACGGATCTGATTCTTCCGTCCGGTCTCTAAGTGCACCTCCAGCAGGGAGAAGTGGCGGTTCGCCTGGATCAGCTTATAGCGGGTTACGGCGTGCAGCCCGTCTCCCTCATGCGGACTGGAGTACATCTTCAGTGTGGAGGTCTCCTTCAGCCAGGAGCTGATCGTGCCTTCGGATCTCTTAACGGCGCCTTCCACCAGAGCCACGTAGGAGCGTTCCTTGACGGTCTCCTTCCAGCTGTTCTGGAGCTGCTGCTGAATCGCCTCGCTGCGGGCAAACATCATGACACCCGAGGTATCACGGTCCAGCCGGTGCACCACATAGACGCGGTTCTTCGGGTTGCTCAGGCGGACATGCTCCATCAGCTGGCGGTAAGCCGTCAATTCATTATCTTCACCGGTAGCGATGGACAAGAGCCCCGCATCCTTCTGGATCACGATAATATCGTCATCCTCATGGACAATGGTCAGTCCGAGCATCTCCTTGGTTTCGGCAGGCTTCTCATGGTCAATCGTCACGGTCTGGCCGGGATGGAGCGGATGGTTATGCTTCGTCACCGGCTTGCCGTTCACCGCAACCTGTCCGCGGGAGAGCATGGATTTGATCGAGTTGCGCCCCTTGTTCGTAATCGTCTTCAGCAGAAAAGCAAGCAGCTCCGCAGGCTCGGCTACCGTATAGGATTTGGGTGCAGCTGCCGGCTTGGCCGGGGCTCCGGATCTAGCGCCCTGTTTATGGTTAGAGGTTCTGTTCCCCTGATTTCTGGTTCTTCTTGTATTCATGACCGCATTCTCCGTCCTTTAATAGGTTACTCCTCAATATACCATGGGCCGTGAAGAAATACTACGAAGGGACGTGGGGCACTAGATATAGAGGAGCAGGCCGATACAGATTATCAGGGAGAGCAGGATATAGCTCCAGGCTATGATCTTTGCGTACTTTTTCTCCCGGAGCCAGCCCCGGTTACTGTAAATTCGGATATCTACAACCAGCAGAAGCATGGCCGAGAAGAACAGCATCCCGGCAAGGCTTCCCAGCAATCGGATCATACGCTTCCTCCTCCATAGGCGGTTACCTGCACGGGCTGGCGCTTAATCATGCTTGAGGCCCACTCTGCGGATATGCAGGGTCAGTCTGATATCTACACCAACACTGCTGTACAGGCTCTCCCAGTCGTTTTTGCCGTGGATATGCTTCCTCCAGTAGGCGGGATGATGGCTTCGGATCTGTTCGCCCATGCCAAAAATATCGGAGTGGTCCTGCTGGGTCTGCTTCACCAGTCCGGTCAGCACCGTCTGGATCTGCTGCTCGAAATCCCGCTCGATCTCATGCAGCTTCTGTGGGGAATTGACAGGAATGTCACTGCTGTAATGCTCGTCCAAATCCCCCTCCAGGAAGATCTCATAGGACAAATAGGGCTTGCCGTCCTTGATATAGCTCCGGGTGCGGGTGAAGCGTTCATTGATCTTGGTCATGACAATCCCTAGCTCCTGCGTACGGAGCAGAGTGGAATAGCCGCCGGGGTCCATCCCCTGCATCGCCATGAACCCGCCGATCTCTATAGGGGCAGTCTTGCTGACCATCTTGCCGCGGCTGAAATAAGCCAGCCCTTTGATCAGAATATTATCCTTGTTGCGAAGTGCCACATAAGGCAGATAAGCGCTTTGTCCCCACCTGGAGTCGGCTGACCAGAAGGTGCCGATATAATCCCGGGGGAATTTGCCGGAGGAGACGGACTTCTCCATCATGGACAAAATATAAAGAGTAGGCACACGCTGCAGCGGCGGGTTCACATCCATGAAGGCGGACGCGCGGCCCTCGGAGACGAGCAGCCAGGTTCTGCGCCGGATTTCCGGGTTGCGCCGCAGATAATCATTCAGCTCGGCGAGACTGTCCCGGGCAATCTCCTCGCTGATGATGATGATCCGCAGGTGAACCAGATAACGCGGGTCGGCTATCTGCTGCTGCAGATTATTCATGGCATCGTCGAGGGAGATGCCGCGCACGCTGACTACCCAGACGGGACTGGTTTTGCCTTCCCCTGCGCTGCCGCCGGTGCCGGGGCCCAGCGGGACTCTGCCCGGGACGGCAATCTGAGCGGTGACACTGATCATCTCCGTAGGCAGAGAGTTATCATGGATGTGAGTGACCCGGTCTTCTTTTTGCGTATCGTCTGCAGGGATCTTGTCAATGGATAGGCCGAGAACCAGCGCGCGGTCCTCAATCTCCACCTGATCCCAGCATCCGCTGAGCAGCGGGGCGGCTATAGTGAGCAGGAGGAGCAGGGCGAGCGTGCGCGGAAGCTGTATTTTCATGAGGTCACCTTCTTCTTGTGGCGTCTGAGCAGATAGACTGTCCATAACAGCAGCGGATAGCCGAACATCAGCATCATGCCGGCATTGCCCAGATGAAGGGCCCATCGGTAAGATTCGAACACATTTGAGGGCAGCATGGCCAGGATGAACATCACCGGCAGCAGGACCGTGGAGGCCGTCCGCTGGTCGCGGAATCGCAGCAGCTTGTGCAGCAGATAGGCAGATATGTAATAAGTAGTGTAGATCGTCGTGTAGACAGAGATGACCCAGATAATAATGAAGATAGCATCCAGCCGCTCCAGGAACCCCTCTCCAAAGGCCGCCGAACGAGCCATCTCCAGAGTAGGGTAGATCAGCAGCTTGGTCTCCTCGGCACCGAATATCCCTACAGAAGCAATGACGATCAGCACGTAGATTGCACCCGACAGGAAGATGGCCCAGGCCCCCGCGCGGAGGGCATGCCCAGGCTTCTCCATGAATGGAATCAGCAGCACGATGACGAAGGAGCTTTGGAACAGATAGGTGGCCTCCCGCGCCCCTTTCCAGAACTGGAGGCCGGGAGCCATCAGGACAGGCTGCAGATTGAGCATATCCACATTTTTGAGCGAGAGCAGAATGGTGGCCAGAATAGAGCCGACAATCAGCGGCAGATAGAAGAAGTGGATATAGGAGAACTTCACAACGTTGCGCCTGGAGGACAGGAGACTGATGAGCAGCATCAGGAAGATGGTTGCTTCGATCGGTGTTTTTTTGTACAGCACAGTTGTGGCGACATCCCCGAACTGGCGTACAGTGAGGCCGGTGAGTACAATGAACAGCAGCATAATCACCACAGTGAAAATAGCAGCAAGCGGGCGTCCAATCAGGCGGCGGCTGAACACGAACAGGGTCTCCTGCGGAAACCGCTGGCAGAGAGAGGCCAGCAGCCAGTAACTGATGAAGGAGAACAGTACGCCGCAGAATGCAACAAGGGGAGCGCTGCTGTTGCCTGCTTCGGTCATATAGCGCGGAAAGCTGAGGATGCCCACTCCGATAATGGTGCTGCTGATCACGGCTGCTGCGCGCAGACTCGTAATCTGGCGCGGATTATTCATCGGTCTCATCTCCCTGCCTGAGAATCTGGTCAATCTCTGCGGTTGGCACGCTGCGGGGCAGTCTGTCCGTATCCCGGGCATGCAGGAAGCTGGGGCGGCGGCGCATCCACCAGAGCGGCACCCGCACCAGCGTATCCTTCAGATCACGCCACTTACCGGGGATGTAGGGGGACATATAGGGAACTCCGAAGGACTCCAGGTAGAGCAGATGATTCAGAATCAGAATCGTACCAATCATAACCCCGTAGAGGCCGAACATACCGGCCAGAAGGATCAGCGGAAACCGCAGCATACGCAGGGCGATCGCTGCATTGTAGGCGGGGGTGGCGAACGAGCCGATCGTCGTCAGAGCCACAATGACAACCGTGATCGGGCTGGCGAGTCCTGCGCCCACTGCAGCCTGTCCGATGACGAGGACGCCTACAATAGATAATGCCCCGCCGATCATCTGCGGCAGCCGGATCGTCGCTTCCCGCAGCACCTCCATGGATACCTCCATAATCAGCACCTCCAGCACAGCCGGAAACGGCACACCCGCCCGGCCGCCCGAGATCGCCACAGCGAAATCTGTAGGCAGCAGTTCGGGGTTGTACGAGATGACAGACACATACAACGCCGGGAAAAACAGCGAGCAGGCCAAAGCAATCAGCCGGATGATCCGGATCAGGCTGCCCATAATGAAGCGTTCCGTATAGTCATCCACCGTCTGGAAGAACTGGTTGAAGAGGGCGGGAACAATCAGGGCAAACGGGGAGCCATCCACAAGAATGGCGACCCGTCCTTCCAGAAGGGCGGCCACAGTTTTGTCCGGCCGCTCGGTGCTCTGAACCTGAGGGAAGGGGGACAGCGGCTGGTCTTCGATGAACTGCTCGATGTATCCGGCATCGAGGATGCCGTCCGTATGAATCAGCGAGACTCGGCGCATGACTTCAGCGACCAGACTGCTGTCAGTGACACTGTCAATGTAACATAGAGCCACCCTTGACTGGGTGCGCTCTCCGAGCGGGCTGATCTCAATGCGGAAGTCCGTGCTCTGCAGCCGGTAACGCAGCAGGGAGAGGTTGTTCTCCAGCTTCTCCACATAGCCTTCACGCGGCCCGCGGATGACCTGCTCCGTCTGCGGCTGCTCGACCCCGCGCATCTCAATCTGGCGCATTTCCATGCGAAGCGCCTCTGGAATCCCGTCGATCAGCAGAATCAGGTCGCCCTTCACGGCGGCTTGGGGGAGTGCGGACAGATCGGCAGTCGTGGTGCCTTGAGTGACCTGGACAGCTGTACTCCAGATATAATGAATCATTCCGCCCGTATCCTCCGGGACCTCAGACTGCCCTGGAGGCGGTGCCATTAACGGTTTCAGCACATGCTCGCGCACCTGCTCCATATTCACGAGTGAGGAGAAGAAGAGCATTGCAGCAGGATAAGCCCCGAAGAGCAGGAAGTCGCGTACGACCAGGTCGCCGTTCTCTCCGAGCCTCGCCTGAAGCTCCGGCAGATCGGTCTTCAGCTCTCCTGTCAGCCTGCTGCCGCTCAGCCTGCTGCCGCTAGCAGGCTTCTGCTCTGAAGAAGAAGACTGTTGCTTATCTATGTAGGAGGCATATTTATCTTTCCAGTCTTGCAAACGGGCGACCTCCTTCATAGGGCAGATGGATGAATCTATATAAAGTGTTGCTTGATCGTACGGTTTTTATGTAATTTCTATGTGTAAGGCCCGGAAGGAGTGCTATGATATCTGCTTCAGGCGGTTGCTTGGCAGCCGGTTGCCCGGTAAACTAAAAGGTAGAAAGCCTTAAGGAGTTTGAAGAGATATGGAGATGCAAGGATCATTAATGGAGCAGGCCCAGGCCGAGCTGCAAAAATATTACGGTTATCCCGATTTCCGGGACGGCCAGAAAAAAATTGTGAACAATCTGCTGGAAGGCCGCGATACGCTGGGCATTCTGCCTACCGGAGGCGGTAAGTCCATCTGCTATCAGGTTCCGGCGCTGCTGCAGCCGGGGCTTACCCTGGTCGTCTCACCGCTGATCTCCCTGATGAAGGATCAGGTGGATGCTCTTACGACGGCAGGGATTCCGGCTGCTTATATCAACAGCACCCTGAGCGGCAAGGAAGTGAATGAGCGCATCCGTGCGGCCCGCCGCGGCGACTTGAAGCTGCTCTATGTAGCTCCCGAGCGTCTGGAGCTGGACTGGTTCCGCCTGGAGATGGCGGGACTGAACATCTCCTGCGTAGCTGTGGATGAGGCGCACTGCGTCTCGCAGTGGGGCCATGACTTCCGCACCAGTTATCTGGCAGTGTCCCCGTTCGTGGAGCAGCTGCCGCAGCGTCCGATTCTGGCGGCCTTCACCGCTACAGCTACCCCGGAGGTCATGGAGGATATGGTCCGGCTGCTGCGCCTGCGCGAGCCGGGCGTCTTCATGACCGGACTTGGCCGCGACAATCTGGCGATGTCCGTGCTGCGCGGAGAGAACAAGCGCGAGTTCGTGCTGGATTACGCGGCTCAGCATGCCCATCAGCCGGGCATCGTGTATGCCGCCACCCGCAAGGAGGTGGATGATCTCTATCAGCGCCTCCAGGCCGCAGGAATCACCGCCGGGCGCTATCATGCCGGAATGAACGACCAGGAGCGGGCGGACAGCCAGGAAGGCTTCCTCTATGACGATATCCGCGTCATGGTCGCCACGAATGCCTTCGGGATGGGGATCGACAAGTCTAACGTGCGTTATGTCATCCATTACAATATGCCGAAGAACATGGAAGCTTATGTTCAAGAGGCGGGACGTGCCGGGCGTGACGGGGAGCCGAGCGATTGTATCCTCCTGTTCAGTGCGCAGGATATCATGACCCAGAAATTCCTGATTGAGCAGAACCCGCAGGACCCGGAACGTAAAGCCAACGAATACCGCAAGCTCCAGCAGATGATTGAATACTGCTATACCACCCGCTGCCTGCGCAGTGCGCAGCTCGACTATTTCGGCGAGAGTCATGACGATGATCACTGCGGGATTTGCAGCTCCTGTACCGACGAGCGTGAACTGGTCGATATCACCGTTGAAGCGCAGAAGATCTTCTCCTGCATCCACCGGATGCGGGAGCGTTATGGCGTGGCGCTGGTCTCATCCGTGCTGAAGGGCTCACGTAACCAGAAGGTGCTGCAATACGGGTTCGAGAAGCTGCCGACTCACGGCGCTATGTCCAGCCGCAGCGAGAAGGAGATTACCGAGATCATCAATATGCTGATCTCGGAAGGATATCTGGCCTTGTCCGAAGGCCAGTATCCGGTGGTCCGGCTGCAGCCGCTGGCAGCCGAGGTGCTGCGCGGCCAGCGCCAGGTGCATCAGCGCGTGGCCCGCACGCTGGTCACCTCCGGCACGCGGGACCGCAGCCGCTCGCGCGATACTTCGCCGTCTGCGGTCAACGAGACGGTGTTCGAGCAGCTGCGTCTGATCCGCCGCGAGCTGGCGGGGCGCGAGCATGTGCCGTCGTACATCATTTTCAATGATGCGACGCTGCGCGAGATGAGCGTTGTCTGTCCGCAGACGGAATCGGAGATGCTGAGGGTGAAGGGTGTCGGTGAAGTGAAGTACCGGAAGTACGGCAAGGCCTTCCTGGAGTTTTTTCAAAATGACATGTAAAGAAGGTTATAAGGCATGAGAATCATCCTGGCCACATTAAATGCCAAATATATTCATACGTCGCTTGCGATCCGGCTGCTGAAGGCGTATAGCGAGCATGAGTTCAAGGATATCCTTTTGGCGGAATATACCATCAAAGATCCCGCGATGAACATCGTGTCTGACCTTTTTCAGAAGCAGCCGGATGTGATTGGCTTCTCCTGTTACATCTGGAACATCGAGGAGACCATCAAGCTGGTCGGTATTCTCAAGCAGGTCATGCCGGAGGTCAAGATTGTGCTGGGCGGGCCGGAGGTATCCTATGAGCCGCTCTACTGGATGAAGCGGGAGGCCGGAGTGGACTTTGTCGTGAACGGTGACGGAGAAGAGACCTTCCACCATCTGCTGCAGGAGATCCGGGATGAACATAAGTACCATTTCGTATACGGTGCGGCTTACCGCAAGGGGGAAGAGCTGATCGTCAATCCTCCCCGTCCCAAAAGCGATCTTAACACCCTGCCGACCCCGCACCGCTTCGCGGAGGATCTGCCGGAGCTTAGCAAGCGTATCGTGTATTTTGAGACGAGCCGGGGCTGTCCCTTCAACTGCCAATTCTGCCTGTCCAGCATTGAGGTGGGCGTGCGTTATTATGATATCGAACGGGTGAAGTCCGATCTGCTCTATCTGATTGAGGGCGGGGCCAAGGTGATCAAGTTCCTGGACCGCACGTTCAATATCAACCGCAATTATGCGATGGAGATGTTCCAGTTCCTGATCGATAATCATCAGGGCTGCGTGTTCCAGTTCGAGATTACCGCTGATATTATGCGTCCCGAGGTGCTGGATTTCCTGGCGCAGAACGCCCCTCCGGGCGTCTTCCGCTTCGAGATCGGCGTCCAGTCGACGAATGACGAGACCAATGAGCTGGTCAAGCGCCGCCAGAACTTCACCAAGCTGTCGCGCACTGTGATGAAGATCAAGGCCAGCGGCAACATCGACCAGCATCTCGATCTGATCGCCGGATTGCCAATGGAGGATTACGACACCTTCCGCAAGACCTTCAATGACGTCTTTGCCATGGAGCCGGAGGAGCTACAATTAGGGTTCCTCAAAATGCTGCGCGGCACCGGGCTGCGCGCCCAGGCCGCCAAATATGACTATACGTATATGGAGCATGCGCCATACGAAATTCTCAGCAGCCATGTGATGCCGTTCGCCGATATTATCCGGCTCAAGCGGCTGGAGGATGTGCTGGAGAAGTACTGGAACAGCCAGCGGCTGGCTCATTCGGTCAAGTACCTGATCCGCCATGTCTTCCCGTCTCCGTTCGACTTCTTCCAGGAGTTCGGTGACTACTGGGAAGAGCGGGGCTGGCAGAAGATCGGGCATCAGCTGGAGGATCTGTTCACCCGGCTGCATGACTTCCTGACGGACCGGGGCACGGCCTCTATGGACATAGTCACCGGCCTGATGAAGCTGGACTACTTCCTCGCCCACAAGTACAAGCCCCGCAAGATCTGGTGGGACGATGTGCTTGATAAAGCGGAGTGGGCGAAGCACCTGAAGCAGATCGCCAGTCAGCCGGAGCTAATCTCGGCCAAGCTGGCGGAGGCCGGACTTAGCGAGCGGGAGCTCCAGAAGTTCATCGTGCTCGACGAGCTGCCGTTCCGGCTCGATCCGGTGCTGGAATCGATCAGCGGGCTGCGCTATGACGGGGAGCTTGGCGCTGAGGCGGCGGTTGGAGCCGCTGGCGAAGGTGAAGCAGTTGCCGCAATCAAGGCCGAAGTATTGCCTCCGGCGGTTGCCGGGGGAGGCGGGAGTGAAGGCCGGGCGGCTGCAACGGCGGTCGCCGCCGGGAGCGGGGTGGCCCTGCCTGGTCCGCACCCCGGGGCAAGCGATGGCCGCACGCTGCTGGTCGTCCTGTATCAGCAGGACGAGAGCCAGCGGGCGCAGTATTATACGCTGCCTTTGTAGGGGAATGCCCCTGACTACACTGGACACCTGCCTGCCGATGCGGATGTATGCGAAAAACCGAACACATCCGGCGTTCCGTGGGCGCGTGAACCAAGTGTAATCGAAAAACCGACCACATTCGGCGTTGCGTGCCCACGTGGGCCAAATGTAATCGAAAAACCGACCACATTCGGCGTTGCGTGTGCGAGTGAGCCAAATGTAATCGAAAAACCGACCACATTCGGCGTTGCGTGCCCACGTGGGCCAAATGTAATCGAAAAACCGACCATATTTGGCGCTGAGTGGGCCCGTGGTCGAAATGTAATCGAAAAACCGATCACATTCGGCGCTGTGTGGGCACGTGAGCCAAATGTAATCGAAAAACCGACCACATTCGGCGAAGCGGCCGCAAGGGAGCATGAGCGGGAGTCGGTTACCTATGGGGGGCATACAGTTGAGACAGGAGCAGCACATATCATTGTTTAGGTACGGAGACGAGCACGGGGAGCAATTCAAGGACCAGTTACTTGGCTTTAAGCTTCCGGCGGAGCAGGAACAGTTCACCGGACTGCCGGAGGAGACACTTCAGGACCTCAAGGAGGATGCCGGTAAAGCCGGAGTGGTTATTGCTCACGATGAACATGCGGTGGGCTTCTTCATCCTACATACTGGTGAAGGTATCTCGAATTTCTACCAGGACTACGAGGGAGCAGTTCTTCTCCGGGCCTTCCTGATGGACTGCGCCAGCCAGGGCCGCGGGTTCGCCAAAGCAGCGATGGCACTGTTGCCGGACTTCGTCCGCCGCCATTACCCTGAAGCCCGGCAGATTGTTCTGGCTGTGAATGAACGCAATACCGCCGCTAGTCAGCTCTATCTCCGCGCCGGATTTCAGGATCACGGCCTGCGGCGCAGTGGTAGCAAGGGAACACAGCTGATTTTGCAATATGGGCTGTCTGGCGGGAGTGTGGGGGATTTGGGCGATGGATAGTTGCGATGAAATGTATAACCGTCTTACGGAGCTATTCACCCGCAATACACTGCTAATGGATATTTTTAAGCGTGCCCAAGGCTTGGCCCCGTTCTCTTACTACATAGGTGCAGGATGCTTGGTGCAAACGGTGTGGAATGAGCTTACCGGGCGTGCGCCGGGGTACGGAATTAGTGACATCGATATTATTTATTATGATGCGGCCGATTTGAGTTATGCTGCTGAGGATGCGATGGTTGCGAAGGGCAGGGAGCTTTTTAAGGATATTGCTATCCCGGTCGATCTCAAGAATCAGGCCCGAGTTCATTTGTGGTACCCCCAGAAGTTCGGTGTGGAGATCCAGCCCTACACATCGCTGGAAGCTGCAATTAATAGCTGGCCAACCACGGTGACTTCTCTGGGAGCACGGCTTGAGCTGAACGGTGAATGGAAGATTTATGCCCCATTTGGTCTGGAGGATTTGTTTCAATTAATTCTACGCCCCAACAAAGCACTGATCAGCGAGAAGATCTACGAAGCGAAGACGCAGAAATGGAAGTCGAAGTGGCCGGAGCTTACAGTGGTCCCTTGGGGGCAGTGAGACTCTGACCGTTTTTGGGCGAATAGACGGCGGAGCTTATCCTCCCGGGGAGACCCGGATTTGGGAATCTAAGGAGCTGCTGAGGAACCGTGTAGAGAAGGTGATTGACCAATATCTCGGGTTCCAAAAGGTGATCATTACCGGACACGGCATGGCTTTTCGTACCTTGATAGGGGAGGCTGCGGAAACACCACATGCTTCTATCAGCGAATATACAAAAACTCCGGAGTCTTCTGAAATATAAGCTATTTTCAAAAACACTTCTTTTATAAACACTTCATTGTATTTATCTCCATTAAGTGTTACGTTAAATGATGAGATGCAATTAAAGGAGCATATACCTTATCATGTGGATTACTCTGTAAGGATAAATTAACCGGAAGAATGCCAGCATTAGTGGAGAACACTATGCTATTAGGCATGTCTTTCTTTAATCTTACAGGGTATGCAGGGTGAGCTTGGTTCATAGACCGACTTCTGCGGATACCTTAGGGTATCTTTTTTTGTTGCCGGGACACCGCATCTCAATGGCTTCTTATCTGCTTATCCTCCTAAATCGTGAATGGGGGAACTACTATATGCAACCTAAATTGATTTTTATCGAGGGCTTACCCGGCTTCGGGAAATCCACCACGGCGCAGCTGATTTATGACATTCTTGCTGAGTCGGGCACTAAAGCTCAGCTATTCCTGGAGGGGAATTTGGATCATCCGGCGGATTATGATGGTGTCGCTTGTCTTACAAAGGCAGAGTACGATGAGCTGTTGGGGATGTGGGCCGATTCAAGGCATGTATTAAGTCCGCGGACAACTGTTCATGACAGCCATTACCTGGTGGAATACCGGAAAATCCTAAATGAACACAGTTCCCGGGTTCCAAAGGAAGGGACGGATATTTTTGCCCGGAACGATGTGTATGAATTGTCGTTCGCGCAGAACAGGGAGCTGATTACAGCAAGATGGAGGCAGTTCGCGGAAAAGGCCTTGCAGGGGGCGGACACGTATGTGTTCGATTGCTGCTTTATCCAGAACCCGGTAACAATGGGGATGATTAAGCATGGGGCAGCCGAGGAAGACATTATAAGCTACACGTTGGAGCTGGAGGCCATCACGGCCGGATTGAATCCGCTGCTGATCTATATTGAACAGGACGATCTGGAGCATTCTTTCCGCAAAGCAGTCCGCGAAAGACCCCTGGAGTGGTCAGAGGGGTTCATTGAATATTACACCAAACAGGGGTATGGCTTTAAACAGGGGCACGAGGGCTTAGAAGGAACTCTGAAGGTTCTTGAGGCCAGACTGAAATTAGAAGAAATTATATATAACCGCATAAACATGCACAAGATCAAAGTCAATAATTCCTCGTATGATCTTCCGGCGTATAAGCAAGATTTAGCGGGGAGACTGGTAGGATATTTAGAGCGTGAATAAAGGGTCCTCGTAGAGTTACTGTTAATACCTGAGGTGATAATTTGGGTTTTGGCGCGGTAAGTGGAGCTTAAGCGGTAAATGAGGCTTAAGAAGAAGCCTGGAAATCGTGTATGAATTACAACATTCGCTGCTTCTGGAGCGTCAACATGGCGAAATCCTGCACAGAATGCAACAACTGGTGCTTCTAAGAGCGTTAATTTGTTAAAAATAATGCAAAAAGTGCAACATTTTCTACTGTGACGGTGCTGATAGGGTGGAGATCCTGCAAAAAGTACAACAATTGCTACTGCAGGATCAGCGGCAGACCTTACGTTACAGCTAAGGTGAGAATTACCACAGAGCTTAACTAACTGCTACGGTTAAATATTACCGCAGAGGACGCTATACAGCTGCTACGGCAAAATAATCGAAAGAGAGGCACTCCGTCCGGGCGGAGTGCCTCTCTTGTCGTACTATACCTGCGGATCAAAGTGCAGTGGCGACATAGGTATGCACTGTGTTACACCACCGTAAGCATCAGACCAACGTCAGCACCAGACCAGTAAGTGCGTCTGCATCAATAGGCTAATCCGCCGTAGGCTGAAGCCGCATGGATTCGGCAGGCAGGTGCCGGGCGAGCCAGTCCAGCACATCGGCCGTGACCTCGTCCCGGTTGACCTCATTCAGCATCTCATGCCTTCCTCCCGGATACAGCTTGCATTCTACATCCTGAAGCCCCTGCTTCCGGTATAACTCAGCCAGACGCATCACCCCTTGACCGTTCATCCCCACAGGGTCCTTCTCGCCCGCAAACAGGTAGACCGGCTTGTCGCTGCATAGGTGCTGAAGAGTGGACCTGGTATGAAGCTCACGCAGCAAATGGAAGAAGTCCCGGAAGAAGCGGGTGGTGCAGATCGCCCCGCAGTACGGGTCTGCAATGAACTTATCTACCTCCTCCGGATCACTGCTGAGCCAGTCAAAAGCTGTGCGGACCGGAGAGAAGGACCGGTTATAAGCGCCGAAAACAATGCCATTCAGCAGTACACTGCGGTGATGGTCGCCCTGTAGCCTTAACTGCATAGCCGACAAGGATTCTGCCAGCCGCAGCATGCTCCGGGGACCATTGGTGCCGCTGAGGATGAAGCCGCTGTAAATCTCATGCCCCTCTTCGCACATGAGCTTCTGAGCCAGAAACGAACCCATGCTGTGCGCGAACAGGTAGATAGGGGCATGCTCATGCCGGGAGCAGGCAACTCCCGCAAGCTGCAGCAGATTGCGCCGCATCCAGTAGAAGCCGTTCTCCCCGCTGTCACCGAGCAGGTTGACTCTGCCGGCGGTTAGGCCATGTCCCCGGTGGTCATTGGCATATACGGCATAACCGGCTGCGGTGAGCGCCGAGGCGAACCGGGCATACCGCGCAGCCGTCTCACACATACCATGTGCAATCTGCACAATCCCCCGAATCTCCGTTCCCGCCTCCGGCAGCCATTCATAGACATGGATTTTGACATCTAAGGGATCAGTCATGGAAAAAGTGTTCTCAGTCATCGCCTGTCCTCCTGAAAATGAAGTTCAGCATTCCTAGCGTAAAGAGTACCTGGTGCTACCCTGATCCAAGTGAAACACAGTCCGTCTGCTTAAGGCAGATAAGAGCGCAGCACGGTAGATTGTCCTTCAATGCTGTAAGCGCCCAGGCTGGAAGGGAGCAGATAGCATTCGCCCGCTTCGTATGGCTGGGAGCCGCCCTCCCAGATCAGGTGGCCGCTGCCCTCGCAAATCACCAGGATGGTGAAGCTGTCATCGGTGGTGGTGAGCTGCCATTCGCCGGACACCAGACCTTTTTCCACGATAAAATAAGGGGAGGAGGCAATCTGCAGCCATTCACCGGCCACTGCACCATCGGTCTTCATCGAAGTCGCGCCTGCGCCTTCATAGGCAGTAACATTCAGGGAATCCTCGATATGCAGCTCGCGCGGCTTCCCGTCCAGACCCGGACGGTCGTAATCGTAAATCCGGTATGTAGTGTCAGAGTTCTGCTGGATCTCCGCTACAACGACACCTGCACACAAGGCGTGTACAGTCCCGGCAGGAATATAGAAGGAGTCACCGGCAGCTACAGTCACTTCCTGCAGGCTGTCCATAACCGTTCCGTTTTCCAGCGCGTCCTTCAGCATCTCGCGGGTGACGCCTTCCTTCAGGCCGTAGATGATTTTGGCGCCTGGCTTGGCGTCCAGCACGTACCACATTTCGGTTTTGCCCAGCTCGCCCTTGGGGAGTCCGGCATAATCATCCGTAGGATGCACCTGCACGGAGAGGTTGTCATTGCAATCCAGCAGCTTGATCAGCAGCGGGAATCTTCCGCCTTCTTCCGTGATGCCCTTGCTGCCGAACCACTCGTGCCCGAACTGCTCACGGATGGCATCCAGGCCTTGTCCGGCCAGCTCGCCGTTGACTACTGAGGAGGTGCCGTTCGGATGATCGGCAATCATCCAGCCTTCGCCGATATGGCCTTCCGGCAGATCCAGGCCGAATTTCTCCAGCGCCCGGCCCCCCCAGACACGTTCTTTGAATTCCGGCTGAAATTTCAGAGGATATGGTTTCGTCATTACAACATCTTCCTTCCTGATAATAGAATTGGTGATTTGTCTTGTCCCGGGCTGTCAACCCGATGATGGTGTCCCGGGAAAATACAATCGCTGCGAAAACTGGGCGATTGCAACCTCTGCTCAGCTTCTTTTCTTCTCTACCGCTACAACATAAGGGGCAGACTCGCGCTGAAGCTGCCGGTACACGATAGTCTGCGCGTCCTGCTGGGCCAGTCCGGCGGCCCAGGCTTCGACAGCGGCGGCTTCGCGGCCGCCGCCTTCGTGGCCGGGATACAGCACGGCCGTGATGATCCCGCCCGGGCGGAGCAGCGCAAGCGCCGCCTCCAGCGCGGCCAGCGTGCTCTGCGGCTCGGTGATGATGGTCTTATCGGCATCGCCTGCGGGCAGATAGCCGAGGTTGAACATCACCGCCGAGACCGTTCCGCGCCAAGCGGGCGGAACGGCTTCAGCCATGGCTGCATGGCTCTGCAGCAGCAGCGTCACGGGAGCCAGCGCAGCAGGCGCTTCCTCCCGGGCCAGCCGCAGGCGCTCGCCGGCAAGAGCCAGCGCCTGCGGCTGGATGTCGAACCCGTACACCCCGCCGCGCGGCCCGGCCGCCTTGGCGAGGAACAGGGTGTCGGCGCCGGTTCCCACGGTGGCGTCGATAGCCCGTCCGCCGGGCGGGAGCCGCTCAGCGATCAGCTTATGGGCGAAGCTAAGGACAGACAGGAAGCCCATCAGCCCTTCCTCCAGTACTTACCCTGCCAGGTGTCCCTGGCAACCAGCTCCTGGTCAATGGCATTCAGCACTTCCCACTTCTTGAGGCTCCACATCGGGCCGATCAGAGCATCGCGCGGGGCATCGCCGGTCAAGCGGTGGACGATCATGTCCGGCGGCAGAATTTCCAGCGAGTCGGCAATGAGTTTCACATATTCATCCTGCTCCAGGAACCGCAGCAGCCCGGCTTCATACTGCTTCACCATCGGCGTTTTGCGCATGAGATGAAGCAAGTGGATTTTGATCCCCTGAACCCCCATATTCGCTACAGCAGCTACAGTCTCCAGCATCATCTCATGCGTTTCCTGCGGAAGACCGTGAATGATATGGGTACACACCCGGATGCCGTGACGGCGGAGCTTCGCAACAGCTTCAGTATAGCAGGCGGTATCATGCGCGCGGTTAATCAGATCCGAAGTGGACTGATGAATGGTCTGAAGCCCCATTTCCACCCATAGATAGGTGCGCTGGTTCAGCTCCGCGAGATACTCCACTACATCATCCGGCAGGCAGTCGGGGCGGGTGGCAATGGCGAGGCCGACAACCCCGGGCTGCTGCAAAATGACTTCATAATATTCCCTTAGCTCCTCGACAGGAGCATACGTATTGGTATAGGCCTGGAAATAGCCGATATATTTGGCATTCGGCCATTTCTGATGCTGGCGGTCGCGGATATGGTTGAACTGGGTGACGAGATCATCCCGGCGGCTTCCGGCGAAATCGCCTGACCCTCTGGCACTGCAGAATGTACAGCCTCCTTTGGCGATGGAATCGTCACGGTTCGGACAGGTGAAGCCCGCATCGAGCATGACCTTGAACACCTTGGTATCCATCTGCCCGCGCATTTCGTAGTTCCAGGTATGGAACCGTTTATCCCCCCACAGAAGCGGAGAGGAGGCCTGTAAAAGATTAGACATGTGCAGCTCCTTTCATTAACCTTCCCATTGTATCAAAAATCCGTGATGAACGTAACAATCCCTCCCGGAAATCCGCCGAAAAAAAACTAAAAATAGGCTGTGAATTACCGCCATTCGGCTTGAAAATGCTTACACATTATGTTATATTTAAAGTGTTAAAAAAGCCGCTGCAGCAACCACAATCTTATGCTTGAATTCATAATTTCGTGTCGTACGGTCCATACTAAACCTTAGAGGTGATAACGATGAATTCTCCAACGGTATTTGCTGATAACAAAGGTTCGATTGATGTGCAGCTGACTCCCGATGAAGCTCTCGCCCTGACAGGCGTAGAATTCAACGGCAACCACAAGATCAAGACAGAAGCGCAGCGGAAGATCCGCAATGCGTTCGAGAAGACCTTCGAGTTCGATAAATAAATGGCAGTCCGCTGAACGGCGGGCCGGTATTACAGATACAACACGCACGGAACTTTCGACCAGTCCAACAGGGGCGGGATGGAGGTTCCTTTTCTTTTGCTGAAATCCCTTTACTTTTGCCGGTAAGTTCGGCACAATATTGCAAGTGGCATTTATCCTATTCACAGATAAGGCAATAAAGAGATAAGCGGAGGAGTACCTATGCGTTTACGCGGAAGAAAAGGAATACGTGAAAGTCTTGAGGAGCAGACCGATCTGGTCATCCTGGAACCACGCAGCCTGAAGGGGCGCTGGTCCGAATTGTTCGGCAATGATCATCCGATTCATGTGGAGTTCGGAATGGGCAAGGGACAGTTTATCAGTCAAATGAGCTTCAAATACCCGGAGATTAATTTCATCGGCGTGGATATGTATGACGAGCTGGTGCGGCGCGCAGCCGAGAAGGCCCGGAATGTATGGGAGCCCGCAGGAGAAGAGACACCGCCCAACGTGAGAGTGGCCTTGGCCAATATCGATTACGCGGAGGAAGTTTTCGCTCCAGGGGAGCTGGAACGGATCTATCTCAACTTCAGTGATCCCTGGCCGAAAAGCAAGCATGCCCGCCGCCGTCTGACGCATCCGCGTTTTCTGGATAAATACCGCGGACTGCTCAGTCCGCTCGGTGAGATCCATTTGAAGACGGATTCCCGCAGTCTGTTTGAATTCTCGCTTAATGCCTTTGCGGACTATGGCCTGCAGATGAAGAATATTTCGCTTGACCTGCATGAGGGCGGCGTGATCAACGAAGAGCATGTAATGACCGAATACGAGACCAAGTTCTATGGACGGGGCGTGAACATTCACCGCTGCGAGGCAATTGTCGGAGACGAGGCGCTGAAGCAATATCAGGCCACCCGTCTGGACAAGTACCGCCTCTAAGCTGCATTACCTGCAATTACAGCAAAAGGCAGTTCGGTTCATTCATACCGGACTGCCTTTTGCGTTCTTACCTGGTTCTCTACTCCCCATGTTCTGCGCGCGGTTTATCCAGCATATCAATAATGCTTTGGGCGCTTTGCAGCGGGTTGTACCTGGAGATGGCCTCCAGATGGGCCTTGCGCGCCGCACGGACATTTCCGTAATCATTCAGCAGCCGCTCCATCCACCGGTCAACTACATCGAGGGAGCTGATCGGCTCTCCCAGTCCGGCGGCAGTGAAGTACCGGCAGTTCTCTTCTTCCTGGCCCGGCAGCGGAGAGTGGAAGAGCATCGGAATGCCCTTGGCCAAGCCTTCGCTGCAGGTCATGCCGCCCGGCTTGGTGACCAGCAGGTCGGACACCTCCATCAGCTTGTCAATCTCCCGGGTGAAGCCCAGCAGCCGGATGTTGGGATGCCTGAACCGCGGGTCTTGCATCATCTCCTGCAGCAGCTTGTCATTCTGGCCGAGGCAGAACACAATCTGCACCTTGTCCCGCCATCCGGCCAGAGCCGCATTGACTACTTCGTCATTCATCATGCCCCATCCACCGCCCATGACCATGACCGTCGGAACACCAAGCAGCTTGAACTGCTCTTGAATGTCTTCCCGGCCGTGCTGCTCCCAGAAGCTCGGGTGTACAGGAATGCCGGTTACCCGGATCTTGAAGGCGGCAACGCCCCGGCGGCGCAGCTTCGCTTTGACCTCAGGGGTGGATACCAGATAGCGGTCTACCTGCGGGCTGATCCAGCTGGCATGGGCGTCATAATCTGTAATGACCGTAATCAGCGGGGCCTTCAGCGATGGATGAAGCCGCTTCAGGCGTGAGATAACAGCACCGGGAATGAAGTGGGTACAGACGATAATGTCCGGCTTCAGCTGCTTCACAATATTTTGGGCATGCGTATAAAACAAGCGGTGCAGGGCAAGTGTGGTAAGACGATTGAATGATTTCTGGTGACGGTACACATAGCCCATCAGCCGGGGCTGGGAGGTAACCGTCTTGCGGTATGCCGAGACAATGAGCGGGGCCACCTTGGGATTCAGGAAGCTCCCCAGCTCCAGCACCTTGGTCTGCACCTCCGGAGACAGCTTCCGCAGGCTGCTCGACAGCGCATATGCAGCCTGGGTATGCCCGGCACCGAAGCCCTCTGACAGCAATAATATTCTTTTTTTGCGCAATGTATAGTTCACCTGTTCCCTAGAGGTATTGACCGGCCGGCGCCCATTAGGCATCATATCCAGAGGGCGAGCGTACCGGCTGCGACTCCAGACCCAATGACCGCTCCTGCGAGGACATCAGATGGATAATGCAGCCCGAGGTAGATCCGGGAGAAGCCGACTGTGCAGGCCAGAGGAAGCAGGACCGCAGTCAGGACAGGAAAGGCTATCATATAAGGAACCGTTGAGGCGAAGATAGCGGTCGTATGGCCTGAAGGAAAAGAATGATCCTTAAGCGGATTGCGGAACGTATTGGTGTCCGGCAGGGCCAGATAGGGCCGCAGGCGCGGGTAGAGCTTTTTGGCGATAGCGACGGGCACATGACTTATCGCCAGCGCGGCCAGTGCCTGAAGTCCTGTAGTTCTCCATGGCTGCGGGCACACTGCCCAGACTAGGAGATTGATGCCGATCGCGCTTGTTGCACCTCCGAGATGAGTGAGGTAGAAGAGCCAGAAGTTCAGAAACGGATTGTGCATCCGTCCGTTAATCCATTGAAACACCCGCTGCTCCAGGAGATGCAGTTTCTTGAATAAAGGTCTCATATCATGTCCCTCCGATAGTCCGGCTAAAAGAGTTCTGGCGCAGCTTAAGCAGCAGATTTCACGGCCTGAAGCTGTCTTTATCATACTTTTTTAAGGTAGCCCGTTCAAGAAAAAGCTCGGGTCCGCTCGAAAAATGTCTCTTTTGACTTGTGAGCCCCAAAGCGACTACAATGATTCAAGCAGGAAGATCGCGTTTATAAGGTAACAGAGAAATAAGGAGCCAGCCAGTACACTGGAATCCATATTCATATCTTGTGAAACGGGACATAACACAATTCGGAATCCTGCCCGGAACTAAGGGGAAATTCTTGTCTACAGTAAGGGATGCAACAAAAGGGTCAGATAGAACGTTAGCAAGTTAGAGAGAGAGAAAGAGAAAAAACATCAAGATTTGGAAAAAGGGGGCATCTAAAGATCATGACAGACGCATTGTTTGTTACGCTCCAAGTGATCTTGGCGGCAATCGCAGTTTATCAGTTTGCATTTTCGCTGTTTGGACTGCGCAAGAAGAAGAACAAGGTTAGGCATGCGCCGCAAAAGTCATTTGCCGTACTGGTCGCCGCACACAACGAGGAAGAAGTGGTTGGCGCTCTGATGGAGAACCTGAAGCAGCTTAATTATCCCCAGGAACTGTACGATGTATTTGTCATCTGTGACAACTGTACGGATAATACCGCTGCGATCGTGCGGGAGCACGGCATGAATGCCTGTGTACGTACCAACAGCAACCTGCGCGGTAAAGGCTATGCCATCGAGTGGATGCTGAAGGAGCTGTGGGCGCTGCCCCGCCAGTACGACGCTGTAGTCATGTTCGATGCCGACAACCTCGCACATACAGAGTTCCTGACAGAGATGAACAACGATCTGTGTTCAGGCGGACGGGTCATTCAAGGCTACATTGATACGAAGAACCCGGAGGATTCTTGGATCACGGCTGCTTACGGCGTATCCTACTGGTACATCAACCGGCTGTGGCAGCTGTCGCGCCATAATCTGAAGATGGCCAACTTCCTCGGCGGTACAGGCATGTGCTTCGAGACGAACCTGCTGAAGGAAATGGGCTGGGGGGCAACCAGTCTGGTTGAGGATTTGGAATTCACCATGCGCAGCGCCTCCAAGGGCGTATATCCAAGATTTAATTATGATGCCAAAGTATTCGATGAGAAGCCGCTTACCTTCAAGGCTTCCTCCAGACAGCGTCTGCGCTGGATGCAGGGTCATTTCACCGTAGCCCGCCGTTACTTCTTCCCGCTGCTGTGGCAGGGGATCAAGGAACGCAGCCTGACGAAGTTCGACCTGGCACTGTATGGAGCGAACGTATACATTGTGTTGCTTACGTTCCTGATGACTGCCGTAATGTTTGTGGATAATGCTGTGTTTGGCGGTCCGCATATTGCGAATATTTACGGACATCTGCCGCTGTGGCTCGGGTACTTTGCCGTAGGGGCGAACATTCTAACCTTCCTGCTGGCCATGGCGCTTGAGCGGGTGAAGTTTAAGAAGGTCTATCTGTACCTGCTGGTGTTCCCGGTCTATCTGCTCTCGTGGTATCCCATCACGTTCTATGCGTTCTTCACGCAGAACAACAAGCAGTGGAGTCATACCAAGCATACGCGCGTAGTCCGGCTGGAGGAAGTGCAGAGCAAGCAGGTTTCATAATCCGCACTGTAAATTAATAATTTCTGAGGATGTTGACATCTTCAGTCTGATGATGTATAGTATTCAAGTGTGCAAAACATAGGGATTGCAAGCAGAAGCACCGGCTTCTCACCTGACAGGCTAACAGCCTGCTGGTTTTGATCTCAATGCTTTATGAATGGTTACAATTCATGAACGTTGATCAAACGGGGTGTCGGGGAATTACCGGCATCCCTTTTTTATGGAGAACCGTAATATATTATCTGAAAATTATTCGGAGGTGGAGGATTATCAGTAAGGAACATATGATCAATGATGAAATTCGTGCCAAAGAGGTTCGGCTGGTCGGAGCAGAGGGTGAACAAATCGGGATCAAGCCGATCCGCGAGGCGTTACAAATGGCGATCGATCTTAATCTGGATTTAGTCAACGTAGCACCGCAGGCGAAGCCGCCGGTATGCCGCATCATGGATTACGGCAAGTTCCGTTATGAAACGCAGAAGAAAGAGAAGGAAGCCCGCAAGAACCAGAAGATCGTGGATCTCAAGGAAGTCTGGTTCCGTGCAAACATTGAGGAACATGATTATCAGACCAAGTTCCGCAATGTAATCAAGTTCCTGGGCGAAGGCGATAAAGTGAAGTGCTCCGTCCGTTTCCGCGGCCGTGAGATTACCCACGCTAGTATCGGTCAGAAGATCCTGGAGCGCGTGAAGAGCGAAGTAGAAGAGCTTGCTGTTGTAGAGCGCCAGCCTAAGCTGGAAGGCCGCAGCATGATTATGATTCTGGCTCCGAAGCCCCAATAATCCTGGAGTCACTTGCATAGCAATTTGGCGCCGCATAATATTCAAGGAGGAAACACCATGCCTAAAATGAAAACACATAGCAGCCTGAAAGGCCGCTTCAAGATCACTGGAACTGGTAAAGTATTGCGTTACAAAGCTCACAAGAACCACTTGCTGTCCCACAAATCGAAACGTGCAAAACGCGTATTGAACGGCAATCCGGTAATGGCCCCTGGGGATGTAAGACGTTTGAAACAAGGACTCGCTAACTTGAAATAGTTAATCACACATTTTTGGGAGGTTTATTAATATGGCAAGAGTTAAAGGCGGATTTGTAGTTCGTCGTAGACATAAAAAAGTATTGAAGCTGGCAAAGGGTTACTTCGGTTCCAAGCACCGCATTTTCAAAACAGCTAAAGAGCAAGTAATGAAATCGATGGTTTACGCATACCGTGACCGTCGTCAGACGAAACGTAACTTCCGCAGACTGTGGATCGTTCGTATCAATGCTGCAGCCCGTTTGAACGGTCTGTCTTACAGCAAGCTTGTATACGGCCTGAAATTGGCTGGTGTAGAAGTGAACCGTAAGATGCTGGCTGATCTGGCAGTGAATGATCTGAACGCTTTCAACTCCCTGGCTGTTGTTGCCAAAGAGAAGATCAACGCGTAAGACGCTATAAACCGAAAAGCACCGCCTGCGGGTTCTCCCGTGTGACGGTGCTTTTTTGCGCGGTGGGAACCGCCGGATGGACAGCTATTCCCAGTATTTCGTTGTGCTAAGCAGCGAAGCGAGTTTCTTGCTGCTGGAGCGTCTCAGCTTGCGCAGCGCAGACCGCTCGTCAGCAGACTGGCAGATCAGCTTCTCTTCGTCGGTCTGGGCCACGATGGCCGGAACAGGGGCTGTAGTGCCATCTTCATTCATAGCTACGAAGGTCAGGAAGGAAGTTGCGGCAACGGCGCGTTCGCCTGTGTAGAGATTCTCGGAGATAATCTTGACGAATACCTCAATGCTGGTGCGGCCCGTCCAGGAGACAAAGGATTCGAAGCAGACGGAGTCCGTCGGCCGGATCGGCAGGAGGAAGTCGACAGAGTCAGCGGATGCCGTTACTACGTTGACCCGGCAGTGGCGCATGGCCGAGATGGAGGCCACTTCATCGATGGTGCTCATGAGCTTGCCGCCGAACAGTGTCTTATGATTGTTTACATCATTCGGGAAGACGCGGCCGGTTTTGAATACGCGGGATTCATGACAGTATTTGAAGTCGGGTGCAGCTTGTGGTATGTGTTCTTGTTCCATTTTCAGTAACTCCCTTTGCGTACAAGATGTAATCATACATGATAATAGAAAAGCCTTCCCTGTGCAATAATAATGTTAATGCACTTGGAGCCATAAGCTACATTTTGAGGTTTTCTAACATATAACGGACACAGAAATAACAGCCCGTGTCAAGGTAAGCGATTTCTTGTTGAAAAATGCAAATTATTATTGACCTGAGGTCATTAATAGACTGGATTTTAGCTTTTTTTGCAGGTATAATTTGTACTAATGGTATGTCCAAAGCAGAACACAGAAGACATCCAATTTACTAAGGGGGATCACTTTCGATGAAGAAGTTTTACCAACTATCTTTGGTTATGGTTATGGCCTTCACTGTCATTCTGGCAGGTTGCGGTAACAATAACAGCGCTAATTCCGGCTCCAATGCTGGAACAGCAACTACTGCACCAACAGACGCAGCTGCAACAGAAGCACCAGCAGCAACTGATGCTCCTAAGGCTGTCAAACTGGGTCTAGTAACTGACGTAGGCGGAGTAAACGATAAGTCCTTTAACCAGTCTTCCTGGGAAGCACTGGAGGCTATGGAGAAGGAATTCGGCGCTGAGATCAAATACCTGCAGAGTAAATCCAATGCAGACTATGAGCCTAACCTTAACCAGTTCGTTAAAGGCGGCTATGACCTCACTTGGGGAATCGGCTTCGACCTTGGCGATGCCGTACTGAAGGTTGCCAAAGAGAACCCGAATGCTAATCTTGCGATCATTGACAGTGTAGTGGACGCTCCTAACGTTGAATCTGTAACCTTTGCCGAGAATGAAGGCTCCTTCCTGGTGGGTGTTGTTGCTGGTATGACAACCAAAACCAACAAAGTAGGTTTCATCGGCGGTATGGAAAGCCCGGTTATCAAACGTTTCGAAGTGGGCTTCAAAGCCGGCGTAGAAGCGGTTAACCCTAATGCAAAAGTAACTATCACTTATGCAGGTGCTTATGACAAGCCTGATACCGGTAAATCTTTGGCTGCAACGCTGTATGATGCCGGCAACGACATTATTTTCCCTGCTGCAGGCGCAACAGGCAACGGCGTATTTAACGAAGCGAAATCCCGCAACAAAGCCGGCGGCAGCAAAGTATGGGTTATCGGCGTTGACAAAGACCAGTCCCTGGAATTTGGCGATGATGTAACGCTGACTTCCATGATCAAACGTGTTGACGAAGCGGTTAAGAAGGTTTCCCAGCAGGTTGTTGACGGTACCTTCAAAGGTGGTACTACAACTGTTCTTAGTCTGAAAGACAACGGTGTAGGCCTTCCTGAAACATCCAAAGCTAACGTTACTGCCGATATTCTGGCTAAGGTTGACGAATACAGCAAACAAATCATTGATGGAACAATCGTTGTTCCTTCCGAGTAATTCATTGCTTCAGCTTAACCCGATTTAACATAACTCGACGAAGCAGGGCCGGTTCAAACACTGGCCTTGTTCTCTGTCAGCATCTGTTATAGACAATCACAACTGTACCGTCCTTGTGTGGGGCGGTACAGCCGTGTCTAAAAGGCAATATTATATATATTCTGTGATGAGGGTGATTCCATGAGTGCTGCGGCTCCTGTCGTAGAGTTGAAGCAAATCACAAAACGCTTTCCCGGTATCGTTGCGAACGACTCCATTAGTCTGACGCTGGAAAAAGGGGAGATCCATGCGCTGCTTGGTGAGAACGGGGCAGGCAAATCAACCTTGATGAATATCGTATTCGGACTGTACCAGCCCGATGAAGGCAGCATCGAAATCGACGGGAAACCGGTTATTATTGATAACCCCAATAAAGCTATTGAGCTTGGCATTGGTATGGTTCACCAGCATTTCAAGCTTGTTGATCCTTTTACGGTCACCGAGAACATTGTTCTGGGCATGGAGCCGAAGAAAGGTCTTAAAATTGACTATAAATCCGCTGCGGAGCAGGTTCGTAAGCTATCTGAGCAGTACGGGCTCCAAGTCAATCCAAATGCCAAAATTCATGACATTTCGGTAGGCATGCAGCAACGGGTAGAAATTATGAAAACCCTGTACCGCGGAGCGGATATACTTATATTCGATGAGCCTACCGCTGTACTAACGCCGCAGGAAATTACGGAACTGATGGCGATTATGAAGCGGCTTGTTGCAGAAGGTAAATCCATTATTCTGATCACACATAAGCTGAAAGAAATCATGCAGATTTCCGACCGTGTCACCATTATCCGGCGCGGTAAGGTGATTGATACGGTGAAGACCACCGAGACCAATCCTAACGAGCTTGCTGAGAAGATGGTCGGACGCGGAGTAACCTTCAAAGTGGACAAGCAGCCGCCGCATATTGGCGAGAGCATCCTGAAGCTGTCTAATGTCAGCAGCAAAAGCAAGGATGGCGTGCCTGTGCTGAATGGCCTGAGCTTCGAAGTTAAGGCGGGGGAGATTCTCGGAATCGCCGGAGTGGACGGTAACGGCCAGAGTGAGCTGATTCAGGCCATTACCGGGCTGCGCAAGATTGACTCAGGTTCGATCCAGGTCTCCGGTAAGGAGATTGGCAATCTGTCACCGCGCAAGGTATCTGAAATGAATGTCTCCCATATTCCGGAGGACCGTCACAAGCATGGTCTGGTGCTGGACTTCACCGTGAGCGAGAACATGGTTCTGGAGACGTATTATAAGAGTCCATATAACCAGAACGGGTTCTTGAACACAGATGTGATTAACAAGCATGCCGAAGATCTGGTAAGACAATTCGATGTGCGCACACCTTCTATAGAGAATAAAGCCCGCTCCTTATCCGGCGGTAATCAACAAAAAGCGATTATTGCGCGGGAAATAGACAAGAATCCGACTCTTCTGATTGCCGCTCAGCCAACGCGCGGTTTGGATGTCGGAGCCATTGAATTTGTGCAGAAGCAGCTGATTGCGCAGCGTGACCAAGGCAAGGCTGTACTGCTGATTTCATTTGAGCTGGATGAAATTATGAATGTGTCCGACCGGATTGCCGTTATATATGAAGGGCAGATTGTCGGAGAGGTATTCCCGCAGGATACGAATGACCAGGAGCTGGGTCTGATGATGGCGGGCAGTTTGAAGCGGGGAGGTCATGCGGATGTCTAGACTCCGGAAAATATTCGCAACAGACAGCTACATAATTCCTCTTGTAGCAATTCTGATGGGTTTCCTTGTAGGTGCTATCGTCATGCTGATTGGCGGTTATGATCCTATTGCGGCTTATTCTGCGCTGTTCAAGCGCGTGTTCGGCAGCCCGTATGATTTCGGTGAGGCGATCCGCGAGATGACTCCGCTTATGCTGACGGGTCTGGCTGTAGCCTTTGCCTTCCGCTCAGGGATGTTCAACATTGGTGCGGACGGGCAGGTCATGATCGGGATGACGGCTGCATCTGTTGTCGGCATTAAGCTTGGTGGGGTATTGCCGGCTTTCCTGTTAGTTCCGCTTGCGGTCATTGCAGCTGCTGTATGCGGCGGACTATGGGCCGGTATTGCCGGATATCTGAAGGCCAAGCGCGGAATTAATGAAGTTATCACAACGATCATGTTGAACTGGATTGCGCTCTTCCTGTCGAATTATATTGTCCGGACGTTCCTGCTTCTGCAAGGGCAGAACCGGTCGGAGGATAATCCGGCTTCTCTATCCATGACCTTCCTCTTCTCCACCTTTGATAATGCCCGTTTGCACTGGGGAACCGTGATTGCCCTGGCGGCAGCAACTTTCTTCTATGTCTATCTCTGGAAGACCAAGCAGGGCTACGAAATGCGTGCAGTAGGCTTGAACCCGCATGCTGCCGAATATGCAGGAATGAATGTCGGACGCAATGTGGTGAAGGCAATGTTCATCAGCGGCGTGTTCGCAGGTCTCGCAGGCGCTGGTGAAGTACTGGGTGTATTCCATTATCAATCCGTATTTGCAGCTTCACCTGGTTATGGATTTGACGGTATCGCTGTTGCCCTGCTTGGACTGACCCATCCGCTGGGTGTCATTCTCGCTGCTATTCTATATGGCACGCTGACGTACGGTTCGGCAGGCATGAGCTTCGGTGCGGATGTGCCTCCGGAGCTGATCCGTATTGTAATCGGTTCGATCATATTCTTCATTGCTGCGCAAGGCATTGTACGCTGGGTGCTCAAACCGTTTTACTTCAAGCGCAAGAAAGAGAAGGTGTTATAGATGGACTTCGTAGTCTTAGGCCAACTGCTCAATACGACGCTTGTTTTTTCCACAGCGCTAATATTTGCCTCCCTCGGCGGCATCTTCTCTGAACGATCCGGTGTTGTGAACATCGGACTTGAAGGCTTAATGATGTTTGGCGCCTTTGCAGCTGCAGTAGGTGGCTACTATGCTCAAGATGCAGGCATGGGCGAATGGGCCCCTTGGGTCGGGGTGCTTTGTGCCATGGCTGTCGGAGTAATCGGTTCACTGATCCATGCAGTGGCTGCGATTACCTTCAAGGCTGACCAGACGATAAGCGGTACGGTTATTAACTTCCTGGCGGCAGGCAGCACATTGTACATGGTTAAGCTGTTCTTCGAAGGATCAGGCGAAACTCCGCTGATCGACGGATTCAGCAAAGTGGCGATTCCCGGGCTCTCCAAGATCCCGGTTATCGGCGAGGGGATATTTAACTCCTATCCAACCACTTATCTGGCGATTATCTTAGTCATTGTCATTTATTTCATCCTGTTCAAAACTCCGTTTGGACTCCGTCTGCGCGCAGTCGGTGAACATCCGAGTGCGGCTGATACCCTGGGTGTCAATGTCAACAAGATGAGATATATCGGCGTCATGCTGAGCGGACTGCTGGCGGGTATCGGTGGAGCCACCATTACATTGACTACTACAGGTACGTTTGCGCACAATACGATCTCGGGACAAGGCTTCATTGCCATTGCTGCGATGATCTTCGGGAAGTGGAATCCGCTTGGTGCCTTCGGTGCTGCGGTATTCTTCGGCTTCTCCCAGGCGATCCGCAACTATGTCCAGCTGTTTGAATGGTCCAAGAGCATTCCGCAGGAATTCATCTTCATGATTCCTTATGTGTTAACCATTATCGTTCTGGTGAGTGCTGTGGGCCGTTCCTCGGCACCTAAGGCGCTTGGTGAACCTTACGATCCGAGCAAACGCTAAGGCTATCGGTATACCAATTCCAGAGCTTAACAGAACAGAGCGCATTTCCGGATTTCCGGGAATGCGCTTTTTGATAGATAAGAATTTATATGTTTTGGGGTCCCCGCAAAGCACCTGAGTCATCATCGAAGCTAAAGTCCCACTTTGTGGGGGGATTTTGTAATCATTGCAGGCAGCAGCTGCGAATACTTTCAGCCCGGAGGCGGGCGGATGTACAGGCAAATACCGGGTGAGGCGAATAGACTGTTAAGAAACAAATACAGGAGGGATATTATGGCACACCCGGTTACGAAACAACAGGTAATCAAATTAATTGGCAAACATATCGTGGCGGTAAAAAAAGACGGGTCCAAAGTGACGGGCAAGCTGGTCCGCATCTCAGGCAACCGGCTGATCCTGCAGCGTATCAGTGGTAAAAAAGTACAAACCAAGGCACTGATTCCGCTCGTGTTGTTTGATTTGCTGGCCATCGGTACAGCTCCTTACGGTTACGGCGGAGGCTACGGCTATGGCGGCGGTGTTCCTTACGGGGGCGGTTATGGTTATGGCCATGGTCCTGTTCCCGGCCCTTATGGCGGCTATGGCCCTGGTCCTGGTTATGGGATTCCGCCGATTGGATTCTTTTAAGCCATAGAGCTGGTCTGCTTCATCAGCGGAACTGTTTTTCAAGCTCATAGCAGTAATTTTGCGGTTGATAACGGGCTACGCTGTAGCCCAGTTTTTCATAAAAGGCCAGACCAGCGGTATTTCCGGTATCTACGGAGACCTTCGCTCTGTGGCATGCACGGGATAGTGCAAACCGCTCCGCCCTGTCCATAAGCATATTTCCGTATCGCTTACGCCTTGCATCCGGGGCAATGGCGAGCATATCAATGTATAATAAATCGCCATGCAGCAGAAAATGCACGAACCCCAGCGGATCACTGTCGTAGTCGGGACAAGCAACAAGTGTGACTCCCTGTCCCAGGCGGCGGGGCAGATCCTTCCTGACCTGATTAATGATTGTCTGCGGAAGATGGGATAACGGGACAAGCTGCTTTTCAATTAAGTCATAAATAATCGTGTCATCCTGCCTGGGTCTGCGGTAACGAATCATAAATATTGCCCCCTTTCCACGCATTGTCGTACATCATATGCCCCGGGCGGTGTGGGCGTTCCGGCAAGAATAGAACAAGATTTTATGAACAATTTAATGTATAACCCGCAGATGGGTATTGACTAACCGTGTGAGGAATCATATAATGTGTCTAAACATTTAACGAGCATACATGTATCGGCAATGATGAGGACGAAGTTTTAAGGGCTCTTTTGTTCAGAGAGTGAGAGGAATTGCTGCAACCTCCACCAGAATCCCTTATATACGAGCTCACCTCGGAGCTGTTTCCCTGAAAGGCCCACCAGCAGGAGCGGTGGAATTATTAGGGGGAATCGTTTGGTCCGCGTTAGGGACTTCAGGTTACGAAGATTTGGGCCCTGCCTACATCGATGGATTTTTGTATACCTGATAAGGCATATCATCGTGAGATGTTATGCAAACATGGGTGGTACCACGGAAGCTAAACCTTTCGTCCCTCACGCGCTTCTTCTGCGCGTGGGAGGCGAAAGGTTTTTTTGTTGAAACAGGAAAGATTTAAGCCTGTTCGCTAATATTAAAGGTTGGATACTGACGTCCTGTCATTTGAATAATGCATGTGAACGATCGAAGGGAGGAATACTGATGAGCGCGCAATTACCGGAAGAAGTGCGGTCGATAGAGCAGTTACGTGAGAAATGGAAAAATCCAGAGGTGGTTTCGGGTTCCGAAGTCCTCCTGCGCAGTCTTGTACTGGAAGGTGTAGATACTGTATTTGGATATCCCGGCGGGGCTGTGCTCTATATCTATGATGCTCTTTATGGATTCGACGATTTCAATCATATTCTGACACGCCATGAGCAGGGAGCGATCCATGCGGCTGACGGGTACGCAAGAGCGAGCGGTAAAGTGGGCGTATGTATTGCCACTTCAGGCCCCGGGGCAACCAATCTGGTAACCGGAATTGCTACAGCTTTTATGGATTCGGTTCCGCTGGTGGTCATTACAGGTAACGTATTCTCCAGCCTGATTGGCACAGATGCTTTTCAGGAAGCGGATATTACCGGGATAACGATGCCGATTACGAAGCACAGCTATCTGGTGCGGGATGTTGAGGATCTGCCGCGAATTATTCATGAAGCCTTCCATATTGCGAATACGGGACGTAAAGGTCCGGTACTGATCGATATTCCGAAGGATGTATCGGCGGCGATGACATTGTTCACTCCGGCAGAACACCAGGGAGTTAACCTTCGCGGCTACAATCCGCGCACGGTTCCCAATAAGCTGCAGCTCGATAAGCTGGTGAAGGCTATTGAGGCGGCGGAGCGTCCGATTATTATTGCAGGCGGCGGAGTCATCTACTCTGGAGCGCATGAGTCCATGTATGAATTCGTGAAGCGCACGGAGATTCCAATCACTACTACATTGCTGGGACTGGGGTGTTACCCGAGCGGCGAAGAGTTGTGGATGGGAATGCCGGGAATGCATGGCACATACACAGCGAATAATGCCATTCAGCAATGCGATCTGCTGATTAACATCGGTGCCCGGTTCGATGACCGCGTAACCGGCAAGCTGGACGGCTTCGCTCCCAAAGCGAAGATCGTGCATATCGATATTGATCCGGCCGAGATCGGCAAGAATGTAGCAACTGATATTCCTATTGTGGGCGATGTTAAGACGGTTCTGGAAATGCTGATCCCGGATGTGAAGCGTGCCTCGAAGGCTGATGCCTGGAGAACACAGATTGCCCAGTGGAAGCTGGACCAGCCGTACCGGTACAAGGATTCGGAGACGGAGCTGAAGCCGCAGTGGGTCATCCAGATGATCAATGACACCACCAAAGGTGAAGCTATTGTGACGACTGACGTAGGCCAGCATCAGATGTGGGCTGCTCAGTATTACAAGTTCAACCATCCGCGTTCATGGATTACTTCGGGGGGCCTTGGAACAATGGGCTTCGGATTCCCGTCAGCGATCGGGGCGCAAATGGCCCATCCGCAGCGGCTCGTAGTCTCCATTAATGGTGACGGCGGCATGCAGATGTGTTCCCAGGAGCTTGCGATCTGTGCGATCAATAAGATTCCGGTTAAGATCGTTGTGATTAACAATCAGGTACTCGGAATGGTCCGTCAGTGGCAGAACCTGATCTATGAGAAGCGTTACAGCTATACCGATCTGGCCGGCAGCCCGGACTTTGTGAAGCTGGCTGAGGCTTACGGTGTGAAGGGCCTGCGGGCAACGAACAAGGAAGAAGCCAGCGCCGCCTGGAAAGAAGCCATGGAAACACCTGGACCTGTCCTGGTAGAATTCGTTGTCCCCAAAGACGAGAATGTCTACCCGATGGTAACCCAAGGGTCTACCATTGATCAAATGCTGATGGGGGATGAATAACAGTGATGAGACATACGATTGCTGTGCTTGTGAATGACCAGCCTGGCGTGCTGCAGCGGGTATCCGGATTATTCGGCCGCCGGGGGTTCAATATTGAGAGTATTACTGTTGGGCAATCCGAAGAGGTCGGATTGTCCCGGATGGTCATTGTAACGTTAGGTGATCAGCATACTCTGGAGCAGATTGAGAAGCAGCTCTACAAGCTGATTGATGTAATTAAGGTAGTTGATCTGGGTTCAAAGCCTATGGTTGCCCGTGAGCTGGCCCTCATTAAGGTCAAGGCTGAGCCCTCTGAGCGGCCTGAGATTATGGGCGTAGTCGAGACCTTCCGTGCCTCGGTAGTAGATATCGGTACGGCAAGCCTGCTGGTGCAGGTAGTCGGAGAAACCACCAAAATTGATGCAATGATTGAGCTGCTGAAGCCTTATGGCATTAAGGAGCTGTCCCGGACAGGAGTAACGGCAATGATCCGCGGGAATGCCTAATCGTCACATTTTACAGCTTTAACGAATTGCTGCTTGCGTGCATTAATTTAATTAAGACATTCATTTAATTAAGATTAGGACAGACTTTGCCCGCTAAAGAGCGGGGGCTTGAGGAGCACGCTATAATAGAGTAAGCCTAACAGGAGTGTGCTCTTGAAGCACCCGCTCTTTACGATGGGTCCCAAATTAAAGGAGGATTTTGACAATGGCAGTTACAACGTACTATGAACAGGATGCAGAGCTTAGCGTATTGAAGGGAAAGACAATTGCAGTAATCGGGTACGGTAGCCAAGGACATGCCCAGGCACAGAACCTGCGTGACAGTGGTCTTCAGGTGGTTATCGGTCTGCGTGAAGGTAAATCTTTTGAAACTGCCAAGAATGACGGCTTTGAAGTATTGTCTGTAGCAGAAGCGGTATCCCGTGCAGATGTGGTGCAAATCCTCATGCCGGACGAAACTCAGGCATCTGTATATAAGAATGATATCGAACCGAACCTCAAGAAAGGCGCGGCTCTGATGTTCTCCCACGGTTTCAACGTGCATTTTGGACAAATCGTAGCTCCTAAGGATGCGGATGTGCTGTTGGTAGCTCCTAAATCTCCTGGACACATGGTTCGCCGCACTTATGTTGAAGGCTTCGGCGTTCCCGGCCTGATCGCTATCGAACAGGATGCAACCGGCAATGCCAAGGCTATTGGTCTGGCGTATGCCAAAGGCATCGGCTGTACCCGTGCCGGAGTCATCGAAACCTCCTTCCGTGAAGAGACAGAAACGGATCTGTTCGGTGAACAGGCTGTTCTCTGCGGCGGTGTGTCCGAACTGATCAAGGCTGGTTTCGAGACATTGACTGAAGCCGGATATGCGCCTGAGATGGCTTACTTCGAGTGCTTGCATGAGCTGAAGCTGATCGTTGACATGGTATATGAAGGCGGATTGTCCAGCATGCGCGATTCCATCAGTAACACAGCGGAATACGGTGACTATGTAACTGGACCACGCATCATCACTGCTGAGACTAAGAAAGCTATGAAAGAAGTACTGTCTGATATTCAACAGGGTAAATTCGCCCGCGACTTTATCCTTGAGAACCAATCCGGCCGTGCCTTCCTGACCGCTACCCGCCGCAATGAAGCCGCTCATCCGGTAGAAGTGGTTGGCAGCCAGCTGCGTGAAATGATGCACTGGATTAAGAAATAAAATCATATACTTCAGAATACAAGTAACCATAGTGTGATTCTCAGATGCGGCCGTAATTTTGCGGGCCGCATTTGAGGGTTTATGGACAATCTTCAGGAGGTGCTCAGCATGCGGAAAATTCATGTGTTCGACACGACACTGCGTGACGGGGAGCAGTCGCCGGGTGTGAACCTCAATACACGTGAGAAGGTAGAAATCGCTTACCAGCTGGAGAAGCTGGGAATTGACCGGATGGAGGCAGGCTTTCCAGCCGCTTCCCCAGGAGATCTGGCTGCGGTGAACGCAGTGGCCAGAGCGGTCAAGAACGTCACCGTAATCGGTCTGTCCCGTTCCAGAGAGAGCGATATTGATGCGGTCAAGGAAGCGCTGCAGGGGGCACAGGACCCATGCATTCATATTTTCCTGGCTACATCGCCGATACACCGTCAGCATAAGCTGCGCATGGAGAAGTCACAAGTGCTGGAAACGGCACAATCGGCGATCCGCTATGCCAAGAAGTATTTTCCCAAGCTGGAATTCTCCCTGGAGGACGCCGGCCGTACCGAGCGTGATTTCATGGCTGAAATGGTATCTATGGCGATCCGCGAGGGTGCGAATGTGGTGAATATTCCGGATACGGTCGGTTACCTGAATCCGGCGGAATACGGTGCCATCTTCAAATTCCTGAAGGATACGGTGCCGGATATCGAGCGGGTACAGCTTAGCGCCCATTGTCATAATGATCTGGGGATGGCTACTGCCAATACGCTGGCTGCCATTCAGAATGGCGCAGACCAGATTGAGGGTACGATCAACGGGATCGGGGAACGTGCCGGCAATACAGCGATTGAAGAGGTGGCTCTGGCGCTTGAGACCCGCAGTGAGTATTTCGGCGCGAAGACCTCTCTGGTCCTATCCGAGATCTCCCGTACCAGCCGCCTCGTCAGTAAGCTGACAGGGATGGTTGTGCCGGGGAACAAGGCGATTGTCGGCGCGAATGCCTTCGCCCATGAATCCGGGATTCATCAGGATGGCATGCTGAAGGAGAAGACGACCTACGAGATTATGACACCGGAAACCATCGGCCTCAAAGAAAGCAAGCTGGTGCTCGGCAAGCATTCGGGCCGTCACGCTTTCCGCGATAAGCTGAGTGATCTGGGTTATGACATCTCTGAGGAAGAGGTCAATGCCGCTTTTGCCAAGTTCAAGGATCTCGCAGATAAGAAAAAAGAAGTCTCAGACGAGGATATCCTTGCGCTTCTGGAAGAGAAGCTGATCGATACGCCGGAAACCTTCAGCCTGCAGACGATCTATGTTACGTATGGCAATGAGGCTACTCCAACCGCCAAGGTGATTATTCATGGCCAGGACCCGCAGCCGATTGTGGCGGTTGCCGAAGGCAACGGATCGGTAGATGCGATCTACAATGCCATTGACCAGGCTACAGGGGAAGAAGTCACACTTGGTGATTATTCGATCAAAGCCGTCAGCAGAGGGAAGGATGCTCAGGGTGAGGTGCATGTCGTGCTCTCGCAAGGCGAGGTGGCTGCACAGGGCCGCGGACTTAGCACCGATATTCTGGAAGCAAGTGCCAGAGCCTATCTGGATGCACTGAACAAGTTGATTGAGAAGCGCAAGACCTACACCAAGCGGGAGCATGCCAATCTATAATTTACTATTTAAAAGAAGCTTCACCGGACCAGTTCATTTTGTCCGGGGAGGCTTCTTTTTTTTGTTCAATAATCTGCTGAAATTTTTTTGACGCTGAGCATTCCGGGGTAGAATCCAGCTGAAGGGGATTTGAAACAAGTTTTAAATGAAAAGAATGAACAAGATGAGTCGGAAAAATGAAAAATAGTTCATAATCCAGGGTGGATTCCACATTATCAGCGTTTGAAACCACTTTTTTGCCGATAAAAATATTTTATTTTTAAGTTATCTATGATTTATCTCATAATCTGTTCAGAAATTGTTCAGAGGCGGCAAGTAAAGTTACGGAAGTACAGTAAAAGAGAAATCGAAGGCCCACATACATATTAGTGACAGGGGGACGATCGGAAAGAAGCAGGCCGGAACGGGTAATTGCGACGCTGGAACAATCATTTTGCAGAAAGAGAGAGAGGTTATAATTATATGAAGAAAAAGACGATAGGCGCCTGGTTGGTTGTTGTAATGCTGATTACACAGTTTGCCAACGGTTTCGGGTTCATGACGAAGGTTAAGGCGGATGGGACGGAGATAACGGCCCCGCTGATTACGAGTGTATCACTTGCAGTGTATAAAGATAGTAATTATACGGAGACAGTTACAGGAAATGTGTATCAGTTAGATTCCTACGCTGAACTGAACTATACGTGGGAACTTGAGGACAGTCATGGTTATTCTGCAGGCTCCACGTATAGATTTAATCTTCCTTCACAATTTGAGCTTTTTAACAATTTAGAAGGCCAGCTTGATTTTGAGGGAGAGACTGTTGCAAATTACACTGTAAACAAGGATACAAATGAGGTTGTATTTACTTTCAATGAGTTTATCACTAATTATGACAAAGTAGGGGGAACATTTAAGGTTCAATCCTTGCTTAGCTCTAAAAAGATTACTGGCTCAACGAAGCAAATCCTTGAGTTTCCAGTAAAAGGCGGCTCTCAATTCATTGAGCTTAACTTTAAGCCTAATGTCAGTAAGACGATAGAGAAGAAAGGTTCTCCTAAGCCGCAATTCTACAACCCGCAAAGCATCGAGTGGACTATTGATGTGAATAAGTCGTTAGATAGTGTGGGGCATGCAGTAGTTACTGATAAATTGCCGACTGGGTTGTCACTTGATCCAAGTTCAATTGTTGTTCATGAGCTTGCAGTGGATGTTAACGGCAATGTTTCGGAAGGCAGTCTTGTTAGTAGCAGTCAATATGTAACAACAGACTCCACTGCTGATAACTTGAAGCTTAGCTTTGTGAGCAGCCCGATTACGAAAGCTTATCGCATTAACTTCTCTACCATAATTAATGCTGCCGGTGCAGACGAAACAGCATATGAGAATACTGCGGTCCTTTCCGGTGATGAGGGTTATTCCAAAGAGGCAAAGGCTACTGTCACCGTGGGACGCGGCAAACCTCTGGAGAAGTCCACTACTGGTTATGATAAAGCTACCCAAATAATTTCGTGGGCTATTAATTATAATTACAATGTCAAGACCATTCCAGCGTCTAAGGCTGTATTGAAGGATGCCTTTAACAAATCGCAGGATTTAATCTTAAACTCTGTTAAGGTATACCCGGTTACTATTGATAATAGCGGCAAAGGGGTAAAGGGTGCTGTGATTGATTCCAGTCAATATACAGTGACCAAGACCGATACAACATCATCAAACGGATTTGAATTGAAATTCAATAACGAAATCAATAGCGCATATCGGATTGAATATCAGACTCAAGCAAACGGTCGGGTTTTTGATGATGGTCAAATTACCAACACGGTTACCTATGACGGGGAATCGAAAGAAGCTACTCGTGATGTGAAACAGCAGATTCTGCACAAGACGTACTCCAATGTGGACTACTCCAAAAAAACAGTGCAGTGGACAATTAACATTAATGATGACAGCCAGAAGATGAAAGATCTGGTTGTAACGGATACCTTCAATAATGCGGGACTTAAGCTTGACCGCAGTTCACTAAAAATCACGCCAAAAAGCGGAGGAACACCAACAGTTCACTCAGTAGTCTATAATGAATCTACTCCACCGGCTGCAACTGACGGATTCGTGATCACATTTAATGGAATAATTAATGAACCTTATACAATTACCTATACTACAAGTTTTAATTATGACTGGCTGGATTCAGGCAAAGACAGATTTGTGAATACAGCAGCATTAAAATGGAAAATAGACGGTAGCACCGATTGGCAGAAAAAAGAAGTCTCGGCTGAATTTAATCCGAGAGACGAAGTGAAGAATAACGGCCTGAAATCTGGTTCTTATAATGCCACGACTAAGAAAATTTCCTGGACGGTAGGAGCAAACTATAATTTTAAGACGCTGGATGCCGCCGAACTGGTGGATACCATTACAGATGGTCAAATCGTCGATTTGGCGTCTGTTAAAGTCAACAAATTGGAGTATGGGGCAAATGGAAACCCTTCTGCTGCTGCCAGTGTGAATGATGCTGATTATAAGGTCACTCTGGATGGAAATAAACTGAAGGTTATCTTTAACAAAAAGATTGATTATGCATTTTACGTAACATTTAATACAACATTTGCTAATCAGGCGATAGATTCAGGTTCTGTTAATAATACAGCCGTATTGTATGACGGTCTGGTCAAGCAATCGAAGGATTTAAAAGCCTCTGTAAATATTCCTAACGCCGGAGAATACGTAATTAAAACGGGAGTGCAGGACGGTAACAAAATCAACTGGACGATTTCTATCAACCGTAACCAGTCGCTTATCAAGGAAGCCGTCCTAACAGATGAACCAAGTGACAATCAGATTCTCCTGTCGAATACTTTCCACCTGTTTAAGACTACAGTTGCAGGAAATGGAGAAGTAAAAGAAACAAACGAGGAACTGGTTAGAGATACAGACTATAAGCTGGAAATTACGGCAGATAGTGACGGGAAGGAAAGCTTTAAGCTAAGCTTCCTGAAGGATATTTCAGAAGCATACGTCCTTAAATATCAATCCTTGATTACTGCGGCAAATGGTGAAACGGTCTCCAACAAGGCAAGCTTGAACGGCAAAAATGTAAAAGAGATAACTAAAAACGACAGCGAAGTGATCACCGTCAAGCTCTCCAGCGGTTCAGGTACCGGCAGCGGGATTAGAGGCACATTAACCTTAACGAAAATCGAAGAAGGCAAGAGCAGCAATCTTCTCCAGGGAGCGAGCTTTGATCTGTACCGTGTCGTTGGTGAGGATCGGATCTGGATCAAAGATGGAACTACGAATGAAAAGGGAATAATTGAATTTACGAAACTGATTGGCGGGAATTACGTTGTAATTGAAACAAAAGCTCCTGAGAATTTTGTACTTGATTCAAAGCCGCATGATGTGAAAATTAATTCAACAACAGGATTTAAACTGGAAGTTAGCAACAAACTGAAG
This sequence comes from Paenibacillus sp. FSL P2-0136, assembly GCF_037975325.1. Taxonomy (NCBI): domain Bacteria; kingdom Bacillati; phylum Bacillota; class Bacilli; order Caryophanales; family Paenibacillaceae; genus Paenibacillus; species Paenibacillus sp. FSL P2-0136. The sequence continues at coordinate 1,226,757 of NZ_CP150244.1, forward strand.
CCTGTACCAACAACAGCACCAACTACGGCGCCAACAGCAACACCAACTACGGCGCCAACAGCAACACCAACTACGGCGCCAACAGCAACACCGACTACAGCACCAACAGCAACACCGACTACAGCACCAACAGCAACACCGACTACAGCACCAACAGCAACACCGACTACAGCACCAACACCAACAACAGCGCCGACAGCAACACCAACAACAGCACCGACAGCAACACCAACTACGGCGCCAACAGCAACACCAACTACGGCGCCAACAGCAACACCAACTACGGCGCCAACAACAGCACCAACTACGGCGCCAACGACAGCACCAACTACGGCGCCAACGACAGCACCAACTACGGCGCCAACGACAGCACCGACTACGGCGCCAACAACAGAACCAACTACGGCGCCAACAACAGAACCGACAACGGTACCAACTACAGCACCAACATCACCGCCGGTGTACTACACACCGACACCTGAACCATCAAGCATTCCTGGAGTTATCGGTACACCAACACCGACACCATCGGTAACGCCAGCACCAACGGGGACTCCGGCTGCTTCCAGTACGCCAGGAGTAACGGCAACACCACAGGTGACGCCAGCAGCAACACCGGTCCAGCCAGGAACGGTTAGTACTCCAACGCCGCAAGCCACACAGGTCACTACGATTGAGGAAGTGCCTATCGACGGCGAGATCCCGCTGGGAGGTATTCCTAGCATCGGCGAAGAGCCGGCGCATGGTACGGTAACTATTACACCGGATGGCAAATGGACGTATACTCCTGATCCAGGCTACACCGGCAAGGATAAATTCACGATTGTCGTAACAGATGAAGACGGCAATGAGGAAGAGATTACAATTGAAGTTGGAGTCGATGAAGTACCTAAGGGTACGGTTACACAACCAACTGACAAAGGCAACAACAGCGGACTTCCCGGCAAGCTCCCGCAGACCGGAGAAGAAAGTCCTCTCCCGCTGTATCTGACTGGCGGCGGATTGATTATTCTGGGAGCTGTACTGGCCAGAAGATTTAATGCCCGCAAGAAAATGTAGGAGAATGCACCTTAGCAGGTATTAACCAGCTAATATGGCAGCATACACAAAGACACCCGCAGCTTGCTGCGGGTGTCTTTAGCTTTTTAAATATAAAGTCGCTGAAATAATACTGTCCCTTGAAAGGTCAGCATAGCCGGTTCTACTTATGGAGGATTACATGCTTCTGAGGTTAAGATGCTTCCATTCCTCATACCAGCGCTTAATACTCGCGGGCGGCTTCACGCCGAGCTCCCGCTTCAGTAAATCCGTCAGAATATGATATTGTTCCTCTACCGCTGAACGCTCTCCAATGCTGTCGTAGACCTTCATCAGCCCGAGATGCCCCTGTTCAAAATAAGGCTGGAGCTGCACTACTCTCTGGTACACGGTCACCGCTTCCGGTATCCGGCCGCTGCCGACATAGAATTCGGCGATATTCATTGCATGATGCAGCCAGATGGTCCGCAGACGCTGCCGTTCCCCTTCCGCCCAGAGGTAATCGTAATCGTTCAGATAATCGCCGGAATAGAATTCGAACAACCGCTGATGTTCCTCATAGTTGTCTTTATTGATGGCATCCAGGGTAAGAATGCCTTTCTCCCATTCGTAGCTGTCTATCAGCAGGCTGCCGGTCTCCAGGGTGTAGCCTTCTCCTCCGCTGGCATTGCTGATCTGCAGATCGATCTCCGCCTGCTTCAGGCATTGCCGAACCTGATAAATCGTTGTATAAAGATGAGTAGAGGCCTTCTTGAGATTGAAATCAGGCCACAGCAGATCGGTTAGGGTATCTTTGCTTACGAACCGGTTGCGGTTATGAAATAAATAAGCGAATAATTCCTGTGCCTTGGAGGTGCGCCAGCGGATATTGGGCAGCGGCTGGCCGCCCCGTTCGAATCTTAAGGACTGGAAGCTGCGGATCATTACCGTCTGTGCAGGCTTGCTCGAATCCTCCTGTGCCTGGCTGAGACGCTCCTCCAGCCGCTCGATGGTCTTCAGCAGACGGCCCCGCTGTACAGGCTTAAGAACATAATCAAGCGCATAAAGCTCGAACGCCTCGATGGCGTAGCTGTTATGTGCAGTTACAAATACGATGCTTGCCTGCGGGCACAGCCTTTGCATGGCTTCCGCAGCCTGGACGCCATTCATCTCAGGCATATCAATGTCGAGGAAAATCACATCAGGGCGTAGCAGCGGCACTGCTTTGACCGCCTCGGAAGGATCAGTATAAGCAGCGATTATATTTATAGTTGTCAGTTCCTCCAGCATCATTTTCAGCTTCATAAGAGCAAGCCGTTCATCATCTACCAGCAAGGCCTGAATCATGTCTATCCCACCACTTCATTAAGGAATGTTGTCTTGTCATAGGCTGTTTAAGGATAATTCGACAAGGATGCGGGTTATCCTCCCTCTGAGCTTGCACTTGAGGCTGATTTTGAATAGAAATGCTGCTATTCTAAAATAATCAAGTGGAAACGGCTTTGCCGTCCTTTGAGGGGACGGTACCGTTTCAGCGAGAAAGATAAGGATAATTATAGCGCGAAGCATATAAATTCTTATCTTTTTAAAAAACTATGCAGGGGAACCTTAAAGTCAGACGTCTAACGTTATGTAGCTGAAGGAGGGAAGAAAGACTTGGAAGAGACGGAGTGGATCAGTGCTGTGCTAAGCGGGGAGCATCAGGCCTTCGGGAATCTGGTGACCCGTTATCAAGGCATGGTATATAGCGTATGCATCAAAATTACAGGAGAAGCCGAGTCTGCCAAGGATATGGCTCAGGAAGTCTTCATCAAAGCCTATAAAGCCCTTCCCACCTTCAGAGGACAATCTTCCTTCTCCACCTGGCTGTACCGGATTGCTTACCGCACCTGTCTGGACTGGAAACGGGCCAATGACCGGGAATGGCGGCACCGGAGTGCAGCAGATTACACTGAGAATGACTGGGTGACTTCACAGACACCTGAACAGGCAGTGCTTCGCAAGGAGGCTTCCCGGGAGCTGGGTGAGAACCTGAATAGTCTGGCGGAACCGTACCGGTCGGTTGTGCAGCTGTACTATTTTCAGCGCCACTCCTATCAGGAGATCGCGGAGCAAAAAGGAATTTCGGTTAAAACGGTTGAATCGCAGCTCTATCGGGCCAGACAGATGATGCGCAAAAGCGGGGAGGAATGGCGATGAATTGTTCAACAGTAAAAGAGTGGATGCCGCATTATATAGATGGACAGTTGTCACCTGAGGCCCAGCAGGCGATCTATCTGCATATCCAGACCTGTCCCGGCTGCGCGGAATGGCTGGAGGAGGCGCGGGAGCTTGCGGCGATGTGGAGCGAGATGGAAGCCGGGCTGGATCTTAACGGGCAGGAGCCCGTGTTGCCGCATGACTTCCCTGACTTGACCGGGGATGTTATGGCAAGGATCGGCCAGCTGGAGAACGGACGCAGAGAACGGATCGTGAAATCAACCATGTCCAGACGGCGTACGACCCGGGGAACCTCCTGGATGCATTACGGCGTGGCGGTAGGTCTGACGTTTCTCCTGCTGCAGCTTGGCGTATTTGAGAATTTGGCCTATGGCATCACTGAAATCAACGGGCATATGTCCACATCGGTCAGCTCCTGGTTCGGCCCGCAAGGTAACAATAAATAAATCCATAGCGGCTTCGCCGGTTATCTAATTTATTTCAACAAAACTTTTGGGAGGGTAACATATGATTAAGAAAAGACGCTGGCTCACGTTTCTCCTGGCTATGGTTCCGGGACTGGGCCACATGTATCTGGGCTTTAAAAAAATGGGTCTGGAGTATATGATTGGAGCATCGCTCTGTATTATATTCATTCCGTCCATGCCCGCAGTGTTTCCGTTCGCGCTTGCTGCGCTCTGGTTCTATCAATTATTCGATGCGCTGCAAAAGGCGGCTTGGATGAAGGTGTCGGCTGCCGAGCAAGAGCGGATGATGTTCCATCCGGATAGCTTTGGAGCGCCCTGGACGATGGGAATGTCTGCGCCCCCGATGTATCCGCATGATGATGTGAACCCGGTGTGGGTCGGTATTGGGTGTGTTATCGCAGGCATCCTGCTGCTGCTCATCACTGCATTTCCCGCTCTGTGGGAAATACTGAGCGATATGAATATCGGAGCGATTCTGTTGTCGCTTGCCTTGATCGGGTATGGATTCAGAATGCTGAAGAATAATTCAAAAGTATAGTGAAATGGGGAATTAAACGATGGGGAGATGGAAAATCGGCAGCTTTACCGCCGCAATAGGGTGCATAATAGTAGGCGTTATTGTAGTCATGGCTCAATATGGTGTAATCACGTACGATGTGCTGGGTTATATCTGGCCGGCCCTGCTTATCCTGTTCGGCCTGGAGATGCTGCTTAGGCTCTTCATTAAATCAGATGTCAAAAGCCGCGTAAGCGGCTGGGCCATTCTGCTGATCATTGTGCTTATCGCGGCAAGCGGGGCACAGACGGTGCTGGCTGGAGGCTCGCTGAGCAGTATCTTCGGCAATACCAAGCTGGTGCCGGTGAACGGGAAGGTAGAAGTGCAACAGGATATTAAGAATGTGCGGATTGATCTGCCCCAAGGCAAGGTTAAGCTCCAGGGTGTGGATGGGAGCACGCTGACGTATGAAGGAAAGCTGGAGCTGCCGGGCAATACAGACAATGAAGCGGCAAGTGCCCTGGAGCGTAAATGGAAAGTGACGACCGAGGGCGACACGCTTGTGATGGAGCTGGAAGGAGATTCAGGCTGGCTCTCCAATATCCAGATCGGCTTCAACAACAATGCACCATATCTGAATGTCGGCATTCCGCAGAATCTGGCCGCTCAGGTAGAGACCAGTGACGGTTCCATCGAAGCCGGTGGGCTGGCCGCAGGCATTAATGTGGATACGAGCAACGGAACCATGGATATCCATGATGTCACCGGCGGTGTGAAGGCTCATAGCAGCAACGGAACGCTGACGGTAAAGAATGTACAGGGCGGAGCAGACCTGGTTAGCTCGAACGGTGCGATTACGCTGGGGAATATTGACGGCGCTGTGTCGGCCAGAAGCAGCAACGGCAAGATTACAGTCAATTCGGCAATCACAGGTGCATGGGAACTGAAATCCAGCAACGGCAAGATTGTCTTGGGTCTTCCGGCGGTAACGGATGCCAAGATTACGGCAGATACCAGTAACGGATCACTTAAAGGCAACGTGGACTGGGGCGGCGACGATGAGGACCATGGAACGGCTGTACTTGGAAAAGGCACCCATGAGGTCACCTTGTCCACCAGCAATGGTTCTATAACAGTGGATACGGCGCAATAAAAGACATAGAAGCATAAAGAGCTGTTCACCGGATACGTTATGCCGGTGAACAGCTCTTTATTGTAAGAGAAGAAATGATATCGGGAGGTTATGCCGGCTGCAGCCAGTTAGTCCTGATTACCATGCATAAGCCTTGGGAGCCGCACCGCCGGGTCCGGGGAAAATCTCGTCCAGACGCTTCAGCACGGACTCGTCCAGAACGACCTCCAGGCTGCGCAGCGCGCTCTCGAACTGCTCCAGCGTACGCGGTCCGATGATTGGCGCTGTTACGGCAGGGTTGGCCAGCAGCCAGGCCAGTGCGATATTATCCTGCGGCTCGCCCAGCTCCAGACTCAGCTCCGCAAAGGCCTCAAGCTGCTTCTTGTGCTGCTCCACACGCTCCGCGTTGCCGCCGCTGCGGCTGCCCTCGATCTTCTTCAGCGCATTGCGTCCCAGCAGCCCTCCGTCAAGCGGACTCCACGGAATAATGCCGAGGCCCAGATGCTGCGCCGCAGGCAGAACCTCAAGCTCCGGCAGACGGCAGGTCAGGCTGTATTTATGCTGCTCGGATACCAGTCCAAGGAACCCGCGGGCCTTCGCTTCCTGCTGGGCAACGGCAATATCCCAGCCGGCGAAGTTGCTGGAGCCGGTGTAGCCGATCTTGCCTTGGCTGACCGCAAGCTCAAAGGCGCCCCACAGCTCGTCCCAGGACACGTTACGGTCGATATGGTGCATCTGGTAGAGCTCGATGTGATCGGTCTGCAGACGCTGCAGGGAGCCCTCCAGATGGCGGCGGATAATGTAGGAGGAGAGGCCGCCTTCATCATTGGGTCCATCCAGCTTGTCACTCATCGCCCCGTAGACCTTGGTCGCCAGGACAACCTTCTCACGGCGTCCGCCGCCCTGCTTGAACCAGCGGCCGATAATAGTCTCGGTCAGACCCGAGTTCTCACCCCATCCATACACATTGGCGGTATCAAAAAACTGGACTCCCGCGTCCAGCGCCGCATCCATAATCCGGAAGGCTTCCTTCTCGTCGGTGATGGGACCGAAGTTCATCGTTCCCAGACAGAGGCGGCTTACCTTCATACCAGACTTGCCAAGCTTCGCGTATTGCATCTTGAGATCACTCCTCTTCCATATGATTAGAGATCCGATAATTTCACCTACCCATTAATTGTAATCAATTGGCGGGACAAGGGCAAATTAGGGATTTGTCTCACTTATAGGCTATATCTATGAACGTGATAGAATCTATATCTTTGTCCTTTGTCCTTCGTTATGATACAACAATATACAGAAGAACTATGTCTGCGACCAGCAGGACTACCTAAGGAGTGACAGGAATGAGCGAGGTCAAAAAAATCGCCGTAATTGCCGGGGACGGTATCGGACCTGAAGTTGTGGCGGAAGCGGAAAAGGTATTGAAAAGAACGGAAGAGCTGTTCGGGTATACATTTGAAACAGAGCACGCCCTGTTCGGCGGAATCGCCATTGATGAACGCGGAACTCCGCTGCCTGAGGATACGCTTGCGATCTGCCGCAACGCCGATGCTGTATTGCTTGGAGCCGTAGGCGGACCGAAATGGGATAACAATCCGAAGGAACTGCGTCCGGAGACCGGACTGCTCGGTATCCGTAAGGCGCTTGGCCTATTCTCCAATCTGCGTCCGGCGGTGGTCTTCGATTGTCTGAAGGATGCTTCGACGCTGAAGCCGGAGGTCCTGGAAGGCACAGACCTGATGGTCGTGCGTGAATTGACAGGCGGGATCTACTTCGGGGACAAGCTGCGCCGTCAAGGTGAGCATGGGGAAGAAGCGGTAGATACTTGTGTCTACAACGTCACTGAAGTGGAACGGATCGTACGCCAGGCGTTCGAGATTGCCGGGAAGCGCCGGGGCAAGCTGGCGAGTGTCGACAAAGCCAATGTTCTGGAGACCTCCCGTCTGTGGCGTGAAGTGGTGAACAGACTGGCGCCGGAATATCCGCAGGTTGAAGTTGAGCATGTGCTGGTGGATAACTGTGCGATGCAGCTGCTGCGCCGTCCTTCGAGCTTCGATGTCATCGTGACTGAGAATATGTTCGGTGATATCCTGAGCGATGAAGCAGCGATGCTGACAGGCTCCATTGGTATGCTGGCCTCCGCTTCACTGGGAGAAGGCAGCTACGGCCTCTATGAGCCGGTTCACGGCTCCGCGCCTGACATTGCCGGACAGGGGCTGGCGAACCCGATCGCTACGATCCTGTCGCTTGCACTGATGTTCCGTATGACCTTCGGCTACGAGAATGCAGCCGCAGCCATTGAAGCCGCAGTTGCGGAGGTACTGGATGCCGGTCACCGGACGAGCGATATCGCAGTTGATAAGAGCAAGGCGATCAGCACCACAGAGATGGGCGACCTGATTGTAGCCGCTATCCGCAAAGCCTAGTTCTACCACATGTATCCCTTTTGACGCAGAATGAAGAAAAACTTCACAAAATGTTGCTTATTTATAATTATTATAAAAAAGTAATCAATGTAATATTGACTTTGATTTTGTACGATGATAACATTTGGTCTGTACCCGTAAGAATGTAACCATCCAATAAAATCAAGAAAAGCATATTGCATCCGGCAACGGTCCGGTAGCTGTTTTTCTTACATAATCAAAAGGAGGATTTAAGCAATGGCAGAACGTTTGGTAGGTAAACCCGCTCCTGACTTCTTCATGGAGACAGTAACAGGCGACGGTAAGGATTTCGGTAAGGTAAGCTTGTCCGACTATCGCGGCAAATGGCTTGTATTCTTCTTCTATCCGCTTGATTTCACCTTCGTATGTCCAACTGAAATCACAGCCCTGAGTGATGCTGCTGCTGATTTCGCAGAGCTTGATACAGAAATTCTAGGTGTGAGCATCGACTCCATCCATAGCCACAAGGCTTGGTTGTCTACACCTAAGGATATGAACGGTCTTGGCCAGATCAACTTCCCTCTGGCTTCTGATATCACGAAGAAGGTTGCCAGCGATTATGGCGTCCTGATTGAAGAAGAAGGCATTGCGCTGCGCGGACTGTTCATCATCGATCCTGAAGGTGAACTGAAGTATCAGGTTGTTAACCATAACGATGTGGGCCGCAGCGTTGAAGAGACATTGCGTGTGCTGCAGGCTCTCCAATCCGGCGGGCTGTGCGCTATGAACTGGAAGCCAGGCGACAAGAACCTGTAGGCTTCCGGGCCTCATGAACCGCGATCTTTGATATACTAAGAGGACCTCCTTGCGGGAAGCATTATTCCCTTCAAGGAGGTTTTTTGCAAAGATATGGAATGGCGTTTGAAAATGGGCATAAAGGTTAATATATAGCTTGTAAGGAGAGGAATCTCTCCCGCTGTTTTGTAATATACTAATAGGAAATCAAATCAACGACAACACTCAAGGAGGGTGAACAAAAATGAGCTTTTGCTGTGGAGCGAGTATGGTTGGAACGAAGGGGACCCTAAAGCATTATCGCACGCAAGTCCATAATGTTCCCCTGCTTTTTTGTCCGGTATGCCACCGGGTAGAGGTACATTACAAAGTCGAGAATGAATATGAAATTCTGGCGGAATATGCCCATGGCGACGGCGTCACGGATGTGGATTTCCAGGATTATGTGATGGAGGAAGAGGAAGCGATCTTCGAGAACGTCATCAATATGGAGAGCGAGGACCCGCTCGCGATCATACGCAGCCAGATCGATATGTCGCTGGACCTGCTGGCGGTTGCCAAACAGATCGGCGACTCCAAATGGGAACGTGAGCTGAAGAAGCGTCTGGCTGTCATGAGCCAGCGGCGTCACCGGCTCCAGCAGAAGGCTTGAATATCTGTCTTGATCCTGCCACCATCATGTTATAAATCAGTGAGCTCCCGCCGCCTGGCGGGGGCTCTTTTCAATGTATTTGCAGGAAACAAATCATTCCCCTCCCACTTAAATGTGTCTTAAGAATCATTTTAGGAATATTTTTGCCATTCGACAGATTCTCTGATTGCGTTGTCTTCTTCTCTTGGATATGATTGGAATATAGTTGAAACGGTTGGATAATACAATACGATTTTCGAATGTTCTGGCGGCTTCGTCATATACTCAGATACATAGTAATTTGATGTCGCTTAAGCGTCTTCGTCAATTGCAGTAAAAGGGGGAACTTCGTATCGTGATAAGCCAATATCAGGAAAGCTTGCTATTATCGGCAAGAACGTTTCAATCTGGTCCGATGGATACCACATTTGAGGATGTGCTGGAGCACATCGACAGCGGGATTCTGCTTTTTGATGATGAGGGTGTGCTGACTTTCGTCAACAAGCAGATGTACGGCATTCTGGAGCTTAACCGTCACTCTCTTCTGGGCTGCACCTTGCATCATCTGTTATCCCATATTCAGCTCAGCCGCTTCAAGAAGAAACAGGTGCTCAGGAGTTATCGTGAAATGGTGCTCAAAGGTAAGCCAAGCTATGAATTTGTGGATGAATATGGACGGTACTGGCGCGCAACCTTGTCCAGCGGAGAGGAAATGAAGGGCAGCTACCTGTTCACATTCAAAGAGATCTCCGACTACAAGCTGATTGAACAGACGGCCTACCAGAACGACAGCCTGGCCATGCTGGGCCGGTTATCGGCCTCCATCGCCCACGAGATCCGCAATCCCCTGACGGCTATCCGGGGGTTCATACAATTGCTTCATCCCCATCTGCATCTGCTTGGCAAAGAAGAATATGCGAAGATTATATTAGCGGAGATTGACCGTGCCAATGACATTATTCATGAATTTCTGACTTCCTCCAAGCCTTCTGTGCCGCAGATCAGCATGATTCCTGTCTCTGCCTTGCTGAAGGAAGTGGTCCTGCTGACAGAGAGCGAGGCGCTGATGAAGGGCTGCCAGATCAACTTGCAGGTGCTCCAGGAGGACCTGGTCATCTCAGGGGATATTAAGCAAATGAAGCAGGTTGTGCTAAATATGATCAGAAATGCGATGGAAGCGATCTCGGAGCGGGTGGATGATTCTGTAGGCCGGATTGAGGTAGGCGCACGTAAAGAAGGAACAGAGGTGCGCATCTTCATCTCTGACAACGGTAAGGGAATGGATATCTGCACGCTTGACAGACTGTTCAATCCGTTCTTCACCACGAAGGAGAATGGGACGGGACTCGGACTCTCCGTCAGTGACCGGATCATCAAGAATCATGGCGGCTGCATCTCGGTCAGCAGCCGGCTGAATGAAGGAACCCGGTTCGTCATTTCGCTTCCGCTTACTCACTAATGCTATCTTAAGCCCGTTGTTCTCGGTGGAGTGCATTCGGGTTATAATCAATATGTAAGGGCTGATTCCTGCAATGCACGAACAAGTGCGGGAGATCAGCCTTATCTGCGTTAGTCGGAGGGATGGAGCTTGATCTTTGAATGGAGCAGTGATGCCGGTAAAGCTTCGCCGCAAGGAGATGCTGTATGTCTAATCATCTCAGAGGCACAGGCACAGGGAGAAGGACTTCCGGCAGATTGGGCCGCGAGAGTCCGCCTATTGTCCGCTGCGGGCCTGTTCAGTGGCAAACAAGGGCAAGTGTATATACTGCCCGTAATGGAGCAGCCTGAGCAGCCTGTGGTCATTCTGGCCGGAAGCGGAAAGGGCCAGATGGGTATGCACGAGCTGCGGCAGCTGATGGCGCAGACCGCCAGGGCAGCTTACAGGCTGAAGGCCGCTGCGCTGGTTGTGCAGATATTGGCGATACCGGGCGGGCTGACTGGGGCGCTGAAGGCGGAGCAGGCCGGCCAGGCCATCGCGGAAGGGCTGGTCCTGGGGTCGTACCGCAGAAGACACTATAAGCTGGACCAGGCAGCCTATACGGGTATAGATACGGTACATCTGCGTACGGAAGGCAAGAGCGAAGCAGCAGAAGAGGAAGCCTGGAGACAAGGCATCAAGCGGGGGAAGGCTTTCGGGGAGGCTGCCAACTTTGCCCGTGATCTGACCAACCGTCCGGGGAATCTGCTGACTCCTTCGGGTCTTGCAGTGGCTGCTATCGAAATTGCACAGCGGCACGGGCTTCCGGCTGAAGTACTGGATGAACGGGAGCTTGCGCTTAAGGGAATGGGCGGCTTGCTTGCGGTCGGAAGCGGCAGTGTGAATCCTCCCCGCATGATTGTTATCCGCTATCAGGGGACGAATCAATGGGAGAACGCAGTGGGCTTGGTCGGCAAAGGAATCACTTTCGATACCGGGGGCATCTCCCTGAAGCGGGCACCGGGCATGGAGAGCATGTTCAGTGACATGGCCGGGGCCGCAGCCGTTCTGGCGGTTATGGATGCGCTGGGGCATTTGCGTCCCAAGGTCAATGTGGTCATGCTGATTCCGGCGGCAGAGAATATGCCGGCAGCGAATGCTTATAAACCAGGCGATATCATTACTACCCTCAGTGGAAGAACGGTCGAAATCATCAATACTGATGCGGAGGGACGGATCATTCTGGGAGATGCGCTTACCTATGCCCGGGAGTGGGGCGCACAGCGGATCATTGACGTAGCCACGCTGACAGGAGCTGTGGTGTCGATTCTGGGAGATGTGGCTACAGGGGCAGTAACGAATGATCAAGCATTCCTGGAAGAGCTTCTGGCAGCCTCAAGGCTGTCAGGGGAGCACATCTGGCCGTTGCCTGTCTATCCTGAATTCCGGGAGATGCTGACAAGCGAGGTTGCGGATCTCCGCAATGCTGCCGGACGATATGGGGCTGCCAGCACGGCGGGGCTGTTCATCGGAGAATTCGCCGAGGGATTGCCGTGGGTGCATCTGGATATTGCAGGGACTGCCTTTCTGTCTTCGGAACGGGGTGTGAATCCTAAGGGTGCCACAGGTATCATGGTCCGCACCTTGCTGGAATATCTGCTGAGCGCTGCGGCTGAACCAGATCACCGCTCCCCTGAGGCCTAGACCGAATTGTCCAAACAGACACAAAGAGCCGCAGATTCTCAGTTTCCTGAGACCTGCGGCTCTTTGTTCATTTGGAATTCTGCTTCTCATAACTGCGGGAATAGCAGCCTATTTACGGGCCTTCATCTGGGCCGTCAGGGATTGGACGCCATTCATAATCTTATCCCGTGTATTCTTATTCTTCAGCAAGTAGGCGGCTCCCAAGGCTACCGTTGTAAACAAAGTCTTCTTGGTGTTCATGGTTATTCCTCCTTGGCAATAGTCTGGTTGTTAAAAGCTTATAACTAACATACCCGCATGCCAAGGTTTCTAAACGAAAGAATACTAAGTCTGTATCCGCTAGAACTGCATCCTAGCGCTTGCTGCCCAGTGAAGCACTGCCGCAGGACAGAGGTGAATCCATCGCTGCTGCGGGACAGGTCTTGCCCTTGTCACAGCCTGCACAGGCCCCCTGCTTGCCTTTCTGCACATGGCGGTAGATTATCCAGCCGGAATACCCGAATATTAGCGCCACAATCACAATATTAACGATCATTGCCGTCATCGCTTCCTCTCTTAATAACTTGGACTTGCTGCGGGGGCTACGACCATCCGAGCAAACGTCCTCCTTGATAGATCACCAGTGACACCGCATAGGCCAATACCAGAGAGTAACCCATGGAGAAGAATGTCCATTTCCAGGACGCAGTCTCTTTCTTGATAACGCCGACAGTGGCCAAGCAAGGAATGTAGAGCAGGATAAAGGCCATGAAGCTGATCGAGCTAAGCGGTGTAAAGACTGATGCAATCTGGCCTTCCAGTCCCGCTGTATCCGGGGCATGGTAGATGATGTTCATGGTAGAGACCACAACCTCCTTAGCGAGGAAGCCGGGCACCAGAGTAGATCCCGCCTGCCATGTTCCGAAGCCGAGCGGCTGCAGCAGCGGGGCAATGAAGCCGCCGAATTTGGCCAGGAAGGAGTGATCCATGTCCACATTGAGACCGCCAGGACCAGCGTAGGACATCAGCCAGATCAGGACCGAGCCGGCCAGGATAATGGTCCCTGCTTTGCGCAGGAAGCCCTTGCCCTTCTCCCAGGTGCTGCGGCTCAGTGTCTTGAGCTGCGGCATCCGGTAAGGAGGCAGCTCGATAATGAAGATAGACGCCTCATTCTTGAACAGGTACTTGGAGAAGAACTTACACAGAACCAGGGCAAATACAACACCCATGACATACATAGAGAGTACAGCTGCAGCTTGCTGGGCAGGGAAGAAGACCGCTGCGAACAGCAGATAGACTGGAAGCCGGGCAGAACAGGACATCAGCGGCATAAGCAGTGTCGTCAGCATCCGGTCCTTGGGTTGTTCAATACTTCGGGCCGCCATAATCGCCGGTACGTTGCAGCCAAAGCCGATAATGAACGGAATGAAGGCCTTGCCGTTCAGTCCCATCCGTTCCATCGTGCTGTCCATCAGCAGGCAGACACGGGCCATATACCCGGAATCCTCCAGGAAGGAGATCATCAGGAACAGGATGAATATCTGTGGAACAAATACGAGCACGCCGCCCACACCGCCGATGAGACCATCAACGATCAGTGCGTGCGTGAATTCCGAAGCCCCGATGGCCCCCAGCAGCGAATTCGTCCAATCGCTGAGCTGACCGCCGATGAAGCCATCCAAGAGATCTGACAACGGCCCGCCAATCCAGTCAAAGGTAGTTTTGAACATGACATACATAAACAGGATGAACAGGGGCAGTCCGAGAAAACGGTGGGTAAGGATGGAATCCAGACGTTCGGTCAGATTATGCGGTTTTTGCAGGGTGGAGTCTATCGCTTCAGCGCACACCTTGCGGATGTAGTCCATGCGGACCGAGCGAATCCACTGGGGAAGAGTGAGTGCAAGCTTCTCCCGCTGCAGCCGGGTCTGAGCGGTATCTGCAATCAGCAGCAAGCCGGAAATATCCGTCCGCTTCTTAAGCAGTTCCAGGATTACCGGGTTCTGCTCCAGCAGTTGGAGAGCAACCCAGCGGAGATTAGGCAGGCCAGAGATCTTTTGCAAATGTGTAACAATGGAGGCTATGGCTTCTTCAGCGAGTTCGCCATAATTCAACTGGAAGGTAACAGGCGGGATATGGGAAGGCTGCTCCAGCACGCTAAGCACCTGACCGGTCCCTTTGCCTGTCCGGGCAATCAGCGGCAGCACGGGAATACCGAGCTGTTCCGAAAGAATGCCGGGGTTCACCTGAATGCCGCGCGCCTTGGCAACATCGGTCATATTCAGTCCGAGGATCGTCGGCTTGCCATACTCCAGCAGCTGCAGGGTAAGCAGCAGGTTTCGTTCCAACTGCGAGGCATCGACAATATTGATAAGTGCTTCAGGGGTTTCTTCGATTAGATATTGTGCGGCTACGCCCTCATCACGGGAGAGGGGGTGAAGGGAGTAGATTCCAGGCAGATCGATGAGCTTCCCGGCTCCGTTCTTCAGACTGCCGATTTTTTTCTCAACCGTAACGCCTGCCCAGTTCCCTACGTATTCGTAGGAGGAAGTCAGGGTATTGAACAGCGAGGTTTTCCCGGTGTTGGGGTTCCCCACAAGTGCGATGGAGCTCATGATACTTTCACCTCTATCATAGATGCTTCCTTCCGCCGGATAGCAAATAGCTGACCGTTACATTCAAGCGTAATCGGACCCATGAACGGCCCTTTGCCCTTGAGACGGATCATTACACCCTCAGATACTCCCAGATCGGCCAGACGGCGGCGCAAAATTGGATTCATGCCTTCAATTCTTTGAATGGAGCCGGTAGTGCCTGGTTGCAAACGCAGCAAGGAGCAGGATGTTAGAGCCATTGTTATCCCTCCGAAAGAGACTGATAATCAATCTCAATGATTTCTTGTAATGTAGCATTTTACTGCCATTTATTCTGTGATTAATGTCATTGTTTCTGTTAGCGAAAATCGATATGAAGATTACTGAAATTTTCTTTACAATATCTTCTTCATTAAAGTATGATTGAACGATAATATAAGCATAGTACTAAAGAGATACCCCGAAGGGAGAACAGATTGTGAAGACTAATCATAGTAAAATTGTCGATTGTACCATCCGTGATGGGGGATTGGTAAATAACTGGGATTTCAGTATTGAATTTGTTCAGAAATTATATGCCGGACTGAATGAAGCCGGTGTTGATTATATGGAAATCGGATATAAGAACTCGCCGAAGCTGCTCAAAGGGGCAGAGGGTGCAGGCCCTTGGCGCTTTTTGAATGATGACTTCCTGCGCAAGGTCATTCCGCAAAAGGGGCATACGAAGCTGTCGGCTCTGGTCGATATCGGCCGGGTGGACGAGAATGATATTCTGCCGCGCAGCGAGAGCATGCTCGATCTGATCCGTGTGGCCTGTTACAGCAAGGATGTGGACAAGGCCCTTCAGCTGGTGCAGACCTTCCATGACCTGGGCTATGAGACGACCATTAATATTATGGCCCTGTCCAATGTGATGGAGAATGAGCTGCTGGAAGCCTTCGAGCAGATCCGTGAGAGCGTAGTTGATGTAGTCTATATCGTGGATTCTTACGGCAGCCTGGATCATAATGACTTTCATTACCTTGTAGAGAAGTTCAAGACACATCTTCCGGAGAAGCGGCTCGGTGTGCATACCCACAACAATCTTCAGCTGGCCTTCTCCAATACGCTGATTGCAGCCGAGAAGGGGGTAGAGCTGCTGGATGCTTCCTGTTATGGAATGGGCCGCGCCGCAGGCAACTGTCCTACAGAGCTGCTGGTTACCCATCTGAAGAATACGAATTATACGCTCCGGCCTGTTCTGGATATCATTGAGAACCTGATGATCCCTCTGCGGGAGAAGGAAGAGTGGGGCTATATCATTCCGTATATGATTACAGGAACGCTGGACGAGCATCCCCGCTCGGCAATGGCGCTGCGATCTTCGGCCGATAAAGATAAGGCGGTTGACTTCTATGACACACTGACAACACCCGAGGTCAATTTCGGGGACAAATAACCGTCTGGAAGGAGAAAGCACTGGCCTCTGTTTGTAGGCAGGTGCTTTTTTTCTGCCGAATCTGCTTCCTTACAATATTAGTAGGTGATCAATGTAACTTTACAGAGCTATCTAGCCGATATTTATACATAGGACATCATACACATCCATCTGACTTTATAGATATTATTTTTAGACGCGAGGGACTTATGAGACAAGAAGAGAGAAAGACGATTCATGCGGCTATTCTGGGGGCTGTGCTATTCCTTCTGATCCAGATTTTTCGTACACCGCTGGGCCGAATCGAGGACAAGGATTTACTGATAGCCTTTTACCTTATTTTGGGCTGCTGTACTGTCGCGTTCGGTTTTGCGATTTTTGCCCAGGGCTGGCTGCTGTTCGCCAATAGTCTATCTAAGGCTAGGCTGTACACCTCTGCATTGTTCCTGGGGGTGAGCATTTTTGATTTCCTGCATGTACTCGGGTTTGTAGGTATTCCTGGAATCACCTCGTATATCAGCCCGGAGCAGTCCTTATGGCTCCTGACGTTCTCCCGGCTGGCCAGTGCACTGGGGATTATGCTTATTTTCAGCAGAGAAGACCAGCTTGTAGGAAACGGCGTCAAGGGGAAGGTGTTTCGGAATGCTTTTGTGGTGATTCTGCTGTCTTTGGCTGTGTTTGGTCTCGGCAACCTGATTGTCTCCGGGCTGGCGGACGAACCATGGGCAGAAACGGCAAGAGATCTGATGAACATGGCGATACTGTTCGTCTATTTGCTTGGTGCTGCGATTATTATCTATCCTGGCAAAAGCGAAAAGTCAGCCTCTCTGCTGATTATTATCCGTTCCCTTGTGTTCTTCTCACTGGCTCAGGTCTTCTTCATGAATCTGTTCAGTGTCGGAGAATTGGATTATCTCTTCGGGATGCTCAGCAGCGCAGCGGCCTATTATCTTCTGCTGACCGGGGTCTACAGATTGACGATTGAGGAGCCATTTCAGGAGAATCAGCAGGCGGAAGCGCGGATTAATTATCTGGCGTATCACGATGAGCTGACAGGTCTTCCGAACAGACGCCGCCTGATGCAGCGCATGGAAGAGGTGGTGCTCCAGAGTGAGCAGGACAAAAGCCGCGGCTTCGCCGGGCTGGTCATTATGAACATCAACCATTTCAAGAATATCAATGACTCTCTTGGCCATTATGCAGGAGATCTGCTGCTGCAGCTGGTCGCCCGGCGGATCGGGGATGAGGTTAGAGTCAATGAAGAGCTCTTTAGTATGGGAGCGGACGAGTTTGCTTTTCTGATGACGGAGCGGACGGGTCTGGAGAATTGTCTGGTCCGGGCGGGTGAGCTGCTGCGCCTGTTCGAGACACCGGTAGGCCTGGAGTCGGGCGAATACCATATCTCGCTGAGTCTGGGGGTAAGCATCTACCCCGGGGATGGAGATACGGCAGAGCAGTTGATACAGAATGCAGACACAGCGGTGCACAATGCCAAGGATCAGGGGGTGGAGATCCGCCGCTATATTCCGGCTATGCAGATGAAGGCGAAGGAACGGCTCAAGCTGGAGAACGATCTGCGCCGGGCGCTGGAACGGGGGGAGTTCTATCTGGTCTATCAGCCCCAGGTACTGCTTGAGACAGAAGAGATTGTCGGCATGGAGGCGCTGTTGCGCTGGAACCATCCCAAACGCGGCTTGGTCTCTCCGGTGGATTTCATTCCTATCGCTGAAGAGAGCGGGCTAATTGTCCCTATTGGGGAATGGGTGCTTAAGACGGCCTGTATGCAGAATAAAATGTGGCAGGATGCCGGCTATCATCCGATTTGCGTGTCCATTAACCTCTCGATGCGCCAGTTCCTGCAGCCCAATCTGGCCGGCAAAATTGATGCCATCCTGAAGGATATCGGTCTAGATCCCTGCTACGTGGATTTGGAGATTACCGAGAGTATGACCCTCGACAAGGAGACCGCCTTCGACCAGCTGAACCGCCTCAAAAGACTTGGCGTATGCATCAGCATTGATGATTTCGGCACAGGCTACAGCTCACTGCATTATCTGAAGAATATGCCGATTGACCGCTTGAAGATTGATCGTTCCTTCGTATCCGATGTCATGGAGGACAGCAACAATGCCGCGATTGTCTCTACGATTACCTCGATGGCCCACCATTTGAAGCTCAAGGTCACCGCCGAAGGTGTGGAGAACAAGGAGCAGCTGCACTTTCTGCGCCAGCAGCATTGCCATGAGGCCCAGGGGTATCTGTTCAGCAAGCCGGTGAAGGCGGCTGAATTCGAACAGTCCTTCCTCAGGCCTTTGCTGGAAATGCCGTCGTAACCTCCGGACTCCGGTATCTGAATTTAATAGGGTTGCAATTTATTCGTAGTGGTGCTACAATGTTTCTTGTACTCAATTCGAGTTGCGGGTGTAGTTCAATGGTAGAACTTCAGCCTTCCAAGCTGATAGCGTGGGTTCGATTCCCATCACCCGCTCCATATTTAACTTCCGAAATCCTTGTCCGCAAGGGTTTTTTTGTTGTGAAAATGAGGGCGATTGGACCAAATGTAGGCGAAAATAAAACAAAAAACAGCCAGGCCTCCGATTCCTTCGGGGGCCTGGCTTACTTATATGATGTGACAGGTAAGCCGTCTGCCTTGGACGTTAGACGGTCTTCAGGAACTCGACAAGGGTCAGCAGGCCTTTGTCGAAGTTCTCCAGATTGAAATGCTCGTCCGGCGCATGCAGGTTCTCGTCATCGAGTCCGAAGCCCATCAGGACGACCGGTGCCTTCAGGATGCGGGCGAAGCTCTCCATGATTGGGATGGAGCCGCCGTCTTTGGTGAAGAGGGCACGTGTGCCGTAGACCTTGCCATAAGCATCGGCAGCGGTCTGCAGGATCGGGTGCGACGGATCGATGTTGAAGGCGCGTGCCTTTTCCATCTGCTTCACCTGAACCTTGGCGCCGCTCTGGATATTAGCCTTCAGATGGGCTTCAACGGCATCCAGGATGTGCTGCGGGTCCTGGTCGCCGACCAGGCGGCAGGTAATTTTAGCATGGGCTTCCTTCGGGATTACTGTCTTGCTGCCTTCGCCTTGGAAGCCTCCGTATACGCCGTTCAGCTCCAGCGTTGGACGTGCGCCGACCCGTTCCACGAAGGTGTAGCCTTCTTCGCCGTACAATTGCTCCAGGCCGAGGGCGGTCCGGATTTTGTCTTCATCCACACCTTGCTTGGCGAATTCTTCGCGTAGCAGCGGGGACAGGGCAGGCACACCTTCGTAGAAGCCTTCTACAGATACGAGGCCCTTATCATCGTGAAGGGTGCTGAGCAGCGAGACCAGCGCATGCAGCGCATTGGGAACGCCGCCGCCGTAAGAGCCGGAGTGCAAATCAGTTAATGCGGTGTTCACTGTGACCTCCATCGAGCAGAGACCACGGAGCCCGGTGCAGATGGCGGGGCGTCCGCGTTCCAGCAGGGAGGTATCCGAGACGAGAACGGCATCTGCCGCAAGCTTGTCCTGGTTGGCTTCCAGGAATGGCGGCAGGTTGACGCTGCCAATCTCCTCTTCCCCTTCGATGCAGAGCTTGATGTTGACCGGCAGCGTGCCCTCTTGCTTGAGGATAGCTTCGATGGCTTTGATATGCATGAATACCTGGCCCTTGTCGTCTGTAGCGCCGCGTGCATACAGCTTGCCGTCACGGATCTCCGGTTCAAACGGAGGCGTAGTCCACAGGTTCAGCGGATCCACCGGCTGTACATCATAATGGCCGTAGACCAGAATGGTCGGCTTGCCGGGAGCGTGAAGGTAGTCTGCATAGATCACCGGATGACCGGCTGTAGGGTGCAGCTCGATATTCTCAAGGCCTGCACGCTTCAGGGTCTCTACCAGCCAGCCGGCAGCGGCATTGATATCTTCTTTGTGGGTGGACAGGGCTGAAATGCTGGGGATAGCCAGCCATTGCTTGAGTTCGCTGAGCTGGGCTTCACGCTCAGCCTGAAAGTAAGTTTCGTATGACATTGTGGTTATGTACCTCCTTGGAATTCGCTGCTTAATACCACAGCTACCCGTATTATGCGGCGAAAGGCATAACGGAGGGTCTCTGCGGCTCAGGTTCGGCAGTGTAATGCATTCATTATACTGGAGATATCCCCATGGATCAAAAAAGGATTGTCCCGGCCCTTCAACATAGGTTGACCGGAGCTGCGTAGCTTGGGGTACAGTTCCTTGCAGGCTGTTGATTACTGGCAGTAACCGTGATAGACTTACTTAGTTTAAGCAAAGGAACCGCCGAGCGCGGCGGAAGCGACAGGAGCGAAATTGAAGTGTCAGCGAATATGCCTGCAAGTGTTGAACCGTTATATATATATACTTATGCCCATTCACCGGATGAGACCTCTTTATGCGGGATGGAGCTGCGCTGCCTATTCGGCAGGGAGATCCCTCCGGCTATATTTGCAAGCGGGGTTGAGGTGGATGTCAGCCGCAGTCCTTTTATCAAAGAGCGGATTGATGTGATGTACGAAGGGGACACGCTCCCGGAGATCTACAAGCAGACAGAGCAGGTAGAGCTGGAGGGGAGGAGCTTTAAGGTTATTTTTGTGAAGACTAATGATCTGGCTCCTGAACACAAAATCGAATACGGTGAGCGCAGAGTGATTGAGCGGGAAATCGGCCTGCGGATTGAGGGAGAGGCGGATGTGAATCATCCGGAGCTGGTGTACGGGATTGTAACGCTCGGCGGACGCTGGTACTTCGGCCCTTATCATAAGAACAATGCAACCTGGTTCCGGCAGATGCACAAGCCCCGCAGCTACTCCATAGCGCTCAGCACACGGGTAGCCCGGGCAGCGGTCAATATGGCGGTTCCGCGCATACCCGGTGTGAAGCTGATCGACCCCTGCTGCGGAATTGGCACAGTAATGGTGGAAGCTCTGTCGATGGGAATCGATGTCGTCGGCCGTGATATTAACCCGCTCATTGCAGCCGGTGCGCGGACGAACATTGCTCACTTCGGCTTCGAGAGCGTTGTTACGCTCGGAGATATCGCAGACATCCAGGAGCATTACGATGCAGCGATCGTGGACATGCCTTATAATCTGTATTCACGGATTACCCCCGAAGAGCAGTTTGCGATTCTGAGCCATACGCGGCGGATTGCGGACAGAGTGGTCATTGTGGCGATTGAGGCTGTGGATGAGATGATTGCTGCGGCCGGTTTTACGATTGTAGACCGTTGTGTGGCGCGTAAAGGTGCGTTCTCCCGCCATCTGATGCTGTGCGAGTAGAGCGCCTGGAAGAAATAGCGTAACTAAATCCGAGTGAAGGCGGTGTGCTTGTGGAACCGAAATGGTTAACCTGGGCCAAAGAAATTCAAGGGATTGCCCAGACCGGACTGACATATGCCAAGGATGTATATGATATTGAGCGTTATCAGGCACTGCGCGAGCTGAGCGTGGATATTCTGGCGAACTATACGTATGAGAGCAAGGAGCGTATACGGCTCTCTTTCGCGGGTGAAGGCGGGTATAGCACACCTAAGGTGGATATCCGGGGAGTGATTTTTCAGGAGGATAAAATTCTGCTCGTACACGAGAAGCTCGACGGAAAATGGGCGCTGCCCGGAGGGTGGGCGGATATCGGCCTGTCACCGAGTGAGGTGGCTGTCAAGGAGATTGCCGAGGAATCCGGTTACCAGGCGGAAGCGGTTCGTCTGCTTGCTGTACTGGATAAGAAGTTCCATCAGCATCCGCCGGAGCCATACCATACCTATAAAATGTTCATCCTGTGCAGAATTACCGGCGGGGAGGCGGCGGGTGGTGTGGAAACGAGCGGTGTTGGATTTTTTGCCGAGGATGCATTGCCCGAATTGTCTGAAGAACGCAACACGGCAGAGCAGCTACACACTATGTTCCAATATTTACATCATCCCGAAAAAGAAGTAATATTGGACTAAAGCACTGCATATAATAGATAACCAAGAGTGTATATAAGTTTTATGAATACATTTTTTGGTTAATATTATTTATGTAAGCCTTTACAGTGATGATCCGCTGAGCCTTTATATCTAAAAATTTATCGAAAACATCTCTTTTTGGGCCTGGCGGTCTACATTTTTTCCTCTGCTTTGACGATAAGAATTTTAGGAGGGGATCGCATGGAACAAGAAGAGCTAAGACTTCCGCTTGCGCAGGAGGGGATGACCCGGCCTACAGAGGGCAATATCGCCACGGGCCTGGTATGGGGTGTCCTGATCAGTATTCCCTTATGGATCTCGTTGATCGGCTGGATGATGGGCATCTGGAAATTCTAAGACCCGTCCGCAGAAGCTATATTCCACTACTAACTTACACATATACAATGAAGGCTGCCTCTTCGAAGTGAAGAAGCAGCCTTTTTATGCTGAAATTACAAGTCGTTGTTGATATGCGCCAGCTGGAAGGTCTCGCAGACCACCCGCATATCCGGGTCGAAGGGCTTACCCTCACGCTCCAGCTCCCTGGTGAAGAACACCTCATGCTCGTAGCGCCAGGATTCAAGGCTGCGGTCATCCTCCCCTTCGGAGTAGGCGAATTCAGCGGTTACCTCAGCGAATGGAACGACCTCCACCTTCGTTGTTTCGATGATCGCGCGCGGCTGCCCTGTGCTGTCCAGCAGGATGGATAAACCGCCTGTAAAAGGCATGGTCAGCCCTTGCGCTTCAATCAACTCATAATTTTGCGCGGTCCCGGTCTTGATTCCTCTAAGAACCAGATCCAGCAGCTCATCTGCCAGCCGGGGATTGTCGCCGAACGCCCAGGCGCTGTCGAATTTGTCTGCCGCTTCCGGATGCTTCACCAGATAACTCTCCCAATATTTCGCAATTTCCGGAGTTAATGTCATTACGGTCACCTCTACCTTAGATTTAGTATTTAGTCTGTCTACAATTCACATCTCCGCTTCGCTCAACCAGCCGCTATACAGTTCATCGAGCTTCTGCTGTGCAGCATCTCTCATTCCTTGCAGCTCGGCCAGCTTCTCTGCATTGCTCGACAGCTGCGGGTCCAGCATCTCGGCATCGATAAGAGCAAGCTGCGCTTCCGCTGCGGCAATGTCCTGCTCCCACGAAGCTGCCGGACGCGGCTTGCGGTTCGGACTGGCAGGGCTGGAGGGTGATCCCCCTGTATTCTTGCGGCGGGAGGAAGCGGATTCCGTACCCGAACCTGCTGAGGCAGAGGCGGAGGCAGAAGGGGAGCGGTCTACCTGCCCGCTTAAGGAGCGGGGCTTGCCGGTGCCGCCCCCGGAAGATTCCGGCTGCGTGGCCTCTTGCCGCTGGGCGGCTGCGGCATGTTCAGCCTGCTTATCCTTATAATACTCGTAGTTACCCGAGAAGGAGGAGAAGCGTCCGCCGTCAATATGCCAGAGCTTGCCGAAGCAGCGGTTGATGAAGTAACGGTCATGGGATACCGCCAGCACGGTGCCGGGGAACTCCTCCAGCGCTTCCTCCAGCGCTTCGCGGGAATCGATATCCAGATGGTTGGTCGGCTCATCCAGAATCAGCAGATTCGGCCTCTTGTGCATCAGGATCGCGAAGCGCAGCCGGGTCCATTCTCCTCCTGACAGGTTGGTGATGCTCTTGAAGACATCGCTGCCGTAGAAAAGGAAGCGGGCCAGCTGTCCGCGGGCTTCGCCTTCTTCAAGTCCGGCCTCCTCGCGGAAATACCGCAGCACGGAGTGGTCGCCCTCCTCCGGCACAGCTTCCTGGGCAAGATAACCGACGACAGCTCGGGAAGCAAGCGTACAGCTCCCGCTGTCCGGTGACTCCTGGCCAAGGATGATCTTCAGCAGGGTACTTTTGCCTGCTCCGTTGCCGCCGATCAGTGCGGTGGTCTCGCCATATCTCAGAATATCGCTGGCGGCCGAGAAAAGCCTGCGCTCCCCGTAAGACTTGCTGATCCGGTCCAGGATGACGACCTGGTTGCCGGTCCGGTCCTCCTGCTGAAGCTGCAGATCCATGGACTTGCGCTCCAGGATCGGGCGTTTGACCTTGACCATCCGGTCCAGCGCCTTTTGCATGGACGCCGCACGGCGGTGGAAGGAAGGGTTCGGCGGATTGGAGCGGTTGCCCCATTCGATCAGCCTTTTGATACTCTCCTGCATCTGCTTGATCTTCTTCTGCTGCTCCTGGTAGTCAGCGAATTGCTGAAGGAGCCGGGCTTCCTTCTCCACCTGATAACCGCTGTAGTTCGTATGGAAGGTGAAAGCCTCCCCGTCTTCAATCTCGATGACCTTCTTCACCACGGCATCCAGGAAGTAACGGTCATGGGAGATCGCCAGCACCGTGCCGTCATAGCTCTGGAGGAACTGCTCCAGCCACTCGATAGCCTCCATGTCCAGATGGTTGGTCGGCTCATCGAGCAGCAGGATGTCGGGACGGCGCAGCAGCAGCTCGGCCAGCCCTACCTTGGTCTTCTCTCCGCCGGAGAGGGAGGAGAAGCGGCGGTCGTACTGTCCCGTTCCAATTCCCAGCCCTGAGGCTACACGCTGGATCGAGGCTTCCAGCTCATAGCCGCCTGCGGCCTCGAACTTCTCCTGCAGGGTGCCGTATTCCTTAAGCAGCCGGTTCCAGGCCTGCCCGTCTTCGCCCGCGCCGGAGGAAGACATCTCCTGCTCCAGCTCCCGCAGGCGGCGCTGCCAGCCGAGCTGCTCGGCGAAGCTGCGCTGGAGGACGGCATAGACCGTGTCGCTCTCGTTCACCTCCTGAATCTGGGCAAGCAGGCCGATGACGCTGCCCCGGCGGATGGAGAGCTGCCCTTGGTCCGGGCGTTCTTCTCCGCTCAGCAGGTGGAAGAGGGTGGTTTTGCCGCAGCCGTTGCGGCCGATCAGACCGATTTTTTCGCCTTGGCGGATATCGAAGGTGATATCGCTCAGAACGAGCTGGGCACCGTGGTATTTTTGGATATTTTGACATGAGATAATCATCGTTATTCTTCTCCTTTAATTAGGAATGCACTCTCCTTCGCCGTCCTTTGGCTTCTGCGGATTCCGGTCAAAACAGCATAAAAAGGCCGCAGGGAAATTTCCCTGCGGCCTGAGTATTCTTCGGGTTAGGATATCCGTTGAAGTGTAGGCGAGAAAGGCATTTCACAATGTTGTAGTGTTATTAAATTCATGTAAATGGACAGACTTCTCCCGTTGTCCAGATTTGCATGAATAACGCCAGCCATAATATTAATCAGCCGGCTGCTAACACTGTTGGTCCGATTGTGATCCATTCTCCTACACCTCCTTTTTGATAAATTTAAAGCTAGTGTAACCAAAAATCCCGAAATAAGCAAGGGAGAATTGTTCCCGCAGAGACATAAATGCATGGCACTGCAAGTAGTATGGAGTGTGGCGAGGGGGCGTTGCCCTTATAACAGCTGCGGGAAAAGAGGAGAGTTATGGCGATTTTTAACGGATTGCTCGGCAATGCAACTCAGGTGGAGCTGGGGGAGGTGCAGCGGGAATATGGACGGATTCTGGCTCCGAATGAAAAGATTGAGCGCGCCTATAAGCTGGTCCGGGACATGTTTATTTTTACAGACAAGCGGCTGATTCTTGTAGACAAGCAGGGGATGACCGGCAAGAAAACCGAATACCACTCTGTTCCTTACAAAAGCATCACTCATTACTCTGTGGAGACGGCGGGGCATTTCGATCTGGATGCGGAGCTGTGTCTGTATATCTCGGGCGCGGGGCTGCCGCTGAAGAAAACCTTCAACAAATCGGTCGATATCTACGAAGTGCAGGCTGTGCTGTCGCAATATATCCTGAAGTAAGGGGGCGCACAGAGGGCGTACTAAGGCTGTAGCCTGCTGCAGCTCCATATAACAGACGGGTAGAACGAATGCCCGCCTGGGTCTGCTTCCGTCCTGAAATTTGTGCATGGCTCACAAAATAAGCGGCAGCAAATGTAGAGTCCTGCGGAAGCCGTTGACAGGGGTTCAGGTCCTGCTGTTAAATGACACTAACTTAAGCGGCAGGGAAGGGAGGCGGAGGCGGAACATGAGGAGAGGACCGGTGACCGGAACGAAAACAATGGTGGTCAGCCCGCATTATCTGGCCTCGGCGGCGGGCGCGCAAGTTTTGGCCAAAGGCGGCAACGCCTATGATGCGGCCGTTGCAGTCAGCGCGGCGCTGGCTGTGGTCTACCCGCATATGACCGGGCTCGGCGGCGACGCCTTTTGGCTGGGGTACAGCGCCAGCGAAGGGCGCGTGCGGGCCTACAACGGCAGCGGACGCTCGGGCTACGCCGTCCGCCGGGACTGCTATGCCGGGGAAGAGGCCATTCCCCGGCGGGGTGTGCGCAGCGCCATTACGGTGCCCGGAATGGCGGATAGCTGGGAGGCCGTCCAGCGGGAGTATGGACGGCTGACCCTGGCCGAGGTGCTGGAGCCGGCTATCGGCTACAGCGCCGGGGGCTTTCCGCTGTCGCCGGACCAGCATGGCGGCAGTGTTCTGGCCGGAGCCGCGCTGTCGCCTGAAGCGGCGGCGGTGTATCTTCCCGGCGGCCGGATACCGGCGGCGGGAGAGCGGTTTGTACAGCGGCAGCTGGCCGGGACGCTGCGGACGCTTGCGGCGGGAGGCCGGGATGCTTTTTATAAAGGGAGCATTGCGGAAGAGATCAGTAATTATATGCAGGCTACCGGCGGGTACCTGACCCGCGATGATTTCGCGGACCATCAGGGAAGCTGGGAGGAGCCGCTCCAGACCGAATACCATGGGCATACCGTCTATCAGGTTCCGCCGAACTCGCAGGGCTTCACGGCGCTCATGGCGCTTAATATCCTGGAGCATTCTAACTTCGCGGAGATCAGGCACGGCTCCTATGAGTATTATCATCTGCTGGTGGAGGCGCTGAAGCTGAGCTTCCGTGACCGGGACCAGGTGCTCACCGACCCGTCCTTCAGCAGCATTCCGCTGGACCGTCTGCTGAGTAAGCCCTATGCGGCTCAACTCGCGGCGGCAATTTCTCCCCGTAAGGCGCTTGCTCTCAGAAGCGAACCAGTTGGAAGGGATACGGCTTATGCGGCGGTAGTAGATGAAGAGGGTAACGCGGTGTCGTTCATCCAGAGTCTGTATTTCGAATTCGGGTCGGGGGTTGTGGCCGGGAATACGGGAATTCTGCTCCAGAACCGCGGGTCCTTTTTCTCGCTTGATCCCGCCCATGTGAATACGCTGGAGCCCCACAAGCGCACCTTCCACACGCTGATGCCGGCGATGGCCTGCCGGGACGGGAAGCCGGCTTATCTCTATGGCACACAAGGCGGTGAAGGACAGCCGCAGACGCAGACCCTGCTGCTCACGCGCATGCTTCACTATGGGATGGACCCGCAGACTGCGGTGAGTGAACCGCGCTTCGTCTGGGGCAGAACCTGGGGGGAGCCGACTCAGGAGCTGCGGATCGAGAACCGGGTGGCGGAAGCCGTGCGGGCGGAGCTGGCGGAGGCGGGACATCTGGTTCGTGAGGCAGAGAGCTATGACGGGTTGATGGGTCACGCCCACGCCATCTCGATTGACGGTAACGGCTACCGCAGCGGGGGGACGGACCCTCGTTCTGATGGAGCGGCTATCGGGTGGTAGACGGGGTGGATTCGTGGCGGGAAGGTCAAGGAGATAGGGAGATAGTGAGATAGTGAGATAAGGGGAATGGGAGATAGGGAGGTAAGTGGATAAGGGGATAAGGAGATAGGAAGACAAGGAGATGGGGAAATAGGGAAATAGGGAAATAGGGAGACAAGGAGATAGGGAGATAAGGGGAATGGGAGAGTGGGAGATAGGGAGACAAGGAGATAGGGAATTAGGGAGATAGGGAGGTAAGTCGAGGTAGGGAGGTAAGGGGAGTGGGAGACAAGGAGATAGGGAGATAGGGAGATAGGGAGGTAGGGGGATAGGGAGATAGGGAGACAGGGAGATAGGGAGGTAGGGAGGCAGGGAGAGCAGGAAGGTAAGAGGCAGGGTGAGAGTAACCCGGTTTGTCCGGGAGGGAGAGGGTGGAGCAGCATGGTTCTTGATAATCGGCACAGTGCATTCCGGGTCCCGGAGCTGGAGATTCCCGGCAGCGGGCACGGGGTATTGCACGGCCTGACCTTCACGGTAAAAGATGTCTTCGCAGTGGCCGGGCACCGCTCTTCCGCCGGTAACCCGGACTGGCTGCGCAGCCATGGACCTTCGGACTCCCATGCAGCTGCGGTACGCAAGCTGCTGGAAGCCGGAGCTACGCTGCGGGGGGCAGCCCATACGGATGAGCTGATGTACAGCCTTGGCGGAGAGAACTATCATTACGGTACGCCGGTGAATCCGCACGGGGAGAACCGGATTCCCGGCGGCTCGTCCAGCGGGTCGGCGGTGGCGGTGGCCTCGGGGAGCGTGGATTTTGCCCTCGGAACGGATACCGGCGGCTCCATCCGGGTTCCATCCGCTTATTGCGGTGTGTTCGGTTATCGGCCGACTCACGGTGCGGTATCCCTGGAGGGGGTTATTCCGCTGGCCCCAGCTTTTGATACGGTGGGCTGGATCGCTGGAAGCACGGAGCTGCTGCTGAAGACGGGGCGCGTTCTGCTTGGGGCTGTGGACAGCGGCGGAGATGCCCGGTGCGAGGAAAATAGGAAGAAGTCGGGCGATCTACTCGGGTCTGTGGACAGAAGCGGTGATGCCTGTAGCGGGGAGGATAGGAAGAAGTCGGGCGATCTACTCGGGTCTGCGGACAGAAGCGGTGATGCCTGTAGCGGGGGGGATAGGAAGAAGGCGGGCGTTCTGCTCAGGTCTGCGAACAGCGGTGGTGATGCCCAAGGCGGAGAGAGTAGGAAGAAGGAGGGCGTTCTGATCGGGCCTGCGGGCAGAGACGATATTGCCTGTGACGGGGAAAATAGGAAGAAGTTGGGCGATTTGCTCGGGTCTGCGGACAGCGGCGTAGGTGCCCAGGGCATGGAGAATAGTATGGAGCAGAGCGGCGGTGAGGCGGTTGACGAGTCTGCTGGTGATCTTCGAATGTCCCGGATGTTCATTCTCCCGGAAGGCTGGGCGCTTGTGGAGCAGGACTGTGCAGACTACCTGAGGCGGGGGCTGGACAAGCTTCAGGCAGGCGCTTCGCTACAGGCTGCTGAAGCCGTGGTTGCCCCTGAAGGCTTGAAGACCTGGATGGACGCCTTCCGCGAGTTGCAGGGTGCCGAGATCTGGGCAACCCATGGGGAGTGGATCGGGCGGGAGCAGCCGGTCTTCGGGCCGGATATTGCCGCCCGGTTCGCTTGGGCGGCGGGGCTGGCCGGGGCGGATCACATCCCGGCCGCTATGCTGCGCAACCGGATCACTCAGCGGCTGCGGGCGCTGCTCGGGAAGGACGGCTGTCTCGTCCTTCCGACCGTGCCGGGTCCAGCCCCGCTGCGCGGCGCCGGACCCGGGCAGCGGGAGCGGAGCCGCAGCAGCGCCATGATGCTCAGCTGCCTGGCCGGACTGGCCGGGCTGCCGCAGGTTACGCTGCCGGTGCCCGGCCCCGGCGGACTGCCGCTGGGATTGTCCGTCATCGGCGGACACGGACAAGATCTGAGACTCCTGTCCTGGATACAGGAGGTATGGAAGTAGGAAGTCATAGCCCTGGTTCTCTGAACGTAGAGAACCAGGGCTTTTTACTGATCGTTAGGAGATCCGCTAGTTGCGCGAGGTGCGTGGGCCAAATGTATGCGGAAAACCGAATACAATACCCAGCAGCGAGGTGAGCGGGCCAAATGTATGTGGAAAACAGCATACAATGGGCCGGTGCGAGGTGAGTGGTCCGGATGTATGTGGAAAACAGCATACATTTGGCCGGTGCGGGGGTGAGTGGTCCGGATGTATGTGGAAAACAGCATACAATGGGCCGATGCGAGGTGAGCGGGCCAAATGTATGTGAAAAACAGCATACATCCGGCCGGTGCGGGGGTGAGTGGTCCGGATGTATGTGGAAAACAGCATACAATGGGCCGATGCGGGGTGAGCGGGCCAAATGTATGTGAAAAATAGCATACATTTGGCCGGTGCGGAGGTGAGTGGTCCGGATGTATGCGAAAAACAGCATACATCCGGCCGGTGCGGGGTTGAGTGGTCCGGATGTATGTGGAAAACAGCATACATCCGGCCGGTGCGAGGTGAGCGGGCCAAATGTATGCAAAAAACAGCATACATCCGGCAGCTGCAAAGATACGTGGCAATTATGCAGCTTCCAGGGACCAAATGAGAGTCACTGCCGCCAAATATGTAATATTACCTAACATATTTGAGCCTAATTCTAACTTTTCTCTTTCCAACAGCGGTCATTTTATCTATAATGTTACATAAAGTAACATATGACTCGAATAAACCTATTATGAAGGTAGAGAAGGAGGGGTGGCTATGCATCTTACGGTGGAAGAAGCGTTGTCCATTTATCCTTTATCCGAAGCGAAACTGATTGCCGGGTCCAAGGGGAAGCACAGGATCGTGAAATCGATTAATGTCATGGATGCTCCCGATATCTCGGATTGGATCAAGGAAGGAGAAATGCTGCTGACCACAGCCTATCTGATCAAGGACAGCCCGGAGGATGCCTCGGCACTGCTGCAGATGCTGAACCGGCGCGGGTCAGCGGGGCTGGGCATTAAGCTGGGCCGGTTCTGGGAGGCTGTGCCGCCACCCTTGATTGCGGAAGCGGAGCAGCTGAATTTCCCGCTGATCGAGCTGCCGTTCCAGTTCACCTTCTCCGACCAGATGAACGGCTTGTTCCGCGCGGAGCTGTCGCGCAGCGTGGGCACCCTGCAGAGCATGATGGAGAAGCAGCGGCTGCTGATGCGTCTTGCCTTGCGTTCCGGTCGCAGCCGTCCGCTGCTGGACACCGTCTCTGAGATCATCGGTTATCCGCTGGCTGTAATCAGCAACCGGGGGGCGGTAGTATTCAACAACTCGGGATATACCGAGAGTGAGCAGTTGGAAGGGTGGCCCTGGCCGCCCCGCAATCAGCGCTTCCGGCTCGGCGGAGGCACCGGCTACCGGCTCCCGCTGCTACAGGCCGGGAAATGTCTGGGTTACCTTCATTATTGCGATATTGATCCCTTGCTGCTGCCCGTGGAGGAAAGTCTGTTCGTCCAGGGGGCAGAGCTGATTTCTTATCATATGCATACCGGGCTGGAGGATTATTTCGAGCAGGCCGGACACCGGGAATTCAGCGGGCTGCTGCGGCGGTTCCTGAAGGACGGGCTGAAATACGCTGAGCTGGCGCAGGCAGCGCTCCGGCTGGAGATTACGCTGCTCCAGTCTCCGTATCAACTGCTGCTTACCGATGTGGCTGCTGAGGGAGAAGCCCGGCAGGCAGAGCTGCTGCGGCTGAAGGAGGAGTATTCGGAGCATCCGGTGCTGCATGGCCTGCAGGCGGTTCACTTCCTGGTGGAGGAGGGACTGGTGTCGCTGTATCCGGCCGGGCCGCATCAGCCGGAGGAGTTCCGGGCGCTGATTCAGGAATGCTTCGACAGCCTGAAGTTCGATAAAGGGTATTATCCGCAGGCGGCTGTCAGCAGCGTGAAGCTGAAGCCGGAGGGGCTGAAGGAAGCTTTTGCCGAGATTAAGGAATGTATGGGCATGGCCCGGCAATGGGGCGCACACGGAAATGTGGTGCATTACCGCCAGCTGGAGCTTGATCTGCTGCTGAGCAAGATTCCGGCGGAGACCATGGAGCGTTACTACAACGGTAGCCTGCGGGGGCTGCTTAGCCGGGAACCGGAATATGTTAAGGAGATGCTCCACACGCTGGAGGTCTACCTGGAGAATGACGGCCATGTGAACGAGACGGCCAAGAAGCTGTTCATTCACCGCAATACGGCCACTTACCGGATTGAGAAGCTCAGTGAGCTGCTGGATGTCGATTTCAAAAAAATCAATGATCTCATGAAGCTGAAGCTGGTATTCCTGTTCCGCAGAATGCTGGAGCGCGAATAACAGCCGTCCATCAGCAGATTGCCCAAAAAAAGGAGTGGAGAACAATGAAGGTGGCCGGAATCTTTTTGGCGGCAGGCCGCAGTAATGGAGCAGGGGCCTCTGAAGGTTCTCAGAACAGGGCGGGCGCGGGTTCAGCCGGTGCGGCGATGCTCAGTGAGCTGGAGACCTGCGGGCTCGCGCCGCTGGTTGTAGTGGTGCGTGCGGATGATCCTTTAGGCTGGCTGCCGCCGGCCGGGAAGGCGGAGAATATGCGGCGGATTGAGACTTGCCTGACGGCCCATTTAGGCCTGTCCTTCTCCCTGCGCTGCGGCTTGAATGCTGTAGCTTCGCTTCAGCCGGATGCGGTGGTCATTGCGGCGGCAGATCAGCCGTTTGTGGCAGCGGCTCAGATCCGCCGGTTCATCCAGGCGTATGAGCAGCACCCGGAGCTTGATTATGTCACCAGTGCACAGGAAGGGCTGCTGATGCCGCCTACCCTTTTCTCAAGCACGCTGTTCGGCGGACTTCAAGAGCTGGATGAGGAGGAGGGCATAGCTGCCATTATGCGGACCAAGGAATATAAGGGGCTCTTCCTGCCGCAAGAGTCTGTTCAGGCCTTCGCAGAGACCGGGCTGCCGGAGAGCTTCGGAGATTACAGCAGAGAATGGAGCGTGCGGAGCGGGAATAGACAGTGAATTCGCTATTTTTTAAAGCTATGTAAGGTAATATCACAGTATTTAAGTTTAATTTGAGATGACTTCGTGCATGAAGCACAAAATCGGCCCCCTCTTCTTATCCAACCACACAAAGCTATGTTATATAAATTTACGTAAGTGCTGCGCCTCAGTATAGTAGAGATACATTAATGGCTGTAGCCATTAGAAGAGATATCCTGGAGGAGGAGAATTATGAAACAAAGGGGTCAGGCATTCAAATTCAGCATCATCACGATGTTCCTGCTGGCGGTGGTTCTGACGGGGTGCGCGAAGAATAATACGGCGTCTAATACGGGTGCGGCAGCAACGGCAGAGCCTTCGGCGGCCAGTACACCGGCAGGCAGCGAGGCGGCGGCAACGACAGAGCCGGCAGCGAAGAAGCCGACGGTTGCTTTTGTCTATATCGGGCCTCCGGGTGACGGCGGGTATACGTATCAGCATGACCAGGGCCGTCTGTATATGGAGAAGGAGCTCGGGATTAAGGCGGATTTCGTAGAAAATGTACCGGAAAGCGCCGATGCCGAGCGGATCATCACAGAGCTTGCGCAAAACCATGACATCGTGTTCACCACAAGCTTCGGCTATATGGATTTCACCTTGAATGTGGCCGGCAAATTTCCTAACGTGAAGTTCCTGCATGCCTCCGGCTACAAGACCGCTGAGAACATGGGAACCTACTTCGGCAAAAACTATCAGGCAAGCTATCTGTCGGGGATCGCGGCAGGCAAAATGACAAAGAAAAACCATCTCGGCTATGTGGGAGCCTTTCCGATCAGCGAGGTGATCTATAATCTGAACGCCTTCACGCTGGGCGCGCAGAGCGTCAACCCGGCGGTTAAGGTGGATGTGGTGTGGACGAATACCTGGTATGACCCTGCAACTGAACGTCAGGCGGCCATCAGCCTGCTCGACAAAGGGGCGGATGTCCTGCTGGCGTATCAGGATTCACCGGCTACCCTTCAGGCTGCGGCGGAACGGGGAGCTTTTGCCGGGGGGAATGACTCGGATATGAGCAAGTATGCACCGGACAACTACTTAACCAACCCTGTATGGAACTGGGGTCCTTATTATGTAAAAGCTGTACAGTCTGTGATGGACGGAACCTGGAAAAGTGAGCAGTATTCCGGCGATATGGCGGACGGCATGGTGGAGCTGGCGCCATTCGGCAACAAGGTTCCCGAGGATGTGAAGAAGCTGGTGGAGGACGCCAAGGCCAAAATCATCAGCGGCGGGCTGGAGGTCTTCACCGGACCAATCTCGGACAACAAGGGCAATGTAACCGTTAAGGACGGTCAGAAACTGACCCTTGAAGAGGTGCTTGGCATGAACTGGCTGGTCAAGGGTGTCGAGGGCACGATTCCGCAATAACAGCTGCTACACATCTTCATACAGCACAGCCTTACGGGTGGGGCGGGTTCCGGATACCGGAGCCTTCCCCACCTGTACTATAACTACCCGGAAAGGAGCGTAGTATTATGCAGGACCCTTCGGTTGAAATGCGCGGGATAGTGAAGACATTCGGTGCTGTAACGGCCAGCGATCAAGTTGATTTTTCGGCAAATGCGGGGGAGATTCACGCGCTGCTCGGGGAGAACGGGGCAGGGAAAAGCACAGTCATGAGCATGCTGTCAGGAGTGTACCGGGCGGACGCTGGGGAGATTCTCATTCATGGCAAACCGGCCAGAATCCGTTCCCCGAAGGATGCGGCACTGCTCGGTGTAGGCATGGTTTTTCAGAACTTCAGACTGGTGCAGAGCCTTACAGCGGCGGAGAATATCGTGCTTGGCGAAAAGTCGTCTTTCTGGCGCGGCAGCAGATGGATTAAACGTAAGCATGAAGAGATAGAGGCGCTTGGAGAACGCTTTGGCTTGAAATTTCCCGTCGACCGGCCCATCTGGCAGCTGTCTGTCGGAGAGCAGCAGCGCGTTGAGATTGTCAAGACGCTGTACCGGGGGGCAGATATCATCATTCTGGATGAGCCGACTTCGGTGCTGACACCGGGGGAGGCGGAGCAGCTGTTCGAGACCCTTCAGGTGATGAAGCAGGCGGGCAAGACAGTGATCATGACCACGCATAAAATGAAGGAGGTCATGGCCTCCTCGGACCGGATCTCCGTGATGCGCAAGGGGAAAATGATTGCTTCGCTGATGACGGACGAGACGGATGAGCTGGAGCTGGCCCGGCTGATGGTGGGCCGGGAGGTTACGATCAGCCGTCAGGAGCGAGCGGCGACGGCTGGAGAGCCGCTGCTGATCGTCCGCGATCTGGAGGTGGCTGCGGATCATGGCCGCAAGGCGCTGGATGCCCTGTCGCTTACGGTTCATGAAGGCGAAATTGTGGGCGTGGCCGGTGTCGCGGGCAACGGGCAGAAGGAGCTGGCGGAGGTATTGACAGGGCTAAGAGCATGGAGGACGGGCGAGATCCGGTTTGACGGCAGTCCTGTAAAAACAGCTTCGGTAAGAGGAGCGATCGATTCGGGCATCTCGCATGTGCCGGAGAACCGGATGAAGAGCGGTCTGGCCGGACGGCTGGGGTCAGTTGACAACCTGCTGTTCAAGTCTTACCGCAGCGGGGAGCATTCCCGGTTCGGCTTCCTGAAGGCGGCCAGGAACCGCTCCTGGTCGCAGGAGCTGGTCCGCCGCTTCAATGTGAAGACGCCTGAGCTGGATACTCCCGTGCAGCAATTGTCCGGCGGGAACCAGCAGAAGCTGCTGTTCGCCCGCGAGGTCAGCCACCGTCCGAAGCTGATGGTGGCCGTGCATCCGACGCAAGGGCTGGATGTCGGCGCAGCGGCAGGGGTGCATGAGCTGCTGATGGAGCTGCGCAGCTCCGGCAGCGGGGTGCTGCTGATCTCCGAGGATCTGGATGAGCTGCTGCAGTTATCCGACCGTATTCTGGTGATTTATGGCGGGTCAATTATAGGTGAGAGCGATCATGAGCAGGCGGACCGGGAACAAATCGGCCTGATGATGGCCGGTATCCGGAGCAGGGAGGGAAGTGCCGTATGAGTCCGAATCCTGGAAATGAATCTGCAACGCTTACGCCGCTGGCGGGGCGCAGCGGGAGGTGGTACTCTATCAGGCTGGAATATGATTCAAGCCGTACCCGTTCACCGTGGTGGACGCCCATCCTGTCCGTTGTTCTGGCACTCTTGCTCTGTGCGGTGTTCATCGCCGCTAATGGAATGAGTCCGCTGGTCGTATACGAGAAAATGTTCCGGGGAGCCTTCGGCACCTCCTACGGCTTCACTGAAACCATGGTCAAGGCTATTCCGCTGCTGCTCTGCGGGCTAGGCATTGCTGTAGCTTACCGGATCTCTGTGTGGAATATCGGGGCAGAGGGTCAGTTGACAGTAGGCGCTATGGCGGCTACTGCGGTAACGATCTATTTCCCGGACCTGTCTTCCTTCTGGTCCATCACGCTGATGCTGGTTTTCGGTACAGCAGCCGGAGCTTTGTGGGGTCTGATGACGGCAGTGCCGCGAACCCATTTCGGTGTCAATGAACTGATTACCTCATTGATGCTGAACTACGTGGCCCTGCTGGCTCTGGATTATGTAGTGTTCGGCCCCTGGAAGGACCCGAAGGGCTTCAACTTTCCGGGTTCGCCGATGTTCACCGCTGCACAGTCCCTGCCGGTGCTTGGCACTACCCGGCTGCACATCGGGCTGGTCTTCGGCCTTGTGGCTGTGCTGATCTATTATCTGATGATCCGGTTCACCCGCTGGGGCTATGAGCTGCGTCTGATCGGCGCCAATCCCACAGCAGCCCGTTATGCGGGCATCCATATCAAGAAGCATATTATCATCGTCATGCTGATCAGCGGCGGTCTTGCCGGGATTGCCGGCATGGCTGAAGTGTCGGGGGTTACGCATAAGCTGATGCAGGGGATCTCTCCGGGCTATGGCTATACGGCGATCATCGTAGCCTGGCTTGCCAAGCTGAACCCGCTGGGCCTGATTGTGACTTCGATTCTGTTCGGCGGCCTGATTGTGGGCGGCTATAGTGTTCAGACCATCGGACTGCCTTCGTCCATATCGGAAATGCTGCAGGGCGCGATCCTGTTCTTCCTGATTGCCGGCGACATGATTCACCGGTTCCGCATCCGCCTTAGCGCATAACAGCATTCTCGTACAGGAGGGAGTTCACTCATGGATTTCACTACACAGTTATTAATCGCCGCCATCTCCGCCGGAACACCGCTGCTGCTGGCTACGCTTGGAGGCATTCTGACCGAACGGGCCGGCATTATCCAGCTCGGCGCGGAGGGGCTGATGCTGATGGGGGCAGTGACGACTTGCATCGTCTACATCCGCAGCGGGAATCTGATCCTTGCGCTGCTCTCGGCGGTAGCCATTACCGCTCTTCTGGGTATGGTTCATTCGTTCTTATGTGTCACGTTGAGGGCCAATCAGACGATGTCGGGCCTGGCGATGACGCTGTTCGGCAGCGGACTTAGCGCTTATGTGGGCAAGTCGATCAGCGGCATTCCGCTGCCCGGCAGTTTGCCCAAGCTGGATCTGGAGATACTGAAGCCGGTGCCGGTGCTCGGGGAGCTTTTTGGCAGGCTGGATATGCTGACCTGGTTCAGTCTTCTGCTCGTCCTTGTGCTGCATCTGCTGATTCACCATACCTCGTGGGGGCTGCATCTGCGGGCAGTCGGCGACAATCCGGCTACTGCGGACGTCATGGGCATTCGTGTGCAGCTGATACGCTACTGCTATGTTACTGCCGGAGCGGCGCTGATTGGTCTGGCCGGTGCGGATATGGTGCTGGCATATGCGCCGACCTGGAATGAAGGGCTGACCGCCGGGCGGGGCTGGATCGCCGTGGGTCTGGTGATTTTCGCCAGATGGAATCCGCTGCGCGCTCTCTTCTGCGCCTACTTCTTCGGAGCGCTCGATTCGCTGGGGTTCCGTATTCAGCTGTTGGGGAGTGCGGTGCCGTCCTATTTTCTGAAAATGATTCCTTACGTCGTAACCATTCTCGTATTGATGTATCTGGGATACCGCAACCGCAACAAGCCCTCCGGTACGCCGGAATCGCTGGGAACACCTTATATTCGCGAACAGCGGTTCTAGGCTGGAAGGGCGCGGGCGGCAATATGCAAATTAGAGGGATGGAGGCTGACCTATGACTATACCGGCGGACCGGTTGACTCTGGAGCAGATGAACTCGATGGTAAAAAAAGACTTCGTGGAGCAGCTCGGCGGCATCTTCGAGCATTCCCCTTGGGTTGCAGAGGAGGTGTACAGCAGGCGTCCGTTCGATTCCGTGCAGGAGCTGCATGCTGCCATGATGGAGATAGCACGGCAGGCGGAGCCGGACCAGGTGCTGGCGCTGCTGAGAGCTCACCCGGATCTGGCAACAAGACTTTCAGTCAGTCCGCTCTCGGCGGCAGAGCAGCAGGGGGCCGGACTGGACCGGCTGACACCGGAGGAATTCGCGGAGCTCACCGGGCTGAACGCCGCCTATACAGCGAAATTCCGCTTTCCGTTCATCTTCGCCGTACGGGGCAAAACGAAAGAAGAGATCCTTAGCGCCATCGGTGAGCGTGTGGATCGTTCGCTTGAGGAGGAGCAGGAACAGGCGCTGCTGGAGATTGGTGCGATTACTCGTTTTCGGCTGGAGGATCTGCTGGGGGCGGACTAGAGACAGGACATTGCATATTATAGGAGGAGGGTGACGCAATTGTCTGGAAGGAACGGAAGGCTGACAACTCATGTGCTGGATCTGTCACAGGGCAAGCCTGCTGCGGGCCTGTCGCTTCAGCTCTGGCGGCTGAGTACCGGAGGGCCTGTGCTGCTGCGTGAGGCGGTGACGAATGAGGATGGCAGGCTGGACGCTCCGCTGCTGGCGGGAGAAGAAATGCAGGCCGGAAGCTATGAGCTGCTGTTCATGGCCGGTGATTATTTCCGGGGCGCTCAGGCTGGTGCCGGAGAACCGGAGGCTGAGGAGGAGGGAGCAGGCGCTGTAGTCCCGTTCCTGGACCAGATTCCGATCCGCTTCAATATGCCGGACCCCTCCGCCCATTACCATGTACCGCTGCTGGTTGCACCTGGAGGATACAGCACTTATCGCGGGAGTTAACGCGGCAATTCAGCGTACCGCTGCATCTAATCTTAAGCCAATAGACCGGAGGTGGGCCTATCATGAAGGAAGAAAGTTATGAGCTTATCATCAGGAACGGACAGGTGGTCCTGCCCGGAGAAGTCCGCAGGCTTGAGATCGGGGTGAAGGATGGCAAAATCGCTGCACTGGGCGAAGCCTTACAGGCATCGCCCGGGACCAGAATTTTGGATGCGGAAGGACAATATGTGCTGCCCGGCATGATCGACATGCATGTTCACTTCAATGAGCCTGCGTTCGGTCACTGGGAGGGCTTCCGGAGCGGGTCAGCTGCTCTAGCGGCTGGCGGCTGCACCTGTTATGCGGATATGCCGCTGAACGGGAATCCGCCGACGGTGAATCTGGAGGCGCTCCGGCTGAAGGCGGAGGCCGCAGCCGGGAACTCGGCGGTGGATTATGTGTTGTGGGGCGGCCTTATGCCCGGGAATCTGGAGGAGCTGGAGGGACTGGCGGCAGCGGGCGTTACCGGGTTCAAGGCGTTCATCTCGAATCCCGGCGGTGAAGGCGAGGGCCGGTTCCGTGAGGTGGACGATGATACCCTGTATCAGGGGATGCTTCGGATCGCCGCAACCGGCGGGATTCTCGCCCTGCATGCGGAGAGCGAAGCGATAACCTCGGCGCTGGGGGCGGCGGCACTCCGTGCCGGGCGCAGCAGTGCGCGGGATTTTGCGGCTTCACGCCCTCCGCAAGCGGAGCTGGAGGCTGTAGCCAGGGCACTGCTGTACAGTGAGCGGACCGGCTGTAAGCTGCATTTTGTCCATATCAGCACAGCGGCAGCCCTGGAGCTGATTCATGAGGCCAAGCTGCGCGGTCTGGATGTGACCGCAGAGACCTGTCCTCATTATCTCATCCTGGATGAAGACAGCATGGAGACTCTCGGGGCGCTGGCGAAATGCGCTCCGCCCCTGCGCAGCAGCAGTGAACGGGACCGGCTGTGGGCGGCGCTGGCTGCGGGCCGGGTGGATCTGGTCGCCTCCGATCACTCCCCCTGTCCGCCTGAATTGAAGCTGGCGCCCGGGCTGTCGTTCATGGAAGCCTGGGGCGGGATATCGGGAGCACAGAGCAGTTTGGAATTGATGTTCCATGAAGGCGTTCATGTGCGCGGCCTGCCGGTTACGCAGATCTCAGCGCTGATCTCCGGCCTTCCTGCCCGGCGGTTCGGACTGGAGGGGCGTAAGGGCTCCATCACGCCGGGGCTGGATGCCGATCTGGTGCTGCTTGATCCAGATGCGGCCTATACCCTGCGTGCAGAGGATCTGCTGTACCGCCACCGGCATAGCCCTTATGTCGGAATGACCTTATCCTGCAAGGTAACGGCAACGATCTGCCGGGGCAATGTTGTCTATACTGCCGCGGAAGGCGTTATTGCTGGCGGCGGAGGAGAATGGCTGCGTATCCGGCACAGCCAGCCGGGGATATGAAGCCGCCGGTCCCGCATGTCCCCGCCGGGGAGATGCTGAAGCTGCTGGATGAACTCGCAGCCTACAGCGCTCCGGGTCCTGGAGTTACCCGGCTGCTGTATACGCCGGAGTGGCAAGGGGTTCAGCATTTTTTGCAGGAGAGAATGGCCGGGCTCGGGCTTGAGGTCAGGATGGATCAGGTAGGGAATGTCTATGGCACACTGGCCGGTTCTCAGGTAAGCGACAAGGTTATCCTGACCGGCTCGCATATTGACACGGTGGTGAACGGCGGGCGGTATGACGGTGCTTATGGTGTAGCGGCAGCTGTAACTGCGCTGCACTATCTTCTGGAGACCTTCGGTCCGCCGCTGCGGACGCTTGCAGTGGTATCCTTCTGCGAGGAAGAGGGCAGCCGCTTTCCGCTGACGTTCTGGGGCTCGGGGAATGTGACCGGGCTGTATAGCGGGAAGGAATGTATAGACTGCACAGATGCGGATGGTATCACGCTGGGGGCAGCGATGGCGGCCTGTGGCCTGGCAGGGGATGAAGGGTTGGCTGCTGAAGCTGCGGCGGGTCTGGAGCAGAGTGGCGGAAGTAGGAGTGGCGGATGTGGGAGTGAGGGGTCAGAAGTTGAATCTATGGCAGGTCTGGAGGGAAGCTTCTGGCGTAATAATAGTCCTGTGCGCAGTGATATTGCCGCATATGTCGAGCTGCATATTGAACAGGGGATCATTCTGGAACGGACGTCCCGGAGAATCGGGGTCGTGCAGGCTATCGCCGGACAGCGGCGGTATCTTGTCAAGGTCGGCGGGACGGCCAATCATGCAGGGACTACGCCGATGGGGTTAAGACAGGATGCACTCGCCGGGAGTGCGGAGATGCTGCTGGCGCTGGAGCGCTCCGCTCTGGTGGAGGGTGATCCGCTGGTAGCCACAACGGGGCGGCTAGAGGTCTATCCGGGTACATCCAATGTGATTCCCGGCGAAGTGCAGTTCACGCTGGATATCCGGCATAGCGAAGCTGGGGTGCTGGAGCGCTTCTGCGCAGCGGTCCTGGCGGAGTTCGCAGAGCTTGGCCGCAGGCGCGGCCTTACGCTTGAGGTACAGATGCTGCTGGAGACAGCCCCTGCTCCTATGGACCAGGAGCTGCGAGCGGCTCTTGAAGAGATCTGTCTCCAGCAGGAGAAGCCTTATCTGAGCATGGTCAGCGGTGCGGGGCATGACGCCCAGCTGTTCGCCCCGCGCTGCCCGGCTGCGATGATCTTCGTGCCGAGCCGGGGCGGGATCAGCCATTCCCCTGGGGAGTATACCTCCCCGGAGGAACTCGCTGCTGGACTGGAAGTGCTGACAGCCATATTATATAGATTAGCTTACGAATAAGAGACACTGTTCACCGCAGCGACGACCAAGCTTCGAGTTGTAATTTTAATTTCGCTATAAATCGCGAGATCTGATCATTGGAAGTCTGGAGGGGAGAGAATCATGAAGCGGTACGAAGATTTGTCGCCGTCCTTGCGGTGCATTATGACCCCCGGCCCCGTGGAGGTTGATCCGCGTGTGCTGCGGGCGATGTCTTATCCGGTGCTGGGACAATTCGATCCTGAATTCACGGAGATCATGAACGAGACGATGGAGATGCTGCGTGAGCTGTTCGCCACCAAGAATCAGTGGGCGTATCCGGTAGACGGGACTTCGCGTTCCGGTATTGAAGCGGTGATGGTGAGCCTGATTGTGCCGGGGGACCGGGTGCTGGTTCCGGTCTTTGGCCGTTTCGGCCATTTGCTCCATGAGATTGCTGAACGCTGCGGGGCTGAGGTCCTCACGATAGAACAGACCTGGGGCCGCGTCTTTCCGCCGGAGGAGGTAATTGAGGCTATACGGCGCTTCAAGCCGGATGTGGTGGCGATGGTTCACGGTGAGACCTCTACAGGCCGTGTGCAGCCGCTGGACGGGATCGGGCAGGCCTGCCGGGAGCAGGATGCGCTGCTGATTGTGGACGCGGTGGCGACGATCGGCGGGGTGCCGGTAGAGACAGATGCCTGGATGCTGGATGCCGTAGTCGGCGGAACGCAGAAATGCCTGTCCATCCCTTCGGGCATGGCCCCGGTGACGTATAATGACCGGGCCGAGGCCAAGCTGCTCAGGCGCAAGCAGGTTGAGCGTGGGCTTAGAACTGACACTGCTGCTGTCAGCGAGCTGCCCGTAGTGCGCAGTAATTACCTCGACCTGAGTATGCTGCAGGATTACTGGAGTCCCCGGCGGCTCAATCACCATACGGAGATGACCTCTATGCTCTATGCTCTGCGTGAAGGCCTGCGGCTGGTCCTGGAGGAAGGGCTGGAAGCGCGGCATGCCCGGCACAGATTCAATGAGCAAGCCCTTACTGCCGGACTGTCAGCTATGGGGCTTGCGCTGTACGGGGAGGCGGAGAGCAAGCTGACGGTAGTCACCTGTGTGCTCATTCCGGCGGGGATAGACGGGGAAGCCGTCCGTTCCATGCTGCTGCAGCGTTTCGGTATTGAGATCGCCAGCTCCTTTGGACCGTTACAAGGCCAGATCTGGCGGATCGGTACCATGGGCTTCAGCTGCCGGGAGAATAATGTGCTGCGTCTGCTTGGTGCGCTGGAGGCGGTGCTTATCCGCCACGGGTATGCGGTACCTGCCGGACAGGGCG
Source organism: Paenibacillus sp. FSL P2-0136 (assembly GCF_037975325.1). NCBI lineage: Bacteria > Bacillati > Bacillota > Bacilli > Caryophanales > Paenibacillaceae > Paenibacillus > Paenibacillus sp. FSL P2-0136. Next base: position 1,269,868 of record NZ_CP150244.1, read on the forward strand.
TTCAGGCGGCACTTGACGTATATGATTCAAAAGTAAGATAATCATACAATGCGATTTGTTTAAGTGACGGCTTGCGCCCCTTGAGGGGCGTCAGGGCCGTTTTTTCTAAAAGAAAAGAAAAAATATAGATTGAACTTGAAAAAAACAGACAGGGAAAAGTGGCGGAAGAGAATTTTGGAACTGTAGGAGCGATAGCGTCCGCCTTTGTCCCCGGATTTCTACCGCGATTAGCGGTTTGAATTAAAGAAATCTGGGGACAACAGCGGCCGGAGGGCCAAACATTCTCTGGAGTCACGGCCATCCCAGAACGGAAAACAATCAAGTACAATTTATATAATAACCGGAAGGGAGTACACATGATGACTTATACACGACAACCATTGGCCGACTGCGTGCCTGAGCTGGTAGCTACAGCCCGGGGAGATCAGAAGGCTACACTGGTAATTACAGGCGGCAAGCTGGTCAATGTATGCTCCGGGGAGATTCTGGACGGCATGTCCGTCGCTGTACAGGGCGGGCGCATTGCTTATGTCGGCAAGGATGTCTCTCATACGATTGGGGAGGGAACGCAGGTTATTGATGCGGCCGGCAGATACATTGCTCCCGGCTTGATTGACGGACACTGCCATATCGAGAGCACTCAATTGACGGTGACTGAATTCGCCCGCGCAGTGCTGCCGCTAGGGACGACCGGAGGCTTCTTCGACGCCCATGAGATTGCCAACGTATTCGGGCTTAAGGGAATTAAGCTGATGCTGGACGAGATGCGGGGAACACCGCTGGCTGCCTATATGCAGGTGGCTTCCTGTGTCCCTTCTGCGGGCGCAGAATTTGAGACAACCGGCGCGTCCATCGGACCGGAGGAAGTAGCGGAAGCCTACACCTGGGGCGAGGATGTGATCGCGCTCGGCGAAGTCATGAACTTCCCGGGTGTAGTCTACGGCGATGAGAAGATGATCGGAGAGATCCAGGCCACGCTGCGTGCGGGACGGTATGTTGACGGGCATTTCACCTGGCCGGCGAGTGACTGGAGACTTCCGGTCTATGCCGCAGCAGGGGTGACTGGGGATCATGAGTGTGTGACAGCGGAGGATGTGATCGAACGCGTACGTCTGGGGATGTATGCCAAAATGCGCCGCGGCTCTGCCTGGCATGATGTCGCCAAAACCATCACGGCGCATACCGAGCACGGGCTGGACCCGCGCCGGATGATGCTGGTGACAGATGACCGCAGCTCCGAATCGCTGCGCGATGAGGGGCATATGGATTTTGTCGTGCGCCATGCGATCTCCCAGGGGGTGAAGCCGGTCACGGCTTTTCAGATGGCAACGATCAACACAGCCGAGCGCTTCGGCGTAGCCCGCGATATCGGCTCCATCACGCCGGGCTCCTGCGCAGATATCATTCTGCTGGACGGTAATCTGGCCGATGTTCATGTGGTCATGACGATCGCTGCTGGCGTTGTTGTGGCTGAGAACGGCAGCATGACGGCTGAGCTGAGTCCTTACACCTACCCGGATGAAGTACTGGCCTCTGTGCATCTGCAGCAGCCTCCGGTTCCGGCAGACTTCGTGATCCACGCGCCCATTGAGGAAGGTGTTCTAGCTACGCGGGTCATCCAGGCCACCCAGAACCATGTGGAGACCGGCGAGCTGATCATGAGCCTGCCAGTGGCTGGATCGGAGCTAGTTGTGCAGGGCGGTCTGTGCAAAATCGCTGTTCTGGAGCGGCACAAGGGAACCGGCAACAAATCCGTAGGGGTTGTACAGGGCATTGGCTTCCGCGAGCCTGCGGCTATAGCGATGACTGTAGCTCACGACAGCCATAATGTGCTGGTCATCGGCAATGATGATGGACTGATGGCGCAGGCAGCAGCCGCCGTTGCGGAAGCGCAGGGCGGTGTTGCGGTGATTACCGCTGCCGGGACCACCTTGTTCCCGCTGGCGATTGCCGGACTGATGTCCGCAGAGCCATTTGAGATTGCCGCCGCGCAATCCGCTGCCATCAGCAAAGCGTTATATGATGCGGGATGTACGCTGAACTATGCTTTTATGACCCTGTCTCTGCTGGCCCTGGCGGTTATTCCCGCACTGCGGATCTCCGATAAAGGCCTGGTGCGGATCTCCCCCGAGGAGGGAATTCAGCTGGTACCGTTGTTCGTCAGCTAAGGCAGCGGGACATCCTGCCGGGGAAGATATACTAGTATTCTAATCTTGAGCCATTCAGTCTTTCACAGACTGGGTGGCTTTTTGTTGTTTAGGAAATTATGCGAAAAACAGGCATGACAAGACAGAGGCCTTGTCACCCCCAGGAATGAAAATAAGTCGGGTGCATCAGTCGCATCCAGACTTTTATTTTCGTATTAAACCGAATACAATCGGTGCTGCTGCGATGGCGTATGGCTCCATGCTCCACAGCCAATAACATTTATAGAGAAATCCTGCAAGAAGTGCAACAATACTGCCCCATAGAAGCGGCTGATGCTGAAATCCTGCAACAAATGCAACAAAGCCAGCGATAACTTGCTCTAAACACCGGAATTTGTGCAAATAATGCAACATTGCTACCGCAGCCAGTAACATCTGTAGAGAAATCCTGCAAAAAATGCAACAATGCTATCCATACAATCGGTCGGTGAGAGAAAACACTTAGAATTGGCAAGAGATAGGCGGAGCACCGCCAGGAAAGGAAGAGACAACATTGGATCCACGTATAGTTCACCTAAACTCGCCGGAGGTGGGCGAACGTAAGTAAAGAGCAGAAGTGCACTTGTATTAGGGTTTGATACTCCCACTCTTAAACAGCGGAGCGTGCTCCTAAGCGCCGCCGTAATTCATACTCCATATCCTGCACCGCTTTGTCCTTACTCTGTGGGCATAAAAAAGATAATAATTAACCGATTTTTTGCAGTGTGAAACAGAAAATTTTAAGTTTTTAATGAAAAAGCATTAACAATAGGGGCGGAAAAGACGATAATACTTTTAAATTAGTTAAAATTATTGTCGAATCATGAAAATTCAGCATATACAGATCGTCCAAACCTGAGGAACGGGGTGCATGAGAATGTTGAGATTAGAAACACAGGACATCTTGAATATCACCAGGAAGCAAATTGCCGGTATTTTTAAAATGGAGCCGGTTGAACTGAAATTTGTCAATGATTATCAGGGTGAGCAGTATCTGCTGACCAATGATAAGCTGCATCTCAGCAACCAGCATTATTGGGCTAAGGTTATGGATTGTGTGTTCGAGAACCATGTCAGACCTGTTCTGATGTGTGAGGTGCTCTACTTCCTGCGTAATGAGTTTCTGGAAAGTGACATCAAGCTTATGTTCTCTTATGATTTTGCGGTGGGCTCGGAGGGGGAAACGGCGGCTTCGGCTGAGATCAGTTTCAAGGATTCCCCGGATCTGCAGCCTGATGAAATTGCCGAATTGATTGATTTTGCCCTGACTTTGCAGGATAAGCAGTGGTTCGAGGAACTGACTGCCAAATATAAACAGCTCACGGTTCAATAGCCGTACTATTAAAATAAAACGCGCCCGGCTCACAGGATGATGGCATCCGTGAGACCGGGCGTTCTTGTTATCTTCATTTGGCGGAAGACAGCCAGCCCTGGGCCGAGCAGTCTACCCGTTCCGCAAGGAAGCTGATCCATTCTTCCGTATCGTTCAGGCAAGGGGCCACCTCCAGCATCTCAGCATTCCCGCCGCCCATGGCGAAAAGCTCCCGGCCTTCTACGGCCAGTTCATGCAGTGTTTCGAGGCAGTCTGTGACAAGTCCGGGTGAGAAAATCAGCGGCCGCCGGATTCCGCGTCCGTGAAGCTCCTTCAGCGTGTCCGCAGTCGACGGCCCTACCCAGGTCTCCGGCCCGAAACGGGACTGGAAGGAGAGCTGCCACCGTTCCGGGGTCCATCCCATCGCTTCTGCGAGCAGACGGCCTGTCTCCTGGCACTGCTGCGGGTAGGGGTCTCCGGTCTCGGCATAACGGCGGGGAATGCCATGGAAGGACAGGACATAATAATCCGGCTCTTCACTCATCGCGCGGATCTGCCGCTGCAATAAGGATTGCATTGCTGCTATGTAGCCGGGGGCATCATGGTAGGCTTCTACGAACCGCAGCGCCGGTACGAAACGCTTGGATACCTGCCCGTAGCGGCTATGCCGTCCCAGAGCGGCGAAGCTTGCAGCTTCATAGACGGAAGCTGTTGTTGTTGAGGAATACTGGGGAAATAACGGAAGAACTATGATACGGGTCACTCCCGAAGCTTCCAGCTTGCGGAAGGCTTCGGCCATGCCGGGTGTGCTGTAAGCAAGCCCCAGCTCGACTTGATAACTGCTGCCCAGCAGTGTCTGGAGCGCTGCCTGCTGAGCTCTGGAATGGACGAGCAGCGGTGATCCCTCTTCCATCCAGATCTCCTGATAGAGCTTCGCGGACCGGCGCGGACGGGTACGCAGAATAATGCCGCGCAGCAGCGGCTGCCAGAGCAGCGGATGATAATCAATGATTCTGCGGTCAGACAGAAACCGCTTCAGATAAGGACGGACCGCCTTGGCGCTCGGGGCGTCAGGGGTTCCGATCTGAGCAAGAATAACGCCTATACACGACTGATTCATCAGCAGCTGTTACTCCCTTCCATGAACATGACATCGTTTTAAAATATCATATTCAAGCCCAATCACACAATATAATATATCTCACCGTTATCATATGAAGGAGGATATGGGAGATTATGAGAGTTCGGAGGAGTATATATTTTGTGCTATTGCAAAAAAGTGATGTTTCTTATAGGGTATGTGATTTTCTACACAGAGAAAAGAGTTTCAATTTTGTTACCATCAAGCCAGAAATATTCACCAGCAGCTTGAAGTCCACTTATGTGAATTAATTCACTCCATTATGTGAATTGTTTCACCTTTTGAAAGATTGTATATATAGATGAATCTTTTCTTACACGGGCTGGGCCGAGCAGGAATGAAGGAAGGAGTGGGTGACGTTCAGGAAGAGTTGGCTGCTCTTCGTAATCAGAAGGAAATGATACGGAACAAGACGGTTTGAAAACGCTACATACTACTGGGGAATAATAAAGGAGAATACGCATTTGAAAAAATTAATTTCTTTGACTGTAAGCGCAGCCTTGCTGCTCGCGCCATTAGCCTACACGATTAACCTACCTGCCTTGAACCTGAAGGTGGATGCGGTTTCAGCAGCCTCGGAAGAAGCGCCGGCAGCGACTGCTAAACCAGCTCCGAAGGCAACAGCCAAACCGGCAGCCACTCCGAAGGCAACAGCCAAACCGGCGGCAACTCCGAAGGCAACAGCCAAACCGGCGGCAACCCCGAAGGCAACAGCCAAACCGGCGGCAACCCCGAAGGCAACAGCCAAACCGGCAGCCACTCCTAAGGCGACAGCTGCACCGGCAGCAACGGCTAAAGCAACCGCTAAGCCGGCAGCAACCACTGCACCGGAAGCATCTGCCAAGGCTTCAGCGAAGCCAGCGGCAACTGCTAAGCCGGCAGCAACAGCAGCTCCAGTTACTGTGCACAAGGCTGTATATCAGGACGGAGTATATGTTGCCTATGGCGATGCGTATTCCAAAGGCACAGAGGGTGCAAAGGTAACGATCAAAGACGGCAAGATCGCCGATATCGAGCTGCTCAGAACCAGCCCGAAGATCATCGACCGCAATGCCCGTGAGAATTACAGCGGCGTGTGGGCAGCCTATGGCCTGATGAAAGACAGACTGATGGGTAAAACCAGAGACGGCGCGGCTGCGGTTGACGCTGTATCCGGTGCAACCCGTACCAGTAACGGCTGGAAGCTGTCTGTAGACAGAGCTTTTGAGCGATCGCTTGCGCACCAAGCGGCTGATGCCACTTATTTTAACGGAGTCCATATGGGCGTAGACCCTGAGGCCAAATATGCAGTGTTTGCTACCTATGAAGCAAACAAGCTGACTGCGGTGAAATTGTATCCGCTGAGCGCTACCGGAGATTTCGTGGATGAGAAGACATATACGGCTGAACAGACCGCAGCGATTGCAGCAATCACTCCTGCACTGCTTGCCAAAGGTACTAGTGCGCAGCCGGTAGCCGGCTTCGAGGCAGAGACCAAAGCCGCAGTGAACGCCTTCTGGGATGCCGAACAGAATGCCAGCATCAACAACAAGGCTGCTTATGTTGACGGATTCTACTCTTCCTACGGTACAGCAAGAAGTGTGGGCGTGGAGAGAGCGGATGTTGTGATTCGTAACGGCAAGCTGGTAGATGTGAAGTTGTTCAGACTGGGCAGCAACCTGATCGACAGAGGGGCAACCGCTTATGCGGAAGTTGTGAAGGCGAATGCTCCGATGACCGCCAAACTGCTGGCTAACGGATCTTATATCGCTAACTATAATGAGAAGGTAGATGGAATCTCCGGCGCTACGGAGAGCAGCCATGGCTGGAACCAGGCCGTAGAGCGCGCTTTTGAGAAAGCCTTGAAGACTCCGGGTGAAGGTCAAACCTTCGATGGTAAATTTGCCGGTGTGGATAATCAGTCCAAGGTTATGCTGCTGGTTGATATCGATGCGGATCAGGTAACGGGCATCAAGCTGAGCCTGTTCGGCGCAGACGGTAAGCTGATTGCAGACGACAAGCGGACCGAAGAACAGAAGTCACTGGTCGACAAGCTGACCGCAGGACTGCTCGCAAGCGGCGTGCAGGCTCCAGATATCGCCGGACAGGAAGCTCTGTCGGCTGCAGCGAAGGCAGCACTGACGGATGCTTTGACCAATGCGTCCAAGGTACAAGGCACTTATAAAGACGGCACTTTCACCGCTTATGGTGATGCTTATGACAAAGGCACGAACAAAGCAGATGTTACACTGCGCAACGGCAAGATCGTAAATGTGGCCCTTTCCCGTGTAGGCATGAACATGGTGGATCTGGGTAAATCCGCTTATGCTGAGGTGCAAAAAGCTATTCCGGTGCTGACCGCCAGCTTCCTGGCTGCAGGCACAAGAGAAGGCGCTCAGGATGTGGATGCCGTATCCGGCGCTACCAGCAGCAGCAATGCGCTGAAGGCAGCCGTTGACAGAGCTTATGGTAAAGCGGAAATTACGGAAACGGATAAGGCCGCGTACTTCGACGGGATTTTCATCGGTGCCAGTGTGGATAAGACTGTAAATGTCATGGTTACTACTAAGTATAATGTGCCTGTAACTATGGCTGTGTACTACCTGGATGATAAAGGTAAAGTAAGATATAATCTGACGGATGATGAACTGCTGGTGAAATACGAGATCGAGAATACCTCGAACGGCAAAGGACTGCATAAGTACGGGTACCGTGCAGCAGCCTTCGGAGCGAATGATGCCCAGAAAGCCATCTCCGCCAAAGCGGTAGAAGCGATCAAAGCAGCGCTCGAATCTGCCGGAAAATAACAAAATCCATTCACTAAGGGTTGTCCTGGGTCATGCAAATGGCCGGGACAGCCCTTTTTGTAGGTGTGGACATAAATAGGAATGCCAATCGTATAGTAATTTAAAGGGATTTGGGAAGGGAGTGTCAAACCTCTAATATACACACTAATATACCCAGCAGGCCCAGGCCTGTAAGTCATAGGAGGCTTCACAATGACATTAATCAAACAGCTAGCCCCGCAGGATGAATTCACCGGCTTCTATCTGCTTAGAGAACTGGTGCTGAAACAGACGAACGGGACTCCTCCCAAGGATTACTTCGATATTGTACTAGGTGATGCCAGCGGCCAGATTTCGGCGAAATACTGGGACGTCAGCGTGACGGATAAGGAGACTTTTTTCCCGATGGCGCTGGTGAAGGTCCGGGGGATGGCTCATACGTATCGCGAGAAGCTTCAGGTCAAAATCACCAAGCTAAGACTGGTCAATGAATCCGACGGCGTATCGCTGACCGACTTCATCCGCTCGGCCCCGGTGCGTCCTGTGGACCTGGTCCATACGATTAAGAACGAGATGGCGAGTATTGCCGATCCGGAGATTGCAGCGATTGTGAACTTCTGTGTAGGGAAGGTTGAGGAGAAGCTGATGCATTATCCGGCGGCCAAGACCCATCATCATGCCTATTTCGCCGGGCTTGCTTATCACATGGTCCGTATGCTGGAAATTGGGGATTTCCTGTGTAAGCAGCGTCCGTTCCTGAATCCTGATCTGATGAGAGCGGGCATTATCCTCCATGATATCGCCAAGCCGGAAGAGATGATCTCGCAGTACGGCATTGTGTCGGATTACAGTGTGCACGGAAAGCTGATTGGACATATCTCGATGGCTTCAAGCTGGATTACAGAAGCGGCCATCCGCACCGGCATTGATCTGGAATCCGAGAAGGTCATGGCGCTTCAGCATCTCGTCTTATCCCATCATAATCTGGGCGAGTGGGGAAGCCCGGTCCAGCCGCAGACGGCTGAAGCGGTTGCCCTGCATCATATCGATGCGATGGATGCGAAGCTGCAGATGGTGGAGGACGCCCTTGATACCACTCCGGAGACGGAGGAATGGACGCCGTTCATCCGTGGACTGGAGAATAAGGCCGTCTACCGGCTGAAGATATAACGATTGAGACACTGGTATCGCTGAAAATAAAGCAATCCCCCCCTCCCGTAGTTGCGGTTTGGGGGGATTGCTTTATTTGGGATCTTCAGTCCGCCGCTGCGGCGGACTCCGCCTGTGCCTTCGTGACGCTGTCAGCTTCCAGGCCGTAGTGGCTGCACAGGGCCGGAAGGCCGCCCGGCAGCAACTCTCCGATAGCAGCGAATCTCCATTTGTCCTTGTAGCGGTAGAACTCGCCGATAACAACGGACATGCCTGGCATAATGTTCTGGACGAAGGGGAATACGGCCAGTCTGACTCCCGTCCGGGAATCAATCAGGGATACGGAAGCGTTCCAGATCGGGCCCGGATTCCGGTCACCGCTGAACTCCGCAACCGTAAAGGCCAGCGCAATCCGCGTGATGGCTGCAGGCAGGCTGGTCAGCTGAAGATACAGATGCCCCATGTGCGCAGCGGGCTTAGAGCAGAAGACGGAGCCGCTAGGGTCTTCCATATTCCCAGAGAAGATAAGCTCCCGCTCTTGCTCACAGCGTCCGCTCTCCCGGAGCAGGAAGGCAGCGGTCTCCGGCTGGCTGACTTCCAGGTGCGAAGCCGGAGCGTCCCACTCCACAGCGGCAAGGAGTCTGGAGGCGCTGAGCTTGTCGCCGATATCGACTCGCTGGCCGCGAACCAGCTCAGGGACCAGCAGAGCTGCAGGAGTAGGCTCCTTGACTGTAGCCGGGTGAGTCACAGAAGCTGTGACATCCTGAGCAGCTACAACGGGAGCCTCGCTATCCAGCAGGCCGGATGCTGCGGGCATCGGTGTTGTGCTGGCCTCCTTGCTGGTTGTCTTGGCAGCAGCCTTCTTCCCGGCGGCCGGCTTCTTCGCGGCCTTCTTGGGCGCTGCCTTGAACGGCGTATACCCGCCGTCATACATCGTCCCGGCCTTGTAGCCCTGGCTACTGGCTAACAGCAGCGGATCGAACTGCTGCCACTGCTCCATCAATTTCAGGAGAATCAGTGCAGAAGCTCTGGCATCCTCCAGGGCATCATGGTGCTTCAGCCGGATGCCGAAATGTGCCGAGATGACATTGAGCTTATGGGAGGGGAGGTCCTGGAGCATTTTTTTGCCGAGTAGGTAGGTACATAAATATTGAAAGCCTGGATAGCAGAGAGAGTAGTCGTCCAGGCAGTACCGCAGCACACTCATATCGAAGGCGGCATTATGCGCGATCACAATCTCCCCCTGCAGCAGCGGTTCCACCGTGGGCCACAGCTCAGCGAAAGTAGGCTGGCCTCTAACCATAGAGGGTGTAATTCCATGAATGGCAATATTCATCCCGTCGAACGGTTGCTGCGGGTCAATCAGCCAGTTGTGCTCTGCTGTAACGATACCATCACGGACCTGAACAAGCCCCAGGGCACAGGCGCTGGAGCGGCCGGAATTGGCAGTCTCAAAATCTATCGCAGTGAAATTCATCAGGTAAAGCCCCTATCTATCATCTATTACCTTTCATATTAAAGGAGCAAAGCTGGAAATACAATCTGTTCAGGTTGTGCAAGGCTGCCTCAATGGGGTATACCTTATCTATGAACTTCTGGAATAGACTGCTATGAAGAGGAGATGAAAGACTTGCAGCTGTCAAAAGGTCAAAAGGTCGATATCACCAAAGGAAGAGAAGCTCAAGAGATATCCATCCAGCTCCGCTGGAACACGCAGCATAGCGGAGTGGGCGTCGATGCGGCAGCCTTTCTATTATCAGATCAGAACCGGTGTGAACGGGATGAGGATTTTATATTTTACGGAAATCCGGTGTCGAGGGAGGGGGGAGTAGCTCATTCTGCGGAGGGGGAGAACGGGGCAGACCTGTCCATTTCGTTATCGAGAATACCTCAGCATTATGCCCGCATTGCGGTAACCTTGACGATCTATGAGGGAGAGCAGCGCAACCAGCGGATGAAGGATCTGTCCGGCTTACAGCTAACGCTGGCAGACCACAGGACTGGGCAAGAGCTGTACCGCTTCGAGTATGGGGTGGATCTGTCAGAGGAGACAGCTGTCGTAGCCGGGGAGCTGTACCGCCATCAGGGAGAGTGGAAGTTCAGTGCAATTGGCAGCGGGTATAATGGAGGACTTGCAGCCTTGTGCCGAAGCTACGGGCTTGAGGTGGAACAGGAGTCCGGGAACGAAGCCGCAGCGGCGGCTGAGGTATTGGAGCGAACACCTGAAGTGGTGGAGCAAACATCTGAGCTAGTGGAGCAGACACCTGAGGTGGTGAATAAGACCCCGAAGGTAATCCGTCAGCCCGAGGCGGAGCCTCCGGTGAATGTGTTGTCTTCGATTAATCTGCGCAAAAAGATCGTGGAGCTCACCCTGGTCAAAAAACAGCTCACCGGTGTAACCGCAAGAGTGGGTATCGTGCTGGACATCACCGGCTCCATGCGCAGCCTCTATGCCAGAGGGGTGGTGCAGGAGGTGGTAGAACGTATCCTTGCGGTTGCCAGCAAGTTCGATGATAACGGCTCCCTGGATGTGTGGGTCTATGATACGGAATTCAGCAGACTTCCGCCGGTTACCGAGCAGGAGCTTGGCAGCTATGTCTTTACTCATATTATGAACAACGATTCAATTCATAAGTTCGGGCGCAATAACGAACCGCCGGTAATGCAGGATGTCATCGGAAAATACATCAAGGAGGAGCCGGACACGACACCAGTGTTCATTATCTTCATCAATGACGGCGGCGTAGTGAAGCCGACCCGCAAGGTGATTATGGCCGCATCCGCCCTTCCGATCTTCTGGCAGTTTGTCGGCATCGGCGACTCTGACTTCGAGGTGCTGAAGCAGCTCGACACGATGAGCGGCAGACTGGTGGATAACGCCAGCTTCATCCATCTGGACCGGATTGAAGACGTATCCGATGAGGTGCTGTATGACCAGCTGTTGAATGAATTCCCGCAGTGGCTGAAGGCCGCGAAGGAGAAGAGTATTCTGTAGCAGCATTCGCAGGGAAGCGCAAAGTCTAGGCTCAGTAGCATTATTCGCAGGGAACTGTACTGTCCCTGCTCTATAGTAGCATTCGCAGAAAAACGTGCTGTCTCCGCTCTTTAGCGGCCCTCACATCGAGCTGTGTCTGCCTCCTTACTGTGGACGGATTGCACAGTGATGCCGGGAATGTTGTACTAATTGCAACTTGGATTCCTAGATACTTGTGTGTTAGGGGGGATTGTTGCACGAAATGCAGGATTTGTGCCGCCAAACCGTCCGGAGGTGGAGAAATCCTGCTTTTTATGCAACAATGTTGGACTTTGGCCGGAATGAGGAGGGGAATGTTGTACTTTGGGCAGGATTGTGCAAAATTTCCCGGCCAGGCGGAGCTTTAGGGCGTCACGCCGGAACGGTCCCCACCGCCCCGTCGGAACAGTCCCCATCGCCCGCAGTAACGGACCTCACGGCCCGCGGAAGGTGCTGAACGCCCGCCGTAACGGACCTCATAGCCCCGCCGCCCAACCGCCCCGCAGTAACGGACCTCACGGCCCACGGAAGGTGTTCAACGCCCGCCGGGAACGGACCTCATGGCCCCGTCGAAACGGAGTCCCACCGCCCCGCCGAAACGGAGCCCAACCTCCCCGCTCAGGCTGTGGAGGTTTTTTTGCTCTGCAGACCGGGCGGGGCTTGCAGCTCCAGGCGGTAGCCTTTGACCAGAGTATCCCCGTTCTTCAGATCTGTCTCATAAGCCCGCTTGAAGCCCAGTCTCTCATAGAGCTTGATCGCCGAGGCCATCATATCTGAAGTATGCAGGTTCAGGCTGGCTGCCCCCAGTGCAATGGACCTTCCTGCGGCTTCACGGATCAGAAGTCTGGCCACCCCGCGTCCCCGGACCGCCGGAGATACAGCCAGCAGACGGATGATCGGTGTATGGATACCCAGCTCCGGCCTGCCATAAGCAGCCTCTGAGGAGGTGAACAGCAGCACGCTCCCTACAATTTGTCCGTCCAGCTCCGCTACAATCCGGGAGACGGGTGCATCGCCATGAACCGAGCCGAGAATGGAATCCCGGTACTCCGCCCAGAACGGCCCGGGCAGCACGGCTGCATATTCGCTGTAAGCTTCGAGCAAGACCCTGGCAATGGCTTCACGATCGGAAGCTGCAGCTTCACGGATTACAATTTCTGCTGAGTGATTCATCTGGTGCCTCCTGTCCGGTAATGGTTTTTTGTTATTATAATCTATAAATCCGATGAGTATAAGAGGGATTTAATGATTTTGATTAATGGATAGAAAAGTTCTATCTGTAATTGTGATCAATGTAATGGTTATGGCCGTATGTTACACAATAAGTCTGTTGACAAAAAAAGGGCCGGTGACTAAGATATAAACAAATTCTATAGGAAAGTGCGGATCTAATTCATTGTTAAACGATTGGAATAGTAAAAATTATAAAATGCGGAGGGGGACTACGCTTGAACATCGAGAATATTGAAGCTTTTGTCTACATCAACCACTACGGCAGCTTCAACAAAGCGGCAGATGTGCTCTATATCTCGCAGCCGACAGTGACTGCCCGTATCCAGTCGCTGGAACGGGAGCTGGACTGCAAGGTATTCGACCGGCTGGGCAAGCAGATTAACCTGACGGATAAAGGCCGCCAGTTCCTCCCCTATGCGCAGCAAATTCTGCAGGTCTATCAGAACGGCAGGCATCAGATTCAATCCAAAGGCCAAATCCCAGGCGAGCTGAGAATCGGCAGCACAGTATCGGTCTCCAATTATCTGATGCCCCGTCTGCTGCTGCATTTGAAGCAGCGGTATCCCCACATCCGTATGAAGCTGACGACTGCTCCTACGGAAGTATTAATTGAGAAGCTGAAGGCGAAGGAGATCGATCTCGCTTTTATCCGCAAGGTAGTGAATCCGGCCATCCAGTCGTTCCCCTTCTGTGAAGACCCGATCTCGCTGTATGTGTATGCCGGTCATCCGCTGGCCCGCAAGGGCCGCGCTTCGATCCGGGAGATCTCTGACGAGACCCTCGTATTCTTCGAATGCGGCTCGCTGGACTGGATGCGTCTGCACCGGGTATTCGAGAGCATGGAGCGTCCGCCGGGCATTGTCTATCAGGTGGATAACCTGGAGACCGCCAAGAAGCTGGTGCTGAAGCAAGCGGGAATCTGCTTCCTTCCAGCCTTGAGTGTGCAGGAGGAGGTAGAGGCGGGAACGCTGGTAAGGGTGGATATCACGGAGACCGAAGGCATCTCCCTGCGGACCCACCTGATCTCGCTGAACGGGGAGAATGCGGAGTTCCTGGACACCCTGCTGGAGCTGGGGACGGGGACGTTGATTAAGCTGAATTGACTTCTTGAATAACCATATTAAGAAACTCTATTAGCGCATGGCAGCATGCAGTGATAAAGTTAATTGCATATAATCACCACTAAACAGATAGGGATTATCTAAATTGAAAAGGGGTTTGAGAGATGAACAAGACGATTTCGTTCGCATCCACACTTGTACTAACACTGCTGATCGCTGGCTGCGGCAATAATAACAGCGCTAATAGCGGCAAGGTAGCGGAGGCAGCATCTCCGAATAGTTCGGAGTCCACGGCTGCTGCCGCCGATCCGGCTAAGGTGACCAAGATCGTGATCGGCACAGGCACCGCTTTTCCCAACGTCTGCTTCATCGATGAGAACGGCAAGCTTACCGGGTTCGATGTAGAGCTGCTGAAGGAGATTGACAAGCGCCTGCCGGAGTATGAGTTTGAATTCCAGACGATGGATTTCAGCAATCTGCTGCTTAGCCTTGAGACGAAGAAGATTGACCTGGTAGCCCATGTTATGGAGAAGAACCCGGAACGGGAGCAAAAGTACGCTTTTAACAAGGAAGCTTATGCCCACTGGAGAAACCGCATCGTTGTAGCCAAAGGCAATACCTCGATCCAGACATTGGACGATCTGAAGGGGAAAAAGGTGCTGACCGGCGCCACCAGCGCGCAAGCGCAAATTCTTGAGAACTACAACAAGGAGCACAGTGCAGATCCGATCAAAATTGTCTATCAGAACGGTGCCGCCAACGATACGGTCAACCAGATTGATTCGGGCCGGGTGGATGCTACCCTTGCTGCGGATTTCGTATTGCCGATCATTGACCCGCAGAGCAAGCTGCAGGCGGTGGGTCCCGAGCTGTCCTCTGCTGATATTCTGTATGTGCTGCGCAAGGATGATGCCCCGTCGCAGAAGCTGTCGGAGGCCATTGACGGAGTGGTCAAGGAGCTGAAGACAGACGGCACACTTGGCAAAATAAGCACACAGTGGCTGGGGGCGGACGTTACCACCTCATCGGTTCAATAATGCGCAGGCCCGTACAGCGGAAAGGAGGTGCAGGATGGGTGCACCGTTTGATCTAGGTTTTGTCTTCTCGTTCCTGCCCAAGCTGCTGACTACGCTAAGTACCACGCTGCTGATCGTAGCCTGCTCGCTGCTGGCAGGAATGATTGTCGGATTTATCATTGCGCTTCCCCGCCTGTATAAGGTGCCGGTCCTGAAGACCTGCGCTGAGGTGTACATTTCTTTTTTTCGGGGGACGCCGATTCTCATTCAGTTATTCCTGTTCTATTACGGTCTGCCTGAGGTGCTGAAGCTGGTGAATCTGGATATGACGCGGACGCCGGTGCTGGTGTTCGTGATCCTGACCTACGGCCTGCATACCGGGGCCTTCATGTCGGAGATGATCCGCGCTTCAGTGACAGCAGTCGATAAGGGCCAGGTGGAAGCGGCTTATGCTACGGGGATGACCTCTTACCAGGCTTTTACCCGTATTGTGCTGCCGCAGGCGCTGGGAATTGCGGTTCCTGTCTTTTCGAACCTGCTCATAGCGCTGCTGAAGGATACTTCGCTGGCGTTCACGCTGGGAGTGATGGAGATGACGGGCAAGGCTCAGACCCTGGGCAGTGCGACCCAGCATTTCATTGAGACGTATATTGCACTTGCCCTTATCTATCTTGTGATCAGTTTTACGATTGAAAAGCTGCTGCTGGTTGCGGAGAAGCGTCTGCTCAGGCATGAAGCCCAGGACAGTCCGGCCAAGAAGCGGTTCACTCTTCAGCGAAAAGCGTCCTACCGCACAATTGTCGCGGATATGGGAGCGGGTAAAGGAGGCGGTGCGTAATGAAGCTGGATCCATCTTTTATCTGGACGGCGTTTCTGCAAATTCTGGGAGCCATTCCTACGACGCTGTATATTACGGTTGTGTCGGTGTTGGCAGGCTTCGTGATCGGTACGGTTGTGGCTCTGATCCGGATTTATAGAGTCCCCGGGCTGTATCCGCTGGCCGTAGGGTATGTCACGTTCATACGCGGCACCCCGATGCTGACGCATCTGCTGCTGATCTATTTCGGGCTGCCGATGATTATCGACGGCCTTGCTGCACAATTTGGCTGGAGCTTCCGCTCTGTATCGATACCGATGATCGGCTTCGCCTATATTTCCTTCTCCATTACGGCGGGTGCCTATATGTCCGAGGTGGTGCGCTCCGGTCTGCTCGCGGTGGATCGAGGTCAGCTCGAAGCGGCCCATTCCATCGGAATGAGCACGCCTCAGGCGCTGCGGCGGATTGTGTTCCCCCAGGCGCTGGCGGCGAGCCTGCCGAATCTGTCGAATTCTGTGATCGGGATGCTGCACGGGTCTACGCTGGCTTTTACCGTATCGGTGGTGGATATCAATGCCCAGGCGCAGATTGTCGCTTCGACCAACTGGAAGTTCTTCGAGGCTTACCTGGCGGCGGCGCTGATCTTCTGGGGACTGACGTTCCTCATTGAGCGGGCAACTGCCGTCATTGAGAGACGGATCAATCTGTATAACCGGGGGGGAGTCGCATGATTAAGCTGACACAGCTATCGAAGTCGTTCGGGCGCCATCAGGTGCTGAACCAGATTGATCTGGAGGTGTCCAAGGGCGAGGTGGTGGTCATTCTCGGTCCCAGCGGCTCCGGCAAAACCACGCTGCTGCGCTGTGTGAATGTTCTGGAGAAGCCCAGCGGAGGCGAAATTTCCATCGGGGACTTCAAGCTGGGCTTCCGGCACGCCCGCAAGAAGGATATCCACCAGCTCCGGCAAAAGACGGCGATGGTCTTCCAGCAGTACAATCTGTTCCGGCACAAAACCGCGCTAGAGAATGTGATGGAAGGCCTCCTAATCGTCAAGAAGCTGCCAAAGGAGGCGGCGAGAGAGAAGAGCATCGCGCTGCTGGAAAAGGTCGGGCTTGGCAGCAAGCTGGATGCCTATCCGAGCCAGCTCTCCGGCGGGCAGCAGCAGCGGGTCGGCATTGCCCGGGCGCTGGCGCTGGAGCCGGAAGTGATTCTGTTCGATGAACCGACCTCGGCACTGGACCCGGAGCTGGTGGGCGAAGTGCTTGCGGTGATCCGCAAGATCGCCAAGGAAGGCATCACGATGATTGTGGTGACGCATGAAATGGGGTTTGCCCGCGATGTGGCAAATCATGTGGTTTTCATGGACGGCGGTGTGATTGTCGAGGAGGGCACGCCCACGGAAGTATTCAACCACCCGCGTGAAGAACGAACGAAGCAGTTCCTGAAGCGGATTACGCCGGAGCTGAACTATTCCATCTAGGAGGCATATCTATGGCAATTACAATCAGCGTACTCGACCAAAGCCCAATCTATCCGGGGGAGACACCGGAAGAGGCTTTTGCACATACGATCAGGCTGGCGCAGCTATCGGAACGCCTCGGCTTCCGCCGCTTCTGGGTATCCGAGCATCATGATTCTGAGCAGGTAGCCGGATCTTCTCCTGAAGTGCTCATCTCGCACCTGCTGGCTAGGACGGAGCGTATCCGCATCGGCTCTGGCGGAATTATGCTTCAGCACTACAGCCCCTACAAGGTGGCTGAGAATTTCAACGTGCTGGCTTCGCTGGCTCCGGGACGGGTGGACTTAGGGGTAGGACGCGCTCCCGGCGGCCTGCCGCGCAGCACACAGGCATTGCAGCAGGGAGGCGGGGAAGCCGCTTCATTAACGGACAAGATTGTGGAGCTGGACAAATATGTCCATAACCGGCTGGAGGCGGAGCATCCGCTGCACGGGCTGAAGGCAGGCCCGCTCCCCGGCATCCCGCCGGAGCTGTATGTGCTTGGCGCCAGTGTCGCCAGCGCCGAGATCGCGGCCAGATTGGGACTGCCGTATGTGTTCTCCCTGTTCATCGGCGGCGATCAGGCTGTTGCTCTAGAGGCGGTGCGGGCATACCGCAGCGGCTTCAATCGAAGCGGCGGGCAGGAGCCGCAGGTGATTATTGCGCTGGCTGTTATCGTGGCTGATACGGAAGAGGAGGCCAAGGAATTGGCTGGAGCGCATAAGCTGATCCGCATCCGCTTCGCCAGCGGCAAGACCCTGACTCTGGCCAGCCGGGAGCAGGCCGAGGAGTTCACCCGCCAGAGTGAGGAAGCGTACACGCTGGAGGAGCGGGAGCCTGAGATTACCAAGGGGACGAAGGAGACCGTACGTGAGCAGCTGCTGGCGTTAGCTGAAGCTTCCGGCGTAGAGGAGTTCATCGTCACTACTAACGTGCAGCCCTTCGAGAAGCGGCAGCGTTCCTTCGAGTTGCTGAGTGAGGTGCTCTCCGGGGCTATTGCAGGGGCTTCATTATGACCAGTACAGCGGCAGAATCCGCTGCCCGTGAAGTGCATTCACTGGCGTTCAAGGAGCGGCTGGTTGAAATCAGGCGTCATCTGCACCAGCACCCGGAGCTGTCAGGGGAAGAGGTTGAGACTACCGCATACATCACATCGCTGCTGAAGCAGGCGGGGGTGAAGATTACAGATTCCGGGCTGAAGACCGGGGTCATTGCCGAAATCGGCGGTCAGCAGGGCGGTCCGGTGATTGCGCTGCGGGCTGACATAGATGCCTTGCCGATTCAGGAAGAGACCGGGCTGCCGTATGCCTCGCTGTATCCGGGCAGAATGCATGCCTGCGGACATGACTTCCATACGGCGGCGCTGCTTGGAGCTGTGTATCAGCTCAAGGAGCAGGAGAGCGCCTTGAGCGGAACGGTTCGCTTCCTGTTCCAGCCTGCCGAGGAGAAAGCGAAGGGGGCACAGCAGATTATCGCAGCCGGAGGGCTGGATCGGGTCCGTGCCGTGATCGGTATGCACAATAAGCCGGATCTGCCGGTAGGGACCCTTGGCATTAAGGCCGGTCCGCTGATGGCGGCCGCAGACGGCTTCGCGGTCAGTATCCGGGGCTTCGGTACCCATGCAGCCGTGCCGGAGGCCGGGATTGATCCTATTGTCGCCGCCTCGCATATTGTAACGGCGCTGCAATCCATCGTCAGCCGGAATGTGGGCAGTCTGGATAGCGCAGTAATCAGCGTCACGCAGATCCACAGCGGCAATTCGTGGAACATCATCCCGGACACGGCGGTGCTGGAAGGGACGATCCGTTCCTTCGATGAAGCGGTGCGCGGCAGGGTGCTGAAGCGCTTCGAAGAGGTGGTCACGGGTGTGGCCGCTGCGCTTGGTGCCGAAGCCAGTGTGCGCTGGATCGGCGGTCCGCCGCCGGTCATCAACGATGCGCTGCTGGCCCGGCTTGGAGAAGAGACGGCGGCGAAGCTGGGCTATACCTCTGTGCAGCCGGTGCCGTCACCGGCCGGGGAGGATTTCGCCTTCTATCAGCAGGCGGTTCCTGGATTGTTCGTCTTCACCGGCACCGCCGGAAGCCGGGAATGGCATCATCCCGCGTTCGATCTGGACGAAGCAGCGCTGCCTGTAGGTGCAGAATTCTTCAGCGATCTGGCGGTACGTGTACTTGAGCATCTGGCTGCGGAGAGGGGTGCAGATCATAGCGGAGCGTTCTGATTATGATGTCATTATTGTCGGCGCAGGCTCCATGGGCATGAGCGCAGGCTATCATCTGGCCCGGCGCGGGGTGAAGACACTGCTGATCGATGCCTTCGATCCGCCGCATACGGAAGGGAGCCATCACGGGGAGACCCGGCTGATCCGGCATGCCTATAGCGGCGATCCGGCCTATATTGACCTGGCGCTCCGTGCCCAGGTGCTATGGGAAGAGGCGGAGGCAGAGAGCGGCCTCAAGCTGCTGGCTCCGTCAGGTGTGCTCAATCTGGCAGACAGCAAGGTGTATTCCTTCGCCGGACGTCTGGAAGAGGCGCGGAAGCGGAAGGTCCGGGCTGAGCAGCTGGATGCCGAGGAAATCTGCCGCCGCTGGCCAGCCCTGAACCTCCCCGAATCCTTCGAGGCGATGTATGAGCCGGATGCCGGTTATCTCTACAGTGAGAGGTGCATTACCGCTTACCGGCAGCTTGCACTGGATCACGGTGCGGAGCTGCTGACGAATACTCCTGTGCTGAAGGTGACGGCCCGCGAAGGAAGTGTCACAGTCCAAACGAAGCAGGGGGATTACCACGGAGCCGCTGCTATACTTAGCGCCGGGGCCTGGTTCAGTTCATTGTCGCCCTTCGTCAACTTGCCGATTAAGGCGGTACGAAAGGTAGTAGGCTGGTTTGGGAGTACGCCGGACTTCGAGGCCGGGAGGTTCCCCGGCTTCACGCTGGGTGCTGAGGAAGGCGGGTTCTACGGTTTTCCCAGTATCGGCGGGGCGGGACTGAAGATCGGCCGCCATGACACAGGCGAAGAGTGGAAGCCCGGCGAACCGCTGCAGCCGTTCGGCAGCCTGGAGAGTGATGAAGGCGACCTCCGCCGGGTTCTCGAAGCATATATGCCTGGCGCAGCCGGGCGTCTGCTTAAGGGCTCCGTCTGTAAATATGAGCATACACCGGATGAGGATTTCATCATCGACCGCCATCCCGCTCACAACCATGTGCTGCTGGCCGGAGGCTTCTCGGGACATGGCTTCAAATTCTCCAGTGTGGTTGGAGAGATTCTCGCGGACATGGCTGTTCAGGGACATACCAGGCAGAATATAGCACCGTTTGCGTTGTCGCGATTTATATAGTAGTGTATCCGATTTGAAATCGTAGAGGGCGAGCGATGATACCTGGAGGACCAAGGAAGTGGAGCGATTCCCCTTCGGATGAGTCCTTCCCAGGCCGGAGTTGTTGTTCTTATGCGTTTCATGGGTGTTTGGCTAGGCTTAACACACCTCCATTCAGGGATAGTTGTAGAATGTACACGTAAAAACAGCGAAAAGACGTACGTGCATCGTATAAGTGTAGCCTGTACAACTAAATCTGCCCGAATGGGTGAATATCTGAAGCAAATGGATTCTTAATTGTACGAACTACAATTAAACAGATAATGGGTTGAAAATCAGACGTTTTAGATGTACAAAGTGCAATTAAGCATATCCCATCAGCGGGAAACAACGATAATCCAAACCTATATTGGAGGGAATCGCAATGAGTAGTGTGAGTGTGGAGCTAGCCAGCTACTTGAACACGCACGAGCAATTAGTGCAGGCAATCAGAGGCTTATCGGATGAGCAGCTGAGGTGGAAGGCGGAGCCGTCAAGCTGGAGCGTGACCGAGGTGCTGGCCCATTTGGCGGATCACAGCATTGTGGTCTCCTTCCGTATCCGTGATATTCTGGCGGATACGAAGGTACAGCTCCCGGCGTTCCATCAGGACGCATGGGTCAGTGGTCAGCATAGTAATCAGGGGCAAGCCGCTGACAGCCTGGAGCTGTTCCGCAGCCTGCTGCATTACAACAGTCTGCTGCTGGGAAGGCTGAGTCCCGCAGAATGGGAGAAAAGCGGAATTAACTTTAAGGGCGAAACGGTGCGTATCACCGATATTGTCCGCGGATTCACTGCACATGTAGAGCGGCATTTGGCCCAGATTGAACGAGTGAAGCGGGGAGCGCAGGCAAGTCAAGCTGCATCAGCCGCTCAAGCTTCGCAGCAAGCGGCTCTGTAAGAATATTTTCATAAGGAACCAAGCGGACTGAATACCAATTCGAGGAGGAATGAACATGACTACACCAAGACAATTGAAGCTGGGAGCACTGCTGCACGGGGTTGGAGGGAGCACCTCCATGTGGCGTCATCCCGATGCGCAGCCTGATGCCAGTGTGAACTTCGAGCTATACAAGGAATGGGTACGCAAAGCGGAGGAAGGCAAGCTGGACTTGATTTTCATTGCAGACGGTCTGTTCATCAATGAGAAGTCGATCCCTCATTTCCTGAACCGCTTCGAGCCGCTGACGATTCTCAGTGCGCTGGCGGCAGTCAGCAGCCGCATCGGTCTGGTAGGTACCTTATCTACCTCCTACAGTGAACCGTTCACGGTGGCCCGGCAATTCGGCTCACTGGATGTCATCAGCGGCGGACGGGCCGGATGGAATGTGGTGACCTCGCCGCTCGAAGGCTCTGCGCTCAATTACAGCAAGCAGGAGCATCCGGACCATGGCAAACGCTACCGTATTGCCGCCGAATATCTGGAGGTGGCACGCGGGCTGTGGGATTCCTGGGAGGACGACGCGTTTGTCCGCAATAAGGACACGGGCGTCTTCTTTGATCCGCAGAAAATGCATACGCTCGATCACCAGGGTGAATTCTTCTCGGTGAAGGGACCGCTCAATATCGCCCGCTCGAAGCAGGGGCAGCCGGTTATTTTCCAGGCAGGTTCCTCTGAAGTCGGCAAAGATTATGCCTCCAGCGTGGCGGATGCCATCTTCACGGGTCATGACTCGCTGGAGTCCGCGCAGGAATTCTATAAGGATGTGAAAAGCCGTGTTGCCTCCTTCGGGCGCAATCCCGATGAAGTGCTGATCTTCCCGGGAATAGCACCTATTCTTGGGGCTACCCCGGAGGAAGCGGAGCGCAAATACCAGGAGGTTGCCGGGCTGGTGACGATTGAAAATGCGCTGAACTATCTGGGCCGCTTCTTCGAGCATCATGATTTCTCGCAGTATCCGCTGGATGAGCCGTTCCCGGATGTCGGTGATCTGGGCCGAAACAGCTTCCAGAGCGGCACGGACAAAATCAAAAAGGATGCCAAGGAGCAGGGCCTGACTCTGCGGGAGGTTGCCCTGCAATCGGCAACGCCGCGCAGCAGCTTCATCGGTACGCCGGAGCAGGTGGCCGATCAGCTTCAGGCCTGGTTCGAGGCCGGAGCCGCTGACGGCTTCATGCTGGCAGCCGCCGTACCGAACGGGCTGGAAGAATTTGTGGATCAGGTGGTTCCGATTCTGCAGGAGCGCGGACTGTTCCGTACCGAATACGAAAGCGATACCCTGCGGGGCAATCTCGGACTTCCGGTTCCGGAGAACCGTTATACAAAGGTTTCTGAACCGGCTGGGCAAGTGTGACAGAAGCACAGTCAGGTGCAGAGAGTCAGACACCGGATCTTGAAGCCATGATGAAGTATGCCGGCGGGCTGGAGGCAGAGCTGATTGCGATCTGCGGTGAACTGCACAGGATTATTATTAAAGCAGCAATAGTACAGAAAAAGGTTGTTCCTTCTGCCATTATGGCGTTAGGAACAACCTTTTATTGTTCAGGAAGAACGGTTATGCGCCCCTGTTCAGGTAATTGCCCGAACGGTTTGTCTTTCCACAATGGAGTGGGCACAGATTAGACTCTCTGCAGGCTCCCCCGTTTCAATCATGCCGATCAGCTTCTCGGAAGCGAGCATTCCAATGTCATACAGCGGCTGGCGCACTGTAGTTAAGGGCGGATTGACCATCCGGGCTAACCTGAGATCATCGTATCCCATGATGGAGATATCTTCAGGGACATTCATTCCATGCTTCGTGGCGACCGAGAGGGCACCAATCGCCATTTCGTCACTGGCTGCGAAGACAGCAGTAATCTCAGGCGTTCTCCGTAATAGGGCTTCCATGGCTCTGCAGCCGCTTTCGAATGAAAAATCCCCATACACGAGATAACGGCTATCAAAGGCGATGCCCTGGGCTTCCAGCGCTTTGCGGTATCCTTCGACCCGTGGAGTTCCGGCGATGGGATCGCTCTTGGTGCCGCTGATCATGCCGATGCTGCGGTGGCCTTTGGTAATCAGATAATCGACAGCGTCATAGGCCGCCTGGTAATCATCGACCTTCACATAAGGTACATTGGCATAATCCGTCTGGGAAGAGACCAGCACCACTGGAACGTTCATGCTCTCCAGCATGTCATAATACTCTTGCTTGAGCACTTCACTGGAAAAAATAATTCCGTCCACCTGCTTCTCGCGCAGAAGCTGCAGATATTTCAGCGTACGTTTGCCGTCCTGATCGGTATTACAGACTATTACACTGTAATTGCGGTCATGGACGAATTCGCTGATTCCGTGGAGCAGATCGGAGGAGAAGGTGCTCGACACATCAGGAAATAATACGCCGATGGTCTGGGTGCGCTTGTTAATCAGTCCGCGGGCGATAGCGTTAGGCTGATATTTAAGCTCCTTGATGGTCTGGTCTACCTTTTGCTTCGTTTTATCTGAATATCCGCCTAAGTTATGCAGAACCCGAGAGACGGTGGCAATGGATACGTTCGCCTTTTGGGCAACATCTTTAATTGTGGGATTCATGGACTCTCCTGCCTGTCTTTTTACAGTAAACGCTTACTGAAAATATAAGTCCTGGCTTTTTTGTTGTCAACAGAAATCAAACACTCCGTAAAATAAACATTGACAAGGAAAAATAAACGGGATAACTTTTAGGGTAAGCGTTTACGTTAACGTATGAAATCACACTTAAAGAGTCGAAGTTTACACGTTTGAGTAAACGTTTACGTAAGGGTGGAAGCACTCACTAAGGTGACTCTTTCTTATGTTAAGTTATGTTAAGTTACAGAAAGGATCCATGATGACAAACAGAAAAAACTCGCTGGGTGTAAGACTGATTCAACTGTCTGCTGCGATAACGATTCCGCTCCTCTCCGTTCTTTTTGCAGGGGGATATTATGCCAAGGGAATTGTGCTCGAACAGGTATCCAGATCCTATCAGAATCTGGTCAACTCCAATCTTCAAATGATGGAGAGCAGTCTGGAGGACATTACGATTAATCTGGTCGATATTGTCGATCATGATGTGAATTTTCTTCAATTGAATCAGCCGGGGCTGACAGAGTCCGACTATTATTTTGCCCGTATGGGGATTATGCAGAGAAATCAGGCCTACCAGGCCTACTACCATAGCGTGGACATGTTCTATCTGTACTCCGGCGTTAATGATACTTTGACACTATCCAATGTACTGGGAACGACAGAGGAATATATGGACCAGATAAGGGATTGGATTACGACAAAGGTTCAAAATGAAGATAATCTGGAAACATTTCAGTACAAATGGACAATCGTTAACATTGCCGGAGATTACTATTTAAACCGGACCGTCAGCAATAATCTGGACAATACCGCTTGTATTGGCGCTCTGATCCGAATCGACTCCATGCGCTCACCGCTGGGCAATCTCAACCTGCAATCGGGCGGTGATGTGCTGATTGTGGATAATGAAGGGAATATCTTAACCCGTCCTTCGGCATCCATGGGCTACGACTTCAAGCTGCCGGGTGAGAAGATGAATCTGAATTCTTCCTTTTCGTTTACCCATGATGGGCTGAAGTGGTTTGTGGTGTCCAGCCAGTCCTCCGCACTGGGAATCAATCTGTCCGTGGTCATCCCTGCTTCCGAGCTGCTCCAGGGACTCAATACCTTCCAAACGATTATTAATGTGCTGCCCTTTATTATTTTGCTCATTTTACTGGTTTACTTATATTATTTCCGCCGTATGGTCATCCGCCCGATTCTGGATTTGCTCAGCGGCATCCACCGGATCCGCAACGGCGCCATGGAAACCAAGCTTCCCGATTCGAACCTGGTGGAGTTTCAGGCGCTGAATCAGGCATTTAATAACATGGTTGTGGAAATTCAAGATCTGAAAATTGATATCTACGAGGAACGGATTCATGCGCAAAAGGCAGAAATGAAGCATTTGCAAATGCAAATTAATCCGCACTTCTTTTTGAATACGCTCAATATTATTTTTCAGCTTGCCGATCTGAAGCGTTTCGAATTGGTCAAAAAGACAGTACGGCATCTGGTGCAGTATTTCCGCTTTATGCTTCAGGTCAAGGATAACCGCATTACTTTGGGCCAAGAGCTTGAACATCTCCGCAATTACCTGGAAATTCAAAAGATGCGCTACCAGCAGTCGTTTGAGTTCCAGATCACCGTAGCCGAAGCGCTTAGCCGCGCCTCCATACCGTCCTTGCTGGTACAGCCCTTTGTAGAAAATGCCATGCTTCATGGCATGAGCCTGAAGGCAGAAATCTTCCGGCTGGAGATTTCGGCGGGCCTCTCAGAAGAAGCGGCAGGTACCATGATCATTGAAATCTCTGATAACGGAAAGGGCAGCAGTGCAGAGAAGCTGCAGGAGCTGAATGCACCGGATTATACCCCGGACACAGATGAGGGACAAATCGGGATCTGGAATGTGAAGCAACGGCTGGCTATGATCTATCAGGGGCGAGCTGAAATTCACTTCAGCGGCAATCAGCCGTCCGGATTCCGTGTGCGGCTTAGCCTGCCTATTGAATATACAGAAGGAGAACGATGAGCAATGCGATTATTGATTGTAGATGATGAACAATTCGCTGTGGAGGGGCTACTCTACTGCTGCAACTGGAAGGCGTATGGGATTGAAGAGGTTTTGACGGCGGACAGGGCCGACAAGGCCAGGGAACTGCTGAAGGATCACAGAATAGAATTGCTGATTTGCGATATTGAGATGCCGGATGAAGACGGACTTTCACTGGTTGGCTGGGTGCGGGAGCACTCTCCCTGGACGGAATCGATATTTCTGACCTGCCATTCCGAATTCTCCTATGCCAAGAAAGCCGTTAACCTCGGGAGCTTTGATTACTTGCTGAAGCCTGTTGACACAGAGGAGCTGTTGTCAGCCGTATCGGGTATGATGGCGGCCATCCGCGAGAAGGAAGAGTATGAGTCCTACAACCAGATGTATCATAAGTATCTGAATCTGTGGCAACAGGAAAAGCCGAAGCGTGTAGAACGCTTCTGGCAGGATTTGTTGTCCCGCAGCATCCTGTCGTTCGGGGATTTCTTTGACCGGGAGCTGGCGGGTGCAGGGGTAGGGTTAAATCCTGACGATCAGGTGCTCCCGATTCTGATCAGTATTGAGGAGTGGTCCAAACCGCTCAGCCCGCGTGATCAGGAAATCATGGAGTATGCTGTGAAGAAAGCGGCGGAGGAATGTTTCACAGAAGAGCATCCGGGGGAGGCCATCACCGATAAGAGCGGGGTTTTGTTCATTCTGCTGTATGCCGGAGGTGTGGAGGGAGGACCTGCGGCTAAGAAGGTTAGCCTTCAGCAGCTCACGGCCACAGGTAAACGTTTTATCCAAGCTTGCCAGGAGTTGTTCTACAGCATCGTAACCTGCTATGTCGGTTCGTTCAAACCCCTCCAGGAGCTGCCGGGAATGTGTGAAAGTCTAAAGACCATGGAGCGTGATAATATCTCCCGGACCCAATCCGTGCTCTTATACTTACCGCAGGATCAGATGCTGTCCGCCAATTCTAATTCGGAGGATATCCTGCTGGGTGATCTGATCTCTTATATGCTGAACGGCAAACGTGAGTCCGCTGTGCAGTTCATTCATCATCTGACAGCGAAGCTGGAAGCCAATCCTTCTTTTCAGGGAAGACATCTGGACGCCCTGCATCAGGATACCCTGCAGATTATATATCACTTCCTGCAGGTCAGAGGAATCAATGCGGGAAGCATAGCTCTGTTTCCAGACTGGACAACCGCCCGGATACGGGGACTGTTTCAATACAGGCATTGGGCGGAAGGAATTGTATCGGCGGTCATGGAAGCGGAATTTGAGCGGCAGGAGAAGGGCGGTGTGATTGAGCGGTCCATCCGCTACATCCAGCAGAAGGTGGAGGAAGAGATTTCCAGGGCCAGTGTCGCTGATTATGTGGGCTTGAACCCGGCTTACCTCTCCAGGCTGTTCAAGAAAGAGACCGGCCAGAACCTGATTGATTTCCTGATTTCGGTGAAGATGGACCGCACACGCGAGCTTCTGGACACCACGGATATGCCGGTCAGCGCGATCGCGCAGCAGGTGGGCTACAGCAATTTTTCCCATTTCACCAAAATGTTCCGCAAGCAGTTCGACGTCAATCCCCAGGAATACCGCAATGTCACAAAACGAATAGATTAAGGTTATAAAAACGGCAGAGCAGCTGCAGGCAACTCCTTATAATGAAGCCATAACCCAATAAGAAGGTGTGGAACTATGGCTTCGGAAAAAGCACTAACGGCACAATCAGGCAGCTCGCGGCCTGGCTCAAAATGGAAAAGCATATGGAAGTACAGGGCCTTGGTCGTGCTGGCATTGCCCGGTGTGCTGCTGATGCTGATCAATAACTACCTGCCCATGTTCGGTATTTTCCTGGCCTTCAAGGACCTGAATTATACGGCAGGAATCTGGGGCAGCAAATGGATCGGACTGGACAACTTTAAGTTTCTGTTTGCTTCGAACGACGCTTGGCTGATCATCAGGAATACCTTGCTGTACAACCTTAGCTTCCTGATCATCAATACGATACTCGCAGTGATGCTGGCACTTCTCCTTAACGAGGTCAAAAATAAGCTTGCCTCCAAGTTCTTTCAGAGCACAGTGATCCTGCCCAATTTCATTTCCATGGTCATTGTCGGCTATATCGTGTATGGATTTCTGAATCCGGAGCTGGGATTCATCAATAAATTCATTCTGGAGCCCTTCGGAATCGATCCTAGAAACTGGTATGCGGAAGCAGAGCATTGGCCTTATATCCTGACCATTGTTAACACCTGGAAGGGTGTGGGTTACTCGGCCGTCGTCTATCTGGCAGCCATTGTCGGGATAGACTCTGAATATTATGAAGCGGCCGTCATTGACGGGGCCACACGCTGGAAGCAAATGACGAAAATTACGATTCCGCTGATCGCTCCGATCATCATCATCATGACCCTGCTGGCGATCGGCCGGATCTTCAACGCGGACTTCGGTCTGTTCTATCAGGCAACCATGGCCTCCGGTATGATCAAGGAGACAACGGATGTTATCGATACCTATGTATACAGGGCGTTAATGGTTACCGGGGATACGGGACTCGCCTCCTCGGCAGGGCTGCTGCAATCTGTAGTTGGCTTTACACTTGTCATTACCGTCAACCTGGCTGTCCGTAAATTCAGCAAAGAAAATGCTTTGTTCTAGAAGGAGAACACCATGCAGAAAAAACGAACCAATCCCTTTATCCTTATTGTCCTGTCATTGTTCAGTCTTGCCTGCCTGATCCCGTTCTGGCTTATCTTTATGATCTCGGTTGCTGATGAGGACTGGGTAACTGCGAATGGATACAGCTTCTGGCCCGGCAAATTTAGTCTTGTCGCTTATCAGTATTTATTTGAAGATGCCGGAAAAATATTGCGGGCTTACGGTGTCTCTGCTTCGGTAACACTGATTGGAGTTGTCGTCAGTCTGTTTGTGACTTCGGCCATGGCCTATGCATTGTCGCGAAAAGAGTTCCCTCTCAGAGGTGCCCTGAGCTTCTACATTCTGATCACGATGCTGTTCTCCGGCGGCTTGCTGCCCTGGTATCTGGTCTACACCCGGTTCCTGCATGTTCAGGATACGCTGATGGCGCTTATCATTCCGGGTCTGATCGGCGGCTTCAATGTGATCATCATGCGAACCTTCTTCACGAACAGCATCCCGCCTTCCCTGATTGATTCCTCTCAGATCGACGGGGCAGGTGAATTCCGGACATACTTCAGCATTATTCTGCCGCTGTCCCTGCCTGTAATGGCCACAATCGGGTTATTCACCACCGTATCCTACTGGAACGATTGGTTTACAAGCCTGGTCTTCATCCAGAATGAGAAGCTGTTCTCTCTGCAATATCTTTTGACCAAAACCCTAATGAACGCTTCGTTCCTGCAGACGATTGCCAATAAGGCTTACAGCTCAACCGCACAGGTCACAACGCCGCTTGAATCCATCCGGATGGCGATGGCGATGATTGCAATCGGACCGCTGGTGCTGGTATTCCCGTTCCTGCAGAAGTATTTCGTCAAAGGCCTTACCGTAGGCGCTGTGAAAGGCTGATCCCGGTATATGACCGGATTAGTATAAGCAAGTTCAGAATGATGAGGCAATAATAATACAGAAGTATTCCAGGGAGGTCTATTATTTATGAAGTGGTTGAAAAAGAGTTCTGTTGTATTGACATCGCTTGTGCTGACTTCAGCCCTAGTAACCGGCTGCGGCGGGAATAATGCTGCGAATTCACCGGGGGGCACAGTCCAGCCGGGAGGCACTGCCAGCTCCGAATTGAAGCCTTACGAAGTGGTCATGGTATTCCCCGATGCGCCGCAAAACGATAATCAGCGGGTACAGGATGCGATGAATGATTATCTGGCAAAGACCTATCCGGAAATGAACATGACGGTCAAGCTGAATCCCATCGACTGGGGCGCCTGGAGCGATAAAACGAACCTGATGATGGCCTCCGGTGACAAAATGGACCTGCTGTTCACAGCGGATTGGCTCGGATTCCAGCAACAGGTGACCAAAGGGGGCTTGCTGCCGCTGGATGATTTGCTCGCTAAATACGGCCCGGACATCGAAGCTGTGGAGAAGGATTATCACGGGCCGGCTAAGCGCGGCGGCAAGCTATACGGTATTCATACCCACCAGGAGCTGGGTGGTGCGCAAGGGGTCTACTTGAACAAAGAGCTTGTGGACAAATATAACTTTGATCTGACTGCACTGAAGTCCGGTAAAGTCGAGGAGCTGGAGCCGATGCTCCAGACCATCAAGGAGAACGAACCGGGGATTACACCTCTGGTAGCACCAAGCTTTCCTCTCGAAGCGTACTATTCCTCCACGAATTTGGATTCTATTGTGAGTATTGCAGCGATTAACACCGTGGGAACAACGGCAGATGATTATACCGTCATCAATTCCTACACGACTCCGCGGTATATGGAGCTTGCCAAGCTTACCAACAAGTGGTACAAGGCAGGATACATTAACAAGGATGCATTGACACCTGGTCTGGACGCCTGGAAGAAGATTCAAGCGGGTAAAGGCTTCGCCTTTGTCTCTGATATGGATATTATCGCGGATATGGAGATCGGCACAGCAGCCGTATCCCCGAATGGTTCGATTAAAGCAGGCCGTGAGATGCTGCAGGTTCCGCTTAATATTGACCGTTTGCAGACAGGCAAGATGACAGCAACCATGTATGCGATTGCAAAAAGCTCCGGTGATCCGGAACGTGCCATGATGCTACTTAACCTGTTCTATAAGGACAAGGAATTGCTGACTCTCTTCAACTTCGGGATTGAAGGCACCCACTATGTGCTCAAAGACGGACAAGTTGCGCTGCCGGAAGGCAAAACTACAGATAATGTCGGCTACTACCACGATATTATGTGGCAGCTCGGCAATCAAATGCTCAACTATACCCGTGTAGGCGAAGATCCGAATAAATACCAGAACTATGAGAAGTTCAACGAACAGGTGTCTTCTAATCCTTCACGGATCTTTGGATTTGTCTTCGATGCGGAGCCTGTAAAAAATGAATTGATCTCGATTGACAACGCCAACAAAGCCTTTGTTGACGGTCTGAAGTCCGGCCAGCTCGATCCGGAAGAGTCTCTTCCAAAAATGCTGGAAAAACAAAAAGCGGCTGGAGCAGACAAAGTCATCGCGGAGGCGCAAAAGCAGCTGGATGCCTGGTTGGCGGAAAACGGCAAGAAATAAGCGGAAGTGATCAAGCTCAATCTACAAGGATTGGAGAATTCATATGGACCATAGATTAGTGACACATATAGATATATATCCGGATCAGGCCCAGTACAAGACCGGCCAATCAGGCAGTATTATTATTGAAGTAGAGACCGGGGAGAAAGCGGTTCTGCAGCTGGTGGTCAGCTTCTACAAGCTGGAGCAGCAGGTTGCTGAAGCAAGACTTAGCATCCGTACGGAACCAGGCTTGAGACAAAGAGTACCCGTTCCCTTGTTCACTGAAACTACAGAGTGGGCGGGTTACGGGGTCAAGGCTACAGTTCTGTGCAATGAAGCTGTAGTGTCAACCGCCTATACCTCCTACGATATTGCCGATCATTGGGGCCGGGCGCCACGGTATGGATTTCTAAGCGATTTCCGGAGTGAAGAATCCGGAGACACCCGTGACGTTGACAGCATGAACAAATTCCACTTGAATGTCATACAGTTCTATGACTGGATGTACAGGCATGATGATCTGGTTCCGACAGAGGATGAATTTATTGATCCGATGGGCCGGACGATATCCTATAAGGTGGTTCGTGAAAAGATCGCAGCCGTACACGATAAAGGGATGGCTGCCATGGCCTATGGAGCGGTATATGCAAGTCTTAAGGACTTCTTGCAGGCACGTCCGGAATGGGGACTGTATAACCGCCAGGGAGATCCGTTTCAATTAATTGATCTGTTCTATATTATGGATATTACACCGGGCTCTCCTTGGACCGATCATATTGTTGAACAGTTCCGTCAGGCTGTACAGGCCGGATTCGACGGAATTCATATGGACCAATACGGCTTCCCCAAGAAAGCGGTGCGCTTGATCGCAGGAAAAGAAGAGCTGGTCGATTTGGCGGAATGTTATCCGGCTCTGATTAACCGGACGCAGGCGGCCGTGAAGGAAATCAAGGCAGAGGCCGGGGTTATTTTCAATAATGTGGGTAATTATCCTATACACAAGACGGCCCCGGCGGATCAGGAGGCGCTATATATTGAAGTGTGGCCGCCGGTAGTCCGGTTGCGTGAGCTTAAAGGACTGATCGATCATGCGCGCTCCCTGGACCCGCACAAGCCGGTGATTCTCTCCGCCTATCTGCCCTCCTTCTACCCGGAAGCCGGACATGACAAGGAATGGGCTGAGAATGGGGCGCTGCTGACGATGGCCTCCATATTCGCCAGCGGGGGATATCACCTCTTG
Source organism: Paenibacillus sp. FSL P2-0136 (assembly GCF_037975325.1). NCBI lineage: Bacteria > Bacillati > Bacillota > Bacilli > Caryophanales > Paenibacillaceae > Paenibacillus > Paenibacillus sp. FSL P2-0136. The sequence goes on from NZ_CP150244.1 coordinate 1,302,400, forward strand.
CTGGGTGAGGATCATGGAATGCTGACGATGCCCTACTATCCCGATTATGCAGTGATGCGGCCTGAATTTGCCGTCGAGGTCAGACGCTACTATGATTTCATCGTGCGTTTTGGGGTGCTGATCCAGGATGCAGAGCTGGAAGATGTGTCTTATACCTATACCGCCGGGGTGAACACCGAGATTACCTTCGAAGGCAAGGTGCCATTTGCCCCGAACGGAGATATTGACTCGGTCTGGACGATCATTAAGCGCAAGCCGGGCTATCAGATTCTGCAGCTGATTAATCTTGCCGGGCTTGAAGATGATTATTGGGAGCATGGCAAGCAACAGCGGCCTGAAGCTCAAAATGATGTGGTGTGCACACTGCTGATCGAACAGCCGATTGAATGCATTTACACGGCCAGCCCGGATGATGAGGCCCAGGAAGTGATTGTCCTGGATTATGAGGTGGTTCCTCACGGGCAAGGACTTGCGGCCAGATTCACTTTGCCGTCCCTGCGCATCTGGTCCATGGTTGTAGTTAAATTTAGCTTACAGGAGTGATTGGCTTGAACAATACGAAATGGTGGCAGACCGCTGTAATATATCAGATATATCCCCGGAGCTTTCAAGACAGCGACGGGGATGGAATCGGCGACCTCCGGGGGATTATCAGCAGGCTGGACTATCTGGAGCAGCTTGGCATTACCGCCATCTGGCTTAGTCCGGTATACAAATCACCCAATGACGATAACGGCTATGATATCAGCGATTACCAGGATATTATGACCGAATTCGGAACGATGGATGACATGGATGAGTTAATAGAGCAGGCCAGGCAGCGCAATATCCGGATGATTATGGATCTGGTCGTCAACCATACCTCGGACGAGCACCCATGGTTCATTGAGGCCCGCAAAGGAAGGGATAATCCGTACCGTGACTATTATATCTGGCGTGATCCGGTCAACGGCCGGGTTCCCAACTCCCTGCGTTCAACCTTCAGCGGATCGGCCTGGGAGCTTGACGAAGCAAGCGGCCAGTACTTTCTGCACTTGTTCAGCCGCAGGCAGCCGGATCTGAACTGGGAGAACCCCAAGGTCCGTCAAGAGGTATGGGACATGATGAATTTCTGGCTGGATAAGGGCGTCGGCGGATTCCGTATGGACGTCATTGATCTGGTCGGCAAAATTCCCGATCAGGAGATCACAGGAAATGGTCCGAAGCTGCATGAATATCTGCAGGAGATGAACCGGGAGACCTTCGGAGCGCATGATGTTCTGACGGTGGGAGAGACCTGGGGGGCGACTCCGGAAGTTGCCAAGCTCTATTCCAACCCGGACCGCAAGGAGCTGTCGATGGTGTTCCAGTTCGAGCACATCGGTCTGGATCAGCAGGGCGGGGGAGAGAAGTGGGATCTGAAGCCTCTGGATGTAAGCGAATTGAAGCAGGTGCTGGCGAAATGGCAGACCGAGCTGGGAAACGAGGGCTGGAACAGCCTGTTCTGGAACAATCACGATTTGCCGAGAATTGTATCGCGCTGGGGCAACGATAAGCAGTACCGAGTGCAGAGCGCCAAGATGTTCGCCATTCTCCTGCACCTGATGAAAGGCACGCCATACATTTATCAGGGCGAGGAGCTCGGAATGACCAATTATCCGATTCAGGATATCAGCGAAGCGCAGGATATTGAGGCGATCAATATGTATCATGAACGGATCGGGCAAGGCTATGCCAGGGAAGCTATCATTCAGTCCATTAATGCCAAGGGAAGAGATAATGCCCGGACCCCGATGCAGTGGGATGCTACCTGTAACGCAGGATTTACAACCGGAGAGCCATGGCTGCCTGTACATCCGAATTATAAGGAAATTAATATGGAGGCGAATCTGAAGGACCCGGATTCGGTGTTCCATTGCTACCGTAAGCTGATTGAACTGCGGAAGAACAACCCGATTGTGGTATGGGGCGAGTTCGAACTGGTGACCGGCGTGCCGGATCAAGTATTCATGTACTTCCGCCGCTATGAAGGACAGACCTGGCTGGTAACGGCCAACTTCAGCGGGGAGCCCATCACGCTCGAATTGCCGGAGCTGGGTCACGCCGGATTCATCATCGGCAACTATTCCAGAGATGATGTGGATTTCAAGCAACTGCAATTACAGCCGTATGAAGCCTTTGCTGTCATACTTGCATAGACTAACCTGTCTAGTCCTATTTGGAACAAAGTTCATTGCATCAAAAGGATGCCTCCCTGGTCAAAAGGGTGGCATCCTTTTTGTTATTGCTGAGCTTACACCGTCAGCTTATTTCCGGTTGCGCAGGCGTTCAAGTTCGGCCTCCACTGCGCTGTTCAGCGGAGCGTCAGGTGCGGCGGCTGTTGCTGCCAGCCCGGATTGCTCGGCCAGCGCTTCCTGCATGGCGATCTTGTCTTCCATCCGTTCGAACCCGCGTGCTGCGGCACCGGCGTTCAGTACCTGGCCGCCGTATCCGGCCGGGGAGCATGATGCGCTAGCTTGTGCAGACTGCTTGATCTCCGCAGCTTTGCGGGCACGTTCAGCCAGCTCGGCTCTTTTGGCTTTGAGGCGCGTATGTTCTTCCTTAACACCGGCAAGCTGTACCTCCAGCGAGGCAAGTGCTGCCTGCGTCTCTTGAAGTCCGGCGGTGCATTCCTGTCCGCTCTCCGTGTAGCGGAGCTTAGCCATTACCGCCAGGCGGGCAGCAGGTTCATTGCCCTCGCTCATGAACTGGACTGCTTCCGCTTCACTGCGCTCTGCAAGCACCTTGTATTCGTAAATCCGGCGCTCCAGCACACTGGCTGCTGCCTTGAGTTCACGCTGTTTGCCTTCGGCATTAGCGATCTTGTCCTCCAGATCCCGCAGGTATTGACCGGTTAGCAGGATCGGATCTTCCAGTTTGTTCAGTCCTTCATGAATAGCGGCCTTAGTTAGTGTAGTGATTCTTTGGAATATGCTCATAATAATGATCTCCTTTATATGTGGGTTGGTTAAGGTATGACGCAAATATTTAATAGAAGGAATTAGTAGTTGAAGCCATCATCGAAGCCGCCGTAGGATTCCTGGGGAACAATTAGGCTGCCGATAATATACAGAAAGACTACAGTACCGAAGCTGAATATCGTAGCGATAGCAACAATCAATCTTACAAGGGTTGCATCAACTTTGAAATAGCGGGCCAGTCCTCCGCATAAACCGGTCAGTTTCTTGTCTGTTAAGGAACGGGTTAATTTTTTTGTCATAATGAATCTTCCTCTCTTATATGGTGATCGCCGGTTCCGGCGTGTTCACTGCGTTGTCTATGTATGTATTGTACGAATATTTCCGGCTTGGCAAAACGGCCTGCAGACTGTTCTTTGTTCCCGACCTTAGTCGGGGATGGGGACCGCAATAGGGCGGGGAGAGGCTGGGAAATAACGTTAGATGCGCGTAGCCGTGCGGATTTTACACAATGGGGTGCTGAGGTTTATCCGAAGTTAACACTGGAGGATTAGACTGAACTCTAACGTAGCCTAACTACCATACGGGAGGACTAGCCATGGGAATTCACAAGTATTTTCGCTCACTGAATGAGCTGGAGCGCATTATCCGCTGTCCGGGCAAATTCAAATTCGAGGAGCATAGCGTTGCGGCCCATTCCTGGAAGGTCGTGCAATACGCGAAGACGCTGGCGGATATTGAAGAGAAGCACGGCGCGGTGATCGACTGGAAGAAGCTGTACGAAATCACGAGCAGCCATGATTACGGAGAGATTTTTATCGGGGATATCAAAACGCCGGTGAAGCACTCCTCGCTCCAGCTAAGGTCGCTGATTCAGCAGGTGGAGGAGGGCATGATCGACAACTTCATCAAGGAGCATATCCCGGACGAATTCAAAAGCATCTTCTACCAGCAGCTGCGCGAGGGTAAGGATGAGTCGCTGGAGGGATTGATTCTGGAGGTTGCGGATAAGATGGATCAGGTGTATGAGGCCTTCGCCGAGCTGCAAAGAGGGAACACGGAGAAGGAATTCGTGGTGATGTACCGCAATGCGCTGATCAAGATCAAGCATATTGACCTTAAGTGTGTGGATTACTTCCTGGCAGAGATTCTGCCGGACATGGTGAATGAGGAGACGTTGTCTCCGATTGATATCAGGCAGATTACGGAAGAGGCGCTGGCCCTATAGAGGAGCTGTGGCTCTTTTTTCATATATACATATAGAAATACCTCAGGCCTGAAGGTGCTTGCTTGCGGAAGCCCGGGCATACCACACGGCCGATCCGTTAAAAGCAATATGCAGCGGAATCGTCAGCAGGAGCGACTCTGTCACCTGCGCGAACAGCCCGAAGAAGATCCCTCCGCTCAGCGCGAACAGCATAAACCGGATACTCTCGCGGTTCAGCCGGTAATACTGCAAATGGGAGACGGCGAACAGGAAGGCGGTAAGGAGAATAGCGCCGCTGACATCGATGATTCCCGTGGCATGGAGTTGCCCAAGACCCGGATGCTGCGCGAGAATGGGCAGAACCAGCCCCCGGAAGGCAATCTCTTCAAAGATCGGGAAGCACAGCACGAAGTTGACTGTATTATAAGTGCCCACTGGATTATAGCCGGAGGATCGGGAGATGATCAGGTTCACAAGCAGTATGATAAGGAACAGCGGAAGCACTCTCATCACCTGATGCGGCATACCAAACGTATAGCTGCCACTCCAGAGAACGCTGCCAGCAATCATGGCGGCTCCCCAATAATAGATTGTATACCGCACCTGTGTTTTAGCGATCAGCCCGAGAACCCGCTCGAAGATCCGGTAGGAAAAAGACAGCAGTACAGCAATAGCGCATAACTTCAGTAATAGCATGAATGTTAATCCTCCTGAGATGGTGAAAGTGTTATGATAAAGGAAAAATAGGCTGGTTCAGCGTTCTGTTCCTGATCGTGTGGGCTGTCGACTTCTTACAGGGCGGGTCCCACATACAGCTTCAAGCGGGTAGCCTCCGGGAGCGGAATAAAGCCATACTGGCGGATATTCTGATCTTTGCTGCTTTGAACGGCTTGCTTATGTATGTCCTTCATCCCATGGATAATCTGTTGCTGATCTCGCTGGCTGCTGCGGGACTGCTTGTTACATACTACTTGTCTTCAAAAGCGGACCGGAAGCGCTTACCCTTCCGGTCCTGGATCTTGCTGATCCACGTTTTGCTTGGCGTCAGCTTCTACCTGCTGTTCGGTATGCTGCTGATGAGCAAGCTGGTCGTCACCTATAACCTTAACATGACAAAACAGTTTGATATACTCTTTTTTGTCTATGGCCAGGACAGGCCGGTGGTGTATGGGGTGCTACTGATTATGGCTGTATTGTATTTCGTGATCGGGAAGCTGCTGATGCGGCCTCTATATAGCTGGTGCGCGGTGAATTACTGCCTGCCTGCGAGAATGAACATTAAGCTGGTTGGAGGAGAGCTTCTAAGCGGAGTGTATATTCTGCGGGACACTGATAGAAGATTCCTGACAGCGAGCGACAGCCTGAGCCCGGGACCGGAGGACAGAATCTAAACCGGGAACGGATAGAGGTTATGGAGCGGGTCTCTGAATGAAGTCGCGGGAGTAGCCGTTCGAGTATAATAGAAGAAACATAGAGTATAGACGGGACAGGAGGAGCAGGATGGGACAGACAAGGGAACAATTCAGCTGGGTAGGCAGTGAGGAGAGGTACTTGGATCATCCAATAACCTCTACACTGAACAGGATGGTTATTGGCCGGTACGGCGGAAACACTGCTGCAGGTGCTAATAAAAATGAAGACGGTGTCTATTTATCAAGCGAGCCGGGCGCGGACTGGGAGTTCGCGATGCTTCTGGATGCGCACAATACGGCGGAAAGCGCCGAACTGCTGGTCCGCACGATCAATGGTGAGGCAGGTGGAATCATCAGACTGCTGGCGCTGCCGGTTCAGCAGGCGTTCCGGGAACTGGAGTCTTTTTTGCTGGCGATTTTCCAGTCTGAGGCATTTCTCAGCCAGTGTAGGCAGGTAAAAGGGGAGACCGCATGCCTGATCTGTGTCCGGATGGAGAATTATCTCTGGTGGTTCTCGGTGGGGGATAATTCGCTCTATCTGCTGCATCCCGAGCTGGCGGCACGCGGGCAATATGCGCTTGGTCAGCGTAATTACTTCGAGTGGATCGGCTTCGTCAACACTTTTGCTCAGCCTGTGGCCTGTTACTCCTCCGGCATCCGCGAGCTGCGGCAGGGCCGCAACATCATCGTGATGACCACGGATGGTCTGCTGGAGGTGGGGGAAAGACTGCTGGAGGACCCGCGCAGGCTGTATGAAGCTTTTACGGGTAGAGAGGATCTGGAGGAATGTGTGGCGGATGTATTGACGAGTGTCCATGAACAGCTTGGGCGGGACAGCGCAACGGTGGTGGCCTGGAGTTATGATAATGGGCGGGCGGGTGCGATGCCGAGTGATTGAGGGTTATTTTCGTTTTGCAACACCTGGATGAGGCCGAGAAGAACCGTAGTAAAGACCAACTTAGATACAAAGCAGGTGATGAAGATGGATTTTACATTAGAAGATATCAAGGATATCTGCGGGGATACCTTTTATAAGCGGGGACGATCTTATTATAATTCGGGGCGGGTAAGCAAGCTGAGCTTTGATGCAGAAATCAACCGTTATAGAGCATGGGTAAAAGGAAGCAAAGCTTATCACGTTGAAATTTTCAATATTAATCTTACGGGAAAGGATACCGAAGCTTACTGTACTTGTCCCGCCTATGAGAACTATGACTGCTGTAAGCATGTGGCGGCGACACTCATGGCCATACACGCACTGCAGACCAAGAACCCTGCAGGTAGCGAAGTGAAGAAGCCGGGCTCCGCCTCCGTTACCCCCTCCAAAAGCAAAGATAAACGCAAATATAACCAGACGGATCTGTTGATTTCCTCACTTGCCGGGATGGAACCTGCTATGAATAGAGAGAAAGCTCCTCTGTTTGAGCATGAAGAACAATTGCAGTTTGAGTTCATCTTAAGCACGCTTTACCAGCAGCCCAGAGGATTTACGCTTGAAATGCGGGTGGGCTATAAACACCGGTATGTCGTGACGAAGCTGGGACAATTCCTTGAGCATCTGGAGCAGCGGAAGCCGCTGTATTTCACCAGCAAGTTCACGTTTGACGCAGCACAGCAGCAGATTAGCGCTGCCGACCGGGAATTCATGGAGGTCATGCTTCTACTGAAAAACTCTGAGAAATTACTCAAACCTAGCCCGAATAGCTATTATAGCCCCCCTGAGACTGACGGGAGAATGCTGAAGGTCACTCCGCTGGCCTGGGACAAGCTTAAGCCGCTGCTGTCAAAAGTGAATATTACCCTAAGAAGTGTGGGGCACCCGGAGGTTCCTGCTGTCCTTGCGGGCCAAGCCCCGCCGCTTGAATTCTCGATCGGCCAAGGAAAGAAGAAGGATTATGTTCTGACGGCTGCGAATATGGATAAACTTACCTTGCTTGAGGACTATTCTACTCTGATTATGAACGGGCTGATCTATGATGTGGACAGAGCAGCGCTCCGTACAATTGCACTGCTGCAGCAGCAGTTCACGGCCTCCAGCGACATTGCAGTGGCTCCCGGACAAATCGAAGCGGTCGTGCAGCAGGTGCTGCCAGCCTTAAGAAAGCTGGGGAAAGTGAGTGTGGAACAGGCAGTAAGCGAGCGAATTGTGGAGCCTGAACTGCAGGCAAAGCTGTATCTGGATTATGAAGACGGTACCTTAACGTTTCGGCTGGAATTTCATTATGAGGAGATTGTGATTAATCCGCTGGAAGAGAATAGCGTGGATGCAGCGCGCAAGCAGAAGATCCTGATCCGAAATATGCAGCGGGAAAATAAGATCGTTGATATTCTGGACAACTCTCCGCTCAGACAGGAACGGCAGCACTGGGTTTCGGTTAGTGAGCCGGTCATCTACGAGGCGTTATATGAGCTTGTGCCGGTTTTGGAAGAGGTTGCCGAGCTGTTTGTCACACCTGCTGTTCAGAGACTTGTGCTGGAGCGTAAAGCTTATCCCAAAGTGAAAGCGGAGCTGAGCGAAGGTCTGGATTGGTTGGATATCTCTTTTGAGCTGGAAGGCTTGAATGAGGAGGAGACTGTTCGGGTCATGCAGGCGATTGTGGAGAAAAGGAAGTATGTCCGCCTGCGCAGCGGGGCTTTTCTGCCCATTGCCGTAGACAGCTTCAGCGAATTCGGCACCGTTGCCGAACGGCTGAATCTTAGGCAAAGGGATCTTAAACACTCGGTAATCCGCCTGCCCTCCGTACAAGCTCTTCAGCTTCCAGAGCGGGGCCATGGCTTCAAGCATACAAAGTGGGGCAAGTCGCTCCGGGAATTCCTGGACCAGCTGCGGGAACCGGACAGTCTGGAATTCGAGCTGCCCGCTGAGCTGAAGCCGGTTCTCCGGGATTATCAGGCCAGAGGCTTCCAATGGATGAAGACGTTGTCGAAGTTCAGGTTCGGCGGAATTCTGGCGGATGACATGGGGCTGGGTAAAACAATCCAGAGTATTGCTTATATCTGCTCCGAGCTGGCTGAGATGCCGTCCAAGGTACAGGGGAGAGCTCCGGTGCTGATTCTGTGTCCGGCATCCTTAACCTATAACTGGAGCCATGAGTTCGCCCGGTTTGCACCAGCAGTCAACGTACTGGTGGCGGCAGGGCAGAAGGAGGAGCGCAGTGGACTGCTGGAGAGCAAGGCCATGGGAGAAGCAGATGTGATTATTACCTCTTACCCTCTTCTCCGCAGGGATATTGAGCTGTATTCCGGTACAACCTTTCATGCGCTAATTCTGGATGAAGCCCAGGCGATCAAAAATTCAGCTTCGCAGACGGCCCAAGCGGTTAAATCGCTTAAGGCTGCACGGAAATTCGCTCTGACGGGCACACCGATTGAGAATTCGGTGGATGAGCTGGAAGCTATTTTCAGCACAGTCTTCCCGGCGCTGTTCACCGGACGATTAACCTTCAAGGAGCTGCCCGCCGGACGGATCGCCAGCATCGTGTCCCCCTTTATTCTGCGGCGGCTCAAAAAAGAGGTTCTGGAGGAGCTGCCAGACCGCATTGATACTGTACAGCACACAGAGCTGCTGGACGAGCAGAAACAGGTATATCTCGCATACTTAGCGAGGCTCCGTGACGATACCGAACAGGATCTGCTTGCGGACGGATTTCACAAGAGCCGGATGAAGATTCTGGCGGGTATCACCCGCTTACGGCAGATCTGCTGCCATCCTTCGCTGTTCATCGAGAATTATACGGGCGGCTCCGGCAAGCTGGAGCAATTGCTGGAGATTGTGCAGGAATGCCGTGATTCCGGCCGCAGAATGCTGGTGTTCTCACAATTCTCCAGTATGTTAGAGCTGATCCGGCAACGCCTGGACGAAGCGGGAGTTCAGCCCTTGTATCTGGATGGCTCTACTCCGGGCAAGGAGCGGGTGGAGTTGTGCAGGCTTTTCAACGAAGGTGAAGGGGAAGTGTTCCTGATCTCGCTTAAGGCGGGTGGAACGGGGCTGAATCTGACTGGAGCGGATACGGTGATTCTATACGATCTGTGGTGGAATCCGGCAGTCGAGGAGCAAGCCATCGGTCGGGCACACCGGATGGGGCAACGGAATGTGGTCCAGGTGATCCGGTTGATCACCGAAGGTTCCATCGAGGAGAAGATGCTGGAGCTGCAGCAACGCAAGAAAGATCTCATCGAAGAAGTCATCGAAGCTGGCGAGAACAAGACGACCCGGCTGTCGGAAGAGGATATCCGCGAGCTGCTCCGGGTGTAGGAGGCCCGTACCTATTTTCCCCGTACATGCACTTCTAGGCACCTACCCACATACAATAAAAGGACCATGAACCCTTAGTTCTCCTTGCTGACCGGTTTCATTGTACATGTGCGGGAGGTGTCGCCAAGTTGCCTGGAATCATAAGCACGATTGCGCTGCTGATCAAAGAATTGACGCTGCTGGTATCTTACGTAAGGAACAACGCTTTTCCCCAGCCTCTATCGGAGCAGGATGAGAGCAAATACTTAGGCATGATGGCCGAAGGAGATGCCAAGGCACGGAACCTGCTGATTGAGCATAACCTGCGGCTGGTTGCCCATATAGTGAAGAAATTCGACAACACCGGCGAAGACATGGAGGACCTGATCTCCATCGGCACCATCGGCCTGATCAAGGCCATTGAGAGCTACCGCCCGAACAAGGGCACGAAGCTGGCTACTTTTGCCGCCCGTTGTATCGAGAATGAAATCCTGATGCACCTCCGCTCGTTGAAAAAAACCCGCAAGGACGTATCCCTCCACGATCCGATCGGAACGGATAAGGAAGGTAACGAGATCACGCTGATCGATATCCTCGGCTCGGAAGCGGACGATGTGATTAAAGAAGTGGATCTGAAGATTGAGAAGAGCAAGATTTATCGGAATCTGGATATCCTGGATGACCGGGAGAAGGAAGTTGTGGTAGGCCGCTTCGGACTGGACACTGGCGGGGAAGAGCGAACGCAGCGTGAGATTGCGAAGGAGCTGGGGATCTCGCGGAGTTATGTCTCAAGAATAGAAAAAAGAGCGCTAATGAAGCTCTACCATGAGTTCTATAAAGCAAAGAGGTGAGTTGAAAATTACATGGTTGTATCCGTTAATAATATTGCGTTTTATAAAGCGACTTGTCTACGGATGAGTTGCTTTTTTATTTTTTATTATGGAAAAAATTGAAGGAGCATCGAGATGACAACATATAAAGACGTGTATGATCTTCATATTCAACTACTACATATTTACGAAAAAAATGAGAAACACCAAGGTGCACATCAGAAACAGATAAACTACTTCAAGAGACAATTTTTCATGACTGAAGATGTAGTTCAAAAAATATTTGTTCTGAATCAGATTATTAAAATACATGAGAATCGAAGGGAGCAAATATTGAAATGGTGTTCTGAAAATTACTTCAATTAAGCTAACCTCTCTATTGCTTATTGTTACAATTTACAAAAAATCTTTATGAGCCGATGTTTCCTCCTACTCAGTTTAAAAGGTGAATTAAGTATCTTGTGGAGTTCTGGTGTACTGGTCACGGCGAAATAACGAAGCAAAAAACTAGAAAAGGGCTGGCCAGTGCCGTAAGATATTGCTCAAAGGATACTCGGAGGAGATCATATGAGCAGTGAATGGTACCAAGGCCAGTTCTTTGAGATGTTTGGAGATTTGACACGGATTCTCGGCAAGAAGAAGAAGTGTGGCATTGCTTAACCGATACGCTGTTCATTGTCATGAGCGGAATGATCTGCGGTTATGAGGAATGGGATCTGATTCATCAATGGGCGAAAGCGAAGGTGACACAGAAGTGGCTTCGGCGTTATATCGGGCTGTCGAATGGAATCCCCTCGTTATCCACGAAGAAGCGATGTATGGGACTGATCGAGCTGGAGGCGTTCGAAGCGCGATTTATCGCGTGGATGAAGGCGATGCATGCACTGGAGCTTGGATGTCGTGAGGGAGAGGACCGAAATCAAACACATGAAGCGACAGCGGTGCGAAATTTGGCTACGGTGAGACGAAAGGTCTTCAATACCCTTCAACAAGAGACCCGGATTCACCCGAAACTCAGCAAAGCGAAAAAACGGGTTGTAGCGGCAACGGATCCGAAGTATCGGGATGTGCTGATCGATTTGAATTTCAAAGATCGCTGAATCCTGGGAACGTGAGAAGAACACGGCAGAGTGACGAAGCTGCAGCAGGGGAAGGGACTGTCCATTTCCGAAATGGGATGGCTGCTAAAAATCGAGGAAAAGAAAGGCACGCAGCCGCGGGCTTATCCATACATGGCATAAAGCCTCCCACTGTACCCATTTTTTGAAAGACGTTCCAAGCAGCAATTGGATGTTTATGGTATCGTGAATTCGCCGATGTATTGGTTGGTACGGGTTTTCAAATAGATCAGAATGCATTATTATGAAGAGTTATGATAATTGGCGCACAGGACTTAAAATCCTGCGGTACGTGATACCGCACGGATCGCTCCCGTCCTCGGCATCCTTGATTTATAAGGGTTTTGGCCCTTTGGATTCATTTCCGTAAATCAGAAAAATAGCGAATCCTGTGTGCTTCAAACAGGCTGCCACAGCCACAAGATTCCCTGCTAGAGATCCTCTTTTGAGCTATCTGTTCTTCACGAACACCTTAGAAATGCTTAAAGGTGGTCATGAAAATCTAATATTAGACACAAAAACCCGAAAAATATTTTTTTCGACAAAATTTTGCATTTATTTTAAAATATATGTTGTATAGTGGATTTAAATAATTAGTATAAATTAATCTGAAGGCATTGTGGAAATTCAAGTATTTCGCACAAAAAAATATGCTTTCACTACGATTCTTTGTATATTAACGTTGATGACCTTTTGAGGTATTATGTAGTTCGTTAAAAAGTTAACTGTGAAAATTAAATTAAAATTCAAATAACCAACCAGGGAACAATCAATGGCCTCCAGCGGATATTGGTTTGTTCACTTCATTAACAACGCAAATTGAGAACATATGATGTAAAACTTTTGGGAATATTATATTCAATACATCATGTTCTAGCTCTTCTATAAGCACTTCCGGATTCGGTTTAAAGCTGTATTTCGAAAACACACACGAACCTTAGTCTTGAATGTTACTTCAGAAAGATAGGATCTGATTGGCATGATGATACGTGGATAGTCTAACAGACGGACCCTTCTTCTGGGTAGGTCTTAGTTTATATAGTAATTAATCATATCCAAAAGAGGAAGGTTTAAATGCTCATCACTTTCTTTTTATTAATTTCACTTTCAGTGCTTTTATTTTTGAATAGAAAGTTTAATCCTGCTTTACTTTGGGCCTCACTTTTAACGTTTGCAGGTGGTGCTGGAGCATTAGGCCGTGTGTTAGTTGATCAAATCGTTCCAGAATTGACATCACATGAGCTAATAATTGTTGCACAATTATTGTACATTCAATTGTCATTTCTGAACATACTTGGACTACCATATATATTTCTGCTTTTCTCTCTGACATACACACAAAAAAAAGTGCTTCACCCGATGATAAAATTGATTTTGATGCTACCAATTATAATTAGTATATTGACTGCGGAAACCAGTTTTCCTCATCTTAAATATAATTATATTGTTGTTACAGCCTGGGTTGCACCATATATTATATATGGCTATTTCATATTAATTAAAGATTATTATACATTAAAGAATTACACATCAAGAAAGAGTAATCTAATTACAATAATCTTATTGTTTCCAGTTCCTTTTCAACTGGTCTCAGTTTATATTCCTCGATGTTTTAATCATTATGAGAATTATAAATGGAATCAAGGAGCAGTTATAGCCATGTTTTTTCTTTTTTTGTTTTTTGTAATTAAATTTGAGGTATTAGAGATACGAACTCATTTCAAGATAGGAATTATTCGAGATTCGCCCACGACTAACGGAATATCTATACTTAATCATATGCTTAAAAACGAAATGAACAAATTTATGTATTTAACTAGCAGAACAAAACTACTTCTTTCTAATAATGATATTACTGCAGCGTATAATTATATTGGGAAAATTGAAGGTGCAGTGCAACATATTTCTGGAATGATTGAGGTGATTAAGGATAACGCTGTTCAGGAAATCCAAGTGGAGAAGTTAGATCTAGTAGAGCTCCTTCGAAAGACCGTAGAACAAAATCTACTACTAGAATCGGAGGTGGTCAGCACAAGATTTAACATTTGCAATCGTCCATCTATTAATGGAGATGCTGTTCAGCTACAAGAAGTTATCTCCAATATATTAAATAATGCCGTTGAAGCTATGGATGGATTGAATAAAGAGTTAGATATCTATGTTTATGTTAATAAGGGCCAAGCTGTTATAGAAATATCTGATAATGGTGTCGGAATACCAATGGAATATATTCATAAAGTTATAATTCCTTTCTTTTCTACAAAGAAGCTAAAAGGTAACCATGGATTAGGGTTAAGTTATTGTTCTAAAGTGATGGAAAAACACGGCGGAGAGATTCAATTGGAGAGTAAGGAGGGTTGCGGGACCAAGGTCAAATTGGTATTTTCCAAAAAATGTCTAGTAAGGAGAGGTGCTGATGAATATACATAAGATTCGGTTGCTTTTAGTAGAAGATGATCCTTTTTGGTGTGAAACCATGAAAAGCGATTTGGAAAATGAAGAAGAGATTGTTGTGTCTAAAGTAGTGTCTACTAAGGAGGAGGCTGTTTCTTGCTTCTGCAACAAAGAGGTGTACGATGTGGTTCTAATGGATTTGAATTTATTGGAAGAAAACGATGGTTTGAAAGCTACTTCGGAGATTTTATCAATCGATCCAAATGTGAAAATTATTATATTGACTTCTTTATATCAGGAAGATTTGATTATTTCTGCGTTTGAAAATGGCGTTATGAATTATTTAACGAAAAATAACTATCAAGATTTAGTTTATGCTATTCATGATGCGTTTACATATAAGGAACCTTCAATTCATAGAGATGCGGCAAAATATTTACGGAAAGAAATGATTCTTCGCAATTTATCGAAAGAAGAACGAAAGGTTTATGAATTGAAATGTTTGGGTTTCACAAAATTGCAGATATCAAATATTTTACATAAGTCAGAATGTACTGTGAAGAACCAAATAAAAATGATTAATAAAAAAATATTATATAAAAAAAGGGGAACTCACCTCTGGAATTAATTGTTAACTTAATAGTAGTGGCCTGTTGGAGTAAAGTAAGTTGTGTATCAAGATTTGGAGCCTAGTAGGCACAAAAAAGTAGGGTATCCTCGGGATTGCGAAACCACCAAGGAGGAACCCTACTCTATGACTATTGTACCCGAAAATCTAATGAATAATCTTTTTGGAAATCTTGTCACTGAGTTTGTGAAAAACAACCTGGAATCCATCATGAGAGCTGAGATTCAGCAGTTCATGAAAAACGAGCAAGCCGGTGAGCACAACAGCCACAATGGTTATTATACGCGGAGTCTACACACCACTAAGTACGGCCATTTGGAGGACCTGGAGGTGCCTCGGGATCGAAGAGGACATTTCTAAACCAAGATGGTAAACCGTATCAACGCCGAGATGGTTGGCTAGAAGCAGCGGTGATCCACATGTACAAAAGTGGCATGAGCACTAGGGACGTCGCCCGGTTCATTGAAAGCATGTTAGGCAGCCAATTATTCTGCAACGACCATGAGCAACATTACCGCCACGGTACTTGAGGACATTCAGAACTGGCAGTCTTGTCCACTCGCCAAACGCTATGCGGTCATACCTGGACGGACTATACGTGAAGCACAAACGCGGCACGGTTGGTGGCGAAGCCATTTATTTTGCCATGGGCATCGACGAAGAGGGATATCGTCAAATTTTGAGGTTCTACGTCGGCGGCCAAGAGAGTTCGAACGGCTGGTGGGAGGTCCTGAAAGACTTCTACGCCCGTAGAGCGCAGTGTGTATTCGACGGACTCCCGGGGCTGGATTCCGCCTTTAAAGAGATGTACCCCCAGGCGGATGTGCAGCACTGAGTTGTACACAAAGTGCGAGCTACATTCCCAAAAATCCGAGTCGAGCATAAGACCGACGTCATTGAAGCGCTTAAGACGGTGTAAACCGCACCGGATGAAGAGTTAGCCCGGGCTGCGTTCGATACGGTCAAAGTCAAGTGGTATAAGCTGTATCCGAAGGGAATGAAGGCCTGGGAGGAGAACAGTTGTCCACGCTACTAACGTTCTACAAGTACCCAGGGCAAATCCGCAAAGCGATCTACACGTCAAATTCCATTGAGCGAATGAATAACCTCTGTTATCCGCCTCTAATATTCCAAATGGGTAAATACGCCGCCTGTAAACTTGTCTCAATAGAGTGGGGACAGTAAAAAGGTCAAGCAGAATTATGTTGGTCCTACCGCATGAGACATCTACGGACTTTCATCTATCCTAATCCTTCTTCTTCTTAGTTTCCTCGTAATTTTCTGGCTGCTGTAAATTTGATCTTTTTCGTGAAAGTGATGTTCGATGAACTTGATGATTCTCTTCGCGGCGTTTCTCTCGGTTACTGGGATGTGGGATTTTCTCCATCTGTAGTAACTGCTTCGGAAAGCATATAATACACACGGCTATAATGTGGCATCTACCTCAGGTCTTGTTGGCATTCATATGCAAGGGGCAATGGCCATTCTTTCTGCTACCACATAATGACCAAAAGATGATGGCATGGGTCGTCCAAGAATAGCTGGAATAGTAGACTGGGACCGTGAACCCGTCAAGGCCGTGAAGCGTTTATTTAGCCTTGACGGGTGGATCCAACCTGTGCACCCCATTGCCCAGCAAAGCCTTGCTGGGCAATGGGGTGCAGGGGAGAGATCTCCTGCGTGTTACCCTCAGGGGGGCGGAAGGGAAAGTATTTCATATCCTCCTAAACCTTCCATTGAAAGTCGGCCGTCAATGTCCATAAGGTAGGGTGAAATAGCCAATAGCCAATCCTGTCTGTCAGGAGCTTTTTTAGCTGAAAAACAGAAAAAATTGGACAATTCGGCCTGTCAAAGTAATCATGTTAAATGGAATACCTATAGGCTTTGGACAAGATTACCATCAAAATGAGGACAACTTATTCCATCAACCTTTGGACTGGATAGATTGGTAGTAACAGCCATATTCACTGTTAACCTTAAAAGAATAATGACACTATTGAAGTATGAAGTAAAACCATAAAATAAAGGTGAATTCTCATTCATAGTTGAATGGAAATTCGCCTTTATCTATCTTTGGGCATTTCACAAAGTCAAAAGCTAACCTTTTTCAGCCCGGGAAACTACTGGTTTTTTTTACCGAAATTTCAGTATCGTTCTTGAAATGATTGTTTATCCGAAATGTCGAAAATTGATTTATTGTTGTTCTTGGAGATATTTCTGTCTGCTCTTTAAAATTCTTTGTTTTAACACTAACGTTTCGTCACGAGAACAACCTCTTTTTAACAAATTAGTTATTTTTTTAAAATTAATACAGGCGGTCAAATAACGGAAGATTGTCGTACCCATTTCAATCGAGATGTTTCGGGTCATCTTAAAAAATCCAAAATCACCTATCGGAATAGGAAGACCTGGAAAACCTCCAATGACTTGATTTTAATGAGTAAAAAAACGAATTGAAGCTCTCTACCAAAGTCCATCAAAGTCGGATATGTTGTTTATTTCTCATATTTTCCTCATACACCGCTGTGTGCTTTGCTGTCGTCTAGTTCATAATGGCATCGTGTTAGCATTCCTTGTTCAAGAGTGATACAGTGATGTGAATTTTTTTTGGAGTTCCATTTGCAATCTCTGCTATTTTTATTAGTTTTGTTTACACTTTGATACCTACCCCTGAATGTAGAAAATGTGTCCATAACAAGACTGATGATAGGTTACTGCCTTCCCTGCGTCTACATTATTTTGTTTTCTTGGTAGATGCAGTGATCCGACTCCTTAGCCCTCTATGCCTGGCTCTAGCCGAGAGAGCTCATTCCTGCTTACCCTTAACGCAGGAATGGGTGTAGTCTTCAGTATTTTTTAACAACGTCGACCTCTCCAGTTTACTATTTTCGAGGCCAATCAGGCCTATGATATGGTTTTCTACGTATAACGTCTGAGATTGATCTCATTTGTCCAAGACTCGTTATTGGCTTAAGCCGTTCCAAGCAGGATTTCCACCTACTTAACTTCACAACTTATGCTTGGTCGCACCGAAAGCTGAATTTAGAACTAGCCAAAAGAAGCAAGATATAGGCTTTTATTTCTCATTGAGAGAGTTGGAGTAAGCTTTTATACCGAGTATAAGGACTATAAAAAATAGCCCTCCTCCATAATTAGTATGATATGTATAATCATAATTAAGAGCAGTATCTAATAAGGAGTGAGGAAAATGGAATTGAATAAATTAGAGGATATCAGATTAAAAATTAAAGAGGTGATAGCGGATCAGCTTGATATCAGTATAGATAAATTAAAAGGAGAAATGACGATCGATGAGTTGGATATTGATTCGCTAACTTTTGCAGAGATGTTTGTTAATATTGAGAATGCACTTGAGATGGATCTCGATCTGGACAAAGTGTCAAGTGGACAGACTGGCCAAACAACGATTAAGGAACTTATCGATAAAGTTATCATAGAAGTGAGCATATTAAAATGAGAGTAGAGATTGGTTCTCCTGAAGAACTCTTAAAGCATTTCATAGAGGTTGAGAAGCAAGTGTACTCTGGTAATTCATTTTGGTCGCCTAAATCAATAGAAGAATATGCTTATTTATTCAGCCTTGAAGATCCGTATCTCAATAGAGGAGAACGGGAGTTGGTGGTATGCTTCAACTCAGAAGGCCAGCCAGTGGCACGTTGTGTTGTCCAATTTGATAACGAAAGTGCTAGAGCATTTGGGAAAAAGACTGGTTTTTTCTCTTTTTTTGAAGCATTGGATCAACCTGATGCAGCTAAGTTATTATTTCAAACCGGATTTCAATGGTTTCTTCAACGTGAAATAACGCATGTGGTCGGACCTATGAGTCCTAAAATTACAGATGCTAGAGGTTTATTATTGGAGGGTGAAGGAACTCCAACAATTGGGATGCCTTTTAATCCAGTGTACTATTCACGGTTGTTAGAAGGTTGTGGCTTTAAAAAAATGTCTGACATGTATGAGTTTGTTATCACACTTTCAACATCGTATAAAGTAATTGATTTGATAGCGAAAAAAGTTCAAAGAACTAATCAGGATTTGAGGGTGCGTTATCTGGAATCAGGACAAGTTGAAAAAGACATTCAATTGATCAGTGAGATGTACAATAAAGCTTGGAGAGAGAATTCTGGCTTTATACCAATCCAAAGTGAAGAGATGATGTATTCTACAAGACCCTTGCTTGATCAAATGCAGCCAGACTGGGTTGGTTTTTTAGAAGATAATGGAAAGGTAATGGGTTTTCGTTTTCTCGTACCTAATTACAATGACTTGCTGAAAGGCGAAAAGATAGAAAGTTATCGTGCTATATTTATAGGGATTTTACCTGAATATCGCAATCAAGGAATGGATTCGTTGATTTTCTCAGATATCATTCACAATTTTTGTCCGAAATATGGTGTGAAAAAAATCCATATTGCTTGGGTAGTAGAGTCAAATAAAAAATGGATAAAAGAATTGAAACGTTTAGGTGGAAAGAACACCGAAATTAAATCCTACCGAATTTTTGAAAGAAGCTTATAAAATCATAAAGGAGAATTTAATGACTAATGATGTCTCGTCTAACAATGTATTTGAGGAACTTGTGAAATCTTTTTTGGATAGAGAAGTAATTCCTTTTTGTGACGAATGGGAAAAAAACAAAAATGTTCCTACTGATATCCTGTTTAAATTAAGCGAATCAGGAATTCTCCAGCAATGTGATCCTTGTACGCTGCTGGGAAAGAAGAACAAACTTATATTAGCAAATGCAATGGGTAAAACCCGTTCAATGGGAATTACATGCATGGTTTTGAATCATTTGAATATTCCGATGAGGCTCTTAAGCGAATACGCCTCTCCCTTTCTTAAGGATAAGTATTTAATACCGGCTCTGAGAGGTGAGATGCTTGGAGCTGTTGGAATAACTGAAAAAAAAAGTGGCTCTGATTTGACAGCTATTGAAGATACTGTTGTCGAATTCTTCGAAGATTCTATGGTTTTAAACGGACAAAAAACATTTATTCTCAATGTTCCAGGCGCAGACTTTGTCCTTGTGTTGTGCAAAGAAATTGGTTCGACAAACCAGTTGTCTTTTACATGGGTGCTGGTACCTTCAAAGTGTGAAGGAATTAGGATGGAGAGAATTCAAACAACGCCTCTTCATACTGTATCTATTGGTAATATTATTTTTGAGAATTGCCTGCTGCCATTAGACCATATCGTTGGGAAAAGAGACAGAGGCGTGCTGTACTTAAACAATCCTTTGGCAGAGGAACGTTTAATCGGTTCTGTAGCTATCCTTTCTCTAATGGAAGAAATTATTCAGAGTACACTTGATTTTGTTTCCCATCGGAAGTTTACTCATGGGGTGTTACGTGACATGCAAGTCGTCCGTCATAGAATGGCGGAGATGGTGGCTGATTATGAAGTGGTTTCTGCATACTGTGAAGAAGTCAAGCAAAATTGGCTGTGTAACCGAAAAGAGGCTACGCAGCAGGTTGCGATGCTTCGGCTTCTTATTAGTGATACTGCTCAAACTGTCGTGGACGCTTGTTTGCAACTTAATGGTGGAAGGGGATACCTAGAGACCAACTGGTTGAGCAGAGCCTATCGGGATCTGCTTGCTGCCTCTTCTTTCGCGGGTACCCAAGAAATTCTTAAAGAACAAATATCTGTACATATTATGAAATAACGAGGAGGTTCAAATGGGTTCAGAAACATCAATCATAAGCAAAGAAACGTTTCGTTTAAATGTACAGGATTTTATTCAACAGCATGTTTTGCCCCATTTCGAAAAATGGGAGAATGACAAGACGATCTCCGTTGAATTCTTCAAAAAAGCTTCTGAATATGGCCTTATCGGGATCAATGTTCCTCAGAGTGCTTATGGTAGTGGTCTTGACTTCTCTTATACAAAGATAATGGCTGACGAGTTTATGCGAGCGAGAGCTATCGGCCCAGGTTCTAGTTTGATTATCCAATCCAATACAGTTTGTCCCCTGCTCTACAATTATGGATCCGATTATATCCGACATACTTTTCTAAAGCCCTTAATTGAAGGCAATGCCATAGCATCCTTTGCGGCAACCGATCCAAGTGGGGGTTCAGATTTAATCCATTCAATTGAAACAAGCGCTGTGAAGGTAGGAGATGAATGGGTCATCTCTGGAGAGAAAATGTTCATAACCAACTCGACAATAGCTGATTACCTAGTTGTATTAGCAAGGACGACGCCGACCCATAATCCTTTAAGTATGACGATGTTTCTAGTACCAACAGATTCGGAAGGGGTCATTATTGAGGAGATGGAGAAATCCGGACAGCTTTCATCTCCAATTGGACGAATTTATTTAAATCAATGCAGAGTTCCTGAAAGTCACATCATTGGAAAAGTAGGTAGAGGCTTTCTAATTGCTAGTGAGTCTCTTGTTTATGAAAGAATATTAATCGGAGCAGGTTCAATCACCTTTGCACAAGCTTGTCTTGAAAAGACAATTGAATTTTTAAAAGATCGTACCTATAAAGATATGTCTATTACGAGCTACCAATCAATCAGACATGAGCTAAGTACACTCTACGCTAGACTCAAGAGTTATGAGTCTTTCGTTAATTCGGTTATCCAAAGCATTGTAGAGGGGAAATTAGATAAAGGAAAAGCCTGTATTTCCAAATTTGCACTTTGTGATTTTGCACAGAAAGTCATCAAAAGGTGTTGTCAACTACACGGGAGTACGGGATTGTATGAGGATTCTTGGATTTCAAAAGCAGCAATGGATAGTCGGGTTTTCAGCATATACGCAGGCAGTACTGAAATGCTCAAGGAACTATACAGCCTAAAATACCTGAGCAAATTTCAAGTTTAAGCGAGGCGGTACGCCTATGATGATCCAATGAAGACTAAGGTTTTGCTTACAGGAGCAACGGGATTTGTCGGTCGACACTTTTTGCAAGAAATTGTGCGAGCTGGATATCCGGTTCGGTGTCTAGTTCGTTCTGAAATGCATTCTTTTATCGACGGCGTGGAATACTACCAAGGTGATCTTCTATGTTTCGAGGATTGCAAAGAGGCGTTAGAAGGAATTGAAATTGTTTATCATATTGCTGGCTTAGGACTAAGCCGTATGCAAGAAAACTCAATATTCAATGTTGAATCCACAAGAACTTTATTTAAAGCATGTGAGGCTGAAGGCAGGCTCATAAAATTTATCTTTCTAAGTTCATTTAAGGCTGGGCTTCCGGATCGTCGGTATACTTTGTCGCCTTGGTTTGAAGCCTATAGTCCGGACAGGTACGGTAAAAGTAAGTGGGAATCGGAACAAATTTTTAAGGAATCCAGTCATCCAAATGTTAAAGTCGCTGTTATACGTAGTCCTATGATATATGGTCCAGGTGATAAAAATCTTATTGCTTTCTTTTGGTTAGCACAAAAGGGAGTTATGCCAGTGATTACAGGAGTAATGCCGGTTTCCGATATGGTATACGTTACCGATCTCGCGCAGTTACTTATTGAATTGTTGGGAACCCCTTTTGTAGAAGAGACAGAAATTATTACTATTGCAAACCCGAATCCCATCACAATCAATGATTTACTTACAGATATAGCTGATGTTTCAGAAAGTGTGAAATGGAGACCACATATTCCTAAAAAGGTTTTTTTCTATATCTTAATGTTTATTTCTAAATCATTAAATTTAATTTCGCGAACAAGTATCCTTCCGGTCGAAAGAGTCTACGACTTGTGTCATTACAGTTGGACCTGCACTGCGAAAGATGCGGAAGTGAATCGCAGTATAGAGTGCAAGACGAGTTTGTATAAGGGGATATATTATACTTACCAACACTATATTAATTTAAAAAATAATAACTAAGGAGACTTATCTTGTATAACTTTATAGGCGGATTGATTTTTCTTTTCTTAAAGAGAATTAGCAAGCATCAATTCGTTAACAGGGAGCGTTTACCGAAAACCGGAGCGTATATCTTAGCAGGAAGGCATACCACATGGATGGACGTTGTGTGGTACGGATGCGCTGCATTGCCTCGTAATATTCATTTTATGGCAAAGGAAGAGTTGTTTAAAAATCCTGTGAGTTCATGGTTATTTAGAAAAATCAATGCTTTTCCTGTTAATCGTGATAACCCAGGACCAAGTTCATTAAAAGTACCAGGTAGACTTCTCAAAAAGGGAGAGATTTTTGGTATTTTTCCAAGCGGGACTAGGGAAAATAATACGGCGCTAAAGCTTGGTGTTGCCTCCATCGCGAGAAGGGGAAATGTTCCTATCTATCCAGTTGTGTACATCGGTCCTGAAAAATTTAAGTTTAAGAATTTTTTTAAACGTCCGAGGGTGATTCTGATCATTGGTGACCCTATCTATCCTCGAAACTATTTATCTGTTGAATCCAATGAAAAAGAGGAGAGAATACGACTTTTATCCAGCTTAGATCAAAAGATTGAGGAATTGTATCAAACTGGATTGACTGTATTAAGTACATTTGACAAGGAGTGAGTAGATAATCATGCGGCAGCCCTTTTTTGAGCGGATAGGATCTGGAATTTACAGGCGCCGATGGATCTGCTTGACGATCAGTGTCTTAATTCTTTTGATTTTCGGAAGTTATGCTGTGAAGGCAACTGATCGTATGAACGATTCCGAATACATTCCGAAAAATAGCGAATCCGAAAAAGGTCAGATCATATTGTTGGAGCAATTGAAGTACTCTCCAACTAAAATTATTCTCGTATATGAGAGCGAATCTAAAATTTCTAGTTCTACAATTAAGGATAATTTAAATAATAATATTCTCAAATCAATAAAGGAATTGGAAAAGCTTAATTATTTCACAGGCTACTCTTCAAAGCAGCCAACAGAAAGACAAGTTCTATCTACTCGGGATTTATTTATTTTCGAGTTATATTTTAATTTATCCACGGATGAGGCCTTGAATCATTATCAGGAAATTCAAGCGCAGGTCAGTGAAGTTAAAGGAACAAAACTGTATTGGACTGGAGATGTTCCCACACTTTATGAATCTCGTGAAGCCGGGAAGAAGGATATTTCTCGAGCAGAGCTTATTGGACTGCCTTTGACCTTAAGTGCTTTACTTTTCATTTTTGGAAGCGTTGGTGCTGCCATTCTTCCAATCATTGTAGGCATTACTACTGCTGCTATCACCATGGGGATTGGTTATTTTATCGCTGGACATATGCCTATTTCAAGTCATTTCCCTAATTTGGTAACTATGCTTGGCTTGGCGCTTGGTATTGATTATGCGTTGTTGATGGTTAATCGGTTTCGAGAGGAACTGGGGAGAAACTTATCTATTGAACAAGCTGTTGTTAAAACTGCAGGATCAGCAGGGCGGTCAATTGTTTTTTCAGGTCTTGCAGTGACGGTGGCTCTGGCAAGCATGTTTCTGATTGATCTATCCTTTTTTCGTTCGATTGCGATAGGAGGGGTGTTGGTCGTCTTTTTTTCGGTTTTGGTGAGCAACACTGTGCTTCTTTCCCTTTTAAGTATTTTTGGTAAACATCTGGATTTTCTTTCTGTTCTTCATAAAGGATATTTGAATTCATCAGATGAGAGTGGGTTTTGGAAAAAAGTCGCATTCTTCGTTACTAGAAAAAAACCGATTGTTTTGGTCCTAGCTACGTCCATCTTCTTGTTAGTAACGATTATTCCTGTATTCACCATGAAAATGGGGATTCCAGAGCCGAATACCCTTCCCAGTGATTACCCATCCCGCCAAGGATATGAACGGTACCTATCTGTATATGGAGATGTAGGGAATAAACAAATTCAAATAGTCGTAACGCTGGAGGAATCATTAGACCATTTAGCTCCGGCTGAAGCCTTGTACAATCTGACCAAAAAAATTCGTGGCGTTTCGGATATCTTAACTGTATCAAGTCCATTCGAGCTTGTCGGTGGATCTACAAAACAGGAATCGATTGTGAACATCCAAAATTCGGATAATCTGAGACGTCTGGAAGAGCTAAGAGTTGTTCATGATCGTTATGTTGTCATTACAGCAGTCAGTGCATACAATTACAACGATGCTAGAATCGATCGTGTTATTCAGGATATTAGAAATCTGGAATTTGAGAACGTTGAGGTGCATGTTACCGGATCGGCAGCGGTTAAGGTTGATCTCATAAATCGAATCAAAGAACGTGTAGATGCAGTTCTGTACTTCGTTTTTTTCTCAACGTTTATTATTCTGTTTTTTGCTTTCCGTTCTCTAGTGTTGCCGTTAAAAGCGGTATTATTAAATTTCTTGAGCATTGGCTCAAGTTTGGGGCTTATTGTGTTAATTGTTCAATATGGGATAGGTTCAGAACTATTCCAAATGCCATATACCGGGTTTATTATGCCAGCCGTCCCCATTATACTCTTTTGCGTCGTGTTCGGTATATCAATGGATTATGAGGTTTTTCTGCTATCACGGATTGCTGAAGAATATAAGAAGAGTGGTGATAATACTACAAGTACGGAACGTGGGCTTATTCATACTGGAAACATTATAACTAGTGCAGCATTTGTTTTCATTCTTATTGTGGGAGTGTTCATCTTTACAGATATCGCTCTTATCAAAACAATAGGATTAGGACTAGTGATTGCTGTCTTTCTAGATTCGACACTTGTACGAATTGCTCTTGTCCCGGCGTTAATGCGATTACTTGGTCAAGCAAACTGGTGGATGCCACAGCGATTTTCATCGAATCGAAAAACCAGTCTCAAAAAAGATTTATAAAAGGAGGTTGGTAGCTTGTATAAGGGATTTTTTGCTACTTGGGAGGAGTTGGGGAAATCCTCCCATAAACAATTTGGCGGAAAAGCTGTGAATTTAGGGCGACTGTATGACAATGCGATTCCTATTCCATCTGGATTTGCGATTTCCTCTAATTGGTACAATATTTATGTGAACCATAATCGTTTAGAAAGAGATATCGATGTGATTCTCAATCTTACTAAGGAAGGGGCTATGGACGAGGAGCGTTTAAAAATATTTGCACAAAAACTTCAATTAAAGATACTGGAAGGAACATTTCCTGAAGATTATATAAAAGAGTTGTTTCGTCATACGGATATTCACGGTATAACAAACAGATCAGTTGTTGTTCGGTCATCTGCCTCAGATGAAGATTCCGTTCAGCATTCATTCGCCGGAATATATGACTCAATTTTAAATGTTGTTTCTCCAGATTCAATTTTAGATGCCATCAAAAAATGCTATGCATCTTTGTGGAGTTGGAGAGCGATAACTTACCGTGTCAAAAAAAAAATACACCTATATGCACCTAGCATGGCCTTGATCTTAATGGAATTTGTGGAGGCCCAATCATCGGGTGTTTGTTTTACTATTGATCCACTTACTAATGAAAAAGATATGCTTGTTATACAAACTAACTATGGCTTGGGGGAATCACTAGTAGGTGGGCATGTAGATCCTGATGAATACCGAGTTGATATTGGCAATTTGCGCCCATCCATTACAAGTAAAAGAATAGGATTAAAGGAGAAAATTTTTATAAAAAATAAAAACAAAGGGATTGAATCAGTCAATCTTACGGAGACAAAGCGCTCCAAATGCGTCCTTAGCGATTCTTTAATTTTAAATTTAAGCGAGTTCGTGACCAGGATTTGGGACGCGCTAAGCCTAAGAGAAGAGCATCTTGATATCGAGTTTTTGTATGATGGAGAAAAATTCCTTTTCCTTCAAGCTCGTCCGATTTCCACCCCTGTTTTGTCTATATATCGAAAACTATCTGATCAGTCAACGATTTGGTCGAATGCAAACTTTCGTGATGTTATGCCGTTCGTACAAACTCCACTGGGATGGAGCTTAATGAAAAAGCCCCTTGGGCAGATGCTTACTGCTCCTATTCGCTCCGTTGGTTATCGGGTCGAGCCCCAAGTCCAACATGTAAAGCTTCATAATGGAAGAGCTTATATGAACTTAAGTGCACTTCAGTGGGAAATGTATGATGTTTTTGGCGTTGCGCCTGCTCAATTTAATGATGGTATTGGCGGACATCAGCCTGAAATATCTGTGCAGCATAAGACGTTCACAGGTAAAGTTTTTGAGTTAGGAAGGAAAATGTTCTTCGGTTGTACAATTGCCTTTATATTATGTAGGTTAAATAAATTTTTCAAAGAAATTCACCAGTATGTTAATGAAGAAGTGGACAGGGAAGTGAGTCTTGACGCAATTGATCGCACACATAAAAAAGCGAGTGTTTTAAATCCGAAAGTCCAGCTAATCAATATTTTTTCAGGGCTTGTCTTCCAGCTATTTATGGTACGTATGAATTCAAGATATGGTGAGGAAGCCGGTCGCATGGCTAACCAAATTCTTAGGGAAGCTGGTAATATCTCCACGGCAGAAATAGGTTATCGTTTAAGAGATTTGGCCCTTCTGGCTTCGACAGAGGGTTTAAACTTGCATAATATAGACAAGGAATTCATCATAAAATGGACAGCGGAAAATAAAAGCCAATTTTGGGAAGAATTTTCTTCTTTTTTAAAAGATTATGGACATCGTTGTATTAATGAGTTGGATTTGAGTGCTCCCCGTTGGAACGAAAATCCCCTTTATTTGATACAGATAATTAGTTCTATGATGGATCAAAATATTGTTTCTAATTACTCCAGCCCAAACGAACTTGCTCTCCCTAATTCGATTTTCGAAAAATACGAACGTATTTTTTTAAAGAAGCTGACTACTTTTGCTCTGAGAAAACGAGAAACGGCGAAATCTACTATGGTCAAATTGCTCGAAAAACTTCGTTTCCAGCTTCGAGAGCTCGGTTGCGCATTATGTGCAAGGAATCTTTTAGATAATCCAGATGATGTATTTTTCGTAAACTGGTATGAACTTGTCCATTTGTTCGAACAGAAGTGGGATGGTCAACAATTAAAGTTGATGATTAACGAACGAAAAAGAAGCAAAGTAAAATTCGAAGAAGCTGAGTATCCTGATTTTTTCACAGATGGGCATCTAACATCTATAAAATTTGAAACTATATCCCCGAATGTCCGGCTATTGAATGGACTCGGTGTCTCCTCAGGTGTGGCAACAGGGAGTGCTATTTGTATCAACGATCCCAATGAGGCAACTGCTCTTACTAAAGGTCAAATCTTAGTAGTTCCATCTACGGATCCAGCATGGACTCCACTTTTTCTTAATGTTTCCGCCATTGCTATGGAAACGGGTGGATACTTGTCACATGGAGCCATAGTGGCGCGAGAATACGGAATTCCTGCAGTCGCGAATGTAAAAAATTTAATGAAGAAAATTAATGGTGGTCATACCATAACGGTGGACGGTGACAAAGGGAAAATATATATATGAAATTTCAATCTCAATGTAAAGTAAATGTACTGAAGTCGATAGAGATGAACGAAGAATCGGTATGTTTCCCCATCTCTGTTGATCGTAAGATTGGGCTAACTTTCGTTGATACACCTGCGAATTTTAATGCAAGTGTTCTCCAGTCACATCTTCATCCACAAGAGATGAACTATTATAAGGGATTAATTACTGATAAGAGAATTTTTAGCTATATGATAGGTAGATATGTTGCAAAAAGGTCAGTATCTCTTCTGACAGAGGAGCGGCTTCTTGAAAGAATATGGATTGATCAGGGAATACTCAACCAGCCAATCCTTCGCTATGCTAATTTGTGTAACCATCAGGTCAGTATTTCTCACAGCGGTGGATTAGCCGTCGGTTTGGTTTACCCAGAATCTTTTCCTATGGGAATAGACTTGGAGGTCACACCATCCTTACGAAAAGCCAATTTAATCAAAAGTTATATGACTGAGTCTGAGATAATGTTAGCAAAACGTATTATATTTCCTTTTAATGAAGTTATTACATTATTATGGACTATGAAAGAAGCGTTATCTAAGGTGTTGAGAGTAGGACTAACTACGCCACTTAGTTTATTAGAGATCAATAAACTTGAGCTATCAAGTAAAGGTTTTGTCACGGGGAGTTATACACATTTTACTCAATATAGCTCTTATTCTTATATAGGTGAAGAATTTATTTCTTCAATTGTCGTGCCAAAGCAATTGGCATGGGATGGTCAGGAATTCAAACAGTTGTTTCATAGCTTTTCTCAAAATCATAGAGTTATAGGAGAAAATTAATGAGTAGAAAGATTGTTTTCTTGTTTGAAGGTCAAGGCTCACAATACCTTGGGATGGGGAAATCACTCTATGAGAAAAATGCGGTCTTTAAAGAATGGATGGATTGTTTAGATCAATTCGTTATAAACAGGACAAATGAGTCTATTATTAAAAGTTTGTACATACATCCAAATAAAATGGCGATCCATAGAACATTATTCACACATTCTGCAATTTTCATGGTGCAATATTCAGCTGCGCAAATGATTCTATCTAAAGGGATTATACCTACCCATGTATTGGGTATTAGCCTGGGGGAATTTACAGCAGCTGCAATAAGTGGTGTGTTGAAATTTGATGAAGCCATTGATATGGTTCTGGAACAGGCAACAATAATTGAAAAATTATGCCCTCCCACTGGTGGCATGATGGCGATTCTTCAATCTCCCACCTTTTATGAGCACTCAACAATACTTAAACAACATGTCGATCTCGTTTTACCGGTTGACTCTTCTCATTTCGTAGTTGCTGGAAGCGATAAACAATTAGATATAATCAGTAAATGTATGGAAAATGAAGGCATAAGTTGCTATCGTCTACTTCTTAGACATGCCTTTCATTCAAAATGGATTGATGCTGCAGCAGATCCGTACAAGAGATATCTGGAACAAAGAACTTATTGTTCCCCCCGTACCATATTCTTGTCTGGGCTTTTCGGTCGAGCACTCACTAATGTTACACAAAATTATTTTTGGGATGTTGTACGTAATCCCATATGCTCGCTATCTACATTGCTCGATCTGGAGTTAGGCTCCGATAGAGTCTTGTATTTCGATATAGGTCCGTCAAGAATGATGACAAACATCATTAAACGTATGAATTACAGGCAATCAAATTCAGAAATACAATCTGTACTATCGGTAGTGACTTAAAAGACGGTCTGTATTTTTTCTATCCCCAGATTTCAAATAAGAAAGGCAGGCAAAACAATGAGTGCATACTTGTTTCCCGGTCAAGGATCCCAATTTAAGGGGATGGGGAAAGGGCTCTTTGATGAGTTTAGTGAATTAGTTTCAAAAGCTAATAAAATTCTTGGTTATTCTATTGAAGAACTTTGCCTCACAGATCCCAATAATAATATAACTGAAACTAAGTATACTCAACCAGCACTATTTGTTGTAAATGCATTAAGTTATTTACGAATACGTAATGAAACCGGTAGTAATCCGAAATATGTTGCAGGCCACAGCCTGGGTGAATACAATGCATTATTTGCAGCTGGTGCATTTGATTTCGAGACCGGCCTCCAACTTGTAAAAAAAAGAGGAGAGTTGATGTCAAAAATTACAGGTGGAGCCATGGCCGCAGTTTTAGGTTTAAATGCGGATCAAGTCCAAGACATATTGATACAGAAAGGTTTTTCTACTATTGACATTGCTAATATTAATACCCCTGAGCAAATCGTAATATCAGGTCCTAAAGTAGATATTCTAGCTGCGCAAAGCATTTTCGAATTAGCAAATGCTAAAATGTTTATTCCATTGAAGGTTAGTGGTGCGTTTCATTCGCGTTATATGCAATCAGTTTCGGATGATTTTAAAGAATTCATTAAATCCTTCCAGTTCTCAAAGATGACTATTCCGGTTATATCTAACATTTATGCTAAGCCTTACGGAGAACAAGAACTTCGTGAAAATTTGGTGCTTCAGATTACAAATACAGTAAAATGGACTGAAACAATCCAATACTTATTGAATGAGAAAATAACCGAGTTGATGGAGATTGGACCAGGGAATGTATTAACAAAAATGTCAAACGAGATCCGTACGCTATACTTCGATGTCAAGAAAACGGAAGAAATCCCTCCTGCCTCTCATTTCTCAGCATCAGTAGTGCAGGATTCAGATCTGTTATTAACGGCTGAAACATTGGGAGATGAAGGATTCAAGCAGGATTATGATTTGAAATATGCTTATGTGGCCGGATCCATGTATAAAGGAATAGCTTCTGAAGAGATGATCATTCAAATGTCCAAAGCTGGAATGCTGGGGTTCTACGGATCAGCTGGACTGAGTTTAGAACAAATTGATAATTCTATTCAATTTATACAAAAATCTCTCCCGGATAAAAAAAATTATGGATTTAATTTACTACACTATCCTGATAATGCCTTTCGGGAAGAGCAAAATGTAAATCTATTTCTAAAGCGTGGGGTCCAATTGATTGAAGCATCTGCATTTATCGATATTACTCCCGCCTTGGTGCTATACCGTGCTAAAGGATTGTGTAAAACGAATAATAAGATTATTCGGAAGAATCGTATCATTGCTAAAATTTCAAGACCTGAAGTGGCAGAGGCTTTTTTAAGCCCTGCTCCGATACATATAGTTAATACACTTCTGAATGATATGAAGATTACACAATTTGAAGCTGAATTACTACGTATGGTTCCAGTTGCGGATGAATTATGTGTTGAAGCTGACTCTGGTGGTCATACCGATCAAGGAGTTGCGTATGTACTTATGCCATCTATAATTAGACTCCGTGATCAAATAATAGATACTTACCGTTACGACCAAAAGATAAGAGTCGGAGCAGCTGGTGGAATCGGAACACCGGAGGCTGCAGCAGCAGCGTTTATACTTGGAGCTGAATTTATTGTTACTGGCTCAATTAATCAATGCACTCTTGAGGCTAAAACGAGTAATGCAGTAAAAGATATTCTCGAACATGTTAATGTGCAAGATACGGAATATGCTCCTGCGGGAGACATGTTTGAGTTAGGAGCCAGAGTTCAGGTCTTGAAGAAGGGGTTGTTCTTTCCATCAAGGGCGAATAAGTTATACGAATTGTACAACAAGCATTCTTCTATTGAAGAGTTAAACACTAAAGACAGGCAAGTTCTCGAACAGCGTTATTTTAAACGAAGCTTGGAGGAAGTATATCAAGAGGTGAAATTATATAAAACTTCTAGGGAAATAGAGATAGCGGAACAGAATTCAAAATACAAGATGGCGTTAATATTTAAGTGGTATTTCGCTTATTCCACAAACATTGCTCTGAGTGGTGCTAGCGATGATAAGGTCAACTATCAAATTCATTGTGGACCATCGTTGGGAGCATTTAACCAATGGGTAAGGGGATCTAATTTAGAAAGCTGGAGAAATAGAAATGTCGCTGTGATTGGTGAAAAAATTATGACTGGGACTGCAGATTATTTAAACAATCGTTATCAATCGTTATACGGTTTATAAAACCTTGTTAATTGGAGTGGGTGAAACAATGCTACCTTTTATGAAAAATTATTACAATGGTTTAATTGTTATACCTGTTATTCTCGCTTTTAGAAAGCATGGAGTATTTGATGTATTATCACAAGAAAAAACGATTACTCTTAAACAATTGGTAAAAAAAACAAAGTCTAATGAAGTGTATTTAAGGATAGCTTTATCTGTTTTGGAATCTTTGAGATGGATTCATCGGATACCTAATACGGATAAATATTTGCTGAGCGATGATGTGGATCATTCTATTTTTAATATGGACGACTTTACTGAATTGTTGAACTTTCCTATGACAGAGTATTTGAACAATTCGAATAGTACTCAGTCAATAAATCGTTGGATAGAGTATTCAAAAAAAAAATGGGGGATTCAAAATTCACAACTGCAAGTGTATCTCGATGGATGTTTAATTGTTCCCCTTCTACAAAATTTAAAAAAAAGAAATAGTATAGAGGATATTTCTGGAAAATCTTTTCTTTCAGAGCTCTCCCTTAAGGCTAGGAAAGAAGTTACTGAATTATTAATTAATAAGGGTTGGTTATTGGCAGAGAAAAAAAGGGGGGGACTCACTGATCTGGGAAGAAAGGTATTTGAATATATCAGCGATACAGGTCCTGTTTTTGAATCGTGGATGTTTGAAATAGAAGAACTTATATTTGGAAATAGTGGTTCCGTATCAGTCTCCACCGATTTCACATCTTTAGCCTTTGCAAGAAACAAGTTAGAGTCGGATCTCGAAACCATATTCGTTTCTATATTCAGTGATCTCCCTTTTGATACTCAACCTAAATACATAGCGATTATAGGGAGTAAAGATGATACAATGATGCGAATCATTCAAGAAATCATTTTGTCTAAGACTGCCAGAGGTAGAGTGCAGACGCTTTATCCACTTCAGATTCTCAGGATAGATGTAGAGAACGCAGGGAATCCCGAGAAATTGATGAAGTATTTGTCCGCTCACGGATTGACAGACCCAGAAGATATACTGTACGTAAGAGAATCTGTCACTCGGACTGACCAGTTGAAGAATGAAGATTTAATCATAAACCGGTTCGGACTGATTACGATTGAGATACATGGATTAGAGCCGAGTACAATAGCTCAGTACTTACAGCAGAGTGACTGTTTGTATTTTGATTTCTCACGCAGATTTGCACAAGGGTATCTAGAAGGGGCAGATTCTTTTTTATTAACAAATGCTCAAGTTGGATTATTTCCACATCCAGAGACTTTTTCTAAATTTCCCCCAGAAACATCATTTACACAGATTACATTGAATCATTTCATGCGGAAAAATTATAGCATTCGTATAGCCAGACAATCGGACCTTCCCAAGTTATTGGAACTGGAAAAACTTTGTTGGGATGCCGACCTAGCGGCTTCAGGCCAAACCATAGCAAGGAGAATAAATAAATATCCTGAAGGTCAGGTCGTTTTGGAAATAGATGGAGTTGTAAAGGGGGCAATGTACAGTCAAAAAATTGAACATGTGGACATCGTACATAAGGCAACCTCAAAAACTGTGGAATCTCTTCATTCAGATAAAGGTACAAATATACAGTTTTTAGCAATTAATATTATGCCCGATGTGCAAGATCAAGGCTTGGGCGATCATATGCTAGAATTTATGCTCCAACGTAGTGAAGTAATAGAAGGGATTAAATCTGTGGTTGCAGTAACTCGCTGTAGAGATTATGGAAGATATCCTAACGTATCTAAGGCTGAATATATAAAAATGAGGACTGATACAGGGTGGCTTATTGATCCAATTTTAAGATTTCACGAATTACACGGTGCTCAAATCAAGGGGCTTGTACCTGGATATCGTCCCAAAGACAACATTAATGAAGGTAACGGGGTTCTAGTAGAGTACGATATTAATAAGCGGAATGGTCATAATTTCAACTGGGATATTATTTATGAATTGGATGAATATATAGATTTTGAACAAAAAGATGGAAATACTCGAACGCATGACAACAAAATTAATACTACTGTCTTATCACTTATCAATAGCATTCTAGGCAAGGAAGAGACAGACAATTCATTCGATGTTAATACTCCCCTAATGGAAGCAGGAATGGATTCCTCGGATATATTTGATCTCAAGGAACAGCTGAGTCAACTTTACGATATATCTTTGGGAGCTTCCTTCTTTTTTAAGTACAATACTCCTGCAAAGATTATATCTTTTTTACTACAACATACGAATCAAGGTCCTCAAATAGAAGAGAAGGAAGTAGAAGATGTTCAAGCTGATGAAAATGAAGATTCTGATTATAGAGGAATAGCAATTGTAGGAGCATCATGTCGATTGCCTGGCGGTATACGGACAATTACTGAGTTGTGGAGTCTTTTAGTTCGTGGTGAAGATAAGATTAGCCAATTGCCTTCCGAACGTTGGGAGTGGCCTTCCTCCATTGATCCGGCATCAGAACACCTTGGCATTGATTACGGGGGATTTTTAGATCGTTTGTATGAATTTGATCCATTCTTTTTTAGGATCCCCAAGCATACTGCAGAGTGGATGGATCCTCAACAGCGAATGCTTCTAGAGCTTGGTTGGGAGTGTATCGAAGATTCGGGTTACAACGCCAAAGATTTATGGGGAAGCAATACAGGCGTCTTTATTGGTGCAAGTGGTTCCGATTATCAGCGACTTACGGAGGGGTTACAGGAAGTAGACGAAAGTTACGCTCAGGGTACTGCAATGTCAATTCTGCCAAACCGAATTTCTTACTTTTTCAATTTCCATGGACCTAGTCTACTTATTGACACAGCTTGTTCAAGTTCGTTGATTGCCGTTCATGAGGCAGTCAAGGCGATTGAATGCGGAGAGTGCGAGCAAGCCTTAGTAGGTGGTATCCATTTGATGTGTCACCCTTCAAACAGTGTTTCATATTACAAGGCAGGAATGCTATCTAAAGATGGTAAGTGCAAAGCATTTGCTAATGATGCCGACGGATATGTTAGAGGGGAGGGAGGCGTAGTCCTCCTAATTAAACCGTTGAAAAAAGCAGTCGAGGATAAAGATGCGATCATGGCAGTCATTAAAGGAACTGCTACAAACCATGGTGGGCAAGCAGGTGGATTAACGGTTCCAAATCCAGATATCCAAGCTTCCTTAGTAGCGAATGCTTTACGTTCAGCCAATATTTTGCCGCAAATGGTTAGTTATATAGAAGCGCATGGGACGGGAACCCCTTTAGGCGATCCGATTGAGTTGGACGGGTTGAAAAATGCATTTAACCATTTTCCTGGTAATTTGTGCGTAGAAAATTCCTGTGGGATCGGTTCGATTAAATCGAACATCGGCCATTTAGAGGCCGCTTCAGGCATTGTTGGTTTGCTAAAAGTGGTTTTAAGCATGCAGAACCAGATGATCCCGTCATCTATAAATTGTAAAGAAGTGAGTACTTCGCTGGAATTAGAAGACAGTCCCTTCTATATAATGCGTGAAAATATGCCATGGGAGCGAAAAGAAGGGCTGAAGCATCTTTATGCTGGTGTAAGCAATTTTGGATCGGGTGGTGCTAACGCTCATGTGGTTCTGGAAGACTACTACTCACCAAATAGAGAATCTTCACCTGCTGAGAAGCCGTGTTATTTGATTGTCTTGTCTGGCAAAACCAAAGAAGCACTTAATCGTAGATTCTTACAATTAGATAATTGGATTGAACAGGAAGGATATCATTACCCTATACAGAGTATAAGTGCAGCATTGTTGCTTGGCCGGGCTCACTTCAAAGAGAGGGCCGCATTTGTTGTGAAAGATGCTGTGGAGCTGAAAACAAAACTGGCAGAAGTTCTAAATGACGGAAAAACCAAACAATATATATGTGGAACCATTGCCGAAGGGGGTAATGACGAAAGTTTTGAGCGATTAGCAGCTCAGATAGTATACGATCTCGGATTCTCTAATCCAATGCTTTCGACGGGAAAGTATAGGGAGACCATGGTGGAGTTATCTAATTTATATGTCAAAGGGTGCGAGTTTGATGGGAGGCCTTTGTTTCAAAATGTTCTCTGGCGTCATGTAAAACTTCCATACTATCCATTCGCGTCGGAGTTGTTTTGGCTGCCTACTAATCGCAAGATAAAGAAAAAGGGCCATGATCTATCTGGAATGCATCTGCACCCATTGATTCATCAAAATATTTCAAATATGCATGAGCAACTTTTTCGTTCATCCTTCAAAGGTGAAGAATTCTTTCTGGTAGATCATATGGTAGACGGGCAGAAAGTTTTACCTGGAGTGACATACTTGGAAATGGCCCTGGCGGCGACTGAAATTTCCATGGAAGGTACAGGTAAAGAATCTAATTATTCCTGCTTGAGCGAAGTAAACTGGATTCGTACTTATTCTCCAGAAAATAACCAGTATGATGTTCGAATAAAGCTGCTGCCCACTGAGGATTCCAACATGAGTTTTGAAATATTCGGCAATTGCCCGGAGCATGGCCCGATCATATATTGTGAGGGAATAGTTAAAAATGTAGGAAACGTGTCGCCTATAGTTCCGGAACTAGCAGATCTTCAATCCCGTTGTTCTAAAAAAGTCTTATCTGCAGAAAAATGTTATGAATGGTTGAAAGACAATGGCCTTTCTTATGGTGATCGCTTTCGCGGAATTCATTCCATTTATGTGGGGGATGAAGAGGTTTTAGCTGAGATATCTCTTTCTAAGCAGAATGGTATAGAAGGAGAGTTTAGGCTTGTGCCGGGACTTATAGATTCGGCATTGCAGGCAGTTTTGATTTTTAATATAGAGAAAGATGGAACGGTAATTAACAATCCGATGCTTCCTTATTCTCTTCGTGAAATGGAAGTTTACGAGCCCTGTACTTCTCATATGTGGGCTTGGGTAAGACATAGTGGTAAAAAGGGAGGAGACAAAGGTGAAACACCGTTATTTGATATCAGCTTAATCAATGATAACGGAAATCTTGCTGTCAGGTTGAAAGAATTGGTATTTCGTCGAAGAGGATCGGATAAGTCGATTGAGTCTTCGTTGAATAATGAACCAGTTGTGGAATCCCAGAAATTAAGGATTGCGCAGAAATCACTCTTGCAGGCTGTACAACGTAGTGTGACTCTCAAATTAGCCGAATCTTTAAGTGTAGATGTTGATTCAATTGATTCTGAGGAATCATTTATGGACTACGGAGTAGATTCTATTACGGGTATTCATTTGGTTAAAGTGATCAATCAGACACTCTCGGTCCAGCTGCGAACAACCGATTTGTTCGACTATAGTTCAGTGAATAAGCTTTCGGCTTATATTATAAAGAAATTCTCAGAAACCCTTCAGCCATTGGCGGATTCTAATTCCTTTTTACCTGAATTATTGAAAATCGAAGAAAAGGATGAAAAATCCAAGTTCCGTATACGTAGTTCAGAGTCTAAGAATGTCGATTCAGGGAAAGAATCAATCGCCATTATTGGTATGAGTGGGCGATTTGCGAAGTCCCAGGATCTGCAAAATCTTTGGGAACACCTTGTATCAGGGGATGATTTGGTTGAGGAGATAACCCGCTGGGATTTATCGAAGCGCTATACCGAGGGGGGAGTTGATCGAAAGAATTATTGCAATCATGGCAGCTTTTTGGAGGATGTTGATTGTTTCGATCCGATGTTTTTCAGTATTTCGGGAGTAGAGGCCTCATACATGGATCCTCAGCAGAGGGTTTTTCTGGAGGAATCGTGGAAGGCGCTTGAAGATGCGGGTTACGCCGGCAGTAATATGGACGAAAAGCGATGTGGAGTTTATGTTGGTTGCCAAGAGGGAGATTACCACCATTTATATGGAGATCATGCTCCCGCTCAATCTATGTGGGGACGAGCCAGTTCCATTATTCCGGCACGCATTGCGTACTATCTCAACCTTCAAGGGCCGGCGGTCACGGTTGATACGGCATGTTCCAGCTCTTTGGTAGCCATACATCTGGCATGCCAGAGCCTGTGGTCGAAAGAGACAGAAATGGCACTTGCGGGTGGTGTAACGATCCGAACTACACCCGAATTTATCATGAGTGCCGAGAAGGCAGGCATGTTGTCCCCAAAAGGCCATTGCCACGCATTTGATGAAAGCGCCGATGGTTTCGTATTCGGAGAAGGCGTCGGTGTCGTTGTCCTCAAGCGCCTACAGGACGCTTTAGCGGACGGTGACCACATTCACGGAGTTATTCGGGGCTCTGGTATTAACCAAGACGGAAAAACCAACGGTATTACCGCACCGAGTTCTAACTCCCAAGAGCGTCTGGAGTGCCAAGTCTATGAGGATTTCCACATTGATCCTGGCAAGATCCAAGTGGTGGAGGCGCACGGAACTGGCACCAAGCTGGGGGACCCAATCGAATTTGAGGCGTTGACTCGTTCGTTTCGAAAATATACTGGTGAAACGGAATACTGTGCGATAGGTTCTATCAAAACGAACCTCGGACATACAGTAACGGCAGCGGGCGTTGCGGGTGTGCTGAAAATTTTACTTTCCCTGAAACACAATCAGATTCCGCCATCTCTCCACTACCGTGTGGAGAATCCAAACATTACGTTTAAAGGAAGCCCTTTTTATGTAAATACCCGTCTGAAGGATTGGGAGATCGAGGAAGGTAACAAACGGATTGCTGCGGTGAGCTCTTTCGGATTTAGCGGGACAAACGCACACCTGGTTATCGAGGAAGCTCCGCGACGAGAGACAGCCCCCGCAGAAAAGCCAGGATATTTGATCGTATTGTCCGCCCGTACAGCCGTTCAATTGAGAGAGCAGGCCAAACGATTGATTACCTACGTTAAGCAAGAGTCTAAGATTTCTTGCGCTAATATGAGCTTTACTTTGTTAAAGGGAAGGAAGCATTGGAATCACCGTATGGCTTGTGTAGTCCGTGACCGTGAGGACTTGCAACAGGTATTGGAGGATTGGCTGGACCAGGGGGAAGCAGCTAACGTTTATATTGGGGAAATTCAGGACAATGCGCAACCGGTACAGAAGGAGGAAGCCTTGATCAATCGAGGTAACCAATGCCTTCGGAAATGTAATCAGGGGTGCCAGACACAAGAATATTTGGAAAACCTGGTCGTCGCAGCAAAACTATTCACGACAGGATATGAGCTGGATTTTGATGAACTATTCAGAAACGAAAAATATTTCCGTGTTCCCCTACCGGTATATCCGTTTGCCAAGGAGCGTTATTGGGTACAAGAGGCGGTAGGAAAAAGAGATGTTTCGAGCAGGACATATCTCGAAACGAATGAGATGCTTCATCCTTTACTGCATCGGAATACATCGACCTTGAGCGAGCAGCGGTTCTCTTCGTTATTCACGGGCAACGAATTTTTCTTGCGAGATCACGTGGTTAAGGGCCAGCGAGTATTACCGGGAGTGGCGTATTTGGAAATGGCTCGTGCAGCCATCGAACTTTCGACCGAGCTTGACGAAGAATCTGCTACCGATGTGCGGCTATATGATGTTGTATGGCTTCAACCCTATGTATTCGAAGGTCATGAAATACCACTGCATATTCGCTTGTTTAATGTGGAGACAGATAAGATCGGATTTGATATATACAGTGAAGCTCCTGGTGGTGCACCGCTTGTGCATTGTCAAGGTGCGGCTCGAATTGTACCTACTTCGAATAGTTGGCAGTTACGGGACTTGGCAGAGGCTCGATCCCGATGTTCTATACGGGATATGTCCTCGGAACAGATTTATCGGAATTTCGAATATTCTGGCCTCTCTTACGGAAAAACATTTCAGGGTGTCCAAAAGCTATTTGTAGGTCGTGAAGACGTGCTTGCAAAATTAGTTTTTTCAAAGGCTGGCCTTGCAAGCGAATCTGGATTTCGTCTTCATCCAAGCCTGTTGGACAGTGCTCTGCAGGCGTCCACCGGATTTACGGGAAATAGTGAAGGCTCTTCGCCAATGTTACCTTTTGTTCTTGAGGAATTGGAGTGGTTGGGACCTTGCGAATCATCGATGTGGGTATTCATGACAGCTAGCAACATGTTTGACAACACGACTGTGAAAACACGGAAATATGATTTGGAACTATGTAATGGTGAGGGACGCGTTTGTCTTCGAATAAAAGGACTGGTTCTCCGTCAGAGTGAAGAAAGTGGCTACAAACTAGAGGAGATCTCTGCTGATGAGAATAATGATACAGGCCAAGCTTATACATTAGTTCCGGTGTGGGATGCCGTAACTTTTGAA
Organism: Paenibacillus sp. FSL P2-0136; assembly: GCF_037975325.1. Taxonomy (NCBI): domain Bacteria; kingdom Bacillati; phylum Bacillota; class Bacilli; order Caryophanales; family Paenibacillaceae; genus Paenibacillus; species Paenibacillus sp. FSL P2-0136. Next base: position 1,342,789 of record NZ_CP150244.1, read on the forward strand.
AAACAACCCATAAATACTGTACAAACTGTCCGTAAAGTTATGATCGGCGGGACTCCTGAACAGCAGGAGGAAGTTCGTCGAAACGAACCATATATAGAGATATTAGAGTTAGGACAGCATGCAACAGTTAATGAGATAGTTGGACGGCTGGAAGGGGAAAAGTCAATTTCCCGTTTGATGTGGGTGGCACCAACTGAGGGCCTGCATACCGGAAGGTTTGAAAATATAATCGAGGATCAAGGTGTCGGCGTTGTTCAGCTATTTCGCACCGTGAAAGCTCTGCTTCAACTGGGATATGAGTCGAAGGAATTAGAATGGGTTGTGATCACGACACAATCCCAGCAAATTCAACCGGAGGATGCCATTCATCCTACTCATGCTTCAATGCATGGATTTGCCGGTTCAATGGCTAAGGAATATCCGGACTGGAAAGTATGGATCCTGGATTTGGAATATGGTGAGTCGTGGCCTGCTGAAGAAATGGACAATTTAATGAAAAAGGAGACAGGCTTATGGGGAATCCGTAGGGGAGAATGGCACCGCCGACATCTGGTTTCAGTGTCATCTACAATAGCTGGAGTGCAGGATCGTCATGTATACCGGGATGCCGGCGTTTATGTGGTGATTGGCGGCGCAGGTGGCATAGGAGAGGCATGGTCGGAATCGGTTATCCGAAAATATGGTGCACAAGTAATTTGGATAGGACGTCGTGAAGAAAGTGAAGAGATTCGCAATAAACAAGAGCGACTGGGAAAGTTGGGGCCAAAGCCTCTATATTTAAAAGCCGATGCAACTGACGCAGAAGAATTGCGTCAGGCATATGCTGAAATTCGTCGTAACTTTGGCAGGGTTCACGGAGTTGTCCATTCAGCGATTGTGATGCTTGATCAGAGCTTGGCGCTTATGGACGAGGAGAGATTTCAATCCTCTCTAGCGGCGAAAGTAGATACGAGTGTACGGCTTGCGCAGGTTTTTGGCAACGAGCCCCTTGATTTTGTTCTGTTCTTTTCTTCAATTAATTCGTTTTTATATAACCCTGGTCAAAGCAACTATGTTTCAGGATGCACGTTTAAAGATGCGTTTGCTCAATGGTTGGGTCAATTATGGTCTTGCCCGGTGAAGGTGATTAATTGGGGTTTCTGGGGCAGTGTGGGCATTGTCTCCTCTAAAGATTATCGTAAGCGCATGACTCAGGCCGGGTTCGGATCAATCGAGCCTGAGGAAGGTATGAAGGCCTTGAACGAGCTATTAACAGGAACGTTCCAACAAACCGCTTTTATCAAAATAACTAAGCAGAGAATACTGGATGAGTTGGAAGTGCACGAAAGTTTGATTCAAAATGCTGAGGCCCCTTCTTGCTTGTTAGAGGTTAGTGCTTCAACTCCGGATGAGAGAGAACATGTACCATTCCTTGCTTCACTAATAATGGAGGATATTCTGTGCAAACTCCTTTGGGGGCAGATGCATGCAGCCGGATTATTCGGTAAGTCTAGTGGAACTGTTGAAGAACTGCGAGTACAGCTAGGACGTCAGGATCATTTTTATGGGAAGTGGCTCACCGAAAGCCTATCTTTTCTGGAAAAGAAAGAGTATCTCACATTCGATGGAACGACATACTGGCTTGGGAACCGGGACGTGCCTGATCTGAATATGATATGGAAAGAGTGGGAGGAACACAAGGTTTCCTGGATGGAGGATTCAGACACAAGGGCGCGGACACTCCTTGCGGAAATGACACTGCGCGCTATCCCGGATATATTAGCGGGTGCAGTGCAGGCAACGGAGGTGATATTCCCGGATGGATCAATAGATTTGGTGGAAGGTATATATAAGCAAAATCCGACTGCTGACTTCTACAATGAAACCTTGGCTGATACGGTGGAGGCATACCTGAGGGAACGGATCCAAATGGACAAGCATACCGGTATACGGATCCTTGAAGTGGGCGCTGGAACGGGGGGGACTACGGCTTCCGTTTTGGCAAGGTTAGGCCTATACCGGAAGAATATCGTTGAATACACCTATACCGATATGTCGAAAGCATTTTTAATGCATGCGAAGGATGAATTTGGATCGCGGCACCCGTATCTAAGCTATCAAATCTTGAATGCAGAAGAGGCATATGACGGCCAAGGAATCGAGAGAGGAAGCTATGATCTGGTGATTGCAGCGAACGTCCTGCATGCCACACGAAACATTCGTCGTACTTTAGGCCATGCTAAGGCTGCATTGAAAACCAATGGATTACTGATTCTTAACGAGATCACAGAAAATACCATATTTAATCACGTAACATTCGGCCTACTGGAGGGGTGGTGGCTGGCCGAGGATACTGATTTACGATTACCGGGATGCCCATGTCTTTCTTCTCTGTCATGGAAATCGGTTTTGGAGGAAAAGGGATGGCAATCAGTCAGGTTCCCAAATAGTGGGCCGGGTCGTGAAGGACAACATGTGATCGTAGCTCGAAGTGATGGGCGTATCCGAGTTACTAAGACTAATATTGGGGCATCGTTCTCGCTAACTGGAAATGAGCTTGACGCCGCCAAACTCGTAAATTGCGATACCAAATCAGATGCTTTTTACTTTGAGAACGCAAAACACATATTGGATAAGTGCAGAAGGTATTTGATTCGTCTCATGGCGGAATCCTTGCAACTTTCCGAAGACTCGATGGATCCATTAAAATCCTGGGAGCACTATGGTATTGATTCTATTCTAATAATTCAATTAACGAACGAACTTCAGAAAGCTTTTGGTGTGTTAAGCAAGACACTTCTATTTGAATATCAAACTATTGATCAGCTTGCGAGTTATCTAGTTCAGGCAAAGAAGGATGTGCTTCTAGAGTTTTTCTCAAAGATCGAAACAGAGATCGGACATATTGCCTCCAACAAGCAGGATTCGTTCCATTCTGTTGTTCTTCCTTCGAAAAAGGCCACTCATCGATCTCGTTGGTTTAACAGTCGAGCGATAGGTGGAATGTCGGGAAATCCTGCTGTTTGCAACAATAAAAGCCAACAAGTTGCCATTATAGGCTTGGCCGGACGGTATCCGCAAGCAGAGAATATGGAAGAATTTTGGGATATTCTAAAGCAAGGCAGAAATGTCATTACGGAAATTCCATTTGAACGTTGGAATTGGAAAAATTACTATGATCCGGAGAAAGGCAAGGAAGGCAGCTCATATAGCAAATGGGGAGGTTTTATCTCAGACATTAACAGGTTTGATGCTCTTTTCTTTCAAGTTTCGCCTGCCGAGGCGGAGCAGATAGATCCCCAAGAGCGGCAATTTCTTGAAGTGGCATATGAGAGCATACAAGATGCAGGTTACACTCCCTCTACACTCAGTAATAACAAAAAGGTAGGAGTATTCGTGGGAATTATGAACGGATACTATCCGACTGGATCCAGGTATTGGTCCATAGCCAACAGAGTTTCTTATTCACTTGATTTTCAAGGGCCAAGTATCGCTGTTGACACCGCCTGCTCCTCCTCATTAACCGCCATTCATTTGGCAGTCGAAAGCTTGTCGAATGGAGGCTGTGATTGTGCGGTCGCTGGTGGGGTTAGCCTGATTTTGAGTCCGCAGCACTTAATCAGGCTATCCGAGTTGACGATGCTGTCCGAGAGCAACACTTGCAAATCCTTTGGAGAGAATGCCAACGGCTTCGTGGATGGGGAAGGTGTCGGTGCCGTTGTTCTTAAACCGTTAGAAAAAGCAATTCGGGATGGAGACCACATTTATGGTGTTATAAAAGGAAGCACGATCAATGCTGGTGGGAAAACAAGTGGATATACGGTTCCCAATCCTGTAGCGCAGAGTGAGGTGATTTCCGATGCGCTTAATAGGGCTGGTGTTCATCCACGAATGGTAAGCTACATTGAGGCACATGGTACAGGAACTGCACTTGGAGATCCTATTGAAATCAGGGGATTGTCTCGTTCATTTGAGAAAGACACTTTGGATAAACAATTTTGTGCATTGGGTTCTGTTAAGTCAAATATAGGGCATAGTGAAGGTGCAGCGGGCATAGCAGGTCTTACCAAAATATTATTGCAGCTGAAGTATAAACTTTTAGTTCCTTCCCTGCATTCCTCAAGACTAAACCCCTATATTGATTTTGACTCATCTCCTTTCATAGTGCAGCAGGAATTATCAGAGTGGAAGAGACCTATGGTGGAACTGGGTGGCAGAATACAAGAATATCCCCGGATTGCAGGGATATCGTCATTCGGCGCTGGTGGTGCGAATGCCCATTTAATCATTGAAGAATTTCCTTCGGAAAAGGGAAATATCGAAAATGATCTGAAGGAATCGCAAGAGTCTGTACTCCTAGTTCTCTCCGCGCGAAACAATGAGCAACTTGTTCAACAAGCACGGAGATTGCAGCATGCTATCAGAATAGGTGATGTTACAGATCAAAATCTATCAGACGTTGCATATACCTACCAAGTTGGACGGGAAGCTATGGATGAACGTTTAGCTATTGTAGCGAAGTCGGTTAGTACCCTTGAGAGACTTCTTCTTGATTGGGTAGAACACAGAGAAGACGGCATTAGTCTTTATCAGGGAAATATCAAAAGAAACAAAGAATTGATATATCTTGTTTCCGGGGATGAAACCTGGTCGGAGTTGGTGGAGTTATGGGTTGAGAAAAAGAATCTCGAGAAAATAGCCGAACTTTGGACTAAAGGATTTGAGTTGAATTGGGAGCGACTGCATAAAGAAAGAAGAAGAAGGGTACCACTTCCAACGTATCCCTTCGGCGGAAATCAGTATTGGTGTTCTGTGGAATCATCTGGGTTCTCACCTTTTAAGGATGACGTGTTAGTCAACCAAAGTCGGAATCAAGTGCAGGAAGCGTCGGACGGAATGACTGATGAAATGACAGTGATGAATACAGGTGCACTTTATTCACATATTCAGAACATACGCGAAATGCTTCCGAAAAGAAGCTTTAAAAAGGGGATAGTAGAGCATCACGCAATACTTATTCCACCCGTGAATGATTCTTATGAGAAGGAGTGGCTTAAGCGGATAGAAGTAGACTTTGTTCAAGCTGTAGCATCATGTCTAAATGTTCATCCGAGTGATTTGGATCCCGATACGAAAATAAATGAGTATGGATTTGATCGATTCCTATTTGAACAGCTCTGCAATAAGATTAGTTGGCAATTCGGCGTAGTATATAGATGTGCTCTTGATCATGTAAATGGATTTCCCAGCATAAGACAAATGGTGGCATTGTTTGTTTCTGAATTTCGCGACCAGATAGTTTACCCAGCAGAATTTGTCGCTTTTCCTGCCGAGTAAATAATGAATCATAGGAAGATTTGGGAGGAGAATGTTCGAAATGGAGAATTTTCTGTGCAAACTCCTTTGGGGGCAGATGCATGCAGCCGGATTATTCGGTAAGTCTACTGGAACTGTTGAAGAACTGCGAGTACAGCTAGGACGTCAGGATCATTTTTATGGGAAGTGGCTCACCGAAAGCCTATCTTTTCTGGAAAAGAAAGAGTATCTCACATTTGATGGAACGACATACTGGCTTGGGAACTGGGACGTGCCTGATTTGAATGTGATATGGAAAGAGTGGGAGGAACACAAGGTTTCCTGGATGGAGGATTCAGACACACGGGCGCGGACACTCCTTGCGGAAATGACACTGCGCGCTATCCCGGATATATTAACGGGTGCAGTGCAGGCAACGGAGGTGATATTCCCAGATGGATCAATAGATTTGGTGGAAGGAATATATAAGCAAAATCCGACTGCCGACTTCTACAATGAAACCTTGGCTGATACGGTGGAGGCATACCTGAGGGAACGGATCCAAATGGACAAGCATACCGGTATACGGATCCTTGAAGTGGGCGCTGGAACGGGGGGGACTACGGCTTCCGTTTTGGCAAGGTTAGGCCCATACCGGAAGAATATCGTTGAATACACCTATACCGATATGTCGAAAGCATTTTTAATGCATGCGAAGGATGAATTTGGATGGCAGCACCCGTATCTAAGCTATCAAATCTTGAATGCAGAAGAGGCATATGACGGCCAAGGAATCGAGAGAGGAAGCTATGATCTGGTGATTGCAGCGAACGTCCTGCATGCCACACGAAACATTCGCCGTACTTTAGGCCATGCTAAGGCTGCATTGAAAACCAATGGATTACTGATTCTTAACGAGATCACAGAAAATACTATATTTAATCACGTAACATTCGGCCTACTAGAGGGGTGGTGGCTGGCCGAGGATACTGATTTACGATTAACGGGGTGCCCATGTCTTTCTCTTGAAAATTGGGAAACGGTTTTGACAGCAGAAGGCTTCCGCTCGGTGTTCTTTGTCGTAGCAGAACCAAACGAAGGCGGACAGCAAATTATTGTAACGGAAAGCGACGGTTGGATAAAAGAAGCACGTTCCTTTACCGAACAGTCTTTCGATATCTTTGAAGCCACCGATAGGGCCATAGCAGTTAATCCCATCCCTACAGCGCCAACAACACAGGAAGTGGAGTACCGTAACTTGACCAATTATGTGAAAGAGACAGTTATTGAGAAGCTTTGCGAATTGTTAAAAGTGGATGCTTCCTTAGTTGATCCGGATGAAGCTTTTTCTGATTATGGTCTAGATTCTATTACTGGTGTTCGTCTTGTGCAGAGTCTAAATCGGTTCTTATCCATTGAGCTTAGAACCACAGACATCTTCAATTACAGTACTGTTAATCAACTTGCAGATCATATTATGCAAACTTGTCATAAGAGAATCGTAGACAATACACATGTAGAGAAGGTCCAGACCTCAACACATGAAATCAAACGGGAGAGTGAGGAACTAAGCAAGAAACAGCCTGTAGGGAAACAGGAAAACTCTCTGAACTATGGAGTCTTTGAAAAAGGACCAATCGCCATTATTGGTATGAGTGGGCGATTTGCGAAGTCCCAGGATCTGCAAAATCTTTGGGAACACCTTGTATCAGGGGATGATTTGGTTGAGGAGATAACCCGCTGGGATTTATCGAAGCGCTATACCGAGGGGGGAGTTGATCGAAAGAATTATTGCAATCATGGCAGCTTTTTGGAGGATGTTGATTGTTTCGATCCGATGTTTTTCAGTATTTCGGGAGTAGAGGCCTCATACATGGATCCTCAGCAGAGGGTTTTTCTGGAGGAATCGTGGAAGGCGCTTGAAGATGCGGGTTACGCCGGCAGTAATATGGACGAAAAGCGATGTGGAGTTTATGTTGGTTGCCAAGAGGGAGATTACCACCATTTATATGGAGATCATGCTCCCGCTCAATCTATGTGGGGACGAGCCAGTTCCATTATTCCGGCACGCATTGCGTACTATCTCAACCTTCAAGGGCCGGCGGTCACGGTTGATACGGCATGTTCCAGCTCTTTGGTAGCCATACATCTGGCATGCCAGAGCCTGTGGTCGAAAGAGACAGAAATGGCACTTGCGGGTGGTGTAACGATCCGAACTACACCCGAATTTATCATGAGTGCCGAGAAGGCAGGCATGTTGTCCCCAAAAGGCCATTGCCACGCATTTGATGAAAGCGCCGATGGTTTCGTATTCGGAGAAGGCGTCGGTGTCGTTGTCCTCAAGCGCCTACAGGACGCTTTAGCGGACGGTGACCACATTCACGGAGTTATTCGGGGCTCTGGTATTAACCAAGACGGAAAAACCAACGGTATTACCGCACCGAGTTCTAACTCCCAAGAGCGTCTGGAGTGCCAAGTCTATGAGGATTTCCACATTGATCCTGGCAAGATCCAAGTGGTGGAGGCGCACGGAACTGGCACCAAGCTGGGGGACCCAATCGAATTTGAGGCGTTGACTCGTTCGTTTCGAAAATATACTGGTGAAACGGAATACTGTGCGATAGGTTCTATCAAAACGAACCTCGGACATACAGTAACGGCAGCGGGCGTTGCGGGTGTGCTGAAAATTTTACTTTCCCTGAAACACAATCAGATTCCGCCATCTCTCCACTACCGTGTGGAGAATCCAAACATTACGTTTAAAGGAAGCCCTTTTTATGTAAATACCCGTCTGAAGGATTGGGAGATCGAGGAAGGTAACAAACGGATTGCTGCGGTGAGCTCTTTCGGATTTAGCGGGACAAACGCACACCTGGTTATCGAGGAAGCTCCGCGACGAGAGACAGACCCCGCAGAAAAGCCAGGATATTTGATCGTATTGTCCGCCCGTACAGCCGTTCAATTGAGAGAGCAGGCCAAACGATTGATTACCTACGTTAAGCAAGAGTCTAAGATTTCTTGCGCTAATATGAGCTTTACTTTGTTAAAGGGAAGGAAGCATTGGAATCACCGTATGGCTTGTGTAGTCCGTGACCGTGAGGACTTGCAACAGGTATTGGAGGATTGGCTGGACCAGGGGGAAGCAGCTAACGTTTATATTGGGGAAATTCAGGACAATGCGCAACCGGTACAGAAGGAGAAAGCCTTGATCAATCGAGGTAACCAATGCCTTCGGAAATGTAATCAGGGGTGCCAGACACAAGAATATTTGGAAAACCTGGTCGTCGCAGCAAAACTATTCACGACAGGATATGAGCTGGATTTTGATGAACTATTCAGAAACGAAAAACATTTCCGTGCGCCCCTACCGGTATATCCGTTTGCCAAGGAGCGTTATTGGGTACAAGAGGCGGTAGGAAAAAGAGATGTTTCGAGCAGGACATATCTCGAAACGAATGAGATGCTTCATCCTTTACTGCATCGGAATACATCGACCTTGAGCGAGCAGCGGTTCTCTTCGATATTCACGGGCAACGAATTTTTCTTGCGAGATCATGTGGTTAAGGGCCAGCGAGTATTACCGGGAGTGGCGTATTTGGAAATGATTCGTGCAGCCATCGAACTAATATTTGAAGTAAAACACAAAATGGAATCTGTCATTTGTCTAAAAAATGTGGTGTGGTTACGTCCGTTTTCGATTGATGATCGGAATGAGGAGCTACATATCCGATTGATGCAGGAGGAAAAGGGCAATATCGATTTTGAAATTTATGGTAATTCATCGGACGGTGAGCTTCTTGTTCATTGTCAAGGAACAGCGTTCGTTTCCATTAATACGCGTCGAGCCCAAGTATGGGATTTGGCCGCAGCTAAAGAACGTTGCGATAAGTTTGTAATTTCTTCGAGTCAGGGTTATGAAAAATTGGAGAATGCCGATTTGCGATATGGCCCTGTTTTTCGGGGACTCGAAGTTATTTTTGTAGGGGAGAACGAAGCACTGGGTAAGTTGACTCTGCCAAAGAAAGTTTTTGATATTGGTTCAGAGTACATGCTACATCCCGGAATCATGGATGCTGCGCTGCAGACAACTTTAGGTCTTATGCTGGGTCATAATTTATCAACTGAACTGAAAACAATGGTACCTTTCGCGTTACAGAGACTGGAAGTATTATCTCCTTGTTCCCATACCATGTGGGCGCTGGTCTCCCGTGTGGAACATGAGAACCGGGATGAAAAGATGAAAGAATTTAATATTACTCTTTACGACGAGCATGGGCACACTTGTGTGACGATGACAGGTGTACTTCTTCGGGTGATAGAATCAATCCAATCTGACCGGTCAGTACCGGTGCAAGAACCCGAGCCAGTAGGAGAGGCGATCTATCATCCGGTGTGGAAGGAAGAAGCTGCACCAAAGGCCTTGGAGCTACATGAGAGTTTCTCCCGCCATATGCTGATAATGTGCGAACCTTCAGACGTGTCTCTTGAGGAAATTCAGCGGAAAAACAATGGAATTCACGGCCTCGTTCTTTCGGGACGAAGAGGAGGGATCGCGGAGCGATACGAATCCCATGCCCTTCGGATTATGAAAGAAATGCAGGAGATTCTTCGTTCCCCAGAGGAACAGAAAGTGCTTGTTCAACTGGTGATATGGCCTGAGGGAGAGCGGCAGCTATTAGCAGGGCTTCTCGGTCTGTTAAGATGTGCGCGTGCGGAGGATTCTCGACTGACTGTCCAACTCTTGGAATTAGAGCGAGAGGACGATCCGGTAAGCATTTCAGAAAAATTGAAGGCCGAAAGTCATATGAGAGCAGAGCATGTTCGTTATTCGGAAGGCAAACGAAAAGTTATAAACTGGACAGAAGCCCCGCGGTTTCCAGAGTCAGCTTCACTCCCATGGAGAGAGAATGGTGTCTATTTAATCACAGGCGGCGGCGGTGAGTTGGGACGCATATTTGCACGTGAAATTGTACACCAAGTGCAAGGGGCGAGAATCGTATTGACAGGGAGATCCGCACTGGAAAAGAATATGCAGGACTTCATGGATGAGCTGAATCGTACAGGGGCTCAGGTGGAATACCGGCAAACGGATATGACCGAAAAAAAGCAGGTGGACCGACTAATCAAAGGAATCGCGGGGGAACACGGGGAACTGCATGGAATTATACACGGTGCAGGAGTCATACGGGATCGAATGTTGATGAACAAAACCTCGGAGGAATTCCGAGAAGTGCTGAATCCAAAAGTAAAAGGACTAGTTAATTTGGATAAGGCAAGTAGGAGTATGCCGCTGGATTTCTTTGTGCTGTTATCTTCATGGGCCGGAATTGTAGGAAACGCCGGGCAGGCGGATTACGCGGCAGCTAATGCTTTTATGGACGCCTATGCAGACTACCGCAGGGAGGCGGTAACTTCAGGCGTAGGTAGCGGGAGGACGGTATCCATTTGCTGGCCGCTCTGGGAGGAGGGAGGGATGAAGCCCAGTGAAGCCGATGTCCGTATCCTGGCTCAAAAAACGGGTATGAATCCCATATCAACCCAAGCAGGTATTTCTCTTTTTTACGGGGCAATGGAGACAGGAGTGTCGCGGTTGCTAGTTGCAGAAGGCTCGATTGGAATGATCAAACAAACTCTTCTGTGGTCCTATGCAACAGACCCTAATGATGTTAGAGGTGCTTCTATAGCAAGTCTTCAGGAGGGTGAGCCGAGTATCCATATCGATATGCTGCTGCAGGATATAAAGAAATCAGCCGCACTTCTATTAAAGCTTAAGCCGGAGCTCTTGGACGGTTATACTGAGCTCAGCGGTTATGGTTTTGATTCAATTATGCTCGTTGAATTTGCAGATTTACTGAATGATCAATTCGACCTGAAGCTGACGCCTGCTCATTTCTTCGAATATACGACCTTGCAACGACTGGTCGAATATCTAGCAAAGGAATACAGGAATAAATTGGTTGATAAATATGGAAGTGGAGAAGCACATGCATATACATCTCCTATAGAAGATACCTACGATGTTAAGGATAATCAAGTGACTCACCAGCAGAGTATATGGTTTGAAGCTCCAAAGAAATCGGAAATGAATTCGACTTTGGTGGCAGCCGAGCCTATTGCCATAGTGGGAGTAAGTGGTGTATTCCCTATGGCGAAAGACACTGATGATTATTGGAATAATTTGATAAATGGAAGGGATTGTATTTCAAAAGTTCCGGCTAATCGCAAGGAATGGTTGGCTTATGCAGATAAGCCAAGAAACAATAAACATAAGACGAACGTAGAATGGGGGGGATTTCTGGAGACAATTGATGAGTTTGATCCTTTCTTTTTTGGGATCTCACCCAAAGAAGCGGAATGTATGGATCCTCAACAACGTCTACTTATGACTTATGTATGGAAAGTAATTGAAGATGCGGGTTATTCTGCACAAACCCTTTCTGGAACCAGAATGGGAATTCTCGTTGGCACTGCAGAGGGAGGTTACTCTAAACGGATTCAACAGGCTGATGTTACTCTTGATGGACATACTTCTACCGGAACAGTTCCATCAATTGGGCCTAATCGGATGAGTTATTTTCTTAATATTCATGGTCCCAGTGAGCCTATCGAAACAGCTTGCTCCAGTTCTCTGGTTGCTATTCATCGAGCGGTCTCAGCAATTCAAGATGGGAGTTGTGAGATGGCGATCGCTGGAGGGGTAAACACGCTTGTCGATCCGTTGATATCGGTTAGCTTCGCCAAAGCAGGGATGTTATGTCCCGATGGAAGATGTAAGACATTCTCCGGTGAGGCAAATGGGTATGTGCGTGGCGAGGGAGTGGGCATGCTCTTTCTCAAACGACTAAGCGCAGCAGAACGAGACGGTGACCATATTTATGCTGTGATTCGAGGAACCTCAGTAAACCATGGCGGTCGTTCTAATTCCTTGACGGCACCAAATTCTAAAGCGCAAGCCGACTTGCTGATAGATGCTTACCGTAAAGCTGGTGTTGATCCGAGGACCGTCACTTACATTGAAACTCATGGTACTGGCACAAAGCTTGGAGATCCGGTCGAGATTAACGGGCTTCGGACAGCTTTTCAGAAGTTGTACGAAGAGACTGGCGATTCACAGGTGGAGGAAGAAAGTTGTGGATTGGGAGCAGTCAAAAGTAACATTGGTCATCTTGAGTTGGCAGCGGGAGTAGCCGGAGTCATCAAAGTGTTGTTGCAGATGCGACATAAAACGTTAGTCAAAAGTCTACACTGCGAGAATATCAATCCCTATATAGAACTGCAAGGTAGTCCTTTCTATATCGTCCAAGAAAATAGGGAATGGAAAGCGTTGAGGGACTCAAGCGGCCGTGAGCTGCCTCGCCGAGCAGGAGTCAGCTCTTTCGGCTTTGGGGGTGTGAATGCTCACTTGGTGCTGGAAGAATATATTGGCGGTAACGAGGAGGTAGTAACTTCTTCCATCACTCAGCATAATCCCGGAATATATTTGTTGTCGGCGAAAAATAAAGACCGACTCAAAGAGCAGGCTGGACAACTTCTTCAAGCCATAGAGACAGGAGTGCTTGGCGAAGAACAATTGGCGGATGCTGCATTCACGTTACAGGTAGGGCGGGAGCCCATGGAAGAGAGACTGGCCATTGTGGCAGATTCCGTCAAGGGGCTTAAAGAAAAACTAAGCGCATTTATGGCGGGAAGGGAGGATATTCCTAATCTATACCAGGGACAGGTGCAGCGTAATAACAAAATGCTAAGCTTGCTGTCGGACGACGATGATCTGAATGAATCGATTCATCGTTGGATGCGACGAAAAAAATATGTTCGCCTTCTAGAACTTTGGGTTCAAGGTTTAAATGTAGACTGGAACCGACTATATGAGGGGATAAAACCACGGCGCATCTCCTTGCCTACATATCCTTTTGCTCGAGAACATTATTGGATGTCGGCATCTGATGGACGAAAGGTTGTTGATAAAGAAGAATATGTGAAGAATATAGTTGGAATAATCCACCCGCTTGTCCATTTGAACACTTCAACTTTTACTGAACAAAGGTACAGTTCAGTCTTCATGGGCACCGAATTTTTCCTGTGTGACCACAGGGTTAAGGGGAATAAGGTACTGCCAGCCGTAACTTATCTTGAAATGGTTTTGAATTCATTAGTACACGCCTTGGAACTTGGTGATGATGAAATTTCGACGATTCAGTTTAAGGATTTTGTATGGATTCGGCCATTATCTATTGGAGAGGCTGAAGTAACGCTTCATATACGCCTTATGCCAAAAGTTGATGGAGAAATTCATTGTGAGTTATTTACTGAAACAGAGGATGGTGTTTCGAGGACTCACTGTGAAGGTACGGCGTGGTTGGATAAACGTTCTGAGATGCCCTTAATCGATCTTGCTGCAATGCAGAATCGCTGTAGTGAATCCGTTTTGTCAGCTGAGGTTTGTTATGAAATGCTAGATGCACTTGGAATGACCTACGGCCCTCAAATGCAAGGAATCGAAAGAGTATACGTTGGAGATAAGGAAGTTCTAGCGAAAATATCTTTGTCGGAGTTGTTGTTCGAAGGTGTTAATCAGTATATACTTCACCCAACAATCTTGGATGCGGCCTTACAGGCTGCAATCGGATTCTTTCCGAAGACTTTTGGCGATAAGATAGTCGCTCCGATGCTTCCATTTACAATGGAAAAACTTCATGTGACAAGACCTTGCTCCTCAACAATGTGGGCCTTTGTGTATCCAAGTAAGAATGGATCAATGACTGAGAAACAATGGCAACTAGATATGGATTTGATAGACGAGGATGGGCGCATTTGTGTGACGATGACAGGTGTACTTCTTCGGGTGATAGAATCAATCCAATCTGACTGGTCAGTACCGGTGCAAGAACCCGAGCCAGTAGGAGAGGCGATCTATCATCCGGTGTGGAAGGAAGAAGCTGCACCAAAGGCCTTGGAGCTACATGAGAGTTTCTCCCGCCATATGCTGATAATGTGCGAACCTTCAGACGTGTCTCTTGAGGAAATTCAGCGGAAAAACAATGGAATTCACGGCCTCGTTCTTTCGGGACGAAGAGGAGGGATCGCGGAGCGATACGAATCCCATGCCCTTCGGATTATGAAAGAAATGCAGGAGATTCTTCGTTCCCCAGAGGAACAGAAAGTGCTTGTTCAACTGGTGATATGGCCTGAGGGAGAGCGGCAGCTATTAGCAGGGCTTCTCGGTCTGTTAAGATGTGCGCGTGCGGAGGATTCTCGACTGACTGTCCAACTCTTGGAATTAGAGCGAGAGGACGATCCGGTAAGCATTTCAGAAAAATTGAAGGCCGAAAGTCATATGAGAGCAGAGCATGTTCGTTATTCGGAAGGCAAACGAAAAGTTATAAACTGGACAGAAGCCCCGCGGTTTCCAGAGTCAGCTTCACTCCCATGGAGAGAGAATGGTGTCTATTTAATCACAGGCGGCGGCGGTGAGTTGGGACGCATATTTGCACGTGAAATTGTACACCAAGTGCAAGGGGCGAGAATCGTATTGACAGGGAGATCCGCACTGGAAAAGAATATGCAGGACTTCATGGATGAGCTGAATCGTACAGGGGCTCAGGTGGAATACCGGCAAACGGATATGACCGAAAAAAAGCAGGTGGACCGACTAATCAAAGGAATCGCGGGGGAACACGGGGAACTGCATGGAATTATACACGGTGCAGGAGTCATACGGGATCGAATGTTGATGAACAAAACCTCGGAGGAATTCCGAGAAGTGCTGAATCCAAAAGTAAAAGGACTAGTTAATTTGGATAAGGCAAGTAGGAGTATGCCGCTGGATTTCTTTGTGCTGTTATCTTCATGGGCCGGAATTGTAGGAAACGCCGGGCAGGCGGATTACGCGGCAGCTAATGCTTTTATGGACGCCTATGCAGACTACCGCAGGGAGGCGGTAACTTCAGGCGTAGGTAGCGGGAGGACGGTATCCATTTGCTGGCCGCTCTGGGAGGAGGGAGGGATGAAGCCCAGTGAAGCCGATGTCCGTATCCTGGCTCAAAAAGCGGGTATGAATCCCATATCAACCCAAGCAGGTATTTCTCTTTTTTACGGGGCAATGGAGACAGGAGTGTCGCGGTTGCTAGTTGCAGAAGGCTCGATTGGAATGATCAAACAAATACTTCTGCAGTCTGATGATTCACATTCATCGTTCCCAGTACTTGATCTTCAGGAGAGTTCTAATCCAAATTTGGAAAGCGTATGTCTTTTTCTCACCGACCAGATCTATAAAGGGGAGATTACGGAGGATGAGTTGTTGCAGATTATGAATTATATGTAAAGGATGGTGGGGAAATTGAAAGAAAAAATTCATAATTTGGTGAGTGAATTGCGGGAGAATAAAATCAGTGTAGAAAAGGCTGCCGCAGAACTCAAGCTATTGAGTTTAATGGGAGGAAGACAGCCCATGGGTAGCTCTTCAAATAAATCGGCTGTTGGAAATCTGACCATTATGTTCGAGGAAGATTTGAAGGAAATAGCCTCAAATCTACTTAAAGTAGACAAAAAATTACTGTCAGGTAATTTTGAATTAAGTGAGTTTGGATTCGATTCATTTTTGTTCACCCAGTTAACCCATCAATTAAACAGTAAGTACCAGTTGGAACTCACGCCAGCAGTCTTTTTTGAATATTCTTCTTTACAGAGTTTGACTAAATATTTAGTTTCCGAATATTTCGGAAGGCTATCTGTTTATTATGATCTTCATGTTCATAATACCGAAGGAATTAATAATCATAGCGGTCTTGAGTATGTAAGCGGTGAAGAGTTAATAGAACCTAAGGAGATAAAATCCAGATATTTTACCAAAAAGAGGGCAAACGATGCTGTAGAAGTTAAGTCTCCAAGTATTATAGAGCCTATTGCTATTGTTGGCTTGAGTGGAAAGTTTCCATTAGCACAGGATATAGATGAGTTTTGGCTCAACTTATTGAAAGGTAGAGATTGCATTGAAGAAGAGCCCGAGAATCGCTTTGATTGGTGGAATAGCGATGCGAAAATTAAATGGGGAGGATTTTTAGATTCAATTGACGAGTTTGATCCTCTCTTTTTTGGGATCTCTCCTAAAGAAGCGGAATGTATGGATCCTCAGCAACGTCTACTTATGACGTATGTATGGAAAGTAATCGAAGATGCGGGTTATTCTGCACAAACTCTTTCGGATACAAATACGGCAATCTATGTGGGTACGACAAGTAGTGGATACTATGATCTCATTCATCGCTCAGTCAAGTTTGGAGTGAAAAGCTACTCAGTAACCGGAACAGTTCCATCAATTGGGCCTAATCGGATGAGTTATTTTCTTAATATTCATGGTCCCAGTGAGCCTATCGAAACAGCTTGCTCCAGTTCTCTGGTTGCTATTCATCGAGCGGTCTCAGCAATTCAAGATGGGAGTTGTGAGATGGCGATCGCTGGAGGGGTAAACACGCTTGTCGATCCGTTGATATCGGTTAGCTTCGCCAAAGCAGGGATGTTATGTCCCGATGGAAGATGTAAGACATTCTCCGGTGAGGCAAATGGGTATGTGCGTGGCGAGGGAGTGGGCATGCTCTTTCTCAAACGACTAAGCGCAGCAGAACGAGACGGTGACCATATTTATGCTGTGATTCGAGGAACCTCAGTAAACCATGGCGGTCGTTCTAATTCCTTGACGGCACCAAATTCTAAAGCGCAAGCCGACTTGCTGATAGATGCTTACCGTAAAGCTGGTGTTGATCCGAGGACCGTCACTTACATTGAAACTCATGGTACTGGCACAAAGCTTGGAGATCCGGTCGAGATTAACGGGCTTCGGACAGCTTTTCAGAAGTTGTACGAAGAGACTGGCGATTCACAGGTGGAGGAAGAAAGTTGTGGATTGGGAGCAGTCAAAAGTAACATTGGTCATCTTGAGTTGGCAGCGGGAGTAGCCGGAGTCATCAAAGTGTTGTTGCAGATGCGACATAAAACGTTAGTCAAAAGTCTACACTGCGAGAATATCAATCCCTATATAGAACTGCAAGGTAGTCCTTTCTATATCGTCCAAGAAAATAGGGAATGGAAAGCGTTGAGGGACTCAAGCGGCCGTGAGCTGCCTCGCCGAGCAGGAGTCAGCTCTTTCGGCTTTGGGGGTGTGAATGCTCACTTGGTGCTGGAAGAATATATTGGCGGTAACGAGGAGGTAGTAACTTCTTCCATCACTCAGCATAATCCCGGAATATATTTGTTGTCGGCGAAAAATAAAGACCGACTCAAAGAGCAGGCTGGACAACTTCTTCAAGCCATAGAGACAGGAGTGCTTGGCGAAGAACAATTGGCGGATGCTGCATTCACGTTACAGGTAGGGCGGGAGCCCATGGAAGAGAGACTGGCCATTGTGGCAGATTCCGTCAAGGGGCTTAAAGAAAAACTAAGCGCATTTATGGCGGGAAGGGAGGATATTCCTAATCTATACCAGGGACAGGTGCAGCGTAATAACGAAATGCTAAGCTTGCTGTCGGACGACGATGATCTGAATGAATCGATTCATCGTTGGATGCGACGAAAAAAATATGTTCGCCTTCTAGAACTTTGGGTTCAAGGTTTAAATGTAGACTGGAACCGACTATATGAGGGGATAAAACCACGACGCATCTCCTTGCCTACATATCCTTTTGCTCGAGAACATTATTGGATTCTGGATTCGCGTTACAAGAAGAAAATAGAAGACCCGCCCGTAAATGTTATTCATCCACTAGTTCATAAAAATGTTTCAGATTTCACAAATTACCGATTTAATACCACATTGTCTGGTGAAGAATTTTTCTTGAGGGATCACATAATTAATGGTAATAAAGTGTTGCCTGGAATGGCCTATTTAGAAATGGTTCGTGCAGCTTTGGAACAGTTATCATCCAGTATACATGATGAACGGTACTACTTATCATTGCGTAATGTTATTTGGATAAAACCTCTCCATGTTAATAGTCATTCGGATATTCATATTACTATAGTTCCTAAAAAAGAACACATGTTCCACTTTGAGATTTTCAGTAGTGTAGGACTGATTTCAACTATACACTGTCGAGGAGTGGCAATTTTTAAAGAACGTCATGAACAGACGTTTAATGATTTGGATAAAATTCACACTCAACTAGATGCCCAAAAGCAAAATATAGGTATGTATTATGACATTTTGCGAAAATGGGGAGTGGATTTGGGTTCAAGCCTACAAGGTCTTTTGGGTATTTACGAGTTTAATAGTGATATCTTTGTAAAGGTGGGGATCCCCAAAAAACTCGTTGGTTCTGAAAGAAACCTCTACCTACACCCAAGTTTATTAGATTCTACACTTCAGGGGGCAGTTCTGTATGCCATCCAAAGTCTTAAAGGTCAGTTAAGTCCAATGCTTCCCTTTTTATTAAAAGAGGTAGATATTTTTGGACCATGTACCTCATTAATGTGGGCAAAAATATGCTTCAACGGTTCTTTAAACGATAGCGATAAAATACCAAAATTGGATATTTACTTGTTTGATGAACATGGTGCACTCCAAATCAGATTTAAAGGGATAGCATCTAAAACTCTGAAAGATACGGGAGTTGCTCTCCCAGTTATGGTGGATTGAGAAGGAAATTAAGTATGAACATCTTTAAAGGAGGTTATGATAATGAGCAACGAAAAAATGGAATCGGACATTCTGTTGATAATTATGGAAGAAACATCATTAAAGGTAGATCAAATAAGTGGGGATGCGACAATTCGTTCGCTAGGGATTGACTCGTTGATTTTAGCAGAAGTAATTACCTCAGTAGAAGAAAAATATGGAGCCAAAATTGACATGCATCAGATTATGGATAATTATCTTAATGATATTAGTTTGAAAGAGTTAACAGATGCTATTGTACAGGCGTTAAAGGATGAAGATGGAAATAATTAATACTGAATTTTAAAAATTTCATCCAAATAAATTTATGAAATTTCAGAGAGTAAGTGATTAAATGCGATGGCATTACTTTACAATGGGAGGTAATTTCTAATGATTCAATCGGTTGAACCACTTTATGATTTACTGAATAAATGGCGAAATGCAGAAGAATACCCTTATTTTCCGGTTATTGAGGAAATATTGGGTAGTTCGGTAGCGGTCGAAGAACAGAACGGTGAACTGTCCTATTTAATGTTGGCATCCTGCGATTATTTGGGTATGTCAAGAGATGATGATGTTAAAAAAGCTGCTATAAAGGGCATTGAAATATTCGGAACCAACACGTTCGGTGCTCAAATTTTTAGTGGGTATACGAGCATCCATCGCGATCTTGAAAGAAAGCTCGCTCAATACATCGGAAAAGAAGTCGCACTGCTTTTTCCATCGGGTATGCATGCGAATATTGGGACAATAACAACGATGATGGGTCAGGATGACGTAATAATCAACGATCAGTATAACCACGCATCTATCCTGATGGGAAGCAAGTTATCTGATGCGCAAGTACGGACTTTTCCTCACAATAACATGCAGCGATTAGAGAAATTGTTGGAAAACTCACAGGATAAAAGAAAAAGAATGATCATTGTTGATGGTTTGTTTAGTGCTGACGGAGATTATGCTCCCCTTGACCGCATTTGTGACCTTGCAGAGCAGTATGATGCTCTTGTGATGGTGGATGAGGCACACTCCATGGGCGTTTGTGGGCCAACTGGAAGAGGAGCTTGCGAATTATTTAACGTTATTGATAGAGTAGACATAATCATGGGTACAATGAGCAAGGGAATTGGAAGTGTAGGCGGATTTATTGCTGCTAGTCATGAGATCGAAGATGTTCTTCGACATTTTTCTGTACCTTATTTAAACTCTCGTGGGCTCAGTCCTGCTGCTGCTGCTGCTGCTCTTGCATCTCTTACTAAGTTATCCACTCATGGAGATAACATTAGAGAGAAATTGTGGAAAAATACTCGCTATCTTATCGAACAATTCAGAACCCAGAATGTTAACATACTGAATACAGAAACACCAATTATTCCAGTCATAGTTGGTGACTTTGGACTCACTATGAAAGTTGTGCAATGGCTAAAAAAGAAAGGGATTCTTGTATCTGCTATGGTATATCCTTCAGTACCTACAGGCCGTTTACGTCTTGGGGTTACTCCATGGTTAACTGAGGAAGACTGTAAGCGCACCGTTGAGCTTATATGTGAAGCGAAATTAATTTTTGGTTTTTAGTAGAGGATGAAAGAAATGAAAAATAAAAAATATTTTAGATACGACGTAGCATGTTCTGTGTTAATTCCTTTTCTTTCTGGCATCCTTTGGATTTATCTGTCAAATCGGACGGCATGGAACAGTCACATTGTGTTTTACACAGCTGTGACTTTTACGTTGTTCGGTTTATTGCTAGAATTTCCAAGTTTCTTTGATGAAGGAGAAAGAAAGGGAGCTAAAGATAACGGGGTTATCAGTGGACTAATCGGAAGTTTAAGTATTTTGGGATTGGCAGCGAACACATATTATGATGGGGTGTTATTATTTTCTAAAGATGTTTGGTTTATAAGTCTTTGTATTGGTTCTCCTCTTTTTATCGGAGGTGCGTTTTTGAGGTATCTGGCGAAAAGAGAGTTAGGGAAACACTTTTCCCATTCTGTACGTATCATGGAGAATCATTCTTTACAAACCAGAGGTATTTATCGCTATATTCGTCACCCTGCTTATTGTGGAAGTACTTTAATTATTATCGGAGTTTCAATTATGTTTGGATCGTGGATGGGGGGATTAATAATTATAATTACTGCCCCTCTTTGTATTAAACGCATGGAAAACGAAGAAAAATTACTATTACAAAATTTTGGTAAGGAATTTGAATGTTATATGAAAAATACCAAAAGAATCATACCATTTATTTATTAGCACTTTAGAGCAATAAACCTGAATTTTGAAAGTAAGAATTACAAATCATTTTAAAGGCACTACACTAAGGGATTTCTTGCTAAAAACAAAACAGCTTGCACCAAATGGGTTAAGGATAAAGGGGGGGGATCCCTTGTCTTATCTTGATTTGTTCAATTCACTTTCGAAATTCAGGATAAATAATGTTTTCCTTACTATATGAGTGTTTAGCAATATGATTTGAAATAAAGAACTTCAAATTGGCAGAAGTGCTGGAGGTGAAGTTTGGAACTGTTGGAGGATAGAGACTGCCTTTATGTACCGTTGTCAACGGTTTTTATCAAGCCGAATATGACTAACCGGAAGTCCAAACATTTATCGCAGTCACGACGAATGTCGATTTGGTAAATCAAAAATTCAGCTTATGTAGTTGAATATAGGCTACAGAGAGTGGATATCATCTTCATAAAATGCTGAGATTTGCTGCGGAAAATGCCAAGGTTTCCTTACCGATCCAAAAGTTACTGCGAATATGCCCGCCTCGTAGCTTTCAAACGTTATAAGGTAGGGTGACTTGCGTGCCTGACCAAGTTTCGCTCGCCGTCTGTCCCGTTCTGGATGTATTTAGCTGCATCTCATGCTATTGCAGTGGAGGCTTCGCAGATGTTCGAAAATATCCAAAAGTCCTGTCCTAATGGTGATACTGCCCGAAACATTCGCTTTTCTCGAGCATTCTTATGTCATTGTTATGGGACAGACCATGAATACGCTGTTGGATCAGAACAGTTATTTTCACTTTTCAAGTAGGGAGGATTTGATTTCGGATGAGTGACAATCAGAGTTCGTTGCTTAATTTCAAATAGGCCACATAAAAAGAGGAATATGCAATACGGTATATTAATGAGAATTGTATTATACAACAATATAAAAAGGGAGAAGAGGTAATGACGGAAAACCATCCTATCTACCTTGTATCAGAACATGCTGTAAATGGCGTGTTTTTAAAACAGTTCGATTTGGAAATCAAGATAACTTGTCCGCTTTGCGGCAATGACATCAACGGTTATGTTAAATGTGCGAATAATATCATACAACAAATCCATTTTCATTCCTGTAAATGCAACAATACAATAGAGATGTGTCAATTGATAGAACTGCTCTTTAGGGACCTATCAATAGATGATTTATATGACGAAGCTTTTGTCACACGGTTTACCAAGCAATTGTCCTCTTATAGTTTGGAGATCTACGATACAGGATTAAGCCTTCCAGATAAAATTCTTTACGCTTTCTATAATAGATATTTTGCGTGATTTCAAAAGTACTGCAGAACACTTCTCATGTGTGTTGCTGCTTACTTCTAATCTTTTCCAACGGAGGTCTGGATGGGGATTGACGTAGAAGGCTTGGATAAAGCGAACAATATGACTGTAGAAGTCCAGATGATTAAACTTAAAAAGTTATATAGAACACAATTAAGTTAATAACCTGCTAGGAGACGATTTTTTCGTTTCTAATGGCTGCTTGTTGATTCGCTTCATAAATTGACTTACATAAAGCCTAATCTTATAAAATTTTTCAAAAAAGATGTTGTTCACCACATCGGCTTTGAGCCACAGCCAAAACCCCTTGACTGGATGGGAATTTGGACTGTAAGGTGGTAGAAAAACCAGTTGTAGATGCGGATGTTTCTTTAAAAACGGCTGTAATCCTGTAGCGTGATGAACTCGACTGTTATCGAAAATCAATGCCAGTTTACCCTTAGAATTAGCAGAGAGAAGATTCTGTAGAAATCGAATAAAAGCTGCAGTGTCCGCTTTTTCTTCTTCTTGGTGATGAACTTGACCCGCTTCATAGTTTATGGCACCAGATAATTTCGCTCCTTCGTGTTTGCCGTACGTTGGCACTTTGCGTTGTTTACCGCGAGGAAATCAATTGTACTGAAGGGCTTGATACGAGTAAATCATGGACTCGTCTTCAAAGAGCAAATGGTCCATTTGTTTAACTTCCACTTATTTCTTGAGCTGAACGAATCTGTGCTATCTGAAGAAGGCCTGAGCCTCCTCGTTGGTATTAGCAAGCGTGTACGTGGCTTTGGTAAAGCTGAAGTTCATCCGTTTTAGCATCGCGCTAATGCTACGCACGCTCATGGTAACGCCAGACTCTCTTTTCATCCATTACGCCACCAGCGGCAGGGTCCAAATAACGGGCCTCAAAATCCACATCAGCAGGTGCATGTTGCTCCAGTTGAGCGGATAAGTGACGGAAGAGTCTTGTAATTGGTCAGGCAAACGCTCGAAGCAGTGTATATGGAGGACGGAAAGAAATACACGGCACCGAACGGCACACCGCAAGGTTCACTATGCAAAGTAAACCTCCAAAAGTCCGTAGTTATCAGGTTTTCGGTTCATTTACTTTGCATAGTATTTCGGCTACAGCTCTGAAAGCCAAGAAAGCAGCACCTGATCTTGGTTCCAGTCCGGCAGTTGGGGATCTACCAGGTCAGGATAGGCTTGTTCAATCGCTTTTCGCTTCGTTTCTGTATCCGTTCTGGCATAGACCTCTGTCGTTTTTAGATCTACATGGCCAAGGAAGTCGCGAATGTAGATGAGATTAACGCCTGCTTGGAGCAGATGCATGGCCTTGGAGTGCCGTAACATATGAGCTCGCACTTTCGGTGGCACAATTGTCGATGTTTTTCTTGCTGTGTCCACATATTTGGCGAGGATGTGCGCAACACCTTCCTTGGTCAATTTGTTATGCTGGCTGTTTGTAAACAAAGGATGCTCATTCTTTGACGGACTGTCCAGCTTCTGTTCAAGCTTGTACCGCTGTAATAAAAGAACCGTGTTTTTCATCAGCGGGACTCGGCGGGTTTTGTTGCCTTTTCCGGTCAATTGAACGACCGCCGGCGTTTCCAGAAATGTATCGCCGGCTCGAAGGTCAATGAGTTCTTGCACTCTGGCGCCGGTGTCGTACAGCACACTCATCAAGGTTAAATCCCGTCGGCCCCTCAAGCTATTCCTGTCCGGCTGCGCCAAAAGCAATTGCACCGCCTCCGGCGACAAGTGTTCCACCATCGTTTTAGGCGCTTTTTTCATAGGGACGGACATTGCTTTTTGGAGATGAAAGAGTCCCGCGGGCTCCTCGTACTGTACGTACCGAAAAAAGGAATGGATGGCCGTAAGACGCAGGTTTCTCGTGGTGATGCTGCATTTCTTTCAGACTCCAGCCAATCCAGAAATCCTGTAATCAAATCGTTCGTCAACAGGTTCAATTCCAAACGTTCCGCCGGGATCTGCTTCACTTCCTGGCAATAGCGCAGGAACAGCTTAAAGGTGTCGAGGTAGGAATAGATCGTGTTTTTACTGACGTTTTTTTGTGACGTCAGATACGTCTGGAAAAATGCCGTCAGATGTTTGGCGAAATCAGTCGGCTTCATCGTCAGCACGTTCCAACATCGGAATAAGGTCCGGGTATCGCCCTTCCAGCTTCAGCGTAAGATCAGGGAATACATCCGCTGTCAGTCGCAGGTAATAGGCGGTTTCCGCAAATGAATCATGACCCAAATAGGTTTTCAGCACTGGCAGATAAGCGGCCAGATCTCTGCCCTGCAAGACCCATTGTTTTAAGCAGTGACAGGCGTAGGTGTGGCGAAAATCATGAATTCTCGGTCCCTTGCCTTTGCCGCCGTGCGAAATGCCTGCTCGCCATAGAAAGCGCCGAAAATTGTGGTAAACGTTTGTCAGCGTCATCGGCTTTCTTCCCAGTGCCGGGAAGAAGGGCTCCGTAGCGCTTGGATAAAGATGCACCTGTCTGGCATAGCCGCGGCATCGTTCTGCCAGTTCATCGGACATGGGGACAAGCCGACTATTGTCCTTTTTGGAGTGGTGCACCAAAAGGATGCCTTGCTCCAAATCCACATCAGCTACGGTTAGCAGCCGGGCTTCGGAAACACGCAGTCCGCAAGTGTAAATCATGCGAAAAAACAAAGGCATGATCAGATGGCGGTCCGGACATTCATAACAATAACGGCAGCGATTCGTTTCAGCAAAAAAGCGTTGCAGTTCGCCAGCCGAATAAATGTAGGGTACGTAAGGCGCTCCCGTGGGATAATATCCCTTGGGAAGCACATAAGCGGCAACACCAATGCGATTCAAATGGATACCGAATTGGCGTAGGATCGATGCGCTGGTACATTGGTTTGCTTGTGTTTCATGTACTTTTTTGCTGCACCAGTCCAAGACGATCCCCTTGGACAGCGTCGTGGCTTCCGGGTACCTCTCCAACGTAAATCGATCAAAACGTGCCAAATGGGCGGCGTCGGTTTCGTACTTGTACCCAATGGCTTGCTTCAAGGCAATATGGCCTTGAATATAGTCTTTAAACGGTCCGGTATACCGATCGCTATTCATGGGTCGCCGCCTCATCCAAACGGAGCGAGCAAGCCCGTAGTTTTTCAATGTCGACCTTCAGATAGACGGCGGTTGAGTCGGGATCGACATGCCCGAGTATGTCTGAAATGGTGGAAAGCGGCGTGTCCTGTTCCAAGAGCCTGCTGGCCATCGTATGCCGGAGAGAGTGCATGCCACGCCTTTTTTTGAGCGTCGGCAAATGTGCCAGTTCCATATAGCTTTTAATCAACTGGTTGAGATGATCCTCCTCGGAAAAGGGGAGAAATGGCGCCATGTGCCGGACAAACAGAACGGAGCTGTCGACTTTGGGACGGCCGTATCTCAGATAGTCGATCACAGCCCAACCGACCTCCGGGGGAAGCGGAAGAGACAGAGGCTGCCGGGTCTTCGACTGGATAAAGATCAGTTTCTTCTCTTCCCAGCGGAAGTTCGTCATTTGCAGATGCTTAATGTCGGTGCAGCGCATGCCTAACCGACAAGCCAGTAGGATGATGGCATAATCCCGTTTTCCTTTTGGACTTCCTCTGTCAATTGCGGCGATCAGCTTTTTTAATTCATCCGCGGTCCATACGGAAGGAATACGCGTCTGCTTTCTGGCTTGAATCATCGGCATTTGCGCTGCAAAGTCGGTTTGGACAACTTCCGTTTCCAACAGGAACCGGAAGAAGGCGCGTAACGCGCAAATGACTTGCTCCACCGTCTTGTAGGTGTAGCCGGCCAATGTTTTGAGGTAATCATAGATAAGGCGCAAATCAATGCCTTTGCAATCCGTGACTTTCTGCGAAACCAGATAGTCCATGAAACGGGCAGACTGTTTGACATAATGATCCGTTGTGACTTTCGTGTACGACTTACTCGCGCAATAGTGCATGAAGCGTTCGTTTATGGCGGTGAAATAGGCATCTGTAAGGATTTCCTTGTGCTTGTAATAGCGACGCAGTACCGTGTGGTGCAGCTGGAAATCCCCGATCATCCGAATAATTCGTAATTCTTGCGTTTCTGACTGGGCCAAGGTGCGCCCGAAGTCTTTTTCGAAGATCTGAAAGTGGTGCTCGACAAACGCAATGCCCAGTTGTTCGGAATAGCAAGCCTCTCCGCGTTCTTCTGCAAACCGAAGCAGCATCCGCCAACGCCTACGGTAAAACTGCATGGAACCTTCGGTGTAGCCAAGGCGCAGCATCTCTTGCTCCAGTTCATCAATCAGTTCAACCAATGCCTGTTTTTTCATATTCATGCCTCCCGAAAATGATTGTGGAGCGCGATGCGCTCACTCTCATTTTCGGACACTATGCAAAGTAAATTGCAACAAATCGTTGATCTGGCGGGCTTTTAGGTCTGATACTTTGCATAGTAACTTTCTTGGCATAAGGTAGTGTAGTAAGTCCGCTGTTCAGTAATATTTACCTAAATCATTCCGACCATAAAAGTAGGGACAGAGGGTATCGACTGATGCGCTTCGTGGACGATTGGGTGGTGCACCGTAAGACACGAGTGGAAGCTGCGCAGACGCTCCGTGATGCAAAGAATCATTCCGGAGGCTTCACCCAGATAAAACAAAGATCAACCACATTAAGTGGGGATTAGAGTTTCTGGACTACAAGCTCAAACAGGGGAAAGGTTTGTCGCTGCCACGGGGAAACGTGAAGAAGCAATCGAAGATGAATATCTTTACCTATCCCTATCCCAAAGACAAGTCTATCCAATCGTTCATGGACACCATTTGAGCCCGAACGCGTAGACACATCCTGCTAACCGTATTTGAGCTTATCAACTCCATAAACCCCGTCATCCGAGGTTAGGGCAATTATTTCCGCAATTCCCACGTCAGAAAGCTGTTCAATCGACTTTAATGGTGGATCATAAAGCGGATATGGAGTCACCGATTCAAATGCTGGCGCAACGCGGGATGGAAAAGACTGCCGGAATCCATTCTCTATTCCAATTACAGGTTGATAAATCTCTTAATATTACTTCCGGATTTCAACCTACGAACTGAACCCAGAGGGTAACATAAAGGAAAGCGGATTGCGGGAAAATTGCACAATCCGTTGATTGAGCGGATGGAGGAAGACGCGGGCCGACATCCTCGACTCTATATAAATATGCTGTATTTACATCGCATCGTGTCCATAACCTCAAGAAATTCGACAACACCGGCGAAGACATGGAGGACCTGATCTCCATCGGCACCATTGGGCTGATCAAGGCCATCGAGAGCTACCGCCCGAACAAGGGCACTAAGCTGGCTACTTTTGCCGCCCGTTGTATCGAGAATGAAATCCTGATGCACTTACGCTCGCTGAAAAAAACCCGCAAGGACGTATCCCTCCACGATCCGATCGGAACGGATAAAGAAGGCAACGAGATCACCCTGATCGATATCCTAGGATCTGAGGCCGATGATGTGATTAAGGAAGTGGATCTGAAAATTGAGAAGAGCAAGATCTATCGGAATCTGGATATCCTAGATGACCGGGAGAAGGAAGTTGTGGTCGGGCGGTTTGGCCTGGACACCGGCGGGGAAGAGCGGACGCAGCGGGAGATTGCGAAGGAACTGGGGATCTCGCGGAGTTATGTGTCGCGGATTGAGAAGAGGGCGCTGATGAAGCTGTATCATGAGTTTTATAAGGTGAAGCGGTAAACTGGAAATTACAAAGTAACATCCGCTGCAAAAGGAACGTTTACTATGCAACTTGTCTACGGATGAGTTGCTTTTTGTTTCTCAAGCTTAATTTTGACCAGGTTTTGTTTTACGGATATATCGTCCGGGAGATACCCCTTCTGACTTCGTAAATTGTTTGGTGAATGAATATATATCCCCGTAACCAAGGCTAACAGCTACGTGTTTGATGGGAAGTCCGGATAGCAGCATCATTTTGGCCTGTCTCATTAAATGTTCAGTGTGGTATCGCTTAGGGGAAATCCCCGTAGTCTCTTTAAAAAATTTCCGGAAGTTCTCGTAGCCCATATTCACGGCAGATGCCACTTCCTGAATATCAAAGTGAATATCATTGGAGACACTAATCAGCTCGCAGGCTTTTGTTATTTTACTTTCAATTTCATTGCTATGAGCATTATGAATGCTACTGTGCAATCTGATAATCAAATCCTGAGACTTCATTAGCAGGGAGGGAAGACTTTCATCTGTTGCACTTTTCAAGGCTTTCAGCAAGGAAACAAAATCAAAGAAAAAATCATTCGTATGCTGTGCCGATTGGACTTCCTTATCGGAATTAATAATTCCGAGTGTCTTTAAGTATGAATAGACAGGATACCCGACACTGATATAAAATTCGATCCAATTCCCATCTGGTTCAATTGCAGTAGAGTGCAAACGTTCAGGTAAACGTTGAACAAGATCACCTGCTTGCATAGGAGTAACGGTACCGTCCGCAGAAATAAATGTTCCACTGCCTTGCAATACTACAAAACAGCTGTAATATCCTATCTTAAAATCATATTGAGAACGCTCTGCTGATCTTTTCCGCATAAAGCCGCAAGATAAAATACCCTGATTAAAGTCTTTGCCGATACATCGGTAGATTACATCATTTTCATTAATGTCTGCAAAATTCATGTATTCACACTCCTACCAAAATGGATAAATGAAATACCATACTCAACATTTAATATAAGGAATTTTCCTTATATTATAGGGGTATCTACATTGAAAGATCAACCAATTAGAACAATGGATGGGAGTGTTATTTAAGCCGATGAAGCTAAGCAGAGATTGGGAAAATCAATATGTTACTCAAAAAAACCGTTATCCCATGCATGAGCCCTACGGAGTATACGAAACCGTAGAACAGGCTTTAAGCGGAGACCGGAGAAAGTCTAAATACGTAAAAAGCCTGAATGGAATGTGGAAGTTTAAAATGTTCGGATCTCCCGATGAAGTAACGGATGAATTCTATAGTCCTGAACATGATGTTTCCCATTGGGATCATATTCCGGTTCCTTCCCATTGGGAGCTTTCGGGGTATGGAAAACCTGTATACACCAATATGTTGTATCCCTTTGTTCAAAAAGGGGAGGGTTCAAGTCACGAAATTCAACTCAGGAATAATGAATACATTTTGAATCCGCCTCATGTGCCAGAGAGTAACCTTACCGGTTGTTACGTTAGAACGTTTGAAGTTGACGAACATTTTAACGAAAGGGATATATTTATCGATTTTGGAGGTGTAGAATCGTGTTTTTATCTGTGGTTAAACGGCAAACTGGTTGGTTATTCTCAGGATAGTAAGCTTAACGCTTCTTTTGATATCACGGATTACATTCAAAAGGGACAAAACCTTATAGCTGTTCAGGTGATGCGGTTTGGAGCCGGTACTTATCTGGAGGATCAGGATTACTGGCATCTCTCGGGGATCTACCGGGATGTTCTCATTTATGCAAAACCACGTATGCGCATTCATGATTATAAGATCGAAACCCTCTTTTCAGGGAATTACAACAATGCCGAATTAAAAGTGACGGTTGTACCTAATAATCAAGTGAATGGTTATGGTGAGGCTCATGTGCGGTTGTCCCTGTATGATAGCGAACAGAAATTGGTTACTGAGTTTGAAACGCCAAAGTTTGCGGATTGTGATTCCTACCTGCGAGAAAAATATGTAGCAAAGGTTACGAAAACCATTTCAAATCCTCACTTGTGGAGCGACGAGAGCCCTTATCTCTATAAATTGGTGTTAGAAATGATTGATTTGTCTGGAAATGTAGTTGATATTGAGAGCGCGAATGTCGGCTTCCGTGAAGTGAAGATCGATCGAAAAGGGGTCCTGAGAATTAATGGGAAGCGTCTCATTATACGGGGAACCAATCTTCACGCCTTTTGTCCTGAAACAGGACGAGCCGTAACAACAGAATATATGCGCGAGCAAATCAAGGTCATGAAATCGCTGAATATCAATGCGGTAAGAACAAGTCACTATCCGCACGCAATCGAATGGTATGACTTGTGTGATGAACTGGGCATTTACCTGGTGGATGAAGCCAATATTGAAACACACGGTCTTGGCGGCCAGTTAAGCGCATCCCCCGAATGGACAAATGCGTATATGGAACGGGCTACACGGATGGTTCTGAGAGATAAAAATCATCCATCCATTATTCTCTGGTCTCTGGGTAATGAATCCGGTTATGGAGCGAATCATGCTGCGATGTACGGCTGGATTAAGGAGTATGACAAAACAAGGTACGTTCAGTATGAGTCTCTGAATCCTCCGGCAAACATCTCCGATATTATGGCGCCTATGTATCCTCAGAAAGATTGGATCCTGGATGTCATGGCTGAAAGCGAGGATTTGCGTCCTTTTATTATGTGTGAATATGCGTACGCGAAAAGCAACAGTAACGGAAACTTTAAGGAATTTTGGGATCTCATTCATAAATTCCCGCGGTTTCAAGGAGGATTTATTTGGGATTTTCAGGATAAAGCGCTGGTTAAGCAGGATAAAGACGGAAATAAAAAGTATGTCTATGGCGGGGCATTCCAGGAAGAGGTTACTGATCCTGCACCTGATATGTGCCT
Source organism: Paenibacillus sp. FSL P2-0136 (assembly GCF_037975325.1). Taxonomy (NCBI): domain Bacteria; kingdom Bacillati; phylum Bacillota; class Bacilli; order Caryophanales; family Paenibacillaceae; genus Paenibacillus; species Paenibacillus sp. FSL P2-0136. The sequence goes on from NZ_CP150244.1 coordinate 1,373,897, forward strand.
GAATGGTATAGTTTTCCCAGATCTCACTCTCAAGCCGGCTGCGAATGAAATCAAAAATGTACAAGCTCCTATCCAAATGGATTACATGCCTGGGAATGATGGCTATCGAATTTATAATCATTACACGCATCGGGATTTAAGCCATTTGAATATGGCTTGGGAACTGGTTTGCGATGGCAATGTGATAGAAAGCGGTAGTTTGCCTAAATATCACACAGCGCCCGGATCCGTTGATAAGCTTCAAGCGCCATACGATTCGTCTAAAGTCTCCGGGGAAGCTTTTCTTAATTTCTATGCTTATTTGGACGAGGACACCTTTTATTCGAAGAAGGGAACCTGTATTTATGCCTGCCAGATAGAGATTAAGGATTCTGTGAATAAAGTGCATACCGGAGATATAGAAAAGGATAGCTTGAAGTATGATGAAACGACAAATGAAATTCATATCTATAATGAAAATACAACGGTTCTTTTCTCGAAAGAAACCGCAGAGTTCATCTCTGTAAAATACAATCACAAGAATTATTTCACGGGAGGAACCAATAACTTCTATCGCCCTCCAACAGGAATTGATGGAGGTATTCATCTTGAATCGTCCAATTATGCAGATGAATGGAAAGCTCTCGGGCTCAATTCCAATGAGAAAGAAATCAAGAATATTCGGGTATTTGCAGCACCAGCTGCTGTTATCATTCAAGTTCATTGTATCTATCATGGATGCATTGAAACCAAAACCAATTATACCGTCGGCGGCAAAGGTATAGAAATCACAAATACAGTTGTGAACAATGCCAAGGTCGACACCCTCCCGAGAATTGGACTAAGCTTTAAGTTCTCTGAGGCTTGGAAGAAGATGAAATGGTATGGCCGCGGGCCATGGGAGAACTACGCGGATCGTAAATCTGCCGCATTCGTTGGAGTATATGAGAGTACTGTAGAACAGCAGCACGTACCCTATATCTTACCGGTAGAATGCGGTGGTAAGGAGGATGTCCGGTATTTATATTTGTCATCCGAAGAACAAGCAGTAAAAGTCTCGGCAGCGGGACATTTCCATTTCGATATTCATGGACACAGTATTGAGCAATATGACAACGCCGCCTATGAAGACGAGCTGGGAAATTCAGATTCTGTTTATCTTAATATTGATCACAAACATGCAGGTCTTGGCGGAGATACCGGCTGGACCAAAAATATTCACGATCCCTATCAAATTAAGAAAGGTATCTATGTTTATACGGTAACTATAGAAATCATTTCTTAAGAAAAACTAATTTTTGACTGGCTGAGTAAGGGAAGGATTGTGAAAGAGGTCCGGTTCAAGCAAGCTGGGAAATCCGTAGACCGGATATATTACCGTATTGGGGTATTATAAGGCGAAGCGGTGAGAGACAAAGCAGACCTGCCATAGGCGGGTCTTTTTTGTTGGTCTATAAACAATGTCACATTTAAATAACGAGTAATAAACCCAGAAGAGGTTCCGGTTTATTGATATTTACAGCATCTTCAATTAAGCTCCCGGAAGCGCTGGGGCGTAACGGCCTCGAATTTGCGGAAGGTGGAGATGAAATGGCTCGCGTCCAAAAAACCGACAAGTGCAGCAATGGCTTTGATGGTCAGGTGTTTGTCCAGAATCAGGTGCTCCTTGGCCTTTTGAATGCGTAAATGAATCAAATATTGATAAGGGCTCATCCCGGTGGTTATGCGGAATAAATAATTTAGCCGCTGCGAACTGAGGCCGGTGAACTCGGAAAGATTGGCCAGACCGATGCCGGGATCATGAAAATTATTCTCCAAAAACTGAATCATGGGTAGCAGACGTTTCGAATGCTGGGAATAGGAGCGCTGGTTATCCACTTGTCCAAAGCGCTTTAGATCGATCAGGAAGCGATAGACGAAAGCCGAGCTGTCCATTCCGCTGAATTCGGATGGCCGTTGCTCCAGATGGCGCGTTCTGTAATGAATCTTGGACAGCCTGGAGCCGGGCTCCCAGCTAATGACCGTAGATGTAGCCAATCCCAATGAGGAGATAATGGTCGGAGCTAAATTACCATTGAAGGTAACGTACCAGGTGGACCACGGGTGTGATAAGGTGACATAACGATGCGGGACATGCGGAGGAAGCAGGATTCCCTGGTTCGGTCCAAGCGTAACCGTGGTTCCCGAACATTCGAATTGGCCTTCCCCGCTTACCGTATGCAGCCAGTGATAGCAGTGATAGCCCTCTGGCCGGTCAAATTCCTCTTGCCATTCATTATAGCCCGTCAGTTCTATATAAATCGGCAGTGTCCGATCCAAAGTGGTGACGAGAAATTGCTTCATGTAATGCTTCATATAACGCTCCATGGACCATCAACAACTTTCATTTTTTTATATGATACTTTAATTTTACCTGATTTTACTCTGAACTGCCATCCCTTATAATCAAGACAAAGTTTGAACGAAATGCAGCACCTAACCTTCTGTTTATTGGACTAAAATAATGGCTAGAGGTCTGTTTATCCTTCATCAACAGTTTTGAAAGGGTATTCATTTTCATTCCGCTACAGTTATTGTTTGTCTGAAGCAGCAGTGATAATCTTATATAATTTTAAGAATGGATTATTCAGTTTAAGGGGGTGATTCGCAGTATCGTTGTACAGCATGAATAAAATAGAGGGGGCTTCAAGGATGAACGGGAAACGCAAAACCGTAATTTTAATGTTAACGATCATGGTCATTATACTGTTAGCCGGATGTTCGCAAAGTAATAACGGTAAAAAAGAAAGCGCTACCACGCCGGCTGGTGTATCGGGTACAAACGCAACGGATCCGACGGACTCATCCGGACAAGGCAAGCCTGTCACTGTCAATCTGTTCGCCGGCACTTCGAGCACCAACGGGAATATGGATACCAACTGGTTCACAACGTATGCCGAAGAGAAATTTAATATAGATATCAAGTGGTCAACTGTACCTAACACGGATGTTACGACCAAGCAGCCGCTGCTGCTGGCCAGCGGAGATTATCCTTCGATCTTCTGGGCAGGGCAGTTCACCAATGAGGACCTGCTGAAATACGGCAAGCAAGGCGTATTTGTGCCCTTAAACGATCTCCTGAAAGAGTATGCGCCTAATGTCTGGAAGGAAATCGAGAACACGCCGGCGCTCAAGCAAGGGGTATACGCTCCGGACGGCAACATTTACGGCCTGCCGTTCTATAACTACTGCCTGCACTGCTACTACTCCAGCAAGCTGTGGGTATATGAGCCGCTCCTGGAAAAGTACGGTCTTAGTATTCCGACGACTACGGATGAATTCGAGCATATGCTGGAGGTTTTTAAGTCGAACGGCATCCTGCCGCTTACAGGGTCCACGGACGGCTGGAACTCCGATCCGACGACGTTCCTGATGAATGCCTTCGTGTATAACGACGGCGGGAACCGCCTGGAGATAAATAACGGAAAGCTTGAATTTGCCGCAATCAAGGATGAATGGAAAGACGGGCTCTCCTATATTAACCGCTTGTACAGCAAAGGTCTGATCAGCAGTGCGGCATTTACCCAGACGAATGATGTGCTCAGCAAGCAAGCGATCAATCATGAAGTGGGCGTAGTGCCTTGGGGCTGCATCAACTGCGTCGTCGGGGCCGAGAACATGAGTGAAATCATTGACTGGGTCACCATCCCGCCGCTCAAAGGTCCGGGGGGCGCCCAATACGCGGCATTCAGCGGCAATGGGGTCAGTGGAGCCGTCTTCACCATTACGAATAAAGCATCAGAAGAAGAGAAAATTGCCATCATGAAGCTGCTGAATTTCATCTGGACGCCGGAAGGCGCGACCATGGCGAACATGGGGCCGGAAGGCGAATACTGGACTAGAGCTAAGGAAGGTGAAACCGGACTGGTCGGGACACCGGCGCTGTTCGATATTGATTTTCAGCCGCCGACACCGTTCACCCGGGGCTGGAATCAGCTGGGGCCGATCTACCAGTCGGAGGAATGGCGCAACAGCATCGTCGCCAAATCCCCGTTCACGCCGGATGGCTCCGGCTCGGAAGCGCTGCTGCACTACTATACGGAGAAGGATTACAAAGGCAAGCAGCCGGCGCAGGTTGTGCCAGCCTCAATCTGGATCGATCCCGCCAAGTCGCAGCAATATTCCCAGCTGAAGACCAACATTACTTCATACGTCAACCAATGGACCGCCGAGTTCATCGTCGGCAATAAATCGATCGACAAGGACTGGGATGCATATGTGGAGGGTGTGAAGAAGCTGGGTCTGGCAGACTTCCTGAGCATCACCGAAGAAGCGATCGTGAGCCCGTTTGATACGAGCAGCTACCAGCGCGATGATGCAGTGGTGAAGAATCTCGAATCGCTGCACTAAAGCGGCATGGGCATCATCCGCTCCGCGGTACTCCGGAGCGGATGATGCAACTTTTTTAAGCGAGGAATGATCGACGATGAAACCGAATTCTGAATTACGGCAACGCATAGTCCGGCACTGGCCGCTGTACGCCATCATCGCGCTCCCGACAGCTTTTCTGCTCGTGTTCAGCTATTGGCCGATGGTTGGCGTTCAGATTGCCTTCCGCAACTTTAATCCGGTTCAGGGTATCTGGGGGAGTCCCTGGGTCGGCCTTCAGCAGTTCGAGCTGTTTCTCTCGTCACCGTATTTCTGGCCGCTGGTCAAGAATACGCTGGTCCTGAGCCTGTACTATCTGATCGTGTCGATCCCGTGCTCGCTCATTCTGGCGCTGGCGCTGAACGAAGTGAAGCATGTCCGCTTCAAAAAAACCGTGCAAATGTTTACTTACGCGCCGTATTTTATCTCGACGGTTATCCTGGTCGGTATGATCCAGATCATGCTGTCGCCGACGAGCGGCCCTCTGGCGCTGTTCTCCAGTCTGCTCGGCAACAACAATCCTCCGAATGTCTTGGCAAGCGCCGACAGCTTCTCGTCGGTCTATGTCTGGTCGGGCATCTGGCAAGAAACCGGGTATGCGGCAATTATCTATCTTGCGGCTTTGGCCAGCGTCAATCCTGAATTGTACGAGGCGGCAAGAATTGACGGAGCCAGCCGGCTGCAAAAGATCCGCTATATTGATCTGCCAGGCATCAGCTCCACCATTATTATCCTGATGATTCTCAGCGTGGGCGGGCTGCTCAGTATCGGCTTCGAGAAAGTATTCCTGCTCCAGAACAACCTTAATCTAAGCAGTTCGGAAGTTATATCCACGTATGTGTACAAGATCGGACTGGTTAACGCCGACTTTAGCTTTGCGACAGCGATCAGCTTATTCAACTCTGTCATCGGCCTGATCCTGATTACCGCGGTCAACTATAGCGCCCGTAAAGTTTCAGACAGCAGTCTGTTCTAGGTTAGGAGGAAATTTCATGCGTCGCACATCCGCGATTCGAGAGTCCGGCTCAGACCGCATCTTTTTATTTTGCGTGTACACCGGATTAACAATAGTTCTGCTTTTGGTGTTGTACCCGCTGATCTTTATCGTCAGCTCCTCTTTCAGCTCGGCAGCGGCGGTACAGGGAGGCAAGGTCTGGCTGCTGCCGGTGGATTTCACGCTGGACGGCTATATCGGTGTTTTTCAATACAATGCGGTGTGGACGGGATTCGTCAACTCGCTGCTCTACACGGTGGGCGGCACCCTGCTGAGCGTATCGCTTACTGTCATGATGGCCTATCCATTGTCAAGAAAAGAGATGGTTGGACGCAACATCTGGATCTGGGCGATTCTGTTCGCGATGCTGTTTAACGGAGGACTTATTCCTTTCTATCTTGTAGTCAAGGATCTGGGGATGCTCAATACGCCATGGGCGATTATCGTGCCGTCGGCACTCAATATTTACTCGATTATCATTGCGAAGACGTTCTTCCAGAATTCGCTGCCGAAGGAAATGTACGAGGCTGCCCAGCTGGATGGCTGCGGGGACTTCAAGTTCCTGACCCGTATCGTCTTGCCGTTATCGAAGCCGATTCTTGCTGTCCTGATGTTATGGTCGGCGGTGGGGTTATGGAACTCATATTTTAATGCACTGATCTTTCTGAATTCACAGTCTCTGTATCCGCTGCAATTGGTGCTTCGCCAGATTCTGGTCGAGAACAAAATCGACTACACCAGCATGTCCGCGTCGCTCGACCCTCAGAGGTTGACCATGATGAAGAACATGGAGACGCTTTTGAAATATTCACTGATCGTCATTACAACTGTTCCCATTCTGATCATTTATCCTTTTGTGCAGAAGTATTTTGTGCAGGGGGTCATGATCGGCTCGGTGAAAGAATAGGTACAGGCATATTCCCCGTCTCTAAAACACAAAGCGAATTGGAGGAACGTTCAATGAAGACATCTGCTAGGGTCAAAGGACCGTTTGAGCCGAAGCTTGCTTCCCTGCAAACCTTCGAATGTCCAGCCTGGTTCCGGGATGCGAAGCTGGGAATCTGGTCACACTGGGGAGCGCAGTCCGTGCCAATGTTCGGTGACTGGTACGCCCGTAACATGTACTTTGAAGGTTCGGACCAATACCGCTATCATATCCGTCATTACGGCCATCCGTCGGTCTTTGGCTACAAGGACATTATCCAGCTCTGGAAGGCAGAGAAGTTCGATCCCGAAGAGCTGATGGATCTGTATCAGGCTGCGGGTGCCAAATATTTTGTGGCACAGGCGATGCACCATGACAACTTCTTCAATTACGATTCCAGGCTGCACCGCTGGAATTCCGTTCAAATGGGACCCAAGAAGGATATCGTGGCCTTGTGGAAAGCAGCAGCAGACAAGCGGGGCTTGCCATTCGGCCTGACCGAGCATCTTGGAGCAACGTTCAGCTGGTTCCAGAGCAATAAGGGACAGGATAAGGAAGGCCTGTACAAGGGTGTCCCATACGATGGCAATGATCCGCAATACGAAGACCTGTACCTGCCCAACCAGATGTATTATCACGCAGATAAAAAGATGTACGATCTGGATCCGTGGTATGCCACCGAGCCGGAGTGGCATCAGCGCTGGCTGGATGTGATGATGGAGCTCATCGATCTGTACCAGCCGGATCTGCTGTATTCCGACGGAGCACTTCCGTTCACTGACATCTTTCAGGATGCGGCCACTGCGCCGGACGAGGCGGTTATGGCGGCAGGGCTTCATGCGGTTGCCCATCTCTATAACAGCAGCGCCGCCCGTAACGGAGGCGTGAATAAGGCGGTCTATAATCAGAAAGACCGCAGGAAAGCAGTGTACTCGGTCGGCGTCCTGGATATCGAACGCAGCCAGGAGCCGGGTATCAAGGAAGAGCCCTGGCAGACGGACACCTGTGTCGGTGAGTGGTTCTATAATGCCAAAGCCGTATACAAGAGACCGGATCACGTGATTGAAATCCTGATCGATATCATCTCCAAGAACGGCAATCTGTTGCTAAATATACCCCAGAGACCGGATGGAACAATTGATGACGAATGCCGATATATTCTTCAGGAGATGGCACAGTGGATGGCTGTATCTTCGGAAGGCGTCTACGGGACGAGGCCGTTCCGCGTGTCTGGCGAAGGGAATTCGCGCGTGGTTATCGAGCAATACAAAGAGGACAGGGTGGAGTGGGATGCGACCGATTTCCGGTTCACGCAGAAAGGGAATACGGTCTACGCCTTCCAGATGAAGGCGCCTGTTGACCGGCTGGCCGTTATACGGTCGTTCGGACCGGGAGAACGGGTTAGACACGTGCGTCTGCTCGGTGCAGGACCGGTAGAATTCAGCCAGGCATTAGGCCCGCTGGTTGTATCTTTGCCGGAACATCTGCCGACGCCGTACGTGCATTGTCTTGCGGTCGAACTGGAAGGATAGAGAAAGCGGGTATCATCCTCATTCAAGGATGATACCCGCTTTTGCTTCACTGTCCCAAACAAAGTGTACGAAAAGTGTTCTAGGCCAATACTTCCATAGGGTGCTAACGGATAGTCGATCGTAATACGCCGCACTCAACTCATGACGTCCGAGCTGCTAACTGTGACTTTACTTATTCTTGGAAGAGCGCAGGCAAGATGAGTTCACTTACGGCGCCGTTTTGATTATAAAAGCGCCATTTTGCTTTTCCCTCAAATAACAAGGAGAGACGCTGCAGGGTATTACTGACTCCAATATGCTCAGCCTTGCTATCAACTATAGCTTTCCCTTGATTCAATTGCTCTAGTTGAGCTGCAGGATATCCGTTTCCTGTGTCGGAAATCATTATTTTAGCAAATGGGTAGAAATCGAGTTCGATCGCGACAATTTTAACTGAAATATGTGTTGATTTATCGGGTTGTATAGCATATTTAATGGAGTTCTCTACAAAATTTTGAATAAGCATAGGTGGAACAAGCATATCCTCGATCATCTTATCGGTTTCAATGGAATAGGTAAACCTGTCTTTATAGCGGATTGACTGAATCTGAAGATAAGTGTTAACATGTTTGATTTCTTCATAAAGTGGGAGCAAATCGACCTCTATTTTGATCATGTACCGATAGAAGTCGACAGAATGAACAATCAATTTCTGAGCGGACGTTTAGCCGCACTTGGCCTCAATTCTTATCGCTTTTCCATCGAGTGGGCCCGGATTGAACCGGAGGAAGGGCAATTCGATGAAGCAGCCATGGAACATTACCGGGATGTATTAAGAACTTGCAGCAACTTGAATGTAAACCCCGGTCGTAACGCTTCATCATTTCACCTCCCCGCAATGGCTTATTAGCGCCGGAGGCTGGGAAGCTGAAGGTACGCCAGCAAGGTTTGCACGTTATTGTGCTCATGTCATGAGCCAATTAGGAGATCAAATTCCTTATGTATGTACAATCAATGAGGCAAATATTTCTATTGGAATTGCAAAAGTTATGAAGCAGTATCAGCAGGGGGGATCTGCAGCAGGACAACTTGGCATGAACATGGATTTTCAAGAACAAATGCGGGACTACTATGCTGAATTGTCCCAAGCATTTGGTATACCACCCATGGAGGTGCATACCTTCCTGTCACCACGTTCCGAAAAAGGCCTGCACATCATCTTCCAATCGCATGTGGAGGCAAGGGCGGCTATCCGGCAGGTTAGTCCGAACACTAAAATCGGATTAAGCATGTCGCTCTTTGATTTTCAGTCCGTCCCTGGTGGAGAAGAACAGGCTGCTCATGAATTACATGAGGAATTTCTACAATTCCTTCCTTATATGGAGGACGATGATTTCCTGGCCTTACAGAACTATTCACGTGAGATCTACGGACCGGATGGTCTCATCCCTGTACCTGCTGATAGAGAGCGTACCCAGATGGGTTACGAATTCTATCCCGAAGCTCTAGAGAATGTTATTCGTTGTGCTTCGAAGCATCTGAACAAGCCGATTATCGTAACGGAGAATGGTGTTGCTACGGATGATGATACACGCCGTGTTGCTTTTATTGATCGGGCTTTAAAGGGTGTGGCTGCATGTATTGCTGACGGGATTCCAGTTAAGGGGTATTTGCATTGGTCACTACTTGATAATTTTGAATGGCAGCTTGGATTCTCCAAGCGTTTCGGGTTAATTGAAGTAGACCGGCAGACACAGGAGCGCACTCCTAAACCTAGCGCTTATCATCTTGGAAAGATTGCCCGAGCTAATATTATTTATTAGTGTGGATTTTCTATAACCTTACTAGCGGACGACATAGAAGCTTCCGCTGAGGATAATAGCCTGTAGAGATGAGAGAATAACGTCTCATTCCTACAGGCTATTTATGTTTCTATATCATGAACAAATTTTGGGTATCATCGTAGAGCATTCTACTTTCCGCTATACTTATCTAAGCAGCTTGAATATGTAATTAAAGAGCTTAGGGTAGGAGGCAAAAGTGAATACTTCAGATGATATCCTTTCGTTTATAAGCCGAAATTATTTGAAAAAAGATGAGCAACTGGAGATGCCAACGGTAATAAGTGATGATTCTCTTGTTGATATAGATATTGTAAAAAGGACTGCCCGTACGCTACGAAGAGTAGGGATCATTACCGTTGCATGGCAGGATGGCTTAAGTGCCGAAGAACCTCCGGAGCAGCAGCTGTTACGCTGGACAGTGGGGAAGCGTGCCTTATTAGATGACAATCAACAAACTTTTGACTGGCTGAGTAAGGGATGGATTGTGAAGGAGGTCCGGTTCAAGCAAGACGGGAAATCGGTAGACCGGATATATTACCGTATGGGGTATTTATTATATGTTCAACTGATAAATAAGCAAAAAGACACAGAAAGGGATATAATAGATCAATTTACGTTTTATCAGTCAGAAGCTGCCCGGCGAATGGAAGAAATAATGTGTGTACCGGGCGAACGGATGCTTCAGTTAAAGGGTTTGACAATATTCTTAACGGATAGTTTAGCGTGGAGTATTGGTACGTTGAAGGATCAGGTTGTTTTCCCTGCGAATTGGAGCGTATCTAAGAGAATCCATTCATTACACTTTTTACTGGCTTTTGGCATGATTTCTTGTACCAAAGAAATATTTGACTGGAAAGAAATTGGCGCGCAGTATTACCCGGGTATTGGAGGCTCTAAGGCATTTGATCTGTCTAAAATAGAGTTTCTTAACATGCTAGAGACGCTAAGCGGTCAGCCAGCTGAAGCATTAGGAATGATAAGCGGAGGGCAGATTACGCCGATCTATTTTGCCAGTACCCTTGAAGGGAAATGGTCCAATTTCCAGGCAGGACCTGTTCATGCCTTAACCAATATTTCAGTATCCCAAGACCAGTATTCAACCACAGCAACTACGCTATGGTTAGTCGAGAATCGGGCTGTTTTGACGCGGATGTCAGCAGAGCCCCATTTCCTGCAAGAGACTAATTCTATGATTGTATGTGTAGACGGCCATATTCGGAGTGTGCACCGGTATTTTATCAGACAATTATTGAATAACAGCGCCATTGATCAAGTAATCATGTGGAGTGATTATGATGAGGCGGGGCTGCAAATTGCACGAGAAATGTACCAGTCGCTTAGTGGACATGATGTGCGGCATAAATGGATCTGCCCTGATCACTCCATACTAACGAGTTGGCCGGAGTATCAACAGCGTCTGGAGGATTTGCTGCAGTATACGAAGTTGGAACAAGAGATTGTGTTAGGGGAGGCAGAGGATTGGAGAAGCTGGATCAACCATTAATTTCAATTTTTCAGACTGATGAATCCGGGCCGGAAGTGCACCAGGCCTTAAGGGATATTGCTCTGTTGTCCGGGGTACTGAATGATCTGGGCTCTCAGAACTTTCTGCAGACGCCTATCGAAATTTTACGGTTCTTACGTATTATTCAACTGCTCAATGAGGAGGCCCTGGGGCTGGATGAACCGATTGAGAACGTAGATACCCTGTATTTTCGTTACCGGAACCGCTATGAGGACCTCGACCCGCCAAGCAAGAAAAAGGTTGAACAAATTGTAAATGTCCTGGTGAAGTATAACTGGATATCCAAACAAACCAGGCAGCTAAAAATGCGTGATGTAGGGAAGCGGATGATGGATACGCTCATACGGCTTGCCAATGATTCTTTAGCCTATTATATGCATGATGATATAGGTCGATCGTTATTCCAGGCCAGACGGGATGCCGAGCTTAGCGAAGCCTATGATGATCATGGCATTTCCGGCGGTAACAAAATTGCCAGTATGATTCGCAACGTGGAAAATGCTATACAACTGATGAAGGAACGTGAATTAGAAATGCTGGCGGACCGTAATGCACTGCCTCAGTTAGAGATTATCCATCAGTTGATGCAGGAGCTGGAGATGAAGCTGACAGAGCGTCTCCGTAAGTTTCATACATTAGAGGACAGTCTGGTGCTCAGTGATTTAATGCAGGCAGGAACATCTGCACTTGCCGATGGCACGAATCTGAGCATGGGGATGATTAATAAATATCTCAAATTTACGATGATGAAGCAAACGATGCTCTTGTCCTCGATTAATCCCGAAAAAGTTCGGATGTTCATTACTCAAATGTATGACCCGCCTCCAGAATCAGACATTCCTAATGCTCATCAGATTATGAGCTTTATGGAGCAGAATGAATACGAGGGGGAGTCCATGGATGGTCTGTGGATGCCTGTTAAATTCGCCGCGCCGCTGTCCGGTGCAGCTATTAGTGAAGCTATTCATTATCTTGAGGACTATGAGCCGCTAGTGGATCGAATGCAGGAAGATATCCAGGAGACCCAATATATCCATGAGGAGATTGATATTACACAATTAGAGGATATGATGGGAGATTCAGCGTGGTTGCTGACGAAATCTATGATTGAGACGGACGCCATTGAAGGATTCATGCAGGAAGTGGAGCAAGCTCCGCTAGAGACGGTAATCATTGAAGCAACATCTGCGGAGTGGGGCGATGCGATTAACGCACTTACGGCGTTATCTGCGTTAGTAGGCAGCAAGAAGCTGACAATGGAGGAAGCGGCGGCGGAATCAGAATCCCAAGCCCCCCGATATGACAAGGAATGGGACTGGATGAATCCGAAGGATATTAATCAAGTCGTTAAGCATAACAAAGCTTCAATGAACAGGCAGAAGAGGAGTGACGATGAGCTTGACGGATGAATGTAATGTAAATCCGCTTAATGTCATGCAGGCAATCAAAGGCATGTTAACCGAGGCGGAAGAGATCGTGTTCATGAATCTTTTATTCTCATCCTCTGCAACAATACGTGTGGGCAATTTCGGCTTATCCCGGCGCGAGGTAGAGAAGCAGTTAAAGATATCTAATGATGATGAGCAGTTCAATTCATTTTTAATGCGGGTTAATCAGGCGGTAAGCCGGTATTTCAAAGTAATCTATGATGTGAAAAGAGATCAGGTGATCGTGATGATGCGGGTTCCTGCCCGATCGGCACGCAGTACATTGTCCAAAGAAAGTCTGGCCATTCTCTTGTTTATCTTTTATCAGCAAGAAGTGTTGCAGCATGAGTTCACGCTATTCGATCAGTTGCTAAATGCTCTTGGACATGAGACGACAAAGGCAAATCAGCGTTTGATTCTAAATATTGACCAATTGAAAAAAATCGGTGCACTCGAAGAATATGATACCAATTCAAATGAGAAGGCGTATACCATCACTGGAATTGGTGCTAATATGTTCTCGGATTCCTTTCTGCGGCGTACGGTTGAATTCAGTCAATCCAATCAATTAAACAAAGAGGAAGTACTGAAGTTTTTCAAACGATATAATCTGTATCAGGAAGGAACTGACGAAGCATAATGATACCTTGGAAAATGTGGTTTACTGGCATTCGGGATTATCAGCCAACGATGATGGACTTGTCAGGACAAGAATCACATATCTTGATCACCGGCCCGAATGGAGCAGGGAAATCTACCATAACGTACTGCATGGGGGTTGTTTTGTATTCTTCCAAGGTAGATTTAGAGGGTCTGAAATCCCGCAATCTCCTTCCGGATGATACGTGGAAAGCTCACATTCGGCTATTGTTTAAGAATGAGGGAAGCGTGCGCATGGATGCCCCTGCCTTTATCGAATTCTCTATTTATATTGTGCAGGAACCGGGACAGCCGGCCAAGAAGGAATTTATCATTCAATCGGGGGATGATCCGGAGCAATGGGATGAGACTATTAAGTATACTTCAGGTGACCGGCAATACAATTTCACTACGTACAAGAAGGACCTCCAGTACAAATACAAAATTGATCCCGACCTGTTCTACCTGATTTGGTATCAGCAGGAGGTTAATCAATTCGCGGTCATGGACCCGCAGGAGCGGTTTCGTATTTTTGCTGAAATGCATGGCATTAATCAGGTACAGCACAACTGGGAAGAAAGTATGGAGAAGTTGAAGGAAGTGCAGGAGAGTCTAAGAACAGCTGATATTAACGTTTCCAATAAAAAGCAATGGCTGGGAATTGCTAAGGCAGCGCTGGAACGGTATGAGGATAATCGCAAGCGTCTTGTACAAGGAGGCCGGATGTACGCTGGAGCACTGCTGAAATTAGAAACCTTTTATAAGCAGGAACAACAGCATTTATTAGCCAAACAAGAACAATTGCTCGTGGACCAGGAAGCAACGAAGGACAACCTTGACCTATTGCAGGAGCAAGCCGAGCGGATTACTTATGAGCTAACGCAGGTCCAAGCGGAAAAAGAGCAGATTAACGAGGAAATCACTTTATTACAGGAGAAGCTATCTCTTGTGAATAATGAAATAAATGAAACCACGAACGTTATTAATGAATTGAACCACCGGCTGAAGGAGCTCAATCAAGAAAAGTCTGGAATTACGCGCACTGAAGAAGAGGTACAGGCGCAGCTCGAGGCAATCACTTTACAGCTTCAAGAACGGAATCGTGACTTGGCGAAGGCTGATGCAGACATCCAGGAATCCGAGGGTATGATAGCGAAATTAATGAATTCAAGCTATATTCTGCATGCGCAGATTCAGCAGGATAAGGCACTGGAGTACGAACATCAGGGACGGTTATGGCAATATCACAGCAGTTATGATGTGGATAAGAATATTGCAGCATTAGAGCAAAGAATTCGAGACTTTAAGCATGAACGAGATAAGAAGGCGAAGCTGCTTCAGGCATTAACGGAAGAGGGATTTCAGCTTGAGCATAATCAATTATGGTCGGACCGCCAAAGAGAATCACTTGCGCTATTTAAAGCGAATGGGGTGCGTGCTTATACCTTAAATGAGCTGGTTGAATTACACGAGTCCGCCCGGCCCGCAGCAGAGGAGCAATTCGAAGCTATTAAATATACAGTATTTTTTGATGGTATGCATGTACAGGCTCCGAATGATTTGTATCATGTTCCTCTGCGGAGTATCGTGCCGGATCGATCGGTTACTGACATTCAGGAGCTTCAGATTCATTTGAAAAAAGGCATCAGTGATGATGTGTTCCCACATGCAGTTAAAGCTCTATGGTGGGTTGAGCAATTCTATCAGGCAGGAGAAATACGTGTAGAGAAGGGTCTGCTGATTGATCCGAGGGGGATTCGCGGGCCACAGGAGAAGAAGAACTATATCCTAAGCCAGAAGGCTCTGCAGAAACGTAAAGAGGAAATTCAGAAGAAAATTAGCCAATTAAATACAGTGCTTGCGGATATCGAAGACTCCATTAAGAGTGATACACAGACTATGCAGGAATTGCATGCGATTATTCAAGCTGTTCGTGAATCCGAAGCTTTCCTCACCAAGAAGCATGAACGTGAAGGACGTGCTGCGAAATATGCACTTGAAGTGCTACGTCTTGACGAGCAGAAGCAGCAGCTTCAGGAAATAAAGGTTGTGCACAAAAAAATCCTCGAGAAACAGGTCAAGCTGGAGCATACACAGGAAATTTTGCAGCAGGAAGCGAATTTTTATGTACGCTTGGGACAGCAGAAGGAAAAGTATGAGACGTTGCAGCAGAAGACAAAGCACCGCCAGAGCTTAGCCGCGCAACAGGATATGATGAAGCAGCAATCTGACACTCTTGAAGAACAGCTTGATCGTATAGACGGTAATGAACGCCGGCAAAACCGGAATTTTGCCAAGAATCAAGATGATGTTGAACAGGTAACGCGTACGTTGCAGCAAATGAATATCCAATTAAAAGATACCCATGAGGCGCTTGAGACATCACAAATAAATCTGCTTACGGCCATCGAAGAAATTGAGAATTTCAAAGGAACAGCCCGGTTTATTTATGATGAGCTGGTTAACGAGCCTGAACCAGAACTTAGTAATGTGAAAAAACCGCAGTCAGTTACCAAGCTCCGTCAAGAATATGAGTCCGGGAAGGTTACATTTGATAATGCCAGGTATGAATCGGGTCTAGACCCTGCTGCACCTGAGAATTACAAAGTCATTGAAGAAGAGGTTCACCGGCTGCAGGATGAGTATAAGCGGACAAGCTTATTGTATGAAGAGAATCAAGAACGGGCTGAGACGCTCAGGGATCAATTGGAGACAACCATTAATATGAGAGTGCTTGAAATTCAGCAGCGATTCAAGAACTACATGAGCGGTTTTCAGTTCGAGGGGCAGATTGATTGGAAGCAGCAAGAGGATCGCAAAGGACGGGTGCTGTTCCATTTATTCATAAGAGCCCGTAAGGAAGGGCACCGGGGAACGTTAGAGGATGTCAGTGTTAAGGCGCGGGGAGGAAGAGTTGGCAAGGGTGTCTCTGGCGGGGAGGAGTCGCTTAGTTCACTACTGTTTGCACTCGCTTTGTTACAGAATCTGCAAACGGCACCGGGGTTTATTGTGATGGATGAATTCGATAGTGCGTTAGATGAGCAGCGGAAGTTAAAAGTATTTGATCTCTATGCGAGCGAGCTAAAGCGCAAATTAATTATCCTATCTCCGAAGTCACATGAGAACTCCTACCTGGACCGCTTTTCCAAAGCCTATATTGTGCAACATGACCCTACCGTACCTTGGAGTAAGGTGACGGGGTTGATTCTAAAGCGTGAATGAGAGTGGGTGAATAGAATTGGCCCGTTAGAGTGAGCTTAACATTATTGGGTCTAGCGGGTTGGTTTGTTCTGTGATGCAAACTGTTACTATTTTGAAAAAGTACAATTATGTTGATCCATCAAGCATGATTACTATAATACCAGCGTTTATAGCACTACTGAGTATCCCATTACTATCCCTATCCTCCTTAAAGTTGATAGAAAGAAAACCGGAATTGATGAGGATTTATAATCATGTAAAAATTAGCTTGATAATATTCACAATTTTTTTTGTTATGTTTATAATTCTCGTTATTTTTGCATTCACTAAATGAAACTTTAACCACAAGCAGCAGTACAAATCAAGAATTTGTTACAGCAAGTTAAAGGCCATCCCTTTCGGGATGGCCTTTCCTGTGAATTCTATACTTTTAATAATTACTTCCCACTCTCCAGCAACCTCGCCACCATGGTAGCGAACTCTGCCCGGGTAATGTCTTTTGCAGGCTTAAATGTACTGTCTTCGTAGCCGGTAATAATTTTATTGGATGCTAGTGCATCAATGGAGTTATAATACCAGGCGTCTTTTTTAACATCTTTGAATGTGGTGTTTCCGGTACCAGTCAGCTTGAAGGCTCTGGCGATTAGGGTTGCTAATTCACTGCGGCTAATCTTCGCATTAGGGCGGAAGGTGCCGTCGCTGTAACCATTCATCAGGCCGGCACTGGCGGCTGCGCCGATGAACTTGTTCGCCCAATGTGCTCCAGATACATCGGTGAAGCTGCTTGCTTGTCCGTCAAGCCCCATGTGCGTTGTAATGACCTTAATGGCTTCGGCACGGGTCAAGCCTGCATTCGGACGGAAGGTTCCATCTTCATAACCCGTCAGCAATCCTTTGGAGATCAGCAGGTCAATGCTTGCTTTTGCCCAATGATTCAGTGTATCTGTAAAACTTACCACTTCCGGCGCAGGTGTTGGTGCTGTTGTTTCTGCTGGTGCTGGTGTTGCTGTAGGAGCCGGTGTTGGAGTAGGCGTTGCTGTTACCGGTGGAGTTCCGGTACCTCCTCCAGGACTTGGATTGCTTGGTTCATTGTCTACTGGATCAGGATCAGTAGGGGTTGGAACATATGGGAGTGCTGGAGCATAGGCGGTAAGCAGTCTGGCTTGACTTTGCTGCTCAAGTGCATAGCCCATACCCAGAACTTTGGCATCGTCCCATGCTCTGCCCACAAGCTGCATCGAGATTGAATATCCGCTGTCGTTCGTTCCTACAGGAACCACTACCGTAGGGAGGCCGACATTAGATGTTAATACACCCGTGTTGCGGTCAGAGCTTAATTGAGAGGCTGAGGCGTCATTGTTATATACGTCACTGATAAATCCTGCATACACAATAGCATCCACGCCATTCTCGTCCATCCAGCCTTTGATCACTTCTTTATAGTCCGTTCTATACTTGATGTAATCTTGTACAGCCTGTTCCGTCATCCGCGTAGGTGCAGTATATCCTCTCTGATTATAGATAAGCACCTTATCTGAAGCGAGTACACTTGCTCCATCCGTGTAAGGGAAGGCCTTATGAAGCTCGATATAGCGCGCCCAGCCTTCCGTAGATCCGTTAATGCCTTGAGGACGGGTAGGGGCTGCTGGCATTTTTGACATTTCAACCATTTCCGCTCCCGCAGCTTGCAGCTCAGAGAACTTATTCTTTACTGCCACTCCGGTATCATCATCTGCGTAGCTGGAGACAAAGGATTCGGGGATGTATCCGATTTTCTTTCCTTTCAATGCGCCGGCATCCAGCGACTCCTTCCAGTTCTCCGGACGTTTATGATCTGCATCAGCAGTTACGGTGAAAATATCCTGCGGGTCCGTACCCGTTGTAGTATTCAGCATAATAGCCAGGTCCGTTACGGTTTTGGCAATGGGTCCCGCATAATCCTGTCCCCAAGTGAGCGGGAGCACACCTGTCGTACTCGCCATGCCGTCTGTACCACGGAAGCTTTTTAGACTGGCGCCTGTTGTAGGTGCATAGAGAGATACCCCGGTCTGCGATCCCATAGCTGCCGCTGCGAAATCAGCTGCAACCGATACTGCCGATCCTCCGCTGGAGCCGAAAGAGGTTTTGGAAGGATAGAGTGCGTTCCATGTCTGCATCCAGCCGCTTTCACTAAAGCTTCCGCTGTTCGCGAACTCCGAAGTATTCACTTTACCAATAATGACCGCGCCGGCTTCCCGCAGCTTATTCACCTGGAAGGCATCCGATTCAGGGCGCCACCCTTCAAGTGCTTTACTGCCGCCTGTAGTCGGCATGTCCTTGGTGTCATAGATGTCTTTGATCGCAATCGGAATTCCCAGCAGATCGCCCTTGGCGCCTTGTGCACGGGCTTCGTCAGCCGCTTTGGCCTGAGCCAGCGCAGTTTCGGATACATGCAGGAAGGCATGGAAGCCGAGTTGCCCCATATCGTATGCCTTGATTCGATCCAGATACGCTTGAGTAATTTGTACAGAAGTCGTTGTACCGCTAATCAGATCCTGCTGCATCTGTGCAATGGATTTATTCACAACATCGTAAGGGGAGGAAGTGATGAAGCTTTGCGCTGCAGGAGCCTCTGGAACGAACAGGGTATCTCCAGTATTAAGTCCCTCTATGCCTGAGATATCCCAGTTGCTGATGGAGCGGATCTGTGCAGGGGTTAAGCCGGATACATCCAGCTGCTGATTAAGTCCATTAAGCGTGGCAACCAGATTGTTCAGCCCGGCTTCACCAGCTTCTCCAACTTGTACAAAATTCACCAGGGATTTCGACTGGCCCGGTTCAAGGTTCAAGGTATTAATGAAGCCATAGAAATTCGCCTCATTACCGGACTTGGCCAGAGGTGTGGTGAATGGATTCTGCTGTTGATTCCCTAGAGCGGTTAATCCATTATTAAATGGATGTGGAGACCCGACCGCAACACCTAGAGGTTTATTGTTTCTGGCGCTGCTGTCGACCACAATCCATGAATCGTCTGTAGTCACCTCCAGATCATTGGAGTAGGTTGCCTTGACCACTGAAGCATTGGCCGCTGTGCCATAGCCTAAGGAGCCGCCGAAGGATACATCTACTTTTACAGCCATATCATTCTTATTGGTAAAAGTATCAAAGAATCTAGTCCGATTATTGATAGTGTCCACATACACATCACGGGTGACGGTGACATTTCCCAGATTGACAGATTGAGACGAAGTGAATCTATTAACGCCATCGTACTTGAGGTCGAACCCGCGCATCATTTGTCCATTCATCAGGGAAGCTGAAGGTGAGGATACTTTAACAAAGATATTACCGAATCCCTGCACTTGTGTAGTACCGACGGTACGCAAGCTACCTGTGTCTAAGCTGGGTGCAAAAGCATCGTGGATCTCCCATACGGTGCCACTAGATGAAGTAACCCTCGTTAAAGCATCGGCCGTTTGAAACGGAATGACTCCCGAAGCAATAACAGATAACGCAATGGAAGTAGCTATAACTTGCCTCTTCGTTCTACGCAGACGTTTCAACTTACTCATGTAGGCAATCTCCCTTTCCTCTATGTATATTATTAACTGTGTTAAGAAATATAACATTGTATATTAATTCAGTCAATGAATAATATGAATTTGAACTATTTTTAGAGATTTTAACAAAGGGAGAGTACTTTATTTATTAAAAAGTGCATGAAAAATAATATAAAGGTGTTTTATATAACTTTTTATGTTATGTATATGGTAGTTATCCTGATTAGTTTTTTCATAAGCCTACTTTTATGCTGATAGATTATGGAATGTGCTACAATATTTTAAATGGAATTTTTGCTTGTATAGGATGACACTCAAAGGAGATTTAGAATGAAACGCTATCGATGGAGCATTACGGTTTATTTCATGCTGTTCGTGTTTGTCTTATTCACATTATTCAATGACTATTCACCAATCCTGATCGTAGTGGGCGCTGTGGTGGCTACTCTCATTGTTTTTACAATTCAATTCTATTATCCGGCAGTTTTGGACAAGCGTGTGGACCGCGTGGAGTCTTTTTTGCGCAGCCAAAAAAGTAATCCAGCCCTTTATATTCAGTATGTTCTTGCGAACAGGCTTGAGGATGAAGCGGGAACGGTTATGGAGCAGCTGATGAGCAAGCATAAAAGGGTAGCAGTACAGGCAACATTCAAGGCGGGTTACGGACTGTACCGCAAAGACATGGCTGCTGTTCAGGAAGCCGTGCCGTATATCCGCCATGCTGATTACCGAGCGTACTATGAAGTGGTTCTGCTGTTGGAGGAAGGGAAAAGTGCACAGGCGCGGGAACATCTTGAGTCCATTATGAAGCAATGGATGAGATCAGCTCTGCTCGCAGAAATTGAACTCAAAGCAGGTAACATTGAAACTGCTATCACTCATGCGAGGGAAGCAGTAGAGGCTTCGAGGGGCGTCCAGCGTTATGTGTTATATAAGGAGTACGAAAGAACGTTACCGCAAGCGGTTGAAGCATAGTTTGAAAAACGGGTATCATCCTCATTGAAGGATGATACCCGCTTCTGTTAGTTAAGATGTCAGTTTTACTGCCCCAAACAAAGCCTGATCAAATCATCGACATGAGCGGTGGCCAGGCATTCCACGGTGTCGGCAGCGCCGTAATAGATTTTGACTTCGCCATCGTCCTCCAGGATCATGCCGCCGGGGAAGATGACATCATTACGGAAGCCTCCGTCGATTTCGTAGGGGGCTTCAGGGGCGAGCAGCGGCGAGGCGCTCATTCCGAGGATTTTCTTCGGATTGTCCAGGTCCAGTAGCATAATGCCTGCCGTATACCGCTTCTTCCAGGACGGCTCCCAGCCGTTCTTCCCTCTGGCGGGATCAACATCCACCGCATGGAAGGTGGTCAGCCAGCCCTTATCTGTCTTCACGGGCGGTGCTGCTGGACCGATCTTGTCATTGGCGAACGGGACCTGCTCCACCGCCAGCAACAGATCGGACCGGCCCCAATAGATGAGATCCGGCGACTCCGCGATCCAGGTGTCGAACCGGTCCTTGCCTCCGCGGCTGTAGACGGTGAACGGCCGTTCCAGCCGCACATAATTGCCGTTGATCTTCTCCGGGAACAGCACCATATTCCGCAGGTCCGGCGTAGACAAGCTCAAGATTTCAAAGGATTCGAAGTCATCCGTGACTGCGATCCCGCCCCGGATACCATGCCGCGTATCTACAGCGAAGCACATGTAGCAACGGCCGGCAATTACCGTCAGACGCGGATCGTACGCGCGCACGAACTCTTCGTCATACAGCTTGAACACCGGCTTCGGCCCGGCCGTCCAGTGGATGCCGTCTTCACTGAATGCGATTCCGAGATCCGTTGTATGAGACGGCTCAAGGGTCTGCTGCTCAAGGGAGCCGTAGTCATTGCGGAATACCATCACATACCGGCCGCCAAACTTAACCACTCCCGCGTTGAACACAAGTGCGGTGGGGTAAGGGACCCGCGCTTCATCCAGCACAGGGTTGGCCGGATGACGGCGGATGAGCGGGCTGGAGACCAAAGCTCCTATGATGGGTGTATTGTTAGAATTCATCGTTGAATATCCTCCTTGAGTGTTGAACTGCATTTTCTTTAACTTGAATTTTTAGTTCAATCTATTTAAACAATACTTCCGTAAGATGCGAACGGATAGTCAATCGTAATACGTCCGGCCTGGCAGTCGCCAACCCCGCTGTACAGATCGGCCTTGCCGTCGTCGCGCATCACGATCCCCGCAGAGAAGACGCAGTCCGTCAAATACGGTGCCTTGGCCGGTCCGGGCGGGTAGCATGAACGGCTTCCGATCAGATGCAGGTCATGGGATTCCCGGGTCACCGGATCGAAGATGAAGGACATGTTCATATAGACCTTGATTTCCTGCCCGCTCTCCTCCTGATGCGAGTAACAAATATGGCCGATGATTCCGATCTTGCCGCTGCTCAGCAGGTAAGCCTGGTTGACACCTCCCCATTCACCAGCTCCGAAGATACCATAAATGTAGGGGGCATTCTCAATGACTTCAGCAGTCAGATCCTCCAGCTTGTCAACCACCGTGAAGCCGATCATGGATTCGCTGCCATATTGGCCCTTCACCTCATGGCCCCGGGGACGCGAGAAGACGCCTATTCTGCCGTCCGCCAGCGCAACCAGGCGAATATCCTTCATTTTGTTAGGACCAGTGGTGAAGTAGTACAAGTCGTGGAGATCCGTCCCCCGGTAAAAGTAACCGAAATACGTGCTGTATTTGCCCCTTTCATATTGCACATGCGTTCCGCCCAGTACGAGCTCATCACCTATTTCGCTGATATACGGGTCCTCCAGCGTATAGATCATGCTGTTCTCCACCAGAGTCCACTCATCCTGGCCTGTTTCCTTGAACAGACGGACCCAGGAGCGGGCCCATTCCTCCCGGCGTTCTACCCGGCCGAACAAGTAACGCTTGCCATCCCGTTCAAAAGGAATCGAAATATTATAGACATCGAATCCGTCCACGTTTTTAAATACCAGGGTTGCGCTTTCATAAATGGCTTTTGTCGCTTCAAATGCTTGTTTTTGCTGATGCAGGCTCACTATTTCTCCGCTCCTTTGTGTAGCAGCTCTTTTATTGCATAGAAGCTTGATATTCCTTGAACTGTTTTTGATATTCGGCAATGACCTTATCCAGACCTGCCTTCTTCATTTTATCCAACGCTTCGGGGAAGGCCTTGTCGTAGTCCAGGACCCCCATATAGATTGGAGTGATGCTGGCTGAAGCTTCCGAGAGAATATTGGTATATTCGGTTCTTACATTCGTCGGGTCAAAAATAAAGTTGGCTGCAATACTGTTGACCGCACTCGGATTAGGCTCGAATAAGACCTTGTTATTCTCAGGAATACTGCTCTCCGGGTCGAAGCGCATAAAGTTCACATTGCCGTTCTGCGAATCTGAGCCTCTGTACCGCGGATTATTATTGTTGTTCGGGTCTCTGATCGGCTTTAAGCCTTTGTCGCCATCTTTGGTGTAGTGCTCACCCTCGATGCCGTATTGAACGAGATCGTAGTTATCCTGGCTGGCCAGCATCCAATCCATAAATTTAACAGCGGCCTCCGGATGCTTGCTGTTCGCCGGTACGGCATTTCCGTTCTTGAAGGAGAGGGGGCGCAGATACTCTTTCTCCGGGTTAAACCACACTACGCCGATATCGTCCACTTTAGCATCCGGGTTGTATTTCTGGAGTCCGTTCAAGCTTCCGCCGGTTCCCAGGCGCACGAACCACTCCCCGCTGTCGAGCTGGGCATCTACCTGTTCCTGCTTCATAACCAGGATGTCAGGATTCGTAATTCCCTTGCTGTACAGCTCGTGCATGAAGGCGGCATCCTGCTTGAATTCGTCGGTTTCAATCCAGGATTTGACCTCTCCGTTCTGGTTGACATAGAAGAACTTATCCTTAACCGTGAACGGGAAGGTGTCATAGGTCCGGTGCAGGATGGAGGTATGCAGATTGATCGGGTCAAAATCGGCCCGGGTGCCTAAGTAAGGCTTGTTCTTTCCCTTCCAGTTCTTCATCACCGTCTCCCAGGCGCTGATCAGCTCAGCTGGAGTTGTCGGCTCCTGCAAATTGTTCTCGCGGAGAATGTCGCGGCGGATATTGAATTGGCCCTCGCTAGCCATTTCAACCCAATAGGAGGGCACGATATAATATTTCCCGCCGATAGTCGCCCCGTTGAAGATGTCCTCCGGGATATTCTTTTTCAGGTTAGCTCCATACTTCTCAATTTCCTCTGAGATATCGGCCAGTGCACCCCGGGTATAATAGTTGGAAAAAGGAGTACGGTCCTGCATGACATGAAACAGATCGAACTCTTCACCGGTGGACAGCATCAGGTTCAGCTTCTGGTCCCAGGCATCCCAGGGAATAAAGACTTTCTCTACGGCAACTCCGACACCGTCTGCGGCCAGCTTCTCATTGACCTTCTCGAACACCTTTTGGTAATCCTTAGGCTCGGTGCCGGGAACCACGTATTTGATCTTGACGACCTCAGAGGCATTGGTATTCTCTGCATTCGGGGATGAAGCATTGCTTGCTCCATTTGCGCCAGGGCTGGCATTATCGGCCTTGCCACACCCAACCAGGGTGGACAGGGCAAGCACCACAGCTAACAGGGTTGCATAGGATTTTCTCATGAATAATACGGACCTCCTCTTATGTTGTCTTCTATATGTTAACCCCTAAGGGATGACATCAGCCTTTCACTGAACCGATCACGAGCCCTTTCACGAAGTACTTCTGTAAGTATGGATAGAGGAAAACAATCGGCCCGATGGTTACGATGGCTGTCGCCATCTTGACCGACTCCGAAGGAAGCGTAACATCGCTTGTTCCGGCCAGCATGGCCATATCGTTCAGCATACTGATCTCCGATTGCATCTGCAGCAGCATGAATTGCAGCGGGTACAGGTCTTTCGTGTCAATCAGCATGATCGCATTCCACCAGTTGTTCCAATAATCCAGTCCATAGAAGAGGGCAATCGTCGCCAATACCGGTTTACATAACGGAAGATAAATCTTAAAAGCAATGACAATATCACTGGCTCCGTCTATGGTGGCGGATTCCCGCAGCGAGTCAGGAATGCCGTTCATGAAATTGCGTACCAGGAAGAGGTTGAACGGGCTGAACAGGAGCGACGGAATAATCAGAGCGAGAATATTATCGGTTAATCCGAGCGCCCGGTTCATCAGATACCAGGGCACAATGCCGGCGGAGAAAATCATGGTGATAAAAAAGTAAAGGGCCAGCAGATTGCGGTGCCTCACATTTTTGTTAGCCAGTGTATAGCCTGCCATAGAAGTAATCAGCAGGGCCAGCGTGGTGCCGACGAGTGTGAGAAAGATCGAAATGCCGTAGCTCTGAATGACCTGGGAGCCGCTCGTAAAGATCAGCTTATAGGCATACAGAGAGAATTTCTCCGGAAACAGGCTGTAGCCGTTCTTAAGAATGGCATCCTCATCCGTGATGGAGATCATTAGTACGAGCAGCATCGGAAGCAGGCACAGCGTCGAATAAACCGCAGTCAGCGTGTACATGACCGTCCTGCTGATTGAAATTCTTTTCATTCATACTCCTCCTTCCTGGATTTAATATAAAGCGCCATCTTTGAAGTACTTGCGGGTAATGGCATTGGTACCAAAGACAAGGATAAATCCGATAACGGACTGGAACAGTCCCACGGCCATGGCTTCGGAAGGGTCGCCGATCTGGCGCAAGGAGCGGAACACATACGTATCAATAATATCCGTAGTCGAATACAGGGTGCCGTTGTCCCCGATGAGCGCATAGATCATCCCGAAATCGCCGTACATAATTTTGCCGACCGAGAGCATCGTCAGAATAATAACTGTTGGCATCATTAGCGGAAGCGTAATCCGAAAACACATCTGCAGGCGGTTCGCCCCGTCAATCTCGGCTGCTTCATACAACGTCTCGTCAATGCCGGTAATGGTCGCCAGGTAGATGATCGCGCTCATGCCGGCCCCCTTCCACACATGCATGATGGTTAGAATCGCCGGCCAGGACTGGGCTTCGGTATACCAGTTCACGGAGGTCATTCCGAATTGGTTCAGGATTCTATTGATCACGCCCATATCCATGGAGAAAAGCGCATACAGCACATAGCTGATGACGATCCATGAGATGAAATTCGGGAATAACATCAGCGACTGGCTGATCTTCACAAACAGCTTCTTGCGCAGCTCGTTCAGCACCAGTGAAATAGTAAGCGCCATCAGCGTGCCGAAAACAATAAACAGTAAATTAAGGTAAATGGTATTAAAGGTAACTGTAAGCGCTTTATTTGAACGGAAGAAAAACTCAAAGTTTTTGAAGCCCACCCATTCGCTATGGAAAATTCCCTTTGTATAATTGAAGCGCTGGAAAGCAATAACCATATAAGGATAGGTCATATAGCCGAAAATAAACGTGTATGCCATGGCCGGCAAAACCAACAAATAGGACGTACCATTCCTGCGGATGTCTGACAGTATGCTGAGCCCTGGACGCCGTTTTTTCTTCAATTCCTGTTCCCCCCTATTTGTTTGTTATAGATGACTGTTGCCTTGATTTCAGCTTAGCTATAGCCGCAGTAAGAGTCTATTTTAAAACCCGGCAAACGCTTTCAAATTTGCTCATAAGGCTTTCAAAAAAACGGAATGGCTTTCATTTTCGCCTGATTCAGTACCGTTCAAGCCGGAAATGTACTATATTTAGAAATGATACCGAGCAGCAGGGGAGGAATACAGCATGCGGGCAACCATCAAGCGGCTTGTTCGATACAAGGCCTTTCAAAAACTCACCATTTCATATTTCCTGCTCGTTCTGCTAACTGTAAGCCTGCTGTCCAGCGTACTCTTCTCCTTGTTCTCCCGAAGTGCCATCAAGGAGATCGAACGCAATTCCCGGGCCATGTTATCCCAGATCACATATGCTTCGGATGTCGTCTATAACCAAGTCATGACGATCGGAAATACACTGCTGATTCAACCGGAGATCCTGTCCTTTCTGGATGAGACGGCGGAGAACAAGGTGAGCAATTATCATATTCATCAGCAGATCGAACAGATTGCCAATCTGAACCCGTATATCCACAGCATCGGAATCCACCGGCCTTCTACAGGCACGACCATCGATACCGCCGGACTTCCGTTCGACGCATCGCTCACCGCGCTCAGTGCGAAACAGTATATGGAGTTCAATCCGCGCAGCCTGAAGGTTGCGGGCCGGAATAACGGCAGGCCGTTACAGTTCCTGACCTTCTTGCTGTATCCGAATTTCGCATACCAGACCACAGGCAGTCCGCTGATCTATATCAATGTGGAGGAGCAGTCGATTCTGACGACGATCCGCAAGATCGGCAAAGCGGACGCGGCCAATAATGTCTTCGTGATCAATAATGAAGGTAAAGTGCTGTCTCATACCGATTCCAATCTGTTCCTGGATGACTTATCCGGGGAGGAGTATGTACGGACCATATTAATAGAGAACCAACCGGAGAACAGCTTCACCACAACGATCGCAAACGAAAAGAATCTGGTCACTTATGTGAAATCAGAGGAACTGGACTGGTATTTTGTAAGCGTTTCACCGTATTCTGAGCTCATCACTGACATTGACCAGCTCCGGGGGATTACGCTGCTGCTCACAGCCGGTATTGTACTTGCAGGTCTGTTGATCTCTATCCTGTTGACCTCGAATATGAATAAGCCCTTATCGGCACTGCTGGAGAAGGTCATGCCAACCCCGGCCAAACCCGCATCCGGCCTGGCGCTGATTGATGAATACAAGATGGTGACCGAGGTGTTCCAATCCTATCATGAACGTGAGAAATCGATGCAGTTCGTTATCAGCCATTCCTCCCGGACGGTCCGTGAGCATTATCTTCATGCCTTGCTGCGCGGTCAATCCCTGGAGGACTCGGTCTCAAGCGACATGATTAAGGAGATCGGCGAGGAGGTTGCGGGACCGTTCTTCGGCGTGCTGGTATTCAAGATTAATGAGCTTGAGCCTGCAGGGGAGAGGGTAGAGGGGAAACAGCAGTCTTTGCTGCGCTTCGCACTTGGGAATATCGCCAAAGAGCTGCTGGAGCATATCGGCCCCTGCGATGTTCTTATTATGGGAGGAAACGAAGCTGCCGCCATCCTTCAATACACGAAAAATCAGCTGCCGGAGGAACTGGTGCCTGCCTTGCGTAATGTTCAGAGCTTCCTGAGCCGTTACTTCAAGGTGACTGTATCGATAGGTGTCGGAGATATCTCCTTAGGCAAGGGGAATATTCCGTCCTCGTATACATCAGCCCAGCAGTATGTGAAATACCGCTTAATCTATGGGAAAGAAGCGATTCTGGACGCGGCAGCGACACGGCACCATGTGTTAACGGCCTTAAGCTATCCAAGTAGCTACGAAAAGAATCTGATTGATGCTGTGCAGCAGGGCAAGCCGGAGCCTATCGCTGGCGCCATCGAAGAATTTATCGATACTATATCCGGCGGATCTGTTCATCAGATCATCACCTTCAGCACGCAGCTCATGTTGTCTTTGCTTAAAGCTTTTGACTATTTGCAGCATGTGCCGGATTCTAATTTCAATGATTATCTGCAGGCGGTAACCGAAATTGAAGGTGCTGAGGATCTCACGGAGATCCGTAACCTGTTTAACCGCTATTGCTCCACCATCTGCAAGTTAATTGAAGACAAGAATCACTGGATGAATGCCAAGAAGCATAATAGTCTCATTGAAAAAGTACAGAATTATGTCCATGAGCATTATGCCGAGCCTAACATCTCACTCGATCTGGTGTCCAAAATCGCCGGCCTGTCACCCAGCTATCTGGGCAAGCTGTTCAAAGGAGCGACCGGGCAATCCTTCAGTGAATACCTGAACAACACCCGGCTGGACAAAGCGAAGGAGCTGCTTGCTGCAACTCCTGACACGGCGGCTAAGATCAGTGAAGCGGTAGGGATATACAACATCACTTACTTCTCCACCTTGTTCAAGAAAAAGTACGGGCTAACCCCTTCGGCCTTCCGTGAGCAGGAGGCGATGAAGAGTGCTGCAGGTGATGATGAGTGATTATTTCCCGCTTAAACAACGGTCCGTTTGCGGAGCGTCCATCTAAGTGCTCACGTTGATCCTGCACCGCAATAAAAAGCTGTCCCAAGCAGCCATTTCATGGCTTTGGGAACAGCTCTTTTCTTCGTATGATTTGAGACGATCCGGTCCGGTTATGGCTGCTCCGCATATCTCCACCAGGCAAAGGTTCCGGCAATTCCGATAATCCCGGTATACGCAATGATGATGATACTGCTTAACTGTAGCGAACCTGTGCTTAGAAATACCGACGGGATCGTCCATGGGAAATAGGGTGCAAATCCAAAGGAGCTGAGCACATTGGACAGAATGACGATGATCAGGATGAGTCCCAGAGGGGCCAGGTAGCCCTTGGTCACATTGGCCAACAGAATGCTTGGTGCGGTTACCAAAATGAACAGCAGCGAGGTAATGAGGAACTTAAGGAACAAGCTCCAAATGAACGCGGCGGACCCGCCTGCAACACCCAGGATAGCTCCTACGGCAAGGCCTACGGCAAACATATAGATGGACAGTAACAAACACCATGCTAAAATGACCAGGAACTTGGACAATACAATTTTCGCCCGGGAAATGGGCTTGGCCAGTAAATCTTTGATGGTCCGATCCGAGAATTCCCTTCCGAATACCCATGCGGCCACGAAGGTGTAGCCGATCAGTCCCAACGGGGCAAGCGTCTCCAGCAATCCGTTTAAATACGCTTCCCAGGTGACACCGCCGGCGTCACTGGATAATACATTTCCGACGCCCATCATGATGGGCCCGAAGCCTAGAACCAGGAACATGATCCAGAACACATTGGAGCGGATAATCTTGCGAAGCTCACAATGTAACACCGATAGAATATTCATTATTTAATCCCCCTGTTAACCCCGATGGTGCGGAGAAAATAGCCTTCCAGGTCCTCTGTAACTACCCGAAGCGACGTTGGCGGCTGATTGCTTTGCACGAGCAGTTCGGCCAGCCGTTCCGGATGATCTGCGGCATGTTCATTGGTGAGTTTAATGGAGCCGTCTGCCGTATCCGCAAAGTCATAGCCATGCGCCTCCAGCACCTTCTTTAAGGCAGGCTTGTTCCGGCCGTTCACGACCAGGCTTTTCTCCAAGGACTGCTCCAGCTTGTCCATCGCGACCTCTTGCACCAGCTTGCCGCCATGAATAATCCCAATCCGTGTGGACACCTTCGAGAGCTCCTCTAACAGATGGCTGGATATAAACACCGTGATGCCGAAATTGTGCGCCAGATTATATAACATATTCCGTATCTCCGCTACGCCTGCGGGATCAAGGCCGTTGATCGGCTCGTCCAGAATCAGAATCTCAGGGTTATGAATCATTGCTTTGGCCAGTCCCAGGCGCTGCTTGTTCCCGAGGGAGAGATGCTTTGCTTTTTTCTTTTTGTGCGGCTCCAGCCCCAACTTATAGATCACCTGCGGTACAGCATCCTTGTCCGGCACCCCTTGCATCCGTCTGGCGATCTCCAGATTCTCCGTTACAGTCAGATCCGGATAAAAGGTCGCCTCCTCCAAATACCCGACTTTGCTCCATAGTTTAGAGTTTCCGGCGTCGACCTTCTCACCTAACATATAGAGCGAGCCCGAGTTAGGCTTGATCATCGCCAGCAGCATCTTGATCGTCGTTGTCTTCCCGGCGCCGTTCAGTCCCAGGAATCCGAAGATCTCACCCCGGGTGACCTCCAGCGAAAGATTGTTTAATATGGTATAGTCGCCAAACCTTTTGTGCACTCCGTCAATTTGTATCGCGGGCGTGCTGCCGATTCTTTTCTTGGATAGAATACTCATTCTTCCTCCGACCTCCTGCTTGGTTCCAGTGATTGTTGTATCCTGCTACAACCTATTGTCACATCCAAACATGAAGCTTCATTAAAGGAAAAATAAACAGATCTGAAGAGAATATAAAAAACTATAAAGGCAGGCTGAATCTGATCCCGAGACCGCCATACTCCGAGGAGAAGGCCGTAATCTCGCCTCCATGGTGCTCAATAATCGATTTACAGCTGGCCAGCCCCAGCCCGAGTCCGCCCTTCCGGATCTGCCGCGACGGGTCCACCGTGAAGAATTTGAGGAACAGTGAAGACATGTCCTGATCCGGTACGCCAATTCCATTATCTTCTATTTGAAAATAGGCATGATGCTCCCGCAGATATCCGGTCATATACACCTTCAGATCCGGCTTCCCGCCATATCTAACGGCATTGCTGAACAGGTTGCCGAACACCCGGCGGAGCATCGGTTCATTCACCGTCAGCCATATGCTGTCCGTGAAGGAATGGCGGTAAACCAGTTCAATATCAAGTCCCGCCAGCTCATACTCATATTCAAAAGCAATGTCGGCGAACAGCTCTGTCGCTTTTACAGGCTTAGCGATCATGGATTCAAGCTCCGATTTTTCTTTGGTGAAGCTGGAGAAATCATTGAGGAGTTCAACCATATAGGCTGATTTCCGCTGAATCAACTCATAATATTCCTGCTTCTCAGTTTCGGGTAAGTCCTCATGTGTGGCCAGCAGTTCAGTAAATCCGTTAATCGAGGTCAGGGGTGTCTTCAAATCGTGGGCGATGGCGGCAAGCATATCGGTCTGTTCTCTGTGGGCGAGCTGAAGCCTGTGCTCCATTTTATTGAAATGGTTATACAGCTCTCCGATCTCGTCCTTACGCTTCAAAGCCAGCGGAGGCAGGGGACGGACCACATTGACTTCCTCCAGCCGGGCATTCAGACGCCGGATGGGCTGCTCAATGCGGAAGTGAATATAGATGATCAGAATGGAAAATATGCAGCCGGCGATGACGAAGATGGGCAGCAGTAATACTACATAAGGTGAGTCCAGCAAAGTGGTACGTATGGGGGAATATACGGCAAAGATAAACTTTAAATACAAACCAATCGAGAACATCAGAATCAGCAGCATCAGCAGGAATAACAGGGGAAGCTTGATTTTCAGTTTCATCCTATTGCTCTCTTTCCGTGTATTTATAGCCTATGCCCCAAATGGTTTTGATGAAATGTTGCTCAGGACCCAGCTTCTTGCGGATATTCTTGATATGGACCGTTACGGTATTGATCTCTCCGTATTCGTCTCCCCAGACGTTCTCATAGATCTGCTCACGGCTGAGTACCTGATTGGGGTGACGCATCAGGACAGACAGTATTTGAAATTCCTTCGCGGATAATTCGAGCTTCCGGCTGTAGAGGAAGGCTTCATACGTTTTGTCATTCAAAATGAGTGGAGCATCGGCCTTGTCTTTGGCAGGACTAAGCTCGCCCCACTCTTTGTGCAGCCTGTCCACTTTGCGGAAATGAGCCTTGATCCTGGAGGCCAGCTCCTGAATACTGAACGGCTTGGTCATGTAATCATCTGCGCCGATTTCGAGACCGACAATTTTATCAATGTCCTGATCCCGTGCGCTTAACAACATAATCGGAACATTATAAGACGACCGGATCGTTCTGCAGACATCCAATCCGTTCATATCTGGCATGACGACATCGAGAACAATGAAATCAATAGGGTGATCCTCCACCGCAGATAGGGCTTCTCTCCCGGAGCTTGCCGTAATTACAGCGAATTGCTCGTACCTTAGCGTCTTGGTGATGAGTTTTACGATTTCTTCATCATCGTCTACCACTAGTATTGTTTTGGACATATTACTACCTCCCGGGGCACTAACCATTCTGAGGTTAATCATAATTGCTTACCCTTGTTGTTGCAATCCTTGCCAAACTATACTGTGGAGTGCTGGTGAGGATGAGATGCCGGGAGATAAGAGGTAGTGGAGTACTCAAGCAGCAGCCGAACGGTCACCATTCCCGCTGGCGTCTACACTCTCATGACGGGGGCGGATAATTCCGCGCGTAACCGTTTTTTCAAGCTCAATAATTACGAACAGCGCAGCTCCCATGAGGAGCGGGAAGGACCAGTAGGGCAGGCCGATCGGCACTGTGTCGAACACCCGGTTCATGAACGGCAGATAGGTGATGGACAGCTGGAGTACGACCAGCAGGCCGGATACGACGAAGACCGCTTTATTGTCGAAAAATCCCTTGCGGATTGCCGGTCCCAGCTCGGTGCGGCAGTTGAAGAGATGGAACATTTGCGCAAGGACGATGGTCTGCATGGTCACTGTATTGACGACAGCCTGTTCATATCCATTGCTGAGCATGGACATGTTCATGGCCAGGGTTCCCCCGCCGAGCAATACGGATACGAACAGAATGCGGAAGATATAATAGCCGCTGAGCAGGGGGGCCGCCGGATTGCGCGGGGGCCGCTTCATCGCTCCGGGCTCAATCCGCTCAAACGCCAGTGCCAGGGAGACCGTGACCGAGCTGACCATATTGACCCACAGAATCTGGATCGGCGTCAGCGGAATCATCGTGCCCAGCAGGATGCTTGCCATGATCAGGAAGCTTTCTGCACCGTTGGTCGGCAAAATGAACAGAATGGTTTTCTTCAAATTGTCGTACACACGCCGGCCTTCCTTGACAGCCTTGACGATGGTGCTGAAGTTGTCGTCGGCGAGCACCATTTCCGAGGCATCCTTGGATACTTCGGTGCCTTTGATGCCCATAGCTACGCCCACATCTGCGCGCTTGAGCGCCGGGGCATCATTCACTCCGTCACCGGTCATGGCACAGATATTGCCGCTGCTCTGAAGCGCTTCGACCAGCTGGAGCTTGTTCTGCGGACTGGTGCGGGCGAAGATGGAATACTTCTGTGCAGCTTCCTTCAACTCTTCCGCAGACAGGTTGTCCAGCTCCCGGCCTTCAATCGAATGCTTCCCATCGCCGATGCCCAGCTGTTCACCGATAGCCATCGCTGTCTCTTTATGGTCGCCTGTAATCATCTTGACCTCGATCCCAGCGTTCTGGCACTCGCGGATCGCATCCACGACTTCATCACGCGGCGGATCGACGATCCCTGCCAGCCCCAGCAGCACCAGTCCTTCCTTCAGATCATCATGGTCTATCTGCTCAGGGGAGGAGTCCTCCGGCAGCTCCTTCATCGCCAGTCCGATGACCCTTTGTCCCTTGCGGGCATGGGCCTGCATCTGGCCGTTCCAGAAATCAGCATCGAACGGAGTCTCGGCTTCGTCGTCCGCCTGCCGGTCTGCCATTTCAAACAGACGGTCCGGCGCACCTTTGATATAAATGACCGAACGTCCTTCGTATTCTGTCAGGACCGCCATGTATTTGTATTCGGAGTCGAATGGGAGCTTGGAGCGCGTCTTCAGTTCAGTAACTTCAGATTGGGCCTTGCCCGCAAGCGTCAGCAGGCAGCCTTCTGTAGGATCGCCTTGAAGCTTCCACTCCCCTTGTTCTTCCGTCAGCACAGAATCGTTGCAGGTCACCCCGCATATCAGCAGATGCTTCAGCGTCCGGTCCAGCTCTAGATCGGCCTCCTTGTCTTCATCCCGTATAATTTCACCTTCTGGCGCGTATCCGGTTCCCGTAACCCCGTATTCATGCATGGATGTTACTACAGAGGTGACGGTCATTTCGTTTTTGGTCAGCGTTCCCGTTTTATCGGAGCAGATGACGGAGACCGCGCCCAGCGTCTCTACAGAAGGCAGATTGCGGACGATGGCCTTTCTCCGTGCCATATTCTGCACACCGATTGCTAATATAATAGACAGAATGGCAGGTAAGCCTTCGGGGATGGCCGCTACAGCCAGTCCGATGACCGACAGCAGCAGCTCTCCGGTCTCATAGTCGCGCAGCCCGTAGCCGAATCCGAACATCAAGGCGGCCACGGCTACGATAACAACCGACACCATTTTGCCGAAACGGGCGGTCTGTTGCAAAAGCGGGGTGCGGATCTCCTCCACGGAGGCGATGGACTGGTTAATTTTCCCGAGCTCCGTCTTGCCGCCGGTTGCCACCGCTACTCCAATTCCTGTCCCGGAAGCAACGGTTGTGCCCGAGAAAACCATGTTGGTCCGGTCACCAAGCGGACAGTCCTCCTCCAGCGCTTCCGTCTGCTTCTCCACCGAGGTAGATTCGCCGGTCAGCGCCGATTCCTCGGCCTTCAGATTACTGCTGCTGAGCAGCCTGAGATCTGCCGGGATTCGGTCGCCCGTATTGAGCAGCACGATATCGCCCGGCACCAGCTCTGCCGCTTCGATGGCCGCCGGGCTGCTGTCCCGCAGTACCTGAGCTTCCGGGGACAGCATATTCTTGATGCCCTCCAGCGCTTGCTCGGCCCGGTGTTCCTGCACGAAACCGATGGCCGCGTTGACGATGGCTACGATAATGATGACGATGGTATCGGTCCAATGGCCGAGCAGGGCCATAATGACGGCAGCAACTAGCAGAATGTAGATCAGCACATCATTGAAATGCTTCACAAATTTAAGGGCCGCCGGCGATTTTTTACCTTCCGGCAGCTCATTCCTTCCATAGCGGTTCAGCCGCGCGGTTGCCTCGCTGCCGCTCAATCCCTGTTCCCTGCTTGTCTCCAATGCTTCCAGCGTACGCTGGCTGTCCATGGCATGCCACAGCTTGTCCTGCTTCTTCGCCAAGTCAGTCGCCTCCTCTGGTTCAAATCTTCCCATTCATTAAACGGGAACCCGTCCGGGCAAACGCTTTAGAGGGAAGTCGTTGCGAAATGTTCACTAATAGAAAATACAAGGTGATGGATTTTTATAGAAGTTTTGAATCAAAGTGATAAAAATTTTTAATATATTTACATTTATTAGGATAGAAGTGTATGATGCAAATGTATTTATTTTACTTTTTATAGAAAAATCTATGAGAATATGCCTTGGGAGGTGATAGGTTTGATCTACGACAATGTGCTGCAATTAATTGGGAACACGCCTATTGTTAAACTGAATTATCTTCCGGACCCGTATGGGGCGCAGGTATTCATCAAGCTGGAGGGGCTTAATCCCGGCGGCAGCATGAAGGACCGCACGGCGCTCTACATTATCAGCCAAGCGGAGGCAGCGGGACAACTGAAGCCCGGCGGCACGATTGTTGAATCCTCCTCCGGGAATCTGGCCATCGGACTGGCGCTTGTGGCACGGCAAAAGGGGTACAAGCTGATCTGTGTGGTCGATCCCAAGATCAGTCTGGTCAATCTCAGTATTATCCAGGCCTATGGTGCGGAGACGGTAATGGTTGATCAGGCTGATGAGTATGGCAACTATCTTAGAGCCCGCCTGGACAAGGTACAGGATCTCGTCAAGCAACTGGGAGCATTCTGGCCTAATCAGTATAATAACCCGAGTAATCCTGAGGCACACAGACAAACGACCGCGCTTGAAATCTATGAGGCGTTCGGTAATGAGCTTCAGTGGGCAGTGATACCGGCAGGCACCTGCGGTCTCATTACCGGGTGCAGCCTGGGGCTGAAAGAACATATTCCGCACATAAAGATTATGGCTGTTGATGCTGCTGGCTCGGTTACCTTCGGGAAGCCGCCGGGTGTCAGACATCAGATTGGCATTGGTTCAGCTATAGTACCGGGCAATGTGCGAAGAGAGCTGTATGACGAGATTACGCATGTCTCGGATGCAGAGGCCTTCTCCACCACCCGCAGGCTGGTTAAGGAAGAAGGGCTGCTGGTCGGCGGCTCCGCAGGTGCAGCGGTGTTCGCGGCCCTGAAGCTTGCCCGCCGCCTGCCTGGCGGGGACAAAGTGCTTGCGATTCTTCCAGATCGTGGAGACCGGTACTACAATACTATTTTTTCGGATGAATGGCTGGAGCAGATTGGAATTGAACTGGGTAAAAGCGCTGTGAAAATATGATCGGGGGTGCTGGAGATTACCGTTTCCTTACGTAATGAGGTGATTGACCGTGCCGTCAGACAGACCCGCAGGCAGCTTGACAAGCTTGCTGCTATACCATCCTCCGGTGAGATTAGGCTTCCTTATGTTACTAACAACGGAAGATATATGCTGGAGGATAAGTGGTCCTCCGGATTCTTCATTGGACTCCTCTACCAGCTCTATCAGTTGACCGGCGATACTCTTTATATTGAGGAAGCTGACCGCTGGATGGGCGGGATTGAGTCTTATAAGAATCAGGGGGATTATCAGGATATTGGCTTCCTGTTCTATTATTCTTATGCGTTCGGGTACGATCTGACCGGTAAGGAAGCATACAGAACGATTGCGCTCGAAGCTGCTGACAGCCTCTTTGATTCGCGTCTCCCGGGCGGTTATCTGGAATGCAATTGGCTGCCCGAGGGGAAGCGCTATGCAGGCGTCGACAGTATGATGAACATCCGGTTGTGGCTATGGGCCTATCGGATAACCGGTGAGGAGCGCTATCGTGCCGCTGCCATCGAATCAGCACAGATTACAAGTGCTGCGCTGATGAGGGAAGACGGCTTCACTTACGAATATATGAGAATGGACACACTTACGGGAGCCCCGGAGCAGCCCTACAACAAGAACGCCAAATTCAGCTCAGCATCGGTGTGGGCCAGAGGCCACACATGGGCACTCTATGGAGCAGTTCAAATGTATGTGCTGGGTCATGAAGAGGAGTGGAGAACAAAGGTTGAGCGGCTCTCTGCATTCTACTTAGCCCATGTCTGTTCGGATGGTGTTCCGGCCTGGGATCTGATGCTGTCCCATCAGGAGACGGCTATGAGGGATGCTTCGGCTGCTGCGATCGCTTGCTCTGCATTCTACCAGTTTGCCGCAGCCTTAAGCCCTGATGATCCCTTAAGCCAGCAGTTCCGGCAAGAAGCAGAGAGGGTGCTCGATGTTCTGATTTCTGGGGAGTATGCGCCCCCGGGTCCGGAGCATGAGGGACTGCTGGTGCATGCCAGCACGCCGCTGCATGTCGTTCAAGCCGCAGGAGAGTCCCAGATCTGGGGCGATTATTTTCTGCTGGAGGCTCTATATTACTCATTGGAGGTCGGTTCTTAATGAATGTCAGTGCCGGATCGATAGAATCTAGCGATATTAAAATTGTCATCGAAGAAGGCCACGCTGCAATGCAATGCATGAATATGGTGCCGGAGCTTACGGACCGCCAAGTCTATGAATATGTTGTTCCCATTCTGAAGCAGTATGGCTTGGCGGATCTGTCCCCCCAGATCTGGTTCAATGGAGCCAATGAGTGGGTCATCCGCAGCCGCTGCGAAGCCTTGGCCTACTCTCTGAATCTGGTTAATCAGCGGGAAGGTGTAACAGGATGAGTGTAGCTGCCGAACCCTTAGTCTATTTCTATGTTCCGGGATACAAACCGAATTACATAGAGTACGCTATGACCTTCTATCCTATGAATATTATTCTCTGTCTGGAAGACGGTACGCCGGAGGATAAGAAGCTTGAAGCAAGATACGTGGTCAAGAATGCCCTTCAGGAATTCAGCAGCGACTCGGAGCATACGCTCATTGTCCGCGTGAATAGTGTTCTTACCCCTCACTGGGAGCAGGATCTGGAAGAGCTTGTGCCAGAGCGCCCTGCCCGAATCCGGCTGCCCATGGTCCGGACGGCTGAGGATTTACGGCAAGTGGAACGCAAGGTGCAGGATGTTATACACCAGCGTAGCTTGAACTATTCACCCAGCTATGAAGTCATGATTGAATGCTGTGAGGCTATTGCCAATCTCGGAGAGATTCATCAGGCCAGCCGGAATATTTATGCTTTTACCTTTGGAGGAACAGATTATTTCAATGACTGTGTGGCTAAGGGGCTTCGGGACCCGGCCCTGGAGGTCCGGAAGGCCAAGCAGAAGCTGGGGGAATACTGCCGCAGTGTGGGCCTTCAATGCTTTGACACCACTTACATGGCTTATCGTGATCTGGAGGGGTTCCGCGAGGATTGTCTGCTCTCCAGGGAATACGGCTTCACGGGGCGTTCCGTAATCCATCCGGACCAGGTTGCCGTCGTCCAAGACATATACGGAATTTCAATAGCGTAGGAGGCTGTTATGTTCACAACATACCGATTGGAATTGCCTGAGCCTGTGACTCTGAATAAGCTGCAAATCCCTGTGTTCACCCATATGTTCCTGCAAAATGTATCTGCCCATAAGGTGCAGGTCGACCCGATTCAAGGGAAGCGGATCAGCGTCACCTATCTATCGTCTTATCCCAGGGAGCAGATTGAGCGGGAGGTTGCTATTTTCCTGGAGCGGTTCACCCCGGAGCATGATGAGGCATCCGCATCATCCGCTGAAATACTGGAGCCTGAGCTGAATATGGTGGAGCTGCATGAGCCGCCGCTGGAGAAGCTGTGCTCCTGCTGCACGCCGGGCAATCAGCGGAATATCTCGGATGATCTGCTGGAGCAGAGATGGCTGACTTTATTGAAGAATCAGGAGCTGGCGTACCATCGTCCGATCATCACTCTGCTGGAGTATTTTGACCAGAGTTATGTGGATTATGTCGGCCGGAGAATTGGGGATTGTCAGCAGCGGCAGTATTCGGTCTTGTTGCCTGCTTCGTTCGCCGAGAAGATGAATTACTTCCATAGCGCACCAATGCATTTGCTGCTGGCCACCCATTTAAGCCATGATCATGAGACAATGAAATCCTTCGCTGCAGATGTATCCGCGAATAACGGGAAGCTGCCGCAGGACTGCGGCCCTTATCTGGAGACGCCTCCCTATATTCTGCAATCTGCACCCTGCTATAAAGTCTATATGGAAATGGAGGATCAGGTGTTTGAGGACAATACCGCTTTTGTACTCAAAGGCCAGTCCTTCCGCAATGAGGGCAAACGTGTATATCTGCTGGAACGGTTGTTGAATTTCACCATGCGGGAATTCGTGTTTCTGGGTACTCCCGAATACGTCACCCGGATGCGTGACTTGACATTAGAGTGGACCGTGGAGTGGATGGAAGCGGTAGGGCTGAAAGGCGAGTGTGCCTTAGCCAATGATCCATTCTTCCTGCCGGGTAAGGTGAAGCAGAATTTCAAAGTGCCCAAACATGTGAAATACGAGGTTCGTGCGGATATCCCGTATAAGAACGACACGATTTCGATTGCTTCCTATGACACGCACGGCGATTTTTTTGCAAAGACCTTTAACTTTAGACTGAGGGACAACGCTGAGACATGGTCGGGCTGCATCGGGCTTGGCCTGGAACGGGTAGTATGGAGCTTTCTGCAGCAGTACGGTCTACAGAGTGAACACTGGCCTGCGGCTATCCCGGAGAGCGTAAAGTGACCGCTTCCGGCCAAGATACAGCAGCCTGGATTGCCGAAACGATGGTCTACAGTGTTCTGGCCGAGGCTGTGAGCTGGCCTTCCCCCGGATTGGTGTCGGCGGTCAGCAACGGATGCCACGGGGATATGGATATTTACACTTTTCTGAGAAGCGCACTCCGCATTCAGCCGTATTACCAGGATGCTGCGCGCCTGGGCATAGAACAATCCGGGGGCCGAACCGGCAGGGAGGATTTGTTCAGGATGCTCCAGAAGACCGGGCGGCGGGCCGAGGCTGACATGCTAAGGGCTACCGGGGGAGTGAATACCCATAAAGGAACGATCTTCCTGGGGCTGATTCTATGCGCGGCTGCCGGAATGAAGAGTCAAAGTCCATCAAGTGCAGTAGAACCGCAGGAGATATGCCGCTTGGCTGGAAGGCTGGCTGAGTATCCGCTGCGGGCACAATTGGCGGACATTCTGGAGGAGTCGCACAGTGCAAGCACGGGCGGACGCGCATACAGGGAGTGGGGGATTAGAGGCATACGGGGCGAGGTTATAGACGGATTTCCGTCCATTCTTCAGCAGGGCTTGCCTGCCTTGCGGGAGGCGCTTCAACAAGGAGCGGATTTGCGGACGGCGCTGATCCACTGCTTGCTATCATTGATGACTGTGGTACAGGATACCACGCTGCTGAACCGCAATTTCGACAGGACAAGGATTGACTATACTCAGGCGAGTGCATTAGCGGCGTTGGACCGGGGGAGTCTGTTCACCTCTGAAGGCAGAGCCTACATCCGCACCATGGAGGAGGATTTTCGTCTCCGTTCCTTATCTCCCGGCGGATCAGCCGATCTGCTGGCCATGACGCTTGCTTTGCATTTGTGGACTGAGAATCAGGGGGAGGAAAGAGTGTGGCGAACGATTCCGCTGTATCAGCCATCCTTCGTGACCGGGAGCGCCTCCATGAGCTAAGAGAGGCCCGGTATCCGGCAGCAGGCTCGCTGATCCAGGTTATGATGAATATTCCGGGGCCGGATAAGAGGCTGGCTGTTGCCTATGAACTATTCGAGCTCTGTATGGAGGCTTTACAGGAAGCTCTGGTGGTTACAGCTTATAAGATACTTGCGCTGGAGCGGATCGAGTTGGCGCTTGGTCCGGTTGCTTATCTTCAGGTATCTGCGGATGCGGCGGCATTGAAGCTATTCTGTCTGTCCTTTGAAGGGGAGCATCCGCTTAGCGCTTATTGGGATATGGATATTTATGATTCATCGGGAAAAGCAATGGGCAGGCATGAGCTGGAGGCTCCTTCACGCCGCTGTTATCTGTGCGGCCAGCCTGCTAAAGTGTGCGGATTCCTGCAGCGTCATTCGCCAGAGGAATTAATCGGACGTATGGCTGCTGACCTGGCGGCAAGGAAGGCAGTCACATGAATCTTTTCCGAAACTTAAAGGTGCCCCGGCCGGTGTTTGCCATTTGTCTGAACACACTGGTTACCCATCTTGGCTTCTACGCTATGACGGCGATATTAACGGTCTATCTGTCTCAGGTCAAAGGACTGCCGCTGTCGGTTACCGCTGTAGTTACCATGATCTTCACGGTGTCTTACCGCAGTGCGAGATTCCTTACCGGACCTCTGCTGGACAACATGGACCCGTTCAAATGCATGTGGTTCGGCTGCCTGCTAACAGGGGTCTCCATCGCTATGGTAGATTTCTGGCAGTCTCCGGTGTTGATTACTATACAGCTTATCATTGCCGGGATCGGCTACTCTGTCCGAGGCTTATCCTCCAAGGCTTCTTTATCCTTCGTGGGGAGTAAGGATGGCAATGCCCTGTTTTATTTTGCGAATTCCAATATGTATACGAACGGTGCAGCCATTGCCGGGCCCTTAATCGGCTCCTTTCTGCTGACTAGCTCCTTGAAAAGCTTCACGTTGACCTTCGTTGGAGGGTTTTATGTGTTAGGTGCCATCCTGCTCAATATCTTCCCGCCCGGGTGTAGTCTGATGGGCCGGGATCGGAAGCCGGTAAGCTTCTGGAAAGGCTATCAGACCGTTCTGCTCGATAAAAGCTTCCGTAAAGTGCTGCTGTTCAATATGATCGGCTGCTTCTTCTTCACCCAATTGTTCAATTCCTTTCCTTATTTAATCGGCACTTATTATAACGCTCCGGAAAGGCTGGGAAGTCTGCTGATGCTGAACGGAATCCTCGTGGTGGCGCTGCAGATTCCGGTCGGGCGCTGGATGAATACCGCGTTGTCAGGCCAGCGTGAGGGATACCGGCTGATGCTGGCGTTTCTGCTATTTAGTGTTTCTTTCTCAATGAATGCGATCATCGGTTCGATCTGGGGCTACTACGTATTCGTCGCGTTGTTCACCCTTGCAGAAATATTATTCATCCCTACGATAGATGCGTATGTCTCTAACGCTGCCCACCCGGATCTGCGTATCACATATTTCAGTGTCATCGGATTGTCCACAGCCCTTGGAGAAGGAATCGGTGTATATACCGGGCTGCAATTCATACATATGTGGAGCATCTACGGAAAGCTGTCCTATTTCTGGTTGTCCCTGGCTCTTCTGTCTGGACTGTCTCTTGTACTATACGTAATGCTAAACCGTTCACCTGTTCATCACAAGGAGGAGGAGAAACTATGGCGGTATTAATTCTGAATCAGAGGAGGCGGGCCTTCGCTCCTTATCTGACCTGGCTGGAGGATCTGGATGAAGAAGTATACCTGTATACTTCGCCGGCATATGGTGAGATAACGGAACCCTTTGCCCTTGTGCAGGTGTT
Source organism: Paenibacillus sp. FSL P2-0136 (assembly GCF_037975325.1). Taxonomy (NCBI): domain Bacteria; kingdom Bacillati; phylum Bacillota; class Bacilli; order Caryophanales; family Paenibacillaceae; genus Paenibacillus; species Paenibacillus sp. FSL P2-0136. Next base: position 1,416,931 of record NZ_CP150244.1, read on the forward strand.
CGACAACTGGGTGAGCAACGACCGGGTAGAGATCGATGCGTTACGATTGTATGAGGAACATCCTTACCGTCTGATCATCGCTCTCGATGAGAGTGATCTGATTCGTGCGGCCCGGCTGCGTGAACGGCTGCACCTGCCTGGTCAACAGCTGGAGAGTGCAGTGGCTTACAGGGATAAGGCGGTGATGAAAAGCTTACTCAGCCCGCAGGTATCCTGCCCGGCATTCCGCAGACTGGCTTCACCGCTTCACTTGTATGATTTTGTGCTGGAGCACGGCTTGCCGGTTGTGGTTAAACCGGTGGACGGCATGGGCTCCATGAATACGGACATTATACAGACCCGGGAGCAATTGAACGATGTATGGGAACGCGGCCTCGGCAGCGGCTTAATGGTTGAAGCCTACGTAGAGGGAGAAATGTATGAGATCGATGGGCTCATGATGGGCCAGGAGATCCGTTTCGCTTCTGTGGGCAAATATTCCTGCAAGCCCCTGGAGATTCTCCAGCAGGATTGCTTCGTGGAATTGCTCAGCCCCGGCTGCGCGGTGTATGAGCGGCTGGTTCATGAAGTTCAGCAGGTCATTGAAGCCTTGCCCTCACCGGGAGTTTCGACCTTTCATTGTGAAATGTTCCATACCCCGGAGGATGAATGGGTATTCTGTGAAATTGCCAGCCGGACCGCAGGCGGGCGGATCAGTGAGTCGATCAGCGCTATGTATGACGTTGATCTGAACCGGGAGTGGGTCCGGGGGCAATGCGGACTGCCGCTGAAGCTGCCGGTGCCAAGGCCGTCACAGGTAGCGGGGGTATATCTAATGCCGAAACGTCCAGGGATAGTAAAGACCATTCCGCAGACGCTGCCCTTTGAATGGGTGGAGGAATATGTTCCCCGCGTCAGAGCAGGCGAACAGCTGGACGCGGCTCATTCCAGCGTGGATGCCGTGATGACTGTAATCATCGTTGGCGAGAATTCGGCATCACTGCAAGCCAGGCTGTCGCAATTGCTGCGGTATCTTGAGCAAGAAGTGCAAATTCTGCCCGTTTACAAGGAGGATGCAACCCATGAAGCACCTGTTATTAGTTGAAAGCAATGAGTCTATCGCAGGTATCCAGGCCTGCAAGGAGATGGGGTACACCGTAACGTTGCTGACCCAGAATATTCAGCATTACCTGAAGGGCCAGCCGCTGGAGTCCCACCCGCTCCGGTTGGTAGATTACATTCATGAAGTGGACACCTTTAATGAAGAAGCTGTGGTTGACTTTGTCAAAGCGTATCATCAAGCGAACCCTTTGACCGGAGTGATGTCGTTTGCGGAATTCTACGTGGTTCAGGCAACGGCAGCTGCGCATGCGATTGGTGTGCCGACCATGCAGCCGCTGGCGGCCAAGAATGCCCGGAATAAATATAAATCCAGAGAAATCTGCGTTCAGAGCGGCGTTCCGGTTCCCCGTTCACTGCTCGCAAGCAGTATAGAGGAAGCTTGCCGGCATGCCCACTCCATGGGTTATCCCTGTATCGTTAAGCCGTGTGACGGGGCTATGAGTATCGGGGTGGTCTTTGTCAACAATGAGCGAGAGCTGCGGCAGGCTTACGACAGCTATGTGAACAACCGGAATTTTGGGCGTAATCTCTATGGAAGTACGGATGTGCTCATTGAGGAATATGCAGCCGGACCTCTGGTCAGTGTGGAGATGGTCACTTATCAAGGGCAGGATCACCTGATCGGGATTACGGACCGCCGTCTGGTTGGATTTCCGTATTTTGTAGAGACTGGCGCCAGCTTTCCGGTTCGGTTAAGCCATGAGGCGGAGATCGTGGAGGTGGTCCGCCGGGGACTGCATGCGCTTGGGGTTGACTTTGGCCCCACACATACAGAGGTTGCTCTCACTCCTGAAGGTCCCAAGATTATTGAATTTAATCCGCGGATGGTAGGCGGGCCTGTTCCGGAGATGATTAAATACGCAACCGGCATTGACCTGCCGCGTGAAGTGCTTCGTATGCATATGGGGGAGGCCCCGGAGTTGACGCCGAGCGTCACGCGTGGTGCTGCTTCACGGGAATTCTGTTCGCCGGTTGACGGCAGGCTGATCGAGGTTACGGGGCTTAAGGAATTAGAGGGGCGTGCGGACATTCTGCGATCGCATTTCATTGCTGCCGGGCGCGAGGTGTCCTTTCCGAGATCTAATTTTGACTGGATTGGCCGAGTGATGGTTGGAGGGGACGATGCAGAGCAGGCTGAGCAGAAGTGCAGTGAAATCCAGAATACGATCGGCTTGCACATTGCAGCCAGACCTATAAGCTGAGGAGGCCTTGAGCATGTTATATCTGAATACCACAAACCTGGAGCAGATGAATCTTCCCTGGGCACTGTGCATGGATACGATACGGAGTGCTGTCCAAGTGATGGCAGCGCACGAATTCTCCCAGCCGATTAAACCCTATCTGCTCTTTGATAAAGATCCAAGCAGCAGGATTATTGCCATGCCCGCTTATGTGGGCGGAGAGATCGGGATGGCAGGCATCAAGTGGATCGCCAGTTTTCCCGGTAACCATGGCAGGCAGCTTCCCCGTGCCCACTCGGTGACGATACTGAATGATTCCGGCAGCGGGAAGCCGGTGGCTATCATCAACAGTCCGCTTATCTCCGGGATTCGTACAGCTTCAGTCAGTGGGCTGATGATCCAGGAATACGAGAAGGTACACCCTTTTGCCGGTAAAATGATTGCCGGTATTGTCGGGTTCGGACCGATCGGTCAACTCCATCTGTCGATGCTGAATCAGCTGCTCGGGGACCGGCTGGAGGAGGTTCGGATCTTTGATCAGAATCCGGGTGCTCTGGATCATATCCCGGAAGAGCTTGGGACAAGGGTGCGGCCTGTGGATTCCTGGAAGGAAGCCTACGAAGGGGCTGATCTGTTCATCACCTGTACAATTTCCAGCTCCGGCTATATTGACCGCAAGCCCAAAGAACAGAGTCTGCTGCTGAACGTGTCTCTGCGCGATTTCACCCCGGCTATCTTAAGCTACACCTCGGCCATTATTGTCGATGACTGGGATGAAGTGTGCCGTGCGAATACGGATATTGAACATATGCATCATCAAAGAGGGCTGCGGAAGGAAGACACGGCGTCCATCGTCGAGGTGGTCTGCGGCAACGCGCTGGCGAAATTCCCGAAGGAGGAAGCGGTCATGTTCAATCCGATGGGAATGGCTGCCTTTGATATTGCCATTGGATCACTATATTATCGTGAAGCGCTGAATCGCGGGTATGGTAAGGAGTTGGAGGAGTAGGAGCAGGGGGCAAAATCAGCATACAAAATAAACGGGCCGGATAAGAGATATCCTCTTGTCCGGCCCGGCTGTGTACTGCCTCATCACAAGGCTATGGATTCTTGCGGTGCTTCTTCTCTTCCGGATCTGGTGCAAGGCCAGGAGCTGACACCTCTGGGTCATTCCCCAGCACGGCGCCTACGACCTCATCCAGCTTATCTGTTTCCGATTGACCGTCCGCCGGACTGGGTTCGCCCTCCGGAATCGGGTGGACGCCTGCGGTGCGTCCGTCGAGCGGTGCTTTTTTATCATCCTTCATCTGTTAGTCTCCCTTCTAAGTGCAAATTCTGTCTTAGGATGTGTCTGCGGTAACCGTTCTATGTATCGATAACCGCAGCGGAGGCTGATGAACCATACGGCTGGTTAGGATTGGTGGACCACTTCCATACTCTTTTCCAGGGCAGTCTTATAGTAGTGGCATTTATGGTCTATGACTTCCATCGTTTTTCTTAATTCCTCCATCTGCGCTTCTACGGAAGCCTTCCGCTCCAAGAACATGTCGTATCGGCGCTGCAGGGTGGAATCTCCTTCGGAGCACCATTCAATGAAATGCTTAATCTCTTTGATGGGCATCCCGGAGGCCTTCAGGCATTCAATAATCCGCAGGGCCTCCATATCGGAGGGCTTGAATACGCGTTTGCCGCTGGGAGTTCTCTCTATAGAAGGGAGCAGGCCCTCTTTGTCATAATAACGCAGGGTATGCGGGGTCATGTTGAAATGCGCTGCCGCTTCGCTTATGGAATAGGTCTTCATCATCGTTCTCCTGTCCTGGATATTTCGGGCTTGACTTAGAGTTAACTTTAAGGAATATCATAGGCTTTGTAAAGCTTAAAGAATGATGTCTACTATTCTATTGAAAAGAGGTCTCACTATGATACAAGTTAACGCACGCGCTGCATTCAGCCAGGAAGGCCCGTTCAAGCTGACTACGATCGAACGCCGGGAGCTGCTGCCGCAGGATGTTCTGATCGAGATTAAATACGCCGGTATTTGCCATTCCGATATTCATACCGTCCGCGGGGAGTGGGGACCGGTGAAATATCCGCTGGTTCCGGGGCATGAAATTGCAGGTATTGTCAGCCAGATCGGTTCTGGAGTGACGAAATATGCAGTTGGCGACCGTGTCGGGGTAGGCTGTATGGTCGATTCCTGCGGAGAGTGCAGCAGCTGCCGGCAAGGCGAGGAGCAATATTGCCTGGAGGGGAACACGGGAACCTATGGAGCGACTGACCGCCACGGGCACTATACGCAAGGCGGATATTCCACGCATATCGTTGTCACTGAAGACTTCGTGGTGCGGATTCCCGACAGCCTTCCGCTTGACGCTGCTGCACCGCTGTTGTGTGCCGGAATCACTACTTACTCACCACTGCGCCACTGGGGAGCTGCTCCCGGCAAAAAGGTGGCTGTAGTGGGTCTCGGCGGGCTGGGGCATATGGCAGTAAAAATTGCTCATGCCATGGGGGCTGAGGTTACGGTGTTATCCCAATCCCTGAAGAAGAAGGAAGACGGCCTGCAATTGGGCGCAGATCATTATTATGCCACCACTGATCCGGAGACATTTAAGCAGCTGGCCGGTTCCTTCGACCTGATCATTAATACGGTCAGTGCGCAGGTGAATATCAATGCTTTCCTGTCACTCCTGGCGCTGGACGGGACGTTGGTGAATGTCGGTGCGCCTGCTGATCCTTTGGCTGTTAATGCCTTCTCGCTGATCGGACACCGCCGTTCCTTTGCCGGTTCGATGATCGGGGGAATCCGCGAGACACAGGAGATGCTTGATTTCTGCGCTGAACATCAGATTGCTTCCGAGATCGAAGTGATTTCGGCTGACCAGATTGATGAAGCCTGGGAACGTGTGCTGGCCTCGGATGTGCGTTACCGGTTTGTGATTGATATCAGCACGATGGGGAAGGCCTAAGTATTTAGAGGAGCAAGATTCTTAATCTATATTGTTTGAAAAACAGCCTGCAGGAATGGAACTACTCCATTCCCGCAGGCTGTTGGTATTTCTGCCTAGCTTCTCCTACGAGAAGCTATATAATCGCACCCCGTGCGGAGGCACGGTGGTCTGCAGCACGCCGCCGCTAAGCTCAGCAGGCGTCTGGCTCCACAGCTCCGTACCTGCGGCCACGCCGCCGAGGCCGATCTCTTCGAGGTTCAGGTCAACCGGCAGCGGACTGTTGCTGGTGTTGAAGACGGCCGCATACCGGGTGCCATCGTCATGAGCAGCGGTCCAGACGATCAGCTCATCCTTGTAAAGGGCTTCTCTGGCGCTATGGCTCTCGCGCTGCATGCGCAGCACCTCGCGGTTGGTGAGCAGCGAAAGGGTCCAGTCGTCATTGTCCCGCAGCTCGCCGCCGAAGATCAGCGGCGAACGGAAGATGCTCCAGAGCGACATCATCGTCAGCTGCTCGTCCCGGGTGAAGCGGGTCCAGCGGTCATCCCCGCCGCCGTCAACGGAGCGGACGCCGATGTGGCCGAGCGGCAGCATGTCGCAATCCGGCCAGGAGCCGGCCTGCGGGACGCCCTGCCAGCTGCGGCAGCGGCTGAACATGTCCAGCAGCAGCTCCCAGCGGTCCCAGAAATCATCCGTGATGCGCCACATGTTGGCATGCTCGGTGAAATGTTGTGCATATTCTACCGGAGCAGGGCCGGGGGAGAGACTCAGGACCATGGGGCGGCCGCAGTTCTCGATTGCCCGGGAGATCAGGGTAATCTCCGGCTGATGGGTATCGTATAGTCTGGAAGCGGCGATGTCATCCACCTTGACCAGATCGACGCCCCACTGCGCGTACAGTTCAAAGAGTGAATTATAGTAGGCCTGAGCGCCTTCCTTGGAAGCGTCGACACCGTACATATCAGTATTCCATGGACAGATGGAGTTCGTGTGCGCGATCTCGCGGGCAGTTGCCTCCGTCCCCAGAATCGCGGTGCCTGCATGGGCGGCCTGACGCGGAATGCCGCGCATAATATGAATACCGAACTTCAGTCCCAGGCTGTGGACATAGTCAGCCAGCGGCTTGAAGCCCTGACCGCCCGCTGCCGAAGGGAAGCGGTTCTCGGCTGGCATCAGCCGGGAGTATTCATCCATGATTAGAGGGACGAAGGGGCGGTACAGAGAGGACACGGCACCAGGCTCATACCACTGGATATCAACGGTGATATAGCTCCAGCCGTAGTCTTTGAGATGCTCGGCCATATATTCCGCATTACCGCGGATTTCCGCTTCGGTTACGGCTGCGCCGTAGCAGTCCCAGCTATTCCAGCCCAGCGGGGGGACAGGTGCTGCAAGCTTATGATTCATTGTGTAATCTCCTTATCAGATGGATTATTGCTCCTCATAAGTCCATCATAATCAAGGAGAAATCCAATATCTATAGTAATGTTGCAAGTGGAATAGCACTATATTGCGCTTAATCGAAAAAGAGCTGGCGGTAGATCAGGCTCTCGCCCCCGCTGCGGAAATCGCCTGGTGTCAGTCCGGTCAGGCTGCGGAAGGCCTTGATAAAGTAGCTTCCGCTGGAATAGCCGATCTGCTGTGCAATAGCTTCAATGCTTAAGCTCGTCCCCCGGAGCAGCTCCATCGCCTTCTCCGTTCGGACCCGGGTCAGATAAGCGCCGGGTGTCAGGCCGGTGCTGGCCGAGAAACGGCGGATGAGATGATATTTGGACAGGGAGACATGCTCCGACAATTGGTCGATGCTGATCATCTGCGGGTAATGCTGCTCGATGAATGCAGCGGCGCGCTTAATATTCTCTGACCATTTGTCCCTGTCGCGCAGCGTAGCTGTCTGCATTCGGGTCAATTCGGTCATGAATTGATAGACGCTGGATGAGGCGATCAGCGGATCGGAGATTCTGCCCGCTCCGGCATCCATTACAATCATCCGCGCCAGCCGGACAGGGGCACAATCTGCGGGCAGCCGGGGCACCTCGCCCGCTTCGCGCAGGAATCTGCGCCAGTGGGGCAGGATCAGGCTTGGGCGCAGCAGGAGGAACAGGAACTCCCAGGGCTCTGCCGCATCCGGCGGATAGTAATATCGGTGAGGTCCCGGGATTTCCGCCAGCAGAGCCTGTCCGGCCCGGACCCGGTAGGTCCGGTTCTCTGACTCGAACACGCCCTCACCGGAGAGCGTGTACTGGAACAGCAGCAGCGGGCCGTCGCTGCGCTCCATCCCGTCCCAGCGGTATGCGGGATCGGAGACGGAATCATAACCGGCTGCGAACAATACGCACAGCTGCAGCTCCTTATCTTCGGCAAAGCGAAAGCCATAGGTCCCTCTGGGGATGTCCATTGAGATCCTCCTTTTCTCAACAATTACTTAATATCTTAACATATCATTGAAAATATAAAGCGCCTTTGCTACTGTTACGAATAGAAACGAGAGAAGGAAGGTTATGGAATGTCCCAGATGCAAACGTACCAGCCGGCAGCTAATCATGTCAGACTCATCGGACGGACCCACTGGATGGGAGAGGTGCTGTGGCTGGCTCTTTCCGGGAGCGGGGTGGAATTCTCATTCTACGGCCGGGCGGCCCGGATCACTCTGCAAGGCGATGATATTGCTGCAACCGGCAACAATCTGGCCCGGATTGGAATCAGTGTTAACGGCCAGCAGGTGATAGACGATCAGGTGGATCAGCTACGCAAAACGTATACAGTGTTCGAAAGCGACACCGGGCAAGAGGTTACTGTAAGAATAACGAAGCTGTCTGAAGCAGCCATGTCAACGGTTGGCATTGCGGAGATTGCGGTGCAGGCTGAGGAAGGAATTAAGCCGACTCCATCTCCGCAGCATACGATCGAATTCATCGGCGATTCCATTACCTGCGGGTATGGTGTGGATGATGAAGAAGCGTTGCATACCTTTTCTACGGCTACAGAAAATGTAACGAAGGCTTATGCCTACCTGAGTGCAGAGCAGCTTGGTGCGGATTACAGTATGGTGTGTTACAGCGGATACGGCATTATTACCGGCTATACAGAAAATGATCAGAAGCTCACCACGCATCTTCTGCCCGATTACTACGAGAAGGTAGGCAAGTCTGAAGGGAGGTTCGGCGGCAGTCTGCTGCCTCAGGAGATAGCTTGGGATTTCAGCAGATTCACGCCGGAGCTGATCGTTATTAATCTGGGGACCAACGACGATTCGTACACGAAGGATGACCCTGCCAAGCAGGCGGATTATGCAGAGAACTATGTCGCTTTTCTACAAATGGTCAGACGGAATAATCCCGATTCGACCATTCTGTGTACGCTCGGGATCATGGGGGACAGGCTGTATCCTATCCTGGAGCAGGCGGTGGACCGCTATGCCCGGGAAACCGGCGACAGCAGAATCTCGGTGATGAAATTCGAGGTGCAGCTAGAGGCGGACGGCCACGCTGTCGATTATCATCCTTCGCAGGTGACGCATCGCAAAGCGGCGGATAGACTGGCGTCAGAGATCAGGAAGCTGATGAAGTGGTGATATGAGCGGATTAAGGCTAGCGAGTTGGGGAAGCGGGCTGGCTGGTGAAGAAATGGAGCGGGTAGTCCAGTGGTGATTGCACTAGGTGCAATAGAAATTCATAAAATACCACTAAAAATAGTCCCTATTGTATTTAGTACAGTAGAATACTGGAGAGAGGCCCAATATGGGCAAAATCTCTAAATTCTGCTGTACATAATACAGTAGAAAGGCTAGAAGGGTAGTTTTATAGCTCGATCTAATGTACAAAGTACAATAGGCACATACGACTCAGCACTCCAACTACCGTCCCTCATCACCGGTGAATTCCCTTCTCACGCACAAACCTCTCCAGCACCCCGAACTCCTCTGTCACCTTGGTGAACGGCAGGGCGGCAAGGACCTGCTCCCGGTACGGGTTACGGGCTCCGGCCGCCAGGCGGGAATCCAGGATGCTGAGTACACCGAGGTCTGTCTCGCTGCGGATCAGGCGCCCGGTACCTTGTCTTAAGCGCAGCAGCATGTCCGGCACGTAGACCTCCATGAGCGGATTCTTCGCCTGCGCAGCCTTGTATTCGTAGACAGGATCAGCCGGAACCGGGAACGGCAGCCGGAAGACGATCAGATGCGACAGATCTGCACCCTCGATATTCACGCCTTCCCAGAACACGCCGGTACTCAGCAGCACGCCCTTACTCGCCCGGAACTCAGCGATCACCCCGTCCTGCGACGAGCCTTCCCGCTGCATATGCAGCGCCCAGTTCAGCTTCTCCGCACTCAGCTTCTTGTGAATGTACTTCATATCCTCTTTGGCCGAAAAAAGCACCAGGGTCCGCCCGTCCGTTACATTGCATAGCCGCAGCAGCTCCTTATACGCCGCTTCCAGATAAGCCTCCCGGTTGTTGTGGTTATAGTAAGGAACGTCCTTGGCAATATACATCATCGTGTGGTTGTCATAATCGAACGGTGAAGCTTGACGCTCCATATACTCCCCCCTGTAGCCCAGCGAACGGGACAGATAAGCGTATTGCTCCTCCAGCGTACCGCCGGACTGGCTGAGGGTGGCGGAGGTCAGGATGACAGAGGTCTTGCCGCTAAATAGACTGTATTTCAGGAATTGGCTGATCCCCTTGGGGCAGATGCTGACGGTAGCTTCTCCCCGGGGCTGGCTGGCCCAGAGCAGATAGTTGTCCTCCGTCCCGGCCAGCACCTGGAAGAGGTCAATCATTCCGTTAACCGCTTCAAAGGTGTTGTCAATCTCCCGCTCATGCCGGGAGGTCAGGACCGAGAGACTGAGGCGGAACTCCTGCAAAATCTGCACAGCCTGCTGCAGCGGGACTCCGGTAATCGCCGATACTTTAATCCGGTCAGTGTCCTGCTTGGCCGTGTGCAGCAGGTCTGCTTCTATCTGTCTGAATAACTCTTTGGCACAGCGACGGACGAATTGGCAGGACTTCATCAGGCTGCGGTCCGCCGACTGCTTGAACAGAAGCTGCAAGGCATCCTCCAGCACCCGGGAGATCTGCCGGAAGGTGAATTCAAGCGTCTGGGCATCCCGGACCTTGGCCTCAAGATTATGCGCTTCATCTATAATGATCAGCGCAGGCCGCTCTGTGATCAGGCCCTTGGTCCCTTCCTTTTTCTTGATCAGGTCTCGGATCAGCAGGTCCTGGTTCACGATGATGATATCCATCTCGCCCGGGGCGGCATTGATCTTGGCCCGCATGTCATAGAAGGTGCAGGTGTGCTTGTAGTGGCAGTGCTCGAACTTACAATCTGTCACACACACGTTAGACCATAAGGCATCACTGACTCCACCCTTCAGATCTGCCCGCTCGTTGATTTCTGCATTCAGGATACGTTCTGCCATTACCGTGAGCGGGGAGCCGGACTCGCCGGACGGGAACAGGTCCGCTGCCCGGTACCGGCAGGCATATTGCCCCATGCCCTTGCCGACTACAGAGCGGACCATGGAGAAGCCGAGCCGGCTGCCGATGAACCGCAGATCCTTATGGATCTGTTCGGAGAGCTGGATGGACGAGGTGGCGATAATGACCGGCTGCCGGGAGAGCTGGTTGATGAGTAGGCCGGGAATCAGGTAGGCGAAGGATTTGCCGATACCGACTCCGGCTTCAATCATGGCATTGCGGCCATGGACATAAGCGTCGGCAATATCCAGCGACATATCCTGCTGGCCGAGCCGTTCGGTGAGACCGAGCCGTTTGAACCGGTCGTACATGCGGAAGATGGCATTGACCAGGGCAGGCTCGGCGTTTTTGGCCGGCTCCTGCTTCTGTAATTTGTAGAGATCATTTAACCAGTTGATAACGACCGCCCCTTTTCCTGAAATATAAGGTTTTATAGGTTTCACATTATAAATGTTCCTTCTATTTCTCGCTGAAACAGTGCCATCCCTAAAAGGACAGCAAAGCTGTTTCCACTTGTCAATGTTAGTCTTGTCCTGCATGATATACGGCAGAGGTTGTTATTATCTTAGATGGCGGGCGAACAGTCAAGGGTAAAGGGTAAATCTGTCTTCTAGATCCTGGAAGTCTGTCCCTTGCAGGCGGGAGCGGGGCTACATTCGATCGGAAGGTCCATATCTATTATAATGAGGGCATAGTCTGCGTACTGATCACGAAGGGAGACAGAACATATGAGCGAACGTCTGCCTTGTCAGACCCCGGGCTGCACGGGAAGCATTCTTCCTGCAACCGCACTGAAGACCGGAGGTATCTGTATGCCCTGCCAGCAGCGGAAGCTTGCAGAGGAGAGACAAGCTTATATTGAGCAGAACCGTAAAGAGGTGAACAGGTACGCCGGTATCCATGATCCGGTTGAAATTCTCACCATGCTGCACAGCCCGCGGAAGCCTGATCCGCTGATCAAGGAAGTCCCCTACCCCCGGACCGCACAGGAGCTGTATCACGGACTGACGGAGGAAGAGAGAGGGCGGATGGAGAGCTACGCCGTTCATTTATTAGAAGAAGAGGATATAGACCAGGCGGAGACGGTGCTGGTGTCACTCCTCTGCTTCACGGATACACGGCTTGGGCCGGGTCTGGAAATGCTGCTCCGCACAGGGAATTATGCGCCCGCGATCCTCTTCAAGGGTGCTGACGCGCAGGTCAGGAACCGGCTCATAGCTCAGGTGGAGTCCGATTTGGCTAACCGTAATCTGCTGCTGCTGGCGCTGGCCTGGATTGGCGATGAAGAGGTGGTCAGGCTGTTCGCGGCATGGCGGCAGTCCCCGCCGGAGTGGGCGTCAGGGTTATATATAGCTCCCGAGATGTATGCCCGTGAAGCGGGCTGGGAGCTGGATGCCGGAGGCGGCAAAAGGCAGCTGTATCATCCTGAATGTTACCCCTTCCTGGTAAGCAGGGAAGACACTCTGGAAGCGCCCGGTGCTCCGGCGGCTGTTCAAATGCTCCAGGCAGGAACGCACGCCTGTCCTTGGTGCGGAGGTGCGCTAACCGTTTTATTTGATTACGATTTGCAGCATCCGCAGGTTAGGTTCATGGAGCTTCCCGGCAAGCGACTAAGAATTGCAGCCTGTATGCACTGCAACTGTTATGGCACTGTATATATGAAGGCTGATCTGGAGGGCGGGTATGCATGGAGTGAATATAATGTTGTTCCTGGATATCTGCCTGACAATACTGGAGGAGCATTGGCATTCAACACGTGGCATGTAATGCAGCTGTCGGAACAGCCGGCAGGTACTTATGAGAGTGCATACTGGGTTCTGGAGGCACCGGCCTCGCAGATCGGAGGTCATCCGGCCTGGATTCAGGATGCGGACTATCCGGCCTGTCCCTGCTGCGCACAGACGATGACTTTTGCGGCGCAGGCGGATATGGGCCAGGTGGCGGAGGACGAGGGAATTTATTATGCTTTTCTGTGCCGGGAGTGCCTGATTACAGCGGTGAATTACCAGCAGACCTGAGTTTCGTTATTTGAAATTTTGGGTATATAAGCTATATTTTCGAAATATAAACGCAAGGCATGCTACAACCTGGAAAGCGAGGGTTCTCATGGATTTTCCAGTCAATATCCTGCTTGTAGACGATCATCCCGAGAACCTGCTTGCCCTTGAGGCCGTTCTCCGCGGAGAGCCTTACCGGTTGTTTCGGGCCTATTCCGGGATTGAAGCTTTACGTTGTCTGCTGGAGGAGGAATTCGCCGTCATTGTGATGGATGTGCAAATGCCGGATATGGACGGGCTGGAGACGGCGCGCCTTATCCGTACCCGGGAGAAGAATCATGTGGTGCCGATTATTTTCATGTCCGCTAACAGTACGACGATGGAGGATATCTTCGCAGGTTACTCTGTGGGTGCGATGGATTACATGACGAAGCCCTTCGTCCCGCAGCTGTTCAAGTCCAAGATTGAGGGCTATGTCAGCATGTATGAAGCGAATAAGACGCTGCAGCTCCAGAGCGAAATGCTGAAGCAGCAGGCGCGGCAGCTGGAGAAGACGAATCAGGAGCTTCGGGAAGCGAAGGAAGCGGCAGAAGTTGCCTCCAAGGTGAAATCTGAATTCCTGGCGATGATGAGCCATGAAATCCGCACGCCGCTGAACGGGATCATCGGGATGTCTGATCTGCTGCTGGCCTCGGATCTGCCGGAGGAATATTGTGAGATGGCGGGGATTATCCATACAAGCAGTAATGCCCTTCTGTCGGTGATCAATCCCATTCTCGATTATTCCAAGCTGGAATCCGGGAAGCTGGTGGTGGAAGAGGCGCCGTTCTCCCTGCAAGACTGCCTGAGCGAGACGGTTGCCCTGTTCACCGCGAGGACCCGTGAGCGGAAGCTCGATATGGTGGTGGAGATTGATCCTGCTGTGCCGCCTGATCTGGTGGGAGATGTGAACCGCCTTCGCCAGGTGCTGAATAATCTCGTAGGCAATGCCGTGAAGTTCACCCATGCAGGCAGTGTATACATAATGGTTAACAAGCTGGAGGGACTGGCAGAGAAGCTTACACTTGAATTCACAATCAGAGACACAGGAATCGGGATTCCCCCGGATAAAATCGGCGAGCTGTTCCAGCCCTTCTCCCAGCTCGATGCCTCTACCACACGCAGGTTCGAAGGCACGGGGCTTGGTTTATCGATCAGCAAAGCTCTGGTGGAGCTGATGGGCGGAAGCATCCGGGTAGAGCCATCGGAGGAGCCCGGGGCTACGTTTGTTTTTACAATTGTCGTTCGTGAGCATCTTGGATTGGAGCAAAAATACGTGCTGAATAAGGGGCAGGGTTGATACTATGAGCGATGACAACCAAATCAAAGAAAACCAGGGCGATGGAATAGACGCCGGTGAACTGCTGAGCGCCTTGATGGCGATGAAGAAGGGCAATTTCTCCCACCGGATGCCGTATGACCGGACGGGAATCGCCGGTAAGGTAGCGGATACGTTCAACGAGATTATGGAGATTCAGGAGAGCCTGGTGAACGAGGTTCAGACGGTGGCCAGAGTGGTCGGCAAGGAAGGGAACCTGTCCAGACGGTTCGTGCAAAAGAATCTGGGCGGGTCCTGGGAGACGGTGACCGATTCCTTGAACGGACTGGTGATTGACCTGATTCAGCCGACCAGCGAGATGGTCCGGGTCATTAATGCCGTAGCCAAGGGCGATCTGTCCCAGCAGGTGGAGCTGGCGATTGAAGGACGGCCGCTTACGGGCGAGTTCCAGCGAACGGCAAGCAATATCAATATGATGGTCAATCAGCTCAGCACGTTCGCCTCCGAGGTTACACGTGTAGCGCGTGAGGTGGGTACCGAAGGTATTTTGGGCGGACAGGCTGATGTGAAGGGGGTCTCCGGCACCTGGAAGGATCTGACCGACAGCGTCAATTACATGGCGACGAATCTTACGGATCAGGTGCGCAACATCGCAGCGGTGACAACGGCGGTAGCAAACGGCGATCTGTCGAAGCAGATTACGGTCAACGCGCGCGGCGAAATCATGGAGCTGAAGAATACGATCAACACAATGGTGGACCAGCTCTCCATGTTCGCCTCTGAGGTGACCCGGGTGGCGCGCGAGGTCGGGACCGAAGGCAAGCTCGGCGGACAGGCCGATGTGAAGGATGTCTCCGGCACCTGGCGGGATTTGACCGAGAGCGTCAACTATATGGCGTCCAACCTTACGAATCAAGTACGGAACATCGCGGTGGTGACCACGGCGGTGGCCAACGGCGATCTGTCGAAGAAGATTACCGCTGATGTGCAGGGCGAAATTCTGGAGCTGAAGAACACGATCAACATCATGGTGGATCAGTTATCGACCTTTGCTTCCGAGGTGACCCGGATGGCGCGTGAGGTGGGTACGGAAGGGATTCTCGGCGGGCAGGCTGATGTGAAGGGCGTGTCCGGCACCTGGCGGGATTTGACCGAAAGCGTCAACTATATGGCGTCCAACTTAACGAATCAGGTGCGCAATATCGCGGAAGTGACCACGGCGGTAGCCAAGGGCGACCTGTCGAAGACGATTACCGTCGATGCGAAGGGCGAGATTCTGGAGCTGAAAAGCACCATTAACATCATGGTGGACCAGCTCAGCAATTTCGCCTCCGAGGTCACGCGTGTGGCGCGCGAGGTATCTACAGAAGGAATTCTCGGCGGACAGGCCGATGTGAAGGGAGTCTCCGGAACCTGGAAGGATCTGACCGACAGCGTGAACTTCATGGCGGGTACGCTGACGGATCAGGTGCGCAATATCGCTGAAGTGACAACTGCCGTGGCGAAGGGGGATCTGTCGAAGCAGATTACGGTGAATGCGACCGGCGAGATTCTGGAGCTGAAGAACACCATTAACACCATGGTGGAGCAGCTGTCGATCTTCGCCTCCGAGGTGACGCGCGTGGCGCGTGAGGTCGGCACTGAAGGCATGCTGGGCGGACAGGCGCAGGTGAAGGGCGTAGCCGGGACCTGGCGCGATTTGACCGAGAGCGTGAACTATATGGCGTCCAACCTGACGAATCAGGTGCGTAACATCGCGGTCGTAACGACAGCGGTGGCGAACGGGGACCTGTCCAAGAAAATCACTGCGGATGTGCAAGGCGAAATTCTGGAGCTGAAGAATACGATCAATACGATGGTCGACCAGCTCTCCATGTTCTCCTCCGAGGTGACGCGTGTAGCGCGCGAGGTCGGTACAGACGGCAAGCTCGGCGGCCAGGCGCAGGTGAAGGGGGTCGGCGGCACCTGGAAGGACTTGACCGAAGGCGTAAATAACATGGCCCGCAATCTGACGGACCAGGTGCGTAATATTGCAGATGTGACCACGGCGGTAGCCAAGGGCGATCTGTCCAAGAAGATCACCGTAGACGTCAAGGGCGAGATTCTGGAGCTGAAAAATACGATCAACACGATGGTGGATCAGCTCTCCATCTTCGCCTCCGAGGTGACGCGTGTAGCGCGCGAGGTGGGTACGGACGGCAAGCTGGGCGCGCAGGCCGAGGTGAAGGATGTGTCCGGCACCTGGAAGGATCTGACCGATACCGTCAACTTCATGGCGAGCAACCTGACGATTCAGATGCGCAATATTGCCGGTGTAACCACGGCGGTAGCGAACGGGGATCTGTCCAAGAAGATTACGGTGGATGTCAAAGGCGAATTGCTTGAGCTGAAGAACACGATCAATACGATGGTGGATCAGCTGAATTCGTTCGCCTCTGAGGTAACGCGTGTAGCGAGCGAGGTCGGCACGGACGGTAAGCTGGGCGGACAAGCCCAGGTGCGCGGTGTCGGGGGCATCTGGAAGGATCTGACCGACAACGTGAATATTATGGCGACCAATCTGACCGATCAGGTGCGGGGAATCGCCAAGGTCGTGACGGCAGTGGCAAACGGTAACCTGAAGCAGAAGCTGACGGTGGAGGCCAAGGGCGAGATTGCCGAGCTGACGGATACGATTAATAACATGATCGAGACGCTGGCCACCTTCGCTGATCAGGTCACTACCGTGGCCCGCGAGGTTGGAGCCGAAGGGAAGCTGGGCGGTCAGGCCAGTGTGCCGGGGGCCGCGGGTACCTGGCGTGATCTGACGGACAACGTCAATTACATGGCGAGTACGCTGACCACACAGGTGCGGGCCATCACCAATGTGGCTACCGCAGTGACCAACGGCGATCTGTCACGGGCGATTGATGTGTCCGCCTCCGGGGAGGTTGCCACGCTCAAGGATAACATTAACGAGATGATCCGTAATCTGAAGGAGACGACCCGCATCAACACCGAGCAGGACTGGCTGAAGACCAATCTGGCCAAGTTCTCGCGGATGCTCCAGGGGCAGCGCGATCTGTATGCGGTCAGCCGGATGATCCTGTCCGAGCTGGCTCCGCTGGTATCGATGCAGCATGGCGTCTTCTACATTAATGAACCCTCGGGCGGGGAAGCGGTGCTGAAGCTGTTCGCCAGCTATGCTTATCAGAACCGCAAGCATCTGGCGAATGAATTCCGGGCGGGGCAGGGGCTGGTCGGCCAGTGCCTGATTGAGAAGCAACGGATTCTGCTGACCAATGTTCCGGGCGACTATGTGATGATCTCGTCCGCGCTGGGCGAAGCAACGCCGCTTAATATCATTCTGCTGCCGATCATCTTCGAGGATCAGGTGCTGGCGATTCTGGAGCTGGCGACCTTCCGGCCTTATAGCGATATCGACATCGCCTTCCTGGATCAGCTTACGGAATCCATCGGCAGTGTAATCAACACGATGCAGGCGAACCAGCGTACGGAGGAGCTGCTGATCCAGTCCCAATCGCTCACCGAGGAGCTGCAGAAGCAGCAGCTGGAGCTGCGGAGCACGAATGACGAGCTGGAGGATAAGGCGAAGCTGCTCGTACTCCAGAAGGCGGAGGTGGAGAGCAAGAACCATGAGGTGGAGGTGGCCAAGCGTTACCTGGAGGAGAAGGCGGAGCAGCTTGCCCTTACCTCCAAGTACAAATCCGAATTCCTGGCTAACATGTCCCATGAGCTGCGCACGCCGCTCAATTCCTTGCTGCTTCTGGCAGAACAGCTGGCCGAGAATCCGGATGAGAATCTGCATGAGCTGCAGGTGAAGTTCGCCAAGACAATTCAGGATTCCGGGCTGGAACTGCTGAACCTGATTAATGATATCCTCGATCTGTCCAAAATCGAATCCGGCACGATCACGCCGGATTTCAGCGAAGTCTCGCTGGCGGAGCTGACGGACGGGCTGGACCGTACTTTCCGCCATATGGTGGATGCTAAGAAGCTCGACTACCGGATCAAGATTGATCCCGGTGTACCGGCCAGCATCGCCACGGATTCCAAGCGTCTGCTGCAAATCCTGAAGAACCTGCTGTCGAACGCCTTCAAATTCACCGAGCAGGGGCAGATTATGCTGCAGATCCGCAAAGCGGCTGACGGGTGGCACCCGGATAAGGAGTCGCTTGAGCGGGCCACCACCGTAATCTGCTTCTCGGTAAGTGATACGGGAATCGGCATTCCGGCGGAGAAGCAGCAGATTATCTTCGAAGCGTTCCAGCAGGCGGACGGCAGTACGAACCGGGAATACGGCGGAACGGGTCTCGGGCTTGCCATCTCCCGCGAGATCGCCGAGATGCTCGGCGGAGAGATTAGCCTGTACAGCGAAGTGGGCAAGGGAAGCGTATTTAACCTGTACCTGCCGACAGATGCGGAATTCACTGAACATGAGCCTCCGAAGGCTCATGTTCCGGAGGTCATTGACATTACCCCGGCCAAACGCAGAAGCAGCCTTGTCAAGCCGGAAGAGGAGCCCTTCGCGGATGACCGCGATGGGATTGAACCGGGAGACCGGGTGTTCCTGATCGTTGAGGATGACCAGAAGTTCAACGAGATCATTCTGGGGATGCTCCACAAAAAAGGAATCAAAGCGGTTATCGCCACCAGCGGCTGGGATGTCCTGGAGCTGGTTCAGAAATACCAGCCGTCGGCCATCACGCTGGATCTGCATCTTGGCGGAGATACGGACGGCTGGCTGGTGCTTCAGCAGCTCAAGAACGATATCGGGGTGCGGCATATTCCGGTCTGCGTAATGACCGTGGATGAAGACGAGGTGCAGCTGCTGCAGAAGGGGGCTTACGACTACTTCCGCAAGCCCGTGACCAATGAGGAGCTGGAGAATGCGCTGGACCGGCTGAACCGGTTCGCGGATCACACCACGGCTAATCTGCTGGTCGCCGTCCAGGATGAACAGGAGCGCAAGCATATAGCCGAGCTGCTGGACAATCCGGATCTTACACTCACCGCCGTAGAGACCGGGCGCAAAGCCTTGAACCAGTTGAACAGCAAGACGTTCGATGCGATCGTGCTGGACAGCAGCCTGGCAGACATGAATCTGATCCGCTTCCTCCGGGAGATGTACAAGAACGCCAGGAACAAAAGAATCCCCGTGCTGGTGCAGATGAACCGGAAGCTGACGCCGGAGGAAGAAACCGAATGGGATGAGCTGGCCAAGATGGCGGTGCTCAAAGAGGTGAAATCGGATGCCCAGCTGATTGATGAATCCACCCTCGCCCTGCACCGCAAGGCAGAGGATCTGCCGCCGCTCTCCAGAGACAAGCTGGTGAAGCTGTATCAATCGGATGAGATGATCGAGTATAAAAAGGTGCTTGTCGTGGATGATGATATCCGCAACATCTTTGCGCTTACCTCCATTCTGGAGCGCCATCAGATGAAGGTGATCCCTGCGGAGAACGGCCAGGATGCGATCACGCTGCTGGAGCAGACGCCGGATATCGGAATTGTCCTGATGGACATCATGATGCCGGGAATGGACGGCTACGAGACAACCCGGGCGATCCGGGAGAAGCCGGAGTGGAGGGACCTCCCGATTCTTGCGCTTACTGCCAAGGCGATGAAAGGGGACCGGGAGCTGTGCCTGGAAGCAGGCTGCTCGGATTATATTACCAAGCCGGTGAACAGCGGACAGCTGTTATCGATGATGCGTACCTGGCTGGACGAATAGAGCAGGACGATTAGTACGGACCCTGAAACAGGTGCATGGAACAGGAACAGGAGCCAACCCCTTAGCCGCGATGATGCGGTTAGGGCTGGCTCCTGTTTTTTTTGCAAATAGGCTGTGAGTGTAGCTTATTAATCCGTAGAGGGTTCGAGCCGCCGGCAGGAAGCTCTCTCGATCAAGAGGGTGTCGACTTTGACCTTGGTGCTGACTGCGGACTGCCGGTGAAGAGAAGCGGTGAACAGATCCACTGCCCATGCGGCCATCCGTTCTTTCTCTACATGAACCGTGGTCAGCTCCGGGGCTACAATCTGCGATTCATTGATATTATCGAAGCCGATGACGGATACATCCTTCGGGACGGAGAAGCCCAACTCGCTGAGCGCCTTGATCGCGCTGATGGCGATGTAGTCACATTCACAGAAGAAGGCGGTGGGAAAAGGCTGGCCGCTGTCCCTGAGCTGCTGCAGCTTGTCCCGTAAAGGTCCCTGGGAGGAAAATAAAGTCGGCGGCACCGCCAGCAGGCTGCTCCGGGGAATCTCCACCCGCGCCTCCGCCATGGCGTCCATGAACCCGCGCTGCCGTTCCCCGAAGTTATGAATCCGCTCCTCGGATGCGATATAACCGATTCTCCGGTGCCCGTGGCCGGTCAGATAGGTGCCTGCCTGATAAGCCCCCATATAATTGTTGATCTCGACAAAATGGACAGGCAGCGCATCGAAGCAGGTGTCCAGCACGATCAAGCCGGGCAGCTTGTCCGCAATATCGGTTATTCTGGCCGCATCCAGGCTGGTCCCGAGCAGAATCACACCGCTGGTGGGCTCCTCCATCACTGATTGAATGCCCTGCTCATAGTTCTTCTCTTCAAGCGCTGAGAACATCAGACTGTAGCCCCCCATCCGGCAGCGTTCCTCGATATGATGAATCAGCTCCCGGAAGAAGGGCTGCTGATAATACTCCTCATGAACCAGCCCGGCATTGGTGAACACCAGGAACCGCAGGGTGGTGGCGTTCGCTTCGGCGGCCGCTGCTCTTCCCCTGCCGGTGTATCCGTAGGTCTCCGCCAGGCGCAGGATTCGCCCGCGTGTCTCCGGCCCGACCCCCGGCTTTCCGTTCAGCGCCAGCGAGACGGCCCCTTTGGAGACCCCGGCCAGCCGGGCAAGCTCCTCCATATTCAATGACAAGACCTCCATTCAGCATCGTAGCTTAAGTATGTTTAGTGTAAGGGAAGGCGCCAATTTTAGCAATGAAGCGTAAATTGTATTTTTGTTTAGTTATGTTTAGTTAATTTGTCATATCATCGAGGTTAATATAATAGTTGAATAAGCTGGTTTTTAGCTTAAATAAGAACGTTGACGATGGCGTGAAGGTGTTGTAGGATTGCTTTATAATAAATTTATAGTTAGTGATATTAGTTTTGTTTAGTTATTGTTTAGTTTGATGTTGCTATTTGTATATCTTAGGATTCATACAGAAGGGAGCAGGATTTATGGCTAATCCGAAGGAAGCAGGGCGGGCTGAAGCATTTCAGGGGAGGGTCTCCGTATCGGTGCCTGACCAGACTTCACAGTGGGGCGTATGTGAAATTGTATTGCACGGAGGCCCTGCCGGGGGCAATCCGTTTACGGAGGTAGCGCTGCAGGCGGAATTTTCGATGGGAGAACGTTCGGTTCTTGTTCTGGGCTTCTATGATGGAGACGGGGTATACCGCATCCGCTTCATGCCGGAGCAGCAGGGGAAGTGGACGTTCCGGACCAGCAGTAATGAGCCTGCGCTGCATGAGCTTGAAGGGGAACTGGAATGCACGGCTGCGGCAGGCGGGAATCACGGTCCGGTCCGGGTGCGGAATACCTTTCATTTTGCCTATGCGGACGGAACGCCCTATCTTCCTGTCGGCACGACCTGCTACGCCTGGACCCATCAGGGGGAGGAGATGGAGCGCCAGACGCTGGATACGCTGAAAGCGTCTTCTTTTAACAAAATAAGAATGTGCGTGTTCCCGAAATCCTACTCCTATAACGAGAATGAACCGGAGTACTATCCCTATGAAGGCTCGGCCCGAGCAGGCTGGGATTACAGCCGGTTCAACCCGGCGTTCTTCCGGCATCTGGAGGAGCGGATTGCAGACCTTGGCGAGCTGGGCATCGAGGCCGACCTGATCCTATTCCATCCGTATGACCGTTGGGGCTTCGCAGATATGGGCAAGGAGGCGGATGACCGCTATCTCCGGTATCTTGTAGCCAGGCTCTCGGCGTACCGCCATATCTGGTGGTCGCTGGCCAATGAATATGATTTTATGAGAAACAAGGTGCTGGCCGACTGGGAGAGGTACGCGCATATTGTAACGTCTTATGATCCTTACGGGCACCTGATCTCTAATCATAATGGCATTGCCTTCTATGATTTCAACCAGCCCTGGGTTACGCATTGCAGCATTCAGCGTGTGGATGCTTACAAGACCTCTGAGCATACGGATGAATGGAGACGGCGCTGGAATAAGCCTGTCGTGATCGATGAATGTGCCTACGAGGGTAATGTCGAGCATGGCTGGGGGAATATTACCGGGGAAGAGATGGTCCGCCGTTTCTGGGAAGGCGCGGTCCGTGGAGGGTATGTCGGACATGGGGAAACCTATCTGCACCCGGAAGATAAGCTCTGGTGGGCCAAGGGCGGCCGGCTGTATGGCACGAGCCCTGAACGGATTGCTTTTCTGCGCTGCGTGCTGGAAGAAGGGCCTTCTGAGGGTCTGAACCCGCTGCCTTCGGAGTGGGATCTGCCCAGAGCCGGGGTGGAGGATGAATATGTTCTCTATTATTTCGGATTCAACCGGCCGAAGTTCCGCCAGTTCACGATGAACCCGGAGTTCCGCTATAAGGTGGAGCTGCTGGATACCTGGAACATGACGGTGGATGAGCTTGCGGGCAGCTATCAGGGAACCTTCAGGGTCGATCTGCCGGGACGGACATATATGGCGGTGAGAATGACGCGCCTGCACGATGAGCATGACTTGGAGGTTAAATAGGATGTGGAAGATTGGTGTTGTGGGTGCCGGGTATTGGTCGGACAAGCATTTGCAGGCATGGCAGCGTATCCCCGGCGTTCAGATTCAAGGCCTGTGCGACCTGGATTCGGTTAAGCTGCACAGTAAGGGGGAGGCATACGGGATTCCCGGGGACATGCTGTACTCTACACTGGAAGACATGCTGTCTTCTGCGGAGCTGGATATTATAGATATTGTTACCGCGCCGGATACTCATCCTGAGCTGGTCGGACTGGCCGCACGGGCCGGGAAGCATATCCTGTGCCAAAAGCCGTTTGCCCGCTCCATGGAGGAAGCCTGTGAGATGGTGGAAACGGCCCGTGCTGCGGGCGTCCGGCTGATGGTTACAGAGAACTGGCGCTGGCTGCAGCCGATTCAGGCCATCCGCAAGCTGCTGGATGAGGGAGTGGCAGGACGGCTCCAGATGATCCGCTATATCCACACGGATTATTATTCACCGCGGTTTGCCCCTGAGAATGAGCTTCCGCAGCCGTTCTTCCGGGAGATGCCGAAGCTGCTGTTCTATGAGATGGGGGTTCACTGGTATGATACGTGGCGTTTCCTGTTCGGGGAGCCTAAGCGGCTATATGCGGAGACCCGGAAGGTCAGCTCTTATATTGCCGGAGAGGATGCCGGGCTGATTACACTTGGCTACGACGATTATATGGGACTGATGGATATGAGCTGGGCCACCCGGCAGAATCTGCCCGGCCCGCTAACTCTTCCGGTGCTGCCGGACCATAAGGAGCAGCTGATTATTGAAGGCGATCAGGCTACAATTAAGCTGTGCAGCAGCGGCACACTCAGCCTGATTGATAACTATGGGCTGGAGACGGCGATTTCGGAGGATAACGGCCTTGATTTTGAAGAGAGCCATTACCGGCTGCAGTCGCATTTCATTGAATGCCTGGACACTGGCAGGGAATTCCAGACGAGCGGCGAAGATAATCTGAAGACGCTGGAGCTTGTATTCGGGACCTACCGAAGTGCGGAGGAGCATGAGGTCATTCATTTAGCTTAACTCCAAGGTGGCGGCGTGGATAATGGGCGAGTGTACAGGTACGTTCAAATATACGAAGAGCCGGAGAGCTGTTGTCCGGTTCTTCGCCATGCTTACCGGCAAGATTGGCTGATCGCCGGGGAATAGCGTACACTGGGTGGATAGAGTCATTACTGAACTTAAGCTGCGGGGTGAGAAGGATGGACAAGCTGCTGGAGCAGATCACGGGCGAGCTGCTGGGACAGGTTAGTATTGAGAGCGTGAATCCGCTGGAGCCGGTGAAGGTCAGCGGTGTACCAAAGCCCTGGAGTGTGCTCGGAACCGGAAATTATGCGGCTGTCTTCTGCCGGCAGGGAGCTGAGGAATTCGCAGTGAAGATCTACGCGCCGGGCAGGCCGGGCATTGAGGAAGAAGCAGAGGTATACCGCCGCCTCGGGCACCATCCGGCCTTCTCGGAGTGCTATTATGCCGGAGCGGATTTCCTGGTTCTCAAAAGGCTGGGCGGAGTCACCTTCTACGATTCCATGCAACGCGGCATTCTCATTACCGGACAGGCTATTGAAGACATTGACAACGCGCTTCAATATGCAAGGTCCCGCGGGTTGCGTCCGCATGATATCCATGCCAAGAATGTGATGCTCCGGGACGGGCGGGGACTGATTGTAGATGTCTCGGATTTCCTGAAAGATGACGACTGCAGCATGTGGGAGGATTACAAGCGGCTGTATTACCGGTTGTACCAGCCGGTGGCTTCCCGCCGGGTATTTCCGGTTCCCCGTCTGATTCTGGAGACGGTCCGCAGAGGGTACCGGTTATGGCGTCGGCGGAAGCAGAGGCGGAGCGGCTTCAATCATTTGAAAAGGTAACTATATAACATCTGTACGGAACTAAGCGCGGCCATGTCTGGATTTTGCTATTCCCGTGACTTGAAAGTGAAGGTTTGGCCGAGCGATTCCAGATATAATCGATATAGAACCTAGAATTCAATTGAAAATGGACAGGAGCGCGGCTTCATGCACTATACCAATCCCATCATATCCGGTTTCCATCCCGATCCCAGCATCTGCAGGGTAGGGGATGATTATTATCTGGTAACCAGCACATTCGAATATTATCCGGGAGTACCAGTCTTTCACAGCAGGGATCTTGTCCACTGGCGTCAGATTGGCCATTGCCTTACAACACCCAGCCAGTTGCCGCTGGAGAATTCGTGGAGCTCAGGCGGAATATTCGCGCCGACCCTCCGTTACCATAACGGCTGGTTCTATATGGTGACCACGAATGTAAGCGGGATGGGCAATTTCTTCGTCAAAACACAGCATCCGGAAGGCTCCTGGTCGGAGCCCTATCTGGTTGCGCAGAGCGGAATTGATCCTTCCCTGTACTTCGATGAGGACGGGCGCGTATATTTCCAGTCCGCCATGGACGGCGGACAGGGGAACGGGATCTACCAGTGCGAGATTGATATCGGGACCGGGGAAATGCTGACCGGGAGCGTGCTCATCTGGACAGGAACGGGCGGCGCTCATCCCGAGGCTCCGCATCTGTACCGGAAGAACGGCTGGTATTATCTGATGATCGCCGAAGGCGGAACGGAGTATGGGCATATGGAGACCATCGCCAGAAGCCGCCAGCCTTACGGCCCGTATGCTGCTTGTCCCCATAATCCGATTCTGTCCAACCGCAGTACGGCAATCAGCATACAAGCCACAGGCCATGCCGATCTGGTTGAGGCGCAGGACGGGAGCTGGTGGGCGGTGTGCTTAGGCATCCGTCCGGTCTCCTATCCGATGGGCCATCATCTGGGCAGAGAGAGCTTCCTGGCTCCCGTAACCTGGACATCCGAGGGTTGGCCGGTTATCGGGAACGGCGGCCACATCGAGCCGGTTATGGACTCGCCGCTGCTGCCGGAAGTCCGCTGGCCGGCGAAGCCCGTAAGAGACCATTTCGATGATACCCGGCTGGGGCTGGACTGGACTTTTCTGCGTAATCCGGCAGAAGGAAGCTGGTCGCTTGAAGAACGGCCGGGCCATCTCGTTCTGCATGGCCACGAGGCTACGCTGAATGAAGCCGCCGCACCTGCCTTTGCGGGCCGCCGCCTCAGCCACTTCACGGCCAATATAGCAGCAGAGCTGGATTATGAGCCGCAGCATGAAGGGGAAGAAGCCGGAATTGCAGTGTACAAGAACGAGAAGCATCATTATGAGCTGGTGATCCGCTCTGTCAGCGGGCGGAGAGCCGCCGTGTTCCGGCGGACGGTCGGTTCACTCCGGGTGGAGCATGTGGAGGAGTGTCCTGACGGGCCGGTCATCCTGAGAATCAAGGCGCTGCCCGGCAGCATAGAAGCCTCGGTTGAGGCACCGGATTGCGGGGTGATCGAGCTTGGGGCTGGAGAGACACATTATCTCAGCACCGAAATTTCAGGAGGGTTCACCGGGGTATTCGTTGCCATGTATGCAACGTCCGTGACGGGACATGGCGCTCCGGCAGCGTATGACTGGTTCGATTATGAGCCGCTGGATCAGCCGGCGGTATAAGTTGTGAGCAGCAGTTCCTTGGGACATGCTGCTTTTTTTTGCGTTAAACGACGTATGGACCTGGCTGCTGCACAACTACTGCTGATTGCGGTAGGCCTTCGGGGACTTGCCGTACGTTTTTTTGAAGAGACGGGCGAAGTAGTTACTGTCATTAAATCCGCACCTATAGGAGATGTCTGTAATAGGGTGTCTGGTGTGCTTGAGCAGTGAGCATGCATGTTCCAGCCGGAGACGCTGAATATAAGCAATCGGTGTAGTCAGATAATACGCCTGGAATATCCTGTTCAAATGACGGACGGAAATATCCGATTTGGCGGCAATGGCATCAAGAGTAACCGGTTCATGATAGTGATCCTCAATATAGGAGATCGCACTGGCGAGGTGCATCAGGCTGTTGTCCACGCCCTTCTCCTGAATGTCATAATGTCTGGACAGATACACGACCAGCTCCATGAATTTGGAGGCGAGCATGGTCTGATAGCCGTGCTGCTTCTGTTCATATTCGGTAATCATGCCGGCCACAAGCGATGAGACAGCCTCCAGGCTGACGATGGGGAGGTTCATTTTGCTTTTATAGGCGTTAATGCTGCGGTAAAAGGGTTCTAAGACAAACAGCGCCTGGTAGCCGTTCAGCGTTCTTAAGTCCGGTCCAGCCAGCTTAAGCATGCCTGATTTGTACATAATGTTGCAAATTCTGAAATCATAAGGGTCCTTATAGGCATGGGGAGTGCCGCCGTTAATCACGAATACATTGCCTTTCTTGATAAAAGCCTCTTCGTCGTTGACGATATGCGCAGCATGTCCGTTCAGCACAATGACAAGCTCGGAGAAGTCTGCATGCTGATGGAGGGAGGTGTCTTCTTCGTGCCCGCCATATTGGATAAAGAAAGGAAAATGCTCGTCAGTCGTGAACCAGTTCAAATATACATTGCTCACAAAGCTCCCACCTCAGAAATACGTATTTGTCTATATAATGCTAGTCTGCGACTTGAAAATCAAGGTTATCCGCCAAAGGTGACGCTAAAATATAACTGTAAACGCATTCAACCAAAGGGGATGAGACGGATGAAAAAACAAATGCCAAGAAGATTAGGGATGGGTCTGCTGGCAAGTATGCTGCTCATTTCGGCAGGCTGCAGCAACAGCAGCAGTGCCGGAAATAACACAAAGAATATAACGAACGGAAATAACAGCGCAAATGATACAGCTCCCGTAACGTTTACCTTCTTTGGCGCCGATGCCAGTCCGAATTGGAACAGGATGGAGGATGATATCGGCAAGGAGATTGTTGCCAAAACAGGTGTTACCCTGAACGCGGAATATGATGTGGGCAGCGGAGGGGGACAGGACAAAATCTCAATGATGGCAGCCAGCGGAGAGTATCCTGATATGATCTATGCCAAGGGAGAGCTGGGCAAGCTGGTGGATGCCGAAGCCATTATCGACCTGACCGAGCTGATTGATAAATATGCTCCGAATATAAAGAAAGTCATGGATGGGAACATGAACCGGATGAAATACAGCAAGGATAATCAGGCGATCTATTCGATCCCGACGAATGTCGGCATTGATCAACAGAGCTTCGATGCGACGAACGGATTTCAGATTCAGCACCGCGTATTGAAAGAGCTTGGATATCCCGAAGTCCGGACGGTGAAGGATTTCGAGAATGTCCTCAAGGCGTATGTGGCTAAGCATCCAACGACGGACGGGCAGCCGACCATACCGCTGACCGTCAATGCTGACGGCTGGAAGATCATGATTACGGTGACCAACCAGGGCGATATCACCACCGGAGGAACCAATGACGGCGAATATTATGTGAACCCTGAGACGTACGAGACGATGCTGCATTATAAGAAGCCTGAAGAGAAGGAGTACTTCCGCTGGCTGAACCATATGTACAATGAAGGGCTGCTCGACAAGGAATCCTTTGTTCAAAAGGATGACCAGTACAAATCCAAAATCTCCAGCGGCCGGGTGCTGGGGCTCACCTCAGTGGAATGGGAGTATCAGGATGCGGAGAACGCCCTGAAGGCTGCGGGCAAAGACGAATATACGTACGCCCACTTCCCGGTTACGCTGAGTGAGGAGTACAAGGATCACGCCATGCAGTCTGTCGGAGTAGACGGCTACGGGATCAGTATCACCACGGCTTGTAAAGATCCGGTCCGCGCGATTAAATTCCTGGACTGGCTCTCCTCGGAAGAAGGCCAGGTGCTGAGAAACTGGGGGATCGAAGGCAAGCATTATAATGTGGAGAACGGGAAGCGCGTCATCCCTGCCGACATTCTCGATCAGAAGGTCAACGATGCAGCAAGTTTCACCAAGGCGACAGGGGTGGGATTGTATTCCACGCTGGGAGTCCGTTACGGGGACGGTGTGAAGGATTCTACAGGTAATTACTATACAACGAACTTCCCGGAACAGATTCTGGCCGAATATTCGGGTGCGGAGAAGGAGAGTCTGGCTGCGTATAACGCAACAACCTGGAAAGACCTGTTCCCGGCGGAGGATGAATTCCCGGTCAAGGAATGGGGCGCGCTGTACAATATGCCGGTGCCGACAGATGGGGATTATCAGGTAATCTATCAAAAGACGCAGGATATCGTCCATAAAAGGATTCCCGAAGCCATCCTCTCCCGCACAGCCGATTTCGATAAAATCTACGACGATTTCATTGCGGAGCTGAATAAAGCGGGTGCAGAGAAAATGGAGAAGGAATATACGGAGCTGGTTAAAGCGAGAGTCTCGCTGTTTACCGGGAAGGAGATTGAATAGCAGAGCCGCTTAGCTTACGCGGCAGAGATATTCAGAGATATTCAAAAAGGGCATTTCTGCGGCTAAGAAATTAGCCTGGAAAGCCCTTTTCGTTCGAGTACAGATTTAGCCCTTCGGGATCTTCCGGTAGCTTGAAGGAGAGAACCCCGAAATCTTCTTGAACAGCCTGGAGAAGTAATAAGGGTCGTTGATCCCTATTGCGGAGCCGACCTCCTTAATGCTGAGCTCGGTGAGATCGAGCAGATGGCCTGCCCGCTGGATTTTGAGCCGCAGGAAATACCCGATCGGGGAGACCCCGGTCTCGGCGTTGAAGATATAGATCAGATGCTGCTTCGACACGCCGACCTGCTTAGCCAGCTCAGGCAGAGTGAGGTTGCTGCCCAGCCGTCCGTTCATATACTGGATCGCCTGTTCCAGATACGTCCCGCGTTTCTTCTCCTGCGCGGATGGGCCTGCCGTAATGCCGATGCCGGAGAGCAGCTGTCTGGCCGTCTGGGCGATGTGCACATGGGTAGCCAGGGCGTAGGTCCGCTCAGCCAGCAGCTCATAGGCAGGAACGAACCATTCGATGAGCCGGGCCTTGCCGCTCGGGGCCAGGGCGAGGGGAGCGCCCGACAATCCGAACAGCTTCACCAGCCGGTCCGCATGATTTCCTTTGAAATGGAACCAGTAAATGCTCCATGGCTCTTCCTGCATGGCCCCGTACCGGTGCGGGGTGTGTGGAGGAATAATGACCATGTCCCCCGGCTGCATGGTCATCTGCTCCCCATGATTCAGCTCCACCCAGCCCTCCCCCGCTTCACACAAGATCAAGATATGCGACGGGCTGCCCTCCAGGCGTTCCCTGAAATGATAACGGGCATTCGGGAAATAACCAATGTCCGTAATGAACAAGGAGGCGGTCAGCTCCTCCTGCTCCAATTCCTTCATCCAGTACTCCGGCAGCACATACAGCTTCTCCTCCACAAACCCTTCCGGCTTGCGGATATGGTCTTGATTCATGCCGCTTCCCCCTCCTGAATAGATCGTATATAAACCAAACGTTAGACACCCTGGCCCAACAACTAACTTTCCAATCTCTTCTCGTAGGCATCAGCGTATTCCTTCGAAGGCTTAGAACGGGATATCCCCTTCCAAAAGAAGTGCAATTGAGTTTTTTGGGAGCCGTAGAGACTGAATATAGGGAATGCGAGATGCTTGGGTGCTGGAATGCTAAGATGCTTCGGTGCTCGGTGCTCGGTGCTCGGTGCTCGGTGCTCAGTGCTGGGATGCTGAGATGATGAAAATGTTGCACATTTTGTAAGCGTGTTGATTTCCCAAAAAAAGGGACAAGAAAGGCCGCCATTTCGGGTAATGGTAAGTACGACCAAACCAAACCGAAATGAGGCGACCTCATGAATAATAATACCCCATTCCTGGCCGTGTTCAAACAAGTATTAACTCCGGAAGAAGTCGAAATGGTGACTGGGCAAACCAAGAACTACGAGGATACAGGAATCAAAATGACTGTCGGTGTGTTGTTCGACTACTTTATCCAAGCCTGCTACCACAAATGGGATGGCTTTCGTCAAAGTGCTCGGGTGGGCTCGAACTACGATTTGCCCAAGGTTCATTACTCCACTCTTTCGGGCAAAGCCGGTGAAGTGCCTTACGATATCTTCAAGCGTTTGTTTCAAATGCTCGTCCAGAAATGTAACCGGCAAACCCGGCGGCACCTGAATCTGCCTAAAGATCTTCTGCTTATTGACTCTACGACGGTTACGGCGGCAAACTCCCGTATGTCTTGGGCTCCGTATAAAAAATTCAGAGGAGGTATCAAGCTGCATGTGGCCTTCTCGCATGGACAGCATTCACCCGTGAAGGTGGTCGAATCGATTGCCCGGCGCAATGACGCTCCATTTGGAGAAGTCTTGGCCGATAAGGACTACCTTCTAGTCCAGGATCGGGCATATGGAAAAATCGGTCGATTGGATCAATATGTGCAGCAAGGTCAGTCCTTTGTGATTCGTTTGAAAGACAATCTCCACTTGGTGTTGCCGCGAAAACGTCAGCGACCGGCAGAGGGAGACAGCAAAATTGTACGCGATATCACCTGTTATATCGGTCAAGGGAAACACCGATCCGCCCAGCGCCACCGCGTCGTTGAATTTGAAAATGACCGGGGCGAAGTCGTACGGGTCGTCACTGATTTGAGAAAAGAGTCCGCTCACGTGATTGCTGAAATTTACAAAGCACGCTGGGAGATTGAAGTCTTTTTCCGCTGGGTGAAACAGCATTTGAATGTCCCTTGTCTGTTTGGAACCACCGAAAATGCAGTGTATAGCCAATTGTTTGTGGCCCTTACCGCGTATGTGCTTCTGAAATACATTTTTGATGAAATTCATCCGAAGGTACCGGTCTTTGCTAAGCTGACTCTATGGGAATTTATGCAGTACTGGCGTATATTTAATCTTCCGCTGGAGTGGCAGGTTCAGCTTAATCAGCTCAGGCGTAAAGAACATTTAGGTGTTTTTGTCATCCCATAATATGGGTAATCAACACGCCTGCACATTTTGCAATTTTGATTCTCTGGTACAGTGGTGGCAGGGCGGATTGTTGCACAAAATGCAGGGATTTCCCCGTTTGGCCTCAGGAAGGAGGGCAGATGTTGATTTTTGTGCAACAATTCCGGTTTAAGGCTGAATTCAGGAGCGGAATGTTGCATTATGGGCAGGATTTATCCCAACCCCAACCCCAACGGTTGGGAAAGCGTATGCTCATCGCAGTGACGCCCGAAATCTAAGCTTACACAGAATAAGAATATAATCCATCACTTCCCGCATTTCGTCAATTGGAAACTCCCCGGCCAGCGGCTAGAGTAGAACTATCAAGTCAAGGGAGGCAGTGAAGGGCATGCAGTATGCAGGTGGGGGCAAGATGCCGGAGGCAGCCGGGGACAACGCTGACTACGGTGGCAATGGGGACAATGCGGATAATGTGGACAATCCGGACAACACGTACAATGCGGGCAATGCAGACAACACGGACAATACGGACAGCGCGGACAGGGTGCAGGTACGGGAGACCAGTGTGATGATACCAACCTATGAGGCAGGTGCCGCTGATCCAAATCCTATGTTTCTGGAGAAAAGAGTCTATCAGGGAAGCTCGGGGCGGGTGTATCCGCATCCTGTGATTGAGAGCATCTCGAATGTGAAGCAGGATAGGGCGTACAAGCTGATTATTCTGGAGAATGAATATCTGCGCATAGAGATCATGCCGGAGCTTGGGGGGCGGATCTACCGGGCGCTCGACAAGACGAACAATTATGATTTTGTCTATTATAACCGTGTAATCAAGCCTGCGCTGGTCGGCCTTGCAGGTCCCTGGATCTCCGGGGGCATTGAGTTCAACTGGCCGCAGCATCACCGCCCCAATACGTTCGGCCCGGTTGAATATAAGCTTGAGGCTGCTGAGGATGGAAGCGCTACCGTATGGGTGAGCGAGATTGACCGGATGTACGGAACGAAGGTTACGGCTGCGTTCAGACTCTATCCCGGGAGAGGCTATCTGGAGGTCCATGCGCAGTGTTATAACCGGACGCCGCTGCCGCAGACCTTCCTCTGGTGGGCCAACCCGGCGGTTGCGGTGAATGATCAGACGCAGTCTGTTTTTCCGCCTGATGTCACAGCCGTCTTCGATCATGGCAAAAGGGATGTATCGCGGTTCCCTATTGCGACCGGTACCTACTACAAACAGGATTATTCGGAAGGCGTGGACATCTCCCGCTATAAGAATATTCCGGTTCCGACCTCCTATATGGCCTACAAGTCGGATTATAATTTCGTCGGTGGATATGATCACGGTGTCCAGGCGGGGCTGCTGCATGTGGCTGATCATCATATCTCACCGGGAAAGAAGCAATGGACCTGGGGGAACGGGGAGTTCGGCCAGGCCTGGGACCGCCAGCTGACCGATGAAGACGGACCTTATATTGAACTTATGACAGGTGTGTACACCGATAATCAGCCTGACTTCACCTGGCTGCAGCCGTATGAGGAGAAGAGCTTCACCCAGTATTTCATGCCGTACAAGGGCATCGGTCTGGTGAAAAATGCCTCGGTAGACGCTGCGGTCAATCTGGAGGTGGATGCGGCATTAGCTCAGGCGGTGGTGAAGGTATACGTGACCTCACGGCTGGAGCAGGCCGTGATCAGCTTAAGCGGAGCCGCAGGCGAATATCTGCGGGAGACTGCAGATCTGTCTCCCGCAGAGGCTATAGAGCGTACGGTTATGCTGGACCATGGAGAGCAGGAGCATGACCTCAAGCTGACGGTCCATAGCGGGGAGGGCAGGCTGCTGGTCGCCTATCAGCCGAAGCGTCCGGAGATTGGGCGTATCCCTGAGGCGGCGAAGCCGCTGGCCCCGCCGGAAGAGCTGCGCTCAGCAGAGGAGCTGTATCTGGCCGGCCTGCATCTGGAGCAGTACCGGCATGCCACCTTTGAGCCGGAGGCCTATTATCTGGAGGGGCTTAAACGGGACAGCGGGGATATCCGGCTGAATGTAGCGTATGGAACGCTGCTGCTCCGCCGCGGGCAATATGCGCAGAGTGAGCCTTTGCTCCGCCGCGCCATTGAACGTCTAACCTCGCGTAATCCTAACCCGTATGACAGCGAAGCCTATTATCAGCTGGGGGTTGCCCTGCGCGGTCAGAACCGCCTGGATGAGGCTTTTGCTGCTTATTACAAAGCGGTATGGTCGGCAGCCTGGCAGGATGCAGGGTATTACTCACTAGCTCAGATTGCCTGCCGGCAGGGCCGGTATGCCGAGGCGCTGGAGCTGGCGGAGCGTTCGCTGATCCGCAATGCGCGTAACTATAAGGCGAGGAACCTCAAGTCAGCTCTCCTGCGGAGGCTTGGCCGGCCGCAGCAGGCGAGGGGATTCGCAAGTGAGACTGTGCAGCTTGATCCTGCTGATTTTGGCGCATATAACGAACTGGCCCTGGCCCTTGCAGCACTGGGTGACCCTGCTGCGGCAGAAGAGGCGCTGACAGAATTGGAACGGCTTATGCGTGATGATGCACACAATTACCTTAATCTTATGGCAGATTATATGGGCTGCGGACTGTATGCGGAAGCTCTTGCTGTAGGGGAGAGGGCGGCCCAGCGGGGCAGACCCGGATCTGAAACCGGATTCAAATCTGAACCTGAATCCGTCTATCCGATGCTGCATTATGCCCTTGGCGAATGTTATGAGTGTACGGGACAAGATGAGCAGGCACGGGAGGCCCGCCGCCAGGGGCAAGCAGCCTCCCCGCTGCACTGCTTCCCGAACTCCCTGTCCGAGCTTGAATGGCTGTTAAGTGCCGTCCGGGCGAATCCCCTGGATGATAAAGCCTATTACTATCTCGGCAATCTCTATTATGACAAGAAGCGGCCGGAGGAAGCGGCGGCAAGCTGGGAACGTTCACGTGAACTGAGAGGGGATTTCGCCATCGTTCACCGCAATCTGGCCCTGGCCTATTACAACAAGCAGCACAATCCTGAGGCGGCGCTCGCTTCACTGGAGCAGGCCTTCGCCTGTGCGCCGCAGGATGCGCGGATTCTGTATGAGCTGGATCAGCTGCGCAAGAAGCTCGCGTGGTCCGCCGGGGAACGGCTGGAACATCTTGAATCACGGCGCAGCTTGGTGGAGCAGCGGGATGATCTGTATATCGAATATGTAACGATGCTTAACCAGCTTGAGCGCTATGACGAAGCGGTTAGGGCATTAAGCTCGCGTAACTTCCATCCCTGGGAGGGCGGAGAGGGGAAGGTGACCGGGCAATACCAATTCGCCCACAGCGGGCTTGGCAGACTGGCACTGGAGAACGGGCAGTATGAAGCGGCGCTTGAGCATTTCCGGCTGGCGCTGGCCTATCCGCATAATCTGGGCGAAGGGAGGCTGGAAGGGGCGCAGGAGAATAATATTCAATATGCTCTTGGCCGGGTATACGAAGGACTTGGGCAAGAAGAAGAGGCTGAGCGCTGCTACAGGGCGGCTTCACAAGGTCTGGCGGAGCCGGCAAGTGCGGTGTTCTACAATGACCAGCCGCCGGAGATGATTTTCTACCAGGGGCTGGCCTGGTTGAGGCTTCGGCAGCCGAAGGAGGCCAAGCGCCGCTTCAATCTCTTGATCGATTATGCCGAGCGTCATCTTTTCGATGATATCAAGCTGGACTATTTCGCCGTATCGCTGCCGGATTTCCTGGTGTTTGAGGATGACCTCAACCGGCGCAATGTCATTCATTGCCGCTACATGCGGGGGCTCGGGCTTCTCGGGCTGGGCCGGTATGAAGCAGCGGCAGCGGAGCTTAATTCCGCTCTTGCCCTGGACCCTAATCATCAAGGAGCTGGGGTTCACAGACGGATGGCCGATCATGTCCTGAACCGGGGACAACTCTAAGCAGAAGGAGGACAACAGATTATGCATACAACAGGACGGCATAGGATTAGCATGGACAGTATGGATGCAGTGCTGAACAGATTGCCCCGCAAGCTTACCCTTACCATGTGGGATTTCTCCTGGTACACCATGACCTTGCCGGGCGAGCCTTATCATGATCTGGCGGCAAGATGCAAGGAGGCAGCCGACAGAGGATACAACACCATCCGGATCTGCGCCATGCCGTTCCTGTTATTCACAGCGGAAGGCAAACGCCCCGGACCGCTGCACTTCGGCAGTCTGGGGGAAGTGGGCCAGCGTACCCGCTGGTACAACTGCCGCGGCGGTGCCGAGCTGGACGGGCATGCGCATCTGCTGGAGCTGTTCAGGCAGGCCAAGGCGCAGGGACTCTATATTATGCTGTCTTCCTGGGAATATCAGCAGAGCCCCAGCTTCCTGGCCTATCCCGCGCTGCGTGATGAGCTGGCTGCAGTTGCTCCCGCAGAGCGGTTCATGACCCTGGCCCGGTCGATGGACCAGCTCATCCGGTATATCAAGGGGGAAGGCTTCGCTGATCGAATTGTTTATGCCGAGCTGCATAATGAAGTGGAATTCGGGCAGCTTACCGCCGTGGGTACCGTGCAGGGAATCGGCGCAGCGGATACGCCTAGGCTGGTGGAGGCCATGCAGCCTTATATCGAGGAAGCGGTGGGTTATCTCCGGGGGCAGCATCCCGATGTTCTGATCACAGCCAGCTATACACTGAACGAAGCTTATCCGAAGGCATATGTAGCCCGTAATTTACAGGTGGCTCACTATCATCTCTATATCAAAGGCGTGCTGAATGAGCTTATGGACGCAGCGGGGTTGAATGATGAGGGGGTGCCTTTTCCGAATACCTTTGTCCGGTCTATGCTGAGGGAAGATGCCCCGCCCTTCGGGGAATGGAACCTGCCCGCAGGGCAGGAGTGGCGGATGGAGGGCAATCCGGTCGGGATGAAGCTGATCTATCTGCATGATTGGGCCGACCCTGATCTATGGGATCTCTACCTGTATGACCGCTATGGAGCCCATAAGCTGGCGATGCTGCAAAAAGCGGACATGCGCCTGGAAGAAGCGCAGGAATGGGCGGTACATTCGGGCCTGCCGGTGGTAATCGGCGAAGGCTATGTCGGCTATACCCCGCTTCTTGCAGGCTTCGAGGAAGGCCCGGTCGGGAAATTCATTGCCGAGTATGCGCTGCGTAAGGGGATGGCACTGGGCTTCTGGGGCATGACGCTGTGTTCCAACTGTGCGCCGCATCATCCGTTCTGGCAGGATGTAGCCTGGCAGCAGCGGTGGAACCGGTACATTCTTGAAGCGGAGTAGCAGAGTCAGGGCGGCGGCCCGCTGGCTTGTCATGCTGCGTTTCTTCTTAGCGGACAGCCGTTCCGAAGTAACACGAGAGAGCGCATTGTCTTGGCTGTATGTTTTATAGAGCTTAGGGGACAGAATAGCAGTATATGGAGCCCAAAAAGCTGGCCTTGTCTACAACGAGTAGTTCTGCCATGATATAATCAGTGTATATGATTGGAGTGATAATCGTGGAATTACTCGACGCTCGGAATGACTTTATCTTCAAGAAAATTTTCGGCAGTGAGAATAACAAGGATGTCCTGCTGGCCTTCCTCAACAGTACCTTCATGGAGGCAGGCGAACCCCCGCTGACAGAAATTATATTAATGAATCCGTACACAGATAAGGATGCTCCAGTGGAGAAACAGTCTATTCTGGATATCAAGGCCAAAACGGCTGAGGGCAAACGGATCAACATCGAAATGCAGCTGTTCAATCCATACAATATGGAGAAGCGGACGCTTTTCTACTGGAGCGAGATGTATTACCACCAAATTCAAAAAGGCGACGATTACAGTCAATTGAAGAAGTGTGTGACGATCAATATACTGAACTACTCCTGTCTGCCGAATGACCGTCATCATAATGTGTTTCATCTTCGGGAAGATCATACCGGGATATCTCTTAACAATGATCTTGAGATTCATGTGATGGAATTAACAAAGCTCGAGGAGCAGGCCGTTCCATTAACTGGTGGTCTGATCAACTGGTTATTATTCCTGAAGGGTGTTGAACAACCAAATTGGGAGGTGCTAACCATGAATGAACCGATGTTGAAAAAAGCAATGGATACGCTAGAGTTCCTGAGTCAGGATGCCGCTACACGTATGGAATATGATGCCCGGATGAAGTATTTACGTGATGAGGCGTCACGAATGAACGGAGCGAAAGCTGAAGGACGAGCAGAGGGACGAGCAGAGGGTGAACGAAAAAAGGCAGAGGAAATGGTGCGTGAACTTCTTGCTCTTGGAGTGGAAACCTCCATTATTGTTAGAGCCTCAGGCCTCCCAGAGCAAGAAGTTTTAAGCTTGAAATCACAAACGGGGAAACACTGACCATGAATGAACCGATGTTGAAAAAAAGCAATGGATACGCTCGAGTTCCTGAGTCAGGATGCCGCTACACGTATGGAATATGATGCCCGGATGAAGTATTTACGTGATGAGGCGTCACGAATGAATGGTGCTAAGGCTGAGGGGATTGCTGAGGGGATTGCTGAGGGTGCAATTCGAGAAAAAAGAGAAACTGCTCGAAAGCTCTTGGCAATGGGACATGATTTTGATTTTATAGTTAAACTCACCGAGCTTTCAGAACAGGAAGTTCAGAACCTGCGGAAGAATTAACACTCCATGGATAAACCGGTGAAACTCATATTTTTCAAAAGACTGCTCCAACTTGGGGCAGTTTTTTTGGAAATATAAGTAATTTATATGTTTCACTCGAAAGGAAGTGAGCGAATGGGCCATTCGTTATTTGAAATTACAGAGTCCGCGATTATACCCGCTGAGGTATCTGATAAAGTTCTGCGCAGAGAAGCCGGGGCGATTACCTTATTCATTGGGACGGTGCGTGAGTTCACACAAGGGAAGAAAACCTTGTATCTTGAATATGAAGCATACCCGTCCATGGCTGTAACGCAGCTGAAGCGCATCGGGCAGGAAGTGCTGGAGCGCTGGCCGGATACGAAGGTTGCAGTCACCCACCGGATAGGTAAGCTTGAGATTACCGACATTGCAGTGGTCATCGCAGTCTCCTCGCCCCACCGTAAGGCTGCCTATGAAGCGAATGAATACGTGATTGAGCGGATCAAGCAAATCGTCCCCATCTGGAAAAAAGAAACCGGCGAGGACGGCAAAGCGTGGATTGGCGACCAGCTGAATCAAAATGCCTACCCTGAGGGCCGTCCGCTGCTGCCAGATATTCCGGCGGAAGACGAGAGGTAGCTAAAAGGAGGAACGTTCAATGAATGCAGAACAAGTGATGCAGGAGCTTGAAGCGCTTGGCAAGGAACGGACCAAGAAGATGTATACCGCAAACGGCGCACGGGAGCCGCTCTTTGGTGTGGCTACCGGTGCAATGAAGCCGATCTTCAAGCAAACCAAGATCGATCAGGCGCTGGCTGAGGAGCTGTATGCTACAGGTAATTATGATGCGATGTATTTTGCCGGGATCATTGCCGACCCGAATGGGATGACAGAAGCGGACTATAACCGCTGGATGGACGGGGCTTATTTCTATATGCTGTCTGATTTCGTGGTGGCTGTAACCTTGGCTGAAGCAGATATTGCCCAGCAGGTGGCGGATGAGTGGATCAGGAGCGGAGAGGATCTCCGGATGTCGGCAGGCTGGAGCTGTTACTGCTGGCTGCTGGGAAGCCGCCCCGATCAGGAGTTCCAGCGCGACAAGCTGGCCGGGATGCTGGAGCTTGTGGGTAAGACCATTCATGACTCCCCGGAGCGTACCCGGTACTCTATGAACAATTTTATGTATACCGTAGCCGTGTCCTATTTACCGCTGCATGATCTGGCATGTGAGACGGCGGAGCGGGTGGGTCCGGTCGAGGTGGACAAGGACAAGCCGAAGAGCAAGCTCATCAGCGCTTACGATAATATTATGAAGGCTGTCGGCAAAGGACGGACCGGCTTCAAACGCAAACATGTACGCTGCTGATTTCCCGGTTTTCACCGGCATCCGGTAATGCTTCGCCGCTTCTGGTTAATAAATGCTATGCATTTGGATAACCTATTCCCTATCCCGGAAGAAAAGAGGCGGTTAAGATGTCAACTACACACCATAGTCACGAGGAAGCCGTTGAGACGGTCCGCAAGCTGATCAAGGGTATTGATATGGCTATGCTTACCACGATTTCGGAGGAAGGGCTGGTCTCCCGGCCTATGAAGACACAGGAGGTTGAATTCGACGGAGACTTGTGGTTCCTGACCAAGAAGGATACGAGCAAGTTCGGGGAGATACTGTATGACCCGCGCGTCAATGTCGTGTATGCCGACAAGTCCTATGTCTCCATCCGTGGAACGGCCGAGATTGTAACCGATGTAAGTAAGAAAAAAGAGTTTTGGAGTGCAGGGTACGAGGCGTTCCTGAAGACAAGCTATGATGACCCGAATGTCATTCTGATTAAAGTCCATGCCGAAGCGGCTGAATACTGGAAGAGCGGCAACCTGGCCGAGAAGGCGGTATACATGTTCAAACGGATGACCGGCCAGGACACTGACAAGCTGAATCTGAATCAGACGGTCGAGCTGGAGTAGAGTAGACAGACAGACAGACGGTTCTAGGAAGCCATAGGTTCATAGGTTCTGCAACGGAGAGATCAACAGAATTCATCTGTGGGTCTCTTTTTTTGCTGTGGAGCCGGGAAAAGATAATTGTCACATTACATACGGCTCAAGTGTTATATCTATATGATTTGCAGAAAGGAGATTATCGTGGACCCTATCGAAGAGAAAATTAGAAGGATACAAGACGGGGAAGGAGGCCTGTACTCGGATGTGATCAGGCTGTACCAGCAACGGATTTACCTCTATTGTTACCGCTTGCTGAATAACAAGGAAGATGCGGAAGATGCGGTACAGGACATCCTGATCAAGGCCTACCAGAATATCGGGCAGTACAAGCCTCAGGCAGATTTCACCTCATGGCTCTACAAAATTGCTTATCATCACTGCCTGAACCTGCTGCGGCGGCAGAAATTCCAGCAGCAGGTGCGGAAGCTGCTCCGGCAGGAGGTTACGGAGAAAAGTGCAGAGCAAATAGCCCAGAACCGCCTGTTCAGCGAGCCGGTCTCGGCTGCTCTGGGGAAGCTGGATGTGGAGGACCGGAATCTATTGATCCTGCGGATTTATGAAGATAAATCATTTGCGGAAATCAGTGAAATTCTGGGTGTGAGTACGGCTACCGTACGCAAAAGATATGAACGGACCAGGGAAAAACTTAAAAAAGCGATTGAGAGAAAGGAGAAACAATTATGGGCAAGCGTGAATTAACTCCAGAGGAGCAGTTTCTGAAGGAGGGAGACCGTTCAGCACATTGGAACACCGTTGATGTTCATGAACCAGTAATGAAGGCGCTCGGGCTTGAGGGGGCATTGACTGCTGAAGAAGACGAGACTCTGCTTCAGACCCTTCCGCCAAGCGGAGAGGCACCAAAAGTAATGCGCAGAATGGAAACAAGAACCGGGCGGAGACAGAAGCGGATGCCGGTGAAGGGCTGGGCGGCGGCGGTCCTGGCACTGGTCTTGCTGGGCGGCGGCTATACCCAATTCTCCGGCAAACTCCAGCAAGGAGCTGAAGCTCAGAGTTCGGGTGAAGTCCGGCAGGGGGCCGGAGCCCCGTATAAGGTGCTTCCGTATCAGCCGCTTCCGGCGACGGCTTCCGGCGGAATGCTGATTGAGAAGGCGAAAGAACCCTTGAAGCCTTATATCCCGGAAGCACAGCCGGGTATTGAGCATGAAGCCAACCAGAAGCTGAGTATTCTCTATAACCAGAAATATTCAAAGGGGGCAGCACTCATGAAGGAGTTGCTGCTTCCCGGAGAGTATGCCACCTATGTAATTACGCGTGAAGACGAGGAGGGAGAGGGGAGTATGAACATGTATCGCCCGCCCCTCACGTTCAAGGACTATACCGCCTATAAGACTAGTGTAGAGGAGCACAACGCTCCGGTCCTGGAGCAGCCGGCGTATCTGCCGGAAGGGTATGCCCTGGACGAGGCAATCATTAAGCCTTCTTTCTTAAAAGTTCCGGATGTGCAGGAGCTTAAAGGCGGAAACGAGAGAGACCTGGGAGACAACTTCCAGTTGGCCTGGAGAGTGGAGAAGGCGGAGAACATTGACTACCCGTATTCCTCACTGGTATACAAGAAGGGGGAGGTTCAGGTGAGAATCGGTGTCTCACGTGTGGATGACTACCAAAACCCGGCTGATAAGCTCTCGTGGAGTGAACATACAAAGATGGAGAATATAGAGATCAAAGGCAGACAAGCTATTTTTTCGGATGACTCCGGCAACAAGGAGCTTGACTTAGGGTTTAAGTACGAGTTAGTTTGGTCTGATCCGAGTGGAAAGGTTATCTATTCTGTGATCGCCGGCCAGGAGAATACGGAGCTAACGAAAGACGAGCTTATCGGCATTGCCGCCAGTATGATGAAATAAGTAACGCAGAGTTGACACTCAGGGCTGTTTCCCTATCTTAGGATAGCGGAGCAGCCTTTGAATGTTTTTGGACTGTCTGCAGGATGGCATATTCGTAAGATTTTATAAGAATTCGTGCATTGCTCTCCTATGAACTTCAATTCCATATTGTTACTATAGCAATGTAGCAAGAGAATACAGATGTATACAGGAGGGTTAAAGATGTTGAAATGGAAGCGTTCTCTTTCGGTCCTGGCGATGACAGCGATATTAGGTACACTGGCTGCCTGCGGCGGCGGAGGGAATAAAGTAAACAATGCAGGAGGGGCTACAGAAGCACCTGCCAGCACCAATGCTGCTGCGACGGCTGCTGCAACTGATGCACCAAGCACCAATGAGCCGGTCAAGCTGCGGATTATGTGGTGGGGCTCCCAGCCGCGTCACGAAGCTACCCTGGCGGCCCTGGAATTGTACACGAAGAATAATCCGAACGTAACCTTCGAGCCGGAGTATTCCGGTATGGACGGTTATCTGGACAAATTATCCACGCAGGCTGCGGCCAACAACGCACCTGATGTTGTTCAGCTTGACCCGGGCTGGATGCCGGACTGGATGGCCCGCCAGCAGCTGGCCGACCTGGCTCCTGAGGTGGATGTAAGCAAATTCGACGCGAAGCTGCTGTCAGGCGGCCAATTGGACGGCAAGCAGTATGCCGTTCCGCTCGGCTCGGTGGCCTTCGGTATGGTATATGATAAAGCCGCTATGGATAAGCTGGGCATTGCGAATCCGGCTAACGGCTGGACCTGGGATGAGTTCTTCGCCCTGGCGAAGGAATCCAAGTCCAAGCTGCCGAAGGGACAGTATTTCACCCTCGACTATGCAGGTAACTATTTCATGTACTCGGCGTATCAGTATGCCAGAGGCAAAGGGCAGGTCATCACAGATGACGGCCACTTCAACGTGGATGAAGCCACTTATCTGGACTGGACCCGCAAGTTCGAAGAGCTCCGCAAGGAAGGGCTTGTTCCTCCGGCGGATGTGAATGCCTCCGATAAGGAGAATGATCCGCAAATGGATCTGCTCGCAGCAGGCAAGGTGCTGTTCCGTTACAGCTTCTCCAACAATCTGGGAACCTGGGACAGCATTAAGCCGGGAGCCTACGCACTTGTAACCATGCCGCGTGCCGAAGAGGCCGGAGGCTGGCTGAAGCCGTCGATGTACATGGCGGTCTCCAAGAACTCCAAGCATGCTGAAGAAGCCAAGAAATTCATCAACTGGTTCGTGAATGATGCTGAGGCTGCCCAAATCACCAAGACCTTCCGTGGCCTCCCGGCCAACAAGGATAACGCCGCTCTGCTGGAAGCTAATATGAGCGATCTGGATAAGGTAGGCTTGGCTCTGCTCCGTGCTACGGAGCCGGATGGCCAGACCTGGTCGGCCGGAGCCGGCGGCTGGACGAACTTCGTGGATAAAGACTGGGTACTGGTCCGTGACCAGCTCAGCTTCGGTAAATCCACACCGGAAGAGGCGTTCAAGCAGCTGAAGGAAGCCTCGCTATCCTACGAGAAATAAGGTATGAACTGTAAGCCCGGGACAGCAATGTTCCGGGCTTTATCTTTTTAAAACATAAGAATGTACGAATTAATCGTTATATTTTGAAAGAATTCGAGCATTGCCCTCCTTTAGCCAAAGTGCGGGCCAATACTATACTTAAGCTATACAAATTGACCACAAGAGGTGACCACAGATGAACCGCTCCACAACCACTTTAGCCCAAGCCTCGCCAGCGCCGAAAAAAAGCTCCTATTTCAAAAGCCGGTGGAACGCTCCGCTTGCAGGCTATTTGTTTATTTCGCCCTGGCTGATCGGGTTCCTGGTACTGACGGCGTATCCGTTGTTCTTATCCCTGTATTATTCGTTTACCGACTACACCCTGATGCAGCCGATGAAATGGATCGGGTCCCGCAATTACGAACGGATTTTCACCGCAGACCCCAAATTCATTCAATCCGCCAAAGTCACAGTCATGTATGTGCTGGCCTCCGTGCCGCTTAAGCTGATTGCGGCCCTGCTCGTGGCCATGGTACTCAGCAGAGCGGTCAGAGGGATTAGCGTCTACCGCACAGCGATCTATTTCCCTTCTCTAATCGGAGGCAGTATCGGGGTATCGCTGCTCTGGCGTAACATCTTCGGGGTAGACGGGATTTTTAACAAGCTGATTGCCGTCTTTGGCATCGAAGGGAAAAGCTGGATTACCAACCCGGACACCGCGCTTAGCACACTGATTCTGCTCACGGTCTGGCAATTCGGCTCCACCATGGTTATCTTCCTGGCAGGGCTGAAGCAGATTCCCAATGACTTGTATGAAGCTTCCTCGGTAGACGGGGCGAACAGGTTCATTCAATTCTTCCGCATTACATTGCCTATGCTGTCGCCGATTCTCTACTTCAACCTGATTATGGCCGTGATCAACGCCTTCCAGATGTTCACCTCGGCCTTCGTGATTACGAATGGCGGACCGATGAACGCTACATATGTATATGCCATGTATTTGTACGAACGGGCCTTCAGCCGCTACGAGCTGGGCTACGCTTCTGCATTGGCCTGGATTATGCTGGTCGCCATTGTGGCCGCAACACTTCTGATCT
Organism: Paenibacillus sp. FSL P2-0136; assembly: GCF_037975325.1. NCBI lineage: Bacteria > Bacillati > Bacillota > Bacilli > Caryophanales > Paenibacillaceae > Paenibacillus > Paenibacillus sp. FSL P2-0136. Next base: position 1,461,637 of record NZ_CP150244.1, read on the forward strand.
CTTACACCTCGAAGTACTGGGTATTCTATGAGACTGACACTGGAGGGAAAAAACGCAAATGACAACTTTGAATTGGAAGCCTGCACTCCGGCATGTGTTCATGATTCTCTTCAGCTTCCTCATGGTCTATCCGATTGTCTGGTGGGTCGGAGCCTCGCTGAAGGACAGCACCGAGCTGAGTTCACCGGGAATCTTCCCGTCCGTTCCGCAATGGGAGAACTTCACCAAAGGCTGGAACTCGGTGCCCGGACATACATTCACTGATTTCTATCTTAACACCTTCTGGCTGGAAATTATGGTGCTGATCGCAACGCTTCTATCTACTACACTGGTTGCTTTCGGATTCGCCAGACTGGATTTTCCGCTGAAGAAATTCTGGTTCTCGATTCTGATGCTGACGCTGATGATGCCGGGCCAGGTGCTGATTATTCCCCAGTATGCCTTGTTCCATCAGCTGGGCTGGGTGAACACGTATTTGCCGTTTGTCGTTCCCCATTTGCTGGCGGGCGGGGCCGGCGGAAGCTTCTTCGTCTTCCTGCTGATCCAGTTCATCCGCGGCGTGCCCAAGGAGCTGGACGAATCGGCCAAAATCGACGGCTGCTCCTGGTTCGGGATTTTCTGGAGAGTGGTCATGCCGCTCGCCTTCCCGGCGGTCGTTACGGTGACGATCTTCTGCTTCCTGTGGAACTGGGATGACTTCCTGGGACACCTCCTGTACATCAACACGGTAGACAAATACACGGTGGGACTTGCGCTGCGCATGATTAATGACTCCCAGTCTGCAGCCGAGTGGGGCCAGCTTCTGGCCATGTCGCTTGTCTCTATTGTTCCGGCAACGCTTGTGTTCACCTTCCTGCAAAAGTATTTCGTGGACGGGATTGCGACAACAGGCATAAAGGGATAAGATGCAAGTGGAAACGACTTTGCCGTCCTTTTAAAGGGCGGTACCGTTTCAGCGAGAAATAGAAGGATAAGTTATTGTGTGAAACAGATAAATTCTTATATTTTTAAAAAACATCCGTCCGATAACGGTAAAGCGCCTGAGCCTTATTCGACGCTTTACCGTTTATTTCGTATGAAGCGGAGGCGAAGGAAGGGGATCGCTTGACCAATCCTTTTAAAAAGTACAGGATCGACCGTCTGTTTTTTCACAGCTTTGCCATTATAATTATTCTGGTGATAGCGGTAACGGCTTGGACCAGCTACAGCAACTCCTCCAAGGCCCTTGTACAGACCACCTCCCATTATCAGCAGCGGCTGCTGGATGAGTTGAACAATGAGATTACCACCCGGCTCGATATGATTGAGCAGATCTCACTATCCACCTCCCGGGACAACGAGCTGACGACCTTTCTCTTAAACAGGCAGGATGATTTCGAGCGGTACCGCAAGCGTGTAAGCGTTGAGAGTGCGCTTGGCAATTTGACCTATGCCATTCCGTTGATTCAAGGGATTGACCTGTATATGGATGAGCCGATGCCGAGCGACGGCCAGAGCTATATCCAATTCCGGAATATTCGCGATCTGGATAAACAGTCCTGGGCCAGGAATCTGGTGAAAAGCGATTTCGCCTGGTCGGGGGAACATTCCATTCCCAGTGTGCAGGGAGACATTCCGGTGCTTAGCTTCGCCCGGAAAATCATGAACGAGAACGACTATCTCGGTGTGCTTGTCGTTCATATTAAAGCCAGGGAAATCCGTGCGCTGCTGACCGGCAACTCCTCCGGGTCGAACCGGATCATGGCGGACAGCGCCGGCAAGCAGATTCTGAGCATCGGGGAGACGCTGGAGCAGAGCGAGTGGTCGAAATGGATCGACCTCAAGAGCAACAAATCCGGCTATGTCCACATTCCCGGCGATAAGGATACCGGCAATACGCTGCTGGTCTACTCCAGAATGGATAATTCCATCTGGACGCTGATTGAGTTCACCTCCTGGAAGCAGATTACGGCAAGCAGTCTGGAGCTGGCGGAATGGATCGGGCTGATCGGGATTGGAGCGATTCTGCTGGTCCTGCTATTGACGCATTATCTGAGCAGGCAATTCTCCAAGCCCATTAAGCAGCTTGTAAGCGCTATGAGAATATATTCAGTCGGCGGGCACAAGGAAGAGCTGCCAAGCGACTACGAGAATGAATTCGGTTATTTATTCTCCGGCTACCGCAAGCAGACCGAGCGTATCGAGGAGTTGTACCTGTCGCTGGAGCGGCGGTACGAGCAGCAGCGCAAAGCGGAGATTGAGGCCTTGCAGGCCAATATCAATCCCCATTTTCTCTACAATATGCTGGACCAGCTCAACTGGATGGCAATTGAGGCCGGACAGGATGAGCTGAGCCGGATTCTGGAGCTGATGGGCCAGATGTTCAGGATCGGCTTATCCAACGGGGCAAGCTTCATTATGGTATCGGAGGAATTGCAGCATATCCAGTGTTATCTCGAAATCCAGCAGCTCCGCTGGGGCGACGGTCTGGAGTACACGATCGAGGTGGAACCGGGGCTTCAGGAGGCTTATCTTCCCAAGCTCACCCTGCAGCCGTTCGTGGAGAATTCCATTGTGCACGGCTTCAATAAGCAGCGCAGCGGATATGTCTGGATCTCCTTAACTAAGGTAGAGGAGACGCTGCAGATTATAATTGATGATAACGGGGCAGGCCTGAAGCAGCCGGAGGCGCGGCCGCACAGGCGGCATACCGGCGGCTATGGCATACGGAATGTGAGAGAGCGGATTGCCGGATATTTCGGAAATGACTACGGGGTTACACTGAGTGAACGTGAAGAGGGAGGGACCCGGGTAGAGATTGTTCTGCCGCTGCTCACAGAGGCTCCGGCACAGATACTGACTGCTTCTCTCGCTGCGAAGGAAGGCTGAGGACAGCTGCTGCGGGCCAGAGAAGCTTAAGGAGGCAGACATGATGTGGAAGATCGCTATTATTGACGATGAGCGCCAAGTACTTCAGGGGATGAAACGGGCGATTCCATGGGAGGAGCTGGGTGCGGAATGGGCCGGTGAGGCGCTGAACGGGGAGGACGGTCTGGCGATGATCCGGGCAACCAGCCCGGACATTGTAATCACGGATATCTATATGCCGGTAATGAGCGGCCTGGAGATGATGGAGCAATTAAGGAACGAGGGCTTCAAGGGCAAAATCATTATTCTAAGCGGTTATTCAGACTTCGAGCATGCCAGACAAGCCCTCCGGCTTCAGGTCAGTGACTATGTCTCCAAGCCGATCAGTCTGCCTACGCTTAGAACGATCCTGCACAAGGTTATTGCAGAGCTGCTCAGAGAGCAGGAGAAGGTGATCAGACAAGGCGAGCTGGAGCTGAAAATGATGCTGTATGAGCCTTTTGTCGAGAAGGAATGGGTCCGGTCCGCTGCGGTCGGCACCCTGGAGCCTTCGTACCGGAACAATTCCCATCTTCCGCCTTCGTATCATTACTGGCTGGAAGGCAGGCATGCAAGCATAGGGATCGAGCTGATCCGTGATGACCGGGCCAGCTCCTTCTCGGTCTCGGACTGGAATCTGCTGCGCTTCGCAGTCAGTAACATTGCCTGTGAGGTTACGCGCAAGCATTACGCTAATATGGAATACACTGAGCTGAACAGCTACCGGGCCTTGCTGATTATTCACCCCGAGGCAGAATGCACACAGCAGCTGGAGGAGCTGGGGACCCGGCTGGTCGACAGCATCCACTCGTATCTCAGGCTGGTAGTCCGCATAGGGATTGGAGGACTGAAGGATACATGGACGAAGATTCCAGAATCGACGGAGGAGGCGTTCCGCGCCATGGATCACGGAGCCTTACGGATCAGTCCGGCCTATGAGGTGTACTGCTACCGGGAGAGCCACAGCAGCGGGCAGGACCGTGGGGTGCTCTTCCCGGTGAAGTTCTCTTACAAGCTGGCCGCCGCGATGAAGGCTTCACAGGAGGCGGAGGCGCAGCAGCTTGTATACGGATACATTACCGAGCTGCAAGCGCAGCAAGGGGTCTCCGCCAGCTATGTGCAGATGCTCGGCAGCGAGCTATGGGGCATTATCACCTACTCCCTGTATGAGTCCGGATTCGTGCTCGATGATCTGTTCACCAATGACCAGATTGCCCAGGAGATCGGCAACCTGGCCATACCCGACCAGCTGGCAAGCTGGTTGTCCGCCAAAATCACAGCCATCTGTGCCAGCCGTCAATGGAAGGGCAGCAGTAAGCACCGGCAGGTCGTTGATTTCATGACGAACTACATTCATGAGCATTATGCCGAGGAGCTTACGCTGGCTGATCTGTCGGATAAGGTGTTCATCTCCCGGAATCATTTGTCGATTATTTTCAAGAACATTACCGGGGAGACCTTCAACAATTACCTGACCCGGGTACGGATTGAGAAGGCCAGGGAGCTGCTCATGGAACGCAATATGCTGGTCTATGAAGTGGCGGAGCGGGTTGGCTACAAGAACATTCCTTATTTCAGTACTCTATTCAAGAAGATCACCGGCATGAATCCCACGGAGCTGATCAAATGATGACACATATAATCCGCTAGAGACAAGTATGATGATAGAAGCCGCGATGACAGAGCAGGGACTTGCGGCTGAGCTGCATCAACATCAATGTGTCATCAAGGAGGACAGGGGTATGCCCGTTAACTTCAGCATTATCGGCGGAGGAGGATTCCGCGCACAGTATTATTTACGAATTGCCCGGGTCTTGCCGGACCTGTTTCGGATCGGCGGCCTTGTAGTCAGGGACCGGGCCCAGGGACAGGAGATAGAAGCTGCGTGGGGTGTTCAGACATACCGTTCCCTTGACGAGCTGCTGCGGAATGAGGACCCGGATTTCGCAGTAGTCTCCGTCAGCGGCGGGGCGGCAATGAACTATTTGTACCAGCTGGCCGAGATTGGCCTTCCGGCGCTGACAGAGACACCGCCTGCCTCCAGTCTGGAAGAGCTGGAGCAGCTGCATAAGGAGCTGACTGTGCACGGGGCCTGGATACAAGTCGCAGAGCAGTACCCGTACCATCCGGTCCAGGAGGCGCGGCTGTCATTGATCCGCTCCGGCAGGCTGGGCAGAATCACCGAGACGACGGTCTCGGTATCCCATCTGTATCATGGGGCAGCCCTGATGCGCAGGATGCTCGGCATCGGGTTCGAGGAGGCGGTCATCCGGGGGATGCGGTTCGACTCCAGCTGGGTTGGCGGACCAACCCGCAGCGGCCCTCCGGCTGAAGACAAGCTGATTCCGCTGCAGAGGGATCTGGCCTGGCTGGATTTTGGAGACCGGCTGGGCCTTTACGATTTCACCAAGGACCAGCACCGCTCATGGACGCGCTCGAATCATCTTAGCGTGCGCGGAGAGCGCGGGGAGATCTTCGACAACCGGGTGCTGATCCAGCAGGAGAATCTGGTGCCACTGCAAATGGAGCTGAAGCGCATCAACCGTGGAGAACAGGAGAATGCCGAAGGCTATTACCTCCAAGGGATAATTTGCGGAGAGCAATGGCTGTATAACAACCCGTTCGCCCCGGCTCGGCTGTACGATGATGAGCTCGCCATTGCGTCCTGTCTGGACAAGATGGCCCTCTATGCGGCTGGCGGCCCCGGATTCTACGGACTGGAGGAAGCCTCGCAGGATGTATACCTCGGCAAGCTGATTGAGAAGGCCATTGAGTCCGGCGAAACCGTAAGAGCAGAGCGGATGTGCTGGGCGGAGGGGAAGTAGGGTTGCGGCGGGGAGTGTAGCTGCTGGTTATGCTGCTCACATTCTGGCCCGGCTTGAGCTATTGCTGTGGCTGAATGTGTGGAGTATGTTATTGACGGGGGGAGCAAGCCGGTACTATAATCTGAAAAACGGATGAAGCACATCCCGCACCCTGATTGATTGGGTGCGGGATTTTTTGTGCGTGAATATGCCTGTAACTTTAGGTTCTGACGCCCCCGGAAGTGAGTGGAGACAGGTGGGATGATCAAGCTCAGTTTGCGGGGGGAGAGTTGATTTTATAGAGGAGGAAAAGAGAAATGGGATTTGCTGAAGAGCATCAGAGATGGCTGGAATATCATAAGAAACGCAGGACGGGGGAACGTCTGGACCGGCTGGACCGGGGGCACCGGCATGGGGAGCAGATGTTTGTGGAGCGGGTATGGTGGCCGATTTTCGGGAAGTTGGATGATCTTCACCCGGAGTACGAGGTTGCCGATTGGCGGGGCAGGCCATATTTTGTGGATTTTGTGTGGAAGCCGGGACAGGTTAAGTTCGCTATTGAGATCAAAGGATATGGGCCGCATGTTCAGAATACGGACCGGACCCGCTACCGCCAGGAGCTGAACCGGGAGACGTATCTGCAGATTGCCGGATACCGCGTCATCGCCATCCCGTACGATGATCTGGAGTCTGCACCGGAGCAGACTATCTCCCTGCTGAAAGCTTTGCTAACCCCAAGTTTGTTGAAAACCAGTTCGGAGGGGTGCAGTCAATTTACGAGGATAGAGCGTGACATCTTGCGGATGGCGAGCCGGATGAATGGGATGATTCGGCCGGTGGATGTGGTGAAGGGGCTTGGAGTAAATCGGCGGACTGCGAGGAAATATATCAATATTCTATGTGAGAAAGGCAAATTTAAACCCGTTTTGGCGCAGGATAGTAGTCGAGTCTGCCGGTACGAGCTGATTCATAGTTTCATTGATTCAGAGATATGGTAGGCGGAGATGAGGGGCATTAATGCCCCTAAATCCGGCAAAGTTGGCGGCGCGGCGGAAATGAGGGGCATTAGTGCCCCTGAATCCGGTAAAGTCGGCGGCGCGGCGGAGATGAGGGGCGTTAGTGCCCCTGAATCCGGCAAAGCCGGCGGCGCGGCGGAGATGAGGGGCATTAGTGCCCCTGAATCCGGCAAAGCCGGCGGCGCGGCGGAAATGAGGGGCATTAGTGCCCCTGAATCCGACGAAAGCCGGCGGCAGGCGGAAATAAGGGGCATTAGTGCCCCTGAATCCGGCAAAGTTGGCGGCGCGGCGGAAATGAGGGGCATTAGTGCCCCTGAATCCGACGAAAGTCGGCGGCGAGCGGAAATGAGGGGCATTAGTGCCAATGTCATTAAGTTAAGATATAGAGCCAAAACAAGAAAAAGGCAGGTTATCGAAAAGATAGCCTGCTCTTTTTTTGCACAAAAAAAATCTTGACAATCCGTAGAAAACGTGTGGCGAAGCCCCTTGAAAAAACGAGGAGGTTACGCCAATGAATGCTTATGCAAATTCGCTGAAAGACAGACTGACTTCTCTTATCCGAGAGATGGCGGCTGCCCCCGCGCCTTACGTCAGAAACCCGGGAAAGGATTTTACCCGAACGAAAAAACTACCCTTTGAAACGGTTATGCAAACCCTGATCTTTATGGGCGGCAATAGCCTCTATAAGGAACTGTTGGAATCGCAGGGCTATGACGTTAACACCGCAACTTCTTCTGCTTTTGTTCAGCAAAGAAATAAAATTTTGCCGTCTGCGGTCGAATCTTTGTTTCACACCTTTACCGCGTCCCATACGGAATTCAAGGATTATCGAGGCTATCGATTATTGGCCATTGACGGTTCCGATCTGCATATTGCAACAGATCCTGCGGACCCGTTGACCTATTCTCAAAGTCAGCCCCACTCGAAAGGCTTTAACCTTCTGCACTTGAACGCTGCTTATGACCTCTGTAACCGGCTTTATGTGGATGCCATTGTTCAACCTCGAAAGTTCCGCAACGAAGGAAGGGCACTGGCCACAATGGTGGATCGCTCCCCCATTCAGGGTAACGTCCTTGTGACGGGGGATCGAGGATTTGAAAGCTATAATACGTTCGCACATCTGGAACGGAAAGGATGGAATTACGTCATACGCGTCAAGGATTTGCATTCGAATGGTATTCTTTCGGGTTTGCACTTGACCTTGGACGGAGCGTTTGATCAGGAGATTCACCTGACGCTGACTAAAAAACAAACAAAAGAGTTCAGGAATCGCCCCGAAATCTATAAAGTTCTTCCGGCTACCTCTAGCTTTGATTTTCTGGACATGCAAGAGAACTTGTTTTACCCCATTTCCTTTCGGGTGGTTCGTTTCCTCCTGCCCAGTGGCGATTATGAAACCGTCATTACCAATCTGTCTACTGCTGAATTCTCACCGGATGAACTCCGGGATCTGTATCATCTGCGATGGGGCATTGAGACCTCTTTCCGGGCTTTGAAATACACCATTGGTTTGACCCATTTTCACGCAAAAAAGCAAGAGTCCATTACCCAAGAGATATTCGCAAGAATGATCCTCTACAACTTCGCTGAAATGATTACCTCGCACGTAGTCATTTCCCAAAAGGATAAACGGCACCTCTACCAAGTCAACTTCACGGTAGCCGTTCACGTCTGTAGACATTTCCTGCGCTCCAAGGGCGATGGACCCCCGCCTGATGTGGAAGCTTTGATTCGCAAAAATATTTTGCCGATTCGTCTCACCCGTCCTGGGCAAAGGAATACACGCAGAATACGTAGCAAATCCGCCATTAGCTTCGTCTACAGAGTAGCATAATTCGGTTCGCATGAACATTTTTTTAAGTGGATCTTCCATCCGCTTTGTTTGCTATGCGCTTTTTTCCTTCCTTACACCAAAAACAAACGGCATAGGACGTTTCCCCATACCGTTTTGGATTCTCTTTATTAATTCCAAACTTATCTTTGAACTTATCTTAATGACATTGGCATTAGTGCCCCTGAATCCGGCAAAGTTGGCAGCGAGGCGGAAATGAGGGGCATTAGTGCCCCTGAATCCGGCAAAGTTGGCGGCGCGGCGGAAATGAGGGGCATTAGTGCCCCTGATCCCCCCGCAAACGGCCCCACGGCTAATGCCTCACCCCCCGCCCACCGGCAGCTTGATCGTGAACGCCGAGCCTTGGCCCGGCTCGCTGCGCACCTCAATGGTGCCTTTGCTCAGGCTGATGATGCGCGCGGCGAGCGGCAGGCCGAGGCCGTTGCCCCCGGCAGCGCGGGCGGGGTCGCCCTGGTAGAACTTCTCGAAGATGTGCTTGCGCACCTTCGGGGTCATGCCGATGCCGGTGTCCGCGATGACCACCGAGATCCAGGCCCCGTCCGAGTGGAGCGCGACCGAGATCGTTCCGCCCTCCGGCGTGAACTTGATCGCATTGCCGATCACATTAAGCCACACCTGCATCATCAGCTCCTCGTTGCCATAATACCGCTGCTCATCCAGCTCAATATCCAGATTGAGCTGCTTGGCGGACCAGAGGGATTCCAGCAGCAGCAGGGCCTGGCGGAGCTGCTCGTCCAGCGGATATTCGGCCAGCTCGGAGAGCATCTCCTGGTTCTCCAGCTTGGATATCTTAAGGATGTTACCGGACAGGTTGGAGAGCTGCCGTGAGCTCTCAATGATCATTCCGGTATATTCGTTATGCTCTTCCTTGCTCAGATTCTCTTCCTGCAGCAGCATGGCGTAACCTTCGATTGCTGCAATGGGCGTCTTGAATTCGTGAGACACATTCACGACGAAGTCATTACGGAGGGTCTCGATGCTGCGAAGCTCCTGAACCATAAGGTTGAAATGATGTGCCACCTCACTGATCTCATTGATCCGGTGGGACTCATTCAGATAGATATTGAAGTTGCCGTCTGCAATCTCTTTGGCTGCCTTGCTGAAGTCTGTAATCGGGGCCAGGATCTTCTTGCCCACCATAATAGTGATCGTGGTCCCGACGACCAGGCTGAACAGCATCATCGTCAGAACGGGCGGAAACGGATTGCCGTGCTCCCTGGTATGATTGCCCAGCCGGTAATACAGGAAGGCTATGACTCCCAGGATGAAGACAAAGAACAGAATGATCACGAACACCATTGAGACGAAATACCACCATAGCCCCCTGTCTCTTCCCCGAATCATCCCTGCTTCACCGCCTTATAGCCAAGCCCTCTGACCGTGACGATTTCAAAATCCGGATTGTCCCTGAAACGCTCCCGCAGCCGGTTAATGTGAACCACCACCGTATGCTCATTCGACTCGGAGTCCATCCCCCAGATTTCATCCATGAGCTGCTGCTTGGTGAAAATTTTATTCGGATAAGAGATCATTTTATAGAGGAGATAGAATTCCTTTTGCGGCAGCACGATGCGCTCAGGCCCCTGAATCACGGTTAACGCATCATAGTCCAGCACCGTTTCTCCCCATTCGATTTTGCGTTCGCTGATGATTTTGGCCCGGCGCAGCAGCGCCCCCACACGCAGGAGCATCTCATTCACATTGACCGGCTTGACCATATAATCATCAATGCCAACGAGGAAGCCCTGCTGCTTATCGGCAAAATTCTCCCGCGCCGTCACCATCAGGACCGGAAGCTGACTATTGTTGTCCCGGATCATCCGTGTCAGCTCGAAGCCGTCCATCACGGGCATCATAATATCGCAGATCATCAGATCGATATATTCCTTATCCAGCATCGCCAGCGCATCCTCGCCATTCACAGCCGGAACCGTGCGGTAGCCGTGTCTGGTCAGTACAGTACAGAAGAGCTGCCGCAGCTTGGCGTCATCCTCAACTACAAGAATAGTAAACATAGGTTCTCCTCCTGGAACGGTTCCATGTTATAGAACGTATAGCCTGTATATATGTTCTGTGGTTTTTTAAGTATACCTCATCAAGATCAACTTAATCTCAACCGGGAGTTTAGGTTTAGTTTATATTGGACGATTATACTGGGGAACAGCAGGACAGGAAGTGTGTCGCACCTACAGAGAATAAGAGTATAGGAATGGAAAGGGAGACTGGACAATGCTGCAATTAAAAAACATTACCAAGAGCTATAAGACCGGCGAATTCACTCAAGTTGCACTGGATAAAGTAAATCTCAATTTCAGAGAAAGTGAGTTCGTTGCGATTCTGGGCCAGAGCGGCTCGGGCAAGACCACGCTGCTTAATATCGTCGGCGGACTGGATCAGTATGACAGCGGAGAGCTGATCATTAACGGCCAATCGACGGAGCGCTTCAAGGACAGCGAGTGGGATGCGTACCGCAATAACAGTGTCGGCTTTATTTTTCAGAGTTATAATCTGATCTCGCACTTAAGCATCACAGACAACGTGGAGATGGGGATGACACTCAGCGGGGTATCTTCAGCCGAGAAGCACCGCAAGGCGCTGGAGGTACTGGAGAAGGTCGGACTTAAGGATCATGTGCACAAAAAGCCGAACCAGCTCTCAGGCGGACAGATGCAGCGTGTGGCGATTGCCCGTGCGCTCGCGAACAATCCGGATATTATCCTGGCCGATGAGCCTACCGGAGCCTTGGATTCGGAGACCAGTGAGCAGATCATGGAGCTGATCAAGTCGATTGCCGAGGATAAGCTCGTCATCATGGTTACCCATAATCCTGAGCTGGCAGAGAACTATGCAGACCGCGTAATCCGCTTCTCGGATGGTCATGCGATCTCGGACAGCAATCCGCTGCCTACACAGAAGACCTCAAGTGCGTATAAGCTGAAGCAGACAAGCATGAGCTTTTTCACAGCCCTCAAATTATCCGGCAAAAACATTGCCACCAAGAAATGGCGCACGGGGTTGACCGCTTTTGCCTCCAGTATCGGAATCATCGGTATTGCCCTGATCCTGTCCCTGTCCAATGGCTTCGACAAACAGATCAGCTCCTATGAAACCGGGGCCTTATCCAACTTCCCGATCTCCATCAACCAGACGGCAATGAATTTGCAGAATGCAGGTCCTCCAGGCCAGGAAACAACGGAGCTCCCCTCCTATCCGGCTGAGAAAAAGCTGTATCCATACGACCCTACGGTGAATTCAGCCATCCACACGAACGTGCTGACCAAGGAGTATATCGAGTACCTTGACGGAATCGATCCCAAGCTGATTGACGGCGTCTCTTACACCCGTACCGTGAATATGAACTGGCTGGTGAAGAATGGGGACAAAGCGTCGGTTCTGGATAAAAGCAAGATCACAGTAGCACCGTATCCAAGCAAACAGGGCAGTGCCTCGGGCAGCTATCTGGAGCAATACTATGATCTGCTGGAGGGGAAATTCCCGACAGAGAAGACGGATCTTGTGCTGATCGTGGATCAGTACAACCGTCTGACCGATGGAGCAGTGAATGCGCTTGGACTGGATTATGAAGCAAAGAGTATCAATCTGAGTGATCTGGTCGGAACTCCGCTTAAGCTGGTCATGAACAATGATTATTATAAGCAAAATGGTGAACAGTTTGTAGTCAATGCAACCGGAGGGAATCTGAATGACCTCTACAACAGCCCTAAGGCAGTAACACTTAATATTGTCGGTGTGCTGCGCGCACAGGAGGGGTCGACAATCTCAACGCTGTCGCCCGGCCTGGTCTACTCCGATGAGCTGGCGGCTTCCTTCATTGCAGATGCACAGAAATCGAAAATTGTACTCGCACAAGAGAAATCTGATATCAATGTATTGACGGGGCAAGCCCTGTCGGAGGGGGTCGCAGGCGGAGGCTCCGGTACCGGAATGGGCGAGATGCCGCTAGTGAACGCCGGGATGGCAGCGGCAGCCAGCATGTCGTCCATGACGAAGGAGAATGCCCTTGCAGCGCTGGGGGCCACGGATATTCCAAGCGCAGTCTCGCTGTATCCGATTGATTTCAGCGCCAAGGAATCTGTAACGGCTTATCTCGATAAGTGGAATGAAGGGAAGGCTGCCGAAGCTCAGGTACAGTACACCGACCTCGCAGCTATTGTCACCAACATTTCCGGCGGAATTATGGACGGGATTACGATGGTGCTGATTGCTTTTGCGGCGATTTCCCTGGTGGTCTCCCTGATCATGATTGCGATCATTACTTATATCTCCGTGATGGAACGTACGAAGGAGATCGGCGTACTGCGTGCACTGGGTGCCCGTAAGAAGGATATCACGCGGGTGTTCAATGCCGAGACCTTCATTATCGGAGCATGCTCGGGGATTCTGGGCATCGGCATCACTTATCTGCTGACCATCCCTGTCAATGCAGTCCTCTACAACCTGACGGAGCTGAAAAATGTCGCCCAGCTGAATCCGCTCCACGCGCTCGTTCTTGGTGTCATCAGCGTCCTGCTCACTATGCTGGGCGGAGCTATTCCGGCCAAGATGGCGGCGAAGAAGGACCCGGTGACTGCCCTGCGCAGTGAATAACCAGCCGTAGTCCAGATCAGCCAGACTGAAATAACGAAATGATGAAATGACGAAGAACCAAGGGAATCCGTTCCTTTGGTTCTTTCTGCATTTAATTTCCGCATGATAAATCGTCATAGATCACAGACATACAGGGATATTGTGGGATAAAATAACAGGAAATAGAGAGTTAATCATGTATCCAGGAGGGATTAAATGAAGACCAGAGGCAAGTTACAGGTCATTGCAGGTTTTCTTATGCTGGCGGCTATTATTACCTTGCACGATGTGCTGGAGAATCAGAATCTGAGAATCGTATTATCGATCACTGTAGCGGTAGCCGCTGCTTATTTTCTTTCCAAAACCAGTCTTCCGCAGCAGGTATCCGGCAGAACGATGACGGTAGCGTTAGTATCACTGCTGATATTCACTTGCGCATACCATATTCTTTTGTCCGTAGTTCTGGAGCAGAGTATATTCGCTAATGGCTTTTGGATGTTCTTATGCGTCATTTATTTGTTAGTCTGGATGCGTGACCGGCTAAGCCCCTCAAGATAAAAGCAGCCGCTTGCATTGGAGGTAGCCGGAGCAGCAGTCTGGGATTACTCCGCAGAAGGCAGCTGGGCGCGCAGCGTTTTCTTTTTGTTAATCTCCTTGGACAGCTCTAACTGCTGCTGGGAGATTTTTTTGAGCTCGGCCTGCAGCTTGGTGATACGGCTCATTTTACTGCTGAGGGAGCTTGGGGATGAGCTAAGCTTACAGTCTTTTTCCAGCTGGTTGATCTTGAGCTTGGTCTTGCGGGTCTTCTTCTGCAGCTCTGTAATACCGGCTTCCATCTCTGCGATCTCCTGGTTTAAACGATCCAGCACCGGTTTTGTGAAATTAATAGCCATTCGGGCACCTCTTACTTTTCTTGATATAATAAGCATTCAGGATATCATTGTACTATAAGCGCTACGTATATGCGAGGATGTAGAAGAAGACCCGTGGAGTGCGCTCCGCGGGTCTTCTTCTGTCAGCAGCCTATGGAATAGCACAGCAGGCAGGTGCTCTCCTCAGACCTCCTCGGCGACAACGGTCTGCTGCTTCAGGGCCGGTTCCTTGGCTTGACCCACCTGCTTAATGAAGAAGGAGAGTAAGAGCCCGATAATGCCGATGCCCACAATAACCAGATAGGAATCGTTGATGCCCTGGATGGAAGCCTCCATTACCATATGCTTCTGAGTCTCGCCGGCAGTTCCGCCGCTGGCTGCGAGTTCCTGGAAGTGAGTGGCGGTACGGCTGGTCATCACGGTGACCAGCAGAGAAGTGCCTACTGCGCCGGCAACCTGCCTTACGGTATTGGAGATCGCTGTACCATGTGAATTCAGCCTGGAGGGCAGCTGATTCAACCCGAGGGTCTGAATCGGCATCAGCAGCAAGGCCATGCCGATCCGGCGGCCGGTGGACATCAGCATCAAATAACCGTAGCTTGTCGAGTCTGTAAGATTCACGAAGCTGAGTGTAGTCAGAATCGTGATCGTCAGGCCGATAATGGCGAGCCATTTCGCTCCGAAGCGGTCGAACAGCTTGCCGGTGACCGGCATCAGCGCCCCCATAATCACCGCGCCGGGCAGCAGCAGCAGGCCGGATTCCATAGCGGTGAAGCCGCGGGCATTCTGCAGATAGAGCGGCAGCAGCATCATATCCGCATACATCACAATCGTAACCGCCACACTGATGACGGTGGTCAAGGAGAACATATTGTATTGGAAGGCCCGCAGATCCAGCAGCGGGCTCACGGAGGTGAGCTGCTTCCATATGAATAATCCTAGGGACACGGCGCCGGCGGCCAGCGACAATAGCACCTCTGCGCTGGACCAGCCAGCACTGGCTGCCCGGCTGAAGCCATAGAGCAGGGTGCCGAATCCGATGGTGGACAGGATCACGCTGGTAATATCGATTTTGGGAAAAGATCGCTCGGCCACATTTCTCAGATAAATAAAACCGCATACGATGACCATAACCGTGAGTGGAAGCATGCCGTAGAACATCATCTCCCAAGAATAACGTTCCATAATATATCCGGCCAGCGTAGGGCCGATAGCCGGGGCAAAGATAATGGCCAGCCCGACCATCCCCATGGCGGCTCCTCTTTTCTCACGCGGGAAGAGGGTCAAAATAACCTGGGTGAGCAGCGGCATGATAATGCCGGCACCGGCAGCCTGAATCATCCGTCCGGTAAGCAGCACCGGGAAGCTTCCCGCGAGCGCTGATACAAGGGTACCCGCAAAGAAAATAAACATCGAGGCCTGGAACAACTCCCGTGTAGTAAATCGCTGCATTAGATAGGCCGTAATGGGAATCAGCACACCGTTAACCAGCATATAGCCGGTAGTGAGCCACTGGGCCGTGGCCGCCGTAATATTGAAGTCATGCATCAGCTCCGGTGTAGCCACGCTCATAATGGTCTGATTCAGCGTAGCCAGAAAGGCACCGAGAATCATTACGAAAAGAATAGGTCCCTTGGAAATGGACTGGGCTTCTTTGCTTGCTGTCTTGTTACTCACTATTCTTCATCCTTTCAAACCGCCAACTCATGGACTAAATTTACAATGTGTCGTATAGTTTACAATGTATAAAGTAGATTATAAATGAAAATATCATGTAATCAAGCAACGATTTTCGGGAAAATGTAAATTAGTTTACACTTAGAGGATATGTGTAGTGTATGTGGTTGAAAAACGACACTTTAGACTGAAATTGTAGCCTGCTCTCGGGCGGGAGCAGATTGGAGCGAATAGATATGACTAATCTCAACGAGCGGACAGATCCGCGCGTCCTTCGTACACGCCAATTCCTCAAAGAGGCTCTGATTGAGCTGATGGAAGAGATGAGCATAGAGAAAATCACCGTCAACCGCCTTGCGCAGCGGGCCCAAATTAACCGAGTGACCTTCTATCTGCATTACCGGGATATCCCGGATATGCTGGAGAAAATGGCGGATGATATGGCTGAGGAGGTTCTGGAAGTGGTGAGAGAGGATACGGACTTTATGGGAGCTGCACCAGAAGAGAAGTGGCCGATGCTGGAGCACCTGCTTGTGCATATTGCAGAGAACGCCAAATTCTACAAAATCGTACTTACGTCGCGGAAGAGCACGATATTTACCGACCGGCTTTTTAAACTGATGGCAGACATTATTTCTGCACGGGTGGAGAGCAGGGTTACCGCGCATGACGCTTCCGAAGTAACGGTACAGAAGGACATCGCTGTGTGGTACGGCTCGGCGGCCCTCATTGGCACCATCATCGCCTGGCTTCGGGAGGATATGCCGTATACACCGCAGTATCTGGCCAAGCAGATCACTTCGCTACGGGCGAATTGATTGCCGGAGGCAGATCAGGATGGCTCCACAGGTCCAAGAGCAGCCAATTCCTCCCGCATATAAATAGTAGAGACTACTATGTATTCTGAAGCTATTTTTGATGAGGTGGGGTGGTGCGAGATGAAGAGACAGGCAAGACCGGCACGGAAGCGGGTGCTTCGCGCCAAGCGGCAGGCTGTACCCGGAGTGAAGCGCAGAATCAAGGCACAGACAGTTGAGTTTGCGGTGTTTGGTGACAGCCATGTGGGATATGGTAACAGCTTGAGCATCTTTAAGAGTCTTTTGCCTAAGGCAGTGAGCAGCGGGAACAAACGGTTTATCATCTTCGGGGGAGATAACACCCAGGCGGGGGCGGATCACGGGAATAACGCCGGGACGTACTATAAGGAATTCAAGGACACCGTTACCAGTACGCTGGGAAGCATCCCTTATAAGGCATCTATTGGAAATTGGGAGGCCAGCACACGGTCGTTGTTCACTCAATACTTGGGGGCGGTGTCCGGACAGATGAATTTTCCGGGAACGCAGGGCAAGGTGAGATATGTATGGCTGGATTGCGCACTGGGCCAGTTCACGCCGGCCAGCCTCAATCTGCTGCGTAATCTGGATGACAGGTATTTCTATATTATTGATTTCCACTGGCCGCTCCGGGTACAGGGCATTACGGTGGATTCCAGCCATGTGCTCAGTGCGGCCGAGACCTCCAAGTTCTTCACAGCCATTCCGGCAAAAGCCAGAGAGAAGGTGCTGGCGATCTTCACACATCATGGTCACAAATTCTACCGGAAGCTGAATAACATCTATCCGGGGTACACCAAGACCAAATTCTTCGTCACCGGCTGCTCCGGGGACTACAAATGCAAGCCCGGCGGGAATATGGGCTATTATAACGCCACATTAACCAGCAGCGGATCAGGCTATAAAGTCGAGGCTTTTATTGCCCACTAAGCTAATTAGACGGAGCATAACTGAGGAGAATGTCTTCAAGGACATTCTCTTTTGTCTTTTGCTGCCTTATGAGAACTTGACAGCCCTTTCACAGGTTGGGTATGGTTGTCTGGTCAGCAGATAAAGGAGGCAGAACAGAATGTCAGGATTACTTGGAAATCACTTCATGACACAGATTGGGATTCTGGTTCACGATATCGAGAAGGTGAGTCAGGCGTATGCAGACTTTTTCGGACTGGACAAGCCTCAGATCAGCATCACGGACACGGCAGACATTGCCCGGACGGAGTATAACGGCGGAGGGACAGGGTCGAGGGCGAAGCTGGCTTTTTTCGACATGGGTTCTCTGCAACTGGAACTGATTGAACCGGATCATGAACCGAGCACCTGGCGGGATTACCTGAATGAGCACGGGGAAGGGGTTCACCATATTGCGTTCGTGGTCGAAGGCATGAAGGACAAGATCATGCTGCTCGAAGGCAAGGGATTCCCGCTCCAGCAGAAGGGCGAGTATACCGGCGGACGGTATGCCTACTTGGATACGTTCAAGGAATTGAAGGTAGTGTTGGAACTGCTGGAGAATGACAACGATAACAGTAATAATAAGGATCAGTAATACAAATAGAATTCAGACGGGAGGAATTATACAATGAATATTCTGATTACAGGGGCGGGACGCGGACTGGGCCTTGAGCTGGCGGCGGCTGCGCTGGAGCGTGGACATGCTGTTATTGCCGGGGTACGGGATCTGACGCGCGGGCAGGCAGCCTTAGCTGATCTGGCGGCAGTACACGGGGATAAGCTGACTCTAGTAACGCTTGATGTGACGGACGAGGCCGGAATAGCAGCACTTGCCGCCAGCCTGACAGAGCAGGCCCGGACACTCGGCGTCATCATCAATAATGCCGCAGTGCTGAATGCCACGGACACCCCGCTTGAAGAGCTGGATATGGAAGAGATGCAGCATGCCATGGACATCAATCTGTACGGGCCGATGCGGGTGGTCAAGCACCTTCTACCTCTGCTGACAGGGCCGGATGCTTCAATCATTAATATCTCATCAGAGGCAGGCAGTATCACCAATGCTTACCCGGGCAGCTATCCGTATACGATCTCCAAGACCGCGCTCAATATGTTCACGCAGAAGCTCCATGTCACGCTGAAGGACCGCGGCATCCATGTGCTCAGCGTCCATCCCGGCTGGATGCCTACGGATATGGGCGGAGCTAAGGCACCGCTTCACCCGCGCACCAGTGCCGAAGGGATTCTGGACCTGATCGGGCAGAGAGCCGAGCCGTCCGGCCATTTCAGATTCGTGGATTACACAGGTAAGGATATGGATATCTAGCTGCCATGCCCGGCACTTCACCTGTCAAGAGGCGAGTGGAGTTGTAATGTTCTCGTCCGGAGAGCGGCGGGGCCAGAGCAGCAATCCCAGTGAGCAGACTACCAGCACTACGCAGAGCAGGTAGGAATGGCGGTATCCTAACCACTGGGCTGCGGCTCCTCCCGCCAGGCTTCCGGCCAGTCTGCCGATGGTTGTAGCATTGGTGTACAGCGTGGAGGCATAGCCGGGAAGGTCCGGCAGCAGATCCTGAATATAGCTGATGCCAATTGCAGAGATCACAGCGACAAAAAAAGCCAGCAGTACCTGTCCGGCGATGAGCTGCCACAGCTCACCTACTCCGATCACCAGCGCATAATAGATTCCCCCCATTGCCATTCCCCAGCCCAGCAGCGCCTTGCTTGTGTATTTGGCTGACAGCAGCCCCAGCACCAGCATGAACGGAATTTCCATTAACGCACAGATACTGGCCACCGAAGCTACATTCTGTGTAGTGCCTCCCAGCGTATTGACAATGAACAAGGAGATATTCAGATTATTGGCCCAGTGTCCGGTATAGAGCAGGGTCAGGATGAGAAAAGGAACCAGTACCCTGGCATTCCTTTGCACCCCGGCGGGCTGCCGGACACGCTGTTGAGGCTGCTGCTTAGCGGCTGAAGGCCGTACGAAGCTGAACACCAGAAGAGCATTGAGCAGGAAGATCAGAGTGGTCGACGAGAAGATCCCCTGAAATCCGAAGCGGCTCAGGAGGGCGGCTCCTACCAGCGGACCGCTGATGAAGCCAAGGGAGAACATCGAGCGCAGGGCCGAGTTAGCCAAGGCATGATCAGGAGAGCTGCTGGCGCTCACAGCTTCTCTGGCACTGGCGAATAATTGCGGCATCGCCGGGGCGCCGGCTGCGGTGAATATTGTCATATAGGCCAGCAGCGGGTAGAAGTCATGGATGAATATGTATCCGGCAAAAGCCACCGCGTTGAACATCATACAGATCACCATCAGCCTGCGGCGGTTCAGCCCGGCGTCGGAGCGTTTGGCAATGAACATGCTTAAGGCTACTCCGCTAAGCAGCGTCACCGCTGTAAATATTCCGAAGGTTCCGGCGGATACGCCGAGTTCTTCTGTGAAGTAGACCGCCAGGAATGGAGCGCTGATCGAGATGGCCATTCCCTGGAACAGCATGCAGAGCAGGAATATAGGATAGGTTGGAATGAGGAGCAGAGCATAGGTTCTTTTGAGCATAGAGTGTGTGAACTTCCTTTCAGCATTGTTTAGTCTTAACTTCGATTTATCTATAGTATAACGTCAATAGTATGTGATGTATCTGATTAACGTCTTTACAGTACGGAATCCCTAATAATGAACTGATTTTTGGGCCAATTGTTCAGGTGTTATTGTCAGGAAGGATCTTTTAAGATGGAGGAGGATAGGACAGCCGGGCTGTGCGGAGGAAAGAGGACGCTGGTTTGGCTGGAGATGAAACCGTTATCATGAAGAATGAAGGAGAGATTACATTTGGACGCTGCTGCATATCCTTTTAGACAAACGGAATTGCCATTAGATGAACGTGTTCAGGATCTGCTCTCCCGGCTGACGCTTGCGGAGAAAGTCAGTCTGATGCCGCAATATCAGGCTGCCATTGAACGGCTGAGTGTAGGCGGTTACAAGCATGGAACGGAGGGAGCGCACGGGATTTCATGGCTGGGCAAAGCCACCTCCTACCCGCAGCCAAGCGGCCTCGCCTGTACCTGGAATCCGGCGCTGCTGCAGAGAATCGGCTCGGCGATCGGGGATGAGGCCAGAGCCTTTTACCGCAAGAATCCCACTATTAACGGCTTGACTCTCTGGGCACCGACTGTGGATATGGAACGGGACCCGCGCTGGGGGAGAACAGAGGAAGCCTACGGGGAAGACCCTGAGCTGACAGGCCGGCTGAGTACAGCGCTCGTCCAGGGAATTCAGGGGGATCATCCGGTGTATCTGAAAGCGGTAGCGACCCTGAAGCATTTCCTCGGGAACAATAATGAGATCGACCGGGGCGTGGCTTCGTCCAGCATTGACCCGCGCAATATGCGCGAATATTATCTGGAAGCGTTCAAGCCTGCCTTCAAGGAAGGCGGCGCACAATCCATGATGACCGCCTACAATTCGGTGAACGGCGTGCCGGTTATCCTCCATCCGGCGGTGATGGAGATTGTGAAGGGCGAATGGGAGATGGACGGCTTCATTGTCAGCGATGCCGGAGATCTGTTCGGGATTGTGAAGGACCATAAATATTATGAGTCCTTCGCCCAGTCCATGGCGGAATCCATCAAGAATGGTATTGACAGTGTGACCGAAGAGACAGAGGAGACCATTAAGGTTATTCACGAGGCGATCCGTGAAGGGCTGCTGACCGAGGCGGATCTGGACCGCGCGCTGGCGAACACCTTCCGCGTCCGCTTCCGGCTCGGTGAGTTCGATCCGGAGGAAGGTAATCCGTATACGAAGATAGACGACTCGGCCATTCTCAGCAAAGCGCATGGCGAGCTGTCACTCGAAGCTGCGAAGGAATCCATAGTGCTGCTGAAGAACGATAATGCCCTTCCGCTGAATGCAGCCACGTTGTCCAAGGTCGCTGTGATCGGCACGCTGGGGGACGAAGCGTTCAGAGACTGGTATTCCGGTACGCTGCCATATGCGGTGACCCCTTTGCAGGGAATCATCAAGAAGCTGGCAGGTAAGCAGGTCACCTTCGAGAGCGGAGATGACCGGATCATTCTGACCTCCGCTGCCAGCGGACAAGCAGTGGGCATCACGGGCGAGGACGGACGGCTCGCAGTGCTGCATGATCAGCCGGAGCGGGGAGAGATGTTCCGCCATACGGCGTGGGGCTGGACCGCTCATACCCTTGAATCTGCCAGCAGGGGACAATATGTTACCCTGACAGATGCCGGCACACTGACCGCTTCCGCTGATGAAATCTATGGCTGGTATGTGAAGGAATCGCTGAATCTGGTCCCGGAGGGGGAAGGCACCGTCAGCTTGCGGACCTGGAACAATCAGCCGCTCGTTATCAGTGCTGAGGACGGAACTATTCGCGCTGCTGAAGAACAAACGTCTGCCGAAGCAGCCCAATTCCATAAGAAAGTTGTCGTGAACGGCGTAGAAGCAGCGGCGGAAGCGGCCCGGGCCGCTGAGGTTGCCGTTGTATTCGTCGGTAACCATCCGCTCTTGAACGGCAAGGAGGAGATTGACCGGCCGGATATCGTACTGCCCGCAGAGCAGGAGAATCTGGTCAAGGCTGTCTATGCCGCCAACCCGAACACCGTCGTGGTGATCGTCGGCAGCTATCCGATTTCCTCCACCTGGATCGACGAGCATATTCCGGCCGTGCTGTACACCTCGCACAGCGGACAGGAGCTGGGCCATGCAGTCGCAGATGTCCTGTTCGGCGATTACAGCCCGTCCGGCAAGCTGAATATGACCTGGTACCGAAGCGTCAGCCAGCTGCCTGAATTCATGGACTACGATATTATCAAAGGCAAGAGAACCTATATGTACTTTGACGGTGAGCCGCTCTATCCGTTCGGTCACGGTCTGAGCTATGCGCAGGTGAATTATAACAAGCTATCACTGGCAGCGGAGGAAGTACAGCAGGATGGTATTATCAGTCTGAACGTAGAGCTTGAGAACAGCGGGAGTGTAGACGGTGACGAGGTAGTTCAGCTGTATGTCCAGTGCTTGTCTACCCGGATCAGGCGTCCGCTTAAGCAATTGAAGAGGTTTGACAAAACCCGGCTGGCTGCCGGACAGAAGCAGACGGTCACCTTCACCTTACCGGCCGCTGAACTTTCCTTCTGGGACGTCAGCCGCGAACAGTACTGTGTGGAGGATGGGGAATACATGCTGATGGCAGGCCGTTCCTCGGGAGATATCCGGCTGTCAGCCACAATCAGGTTGCATGGCGAGACCGTTCCGCCGCGTGATCTGTATACGCCGGTTAAGGCTGAGAATTACGATGATTACGAAGCGGTTTTCCTTGATGAATGCAAGGCTGGCGGCGCTGCGGTGCATCCGGTGAAGGAAGGGGCATGGATCGCCTTCCATAATGTCCGGTTTGCAGAGGGGGCGGCAGGCGTCGAGATACTGGTATCCTCCGCCTTGGGAGGCGTAGTTGAAGTGCGGACCGGCAGCCCGTCCGGCAAGCTGGCGGCTACACTTGCGGTTTCGTCCGGCGGCGTCCAGCAGTGGCACAACCAGTCCGCTATAGCGGATGTGGATGCCGGAACCACAGATGTGTATCTTGTCATGCAGGGTGAGGTTCTGCTCAGCCGCGTTCAGTTTATGGTGTAGCAAGAAGCTAACAGAGCAGCGTTTCTCCTGTAACGGGAGAAGCGCTGCTTTGCTGTGTATCCGGTCCCCGGATAAGTCTAGCTTAATTCATCCGTCACATCTGACCAGGCGGAATAAGCAGGCAGCTTCTGCAAGCCCCAATAATCCAGCAGCATCCGGATCACGCTATCTCTGTCCGTCATCTCCCTGGAGAAATGCCTGAAGGACCCGTCGGGATAGCCAAGGCGTAATTCAACAACGATACTGCGGGGAGTATGGCGGACAGGGGCGGCCTGCATATACAGACTTCCCTCTACCGGCATACTGGGATCAATGACGATGAAATCATCCGGATCTTCGGCGAAGCCGTTAACGATATCGGTGATAAGGGAGGCTTCAATCGCGTAGTTTGCATAGGTTTCATATTGGGTGCTGATTGTATACGTGACACCGCCGCTGTTATCTTTGCTGGAGTTTAGCGTTTCCATGTTCCATTTTCCTCCTCGATATTTAATTCAATACGAACTCAAAGACGAAGCCCCGCCAGACGCCCCCTGCGCCTTGCGGAACGCGGACGGAGACATGCCGCTCTGCTTATTGAAGATACGGTTGAACTGTGAGAAGCTGTTGAAGCCGCATTGTCCGGCGATGTCGGAGATCTTGTGCCGGGTATGGAGCAGGAGCTGCTGGGCTTTGCGGACGCGGGTCATCTGGATGTACTCGGTCAAGGTGAAGCCGGTGACGGTTCTGAACTGGTGCGATAAATAATAAGGGCTGATATAGAATTCCTTGGAGATGGAGTCCAGGGACAACTCACTGCCATAATGGCTGTGAATGTGGGCGGTGATTGAATAGATTTTTTGCATCATGGCATTGCCGATCTCTTCCAGCACGTACGCATTCTTGTCATTCTGCTGGGACAGACTGCACAGAAACTGCTGGAACAGACTGTGAATCAGCACAGGGTTCAGCGGTGAAGCGCTGCGGGAACAGTTAAAAATAGCATTGAGCGGCTCGAACACGGCACTGCGCGGGCCTCCGGTGAACCGGTAGATCGGAACCTCCTCGGAGAATGGCTGCAGCATTGCATTGTAAGCGGTCTCAAATCCGGGTATATTCCTGGGCAGGTTGAAGTTGATAATCAGCCGCTTATGCGGCGGGCCTGCGGGATACTGGGTCATATGCAGCCGGTACGGAGCAAGCAGAACAATGTCATATTGCTGCAGGGCATGTACATTACCTTCAATAATATGAGTAGCGCTGGAATCCAGCAGAATATGAATCTCATAAAAGTCATGATCGTGCTGAAACTCCATATTGATGTCGTGAGAGCGCTGATCGTAGTCGAAATAGTAAAAGAGCGGATCAGCCGGAGTATTGATACGTATGCTATATCCTTGGTCATATAACAGGTCGCTGTCAAGCATAGCCTCTCTCCTCACCGTTGCCGTTTACTATAGAAGTCCAAGCCGTTTCCACCTGTATATTATAGGCTCAAAAAAGCAAAATATGCAATGAATCGGTCGGAATACAGCAAGAGTTGGGTAGTTTTTGGAGTGAAAGGTTTGCTATAGTGACCATATGAAAGCGGATACAGGGAGTGATAGAGATGTTATTCACAGAAGAAAAGCTGATCAAACGCCAGGCCGAAGTGGAAAAGTATAGATATCTTAAGGTTCAGGAGCTTACTGAGTTCGCGTTCGCTGAAGATGAGGAAGGGGCTAACGGTGTGTACCCGGAGTCGGTGGCCTTTGATGGCATCATCAGGCTTCAGGAGCATTGGCGCGGGCGGGACCGTTACATCTGGCTGCGCACAGAGATCGTGCTGCCGCCTAGTCAGGCAGGCTTCAAAATTGCCGGCAGATTTGATTTTGGCAAAACAGGGGACTTCAATAACTCCGGCTTCGAATCGCTGCTGTTCGTGAACGGGTCGCCTTATCAGGGCGTAGATAACAACCATAGAGAGGTAATCTTCGGTGATGAATGGGGCGGACAGACGGTAGAGCTGGCCTTCCGGCTGTGGTCGGGACTTGAGGGCGGCGGAGTGCCCAGAATTCAGGAGCACCGGCTCAGCGAAGCATTCATCGGCTATCTGGACGAGAGCATTGATGATCTGTTCTATATGTCGAAGGCAGCGCTCGACACCTTCCGTTACCTGGGCAGAGACCAGCCGGAGAAGCAGTGGCTGCTTAGAGCGCTGAACGAAGCCTTCCGTCTGATCGACTGGTCGGAGCCGGGCTCGCCAGAGCATACTGCTTCGCTGTATCAGGCAGGCGCCAGTCTGAATCAGGCGATAGAGGCGATGCCGCAGACTTTTGACGTAACGCTTACGGCTGTGGGTCATACCCATATTGATGTTGCCTGGCTGTGGAGGCTGAAGCATACCCGTGAAAAGACAGCCCGTTCCTTCTCCACCGTACTGCGGCTGATGGAGGAGTTCCCTGAGTACCAGTTCCTTCAGACACAGCCTCAACTGTACGCTTATCTGGAGCAGGATTATCCGGAGCTGTTCGGGCGGATCACCGAGAAGGTGAAGGAAGGGCGCTGGGAAG
This sequence comes from Paenibacillus sp. FSL P2-0136, assembly GCF_037975325.1. NCBI lineage: Bacteria > Bacillati > Bacillota > Bacilli > Caryophanales > Paenibacillaceae > Paenibacillus > Paenibacillus sp. FSL P2-0136. The sequence continues at coordinate 1,487,305 of NZ_CP150244.1, forward strand.
CGGAAGGGGCGATGTGGCTGGAGTCGGATTGTAATATCCCGTCCGGCGAGTCGCTGGTCCGCCAGATTATGCTGGGCAAACGCTATCTCCGTGAACAATTCGGCGTAGAGAGTAAGTACCTGTGGCTGCCGGACGTCTTTGGATACAGCTGGGCGTTGCCGCAGATTCTGCGCAAATCGGGCATCGACACGTTCATGACGACCAAAATCAGCTGGAATCAGTTCAACCGGATGCCGCATGACACCTTCTGGTGGCGGGGGATGGACGGCTCAGAGGTGCTGACGCATTTCATCACGACCTCCGAGAAGGATGGAGCTGAATACACATATAACGGACGGATGACGGCAGGGCTGCTGCGCGGAATCTGGAATTCCTATCAGGATAAGAAGATCAACGATCACCTGATGTTTGCATACGGCTGGGGTGACGGAGGCGGCGGGCCGACGCGGGAGATGCTGGAGCTTCGCCGGCGCTTCGACAAGCTTCCGGGCATTCCGAAGATTGAGATGGGCAGTGCCGGGGAGTATTTCACCGGACTGCATGAACGGATCGGGAAGACGGAGGCGTTCGTACACACCTGGAACGGTGAGCTGTATTTCGAATGCCACCGGGGCACGTATACCTCACAAGCCCGCAACAAGAAATATAACCGCCGCCTGGAGCTACTGCTGCGCGATGCCGAGTGGCTGCATACGCTGATGGGTGTAAGACAGGGGAATCTTGAAACCGCTTATCCTGCGGCTGAACTGACCGGGATCTGGGAGATTCTGCTGCGCAACCAGTTCCATGACATCATTCCCGGTTCGTCGATCGCTGAGGTCTATGAGGACAGTGATGCTGAATATGCAGAAGGAGAAGCCCGCTCACTAGCTCTGATTAACGGTGTAGTCCAGGAAAAGGATGACAGCAGGCTCACGCTGATGAACAGCTCGAACTGGAACCGTCCGCGTTATGCACTGCTTGCTGTAGGTGCCGCAGATTCTGCACAGGTTCATGACGCTGACGGGAACCGGCTGTGGCAGCAGCGGACGGCAGACGGACAAGTGCTGGTCTATGTTCCGTCTGTGCCTGCACTGGGCACGGCGGTGCTGAAGGTAGTACACGGACAAGCAGCTGAGGCCTCCGGGAAGTCACAGGTTCAGCCGCTTGCAGCCGTATCCGGCAACACGCTGAGCACACCGCTTGTGGAAGTGGTGTGGAATGAGCAGGGGCACTTCACTTCAATAATCGACCGGAAGAGCGGCCGTGAGCTGCTGGCGCCAGGACAGCGCGGGAATGTACTTCAGGTGTTCGAGGATAAGCCGCTGGATTTTGAAGCGTGGGATATCGATATTTTCTACCAGGAAAAGATGACAGAGATCACTCAGCTGACCGGATGTGAGCTGACCGAGAACGGCCCGCTTCGGGCAGTGCTGCGTATGACCTGGACTTATCACCGCACAGCGGTTACCCAGGATATCATCTTCTACCGGGATACCGCGCGGATTGACTTCCGCACAGAGATGGACTGGCACGGGCATAACCAGCTGCTGAAGGTGGCTTTCCCGGTGGATATTCATGCGCTGGAGGCTACGTATGACATTCAGTTCGGTAACGTGAAGCGTCCTACACACTGGAATACGAGCTGGGATTACGCCCGCTTCGAAACGGTGGGCCATCAGTGGGCGGATATCAGCGAGAAGGGCTATGGGATAGCGCTGCTCAACGACTGCAAATACGGCTATGACATCAAGGACAGCGTGCTAAGGTTGACGCTGCTGAAATCGGCGGTTCATCCCGATCCGCAGCAGGATCAGGGGCATCATGAATTTACGTATGCCCTGTACCCGCATACCGGTGATTTCGTCGAAGGCAGGGTGGTCCAGGAGGCGTGGGAGCTGAATAATCCGCTTCGCAGTGTGGCAGGTGAGCTGGAAGGGCCCCCGCTGCTCTATATTGATGGCGCACATGTGACAGTGGATGCTATCAAACGTTCGGAGGACGGCAAGGATGTGGTGCTGCGGCTGCATGAGTACGCCGGTTCCCGGACACAGATTACTGTAGATAGCGCCTATTCTATGGCTTCCTGGCAGGAATGCAATCTGATGGAGGAGCCGCTGGGAGACTGGCAGGAAGCAGAGGAGCTGAGCTTCCAGGTGAAGCCGTATGAGATCAGGACGTTCAGAATCAAGCTGCGCGGGGCGCAGAGCTGAGAGGAGAGAGGCTAGGATGGGAGCAGGAGAGAAGCAAGCGGTGCCGGTTAGCTGTGTGAGCAAGGAAGAGGTTATGCAGAAGCTGGACCTGGTCACGAATAAGCTGCTGAAGCTGGGCCGGCCGGATAATGAAGCGGAATTGCAGAACCTGGGGGAAGACGCGGGACGCCGGGGGTATTTTGCCAGGGACTTCGGGATGGAAGAGTGGGATTGGCCGCAGGGAGTGGGGCTGTATGGCCTGCAAAAGCTTGACCGGCATTTCGGGGACGGCCGTTATGCGGAATATACCAAGCCGTGGATGGCCCGGCAGCTTACGAAGGGACTACCCAGCCGGAATATTAATACGACTGCCCCGCTGCTCTCGCTGATGGAACTGGAAGAGGCCGGAGAGCTGAGTCTCGAATGGATAGAATGGTTAATGCACGGCCTGCCCCGGACGCTGGAGCAAGGCTATCAGCATGTGACTACGGGGACTCAGAAGCATGAGGTCTCGCTCCATGAGAACGAGATCTGGATTGATACGCTGTTCATGGCGATTCTGTTCACTGCCAAAATGGGTGTGAAGTACGACAACCCGCAGTGGCGCGAGACCTCGCTGCATCAGCTGCTGCTGCATATTAAATATCTGTATGACAAAAAAACCGGCTTCTTCTTCCATGGCTGGCATTTTGCAGAGCGCCATAACTTCAGTGAAGCCTTCTGGTGCCGCGGCAACGGCTGGTTCGCTCTCGGCCTGCCGGAATATCTGGAGCTGATGCGGCCCTATCTGGCAGACGGAGTCTTCAGCTATCTCCAGCAGACGCTACAGGCCCAGGCCGAAGCCTTGCTCGCTTGTCAGAGCGGGGACGGACTATGGCATACCCTGCTGGATGACCCCGGCAGCTATACCGAGACTTCGGGTTCGGCTGCGATTGCCGCTGGTATTCTGAACAGTGTGCGCCGGGGGCTGCTCCCGGAGGCCTATAGCGAACCGGCTCTGCGGGCAATCCGCGCCATCCTGGACAGAATTGACGGCGAAGGCACAGTGCTCGGCGTGTCCGGCGGTACTCCCATCGGCGCAGCCAAGGAGGACTACAAAGGGATCATCATTGCCCCGATGGCCTACGGCCAGGCGATGGCGCTGGTCGCGCTGGGTGAAGCGCTGCATTATTGCTGAGGCGGAAACTCTGCTTAGTCGAGAAGAGTCGGAACAGGAAGTGGGCAGGTGACAGAAGCCAGCGGATCAGACAAGCGGCGGCCAAGGACGAATCGTCCTCGGCTGCCGCTTTTTTTGCATAGGAAGCTATCGTTTCCTCCTGCAGTGGATAAGGTGTGTGGAAATTTGTGGATAAGAGTTCTTAGAGTGATTCGTAGAGTAACTGTGTTGCTGAAGGTATGCGAAAAACCGAATGCAATCGGCTGGTACAGCAGCGCCGCATAGCCCGAATGTATGTGGAAAACAGCATACGTTGTGCTCACATACCGCCGCATGGCCCGAATGTATGTGGAAAACAGCATACATTGTGCTCACATGCAGGCGTATGTCCTGAATGTATGCGAAAAACAGCATACATTGTGTTCGCAAGCAGGCATATGGCCCGAATGTATGCGAAAAACAGCATACATTGTGCAGGCACGGAGAAAATAGGTATGATTGCGTCAAGTATCCAAACCGTGGTCCTCATCAATACACCAATGGAATTCGTCAACAATGGCCATCGCCAGAGCGGTTATGGCATGTTCGAGCTGCTTATCCATCATCACCGGCAGAATGACCTCGACCAGATTCACCTCTTCAATCCCTTCCAGGGTGTAGTAAGCATAACTGCCATCCGAATTTGCGGAGATTCCCTTTACCCCGATATGTGCTCCATGGAGCGCCTTGGAGAAAGATAGAGGACCGATTTTTTCAAACCTCATCGTACTAATAAAAAACCGCTCCAGCACCTCCGTTCTTACAGTCTTGGCGTAGCCCGCAGAATGAATACTGATATAGTCATACACTTCACTCACCTCACGTATGCATATACTCAATCTTGCTTCTGTACAGATTCAGAATCCGCACCTGCTCCTCGCTGAGCTCCTCGAAGTTCCAATACATATGCATCAGGTTGTACTCAAACAGCTCCTTCAGTCTCAGGAACAGCGGCAGCTGTCTGGACATCTCGGCGGAGAGGGGATGCTCTTCCTTATATCCGTCCGTGATTGCTTTGGTAATCGCGCGTTTATAATCTATGAGGTTTTGCCCGCCCGTGAACGAGAATTCTAGTGCAGAATAGATGGGCACCGCCAGATCATAGACGTAATAATGCCGCTCGCAATCCTGCCAGTCAATCATCGTCAGCGCAGAGTCACTGTCCACAAGCGTATTGTTCAGCCACAGGTCGCCGTGAATGATGCCGTAGTTCGCCTCATCTTTGGGCAGTCTTCGGACCTGCTTGAGCACATCCTTCGCAATGTCCCGTATGGCCCGCTCTTCTGCAGGAATGTATTTGAGAAAATCATATTCATCGTTATCATACCAATGTGGAATCGGCTGTGCCGCTTCAGAGTGCTGGTATTCTTTGCTCACCTGATGCATTCTGCCTATCTGTTGTCCAAGGGTTCTGAATATGGTTTTGTCCCATTTGGCCCGGGGCAGGTGGATTCCGGCTGCCGCCTGGAACAAGACTACGGACTTCTCTTCTTCATTCAGCAGCAGGGTGCTGACAAGCGAATCCTGTATTGTAGGTACAACCTCAGGCACCCGTACGCCCCGATTGAACAGATAAGTAGTCCAGTTCACTTCAGCTAATTGTTCTTCATAGGTCTTATAATTCGTGATTCGGGCGAAGAATGTCCCCTTATCCGAGTGACAACGGTACATTTCGTTGGTGACCGCCTCCACACTGGAGAGTTGAACCGGATAGGTGGTATTAAGGAATTGCAATATCTGTGTTTCCATAAGATGCGCTAACCTCCCGCAGTAATTTCTGCACGGCATTAACATTGGTGAAGCTGTTCCGCAGCCCTGATTGACTTAGAGATCCTTTGACAGGCGTATCATATCTATAACCTGCATCCCGTTCTCATAGATTTCTTCACTATAATGTCTGATGAAAAAGTCCCTGTCGATCCCGGTGATCCGGAAGCCGCATTTCTGATACAACGCAAGCTGGCCGATACTAGAGTTGCCTGTGCCGATCTCCAGCGTTTTGAATCTGAGCCGCTTAGCCTCCTGAATCGCGTGATTCACCAGTTGCTTCCCGATTCCCTGCCCCTGGAACTCCTCATTCACTGCAATATTGACCAGCTCGGCAGTCTCCGGTCTTGTAGGCAGTAACACATAGACTCCGACCACTTGTTGATCCGCCTCAGCAACGAAGCATTGCCCTCTTGCCACATAGTCTTCAACCAGCTTCGGGGAAGGGTCCGCCAATAAAAGCAATTCGGTTGGGGGCGGTTCACCCGTATGTAATGCTCTGATCTCCATTTTTGGTATTCGCTCCTTGTTCATTAACAAGTCAGATGTAACCAGTCCACGATATGAAAGCTACCCGTTGCATTACATTCGTGAAGCCCTGTTAGAGTCGCGCGAAGGTGATGTAATCAACGGGGAAAGGCTCTGCCGATTCCATCCGAAGGGCCCGGTTGATCTGTCCCCGGTGATATTGCCCATGTAACAGCACCTGCAGCAGGATGTCCCCGATGGAGGTCTGGAACGAACGTCCATTCTGGCTGTTGTAGCTGATCATCTGATCCAGCGCAGATTCTTCCAGCTTGCCGGTATAGCTGCGGTATTCCTTAGCGTTAGCTTCGAACATTCGCCGAATCTCCGGCAGGTTTTCTGCTTCCTCCCATAACCAATATTGTACGTTGCCCTTTCCCTGCAAGCGCGACAGCCAGACCTGCTCCGCCACCGCCACATGCCGCACCAGCTTCAGAAGCTCCGCGTCCTTCGTGTGACTCGCTTCAAGTGCATCCAAAATTCGTCCGTCCGCCCAGTACAGGTGGTCCATCATGCGCAGGATTGTCTTCATTGGAGTTCCTCCTTAGAGTTTTTTAGCTTATTTCCACTCATTCAGCCTATACAGAAAAGCTATTTAGGTAAGCTCCATGAATGAATTAGGGTCCCGTTCTTTTCCAATTGGCTGTACCGTATGGCATTCCTGTTCTTGAGTTCATCAAACAACTGATAATAGTCCCGTTCCAAGGCTTCCCAATCGCTATAATGTCCATTCCCCGCCGATTCTCCGCTTGGACAGCTGACATTGGTCTCATTGTACAGGATGCCATGGGAAGTTTGCCATTCAGGCAGGATGTCCTTCCATTCTCCATATACATGCCCCCGCCACTGCTCCCCTAAAGCCGACCGTAACAGATTCTTATTCACAGGATCAACTCCCCTGAACATCTCCAGTCCGGCAGGACCAAGATCCATGAAGAGGTTCCCGCAATTGGAGCACTGGTAAGCGGATTTGAACAGTCTAGTGATTAAGGATCTAATCCTCATAGCAGCTTCTTCCTTATCCCGCGGCGTCGGACCCGATTTCTCAATAGCATCGTCAATCTCATCCATAAGATCATCCTGATCCTGGTCCGCAAGGAAGTATCCTTTATAGGGCAAATAATCCGTATTGTCGTGGATTCGGTGTCCGCATTCACATCTGAAATTCATCGGCTCACCTCGCATCAGAACGCAGGCTTGCGTACCAGGAAAGCGCCCGTTGTTCCATAGTAATCACAAATGATTTTTTGGCCCGGCCGTACTGGTTGGTATCCTCGAAGCGATCCGCTAATTCTTGTTTGAACTGACTGTATCTTGCCGCTTCCGACGGATGGGCTCTTAAATAATCTCTGAACACGAGATGCCGTTCAATCTGAGGGTTGTCTGCCTGATAACAATGAATATGATGCGTCCTTGCCTCTCCGCCTTTGCGGAATAGCCTTCTGCCGGGAATCCCCCAATCTCCAGCTACATCATATCCGAGCAGTGTCATCTTATCGTTGTACGGGTCGATTTTGCCTATGTCTTTTACAATACACATCATATCAATGACGGGTTTAGCTTTTAAACCGGGCACTGAGGTGCTGCCAAAATGCTCAAAACGTACGATTTCATCCGCAAATATTGTAGTTAAAAACGAAGCTTCCTCTTGGTAACGGTTAACCCAGTCCAGATTATAATCGCTTAGTCTAACTTTCATGAAAACCCTCCTACGATACAGTTACTACAGGATCACCCTCTGAATTGATTGGAACAACGGTTTCGCTAGGCTGTAATGCTACATTTCGAGACACAGCACCCTTATGAAAAACGGCTTCCACGAATGCGGCTGCAGCTTCTGCGGTAACGGCATGAATTGGAGCTGAATGGTTATCACCATAATGAAGCGGGATGTCAGAAAAAGACATATGCTGAGCACTTTTTATCCGATAGAAATGCGCACTCTTCAAGGATGTAAAGGCATGGCGTTGACCTGTTAATAATTCTAATTACTCCCGCGTTATCCTACTCATCGAGTATAGTGGCTAGAGTGACCGCCAGGATTATTGGAATTAACATTGCAATTGTGCTGATTATTATAGCGATTAAGGATTTCTTTCTATCAGCCTTCATTTGTTGCAAACTCAAAGCTATACTAATGATTCCAAAGACAACACCAATCAGCGACGAGATGAACATGCCTCCAGTTAAGGCAATGAAACTAAGAATAAGTGCTATATTCCTTTTAGCTTTCATAAGTAATCTATCCTTCTCTTAGATGCTTCCGGAAACACCTTTAATTTCCAATCTGCTTTTCCCAATTGAATAGACGTATGCTTGCCTAGGGGGGGGCGGTAGTCTAAGCGCTGGCTAACGAATTAACTGTTTTGAGAGAGTTCTTTTTTCAAATAATAATGAGTATGGCTGCCGGCATTATGTATCGTTCCGAAAACTTCAAACCCTTGCTTTAAGTAAAAATCCAATGCCTGAAAGCTTAGGGTATCTAATTTGATAAAATCACATTTTTTTTCTTTAGCCATTTTTTCGGCTTCGAGCAGCAGTTTCTTTCCATATCCGAATTTCCTGTAGTCCTCGTCAACGTATAGATACTGTACCTCTAACCAGTTCCAGCATATTTCACCAGTTAGTCCGCCGTATACATTTCCATCGCTATCCTTCAAAAGAAGGTTGACGGCTTGATATCTGCCCTTCAATTCGTCAGGGAAATGCTTGAGATTGAATTCAATCATTTTGTTTGTAACATAAGATGTATCGTTTGTGCCGGGCACCTTCACTATTTGTAATTGCATTTGGAACACTCCTTCTAGCAAGAGTTATGATAGCTTAAGTGTATCATTGAGTACCCGTTATTTAGCTGTAAAGAACATTTAAAATTAAGCAATACTGTCCCTGCAACTACGTTTATCAATTCATGCTAAGTTCCTACAGGTTCACCCTCTGCGTTGATGGGAACGACGGTTTCTCCAGGCTGTAAAGCGAAATTTCGGCCCGACTCACCCTTACAAAAGATCGCCTCCATGAATGCGGTTGCAGCTTCTGCGGTAACGGCATGAACGGGAACTGCGTGTTGATCACCGTAATGAAGCGGAATATCCGAAAACGACATGTGCTGAGCCCCTTTTACCCGATAGAAATGGGCATTGTTCAGAGAGTTGAAGGCATAGCGCTGCCCATCGATGTAATCGTATGCAATGGTCTCATTCATAGATGCTGCCATCTCCCGGTACGCCGAAGCTTCTTGCCGCAGCAGCAGAACTGGAACAGAAGAGGGTACCTCTTCGCGGCGAATGAGGTGAAAACTGGGATCGAGCAGGACAGCCGCCTTGATCCGGTGATCCTGCTTGGCGGCCTCCAGGGAGGCGGCACCTCCGAGCGAATGTCCCATGACAGCAACCTTATCCAGGTCGAACAGCCCGGCGAGCTCAGCATCATCGGAGCAGTTAAGCGTCTCAAGAACGTCCATAACTGCGTTTATGTATTGAACCCGGTTGAGGAGCAGACGGGACCAACTGGTGTAGTCACTGCTTGCCAGCTCCGCCATTTCTGGTGCCTGCTTGAGATAACTGCCATCTGGAAATACGGTGAACACGGACTCATGCGGAGCGCTGATCGTAACTACCACGTAGTTTTTGGAGACTAGCTTGGAGATCAATCCAAGATACATATCGCGTTCTACACCGAAACCAGGGGAGAAGAGGACGACGGGATACCCTTCTTTTCTGGGAGCTAATGCTCCGTTGGTTGTTACACTGGCAATATTCAGCTTGTCCAGATCAACGCCCATCTCTGTCAAAAGCTTAGCCGCCTCCGCCTGACAAGGGGCATACAGATCTATACCCTTCACCGGTTCTCCCCCGATGGCTGGATGAAAAATACTAATAACCAGTCTGGAACTTCCTTCCACAACCCTTGTGAATCTCCCAATCATGCTAGCTCACCTTTCTTAATGGATATATATTCCTACTAAATAGACGCCTGCTTGTCTGTTTGGTTGCGGTGATTATCTCTTAATAGACTCAGTACCGAATCTACGACAGCTTGCGGTTTATACAGTTGAATAGAATGCCAGCTGTCCTCTATCACGATCTGCCGGGTTTTTGCGGTTAACTGGAGGAGCTTCTTCTGTGCTTGCTGCCAATCCTCATTCTGCCTTCCGGCAGATAATACGATGATTGGTAATTCCGGAACTAAAGGCTCTGACTCTATTAATTGGAGGGCACTTTCTATAGTGCAGAGAGATTCCAGATATGCCGCTTTATACGCATTATTTCGATATCCGAGTGTATTCACTGTATGTTGAACTGGTGGAGGCAGCCGTTTGGCACCAATAGGTTGTTTTAATAGACGGGGCAACCCAATAGGGGATAAAAGATAACCCATTCTTAGCCGTCTCAGGTGCCGCAGCCGTTCTTCATATCTGATTTGATTAAAAGTGGATTCTATGAATCTTTGCTCATGTGTGGAGTCCACAAGAATAATCCCGGAGACCTCTTCAGGATACTTAGAAGCAAACAGCCGCATGATCATTCCGCCATAGGAGTGCCCTACAAGAATGTATGGGGGTTCTAATTCAAGCTGCGTCAATAATTCCCGCAAATCACGAACATAGCCTTCGCAAGTCGGCTGACTGATAGGTGTAGTGCTCCAACCGAAACCGGCCCGGTCATAGGAGAGGACCTTGGTATGCTTGGCTAATGCGGGCTGAACCAATGACCAATCCAGAGCACAACCGCCCATTCCTGCTTCTAATAGAATCGTCGGAAGATTACTTGTGTTGCTGCCGGTAACCATCGCATGGAGATGATGTGAGCCAACGGAAATCTTTTCTCCTGGAGCTTTATATTTATACAGAAGGTATCTGGAAAGAGCCGCTTGAATCCATGTGAATGGAAGTCCGATCAGAGAAATAATGACACGAAGCAGGCTTTCGGTAAAATTAATTTTGCTCATAAGTCACCTCATTTGCTGTTCTAGCTTAGATAATATAGGAATTCATGGGGTGTTAAAGAGAAATCTTACTGTATCTATTTCCTATTTTATTTCGGCCTACGCTTATCTGATCTTTTTGAGAAAAGATTTGCTTGAAGCTTTCCCGGGCATGAAGTATACTGTTCTCGGGAAGGTTAAGCGCTTACCCTTCGAGGAGGATAAGCGAACATGGTTAAACCGATTGTAGTTGGCATTATCGGCGCGGGAAGAATCGGCCGCCTCCACGCAGACAATCTGCGTGCGCTGCCGTCGTTCAAGCTGAAGTCCATAGCTGAAGCTATGATGAGTGAGGAATTACTGGCCTGGGCAGAGAGCAGGGGGCTTGGCTCTGTTTTTGCTGCGGGTGAAGATATACTGAATGATCCTGAGATTGAAGCGGTGTTCATCTGCACGCCGACTGATTCGCATGCGTCCTGGATTGAGCGGGCTGCGCACGCGGGCAAACATATCTTCTGCGAGAAGCCGATCAGCCTCTCCTCGGAAGAGACCCAGCGGGCCTTGCAGGCGGCAGAGGACGCTGGTGTGCTGCTGCAAGTGGGCTTCAACCGCCGGATGGACCCCAGCTTCCGTAAGCTGAAGCGGCTGGTTCAGTCCGGAGAGCTGGGGAATCCTCATATTGTGAAGATTACCTCGCGTGACCCGCAGCCTCCCGGTGAAGCTTATGTACGTTCCTCCGGTGGGATGTTCATGGATATGACGATTCATGATTTCGATATGGCCCGTTATCTGGTAGGCAGTGAAGTGGCTGAGGTCTACACCCGGGGGGCGAACCTGATTGATCCGATGTTCGGCCGTTGCGGGGATGTGGACACCGCCGTCATTACATTGACGTTCGTGAACGGGGCCATCTGCGTGATCGACAACAGCCGGCAGGCCGTATACGGCTATGATCAACGGGTCGAGGTCTTCGGAACGCTGGGTTCGGCGACCGCCGACAACTGCCGCCCGACAACAGTGGAGGTATCCACCGCGACTTCGGTTACCCGCGATCAGCCGGAGCATTTCTTCCTGGAGCGCTATAACCAGGCATTCACGGAGGAGATTGCTGCGTTCGCCCGTTCCGTGCGGCTACAGGAGCCGGTGATCTGCAGCGGCCGTGACGGCGAAGCCGCACAGCTCATTGCTGAAGCAGCCAGAGAATCGTATCTGAGCGGACTTCCCGTCAAGCTGTCTGTAACTGCTGCGGAAGCAGGATTTTCTGAACTGCAGGCCTTGTAAGCGGATACAGATTCTGAAGACAGAGGAGGATGAACGAGGATGTCTGATCTACTGATTAAGGCCGGAGCGCCGGATAAGGATGGCTGTATCGCTGCGGTCAGCCCCGAGAGTGCCGGATGGAAGTATGTCGGGTTCGAGGTGTACCAATTGCAGGCCGGGGCTACCCTGGAGCGTGATAGCGGGGGGAACGAGATCTGCCTGGTGCTGCTGGCGGGCAAAGCAGATATAGAGGTGGATGGCGAGCGGTTCGCCGATATCGGCGGACGCATGTCAGTCTTTGAAGATATGGCTCCTTATGCTGTGTATGTTCCGGCCGGAGCGCATTATGAGGTTACTGCACTGACAGAGCTGGAGCTTGGAGTCTGTCTTGCTCCGGGAAGCGGCAAATATCCGGCACGGCTGATTACCCCGTCAGATGCGGCAATTGAGGATCGCGGCTATGGCAGTATGTCACGCAAGGTTGTTAATATCCTGCCTGAGCAGAGTGTGGCCGAGAGCCTGCTGGTGGTCGAGGTGCGTACGGGCGGCGGCAATTGGTCCAGCTATCCGCCGCACAAGCATGACCAGGATAACCTGCCGGCCGAATCCTATCTGGAGGAGACGTACTATCACCGGGTCAATCCCGCCCACGGCTTCGTGGTGCAGCGGGTCTATAATGATGACCGCAGTCTCGACGAGACTATTGCTGTTCCGGATAAGAGCATTGTGCTTGTGCCGGAGGGCTATCATCCTGTCTCAGCACCGCCGGGATATGATTCGTATTATCTTAACGTGATGGCCGGACCGGTGCGCACATGGGTGTTCCACAATGATCCCGATCATGAGTGGCTGTTCAAGCCGGGACAGAGCGGGTCTGCGGCAGCGGCAGAGTGAATAGAGTCGAAGAGGGTAGAAGGTATGTAGCTTGGTAGACAAGCGAATGGTTTATAATGGGGCTTCCGCGCAGCGGGAGCCTTTTTTACTGTAGAGGAAATTATGATTTTCTTCTGTTGTGGATAAATGGCGCTCAGGCATGTGGCCCGAATGTATGCGGAAAACAGCATACATTTGCTGGTACGCAGGCATGTGGCCCGAATATATGCGGAAAACAGCATACATTGTGCTCACATGCAGGCGCATGGCCCGAATGTATGCAAAAAACAGCATACATTTGCTGGCGCGTAGGTAATCTCATTCACCCGTAAGGGTTATTTAAATAGCTGGTTTGTTGAAGACACACATACCCGATAGATAGACAGCGTGGGAGGACTTCCTTATAATCGAAGGATAAGAAGGCATGAACGCAAAGGCGGGCTTAATAACAATGAAACCTACGATCTATGATGTGGCACGGGAAGCAGGCGTCTCTATCGCTACGGTGTCCAAGGTATTGAATAAAAGCGGCCGGATCAGCGACAAGACGCGGGAAAAGGTAGGGCGGGTCATGGAGGAGCTGAACTACCAGCCCAGTCTGGTAGCTTCTGCGTTGACCAGCCGCCGGACGGGTACCATCGGGCTGATGATCCCCGATATTGCCAATCCTTTTTTTGCGGAGACGGCCCGCGGCATCGAGGATTACGCCCAGGAGCAGGGCAGCGACTTAATCGTGTGCAGTACGGACCGCAGCGATGAGAAGGCGGCCCGGTACATCTCGCTGCTGCTGCGCAAACGGGTGGATGGCCTGATTATTGCCTCTCATACGGGGAATCCTGAGCTGATTCGCGGAATGGTGGCTGATCATGTGCCGCTTGTGCTGTTCTCAGCCGATATCCGTATGCTGGAGGGCAACAGTGTCACCGTCGATGATTACAAAGGCGGCTATCAGGCCACGGAATATTTGCTGTCCCTCGGTCACCGCAGGCTGGGAGTGATCTCTGACAATCTGCCGGGGAGCAGGCTGCGTGTGGAGGGATTCCTGGATGCGCTGAAGGCGGCGGGGGTTTCTTTTGACAATCCGGCGAATATGATTCACACCTCGGCTACGTTGGAGAACGGGCGCACCGCAGCGGCAGAGATGCTGAACCAGGCAGAGGACGTACGCCCGACTGCCATCTTTGCCTGCAACGATCTATTGGCGATCGGGGTGCTCAAGGAGGCGCGCAGTGCCGGCCTGTCCATTCCCCGCGACCTGTCCGTAGTAGGCTTCGACAATACGATGCTGGCCGAAATCTGCCATCCCTCGCTGACCAGTATCGCCCAGCCTCTGCGCGAGATGACCGAGCAGGCGATGCTTCTGCTGAATGAATCAATCAGTAACCCCACCAGCCCCAAGCGCAAAATCATGCTGATGCCCGAACTTGTCATCCGCCATTCGACGGGTCCGGTTCCGCACTAACCACACACTATCTATTCAAGACCTGTTCCGGCTGCGGCTGGGAGCGGGTCTTTTTTTGCGTGCTGTAGTGGGGGAAGAGCGCGAGTGTGTGGAGGGACGTGGCCGGATGTATGTAGAAAACCAAATACATTGGGCGGGGCGAGTGTGCGTGGGCGAGATGTAAACGAAAAACCGAACATAATGGATATTGCGGAGGCGCGTGGGCGGAATGTAAGCGAAAAACAGGCATGACAAGACAGAGGCCTTGTCACCCCCAGGAATGAAAATAAGTCGGGTGCATCAGTCGCATCCCGACTTTTATTTTCGTATTAAACCGAACACAATGCACCGCCGCGAGGGGACACAGCCGAATGTAGGCGAAAAACCGAACACAATGCACCGCCGCGAGGGGACACAGCCGAATGTAGGCGAAAAACCGAACACAATGCACCGCCGCGAGGGAACACGGCCGAATGTAGGCGAAAAACCGAACACAATGGGCGCTGTGGAGGCGTGTGGGCGAGATGTAAGCGAAAAACCGAACACAATGTGCCAGTTAGCAAGCGAGCGGACCGAATGTATGCCACAAACCGAAGACAATGGGCTAGCCGACTCTCCCCGCTAGGCAACAACGTGTGCTAAGTCGGAGAACAAGTGGATTTACTACAACTACTGAGGAACGATTGCCCGCCGGAGGAGCAGTAGTTGGAAAAAGGGCACTTAAATAATCCCGACACCCCCCGTGGAGGAAAAATCAATCACAGGAGTTGCTTTTTTTCCACTTGCTTGCTCCTAAGTATCAAAAAACGCGGAATTAAGCTGCGGTTTTCCACCTGTTTTTCCGGGGGGGGATATCCCCCTTCATCTCCTTCCACCCGATTATTGATATCGCTTTCAAATTGAGGATTGCCAAAAGCTCGCTTCTAAACTATACTAAAGTAGAAAATTAGGTTAAGCGCTTACCCTTCCCCCGAAAAGAAATGAAACATTCTGTGCCGAAGGAAACGATTAAATGTTGAAATGCTCAATCCACACGCCAAGCGACTCTTACAGCAGTATCAAAATAATCTTACGCGTATGCGATTTATAGCTGCACTGTACGATCTACAACTTCACCATGCGATCTACCTACAGCTTCACTGTACGAATTACAACTTCACTGTGTGAAATACAGTTTCATTGCTCGATTCACATCTTCATTGTCCAATTCATGACGTTTTACAGCCATTCGTATTACGGAACGAACTACCTTTTCCCTAGCTTGATCAAGGAGGCATCACTATGAACGGTTTACAGTTCGACCCTGACCGGCGGCTGGATGTAGTTGCTGTTGGCCGGTTGTGTATTGATTTGAACGCCAATGAGACCGGGCGGCCGATGGAAGAGACGATGACCTTCACCAAATATGTCGGCGGCTCTCCGGCCAATATTATCATTGGTGCAGCGCGGCTCGGCATGCGTACCGGCTTCATCGGCAAGCTGGCCGACGACCAGATGGGCAGGTTCATCCGCAGCTATCTGCGCAAGGATGGCATTGACGACAGCCAGGTGTGCGTGGACCGGACGGGTGCGGTGACGGGGCTGGCTTTTACAGAAATTAAGAGCCCGCAGGAATGCAGCATTCTAATGTACCGCGACCATGTGGCTGATCTGCTGCTGAACACGGAGGAGATCTCGGAGGAGTACATCGCCAGCTCCAAGGCGCTGCTCATCTCCGGTACGGCGCTGGCGCAGAGCCCTTCCCGCGAAGCGGTGTTCCTGGCACTGGAATTTGCCCGCAAGCATAATGTGACCGTGTTCTTCGATCTCGATTACCGCCCTTATACCTGGACATCAGCCGCTGAAACGGCGGTCTACTATAACCTTGCTGCTGAGAAAAGCCACTGCATCATCGGCACGCGCGAAGAATTCGACATGATGGAGAATCTGTATAATCTGGCTGGCGCCGATGATCAGGCCACGGCAGCCCGCTGGTTCTCGCATCAGGCAGAGCTGGTAGTCATCAAGCACGGCGGCAGCGGCTCAATTGGCTATACAGCGGATGGACAGAGCCACCGGAGCGGGATTTTCCCGGCAAAAGTACTCAAGACGTTCGGTGCAGGTGATTCCTATGCGTCAGCCTTTATCCACAGTCTGATGAGCGGGCACAGTGTCAGCGAGGCGATGCGGCGCGGCAGTGCTTCAGCATCCATTGTCATCTCCCGCCACAGCTGCTCCGATGCTATGCCAACCCTGGAGGAGCTGGAGGAATTCCTGCGAACCAACGAGGAGGTTACAGCAGGAGCGCAATAAGTAAGGTTAGTCAGCAGACTTTATATAGAACAGAAGGAGTGGACAGAATGACAGAGCAAACGGCACAAGTACTCAAAAATTATATCAACGGGCAATGGGTAACAGCCGATACGGAGCAGACGGAGCCGGTAGTGAATCCGGCCACAGGTGAGCTGCTGGGCAGAACGCCTCTATCCGGCAGAGCCGATGTAGACCGGGCGGTGGCGGCGGCTAAGGCAGCTTTTGCAGGCTGGTCCGCAACACCGGTGCCGCGCAGAGCACGGATTCTGTTCAAATATCAGCAGCTGCTAGTAGAGAATTGGGAGCCGCTGGCGAAGATCATCACCCTGGAGAACGGCAAAAGCTTCAAAGAAGCCTACGGCGAGGTCCAACGCGGCATTGAATGCGTAGAATTCGCAGCAGGTGCTCCGACACTGATGATGGGCCGGCAGCTGCCGGATATTGCGACTGGCATCGAGTCAGGCATGTACCGCTATCCGATTGGAGTGGTTGGCGGGATTACCCCGTTCAATTTCCCGATGATGGTGCCTTGCTGGATGTTCCCGCTGGCGATTGCCTGCGGCAACACCTTTGTGCTGAAGCCATCGGAGCGTACACCGCTGCTGGCGGCCCGCCTTGCGGAGCTGCTGGAGGAAGCCGGATTGCCTAACGGTGTGCTGAATGTGGTGAACGGCGCGCATGAGGTGGTGAACGGGTTGCTGGAGCACCCGGATGTGAAGGCGATTTCTTTTGTCGGATCGCAGCCGGTGGCGGAATATGTATACAAAAAAGGAACGGACCATCTCAAGCGCGTTCAGGCGCTGGCCGGAGCGAAGAACCACTCCATCGTACTGGCGGACGCGAACCTGGAGGCTTCGGCCTCCCAGATTGTGAATGCGGCCTTCGGCTCTGCCGGGGAACGCTGCATGGCCTGCTCGGTGGTAACGGTGCAGGAGGAAGTTGCTGATGAGCTGATCTCGATTCTGCTGCGGGAGTGCAACAGCATGACCATCGGGAATGGACTGGAGGAGGATACGTTCCTGGGGCCGGTGATCCGTCAAGGCCATAAAGAGCGGACAGTTAGCTACATTGAACAGGGGATCGCCGAAGGCGCGAAGCTGCTCAGGGATGGCCGTGAGGATGCGGCGGTACAGGGAGACGGTTATTTCATCGGACCTACGCTGTTCGACGGGGTGACAGAGGAGATGAAGATCTGGCAGGAGGAGATTTTTGCGCCGGTGCTGTCGGTGATCCGGGTGAAGGATGTAGCCCAGGCGGTGGAGATTGCGAATCGCTCGCGGTTTGCGAACGGAGCTTGTATCTTCACGAATGATGGCGGGAAAGTCCGTTACTTCCGCGAACATATCGAGTCCGGCATGCTGGGAGTCAATGTTGGAGTGCCTGCACCGATGGCCTTCTTCCCGTTCTCAGGCTGGAAGGATTCCTTCTACGGCGATCTTCATGCGAACGGAAGCGACGGGGTGGAATTCTATACGCGCAAAAAAGTCGTCACTGCCCGCTGGCAGTAGACAAGGCGAAGGGAGGACATGAAGTGGAACGTATCCGATTAACGACAGCGCAGGCGCTGGTTAAATTTCTGAATCAGCAGTATGTGGATTACGGCGGCGGGCCGGAACGCTTCGTGCACGGGGTATTCACCGTGTTCGGGCATGGCAATGTACTTGGATTGGGGCAGGCGCTGCAGGAGGCACCGGGAGAGCTGACGGTGTATCAGGGACGCAATGAGCAAGGGATGGTTCACGCGGCAACCGCGTTCGCCAAGCAGAGCCGCAGACGGAAGATTATGGCCTGTACGGCTTCAGTAGGGCCGGGGGCTGCTAATATGCTGACGGCTGCTGCAACAGCAACGGCGAATCAGATTCCTGTGCTGCTGCTGCCGGGAGATACCTTCGCTACCCGCCAGCCGGACCCGGTGCTCCAGCAGATGGAGCATACGTATAATCTGTCGATCACGGTCAATGACGCCTTCAAGGCAGTCAGCAAATACTGGGACCGGGTCACCCGGCCGGAGCAGCTGATGTCGGCAATGCTGAACGCGATGCGGGTGCTGACGGATCCGGGAGATACCGGGGCGGTTACGATTGCGCTGCCGCAGGATGTGCAGGGCGAAGCCTGGGAGTATCCGGCTGATTTCTTCCGCAAGCGGATTCACCGGGTCATCGCCCGGCTGCCTCATCCGCAGGAGATTGCGGCTGCGGCTGAGCTGATCGCCAGCAAGCAGCGCCCGCTGCTGGTCTGCGGCGGGGGTGTCCGGTATGGGGATGCCGGAGCGGCGCTGCGCGCTTTTGCCGAGAAATTCGCCATTCCGTTCGGAGAGACCCAGGCCGGCAAAAGCGCCGTAGCCAGCAGCTTCGAGTACAACCTCGGCGGCATCGGCGTCACCGGCAACGGCTGCGCGAATGCGCTGGCCCCTGAGGCCGATCTGGTGATCGGCGTCGGCACCCGGTTTACGGACTTCACCACCGCCTCGAAGAGTCTGTTCAGTCATCCTGAGGTGGAATTCCTGACGCTGAACGCCTCGCCATATCATGCGGCCAAGCTGGATGCGCTGGCGGTGGTCTGCGATGCTGCCGAAGGCTTGAACGCCTTAGCCGCAGCGCTGGAAGAGCGGGGATACCGCTCTGGGTATACGGATGAGATCACCCAGGCGAAGAAATCGTGGGCTGCAGAGAGGGAACGCCTGGCTGGTGTGGAGTATCCGGTGAACATCGGCAACACAGGTGCGTTCACCCCGGAGGTAGCCGGACATCTCGATGAGAAGCTCCCGGAATATGCAGAGGTGCTAGGTACTTCGCTGACCCAGACGCAGGTGCTGGGGATCATTAATGAAGCGATTCCGCAGGATGCGATTGTCATTGGAGCGGCGGGTAGTCTGCCGGGAGATATGCAGCGGATGTGGAACTCGGAGATACCGGATACCTACCATATGGAATACGGCTTCTCGTGTATGGGCTATGAGATTGCCGGGGCGCTGGGCATCAAGCTGGCTGAGCCGGGGCGTGAAGTCTACGCGTTGGTAGGGGACGGCAGCTACCAGATGCTGCATTCCGAGCTGGTAACCAGCCTGCAGGAGAACCGGAAGATCAACGTCCTTCTGCTGGATAATGCAGGCTTCGGCTGTATTAATAATCTGCAGATGGAGCAGGGAATGGACAGCATAGCCACAGAATTCCGCCACCGGGGTACGGACGGCCAGCTCAGCGGTGAGCTGATGCGGATCGACTATGCGGCGAGTGCGGCCGGTTATGGGGTGCAGACCTTCCGCGCGTCTACAGCCCAGGAGCTTCGCACGGCCCTGGCGGCGGCCCGCCAATCGGAACGCTCCACGCTGATCGACATCAAAGTGCTGCCGAAGACGATGACCCACGGCTATGGGGCCTGGTGGAATGTCGGGGTTGCGGAAGTGTCCGGCAAGGAAGCGGTACAGGAGGCTTATGACCGGAAGCACAGCGGACTCAAGAAAGCCCGGAGCTACTAAGCGGGCGCTGCATGTGCGCGAACCAAGGCAGACGGCGCACAGTGGATCAAGGATTCTGCCATACTTGGGATTGTGGAAGGGGTAGAACATGAGCATGTTCAGAGACAATGCCGTCCGGCTGGCGATCGCTCCGATTGCCTGGACGAATGATGATATGCCTGAGCTGGGTGGCGGCAATACGTTCGAGCAATGCATCAGCGAGATGGCGCTTGCCGGATATGAGGGCAGCGAGGTGGGCAACAAGTATCCGCGTTCCCCGGAGCTTTTGCACAAGGCACTGGAACTGCGCGGTCTGAGTATCGCCAGTGCCTGGTTCAGCGCCTTCCTGACGGTGCGTCCGTATGAGGAGACAGCGGAAGCCTTCCGTGCGCACCGGGATTTCCTGCATGAGATGGGTGCCAAGGTCATTGTCGTATCCGAGCAGGGCCGGAGTATTCAGGGGCAGATGGATACGCCGCTGTTCGCTGACAAGCCGGTATTTACCGAAGCGGATTGGGCTGCGCTTGCGGCAGGTCTTAGCGGGCTGGGACGGCTGGCGGCTGAGAAGGGCATGACGCTGGTCTATCACCATCACATGGGCACCGGGGTGCAGACCGCAGCGGAGATTGCCCGGCTGATGGAGCTTACAGATCCTAATGAAGTGTCGCTGCTATACGATACGGGACATCTGGCCTTCTCCGGCGAGAATCCGCTGGAGGTGCTGCGTGAGCATCTGCCGCGGATTAAGCATGTGCATCTGAAGGACATCCGTCCGGGGGTAGTCGAGCGGGTGAAGGCAGAGAACCTAAGCTTCCTTCAGGCGGTAAAAGCGGGAGCCTTCACCGTACCGGGCGATGGCTGTATCGCATTCGGGGAGATTTTTGCCGAACTGGCTGCCTCCCCCTACACGGGATGGTTCGTTGTTGAAGCGGAGCAGGACCCGGCGCTGGCCGATCCGCTGGAATATGCGATCAAGGCGCGGCGGTATATCCGGGAACATAGCGGTTTGTAGCCTGCGGGTTTAGGGCGAGCCGCCTCGGGATAGATGATGTATGGGATAGTATATGGTTTGAACATTTCACCCTTCGGGGTGATTTTGTTATTGTACGGGCTGGTAGCTAATTAAGGAAACAAGGGGCATTAGTGCACCTGAATTCGGCAAGTTTGAGCGAAATGAGGAAATGAAGAGCATTAGTGCACCTGAATTCGGCAGATGTGGGCGAAATGAGGAAATGAAGAGCATTAGTGCACCTGAATTCAGCAGATGTGGGCGAAATGAGGAAATGAAGAGCATTAGTGCACCTGAATTCGGCAAGTTTGAGCGAAATGAGGAAATGAAGAGCATTAGTGCACCTGAATTCAGCAGATAAGGGTGAGTGCGGAAGTCCTGCATAAATTGCAACAATGTTGCTCAACAGGAGCGGCCTGTGCGGAAATCCTGCACGAAAAGCAACAATGCCAGCCCTAATTTACTTTATACACTAGGATTCCTGCAAATGCTGCAACAATACGCCACAGCCAGTAACTAATTTAGATAATTCCTGCTCAAAGTGCAGCAATGCTGCTTAATTGGAAGTGGTGAGTTCGGCCCATCACAGTTCATCTAATTAGCCGGTCCCAGACAGAAGTTAGTCCACAGCCAGCAGCTAATCTCCACATTTACCCACTCCAGCCCGTTATTCCCAAGCGGGCATTGGCACAGGTGCGCGGGGAGGGAGGGGCTGCGGGTAGAATGACTTTATCTGGTTAGCTGGAGGGGAAGCGCATGTGCTATAATGGCAGGAATTCGAACGGCGGTCAGTATGGCCGGTTGCCGCAGATGAAATAGATCTGAAGTCCATAGCCGCCCCAGAGCAGCCTTGGACGATATGTATATGAAGCGGCCGGATGCGGCCGGGTATTCTGATGGTTGTGGAGGAGGTTGTCGAATGTCCCGTTCCTGGTATCGCCGGTTGCTGCTGTCTTATTTCCCTATATTTTTGCTGACGGTGACGATTCTGATCTTTGCCTCATTTGTGTTTATTAATGATATCTCCCGGACGGAGACGAAGAAGGCAGACCGCATCTCCGCCAGCTATCTCAGGGATAGTGTGGACCGGACGATCAAGGAAGCCGAGCTGTCGGTGCTGGATGCGGTAGAGCGGAGCGAGGTCTACAAACGTTATTTCAATACGCAGAGCCAGCCGGACCAGGCGACGGTCTATGCGGTTGCCCAGAGTCTGCGAAATCTGATACAGGAATCCTCATATATCCAGTCGGTGTATTTGTATGACCGGGTGCGTGGAAGCGTTCTAACCGATACGGGACTGAAGGAGCTGGAGGGATTCGCCGATGAGGACTGGATCAGGGCCATGACTTCGACTCCGGCAGTACCGGAAGGCTGGCAACCGGTCAGGGATTATCATTCGGGTCTGTCCCAGCGTACAGAAATTCGTGTGCTGACAACCAATAAAGCAATGCCGCTTCCCTTCGGCTCCGGGGGAATACTAGTCATTAACATCAAAGTGAGTGCCCTGGAGCAGCTCATAGACAGCATGGTTAACCAGCAGCTCTCGTTCATGACTATTCTGGACGGCAATGGCAACACCGTGTACCAGGCCCATTCCGATACGGAAGGTGCGGCTGACGGCAAGCTGCTGAACACACTTAAGCTGGAGAGAACCGGCTGGACGTTCGAGAGCGGAATCAAGGCGGGGAATCTGTTCAGTTGGGTCTCTGTGATCTCTTATCTCTGGGTAGCGATTGCGGTGGGGACCGTGCTCTGTGCGGTATTGTATCTGATCTATGTAACCCGGCGCAATTATAAGCCGATCCAGGTGATTATGAACCGGATTGAAGGCCATCAGATCCGCACGATGGATCAGTCTACCGACAGGCCGGACGAGATGATGCTGATTGACGGCGTGCTGGAGAATCTGATTAACCACATGACCGATTATGATACCAAAACCAGGGAGAACCTGCTGCTGCAGCGCAGCAAGCTGTTCACCGATCTGCTGCATAGCGAGCGGCTGGAGCAGGTGACCCGGCGGCTGGAGGAGCTATCTCCGCTTACCGGTGCGAATGCTTCCTCGCGCTTCATCGTTGTGCTTGGGGAGATCAACCGCTATGAGCAGGTATTCGAGGACCGGTATACCCGGGGGGATCAGAATACGCTGAAGTTTGCCCTGATGAATGTATTTCAGGAATTGGCACGGAATGCGGAGCTGCAGGGATGGGCAGAATGGGTGGGAACCGAACGCGCAGCGATTCTGTTCCTGGCGACTGGCAGCGATCAGGAGATGGAGGCCAAGCTCCGGGTCTTCGCGGAGGATTGCCGCTCCTGGGTCGAGCAGAATCTGCGGATCTCGCTCAGCTTCGGTATCGGCTCCGCTGCCGCCGGGCCGGGGATGATCCGGGAGTCTTATGCGGCAGCCGAATATGTGATGCAGCACAAGCTGCTGATTCATGAGGATATCGTCTTGGCAGGCAGCGGCGAAGCGCGCCAGCCGCTGCTTGAGACGTATAAATATCTGCAGATGATTGCTGAATTCGTGAAGTATTTCCGCATGTCGAGCGGCCAGTGGCGGGAGCAGCTGGAACGGATCTTCGAGTCGTTTGAACAGGATTTCCTGAAGGACGAGGATATCCGTTCCCTGATCCAGGCTATGCTGCAGATGCTGAGCCGGGAAGTGGCGGTGATGTCTGAACAGCTGCAGGACGAGCTGTCGGCAGAGAATGCTGAGGTCCGGCTGAAGCAGCTGGAGGAGGCCGAGGCGCTCCATGAAGTGAAGACGGTTCTATTCGAATATGTCACCGACTTATTCCGCACCTATGTCTCTGCCAGCGAAACGAAGAGCTACCGGGCCATGGTCAATGAGATGAAGGATTATATCGAAGAGAATTTCACGAATCCCGATCTCTCGCTGAAGCATCTGAGTGACCGGTTCCAGGTCTCCGGCAAATATGCCAGCTATCTGTTCAAGACCGAATTCAAAATGAAGTTCGTGGATTTCCTAACTGAGCTGCGGATGAAGCAAGCCGAGCAGCTGCTGATAGATACGGATTGTTCCCTCCAGGATATCGCACTTCAAGTAGGGTATGGGAATGCCATTTCATTCGGAAGAGTCTTCAAGCGGATTGCCGGCATCACGCCGGGCGATTACCGCTCCTCCAGACGCCGCGAAGCAGCCTCCAGATTGGAGCCGCAGGACTAGCGTAAGCTGGGGAAATGAAGGAATTCCGTTTGATGGTTAAGCATGGGATTCATCTGCCGCATTCGTGTAAGGTCCAGGCCGCATTTCTCTTACGCCAACCGCTGAACAAGGGGGGCGAATAGCGATGCGGCCTGTGTTTTTGCTGATATGAAAGCGGTTTATTGTACGAAAATCGTTAGTCTGATAAACCGGATGTCCGAATTCAGGCGCTTTATCGCATCCGAAACAGGTTTATTGTCAGACCTCCGAATGTTATGGAATACTGTGGTCATCCCGCAGCAGCAAGCAGCCTTGAAACACTGAGGCCGGCCTACATGAACGGGATGAACGAATAAGACATACGGGCATCATCAAGCTCGGGGGTATCATGAAGTCACCATTATAGCCTGCTAAGGCGAGGGAGATGGAACAATGACAGTGAACGTAAACCAAAGAGTTCTGAAGAAGGCAATCGGCATCGGCTTGACCGCAGTAATGGGAGCTACTCTGCTTGCAGGCTGTTCCTCAGACGGTAAATCGAATTCGGCAGCCGGAGGTACAGACGCACCCGGGAAGAGCGCGGAACGCGTAACCTTGAAGGTGGAGATCTTCGACCGCGGTAAAACGCCGAAGCAATACACCATTACCAACAACTTCGTGTCCCAGATGATTCAGAAAAATTTCGGTGATCCTAATAATATCAATGTAGAATTTGTCCCGGTGCAGCGTTCTGAAGAAGTGACCAAGTTGAACGTGTTGATGGCCAGTAATACGGATGTGCCGGATATTGTCTTCACTTATGATTCCAGTGTCTTCTACCGTTACGCCCAGCAGGGCGGGTTGACCGACGTAGGTTCCTTATTAGAGGAGCACGGCCAGACGCTGAAGAAATTCATTGGTGACGAGACGATGGCCTTCGGCCAGCTCGACGGCAAGCAGTTCGCTATCCCTGGTAAACGGGCGATTACAGGCCGCTACGCTTCATACATCCGCCAGGACTGGCTGGATAAGCTGGGGCTGCCGGTACCGAAGAACACCGATGAGCTATACACTACTTTGAAAGCGTTTAAAGAGAAGGACCCGGGCGGTCTTGGCAGCAAAACCATTCCGATGGGTATGTCCCTCGGCTCGGCTCAGCTGGAGACCCTGATCTACTCCTTCATCAAGCCGATCAGCGGTGACCTTACTTACAGCCAGCGCTACGAGCTGCCGCTGCATGAGGGCTTCAAGGATGCGGCACAGTTCCTCAACAAGCTCTACAATGAAGGGCTGGTCAGCAAGGACTTCAGTCTGGATGAAGACAAAGCCCAGGTATCCAAGGATATTCAGAACGGCAACGTCGGCTTCTGGTCGGAGGATGTGGATAGTATGTTTTATGCCGATGGCACTCTTGATAATCTCTACAAGAATGTGCCGGGCAGCAAGGTGCTGCCGGCGGATATCCTCACCAATGCCAAGGTGGACAATAAATATATCAAATCCCGCTATGCCTCGAACGGTATGTACATCATGATCCCTAAGAGCAGCAAGCGTGCGGTGGAAGCGGTGAAATATCTCGATTGGATGGCGACTGGCAACAACCTGATTGACATTTACAACGGTGTTGAAGGCGAGAACTATGATATGGTGGACGGCATCCCGGTCGTTAAGGCTGATGTTTCCCAGGAATTCCAAGACCGTCTGTTCACTTCCGGGGACACCGCGATTATCTCCAACGGTAAGAACCTCGGCGATCAGGCTACCAATGAGAAAGCCTGGATTCTGGGCTTCCCTGCCAACAACCAGGAGGCGCTGAAGCAGTCTATTGATATTGCCAACACAGATACTGTGGGTCCTATCGTCTTCGGCAAGCCGATTGAATCGGAATCGAAATACGGCACTACGCTCAGCGACAAGCTTAACGTGATCATCGTGAAGACTGCGATGGCGAAGCCGGATCAATTCGATACTATTTTCGAACAGGAAATGAAGGACTACATGTCTCTGGGCGGAGACAAGCTGAAAGCGGAGCTGGAGCAGGCGCTTACAGAGATTTCAGCCAAATAAACTAAAAAAAGTGAAAACCGGGGGGAGCTGGCATGCTGCTCTGCCCGGTTTTTTCTCCATAGGAGGAGAGGAACTTGAGCAAAGCGTCTTACATCAGAAGGTACTGGCAACTATACGCGCTGCTTTCACTGCCCATTATGTATTTCCTGATTTTCCGCTACGGCCCGATGTACGGGGTGCAGATTGCCTTTAAGGATTTCAACCTGTTCCAAGGCATCAACGGCAGTGAGTGGATCGGCTTCGATGCGTTCCGCGAAGTTTTTGGCATGAAGGAGTTTTACAGCAGTCTGCGCAATACGTTTATGCTGAATTTTCTCGATTTGATAGTGTCTTTCCCGGCCCCGATTATTCTGGCTATTATGCTGTATGAAGTGAAGTCGGTATGGTTCAAAAAAATATCACAGACCCTCCTCTACATTCCCCATTTCATTTCCTGGGTGATTATCGGGGGTATCGTCTATCAATTGTTCGGCAACCAATCCGGTATGGTGAACGGTGTACTGGAGAGCATGGGGCTGAATCCTATTCCTTTTTTGACCGAAAAAAATCCATGGCTGATTACCTACCTGTTCACGGGTGTCTGGCAAAGTGCCGGCTGGGGGACCATCCTGTATCTGGCGGCGCTTACCGGTGTCAACCGCGAGCTGTTCGAGGCTGCTGAAGTGGATGGGGCTACCCGGATGAAGAAGATCTTCTACATTACGTTGCCCAGTATCAAACCAACCATTATTACTCTGCTCATTCTCAACCTGGGGAAAATGGTCAGCATCGGCTTCGATCGTCCTTACATCATCGGGAATACGGCAGTGCGCGAATACTCCGATGTGCTTAGTACCTTCGTCTACCGGATTGGTCTGGAATCGGGCCAATATACGCTGGCAACTGTAGTTGGATTGTTCCAGGCGGTGGTTGGACTGGTGTTCATCCTTGGTTCCAATTATATATCGAAAAAAGTGACCGGCGACGGCATTCTATGATTATACAGAAAGGAGGCGGAGTACGATGAGTGAACGTACCTCTAACCGGATATTTGATATCGTTAACGTTACCTTTATTGCGCTGTTCGTGCTGTTCTGCCTGGCTCCGTTTATACACGTTATTGCGGTGTCCCTCAGCTCCACGCGGGCTATTACTTCCGGGGAAGTTACGATTTTCCCGATTGAGCTGAACTGGAAGGCGTATGTGCAGGTCTTCACCGACAATGCGATGATCCGCTCGCTGATCTTCACCATTATTTTGACGGTTGCGACTACGGTATTATGTATGCTTTTCACCGTTGCAGCTGCTTACCCGCTGACCAAAAGCAAGCTGAAGGGCCGTACGATGTTCATGTACCTGATCATCATCACCATGTTCTTCAGCGGCGGTATTATTCCTGAGTACCTGCTGATCCGTGATCTGCATATGATCGATTCTGTATGGTCGCTGATTCTGCCCGGTCTGGTCAGCCCGTTCAACCTGATTATCCTGATCTCCTTCTTCCGCAGCATTCCGCCGAGTCTGGAAGAATCGGCCGAGATTGACGGCAGCTCGCATATCCGCACCCTGCTCAAAATCGTTCTGCCGTTATCTATGCCGGTTATGGCTACACTTGCGCTCTTCTATGCGGTAGGACGCTGGAACGGATTCCAGGATTCCCTGATGTATATCAATAATCCCGATCTGTATCCGCTTCAGCTGAAGCTATTCCAGATGGTTCAGAACAATATGATCACTGAGCTGACGAACCTGGAGGGGGCGGCCCGCACCAAGCTGCCGCCGGAGAGCCTCAAGGCCGCCACTGTCGTCTTCGCCACGGTACCGATTCTGGTCGTCTATCCTTGGCTGCAGAAATATTTCGTCAGTGGTGTTATGCTGGGAGCTGTGAAGGGCTGATTGATATTACTTAGGCGTTGCGAGAGGAGAGATGGTCGTGGAGGATAAGGGAGAATTCTCCTTCTCCACCTGCTGGAATATGAGACGTCATTCTACAGGTGATGGATTACTTAATGAGATCCGGGAGCTGGGGTTCCGCAGGGTGGAGCTGAATTATAATGTGACGGAGGAAATGCTGGTTACCATCGAGCCGATGATTGAACGCGGGGAGATCGGTATATCGAGCGTTCATAATACGTTCCCCCATGTCCCGGACCCTGACTACGGCACGGATTCGGTCCTGCTGGGCTTCGAGGACAAGGAGAAACGGAAGCGGGCGATAGACCTGCTGGTTCGCTCGGCAGAGTACGCTCAGCGTTACGGCGGCGAAGCCGTGGTAGTGCATCCGGGCGAGGTACCGTTCCCGTATGATATCTCCGGGGAGCTGGAGCAGATCTACGAGGGGCAGGGCAGGGATTCGGCAGCTTACCGCAGCAAATGGGCGGAGCTGATGGAGCGGCGTGAAGCGTATAGTACAGGCTATGTGCAGACCATTATAGAGAGTCTGGACGAGGTGTGTAACCGCGCGGTGTCCAAGGGGCTGAATATCCGCTTCGGCATCGAGACCCGCTCCAAGCCGCAGCAGATTCCAACGCTCGCCGAAGCGAAGACGATAATCAATGCGTTAAAAGGAGCGCCGGTCGGCATTTGGTATGATACCGGCCATGCCATTATGATGGACCGTCTGGGCCTGTACGACAGTATCGTGGAAATGGAAGGGCTGATGGATGATATCGTCGGCGTCCATATTCATGAGACGATCGGCCTCTCCGACCACTGGTGCCCTTATGTGAACAGCGGAGATCCGGATTTCTACGATGCCTATCTGCCGATGATTGAACGGGCGCAGGTCAAGGTGTATGAACTGAAGGCGGCCTGCCGCCCGGAAGAGATACATGAGAGCCACCGTCTGCTTACAGCCAAGCTGGCGCGCAGAGGATAGGCCGCAGGCGGATGGGCATCAGAGGAATCAGAGAAATTAGCCAGAGAGCTTCCCGCAAGGAGGAACCTAATGTATAAGCAATTGGTAGAGAGTAATGACAGAGCAGTAGAGCAGGGAATTCCCCGGCAGGTGCTGGATCAGAGCAACCTGTATTATGGGGGAACCCTTGATCCCCATACGGGGATTGCCTGGGTGAATCACACCACTGGTACCCCGACGGATATGTGTTACTGGGGTGCGGCGCTGGTGAACCCGGATTCGAAGTATTACCGGGATGAGGAGCTGCTGGAACAGCTGAAGCTGGCGACGGAGTTCGTGCTGCGCTTCCAGCATCAGGACGGCTCCATCTCCCCGGGCTGGACGAATTATCATTCGCCGCCGGATACGGCCTTCGTTGTGGTCGGCTACGCGCAGTTATATCAGCTGCTGGCGAAGCAGGAGTGGCCGCCGCTTCAGCCGGTGCTGGACAACATGCTCCTGTTCCTGGAGCAGTCCCTCCCCGTAATGCTTACGGGCGGGGTCCATACTCCGAATCACCGCTGGGTGATGTGCGCGGCGCTAGGGTTTCTCTATGAGCTGTTCGGCAGAGAAGAGGCCCGGCAGCGGGCGGATGAATGGCTGGCAGAAGGAATGGACATCACGCCGGACGGGGAATGGACCGAGCGGAGCAACGGCATCTACAGCGCCGTAAGTGATATTATGCTGATTCATGCCGCCCGGCTGCTGGATAAGCCGGAGCTGCTGGAACCGGTGCGCCGGAACCTGCACATGATGGTCTACCTTGTTCACCCGTCCGGCGAAGTCGTGACCGATTATTCCGGGCGGCAGGATCTGGGGGTGCTCCATGATCTGTCTCCTTATTATCTGCCGTATGCGATCCTTGCCCGTTCGGACAAGGATGCCGTGCTGGCCGGTATGGCGGAATGGGCCGGACGCTCCTTGTCCAATCCAGGCGTCTGCTCGGTGAACGCCCTGGTACGTATGCTGCTGGAGCCGGAGCTGCAGCAGCCGCCGGAGGCTACAGCAGAGCTGCCTGTACAGTATGAGCAAATCCTGAACGGTGATTTCCTGCGGGAGCGCTATCTGCAAAGAATGGAGTCAGCGGGTCACCAGGGACGGATCTACCACAGCCGGCTGCATACCGACTTCGGGGCGCCTGTGGCCCGGCTCAGAGACGGGGCGACCAGCGTGACGCTGATCACGGAGACGCCTTCGTTCTTCGCGATGCGTCACGGTGCTGTAAGGCTACTGGCCGTGCAGCTGAATACCAGCTTCTACCCCGGGTTCGTGCCGATGCAGGAGATGACCCGGCTGCCGGAGGGCTACCTGCTGAAGGGCGTGCAGAAGAAGGGCTACTACGGTCCGGTGGAGAGTGCGCTTCTCCCGCCGGAAGCGGGTACGGCTGTCAGTCCGTGGTATCTTTTGCCGCATCAGAGCCGTTCGCTGACCCATGAACAGACGCTGTCTGTGGAGACAGAGATACACCGTACAGAGACGGGCTGGACGATCCGGCTGCACTGCGCGGAGCCTGCCCAGGTCCTGGCTCAATTGTCCTTCAAATTCGGCTGGGAAGGTAACTTCGCTTCAGGTGAGCTAGAGCCAGCGGATCAGAACAACTTCACCCTGGGAGAACTGCAGTCAGTGGACGAGGATAACTTCCTGTGGAGCGGCGGGCAGATTCGGTATACTTCTGGCGGAGAGTGGATCGACCTGACGGGCGGCGAAATGGCCCATCTCGGCAGAACATCCCCGGAACCCGGCCCGCCGAAGAGCTACAAAACCGTGCAGGTTAACCTGGTGACCCCGTTTGACAAGACATTTACGCTAACTCTCTCTCCTGCGCAGTAGAGTTGGCAGAAGTAGTAGCGTGTGGGCGATGGCATGTTCGCTTGGACATGCGCAAAGACACCAGCATCTTCGGAGGCTGGTGTCTTTGGCGTGAGGATACGGTTGGCACAATGAGGTACATTTGTGCACCTGATTTCGGAGAAAGTTGGCGGCAGGTGCGGACTGGAGTGGTTAACCGCTTCTATCTACTTATTGCAAGAGTAATTGGGAATTTCTATTTCCCTGTTTTTTTATCATTTAATAGATTTTTTCCTATTTTATGACTTTTATCATAGTTGTCCATCAGGAAAAGTTTTACATTATTTACAAGTTAGTAAATGCAACTCTATCAGTCCTGAGGAGGATGAGGGCGTATGAGATTGTCTAAGTATAACTACAAATACAGATTAAGCGATGATGTTCTGCTGATCATGAATACATTAACCGGCGCTGTAGACTTGGTTGAGCCTAAGGTAGCCCGTGTTCTTTTTAATAGAAGCTCCGATACATCTGCATTAAACGATCTGGATCCGGAAACGCGTACCCTGCTTAAGAGCAGAGGGTATCTCACGGATATGAACGAAGAACAATATGTCCGTGAATCACTCGAAACCTACTACCGCTCTCATCCGGCCTTACAATTCACAATCTGCCCCACCTACAAATGCAACCTCGCCTGCCCTTATTGCTTCCAATCGGACATTCACCAGGACTCGCCGACGCTTGACTTTGCACAGATTAATGAGATATTTCAGGCGATGGATCAGATGGTGCATCTGAAGCCTGAGGCGGCCGTCCAGTTCGAGCTTTTCGGGGGCGAGCCCTTCCTGGCCCGTAATCAATCTCAGGTGGAGTATATTTTACAGCAGGCTATTGAGCGGAGTTGGCCTATTCTCTCCATTACGAACGGTACCGAACTCGGTGCGTATTTCCCTTTTCTGCAGAAGCACTCGGCGCATTTCCGCCATATGCAAATCACACTGGACGGCCCGAAGGAGATCCACGACCAGCTGCGTAAATACAGGAACAACAGCGGCAGCTATGATCTTATCTGCTCGAACATTACTTTTCTCCTGGAGCACCATATACCCGTAACCGTCCGAATCAACACAGGCCGGGAGAATGTCCGGCATTTGCCGGAGATGTTCGCCGGGTTCGAGCGGCTTCAGTGGACAAGCTCATCTGATTTCTCCTGCCAGATTGCCCCGATCAATGATAATTTCAATACGGGGAAGGTTGCCGGCTTCCAGCCTGAATCTGATCTTCTGAAGCAGCTTCATTTACTCTTCCCGGATTGGGAAGCCACCCGGCGCAGGTATAAGGTCAGCCTGGGGTATTTCATGGAGAAGAAGCTGCGGATACTCCGCAAAGCTATGTTTGACACAGACGATGACCACTATTACTTCGATCTGTCCGGCTGCAGTGCTTCAAAGCGTCATAATCTCGTATTTGGTGCAGACGGGCGGCTGTATCCTTGTGTTGAAACCGTCGGATTCCCGGATTATTCGATTGGAAGCTACCTTCAAGGGCTGCATTTGGATGAAGAGAAGTGGCAGAGATGGCAACGGGATATCGTGGTGAATGACAAATGCAGACACTGTAATCTTGCGCCTCTCTGTGGGGGCGGCTGCGTACTGAAAGGAAGCAGAGACGGGGAATTACGGGATTTCGAATCGAACTGCAGCGATACAAGGCAGTATCTGAAGACCTATCTCGATCTGCACCGGGACCGTCTGCTCGAAAGCTATTGCCAGTGAACTCCATTACCCTGATGTCAAGGTATTTACCTTGCCATAAATATTCTTAGAGGAGAGGAGGTAATGTACATGAAATCACTGACGAAGAACAAGGATCTCTGGACGAATCTCTCAGCCAAAGACCTTGAAGAAATTACGGTTCCAATGGCATGTTGCCAGAAAGCATCCATTCAAATCAACAATCCTACCAAAAAAGCCATCTAACAGCATCCTTATATTTGGGAAATAGCGGGAAGCGCATCCTTATGCCTTCCCGCTGTTCATACCAGGGGGGATAGATATTGTATATTTCAGAATATATTCTTACGTATCGCTTAAGAAACGGCCGTCATCTTATCTTCAATTCCCTGTCGGGCGCAATGGATATTGTGGAAGAGCATATCAGCCAGTTCCTCCAGAAACAACAGCCTGTTGAATATACTCTCACCGCTGATGAAGAACAGTTTCTGGCCGGCAGAGGTTATCTGTACAGGGAGCGTGAAGAGGAGCAAGCCCTGATCCGCCGGTACAAAGAATACCTGGATCAGCATGGCTCGGGTGACATTTCCTTTGTGTTCTGTCCTTCCATGACCTGTAATTTGAAATGTGTCTACTGCTTTGAGCCCCAAGAGATCCGCTCCAGCCATGAACAGATGACTGAAGATCAGGTGCAGGCTGCCTTCCTGGCCATGGATCAAATCATGGAGCAGCAACAGTCTACCCGGCATCATTTTGTTATTTTTGGCGGGGAACCGCTCCTGCCCCTGAACCATTCTATCGTCGGACTTATTCTTGAGCAGGCCAAAGCTAGGGGAATTACAGGAACGGTCATATCCAATGGGGTGTTCCTGTCACACTATCAGGAATTGCTAGAGCCTTACAAGGACATGCTCAGAATCCAGTTAACCATAGACGGCCCCCAGGCGGTTCATGACCGGCGGCGGATCACCCGGGCCAATGAGGGAACCTTTATGAAAATAACCGCTCAGATTGACTCCTTCCTGGAGCATAATTTCGACATCGCTATTCGTGTCAATCTGGATGGTGAGAATATAGAGCATCTGAATGAACTCCTGGATTTCTTCCAGGAACGGCAATGGAATGCTTACCCTAACTTCTCGGTTTCACTGTCTCCCGTTGAGAATTATGCAGGGAATTCCGCCCCGGGCCTGCTGCCCAGCTATCAGCTCACGGAATTCATCAAAGTGCATGTGCCAAACGATAAACTAAAAAGGCTGAATGTCGTATTAAACAGTGATCTAACCAGACTCTCCCTGCCGTTCGAGCACGTGCTGGGAACAGGCCTCGCTAAAGATAACTATTTCCCTAACTATTATTTTTGTGAGGCGGCCGGAGGAAAAACATTCACCTTCTCGCCGGACCACCAGGTCTACCCTTGCACCAGTATTATAGGTAATCCCAAATGGAGTCTTGGAACGTATTACCCTCAGCTTAAGCTGGATGACCAGAAGCTGGCGCTCTGGAAGGAACGTCATGTCTTGAATCAGCCGGAGTGTAAAGGATGCAATATCGCTTTTCTATGCTCCGGGAATTGTCCGGTTCAAGCCGACCGAACCACCGGTTCGATCTTAGGCGCCTACTGCGGAAATGTGAAGCGTGACCTTGACAGCCATCTGGAGCTGCTGAATGCTTCGTTCACCGCCTTAAGTTAAATCTTCTCCTACGTGAGGTGACTGGGAAATGATTCAATTGATATGTCCGCCCTATAATGCAGCTGTGGATACCGTTGATCCTCCGCTCAACCTGCTTGTGCTAGGCGCTGCACTTCTTGAAGCGGGGTACGGGGTATGTCTCACTGATCTGGCATTACTCTATTCAGGCACCAGCCATTTCGATACAGCAGCCCTTGCCGGTATTGCCCGATTAATCATCGGCAAGCCCTCCAGAGTTCTCGGATTCACGGCGATGTGCGGCAATTATTCGATCGCACTGAGAATTGCGGAGGAATGCAAACGGCTGGACCCGGACAGAATCATTATTCTTGGCGGACCCCATGCGAGCTTCGTAGCGGCTGAAACCTTAACCCATTTCCCAGCGATAGACTATATCGTTGCCGGAGAAGGCGAGCTGACGCTGCCGGAGCTGATTGCGGTCCTGGAGTCGGGCCATCCGCTCTCAGAGGTAGAAGGAATCTGCTTCCGTGAAGAGGGGACAATCCGCACCAATCCGCCGCGGCCGATTCTGAGGAATCTCGATGATACGCCCTTCCCTGCCTTTCATCTAATCGAGGATATTGAAGCTTATTTTACCACTCCGGAGAGCCGGTTTTTTCCGGTTGAGGCGGGACGCGGCTGTCCCTTTAATTGCAGCTTTTGCAGCACCTCGACTTTCTTTTCACGAAAATACAGAACTAAAAGTCCTGCACGGATCATCGCCGAGATGAGATACGTCAGGGATCGTTGGGGAATCACCCATTTCAGCTTAACGCATGATAATTTCACGGTTAATCAGAAGTTTGTCAGACAATTCTGCCAGGAGCTGCTGGATTGCAGCGAGCCCTTCACCTGGAGCTGCTCCTCCCGGACGGACCACGTCAATATAGAACTGTTTGAGGTGATGATGCAGGCTGGATGTAATGGCGTCTTCTTCGGGATTGAGAGCGGCAGCCAGCCCATCCAGCAGGTCATTGGCAAAAAGCTCGATCTGAACCAGGCTTATGAGCTGCTCCGCGAGCTTCATCGGCTGGGTCTGTCATGTACGGCTTCATTTATTACCGGATTTCCCGAAGAGACAACCGAAGACCTTAATCAGACGCTGGATATGATTGTCCGGCTGCTCTCCATAGGAATAGCGGATGTGCAGCTGCATCAACTGTCCCTTTTTCCCGGAACCCAATTGTTTGACGCAGCGAAGGGCAGCCTGGTGCTGGACGAGCAGTTCTGGAGCACGAACGATATGAACAGTGATTTCCAGCTATCCGGCATTGAAAAGAACTGGATTGCCAGCTACCCGCAAATTTTCAGCAACTATTACTCCTTGCGGTCTGTGGATACACACACTCTGCACAGGATCAGAAAGCTCTACTACCCGCTGGCCCGTTCGTTCTTCCGCACCTTGTATTATCTCAATCATCTGGCGGCTGTTCCATACACCCGTACAATCGATTATGTCTCTGCCAGGCTGGATATGCATGAGGCAACACCGCCGGAAGCGGAGCTGGCCCTCATTCTTGATGAGCTGGTGCAGGGTCTTGTGCCGGAAACCGGGCGGGTCCTTAAGGACTTCCTGTCTTATGAGCGTGCGGTGATGGAACTGATGCAGCAGGATACAGCTCCGCAGGACACAACTGCTATGAAGCCTGTCAAAGTGATGCAACCGCACTATTCCATCCCTGCGCTGAAGCTGCACAGTCCCCTTCCTGCAGAGCTTGAGCTTGCGGAAGGGCATGAAGATTGGATTCTGCTGGTGCTGGAGAGCGCACCGGCTCTTGAAGGGCGCAGGCGCTACGTCCGGGTGATGAGCATGGACCCTTTAAGCATTGCTATTATTCAACAGATGGAGGACGGGAGCGACTTCAGGACGGTTGTACACAACCTGGCGTTAGAGAATCCTTTTGCTGCCAGCGAACAGGATCGGCAGGAATGGATCAGCCGGGTGTACGACCATTTCCATACGCATGAATTGCTGACTTCTTAGGGTGACAATACCGAAAGAGAGGGGGCCTTTCCTTGTGGAGTATGCTGAAGAACGGAGTGTTCCGCCGGTTATGGTGCACGCAGACCTTATCCTCTGTAGGAGATGAGATCAGGAACTGGGCCATCCTGTTCTGGGTATTTGCGGAAGCGGATCAAGCTGTCTTTTACCGGACGGCTCTTTTGTTTGCCCAGATGCTCCCGGTCTTTATCATGGCTCCTCTTGCCGGAACATGGGTTGACCGCAGGAAACCAAAGAAGGTGCTGCAGGCGACGCTGGTGATCCGGGCTGCGATGTCTTTTGTACTGGCCGGATTGATCTGGATGGAGCAGGTGCCGCTTTTGCTGGTCATGCTGGCCTTTGCGTGTACGGTTCAGCAATTTTTTCAGCCTGCCATCAGTAAATTAACGGTCACAGCCGTGGACAACGAGGATTACGGTACCGCCAGTTCCTCTGTAAAGACGGTAGATACGCTGATCAGTCTTGCCGGGCCTGCAATCGGAGCCTTTGTCTACCAATGGTGGGGGGCGTCAACTTCTTTAATTGTGGACGGCTTTTGTTTCATCGCAGGCAGTCTGTTCATTCTGAGTCTTAAGGTGAGCCCGGCCCCCCTGGCAGCACCCTCCGATTCCGGTCCGGCAACCTCCTTTTGGGTGGATGTCCTGGAAGGCTTCCGGTATATCTTCGCTTCTGCGCTCACCAAACGCTTATTTATCATGTTGGCGGTAATGGGGGCGTGCACAGGAGCGATTAATCTGTTAAATATATATTTCGTAGTGAAAGAGCTGCATTTAGACCAGAATTACTTAGCCTGGGCAAGCACCGCCGGGGGCATCGGTATGTTCGCGGGGGCGCTCGGTCTGAACCTGCTTGGGACAAAATTCAAAAATTATGTGCGAATCAACATTTGGGGAGCAGCGGTCATGACTCTGGGGCTGTTGCTGCTCACGCTCTCCTTCGGCGCTTGGTCCATGCTGCTCAGCCGTGTCATTATCGGGATTGGCATATCCCTGCTGAGCATTACGCTGTCGACTCTGTTAATGACCTATGTTCCTGAGAACCTGCTCGGACGCGTCGGTTCCGTGTTTGAAGGCGGTCCGCTGGCGACCAATATGCTGTCTTATCTATTCTTCGGATGGTTGTATGTGTACACTGGCGCCAGATTGATCTTCGGCATCTCCACTATGCTGTTCTTCATGGCGTTTCTGCTGGCCCTTAGCCTTCAGTCTGTACTCTCCCCGGCCCGGAGAGTCCGTGCCGATCAGCAGGAGTTCATCAGCCCGTCCCAGTAACAGCCTAACCCGGGATGCATCGGCGGAATGACAAATGAGGGGCATAGGTGCACCTGATTTCGGGAGAGGTACTAAGACTAACTGGTTTTAGATGTTGAGCGCCGCTTTTTACTAATTACGTTACGTTCCCTGTTCACGAAGATTTTGCTCTTATGAGATTAGTCACTGTTAAAACAGAACGTATGTTCTATTATGACGGAGATAAATTTCTGGAGGATGATTATTATGTTGGAGCAAATTCAGTTTCTGATTGAAGCCAAGAAAGCTACTTATGCAGGAAAAGGTCCGCAGGGACAATCCTCACGGCCAGCCTCTCATGATTTGGAGTTCATGCGCGGGAACCTAAAGTACATAGATACCTACCTGGGCGCAGAGAAGTTTGCCGGACAAGAAGCTTTGTGGGAGGATGACAAGCCGTTCTGGGCGATGAACTACATAGGGAGAGTAACCGCAGCAGGCTTCAACCCTGATTTTCTGAAGGCTGCTCTGCTCCGGGTCCCGGAAGAGAAGCCCTTTCGTGGACCGGAGCATTATTCGGAGGGTCAGCACAGCTATAAATGCTCCGTAACCGGAGATTTCTCCTGGTTCAGCGGGGTGGAGGAGATTTGGACTGGAGAGACGAAAGTGTATGAATGTGTGTTCCATGGCGGAAGCGTTAAAGAGTAGCCCATTCAGACGCAGCAAGCGTTCCCCGTAATCCATTTCACCACAGAAGCCTCCCAGGCTGCCGCTTCCCGGCAGTCTGAGAGGCTCCATGATTCTATCCGTCAGTCTCCGCCACCGCCACCAGAATCACCGCCACCAGAATCGCCACCGCCTCCGAAATCGCCTCCTCCATGGCTGCTGTGACCTCCGCTATCCCAGCCTCCGTGGCTGCCGTGATGATGATCATGGGTATGATTCCCGTGGTGATGACCCTGATGATGGCTGGCACCGCTGTGCCCGTCCGTGCCTGGATGGATTTTATGTGGGCTGTTTTCGTTGTAGCTGCCCGCATCGGCCCCGGTACCTGTGATGAAATAATGATCTCCCGCGTGAGAGCGGGTTCTATTTCCGTAATTTTTGTACCGCGCATTACGATTACTGCGATTAATAAACATCACCGCAACGAATATGACTGCAACTGCGAATAGTAAGCTTCCCATCATGCAGAACCTCTCCTTTATCCAAATGTAGGATTGCCCTCATAGCAGAATCATACCATAATTCTGGAATCTACCTGGAATGCTGCTTGAATTGTCCCGGGGTGAGGCCGGTGTACTTCTTGA
The DNA here is from genome assembly GCF_037975325.1 of Paenibacillus sp. FSL P2-0136. Taxonomy (NCBI): domain Bacteria; kingdom Bacillati; phylum Bacillota; class Bacilli; order Caryophanales; family Paenibacillaceae; genus Paenibacillus; species Paenibacillus sp. FSL P2-0136. The sequence continues at coordinate 1,526,067 of NZ_CP150244.1, forward strand.
ATACCTTAGTAAAATAGCTTTGGTCGTTAAAATGCAGACGGGTAGCGATATCCGACAGCGTGATCCCGGGCAGCTGAATCAGCTGCTTGGCTTCTTCGACCCGCTGCTGCTGGATATAGTCGCTGATGGCGGTTCCGGTTTCTTTTTTGAACAGCTGGGACAGGTAACTTGCGCTCATTCCGGCGTATTCAGCCAGCCTGCCGAGCGGAAGCTCCTCATACAGATGGTTGTATATGAAATTCCGGCACCGGTCGGAGACGCGGGAGTGTCTTGCGCTGCGGCTGCCCTCTACCTGATCGGCGAAGTCGCATAGAGCGGCCAGCATGGCGCTGTCCACCGCCGGAATATCGCGGAGCTCCTCAATATACTGGATATGGAAGTCGCTTAGCGTATAGGCAATCTCCCAGAACAGCCCGCCTTCAATCGCTGCGCGGGTGGCCAGCGTGATGGAGGAGACAGCCAGATTTTTTTTGCTGCGCAGCTGGCTTTTGCGGGACAACCTTCCGTAGCTCTCCTCGCCAAAAGAAGCATGGGTCTGCAGCAGCCCCGCCTTGTCCCCATTGGTAATATAGCGGAACATTTCGCGCTCCTGCATCGGGTCATGGTGCAGCCATGTATGCTCGCGGCGGTAGGACAAGTCCAGATCCGGGCTGTCGTCCGCCGGATGCAGCGGTTCCGCCAGCGGACCCGCCGCCAGCAGCAGCTCCGTTACGGATAATGCCTGCCCGGTGACAAGCGTGTAGAGCAGCAGCGCCGCATGATACCAGCGCTTTCGGCTAATTATAGGGAGGTTGCCGTAATACTCCAGCCAGCTTGCCTGCTGCCCGGGCGGGATGTTGTGGTCGCGCAGCAGGCTGGCTGCATTATCACCGGTAACAGGTGCGTTCAGCGCCGGACCGGTGACGATGGCACCGTCAGCGCCGGGAAGCTGGAGAATAATGAAATTCTCCAGAAAGCCAGTCGTGTGCAGATACGGCAACGCGGGCGAGGCCGCAGCAGCAGTTCTGCCCGTCACCGCGTTAAGCGTCCCGCCTTCAGCTGCTGTCCTGCTACTAACTGTACTAAACGTCTCGACCGTCTCCATGTTAAGCTTCCTGCCCGCCGCCGCTCCTCCATGCCCCCGGACAAGCTCCATCACCTCAACCGGCAGGCCGCCCGTTCCCTGAACGGAAGGGCGGTTCAGTGCAGTCGGTCCCAGGGCTAGACGGGGCGCAGCCGCTTCATCAACCCACAAGACCGGGACCCGGTAAGCTTCGTAGACCAGCTTGCAGATGTACTGTATACCGTCGTCATTCCCGATTCCCTTCACCATAGGCCGCCCCCTTTTTTAAAATATAATTTATATATTTCACGCTATACATTATCTTTCGCCGTTTCCACTTGTTGTTTAGGAAATTATGATTTTCTTCTGTTGTGGTAACAGCATACATTGTGCTCACATACAGGCGCATGGCCCGATTGTATGCGAAAAACAGCATACATTTGCTGGCGCAAAGGCATGTGGCCCGAATGTATGCGGAAAACAGCATACATTTGCTGGCGCGCGTTAATCTCATTCACCCGTAAGGGTGATTTTGTTCTCTACTTAGAATACCAAAAATCGAATGAAAGTACCATAATTGGCGGGAACAGTCATATAGAATGGAGTCAAGAAACCGTATTCATAGGAGGCTATATAATGGCAAAGGACGTAACAGAGCTTCAAAAGCTCATTTCGCAAATGACACTGGAAGAGAAGGCCGGACTCTGCTCCGGGCTGGATTTCTGGAACACCAAAGGCATTGAACGTTTGGGTATCCCCTCAGTGATGGTAACAGACGGTCCCCACGGTCTCCGCAAGCAGCAGGGTGACGCAGACCATCTTGGATTGAATAACAGTGTACCGGCAACCTGTTTTCCGTCAGCAGCCGGACTTGCCTCCTCGTGGGACCGTGATCTGATCTTCCGGGTGGGCGAGGCGCTGGGAACGGAATGCCAGGTGGAGAATGTCGCCGTTCTGCTCGGACCAGGCAATAATATCAAGCGTTCTCCGCTGAATGGGCGGAACTTTGAATATTTCTCGGAGGACCCGTTCCTGGCCTCAGAGATGGCTGCAAATCATGTGAAGGGTGTGCAGAGCCAGGGAGTGGGGACGTCGCTGAAGCATTATGCTGCCAATAACCAGGAACACCGCCGCATGTCAGTGGATGCAGTTATTGATGAGCGGACGCTCCGCGAGATTTATCTAGCCAGCTTCGAAGGCACCGTGAAGCAGAGCCAGCCGTGGAGTGTGATGTGCTCTTATAATCAGGTGAACGGAGAGTATGCTTCCGAGAGCTATGAGCTGCTGACCAAGGTGCTGCGTGAGGAATGGGGCTTCGAAGGCTTCGTTGTGTCCGACTGGGGAGCTGTCAATGAACGGGTAAAGGCACTGGCAGCAGGGCTTGAGCTGGAAATGCCGTCAAGCGCTGGAATCGGAGACGCCAAGATTGTAGCGGCTGTGAAGAGCGGTGAATTGGCTATGGAGACGCTGGATCTCGCTGTAGAGCGGATGCTGGCCTTTATCTTCAAAAGTGTCGAAAACCGCAACCCGCAAGCGGTCTTCGATGCAGATAAGCATCATCAGCTTGCACGCGAAGTGGCCCGGGAGAGTATGGTGCTGCTGAAGAACGAAGGCGGGATTCTGCCCCTCGTGAAGAGCGGCCGGATCGCCGTGATCGGTGAATTCGCCAAGCAGCCGCGGTATCAGGGCGGGGGCAGCTCGCATGTGAATCCATCCCGGATGGATGATGCCTTCGTTGAATTGCAGGCCGTTGCCGGGGATGCGGCCAGCTTCCTGTACGCACAGGGCTATGAGCTGGAGAGCGATGACATCAATGCTGATCTGCTGCGCGAAGCCTGTGATACAGCAGCTAAGGCGGATGCAGCTGTGCTGTTCCTTGGTCTGCCTGACCGCTACGAATCGGAGGGCTATGACCGTAGCCATCTGCTGCTTCCTGCGAGCCATAAGGCGCTTATTGAAGCGGTGGCCGAGGTCCAGAGCGAAATTATTGTAGTGCTGAGCAACGGCGCGCCGGTCGAGATGCCTTGGCTGCATAGGGCGAAGGCGGTGCTTGAAGGCTACCTGGGCGGTCAGGCTTTTGGCGGTGCGGTTGCGGATCTGTTGTTCGGCGAAGTGAGCCCGAGCGGCAAGCTGGCGGAGACCTTCCCTATGAAGCTGAGCGACAATCCGTCATTCCTGAACTTCCCCGGTGAAGGTGATACGGTGGAGTACAAGGAAGGCTTGTTCGTAGGCTACCGTTATTATGACAAAAAAGAAATCGAGCCGCTGTTCCCCTTCGGCTACGGCCTCAGCTACACGGAATTCGAGTACAGCCGCCTGCTGCTGGATCAGACCCGCATTCAGGACACAGATACCGTTCAGGTATCGGTCACTGTCAAGAACACCGGCAGCAGAGCGGGCAAGGAAGTCGTACAGCTCTATGTCAGTGATGTGGAGAGCCATGTGATCCGTCCGCTGCAGGAGCTGAAGGGCTTCGGCAAGATTGAGCTGCAGCCTGGGGAAGAACGCAGCGTAACCTTCACTTTGGATAAACGTTCCTTCGCTTATTATAATGTGCAGTTAGGCGACTGGCATGTGGAGAGCGGGATGTTCAAGATCTCTGTTGGATCTTCCTCACGCGATATCCGACTGAGCACGGAGCTTGAGGTGGAATCCACCGTGAAGCTGACCACCCGGTTCCACCGCAACACCACAGTCGGTGACCTGCTTGCCAATCCGCTGACGGAGGAGAAGGCGAAGAGCTTCAGCAGCGTGTTCGGGCTGGAGGATGTGCTTGGCGACAATCCGGAGATGCTGCTGGCCATGATGAGATACATGCCGCTGCGCGCCATGATCGGCTTCGGTCAGGGCAAGTATACCGAGGCGGATCTGGAAGCGGATCTGCAGGAGCTGAACAGGCTGGCCGGACAGGAGTAAGAGATGCAGGGGTTGCATTCCGCAGCGTGATTTGCTAACATACGTTGTAAGTTCATAAGCAGTTATAGTTCTCTAGGGTTCCGCAGCAGGTACACACCGCTGGCCTGGTCCGAGGGAGAACACACGGATGAAGCCAATCCGTGTATACACGGAGGGACAAAAGCCCGGGAGGTATCGTCAATAATGACGATAACCTTCCGGGCTTATTTTATGACACAGGAGGCAAGGGAAATGAAGAAAAGCACTAAGAGCTGGATCATGATTGCAGGCGCTGCTTGCTTTGAAGTGGTATGGGTCATCGGGCTGAAGCACGCCTCCGCTCCATGGGAATGGGCGGTTACTGTAGCGGCTATCGTGATCAGCTTCTACGCCCTCATCTGGGCCAGCGGCAGGCTGCCGGTCGGGACGGTCTATGCTGTATTTGTCGGACTTGGAACCGCAGGTACCGTTCTGGCGGGTGGAGTTCTGTTCGGTGAACCGTTGCGTCCGTTGAAGCTGTTGTTGATTGGCCTGCTGCTGGCTGGGGTCGTCGGACTGAAGCTGGTTACCCCGGCTCAGGCTGAATCTGAACAGACAAAGGAGCTGAACTGATTATGGCATGGGTGATGCTGATTGCCGCTGGTATATGTGAAATGTTCGGGGTCGCCATGATTGGCAAGCTGCACAAGGACCGCAACTGGCAGTCTGTCTGCCTGCTGGTTCTAGGCTTCGGGGCAAGCTTCCTGCTGCTGTCTCTGGCGATGGAGAGTCTGCCGATGGGGATTGCATATGCGATCTGGACAGGGATTGGAGCGTCAGGGGCAGCGATTATGGGCATGTTGTTCTACGGTGAAGCGAGGGATGTGAAGCGGATTGCCTGTATTGTAGTGATTCTGGGAGCCGTAGCAGGCCTGAAGCTGATCGGCTGAGAATTCCGCTGAAACGTTACTGAGTTGGACACTGATCGGATGTTTCGTTGCCCTGGATATGGTAAGTATAGTAAGTAAGAACATTATTCTTATAAGGAGACTTATCACATATGAGCAGACCTGTATCTGAAAGTATCCGTCTGAAGGACGGAGTCGTGCTGCCCAGACTGGGGCAAGGGACGTGGCGGATTGGTGACCAGCCGGCGAAGCGGGCAGAAGAGATTGCTGCGCTTCGCCATGGCGTGGAGCTGGGGATGAATCTGATTGATACGGCTGAGATGTACGGGGACGGCCGCTCCGAGGAGCTGGTTGGTGAAGCGCTGCGGGGAATCCGCGACAGCGTATTTCTGGTCTCCAAGGTCTATCCGCATAATGCGGGCGGGACTAAGCTGATTAGCAGCTGCGAAGCCAGCCTCAAGCGGCTCGGGACGGACCATCTGGACCTGTACCTGCTGCATTGGCGCGGCAACATTCCTCTGGAAGAGACCGTGGAGGGGATGGAGGCACTGGTTGCTTCCGGCAAAATCGCCCGCTGGGGCGTATCCAATCTGGATACGGCAGATATGCAGGAGCTGCTGAGTATTCCCGGCGGCAATCACTGTGCAGTTAATCAAGTGCTCTATCATCTGGGCTCGAGAGGGATTGAGCATGAGCTGCTGCCTTGGCTGAGAGGACATAAGATTCCTGTCATGGCCTATTCTCCGCTGGCCCAGGCAGGCACGCTGAGAAAAGGGCTGACTGAGAATGAAGCTGTGCAGCAGATTGCCCGGAATTATGAGGTCACTCCGCTGCAGGTTCTGCTGGCCTGGACCATCCGGGACGGGGAGGTCATCGCTATTCCCAAGGCTGCCACCCGTGAGCATGTGAATGAGAATGCGGCTGCCGCTAGGCTTGTGCTCACAGACGACGAGCTGTGGCAGCTCGACGATGCTTTTCCCCAGCCGTCGTGGAAGGTTCCGCTGGACATGATTTAATCATAGCTTAACCGCTGTTGCATGGCATAGCTGTCTCCGTTGAGGGGGCGGCTTTTTTGTTGTCTGGGAAACATAGCCGTATGAGCTACAGCCCTAAGTTCTTACAATATCCATCCGCAGGTTGATTCTGTTCTTTACACTACCTAAGCCTTAAATGATATTATACGTGAAATTGTGCATCCTATGAGGAAGCTTGTAGGCCGATGGGAGCAGGGCGGATACCGGACTTAAGCCCCTTGGCAGGAGCTCTTAAATGTTGTCAACAATGTTCATGCCGAAACCGTGTTTTCAATTTGGTGACAAAGAAAGCGCTTTGATTTACGATGTGTTCAAAGGGAAAACACCTTTCAGTATGCGGTGCGGAAGGTTCCCGTTCATTACAATAAGGGGGCATCTCAAATGGCCACAACGGCAACGAAACAAACTTCATCCGGCGGTGGAAGGGTGAAGGTTCAACAATTCGGACGTATGCTCAGCGGTATGGTTATGCCGAATATCGGCGCTTTTATCGCTTGGGGATTGATTACAGCATTATTCATTCCAACGGGCTGGTATCCTAATGAGAGCCTTGCAGCTCTGGTAGGCCCAATCATTAACTACCTGCTTCCTCTCTTGATCGGTTACACCGGGGGACAGATGGTTCACGGCAAACGCGGTGCTGTCATCGGCGCGCTGGTGACCATGGGGGTTATCGTCGGCTCGACGATTCCAATGTTCCTGGGTGCGATGATTGTCGGTCCGCTGGCTGCCTGGGTGCTGAAGCAGTTCGACAGAGCTGTGGACGGCAAAATCAGAGCTGGATTCGAAATGCTGGTTAACAATTTCTCACTGGGTATCATCGGCGGCGCTTTGACGCTTGGAGCCTTAAAAGGCGTTGGACCGCTGGTTCAAGGGTTGACCAATATCCTCTCGAATGGCGTGGAGTTCCTGGTGAACCATAACCTGCTGCCGCTCATCAACATCATCATTGAGCCGGCCAAGGTATTGTTCTTGAACAATGCTATCAACCACGGCATCTTAACTCCTATTGCTACAGAGGAATCTTTAAGAATAGGTAAGTCCGTTCTTTACATGTTGGAATCTAACCCAGGTCCCGGACTTGGTATCTTGCTTGCTTACTGGCTGGTGGGTAAAGGCTCTGCGAAATCTTCTGCACCAGGCGCAGTCATCATTCATTTCCTGGGCGGAATTCATGAGATCTATTTCCCTTACATCCTGATGAACCCGCGTCTGATTCTGGCAGTAATCGGCGGCGGTGTTTCCGGTACATTCACGTTCCAGCTTCTTGGCGCAGGACTTACAGCGTCACCTTCTCCCGGTAGTATCTTTGCCTACTTCGCAATGACGCCAAAAGGTGGATACCTTCCAATGCTGGCAGGGGTAATTGTTGCTACCATCGTCTCCTTCCTGCTTGCGGCTCTCCTGCTGAAGTCTGTGAAGAAGAATGATGATGAAGAGATGGATCTGGAAGACGCAGCGGCTAAAATGAAAGACATGAAGTCGGCCGGTACAGCAGCACAGACCGCCGCAACTACAGCTGTAGCTTCCAATGTCCGCAGCAAAGCCAATGTGAACAAAATCGTCTTCGCTTGTGATGCAGGGATGGGTTCCAGTGCCATGGGGGCCTCGGTGCTGAGAAAGAAACTGCAGAACGCAGGGGTCAACATTACGGTGACGAACTCTGCTGTTAGTGAAATTCCTGCTGACGCGGATATCGTAGTTACCCAGAAGACGCTTACCGACCGGGCGATTGCCAGCAATCCGAAGGCAGAGCATATCTCGATCGATAACTTCCTGAAGAGTCCGAAATATGATGAGCTCGTAGAACGTTTGAAGTAAGCGGCACAAGTGTAAAATCTAAGTATATAGTTCTCGCTGAAACGGATGCCGTCCCTTATAGGACGGCATATCCGTTTGTACTTGATGCAAGGCGGAGGGTTAGCGGAAATGACGAAAATTACCGCCAGACAGCGCCAGATCCTGTGGCTTCTGCTTGAAGCAAGCGGAGAGATTACCGCTGTGAAAATTGCCGAGGCTACCGGGGTAAGCGTAAGGACCGTACACCGGGAGATGGAGGATATAGAGTCCGCGCTTGAGGACTTTGGTCTTGATCTGATCAAAAAATCAGGCAAAGGCATCCAGTTGAGCGGCCCGGAGGCCGGTCTTGCGGAGCTGCGCCTATTCCTGCGGGAAGAGAAGCCGGCGGATTATTCCGGCGAAGACCGCAAGGTATTCGAGCTCTGCGTGCTGCTGGAGGCAGAGGAGCCGGTGAAGCTGTTCACACTTGCGCATTCCCTCAAGGTTACAGTTGCTTCTATTAGCTACGATCTGGATGAACTGGAGCAATGGGTCCGTAAGTTCGGCCTGGAGCTGGTTCGTAGACGAGGCTACGGCGTAGAAATCACCGGCAGCGAGATCGACAAGCGCCGGGCGATTGGCCGGTTAGCCGCAGAGCATCTGGATTTGTCCGATCTGGTCGGCCATGGTTCTGTGGCTGAGAGCAATCCGGCTTTTCGTGTTCTATTAACTACAGTTGGACAATCCAACCTTATGGAAGTAGAGAATACGCTGTGGGATATGGAATGGAAATGGACGGCGGAGCTGCCCGAAATTGTCTATATGGAGATGCTCCTGGCCCTTGCTGTCACTACCCGGAGGATTGAGCTTAGCCGAAGCATCGACAGCGGGGCGGATGCGGGCTATTCCAGGGTGTCCGATCACCGGAACATTGCCGGAGCCGAGCGATTTGTGGGGCAGCTCGCTGAGGTGCTTAAGCTGAAAATCCCCCGGGTAGAGATTCTGTATATCGCCGGGCTGTTCGACCGGGTCCAGGATTCCTTCTCCTCGTCGGGCTACGCCTATGGCGATATTGAATTAATGGAGATTGTCTATAAACTGACGGAGAGTGTGGTCAAGCGGACAGGGCTGCCCTTCCAGAGTGACCGTACTCTGCGCGAGGGGCTGCTGGAGCATATTGATCCGGCGCTGAAGCGGATCCGGGAAGGCACACGCATCCGCAATCCGCTGCTCGGCCCGATCCGCAGGGATTACGAATATCTGTTCAACATCATCCGCGCAGCCGTGGAGGATATGCAGCTGGAACTGGAGATTCCGGATGAAGAGATCGGATTTCTGGTCATGCATTTCGGAGCTTCCGCAGAGCGGCTGAACCAGCTAAGGCGCAACGTAAGAGCCATTCTGGTCTGTGCCAGCGGCCTTAGCTCCTCCCGGCTGCTAGCCACCCGGCTGACCAAGGAAATGCCGCAGATTGAGATTCTCGGCAACATCTCCTGGTATGAAGCAGCACGCCTGCCGGATGAAGATTACGATCTGATTATATCTACCATTGATCTGCCGATTGATAAGGAGCGTTACATCAAGATCAGCCCCCTGCTCACAGCGGAGGAGATTGAGAAGCTGCTGAATTACATCCAGAATACTACCCTGCGGGAACGAGGGAAGGGGATGTCCGGTGAACCGGAACATGCGGCGCGGGAGGAAGCCTCGCTTGAACGGCTCAGGAGCTACAAGGGTATTCTGGATGAGATCGTCAGCTTGCTAGAGCGGTTCCGCTTCCATCCGATTGATAATAAGGGGATGGATTTGTCAGCGACGATAGTGGAGATGCTGGAGACATTGAATGGAAACGGCGTGGTCGGGGATGCCGGTATTGTGCTGGAGCGTCTGCTCGAACGGGAGCGGATGACCAGCCAAGTGATCCCCGATACCGCATTGGCGTTGTTCCATACCAGAAGCAGCCATATTCACCTGTCATCGCTGACCCTGTACCGGCTTGATCAGCCCGTAATTCTGGAGGGGGATACAGAGGTCAGAGTCATTCTGCTCATGCTGGCTCCGCGCAGACTCTCCAAGGAGAGCCTGGAGGTGCTCAGCGAGATCAGCGCACTGCTGCTGAATTCCGAGCTGGTTCAATTGCTGGAAGAACGTTCAGAGTCAGAGATCCGGGGGTATTTGTCCTCGGAGCTGCTTCATTTTTTCCAAAATAAAAGTTGAAAGCGGGAGAAACCATATGAGTATACTGTCAGAAAATAAAGTGATTATGCACGGTGCGGCAAACGATAAATACGAAGCCATCAAGATGGCGGGCAAGCTGCTGGTCGATGCAGGGCATGTAACGGAGGAATATGTTCCCAAGATGCTGGAGCGCGAGGAAGTGGTGTCCACTTATATGGGCGGCGGATTGGCTATTCCGCATGGTACCAAAGAAGCGCGGCCTTTTATTAAGTCAACTGGGTTGTCTATCATCCGCTTTCCGGACGGGGTGGATTTCGGCGGCGATGAGCCGGCGTTTGTAGTCATCGGCATTGCAGCCGCAGGTGACGGGCATATGGAGGTTCTGACGAACGTGGCGATGATTTTCACCGAGGATGATGCTATTGACCGCGTCATGAACGCCCCTACGGCTGCTGATGTTATTGCAATCTTCGAAGGGGGACTGGAGTAATGAAGGCGGTCCATTTCGGCGCGGGCAATATCGGCAGGGGCTTCATCGGGCTGCTGCTGTCGCAGGCGGGCTATGAAGTTACTTTTGTGGATGTGAATGAGGCCTTTGTTACCCAGCTCAAGGAACGCGGCGAATATCCGGTCACGCTGGCCAGCGACGGTCAGGAAACGGTCATCGTGAAGAATGTAACGGCTCTTAGCAGTGTCACGCATGCGGATGAAGTGGCGGCCGCCATTGCTGAAGCCGATTTGGTTACAACCGCGGTCGGCGTGTCAATTCTGAAGCACATTGCGGGAACGGTGGCGGACGGCATCCGCCGGAGAGTAGCTGTCTCCTCCGCACCGCTGCATGTTATTGCCTGCGAGAATGCGATTGGCGGCAGTGCACAGCTCAAGGAGCTGGTGTACGCGAAGCTCGATGAAGCTGCACGTGAGAAGGCTGAATCTTCGGTTGCTTTTCCTAACGCGGCAGTGGACCGGATCGTTCCGCTCCAGCAGCATAAGGATATTCTGAAGGTGGTCGTTGAGCCGTTCTATGAATGGGTGGTGGACGCCTCGCAGATGATCCCGGGCTATACGCCGGTTGAAGGTGTGCATTATGTAGAGAATCTGGAGCCGTATATTGAACGCAAGCTCTTCACTGTGAACACGGGGCACTGCTCTGCGGCGTACCTGGGCTATCTGCAGGGCTACGAGACCATACAGCAGGCTATGGCGGATGAGGCGTTAACGGTGAAGGTTCGTGAGGTACTTGAGGAGACCGGCGCGGTGCTGGTCCAGAAGCATGGCTTCGATGAAGTAGAGCACAGTAAGTATATCGATAAAATCCTGGAGCGCTTCCGCAATCCGGCGCTGACCGATGAGGTGTCCCGTGTAGGCCGTTCGCCGCTGCGCAAGCTGTCGCCAAATGACCGTCTGGTATCCCCTGCAACGCAGGCGTATGACAGAGGGCTGAGTTACACCGCGTTGACACGTTCCATGGCCGGTGCGCTGCTGTTCAAGGCAGGCGATGACCCGGAAGCGGTGGAGCTGCAAGCCGCAATCGCGGAGCTTGGAGCAGATGCAGCGCTGACGAAGTATACGGGTCTTGCTGCGGATCACCCTATTCATCAGTCGGCGATGGAGCAATACGCGAAGCTGAGCTAAGAACATATGAGCTAACAACATAAAAATACAGCCGCAGGGAAAGCCTATAAGCTTATCCCTGCGGCTGTTTGCGTTAGTCTGTGAGAGCTAACGCCCCACTTTGTGGGGAGGCTATTAGCTGTTCTCCAGAATCGTCTGCAGTGTCGTGCGGTCCAATCCTTGTACCAGCTTAATCAGCAGCTCTTTGGCTGCCGCATAATCATCACTGTGGATGATCGAGGTTGCCGTGTGGATGTAACGGGAGCAGATCCCGATCACCGCTGAAGGAATACCGATTCCGCTGAGATGCACCTGGCCCGCATCCGTTCCCCCCTGGGAGACGAAATACTGGTATTTGATCTTATGGGTGTCAGCCGTATCCTGCACATATTCAATCAGTCCCCGGTGGGTAATCATCGTCGGGTCAAAGATACGCAGCAGTGCGCCCTGGCCCAGATGGCCGAAGGCCTGACGGTCGCCGGTCATATCGGCAGCGGCGCTGGCGTCCAGCCCGAAGAAAATATCCGGCTGCAGCAGATTGGCAGCCGTCCTTGCACCGCGCAGCCCGACCTCTTCCTGAACGGTAGCGCCGCAGTAGAGCGTATTCGGCAAGGCTTGTCCGTGCAGTTCCTTCATTAATTCAATAGCCAGGCCGACACCGTAGCGGTTGTCCCAGGCCTTGGCCATAATCTTCTTCGGATTGGCCAGCGGTGTGAACGGGCAGACCGGCACGACCTGCTGTCCCGGAGCTACACCGAAGCTCTGCGCCTCTTCCCGGCTGTCTGCGCCGATATCGATGTACATCTTGCTGATCTCCCCGGCCTTGCCGCGTTCATCCGCGCTCAGCAGATGGATAGGTGTACTGCCGACCACGCCGTTCAGCGTACCCTTCGGCGTAATAATCTGCAGGCGCTGTGAGGCCACGGCCGAAGCCAGCCATCCGCCCAGCGGTGTGAAGCGGATCATCCCGTTGTCTGTAATGCCAGTAACCATGAAGCCTACCTCATCGAAATGGCCGGCCACCATAATCTTGGGACCGTTAGCTTCACCGCGCATCACACCGAACAGGCTGCCCAGTCGGTCCTGTACGAATTCGTCCGTATAAGGCGTCATTGCCTCTTTGACATAAGCGCGCAGTTCGCGCTCGAAGCCGGAGGCTGAGGGGAATTCAGTCAATGTCTTAAATAATTCAAGTGTGTCTGTATTCATACATATATCGCTCCTTTATGTCATCTAGTATGAACATTGTTGCGCCTCTTGTCCATGCTGGAAGGGCAAATGAACACAGAGGCTCATTGTGCGAATACTATACGGTAAGGGCTCTGCAGGCAGGGGCCGGAGAAAGGAAGCGAGGAGAATGTGGCTCTCGGGGAGCGTAGCCCAGGCAGGCAGCCGGAGCGGTTTCCGGAAAGTGCCGGTCCGCAGGCAGGGCTTGCCCAGGCGGTACCGCCGCCGGTACGGGCGGGAGAATGAGGCAGTGCTGATTCTGGTGCTGTTTCTGCTGCTGATTGTTGTGCTGTTTTATTTTTCCTGAGCAGGAGGGACATAACGGGGCCGCCTGAAGTGAACAATAAGGAAAACTTAATTCTGCATAGCACGAAGGAACGGGACTACAGCTTACCCGCTGCCCGTTCCCTTTCGTATCCAACAGTTCAGGGGGTGTCTGCATTGCCGGCAAAAACAAAAAAGTCAGGCGTCAAGCTGAACCTTGACGGTCTGACCCCGAAGGCTTATCAGGAATTGGCCAAGCCTTACGTGCCTTCTCGTCCTGTATTCAAGAATTGTATACGCGCCTTCCTCTCCGGGGGACTCATCTGTGTGCTGGGACAAGGCATCCAGGAAGCATTCATGGCGATATTCGATATGACCTCAAGAGAGGCGGCAAGCCCGACCGTGGCCATTCTGATTCTGCTCTCCGTCATACTGACCAGCTTCGGGGTGTATGACAAGCTCGCCCAGTGGTGCGGTGCAGGCACAGCAGTGCCCGTCACAGGGTTCGCCAACAGCATGTGCTCTGCCGCACTGGAGCACCGGGCTGAAGGGCTGGTACTGGGCGTGGGCGGGAACATGTTCAAGCTGGCCGGGTCGGTTATTGTGTTCGGTGTCGTTGCCGCTTTTATCGTGGGAGTAGTGTATGCCGTTATGGGCTGGGGAGGTGCACATTAAACGATGAAGCAGCTCGGTAGTCAGACCTGGGAATTTACGAACCGTCCGGTGATCCTTGGGACATCCGCTGTGGTGGGGCCTGAAGAGGGAGAAGGGCCGCTGGCCTCAAGCTTCGACTTCGTCTATGATTCGCTGGAGATGGGCGAGAAGACATGGGAGAAGGCAGAACGCGCCCTGTTCGAAAAAGCCGCCAAGCTCGCTCTGATGAATGCGAATCTGGAGCAGGAGAAGCTGGAGTTCTTCGTCGGCGGGGATCTGATGAATCAGATCATCAGCAGCTCCTTCGCCGCGCGGAAGCTCGGCGTGCCTTACTTGGGAGTGTTCGGTGCCTGCTCCACCTCGATGGAGAGCCTCGCCATCGCCTCCATGATTGTGGATTCCGGCGGCGGCAAGTACGCGCTGGCCGGCACATCCAGCCATAACTGTACAGTTGAGAAGCAGTTCCGCTACCCGACAGAGTATGGCTCGCAGAAGCCGCCCACCGCCCAATATACCGTTACAGGCTCCGGCTGCGCAGTGGTAGGAGTGAACGATGGGACGGTTCAAGGCCCGCATGTGGTGTACGCAACTCTTGGGCGCATCATGGACCTGGGGCTGAAAGATCCGTTCAATATGGGAACGGCCATGGCCCCGGCAGCCGCCGATACCATCACGGCACATTTCCGCGATACGGGGCTGTCGCCTGGTCACTATGATCTGATTGTTACGGGCGATCTGGCTTCCGTCGGCTTGCCGATTGCCAAGGATCTGCTGGCCAAGGAAGGCATCCCAATGGAGCAGACGGTCTTCAATGACTGCGGCCTCATGATGTACGACCTGGACAAGCAGAAGTATGTCATTGCCGGGGGAAGCGGTGCGGGCTGCTCGGCCACAGTAACCTACGGTCATATTATCGGCCGGATGAAGAAGGGTGAGTTGAAACGGGTATTGATCGTGGCGACTGGAGCGCTGCTCTCGCCGCTGTCTTATCAGCAAGGGGAGAGTATTCCGTGTGTAGCCCATGCGGTAGCCCTGGAGATCGGAGGTGAGGGAGCATGATTTATTTATGGGCTTTTCTGGTCGGAGGAGCGATATGCGTGATCGGCCAGCTGATGTTCGATGTGCTGAAGCTGACTCCGGCCCATACCATGAGTACGCTGGTGGTGCTTGGAGCGGCTGCCGATGCTTTTGGCATCTACGATCCGCTCGTGAAATTCGCCGGAGCCGGGGCCAGCGTACCCATTACCAGCTTCGGGAATTCCCTGGTCCACGGCGCGCTGACTGAGCTGGAGCGCGATGGCTGGGTCGGTGTCGTCACCGGGATCTTCGATGTGACCAGCGCCGGGATTTCCTCGGCGATTGTCTTCTCTTTCCTGGCTGCGCTGGTGGTCCGGCCAAAGGGGTAGTGCAGCATAGATAAGTATATTCGGGACCGCTTCAACTTCTGGCGGTCTTTTATAAACGGATGTCGTCCTTATAAGGGAGGCATCCGTTTATGCTTGTTTTTGGGTCTTAACAGGAATTTGAATAAAGAAAAAATATATAATCGAAATATTAACGAAATGTCAGCTTTTGTCGATATAGATGTATGCTTGTGCAATCAAGAGAATACATAAGTTAACGGGGGAAGCGTTGAGATGAAAATAAATATACGATTGAAGATGCTGCTTGCTTTTTTTGTTGTCGTAGCACTGCTGTTTGTCAGTAGCACTGCTTCTCTGCTCAGCCTGAACAAGCTTGGAGATACAGCGAAAGACATCGACTCACACTGGATGCCCAGTGTCACGATTCTTGGTACGCTGAATGGAGATGTCTCGGATGTTGAACGCCTTGCGCTGAATCTGGTGCTTGAGCAGAATACTGCGCAAAGAGACAAGGTTCAAGCCGATTATAATGATGTGCTTAAGAAGGTGGACGACGGACTTAAGGTCTATGAAGCCCTGATCAGCTCCGATGAGGAGAGGGAAATCTACAAGGGCTTTACTGAACAATATGCGTCCTATCTGGCCAAGCTGCCGGAGATTATTAGTGCCGGAGAGGCCAAGGACTATGGCAAGGCCAATATGCTGCACAAAGAATCCTATGGGCTGTGGTATAACGCAAATAACACCATTATGAAGCTGATTGAACTTAATAACAGCGGAGCCGCCTTGATGAACGATGAAGCGGTGGCGAATTACGTTTCAGGACAGCGGATGATCATTGTCTTCAGTGCTGCCGCGATCCTGGTTGCGATTGTGATCTCGATCCTGCTGTCGAACTCCATCTCGCGTCCGGTGCTGAGAATCAGCCGTGCTGCGGAACGTATTGCTGGAGGGGACCTGACCGGTGAACCGGTAACCGTGAAGAGCAGGGACGAGATGCATACACTCTCGCTTGCATTCAATGCAATGGTACAGAATCTCCGGAGCCTCATTCAGGCTGTAAACGCGACGACAGAGCTTGTAGTTACTTCCTCCGAAGAGCTGACAGCAAGTGCAGAGCAGAGCAGCCAGGCGTCTATGCAGATTACAGAGACAATGCAGGAAGTAGCCAGCGGGGCTGCACTTCAGGTGGATATGGTTGGGAAATCTACGCAGGCTATTGAAGAGATGTCCGTTGGTGTAGAACAGATTGCTGTACGCGCCCAGTCTGTCTTCGCATCTGCACAAGGAGCAGCCCAGAGGTCTGCCGAAGGGAATCAGCGGATTCAGGAAGCAGTGACACAGATGAACGCTGTGAATCAGTCGGTTACAGAGCTCGGCGGCATGATGTCGGCGCTCGGAGAACGTTCCAATGAAATCGGCAAAATCGTTAGTGTCATTACCGGCATCGCGGGACAGACCAACCTTCTGGCGCTCAACGCTGCCATTGAAGCTGCGCGTGCCGGAGAACAGGGACGGGGCTTTGCTGTGGTTGCAGGAGAAGTCCGCAAGCTTGCAGAGCAGTCCGCCGGCTCAGCCCAGCAGATTACCGAACTGGTAGAAGCCATCCAATCCGATACTGTTACAGCGATTGAAGCGGTAACGTTGAACGGACAGGATGTCGCTGCTGGTCTGGAAGCCGTCCGCAGCGCCGGTAATTCCTTCGAGCATATTCTGAATACTGTCAATCAGGTTACCGGAGAGATTGAGGAAGTATCGGCCGGATCAGAGCAGCTGTCAGCAGGAACGGATGAAGTGGTCAACTTCATCAAGCAGATATCTGTCGCAGCCGAGAATGGAGCGGCGGGAACACAGCATGTATCGGCTGCTACCGAGGAGCAGCTGGCTTCAATGGAAGGCATTTCGGCTTCGGCCACTTCATTGTCCACTATCGCTGAAGAGCTTCAGGAGCAGATCGGCAAATTCAAGGTTTAATGTCAAGTACGACAGGCACTGCAGCACAATTCCCTTATCCGGGATTTGTGCTGTTTGTTTTGGCATTTACAGTGATATCACCAGCCTAACATGTACTTTCGGTACTCCTATCATGTAAAATGTATATATTACTGCTTATTCTGATATAGGAGGGTTTAATATACATGCCCGTACGTCAAGAATCCACGCAAATTATGAACGCTGTCCGCACTAATCTGGAATCCTGTATTCTCGGTAAAAGCTTTGAAATAGAACTGCTGCTGACTGCACTGTTAGCAGGCGGACATGTCCTGATTGAGGATGTTCCGGGGACTGGCAAAACCCAGCTTATCCGCGCGCTCTCCCGGTCGATGTCCGGCGAATACCGGCGCATCCAGTGTAACCCGGATATTCTTCCGAGTGATATTACCGGCGTATCCGTCTATCATCCGCGTGATGAGATGTTCCACTTTCGTCCGGGTCCGGTGATGACCAATATCCTGCTGGCCGATGAGATCAACCGGGCGACCACCAAGACCCAGTCCGCACTGCTTGAGGTAATGGAAGAACGCAATGTTACGGTCGATGGAGAGACCTATCCTCTTCCGCATCCGTTCATGCTCTGTGCGACCCAGAATCCGATAGATTTCGAGGGAACCTATACCCTTCCCGAAGCTCAGCTGGACCGCTTCATGCTGCGGATCAGCCTGGGCTACCCCGATGCCGATACCGAGAAGAACCTGCTGCTAACCCATCAGCAGGGCCAACCGGTGGACAGGCTGGCTCCCGTAACCAGCATGGAGACGATTGCTGCCATTCAGGAGGAGATCCGCGATGTGTTCATCAGCGAGCCGGTGCTGAACTACCTGCTGGATGTGGTCCGCCAGACGCGGGTGCATCCGCTGGTGCTGCTCGGCGCAAGCCCCCGGGCATCCTTATCATTCATGATGGCCTGCAAGGCCTACGCTTTTCTCCAGGGACGGGATTATGTGCTGCCTGATGATGTGAAGACCCTGACCCCGTATACACTGGGACACCGGATCCTGCTGCGGCCGGAATCACGCCTGGACAACGTCAGTATGGACTCCCTGCTGCAGAAGCTGCTTCAGAGCATTAACGTGCCTGTAACCATGAGGCAATAAGATGAGGGCCTTACTTACGCGGGCTGCCGCTGCGGTTCAGCTGAGGAAGTTCACGGGCGTTCTGGCGATTTGGGTCATTACACTCTTCTACGTGCTGTTTCAGGGCGGCAAAACCTCGTTCATGCTGTTCATCATGGTCTCTGTTCTTTTTCTGTATCTGTTCATTGGCGGTCTTGAAGGGGTCCGGCGGGCCAGAGGCGCACGCAGCTTCTATTCCGAACAGGATAAGCCGGACCTGCTCTATGCCGGGGGTTTTTTAAAGGTGAAGCTGGAAGTGACCATTCCGGGATTTCTGCCTTTGCCCTACGTGGTTGTAAGAGAAATTTTGAAGCGCCATAACGGAGAGTCCTGGGTGTTCGAGGAGAGCCTGATTCCGAACATGGGCGGACGGGGCGAGCTGCTGTTCCAGACGCCGCTGCTGGAGCGGGGCCGTTATTCTTTTGAGAATACGGATATTCTCAGCGAGGATATCTTCGGTCTGATGGAGCATAAGGGGACCTTCAAGGCAGAAGGCCAATTCCGGGTGATGCCCCGGGCCGTCGTAGTGCCGCGCTGGCAGCTGTATGAGCGTAAGGCGCGGCTGTCGGGGCCGCAGGTATCGCTGCTTCAGTCCAGGCGCGAGACCACGCAGATCAACGGTGTCCGTGATTATGTCTACGGGGACCGGCTGACGCGCATTCACTGGAATGCAACGGCGAAGACCGGCGAGTGGAAGTCGAAGGAATTCGAGCATGAATCCGTTCCCAGAACCATTCTGGTGCTGGACGGAACCTCCAGCGGCTATTACAACTCCACACAATTCGAGCTGGCAGTCTCGGTCACGGCTTCTCTCCTCGGCTTCGGCATCCGGGAGCGGATCGGCATCGGCCTGTGCTGTCTGGATAAGCATAATAAGGTGTTCAGTCCGGCGGAAGGCAATGCCGAGCGGCAAAAGATGATTCAATATTTAATAGACATCAACGCAGAAGGCAAGGGGCCGCTGATTGACAGGCTGGAGAGTGTCCAGCGGATGTTCCCCAAGGGATCGTATTTCGTACTGATCAGTCCGCAGAGCGGCAGAGCGGTACTGGATACGCTGCGCTGGGCGGAGAACCGGGGGATGACCCCTTCCCACATTCATGTTCTTCATCCTTCCGGGAAATACCGGGCCGGAGAGTGGCAGAATATTCTGCACTCGCATGGCGTTACCGGACATAGTATCAGCACACTTCAGGAGCTTCCTGCGGTACTTGGAGGTGATTCTGTCCGATGAAGCACTGGTTCCAGGCGATACGTTCCTCATGGCATCACGGGCTGACGCTGCTATGGCTGAGCATTATCGCTATGCAGTGGGTGTCCTATACGGTGCCCTTCTGGCTGCAGGAGACCACCGTTTCTGTGGCGCTAACCCTGCTGGCTGTTACAGCTATTGAAATCATTTTTCCGTTTAAAAGAGTGTACCGCATGCTGCTGGAAGGCGCGGCAGTGGTATTTATTGTATACAACGTGATTATCAGCTACGGGATTTACATTCCCGATCCTCTGCTGCCGGCATTTCTTGACCGGCTGCCCGGGATAGCGGTATCGATGATTCCTTACATCTGGTTTGCGCTGGGGGCCTGGGCGCTGCTGCTTGTGTCCGCCTGGTGGGTGAACGGCAAGGCGCGGATTCTGATGTTCATCGCAGCGAATATCACGGCCTTCGCCGCGCTGGATTCATTCACGACAGCGGTAATGTGGCAGGAGGTAGCCTGGACGGTCTTTGCCGGTATGGGCTGGCTGGTCACCCGGCATCTGAGGAATTTCCAGCTGCATTATCCGCGCGGCTGGACCTATATGCTGAGGTATCCGATGAAGGTTGCCTTGAATATAGCGATTATTTTCTCACTGGTTATCCTTGCCGGGGTGAATATGCCGGGCGTGCGTCCCACCTTGACCGACCCTTATACCGCCTGGCAAAAGTGGAACGGTAACTCCGTCTCGTCCAGACCCTCCTCCGGGAGCGGGGATGCTGCAAGCGGCGGGTCAGCGGCGAACGGGACGACCTCGGGCTACAGCCTGAATGATGACAATCTGGGCGGGGGCTTCAACTTCGATTATTCGCCGGTCATGCAAGTGACCTCCGATCTGCGCACCTATATGCGCGGCGAGATCCGCAGTGTGTATTCGGGCAAAGGCTGGACAGACGATGATACCTCCGGCCGGGGACCGCATAACGAGGTGCAGGTGGGCGAGCCGCTGGAACGTGCTGCCGCCTCCAAGACGGAGACCCGTACGCTCAAGCAGACTGTCAAGCTGCTTGGGGGGAACAGCTATCCGGTTCTGTTCGGCGGCTATTCGATCTCGGGGGTAGACTCGGTGGATGGTCAGGAGCAGAGCAGCGGTTTATCCTGGAGGAGTAAAGACAGTGAACTGCTGTGGAATCCCGGAGGCAAGACAAGGGCTTATCCGCAGACCTATGTGGTCACCTCGGAGGTACCGATCGTTCCCCTTCAGGAGTTAAGCAAGCAGACCTTCGAGCAGCTCTACGGGAACAGGGATATTGACCCGCAGTACCTTCAGCTCCCGGATAACTATCCCGAGCGGGTAAGCGCGCTGGCTGAGGAGATTACAGCGAGAGCGCAGACACCTTACGAGAAGACGATTCTGCTGCAGCAATATCTGCAAGCTTCCTTCCCTTATACGAATCAGCCGGATACCTCACGGGCCAGAAGCAAGGACATGGTCGAGAGCTTCCTGTTTGAGATTAAGGAGGGATACTGCGATTACTATTCCACGGCGCTTGTCACCATGGCGAGGTCACTGGATATACCGGCCCGCTGGGTGAAGGGATATGCTCCCGGGGAGCAGGCCGAGATTCCGGATAGCGTAATGCTTCAGCAGGGCGCTGCCGGTTATGTGAATAACAACTACACGATTACCAATGCGGACGCCCACTCCTGGGCTGAGATCTATTTCGGCGATTACGGTTGGGTTCCTGTAGAGGCAACGCCGGGCTTCGATGTTCCGGTGCTGACGCAGAGTGAGCAGGATAATCCGGATCAGCCTGAAGTAGAGGTTGAGGAGCCCGAGGAGCTTGAACCGGCGGCAGCGGGCCAGACGGACAAGTCCTCCGGATTCCATCCCGGCACCTGGGCCGTGGCTGGAGCAGCTGCTGTACTCCTGCTCTGGACCCTATTCCTGATCTGGCAGCGCCGGCTGAGCCTGCGCTTCCTGATTACCCGTATGCGTCTCGGCGGTCAGCCGACTCCGGCGCAAAAAGTTGTCGCAGAAACGGAGCGCTGGGTAAGGTATATGCGCAGGAAGGGTATGCTGAAGAAAGAGCATGAAACCCTGCGCGAATCCGTGGCACGGTGGAGCGTGGAACGCCCGCAAGCTGCAGGCAGTCTTGCTGCGCTGCTGAAGATGTTCGAGCGGGCGAATTACAGCCCTGAGGTTATTGAAGACAAAGACTGGCACAGCGTGTATACTGAAGCTTTGCGGCTGCGAAAAAGCATGAAGTCCGGCAAGTAATGCCCACTGGTGATGAAATGCTGCCGGACCCTGGGGTTTTTGCAGTCCTATAGAGCCGGGTTACAAGTTTCCTGTATGAAAATGAGGTGAATGTATTGTTTGAAAGATTAGTCCCCAAGCTCCGGGTAAACACGGTGTTTGATATCGCTCTGGAGGAGCTGTACCGCCAAGGCTACCGGGGAATTATTACGGATCTGGATAATACGCTGGTCGGCGCCAAGGCGCCGCTGGCTACTCCTGAGCTGCTGCTCTGGTTCGCCAAGGTGAAGGAGCTGGGCTTCAAGCTTGTGATCGTATCCAACAACAATATGGACCGGGTGTCGCGTTTTGCCACCCCGCTGAATATTGAATTTGTACATCAGGCCAAGAAGCCCAGCAATTCCCCGTTCCTGCGGGCCATGAAGCTGATGGAGCTGGGACCGGAGCAGACGATTGTCGTCGGCGACCAGATGCTGACCGATGTATACGGCGGCAACCGGCTGGGTCTGTTCACGGTACTCGTGCTGCCGATCTCCGTCAAGGATGAGGGAATAGGAACAAGAATTAACCGCAGAGTGGAGCAGATTGCCTTGACCCGTCTGCGGAAGCAAGGATTGTGGCAAGAGGAGGATAAATCTTAATGAATGCAATGAACGATGGAACAGCGCGGCCTGAGAAATGCAGCGGCTGCGGCATTAAGCTACAGAGCGTAGACAAGGAGCTCCCCGGCTATATCCCGGAGGTCGCCTTCGAACGGGAGCCGGTAATTTGCCAGCGCTGCTTCCGGATCAAGAATTACAATGAAGCCTCTTCCGTATCGGTGAATCAGGATGAATTCCTGAAGCTGTTAAGCGGAGTAGGCGAGAAGAATGCACTGGTGATCCATATTGTGGATCTGTTCGATTTCGAAGGCAGTCTGATTTCCGGGCTGCAGCGGTTTGTCGGCAATAATCAGGTCATTCTGGCGGTGAACAAGATCGATCTGCTGCCGAAGGTGACCAACTGGAACCGATTGCGCAACTGGATGCAGCAGCGCTGTAAGGAAGAGGGATTGCGCACGGCGGAGATTGTCCTGGTCAGCGCGAAGCGCAATCAGGGCTTCGACCGTCTGCTGGAGGCCGTTACCGAGCTGCGCGGCCAGCGTGATGTATACGTTGTCGGGGCTACCAATGTAGGCAAGTCCACCTTGATTAACCGGCTGATCTCCGATTACAGTGACCTGGAAGAGGAGTTGACGACCTCCCGTTATCCGGGCACCACCCTCGATATGGTCAAAATCCCGCTGGATGACGGCCATTCCATCATTGATACGCCGGGAATCGTGTACCCGTGGAGGTACAGCGAGCTGGTCGAGCGCAAGGATCTGGGCGCAGTGATGCCCGAGAATCCGCTCAAGCCGGCGGTCTATCAGCTGAATGAAGGCCAGTCGCTGTTCTTCGGCGGACTGGGTCGCTTCGACTTCATTCAGGGGGAACGCCAGTCCTTCACCTGCTTCATCAGCGGCACCCTCAAGATTCACCGCACGAAGCTGGAGCGTGCAGATTCCCTGTATCAAGACCACCGGGGCGAGCTGCTGTCTCCGCCGGGGACTGCCGACATAGACAAGCTGCCGCAGTGGCAGCGCCATGAATTCCGTATCGCCAGGAATAGTGAGACCGACCTGTTCATCTCCGGTCTGGGCTGGATGAAGGTGAACGGTACAGCCGGAGCAGTAGTAGCTGTCCATGTGCCGCGCGGCGTCAAGGTGCTTACCCGTCCTTCGCTGATCTAATTGTACAGGAGGAAGGCGACATGACTGAGACAAACAGGAACACGCAGAGTCACGGGGAGCTCCTGCTGGGCGTGATGGGCGACCCGATTGCCCAGTCCAAATCCCCGCTGATGCACGGGGCGGCGCTCCAGGCGCTCGGTCTCTCCGGCGCTTATGTGCCGCTGCACATTACGCCGGACAAGCTGGGCGATGCGGTGCAGGCGATACGAACGCTTGGCTTCCGGGGCGTGAATGTAACGATCCCCCACAAGGTTGCCGTGATGGAGTATCTGGACCGGCTGGATTCAAGTGCGGTGGATGTCGGCGCAGTCAATACCATCGTCAACGACAATGGTATACTGACCGGCTTCAATACGGATGGGATCGGATATGTCCGCTCACTTAAGACAGAGGCTGCACCGGATCTCACCGGCACCCGTATCCTGGTGATTGGAGCCGGCGGTGCGGCCAGAGGGATTGTCTCGGCGCTGCTGAAGGAGCAGCCGGCAATGGTTCTGATTGCGAACCGTAATGAGGAACGTGCGCATCACCTGGCAGATAGTTTTAGCAGCCGGGGCAGCTTAGCCGGAGCAGGGATGGATGCCGTTCCCGGCGTACTTGCCAGCATGGATATTGTAATTAATACAACATCCGTAGGCATGTATCCGCATATGGAGGACATGCCGATCGATCCGGCCGGGCTGCACGAAGGGATGATCGTCAGCGATCTGATCTATAATCCGCTGCATACCCGGCTGCTTACAGAGAGTCTGAAGCGCGGCTGCACCGTTCACGGCGGGCTGGGCATGTTCGTCTACCAGGGAGCCTACGCCCTGGAGTATTGGACGGGGCTTGTGGCTCCCGCAGCGATTATGCGGCAGACTATTGCGGATTGCCTTGGCCAGGTGCCGGGCAAATGATTTTCACTGAACAGGGTAATAATATATGTTAATTAAGGAGTTTTCACATTTATGTTAACAGGCAAACAAAAACGTTATCTGCGCTCTTTGGCTCATCATCTGGATGCTGTATTTCAGGTTGGCAAAGGCGGCGTAAACGATCATCTGATCCGTCACATTGAAGAAGCTATTGAGAAACGCGAGCTGATGAAGATCAGTGTACTGAATAACAACGCTGATGATCCCAAGGAAATTGGTGCCGCGCTTGCCGAGCAGTCCGGTTCGGAGCTTGTTCAGGTTATCGGCAAGACTATCGTTCTGTACAAGGAATCACGCGACAACAAAACGATCGAGCTTCCAAGATAGGAGGTTGACCTCTTGAGAGTTGGCATAATGGGAGGGACCTTCGATCCTCTGCATATCGGCCATATGATGGCCGCTGAGACGGCGCGCGAGAGCTACAGTCTGCAGGAGGTCTGGTTCATGCCTTCGCATATCCCGCCTCATAAGCATGAGGCCGGGGCAACCGGTGAAGAGCGGCTGGCTATGGTGGAGGGAGCGGTGAAGAATCACCCTGCCTTTGGCATTCTTGACTGGGAAATCGTGCGGGGCGGAGTATCCTATACGCTGGAGACGGTGATTAGTCTGCAGGAGGAATATCCTCAGCATGAATTCTTTTTCATCGTGGGTGCGGATATGGTTCAGTATCTTCCCAAGTGGCAGGGGATCGAAGAGCTGGTGCAGCGGTTGACCTTCATCGGTGTCGGACGTCCGGGCACTCCGCTGGATCTGGGACTGCTGCCGGAGTTCATTGCCGGTAAAGTGCTGCTGGCGGATATGCCGCTGGTCGATCTCTCCTCCACCATGCTCAGAGCCCGGGCCGCCGAAGGAAAGTCGATCCGCTATATGGTTCCGGATGCTGTATATGAATATGTTCAAAGGAGTGGATTGTATGGAGTACAGCCGTGAAGCGCTGATTGAGGCGGTCTCCGGCCAGATGCCGGACAAACGCTGGAAGCATACACTCGGTGTGATGGAGTCTGCTGTGAAGCTGGCGCAGCGGTATGGCGCTGACCCGCAGCGGGCCGAGACCGCCGCCATCCTGCATGATGTGGCCAAATATTGGCCGGTGGAACGGATGCGGGAGATCATTGAACAGAACGGATTATCCGCTGAGCTTTTGAAATATGACAAGCAGCTATGGCATGCTGAGGTTGGTGCTTATACCGCCGAGCATGATTATGGCATTACGGATTCTGAGGTACTGGACGCGATCCGTTATCATACCTCGGGACGGGAGAACATGGGCCTGCTGGAGCGGATCGTCTGTCTGGCTGATTATATTGAGCCTGGACGGGACTTCCCCGGTGTTGAGGAGATCCGCAGGCTATCGAAGGTTAGCCTGGAGGAAGGCCTGATTGCCGGACTGGATTCCACTATACGTGTGCTGCTGGAGAAGCGCCGGGTCGTATTTCCGCTTACGGTGCTGGCGCGCAACGATTTAGTTAGAACATTGGAGGATAAACTATGAGTGTACAATCAAACAAGCTGTTTGAACTGGCGCTACACGCCGTTCAGGATAAAAAAGCAATGAACGTGGTGGCTCTCGATCTGCGCAGTGTGTCGCCGATCAGCGATTATTTCATCATCTGCCACGGTAATTCCGATACCCAGGTTCAGGCGATTGCCACTGAGGTGCGCAAGGTTGTTCATGAAGCTGGCGGAATGATCAAAGGCATTGAGGGGATGGATGCAGCACGCTGGGTACTGATGGACCTTGGCGATGTGATCGTCCATGTCTTCCACCGCGATGAACGTGAATATTACAATATTGAGCGTCTGTGGTCGGATGCCAAGGTCGTGGAGACGGTATGAGTCTGATTGCAGGAACTACGGTTACGCTTGAAGTGATGCGGGAGGTATCCCCTTACGGGTACTTTCTGAGCGCAGGCGACCAGGATATCATGCTTCATTACACCGAGCTTGTGGGCAGCAAGCCGAAGATCGGCGACAAGGTGGAGGTCTTCCTCTTCTTCGATACCGAGGACCGTCCTGCGGCTACGATGAAGAAGCCATATCTGACGCTTGGCGAGATGGCGCTGCTTGAAGTGGCGGATATCCATCCCCGGCTGGGCTGCTTCCTGGAGATGGGGCTTGGACGGCAGCTGCTGCTGCCGCTCAGCGAGCTTCCCGAGCTGGTGGAGCTGCGTCCGCAGATTGGCGACAAGGTCTTCGCAATTATGGAGCATGATAAGCAGGGACGTCTCCGTGCCAAGCTGGCCGGAGAGCAGGAGCTTGCGCCGCTGGCCTTGCCTGCACCGGAATCGTGGCAGGGGCAGACGGTCACAGCCCGGGTATACAAGCCGCTGCAGATGGGCACCTTCGTGCTTGTAGATGCCGGTGTGCTCGGCTTCGGCATCATCGGTATGGTCCACTCCTCTGAACGCGTTCGCTTGCTGCGTCTGGGTGAAGTGATTGAAGCGCGCGTGGCCCATATCCGTGAGGATGGCCGCGTCAACCTCAGCATGGGCCACCGCAAGGAAGTGGGCCGTGATGTGGATTCGGCGGCTCTGCTGGATTTTCTGGCTTCCCGTCCAGGCGGCGGAATGCCATATTCGGATGCTACGCCTCCCGATATTATCAAGCAGCGCTTCGGCATCAGTAAATCAGCATTCAAGCGCGCGCTTGGCAAGCTGATGAAGGAAGGGCTGGTTGTCCAGAAGGAGAACTGGACCTATCTGGCTGCCCGCGAAGAGGAGCAGGCCGGACCGGACAGCGATTCTGACAACCAATAGTATAGAGAAAGCGGTGTACGCAGTGTCTTCCTATGGCAAATTTGCTTATGTATACGATGCGCTTATGGCGGATATGCCGTATCCGGATTGGCTGGCCTTTGCCGAGACGGCATGGGGCAAATACGGCAAGCCGCGCACGGTAGTCGAACTCGGCTGTGGTACCGGCAGCCTGACGATTCCTCTAGCGGGGGCAGGGTATCACATGACGGGGATTGATCTTTCATCGGACATGCTGTCCGTTGCCCAGCGTAAGCTGGAGCAGCAGCCGCAGGGACGGCGCTTTTTGCGGGAGGGCTGTGTGCAGTGGGTTCAGCAGAACATGAAGGAATGGGAGCTGCCGGAGCCGGTAGACGCCGTCATCTCCTTCTGCGACTGCCTGAATTATGTGCTGGAGGAGCAGGACATCCGGTCTGTGTTCTCCAGTACATATGACGGACTGAAGCCAGGCGGGACCTTCCTGTTCGATGTGCATCATCCGAACACGCTGATCCGCTATGAGGAAGAGCAGCCTTTTGTACTGGATGAGCCCGAGGTATCCTACATCTGGACCTGTGAGCTGGATGTGCCGCGCCGGGAGATTGAGCATCACCTGTCCATCTTCGCCCGCGAGGAGGGCCGCTCAGACACGTACCGGCGCTTCGAAGAGACCCATACCCAGCGTGCCTATGACCCGGAGTGGATGAAGCAGGAGCTGCTTGCCGCCGGATTCAGCGAGGTGTCGGTGTATGCGGACTTCGAGTGGGTGGCGGCGGATGATTCGGCGCAGCGGCTGTTCTATGTGGCTGTGAAATGAAGCTGCAAAAGAAAACTAGAAGCGTAATCGTCACTGCGGAGAACATTTGGACTTTTAGCCGCTGGCGTCAACAGAGTTCTTTATTGTATAGAGCACAGATGAAAACTTGAAGCGTAATCGTCACTGCGGTGAACATTTGGACTTTCGGCCGCTGTTGTCACCAGATTTCTTGATTTAAACCACTGTTCGTGGTAGAAATCCGGCGACAAAGGCGGTCGCTACCGCTCCTACAGTTCCAAATTTCCCCTCCGTTCCTTTTTGCTTTTCGTTTTATTATCAAGTGCTTCTTATACAACCGCTTATAGCAGTTGAAATCTGTTGATGACAGCAGAAGTTCCAAATTTCCCTCTTCGTTCCTTTAGCTTTGGTTAAATTCTTTAGAGCTTCTTATGTGGTTTAGGTAGTATGGAGGTCCTTACCCGAATTGGGTAAGGGCCTTTTCGATCTTCAAACACTATAAATGCTGAGCTTGAAATATATGCGAAAAACAGAACACAATCGTCGCTACTGAGCTACACGGACCCAATGTGTGTGAAAAACAGAACACAATCGGCGCTGCTGAGGTACCTGGACCAAATGTATGTGAAAAACAGTATACAATAGGCGCTACTAAAGCATA
The DNA here is from genome assembly GCF_037975325.1 of Paenibacillus sp. FSL P2-0136. Lineage (NCBI taxonomy): Bacteria > Bacillati > Bacillota > Bacilli > Caryophanales > Paenibacillaceae > Paenibacillus > Paenibacillus sp. FSL P2-0136. The sequence goes on from NZ_CP150244.1 coordinate 1,554,427, forward strand.
TGGACTGAATGTATGTGAAAAACAGCATACATTCGGCGCGACTGAGGCACATGGACCAAATGTATGTGGAAAACCGAATACAATAGGCACTGCTGAGGTACATGGACCAAATGTATGTGAAAAACAGCATACATTCGGCGCTGCTGAGGTACATAGATGCAGGCGCGAGGTGTGGTGTGTAGCCGTTCCTGCTTGCAAGACATAGCAAACCGGACCCTATCCGAAGGATAGGGTCCGGTCATCTTTCAAGCAGGCTTACCGGTGTTCGAACAAATCGATGGTGCCGAGTACAATATGCGCCAGACCAAATCCAAGAATGCCGGTTGCCGCGATCTTATATCTGCTTCCCAGAAAAGCTGCACTCGAAGCAGTAACTACGGTCCCCAGTACGGCGGGTATCATCCCTTCACGCATTCGAAACACTCCCTCACGGTAGTTTGAAAGACATTCGTTAGTTTGGGTTACGGAGGGAACAATTATACTTAGAGTTTATGCCAGCGGCGGCAGGGAGGCGGCTATCTGTCATAAACAGTCAATCTGCCACTCCTGCAGTGGTCGCCGGCCGGCCGGCCGGATCTTCGACCTCATGCACATTATAGAGCACACGCGCCAGCAGATCCTGGCTGTAATTGCCGAAGTGCTTGCCATAGATGGTCAAGCCGCGTTTGTTGACCGGCTTGTCGGTGACGGCAATGCGGAAGGTCAGTTCGCTCTTGTAATCCAGCTTAATGTCATCCAAGGTGATGTCCGAGATGCGGCAGCCGTCAATGAAGCTGCCCTCCTGGTTAATGCGGATCAGCTTCAGCATGCCATACTGGTTAAGGTGGGGTGGCCACCAGTCCGGGTTGAAGGTGCCGCGCGTATCGCCGAAGTCCCCGGGGCTGGTCCAGAAGCCGATCTCAATTCCGTTCACATAGAAGTACAGATCCGAGGGGTAATTGTCGCTGAACCCGGGAGCCTCGGAGCCGATCTCCATGGAGAACTGGATTTCCCGGAAGGTCTGGTTGGCTTTGAGATAGTTAGGGATGCGGTACTCCAGGAAGCCTTCGGCCATCCAGATAATCTCGGAATCGATCCGCTGGGGATCGGCGAAGTAACGCGGCTCGTCGAAGTCCCCGATGATGCTGTCCTTGGTGGCCAGACCGCAGGTTGGAACGGCCTGATAATTACTGTAATGGCCCACCTGAATCTCGACCTCGTACAGATTATCGACATCCTTGCTCCGCAGATCCACCATCAGCTTATCTTTATTCAGGTAGCAGACCTTCTGAATTCCGTGCTTGCCTACGGCCGTATTAATCTCAATTAAGCCGCTCTCCTCCAGCTTCTTGATATGCATTGTGATGGCCCCGTTGCTGAGATTCAGCTTCTTGGCAATTTCGTTGAGATTCAGGGCCTGATTGGTCGCCAGCAGCTCAAGAATCTGGATGCGGATTTCCGAGCTGAGCGCCTTGAAGATATCAATCCCGCTCATCAGATCTTTAATATAAATCATATTTAGGGTACCTTCTTCCACTGAGGTCATGAGAATCGAAACTATTTTATAAAATTATAAACTAACCCACCCTAAAAGGAAAGTATTCTGCCTTTTTTTGTAGAAAACGATTAAATTTAAGTTAAAAGCAAAAGTTTAAGGCTGTTTGTTTTACATAAATATGAATACTTAATGCGCGGTTAAGTCAATATTAAATGATTTTTTTCAGTAAAAAGACAATTTACAACGTTTAGTTTGAATATCTTTAAAAAGATTTAAACTTTTATATTTACACTCCACTTTATATATGCTATTTTATACCTGTAAGCGAATACATTCAATTGTTTCTCAATTATTTGATTAAAGTGTGAAATATAGTACATCATGCGGTAGCTTGAACTAACAGAGCCGGTGAGGTTCCCTAGTTCTTCTATATAGATTGTATCAATTGAATTGCTCAGCAAATCCTAGGAGGGGTTACAGTGTTAAAGAAAAAGGGCTGGTTCACACTGCTGTCGTTGGTTCTGATGGTATCGGTTGTACTTACAGGCTGCGGCGGGAAGAACAATGCATCGTCCGGGGGCAATAGCGGAAGCGAAGCTACGGCGAATGCCGGAAGCAAGGATTCCAAGGAAACCAAGAATCTTACCTTCATGTTCCGCGGGGGAACCGATGAGCAGAAGGCCTATGAGGGTGTTGTGAAAAAATATGAAGCCGATCATCCGAACGTCAAGGTTAAGATCGTCGTGACTGCGGCAGATCAATATGCAACTAAGCTGAAAGCCTCTATTACCGGGAACAGCGTTCCGGACGTATTTTATTTTGAATCCGGTGACCTGAAGGCTTATGTGAACAGCGGCGTGCTGCTGGACCTGACCAGCTATGTGGAGAAGAACCCTAACATTGATTTGAATAATATCTGGAAATATGGCGTGGATCTGTACCGTTACGACGGCACCATGGCCGGGCAAGGCAATCTGTACGGGATGCCCAAGGACGTAGGCCCTTTTGCACTCGGCTATAATAAGACCATGTTCGAAGCTGCGGGTATCCCGCTGCCGGACAAAGACAAACCGTACACCTGGGATGAATTCATCAAAGTCGCCCAGCAGCTGACGATTGATAAGGACGGGGACGGCAAGCTGGATCAATTCGGCGCAGGCTTCAACGTGCAGTGGGCCTTGCCTTCCTTCGTCTGGAGCAACGGGGCGGACTGGCTGGATGCGACTAAGACCAAGGTTACGATTGATGATCCGAAGTTTATCGAAGCCCTGCAATTTTTCACTGACATGCAGCTTAAATACGGAATTACGCCATCAACGGAACAAGCTCAGACTCTGGATACCTACCAGCGTTGGATGAAAGGTGAAATGGCCTTCTTCCCTGTAGGTCCTTGGGATATGAGCACTTACGAGAAGCTTCCCTTCGATTATGACCTGATTCCATATCCTGCCGGCTCTACAGGCAAATCCGCCACATGGACCGGCTCACTCGGTATCGGTGCTTCCGCCAAAACCAAGTATCCCGATGAAGCCGTGGATCTGATCAACTATCTGACGGCCTCCAAGGAGGGAATGGAAGCGCTGGTGAAGGCTAAGGTGCAAATTCCGAACCTGATGGATATGGCTAAGGAATGGGCTGCTGATACTACGACCAAACCGGCGAACAAGGAAGAATTCCTCCAGGTCGTGAATGAATACGGACGGGTGCTGCCTGGCCACTACACGTACAATGCTGAATGGTATAACCTGTTCTACACGGACATCCAGCCGGTGCTTGACGGCAAGGTTACCCCTGAGGAGTATGTGAAGACGGAACAGCCGAAGATGCAGAAGCTGCTGGATAAAGCGGTTGAGCAAGAGGCGAAATCCAAGAAATAAGCGGTACGCATCGTTCTTATCCAGCATACAAAGTGATGCTCGGTCTCCTGTAACAGCGGGCCGGCATCACTTTATTCTGAGATGAACTTGTATATATTTTGGGGACCCCGCAAAGTATCTGAATACTCATCGGAGCTGATGCATCACTTTGTGGGGAAAGTTATAGACTATCCGAATTTGAGGTGATTCTAATGAACACTAAGCTGGGTCTGTACCGCAAGGAGAAAATCTACGGATTTCTGTTTATCCTGCCTCCGCTGCTGGGACTGCTGATTTTTACGCTGTATCCGATGATCTATTCGATCTATGGCTCATTTACGGATTGGGATGGGCTCGGTCAGATGAACTTCATCGGCCTCGGCAACTTCAAGGATCTGTGGTCGGATGAGCTGTTCCATAAGGCCTTATTCAATACCTTGTTCATGATGCTTGGCATTCCGATCGGCATTACGCTGGCGCTGCTGCTGGCACTTGGGCTTAACCGGGGGGTGCCCGGGACTACAGCGTTCCGGGTCATCTATTATGTTCCGGTCATTTCTTCTCTGGCCGCAGTCTCGATCATGTGGAACTGGGCCTATAACGGTGACTATGGTCTCGTCAACCAGTTCCTCGATCTCTTCGGAATCAGCGGGCCGAACTGGATGGCGAATAAATATACGGTCAAGCCGGCGCTGATCATTATGGCGGTATGGAAGGGCCTCGGGTATACGATGCTGCTCTATCTGGCGGCGCTGCAGAGTGTCTCCAGATCTTATTATGAAGCGGCGGAGCTGGACGGAGCCAGCGGCTTCAAGTCCTTCTGGCATATCACCTGGCCGATGGTGCGCCCGGTAACCTTTTTCATCATCGTGACCAACATTATTGGAGGATCGCAAATTTTTACCGAGATGAACATTATGACCCCTACAGGCGGGCCTGAATATGCTTCAGCCTCCGTGGTGTTCTACATTTGGCAAAAAGCCTTCGGCAACTTCCAGATGGGCTATGCCTCTGCTATGGCGGTATTCCTCGGCGTGTTCATATTTGTTGTGACTCTTATCCAATTCCGAATGAACGAGAAGCAATCGTTCGATGTCGATTAACCGAAGAGGGAGGAGACCATAAATATGACGAGCAGAAGAAGAGTTACCCATAGCATTATCTTTGTTCTACTTTTAATCGGCGCGGTGTTCATGATCGGCCCGTTGCTCTGGATGCTGTCCACCTCATTCAAGGATAAGCAGGATGTGTTCGCCCTGCCTCCGGTGTGGATTCCGCGGCCGTTCCATTTCGATAAATATAGTGAGATATGGGAAGCGGGTCCGCTGCTGAGCGGGATCAAGAACAGCTTGATTATCGCCGTCACGGTAACGATCGTGGGTACGTTCACCTCCAGTCTTGCGGCGTTTTCGTTTGCTAAATTGCGGTTTCCTGGTAAAAATAAAATATTCCTGCTGATGCTGTCATCCCTGATGATTCCGTATCCGGCAGTCATGATTCCGCAGTTCTTCATGTTCTCGAAGCTGGGCTGGATTGATACGCTGCTGCCGCTGATCGTGCCGGGCTTGTTCGGCAATATCGTCATGATCTTCTTCCTGCGGCAGTATCTGAGCAGTGTGCCGAATGCCATTATCGAAGCGGCCAAAATCGACGGAAGCTCGTACTTCCGCCTGTACAGCTCGATTACCTTCCCGCTGATCAAGCCGGCGGTTGCAGCGCAGCTGATCCTGTGGTTCATGGGCATCTGGAACGACTACCTGTCTCCGATTATCTATCTGAATTCACCGGAGAAGCAGACCCTCCAGCTGGTTATCGCCAACTTCAATGCGACCTATGCGATCCAGACGGACTACCCGCTGATTATGGCGGCTTCGATTATTGCCCTGCTGCCGATGCTAATTATCTTCCTTGTTTTCCAAAAGCAAATTATTGAATCTGTTGCCATCTCTGGAGTGAAGGGCTGACCCTTCCTCCGGAATATCAGATTACCGGCTGAGCACTGCCAGCCACCAGTTCAAGACCAAAGGAGAAACCATAATGAATACAAATAGAGAGTACACTAACCCGCTTGTCGAACAGCGTGCAGATCCCTGGGTATACAAGCATACCGACGGCTATTACTATTTCACCGCTTCCGTGCCGGAGTACGACCGGATTGAAGTACGCAGAGCGTTAACGATTGAGGGACTTCGGGAAACACAGCCGGTAGTTGCCTGGCGCAAATATGAGAGCGGCCCGCTCAGCGCCAATATCTGGGCACCCGAAATCCATTATATTGATGGTAAATGGTATATTTACTTCGCGGCGGCCCGGACTACAGAGACGAAGGAAGGGCTGTTCGACCACCGGATGTACGCTCTGGAGAATACATCAGCGAACCCGCTGGAAGGGGAGTGGACGGAGAAGGGGCAGGTGAGAACCGCCTGGGAATCCTTTGCCCTAGACGCTACAACGTTCGAGCATAGGGGCGTGCACTACTATGTATGGGCGCAAAAGGACCCTGAGATTGACGGGAACTCCAATCTGTATATCTCGGCCATGGAGAACGGCTGGACCCTTAAGGGTCCGCAGACGATGATCTCAACGCCGGAGTATCCTTGGGAGGTCATCGGCTTCAAGGTAAACGAAGGTGCTGCTGTGCTGAAGCGGGGCGGCCGGATCTTCATGAGCTTCTCGGCCAGCGCCACCGATCATAACTATTGCCTGGGACTGCTTACCGCAGACGAGGACAGCGATCTGTTGGACGCCGCATCCTGGACCAAGCATCCCGAGCCGGTGTTCCAGACCAGTGAGGAGAACGGGCAGTACGGTCCGGGTCATAACAGCTTCACAGTGGACGAGAACGGCGAGGATGTACTGATCTACCATGCCCGCAGCTATAAGGAGATCACCGGCGACCCGCTTTACGACCCGAACCGCCACACCCGTGCCCAGCGCCTGCGCTGGAACGCGGACGGCACGCCGGACTTCGGCGTGCCGGTGAGGGATGGCAGGGAGTAGGGCAGATTTCAGTCGGGAATAGAGTGGGATAGCACGCTGAACTGCGGAGTTCCGTTGAAGGCCGCTCCGAAGGTGGGCTATCGGCTGCATAGAATGAAATGCCAAAAGTCCCGCAACCCTTTGAAGGGGAGCGGGACTTTTTGGTGCTGAGCTGCGGCAATAGGATATAGGAACAGTGGGGCTGTAACTGTACCTTGCTGTTGCAGTTTGTGCAGGACTTCCACGCTGGCAGCTTCTATTGAGCTACATTGTTGCACTTATTGCAGGAATTTTCTACACTTGTTACTGGCTGAGGCACATTGCTGCACTTTTTGCAGGAATTTCATCAATTCGGTGCTAGTTTGGGCTACATTGTTGCATTTAGTGCAGGAGTTTCGCATAGGCCGCTTCTAATGAACCGCATTGTTGCAATTTGTGCAGGATGTTGGCGTGACTGGCGTCTAATGAGTTGCATTGTTGCATTCCTTGCAGGATTTCCGAGCTGGCTGTTCGCTAGTGCTTTATTCTGCACGAATGCCCTTACTTTTCCCCTAGAGGAACCGGAATAGTGTGTCTATAGAACTTAATATAGTGGAAGCCGTCCATCTCCAGGAATTCCGGCTTCTCTGTGGTCTGGAAGGAATATGTGCGCTCCCACAGGATATTGCCGTTCTTGAGATCCCAAGGGCGGGAATCGGATATCGAACTGACGGGAACGGCGGCTCCTCCGGCTTGAACAGCCAAAGTATCCTTATCCAGCATAGTGAACTGCTTCCCGGCGACCACAATATCATAGCCGTCAGCAGTCCGGGAGACGCTGCGAATCCAGAGCTTCTCCTCGCCGACTGTAACGGAGTGGTCTGAGGGTGAGGCCAGCGGGATCGGCTGACCGACCTTCTGATATCCGCTGAAATTATCCAGTACAAGTTCAACACTTTGCAGCTTGTCTGTTGGCAGCACATCGTATTCAATTATAAATTCCGGGGTTCCCTTTTTGCTGGAATTCGTACCCCGCATCGACCGGGAATTCATTTCCGTCCCATTCACATACAGTTTGGTTACAGCAGAGAATCTTGGATTTTCTCCATTATCCATCTTATAATGTCCCTTTACGATGGTTGACGTAGGAGAAGCCGTAATCGTGTCATAGTAGACGGTTCCCTGATCCACCGCTACAGCCTGGTCAATATCCGCAACGAGCAGGCTTTTCATGGCAAGGTTCGGATCATATTTGAAAGAGATAGGGAATTGAACCAGTTCTCCGCTTGTCAGCTTTGCATTGAAATTCACGGTTAAATTTCTGGAAAAAGGGCTGACCGGCTCAAATTTGTAAACACCCTCGTACCGGGTCCTGTCCGGGCTGTAATCTCCGCCGCCTCCGATAGGATCAGAGTCAGTAAACAAGCCTTTAATATTATTGAAGGAGTAATTCGAGAAGGCCGTCTCATCAAACACCCGGCCGGCCGGAAGCTGTATACTGTAAAGCATCAGCAGATTATTATCGTCTGCAATCACACCTTTGACGGTGAAGACGGTCCCGTCCTTAAGTGTTTTGCTTTGGTTGACCGCTTGTCCGTAACCCTGCTTAACTACTTGAGTGAAGTTCACTGTATTCAGATCAGTCTGACTGAACAGCTTCCCGCCGTAATAGGCTAACGCCGGATACTGATAGACGCCCACTGTCAGTAACATGGCTGCGGCGGCTGTGGCGGCCCATGTTCGTGTCCGTCCAGCCCGTGATTTCCGTCTAACCGGAGCCTGCTCCAGCGCCTTCCGCAATCTGCCTTCAAGTTCTGACGGCGTCATGGTCTGCTGATGCTCCTGTAATCTCTCCTCGATCGTTCTCATAACGGTCACCTCCAATCATAGCTTTTAATTTCTGTATTCCCTGCGATATTCTGGACTTGATCGTGCCGACCGGCGCTTCGGTGATATCGGCAATGGTCTGATACGGCAGATCGTGGACATAACGCAGCTCAATCGCTTCCCGCTGCCGGGGATTCAAATGTGCGAGCAGGACGGACAGATCCATTTCAGACTCGGTATCGCGGTACGGGTTAGTTGCAGTCCATGCCTCCATTGCAGGCTCCGGCGCCTCGTCCTCCTCCAGGGGAACGAACCGGTTCTGGTTGCGGAGGACCGTTTTGCAGCGGTTGACCAGAATGGTTTTGCTCCAGCTGTAGAAGGCCTCGCGCTTCTTCAGTTGTTCCAGCTTCTCATAGAGCGTGACGATCATATCCTCCATTACATCCATCGCGTCATGCTCATTCCTCATGTAGCTATAGGCAAGACGATAATAAGCGTCCTGTTCGGCTAGGATTAGTTCTAATAATGCTTCTTTGTTACCGCGCTGTGCGGCTCTGACAAGACGGCTTATATTCATGTGCTCACCCCTTTCACAGATAAGAGTGCGTAGCGGCCCGGAAAGTTCATTATGCTCTCAAAAAAATATCCACAGCCTATTCCAGAGAAATCGTTAGTCTCTGGGTAGGCTGTGGAGGGAACGAAGAATAGGCAGGAGCTGGCGGATGCTCTCACGCTCATTCATAGAACAGCAGGCGCTTGGCATAAGCGTTGCGGAACTCGGTGGGAGTGAGGCCGACAATTTTTTTGAACGATTTCATGAAATTATGGCAATCCTTATAGCCTAGCTGCAATGACACTTCGCTGACGTTCTGGTTGGTGTCGGTCAGCAGGAATTTCGCCAGCTCCATCTTCTGCTGCAGAATATATTGCTTCAGGGAGATCCCGGAGATGACGGTGAACAGATGGGAGAGATACTTCTCGTTATAGCCGAAATAGGCGGCGATCTGTGATACCTTAATATGCTCGCTGCGGCTCCATTTGATGTAATCTAGAATATCGTTGTAGAGCTGCTCCTGCTTGGTTCTTTTGAACGGATCGGCATCGGTTGGCAGGGTCTGGCTGTACAGCTCGCACAGAATAACGGTAGACATATAGTTGCCCAGCACCGTCTGATTGTAGCTCCGCACCGAGTCCTGGAGCTGCTTCATCATGACGATGATTTTCTCGACATTCCGCAGGGTTCCGTATTGAGGCAGGTGAATTACATATTCTTCCTTGTCGCCGTTTGACGGAGGGGGGCCCGCAGTCTGACTACCGTTCGCAGCATGAAAATGCAGCCAATAAAAGCTACAGTCTGAAGACTTGTACCCGTATTGTCTGGTAAGCGGAGGCAGGAGCAGGAACTCGCCTTTGGAGACGACGAACTGCTGGTTGTCACCCGCCAGGTAGAGCACGCCTTCGGTCATAACTATCAGCTCATAATCCTGTAAAATCCGGCTTAAGTGAATCCACTCCGCCGAGGGGGCCACGAATTTGCCGGTCATCTCCAGATGTACCGGCTTATCTACCAGCAGTGTGAATGCAGTCATGTCATAATCCCCCTCGTTGTGGAAATAGTCTTATCCTATTACCATATCAAATAAGGGTTATCTTGAATACAGCAGAAGCTGCATCCGAGATAACCCTTGAGTGGAACAGTGTATTGCATTATGCCAACTGTTATTCTTTCACAATCTGAAGCTTATATTCCTGCACCGTAACATGATCCTCCGCCTTAACCGTGAGCTTCACCTCAGTGCGGCTATGTGGCAGCTTGATCTCGCGCGGGAGTGAATCCTCAATCAGAATCCCGTCTGCATAGACCAGGGCATTGTGATGGTGTGGTGAAACATTCAACTGTACACGGCTCGCAGCTTGCGGAACGCTCAGGCTATACGTGGTTATCCCGCCGCTGAAGGAGGTAGACAGCGTTCCTTCACTGAAGGCAAGCTGGCGCAGTCCGGTATTGTGATCATACCCGGTCATCATGCGCAGCAGGTCGAAGATGCCATTCTCCTTACCCGGAACCACGAATTTGACTTCCACCTCAGTCTTGCCGCCAACCGCTTCAGCAGGAATCAGATAACTACACTCGTAGAAGCTGCGGGCTTCATCCGTATGCAGCACCTCGCTCGCAATCCGCTCCCCGTCTACATAAATCGCTATTTTCTTACCATTATTTCCTGAGAAATAAGTAACCGAGAGGTAGTTGTCTGTACGCGGCGCCACCTTCATCCGGTAGCTGAACCAGCCGCCGTTCTCCGCTTTGCGGATGTTATATCCGTCCCATGTGGCTACGGAGGTGTTCTCTCCCTCAATGCCATGCTCCAGCTCATACTGGTCATTGCCGACAGGCAGGCTGTCCAGTGTAGCGTCTTGCACACGCTGCCGGATTTTCCCTTGTAAAATATGCTTCTGCAGCTCAGCCGAATCCGCCTCCACCAGACGCCAGTAGATGCCGTAACGCTCACTATGCTGCTTATAATGCGGGGTGAAGACCAGCCGCTGCTCCTCATCCGTTCCCCGCAGTGCAAAGGCCAGTTCTTCCTGCTCCAGCCGGACTACGCGGTCCGCAAGCTGCGCCAGCCACTCCTGCGGGCTCTCGTTCACCGTGGTGATGAAGTCCTTCACCAGCATGTTGCGGGTCGGGACACTTACTGCAACGCCTGTAGCAGACACCGACAGGTCACTCTGGCCCAGAGCGGCACTCAGCACCACGGGCCCATACTTGAATGCGACCACCTGGCGGGCATCCGGCAGGCTGAAATGTGTCAGCTTCATCGGAAGCTTGAGCTGAAGCGTGTCGCCGTCTTCCCATACTCTGCTCGACACCAGGTAACCTTCAATGACCGCTGAGTTCACAGGCTGCCCGTTCAATAGAAGCCCGGGTTCTCCGGCCAGCCAATCCGGCAGACGAAGCTTCAGCGTGGTGGACTGAGCCTGGGGCTGCATCACTGAAATTTTGAACTCTACAGTATCGCTATAAGGCAGATTGGCCGACTGGATCAGCATCAGGCCGTGCGCGGCAGAGTCCAGGGTAGAACTGAGGTACTGGTTGACCACTATGCTGTCCGCATCATGGAAATAAAGGCTGTCATTCAGCTTGGTGAAGCTCTCCATGCCGGTTCCCGTACAGCACCAGAAATGCTCGAACGGCGAGCTGTAGACCTTGAAATACCCGGTCGCCATCGGCTGGAAATACATCGTCATCCCGGTATGCGGGTGTTGTGAGGACACAATGGCATTCAGGTAGGTGTTCTCGTAGAAGTCGGCGTAACGGATATCGCCCGTGATTTTGAACAGCTCGCGGGTCAGCTTGAGCATATTGTAGGTGTTGCAGGTCTCCGCTGTGAAGTTGGAGCGTTCCCGGTCCAGCATATCCGGGTCACCGAAGTGCTCCCATTCGCTGTTCCCTCCGGTGATGTAGCTGTGATGATGAACAACCATCTCCCAGAACTGCACCGCCGCTTCCAGATAAAAGGCTTCGCTCTCCCCGAGCGTCCGGTAACGGTTCAGCGCACCGAGGAATTTCGGAATCGTGGTATTGGCGTGCTTGCCCTTGAGAATATCCTTGCCCTCATGGACAGGAGTGAACAGCGTCAGCTCGTCAAAGCTATGTGCGGCGCTTAAATGGCCTGCTTTTCCGGTGATTCTGTACAGGTCGTACAGGCAGTCATTCATCCCGCCGTATTCCACCGATAATACACGCTGATGAACCTCTTCAGACCAGGAGGCTGTGCGGCGGTACACCCAGTCACCGAGCGTATCCGCGAGGTCATAGGCCGTTTGGCTGCCGGTGGCAGAGTAGGACGCGGTGAGTCCGGCGATGATTTTGTGCATCGTATACCAGGGGACCCAGGCCGGCTGCTTGTTCTCTACATGATCGAAAAGGCGTTCCTCGAACGCGGACAGGTAACCGCTCTCATGCTGGCACAGGGCCAGCTCTCCCAGAAGATAGTTCAGCCTGAACGCCAGCGCGTCATCCCGCGTACAGGCATAGGCCTGGGACAGCGCCGACAGATAGTGGCCCAGCGTGTGTCCGCGGATCTCTGTGTTCTCCCAGCCGGGATATTTGTCGGCACGCTTCGGCAGTCCCCGGTTCTCGCGGAAGCCCGCCAGCAGGCGGTCTGGATCATAGCTGGTCAGATATTCGATCTCCTTGGCAAAGGCGTTCGCGATATACGGATCGGACACACGGACCTGGTCCATGCGGTATTCCTCGTACAAGGGCTTACCCTGAATCGGGGCCGCCAGAGGCTGATGGGGTGTAATTGTCATTTTGTATCCTCATTCCTATGGATTCTGTAGGGTTACTGCTGGATGAATATCCTATATTTAAGCTTATAGATAAAGGGCTTGCGGGTAAATAGTGATAGGATTGAATATGTGTGAAAAGGTTAGATTGGGGAGAGAGATTAGACGCAAAAAAGCCACAACCGCTGCTGGGCAACAGGCTGTGGCTTGAGGTTATTTTATGGAAGGGATTAAGATAGCAGCTCCTTATGGAGTGTACTGCTGCACGATCGATACAATCTGGCCATCCTTGATCGTGAGGTGATAAGGCGAACCGCTTAGATCGAATACATCCGTCTTGGCGAATTCATGAATGAACTTCTCCAAAGTGAGCGACTCGTTCCAGTTCGTATCCAGGTCTTCGAGCTTGCCGGTGCGGTCATAGATCTGCATGGTGACCTTGGCATCCGGGGCTACCGTATAAGTGGTCAGCGTGTCGCTGTCGTTCACGATATAGTAACCGTCCGGGGCACCGCCGATTTCGGCTGCGGATTCCGGCTCCCGCTGGGCGAAGACCGCGTCGGCTGCTGCGCCTTCATACCATTCGATCTCATCCCCGGTAAGGGTCGTCTGACCGTTATGATTCTCTAAGGAATGTATATACACCGTCAGATGCTGGGTTGACCCCTCGCTCTTAGCATCAGCGGTTTTTATGGTTGTGCTTGCCGTAGTCACGAGGGAAAGGAACAACAGGACCAGAACAGGAAGCAGGTAGACGTTTTTGTTTTTTAACATTATGAATTTCCCCCTTGGCGTAATCTTACACGGCGTGAGTCTACACTCTTTATTTACCCTGCCGGAATATTCTCAAACTTGTTTATACCCTAATAAACGTTGGATCAGCAGAAATGTTGCAAAAGATTTTTTAACTGGGTATATATAACAAATATTCCGTCTTTGTCAACCTCTTTTGAACCGTTCAAACCAGATTGACCTGCCTAATTAAGGGATTTATGATATAGGAATATCTGGATTTTTACTAGAATATCTGGTTCTTGAGGGGCGGTATTGGTTTGCAACAGCACACTACAATTCAAACAGAACTGGCTGCTTTTCTTAAAAAAGAAGGCCAGACAATCAATCAGTTCGCAGGAATCTCCGGTGTCAATTCGGGAACGCTCAGCAGCATTATTAATGGTAACCGTCCTATTGCCATGCAGCAGCTGGACCGGATTACCGCCGGAATGGGGCTTCCTGAAGGAACATTTTATGAGTTATATATAGATGAATGTGTCGTACATTCCGCACCCGACTGGCGGCGGCTGGGACCCTTCCTGCACCGCTGTGCGGAGCTGGACAAGCTGGAGTGTATCCGGCAGGTGGTTCAAATCATCATGGACAATATTACATATGCCCCGCTCCTGTTCGATACGGCGGAGGAATTCTACGGGCAAGGCAAGCTTCAGGCAGCGGCTCTGCTGTATGAAGGGGTAGCCGACACTGAGAAATATCAGCATTCGGAGCGGCTGGCCCTGTGTCAGTACCGGCTGTTCATGATCCGGATCGGGCAGAGCCCGGAGGCGGATTTTCGTGCGGCGACCCGGTTTGAATATTTTGTAGAGCGCCTGGAGGAAATAGACCAGTTGGAAGCGCTTCGGCAGCTGGCGGATATCTATATTGCTCTACAGCACTGGGAGAAGGCCAGATTACTGGCAGAGGAGCTCCGTCATAAGACATCTATCCAGTACGAAATCAGATTCTACAAAACGAAAAAGAAGAAGGAGCTGAGGCAGGCGCCCAGACCTCTTTGCTTCTATATACTGTATGCTTACTGGCTGCAATCCAAGGTATGCGAGGAATCCGGTGAATATGAGCGGGCGCTGGAATATGTGGGCCTTTACACTGAAATGAGCTGGATTGTCGAGGAATCGGAAGAGGTTCAGCAGATCCGGGCGCAGTTCAGCAGGCTGGGGACAGTCTACAAGTCTCTATACCGCCTGATGTGCGGTGAGCTGGAGGCTCTTCCCGAGGTGATGGAATCTATCGGCACCCCCGGGCTTGGACTGCTGGACGGGCTGCTTAAGGCAGTTCAAGCGGCTAACCGGTATGGCTGGAAGGTAGATGAGCTTATCAGCCGCTTCCAGCCGCTGCTTGTGCCGGAGGGAACGGCGCTCGGGCAAGCCGAAGGAACTCCGGGCAGGGAGACGCCGGAGCAATATCCGGTACTGCTCTATGAGCTGGCGCTGTACTCTCTCAAAGCAGAGAAGATAGAGCAGGGGATACGTTATATCTTCGGGAGCCTGGAGGCTTCCGCCGCACTTGGCAGCATAGCCTGTGTGATCCGCTGTGTAAGATTATTCGAGCAATTCCGGCCGCACGCTTCAGCGGAAGACCAGGATCGGTATAAGCGTCTGATCAATAAAGTCCAGCTGGCCCACACCGGAGCGAAGAGGACCACAGAATCCCTGCAGGAGTAACGAAGTATCTTTTTCATCCCATCCAATTCCTTCCTCAGCCTATTTTTGTGAATTTTGCAGGTTGTTGCTGTGTTTTTTCTGTTATGATAAGGACCAGTCATGTTTATGGTAACATATTTAGGTTTTGGAAATGGGGTTCTGGAACGACGATGGAGATGAACGATACCGGCAGTTCGGCGATTCGCAATATAGAGGATGCCGCAGACCGGATGATAGAGCTGTTAAGCCAACTTTTCAAGTCAAACACGATTCTGATTTCGGTGCATGGTGTAAGCTCAGATCCCCTGCTGCGGGTGTTCAACCGGGAAGAGCTGTTGGGGCCGGATACACAGGGATCTGTGTTGTTTGATTCTATTGGCAGTCTGATCCTTCTGAATGACAATGGACCGTTACTGGTCTCTGATACGCATAAACAGCCCGCGTCCCCTGCACTTGACTTCATACACACACAGGGAGTACATTCATTCATTGGCGTTCCTCTGCTTACCGAGGATGGCGAATCTCTGGGAACGATCTGCCTGCTGGACCCTGCTGCCGGGCGGCATACGAAGGAAGACCTGGACCTCTTAAGGGCTATGGCTTATTTTTTCACCTATATTATGAACTTGGAACGGAAGCTTGAAGATTTGGAACAGCGGAGACAAACGAAAATGGATCTGTTCGCCATGCTCAGCCATGAAATCCGCACCCCGATGAACGGCATTATCGGCATGACCGATCTGATGATGACGACTGAGATGAACGAGCAGCAGCAGTATTACATGGAGATCATTGAATCGAGCAATGCCAAGCTGCTGCAATTCCTGAACGATGTTCTGGATTTCAGCAAGATGGAAGCGGGCAAGCTGCTCATTGAAAAGGAACCGTTCGATATTATCACCGCACTGGAAGAGAGCGTCTATCTGTTCTCCACCAAGGCTTTTGAGAAAAACCTGGAGGTTATTCTGAATGTGGATTCGGAGATTCCCCTGTATGTTCTGGGGGATGCCCCCAAGATACGCCAGATCATCATGAATATCGTAAGCAACGCCCTGAAGTTCACCCACGCCGGGGAAATTCTGATTGAGCTGAAATCCTTGCCTGTTCACCGTGAAGAAATAGGGATTAGGATCACGGTTACGGATTCTGGAATAGGTATAGCGCAGGACAAGCTGAAGCTGCTGTTCAACAAATATACCCAGGTTCACCAGAGCAGCGAGCTGCATCATTACGGAGGTACCGGACTGGGGCTGGCCATCTGTAAACAGCTGGTGGAGCTGATGGGGGGAGAGATCTCAGCGGAAAGCCAGGAAGGGACAGGGACGAAGCTGGAGGTCACGCTGTATCTTGAGAAATATACAAGCCTGCCCTCGATTCCCTTTGAGAAGGATGTGCTTGACGCAATTAAGATTCTGGTTGTGGATGATAATCAGACCAGTCTGGATGTCATCTCTTCGGTACTTGAGGACTGGAGCGTGGCAGTGTCTTCTGCCCGGACTGCCGGAGAGGCCCTGGAGCTTCTGGCGGCCAATAACGATTATGATCTAATCCTTATGGATAAGGATATTGCGGGGACAGAAGCCACAGAGCTTGCCAAGCACATGCGTCAGCTTGTTCCGGGCAGGAAGCTGCCCGTTATTCTGCTTGCTCCCCTGGGGACGAATCTGGACGAGGAGACCAAAGCGCAGTTTTCCTCCATCATTATCAAGCCCATCCGTAAGGTGCATCTGCTCAATAACATATTGGCTTTGCTGAAGCACAGTAAGCCGGAGTCCTGATGGCGCATACTCCTCCTGGTGTTCTGCAACCAGTGAGATATTCATAGCCATACTTAATATAGCCTGTTTGAAGCCGGTGCCTGCCGGAATTCAAACAGGCTATTTGGTGCAGGCGGAGAGGGAGGCGGCGGGTTGCCCTGTACATACGGTAGATCCATGCTCCGCATACGGTGAATTCACTATTTCGTGCGCTGCGTATTGTCGGACCGGACGTTCAGGTGACATAATCGAAGAGCAGGGCATCTGCACACAGGAAGGCGTGAACGACTTGAACTATTTCCGGAAGCAATCATTCCGCAGCAAATTAAAAACTGCATTCTTAGCCGTGATCCTCCTCTCCGTACTGATGACCGGGGGATTGTCGTATTCCATCTCGGCGGCGACTCTGGAGAAGAATGCGCTGAAGCTTACCCAGGATAACGTTGTCAAATCAGCGCAGATCATCGATGAGAAGCTGAACAAGCTGATGCTGATTATGATGACCTTCATGATCAGCCAGCCTTTTCACGATATGATGCGGGATGTCGTCACCGGGGATACAGGCCGGTATTATACTCATCTGAATGATCTTGATAACGTTTTCTCACAAGCGCGGATTGCGGAGCCGCTGATCCATTCGATCTATGTGTCCACGCCGATCGGGGAGTTCTACCCTTCCTCGATGAACCGGAACCGTCTGACGGAGTTCAAGGATACCTTACTATATGAGCGGATCGAACAGGAGAAGAAGAATACATGGGTTGAAGGCCATGAGGACATGCTCTTCTCCGGGAAGGAACGGGTTATTTCACTGATTCTGGAGCCTATATTTGATACAGCGGTCCGCGGGGTCTATATTATCGTCAACATCCGTGAAGACGGCTTCCGCAAGCTAGTGAGCGGGGATACCGGCGGAGGGGCACGCAGCTTCCTGCTGAACGCGGCAGGCAGCCCCGTCTATTCTGTGAAGGACCCGCTCGTTCTGCAGGCGGTGGAGGGCAGTGATCTGACCGGCATGATCAGCAGCAGCCGGAATCTCAGCAATACCTTCAAGCTGGGCGGCGAATCGTATCTGCTGAACTATGCGCATCTGGGTATTGCTGATTGGACGATGACCACGATCCAGTCCAAGTCTGGTGTGCTGAAGGATATGATCTATGTGAAATGGCTGCTCGTGGTGGTAGCCCTCTTCGCCTTCACTGTTACCATGATGGTATCAGGAGCTTTTACCCGTTATCTGCTGCGTCCGCTGCAAGGTCTGATGAAGGTGATGAAGCGGGTGGAGAGCAATGATCTGACGGCAAGATTCGAGAGCGGGGGCGGAGACGAGCTGGCCCAGGTCGGGATGCGGTTCAACCAGATGCTGGAGCAGATCGTAGTGCTGATCGGAGAGGTCACACAGGCACAGACCAATAAGCGCTCGGCAGAGATCAAGGCCTTGTCGGCGCAGATGGACCCTCATTTCCTGTACAATACGCTGAATACGATCTACTGGAAGCTGAATCTGAAGCAGGTGAAGCAGTCGCAGAGCATGGTCATGTCGCTGTCCCGGCTGTTCCAGCTCGGGCTGAACAAGGGGCAGGAGATCACTACGCTGTCTAAGGAACTGGAGCATGTCCGCATGTATCTGGAACTGCAATGCAGCTGCTATGAAGGGCTGTTCCGTTATGAGATTTATGTCGAGGATGAAGCGCTGGTTACCCTCCCGATTCCGCGCATTCTGCTGCAGCCGCTGGTGGAGAATAGCATTCTGCATGGCTTCCGCAACCGGGAGAGCGGGGGGATAATTGATCTCGAAGTCTTCGATGAGGGAGCGCGCTGGTGTATCAAGGTCAGCGACAATGGAGCTGGTATGGACGAGGAGGCGGTCCGTGCATTGTTCCGGCGGGAATCGGAGAAGGGCTATGCCGTATCCAATCTGATCCGCAGGCTGCAGCTCTACTATGGGGACAGTGCAGCATTACGGGTGGACAGCGGGCCGGGCCGGGGGACGGCGGTTATTATATCTTTACCCAAACGGGAGGAGCATCAGGATGGACGATCATAGCGTAACCCTCTGTATCATTGATGATATTAAAAGCGTGGTAGAAGGCCTGACCTGCATGAACTGGGCGGAGCACGGCATCCGGGTGGCAGGGACCGCGGCCAATGGGGAGGATGGGCTGGACCTGATCGCGGAGCTGCGCCCGGATCTGGTCATTACGGATATCCGTATGCCAAGGATGGACGGGCTGGCCATGCTGCGTGCCGTACTGGAGCATCACCGGGACTGTAAAATCATTCTGGTCAGCGGATATGCCGACTTTGAATATGCACAGCAGGCGGTACAACTCGGCGCATTCGACTTCGTCGTCAAGCCGTTCACGGAAGAGGAGATCATGAAGGCGGTGCTGCGGGCAAAGGCGGAGATTATGGAGCAGCGTTCCAGGCTGGATACGCTCCGGGAGATGGAGAGCAAGCTGCGGGAGAGTCTGCCGGTGCTGCGGCAGGAATATTTCGCCCTGCTGGTCAGCCACCGAACGTCGTGGGAGCAGGCGAAGGCGCGCTGGGAATTCTTAGGCATCGATCTGAACCCCAAGGGGTTCGTGGTGATGCTGCTGGAGATCGATCACTTTCAGGAGCGGGCGGCAGAGCTGTCGATCCGCGAGGTGGAGCTGATCCGCTTCTCCCTGCTGAATATCACCCAGGAGACCATTGCCGGGCATACGCGCTGCGCGGTGTTCCGGGCCAAGCATAACCGCTATCTTGCGGTGATGAATGACTGTGGTCCGGCCAGTGCGGTCGAGATTGCCGAGCGCTGCTGCAAGAACATTGAACGGTATACCAAGTTCACGGTGTCGGCCGGAGTCGGTGGCCGGGTGGAGGAGACCAGCGAGCTGCCGGATTCCTACCGCCAGGCGCACCGGGCGCTGGCCCACCATTTGTTCACCGGAGGCAACGCGGCCATTATGTATGATGATGTTCACCAGAACGGAAGCCAGGAGCCGCTGGCACTGGAGTACAAGGACGAGCTGCTGCTGGCACTGCGCTCCGGCAATGTCAGCCGGACAGGCGCAATTCTGTCAGCCATTTCAGAAACGTTGCAGAGTCTGAGCTCCGGGCATAATCCCGATTATCTGCTCGTTCTGTATGAGGAGCTGGCCGCATCAGCGATCCGCACCTTCTATGAGCTGGTTCCGTACGGGGAGATTCAGCCGCTGATCCAGCGGTTCCGGGCGGTGCAGGGAACAGCGGGGCTGCCGCTTGCTACTCTCCAGCGGATGCTGCTGGATCTGTGTACAGAGGGGGCTGCCCTGGTTCGCAGGAGCAGTCTGTCCGAAGGGCAGAAGGTGATTTATGAAGCGATAGAATATATTAAAAGCCGCTTGTCCGAGGATATCACGGTCGGTGAATGTGCGGCCCATGTACATCTCAGCACCAGCTACTTCTCCAGCCTGTTCAAGAAGGTGAACGGAGTGACCGTTACCCAGTATATCACCGCAGAGCGAATTCACAGAGCCAAGCTGCTGCTGGTGGAAGGGGCACAGGTTCAGGAGGTGGCCTTCGCTGTGGGGTATGAGGAGCGCAGATACTTCAGCGAGATGTTCAAGAAGATCACCGGGCAGACACCGTCGGAGTTCAGGGCGGGGTACCACCCGGACCGCCAGGAGGAGCCCTACCATTGACAGCGTCCGATCCGCACCGGTGCAGCATCCTGTATGCCAACTATTTCACACATACCCAGCCTCACTCCGTTCAGTATCAGGACGGCTTATCCTTCTATCTCTTCAGACTTCAGATGGAAGGGACCTGCCGTGCTCTGGTAGACGGAAAATACGAGACGATCATCCCCGGGGATCTGCTGATCTATGCTCCGGATCAGCCGTATGAGCTGATCGTACAGCCCCGCAGCGCTCCAGGCTCTGGGGGAGTTCAGCCCGCCTCGGATTATTTCCTGATCGGCAAAGGGGAGTGGCTGGACTCCTGGTGGCAGGACCGCAGGCTGCCGGCCCGGACGAATATCGGCTTCGACGATACGGTCATTACCTTATGGAAGCATATTGCCGGCGAGAAGAGGAAAGTAATGCAGCATCAGGAGGAGCTGATGGATTATCTGCTTAGAACGTTCTGCCTGACGCTGGAGCAGATCGTTCAGGCACGGCGGCGCACCAAAGGGGCGGAGACCGCCTACAGGCTGAAGCAGTTCATTGACAATCATGCCCATGAACCGCTCAGCCTGGAGCAGATCTCCGCCTCCGCCGGGTTAAGCATCTCCCGCGCTTCCTCCTTGTTCAAAGCCGCCTTTGGCCAATCGCCGTTCGCCTACTGCATTGATGTCAGGCTGAAGTCTGCCGAGCAGCAGGTGCTCTACAGCACACTGTCACTGGAGCAGGTTGCCGACAATGCGGGCTTCCAGAGCTACGCCCATTTCTGCCGGATGTTCCGGGAACGGTATGGCGCTCCCCCGGGAGAGTACCGGCGCAGCTTCGGCTTCCGGTTCAACCCCGGCTGAGTCCGGTGGTGTACAGCACCTGATTGAACTCAAGCAGTACCGCTTGCAGCTGTCCATACTCCACATCCTGAACCATGCCGTCCCCCTCAAGCGCCAGTACAGCAGCGGCTGCCGCCGATTGACCCAGAATCATGAAGACCGGCTCCATCCGGATGGAGCCGTAGGCCGCATGAGTGGCCGACAAGCAGACCGGTACGATCAGGTTGGTGCATTCGCTGCGTTTCGGCACCATCGCCCGGTAGCTGATCGGATAAGGCTCGGCCAACCGGATATAGAATCCGCCCTCCGTGCTGACATGCCCGTCTTCGTTCACATAGTATTGGGTATGATGCGAGTCCATGGCGAAGGAGCCCATCCCGGCGGAGTCCGGCACCGGGTGCTCCCGCCTTACATCATGCTCTGTCACTACATAATCTCCAGTCATTCTGCGCGATTCCCGGATGTAGAGCTGGGACGGCCAGTGGCCGCTGTCCTCGAATTCATCGAGTGGCAGGCCCCACGGCTTGTAGGCCTCCCGGATCTCCTCCGGCACCCGCGGATGGTTCTGGATCGTCCAGACAACCCCCTGCTGGTAGATGCGGTGGGCCTCCCATATCTTGTCCCGCGCCGCATAATCCGCCTCTGGATAACTGTGGTTCATGCCGTTATAATCCGTAGAAATGCCGCTATTGTTATTGGAATCGGTCTTGTCCGCAGTGACCCGGTTCAGCTTGAAGAAGCGTGAGCGCTGCCCCTGCTCAATGGCCCGGAACAGAAGCTCATAATCGGCTTCGTTATAGCCCTCAGGCTTGCTGATCATCAGGCGATTGCCCGGATTGTCTGTCAGACACATGCGGAAGTTATAGGCTTGCAGCTTACGGTCTCCCTCGCCGGCATCGCCGCCACGGTCCGCATTTACACGCGGGAGTAGTCCGCTCGAAGGCATTCCTTTAATGACATAGGGGTCAATTCCCGGAGGGAGCTCGTTCAGTTCAGGGCCGGGCTGAATGCCGTTTAATGTCTCCCCATACTGTGCGTTCGGCTCCCGGCCGACCACATAAGACACACCGGAATGGCCCATCAGGTCTCCCTCATAAGAGGCGTCAATGAACATTTTGCCGTGATAGACCTTCCCGGATTCCATCGTAATGGACGTGATTCTTGAGCCTTGCCGGGTCACCCCATTCTTAAGCTCCAGCATTTCCCCGCAGACGACTTCAAGGTTATGCTCCGCAACCCAGTCCTGCAGCACCTCAAGCGCAACCTTAGGCTCGAACAGCCAGCAAGCCCGGTCCTGCGCATATTTCCGCGCGATCCGCTGGTAGAATTCCAGAGATAAGCCGCCGACTGCCTCTTTCATTCCTACATCCGTATCACCCAGCCCTCCGGTGGTCATGCCCCCAATTCTCCGGCTCGGCTCGATGACTACCGCACTTTTGCCCATAATAGATGCCTGGACAGCCGCTGTAATGCCTGCAGCCGTTCCGCCGTATATGACAAGATCATATTGTTTCATCCGGCGTACCCTCCTCCTTGGTAACGATTTTGCCTGCAAAAATGATTATAAGCCGCTGCCCGGACCCGCGTGAATGATGGATCTTCCTGTTTCATTTGACGGATCTTACTGTTTTGCCCGGAAGGCGGGTTTCAGGAGAAAAGTCTTTTGAATTCGCGGATGGCCTATGATAAGTTGTTTGCTGAAAACGGAATCTGCCCCTGACCTCAACCTCAGGAGGTAAACCAGGAGGAACTATGAAACCACAATTTCGCTATTTGGACAAACCGGCGCTTGAACCTGTACCAGGCTGTGACTGGGCGGACAAAATGGTTCTGAATCCGGCAATCATCCAGGACCCTGACTCGAATGACATTCATATGCTGTTTCGGGCAACGGGCCCGTGGCCGCAGAAGAGAAGAGAGGGCTGCCATGATCCCTATCCGATTTTTTTGGGATATGCGCGGAGCAGGGATGGGGGAGAGACCTGGGAAGCAGACTTTTCAAGACCTGCTCTTGCTCCGGCCCTCGGGTATGAAGAACATGAATTGTACATTACGGACATTTACGGACAAAGAGTGCGGAATTATGCCAACGGCTGTGTGGAGGACCCCCGTATCTTCTATGTCGGGAACGAGCTGTATGTCACGGTGGCCTGCCGGGCGTTTCCCCCTGGCCCTTACTGGCTTAGCAGCCAGCAGCCTCCGGTCCAGACGCGCTTTGAATACGTGCCGGATTGGATTTTTGCCGGAGAGGGTTCGGACCCGTTCATTCAATCAGCCCGGGCGAATGATACGGTCAGCGTTCTGTACAAGCTGAATTTAGCCAAGCTGAAGGAAGGGGAATATGAAGACGCTTTCGGGTACGTAGGCCCGCTTACCGAGGGGCATGTCAGCGATAACCGTGATGTGTTCCTGTTTCCCGGGAAGATGAGGATTGCAGGTAAATGGCAATATGTGATGCTGCATCGGCCGATGAATGTCCTACCCTTTGCAGGCGGGGGCCAGGCGGGCAAGCCATCCATTTATCTGGCGGCGGCGGAATCGATTGCGGATTTCGCTTCACCTGCGGCAGTCCACCGGCTGCTGGCCAGTCCGCTGTTTGATTGGGAGGAGGATCGAGTGGGGGCAAGCTGGCCGCCGATCGCCTTGGGGGATCAGGAGTGGCTGGTGGCTTATCACGCGAAGAAAAATGTGCAGTTTGGCTATACCCAGTCCTTCATGATCCTCAAGGAGCAGGACAATGATTTTCCGGTTATCATTCACCGGTGCTCTGACCGTCTGATGTATGCCGAGCGGGATTGGGAGATGCCGGAGGATTACCCTACGCCTTGTCTGTTTACCACGGGTGGTATTGTCGTGGGGGAGGATCTAATCATGTCTTATGGCGCTGCAGATCAAAAGGCGGGTATCGCTTGGGTCCATTTTGCGGAATTATTGGAGTATATCCGGACATTTGATGAGAACGGCATCCTGCTGTAACGGGAGAGCCCGGCCGCTGCCGCCTGCCGCAAAGAATAGAATTCTGTCCCTCAAGAGTGAGTCTGCCGCACTCCTTTTGCGGGAGGGGTGGCCTATAATAGAGAACGAGCTCACAATACAAATGTCAATCAAAGGGGTAGAACGTATGCAGAAAAAATGGTTGGGCCTCAGCCTGAGCCTCATGCTGGCCGCCGGAATCGCCGGCTGCGGCGGGAACGGGAACAATAACAAGAGCGGCGGTGCGGCAGAGGGAACATCCGGAGCGGCAACAGCGAGTCCGACAGCTTCGGCCGCAGCAGAAACAGGCGAGCCGGTACAGCTTAAGTACTGGACGGATGACCGTCATGACCAGGAATATATCAAGGAACTGATCAACAAGTTCAATGAGACGAACGGCGAGAATATCCAGGTGGAACTGACAGTCATGTCTGAGAATTACGCGCAGAGCGTTGACATTGCCTTCACCAGCAACCAGGCACCGGATATCCTGCGTTTGAAGAGCGGCAACACCCCCGAATTTGTCAAAAAAGGCTATCTGGCTCCGATTGACGATTACCTGACCGACGAGATCAAAACGAAATTCGGCAGCCTGCTGATCGATAATGTCAACCGTTTTGACGGCAAAGTGTATTCCTTGGCCAATACCGGCCTCACCCTGCGTCTGATCTACAATAAGGATCTCTTTGACAAAGCAGGCATCGCGAATCCTCCGGTATCGTTGCAGGAAATGGTCGATGATGCCAAAAAAATCACTGAAGCCGGCAAAGCCGAGGGCATATACGGCTTCGCGCTGAACTTCAAAAGCCCGAAGGCGGCCTTTGACCGTTCGATCCGCGAGATTCTCTCCTTGAGCGGCTACCAGGGCCTTGGCTTTGACCTGAAGACAGGCCAGTTCGACTTCGCGCCTTACTCTCAGGTTATCGAGTATTTCAAGCAGATGTACGAAGACAGAAGTATTCTGCCGGGGGCGGAGACACTGGATATCGACCCGCTGCGCGCCCAATTTGCCGCAGGCAAAATCGGCATGTACCTCAGCTTCTCGACGGAGCCCGGCGTATACCAGGACCAGTTCCCGACAGAAATCAACTGGGCAGGTGCCCTGGCCCCTACGCTGGACGGGCAGATTAAGGGAACCTCGGAGATCGTATCCGCCGGCACCTGGCTCGGGATCAGCGCGAAATCGGCACATCAGGAGGCCGCCTGGAAATTCATGCAGTACATGTACGGCGACGATATTCTGAAGACGTATCATGAGAAGGGCTTCGGGATTGCTGTAGTGCCGAGTATTGTGGAGCAGGCCAAAAAGCCGGAAATTGGCGGTATGGAAGGCTTCCTGGTCGGTGAGCATGACTCGCTCTGGCCTGCTGTGCCGAACGTCACGCCGGAAGGCTCTACCTATGCGGATGCTTTCTTCAAGTATATGCTCTCGGGCGGGGATGCCAAGGCCATTGCTGCTGATCTGAATACAAGATACAATGACGCATTGTCCAAAGCAGTGGAGAAGGGTGAGGTTACCGTTACACCGGACCCGGCCTTTGATCCAATGAAGCCGCAGGGAGAATAACGGGTTACACAGGGGCTTGTACGGGATTCCCGGATCAGCCCCTTTGCTTTCCCTGAAGGAGACTAATTATGATTTACAAATGGAAAAGACTTGGGGAGAATTCCCTGTTCCTGGCACCGAGCATCATTCTGACACTCACGCTCGGCATCTATCCTCTGATCTGGATGCTGCGCTATATGTTCTATGATTATGCCGGATACGGCGAGGCGCTGTTTACCGGGCTGGACAATTTCAGCCGGCTGCTGCGGGATACCCTGTTCTGGGAATCGGTCGGCAATACCTTCGTTTTTGCCGGAGGGAAGCTGCTGCTGACCCTGCCGCTGTCCCTGCTGCTGGCTGTTATTCTCAACGGCAGACTGCGCGGGTCGAATCTGCTCCGGGGCATTTATTTCATGCCGACGGTTATAAGTACCGCAGTGATCTCTGTTGTTTTTTATAACATCTTCAATTCCTATAACGGCATGGTTAACACAGTTCTGATGAAGCTGCATCTCGTCTCCCAGCCGGTCGACTGGCTCGGTCCGAAGCACGCCATGCTGACGGTTATTCTTGTGGCCGTATGGGGTGCCGTCGGGAACTATATGCTGCTCTTTCTCGCCGGGTTGCAGAGCATTCCGCAGGACCTGTACGAGAGCGCGTCCATCGACGGAGCGAACGCCGGAAGACGCTTCTGGAATATTACGCTTCCGATGCTGGCTCCGGTAGCCCAGATGGTCATTATGCTGGCGATTATCGCTTCACTGAAGGGCTATGAGAGCATCATGGTCATCACCGAAGGCGGACCGATCGGCAAAACGGAAGTCATGTATCTCTATCTCTACAAGCTGCTATTCCCTGTATCCACCGGTTCACCGGTAACGCAGCAGCTCGGTTACGGCAGCGCCGTGGGCTTCGCCACCGCTGTGATTGTCGGAGCGGTAACCGGCCTGTATTTCTTCTTCAGCCGCAAAATGAACAAGGTGTATTAGGAGGCTTATCCATATGAACGAATCTGTGATATCCAAGCAGCCCGGAGGGCGGCCGCAGACGGTGGACCGGACGCCCGGTACTGCCGGGAGAATCGTAACCCGGACACTGATGTGGCTTTTCCTGCTGGCAACGGCGGTCCTGACCTTGTTTCCGCTGCTGATGACGCTGACCGGTTCCTTGAAGACCGGGGCCGAGATGATGACTGGGGGAACGCTTTTTCCCGCCAAGCTGCAATTCAACAATTATGCTGAAGCCTGGAAGCAGGCTAATTTCGCCCGCTATACCTGGAACAGTGCATTTATGAGCGTAATGGTGACGGTGGGGACGCTGCTGGTGGCCTCGATGGCTGCTTATGTGGTGGACCGGCGTGATTTTCCGGGAAAAAGGATCTATGTCACGGTGCAGGCGTCCATGATGTTCATTTCAGTCGGGGCCATTGTCCTGCGCCCGCAGTTCGATCTGATGGTTGCGCTGCATCTGAATACTACGCTGTGGGGGGTTATTCTGATTCTGATCAGCGCCCATTCCAGCACCTTCTTCATGCTGCAGGGCTTCTTCAAGGCGATTCCCCGTGAGCTTGACGAGGCTGCGATGGTGGACGGTTCCGGCTTCATCCGTACGTTCTTCCGCATCATTCTCCCGCTGCTGACTCCGGGGCTTGGCGTGGCTGGACTCTTCGCCTTCCGGCATGCCTGGAACGAATACATTCTGCCGCTGGTCTTCACGATGACTAATCCGAAGCTGCAGACACTGACGGTCGGGCTGGCGAATCTCCGCTATGGCTCTTCGGCCGCGATGCAGATTCACCTGATGATGGCCGGGGCCTGTCTGTCCATCCTGCCAATGCTGCTGGCGTATGTTCTGGCGAATAAGACCTTCATCCAGGTGACGGCCGGATCGGTGAAGGGGTAATAAATTTGAAGATAAGCCTATGCTTCCGAAGCGAGTTTTGCGAGGTGGATTCAGGTGAAGCTACGCTATCAAAACTTTTAGGAGGATAACAATGAATTACGGACATATTACAGTACCACAGGCAGAGGTGCCGGTCTCCCGCGAGGTGGATGTGTTGGTCATCGGCGGCGGGGCGGCAGGGATTGCCGCTGCCATCTCCGCTGCCGAAGGCGGGGCAAGCACCATGATCGTGGAGCAGCGGGGGTATCTGGGCGGAATGGGGACCGTGGCGCTGGTGCCTGCCTTCTGTCCCTATACGGACAAGCTCAAGCCGATTATCCGCGGCCTCGGGCTGAAGCTGATGGAGCGGATGAAGCAAGCCTGTGATCCGGGTTATCAGGAGGAATACCGCGAGATGCTGGACTGGGTGCCGATTGATCCTGAAGTGTTGAAGCGCGTCTATGACAATGCGGTACTGGATAGCGGTGTGACGCCGCTGTTCCACACCTTTGTCTACGATGTGGTGCGTTCTCCGGACGGACAGACGATAGAGGGTGTAATCATTGTCAATAAATCCGGGAGATCCTTCATCCGCTGCCGTTATATCATCGACTGCACCGGGGACGGTGATATTGCTGCCCTGTCGGGCGTGCCGTTCCAGAAGGGAGGCGATGAAGGCGAGCTTCAGCCGGGCAGCATGTGTTATCTGCTTGCGAATGTGGACCGTCCAAGCTTCAACCGCTTCCTGGCGGAGACGGGAGATACAGGTCAATTGCACCGGACGGTGGAGCAGGCCATCCTGGAGGGAGCGCTGCCGGAAGGCCGCAAATCGATCTCCGGCCTGGCCTGGGTGAGCGATCAGCTGGTCGGCGTTAACTTCGGCCATGTGTTCGGGGTGGACGGAACGAAGGCTGAGGACCTGACACGCGGAGCGATTGAAGGCCGCCGGACGGTGCTGCGACAGCTTGAATTCTTCCGCAAGTATGTGCCTGGCTTCGAACAGGCGCATCTGGTGGCAAGCGGAGAGCAGCTTGGCATCCGGGAGACGCGGCGTATCCAGGGGGATTATACGCTGACTGTGGACGACTTCGTGGCCGCGCGTTCTTTTCCTGACGATATAGCGCGCAATGCTTACTATATTGACATTCATCTGGCGACAAGCAAAAGTGATATGACCTTCAATCATCTGCCGCCGGGCGTCTCCCACGGGGTACCTTACCGGGTGATGCTGCCGGTGGGCATCCGCAATCTGTGGGTGGCGGGACGTTCGGTGTCCTCGGACCGGGCGGTGCAAGGCTCCCTGCGCGTCATGCCGAACTGCTTCTCGATGGGCCAGGCCTGCGGCACGGCAGCAACGCTTGCGCTACGGGACGGCACGGACTCCCGAAGTATCTCGATTCCTGAGCTGCAGCAGCGACTGCTGGAGCAGGATGTGTGGCTCGGGGAGAATTTCGTTCCGGGGGCGGCGGAGCAGGATGCGGGGCAGGCGCAGTGAGCGGCGCGGAGAATGTGAAGAGTGTTAAGGGCGTGAAGAGCGTGGGGAACGTGGAGAGTGTGGAGAGCAGGAAAAGTGCGGAGCGAACGGAGAGTGTGAAGAGCGGGAAGAGTGTGGGGAACGGGAAGAGTGTGGGGAACGTGGAGAGTGTGGAGAGCGGGAAGAGTGTGGGGAACGTGGAGAACGAGAAGAGCGCGGAGCGAACGGAGAGTGTGAAGAGCGGGAAGAGCCTGGAGAGCGGGAAGAGTGTGGGGAACGGGAAGAACGTGAAGAGTGTGGAGAACGTTGAGAGTGTGGAGAGCGGGGAGAGCCTGGAGCGCGTGAAGAGCGTGGGGAACGGGAAGAGTGTGGGGAACGTGGAGAGTGTGGAGAGCGGGAAGAACGTGGAGAACGTGAGGAGCCTCCCTTTGCTGGAGGATTGGTTTCATGGGGCGGTCTCGCTGGAGCACCGGCAGGAGGGGATCAAGCCCTGGCGGATTCCGTTCCGGGACTATGATCTATATCCGCCGGATGGGATCGGCGGCAAGGCGGAGATCTGCTCCGGTATCCGGCTGGGGCTGTCCACCAGCTCCAGCACCTTCGCACTCTGGTTTGAACCGCTTGACGAGGACGCAGCGCTGGATTGCGTTGTTGACGGCCGGCTGGTGCAGACGCTCCGGCTTGCTGCGCAGTCTGCGGAGGCCCGCTTCACCGGGCTTCCCCCTGGTGTGAAGGAGCTGGAAATCTATCTGCCGCAGAATACCGGCATGACGATCAGCGGTCTTGCCATTGATGATGATGCCGTTGCCGAACCGCTGGCGGACCTGCGGCCCCGCTGGGTGACGTATGGAAGCTCGATTACCCAGTGCGTAGCGGCTTCTAGCCCGTCGCGCACCTGGCCGGTGATCGCCGCCGGAGAGATTGGCTATCACTTGACCAATCTAGGCTTCTCCGGCAACTGCCTGATGGAGCCGATGGCGGGCCGGCTGATCCGGGATCTGCCGGCTGACCTGATTACCTTGTGCGTCGGCGTGAACATCTACGGCGCAGCGTCCTCCAGCCCGCGGATGTTCAAGCCGCTGCTGATCGGCCTGCTGGAGACGATCCGGGAGAAGCATACAGAGACACCTATGGTTGTCATCTCGGCTATTTACGGAACGGAGCGTGAGACAGAGGAGAATCCGCTCGGCTTCACCCTGCCGCTGATGCGCCGGGAGATCGCGGATACAGTGAAGCTGCTGCAGGCGCGGGGAGACCGCCATCTGCATTACCTGGATGGGCTGGAGTGGTTCGGTCCGGCGGACGGAAACCTGCTGACCGATGGTCTGCACCCCGGTCCCGAAGGCTATGAGCTGCTGGGCAGCCGCTTCAACAGCAGGTTGGCGGCTGCACTTCAGGGCGGAATGCTGCACCAGTAGAGCATCAACTTTAAAATTGTAAGATGAACCTCAGGGGTGTTAAAGGCTGAGCATGAACATCAAGCTAGATGTTGGGCTGATCCTGCACCCGTTACCGCTTTCTGCTCTTACATTCAAGTAGTGATTGTATTTCCTGCAATAGAAAATGGATTACTGGCCGTAAAATGAGATTCTATTGTATTTCATACAGTAGAATGTTGTGTTTTGGGTGAAAACTGGCCTTTGTTCCACATTCAATTGTACGGAATACAATAGATTCACTTTCGAAGCCTTTTTTACAGTATTCTAATGTACAAAATGCAGTTACTATCGTTCCAGCGCCTAAGCATCCGAATGAGACGCTGGCTCGTTAAGGTCCGGTAATGGTCCCATATTCACAATATTAAATCTGATGCTGCACCAGTAGAGCATCCAATCTCACTCTGAGGGTTTGCTATGACCCGATTAAGTACCAGCAATAGGCTTAAGTGTATTTTGTACAACTAAATCTTATGATGTACCGCTGAATATGCATTTAGTTGTATTTCATACATTTAAACTGGCATCCCTACCTGGGTTATCGCCCATTCCGGCAGATTTAGTTGTACAAAGTACAGCTAGAAGAGGCGAACCTTTCTTTTCACGGTTTTTAGATGTACAGAATACAACTATCGCCGAATACTCGGTTCAAATGCAACTTTAACGTTACCATAATTATTAACTAAATTCAGTCCTTGTGCTCTAATGCTCTACTAGCTGAAAATGGAAGATTTCATGTGAACATTTTATAGATTAACTATGCAAGATGATGCATAATAGGGGATGCAAAGACACTGGTTGCGCTTTCATCTATTAACTTACAGAGGGGAATCTGCACAATGAACGATCTGAAGACAGGAACGCTGACTTCAAGTCCGGTGATGGTCCGGCATCCGCTTAACCCGATTCTGAAGCCTTCTGATGTACCCTATGGACCGGCGATGGTATTCAACGCCGGGGTGACGAAATTCAAGGGCAGATATGTCATGGTGTTCCGCAATGATTACGGGGATGAGAGCAAGGGAATCGTGGCTCCCCATCATACCACCAATCTGGGGCTTGCCTTCAGCGATGACGGCGTCCATTGGGAGGTACAGCCGGAGCCTTGCTGGTCCTGGCATGATGAAGAGGTGGTCCGGGTGTATGACCCGCGCCTGAGTGTCGTCGGAGACCGCTGTTATATGTGCTTCGCGGTCGATACGCGTCACGGGCTGCGCGGAGGGATCGCTGTCACTGACGATTTCCGTTCGTTTGAAGTGTTAAGCCTGTCGCTGCCGGATAACCGCAATATGGTACTCTTCCCGGAGTTGATCGGAGGCAAGTATGTAAGGCTGGAGCGCCCGCTTCCGGTCTACAGCCGGGGCGGCCGCGACCGCTTCGATATGTGGATGAGCGATTCCCCCGATCTGAAGTACTGGGGGAACCATAAGCTGCTGCTGGCCGTGGAGCAAGTGGCTTATGCCAACGATAAGGTAGGTCCAGGTGCGCCTCCGGTGAAGACGGACAAGGGCTGGCTGACCACCTTCCATGCAGTGGATCTCGATCCTGCCCGGGGCAAGAACGGCTGGGAGGACACCTGGAAGAAGCGCTACACCGCCGGAATTATGCTGCTGGATCTGGAAGATCCGAGCAAGATTATCGGCCGGGCGGAAGCCCCTCTGCTGGTGCCGGAGGCAGCGTATGAAATTTCAGGCGGCTTCCGCAACGATGTCATTTTCCCCGGCGGGATGATCCTGGAGGACTCGGGCGAGGTCAAAATCTATTACGGTGCAGCCGATACGGTGGAATGCCTGGCCACGGCTCATGTGGATGATCTGCTCCGGCTCTGTCTGGAGCCGAAGAGATAATTAGACCGGTTATATAGGCAGGGGGCCTTCCGTTATGCGGGGGGCTCCAGCCTTTTTTTGTTGAGAAATTATGATTTACGCCGCCTGTGGATAGGTATGTACTAAAAAAATGTATAGAAGAATGCTGCAAGAAGTGCAACAATACTGCCCCATAGAAGCGGCCTCTGCCGGAATCCTGCACAAACTGCAACATATCCAGCGATAACTTGCTCTAACTATCAAAATTTGTGCAAAAAATGCAACATTGTACTTCGACCCCGTAACATTTATAGATGAATCCTGCAAAAAGTGCAACAATGCTCTGCCCCCCATCCAAGCAATAGGTGAGAGAAGTCGTCAGCATCCCTTACCCGCAGGATGATTTTGTTCAAATAGGCAGCGGAATCTGCCGAATTATCATGCCCTGTCTTGACGCCGGGCCGGAGCAGCCGTATCGTACAAGTGACAAGAACCGATAACCAAAGGGAGGTACAAGGTACATGCTTCAGAAGGAAAAGCTATGAATACATTCACAGCCTATGGCCGGCAGCTCGGGCGGCAGATCGCCGGCAGGTATTACCGGATATCCATCAAACAGAGGATTCTGTTCTCGTTCATCGTGCTGATCACGCTGTCCATCGGTGCAATGGGCACCTTCTCATATTGGATTGCCGCGCAGGAGATCGAGGATAATGCTTACGCCGGCAGCCGGGAGACCGTAAGCAAAACGGCCCAGCTGCTGGATTCCCGCCTGAATGATGTAGCGCTGTCTGTACAGTCCCTGATGCTGAGCGATGCGTACCGCAAGATGATGCTCGATGTGTTCAGCCATGAGGTGTCGAATTACTATGTACACCTGTCCGATCTGCAATATGTCCTCTCTCAGGCAATGTTCAATCAGCCGATCATTGAGAGTGTGCTAATCGTAACCCCGATTGGCGATTTCTATCCCACTACGCAGATCCGGGCGCAGGACAACTCGTTCTACGGGTCGGAATTATATGATCTGAGCAAGGAGCAGCCGGGCGGCTACTGGGCCAAAGGACATTATGACCGGTTGTTCACAGGCAGCCAGAGGGTGGTCTCCTTCGTAGTCCGGGGAATTTATGAATACCCTTACACGCCGATCAGCAATGTATTTATTGTGGTCAATATCAGGGAGAGCCGGATCGATGAGCTGCTGAATACAGGCGGAGAACAAGCAGGGAGAAATTATTATCTGGTGAGCGGGGAAGGAGAGGCTGTGGTGGAGTCCCGCTGGCCGTTCCGGGGCAGGTTCCCCTGGAAGCCGGTGCTTGTCGAAGCCGGAAAAGCGGCCGATCCGCAGGATCACTACTACAGCTATGGCGGCAAGGAATATCTGGTGAATTATACAAGCTCAGCCGTATCACACGACTGGATCATCTCCGGCATGCAGTCGCGGGACCAGCTGCTGGGCAAGCTGCAGCGGGTGCAGCGGATCACCCTCTATGTCATCGTTGTTTTCCTGCTGGCGACCTGGCTCATTTCGAATAAGCTGACATCTGTACTGCTGAAGCCCCTGTTCAAGCTGCGGCGGCTGATGCGCAGAGTCGAAGAGAACCAGCTCAGTGTGGTGTATGAGAGCCGTTATGAGGATGAGGTTGCCCAGGTCGGCTTTCAGTTCAACCGGATGATGTCGGAGATTAAGACGCTGATCGCGGATGTGAAGACCAAGGAGGAGGGCAAACGGCATGCAGAGATCCGTGCCCTTACGGCGCAGATGGAGCCGCACTTTCTGTACAATACGCTCAATACCATCTATTGCAAATCGGTCATGGGCGAGAATGACGATGTAAATGAGATGATCCTGTCGTTGTCGCAGATGTTCCAGATCGGACTCAGCGGCGGCAAGGATCTGATTACCCTTGCGGATGAGCTGTCCCATATGCGGCAGTATTTTGCCATTCAGCAGAAATGCTATGAAGGTCTGTTCGAATACACGGTGACGGTAGAGGACGAGGCTCTGCTGTCCTGCCTGCTGCCGAAGATTATCCTGCAGCCGGTGGTGGAGAACAGCATTCAGCATGGCTTCAGCGACCGGACCATAGGAGGCAGGATAGACATCACGGTCAGCCGGGAGCAGGGGATGCTGCATATTTGTATTACCGACAACGGACGGGGACTTGATGCTGCACAGGTCAAGCAGGGGATGGCCACGGTTCCGCAGTCGAGGAAAGGTTATGCCCTGTTCAACATCAGGCACCGGCTGGCGCTGTATTACGGGGATGAAGCCCGTATGGATGTGGGCGGCGAGCCAGGT
Source organism: Paenibacillus sp. FSL P2-0136 (assembly GCF_037975325.1). Lineage (NCBI taxonomy): Bacteria > Bacillati > Bacillota > Bacilli > Caryophanales > Paenibacillaceae > Paenibacillus > Paenibacillus sp. FSL P2-0136. The sequence continues at coordinate 1,588,918 of NZ_CP150244.1, forward strand.
AAGGGATCACGGACGGATCTGTGGATTCCCTCAGAGGAGGAGCGTTGAAGGATGGACTGGAAGCTGGAGCCGGAAAAGTTCAAATTATGTGTAATCGACGATATCAAAAGTGTGGTGGAGATGGTCTCGCGCAAGCCGCCGTGGCAGGAGTACGGTATTGAGGTCGCCGGTACGGCGCTTGACGGCGAAGCGGGGCTGCAGATCATCCGCGAGACCCGTCCGGACATTGTGCTGACGGATATCCGCATGCCAAGAATGGACGGCCTGCAGATGACCCGGGCGATTCTGGAGGTGCTGCCGGACTGCAAGATTATTATTCTCAGCGCCTACTCGGAGTTCTCTTATGCCCAGGAAGCGATCCGGCTGGGGGCACTTGATTTCGTGAAGAAGCCCTTTTCCCTGGAGGAGATTGTGAATGCAGTGCTGAAGGCCAGGGAGCTGTGCCGGGAGGAGCGTCAGGAGACGGCCAGACTTGCTGTGATGGAGGCGAGAATCAGGGAAAGTCTGCCTATTCTCCGCCAGGAATATCTCACCTTCCTGCTGCACCACCAGACGACAGAGACAGATGCCCGTTCCCGCTGGGCCTATCTTGATATCCCGCTGGACCAGCATGATTTCTTCGTGTTTGTCGCCGAGATCGATCATTTCGCGGAGAAGCTGGGCGGCCAGCCTGTGCAGGAGGTCGAGCTGCTGAGGTTCAGCCTGCACAATATTCTTGAAGAGACGATTTCCGCCTGGACCCGCGGCATTATTATCCGGGAGGCGACAGACCGGTACGTCTGCATCATGAACGGTTCGGACCCGGAGACCGCCGCGCTGATTACGGAGGCCTGCTGTACGAATGTAAGCCGTTTCTCGCGTCATACCATTTCTATTGGCGTGGGGCTGGGCACGGCGGCGATTCAGGGGCTGGGTACGGCGTACAGACAGGCGCTGAGCGCCCTGGGGTATCATTTCTATACCGGGGGCAACGGGGTATTTCATTATAGCAATATCGAGAATAAACCTCTCTCGCTCCACAGCTATTCTGCCGCCGCCGAGCAGGAGCTGCTGTTCGCCTTGCGTTCCGGCAATTCCGCCAAAAGCCTGCAGGTGCTGGAGCAGTTGTTCGCGGAGCTGCTGGACAGCGGGCTTTGGCCTGAGCCGCGTTATGTGGAAAGTGTCGGCTATGAGCTGAGCTCCAGGATCTGCCGGGTCCTGCTGGAGCAGTTCCCTTACGGGCAGGTGGAGCCGCTGGAGCTCCGAATTTCCGCCCTGAAGAACCAGATGCATCCTTCCCTGCAAGATATCCGGGACCTGCTGTCCTGGCTGTGCCGGGAGGCCTGTGCGCTGGTTACGGAGGCCCGTTCTCTGGAGTCCACACGGATTATCCGCCAAGCCGTCGAATACATCCATAGTCATCTGGACACGGGGCTGTCACTGGAGCAGATGGCGAAGCAGATTAACCTTAGCCAGGGGTATTTCTCCAATCTGTTCAAGAAGGTGCAGGGAATTTCGTTCCAGCAGTATGTGATGCATGAGAAGATGGAGAAGGCGAAGGCGATGCTGATCAGCGGCCGGCAGGTTCAGGAGATCGCCCAGGATCTCGGGTATGAGCACAGGCGCTATTTCAGCGAGGTATTCAAGAAATATACGAGCATGACTCCGTCGGAGTTCAAATTGCATTATATTGGAAAAGAATAGCAATCAGCAGGGGAGGGATTTCCGCAGGGCGGAGATTGCCTCCCCTGTTTGTATACAACTCCTACAGAAATCTGCCCTTAATGTGGGCTTACCCGCCTTATCTGAATCCGCCTATAGAACTATAATCAAGTTGTAAGCGAATACAGCAGGGTATATAAGGGGGCACTACCAATGATGAAGCGTACGCTAATGACATCTCTGAGCCTGGTCCTGGCACTCGGCTTGGCAGCCTGCGGCAATGGTAACAGCGGCGGCAATGCAGCTGAAGGCAAGGGAGAAGGGGCGAAGGCCGGTTCGGGGGAAAAAACTAAAATCAGCTATTGGACAGGCGACCGCCACGATGCGGATTTTATAAAGGAGAAGGTAGCCGAGTTCAACGCATCCAATCCTGACGGGATTGAAGTGGAGCTGGTCGTCAAGGGCGATGACTTTGATACCGCACTCGATCTGTCCTTCCAGACCTCGGATGCGCCGGATGTGATCCGGGCGAAGGAGAATACCATCCAGACCTTCTACAAAAAAGGCTTTCTCGCTCCGATTGACGAGTTCCTGAGCGATGAGATGAAGACGAAATTCCCGGCCATGCCGGATCTGAACGAATTTGACGGCAAGCGTTACAGTCTGCCGAACTATGGAACGACCATGCGTCTGGTGTACAACAAGGATCTGTTCGCCAAAGCAGGCATTGAGCATCCGCCGACAACCCTGCAGGAGCTGGTGGATACCGCCAAGAAATTGACAGCAGCCGGCAAAACGGACGGTGCTTACGGCTTCGCCCTGAACTTCAAGAACCCCGGCAGTGCGTTCGCACGTTCGGCGCGGGTGGTTGCGGAGATGAGCGGCTATGGCGGCTTCGGGTATGATTTCAAGACGGCCCGCTATGACTTCAGCGGCTTCGAGCCGATCATCAATGCTTTTAAGCAGATCAAGGACGACGGCAGTATGCTGCCGGGTGTAGAATCGCTGGATATTGATCCGCTGCGGGCGCAGTTTGCGGAAGGCAAGATCGGAATGTACATGTCCTACTCCTCGGAGCCGGGCGTCTACAAGAATCAGTTCCCGGCCAAGATTGACTGGGCGGCTGCTCCAGTTCCGACCATCGACGGCAATGTGAAGGGGGCTTCCGGCTTCCTCGGGGGCCAATGGCTGGCGCTCAGCTCGAAATCAGAGCACAAAGAAGCAGCCTGGAAGTTCATGGAGTTCATGTACGGCGATCAGGTGCTGACGGATTATCAGGAAAAAGGCTTCGGCATCTCCATGGTTCCGTCCATCAGTGCAGCAGCCAAGACACCGGATGTGAACGGCATCGAAGGCTTCCTGCCGAACAAGTACGATGGAGTGTGGCCGGTCTATCCGTCTGTAGCACCGGAAGGCATGAAATCGGATGACGCCTTCTTCAAATATATGCTGAACGGCGGCGACCTGAAGGCGATTATCGCTGATCTGAACAAACGCTATAATGCTGCACTGGACAGTGTGATTGCGAATGACGGCGTGAAGGCCGAGCCGGATGCCGGCTTTGATCCCGCCGCTCTGGGCGGCAAGTTCGCCAAATAGACAAAAGGTTAGGGATAGAGATATATAGGCCGGGATAGCGGGGGATGAGGGAGCAGCTTCCTCATCCCTCTGCTCTGGCCGTAAAGGAAAGGAGCCGGAAGAAACCAGATGAACAAAACGAAACATGCCTTATTTTCATACAGCTTTATCTTTCCAAGTGCCTTGCTTACGCTGGTCCTCGGGATTTACCCGATTGCCTGGGCGTTCCGCTATATGTTCTATGATTACAAAGGGTTTGGAACGGCGCGGTTTACCGGTCTGGCCAATTTCAGCCGCATTCTGAAGGATACCCAGTTCTGGGATTCGGTGGTGAATACGTTTGTCTATGCAGGCGGCAAGCTGCTGATCACCATTCCGCTGGCCCTGCTGCTGGCCGCCATATTGAACCGGGGGCTGCGGGGCAGACAGCTGCTGCGGGGGATTTTCTTCATGCCTACCGTCATCAGTACTGCCGTAATGGCTGTAGTCTTCTTCACGATTTTCAACTCGTATAACGGAATTCTCAACCAGTTCCTGATCCGCTCTGGCCTCTCCGATTCGGGTGTGGACTGGCTGGGGCCGAAATATGCCATGCTCACCGTCATTCTGGTTGCGGCCTGGGGGGCGGTCGGCAATTACATGCTGCTCTTCCTCGCCGGTCTGCAGAATATTCCCGAGGATGTGTACGAGGCTTCTTCTCTGGACGGGGCAGGCAAAATCCAGCAGTTCCGCTATGTCACCCTGCCGATGCTCGGGCCTGTCATGCAGATGGTTATTATGCTGGCGATCATCACAGCCCTGAAGGGCTACGAGAGCATCATGGTACTGACTGAAGGCGGTCCTGTAGGCAAGACGGAGGTCATGTTCCTGTATTTGTACAAATTATTTTTCCCTGTCGGCGGGGGCAGCGCGGCGGTTCAGGTCCAGGAGTTCGGATACGGCAGTGCGGTCGCCTTTGTGTCTGCGGTCATTGTAGGGATGATATCACTCATTTATTTCTACGCATCCAGACGTATGAATCAGACCGATTGAGGAGAGAGGCTATTATGAGACTAAGAACCATACTGGGTAAAATCATCCTGTGGATTTTTTTGCTGACTGTTGCTTTTATCACCCTGATTCCGGTCGTAATCACGATCCTGGGCTCCTTCAAGACCAATGCTGAGCTTACTGCGGGAGCGACTTTCCTGCCGGAGAGCTGGCACTTCTCGAACTATGCCGAAGCCTGGTCGCAGGCGAATTTCTCCAGATATACGCTGAACAGCCTGATGGTTTCTCTGGCGGCAGTGGTCGGCACGCTTCTGGTATCATCCATGGCGGCTTATGTAGTGGACCGGATGGATTTTGCCGGCAAAAAATTGTATATCGGACTGCAGTCCTTCACCATGTTCGTGGCAGTAGGGGCGGTTGTGCTGCGTCCGCAGTTCGATCTGATGGTTAAGCTTCATCTGCACAACAGCCTGTGGGGCGTTATTTTGATTCTGATCTCCGCCCATGCTTCGATCTTCTTCATTCTGTTCAGCTTCATGAAGGGGATTCCCCGCGAGCTGGACGAGGCGGCGCTGATCGACGGCTGCTCCCCGGGCCGGACCTTCTGGCGGATCATTCTGCCGCTGCTCGGACCCGGACTTGGTGTAGGCGCCTTATTCACCTTCCGCGGCGCGTGGAATGAATATCTGCTGCCGCTCGTGTTCACGATGACGAAGCCGGAGCTGCAGACGCTGACCGTCGGGCTGGCGAACCTGAAATACGGGATTTCGGCCGCTTCCCAGACCCACTACATGATGGCGGGCGCCTGCTTATCCATTCTGCCGATTCTCGTCGCCTATCTGTTCGCCAACAAATCCTTCATGCAGATGACCGCCGGTTCCCTGAAGGGGTAGCTGTAGGGCTCTGCACAGACTATAGACAACATGAAACACTCAACATTCAACATTTAAGGAGGTACACCCCATGACACTACACATTCCGGCGATTCTGCAATCCGCCCCGTTCATCCGGCGGTATCCGGGCAATCCGGTGCTGGATGCAGCGAAGGTTCCTTACTCCACCGCACTGGTATTCAATGCCGGTGTAACGAAATTCAACGGCAAATATGTGATGATCTTCCGCAATGATTACGGCTCGCTGGCCGATCAGACGCTTGAGCCGCACCACACCACGGATCTCGGCATTGCCTACAGCGACGACGGGCTGAGCTGGACCGCCGGCCCGAAGCCGGTGTTCAAAATGCACGATGAGGAAATTATCCGTGCCTACGACCCGCGCCTGACCGTGCTCGGCGGCCGCTGTTATATGTGTTTTGCCGTGGATACACGCCATGGCATCCGCGGCGGAATTGCCGTCACCGATGATCTGGAACACTTTGAGGTACTCAGCCTGTCCACACCGGACCTGCGCAATATGGTGCTGTTTCCCGAGCTGATTGGCGGCAAATACGTCCGGCTGGAGCGTCCCTTCACGGTGTACAGCCGCGGCGGCCGGGATCGTTTCGACGCCTGGATCTCCGAGTCGCCAGACCTTGTGCATTGGGGCAACTCCAGCCTGCTGCTCGCCGTCGAGCAGGTGCCGTTTGCCAATGACAAGGTCGGTCCGGCTGCGCCTCCCGTCCGGACGGACAAGGGCTGGCTGACCACCTTCCATGCGGTGGATGTAGACCCGGCCAGAGGCAAGCACGGCTGGGAGGACACCTGGAAGAAGCGCTATACTGCCGGAATTATGCTGCTGGATCTGGAGGACCCCCGCAAGGTGCTCGGCATGAGTAAGCAGCCGCTGCTGGCGCCGGAGACGGATTATGAGATTGGCGGGGGCTTCCGTAATCATGTGATTTTCCCCGGCGGGATGATTCTGGAGGATGACGGCGAGGTCAAGATCTATTACGGCTCTGCGGATACGGTTGAATGCCTGGCGACTGCCCATGTGGACGATCTGCTCCGGCTCTGTCTGGAGCCGGGGGAATAAGTAAAGTTGCAAGCTGGCTGAAAGCGGGAATGAGGAGCGGCAGTGGTGGGATGGTGCATTAAGTGCAACAACGGTAGCTTAATAGGAGCGACTTGAGCGGAGAGTGTGCATAAAGTGCAACAATTCTAGCACGATAGTAGCAACCGTGGGCAGAATGTGCAAAAAGTGCAACATTGCAGCTCAATGGGAGCGACTTGAGCGGGGAGTGTGCTTAAAATGCAACATTTCTAGCTCAATTGCAGCGACCGTAGGCAGATTGTGCATAAAGTGCAACAATGCAGCCCCATAGGAGCAGCCAGCGCAGGAATCCTGCACAAATTGCAACAACACAGATCCAATTAGCACCGGTTCGCCGAAATTCCTGTAAAATCTGCAACAATAGCTCCACAGCCAGTAACCAATGTAGAGAAATCCTGCAAAAGGTGCAACATTGCCGGAACCCAGCCAAACCCGCTAACTGAAAGCGGGCGTTGGGGCGGGAATAAGGTGTAAAAGTGCACTTGAATTGGCCGAAAGTGGGCGATGGGTGGAAATGAAGTGCAGAAGTGCACCAGAATTAGCCGAAAGTTGGCGTTGGGCGAGAATGAGGTGTAAAAGTGCACTTGAAATCGCTGAAAGTTGGCGATGGGCAGGAGTAAGGTGCAGAAGTGCACCTTATCCCGGCCTAAAGCAGGCGCAGGGCGGGAATGCGGTACGCCCTCTCAGCTCGTCAACTGGTGCAGCACCAGAGCACATGCACCTGTTGCAACTGCGCGCTCGCCCAGGCTGCTCCGGGTGAAGCGGACATTGTACTGTCCGCGGTAGTAGGTCCGCTCCAGGGCGATCCGCGTGGCGGTCTCGTAGAAATCTGCGGCGAGGAACAGCGGGCCGCCCAGGATGACCTCCTCCGGGTGGAGGATGTTAATCAGGTTCGCCAGCCCGATGCCGCAGGCCACCGCCATCTCATCAAATAACCGGACCATCACACGATCGCGCTCCCGGAGCGCTTCCAGCAGATGGACGAATTCCAAAGCCTCCGCATGCTCTGCCAGAGCACGGAGGCTTGTGCTGCTGTCCAGCCGCCAGGCCTCGCGGGCCTGCCCCTCCAGCGTCCGGACCGACACATAGCTCTCCCAGGCCCCGGCGTTGCCGCCGGGAAGCTGCGGCGGTACTCCCGCGCGGTCAATGATCATCTGCCCGACCGCTCCCTCGGTATCGATTATGCCGTAGAGCAGCCGCCCATCGTTCATAATAGCGGAGCGCAGGCCGATTCCGGCATGGAGATAGAGAAGGTGCTGCTGCATCCGGTTGCTGCCGGCCCAGTATTCGCCGAGCAGTGCCGTATTGGCTCCATTATCCAGATAAACAGGCACCCCCAGGCGCTGCTCCAGCTGTTCCTTGATATGTACTTGTGACCAGCCCTCTGCAGGAAAACGGGCCGGATTCAGGATAACTCCGGCTGTGCGATCCAGCGGACCAACCGCACCGATGCCAAGACCGGCGACCCGGCTAAGCTGGACAGAGGCTGCGTCAAGCATCTGTAAGCCTTGTCTGTGGAGCGACTCCATTAGAAGCTCGGGGGTAAGCCCTGCATCCATGTTCCAGGTATGCTCGCCCAGCAAGCGCAGATGAAAGTCTGTCAGCACAAGCTTGGCATGGGTACGGGAGATCTCCAGCCCCAGCAGATAAGCGTAAGATGGATTCGTCTCATAGAGGGTAGGGCGGCGTCCTCCGGTGGATTCGCCGAAGCCGACCTCAACCAGAAGCTCCTGGGACAACAGTTCATCCAGGATGCGTGTTAACGTGCTTATGGTCAGTCCGCTTTCGTCCAGCAGGGTCTGCTTGGAGACGGTACCGTGTTTTCTGACCGTGAAATAGATCTCTCTGGCTTTGGGATTGGCGATGATTTCATGAATAGGCAGCACAGATGGTTCTCTCCTTATGAAAAGACTATACCTGACGAATGGACTACATCTGCTTCAACAATGACATAAAAAGCAGGGTGCCGCAACTATCACAAGGAGAGCGTAAGCGCCATTTCGAATATGTAGCCGCTGCCGGGGAGAGACGCAGGACAGTCAGGCAGCATATGAGGATAAGCAGGCGTAGTGGAGGGGATTGTTCATCCTAGAGCAGCGCCTTGAAGGAATGGCGGATCACATCGCCGCGGCTGATGATGCCGACCAGCACATGGTTCCGTTCAACGGGAACCTTTTTGATTTGCTTTTTGCCGAGGATAGTGGCGATGGCTTCAATATCTTCTTCGGCATGCACGGTGATGACCTTCTTCTTGGCGATAGCCATTACGTTCAGACCCAGCAGCTTCTGCGCCCGTTCCTCGAACAGATCATTATCCCCGACGAACACATTAATCTGGAAAAAAGAATCCACAATCAGATCCTCATGCCTGCCGATATAGCGCATAATATCCCCGTCGCTGAGGTAGGCGACAATCTCATTCCGGTCATTCACGACAGGCATACCGCTGATCCGGTGGGCAATACATTTCTCAATAAAAGTCCGTACGGTGTCCTCCTGCTTAACCTTATACACCTGACGGACCATGAATTCATGGGCTTTCATACCGGTTCCCCCTGAAAATTAGCTTTTGCAGAAATAAGTTGTATCATGAAAGTATATACTTGTATTATACAAGTGGAAAGAGTAAAGTCAATGAATAAAAGAGAAGAGGGGCAATCGGCATGGACAAACATTCAATTGAGACAATAGAGCTGGAAATGGCGGTTCTGTTCCGCCGTCTCACTTCAATTACCACGTTCAAAAAAATCGGCAATCTGGATCGTGCGGCTTACCTGCTGCTGCATCACATTGCCTCTCGTGAAGGAACTGCCGGGATAAAGGCAATCTCCGATGAGTTTCAGTTGGATATTTCTACGGTCAGCCGGCAGGCTGCCTCACTGGAGAGTAAGGGGTACATCACCCGGGTGCCGGACCCTGTGGACGGGCGGGCTTATTCGCTGCAGATTACGGAGACGGGCCAAGCAAGTCTGGAGGAGAACCGGCAGGTCCGGCAGGAGATGATCGAACAACTGCTAAAGGGCTGGTCAGAGGAGGAGGGACAGCTGTTCGGGGAGCTGCTGCGGAAGTTCAATGCAACTTTTCTGGTAGAGGGCTGATGGGTCGCTGTAGGTAACAGAAACCGCTTAATGGGCTGAAGGGGGCTATAGGCTAGAGGAACCGGACCAAGGAGAGTCGGGTAGGTGCCCGGCCCCGGAAGTATTCTATTGTATTTTGTGCAGTCAGATGAAGCGAAAAGGCTCTATTTCAGCGATCGATTGTACTTCGTACATTAGATTTTTGCGATACAGCCTGAACCGGGCGGATTTGCAGAATTCTATTGCAGTAAATACAGCAGAATGTGTTTTTAAAGGCTTTTACACGGATTCTGCTGTATAAAATACAATCACCTGCTTCATTCCCGCCCTGGGTTCGTATAGGCATCAGGCAAACTCAGGCAAATCCAGGATTCCCGCTCATCCCCACCCACAGCGGGGATTGCTCCAGACAAGCAGCGAGCTGGAGCAGCAGGTCCTCGCGCCCTTTGGAGGCCATGACCTGGACGCCGATCGGCATTCCTTCGGCCGTAAGATGCACCGGCACGCTCATGGCGGGCTGGCCGGTCAGGTTGGCAAGCTGGGTGAAGGGCGTGTACGTCAGGCTCGGCTCGAACATCTCGTAGATCATCCGCCGCTGCGCGTCCTTCGGCAGCCCGCTGATCTGCATCAGCTTCTCTGTCTCCGCCATGGTCTGGGTCAGCTCTCCGACCTTCGGAGCGGAGTCTGCATTAGCCGGAGTAATATACAGATCGAAGCGGTCCATCAGCGCAGCCATTTGCGCAGCGGCTACATCCCATTCGTGCAGACTGTGTACGAACTCTGCCGCCGAGACCTGCTTCCCGGCTTCGGCCAGCACCCAGGTGACAATATCCACTTCCTCTGCCTTAATTGCACGGCCCATGGCGCTCTCAAGCGACAGGAACATGGCGGATACTTCTCCGGCGTTCATCGTATAGTAGTTGTCCATCAGCCGCACCCCGTTGACCGGGCTCAGCTTCTCTTCCACCTCATAGCCCTCGGACTCCAGCCACTTGACCGTCTTCAGCACGGCCTCTACCGCCTCAGCGGATACCGGTGTTCCCACCGGCGAAGCGGTGGTGAAGGCGATCCGCAGCTTCCGCTGCGCAGGCCTCAACAGATCGTCCAGGTAGACGCCCGGATACAGCGGCGTCTGAAAAGCTGCTTCCGGCTGCACCACCTGCAGCAGATCCAGCATCGCGGCGCTATCCCGCACAGAGCGGGTCAGCGCAAAATCAATCGACGCGCCCTGCCACTGGCGGCCGATTCCCGGGCCGACCGGCGTACGCCCGCGCGTCGGCTTCAGCCCGAACAGGCCGGTGAACGAGGCCGGTATGCGGATGGAGCCGCCGCCGTCACTGGCTCCGGCGGCCGGGACGATCCCGGCGGCAACCGCTGCCGCCGCACCGCCGCTGGAGCCGCCGGGTGAACAGGCGGGGTTCCAGGGATTGCGGGCCGGGCCGTGAAGGAGGGGCTCGGTGATGTTTTTCAGCCCGAATTCCGGCGTATTCGTATGGCCCAACGGAATGAAGCCGCCACGCCGGATACGGGCCACATAGTTAGAGTCCCTTTTCGCTACATTGTCCTTCATCAGCAGAGCGCCCGAGGTCAGCGGTTCGCCGCCAATCGCCTGGGAGATATCCTTCAGCAGGAAGGGGACGCCGGCGAACGGACGGGGGGTATCCCCGGAATCAAGGGGCATCCCCGCAGCCTCCTTCAGCGCGGCCTCCCGGCGGGTGCGCACCACCGCATTCAGCAGCGGATTCACCTCATCCATCCGGGCATAGGCGGCTTCCACAAGCTCACTTGCAGAGACCTCCCGTGCCTTCACTAGGGCGGCAAGCCCCAGCGCATCATAACCGGAATAAGCAGACAACGACATAGGTATAACCTCTTTCTGGCAGGAACAGGCAGGCTACATAGTGGTCAGGCTATAGCTGCAGTCTCGCGCATAGTGTATTGCGTTATAAGGAGGGCAGAGACTTTTCAAGTACGCTCATCTGTAAGATATTGCTTCACTGGAGGCGGCGTATACTCTGCGAACTGCTGCAGAATGCCCTCCGGCGTGGTAGCGTTCAGCATGATGGAATGATGCTTCTCCTGCATGAATTGTTCCCGGGCCATGTTGCTGAACAGGGCAATCAGCGGATCATAATAATGATTCACATTAAGCAGTCCGCAGGGCTTCTGATGCAGGCCGAGCTGCGCCCAGGTGAAGATCTCGAAATACTCTTCCATCGTGCCCGGGCCGCCCGGCATAGCAATGAATCCGTCCGCCAGCTCAGACATCTTAAGCTTCCGCTCGTGCATAGAGTCTACCATAATCAGCTCTGTCAGACGGGTGTGCTCGATTTCTCTTTGCTTCAGAAAATGCGGCAGCACCCCGATCACGCGGCCTCCCGCCTGCATCACGCTATCTGCAATAGCGCCCATCAACCCTACAGTAGCTCCGCCATAGATCAGCGTAATGTTACGTGCGGCAAGCTCCTTGCCGAGTAGAATAGCGGATTCCTTGTATACGGGCGAAGCCCCTTCACTGGAACCGCAGAACACTGCGATACTCTTCATAAGCTGCTGACTCTCCTTTGTCTTAAGATAATTTGTAATGTGCTTTGAAGAACGGTTGTTTCCTCTACCTAATGTATCACGGATTCAGGTGCATGTAACATTTTTCTCGCTGCCGGAGCAGGCGGTTTAATTGCGGTGGTGCTCTGCATTGACAACCTTTTGCGGAGCGGCTATACTTTCTGTAATCTTATAGTTGGTATACGTTGAACGAGCCAGTAGCAGCCTTGTCCCTGTTCCCAGAGAGCCGGGGGTCGATGGAACCCGGTACACACAAGCGGACTGCGAATTACGCCTCGGGAGTATCTTGGGTAATGCCAAGCGGAGCTAAGCGAACGATAACTCGCCTGAGAGTGGTATGGACCTGCGTGCAGCATCAGGTCTGTGCAATTTGGGTGGTAACACGGTTAATGATAATCGTCCCTGTGTCTGAATAGACAAGGGGCGATTTTTTTGTTGTCTGTGCGGTTTGCTGGCTGGGTGCGTGGCGGGCTTAAGCTTCTGAGGCTGCTGCGGTAGGGCTGCTGTTTTTTTGACGGATACCAAGGGATATAGAACAATCACTTACACAAAAGGGGCTGTACATGTTGAACATTATCGACGAGCTATTGTGGCGCGATGCCATTAACCAGCAGACAGATGCGGACGGACTGCGTGAATTGACGGAGAGTAAGGCGGTATCGCTGTATTGCGGCGTGGACCCGACGGGCAACAGTATGCATATCGGCCACCTGATTCCATTCATGATGCTGCGGCGCTTCCAGCTGGCCGGTCACCGTCCGGTGATTCTGATCGGGGGAGCTACGGGAACGATCGGCGATCCGAGCGGACGCCAGAGTGAGCGCTCTTTGCAGACGATGGAGCAGGTGCAGGAGAATGTGGATGCGCTGACGGCCCAGATGAAGAAGCTGTTCATTACTGATGGCGACAATCAGGTGCGGATGGTGAACAACTACGACTGGACCAAGGATATGAACGTCATTGATTTCCTGCGTGATTTCGGCAAAAACTTCAGCATCAACACGATGCTCGCCAAGGATGTAGTCGCCAGCCGTCTGGACAGCGGCATCTCGTTCACGGAGTTCGCTTACCAGATTCTGCAGTCCATTGACTACCTGCATCTGTACCAGAACGAGGATGTGCAGCTCCAGATCGGCGGCTCGGATCAATGGGGGAATATTACGAGCGGCCTCGATCTGATCCGTAAAAAAGAAGGGAATGAAGCCAAAGCCTTCGGCCTGACCATTCCGCTCATGCTGAAGGCTGACGGTACGAAGTTCGGTAAAACCGCCGGCGGCGCCATCTGGCTCGACCCGAAGCAGACTACCCCTTACGAGTTCTACCAGTTCTGGGCGAACACCGATGACCGTGATGTGGTTAAATACCTGAAGTACTTCACCTTCCTGAGCAAGGAAGAGATTGAGGCGCTTGAGGAGAAGGTAGCCACTGAGCCGCATAAACGCGAAGCGCAAAAAGCGCTGGCCGAGGAAATGACCCGCTTCGTGCACAGCGAGGAGCTGCTGGAGCAGGCCAAACGTATCAGCGCGGCACTGTTCAGCGGCGATATCCGCTCCCTGACTGCGGACGAGATCGAGGAAGGCTTCAAGGAAATGCCGACCTTCACAGCGGGCACTGAGACCAAGAACATTGTAGACTGGCTGGTGGACCTGGGGGTTGAGCCATCCAAGCGCCAGGCGCGTGAGGATATCACCAAAGGCGCAATCTCGATCAACGGGGAGCGTGTGAATGAGCTGGAGACGGAGATTACAGCTGCAGATGCCATCGGCGGCAAGTTCATCATCGTCCGCAAGGGCAAGAAGAATTATAGCCTGGTGAAGCTGGTCTAAGCGCAAGCTGCCGGGCGATGGTTTGCGGAAGGCGAGTATAGCGGGCCGGATGTTGAGCCAGATCTGGAGCGGTGTTAGGCTGGAACGAGGCTGAGGGTCAACTGGAACGAGGTTGATGGTGGCTAGGGTGAGGTAGATTAGCTAGGGTGAGACAGAGATGAGTGAGGTTTGGCTAGATGAGCTAGGATGAGCCAGAAGAGTTAGGTTTGGCTAGATGAGGTAGAGTAAGATAGATGAGTTAGGTTGAGCTAGATGAGCTAAAGTAAGACAGATGACTTAGGTTGAGCTAGAGTGAGAATGGTGTGAAGTAACTGAGTGATTGGGCTATCCCACTGTCAGCAGTGACAGGGATAGCCTTTTTTGGTGGTCGCGGAAGGTGAGACGGTCTCCCGCCTTCCTCCCCTAATCACCGTAGGCCGGAAGCGTGGCTGCGTCGTGAAATCACAGGGATAAATCCATCTGATTTTTGCTGGATGTAAGCTAAATGAGGAAATCAAGTGTATAAGTGGACTCCTGTCAAGAAAGTAGACAGCAACTACATCGTTGTTCGCTTAAATGTGGCTGCAAACTGAACCGGAGAAACGTAACCGAGCGCCCCATGGATTCGTTTGCGGTTGTAGAAAAATTCAATGTACTGGAAAATGGCATCATACGCCTGTTGCTTCGTTTTAAATCGATTCCAGTACACCAACTCTTTTTTTAAGAGGCTGTGAAAAGATTCGATACAGGCGTTATCATAACAGTTCCCTTTGCGGCTCATGCTTGCCGTCATCTGGTACGTCTTTAGGCGTTCCCGGTAGTCTTCCGAGGCGTACTGGGAGCCTCGATCCGAATGGTGAATTAAGCCCTTCCCGGGGCGTTTGGCCTTGTAGGCAGCGTCCAGAGCGCCTTGTACGAGGTCAGTGGTCATCCGGTCGCTAAGCCGCCAGCCGACAATCTCCCGGGTACACAGGTCCAGCACACTCGCCAAGTACATTCGTCCTTCCCGGCAGGGAATGTAGGTGATATCCGCCACCCACGTCTGGTTCGGCTTTTCCGTGTGAAATTGCTGGTTTAACAGGTTGGGGGCAATGGGTAACGGATGGTTGGAGTCGGTGGTGCATACGCGAAATCTCTTTGCGACACAAGAGCGCAGACCCAGTTCTTTCATGTACTTGCCTACCGTGCGTTCACTGACCTGGTGCCCTTCACGCTCTAGGAGAACCTTGATTTTGGGGCTGCCATAGCGACCCTTAGAGTCATGAAAATGATAGGCAATCCGCTTCAGCAACAAGGTTTTGCGGCTGGCTTGAGGGCTGGGCTTTGCTGTTCTCCATTTGTAGTACCCGCTCCGGGACACCTGAAAGACATTGCACATCTTCTCCACGCGGAACTCGGAGCGATGATCTTCAATAAACTGAAATCTCAGTTCTTTGGATTGCTGAAGATGTGCACGGCTTTTTTTAGGATTGCCATCTCCTCTGTCAGCTCTGCGAGTTGTTGCTCCCGCTCCTTCAGTTGACGTTCCAGCTCTCTGTATTTGTCTGGAGTCACGATGGGCTCATTCTCAAACTGCCGGTACTGTCCTAGCCATTTATGCAACGTTTTGGCGGGGACATCCAGTTCCAGGGCCAGTTCCGCCACCGTTTTCGTCTGCTCCTGGATGTACTTTACGGTCTGTCTTTTGTATTCTTCATTGTAGCTTCTCCGTGTTCCACTCATGGGGACACCTCCTCGTTAAGCTTATTATCTCTATTCTCTTAACGGGTGTCCACGGTTAACACTAACAGCAAAATCCCTCTAATCTTGCTGGAAGTGGGCTGAATGAGGAAATCAAGTGTATAAATCCCTCTAATCTTGCTAGAAGTGGGCTGAATGAGGAAATCAAGTGTATAAATCCCTCTAATCTTGCTAGAAGTAGGCTGAGTGAGGAAATCAAGTGTATAAATCCCTCTAATAGCTGCCGGGTGGGAAGAGGGAGGCCGATGAGGAGCACAAGTGCACCCGAATTCGGCGCAAGCGGCCGAAATGAGCAAATCAGGTGCATTAGTGCACCCGAATTCGGCGCAAACGGCTGAAACGAGCAAATCAGGTGCATTAGTGCACCCGAATTCGGCGCAAACGGCCGAAACGAGCAAATCAGGAGCACAAGTGCACCCGAATTCGGCGCAAACGGCCGAAATGAGCAAATCAGGAGCACAAATGCACCTGAATTCAGCCGAAGAGGCCGAAAGGAGCAAATGAGGTGCATTAGTGCACCTCACCCGTCCAGCCCGCCCTCACCCGTCCAGCGCGCCATCTGACGGGAGAGCCAGGCTTTAAAACAAATAGAAAATAATGCCTTTACCAGCAGCGACAGTCTGGCTGTAGAACCGCTGGATCTCGGTGAAGAACTGGAGCAGATAGGCAAAGAACGCATCCGCGTCATCGTCAGACACCGTATCAGGGTCCAGCGGGTAGACCTCCTCCTCGGCCATGGTCCGGAAATCATAACGCAAGCGCAGCTGAGCTTCATCCAGCCGGGAAATAGCGTCAAGCGCTTCGGCCACTTGTCCGGCACGCAGGCAGAATGCCCCGTATGCCCCGAACTCAATACCCTGGTCTGAATGCAGCGGAACCACATATCCAAGCGGCGCAGGCCCATCCGATATATCACCGCAGAGCAGGTAGTGAATCGCCTCCCAGGTACGGTCGATATCCAGTCCCGGGTACTTGTCTATGTTCAAGCTCGCCAGCGGGGTGCTGCCTGCGGCAATTTGCTGCACCAGTTCATCTTCCATTGCAAAGTAATATCCGCGTATAGCCATTGTATCAGCCTTCCTTCCGTGGTGGGGATAGAGTAGTTGTACTTAATCCTCAAGCAGCGCAAGCTTGTCTTCGAGTTCAGCAATCTTAAGCCGGATAGCTTCTGCCCGGGGCTCGTCCTGCGCTTTCACCGCGACTGCTAATTCATCGGCAGCTATGCTGATCTGATATTCCAGATACGTGTAGTCGGATGCGGCGGCAGGGTGGGTGGAGCGTTGGGAATAGGTCATATGCCGAGGCCTCTTTTCTGTGATCTGTGATATATTCATGATACAGGGTTTGCAGGAACGGCTCAACCTTGTTACATGGGAACCCGGCACAGGCTGCGACATTGTTCACAGACAATGAACCCGGTTCTGGCTTTACCATGAGTAGTATTGAAAATTATAACTTAATTTTTCAGTAACAGTATGCGGGAGAAAATTCCGCAAAGGAAGGTTTGGTATACATAATGATTGCTGTATCTTTTAACACCTTGGACGAGGCCAGGCACCATCTGGAGGAGCTGGATGTGAACCGTGGGCTGGTGCTGTTCGCTGCGGCTGCGGCTGTCCGGGAATTATCCCGTCATGCGCCTTCGCGGGCAGTATTGTGCTCAACCAAGGGGGAATATACTCCGCAGGGCTACCGCAGCGGCGTAATTACTGGTTTTGAATACGAAGCCGGTATAGCGGATATTGTGGGCATTCTGCACCCTCCCGTGCTTAGCGCAAGTACGCTGGAGATTGCTTACCGCAAGGTCCGGGGCAATCCGAATGCTTTTCTGATGCTGCTCTGTGACGGCACAGGCGGGATGGAAGAGATGCTGCTCTCCTCGCTGCATTTTATGGACCCCCAATTCAAGGTGATTGGCGGCAGTGCAGCTGACGATGAGCGCGGCGAGACTTACCTCTATATAGGAACCCGCCGGGTGCGGAACCTGGGGATTTATTTCAATATGCCTGACCGCACCGCCCTGATCAAAGAGAATATATATGTCCCGGCCGGAAAGACGCTGCTGGTGACAGAAGCCGATGTGTTCGGCAGAAGGGTGTTTTCCTTCAACGGGCAGCCTGCAGCCGGGGAATACGCGCGTGTCCTGGGCGTGCCGGAGAAGGAGCTGGCAGAGCATTTTCTGAGCAGCCCGCTGGGCAAAAGATACGAGGATGATCTGATCATAGCCTCCCCGAAGGCGGTTCATCCGGATGGCTCTGTCACATTTTACAGTCAGATTATGTCTAGTACTTATGTGGAGCTGCTGAGTTCAGCCGATCCGCTGGCAGTGCTGGAGGAGACGCTGGGCGGCAGTCCGTTCAAGCCTTCGTTTGTCCTCAATATTAACTGTACGCTGCGGGACCAGCTGTTTACACGGGACGGTCTTTGGGGAGCTTTTGACGAGAGGATGCTTGGGTTCTGCGGCAACACTACAGGCTTCATCAGCTATGGAGAGCAATATTATACTAAGCATGCCAATCAGACTATGATTCTGCTGCTGGTTGAATAAGGGAGAGTTGAAATCGGATGGAGTGGTTAAGCAAACTGCGCACAGCTTGGGGGAGAACCCCCTCTGCTGAAGGCGTTCAAAGTCAGAGTAATACAAGCGGGTTAGCGGAGAGAGCCATGGCAGAGCGTGTGATCGCAGCTAAGGATACGGTTGCATTAACAGAAACGGTTATAGCAGAGGGAAAAGCCGCAGTAGAGGAAGCAGGCACTAACGCACATGTACCTCACAGCGGTAACGATAGCGTAGAACCGTCTGCACATGCTTCAGGCACGGTGTCTTATGGGGAACATGCATATGCCCTGGCGGAGCAGATCCGCCTTGAGACTGGAGCTATCCTGAAGGAAGAGGCCCAACTGGTGGAGGACTTCGAGGCCTTGCGGGCAGGCGGCGGGGAGATGATCGGCCAAATCGCCGGGACTCAGCAGCTCCTGGAGCATTTGAAGACCAACAACGGACAGACTGAAGATCTGATTAATGAAATGTATGGCAGCTTGTCCTACTCATCCAACAAAATCGAATTTGCCAAGGAAGCCAATATCCAGATCTCTGCGGAAATGCAGAAGGCCTCGGAGGTATTTACTGAGTTCGTTGCTTTGAACGAGGATCTGCGGGAGCATTTCCACAGCATTGAGCAGCTGGCCAAGATCATCACGGATATTGCCGAGCAGACGAATCTGCTCTCGCTGAATGCGGCGATTGAGGCGGCGCGGGCTGGTGAGCATGGACGCGGCTTCGCCGTTGTCTCCACGGAGATCCGCAAGCTTGCTGACAGCACCCGCAGCCATGTGAAGGAGATCATGGGTTCACTCTCAGGAATGACCCGCGTCATGGAGCAGATCCACAGCAAGTCCGGGGATGGAATGCTCGCGATGAACGAGACCACGGCGAAGATCGGTGAGTCCACCGTATATATGAATGAAATCGTAGTCGCGGAGGAGCAGGTCTTCGAGCATCTGGAGGCAATCCAGGAGTCCCAGGAGAGCAGCATGGAGGATGTAGAGCAGATCAACAGCGACCTGCTGCGCATTTTGGAAAAATCGGGCCAGGACACAGACCAGTTCCGTAAGCTGGTTCTTACCGTCCAGAAGAAGGCCGACCATTACCAGCAGCTGCTGAATCATCTGCATCAGATCGGGCTGCTCCAGCAGGCGGAAGAAGCAGAGAAGACTAACGTATAAGCAGATATGGTAAAAGGAAAACACCCGGCGGCGGGAGTGAAGCTGCCGGGTGTTTTTGTGTTGTGTCCGGCATGGGCACAGGTAACACTCCTCTTGCTGGTGAAACACCGCTAAGGGGGAGGGGCCCAGCCAGCGTAAGCTTCACGCGCCTTATGACTAGACAACTCGCGTATGATGCGGGAGGGAAAGAGTTGGATAAACTCCACCTGCTGACCGGCAACGGTCCTATGCCAGGACAGCAATTGGATAAACAGCACTTAAATGAACCCGTTTCCCCCAAACTGGCCTAAACGACCATAATTAGTTGTTGTTTATCCACTTGCTTCCGGAAATTCCTTGGAAACCAGCATAGCAAGCTGCGTTTTTCCACTTGTTTGCTGGGAGGCAGCGTTCTCCGCCATCGGCAGGAGGATATTCCACTACTACAGCGAGATCAGCCTGTATTCATAAGCGCCAATGGGCAGCGGACCGGCGGGCACAGGAGTGCCGGTCAACACATCCTGCCCGCTGCGCGGCAGGGTGACGCTGCCGCCAAGGCCGTCCATGTTGACGAGCGTCCACAGCTCCCCGGCAGCGCCGCTTCTCGGGCAGAGAATGGTGCCCGGCGTGACATCACTGCGCCGGGTGACTCCGGCCCGGGCGGCATAATGCTCAATCAGCGCGCATAGCTGCTTGTCGCCCTCGCTGCCCGAGGGCAGCGAGCCAAGCATAACGATGGCTCCCCGGCCATAGGGCTGCTCGGTCAGGTAGGCCAGGTCCGGCGTCCGGCCTTCCGTGATCATGCCGATCACGGTGGCTCCGCCCGGCAGCGGCTCGAAGACGGCGCTCCATAGCGACAGCGGTGCGGAGCATCCGAAGGCCTCCCCGCTGCTGCCCGTCCCCTCCATCGGGTAGACGAAGGTAGTCTTCACTCCGGCGCAGCGCTCCAGTTCTCCCAGCGCAGCATCTGTATGCAGGGTATGCTCGGCGGTGCGGCCTCCGCTAAGCGGGCCAACGATCCAGATGCCGCCAGCCGCGGTGAAGGCGAGCGCCCGCGCCATGTATTCCGGCGACAGATAATGGACAAAGGGCGTGAACAGCAGCTTATAGCCGCTTAAATCGCCGCCTTCCGGCAGCAGGTCACGGTGAATCCCCAGATCGAGAATCCGTCTGTAAAAGTCCCCCAGCAGGGAACGGTAGTTCAGCTGCCGGTGCGGCTCCGTGGCCAGGAACGCCTTGGCCCGGTCCGAATAAGTAATCGCCACCTCGGCCTGCACCGGCCGGGTATTCAGCATGTGCGGCTCGATCTGCAGCCTGGCGGCGGAAGCCGCGCGCACATTGTCATACCCGAGCGCAGGCTGGCCCCAGGCGCTGATAATCGAGCTGTGCGTCTGCTCGCTGCCCGTGCGCTGCTGCCGCCACAGCCAATAGCAGAAGGCGCCTGCCCCCAGCGCGTAGGCGGCCACGGCTTCAGCGGTGAGATAGCCGTCCGGGTGCGGCTCGCCGTAGCTTGTAAGCGAAGCGGCATAGGCCGGGCCAGTCTCCATCAGCCAGAAATTCCGCCCGTGCTTGAAGCCGCGCCAGAGATCACAGTTCAGCAGATAAGCATGCCTGTTCGTCTGGGAGGCATAGGTATCGAACGATGCGAAATCAAGCTCCCGGAACAGCTGCTCATTGTCCAGATGAAAAGGGACATTGCTGTTGTGCGTGATCGGAGCCGCCGAATAGCGGCGGATGATCGCCGCCTGTTCCCCCGCGAACTCCGTGACCTTCTCCATCTGAAACAGCCGGTATTGGGTGACGAGCGATGAATTATGCAGAAAAGGCGTAGCCACCGGCTGCGGCACCTGATCGAACCGCTGGTAGGTGTGGCTCCACACGCCGGTTCCCCACGCTACATTCAGCTCGCCGATGCTACCGTAACGGTGCTCCAGCCACTCATGCCACAGGGAGCGGCAGGACCCGCACATGCATTCCGCCACATGTGCCTTCAACTCGTTGTCGAGCTGCCAGGCAACTAGGCCGGGGAGCTGCCCCAGCACCCGGGCCAGTTCTTCCGTAATTACCGCAGCCCGCTGCCTGAAATAAGGGTTATTCGTGCAGACATGCTGTCTGGACCCGTGGCTCATCACCGCCCCGTCTGCCCGGATGTGCAGACGCTCCGGGTGCCCGTGGGTCAGCCAGACCGGCGGGGTCGCGGTCGGCGTACACATGACCGTATCGATGCCATGGGCATGGAGCTGCCGGATATGCTCAGCGAACGGCCGGACATCGATGGAGTCTTCCTCCGGCTCCAGCAGCGACCAGATGAACTCGCCCATGCGTACCAGATTAATCCCGGTCTCCTGCATGAGCTGAAGATCCTGCTGCCGTTCAGCCTCCCCCCACAGCTCGGGGTACCATGCGGCGCCGTAATATAGCTTTTGCTGCATTCTTATAACCTCCTGGAAAAAGCCCACACGGGCTCTGTATGATCTTATCTTTCTATTCCCCATCCCTAAGCTATATAGTTTGAACTTGAAAACATAAATTTTGGGAGGAGTGGCGGAAGGGAATTTTGGAGCTGCATTAGCGGTAGCGACCGCCTGAAAGCTTTCCGCAGGAAAGCTCGCTATCTACAGCATCAGCTGGCTGCGGATTTCAACCGCGAACAGCGGTCTAATCAAAGAAATCTGCAGACAACAGCGGCCGGAAGCCCAAAAGTTCTCTGGAGTCACGACTCTCCCAAAAATGAAATTATCATTTCAATCTATATAGTGTCCGCCCCCCACATGCAATAGTAAAGTTTTGCCGGTTTTGGACTTTATTGCGGAAGCGGCGCAGAAGGCGTTCAAAGCGCTGTCCAAAAAGTCCGATTGCCGGAAAAACACCCGCCAACCATAATAGAAAGCGCAGCCACGGCAATGTAGTGAAGTGTAGTAGCGGAGGCTGCTTATCCATACGGAGGTGAATGTCAATGAAGCAAGGAGCGGCATTGGGGGCAGCAGAGGTAAGCGCAGGTACAAGCTTCCGCCGCAGCAGGCGCGAGCAGCGCTTCAGACGTCTGAAGCGGGACAAATGGCTTTACATTCTGCTCAGCCCCGGACTCCTGTATTTCCTGCTGTTCAAATATGTGCCGATGTGGGGAGTGCTGCTCGCCTTTAAGGATTATCAGCCTTTTCTGGGCTTTTGGAAGAGCGGCTGGGTCGGCCTGGAGCATTTCCGCACGTTTTTTCAGAACCCTGATTTCTTCATGCTGCTGCGCAATACGCTGGTGCTGTCGCTGTATAATCTGGTGTTCTTTTTCCCGGCACCGATTATTCTGGCGCTGCTGCTCAATGAGATCCGGCTCTCCTTCTATAAAAGGACGATACAGACGCTGATCTATGTGCCCCACTTCATCTCCATGGTCATCGTCGCCAGTATCTCCTACGTGTTCCTTACGACACAGGGCGGCGCAGTCAACGAATTCCTCTTCACGTTCACCGGGCGCAAGATCGATTTCCTCGCCAGTCCCGACTGGTTCCGCCCGATGATTATTCTGCAGACCATCTGGAAGGAGTGCGGCTGGGGGACGATTATTTTTCTCGCTGCTCTGGCCGGTGTCGATGTGGAGCAATATGAAGCAGCCGTGGTGGACGGGGCCAGCCGCTGGCGTCAGACCTGGCATATTACGCTGCCCGCGATCCGCAGTACGATTGTCATTCTGCTGATTCTGCGGATGGGCACGATTCTGGATAACGGCTTCGAGCAGATCTATCTGATGATGAATGCGCTGAACCGTGAGGTGGCGGAGGTCTTTGATACTTATGTGTATGCGCTGGGGATTACCCAGGGAGCGTTCAGCTACAGCACCGCCGTCGGCTTGTTCAAATCGGTCATCGGGGTCGTGCTGGTGCTCGGCACCAACTGGCTCGCCAAGAAGTCGGGCGAATCCGGATTATATTGAAAAGGAGGCATTATGTGTGGCTAAACGTTACCGCAGCGCCGGAGAGATCACCTTTGACGTCTTTAATTACGTGGTGCTGGGCATCATCGGGATCGCAGCCATCCTGCCGTTCCTGTTTGTAGTCGCCGGTTCCTTCGCCACCGAGGCGGAAATTACGAAGCGCGCTGTCTTTTTGATTCCGACGACGATCTCGCTGGACGCCTACCGGTTTATTTTCTCCACAGATACCATTGTCCGGAGCATCGGGGTGTCGCTGTACGTGACAGTGATCGGGACGGCAGTCAATTTGTTCTTCACGGTTACCATGGCGTATCCGATGGCGAAACGGTACCTGATGGGCCGCAATCTGATCCTCAATCTGGTCATCTTCACCATGCTGTTCGGGGGCGGGATGATTCCCACCTATCTGGTGATCCGCGAGCTGCATCTGCTCGATACGCTGAATGCCTTGATTCTTCCGGGGGCGATCAGCGCCTTCAATCTGATTATTGTGAAGAACTTCTTCCAGGAGCTTCCGGCCGAGATGGAGGAGGCGGCACGCATCGACGGCTGTACGGAGCTGGGGCTGCTGTGGAGGATTGTGCTCCCGCTGTCGAAGCCGGTGCTGGCGACGTTCACCCTCTTTTATGCGGTCGGACACTGGAATAACTTCTTCTCGGCGCTGCTCTATATTAATGATCCATCCAAGTGGCCGCTCCAGGTGATGCTGCGTCAGATCGTCATGCTGTCCCAGTCGGCAGCGGGGGATCTCAGCTCCATGGACCCCAATTTCGTGCAGCCGCCGGAGCAGTCGATCAAAATGGCCGTCATCGTGGTCGGCACCCTGCCGATTATGTGCGTGTATCCGTTTCTGCAGAAGCATTTTGCCAAAGGGGTGATGCTGGGTTCAGTCAAAGGGTAACCGGTTAGTCAACATATAAAGGGAGGCCAAGTGATGATGAAGATGAAGCGGAGCCAAGGTTCACGGTCTGTGAAAAAAGGGTTGTTCATGCTGCTGGCTATGATTATGATTCTAAGTGTATTGTCCGGCTGCGGCGGGAATGGGGAGAATACGGGAGCAGGACAGAAGGAGACTGCCGGGGATAGCGGGAAGGCGGACGGCACCGCCAAGGCTGAGGAGCCGCTTGCGCTGACATTGATGCTGCCGATTTTCAAAACCAATTATCCGAAGGACGGCAGTCCGGTCGCCGCCAAGCTGGAGGAGCTGACGAACACCAAAATCCATTTCGAATGGGTGCCGAATGCATCCTATGCCGACAAATTTAACATTACGCTCGCTTCCGGCAAGCTGCCTGATATTATGTATGTAGGTGACGTGAAAGCGTCCAGCTTCGTCAATGCGGCCAGATCCGGCGCTTTCTGGGAGGTGGGTCCGTATCTCAAGGATTATCCGAATCTCAGCGGGGCGAAGGAGGTTATTCTGAATAACTCGGCCATCGACGGCAAGAATTACGGAATCTACAGAGGGCGGGCGCTGGGACGCAACGGTGTGGTGTTCCGCAAGGACTGGATGGAGAAGCTGGGGCTGGAGACCCCGAAGACCGTGGACGATTTCTATAATATGCTGCGAGCGTTCAAGGAGCAGGACCCGGACGGCAACGGCCAGGCGGATACGTATGGCATGGTGCTGGTCAAGTGGACCGGCCAGTGGGCCAGCGGCTTCGATACGATGAAGCTGTGGTTCGGAGCACCGAACAAGTGGGGTGTGCAGGAAGGGAAGCTTGTGCCTGAGCATGAATACCCCGGTTATTTGGAAGCGCTTAAATTCATGAAAAAGCTGTACGACGAGCAGTTGATCAACGCCGACTTCGCGGTGATGGACAGCTCTAAATGGAATGATCCGGTCGTCAACAACAAGGCCGGCGTCATTGTCGATGTGGTCGATAACGCGGCCCGGCTGGATGACAAGATTCATGCCGCTCTGCAAAAGGAAGGCAAAGACGAGCCGGAACGCCATTATATGGATGTCATCGGCGGTGTGAGCGGAGCGGACGGCGCGCTGCATACGCTTCCGACCTCGGGCTTCTCCGGCATGCTGGCGATTCCGAAGTCCTCGGTCAAAACCGAGGAGGAGCTGAAGCGGGTGCTGACCTTCCTGGACCGGCTGAATGACGAGGATCTGCAGACGATGCTGAACTATGGGATTGAAGGCGTGCATTACAAGCTGGTAGACGGATATATCGAACGCTCCAGCGATACCGTTCTGCTGGAATCGGAAGTGGAAGGCCTGAACCAGATGCTGCCGTTCATTCCTGAGGACAAGGCGAAGCAGGTGAAGCAGACGCCGCTGCGGCTGAAGCAGACTGAGGTACAGAAGACGAATGAAGCGACGATTGTGACCAATCCCGCCGAAGCGCTGATCTCGGCAGTCTATACGCAAAAGGGCTCACAGCTCGATAACGTGATCAACGATGCGCGCATCAAATTTATTGTCGGCCAGATCGATGAGGCCGGGTTGAAGTCCGCTTTTGAGGTATGGCGGAAGACTGGCGGAGATGAGCTTGTGAAGGAAATGAATGAATTGTACGCCTCAGGCGGCAAGTAAAGTCCGGTCCTGCTCCAGTCTCCGGCCGGTCTGTCCCCGCTGCGGCTGCATGGCGGCAACCCTAAACTAAGGATTCGGCTGGTGAAACGAATGGAGAATGAAGCGGCAGGAGCACGGAACAGGTATACCGGAGGCCGGGCGGGACGCAAGGGCCGTTATTACCGCAATAATCTCATTATTGTGCTGATCGTCTCGTCCATTCCCGGGCTGATCATTGGACTGCTGGTTTACTTTATGGCCGGGGGAAGTTTGGAAAAGGAGTTGCTCCGGATGCATAACCGGCAGATTGAGCAGCGGGCGGACAACATTAATGATCAATTGTCCAATCTGGAGCTGATGCTGGCCCATTGGGCGTTCGATCCGAAGTTCGACTACGGACTGAGCAACATGGATTTCACCCGGAATCATGAACGGGCCTGGGATATTACGAAGACGCTGGTAGTCATGCAGGGTTCCAATTCCATGGTGCGGCAGGTTGAGCTGTATTTGGCCGGTAATCAGCCGGTCCGCTTCGGCACGGAGTACGGGACGTTGTCTGCGGAGGAGGAAGTGCTGTACGGGAAGCTGCTGAAGCAGGAGCGGAGCACGTACTGGACGGAATGGGCTTTTGATCCGGTGAACCCGGAGCAGAAGGAGCTGACGCTTGTGCACCATATCCCCGGCGGCAGCCGGGAGCCCTTCGGGGCGCTGCTGCTGCGGATGGATACAGAGAAGGTATCCGCGATGCTGCGGACCATGACCCCGTACAACACGGGGGAGGTGTTCATGGAGCAGAAATCCGGCGGACTGTTCATCTCGGGGGGCGGGATGGATGCGCCCACGCCGCTGGTTACGGCGCTGCGGACGGCGATTACAGCCAAAGGCAGCCAGGATAGCGGATCCTTTTTGTATGACTGGAATGGGGTTACTTATGCGGTGACCTATGGTGATTTCTCGCGGATTGCCAGTGAATGGCGGTATGTGTCGGCTTCTCCGATCTCCAGCGTAACCTCTCCAGTGGTCTGGCTGTCCCGGATGATTATCCTGGTCAGCTTGTGCGCCTTGCTGCTGGCGGCGGTCCTGTCCTGGATTGCTTCCCGCAGAATCTATTCGCCGGTCCGCCGCCTGCTTCAGACGCTGCTCCCTGAGCATGCGGCCTCCGGGGACCGGGTGGATGAGCTGACGCTGATCGAGCGGCACTGGCAGAACCTGCACGGGCAGCAGCACGCCCTCCAGTACACGCTCTCGGAGCAGCTTCCGCTGGTGCAGCAGAGCTTCCTGCACCAGCTGTTCCAGGGGTATCTGTATGCCTATTCCGAACAGGATCTGCAGAGCCGGATGAAGCAGTATAAGTGGGAAGTGGAGAACTGTACGTTCGTGGTGCTGTATATCCAATTGACCGGCATCTCCAGCCTGGAGGCCAAGTTCCGCAGCGGCGACGAGAGTCTGGTATCGTTCGCGGCCGTCAATATTACCTTGGAGCTTGCCCGTGAGCATTTCGGCCGGGCGGAGACGGTCAATCTGCATGACCTTACCTCCGGTATGCTGCTGTTGGAACCGGGAAGCGGCCCTGATCCGGCCCGCGTGGGCGCCTTCGGTGAAGAGCTGGCGGCTACCTTGAGCCGGATGCTTAAGCTTCAGGCCACGGTGGCGTACAGTGCAAGGATCGGGAGCATCTCCGCGATTCCGCGGGCGTTCGAGGCGGCGAAGCAGGCGGCCAGCCACAGCAGGTACGGAGGCGGGAACCAGATCATCAGCCTGGAGCAGCTGGAGCGGGAGGGGCAGGGCGCCCCATTGCCGCAGTATTCCTTCGCGCTGGAGCGCGGGCTGATTCAGGCGCTGCGGACCGGTGAAGCAGAGGAGGCGGACCGGCTGCTGGAGGAATTCCTGGAGACGCTCTCCGCAGGCGGCGCGAAGGTGATCGACGTACAGCAGGGCATGCTGCATCTGCTCGGCGCAATCCTTCATGCGGTGCTGGAGGCCGGGATGGCCCAGAGCCAGTTATTCGGCGGCAGGAATCTGTATGCCAGTCTCTCGCAGATTCATGAGCCGGGGCTGATTCTCTCCTGGTTCCGCACGCAGGTCATCGCCCCCTTCCTGAAGGAACTGTGTGAACGATCGGACGCCGGAATAAGAAGGACGATTGATCAGGCGATGCTATACATTCAGCAGCATTATATGGACAATATCTCGCTGGACAGCTGTGCGGATTATACAGGGACCAGCCCTTTTCTGCTCAGCAAATCGTTCAAGCGGGTCACCGGGCAGAATTTCATCGATTATGTAACGGAACTGCGGCTCACCAAGGCGAAGGAGCTGCTGCGGGACACCGATCTGAAGATGAACGATGTCGCCTTGCAGGTCGGCTATCAGCAGAGCTATTTCAACCGGATTTTCAAAAAACAGGAGGACATCACGCCGACACGTTACCGTGAGCTGAGCCGGCAGGAGGGGGAGAAGGAGAACGGGACCCGGTAATCAGGGACCGGGTGAGAATGACAGCGGCTCACTTCCCGTGATCCCGGTGTCCGCAGGCCTCCTGCTCCGGGAACGGTTCATTCGTCCGGGTGATGTCCCATCTAGGAGATGACAGAAGATGACCTCTTTATCCTCAGCCCTGCCAGTCCAGCTACGGTGGCTGAACCCTCCTGCTGCGGCTGCGGGGGTGACCTGGGGTGTACCCTGGTCCAAGGGCGATCTGAAGCGCGGCGAACTGGACGCGCTATGTCTTAGCGGAGCAGACGATGGCTCCTGTCTGCCGCTGCAGAGCCGCCCGGCCGCGTATTGGCCGGACGGCAGCATCAAATGGTCTTTGCATTCTGCCGTATGCCCTGAAGGGAGTACGGCAGGATATACGCTGGAACGCTCTGCCGGGCAGAACACTGTGCCAGCAGCCTTTGAGGTATCCGTGGAAGAGACGGAGGAATCTTATATCGTCGATACCGGCAGCATTCGTTGCACCGTGGTCAAGCATGGCCCGGGTGTGATCTCGCGGATCATCCGCCGGGACACGGCGGAATCCGGGGGACCGGACGGCGATCATGGATATTATGGAGCTTCGGAGGCGGGGTTGGGATTAGGCTCGGGTGAGAGTGCGGGCTTGAGTGTGGGTACGGTGGCTGGTGAGCGTGCAAGTGCTGATGTGAGTGCAGGGGCGAGTGCTGATGTGAGTGCAGGTGCGAGTGCAGGGGCGAGTGCTGATGTGAGTGCAGGTGCGAGTGCTGATGTGAGTGCAGGTGCGAGTGCTGATGTCAGTGCAGGTGCAAGTGCTGATGTGAGTGCAGGTGCGAGTGCAGGTGCACGTGCGGATATTAGTGCAGCTTCAGATGGTGCAGCTGTTGACATAGCGCCGCAGTCCAGCCCTGTAGAGCAGTTGGTGTGCAGCGGTAGCGAATTAGTCTGTCTCCGCGAGCAGCGGGACCTCCTCAGCGGGGAGCTGACGATGCGGCAGGAGCGGTTCACCGGAGTGACGCTGAAGGCCAGTCTGGAGGAGCGGGGACCGGTGCGTGCCGTGATCCGGCTGGACGGGCGGCATAGAAATGCAAGCGGAGCCAGGGAATGGCTTCCTTATACTTTGCGGCTCTATTTCTATGCCGGGCTTGCGTCCATCCGGCTGGTGCATACCTTCCATTATGACGGCAACCCGCAGCAGGATTTCATCAAGGGGCTGGGCCTGCTGTTCAAGGTGCCGCTCAGCGGTCCGCTGTACAACCGTCATGTCCGGCTGGCGGGCAGCGGGGGGATTTTCAGCGAATCGCCAAAGACGCTCCGGACCCGCAGAACCCGGGGCAAATATGGCGAGATGTTCGCCGGGCAGCTCGAAGGGCAGAGCCAGCACTTCGATCCCGTGGAGGATGAATACTTCACCAGCCTGCTCCAGGATTCTGCGGTATGGGATGACTTCCGGCTGGTGCAGAATTCGTCCGAGCATTATGCCGTCCATAAGCGGACGGGGCCGGATTGCGTCTGGATTAAGGGCGCTGAAGGCCGGAGGGCCGGAGGACTGGGCTATATCGGCTGTGACGGCGGAGGACTGGCTGCCGGAGTGAAGGATTTCTGGCAGAAGCATCCGTCCGGGCTGGAGATCAGCGGCACCTCCGGCGCGGAAGCGGCGTTAACCGTCTGGTTCTGGACGCCGGAGGCGCAAGCGATGGACCTGCGCCATTATGATACGAAGACGCATGTCGAATCCTCCTATGAAGGCGCGGAGGAGCTGCGGGCAACCCCTTACGGCATCGCCAATACGAACGAGCTGACCTTGTGGTGTACCTTGCGGACGCCGGATTCCGGGCAGCTCCGGCAGATGCAGCAGCAGGCGGATGAACCGCCGCTGCTGGTCTGTGAACCAGAATATTATCACCGCAGCCGGGCGTTTGGACTCTGGAGCCTGCCGGACCGGAGCACCCCGGCCAAGGCGTACCTGGAGGAACGGCTGGACGGGATCATCCGTTTTTACCAGAAGGAGATTGAGCAGCGGAAGTGGTACGGCCTGTGGGATTACGGCGACTTCATGCACAGCTATGATCCGGTCCGCCATGTCTGGAATTATGATCTGGGCGGCTGTGCGTGGCAGAACGCCGAGCTGGTGCCGAATATGTGGCTGTGGGTGAGCTTCCTGCGGACCGGACGTGCGGATATTTACCGGATGGCTGAAGCAATGACCCGGCATACCAGCGAGGTGGATGTGTATCATTTCGGGGAATATGCGGGTCTGGGCTCCCGGCATAATGTTGTGCATTGGGGCTGCGGCTGTAAGGAAGCGCGGATTGCTATGGCGGGTCTGCACCGCTACTACTATTATCTAACCGGTGATGAGCGGACCGGCGACATCATGGACAGTGTGAAGGATGCGGATTATTCCACGGTGAATCTGGATCCGATGCGGGCATATTTTCCGAAGGATGAATTCAAGACGCATGTGCGCGTGGGGCCGGACTGGGCCGCGTTCAGCTCCAACTGGATGACCCGCTGGGAACGTTATGAGGATACCTTTTACCGTGACAAAATCCTAACTGGCATCGGCTGCATCAAAGCAACCAATCTGCGGCTGATCTCTGGTCCAACCTATGGTTACGATCCCGCAACGGGAATTCTCAGTCCCATGGGCGACGATAACTGGGGCCGGCATCTGGCGATCTGCATGGGCGGGCCGCAGGTATGGTTCGAGCTGGCGATGATGCTGGAGGACCCGGAGTGGGAGGACATGCTGGCGGAGTTCGGTGTCTTCTATAACTTGCCTGAGGAAGAACAGTTGCGTAGATCCGGGGGCGCGATTACAGGCAAGCAGCGCTTCGAGCATCCGGTGTTGAGTGTGGCTATTGCCGCCTACGGCGCATGGGTCAAGGACGATCGGGTGACGGCGGACCGCTGCTGGAGCATATTGCTTGAGAATCCGTTCGGCACCGTCAATCTGCAAGCGGAGCAGAAGCGGGTGAATTATACGGAAGCGCTGGATGAAGTGGACTGGATGAATACGAATGAGGCCTCACAGTGGTCGCTGAATACGATTATTGCACTGGAGCTGATCGCTGAAGCTCTGCCTGCACGGGAAGAAGGTTCCGAAGGAGAAGCCGGAGCCGCTGGAGCTGGAGCTAGTGCAAGAACTGGTGCGGAAACTGAAGCTAGTGCTGGTGAAGAAGGCTATGCGGAAGCTGGAGCCGCTGCAGAAGCTGCAGAAGCTGATACAAAAGCGGGTGCAGAAGCTGGCGCAGGAACTGGTGATAAAGCGGGTGCAAGAACTGATCCCGTAGCTGGGGGTAGCACACAGGCAGGAGCTATTGACGGTGCAGGTCGCGGGAAGGGAGCGGATGTCCGATGACGGTGCAGCAGAACTTAGCAATGATTCCGGAAGGCTGGCACAAGATCTACCGCAATACCCTGGAAGGACCCACACAGGTGGAAGGCTTCCGTATGGAAGGCGACGGAGCAGTTTCGTTTCCGCAGGGACGGCTGCGGCTGGAGAGCACCCGGAGTGCAGAGGAAGGGCAGAAGGCGAATGTGGTCTTTTGGTGCCCGGAGATATTCCCCGCCGAGGTTGCCGTATCCTGGAGGTTCCGCCCGCTGCACGAGCCGGGGCTGGCCATTCTGTTCTTCGCGGCAGCCGGTGCCGGGGGCAAGGATCTGTTCGACCCGTCCCTGCCGGTCCGCACGGGCGAATATGACCAGTACCATCATGGGGAGATGGATGCCTATCATATCTCGTATTTTCGCCGGATGTGGGAGGAGGAGCGGGCTTTTCACACCTGTAATCTGCGCAAAAGCTACGGCTTCCACCTTGTCGCCCAAGGGGCTGATCCGCTCCCGGATACCGCCGATATGACTGAGGCTTACCGGATGCTGATGATGAAGCGGGGGACTGCTGTGACTTTCACAATTAATGAATTGCCGGTACTGCACTGGGTGGATGACGGCTCGTCCTTCGGTCCGCTGCTCGGCGCAGGCCGACTAGGCTTCCGCCAGATGGCCCCGCTGATTGCCGAATATAGCGATCTGATTGTCTATGCTCCGTGAGGATCGCTGGCTGGGCGGATGAACATATGCGTCCACTCCAAACATTCTCTGGAGTCACGGATATCCCATAACAGAAAATATACAAGTTTCAATTTACGAAGGAGGTCTAACTGCAATGCCGGGAGTGTATTACTGCTATCCGCAAGGCCGTCATAAGGCGCTGACCATGAGCTATGATGACGGACGGCGGGCGGATGAACGGCTGGTCGGCCTGTTCAATCAGTATGGAATCAAGGGCAGCTTCCATCTGAATTCGGGGCTGCTTGGCGAAGGAGACCGCATCAGGGCGGACGAGGTTGCGTCTCTCTACCACGGACATGAGGTCAGCGTGCATACGCGGAACCATCCGACGCTGGCGCGCTGCCCGCAGGAGCTGGTCGTGGAGGAGATTATGGAGGACCGCAGGGTGCTGGAAGGACTGGTCCGCCAGCCTGTGCGCGGCATGTCTTACCCGAACGGCTCCTATACGCAGGAGATCAAGGCGCTGCTGCCGCACCTGGGCATTGAGTATGCCCGCACAGTGCAGTCTACCGGCGGGTTCGCCCTCCCGGAGGACTGGCTGGAGTGGCAGGCGACCTGTCATCATAACCGGGAGCTGCTGGCTCACGGGGAGACTTTTGTGGGGCTGCATAAGCGGCAGTATCTGTACCTGATGTATGTGTGGGGACATAGCTACGAGTTCGACAATGATAACAACTGGGAGCTGATGGAGCGCTTCTGCGCCATGGCGGGCGGACGCGGCGACATCTGGTATGCGACCAATCTGGAGCTGGTGCATTACATGAAGGCTTGCCGGGGGCTCCTGTTCTCGGCGGCAAGGGATTTTGTCCATAATCCGGGAGCGGCTGCTGTCTGGCTGGAGGTTGACGGTACGGTGATCGAAGTGCCCGGGGGACAGACTGTAGATTTGAGCTGATACAGAACAGGGATAGAGTGAAGGAGGAAGAATAGTGACTCATACGGATCATAGTCAAAAGCTGCACCGGCTGGCCGAACTGGATATCTCCGTCGCCGGTCCAAGATGCAAAATGCTGCTCGGCGATCTGGACGGGGACGGCCGGGCCGAACTGCTGCTGGTGCAGCCGGATAACCGCCAGGATGTCCGTTATATTCCGCATCAGGTGCAGTGCCTGACGGCTTATAATCTCGATGGCCGTCTGCTGTGGCAGACGGGAAAGCCGGATTCGAACGCAGGCAGCCAAGGCTCCGATTATCCGGCCCAGATTGCCGATATCGATGGTGACGGGGCGCTGGAGGTGCTGTGTGTGATGAAGGACCAGCTGCATATTCTGGAGGGGGCGACGGGCAAGGTCAAAGCAGTTCATCCGCTGCCGGCGAAGGAGGCTCATGACTGTATCATTATTGCCAACCTGTCAGGCGGCAGCTATCCTTCCGACATCATTCTCAAAGACCGCTACCATCAGCTGTGGGCGCTGGATCGGGACTTCCGGCTGCTCTGGACCCATCAGGGCAATGTGGGGCACTATCCTTGGGTGTACGATCTGGACGGTGACGGGCGCGATGAGGTGATGGCCGGATATGATCTGCTGGATGCGGACGGAAATAAGCTGTGGAGCTGCCATGATCTGGACGATCATGCCGATTGCCTGTGGGTCGGCGATGTGAACGGGGACGGGTTACCGGAGCTGGTCATCGGCGGCAGTGTGACGGTGATGTACGACCGCAACGGGCACGAGCTGTGGCGGTACGAAGGCTCTGTCGAGTCGCAGCATCTGGCGCTCGGGCGGTTTCGCCCGGACCTGCCCGGCCTGCAGATTGCCGGACTTGACCGTATGGTCCGCGAGGATGACGGCAAGGGTCTGCGGGGCAAGGATGCCATGTTCCTGCTGGACTGCTCCGGCCGCGAGCTGTGGAAGGAAGAGCGTACCACTGACGGCTGGCTGACCATTGTCGAAGCCGTCAGCCGGTTTTGGCCGGGTGCACCCGACTATATTCTGGCGTACCGCCGGGGCGAAGCGGTGCTTCCCGCACTCTATAACGGCCATATGAATATCGTAGCCGAATTCGCCGAGCAGGGCTACGCCGTGCACGGGGATCTGCTGGGCAGTGGAAGTGAGCAGGTCATTATTTATACGGATGAGCTGGCCGCTGTCTATGCCGGTGAAGCGCTCCCGCTGCAAGCGGCACACCCCGGGCAACAGCTGCCCCAGCCCAAACGGCTGTACAGCTCCACCCTGTACCCCGGCGGTGAGGTGACGTTGTGAAGAGCAGCGGGGAAGTTAGGGGGAGCGGTGCCTTAGAGGATGGCGGGTCAGACAACAGCGTTGAAGCTGTTATGGCTGCTGAGGCCAGCATTCCAGCCTACTTTCATCCGCGTCATTCCATCGTCCGCACAGCCGGAGAGCATACGGAAGCGATGCTTGCCATCATAGCGAACCGCTATATTGGTGCAAATCCGCCGCAGACTCCGGTCTACCGCGTTCATCTGGAGAACAGTTTCCCGCGCCTGTCGGATTGCCGGTATGAGATGAACCTGAAAGAACGGCTGCCTGAGCTGCGGGACGGGGAATTTGTCTATGCCTGGGGGAAGCTGTGGAGCGATACGGACAGCGATATTCCGCTCGCTCTCAGTTGCTTCGGTCCGGTGACGGTTTATGTCAACGGCATTGCCGTGTTCGCGTCCAATCTGAACGATGATGTGTTCCCGGACCGCAAGGCGTTCTTCCGTACCGGGCTGAAGGCAGGGTGGAATCACTTCCTGCTGGAGTGTACCGCAGTTGGTACCGGCTGCGGCGGGGTTTTTGGCACCGGCAGCGTGAAGGGCGCGCCGCTGCATTTTTTGGCCCCGACTGCGGAGCGCAGCGGCTGTGAGGGCTGGATCTATAGCGCGCCGCAGCAGAGCAGATGGACGCTGCAGCCGGAGGGGGGCGGCGTTCCTGAGGGAGAGGCTGCGGCGCACCGCGCGGAGCCTTCGCAACGCGTCCGCTGCGGCGAAGCCGCGGAGGCCGCCGAAGCTGCGCTGGCGGCCCGCTGTGCCTGGTATCCGGCGGCCGGATGGCCGGATACCCAGGTGCAGAGCGGGAACCTCGCGCGCGTTCTCGGCGAGGTTCCCGGCGCGAAGGCGCTGGCCTGGAGCAGGCTGGCGGTGACAGCGCCGGGCGGAATAGACGTCCGGCTGCTCCTCCGCAGCCGGGATGTAGCGGCACTCAAGGTCTGCGTGGATGGCAGGCTTGCCGCCATCCAGCCCGAAGTGAGTGCCGGCCTTGAGTGTGTGCTGCCGCTGAGCTTCGGCAGCCATGACCTGCTGGTCGAGGCTGTGTGCGGCGGCCCCGGGTGGAGCTTCCGCCTGGAAGCGGCGGAGGCTGGGGACACATCAGAAGTACAGGTGGAAGCGGAGTGTAGCGCGGCTTTTGCGGAAGCTTCACCCTGCTGCTCTCCGCAGGGAACCTTGAATAAGGGAGCTGGCGCCAGTGGAGTCCACGGCACAGTGAAGCTGGTGAGTCCTTGCCCGGTGGAAGGGCAGACCGGGCCATGGCTGTACCTGGGTCCGTTTCTGCAATCGGCGGCACCGCAGCCTGCGGAAGCGGCTTCTATGGATGCTCCCTTCGGTGAAGGGGCGGAGGAATGCTTTTGGCGGGTGGACCGTCCTGGCGGGGCAGTCAGGCCATATCTGGAGAGTGCGCTGTACGGACGCTGGAATTATCCGCTGGGAGTGACCCTCTATGGTCTACTGCGTACCGGTCAGGCTCTGGGCGATCCTCATTATTCCGCTTATGCCAGAGGACATATTGAGCAGTGCACCCGGCTTCATACTTATTCGCTCTGGGACCGCAGCCGCTATGGTGCTCCGGGTATTAACCAGCAGCTGGCGCTTATGGACTCACTGGACGACTGCGGCTCCTTCGGTGCGGTGATGCTCGCCGCTCATGCCGAGCAGCCGCTGCATGGAGCGCCCGAAACAGCGGCGTATATCGCCCGGTATATTCAAAATACGCAGTCCCGCGATGAAGATGGGGCGCTCTACCGTACACGGGGCACCACCGACTTCATGCAGGGAACGATGTGGTGCGATGATCTGTATATGAGCACTCCGTTCCTGAGCCGGTATTATCTGTTGACGGGAGATACCGCTTATCTGGATGATGCAGTGTCACAGTTTCTTCATTACCGTAATCGGCTGTTCCAGCCGGAGCTTGGCATTATGCATCATGTGTATGATTACAAATTCAGCAAGCCGAACGGTGTAGCCTGGGGAAGAGGCAATGGCTGGGTGCTGTTCTCGCTGACTGAGCTGCTGGAGGTACTGCCGGAGCAGCATCCGCAGCGGGAAGAACTGCTGGATTATTACCGGCTGTTGTGCGAAGGTTATTTACGGCTGCAGGATGCGGAAGGATTATGGCATCAGGTTCTGACTG
Organism: Paenibacillus sp. FSL P2-0136; assembly: GCF_037975325.1. NCBI lineage: Bacteria > Bacillati > Bacillota > Bacilli > Caryophanales > Paenibacillaceae > Paenibacillus > Paenibacillus sp. FSL P2-0136. Next base: position 1,625,346 of record NZ_CP150244.1, read on the forward strand.
ATCCCGAATCTTATGCGGAGGCATCGTGTTCTTCGATGTTTGTATATGCTTTTGCACGCGGTGTGCGCAGAGGCTGGCTGACAGAGCCGTATCCATATGCCGATGCAGCGCTGCGCGGCTGGACGGCGCTGGCCGAATACTGTATCGACTATCAGGGGAACGTCTATGGCGTCTGCCGGGGCTCGGGGTATTCCTTCAACAAACTGTATTACAAGGAACAGCTCACCTGGCAGCTCAACGATACTCACGGAATCGGCATTGTGCTGCTGGCCGGTATTGAAGCGCTTGAGCTTAGGCGGGAGCTGGAGGCGCAGCGCATGTAAGAGTTGTAGAGTAATAGAGGCTGCTAAAAAAAGTAATTTATCAATCATAGGCTATTGCTACTCATGCAGAGTTATCTTCAATCTGCTTGAGTTCGATAGCCTCTTCTTCATATAGCCGTACAGCCGCAGAACCCGGGAATCGCGCGTATACAGAATACAGCGAAATGAAAGGGATAAATCCCTCTGAGCCGTCAGTATGAAGAGCAGAAGTGCCCCTGAATTCGCCGAAAGCGGGCGGAGAACGTAAATGAAGAGCAGAAGTGCCCCTGAATTCGCCGAAAGCGGGCGGAGAGCGTCAATGAAGAGCACAACTGCCCCTGAATCCCCCATAGCCACGCAAAAATCCCGCAGGCGAAAATTCGCTTCCTGCGGTTTTTTTGCGCGGAGTGCCTTACGGGTATGTAGCATAGGCAGGCTGTGCGGTTAATCTTTATCGATCAGCTCCAGCTTTTCAAGGATCTTAAGGGTGGTAACGGCGGACAATTGCACAGCTAGTTGAATGCTGGCTTGGCTGTTTCCGCTCTGCTCCAAGGCAGCTTGATTCTCGGATAACACTTCTTCCGTCACCTGCTGGATCAGACTTTTAACGATCTCATTGTTCATAATAGGCTCCTCCTTCCGAATGTAAATACTCTCATTCTATATTTCGGCCGGACCCAGGATTTTACTTAGGGAGCAGGGAATGTTATCCGGTAATCTGAACGAATTCCACTCTTATCACAGACTTGAAGCGGGATCTGTAGTAAACTGGAAGGAATGTATAGTACGCCTGCAATTATTCTACAGAAAAGAATGTGATCAATGTATGCAGCTTCAAGCTCCTCAACCGGCCAAGAAATGGCTGGAAAAATATCTGTCCGGAGACAGCATGGATTACCGGCAAATTATCGCCTTGTTTCTGCCTATTCTCATTGACCAGGCCTTCATTATCGGGCTGAATCTGGTCAACACTGCGATGATCAGCTCGTCGGGTATGGCGGCAGTCAGTGCGGTGAATATGGTGGATTCCCTGAATATTTTTCTGATCAATGTATTTGTGGCGATTGCGACCGGGGGGACGGTGGTGGTTGCGCAGTATAAAGGAAGCGGGAATGACCGCATGGTCTCCCAGGCCACGGCCGGATCGGTTACCTCGGTCTCGCTGCTTGCGGTGGGAATCGGTCTGCTGCTGATGTCCTTCCATACGCCAATTCTGAATTTGCTGTTCGGGACGGCCTCCGCCGATGTGCTGGATAATGCCCGGGTCTATATGATCGGCAGCAGCATTTCGTATCTGGGGATTGCCGTGGTTCAGGCTGTATGCGGTGCGCTGCGGGGCGTGGGCCGGACGCGGGCTTCGCTGATGCTGTCGCTAATTATGAACGTGTTGTATGTTATCCTCAACGTTGTCTTCATTAACCTGCTGGACATGGGTGTGCTGGGCATGACACTTGCGGTTAATATTGCTCGTTATGTGGGGATGGCCTGTGCCTTGATCTATCTGTTCAAGTTCGATTCGGTGCTGCGTGTGCAGTTCCGCGACCTGTTCCATGTACCACTTACGATGCTGCGCAAAATTATGTTCATCGGCGTACCGTTCGCCGCAGAGCAGATGTTCTTCAACGGCGGCAAGCTGCTGACACAGATCTTCATTGTCAGTCTGGGCACGTATGCCATCGCCACCAATGCGATTGCCGGATCGCTGGCGATGGTCTTTCAGATTCCGGCCAGTGCACTGTCGCTGACGATTGTAACCGTGGTCGGCCAGTGTATCGGACGGGGGGATGTAGCGGATGCCCGGAAGTTCATCAAGTCCTTCCTGTGGATCGGTTCCGCCTCTTACGCCCTGGTGGCCTTGATCCTGATGCCGCTGTTCCACCCGCTGGTCTCTATTTTCTCCCCGCCTGCGGAGATTATCGATGATCTATTCGTGGTGCTGCTGGTCAATGCGATTGCCCAGATTCCGCTCTGGGCCTTCAGCTTCATTCTGCCGTCCGCGCTGCGGGCAGCGGGAGACTCCCGCTTCACCTCGATCGCTTCGATGCTGACGATGTGGCTGTTCCGGGTGGTCTTCGGCTATATTCTTGGGATCGTGCTGGGCTATGGAGTGCTGGGGGTATGGCTGGCGATGAACTGCGAATGGGCAGTGCGCGGAGCGGTGTTCCTCTGGCGCTTCCGGGGCAAGAAGTGGTATGCGCACAAGCTGATATAGATACTGCCGGTTAGAAGACTCCTAATTCAGGGGTCTTCTTTGCTATGCAGTCAGCCGGAATCATCTATAAAAAGCACGGTACAACCTTTAGTTTCAGGTAAGACGCACTTTGGTCCGTATGCTACGATTTGGGTGGTGAAGGGGGAGGCTTCCACATTAGCTGTAAGCGCTTAACTCATTGAAACCCAAATTCATACAGAGGAGTGCAACGCATGAAGAGAATAATCAAGCAAGTCTCTCTGGTACTGCTGGCAGCCCTTCTGCTTCTTCCGGCAGGCGGATATCTTCCGGCTGCTCAGGCAGCCGAGGCACAGACCACGGTATATCACGAGACGTTTGCGAATGGCGCAGGCAAGACTAGCCAGTCTGGGGGAGCCAGTCTGAGTGCGGTGAAGGAGGTTCCTTTTGCAGGGAATGCCGATGGTGCAGCATTATACGTAAACAACCGGAAGGATAACTGGGATGGAGTTGATTTCAAGTTCACCGATCTCGGTCTCCAGCATGGAAAAACGTACACGGTAACGGCAGTTGTCTACGTTGATGCGAAGGTGACGCTCCCAGAGGGAGCAGAGGCAGCGCTGCAGACTGTGAACAGCTACGGGAATTATGCAGCAATACCCTATGTGGCAGGGCAATCGGTCACACTGACGAAGACATTTACTGTGGACACCAGTGCCACAGATTCTACTAAGAGAGACCATTCTTTGCGCATCAACTCCAACGATAAGGGAGCCACAGTACCCTTCTACCTTGGCGATCTTCTGATAACGACAGAGTCCACTCCGGGCGGCGGGGAAGAGCCTGTGCGTGAACCGGCTTTGCCGTTCAGTACAGTGACTTTTGAAGATCAGGAATTGGGCGGCTTCACCGGCAGAGCCGGAACCGAGACGCTGACCGTAACGAATGAAGCGAATCATACCGAGGGCGGTTCATATTCCCTGAAGGTCGAGGGCAGAAGCAATACCTGGCACGGGCCTTCCCTGCGTGTGGAGAAGTACGTGGACAAGGGCAGCGAATATACCCTGTCTGCCTGGGTGAAGCTGATCGAACCGGTGAGCGCACAGCTCCAGCTGTCTACACAAGTAGGCACAGACAGCAGTGCAAGTTATGTGACCCTGTCCCCTAAGACGATCAGTACGGCTGACGGCTGGGTGAAATATGAGGGCAGCTACCGCTATAACAGCGTGGGCGGCGAATATCTGACCCTGTACATTGAGAGTTCCAATAATGCAACCGCTTCCTTCTATATCGATGATATTAATTTCGAGCATACAGGTACCGCTCCGGTGGATATTCAGAGAGAACTGATTCCGCTAAAAACAGCCTATCAAAATGACTTCCTGATCGGCAACGCGCTATCCGCCGAGGATCTGGAAGGCGTACGGCTGGACCTGCTGAAGATGCATCACAACGTTGCTACCGCAGGTAATGCCATGAAGCCGGATGCGCTGCAGCCGACCAAAGGCAATTTCACTTTTACAGCAGCGGATGCGATGGTGAACAAGGTGCTGGCTGAAGGGATGAAGATGCATGGGCATGTACTGGTATGGTATCAGCAATCGCCTGACTGGATGAACCTGACGACGGATGCAGCAGGCCATAGCGTTCCGCTGGGGCGTGACGAAGCACTCGCTAACCTGAGAGCGCACATCAAGGGAGTTATGGAGCATTTCGGAGACCGGGTAATCTCCTGGGATGTAGTCAACGAGGCAATGAACGATAACCCGTCCAATCCGAATAACTGGCAAGCGGCGCTCCGTAAGGCTCCGTGGTATGATGCTATCGGTCCGGACTATCTGGAGCAGGCGTTCCTGGCGGCCAGAGAGGTGCTGGACCAGCATCCGGAATGGGATATCAAGCTGTATTACAATGATTACAATGACGATAACCAGAACAAGGCCCAGGCCATCTACAGTATGGTCAAGGAACTGAATGAGAAGTACGCGCTGGCCCATCCCGGCAAGCTGCTGATTGATGGTGTGGGGATGCAGGCGCACTACAATGTCAATACGAACCCAGATAACGTCAAGCTGTCGCTGGAGAGGTTCATCTCCCTTGGCGTAGAGGTCAGCATTACCGAACTGGATATTCAGGCCGGCAGCCAGAATACGCAGACAGAGAAGGAACGGATTGCTCAAGGCTATCTGTATGCGAGGCTGATGGATCTCTACAAGGCCCATGCCGACCATATTGCGCGGGTAACCTTCTGGGGCATGGATGACCGCACAAGCTGGAGAGCGGAGTCAAGCCCGTTGCTGTTCGACAGGGATTTGCAGGCGAAGCCGGCTTACTACGCGGTCATTGATCCGGCCAAATTCATGGCTGAGCATGAGCCGAATACGGCAGAAGCTAACGTGTCAGAGGCGGTCTACGGCACGCCGGTTATTGACGGGACAGCGGATGGAATCTGGGCCTCTGCGCCTGAGATGGCTGTGAACCGTTATCAGATGGCCTGGCAGGGCGCAAGCGGAACCACGCGTACCCTGTGGGATGACCAGAATCTGTATGTGCTGGTTCAAGTCAATGACGCTCAATTGGACAAAAGTAATGTGAATGCATGGGAGCAGGACTCTGTAGAGATTTTCCTGGATGAGAATTTCGGCCGTACGACCTTCTATGAGAGTGATGACGGACAATACCGGGTTAATTATGACAATGAAGCCTCCTTCAGTCCTGCAGCCATCAGTGCAGGCTTCGAATCGGTAACCAAGGTTAACGGAACCAACTATACGCTTGAAATGAAGATTCCGTTCAAAACAATCATGCCAGCCGGCGGAACTAAGGTCGGCTTCGACACTCAGATCAACGATGCCAAGAACGGCGTCCGGCAAAGTGTGGCCGCCTGGAATGATACAACCGGCAACGGCTATCAGGACACCTCCGTCTTCGGGGTGCTGACGCTTAAGGCCAAAGACGGCGGCGAGCCGCCAACGAAGCCGACGCCAACGCCGACTCCGGAACCAACACCTGCGCCAACGCCAACATCGGCACCGGATTCCGGCGGCACCAGCTATACCAGCAGCACACCTGCGCCTAAGCCTGCACAGTTTGATGTCAAGGACGGCGTAGTGACGATCAGACCTGAGGTGAAGACCGAAGGCACAGTGGCCAAAGCCACTGTGACGGGCGAGCTGTGGCAGCAAGCCTTGAAGCAGGCGGCCCCGGCAGCAGACGGGCGGAAGCAGATCATCATCGATCTGGCGAACCAGACAGGTGTGGCCTCCTATGAAGCCCAGCTGCCGCTTCAAGGCCTGAAGACGCAGGAGAAGTTCCTGCTTGTCCTCCAGAACGGCCTTGCTACGCTGTCCATTCCAAGTGAGCAGCTCGCAGGGATTACAGCAACTACTGAATATGTTAGCATCCGGGTCAAGCATTCCACAGCCGAAGGCATGGATGCCACTGCTCTCCTGCAGACCGGCAGCCGTCCGGTGGTGGAGCTGAGTCTGCTTGCAGGCGGGCAGAAGGTAGCCTTGTCTGGCAGCAGCGCGATGACCGTCTCTATTCCTTACAAACCGTCAGCAGCAGAGCTTGACAGCCTGGAGTCTCTTCTGGTCCGTTCACTCACCGGCAACGGCGCGTGGTCTGCTGTGGTGAACAGCCGTTATGATGCAGTGAAGGAAGCGCTGGTGTTCCGTACTACAGAGTTCGGCATATTTGCCGCAGCCTTCGCTCCGCCGGCCTTTACAGATCTCGGCAGCCTGTCATGGGCGAAGCAGGCAGCTGCTGCCATGGCTGCGCGCGATATCCTTCCGGGTGGTAACAGCTTCATGCCGGCGGCACCTATGAACAGAGCAGACTTCACAGCCTCGCTGGTGAAGGTGCTGGAGCTTAAGGCTGCTGCTGAAGCAGTTGCAGGCTTCAGCGATGTCCAGAGTAATGCGGCATACAGCAAGGAGCTTGCGGCCGCGAAGCAGCTCGGTATCGTCACAGGCTATGCGGACAATACCTTCAAGCCAGCGGGCGTCATCACCCGCCAGGAGATGATGGTAATTGCGGCGCGTGCCCTGAAGGCGGCCGGAATCATCGCTGAAGGCAGCGGATCGATAGCATCTTACACCGATGCCGGTCAAATCTCCGCCTATGCCAAGGACGGCGTGTCCGCTTTGCTGAAATACGGCGTAGTGAACGGTAAGAACAATAAGCTTGCTCCGGGGGACACCCTCTCCCGTGCGGAAGCAGCAGTGATTCTGTACCGGATCTGGAAGCTGTAAATCCGCATAACGATAGTGCAACCCGCAAATTTCTATAGCAGCCAGCCGCCGGGAGGAATTCCGGTGGCTGGCTGCTTGTGCGGCGGGTTTGCTTTTAACGGACCAGACTCTCGGCACTTGATGCGTACGCACAGCATTATAGCAGTTTATTTTAAATGGTCATGCTTCAGGCACCTTAATGAACCGGGACAACCCGAAGGCTGTAAGCAAAAGTGCAGCCAGTGCTTCGAATGCGGTCAGACTGCCGCCTGCTTGGATAAGATTCAGTGCTGCCTGCGGACCGGCTGAGGCACCAATGAACAACATCAGCGAATATAGGGTAATAGCCGGGCCGCGCCTCTCTCCCGCGAGCACGCCTATCAATGAGATCAGGACCGGGATCATGATGGAGATGCCCGCAATATACACAATGCTCATTATTACAAGTACAGGCAGGGTTGAGCTTAATCCGACCGCGCCCAGTCCCCCGGCGGCGAGCAGGAGACCGGCCTGGAGCGTGCGCTTGAAGCCGAATCTGGCTGCCAGACGTCCCGCGAACGGCGCCAGAATCATCCCCGCGAGTCCTGCCGCTCTTACCTGCATAAGCTGGGCGGCGGTCAGTGTAAAGGGAGTCTCCGTCAGATCGTTCTGAAATATCGTATACATGCCGACGAACGAGAGAAGAATCGTCAGGCAGATCAGGTAGCACAGTACAAGCTGTTTTTGAAGGAATAGCGCGGGCAGCTGTTTGTAGAGTGCAGTCATTCCTGCACGGGTCCGGCGCTCTTTGCCTCTTGGAACGAAGGCGCCGGTCAACCCTGCGGCAACGAGACATAAGGCGCCATGAATATAAAATACATAACTCCAGCCCCAGTATCCGCTGACCGCACTGCTGAATAACTGGCCGGCGATGGCTGAAACCAGAAACCCGGTGCTCACAAAACCCATGGCCGCCACTCTGCGTTCCGGCGGGAAGGTCTCGGCGACATAGATCATAACCGCCGGAGCGAAGGTGGCTGCCGCCAGTCCTTGCAGAGAACGGAGCGCTATGAGGGCGGACAAGTCCGGTGCCAGCCCCAGCAGAGGGGTGATGACACCAAGCGCCAGCAGTCCCCAGAACATCATCGGCCAGCGGCCGAAACGCTCCGAGAGTGGAGCGAACAGCAGAAATCCCAGGGCATAAGAGAACGTAAAAGCACTGCTTGCCCATGCCACCCTGGCCGGCGATGCCTCAAAGGCATCAGCCAGCAAAGAGCCTAACGGTAGCGTAACGTAGATGCCGGATACGACAATAAGCGAACAGAGGACCAGAACGGCGGTTACCACGGAATATCGAGTAGCCGAAGGACTTCCTTTGTACATAGGCTCTGTCACAAGAATCATCCATTCCTATGTGTATTCGTTGTGTAGTAATGCTCCTGGTCCAAATCGGGCAGGAGCGCCGGATGGACAGGCTGCCAGTCCAGCAGTGCCTGAGTCTTAAAGCTGCTAGCAGGGATGTCCAGTGAGACAAAATGCGCCAGCCAGCCGAAATGCTCCGCTGCCTCCTCAGAAGGCAGGCTGACTACGGGCAGGCCGAGCCGGGCGCCAATCACACCGGCAATCTCCATCAGCGGCACCCCCTCGTCGCCGATCGCATGAAGTGTGGTCCCGGCCGGGGCTCCTTCAAGCGCCAGGCGGTACAGCTGCGCGGCGTCCAGCCGGTGCACAGCGGGCCAGCGGTTCAGGCCATCACCGGGATAAGCGGAGATTCCCTTGCGGCGGGCAAGCTGGATCAGACCCGGAACAAAGCCGGTGTCGCCTTCGCCATGCACGGACAGCGGAAGCCGCAGCACCGATACGCGGACGCCCTGGTCGGCGAGTGCAAGCGCCGCTTGTTCGGACCCGGCGCGATGCTTGACTGAAGCTTCTGGATCGGGTGCAGTATCCTCCGTGGCCAGCTGCCCCGGGGTGAGGTGCCCGATGACGGATGTTACGACCAGCGGTCGGCCGGACCCCGCCAGCCCGGCTCCTATTGCCTCAATGGCCAGCCGGTCTGTCTCGCCTGCGGCCGTAAGATCCGCGTAGTTATGAATGAAGGCAGCGTGGATAACCCCATCCGCTGCCGCCGCTCCCCGCCTCAGACTGTCCGGATTGTCCAAAGAGCCGCGGTGTACGGCGGCCCCGGCCGCAGCGAGCGCCGCTGCGGCCTCATCCGAACGGGCAAGGCCCGTGACCTCATGCCCCGCCTCTATCAATTCCCTTACAACGGCTGAGCCGACAAAGCCGGTTGCACCTGTAACAAATACTCGCATATTCAATTCCTCCTCGTTCTCAAAGACTACAATCATTATAGTCTGCGATTCATCAGGAGCTTTGCCTGTTCCCTTTCCGTTTTTGCCCGATCCTATAAGAATTGTAGTAGGGTCATTGCAAGCAAAGAAGCCCGCAAGCCATCCGGCTGCGGGACTTTCATTAGGGATCATACAGTTATTGCGGTCTTTGGGCTTGCTGGCGTAATCTGGCGATGTCCCTGCTGGGCGGACTGCCGTAGAACCGGCTGTAATCCCTGCTAAACTGCGAATCGCTCACATATCCGACAAGCCGGCAGGCCGTGGCCGCATCCATGGGGCTGCTTAACATCAGCCGCCGGGCTTCGTGAAGGCGCAGCGCTTTTTGATATTGCAGCGGACTCATGGAGGTGACGGATTTGAAATGCACATGCAAAGAAGAAGCACTCATATGCACCAGCTCTGCCAGCTCGGCAACCTTCATCTGCTGGGAGAAGTTATTCTGCAGCCAGGCGATCACTTTCGCCACCCGCTGTACATCCGACCCTGCCAGGCCTGTCTCAACCACCTGAGCGCCGATCGGACTGCGCAGAATCCGCAGCAGAATCTCATCTGTCACCAGTGGAGCCAGCATCTCAATATCAACGGGATTCTGCACACATTCCAGCAGCCTCACCACAGCGTTAATGATACTCAGATTGGTGCCGGTGATGTACTCCCTGCTCATTTGACGCGCCGGAGGGAGACCTTGAGGGTATAGCTTCAAGACCCAGTCACTGATCCGCTGCGGATCAAGCTCCAGCTTCACGCCTAAGTACGGCTCGGCCGGGCCGGCTTCTGTAAGCTGCATCGCTACCGGCAGGGCAACTGGCATCAGGATCATCCGCGACTTGTCGAAATGATAAGGCTGCTGCCCGATCGTGATATTCTTGGCGCCTTGCGCCACGATTAACAGAGAGGTAGAGTAGAACGTCTTGATGGTATCTGTATCTGTCCTTGAATAGCGGCTGACATTCAAACCGGGTATAGGCTGGCTATAAATGCCGTCGTAAGGAGCAAGCGCAGAGATCAGGCGTGCCAGCCTGGCTGTTTCTGCCTCAAGCGGCCCGTCGTCGTTACCGGATACCGTTGCCACCGCATATTCGTTCTCAATCCTCCTCATCGGGTCCCAGCTCCTTTTGACGTATGTGAATCTTGATTTTAATAGAAATAAGCGTATGATGCTTTACCGTTTCAACACCAGCGGAAGGTACACCTCGTCCACAATATTGGCGATCGTCTCCTCTGACATGGGGGCGTTGTACAGCATCAGCTCATGGCGGGCCAGATCGGACGGCAAAGTGAGCATTCGGGGAGTCACGGCTTCGGCAGATACTTCTCCCCGCTCAACAGCCCGCTCTAGCAAAATCGACATGGTCCTGTTTTGACGCCCCTGGGGGAAAATAAAAGAGGCAAGCGGCATATCGCCCATTTCTGCTACAAGCCCGTAGAAAGCATTCAACATGACTTGAATATTATTCTGGTTCATGGCCCGCAGCACCCCGCATACATCGTCCCTCAGATTCCCGTTATCAGGCACTTCCTCCAGCGGCAGGGGCACTCGTTCCCGGATGGCACCAAGGACAAGCTCAGCGCGGTTCGCCCACCGGCGGTAGAGTACGGCTTTGCTGGTTCCCGCCCGCTCGGCCACACTGTCCATCGTAAGATTGGAATACCCCCGCTCTGTCAACTCTTCCCGTACGGCCTGGAGTATAGCGGCTTCGAGCTCCTTGCCTCTGCGTCTGTTCTTCAATTGATCCTGTTCTTGAGAAGTGGACATACCGGTCTCAACCACCTTTGGAGAATTTCGTTGCGTTTCTTATGAGGATAGTATATCATAAGCTCAAATAAGAAACTTTAAGTATCTTATTTGGCGACCAAAGGGAGATGATCAACTTGCAAAAGCAAGCTAAACCAGCACTTGAACCAGCTGAACAGCAGGCAGCAGCCAAGAATCTGATGTGGATTCTTATGCTTGGTATTCTGGCCCCGATATTCGATACGACGATAACCAATGTGGCGATTGATACGCTGGTCCGGGAATTTAATACCTCGGTGTCCACTGTTCAGTGGGTGATGACCGGCTATTTGCTGTCATTTGCGATGGTTATTCCCCTAACCGGCTGGGCTGTGGAACGGTTTGGGGGAAGGAAGATGTGGCTATTTTCGCTGGTTCTGTTTTTGCTTGGCTCTGTGCTGTGCAGCATGGCGTGGAACGTGGAGAGCCTGATTATTTTCCGTACCCTTCAGGGGATCGGAGGGGGCTTGCTGATGCCGATTATGCAGACCTTGGCCGTACGTGCCTATGGGGGCCAGGATATGGGCAAAAGAATGGCGACCATAGCTATGCCAGCGCTGCTTGGGCCCATTCTGGGACCGGTGCTGGGAGGACTAATCGTCAATCATCTGAGCTGGCGATGGATCTTTTTTGTCAATATTCCGCTCTGCCTGGCTGCCATCATTGTTGCGTGGAAGGGGCTCCCCCAAGAAGAGCATAATGCCAGGACGCTGCGGCTGGATGTGCCTGGACTGTTATTGCTGTCCCCGGCTATCGTGCTTATCCTGTATGGCCTTGGAGAAGTCAGCTCCCGCCACGGCTTCGGTCATGCAGCAGTCCTTGCTCCCGTTATAGCAGGTGTGGCGCTTTTGACAGTATTCGTAATCCATGCCTTCCGCAAGGGAGACGAAGCGTTGATTGATGTCACGCTGTTCCGGGTACGCTCTTTAACCGTGTCCTCATCGCTGCTGTTTCTATCCGGCTTGACCACCTATGGGGCAATGCTGCTGCTGCCGCTCTATCTCCAGCAAGTCCGGGGTGAATCTGTGCTTATGTCCGGCCTGCTGCTCGTTCCCCAAGGCATCGGGATGCTGCTGACCAGATCACTTGCCGGCAAGCTGACAGATCAGATCGGATCGAGACCCGTGGTGCTTGTAGGAACGGTCCTTACCATCCTTGGCACTTGGCCGCTGACGCAGCTTGGCGCAGATACGAGTTATTATTTTCTGAGTGCGGTTCTTATCGTGAGAGGTGCTGGATTAGGGGCTGTTTTTCTGCCGGTTATGGCTTCTGCCTATATCGGTCTGTCCTCGAAGCAGATCCCGCACGCCAGCAGCACCACCCGTATTATGCAGCAGATTGGCGGTGCCTTCGGCGTATCGGTTATCGCAATTATTTTACAAAATAAGCTGAATTCCGTCCTGACTCCTGACCCGGCAGCAATGACCGTTGCCTTCGATCATACGTTTATGTGGACGATTGCCTTCTCGGCTCTGGCGTTAATACCGGCGGCATTCCTGCCAAGAATACGGAAATAGTGTGGCTGGTGTGCATGTGCAATTATACTTCATCTCCCTGAGATCCATTGTTGCAAATGGTAGAGTGGGCGGGGCGGAGGTAAGCTGTATTTGTTATATCCTCAAGAGGTATCCGTTAATTCGAAATCAGGATATAATATTGAACAAAGGAGTGGTGAGTATGTACCTGGAATTAAAGGATAAGAGCGGCAAAGTGTATCGTTCTTTTATCAATGCCAGTCAGAAATCTGTGATTGTAATTAATGACACAGAGTATGAAGTATCTGAAATAAGCCAGTATCAGGACAACTCAAAGGCTCTTTCAGCTGCGCAAATTGCTGAACTGGATGCTGACCCCGAAATTGCAAAAATGATCCAAGAGTCCAAGCAGGATATTATACATGGTTCAATGATCTCTTCTAAGCAAATGATCGAGATGATAAGAAATGGAGAACTTTGATGCAGGTAGTTTGGACAAAGAGTGCGGCTCAGAGCTTTTCCAAGATCGAAAGCATCCGCTTCTCACCACAGGAAACAGCAGAATATAAATTAAAGCTGTTCATGCGGATTGAGGAAAAGGTGACTCGGTCAGGAAAGCTGTTTCCATCAAGAACTTATAAAGATACTTACTATATTCGTATTGATCGTTATATCGTTTCCTATCAGCCATCTGAGGATGGCTCTACATATATAATTACTGCTTTTAAACATGGAAGACAGAAATAGGCGATTTGATACACCAAAAAATCGCGGCCCCAAAGCCGCGAATCTGAATTAGATATGGTCGAGACGACAGGATTCGAACCTGCGGCCTCTTACTCCCGAAGCAAGCGCTCTACCAAGCTGAGCTACGTCTCGACGCTATGAATAATTAAATTATACGCCTGTGTGTAAGCGCTGTAAATAACCTTTTTTATAGCGATTATGGGCTTCTGTTGCGGCAAATTACGGCCTGTGATTGACAGATATCCACCCGCTGGCTATACTTGAAATGTTAAAAAGCAAATCGGACAAAGCGTTGATGAAAACAAGTACGCCGGAGAATGCTTCATCAGAGAACAGGTTCCTTTGCGGATGGTCCGCATCGGGTGTGAGAACCTGGGAGACAGACCGGCCGAAAGCTGATTTCGGAGTGCGGGGACAATCCCGCCGGGGGCACCCGTTAACAGCCGCACAAGGCGATCGTCTGCAGTTGTCCGTGTACACGGATTAAGGCGATAACCAGGGTGGTACCGCGATAATCATCGTCCCTGAATTTCATTCAGGGGCGTTTTTTGTTTTTGATTTTTCGTGTAACGGTTACGGCAACAATGTGTTTTCCGGCCAGCGTGCCGCATTTTAATGAAGAGACGGGAGCTGTACATGATGAAAGCAAGTGAAATCCGTTCCAAATGGCTGCAGTTTTTTGAGAGCAAGAACCACCGTATTGAGCCGAGCGCCTCGCTCGTGCCCCACAATGACCCTTCGCTGCTGTGGATTAACGCAGGTATGGCGCCGCTGAAGGCCTACTTCGACGGCCGGGAGATTCCGGAGAATCCCCGCCTGACGAACTCGCAGAAATGTATCCGTACCAATGATATTGAGAATGTGGGCAAGACGCGCCGCCACCATACCTTCTTTGAGATGCTGGGCAACTTCTCCATCGGCGATTATTTCAAGGAAGAGGCCATCACCTGGGCTTGGGAATTCCTGACCGGCAAGGAGTGGATCGGCTTCGACGGCGACCGGATCTCCGTTACCGTGTATGCTGAGGACGAAGAAGCGTTCAAGCTGTGGAATGAGAAGGTCGGCCTGCCCGCAGAACGCATCATCAAGCTGGGCGACGAGAACTTCTGGGATATCGGCGAAGGCCCGTGCGGCCCGTGCTCGGAGATTTTCTATGACCGTGGTGAAGCATACGGCAGTGATATGAGTGATCCGGAGATGTATCCGGGCGGTGAGAATGAACGCTGGCTGGAGGTCTGGAACCTCGTATTCTCGCAGTTCAACCATAATAAGGACGGCAGCTATACGCCGCTTCCGAACAAGAATATTGATACCGGCGCAGGCCTGGAGCGCTTCGCTTCCATTCTGCAGGATGTGGACTCCAACTTCGATACCGATCTGTTCCAGCCGATTATCCAGAAGACCGCCGGGCTTGCCGGTGTAACCTACAAGGATAATGTTGAACAGGATATCGCGCTAAAAGTCATTGCTGACCATGTACGTACCGTTACATTTGCTGTGGGGGACGGCGTGCTTCCTTCCAATGAAGGACGCGGCTATATTATCCGCCGTCTGCTCCGCCGCGCCGTACGCTACGGCAAGACGCTGGGACTGGACCGTCCGTTCCTGCATGAGCTGACTGAGACCGTTGGAGAGATTATGGGAGTCTATTATCCTTCCGTGGTCGAGAACCGCGATTATATCGCCAAAATCATCCGTCTGGAAGAGGAGCGCTTCCACGAGACGCTGTCCGATGGTCTGGCGATCCTCGGGGAGATCAGCGCCAAAGCCAAAGCGGACGGCCTGAGCACCATTGCCGGTGCCGATGCATTCAAGCTCTATGACACGTATGGCTTCCCGTTTGACCTGACTGAGGACTTTGCATCCGAGCAGGGGCTTGCCGTTGACCGCGCCGGCTTCGATGCCGCGATGCAGGAGCAGCGTGACCGGGCGAGAGCTGCCCGTCAGGACAGCGCCAGCATGAAGATTCAGGGCGGTGCCCTGGCCGAGCTGACGGTTAAAAGTGAATTTGTTGGATATAATGACACGGTAACAGAGTCCAAGGTACTGGCGATTGTGGTAGACGGTGCGCTTCGGGATACAGTAAGCGAAGGCGCCGAGTGCCAGGTCATCCTGGAGTCAACACCGTTCTATGCAGAGAGCGGCGGCCAAGTCAGCGATACCGGCGTTCTGACCGGCGGATCGGTGACCGCTAAGGTGACCGGCCTCTTCAAAGCACCGCACGGCCAGCATGTCCATCTGGTTACGGTGGAAGCAGGAGATCTGAAGGTTGGCGATACCGTCCGTGCCGAAGTGAACCGGGCGGAGCGCGAGGATATCGTGAAGAACCACACGGCTACTCACTTGCTGCACAAGGCGCTGAAGGAAGTGCTGGGCAGCCATGTGAATCAGGCAGGCTCTTTAGTAGAAGGCTCACGCCTGCGGTTCGACTTCTCGCATTTTGGAGCCATCACTCCAGAGGAGCTAAGCGATATCGAGCGGCGCGTGAACGCCCAGATCTGGCGCAGCCTTCCTGTAGTCATTGAGAATAAGCCGATAGATGAAGCCAAAGCCATGGGAGCGATGGCCCTCTTCGGAGAGAAATACGGCAATGTTGTCCGTGTCGTTCAAGTCGGCGACTACAGCCTGGAGCTGTGCGGCGGATGCCATGTGTCTAATACAGCGCAGATCGGAATCTTCAAGCTGCTCAGCGAGAGCGGCATCGGTTCCGGGGTGCGCCGGATTGAAGCTGTGACTGGCCGTTATGCCTATCAGTTCACGGAGAGTCAGCTGGACCTGCTGAAGCAATCGGCAGCCCTGCTGAAATCGTCGCTGACCGATGTGCCGAAGCGGATCGAGGCGCTGCATGCCCAGGTACGCGAGCTGGGCCGTGAGAATGAATCGCTTCAGTCCAAGCTGAGCGCAACCTTCGCAGCAGAGCTGACCAGCAGTGTAGTCACAGTAGGCGGAGGAACGCAGCTTCTTGCGGTCTCTGTGCAAGCCGGCAATATTGATGCTTTGCGCTCGACAGCGGACGAACTGAAGTCCAAGCTCCCGGAGGCCATATTGGTGCTCGGTGCTGCAATGGAGGACAAGGTGAAC
This sequence comes from Paenibacillus sp. FSL P2-0136, assembly GCF_037975325.1. NCBI lineage: Bacteria > Bacillati > Bacillota > Bacilli > Caryophanales > Paenibacillaceae > Paenibacillus > Paenibacillus sp. FSL P2-0136. The sequence goes on from NZ_CP150244.1 coordinate 1,641,460, forward strand.
TTCGTGGTCGCCGTGCCTCAGGAGCTGGTGAAGAAGGGCTTCCACGCCGGCAAGCTGGTGAAAGAGATCGCTGCTGTCTGCGGCGGCGGCGGCGGCGGACGTCCGGATATGGCGCAGGCCGGAGGCAAGGACGCTTCCAAGCTGGGCGAAGCCCTGAAGAAGGCAGAGGAACTGGTAGCTGCACAGGCTTAAGCAGTATGCAGTGATTCTTGTCTGTAAGAAACTGTGGATTTCTATCAAGGGTTGGGAAGCAGCGGTGCTGAGGGCATTTCCTCGGTGCCGCTGCTTTATTCACACAATGTATATTTTTTGGGGTTATTCATTATTGACCCAGGGCTTGCAATAGCTTAAAACCCAAAAAAACATCTGGTTTTGTAGACAAAATGCCAAAAAAAGCGCTTTAACCATGGCAGGATTTCCTCGTTGGGGCATGAATATGTTATGATGAGGGCAGCAAGTGAGCTGTACAGCAGCAACTTTGCGAAGCCGCCCGAATCAGGGTGATTTTGCAGAAGGAAGGTGTCACCACATGGACTCCATGGACAAAACGGTCAAATTCAATGTGAAGGGCGACGAAAAGGAAGCCTCTCCCCAGGAAATACTGCTCGCCGTGTACGACGCGCTGGTGGAGAAAGAATATCATCCGATCAATCAGATCGTAGGATATCTTCTTTCAGGAGATCCGGCTTACATTCCACGCCACAACAATGCGAGAAGTTTGGTCCGGAGGAAAGAGCGTGATGAGCTGATCGAAGAACTGGTCCGTTTCTATCTGGCCAATCATCGGGTGGACCAGCCCAAATGATGAAGAAGCTGGGACTGGATTACGGCGACCGCAGAATCGGTGTCGCCACAAGCGATATTTTCGGATGGACAGCACAATCTCTGGAGACTATTGAGCGGCGCGGAAACGGCAATGAATTCGAACGTATCCGTGAACTGGTCAAGGAGTACGAAATCGGCGAGATTGTTGTCGGGCTGCCGAAGAACATGAACGGCTCCGTAGGACCCCGTGGTGAAATTTGCATCGAATTCGCAGATAAGCTGCGGGAGCAACTCGATTTACCCGTACACCTTTGGGATGAGCGTCTGACGACGGTATCTGCTGAGCGGGTGCTGATAGACGGGGACGTCAGCCGGAAGAAACGCAAGGGGCTGGTGGACAAAATGGCCGCAGCGCTGATTTTGCAAAATTTTTTGGATGCTAACAGTAAAAGGTGAGGGGTGTGCGGATATGACAAACGAACAGATCGGCCAAGAAGAGGAACCGGAAATTATCTATATTCCCGATGAGGAAGGTAATGAAGAGGAATTCGAGGTCATCATGAAGTTTGAAGTGGACGGATCGGATGCCAAGTATATGATGGTGGTTCCGCTTGATTCCGAGGATGAGGAGACAGATGAGGTCTACGCGTTCCGTTACGAGGAAGACGGTGACGATCTGCAGCTCTTCATGATTGAGAACGACGAGGAGTGGGCCATCGTAGAGGAGACCTTCAATACCTTGGTTGACGAGCTTGATGGAGGAGCAGAGAATGACTGAGTTTTCCGCTGATCAGGCGGTATGGACTTCTAAGCTCAAGGAAGTATATGGAGAAACAGTAGAACTGGAGGATGAGCAGGGCAAGTCTTCCGTTTACGATATTATTGCAGAATTTGCTGTGGGTGACCGTGCTTATGCCGTTCTGGCCGGATCGGGAAGAGCTGCGGAGCAGGAAATTCTGCGCATCGTAGTTTCTCCGGACGGACTTCCGGAACTGGAGAGCATTATGGACGATGAAGAGTGGGAGGATATTTCCGAGCTGTACGATGAGCTCACCTTCCCTGCGGATAGCGAGTAGGCGTCTATAGCAACTTCATGTATGGCAGATACGGAAGAGGGCGGAATTTTTCCGCGCTCTTTTTGCTTATGAGGAGCGAAAGGATCTTTCCGTTTGCCTGAAAAAAGCTTATGCTATAAAAATAGGTTGAATTTTGGACAATACAATTTTATACTTTATAGTCGGAAAGTGAGGCGTAACATTTGAAAGCCGTGATCCGCACTGTGCTTATCTTAATTCTGGTCCTGGCAGCAGCTGCAGGAGGAGGAGCATGGTACATCTGGAATGGAATGCAGCCGGTCAAGCCCGCAGGGCCGGCCGTAACGGTTACGATAGAGAAGGGTATGGGAAGCTCGCAAATCGCCGACCTGCTTGAGCAAGAGGGCATTATCAAGCACAGCCTGTTCTTCAAAGGCTATCTGAAATGGGTCCAGGAAGGCTCCAGCTTCAAGGCCGGCACGTATCAGGTAAGCCCCGGCGACTCCTACGATACGCTGATCAGCCGGTTGAATGCCGGAGATGTTGTGAAGGAAGCTACCGTTACTTTTACAATTCCTGAAGGGTATACTGCGGTCCAGGTGGCAGAGAAGCTGGCCGCTGCTTGGAATCAGAAGCCGGAGGTCTTCCTTGCGCTGATTGATTCCGGTAAGGGCATGGAAGCCGTAAGCAAGCTGGAGATTCCGGACAATCCGCTGCTGCGCCACCGGCTGGAGGGGTACCTTTTCCCGGAGACCTATGAACTGGCTAAGGACAGCACCCCGCAGGAAGTCATCGGGGCGATGCTGGAGCAGCTGGTGAAGAAGCTGGATACGATTCCAGAGTGGAAGGCCAAGCTGGCGAACCGCGGGCTCTCCCTGCATGAGCTGCTGACCGTAGCTTCACTGGTGGAGCGTGAGGTGGTAGTAGACAAGGAACGTGCGCTGGTGGCCGGTATTATCTATAATAGACTGGATAAAGGGCAGAAGCTGGAGATCGACGCTACCGTCCAGTACTTACTGGACAAGCAGAAAGAGCGGTTGTATGAGAAGGATTTGAAGGTGGATAGTCCTTATAATACGTATAAGCAGGCAGGCTTGCCGCCTGGACCGATCAGCAGCCCCGGGCTGGCGTCGATTGAAGCAGCTATGACGCCGGAGGTCTCGGATTATTTCTTCTATGTCACTAAGAAGGACGGCTCACAGGGACATTTATTTGCCAGAACCTACAAGGAACATTTAGCCAATATTCAAAAAAGTAAACAAAATCCGTAAGAACCCGCTACAATAGTAAGGATGAGCAACGCACAGGAGGTAACACAATGAATAACACACCGGAGCTGCTGGCGACAGCGGCTTCTCTGGAAGAAGCTGCAGCGCTGCTGGATGCAGGAGCGAGTGCGCTGCTGGTCGGCGATGACCGCTTTGGTATGCGTCTTGCCGGACATTTTACACTTGAAGATACGGCCGCAGTAGTTAAGCTGGCACATGCCCGGGGCGGTAAGGTATATGTAAGCATCAATGGATTGATTCCAAATACCATGCTGGAGGAGCTTCCGGCTTATGTGAAGGCGATCGGCGAGCTGGGTGTGGATGGGGTAGAGTTCGGTGATCCCGCCGTACTGGCGGCCGTCAAAGCCGAAGCGCCGGGAATGAAGCTGCACTGGAATGCGGAAATGACCTCGACCAACTATGCTACAGCCAATTACTGGGGCCGCAAGGGAGCCACGCGGGTCGTTCTGGCACGCGAGCTGAATATGGATGAGATGACCGAAATGGTCCCTCATCTGGAAGTGGAAGCCCAGGTTCAGGTACATGGCATGACGAATATCTATCATTCCAAGCGCAAGCTGGTTGCAAGCTATATGTCCCACCAGGGCCGTCCAAGTGATGGCGGAAGCCTGGGCAAGGAGCGCGGGCTGTTCCTGATTGAAGCAGAGCGTCCGAATGAGAAGTTCCCGATCTATGAGGACGAGAACGGCACGCATATTATGAGCTCGGATGATATTTGCATTCTGGAGGATCTTCATTTCTTGTTAAAAGCTGGCGTACACAGCCTGAAGATCGAGGGTCTGCTGAAGCCGGTGGCTTATAATGTAGCTGTCGTCAAGGCTTACCGTCACGCTATGGACGTCTACGCCGCTGATCCGGCTGAATATGCGTTCGAGGAATCCTGGCTGGATGAGGTCCGTGCCTTGCAGGACCCTGAGCGTGAGCTGTCGTTCGGCTTCTTCTATAAAGAGCAGGTATATTAATGTAAAAAAATCTTTGCTGTTCTAAAAGAGAACTTAAAGCTTTACCTTAAAGATGAAGTAACGGAGGGAAGGTTTGGAACTGTAGGAGCGGTAGCGTCCGCCTTTGTCTCCGGATGTTATCCGCTCAGCGGAGTAATCAAAAAACATCTGGAGACAACAGCGGCCGGAAGTCCAAACGCTTTCCGCAGTTACGTGCTATCTGATAGGAAGTTTTAGGTGGGTTTTTGACAGCAAAGACAACGAAAGGAGAACAGGAATGGGAACCATGACCAAGCCCCAGTTCAAGGGCAAGCGTTACCGTCTGGACAGACCGGAGCTCCTGGCTCCGGCAGGAAACTTAGAGAAATTGAAATTCGCCGTGCATTATGGCGCGGATGCAGTCTATATCGGAGGACAAAAGTACGGCCTGCGCTCAGGCGCAGATAACTTTACCTTTGAGGAAATGCGCGAGGGCGTTGAATTTGCCAAGAAATATGGTGCCAAAGTATTCGTAGCCACCAATATCTATGCTCACAATGAAGATGTCGCGGGGATTGAAGAATACCTGCGTAATTTATATGAGGCCGGAATTGCAGCGATTATCGTAGCCGATCCGGTGATTGTCGATACTGCCCTGCGCCTGGTGCCGGGTCTTGAGGTGCACCTAAGCACCCAGCAGTCCACGCTCAACTGGCAGGCAGTGTCCTATTGGAAGGAGGAAGGTCTGCCGCGCGTAGTATTGGGCCGGGAGACTAGCCTGGAGGAGATCGCCGAGATCAAGCAGCATGTGGATATTGAGATCGAGAGCTTCATCCATGGTGCGATGTGCTCCTCGTACTCCGGACGCTGTGTGTTATCCAACCACTTCACCGACCGTGACTCCAACCGCGGGGGCTGCTGCCAATCGTGCCGCTGGAAGTATGATCTGTTCGAAGATGCCCGTCCCGAAGGGAACTGGGTATCCGAAGAGGAACAAGCTGAAGCGCCTCAGGCCTTGCAGCCCGGAATTACCCAGCTGCCGCTGCATCAGCCCGAGGACAACCCGTTCACTATGGGATCGAAAGACCTGTGTATGCTGGAGAGTATTCCCGACCTGATTGAAGCCGGGATCGACAGCTTCAAGATTGAGGGCCGGATGAAATCGATTCACTATGTGGCGACCGTAGTGAATGCCTACCGCAAAGCCATAGATGCTTACATGGCCGACCCGGAAGGGTATGTACTGAAGCCCGAATGGCTGGAGGAGCTGCAGAAGGCGGCTAACCGTCCGCTGAATACTGGCTTCTTCTACGACACACCGGACCATGAGGACCATATCTATGAACCGGAAGAGAAGGCGGCTCCGTATGATTTCGCGGGACTGGTGCTGGAGTATGACGCAGAGAGCGGGATGGCGCTCGTTCAGCAGCGCAATAACTTCAAGCCGGGACAAGAAGTTGAATTCTTCGGCCCGGATGACACCTTCTTCAAGCAGACTGTTGGAGAGCTGTGGGATGAGGCCGGCAATCCGCTGGATGTGGCCCGTCACCCGCTTCAGCGTGTGCGGATGAAAGTAGATCAGCCTGTTGCTTATTTCGATATGATGCGCAAGCGAAAATAATGGCTTTACAAACTAAGGGATGCCCGTTTACACAAGGGCATTTCTTTTTTTTGCGTGCTAAAAAAGGAGGTGTTTTGGGGCCCCCGCAAAGTATCTGATTAAGCATCGAAGCTAAAGCTCCACTTTGTGGGGTTATTTTGCATCAAATTGCCTATGCAATTCGACAAAAATATATGAGTATTGAAGCAATTTGCAAATAATGCTAAGAAAAATGAGACTTTGTGCCGATATATAGGGCAGGTAACGCTTACATATATCTTCCATTCTAGGCGATAGGCAGGTGATGGTTATGGGAGCTCCCAATCCGGACAAAAAGACAGATAAAACGAAGGAGAGTAGGGTAAAAGTGGCGAAAAACAGTAAAAAGCCAAAGAGCACACAAAAGGCTAAGGCCCAGAAGACAGAAGCTTCACAGACAACAAGTACTATGGCAGAGAAGAGAAATTACAAGACAGTATTGAACGGCTCACTACGCCAGGTAAAGAGGGTGAACCCGACCAAATCCGTTGGGGTGAAGCTGTTCCTGATCTTCTTATCTTCTATCGTGGTGGTGGTCCTGTTCTTAGGACTTCTGTCTTACAACAAAGCGAAGAATACAATTAAAGATAATGTGTCTGAAGCGAACCGGCAGACGATTATTCAGACCTCAGAGAAGCTGGACATTACCTTGAAGCAGTATGAGAGTCTCGCACTTCAGTTATATTTTGATACACAGATGCAGGCGAATCTGACAGAGCTGTCTTCGGCGAAGAGCAGCTATGATAAGTTCGTGGCTACGGATGCGATCAGCAAGAAGCTGTCCAGCCAGACTACAACAGATGCCAATATCGTCGCCATATCACTTATTCCGGAGGACCCTGAGATGGGGATCGTCTCCAGCGGAAGCACCGGTCTCGCAGGTGATGATGTGAGAGCACAGGAATGGTACAAGACCGTGGTCAAGAATTCAAGCTCTTATGAGCCTTATTATACGGCAGAAGCCAAATCCGCCCAGAACTACTGGTTCCCTACAGCCGTTGAAGGCAGCGGCGGCAAGAATCTGGCCATGGTCAGAACGCTTAAGAATCTGGGCTCCAATGCCTCATATGTAGTCATGCTGGAGCTGAAGAGCACCCTCCTGGAAGAAGCCTTCAAGAGCGTAGAGCTTGGCGATGGCTCACGGATTCAACTCGTTGCCCCGGATGGAACGGTAGTAGCTTCCTCGCAGCCTGAAGAGGACGGCAAAGCCACCGTACTGAATTTCATCAAGGACAGCAAGGTGAACAATGAAAGCACGGAAGCGAAGGATGAGAACGGCCAGGATATCCTTGCTGTATACAACCCGATGCAGAAGGCAGACTGGAAGCTTGCCGGTGTAGTTCCTACCGGAGAACTGGTTCAAGCTGCCACGCCGATTCTGTTCACCACCTTCCTTGCTGCTGGAGCGGCAGCCCTGCTTGCTATGGTTGTCGGCTTCTGGATGGTCCAGATGATCGCCAAGCCGCTGGCACGCTTGAAGGACCTGATGCTGGAGGGAGCCGAAGGCAACCTGAGTGTCCGCACGCAGTATGTCTCGAAGGATGAGATCGGCCAGCTGTCGGCCTCCTTCAATATGATGATGGGTAAGATTACGGAACTGGTAGCCCAGACTACAGATACAGCCCGCGAAGTCCTTGAGACTGCGGGTGAGCTGGGGGATGCCTCGCGCAAGACGGCGATCTCCGCCAAGGAGATTGCTGCGGCCACGGAAGAGATTGCCGGTGGTGCGGGAAGTCTGGCCCAGGAAGCCGAGCGCGGCAATGAGCTGACTGACCTGATTGCTACGCAGATGCAGAGTGTTATTGCAGCCAACTCTGAGATGGATCAGGCAGCCCGTGGAGTCGGGGAAGCCAGCGGACAGGGTGCTGTACAGCTGGAAGAGCTACTGGATCAGACCGGACGCACAGGTGAAATGACCTCTGCTCTGGTGGATAGAGTCAATAACCTCAAGGAAACGGTATATTCCGTAATCAAGGTGCTGGATGTGATGAAGAATATTACCCAGCAGACGAACATTCTGTCTCTGAATGCAACGATTGAAGCAGCGAGAGCAGGCGAAGCCGGCCGTGGCTTCATGGTAGTTGCAGGGGAGGTCCGGCAGCTTGCCGACCAATCCAAGCAATCCATTGCTCTGGTCGCCGGAATTACAGATAAGATCGTAGCTGAGATGGATGAGACGGTTGCTGTCCTGTCTGAAGTGGCTCCGCTGTTCAAGCAGCAGATGGTGTCCGTGAAGAGTACCAGTGAGATCTTCGTGTCCGTGAAGGGTCAGATGGAAGACTTCATTATGAGTCTGGAGTCTGTAACAGGGGCCATCGACAGTCTGAACCATTCACAGGGTGTGCTGTCCGATGCTATGGGGAATGTGAGTGCGGTAGCGCAGCAATCCTCGGCAACCTCGGAAGAGGTAGCATCCCTCAGCAGTGAGCAACAGAATGTCAGTGACCATCTGGTAGCCTTGTCGAACAAGCTGCAAGGGGCTTCCACCCAGCTGGAGAGCAAGCTGTCGCTGTTTACGATCAAATAAACATCAGAACCGTTCCGGATCTGAAGCAGGGGCGTCACGCAAGCCGATATTTGGCTGCGTGACGCCCTTTTCAACAGATAAGAATTTATATGTTTTGGGGTTTTGGCATAGTTGGCCTTGCAGGGTTATAGGTCCTTGTACATCCTTAAGCGAATGCGTATAATGGTTTTGTTAGGGTTTTGTTATTGTTGTTTGCTGGATTAGTTATGTAATTTGAACCTGGGAGAAGGCCGAATGAGAGCAGCACGCAATCACAACTGGTGGTCTTATATCGAGGACATGTCCATGGAGCGCAAGCTGTTCCTGGTATTTCTGGTCATTATTACGCTCCCGCTGTCCTTCATCAGTGTGATCAGCTTCAAGAGCTATTCCGAATCCATCCAGGCGAACACGATCGCCTATTCCGAGAAGCTGATTGATCAAATGATGGATTCCATCGATGATTACATAGAAGATATGAAACGGATTTCTTCCATGCCCGCTTACGTCAATGAGATTAAGCAGAACCTGATCCGCTCGAACCGCTATTATGAGCAAAAGCAGATGATGGAAGGCAAGCAGGACACGGCTCAGGTGGCTCCCGGTGATTTGGATCTCCTGCTGTCCATTCAGCGCGGCATCGAAGAGAATATATCATTTATTAACAATATTAAGCGGGGAACCAATTCGGTCTATATTTTTGATGCCTACGGGAATGGTTATTATTCTGCCAAGGATGGGGGAGTTCGGCTGGATCTGCAGCAGAGCTACAGGTTCTGGAGCGAGCAGGTAAAGGGCTCCGGCGGAGAAGCGACCCTGTTGGGAACACAGGCATATACAAGCAATTTGCAGAGTACCCGATATGCTTTTACGGTGGTGCGTCCCATTCTGGACGGGCTATGGAAGCCAGCCGGCCTGATCGCAGTGGAGGCTAACTTCAGTAATCTGGAGAATCAGGTGGCGGAGCTGGACAAGGTGACCCGGGGGAAATCTATCCTTGTGGATCAAGCGGGCAAAGTCATCTATGACAGTGAGCAGAAGCTGCTGACTGCGGATATTTCCCGGTCCTCCTTATTCCGTGCTGCGGAAGGGAGCTCCGGGAGCTTTTATGACACCGTATCCGGCAAAGACCGGCTTAATATTTATTCAAGCTCAACCAAGACGAATTGGAAGGTGATTATTTCCATACCGGTGGACGAATTGACCCGTGGAGTGAAGCTGACCCGCAATGCAACTATAGGCGCTACTCTAATCATCATTGTGCTGGCCCTGATCATCTCGCTCATTCTGTCGTTTGCCCTGACCAAGCCGCTAACCCAGATGATCCAGCTTATGAAAAAGGTACAGAACGGTGACCTTGATGTGACCTTCCGCATTAAACGCCGTGACGAGATTGGTCTCCTGGGGCATCAATTCAACCGGATGCTGGCCCGTATTCGTCAATTGATTCAGGATATTTATCAGATTGAGGAGCAGAAGAAGGAGGCGGAGCTGCAGGCGCTTCAGAGCCAGATCAATCCGCATTTTATCTATAACACGCTTGAAACCATCCGGATGACCGCAGAGATTAATGATGATGTGGAAGCCGCTGACATGATCTCCATTCTGGGGAAGCTTCTGCGCTACAGCACCAGTGACTTGAGCGGCTGGGCGACGATGAAACAGGAGCTGCTGTATGTGCGTAACTACGTGGAGCTGCTGGGCAGCCGGTATCCTGGCAGATTTGAGCTGACGATTGATGTTCCAGAGGCGCTTGACAGCTATTCCATGATTAAGCTGGTGTTTCAGCCGATTATTGAGAATGCTGCTTATCACGGGCTGGATGATACCAAGTCCCGGATGCAGCTGAGCATCAAGTGTGAGTATACAGAGCAGAAGCTTCTGTTCCATATCCGTGATAACGGCTGCGGAATGGATCAGGTTACACTAGATAAGCTAAGAGAGCGGCTCCGGCACGAGCTCCCCCCGAAGAAGAGCATTAATGGAGGGATTGGCATGGCCAATGTACACCAGCGCCTTCAGCTTCATTACGGTCCGGCCTATGGGATTGAGGTGTTCAGCAAGCCGGGCGAGGGGACGGATGTAATCTTGTCATTACCGCTGCCGGGGCTTGCCGCCGGGAATGGAAGGGAAGATCCTTTTAAGGAGGAATGAGCTTGAGATGGAGGATTGTACGCTTTCCGGTGTATACTGTACTGCTGCTAATGCTGCTCCTGCTGGCAAGCGGCTGTAGCAGCTGGAGCAGTAGAGGGCCGGCATCGGTCCCGGCGGCTTCTGCCGGAGAGGAAGCGGCTTCCGGGCTGTCCGGGACCATTGTGATGCTGACGAACCGGATTGACCTGATTGAGAATGGGACCTTCAGGGACTACGCGGATGAATTCAGGAAGCGGTATCCTGAGGCGCATGTGGAATTCGAGGGGCTGTCTAACTATGCCACGGATATCCTGGTCCGCTTGTCCACCAAGGATACAGGGGATGTGCTGTTGCTGCCGGTCAATCTGCCTGCGAAGGAGCTGGAGCTTTTCTTCGAGCCTTTGAGCGGGGAGCTGGCGGCGCAGGAGCGATTCACGACCTTTGCAACCTTTGGCGGCAAGCGATACGGTCTGTCTACAGGTACGACTACGAGCGGAATCGTCTACAACAAAAAGGCTTTTGAGCAGGCGGGAATTGAGCAGGTACCGCAGACGCTGGATGAGTTCTACGCGGCCTGTGCCAAGCTGAAGCAGGCGGGCATTATCCCGCTGTATATGAATTACGGGGCAGTCTGGCCGCTGCGGGAGTGGGGCAATAACCTGGTTAATTATATGACGGGTAACCCTGATTATTTGAATGATATGGTCCATGAGGACAGCCCTTGGCAGATCGGTAACGAATGGGGGCAGGCTCTTGGAATTGCCAGGACGATGCTGGCCAAGGGCTATGTCGAGGAACAGCTATTCTCCAACAGCTGGGAGATCTCCAAAGCCAGGCTGGCCAAAGGAGAAGCGGGCATGTATCTCCAGGGGAACTGGACCATCCGGCAGATTATGGATGCAGGTGCTTCACCGGAGGATATCGGCTTCTTTCCTTTTCCCTATGATAATCACCAGGTCCACTATGCTGCGCTGAATCCCGACTGGTTCATGGGGGTTAGCAGGTACAGCGGCAATAAAGAGCTTGCGATGGCTTGGCTGGAGTATTTCATTACAGAAACGTCGTATGCGAGAGATTGGGGATTTCTTCCGGCGAAGGGTTCGGACGAACCTGCTTTACAGCAATACAGCGAGTTCCTCTCCTATCATCCGAAGCTGGTTGAGGCTACGGTGCAGACGGATGCTTTCATTGATCTGGCGAACCGGACGAAGCTGAGCTTCTGGTCGGGCGATTATATTCAGGATGTGCTCGCGGCACCGGATCTGCAGAAGTCCTTTGACCAGTTGAATGCGAAATGGAAGGAAGCGCGCATGAGTCAGCAGTCTGTCCCGTAACCGCCGGGGTCTGCGCAGTAAGCAAGATCAAATTCTGGAGGTAGTGTTGTGGCCAAAAAAGTAACGATGCAAAAAATAGCCGATCATCTTGGGGTCTCCAAGTTCGTCGTATCCAAATCGCTCTCCGGCAAGGAGGGGGTCAATGAGACCACCCGTGAGCGGGTGATTCAAGCCGCCTCTCAGCTTGGATATTTCACCCAAAAAAACGCCTATGTGCAAAGTCCCAAGCGCCGTTCTCTGTCTGGAGAGCAAGACCGCAATAAGCAGTCCGTGCTGGTGCTGATGCCCAATATCCGCTCTCAGACCCAGGATTCACTATATTGGGGCAAAATCGTCGATGGCATTGCGCTGGCGCTGGATCAGGAGGGGCTGGGCATGGTGATCATCTCAGAGCACCGGGCCGATAATTTCGTAAATGTCCTTAATCCGGACGGCCTGCTCGGTCTGATCGGAGTTGGGCAGATCTCCACCTCACTGCTGCTAGAAGTGCATCGGATCGGGCTTCCGCTGGTCATGATCGACCATGAGGATGCTTTAATTCCGTGTGATACGGTATTTGCGAATAACATCGATTCGATGACCCGGCTCGTCAATCATCTGATTGGCACCGGACATACGTTATTTCACTTTGTCGGCAGTATCCGTTACTCCCGCAGCTTCCGTGACCGCTGGATCGGGTTCCGCAGCGCGCTGGAGGAGAGTCAGCTGAAGCCCCCGGCTATAGATGATGAGCTGCTGCTGGAAGGGATGTATGACGAAGCGCTCCGTGAAGAATTCAGACGCTGGGTCGCCGCACGACAAGAGTCGGATACCTTGCCCACTGCGCTCGTATGCGCGAACGACTTCACCGCTCTTGCTGTTAGCGAAGTGTTGCGGGAAGCCGGGCTTGCTATTCCCGCTGACATTTCGGTCACAGGCTTTGACAATATCGAGGATTCCCTGCGGGGGGTTACTCCGCTTACAACCGTGCATGTTCCTAAGGAGGCTATGGGCCGGGCAGCTGTAGAGAAGCTGCTGAACCGTATCCAGAATCCCGCTGTACCGCTGGAGAAAATTCTGATCTCCGCAGATATCGTCCACCGGGACTCTGTGGGAAATCCCCGGGCTTGAAGCAACAAAATAACCCCACAAAGTGGAGCTTTAGCTTAAATATAAGAATTTATATGTTGCACACGATAACTTATCCTTCTATTTCTCGCGAAAACGGTACCGTCCTCTAAAAGGACGGTACCGTTTCCGCTTGTTTGCGTTATTTCAATTGCAGGTTCCGTTCGATCAAAGCGATACGCTGCTGTACGCAAGCATAGGAACGAAGCGGATCTTCAGGAGTATTCACGACATAATCCAGCAGTTGATCTATGGTAGTGGTGGCTACATGGATGCGGGTATCGGAGGAAGCGTAATAGATGAAGACCTCGCCGTTATCACGGGCGATTATACCGTTGCAGAAGACAACGTTAGATACGTCACCGACGCGTTCTTCGCCGTCCGGAGCAATGAAATGCCCGCCTGGGGCATGAGTTACGCGGTTAGGCTCTGCAAGATCAGACAAGAAGGCATACAGCACATAGCGCAGTCCGGCAGCGGTGCCCCGGACACCATGGGCGATGTGCAGCCAGCCGAGTGGAGTTCTGACCGGGGCCGGGCCTTGACCGTTCTTCACTTCTTTGATGGTATGGTAGTAGCGCTGGTCTATAATCGTCTCACGGGTGATAACGGCGTTCTCAATCTCCTCCGCTAAGCCCCAGCCGATGCCGCCGCCGGAACCGGCGTCGATGAACCCGTCCTGCGGGCGCGTGTAGAAGGCATACTTGCCGTCAACGAACTCTGGATGCAGGACCACGTTGCGCTGCTGGGCGGAGCCGGTCTTGAGATCGGCGAGACGCTCCCAGGTCTTTAGATCCTTGGTGCGGGCAATGCCGCACTGGGCAACTGCGCTGGACAAATCGCCAGGAGGAGCGTCCGGGTCCTTGCGTTCGCTGCAGAACAGGCCGTAAATCCATCCGTCTTCATGCTTCACCAGGCGCATATCGTAGACGTTAATATCCGGGTCTGCGGTCTCGGGAAGCACTACCGGGTGATCCCAGAAGCGGAAGCCGTCCACCCCGCTGCTGCTCTCGGCAACAGCGAAGAAGGATTTGCGGTCATGGCCTTCCACACGGGCAATGATGTAGAATTTGCCGTTCAGCTCAATGGCGCCGGGATTGAATACGCCGTTCACTCCGATTCTCTCTGCGAAATAAGGGTTGCTCTCTTCATTGAAGTCGTAACGCCAGATCAGGGGGGCGTGCTCCGCAGTGAGCAGGGGATACTTGTAGCGGTCATAAATACCGTTGCCGTCAGGCAGCTTCTCATTGGTGCGGCCGATGAGAGCTTCATAGCGCTGCGTCAACGCCTGCTTCCGTTGTTCAAAGATTGTGCTCATTAAATAATCTCCTCTACATGTAATGGTTCGCCAAGCCGTCTAATCATCTCGAAGCAGGCCCGGCTGTTATGATAGGGACATTTCCATGCGCTCACCTTGGGAGTATCAGCCAGCGGCTGCAGGGATTCATCTACACCCCAGTGCCATTCGCCCAGCTTATGATCAATTATATATTTCTCTGTGAAGCTCCATGAGTTCTCAGCGGCTTCCAGGAACCGCGAATCTCCGGTTAACTGATACGCATTGTAGAATCCGACCATGGCTTCAGCCTGCGGCCACCAGTCTCTGGACTCATGGGCTTTATCGATGAAGCCGCTACGATCGGCCTCATTCCAGATTCCGCCATCCACTTCAATCCCCTCTGCCAGCGCAGCTTCGGCCATCGACAGGGATGCCTTGCGCACACGCCCAAGCAGCTCCTCGTCCCCAAGGGTCTCCGCAGCTTCATAGAGCAGCCAGCTTCCTTCTATGTCGTGGCCGAAGGAGATAAGCTCTGACTTCACCCGCCACTCTTCATCCATGAACAGATGGAAGTGCTTGCCGTCCGAATCCAGAATATGCTCCAGCATGGTTTCGATCAGCTCAGCTAGCTTGTTACGAAGAAGCTCTGACTTCCACACCCGGTACAAGCCGGTGTACCCTTCCAGTACATGCAGATGCGTATTCATGGATTTCTTCTCATTCATATCCTTCGAACTGAGGCTTAGGGAGTCGGTCATCTCCCACTCCCGTGACAAGGCTTCGATATACCCTGTGTGAAGAGGATCATAACCGTGCTTCTCAATCAAATGGAACAATTGGGTTGCTTGGCGCAGGACGTCTTTCCGGCCGGTGGCATGATGGTACTCAGCCAAGGCATAGATGACAAAAGCGAGTCCGTAGATTTGCTTCTTAGGCTGGGAAGCAGCGCCGTGCTCATCCACCATCCAGAAGAATCCGCCAAATTCGGGATCTGTGAAATACTGAATGAGATAATCATAGGCGCGTTCCGCCATAGTCAAATATTCTGCCGTTCCATAGATTCTGTAAGCACTTGCAAATGTCCAGAGAATCCGTGCATTCAGTACAAGGCTTTTGTCTGCACCGGATATCACCTGCAGCTGGTTGTTCATCTCACCGATAAAGCCGCCATGAGTTTCGTCGATGGTCTGCTTCATCCAGAAGCCGAGAATGTTGTCTAACAGCTCAGCTTCCAGCCGGGTGCGCCACACTTCGGTTGCATTGTTCATCCTGTTCTGTTCACTCCTTAATATTGCTTGCTGGTATGGGAGTTGTCTTTTTTATAATTGTTATTATTATGTTAGTGTATAATAATAACTATATATAACCATGTTATAACCCTTTTCGGGCTGGAATTCAAGCGGGAAATGGATGAAGTAAATTGAAGACTATAAAAGTGGATATGGACACATTTTCTATTGGATCTGTAAAGTTTATAATTATTGATAACGCTATCATAGCGGATCAAATGACGGGGGCGATAAGGTGGTAATCCGGATCATGATTGCGGATGATGAGGAAGTGATTCGCCGCGGGCTTGAGAAGATTGCTTCCAGAATGGATGTGGAAGTCAGGGTAATCGGCTCATACGGCAACGGGCTTGAGGCCTGGAACCATCTGCAGGAGCTAAGCCTGGAAGAGATCGATCTTCTTATTACAGATATCAAGATGCCAAGAATGGATGGATTCAAGCTGATTGAAGAGGCGAGAGCGCATCTCAAGCAGTTGCCAATAGCTGTACTGAGCGGCTTCAGTGAATTCGACTACGCCCGTAAGGCGATGCGCTTCGGTGTGCTTGATTATTTGCTTAAGCCGATCGATAAGGCCCAATTATATGATCTGCTCAAAAGCGTAGAAGCGACTAAGCAGACGCCTGCGGCTGCTCTCCCGGAAGAAGTACCGCATCAGCCTTCTGAAGGCGGGGAGCATTATGTGGTAGAGCAGATGAAGAGTATTCTTCAACTGGAATACGGGCTTAATTTCGAGCTTGAGCGGCTGGCTGAGGCCGTGGGAATGAATGCGAGTTATATCAGCAGGCTGTTCAGGCATAAGACAGGGCAGACCATTACGGACTACCTGATCGGCATCCGCATTGTGGAGGCCAAGAAGATGCTGCTCCATCATCCGGACCTGAAGAATTATGAGATTGCTGACAAAGTCGGCTACAGTGATCCGGTCTATTTCAATAAGCTGTTCAAAAAGATGTGCGGCATGACTCCTAAGGAGTATAAAGGCCGGTACAGATCATGATATGCGTCTCTTAGAATGATACGAACACATTTGCACTGCCCTTCATCTCCCCAGAGGTGATTGAGCAGTGTTTTTCTTTATTGTATTTTTTATATAACAAAAATAACAAATTGAAGACTAGAAAAAGCAATTGAAACCATCGTTTTGAGGGGTTATACGGTCTATAATTGCGATGTAAGCGATAACAACAGCGAATCCAAGGTGAAGACAAGATGATTTAAGTTCTGTTTATTGGAATAACGGATCGTATTGTTATTGTTTTGTTATTAATCTATTTCGTTCTAAATGAAGAGAGGGGTCAGAAATATGATGAAAAAAACCAAAGCAGTTACCGGGTTGGCAGCGCTGACACTGATGGCCGGGCTGTTCTCCGGCTGTGCAGCTGACAACAATAACGCCACTAATGCGGCAGCAACCAATGCAGGCGGCAACACAGGTACCACTGCGGAGGCAACAGCCGCTCCAGAGGGAGGTGCCGCCAAGGATCTCAAGGGTGATATTACGGTGATTACACAGCGGACGGATATCGTGGATACCGTGTTCAAAGACTACGCCGCCAAGTTCAATGAGAAATATCCGAATATCAAAGTGAATTTCGAAGCCTTATCCAACTATGAGGATCAGATCAAAATCCGCATGAGCACCAGTGATTACGGGGATGTTCTGCTGCTGCCAACCAGCGTAGCGATTAAGGATCTGCCGGACTTCTTCGAGCCGCTGGGTAAAAAGTCTGACCTGGAGCAGCAATATACAGGCCTGGAAGAGCGGACAGTAGACGGGATTTCCTACGGCATTCCAATTACGGTTAATTTCTCCGGCGTGATCTACAACAAGCAGGTCTTCAAGGACGCCGGAGTGACCGAGGTTCCAAGAACCTTTGACCAGTTCTCTGCCGCTCTGAAGAGCATCAAGGAGAAGACGGATGCCGTCCCTCTCTACACGAACTATGCTGCGGGCTGGACGCTGACCCAGTGGGAAGCGGATCTGGCTACCGTTGCCGGAGACCGTGAATATGTCAACATCGGCCAGGTGGCCTCCGACGATAACTTCGTTCCAGGCCAGCCGCACTACGAGCTGTACAAGGTAATGTACGATGCGGCCAAAGACGGTCTGATTGAAGAGGACCCTACTACAACAGACTGGGAATCCTCCAAGGCAGATCTGGCAAACGGTAAAATCGGTACCATGATGCTTGGCTCCTGGGCGATCGGTCAGATCAAAGGGCTCGCTGCCAGCCCGGATGATATAGGCTTCATGCCATTCCCTACCAACGCCGACAAGATCCTGGTGCCTCTGTCTGACGACTATAATCTGGGGGTTAGCATTCACAGTAAAAACAAAGAGGCCGCCAGAGCCTGGGTAGACTGGTTCATCAATGAATCCGGTTACCCGACTACAGAAGGCGGGGGCATGAGTCCGGTAAAAGGAGCCGAATTGCCTGAAATTCTCAAGCAATTTGCAGGCACTGACATTACCTTTGACACGCTTGCTCCAGCCAAAGCCGGTGAAGAGGGCTGGGTGGATGCCATTGATAAAGAAGCTGAAATCGGTCTCTGGCAGCCTGACTTCAAGAAAGTAATTATCGAGGCGGCGATTGGCAACCGCAAGCAATCCTATGATGACATTATGAAAGAACTGAATGATAAATGGAAAGCAGCCAGAGCCAAAATTGTGACTGCCAAGTAAATTAAAGAACAAAAGAAAGGGGAGATGCCGGTAACGGCATAGTCCCCTTCACTTTTGCAGGGATGGAAGCGGACTTAAGAGCAGTAAGTTTTCTGGAGGTGTGGAGAGTGCCCAAATTGTCTAACATGAGCTATAAAAATCAACGGATTTTGATCATCTTTTTATTTTCGCTAGTACCCGTAGTTCTGCTGCTGACGTTCTCCTATTTACCTGTGTTTAAAATGTTTCAGTACAGCTTCACCAGCTGGAACGGGCTAAGCAAAAATATGGAGTATATCGGCTTTGACAACTACAAGACGATCTTTACCAAGCCGGAGTACTTCGCCGTATTCAAGGTCAGCTTGTATTACTTTTTTGCCACCTTTGTCCAGATGGGGCTGGCGCTTTATTTTGCCACGATTCTGAGCTTCAATGTCCGGATGAAGAACTGGTTCAAGGGGATTCTGTTCTTTCCGACCTTGCTGAACGGTGTGGCGATCGGGTTCATCTTCCTGTTCTTCTTCAAGCCGGAAGGCACGCTTAATACCATTCTTGATCTGCTTGGACTCGGGGCGCTGCAACAGAAATGGCTGCTGAATCCGCAGCTCATTAACATCTCTCTCGCTTTTGCCTCGGTATGGCGTTATATGGGGATGAACTTTATTATCTTCCTTGGCGCAATCTCCTCGATCGGCAGCGATATCTATGAAGCTTCTGAGATAGACGGCGCTAACCGCTGGCATCAGTTCCGGCATATTATTATCCCAAGCATCAAGCGTATCCTCCAGCTCAATCTGATCCTCGCGGTCAGCGGGGCCATCGGGGTGTTTGAGATTCCGTATGTCATGACCGGCGGCTCTAACGGCAGCGGCACTTTTGTCATCCAGACCGTCGATGTGGCCTTCAAATACAGCAAGCTGGGGCTGGCTTCTGCAATGGCTGTAGTACTGCTGGGCATCGTTGTTCTGGTTACCATTCTGCAGCGCATTCTGATCAAGGAGGAGAAATAGAGCGATGCATACCTTGAAATACAACCTGGCGGCTTTCTTCAAATATCTCTCCCTGGTGCTGGGTGCGCTGATGGCGCTGATCCCGATTGTCGTTGTCTTCTTCGCTTCCTTAAAGACCAATGCTGAGTACGCTTCAACCGGTCCGCTGACCCTGCCCGAGAACTGGCTGAATTTCGCCAACTACACCAAAGCCTTCGTAGACGGGAACATGCTGCTCGGCTTCATGAACACGATCATTATCGTCCTGATCTCCATTGCGGGCGCTACGCTTACCGGCTCGATGATGGCTTATATTCTTGCCCGCTTCAAATTCAGAGGCAGTAAGGCGCTGATGGGGGCTTTTCTGCTGGCTACGCTGATTCCCGGAGTAACTACACAAGTAGCAACTTTTCAGATTATCAATGCTCTGGATTTGTTCAATACCCGCTGGGCGCCGATTCTGATGTATCTGGGGACCGATATTATCGCTGTCTATATCTTCATGCAGTTCCTGGACTCGATCTCTGAATCGCTGGATGAATCCGCAATGCTGGATGGTGCCTCCTACTGGACGATCTACTGGAGAATCATTCTTCCGCTGCTGAGTCCGGCCATTGTGACGGTGATCATCGTGAAGGGTGTTAATATTTACAATGACTTCTATACCCCGTTCCTGTATATGCCAAAAAGCAGCCTGCAGGTCGTTTCTACCGCACTGTTCAAATTCAAAGGACCCTACGGCTCCCAGTGGGAGGTTATCTGCGCCGCGATTATGATCGCCATCATTCCGACGCTGATCGCGTTCGTAGCGCTGCAAAAATACATTTATAACGGCTTCGCCCAAGGGTCGGTCAAATAAAGCGCAAGCCGGGGAGCAACACACCACCGCAGCGGCTGCTGCAACTATCATTGGAGGGATTCTATTATGAGAGAAGTTAAACTGACGGCCAGCCAGAGTCTGCCGAATATGCCTTGGCAGGACAGACCTGCCGGGAATGACAATCCGGTCTGGAGACATAGCGATAATCCGGTGATCAAGCGCAATCCGGCGAAGGGGGTCGCCCGTATTTTCAACAGCGCGGTGATCGCTTACGAGGGCAGCTTCCTGGGAGTCTTCCGTGTGGAGGATCACACGACCCGCCCCCATCTGCGGATGGGCCGCAGCGCGGACGGCTTGGACTGGATTATTGATGAGCAGCCGATCCAATTCAAGGACGAGGCAGGCCATCCGTATATGCCGCGTTACGCATATGATCCCCGTCTGGTGAAGGTGGAGGATACGTATTACATCATCTGGTGCACGGATTTCTACGGGGCAGCGATCGGCGTTGCCAAGACACAGGACTTCAAGCACTTCGTCAGTCTGGAGAATCCGTTCCTGCCGTTCAACCGTAACGGTGTACTGTTCCCGAAGAAAATAGGCGGCAATTTCGTCATGCTCTCCCGTCCAAGCGACAGCGGACATACGCCGTTCGGCGATGTCTTCCTCAGTGAGAGCCCGGACTTCGTGTATTGGGGCAAGCACCGGCATGTTATGACCAAGGGCGGACAAGGCTGGTGGCAGAGCACCAAGATCGGCGGCGGACCTGCGCCCATTGAGACCTCGGAAGGCTGGCTGATGTTCTACCATGGGGTTACCGGGACCTGCAACGGTCTCGTCTACAGCATGGGCGCTGTGATTCTGGATGCAGATGAGCCTTCGAGAGTGAAATACCGCTCCCGGAACTTCGTGCTGACCCCGGAAGAATGGTATGAGGAAAGAGGCTTCGTCAACAATGTACTCTTCCCTTGTGCTGCGCTGAGCGATGCGGATACCGGCCGGATTGCCATCTATTACGGGGCTGCGGACACCTATGTCGGTGTTGCCTACACCACTGTCCAGGAAATCGTCAATTACGTTATCGAGACGCATGAAGAGGTTGGCGATGATGCCGGTCCTGGCAGAATCTAGGGTGACAACCGGAGAGGAGACGCTCAGATGAACCAAAGATCTATACCGCAATTGCTGGATTATCAGGGCAGCAGTCCGAAGCCCGGTGACTTTGATGTTTATTGGGAGCGCGCGCTTCATGAATTGGACCATCAGACACTGGCTTACGAGCTGGTGCCTGCAGGGTTTTCGAGTGAGCTGGCCGAGTGTTTTCATTTGTATTTTACCGGAGTGGGCGGTGCCAGAGTGCACTGTAAATATGTAAGGCCTAAGAAAGCGGGAGCAGGGAAAGGTGCAGGCCTTGTCATGTTCCACGGTTATTCCTGCGACAGCGGGGACTGGATGGAAAAGGTGGCTTACGCTGCTCACGGGATCAGCGTGCTTGCCATGGATTGCCGGGGGCAGGGCGGGTTATCCGAGGATAATCTGACTGTCCGGGGAACGACGGTCCGCGGGCATATCATCCGGGGCATTGATGATCCCAATCCCGACAAGCTATATTACCGCAACGTGTTCCTGGACACGGTCCAGACGGCACGGATTCTGATGACTATGCCGGAGGTAGACCCGGAGCGGGTGGGTGCCTTCGGCTGTTCCCAAGGCGGTGCACTCACGGTTGCCTGTGCTGCCCTGGAGCCAAGGGTTAGGCTTGCCATTCCGGTCTATCCGTTCCTCTCCGATTACAAGGGGGCATGGGCGCTGGATATTACAACCTCTGCCTACGAGGAGATTCACTATTATTTCCGCTTCTTTGATCCGCATCATCTGCGGGAGGAAGAGATTTTTAACCGGCTCGGTTATATTGACATCCAGAATTTAGCCGGTCGTATACAGGGCAGGGTATTATGGGTAACCGGTCTGGCCGATACGATCTGTCCGCCGTCGACACAATTCGCCGCATACAACAAAATCACAGCCGTAAAAGATCTGTTGGTATATCATGAATATGGTCATGAATATCTTCCCTATCTTTCTGATCGGACGCTTCAGATGTTCATGACCTTGTAACGGGCTCCTTCCGTTCAAGAATACATAGAATCTGGCGGTGGTTTTTTGAGCAGGTCAACAGTTCGGAGTACCTCTATTCTTTCTCGGCTGCATCCCTCCAAGTCGCTGGGGATGCGGCTCTTTCTGGTTTTTTTCATCGCGACCATGGGAATTGTGCTGTCTCTGGGTTATATTTCTTACGCTGTGGCCAGACATACGATTGAGAACAATGCATTGTCTGCTAATCAGCAGACTGTGGAGCAGACGGCTGAGAAGCTGGATGTCGTCCTGCTGCGCTATGAAGATAATCTGGGTCAGCTGTTCTACAATGAGGATATTCAGCAGGCGGTCGCACTGGCAGGCCCTGCTGCAGCAGATCCTGCGAAGCGTACAGAGCTGTCCACGACGATTAACGGGGAGCTCGATCAATGGCTCTCGGCTGTACCCGGCGTGCAGGCAGTGTATCTGGTTCCGCTGGATAAAGCGTTGCCCGCAACCGGAGCTGGTGAAGTGGATAATGATTTCCTAGCGGCTATCCGTGATGCAGCATGGTACAAGCAGCTGCAGGAGAAGCCGCAGAGCCGGTGGATTACCGAAGCGTTGAAGCAGGGAGAGGCTGAAGGAGTGGTGCGTTTCGCTAAGTCTGTGGCGGCGGAAGCGGATCACACCGGTTATCTGGCGGTCTGCGATATTAAGAGTACAGAGCTTGACAGCCAGCTGAAAATGGTTGATCTGGGTCAGGGTTCCTATATCCAGTTGCTGACTGCCACAGATGAGCTGATTGCCTCTTCCCAGCAAGAGGAGACGGACACCTATCTGCGCCTGGGGGGAACCCTGTTCAAGGGATTAAGTGACACCTCCGGCTCCCTGCCGACCAAGGATGAGAAGGGCAAATCCATTCTTGCGGTCTACGGTACGCTGCATACCTCCGGCTGGAGACTGCTCGGTGTGGTACCTTCCGGCAATCTGACCAAGGATGCGGGACGCATCCTTAACACGACCTACATAGCGGTGGCCGCCGCTGCTGCCGTTGCCGTACTGATAGGACTCTGGATGGTACGGATGGTCTCACGTCCGCTCTCACGTCTGCGGGATCTGATGGTCAAGGGGGCAGACGGGGATCTGCGCGTACGCACCGATGTCGTCACCCGTGATGAGATAGGCCAGCTGTCCGGCTCCTTCAACCTGATGATGGAGCAGATTACAGAGCTGGTCGTCCACACCAATGAGACCGCGCGTGAGGTTACGGAAGCAGCGGAAGCCCTTGGCAATGCCTCGCGGGACACAGCGGTGGCAGCGAAGGATATTGCCGCAGCCACGGAAGAGATTGCCGGCGGTGCCGGCAGCCTCTCACTGGAGGCGGACCGGGGGAATGAGATGACGGCTCAGATCTCGGAGAAGATGGAAGCTGTCATTGCAGTAGCCCATGAGATTGGCGGAACTGCGCATAGCGTGGAGCAAGCCAGTGCGGAAGGGGTAGTCAAGCTGCAGGAGCTGCTGGGCAGAACACAAGAGACTGGCGACAGGACAGGCAAGCTGGTCCTTAAGGTGAATGAGCTTAAGGATACTGCCTCATCGGTCATTCAGGTGCTGGAGGTCATGCAGAGCATCACCCAGCAGACCAATATCCTGTCGCTGAACGCTACTATTGAAGCGGCGCGGGCAGGCGAAGCGGGCAAAGGCTTCACGGTTGTCGCTGATGAAATCCGCCAGCTGGCGGAGCAGTCCAAGCGTTCGATTGCCGTGGTGGGCGAGATCACTGACCGGATCATGCGGGATATGCATGAGACGGTAGACGCCTTGTCCGAGGTTGCGCCGCTGTTCGGGGAGCAGATGGACTATGTTCAGAACACCAGTGAGATCTTCATTAGTGTACAGGGGCAGATGCATCAGTTGATTACCAGGCTGGATTCGGTATCTTCTTCGATTGACGGCCTGAACCACTCGCAGCAGGTCCTGTCAGAGACGATAGGTAATGTCAGCTCATTCGCCGAAGAATCCTCGGCCGCCTCTGAAGAGGTAGCCTCCCTTACCGGAGAACAGGAGAATGTAAGCGAATATCTGGTTACCCTCTCCAGTAAGCTGGAGAATGCCTCCTCCAGACTGCGGGAGCGATTATCCAAGTTCAGCGTATGAGCCTAACTTCTTCAGACCGCTTTCCTTTATGGGAAGCGGTTATTTTGCTTTTAGAGCTGGGTATACTAGTACAGCATCAGATTTAAAATGGAGGACTCGGTGTAGCGAACGAGGGAGCTCATATTCTGGAAGGAAGCCACCTTTAGCAAGTAAAGAACCCCATGGATTAAACAAAATATTCAGTTTGTAACGAACCATGAGAGATAAGTGTATTCGGTGCAACTAAAAACAGTTAAAAGGAAGGCCTGCCTCTCCTAACTGTATTCCATACAACTAAATTTGCCCGAATGGGCGAAAATCCAGGTATAGAGGCATTTTAATTGCACGAAATACAACTAAACAGAGATTCGGCGGCATATCCGGCGATTTAGTTGTACAGATTGCAATTAAGCCTCCCCCTTGGACCCTAATCGGGGCGCTGCTAACCCTCAGCAAGCAATTAGTTAAAGTGATTCTCACACTTTTAAATCTGATGAGCTGCTAGTAGCCAAGGTTTTTCAGCCCATTGGATGGAGGAATAGCAATTTGCACAAGCTGATTCATACACGCATATTTTGGGGTTGCCTGATCCTGTGTATGCTGCTGGCGGGCCTGATGATCAGGCTGGCCTGGGTACAGCTGCTGCTGAAGGATAGTGTAGTAAGCGGCACCCGTTACACAGTAGCTCAGATGGCAGAGCTGCAAAGTGAGCGGGAGACGGTGCTGGACAGCGGAAGAGGACGGCTGTATGACAAACACGGAAGGGCGCTGGCTGGAGAGACGGTCTGGACCGCTGCGCTGTTCCCGCCGGAGGAAGAGCTTCACCGGCATCATGGTGCCGGTGAATATAACGATGACCAGCAGCTTCACCGTCTGGCGGAGATTCTTGGCGTCAGCTACAGCCAGCTGCAGGCAAGACGGTTGGGGCTGAAGGAGCCGTTGCTCTGGCCTTCCGGCCAAGGCACGGGGCCGCTGGCCCTGACCCTGCCGCAGGCCAGAGAAGTGGAGGCGCTTGCGATTGAAGGTGTCCGGGCGCTGCCTTTTGCCCGCAGATATAACGGGTCTGCATCCGGCCGACAGTGGCTCGGTTATCTGTCTGAAGCTTCAGGAGAAGCTGTCACTCAATCCCCTACAGGGCTGAGAATTCCAAGAACCGGCACAGCCGGGCTGGAGAAGACGCTGGAGCCGCTGCTGCAGGGCGTGGGGCACACGGAGGCCGTTGCCCAGGTTGATGCGCGCGGCAAACGGGTTCCGGGAAGCCCGATCACAGTCAAGGCGCCGGGCAACCCCTATTATCCGCTGTCACTATATACCACAATTGATCTGAAGCTTCAGGAGAGCATTGAGCAGCTGGCGGCGGAAGCCGGGGTGAAGGTAGGGGCGATTGTGGTAATGGACAGCCGGAGCGGTGATATCGCAGCGATGGTCTCCTTGCCGTTCTACAATCCGCAGCAGGTCTCACCGCAAGGGGGAGAATGGAACAACCGTGCTCTTCAAGCGGCCGCTCCGGGCTCTATCTTCAAAATTGTTACGGCCGCTGCCGCACTTGAAGCCGGGCTGACCACACCGGAGGAGCCTTTCTTCTGTGCAGGAGCATATGGGAAATACGGATTGTCATGTCCCCACGGCAAAGGACACGGCGCCCTTACGCTTAAGCAAGGGTTCGCCGTGTCCTGTAATACTGTATTTGCTACGCTGGCCGAGCGGCTGAGCGGTCTGAAGCTTCAAGCTACCGCCCTTGCCCTTGGACTGGGCCGGAGCATCGGGTGGCAGGCGGAGAATACACTCGGTCTGCCGCTGCTCCGGCCGCTGGCCGGAGAGCAGCCGGGAACCATCTTCACCACGCTCCTGCCGGATGACGGCGGGGCGAGAGTCCAGACGGCGATCGGCCAGCGCGATGTGCGGATCACTCCGCTGCAGGCGGCGAATCTGGTCGTCACACTGCTGCATGGCGGTGAGGTGAGAGCGCCGCGGATTCTGGAGCGGGTTGATTTTGCCAATGGACAGACGCTTAAGGAGCTTCCGGGACATCTGGCGCCAGCGCCGGAGGGGCGGATCGCTCCGGCCACTGCCCGTGTGCTGCTGGGCATGATGCGCAGCGTAGTCACAGAGGGCACAGGCCGGATGCTGAAGCCTGCCGCTTGGCCGCTCGCCGGCAAATCAGGCACGGCCCAGACGCTGGTGCATGGCACACCGCGCAACAATCAATGGTTCATCGGCTATGGTCCGGTTGACCATCCGAAATATGCGGTGTCTGTGGCGATAGAGAATGTGGCTCCAGACAGTCCGCAGGCCGCCACCCGCCTGTTCGGTCAGGTGTTCGAGCTGTTGTCGGGGCTGGAAGGCGGATCAACCGGGGCCTGAGGGCCTGGACCGGCAGGCTGCGCATTAGACTCGGCATTCCCGGCCGGACTGCTGCTTACGGGAGCGCCTGCCGTAGAGGTTCCCGAGGCCGCGAAGGGCGAGACGACGAACTCCTCCTGCGGCAGATAGATCCACTGCTGGAGATATCCCTGCTGGAGCAGCTCCTTGAGCAGAATCAGCAGAATCGGCGACAGAATGAGTCCTGCTATCCCGAACAGGGAGGAGGACAGAATCACGAAGGAGAGCATCAGGAAGGCAGAGGAGACACCGATCGAATTCCCTGTGATTTTGGGCTCCAGCAGCTGTCTAACCACCATTACTACAGCCAGCAGAACGATGAGCCCGACAGCAAGCGAAGTATTTCCAACAATGAACAGATAGATGATCCAAGGGATCAGCACCGCAGGTACCCCGAGCAGCGGAAGCAGATCGACCACGGCACAGACCAGCGCGATGGTGAGTACATTGCCTGTCTGAAGAATCAGCAGGCCAGCAAGAATAATGACGAAGGTGATGCTGATCAGGATCATCTGTGCTTTGATATAAGAACCGATAGCCTTGAACACATTTCCCTGCAGGAAGGCGTAGGCCGTCTTGAACGTCTTCGGCAGCTTCTCGTGGGCAATTCGGCGCCAGTCCTTAATCTCCATGCTGAGGAAAAAGGCGAGAATGATCGCAATCCCGAAATTAGCCATAAAGGAAGAGAAAGAGCCAAGCACTCCGACCATATATTTGAAGAAGGCGACCATCCACTTCGAGAGAATATTGGTGGCATCTGTGAAATAACCGTTCAGCTTATCTGTCACATCGGATGGAAGCGAATCGATTTTGTGCTGAAGATAGGTCGTAGTCTCTGCGAAATGCTGCTGGACCACGTATGTATATTTGGGCAGATTATTCTGGAGGTGAATCGCCTGGGTCGTAATCAGCAGTCCGGCACCGAACAGGACGCCCAGCAGGATGACCAGGAAGAGCACCACGGAGATCGCAGAGGCGAAGGGCTTGGCCATTCCCTTGCGGTTCAGGAAGCGGGCCAGCGGCTCAATCAGCAGAAATACAAAAAAGGACAGGAACACCGGCGCAGCCAGCTGGTACAATTTACTGAAGCCGAGCATCACTAAATATACGGTTAGAACAAGCAGCCCAATGTCGAAAAAGGTGCGCCAATATTTTCTGTACAGCGGCAGCATAGATTTAAACGACCCCTTTGTGAAGATGAATTTGTAACCTGCACTTCAACTCATTGTACACGATTTTAATAAAAAACGTCTATTTCTTTGGCAGCTGTGTTAAACTAGGAGGTGATGTTTTTTAAAGCTGTCGCTTCTACTTACTCTACTTGGCCGTATCACATCTATCTCCTAACAGACGTAAGGCGAGCCAAAGTCAACTCTGGAAAAGCGGTGATTGTACATGCAGACTTTGCTGCTCTGGCTATTTTATATCTCTACCTTTTATGCTTTTATTCCCGGTATGATCAGCCGTTTATTTGGTTATCGTGTCTTCCGCAAAGGAATTGGGCGTACGGATTACGGCCTGACCTTTGATGACGGGCCAGACCCGCATTATACACCGCTGCTGCTCGATCTGCTTAAGCGCTACGATGCGAAGGCGACCTTTTTTGTCGTTGGCTCGCACGCGGAGCAGCACCCCGAGATCATCAAGCGAATGCATGACGAAGGGCATTTGATCGGAATTCATAATTATGTGCACAAGACGAACTGGCTGATGCGTCCCGCCACGGTGAGGAAGCAGATTGACCGGACGGACGAGATCATCTTCTCCATTACCGGCGAGCGCAGCACGTATTACCGTCCTCCTTGGGGAATCGTGAACCTGTTCGACTTCTCCAAACGCCGTCAGGTGCAGATTGTGCTGTGGTCGGCGATGTTCGGCGACTGGAAGGAAAAGCTTGGAGCGGAGAAGCTGACCGAGAAGCTTATTGCGAAGCTCGGCCCGGGGGAGGTGCTGCTGCTGCATGACTGCGGTACGACGATCGGCGCTGATCCGAATGCACCGGAGCATATGCTGATTGCGCTGGAGCGGATGTTGGCCGAGGCCGAGCGGCGCGGACTGCACAGCGTCCGGATTGACGAGATGATCAAGGCGGTGCAGCGCTCCCCGATCACGCATTTGTCCTTCGGCAAGCGGCTGCTTGTCGGTTTATGGCTGGGCTGGGAGAAGCTCTTTCAGCTGCTGTTCCAGATCAAGACAATCTCGCAGGAAGACCCGTTCCTGCATTACCGGCTGCGCAAGTACCAGGGCAGAACGGTCCACATGGATAATGGCGAGACCTTAAGCAAGGGCGACAAGGTGATCGAGCTGCATTTCGATAACAGGCAGCTATTCGAGCTGGGAATTCATTCCCGTTCCACTGCCCAGCTTGCGATCCGCCTGATCCGCCGGATGGAGAAGGATCTGCCGGTGCTGGCCGAGCGGATTTGTGGTGATGTGGAGCTAGCTGAAGCCAAAGCGCTCTACGGAGTCAGCATGATCAACCGCGGGCCGGAGAAGTTCGGCTTCATCGTACTGGATCTGCCCAGCGGACTGTTCGCCAGCAGCACCAAGTTCTACCTTAGTATTCTCATGAGTGTGATTCATCCGTCAGGCGGCGCAAGACTTAAGGAACGCAGTGACCAACTGGTGCCCAAGATGATACTGATGCCGGTATCGCAGCTTCTGGACCAGATGAACCGTCAGCTTCCGCACAAGCATGTGGAGCAGCGGGTACACGAAGAGGAACGGACGCTTGAAGCTGAGCTTCCCGGAGCAACGGTAGTTCATTGAAGATGAAGCATACGCAGTTTAATGCACTTATATTGATTACAATCTCCGCTGGCCTGAATGGGCTGGCGGTTTTTTAGTTCCTGCACATGATGCAACATTTTTCTCCTCAAAGCTTCAATTCCTGCAGCAAAAAGAGCAGCTCCAACCGAATTTGCGGTTGGAGCTGCTCATATCATCATTACATTTGCTTAAGGCTGCGGCTCTAACGATTAGATCTTCAGCACGCCGCCCTTGCTTGCATTGGTAACCAGCTTGGAGTAACGGGCCAGATAACCGGTCTTCACCTTCGGCTCGAATTCTTTCCAGCCCTGGCGGCGGACCGCCAGCACTTCCTCGTCAACCAGCAGCTCGATCTTGCGGTTGTTGAGGTCCAGCTCAATGATATCGCCATCCTCTACAAAAGCGATCGGTCCGCCCTCAGCCGCTTCCGGAGAGATGTGACCGATGCTGATCCCGCGGGAGGCACCGGAGAAACGTCCGTCCGTGATCAGGCCAACCTTGGCGCCCAGGCCCATACCGACGATCTGTGAAGTCGGCGCCAGCATTTCCGGCATGCCCGGTCCGCCCTTCGGACCTTCATAACGGATAACGACTACATGGCCTTCTTTGACCTTGCCGTTCGCGATACCTTCCAGTGCTTCTTCCTGAGAGTCGAAGCAGATGGCAGGTCCTTTGTGATAGCCGCCAACAGAAGCATCCACGGCACCCACCTTGATGATGGAGCCTTCAGGAGCCAGGTTGCCGTAGAGTACAGCCAGTCCGCCAACTTGGGAATAGGGGTTGTCAATGGTATGAATAACAGATGTATCCTGGATCTCATGGCCGGTTACATTCTCGGCCAGTGTCTTGCCGGTAACCGTCATGCAATCGCCGAAGATTGCGCCTGGCTTCTTCAGTAATTCGTTCAGCACGGCGCTTACGCCGCCCGCCCGGTCCACATCTTCGATGAAGATATCGGAGGCCGGAGCCAGCTTGGCCAGGTAAGGAACCCGGTTGGCTACTTCGTTGATGCGTTCCAACGGATAATCGATTTCGGCTTCCTGAGCCAGTGCCAGGGTATGCAGTACGGTGTTGGTCGAGCCGCCCATCGCCATATCCAGCGCGAAGGCATTGTCCAGCGATTCCTGGGTTACGATATCACGCGGCTTCAGGTCCAGCTTGATCAGCTCCATGAGCTGGGTTGCTGACTTGCGGACGAAGTCTCTGCGTTCTTCGGCTACGGCCAGGATGGTGCCGTTGCCCGGAAGCGCAAGGCCCATAGCTTCAGCCAGACAGTTCATGGAGTTGGCAGTGAACATGCCGGAGCATGATCCGCAGGTAGGACAGCCGTATTGTTCGAGTTCGAGCAGCTCAGCATCGTTGATCTTGCCGACCTGATGCGCGCCAACGCCTTCAAATACAGAAGTGAGGGAGAGCTTCTTGCCTTTGCTGTCTACGCCGGCCTTCATCGGCCCGCCGCTGACGAAGATTGTCGGGATGTTGACGCGCAGTGCGCCCATCATCATGCCCGGGGTGATTTTATCACAGTTGGGAATGCACACCATACCGTCGAACCAGTGCGCGGATACTACCGTTTCCAGAGAGTCGGCAATGATCTCGCGGCTTGGCAGCGAATAACGCATACCGATATGACCCATGGCAATCCCGTCGTCAACGCCGATCGTGTTGAATTCGAATGGAACCCCGCCGGCTTCACGGATGGCTTCCTTCACGATTTTGCCGAATTCCTGCAGATGCACATGACCCGGAACAATATCGATATAGGAATTGCAGACCGCGATGAACGGTTTGCCGAAATCCTCTTCTTTAACGCCTGCTGCCCGCAAAAGGCTGCGGTGAGGAGCGCGGTCGAAGCCTTTTTTGATCATATCTGATCGCATTTTCTTGTTTGCCATGATGACTTTTCCCCCTAACAATATTGGTAAAGCGAATATAGTGCCGCATTAACGCATTGCAATCCCGAAATATACGTACCCTGCGGTGATTGGTTACGAACGTTAATAGAGAGTCTATCACAAAAATCCTGTTTTTTCTACCGGGCAGTGTGAAGTTTGTCGGGGGGTCACGCATGTAAAGTCTGGGCTAATATACAGAAAGAAGCCTATTCCGTATAGGATAGACTTCGGCAAATTGATATAGCATGGCAGCTTCATTCTATAGAGAGCGCCGGATGGCGGCACGCTGCAGGGAGATCATCCACTCTACGGACGGCTCCACGAGCGGGTTCAGCAGACGTCTGACCGTAGGCTGGGCGAGCAGCACCGTACATCCTACTGCACCGGCGAGCAGCAGCGCTGCTCCGGCCGGGTTGCCGATATAAGTATACAATCCGGAAATCACCGCCGTGCGGACCACAAAGCCATGCAGCAGAAAAACATAGAGGGTCCGGCGTCCCAGGCCGGTCATGCGGCTTAACCCGTAAGGCACCAGGCCCAGAAATGCCAGAGAAGCGATGAATTGCAGGCCATAGACCGCGAGCCGGAACAGACCCGCGTACCATTCATGGGCGCCAAGCTGCATATAAGTCATACTGCCGTATAGCCAGCCTATGGGGAGATTACTGCCAAGCAGGCCGATAGCAAGGAGCAGCAGGAGCGAAGCGGCGGCGGCAATGCTTTTGACATACCGCTGGTACAGCTTCACGAAAGCCCCGAAGGAGAAATGGTACCCGATCACAAAAAAGGGCAGGTAGACAAAGGTGCGGCTGATGCTGAACCAGATCCCGTCCAGCTGCAGATAACCTACGGCCACCCCTGCGGTAAGAGCGAAGGCCAGCTGGGCGCTGCGGGTCCAGCGGCTCATGCCCAGCATCAGCAGGCGCCAGCAGATGTGGCTGGCCAGGAACCAGAGCAGCAGATAAGGAGCGAAGAACGAATGCTGTATATTATTCACATGAAACAGGGAGGCGTCAAGTAGGGAGTAGAGGCTCTGAAAAATAACATATTGCAGGGCAATCTGTAGCAGCATCTTGCGCCCAGGCGCTCCATGCAAGCTTGAACGGGCAAAGTATCCGGTTACCAGCACAAACAGCGGCATATGAAAACTGAAGATCCATTGGTAAAGCGTATGAAGTCCGCTCATTTCTTGAATCAGGGGTTCGATCGCATTGGCCACAAAGACAGTTACAATAAGCATGAAGCGCAGATTAAGAAAAAAGGTCTCTCCGCGCGTGTTAAGCGGGCTTACCCGGGTCATGACGTAACCTCCAATGAAATTAGGGTTTGCGTAGGGTTTGATACTTTAATTTTAAAATACATGATTTCCGGACAATAAATTGTGAAATACATCACAATAGTAAGCGCTATCATTGGAAACGGATAGGGCCAGATGTGGCGAAGTCTTGAAGGTTGTTTGAATTCACCGATTCCCTTATAATTTTCAGTATGCAGGAATCGGGAGTGAACACTAATGAAAAAGAATATAATCAGACGCCGTGTGCTTATTGGAGTGGTGTTGGTTCTACTGGTGGCGGGGGTGTTTATATGGAGATATCTGACCCCGTATAAGCCGGAGGCACGGGCTGAAACCGCTCTGATCTCTGCCGGGGGCGTCACTGTTGAACAGAATGACAATTGGATCTCGTTCGACCCTTCAGTGGTGCTCGGCACCGCCGTGATCTTTTATCCGGGCGCACTGGTCAAGGCGGAAGCATATGCGCCGCTGGCCCGTAAAGTTGCCGCTGCCGGTCACCCGTTCTACATTGCCAGAATGCCGCTTAATCTGGCTGTAATTAAAGGGGATGCCGCCGAAGAGATTATCCGCGTGCATCCGAAGCAGTCCTTTGTCCTGGGCGGACATTCGCTCGGCGGCGTAATGGCTTCACGCTTCGCTGCGGATCATGCCGGCCAGCTGGAAGGCGTTTTTTTTCTGGCCTCGTATCCCGATGAGAAAGGCAGCCTGAAGAACACCACGCTATCCGTCTTGTCTGTGCTTGGCACGCAGGATGAAGTCGTAGATCAGAAGAGCTATAACAAAGGGCGTTCCTATCTGCCGGGCAATACCGTATATGTGTCGGTTGACGGCGGTAACCATGCCCAATTCGGCAGCTATGGCGCGCAAAAGGGTGACGGGACCGCTACGATTACCGAAGATGAACAGCAGACCCGGACCGTCCGGGCGATGCTGGACTGGCTGGGGAATCTGCGCCAGAGCAAATGAACAACGAATACTTGAAGTAATATATCTTATGCAGAGGAGCGCTGGAATGCCTGTATTGCACATCAATGAACTCTCCGTTCCCGTAAGCGGCATCCTGTTCGATAAGGACGGCACGCTGCTTGATCTCCTGGCCACCTGGGGCAGCTGGGCTGAACTGGTGCTTGAGGGGCTGGGCAGCCAGCTGACTTTAATGGGCAGCAGACCCGTTACGGGAGCCGATCTGGCCCCGGTGCTGGGGACGACGCATGATGCTTCCGGACGAATTACCGGTTATGATCCCGCCGGTCCGCTCTCCATGGCAACGGCTGAGGAATCCACCGGAATTCTGGCCTGGCAACTCTATACAGCAGGTCTCCCATGGAATGAAGCGGTGACGCGCGTGAATGCCATCTCCAAGGAGGCCATGAATGAGCTTCGCCGCCGCCGTACGGCTGTACCCATGCCGGGAGTATTGCCATTCCTGGGGCAGTGTGCCGCCGCTTCCCTGAAGCTTGGCGTTGTGACCTCTGACAATCTGTCCACTACCCGTGAGCATCTGGAATGGCTTGGCATTTCAGAATACTTCGGGGCGGTGGTTACCCGCGACCAGGTAAAGTACGGCAAGCCTGCACCGGAGATAGCCGAGAAGGCCTGCCGGGAGCTGGAGCTGCGTCCCGAAGACACAGTGATTATCGGTGACAGCAATGCGGATATGCAGCTGGGCCGTGGGGCGGGACTGCGCCTTGCAGTCGGGATCTCACCGGACGGAAGGACAGACCATCTGCTGGATGCGGATATTGTGGTATCCGGCTATCCGGCGCTCCGCTTAACAATCTGAATGCATTACGAATGAGGTACAGAGAGGACAGGTGTAGATTATGGAACAATTACAGCTACTGGCTTCCTGGATTCAAAAAAGCAATAATATCGTCTTTTTCGGCGGTGCCGGAACATCGACGGAGAGCGGCATCCCGGACTTCCGTTCGGCAGCCGGTCTGTACCAGACACAGCACAACTCCCCTTATCCGCCTGAGGTGATGCTCAGCCGCAGCTTTTTTATGTCCTCGCCGGACATTTTTTTTGATTTCTACCGCAGCAAGATGATACATCCGGGAGCGAAGCCGAACGGGGCCCACCGGCTGCTCGCGGATCTGGAGGAGAGCGGGAGGCTGAAGGCGGTCATTACGCAAAATATCGACGGCCTCCATCAGATTGCCGGCAGCCGCCGGGTTCTGGAGCTGCACGGCTCTATCCACCGCAATCACTGCATGGGGTGCCAGCGCTATTACGGCCTGGAGGAATGGCTGGAGCAGGAAGGCTCTGTGCCACGCTGTGAGGACTGCGGGGGCATCATCAAGCCGGATGTGGTGCTCTATGAGGAAGCGCTCGATCATGAAGTGCTGGTTGAAGCCGTGGATGCCATTGCAGCGGCGGATCTGCTGATCATCGGCGGTACCTCGCTTACGGTTCATCCTGCTGCAAGCCTGGTTACTTACTTCAGGGGACAGCATACTGTATTGCTTAACGGCGAGCCTACCCCGTATGACGATCAGGCAGATCTGATTATTACAGAGCGTATCGGAGATGTGCTGGGTAGAGTGCAGGGACTGCTGGGCTAATGCCCAGTTTTTTTGTAGAGTGAGATTACTTATGAAGCCATGAGTTTAAAGAAGGGTATTCACACAAGAGATACGAGAGGCAGGGATATAACATGGTATATGTGGCTAGTGATGAACGGTATGAAGGAATGCGTTACAACCGCACCGGCAGGTCAGGTCTCAAGCTTCCAGCCATCTCACTGGGCCTGTGGCATAATTTCGGCGGCATTGATGCCTTTGAGAATGGCCGCGGGATGATTACCCGTGCCTTTGATCTTGGAATCACCCACTTCGATCTGGCGAATAACTACGGGCCTCCGGCCGGATCGGCGGAAGAGCTGTTCGGCAAAGTGCTGGCCCGGGATCTCGCGCCGTACCGTGACGAGCTGGTGATCTCGACCAAGGCGGGATATACGATGTGGCCCGGCCCTTACGGGGACTGGGGTTCACGTAAATATATCCTGTCCAGTCTGGACCAGAGCCTGAAGCGGCTGGGACTGGACTATGTGGATATCTTCTATTCCCACCGCCCGGACCCGGACACGCCCATGGAAGAAACGATGGGAGCGCTGGATCATGCTGTACGCTCAGGCAAGGCGTTGTACATCGGCTTGTCAAACTATTCGGCGGAGCAGACGCAGCAGGCTATTGCGATCCTGAAGGAGCTGGGCACCCCGCTGCTGATTCATCAGCCGAGGTATTCCATGCTGGACCGCTGGATTGAAGGCGGGCTTCAGGATGTGCTGGAGGAGCATGGGGTGGGCAGTATTGCCTTCACTCCGCTGGCGCAAGGTCTGCTGACGAATAAATATCTGAACGGCATTCCCGGAGATTCCCGGGCAGCCGGACCTTCGGCAGCGCTGAATGAGAGCCGGATTACGCCGGAGGTGCTGCGCAGAATCCACGCGCTGAACCAGATGGCCGTAACGCGCGGCCAGAGTCTGGCCCAGTTTGCCCTGCTCTGGACGCTGCGCGGCGGGCGGATCACCTCGGCGCTGATCGGCGCCAGCCGGGTCAGCCAGATCGAAGAGAATATCGCCGCGCTGTCCCACAGTGACTTCACGCAGGAGGAGCTGGACCGGATCGAAACGATCCTTAAGACAGAGGATTGAAGCTTAAGGCGCTCAGCCTAAGAGTTGCCATAAGGTCCGGCTTCCATAGATAACAATGCAAGCAGCCCGCTTCCTGTTCAGGAGACGGGCTGTTGCTCTAGGCGATATAGCTATTTCTCTCCAGGGTTCACTGTGGCCTGGCGGTAAGCGGTGGGGGACTGGCGGTAGAAACGCTTGAATTGCCGGGAGAAATACAGGGCATCGGTCAGTCCGACCGATGCCGCTACCTGCTCCACGGACAGCTCGGGACGTTCACGCAGCAGCTGGCGCGATTTCTCCACCCGCAGCTTCAGCAGGTAAGTGACCGGAGAGAGCCCCGTCTCCTGCTTGAAGATGCGGGAGAGGTAAGCACGGTTATACCCAAGAGAGCCGCACATCTGTTCAATCGAGACCGGATGGGCATACTGAGAAGCCATGTAGTGAATCATCTGCTTCACCGTCCGCTTGATCTGTGATTCCGCACCCGGCAGCCGGGTGGAGGAGACCAGCAGCTCCGCCGCTTCGCCAGCGATAAGGTACAGATACCCCAGAGAGGTCAAGGCGGCGCTCTCCTTATTGGCATAGAAGGCGGACATCATCCCGGCAAGCGCTCCGGGTATTACACTGCCGCCTGCGGTAGACAGCACCGGGGCGAGCGGCGCGAAGCCCGCCTGCTCCGCAAGCTGTCCGGCATCGGCGCCGGTGAAGGCGGCCCAGCGGTAACGCCAGGGCGCCTGCTGATCCGAGATGTAGCTGACCAGCTGGCCCGGGTGGATCAGGAAGCAGTCTCCGGCTCCCAGCTCGTACGTATGCTCCTCTGTCCGGAAGACCCCGGAGCCTGATTCAATATAATGGAGCAGATAGTAATCGTAGATCTTGGGACCCGCCTGATGCAGCGGGAGGGTCTGGCTCTCTCCCGCAAAGAGTACATGCAGCAGCTGCTTATCGTAATAGACAGGATTTGATCCTACTGAATAGGTATGTTGCACTGCAAGCCGCCTTTCCTGAGCAGAACGCTTCCATAGCTAAGTGTATAGGGAGCGCCCGTTCACTTTTCCTCATACCGAGTATAGTCTCTTCAGGAACGAAAGTCACATTTGTCCATATATTGCACACATGATTGCATTATCAGGGCAAGTCTGATTTTATTATAATGTAAGCATGAAGGACGTAAGTTGAATTCCAAAGCGCAAGCAGCGAAAGGGTGGAGTGGCAATGTTGAGCACACAGGAACTGAACAGCAAATTTATTGAGAAATATGGGGAAAGCAAGGAAGAAGCAAGGGTATTCTACGCTCCGGGCCGCGTGAATCTGATCGGAGAGCATCTGGACTACAACGGAGGTTACGTCTTCCCGGCGGCGCTGGACTTCGGCACCACGCTGATCGTGCGCCCGCGTGCAGACGGCAAGGTTCAATTCGCATCGACGAATTTACCTTACGAAGCTTCTATTGACTATAGCGAGATCGGCAAAGCCAAGACCGGCGAATGGATTGACTATCCGGTGGGTGTGCTGGTAGAACTGGCCAAGAAGGATCTTCCGCTATCCGGCGGCTATGACCTCCTGTTCCACGGTGAAATTCCTAACGGCTCGGGTCTGTCCTCTTCCGCTTCGATCGAGGTAGTCACAGGCTTCGCCTTCCTGACGCTGCTTGGCGGAGAGATAGATACGGTGGAGCTGGCCCTGCTGTCCCAGCGTGTGGAGAACCAGTACGTCGGCGTGAACTCCGGGATTATGGACCAGTTCGCTGTAGCCAACGGCAAGCGCGACCATGCCATCCTGCTGATGTGCGATACGCTGGAATACAGCCTCGTACCTTTTGTGACAGGCAGCTATAAGCTGGTCATTGGCAACACGAACAAGAAGCGCGGTCTGGTGGACTCCAAGTACAATGAGCGCCGCAGCCAGTGTGACGAGGCTCTGGCTATTCTTAAGCAAGAGGTGCCGGGCCTGTCTTATCTGGCTGAGCTGAAACCTGAACAATTCGAGCTTCATCAGGATAAAATTACGGATGAAACCGTCAGACGCCGGGCCCGCCATGTAGTGGAGGAGAATCAGCGTGTGCTTGACTCGGTGGAGGTGCTGAAGAACAATGATCTGAAGCAGTTCGGCCTGTACATGAATGACTCCCATGTCTCCCTCCGCGACCTGTATGAAGTCAGCTGCGAGGAGCTGGATGTAATGGTGGAAGAAGCGCAGCGCATTCCTGGCACACTGGGATCACGGATGACAGGGGCCGGATTCGGGGGATGTACGGTATCGCTGGTACACGAGGATGATGTGCAGCGGTTCATAACGGAAGTTGGAGAAGCCTACAAGAACAGAACCGGCCTGACCGGCGAATTCTATGTATGCGGCATCGGCAACGGCGTGGAAGAATTGAAAGGAGTGAAATAAGATGGCGATTCTGGTAACGGGCGGCGCAGGATACATCGGTTCACACACAGTAGCAGAGCTGCTGGACCGCGGGGAAGAGGTTGTGGTGATCGACAATCTGCTGACAGGGCACCGCGAGGCGCTGCTGGGCGGCAAGCTGTACGAGGGCGACCTGCGCGACAAGGCGCTGCTGGCGAAGCTGTTCTCCGAGAATGAGATCGAAGCGGTGATTCACTTCGCAGCCAGCTCCCTGGTGGGCGAGAGCATGAAGGACCCGGTTAAATACTACGACAACAATGTGTATGGAACGCAGTGTCTTCTAGAAGCCATGCAGCATGCTGGTGTGGATAAAATCGTCTTCTCCTCCACTGCCGCCACCTACGGCGAACCGGAAAAGGTGCCTATCGAAGAGACTGACCGCACCGAGCCTGCGAATGTCTACGGCGAGACCAAGCTGACCATGGAACGCATGATGGCCTGGTTCGACAAAGTGCTCGGTATCAAATACGTAGCGCTGCGCTACTTCAATGCCGCAGGCGCACACGCCAGCGGCAAGATCGGCGAAGACCACCGTCCGGAGAGCCATCTGATTCCGCTGGTGCTCCAGGCTGCGCTGAAGCAGCGCGAGAATATTGCAGTGTTCGGGGAAGACTATCCGACAGAGGACGGAACCTGCGTACGCGACTACATCCATGTCAGCGATCTGGCGGATGCGCATGTCCGTGCAGTCACTTATCTGCGCAGCGGCAGTGCAAGCAATGTCTTCAACCTTGGCAACGGCCTGGGCTTCTCTGTGAAGCAGGTCATTGAGACTGCGAAGAAGGTTACCGGCCTGGACATTCCGGTTGTGGTTCAGGACCGCCGCTCCGGAGATCCGGCAGTACTCGTCGCTTCCTCTGACAAAGCCCGCAAGGTTCTGGGCTGGGACCCGCAGCATGCCGATCTGGAAGGCATTATTCAGAGCGCCTGGAGCTGGCACTCTGCCAATCCGCAAGGGTACGGGGAGTAAGAAGCAATTCTGCTTGTTGCCCGAAGGTGAAATAGACAGAATGCAAAGCGCCGCATAAGGCACCATAGAAGGAGAAATGAAATGCAGAACGATAATAGTACGGCTGCTGCCGCTGAGAAGGCGCTGTATGCGATTGAACAGCTGGTTCTGTTTGCCGGACATACGGGACTTATTCAGCCAGCAGATGTGGATTACAGCCGCAATGAACTCCTGGACCAGTTCGGCTTCAGCGAGCCTTATCCCGGCGAGTTCACTGAAGGTCCGCTGGACAGCCCGCAGGCCCCGCTGGACCAGCTGATTGATTACGGGTTCAGTCTCGGGCTGATCCCGGAGAATACGGATACGTACCGCGACCTGCTGGATGCGAAGATTATGGGCCTTCTGATGGCCCGCCCGTCTGAGGTGAATGCGGAGTTCGCCGCGATCCAGGCGGCACAGGGCATTCAGGCGGCAACGGACCGCTTTTATAAGCTGAGCATTGATTCCAACTATATCCGTATGGACCGTGTAGCGAAGAATGTGTATTGGCTTCAGGAGTCGCCGTACGGGGATATTGAGATGACGATCAACCTCTCCAAGCCGGAGAAAAGTCCGAAGGAAATCGCCATGGCCCGGCTGCTTCCGCCTCCGGTCTATCCGAAGTGCCAGCTATGCCGTGAGAATGTCGGCTATGCCGGCCGGGTCAATCACCCGCCGCGTCAGAACCTGCGCGTGATCCCGCTCTCGATGAACAGCGAGAAGTGGTTCTTCCAGTTCTCGCCTTATGTCTACTATAACGAGCATTGCATCGTGTTCCACCACGATCATGTGCCGATGAAGCTGACGAAGGATACGCTGAAGCGTCTGCTTAGCTTCGTGGAAGCCTTCCCGCATTATTTCATCGGCTCGAATGCTGATCTGCCGATTGTCGGCGGCTCCATTCTGACGCATGACCACTTCCAGGGCGGACGGCATACGTTCCCGATCCAGAAGGCGCCCAAAGAGGACACCTTCACGCATGCCTCGTATCCCGGCGTCCGCTTAAGCACTGTGAAATGGCCGATGTCCGTGCTGCGGATGCATGCGGAAGATCCGGCGGTGCTGCTGGAGGCAGGCAACCATATCTACGAATCCTGGAAGACTTACAGCGATCCGGCCGCCGAAGTGCTGGCGTTCAGTGAAGAGGACGGTGAGAGTGTTCCGCATAATACCGTTACCCCTATCGTGCGCCGGGCAGAGGACGGCGGCTACGAGATGGATCTGGTGCTGCGCAACAACCGGACCAGCGAAGAATATCCCGAAGGGATTTTCCACCCGCACCGGGAGATGCACCATATCAAGAAGGAGAACATCGGCCTCATTGAGGTAATGGGTCTGGCGATTCTACCGGGGCGGCTCAAGGAAGAGCTTGACGCCATCGCTGGCATATTGGCGGGCGACACTGCGCTTCTCGGAGATGTCCAGAGCCAGGGCCAGGAGCATCCGCTGGCGCTGCACACTTCCTGGATTACCGAACTGGTAAGCCGCTTCGGTACCTCCTTGAACCGAGAAGAAGCGGTGAAGACCATCCAGAATGAGGTGGGTACGAAGTTCACTTACATTCTGGAGCATGCCGGAGTCTACAAACGCACGCGGGAAGGGCAGGCGGCCTTCCGCCGGTTCCTGAACAGCAGCGGCTTTAACTAAGTCTGGATAGAATGAATGTACAAAGAAATCGTTCCTTTGAGAATGGCTGGGTGGTCCCTCCATTTCACCAAATGAGCGATTTTTTTTGTTGCTTTGAAATCTGGACACAACAGCGATTGGAACAACGTTCTGTTTGCGGAGCGTCCACCCAAGTGCTCACGTTGATTCTAATCCAAAATAGAGAGCTGTGCGATTTGAATGCGCCAAGCTGGAGGACTATAATAGACAGTGCTTCACATTCACATACTCATGGAGGTTTACCCATATGCGCAAGTTTGAATTTTATAACCCGACCAAGCTTATTTTCGGACAGGGAACATTGCAGGCACTCCGTACCGAGGTGCCGAAATACGGTAAGAACGTACTGCTGATGTACGGCGGCGGCAGCATCAAGCGCAGCGGCTTGTACGATAACGTCATTGCCGAGCTGGCTGCGGTTGGTGCCGTAGTTACCGAGCTTGCCGGAGTGGAGCCGAATCCTCGTCTCTCAACGGTACATAAAGGTGTAGCGTTGTGCCGTGAGAATCAGATTGACCTGATTCTTGCCGTCGGCGGCGGCAGTGTGCTCGATTGTGCCAAGGCGGTGGCCGTCGGAGCGAAATATGAAGGGGATATGTGGGACTTCGTAGAACGCAAGGCCGCACCTCAAGGTGCGCTTCCGCTGGGAACCGTGCTGACAATGGCAGCCACCGGCTCCGAAATGAACAACGGCTCGGTCATCACCAACGAAGTGACCCAGGAAAAAATGGGCTGGGGCAGCATCCATGCCTATCCGGCCTTCTCGATCCTTGACCCGGAGAACACCTTCTCCCTGCCGCGCGACCAGACGGTGTACGGTATGGTGGACATCATGTCCCATACGCTGGAGCATTATTTCCATACAGACAGCAATACGCCTTTACAGGACGGCTTCTTGGAGACTCTGCTTCGTACCGTGATTGAGACGGCTCCTAAGCTGATTGAGGATCTGAACAACTACGAGCTTCGCGAGACTATTATGTACTGCGGGACGATGGCGCTGAACGGAATGGTCAGCATGGGCTTTGCCGGTGACTGGGCTACGCACAACATTGAGCATGCCGTATCCGCTGTGTATGATATTCCCCACGGCGGCGGCCTGGCGATTCTCTTCCCGCAGTGGATGAGATATAACCTCAGCACGAATCCTGCCCGCTTCCGCCAGCTGGCTGTGAACGTGTTCGGCATTGACCCTTCCGGCAAAACCGATGAACAGACCGGCCTCGAAGGCATTGAAGCGCTCCGCCGCTTCTGGGATTCCATTGGCGCTCCGAAGACGCTCGGCGATTACGATATCGACGACAGCGAAATCGGCAGCATGGCCGACAAGGCGGTCCGCTTCGGTCCGTTCGGCAACTTCCGCAAGCTGGAGCGTCAGGACGTAGTTGAAATTTATAAGCTGGCTTTGTAAGTCAGCCATCGACAGTACAGCCGCTTCCCGTCTAAGGGGGCGGCTTCTTTGGTCTGTTAATTTTCCCGCTTCCGGCATACATTAATGAGAGCAATACCCAACTTTGTGAAACCAAGGGCATGACAGTTGCGTTTATACTAGTATGACAGTCCGGAAGTATCGACGGGAGGAGACTATAATGCAAACGCTGTATTTGGGCTGTTTGGCGCTGGGTATTTTATTTGCCTTAGTGAGTGTAGTGTTGGGCGACCTGATCGGGAGCGCTCTGGACGGGATTTTTGACATCGTATCCTTTGATTTCCTGAATCCTACCCTATTGGCAGGAGGGATCACTGTATTCGGTGGAGCAGGCATGCTGCTGGGCCGCTACAGCGGACTGGGAGATGGCGTAATTCTTGCCTTGTCCCTGCTGGTTGCGGCATTCATGGGCGTATTGATGCATTTGGTGGTAGTGAAGCCAATGAGGAACAGTGAGATGTCGAACGGCTTCTCCATGAATGAACTGCCGGGTAAGATCGGTGAGGTTACCGTCCCGGTCCCCGGCACAGGCTACGGTGAGATTATGGTGAAGTTCGGTGCAGGTAACAGCCTGCATACGGCGGCCAGCTTCGAGCAGCATGCACTGCCGGCCGGAATCAAGGTTGTAGTAGTTGAGGTACGTGAGGGTGTAGCACTTGTATCTGAATTCGAAGAGAGAAAAGGAGTGGACTTATGATGCTAGAAAATATTCCAGAATCCCTGTTTATACCTGCGATAGTAATCGCTGTACTGCTTGTCCTCGGACTCGCCTTCTGGGCGCGTTACAAGACGGTTGGCCCGGATGAAGGTATGATCGTCACCGGTTCCTTCCTGGGCAACAATCATATATCAGATGATGGCTCCGGCCGCAAAATCAAAATCGTCCGCGGCGGCGGTGCGTTCATTCTGCCTGTCTTCCAGAAAGCGGAGTTCATGTCTCTGCTCTCCCATAAGCTCGATGTGACGACCCCGGAGGTCTATACGGAGCAAGGCGTGCCGGTCATTGCCGACGGGGTCGCCATCATCAAGGTAGGCAGCTCCACGGAAGATGTGGCAACAGCAGCCGAGCAGTTCATGGGCAAGCCGATTGAATCCCTGAAGAGTGAAGCGCAGGAAGTGCTGGAAGGACATCTGCGGGCGATTCTTGGTACGATGACCGTAGAAGAGGTCTACCGCAACCGGGACCGCTTCGCCCAGGAGGTTCAGGGGGTTGCCGCCCGTGACCTCAAGAAGATGGGACTCCAGATTGTCTCATTTACCATCAAGGACGTACGTGATAAGCACGGATACCTGGAAGCGCTGGGTAAACCGCGGATTGCCGCAGTGAAGCGGGATGCGGAGATTGCGGAAGCGGAAGCTGTCCGTGATGCGCGGATTCAGAAGGCCAATGCCGAGGAGCAGGGGCAGAAGGCGGAGCTGCTGCGGGATACCAACATCGCCGAAGCATCGAAGGAGAACCAGCTCAAGGTCGCAGCGTTCAAACGCGATCAGGATACTGCCAAAGCGGAAGCCGACCAGGCGTACCACATTCAGGAGGCGCGTGCCAAGCAGACCGTGGTGGAAGAGCAGATGAAGGTTGAGCTGGTCCGCAAGGAACGCGAAATCGATATTCAGGCGAAGGAAATCCAGGTACGCGAGAAGCAGTATGATGCTGAAGTGAAGAAGAAAGCGGAAGCAGACCGTTATGCGGTCGAGCAGGCGGCGGAAGCCGACAAGGCCAAGCGCATGCGTGAAGCCGACGCCCTGCAGTATAGTATCGAGAAGCAGGCTCAGGCTACGTCCGAGCAGAAACGTCTGGAAGGTCAGGCGATTGCGGATGCAGAGCTGGCCAAAGGTAAAGCAGAGTCTGAAGTTATCCGTCTG
Organism: Paenibacillus sp. FSL P2-0136; assembly: GCF_037975325.1. NCBI lineage: Bacteria > Bacillati > Bacillota > Bacilli > Caryophanales > Paenibacillaceae > Paenibacillus > Paenibacillus sp. FSL P2-0136. The sequence continues at coordinate 1,685,778 of NZ_CP150244.1, forward strand.
CGCGGTCTGGCGGAAGCGGAAGCCAAGGAGAAGCTGGCAGAAGCCTTCCAGAAATTCGGCGAAGCGGCGGTTCTCGATATTATCGTCAAAATGCTGCCTGAGCTGGCCGGGAAGATTGCCGAGCCGCTGGCGTCTATCGACAAGCTGACTGTGGTGGATACCGGCAACGGTGAAGGAGCTGCGCGTGTCAGTAATTATGTGACCCAACTGATGTCCACAGCCCCTGAAATGCTCAAAAGCGTGTCCGGCATTGATGTCGAGGCGCTGATCAAAGGGCTGACCAAGGGCAAGACGGAGCCTAAGGACGTGGTGAGACATACAGCGGCGCCCATAACCTCTGTCGTCACCAGACCGGCCCCAGCTGCTCCGGTCACTCCGGCACAACCGGTGGAACCTTCAGAACACCCTGAAGGATAAGAGCAGAGCAAGCCACCAAGGTATGGCAGGCAGCAGTAACGCCAGCCATACCTTTTTTACAAGAATTTAACTATATAAAGGGCACTATAGAAATAAACAAAAAGCAAAAGAAGCGGAGGGGAAATTTGGAACTGTAGGAGCGGTAGCGACCGCCTTTGTCACCGGATTTCACCCGCGAAGGCGGAATAAATCAAGAAATCTGGTGACAACAGCGGCCGGAAGTCCAAATGTTCACCGCAGTGACGATGAAGCTTCAAGTTCAAAACTTAAGTGCGTCTTATATAAGCAGAGATTCTTTATCATTCGCGCTGAAACGGAGGCAGGCATGGAGCTTATACTGGATAATATACGCAAGAGCTTTGACGGCAGAGAGGTGTTGAAGGGGATTGATTTTACCTTTGAGCAAGGCAAGATATACGGCTTGCTCGGCCGTAACGGCGCGGGGAAGACCTCGTTGTTCAACTGCCTGAGCGGGGAGATCCAAATGGATAGCGGCGGGGCTTTTCTGCGGAGAGATGAGGTGAGTCTTCCGCTGCTTGAGGAGGAGATCGGCTACGTCTTCTCCTTGCCGATTCTGCCGGACTTCCTGACCGGTTATGAGTTTGTGAAGTTCTACATGGACATCAATAAGGGTAAGATACAAGCGGACCGGACCATCGAGGAATATTTCGATATCATCCGTTTTGAGGAGGCGGACAGGCACCGTCTGATCAAGGGCTATTCCCACGGGATGAAGAACAAAATTCAGATGCTGTGCTTTATCATCTCCCGTCCGCCGCTGATCCTGCTGGATGAGCCATTAACCTCGTTCGATGTGGTAGTGGCACTGGAGATCAAGAAGCTGTTGCGGGAGATGAAGCAGGATCATATCATTATTTTCTCCACTCATATTCTGCAGCTGGCCGCCGATCTCTGCGATGAGCTGGTTATTCTGAATAACGGTACACTGCGGGAGATTCCGGCGGAGACCCTGCACAGTCCGGAATTTGAAGAGCAGATTATTGCCCTGCTGAAGGATGAGGATCATGATTAGGACGCTGAAGGCGATTCTGGAAGTGCGGGGGATGTCCGGCGCTAACCGCCTGATGTTCTATATCCGTAAGCTCCCGGTGCTGGGTAAGCTGGTCCCGGCCTCTGTCTACTCGGAAACCACGCTGAAGCGGACCTTATCTGTTATCGTGCATATCCTCAAGGTACTTATGGCCTTTGCGACGAAGTTCGCTTATCTTGGGATCATGATCTATCTGCCGGTGAAGTTCATCGGTAATGATATCAGCTTATCCCTTTCTGTTCAGTACCAGCTCTATTTGCAGATGCTGCTGTGTATAAGCTTCCTTACGGCCGGGGTTTCCAGCGCGGTTATTCTGGAGCCGAAGCGGGATAAATACATATTCGTGAAGCTGATGAGGCTGCCGGCAGAGCGGTATATGCGGACCACACTGACCTTGCGCGGGATCAGCTTCCTGGTTACTTTTATTCCGGCTATGCTGGTCTTCGGGATTCTTCTCGGTGCTCCGCTGTGGCATGGGGCGGTTCTTACGCTGCTGCTGACGTTCTGGCGTACGGCGTGCGAGGCGCTGCATCTGTGGGTGTTTGACCGCTACGGCATGGTTATTGTCAAAAAAACAAGCTGGATCTGGACCGCCATCGGCGCTGGCTATCTGCTGGCCTATCTTCCGCTGCTCCCCGGATATGCGGTAGTAGAGAGCGGAATGCTGTTCAATCTGCCTGTGGTGCTTGGCGTGCTGGTGCTGGGAACCTTAAGTGCGGTCTATATCGCCCGTTATAAGGACTATACGAATGCCGTCGATGCCGTCACCAAAATCGATGATCCGCTGCTCGACATGGGACGGATGATGAAAGAAGCACGGGTGAAGGATGTGGCCACCCAAGATCAGCACTACTCGGCGGAACAACAGAATCAAGAGAAGTTCGAGGGGAAAAGCGGGTACGCTTACCTGAATGCAATCTTTTTCTCACGTCACCGGCGGCTGATCACCAGTCCGATTCAACGGCGGCTGGTTATTATTGGATCGCTCTTTTCCGCGGCTTTGCTGACGATGCTGTTGTCGCAATCCGCTTTTACCAAACTGACTCATTATCTGATTACCGCGTTGCCGACCTTCCTGATCATTATGAACTACACGTCCATTGGCGAACGCCTCTGCAAGGCGATGTTCTATAACTGTGATCTCAGCCTGCTGCGCTACGGATTCTACCGTGAACAATCGGCGATTCTAAGCAACTTCCGTATCCGGCTGCTGCGTATCAGCGTGCTTAATCTGATCCCGGCTGCCGCGATCTGCCTGGCGGTGAACCTGCTATTGGTGCTGTCAGCGGAGAGTTGGGGCGCGGGGGATGCCGTACTCTTTTGCGTGACTATTGTGGCGCTGTCCCTGTTCTTCTCGGTGCATCATCTGTTCATGTACTACATCTTCCAGCCCTACAGCACGGAGCTGAATGTGAAGAATCCGTTCTTTACGATTGTGAACAGTGTGGTGCTGGGGGTCGGATTCATCGCGATGCAGTTCAAGAGTGAGCCTGGAATGTTTGCCGTGATCGTAGTGCTTTCTGCTGTGGTGTATATGCTGGCTGCGCTGATCATGGTATACAGGTTCTCAGGCCGGACGTTTCGGGTGAAATGAATGGAGCCCGCGGGCGGTTTGCGGCACCCTTCTAATTTGGGATTCTTGATGTTATGATAGGAGCTTAAGGTAACGAATCACACGCTGAAACATGTATCGTGCTGCTGGAATAGATCAGGATTCAGAAGTAAAAGAGGTGTCGGAAGTGAGCAGCATTACCGTGGGCAAGGTGCTTAATAATAACGTTATCATTGCCGAGCATCCCCAATATGCCGAGGTTGTGGTGATTGGCAAGGGGATCGGCTTCAACCGTAAAACGCGGGACCGGATCAATCTGTCCTCCGTAGAGAAGATGTTCATTCTGCGCAGCCAGGAGGAGCAGGAGCAATACAAGCAGCTGGTGCCGCAGGTAGATGAGAAGCTGATTGAGGTGGTCCAGGAGATTGTGCTGCATATTATGCAGAGCAGCCGCCAGACGCTGAATGAGCATATCCATATTGCCCTTACCGACCATATTTCCTTTGCGATCCGCAGAAGCGAGCAGCATATGGCTATTCATAATCCGTTTCTGTACGAGACCCGGGAGATTTATCCGGAGGAATACAGTCTGGCGGAATATGCGGTGGAGCGGATCAATGAGGTGATGAAGGTGACGCTGCCGCCGGATGAAATCGGGTTCGTGGCTCTGCATATTGTCAGTGCGCTCAGCAACCGCCATATCTCTGAGGTGAAGCAGCATTCCGAGCTCATCGGGGACATGGTGGGACTGGTCGAGGATAGCCTGGAATACCGCATTCCGCGGGATTCTCTGGACTATTCAAGGCTGGTGACCCATTTGCGGTTCGTTCTGGAGCGTCTGCGCCGGGGAGAGACTGTGCGCGAGACCTCGTCCCTGGATGGACTAATGAAGCGGGAGTATCCCGAGATGTACATGCTTGCCTGGAAGCTGACGAAGGTGATTGAGCAGCGGGTGCGCATTCCGGTATATCCGGCCGAGGTCAGCTATCTGACGATTCATCTGCAGCGTATTGCCCAGAAGAAGGAAGATGAGCCGGAGCTGGAGGAGTAGACCGGCTTCAGGCGATTTTGGGGCTTGCAACTTCAAATCAATGGTGCTACAATGATCCCTGTTATGAAACAGAAGCAGAATACCAACGTGTAACTGATACGATCAGGCATGAGTGATTTACAGTATTATGGTTGTCCTGCCCCAACTTGGGGTACTCTAACGTTAGCGTTAGTGTGGCAATCCATGTGCTGTATTGCTCATGCCTTTTTTGGCTTCTGTTGACAGAAATTAAGGATTAGGAAGTGACCTTGAATGTTTAAAAAATTATTTGGCGTTCTGCAGAGAGTCGGTAAAGCGCTAATGCTTCCTGTTGCCATTCTGCCTGCAGCGGGTCTGCTGCTTGGAATCGGGAACATGCTGGTGAATCCGGACTTCCTGCAATACGTGCCTGCACTGGAGAATAATATCGTACAGGCCATTGCCACAGTACTAATGAACTCCGGGCAAATCGTATTCGATAACCTGTCCCTGCTCTTTGCAGTCGGCGTAGCTATCGGGCTGGCCGGAGGTGAAGGCGTGGCCGGGCTGGCAGCGATTATCGGCTTCCTGGTGATGAACGTAACCATGGGTACGGTAGTCGGTGTCAATGCTTACGTGCTGACCTGGAAGGATTTCTCGTATTCCAGTGTGCTGGGGATTCCCACCTTGCAAACCGGGGTCTTCGGTGGTATTCTGGTCGGGATATTGGCCGCATCCATGTACAAAAGGTTCTTCCGTATAGAATTGCCGTCGTATCTGGGCTTCTTCGCGGGTAAACGTTTCGTACCGATTATGACGGCAGTGACCTCCCTGATGCTCGGTCTTGCGCTCACGATTGTGTGGCCGCCGATCCAGCATGGTCTGAACTATGTGTCACAGAGTATGATTAATACCAACCTGACGCTGTCGGCCTTTATCTTCGGGGTCATCGAGCGCTCCCTGATTCCGTTCGGCCTGCACCATATCTTCTATTCACCGTTCTGGTATGAATTCGGAAGCTATATTGACAAGGCCGGCGATCTGGTCCGCGGGGACCAGCGGATCTTCATGCAGCAGCTTCGTGACGGTGTGGAGTTCACAGCGGGTACATTTACAACCGGTAAATATCCGTTCATGATGTTCGGTCTTCCGGCAGCGGCTCTTGCGATCTACCATGAGTCGAAGCCTGAGAACAGACGGATTGTCGGAAGCTTGATGATCTCGGCTGCGCTGACCTCGTTCCTGACAGGGATCACCGAGCCGCTGGAATTCTCCTTCCTGTTCGTGGCTCCGCTGCTGTTCGCCGTCCATGCTGTATTCGCAGGACTGTCCTTCATGACCATGCACCTCTTGAATGTCAAAATCGGCATGACCTTCTCCGGCGGGTTCATCGACTATGTGCTGTTCGGTGTCATTCCGAACCGTACCGCCTGGTGGCTGGTTATCCCGGTAGGTCTGGTACTGGCTGTGATCTATTACTTCGGGTTCCGGTTCGTCATCCGTAAGTTCAACCTGAAGACTCCCGGCCGTGAGGATGCCTCCGAGGATGAGGATGAGGTAAGCTTGGAGAGTGTGTCCAAGGCAGGCGACGATCTGCCGCGCAACATTCTGTCCGCCCTGGGCGGCAAAGAGAACATCACCCATCTGGATGCCTGCATTACGCGCCTGCGGGTCGAAGTGAAGGACAAAGCGGGCGTAGACAAGAACCGGCTGAAGAAGCTGGGTGCGTCTGGTGTTCTTGAAGTGGGTAACAACGTACAAGCGATCTTCGGCACACGTTCGGACACGATCAAGTCACAGATTCAGGATGTCATGAACGGCAGAACACCGGCTGCAGCCCCTGCTGCTCCGAAGCCGGAGCTTGAACAACAGGCCGGCGAGCAGGGCGACGCTATTATCCATGAGGATATCGTATCCCCGGTAAACGGCGAGCTGATGGATATTACAGAGGTTCCTGATGCGGTCTTCTCGCAGAAAATGACCGGTGACGGCTTCGCCTTCCTGTCCGAAGACGGCAAGATTGCTTCGCCGGTATACGGCAAGGTATTCAACGTATTCCCTAGTAAGCACGCCATTGGCATCATGTCAGACGGCGGCAAGGAAGTCCTTGTGCATATCGGGGTCAACACCGTTAAGCTTAAGGGCCAGGGCTTCACGGTTCTGGTGGAGGAAGGCGATCTGGTAGCTGCCGGACAGCCGATTATGGAAGTGGATATGGAGTATGTGAAGGCGAATGCACCTTCTGTCATCTCTCCGGTCATCTTCTCCAACCTGCCGGAAGGCTCCTCCGTTACCTTGAATAAGCCGGGCAGAGTCGTCATCGGCGACAAGGATATCATCACCATTCAGTAAAATGTGCAATGGCGAAGCGCTTCCATTATAATGAAGGGGAGCGCAAGCCTTCACTATAATTCACCATCCCAAATTAACAGAAAGCGAGTTGGATTATATTATGCAAACAACTTTCAGAATTATTGACGAAGACGGAATTCACGCACGCCCGGCAACAGCGCTGGTAAATACAGCTACAAAATTCAAAGGCACTGAAGCTTTTGCAGAAGCTAAAGGCAAAAAAGTTACCCTTAAATCCATCCTGGGCGTTCTCTCCCTGGGCCTTGAAGCAGGAGATACCCTGACTCTTATTACTGAAGGCAGTGAAGAAGCAGAAGCACTGAACGCGTTGCAGGAGGTTATGGTTAAAGAAGGGCTGGGAGAAGTTCATGAATAAAATTTCAGGAATCGCGGCTTCCGCAGGTATTGCAGTAGCCCGTGCCTTTATCCTGGAACACCCGGACTATACCATTACCAAAACAGCGGTCACGGATGTGGACGCTGAGCTTGCGAAGCTGAATGACGCCCTGGACAAATCCAGAGGCGAACTTCAGACCATCAAAGAGCGTACCCTGGCTGAGCTTGGCGAGAAGAAGGCGGAGATTTTCGAATCACATCTGCTGATCCTTGATGATCCTGAGCTCATTACCCCTGTAATGGACAAAATCCGTGAGGAATCGGTAAATGCGGACTACGCACTGAATGAAGTAGCTAATCAATTCGTGGAAATGTTCCAGAACATGAAGAGCGCTTACCTGCAGGAACGTGCAGCAGATATGCGTGACGTAACCAAACGTGTGCTGAACCACCTGCTTGGCATTCACTATGTGAGCCCGGCTGAGATCAGTGAAGAGGTTATCGTTATTGCCCTGGATCTGACCCCATCGGATACAGCACAGCTTAACCGCAACTTCGTCAAAGGCTTCACCACCAATATCGGCGGACGGACTTCCCATTCGGCCATTATGGCCCGTTCCCTGGAGATTCCGGCGGTTGTGGGCACGAAGAACGTGATGTCCCTGGTCAAAGCAGGCGATCTGGTTATCGTGGATGGTCTGAGCGGCGATGTGCTGATCAACCCTTCCGAAGCTGAGGTAGCCGAGTATACAGCGAAGCAGGAAGCTTACAATCTTCAGATTGCTGAATGGAAAAAGCTCCGCGACGAGCCAACGGTATCTGCCGACGGCAAGCATGTAGAGCTGGCAGCCAACATCGGGACTCCGAATGATGTGACTGGCGTTATTGAGAACGGCGGCGAAGGTGTAGGTCTGTACCGCACCGAGTTCCTCTATATGGGCCGCGACAAGCTGCCTTCCGAAGAGATCCAGTATAATGCCTACAAGACCGTGCTTGAGAATATGCAAGGCAAGCCGGTTGTAGTGCGTACGCTGGATATCGGCGGAGACAAGGAGCTGCCTTATCTGGAGCTGCCGAAGGAAATGAACCCGTTCCTCGGCTACCGTGCGATCCGTCTCTGTCTGGACCGTCAGGATATCTTCCGCACCCAGCTGCGTGCCTTGCTCAGAGCAAGTGCCCACGGCGACCTGCGCATTATGTTCCCGATGATCGCTACCCTTGGTGAATTCCGTGCAGCCCGTGATCTGCTGCTGGAAGAGAAGGCCAAGCTGCGTGAAGAAGGCAAAGAAGTGTCCGACAGCATCCAGCTGGGCATCATGGTAGAGATTCCTTCGACGGCTGTACTGGCGGATCAGTTCGCCAAGGAAGTGGATTTCTTCAGTATCGGAACCAACGATCTTATCCAATATACAATGGCTGCGGACCGTATGAATGAACAGGTAGCCTACCTGTATCAGCCGTACAACCCGGCAATTCTGCGACTGGTCAAAATCGTCATTGATGCTGCACACGCCGAAGGCAAGTGGACCGGGATGTGCGGAGAAATGGCGGGGGATGCCACAGCTATTCCTCTGCTGCTCGGTCTTGGCCTCGATGAATTCAGCATGAGCGCTACCTCCATCCTGCCAGCACGCAGCCAGATCTCGAAGCTGTCTGCGGCCGACATGAAGGAAATGGCTGCCCAGGCCCTGCAGCTCGGCACGGCCGAGGAAGTAGCCGCACTGGTGCAGTCCCGCGTGAATTAATTCTTTACTCAAGCATTGGTTTATAACTCCAACTACTTTCCGGCCCCCTTTACAGGGGGCTTTTTTTTGCGGTTATTTGAATTTCAGCAAATCTGGAACCGCCCGCCCGGGCGTTATTTTATATAATGTGTCCATTACTTTCGGAGGGTGGAACCATTGTGCAGAGATTCAGTGCTTCACAGATTTATTTGATCCATGTGTTTATGTTGTCGCTTGCCGCCAGTACGATATTCACAACCTACAGTATTTATTATGTAGTTGACCTTAAGCTGAATCCGCTTCAGCTTGTGCTGATTGGAACGGTGCTGGAGATAACGGTGCTTGTGTTCGAGGGAATAACAGGGGTGGTCGCCGATACCTATAGCCGCAGGCTGTCAGTCATCATTGCCGTGTTCGTTGTGGGGAGTGCCTTTGTCCTTGAAGGGAGTATTATCTGGATCATGCATCCGGATTCCCTGTTGCCTGCCTTCGGCTGGCTGCTGATCTCCCAGATGCTGTACGGGATCGGCTGGACCTTCCTGAGCGGAGCGGATACCGCATGGATCGTGGACGAGCTTGGAGAAGAGCAGACGGGAAGACTCTTCATGCGCTCCAAAATATTTGGCTTAAGCGCTTCCCTGCTGGGCATCGCGGTCAGCGTAGGATTATCCCATGTTGCGTCTAATCTCCCTTTTCTGGCGGGTGGAGTCATCTATTTCGTCCTGGGGTTCATATTGATCCGGTACATGAAAGAGACGGGGTTCATACGCCGGAAGCGTGCGCCGCATTCCTCCGCTATTCGTGAGTTGGGCAAGACCTGGGTCAGCGGCGCCTCGATCCTGAGGCATCATCCGTTGCTCCTGCTGCTGACGGTTGTAACTTTATTTAGCGGCGCTGCGTCAGAAGGATATGACCGTCTGTGGCAAGTCTTTCTTATGAATGAAGTCGGGTTCCCGGAGATTGGAGTCTCGATGGCGGCTGGCTTCGGGCTGATCAGTGCGGCGACGACTCTGCTGGGTGTGCTGGCTGTCTATATAGCCGGGACAATCATTGATTTGCAAAAGGAACGTCAAGTAGCGGCCGCGTTGTTCCTCCTGACCTCCGTCCGTGCTGGCTGCATTATAATGGTGGCACTTGCTCCTAATTTCTACTGGGCTATCGGGGCGGTACTGCTCCTGGGGGTGGTCGCTTCGGTCAGCGACCCGATCTATACCACCTGGCTGAACACGAAGCTGCCATCCCGGAACCGGGCTACACTCTTGTCGATGATCAGCCAGTCCGATGCCCTGGGACAGAGTGCAGGCGGTCCGGTTGTAGGTTATATCGGCAGCCGGATCTCTATCCGAGCTTCGCTGCTGTCGGCAGGCTTCCTGCTGGTACCTGTGATTGCGTTATACGGCAGGGTGCTGCGGAAGCGGTCCTGATGTTTTGGAACTTAAATCGCTTAATTCCCCGGCGATCCATGCCGATATAGGATATATCCGGTGACACAATTCAACCCTTAACCCAGACCTGTGAACATAGTGTTACATATTATATAATGAACCCTATGTAGCAATTCCGGCGTCATCCGCTTGCAGAGCTGTGCAAGTACAAAGTATTAGTTAAGCAGAATGTGGACATAGCTTGATAGTAATAGAATGATAGTTCTCCGGGAGTATTACGGATGAGCATAGGGATGGTGAATAGCAATGAGCAGCAATTATATACAAGCAGAACAAGAAATCGATACCTATCAAGGCAATGACCTGGGCTTAACCTACACAGCGGAATACTGCGTGTTTAAGATCTGGGCGCCAACTGCCTTCACAGTGTCGCTCGTATTATATGCCACAGGCGGAAACGGGCTGACCCCGCAGACCGCAGATTACAAGGACAGCGGCAAAATTCTTAGTATGGAGCGGGCTGAGGGCGGAGTATGGACGATCCAGGTTCCCGGTAACCTCAAGGGGAAATATTATATGTACCGCGCTGTATTTGCGGACGGGTCGATTAATGAAGCGGCCGATCCTTACGCTACGGCTGTATCGGCCAATGGAACGCGCACAGCCATCGTGGATTTGTCCGAGACAGATCCGGACGGCTGGGAGAGCGATGCCTCTCCAGAGCTGCCGCATCCTGCAGATGCTGTAATCTATGAGCTGCATGTCCGCGATTTCTCATCAGACCCTAGCTCCGGTCTGACGCATAAGGGGAAATTCAAGGCCTTCACCGAGACCGGCCTGCGGGATGAGGCGGGTCATCTGCTGGGCATTGATCATCTGGCTGAGCTGGGCATCACGCATGTTCATCTGCTGCCGGTGTTCGATTATCAGACCGTGGATGAGCTGGGCAAGCCAGGGGAAGAACCGGCATCCTCCATCTTCACAGACTATAACTGGGGCTACGACCCCCAGCACTATAATGTGCCGGAAGGCTCCTACAGCACAGACCCGGCTAACCCGCTAGCCCGTATCCGGGAATTCAAGGAGCTGGTCCAGGCGCTGCACAGCCGCGGCATCTCGGTGATTATGGATGTGGTCTACAATCATACCTATGGTTTCCAGAAGGGCCCCTTCCAGCCGCTGGTTCCGGACTATTACTACCGTCATGATCAGAGCGGCCGGCTCTCTAACGGCTCGGGCGTCGGCAATGAGCTGGCTACAGAACGGCCGATGGTCCGCAAGTATATCAAGGATTCCCTATCCTACTGGGCTAAGGAGTACCATATTGACGGGTTCCGCTTCGATCTGATGGGGCTGATGGACAGCGTGACCATGCGAGAGATTACCGAGGAGCTGCGGCTGGAGATTAATCCGGGGCTGCTGATCTATGGTGAACCGTGGACTGGCGGCGACTCGCCGCTTGCCTCCAAGACGCTGAAGGGCGTGCAGCGCGGCAAAGGCTACGCTGTCTTCAACGACAACTTCCGCGCAGCCATCAAGGGAGACAGCGACGGCTGGGGCAAAGGCTTCGTGACGGGGGAATACGGCAAGGAGGGTGCGATCGCGTCCGGAGTGAGCGGGGCGATTCATGAATTCACCGATGCGCCTACAGAGACTGTGAACTATGTAACCGCACATGATAATCTCAACCTGTGGGACAAAATTCTGGCGACCCGGGGACTTCGCGGGGAAGCCGGACTGCCGGAGCTAGAGGGCGGCAAGCTGCGGGGCGGCGGGGATCTCAAGGCCGCAATAGAGCAGGCGAATCCGTATGTGGGAGTAGATCCCGAGAATGTGCTGGATAATGAGACAGTACGCCGTTCGTTGCTGGCTAATGGAATCATTCTAACCTCGCAGGGAATTCCGTTCCTTCATGCAGGGGATGAGCTGCTGCGCAGCAAATACGGAGATCATAACAGCTACCGCAGCCCGGACTGTATCAATGCGATCCGCTGGAAGAACAAAAGCAAATTCATTGCAGTATTTCAATATTACAAAGGTCTGATTGAGCTGCGCCGGACACATCCGGCCTTCCGCCTGCACGGACGCCAGGAGATTGAACGCAGTCTGGAGTTCCTGCGCTGTGACAGCGGAATCGTTGCCTACAGACTGAAGGATCACGCCGGTGGAGATCCATGGAATAATATCGTGGTGATCTATAATGCCAATATGGAGCCGGTCACCCAGTGCCTCCCGGAGACCTCCGGCTGCTGGAACATCGTAGTCGATCATACCCATGCCGGACCGGAGGCCTTCCGGCAAACGGAGAACGGCAGTGTTGAGGTATTCGGACTGTCGATGATGGTACTCTATGATAAATACGGAGAGCCTGAGCCGAGATCGAAGATTGTGGAAGTTCATTATGACCGCCCGGACGGCGATTACCGGGGCTGGAATCTCTGGGTGTGGGGTACAGGCATTCAGGATGGGCAACGGGACTTCCAGCACATGGAGGAAGGTCATGCCGTAGCACGGATTGAAGTGCTGCCGGGGACCTCCACGATAGGCTACATCCTCCGGCTGAACGATTGGGAGGAGAAAGACGGCACCGCTGACCGCTTCATCGACTGCTCGGGCAGCGGGGAGCAGGTTATCAAGGTGACGGTTCGGGAGCGTAGTCCGGAGCATAGGACAGAGCTGGCTGATCCGCTGCCGCAGACCAGCTAGAACATAAGAAGAGCTGATTAGTTCCTCCCCCAGGGATGGAACCAATCAGCTCTTTTTGGCTAAGAGTTATTAAAGAAGCCTTAGTATAGGAGTGAGCTTCCGCTGGTGCTAGTTCCGCTGATCACTGTACTTCTTATCCACATGCTCGCTGTACAGATTAGCCTCATTGCCGCCATGGTTCTTGGAGCGGTACATCGCCAGATCGGCGGCACGGAGCAGCTCGTTGATGCTGCTGCCGTGCTGCGGGTACAGGGCCACGCCGATGCTGGCAGAGGTGTGGAAGCTGGAGCCCTGGTTGACGGACCAGGATTTGTTGAACAGCTGGAGCAGACGGTTCAGCAGCTCGTCCAGCATTTGCGGGCTGGTGAACCGGTGCAGCACCACCGCGAATTCATCTCCGCCGATCCGGAAGGCCTGGCCGGAGCCCTTCACGGTCTGCTGCAGCTCCCGGGAGAGCAGCTGCAGGAATTCATCTCCGGCCAGATGGCCGAGCGTATCGTTCAGCTGCTTGAAGCGGTCGCAGTCCAGCAGCGCCACGGCGATCTCCTGCCGGCGCTCCTCGGGCTGGTTGATCAGGTTCTCCATGTACATTTTGAAATGGGCACGGTTGGGAATCGCGGTCAGATGATCATAGAAGGCCAGCTTGTGCAGGCGCTCCTCATATTGCTTGCGCTGGGTAATCTCACGCGAGACCAGCATGAACTGTGCCGGGAAATTGCGGCTGCCCGCAATAGGGGTAACCTTGGTCTCCAGCCACACCCAGTGCCCTTCGGCCGAACGCATGCGCAGCTCGGATATTCTCGGTGAAGACTGCACCACACTCTTGAGCTTGGCCCAGGAGATTTCGGCTTCACGGATATAGTTGGAGAGCGGTGCCCCTTTGCTGGGCACATAGCCCAGTGCAGTTGCATGGGAAGGCGAGGCATACAGGATCAGACCGTTCGGATCTGTCAGCACAATGAAGTCGGACATCGTCTCACCGATCAGCTGGTAGAGCGATTGCTCGTCCTGCATTTCGTTCTGCAGGGAGATCAGTCTGCGGCTGAGATAGATGATGACCATAACAAGCAGGAACAGAAATACAGAGTAGACGGCGAACAGGGAGCTTTTGAGATTATTGAACTCTGTCATCACTTGGCTTGCATAGGTGTCAATCTTGTCCTCTGCCTGATTCAAGCTTTCCCGTACCTCATTCAGCTCCGTATGTATGGTGAGGGCAGAATAAGAGGCGGGATTCCAGCTCTTCTGAACCCGCTGCGAGATCAGCTCCCGGCCGTTATCCCTCCACACGGTAAGCGTGGTTCCGAAGTGATCCAGCTCGTTCCTCAGCTCGTCCAGCAGCAGCTCGCTCTGCTTCATTCCATTGAACGGGCTCTTCACAGCATCCAGATTGTAGCGGGCGGTATTGACCCGCTGCAGCGCCTGGGCATTATTGTCCTCGAATTCCTGCGACAGCGTACTGCGCTGCGCGCTGGTCAGCGCCCCGCCGACTGTGGTCTGAAGCGCAAGGGCTGCCTGATAGAGATCGCGGTCGGCGTTCAGAATGAGCTCGGAATTCTGGTAGACGTCACTGTACAGCGAATCGGATAATTTGTTCATCGTATGATTCAGAAACAGCAGGGAGGCCACACTGATCCCAACCAGAAGAACGGTGATGGATGTGAATAATATAATCAGTCTGCGTGTACTTTTGTTTTCCGAAAAAACTGCCACTGTCATCCTCTCCCCGCACAGAACTTTTGCAAATCTCATGGGTGTAGCTTTGGTGCATGCGAAACTTATCCTTATGCGGAATATGGCTTCTTGCAGGCATGTAAGAGAGTATACGTTAGCGAGTCCTAGAAAGCAGGGGAAGAAGGAGGCAATGGAAAGAATAACTTCCGGTTAGATCGCGGTTTCTTTTCACCAGTATATAGGACATCCCTTAAGCAGAGCAATTGCTGAAAAAATAATAAGCCCCGTCAGCTTCCGCTGCGGATGACAGGCCGTGAAGCACACCCTGGAGCCAGAGGGGGAACAGTGGAGACATATCCGTTACAGCCGATACAAAGAACTATTATGTATACCCTACTACTATGTACAAGGTATTCTGACCTTTGAGTCCTATTACCCACTTTTGCTGCAAACGATACCCCTTTGGTATCAATTGTGCATTAAAAATAAAACAGAAAAATCCGCCAGCCCAGGGATCTGAGACTGGCGGATTGAAATGCTGATGATAACGCAGCGTCTAGGATGGCGCTACTCGTTGCGCAGCGCATAGATCGGGCGCATTCTTGCAGCCTTGCTTGCAGGAATCATTCCGAATACGACACCGATGATCAAGGAGAATGAAAAGGAGATGAGGACCATATTCCAGGAAGGCGCCACATTCAAGGTGGTATAGTTACCGACAGCCCAGCTGGCGCCAAGTCCCAGTGCGACTCCGATCAGGCCTCCGGTTCCGCTTAAGACTACGGACTCAATCATGAACTGCATCATAATGTTCTTTTTCTTGGCCCCGATGGCCTTACGGATGCCAATCTCTCTGGTTCGCTCATTGACCGAGACAATCATAATGTTCATAATCCCTATCCCGCCTACAAATAAGGAGATACCGGCGATACCGCCAAGTGCCATGGACAGAGTGGCGCTGGTTTCATTTACCGTTTCCAGCATCTCCCGGGAATCAAAGACAGAGTAGGCGTTCTCGGCGGCATTGAATTTGGCATCAAGGCTGGCCTCCAGCCTGGTTTTGACAGCATCCACATTGTCATTGGAAGTGGTTGTGATCGTAATGGAGCGGATTCCCCTGCTCTGCAGGAACCGTTCGGCTGTAGAGATGGGGATCAGCAGCTTCTCATCGCTTGAGCCGACGCTGGTGGAGCCTTTACTCTCCAGCAGTCCGACGATCTTGAAGCTGCTTCCGTTGATCTGTACCTTTTGGCCTACAGGATTATCTGTACCGAACAGATCCTCTGCCGTATCTGATCCGATTAACGCAACCTTTTGCCTGTATTCTGTATCCATCTCAAGCAGAAATCTTCCGGATTGCACATGGAAATCCTGGACCTCTTCGTAAGCAGGTGTAATGCCTTCAACGGATACGGAAACGTTCTCGGTACCGTGCTTGGCGGTAACGTTCCCGCTGATTACCGGCGATACATTGTCCACCCCTTCAATCTCATTCAGGGCCAGGGCCTCCTCGTAGGTCAGCGAAGTGGTGGCTCCGCGGCCCATAATGTTGACGGTCAGCTGGTTGGTACCCAGGGAGCTTAGGGACTCTGTAATCTGCGAGGTGGTGCCCTGGCCCACAGCGACAAGTGCAATGACGGAGGAGACCCCGATAATAATGCCCAGCATGGTAAGAAAGGCTCTTATTTTACTGCTGAGGATACTTTTGAAGGCCATTTTCATACTCTGGTACAGCATCATGAGGGCACCACCTTCCGATCCTCTACAAGATCCCCATCCTGAATCCGGATCACCCGTTTGGCCTGCTCGGCAATCTCCAGGTCATGCGTGATCAGAATAATGGTATGCCCTTGTACGTTAAGCTCCTTAATCATCTCCAGAACCTCCTTGCCTGTCTTGGAGTCCAGCGCTCCGGTTGGCTCATCGGCAAGCAAAATCGGGGGGGTTCCGGCAAGGGCGCGGGCAATAGCCACACGCTGCTGCTGGCCTCCGGACAGCTCGGAGGGACGGTGATTCATTCTGCTCGCAAGGCCTACCCGGACCAGGGCATTACGGGCAATTTCTCTACGCTCCCTGTGGGACATTCCACGATAGATCAAGGGCAGCTCCACATTCTCTACCGCTGATAACTTCGGCAATAGATTAAAGTTTTGAAATATAAAGCCAATCTTTTCGTTGCGGATCTGGGCCAGCCTGTTGTCAGACAGCTTGCGGATCTCCTGGCCGTCCAGGAAATAATCGCCTTCATTGGCGACATCGAGGCAGCCCAGCATGTTCATCAGGGTGGACTTGCCTGACCCTGACGGACCGATGATCGCAACGAATTCACCGTGATTAATGCTGAAGCTCAGGCTCTTCAGAACCGTCATCGATTCTCCGGCCATCGTGTAGCTGTGCTGCATCTTCTCAACCCGGATCAGCGGCTCTGGTGCGGTCATCGTCCGCCACCGCCTCCGCCGAAGCCTCCGCCGCTGCCACCGCCGCCGAAGCCTCCGCCCCCGCCGGGAAAGCCACCGCTCCCGCCGGTCATTCCTCCGCCGCTGAAGCCGCCGCCCATACCACCCATACCGCCTTGCTGCGGGGAGGTGGCATTGCCTGAGGAGATCACGGTCGGGAGGATTACTTCATCCCCTTCACTTAAGCCGCTGACGATTTCGATGCTGCTCTCATTGTGGATACCAACCTCTACAGCTATCCGTTTCATGCCTGAGGCGAAACCGGCTGCCCCTTTGCTTCCGGCTGCTCTGCCGGGGAACTCCGCACCAGCAGGGAACTCTCCAGACGGAAATTCACCGCCCTGAAATTCTCTGCCGCCGCGGACGCCTGTGCCTCGGGTCCCCGCTTCACTACCGGAGGGTTCACCGTCCGCTGCAGCGCCAGCAGGGGGCTTGGAGTCAGCAGCATCTCTGTCTGTTGTGTTAGCTTGCTCATCCCCGGTTCCCGGCACATTGACAAAGGATTTCCCGTTTATCTTCGTTACAGCTTCGATGGGAACGGTCAGAATATCCTTTTTCTCTTCGATCGTAACCGCCACCTCCGCAGACATGCCGATAAGCACACCCTCCGAGTTATTTAATCCTACAGTGACATTGAACAGGGAGACGCCATTAGAGGAGGTCCCTTCTTTGGCGATATCTATAACTTTACCGGTAAAAGATTTGTCCTCAAGGGCATCCAGTGTAATGGTAGAGGCTTGATTCAGCTTGATTTTGGGGATGTCCAGCTCGTCTACCTGCACGGTTACGCTTAGATTCACGTAGTCGGTCATGGTGAACAGCTCTGTACCATTCTGGGCCTGTTCACCGTCCGTAATATTCACGGCAGTGATCGTTCCATCGATCGGAGCGGTCAGCGGATCAGGCGGAGCCATATCTTCATGGATGGCAGCAATGGATTCCTGCCCGTCCACGATATCGCTATTGGCTTTATCGATGGCTTTTTTTGCCGATTCCAGCTCTTCCTCTGTCGCGTTATTCATAGCCAGCGTCTTGTAGCTCTCCTGTTTATTCTCAAGCTCCGTCTTGAGATTCTCCAGTGACTTTGTCGCTTCCTTCAGCTTATCGTCCAGATCGCCCGCAACAAATGTGATCAGCACAGCACCTTTTTTAACAACATCGCCTTTCTTAACCATGACCGTATCGACCTTCCCGGCTTCTTTGGTACGGATGCTCTCGCTGTTGATCGCCGATACTGCACCTGAACCCGAGACACCCACCAGGATATCCCCCTTACTGGCAACTGCCGTATTCAGCGGAGCGGCATTGATCTGCCGGTTCTGATCCGGCCAGAGCTTATAGCCCGCAATCCCTGCAATAGCAACGAGGACTATCGCTGAAGCGATAATGATGATCTTCTTCTTATTCATTGTGCAGCTCCTTCGGGGGAAGAGGTGGTTGCTTTGGCGGTAACCTCAAGGGAATAGGCCTGGCTGGCGAGCTCTGTCCGTACTCCCTGGAATTCATCGTAGAATTTAAGGGCGTAGGTGCCGGAGCTCAGATTTTTGAACAGGGCGCTGGTAAGGGTCGTAGAATAAGAGTTGTTGATTCCCAGTGTCAAGTCGGTTCCCAGCGTCAGTGCTTTCTCGTGAGATTGTCCATAAGGATCGATAACCTGAAGGATGAGCTTATGCTGGTAAGCACCTGTCTGGTAGGTAGTATCCTGATTGAGATTGTAATTGAACGTCACAGCAATGCTGCTTGCGCCCTTGGTGAGTTCCCCTGTAGAGCTGGTAACTGCCAGTGTATAAGGGAAAAGTGGAACAGAAGCCAGATTGGTCAGAGGCGTAACCTCTGCCGGTGTCAGTGTCAGCGCTGCCGTATTGACGTATCCCGTCACAGCCGTTCCTGCGGCAGTCAGCTTGCCATCCGCAATCGACTGGCTGATATACAGCTCAAGACCTGTGGTGTCCAGGGTGGCCGGGACTTTCGCCCAGAAGGTAACCAGTGTTTTGCCCCCAGGGCTGGTCGACAGCTCGGACTGGTTGGCAGTTGCTTCAAAATATTGCCCGTCAGCAGTCCTGAACTGTGCATATAGACGGGCCAGATCTGCCTGCCGGACTTCATCGCTGTTCATTTCCACTTCGCTGTACACCAGGTTCGAGCCGGTTCCTGTATACAGGAGGGTGGAGCGCTCCTTCACGGTGGCTTTTTTGCCGGTGGCGGTGATCTTGAAGGCTTCCCCTGCAGCCACCGGAGCTACACTCTTAACGGTGCTGTCGCTTGTGCTGAGAGTGAGGAACTGCGACACCTCTGTACCCTTGGTCTCCTGGAGGATGAGCTTGATTTGTCTGACCTCCAGGGTATATGGAATATGGCCTTGAACCGTGATCTGAGTGCTGGCACCCGGGGCAAGCACCGAAGAGCTGTTGTCCGTATAAGTCTGCGAAGAGGAACTGAGATCCTTCTGATCTACCAGGAGTACGCCGGTAAGAGCAGGTAAGGTAATGGATTTGGACGTTGCATTGCGTATCGTTAGTACAGCCTGTACGAGATCCTCGCTGCCCCAAGGCAGACGCAGCAGCGAGTCCAGAGTGACAGCGAAGGTGCCATAGGTATTGGTTACGCTGGTCTCAGAGGCGAGATGAATCTGTCTCTCAGGCGTATAAGGGATGCGGAAATAGGCCACAGGCAGCGTTACTTTATCCGCGCTGGCTGCGGGAGCGATCATTCGCAGCTCCAGCGAATTCTGAGCCAGCTCCAGCGGAACACTGGCGCTCAGCTCAATCAGCTTTTCTTCCAGCGGCTTCAGGGTCAGGCCGCTCAAGGCAGTGGCCGTCACCGGGAAGCTATAGCCTTCCGCCGACTTGACGTTAAGCTCATAAGCAGGCAAAGTAACGGCTGTGCTGCCGGTATTCTTCACCCGGAGCTGATAGCTCCAGACACCATTCCCGTTATCCGCATGCACACTTGCCTTCAGCAGCTGCAAGTCCACCAGATTGCTGTCGATGGAGACCTTTTTGGTATAGCCCGCTGCTACAGTGAAATCTGCATTTACTGCAGCCGGAAGTGCGTAGGAAGAGACAGGCAGGTACAGCTTGAGTCCTTCATCCAGCTTGGCAATCTGCAGTGTCATCTTGCTGAGATTCATGTAGGAGGGGATCTCGGTCATATAATAGAGCGTCTTCTTCTCCTGAGGCTGAAGCTTGAATTCGGAGCTGCTGTCATCCAGCGTAAGCGTGAAGACAGAGCCGCCCGAGGATTTCAGGTACAAGGTATAGCCCGGATCTGTAAGCACTTTGGTACCCAGATTGGTTAGGCTAAGCCCGACCTTGGCATAGACTTTGCTGTTATATTTGTAGATTTGCACGGATTCGGCTTTGGTGCCGGCAGTAATGCCGCCGAGTTCAACCTTTCGGGTCTCCCCTGTAAGTGAGGACAGAGAATAATTGGAAGGAATCGTGAACGTGCCTATACGCTGTTCATAATTAGCGGCGCTGAAATTCCAGCCGTAGATGTTGATTTTGAGTCCTTTGACTGAGGCGGCGGTTCCAATATTCGCATAGTATGTAAGACTGGTGCTTTGTTTAGCAGGGATTTTCTTGACCGCACTGTCTGCGCTGACCGGAATTCCCTTAATGATGCTGCCGCCCGCAGTTACAATTTTGGAGAAATAGTCCGCCAGATTGACGCTGCTGCCGGCAGTGTTGGTATAGGTAAGCGTGTAGGTGAGAATATTACCGCCGGTTTGGCTCTGAATCCCTACATGGC
Source organism: Paenibacillus sp. FSL P2-0136 (assembly GCF_037975325.1). NCBI lineage: Bacteria > Bacillati > Bacillota > Bacilli > Caryophanales > Paenibacillaceae > Paenibacillus > Paenibacillus sp. FSL P2-0136. The sequence continues at coordinate 1,706,190 of NZ_CP150244.1, forward strand.
TCAGCTTCACCTGAAGCGCGGTACCGAGCTTGAGCGCACTTAGACCGTTAAGTGTGGAGACTTCCGTGACCGCGCTTGCTGCTGTGGCAGCCGTTGAACCGGATGAAGCGGCATAGGCCGCGGTTCCCGGGCTTCCTGCGGTTTGACTTGCGGCAATTGTGCTGAGCAGCAGCAGAACAAATGCTTTTTTTCGTGTAAGCATGTAATTTCCTCCTTGTGTGATCTCTTAAGGGAAAATATCAACATTGACTGAATGTCCGCTGAAAAAAAAGCCGTCAAACCGCGCTGAAGCTTAAAGGGAGCTTAAAAAAAGATAAAAAATAAGCGGAATTTGTGCGGCTTGTCAAACTGGCTGTTTTTGCATATAATAGATGGGCATATCTTCCCAAGTGAGGATCGAAGTGCAGAGGTTATAATCCGCATACATGCAATGATGGAGAAGAGTACGCAGTGCCTGGCTTACAGGGAGGAAGCGCCGCAGATTGAGAGCGTTTCTAAGAGAGCAGAGCTGCCGAAGTTCACTCCGGAGCAGTTCCCTGAATGTGCTTGAAGAGCACTAGTAGGGGGGACCGGCCGCAGACCGTTATTTCTGTATAAAGTGAGACAGGTCTTTGCCGCACCGAAAGAGGGAATAGTGCTCTTAAGGGAAGCGTACGGCCGTCTAACAAGGGTGGTACCACGGTCTTTTCGTCCCTTTACCGGGAGGAAAGGCCTTTTTTTGTTGAACAATACGAGATTTGAGGGGGCAGTACAAGCCATGAAAGACAAATTGGAAGCACTGAAGGCTGAGGCGCTGACGAAGCTGCAGGCGGTAAACGATCCGCAGATTCTGAATGACCTGCGCGTCAAATACCTTGGCAAAAAAGGCGAGCTGACAGAGGTTCTGCGCGGTATGGGCGGATTAAGCGCGGAGGAGCGTCCGGTGATCGGCCAGGTGGCCAATCTGGTGCGCAGCGCCATTGAAGAGGTGATCAGCGCCAAGCAGGAGCTGTTCCAGCAGCAGGAGACAGAGAGCCGCCTGAATGCGGAGAAGGTCGATGTAACCCTGCCGGGCCGCGGCCTGCCGCAGGGCGGGATTCATCCGCTGAGCCGGGTGCTCCAGGAGATCGAAGATATCTTCATCGGCATGGGCTTCCGGATCGCTGAAGGGCCGGAGGTGGAGACGGACTATTACAACTTCGAGGCGCTGAACCTGCCGAAGAACCATCCGGCCCGGGACATGCAGGATTCCTTCTATATCACGGATGATATTCTGATGCGTACCCAGACCTCGCCGGTACAGGTGCGTACCATGCAGGCGGCGAACGGGGAGTCTCCGGTCAAAATCATCTGTCCCGGCAAAGTCTTCCGCCGCGACGATGACGATGCGACCCACTCCTTCCAGTTCCATCAGATTGAAGGCCTGGTCATCGGCCGCAATATCCGCATGAGCGACCTGAAGGGTACCCTGCAGCAGTTCACCAAGGAGATGTTCGGCCCCGCAGCCGGCATCCGCCTGCGCCCAAGCTTCTTCCCGTTCACGGAGCCGAGTGTTGAAGTCGATGTGAACTGCTTCAAATGCGGCGGCAGCGGCTGCCGTCTCTGCAAGCAGAGCGGCTGGCTGGAGATTCTCGGCGCCGGTATGGTGCACCCGAATGTGCTGCGGATGGGCGGATACGATCCGGAAGTTTACAGCGGATTCGCGTTCGGCATGGGTGCGGAACGGATCGCGATGCTGAAATACGGCATCGATGACATCCGCTACTTCTACACGAATGATATGGGCTTTGTGAAGCAGTTCAAGGGTATTTAGGGATTTGGCGGGTGTGCGCGGGGGCGTTGGACGATTGCATGAAAAGGTAATGAGGTGCTGGTTTACTTTGAATCAAAGACTGTAATAGAAGGGCCGGAGGGGAATTTTGGAACTGTAGGAGCGCTAGCGTCCGCCTTTGTATTTGAATTTCTACCGCGTGAAGCGGTTCTGATCAGGAAATTCAAATACAACAGCGGCCGGAAGTCCAAATATTCTCTGTATCAACACTGCAATGCAGAATTTTCTTGCGCGAAGTTGACGTGGGCTTGTTTATATCCGCTTCCGCTCCCCAGCACAACCGGCATGGAGATCAATACATCTGAAACAAAAAGGAAGTGTGCGATTATGAAAGTATCAACCGCCTGGCTGGCCGATTATATATCGCTGGAAGGAGTGACCGCTGATCAACTGGCGGACAAAATCACCACCGCCGGCATTGAGATTGACGGAGTAGAACGCCGTAACAAAGGGATCTCCGGGATTGTGACCGGCTACGTGAAATCCAAGGAGAAGCACCCGGACGCCGATAAGCTGAATATCTGTATCGTCGATGCCGGGCAGGGCGAGGATCTGCAGATCGTCTGCGGAGCGAAGAATGTCGCAGCGGGCCAGAAGGTTCCGGTCGCGCTGGTAGGTGCCAAGCTGCCGGGCCTGGAGATCAAAAAAGCCAAGCTGCGCGGCGTGCTGTCGCAGGGGATGATCTGCTCGGCCAAAGAGCTGGGCCTGAACGACAAGCTGCTGCCCAAAGAGCTGCAGGAGGGCATTCTCGTGCTGCCGGAGCAGACCGAGGTGGGCCAGGATATTCTCAAGGTGCTCGGACTGAATGACGAAATCCTTGATTTCGACCTGACGCCGAACCGTTCCGACTGCTTGAGCATGATCGGTGCCGCTTATGAGGTAAGCGCGGTACTGGGCCGTGAGCTGAAGCTGGCTGATCCGGCGGCAGAGCTTGTAGAAACGGGCGGGAAGGCTGCGGACTCCATCACGGTTACGATTGAGGATGAGGCATTCTGCAGCCATTATGCCGTGCGTTATATTGCCGGAGTGAAGACCGCGCCGTCCCCGCTGTGGATTCAGAACCGCCTGATGGCGGCCGGGGTACGTCCGATTAACAATATCGTAGACATCACCAACTACGTGATGCTGGAATACGGGCAGCCGCTGCATGCATTTGACGGCGGGCAGCTCCAGGGCGGAACCATCGGTGTACGGTTTGCCCGTGAAGGGGAAGGACTGGTTACCCTTGACGGACAAGAGCGCAAGCTTGCGCCGCAGATGCTGGTCATTGCCGACGGCTCAGGCGCAATTGGCCTGGCCGGAGTGATGGGCGGACTGTCTACAGAGGTTACCGCAGACACCGTTAATATCGTACTGGAATCGGCCAAATTCGATGGCGGAACGGTACGCAAGACCTCGCGTCAGCTCGGTCTGCGCTCGGAAGCGTCCCAGCGGTTCGAGAAGGAAGTTGACCCGAATGCGGTCATCCCTGCGCTTAACCGCGCGGCTGCACTGATTGCCCGGTATGCCGGAGGAACGGTGCATGAAGGGATTGTCCAGGCCGGCAGCGCCGCTGCTCAGGAGAAGGTGCTGAACTTATCGCTGGAGAAGCTGAACCGCTATCTCGGGACAGATCTGTCATTGCTGGAAGTGAAAACCCTGTTCGGACGCCTGCACTTCAAGTGCGGTGATGCGGCTCAGGGAATCGTCGAGGTCGAGGTGCCGACACGGCGCGGAGACATTACGCAGGATGTGGATCTGATTGAAGAGATCGCCCGCTTGTACGGCTACGACAACATCCCGACCACCCTGATCGAAGGCACAACAACACCGGGCGCGCTTACCAGACAGCAATCTCTGCGCCGCGAGCTGCGCCGCCTGCTCTCGCTGGGCGGATATCAGGAGGTTATGGGCTATTCCTTCATCCAGCCGGAGCAGAGCACGCTCTTCCCTATGCTGGCGGAAGGCAAGCAGTCTGTGAAGCTGGCGATGCCGATGAGCGAGGAGCGCAGCGTGCTGCGTACCAGCCTGCTGCCGCAGCTGCTGGAGATTGCCCTCTACAATACGAACCGCCGCCAAGGCGATCTGGCGTTATTCGAAATCGGCAACGTCTTCTTCACGGAGGAGGAAGTCCTTACCCGCCAGCCGAGCGAGCTGCCGGTGCTGGGGCTGCTGCTGAGCGGTACGCGTGCAGCCAAGCAGTGGAACGTGGCTGCTGAGCCGGTGGATTTCTTCGACCTTAAGGGTGCGCTGGAGACTGTATTTGCACATCTGGGCCTTACGGAACGCGTAGTCTATGAAGGTGACGCGCCTGAAGGCTATCATCCGGGACGCTCCGCTTCCATCTATCTGCTTCAGGCAGAGGGCCGTGTGAAGATCGGTTCGATGGGGCAGATTCATCCCGAGCTGCAACGCCGGATGGATCTGGAGGATACCTATGTATCCGAAGTCCTGCTGCAGCCGCTCTATGATGCGGCACGCGCCCAGCTGCAGTACAGCGAGCTTCACCGCTTCCCGGGCATGGAGCGGGACATTGCGGTGGTAGTCGATGACGCGGTTCCGGCAGGTGACCTGATCGCGGCGATCCGTGAGCACGGTGGCACTCTGCTGCAAAATGTGCAGGTATTCGATATCTACACAGGAGGCAAGATGGAGGCAGGCAAGAAGAGTGTTGCCCTGTCGCTCCTGTACCGCCATACCGAGCATACGCTGACTGACGAAGAGGTTGTGGAAGTGCATGACAAAGTGGTCTCTGCCCTTGAACAAACTTTTGGTGCAGAATTAAGAAAATAGCAGGAATTGTGCAAAGCCGCAGCGAATCCATTTAGAAACAGAGATTCCCTGCGGCTTTTCTGTACCCTTGTGAAGTGCGGAGGAACATGCAAATAAATGCAATGGACGCGTGCTTTTGCCAAAGGTCAGGAAATCACGCTACAATAGGAGCAAGAGCAAAGAAACCAACTTAGAATCCGCACACATACAAAGGAGGGCACAACTGTGGCTATGGACCGGACCCGTGTCGCCGTGGAGATATACGGAACTTCCTACAAGCTTGTAGGAAGCAGCACAGAATATATGAAACAGGTCGCCCGTCATGTCGATGAGCATATGCGTGCAATATCGAAATCACATTCCAGACTGGATACGCCGCGGATTGCGGTGCTTACAGCTGTACATATGGCAGAGCAGGCAATCCAGGTTCAGGATTTCAAGAATGAGCTGAATATGCTGACCGGTGAACGTACCGAGCTTCGCGTGGAGGTGTCACGCCTTCAGGAAGCGCAGCGTGAACAGCAGGAAGAATATGAGAAGCTGGAAGCGGCTGCAAAGGAAGAGGCGGCGCGGCTGATTGCCGCTGCCGAAGAAGAACGCTCCAGGCATCTGGAGCAGCAGGAGCAGGAGAGGCAGCTGCATGCCCAGCTGCTGGAGGAAGAGAAGCAGGCTGCGGCCGCCGGCCGCGAGCAGCTGGTGCAGGAGCTGAAGGCACGCGAGGAAGAGCTGAAGGCGCTGCGCGAGGGCCATGAAGCAGAGCAGGCTGCAGGCCGCGAGGCAGCGCGTCAGGAGCTGGAAGCCGCAGAAGCCATGCGGCTGCAGCAGCTGGAAGAGATGAAGGCTGCCCATCAGCAGGAACTGGAGCAGCTGCGCGAGACGCTGATCCGCGAGAAGACAGAGACGTTGTCTGCCCTGGAGCAGGAGCTACATGAGACCCGGGAGTCGATGGGCAGCGAGATCGTGGAGATCCGCTCCACGTTAAGCAAGGAGCTGGCTGATACCAAGGCTGCGCTCACAAGTGAGCTTACCGGGGAGCGGGAAGCGCTTGAGAAGGAGCTGGCCAAGAACAAGGAGCTGCGGCAGTCCCAGGGGACGCAGGAGCACCGGCACAAGCAGCAGCTTCAGGAGCTGGAGAAGCAGCTTGGCGAGCTGCGCGGCGGAACCGGGCAGCTCCAGTCCCGGCTGCGTGCGGCGGAAGCCGGGCTTAAGGGTGAACGCGATGCGCGGCTGACGCTGCTGGCGCAGTACGAAGCTGTGCTGAAGCGGGAGGAGCAGCTTGGCGAAGAGCTGAAGCTTGCCGCTGAGCAAGGAGAGCAGCAGAGTGCGGCGCTGGAGGAAGTGCGCAAGCAGGCTGCGGCTTCGCAGAGCGAGGCGGAAGCGCTCCGGAGCGGGCTGCGGGACGCAGAGGACAAGTTAAGCGCTGCGCTGGAAGAACTGAGCACAGCGAACGAGATGGGCACCCTGCTGAACGAAGAGCTGGAAGGGCTGCGCCAGCAGGTTGCAGCTGCGCAAAGCGAGGCCGAAACGCTCCGCAGCGAACTGCGGGACGCAGAGGGCAAGCTAAGCGCTGCGATGGAGGAACTGCACACGGCGAGCGAGCTCGGCACCCTGTTGAACGAAGAACTGGATGAGCTGCGTAATCAGGTTGCGGCTACACAGAGCGAGGCGGTGGATATCCGCAGCGAACTTCGGGATGTAGAGGGCAAGCTAAGTGAAGCGCAGGAGGAGCTGCATACTGCTAAGGAGCTTGGCAATCTGCTGAACGATGAACTGGAAGGGCTGCGCCAGCGTTATGAGCTGACGCAGGAAGAAGCGGCAGCACTGCGCACATCGCTGCGGGAGACCGCAGATCAGCTCAGCCGGACGCAGGTCGAATTCGACCGTACGGCAGAGGAAGCGGCATCCTGGCAGGAGCGTGCGAACAAGCATATGGAGGATATCAGCGAGCTGGAGATGAACCTTCTGGAAGAAGGGGAGAAGTCGGCAGCCTTGCAGCGCGAAGTGGAGACTCTTCGCGGACAGGCAGACGGCATGGTTCAGCAGCTTGATCAGGAGGCGCGGCTTCGTGCCGAAGCGGAGCAGGAGCTTGCCGTTCAGCAGGAGGCGGCAGAGACAGCCCGCAAGGAACTGGCTGCGCTGCGCGGCCGTTACGAGGAGCTGATTGCCCAGTACGACGAGATTCTTCAGGACGGGGAGCAGCTGAAGGAACGCTACGAACTGCTGGAAGCCGAAGGCGAGGAAGCTGCGCGGCGTCTGGAAGAGCTGTATGAGGCGGGCCGTGAAGCTGCCGCTGCGGCGGCGGAGCAGCAGGAAGCACTCCGCGAGACCCGGGAGTACGAAGCTACCTGGAAGCAGAAAGTTGAGGAGCTTCAACAGCGCGAGCAGCAGTGGAATGAGCAGGAAGCACAGCTGCGTGAGGAGATTGAGATCTGGCAGCAGGAGGCCGGGGAAGCCGAAGCCCAGGCGGAAGCAGTCAGCCGCTCACGTACTGAGGCGGCGCAGCAGCTGGATGAGATCGGCGAGAGCTATGAGATGGTCCAAGGCCAGCTGCGGCTGGTTCAGGCCCAGTTCGAGCTGCAGCAGGGAGAGCTCGAGAAGCTGTCCCAGGAGCATCGCAGCTTGCAGGCGGAATATTCCAAGCTACAGAGTGAATATAATGAATGGATTCAACTGATCGAACAGGACAGTTGAATGGCGGATGCATCACAGGAAGAGCTGTTGTAAGCAGGAATGCTTAGAACGGCTTTTTCTGCTGTGCAGGGACGGGGGACGGATTCCTCCTTAGGGGGACTGCAGGGGGGGCTGCTGCTCTAAAGTTGGCTGAAGTGAAGTATGGGACAGAAGTAATTTCTACTGGGGGGGAAGTTGGTGAAGGGAAGGGGGGAGTGAAGAAGACATCTAGGCTGCCATCTTGGACAAATCCTGCACTAAATACAACATTCGTACCTCTGAGGCAGCAAATTGCGGGAAATCCTGCCTAGAATGCAATATATTTCAGCCAACGACCGCTCCACTGGTAACATTCCTGCAAAATGTGCAACATTTGGCGTTCTCAAGCTACAATCCGATATGAATCCTGCAAAATGTGCAACACTTGGCGATAACAGCTCATGATGAGGAGCACAAGTGCTCCTGATTTCACCAGAAGTTAGTCAAATGAGCAAATGAGGAGCACAAGTGCTCCTGATTTCAGCAGAAGTTAGTCAAATTAGTAAATGAAGAGCACAAGTGCTCCTGAATCCACCAGAAGTTAGCCAAATGAGTAAATGAAGAGCATTAGTGCTCCTGAATCACCAGATGTGAGCTAAATTAGTTCGAACATATCTACGAAGAATACATTAGCCTAACTGCCTCCTGCATGGAGTGTTTTTGACATAATAAGTATTGCAACCGGTTACAACCCGGGGTAGGATGTTGGTTGAGGTGAACGGGATGGATAAGAAATGGGTCAGCGGCGTTGGGGTTATTGTGCTTTTTATACTGTTGTCATATTTGTTTATAGGCTTCGCGCGCCATTCTGCCCGGATGGGCAATATTGTCAAGGAATTAAGCGGCCAGCCCAGTCAGGACAAGCCCGGATATCATATTGTGCTGATCGAGCAGGAGCGGTACCACCCTTACTGGGAGATGGTCGAGAAGGGGGCCGCAGAGGCCGCAGCGAAATACGGGATAGAGATCGAATTCACGGGACCGGTGCGCAATAACATGGAGGAGCAGATCAGCCTGCTGGAAAAAGCGATTGCCGCTAAAGCGGATGCCATCATCGTCCAGGGGCTCAACGACGAGAAGTTCACGCCGGTGATTGATAAGGCGGTGAACCGGGGGATTCCGGTGATCACGATTGACACGGATGCTCCGGCCAGCCGGAGACTGGCCTATGTGGGCACTGACAATGTGGCTGCAGGTGAGGCGCTGGGGCGCATGGTAGTGAAGACAACTGGCGGAAAAGGCAAAATAGGCGTGATTATCGGCAGCGAGCTGGCCAAAAACCAGCTTCAGCGTCTGGACGGCCTGAAAAATATCGTAAAAGACTACGGCGGCATGGAGATTGTCGATGTCCGCAGCTCCAACATCTCACATATGGAGGCGATCCAGCAGGCAGCGGATATGCTGCGCTATCATCCGGAGATCGATGTCATGGTCGGCACCAGTTCAACGGATGCGTTGGGCGTCTTGCAGGCATCGAGGAGCCTGAAGCGCGGTCCGCTGACCATTATCGGCTTCGATAATCAGGCGGAGACACTGGATGCCATCAGCCGGGGGGCGATCACAGCGACTGTCGCACAGCAGCCTTACCTTATGGGGAATATGGCGGTCCGGCTGCTCCATGATTATTTTAATGGTGCCCATTTACAGACCCGGTATTATACCGGAGTGAAGGTACTGGATAAGACCAATGTGCAGGAGGGAGAGAGCCTATGAGTATCCGCCTGAAGTTGCTGATCTGTATTCCGCTGCTGGTGCTGCTGATGAGCTCGGTCTCCTTCGTACTGTTCCAGAGCGGGAAGAATGTGCAGGAGAGCTACCACCTGATGATGAACCGGATCATGCTGTATAAGGAGGTATCCTATGAGGTCGGCGAGAATATGCGCTCCTTGAACCGCTTCATTATGCAGGTGGATACCGACAGCTTCCCGGAGGTGGAGAAGCATCTGGGCGCGGTACTGGAGCTGCGCAGCAGGCTGGACGGGATGAATACCATCGGGGGCAGCGGCCTTCCGCTGATGAACTATAGCCACCTTATTGATACTTTTGTCGAGCAGGCGGGCCAGATGATCACGGAGATTGACGGACAGGATGCGAATTCGCTGGCAGGTGCCTATATCGAGGCGGAGCAGACGCAGCGGTTCATCCGTGAGGAGGCCCAGGAGCTGGTCGATTTGGAGCTGGACCAATATAAGCCGATCTACGCCGAGATTATGTCTACGACAGCGAAGCTGAACCGGATGGGCAGTCTGCTGGTGATCACCGCGGCGCTGCTTAGCATCTGTATGGCCGTCTGGCTGTCCAGCAGCATTACCGGACCGATCCGCCGCCTGGTGGCAACGGCCAAGCAAATCTCGAAGGGACGGATGGATACCAAGGCGCCGGAGAGTGTTAATAACGATGAGATCAGCATACTGTGCCGCGCTTTTAACGGGATGATCGATAATATCCAGGAGCTGATGAAGGAGAACATTAAGAGTGCGGAGAAGGACCGGCTGGTCAAGGAGCTGGAGCTGAAAATGCTGCAGAGCCAGATCAATCCGCATTTCCTGTTCAACACACTGAATTCCATCGCCAAGCTTGCGTATCTGGAAGGGGCGGCGAGAACCAGCGATCTGACCGTGTCCGTCTCGCGTCTGCTCCGCTATAATCTGCAAAAGCTGGACCAGGCTGTTCCGCTGCGCGAGGAGGTCGAGCATGTGAACGAGTATATCAACATCCAGCGGGCCCGCTTCCGGGACCGGATTGCTTTTGAGATGGAGATTGATGAGCAGGCGATGGACGGGATGGTGCCGTGTCTGACGCTGCAGCCGATCTTCGAGAATGCCTTCGTTCACGGTCTGGAGCAGATGGAGGAGGGGGCTATACTAACGCTATCGATCCGTTACCGCAGCGGGCAGGTGGAGATTGTAATCAGCGATAACGGAGCGGGCATGAACCGCGAGACGGTAGCCCGGCTGATGGGATCGATTCAGCAGGAGGCGCCGCATTCCAGCGGCAAGGGCCAGTCTACAGGGCTTGGGACACATAATGTTTTTAAAAGACTGCATTTATTCTTCGACGGCCAGCAGCTCATCGAGATCAACAGCAGTGAAGGGAAGGGGACGGCGGTGCTGTTCCGGCTGCCCTTCCGGACCTCGGCCTAGAGGCACTCATATGAAGTGAAGGGGGAAGCGATAACGATGTACAAGCTGCTGATCGCAGATGATGAAGCACTGGAGCGGGAGGGGCTGGAGCTGATGATCCGGCATCTTATCCCGGACAAATTCGAATTCCTGCATGCGGGGAACGGGCGGAAGGCGATTCAGCTGGCGGAGGAGCACCGGCCGGATATGATTTTCATGGATATTAAGATGCCCGGGATTCATGGGCTGGAGGCGGTGCGGCAGATTCGGGAGAAGCTTCCGGCGGCGCAGATTGTGATGATTACGGCCCATGACTACTTCGCGTATGCCAAGGAGGGGCTGCTGCTGGGTGTCCGCGACTATCTGCTGAAGCCGGCCCGGCGGGAAGAGGTGGCGGAGGTGCTGAGGAAGCTGATGGCGGTCATCGGGGAGGAGCGGCGGCGCAGGAATGAACAGCTGGAGCTGCAGGAAAAGCTGGCCCATCTGCTGCCGCTGGCCGAGAATGAGCTGACCCTGATGCTCATGCTGGAGCATGTGCAGGATCTGGAGCCGGAGCAGCTGGCCGGGCTGCTGGAGCTGCATTTCAGCAAGGGCTACGCGATGGTCCTGTCATTCCCCCGGCACGGGGAGAGCGGCTGGGAGACGTTCCGGCAGTCCAAGCGGGAGATCTATGAGGCGGTCAAGCAGTTTGCCAAAACAGGACTGGGCTGCCTCGCCGGACCGCTGGCCGGGCATCAGCTGGCGCTGTTCATTCCCTTGCCGCCGGGGAGGACCGGATATTCCCAGCGCGTCAGCTCGCTGGACTGGGGAGAGCGGCTCCGCACCTATACCCGGGAGCGCTTCAGCCTGCCCCTTGGCGTCGGGATCGGCTCGATCCGTGAAGGCTGGGACGGGCTTAGCCGTTCCTACCGCGAAGCCGTCCGCATATGTGCGGACCACCAGCATTCATTCGGTGTGCACCATTACGATGATATGATCCAGAGCTCGGGGCAGACGGCGGTCTCTCTGGATGAAGAGAAGAAGCTGCTTACCGCCCTGCTCCAGCGCAGCAAGCAGGAGGCCGCCCAGCGCTTCAGCCTGCTGTATGACTCCTTCGAGCAAGGAGGGGACCAGCCGCTGTCCGCCGTGCGTGGGGAGGTCATCGGCCTGCTACTGTTCCTGGCCAGAGGCGTTCACTCCACGGCCGGTGCAGAGCTGCTGGCTTCGCTGAACGCAGCGGAAGATCCGCGTGCTCTGCGGTTAAGCGCGGAGTCCTGGCTGGAGCGGCTGATCGATGGCCTGGAGGAGGAGCAGGAGCATCACCGGTCCCATGTGCATCAGCGGGCGCTGCTCTATATCAGCCAGAAATATAAAGAGGATATCTCCATGGAGCAGACGGCTGAATATGTGAACCTGAGCCCGCATTATTTCAGCAAATTATTCCGGCAGCATGAAGGAGAGACCTTCATCGACTATGTCACACGGCTGCGGATGAATGAAGCGAAACGCCTGATCTCTGAGGATCAGCTGAACCTGAAGGAAATCTGCTATGAAGTAGGCTATAAGGACCCGAATTATTTCAGCCGGGTCTTCAAGAAGGCTGCGGGGATGACGCCAAGCGAATTCCGCCAGCAGCAGGAGAAGCCGGGTCCTTGCTGAGTGAGCAAGGACTTTTTTGTGCTGTTGCCCCGGATTATCCTATGAAAGCCGGGGCGGAGAATTACATTACAGCAGGCAAGACCAAGAATGCGGGTGGAGGGCAAATAAGTGCAGGGAATCGCTGCTCCCGGGGCGGTTTTCCCATGCTACACTTTTTTTGTAAGCGCAATCAAATATAAGGCTGACGAAAAGGGGCGTAGCAATCGTGAGAAAATACGGAAGAGCAATTTCCCTCGGGCTGGCGGCGATGGTGCTGGCTGCATCGATGGCGGGCTGCGGTGTGGTCTCAAGCGGTGACAACGAGAAGAAGGAGTCTGCGGGAGCGGCCAAGGACGGGGACAAAATTGTCATCGGCATGTCCATGGATACCTTGAAGGAGGAGCGCTGGCAGAAGGACCGGGATATTTTCACAGCAAAAGTACAGGAGCTTGGCGGTGAAGTGAAGGTGCTGGCCGCAAACGGGGATGATGCTACCCAGCTAAGCCAGGCGGAGCAACTGATCTCCCAGGGTGTGGATGTGCTCGTGGTCATTGCCCATAATGCGGAGGCTACGGCTCCCATCGTGGATAAGGCGCATAAGGAAGGCATCAAGGTCATTGCCTATGACCGGCTGATCAACAATTCCGAGGTGGATTATTACATCTCCTTCGATAATGTGCGTGTCGGTGAATTCCAGGCTCAGGCGGTTATCGACAAGGCTCCTAAGGGCAATATCGTCTACATCGGCGGCGCAGATACCGATAACAATGCCCACATGTTCAAGGAAGGCGCGATGAATATTCTGAAGCCGCTGGAAGAGAAGGGCGATATCAAAATCGTCTACGACCAGTTCTCCAAGGACTGGAAGCCGGAAGAAGCGCTGAAAAATATGGAGAATGCGCTGACCGCGAACAATAACGATGTACAGGGCGTTGTAGCAGCGAATGACGGGACAGCAGGCGGCTCCATCCAGGCGCTTACGGCGCAGGGCATGGCGGGCAAAATTCCGGTATCCGGTCAGGATGCTGACCTCGCTGCTGTACAGCGTATCGCGGAAGGCGCACAGCTGATGACGGTCTACAAGCCGATCAACGCGATTGCCACGAAGGCGGCGGAAATGGCGGTGGCAGCTGCCAAGGGCGAGGCTATTTCGACAGATAAGACTGTTAACAACGGTAAAATTGATGTTCCATCCGTGCTGCTTGATCCGCTTGCCGTCAACAAGGATAACCTGGATGTGCTGATCAAGGACGGCTTCCACAAGCTGGAGGATGTGTATAAGAACGTTCCGAAGGACCAGTGGCCGAAACAATAAGGGCAGCCTGTACGGCAAGCAGATGCGGCGCCAGTGGCGAACCCGCATCTGCTTGCTGCTTGAGGGCGGGAAGGAGGAACGGCAGGCATGGATGTACTTGAAATGGTAGAGATCAGCAAGAGCTTCCCCGGCGTGAAGGCGCTGGACCATGTGAACTTCAAGGTGAAGCAAGGAGAGATTCACGCCTTGTGCGGGGAGAACGGCGCAGGCAAATCCACGCTGATGAAGGTGCTGAGCGGACTGTATCCTGCGGGGACATATGAAGGCGAAATCCGCATCGGCGGGGAGAAGAAGGCATTCCACCAAATTACCGATGCCGAGCAGGCCGGCATTGCGATTATCCATCAGGAGCTGGCGCTCGTGAAGGAGATGACGGTCGGCGAGAATATTTTCCTGGGGGCAGAGCCGGTGAAGCGCGGGGCGATCCAGTGGAATGAGCTGTACCATCAGGCTTCGCTGTGGCTGAAGAAGGTAGGGCTGAACCTGTCGCCGGATACGAAGATCGGCAATCTGGGCATCGGCCAGCAGCAGCTCGTAGAGATCGCCAAGGCGCTCTCCAAGCATACCCGGATTCTCATATTGGATGAACCGACAGCGGCGCTGACCGAGAGTGAGGTGTCCATCCTGATGGGCATTCTGAACCAGCTGCGGCGCGAAGGGGTTACCTGTGTCTATATCTCCCACAAAATGCCCGAGGTGTTCGCACTGGCCGATTCGATTACCGTGCTGCGCGACGGACGGACGGTGGCAACCCTGGAGCGCCAGGCGACGAACGACGATCAGGTGGTATCGCTGATGGTCGGCCGTGAGTTGACCGAGCGCTATCCGCGCGTCCCGCATTCACCCGGAGACAAGGTGCTTGAGGTCGCAGACTATAATGTCTGGCACCCGGAGAAGCGTCAGCAGAAGGTGCTTAGAGATATTGGATTCACGCTCCGTCAAGGCGAGATTCTGGGCATTGCCGGGCTGATGGGGGCCGGGCGGACAGAGCTGGTCAGCAGCCTGTTCGGCGCATATGGCGGAAGAAGCGAAGGTACGGTTCTGATCGAAGGCAAGGCCGTTAAGATCCGTTCGATTGCCGAAGCGATCAAGGCCGGGATTGCCCTGGTCACGGAAGACCGCAAGCGTCAGGGGCTGGTCATGGGGATGGATGTCAAGCGCAATACGACGCTGGCCACACTCGGCAAGGTCTCAAGGCTGGGAGTGATCAATGAGAATGAGGAGATCAAGTGGTCTGAGCAGTACGTGAAGGATCTGAAGACGAAGACAGCTTCGCTGGAGACGCTTGTCGGCACACTGTCCGGGGGGAACCAGCAGAAGGTGGTTATCGGCAAATGGCTGATGAGTGACCCCAAGATTCTGATTATGGACGAACCCACCCGGGGCATCGATGTCGGGGCGAAGTACGAAATCTATAATCTGATGAACAAGCTGGTGGAGCAGGGAGTAGCTATTATAATGATCTCCTCCGAGCTTCCCGAGGTGCTGGGGATGAGCGACCGGATTCTGGTGATGTGCGAAGGACAACTGGTACGGGAATATGACTGGCGCGAAGCAACACAGGAGAATATTATGCTGGCCGCCACAGGAGGCAGATAGAGATGCAGCTGCAAAAAGAGCTTAAGGAACCTGAAGCGGTTCCGGCCGCCGGAGGATCGCGCTTGCGTACCCTGTTCGGCAAAATGGATATGCGCGCCTATACAATGATTGGCGCATTGATTCTGATCTGGGTGTTGTTCGGCGTGCTGAATCCGACCTTCCTGACCTCGCGGAACCTGTCCAATCTGTTCACGCAGATGTCGGTGACCTCTATACTGGCTATTGGCATGGTGCTGGTAATCGTGGCGGGCCATATCGATCTGTCCGTCGGCTCCATCGTCGGCTTGACCGGCGGGATGGCGGCGATTCTCAGCAATTGGCTGGAGTTGCCCGCTATCGTGGTCATCCTGGGCACGGTTGCGGCAGGTGCGGTGCTGGGTCTGGTACAAGGCTGGCTGGTCGCCTATAAAATGATCCCCGCCTTCATTGTCACCCTCGGCGGGATGATGGTGTTCCGCGGGGTGCTGATGGGCGTGACCGAATCCATGACCATTCCGGTATCTGATCCGGTGCTGGCGCTGCTCGGCAATGCCTATTTTGCCTCAGGCTTCGGAATCATTCTCGGCGTGCTCGCAGTGGCTCTGCTGCTGTATAGCGCGTTCACGAAGCGGCGCTCCCGCAAGAAATACGGGTTCACCGTCGCCCCGCTCGGCATGGATATCGCGAAGGTAACAGGACTGTCCCTGCTCGTGGTAGTCTTTGTGGCCTTGATGAACAATTACAAAGGGATTCCGTTCCCGATCATCTTCGTCATTGTGCTGGCGGTCATCTTCTACTTCCTGTCCACCAAGACGACCTTCGGCCGCCATATCTACGCCATCGGCGGCAATATTGAGGCTGCGCGGCTCTCCGGCATTAACATCAGACGCAAGACGATGCTGGTCTTCATCCTGAGCGGCTTGCTCGGCTCCATCGCCGCCATCGTGCTGACCTCCCGCCTGGCCTCGGCGACCATTACCGCAGGCAATATGGCCGAGATGGACGCGATTGCCGCCTGCGTCATCGGCGGAACCTCGCTGATGGGCGGAGCCGGAACGGTCATTGGCGCTCTCATCGGGGCGCTGGTGATGACCTCGCTCGATAACGGCATGTCGCTGATGGGACTGGAGTCGTTCTGGCAGTATGTGGTCAAAGGCTCGATCCTGGTCATCGCCGTCTGGCTGGACATTTCAGGCCGCAGCAAGGGTGTGAAGTAAGAGCAGGGGCTGTAGCAGCCGCTTAAGCATACAGAGCAAATAAGCCGGAAGGGATCTTGTCCCTTCCGGCTTATTTGCTGACTAGGAAATCATGATTTTCGTCCGATATGGATAAGTTGTGTGCGTAGGTGCAAGAACCGAATGTGATCGGAAAACCGATTACATTCGGCACGGCGGAGGCGAGTGAGCCGAATAAGGTCGCAAAACCGATTACATTCGGCACGGCGGAGGCGAGTGAGCCGAATAAGGTCGCAAAACCGATCACATTCGGCACGGCGGAGGCGAGTGAGCCGAATAAGGTCGCAAAACCGATTACATTCGGCGCTGCGGAGGCGAGTGAGCCGAATAAGGACGGAAAACCGATTACATTCGGTGCGGCGGAGGCGAGTGAGCCGAATAAGGTCGCAAAACCGATCACATTCGGCGCGGCGGAGGCGAGTGAGCCGAATAAGAACGGAAAACCGATCACATTTGGCGCGGCGGAGGCGAGTGAGCCGAATAAGGTCGAAAAACTGACCACATCCGGCTATACCGCAGGCATTTTGTTCAAATATAAGAATTTATATGTTCCACGCTATACATTATCCTTCTATTTCTCGCCAAAACGGTACCGTCCTTTAAAAGGACGGCAAAGCCGTTTCCACTTGCGTAATTCGGCCCCTTGGAACTGGAGTGCTTACTCCACAATAATCTTGGCGGTCATTCCGCTGTGGCCGGAGCCGCACATGATGGCACAGGTCATTTCGAAGGTTCCGGCTTCCTCGGGCAGGACAACCTGCGAGGCGTTCTTGGCATCCAACCGCAGCTTCATCTCCGGGATTAGTATGCCGTGATTGCCGCTCTCATTTTCGAAGATGATTTTGACAGGGACGCCCTTCTTCAAATGGTATTCCGGCTGGTCAAAGCTATAATTGGTGGCTGTAATTACGAGTTCTTCCTCCGCCGTCAGATTGCTCCCGGCAGCTGCGTTGTTTGCGCTATCAGAATTGCTCGTGTTCCCTCCGCAGGCCGTTAGCAGAAGCACAAATATAATAGAACAAAGAATAGCCGACTTCCTGATCATATGCATCCTCCTCATCTACTTGGGCAGTTGACCTTAGCATAGCCTAAATCGGTCAAGTTGTCTTGATCAATCTATGAAAAAGACTCCGACCGCCGCCGTCACCACCGCTGCAAACTTTGTCGAATTTTGCAAAAATATGATGCAAAAGAGTTTAAAATTAATTATAATTAAGCCTAATATAATTAAAGCTTCATATTATTCGGCTAGAAGCAGGGGAGTCAGATCATTATAGATTACGCGTTGCAAAGTGCAGAGAGATGGCACCGGAGAATATTGTATGGCTACTGGATCATCGTACTCTGTCTGCTGCTCGCCCAGTTCCTGTATATGCTGTACTCCCGTTCGGCTGAGATGGAGACGATCTTCAGTCCCGGTAAGGGGCATATGTTCATAGTCTGCAACCTGATGATTGTCCTGAGTATGGCTTCTGCCGAGGTCTGGCTGCGGCGCTCGCTCCGTTATCATAAGCAGGCGGTTGTGGTCTGCAGTTTTGTGGTTTCCTATTTGATGTATTTTGTGCTGGAGCCTTATGTAGACGGTGCCCAGATGCTGCTGCTGATGCCCCTTATGCTGGCCCTCATCTATTTCGACCAGCGGCTGCTGTACTCGCTTGGAGCATTTAGCATTGTATTCTACGCTGGGGTATACTTTGGGCTTGAACGGCCGCTGCTTGGCAAGCCGCTGCTGGAATTCGTGCTGGTGGAGTGTGTGTATGTTGTCTTTGCCCTGACGGCGCAGGCGGTGATCCTCCGTGGCCGCGAGACGCGCGAATATCTGGAGCAGCTCACCAAGTCGGAGCAGGAGCTAATGGTAGAGCGGGCGATTTCGGACAAGCTGCTGAAGATGGATGCGTTAACCGGCCTGTATAATCACAAGACGTTCCATGAGTATCTGGATTCGTTGTTGGAGCAGTGTGAGAACAACGGATTGAGGCTGCAGCTGGCGTTAATGGACATCGATAATTTCAAGCAGGTCAATGACAGATACGGACACTGGGTGGGCGATCTTGTGCTGAAAGAGGTAGCGGCCAAGATGGGCAGCCTGATCGGGTTGAATGACTTCGCGGCAAGGTATGGCGGGGAAGAATTCGCAGTGATTTTTACGGATAAAAGCTTCCAGGAAGCCTACGCTGCTGTCGAGCAAATGCGTATCAGCATTGCTGCCATGTGCCATCCGTATGCCGGGAACAAGCCCATTACGGTCAGTATCGGACTGTGTCACTACCAGCTTGGAGACGGCAAGGAGCTGCTGTTCCGCAAGACAGACGATTCGCTGTATACGGCCAAGCGCGGCGGGAAAAATGCTGTGGTGACCTCCGCGGTCACTTCCGGTGAAGTGCATAAACTTACAGAAAACCCCCAAATTCCGATATAGACCGGGAGCTGGGGGTTTCATTGTCTGCATGTGCCTTGCGCCGTTATTTGCCTGCTTCAAACGGAGTGGATACCGGCAGGAACAGATCGATGATCCCGATGACCAGTGCGGCAAGCAGGGCACCAAGCACCGAGACACTGACACCGCTGACGACAAACTGGGCAATCCAGATGACCAGGGCGCTGACCAGGAAGCCGACGATACCGCGGCCGAAGGGCGTTGTTTTTTTGCCGAAAATGCCTTCAACGACCCAGCCGAGCAGAGCGATCACCAGAGCAAGCATGAATGCGCTCCAGAATCCCCCGACCGTGAACTGCGGTACAATCCAGCCGACCACCATCAGCACGATTGCAGCGACCACGAACCGTACTACATGAGCTAAGAATCTCAATGAACTAACCTCCTTTGGCGTTCGCTTAAGGATATGTGCGTTGTTATTGTAGCCCGAAGCCGGTTTTCTATGCCCAGAAATCATACCCAAATAGCGAAAATGGGCTAAATTAGGTATAATGGTTCCATCTATGAAGGGAGCTGTGACAGTAATTGGACGACAAAATTTTGCATACGCTTGAATATCGCAAGATTTTAAATAAATTGATGCAGTATACGCAGACGCCGATGGGCCGGCTGACCGCCGAGCTCCTGAAGCCTTCCGGTGATTTCGAAGGGGTGAAGAAGCTCCTGCAGGCAACGGATGAGGCGGTAAATGTTGACCGGTTGAAGGGAATTCCTTCATTCGGCGGTGTAACCGATATCCGTCCTGCGCTGAAGCGTGCATCAATTGGCGGAATGCTGGGCACAGCAGAGCTACTTGCGGTAGGCAACACGATTGGCGGGGCACGCCGGGTGAAGCGGTTCATCCATGCCATGCATGACGATGAGAGCGTTCCTTCCCTCTTCGCACAGAGTGATCTGCTGTCGGAGCAGAAGCCTGTTGAGGATGCTATCCGCATGTGTATTGACGAGAATGCCGATGTAATGGATTCGGCGAGCACGGAGCTTGCCTCCCTCCGCCGCGAGCTGCGCGGGGGAGAGACGCGCATCCGTGAGAAGCTGGATTCGATGATCCGCTCGTCTTCGGTCTCGAAGATGCTCCAGGATCAGCTCGTGACGATCCGTGGTGACCGGTTCGTCATTCCGGTCAAGGCAGAGTACCGCGCCCACTTCGGCGGTATTGTGCACGATCAGTCGGGCTCCGGGGCAACGCTGTTCATCGAGCCGGAATCCATTGTAGCGATGAACAACAAGCTGCGGGAGACGCGGCTGCGCGAAGAACGTGAGATTGAGATCATTCTGCACCGGCTGACTGCGCTGGTCGGCGATATTGCCGAGGAGATGGCTTATGATATCGACATTCTCGGCGAGCTGGACTTCATCTTCGCCAAGGCACGTCTGGCACGCGACCTGAAGGCTACCCAGCCGCGGATGAATGACCGAGGATACCTGCGTCTGCGCAAGGGCCGCCATCCGCTAATTCCGGCCGAGCAGGTTGTGCCGCTGGATGTGGAGCTGGGCAATGATTACCGCTCCATCATCGTGACCGGCCCCAATACGGGCGGGAAGACGGTGACCTTGAAGACGATCGGCCTGCTCAGCCTGATGGCCATGTCGGGTCTCTTCATTCCGGCCGAGGAAGGCAGTCAGCTGTGTGTCTTTGATGCGATCTACGCCGACATCGGCGATGAGCAGAGCATTGAGCAGAGCCTCAGTACCTTCTCCAGCCATATGACGAATATTATATCCATTTTGAAGCGGATGACACCGAAGAGTCTGATTCTGCTCGATGAGGTCGGTGCAGGAACCGATCCGGCCGAAGGCTCCGCACTGGCGATAGCGATTCTGGAGAATATTCACCGGACGGAATCCCGGATGGTTGCCACTACACATTACAGTGAATTGAAGGCATACGCTTATGAACGGGCAGGCGTTATTAATGCCAGCATGGAATTCGATGTGCAGAGCCTGAGTCCTACTTACCGGCTGCTGGTCGGTGTACCTGGACGAAGCAATGCGTTCGCTATTGCTGAACGCCTCGGGATGCCAAATGCAATCCTTGAGCATGCGCGCGGTGAAGTGAAGGAAGAAGATATGCGTGTTGAGCATATGATTGCATCCCTTGAGGAGAACCGCCTTACCGCAGAGAACGAACGCATACGGGCGGAAGAGATTCGCCGTGAAGCGGAGGAGTTCCGGAAGCGGCAGCAGCAGGAGCTGGAGAAGCTGGAGGGCTCACGCGACAAACGCCTTGAGAAGGCAGAGAAGGATGCCAGCGAGCTTCTGGCCAAGGCGCGCAAGGAAGCCGAAGAGATTATCAGTGACCTCCGCCGCCTGGCGCTGGAGGAAGGCGCATCCGTCAAGGAGCATAAGCTGATTGAAGCGCGCCGCCGGCTGGATGAAGCAGAGCCTGCACCACGCAAGAAGGCTGTGCCGCGCAGCACGGTCAAGGCGCCGCGTAAGATTCAGCCAGGGGATGAAGTGAAGGTAGCGAATGTGAATCAGAAGGGCCTTGTGGTTGAGCTGAGTGGTACCAAGGAAGCGGTGGTACAATTCGGCATCATGAAGATGAAGGTCAATCTGAGTGATCTGGAATTCCTGGCCTCCGCCCCGGATGCTCCTCCGCCGGCTCTGCGCAGGGCCACAACGGTCAAGCGTACACGCGATGAGAATATCCGTAATGAGCTTGATCTGCGCGGTGCGAACCTGGAGGAAGCCATTATGGAGACCGACCGCTTCATCGACGAAGCTTTTCTCGGCAATCTGGGGCAGATCTCCATTATCCACGGCAAGGGGACGGGGGTCCTGCGGACAGGAATACAGGAATACCTCCGCAAGCACAAGCATGTCAAAAGCTATCGGCTCGGGAACTACAATGAAGGCGGCGCGGGTGTGACGGTAGCTGAACTGGAGTAGCGCCCATAGTCCGGCAGGGAAGAGGGAAAAGTGTGCAGGATAATATTGATCTTTTGCTGGAACATCCGCTGGGGGCGCTGCTAGGCTACTTCACTGTCGCCATATTGGGGCTGGTCGTATTCCTGTCCTTCTTCGAAATGGTGACGAAATACAACTGCTGGGAAGAGATCCGCAAGGGGAATGTGGCCGTAGCCATGGCAACCGGAGGCAAAATCTTCGGAATCTGCAACATCTTACGCTTCAGCATTGAAGCGGGGGCATCCATCTATGAGACGATGAAATGGTCGGTTGTAGGCTTTTTGCTGCTGCTGCTGGCTTACTTCCTGTTCGAGTTTTTTACTCCGGTCTTTTCAATTGATGAAGAGATTGCCGCAGATAACCGGGCCGTAGGACTGACAGCCATGCTGCTCTCCATATCCTTGTCCTATGTTATCGGCGCGGCCATATTCTGAATTAGGGGGCAGGGAGATGAAGCTGCTGATTCGGGTTCTGTTTTTTTCAGCCCTGGCTTTTATAGCGGCCGGCATTATATATTTAACGGTGAATTGAACCGAATGTGAGTAAGCGAAGGAGATTATACAGATGGAGACAACAGTTTGCCCATGGTGCCATACCGAGATTGTATGGGATGAGGAGTTTGGCCCCGAGGATACCTGTCCTCATTGCAATAACGAGCTTAGCGGCTACCGCACAGTAACGATAGGTGCAGAGGATCTGGAGGATGAAGAGCCGGATACGCAGGAAGCTTCCGGGGAGGAAGAGATCAGCGACGATAATTTGTGGGATGACGACGACAAGGATAGCGTGGTGCCTGTATGGGGTACGCTGGGTCAGTTCGGTGACGACTATGATCTGAAGCGTTATGAGGACAAGGTCACAGGCTTGCTGGCTGCCCAGCTGGAAGCTCCGGAATGTCCGCAATGTCATGAGCTGATGCTTCATTCCGGTACGCAGCAGGTGGACGGGTTCACCCCGGCAACGCCGGAAGCGCTAGGCGGCGCAGCCGTGCTGAAGGCTCCTTTTGCGCTGAATCTGTACGTCTGTCCTTCCTGCTTCCATGTGCAGCACAGCCTGGCGCAGGAAGACCGCATCCAGCTTGTCCGCAATCTCAGTACCTCAGCCGAATAAAGATCGGATTCATGCTTTCCCTGCTGTCTGGACATGTTAGTAATAGATGATGTGTCTTAGGACGAGCAGGGAGGGCTAAGCATGAGAGGTTCAGAACGGGGACAGGCGGCGCTGCTGCTGGCTGTAGGCGGGCTATACCTTCTGGCTACAGTGCTTGCAGGAACGTTCCTCAACGTATATCTGTGGAAAAGCCGGCAGAACTTCGCCATGATCGGCTGGTTCACCGTGGCCCAGCAGCTTGCCGTGGGTCTCAGCTTTTGGCTGGGCGGCAAGTGGGTGAAAGAACATAACAAAATGAATGCCCTACGGCTGGGAATTGCCGTATCGGGCTTTTTTTATTTGCTGGTGCTGTGGCTGCGGGGCGACGCGATTCATTACATTTGGCCGCTGGGCGGGGTCCTCGGGCTATCCATCGGGCTGTACTGGCTGGCGTTCAATATTGTTTTCTTCGAGATTACCGATGCCAAGAACCGCGATTTCTATAACGGGTGGATGGGCCTGCTCGGTTCCCTGACGGGAATAGCCGGACCCTGGGTGTCCGGCTGGATGATCTCCCGTTGGCAAGGCGGACAAGGCTACCGTATGGTATTCATACTGTCGCTATGTATCTATGGGTTGGCTGCTGTGCTCAGCTTCGGCCTGCGCAAACGGCCGCGCGGTGAAGCCTATCTCTGGCTGGAGCCCTGGCGCGAGCTTACCCGCAGGCGCAGTCCTTGGCGGCCAGTTGCGGCGGCGCTAGTATTTCAGGGCATCCGGGAAGGCGTATTCTCCTTCCTGATTGGTCTGCTCGTCTACATTGCAGCACAAGAGGAGAGCAAGCTGGGACAGTTCGCCCTGCTGACCTCCGCCGTCTCCCTGATCAGCTATTATGCGGCCGGCAGATGGTTCAAGCCCCGGGCCCGCCTCAGCGGTATGCTGGCAGGCAGCCTGCTGCTCATCGCCTTCCTTCTTCCGCTGCTATGGAAGGTGAACTTTACGACCCTCCTCATCATGGGGATCGGCACCTCACTCTGCCTGCCGCTCTACATGCTGCCGATGCTGTCCACCAGCTTCGACCTGATGGGCGTGTCCGAGGAGAGCGCCGGCAAACGCGTGGAGCTGGTAGTGCTCAGGGAGCTTAGCCTGATGAGCGGCCGCCTCCTCGGCCTGCTGATCTTCATCGCCGTGCTGTCCCTGGACCAGTCCCCGCGGACTCTAACTCTGCTCATGCTGGGATTGGGCGTTGCGCCGATTGGGAGTTGGGTGGTGGTGCGGGGGTTGCTGAATTTAAATACGCAAAAGCATTCATAACCCAGTGTCATATATCACCAGCCTCGCTTCCCGTTAGTGAATATCCTTCTCTACTGCTTTTGATAATAGTCTAAATTCATTCCTACTAAACTCAATCAAGCCGTCCCGCTTCATCCATGCCAGCTCTCTGGACAAGGCGCTGCGGTCTACGTCCAGATACTCGGCCATGGCTTCCCGATCAAAGGGAATCGTAAAAGTCTCGGTTCCAGCATCACGCATAACTCTTGTTAAATAAGTTAAAACCTTATCCCGAATAGTCGGCATAATCAGACAATCATTCCGGTCATGCAGTTCTAACGCCCGCTCAGCAATACTATCGAAAAGATTACCAAGTAATTGTTCGTGTGCCATACATAACTTTGTGCATGGGCTCAATATGTTTTGGATAGGAATAAACAGAACCTCAAGCGGTTCTATGGCCTGTACTGACATCGGGCATCTTCTTCCACGGCTGGCAGCTGTGAGAACAGCGGTATATCCACCCGGGTAATGGAGGGATACAATAATTTGTTTTCCTTTGACGTTCAATTTTGTACTTTGAGCGGTGCCCTGCAATATGATGCCGACATCATCAACGAAATCGCCCTCCCGTACCACCATCTCATCTTTTGCATATTCTTTGCGTGTGGCTGACAGACATTCAAGCATTTGGGGAATATCATTTGGAGAAATCCCTGAAAATAAACGTGATTGACAGAGGGACTCTAAGTTAATCTGAGAGGCTTTGCGTTGCATGTGCAACATCCTTTTTATTTTTACTATACTATATTAATCGTACATACACACGAAGTTTAGCTACCTTGTCTAACGTCAGAACGGAGGAAGAGCAATGCAAACGAAAGAAGATTCAATCAAAGCGAGAAACCGGCTGTTAGCCACCAAGGTTATGAAAAATCTGAAAAACAGAAAATTTGAAGCTTATTACTGTGACAACGCCATAGAAGCTGCGGAAAAGGCGCTATCCTTAATTCCGGAACAGTCTTCGGTATCTTGGGGCGGGTCGGTCACGCTTGAGGAAATCGGGCTTCTTGACAGGGTATGCCAAGGCAACTATGCAGTCATTGATCGTGATACAGCGCAGACGATGGAGGAACGTTATGACCTCATGCGCCAATCTCTTTTATGTGATACCTATTTAACGAGCTTCAACGCGGTTAGTGAAGATGGGATATTGGTCAATATCGACAGTGTGGGCAATCGGGCGGCAGCGATTACTTTTGGACCGAGAAGTGTGGTTGCTGTCGTGGGGATGAATAAGGTGTGCAAGACCGCTGAAGATGCAGTGATCAGAGCCAGAACCTATGCCGCTCCCATTAACGCAAACCGTCTTTCGAGTTCGTCCAGCCCATTTTTACATTCACCGCAAAAAACGCCCTGCCTAATCAATGGTGCTTGTGCAGATTGTAAATCAGAGGATTGTATCTGTTCTTACATCGTCGAAACAAGAATGTGTAAAACAGCGGGGAGAATAAAGGTTATCCTCGTTGGTGAATCTTTGGGGTTTTAATTTTTTTGGCACCGTTCGGGTAATTTCTCGAATTGGTGCCTTTTTGTTAGTTTTGATTCTTTGTCACAGCACACCTCCCTCCAAAATTCTCCGCCGCAATGTTATATTAGTTGTAGTTATATGTAGTTATAGTTGCACAAAAGACAAGGAGACCCCATGAACATTAAAGTACTAATCGTTGAAGATGACCCGATGGTGGCGAAGTTCAACCGGCATTATCTGGAGCAGGTTCCGGGCTTTGAGTATGCGGGCTGGGCGGCGACAGGGGATGAAGCGAGAACTATGCTGGAGGAGCAGCAGGTAGATCTGGTGCTGCTGGATATTTATATGCCTCGTGTCAGCGGGCTGCAGCTGCTCTCTGCTCTGCGGGAGCAGGGGAGCAAGGTGGACATCATTGTGATCTCCGCCGCCAGTGATAATGCGAGCATCCGCAAGGCACTGCAGAACGGGGCCGTGGATTATTTGATCAAGCCGTTTGAGTTTGCCCGGTTTCAGGCGGCACTGTCGGCGTATCGTGAAGATTATAAGCTGATGCACAAGGAGCATCTAAGCCAGGAGCAGCTGGATAAGCTGCTGCGGCATTCGCTCGGGACGGAAGAGGAGAAGTACGCTGCCCTGCCGCTGCCCAAAGGGCTTGCCGAAGGCACACTGGAGAGCATCTGGAGCACAATTAACCGGCTGGAGAGCCCGGTGTTCTCCACGGAGGATATCAGCAGTCATGCGCCCATCTCGCGGATCTCGGTCCGCAAATATCTGGCTTTTCTAACGGAGGCAGGTATTCTGGAAATGGAGCTTAGCTACGGGGCGGTAGGCAGGCCGGTGTATATGTATAAGGTGAGACCTGAAGGGCATGAACTTATCCGTAAATATCTATGAGCGTTCTCTTAAAATAAAACGGAGTCAAGGTGTCCCAAGGCTGCCCCAGGCGTTCCATGACTCCATATAGCCGTCACATTAGCTGTGAAGGTTATTAAGCTATGCCGTACATAAGCGTGCGCAGAATCAATCGAAGGCCTGCTGCAGAGCGAGCGGACTGAACTCGTTAATGATTTTATAGGCTACCAGGTGCGGGTTGTTCATGTCATTGTCGTAGATAATCATGTGATGCTTGCCCTTCAAAATAATGTCGAACCGCTGCTTCCGGTCGGCCTGGACGATGGTAATGTAATAGCTGTACTTGTTGTCTGTGCTCACATTGCGGGCGGATTTCATCAGGCGGACGCTGGAGAAATCATCGTAGATCCGCTTAATCGCTTCCGGCTCAGTAAGCACAATATCCTTCTGTTCACCGGGAACAGAAGATAGGCGGGTAATTTCCAGAGCGGCGATATCTTCCAGATGGATGGTTCGGGTAACTACTCTTTTGAATGAAGTATAGCGGCTCGCGGTGTAGCTCATCAGGGAGACACCGGCTGCTGCCAGAACAGCACCGGCCAGCCAATATTTTTCGCTTTTTTCCATAGTTTCTGTTCCTCCTAGTGATACGGTTGTATAAGCTCCAATTATAAATCTATAAACACATTCAAGCAAATTCACTACCTTTATTTACTTTATCATTTCTTTAATTACTAAATATTCTTGTCAGGGCTCCTTCAGGTTATGATGATTGTGAAAATATGCACAATAACAATTGGAGGAGAACTGAATGAACAGAAAGAGATGGGGAAGTCTGCTGGGCAAGGGGTTGCTGCTGGCAAGTCTGGTGGTATTGCCTGCATGTAACAGCACCAAAGGGGAGTCTACGGACATTGTTATTATCGGCGGCGGCGGCGCGGGAATGACTGCTGCCATTGAAGCGCATAATCAGGGAGCCAAAGTGATATTGATCGAAAAAATGCCTATGCTTGGAGGCAACACCGTCCGTGCGGAAGGCGGATTGAATGCGGCAGGAACACCTTATCAGGCAGCGGCTGGCATTACAGACAGTCCGGAGCTGCATTTCGAGGATACTATGAAGGGCGGCAAGAACCTGAACAACCCGGATCTGGTCAGAACACTTACGAACGGTGCGGCGGCTTCGGTGGAGTGGCTGAAGGAGAATGGAGCCGAGCTGTCTGAAGTGGGACGCGCAGGCGGGGCAAGCGTGAACCGGATTCACCGTCCGGCAGGCGGGGAAGCGGCAGGGAATTTCATCGTAGTCGCGCTGAAGAAGAAGCTGGAGGAGTACAAGATTGATGTGCGCCTGCGGACGACTGCCGATGAGATCGTCAAGAACGAGGACGGCGTGGTTACCGGAGTGAAGGTGACGGATAAGGATGGCAAGCAGTACACGATTAGTGCGAATTCCGTTATCCTGGCGGCTGGCGGTTTTGGAGCTAACATGGACATGATCAAGGGGTATCAGCCGAAGCTGGAAGGGTTCTCTACCACTAACCACCCGGGCGCAACCGGAGATGGTACAACGATGGCAGAGAAGATTGGTGCCAAGCTTGTAGACATGAAGGAGATTCAGATTCATCCGACCACCATTCCTAATCAAGGCGTGCTGATCACGGAAGGGGTACGCGGAGACGGTGCGATTCTGGTCAATAGCGAAGGCAAGCGATTCACGAATGAACTGCTGACCCGCGATGTCGTGTCCCAGAATATTCTGGCCCAATCCGGTAAAGTAGCTTACCTGATCTTCAATGATGAGCTGCGTGCGAACCTGAAGGCAACTGAGGTTTACTTTGGAATGGATTTGGTCAAAGAAGCGGCAACACCTGAAGAATTGGCGGCACAGATTGGTGTAGATGGCAAAGCGCTTGCGGATACACTGAAAACGTATAATGGCTTCGTTGCTTCCGGCAAGGATACAGAGTTTGAACGGCCGGATCTTAAGCTGTCTTTTGAAAAGGGTAAATATTATGCAATTCAGGTAACACCGGGAATCCACCATACCATGGGCGGAGTAGCAATTAACACCCAGGCTCAGGTGCTGGATACCAAGGATCAGGTCATTGCCGGGCTGTATGCTGCGGGCGAAGTAACCGGCGGAGTACACGGCGCGAACCGTCTGGGCGGTAATGCACTGGCAGACATCACTACCTTCGGGCGGATCGCAGCGGATGAAGCTGTGAAGGCACTTAAGAAATAGGAACTTTCAGAAGGAGGAATTATTCATGCACAAGTGGACAAAAACCTTGCTGTTCTCTGCCCTCGCGGCTGCAACAGTACTAACAGCTGGATGCTCATCATCTTCCGGCAAGTATGTGGACGGGACATATGATGGAACAGGCAAAGGGGTTAAGAGTGATATTAAAGTGGCGGTAGAGATCAAAGATGAGAAGATCGACGCCATCACCGTACAGGAGCATAAGGAGACGCAGGCGATGATCGATGCGGCTGTAGAGAATACGATTCCTGAAATTATTGAAAAGCAAACCACAGAAGGCGTAGACGCCCTCTCCGGGGCTTCCGGCTCCAGCGGCGGAATTATTGAAGCGGTGACCCAGGCGCTGGAACAGGCCAAGAAGCAGTAAGCTATCATCTATTTGTCTATACAAGAGTTGTGAAAAGTTCATTCCAGCAAGCCCAGCCCTCCTGTCTCCGGCAGAACGGCTGGGCTTGCTGCATAGTTCCATCCCCAGAAACAATCACTCTGGAGTAGCTTTACAAATTCTAGTTCAAATAATATAGTTCGAATGGTATAGGAATATGGGACATGAAGGGAGGTCTTCGCACCAGTGGCCAGGAAAAAAAGCTACAGTCTGCGCACAATGATTGCCGTCATGGTGTCTGCCGTTGTCCTGCTGGTACTGCTGATTTTATATTTTATTTTCCGGAATCAGATTATTCCGCAGACCCGGCAGGCGCTGGAGGATAAGGCGATTACGATTGCCCGTACCATCGCCCTGATTCCGCTGGTCTCTGAGGGACTCAGTGAGGGCAACAGCAAGGAGATTCAGGACTACACCTCAAGGATCGCCCGCCGCAATGATATTATGTTCGTGGTCGTGACAGATATGAAGGGAATCCGCTATTCTCATCCGGATGCTTCGCTGGTCGGTCTGCCCTTTGCGGGAGGCGGCCAGGAGATATCGCTGCGCGGAGGGGAGAGCATCTCCGAAGGGGCCGGTCCGCTCGGCAGATCCCTGCGCGGCTTCGTGCCGGTCTATAACAACCGGGGGCATCAGGTGGGTGTGGTCATTGCCGGTCTGTCCCTGGAGCGGGTCGAGCGGCTGGTCCTGATGAATGAGTGGACGATTATTGCGATTCTGGTCTCGGGAGCCTTGCTGGGAGCGGGAGGAGCATTCATTCTGGCGGCCCGGATCAAGCGGATGGTGTTCGGGATGGAGCCGGAGGACATCTCCAAGCTGCTCCAGGAACGCAGTGCGATGCTGGAATCCACGCGTGAGGGAATTATTGCCGTAGATCAGGAGGCGCGGATTACCATCCTTAATATGGAAGCACAGCGGCTTCTGCGGGCAGCGGGGATTGGCGGGAGCGCCATGAACCGGCAGATTGCCGAGTATTGGCCGGAGCTGGGTCTTGAGCAGGTATTGGCTGAGGGAGAGGGGATACAGGACCGGGAGCTGGAGCTGGGAGACAGCTCTCTTTTGGTGAACAGCCTGCCAGTCCGGGTGAATGGGAACATCGTTGGCGCGATTGCTACCTTCCGGGATGAAACCGAATTGGCTGTGCTGGCAGAGAAGCTGTCGGGAGTCTCGGTCTATGCAGAAGCGCTGCGCTCCGGTGCCCATGAGTTCATGAACAAGCTGCATGTCATTATGGGCATGACGCATATGGGTCTGTATGATGAGCTGCAGCAATATATTCTGGGAACGGTAAGCAATTACCAGAAGGAGATCGGGTCGATCACAAGACAGATCAAGGACCCGGTGCTGGCCGGATTTCTGCTGGGGAAGCTGAGCCGGGCACGCGAAGCGGGGATGGAGCTGCTGCTGACCGGA
This sequence comes from Paenibacillus sp. FSL P2-0136, assembly GCF_037975325.1. Lineage (NCBI taxonomy): Bacteria > Bacillati > Bacillota > Bacilli > Caryophanales > Paenibacillaceae > Paenibacillus > Paenibacillus sp. FSL P2-0136. Next base: position 1,736,473 of record NZ_CP150244.1, read on the forward strand.
GACAGCTATCTGCCGGAGCCGGCTGATCCGCAGGTGATTCATGAGCTGATTACGATTGCCGGCAATCTGCTGGATAATGCTCTGGAGGCGCTGGGGGAGCTCTGTGAGCAACCCGTGAAGCGGGTGGAGCTTGCTTTTCAATATGAAGAAGGGCGGCTGCTATGCGAGGTTAGCGACAACGGTCCGGGAATTCCGGCGGGTCTGGGGGATAAGATCTTCGTTCAGGGCTACTCCTCCAAGGGTGAACAGCGGGGAATCGGCCTATATCTGGTGAAGAAAAGTGTAGACAAACTGGGGGGTCATCTTGAGCTTGCCGCCGGCTGCGGGCCGGGAGCACATTTTATCGTGGATGTGCCTTATGAGGTGAAGGAGGAGGAGGGTGTGTGAACATTTAAGGTCCGCATACCCGCTTACTTTAGTTACAAAACTCTTTAATAATTTACGGAAGGTTCCACAAACCGCTTCTTTGGCGCTATGATAATTGTGAAAATATGCACAAGGGGGCACAACTCACATGAATAAGAGATTAACAGCGGCGCTTATCCTCATTCTCTCCGTGATGCTGGTCATTGCAGGCTGCGGAAACAACAATGCGGGCAGCAGCAAGAATGAGAGCAAGGAAGCGGGCAGCGCGGCTACAGAGCCGGTAGCAACCACTGCACCTACTGAGAAGCCGGAGGCCGTGTCGGGAGCATCCGAAGCGAGCTATACTCCATATGATCAGTTAAAGGATAAATATGATATCGTCATCGTCGGCGCGGGCGGTGCTGGAATGTCTGCTGCGCTGGAAGCCAAAGCGGCCGGCATGAACCCGGTCATCTTAGAGAAAATGCCGGTAGCCGGCGGCAATACAACCAAATCCTCCTCAGGGATGAATGCTTCGCAGACCAAGTTCCAGAAGGAGCAGGGCATCGAAGACAGCAACGAACTGTTCTATGAAGAGACCCTTAAGGGCGGACATGATACGAACAATAAGGAGCTGCTGCACTTCTTCGTGGATCAATCCGCAGGTGCCATTGACTGGCTCGATTCCATCGGAATCCGCCTGAACAATATTACAATTACCGGCGGTATGAAGGAGAAGCGTACCCATCGTCCGGAGGACGGCTCGGCCGTGGGACAATATCTTGTAGCAGGACTTGTCCGCAATGTTCAGGAGCAGGGAATTCCGCTGTTCGTCAATGCGGATGTGAAGGAGCTTACGGTACAGGATGGTAAGGTGAACGGCGTGAAGGTGCTGTTCAACCAGGCTGATGACAAAACGATCAGCGCAGCAGCAGTTATCGTAACCACCGGGGGCTTCGGTGCCAACAAGGAACTGATTGCCAAGGTTCGCCCGGATCTGCAAGGACTGGTAACGACCAACCAGATTGGCAGCACCGGCGACGGCATTGCCATGATTGAGAAGGTCGGCGGAACTACCGTGGACCTGGATCAGATTCAGGTTCACCCGACTGTACAGCAGGAGAAATCCTACCTGATCGGTGAAGCGGTCCGGGGAGAAGGGGCTATTCTTGTATCTGCTGAGGGCAAGCGCTTCGGCAATGAGATGGATACCCGTGACAAGGTGACGGCTTCAATTAATACACTTCCTGAGAAATCCGCTTATCTCGTGTTCGACGCCGGAGTGAAATCCCGTGTAAAGGCGGTAGATCAATACATCAAGATGGGTGTAGTCAAGACCGCAGATACCATCGAGGCACTGGCGGATCAGATGAAGGTTCCAGCCGCTGCACTTAAGACCACCGTGGAAACATGGAACAGTGCGGTGAAAAGTAAGTCGGATGCCGAGTTCGGCAGAACAACCGGTATGGATAATGATCTGTCCGGTGCTCCGTATTATGCGATTCAGATCGGCCCTGGAATTCACTATACGATGGGCGGAGTGGTGATCAACACCAACACTGAGGTCTTGAACAAAGACGGCAAGGCGATTACGGGCCTGTTCGCGGCAGGAGAAGTGGTCGGCGGGCTGCACGGTGAGAACCGCATCGGCGGTAACTCGGTAGCCGAGATTATTATCTTCGGACGTCAGGCAGGGATTAAGTCGGCTGAATTTGTAAAAGCGCAATAAGCTATTATTCTATATTGTTCTCATGTAAAAGGGATGCTCCGCAGCCATCAGGCTATGCGGGCATCCCTTTCTGTGTTGCAGCTCTAAGGCTGTATCGCCGGGGAGGGCGCAGGCTTGGCCGACCGGGTCAGCGAGAACAGCTCCAGCTCCGGACGGCTTTTGCCGGCCAGCGTATCGGCAAGCAGCTCGGCGGCAATCATGCTGTAGACCGTGCCGTTTCCGCCATAGCCTTCAATGAAGTAGCAATGCGGAAATTCCGGGTGCGGCCCCATATAAGGCAGTCCGTCACGGGTGGAGCCGAAGACCGCTCCCCAGGAATATTCGGCCTTGATTCCTTGAAGTTCCGGGAACAGGGCCGTAAGCTCCTCGACCAGACGCTCACACTGGGAGAGGACCCTTACCTCACGCCGCTCCACGCTGGTAAGCTGCTCATCCTTGCCGCCGGCGATAATCCGGCCTTCAGGAGTAGTCCGGAAATACAGATAAGGCCGGGCCGTTTCCCAGAGCAGGCTCTGCTCATGCCATTTTGGAAGATGCGGCAGAGGCTCGGTCATAATAGCATAGGTGTTGATCAGCTCTGCTCCCCGGTCCTTCTTCATCTCCTGGGTCTCGTACCCCATAGCAAAGACGACTTTCTTTGCAACAATCCGCCCCTGTCTGGTATGACAGATTACGCCGTCTGGATTGTACTCATAATGAAGGGCTTCGGTATGCTCATAGACCCTTACCCCGCCGGAGTGCGCTTTATGAATCAGGCTGTGTACGGTGCGCAGCGGATTGGTTTCCGCATCTCCTTTGGAATACAGCGCACCTGGTTTGGAGAAGGCGTAATGGGCGCGGATCTTCTCCGCCTCCCAGAACTCCGAATCGAAGCCGTGCTTGATCAGATTCTCATTCTCCTGCTTCAGCATATCCACATCTTCCGGGACGCTGGCATAGAGCAGACTGGTGCGTTCGATGATCTGCGGATCGATGTCCAGCTTCCCGGGCAGGGCAAGAATCGCACGCATGGCCTGCTGGCACAGCTTGTAGAACAACACGCCATTCTCTTCCCCGAAAGTATTCATGCAAGCTGTCAGCGACTTGTCATTGGCGATCTGCAGCAGTCCCGTATTGGCGTGGGAGCTTCCGGTACCGATCGTTCTTTTATCGATAAGAACGGTATCTGCTCCACTGAGGGACATGCGGTAAGACATCATCGCTCCGCCCATCCCGCCGCCTACAATGAGACAGTCGCAGGTTATATCTTCCTCAAGCACCGGATATACCGGAGGCTCAGGCAGTGTGTGTTCCCAGGGCAGTTGCCCGCTGACGAGTTTCATAGATCTGTTCGCTCCTTTATGTCATTCAGAGTAGTATTATTTGCACTATTGAAGAGTCTCATGCGTCAAGACCCTAAGGATTATTCATTAAGTGTGAGCTTGCTGAATGTACCTTCCGGCACATAAACAGCCTTCCCCGGAAGCATACTAAGGAACGCTTGAACAACCAGAAGGAGGGACTACCGAACATGCAATCTAACCAAATGCAGGCACTAAGCGGAAAAGAATTGGAGTATATCGCCGATTCCATTTCCAATGAGGATTTGCTGATTAAGCAGCTCGCGGCTACAGCCGGAACCACTCAGAACTCTGCCGTGCAGGGGATCTGCATCCAGCAGATTCAGAGTCATACCCATCACATGGATATGCTGGTCCAGCTGCTCCATCAGCATCAGCAGTACGCACCATCACAGCCGCAATAACAGGCAGAACCCACAAACTTTGAAGGAGGTTTTACCGTGTACGCACAGAATGGAACGCCGTTTATGGCGGATGAAGATTTACTCTACACGATTTTGGCCGATTTGAAGCGGACAGTCCGCGAGTACACCACAGCAGCTACAGAATCGAATTGTCCCGCCGTCAGACGGGTATTCAATGATTTGACCATGGATACCCTCAGAATTCAGGGAGAACTGTATATGCAGATGTCGCAAATGAACATGTACACCGTTCCGGGCAAAGCGCTGCGCCAGGATGTGGACAAGCAGATTCAGAGTGCCCAGCAGACCCAGCAGAAGCTGCAGCAGTTCGTGCGTGAGAAAACAGGCGGGGCAGGAGCTTATAACCAGAACTCGAATGTTTCGCAGCATCAGCCGAACGTCCAGCAGCATCATAACGGTTCCTATTATATGTAACCCTGGCGATGGCCCTGTGAAGCATTAGAGCGCTTACCCGGCCATGCAGGAGAAAATATAAAGGGAATAAGTCAAATAGCCCCGCCTCGGCGGGGTTATTTTGTTTGCAGAACGGTACTTTTCATGTCATATTAATACTAAACTCTTTTTTGCAGGAGGCCCTGAGAATGAATGAATTGAAGAGGAAAGTGCTGGAACTGCTCAAGGAGGACGCGCGAAGCTCAACGGCATTAATGGCGACCCTGCTTGGTGCGGAGGAAGAAGATGTGAAGACCGTGATCGCTGAAATGGAGCAGGATCATGTCATTGTGAAATACGCGACGGTGGTCAATTGGGACAAAGTCGATGATGAACGGGTGACGGCGCTGATCGAGGTGCAGATTACCCCGGAACGGGGCCGCGGCTTCGAGGGCATTGCCGAACGGATCTATCTGTATCCGCAGGTTAAATCCGTCTATCTGATGTCCGGCGCTTACGATCTGCTGGTGGAAGTGGAAGGGCGCAATCTGCGCGAGGTCGCTAATTTTGTGTCTGAGAAGCTGTCACCGATTGATGCTGTGCTCTCTACCAAGACGAACTTTACGCTCAAAAAATACAAACAGGACGGTATCATCTTTGAAGAGCATGAGGAAGACAACCGTCTGATGATATCTCCGTGAAGGATGTAATGTCATGATCATTAATAACGCTCAGCACACAGGAGATAAAGGCAAGTCGATGAACTCTTATTTGGCCCCGCTGGTCCAGCAGATTCAGCCTTCGGGCATCCGCAAGTTTTTTGATCTGGCGGCAGGCAGCAAGGATATTATCTCGCTCGGTGTCGGCGAGCCGGACTTCAAGACGCCCTGGCATGTGAGAGAGGCCTGCGTCTATTCGCTCGAACGAGGCTTCACCGGTTACACCTCCAATGCCGGAATGCCCGAGCTCCGCGAGGGGATTGCCGAGTATCTGGAGACCCGCTTCGCCGTGAAGTATGATCCGGCGAACCAGATTATCGCCACAGTCGGCGGCAGCGAGGCCATTGATTTGGCTCTGCGTGCCCTTATCTCTCCAGGAGACGAGATTCTGATACCCGAGCCCTGTTACATCTCTTATTCTCCGATTACGGCTATCGGCGGCGGTATTCCGGTAGGCATTGAGACCTTCGGGAAGAATAACTTCAAGCTGACTGCCGAGGATCTGGAGGCCAAGATTACCCCGCGCTCGAAGATTCTGATTCTCTGCTATCCAAGCAATCCGACGGGTGCCATCATGAGCCGTGAAGATTGGGAGCCGATTGCCAAGGTGGTAGAGAAGCATGATCTTATCGTCATCTCGGATGAGATATATGCCGAGCTTACGTATGGAAGCAACCATGTCAGCTTCGCTTCGCTGCCGGGGATGCTTGACCGGACGATCCTGGTCAGCGGGTTCTCCAAGGCCTTCGCCATGACCGGCTGGCGGATGGGCTATGCCTGCGGTCACCCGGACCTGATCTCAGCCATGCTGAAGATTCACCAGTATACCGTCATGTGTGCGCCTTCGATGGGTCAGGTGGCTGCGCTGGAGGCCCTTACCAACGGAATGGAAGAGAAGGACCGCATGACAGACTCTTATAACCAGCGCCGCCGATTGATTGTCAAGGGGCTGCGGGAGGCGGGACTTGAGTGTCATGAGCCGCAGGGTGCCTTCTATGCATTCCCTAGTATCCAGGCCACCGGCCTGACCTCCGACCAGTTCGCCCAGCGTCTGCTGCTTGAATATAAGGTCGCCGCCGTTCCGGGAAGTGTCTTCGGTCTGGGCGGAGAAGGCTATCTGCGCTGCTCCTATGCCACCTCGGTGTCCCAGTTGAATGAAGCGGTTGAGCGAATTGGGGCATTTGTCTCACAGCTGGCCCGGGAAGGGGCCTGACAAGGCTCGACAAAGAAGTAAATAGAACTATAGCCGATCACCTTCTGATATGGTATTATTTTACTCTAAGGACAAGAAACACCTGTAATACACTTACATGGACCTCTTATTCCGGGAATAAAGGCGCTTCATATCTGGTTGCATAGAACCACACAGTTCTTATCTGGATGACGCGCAATACTTTTATCAGGAAGGGTGATTGTGCTGAGCGCAGATTATTACTTATCCTCCTTTGGCGGGAAATGTGGCTCCGGAAGCGGGCGACCTCCTGCCAGAGAAGATGCGAATGCACGCAGGCTCTCGCTGGAAGATGAAATTCAGATGCTCCGCAGCAGAATGGAACAGCTCTTTATGCAGGAGAAGTCCTTTACCTCGGATAATGTAATAGCAATCAGCAGCTTGCTGGATCTCAAGATTAATGAGTATATGAGAGGCCGCCACCGCAAGAGCAATTAATACGGCACGATTATATCAAGCGGATGTCTTCCTTTGGGAGATGTCCGTTTTTTTTGAATAATGAAGTACCGGAAGGTGGAGTATGAAAATGATCAAGGTATTTAAAAGCGAGGCCGGCAAAGAGCAGGTTCTAAGGTCCTATAACAAACTTCTTGACGCGTGGGGGACGGAATTCCAGGAGCTTGATGTGGAGACCCCTTATGGGACAACTCATTGTATAACAGCGGGAGAGCCGGAGTCACCGCCCTTGCTCCTATTACACGGGGTAGGCGATAATTCGGCCGTGATGTGGCTGCTGAATATGAAGGAGTTGTCCCGGCATTTCCGCTGCATTGCGATAGATACGCTGGGAGGACCGGGGAAGAGTGTTCCAGGTGAGCTGTTCCATAAACGGACCTTTGACCAGGTGGATTGGATTAACAAGGTCGCAGATGGGCTGAAGCTTGACCAATTCTGTGTGGCAGGAGTGTCAAACGGAGCATATATGGCCTTCAATTACATGGTGAACGGGCCGGGAAGAGCGCTGAAGGCTGTCTGTATGGAGGGAGGAATAATCATTTCTCCAATTAAAAGCATGATACATACGCTGATGATGATGTTCCCGGAGATTCTTGTTCCTACGCGCAGCAATCTGCTCAAGGCAGCCCGCAAGCTCAGCTCCCCGGCCTCAGGCCTGTTCGACAAGCATCCCGAAGTCGGGGAGCATCTGGTGCTGTTAATGCAGAATCATAACCAGCAGGCGATGTTCGCCCATAAGCTTCAGCCCTACGAACAAGAGAAAGCGGTTACGTTCCAAGATCAGCTATACTTCCTGCTGGGAGATTATAAGCTGAAGCAGAAGCGGGAGTTCACCAGAACACTGGACGCTGGCGGGTTCCGCTATACGGTCATCCCGGACGCCGGTCACGGCGTGAATCATGAGCAGCCGGAGCGGGTCAACCGCGAGCTGGTGGCTTTTTTGAAGGGGAGGAAGGGGAGCGAATCTATATAAATAACCCCCTGCGCCAGTCCAAAGGGACCTATCAGGGGGTTATACATGCATGTTAGTTAACCTTGAACGTGGCCACTGCCTGCTGTAGCCCATCGGCCATTTTCGCCAGCTCGGTAGAGGCTGCGGCTACCTCCTCCATGGAGGCGAGCTGCTCCTCGGAGGCTGCGGCAGCGCTCTGGGAACGCTCTGCCGCCTGCCTGGCCACTTCTGCCATCTCCGCCACCGAGGAGGTTAGTTCCTCGGTTCCGGCCAGCAGCTGCTCGGAGGAAGCAGACATCTCATGAACCTGGGTGTTAATCTCGCCGATGCCGCCGAGAATATCCGTGAACAGACGCCCGGCCTCGCCTACCATCCGCGAGCCTTCCTGAACGGCACCGGCATTCGCCAGCACCGCATCGGATGCAGCACGGTTGCCCTGCTGGATCTCAAGAATCAGGGTGCTGATATGCCCGGCGGCTTCGGCTGTCTGCTCGGACAGCTTCTTCACCTCACCGGCAACCACGGAGAAGCCCCGCCCGTATTCGCCCGCTCTGGCAGCCTCAATCGCCGCGTTTAAGGCCAGCATGCCGGTCTGATCGCTGATGCCTTTGATCAGACCAATGATGTTGCCGATCTGCTGGGATTGTGCGCTAAGAGAGGTAATCATGCTGGAAGCCTCTGCGGCGGTCCGTTCCATCTCTTCCATCCGGTCCACCGCCTCCGTAATGATGGAATGCCCGTTCTGCGCCTGGCCTGCCGCCCGCCCAGCCGCTGCTGCGGTGTCCATTGAGGCCTCCGCGATCCGCTGCACACCGGCGGCCATCTCCTCCATCGCTCTTGCAGACTCGCGGGTGGACTGCATCTGCTGATCCGCTCCGGCTGAGAGATCCTGAATATTCTCCACAATGGCCTCTGTGGTGTGATTGGTCTGGTTGGCGCTAGACATTAATTCCTCCGAGGTCGAGGCGACTTGCAGCGAGTGATCGGCAATGGTCCCCAGGAGTCTGCTCAGATTGGTAATCATCTGGTTCAAATGCCCGGCCATATTGCCGAATTCATCCTCACTGTCTACCTCCAGCTTCCCGGTGAAGTCTCCGGCAGCCATCTGCCGGGACATCTCATTGACCCGAGTCAGCTTACGGGTAATATAGCGGCTGTATAGATATACGGCTGCTACCGTCAGGATAAGACCTGCAAAGCTAACCAGCAGAATAGACCTTAGCAGCCCTTTAAGCGGCGCATACAGTTCCTGTTCCGGCATGGCAAGACCCACGGTCCAGCCGGTATCCGGCAGCTTTTCATAATACATCTGGATGGTCCCGCCGGAATCGGCATAGGTTACCATCCCCTGATTCTGCTGAAGCATTTCTGCTCCCGCTGCGGACAGACTTGCGCTTTTTTCATCTGTTATTTTCAGCTGCATATTCTTCTCGGCATCCGGTCCGGCAATGTAATTCCCCTGCTTGTCCAGCAGGAACGCCCAGCCTGTATTCCCCACCTTGGTCTGTTCGATCCTGCTCTGCAGCGTCTTGAGATCGATATCGCCGGCCATGACACCCAGCAAGGTATTCGTGGTATCCCGGAAAGGAACAGTAAACGTAGCCATCGTTGTCCCTGTAATCGTGTCGTAGAATGGATCTGTAAACGCTGCATGGTCTCTGCCGATAGTGTACCAGTTCTGCCCGTGATAATTATAATCGGGGTCATTGTACTGCTCGGTTGTCACAATTTTGTCGCCGTCTCGGTGGGCATAGGTGGAGAAGTACTTCAGCTTGCTGTCATACCGTCCGGGTTCAAAATAAATACCCACACCATATGTATCCGGATTAGCCTTCAGCGCACTAGACAGCATCGTCCGGTATTGATCCAGTGTGAATTCCGCAGCGTGACTCTCCAGCGTCCTTGCCAGAACCTCGGGAACCTTGCTGTGGACATTTAAGTTCGCATTAATTTCGTTAGAAATATCCGATATCTGCACATTCATTTTTTGCTTAACCTCGCGCTGGATAATGCTTTTGGAATACATGTACGACAACAGAGCGACCAGCACCAGCGTGATCAGAAAGATGGGCAGGATGAATGCAAATGTTCTCATACGTATGCTTTTGAACCGGAGCCTGGAAATTGCCTTGTGAACAACATTAGCCATGTGAATCCCCCCCATTATATAGTGAAGCTATTTATACTTATATTGAATATCATCGGCTGGAGAGCTGATTTTGTTGTTACTTTTTGTCGAAAAAAATAAAAAAATGTCGTATACCTAAGTCTGTGGGGTACGACCAAAGGCGGAGACGGCGGCAGACCCGGGACTGATGTCCGCTTCCAATTGTAGGCATATAATGAATATTCACGAACATCACTGAGTACGGGCTGGAACTGTACAGTGTAAGGAAAGAGGAAGATATTCATGCTGCATGATCAGCTGTTGAGGGACCCGAATACATATGAAGAGCTTAAGCTGGAGGGTACGGGGGCGGTCAATCCGGCGAATGGACGGCAATATCCGTGGAAGCACGGGTATTTGGCTTTTATGGAGGAAGCGGATGCCGCAGGCAGTAACCGGAAGTACCTGGAGCTGTACAACCGGATTGCCCGTTTCTACAGGCTGTCCAACAAGCTGTATTTCGCGTTGAAGTTCGGCGGAGAACGCAGCTATAGAGAGCAGTTCCTGTCTGCGCTTGAGCTGCGCGGCGGTCAGCGTGTGCTGGAGACCTCGGTGGGCAGCGGCGATAATTTCCCGTACCTTAACATGAAGGCCAAGAACGCGCAGGCCGAGCTGTACGGGCTGGATATTTCCAGCGGAATGCTGAAGCAGGCGGTGCGCAATCTGCGGCGGTGGAAGCTGGAGGCACATCTGTTCCAAGGGACTGCTGAGAGGCTGCCTTTTCAGGACAACAGCTTTGACTGCGTGTACCATGTTGGCGGAATCAATTATTTCAGTGATCCGCGTGCTGCGGTACTGGAGATGATCCGGGTGGCGAAGCCGGGCACAAAGCTGATGATTGCCGATGAGACGAAGAAGCTGGTGAAGGGAACGTACGGGAAGGTGCCGGTGGTTAAGGGATATTTTGCAGAGGGAGCAGACATGCCGGAGATGCTTGGGCTGATTCCGCCGGAGATGCTGGAGGTAGAGTACAAGGAAGTGTGCAAGGGCCTGATGTATTGCATTACCTTTCGTAAGCCTTGAGGCGAATTGTGCGGCAGGACGATTACGGACTTCCTCCTCAGGGTTTTATTTACATGTCTTTAATGTTGATCTTTGTTTGCCACCCTACCTAAGAACGATTACACTATTACTATGTGATTTTGCAACTTAGGAGGGAAGTATCATGGCGATCTATACGCGTACGGGGGATAAGGGCGAGACCTCGGTGATTGGCGGCCGGGTAGGCAAGGACGATGTCCGCGTCGAGGCTTACGGCACCATTGACGAGCTGAACTGCTTCGTTGGCCAGGCACGGAGCTTGATGGAAGACGAGCGGTTTTTGGATGTCCGCGAGCAGCTGCTGGAGATTCAGCATGAGCTGTTTGACTGCGGATCGGATCTGGCATTCGTGAAGCTGAGTGAGAACCGCTATAAGGTGAAAAGCGAGATGGCCACCCGCCTGGAAGGCTGGATCGATGCGCTTCAGGCCGAGAATCCGGTGCTGGAGCGCTTCATCCTGCCCGGCGGAAGTCAGCTGTCCTCGGTGCTGCATGTCTGCCGGACGGTGTGCCGCCGGGCCGAGCGCCGGGCAGTGACGCTGGGCCGCAGTGCGGAGATTAACCCTGAGGCGGTAATCTATCTGAACCGGCTGTCCGACTATTTCTTCGCCCTGGCCCGCGCCGCCAACACCCGGCTGGAGATTGCTGAAGTAGAATATCTGCGCAGCAAAAAGGTGTTTCGGAACAAATGACCAGCTATTATCCGCCCATCTCCTATATCGTGCCGCCGTCCGAGGACGGCTGGCTGCTCAAATCCATCCTGCAAAAGCGGATGGATGTCTCCCGCAAGCTGCTCTCCCGGCTCAAAATGACAGACCTCGGCATTACCCTGAACGGAGAGCGTGTCTATATCAGCGTCAAGGTGAGCAGCGGGGATCAGGTCCAGATACGGATGGAGGAGGAGACGTCAGAGGATATTTTGCCGCAGCCGATTCCTTTCGAGATTCTGTATGAGGACGGGCATCTGCTTGTGGTAAGCAAGGCCGCCGGAATGATTGTCCATCCGACCCACGGCCATTATACCGAGACCCTGGCGAATGGTGTGGTTCATTACTGGGCAGAGAAGGGCGAGCGGGTCCGCTTCCGCCCCGTACACAGGCTGGACCAGGAGACCTCCGGGGTGCTGGTGATTGCCAAGAACCCTTACAGCCACCAGCACATCTCCGAGCAGATGATTGCCGGAACGGTGGACAAGCGGTATACCGCGTTCGTGCACGGCGTGCCTGCTCTGCCCAGCGGCGATATCGACGGTCCGATCGACCGCGACCCGCTGGAGCCGCACCGGCGGATTGTGACGCCGGACGGCTATCCCTCCTTGACCCGGTATGAGGTCAAGGAGGTCTATGGCAGCGCCGCTTCACGCGTCGAGCTGAAGCTGGAGAGCGGGCGCACCCACCAGATCCGGGTGCATATGGGGTCGGTCGGCTGCCCGCTGATCGGTGACGGGATGTACCGTCACCCGCTGTATGGGCAGGCAGCTGGCAGCCGGTCGGAGGCGTCAGCGCCTGGAGAGGAGCGGCGTGCGGGCGAGCCGGCGGTGACCGCAGACGGCGAGGAGCAACAGGTGCAAGAGCTGGCGGTGACCGCAGACGGCGCGCCGCTGCCGCCGGGCGACGCCGCCCGGCTCGCGCAGATCGCGGAGCTGGACGCGGCCATTCCGCGCCAGGCGCTGCATGCGGTGCGGCTGGCCTTCCGGCATCCGGTGACGCATGCCGAGCTGGTGTTCGAGGCTCCGCTGCCGCCGGATATGGCGCTGCTGCAGGAGAAGCTCCGGCAGTCGGCGCGGTAAGTAAGCGCCGGACATGTTCTGGCCGCAGCTGACATCTGCCGCAGCGGGCAGCAATTTATATGCACTTTATATTTTATATATAGAAGGAGAAGCCGATGAGTGACTTGAAGGTGTATCAATATCCGAAATGCAGCACCTGCCGCAGCGCAGTAAAATGGCTGAAGGAAGCAGGGCATGAGCTGGAGCTGCAGCATATCGCAGAGCAGCCGCCAACTGTGGAGGAGCTGCGCGTGCTGGTGAAGCACAGCGGCCTGCCGCTGAAGAAGTTTTTTAATACGAGTGGTGAGGTCTACCGGGAGCTTGGCCTGAAGGATAAGCTTGCAGACTTAAGCGAAGACGAGCAGCTTGCACTGCTGTCTGCACATGGAATGCTGATTAAGCGTCCGGTAGTCACTGACGGCAAGAAGGTTACCGTAGGCTACAAGGAAGACCAGTACGCCGAAGCTTGGAGCAACGCCTAAATTAAGGAATACAAGGAGAGGTTACACATGAGCACAGCAACAGAAATGAAGGGCCGGGTCATGATCGTCGATGGAATGGCTCTGCTGTTCCGCGCTTTTTATGCTACCTCTTATGGTGGATATATCCGCAAGACCCGCGCCGGACTGCCGACGAATGCGGTGTATGGATTTTTGCAGTATTTTTTCGATGCAGTGAGTACGTTTGAGCCTTCACATGTGGTCTGCTGCTGGGATATGGGCAAGGGCACGTTCCGTTCGGAGAAGTACGAAGGCTACAAATCGAACCGGATTGACGCGCCGCTGGAGCTGATCCCGCAGTTCGACCTCGTGAAGGAGGTTGTGGCAGAGCTGGGCGTGCCGAATATCGGGCTGGTCGGATACGAGGCAGATGACTGTATCGGTACACTGGCTTCGTGCTACAGCGGGGAGTCGGAGGTCTATATTCTGACGGGGGATCACGACATGCTCCAGTTGGTGAATGACAGCGTCAAGGTCGTGATTATGAAAAAAGGCCGCTCTAACTATAAAGTGTATGATCCGGCTGAGCTTTTGGCAGAACGGGGCCTCACTCCTGCGCAGGTGATCGACCTAAAGGGCTTTATGGGCGACACCAGCGATAATTATCCCGGGGTGAAGGGCATAGGCGAGAAGACCGCCACCAAGCTGCTGACCGAATACGGCACGGTAGAAGGGGTCATTGAGAACCTGCATCTGCTGCCCAAGGGCGTACGCGCCAAGATTGAAGCGGATCTCGACATGCTGCATCTCTCCCGGGAGCTGGCGGAGATCCGCTGTGATGTGCCGGTAGTCTGCGAGCTGGCCGAATGTCTCTGGGAGCTGCAGCGGGATACGGCGGCCCGCAAGTTCCAGGAGCTGGAGTTCGGCAGCCTGATGCATCTGATCGGCGGAATCGCCGAGGTGCGGGATGACCGTGGGATCGTGCAGATTGAGCTGGGGGATCTGGGCTGAGGCCGGAATAGACAGCAAACCAAACAAGACAGTAGATACTCACCTATCGTGAGTGTGTACTGTCTTGTTTGCGTGTGAAGAGATAGATCGCATTATCCTCAGAGGGCGGCACAAGCAGGCGGGATAATTCCTCATTCAGCTCCATGCTGAAATGCTTAGCCTTATTATAAGCGTCGAAGTCACCGGTGATCGCCGGGTCTCTTGTGCCGATTACAATATACAGCTCCACAGATTCCGTATTAAAAACATGTTTCTCGTACGGATTGCCGGGCACCGGCCAGGAACAAAGTACAACCTTAGGAGCGTATTTGCTCAGGGCGGCTTTGGCATCGGCTTTTTCCACAAAATCCGGGTAGGTGATATAATGCGCCCAGCTATAATCATCGGTTGCCCGGCAGGCCGTGCCGTTATCGTTAAGGAATCTCGTCAAGGTACCGTCACCGGCACCGATCTCCAGGCACTCCTTATCTCCGATCAGAGCGGACAGGCGCTTGATTAACGTACGGGAATAGAAGCAGTAGATCCCTTGTTTATTGACAAGCGGCATCAGCACTTTGGGGCGGATAATCAGCTTCCAGCATACCCGGAACAGAGGGAGCGATACAGGCTTTCGTACAAGCTTTTCCTTGAACAGGAGCTTCTGCAGAATATAACCGTCCCAGAGATTGAACCGGACAGGCCCGGAGGCTGATTCGGCGGACACCGCTAATTGCAGCTGTTCGATCAGATAAATGGCAAAGCGGGCTTTAATAATATTAGGAAGAAAAGCGTTGATAGTGGTTTGATTAAAGCCGCTTTTGACAATTTTGCTCTTCGCTATTTTGGCGCTGCTGGTATAGCTGGCGAGCAGATTGTGGATCAGGTTGGCGCGTTTTTGGCTCGATAGGGCATTGATCTCAAGCAGAACCTCTTCTTTGTACTCCGGATATTCTGACAAAAGCGTACGGGTATCGGTCTCATTCCTCAGAATTTGCTCGGCGGCCGTCTTGCTGAAGGTTATCGCTCTCAGGTCCCGGCTCAAATGACAATACCCTCGCAGTGATCCACCTCATGCTGGATAACCTGCGCCGTAAATCCGGTAAAGCTATCCCGGTGCTTTTTAAAATTATAATCGAGGTACTCTACCTCAATATAGTCGTATCGTTTCGCAGGACGTACGCCTTCGAGCGACAGGCAGCCTTCCTCAGTGTTATAAGGACGGGCACGCTTGACGATCACCGGATTGATCATCGAAAGGGTTAATTGCTGCTCCACGCGGATGGCAATGATGCGTTTGTTGACGCCAATCATGTCCGCAGCCATGCCGACGCACCGGTCGGAGTTGGCGTTCAGCGTCTCCACAAGATCCATTAACACGGGCAGATCCTTTTCCGTGGCCGGCGCAGATTTCTGGCTAAGAAGCGATATATCTTTATTGATAGGTCTAATCATCATACTCTCCAATTATGCTGTATTTGTGTGTCCATAATATCATTTTTGGCGGGGAAGTGAAATGCGGGAGTGAGAGATATGCGGTTAAGATAAAGATTGACGAACCGGAGGAAGCTTGATTATAATGTTAATATAAGTGTTAAATGATTAACAAATATATTAACTTAAAGAGGAGCGTTAACTTCCCATGGCAGAACGCATTGTACTGAACACCGACATCCGCAAAGGTAAGATTGACCGCAACATCTACGGACATTTCGCTGAGCATCTTGGACGCTGTATCTATGAAGGCATCTGGGTGGGCGAAGATTCCCCTATTCCGAACACCAAGGGTATCCGCAACGACGTAGTGGAAGCGCTTAAAGAAATGAAAATTCCGGTATTGCGCTGGCCGGGCGGCTGCTTCGCCGATGAATACCACTGGAAGGACGGTATCGGCCCGAGCGAAGAGCGCAAGCGGATGATCAACACACACTGGGGCGGCGCGGTAGAGAACAACCATTTCGGTACGCATGAATTCATGCTCCTCTGCGAGATGCTGGGCTGCGAGCCGTACATCAACGGTAACGTAGGTAGCGGAACTGTTCAAGAGATGTCCGAGTGGGTGGAATATCTGACGTTTAACGGAGTCTCGCCAATGGCTGAGCTGCGTCAGAAGAACGGCCAGGAAGATGCCTGGAGCGTTAAGTATTTCGGCGTGGGCAACGAGAACTGGGGCTGTGGCGGTAACATGCGTCCTGAGTTCTATGCTGATCTGTACCGCCAATATCAGACGTATGTACGTAACTATGGTGACAATAAGATCCACCGGATCGCCTGCGGGGCGAATGCGGATGATTATAACTGGACGGAAGTGCTGATGCGTGAAGCTACCCGCTTCATGGATTCAATTACCCTGCACTATTACACCCTGCCTAATTCGGACTGGAATCATAAGGGCGCGGCTACAGGCTTCGGAACAGACGAATACTTCACAACGTTGAAGAAGGCACTATTCATGGATGAGCTGGTTACCCGCCATATCGCCATCATGGACAAATACGATCCGGAGAAAAGAGTGGGCCTGATCGTTGACGAGTGGGGCACCTGGTATGATGTTGAGCCGGGTACAAACCCGGGCTTCCTCTACCAGCAGAACACGATCCGCGATGCGCTGGTGGCCGGCTTGACGCTGAATATTTTCCACAAGCATAGTGACCGTGTACGGATGGCGAACATTGCCCAGACCGTGAACGTGCTGCAGGCAGTTATTCTGACCGAAGGCGAGAAAATGCTCCTGACTCCTACTTACCATGTATTCAACATGTACAAAGTACATCAGGATGCAGAACTGCTGGAGCTGACTGTAGACAGCCCGGTATACAGTTACGAGGGCGTAGAGATTCCTGAAGTATCGGCTTCGGCTTCAGTCAATGCTGAGGGCATCATTCATGTCAGCCTGTGTAACCTGAATCACGCATCATCGGCAGTGTTGCCGCTTGCCCTGCGCGGATTGGCTGGTCAAGCATCCGTAAGCGGAACGACGCTGGCCGGAGCTTCCATCGATGCCCACAATAGCTTTGAGCAGCCGGAGGCTGTAACACCGCAGGCATTCAGCGCCTTCAAGCTTGAAGGGGATACGCTGACTGTAGAGCTGCCGCCAATGTCGGTAACGGTACTGGCCATCACTCCACAAGCCTAAGGAGAGAACTGCATGACAACCACTTCAGCCTGCAAAGGATGCCGGGAGGAGTACAAGGTCACGGAAGCACAGATTGCCCGCATTCTGGCGTCCTCCATGTTCAACCCCGGCAATACCGCTTCAGACGAGGTCTATGCCGAGCGGCTTGCGCTTTGCGGGGCTTGCCCCAAGCTGCAGGATGGCGTAACCTGTACCGCCTGCGGCTGTATCATTCCTGTCGTGGCCCGGCTGAAGGCCCGCAGCTGTCCGCTGCCGGGCGGCGGCAAGTGGCAGCCGGTGGCGGAATGACGGCCCACGCCTAACGGCGGCAAGGGATTAGGCGAATAGATAGGCTAGGAGCCATTCTTGCCAGAAGAGACAAATTGATCACCGATAGCCCCTCCAACCTGCACAATACGGCAGTTGGAGGGGCTTTTTTTGTGTTGTGGAGGAGAGGGGGAGGAAGAGGAAATGAGAGGGATAAATCCATCTAATGCGGCGTGAAGTGGGCTGGAAGAGGAAATGAGAGGGATAAATCCCACTGATGCGGTGGAAAGTGGGTTAGATGAGGAAATGAGAGGGAAAAATCCCTTTGGTGCGGTTGGAAGTGGGCTGGATGGATGTTGCGAGGGGCATAAGTGCCCCTGAATTGGCCGAAAGTGAGCGATGAGCGGAAATGAGGGGCATAAGTGCCCCTGAATTTGCTGAAAGTGAGCGATGAGCGGAAATGAAGAGCACTAATGCCCCTGAATTGGCCGAAAGTGAGCGTTGAGCAGAAATGAAGAGCACTAATGCACCTGAATCGGCCGAAAGTGGGCGTTAAGCAGAAATAAGGAGTATTAGCTCTAAAAGTAGCTGAAACGAAAACTAACCTAATTAGTCTAACTAATCTATCTCTACTACCTACCTACCTACCTACCTACCTACCTACCTACCTACCTACCTACCTACCTACCTACCTACCTACCTACCTACCTACCTACCTACCTACCTACCTACCTACCTACCTACCTACCTACCTACCTACCTACCTACCTACCTACCTACCTACCTACCTACCTACCTACCTACCTACCTACCTACCTACCTACCTACCTACCTACCTACCTACCTACCTACCTACCTACCTACCTACCTACCTACCTACCTACCTACCTACCTACCTACCTACCTTCTACACACCCTAATTTGGCTTTCATATAGGACCCGGCAAATCTGCCACGCCATCTGTATAAAACAGCTCAAACACCAAATCCTCGTTGTAATTGCCGAAGCCTTTACCGAACAGGGTGAGGCCACCGATGTGCTCGGCATCCTCCTCGACAGAGAGCCGGAAGGTCCATTGTTTGTTGCGGATGCCTACCTGATCCAGGGTGACCTCCGACAGCTTTTGCCCATCCATGAAAGTGCCCGTCTGCGTAATCCGCAGCTGCTTGAGCAGGCCGTATTGATTGGTGAGTGCAGGCCACCAGGCCGGGGTGTATTTTCCCGGGTTGTCTCCGTAGTCACCGGGGCTGGTCCAGAAGCCGAGCGATTGTCCGTTCAGCGTGAAGGTAATATCCGACGGCCAGTTGTTGTTGACGGACGGGGCTTCGGAGGCGATCTCCATCGTGATGGCAAGCTCCTCCGGCTGCTGGCTCGACAGCAGGAAATTCGGGATTTTATACTCGACGAACCCCTTGCCGAACCAGAGAATCCCGGCGTTCACCCGCTCCTGGTCCCAGAAATAACGGGGATCGTCAAAGTGCCCGATGACCCTCTCTGTCGTAGACAGTCCGCAGGTAGGCTCGATCTGGAAGTCGGAATAATGCCCCACAGGGATGTCCTTGCGGTACCCTCTGCGCGGAGTCCGGGCCTGTCCCGGAAAAACAATCTCAGCCCCGTCGGCGGCCAGTGTACAGATCTTCTGCAGGCCGCTTTTGCCGGGAGCCATATGGCTGCGGATCAGCCCGGCGGCTTCGAGCTTGCGCACATGCATGGTCATAATCGCACTGCTGAGCTTGAGGGCTGCGGCCAGCTCCTTCACGTTCATGGGCTTATCGGACAGCAGCCGCAGCATATGCAGGCGCACGGTACTGGACAGGGCCTCGTACACGGGCAAAGATTGTTCGGTTAGATCAAGTTTCATCGGATGCCTCCACGTTCAGGTTATATAGTTAATAATTATATTACTCAAATAAAATTTCTACAAGCCATGATTGGCTGCAGGCGAGCTTTTCCAATTTATATCACAGACAGGCCAATCTCTGTCAGCTATGATTTGAGATGAATTAGCGATGAAACAAGGTGCTCTTGCCGGAAGCGGCAAGGGATAACAGGGAATCGGGTGCAACTCCCGAGCGGTCCCGCCACTGTATGGAAGAGCTGCACTTCATGAGGTCACTCGGGAAGCCCCCGGGGAAGACGAAGTCTGCAGCGCCTGTATTCCAAGCCAGGAGACCTACCTTGTCTACGCACACCACGACTCTACGCGGATAGGAGCGGTGTACGGATAGGTTAATGAGAAGAGGCGTTCTGCCCTGATGGACCGGAGAAAGCTTGGTGCTTCAAGGTGATCCCCGGTTATAGCTGCTGGATACAAGGATACGGCCCATAGTGATGGGACGGTGAAAAGCACCTTGTTCCGCTTCGCCACGGGTTGCGCGCTCTATCGAACTTGCCTGCGTACATACACTCCCACCCTATAGGGTGGGTTTTTTGGGCTTTATGATCTGTAATGGGAAATCAACAAACATGGAGGGTGACAAATGAAAAAGCACAGATGGTGGAGCTTTGCGGCACTGGTTGCCGGATTTACGGTGTACTTTATGCTGAACGAACCGGGGACGGCCCGGGCGATGCACATTATGGAAGGATTCCTGCCGGTTGGCTGGGCAGTGTTCTGGTGGGCGGCGTTTATCCCGTTCTTTGTCCTTGGAATCTTCAAGCTGAGAGCCATGACCCGGGAGAATCCGGAGCTGAAGCTGCTGCTGGGTCTGGCCGGGGCGTTTACCTTCGTACTGTCTGCGCTCAAAATGCCTTCCGTGACCGGAAGCAGCTCCCACCCCACCGGTACCGGACTAGGTGCGGTAATGCTGGGGCCGCTGCCCATGAGCGTAATCGGCTCGATTGTCCTGCTGTTTCAGGCGCTGCTGCTGGCGCACGGCGGGATCACTACGCTTGGAGCCAATGCGTTCTCGATGGCGGTGGCGGGTCCTTTTGCCGGATATGCAGTGTATAAACTGATGATGAAAATGCCGGACCGCGAGAAGCTGGCCCTGTTCTGCGCCGCAGCGGTAGCGGACCTTAGTACGTATGTGGTGACGTCCTTCCAGCTAGCGGTGGCGTTTCCGGCGGCGGATGGCGGCGTTCTGGCATCTTTTCTCAAATTCGGGGGCATCTTTGCCGTGACGCAAATCCCGCTGGCCATCAGTGAAGGGCTGTTGACGGTACTGCTCTGGAACTGGCTGAAATCGTATAGCCCGAATGAATTGTCGCTGCTGAAACGCAAGGTGAACGGAGGAAGAGCCTAATGAGCAATAAATGGAAAAATGGGTTGATGCTGCTGGTTGTTATTCTGCTGGTCATTCTGCCGCTGCTGCTGGTTAATGGGGAATTCGGAGGGGCCGATGATGCGGCTGAAGGTGTGATTACCGAAATGAATCCTGACTATAAGCCGTGGTTCAAGCCGCTGACCGAGCTGCCGGGTGAGACGGAGAGTATGCTGTTTGCATTGCAGGCCGCGATTGGTGCCGGTGTGATCGGTTATACCCTGGGGCTGCTCAAGGGCAAGCAAGGCGGGACGAAGCAGCATAGCAGCAAGTGATCCGGCGGATTGACGTTCTCTCTTACAATAATGCTCTGCGCCAGTTGTCCCCGATGTGGAAAAGCTCGTTCGCAGCCCTGATGTTCCTGCTATCTTACACCGTACATCCGGTACTACAGGCTGCAATCACCCTATGGATGATGTCCTGGTGTGTATTACAGGCCCGTATTCCCTTCCGTGCTTATGGCATGCTGTTCGGCACAGCGCTGCTGTTCTATGCCCTTAGCGTACCGGCGCTGCTCGTGGAATTCGGGCATCCGGCAGCGGGAGAGGCAGGAATATTCCCGCTTCCGGGACTGAACCTGCAGGTATATGTTACAGCGGCCGGGCTTCAGCGGGCAGGGGAGCTGCTGGCCAGAATCTCTGCCTGCATGAGCTGTTTCTTCTTCCTGATGTTCACTACTCCGTTTAGTGAGCTGTTGCAGGTGCTGCGCAGGCTGCGGATGCCGCAGATTGTCCTGGAGCTGATGCTGATTATGTACCGCTTCCTGTTCCTGCTGAGTGATGCAGCGCATGGTCTGCTGCTGGCCCGCAGGCTGCGCGGAGGCCGCCGGGGCTACAAGGCCAGACTGCGGGAGACTGCGGCCATGGCAGGGGCGCTATTCGGCAACACGATGCACCGTTATTACGGATTATCGCAGGGGCTGCTGGCCCGCGGCTTCACAGACGAGATTATTCTCCCGCCTTATACGGCGCGTCCTGTGCCACGGCGCTATACTGTTCAGGCTTATGCTGGTATTGCGGTGCTGCTGCTGGCTGAGGCGTATTTTATCATAAGCATATGAAAGGAGCCGGCCATGGATCAGGAATCTAGCTTGGCTTGTGACGGAGTGGTCTTTCATTACCCGGATACGAAGGAGCCTGCACTGCATGAACTGACGTTCTCCATCCCCGCAGGCAGCAAGACGGCGGTACTCGGTCATAACGGTTCGGGCAAATCGACGCTGTTCCTGCATGCCGTCGGCATTCTGCGCCCGCAGCAGGGTACGGTTGTGCAAGGAGGGAAGGCGTTATCCTATTCCAAAAAAGAGCTGGCCGCTCTGCGGCGGAAGGTGGGCCTGGTCTTCCAGGACCCTGAGCAGCAGCTGATCCTCAGCACACCGCTGGAGGATGTGTCGTTCGGGCTGCGCGGCAGCGGCATGGCTGAACCGGCTATTGCTGCGCGCTGCCGGGAGGTCATGGAGCTGCTGAATCTGACCGATCTGAGCGATAAACCGATGCACCAGCTTAGCCTGGGCCAGAAGAAACGCACGGCACTCGCCGGTGTACTGGCTATGGAGCCGGAGCTGATTCTATTGGATGAGCCGACCTCTTATCTGGACCCGTTATCGGAAACGAAGATGCTGAAGGGGCTTGAAGCCATACATGATAAAGGGACAACCGTAGTTATGGCTACGCATGATATGGACCTGGCCTACCGCTGGGCGGACTGGATTATTGTGCTGGAGCATGGAAGATGCCGGGCGGCGGGGACTCCGGAGGAGATTTTTGCGGGACGGGAAGAGCTATTGTCCATCGGACTGGGACTGCCGCTGCTGGCTGACTTATGGTTCAGCCTGCCTGCCAGCTTGACCGCAGGGCAGAGCGCTCCCCGCACCGCCGGGGAATTCAAGGACAAACTGCATAAGCTGCTTGCGCTTAACCACAGCTATTCATGAACGGGGGAAGAAGAATGAAGAAACAAGGAAAGCTGCTGATTATCGGCTTCGGCCCCGGAGCGCTGGAGCATATTACCGGCCGCGCACTGGCTGCGCTGGATGAGAGTGAGGCGGTCATCGGCTATACCACTTATGTAGATCTGATCAGGCCGCTGCTGCGGCACCAGGAGATTGTCGGCACGGGGATGACTGAAGAAGTCAGCCGGGCCCAGGAGGCCGTCCGCAGAGCAGAAGCGGGACAGACGATTGCAGTAATCTCCAGCGGCGATGCCGGTGTCTACGGGATGGCCGGGCTGGTATACGAGGTGCTGATCGAACGCGGTTGGAGCCGCTCAGAGGGGGTACAGGTGGAGGTGATCCCGGGAATATCGGCGATCCAGTCCTGTTCCTCGCTGCTTGGAGCGCCGATTATGCATGATTCCTGCACGATCAGCCTGAGCGATCATCTTACCCCCTGGGAGAGCATTGCTGCGCGTGTGGAAGCGGCGGGGGCAGCAGATTTCGTCATTGCGTTCTATAATCCGCGCAGCGGCAGACGGACGCGTCAGATTGAAGAAGCGCGCACTATTCTGCTGCGTTACCGTGATCCGGCTACACCGGTAGGCATTGTCAAAAGCGCCTACCGTGACCGCCAGCAGACAGTCGTAACGACGCTGCAGGATATGCTGGAGCATGAGATCGGCATGCTCTCAACCGTGGTGGTCGGCAACTCTGCTACCGTTGTCTATGAGGACCTGATGATTACGCCGCGCGGATATGAGCGCAAGTACAGTCTCGGAGCACAGACGCAGACGCTGAAGCCGCACGAGCGGCTGCGCACAGCCGCAGAACCGTGGTCGCTGGCTGCGGCGGAGTCCGGGCAGACAGAGGGGGCAGCTGGAGCCGGAGCGGCCAAAACTGTGGATGCTGGGAGAGCAGCAGAGACTGGGCAGAGGGATGCAGCAGATGTTGGAAGCGAGACCGAGCCGGGACAGGTGAAAAGTGCAGAAGCATCAGGTTCGGTTCGGATGGAATGGGCGCTGGGCTGTGGCGAAGCGGAACCAGGACAGACGGAAGAGGCTGCTGCGCAGAGCCTGGCTGCTGCTCCGCAGGTGGAGCGGCTGCGGAGCTTATCCGGTCGCCTGAAGGCATCCACCGATTCTTCCTTCGAGCTGGAGATTGCTCCCGCAACCGGCAGCCGCAGCTTCAACGGTGATCAGATGAAGCTGCTGGCTGAGCTTGCAGGCAGCGATGGGCAATTGATCTATACGAAGGACGGATATTTCCTGCTGCGCGGCAGCCGGAATGAAGAGGCAGAGGCAGGAGCAAGGCTGCTGGAGGCCGGACTGAATGTAAGTACACCTGGAGATTACGTGAAGGTGAAGACCTGCGGATTCTGTGAGCTGCGCAGAAGCGGAGCGTTAAGTGCTGCTGTCCGGCTCCACACCCTGCTGCATGGAATGGCTGTGCCCAGAGAGCTGCACATCAGTGTAGCCGGCTGCGGGATGGCTTGCAGCTCCGCTGTGCTGGATGATATCGGACTGGTAATGTCGCGCGGCAGCTATGAGTTGTATCTCGGCGGCAAGAAGTCCGGGCGGGGTGCCCATGCAGGGATTTTGGTGCGTGAAGGGATGGACGAAGAGCAAGCGGTAGCCGCTGTAGCTGCCGCAGTTGAGGACTACAGGGCTCATGGCCGGGAGCAGGAGCGGTATCATGCGTTCCGGGAACGGATGGACAGCGCAACAGGGAGTGCAGCCCATACATCAGATAACGATAACAGCAAAGAAGGAGTGCAGACGATGAGAACGGTATTACTGGTGGGACACGGGAGCCGGGTTCAAGCGGGAAATGAGGAGCTGCTGGAATTCACCCGCCGGCTCGCAGCCCGTAAGCCGGAGCTGAAGGTTGAGACCTGCTTCATAGAGCTGGCCTCGCCTTCCATCGCTGGCGGAATTGCCAGATGCATTGAGGGTGGTGCGGCGGAGATATACGTAGTGCCGATTATTTTGTTCGCGGCGGGGCATTCCAAGCTTGATATTCCAATGGCCATTGATGAAGCCAAGCAGAGATATCCCGGGGTGAAGTTCATCTACGGACGTCCGCTGGGGGTGCAGGACCGTGCCGTCGATATTCTGCTGGAGCGGATTCAGGAAGCAGAACGACTTCCACTCCTGCAGGTGAAGGTGGCTGGCGGAATGGACCTGGACCTGCGCGGGAACGGTGCATCCACCATAGAGGATAAGGACACCATCGTGCTACTGATGGGACGCGGGGGCAGTGACCCGGATGCCAACAGCGATCTGTATAAAATAAGCCGGCTGCTCTGGGAGAGAACAGGCTACCGCAGCGTGGAAAGCTGCTTCATTGCCATCGCCAAGCCTTCGCTGCCGGACGGGCTTGAGCGCTGCCTTGCATTGGGTGCGCGCAAAATTATTGTTCTGCCGTACCTGCTGTTCACCGGAGTGCTAATGCAGCAGTTCGCAGAGAGAGTGGCGCAATTCGCAGCGGAGCATCCCGGGCTTGAAGTGGAGATCGGCGGCACACTGGGCGCACATCCGCTGCTGGCGGATATGCTGACAGAGCGGATCGAGGAGACGCTGGAAGGCCGTGCCTTCAGTAACTGCGATAACTGCAAATACCGCGATGCAGCCTCTTTGCACCATCATCACCATCACCATCACCATCATGGTGAGGAGGAGCACGGGGAGCATGGGCATGGACATTACGGGCATGGGCATCACAGTCATGAGGGACATGGACACGGGCGCCACTGCCACGGGGAACATGGGCATACGCATGATCACTGCCATAGGGAGCATGAGCATGCACATCACGAGTGTGCGCATCACAGGCATGATGAACATGGGCACACGCATCACGCGCATGAGCATCACTGCCATGGGCGGCATGATGTAACGGAGGCGGCGGCTCTGGCAGACGATCTGGCGCTTCGCCAGCCGCGATGATCTTCATGTTATGCGGCACCAGCGACGCCCGCGAGCTGGCTCAGAGCCTCCTGCGCCAAGGCCTGCCGCTGCAGGCCAGCGTGGTGACGCCCAGCGGGGCAGAACGCCTTATGGCCGCAGGCATCCGCACCCGCGTCGGCAGACTGGACCGCGAGGCGATGATCGCTTTGCTGCAAGCGGGCGGGTACCGTGCCGTGGTGGACGGCAGCCATCCTTTTGCGCTGGAGGCCCATGCTAATGCAATGGAAGCTGCTGCTGCCCTGGGGTTGCCTTACTTCCGCTACGAGCGGCAGAGCCTTATCTATAACAGCCATCCCCGGCTGTTGCTAGTGCATTCCTATGAAGAGGCTGCGCGCAAGGCTAAGGAGCTGAAGGGCTCTGTGATGCTGACTACCGGCGGCAAAACGCTGGAGATTTTTGCGGAGGAGCTGCTGGGAGATCCGGATATCCGGCTGACCGTAAGGCTGCTGCCTTGTCTGGAGAATCTGGAGAAGTGTCTGACCCTTGGGATTGAGCAGCGGAATATTATTGCGCTTCAGGGCCCTTTTAGCAGAGAGATGAATGAGGCCTTATACCGGCAGTACGGCACCCGGGTGATGATTACCAAGGAGAGCGGGGCCGAAGGCTCGGTGGATGAGAAGCTGCATGCCGCGCTGGATATGGGGTTATATGTGATTTTGATTATGCGGCCGGGGCTGCCCTTCGGGGATGGCGGAACGGTGTTTGATTCTTTTGACGAGATTACGGCTGCTGTGAAGAATGCGCTGCTAATGACGAGGGAAGAGGGATGAATGTGGATTTCGGGACAGAGTTCAAGCCGGTGACCGTACAGCCGCAGGAGATAGAGGGTCTAAGCTTTCAGATGATTACGGAGGAGCTGGGTGAACATTCGTTTAGTGCATTGGAGTACCCGATTGTACAGCGGATTATTCATGCTTCGGCTGATTTTGAGCTGGGGCGCAGCCTGGTGTTCCATCCCGGGGCGATTGAGGCGGGGATTCACGCCATTCTGCAGGGCAAGCCGATTATAGCGGATGTGCGGATGGTGGAGGCGGGCATTGCCAAGGAGCGGATTCAGCGGTACGGCGGCGAGGTCCGGGTACATATTTCAGATCCTGATGTGGTGGACGAGGCGAAGGCGCTGGGAACCACAAGGGCGATTATCGCAACGCGCAAGGCCTGCGCCCAGGCACCGGGGGGAATCTATGTCATCGGCAACGCGCCGACTGCCCTGCTGGAGCTGATCCGTCTGGTAAAAGCAGGCGCCGCCCAGCCCGGACTTGTCATCGGCATGCCCGTTGGCTTCGTCTCTGCGGCGGAATCCAAGGATGAGCTGCGCAAGCTGGATATTCCCTACATCACCAATATCGGCCGCAAAGGCGGCAGTACAATCGTGGTCGCCGCAGTGAACGCACTAAGTCTGCTGGCAGTCCGCCGGGCGGCGGGCGAGCTGGGTTAGCTTGATCAGAGAATCAGATCGCTGAAGCGTAGGGCTGGTGAGTTGTCATATCCCGCTTAAGGTGCAAGTGGTATGCTTAATCGCACTCTGTACAACTAAATGCTCTGATCTACGAGTGAATAGCCAATTAGCTGTAAAACGTGCAATTATACTTTTCTATAATCGGTGTTCTCCTTCA
Source organism: Paenibacillus sp. FSL P2-0136 (assembly GCF_037975325.1). Taxonomy (NCBI): domain Bacteria; kingdom Bacillati; phylum Bacillota; class Bacilli; order Caryophanales; family Paenibacillaceae; genus Paenibacillus; species Paenibacillus sp. FSL P2-0136. The sequence goes on from NZ_CP150244.1 coordinate 1,763,604, forward strand.
TTTGGGCAGATATAGTTGTACAGATTACAGTTAGATGAGGAAATCCTCCCTTTTTGCGGGTTTTAAATGTACAGAATACAACTATCTCAAATTATTTACTTCTTTAGTTCTAATAGTATTCTGTACAACAGAATTCGTGATTTTATAGTTGAAATCTGGTTCTACTGTAGTTTATACACTTGATTTGTGGATAATAGCTCCAAAACACCTCCCCCGCCAAATTCTAATGTACAAAATGCAGCAGACTTACTTTTTTGGCGGATTTGGGGTTCAACTAATGTACAAAGTGCAATGGATCCAGAATTTGTATAAAAATCTCCTGATTTGCTTAGAAGCAGCAGTATAATCAGGTTATATAGAGAGTAAGACAGGTTACCTGCCCAGGGCGAACGCTCAGAGGATAGGCTTCAGCGATGTGCAGATTGTTCAGTTTGTGAGGATTCATTCTTAGACCATCAGCAAAGAGGGAGTGCCATGACCAAGGAAATACCCGGTCACGCCGTCAGGCAGAACCGGGGCCAAGAAAGCGGGGAGGCAGGGGCGGGGCAAGCAGAGCGGGTAGAGCAAGCAGCCGGACCTGAATTCGATCAGGGATCTGAGCAGTTGGAGCAAGTAGGCGGCCCCGAATCCGCAGAAGCAGTTGAACGGCTGGAGCAAGCCAGCAGCCCCGAGATCGGGCAGACGGCCGAGCATGTACGCCAGGCTATCGAACCCGGATTGCCCCGATTTGATCAGGCAACTGAGCAACCGGAGCAAGCCAGCTGCCCCGAGTTCAAGCCAGCGGCTGAGCAGGTACAGCAGGCTGTAAAACCTGGATTGCCCGCTCCCGAATCCGCAGGTGAAACGCCAGCTCCCCCGCTGCGCAGGGGCTACACGACAGGGGCCTGTGCCGCAGCGGCAGCCGCAGGTGCGGCCACCCTGCTCATTACAGGGGAGAGCCTGCCTGCGGTAGAGATTGATCTGCCGGCCGGGTTCCGTCATGCCTTTGAGCTGACTGGCTGGCAGCGTACAGGAACACACACGGCAAGCTGTGCCACAGTGAAGGATGCCGGAGACGACCCGGATGCGACACATCTGGCGTGGATCGAGGCGGCGGTGAGCTGGCGGGATCAGCCCGGCGTGGAGATTGACGGGGGCCGCGGTGTTGGCCGGGTGACGAAGCCGGGGCTGCCGGTGGGCGTCGGAGAGGCGGCGATTAATCCGGTGCCCCGGAGGATGATTCAGGAGGCGGTATCCGCCGTACTGGAGGAGCACGGTGCAGTGCGGGGCCTGAGGGTAGTCATCAGCGTGCCGGAGGGCGAGAGCATCGCCATGAAGACGCTGAATCCCCGGCTGGGTATTCTGGGCGGCATTTCGATCCTGGGCACACGGGGCGTGGTGACCCCGTTCTCCACCGAAGCCTATAAGGCGAGTGTGGTTCAGGCCATCTCGGTGGCGGCTGCGGCGGGGAACCGGCAGATCGTGCTGACCACAGGCGGCAGCAGCGAGAAATACGCCATCGCGATGTTCGCAGAGCTTCCGGAGGAAGCTTTTATACAGATGGGGGAATATGTGGGCTTCTCACTGGAGCATGCCAAGGCATACGGAATTCGCAAGGTTACCTTCGTCGGGATGGCCGGCAAATTCTCCAAGGTGGCTCAGGGGGCCATGCTGATTCACTCTAAGAACGCGCCCGTCGATTTCGGATTTCTGGCAGCCGTTGCGGCAGGTGCGGGAGCGTCCCCGGAGCAGGTGCAGGAGATTGCTGCCGCCAACACAGCCTCACAGGTCGTGGATATGATGACTGAGGCGGGGAATTACACTTTTTTCGAGCAGCTGTGCAGGCATGCCTGTGAACAGAGTCTGGCGCATATGAACGGAGGCATGATTGTGGAAATGGTGCTTATCACAATGAAGGGCAGGGTGCTAGGAAGGGCGGAAATTCATGGATAACCTGATTTATGTAATCGGGATCGGTGAGGATGGCGCCGGCGGCCTGACCCCGGATAGCTTAAGCATAGTGAACAACAGCGAGGTGCTGCTGGGCGGCGAGCGGCAATTGAATTTTTTCGGCAGATACAGAGGGGAGAAAATCGTGCTGCAAGGCGGGCTGAAGCCTTTTACAGACAAGCTGGAGGAGGTGTGGCGTGAGCGGCGGACGGTGGTGCTGGCCTCGGGGGACCCGTTCTTTTTTGGGATTGCGGGTTATCTGGTCCGCAGGTTCGGACCGGAGCATGTGGAGGTGATCCCCCATTATAGCAGTGTGCAGCTTGCGTTCGCGCGGCTCGGGGACAGCTGGCAGGATGCTGAGCTGATCAGTCTGCATGGGCGTCCCATTCAGGGACTGGCCCAGCGGATCGACGGCAGGCACAAAATCGCCCTGCTGACAGACGAGAACAACACCCCTGCGGTCATTGCCGCTTACTTGCAGGAGTTCGGGATGGTGGAATATGAGGCGTTTGTCTGCGAACGTCTTGGCGGGGCGGAGGAAGTCTGCCGGTTCTGGACGCTGGAGGAGATGGTAACCAGGGAGTTCGCGGCGCTTAATGTCGTGATCCTGCGCCGTAAGCAGGAGGTCTCCGCTCCCGTGCGGCGCGGGTTCGCTTATCCCGACGGGGAGTTCCGGCAGCGTAAGCCGGAGAAAGGCCTGATTACGAAGCGCGAGGTCCGCGCTCTAGTGCTGTCGGAGCTGAACCTGTCCGAGGATGCAGTCGTGTGGGATATCGGCTCCGGCTCGGGTGCGGTGGCTGCGGAATGTGCGCGGATCGCCAGACTTGGGAGGGTCTACGCTCTGGAGAAAAGTGCGGAGAACCTGCCGAATATGGCAGCGAACCGTCTGAAGTTCCGGGCGGATTTCGAAATCATTCAGGCGAAGGCGCCGCAGGGCTTAGCGGCTCTACCTGACCCGGATGCCGTCTTCATCGGCGGGAGCGGCGGTGAGCTGGCGGCCATTATTGAACATAGCGCTGCGAGGCTTCAGCCCGGCGGACGGATTGTGGTTGGGGCGATTACGGTGGAGACCCTGCATGGCAGCATGGAGGCGCTTAAGGCCGCAGGACTGGCCTGCGAGGTGACGATGCTTCAGGCGTCGCGCGGCAAGCCGATTCTCGGCATGACCCGGTTCGACGGAATGAATCCCGTCTATGTGGTCAGCGGCCGGAGGCTTCATTAATCATCAGACAATAACGAAGGAGGAACCCGCAATGAAGACCGATGTAACTGAGCCGCGTGAGCAGGCTGCGGAGGGACAGGAAATATCGTCAGGAGAAGCTGCAGGGACGCTGTGGACAGAAGCAGCGATACAGGCGGCCAGTGCGTTATTTGACCCGCTGGATGCAGAAGAGCTGGAGCTGGAGGAAAGACTGACTCCCCGGGCGCTCGGAACGTTATACGGCATAGGCGTTGGCCCCGGCGACCCGGAGCTGATTACGCTTAAGGCTTGCCGTCTGCTGCGGGAATGTCCGGTGATTGCTTATCCGGCTACCAAGAAGGGCGGCAATTCCTACGCCTATGAAATCATTGAGCTGCATGTAGACCCGCAGGACAAAATCATGCTCGGACTGGTCTTTCCGATGACGAAGGACCCGGAGCTGCTGGCTGGCGGCTGGACCCGCACGGTAGAGCTATGCTGGGGAGAGCTGAGACAGGGGCGGGATGTGGCTTTTGTGACGGAAGGCGATCCTAATCTCTACAGTACCTTCATTCATCTGGCCCGGCTGATGCAGGAGCTGCACCCCGGTGTGCCGGTCGTCTCGGTTCCGGGAATATCCTCGGTGCTGGGCGCGGCGGCTGCGCTGGAGCAGCCCCTGGCAGACGGCAATCAGCGGGTGGGGATCATCCCGGCTACGGACGACAGGGAGGCGCTTCGGGAAGCGCTGCTGCATCATGATACGGTGGTGTTCCTTAAGGTGGCCAAGGTGCTGGATGTGGTGCTGGATGTGCTGGATGAGCTGGGCTTGTCCGGCCGCGCCTCGGTGGTAACCAAGGTCACCTCCCCCTATGAGACTGTCTGGCGCGATGCACGGGACCTGCGGGGCAAGGAAGTGGAGTACCTGAGTCTGATGGTGGTGAGCAAATGACTGAGCTTGCGTCGAAGGTATACATTGTAGGTGCCGGACCGGGCGACCCGGAGCTGATCACTGTAAAAGGCAGCCGAATCTTGCGCTCCGCTGATCTGGTGCTGTATGCGGATTCGCTGGTCAGCGAGGAGCTGATCCGCAGCGCTAAGCCCGGTGCGCAGGTGCTTCAGAGCTCGGGCATGGATCTGGAGCAGCAGGTGGAGCTGATGACGCTTGCCGTGCAGTCCGGTAAAAGCGTAGCCCGTGTCCACACCGGAGACCCCGCCATGTACGGCGCGATTCTGGAGCAGATGTCGCTGCTGAAGCTACGCGGCGTCGCTTACGAGATTGTACCGGGCGTTAGCTCGGTTTTTGCCTCTGCGGCGGCGGTTGGCGCAGAGCTGACCGTGCCGGAGCTGACGCAGACGGTCATTCTGACCCGTGCGGAAGGGCGCACACCCGTGCCGGAGCGCGAGCAGCTGCGCAAGCTGGCGGAGCATCACTGCACGGTGGCGCTGTTTCTGAGTGCATCACTGGCCGGTCATGTGAGCAGTGAATTCCTGGCCGCAGGCTGGAGCCCGGAGACCCCGGTGGCAGTCGTGAAGCGGGCCACTTGGCCGGATCAGCAGATTCTGCGGACCACGGTTGAGAAGCTGGAGGCGGACCTGCAAGGTGCTGGCATCACCATGCATGCCATGATCCTGGCCGGCTGGGCGCTGGACCCCGGGCTGACGGACCGCGATCAGCACCGCTCCAAGCTGTATGACAAGACCTTCACCCACGGCTGCCGGGAAGGAATCGGCTCCGGTGAGTAAGCGGTATGCGGCTGTTGCGATTACGCGCAGCGGGATAGAGCAGGCTGTGAAGCTTGGCGGGAGGCTTGGCGGGACTGAGGTCTTTGTCTATGCCAAGTATAGCGGAGAGCTGGAGGCGCGGAGCGGGGAGATCACTGTTTTTGACGGACCGGTCAGAGGGGTGCTGCCTGGGCTCTTCGGGAGCTATGAGGCGGTCATTCTGTTCTTCTCACTGGGGGCGGCTGTCCGGCTGACGGCTCCGCTGCTGCGGGATAAAAGAACCGATCCTGCCGTCATCGTCATCGATGAGCGCGGGGAGCATGTCATCAGCATGCTCTCCGGCCATCTTGGCGGAGCGAATAGGCTGACACTGGAGATTGCGGAGCTGCTGGGCAGCCATCCGGTGATCACCACGGCTTCGGATGTGCAGGGTACCTTCGCTGTCGATCTGCTGGGCCGGGAGTACGGCTGGCGTGCCGACAGCTTCACCTCCATGAAGGGGGTTAGTGCTGCGCTCGTTAACGGGGAGCCGGTAGCCTTTGTGCAGGAGAGCGGGGAACGTGACTGGCTGCCGCCGGGTGCTGAGGTGCCGGAGCATGTCTCTATGTTCGCAAGCAGAGCTGAGCTTCGGCATAGCGGACGCAGCTTCAGCGCAGCGATTGTGGTAAGCGACCGGGTGACGGAGGAACCAGAGGAGGACGCACCGGCAGATACTACTCTGGCCGAGTACACTGTAGTGTATCGCCCGCGCAGTCTGGTGCTTGGACTCGGCTGCAACCGCGGGACGTCTGCGGATGAGCTGGAAGCGGTGGTTCTTCACACTCTGCACGAGCTTAATTTGTCGCTCCATAGTGTGCGGAATGTGGCGACAGCCGGGATCAAGGGGGATGAAGCGGGACTCTTGGCCTTGTGCGCCAAATACAGCTGGGAGCTGGTTCTGTACACCCCGGAGCAGCTCAATACAGTAGAGCTGGACCATCCGTCTGAGGTGGTATTCAGGGCAACCGGGGCTTACGGTGTCTGTGAACCTGCTGCGCTGCTGTCTTCAGGTGCGCATTCGCTCCTGCAGCCTAAGCTCAAGAGCGGCAATGTGACCATCGCCGTAGCCCGGATTGTCTATCCCGGAGAGAAGGAGGGGAAGAGCGGTGAATGAGCTGAGGAATGCAGCCAGATATGAAAAAAAGCCTGGATCAGCCCCCCGTGAGCCGCAGGCGCATCCCCGCCTGGTCATCGCAGGCACAGGCAGCGGCTCGGGCAAAACAACCGTCACACTGGGGCTGATGCGCGCTTTTGCCCGGCGGGGCCTGAAGGTTCAGGGCTTCAAATGCGGCCCTGACTATATCGATCCCGCCTATCACACTGCGGTCACAGGCCATCCCTCGCGCAACCTGGACTCCTGGATGACTTCAAGCGACTATCTGCAGGAGTATTTCCTGCAGGCCTCGGCGGATGCTGACCTGTCCGTCATTGAGGGCGTGATGGGGTTGTATGACGGCAAGGAAGACACAGCACTGACCGGATCCACGGCGGAGATCGCCATCCTGACCGCCAGCCCTGTGCTGCTGGTGGTCGATGTCCGCAGCATGGGGCGCAGTGCCGCGGCGATAGTGCTGGGCTTCCGGCAGCTGGAGCCGCAGGTGCAGATTGCCGCCGTTCTGGTGAACCGCTGCGGCAGCGAGGGTCACTACCGGTTAGTTAAGGCTGCCATTGAAGCAGCCTGCGGGATTCCCGTGATTGGCTGGCTCCCCCGCGACAGCGGGCTGGACATCCCGGAGCGGCATCTGGGCCTGCTGCCCGCTGTGGAGCGAGGGGAGCTTGCGCCCTTGTTCGAGCGTGCCGCCGACATGCTGGAGCAAGGCACGGATCTGGAACGGCTGCTGGAGCTTGCGGCTGCCGCTCCTGCTGTGCAGGGGCAGCCTGTGTCGCCGGAGCAAGAAGCCTTGCTTGCCTGCATGCAGATGCCGGACCAGCAAGTTCGCTCTCTTACATATGCGGCTGAACTTTGTAACCCCGCTGCTCAGATACATAAGACACAGGCAGGCCCGGCGGGGCCTGGCCCGCTCATTGCCGTAGCCCGGGATGCGGCGTTCAATTTCTATTACGCCGATAATCTGGAGCTGCTTGCACGTGAAGGTGCTAAGCTGGTGTACTTCAGCCCGCTCAGCGGTGAAGGCATTCCGCCGGAAGCTGACGGCATCTATCTCGGCGGCGGCTTCCCGGAAGAATTCGCGGCGGTGATTGCCGCGAACCAGCTATTCCTCGACGGCCTGAGATCTGCCGCAGACGCTGGAATGCCACTGTATGCGGAGTGCGGCGGCTATATGGTGCTGGCCCGCAGTCTGACCGACCGCACCGGCACGGTGCATGAGATGGCCGGGATCATTCCGGCGCATACCGTGATGCAGGAACGCCGGGCGGCACTCGGGTATCGTGAAGTTACGGCACTTCACGACTGTCTGCTGCTGAAGCAGGGCGAGCGTCTGCGCGGCCATGAATTTCATTACTCCGTCATGAGCTATCCTGACGGGGAAGCCCGGACCTATGCCTATGAGAGTAAGGGCAGAGGGGGGAGCCAGCCTGAAGGCTACATCGGAGGAAGCATCATGGCTGCTTATGCTCATATCCATCTGGCCTCCCATCTTCCGGCAGCAGCCCGGCTTGTAGCAGCCTGCCGGGCCTATCGTGACCGCAAACAGGCTGTGCAGCAGCATGTTCCCGGCTCCCGCAACCAACAAGTGGAATAACGTATCTTAAATTATTAATTCTAACGAAATGTGTGGCGATAAGTGGAAAAACAACATCTATTCATGTTACTTTTAGCTACTTGGGCTAAAATGGGCAACATTAAGTGTTGTTTTTCCAACTGTTGTTCTAGCATCGGCTATTCGTTCATTAGCAAGTGTAGAAAATCCAACTACCCCCGTCCCGTTCAATTCGGCCTAAGCCTCATCAGCAAATCACTTATTCATACTGTATGTCAACCGCTTGTCATACGTATATTTGATACGTATAATAGGACAAGAGAACGCTTCATTATCGCGCACGGGCTGGTCAACGGGCAAGTTCCAGCGCAGGAAACTATCATTGTATTTATCGTATCTCAGGAGTCTATCGAAATTATCAGAAGCAACAGCATATGGATGCATCAGGAGAAGGGGGAACGCTGCAGTGAAATTGTTGGGAGCGATTGAAGCAGGGGGAACGAAGTTTGTATGCGGTATCGGGAATGAGGACGGGACGATTATCGACCGGGTGAGCTTTCCGACGGCTACTCCTCAGGAGACTATGGGCCAGGTAATGGATTATTTCAGCGGAAAATCAGTGGAGGCTATCGGAATCGGTTCATTCGGACCGATTGACCCTGTTATCGGCAGCCCCACCTATGGATATATTACAACCACACCGAAGCCGCATTGGGGCGGGTATAATCTGGTTGGAGCCGTTGAGGAGCAATTCCGGGTTCCGATCGGCTTTGATACAGATGTGAACGGCGCAGCGCTGGGCGAGTACACCTGGGGAGCAGCGCAAGGGCTGGACAGTTGTCTCTATATCACGGTGGGCACCGGGATTGGTGCCGGTGCTGTGGTAGGCGGGAAGCTCGTTCACGGGCTGTCCCACCCCGAGATGGGCCATATCCTGGTCCGTCGTCATCCTGAGGACCACTACGAAGGCTTTTGCCCTTATCACGGCGATTGCCTGGAGGGTCTGGCGGCGGGGCCGGCCATCGGCAAGCGCTGGGGTAAGCCCGCGGGCGAGCTGCCTGCGGATCATCCGGCCTGGGCGATGGAGGCCCACTATCTGGCTCATGCGCTTATGAACTATGTGCTGATCCTCTCGCCGCAGAAGATCGTAATGGGCGGCGGTGTGATGAAGCAGAGCCAGCTCTTCCCGCTGATCCATGCCAAGCTGCAGGAGCTGCTCGGCGGATATGTGCAGCATCCGGCGCTCAATGAAGAGATTGGCAGCTATATTGTGCCTCCGCAGCTTGGAGATAACGCTGGTCTGTCTGGCGCACTGGGTCTGGCCAAGCTGGCTTTAGACCGCAAGTAGGATATTTTGTCAAAAAGAGATTGACTGTTACGTAATATATGGTATTCTAGGTTTTAACAGTATAGCATTTAAGAGGAAGCACCTCTTTCACGAATGTCGTGGGAGAGGTGCTTTTTTTGCGTTCAAATATAAGTATGTATAGGTTTCACGCTATACATTATCCTTATATTTCTCGTTGAAACTACCGTCCTTTAAAAGGACGGCAGAGCCGTTTCTACTTGCCAGCGCTCATGCGTACTGTAAGACGACGAAAGAAGGGATTCATATGCAGATCGTATTTATGAACCGTTTGTGCAGAAGATCAGGAGTGGACGAAGAGAATTTTGCCCAGCTGTGGATTGGAGAGGAAGAGGGTCAGTGGCGTCTTGACTGGCGTGATTTCTCCGGCGAAGAGGAGACGGGCGACAGCCTGTGGTATGAAGGCGGATCGTGGAATGAGATGCTGTGTGTATACCGGCACGAGCTTGCCGTGAAGATGGGGGATGGCTACCGCCCGCTGATTGACGGGGTATTTCATGATGACGATAACCTCAGCAGCCGCAGTCAGGAGCAGCTTAAGCTGCAGTATTACAGTGAGCAATACGGGAATGAAGCCATCTTCGAGGAGCTGTGCTCCTGGCGCAGAGGGAAGGCCTCCAGTGAGCGGAAGGCGCCTTATATCCTGGCCAGCAACCGACTGCTGCGCATGATCAGCGCATTTCTTCCCCGCACGGAGGAGGAGCTGCTGCAGCTCCCGGGTGTGGGTGAAGGCAAAGTCTCACAGTATGGTGCAGACTGGCTTAGCATCACCGCGGCGGCTGAGCGTGAGCATGATTTTCCGCTAAGCTGGGTGAATCATGCCATAGACGAAGAGAGCTTCGTATCCTGGCACTATAAGCAGAAGGAGCTTAAGTACAAGAAGCAGCTGGAGCGGCTGAGACTGCGGCGCGTTCTATTACAGGGGATTGAAGAGGGACAGGGGATGGAGCAGCTCAGAGTGCTTAGCGGAGTTTCCCGCCGTGAAGTGCTTGAAGTGGTAGAGGAGCTGGAGAAGGACGGCTACTCGGCCGAGAAGCTTATTGCCCTGGAGCTGAGAGAGGTGAGTCCCGAAGAACAGAACAATATTTGGACAGCCTATGAACTGATCGGCGACAACTTCCTGAAGCCTGTCCTCTACAAAGCCTACGGCGACAACTTCGTACCTGCTGACGGACTTGATCTGTATTACGAACGCCTGCGGCTGATCCGCATCCGCTTCCGGCGGGAGCATCCGGCGGCGTTAGGGATAGTTACCCCTCAATAATTATTGAGTCTGATGGCCTGCATCAGTCCCAATCTACGGTCCTGATGACCGGAATTCCTGATCGGCGCAGACGCATTACATACTGGTGACATACCAAAAAGACGAAGGCTCTCCGAGTCCCGGTAGCCGGGTATACGGTGCCTTCGTCCCTCGTATTCGTCCGCTCTGCTTCATAGCCACTCCTTCTTACGGAAGATAATTAGCATTCCGCAGCCTAGCGTCACCATAACGGCAATGACGCCATAGTAGCCGTACTCGGTGTGGATCTCCGGGATATTGTCAAAGTTCATGCCGTAGATTCCGGTAATCACGGTCAGCGGCATGAATATGGTAGTAATTGCTGTAAATACACGCATGATTTCATTGGCGCGATTGGCAATACTGGACTGATAAGCTTCGCGCAAGTTGCCCATGAGATCGCGGTATGTTTCGAAGGTCTCAGAGATCTTGACCGCATTCTCATAGATATCGCTGAAATACTTCTGCAGCTGATCGTCGATCAGGCGAAGATCCTTCTTGTTGAGCGTGTTGATAACTTCCTTCTGCGGGCCGAGCATCTTCTTCAGCCAGAGAATCTCACTGCGCAGACCGATGATCTCGCTCAGATGCGATTTCTTGGTATGCATGAGGATGTCTTCCTCCAGCTTCTCGATCCGCGCTTCAATCCGGTCACCGACCGAGAAGAAGTTGTCGACAACGAGGTCAATCAGCAGATACAGGAAGCGGTCAGGCGTACTGACCTCCTGCTCCCATAGTACGGGCTTCAGGACACGCAGCTCATGGATCTTCTGCTTCGTAACGGTAATAATGAAATGTCTGCCAAGGAATACGTTGAGTGCACGGAGGAAGATTTCCTCATCATCGAACCGGATGCTGTTCACCACGATGAAATAATGACTCTCATAAATCTCCAGCTTCGGACGCTGATCCTCTTCACTTAGACAGTCTTCCACAGCCAGATCATGCAGGCCGTATATAGGCTGAAGCTCTACAAGGTCCTCCACATCCGCATCAATCCAGTAGAACCCCTCGGCAGGGGCGGTTAAAGTTTCTTCAATATTGTCAATAGGCGTAAAAACCCCTGCATTCACCAGCCGGATTTTCATCTGATTCACTCCTTATGTCCCTGGTCTTCTCCAGGGGTATGCTAATTTCAGCACACGGAAAAAATCAGCTTGGCCGGTGGTACAATCATGGACGAAGGCCAAAAGACGGTCCGAGAGCATGAAGAAAAAGGGCTCCCGCCGCCGGCAAGCTGATGTTAATCCTGTGTGGTTGTTCATTCTGCACGCTTATTCGCGAGCCCGGGTCGCCTTCCATTGTTCTCTCACCTCTTCTTTTCGCCGTTTTTTTTGAAATATAAGAATGTATAGGTTTCACACGATACCTTATCCTTATATTTCTCGCTGAAACGGTACCGTCCTTTAAAGGGACGGCAAAGCCGTTTCCACTTGGTTGAAACACTTGTCTAGTATAACGCCGGGATATGGCTCTTACAAGAGAAATTGTTTTCTGTTATAAGGCCCCTTCAGCATTGTATGGACTTGACGAAAAGGAGGTTCATGATTTAAAGTGAAATTTAAGAAAAAGCATCGTTCAGATGCTTAAGGTTATTCAACTGAATACAGCTAAATCTTATCAAGAGCAGGTGGAGGGACTAGCCCGATGAAACCCGGCAACCGGCGTGTGAACGCACGGTGCTAATTCTTGCGGAAGCTTTGCAGGGCGTTATTCGTCCGGCGAAAGTTCTCTGGCAGATGAGAGAGGCGCATATGACTGCATGATATGACCTTTCTCGCCCGGGAAAGGTCTTTTTTCGCTACCCTGCCTCAGGTTGAACCACCAAGTGGAACCCCATTTCAGTTAAGGAGTGAACAGCAATGCCTATCAAAATTCCCGACAGCCTGCCGGCCAAAGAAGTATTATCCGGTGAGAATATTTTTGTAATGGATGAAAGCCAGGCTTTCCATCAGGATATCCGTCCTCTCCGGATCGCCATCCTGAACCTGATGCCTACCAAAGAAACTACTGAGACCCAGCTGCTGCGCCTTATCGGGAATTCCCCGCTTCAGGTGGATGTTGTTCTGCTGCACCCCAGCTCCCATACGTCGAAGAATACTTCGGCAGAGCATTTGAAGAGCTTTTACAAAACCTTTGATGAGATCAGCCACCGCCGGTTCGACGGCTTGATTGTAACCGGCGCTCCCGTAGAACAGCTGGAGTTCGAGGATGTCAACTACTGGGAAGAGCTGAAAGTGATTTTTGAGTGGAGCAAGCACAATGTAACCTCGACCATGCACATCTGTTGGGCGGCGCAGGCAGGGCTGTATCATCACTTCGGCGTGCGCAAGGTGAGTCTGCCGGACAAATGCTTTGGAGTGTTTCCGCATACAATGAGCCATAATAATGTCAAGCTGCTGCGCGGCTTCGATGAAGTGTTCCATGTTCCGCATTCCCGCCATACCGACGTCTCCCGTGAAGATATTGAGCAGAACCCGGAGCTGCAGATTCTGGCAGAATCCGAGGAAGCCGGGGTGTACCTGGTGGCTACGCATGACGGGAAGCAGATTTTTGTCACCGGACATTCGGAGTATGATCCCTTCTCCTTGAAATGGGAGTATGACCGGGATATCGCCAAGGGGCTGGAGGTTGCCCTGCCGAAGCACTATTATCCCAAGGATGATCCGACACGCACACCGCCGGCAGTCTGGCGCGCCCATGCTAACTTATTATTCGCTAATTGGCTCAATTACTATGTATACCAGGAGACTCCTTACGATATCGGGGCATTTATCTAAGAGGTTGACTTATTCTTAATAGAAGTAATTAATCAGGAGGCAATGGAGATGGATGAGAAACTGAGAATTGAGAGCAGACTGGCACAGATTGGTTCAATGGAGGACCCCGCCACCGGGGCCATTAATTACCCGATTTATCATGCGACGGCCTTCCGTCACCCGCGGCTTGGACAGAGTACAGGCTTTGACTACATCCGCACCAAAAATCCTACCCGCTCTGTCCTAGAAGAAGCGGCAGCGGCCCTGGAATCAGGGGATGCCGGCTTCGCCTGTGCCTCCGGTATGGCTGCACTGACTACAGTGTTCACCTTGTTTGGACAAGGGGACCATCTCATTGTATCGCTGGACTTGTACGGCGGTACTTACCGGCTGCTGGAACGGATTCTCTCCAAATACGGCATCAGCGCCTCCTATGTAGATACGAATGATCTGGATGGCCTGGAAGCGGCCCGCCAGCCGGGCACGAAGGCTGTATTCATTGAGACACCGACCAATCCGCTGATGATGATTACGGATGTCGAAGCCGTATGTACCTGGGCCCGCCGTCACGGGCTACTCACGATTGTGGACAATACGCTGCTGACCCCGTTCTTCCAGCGCCCGCTGGAGCTTGGCGCAGATATCGTGGTTCACAGTGCGACTAAGTATCTGGGCGGGCATAACGATGTGCTGGCGGGGCTGATTGTGACCAAGGGTGCAGAATTGTCGGCTGAAATGGCTGTCCTGCATAACTCCTTGGGAGCCGTGCTCGCGCCGAATGACAGCTACCAGCTGATGAAGGGCATGAAGACCCTCGCCCTGCGTATGGAGCGGCATGAGAGCAACGCCCTGGCTATTGCCCGTTATCTGCAGGAGCATCCGGCGATTGCCGAGGTCTTCCACCCGGGCCTGCCGGACCATCCGGGTTATGCCATTCAGAACCGCCAGTCCTCCGGCAACACCGGGATCTTCTCCTTCAAGGTAAAAGAGGCCAGCTATGTGGAGCCGTTGCTCCGCCATATCAAGCTAATTGCCTTCGCCGAGAGTCTGGGCGGTGTGGAATCGCTGATGACCTATCCGGCGATACAGACCCATGCCGATATTCCGGCTGAAATCCGCGATGCTGTAGGCGTGGATGACCGGCTGCTGCGCTTCTCTGTCGGCATAGAGCATGTGGATGATCTGATCGCCGATCTCGGGCAGGCCCTGGAGGCCGCCCGGAGCGAGCTGGAATAAGGCGATGCGCCGCCGGACCTGCCCGGCATGCGAGATTCGCAGAACGTACAAGCAGCAGTGCCTTTGTGCACTGCTGTTTATTTTGCCTGGGACAAGGGCATTTATTCCGTCCTGTGCAGCGAAACATTTTTCAAGAACAGCCGATTGTGATACGATGGGAGAACGGACTATTTTTATTTCAAATTGTATTTATCTCATAGACTTCATAGATGAAGAGGAGGCCGTCAACAGTGAGTGCAGTCGATCTTATACTGGATAAGGCACTGAAGGGTGAACGTCTTCAGTTGGAAGATACGGTCACATTATTCGAGAGCAATGAAATTGAGAAAATGGGCGCTGCCGCAGATATTATTATGAAGCGCTGGCACCCGGAGCCAGTGACGACATTCGTCATCGGCCGCAACATTAACTACACCAATGTATGTGATGTATATTGCCGATTCTGCGCCTTCTACCGCAGACCCGGTTCGGAGGAAGGCTATGTGCTTCCCGATGAGACGATCTACCAGAAGATTGCCGAGACCATGAGCGTAAACGGAACCGAGATTCTGATGCAGGGTGGTACGAATCCCAATCTGCCGTTCAGCTATTATACGGATATTCTGCGCGGCATCAAGCAGCGGTTCCCGGAGATTACGATGCATTCCTTCTCACCGGCGGAGATTATGAAGATGGTGGAGGTCTCCGGCCTGCCGCTGGAGCAGGTCATGCGTGAGATCCATGCTGCGGGCCTCGATTCCCTGCCCGGCGGCGGTGCAGAGATTCTCGATGACCGTACCCGCCGCAAGATCAGCCGGCTCAAGGGCTCCTGGCGCGAGTGGATGGACGTCATGCAGACCGCACACCGGATCGGCATGAATACAACAGCCACGATGGTGATCGGTCTGGGCGAGAGCATGGAAGAGCGGGCGCTGCATCTGCTGCGTGTCCGTGAAGCCCAGGACGAATGCATTGCGAACAAATATGATTCCGAGGGCTTCCTGGCGTTCATCTCCTGGACCTTCCAGCCGGATAATACGAACCTGAAGCTGGACCGCCAGACCCCGGAGGAATACCTGAAGACCGTAGCCATCAGCCGCCTGGTGCTGGACAATATCAAGAACTTCCAGTCCTCCTGGGTTACGATGGGGCCTGAAGTAGGCAAGCTCTCCCTGCAATACGGCTGCAATGACTTCGGCAGCACGATGATTGAGGAGAACGTAGTCTCCTCG
The DNA here is from genome assembly GCF_037975325.1 of Paenibacillus sp. FSL P2-0136. Lineage (NCBI taxonomy): Bacteria > Bacillati > Bacillota > Bacilli > Caryophanales > Paenibacillaceae > Paenibacillus > Paenibacillus sp. FSL P2-0136. The sequence continues at coordinate 1,778,991 of NZ_CP150244.1, forward strand.
GCGGGCGCGACCTACAAGGTCAACATCGAGTCGATCACCCAGCTCATCCGCGAAGCGGGCAAGATTCCGGCGCAGCGCAACACGCGTTATGACATCCTGCGCACGTTCGAGGATGCGAGTGTCAAGATTGACAATGATTTTGTGATGCAGAACTAGAATAAAGCTATACACCAACAGATCAATAACGGGGCTGTGCTACATATAAGTAGCGCAGCCCCGTTATGTTTTTTGGAAACTATTATTTCCTCTTTAAATGATTCGTACAGTGACTTGGTTGCTGAATGTGGCTGAAGGATCGCCGGGAGGCGCAGGAGTGTTTTGATTTTACGAGTTAAAAGGCTAAAACTACGCGAAAACCGAATAGCAATCGTTACAGCGTCATGTAGCCAATGTATATGAAAAACAGCATACATTGTGTTCACTCGCAGGCATATGGCCGAATGTATGTGGAAAACAACATATATTGTGCTCGCTCACAGGCATATTACCCGAATGTATATGGAAAACAGCATACATTGTGCTCGCACGCAGGCACTTAACCCGAATATATGTGAAAAACAGCATATATTGTGTTGGCGTTCCAGGTAATTCCAATGTATTGGATTTTAGTTTTCTTTGTCATAGAGTTGTAAAATTTAATCGTTATATTTTACAAAAAACGCTGAAATAATGTGAGATTTTACACAACAATTTATAAGAGTTAATGGAATTTGATAGATTCATAGGGAAGGCTATGATACAATTTTTCGGACAGTGGTAGAATAATATAGCAATCACAGGGAGGAAATTAGATTTATGGGAGAGAGAAGATGGAACAAGCCGATAGCTTCTTTATTGGCTACCACAGTTCTGGCAGCACAGATGCTGGGCGGAGTATTCAATGTTCCTGTGCTGGCGGCAGGAAAGGCTGAGGCTTCTCCGGTGATTAATCCGGGAACCATTAATTTACGCTTGATGAGCACGACTGATGTTCATACGAACGTATATGGATGGGACTATTTCAAGGGTGCCGCCTCCGCGACTGTAGGTCTGGACCGTACTTCAACCTTAGTAAAGGCTGCACGCAATGACGCAGAGGGGAAATACAACCTTTTGCTGGATAATGGCGATTTAATTCAAGGAACACCGCTGGGAACGTATATGGCCCAAGTGTCTGATTTCAGGACTAGCGAAGACCAGATTCATCCGATCATCGCAGCTATGAACCTCATGGGTTATGATGCAGCAACCTTCGGCAATCATGAATTCAATTATGGTTTGGATTATCTGGACCGGACCGTTAAAGGCAATGTAAACAGCGCAACTTATAAGGAGTCTACGGGAGCGAAGTTCCCTTATGTGAATGCAAATATTTATAATGTGTCCGATAATAATAATACATTTGAACCTTATAAAATCATTGATAAAGAAGTAAAAGACAGCAACGGCAACACCGTTACTATCAAAGTCGGCCTCCTGGGTCTGGTTACTCCGCAGATCATGGAGTGGGACAAGGTGAACCTGGAGCAAAAGGTTATTGCCAAAGATATTGTGGAAACGGCGAAGAAGTTTGTTCCTGAAATGAAGACGGCTGGTGCGGACGTTATCGTCGCCATGACTCATTCCGGGTTCGACGCTGCTGCCGCAGAAGGAACTGGAGCAGAGAATGTTATTAACCTGCTGAGCAAGGTGCCTGGCATCGATGCCATTACCTTCTCGCATACCCACAAGGTATTCCCGACGAACGGCGTTGACAGCGCGCTGGATGCTTCCTTCAAAGATCCGTCCACCAAGAAACCTTACAATAATGATGTAGCTAAGGTAGATAACGTTAATGGCCACATCAATGGGACTCCGGCAGTACAAGCGGGCTATGGCGGAGGTTACCTGGGCCTTATCGATCTGAAAATCGCCCAGAACAGCAGCGGCAAATGGGCAGTAGACAAAGCAGCTTCGAAGGCTTCTACGCGCTCTATTGCTGGCGCTGCCGTTGACACCGCTATCGATGATCTTGCCGGAGCGGCACATCAAGCTACGATTGATTACGTGAATCAGCCGCTTGGTGTAACTTCTGCGCCGATGAACAGCTATTTTGCTATGGTACAGGATGATCCGACAGTCCAGATCGTAACCTATGCCCAGCAGCAGTATGTATCTAACTTGATTCATACGAACGAGAATCTGGCCGGCTACAGAAACCTGCCGATCCTGAGCGTTGGTGCACCGTTCAAGGCTGGACGCAACGGCCCTGAGGAGTATACAGATATCAAAAAGGGCGACCTTACAATAGCCAGTGCAAGCGATCTGTATCTGTATGACAATACGCTTAAGGCGATTGTAGTGAAAGGTTCGACCGTCAAAGAATGGGTAGAGATGAGTGCAGGAGCGTTCAACCGCATCAAGCCATCCATCTCTACACCGCAATCTCTGTTAAATTCAGCATTTGCTGTGTACAATTTCGATGTGATTGACGGCATCCAATATACGCTTGATGTCACCCGCAATGCCAAGTACAAGCCCGATGGGAGCATCAACGATAAATCCTCCAGCCGGGTAACCTCCATCACCTATGGCGACAAGCCACTGGACCTGGATCAGGAATTCGTGGTCGTTACCAACAACTACCGTGCAAGCGGCGGGGGTAACTTCCCGGGTGTCAAAGAAGCGAAAATGATCATTGATTCCCAGATGGAGAACCGCCAGGTGCTGATGGATTATATCAGTGCTGCGGGAACCGTTGATCCTACCGCAGACAACAACTGGTCGATTGATCCTATCCAAGGAAATGTCACTGTAACGTTCCCGTCTTCACCTAGAGCAGCAGCAGTCGCTCCTGCCAACATTACAGCTACGGGTACTACAGATGTCAGAGGCTTTGAGATCTACAACCTTGACTTGAAAAAATCCGCTCCAACCCCAACGGGAGATGTTGAAGTTCATCTGCTGGGCATTAATGACTTCCACGGCCAACTGGACACTACCTCGGTGGTGAATGGGGAAGCTGTAGGCACAGCGGCTACACTTGCTGCTTATTTGAAGGAAGCCCGTGCCAAATATGAGCATTCGCTGCTGTTCCACAACGGCGACTCTGTGGGCGCATCCGCTCCGGTATCTTCGCTGGAACGGGACAAGCCAACAATGGAATGGATGAATCTCATGAAGTTCGACGTCGGTACCCTGGGCAACCATGAATTTGACCAAGGTGTTGAGGCGATGAAGGCTCAAATCTATGGCGGTAAAGACCCTAAGAACGAGAAAGTCGTCCATAACGGCGCAGATTTCGATTATATCAATGCCAACGCAGTAGACAGCACCACCGGCAAACCTATTATCACCCCTTATGTAGTAAAAGAAGTTGGCGGTGTGAAGATCGGCTTCATCGGAGTGGTAACCAAAGCAACGCCAAGCAAAGTATCACCAGCCGGTACAGCCGGTGTGAAATTCCTGAGTGCTGAGGAAGAAGTCGCGGCGATTGAGAAATATGCGGCCGAGCTGAATGCTCAAGGCGTCAAGACGATCGTGGTGCTTGCCCATGATCCGGCAACAACGAAGACTGATCCGGTGACCAAAAAGAATGTATCCACCGGCGAAGCTGTAGATCTAGCTAATGCGCTTCCTGCTAATTCCCCGGTTGATGTGATCGTAGCCGGAGACAATCATGGCTATGCCAATGATACGGTGAACGGTAAGCTGATCGTTCAGGCTTACTCTTACGGAACGGCTTTTGAAGACATCAAGCTGGTGATTGACGGAGCTACAGGTACAGTGAAGAGTAAAACAGCTACTGTAACGAACACAGTTCAGAGTAAAATCGCACCGGATGCCGAAACTAAGGCATTGGTAGACTACTATCTGAATCTTCACCCTGAGCTGACTCAGCCCGTAGGAACTACTGACGGTACAATAACCCGTACCGATGCCTACACTAAGGAATCAGCATTGGGTAATCTGATTGCAGATGCGATGCGTCATGCTATCTTCAAAGAGGGCGAGAAAGATCCTGCTGATTTCGCCTTCATGAACCCGGGCGGTATCCGTGCGGATCTTCCGAAGGGCAATGTAGCGTTCGGAGATCTGGCGAAGATCCAGCCGTTCGGCAACACACTGGTGAAGCTGACGCTGACTGGTCAACAGATCAAGACCCTGCTGCAGCAGCAATGGGCAGTTAAGCCTGATGGCACCGCGGACACGAAGACACTGCAAATCTCAGGTCTGAAATATACAGCGAACATGTATCTGCCAGTTGCAGAACGTGTGGCTAACCTGACTAAGGCTGACGGAACACCTATTGAAATGTCGAAGAGCTACACGGCTGTAGTCAATAACTTCATGGCTGCGGGCGGCGACAATTATAAGGTGTTGACTGAGGCAAGCGCCTCGCTGGCCGGACCGATTGACCTGGATGTATTCTATGAATACATCGTGAACACATTCAAGGGCGGTGCGATCACGGCTGCCATTGAAGGTCGGATCACTAATGTGGAGAAAGCCCCTGGAACGGTTAATCCAAGTCCTAGCTCTAATCCTGGTACTGGATATAACCCTGGACCGGTTGTAACAGCAACGCCTAAGCCGACAGCTGCGCCATCGGCTACGCCGGCAGCTTCTGCTACACCAGCTCCTGTGGCTACACCGGCACCTACAGCAACTCCTGCTGTAGCCTTCAAGGATCTGGGCAAGGTAGCCTGGGCCGCAGATGCCATTAATGCACTGGCAGCCAAAGGCATTATCAAAGGGATGGACAGCACGAACTTTGCGCCTACCAAAAGTGTGACCCGCGCAGAATTCGTAACCATGCTGGTTCGTTCACTTGATTTGAGCAATTCGGCTTCACCTGCGAAATTCAGCGATGTGAAGCAGGGAGTCTGGTACTCCGATACGATTGCTGCAGCTGTCAATGCAGGTCTTGTAAAAGGCTCCGGCAACGGTAAATTCGAGCCGGGCCGTGAGATTACCCGTGAGGAAATGGCGATTATGATCGCGAATGCCCTCAAGGGTCAGCTGCAGCCGGTAGACGCTGCAACGTTGAACAAATTCACGGATAAGGCAAAGATTGCCCCTTACGCCCAGCAGGCAGTGGCACAGCTGACTCAGATTGGTATCGTCAACGGTGTGGATGCTAAGCAGTTCGCACCGAAGAGTATGGCTAACCGTGCCCAGGCTGCGGTGATCATCTTCCGTATGCTGGAGAACAAAGCTTCATAAGTTGAAGTTTCATCATGTAATCATGAAATGATAATCAATCAGAGGAAGGCCCGTGCTGAAATAGCACGGGCCTTCTCTGGACTGAGGACGGGCAGCCGTTTTGCGCTTGACGGAAGATAAGCTGAGATTTATAATTGCCTTAATTCATGTTATCAGCGTTGACGAAGATATGAACCACTTGCTTTGGACCGTTTCAGAGAGAGGAAGCCTCAGGCTGCAACTTCCTCCGGTACCGGCTGTCGGTTTACCCCTTTGTAGCTGCGGTTATGAACTCCTGACGGCTTCCGTACTCCGGAACCTTAACGGATAGTAAGAACCGCCGGTTCATGGCCGTTATCCCCATGCTAAAGAAGGATTATATTCTGCAGTGAAGCATAAGCAGCTGCTGCAAGGATAGATCGAATTTGGGTGGAATCACGGGTGCAATCACTCGTCCCTTTGCGGGACGGGTGTTTTTTGTGTAAAGAGTTCAGCGAAGTATAACCCAACAAACCTTAGGAGGAAGTAATCATGTCAGTAAATATTAAGCTTCCGGACGGATCGGTCCGGGAATATGCAGACGGCAGCAGCATTGATGATGTAGCCGCCTCTATCAGCAGCGGACTGCGCAAGAACGCCGCAGCAGGCAAGCTCAACGGGATTGTCGTAGACCTGTCAACACCACTGCAGGAAGGCGATCTGGTAGAGATCGTAACTCTTGATTCGCCGGAAGGTCTTGAAGTGATGCGCCACAGTACAGCTCACCTCATGGCGCAGGCGGTAAGACGCCTGTTCGGCACCAAGGAAGTGAAGCTTGGAGTAGGTCCTGTGATCGAAGACGGCTTCTATTATGATATGGACCTGGAGCATCCGCTCAATCCCGAGGATCTGCTGAAGATCGAGAAGGAAATGGACCGCATTGTCTCGGAGAATCTGCCGATTGTCCGCCATGAGGTCAGCCGGGGAGAAGCGCTGGAGCGCTTCGGCGAGCTGGGTGATCCTTACAAGCTGGAGCTGATTGAAGCTCTGCCGGAAGACAGTGTCATCACGATCTATGAGCAGGGCGAATTCTTCGACCTCTGCCGTGGCCCGCATTTGCCGTCTACGGCCAAGATCAAGGTATTCAAGCTGATGAATGTGGCCGGGGCTTACTGGCGCGGGGACAGCAAGAATAAGATGCTGCAGCGTGTCTACGGCACAGCCTGGATCAAGAAGGCACAGCTGGATGAGCATCTGCGCCTGCTGGAGGAAGCGAAGAAGCGCGACCACCGGAAGCTGGGCAAGGAGCTGGAGATTTTCACCTTCAATCAGTTAGTTGGACAAGGCCTGCCGATCTGGCTGCCTAAGGGCGCGAAGCTGCGCAGTATTCTGGAGCGTTATATTGTTGATCTGGAAGCAAGCCTCGGATACCAGCATGTCTACACTCCTGTACTGGGGAACGTAGAGCTGTACAAGACTTCCGGCCACTGGGAGCACTATCAGGAAGATATGTTCCCTAAGATGACTATCGATAACGAAGAGTTCGTGCTGCGCCCGATGAACTGCCCGCACCATATGATGATCTACAAGAGCTCGATGCACAGCTACCGCGATCTGCCGATCCGTATTGCCGAGCTTGGAATTCAGCACCGTTATGAAATGTCGGGAGCCTTGACAGGTCTGCACCGCGTGCGTTCTATGACGCTGAATGACTCACATATCTTCTGCCGTCTGGACCAGATCAAGGGCGAGTTCATTCGCGTGCTGGAATTGATTAAGCAGGTATACAGCGACTTCGGGATTGAAGATTACCGGTTCCGTCTGTCCTATCGTGATCCTAAGGATACTGAGAAATATTATGCCAACGACGAGATGTGGGAGACTGCACAGCGTATGCTGCGTGAGGTAGTCGAAGAAGCCGGCCTGCCGTTCTACGAAGCCGAAGGCGAAGCAGCCTTCTATGGTCCGAAGCTCGATGTGCAGATTAAGACTGTACTCGGTAAAGAAGAGACACTCTCGACCGTACAGATTGACTTCCTGCTGCCGGAACGCTTTGAGCTGGAATATGTAGGCGACGACGGCCAGAAGCACCGTCCGGTTGTCCTGCACCGCGGGATTCTGGGAACGATGGAACGGTTCGTAGCCTTCCTGCTGGAGAACTTTGCCGGTTCACTGCCGCTCTGGCTGTCTCCTCAGCAGGTGAAGATTATTCCGGTATCGTCAGCCTTCGACGACTATGCGAAGGAAGTGGAAGCGAAGCTGCTGCGCAGCGGCATCCGTGCGGAAGTGGATTTACGCAATGAGAAGATGGGCTACAAGATCCGTGAAGCTCAGCTCGAGAAGCTGCCGTACATGTTCGTGGTCGGCGAGAACGAGATGAATGCGGGCAGCGTAGCAATCCGTAAACGCGGCGAAGGGGATATCGGTGCCCAACCGCTGCAGGAAGCGATTGATTCACTTGCACAGGAAATTGCCGGACGTGTAATTTAATTCAGTCTGATTACTGAACCTCTGTTATAAGCCTCGTGAGACCGCTATGGCGCGGTGTCATGTATAAAGTTTTGTGAATCGGGAAACCCTCGTACTATGGGGAGGGTTTAACTAATGAACAAAATGGGCTTATACCAGAGGTTTTGGTGTCTTTTCGTCACGATCGTCCTTATGCTGACCGCTGCCGGGATCTTCCCGGATTACGCGCGGAAGTCAGTCCAGGCGAGAGGGATGGAGGACACTGCAGGGCAGCATGGAAGCAGCATACAGAAGCAGTCACCCGTTGATCGTCAGCAGGCAGGCTCAGCATCCCGTCTTGGAGGCTCTTCAAGAGCCGTACAGCCGGATGCTGCAGACAAAGCTGCTAAGCCAGAGGTACAGGCAGCTAAGCCTAAGAATGCTGTTAAAGCACCCGGCTCGGTACCGGTAGCCGCTCCGGCTCCAGAGCAGATTATCACCTCGCTGAAAGTAATGGCGACCGGCTATACAGCCGGATACGAATCCACCGGCAAGACCGCTAAGCATCCGGAGTACGGGATTACGTATTCAGGAGTGAAGGTACGGCGGGACAAGAATGCGGTATCCACGATTGCAGCGGACCCGAAGGTGCTGCCGCTGGGAAGTATTTTATATATACCGGGTTATGGATATGGAATTGTGGCCGATACCGGATCGGCAATCAAAGGGCGCAAGATCGATCTCTACTTCAGCACCACCAAGCAGGTCTACAAGGAATGGGGCAAGAAGTCGGTCGTGGTTCAAGTGATCAAACGCGGCGACGGCAAATGCACGGAAAGTATGCTGAAGAGCCTTGGCCATGCCATACAGACTTATAATGCAGTTCCGCAATATTTGCTGGAAGAAGCTATTTAACGGATGCTTTCGCTGGACAATCCGGGAGTTTGAATTTATTTTCACGTGAGCATGCATAATACAGCGGGCTGCTTCCCATAATATCGACTGGGGCAAATACTTGCTTCTTCCGATACAATAGGGAGGTGATTCTCGTGGCTAATTCCAAGAAACCAAAGGTACAAGAAAACTTCAAAACACCAAATGAAAAATACAATGCAGAGTTCGCTGTTGAAAATGACGGTGCAACTAAGCAAAGCAGCTCTTCTATGACCAAACCGGCTCAGAAACCGCAGCAGTAATGCTGGGTTCCCGGTAAGCTCCTGAAGCAACAAGCTGTCCTGCCATGTCCGAATTACGGGCTGGGGGGCAGCTTTTTTATGCGTTTATAATTTAACTTATTATTCCAGCTGTCTCGGTCTGGAGACTGAGATACGGTTCCTTCTTACGCCGCTGTTCTCTGCTGCATTCTTCCTGTAGACTAAGGTTATAAGTGTTCAAGAGGAAGAGTTGTATTTACGACAAGGAGGATGACATTATGAAACGAAGGTTCACCAGCCAGGTACTCGGAGGCCTGCTCCTCATCGGTCTTGGAGGAATGTTCCTGCTCCGGCAGATGGGCTATACGGATTTCAGTCTGGGTTCACTGATCTCCACCTATTGGCCGGTTATTCTGATCGTGATGGGCGTACAACGGTTTTTGGCCTCGGATGAGGAGCGTTCAAGATTCTCTGCAACACTCGGCGGATTTATATATCTGGCGATCGGTGTGTTTTTCCTGGGACGGAATTTAGACTGGTTCTACTATTCGGCAAGCGACTTCTTCAAAATGCTGATTCCGGTCATGCTGATCGGCGGCGGATTATCCGTCATCTTCAGACCGCGGCCGGGTACTCCGCCAATACCTCCGGCACCGCCTTCACCGCCCGGCTACTACCCGCCTGGACCCGGTAAGAGTCCGCTGGATACAGCGCCGCCCGCTCCGCTCGAATCTACGCTCGATCAGCAGTTCGAGCAGAAATTCGGCAAGCCGGCAGGCAGCGTGGACCGGAACTGGAATGATTATCTGCATAAGAATGAGGAAGACGCAGACGGTAACCCGCTGCATGCCTCGGCAGATACCCGCTGGCAGGAGAAGCAGGAGCGTCAGGAGCGCAGACGCCAGGAGCGACAGGAACGGCATGCCCGCCGTCATGGCGAATGGCATGAGGAGTTCCAGGATTCCGGGAATGATAAGGATGCGACGAACCGCTCGGCTTTTATCGGTGATGTGCATATGGGCAAGGAGCATTTTCAACTGAAGCGGACCAACATTTCGCAGTTCATCGGGGATACGGTGCTGGATCTGACCAATGCGCAGATTCCTTACGGCGAGACCAAGATTAATATCTCTGCTTTTGTCGGCGACATTAAGGTATACATTCCGGACGATATGGATCTGGGTGTGGCTGTGACCGGCAGCTCGTTCATCGGTGATATGCAGGTGCTTGAGCAGTCGCGCAGCGGGTTCATGAGCAATGTGCAGTGCAAGACGCCGTATTACAAGGAATCGGGCAAAAAGGTCCGTATCAACGTTAGCTGCTTCATCGGTGACGTTAAAGTTAAAACGGTGGGTTAAATGGGGATCTTCAGTAATACCAAGTGGATGCTGCTGGTGTATTTCCTGCTTAGCGGCGGGGTGACAGCGGGACTGATGTATGCGGGGACATGCCTGGGCTATATTCAGGTGGTGGATACCCGGATGTGGATCTACCTGTGTCTGGGCATTGTACTGTTCACAGTTATCATCGGCTACATCGCCGGTCAGCGGATTCAGCGGCGGATCGATCATCTGGATCTGAATATGCTGCAGGTGGCTAAGGGCAATATGTCGGTGAGGATGCCGGAGAGCGAGGACCAGTCTTTCGCACGTGTCTACCATGAGTTCAACATCATGATGGATACGGTCGAGAAGAAGATGAAGCGGCTTCAGCAGCTCGGAGAACAGGAAGTTATTGAGAAGGAAAAGGCAGCGGAGAGTGCGGTACTGGAAGAGCGCAGGCGTATGGCCCGGGATCTGCATGATACGGTGAGCCAGCAGCTGTTCGCTATTCACATGTCCGCCTCCTCGCTGCCTAAAGTGCTTGAACGCAGCGCTGAGCACGGGCAGACGGTGATGGATCAGCTGATAAGCATGTCCCAGATGGCGCAGAAGCAGATGAGGGCGCTGATCGCACAGCTGCGTCCGGTGGAGCTGGAGGGGCGCAATCTGTTCGAGGCACTGGAGAAGTGGTTCCCGGATTACTGCCGCCAGAACGGGCTCAAAGGGGTGAAGGAGCTTGAGCTTCAGGGTGAGCTGTCCGAAGCCATTGAGCATCAGCTGTTCCTGATTATTCAGGAATCAATGGCGAATATCGTGAAGCATGCCGGTGCACGGGTGGTCAGTCTGTCCCTGCGGGAGGTGCCGCGCCAGGTGGTGCTGAGCATCAGCGATGACGGTCAGGGCTTCGAGCACGTGCAGCACAAGCAAGGCTCCTACGGGCTCACGACTATGCGTGAGCGTGCCGAGAAGCTCGGCGGTCAGGTCGAGATTATCAGCCGCAGGGGAGCGGGAACGACGATCCGCGTACATATTCCAAAGTTTGTCCAAGGCCGCGCGGAGACCGCTGCTGACGGGATTGAGGCCGATTCTGAAGAGGCTTGATGGGCTCGGCGGTGATGAAGCCGGGGCTGAATCATGCTTACACAATGTTAGGGGGAGTACAGAATGAGTCTCGTAAAAGTACTGCTTGTAGATGATCACGATATGGTGAGAATGGGCCTCAAAACCTATCTGATGCTGGACCCGATGTTTGAAGTGATCGGAGAAGCGGCCAACGGTCATGAAGCGCTGGCGATGCTGCGCGAGCTGGGACAGGAGTCGCTGCCGGATCTGGTGCTGATGGATCTGATGATGCCGGTGATGAACGGGGCTGAGACCACCCGCGCGGTCCTGGCTGAATTCCCCGGGCTCAAGATCGTCATCCTTACCAGCTTCCTGGAGGACGATCTGGTGGTCGATGCGATTGAAGCCGGGGCTGTCAGCTATGTGCTGAAGACCGTCTCGGCAGAAGAGCTGATCTACGCGCTCCAAGGCGCCTATCGCGGCATGCCGGTGATGACCGGCGATGTGTCGCAGGCGCTGACCCGCGGCATCCGCCAGCGCACGGTCCAGGGCGACACCTCCGGCTTGACCGAGCGGGAGAAGGAAGTGCTGCTGCTGATCGCCGAGGGCAAGACGAATAAGGATATCGGCGAGGAGCTGCATATCAGCATCAAGACCGTGAAGACCCATGTCAGCAACCTGCTGATGAAATGCGAGCTGGATGACCGCACCCAGCTGGCGATCTACGCCCACCGCAAGGGCTGGGCGCAGGGGTAGCAGCTTCGGGTTTTTTGACTAAATCTAATGATCTATTGAACCGATAAGGAGGCTATCCGAATAGCAAACGCCAATCTGATGAAGGAAATTAACCTGAATAATCTGCGCCAGGTGATGAAACGGATGGAGACGGCTACAAAACCCCAGCTAGCTGCACTGACCAAGCTAAGCGTAGTAACTGTGAACTCATTAGTTAAGGAGCTGTCCGAGTTAGGGGAGTTGTTTGAAGACTTGGTGGTGCCTTCCAACGGGGGCAGACCCGCACAGACCTATCGCTTTAATTACGATTTCAGTCTCGCGTTGGTGATGTACGTGACAGAAAAAGCGGGAAAAGTACTGATCTCCGTCGCAGTTATCAATTTGAAGGACGATATTCTGATGAAGGATGAGCATATCATCCCGGTTTTCGAAAGAGATTTTTGCTATACAATTATTGAACATGCCCTGAACCGGTATCCTACCATCAAGGTCATTGGCATAGGTATTCCGGGACAGGCGGTAAACGGTGAAATTAAGGTTAGCAGTCTCCGGGAGCTGACGGGCACCCGGTTAATTGAAGAGATTGAGTCCCGGTTTGGTTTGCCTATCCTGGTGGAGAATGATGTGAATGCCGCGATCAGCGGATATTGCATGAAGCATAGCGAAGGCGAAGAGCAATATTTACTGGGTCTCTACTTTCCGAACGGTTACCCGCCGGGTATGGGGATATACCTGCACGGCAGCCTTCTAAAAGGAAATCAGGGGATGTCAGGAGAGGTAAAGTTCCTTCCTGATATGCCTGAGTGGAGCCTGGAGATCCCCCGGGACACATTCATAGCTGCAACCTGCAGGATCTTACAGACGGTGAATGCTGTGCTGGCCCCGGATAGAATTGTCATCTATCAGGACAGAGTGGAGGATGCCGTCTGGACATCGGCCTGGACAGCCTATCAGCTTCAGCACCCCATGCCTGTTTATCCGGAAGTCATCTTACAGCATACCTTTCAGGAAGATTTCGAGAACGGTCTGCGCAGGCTGACCCTGAAGGAGTTAGAGCCGGAGCCCGTTTAGACCTAACGTACTAAGAACCCTTGTTAACTATACAGGGGTTTTTTTGTTGTTTTTGAATCATTCAATCCACTCCTTGACAAAAAATAAGAGAGAGAACATACTTAGTATATATACTTTATAAAGTTTATTTATTAAGTGGTTTTAGGAGGAGAATCATTGTCTACGTATTTTTTGATTATTATTTATCTGGCTTTTATTAGTCTGGGACTTCCCGATTCTTTACTTGGCTCTGCGTGGCCTGTGATCTGGCCAGAGATGGGTTCATCGCTGGGGTCGGCGGGAATCATCTCGATGATTATTGCCGGAGGGACCATCGTGTCCAGTCTGTTCAGCAACACAATCGTGAAGCGCCTGGGGACAGGACGAATTACCTTTGTCAGTTGCCTCTTAACCGCCGCCTCATTGTTCGGATTCTCCGTGTCTCCATCTGTGTTGTGGTTCATTGTAATGGCCGTTCCGCTGGGTCTTGGGGCAGGTGCAGTGGACGCGGCACTGAATCATTATGTGGCTGAACATTACAAGGCTCATCATATGAGCTGGCTGCACTGCTTCTGGGGCGTAGGCGCGACCCTGGGACCCATGATTATGGCAGTCAATCTCGTACACGCCCAGTCCTGGAGAGGGGGATATGCGGTTGTGGTCATCATTCAGTTCGGATTCGCAATGCTTCTGTTAGTGACACTTCCGTTATGGAAAAAGGTTGCTGCCACGCGCGAGCCTCAGCTTCCCGCAGCGCTTAGCAGCACTCTTCCAGAGGAAACGGCAGTGAACCTTAAGCCGCAGGCGAACACCCTCCGCTTGCAGGGCGTTAAGCCTACTCTGTTGACGTTCTTGTTGTACTGCGGGATAGAAGCAATGGTTGGACTGTGGGGCGCCAGTTATCTGGTAGGCGCAAGGGGAGTTGCGCCAGATACAGCAGCGGCCTGGATCTCCGTATACTATGCGGGCATTACAGTTGGCAGGCTGATTACCGGCTTCATCACTTTAAAAGTCCATAACCGCCTGCTTATCCGTTACGGTCAATTGGTGACCATTATAGGCGGAGCTATTCTTGTAATCCCGCTCCATCCGGCCCTCTCGCTTGCAGGCCTGATATTGATTGGTCTTGGCCTCGCACCGGTTTATCCGGGTCTCCTGCATGAGACGCCGGTCCGGTTCGGCAAGGAGAATGCAGCCCGCTTAATCGGGTATCAGATGGCGGTAGCCTATACGGGGACAACGTTAATTCCGCCGTTATTCGGACTTTTATCCGTGCGCACCAGCATTGCCGTTTTCCCCTTTGCTGTACTTACGTTACTGATCTTCATGTTCGGCAGTACAGAGCGTGTGAACCGGCTATTGGGCCAATCCACTTTAGGGAGGGAATAAACGGATGGCTTATATTCTTATATGCGCAATCATCTGGCTGGCCGCCTACTTTCATATGGCCGCATTCAAAGAACCTATGGAGGTGAAGCCTATCCGTAGTGTAGAAGATCTGTTTGATTAATCAACGATCCATCATCGTCTTGGTATCTTTTATCTCCGCTTAAATTGTTTTTAATGTGACCTTAAGGTTTACAGTACAAAATAAGGACATCAAAACAAATAACACTTTGCCTGACACGGCAAGGCGCGGGAGGAAAGTAAACATGGACGATAACAAAAACAACTTCAATCGTGAGAACAACTACAATCGTGATCATGAACCGGGACCGGATCGTGAATGGGACAATAATCATAATGATACTGATAACAGCACTAATTCAACCGCAGAAGGCGGCTCCTACTACTATTCTTACGGACCTTTCAAATCGCTGAACAATGATGAGATGAACGGCAATGACCCGCAGCATTATAACCGCCGCGATCCTGAGCGGGTAGAGGTTACACCGCCACAGCCGGTGAAGTCCTTACCGTATAACACATCGCTTCGCACTACCGGCAATGACGGGAACGGCGGACGCGGCGGCAATCCTCCTGAGGGGGGCAACGGCTGGCAGTACAACCGTAAGCCGAAGAAGCCGGTGAAGGCGGTACTGGTATCTTTTCTCGCCGGAATGGTAGTCTTATCAGGCTCCATGTTCATGGCAGACCGGGGGAACTGGTTCACCGGAGGCCAGGAGGCAGCCACAGTTGCAACGAATCCGGCAGGGAAGACGGCAAGCGGCAATGCTAATATTACACCTTCCACTTCCGCAGCGGCGCTGGTCACCGGCTCGGGAGATGTATCCGGCGTAGTTGAAGGGGTAGGGCCGGCAGTCGTCAAGATTGAGACGCTGGTGAAATCGAACAACTCGCGGAATAGAAGCAGCAGCCCGAATATGAGCGATCCATTCTCACAGTTCTTCTTCGGTGATCAATTCGGCGGCGGAGGTTCCGGTTCGAATAATTCGGAATCCCAGCCGGGCTCGAATAATTCTTCTCCGCAGCTTACACCTTACGGTATTGGTACAGGCTTCATCTATGATTCGAACGGTTATATACTGACCAACCAGCACGTGGTAGATGGTGCCGATGTCATTCAGGTTACCGTAGACGGCACCTCCAAGACTTATGAAGCGAAGCTGCTGGGCTCCAGCAAGGATCTGGATCTCGCCGTACTGAAGATTGAAGGCTCGGACTTCCCGTCTGTGGCGCTTGGCGATTCCGATAGCATTAAGGTCGGCTCAGAGGTTGTGGCGATCGGGAACCCGCAGGGCTTCGACCATACAGTGACAACCGGGGTGCTCAGTGCCAGAGGCCGCAGTATTGATATTGCCGAAGAAGACGGTAGTGGTACAAAAACCTACAAAAATCTGCTGCAAACCGACGCCTCGATCAACCCGGGGAACTCCGGCGGACCGCTGCTCAACATGAATGGCCAGGTCATCGGTATGAACGTTGCAGTAAGCAGAGATGCCCAAGGGATCGGTTTTGCGATTCCGGTAAATACCATTAAAGGCGTGGTAGATAAGCTTGAAGCCAATCAGGAAATTCCTAAGGAACCGGTGCCGTTCATTGGGGCTACTCTGATGACGATTACCGATGAAGTTGCCAAGCAAATGGGGACAACGATTAAAGAAGGCTCTGTAGTAGCTGAAATTGTCTTTAAATCTCCTGCTTATACAGCGGATCTGCGTCCTTACGATATCATTACAGGAATTGACGGAAAGAGCTATGCTACCAGCCAGGATCTGATCACTTACATCCAGACGCTTAAGGTAGGCGATAAGGCGACTCTGAATGTGGTCCGTGACGGCAAAAAGCTGGATCTGCCGGTAACGATCGGCAACAAGAATGATTTCGAGACCACGCAGACTCAGAAGCAATAAGCACATCATGCGGTGGGCGTTAGAGCGGAAGGGGCAACCCTTCCGCTCTGTGCTGTTCGTGTACGGATGCGGAGAGACTGGTGCATCTGATACAATAGAGATATATGAATGAGACAATGGGGGCTGCCGGATGCGACCGAATATACTGATAATTGATGATGATGAGAAAATAACCTCTATGCTCCGCCGCGGGCTGGCCTTTGAGGGCTATGATGTCAAGACGGCGTCCAACGGGGCTGACGGGCTGCGTGCCGTTCTGAACAGTGACCCAGATGTGGTCATTCTGGATGTTATGATGCCCCAGGTGGACGGGTTCGAGGTCTGCCGCCGTCTGCGGGAGGGCGGGAGCAGCGTTCCTGTGCTGATGCTGACGGCAAAGGATGAAATCGAGCACCGGGTGAAGGGGCTGGACCTGGGCGCGGATGACTATCTGGTGAAGCCGTTTGCGCTGGAGGAGCTGCTTGCACGGGTACGGGCACTGCTCCGGCGCAAAAGCGAGCAGGGCGGTAGCCCGGATCAGGCCGTCACCTATGAGGATATTACGCTGGATGTGGATTCCCGGGAAGTGACCCGCGCCGGGCGGCGCCTGGAGCTGACGGCGAAGGAATTCGAGCTGCTTCATCTGTTCATGCAGAATCCGAAGCGGGTGCTCTCCCGCGATCTCATTATGGATAAGATCTGGGGATACGATTACAGCGGGGAATCGAATGTCCTGGAGGTATATATTGCAATGCTGCGTCAGAAGACGGAGGAGCATGGCGGCAAACGACTGATTCAGACGATCCGGGGAGCCGGTTACATCCTAAGAGGTGACTAATATGTCCATACGTTTGCGGCTTACTGCCTGGTATTCGGGAATTCTGGCTGTCATGCTGCTGGTTTTGTCCGGCGTGATCTATGCGTTCGTCTATATTAATACGTACGGCGACTTGAAAAACCGGCTCCAGAATCAATCGCATCAGGTAGAGCTGAAGGCGGGCCTGAGCCCGGACGGAAACCTGCAGCCTGTGCTTGGGGGACCAGCGGGTCAGAGCCTGTTCGCCCAAATGTACATCTATGATCTGGACCGGCTGATTCTAAGCCCAAATATGACCGAAATTAAACTGAAATTCCAGGTTCCCGCCAAGGAGGACCTGCATAACCAGGAGGGATTCCTGCAGGCCAGCTATGGCGGTAACCCCTTCCTGATCTATCAGCGGGCGGTTGATGTAACGCTCAACAACAGTCTGCCTGCGCCTGCTGTCCTTCAGGTCGCCGTCTATACGGGGGAACAGGTCACGCTGCTGAACCGGCTGAAGAATATTCTGCTGGCCGGCTCCTTCGCTACCCTGCTCGCAGCCTTCACCTTCGGCCTCTTCCTGGCCCGCAAGGCGATGAGTCCGATTGGCAAGGTCATTGAAGCTGCGAATGGAATACAGACGGGAACTGACCTTAGCTCGCGGATCGTATATGACGGTCCGCAGGATGAGATCGGACGGCTGATTGAGACGGTGAACAGTATGCTCGGGCGGATGGAAGGCTTCTATACGGGGCTGGAGGAGGCCTATGCCACGCAGCGCCGCTTCGTCTCGGATGCTTCGCATGAGCTGCGGACACCGCTTACAACCATCCGCGGGAATATTGATTTGCTGCAAAAGGTCTGGGAAATGAAGCCGGATGACAGCCGGATGTCTGAGGCGGATATCCGCCAGCTCTCAATTGAATCGGTGAAGGATATCGCCGATGAAGCGGCACGCATGAGCCGTCTGGTAGCGGATATGCTCTCCCTGGCCCGGGCGGATACCGGCCGGACCTTCGAGATCGAGCCGGTAGCGCTGGAGCCGATGATGACTGAGGTAGCCCGCCGGGCGTCCTTCCTGACGCGCGAAGCGGAGTGGTCTGTAGGTGAGATGGGCCATCTGAATGGTAAGTATATCCTGGGGAATAAGGATTACCTGCAGCAGATGATGTTTATTTTCATTGACAATGCGTTCAAATACACTCCGGCCGGTGAGGTAACGCTGGATGCATTGCTGTATCAGAATCAGGTGGGAATCCGCATTGCTGATACGGGAATCGGGAT
The DNA here is from genome assembly GCF_037975325.1 of Paenibacillus sp. FSL P2-0136. Classification (NCBI taxonomy): domain Bacteria; kingdom Bacillati; phylum Bacillota; class Bacilli; order Caryophanales; family Paenibacillaceae; genus Paenibacillus; species Paenibacillus sp. FSL P2-0136. Next base: position 1,797,280 of record NZ_CP150244.1, read on the forward strand.
GGACAAAGATGAGGTGCCGCATATCTTCGACCGCTTCTACCGTGCAGATGAATCCAGAGGAATTACGGAAGGCATCGGGCTAGGACTGTCCATTGCCAAATGGATTATTGAGGAGCACGGAGGCTCTGTTGAGGTGGTCACCCGTCAGGGGGAAGGGACGACCTTTGTGATCTGGCTGCCGCTTCTCTTTGCCCCGCCGCTGGAATAGGGTATAATTGAGTGGCTCCTATTACAGCAGTCATTGACAGCAGAAAGCGGTGAATTCATGGAAGTCATCAAAATCTCTCCCCGGGGTTATTGCTATGGCGTCGTCGATGCTATGGTGATGGCACGGCAGGCTGCGCAGAATCTGGATCTGCCCCGGCCGATTTATATACTGGGCATGATTGTGCACAACAGCCATGTCACGAACTCCTTCGAGGATGACGGAATTATTACGCTGGACGGGCATAACCGTCTGGATATTCTAGATAAAATAGATAAGGGAACAGTCATCTTCACAGCCCACGGCGTATCGCCTGAAGTACGTAAGGTGGCACGCGCCAAAGGCCTGACTACGGTGGATGCTACTTGCCCGGATGTGACGAAGACGCACGACCTGATCAAGGAGAAGGTTGATGAGGGCTGCGAGATTATCTATATTGGCAAGAAAGGCCACCCGGAGCCGGAAGGTGCGGTGGGAATTGCGCCGGAGCATGTCCATCTGATCGAGAAAGAAGAGGACATTGCCGGCCTCTCTATCCCTTCCTCACGGATTGTCATTACGAACCAGACCACAATGAGCCAGTGGGATATCAAGCATATTATGCGCAAGCTGCTGGAGACCTTCCCTGGTGCCGAAGTTCATAATGAGATTTGTATGGCTACGCAAGTGCGGCAGGAGGCTGTCGCTGAGCAGGCGGGCCAGTGCGAGCTGGTTATTGTGGTCGGTGATCCGCGCAGCAATAACTCCAACCGCTTGGCGCAGGTATCAGAGGAGATCGCGGGAGTTACAGCCTATCGCATCTCGGATGTATCCGAGATGAATACAGAATGGCTGAAGGGAATCACCAAGGTAGGTGTGACTTCCGGCGCTTCTACGCCGACGCCGATCACCAAGGAAGTCATTAATTATCTGGAGCAGTATGACGAAGCGAAGCCGGAGACCTGGGAGATCAAGCGCACAGTCAATATGGCGAAGCTTCTGCCTCCTGTGAAGAACAAGACTGCCAGCACCAGCTGACAGGTCTGCATAACAATAACGATGAACTCATAGCGGATAACCGGCAGTGCGGCCTGAGAGGGCTGTGCTGCTTTCTTCGTTTTTGCCACATAGAATTCACACGGAACGGGGAATAATGGTTGACTGAAAGGGGAATATGCGATAAAATTACTTTAGTGCTTAAAAGCGTACACGCGTCGTAGCGAAATAGTAAATCAGAGAATTAGCAGTGTGCCGGTCTATCCAACAACACTAATACGGGTCCAAAAGGGGAGCTATAATATGATCGTTATTACATCCAACCAAACACCTCAGGAACAGGTGAGTGAGATTATTGCCGTGATTGAGAAGGAAGGCTTGCAGGTCCATCTCTCTGTAGGGGCTGACCATACCGTAATCGGACTGGTAGGGGGCGTCACTCCGAAGCTAGCCGAGCATCTTCGCCAGATGAAGGGCGTGGAGAATGTAGTTAAGATTACCAAATCCTATAAGCTGGCGAGCCGCGACTTCCATCCGGAGGATACGGTTATCGATATCCGCGGAGTGAAGATCGGCGGGGAGAACTTGGTTATTATGGGCGGTCCGTGTGCCGTAGAATCTCCGGAGCAGATCGATGAGATTGCCCGGCTGGTCAAGGCTTCCGGCGGCCAGGTACTGCGCGGAGGTGCCTTCAAGCCGCGTACCGGACCTTACAGCTTCCAAGGGGTTGGCGTGGAAGGGCTGACAATGATGGCGGAAGCCGGCAAACGTCACGGCCTGCTGACCATTACTGAGGTCATGACGCCGGAATACGTGGATATTTGTGCTGAGCATGCGGATATTCTGCAGGTAGGTACACGCAACATGCAGAACTTTGACCTGCTGCGCAAGCTGGGGACCTGCGGCCGTCCTGTGCTGTTGAAGCGCGGGTTCAGTGCGACCTATGATGAGCTGCTGAACGCGGCAGAATACATTCTCGCGGGGGGCAACCGGGATGTCATGCTGTGCGAGCGCGGCATCCGTACCTTCGAGACTTACACGCGTAACACGCTGGATCTGTCGGCCATTCCTGTGTTGCAGAACCTCAGCCATCTGCCTGTAATCTCTGACCCGAGCCACGGCACCGGACGCCGCGAACTGGTAGCCCCTATGGCCAAGGCCTCGGTTGCTGCAGGCGCCAACGGTCTGATCATCGAGATGCATACCGACCCCGATAACTCCATGACCGGAGACGGCGTTCAGTCTCTGTTCCCTGAGCAATTCGACAGCCTGCTGCGGGATCTGGAGAAGCTGGCACCGCTGGTGGGCCGCAAGTTCTCTCCGTCTCTGGAGGCTGCGCCTGTAGTATGATTGTCAACGAATAATGACTATTGAACAGCTCTCTTCTCCCGCTTCAGGCTGGAGGATGAGAGCTGTTTTTGCTGCATATTGGACAAAGGTGACATGGAATCCGGATGAAATTGGTATTTTCACCAAAGCGTCAGAATATCTCACATTGTCGCAAGAAATACCTGACATAAGCATTGACGATGTTAGGTATGCGATTTATAATGACGACAGCAAAAAAATAAAAACAAGAACATTTGATACGATGAGCGGCCTAATGTTCGGAATCTGGGGAGGAATTAAGCATGTCGGTTGAAAAAGTATTGCAGACGATCAAGGAAAACAATATCGAGTGGGTGGATTTCCGGTTTGTAGATTTGGGTGGACGTGCTCACCATATCTCTTTGCCAGCATCCGCAGTTGAAGAAGAAACCTTTGTAAATGGAGTAGCATTCGATGGTTCTTCCATTACAGGCTTCCGGGGGATTGAAGAGTCGGATATGGTAATGATGCCTGATCCAAGCACCACTTACATTGACCCGTTCACTGCTCACCCGACACTGAACATTATGTGCGACATTTTCACGCCTGATGGCGAACGTTATGAGCGCGACCCGCGCGGTATCGCAGTGAAGGCTGAAGAATTCCTGCAATCCAGCGGTGTAGGTACAGCAGCATTCTTCGCACCTGAATCCGAGTTCTTCATCTTCGACGATGTCCGTTACGAGAGCGGAATGAACACTTCCTCCTTCTACGTAGATTCCGAGGAAGCAGCATGGAACACTGGCCGCAAGGAAGAAGGCGGCAACATGGCATTCAAGGTTGGCGTGAAGGGCGGATACGTGCCTGTAGCTCCAGTGGATTCCCAGCAGGATATCCGCAGTGAAATGTGCCGTTTGCTTGGTGAAGCCGGCCTCGAAATCGAGCGTCATCATCACGAAGTAGCAACAGCAGGCCAGGCGGAAATCAACTTCCGTTTCGACACCTTGAAGAAAACAGCTGATAATCTCCTCACTTACAAATACATTGTGCAGAACACTGCACGCCAATACGGCAAGGTAGCCACCTTCATGCCAAAACCGCTGTTCGGCGATAACGGTAGCGGAATGCACGTTCACCAATCGATCTTCAACGGCAGCGAGCCTTTGTTCTATGAAAAAGGTGCCTATGCCAACCTGAGTGAAATGGCGCTGCACTACATCGGCGGTATCCTGTATCATGCTCCTGCATTGATCGCGCTGACGAACCCAAGCACCAACTCGTTCAAGCGTCTGGTTCCTGGCTATGAAGCACCGGTCAACCTGGTCTATTCCAAGGGGAACCGTTCCGCTGCTGTCCGTATCCCGGTAGCTGCTGTAACACCTAAGGGCTGTCGCATCGAATTCCGTACACCGGACTCTACGGCTAACCCATACCTGGCCTTCTCCGCTATGCTGATGGCTGGTCTGGACGGAATTAAGAAGAAGATCAACCCTGAAGAAATGGGCTACGGTCCGCTGGACAAGAACATCTACGAATTATCTGATGCAGACAAAGAGAAGATCCGCAGCGTTCCGGGTACCCTGGACGAAGCTCTGGATGCACTGGAAGCTGACTTCGAATTCCTGACAGAGGGCGGCGTATTCACCAAAGACTTCATCGATAACTATATCGCCCTGAAGCGTTCCGAAGCTCAAGCCGTTGCCATCCGCGTTCATCCGCATGAATACTCCCTGTACTTCGACGTATAAGCTTATAAGATAAGCTAGTGTAAAACTAGCTGGATAGAGAGGCCTCTGGAATCTTTTGATTCCGGGGGCTTTTTGTGTTTTTTTCGTGTAAACAAACTTTCAGGGGTGGCAGTTCGTGCTGGAGGGAGAGGCGAGAGGTGGAAGTAGAGAGGTGAAAGGTGAAAGGGATAACCCCCACTGTTGCTGCTGCTGATTAAACTGAGGGAGAGTAAATATGAGGAGCATAAGTGCACCTGAATCCGGGGAAGTTGTGTGCTAGTTGAGCAAATGTGAAGCCCTGTTCTCATTTGTCGCAAATAGCTTAATATTGTGGTTTCGTAAATTTTCGTTACTAAAATAGTGTTAATGTAATAAAATTACAATTAAATGTGATTCTCTGAGCTTTAGAGTATTAATTTTGCACATTAATCTCTGCTCATAAGTCACAAATAACGCTTTACAAAGGAAAATAACGGTGTAATAATGAAACCGAAACCGATTTCGGAAAGCGGTACCGGGCTTTGCGATTATGTAGTCATACGCAATCAAGAATACGTCTGCTGTTAGGAAAAGGGAGGATGAATGTATTGAAGGATCAATCAAAGGTGTCAAGATCAGGCTGGAGCTTCACCGGGAATAACGGAGACTTTCGGCTGGAGCAGCCGGACCGGAGCAGCTTTTTATATTTTCCGCTGGTGAATGAAGGGGGCATGATGTCCTCGGTCAGTCCTAGGCTGCATGGTCAGGCCACTTCGGGCCATAATACCTTTCTGACACCGCCAATCTCCGTGGAGGATCTGCATAACTCCCGCGCCTCGCGCAATTTCTGGGTGTACATTGAAGGCAAGGGCGCCTGGTCGGCTGCCGGCAATTCTGCACGGCAGAATGCGGCGTTCTATGGCGAAGCAGCAGATGAATCCTTGCTGGAGGCAGGACTTCTGTGGCATCGGGTGACGCGGGAGAGTAAGGAGCTGGGGCTGAGAGCGGAGATCACAAGCTTCGTACCCTGCGGCAACGACAAGGTTGAACTGATGAAGGTGGTACTTACGAACAGCGGTACAGAGGCGCTTACGCTGACATCTACAGCAGCTATTCCGTTGTATGCGCGTTCTGCGGATGATCTGCGCGATCACCGGCATGTCACCTCGCTGCTGAACCGGATCTATACTTCGGCGTATGGCGTAGAGGTGCAGCCTGCGCTGTCCTTCGACGAACGCGGCCACCGGGTGAATCATACTTCGTACGGGGTATTCGGGGCTGGTGAGGGCGGAGCGCTGCCAACCGGATTATTCCCGGTGCAGGAGGAATTCATCGGCGAGGGCGGGAGCCTGGACTGGCCGGAAGCGGTCGTGAACAATCTGGCGCCGCCGATTGGAGAAGATGGCGGAGTGCCTTGGGAAGGATATGAGGCGCTGGGTGGTTTGCGGTTCGCCGCAATCACTTTGGAGCCGGGTCAGAGTCATTCTTATGTCGTAGTCATGGCGATTGACAATGATAGAATCGATGTGCAGGCACTGATGGCCAAATATGGATCTGCTGCGGCTTTTGACGCGTTGCTTGATGAGAATAAACGCTTCTGGGCGGATAAAGTCAATACGGTAGAATTCCATACCGGAGATCATGCCGCCGACGAATGGATGAAATGGGTCACGCTGCAGCCGGTGCTGCGCAGGCTATACGGCAACTCGTTCCTGCCTTATCACGATTATGGCAGAGGGGGACGCGGCTGGCGCGATCTCTGGCAGGATTGCCTGGCTCTGTTGATTATGGAGCCTGCGGATGTGCGCAGCCTGCTGCTGAACAACTATGCCGGAGTTCGAATTGACGGCAGCAATGCGACGATCATCGGGCAGCAGCCGGGCGAATTCATTGCCGACCGCAACAATATTCCCCGGGTCTGGATGGACCATGGTGCGTGGCCGTTCCTGACTACCATGCTATACCTGGATCAGAGCGGGGATCTGGACTTCCTGCTGCAGGAGCAGACTTATTTCCGTGATACCTTCATGAACCGCTGTAAGGACCGCGACGCCTCCTGGGAGCCGGGGGCAGGAAGCAGTCTGCGGACAACTGCGGGCGAAGAATATACAGGTACTATTCTGGAGCATATCCTGCTGCAGAATCTGGTTCCTTTCTTCAATGTGGGTGAGCACAATAACATCCTTCTGGAAGGCGCAGACTGGAACGATGGCCTCGATATGGCAGCACAGCGGGGCGAAAGTGTTACATTCACAGCCTTCTATGCCAGCAACCTGCTCGATCTGTCCAAACTGCTGGTTACCCTGAAGGAACGGACTGGCGGAGATACACTGGAGCTGGCCGAAGAGATGGTGCTGCTGCTTGACTCGCTCGGCCAAGCTGTCGATTATGAATCGGTGACGGCCAAGCATGAGCTGCTAAGCCGCTTCTATGCTGCTGCACCGAATAAGGTGAGCGGGGTAAGAGCCGTGCTGACGCTTGAAGAGGTTGCAGCAGATCTCGCCCGTAAGGCGGAATGGATCTTCGATCACCTGCGCCGCAATGAATGGGTAGAGAGCGGACACGGTGACGGCTGGTTCAACGGCTATTATAATAATGACGGTGAACGTGTAGAAGGGGAATGGGCGGAGAGCACACGGATGACGCTTACCGGTCAGGTCTTCCCGCTCCTCGGCCACGCTGCTGCTCCAGAGCAGATTCCTGCGATCATCTCTGCGGTAGAGCGCAATCTGTACGATGAGAAAATCGGCTACCGTCTGAACAGCAACTTCGGCGGCATTCAGCAGAATCTGGGCCGGGCATTCGGCTTCGCCTTCGGACACAAGGAGAACGGAGCCATGTTCAGCCACATGACCGTTATGTACGGCAATGCGCTGTATAAGCGCGGATACGTTAAAGAAGGCCGCAAGGTGCTGGATTCACTGTATAATCTGAGTGCGAACTTCGAGGTGAGCCGGATGTATCCCGGAATTCCGGAATATATCAATGAGCAGGGCAGAGGAATGTATACGTATCTGACAGGCTCGGCAAGCTGGCTGCTGCTGACGATGGTAACTGAGGTGTTTGGCGTCAAAGGCAAGCTCGGCGACCTGCTGCTGCAGCCGAAGCTGGTGAATGAACAGTTTGACGGCGATAAGAGCGCCTCGATCAAGACTATCTTTGCCGGACGCGAGCTGAAAGTCGTCTATATGGCCTCTGGAAGCACGGAATACGGAGAGTATCAAATACACGCAGCCCGCTTGAACGGGGCTGAGGTAACGCTTCAGCGCGTCTCAGAGGGTGCTGTGATTCCACGCAGCCTGTTGACAGACCTGCCTGAAGGAGAAATTCATCTGCTGGAGGTAGAGCTGGCCTAAAGCCGGAGCTGCTGAATTCTATCGCCTGCTCTGCCGGTCCGCGCGGAGCAGGCGTTTTAATATCCAAATAACCCGTATAGAATGGGCTTGGAAATGCTATGATAGGATGTGCTGCGTCCAACCAGGACAGAAAGGAAAGAGATCAATGACACGTATACTATCCAATGGAGTACTGACCGTAGAGATTGCTGATGTGGGAGCCTATGGAGGCACCCGTTTTGACTGGACAGGATTTATTACAGGCGTGAAGCTGGACGAGGGCGGGCATACCTTTTGTGTTCCGGAAAGTCTGGTGCCTGGGCAGGGTACTGGAGGGATAGGCCTCTGCAATGAGTTTGGCATTTCCCGGGCAATTGGCTATGAAGATGCTGCTCCTGGGGAATGGTTCCCCAAGCCCGGCATCGGGCTGCTGCAGAAGCAAAGTGATGAGCCTTATTCATTCGTCGGGGAGTATCCGCTTAAGCCATTCCCGATCACTGAAGAGTGGAGCGAAGACTCGGTTACATACACTGTGCAGCCGCTGGAATGCCGGGGCTACAGCATGCGGCTGGTCAAGACATTGAAGCTTGAAGATAACCGGCTGGATATTTCCTACAGGATAGAGAATACAGGGACCGAAGCGCTGCGGATTGAAGAGTATATTCATAATTTTGTCGGCATTGATGGGGCGCTGGTAGGGACGGATTATGAGCTTAGGCTGCCGGGAACGCCCCAGATCGTAGCCCCGGAATCGGCGTATACGGAGAATTTGCTCAGCATAGACGGGAATAGCCTGACATGGGCCGGGGAACCGGACCGCCAATTCTATTGCAGACTCGAAGGCTGGGAGCAGGCGGAGGCGGACTATTACTGGGAGCTGATCCATAAGCCTACTGGGGCCTGCATCAGAGAGAGCGGAGATTTCGCTGCTGAGCGGATTGCGCTGTGGGGAGACAAGCATGTAATTTCACCCGAGGTTTTTGCAGACATCACTATTTTACCGCGTCACAGCAAGGGTTGGAGCCGCAGATACCTGTTTTCAGCCTCCTGATTGCGGCCTAGCTTACCTCATATGTGAATAATTATACTTGCTGGTGTTTATCGTTATCTGCTATCATAGCGATATCCATATTCATAGGAGAGAAAGGGTGGGAGTTATTTTGAGCAAGAGAGCATACAATTTTAATGCCGGTCCGGCCGCATTGCCGCTGGCAGTATTGGAACGTGCACAGGCGGAGTTCGTTGAATTCCGGGAGAGCGGAATGTCCATTATGGAGATGTCGCACCGCGGGGCGATATACGAATCCGTGCATAATGAAGCTCAGGAACGCCTGCTTTCGCTCCTCGGCAATCCGCAGGGCTACAAGGTATTGTTCATCCAGGGCGGAGCAAGCACACAGTTCGCCATGGTTCCGATGAACCTTATCGCTGAAGGCCAGGTCGGCAGTTATGTCATGACAGGAAGCTGGGCGGACAAAGCCCTGAAGGAAGCCAAGCTGACAGGCGGCGGTCATGTAGCCGCATCCTCCGCAGACAAGAAATTCCTGGCTATTCCTGAGCTTAGCAGCATCAAGGCTGCGGACAATGCCGCTTACCTGCATATCACCTCGAATGAGACGATTGAAGGCACGCAGTATGCACAGTATCCTGATGCCGGTAACATTCCGCTGGTTGCCGATATGTCCAGTGATATTCTGAGCCGCGACTTCGATGTGAACCAATTCGGTCTGATCTATGCCGGTGCGCAGAAGAATCTCGGACCGTCGGGCGTTACCGTAGTGATTGCCAAGGAAGAGCTGATCGCAAGTTCTCCGGCGAATATTCCGACGATTCTGCGGTATGATACTCATTACAAGAACAACTCTCTCTACAATACGCCGCCATCCTTCTCTGTATATATGGTTAACGAAGTGTTAAAATGGATTGAGGAACAGGGCGGGCTTGCCGGCACTGAAGCCAAAAACCGTGACAAAGCAGGTCTCCTGTATGATTATATCGACGGCAGCGACGGCTTCTACCGCGGAGTTGCGGAAGAAGGCAGCCGTTCCATCATGAATGTAACGTTCCGGATGCAATCGGAGGAGCTGGAGAAGCAGTTCATCAAAGCTTCCGAAGCGGAAGGCTTTGTCGGCCTCAAGGGACACCGCAGCGTAGGCGGCTTACGGGCTTCGATCTACAACGCAGTCCCACATGAGAGCGTTAAGGCGCTGGCTGATTTCATGAAGCATTTCCGGCAAACTCAAGGGTAATGAAAGAACGTTCCTGACCTTCCGCCTGGCAGCGGAAGGTTTCTTCTTGCCCGCAGCCAGGATCATTGAGCCCGGCCTGTGTCCGGCCTGTATCTGCAAGCAGCATCAAGAATACATCACAGGGCCATGGAGGACACGGCGGATACTTACTCCGCCGCACTCCTTAAGACCCTACAGAGAGGAAGCATTCGTATTATGGCATTACACATTGTGCTGGTGGAACCGGAAATACCGGCGAATACCGGCAATATCGCCCGTACTTGTGCGGCCACAGGAACCCATCTCCATCTCGTGCACCCGCTGGGCTTCCGCACAGACGATGCTACGCTGAAGCGTGCCGGACTCGATTATTGGCATGCAGTGAATATTGAATATCATAATTCCTTCAGTGAAGTATTGGAGAAGTATCAGGAAGGGCGGTTCTTCTACGCGACCACCAAGGCCAAGAAGCGCTATAGCGATTTCGCCTTCCGGGATGGAGACTTCTTCGTGTTCGGGAAAGAAACCAAGGGGTTGCCGGCAAAGATCCTGGAGGCTGGTCAGGAAACGGCGATGCGGATGCCGATGAGCGAGGCGGTCAGATCGCTTAATTTGTCCAATTCGGCAGCGATTGTGGTCTATGAAGCGCTCCGGCAGCTCGATTTCCCACAACTTTTCTAAAAGTTGACATCATTTTTTATTTTTTTCAGCAGGATTCGACATTTTAGTAACGAAATAGTTGATTAGTGCCGAAGAAAGTAATAGGGTACGTGAACTTGGATGTCAGAAATGGCACTACTAATCATAAGTTGAACAGGAGAGTGTAAGTTAGATATGAAACCTGCTGGCGTTGTACGTAAAGTAGATCAGCTGGGTAGAATTGTTCTGCCTAAGTCTCTGCGTAAAAGGTATCAAATGAATGAAGGTGATCCTGTAGAAATTCTTGTTCAGGGCGACCACATTATTCTGGAGCGTTACCGTCCGAAGTGTGTCTTCTGCGGATCTATGGAAGGCGTAAGCGAATATAAAGACCGTTACATTTGTTCAAGCTGCCTTACCGAGATGACCCAACTGCCAAAACACGCGTAAGCGTAGAGCGCATCAATTATCTACATAGGGTAAAACGCGTAAGCGCGTCTTATAACATGGATGCTGGTTGGACTCGGCTTCAGTGAATAGTGAAGAACACAAAAAGAGCGCCGCACACATCCGTGCGGTGCTCCTTTTTGTGGTATACGTCCATCAGATGGTTCGCGGAGGGCGGGTCACAGCCCCTTAGTCTTGTCGTCGTTGTAGGAAGAAGTAAGAATACCAGCCAGAAACAGTACAAATACCAGGGTCACGATCCAAAAAGTCAGGGAGAACGACATGCAGGCACCTCCATTATTGACGATCTTCGTTACCCTGAGTATACCCTTTTAATCTGTAAAAATAAATGAAAATGTGATATTTAGCATTGACGGTTATACTCGGAATTACTTGAAGAACAAGAAGTTGGTTGGGACGCGGCGCAAATTGCCGTCGGAAGGCTTGTTAATAACCTTGCCGCGGAAAATCATGGACGATGAGCCGCCGCCGTCCAGGTTATAAGCATCGATGACGCCGAGATTGTACAGCTTATCCTGCAGCTCAGCCAGTGTTGCTCCCGAGTTACCGTTCTCGTTATATCCGTCAGCGACCAGAATCAGCAGCTGATTATCCTTGTAGTTACCGATGATGGTCCGCGGTGCCCGCTTCGGGGCCAGCTGCCATTTCAGCGGAATGGCTGTCTTGCTCTGATTCTTCAGCAGCACAGGGACGAAGGTTGCTCCGAATACCGGCTCCAGCTGATCGAGCTGGTCACGACTGGTGAATTTGCCGCCGATCAGCTGGCCGGATTTGTTCAGGCCGACGAAGCTGAGATCCTTGTAGCTGGGCTCGAAGCCGTACAGATATTCTCCGCCGACGATGGTGGTCGAGAGCGGATAACGCTTGCCGTTCTGATCAGCGAAGCCGCCGGCATTAATGCCGGCCGAGGCACCGTAGCGGTTCACGGCCTGCAGTGTGGTCTCGGAAGCGCCCGTGCCGTCACCGGCCAGGCTCATCTTCATGGCTGAGGTATCCTTCAGCTTAATCTTCATTGCGTATGCTGTATAATTGCCGGGGTTCAGCCGGTATAATTCAATGGTAATCCGGTCGCTGCTGATCACATCGGCAGGAATGCCGAGCCGGGAACTAATCCGGCGGTTGTAGATCCGCTCAGGACGGGAGGTCTGGGCCGTTGCTGTGCTGACCAGTGTGTTCATAGCGTTCGTGGTCTGCTTGTAGAGCTGTGCGCTGGTACCGATAGAGTCTATGGTGTAAGCGGCATAGCTCTTGGCCACAGCCAGGTCCTGCTTCAATTGCGCGGTTTCATTCACGGGTCCGGGGTCAGCTGCGAAGGGGGCGGTATTCAGCTTAAGCTCAAGCGGAGGCTGGTACAGCCACAGACAGAGCAGCAGTCCGAACAATGGAGCAGTCAGGAGCATGAAGAACCGGTTCACTCTTTTGACAGGAGTCATCATTTCAGCAGATCCATCTCTTTCTTGAGCGTATCAAGCTGTTTCTTGACCTCGCTTAATTGCGTGTACAGCTTGTTGCTGTTGTCCGTCTTGTTACTGGCATTATCCTTGGTGAAGGTCAGCAGCTCGTTGAACGTCTGCACGGTGCTCTGAAGCTCCTTCACTTGTTCTGACAGGACGGCGATCTTCGACTCGTAGTCGGTCTTCAAAACGGTAAGCTGCTGCTGGCTTTGAGATCCAAGCTCGCTCAGCACCTGATCCTTCAGATGATTGGTGTAGCTGTACACGGCATATACGCCGGCTGTGATCATCAGAATCCAGAACAGTAGAAACCATTTTACGGACGAGCCGCTTCTCTCTGCACTCCGGCGAGAGTGTACCCGGGTCGATTCCGCTAGCGGTTGCATTTCATCACCTCAAGCCATATTTTTTCAAGTCCTCATTCTATCAGACTTTCAGGTTTTTCGCAAAAGTGAAAGAGCCGCGCAGAAACGACAAAAAGTAATTGCATCCTGTTAAACTACTGCGATACAATTTCTATAGATTGGAATATCTGATGGACGTATTCAAGGTAAAAGTAGGAAGAATAGACTTATGACAGCATAGATCCTTGTTTGCGTGTTGACAGGAAACGCTTACAGCGCTTTCCATTCTGGAAAATTATATAGATAGCAGGAGGTCTGGGCATTAATGACGAAGGTCTGGCAGGTGGTCATCGTGGGATGTCATCCCACAAGTATGCTGGGAACAAAATTAATTCTGGAAGATGAGGAGGGACTGACGGTAGACGGCATGTTCGCTACCTGGGAAGAATGTCTCGCGGGCATGGAGGAATTAAGGCCTGATCTGGTGCTGAGTGATTATCAGATGCATGACGGAACCGTAGAGCAGGTGCTGCCGGACATGAAAAAAAGCTCACCGTGCTCCCACATTATTATCATGACGGAGGAGAACGATAAGGAGATATTCCTGCCCCTGATTGAACTGGGAGCGAGCGGGGTATTGTCGAAGGGAGCCACTCCGGATCAGCTTCTGCAGATGATCCGCGGCATCCGCGAAGGGTTCCTCTCCATTCCGCTGGAATGGATCGAAAAGGGCTTCCGTCCGGTAGCCTCCTCCAGAGGGCTGGAAGGTGTCTTGCAGCTGACACAGACGGAGATGTTCATCATGGAACGCATTGTGCAAGGAATTACATACGACAAAATCGCACTTGAAATTGAAGTCAGCCGCCGTTCGATCGATAACTACCTGCGCAAGATTTATGTGAAGCTGGAAGTATCGACAAGAGCGCAGGCAATTGAGAAGTTCGCGCTTTTCTCAAGACAGAACAAGCAAATCTACGCATAATCCCTGTATTACGACATAATGGCGTCAGGACTGGAATATTCTTAAACCAGATAAAGGGGGGAAGCGTATGAAGTATGAGTTTTCTTCGCGCGCACATACATTGTTATCTTCACCGCTGCTGAGTATCCGTAAGGAGACACGCCGGGGTACGCTGATCTCGCTGGCAGAGGAGCTCCCGGCAGAAGAATTATTTCCGCTGTCACTGCTGTCTGAGGCGGCATCTACCGTGATCTCCACAGATGCAAGTGCGCTGCAGTACGGGGAGCCTGAAGGGTATGGCCCACTCCGCGAATGGCTGACCGGAGATTGGCTCCGCAGCAAAGGGGTGGCGGTAACCGAAGGCGGAGTGCTGCTGACAACGGGCAGCCAGCAGGCCATCGATCTGCTGTCCAGGGTGTACATCGATCCCGGGGATCATGTACTGGTTGAGAATCCGACTTCTCCCGGTATTCTGCAGGCGCTGCGGATGCAGGGAGCCGTCATTATTCCGGTCCAGGGGGATGGGGACGGCCTGCTGCCGGATCATCTGCGCCGAACGATCCGCAGCTATAGGCCCAAGATGCTGTTCGCTGCGCCAAGCTTCACCAACCCCAGCGGAGTGCTCTGGAGCCTTGCCCGGCGGCAAGAGATTCTGGAGCTGTGTATCTCACATAATGTGCTGATCGTGGAGGATGATTCCTATGGCGATCTGCACTTCCAGCGGAGTGAGGGCCACCCCTCCAAGAAATATCCTACTCTATATGCGCTGGAGAATGTCAGCGAGGGCGGGCATGTGCTGTACATCGGCTCCTTCAGCAAGACGGTCGCGCCGGCGCTGCGGACGGGCTGGGCGGCGGGAAGCCGCGAGCTGATCGGCATGATGGCTGCCGCCAAGCAGATGGCGGACTGGCAGTCCAGCTCGCTGAACCAGCGCCTGCTGCATCATCTGCTCAGTGTGTCGGCTTTTGATCTAAGGGAGCATATCGCGCTGCTGAACCGCGAATACAATACCCGCCTGAAGCTGATGGCGGAGCTGCTGAAGCGTCCGGCCTGGAAGCACAGCGTGTATGATATGCCGGCCGGCGGCATGTTCCTCTGGGTATCGCTGCCTGAAGGCCTGGACGCGATGGCTCTGCTGCGGGCTTCGCTGTCTAAGGGGGTAGCCTTCCTGCCTGGTCCGCTCTGCAGTGTAAGCGGAGGCTCGGACCGTATCCGGCTCAACTTCAGCCATCCCGGCCGCGATGAGCTGCTGCTTGGAATGAATCTGATGAGCGAAGCGGTGACCGAGTTCACGGCGCGCAGCTAGGGGAGAAGGAACGGGCGCAAATATGAGCTTCACGGAAAATGAGCGGATTTTCATTTGAATTTTGCCGGATGCTATGTTAGGCTGGAGTCAATTAAATCTTCCATAAACACATCGTTTACTGGATTGTTACTGGCCGTGCCAGGCAAAACCTAAACTGATGGTGACTGATTTGAACCCGTTCGCCGGGCTCGATGATCTTGCCATAGGTTTAGGTTTTTCTGTTATATAGGCCATGCAGAAAGATCATAATGAAAAGGGGTAAGGACTATGGCTACAGTACTTAACGGATTTCCTGAGCATTTCTTATGGGGCGGCGCAACCGCTGCCAATCAGCTGGAGGGCGCTTTTGATCAGGGGGGCAAAGGGCTGTCAACCGCAGATATGATCGCCTTCGTGCCAAAGGATAAGCGCACAGGGGATCATTCTATGGAGATCTCTTCGGAGCGTATCGCCCGGATTCTTGCCGGAGAGACGGATGACTGGTTCCCGAAACGCGAAGGCGTTGACTTCTATCACCGCTACAAGGAGGACATTGCTCTATTCGCCGAAATGGGCTTCAAGGTGTTCCGGCTCTCGATTAACTGGGCACGGATCTTCCCGAACGGCGATGATGCCGAGCCTAACGAGCAGGGTCTGCAATTCTACGACGATGTATTCGATGAACTGTTGAAATACGGCATTGAGCCGCTGGTTACTCTCTCGCACTATGAGACTCCGCTCGGTCTTACACAGAAGTATAACGGCTGGGCCAGCCGTGAAGTGGTCGGCTTCTATGTGAAGTATGCTGAGACTGTATTTACACGTTACCGGAAAAAAGTAAAGTACTGGCTGACCTTCAACGAGATCAATGTCATGCTGTTCAGCCCGTATACCGGAGGCGGTATTCTTACAGACCGTGTGGAGAACAAGCTGCAAGCGGTCTTTCAGGGGCTGCACCATCAGTTCGTAGCAAGCGCCCTGGTTACCAGACTCGGACATGAGATTATTCCGGGCTCGCAGATTGGCTGCATGCTGGCCCGTATGGAGAGCTACGCGCATACCTGCAATCCGGCGGATGTACGTAAGAGACAGCAGGAGGACCAGCTGAATCTGTTCTTCACGGATGTGCATGCGCGCGGCAAGTACCCGCTTTATATGAACCGTTATTTTGCCGAGAACCATATTGAGATTGTCCGTGAACCGGGGGATGATGAGCTTCTTGCTGCGAATACAGTAGATTTCATCTCGTTCAGCTATTATATGACGCTTACGGTGTCCGCAGGTCCGGAGGGTGAGGCGACTGAAGGAAATCTGCTGGGCGGCATCAAGAACCCGTATTTGAAGGCCTCCGACTGGGGCTGGCAGATTGATCCTGTGGGTCTGCGCATTACCCTGAATAACCTGTACGACCGTTACCAGAAGCCGTTGTTCATCGTAGAGAACGGGCTGGGCGCATATGACAAGGTGGAGGAAGACGGATCGATCCATGACCATTACCGGATTGATTATTTGCGGGAACACATCAAGGAGATGAAGGAAGCGGTGAAGGACGGCGTGGAGCTGATGGGCTATACGGCCTGGGGCCCGATTGACCTGGTGAGCATGTCGACCTCGGAAATGTCCAAGCGCTACGGCTTCATCTACGTAGACCTGGACGACACGGGAAGCGGCACGCTGAACCGCAGTAAGAAGGATTCGTTTGAGTGGTACAAGCAGGTGATTTCGTCGAACGGTGAAATATTGTAGGTGAAATGGGGCAAGCTTAAGAAGCACAGGCTTTAATAAACCGTTTTCATAAAAGTGTTGTCATATTAACAATGATATGCTAAGATGCTGCTACAGGTAGAATAACTGGATTGTTACTGTTCATTCAGGCAAAACCAGAAACGGGCACTCTTTTGATGCCGTTTTGGTTGTGCCTTTTTTAACACGATAATGTTGTATCCCCGCGCCTGCGGGGGGATTTTATTACTCTGACGGTGTAAGGTGATGGAATGAAAATTGCTAAGGTGCTCAACAACAATGTGGTCACCGTACTCGATGCCAGCGGGAAGGAACGGGTCGTAATGGGCCGC
The DNA here is from genome assembly GCF_037975325.1 of Paenibacillus sp. FSL P2-0136. NCBI lineage: Bacteria > Bacillati > Bacillota > Bacilli > Caryophanales > Paenibacillaceae > Paenibacillus > Paenibacillus sp. FSL P2-0136. The sequence goes on from NZ_CP150244.1 coordinate 1,814,263, forward strand.
GGTATCGCCTTCAAGAAGCAGGCCGGGGATGATGTTGAGGATGCTCAGGTCGAGAAGGTATTCGCCCTGGAGAATAAAGAAGGTTCACAGAAGCTGATGTCGCTTCTCTCGGAGATCCCGCTGGAATATGTGGAATGCACCGATGAAGTGATCCGTTATGCCGAGACGGTGCTCGGGGAGAAGCTGCATGACAGCATCTATATCTCACTGACGGACCATATCCATTTCGCCATCGACCGCCACCGTCAGGGGCTTCAAATCAAGAATGCACTGCTGTGGGAAATCAAGCGGATGTACCGTAAGGAGTTCTCCATTGGACTCAAGGCGCTGCAAATTATCGAGGAACGGCTTGGGGTTCTGCTGCCGGAGGACGAGTGCGCTTTCATCGCGATGCATCTGGTTAATGCGCAGATGAACGGTGAGATGCGGGAGACGGTAAGTATCACGAATATCGTGAAGGACATCTTGAATATTGTCCGGCGGAGCTTCCTGATTGAGCTGGATGAAGAATCACTCGGGTATTACCGCTTCCTGACCCATCTGAAGTTCTTTGCGCAGCGGGTGGTTCAGGGCACTCCGATGGAGGAGCGGGACCAGGATCATGCGCTGCATGATCTGGTCATGAAGCAGTACCCGGCTGCCCATGCGGTTGCGGTGAAGATAGCGGACTATTCCCGCAAGATATACAAACGGGTCTTGTCCAAGGAAGAAATATTGTATCTGACCATTCATATTGAACGGATTATCCGTAATGAGGATATAACAGAATAATGTGGTGCAGGATTGCTACTCGGAACAGAGGCAAAACCTAAACCCGGACAGTGCTGGAGGCAGAAGACTGCCTTTCCCCGCTGATCGGCGTTTAGGTTTTTTTTTGCGGAAAACATACTACATCTAAGGAGCAACATCTTATGAATACAAAAGAGCTGTCCAAAGAAATATTGAAGCTTGTCGGCGGAGAAGACAATATCGATCAGGTAACCCACTGTATGACCCGTCTGCGCTTCAATCTGAATGACAACAACCGTGCGGACAAAGCGGCCCTGCAGAAGACGGACGGGGTTATGGGCGTGATGATTAACGGCGGGCAATTCCAGGTCATTATCGGTAATGATGTGCCGGTGGTCTACAATGACCTGATTGGCAATATGTCCGTTTCTCCTGAGAAGAAGGCTTCTGGTGACAAGGTTGAGAAAAAGAAGCAGAACCCGCTGAGTAAGCTGTTCGACTTCATCTCGGGAATCTTCACACCGATCCTGCCGGCCATTACCGGTGCGGGGATGATCAAAGGGATTGTCGCCCTGCTGGTGGCGGTGGGCTGGATGGGGACAGAGAACTCCACGTATATCATTCTCTCGGCGATCGGGGACGGTGCCTTTTACTTCCTGCCGATTGTTCTGGCCATCAGCGCTGCCCGTAAGCTGGGAAGCAATATGTACATCGCTGCTGCGATAGGTGCGGCCATTCTGCATCCGACCGTCACCACGCTGCTGGGGTCCGGGGAGCCTGTTACCTTCGCTTCACTGCCGGTGGTAGCTGCAACTTACGCTTCGTCTGTCATTCCGATTGTGATTGCAGTATGGCTGGCCTCCTATGTGGAAAAAGCCGTTGATAAAGTAACCCATGCTTCCCTGAAGCTGATTATCGTTCCGACGGTTACGCTGCTGGTCATTGTGCCGCTTACCCTGATTGCCGTAGGCCCGCTGGGAGTAATTATCGGGGATGGCCTGACTGGAGGCATCAGCTGGCTGTTCGAGAATACGGGGTTGTTCGCAGGCCTGCTGCTGGGCGGAACCATGTCGCTGCTGATCATTACCGGGATGCACTATGCTCTGATTCCAATCATGATCGCATCCATTGCACAGCTTGGCTATGACTATATGATTCCGATTATGATGGTAGCGAACTTCGCCCAGGCGGGCAGTGCGCTTGGTGTCTCACTGAGAACGAAGAACAGCAAGCTGAAGTCCCTCTCCCTGTCCACAAGTATTACGGCTTTCATGGGGATTACAGAACCAGCTATGTACGGTGTGAATATGCGGCTTAAGAAACCGTTCATCGCTGCCCTGATCGGCGGAGCCGCCGGCGGTGCGTTCCTAAGCTTGTTCAAGGTAAAAGCGTATGTTATCGGCGGACTCGCCGGGCTCTCTGGCATCCCGATGGTTCTCGGTGCGACCTTTGTCTATTCGGTCATCGGCTTCGCCATCGGGGCGGCAGTTGCTGCCATTGTCACTTATATTATCGGCTTCGAGGATGAGCCGGAAGCTGCTGCTGCACCTGCGGTGACTTCTGCCGAGCCTGTCGCATCTGACGCTCACACTACTGTAATCGGCGCTACTGCTGAGTCTACGATGGTGAATCAAGAGGTGTTCAGTCCGATTGCCGGAGCGGTGAAGCCGCTCAGCGAAGTGAGCGACCCGGCCTTCTCGGAAGAGATTATGGGTAAAGGATATGCCATTCAACCGTCCGAAGGCCGCGTAGTCTCGCCGGTCCAGGGAACGGTGTTCTCGCTCTCGAAGAGCGGACATGCCATTGGTCTGGTCAGCGACAGCGGAGCGGAAATGCTGATCCATATCGGCATCGACACGGTGAAGCTGAAAGGCTTGCATTTCTCGCCCAAGGTAACCGCCGGAACGCGGGTGGCTGTCGGCGATCTCCTGATGGAATTCGATCTGGTCGAGATCGAGAAGGCTGGCTATAGCACGATTACGCCGGTTATTATCACGAACATCCAGCAGTACCAGTCCATCCAGTCTGCTGGCGCCACCTCGGTTAAGGAGAAGGAGCTGCTGTATACGGTGCTTGCTTAGGGCGAGCCAGGAGCGAATAAGCGAAGGGCTGGGGCTTGGAGTGAATGAGCGAAGAGCACAGTATAAACCAGTAGGATATTCTAGAGTATAGATCAGGTAAGTGGATAGAGAAGGTACAAAGGAGTTGTCGCTCGCAGCAGGTCTGCGTGGGGACAACTCCTTTTGTGCTTGGATAGTTGGCGCGAGAGATGATTCGCAGGCTGAATGTGTGCGGAAAACCGAATACAATGTGATGGACGCGGGTAAGCGGGCCGAATGTGTACGGAAAACCGAATACAATGTGATGGGACGAGGGTAAGCGGACCGAAAGTGTGCGGAAAACCGAATACAATGTGCTGGGGCGAAGGTAAGCGGGCCGAATGTGTACGGAAAACCGAATACAATGTGATGGACGAGGGTAAGCGGGCCGAATGTGTACGGAAAACCGAATACAATGTGCTGGGGCGATGGGGCGAAGGTAAGCGGACCAAATGTGTGTAAAAAATCGAATACATGTATTGGCGATTATCCAGTAACTTTATTCTGTGGAGATAGATGGAAAAAGAGTATCTAATTTGACTGGATTCCTCGAATTTGGGACTTTAGTTGGAAAAAGTACATTTATTCAGCTGAAATATGCTACTTGAGACAAAATGGTGGAAAATAAGTGTTGTTTATCCAACTAATCTTTTGCGCCGGGAAAAACTCAACAATTTAAGTGTTGATTTTCCATCTATTAGCCGGGCAGTAGAGCGGGAACGCCTCACGATTGTGTGAATGCCCATGTAAAGGGAGGCGCTTCCGCTCGGGTTCGGCAGGTGGAGCTGCGAACGAATCGGCAGGTGCAGCTGGCCCAGGTCCGGCTGTTGGAGTAGTGAGCGGATGGGTAGGCGCGCGGCCCGGGTTCGGCAGGTGGAGTAGTGAGCGGATGGGGAGGCGCGCTGCCCGGGTCCGGCAGGTGGAGTAGTGAGCGGACAGATGGGCAGACACGGCGGCCTGGGTCCGGCTGTTGGGGCTGCGAACGGATAGGCTGTCGCAGCAGCCCAGGTCCGGCAGATGAGCTGCGAACGAATCGGCAGGACCTGGGCCTGAGGGCGGCCAGAATCCGCTGAGATCCGCTCCGGCCGGGCGCGGGCCTACAGCTTGCCTGCGCTGACCTCCGCGATCGTGGCATATTCGATCAGCGCTGCCCTTCCGGCGGCCGTGAGCGTGTAGCGGCCGCGACCTACCCGGAAGAACCACGAATAGTAGTTCTTCTGCAGGAAGGCGGCGGCGCCGGGCACGCCGCTTCGCTTACGCAGCGCGGCGGGCGTGACGCCGCGCGGTGCCTCAGCCCGGCTGCGCGCAGCCGCCGGGCCCCCAGCAGCAGCGTCAGCCGCCGCTGCTGCCGTATCCGTGGCCGCCGTCTCCCCAGCGGCCACGGCAGTTCCCGGCGCGCCGCCCTGCGCCGCGCGCCCCCCGCCGAGGCCGGCCGCATCAGCGGCTTCGGCCTCCAGGGCCTGCAGCGCGAGTGCTACGCGCAGCGCCTTCTCGCGGTAGGCCGTCACGAGCTTGACGCGCGTGCTGCCGCCGGTGTTGTAGTCCCCGCTGCGCTCGCGGAACTCATAGAGCAAGCGCTCGCGGCGGCGCACCGCGCTGCGGGTCTGCGGCGGCGCGTCGCCCGGCTCCGCGAGCACCTCGACGAGCGGGGCCTTCGTCTTGTAGAAGACGACGGTGATCAGCCCGAGGCCGAGCCGGCGGCACAGCCCGGTGAGCTCGCCCCAGCGCTGGTTGACCGCGCCCTTCTTCTCCCTGACGCGTTCTACCGCGAGGTAGACGTTAGGGCTGAGCCGCAGCCGTTCAATCCCCTGCAGCAGCAGGGCGAGATTGAACGATTTTTTCATCTCCACAATGAGTGGCTGCGCCTCGTCCTCCCGGATGCCCACCAGATCACAGGTCCGCACCTCACCCTTGATGTCATAGCCTTGCCGTTCAAAAAAACTCTTCAAAGGAGCATACAGCTCCGTCTCCTGCTTGATTGCCATTCGTATTCACTCCTGCCCTGGATTGCAGCGTAATTATAATAGAGAATTTATGATTCTCTATTATAGCACAGCAAAAAAGAGGTCAACTATTCCGGGCTCGCCGCATAGGTATGTAATACACTTTCTAAGCTTGGTGGAGCAAGTAGGAGCGCAAGAGGAGGCAGCGAGCCATGGATATTTTTGAGCGTATAGCAACGCATCGGGCTGAGAACGACCGTTTGGCGTGGAGCGGCACTTTCAAGGACTATATAGAACTGCTTAGAGTAGACCCCTCTCCCGCCAAAACGGCTCATTCCCGCGTATACGACATGATCAAGTCACACGGCGTCGAGGACATTAACGGACGTAAACGGTATAAGTTTTTTGAACAGGAGATCTTTGGACTGGATCGTGCGGTGGAAAAGCTGGTGGAGGAATACTTCCATTCCGCAGCCCGAAGGCTGGATGTGCGTAAACGGATTCTGCTGCTGATGGGACCGGTCAGTGGAGGAAAGTCCACCTTGGTCACGCTGCTGAAGCGCGGCCTGGAGCAATATTCACGCACGGATGCGGGTGCGGTGTATGCTATTGAGGGCTGCCCGATGCATGAGGACCCGCTGCATCTAATTCCGCTGGAGCTGCGGCCTGAGATCGAACGCGAGCTGGATGTACGGATTGAAGGCAATCTCTGCCCGTCCTGCCAGATGCGGCTGAAGAATGATTACCACGGGGATATTGAACGTGTGGCGGTTACCCGGGTGCTGTTGTCGGAAGAGGAGCGGGTAGGGATTGGTACATTCAGCCCTTCCGACCCGAAGTCGCAGGATATCGCGGATCTGACCGGCAGTATCGACTTCTCCACCATTACCGAATTCGGCTCGGAATCCGATCCGCGGGCCTACCGCTTTGACGGGGAGCTGAACAAGGCCAACCGCGGCCTGATGGAATTCCAGGAAATGCTGAAATGCGATGAGAAGTTTCTGTGGAATCTGCTGTCTTTGACCCAGGAGGGCAACTTCAAGGCCGGACGGTTCGCGTTAATCAGTGCTGACGAACTTATCGTGGCCCACACGAATGAGACCGAATATAAATCCTTCATCTCCAATAAAAAGAACGAAGCGCTCCAGTCCCGCATGATCGTCATGCCGGTTCCCTATAATCTGCGCGTCTCTGAAGAGGAAAAGATCTACGCCAAGCTGATCGGCCAGAGCGATATGAAGCATGTGCATATTGCCCCTCACGCGCTGCGCGCGGCGGCGATCTTCTCAATCCTGACCCGGCTCAAGGAGAGCAAGAAGCAGGGGATGGATCTGATCAAGAAGCTGCGCATGTACGACGGCGAAGAGGTCGAGGGCTACAAGGAAGCGGATCTGAAGGAGATGCAGACCGAATACTTAGATGAAGGCATGTCCGGCATCGACCCGCGTTATGTCATTAACCGCATCTCCAGCGCCCTGATCAAAGGCGATCTGCAGTGCATGAACGCGCTGGATGTGCTGCGGGCGATCAAGGACGGACTGGATCAGCATCCTTCGATTACGAAGGAGGAGCGCGAGCGTTATCTGAACTTTATTTCTATTGCCCGCAAGGAATACGATATTCTCGCCAAAAGCGAAGTGCAAAAGGCCTTCGTCTACTCTTTTGAAGAATCCGCCAAAACGCTGTTCGAGAATTATCTCGACAATATCGAAGCCTTCTGCAACTGGTCCAAAATCCGCGACCCGCTTACCGATGAGGAGATGGAGCCGGATGAGCGGCTGATGCGCTCCATTGAAGAGCAGATCGGCATCTCGGAGAATGCGAAGAAGGCCTTCCGCGAGGAGATCCTGATCCGTATTTCGTCCTACTCCCGCAAGGGCAAGAAGTTCGAGTACAACAATCACGACCGGCTGCGGGAAGCCATCGAGAAGAAGCTGTTCACGGACCTCAAGGATATCGTCAAAATCACCACTTCCTCCAAGACACCGGATGAAAGCCAGCTCAAACGGATCAACGAGGTCAGCCGCCGCCTGATCGACGAGCACAACTACTGCCCGATCTGTGCCAATGAGCTGCTGAAATATGTCGGAAGCCTGCTGAACCGCTGACGGAGGCGGATTCACGGATACTGGGGACCGGGGACTGCCATCAGGCAGTCCTCTTGTCTATCCCGGAGCTAATTAAGACTTGTACGCTCAGCCAAAAGGGAATATCCCAGGCCATGGTGATGGCTTAGGGATATTCCCTTTAGTCTAGCGAAGCGCCTGATCGGCGAATCCGTGCGGACTGGATAACTAATTCTTCTAATCCTCCTGAGAGTCCTTAGGCTCCTGCTCCTTGCCGCCAATCTTGAAGCTTAATTGGCCGTTATATTTGCCGAGCTGTCCGCCCACGCCGATGCCTGCGCCTTCGCCGCCGCCGAACTGGGCTTTGGCCTCAGCCCCGATGCCCTTGTTGCCGCCGAGCTGAACATGAGAGTCAAAGCCTGCACCTTGACTAAGCCCCAGATGAGCACCCGCATCTGCATTCAGCCCGTGATCGCCCCCGGCCTGTGCGCCCAACTTGACATCTGCGCCTTGCCCGCCGCCGAGCTGGGCCTTGCCTTGTGCAGCCACCCCGTATTTGCCGAAGGCCTGGGCTTCGGCGTTCACTCCGAGGCCTTGCCCGTTGCCCACATGGGTATCGCCTTGCGCTTCGATCCCGTAGGAGCTGCTGCCGATATGGCCGTCTGCCTGCATGCTTGCGCCGCTGTTAGCCAGCTTTCCTCCGGCATTTATGCCGATGCTGTGTTTACCCCCTAACTCGCCTCCTACATCGACATGAATTCCCTTTCCGCCGGCCTGACTTGCCCCGGGATGGCCATCCACCGGCTTGTTCGCGGCAGCCGGATGTCCGTTTTCGAGGACCGTCTGCGGCTTGCTGGCATTCTGAATCTGCTGCCAGCCGTCCATGTTGTCCTCCGCATGGTCATTCTCGAGCTTATGTGGAGCGGCCGGAGGTTCGGAGGCCCTGACAGTCTGCGTATTCCCGGCAGTTGCGGAATTCTTAGCAATCCTCGGAGGGGTCTCCTCAGTGGACTCCGAACGTATCAGGTAGTGGTAATGCGAATAAGGGTAGGGCTGCGGCAGATGCCGATAGCCTGACGGATGAGCTGAGCTGTTCGAATCTTCGTTCCTGTTATTCATGCGGGAACCCTCCATTCTTGAAGTCATTACAATAGCCTATTCACCGAAATGGGAAGTGATTCGTGTCAGATGAATATAAAAGTGCATTGTAATGCCTTCAAGGCTATGCTACATTATGAATGAATTATATATTATTCACTCAGGCGCGGAGGGCTTACGGATGGAAGATAAGAAGGCTGAGATTTTCAGATGCGGCAAAGAGCTGTTCAGCTCCAAGGGCTTCAAGGACACCAATATTTCCGACATCACCAAAATGTGCGGATATGCCGTAGGCACGTTCTATAATTATTACGCTTCGAAAGAGAAGCTGTTCATCGATATTTATCTGCAGGAGAACGAGAAGCTGAAACGGAGTATCCTGCAATCTTCGGTCAATCTGGACGACGAGCCTGCCAAAGTGCTCAAAGAAATCATGGCGCTTAATTACAGCGGGATCAATACGAATCCAATCCTGAAGGAATGGTACAACAAAGCTCTTTTCAGCAAGCTGGAGAAGGAATTCTATGAGCATGGCGGAATAGAGGGTATTCATGAAATGATGAACAGCGGCACGCTGGAATTAATCCGGCACTGGAAGTCCAGGGGGAAAATCAGAACAGATCTGGAGGACGGGATGATTCTTGCCTTGTTCAACTCCGTGCCGTATATCGACATTCACAAGGAAGAGATCGGGGTTAGCTATTTCCCGCAGATCCTGGACTATTTGGTCGAATTTATAATGAAAGGCTTGACGGATACACAGCATTGACAAAGGTATCCGGCATCGCTTTGCTGGCGGCAGAATACACTATTAAATGTTCAGTGGATATCCTGGGCATTTTATTTTGGCTTGAAATGAATGAATTTAATTAAGTTCATTCATATTTTAAATATAACGAATTGAGGCGCCATTATGAAGACTGTCATTATTTACCGATCCGGCCGCAGCATGAACACACAGAAGATTGCAGCCGCTATGGCTGAAGTGTTGGGGGCAGATTTGGCCAAAGTGGAGGACGTTAAGCCTGAGATGCTGTCCGTATATGACCTGATTGGCCTCGGTTCAGGCATTTACGTCTCCAAAATTCACCGCAGGATGTTCAAATTCATCAAGAGAATGCCGCTCCGGGACAAAAATGTCTTTATTTTCTGCACATCCGGCTCTGGGGAATTCAAGAATCAGGCGCTGGTTGAGGCCAAACTGGCGGCCAAGGGCAGTAACGTGATCGGTGAGTTCCATTGTCCCGGGGAGTTCAGCCCGCTGGGCTTCAATCTGGATAAAAAAGGGCATCCCGATGAGCTGGATGTTGAGAAAGCCCGCCTGTTCGCAGCCGCTATATTTGACAAGATTGTCTGAAAAGCTGAGTATATAGCAAGACTGGATCAGTCCCGGAGGCCGCCATCTGCTATAATGTATGCACCTATGTATACTGAAAGGCCGGTGGAGTCACTGAATTACAGCAGAGAGATCGGGCGGAGTATTGATTATATTGAGGAGCATCTCATGGACCCGCTGACAGCGGAGCAGATTGCGGCGTATGCGGGTTATTCGCTGTACCATTTCTGCCGGATGTTCAGCCAGTCGCAGGATATGCCGGTCATGGAATATGTGCGCACCCGGAGATTGTCGCGGGCTGCCGTTGAATTGTTCAACGGGCGGAGAATTACGGAGATTGCGCTGGAATATGGCTTCGAGACACCCGGGGGCTTCGCCAAAGCCTTCCGCAAGACCTACGGCTACAGTCCCTCCCAGTATGCGGCGCGGATGAGCGGGTATCTGCGGGACAGGTTGGAGTATGAGATTAAGGCGTATATGGCAGAGCCGGTGAGGGTGGAGCGGCCTGCTTTTAACGTAGCGGGTTACGGAATTGAGACGAATGTGGAGGCGGGGAATGCTACGCAGGATGTCGCTTCTTTCTGGTATAACTATGAGGGCGATAATCTGGAGGATCAAATGTATGCGAAGCTGAATCCGCCGAAGCACGGGGAGGTCGGCTTATGTATACCGTCAGACGCTGGCGGTAATGCTGTGTATCTGCTGGGGGTTATTGTGGAGGACTTCAGTAAGGCCACTCCTGACATGCTTACGGCTGTTGTGCCTGCGGCACAGTATGCGGTATTTACGACACCACCGGTAGACGCTACCGATGAGGCGGGACCGGAGACTTTTGCTGAGGTGGTCAAGAGTACCTGGAGATATATCTTCGAGGACTGGTTCCCAGGCAGCGGCTACATGCATGACGAAGATAAACTGAACTTTGAGTTCTACGACGAACGCTGTCACGCCCGCGTGGATTCCGTGATGGAGATTTATGTCCCTGTACGGGAGCGGGTATCATGAAATCACTAACCGTTTAATTGTAATATGTGGAAAAATAGTATGAAGGAGCTAACCATGGTCAAACAACGCAAGATTCTACTAACAGTAACCGTATTGTACACGCTGCTTGTGCTTTATTTTATGTTCTTTGCTTTTGGCAGAGGAGAGGCTTCGGATCATACCGTTTACACCTTTATTTTCATGCCTGAAAACTTCCTTTTGCTGCCGTCTCCGTCTGATCTTTTTCCTCCCACCCTGATGGATTTGGTGGGTTTCGGGAACACACTTGCGTTTGTTCCTTTCGGTATATTGATTCCATGGCTGTACCGGGTCAGCTTCGTCCGGTTCATCACCTTGTTCTTCATCGCGATTCTTGTGCTTGAAACGCTCCAGGCCCTTGCCTTCCTGGGCAGCTTCGATATCAATGATGCTCTTCAGAATTCGGTTGGTGCAGCCCTCGGTTTCGGGGCGTACAAGCTTGGCTTCCGTTACCGGAGCCTCGGGCGCAATCTGGCGGCAACGGCTATAGCGGGGTTGGTCCTTTTTATAGCTTTATGGGGACTAGGCGCAGCGGTAAACAAAATAATAACTAAAGTAGAGGGGCCGTTCTCAGCGATCACGGAATGGACGGACACCTCGGGCGATTCATCCGCAGACAAACCGGACAGCATTCAAATCAACGGACAGAAGTTACCGCTCCGCTATAACCTGTATGGCGCTGAAGGCGGAGATTCCAGAACATTCACGTATAAGTCTGAGGGTCAGACGACTTTCTGCTTCACTTTCGGAAACCCCGAACCAACGGATTATTCCGGTGAGATCAGTATTACCCGGGATGGCCAGGAATTCTTGAATTATACTGGAGATTTTCAGCGTACTAATCCTGAACAGTACCCTGTAGTATACGAGATGCCGGTTGAGCCAGGGCAAGAGCTGAAGATCACGATTAAGGGCGAATTGAAAATATGGGATGTCGGGTATAAAAAGATGCAGTATATTTGGAACTGAGTGCTTAATCTTCCATTAGGAGAGGATAGGTGACGGTAATGAGAATGGCGTTTGTTCTGTTTGACGGCATGACCAGCATGGATTTTGTCGGGTTCTATGAAGCAGTGAGCTGGGTAGCGATCCTGAAGGCGAAGGAGAACGTATCCTGGACCTTCTGCGCTAACAAGGCGGAGGTGAGCGATGACCGGGGGTTGACTATCAAGGCTAATGAGATACTGCCTGATCTGGGCACATTCGATCTGGTCTTCCTCCCGGGTGGTCTTGCGACCCGGACGCTCCGCTACGATGAGGACTTCATAAGCTGGATACGGACGGCAGAAGGCGCACGTTATAAGGTGTCGGTCTGCACAGGTGCGCTGCTCTTAGGGGCAGCAGGATTCCTGGAGGGGAAAAAAGCGACCACGAACTCGTCCGCCTACGATCTGCTAGCTCCTTACTGCGGGGAAGTCATTAAAGCCCGGGCGGTCCGGGACGGCGATACCTTCACCGGAGGCGGAGTAACGGCTTCAATCGACCTTGGCCTGTACCTGATCGAGTGCTTAGTAAATACAGACACTGCGCGACAGGTGCAACAAAAACTGGAGTACCCCTATTATCAGGCAGGTAACCTGAGCGATATTTACTATCCGTATGAAGAGGAATAATGAGGGTTCAGCAAAAAAGGCAAGCCCCCGTAGCAGGGGGTTGCCTTTTTTGCTGTCCGTTATTGCCCGGCTGCGGCGTCCAATTGAACCGCAACGTAGCTTCCAAGCTCCACCATGCCTGCACTATCCAGCTTGGCCGCATCGTGTTGCTTGATGACCTCGGCGGTTTTCTGCATCAGCTCCGAGCTGTCGGTATTGCCCAGAACGCGCAGGACTACCAGCGTCTCGCCTTTCTTCAGCTGTTCGGCCAGCTTGGTCTTGTAGGCTTCCAGGGAATCTACTTCAAGTCCTTGCGTCACGTAATAATCATAGGCATTGCTGGTGGCCTTGAACAGAGGCAGCTCATGGTCCAGCCAGTAGGCCTTGTCCATCACATACTCTACATCGGAGGCTGTAGCGTCATTGGAGTTATAGAGCAGATAAGGAAGTCCGGTATTGGTGGCGTTATTGGTCGGGTCAACGTTGACCCATTCGTCGCCGATCTTCACCTTGTTCCAGGCGTGATTCACGCCGCTCATGGTTCCTGTGACGACCATCGAAGGGACCTGGACGAGATCAGAGAGCAGCTGGAAGGTATGGGCATAGCTCATGCATACGCCGACTTTTTTAACCAGAATGCCGTAGGTATTGAAAGAATCGTTATACTTCGCATCTACTGTCTTGAACTCCTGCTCCATGGCATTCTCCAGAGCAGCATCGTCATAGGCGGTGTTATCATTCAGATAATCGTAGATTGCCATCTGCTTCTCATCCGCGCTCATGCCTTCCTTGATCACAGCAGCGATTACTTTATCTGCCTCGGCAAGGATCTCCTTCTGCTTGGAGCGGATGATCTCGGCAGAATCATCGTAACTCACATTCAGTGTCAGCTTCTCATAATCGTAGCCATAGCCGCGGAAGCCGAGAATGAGCGGGTTCTGGTAGACCACCTTCTCAATTACATCGACCAGGGTACGGGCATTCTGCGCCTCCGGGAAGGCTTGCAGCGAGATTTCGGTGTCGCCGTTCATCAGGGTCAATGCGAGATATTCCTCCAGCGCAGAGTCGGCATGAATCAGGTCTGCCCGTATCGTGGTGCCCGGTACCGCCTGTTTGTTGCCTTCCTCTACCTTGCTCTTCGTATTCTCTTTTTGCTGGTCGATGACATTATCTCCAGGTTCACTGGCGTTCCCGTTATCGTTGTCGATGATGGTCGGTACGTCCGGTGCAGGCACATAATCCGTGTTATTCTGCGGCTCCACATACCCGGGATTCGCTTTGTTGCTCTGGGTGGCGGCAAGACTGGAAATATCCGCTTCGGTCAACTGCGTAACCTGGACATATCCCTTAAGTGCAGTGCCTTGAATTGTGTATGGGACATCGGTTGGGCCGGAAGCCTTAAGAGTCACAGCTCCGGTGTCGTACATCACTGTTACTGAGGCTTTGGAGCCGTCAATGAACTGGACCGGAACGGTCTTGGGCAGCTCTTTGGCATTCTTGTACAATTTCAGGTTGATGTTATCCTCAGGAGCCACAGTGCGCGGCAGACGTTTGGATAACGCTACGGTATCTGCCGAACGGCTGAACCGGGATTCTTTGTCCCCCTGAACGGCAGTGACGTAATATTCCCCTTGGACATTATTATTCTGTACGCTCGTAATCATCTCATCTACTACACCGAGCGCACCGCGTCCGTCCTTCATGAAATCGTTATACGAAGTGCCCTTCACGGTTGCAATCAGCAGCGGACGCTGATCCGCATAGCCCTGCTCGGCGCCGCTGAGCGGCTCATTGATGTTCTCCATTGTAATATGGGAGGCGCTGTAAATATTGTAGCTCTCCGCGCCCGGAACTTCATTCCATACCAGAGTCAGTCTTCCGTCAGGACTGATGTCGGCTTGCAGCGTCGGCGTGGGCAGATCCGATTTCACCGTAAACGGAATAATCACCGGCTGCTTCAGCAGAGTAGGCGACTTGGCATCCAGGTCATAGTTGAGCCGGATGTAGTAGACAGGCGCGTTCCCCCAGGAGCTGGCTCCGGTAGCGCGCAGGGAATCGGAGGGAAGGACGCCGAAGCCGAGCGGCTTGATGGAGTATACGCTTTTGCCGTCAACAAGCTGTGAATCCTCAAGGGTCCCGACCTTACTCTCCGGCAGTGCCTTGATATCAGTATGTACGGATAATGTCTTACCAATGGCTTCTGAGCCAAGATCGGTATTGAATCTGAAGATGAATTCCATATCCTGCTCCACATTATACATAGGCATGATGCCCGGACTGTGATCTGCTTCATCTGAATCATACTTCTGCTTCAGATCGTACACGGTCTGTGAAGCCTCCGGCGGAGGATTCCCCGAAGTGTTCTTCGTCTCGGCAGTTGCCGTGGCGGCCGGACTGGATGAAGGCGCTGGACTTCCTTCTTTGCTGCCCCCCATGCAGCCTGTCAGAATCACACACATGATGAGCAGCAGTATTGCCATTTGTTTCACTTTCACTAACGTCCTCTCCCGTCTGGTTTCTGTATGAGAGTAATCATGGACCATCCAGAATTACCCATTATAAATCACAGGAGATATATAACCCATTGGGATACTATTAAAACAAAATTGGGATAATTTATATTTAAGTATTTTTTGCAGCAGGGGATATGGGGGAGGGGGCGCTGAGTATTGGCGGTGATTCATGTTATAATTCACTTACACGTAATCCGCTAGGAAGCGAAGGAGGCAGATCCAAGTGTCGAATCCGGATGAGCAGAGGCAGCATTCGTATCAGGATTGGTTGTCATGGGACGGTGTATGGGAATTAATTAACGGCAAAGCCTATAATATGTCTCCAACGCCTACAGCCCTGCACCAGTATGTTATAGGAGAGCTATATTTTGCATTGCGTACGCACCTGGAAAATAAGAGCTGTCATGTGTTTGTCGCTCCGTTCGATGTGTTCTTCAGCGAGGATGATTCTGCTGCAATGCCCGATCATGTCGTCCAGCCCGATCTGTCGGTGGTCTGCTCTAAGGATCAGATTACGAAGAATGGCTGTCACGGCGCGCCCACAATGATTATCGAAGTGTTATCTCCGTCAACGGCACTCAAGGACTTCAATGAGAAGTTCAATCTGTACCAGAAGTATGGCGTCCAGGAATATTGGATCGTCGATCCCGGCAACCGCACGGTTCATGTATATGCGCTGCAGGATGGCGTGTATCAGGTGCGGGACTTATATTCGGAGCAGGATAGCGTGCGGTCGAATGTGTTTAGAGATTTTCAGATACCGCTTGGCAAGCTGTTTGACCTCCAAATCTGATACAACAAGTAGAAACGGCTTCGCCGTCCTCTTAAAGGACGGTACCGTTTCAGCGAGAAATAGAAGGATAAGTTATCATGTGCAACGTATAAATTCTTATATTTTCAAAAAAAAGCCGCAGCGTAATTGCACATAGCAACTACACTGCGGCTTATTGTGCGAAACCATACGTTTCTTTACATAAACTTCCGCTGCACCTTCTTGCCGTCATAGGTGAACAGGGCGTTTTTGTCCTCCACGACGGTCTGCAGATGCACGGTGCGGCCCCAGAGGGCGTAGATATGCGGGAGCGTGCGCTCCAGGTATTTCAGATCCAGCTCGATACTCTCATAGCGGTGGGCAATCAAGAGTTCGCCGTTCCGCTCATAATCGGCATCCTGGACGACGAGGTACGGGGAGCCGCCGTTCACCCGGGCCAGCACCAGCTGGTCGCGTACATTCTCCCAGGCTTTATCGGTGATTTTCCATTCCGGGCCTTTTTTCTCGAACACGTAGAGGTCCAGATCATTCACTAGTTCCTTCGAGAGATAGCTGCGGATGAAGGAGAGGTCGGAATCCAGCTCGCGGACCTCGAACATTTTGTCCCGGTCCCAGCGCTTCTCAATGTCCTCGAAAATCTTCAGGCCTAGGTAATACGGGTTCAGGCTCTGGCGGGAGGGCTGCACCACCGATGAATTCAGCTTGGCGTATTCGACCGTCTCTTCGGCAGTCAGGTCCAGCTCGCGCATAATCCGCTGATGCCAGTAGGAGGCCCAGCCTTCGTTCATGATCTTGGTCTCCATCTGCGGCCAGAAATAGAGCATCTCGTCATGCAGCATCGTCATGATGTCGCGCTGCCAGTCCTCCAGGGCGGTAGAGTATTGCTGAATGAACCAGACGATATCTTTTTCCGGCTCCGGGGGGAAGGTGCGCTTACCGGCGGTTTCGGGCTCTGGCGGGACGTCAGTACTCTTCTCCAGATCCCACAGTTCGCTGTAGGCATTAGGCGGACCAGATCCGCCGGGCGGGGCGTCCTTGCGCTCCTTCATCTTGGCTTCGAGCAGATGAGTCTTGCCCAGCTTGCGCGGCTGGATCAGGCTGGGATCGATATGCTCCTGGATCGCCAGCACGGAATCAATGAAGCTCTCTACGGTGTCTGTGCCATAAGTGACGGAATAATCGTTGATCCGGTCGGCGGTAGCAGCCATGCTCTCGACCATATCCCGGTTGGACATGGAGAAGCGCATATTGTTCTTGAAGAAGTCGCAGTGCGCCAGCACATGCGCGACAATCAGCTTGTTCTGCACCAGGGAGTTGCCGTCCAGCAGGAAGGCGTAGCACGGGTTAGAGTTGATGACCAGCTCATAAATTTTGCTCAGGCCAAAATCGTATTGAGCCTTCATTTTATGAAAAGTCTTGCCAAAGCTCCAGTGCCCGAACCGGGTAGGCATCCCGTACGCACCGAAGGTATAAATAATATCCGCCGGACATATCTCATAACGCATCGGATAAAAATCGAGCCCAAACCCGGAAGCAATCTCCGTGATCTCGGCAATCGACCGCTCCAGCGCTTTAATCTCATCATCACCGGGCATGCATCCATCTCTCCTTCCAGCTTGTGAACCGTTCTTCCTATGTATATGGGGGGAGGGGAGGGAGTATGATGGGCATGCTCAGCCTAAATATCCCCTATTCAGCTTCCGTATAGAATAGCTTAAGCAGAATATTCTGCGGATAATTTCCAAAGTGCTCCCCGAAGATGGTAAGTCCGCCTTTGTTTGTAGAATTCCCATCAATCCCAATCCTCAGCTTGATGAAGGGAGAGTCTTCGATCTTTAGCTCAGCGAGGGTGACCGATGATATTTTTTGACCGTCTATTCCAGTATCCTTCTTGGTGACTCTTAAATGCTTCAAAAGTCCATACTGGCTTAGTTCGTTATCCCACCAGTTTGGTGTTAATTTCCCGCGCACATCTGAAAAATTACCCGGAGCCGTCCAGGTGCCTAAAAAAACATCGTTGATATAAAAGGCGATATCACTTGGCCAATTATTGTTGGACCCAGGAAACTCTGAAGATAGCTCCAAGGATAACTCTAATAATTCTGCAGTAAAATTTCGGTTAAAATCATTCGGAATTATATATTCAACGAAGCCCTCCGCAAACCAAATTAAAGAAGCATCGATCCGGTCATTGGAGACGAAGGTCCGTTGATCGTCTAACTTGCCGATGACTTTAGTCTGGCCGGCTAACCCGCAGGTAGGGGTGACTGAGAAATTAGAATAGTATCCCAGCTTGATTTCATTCGTAATGACTTTAAAAGGAAGATGGAGCTTTTGGGGCAAGTTGAGGGCAATATGATCAACGGCAAGCACAAAACTCTTCTTTCTGTTATCGGTACCCTCCAGGTTGTCCTGGAGCTTGATGATCTTGGCGTCCTCCAGTAACCGGATATGGCGTGACACGATCGCTTTGCTTAAGTTTAGTTTTACGGCCAGCTCACTGACCGTAAGGGGTGTATGCAGCAATAGTCTAAGAATCGAAGCTCTTGTGTCCGATGCCAGTGCCTTCAGAACAGAAATACCATGATCATCGAGTTCTAAGAACATATGGACCTCCAATTGTTAACTTTTTGGTTTACAATAAACGATCTGGTTAAGCGCTGATTTTATTTAGTATACCACAAAGTTGAAAATCAGGAATAACGCTGATATAGCCTTGAAAAAACGCTTTCATCATGATAGTATTTGCTTGCTTGCGGGGGAGATTTATTGCGATACCCACAAAGAAGTTAACTTTTATTGTTGTGGACTACTAAGATAGGAGCTGAAGCTAGATGACACACAGGATGGAATATCCGCGTCCGCAGTTCGTCAGAGACGCATGGCTTAACTTAAATGGAACCTGGCAATTTGAATTTGATGACAGCAATGAGGGAGCAACGCAGCGATGGTTTGATCCAGGTGAGAGCTTCAGTCAGACCATTGAAGTTCCCTTTGCGTTTCAGACCCCTGCCAGCGGAATACACGATACCACTTTTCATGACTATGTTTGGTATAAGCGCAATTTCACCCTCAATTCGGACTGGTATCAGAAGCGTGTGATATTACATTTTGGAGCGGTAGATTATCGGGCATGGGTGTATGTGAATGGTCATTATATCGGCGTGCATGAGGGTGGACACACTTCATTTTCTTTTGATATTACGCATGCCTTAACCGGTCAGGAGGAGCAGGTCACTGTTCATGTGGAGGACCCATCAACAGACGAGACTATTCCCCGGGGCAAACAGTTCTGGTTAGAGCAGCCCGAAAGCATCTGGTATACGCGCACGAGCGGGATTTGGCAGACCGTGTGGCTGGAGGCAGTCAACCCTGTGCATATTCAGCAGGTGAAGTTTACGCCCGATCTGGATCAAGGTAGCATTGGAATAGAAGTGAAATCGGAGGGACATGGATCAGAAGAATTAGATTTGGAACTTCGTATTTCTTTTGGCGGAGAACTGGTTATTCAGGACCGGGTACGATTGTTACAGCCTATAACACGCAGAATGGTAGATCTGTTTGGTCTGAAAATATTCCGCACAAACTTTCACCGCGCCGGCTGGACATGGAGCCCGGAAGCTCCTAATTTGTTCGATGTGGAAATGAAGCTGTACGATCACGGGGTTGAGGTGGACTCTATAGAGTCGTATTTCGGCATGCGGAAGGTTCATACAGAGGATGGTATGGTCTATCTGAATAACAAACCGTATTATCAAAAGCTTGTACTGGATCAGGGGTATTGGCAGGAAGGATTACTTACGGCGCCAACGGACGACCATCTGAAGAAGGATATTGAATTAGCCAAAGAATTAGGGTTCAACGGTTGCCGTAAGCATCAGAAGGTCGAGGACCCGCGCTTTTTATACTGGGCAGATCAGATAGGGTTCCTTGTATGGGGAGAATGTGCGGCGAACGCCTCTTACAATAATGATGCTGTAGCCCGGTTAACCAAAGAATGGATTGAGATTATTGACCGTGATTTCAATCACCCCTCTATTGTGGCATGGGTTCCGCTTAACGAAAGCTGGGGCATTCCCATGGTGAAATCGGATAAGCAGCAGCAGTATCACAGCGTAGCCATGTATAGTCTGATTCATTCCTTGGATGATACCCGGTTAGTGATATCGAATGACGGATGGGAAATGACGCTGACGGACATTTGTGCGGTTCACAATTATCAGCATGGCCGGGCAGATGAGCCCGATAAGTATGAAGAATTCAAGCGGATTCTATCCACCAAGGATACGATGCTTGCATCCAATCCATCAGCCCGCAGTGTGTATGCAGACGGTTATGAGCATCGGGGAGAGCCCATCTTGTTAACTGAATTCGGCGGGATAAGCTATAAGGCTGGCGCTGACGACGGCTGGGGTTATACCAGTGCACAATCTGCAGAGGATCTTGTTCTGGAATACGGAAGAATTATGAAAGCGGTATACGCGTCGAAGATTATTTACGGATATTGTTATACACAGTTAACAGATGTGGAGCAGGAGATTAACGGCCTGGTAGCCTATGACCGGACACCCAAATGCGACCTGTCGTTAATTAAAGAAATTAACGATCAATGGCATCTGCGGACCATTTAACCGGGCTTATTTAATAATAAGGAGCTGATGAAATGATGACAAACGAACTATTGCTTCAAAAGATCGGTCTGGTCGTAGACAGGCTTATGAACCTGGGCGGCAGCGACTATGAAAAGGATAAAACCGTGGTTCAGGCCGATACCAGGGTAGGGATTGTGCAACGTGATTTCGGAATTGAAGAATGGGATTGGCCTCAGGGCGTAGGTCTTTATGGTCTTTATAAGCTGCAGAACTACTACGGCGATACGCGTTATATGGAATTTTTTCAGAATTGGGTTTCCCGTAATCTGGAGGCGGGACTGCCTTCCAAAAATATCAATACGACAGCTCCCTATTTGCCTTTGGTGCTGCTCCTGGATCAGCTTGAGCCTTCCAGCGAACTGGAAGAGCTATGCCGGGAGCATGCGGATTGGCTCATTCATGAGCTGCCCAAAACCAAAGAAGGCGGCTTCCAGCATACGGTCACTGCCATCGGCAACCGGGATGGCATTCACCTGCACAATGGACAGTTATGGATTGATACGCTCTTTATGGCGGTTCTGTTCTTGAACCAGGCCGGGCGCAAGTTCAACCGGCCAGAGTGGGGGCATGAGGCTGAACACCAGATTCTGCTCCATATCAAGTATTTGTTCGACAAGCATACCGGCTTGTTCTTCCACGGCTGGAGCTTCGAACGCAATGATAATTTCGGCAGTATCTTCTGGTGCCGCGGCAACTCCTGGTTCACGTATGGGATCGTCGATTACCTGGAAGCTTGCCAGGATTCGATTAGTCCGGGTTTCCGGCAGTTTCTGGTTGATACGTATACTGCTCAGGTCAATGCCCTGGTATCCCTCCAGGCCGCTTCCGGTCTGTGGCATACCGTCCTGCAGGACCCGTCCAGCTATGAAGAGGTATCGGGATCGGCCGCAATCGCCGCAGGGATTATCAAAGGGATTAAAGCCGGTATTCTGGATGCCTCCTATCAGGCTGCGGCAGACAAGGCCATTCAGTCGGTATGTCAAAATATTAGCGGAGACGGAACCGTGATGAATGTGTCGGCCGGAACCGGTATGGGGATGGATAAGGACCATTACAAGAACATTGCTCTCAGACCTATGGCGTACGGACAGTCCTTGGCTCTTATTGCGTTATATGAAGCTTTAAAATAAACTGCAAAAAGCCTAATCCTTGAGCAAAGGATTAGGCTTTTTTCACAATAAACTATGTTAAGATTACGTTAATTAACACTTGGATATCGACGAACGGGGAGGGATAAGTAATGACAGACTTTACAGTGATTCGAGACCTGTTCCATATTACGGAACCGTGCGGATTTGATCATGAATCGTTAACGCCGTGGATGGAACGCTACGGGCATATTCCGCAGGTGTTGCGGGCGTATTATACGGAGCTTGGGGCCCACTCTGCATTGAACGCGACTCAGGATTTTCTGGTTCAGCCTCACAATTTTCCGCGTTATATGGAAGAAGATTACTGCATCTTTTATACCGAAAATCAAGAAGCCTGCGTGTGGGGAATCCGTGCAGCGGATATGAAGCTTGATAATCCTCCCGTCTATGTGCGCAGCGGAGCCGAATGGGAGCGCCTGCGTTCGTCTGTTAAGGAATTTTTGCTGGCCATGGCCCATTTGCAGGCAGTGCTGGCGATGGAGTATAGCAGCGAAGAATATTGGGATATCGATGAGGCTGTTGCGGAGCGAATTGAGCAGAACTTTCCATCCCGCCAAGCCGATTCAGATTTGTACACGGGCGTACGTTTTTTTGGCCGGCCGGGTGAATTGATTGTGATTATGAACAACAACGGGGGCCATCTGCTATTGTTCGCGGCTGAAGATGAGGAACGACTTGATGAATTGTACAACCTTTTTGAGCAGTGGACGGAGCAGTAATCCCCGCCCCCCGCAAAAGTCCCGTATACGTCAAACAAGGGCCTGACCGCAGTCAGGCCCCGCTTAACATCCATCAAACCGTTTCCATTCTATTTGAACTGGAACCAAGTTAAATTGGCCACTGTGGTTGAATCTGACTTCACAAAAGTAACTTAACTGACCATGTTTGCCATCCATACTTGTTTTAGCTGTATTACCGAAGTCTACATTTTAAATGCTATGGCCTTCCGCTTCAAATTTCAATGTGTTAAATTTAGTCCGCTCCCTTAACCGTACACCCGCACCTCAATAATCTCCGCATACTGGCTTCCGTTAGTTGACTCAATCACGACGCGCAGGCGGCCGGTTGTCACAGCTTCGTTCAGCGTGTGTACCCGCTTGCGCTTGTGGTTGTCACGTTCCCCGGCAACTGAGGTCCATTTGCCGTCCAGGTAAGCTTCAATACGATACTCCTTAACGAGTGTTGGCAGGATTTCGTAAGGCGTAATATGATGATGCAGGTTGATCAAGTCCTCGTTGACATCGTCGTTGAAGGTAACGTGAACCTCGCGCAGAGTTACCGGCTCGTTCCAGGCCAGCTCCAGCCATTCCGGCTGACCGGAGGCCATCCGGTCAGAGGACCACATATGCGGACCGCCGTACGGGCGGAGGTAGCCGTCGATAACTTTATCCGCAGCGAAGGCGCTCGTTATCCCGGACAGGCGGAGACACGGGGCTTTGTGGTCGAATTTCTTTTTGTCCCATTGCACTACGGGTTGTGCAGGCGGATTCTCGCCAAAGTCCCGCGAGGCTGCGGGGGTCTCACTATGCCCGTAGGCGAGCATACCCGAAGCTGGCTCATCCGCCATATGCAGCGACAGTGCAGGATTGGCCTTCAAGATCACGAACGCGTTGCGCGGTGACTTCGGCTTCCACTGAACCGGGAGCTTCACCCACTGGGCGGCTCCGGCCTGAACGGGAGCTGACGCGGACTGAATCAGCGTATGGGGAATATAATTCTCGGGCCGTCCGGTCTCCCATAGCTCGACCGTCAGCTCTGCGGCTTCGGCCGCATCGATCAGCAGCTCAATTCCGTTCAGCCCCGGATCGGCCGCAACGGTGATGCCGATGTTCGCTGTGAGCGGGACGCTGAATGCGGAATGCTCCACACCGAACCGGCTCCGCTCGCTGGAAGCGCTGAGCGCAGCCTTCAGCGCCAGATCGGCATCATCCTCGTTGAGTAGCCCGAGGACGGAAGCATCCTGGCGCAGCATCGTCTGCTGCAGCTCGTTCAGGTGGGCCGCATGCAGTTCGCGCGGCGATATTCCCTTGGCGGCGCAGAGTGCCGCGCCGATACCGGCGGCCTCGCCGATGACCGCGCAGGTAGCCATGACGCGGGTCGTGCCGAACGCGACATGCGAGGCGCTGATGTCGCGGCCGGCCATCAGCAGATTGTTCACGTTCACCGAATACAGCGAACGGAACGGGATGTGATAGCTGCCGTCCGAATACATATGCTTCGAGCCTGACTCTGTAGCGTACACTCCCTGCGGCGGATGCAGGTCAATGGACCAGCCGCCGAACGCAACGCGGTCCGGGAATTCGCGCTGGGCCAGGATATCGTTCTGATTCAGGACATAATCGCCAATGAACCGGCGGTACTCCCGCTTGCCCGGAGTCGAGCCGACCCATTCCAGCGTCATGTTGTCAGCGTCGAATTTGCCGGAGTTCTTAATATAGTCCCAGATCCCGTAGATCACAGACCACAGCTCGTCGCGGATGGCCTCATTGTCATGAACAGTGTCCTGCTCGCCGCCGAATTCGATCCACCAGTAGGCGCAGCCGTTGTCGCCGCTGCGGATGATGCGGCGCTCGGCAATAGAGGTTTGTGTAATATCCTTTGCCATGGCTGGAGCGATATATTTGACCGGATGACCTGCGTCCTTGGTATAGAAGAGCAGTGTGCTGCCGAGCGTAATATCATCTGCGACCAGCGGCGCCCATTCCTCATTATATTCTTCGCGTGCTTCACGGCCCAGCCGGTACTCTGCCCCTGCCAGGAAGCCTACCAGGCCATCTCCCGTACAGTCCAGAAAGACCGCGCTTTCAAAAGTGATTCTCCGCTCCGACCCCATCATCCACCCGGTCACGGACCGGATGCTCCGCTGGCCGCTGCCATCCTCGGAAACATCGACCTCATGAACATCCGTGTTCAGAAACAGCTGGATGTTCGGCTCGGCCTTAACCGCTTCAAGCACAACCATATCCCAGAGATACGGATTGCCGTCTTTGTTGCGGTACTGGTTCTCCACGAACAGCTCGCCCATAATCCCCGTTTCACGGGCATACCGGTGGATACCGTGCGAGGTTGCACCGCATACCCATACCCGCACCTCACTGCTGGAGTTACCGCCGAGCACCGGACGGTTATTAATCAGCGCCACACGCTGGCCCAGACGGGCTGCCGCAATCGCCGCGCATACCCCTGCCAGTCCGCCGCCTACCACAGTTACATCCGTGTTGACCGTTTCACTACGCATTGTTGAACCTCTCCTTTGGTGTGTGTTAATATATCCGTAGTTTCATGATAGAATAATCAATAATCAAATGACATGCATATAATTTCTTGATTTATACACTTTATTTCATTGAATAATGCATCTGAGGGGAGTCAGAACATGCGCATGAATTGGTCGGTTCGTCCGGCAGCCCACATCTATTGGGAGCAGAAAAAACAGTTCCTGCTGGAGCACGACACCTACCCTGTGTGGACCTTATTTGCGGTGGAGCAGGGACAATTCGCTTACCGCTTCGGAGACCACGAAGGGGAAGGAGGGTCCGGGGACATCATTGTATGTCCGCCGGGGACAACCTTTTACCGGAGAACGCTTAGTCCGTTGACCTTTCATTTCATACAATTCGAATGGGAGGAAGAGGGGGGACCGGAGGACGCCGCAACGCTTGGAGGCAGATGGACTGTCAGGGATGTGGAGCGCCTGATGTCTACCTACCGCTATATGCGGAGTATCGGAAGAGGGATTCAGGAGGAACCTGGCTATAGCCGGATGAAGCATATGCTGGAGGATCTGTGGAGGCTGCTTGAAATCGAGCGCAGCAGTGCATCCGAGGAGCTGCGCTCTGGAGAGACAAGCCCGGGCCCGCTGATGCAACAGGCTAAGCAATGGCTGCTAGAGCATGCCTGTACACCTATGACCCTGCAGGAGCTGGCCGCTACCCTTGATATTACACCGGTACAATTAACGCGGCGTTTCCGTGCAGCCTATGGGATGGCCCCTTCGGACTTTGTGACCGGACTCCGGCTCAGACGGGCCTGCCAGCTCTTGGAGGACTCAAGGTTGCCCATTGAACTGATCGCCCAGCAGTGCGGTTACGAGAACGGCTTCTACCTGAGCCGGGTGTTCACGGCGAAGCTGGGATTAACGCCATCCCGGTACCGTAAGCTACACCGCGTATAATTAAAACGATTGTATATTTCAGAACATTATACTATCATGTAATTAGTTATTTATCTAATTTTATGTGAACCAAATGATTTGTTCTGTAGAAAGGATTGGACTGTAATGATAATAGATGCCAACCAAGGTAAGGATTATCCCACATTTGCGTATTCGGTATTAGACCATTATATTGCCGGGGACATCATCGTCGATAAGTCTTCGGCGCTGATCGGTACTTCTTCAGGCATTTATACAGTGGTTGGGGATGAGACAAATGATGATTTTGCACCCATGCTTATGCACGAATTCAAGCGTAGAGAGATGCTTAATCAGAGATTTACGTTATTTTCATCCTCTGAACGATGGGATCGCAGAATCAATGAGCTTTTAGGGGCGAAGCTGCAGCGGATGCCGAGGTATTCTTTTACATTCAATGAGCACCGTTTCATGCAATCGCAAAGAGTGGGTATACCGGATGGCTTCCGGCTGAACAGGACAAACAAGGAATCGCTTGAGGTGAATAGAGAGTTCGATGCAGCGTACATCCGGAAATACTGGGGATCGGTGGAGCGTTTTGCGGACAAGGGCTTCGGTTTCTTTGTTACGGAACACGATGTATTTGCTGGGGAATGTGTCTCTATATTCTCGTCCGAACAGTACGCTGAAATTGATATAGTGACGAATCCTTTGTTTAGGGGAAAGGGCGTGGCTCAATGTGTTGCCGAAGCTTTTATCCTGGAGTGCTTAGAACGTCAGATCACGCCAAGATGGGACTGTGACCTTCACAATACTGCCTCTATCCGGTTAGCGCAGAAACTACATTTTGCCGCTCCAGAGACCTATTCGCTCTATGTGAGGAAGTAAGGCTGAATTATTGTAGTAATATATGGGTATGTAGATGGAATAGGGAGGGGGAATTGCATGCTTAAGCATTGGCATAGACTGTTCTTGCTGGTTGCAGTATTCTTATTGATTGCTGGCTGCGGCCCTACGAAAGCAGATGTCATTGATCAGCTAGTGTCCAAGGAAGAGAATGTACTCCACTTGCATATGTTCTCCAATTCACGGGATTGGGATGATGAAGTAAATGAGGCGCTTAATTCCGAGCCTGCGCTTGTGGAGCATATCCCGCATGTGACTGTGCATACAGAGGAGAAGAAGCTGAAGTGGCTGGAGCTACTGGGCCTGGAAGCGAAACGGCCCGTAATTGTGATTTTTGATCATGAACAAATGGTGTATCACACAAGTGAGCCTGAACAGCTGAGAGAGTATGCTAAAACACTTGATTAATGCAATCTGATTCAGTCTGATTTATTCATTCCAGTAAGCCGTTGCCAAAGTGAATTCTGCTTCCATAATACAGCGACAGCCAGAGACGTTATCCGTCCTCTGCTGTCGCTGTTTCTGTTTGCAGGACAAGAAAGTATAAAAAACAAGAAAAAGAACATAGAAAGCGCAAGAAAATTAAACTTATCCGAACTATAATGGGTTATGCTTACCTATCGTTGATTGAGTATTTGTACATAACGCCCGTGTGAAGGAGGACTTCCGAATTTGAGAACATTCCGTAATCCGGTGCTGCCGGGCTTCTACCCTGATCCTTCGGCTATCCGTGTAGGAGAGGACTATTATCTGGTTACTTCAAGCTTTGAATTCTACCCCGGGGTTCCGGTCTTTCACAGCAGGGACCTTGTCCACTGGCGTCAACTGGGCCATGTGCTGGACCGTCCGTCCCAGCTCAATCTGGACGGAATTCTCCCGTCGAGAGGGATTTGGGCACCGACTCTCCGGTACCATCAAGGTCTCTTTTATATGATCACGACATTTGTTGATAATCACAAGCAGCCGCATAATTTCTATGTAACCACAGCTGATCCGGCGGGAGACTGGTCAGATCCGGTCTGGCTGGAGGATGCGCCCGGCATTGATCCTTCCCTGTTCTTCGATAAGGACGGCAAGGTCTACTACACTGGTAACCGGGTGCCTCCCGGGGGCCAGGATTATCCGAAGCATATGGACATCTGGCTGCAGGAGATTGATCTGGCGCAAGGCAGGCTTACCGGCCCGAAGCACAGTCTCTGGCAAGGTGCGCTGAAGACAGCGCATGCCCAGGAAGGGCCGCATCTGTATTCCATAGGAGGATGGTATTATCTGCTGATCGCTGAGGGCGGCACCGGCCATACCCATGCGGTAACGGTTGCCAGAAGCCGGAACGTGACGGGGCCTTATGAGGGGCACCGGGCCAACCCGATCCTGACCCACCGCCATCTCGGCAGGGAGTACCCCATAGTGAATACGGGTCACGGGGAACTTGTCGAGACGCAGCATGGGCAGTGGTGGATGCTCTGCCTGGCCTCCCGGACCTGCGGGGGATATTACCGCAACCTGGGCCGGGAGACCTTCCTGGCACCGGTCAAATGGGAGGACGAATGGCCGGTAGTGAATCCCGGTAAGGGCGTACTGGAGCTTGAGGGGCCAGCGCCGAATCTGCCGATGACGCAGTGGCCGCTGTTGCCGGTGCGTGATGATTTTGCTGACGGGGAGCTTAGCCCCGCCTGGAACTTCCTGCGCACGCCGCGCGGTGAATTCTGGAGCCTCAGCGAGCATCCGGGACATCTGCGGCTGCGGCTGAAGCCGGAGGTGCTGGCAGAGACCGGCAATCCGGCTTATATCGGAAGACGGCAGCAGCATCTCAGCTTCAGAGCCGCAGCGGAGATGCGCTTCCAGCCGGAGGCCGCAGGAGAGAGCGCCGGACTGGCCCTGATCCAGAATGCGGACAACCACTTCCGCTATGAACGGGTGGCAGAGGATGGCAGGCAGCTGCTGAAGCTGACTGTGCGCAGCAGAGGAGCTGAGCAATTGCTGGCCTCTGCGCCTTATCCGCTGGATACCGTACAGCTTAAGGTAGAAGCCAGGGGGCAGGATTACAGCTTTTATTATAGAGCTTCAGGATCAGACACCTGGACCGCACTGCATGAACAGGCTGACGGCCGGGTGCTGAGCACGGATTGGGCCGGAGGTTTTACAGGGGCCTATATCGGAATGTACGCCAGTGCGGGCGGAGCGCAGAGCAGCAATGTTGCGGATTACGGCTGGTTCAGCTATGAAGAGCTTGAATAGATCTTGATTAGACAGAGATGGAGGAATACGATGACTAATATACATGATTACGAAGTTTATCCAATCCCCGAGCTGCCGCAGATTCCGCAGCGGACCTTCCGTATTACAGACTACGGGGCAGAAGCTGAAGGGCTGCTCTGTACATCTGCTATACAGGATACCCTGGATGCCTGCGCAGCTGCGGGAGGAGGAACGGTGATCATCCCGCCTGGAATCTGGCGTACCGGGCCGCTGACGCTGCACAGCCGGATCAATCTGTGTGCCGAGCGGGGGGCACTGGTATGCTTTGAACCCGACTATTCGCGGTATCCCCTGCTGTTCTCCCATTACGAAGGGACTGCCGGCTGGCGGTGCCAGGCTCCGCTGGACGGAGAGGATCTGAGCGATGTAGCCATTACCGGTGAAGGCATCTTCGATGGCAGCGGTGAGGCCTGGCGTCCGGTGAAGCGCTTCAAGCGGACGGAACTGGAGTGGAATAGCCTGCTTGCCTCCGGGGGGGCCTTGGATGAACAGGGTGAGATCTGGTGGCCTTCCAAGGAAGCGCTTGCGGGAGAAGCCTGTTATCTGAGCCTGAAGAAAAAAGGCGAGACAGCAAGGGAAGCCTACCTCCCTGCCCGTGCGTATCTGCGTCCAGCGCTGCTGAGCCTGCGGAATTGCCGTAGAGTGCTGCTGGAGGGGCCGACCTTTCAGAATTCTCCTGCCTGGTGTCTGCACCCCATGGGCTGTGAGCAGGTTACGATCAGACATATTCAAGTGCGCAATCCGTGGTACTCCCAGAACGGAGACGGGCTGGATCTGGAGTCCTGTACACATGCGCTGGTCGAGCACTGCGGGTTCGATGTAGGCGACGATGCCATCTGCCTGAAATCGGGCAAGGATGAGGAGGGCCGCCGGGCAGGAAGAGCTTGCCGGTACATTACGATCCGCCATTGTACGGTCTATCACGGACATGGCGGGGTAGTGATCGGCAGTGAAATGTCGGGCGGTGTACATGCGGTCCGGGTGAACGACTGCGTGTTCATGGGTACGGACATCGGGCTGCGCTTCAAGAGTACCCGGGGAAGAGGCGGCGTAGTAGAGGATATCCGGGTAGAAAATATACAGATGTCAGGCATCGTCCATGAAGCGGTCTCCTTCCACCTGTTCTATGCCGGGGTTGAGGGGTCTGAGGGCTATGATGAGCAGGAGGTTCCGGTCACGGAGGAGACTCCGCAGTTCCGTAACATCACGCTACGGAATATGGCCTGCCACGGGGCGGCAACCGCCCTGCTGGTGAACGGGCTGCCGGAAATGCCGCTTGCTGCGCTTACGGTGGAGAATTTCAGCGCCATAAGCAGGCGGGGCATCATCCTACGCCATGCCGCAGGTCTGAAGCTGGACCGGATCAGGCTGCAGACGCAGGAGGAGCCGCAGGTACAGATGCATAAGTGCAGTGATGTTGAGCTTGTCCGTTCAGGAGAGCTGGCCATCACAGAGCATTAAGCAGAGGTACGGGGCGGAACGGATACTACCCTCCAGACTCCGGTGCAGGCAGTGCCCCTGCTTCCTTGCGGTACTGGAGCGGGGTCAGGCCGGTTGATTTCTTGAAAGTTTTATTGAAATGGGACAGATGCTCGAAGCCGACTGCCCCAGCAATCTCCTGGATTCTGGCGGGGGTACCGGCCAGCAGGCGCTGGGCCTCGCGGACCCGGATATGGACGATATATTCCCGGAAATGAAAGCCGGTCAGGCGATGAAATACCCGGCTCAAATAGGACGGACTGATGAAAAAGTCCTTGGCGGTCTCTTCCAGCGTAAGCGCTTCCCGGTAATGGGCACGGATATAGGTGGCGACATCGGTTACCAGATGGTGCAGCGGATGGAGGGTCCCGCCGGACTGGGCCGTGCTCTCCGAACGCTGGAGCAGAATCATCAGCTCGGTCAATAGCGCGGTGACACAGGCTTCGTACAAGGGCCGACGGAGGCGGGATTCCTCCAGCATGCGGTTCAGCAGGGACTCCGCTTCATTCTGCTCGCGCAGAGTCAGCCTGAACAAGCGGTAGCGGCGGCTCTGGAACCACTGCTGCTCGTCCCTCAGCACCGGGGGCAGCAGCAGCGGGTCATAGTTGATCAGGATCCGCTCGAACTCGGCCTTCTCAGAGCTGGCCGTGGAATGGAGCTCGCGGCCGGGAATCAGAATCAGCTCGCCTTTGTGAACCGTAACCACCCGGTCGTCCACGAAATATACACGCTCCCCGTCCGTCAGATAATACAGCTCAGTCCATTGATGGCTGTGGGGGCGCGGCATGGCAGTGATGCCTTTGCGTTTCATATGCTGGATGCTGAAGCGTCCGTCTTCAAGATAATATTTGGGATTAGGGCCAGATACGCTGTTCATACATCTCCTCTTCTCCTGGAAGCTGTTACGGTTATTATAGAATACATTCAGGTTGCTGTGAAAGGAGCCGTTCAATGTTAATGATAGTCTCGAAGAATGCCGGAGAAGGATTCAGCAGTCTGCAGGAGGCGCTGGATTCCATTCCGCCGGGGGAGATGCAAGCCGTAACCATACGGATTAAGCCCGGGATCTATGAGGAAAAGGTTACGGTTGTCCGCGAAGCCCCGCCCATCCTGCTGCTGGGAGAGGATCAGCATTCCACGATTATCTCGTGGAATGATAATGCCCATACGCTCGGTACAGACGGTGAACCGCTGCGTACCTTCCGCACCGGGACGCTGAACGTGTTCGCAGAAGGCTTCACTGCCGAGAATCTGACCATCCGCAACACTTCCGGCCCGGGAACAGGACAGGCGGTCGCGGCGTTCGTGGATGCCGGGCAGGCTGTGTTCCGGCGTGTGCGTCTGCTAGGGGATCAGGATACCCTATATACCGGGCCGGGGCGGCAATATTATGATGATTGCTACATTGAGGGGGATGTGGATTATATTTTTGGCCCGGCCACCGCGTTGTTTGACCGCTGCCATCTCCATAACAAGCGCTCCAGAGGGTATATCACAGCGGCTTCAACGCCGGAGGGAGCCGCCTTCGGTTATGTGTTCCTGGATTGCCGGATTACCGGCGGCGAAGGGGTAAGTGAGTGCTATCTCGGACGCCCTTGGCGCCCTTACGCGCATGTCGCCTTCATCCGCACGGTGATGGACGGATCGGTGACCGGAGAAGGCTGGCATAACTGGGGGCAGCCGGACCGGGAGCAGTCCAGCCGCTATGAAGAGTACGGCAGCAGCGGCCCGGGCGCTTGCCCCGAAGGCCGGGTGGCGTGGTCTCGCCAGTTAACTGCGCAGGAAGCCGCACAGTACCGGATCCTGTCTGTGCTGGACGGCTGGCATCCCGAGGGATATTAATCACTTGGACCGTGGTACACCCGGACCCAGGCATTCAGGATTGGAGGATTTCCCTGATGGAATCACTTGAACAATATATCAATCAACTGACGGCGTCTGCACCGCGCAGCTCTGCCTTCAGCGCAGACCTTCCATTCGGACAATGGAGGGCATCCCTTACCGCGAGGTTCATAGAGCGGCTGGGCGGATTCCCTTCTCAGAGGGCGGCACTTGAACCGGTACAGCTGGAGCGTACAGTCTGCAGCGGATATATCCGTGAACGTATAGAGATCACTACCTATGAAGGACTTAGAATGGCCCTGTATCTCCTGATCCCGGAAGAGCCGGCAGGCTCTCCCTGCCCGGCTGTGCTGGCTATTCACGGGCATGGCTACGGCAGCCGCGAGATTACCGGCTTGAACCCGGACGGGTCGGAGCGGACGGGGGACCCGGGACTGCATAAGGATTTTGCCGTCTCCCTGGTGAAGCAAGGCTTCGTCGTTGCGGCTCCCGAGGTACTTGGTTTCGGAGACAGGCGTCTGGCTGAGGATCTTGCCAGCGGCGAGCCCGGACGTAATTCCTGCTTCCGCCTGTCCGCGGCGCTGCTGATGACAGGGCAGACGATGGCAGGCTTCCGCATCTATGAGACGATGCGGGCGCTGGATTATCTGCAGCAGCGGGACGAGGTGGAGGGTGAGCGGATCGGCATTATGGGCATCTCCGGCGGCGGGCTGGTGGCAGGCTTCACGGCTGCACTGGATGAACGGATCAGCAGTGCGGTGGTCAGCGGCTACGCCAATACGTTCCAAGACAGCATTCTCACGCGGAATCATTGTCTGGACAATTACATTCCGGGCATTCTGCTGGAAGCGGAGATGCCGGATCTGCTGGGCCTGATTGCACCGCGCGGGCTGTTCCTGGAGGCGGGGGATGCG
This sequence comes from Paenibacillus sp. FSL P2-0136, assembly GCF_037975325.1. Taxonomy (NCBI): domain Bacteria; kingdom Bacillati; phylum Bacillota; class Bacilli; order Caryophanales; family Paenibacillaceae; genus Paenibacillus; species Paenibacillus sp. FSL P2-0136. Next base: position 1,846,769 of record NZ_CP150244.1, read on the forward strand.
GACCATCTGTTTGGTCCCGCCGCCGCGAGGCAAGCCTTGGACCGGCTGGAGCTGATTTATGCGGCAGAGGGCCGTGGAGGGCGACTTGCGGCGGATTTTTTCACAGGGGGTCATGAGATTCATGGGGAACCGGCGTATGCCTGGCTGCTTAAGCAGCTTGCCGGTCCGCAGGAGTAGGGTAACAGGTAGCGCAAATGACAGGAGGAATAGAGATGTCTATATCAGAAGCAGTAAGCACAGGCTTATCCCGCAGAATCGCGGATACCTTCATCGGACAATGCAATGAACAAGGGGAGCACGAGTATGTAATGGAGCGCTGGGCGTATGTCCCCGGCATGCTGCTGATGTCAGTGGCCCGGGCCGGGATGCAGCATAACGAGCCTGAGTACCTCTCGTTCATGCAGCGGCATATGGACAGCTTCATCGGGGAGGACGGAAGCATCCGCTCCTATTCGCTGGAGGAATATAACCTGGATCAGATCAATCAGGGCAAGAATCTGTTCTGGCTGTACCGTCAGACGGGTGAACAGCGCTACGCGGAAGCCGCTCATCTGTTGGCAGCGCAGCTCATCGGACAGCCCCGGACCTCCGAAGGCGGCTTCTGGCATAAGAAAATATATCCCTTCCAGATGTGGCTGGACGGATTATACATGGCTTCGCCGTTCCTGGCCGAATACGGGGCAGTCTTCGGGCGCCCGGAGCTGATCGATGAAGCTGCCCGTCAGCTGCTGCTGATTGAGCGCCGAACCCGTGATCCCCGTACCGGCCTGTTCTATCACGGCTGGGATGAATCCCGGGAGCAGGAGTGGGCGGATTCCTCCACCGGATTGTCGGCCCATTTCTGGAGCCGGGCGATGGGCTGGTATGCGATGGCCGCCGTGGACTGCCTGGAGCACTTCCCGTTGACCCATCCGCAGCGGGGAACGGTGATGGGGATTTTTCAGCGGATGTGCGGTGCGCTGGTTGAGGTGCAGGATAAGGAGAGCGGCCTCTGGTATCAGGTGCTGGATCAGGCGGGACGCAAGGGCAACTACCTCGAAGCGACAGGCTCATGCATGTTCGTCTATGCGATGGCCAAAGCCCTGCGGCTGCGCTATCTGGAGCCTTCCTTCAAGGCAGCGATGTTAAGCGGCTACGAGGGAATCCTTAAGCATCTGGTGACCGAAGATGAACAAGGCGTTCATCTACACCAGATCTGTCACGGGGCAGGGCTCAGCAAAGACCGCAACGGCTCCTACGATTACTACATTTCCGAAGAAGTTGTATCTGATGTACCTATGGGTGTTGCGCCGCTGCTGCTGGCTTCTCTTGAAGTGGAGAGGTATGTTGCCGGGCAATAATGAAGTCCCACGAACAGCGCAGAATTCAATATGAGTTATTCATGCATCCGGTTCATGAGAGGTTCGATATTGTGATTAGGAATCAAGATTAAGCATCGTTTATATCCAAAAGAATGATCAAAAGCTGCGGCTCCATCTATCCAGATTTCAGTGGACAGACGGGGCCGCAGTTTTATGATTTAGGGACCGCAACTGATGCTGCATATTTCTCTATCTGCTTCTTATGATGCTTGTCGTGGGAGATGAAATCTCTCAGATACTTGCGGATACTGAATTTCTTGCCGTCACCATCGGGATGATTCTGTTCTAGCGCCGCATCGCTGAAGGAGGCCGCAAGTCCGGTAATCTTGGTCCGGTACAGGACGAATTGGCGGATGGCTTCCTGCCGGGTTACTGTCCTGGCGTATAGAACCGCATTGGCATTGAATGCATTGAAGTCCAGATGTTCGGCTGTCAGCGGCAGGCCTTCTTGGATTTTGACCAGGGCCTCCTCATAAAAGTATTTGTCCCACAGCATGATGTGGCAAAGGACATCCTGCAGGGACCATTTTCCGGCCTCCAGCGGAGCCTCCCAGTCTGCATCTTCCATGCTGTCCAGCGATTGAATATAGGGGATGAAGGATTCGAATTCAAGAATGAGCTGCTTGTTGGTTTTGGCTGCCATGATCATACCACCTTGTCTGTCAGATTGAATAAGAGATTATATCATTCATTATAATAGGAGGAACTGGACGACAGCCTGTCAGGTTCGCAGAATTCATAGACTGGATGATATGACTAGAACCGGGCAGTCATTAGGCGGTATTTTCACTTTCCCGGTTAGAAAATAAAATCCGGAAATATACCAATCTTTTACCGGAATCATGCTATAATTTTAACGGATTCATAGGGCTTAAGGATCAGTTAGAGCAAGGAAATTTATAATTTGTATGCTTTTATAACTACATAGTCGGGGGAATCAGTTTGTTTATCAAAAGAAGTGTAAGCAAAAAAGTAGTCGCTGGAGCACTAGCCATATGTCTTGCGATATTGCCGGCAGGCGCAGCTTTTGCGGGTATTGCGCCGGATCTGGCAGGAAACTGGGCCAAGAATCAAATCAGTAAATGGATGGATCAAGGTCTGATCTCCGGCTACCCGGATGGGGAATTCAAGCCGGATAACCCGGTCACCCGGGCGGAATTAACGGTTTTGATTAATAGGGCTTTTGGATTCACTGAAACGAAAAAAGCTAATTTTAACGATATCTCCAGCAGTAAATGGTATTATTCAAGTATTTTGCAGGCTAATGCTGCAGGTTACATTCAAGGCTACGAGGATGGGACCTTTAAGCCTGATCAGAAGATCAACCGGCAAGAGCTGGCTGTGATCATCAGCAAGCTGCTTAAGCTGACAGCACCGGCTGCGGCTCCTGATTTCAAGGATATTACTAAGAGTGCAGCTTGGAGCAAAGGTGCGATCGGGGCTGTCAGTGAACAAGGTATCATGAAGGGTTCCGGTGATGGGAACTTTCGGCCTCTCGCTTATACAACCCGGGCAGAGACCGTAGTCATTTTGGATAGGGCTCTATCGGTGCTAAATGCAGATTCCGATGAATATGTAATCATCTATGAAACACCAGGTATATATGGTCCGTTGTCAGGAATGTCGGAAGTAGATAGTGATGTAGTGGTCAGCGTGCCGGGTATCACACTCCGTAATATGAATATCACTGGAGATCTGCTGCTGGGAGAAGGCATAGCTGAAGGCGATGTGCGGCTCCAGAATGTAACAGTAAGAGGCAATACCGCAATTGAAGGCGGCGGGGTGAACAGTATTCATCTTGCCGATTCCACACTGGGTTCTGTACGTGTTGACAAGGAAGATGGCAGTGTAAGAGTGGTCGCTGAAGGAAAGACCCAAATCCATAACCTTCAGATTCAGTCCGCTGCTGCCGTTGAATCCCTCACCGGAGCTGAGATCAGCACTCTCACGTTATCTCCTGAAATTCCAGCGGATGCCCGCATTCTGTTGACCGGCAGCTTCAAGGCTGTAAATATTCTTGCCTCACGCCTTAACATCGAACTCAGCGGGGGCACTGTGGAGGCAGTCAATCTTGATAAAACAGCGGGCAGTAATAAATTGTCCAATAGCAGCAATATCAAGTCCATGACAATGAACGCCGGTATACAAATATCAGGTAAAGGCAACATCGGGAATGCGGTTGTCAACGCTTCGGGCATTACAATGGAGAATGCTCCAGGTAAACTTACGATCGGCACAGATGTTCCGGCAGATGTGAAAGTAAATATAGCCGGTTTTGATCTAACGGTTGCTGCGTCTTCGGCGGCCCCAACAGCGGCTGTACTAGTTGGCGGCGGAGGGGGAGGAACTGGTGGAGGCGATGGAGGTGGCAGTACACCGGCGCCAACAGCGGCACCAACACCAGTACCAACGGAAGAACCGACACCGGCACCAACACCAGTACCGACGGAAGAACCGACACCGGCGCCAACACCAGTACCGACGGAGGAACCAACACCAGCTCCAACACCAGTACCGACGGAGGAAGCAACACCAGCACCAACACCAGAATCAACAGCGACGCCAACGGCGGTGACTTCACCGTCACCGCCGCCGTTAGCGACACCAACAGCGGTGTTTTCACCGACACCTTCGCCGTCCCCATCCTCGTGGCCGGAAGTAACACCGACACCCACACCTTGGTCAACGGCAACGGCATCTCCAACACCGCCTGTTCTTAATCTTAGTCTTATACAAGGGGTCATTGAGCGTGCAGACGGGAAGGTTGTAGATTCAGGCACTATATACGTAGAACGGGATAGCGATAGCGATCATACGATTTACACCGCTGGAGTGATGAACGGGCAATTCTTGATGAATTTGCCGGATGGGACGTACAGAATTTACTCCATGCGTTCCACAACTACACAAGAGAGCATTTCACTTTACTATACGTTTTACGTTATGAATGGCAAAGCAGATAGAGAGGTGCATATTCTCATTCCTGAGCAGCAGGCAGGTACGATTCAGTATTCGGACGGGACTATAGTTGAGAATGGAGAAATTTTTGTACAGCGCCTGGACAGTGGACCGATTGGCTGGTATAGTGCCGAAATCCAAGCAGGCAGGTTTAACTTTAATTTACCCGACGGTCATTATAACGTAGAAATGTTAATCTATGGCGAAACCAACAATCAATTAAGAATTAATTATTTATTTGAGGTCATTGACGGGAAGAGCAATCTGAATATAAAATTGCCTCCCAAAATAGAAGGAAATATTACCTTCGTGGACGGCTCCCCGATTGACGACGGATGGCTGGAAATTAGAAAAATGAATGCTCAGAATTTCGGGGTTTATACGGTCAATGTGGTTGCAGGTAAGTTTGCTCTTTATTTGCCGGATGGCGACTATAACATACAGCTGCTGAACATTAAGAATTCAGAAAGTATAGCCTTACGCACACAGATAACAATTGTCAATGGTGAACCTGCCGCCGGACCGATTGATATCAAGGTACCTTTAGCAATATCAGGCAAGATCTATAATGAGGATGGAACTCCACATGCTAATGGAGTGCTAATGATTACTGAGGCCGGTACGGATTCTCCGCTTTCCTATGCAGCAAAAGTTACCAATGGCAATTTTGATTTTTATCTGCCGGATGGGGAATACGATGTATTATTCTATTGGGATGCTGAGCATCAAAAGAGAATCGATATAAATCGTAAATTTAAAGTTGAAGAGGGCTTGCTTGTTGATCCCCTCGATATTATTTTGGCTAAGGAATAATAACCGAATAGAGCAGATGATCAGGAAAACAGAGCAGCGCTTCTCCCATTGCCGGAGAGCCGCTGCTCTGTTGCATGTAAACCTTATTCAATAGTCATTCAGTACACAACCGTATGTATGGTTAGCTCTTTTTAGTAGAATCGCGTCTGCAGCATTGATATACTTTAACAAATAGGAGTACGGGAGGTTCATTATGCAACAGAGGGTGCTGCTGATCGAAGATGATAAAGCGATCAGCGAAATGGTTCATTCTTATTTGACCAAAGAGGGCTATGAGGTAGAGACCGCATATGACGGGGAAGCGGCGGTGAGCAAGTTCGTCGGAGGTCTTCCTTATGATCTGGTGCTGCTGGATCTGATGCTGCCGAAGCGCAGCGGCACGGATGTGCTGCAGATGATCCGCAGCGGCAGCCTTGTGCCGGTGCTGATTATGTCGGCAAAGGACAGCGATGTGGACAAGGCGCTGGGGCTGGGCTTCGGCGCGGATGATTATATTACCAAGCCGTTCTCGATGATTGAACTGGCAGCCCGGGTGAAGGCGGCGATCCGCCGGGCGGGGTATGCTGCATCTGGAAGCCAGGCTGCTGCCGGGAGCGGGGTGCAGGATGGCGGAGAGACACAGCCGGAGAAGCCGAAGGGAATCGAGCTGCGCGGGCTGAGCGTGGACCTGGATAATTTCTCCGTGCGGAAAAACGGGCAAGAGCTGAAGCTGACCGCCAAGGAGTTCCACATCCTGAAGCTGTTCGTGAGCAGTCCGGGCCGGGTATTCACCAAGGCGCAGATCTACAGCCAAGTCTGGGAAGAGGATTATTATGGCGATGAGAATGTAATTAATGTACATATGCGCAGATTGCGCGAGAAAATTGAGGATGATCCCTCCCATCCGGAGTATATCAAAACGCTGTGGGGGATCGGCTACAAGCTGGGGGATGTGCTGCTGTGATTATTCTGTTGCTGGTTCTGCTTGTACTGTTGCTTGTGGTCACTACGTTACAGTTCTTGAAATCACGGCAGCATGCCCGCCAGTTGGACTACATTCACTATAAGCTGGAGAGCATTATAGAAGGCGGATCGCATGAGCGGCTGCTGCTGATGAGCAGCAGTCCGCAGGTGCAGCAGCTGCTGACCGACCTGAACCGGCTGCTGGATGTCAATCATCAGGGAGCGGCTAAGCGGAGTAAGCTGGAGCAATCCATGCGCGGAATGCTGGCGAATGTGTCGCATGATCTGAAGACGCCCCTGACGGTGGTGCTGGGCTATATTGAGACGCTGCTGCATGATGAGGCGATATCCAAGGAAGAGCAGGAACGGATGCTGCGGACGATTCATACCAAGGCAGGTGAGGTCATTGTGCTGATGAACCGGTTCTTTGATCTGGCGAAGCTGGAGTCGGGGGACCGGGATATCCCGCTCTCGCGGGTAGAGCTGGGCGAGGTCTGCCGCCGGAATATTCTCTCCTTCTATGATCTGCTTAGTGAGAGCGGCACGGAAGTGCAGATCGAGATCCCGGAAGAGCCGCTTCATATCATGGGCAACGATGAGGCACTGGACCGGATTCTGACGAATCTGCTGTCCAACGCGATTACCTACGGTAATGCAGGGGGAGTGTTGGGGCTGAAGCTGTACCCTGACGCCGGACGGGTCTGCATAGAAGTGTGGGACCGGGGCAAGGGCATCGCCGAAGGCCACGAGGATAAGGTGTTCGAGCGGCTGTACACCCTGGAGGATTCGCGTAACCGCGATTATCAGGGCAGCGGCCTGGGACTGACGATTACGAAGCGGCTGACCGAGCAGATGAACGGGACTATTTCCCTGAGCAGCCAGCCGAATGTGCGTACGGCATTTACGCTCTCTTTTCCCAGACAGTCCTTCTGAAGCTTCTTAAGAATTAAGTAAGATTTCAGTAAGAAAAAAGCAAATTCCGCCCTGTAGAATAAATACCAGGAAGAACAAGACGATGCTAAAGGGGATAACGGAAAATGACAACGATACTCCGGACATGGGATCTGACCAAGGTCTATGAGGATAAGGAAATTGTTAGCAGTGTGAATATGGAGATTAAGCAGGGTGAAATTTACGGATTCCTGGGACCGAACGGCGCCGGCAAAACAACGGTGATGAAAATGATCACGAATCTGGTGAAGCCGACGGCGGGCGAGATTGAATTTGCCGGGGAGAAGATGACCCACCGCTCTTACGACATGCTTAAGCGCATGGGCAGCATTATTGAATACCCGGTGTTCTACGACAAGCTGAGTGCCCGCGAGAATCTGGCGCTGCATGGGGAATATATGGGCTTTTATGATGCCAATGCGATAGAGGAAGCGCTCGAATTAGTGAAGCTGAGAGCCGTGGACAGCAAACCGGTGAAGAATTTCTCCCTGGGGATGAAGCAGCGGCTGGGCATTGCCAGAGCGGTCATGACCAAGCCGGAGCTGCTGATTCTTGACGAACCGATTAACGGGCTGGACCCGCTTGGAATCAAGGAGCTGCGCGAGGTGTTCCGTATGCTGAGCCGTGATTATGGCATGACCCTGCTGATCTCCAGCCACATTCTGGGTGAAATCGAACAGATTGCCGACACGATCGGCGTAATTCGTGAAGGGGTGCTGGTGGAGCAGGTGGCAATGGATACGATCCGGAGCCAGCAAACCCAGTATATCGAGCTGGTGACCAGCGAGTGCACGAAAGCCGTCTTCGTCCTGGAGGGGAAGCTGGGCCTCCGCAATTACAAGGTGCTTGACCCGCGGACCATTCGTGTCTATGAAGACATCCCGCAGCTAGAGCTGAGCCGGGCCCTGTCCGCAGCAGAGGTGGAGCTGGAGAGTATGAGCAAGAAGCATCATTCGCTGGAGGATCATTTTGTGGAACTGATGGGGGGCGTCAACCATGTTTAAGTTAATCCGGCTGGAGCTGCGCAAGAGTAAATTCACTTTTCTTAAGGGCGTGCTGATTGCGGATCTGGCCATTCTTACTGCTATGATCTTGCTGATTTTTACAGGGATGGATGATGGGGAATTCGATACTTATGGCGAGATTTTTCAAGGAGTATTCATATTTGTAAAAGCGACTTATATCGTCTTCGCCTCTGTGTTGCTTAGCAAGCTGGTCATCGACGAATACAAAAACAATACGATTACTGTGTTGTTCACGTACCCGGTACCGCGCAAAATGCTCATGGCCGCCAAGCTGATCATTGTCTTTTTGTTTACCTTCTTCGGCATTTTGCTGTCGGATATTGCCATCAGCAGCCTTCTAGCAGGAAGCTTGTATGTGTTCCCGAATGTTATTCAGGAGACATTGACCCGGGAGCTGATTACTACTCACCTGCTCAGCGCGGGGACGGATGCGCTATACGCGGCAGGCATCGGGCTGATTCCGTTATACTTCGGAATGCGCCGCAAATCCGTAACGGCCACGATTGTTTCCGCCGTGTTGATCGTCTCGCTGATATCCTCTGGCAACAGCTTCGGCGGCTTCCGCATGGGTGACCTGCTCGGGATCTCGGTTGGCCTGGCCCTGGCCGGGGTGGCGGTTGCCTACTTCTCGATCCGCAATATCGAGCATCAGGATGTAAGCTGAGGCTGCCGGAATCGAAGCCGGTCCACTCTTAGAAATGAAGCAGACAGTGCGGTCCTCCTGAAGGACTTGCACTGTTTTTGTTGTTGTACAGCCCGGTTAGTGCTATGTTTTTCTGGCGACCGCTAACGTTTTTTTTGCTATAATAGGAACTAATTCAGAGAGTTCTACATAATCAGAGCGTTTCTGCAGTCTTCGGACGCTAACGATAGCAGGGTTGAAGGAGCAGCGGAGGAGGTGGGCTATGCTTAAGGACTGGGCTTCTATTCTGGACAACGCGCTATCTGGTGAAAGTGCTTATAGGGCGTTGTTCGATCATCATCCGGACTTCATCATTGTGCTGGACAGGCAGGGAAGGTACAGGGACAGTAACCGGATGTTAAGTGCCGAGGAGGCAGGCAGACTGAACGATTGCCGGATGCATCCGCCCGGTGAGGCTCATTTCGCAGCTGCCCTGGCCGGGATTACATCGAGCTTCGAGCTGGCCGTGGAAGCCTCGGAAGGACATGAAGAGACGGGGAGAGGGGCCGGCGGTGCTGAGTCTGAGGGAAATTATGGTGCTGGAAGTGCGGGAAGTACCAGTGCTGGAAATGTGGTAAGTGCTGGTGCTGGAAGTACTGAGAGTGCTGGGAGTTCTGGAAGTGCCAAGGGAACGGGAAATGCTTGCGGTTCAGGGGTTACGGTACGCTATGTGCCGCTTCACACAGACGAAGGCATTGCCGGTGTATTCGCTATCCTCCATGATCCCGGGAACCGCCCCCTGTCCAGTCTGCTGCATAGCTGGGTGAGCATGAGCAGCAGTCTTGCGGCAGGTGCTGAGCGGAATGTGCAGGCAGGAGACGAGTGTTCTGCGTATGCGGATGAAGTGGCCGCCGCGAAGGATGACGAGGAGCTGCCGCAGGCCGAATTCGTGTTCGAGATGGCCGAGGACAAACGGCTTAGCCTCATTCTGAACTCCGTCTCTGCCGGGATTTTCGGCCTGGACAACCTCGGCCGGACCATCTTCATTAACCGTGAAGGGGCAGAGATGCTGGGCTACGAGCCGTCAGAGCTGACGGGGCTGCCGATGATGGAGATAATCCATTACATGCATGGAGGCGCGCCCCTCCATTCTCTGCTGGAGTGTCCCATCACGCTTACCCTGCAAGACGGAGTTACCCGCAGCAAGGCGGATGAAGTGTTCTGGCGCAAGGATGGGACCAGCTTCTTCGTGAATTACCGGATCGCTCCGCTGCTGGACAGAGGGATGATCTGCGGTGTGGTTATTTCCTTCAGCGATATTACGAACGAGCGGGAGATTCTCCGCGCCAAGGAATCGGCAGAGCGGGCCGCACAGGCCAAGTCGGATTTCCTGGCAATGATGAGCCATGAGATCCGTACGCCGATGAACGGAATGATCGGTATGGCCGACCTGCTACTGGAGACCGAGCTTGGGGAGGAGCAGCGCAGCTACGCCGAGATTCTGCGCAGCAGCAGCTACAGCCTGCTGCAGATTCTTAATGACATCCTTGATTTCAGCAAGATGGAGGCGGGCAAGATGCCGCTGCAATCCGAACGCTTTGATCTGCGGGAGATGCTGGAGGGCATTATTGATCTGTTCACTCCAAAGGCGGAGGAGAAGAAGCTCTCTTTGCGCTGGTGGGCAGATACCAGTGTGCCGGACATCGTCACGACCGATCCGAGCCGGCTGCGCCAGATTATCGTCAATCTGGTAGGCAACGCGCTGAAATTCACCGATCGGGGCAGTGTCACCTTGTCAGTCAAGAACATCCCGCTGCCTGCCTCACCGGAATATCTGCTGGAGTTCTCGGTCCGTGATACCGGTGTAGGCATTGCCGACAGCAAGCTGAATCTGCTCTTCCAGTCCTTCTCCCAGCTGCATCCGTCCATTAACCGCAAATACGGCGGAACCGGACTGGGACTTGCCATCTGCAAGCAGCTCGTGGAGCTGATGGGCGGAACGATCTTCGTGGAGAGCGAGGAGGACCGGGGATCGATCTTCCGGTTCATGCTGCCTTTTATGAAGGAAGAGGCGGAGCTGGAGCCGGAGTTACTCTCCTGAGGGTTAACCGGAGCCGGGGGCTGACGCTCACTTGTGTTCTCGTATATCGAGGACAATCACCTGTATTCTCAACTATCAAGCCAGACAACCCGTTCCCCAAGATACAGTGGGGCGGGTTATTTCTGTTCGTTATATCGACTTTAACGCATGGGTAGCGCAAACCATTGGATTTCAGCTTGTTGCATTATAACCGGATTATAGTAAAATCAGAAAGTGCTATTACCAAATTCTTCTTACAAGGGGGAGTAACATGCAAGAGCAGATGTCACGTACGAATAAGGCGGCTTGGGAGACAAAAGCCTATCAGGCTTGGACGCAGTACCATGGTTCACCTGAGGAGCTTGCAGTGCAGCTGCAGCAGGATCCCGCACATACACTGCGGTATTGGCTCAAGTACACGGGCGATCCGTCAGGCTTGAAGGTGCTGAATCTGCTTGGCTCTCACGGCAGGAAGGCCATTTGCTTCTCGTTGCTTGGCGCTGATGTTACCGTCGTGGATATTTCGGAAGAGAACCGCTTATATGCCTGCGAGGTAGCGGAAGCAGCGGGGGTGAAGCTGGATTACATCTGTGCAGACGCAATGAATATCCCCGGAGAAGAAGCCTTGGGAACGTTCGACGTGGTGCTGATGGAGTTTGGGATTTTGCATTATTTCACTGATTTGAATGCGGTGTTTGCCTTGGTCCGCAGACGGCTGAAGGTAAATGGACGACTTCTGCTGACCGACTTCCACCCGTTCGCCAGGGCATGGCTGACCACGAAGACGCTACAGCATCCCACCGGCAATTATTTTGACGATACGCTTAGAGAAAGTGAAGTTGCGTTCGCCAAGCTGCTTCCTGAAGAGGAGCGTTCCGGCTTAGGACAAGTGGTGGTGCGGAGCTGGACGCTGGGGGATATCCTGACCTCTGTCGCTTCGCAAGGATTATATATCCGTACCTTCGAAGAAATCAAGAGTGCCGAGCACCCGGGATTCCCCGAATTCTACACGCTGGTTGCCGATGCTGTTGAGGTACTGTTAAGACCGTTATATCCTGATAGGACAACGTAATAGTATCAAGCAAGCTAACAGCAGGTCTCCATTTGGGGACCTGCTGTTAGCTTGAAGCAAGTAGGCGGAATGTAATCGAAAAACCGATCACATTGTGCAATCGTGAGGCAAGAGAGCCAAATGTAATCGAAAAACCGATCACATTGCACTATCGTGAGGCAAGTGAGCCAAATGTAATCGAAAAACCGATTACATTGCACTATCGTGAGGCAAGTGAGCCAAATGTAATCGAAAAACCGATTACATTGCACTATCGTGAGGCAAGTGAGCCAAATGTAATCGAAAAACCGATCACATTGTGCAATCGTGAGGCAAGTTAGCCAAATATAATGGAAAAACCGATCACATTGTACTGGCGCTATGGCAAGTGGGCCCAAATGTATTGTGTGGGCCCACCCACTCTAGCGCATATACATCAGACCTACCGTAGCAGGTCCGCAGTGACTCCCGATGACGCAGCCGGCATGAATGACGGCGATTTCCTTAACATCAGTCTGCGCGCGCAGCGCGGTCTCCAGCATCTTGGCATCCTCTTCTGCCAGCGTATGGGCAATAATGAGCAGCTCCTTGTCCATATCGGCGGCATTCGCCAGCGCATGGTGGAGCATCTGTTCCACGGCCTTCTCCTTCTTGCCGCGGATGCGGGCAACGGGGACAATGGCTCCGTCCACCAGCCGGAGAACCGGACGGATCTTCAACAGGCTGCCGATAAAGTTCTGCATCCCAGAACAGCGGCCACCCATGTATAAGTAGTCCAGCGTATCGACAACGAATTCCGATTCTACCCGGTTACGGGCTTCAGTAATCATTGCTGCGATGTTGGCAGCGCTCTCGCCTGCGGCTGCGGCACGTGCAGCCTTTATGACCAGCAACGCGATTCCGCCGCATAAGGTCTCAGAATCTACGACATGCACCCGGCCCTCCGGGAATTCACCCGCTGCCAGTAGAGCATTCTGATATGTAGAAGATAGAGCAGAGGATAGACTGATATAGACAATATCATGGCCGCTGCTGATCACGGGCTGAAACGCGGCGATGAAATCAGCAGGGGAAGGTGCAGCGGTCTTAGGCAGGGCACCGCCCGCAGCAACCCGGCGGTAGACCTCCTCGGGGGTAATTTCGACCCCGTCCTTGAAGGTACCGTTCTCAAAAACTACATATAACGGCACAATGCCGATATCATATGTGTCCTTCCAGCCTTGCGGCAAATCGGAAGTGCTGTCTGAAAAGATTTTTACGATAGACATGAATATCTCCTTCACCGATCTCGGATGAGAATACACTAGATTATGAAAACTATAATCTATTTATTATACCAAGCTTGGGAAGAATCTCAAAACAAAAAAACAGCTCCACCGTCCATGCAGACAGCGAAGCTGTTCCCAAATTAGCTCAGCTCTTATTTCTTCATTACCGGAATCCACACTTCACACACATAATCCTCAGCTGACGTATCGCCGGGCGGGTATAGCTCAATCTCAGGTCCGCCGGTATGCTCATAGCCGGTTCCAGGGAACCATTCCTGATAGATCCGCTGCCAAACCCCTTGAATCGCATGCGGCAAAGCACCCTCGGACCGGAAGACCGCCCAGCTGGCGGCCGGAACGACAGTGGTCTCATACCCTTGTGCATCTGTCTCCGGCGTTCCTTCCACCCCGATCCAGTAGGTAAGCTGTTCCTTTTTCATATCCATATCCGTGCAGATGCCAAGCCATTCGCGGGAAGACGCAAGCTCGATCAACTTATCGGAAGTGCCGTCCTCATTGCATTCGTCCCAGAACTGCGGGATTCTCCGGAGATTCTCCCCGTCCCGGGTAGTTACCTCTATTGATTTGCCGATGACGGTAAAAGCTGGTTTATCCACGATTTTGTAGTCCATGTCCTGATCTCCCTTCAATGATAGGTGGAACGAGATGCGGGGGAAGGCTTTGAGCTGTACGCCGGACTTACGCGCTTCCGAGGGGGTAATCCCATGGGCTTTGCGGAACGCCTTGGCGAAGGACTCCGGCGAGTCGTAACCGTATTTCAGCGCCACATCCAGCACACGGACCTTGGACACGGCCAGCTCCTGGGCGGCCAGCGTCAATCTGCGCTTGCGGATATAGTCGGCCACGGTGAAGCCGGTCAGCATACTGAACATGCGCTGGAAGTGGAACGGTGAGACAAAGGCCACCTCAGCCACTTCCTCAATGCGCAGCGTTTCAGTCATTTTCAGCTCCATATAGTCCAGTGCATTCTTCATTCGGATCAGCCATTCCAAGCTCCCCATCTCCTTCTGAAATCATCCTATCATAACACCGCACAAATGTTCCTGTTATTCTCTGCTCATTAATGACAGGGTTCCGCCTGCGTCCTATCCACCTATGATGTCATACTTGAAGGGGTTTGTCAGCATTCGTTAGACTACCCGATCCGGCAGACTCTAGGATCAGCCACTTTTCACCTTCCAGGGTGCGGGTATAGGCATAGATATATTCATGCTCCTGCAGCAGCAGCTCATAATCGGCATAAACCATAATGGGATGCTGCTTACGCAGACGAATCAATTCTTGATAATAATAAAATACCGAGTCCGCATCAGCCAGTGCCTGCTCCCCATTAATCTCGGTGTAGCGCGGGTAGATCAGGTAGACTACGGCTTCTTTCCAAAAGGCTCTTTTCATAAATGTAGCTCCATTACCATGGTATATTAGGTTTATAGATTACAAGGGAATGGAGGGATTGGATTGACAATTCAAGCGGTTCTTTTTGATTTGGATGGAACATTGCTAGACCGGGATACATCCCTGTTAAAGTTCGTACAAGATCAATACCGGCGTTACCCGGAGCTTCAGATTGTTGATTATGATTTGTTTGTTCAGCGCTTTATCGAGCTTGATAATCACGGTTACCTGTGGAAGGACAAAGTATATCAACAGATCCTACAAGAGTTCTCTATTTCGAAGCTGGACTGGAACTTGCTATTGGATGATTACTTATACAACTTCCAGCAACACTGTACAGGTTTCCCGAATTTATTAAGTATGCTTACTGAACTGAAGAATCATGATCTGAAGATTGCCTTAATCTCGAACGGTTATGGTCAATTTCAATACGATAATTTCAAGGCATTGAACATCGGGCATTTATTCGATGAGGTGCTTATCTCCGAATGGGAGGGACTCCGTAAACCAGATCCGTCCATCTTTCATCGTGCATTAACAAGATTAGGTGTAGACGCGGGCAATGCTCTTTTTGTTGGCGATCATCCGGATAACGATATTCGGGCAAGCCGCGAAGCGGGAATGAAGGCCGTCTGGAAACGGAATCAACAGTTTGTCACAGTGGCCGAAGCGGATGCAGTCATTGATGATTTGGCAGAATTAGTGGAGCTCTTATTGAAAAAAGCCCCGAAGAAGCCATACATCTTCGGGGCTGATAAGCTTACACCGTGACGGAAGCGCCCCCGGCACTAACGCTACCCAGTCCATTCACCGTATAATCCTTGCCGTGAATGGTGAGGGAGGCTGGAACCTCGGTTTCGTTGCTGACGGTAACCTGTGCATCGGTCACGGTCACTTTTAGCCGGGAGCCGCGGAACATAATTTTGAACGAATAGGAGGTCCAGTGTCCAGGATTAGACGGGTTTAGAACCAGCCGGTCGTTCAGCACGCGAAGTCCGCCGAAGCCGTGAACAACGGACATCCATGTACCCGCCATGCTGGTTGTATGGCAGCCGTCCTCCGTATCGTTATTGTAATTGTCGAGATCCAGGCGTGAGGTCCGCAGGTACATCTCATACGCCTTCTCCTTGTAGCCCAGCTCACTGGCCAGAATGGAATGGATGCAAGGGGAGAGGGAGGACTCATGCACGGTGATCGGCTCGTAAAAGTCGAAGTTGCGCTTCTTGGTCTCCAGATCGTAGCGGTCGCCCAGGAAATAGAGTCCCTGCAGCACATCCGCCTGCTTGATGAAGCAGGAGCGCAGAATCCGGTCCCATGACCATTTCTGGTTCAGCGGCAGGTTCTCCGGCAACACATCCTTGACCTGAATGATCTCCTTGTCGAGGAAGCCGTCCTGCTGGAGGAAGATTCCGCGTTCCTCATCAGCCGGATAGTACATTTTGGCGATAATCTCACTCCACTTGGCCGTTTCACTCTCCAGCAGCTCCAGCTTGTCGGCCAGCTCAGTGTAACGCGAACCCTCATTCTCCTGCACATAGGCCAGAGCCTCAAGCGTGTATTCCATCGTCCAGGCGGCCATCCGGTTCGTGTACCAGTTGTTATTGACGTTATTCTCGTATTCATTCGGGCCGGTGACGCCCAGCATCACGTATTTGTCCTTATGCGCCACATAGTTCACACGCTCCTCCCAGAAGCGCGCAATCTCCACCAGCACCTCCAGGCCGTATTGAGCCAGATAAGCCTTGTCGCCGGTATAATTCACATAGTTATAGATGGCATAGGCAATCGCGCCGTTGCGGTGAATCTCCTCGAATGTAATCTCCCACTCGTTGTGGCACTCCTCACCGTTCATCGTGACCATCGGGTAGAGCGCGCCTTTGCGGTAGCCGAGCTTACGGGCGTTCTCCTTGGCCTTCTCCAGGTGCTTGTAGCGGTAGATCAGCAGATTGCGGGCAATCGCGGAGTCGGCGGTACTGAGATAGAACGGCACACAATAGGCTTCCGTATCCCAGTAGGTGCTGCCGCCGTATTTTTCCCCGGTGAAGCCCTTCGGTCCGATGTTGAGCCGGTCATCCTCGCCCGTATACGTCTGATTCAGCTGGAAAATATTGAACCGGATCGCCTGCTGCGCCGACACATCACCCTCGATAATAATGTCGCTCTCTTTCCACTTGTCGCCCCAAGCCGTTGCCTGCTCCGTGAGTAGCGCCACGAATCCAGCTTCCTGGGCACTCTGAAGTGCAGCCGATGCGGCATCCACGAGCTGTCCCAGCCCGTAATTGCGGGAGGTCACATTCGCAGCATACTTATAAATAACCAGCTGATCGCCGGATTGTACCGGAACATTCACTGTACTGCCCACATATTTGTCCTGCTCCAACACCTCTGCTTCGGACGCAACCGGCTCCCCATTCAGCAGAATGTCGAAGACGAAGGCGGAGGTGACATGGAAATCAAGCTTTTTGGTCTTCAGGGTCAAATGTCCGCCTTCTGGTCCGGCCTTCTTCTCCACTTCGTTCCAGAACTTCTCGTCATAGTTGGAGTCCTTGTTCTTGATATCGCCGTCCAGGTAGGGGGTTACGGTAATATTCCCTGCAAAATTGAGCGGAGTGAGCGAATAGCGGATCGCCCCGATCTCCTGACGGACCATGCTGACGATGCGGATGCTCTCAACCTTAACGATTTTGCCGTCTTGAGTGGTTGCGGTGAAGCTGCGTGAGAGCGTGCCTTCCTTCATATTGAGTACGCGGCGGAACTCTGTAACTGTGCAGGTAGCCAGATCCAGCGGGGTTCCGTCCAGCTCGATGTTAATTCCGATCCAGTTGGTGCTGTTCAGCACTTTGGCAAAATACTCCGGGTACCCGTTCTTCCACCAGCCGACCCGTGTCTTGTCAGGGTAATAGACGCCGGCCATATAGCTGCCTTGCAGGCTGGGTCCGCTGTACTGCTCCTCGAAGTTGGCTCTCCCGCCCATGTATCCGTTCCCGATACTAAATACGCTTTCGGATATTTCCTGGGTCTGCGGATCAAAGGACTCTTCGATAATGGACCATTCGTTGATTGTTAAGTATTGTTTCATGATTTTGGCTCCTTTAAGGGGGATATGAAATGAACTGAACCTCGTAATAAAATTATGGTGACTACATCGCCACTGCGCGAAAAATTTGGGCTTCCGGCCGCTGTTATAATCAGATTTCTTTATTGAAGTGGTTCTCAGCGGATGAAATCTGATTATAAAGGCGGTCGCTAACGCTCCTACAGCTCCAAACTTTCACTCCGCAGCTTCATCCCCATGAGTTTAATAACTACCTTCAGTTCTTTTACTGAGGGTAGGGTAGAAGATGCAAGTGCAGCATTCGCTCTGACTGATGATCTGAGCTGATGATCTAAACTGATGATCTGAACGGATGAGTGCAGGGAGTAATTGACGCTTTCTGCACCATGAGCGAAGCTCAGAGGTTCAGACTTAGAGTTAGTTGTATTTTGTGCATTAAAAAGTTGCGATTAGAGGGACTTGAGTCGTATTACTGTAGTCTGTACAACTAAATCTGCCCTAAAAGGTCATATCAGCTTAAAAGGGATAGCATAATTGTACAAAGTACAACTAAGCCGATAACCGGGGGATAAATTGGCAATATAGTTGTACAAAGTACAGTTAGGCTGTCCGGCGGACTAGAGATGCCGCTTGAGCGGAAGGGCTCACGGCTAGGCTCAGGCTCTGTTACTATTCGTCATACAGTGGCAAAAGATTCCTTCAGTGTGGCAACAGTAAGCTGCCGCAGGGAAGGGACAACTAGTGTGGCTCCGCCTAGCGTCTCGGGTGAGCCTATGCCCACGCTGCGCATACCTGCGCGGGAAGCGGCCAGGATACCGGCTGCGGCATCCTCGAAGACGACGCAGTGTGCGGGAACGGTGTCCAGAGCCTGCGCACCCAGCAGGAAGACCTCCGGGTCAGGCTTGGCCGCGCTGGTATGCGTGCCGTCGATGATGGCATCGAAGTATGGGGTCAGGCCGGTATTGTTCAGGATGGTCATCGCGTTCTTGCTGGCGGAGCCGAGGGCTACCTTGATGCCGGCGGTCCGGCATTCTTGCAGAAAGTCCAGGGCGCCGGGCAGAATCTCCGAGCTGTCCATCTTGGCGATATACTCGACATAGCGGTTATTCTTTTGCTCCGCCAGCCGGGCTTTCTCGTCTTCACCAAGTGTGATGCCGCCGATCTCCAGCAGAATATTCAGCGAAGCGGCCCGGCTGACGCCCTTGAGCCGCTCATTATCCTGCTCTGTGAAGACAAATCCAAGCTCTTCGGCCAGCTCCCTCCAGGCAATATAGTGATACCGGGCAGTGTCCACGAGAACACCGTCCAGATCGAACAGGCAGGCTTTGATATCTGACATGTTGAACCTCCTAATATGATTAGTTAACAATTAGATGTGGTTATCGCGCCAACTGGGCAAGAATCCTGCAAAATATGCAACATTTCTCTGCGAATCATGCCCCGCTGGCGGAAATCCTGCACAAAATGCAACAATCGGTGAAAGCTGGGTGCCAACTGGGCAAGAATCCTGCAAAATATGCAATATTTCTCTGCGAATCGTGCCCTGCTGGTGGAATTCCTGCAAAAGGTGCAACAATTCCTATTCACACGAGGGGCGAACAGTGAAAACTAAAAAAGTGTGTATCAGCCCCAGCCTCACCGCCAGTAGCCGCAGGCGGGAATCCCTCTACCAGCAACATTCTGAACTTTAGCGCAAACGTTTGTGCAAAGTTCCAAAAAATAAATGAAGCGTAACTCTGCTTCATTCATTTTCTTGTACATGCCTTAATTTCCCGGAGCATGCATAGAGGACTCCCGTACGATTAGACGGTGGGGAATGACAAAACGATTCGTATATCCGTCCTGATTATCCGGCTTCTGAATGTTCTGGATCAGTACCTGAGAGGCCGTATAGCCAAGATGATAAATCCCGATATCAATGCTGCTGATCGGAGGACTGGACAGCTCGGAGAGCGGGATATTGTTGAAGCTGACAATCGCCAGATCCTCAGGGACCTTGTACTTCAGCTCGTTCAATCCGCGGAGTACCCCGAATGAGACCATATCATCCACCGCGACAAGCGCTGTCGGACGGTTCGGAAGATTCATGAAGAAGGACATTGCCCTATAGCCGCTGTCCTGCAGAAATTCGCCTTCAACGATCCATTCATCCTTCATTTCCAGACCCTTGCCCTGCATGGCCTTGCGGTAACCCTCCAGCCGGTCGCGCGAGACGATGAGGTTCGGCGGCCCGCTGACGAAGCCGATGCGTTCATGCCCCATGGAGATGAGATGATTCGTCGCATCATAGGCGGCCATGATATTATCATTGTCCACTGACAGAATATCCTCGTAGCGGTCGCTCCGTCCCACCAGGACAAAGGGATAACCGCCCGACTGCAGGAAATCGATCACCGCATCGTCTTTACGGGAATACAGCAGAATAACGCCGTCCACGCGGCGTCCCTTGAGCAGACGGGAGACAGCTTCAAGCTCCTCCTTCTCGTTCGCCCCGGAGCTGATCAGCACATCATAGCCGGAACGGCTAGACTGAGTGACGATCCCGCGGATTAATTCCATAAAAAACAAATTGGAGAACAGCTCTTCAGCCGGTTTCGGAAGAATGATGCAGATACTGTTAGTGGTCTTGGATACCAGACTTTTGGCCATCATATTCGGGGTGTAGCCCATTTCTTCCATAATCACTTTGACCTTACGGGAAGTTTCTAAGCTGATTCTGGGATGGCCTGACAACACCCGGGACACCGTGGAGGGTGAGACCCCCGCTTTCTTGGCAACGTCCTTAATGGTAACTGTCATAGAAACCTCCTAATGGAACCGTTTGCTTTACACAGTAATATTAATCGAAGTGGGGATGATTGTAAATAGTGAAACCTCGCATAGAGCGTAATCCCCGTGGCTTCTACGTTCTGAGCACTACACAGCGATACGGCTTAAGCTATTGTGAATCTGGAAGTGGAGCAGAGGGGTATGCAAATCTGTGCAATGAACAAGGGGATTTTGTGCAAAATTAGTGCAAATAGAGTAGAGTTTGTCTTATCAATCTCTAAAAAGTAAGCAGTTGAACATTACTTCTCCGGAAGATTAGCTGGCTCGAAAATTTCAGCAGACACCTATAAATACTCATTATATAGAGGACACAACAGAATTGATTCTATTGTGTCCTGAACTAAGTAGTAGCTCTATTTCATTCTACAAACGTTTGCGCCAAAATGTTCTGAATCAGCCCATAAGAAACCGATCAGAGTTTAGGACATATTGGCCTGAAGTACGGCGAAGCCGTATGCCGGCAGCCTCAATGACAGCTTGCCGCGTTCGGCATGGATCGCTTCGCCGGTCCATAGGTTCTCCCAATTGCGTTCCTGAACGTCCAGCCGGAAGGTCTGCACCGTCTCCTCTGTATTAATCAGTACGATAATCAGATCATCACCCAGACTGCGCTCGTAGGCCAGCTTGCTGCCCCCGGCTGAGGCTTCAAGGAAGGTGAAGCGTCCGGTGCGCAGCGCCGGATGGCTGCCGCGGATCTCAATCAGCTTACGGTAAAAGTTGAATAAATTGCGGTCCTGCCGCTCCGGGTCCCACTCCATACATTTACGGCAGTCCGGGTCGCCTCCGCCATCCATTCCGATCTCGTCCCCGTAGTAAATGCAGGGCGTGCCCATGAAGGTGAACTGGAACAGTGCAGCCAGCTTCATGACGTTCTTATCGCCCTCGGCTACAGTCAGCAGACGCGCAGTATCGTGGCTGTCCAGCAGATTGAAGGCGACCTCACTGGCCTGGAGCGGATACCGGGACAGCTGTCTGCCGATCGAATGGGCGAAGCCTTCCGCATCCAGCGTTCCGTAGACGAAGAAGTCAAGCACTGCATCTGTGAACGGGTAGTTCATGACGGCATCGAATTTGTCGCCTTCCAGCCAAGGGGCTGATTCATGCCAGATCTCGCCCAGAATGTAAGCCTCGGGATTGGCACGCTTCACGACTTTGCGGAAATCACGCCAGAATTCGTGATCCACCTCGTTGGCCACATCCAGACGCCAGCCGTCGATGCCCACCTCCTTGATCCAATACTCGGCGACCTTCAGCAGATACTCCTTCACCTCAGGATGCTCTGTATTCAGCTTCGGCATCAGCGGCTCGAAGGCGAAGGCATCGTAGGTTGGAATATTGTTCACGACCTGGAGCGGATATTCCCTGATATGGAACCAGTTCTTATATTCCGAATCCTCGCCCTTCTCCAGTACGTCCACGAACGGGGCGAAGGTACGGCCCGCATGGTTGAAGACCGCGTCCAGCAGCACACGGATGCCGCGCTCATGACAAGCATCGACCAATCTTTTCAGCGTGTCCACATCACCGAAATGCGGATCGACCTGCATATAGTCCTCCGTGTCATATTTGTGGTTGGTGGTGGCAGTGAAGACCGGTGTGAAATAAATGCCCGTAATGCCCAGCTCCGTCAGATGGTCGAGATGATCTATGACACCCTGCAGATCTCCGCCGAAGAAATTATCCGGCCGGGGGGTTCCGCCCCAAGGCTCCACATTATCAGGACTTATACCGGGATTGCCGTTAGCGAACCGTTCCGGGAAAATCTGATAAAACACCGCATCCTTGACCCAGGCCGGAGGTGTGAAGACATCACCGCGGCTTATGTAGGGGAATTCAAACAGCCGGTTGGGGTTCGCGGGACGCTCCTTCTGGAAATCACTCTCTGTCATCCAGATCCGTTCTTGGCCCTGCTGCAGCAGGAAGCCATATTTCAGCCTGCGGTAGAGCGGAACCGATTCGCATTCCCAGTAATCGAACATTGCATCGGAAGTGAACAGGGTCATCGGGATCAATTCCTTGGTGGTGTCCCAGGCATATTTATCACCCGCCCAGGCGAAGACCTCGGTCAGATCCCCCTTCTTGGCACGCAGCCGCAGGTGGATGGTGTTGTGATCATAGGCATACGACCAGTTCAGACGGGGACGATGATACACGGCTTCTAATAACATATTAATTCCTCCTAGATTTAGTTTGGCTATATAGATTGAACTTAAAAATTTAAGTTAAGGGAAAAGTGGCGGAGGGGAATTTTGGAACTGGAGGAGCGGTAGCGACCGCCTTTGTCTGCGGATTTCGACCGCGAACAGCGGTATAAATCATGAAATCTGCAGACAACAGCGGCCGGAAGTCCAAAACTTCTCTGGAGTCACGGCTAATCCCAAAACATAAAAAACAGTGGTTCAATTTATATAGACTACACACCCGATTCTGCACACAACAAAAAGGCACAACCGCCGGTTAGATTACGCCGAGGTTGTACCCGAGAAGGGACAGTGCCTTTAGATTGGTGAAGAATGAGGTGTTTCATGATGGTTTGGATTATAGCACGGAACAAAATGAGGTTCAAGAGGTTTGTACAAACAGTTGCACAAAGTTTCAGGAAGGGGAAACCGATTTCCAAAGTCTGTAAATTGATAATATTTAGCAATTATACAACAATATTCGTCTAAATACGACAAAAAATGCAGAAAAGAATTTTTAAACCGAAGTATATTCAAGTTATTTAAAGAAATCATGTGATAAAAAGAGTAAAGGTAACATTATCCATAATAAACGGCTGAATTCTATTGAATTTACTATGTGCAAACGTTTTTACAACTGCGAGTTAGCTGATGTATTATGGATTCAGGAATGAAGCGCTTTCTAAACCGGGTATAACGTATTCGGAAGAGGCAATTGGAGAAAGCAGAATTTTTTTTGAATCCTCTGAAATCGTTTGCGCAAAGTAGGGAGCAGCAACGTCAAGTCAGTCAAGTCAAAAGAAGCATCATCGTCAAATCAAGTGATATACACACACAGGAGGGGTTAAAAGGAATGAATCTCAAAAAACTTATGGTTCTCACCGCAGCGTGCTCGATGGCAATGTCAATTACGGCGTGCGGCTCAAACAACAATGCCGGAGGAAATGCGGCAGCGACTAATGCTCCTGCGGATAATGCAGCAGCTACCGATAATGCGGGGGCAGGCAGCGACAACGCACCGGCAGCAGGTGAGATCGTCCCGGAAGAGGGCGCTTCACTTGTGATCTGGGAGAGTAAGGAAGAAAGACAGTTCGCTGAAGAAGTTGCGAAGCAGTTCACTGCCAAGTATAACGTTCCGGTCAAAATTGAAGAGGTAGCCCCGCCGGATCAGGTTGGCAAGCTCACCCAGGACGGCCCTTCCGGCCTGGCTGCGGACGTCATCATCATTCCTCATGATAATCTCGGCAAGGCGGCAAGCGCGAGTCTGCTGCTCCCTAATGATATTTTTGCAGAACAGACCAAGGCGGAGAACACTGAGGCTTCCATCGTGGGTTCTTCCTATGACGGCGAGCTGTACGGCTATCCGAGAGCGGCGGAGACCTATGCGCTGTTCTACAACAAGTCTCTGGTCAAAGAAGCTCCCAAATCCTTCGATGACGTCATTGCCTTCAGCAAAACGTTCACGGATAAAGCCAAGAACCGTTACGGCATTATGTGGGAAGTAGGCAACATGTACTTCAACTATCCGTTCATCGCCACTACCGGAGGTTACCTGTTCGGCAAAGACGGTACCGACAAGGACGATATCGGCCTGAACAATGAAGGTGCGATCAAAGGCCTGACTGAATTTGCCAAGCTGAAGGAAGTCCTGCCGATCAAGAGCGGTGACATTAACCCGGACATCAAGCGCAGCCTGTTCAACAGCGGTGATGTCGCCATGGATATTACAGGACCTTGGGAGCTTGCGGGATATAAAGAAGCGCTGGGCGACAACCTCGGAATTGCTCCGGTTCCTACTATTGACGGCAAAACCGCCATTACCTTCTCCGGGATCAAAATTTTCACCGTCAACGCCTACACTCAGTATCCGAATGCGGCTAAACTCTATGCACACTTTGCTTCCGGCAAAGATTCGCAGCTGACACTTAACAAGCTGGTCGGCTCCGTGCCGACGAACCTCGAAGCGCTGAAAGATCCGCAGATTACGGGTGACGAGTTCGTATCCGCGTTCGCAGAACAGGCGAAGAACTCCCAGCCGATGCCTTCGATTCCTGAGATGGGGAACGTCTGGAGCCCGGTGAATGCTGCACTTCCGGCCATCTGGGATAACAATACTGATCCGAAGGCAGCCATGGACAAAGCCGTAGAGCAGATTAAAGACCTGAACAACGGGGCTTCTGCCCAGTAACTACACAATCAACAGCTTACCGTGGAATTAGAGTTGCCCGCCGCATAGCCTGCGGCGGGCAGTTTCCTTGAATTCCGCACGGAGAGGAGAACGGAAGGGAAATGCAGCGACACAAAGCGAGAGCTGGAATACTGTCGGCCATTTTTATGGGACTCGGGCAAATATATAACCGCCAATTCATCAAAGGGCTTATGTTCATAGCTGTAGAAGCTGTGGCACTTATCTATTTCATTAGCAATCTGGGAAGAGCCTTCTGGGGGATTACTACGCTCGGGGAATCTCCAAGCCGTCTGGAAAAGGTAAAGGGGATTGCCAAAATGGTTCCCGGGGACCATTCCATCGTCATTCTGATTGAAAGCCTGATCACCCTGCTGTTCTTTGTGTTATTCCTGATCATCTGGTACATGAATATTAGGGATGCCTATAAAATCGGAGCAGAACGCGAAAACGGCCGTCCGTCCAATACATTTAAACAATCTGTACGTTACATCCTCGACTATAAATTCGCCCAGAGCTTCCTGCTGCTCCCGGGTATGGGCATTCTGTTCTTCACCATTATGCCGATCATCTTTATGATCATGCTGGCCTTTACCAACTATGCTGCACCGAACCACATTCCTCCGGCGAAGCTTGTAGACTGGGTAGGGTTCGAGACCTTCCGCAATCTGCTGGTGCTGAAATCATGGAGCCATACCTTTTACGGTGTACTTACCTGGACCATTATCTGGGCGGTTCTTTCGACTGTAACTACTTATTTCGGCGGGATGCTGGTTGCCCTGCTGATCAGCCAAAAAGGCATACGCTTCAAAGGCATGTGGAGAATGCTCCTGATTATTCCTTACGCTATTCCGCAGATGATCTCGCTCCTGTTGATGCGCAACCTGTTCAACGGGCAGTTCGGCCCGATCAATCAGTATCTCGGCTATTTCGGACTAGGCGGCCTGCCTTGGCTGACTGATCCATTCTGGGCCAAGGTTACGGTTATTGTCGTCAACATGTGGGTAGGAATTCCGGTATCGATGCTGCTGATTATGGGGGTGCTGACTACGATTCCCCGCGATATGTATGAGGCGGCCGAAGTGGACGGTGCGACCAATTACCAGAAATTCCGTATCGTTACCCTGCCGATGATTCTGTTCTCTACCGCACCTACGCTGATTATGCAGTTCGCGGGGAATATCAACAACTTCAATGCGATCTTCCTGCTGACGGGAGGGAACCCGGTGAACGGAAACTACCAGTACGCCGGCTCGACGGATCTGCTCGTCACCTGGCTGTATAAGCTGACGCTGGATCAGAACAAGAATAATATGGCGTCTGCGATCGGTATTATCCTGTTCATCATTGTTGCCGGGTTCTCCCTGTACAATTACCGCCGGACCAAATCGTTCCAAGAGGAGGACATGATTCAATGATCATCGGACGCAAGGCAGCGAATTTTATTCGTCTCTGCTTAAGCTATATCGTTCTTGTTGCACTGGCGGTTGCTGCAATCTATCCGGCACTCTGGATCCTGCTTGCTTCGTTCCGGCCGGGTAAATCCCTGTACAGCAAGACGCTGATTCCCGAGACATTCACCCTCGCCCACTATAAGGAGCTGTTCACCTCACCGGTCTATATGTTTGGAACCTGGTATGGGAATACGCTTAAGATTGCGGTGTTCTCGATGCTGATCGGGGTGGTGCTGACGCTGTTGACCAGCTATGCCTTATCCCGGTTCCGGTTCAGAAGCCGCAAGACCACCATGTCCACACTGCTGATTCTCGGGATGTTCCCGGGCTTCATGAGCATGATTGCCATCTATCTGCTCCTGAAGGAATTCAACCTGCTGGATACCCATCTGGCGCTGATTATCGTCTATGCGGCCGGAGCGCCGCTTGGAGGAACGCTGATCGCCAAGGGGTTCCTGGATACGATTCCGCGTTCGCTGGATGAAGCCGCGCGGATTGACGGGGCGAGCAACTTCGGGATTTTTACCCGGATTATTCTGCCTTTATCCCGTCCGATGATTACTTATATAGCGCTGACCCTGTTTGTGGGCCCGTGGGTCGATTTCATCTTCGCCAAGCTGATTCTGCGGACCAAGGAGAACTGGACGGTTGCCGTGGGGATGTGGGATATGGTCAATACGATGCAGAATTCCAACTTCACGCTGTTCGCGGCGGGAGCCGTGCTGATCTCTGTACCCATAATGATTCTCTTTGCCTTCCTGCAGCGTCTGCTGGTTGACGGCCTGACGGCGGGGGCCAGTAAGGGGTAGAAAATAGTAATTAGACCATGTATGTACGAATAACGGGTGCGGCCTTGAAGCAGTTCTGAGGGGCTGCACCTTTCTTTTATGGAGGAGAAATCGTAATCTGCATGATAAGGGGAGAGTGTAATGAAACGGCGGCGATTCATTAATTTCAGCTCGGTTGGCGTCAAGTTATTCGTAATTCTGTTCTGTACTATTGTCCTGTTGTCCTCAGTTCTGGGCTTAACCTCCTATTATGCGGCAAAAGGGATCATTACCGATGAGGTGGCAGCAGCCTCCTCACAGTCCATTGTCCAGGCGGCGGACAAGCTCGATTTCCTGTTCGCTGAATATGAAGCGCTCTCCAGGCAATTCGCTGTAGATCCGGCGTTAAAGGCTGATATGGAGACGGTTAATCGCCCGTCCGCCGGTACGGTTGCAAGGTCAGCCGCAGAGGACCGGATACGCCGCAAGCTGGACTCCGTCAGAGGATCGGATGAGCGGCTGCTCGGAGTCCGGCTGGTCGCAAGAAGCATGGTGGACGCCGAATCCTACAAATCGACGGGGATTAGCGGAGTGCGCAGTGATGAAGGCATCCTGGCCCGGATGAAGGAGATTGATAACGGTAAAGGCAATCCGGTCTGGTTCCCCGTCCGGGCTAAAGGCTTCTTCGACGCGTACAGCGAGTCCGCTATGACGATGGGCCGTCTGCTGCGGAATATTCAGAATCCGGCGGCAGAGTATTATATGCTGATCGAGGTGAAGGGGCAGGCACTGACAGATGTGCTGTCCAACCTGCATATCGGGCTGGGTGGGGAGATCCGCATCCTCGATTCTTCGGGCCGGGTTGCATACAGTGCTGACGATGCACTGCTCGGGCAGGCTTCTTACATACATACTGGAGCGTTAAAGGACGGGGCGCTGACGGGAGTGCAAAAGGGTGAGGAGCAGAAGCTGCCTGGGGCAGTGAAGAGTGAGGAGCGGGAGCTGACCGGAAAACGGGAGAATGAGGGACAAGAGCCGGCCGGAGCACGGCAAGGGGAGAGCGGGAAACGGTCCTTCACAGCCGGGGATGAGCAGGGGAGTGCGCAGCTGGTAGTCTACCAGCCGTTGAGTACAGCGGACTGGACGCTGCTGGGTTATGCGCCGGTGAGCGATTTCACCAAATCGGCCGACAGGCTGCTCTATATTACCTTGCTGGTAGTCTTGGCTGCAGCCTTGATTGCTCTGATCATTGGCTATGTTCTGGTGCGGCTGATCGGCCGTCCGCTTGGCAAGCTGGCCCGGCTGATGGAAGAGGGCGAGCAGGGCAATCTGCAAGTGCGGACCAGCTTCAAGGGCCGGGATGAGATCGGACGGCTGGGCCACGGCTTTAACCGGATGATGGAGCAGATCTCTCAGCTGGCGGGCCGGAGCAGCAACTCGGCTGCTGAAGTGCTGGCTACCGCAGAGCAGCTCGTCGCAGCTTCGGGGGCGATCAGCGGCCAGGCCAGCGAGGTAGCCGCTGCGACCGGCGAAATCGCAGGCGGAGCTGCCAGTCTGGCGGCTGAAGCGGAGAGCAGCAATGCCAAGGTAGAGCTGATGGGCGGCAAGACCAGCGAAGTAGCAGAAAGGAATGCAGTGATGGCCGCTTCCGCTGAGAAGGTCATGGAGGTCAGTGACCAGGGAGCGGAGCGGATGAAGAAGCTGGTATCGCAGAGTGAGGATGTGCTGAAGCTGATGGACCTGATTCAGGAGAATTCAGCTATGCTGCGGGATAGCACGGTGCTGATCCGCAGCATTCTCTCCCCGATGATTGCGATGAACAAGCAGACGAATATTCTGGCGCTGAACGCTTCAATTGAAGCCGTGCGCGCAGGCGCCGCCGGGAGAGGCTTCATAGTCATTGCCAATGAGATCAGAGGGCTGGCTAATCAGTCGAGCGAGTCGATTGCCTCCGTCTCCCGGATTACCGAGGAGATCAGTAGCCATATCGAGAACACGGTCAAGGTTGTGAGTGAGGCTGCACCGATGTTCCACAGCCAGCTGGCCTCGGTCCGGGAATCCTCGCTCATCTTCGGGAGTGTGAGGGCCGAGATGGAGGTGTTCAGCGGAGTTCTGAACCAATCCTCGGCGGCGGTCTCCGAGCTGGCCGAATACCAGCAGCAGCTGGGACAATCCATGGCGAGTGTGATCTCGGTAGTGCAGCAGACCAGCGCCTCTACGGAAGAGGTGGCGTCCATGTCCTCACAGCAATTCACGGTCAGCAGGGAGTTGGTCGCCCTGTCGCACAGGCTGGAGGAGCTGGCGGAGCAGCTGAAGCAGTCGATGATTTCTTTTCAGGGATGATGGGATAAAAGGATGAGGGGGAGCGGGCGAGGAAGCGTATTGCGGGAACCTGCGCTTTTCTATAAGATGGATGAGGTAAGATGCAGGATATCTTGAATACTGAAGGTGATGTCATGGACAAGCATTTATTTCTGAACGGCGGCGGTCCTCCGTTTACCCGTGGACTGGCACGGAGGTTCGTAAGCGTGATGGCAGCAGGACCAGTCGCTGTATTATTTGAAGAAGGCGAAGACTGGCCGGACTATATGGCAGCTTGCATGCAGCCGCTGGTTGACGCGGGGATAGCTGAATTCTGTTATCTGCCGCTGAAGTCTACTGAGGTGAAGACTGCTGTAGAGAGTCTCCAGACTTGCGGCGGGATCGTCATCGGGGGCGGGGATACAGATCTGTATGCCGACCTCATTGTGGAGACCCCTATCGGTGAGATGATCCGGCAGCGTTATGAGTCGGGAATACCGGTTGCGGGATTCTCGGCAGGAGCGTTGATTAGCCCGGAGCGGTGTGTAATTTCGGCCAAGGATAATGAGAGCAGACAGTTCAAACACCGGCAGGGCCTCAATCTGATTCCTGATCTGCTGCTATCCGTCCATTTCACCCAGTGGGATGAGGAAGAGCATTTACGGACAGCGGTCCGCACCCTCGGCGAGCTGCCGAATTACGGCATTGACGAAGAGACAGGCATCTACCTGCTGAATGGACAGCCCGAAGAGATAGAGGGCGGCGGGGTGTATAGTCTGGTGAATGGAATATTAACAAAGATTCATTGAGGATAATGAACGGGGAGCAGAGGGCGCGGGCCTTCTGCTCTTTTTTTTGCGCCGGGAAGCCTGGGCATGTAGGACGTAAGCTGGCTAGGAAGCGGTGGGCAGAATGTAATCGGAAAACCGATCACAATCGGCTGGCGAGGGGTGCGTGGGCGGAATGTATGCGGAAAACCGAATACAATTTGCTGGCAGAGGGGGACGTGGGCGGAATGTATGCGGAAAACCGAACACAATTTGCTGGCGAGGGGTGCGTGGGCGAAATGTATGCGGAAAGCCGAACATAATTTGCTGGCGAGGGGTGTGTGGCCGGAATGTATGCGGAAAACCGAACACATTCGGCTGGCGAAGGGGTGCGTAGGCTTGTGGATGGGGGGAGGGGGTCAACCCGCTGCTTGTCCTGCCTGCGATCAAGCGATACACTTGTGCTATCGATACTGGCAGAGGGGAGGCGGGCGGTGTGGCGGAGATGAACGGGAGTCTTTTTGAGCAGGGATTGCTGGAGCGGGATTATAGCCCGCACTTTCTAGCTTACTATTATAAGCAATGGAGCAATTATACGATGGCTTACCATCATCACAACTCCACGGAGATCATGTATCTTATCTCAGGCAGCTGTGTGGTGGAGGTGCGGGATGAAGCGGGCGGCGATACGCCCTTCCGGCTGAAGCGGGGAGAGATGATTCTGCTGGATGCGGAGGTGCCGCACCGGCTGATTGTGGAAGAGGGCTCCTCATGCCGGATGCTAAATGTGGAATTTGCTTTTACCGAATATGGGGGCGTAGTTCCGTCCATTGGCAGCTTGGCCCGGGAGGAGGAGGTGCTGGCAGAGCTGCTGCGGCATCCGTTCGATAGTCTGGTGTTGTCCGATCAGGAGGAGGTTTTCCATGTGTTGAAGGCGCTGGTGCTGGAGCTGGATCAACGCGGGCGGAAGGGGAGCAGCCTGGTGCATCTGCTCTTTGCGGAGCTGCTGCTGCGTCTGGCCCGGCTGCGCATGGAGTCGCTCCCGTCCAGCCAGCAGCCCTCACAGCTCTACGTGCGGCGGGCCATTGAGTTCCTGCACCAGAATTATGACCGGAGCATTCAGGTTAAGGAGGTTGCGCTCTCCGTGAATGTTCACCCGGGTTATCTGCACCGCATCTTCCGGACGCACACAGGGCAGACCCTGACGGACTACCTGAACCAGCTGCGTATGGAGAAGGCCCGGATGCTGCTGGGACAGGGGGAGATTCCGGTAGCGGAGATTGCCGACTATGTGGGGATCAGCAGCAGGCAGTATTTTCATCTGCTATTCAAGAAATATTCAGGCTGCACTCCTATCGAATACCGCAACTCTATCGAACGCCATTACTGGAGTGAAGGATAGTTTCGTGTTCAACCGGGGAAGGGTATGGCGTATAGAAAGTTAGGATTGTTGACAGGATGCCGGCAAAATGGTCATGATATTGGTTACGCTTCCGGCAGTCCCCTTGTTACAATGGACAGGAGTCAATAATTCATTGCCGGAGGATGATTATTATGTCTTTTAAAGTAACCTTTATCGGGGCAGGCAGTATCGGGTTCACCCGCGGACTGCTGCGCGACCTGCTGACTGTGCCGGAATTCCGTAATATCGAAGTTTCGTTCATGGATATAAACAGCCATAACCTGGACATGGTCACCGAACTGTGCCAGCGGGATATTAAGGAGAATGGTCTGGATATCACCATCTCTTCCACTACGGACCGCAGGGAAGCGCTCAAGGGGGCCAAGTACGTATTTTGTACTATTCGTATGGGGGGCCTTGAGGCCTTCGCTACCGATGTGGATATTCCGCTGAAGTATGGCGTGGATCAGTGTGTAGGAGATACGCTGTGCGCAGGCGGGATTATGTACGGGCAGCGCGGGATTGCGGAGATGCTGGAGATCTGCCGTGATATCCGTGAGACAGCTGCGCCGGATGTATTACTGCTGAACTACTCGAATCCGATGGCTATGCTGACCTGGGCCTGTAATAAATACGGCGGTGTGCAGACCATCGGGCTCTGCCATGGCGTACAGCATGGACATCAGCAAATCGCTCAGGTGTACGGCCTGGAGAAATCGCAGGTGGACATTATCTGTGCCGGGATCAATCACCAGACCTGGTACATCTCTGCGAAGCATGAAGGCAAGGATCTGACGGCAGGTCTGCTGGAGGCTTTCGAGAAACACCCTGAGTACAGCCGCACCGAGAAGGTGCGGATCGATATGCTCCGCCGCTTCGGCTATTACAGCACGGAATCGAACGGGCACCTGAGCGAATATGTGCCCTGGTACCGCAAGCGCCCGAGCGAAATCATGGACTGGATCGATCTGGGCGTGTGGATCAACGGGGAGACGGGCGGCTACCTGCGTGTCTGTACAGAAGGCCGCAACTGGTTCGAGACGGATTTCCCGAACTGGATGAAGGACCCGGCGCTGGAGTACATCCCGGAGAAGCGGGGCGAGGAGCATGGCTCGTTTATCATCGAAGGGCTGGAGACAGGACGCGTGTACAGAGGCCACTTCAACATGGTGAATAACGGCGTGATCTCCAATCTTCCGGCTGACGCCATTATTGAAGCGCCGGGCTACGTGGACCGCAACGGCATCTCAATGCCGCTGGTCGGCGACCTGCCTCTCGGCTTGGCGGCAGTCTGCAACGTCAGCATCTCCGTGCAGCGCCTGGCGGTAGAAGCAGCTGTGCATGGCGACGACAAGCTGCTGCGCCAGGCGTTCATGATGGACCCGCTGGTCGGTGCCGTCTGCAACCCGAAGGAGATCTGGCAGATGGTTGACGAGATGCTAGTGGCCGGAGAACAGTGGCTGCCGCAGTACAGCGCAGCCATTGCGGAAGCGAAGGAGCGCCTCGCTTCCGGTGATCTGATCCCGACGAACGCCGGCAACGAAGGTGCCGCCCGTCTCAAGGTGAAGT
The DNA here is from genome assembly GCF_037975325.1 of Paenibacillus sp. FSL P2-0136. Classification (NCBI taxonomy): domain Bacteria; kingdom Bacillati; phylum Bacillota; class Bacilli; order Caryophanales; family Paenibacillaceae; genus Paenibacillus; species Paenibacillus sp. FSL P2-0136. Next base: position 1,879,765 of record NZ_CP150244.1, read on the forward strand.
CAGTAGACGAGATGATGCAGGACCGCGAGGCCGCGAACAAGAACGCCGGGGAATCCGACAAAGGCAAGGACCGCGAGAAGGTGCTGTAAGCGGAGCAGGCATAAGCCTGGTCGGAGCGGAGAAAGATTGGAATTAGGGCTGTCCCAAAAGTCATGATGACTGCTTGGGATAGCCCTTTATTTTGGCGTAGGTGGAGGTGGGGGTGGGGGGCGAGCGGGCACGCGGTCCAGATGTATGCGAAAAACCGAACACAATGTGCTGGAGAGCAGGCACGCGGGCCAAATGTATGCGAAAAACGGCTCCCCTTGCTGTGATGGGGGAAATAGGTGGATATTGGGCACTTGCTAACCAATAAATAGACGATACTCCGGCAAGAGTTGGAAAAACAACACTTAAATATTCATACCTCTCCCGGTAGCAGCCAAATCGGCAATAGCAGATGCTGTTTTTCCACTTAGTTCCCTATAATCGCCAAACGTTGAAGAATTAAGCTGCATTAATCCACTTGTTATCTGCAGTGGTTGTGGATGCTGTAGCTATGGTTAGCCCGCAGGAGTATTAATTCTACTATTTCCGTTGGTTTGCGAGATTGTAAAGCAGTTCCTCACTCCCTGATCAGCTTCTCCTGCTGCAGCCGCGCGATCTTGCGGCGGATCGGAAGGCTGAGCCAGATGAAGAACAGGCCCAGAATGATAACGGACACTCCCACGACGAGGTTGATTTTGTAGATGTTAGAAGAAGTGTTCAGCATAATCAGCATGAGATTTAAGGAGCCGATGATCAGCTCCATGAACGCGAGGGACAGATAGACTTTATAGATTCTCTGATAGTGATTGATCTTGGAATCTGCATCGGTATAGATCTGGAAGGGGCCTTCCGAGGCCTTCCTTCTGAAGAACACCCAGCGTTGGTTCATGAAGGCACGATTGGCCTTGGTAGGGGTTCCGGATGGCACCCGCTCGGCTCCGGTCTCCTCCATGAATTGCAAGTAGCCTGCCGCCTCCTTCGGGTCCTTCTCCAGCAGCTCAATCCGGTAAATATACTCCCCCTTAGCGCTCTCTTCGAACACATAACGGGCCCAAGAATGCTCCACCAGGGCCAATCCCTTGGCCGACATTTCATTCAGCCACGCTTCTTCCTTCTCGAAATCCATGAAAAATTTGCGCACCACCTGACTCATTACACTTCGCCTCCCAGTAGTTTTCTTCCATTAGTGAGCAACTCGTCAAGCCTTGTCATTTCACTCTGGACGATCGATTTGCCTAGCTCCGTAATCTGATACTCCTTCTTGCGGGAATCTTCTCCGCCAGCCAGCAGCTTGATCCAGCCTCGTTCCACAAGTGTGCTTAACGCCCCGTATAACGTGCCTGCACCCAGCTCCACACGCTGATTGCTCAGCAGCTTCACGTTCTGCATAATCCCGTAGCCGTGCATCGGGGTGAGCAGGGACAAGAGGATATAATAGACGCCTTCGGTCAGCGCCCCGTATTCATTGTTGCCGGACAATGCCATCACCTTCCTTATCGCGTATCTTTGAGCTTCATTTCACAGACCGGAAATTTCCTGTGTATCATTCGGCGTTATAGCATCTGACGTTATACCATGTGTCGATATATCGTTAACCGATACATTTAGTATATCGGCTGCCGATATAATAGTCAACAGGGTTTTTGCAGCCAACATCCGCGCACCAAAAATCCCCTGCCCGCCGTTCACACGGTTTGCAGGGGATCCTTCTTACAGTATGAATCTGCGCGTAACGCTCATTCTACGGTCAGTCTGGAGAGCAGCTGCTCAGGCTTCGATTGCTTTTTTGCCGAAAAAAGCCTTCAGCGCCAGATACACTTCCTTCTTATCCTTAATCACATAATGCATGAACTGCTCCTGCTTCAGGTGGCGGTAGGCGGACATCAGGGTGCTGCTGCGGTTGTACTGGTTCACCTCGCCGTAGCCGAACATGTTGCTGCGCTTCAGCAGCTCGCCGATCAGCTTGACGCAGCGCTCATTGTCGGAGGTCAGATTGTCGCCATCCGAGAAATGGAAGGGATAGATGTTGTATTTGGCAGGCGGATAGCGGCTGTCGATAATCTCCAGTGCTTTCTGATACGCCGAGGAGCAGATCGTCCCCCCGCTCTCCCCCCGGGTGAAGAAGTCATGCTCGCTGACCTCTTTGGCTTCCGTATGATGGGCCAGGAACACAATATCCACCTTCTCATACTGGCGGCGCAGGAAGCGGGTCATCCAGAAGAAGAAGCTGCGGGCGCAGTATTTTTCAAAAGTGCCCATACTGCCTGAGGTGTCCATCATGGCGATAATCACGGCATTGGAGTGAGGAACCGTGATGTCATCCCAGGTTTTGTAACGCAGATCATCAGGGCTGATGCTGTGTATTCCGGGATTGCCGCTGCTGGCATTGCGCCGCAGATTCTCAAGCAGTGTACGCTTTTTATCGATGTTCGACATCATGCCTTTTTTGCGGATATCATTGAAGACAATCGACTTGACCTCAATCTCTTCCTTATCCTTCGGCTTCAGATGGGGAAGCTCCATGTCCTGGAACAGAATATCCTCCAGATCCTCGAGATCGACCTCGGCCTCAACGGTATCCGCTCCAGGCTGATCGCCGGCCTTATCCCCTTTGCCCGGCTGGGCCGACTGGGAGTCGCGCCCGAGGACATCGCCCACCTGGCTGTCCCCGTCTCCCTGTCCAACATGCTTCTGCTTGCGGAAATTATAGATAATCCGGTATTCATCCAGACTGCGGATCGGCACCTTCACAATCTGCTTGCCGCCTGACAAAATAATATTCTCCTCGGTAACCAGATCGGGCAGATTGCCCTTGATGGCTTCTCTGACCTTTTGCTGGTGACGCTCCTGATCCTGATGGCCTTTGCGGTGAAGGGACCAGTCTTCTTTGGATACGACAAATGCGTATGGACCGGACGGCTGGGACAAGGATGACCACCTCCCATGGACTGTGTTATTCGGTAATGTCACTACGGAGACTAAGACGAAGCAGCAGGTTGTAACTAAAGTATATTCAGGGAGATGGGGGATATGTGAGCTGTATTATTCACTGATTTCTTCAATGAGCAGCTTATAGCTGTTAGAACGGGCTTCGCCGGAGTACCGGCGTCCGTCGATGGTGAACAGATACAGGGCAGCCGTGGAGCCTTGAAGATCCTTGCCCATATAATCCGCATTTATTGTGACAAAGTAAGTGAGTGTGACGGTCTGCCCCGCTTCCAGCGTTCCCAGAGCAACTGTTCCGCTATATGGCGTACCGGGCACGGCGATAGCGCTTATGGTAACGATATCGGGATTAATGACGGTACCCTGCGGTACAATTCGGATCACCGAGACCTCTGCCGGATAATTCCCGCTATTGGACACGTAAATGTTGAATTCCGCGATACCTCCAGGCTCGACGATGGGCGGCTCGCCCTCAATCTGAATGGAAATGATGGGCGTGAACAGCAACGTGGTCACCGCATTGGAGCGGGAGAGCTGCCCGACATTGCGCCCGTCCGGCAGGGAGAACGTATACTGGACCACTCCCTGATTCTGAATGGCCGGCGTCTGGCGGATATCGGTTGCACCTGGAATAGATACGAGAAAATCTACCGTCATAACAGCGCCTGCCCGTAAGGTGCCCAGCGGAATTCCGTCCCCGGGGCGGACGCCCCTCTGGGGAACCCCGTCAATACGGACGCTGTCCCAGACGAACAGTACGCTTGACGGAATGGCGTCCGTCAGCAGCGCGTTCACGGCCAGATTGCCACTGTTCTGTACAGTGAACTCGTACCGCAAGTTGTCGCCGGGCGCCGCGCTGTAGAGATCAACCTTCAGTTTTACCGATAATCCGGGCTGGATGACTGTAATCTGAACCGTGTTGCTTGTGGTGGAGGTTCTGTTGTCGTTGACCTCATAAGAGATCTGCGCGTTCGCCATAATCGCCGATCCTGGAGGGTTCGAGGCCACCCTTACACGGTAGGAGACCTCGGTGCCTGCTCCTGTCGGGAGCGAACCCAGTCCGATGCCTGAAGCCGGGTCAGCCTCAGGTTGATAAATCCCGCCTGCAATAACACTTCCGGGAAGGAAGGAGGTGCCCTCCGGAAGGGGGAGCGCAGCAAGGACTCCGGTCAGCGGCCGGGTGCCTTCGTTCCTGAGTTGAAGGGTATAGGTGACGACATCCCCAATGAAGGTAGTGGGAGTGCTGGCCGAGAGCAGTGAGGACAACTGGTAGGACAGCAGGGAGACACTGACCGGATTGGAGCGGATCTCCCCGTTCACCGTTCTTCCTTCAGGTGTAGTGAAGGAATACGTGCCAACCGCCCTGTTATGCAGCGCGAGTGAAGGCGGAAGCGAGATAACAATGACCTGGAAGGCGATACTGACTCCCGAATGGGCGGCGAGTAGGCCAAGGGGAATGCCGGAAGACGGAGTGACCCCCGGAAGGGGGACTCCGTCTCTAAGCACACTATTGGCAATGAACGAGACGCCTGGGGGAAGCACATCCGTGATGGTGACAACCGCCCCGGTATTGCCGCTATTCCTGGCGGTCACAGTGTAGACGAGCGTCTCCCCCAGGGAGGCGCTCAGGCGGTCTGCTTGCTTTTGCAGCGATAATACCGGGCCCACCACAAGCGTATTGACGGTATTGGAATAGGTAACCGATTCAGTGCCCTCTGCCGAGCTGTACAGAACCATGGACTGATTACTTACGACAGGCTGGAGCTGTGAGCCGTCTGTCATATGACGATGACCTGAACCTGGAAGGTTACCGTTGTGGTCGCTCCCGGGGCGATCGTTCCGATCACAATACCGGTGCCCGGATTTGCTCCGGGACGCGGAGTGCCATCCACAGTTACGCTGCCTGCAACGAACTGGCTGCCGGCCGGGATCGGGTCAACAAGGACCACATTGTTGACGGGAACAATGCCGTTGTTGGTTACGGCAATCGTATAGGTGATGATATCGCCGACTACAGCATCGACAGCTGGTGTGCTCTTCACTGCTGTTACATCCGGTGAGGAGACCGGGATGACGAGTGTATTCGACAGTGTAGAGCCTGAGAGCAGACGTCCATCAGGCGGAGTGAAGGTGAAGGTTGCCGCCGCCTGGTTCACCAGCTGCTGCGGTGAAGGCAGGGAAGCGACAGTTACCTGCAGGGTGACGAGCATAGTAACTGTGGCACCCGCTGGAACTGTACCCAGATTGATTCCGGTAGTCGGATCAGCGCCGGGAACGGGCTGGCCGTTAACCAGTACACTGTTCGGTATGAAAACAGTTCCCGCAGGGATAGAATCGGTTAAGGTGACGACTGCTGCAAGATTACCTGTATTGGTGACGCTGAGTGCATAAGTGACAGTATCTCCAACCGTGGCATTAGTGGTATCCGCAGATTTCAGGACACCGATAATCGGCTGGAATACCGGGGTAATTAGATTATTGGAATAAGAGGCGCCGGAGAATGCCCCGGAGGTGAAGCTGACCGAAGCCTGATTATTCAGTGTGGCCGGATTAGGAAGACTGTTGACGAGAATATTGAAGGTGACCTGGACCACCGCACCAGGGGCGATAGTGCCGAGCGAGATCCCGTTTGCAGGGTTGCCCCCCGGCAGCGGAGTGCCGTCCACGACCACGCTGCCGGCTACAAAGGAAGAACCGGCCGGAATCGGATCGCTCAGCACTGCATTGTTAACCGGTGCAATTCCGTTATTGGTGACTGCGATGCTGTACGGAACGGTATCGGTCACTACGGCATCGGTAACAGTGGTGCTCTTGACCACAAGTACATTCGGCGAAGATACGGAAATCTGGTTGATGTTCGAGCTGGCGGATTGATTGAAGACGCGTCCGTCAGGCAGCGTATAGTTGAAGGCGATAATGGCCTGATTGCTGAGCTGCTGGCTGGCTGGCAGCGTGTCGATCACTACAGAGAATACTATGGTCAGTGATGCACCGGCTGCAACACTGCCCAGAGGGATTCCGGTAGCGGGATCTGCACCCGGAGCAGGGAAGCCGTTAATCAGTACACTGTTCGGAACCAGAGTTGTACCTGCGGGAATGGTATCAGTCAGGGTGGCCGATGCCGCATAGTTCCCTGAATTGCTGACATTAACGGTATAGACAATGGTATCGCCTACCGTTGCATTCTGAGAGCTGGAGCTCTTGGCTGCAGCGATAACCGGCTGGAAGACCGGGGTGGTCACAATGTTCGAGAAGGCTACACTGGACAGGGCACCGGAAGTGAAGCTGACGGATGACTGATTGTTCAGTACACCTGAAGCCGGCAGAGACGTAACCGTTACGTTAAAGGCCACCGTTACAGAAGCGCCCGGAGCGATGCTGCCTATGGTCACCCCGGTAGCCGGTGAAGAAGCGGGACGAGACACGCCGTCTACGAGCACACTGCCCGGTACAAAGGCGGTACCGGCAGGCAGAGCATCTGTGAATACCACATTATTAACCGTAGCAATACCGTTATTGGTCAGGGTCACGGAATAAGTGATGGTGTCGCCCACATTGGTTGCGGTGGTTGCGGTGGTTTTGACGACAGCCAGATTCGGATTCGAGACAGGGATGGTCAGGGTATTGGTGAGCACCGACCCTCCCAGGGTTCTTCCGTCAGGCAAGGTGAAGCTGTAAGCAACCGTTCCCTGATTCACCAGCAGCTGCGGCGATGGCAGTGAAGTGATCACCACCGAGAATGAGACAGCTACAGTGGCCCCCGGAGCGATAGTTCCGGCAGCAATTCCTGTGGAGGGATTAGCTTGCGGCAGAGGCAGCCCGTTAATCAGTACACTGTTCTCCTCAAAGGTAGTTCCGGCCGGGATATTGTCCGTTACGGTCAGAATTGCTGCGTAGTTGCCTGTATTGCTGACCGTTATCGTGTAGGTTACGGTATCACCGACTGTTGCATTGGCGGTATTGGCTGTTTTGACCGCAGCGATATTGGGCTGGAAGACAGGCACCGCCACGGGATTGGAGAAGGTGGAGCCGCTAAATACACCTGAGGTGTAAGTTACTGTAGCCTGATTGTCTATGGAGGCATCCCCGGGTACAGAGGTGACAGTGACACTGTACGAGACGACGGCACTAGCCCCGGAGGCAAGCGTACTGAGTGTAATCCCTGATGCCGGGTTGGCATTCGGAAAAGGCACCCCGTTCACCGATACGCTGCCCGGCACAAAGGCAGCCCCGTCTGGTGTTGGATCACTGAGGATCACATTGTTCACCGGGTCTATACCGTTATTCGTGATATTTACGGAATATGCAATAGTGTCACCTAGTGCCACTGAAGTGGAGGAGGTGCTCTTAACCACCGACAGGTTAGGGGCAGAGACTGCGATGGTCACGGTATTGGAGATGGCACTTCCGCTGAGCAGCCGCCCGTCAGGCGGAGTGAAGGTATAGGTGGCGTTTGCCTGATTGACAAGCTGCTGCGGTGAAGGCAGAGACACGATGAAGACCGTGAAGCTGACAGATACACTGGCACCGGGAGCTACAGTTCCAACAGTAATTCCGGTATCCGGTGCAGCCCCCGGCTGAGGGAATCCGCCGACAATGACGCTGTTGGGGTCAAATGTAGTACCCGCCGGGATGTTGTCGGTTAACGTAACATTGGCTGCAAGGTTACCGCTATTGCTGACCACAATGGTATAGATGACCGTATCGCCAACTGTGGCGTTCAGGTCACTGGCGCTTTTTACAAGGGAGATCTGCGGTTGTGTGACCGGTGTGGTGGTGACGTTGGACGATGAAGAGCCGGAGAAGACCCCGGAGGTGAAACTGACGGTGGACTGGTTATTCACCTGTGAAGGAATCGGCATGGTTATTCTCACCTCGAATGTGACGGCAACGGAGGCTCCAGGCCCCAGGCTGCCGATTGGGATGCCGGCCGACGGAACTGACAACGGCTGGGAGACGCCGCCGACAATTACGGTTCCGGGAAGGAACGCTGCATTCTCTGGCAAGGGATCGCTGAGAATGATATTGCTGACAGAGGTAATGCTGTTATTCGTCAGCACGGAGGTGAATGTAAGGATGTCGCCGGTCACGGCATCAATGGCATTGACGCTTTTGACAACACTGACATTCGGTGCCGAGACGGGAACCGTAAGTGTGTTCGACACGGTGTTACCGCCAAGCTGACGCCCATCCGGCAGGGTGAAAGTATAGGATGCTGCTGCCGAGTTAAGCAGCTGCTGATTTGGGGGAAGCGAAGTAACCGTAACAAGGAAGCTGACTACGACGCTGTCTCCGGGAGCAAGCGGCCCCACCGGAATGCCTGTTAATGGGCTATACCCAGGCAGCGGGGTCCCGCCTATACTTACGCTGTTGGTCTCGAATACCGTCTGCGGCGGCAGGGCATCGGTCAGATTCAGCATTGCCGCGATATTGCCAGTGTTGCTGGCCAGGATGGAGAAGGAGAGCAGACTGCCGACAGAGGCCTGCGCAGGGCTTGAGCTTTTGACCAGTCCAATGACTGGAATGAAGACCGGGGTAGACACTGTATTGGATAGGGCTGCTCCGCTGAATGAGCCGGCCGTAAAGGATGCGCTGGCCCGGTTGCTCAGTTGAGGCGGGCTTGGAATAGAGTTGGCATTCACTTGGAAGACAACGATGCTTGTGGCACCCGCAGCAAGTGTTCCGAGAGCAATCCCGGCATTTGGATTGGCAGAGGGTACGGCCGTCCCGTTCACCGTGACAGTTCCTGCTACAAAGGCACTGCCTGCCGGAGCCGGATCAGACAGCACTACATTGTTAACAGCTACGCCGCTGGGATTGGATACAGAGACGGTGTAGGTAAGATATTCGCCTACAGCCACTGAGGTGAGATTGGCATTTTTGAGAATCGTGATGTTGGGGGCAGAGACTGGAATAGTCACCGTATTGGATACACTTCCGCCGGACAGAGAGCGTCCGCTGGGCAACTGATAGGTATAGCTGCTGCTGCCCTGGTCGGTCAAGGTTGCCGGAGACGGCAGGGACTGGACATTCGTCAGGAAGGTTACGGTCAAGGCGGCACCTGGAGCTACGGACCCGAGCGGGATTCCGCTTACCGGAGAATCTGACGGACGGACCGCACCGTTTACTGTGACGCTTCCGGCGACGAGGGCAGACCCGGCAGGGATCGTGTCAGTTAGGGTCACATTCGCTGCGAGATTACCGGTGTTCTGCACCTGCAGCGTGTATTGTACATTTCCTCCAACCGTGGCGCTGCTTGGACTGGAGCTTTTGACGATAGCGATTATTGGCTGGTACACAGGAGTGAGGATTGTATTGGACTGTGTGATGGCGTTAAATGTCCCAGAGCTGTAAGAGGCCGATGACTGGTTGGCGAGCTGGCCGTTTCCCGGCACAGAGGTGACACTTACCTGGAAGGTTACCGTTACGCTGGCTCCCGGGGCAATGGTGCCCACGGATATCCCCGAAGCCGGATCAGCGGCAGGCCGTGCGGTTCCCGCTACCACCACGCTTCCAGGCACCAGAGTGCTGCCGGCGGGTATCGGATCAGAGAGCACAACGTTCGTGATGGCGACGATTCCGTTATTAGTAACCACAGACGTATACTGCAGGGTATCGCCTACGGCGACATCCGGGAAGCTGGCGCTTTTGACAAGGGCAACATTCGGCAGTCTGACCGGTATGGTGAGCGTATTGGAGGCAGCCGTACCGCTCACGGTCCGCCCGTCAGGAACCTGGAAGGTATAGGCGGCTGTAGCCTGGTCCACCAGCTGCGGGGGAGAAGGCAGACTGTTCACCAGTACACGGAACTGGACTGTAGAGCTTCCTCCCGCCGCGATGGTGCCAATGGCGATCCCGGCGGCGGGATTACCCGCCACAGGCGTGCCGTTTACCGTGAAGCTTCCCGGAATATAGGAGCTGCCGGCAGGAATGTTATCCGTGAGCGTAGTAGTGGCTCCGATATTGCCGGTGTTGGAGATTTGCAGGGTGTAGAGAATCTGGTCTCCGACGGTTGCGTTGGTAGTATTGGCGCTTTTGACAATGCCGAGAACCGGAGAATAGACCGGCAGTGATTGTGTATTGGATGGAATAACCCCGCTCACAATCGGGCCTCCGGCCACACTCTGGAAGGTGAAGGCGGCAGTGGCTGTGTTGGGAACAAACTGCGGATTAGGCAAGGAAGTTACCCTGGCTTGATAGGTAACCGTTATAGAAGTGCCAAGGGCCAGTGATCCCAGCGGGATGCCGGAGGTTATATCATAAGTCGGCCTGGAAACACCGGCAACCACCACGCTTCCTGCGACAAAAGTAAGACCTGCCGGTAAAGTATCTGACAATACAACACTGGCTGCACTTGCCGTACCGGTATTGTTGACCGTTACGGTGTAGGTGACCAGATCGCCAACGATGGTACCGGCGACATTTGCGCTTTTGGTCAAGGAGATCTTGGGCGCATTGATGTCAATTTGCAGCCCGTTGGCGTTAACGACATACGCATCGCCCGAAGTTGTTAAGGTCAGGAGTGCGGAGGACTGGTTATTGACCAGGCGCGCAGAGACATCCACATTCGTGATATCCCAGCCCTGCCGCCCGCCGACAATGTTAGAGCCTGGACTGCCGTTGGTCTGGTTGCGGGTGCCGAACGTACCGGTCGTATTCAGATTGCCGGTATCATTATTAATCTGCGAAGCGAAGAAGTTATTGGCAAAATTGTTAGGCCCGGAGAGGGCGACCTGAGTGGTGGAGGTAGGGCCGAAAAGCGCCTGGTCTCCCGAGCGGTTGGCATCTCCTTCCTGGGCGCTGAACTGGATACGTCCGCCCAGCGCGCCGGTAACAGGTGTGGCGAAGCCTGTAATGGTGGTGACCACCGGGGCCGAGGAGGCTTGGACAAGGACAGCGCCTGCGCGCAGGGACATGTTGCGGAAGGGCAGCGACGGATTCTGGTAGATGACAGCAAGTGTCCAGCCGGCATGGTTGGCAGTGGAATCTCCGGGAATTACAATAGTTCCGACTACACCGCCAGTGACATAGGTTCCGGCACCGGAGGCTTGAATGGTGCTGGTGACATTTGCGGAACGGACATATGCGAGTGCACCCCCGCCCAGATCCACCGAATTGGCTGTGGCTGAATCGGGGGTTACACTGACCGTGTTCCCTAGCGGTGTAGTGAAGGATACAGGATTGTTGATTGCCGCAGTGAGATTGACGGTACCGTTAACATAGGAACCGCCCCAGATCAGCTCGGCATACAGAACTGTGCTTCCGGCAGGGAGAACCAGAATGGCTGCTGAACTGTTGCTCTGATATAGACTGGTAGTGCCAGCAGGATAGGTGCCGTATACAGAAGCTGTATTAATCGTAGAGAAGCCTCCGATACTGTCCTGTGTACCCGGTACACCGGCAGTTTCAGAGCGGCTTAGTCCCAGCGTGTTGCCAGTGAAAGTGATGGCGCCTGTTGCATTAACCGTAGACCGAACGACTAGAGGAATAATTTTCACCTCCTTTTGAATAGAAGCTCAGACAGTCAAAAAAAAGCAGACCGGCTCCTGTGTGCGCCGATATGCCATCTTGCTTGTGTTGTATTAACCTATGTTCCGTTTTGGGCAATCTTGTATGTCCATCCCGAATTTTATAACATATATTTCCTGTCCTGCAGCCGAAGCCGGCGCTCTAGCAGTGCCTGTGGTTCAGGCAGCACCTTCCGGCTCATCGCCTCCAGTTCCTCATCGGTAATCTCCCGCTTAATGACGGCGAAGTGGTACATAATTTCGTGAACGACATTGGACTGCAGCGTCTTCAGAACCTCGAGCTCTTCCGCATCATACAGATTGTCGTCATACGGATATTGATAGAACAGCTCCATCCGCAGCAGTCTGAAGTCAAACGGCGGCAGCGGCACGGGATAATCCGGGATCTCCGGGCACAGCGGGCTCTGATAGGGCTGGAAGAAGCGGCCGGTAAAATACCGTGGGGTATACTCATCGAACTTTTGCTTAAACATAGGGTTGGAGGCATGCGGGAAGCTATGGGCATAGGGTGAGAGAATACACACAACCGCTTGGTGTGTGCTTATTCTATAAATCTCTGACATCGCTGCAAACAGATCGTTCACATAAGGCATCACCCGGCTGGCCATAACGAATTCAGCCGTATTGTCGGGCAGGGGGATTCCTTCGCAAATATCGCAGACGATATCCACCCCGGGGTACTGTGTGCGGTCGATTCCCAGATACCCGGACTCTTTGCCGGGGCCGCAGCCGATATCGATTCTCAAGGGATACCACTCCTTCAAATGCTGAATAAGGCTCTTCATCTATTGTATTAGTCCGGCGCTTCTGTGCGTACGGCTGATGCCCAGCCCGTAACGGCAAGTTTACACTACCCGGCTTATGGGGTAATCCATAGGTAAGGTAAGCAGCACACAACCAACAGAGGAGGTACACATCATGAGACTAGAGCGTACGCTACCCGCTATGACAGCAATCGCTGTATTGATGCTCACCCTGACGGCTTGCGGCGGGAACAGCCCTGCGGAAGCCCCCGGAGAATCGTCCTCAGCAGGCTCATCGGGAATCCCTGTACAGACAGCGGCGTTACCTCTCGCCAGTCCGGTGCTGAAGCCTGGTCCTTCCGCAGCCGCAGAGTCAGAGAAGATCCAGGGCTCAGGCACTTATGTCGGGCAGATGGATACCCATTCCGTGGAGATTGTGACAGAAGAAGGGCCGACGGCCTTTGAACTCGGTGCAGGCACAGCGGATGCTCCGGAAGGGCTTGAGATGGATGATCCTGTAGTATTTACTTATGTGGAAAAAATAGTCGGAAAAGATCCTGTCGTGATTCAGCGGGTATTGTCCAGTCTGGCCAAAGCGGACTGATTCGGCAGAGTGCCCTGAACCCGAACCCGGGCTGCAATGGCGGAATACCCCATGGGTATCCGCCATTGCAGTTCTTTTTGCCGCCTTTGGAATCGGCTCCAAAGGTTATTTTTTTGTAACCGGCTCAGAGAGAAACTTTTTCCGCCCGGCTTGCGTCAAAGAGATAGAAATTGAGATTGTTTTCCTATCCGGGAGGGTGAGCTTGTGAAAAAGTTATGGATTTCGATTGTAGCAGGATTATTGGTGTTCCCGATGTTGTTTCAGGCTCCGGCCCAGGCAGCAGCAAAACCCATCAGAGTTATTATTGATGGAGTGACCTTGTCCACAGACCAGCCGCCGGTAATGGTGAACGGACGGACCATGGTTCCGCTGCGGGCTATCTTTGAAGCCTTCAATGCCGACATCAAGTGGAATCAGAAGACACAGACAGTAACAGCTTCCCAGAACGATACAACGATTGTACTGAAGATTGGCTCCAAGATCGCAACCATCAACAACAAGGCAGTCAGCCTGGATGTGCCGGGCCAGAATCTGAAGGGCCGCACAATGGTGCCTACCCGCTTCGTAAGTGAAGCGCTCGGCCGCGAGGTGGGCTGGAATCCGGCTGCGCAGATTGTCACGATCACCACTCCGGTTCCGGTAGGCGGCAATGCGGCTCCGGTATCGGGAGTAACCGCCCAGGATATCAGTGATTATGGAGACGGCCGGGATCTGCAGATCAGCTTCAACCGTGCGGCTGACGAATCGCTGGTGGATCAATACCGAGTGCTTGTCGCCAAGACCGGTACTTCACTGAACCTATCGTCTGCACTGGCAGTAGGTGCCAATAACTACTCCGTTGCTCTGGTAACAGGAGCTAATCCTGTTGTGAAGCTGAACGCTGCCGCCAGAACGATCGATGGTGACCTGATTAAGAATAATCAGGGATATAGCGTATATGTAGTGACAGTCGGCAAAGGCAACAATACCAGTGCCCTCTCCAGTGCAGCTGCCGTTATTACATTGCAGAACAAGGCAGTTCCCGCACTGGGCACCGTCCAGGCAACGGATACCAGTGATTACGGGGATGGCCGGGATCTCTCCGTCAGCTTCAACAAGCTGGCCGATGAGAGCAAGATAAGCTCTTACCGGATCTTCGTAGTCAAAGCGTCCAATTCCACAGTGTTTGACCTGGGCAGAGCCAATGCGGTCTCCAGCAGCAATTACACGCAGATCAACAAGACGGGGAACAACATCAGCCTGAACCTCTCCTCCGGCTCCAGAGATACAGATGGAGCGCTGATCAAGACGGGTGTCAGCTACCGGGTATACGTACTGGCGGTTGACAGCAGCAATGCTGCGAATAATGTGCTGTCACCTGCTTCAACGGCCCTTACACTGGCCAATGCAGGGGTATCCAACCTGAACGTGACCGATGTGAATGATTATAATGACGGGCGGGATTTGAAGGTTACCTTCAACCATGCCACAGACGAGACCAATATTAGCCAATACCGCATTCTGGTGGTGCCTGTGAATTATTACAGCAGCTTCAGCTTAAATGATGCGAATAATGTATCCAGTGCGAATTATACGGCGGTAAACACATCAGGAACCTATACCGAACAGATCCTGAATTCTTCCAGCAGAGATGTTCGCGGTTCCCTGATCAGGAACGGAACCAGCTACAAAGTGTATGTGCTCGCGGCAGGCAACTGGAACAATTCGGGTTCGAATGTGCTATCCGCTGCTTCTCCGGCGATTACGCTGGTGAATACCTCCGGGCTCAGTGCCATATCGAATCTAAGTGTGAGTGATGTGAACGATTATGGAGACGGTCGTGATCTGAGAGTATCGTTCAATCATGCCGGAGACGAATCCTACATCAGCCATTACGGGATTCTGGTGGTGCCTATGAATTATTACAACAGCTTCAGCTTGTCGGATGCGAATAATGCGGGGAATTATACAACCGCAGGTACATCCGGGGACAGCACCAATCAGGTGCTCGATAGCTCAGCCAAGGACGTACGCGGCGCAGCCATCAAGCCGGGAATCAGCTACCGGGTATATGTATTGACTGTCAGAAACGGCAGCTACCAGGGAGCTAATGTATTATCGGAGGGATCGGCAGCCATTACCTTATCGGCTAAGCTTCCAGTCACCTCCGTGACAAATGTGACTTACGGCATGGATAACGGCAAACTTGTGGTTAACTTCACCAAGTCTGCCCGTGAGTCGAATATTTCCGAATACCGGGTATTCGTAGTCCCTTCCAAGCAGAGCTTCGGCACTGCAGAAGCTCTTAACGTGCAATCGTCTTACTACAGATCAGCAGTCCCTAACGGTAGCAATCTCTCTATAGCGGCTGCAGCCAAAGATATTAACGGTAACCCGATTGTCAAAGGCACCAAGTATAAGGTATACGTGCTTGCGGTAGCCAACAGCTCTGGAGTGCAGAACGGCGGACTGTCCGATTCAAGCGAAGAGTTCGAGATCTAAGCGTCCAGCTCTGTATATAAGGCTCCACAACAAAACACAGCATGTCCCGGTTCACAGGGATATGCTGTGTTTGCGTACACGAGTTATCATGATGCTCCGGCATTCACCAGAACAACGGACAGCAGAAGCATGAACAGAAGCAGGAAGCCGGCGTTGATGATGGTGCCGATAATAGCAAAAACCTTGCGCCGTCTGCGCAGGGTCAGGCCGATAATACCGGTAACCGCCCCGATGATATTCACTGCGACCAGGATCAGCATCGTCAGGCCCAAATACATAATCGTTTCTGCCGAATCGGCAATCAGTTTATTATGCTCATTCATCAGAGAAGACGCTTGCGCTCCTACATACACGAAGGTAATGGCATAGCAGACCAATGTAAGTAGAGCTATTACGAACGAAGCGATACCGGGGCCCGAGTGCTTATAGTCGCGTTTGTTCTCCTGGTACTCATAATCCGGGTTCATGTCTTGTTCTGAAGAGCCCCATCTTGCAGGCTCGGTTGCGGCGGTGTCCGATTTGGGAGGTGTATGATAGTCCATTTGGCTGCACTCCTTGGGGTGTAATAGGTTATTACTACCACTTCATCATAACAGCGCTCTAAATGCAAGTCCTCAGGAATACAAGCTACAGAATGATGCGGCTGGCAAAAGGCGAAGCTGATTGTTAAGATAGGAGAAGTTCAACTCAGGGAAGGAGCTGTATATCCATGCAACGAAGATTGGTGGGCTGGGGAGCCTTGCTGGGTATGCTGTCTGTTGCCATCGGCGCGTTCGGATCGCATATCCTGAAGCCTGTAATCAGCGAGCACTATCTGCAGGTGTACGAGACGGGCGTCCAGTATCATATGTTCCATGCGCTGGCCCTGATACTTATCGGGCTTACCGCTGGGCAGTGGGGCGAAAGTGTCCGTCTGCGCTGGGCAGGGCGGCTGATGGTTGCCGGGGTTGTCCTGTTCTCGGGCAGCTTGTACATCCTCAGTATTTCCGGTGTCAAGGTTCTCGGAGCAATCACTCCGCTGGGAGGCGTATGCTTCATTGCGGGCTGGATTTGCCTGGCCTTGGAGGCCTTCTCGCGCAAGAAGTGAATAAGTGCGGCAAGAGCTGCGTATCCGCCAAAATAATCGTAAGAGAAAGAAGCACCCGCTCCGGGTCCCGGGGCGGGTGTTTCTTTCTCTTACAGAAATTCATCGATTTCATTAAGCTTGAACGTGTAGACCTGCTTCTCGTCTACATGGTATACACTCAGCGAATTCTCCGTTTCGTCTAAGTTCAGAATACGGCAGGGCATGGATACCTGTTTGCCATGCCGGTTCGCACGCAGCCGGACGAGCTGGTTATTCTGAATGTACTGTCTGATTTTGCCGAATACATCTGCTGGAGTTTCTGCCGGAGCTGCTGCAGGCTTCTTGGCTGCGGGCTTCTCCGCAGGCTTGGCCTCCTGAGGGTCTGCCGGCTTCTCCGGCAATTTCACTGACACCGGAGCAGGTGTGAAGCTGTCATTCTTCAGAGCCATTTTTGCAGACTTCAGCAGATGATCAATGGCTCTTCCAAGCTCCAGCCCGGAGTTGATGTTGAAATCAGTGACTTTGTCGCTTGAATTTAACATTTCAAGCAGGAACTGCAGCGCAAGCGGGTTGGTGCGGGCATTAATCAGGATGTCGACATTGAAAAGATAATTGCCGTCGGTGTGTTGTAGTTTCTTATCCATTAATCCCCCAGCGTAATCGTTAATCACGATTTCTTTAATTTAAATTAGTGTATAAACTATACCATTAAATAAGCGGAAATTATATACCCTCCTGCATAGAAATAAGGACTTCTGACCCTCCGATTTCTTCATGAACTAGGACAATCGTCCACACGTGGCCTGAACCGTACGCATAACCTACAACGTGCATGAGAAAGGAAGGAGGTGCTGCAGATGGTAACAATAGAGCCCATGCAGGTGGGCGATTATGTCCTGGTTGGGGTTGAGGTGAAGCTGCCCAAAACGACACTGCTCAGCATCAGCACAGACAAGGGATATATTATGTGCGGGGCGCTGGACATAGGACTGCTGAACGAGGTGCTGAGCGACCGGCAGATTATTGCGGCAAGGGCTGTCGGGGTGCGCACGCTTCAACAGCTGCTGGCCGCGCCGCTGGAGTCTGTAACTATAGAAGCAGAGAAGCTGGGAATCGTTCCGGGCATGTCCGGTGCAGAGGCCCTGCTGCTAATGATGTAAGGCACATAGCAATGTGTAGTCAGCCAAGGAGCTTCCCGGCCCCTTGGCTGACTTTATTCTGTCTTGAACCGCATCAATTAGCATAACCGGCGCTTGCTTGGTTCATCCTACGGGTGAAGACACAAGCATGCAGCCAGCGGCGGGGAAGAGGGCTTGTCCGGGGCCAGGCTTGTTTCGCCCTCCAAGCAAAAGGGTAAATGGAGAATAGACAACTGCAAGGCCGGACAATGGATAAGCAGCCGGCTAAATTTAATGGATAAGGAAGGGATCATCTCATGGCTAAAGCATCAAACAAAGTGAACACCGCTTCATTGGAACAGGTACTGAACCGTCAGGTTGCCAACCTGAACGTATTGTATGTGAAAGTGCATAACTATCACTGGTATGTGAAGGGGGAGCAGTTCTTCGCCCTGCATGTGAAGTTCGAAGAGCTGTACGATGATATTACACTCAAAATGGACGAGGTAGCTGAGCGCTTGCTGAGCATCAAAGGCAGCCCTGCAGCAACTATGAAAGAATATCTGGAACTGGCTACCATTCAGGAAGCCACAGGCAAAGAAGATGCCCGCGGTATGGTTCAGGCGCTGATCGAAGATTTCGCTACAGTAGCGGAAGAACTGACAGAGGGCATCGAGCTGGCGGAAGAAATCAGCGACCAGCCGACGGCAGACCTGTTCATCAAGATCCGCACGGATCTGGAGAAGAACCAGTGGATGCTGCGCGCTTTCCTGGGCTGATTGCGGGATAAGTAGCACAATGATTTGAATATAGGAATAAAGTCTCCCCTGAAGGGAGGCTTTATTTATTTTTCAAAATATAAGGATTCATGTGCTTCGCATGATCCCCTTTAAAAGGGCAGCGTAGCCCTTTCTACTCGAATTCACTAAGATTCAGGGGGAGCATTCTATTCTCATCAATCATCATTTGAATGAATTTCAGTGAAGCCTGCAGCTCCGGTTCCGAGAATTCACCCATTTTCTCAATGAATTTCTCCTCCAGGTTCTCGTGCATCCGGGCGTGGAGTTCAAAGAGCTGTCTGCCTTTAGGAGTAAGGCTGAAGTAGATTTCTTTCTTGTTGTCATTCATCCGGCTCCGCTTAATGCAGCCATCCTGGAGAAGCTTGGTGCTGATCTTAGTGATGCTCGCCTTGGACAATTTCAAGCTCTCCGCGATGGTAGTGCTGTTGACAGGCTCGTGATTGCCAATGCAGTCGATGACATGAATACTGGTCAAGCTGGTTGAAGTGAGAGTAATCCCGTACTTCCGTGTGAGATCCGTAAATACATCCATTTCGGTTACGAAAGTCTCTTCAACTAAATGGGAGAGGTGGAGAAAACGGTCATACAGCAGCCGCTTAAGTCCTTCAGAGGAATGCATGGGGCTTAGCATCTCCTTTCTGCAAAGTACCTTTATTCTAACTTAAAATTATTAACGTGTAAACTAAATATTCAGACAATTTATTTATGGTAAGTTGCTGATCTTAAATTAAATAATAAAGATTGACATCGTATTTCTTTCAAAATATAGTTAACTGGTAAACAATATTAATTATTGAATGCCAAACGATATTTTGGGGGGATGAAGATGAAGGATGTGTCCACAACGGTTAGGGAACGGCGGACCATTCGGAGATTCAGCGCTGCGCCGGTTGAACAAGAACGGATTATTTCCTTGGTAAATAAGGCGGCTGGCTTATACGAGTCCGAAGGAACGCCACACTGGCGCTGTCTTTACTTCGGCACTCCCGAGTCCCGTGAAGAGCTGGCTGAATCCATGATGGCGAAGGTGACGGGCGGCCGGCTGGGGAAGCTCCTTCCTGCCCCAATGACAGATCTTCTAAGAAGGCAAATCACGGGTACTCCCGCTCATGTAATCTTCATTGCCGAGTCCGCCGGCACGGAGCGGGAGCGTGATGAGAATTACGCCGCGGTCTGCAGCATCATGCAAACGGTTCAGCTTCTGGGCTGGGAACAGGGGCTGGGGATGCTGTGGTACACAGATCCCTTGATTCTGAGCGAATCGTTCTATAAGCTCATCGGCTGGCGTGAAGGAGAGCGGTTTGCCGGGATTCTGGAAATCGGCTCCTTCGACAAAGCGCCGCGAGGACGGAAAAGAACACCGGCAGAACGGAAATGGACGGTTATCGGGGAAGACAGCCGCCAGCTTGAAGACGCCGCCCCTTTCTCCGCGTACAATGTCCTTAGGCTGCTGAATGAGGCGGTCTGGGCACCGAATGACGGCATGCGGGAGCCTTGGCGGTTCATCTATGTGACGGGTGATAAGACAGAGGCATCAGGCAAACTGCAGTTCTCTGAAGAGGCGCCTTCACCGCCGTTTCTGCTGGTCGTAGCCAGAGAAGAGACGGACCCGCACAAGCAGGACGAGGATTATGCCGCAGTGTGCAGCCTGATACAGAATTTTCAACTGCTGGCCCGGTCTGAAGGGTGGCAGTTGCGCCGCAGGATTCCGGAATGGGTCTATGACCGGAAGCAGTGTGAGTCCTTCGGGCTTCGTCCGCTGGAACGGATCGTCGCAGTACTTGAAGCGGGGGAACATAAGCGGTATTCAAATTCCGTTTTTCCTATTCCCGCAGTGAAGATAACCATTAATTAATTTGATAAAAAAGGGCCGATGTAATAAAATTAGTGAGAATCATTGATAATCATCCTGATTCACTTTATAATAATTATAATGTGATATAAAATCTAATTGCTTGTAATCAGGGTTAACCTGTGACAATACAACTTTCTGATTTCGCAAATCGATCAATGGAGGGAATAATAATTATGGCAGCAGAATTTGTCATTGAGGGACTGAAAGCGACGATTGAAGGAAAAGAAATTCTGAAGGGGATTAACCTTCAGATGAAGGGCGGAGAAATTCACGCCGTGATGGGACCGAACGGTACTGGTAAAAGTACGCTGGCCTCAGCTCTGATGGGTCATCCCAAGTATGTGGTTACAGAAGGTACGGCCTTGCTCGAAGGTGAAGATCTGCTGGAAATGGCAGTGGATGAGCGCGCCCGCGCCGGGTTGTTCCTCGGGATGCAATATCCAAGTGAAATCAGCGGAGTGACGAACTCCGACTTCCTGCGCAGTGCGATTAACTCGCGCCGTGAAGAGGGCAGTGAGATCTCACTGATCCGCTTCATCCGCCAGATGGAAGCCAAGATGAAAGAACTGGATATGAACCCTGAATTCCTGCACCGTTATCTGAATGAAGGCTTCTCCGGCGGGGAGAAGAAGCGTAACGAGATTCTGCAAATGATGATGCTGGACCCTAAGATCGTCATTCTTGACGAAATTGACTCCGGCCTTGATATTGACGCACTCAAAATTGTTGCTGATGGCGTGAACTCCATGCGCAGCCCGGAACGCGGATTCCTTGTTATTACCCACTATCAGCGGTTGCTTAATTATATCAAACCTGACTATGTGCATGTCATGATGCAGGGACGGATTGTGAAATCCGGCGGTCCTGAGCTGGCACAGAAACTGGAAGCAGAAGGTTACGAATGGATCAAGGAAGAGCTCGGCATTGAAGACGAAACTGTAGGACAAGAAGCTTAGAAACGCTGGAAGGAGGAAACCACTTATGACGACGCAAACCATTCTTCCCGTGGATGCACAGCAGCTCGGCGCACAATCGCAGAGCAGCGGCGAACCGGGCTGGCTGAAGGACAGCCGTTTGAAGGCTCTGGAGCTTGCCGCAGGGCTTGACCTGCCGAAGCTGGAGAAGACACGGATTGACCGCTGGAATATCAACAACTACGGGGAATACAAGCCAAGCCAGGCGCTGGCGGCACTTCAAGATGCACCGGCTTCTATTACCGGGCTGATTGAAGGACAAGAGGAAGGCAGCCTGATTATTCAACGGAATTCAGGGGCTGTATATGCCCGCCTGGCTCCGGAGCTGGCTGCGCAAGGTGTTATTTTCACCGATTTGCAGACTGCAGTCAGAGAGCATGGAGACCTTGTTCAGCGTTATCTGCATAAGGCAGTATTGCCGGAAGAGCACTCCATCGCCGCACTGCATGCAGCACTATGGAACGGCGGGGTATTCCTCTATGTTCCGAAGAATGTTGTCATCGAGACTCCGCTGCAGGCGGTTCTGCTCACGGATGACGCTGAAGCTGCCTTTGTACCGCATATTCTGATTGTTGCCGATACTAACAGTTCGTTGACCTACGTGGATAACTACGTATCCGATAAGACTGAAGCGGGTCTGCATAACGGAGCCGTTGAAGTATTCGTAGGTGTAGGTGCCACTGTGAGATACGCTACCGTACATCAGCTGGGGCAGGATACAACGGATGTGACGTACCGCCGCGCCGTTGTGGAGAATGACGGCACCATTGAATGGATCATCGGTGAGATGAACTATGGAGATACAGCCAGCGATACCAAATCGGTGCTTAAAGGCAACGGCTCAAGCTCAGATGCGAAGGTCATTGCTGTAGGCTCCGGTTCGCAGAAGCTGAGCTATACTACACAAGCCCAGCACTTCGGCAGAAATACACCAAGTGACATGATCACGCGTGCTGTTATGCGGGATTCAGCAACCTCGATTATTAACGGAATTACGAAGATTGAGAAGGGTGCTACCAGAGCTGACGGACAGCAGACAGAGAAAGTTTTGATGCTAAGCCCCAAAGCGCGCGGAGACGCCAACCCGATCCTCCTTATAGATGAAGATGATGTAACCGCAGGCCATGCCGCTTCCGTAGGACAGGTCAATTACGAGCAAGTCTATTACCTGATGTCCCGGGGATTATCGCGGCATGACGCAGAAACACTGATCATATACGGCTTCCTTGCACCTGTTGTATCGCAAATTCCACTGGAGGGACTGCGCAATCAGCTCCAATCTCTTGTGGAAAGGAAGTTAGGCCAATGATTAGCAGTCAGATCCGGGAGCAATTTCCCATCCTGAACCAGAAGATCAACGGCCATCCGTTGGTCTACCTGGACAGTGCAGCCACTTCACAGAAGCCGCGCCAGGTCATTGAGGCGGTCAAGTCTTACTACGAATGGGATAATGCCAACGTACACCGCGGGGTGCATACCCTGGGGAGCCGGGCAACCGATGCGTATGAAGGTGCCCGCGAGAAGCTGAAGAACTTCATTAATGCCCGCAGTGTGAAGGAAATTATCTTCACACGCGGGACAACGACCGCGCTCAATATTGTAGCTTCCTCTTACGGTCCTTCCGTCCTGAAGGAAGGGGATGAGATCGTGATTACCCAGATGGAGCATCACAGCAATTTCATTCCCTGGCAGCAGCTGGCCAAGAACACCGGGGCTACCCTGAAATTCCTGCCGCTGCAAAAGGACGGTACGATCACGCTGGAGGATGCCGAGCAGACGATTACTGCCCGGACCAAGATCGTAGCCATTGCGTATGTATCCAATGTCATGGGCGTTACTCATCCTATCAAAGAGCTTGCAGCGATTGCCCACCGGAACGGTGCAGTAATTGTGGTGGACGGTGCACAGAGCACACCGCATCTGAAGGTGGATGTGCAGGACCTGGATTGCGATTTCTACGCCTTGTCCGGGCACAAGATGCTTGCACCTACTGGTATCGGTGCTCTCTACGGCAAGAAGGCGCTGCTGGAAGCTATGGAGCCGGTTGAATTCGGCGGCGAGATGATCGATGATGTCGGGCTGTATGAGTCTACCTGGAAGGAGCTGCCGTGGAAGTTCGAAGGCGGAACACCGATTATTGCAGGTGCCGTCGGCTTAGGAGCAGCGATTGATTTCCTGCAGGAGGTCGGGATGGATGAGATCCACCGCCACGAAATGCAGCTTGCAGCATATGCGGAGCAGCGGCTGTCGGAGGTCAGTGATCTGACGATCTATGGTCCCCGCAACCGTCAGGTGGGGGTAGTCACCTTCAACCTGGGTGATGTTCATCCGCATGATGTGGCCACCGTGCTGGATGCAGAAGGCGTGGCTGTCCGCGCGGGGCATCATTGCTGCCAGCCGCTCATGCGCTGGCTGGAGGTCAGCTCCACCGCCCGGGCGAGCTTCTACCTGTACAACAATGAACAGGATGTAGATGCGCTGGTTCAAGCCTTACTTAAGGCAAAGGAGTATTTCAGCTATGAACTTGGATGACTTATATAGACGCGTAATTATGGATCATTACAAAAATCCCCGGAATCGCGGCTCATTTGAAGATGACGCACTTAAGATTGAGCTCAATAACCCTACCTGCGGCGACCGCATTACGCTTCAGCTTAAGGTGGAGGATGGCGTCGTCCAGGACGCCCGTTTCAGCGGCGAAGGCTGTTCAATCAGCATGTCGTCGGCTTCGATGATGACGGAAGCGGTCAAGGGCCAATCGATAGCGCATGCGCTTGAGATGGCCGACAGCTTCTCCTCTCTAATGAAGGGTGAGGAAGCAGATTTCGGTGACTACGAAGATATTGAAGCCCTGTCCGGTGTTAATAAATTTCCGGCGCGGATCAAATGTGCCACTCTGGCCTGGAACGCGCTTCGCAAAGGCATAGATACGCAAAGAAGCTTATAAAATAATATTACACACAAGGAGGCTGACACCATGGCTAAGAAAGCGCCTGATATGGAGGAATACCAGTACGGATTCCGTGACGAGCACAAGTCGATATTTCAGTCTGGTAAAGGACTCACGGAAGAAATCGTCCGGGAAATCTCCGCAATCAAAAACGAGCCGGAATGGATGCTGGAATTCCGGCTGAAATCCCTGGAGCAGTTCCGTAAGATGCCAATGCCGAAATGGGGCGGCAATCTGGATGATCTGGATTTCGAGGATATCCAATATTATGTTAGACCTTCCGAGAAGCAGGGCAAGACTTGGGAGGAGGTACCTTCCGAGATCAAAGAGACCTTCGACAAGCTGGGAATTCCGGAAGCGGAGCAGAAGTTCCTTGCCGGTGTCTCTGCACAGTATGAATCTGAGGTAGTCTATCACAGCATGCAGCAGAACCTGGAGGATCAGGGTGTGATCTTCACAGATACGGATTCCGCACTGCGTGATCATCCTGAGCTGTTCAAGAAGTTCTTCGGCACAATCATTCCGCCTGCAGACAACAAGTTCGCCGCACTTAACAGTGCCGTTTGGTCAGGAGGCAGCTTCATCTATGTTCCGAAGGGTGTGAAGTGTGAAGTTCCTTTGCAGGCTTACTTCCGCATCAACTCCGAGAATATGGGACAATTCGAGCGTACTTTGATTCTGGCAGACGAAGACAGCTTCGTGCATTACGTTGAAGGCTGTACTGCCCCAATCTACAGCACGAACTCTCTGCATAGTGCAGTGGTTGAAATTCTCTGCATGAAGAACGCCCGTGTCCGTTATACCACCATTCAGAACTGGGCACCGAACATCTACAACCTCGTTACCAAACGTGCGGTTGCCGAAGAGAATGCTACGATGGAATGGGTAGATGGCAACATCGGCTCCAAGCTGACTATGAAATATCCTGCGGTTGTTCTTAAAGGCCGTGGAGCCAAGGGTTCTGTATTGTCCATCGCGGTAGCGGGCAAGAATCAGCATCAGGATGCAGGCGCCAAAATGATCCACTTGGCACCGGATACCACCTCAACCATCGTATCCAAGTCGATCAGCAAGCACGGCGGCAAGGTCACTTACCGTGGACTCGCTTCCTTCGGCCGCAAGGCAGAAGGCGCGAAATCCAATATCAAATGCGATACGCTCATTCTGGATAACGAGTCCACCTCGGACACGATTCCTTACAATGAGATCATGAACGATAACATTGTGCTTGAGCACGAAGCGACGGTCTCCAAGGTATCTGAGGAGCAGCTATTCTACCTCATGAGCCGCGGTCTCTCCGAAGCTGATGCCACGCAGATGATTATTATGGGCTTTATCGAGCCGTTCACCAAAGAGCTGCCGATGGAATATGCGGTCGAGATGAACAGATTGATCAAATTCGAAATGGAAGGCAGTATCGGGTAACTAGCTGCCTCTTTCAATAACCAGGCGATATACAGTGAGTGTCCACAGAACTTTGATGCAGGTTGGTCAAAGCTCTGTGGGCACTTTTGTGTTTTATAGGAACATAAAATACCTTTTATTAGGCTTTCAAAAAGCTGCTTTGCATCGTTGAATCTTGCTATATCTTAATTGAGCAGTATTTGCGAGGAAATAGCAGCATTTAAAACTACGGGCGTCCATTAGCCCCTGCTTAAGCCCGGTTTATTCCGGAAAAAGAGGGAAAACGGTGGTTTCTCCCCTTTGCCGCATTAAATTAGGGATGATAAACTGCTTAAAGTCACTAAATTGGAAGCGCTAAAAAAGCTAGCTTACGGTGCGATATTTAGAGACCAAGTTTTTGCTTACGGAGCAGGTTACTTCGTAAAGCTAAGTTTATGCTTACGGAGCAGGTTACTTCGTAAAGCTAAGTTTATGCTTACGGAGCCAGCTTTACTTCGTAAAGCTTTAAGGAGGAGAGATATGGATGTTCTCAGGCAACTGCGGGGCTTTTATCGGGAGAAGCTGCACTATCTGATTCTGTCGATTGTATGTTTGGCGGCCGCAACTGCAGTGGGGCTTATTACCCCCAATTTGTTAAGGAGATTGATCGATGATGTTATTGTTCCCCTAAAGTTTACTGAGGTGCCCGTACTCGCTCTCAGTGTGCTTGCTGTCATTATTGTCAAGGCGTGCCTGCAGTTTGCCCATGGATTTTTCGGCGGACGGCTGGGGAATTTCCTGGCCTATCGGCTACGCAATGCCTGCTATGAGAAGCTGCAATTTCTGTCCTTCCGTTATTATGATACGGCGAAGACAGGTGACCTGATGTCCCGGCTGACCGGGGATTTGGAAGCGATCCGGATGTTCATTGGCTTCGGATTTGCCCAACTGCTGAATGTGTTTTTCATGGTTTTGTTCGGCTCCATTATGATGTTTACCATCAATTGGCAGCTGACGCTGGTTACTCTGATCACAATGCCGTTTCTGGCGGTAGTCGCACTCAGATTTGAATCCAAGATTCATCCGGCCTTTCAGGAGATGCGCCTGGCGTTAAGTTCCCTGACAACGGCTGTACAGGAGAATGTCACCGGGGTAAGAACGGTCAAATCGTTTGCCAGAGAGGCCTACGAAGTTGAGAAATTCTCACACCGTAATGAACGTTATAAAGATAATCAGATTTTTGCGGCCGAGCTGTGGAGTAAATTCTTCCCGTTCATGGAGCTGCTGGCTTCGGTCAGTGTAGCGATCCTGCTGGGTGTCGGCGGTACGCTGGTTATCAACGGGAAGATGTCGCTGGGTGAGCTGGTTGCGTTCTTCAGCCTGATCTGGTACATTATCGGCCCCGTATGGGGACTCGGGTTCCACATCAACAACTATACCCAGTCGAAGGCCTCTGGCGAACGTGTGCTGGAAGTGCTGAATCAGACAATCGATGTCCGGGATCAAGAGAATGCCCGCGAGCTTGCAGCGGCAGAAGTGAAGGGTGAGGTGGAGTTCGATCATGTCACCTTCGCTTACGGCAACAAAATGCCGGCAGTCAAGGATATTCATTTCCATGCGGAGCCTGGTGCGGTCATTGGATTCCTTGGCGGAACGGGATCCGGTAAATCCACGATTACCCAGCTCATGATGCGTGCTTATGATGTGAATCAGGGCAGTATCAAGCTCGATGGCGTGGATATCCGCGAGTTCCAGGTCCGTAGTCTGCGCTCGCAAATATCGACGGTATTCCAGGAGACCTTCCTGTTCTCCTCATCGATCCGCAATAATATCTCTTATGGACTGAAGAATGTCAGCATGGATGAGATCATCCGTGCCGCCGAGCTGGCGAAGGCGCATGACTTCATTATGGAGATGCCGGAAGGCTACGATACGGTAGTCGGTGAGCGGGGAATGGGTCTCTCGGGCGGCCAAAAGCAGCGGATTGCCATCGCGCGCGCACTGCTCAAGAATCCGCGGATTCTTATTCTGGATGATGCCACCAGTGCGGTGGACATGGAGACAGAGCATGAGATTCAGGCCGGGTTCCAGGAGGTTATGCGCGGACGGACCACCTTGATTATTGCCCACCGGATCTCCTCCCTGCGTCATGCCGATCAGATCATTGTCATGAATGAAGGGATAATGGTCCAGCAGGGCACCCATCAGGAACTGATCTCCGTCCCGGGACCTTATCAGGATGTGTACCGGATTCAGTATGCCGATTATTTAGCCAGGGATATGAAGCGAGAGGCGGGTGATCCGGCATGAGTCTTGAGACCTCCAAGCAGACCGCTGACGGCGTATTAAATACCGACAACAGTAAGGTTGAAGAACAGACGCTTGAAGAACGTTTTATCTACAAAGACGATGATGTGATCGACAAGGCTTTTGACTGGAAGCAGTTCACCCGCTTATTCAGTTATATGAAGCCATATGCGAGGCAGATGCTGCCGCTGGTCTCGATCATGATGATTTTGGGGACGATTACCAAGCTGACGGTTCCATTCCTGACCAGTATGGCGATTGATAAAGCGATTGCTCCAAAAGACGGAAACACCAGCTTGACGCTGCTCTACACGCTCACAGCCAGTGTAATCATTCTGTATCTGATTCAATGGATTGCGGGTGTATACCGGATCAAATATACGAATGTGATCGGCCAGCGGGTGATCTATGATCTGCGCTCGGACCTGTTCCGGCATATCCAGAAGCTGTCCTTCAACTTCTTTGATAAACGTCCGGCCGGATCAGTCCTGGTCCGGGTGACCAATGATATTAACTCGCTGCAGGATTTGTTCACCAACGGGGTCGTCAATCTAATGATTGACTGTGTGCAGCTGTTCGGCATTATGATAATTTTGCTGCTGATCAACTGGAAGCTGGGGCTGGCCGTGATGATTACGGTGCCCATTATGTTCCTGATCTCGACCAAGCTGCGGCAGAGAATCCGTATTGCCTGGCAGGATGTGCGTATGAAGAACTCGCGGATCAACTCCCATCTGAATGAGTCAATTCAGGGGATTCGCGTCACTCAGGCCTACACGCAGGAAGAAGAGAACATGCACTATTTCGATGCCATGAATATGGACAGCCGGAAGTCGTGGAACAAGGCCTCAGCCATGAACCAGGCATTCGGTCCGATCATTGAAGTCACCGGCGGCTTCGGGACGATGATTCTCTTCTGGTTCGGGGCTTACCTGATTCAGTCGGGAGAACTTACGGTCGGCTTCCTGGTCGCCTTCAGCAGTTATGTCAGCAACTTCTGGGACCCGATCAACCGGCTGGGACAGATGTACAATCAGCTGCTGGTGGCGATGGCCTCCTCCGAGCGGATATTCGAATATCTCGACGAACAGCCTGCGGTTCAGGATAAGCCGGGAGCAACTCCGCTGTCCAAGATTAAGGGAGATATTCACTTCGATAATGTTGTGTTTGAATATGAGAAGGGCCGTGCGGCTCTCAAGGGCATTAACCTGGATGTCCAGGCAGGCCAATCCATTGCTCTTGTAGGACATACCGGCTCTGGCAAAAGTACAATCATCAACCTGATCGGCCGGTTCTATGATATCAAGAGCGGCGGCATCACCATTGATGGACGGGATATCCGCGAGGTTACACTCCAGAGTCTGCGCGAACAGATCGGGATTGTCTTGCAGGATACCTTCATCTTCTCGGGAACGATCCGCGACAACATCCGCTTCGGGCGGCTGGATGCCACGGACGAAGAGATTGAAGCGGCCGCTAAGGCTGTAGACGCCCATGATTTCATCGTCAAGCTGCCTGCCGGTTATGATACCGAGGTAGAGGAGCGGGGAAGCGCACTGTCCATGGGACAACGCCAGCTGCTGTCCTTCGCCCGGGCGCTGCTGGCTGATCCGCGGATTCTGATTCTGGATGAAGCGACCGCCAGCATTGATACGGAGACGGAGATCAAGATTCAGGAAGCGCTGAAGCTGCTGCTTCAGGGCCGGACCTCCTTCATCGTCGCCCACCGCCTCTCGACCATCCGCCATGCGGATAAGATCGTGGTGCTGGATCACGGCGAGATCAAGGAAGAAGGCAACCATGCCGAGCTGACCAAGCACGACGGTATTTATAACGGATTAATAGAAGCACAGTTCCGCTTCTTATAGAAGCACATGCAGCAGCCTGGCCCCGATGTGGGGGAGGGGCTGCTGTTTTTTTTGCGTCTGGAATGATAAGGGGAAGCGTAGAGTTCCTTTCCGTTAAGGCCGTTTTCCCGGCTTCCCGCTTACCCGGACCTCCAGCAGCTGCGCACTGATCTCCTGCTGCCACCCAGTATCTTGAGTATCCGCTGCCAGCAGGGCTTCGATATGGAGGCGGGCCATTTCCCAGCAGTAGACGGTGTTAACATGCAGGCAGTGCTGAAGCTCGTCTTGCTCCGCCGGAGCCAGTGGACGCTTCAGACTCAGGGTGTATAGCTCGGCAAGGCGCTGGTGAACCGCAAGCATCATATCTCCTCCCTTGTATTATTGTCTGCTATTAGCGTGACCCTGGAGATACGGTTTCAAACCGGAATGAAGGCAAATATAAATATTCAGATCTTTAGAATAAAAAAAGTTCTTGAAATCGCTTTTATTTATGCTACAATAGCAGTAATACAGGATTGTGACCGGTAACGCGGGCAATGCCTAAGCTGATGCGAGTATCATTTTTATGAATGATATTGGGATCAACTTAGGCTTTTTTTGTACAAACTATGCGTCAGGAGGTGAAATAGAGATGATTATCGAGAAGGTGCTGAACAATAATGTGCTCCTGACCAAGAACCAGAAGGGCAAGGAGGTTATTGTGATGGGCAGAGGGATTTCCTTCAATAAGGTGGCGGGGGATTATGTTGATCCTGCCAAGGTGGATAAGATTTTTCTGCTGAACGAGAATGAATTCACTGCCCGGCTGACTGAACTGCTGAATGATATTCCGGTGGCTCACCTGGAGCTGGCCAGCAGCATCGTCACCTACGCGAGTGGAGTGCTGCACACAGAGCTGAACGATAATCTCTATCTGACGCTGACGGATCATATTCATTTCGCGCTGGAGCGTTTTGAGAAGGGGATTCAGCTGAAGAATGCGATGCTGTTTGAGATCAAGCGCTTTTACCGGAAGGAATTCGGGATCGGGCTGGATGCCCTGAAGATGATTGAACAGACCACCGGCCTCTCGCTGGGTGAGGATGAAGCCGGCTTCATTGCCCTTCACCTGGTTAACGCCAGAATGGATGGCACGGAGGTAAGATCGACGATCAAGATGACGGAGATCGTTCAGAATATCCTGAACATCGTTACCTATCATTATAAGGTTGTGCTGGACGAGACCTCGCTTAACTATTCGCGGTTCCTGACCCATCTGCAGTATTTTTCCATGCGGGTGCTGAAGAAGGAGACCAATAACAGCGGGGAAGAGTTCCTGTACAATCAGGTGAGGCTAACCTATGTCAAGGCTTTCGAATGCGTAGGCAAGATTAATGAATATCTGGAGAAATCCCATGGCCAGAGCCTCAGCAAGGATGAATATGTCTATTTGACGATTCACATTCAGCGTGTAACTGAACGCAATAACCTGGAGTAACACGTAACATACGTAAGACTACAATATTTATTTCATATATTTTCATATCATCTGTCAGGGTGTAACTGGTCATGCAGGCAAAACCTGAGCTGATGGCAAAATAGCGTGTGTGTTCTACGCCTTTTTTGCCTTGAGTTCAGGTTTTTCTTGTTTGCAGAGGGGAAAGATAGAAGGGCTGGCACAACTCGCCTCTGCAGCGATGCTTATATTACAGATCTCAAAAGGAGCAAACCCAAATGAGCAATAAAGACTTATCCAAACAAATTATCACACTCGTTGGCGGAGAAGGGAATGTGAATTCCGTCTTCCATTGTGCCACACGCTTAAGATTCAAGCTGAAGGATAACAGCAAAGCCAATAAAGCAGCGCTCGAGAAGACTCCTGGAGTCATTACAGTGGTTGAGAACAGCGGGCAATTCCAGGTGGTCATCGGCAACAATGTCAGCCAGGTATTCGAGCAGATTATGAAGGAAACCTCGCTTCAGGATGCGGAGAAAAGCGGCAGTGACGAAAGCTCGGAAAGCACCGGAGTTCTGGGTAAAGCGGTGGACATCATTTCGAGTATTTTCTCGCCGATACTGGGTGCACTGGCCGGGGCAGGGATTCTCAAGGGCTTGCTGGCCCTGATTCTGTCACTGGAGTGGATTAGTGCTGCCAGCGGCACTTATATGATCCTCAATGCGGCTGCCGACAGCGTGTTCTATTTCCTGCCTGTCTTCCTGGCGGTTACGGCAGCGCGCAAATTCAAGGCGAATCAATTCGTGTCCATTGCCATAGCCGGAGCCTTGATCTATCCCGCAGTCATTGCGGCTGTAGGCTCACCTGACCCGCTGCACTTCCTGGGGATCAAGATCGTACTGATCAATTATTCCTCCAGCGTGATCCCGATTATTCTGGCGGTATGGGTGCAGTCGTATGTGGAACGCTGGTTCCGTTCCTTCATTCATGAGTCCGTGCGGAATATTCTTGTTCCCATGTTCGCACTGCTCATTGTTATTCCGCTTACGTTCCTGGCCTTCGGACCTGTAGGTTCAATGATCAGTGAGGGACTCGCTTCCGGTTATACTTGGCTCTACAATCTAAGTCCGCTTGTGGCCGGAGCCATAGCTGGGGCGTTCTGGCAGGTGTTCGTAATCTTCGGTGTACACTGGGGCTTCGTACCGATCATGCTCAGCAATATTGCTACACTGGGACAGGATACCATGCTGCCTATTCTCAGTGCGGCCGTTCTGTCGCAGGCCGGGGCTGTATTCGGTGTATTCCTGAAATCGCGGAACCCGCAGCTTAAGGCACTCGCCGGTTCTTCTACACTATCTGCGGTCTTCGGGATTACTGAACCAACCATTTATGGAGTTACCCTGAAGCTCAAAAAACCGTTCATCTATGCGTGTATCTCCGGCGCTATCGGCGGTGCAATTATTGCAACAGGCGGCGCAAGAGCATTATCCTTCTCACTGCCGGGTCTGCTGGCTCTGCCGACCTATTTCGGTACCGGATTTGTCTGGGTAGTCATTGGTATACTGGTAGCATTTGTACTGGCCGCTGTACTGGTGCTGGTGTTTGGCTACAAGGAGCCTGAGACAGATGCTGCGGCATCGGTTAACTTAAGTGCAACCTCGGGTACGACTACACCGACGCTGATTGATAAAGAACTGATTGTAAGCCCGCTGGCAGGAACGCTGCAACCGCTTGACACCCTGCCTGACGAAGCTTTTGCTTCCGGCGCCATGGGCAAGGGCATTGTAATCGAGCCTTCTTCCGGCATCTTAACCAGCCCTGTGAACGGAACGGTAACTACTGTATTCCCGACAGGACATGCCATCGGCATCACTTCGGAGGGCGGTGCGGAGCTGCTGATTCATGTCGGTGTCAATACCGTGAAGCTTAAGGGTCAGCATTTTACCAAAAAAGTGCAGGAAGGCGACAAGGTAGTCAAGGGTCAGCTATTGCTTGAATTTGACCTTGAAGCCATCCGTGCAGCCGGATTTGTAACCGCCACGCCTGTGATTGTCACCAACTCGGCACAATACCTTGATGTGCTTAAGAGCACAGGGACAGAAGTGCCTAGCGGTGAGCTGCTGCTTACACTTATCCGATAAAAGGATAGCCTCCCCCGGCCGGGGGAGGCTTCTGTTGGTATTCAACTTCAAGCAGCACTTCTGCGGTAACGCAGGAGGGGCTGCTTGATTTATTTTGCGTAGAGGAAATCTCTCTACTCCATATAAATCTCAACGACGGCAATTTTGCGTTCGCGGGACAGGTCAAGGAACTTGCCTTCGCTCTGTACAAGCGGACGGAAGACATCCAGCGGGTTGTTCATCACGATAACACCCATATCACCGGTGCTCAGCAGAACGCGCTTGCCGATGAAGTTAGGCATCAGGTGATTGATGAAGGCCTGGACCGGTTTGCCGTTCAGCTTCCCGAAGCTGAGGGAGTTGATCTCACGCAGAACGGAAATCAGCTCCTGCTTGGACTGATAGACCCGGTGAGTGGTCATGGCACTGTAAATATCCGCAACGGCTGCGATCTGGGCGTAAGGATGAATATCTGTCTTGGTCAGCTGCTTGGGATAGCCGGAGCCGTCCTCGCGTTCATGATGCTGCAGGGCAACCAGAGCAGTGAAAGGATCGTTCATGGAGTTCTGTATGATTTCGTACCCGTAAATCGTATGTAATTTGATCTCTTCGTATTCATCAGGGGTTAACTTACCAGGCTTATTCAGAATTGCGGGGGAGATGCGGCATTTGCCGATATCAATCAGGTATCCCGCACGCCCGATCTCGTAGCACTCTGTCTTGGAATATCCGAGCCACGAGGCAAGATAATACGAGAGCATGCCTACCTGCAGGGAATGATTGTAGGTATAGTTATCTTCCCGGTCCAGCAGCAGCAGGAGTGTCACTACGTCCTTATGTTTGTCCAGCGTGGACAAGGTCGGCTGCAGAATATCATCCACTACGGACTGATTGAAGCTGCCTTTGCTGAGCGCTTCCATATATAGAGATTCAAAACCGTCAATCGTGGTATCGAAGCTGCTGGCTGCGGCCTGAATGATTGATGTCCGGCTGGAAGGGGCGGGCTCTTCCTGTACCGTTTCAATGTCTACATAATCCACGCCGTGCTGTATCAGCTTGGCGATTTCCTCCATTTGCAGCCGTGATCCCTTAGGGAGTACATGCAGCCCGCGGGAGCTGAAGGTATCCATCCGCAGATGATCACCCGGTTTAAGATCCATCACGTGTACTCTCAATGACTAGGCCACCTTACTATAGCAATTTTTTACAGCATAGCAACAAAGTCCGCAATATTCAATGGTGTAAGAGTACTGATTGTAGCTTGCAGATTGTGCAACCCGCTGGTCCTACCCTGTTGTGTATCTATGCAGATTCGCGGAAGGGGAACGGTCCGGTTAACCGCCGGATACGGGCGGAATGAAGGCCACCTCTGAACCTTCGGTAATATCCGTATCATCAGGCGCATATTCCTGATCAACGGCTACAAGAGACACGCTGATCTGCGGCGCGGCATCGGGATAGGAGGCGGAGAGGAGTTCCTTCAGCCTGCCTGCTGTCAAAGGGGACTCCTGGGCGTGGAAGACCAGAGTGGAGGAGCCGATGATTTCGGCCAGACCGGCGAACAGCCGGATGGAGATATGCATGCTTTCTTCACCCTTTCTGGACTTAGCTTAGGACAGCTTATAATGATTACAATATACCATATTGGGTCTGAAAATGTTATGCTAACTCTAGAACTGAACAAGCCTGCCGCTTACTTTATAAACGGCTGTACAAGTGGGAGGGAAGCCAGCTTATGAAGCCTGGGCCGCAAAGATTAACCATTATTCATACCAATGATATACATAGCCACTTTGAAATGATGAGTCCGCTTGCGGCAGTGATATCCGCAATGAAGGCAGCGGCAGGCGAGGATCCGGTGCTGCTGCTTGATATCGGCGATCATATGGACCGCGCTGCTGTAGAGACGGAAGGCACGATGGGACAGGCCAACATAGACATTATGAATCTGACCGGATACGATGCAGTCACCATCGGCAATAACGAAGGCCTCACCTTCTCCAAGGAGATGCTCTCAGCCATATTTACAGGTATCCAGTGTCCTGTGGTATGCTGCAATTTCCTGGAGTCCGCTACCGGTGAGCCGCCGCACTGGATGCAGCGCCGCGCGGTTCTGGAGAAGGACGGCATCAAGATTGGACTGACCGGTGCTACGGCGGCGTTCACCTCCTTCTATTCCCTGCTCGGCTGGGATGTGCTGGACCCGGAAGAGGCGCTGCGCGAGCAGGTTCAGCTGCTTGCCCCGCAGGTGGATATCGTGATCATT
The DNA here is from genome assembly GCF_037975325.1 of Paenibacillus sp. FSL P2-0136. NCBI lineage: Bacteria > Bacillati > Bacillota > Bacilli > Caryophanales > Paenibacillaceae > Paenibacillus > Paenibacillus sp. FSL P2-0136. The sequence continues at coordinate 1,915,215 of NZ_CP150244.1, forward strand.
CTGTCTCATCTGGGGTTACCCGCAGACCAGAGGCTGGCAGAGAACCTGGAGGGCGTGCATGCCATTCTGGGCGGGCACACCCACCATATGCTGGAGCAGCCGCAGATGATTAACGGGACAGCCGTATGCGGAGCCGGCAAATTCGGCCGGTACGCCGGACGGGTGGTCTTCGAGCGGGAACAGCCGGACGGAGCGTTTCACCTGGCCGAAGGAGGCTGCACGGAAGTTGATCCTGCCTTGACGGAGGAGCTGATCGCTCCGGCGGCAGCGATCCATCTGCTGCGCGGGCGTGAGGCCCTGGAGGAGACGGTTGCCATCAGCGACCGCATGCTGCCGCTGGATCTGCAGGGGGAGTCTCCGTTTGGCAACCTGCTGGCACAGGCGGTCCGCCAGTTCACAGGCAGTCCCATCTCGCTCGTGAATACAGGCCAGCTGCTTGGCCCGCTGCCGGAAGGGAATATCACCACAGGCATGCTGCATGCCTTATGTCCTTCTCCGATTAATCCTTGTATTGTACAGCTGACAGGCAAGGATATCCGCACCGCACTTGAACAAAGTCTGATGGCAGAGTTCCGGAATAAAGTCATCTACGGATATGGCTTCCGCGGAGAGGTGCTGGGCACCCTGGCCGTGGACGGATTAAAAATCTTGTACGATCCAAGGGTCATGCCTTATGATAACGGTATTGCGATTTTTGCCGGCGGGGAGCAGCTGGAGGATACCAAGGTATATAGTGTCGGCACGCTGGATATGTTTACGTTCCGTACAGGCTACGAGAGTATAGCCAATGGCCGGGAGGCGGTATATTTGCTGCCTCATTTCCTCCGCGATCTGCTGCGGATGGAGCTTCAGCGGCCGGTGAGTCTGGATGAGTGTGAAGCGGTTCGCTGGGAGAGGCAATCCACCTGATGATCCACACCATGTTTTATTAAATTGATAGTTAACACAGTACCAGGTTTCATTGACTAGATCAGGAGGAGTAATATGGATACAATTACAGCCATTATTCTGGCAATTGTGGAAGGAATCACGGAGTTCATTCCGGTTTCTTCGACGGGACACATGATTCTAACGACTAAGCTTCTGGGATTTAACGAGCAGGATTCGATTATGAAGACGTATGAAATTGTGATTCAACTGGGGGCTATACTGGCGATTGCGCTGGTCTACCGCCAGCGGATTGTGGATCTGCTCGGATTCGGCCGCAGAGACAGAGGGGGCGTAATGCCGGCAGCCCGTCTGAACCTGATTCATGTGCTGCTGGGCATTGTGCCTGCGCTTGCTGTAGCTTTTTTTGCCCGGGACTTCATTAAAAGCCTCTTCGGGGCATCCACCGTCCTCTGGGCGCTGGTCGCAGGCGGTATTCTGATGATCATTGCCGAATGGGTCAACAAACGCAAGATCCGCGTGACGGCGCATGATCTGGATGATCTGTCCTACGGGCAGGCACTCTCGATCGGACTGTTCCAGATTATTTCCGTCCTCTGGCCTGGCTTCTCCCGTTCCGGCTCGACCATTTCCGGGGGGATGCTGAGCGGAGTGAGCTACAAGGCCTCGGCCGACTTCTCCTTCCTCATCGCGATTCCGATTATGTGCGCGGCCTCGGGGTATGAGCTGCTGGATTCCTACAAGAATTTCACGAGTGAGACGATCGGGTATTTTGTCATCGGCTTCATTATTTCCTTCATCGTGGCTTATGTGGTGGTAGTTCTGTTCATGAGAATGATCCAGAAGATCAGACCGACGCATTTTGCCATCTACCGCTTTATCCTTGCAGCCGCCTTCTGGCTGTTTATTATGCGTTGATTCTCAGCTTGGCATCACAGAAAAGCAATTTTACCGTTTAAAGGCAGGAGTGAGCCAAGGTGCGTCTAGTATCCGTCAATCGGCTTCAGGCCGGAATGAAGCTGGGTAAAAAAATATATAATGATGAAGGGCTGGTTCTGCTTGCGGACGGAGTGGAGCTTACCGATTCCCTGATCAAGCGGCTCGCCAGAATCGATATCGGCTATATCTATATTGAGGATTCGCTCACGGAGGATATTGTGATCCCCGGAATGCTGCAGGACGAGACGCGCAATCAGGCGCTCAAGGTCATCCGGAACCAGTTCCAGCAGATGTCCGGCGCCTCGGGAATTACCAAGGGCTTTTATCATCTGGATAAGAAGTTCTCCAAGGTGATGGATTCCATCCTTGATGACATGTCCCTGCAGGAGGACCCGATGATCATGCTGCTTGACATGCACACCGCTGATAACTACCTGTATGTCCATTCCCTGAACGTATGCCTGTATACGCTGGTGCTGGGGATTGCCCACGGCTACAGCAAAGAAGAGCTGCGGGTCATTGGGCTTGGTGCGCTGCTGCATGATATCGGCAAGACGCAGATTCCTGTCAAAATTGTTCAGAAGCCCGGTATGCTCAGCGAGGAGGAATTCCGCCATATGCAGGCGCATACCGAGATCGGATACCGCATTCTCAAGGAAGAGCCGAATATTCCTCTGCTGGCGGCCCACTGTGCCCTGCAGCATCATGAACGGATTGACGGCTCCGGCTATCCGCGCGGCCTGACGGGTCCGCAGATCCATGAATATGCGAAATGGCTGGGGGTCGCCGATTCCTATGATGCGATGACCTCCAACCGGATTTACAAAAAAGCCATGCTGCCCCATCAGGCGGTAGAAGCGCTGTATGTCGGCTCAGGAACTTTGTATGAGCAGAAGCAACTGGAGTTATTCAGAGACCGCGTGGCCATCTATCCGCTGGGACTTACGGTGAAACTCAGCTCCGGCGAGAGTGGCGTGGTGGTCAAGATTGACCCCAGCACACCACATCGGCCTGTTGTCCGGGTGCTGAATGGACCCGAAGGCGAAACGGTTACCCCCTATGAGCGTGATCTCAGCAAAGCCCTCTCTGTAGTCATTGTGGATGTGACAGACGGGGGAGAACCTGTAGTGAAAAGTACCGGATAGGTGTTCTGCGCAGCGAGGAGAGAATAGGGTATCTGCAGGAATTGCGGAGCTGTATTCTCCGCCTTGCTGTTTTTTTGAGTAGTCGTGGTATGATATAGCTTAAGTTATCGTTCTTTTTCTTTTGTTTTGGGTTAATAATAAGGAATAAGCATTAAAGGAGCATTAAGAAATGAGTATATTAGAGCCATCATCTATAATCCCTGTAAAAGAGCTGTCGCCGGAGTACGATCCATGGGATCCGATTACTTCACTCCGCGAATACGGGCAGCATGTGCTGACCAGTGTAGAGATGACGGTCACGAATCTATGCAATATGCGCTGCGAGCATTGCGCCGTCGGCGACAGTCTTACGATGAAAGAGGGAGAGCTGCTGCCTTTAACCAAGATGCTGAAGCGTCTGGACGAGGTAGAGCACCTGCAGACTATCAGCATTACGGGCGGGGAGCCGATGTTCCGTGCCGGGACGGTGGAGAATACCATCGTACCGCTGCTGAAATATGCGCGGGAGCGGGGCATCCGTTCGCAGATCAACTCCAATCTGACCATGCCGTATTCCCGTTATGAACAGTTGCTCCCTTACCTGGATGTCATGCATATCTCGTTCAATTATGTGAACGGCGATGACTTCCACGAGGTGGGCTTCGCGAACAGCGGGCACCCGGTCTCGAAGGAGGCCGCCTACCGGCTGTATGATACGATGCTGGAGAATTCCCGCCGGCTGAGCAGCGACGGAATGCTGATCTCTGCCGAGTCGATGATCAACTATCGTACACACACCAAGCTTCCCGAGATTCACCGGCTGATCGGGGACATGGGGGCTAGACGGCATGAGGTACACCCGATGTACGCATCCAGCTTCGCCTCGAAGCTGCCTGTGCTGTCGCTCCGGGAGATGAATACTGCTATTCATTCCCTCCTTGACCATCGTGACCCGGAGATGTGGATGCTGTTCGGCACGCTGCCGTTCTTCGCCTGCAGCTTCCTGGAGGAAGACCAGCAGCTACTGAGCAGACTGCGCAGCGAGAAGAATGTAACGCTGCGCAATGATCCGGACGGAAGAAACCGGGTCAATGTCAACCTGTTCACGGGCGATGTCTTTGTAACAGACTTCGCCGACATATCCGCCTTTGGCAATATCAGCGACTCGAAGCTGGATGACATTTTCACGGAGTGGCAGACTAAGCATCCCTTGAATCAGCAAGTGAATTGTTACTGTGATGCGGCAGGCTGCTGCGGGCCTAACCTGCTCGTGGCCGATATGTATTATCCCGGGGTCGATTTCAAAACCAGAAAAGCGATCACCTTGTAGAAATGGGGCGTTATTATAGTGCATACGGAATTTGAAATAGGAAGATTAGTGCTTAATCTTTTGCTCGTTCTGGTGCTCGTATTATTAAATGGTGTATTTGTTGCGGCGGAATTCTCGCTGGTTAAGGTCAGACAGTCCCGTCTGACCCAGCTGGTCAGCGAAGGGAACAAAATGGCGGGATATGCGCTTAAGGTCAACAAGCGGCTGGATTCGTATCTGTCGGCCACCCAGTTCGGGATCACACTCGCTTCCCTTGGACTCGGCTGGGTCGGGGAACCGGCGATCTCGGAGCTGCTGGTGGAGCCCCTGATGTACCAGATCGGTGTTACTGACCAGACGCTAATCTCAACGGTATCTGTGATTATCGGCTTCTCGATTATTACCTTTTTACATATTGTGCTGGGAGAACTGGCACCGAAATCTCTGGCTATTCAAAAAACGGAAGGGTCAGCACTGTTGTTGTCCGCTCCGCTGATGTTCTTCTATAATCTGTTTCTGCCCTTCATCTGGGTGCTGAATGCGTCAGCGAACGCTCTGCTGAGATTGTTCGGCGTGGAGCCGGCCAGTGAAGCCGAGGCTGCCCATTCGGAGGAGGAAATCCGCATTCTGATGAATCAGAGCGCGAAGAGCGGGGTGATCGATCAGGATGAGATGAAGCTGATGGATAACATCTTCGAATTCTCGGACCTGCTGGCCCGTGAGGTGATGCTGCCGCGTACCGATATGGATGTACTGTACAGCAATCTTCCGCTAGAGGAGAACATGCGGATCATTACGGAAACGAAGCATTCGCGTTATCCGGTGGCCTTCGAGGACAAGGACCGGATTATCGGCTTCATCCATATTACGGATCTGCTGTTCGCCCCGCCGGAGCAGCAGAATGATCTGGCTTCCCTGGTCCGGCCGATTCTGAACGTGCCGGAATCGATGGAGATCAGCCATGCGCTGCGGCTGATGCAGAAGAACAAGGCCCAGCTGACGCTGGTCGTTGACGAGTACGGCGGAACGGCGGGGCTGCTGACCGCTGAAGAGATTCTGGAGGAGATCGTCGGCGATCTGCATGACGAGTTCGAGGATGAACGCCCCAGCGTAGAGCGTAACGGCGATTACATCTCCGTAGAGGGCCGGATGCTGATTGAAGACGTCAACGATCTCACAGGCGTCGTGATTGAGGATGACGAGGTGGATTCCATCGGCGGCTGGCTGTTCAAGGAGCTGGAGGGCAATCCGTCCAAGGGCAAGAAAGTTGTGGTAGGCGACGTCACCTTCGAGGTGGAGGAATCCACCCGGCTGCGGATCACCCGGATCAACATCCACCGCGAGCCGCCGCCAGAGTCCGAAGAGGATGCGGAAGCCGTGGAAGAGGAGAAGGAGTAAGCAGAAGTGTAACTCGTATTTTTAAATAGAGCAGGGTACTTCAGAAGCCGGTTTGCAGGGCTTTTGGGGTCCCTGTTTTTTTGTTGCTTAGGGCGATTTTATTGGGCAGTTGTTCTTTTCCACCCTTGGACTGTCATAAGTTAGTTACGAAGGTAACGATCAGAGATCTGGACATCCATCAGGCAATGCCGTCAAAACCTTACGAGGAGGAATGATCATTGAACTCCCAGGATCGCGTATGGACACCGTATAGGGGACCGTTTGATCCTTGTCCGCCGGTGCCGTTCAAGACGTATGTTGTGCCGCCGAATCAATTCGTCACGTTTCAGCCCCCGAATCTGCCGCAGTTCTCCCTGCCGGAGGCGCTCAAGCATGGAACGTTATGGCCATCGCTATACAGCCCTTATGAATCCAAGTTCAAAGGAGGGAAGTAGGCTATGGAAGCTAATCCTTGCGAGCCCCGTTATTACGAGATGCTGGAGCAGCTGCAGGTACTTGATTTTGCACTCGTAGAGCTGAATCTGTACCTGGACACTCATCCGCAGGATGTGAAGGCGATTGAGCAGTTCAATCAGCTGACGTATGAGCGCACCAAGCTGGCGAACCAGTTCCAGGAGCTATACGGACCGCTGCAGAATTTCGGCCGCGCCTATTCCAAGGCTCCATGGCAATGGAGCGAGAGTCCCTGGCCTTGGCAAGTCTAAGGCATGAAGCCGGGAATGAAATAGCCTTAAGGAGGGGGAAGTTCACGAATGTGGATCTATGAGAAAAAGCTGCAATACCCGGTGCGTGTCGGCAAATGTGATGTGCGGATGGCCCGGTATCTGATGGAGCAATACGGCGGTGCGGACGGTGAGCTGGCTGCGGCGCTGCGCTATATGAACCAGCGGTATGCAATACCGGATAAAGTGATAGGGGTGCTGACAGATATTTCAACTGAAGAATTCGCCCACCTCGAAATGATTGCCACCATGATCTACAAGCTGACCAAGGACGCCTCGGTGCAGGAGCTGGAAGCCGCAGGCTTAGGCCCGAACTATGCGCAGCGGGATCACGCGTTGTTCTATAACAACTCTGCCGGTGTTCCGTTCACAGCTGCCTACATCGCTGCGAAGGGAGATCCAATCGCGGATCTGTATGAGGATATCGCCGCCGAGGAGAAGGCCCGGGCTACATACCAGTGGCTGATTGACATGACCGACGATGTGGATCTGCAGGACAGCCTCAAGTTCCTGCGCGAGCGGGAGATCATTCATGCGATCCGGTTCAAGGAATCGGTGCAGATTTTGATTGAGGAGAAGGATAAGAAGCGAGTGTTCTGAGCGCTGATGCATATACAAATAGTTTAAAAAGAAGAGCCGCAGGAGCAACATCTGCGGCTCTTTTTGCATTGAATGCGAACGTGCGTGCTTTTTGTTATATTGAATTCCATTAAAATGGGATATGCTCACAAGAAACAAGCAGGATATAACAGGAGGCGACTAAAATCCCCTTACCGCATGATGAAGCTTTTAAGAAGCTGTTGGAGACGTTCTTTCAGGAGTTTATTGAGTTGTTTTTTCCTGAGCTGGATTCTATGCTGGACTACAGTGAAACCCGGTTTCTGATGCAGGAATTGCTGGTGGATATTGTTGGCGAGGAAGCGCGGGAGCTGGATCTGCTGTTGGAAATCCGCTATAAAGGACTGGACGGTTATATTTTGATTCACCTGGAACCGCAGTCGTATCGGGATTCACGATTCCATGAACGGATGTTTATTTACTTCAGCCGTCTGTTTGAGCGCTACCGCAAAGAGCATAAGCTGATTATTCCGATTGCGATTTTTACTTCAGATGAGATCAGGGAAGAGCAGGATACCTTGGAGATGGTTATCCCTGAGCACCAGATTTTGCGCTTCCAGTTCCTAAAGGTGGAGTTGCGTAAGCAGAACTGGCGAAGATTTATTGATTCGGACAATGCAGTGGCTGCTGCGTTACTAGCCAAGATGGGGTATACTACAAGAGAAGCAAGAGAAGTGCGCCGGGAGTTCCTGCGCATGTTCATGAAGCTGAAGACACGCTTGGATCAAGGGCGGTTGGCGCTGATTATGTCAGTGGCAGATTTATATTTCCAGCCGGACCGGGCCCAGGATGAAGAGATCATAAAAGAATTAATGATACAATACCCGGAGGAGGGTGAAGCGATTATGGAACTCATGCCAGCCTGGAAGCGTTGGGGATATGAAGAAGGTATAGCTGAAGGAATAGAACAAGGCATAGAAAAGGGCCAAGCCGAGATTATCCGTAAGTTACTGCTTCATGGATTTACCCCGGAAGAGGTGTCCAAAGCCGTGGAGTTACCGGTGGACGAGATTAAGAAGCTGGTGTAAGCAGGGCTGCTTCAAATAACGGAACATTATGCTAAGAGAGCTGCAAAAAACGCCTCCAGACCCAAGTAAGGGTCGGAGGCGTTTTAAATATGAACTCTTTTGGTATGTTTTCATGCGTTTTTCTGAAATAACCATTAATAACCAGAATTTCAAAGGATATGATAGCATGACCTCGTTGGGGGAGTGTACAAGGGCCTAGAGCTATTTGTATGTAAAATTATGTATATTTTTGAGTGTTGAGGAAACCGGCGTTTAGGCTTACACTGAATATGTAAATAAATACCAAATATTCAAATGGAGGAAGGCGATCAAGGCGGCTAAGCTAATCAAGCTGACTAAGCTGACTAAGCTGACTAAGCTGACTAAGCTGACTAAGCTGACTAAGCTGACTAAGCTGACTAAGCTGACTAAGCTGACTAAGCTGACTAAGCTGACAAAGCTGACTAAGCTGACTAAGCTGACTAAGCTGATTAAGCTGACTAAGCTAATCAAGCTGATTAAGCCGTAACGCATACTCTCTCATACATCGTGATCATACCCGCACGTAAGTCCACTACAATCAGAAAGGAATGTGAGATTTTGTGAACAGAGTTGCATTGGTAAGTCCCTTACGGACTGCAGTTGGTTCATTTAACAACGGACTTTCGACACTGAGTGCTACAGAATTAGGAGCAAATGTGATGACGGCCTGCCTTCAGCAAAGCCATGTAGAGCCTGCGTTAGTGGAGCAGATCTATCTGGGCAATGTCCTACAGGCGGGCGAGGGCCAGAATCCTGCCAGACAGGCGGCACTGCAAGCCGGTATCCCTATTGAAGTTCCTGCAACAACTATCAACACCGTTTGCGGTTCAGGGCTTCATGCCGTCGCTTTAGCTTACAACTCTATTCGGGCTGAACAAGGGAGTGTCCTCCTGGCCGGAGGGATGGAGAGTATGTCGAATGCCCCTTATGTGCTGAGAAATGCAAGAAACGGCTATAAGCTTGGAAACAGCGAGCTGATAGATACCGTGGTCGCTGACGGGCTGACCTGCCCGATCAATCATTACCATATGGGCATTACAGCCGAGAACATTGCCGAGAAATATCATATTTCGCGACTGGAGCAGGATGAATTTGCTTATGACAGCCAGATCAAGGCAGCCGAAGCTAAGAGAAATAAGGTTTTTGCTGAGCAGATTGTACCCGTGATGACCACCAGCAAAAAGGAAACTGTCTGGTTCACGGAGGACGAGCATGTAAGAGGAGAGGTCAGCAAAGAGAAGCTTGCTCATCTGAAGCCTGCTTTTAAGGAAAACGGGTCGGTGACTGCCGGAAATGCCTCGGGGATCAATGATGGAGCGGCGTCTGTGCTGGTCATGTCGGAAGACAAATGCAAGGAGCATGCAGTAGAGCCTTTAGCCTATATTAAGGGGTATTCACTGGTTGGCGTAGATCCTGCCTACATGGGAATGGGTCCGGTAAGAGCTATTAAGTCGCTGCTTAAGAACCAGGACATCCCTCTAGAAGCTATCGATCTGTTCGAGATTAATGAAGCTTTTGCGGCACAGGCCATAGCGGTATTGCATGAGCTTGAGATTAACCCGGAAAAGGTAAATGTCAACGGCGGCGCGATTGCGATTGGACATCCTGTCGGGGCCAGCGGAGCCAGAGTGTTAGTTACGCTGGTGCATGAAATGGTACGGAGATCGTCGCATTATGGTATAGCCAGCTTGTGCATCGGAACGGGGATGGGCATTGCCATGCTGGTCGAGAACGCACGCTATTAACACAACGCTGACAGAAAGGGAGTCTAAGATCATTATGAATGCAAAAGAGGTTCTTACGCTGCAATCCATGCCTGCGGCCAGTCCGGGCTACGGGCGTCCGCCTTACCGCTTCATTGACCGTGAATTTATGGTCATCACTTATGAATCTGACCCTGCAGCGATCAGACAGGCGGTCCCGGAACCCTTGCAGCCGGATGGAAGTAACACCGTGTCTTATGAATGGATCAAGATGCCCGATTCGTCGGGTCTGGGAAGCTATGAGGAGAGCGGGATTGTGATCCCGTGTACCTTTGAGGGGAAGCCGTGCAATTTCGTGGCCCAGATGTATCTGGATAATGCGCCTGCCATTCTGGGAGGACGGGAGATCTGGGGGTTCCCCAAAAAGTGGGCCTCTCCCCGCCTGACAGTTGCAGGTACAGAGACGCTGACCGGCACGCTGCATTATAACGATGTTCTGGTGGCTGTGGGAACCATGCCTTACAAGCATAACCTGCTGGATACAGAGGACACAGCTAGAGCTATCGCCAAAACTCAAGTGAATCTGAAGCTCATTCCCGATGTGGATGGGACCCCCAAGATTGCGCAGCTGGTTGCCTACACTCTTGAAGATGTTCACGTAAAAGGCGCTTGGACCGGGCCGGCCCGCTTAAGCCTGATCCCCCATGTGAATGCCCCTGTGGCCGATTTGCCGGTGAAGGCGTACCTCGGGGGAAAGCATTTCACTGCTGATCTAACGCTGCCCTACGGCAAAGTCATTCATGACTATATCATCCAGTAGCCTGTAGCCAGCTTTTCTCCAATAATAAACAAGGAGCCTGAAATCTATGATAAACAAATTAATCTCCGCCGAAGACGCCGTGAAGAGGGTGAAGGATGGAGATACCGTGATGGTCGGCGGTTTTCTGGCTGGAGGCCACCCCGAAGAATTGGTGCGTGCGCTTGTCGAGACGCAGTCAGCCGGTCAGCTCTCGCTAATTTCCAATGATACCGGCACCCCGGAATTATCGATCTATAAGCTGGTCAAAAGCGGCCGGGTCAAGCGGATCTATGCCTCCTACATCGGCTCCAACCCGGAAACGGGAAGGCTGCTGATGACCAAAGAAGCGGAGGTGAATCTCTATCCGCAGGGCACGTTAGCTGAGAAAATCCGGGCTGGTGGAGCGGGGCTGGGTGGTGTGTTAACCCCTGTAGGAGTAGGGACGATTGTAGAGGAAGGTAAGAGGAAGCTCGATATTGAAGGGAGGGACTATTTACTCGAGCTGCCTCTCCATGCAGATGTGGCACTAATCCGGGCCCATAAGGCGGACGAGGCGGGGAATCTGGTGATCGACGGTTCTTCCCGGAACTTCAATTTCGTGATGGCGATGGCGGCGGATTATGTAGTAGCTGAGGTAGATGACTATGTGAAGCTCGGGGAGATTGATCCCAATCATGTCAACGTACCGGGAATCTTGATTGATGCCATTGTAAAGGTGGGGAATACGCATGAATAAGCGGGAATTCATTGTGAGAAGAATCGCCCAGGAGTTCAAGGACGGCGATGTGGTGAATCTGGGGATCGGTATGCCGACCCTGGCGGTAGACTATATTCCTGATCATGTTCAGATTATGCTACAGGCGGAGAACGGAATACTTGGAGTCGGCCCCAAAGCGGCGAAGTCAGAAGAAAACATCGATTGTATAGATTCTGGCGGCAGCTTCGTGACCACGATGGCCGGAGCCTGCTATTTTGACAGCGCGGTCTCCTTCTCGATCATCCGTGGCGGGCATGTGGACATCACTGTGCTGGGCGCGCTTGAAGTCGATGAGCAGGGCAATCTGGCAAGCTGGATGATTCCGGGGAAAAAAGTACCGGGCATGGGCGGAGCTATGGATCTGGTAGTCGGGGCTAAACGGGTCATTATCGCCATGGATCATGTGAGCAAGGACGGGCAGCCGAAAATAGTGAAAGACTGCAAGCTCCCCCTGACGGCGGTACATGTCGTAAACACGATTGTCACTGAAATGGCGGTCATTGAGGTGATCCCGGGCCAGGGGCTGATGCTGATGGAAATTGCACCGGGTCTGACGGTGGAAGACGTTCAGAAGGCTACAGGGGCCGAGCTATGGATCTCCCCGGACCTTAAGGCGATTGCTGTCTAATACAATAAAATTTAATATGCTTACATTGCGATGATTCTACGAACATATTACGCCGTTATGCTGTCTACTAGAACAGACAACAAGGAGCGTGAAAGTTCGTGAGTAATCATCCATTTGTAAAGAGAGTCTTGAGCGGAATTCTGGCAGTAACAGTTCTGCTTCCGCTCATGCCACCCTCTCTATCCCAATCACCCACCGTCTATGGAGAGGCAGGGGAACCTAGCGGGGTCGTGAAGGTAGAGGATTTTGAACAGGTGAGCTTAACGGACCTAACCTTTGACAGTGCCCGTATTCATAGCGGCAGTCTGGCGCTGGAGACGAATCCGAAATACGTACATAGCGGAGCGAAGTCCCTGCGGATTGATTATGACTTCATTGGCATAACCGATAACCCCTCTCAGGTTGCCGTGGGTCCCGCGACTCAGCTGCCGCTCTCTAACCGAACGCCTAAGAGAATCGGGATGTGGGTATACGCCAATCAGGAAGGTCATGGCCTCACCTCCAAGTTCTACGTGTCTTCCACCGGCAAATCCAAAACGTATGAAATCAGGAGTGAAGAGACCGGGATCGACTGGAGCGGCTGGAAGTATGTTGAGGCGGATATAGGTTCAGACCTGACCATGCCGGGTACACTGGCCTTCTACTTCCAGATGAAAGAAAGACAAATGAGCAAAAAGAATAAAGGCTCGATCTGGATTGATGACGTCAGGCTGATCTATGATGAGCCGGTTAATGAAGATATGGATGTGCCTGTGTTAAGTCCAGCGGCACCGGCTCCTAATCAAACCTTGAGCGCTCCTGTCTCTGACATTATTCTGTCAGCAGAGGATACCAAGTCGGGCATTGACCCGGATTCCATCCGGTTAACGGTGGATGGTCAGCCTGCGGCACCGTCAACTTATGTCTATGATCTGAATCATAAGCAGATTACCTATCACCCGGAGCTTCCGCTGGCCGGAGGTTATCATCAAGTGCTGGCAGAAGTCAAGGATATGGCCGGCAATCCGGCAGCAGCAGAATATGCTTTTCAGATTGAGCATGGGGCCAGATTTACCTTGGAAGCCCCGGAAGAGGCTGTCAGTAATGAGACCTACCGGCTGAAGCTGAAGGCGACGGACGTAGGCGAGGCTAAGAGCTTCCATGCCAGAATCAAGTTCGATCCAGAGACATTGCAGGCCAATGTGATTACTGCACGCTCCGGCCTCAGCCATGTGCAGACAGTCCTCGATAATACAGGCGGCTATGTTGAAGTCAGTGCCGAGGGATTGCAAGGGGATCAGGCGGATGCGCTGGCAAGTATTGATTTTGAGGTGAACCGGTCTGCGAAAATGGAACGCGGCGAGACGGCTAAGCAGATGGCTATGGTGGAAGGCAGTTTCGGGTATGAAAGCGGGACGCCAGTTCCTTCCTTAGCCTCCCCGCTTAGGTATAAGATCGGGTTTCCTTACAAGCTCAGCATCAAGGGATCAGCGCTGCACACTCAGAGTATCATCACGGTTACCTCCCGCGCAGGAGCGTCGGTGGAAGGAGCCGGGATTGATTTTACCGATACCAGCGGTCCTCAGACTTATGTGCGTGTAACCGCCGATGGGTCCAAAGTGTATGCCAAAGCCGATCCATCGTCCGCAGTGTTGCTTGCTGTAGAGAAAGACGCGCGGATGTTCGCCACAACAGGCAGTGCCTCCGGATTCATCAAGGTGTATTTGCCGGATGGCAGCAAGGCAGGGTACATCTCATCCGCAGATGTGGAGCAGAGTGATCTTACCGCAGGAATAGGCTTGACGGATGCCAAGGGAGAGATCTATACGTCCCTGACTAACCTTGCCATTGGTACTTGGAGCGTTCAGGCTGTCAAGGATGGCGGGACCAGCGAGAGTATCAGTATGAATGTTGTAGCTCCGTTTGGCGGGGCAGATCCGCAATATGTGCAGACCTTTGTAACCGAAGATATGAAGACGATGATGAGCGTAGGGTGGCAGAGCGCGCCAAGTGTTCAAGAAGCTTACATCCAGTACATGAAAGATAGTGATTGGGTGGATAGTGATCTGACGAATGCTCCGGCAAAAGCAGCCACGCAGCGCGCACTCTCCGAGGTGGAGGTCATTCCTGAGGTTGCAGGCGGACCTATGGGCGAAATCAAGCTTCATAATGCATTAGTCACGGGTCTTGAGCCAGGTACGGGCTATCATTACAGAGTTGGCTACGAAGGCCATTGGAGCGATTGGTCCAATTATAAGACGGTGGAGGCTGCGCCGGACAAGCCTGTTTCCTTTGTATTTGTAACCGATTCGCATACCAAAGGGGACAATGGGCTGGAGACCTATCAGCAATTGATCCAGAATGCGTTCACGAATTATCCCGATACCCAGTTCGTTATGCATGGCGGTGATATGGTCGATGATGGGGCGGTTTTGAATGAATGGAACCAGTTCTGGCAAGCCTCGTCGATCTATACCTCCTCTGTTCCTTCAGCGTATGCCATGGGGAATCATGATGTCAAAGGGGGAGGAAAGTACATTTTCGCCAAAGCCTTGGGGCTTCCTGTTAACGGACCTGAGCTCCAGAAGGAGTATGCCTATTCGTTCGACTCAGGAGAGGTGCATTTCGTGGTGCTGAACTCTGAAGCAGACGAAGCAACAATGGGTAAGCAAGCGGAGTGGCTGCGGGAGGATATTCTAACCAGTGATAAAAAATGGAAGATTGTCATGTTCCACAAACCTGCCTATCATACCGAAGATGGACGCGGCAATCTGATTGAATACACACAGACTTATTTTGCCCCTATTCTCGAAGAATTGAAGGTCGATCTGGTGCTGGAAGGCCATGACCATGTATATGCACGTACCTATCCGATGAGCAAAGGCAAGCCGCTGCTGAACGGAGAGCAAGGAACAGTCTATCTGGACGGCGGAGCTTCTGGCTGGAAGTTCTACGATGGAAGCAAATACGAGTATCTTGATTTCATGTTTGACGAGGATGTTCCCGTCTATTCTGCCATTCAGGTAAGCCATGATAAGATCATCATTCAAGCCCGCACTACGCAGAGCGCAGAATTAATTGACAACTATACGATTGTGAAAAAGGATGAGCGGACAGTGACTTCCGTGGCCGTAGCCCCGGCCGAATTGAAGCTGAATGTCGGCGACACGCACGCGACGGTGCTTACGGCTACCTATAGCGATAACTCCACTGCCGATGTCACGAATCAAGCGGTCTGGACATCTTCTAATGAGCGGGCAGCTACAGTAGACGCCCAGGGTATCATTCATGCCGTTGAAGTGGGAGAAGCTACCATCCAGGCGAATTACGGTAACATGCCGCCGGTGAAGCTATCGGTAACGGTTCAGGCAGAAGGTACGGTGCCTAAACTGCTGAAGCTGACCGCCGAGCCTGGCACACACACCTTACAGGTGAACAAGCAAGCAGCTTCCGTGATTACAGCGGTATATGACAATGGAGCAAATATAGTGGTTACGGATCAGGTTCGTTGGACAACTTCAGATCCTGCGGTCGCC
Organism: Paenibacillus sp. FSL P2-0136; assembly: GCF_037975325.1. Taxonomy (NCBI): domain Bacteria; kingdom Bacillati; phylum Bacillota; class Bacilli; order Caryophanales; family Paenibacillaceae; genus Paenibacillus; species Paenibacillus sp. FSL P2-0136. Next base: position 1,930,664 of record NZ_CP150244.1, read on the forward strand.
TCGGTATCGGACAAGGGGATCATTACGGGTATTGCAGCGGGGGACGGGGTAACAATTACTGCTTCCTTCGGCGGCTTAACCATTGCGATTCCCATCGTGGTTGAGGGCGGAAAGGTACCGGTGGCAACGCCGACACCAACGCCGACACCAACGCCAACGCCAACGCCACAATCGGGAGGAACACCGGCAGCAACGCCAGCACCAAAGCCGGCGGTAACACCGACAGCAACAGCAACACCAGCACCAACAGCAACGACGACACCGGCACCAACACCGGCTATAACTGCCGGTCCCGCAAAGCCAACGGTAACCAGGCCTGTCCTGAAAGATACCTTGGACTTAGATACGCTTAAATCTATCGTTGCAAAAGGCCGGACGGCTGCAGTTGTCAAGTTCCAGGATGTACCTGCCGTTCTGTGGAGTGCATCATTCATTGATCGTGCAGCCCGGATGGGGATGATAACGGGTTACGCGGATGGTTCATTCCATCCTGAAGCCAAAGTATCACGCGCTGAGTTTGCTGTAATGCTCACAAAAGCTTTTGGCCTCACGGGGGCGCAGGGGACCGGATTCTCCGATACGGAGGGACATTGGGCTTCGAAGGCACTTGCGGCGCTTCAACAGCATGGAGTTATTCAGGGCTACGCCGATGGTTCCTTCCACCCCAAGCAGGAGATCACCCGCGCGGAAGCTGTGACTATGCTAGCGCGTCTTACAAGCTATGTTCCCGGCACACCGGCACCATTCTCCGACCTCCCGGCAAGCTGGGCGGCAGAGCCAATTAATGCCTTCGCTAATGCAGGAATTGTCTCAGGGAAAGGCAATGGCGCCTTCAAACCAAAGGATTCTGCTTCCCGCGCGGAAGCCGTAGTGATGATCGTCCGGCTCATGGATAAGCTTGTTGAAGCGGGTGAGGAGTAGGATAAGTAGACAAAGCTAAAGCTTCTGAGCAGACAAGGGCAGCCCCATTTAATCGGGGCTGCTCTTTTTTTAGCAAGGTAAAGCGGAGGGTAAGATAGTTTTCTACGATCGAAATGAGAACACATGTGCTTTTTGTTATATTATATTCCACTAAAATGGAATATACTCACAAGAAACAAGCAGGATATAACAGGAGGCGACTAAAATACCCTTACCGCATGATGAGGCTTTTAAGAAGCTGCTGGAGACGTTTTTTCAGGAATTTATTGAGTTGTTTTTTCCTGAGCTTGATTCGATGCTGGATTATAGTGAGACCCGGTTTCTGATGCAGGAATTGCTGGTGGATATTGTTGGCGAGGAAGCGCGGGAGCTGGATCTGCTGCTGGAAATCCGCTACAAAGGACTGGACGGTTATATTCTCATTCACCTGGAGCCGCAGTCGTATCGGGATTCACGGTTTCATGAACGAATGTTTATTTACTTCAGCCGTCTGTTTGAACGTTACCGCAAAGAACATAAGCTGATTATTCCGATTGCCATCTTCACTTCAGATGAGATCAGGGAGGAGCAGGACACCTTGGAGATGGTTATTCCTGAGCATCAGATCCTGCGCTTTCAGTTTCTCAAGGTAGAATTGCGTAAGCAAAACTGGCGAAGATTTATTGATTCAGACAATGCAGTAGCTGCTGCGTTACTAGCTAAGATGGGGTATACTACAAGAGAAGCAAGAGATGTGCGCCGGGAGTTCCTGCGCATGTTCATGAAGCTGAAGACACGGCTCGATCAAGGACGGCTGGCGCTTGTGATGTCAGTGGCGGATTTATATTTTCAGCCGGACCGGGTCCAGGATGAAGAGATTATAAAAGAATTGATGATACAATACCCGGAGGAGGGTGAAGCGATTATGGAACTCATGCCAGCCTGGAAGCGTTGGGGATATGAAGAAGGTATAGCTGAAGGCATAGAAAAAGGCATAGAACAAGGCATAGAACGAGGAATTGAAAGAGGAATTGAAAGAGGAATTGAACAGGGAATCGAACAAGGAGTAGAAAAAGGCCAGGCGGAGATTATCCGCAAGTTACTGCTTCACGGATTCACTCCGGAAGAGGTCTCCAAAGCGGTGGAGTTACCGGTAGAGAAGATTAAGAAGCTGATGTAAGCGGAGTTCTATCATATTATGCTCACGCCCAAAGAGACCGTCTACCCTAAGACGGTCTCTTTAGTGCGTTTTGATTCAAATCTTTTATTCAATGTAGCCTTTCGTCGCCTCATACATCTGGGCTGCATATTGGTCAATCTGGTCCCGTGACATGCGCAGACGGTCCACAGAGGTGCCGTATCCGATCTCCTGGAGTCCTTCAGCGAATCCCTGAAAAATTCCATCCGTGAACGCATCTAACGGCTCGCCATGTACATGCAGCCCTGATCCGCCGAGATCGGTATTTACGGCCGGCGGGGCCACCTCGATGACCTCAACGCGGGTCCCGGAGAGCTGGAGTCTCAGACTCATGGTGAACGAATGAAGGGCCGCCTTCGTTGCTGAATAGATCGGTGCGATGGCAAACGGAGTAAAGGCCAGACCTGAGGTCACGTTAATGATGGTTGCAGCCTCCTGGCTTGCGAAGAATGGAGCAAACAGCATAGCCAGATGAAGAGGGGCTTCAAGGTTGGTGGTAATTTCCTGATTGAAATCAGCCCAATGATTCCTAACATCCGCTGTCTGTATATTGAAGCGCTGCTGAATCCCGGCATTGTTCACCAGGACATTGACTTGCGGATAGCTTGATGTTACCCAGTCTAAGAGAGCAAGGCGTTCTGACTCTACCATTAAATCGCACGAGCGGGTAATCAGGCCGGGGACTTTGTCCTTAGCCGACTGTAGCACTTGCTCACGCCGTCCGGTAATGATGACTGTGTTCCCCATTTGGATGAACCGTTCCGCCATAGCCAGTCCGATGCCGGAGCCTCCGCCTGTAATCAGAAGAGTGTTTCCTGAGAGCTTCATGATAAAACCTCTTTCCCGTTAGTCTCTAAATAATTCGTATAACGTTCTATTTTCTTCTCAATTCCCTGCAAGGATTCGGTCATGAGCGCGATTTGTGCCAATACAGCCTGCTTATGTTCTTGAAACATGGCAAGCCGCAATGCAATCGTGCTGTCCCCCTCCGCCATCCAGTCTACATATTGCCTGATCTGGCTTATGGGCATCTGTGTGTTTTTCAGATAGAGGATGATCTTAAGGAAAACGAGGTAATCCTCCGTGAAAATCCGCCTGCCGGCTTCATCCCGCTCCATCCGGGGCAGTAACCCCTGCTTCTCATAATAACGTATGGTAGATTCCGGAATCCCTAACCGCGTTGCCGCTTCGCCAATGGAATAATAGTTCATCTGGAGGCCTCCAATTGATTGTTTAGGTGTCGACAGTTATAGGATACGACTTAAACCAAGGTTTAAGTCAAGACACTTTTTAGATTGAAGTATAGATGAAACGTAAATCCGACAAAATCCTTATATCTAAATTCGTTTCGACAAAAAAATATGACTAAGGAACTATAACTTTCTCCTCTGTTAACTTTAACAGAGTAAAGATAAGAAACGCCCATAAGGGATCAATGAACTATTTTAGCAGAAAATGTTATGTAAAATATAAACTATTCACTTGCTGATCCGATAAAAAATAAAGCCCGTCCCAATTTAATGAAAATATACAATAATTGTTTAAAAATTAAATTATCTGCTTTGTAATCCAAAATTCCTATCCAGTGGTGATGAAAAGAATGAACATTCAAGAAATGACAACCAATCAGGTACAAAGAACCCCCCGGATTAAACCAAACTACCCGGTGGGCGTGCTGGAGCTGGAAGATCCCGCCAGGCCTTCGGAGAAACCGTCCTTCTCTTGGTTAACGATTATCGTTCCGCCGCTAGGAATGCTGATCATATCCATATTTATGTCAACCCTGACCAGGTCCTATATTATGCTTGTCTCCACGATGGGTATGACGGCGCTCACGGTGATAGTCTCGGTCATGAATTATAGAGCCAGTGTGAACAAGCATCAGGAGCACAACAAAAAGTTAGAAAAGAAATATCTCAACTACTTATTCCAGGTTCGCAATGATCTGCAAGGAGCTGCCAGTACGCAGCGTGAGGCCCATACATATATTCATCCAAGTATTCAAAGCTGTACAGAAATTGCCCGTAGCCGGAGTAAACAGCTCTGGGAGAGAACAGCTATTGAGGACGATTTTTTACATATACGGATTGGGGTCGGGGTTCAGCCGATCTCTCTCGTACCTACATACACCCCGACCACCAAGGCTATCGATGATGAGAATCCGCTTGAAGAGATCGCCAGTAAGATCTGCGAGGAGATGTATTACGTAAAAGATATCCCGGTCTATATTCCTCTAAGCAGTATCAGCACGCTCGGGTTATACGGTAAGCGGCCTGAGGTCCGCAATTTCCTGAATGCTGCAATCGTTCATCTCACCACACACCACGGATACGATGATGTAAGGATCGTGTGTGTCATGCAGCCGGAAGATCTGGAGCACTGGGAGTGGCTGAAATGGCTGCCGCATACCTGGAATAAGGACCGGAGTCAAAGAACTCTGGCCACGACAGCCTACGAGGCTGCTGCGATTGCCGATGAACTGCTTGCGGATCTCAGGAAGAGAGAAGAGGGTAACAAAGGAAGCTACGGCTTGCAGAATTTGCAGACCCCGCACTATGTTTTTTTGGTTTTTGCTCCTGAACTGTGGGACAGTACGGAAATGATGAAATACCTGCTCTCAGGTGATTCGAAGCTTGGAATGACAAGTATTTTTGTATCGGAGAAAATCGACGTTGCTTTGCCGCTGAATTGCCAGGTCATTCTGGAGATGAAGGATGGTCAAGGACTTGTCCGCAAGGATACTCATGATCTGCTGGGTCATTTGGCTGATTTTTTCACTACAGATTCAATGTATAACACTCAAGCAGAGTTTTTCGCCCGTTCTTTGGCACCGCTCCGTATTAAGGCCGGACAGAATAACAGCTACATTCCGCCGATGGTTACTTTTCTGGAGAGCTTTGAGGCCCAGCAGGTCGAGGAGCTGAAGGTACTGGAACGCTGGTCCCGAAACCAGGCCAACCGTACGCTGTCCACTCCCCTTGGGCTGGGTGCAGGCGGAAAGTCTCTTGTCTTCGATATGCATGAGACTAGCTACGGTCCCCATGGACTGGTAGCGGGTACAACCGGATCAGGGAAAAGTGAGTTGCTTCAATCTCTGCTGCTTGGTCTGGCGGTGAATTATCATCCGCATGAAATTGCGTTTGTGCTGATTGACTATAAGGGTGGCGGGATGGCCAATGCCTTCACGGGACTTCCGCATCTGGTGGGAACGATCACCAACCTGGGCGGCAATCAGATTAACCGGGCGCTGGCCTCCATCAAAAGCGAGCTGATGCGGAGGCAAAGACTCTTCAGTGAAGCTGGTGTGACCAGTATTGACAGCTATATTGTTCTTTACCGTAATAAGGAGGTACGCCTGCCTCTGCCGCACTTGATTATCGTAGTCGATGAGTTTGCAGAGCTGAAATCGGATCAGCCGGAGTTCATGAAGGAGCTGGTCAGTGCGGCGCGGGTCGGAAGAAGCTTGGGCATTCATTTAATACTGGCAACTCAGAAGCCATCCGGAGTGGTGGACGATCAAATCTGGAGTAACTCCAGATTCAAGCTGTGCCTGAAGGTGCAGACTCCCTCTGACAGTAATGAGATGCTGAAACGTCCGGAGGCTGCCGAGATCAAAGAAAAGGGCCGCGGCTATCTGCAGGTGGGCAATAATGAGCTGTTCACCTTGTTCCAGTCTTCCTGGAGCGGGGCGCCTTACCATTCAGGTGAAGCTGAAGATGAGGGGATGCCCAAGCTGGACATCGTTTCATTAAGCGGGGAGCGCAGAGCGCTGCTTCCGAAGCAGCAACAGGGTGATAATGCCTTGGCGTTAAGTGAACTGCAGGCTGTAGTTCAACACATTGCCGATATTTCAGCAAAGGAATCCATTGGAGAGGCCTTCCAGCTGTGGCTTCCTCCGCTTCCGGAGACTTTGGCGCTGTCGGAGGTGCTTGATCAGGAACGGATATGGAATGGGCAGCAGTGGCAGGAGCCAAGGGATCAACTGGTGGCAAGCGTTGGGCGGGTAGACAATCCTTCAGATCAGGAGCAGTACAATCTGGAGATTAATTTTAATGTAAATGGACATTTGCTGGTCTATGGAGCGCCAAGCAGCGGGAAGACCACTCTACTGAAGACAATGATCATGTCGCTTGCCATGAAATATGATCCGGGATATGTGAATTTTTATATTCTCGATTTCGGTACAAGAACTTTAGGCGTCTATCATGAGCTTCCGCATTTGGGGGATGTCATTTATCCGGAGGATGAACAAAAGCTCGGGAAGCTGATTAGCTGGCTGCTCGCCCAACTAAATGAGCGTAAACGTAAATTTTCTCAGCTTGGCATCAGCAATCTGGTCTCTTACTGTAACGCAACTGGAGAAAAAGTCCCTTATATCGTTATTATGCTGGATAATTTCACAGGCTTCGCAGAGGCGTACGACGACTATGTTATGGATCTGGCTAAGCTTGTGCGCGAAGGGGGAGGCTACGGAATTTACTTTGTGTTTACGGCCAATACAGTCAGCTCCTATCCTTACCGGATTAGCCAGAATATTAAGCAGTCGCTAGTATTTCAAATGTCTGACAGGCTGGATTACTCCAGCGTTCTGGGCAGGACAGATGGAATGGAACCGACCAATACAGTGGGCCGTGGCTTGCTAAAAGAAAACGGGATTCTGGAATTCCATATTGCGCAGCCGGCCGAAGGCAGCTCGGATGATCAAATCGCGGCCTCCATACGCCGGATCAGCTCAGAGATGAGAGCGGTAGCAGGAGACACTAGTCCTGCTCAGATTTCTGTAATACCGGATAAGCTTTCACTTGCAGAGCTTCTGGAGCGTGCAGTCAAGAACCGGCCGGAAGGAACCGGGGGAACGCTGGTGCCGCTTGGATTGGAACAGGCCACGACACTGCCGGTAGAACTCAATCTGAAGGAAATCAGCAGCTTTGTAGTCTCTTATACCGGGCAGCAGGATGTGGAGCTAACGTTTACTTCGATCCTGAAGGCGTTTGAAGCCTCGGCGGATTCCATAACCAAGGAGCTGTATGTATTCGACAGCAACACTTTTAAGCGGGCAGAATTGAAATCCGTTTCCGCTCTTACGGTTATGGATACAGCAGAAGAGTTTCTGCAGCTCACTCATACCTTCATAGAGCAATTGCAGCTTAGAAAAAATGATGCCCGTCAAGCTTTGGCTGACAGCTCCGCACCTGGGGAATTTGATGAAACGGATTATATTTTGTCCAAGTATCCGCTTCTTGTCTTGGTAATGCCGCATTTCAAGTCGGCCTTTGACCGGATGGAGAATGATTCACTGGATCACCTGGAGCGGATTGCCCGCTTTGGCGGCGGACTTGGCGTGCTGCTGATGGTGGGCAGTGACGTGCATGAGCTTAATCAGCTGCAGCTTATCACGAACCTGGCCGGTGAGATGATTAATAGCGGCAACGCGCTGCTGACCGGCGGAAGGTTGAACGATCATATGGCTTACGCTCATTTACTGGAGAGCATGGAGTATAACGAGCTTAATCAAATAATGGAGCCAGCTGAGGCTATGCTGCTTATTGCAGGCTCCAGGAAGCAAATTAGAATGGCAACAGAATGATAGATGGCAGGTGAATGAAGCGATGGAACCGGCACGTGAGAATTTTGAATTACAGGCTCTCGAGATTATATATTTAGCTGCATTAACCGGGGAGAATGGTTTTCCGGGGTTAGCCGTAGATTTGGAAGCAGAAACGGAGAGCAGGCAGCGTGCGTTAATGAATGCCCAGATGAGAACGCTTGAAGCGAAGGGGTATCTGGAGATTGACTTCATGGGACTTGCCAAAGTTAATGAAGTGCTTCATGAGTGTATTGCCGCAGGTGCCAATAGTACTTCTTACCTCTGTCAGGTTGTACAGAACGGAGATAAGCCTTCTAGAATCTATTATTTTCATCAGGGGAACACGCGGTTTCAGCTGGAGTATCTGCCTGAGACCAATACATATATTATGCAGGAACTCTATGCACAGCATGAAATAATGTTCCAGGTTATAGAGCGGATTCCATTGCTCCAGAGTCTTGAAGGTGAAGGAGATTCTGAACAAGATATCTTCGAAGAACCGGACTTGGAGCGCTGGGCAGAGGAAATTCTTCACGCCGGAGCATCGCTATACGCACTGGCAGAAATCAGGTGCATCGGCAAGGAAGCTCAGGTCATCCGTGAACTGAATCTAGTGATTCATAAGAATCTGATGTGGGTGCTGAAGCGTGAACCGGAAGAGGAAATCACTCGGGACAGAGTAACATTGTCAACGGCTATTGAGGAGTTATGCCTATGGCTGCAAGCCGTGTAATGATCAGGGGGGATCAGGAGATGTCAACAGCGGTTACCACAGTAATATTCAATGGAGCGAACAAGAAAACAATGGATTTGGATATCACCCTCACAATGACCACAGGGCAATGTCTTGAATGGCTGAAGCAGGCTAGCTGGCTCCCCGGTGACTGGGAATTTAAATGTGAGGTTAGCAGCACTGGAGAAGAGTGGACGGAGCTTGGTTTACAAGTGGTATTGGCGGATATGATTCAGGGGGATGGGGCGCTTATCCGGATTTGGCCCTATTGAACAGGAGGATTATAGAGGAGGTTACATATGAAAAGCGTACATCTGGTCTGCTCGCCTGATCTTATCATGCTTTTGTCACGGTCGCTGGAGAATGAGGGGTATGTGATCTCAGGTAAACATTCTACACTTCACAGCTTTATACGGGGCTTCAGCAGTAAAGAGGTAGATCCCTCTTCCATAGTCATTATAGAGGGCGGAGCAGGTCTCAGCACACCTGTGAAGGCGGCCGAAATTGTCTCGTTCATGACACTGATCCGGAAGTATCTCAAAGCTACCCGGCTGATTGTTCAAGTAGATCCGGCACTGAAAACAGATATTGAGTTCATCCGGACGATGGTCAATATGAATATTCACGATCTGCAGTTCACCACGGAATTCCGGGGTGAGGAGCTATTGAATTGGATCAGGGAGAAGAAAACGACAAGAGATTATTATAGCATCCTTGGCAAAAAGAAGCGCCTGTTCTCATTCAAGGGCTCAACCGCAGCCCCTGCTCCTGTTCAGCCTATGGAAGAATCTGAACAGGCTGCTGCCAGAACTGTGGATTCGCTTGCCCGTCCACAGCCAGCTGTAAGTCCAAGAACAGGAGCGGCACCGGCTGGTGTCAGGCAGGCTCCTTCCTCAGACTCTGGCGGAGGGGGAGCTGCTCCCCGGCCGAGGCCAACAGCCCGGATAGAAGCTCCGGCAGCTGATGCCGGAACGCTGGAGAGTCTGGAACGATCTATACCGGCAGAAAGCCAGCAACAGCCTTCCTTAGCAGGAACTGCGAGATTACTAGGCAGCCATGTGCCGCTGGTGATTGGCATCTGCGGTGCCGGGGGAGAAGAGGATGTAGGTGCTGCGGCCTTTTTGCTGGCTGCAGGTCTGGCAGATCTGGGCTGGAAGCCGCTGGTATGCGGAGATAACCGGCCGGAGATCAGCTCGCTGGAGCAGATTGTATTTGAGGGCGAGCAAGAGGATTCCACTTCGACCATGTTTGAATATGAAGGGGTCACTTTCTATCGCAGGGGTTATGCGTGGGATATCTCAGAGCTCTTGGCCAGTGATTTCACTCATATTATTCTATGGCTGGATATTCATCAGGAGCGTAAGGGAATTAGCGGACTGGAGCTGTGGTGGAATTCGCAGATTCCTATCCTGATCGGTAATGGAGCCATGTGGAAATACGAGCTGCTCAAAGAGAAGCTAAACACGCTTAATCCGTATGAACGAAAGCGCTGCAGACTGCTGCTGGAGAATGGGCATCAGGAGGTGCTGCACATGCTGAAGAAGGACTTCCCGGAGATACAGGCGATGCTGATGCCTGCCCATCAAGATCCGCTATATCTGGATAAGGCGGCAGTGGAATGGGTGATGAAGCTGCTGAGTGTTCAGAAAAAACTCATTCGCAAGCAAACGCTGCTCTGGGCCATTGCAGGCACCGTTTTGTTTGTGACTTTACTATTAATAGGCATTGGATTTTCGTTTGTTCCGCAGAGCCGATAGGCTTGAAGCAGTAGGATACCTTACCAATGATTAAGGAGGCTGAATATGGATTCAGGTACGGTTAGAGGGCTCGCATTCAATTGTCACCGGTTGCTGTCTCCTGCCCAGGAATGCAAGGATAAAATGACCGCTGCTATAACCGGACTTCCGGGTTATTGGGTGGATCTGGGCGGGGAAGAGTTCAAGAATCACTGCACAGATTGGATCCGGAAGATGGAAACCTTCAAGCAGGCGATTAGCAGCCTTGAGACGGATATACTGAGATATGCGGATACCCTACAGGCAGAAGAGAAGGCCGCTGCTGACCGGGCTAAAGCAGCTGCAACAAAGATGACGGGGAAAATTAAATAGCCTGAGAAAAGAGGTCATGAAGTGGCAGTACGCAAGCGCAAAAAAATTCTACGATACACGATTATTTCAGGTTCTCTTGTTGCCGTTATTACTTCGGGTGTATGGTTTGCAACCTACCGCCACTATAATGCCAAGCTGATTGACGAACGGGCCGCTTATGAGCAGCAGCTGCTGGATAAGGATCAGGTCTTGCAGCGTTACATGGATCAGTCCCAGACCGCTTACGTGCTGATGACCCCTAAGCTGGCGGGTGAAGCTATTGCTGCAGAGGATGTAATACAGGAGAAGCTCCCGAAGTTCTCCTCGCCGGATAATCTGATTAGTGATTCCAAAGCGATTGTCGGTAAATACCTGAAGATTGATGTTATGCCGGGCACAGCAGTAACGACGGAGATGGTTCGTGATGAGGCGAGACTTGACCCGTCAGAGCGTAAAGAAGAGACGGAATATATTAAGCTTCCGCTCCGCCTTACAAAGAAAGATGTCGTTGATATCCGGATTGTATTTCCTAACGGTGAAGATTACATAGTAGTGGGCAAGAAATCGCTGAAGGACGTTGATTTGGCGAATCAGTACACCTTCTTCAATGATAATGAAGAAGAGGCGCAATTGCTTACTTCGGCTCTGGTAGATGCTTATATTAACAATGCAGAGCTGTATATGAAGCAGTATGTGGAGCCGGAGCTGCAGCCAGAACCCGTGATTAACTATGTGCCTAATCTGGATGTACTGGGCGTGATCAAGAGCAATCCGTCCATTATTGAACAGGCCAAGTGGGGGCTTGCCGAGAAGCTTCGTACAGAGTTGGATAAACGCCTTAAGGCTATTGACGATGGCAACAAAATCCGCATAGGAGCACAGGAACCAAGCGGAAGCGGAGTCAGCAAGCGGAAGTCTGAGCAGGGAGCAGCACTGGAGCAGGCTGCGCCAGTAGATAACTCTCAGTCAGTGAACGGAATTATAGATCAGACCCATCAGGCGCCTATCGACTCAAGTACAGATCAGAATTCAGCGGGCTTAACGGAGGATGCACCGGCAACTGAGAATCAACTGCTCGAAGGAGAGTGACAGCTGTGAATATCGTTGTGGCAGGAGATTGCGAGAAGCATGATTTCATACTTGCAGCAGCAATGCTGCTGAAGAATTATTTTAACAATGAGGTTATGGTCATCACGGATAACAACAGGCATTATCAGTATTTAGATGGAGAGGCGTCCGGTATAACGATCACAGATTCCTCTGTTACCGAGAAGCCGGATATTGTGCTGTATGACTGGCATCAGGGTTACCCGGAAGGACTGGTGGATGAGGTTACTGTCTTTGCCACCACCTATGAGCGTCACGCTATGGAGAACGTAGATACGCTGCTTAATCAGAAGCATATCCCGGTTGTATTGCTGGTTATTGAAGAAGAATGCGGGCTTGGCCTGAAGTATATAGATCATTATTATCCGGTGATTACTTCAAAGATTAGCTACATTAGCAGCCCGGGCAGAAGAATTGACTGGATTCATGATGGAAGAGTGAACCTGAAGGTTGATAAGGATTTCGCTGAGGCTGTAAATGACTTCTTGATTGAAGTCTGTAATGTTCCAAAGCATGAGATTAAGAAGCTGTGGCAGTATGCACGGAAACGGGGGTAGTTCATTGTGCTTGTAGCTTTCTGGGGACCTGTCCAAGGGCAGGGGAGAACGACCTCTAATATGGCCGCTGTCGCGGCAACCATCGCGCTGGATCATCATATCCGGGTGCTGATGACCCATACAGATTCCGGACAAGGCATGCTGGAGTATATCTTCTCACAGACAAGATCCCTTGGTCAGTCTGTAAGCAGCTCGGGCGGGCTGGATGCGATTCAGCGGCTGGTGCAGTGCGGGATGCTTACTCCTGAAGGAATACGGGATCATGCAGAATCTATTCTTAAGAACCGTCTGGAGCTGCTAAGAGGGTCGGTGAGTACGGAGAAGCATGGGCCGGAGCTGTTGCTGCCGCATATTTTTAAAGACTATAGACGCTTTTATGATTTGCTGTTTGTAGAGATTGCTGCCGGTGAAGACCCGGAGGTGGCTCAGATGGTTATGAAGCAGGCAGATTTAATTGTAGTGAATCTGAATCAGAGCCAGTCCAGTCTGAATGCCTACTTCACGCAGAAGGGCAAAGCTCCAGTGCCAGACAACAAGCCGGTTCTGTATTGTCTGGGTTCTTATGAACGTAAAGCCAGATTTAATAAAGAAAAAATTATGAAGCTATACGGATTACATAAAAATGAAGTCGGCTTCATTCCACAGCATATCAATTATATGGATGCTCTGAACGAACAACGCATCATTCCGTTCCTGCTCAAGACACGGGAAGCCAGGAAGCGGCTCTTGGATTTCAACGAGGATGTCTACTTCAATGATGCGGCACGCCAAATGGGGAAGCTGATCCTGCAGACTCTGGAGATATTCCCTGTAGTGGAATTGGACGCTGCGAATGATTAATATCATCCTGATCATTGTTGTGCTGGCTGCTATTGGAGTATTCCTGTACTTATGGGTAGGCAAAAGCAAGAAATCAGCGCCGCCTGCCGTTCAATTGAAGTACGATATGAACGAAATTGTGCAGTTTCTGAGGAGAGCCTTCGAGGAGATTATTGCGTCTTCACTCTATGAAGGAAGCCCCAGCGAGGAAGAATACAACCGCCGCAAGGCACGGCGCAGAGAGCTGCAGAAGGCGCTGCGCTCTTGCATGCACGGCGATTTATCGGCGAAGAGATATGTGAAGCTCTATATGAAGGATCTACTGCTGCAGACCTATGGGCTGGATGAGGGGAATGCAGATAAGGTGATCCCCTTCGGTCATGCTAACCGGCTGACTTCCCAGGACTGTTTCGACATCCTGCTCTATACCTTCAAGAAAGACTATGGGCAGAATGCCTTCAATGAAATGGTTAGCAAATACAATCTGGATACGCTGCATAGATTGCCTGATGGTTCTAAGGGCTACAAGGTTACCGAAGAGCAAATTCGCAGCATCTACAGCGCAGAGCATCCGGGATTGTCCTTTCAGGACAAGGTTGAGGTCATTGTACAGAGAGCGTACCAAATCTATAAAGGTCTGGGTGTGATCGATGAGCTGCGGGACCAGAATATTGACGGTGTCAACGGGGGGACAAGCGGGATGCCGCCGGATGTTGTCCAGACCACAGACTTTCTGGAGTATACGAAGCAGCAGCATTTCCTTCCGCAATCCTATGACGCTGTCTGGACCTTCTACCGCGGAAAGTCACTCCATCTGGAATTCTTAAGCTTCGGTTCGGAGAAGGAGCTCAAGCGGGTCTGTCAGAATATTTACGGCTTCGGAAATCCGGGACAGCTGAACGAATCCAAGGGTTACATTATTAATGACATGGCGGATGGAAGCAGAGTGGTGGTGGTCCGCCCCAAAATGGCGGAGAGCTGGGCTTTTTTTGTCCGCAAATTCAATGACTCCCTGGTAGAGCTGGAGCAGCAGATTACAGATGAAGGGGCGCCGCTGGCTATAGAAATGCTGGAGTTTCTGATTCTGGGTCATCAGGTTACTGCAATTACCGGCCGGCAGGGCTCCGGGAAAACCACCTTGCTGAAGGCGCTGATCAAGTACATTGATGCAAAGAACATCCGTATTCAGGAGACATCCTTTGAGATCTGGGCGAGAAAAATGTATCCGGGCAAAAATATTCTGTCCTTCCGGGAGACTCCTTCTGTCAGCGGACAGGATGGGCTGGATGTGCAGAAGAAAACAGATGGTGCGGTGAATATCGTTGGTGAAGCGGCCACGCACAGCGTTGTCAGTTATGTCATTCAGGCAGCCCAGGTGGCTTCCGAATATACGCTCTTTACGCATCACGGCAAAACACTGCCCAATTTGATCAGCGCTTTGCGCAACAGCCTTGTCGCTTCAGGAGCCTTCAGCAATGAGAAGATTGCCGAGGTTCAGGTCGTTGAGGCGCTTGGCTTCAATGTTCATCTGGTATTGCGTGCCGGCAAACGTTATATCGAGCGCATTACCGAGATCATTCCGGCGGACTCACAGTATGAGTATCCTCAGGAATATAAGAACCGGGAGACTCCTATGGAGAAGCTGGATGCATTCATGGATACCATGTCCGAATATTTCGGACGGATGACGGACCGGCGTGCTTACAGTTATACAGATATTATCGTCTGGGAAGCCGGGGAGTACGTAGCGAAGCAACCGATCAGCAGCCGGAAAAGAGAAGAGATGCTGAAGAATATGGATAAAGATGAGGCCGGGCGTTTTGAAGCCTTTATCGAACAATATTGGGGGCAGTCCGCATGAATCTGCAAACAGTAATGTTGATTGTCCTGATCTCCTTGGGCCTTCTGCTGGCTATTCTGCTTATTCTGCTCAGTATCGTGCAGCGCAAATTAAAAGGAACACAGTATCAGGAGCAAAGACGCCTGAAGGCACTGCTTCCCACACGAACCAAGGAGAAAAAATGGCTCGAACAAGCACATAAAGCCTACCCGGTATTGGATGAGTTGCCGGTGGTGAAGAAGCTTCTGCACCGTATTCGTTCACGCCTGACGATCATCCATGCCGGTAATGAGATCATGGTCAGAAGCCGTTCGGCTGCGTTGACAATCATGATAGTGGCCTGCATTCTGCTGATCTCGCTGCTGTCCTTCTTTTGGACCACTTCATGGGTAAGCCGGGTAACCATTATGCTGGTCTCCGTCTATATGGGAGGCATCCTGAGTGATCTCTTCATCGGACGGTTAGTGAAGCAGATGCTGTATGACCAGTCCTCCATGATTCTCGACATCCGGCATGAATATCATCAGACGCATATGGTACAAGTCAGCCTGGAGAATTCGGCGGAGCGCTCTAAGCCGATGGTTGCTGTACACGCCCGGCAGATTGCCGGAATTCTTGCGGCAGTAGATCCGGAGGATGAGCTGCAGAAATATTATGAAGTAGCACCGAACCGGTACATGAAGCAATTGGCCGGAGTCAGCTACAAGATAGGCGAATATGGTGATGCGGATATTCATAAAGGGGAACGTTCCATTTACTTGTCCATGCTCGGCAACATCAGAGAAGAGATCCATATGGATATTAACCGCCGGGAGCGGATTGACCGGCTGCTGTATGGCATCGTTTTTGTGGCAATCTCACCAGTCTTCATGCTAGACCCGATCCGTAATTGGGCGGAAAATATGTTTCCGATTGTATCTAATTACTATAATTCTGCGTGGGGGCTGTACTCATTAATCCTGCTGTATATCACTTTTATTGTATCTTTTATTGCGCTGCGGATTCTCAAGGGTGTGGATGAAGATACCCAGGCGATCAAGGATGAAGGGAAATGGCTGAACCGGCTGCTGAAACAGAAATGGGTCTTCCGGGCAGCAGACCGGATTACTCCGGCAGAGCATGAGCCAGTTCATTTCAAGGTTGCCCGGCGATTGAAGGATGCCAACTCGGGGTTGTCCCAGCATGCGTATTATCTGCAGAAAAGCTTAACGGCAGCAGCGATTTTCCTGCTGATTCTGGTGCTTCAATTCTCTATCCATGGGAGCATCAGGCATAACCTTCTGCACCCCAATGTGCAGATTACGACAGGCGGCAATCAAACCGAATCGCAAAGGATGCTCAGCGAGGAACGATACGCCTTTGAACAATCATTAATGGGCGAACTGATAGCAAAGGATATTACACCGGATGAGATGCTGATCTATATTCAGGAGAAAGCGGAAAACAAGCATTTTTTGCAGTTCAATACGGATCAGAATGCGTATGCGCAGCAATTGATTCATCAGGTAGACCAATATCATCAGGAATATTTCAAATGGTACGAGCTTATGCTGGCCTTTGCGCTGGCCTGTGCCGGCTTCTACGTGCCCGATCTGTTCCTGCTCATCCGCACACAGCTCCGGAAATGGGAAATGCAGAATGAGGTGGACGGCTTTAATACCCTCTCGATGATGTTATCCCAATTTCCCAATATTAGCGTGTATGAAATGATAGAGTGGCTGCACCGGTACAGCTACATCTTCGAACGGCAATTGCTGCGGTGTATGCTGGACTATGAAGCCGGTGGCTGGGATGCCATCGACCGGCTGAAGGAGGATGCACGGTTCGTCCCGCTTGAACGTCTGGCGGACCGCTTGCAGGTTGCGGCAGATCTGATTCCGGTGAAGAAGGCGTTCGATGACATGGATGCGGAGCGGTCGTTCGCCATGGATCAGCGCAAGGAGCACTATGAGAAGGTAATCAGCAGGAAGAACACACTGGGTAAAATGTTCGGGTTCTTGCCGATGCAGGCAACGTTCACCTTATATTTACTGCTTCCCTTCGTCTATATGGCCTTCCAGCAGCTGGGTGACCTGACTGTTGTAACTGGCAAAATGTGAAGGAGATACAGGCATGGAGAATATAGCAAGCTTCTTGAAGACCACCATATCCATTCTGATTACACTAGCCATCATCTCAGCGGGGCTGTTCCTCTGGGGGAAAACACAGCCTGTAGTCGAGCTGGCCAACAGCCAAGCGGCCGCACAGGCCAGGGAGCTCTCGGAGCAGCAATATTCCGCCTTCGATAACCAACTGGTCAGCGGTTCACAGATTCTGACCGCTTACCGGCGGTATGAATCGGATCAGAACTTCTGTCTATATGTGGAACGGCCATATGTCTATGGTCAGACTGATTCTAATAGATACATTAGTATGAACCCAAGCGGAGACGGCTATTGCCGTGCCTTTGATTACTCGGGGGGGAGATTCAAAGAGGGAACGGAGAAAGATTATAACAAAGTGAATGACAAGGAGATTTCTGACGCTTCTAACCATTACTATATCAGTCCCCAGTCCAGATTCAGGGCGACGCTGATCAAAGACCACAATGAGCGGATTGCCGCTATCTACTTCAGGGCTAAATAAAGGGAGGGCATTATGGAAAATATCTCAACAGGACTCAAATGGGTCATCGGGATCATCGTTACCATTCTGATTATCGCAGCCGGAGTCAGCATCTATCTGGTCATTAACAACTACTTCATCCGCGCCCAAGAGCAGACGCTGGCTCAGACCCAGATGATTAACCAAGCGGAGTTCAACAGTTATGATAACAAGGATGTCTCCGGCCAGGATGTAATTAATGCGGCGATGCGTTATAAGGGGCGCCCGCAGTTCGCGATAAAGATCTATACGGGAGAGAATCCGACTAAAGGTTTCTATGCGCAGAATACGTATCATGCTAATTATATACATTCAAAGTCTGGGGATGTTGTTGATTGGACTAAGACGGAGAGTGAAGATGGTAAAAGTGTTTCTGAAATGCTGGATATAAAAAATAATGATTGTAATGTGAATACGCTGGGGCGCTTCCATGCTCAAATTTACAAAGACAAGAACGATGAAGTCAGACTCATTGTATTTTCACAGCCCGATGAATAGGGGAGAGGAGAGCAACTATGGAGAATATATCAACCGGACTTAAATGGGTGATTGGAATTATAGTGACAATTCTAATTGTAGCGGCGGGTGTAAGTATCTACCTGGTGATTAACAATTATTTCATCCGCGCCCAGGAGCAGACGCTGGCCCAGACCCAGATGATTAATCAGGCGGAGTTCAACAGCTATGATAGTAAAATTGTCTCTGGTCAGGATGTAATTAATGCAGCTATGAAGTTTAGAGGACGTCCACAGTTTTCTATTCTAATTAAAACCGGAGTAAATTTGGCGGGCTTTTACGCAGAGAATACTTATGCAACTTATTATAGTATCCCAGGAGAGTCAGAGGTCCCCCCCACCGATGGCTCCAATGATAGCCCCACCGCTAGTTTTGTGAAAAATAGTGCGGCAAAACAACACAGTGTCTCCCAAATGCTGGATCAGAGTAAAACAATACTTGATGCAGATAACTACAATGTAAATACACTCTCACTTTTTAAGTCAACTGTATATAGAGACAAGAATGATGAGGTCAGATTAATCGTATTTGATCAAAATAACATCAATGAAAACTAGCACCCAGTTCCTCCTAACCCTCTTTGCCTGGATTTTGTTCGCTATGGGCGGCTTTACGTTTCTGCGGCTGGAAGGGGAGAACTCTGCAGCTGAACTCAGGCAGCCGGAGCAGCGAACAGTGACATCTGCGCTTTACACAGGAACAGGTGATTTGAAGCGGATAAGCGGAGAGCAAGTGCTGGGCATGATCCCTGCGGCGCTTGAGGGGGACTATATTTTATATATCGACGGCATGGTTATTAATGAAGCTACAGATCTCACAGCTATTGATTTACGTGGAGTGCCGGGTGCGGCTTATCAGTTAGAGGTTACCCGGACGGATGAGATGATTAAGCAAATCTCTGCCACCCGTTGAGAAAGGAGAGCCTGTATGGCAGATGCACTTAAAGGTGTAATTATCGTAATTCTACTGGCCTTCGTGTTCGGGGTGTATCCGGCATTCCGCCAATCTGAAGTTGTCGAGAGGAATACTAAGCTTGCAGCCAATGCAGCGGTAGTGGAATTCGTCGATACGGTTCGCAGCAAAGGGTATGTGGACGTAGGCGATTATGAGCTGTTCCTTCATTCGCTGGATGCCTCCTACGGTGTATTTGACGTCAAGCTGGAATATTACAAAAAGAACCTGCAGCCCTTATACGGTAATCCGGATGATTACTCCACATTCCAGAACAGCTTCAGTGTCCGGTTCGATGGCTATTTCACCAAAGATATACTGAATGTCTTGTATCCGGCTTCAAGCGATTCCATTCCAGCGGATAATCCCCAGAGAAGATTCACTATGCATGTGGGCGACTTATTCAATGTCCGGCTGGAATCCGCAGGCACAACGCTGGCCTCACGGATGCGCTCTCTGCTGTTTCATAGCGAACTGATTCCGGTCAATCTGAAGTACGGGGGGATGGTACGTAGTGAAGCCCCTTAGTGTGGTGCTTATTTTTCTGATTCTGATCATCCCGCTGGTGCTTATGAATGACACGCGAGCGGAGCTTCAGTTATCCAATCAGGAGATGTATAAACGCTACTCGGATGACTTTCAGTCTGCGGTGGATGATGCGGGCGGCTATCTGGCACGGCTGGAGAAGCAGCCAACCACCACAGCGGTGCATTACGGGAGGGAACGGCAGCTGCAGATGGATCAGGATGTGCTCAGTGTATTTTACAGTAATCTGGCGATGAAGTTTGGACTGGAGAACAATCAGAGCGCAATCAATAATCTGAAAATACATATACCTGCACTAGTGATGTTCGGTTATAGCGGATACACCTTAGTGACTCTGGACGACACAGCCAGCTACAGCGGAGATAAAGAGCTGACACCCGTCAGTTGGCCTGAACGGCCCTATTACTATAAGCTGAGGAACGGTAACTTGCTCTATTTTACTTTGGATGATCATGCGCGGGTGTATGATACCGGCTCTAATGAATTCTATGAAGGGGAGTATGCAGCACTGACTGCGCAGACCAATCTTGACCCGCTTACTTCGATCGATAGATTTCGTGAGGTGAGGCAGAGTACGATCACTTCACTGGTGGAAAAGGATCTGGCCACAGCCATTAACAGGCATCTGGAATTGGTGAGACGGATGGGGTTATCCGTGCAGTTCACCCTCCCGCGCGGCTTACACGAGCAATCTATACAGGACACCGGTATGATGGCGTTTATCCAGGGATATCCGCTTCCGGGCGGAGAGCTGCTGGATGCGTACTCTTTAGGCAGCGGGGCGGTCATGCAGCGGAAGGGTCTGGTTGGGACCCGAAATAACGCAGGCAGGCACATTGCTTACGGAGAAAGCTGCGTACCAGCCGGAGCAACTGTGATAGAAAGCCTATTCGACCCGGAGGAGGCTGTGCGAAAGGGGTATTTTATTGAGGATTGTTCGGTTTATATCCAATAGCAAAGGAGAAATGAAATGAAATTATTCGGCATCAGTAAAAGCTTAATCATAGGAATGAGTGTAATAGTGAGCATGGCATTGACCATGAATACGGCGGGAGCTGAAGGAACGTCATCCCAGGCGGTAAGCGTTATTTTTGACGGGATCAAATCTCCGTTGGCGGCAGGTTATCCCTATGCAGAGAACGGAATAACGATGCTCCCATTCCGCATCATCTCCGGCAAGCTGGGGACACAATCAAGCTGGAACGCAGCTACGAAGGTGCTAACCCTTAAGCAGAAGGAGAATAATATTATTCTTACAGTAGGTTCTTCCTATGCCAAAGTAAACGGAGTGCCTACAGCTCTCGGAGCCAAAGTAGTACAGAAAGACGGGATGACGATGATACCCCTAACGGTTGTCAGCGATCTTCTGGGTGCAGAAGTGGAAGTGGATGATTTGATTCAAAGCGTACATATTCATACGCCAGGCAAGGAGCTTGGCAAGTTGGACGATTTTGGCAGAAAAATTCGTACGACAAACCTGCCAAAGAATTATAAGGACTACCCTTATATTCTGGAAGACATCCCAAATGAAATGTATGAAATGAAAAATACCATAAATTATATTGTCAAGAGAGCTGACACTGGGGCGAATTTGTATGCTATTAAAGAAGTGACAAGTGAAGGTATATCAAAGATCATTAAACGGATGAATATCGGATACGATCTGCGCTTAAATGTGGATTACAAGACCATCAATCCGGCAAGTTTTGCCCAAGAAGTCTTTAAGTATGAGAATCAATCCGTATCCATTCGTGAGAATTATATAAGAGAATATGCTGAATGGGTGAAGAAGAACAGAATTCAGATTGAAGGGTCAATCGATCCAGAGCCTTCAGTCATGTATTATCCTGGAACAGGGGATTATCGTATCCGGTCCAAGTTCCGGTTCAGAATTAATAGTTTTACAGAGTATAAAGAATTGATGCTCGATGCGTATTTTTCGACCACACACTATATGAACAATGAGAGAATAAAAAAGGGAGTCTGGTATGAAGGGTATGCAGATATAGCGGTATCCACGAATTACTACAATGGAGACCCATTCGATCATATGACAGTAGGTGCAACTTCCAGTTTGTTTGAAAATTCAATTATGTATGAAGTGAAGTGATGGAAGATGCGGCTAGATAAGTCTATAAACATTGATTTGAGAGGGTGTTATCTATGAATAATAATCTAGTGAAAAGCATCAAAAAAACAATGGTTGTTCTGGTACTGCTGGCTACAGGCCTAGCTTCATTCCCAGCCTCCGGAGTAAGGGCAGATTCTGTTCAATTCAGTGATATTCCGGCTAATCATTGGGCGAAAGGCGGAATTGACTCGGCAGTAAAAAAAGGCATTGTAGTTGGATATCCCAGCGGACTATTTATGCCGAACGCGAATGTAAGCCGTGCAGAATTCATCAAGATGATCGTGACTGCCACTGGTCAAACTGTGGAGCCGACGGAAGGGAAATGGTATGAAGGCTACGTCAATGCTGCGGAACAGGCTAAGCTGTACGTTACCAGTGATTTTGCTAATTCGGAGCTGGAATGGAACGCGAAAATAACTCGCAAGGAGATGGCACGTATTGCTGCCCGTGCGACTGGATTAGAGACGAAAGAAGATGACAAGTGGATGTATCTGGCTACGAAGACGGGCTTAATCTCTGGACTGGGCGCAGGCAAGCTTGGAGAAAAGGAAAATACCACTAGAGCCCAAGCAGTAGTTACTGTCGAGCGCGTGTTGACGGTTAAAGGCGGAGGTAAGCTGCCTATAGATAAGTACGCCGTTGGAAGCGCAGAATTGGTCTGGCACAAAACGAATATTTTTACGGTCATGCCGGAGATTATGACGACTGGTGATCCTGTGAAGGATTTAAATGCAGCCGATCTTTGGAAAGAAGATAAGATGAAAATCACTTCTAAGGATGGTCTTTATAGCGCCGAACTAGATGAACTGCTTGTCATTGACTTAGCTGATAAAAATGATCCGAATTTAGCTCGGATTCCTGATGTAGCTACTTTAAAATGGAAAAACACTACTGATAATACACCGGATGGGATAAAAATTGCTGGGGAATATTTGAATAGTTACTTGCTCTATTCTAAAGGCCATGTAAACTTCAATAATGATACTAAACGTTATTCACCAATAGGTGATTTTACAGCCGAATTCTCAGGTCTTGATAATTATTATGAGCGAGTGGCTTTTGTCAATGGACATTTAAATGCTCAAGCACTTGTATTTCAAAAAATACCTTTCGATTTACCAATGACTATTTTACCTAAAAGTGGGTGGAAGAATACTTCAGGCATATATATTCGTGTGGCCGTTCCGTCTTATTCTGCCTTCTATTCCTTACGAAATGAAATCTTAAAAATAGCAGGCCCTAATCGTACTCAGTATTAAGAGAGGTGGAGAAGCATTGATAAAAAAACGATCAAAAATCATAACAATGATAAATATAATATTGTTTATCCTCGTTATTTTTTTGATCTTGTTCCTACAATTCAAACCGATAAAAATGAATGAGTGGTCCATTAGCAAAGGAGAATTGAAATGAAATTATTCAGCATCAGTAAAAGCTTAATCATAGGAATGAGTGTAATGGTTAGCATGGTATTGACGATGAATACTGCGGGGGCTGAAGGAACGGCATCCCAGGCGGTAAGCGTGATTTTTGACGGGATCAAATCCCCGTTATCGGCAGGATATCCCTATGCAGAGAATGGAATGACGATGCTCCCATTCCGCATCATCTCCGGTAAACTGGGGACACAATCGAGCTGGAACGCAGCTACGAAGGTGCTAACCCTTAAGCAGAAGGAGAATAATATTATCCTTACTGTAGGTTCTTCCTATGCCAAAGTAAACGGAGTGCCTACAGCTCTCGGAGCCAAAGTAGTACAGAAAGACGGGATGACGATGATACCCCTAACGGTTGTCAGCGATCTTCTGGGTGCAGAAGTTGAAGTAGATGAATTGATTCAAAGCGTACATATTCATACACCAGGCAAAGAGCTTGGCAAGCTGGACGATTTCGGCAGAAAAATTCGTACAACAAACCTGCCGAAGAATTATAAGGACTACCCTTATATTCTGGAAGACATCCCAAATGAGATGTATGAGATGAAAAATACCAAAAATTACGTTGCCAAGGAAGCTGACACTGGGGCAAAATTGTATGCTACTAAAGAAGTGACAAGTGAAGGTATAGCAAAGGTCATAAACCGGATGAATATCGGATATAATCTACGCTTAAATGTTGATTATAAGACCATCAATCCGGCAAGTTATGCCCGGGAAGTCTTTAAGTATGAGAATCAGTCCGTATCTATCCGGGAAGATGATATCAGAAAATATGCCGAATGGGTGAAGAAGAACAGAATTCAGATTGAAGGGTCACTCGATCCGGAGCCTTCGGTCATGTATTATCCGGGAACTGGGGATTATCGTGTCCGGTCCAAGTTCCGGTTCAGAATTAATAGTTTTACAGAGTATAAAGATTTGATGCTTGATGAGTATTTTTCGACCACACACTATATGAACAATGAGAGATTAAAAAAGGGAGTCTGGTATGAGGGTTACGCAGATATATCTGTGTCCACAAATTACTATAATGGGGACCCATTTGAGCACATCGCATTAGATGCATTTTCCAGTTTGTTTGAAAATTCTATTAAGTATGAAGTGAAGTGATGGAAGATGCGGAACAAGTGTCTCGTTAGTTTAATATCTTTATTTTTAACTTCTTTGTTACTGACTCCATTTTTAGATATTGCGGAGGCTGCTTTTACTGCTAAGTTTAAAGATGGGGCGTTTAAGTATATAACATCCTCTAATGAAGCCACTTCAAGCATCCGCTTTCAAACGGTAGGCTGGTACATTCATACAAAGCCAACCTGTAACGGTTCCGGAAGTGGGGAGCAATGTGACCCAACATCATTACCGGTTAACAAACGGTTTAAATTGCAGGATTCCGGCGGAGGACATATAGAATCGGAAACTATTGCTGATGGAAAGGTGACTACAAACTTTGCTTGGACCAAAGCCGAGGTTCTGGATGCTATCGGTAAAGCAAAAGCGGAACAAGTCATCTCTGAAGGTACTCCTTTATATGCCAGTGCCATTATGCGCGTAGTCACAGGCCCAAGGTCGAACCCAATCCAGGTATCAGGTCCCTACCATACGTTATACGATATCAGGCATGCAGAATCTTGGGCCAATCCCGGAGATTTCAGACAATATTTTGATGTCACTGTACCTTTTGAAGGGGAAGATTATCCCGTTACTATGATTCTTAAGCTTTCCAACGGGACGGTCGTAAGTAAACAATTAATCGGTAATTATAAGGCGGGCTTTACTATAACCAAATCTTTCCCGCTAACCGTTGAATCTGGAGGACAGTCCTATGCGATTGACCAATCTTGGCTTTCACCGGTTCTGAGATCAGGCGAACAGCTATATATTCAGCGCAAATCTGCAAATGATCCAGGTTTAGTTCAGCGTAACTTTAAGGTGTATGTAGGCGGAGTTAATATGGTAGCCAGTTACAAAAAAGTAAATACCCCTCCGGATCCGGGTGGAGGAGAAGGATCCGGTGAATGCACATTTACCATTGAACCGCCTAGCACCGCCGGATCGCCGCAAACATCCTTTATGGAGCCTAGCGCGAATGGAGTCATTAAGGGTGACGATTCAGCGAATGGAATTCATTTTGAAGCACCTATAGGCATTCCTACTTCAGAGAGCTTATATGCTAATGTCTGGGGCAGAAATTATTTGTTTGACCATACCTTTGCCAATATGAAAGGTCAAGTCCGCTACTCCTGCAAAGTAGAAGTCACTTACCCTACGAAGTGGGAGGAAGCGCAGCCGGATCTTCCGGGGCCTGATAATACAACGATTCCCCAGTTGCCGCTGCCTAAAAGTTCATCTTTCAAAAAAACGTACACCTTTGACTTGACCCCAAGAGAATATGCTTACTGGCAAGTAGACAAGTTATCTGTCTATCAAATTGAACAGGCTCGAATGGCAAACTATGCACTGCCTGGAGGGGAAGTGACCCTATACCCCAACAATTATGAAGAGCCTGTAGTTGATCTTGCCAATAGCACAGAGGTTGAGGACCATGTTGTTCCTAAAGAGACAGGGAGTTTAACATTTACACCGGATGTAGTGGATGGAGGCGATCACGAGCCAACTGAAAATGATGTTGATGATACAGCAACACTCAAAGAGCTGGCAGAAAGCCAAACCGAAGATCCTGAGGTTCAGAATGACCGTCTAGTCTTTAACGGGGAGACGATTATGGATGATAGTGTTGCTGAGGGAACCGGACCCGCTCCGGGAAGGATTCCAGATCCACCCATGATCGGAGACGAAGTGCTCTATGAAGGCGGGCTGATGATTAACAGATACTTGCTTAACCGGGCAGATACAATCAGTACGGGGACAATCTATTACACTATGCTACCCGAAAATGTGGATGGAGAGGGGGATAAGGAGTATCCCATTTCCCCGATTAACTCCGTGACAGTCCATACCCCAGTCGTCAATTACTCCCAGCTTCCTGATGACAACCGGCCGTTCGACCAGCGGATGGCGCCGGATATGACACGGACAGTGCTGATTCTGGACCGGCCCTTCACCGTATATTTTACGGAGAGTGGTCAGCATCTGGGGATTCCGGGGTATGGCAACCGGGACTACGGTAAATATACGAAGGATAAACGTATTCAATTTCCGTTCGGGGTGTTTCATGGCAAACAATACTATCCCGACAATACCTGGATATCTATTCCGGTTGGCACTCCAGCTATGACTTTTACCCTGCCGACCTGGGTGAATGAAGGGGACTATACTGTGCGTACGCAGTCCTGGGCAATTAATGCTCCGTCAGACGGTGAATATCTGTGTCAACAGAACCTGAATGGAGATCTTGTCAATTACTGTGCAGCGGAAAGCTTCAACGTGGGTGTGGTGGGCCGGTTGTTTGATTTTAGAATCTGGGACATTGGTGATTTCCGGTTTGAAAAGGTATTTCGTAAAGGAACGGGCACTCTTGCGCATAGTACTGCAATGTACTATACCGGCGGCAATGATGAAAACGGAAATCCCACGGCTTTGAGCGGACAGCCACAATGGCAGCTGCCGATCCGCAAGGGCTCTCATCCCACGGAGCAATTGACGGTACCGCATAACGGGTATTCCTTTCTGTTTGATTTTCGGACCATCGGGAATCTGTGGCAGCCGGGCGAGGGGATAAGGATTGAACCCAGCTTCTACTTCATCCCGAAGACCGGAGGTGCTGCGGCCCCTGTAGATCTGTACTATGACATTTCCGGGTCGCAGAATAAGATGATTGGGGTGGGCTCTGCTAAGGACAAGCTTAGCTATAGCCGTACTTACCGCCTGGCAGATGGCTTGCGGAATATTGCGGATGGTGAGCTATCCACTTCAGCCAGCTACGAGTATAACTATATACTCACCCAGGAGGAGCGGGAGAAGAAGCCGTGGATCAAATTCTACCCGCAATATCTGAAGCGCAAAACCAACATTGGAGAAGGTTATAATCTGGAAGTCCTGCCCTACAAATCCCGTACCTTGGTGGGTCCAACAGACATCCCGGTGGAAGTTGATCCAATTACGGCTGTCCGCAGTGTTCAGCACTGGTATGGCGAGTATAACCTGCCCATTGCCCCGTATATCCTGCCGAAAGGAACGAACCTGCTCAATCTTGCGAATCACTACGGGGGGGCACTGGACGGGCATGAG
Source organism: Paenibacillus sp. FSL P2-0136 (assembly GCF_037975325.1). NCBI lineage: Bacteria > Bacillati > Bacillota > Bacilli > Caryophanales > Paenibacillaceae > Paenibacillus > Paenibacillus sp. FSL P2-0136. Next base: position 1,957,906 of record NZ_CP150244.1, read on the forward strand.
CCCGAATTCATAACCGGCGGCTACATCCTTGTGAAGTTTGAAATCTACACCTTCAAGAACGGAGATGCGGATACGCGGATTCTGGGTTACAAGGCGCCGATTGCGAATATGTGGGCGATCGAGGGACAGATGACAGGCGCTACAGATGAACGGGGACAGACCTTTTACTTTTCATCCGGGGATATTATGCTCTTCGAATCAGATTTCTCGGTGCGTAATGATTATCTGGGGCAGGGTAGATAAGATATTGAATTAAATTACTTAGTAGTTAAATATAATATTTAAAGGGATTATATATAAGATAATTGAGTCCGTTGACCGATAATAATGGAAGAGCAAACTGATGCTATATTAATGAATTTGGAATTTCTCATAGAGTTACAGGACTTTTCAAATTCATTTTTATATAAAAAAAATTAATCAAAGGAGCGGTTAACTATGGCAAGCCCTAAAGTTACATTGGACTATGAAGGATTGAAGAAGCAGGCAAGTGTGATCCTGAAACAAAAGGCGGATTTCGACACCTTAATTAAAAACGTAAAAACTACCACGCAGAACCTTAATCAGGTATGGGATGACGCTGCTGCCAAGAATTTCACGGAAAAAGTTAATGCTATGGACAAAACGTTTAAACAGTTCTCTGAGGCACTGAAGGGTTTGGGAGATCACATGAACAATGTATCCGATAAATACAAAGAGCTGTCGCAGGCAGTCATTAAGGCGCAATCCGGCTTCTAAAATGATTCATTCATACCCATACTCCATGAGCTTTACTACATAAGAAGGCAATTAGCTATGCAGAACGCTGCATAGCTAATTTTATGAGCTGCAAGCGGGGAGGAAGCATATGGCTTCAGCAAAGCTTATATTTGATACCGATCAGGTCCGGCGTCTGCAGACGAAGATCGGACAGGTGAGTCAAGATACGAACCGGCTGTATCTGCAGATGAAAGGCCAGGCGGGGAGTTGGAGCGGTATTCCAGTGGGAGCCCATCTGATGAAAGCCCAAGTGCTAATGAACGAATTAACCGTAGAAGCAGAGAAGCTGGAGGATATTATCCGAACTGCCCTTAGGGGTGTCGAAGGACTCCAGGCGGAGAATACACGGAATGCGGACCAGGTGACACAGCAGTTTAGTTTATTTGCAGGGATGCTCGGGAGGTATGGAGCACAAGAGGTGGGGGGACGGAGTTCAATCCCGCCTGCTGCGCACAATGCGGCTACGAATCTAATCCGTTCGTTCGCTGCCCTACCGGGACGGGATGAGCTGGATAGCGATCCTGCGGTGAAGCAGCTCCGGCTGACCATCCAAACCTCAGGGCCGGGAAGCTTGGGAGCTATTGCTGCGCAGAGCAAGCTTAAGGATATCTTCACAGCACGGGATCAGATTGCTAAGGCACAAATGGCTTATAAAGTCTACGAGAGCTTTGGGAACAAGAGTCAGATGAATGCAGTGCATCTACAGGCAGAAGAAGCGCGTCAGACACTGGCTTCGCTGGGGATAGATGAAGTGCACTATACAGTGGGTAAAGACCTGAGTATGTGCTTCAAGCAACCGACGCTTCAGGCATGTGATTACGATCCCTCCATCTTAACAAAGAGTGTGCCGCTGCCAAAGAATGAATCCTATCTGCTGCTGCTGCGGATGGCCATGGAGCCTGGAGATAAAGGCGGGTGGGCGAAAGGCCAGTTGCAGGCTATACATGCAGGAGGTATCATGCCAGATTTGGCAGATTGGGAGAGTCAGCCGGCCAAAAAGGATTTTATCGATAAATACATGGTGGACCCGCTCATTGAACTATTTACAGGAGAGAAACCGCAGCCCAAGACGCAACTGGAGCAAGTGCTCTCCGCCCAATTCTATGGGATGCAAATCGAGCAGCAATTCGTACTCAGTGATCTCTCCAGCGAGTTCGAGTCCGTCTTGCGTGGAGCAGCGAGTGCAGACCGGATTAGCGAAGTCTTCGGAACGGGAACCGTTAATGTAAAGACCGGAACGCAAAAGAACAGACAAATAGAGCCTGACGCTGGAATAACTGGAAGCTCTTTTGGTAAGATGAAAGCGTTGGATGAGGTAGAGGGCATGGGGCCCGCGAAACCTTTGCTGGAGGATTTCGATCCTGGGGTTAGAGGGGTTGGGGGAACAATTCAAAGCAAGAGATTTACTGGTTCTGGAATAAAGGATTATGATAGTGCAGCAGAAGCTGAGTATGCAGCAATAAGAAATATGAAAATGAAGGACATTGAGAATTTGGCACAAAATACAGGACTAAGTATTGCGGAAATAAAAACTATGAAGAAGCATTTGTTTTTTTGCAAACATCAAATTCCTCAACCAGGTGGAATAGAGTTTAGACTTGAACGATTCGCTGCCGATGATGAGATTGCCTTTGCTTGGAGAATAGCTCAACAAGGGGATTTATCTGCTAAACAAAAAGAATGGTTCCAGCAATTAGCAGCGCACGAGCTTACAGAACGAAATTATATGGCAGCAGGTCAAAAGTATCGAACGCTTGAATCATGGAACGAACTAAAGGGGAGATTTGACGGGTATCCACCCGGTGCGCATGAGAATGCCCCCTCTCAACCAAACTGGACTTTTCCTGGATATGAAGAATACTATTTTAAAAATTTGTTTAAATGAGCGAGGTGACGTTAGGTGGGGGAACTACTCAATAATGCTGTAAACCGTATATCCTTAATCGATTTTGAAAAGGCAGGGAATAAATTTTGTGAATCGCATCACGTATTAATTAGTGAATATTTTAGGAGGATTAATGTAGTGCTGGATACATTATCTATTAGTACTGATAACTACCCATTAATTCGTATTGCTAGCATTCTTCAAAAAAGCATTCATATCGATATAATGAAAGCTTGTCCAATTCTCGAAGACATTAATAATTTGTACATAAAAGCAATATGTTATTACCATTTAGAAATTTGTTCATTAGTAGATGAGGGTGTTGATGAAGCGAACGAATATAGGGATTTGTACGAGCCGATGTTAAATTTTATAGAACGAGGTGGAAGTTTCTACATCCGACAAGGCGAAATGCTGGTTGGTACCTCGGCTTATCCTCTAAATTATTGGCGTGAGTTACAAGTTACGAAGCAAGATATTAGTGAAGCTAATTTGGACAGAGCGGATGGGAAGACAAGGAGGATATAATTAACGTAGGTACAAAAGGTGCTTATGAAACTAACACCACCACACCTGGGCGGGTTTGAATAAAGCTGTAAAAATAAGGTTTGTTACAGAGTTGTTTTATCGTTTTAGGGTATCTTAGATCGAAATAACTATCTTAATAATCTGGAGTTGCAAGAAGGAGTAGCACTTTATGGACGATTGGGAATATGAAGAGCTATTTGAAGCAGTGAATAGAAATTACAATAATTATCTTGAACAAAATTTAAGTGATCAACTTGCCCTTGCAAGAACATCCTATGATTTTGAGACAGTTCGAAAAGAAGGGATATTAGAGGATATTATAGTTTCTACAGCGATGGGTGAAATAATTTTGTCGCACCAAAAAGTTTTTATCGGCAATTTAAATTCTATTGAGGAATTATTAATCAATTATAATCCCAATGAGTTATCAGGACTTATATCAATTGAAGATCTTACTGATTTGACTACAAGAATTAATAATGTGTTAATTTCACTTAAAGAATTACCTGTTGATTATAATTCCTTCATAAGAGATAAGTGATGAAGCTTTAGATAAAATTGACCAAGATAATAGTGGGAATTAGTAAAGTAAGTTGTTATTGTATTGTGAATTTTCTGAGAAACAATTTTGCTATTTCTTTACGCAAAGCAGGTCCTCTATCGATATACAATATCATAATGGACTTGCTTTTTATTTTGTTTATTGAAAAAACCATCCTTAACTTTTAATTGAAAATTTCTGTCTCTAGGTGAATGAAGTAGAGGTGAAGTAAAGTGCTATGGAATTATAAAGAACTTGAACAGTTTATTGCGGAAGATTTTGAAGAATTTTTGAAGGAAGGCTTATCATTATCGCAAGTCACAGAAAAATTGCTTGTTGAATATCATCGTGGAATCTTAAGGAGTAACGTTGAAAAACTAGTTGTTTATTTGACAGTTGCTCTTCTTTCTCTTGAAAAAAATTATATTAGAGAAGATATACAATTTGAATTAAATAGTATTATTGATATTTCCTCCACAACCTTAAAGCAAGAATTAGCAGCCGAGGATGCTAAGAAGGTTTTGCAGGATATTGAAAAATATAATCAAAAGTTGATGAATGGGGAGAAGAGGGGGAACATATGAAAGATTGGAGTTATACAGAATTTAGTAAATACATACGTGAAGTTTTTAATAATTCAATAAGTGATGGACTAAATACTCTCCAAGCAGGAGGAAGATGTTTGTACGAGTTATCCAATGTTATAGAGGAGGGGGAAGTTGAGAATATTATATTTTATGTTTGCCTAGCAGATTTACAAATTGATAAAGGTGTAGTCTCACAACGAATCCTCGATGAAGTGAAAAATATTATTAAGGATTTTAATATTGATAAATTAGCCAATGAGTTAGAGATGGAAGATATTGAGGATTTGAGCAGACTTACTCAAAAAGTGAAGGTTAAGCTATGTATTTAATTGATGCAAAAGAAAGAATCAATAGTATTAACTGGGATTTGGCTGGTGGAAATTCACCAGAAGTACAGGCTGATTTGGCTTGTGAATTTTTACGGAGATTAGCTTGTTTTTTTAAAGAGGAGGGGATTAGGCCGATAAAACCTCTGGCTGCAAATATAGCAAAGCTATTAGGCGACAAAGACGAAATAGATATTTCGGAGTATTGTAGCTTGGAAGTTTTGGATTTTTTAGGAGAGAATACATATGTAAAAAATATTGTTCAGTATTATTTACATCTTGCTATGTATGCTGATAAAAATCCAGATAAATATGAGTATTTAAGAATATATGATCCATTATTTAGAATACTCGAAAGAGGAGGCATGTTCGTGCTTAAAATAAATAGTTTAGATATAGTAAATGGGGCGCATATCCCCTTAAATGGATGGTATGACAATTTTATAACCATGAATCCTATCGAGATAGACGGGTTTGAATGAGTTTGAGGTGTAAATTATGTGAGAATCGAAATATAATAGTAGTATATTTTGAATTTCCCAAAAATAGGAGGACTACCAAATGACTAAGACTGATTTCGCAGCGTACCAATGGATGAATGAGGGGAACATCAGGTTTGAGGATGACAGTATTATAATAGAGGCCACTGCTAACAGTGATTTTTTCTGCAATAACGGGGCGGTTGCGGAAGAAGGGCTGACGCCTGAGAGTCTGACCAACGCGCCTTTCTTCTATACTGAAGTATCCGGGGATTTCGTGCTGCGGGTGAAGGTGAGTCATGACTTCCGGGACACGTACGATTCTTCTTCCATTATGATTATGCAGGATCTGTCGGTCTGGGCGAAGGCTTGCTTCGAGCTGACAGATTTTGATACCCACGCAGTGGTCAGCGTAGTTACGAACCAGACCTCGGATGATGCGAACGGCTGCAATATTGAGGGCAATGAGGTATGGCTGCAGGCCGCCAGATCCGGGAATGCCTTTGCTTTTCATTATTCGACCGACGGCGTACGGTTTGACATGATGCGTTTCTTTAACCTTCCGGTGGGAGACACAGTCAAGGTTGGGTTATTGGCGCAGGCCCCTACTGGCGATGGCGGGGATAGAATCTACAAGCATTTCTCACTGGAACAGCGGACGGTGAAAAATATAAGAGCCGGCATATAAGCCGGCTTTTTTTCGATGAACCAGCTGCTCCTGCCGGAGCTTAGCTCGAACCTTTGGCCTGTCTGGGCCAGATGAAATAGGTAACAGTGATAATCAGGTCAATGCCGACCACCACGGACCATACAGTCAGGATACTTAACAGCGTCTCCGTGCGGGCGGCATCGTCGATCCACAATATCAATCCATACAGAATACCGGCAGCGAGCACAAAAGAGAGCAAGTGCTTCACCCAGCCCTTGAAATAATGCTTGGCATGGTCCATGCCGTAACGCTTGGCCGGCTTCGTCCCTTGCTTGGTAACATAGTAGCGGAAGCGTTCGTCGGCCCAAGCGATCATGCTTTTACCGAATACAAGAGACACAGAAATATACACAGCCGCAAGCGCATGGGCTGTCGTAGCGGTAGCGCCCCGTGCCAAATCCACGCCGGAAATCAGTAACAGTAGGATATCGAGGACCGGAGTCATCGCCAGGAAAATTAGCCCCAGTGTAGGCCGCTTGAAGATATAACGTGCTGTAAAGCCTGCAAGAATGACCACCCAGAACAAGACCTCACAGGTCACAATCGCCCATGCCACCAGATTCATATAGCACCCCTTGTTATTGTTGATAGTAGTTATAGCCTAGTCGAAGTATAACAGCGGTCTTTAAATAGTACAACCGTATTATTTAAATTGTGCTTATTATTTCGGGTATGCTACAATATGGTCATGCCAAAAATTGTAGATCATTCCGAACGAAAATCGAATATTGCTGAAGCCACCTGGCGGGTCATTATCCGGCAGGGAATCAAAGGGGCTACGGTGCGTAATATTGCTGCCGAGGCGGGTGTATCCTTGGGTGCGCTGCGCCATTATTTCTCTACCCAGCAAGAATTGCTGGAGTTCGCTATGAATCTGGTGAAGGAGCGCGTAACAGCGAGGATTGTGGACATTATGCAGTCGGAGCTTCCTCCGCGGGAGCAGATTATGAAGGTGCTGCTGGAGCTGCTCCCTACAGACGACAGCAGCATGGCTGAGATGGAGGTATGGTTCGCATTTACCTTCCATCTCAAGACTGGCGGGGAGAAGCCTGTTGAGCTTAATGATGCGATCTATCCGCTGATTGTGCAGATTATTGACTACCTGGATCAGCACGCACTCTTTAAGCAGGGGCTGGATAAGGGGGATGAAGCTGAACGGCTGTATGCTCTGATTGACGGCCTGGCCCTTCATGCCATGCTGGAGCCTGACAGGATGAATAAACAACGTGTGATCCGGGTGCTGAATGTTCATCTGGAGTCTATCTGCACTCCAAGTACGACATAACAGTCTGGTTCTGTATAATGTTCTATCCCTGTCTCAGAATCACTAATTTCCCCCGAACCTTCCGGGTCTCATAATGATTATGCGCACCTACTATCCCCTGCATTGTAAACGGGAAAATCTCCTCCACATGCACCTTAAGCTTATGCTCGCGGACTTGCTGGATAATGGAAGCCAGATCCTTTGGGTTCGGCTCGATATAGGCAAACTGGGCCTCGATTCCGCGAACCTTGGGGTGGGTGGTGATCATCGGGTCTACCAGGGAGATTAGCCTGCCGTTGTCCCGCAGAATCTGAAGGTTCTTCTGTTCGGTTGCTCCTAATCCAGTGTCCGCATTAATGGAAGTTTCTCTCACCATATCCAATACAATATCTACTGTGCCGGTTGCTTCTGCGAAATCAGTGGTCGTGTAGTCAATAACCTCATCGGCTCCAAGCTGCCGCACAAATTCATGATTATACTCCCGGGCGGTGGCCAGGACATAGGCGCCGTGCTGCTTGGCCATTTGCACCGCAAGATGTCCTACACCTCCAGCGCCAGCGTGAATAAGAATCCGTTGGCCCGGGTGCAGCTTGCCGTACTGGAATAAGGACTGCCAGGCAGACAAGGCAGAGGCGGGCAGGGCGGCAGCTTCCTGAAAGGAAAGCTCAGGCGGAATAACAACCGCTGAGTTCTCTTCCAGAGCTAAGAAGTCTGCGTAACCGCCGCCGGACCTGGAGAGCCCCATGACGCGGTCGCCCACCTTCAGCCGTGACACATTTTTCCCAATCGCCCTCACTATTCCGGCTACTTCTACTCCCAGCACATGGGGGAACTGCAGCTGCATCAACTCCTCGAATGCGCCTGAGCGCACCAGTTGGTCAGCGGAACTGACAGTTGTGGCGTACATTTCAATGCGCATCTGAGTCTCGGTGATAGCGGGAGTAGGGAGTACCTCTTCTGTGAATACTTCGGGATTACCATAATGCTGAATAGCAATTGCATGCATAGCTAAATCCTCCGATCCGTGTATTTTGAGCCTCTGTTGATTTACGGGTAGACGTTCACTATAATGATCCTACCAGTGTGGTATAGCTGCATCAATTGCTAGAATTTCGGAATGTGTTCAGTATTGTACAGAATCTGTAGAAGTGTTCAAATCAATTCGAACGGGGCGAAGAAGGGGTTATTTATGGATAGAAGGATACGTAAATCGCAGGAGGCTATTATTGAAGCCTTTATCCAGCTGATTGCAGAGAAGAACTTCGAACAAATTACGATAAACGAAATAGCCGAGCGGGCCAATGTAAGCCGGGGCACCGTTTATTCGCATTATACCGACAAATACGATCTGCTGGACCAGTGCATCAGGACACATTTTGTCAAGCTGATTGACAGCTGTCTGCCGTGCGGCGAACAGGCGCTGTTTCCTACTGAGGCGGCTCTGCACTATACGTTCCGTTACCTCGATGAGCATGCTTCGTTCTATGCAGCGGCGCTGGCTAACCAAGGGGTTCCCGCGTTCCGAAATCGTCTGCAGGCGGTACTGATACGGGGATTCGACAAACAGATGGATATGGGCGGCATTAACAAGATGATGGACAAGGGAATCCTGGTGCAATTTCTGGCTGTGGCAATGACCGGCATGATCGAACAGCTGGTTACGCGTGCAACGCCGTATTCAGCAACAGAGCTATCCGGGCAATTGTGGGCACTCATGGAGCGTAACCAGATGGTCCCGCCGTCCGCTCCGCTTTCTATTTCTACCAAATTGTTCTAGAATGAATAGGTGCATATAGCAACCGGTTGGTGGGAACTGCCGGATTCAGAGAGGAGCAGAGGATTAATGAAATACCGCAGATTAGGTGGGACCGGACTTAAGGTCAGTGAGATTAGCCTGGGAAGCTGGTTGACCTACGGAGGATATGTGGAGCAGGACAATGCCGTTAAGGCCATTGAAACCGCTTACTCCCTGGGCATTAATTTTTTTGATACCGCGAATGTCTATGAGAAGGGGGCGGCGGAAAAGGTGCTGGGAGCTACCCTGAGCAGCTATCCGCGCGAATCCTACGTGCTGGCGACCAAGGTGTTCGGGGTTATGGGCGACGGTCCCAATGACCGCGGCCTGTCCCGGAAGCATATTACCGAGCAATGCCATGCCAGCCTGAAGCGGCTGGGCGCTGAATACGTGGATCTGCTCTATTGTCACCGGTATGATCCGGAGACCCCGATCGAGGAGACGCTGCGGGCGCTGGATGATCTGGTCCGTCAGGGCAAGGTGCTCTATGTTGGAGTCAGCGAATGGACAGCGGCGCAGATGACCGAAGCCCTTGCGGTTGCCGACCGGTATCTGCTGGATCATATCGTGGTCAATCAGCCGGTCTATAATATGTTCGAACGTTATATCGAGAAGGAGATTATCCCGCTTGGGCAGCGCAAGGGAATCGGACAAGTTGTGTTCTCTCCGCTCGCTCAAGGCCTGCTGACCGGCAAATACAGCTCAGTCTCCGAGATTCCGGCAGACAGCCGGGCTGCCCGGCTCGACTGGATGCGCAAAGGAATTACGGAGGAGAAGCTTACGAAGGTTCAGGAGCTGGGCAAGGTGGCCGCTGAACTGGATATCTCAGTAGGCAATCTGGCACTGGCCTGGATTCTGCGTCAGCCGAATGTATCCAGTGCCCTGGTCGGCGCGAGCCGCCCGGAGCAGGTGGAGGAGAATGTAAAGGCTTCCGGCATTGAGCTGAATGAGGATATACTGGCCCGAATTGAAGAAATTATCGGTTAAGAGAGAGGGAGGATACAGATGAAGGTTCTATTTATCGGAGGTACGGGACTTATCAGTCAGGCGGTTTCCCGGCTGGCAGTGGAACGGGGAATAGAACTGTATCTGTTCAACCGTGGAGAGCGCAGCGGCTTCGTGCCTCAGGGCGCTCAGGTGATTCAGGGCGATATCCGTGACAAAGAGAAGGCAGCCGAGGCGCTGAAGGGGCATGACTTCGATGTTGTTGTGGACTGGATTGCCTTTACGCCGGAGCATGTGCAGACAGATATTGATCTGTTCACAGGCAAGACGCAGCAGTATATCTATATCAGCTCGGCTTCCGCATATCAGAAGCCCCAGCGTAATTATCTGATTACCGAAGAGACTCCGCTGGTGAACCCTTATTGGCAGTATTCCCGGGATAAGATTGCCTCCGAGCAGCTGCTTCTGGAAGCGTATCAGAGCAGCGGCTTCCCGGTGACCATTGTCCGTCCATCCCATACGTACGGAGATACAGCTATTCCGGCGGCGCTGACCAGCTGGAGCCATCCATGGTCTCTGGTGGAACGCATCCGCAAGGGCCAGCCGCTCGTTATCCATGGCGATGGTACCTCTCTATGGACATTGACGCATAATACGGATTTTGCCAAAGGCTTCGTTGGATTGCTGGGACTTCAGGAGGCGATTGGAGAAGCGGTTCATATTACCTCGGATGAGGTACTGAACTGGAATCAGATCTATGCGGCCATCGGGGAGGCAGCCGGCCGTGAGCCGAAGGTTGTACACATGTCTACGGATTTCATCGCTGCGAATACCCCGCCGGGAACAGCGGACGGGCTGATCGGGGATCAGGCGGTCAGCAGTGTGTTCGACAACAGCAAGATCAAGCGTCTCGTTCCTGACTTCGCCGCTACTGTGCCGTTCGCTGAAGGGGTGAAACGGTCGGTTGCCTGGTTCGAAGCCCATTCTGAATTATGCACAGTTGACCAGGATTGGTCCAAGATGCTGGACGGATTGATCGCCAGGCACGGCGTCGATGCAAAGCTGCTTAGCTATTACGTGTAGAGAGAACTAATAGTATCTATCAGAATATTTCTTCATACCGGAACAGGTGCTGTCCATAGAGGATGGTGCCTGTTTGTGTATAAGCAGTGTCAGGTTATAACCCAGGTATAGCATGAAACCCGGATTCGTGAATATACTCTGACTACCGAAATCCCCACGAGTAAAGGAGTCCTGGTCATGCCGACACATCCTTACGTCTCCCGTTTTTTTGTGAATACCGATGCACGCCGTGACAAGCTGATTTATGATTTGCCGAAAGCCTGGTGGAGCCGCCCATATGAATATGAATGGTGTACCCATTTCATCTCACCGCATGATGTCGTGCTGGATGCCGCCTGCGGGATCTCTCATCCGCTCAAATTCTATCTTGCCGAGCATAGCGCTGAGGTCTATGCCTGTGATAAGGATGCCCGGATTCTGTCGCATGAAGCGATTATGCAGAATATCACCGAGGATGTCGGAGCAGCTGCAGCCCGTCAGGTGGAGGCCGGACCTGTGAACAGGCTGCACTTGGCCCAGGCTGATTTGACCTCACTGCCTTATGAGGATGAGAGCTTTGATACGGTTTTTTGTATCTCGGTGCTGGAGCATCTGTCTGTGCAGGAAGCGGTCCTGGCCGTCCGTGAGTTTCATAGAACGCTTAATGGAGAAGGACTGCTGGTGCTGACCTTTGATCATCCGACCGTCAACCTGCCGCGGATGAATGAGATTCTGCTCCAGGCCGGATTTCAGTATTGGGGCGAGACGGATTTCAATCTTCCGGCAGATGCCGTGCGTACAGACCAGTGGGGCGGCCTGAGCTGCTTCCGGGCAGTGCTTAAAAAAGCGCAAATCTAGCAAAATTCACCCATCATTTGGTTGTTTCCTTCCATTGTAGTAGAATAGCTTCAAGGGCAGAAGAAAGAAGGAGACAATCTCATGGGGATGATCGGCAATTACCTGACTGTACATGCTGAATTGCTTCAGCTCTGGAGGGAATAGAAGAAGCCTGGCTGAGGGAACACTACCCTTTCCGGCAGATGATGGAGGAAGGAATCTACCCCCTTATGGAGGATGATGAGGCGAAAGAATTCTTTGATTATATCTATACGTATTTCAAGGCCATCCGGGAGTTCTATCAGCAGGCAAGCGCGAGTGCATCCTGCGTTGTGTTCTATATTTCCTAGTCATAGTCATTATTATATTACATTAGAAAAAGGAGCTAGAGAACGTTGCGCAGATATGCTGTTATATTCATGATTCTGCTTCTGCTGGTCCCCGCTGCGGGGATAAGTGCCCAAGGGACTGCTCCGCAGGAGGAAATCCGTCTTACGTTTGCCGGGGATATTCTGCTGGACGGCTTTGTCGGCGACCAGATTGCCAAGTATGGCGTAGATTTCCCGTTCGCCAAGGTGGCGCCTGTGCTGAAGAAGGCCGATCTTGCTTTTGCCAATCTGGAGACTCCAGTCTCTGTGCGCGGGGCTGCGGCCAGCAAGACGTTCGCCTTCCGTTCCAAGCCGGCGGCACTTGCGGGATTAAGTAAAGCGGGGATCGACGGCGTGAGCGTAGCCAATAATCATATTCTGGATTACGGCCGGACCGCGATGCTGGACACGCTGATTCATCTGGATAAGAACAATATTGGACACACCGGTGCGGGTGCCAATATGGATGAAGCCTTCAAACCGTATGTCAAGACCGTCAAGGGCAAGCGGATCGCCGTTCTGGGTACAAGCCGTGTGCTGTCTGACCCTTCCTGGTATGCAGGCAAGAACAGCCCGGGAGCAGCCTCAGCTTATACGGCAGAGCCGCTGCTAAGTGCGATTAAGAAGTCTGCCAAGGATAATGACTATACGGTTGTCTATATTCACTGGAATCAGGAATTCAAGGATTACCCGGAAGCGTATGCGCGGAAGCTGGCCAAGCAGATGATCGACAGTGGGGCAGATATCATCCTGGGCGCGCACAGTCATTGTCTGATGGGTATTGAATATTACAAGCATAAGCCGATCTATTATTCACTGGGCAACTTTGTGTTCAACCGTTCTACACGGGGCGGAGACAAGACCCTGCATTCCATGCTGGTTAACTTCACCATTAACCCGTCAGGGGTAAACAGCAGCATTACACCGGTCAAAATTATTGGCGGCCAGCCGAATTTCATGGGGGATGCCTACAATAAAGAAACCATCAAGAAGCTGAACCAGCTCTCCTTCAATGCGAAGATTGCAGCGAACGGGGCAGTCAGTGAGAAGCTGTGAAATAAGCCGGCGTAACAGTTCTTATCCATGAATCTGTATGATCCATCTCTTATAGCCCGGGGAGCCGCTTCCTAATCCTCCCCGGGCTGTTTTGCGTTTTCCCGGTATTCTTCATTTTGTGCTATTCATTCTTAGCATTGTGCTAACAGCGCGGAGTGAATCTGCTCTACAATATGAATATTAGTTCTATAGAATAGCTGTAACGAATTCCATGCAGAGGATGTCCAGTGAATGATGCCCAAGCTTAAGAAGTACATGCCTTTCACCTATAAAATGATGATTCCTTATCTGCTGCTGGTTCTCCTCACGGATGTGTTCATCGGCTATATCTCCTATTCCATGCTGACGGATTCCAGGACAGAGATGGCCGAGTCCAACATCCGCACAGGTATGGAGCAGTCGAGGAACAATATCCGCTATCAGATGGATGAAATACAGCGGATGTCGGACAACCTGTTCGGCAGCCAGCCGTTCCAGCGTGCGCTTGAGCTGAAGGGGACGCCGTTTGAGATCTATCTGACGATGCTTGACGAGATTATCCCCCAGATTACCGCGCCGCTGCAGCTGTTCGGGAACAAGATCCGCTTCATGCTCTACACCCCGAACCCAGATCTGAACATTGTGTCCGGGGATAATCTGGATGAGCCGATCATTACCAGCGATTACTACATTCTGCCGCTGGACGATATTACAGGCAGTCCATGGTATCGCTCGCTGAAGGATTCCAAGCGTGATAATTTGTGGCTGCAGATTGATACGGACCAGAAGCTGGGCAACCTCTCGCATGTACGCAGACTCGTCAACTTCAGTGATTACAAATCTCTGATCGGTTATGTGCGGATTACGGTATCGCTGGAGGACCTGTTCGGCGGCTTCGACACCTTCCCGCTGGAGGAAGGGATTACGCTGCGGCTGGTGGAGGAGACCACCGGGGACGTTCTGTTCCAGCGGGGTCCCGCCAATAATAGCAGCCGGGAGGGGAGCTTCCTCAGGCTGCAGGAGCAGATTCCGGGCAGTAACTTCATAATTGAAGCGATGGTTCCGCATAAATATCTCACTCAGGATGCCGGACGCCTGCGCCGTGTGATTATCGCAGTCTGCAGTCTGAGCTTCCTGGTTATGACCTTGATCGGGTATGTGGTAGCACGGATATCGGGACGCAAAATGAGCCGGATCGTAGGCCTGGTACGCTCCTTCCAGGACGGGAACTTCCAGAAGCGCATCCGCTTCTCCGGTAATGATGAATTCGTGCAGATCGCGGATTCCTTCAATGATATGGCCTCCAACATCCAGGGGCTGATCAACAGCGTGTATGTGCAGGGAATCCAGAAGAAGCAGGCGGAGCTGGAAGCCCTGCAGGCACAGATTAATCCGCATTTTCTCTATAATACGCTCTCTACGATCAGTAGCCTTGCTAATCTCGGGGAGATCGGCAAGGTCACGGAGATGGTCCAGGGGCTGTCCCGGTTCTACCGGCTGACGCTCAATCAAGGCAATGTCTATATTGAACTGGAGAAGGAGCTGGACCAGGTGGCTACTTACTTGGAGATCCAGCGGGTCAAATATGCGGATGCCTTCACGCTGCACGTGGATGTGGACGAGGAGATTCTGCACATGCAGGTGATTAAGCTGCTGCTTCAGCCTTTTGTCGAGAATATATTCAAGCACGCCTGGTTCGGTGAGACCATCGCCATCCGGCTGACCGGCAAGCGGGTGGGGGACAATATTGAGCTCAAGGTAATTGATAACGGGATTGGCATGCGTCCTGAAGTGGTTAAGCGTATGATGCAGGGGCCGAGCCAGTCAGGCGGTTACGGTGTGAAAAATGTGGATGAGCGGATCAAGCTCAGATACGGCGATGCTTACGGGGTGAGCATTGCCAGCTTCTACGGAGGCGGGACAACCGTGCGGCTGCTGCTCCCTGCCGGGCTTCAGGGTGATGAGGAGCTGTAAGACTTAGGGTCAGTTACACATACAGGAGGACAAGATTGCGATGAGTATCAATGTATTGCTGGTTGACGATGAAGCGATTGATCTGGAATGGCTGCGGCGCAGAGTACTGGCCAGCCCGCTGGATCTTGCAGTGGTAGGAACGGCGAACAGCGGCTTCAATGCGCTTAAGATTATGGAGCAGGAGCGGGTGGATATCATCCTGTCCGATATACGGATGCCCATTATGACGGGGACAGAATTCGCGCGCCGGGCGAAGGTGATCCATCCAAAGGTCAAAATTGTCTTCATCAGCGGCCATGAGGATTTCAGCTATGCCAAGGAAGCGATTGAGATCAATGCCTCCGGTTATTTATTGAAGCCTGTGGAAGACAAGGATCTCTACGACATGCTCGAATCCCTGTCTGCCGCTCTGGAGCAGGAACGGGAGAAGAACCGTTCATTTACCGAGGCGCTGTCCCTGGTGAACAAGGAGCTGATTCTGCGCTGGTTCGAGGATGCATCGCCTGAGCCGGCGGAGCAGCATCTGCGCAGTGCCCTGAATCCGCTGCTCATGAAGGGGGCGGCTACAGCAATTATTGAGATTGATGATCTGGAATGGAAAATGCGCGACCTGTCCGAGGAGGATGCGCGGGTCAAGACGCGGCAGATGGCCGGACTGATCAGAGCGTTCGTAGAGAGCGCCCAGCTGGGAACACTGATCCCCGTCCATCATCACCGGTTCGTCATTCTGTGCAGCCTTCCGCAGGACAGCTTCCTCAGTCTGCTGGATGAGCTGATTAAGCAGATGGCCGGGAGCTCACCCTGCACCTTAACCATCGGGGTCGGGCGTTACGCCCAGGATGAGGCGGGGCTGCATGAATCCTATCAGCAGGCAACGGCTGCACTCAGTGCGAAGTGGCTGCTGGGCAAGAACCGGCTGATCCGCGACAATCTGGAGTCCTCCCCGCGCGGGACGCCGGGGGCAAGGATTGAACAGACCGTTGTGCAGCTGCTGGAGGCTATCATCCAGTACGATCTGGTGGCGATTGACGATCATCTGCTGGAGCTGTTCACGAATGCGGGCAAGAAGGATGTCTATGAGCTGATTATCCGGATCACCTCCAAGCTGCATGCGGACCTGCAGCAGCAGAATGAGAATCTGTATGAGCTGCTCCAGTGGGAGTCTCATCAGCCGGACATCCTGTTCCAGTTCGAGACGATTCACGATATCCTGTCGTGGATGAGACGGAGATTCTTCGAGCTGTCGGAGCTGCTGTATGTGAAGCGGCAGCGGCAGAAGCGCAAGCTGATTGACGAGATTATGAATTATGTGGAGGAGAATCTGGAGAAGAAAATCACGCTGAAGGAGGTAGCCGCCCACTTCGACTTCACCCCGAATTATCTGGGCTTCCTGTTCAAGGAAGAGTATGGGGTGCCCTTCAGCGAGTATGTTAACGAACGCAAAACAGGCAGAGTGTTCGAGCTGCTCAGTGATCCGACGCTTAAGATCTATGAGATAGCCGAACGGATGGGCTATAAGAATATTATCTATTTCAACCGGCAGTTCAAGCAGATCACCGGCATGACGCCGGGGGAATACCGCAAGAAGCAGAAAATCTAAGCTGATGATTACCAAACGTTGCCAGTCCTGATTTCCAAATCAGAGGCAACGTTTTTTGTTTTTTTGGAAAGTATATATTTAAACGGATCGTTGAAAAAGTATTACTTTTAGTTGATAGCCCTAATCCACACCGGAAGGACGCTTATTTATAATAAGGCTATAGAGAAATGGGAATGGGAAAGGGGATTCAAGATGAAACAGAAACAACACGGATTCTGGGATGACGTCAAGAAATACAGATCCTTGCTTCTTATGCTGACACCGGCAGTATTGTTCTTTCTGCTATTTGCTTATCTGCCCATGTCGGGCATAGTGCTGGCATTCAAGCAATTTGATTATACTGGCGGGGTATTCGGCAGTCCGTGGAACGGACTGGATAACTTCAAATTCTTCATTGATTCCGGTGACGCCTGGCGCGTAACCCGAAATACAGCGTTATATAACATCGCATTCATCGTTGTGAACAACGGGCTTCAGATCTTCGCAGCGATCCTGCTGTTCGAGGTAGCGGGCAAATGGTTCCGCAAGCTGACCCAAACGGTATTGTTCCTGCCTTATTTCATCTCCTGGGTTGTAGTTGGAGCCATTGCGTACAACCTGTTCAACTTCGATGTAGGTACCGTTAACGTATTGCTGAAGGGACTCGGTATGCAGCCGGTGGATATCTATAATACGGCAGCCTACTGGCCGTTTATCCTGGTCATTGTCTCCGCCTGGAAGACACTGGGCTACGGAACGATCATGTATCTGGCCGCCATCACCAGCATAGACACCGAGATGTACGAAGCCGCCGAAATTGACGGGGCGAATATTTTCCAGCGGATTATGAAAATTACGATTCCTAACCTGATGCCGACTGTCATCATTCTGGTGCTGCTGGCGATCGGTAATATCTTCCGCGGAGACTTCGGGATGTTCTACAATATGGTCGGCAACAACGGCCTGCTGTTCTCATCCACAGACGTAATCGACACCTTCGTCTTCCGCTCGCTGACCACATCCAATGAAATCGGGATGTCTGCGGCAGCCGGATTCTACCAATCCCTGCTCGGCTTCGCAACCATCATGCTGGCCAACTATGCAGTACGCCGATACGACAAGGATCGCGCTCTATTCTAGGACAAGGAGGTAATGCCCAATGAGTTCAACCACTGCAAATATTAAATCACCGGAAGTACGCAGAAAGCCTGCTAACCGGGACAAGATGGTGCTATCCATCATCGGATACGTAACCTTAACGGTACTGGCCATATTCTGTATCTTCCCGTTCATTCTGGTCATCTCTTCCTCTCTGAGTGAAGAGAGCGCGATTATCGAGAAAGGGTTCCAGATATTCCCAACCGCCTTCTCGACAGAGGCGTACAGCTTGCTGTTCAAGTATCCGGCTGAGATGCTCAGAGCGTATGGCGTGACGATCTCCGTTACGGCCATCGGTACTATCGTCGGATTATTCCTGACGTCAATGACAGCCTACGTGCTGTCCCGGAGAGATTTCAAATGGCGCAGCCGCTTCTCCTTCTTCTTCTTCTTCACTACATTGTTCAGCGGCGGTCTGGTTCCATGGTATCTGATGATCATCAACTATCTGCATCTGAAGGATACGCTTCTGGTACTGATTCTGCCGATGATGATGAACGTCTTCTATATTATTGTCATGAAGTCCTTCATGAGCAGCATCCCGGATGCGATTACAGAATCCGCCAAAATTGACGGAGCCGGAGATTTCCGGATCTTCATGCAGCTGATCGTGCCGTTGTCCAAGCCGGCGCTGGCGACCATTGGCCTCTTCATTGCCTTGGCCTACTGGAATGACTGGTATAACGCATTGCTCTTCATCTCCAAGTCGGAGCTGATGCCGCTGCAGTATTATCTCTACAAAATGTTAGGCAACATGGATGGAATGCGTAAGGCGATGATGGCTTCCGGTGCGGTGGTCAACACAGACCTGCCAACCGAAAGTCTGAAGATGGCCATGACGATTGTGGCTACAGGACCGATCCTGCTGGCGTATCCGTTCATCCAGAAGTATTTTGTAACAGGACTTACGATTGGCGCAGTCAAAGGATGATTACAGGGCAACCTGGTTATCAATATAAGACTTAAAGCAACTATTATTTAAGGGGGAAATACAGGTCATGATGAACAAGAAAAAGAAACTGACAGTTACGCTTGCAACGATTCTGGCGCTTGGAACGGTCCTCAGTGCCTGCGGCGGCAATAATAATGGTAATACAGGAGCGGAGGCTACGAAGGCTCCGGCGACATCGGAAGGAGCAACAAATTCCGGTGCTCCGGACACTTCCAAGGAAGTGAAGCTCAAGATGATTCTGCTCGGGCCACAGCCCGGGGATTATGACAAGGTCTTCGGAGAGCTGAACACTAAGCTCAAGGAAAAAATCAATGCTACCGTAGAAACCGAATTCCTCGACTGGTCTGACTGGACCCAGAAATACCCGCTGAAATTCGCAGCAAATGAAGACTTCGATCTCGTATATACAGCGAACTGGGCCTTCTATAACGACCAGGCGCTGAAAGGCGGATTCCTGGAGCTAACGGATGATATGCTGACCAAATACATGCCACAGACCTGGGAAGCGATGCCGAAAGTGAACTGGCAGCAAGCCAAGGTGGACGGCAAGCTCTATATGGTTCCTAACAACAATGTTGAAGTAACGGACAAAGTGGTGCTGTACCGTGAGGATCTGCGCAAAAAACACAATCTGCCTGAAATCAACAGTGCTGAATCATATGCTACTTATCTGAAGGCCATTGCCAAAGATGAGAAAGGCATCACCGCATTCGGTGCCAAGCCTGCAGACGGCTGGAAATTCCATGAGCTGGATCAGACGCTGCTGGAGCAGAACAACAACTTCAACCTGGTAGATGCAAGCCTGCTGCCGCTGGCGTACAAGCTGGATGATGCAACCGGTAAAGTCTTCAACATCTATGACACACCGGAATTCACTTCCCTGCTTAAATATTACAAAGACCTGGCCGATAACGGCGCGTGGTCCAAGAACGTAGTCAGCAACAAAAACGATGTATGGCAGGATGTGAAAGCAGGCAAAGTATCCTCTTATGCGCACAATCTGGGTACTGTAGCTGCTAACCTGGCTGAAATGCGCCGTGACAAACCGGATGTAGAGCTGGGCATTGCTGACCTTACCCCGGACAAAAAGAAAATTGCTGCGATCTCAACGCAGAACGGGATGTCGGTGCATGCAACCTCCAAGAATCCTGAGCGCGCACTGATGCTGCTGGATTTACTGCAGAATGACAAGGAAATTCACGACTTGACTATGTACGGTATCGCCGGAAGCAACTACAATCCGGAAGGCGACAAGAAGTTCACCGCCGGTCCTGCTGCCGCTAACTACACAGGCTTCTCGAACTGGGGCTGGAACTCCCCGCTGAACCGTCAGGATGCAGCGTATCCTAAGGAAGCGGACGATATGTTCAACACTTGGCAGTCCAGCATCTATCACTTCCCGCTGGAAACCTTCGTCTTCGACACTACGCCAGTGAAGAACGAAGTGGCTAATATCGGCAACGTGATGCTGCGTTATGCGATTCCGCTTGAATATGGCTTGATCGAAGATCTGGCGAAAGGCCAGGCAGACCTGATCAAGCAGCTGAAATCAGCAGGTCTGGATAAGGTGCAGACTGAAATGCAGACACAGATCGATGCGTTCCTCGCAGCGCAGAAATAACAGAATAAGCTTACGGGCTGCTCCAAAGCAATAGCTTTGGGGCAGTTTTTATGAAAATATAAGAAGGTATAGATTGTACACGGATCATACAATATGGCAAAGGAGCAATTCTCATGAGATATACGATACAGGCTGGGGTGTCTCCCAAAAAAATCTACCCGTCCACACTGAAGCTGGGCGGGAGCAATCCCCAAGGGGATGAGATCCGCTTCACGAATTATTATATGGAGCGCAGCGGCAAGCCTTATTTCGCCATCTGCGGGGAATTCCATTATTCACGGTATCCCGAAGCGGATTGGGGGAGTGAAATCGCCAAGATGAAGCTGTCCGGCATCAATGTGGTGGCGACCTATATCTTCTGGAATCATCATGAAGAGGTGGAAGGAGCATTCGAATGGGCAGGCAACCGCAATCTCCGGAGATTCGTGGAGCTGTGCCGGGATAATGGCCTATACGTCATTCTGCGTGTGGGTCCGTTCTGTCATGGCGAGGTCCGTAACGGCGGACTGCCGGACTGGCTGTTCGGCCGGGAATTCGATGTGCGCTCCAATGACGAGGGCTACCTGAAGTATGTGAACCGCCTGTTCAAGGAGATCGGCAATCAGGCCGATGGACAGATGTTCAAGGATGGCGGCCCGGTGATCGGGATTCAGCTGGAGAATGAGCTGAATGCTGCGGCCGCTCTCTGGGAAGAGACCGCCAAGCAGGGTGACGAATATCTCAGCGGCGGAGCGAGCGGTGAAGCGGGATCTGAGCATATGCGTCTGCTTAAGCAGTATGCGGTGGATTCCGGTCTGATCGCTCCGATCTATACCAGCACCGGCTGGGGCGAGGCGCCGTTCCTGGAGGATGAGGTGCTTCCGCTCTACGGAGGGTATGCCTATACTCCGTGGAGCATCAGTGACCCGAATCAGGTTCAGAAGCCGACGCCGGAATACGTATTCGTGAATTTCCATGATGACAAGGCGCCGGGCGGCGAATTCAATCCGCCGTATGCGCGGACGAAATACCCGTTCGCTTGCTGTGAGATGGGCGGCGGGATGCAGACCTGGTATCTGTCCCGGTTCCAGGTTGAGCCGGAAAGTGTCATCGCCATGACCTTAATGAAGCTTGCCGGAGGCTGCAACTTCATCGGGTATTATATGTTCCATGGCGGAACCAATCCGGTGGGAAGAACGGGATACCTGAATGAGAGCACTACGCCGAAGCTGACCTATGACTTCCAGGCGCCAATCGGGGAATTCGGCCAGATCCGTGAGTCGAATCACCTGCTTCGTCCGCTTCATTATTTCCTGCGCCGGTTCGCAGACCGGCTTGCACCGATGGCAACTGTGCTTCCTGAAGGGGCAGAAGCAGTTACGCCAGAGGATGCGTACACGTTGCGTTATGCAGTCCGCACGGACGGCAAGTCCGGCTTCCTGTTCGTCAATAACTATCAGGACCATGTGGAGATGGATACGCACGAGGAGGTTGTGTTTGCGGTAGAACTGGGAGAGGAGACGCTAAGCTTCCCGCAGCGGAGCAAGCTGACGGTTCAGCCCAAGGCTTCCTTCCTGCTGCCGTTCAACTTCGCGCTGGATGGTCTTAATCTCAAGGCTGCCACGGCCCAGCCTGTTACGGCTATTGAAACGGAGGAAGCAGCCACCTACTTCTTCTCTATGCCGGAGGGCGTCGACGCTGAGTTCCAGATTGACGCGGATGCCGGTATTCTGGAGGTGAGCGCGGAGACCGGAGACGTAGCAGAGAATGGCGGCTATAATGTGCTGATTCCGCATCACCAATCTTCTATGATTGTGATCCGGCGGGACGGAGCCAGAGAAGTCCGTATCTATGCCATGAGCGCTCGTGAAGCTGCGGCTCTGTGGGAGCTTGAGGAGGACGGCCGCAGCCGCATCATCTTCTCACCGGTTCCTCCGGTTCAGACCCCGGGCGGAATTGAATTCATCAGCCAGGGGCATCATGCATTCACATTCCGTGAATACACGGGCGGAACTGAGGCGGCAACGCAGTGGAATACCGCACAAGCGGATGCAACGGTCAGCGGACGACAGGATGGCTGGTTCCAGGCTTACGAGGTACAGGTACCGCAGAAGGAAATCACGATTCCGATGCGCCGGATTCAGGATCACAAGGTTGTCCTCCAGTTGCCCGAAGAAGTCCTGGAGGGTTCGGAAGAAGTCCTGCTGAGCATTGATTATACAGGCAATGTGGGCTATGCCTTCGCTGCCGGGCAGCTGTTCCACGACCATTTCTATAACGGCCTGCCGTGGGAGATCGGCCTATCCCGGTTCCGGGAGGTACTGCGCCGGGGCGAGATCGTTCTGGAAACGACACC
This sequence comes from Paenibacillus sp. FSL P2-0136, assembly GCF_037975325.1. Lineage (NCBI taxonomy): Bacteria > Bacillati > Bacillota > Bacilli > Caryophanales > Paenibacillaceae > Paenibacillus > Paenibacillus sp. FSL P2-0136. Next base: position 1,980,645 of record NZ_CP150244.1, read on the forward strand.
TCGCCGGACAGGTGCTGTTAAGCTGGCCGACGATGCAGCCATGGCTGTGGAGAAGGTATTCGAGGGCGAAGCCGTTGCCGTGTTCCATAGTGTGACCGCAACAAAGGTGTACCGGATCGGACTAACAAGATAATGCAAGAAGGAAGCACTGTCCAGGAAGCTCCGCTGGATGGTGCTTTTTTCTGTTTAAGTATTTTGTGAGATTTTTATAAGTGCATTAAGTTAGAATGAGAACATCGATGATTTAAACTGGAGGCTGTTTGTGAGAAAGGTAAATATCCGCAGACTTGCGGGAATCGGCATATTCTTCTGTATTATCTTTTCTTTGATCTTCATGATCTTCTCACTGACCCGGCCTCCTCAAAATGAGGTAAGCGTGGAGAAGGGAGTACTGGATCTGTCCTCATGGAATCTTGAGCAGCAGGGAGTCGTGAATTTGGATGGTGAGTGGGAGTTTTACCAGGATAAGCTGCTGAGCCCTGAGGATTTCCGGCAAGGCCGGTATGATTCTCCGCCTGCCTATTTGAAGGTTCCCGGTACCTGGCGCGGCAAGAATCCCGCTGGCGGGATGAGCAGCAGGGGTTCAGGCACCTACCGTTTACAGGTATTATTGAAGGATACCGATGAAATACTCGGCTTGAAAATAAGAAGCATCCGCATGGCCCACCGTCTGTTTATTGGTGGACAGGAGGAGGGGGCCAGCGGGCTTCCTTCCACGGACAAAGGCGCGTTTCAACCCGGAAACACACCGTATTCGATATTTTTTCATCCGGATGCCCGCAGGCTCGAGATTGTGATCCAAGTCTCTAACTATAATTTTGTCACCGGAGGAATTGTGAACTCCCTCACGCTTGGAGCACAAGAGGACATCACCCGGCGCAACATGATACAGATCGGTGCGGATATCGGAATCATTTTGATCTTGGCCATGTTCGGTGCCTATCACCTCAGCTTCTATTTTATTGGCCGCCATGAGAAGGAGTATTTGCTTAGCGGATTTTTCTTATTGTTTCTGGCCTTGCAGAACTCCTTGTACGGGGAAAAGATGTTTCAGCGTCTCCTGCCGTCGGTCCCCTTTGATTTTTCGTATAAGCTGCTGGATGTCAGCCACTTTCTTAGCGCGATACTGATTATTGTGTTCTTTTGTACCGTAGAGTCGCACCTGATGTCGCTGCGCAGGCTGAAGCTGATTCTTACCCCGTTTATGGCCTATCTTGTTATGGTTGTGCTTTTGCCATATGCGGTGCATATTCGAGTGAAATATTTCTTTATATTCTATCTCTGGATCGTTATGCTCGGCATTGTAGCGAGAATGGTCTATTTGTATATCCGCAGGCAGAGTCAGGTGGCAGACCGTGCGGAGCTGATGCTGTTCATTGGCGGTGCCATCTCGCTGATAATCTATCTGATGAATGACGGCCTTTATTCCGAGAATATTGTCCAGAGCAATTTTACAGGAAGATGCGGAGTTATTGCATTTATTGTGCTCATTAATATCCTGCTGGCCGTAAGGTTCTCGAATGCGTATGCCAAAACAGAGATTCTATCCCGTAAGCTATGGACAGCGAACCAGCTTAAGGATGAATTCCTGATGAACACCTCTCATGAGATTAAGACACCGCTTCATGGAATAATGAATATGACCTCTTTTTTACTGGAGAATCAGGAAGAGAATTTGCATGCAGGCCAGAAGCAGAATCTGTGGCTGATTAAGGATACATCCACGAAGCTGTCGATGCTGATCCAGGATCTGATCGATGTCAGCCGGTTGAGGCACGGAGAGCTGCGATTGCACCAGACCGCTGTTGATCTAAGAGTGGCTGTCCAAATTGTATATGATATTCTCCGGTTCGAGCTGGCGGGCAAAGAGGTGCAGCTGCTAAACCAGGTGGAGGCCGATACATGGGTACTCGCGGATGAGAGCAGACTGCGGCAGGTGATGTATAACCTGGTTCATAACGCGATTAAGCATACCCTTCAGGGATCGATTCAGATTACAGCAAGAGTAGCCGGGAGTGAGGTCTTCATTGAAGTGGAGGACACCGGAACAGGGATATCCGAAGAGAACCATGCGGCGATCTTTGAATATTTTGAGCAGGTGGACAGGCTGCTGCCGCAGGACGGATATACCGGAATGGGGGTAGGGCTGTATATCAGCAGGAAGCTGGTGGAGCGTATGGGCGGTGTGATTCGGGTGGATTGGTCCGAGAAGGGCAAGGGAACCCGCATGGTATTTACGCTGCCCCTAGTAGACCCTATTCCCGAATATCAGCAGGCTGCCGTATCCGAACCTTACGCGCTGCATGCCGAAGTTGATTATACGGTGCTTGATGTACTGGACCGGGAAGGGCAGACCATTCTGATTGTAGACGATGAGGCCTCCAACATCCATACCCTGCTGAATATTCTCCGTCGTCATGATTATAATGTGCTGATAGCCTTCTCCGCCAAGGAAGCATTGACCAAACTGCAGGAATATCAGCAAGTGGATCTTGTCATTCTGGATATCATGATGCCGGGTACATCGGGGATAGAATTATGCCAGTCACTGCGCAGCCGTCATTCTATACTTGATCTGCCGATTCTGTTCGCCACAGTCAAGGATGCACCTTCCGATATCGCGCTGGGCTTCCGGGCCGGGGCGAATGATTTCGTGACCAAGCCCTTTGAGAGCGAGACGCTGATGGCCCGGATTCATAACCTGCTGGCCATGAAATTGTCGATCCAGGAAGCGATCCGGCATGAGCATGCGTTCCATCAAGCCCAGATCAAACCGCATTTCCTGTATAATGCGATGAGCAGTATTATCTCATTCTGTTATACCGATGGCGTCAAGGCAGCTTATCTGTTAACCATGCTCAGCCAATATATGCGCTTTATTCTGGATATGGACCGCTCCACACTTGTCATTCCGTTGTACCGGGAGCTGGAGCTGATTCAAGCCTATGTGGAAATTGAACAAGCCCGCTTCGGGGAGAGGTTCGACTATAACAGCCAGGTGGATAATTCCCTGAAGGCAGTGAATATCCCGTCCCTCTGCATCCAGCCATTTATTGAGAATGCCATCCGTCATGGACTGTTCGAGAAGGAGGGGCAAGGCAAGGTTGCCTTAAGGATTCAGGCTGGTGACGGATACATGAGGATTATAGTCGAAGATGACGGTGTAGGCATTCCCGCTGATCTGTTATATACATTGAACAGTCAGGGAGAGCTGCAAGGAAGCATTGGTATTCAGAATATCCGCAAGCGTCTGGATATGATTCCGGGAGCCAGCTTAAGCATTCATTCTGAAGCAGACAGCGGTACGAAGGTAACGATCTATCTGCCGCTCAGCGGCGGCGGCTCCGGGCAAGGGGCTTCTGAGGAGTAGGAGTAAATATGATTCTGCGTGAAGGAGGGGTCTTCCATGTTTCGGGCGATGATTGTTGAGGATGAACGGCCAATCCTGGATTTAATGAAGGTGCTGGTTGGCCAAAATAGCAATTACAGCATTGTAGGAGCTTTTACGAATCCGGTAGAGGCCTTGGCGAATCTGCAGGAGCTGCAGCCGGATATCGTGTTCATTGATGTGGAGATGCCGAGGATGAACGGGCTGCAGCTTGCAGTGCACATCCATGAACAGCTGGGTCAGGCAGAGATAGTGTTCACTACGGCTTATAAGGATTATGCACTTGAAGCATTCGAAGTAAGTGCACTTGATTATATTCTCAAGCCTGTCACGCCGCAAGCGATTCAGCGGGTCACCGGGCGGCTGTTCAAGCACCGGACAACCCACATTTCCGCAGAGACCGTCAAGTCTAGCTTCTCCATCCGCTGCTTCGGTGAATTTGAAGTCCTTAATCCGGAGGGACTCCCGGTCCACTTCCGAACCCGCCGGACCGAGGAATTATTCGCTTATCTTCTTTGCCACCCTGGACGGTATATCAGCAAGTGGAAGCTCATTGATTTGTTGTGGCAGGATGCGAAGGGAGAGCGGGGATTATCCAATCTGCATAATACCCTGTACCTGTTAAAAAAGGTCCTGAAAGAGAACAAAATTCCGATGAGCATACAGAAGCTTAATGACGGTTACAGGCTGGATACGGCAAATAAACAATATGATCTCCTGCAGTATCATCAACTGCAGCAGGTTCACAGTGAGGGCAGACTGACCACAGAGCAAGCCGAAGAGCTCTGTTCGCTGTATCAGGGGCCGCTGCTGGAGGGCAAGAATTACTTATGGAAGATCCCGTTAGAGGAAGCCTTCTTCAAGCAATATACAGCAATGGTCCGGGAATTGGCGGCGGCTGAGCTTACGGCTGGAAATGGAGCAGCAGCGGAATTACGTCTTGAGCAATACTTGTCGCTGTATCCGTTGGAGGAGGAAATGAACCGCCTCCTGATTAGCATGTATAGAGGACGCGGCGCATTAGAGAATATCAACAGACGGTATGAGCAGTTTGAAGCGGCTTGTAAAAATGAGCTGGGGCTTGAGCTGCCTCCGGAAATCAAGAATGAATGGCTGCAGGCTCATTAGTATATCCCGTGACAAAAAGAAAAGGCGTCCCCTGTAGCCGTTACACGGCTTGTGGGGACGCCTCTTTGCATAGTGAGAACAGGATCAGCCCTTAACCGCCCCCGCGACAACGCCCTTCACAATGTATTTCTGCAGGAAGATGAAGACCACGATCGATGGAAGCACCGCCATTACCATAGCGGTCATGGCATACTGCCAGTCCGAGGTATACTGGCCCACGAAGGTGTAAGCGGCCAGCGTTAACGTCTTCGTCTCCGGTGAACCGTTGACCATCAGCAGCGGGAGCAGGAAGTCATTCCAGATCCACATGACATCGATGATGACGATGGTCGTGGTGACCGATTTCAACAGCGGGAAGATCACGCTGAAGAACAGGCGGAAGCCGGAAGCGCCGTCAATCGTCGCACTCTCGTCAATCTCTGTCGGGATACCCTTCACGAAGCCGTGATAGATGAACACCGCCAGTGGAGCGCCGAAGCCCCAATACAGGAGACCCAGTCCCCAGGTGCTCTCCGACAGGTTGAGGTTCTTGGCGGTCTGGAGGACCGTCAGCATGATCGACTGGAACGGGATCAGCATCGGCATAATGCACAGGAAGTACAGGACACCGCTCCATCTGGTCTTGGTCCGGGCCAGCTTATAGGCGGCGATGGAGGAGATGAATACGATACCGAGCAGGCCGACACCCGTAATGATGAAGTTGTTCAGGAACAGCCGCGGATAGTTGATGAACTCCCAGACATAGGCGTAGTTGCTGAAGGTCAGCTTCTGCGGGAGGGCGATGACATCGGTCATGACCTCGCCGAAGCTTTTTAACGAGTTAATGATTGTCAGCAGCAGTGGATACAGGAACAGCAGAGACAAGAGGACCAGGACAATTTCCAGTATGATCTTGCCCGCCTTGTTGTGGTTTGTTTTCATTAGGCCTCTACCTCTCTCCGTTTGAAGACTGTCAGCTGGATGATCGTCACGACAAGCACAGCCAGGAACAGGATAAGCGCTTTCGCCGTGCCGTAGCCGTACAGATTGTTCTGGAACGTATCCCTGTAGATATCATAAGCAATACTGTAGGTAGTTCCGCCGGGACCGCCGCCGGTCAGCGACAGGATGACATCGAATACCTTGATTGAATTGGTGAGCGCCATGAACACAGAGATCGTGATCGATGGGGCAAGCAGCGGCAGCGTAATGCTGAAGAATCGTCTCAGCGGTCCGGCACCGTCTACTGTAGCGGCTTCCTTGAGATCCTCAGGCACAGATTGCAGACCGGCAATGTAGATAACCAGATAGAACCCGATGGACTGCCAGATGGATACGCCCAGGATGGAGATGAAGGCCAGTCCCGGTGTCCCGAGCCAGCTTAGATCGAAGATTGCCCAGCCGGTGCTCTCACCCAGCGAGTTGAAGCCCTGCATGAAGATGAATTTCCAGATGAAGCCGACAATCACAAGGCTGAGGATATAAGGGATGAAGAAGGCCGCTCTCAGCCAGGAGGTGCTTCTCAGCTTCATGTCCAGCAGCACGGCCAGCAGAATCGCCAGCACGTTGACTATGATAATGTAGAGCACCGCGTATTTAATCGTGAACCAGGCAGCATCCGAGAAGTTGGTATCGCCGGAGAAGATCTGCTTGAAATTATCCAGCCCGACGAACTTGGGGTGCTTGGAGATCCCGTTCCACTTGGTCATCGAATAGCGGATGGTCATGGCGAACGGAATATAGAAGGCTACAGCGATACAGATCAGAACCGGGAGAGTGAAGATTCCGAATTCGAATTTCTCGCGCCATCTTTTGCCGAGTGTTTTTAACATGGATGCACCTCTTCTTGAGTTATAGGGTGGGAGTAGTAGGCCTGGCTTGCCACACTTAACCATTCCGGTTAGTCTATATTGTGTATTATAGAGTAGACCCGTATCGTCAAAAATGGATTTAAGAGTACAGTTAAGGGTAAAAAGGTGAACGGACTGCGGAGGCCGGAAAAGTCCCCAAAACCGGCAGCGGGGAGAGCGGAGAGCATCATGAGAAAAGTGTGGGTTAAGCTGATCGAGCCTTTACTGGCGCGGGTGTCCCGCCGCCTGGCTAACAAGCTGATTCTGTTGTTTACGATTATCATCATCCTGGTGGTCAGTTCACTCACCTACATATCCTATAGCATGCTGCAGCGGGAATCGGTCGATAACAGCATTGCCAGTACTAGCAACAACCTGCTCCTGGTCGGACGGAATCTGGAGAGTTATCTGAGCGGGATTGAGCAATTGTCTCTGCCGCAAATCTCCTACGATGAGTTCAATTATGCGCTTTTGCATGAATCGGAAGACTACAGCTCCCGGATGTACGTGGAGGATTATCTGCGGAATCTGTATTTTTCGCGCAATGATCTGGAGGCTGCCTATCTCTATGTAATCAAGGAGCAGAAGTATTATTATGTCACTAAGGAGAACTATAACATCACCGTCCGGGTATCCGAGCACCCGCCTATTGATGACCTGCCGTGGTATAAGCGGGCGCTTAAGAGTCCGTATAACCGTTCCTATCAGTCGTTCGTGGAGGAGCAGCCGGCCAGCGTGAACAGCGCCGATTACCCCGTCAACCATAATAAGGTGTTCATGGGCTACCACCGGCTGATCCGCTCCATTGTCTCACGCGAGCCGCAGGCGGTATTATCGCTATATTTGAACTCCTCCGTGACGGATGAGATTATGCGGGATATCCCGTTCAGCACCGGAGAGCATCTGATGTATATCAGCCCGGACGGCGAGCCCTTCAAGGTGGATGATAAGGAATTCTACCGGGAGAGCAGAGAGGCGGGACTGTCGAAGCTGCTGACACCGGAGCAGAAGGGGCGCGTAACCTGGTCGGATAAGGGGCAGAAATACCTGGTAATCTACGATATCAGCCAAAAGGAAGGCTGGAAGCTCGTCAAGCCGATTCCCTACACCCAAATCTATGAAGCAGCTACAACGACGCGTACGTTAAGTGTGGCGATTGGCCTGCTGTTCCTGATCGTCTCTGTGGTGCTGGTCAGCTTCACCTCGAACCGGATTACCCATCCGCTGAAGAATCTGTCGCTCCAAATGCAGCGGTTCAGTACCGGGAGCTTCGATGCGCAGGCTGCGGTTGCAGGCAAGGATGAGATCGCCTACCTGTCGCGCCATTTCAACAAGATGGTCGAGAAGACGAATGAGCTGATCAATGAACGCTATAAAATGAAAATCGTTGAAAAAAACGCTGTCCTGAAAGCCCTGGAGGCCGAGATTAATCCCCATTTCCTGTACAATGCGCTCCAGGCGATCTCGACCAAGGCGCTCAAGAACAACAACGACGATATTGTCGAGATGGTGGACAACCTGGCCCTGACCCTGCGATACTGCATTAGCGGCAAGGATGTCGTGCAGGCAAGGGAGGAGCTGCGGCATATTGAACGGTATCTGGCGCTGCAGAAGGCGCGGTTCGGGAACCGGATGCAGGTGGTATACGCCTGGGATGAGAGCCTGATGGAGCTGCGAATTCCCAAGCTGTCGATCCAGACCCTGGTGGAGAACTGCATCAAGCATGCGCTGGAAAAGGTATCGAGTACGGTTACCATCACCATTGAGGCGCGTATCACCGGCACACACAGCGTCATCTCTGTGCTGGACGATGGGCCGGGCATCAGCGGAGAACGGCTGGAGCAGGTGCTCAGCTCCCTTCAGATGCAGTGGGAGGACCGCGTAGCGGACACGGCCGAAGAGGACGGTATGGAGAGTATCGGGCTGAAGAATCTGAATACCCGGCTGAAGCTTTTGTATGGAGAGGAGTCGGGTCTGGTCATTCAGAGCACGGAGCAGGGAACACGAATGGATATGCGGCTGCCGCGGGGAGGAGTAGGACAACATGTATAGAGTGCTGATTATTGATGATGAGGAGCCGCTGCGCGAAGCGATTCATATCCTGGGGGATTGGGAGGGGCTCGGTGTCAGCGAGGTGCGGGAGGCGACAGACGGTAAGGCAGGGCTTGAGCTGCTGCGCCGTGAGCGGTTCGATCTGGTGCTGGTCGATATGAAAATGCCGGAGCTGAGCGGAGCCGAGCTGCTGCAGATTGCCGAGCAGGAATTCCCGGACCTGCTGCTGATTGTGATCAGCGGCTATAATGATTTCGAGTATACGCGCCAGGCCATCCGCTCGAAGGTGGTGGATTACCTGCTGAAGCCGGTGAACCGCACAGATCTTAACCATGCACTGCGCAAGGCGGTGGGGGTGCTGGAGGCCAAGCGGAAGCGGGAGAGCGAGTTCATAAGCCGCAATATTACACTCAATATGTCGCTGCCGAAGCTGAAGGAGAAGATGTATCTGTCCATCATTGACCGGAGCTTCAAGACCCAGTCCAATGAGGCTTTTCTCCCGCTGATCGGGGCGGACGGGGCGGCCAGCCACTTCGCTGTCGGCCTGCTGCGGATGCTGAATCTGGAGAAGGTGCGTAAGGAAAGATTCCATGGGGACCGGGATCTGCTGCATTTCGCCGTAACGAATGTAATGAACGAGAACACGGACGGGCAGTTCGAGTCATTCAGCTTCGCCAGCCCCAAGGGGGAACGCGAATTCATTGCCATCTTCACCATGAAGGGCGGTTATGAAGCGGATGCGGCCTTCCTGTCGCTGCACCATATGAAAAAAGCAGCCTCTACCCTGAAGGAGCTGTTCGGGATCATCTGTGCAGGCGGAATCGGGGAGCCTTGCAGTGATTCGCTCAGCATTGCCGCTTCTTATGAGCAGGCCAAAGCATCACTAGATACGATTGACCTGCTCAGCCTGAGGGGCAGCCTGATTGTGCAGGGCATCGTGATGAATCCCGTAGCGAAGGATATTCCCTCCCTGACCGGGCGGATGCCGCAGATCCGCAGCGCGCTGGAGGGCGGGAATGTGAACCATGCCCGCAGCATCCTCAGCGAATTCATCCGCAAATGCCAGGAGACGGAAGGTTTTACTCTTGGTGAAGCGGACCGGACCCTGCAGGGCTTTCTCCTGCTGCTGGGCGAGATTGCTGCCCAGCTGGGTGCCATGCCGCCGCAGATCCGCAGCGGGAAGGACAGCAGCCTGGCACCTCTGGGCATCCTCAGCGACTTCTCCTCCTTTGAGCAGTTTGCGGGCGTGCTTAATGATATCTTCGACCGTTATGCGGGTGAGATCAGCCGGACAGTGGCCGGAGACCGCAGCAGCGTGCTGGAGAATATCAAGGCATATATTGATAACCATTATTTCGAGGATATTAAAATATCGATGTTCACGGAACAATATTTCCTGAGCAGAGAGTATCTGATGAAGCTGTTCAAGGGACAATACGGCTACGGCATTCACGAGTATGTGCAAAAGGTAAGGATGGACAAGGCTAAAGCATTGCTACGCGACCCTGCCCTCAAAATTCAGGATATCTCTGAAATGCTGGGATACAAGGACAAGAACTATTTCAGCAAGGCTTTTCGCAATTACTATGATTGCTCCCCTTCTGAGTTCCGGCTGCAGCTGCCAGGGGTAGAAAAGTGAAACGGTTACATGGACACTTTTTTACCCTCATCAGTTCACTTATGTACATTCTTATCCTTTTTCTTTTTATTTAGAATGATGAGCAAGACCACAAGATGCATAAGGAAAAAGGGGGCAACATCATGTTAAAACGATTCATGGCATTATCTGCGAGTCTGCTGCTGGTGGGCGGACTGCTGGCCGGCTGCGGCGGAAATAGCACCAATAATACCGCTAACAACACAGGTGGAACGGCCGGGGCAGGCAATACACCTACGGATTCCGCCAAGCCCGTCACGATTAATATGTTCACCGCCTCTCCCGAATACACGGATGCCTTCAATGCTTATATTGCGGAATACAAGAAGGTTAAGCCGAATGTTACGATCAATCTGGAAATCATGCAGGCAGACTACAATACGGTGCTGAAATCCAAAATTGCCGCCGGCAGCACACCGGATGTGTTCCAGACTACGGCGGGCGGGGATATCGATACTTTTGCCGAATACAGTGCCGATCTTACCAATGAACCGCTGGCCGCAGCGATGACTGATGCAGTCCGCTCCAACATGAGCTCTACAGATGGTAAAGTCCTCGGACTGCCGGTGAAGGGCAACCTGTTCGTCCTGATGTACAACAAGAAGCTGCTGGCTGATGCCGGCATCACTGAAGTGCCTAAGACAACTGCTGAAATGGACGATGCAATTACTAAGCTTGAAGCCAAGGGCATCACGCCTTTTGCCAACGCCTATAAAGAGTGGTGGGTATGGAAGCATATCTTCCAGCACTTCGTAGACGCCGCTGCCACAGATGCCGGAACCGATGCCAAGACGCTCGTAGCGGACTTCATCGCCGGGAAGACGACCTTCAAGGATCATCCGGTGCTGAGCGATAACTTCTTCACCTTCATTGATACAACGGTTAAACATGGCACAGACAAGCCGCTTGAACGCGACAGCAATGCTGAGGTCAGTGATTTCGCCTTGGGCAAAACAGCCTTCATGACCGGTAAAGGGGCGTGGGATGAAGAAGCGATTAAGAAAATCACCCCTGACTTTGACCTCGGCATCGCCGGGTATCCTGTCAGTGACAAACCGGAGCAGTCCCAGATTATCACCGGTGCCGATCAGGCACTGCGGATCAACAAGGATTCTGCGGTAGCGGCAGAGACGATTGAGTTCTTCAACTGGCTGTATACCTCCGACTACGGGAAGAGCTGGTTCTCTAACGTAGCCAAGGTCATTCCTCCAATCAAGGATGCTCCGATGCCTGACCTGCAGATGCCTAAGGAAATGGAAGAAATTCTGAAGACGGAGAAATCCGGCGACCTGTCGGTGAACTACTCTCTGGATACGTTCCACCAGAAATTCGGTGAGCTGATGCAGGCTTATATCGGCGGCAGCAAGACGAAAGATCAGGCGATGGATGAAATTCAGAAGGCCTGGATTCAATTCGGGTCTGCGGAATAAAATTTTGATTTGACCTTAACGGCCTCCGAAGTAAGCTTTATTACTGAGGGGGCCTTCTTTTTATGTAACGCAGATTTCAGGGTGGGGGGTGTAAGTGGCTGGACGTAACTGCGTGAGCTTTGGATTTCCGGAGAGGCAGGAAAACAGGAAACCAAGGACACCATCATTTGTAAGGAGGGTAAATCAGATATGCAGAGCAGGCTCATAGAGATAGCCGAGAACGGGCTGTATCTTACGATTGAAATTACTGGGGAGCAGGATGTGCGGCTGCTGCATTTTGGCGCAGCGCCGCTGGAAGCAGGGAGCATAGAAGAGAAGCATAAGGCAAGCTTCCGGCTGCTGGAGCTGCAGCTGTCGGGGGAAGACCGGGCGGAATATCACGGGCGGACGCACCGTGCATCTTATCCGGGATTGCGCATGGTGTATGACGGGCATAGGGACACGGTGAATCCGCTGGGACGGAAGCTGGAGCTTACACTGGCTGACCCGCTGACGGGTGTAAAGGCAGTACAGCATTATCAGTTCTATACCGGTGTGCAGATTGTCCGTTCCTGGACAGTGGTTCGAAATGAAGGCAATGCGGAAGCGGCTGTGGAGTATATCTCTTCATTCGCACTCACTGGAGTGGACAAAGAGGGCAGCGGAGACCGCAATGACAAGATCGAAGTGAGTATTGCTCACAGCGGGTGGCAGAGTGAGCTGCAGTGGAAAAGCTACAGCCTGCCCGAACTGGGCATGTCCCATCTCGCCGATCGTGGATCGAAGCGGGTTGCCGCCAGCAATACCGGCTCCTGGTCGGCGGCTGAGCTGTTGCCAATGGCCGTGCTGCGCAACAAGGAGAGCAGAAGCAGCCTGTTCTGGCAGATTGAACATAACGGCTCCTGGCACTGGGAGCTGACAGATCAGGCAGATCAGCTTACGCTGCTGGTCAGCGGGCCTACGGAGCATGACAATCACTGGTGGCGGAGGCTCGCCCCCGGCGAAGCGTTCACCTCTGTGCCAGTGGCCGCAGGTGTAGTAGAGGGCGGGTTCGGAGAGGCGGCAGAGCAGCTTACCGCATACCGGCGGCTGATCCGCAGACCGAATGAGGATAATGAGCTGCTGCGGGTGATTTTCAATGACTACATGAACTGTCTGTGGGGAAGCCCGACAACGGAGAAGCTGCTGCCGCTGATTGATGCCGCTGCCGAGGTCGGCTGTGAATACTTCTGTATCGACGCGGGCTGGTATGCTCCCGGCGAGTGGTGGGACGGGGTCGGCGAGTGGGAGCCTTCGGCTGAGCGCTTCCCGGAAGGCATCAAGTATGTGCTGGATGTGATCCGCAGCAAGGGGATGATTCCCGGTCTCTGGCTGGAGCTGGAGGTGATGGGCATCAACAGCCCGAAGCTTGCGGAGACCGACGACAGCTGGTTCTTCATGCGCCATGGCAAGAGGGTCAAGGACCGCAGCCGCTATCAGCTCGATTACCGTAATCCGGCGGTCATTAAGCATGCCGACAGCGTGATTGCCCGGCTGGTTGAGGAATACGGCGTCGGATATATCAAGATGGACTATAATATCAATGCAGGCATTGGTACGGAGACGGGGGCGGACAGCTTCGGGGACGGTCTATTGCAGCATAACCGCGCTTATCTGGCCTGGCTGGACAGCATCTTCGCCCGTTATCCGCAGCTCGTCATCGAGAACTGCTCCAGCGGCGGGATGCGGATGGATTACGCCATGCTCAGCCGCCACAGCATCCAGTCCACCAGTGATCAGGAGGATTATGTGAAGTATGCTGCCATTGCCGCAGGCTCTCCGGCTGCACTGACTCCCGAGCAATCGGCGGTCTGGTCGTATCCGCTGCGCGAAGGCGACGATGAAGAGGTCATTTTCAATATGGTTAACTCGCTGCTGCTTCGCGTTCATCAGAGCGGCCATCTGGCCGAGCTAACGCCAAGACGCCGGGCGCTGGTGAAGGAGGCGCTGAATTATTACAAGTCTATCCGCGCCTGCATTCCGCAAGCCTTCGCCTTCTGGCCGCTCGGTATGCCTGACGGTGGAGGGGAATGGGTCAGCTTCGGACTCCGTCATGGAGACATCCGCTATATTGCTGTATGGCGGATTGCCGGAGAAGCGGCTGCGGTCACGCTGCCCATACCTGAGCTAAGGGGCCGCGGGGCGGAGGCCCGGTGTGCGTATCCTGAGGCGCACGGGGCGCAGTGGAGCTGGGACGCCCCGGAAGGCAGCTTGAGCGTTACGCTGCCCGCCGGCAAGACTGCGAGGCTCTTCGAGCTTCGTTCGTAGGGCCAGCTTCATACACCTAGAAGAGGCTGAACAGCTGATACGGGGTGATTTGCATACAAAAAGGGGTATTTCTGCACCGGTGAATGGCTGCTGAAATACCCCTTTTTCTGCTACCTGATGAAGCTTAGGCTTAACAGCAGCAAACGGCGGGTGTAATAAAAGGACAAGAGCAGGAGGAACGCGAGAACTAGGCTGAAGGGCAAGCTGAGAAAGACCGGGACGGAATAGGATGGGGTCAGCCCCATCCCTATGGCACTGACTCCGAAGGTCCGCAGCAAGCCGGCTATCGGAGCGATGATGGCACAGATGAGGCTCCCTGCCACCCAGACGCCCAGTACGGGCAATGCAAATAGGATGACGAATCCTTTTGCCAGATAGTTCAGCAGTATAGGCATTGCACCAGAAGAAGAAGATTTCATGTCGTGTACCTCCATCGTTATGTATTCATCTGAATAATCTTGCCTATCCGGGAATGTGGATGAATCGTCAGCGTCTCCCGGTAACGGATCTCCCGGATGGAGCAACCCGGCCCGAGCGTAACATTCTGTCCGCACACAAGGTCTGCCTGCGTCCGGTATAGGGTGAGGTCAGCCCCTTCAATGATCCCGCAGCGCAGCTTGCGGAAAGGACTCAGCGGAATTGGGAGCAGCCTGGAGGAGGGCGACACGATAATATCACCTGCCGAGGTCATGTGCCTGATCTTGCACAAGGCCCCCAGCTTGATGCGGATGGTGCCGATGCAGGACAAGCGGTCTATACGTACGCAGCCCTCGGCTTTGAATTCTTCTGCGGCAACCTCACCGGTAACAGACAGGTATCCATTGGCCGTGATGCTCACGCCCCTGAGTTCAGGAACGCGCAGACTGCCGAAGCTGCTCAGCTCCTGCGTATTGCAAGATAACCCTATGGAGCATTCTCCTCTAAGCCTCAGGCATGCTGTGGTCAAGCTCCCGCTGACATGCAGGTGGCCCAGCACCTCCACATGGGAGGCATCCATATCCCCCCGGCAGATCCGGGAGCCGTTGATTTTAAGAGGTTTATTGGCCGCAGGTGTCGGGTTCAGTGCAGGCATAGGTTCAATCACCACCGTTTTATACTATTTTAGTAACTATAATATATATTAAATGAAATATTTAATCAATATATGTTCTTTACAAGTGGAAACGGCATTGCCGTCCTTTTAAGGACGGTACCGTTTCAGCGAGAAATAGAAGGATAAGTTATCGTGTGAAACATATAAATTCTATATTTACAAAAAAAACTGCACTCCCCGATGGGAAATGCAGTCTGTGCTTAAAGGATAGCCGTTGATGCTACTGTAACATTCCGCCCATCAGCTCATCAATTCTCTGCAGGGCTGCCGATATTTTGTCAAGGTCAGTCAATGCAAAGGTGTCGAAGAGAGAAAGGATGTGCTGCTTCCCTGATCCGGTGAGAACAATATTGACGACTCTGCGGTCTTCCTTCGTGCGAATTCTCTCGATGTATCCCAGATCCTCCAGCTTATCGCACATGAACGAAGCGGCTCCAGGCGTAATGACCAGCCGCTCTGAGATATCCGTAATATTAAGAGAGCCGGTGAGCTGCAGCAGGAACATCAGCATGATCTGGTTCTGCGAGAGTGACCCTTTTTTCGTAATCCGGTCTATGAACGCCTGTGACTTTTGCTGCACGCTGGCCATATGCTCCATGACGGTATAGACGGCTTGCTCTTTCTCAGCTTCTTTGCTCATGGAAACACTCCAATATAGTATATTACGTAAAATATATAGATTGTATATCTTTCTTGTCAAGTAAAGGAAGAGCATAGTTCCTAAGGAGCAGCCGTAAGCTAAGGGGAAAACCGCTTCAGCCATACCCCTACAGAATTACGGGCAAAAATTGAATGAAAAGAATAAAATGGATATAAAACGGTTTCGATTATAAATTTGTCGAAAAAACTCTAAACTTTGTCGAATTTTTTGTCGATAAATATCAAAAGATGTAGAAATAAAATTGACAGGAAAGAAATAGCACTTTACAATGCAATTATAGAGTAATCATTTCTACTTATTAGAAGCTTTGATAGCTTTTAACACCGAATGATGATCCAAGTGTTATTTCAAGGGAGGATGCATAATGATGAAAGCAACTGGCATAGTAAGAAAAGTAGATGAACTGGGACGTATTGTGATTCCGATTGAGCTGCGCAGAACAATGGGAATTGACATAAAGGATCCGCTCGAAATTTTTGTGGACGGCGAAAAGATCATTCTCAGAAAATATGAACCTACTTGCATCTTCTCCGGAAGTTCCGAGAACCTGATCAACTTCAAAGGTAAAATGGTCAGCAAAGATGTTCTCGATGAACTGATCTCAAGCTTCGACAACGTATAAGTTAAGGTTCTGAGGCAGTATGCAGTATGAACAGAAGGGATCGCAGTGTAAGCACTCCATGTGTTTGCACTGCGGTCCCTTTCTGTAATTAGGGGTTCGTAGACAACATCTGCTGCTTCCTATATCATTAGGGCGTGTGACCGAAGAACAATTGGAAGGGATGATTCACCTCATGAGCAACGAAGAACAGACACAGGCGGGGAACAGACCGCTGCCGAGATTAAACCAGCCGGAAGCCATCGTATTTGATATGGATGGTACGCTGTTTCAGACAGAAAGCCTGTTATTGCCCGCCTATCATAAAATGTTCGATATTCTGCGGGAAGAAGGCCTGCATTCCGGCCCGACTCCGCCGGAGGAGCGCATCCTGGGCAGTCTAGGCATGCTGCTTGCGGATATCTGGAAGAACGTAATGCCGGAAGCGGATGAGGCGGTACACCGCCGGGCGGATGAACTGCTCCTGCAGCTTGAGATTGAGGGGCTGGAGGCCGGAGGTACAGTCCTGTACCCTAAGGTAGTCGAGACGCTGCGTGCGCTGCACGCACGCGGAGTGAAGCTGTTCGTCGCCAGCAACGGGCTGGAGGATTATATCCATAGCATCGTAGTCGTACACGAGCTGAAGGACCTGTTCGAGGGGCTGTACAGCGCGGGCGGCTCGGGCACGGCAACGAAGACCGAGCTGCTCGGCCTTCTGCTGGACAATCACAAGATCGGCAGTGCCTGGATGGTCGGGGACCGTTCCTCCGATGTACAGGCGGGCAAGGGCAACGGACAGACCGTGATCGGCTGCGCCTATGCCGGCTTCGGGCGGCAGGATGAGCTGAAGGGCTCGGATGTCATTATCTCATCATTCGATGAATTGATAGCGCTGTATGATAACAGCACAGCGCAAAGCCTGTAATCAGCCAGGCCAGAAGAGGGCTGTGTATATACAAGCAAGCAGAACCGGATGTCATTTCCGCCTTACTATAGGCGTGAAGGGCATCCGGTTTCATATCTGGCGGAGCGGACGCGGATTCATCTCGAAATTTCATACCTTTTCTCGAATGAGGGCCGTTTCATTGCAGGTGCTCAAATTTTATACTGGTACTGTAAGCGTTTCACCAGGAATGAGCCTCAGAAGCTTGGCGAAGCGCAGCGGCGGCCAGATACTGTATTTGGAGGGATAGGGTTGCACAAGCTGTTTCTGGTTGAGGATGAAGCCCTGATCCGTACGGGCCTCAAGCATTTGATTGAGGAGGTCATCGGCGGCTTTCAGGTGGTGGGTGAGGCAGAGAACGGAAGACTTGCACTGGAGGCACTCAAGAGTGTGAAGCCTGATGTCCTGATCTCGGATATACGGATGAATGAAATGAACGGGCTGGAGATGATCCGGCGGGTCCGTGACCAGTACCCTGAATTGTATATCCTGATTCTGAGCGGGTATGCCGATTTCGAATATGCAAAGCAGGCCATCAAATACGGCATCAGCGATTATCTCCTGAAGCCGGTTGACCGCACGGAGCTGGCCCAGGCCTTAGGGGAGTTCAAGCGCAAGCATGGAGCCCGGAATGCTCTGCCGGGCCAGCCGGAAGAGGGGGAGACCGACCAGAAGGGCAGGCAACTGATCCGCAAAGTGAAAGAACTGGTTGCCCAGCGGCTGGATCAGGAAATTTCGCTGCAATATATGGCGGAGCAGGTGCATCTGAATCATCAGTACCTGTCGGTGCTGTTCAAGACGGAGACCGGACAGAACTTCACGGATTATGTCTCCCGGTGCCGGATGAACCGGGCCAAGCAGCTGCTGAAGGAGACGAATCTCAGAATCTACGAGGTTGCCAAATTATCCGGCTACCTAAGCTCGAAGCATTTCATGGCGGTATTCAAGGACTATACCGGCTGCACCCCAACGCAATACAGGGAGCAGCAGTAATGTAACCGTTCACTTTAGAAGAAGAAGGAGGAGCAAGGATGCGGAAATATGAGGTGGTTGTGGCGGGAGGCGGGGTTTCCGGCTCCATCGCGGCTATCGCGGCAGCAAGAGCAGGCGCCCGGACGCTGATCATCGAGGCGGGGGGGTTCCTGGGCGGGACCCTGACTGCTGCAGGCGTAGGACCGATGATGACTTTTCACGCGGGGGATAAGCAGGCTATCCAGGGAATCACCGATGAGCTGATTCAGCGGCTCCGGGCGCTCGGCAAATCGCCGGGGCATATCCCGGACGCGACGAACTACACCTATTCAGTGACACCGTTCGATGCGGAAGCGATGAAATACGAGCTGGATCTGATGCTGCAGGAGAGCGGAGGCGAGGTGCTGTATCATACGATGCTGGCCGGTGCTGAAGTATCCGGCAGACGCATTACATCGCTTACCTTGTGCAACAAAGGCGGGCTTAGCAGGATCTCGGCGGATGTGTTCATCGATGCTACGGGGGATGGCGATCTGGCGGCCTGGTCCGGCGTCCCGTTCACCAAAGGGCGCGAATCCGACGAGCAGTCGCAGCCGATGACACTGAAGATGAAGATGAGGGGAGTGGACACGGAGAAAATCAAGGCGTACATCCGCGGGCACCGTGAGGACTTTCCGCGCATGAATCTGGATATTACGGTGATGGACTCGGCGGCCAGACTCTCTGTCGTCGGCTTCGACAAGCAATTCCGTGAAGCGAAGGCGCGCGGTGAGATCAGTATTCCGAGAGAGGATGTGCTATTCTTCGAGACGAGCAATCCCGGTGAGATTATTATGAACACGACGCGGATTCTCGGCAAGGACAGCACAGACCCATGGAGCCTCAGCGAGGCCGAGATTGAGGGCCGCAAGCAGTGCCGGGAGCTGGAGGTTTTTCTGAAAAAATATATTCCCGGGTTCGAAGATTCAGTGGTTGTCTCTACAGGCCCGTCCATCGGCGTACGCGGCTCCCGCCAGATCAAAGGTGTGTACACACTGACTGCGCAGGATATCCTGTCGGTGAAGCCCTTCGAGGATGTGATCGCCCATTCCGGCTACCCGATTGATATCCACAGCCCGGACGGCGAGGGAACCGCAACAGATCATCTGGAGTGGGGCGCGATGTACGGCATCCCTTACCGCTGCCTGATCACCAGCGAGATCGACAATCTGATTGTTGTGGGGAGATGCCTCTCGGCTACCTTTGAAGCCCAGGCGGCTGTGCGGACTACACCGACGGTAGGCGCAATCGGGCAGGCGGGCGGTACGGCGGCGGCGCTGGCGGTCCGGGAAGGAGTTCCAGTGCAGCAGGTGGATTATAAGAGCTTGCAGGAGACGCTTGTGGCGCACGGCGCTTATCTGGAAGTGTAACGCGCGGCGCCATAACTGTAATATGTGCAACTAAAGTGGCCAGTTATTAAGCTGTGTGTAGTTTAATTGTAGAAATACATCTAACTGTTGTTGGCTGTTGTTAGCATCTACCCTTGGCTGCAATTAAATAATAATTCTTATAACAACGTATATTCAACAAAACTTTAGGAGGAATTGGTTTGGAAACCGTGCAAATTATCGGAATTCTACTTGTATTCATTGTGTTTGTGGGTCTGATGATGACCCGCAAGCTGACCACACTGCTTGCATTGCCAATGATGGCGATTCTGCTGGCGGCAATTGCGGGCATCCCGCTCCTGTCTGATAACCCGGACACCTTTACCATCACGAAGGGTGTGCTTGCAGGCGGAGCCATGAAGCTGTCTACCGCCATCGCCGGACTGATCTTCGGCGCCTGGTTCGGCCAGATTCTCAGCAAGGTCGGTATCACGAAGACCATTATCCGCAAGGCAGCGGAGCTGGCGGGGGATAAGCCGCTGGCGATTGCCTTTATCTTTTTCCTCGCCGCCTCTGTGATCTTCTCGGCCGCGAACGGACTGGGTATGGTTATTCTGGTCGGGACCATCGCTATCCCTATTATGCTGACAGCCGGACTTAAGCCCTTTGTAAGCGGTCTGGTAGTATTACTGGCCAATGCAGTCGGTGTGGTGTTCAACGTCTCTACCTGGGCGATCTATACCGATGTGCTTAAGGTACCAACGAACACGATTGCTTCTTATTCGCTCGTCTGTGCCGTCCCGCTGATTGTGATTGCCCTGATTATGATCGTCTATTACACCCGCAAAGACGGTAAGGTTCGCCGCGCCTGGGCCATGCCGCTTAAGCCGGAATTCCAGGCTCAGGACAACAAGAATGTAAGAGCGATTGCGCTCATCAGTCCGCTTGTTCCGGTGCTGCTCGTGTTTTTCCTGAAGGTGGATATTGTCTCGGCGGTCTTCATGGGGGCTCTGGTCACCCTGCTGCTGGCCACCCCCAAGCGTCCATTCCATGTGTTGTCGAGTGCGCTGGTGGAAGGCATTCAGGATGTAGCCGGTGCGCTGGGTCTGATGATCGGAATCGGGATGCTGCTTAGTGCGGTAACCGCGCCACAGGTGGCCTCGTTAATCCAGCCGCTGATCGAAGTCATTATTCCGACGAGTCCACTAATGTACATTCTCGTCTTTACGCTGCTCTCTCCGCTGGCAATCTACCGGGGTCCGCTCAATGTATGGGGACTCGGCAGCGGAATTGCGGCACTGATCGTGGCTGGTGGTATGGCCCCTGTGGCAGCGATGCTCGCTCTGCGTATTGTGAGCAATCTGCAGGCTGTCAGTGATCCGACCAACTCGCACAATGTCTGGATCGCCGATTACACGAAGACGGATATTATTGAAACGCTGCGCAAGACGCTGCCATGGATGTTCGTTGCGGTGATGATCTCGATGATTATCGCGGGGATGATTGCCTTTTAGAGACTCTTAGAGACTCTTAGAGACCTAAGCTTCATGGAGAGGAGAACCTGCTATGAGCAATAAACAAATCAGAATCGGCATCGATGTCGGAGGAACCTTCACAGATGCCGTTGCGATAGATAATGAGACCTTTGAGGTGCTGTCCAAGGTCAAAATGCCCACCACGCACCACGATAAACGCGGAGTCGCCAGCGGGATTGTCCAGATCATCCAGCGGATCATGAGCGAGAACGGGATTCTTCCCGGCGATATCAAGTTCATCGCCCACGGGACGACGCAGGCTACTAATGCACTGCTGGAAGGCGATGTTGCCCGTGTAGGCATCGTGGGGATGGGTACGGGGCTGGATGCCCGCAGTGCCCGCTCAGAGACCAATGTAGCGGATATTGAATTGGCTGCGGGCAAGTATCTTACTACGTATCACAAGTTCATTGACTCCCGGGAACTTACAGCGGAAGCCATTGACGATGCGATTGACCAGCTGCTGGCCCAGGGCGCAGAGGTCATTGTAGCCTCGGAAGCTTACAGTGTCGATGATCCGGCCAATGAGCTGAGAGTGATGGAAGCGGCACGCAGCCGGGGAGTGTACGCCACCGGCGGACATGAGATCTCCCAGCTCTACGGGCTGAAGACGCGGACCCGCACAGCGGTGGTCAATGCGAGCCTGATCCCGAAGATGATGGAGACGGCCAATATGACCGAGCAGGCGGTCCAAGAAGCGGGAATTACCTCACAGCTCATGATCATGCGCTGCGACGGCGGGGTCATGAGCATCGACGAGGTGCGCAAGCGCCCGATCCTGACGATGCTGTCGGGGCTGGCGGCCGGCGTGGCCGGTGCCCTGATGTATGAGAAGATATCGGACGGCATTTTCTTCGAGGTCGGCGGCACCAGCGTAGATATTTCCGTGATCAAGAACGGTAAGGTCATGATTGAGAACGCCCAGGTCGGCGGACACAAGACCTATCTGCGCTCGCTGGATGTGCGGACGCTGGCCGTTGCCGGAGGCAGCATGATCCAGATCGGCGGGGGCAAGATCACGGATGTCGGCCCGCGCAGTGCGCATATTGCGGGACTGGAATACGAGTGCTTCACCGGCAAGGAGAACCTGGAGCAGCCTGCGATCGGTCTCGTCAGACCGCGCGAAGGAGACCCGGATTATGTCACGGTTCGTAGTAGGGGAGGACAGGAATATGCGCTGACCCTGGCGGGAGCGGCGAATCTGCTGAACCATGTGCCGGAGACGGATTATGCGCGCGGGAATATGGAGAGCACCCGGATGGCCTGGCAGACGCTGGGTGCCCATCTGGGGATGTCTGCGGAAGAGGCGGCCAGGGCAGCGATGGATATTGCCATCCGTAAGGTGATGGCGGTGGTGAATCAGATGATCAGCGATTATGAGCTGGACACCGGATTCATTACGCTGGTAGGCGGCGGAGGCAGCGGTGCAGTTCTGGTCCCGGCCATGGCTGCGAAGGAAGGCTTCAAGCACCAGATTGCGAACAATGCGCCGTATATCTCCACGATTGGCGTCGGGATGGCGATGGTCCGCGAGCAGATCGAGAAGACGGTCGTGGGTGCCACCGAGCATGATATTAAGCTGATCCGGGCAGAGATTATGGAGAGAATCGTCCAGTCCGGGGCGAACGAATCCACGGTCGATGTCACAATCGAGATCGACTCCCAGCGCAATATTCTGCGTGCAATCGCCACCGGCTCCACGGAGCTGCGCTCGAAGGATCTGGCCAGCCGCGCGGTGCCGGTGAATGAGCTGATGCAGACGGCGGCGGATGCGCTGGGCCAGCCTGCGGAGCAGACGGAGCTGAAGGCAGCCTCCGGCAGATGGTATCTGTTCGAGGCCAGCGAGATCAAGAAGTCGATGTTCGGCCTGGTGAAGAAGAAGCTCAGCCATGTGAGCGTGCTCGACCGTGAGGGGGTGGTGCGCTTCAAGAAGACGAATGCGTATCACCTGGCTTTTCTGAAGAAGAATATGGCTGACCGGTTCGCCTCGTTCCTGGAGGAGAATACGATCTATTCGGATGCAAATGCCACGATCCCGAAGACCTTTGTTTTCTATAAGGAAAAAATGCTCGATTTGACCGGGATGCAGACCAAGGAGCAGCTGTTCTCCATTCTTGAGGTGGAGACAGGGTTGCTCGAGGACAACAGCGAGCTGCTCGCTGTCGTCTACCAGTAGGAGGTGCAGAGGATGATGAAGACAGATGCACGTACACTGCCGGATGATCATGTACTGGGGTATGCCGAACTGAAGAACGACCTGCTGTTCCACCGGATCCCGAGCGGTAAACTTCGTTATTATGTAGAGCGTCCGCTGGCCATCGGGAAGGAGCAGGCTCTGGCGTTCAAAGCCCGCTATGGCACGGATGTCGGAGCCATCTGCAGGGACAGGGGCATCCAGGTGAACCTCAATGAACGGAAAGGCACCATCGGGCAGATCCGCTTCCGCGCCCAGATTGAGCTGTCGGCCAAGGAACGTGTCATTACACTGTACCGGTCCTCCATGGAGGAACTGCGGCAATGTGCCGGTGTGCTGCTTCCCGGCCGTTCCTTCAGCTTCAGGGAGGTTACCGACATTCATCTCGCCCATGAGCTGTTCCATGATCTGGAGTTCACGGAGCTGGGATACACCAATAAGCGGCTGGATGACATCAGCAGCCTCTCCCTAGGGCCGCTGCGCATCCGGGCGGGCGTAACGAAGACCTCGGAGATCGCTGCGCATGCGTTCAGCCGTTATCTGCTGGACCTGCCCTGCTTGCCGAATCTGCTGGATTACGCGTATATGATTCACAGCGGGACACTGACAGCCGCCGAATTCTGGAGGCAGACAGAGGTCTGGTCGGGCGAGCTTGAGAATAGCTGAGCCGGAATCTCTGAGCCTGGGCAGGGCATGGCGGATAGCTCTGACTTCCATCCCGGATTATGCTATGTTGATGTAGAACCAGAGTTCGGGGAGGCTGTCCGCATGTTACGCATGTTATCCGGTAAAAGATTCAACCGATCCGCTTATGTGCCGCTGCGCACGAAGTTTATCATTTTATTCTGCTTGCTGATCACCATTCCGTTCCTGGTCATCGGCACCATCAGCTATAAGAAATATATTGCCGGAGTAGAACGCAGCACGGTAGAACTGTCCAATCAGGTCGTCAGCCAGATTAATATTAATCTGGAGCATTATATTAAGGAGCTGGACCGTCTGACGCTTGCGCCGCTGTATGATGAGGATATGATGCAGATTCTCCGCAAGCACAGGGGGCCGGGTTCGGGCGGCACCTATCTGAGCACGGATGAGACGCTGAAGATGAACCTGTTTATCTCTTCGCTGGCTTTTGACCGGGGGGAAATCGAGAGCATCCTGGTGTTCACCAATGACGGCGGAATCTTCAGTAATCTGGACCAGAGTGTGAGGAAGCGGTGGGACCGCAGCATGGCAGAGTGGATGGAGACCGTAGAGCAGGCGGACGGTGGCCTTGCCATTCTTCCGCCGCACAGCGCAGCTTACTACACAGAGGCGAAGCAGGGGATCATCTCCGTAGCCAGAGTCATCCGTGAACCGTACACCCATGCCATGCTGGGGATTGTCAAGGTAGATCTGATGCCCCGGGGCTTCGGATCAATTGTCTCGACGGTACGCTCAAGCGGGAGCGGCCTGCTGCAGATTACTGGCAAGGATCAGGTGGTTCTGTACTCCGGGGCCGGCAAGCTTCCCGATTCACGCGAATCTTATATTACTGCCTCTGCGGAATCACCGTACACAGGACTTAAGGTCACCTCGCTGATGCCCCGGGCGCAGCTTCGGGAGGATGCCCGTGAGCTGACAAACTCTACACTGATTGTCTCCATAGTGGCCCTTATGGCGGCTTACGTAGCAGCCATACTGCTGTCGAGCCGCCTGATTAAGCCCATTGCCCATCTTCAGTCGAAGATGAGGCAGGTGAAGCGGGGGCTGTTCCTCGAACGCGCGACGGTCACCACCAGCGATGAAATCGGGCAGCTGACCGAAGGATTCAACACGATGATCGGCGAGATTGACCGTCTGGTCAAGGAGGTCTATGAGACACGGCTGAAGGAGCGGGAGGCAGAGCTGCTGGCGCTGCAGAGCCAGATTCATCCGCATTTTCTGTACAACACGCTGGAGATGGTGAACATGCTGGCACTTCAGGGCAATACCCGGGAGCTCTCCGGTGTGGTAACCAGTCTCGGCAAGCTGTTGCGTTATACCGTAGGCCACCGGGAACAGATGGTGTATGTGCTGGATGAGGTGAAATTCGTGGAAGCCTATCTGCGCATTCAAGGCATGCGTCTGGGAGACAAGCTGGAGGCCGTGATCCATATTGATTCTTCCTTTGATTCCTGTGTGGTGCCGAAGCTGATTCTGCAGCCGCTGATCGAGAATGTCATTGAGCATGCCATGGGACCGGACAAGCTGTGCCTTACCTTGACCGCCTCTGTAGAAGAAGAGGATCTGATTCTGTCGGTTAGGGATAATGGCCTCGGCATCACCCGCGCACGGATGCTGGAGCTTGAAGAACAGCTATATAGCCGTCAGCCCCGGGCCGCAGCCGATGCGGAGCAAGGAGGCTTTGGCCGGATACTCAAGGGGTTCGCGCTGCGAAATGTCCATCAGCGGCTGCGGCTTCTCTACGGGGAGCCTTACGGTCTGACACTGGATAATACGGCAGAGCAGGGCGTAACGGTCTCGCTGCGCCTGCCGATGAACTGGGAGGCGATGAATGATGCCGGACCCGCAGGGGACAGGCAAGGAGGAGAGGAATCATGCGGATTAGGCTGTTAGCGCTTATCGCTGCGGTATTGCTGGCTGGGGGCTGTTCTTCGGATGCCGGAAACGGCGCGCCCGGCGGGTTAGCCGGGGAGGGAGAAGTGGAGAGCGGGACGGCTGCTGTGCAGGCACCCCTGAAGCTGAAGTTCAGTATCTGGGGCAATGATGCGCAGAAGGCGATGGTGGAGGAGCTTATAGCTGAATTTGAACAGCTTCATTCCGGGATCGAGGTCGAGATTATGATGATTCCCTTTGCGGATTATCAGCAGAAGCTGTCAATCATGCTGGCCTCCCGCACCGCGCCGGATGCCGGCTGGCTGGCGGAGCGGATGATCCCGCAGCTGCTTGAATCAGGCCAACTGGCTGATATTGCCGCAGCGGTTCAGGATGACTCTGACTACCGGTATGCGGATATTTATCCGTCTACCCTTGATATTTTTAAGCGGGGAGACCAGTTATACGGCATCCCGTTCTCCACGCCCCCGGTGCTGATTTATTACAATAAGGATCTGTTCCAGGCCCGTGGACTGAAGACGCCAACGGAGCTGTATGAGGAAGGACAGTGGAACTACGATGAATTCCTCAAGGCGGCGCGAAGCCTTACCGACCCGCAGCGCGGCATCTACGGCGTGAAGCTGGTCCGCGATTGGAACAACTGGTCGGACGCACTGCTGCCGCTGTTCTGGTCGCATGGAGCGGAGCTGTTCGACAGCGGCGGAGCATCATTTGCACTCAATTCTCCCGCAGGGAAGGAAGCGCTCCAGCTCTACAGTGACATGATGTTCAAGAGCAAGGTGCACCCGCTGCCCGGGGATGAGATTGCCTTCGACAGCGGCCGGATTGGAATGTATACGGACCGTTACAGCTATACTTCCAAGGCCCGCGCGGTTACCGATTTTGCCTGGGACATCGCTCCGATGCCGTCAGGTATTAAGGGGACAGGGACCTCCCTCGGTTATGCGGGAGTATCTGTTTTCGAGACCAGTCATCCGGCAGAGGCTGCAGAATTCCTCAAGTTCATCACCAGTGCAGAGTCTATGAGCATCACCGCGCAATATTTTGTCCCGTCACGCAAGTCTGTTCTGGAATCCGATGTCTTCCTGCGGGCAGCATCCAAGCCTTCACCGGAGAGCATCCAGCGGGCGGTGCTCGATCAGATCGCCACGGCGCGGATCGCGCCAGGACATAAGAACTGGCAGCAGATTGATACGAAGATCCAGCTGCTCATGGACGGTCTCTACACGCAAACGTCCACCGTTGACGAGTTGCTCGGGCAAATGGAACAGGAAGTTACCCCGCTTATGAAATAAGCGGGGTGTTCCTCTGTAATTGTGTTCACCTGCTGAGTCATTTTGCTGAACTGTACATTGAGTCGTCCCCTGAGCCATCTGCTGACCGTCCGCTGACCAACCGCTGACCATCCGCTGAACTGTACATTGAGCCATCCCCTGCTGATTTGGAAGTGGAGGCGGCAGCGCAATTACAATTCCTGCACATAATGCAACATTGCCTTTCATTAAGGGGCCATAATCAGAAAATGTTGCACAAAAAGCAGGAATACTCCGCATTTAAGTAACTTCACGTTAAGATTCCTGCATTTCCTGCAACAATTCTCCCGCACACCCCAGTATGCAAAATCCAGAAATTGCGATTTACGGTTCCACTCGTAGACCTCATACTCCGGATGCAGATCATCCAGATTGCCAAACAGCGGCCACCAGACATTACGCAGCAGCAGCTTCTCTGCATACGGATGCCCCCGTGACAGCCGGCCTCTGCGCTCTCCTGTTCTGATCGACAAATGATGGTCCAAGAGCAGCTGATGCGCTTTTTCAAAATCCATTTCCATTCCCTCCATCTCTCCTTTACGCAAAAAAAGAACGCCCCTCTGCCAGCGATGGCTTGGGACGTTCTTCGTCTGAGTTAATTATACGCTGACACCTGGACGGGAGGCAATAAATGGTTTATCGATGTCCGTAGATTAACCGTTTGTTTGTAATCTATAGCAGCCGCCAAGAGGATATTTCACCGCAGATCGTTTATACTGAGTTTACATATATAACGTAATTTAGTATCTGCACACGCAAGTGCAGAGATGGAGGTTTGTCCGATTGGAATTATTTGAGTATATTTTGTTGATGCTGGCAGCCGTGTCACTGTCTAATCTGGTGAACCGGTTTATCCCCTCGCTCTCCGTGCCGATCATTCAGATCGCGCTGGGTATGGCCTTGACCTGGCTGCCCCTGCATTTCGAGCTGGAGTTGAACCCGGAGCTGTTCCTGCTATTATTCATTGCTCCCTTGCTGTTCAATGACGGCAGGCTTGCCGATAAAGTGGCCTTATGGAAGCTGAAAAAGCCGATATTGCTGCTGGCGCTGGGGCTGGTTTTTCTAACGGTAGGGGTGCTGGGATATTTCCTGCACTGGCTGTTGCCGGTATTGCCCCTGGCGGCTGCGTTTGCGCTGGCTGCGGCACTGGCCCCTACGGATGCGATTGCTGTAGGCGCTTTGGAACAAAAAGTAAAAATCCCCCATCAGACGATGCAAATTCTCGAAGGAGAATCTTTGATTAACGACGCGTCGGGTCTGGTGTCCTTTCAATTTGCAGTCGCAGCTATGGTTACAGGCGCCTTCTCTTTCAAAACGGCCAGTCTGAGCTTTATTGGCATCTCGCTAGGCGGTGTGGTGCTGGGTCTTGTGCTCACGCTCATTAAATACGGGATCGTGCGGTGGCTGCGCAGGCTCGGGATGGAGAATGTCACGCTACATATGCTGATTGAGATTCTGACACCCTTTGCAATTTTCATGGCCGCTGAGGAGCTGGGAGTCAATGGCATTCTGGCAGTGGTCAGTGCAGGGATCGCCCATTCCTTCGGGTACAAGCAGATGAATCCTGAAGTAGCCAAGCTGAGTATCGTGTCCAAAAGCACCTGGTCCGTCATTATCTTCGTCCTGAACGGCCTGGTCTTTCTGTTGCTCGGTACCCAGCTGCCGGAGATTATTCAGACCGTCTGGAACAACCCGGATATAGGGAATGTCCAGGTTATCCTGTATACCCTGCTATTAACCGCTGCTGTCCTCGGTCTGAGGCTGATCTGGATGCTAGTCATGGATATTCCCGAAGGGGAGGAGCCGCGCGGACCCTGGAAGCTGGAATTCAAAAAGGCGCTCATTCTTACACTGTCGGGGGTTCGAGGTACGATTACCCTGGCGAGTACGATGTCACTGCCGTTTTTCCTGGATGACGGCTCCTACTTTCCGGCGAGAGACCTGATTATTTTCCTGGCGGCGGGTGTCATTCTGTGGACCCTGCTGGCGTCTAACTTTCTGCTGCCGCTGCTGCTTGGCTCAGATCATGAAGCAGAGCACAATGCCGAGGAGGCCGAGGCCAAAATCGAAATTCTGCGCAGTGTGGTTGCGGGCTTAAATGAGCAGGCTACAGATCAGTCCCGCCTCGCCCTGAATCATCTAACCGGGATCTATAACGCAAGAATCCGTCTGCTGAAGAAGAATGAAGACGCTGAGGAAATGGAACGGAAGCTTGGGGTGACAGCACTCAAGTGGCAGCGGGAATACACTATGCTTGCGCTCAAGCAGCACGAAGTGAACCCGTATACGGCATACCGCTATCTGAACCGCCTGAACCGGCAGCTGTTCATATACACCCGTGATCCGCAGTACAAGAATGATCTGATTCCGTTCAAAAGCTGGGAAGAAATCACAGGTGTCATTCAGCAGGTCCGCTTAAGCGCGCAGGAGCGGCGTGAGGAATCAAACCGGCTGCAGGCCGGGATTTTCGCTTATGTTCTTGAGCGGCTGAGAGAACTGCAGACTACGGGGGAGATGGAGCCTGAAGTAATCAGCTCCCTGATTCTGCGCTATGAGCGGGGAAGAATGCGGTTAACCCGTCCAGAGTCCATCTCCTCCACGAAACGGGAGTTCGAAGAATCGCTGCAGGAATTGTCGAGAGCAGGCATTCAGCTCGAACGTGACCACATTCAGCTGATGTTCGAGGCCGGACGGATCTCCAGAGCTAGCATGAAGGAAATGAAACGTGATATTCTGTTCATGGAGCATGATCTGCGGGAAGAAATGGGCTGAATGCCATCTACAAGGAGCTGAATTTTAACATGAACAATAAAGTAGTAGCGGGTACTTGCGCGGTTATTGCAGCGCTGGGAATTTACCTGTACGCGGGAAGTGGGGGGACGAAGACAACGGAGGTTGCTACAACTCCGGGCAGCAGTCAGGATATCAAGCAAATGGTGGCTGACTTCAGCTCACGCACCTTGACCGCGGAGTCCGCTTCGATTACCTCGACCCAGCTGATCGTGGACAGCGGCGGTTCTAACGAAGCAGTCTATGGGCTGCCGGAGGATGAGTTCTTCCTGTCGGTTGCCCCTTATGTGCAGAATACACATCCCTGTGCCACCCACAGCCTGACCGGCTGCCAGGGAGAGATGGCCGGCCAATCCTTCGGGGTAACAATCGAAGATGCGGACGGTAAGGAGATCATGAACGAGACCGTCAAGTCCCAGCCGAACGGCTTCATCGACCTATGGCTGCCGCGTGATCAGAACTATAAGATGACCATTACTCATGAAGGTAAGCAGGCCCAGTCTGAGATTTCCACTTTTGAGAGTGATGATACCTGCCTGACTACTATGCAATTAAGTTAAAAGTATAGCAATCCTGATTCTGTCTGTACCATCTCGTTTGTAAGAAGAATAATAAAAATATTGAATGAGTTGGGGCCGTATCTGTATACGGCTCCTTTTTTGATGTTCTTTGATATACATAAATCAAGCGGAGAATCCGATATTCGGTGTAAAAGGAAAATATATATAATCTCGGGGGAGATAAGTTGAGTGAGCGGATGATTATTAGGATTAAAGGACTAGCGCAGGTTGCAGTGGTGGGTATAATTCATTTGCTGATTATTAGCTTTTTGAATTTAAAAAAGGGTGCGTGGGAGGAAGTAGGGGGTCTGCAAATTGCATTGACATATTGCGCTCCGGTTTTTTTGTTGTATGCAACTTGTGTAAGGTCTTTGAAAACGAAGAAGATCAGGTATAATCTGGTTTGGCTATTGACCAGTCTGCTTCCCAGTGCGGCCATACTTTTTAAAATAAAAGAAATTACAGGTGCGGAGCCGAGCGAACCTGTATTTATAGAATTCCATTTTGAACAGGGGTATTTGGAATTGATGTTTTTCTTCCCCATTATCTATTCAGTTATCCAGTTACTCCTTTGGGCCTCAATGTGGTTTATGATATTATCCATAGAATAATCATTTTGCCTCATACAATGTTAGCAAGGAGAAAAGAGAATGGGGAAATTCATAAAGCTAATATACCAAGCCGTTCTTTATATGTTAGCAGCAATTGCAGTACATCTGATTTTAATCTATTTTCTTGAGATAAGAATTGAGGGATGGGCAACAGGAATAATAATATTACTTTGCAAAACCTACTTCCTGCCCTTATGTATGTGTTTTATTAATTCTTTATTGTTTATTAGGGCTAATAAGAGAGAGGAGCAAATCACCTGGTTTTTATTTACGGTCATTCCAAGCAGTTTACTCTTATTTCTTTTCGTGGAATTGCAAGGTATTGAACCCAGAGGCTATGCTGTAGTTTCCTTTGAGCTTTTCCGAAAATATCAGTTTGAAATGCTTTATTTGTTTCCGCTGGGTATATTAATAATCCAATTTCTTATGACTTTATATTATTTAATCAGTGTAAGGGTATGGAAAAGAAATTAATCGTTACATAACGATTAGAAGTTCTGTTAACGTTCCATTCACACTACTCTGATAATCTCTAGAAGTGTTAGGGAGATTGACCCTAACCTTAAATATAGAAGATGATGCGGAGGGTAATCATGTTAACACCTAAGAAAAAATGGCGGGACGCTGCTCTGGCAATATTGGCTGTGATGGGATTAAGTGCGAGCCTTATATTTCCCGGGAAACATGCCAGTGCGGAGACAGGGCAAGCCGCTTCACCGGGTTCCCGGATTGAAGCGCCTGCCAATCTTGAGGATACGGCAAGTCTGACAGCCTTCGTGGATGGAATGATGGAAGAGTATATGAACCGGCTGCAAATTCCGGGAGCGGTGATCTCCATCGTTAAGGATGGCAAAATCATTCTGGGCAAGGGGTATGGCAGTTCCAATCTGGAGCAAGCGGCTCCGGTTGACCCTGCAACCAGCATGTTCCGAATCGCTTCAACGACCAAGCTGTTCACCTGGACAGCAGTGATGCAACTGGTGGAACAGGGCAAGATTGATCTGGACACGGACATTAATACCTACCTGAAATCCGTGAAGATTCCTGCTACTTATCCTGAACCCATCACCATGCGTCATTTGATGACCCATACAGCAGGCTTTGAAGAGGGCGGAGTCGGTTATCAGATCGTCACTGATCCTGCCCGATTGCCCGGTTCCATCTCGGAGACACTCAATAAACATATGCTGGCACGGATCAGACCGCCAGGTGAGATGAGTGCTTATTCTAATTATGGAGCAACGCTTGCAGGTATGATCGTGGAGGATGTCAGCGGTATTCCTTATAATGATTATATTCAGAAGTATATCTTCGATCCGCTGGACATGAAGCATTCAACGGTCGTGGAGCCTTTGCCGGAGTCATTCATCCCTAACCAGGTGGTAGGGTATAATAGCGGGAACGGCAGCTTTATTCCGGGCACACCTACCTTCGAGGGCGGATTTCGTCCTGCCGGTTCGGGTACTGTATCTGCAATAGACATGGCACATTTCATGATCGCGCATCTGCAGAACGGGAAATATGGCACCGGGCAGATTCTGAAGCCTGAGACGGCTGCATTGATGCATTCAACGGCATTCCAGCTCGATAAGCGCCTGCCGGGAGTGGCTCTCGGATTCGCAGAGAAGCGGGTGAACGGGGTGAGAATAATCTCTCATGGCGGCTCCGATCCCATGTTTAATACCGAATTGTATCTCGCACCTGCCAAGCAACTGGGGATTTTTTTATCCTACAATGGCGGTCAAGGCAGCGAAGCTGCGACCCATCTGGTCCAGGCCTTGTTCAACAAGTACTATCCCGCTCCTGAAGTGAAGCAGCCGGAGTTCTCCGCTTCTGCGGAATCCGTACAGAAATATGCCGGCTCCTATCAATTTACACGCCGCAACATAAGTGATATTGACAAGTTCTTTAACTTTTTTGCCCAGCTGAATGTTACGATTGTGGATAACAAGATATCCTTGGGAAGCGGTAGTGAACAACAGCTGTACAGAGCAGTCGCTCCTAACCTGTTCCAGCTGGAGGAAGGGACCGACCAGATCGGCTTCCTGAGGGATGAGTCCGGCGCAGTGACACATATGCTCCTGGACATGGCTCCGGAGATGCCGCTGGAGCGTACGCCGCTTTTGGATCAGAGTAAGTTTTGGCTTATCCTGCTTGGTGTCTTGGGATTCATTTTCCTCACGGCATTGCCCGGACCTATCTTCTTCAGACGCAGGTTCAAGGCGATGACGCTCCCGGAAAAGCGGGCCGTCCGATTATCTGCGGGAACTGCCGTTTGGGCGCTGTTGTCTTTTATTACTCTGTTTATGGTTATTATGTCCATGGACATTATGCAGAAGCTCAGCAGTATCAGCCCTTTACTGTCTGTCAGCTTGGTTATGCCAATCATTATGGCGGGCTTGACCTTAGCAATGCTGGTCTCAGCTATACTGGTATGGAAAAATAAATATTGGACCGCCCTCAGGCGGGTGCATTACACCTTAGTGATGCTGTCGGCTGCCCAACTGACGTTCTTCTTCTACTATTGGAATCTGCTCGGCTGGCAGTTTGGATAACGCTTAAGAGAGAAGGATGATCGTGGCTACTATACTGATCGCGGATGATGATGACAATATCCGGAAGCTGATGTCTCTATATCTGCGCAAAGAAGGGTTCGACCTCGAAGAAGCA
This sequence comes from Paenibacillus sp. FSL P2-0136, assembly GCF_037975325.1. NCBI lineage: Bacteria > Bacillati > Bacillota > Bacilli > Caryophanales > Paenibacillaceae > Paenibacillus > Paenibacillus sp. FSL P2-0136. The sequence goes on from NZ_CP150244.1 coordinate 2,014,320, forward strand.
GGGGATGGCACCAAGGCGATGTCCATCATTGAGAACTCGCATGTCGATCTTGTGATTCTGGATATTATGATGCCGGGACTGAACGGCTGGGAGCTGTGCCGGGAAATCCGGCGTACGGATGCCAACCTGCCCCTTCTCATGGTGACAGCCAAAGCGGAATCGGCCCACAAAGTGAAAGGATTTCAGCTCGGAACGGACGATTATCTGACCAAGCCCTTTGATCCGGTTGAGCTGGTCATGCGGGTAAAAGCACTGCTCAAACGCTCACTGGTTGTCACTTCCCAGTCCGTACAGCTTGGCAATGTGGTGCTTAACCGCCGGACTTTTCAGGTTACACGCGGTGGAATGCCGGTCACGTTACCTTTGAAGGAATTTGATCTTCTGTTTTTGCTGGTCAGCCACCCCAGGCAGATCTTCACCAGAGAACAGCTGATCCAGCAAATCTGGGGTTTGAATTATGAAGGGGACGGCCGGACTGTGGATGTGCATGTCAGCCGGCTGAGAGAGAAGTTCAGCGGCAATGGCGAGGGTTTTCATATCGAAACTGCCCGCGGTCTGGGCTACCGCCTGATCCCTGAGTCATGATCAAGACACTGTATGTTCGGGTCATTCTCACATTTCTCGGCATTATTGTCTTTAGTCTGATCTGTTCCTTTTTCATCGGCTTGTATGTATTTCAGAAGCAAATAAGCTATGAGGGACAGAACGAGATGATTACAGTGGGCAGGGAGATCATTCACCGCTATGATGATGCCAGGCCTGAAGATACGGATGAGTTCCTGAATAGTATGGTTAAGGTATCGGCGCATCCTATCCATTTGTACGACCAGTCGGGGGAACATACTTTCTATGGGCTCGCGGATAGTCCGGCTGTTACCATCAGTCCCGGGGCTGTCCGGCAAGTGTTGCAGGGGAAGGTCTATCGTTCTTCCACGGAAGATAATGATACGTTCATTGGAATGCCCTTTATGCTCAAGGGGGAGTGGCGTGCGATGTTCCTGCAGTACTCAGCCGAGAACGAACATATCGTCAACCGTCTGGTACTCTTTGTTCTGCTGCTCGTGCTGTTGCTGGGAAGTGCAAGCATTCTTATTGCTGCCAGATACCTGGTGGAGCCGATTAAGGCTTTGACGAATGCCACCCGAAGACTGGCCAAGGGTGACTTTGAGGTAGATCTTAAGATGAACCGTGTAGACGAGATCGGAGAGCTGACACAGAGCTATGTGGAGATGGCGGGAGAACTGAAGCAGCTGGAGCAGATGAGGCAGGATTTCGTCTCTAATGTCTCCCATGAAATCCAGACACCGCTTACCTCCATTTCGGGATTTGCCAAGGCGCTGCAGAACAATGATTTGATTGCGGAAGAGGAGCGTAAGGACTATCTGGATATCATCATTGCGGAGAGTGGACGTCTGTCACGGCTGAGTGATAATCTGCTGAAGCTGGCTTCCCTGGATTCCGAGCATCACCCCTTCTCGGCAGTCTCCTTCCGGCTTGATGAGCAGATTAGAACCATCGTGGTGACCTGTGAGCCGCAATGGTCAGCCCGAAGCATCGTTATCGATCTGGAGCTGCCGGAAGCGGTCTATATCATTGGCGATGAAGATCAGCTGAAGCAGGTGTGGATGAATCTGCTGGGCAACAGCATCAAGTTCACGCCTGAAGGCGGAAAGATCCGCATCCGTATAGACCACAGTGCAGCAGAAGTTGCGGTCACGATCAGCGATAATGGCATCGGGATCTCCCCGGAAGAGTGGGGTGCCGTATTCCAAAGATTCTATACGATAGACAAGTCGCGGAATGGAAGTAATAACGGGAACGGCCTGGGACTGGCAATTGTCTCAAAAATCGTCTCCCTGCATCAGGGCAGTATTGAGCTGGACGGTGCGGCAAAAGAGGGAACAACGATTATCGTCAGGTTGCCCGCACGCCAGCCATAATGAAATCCTTGAACTGCCGGTCCGCTGCCCGGTCTTCCTCCGTAACGGAAGCGCCCCGCTGATGAGACAGAATTACGGATTTTTGTAAATACATGAAATACAGGTGGGTGGACTTCTGCAGAAGATCCAGCCACTTTTTTTGATACTCTGGAGCCACCGCTGCTGTCTCAAGGTTGATGTACCGGGAATACCAGACCTCCATAGCTCTCTTGAAATCAGGCAGCTCCGCCGGATCCTTGGACAGGGTGCTATAATACACTCCAAAAATAGCATCATAATAGATCAGTGCCTCGTGATGATCTTTTAATGCCAGATATTGATCCAGAATCTTCTCCAGGGAGGGAACAGGCCGGGCAAAATCAAAATCAAACAGCAGCCTGCCAAACATCCGTTCCAGATTATCTACATAGAGCTTAGCGGCTAAATCTTCCTTGTTCTTATAATGAAGGTACAACGTGCGGCGGGAGACACCGGCTTGTCCGGCGATCTGTGCCATATCCGTCCGTTCGATCCCCTGAGTACAGAATAGGCCCAGCGCGGCCTCCTTAATGAGCTCTTTGGTCATTTGCATTTGCTTTTCACGTAAATTCAATGATCTTCTCTCCTATCTTCCTGCGAAAATACCGCTGCTGCAAAAGCTACTCCTGAGCAGGTGCTGTTGTCCCCAAGAACTCGCTGCCTACCGAATAGCGCTTCTGCTGATTGACCGCATCCCCCAGCCACTTCACAAGCTTCACACCATCCTGTTCCGCCTGATAGAAGGTCTCCCGGGTGGAAAAAGTGTGCGGGGTTGTCCCGTTCTCAGCGTTCAGCCCGTAATCCGTCAGATAGTAATAATAATTAGGAACCGTTGCAGCTAGAGCAGCTACTGATTGCCGCATTTCCTCTGACCACTCCTTAATGAGTTTCTGGTCCCGTGGCCCGTTGTAATCGTTAATCTTGTTCTGAAAGTGGATTAGGATCTCATCATATACCGAGTAGGCTTGTAAAAGCACCGTACCTGCAGGCAGCAGCCGGCCATTCGCGCGAAAAGCAGCCCCGATGATATCTGCCTCCGGCGCATACCCGAAGGTTGCAGTGAAATCCGAGTCCCATTCCTGCTTCATCACCTGCGGCCACTTGTCTGACTTCAGGAAGGAGCTGTCTGCATATTGGAAAATCTCAGAATCCCGGTAATGTGAAGCAATCTCGGGCGCCCAGAAGGCGGACCCGAATCCGCCGGCGCTCTCGCCTGCAATCAGCAGCTTATCTGGCTTAGCCACGTTCGCATAGATCCAGTCAAGGCTGCTGCGCACATTAGTACGCCCGTTATACCGCATGGTGAAGGTGCTCCCGTCCTCACGCGAATACGTAGCGGCGCGGTTACCAATGTGGAAGTCACCTGTTGAATAAGGGAGGTAGACCACATTCCAGCCGTGAAACGGATTATCCGGGTTGTCTGTATCCATCATCCCGCCCAGCAAAGTCAGCATATAGAACGGAATGTCAGCGAAATAGTTGCCTGTATCTCCGCCTTTAATAAAGTTCATGAGCTTAATAGGATGTGCAGCGCTCCGGGCATCCCAGCTGACCCCGCCGCCGGAAAAGAAGATGATCCAGTTGTTGCTCTCACCGGTCTTAGTCCAAATGAAATACTCCGATCCATCACTGGAAAGAATATTCCCGCCCAGCTTCACCTTATTCCACTCGTAAGGCTTCGCTTCTGCGATTACGGGGGTAGTGGTCACCGGCCGCTGGATTACGAAGGCGTAGACCGCAACAATGGCTATGACAACAACGCTCAACAATCCAATACCTGTAAATATCGTGATTTTCTTCATTCTGCTCATCTCATCGCCCCTTTACTAGAAGTATACGTCTAGTTAACTGATTGCACAAGGTGTATACTTAAATCTGATGAGACAAGCTGAAAATAAGCTTTTGGCGGACTGTTAAATCTATGATTATCAATATAAAAGCTTTAATTTAGATATTCCAAATATAGTATTTTATGATAGTATTATCTACAGTTCTGTCGGCCGATAGATCAATACTCCAAGAGGGATTTGAAAAAGTGAAAAAAATGAAATTGAAATCGCTGTCAATTCTGTTTAGTTCGATAATCTCCGCTTCTCTATTTGCAGGCAGCGTATACGCCGCTTCTGGAGCCCGTATTCATGACGTAACCTCCCAAGTACAACAGGGCAGCTATCTGTGCTGGGCGGCTGTATCCAGCATGGCTGGACAATATCTGGGGAAATCCAGCGCCACCCAGCAAAATATAGTGAAGGCTGCAAAGGGCATATACATGGACACGGCCGGGACGGTCTACGATGCCCAGGCAGGACTTGCCGCCTATGGCGTAAGCTCATCTGCATCACTAAGTGTGCCGTCGTACAATAGTTTAGTCAGCAATATAGATACTTACTCCAATGTTCTTGCGTTCACGAGCAAGGCTGGCTCGAGTATTGGCCATGCCTTTGTAGTTAAAGGGTATTACTACAACACCACTAACAATATTCAGAACTTATATTATATTGATCCGGCAGATGGTTCGAGCAACGTTCAAGGCTATTCTACGTTCAAGAGCAATTCCACTTATAAGTGGGTTAATACAGTAAACAATATTAATTGAAATTAATGATCTAATACAAACAACAATTGGAGGGCTTTTTTTGAAAATTCGTGCGTTGCTATTAACCGCTGTCCTGGCTCTATCACTGGCTGGAAATGCGGCATATGCCGATTCTGGTCTTGAGAAGGCTGGGGCAGAGATCAAAGGGGCCATTGAGCAGGAATATAAAGAGTATTATGCGGATAGCCTTGAAGCCCAGAAGGATAACTTTCATGGTACGGGCAAAACAAGCTTTCATGAGGCCACTCTGGGGGAAGGAATCCCCTATTACCAGTTGAATGTCCATGACAACTCCATTTCACATGAAATGGCAGGTTATAAATTTCCTCTTTATCTGGAAGAGGCCCAGGTTGGAGTGATCGAAGCTACACTGGAGTCAGGGGCATGGACCATCTATAACATCAGTAATCATAATGATTTTGACAACACCGTGAAGCGGCTGGAAGCAGAGTATGCCGGAAAGGGCACTGTAGAGCTTATTGACGACAAACGCTACGAGCTGGATTATCTCTATATAAACAATGAGGTTAACGAGACCTATATTGATTTAACGAATGAGCAGAATATCAGTCCTTCAGAGGTTAGGGATGCGGTTAGCGAATCGGCAGATGCCTTGAATTCTATGAACCGCAATTCCAATGAAGGGGCAATCCTGGTGGGTGGTGGCCATCATGCCGCTTCTTCTGACGGAGGGCATAACTCTTTTATTACAGCTATCGTCCTGTTCGGACTATCTCTTGTCTTTGCTGTCCCGCTTGTAATCTCCGCTGTCCAGAGAAGAAGAGCCTCAGACGTATTGCAATGAGATTGGGACGAAACGAATGAACCGGCTCATAGGATTATTCCTAATGCTTAGCCTGGCACTGCTGGCCATAATGGGATGCAGCAACAAGGGGGGCGCCGCCGAAGGTGAGACTGACGAGCAAATCGCCGCCAGATATGTTGAGACTCTTGGTTACAGGATCGTTGACCCTGCAGGAGAAGTTGCCCAATACACATTGGATCAGACCATGTTTGAGAATCTGGATTACATGCAGCTCTGGTCGGTGCAGAAGCAAGAACCTGATGCCTATTTCGGCAAAAAGATCATAACTTACCGATTCCTCGTAGAGAATCATCCCCTGGAACAGCAATATCCCCCGGACGAATACAGGATTGCCGTAAATGTCATGCTTGCAGATCATGAGGTCATAGGCGGAACCTCGGGTCCGCTAAGCATAATCAAGAATCTCATCGTGGCCGGCGGAGAGTACTCCATCGAAGGGAAGACGCTGAAGGAGATCAAAGGGCTGGATTATTCGCAGTGGCTGGAGCATTGGAAGGAGAGCTATGGGACTGAAGTGAAGTGAAGATAGTAAAAAGGATGTTAATGTATTAACGAGTTCCACCTCAGCAATCTCTTGAACTGTATAGAAATCATTTGATTGAAAAGCTTTACTCAAGGCCGGAGTGAATTTAATATGGCGGTTTTTATGACTTCCTTGTTTAAATTACGATATAATTATCCCTAAGATTACCAATGGAATGATAAGAATTTGGAGGGATTGTATGACACTATCCAAATGCCTCAAGCTTCCAATGATATTGTTATTTGTCTTGATCTTATGTACAGCCTGCCAAAGTCATAAGGAGCCAGGAACGAGCGGCTATATTTCGTTAAATGAATTAGAGAGCTTAGCGGACAAGGGAGCCGCACTGAATTGGAGCGATTTTGACAAGTATCCGTATGAGGATATCGGTTCAGGAGTGTATATCAGAAAGTACGAGATCGAAGGGGAAGGACAGTTGTTAGTTAGGGGGAAAAGCCTGGAAAAACCGCCTGAGCAAATTTCTATTGTGGATCAAAAGGGTGAGGAGCAGGATGTTCTGCTATGTGTTAATCCGATATGACTCATGCGGAGGTACATTTCACGGAAACTACGGATTATCTATCGTGCTGATGACATTCATCATAAGACTTGCGATCATGCCGCTCATTCTCTATTACTGTAATCGCCTCTGACGTTAGGATCTCCGCTTTCAGTTTCAAGTTCGATCCTTATTTAATTAACCATTCTCAGTTTAATAAATTCCCTCAATCGCTTGAACAGCCAGCCTCAAAGCCTTAATTCTCCGCTCCAAAAGCGTTCTCTGTGGACTGCCCGCCCTTGACTTGGCATAACTGTTCTCCACTGAAGGGGTTAAACCAGTGAGAACCTTGCCGGCCTCTGCTAAATCTTCAGGTGTATATGAATGAGGCTTTTGATTCCAGACATTTTCCAGAACCGCTAAACCGATGGATACAGCATGGAGCCGTTTGGTTACCAGGGTAGTATTGGCGCCACTTTGAGTCATTTGGGACAAAGCGCTCTCAAGTTTTTTGACTGTGGATTGCATAGAGATTATGGATTCCAATTGATCTGCACTAGATATATTTTCCATGTACACTATCCTTTCGTTGCTTCTGAATTTATAATTCATGCCAGTTTTTATTTCATAAGCTCATCGGGATAACTCAGACTATTAACCGACTCGCTGTCGCCTACAGGGTGACCGTGGATCATTTGATCGACATCTATTTTTTGTTGTATGTTTTTCCCATTGACCTGCTTGAACGAACATTCCCAAAAGATGGACTTGCGGAGGACGTAACGTCACAGTCTACTATAGACATCATAAGAGGTCTTATTAGAGAAAAGCAAAGGAGGGTATTCGTTGGAGCTTACAATAGGGAAATTCGCCAGCGCTGTCAATACAACGATTAGGACACTTAGACATTATGAGCAACTTGAGCTGCTTGTTCCGGGTAAGCGAAATGAATTCAATCAGAAAATATATACCAGGGATGAATTGAAGAGATTCTACAATATCCAGCTGCTCAAAAGCTTGAACCTGCCTTTAGACGAAATTAAACAAAGGCTTGAAGAGCCGGAGTATTCTTTTAGCGACATGTTAGAGGTTCAAGAAGCAATGCTTCTCGATAAGAGAGATAGAATAAACGAGTCACTCGATATGATAACCAGAATCAAGAACATAAGCAATGAGAACGGTGACTTAACTACTGAAGATCTTATGTTACTTATGAATTCTATCCGGTTAGAAGAAGATCAAAGAGTGATATTAAATCAATATTTCTCTGCAAACACGGTCGATACTATAATGCCAAAAAGTAAAGCTCAACAATCCGAATTAGATAGGTTGAATAGAAGACTGTTATCTTTCTTCCGAGCAGCAATCCAAAATGAACTAACCCCCGAAAGTCACGAAGTACAGAGAGAATTAAAAGGACTGTTAGAAAGGGTACCTGTAGCTATAGATGAGCTGTCTGATTCAAATCAGTACCTGAAACAACAGCTGGACATCTATAAAAGCTTATTGCCTGTTGATGTGGTGGAGTTTGCAGGACAAGCGATCCAAGTGTTTTATAACAAGGGTAATGAATAAAGGGGTGACTTTAGGTATGAGTTCGTTAAATTCGAGACAGCATTATAAGCTATTGCTGCATATCTTGCTGGGATTAACACCGTTTTTAATATTGGGTCTGATCCTTATTGGGATTTTTAGGTGGGGAGAGATCATGCCCTTTATGGTTTCGCTGTTTGTCCCGGATGAGATCTCTTATCTTTCAGTCACCTTACTGGGCTTGATCGTCGGTACGACTATAGTATTAATTAGCATAGGTCTCATCATAAAAACAAACACAGAGCTTCCTCCATCGCAAGGTGCGGAAATGATCAATAAATTATTGAAGACTCCAAGCGGTATTGCCGTTAGTTCACTGGGGGGAAGCTTTTTTGAAGAGTTTTTCTTCAGGGGTGTATTAATAGGGTTGTTTATTGGTTATAGCCCGATCATCGACGGGGTCGTCATTCTTATAAGCTCCTTTCTATTCTGGATCATACACGTACCGCAATATAAAGGCATTTATGTAGCCTACGCTATCGTATTTATTAATGGGCTGGTCTGTGCTTTATTGTTTTATTATACGGGTTCCTTGATTCCTGCCATCCTTGTACATGCGATTTACAATCTTGGAATAGGGATTTATTTTATAAAAAGAAGCTATTAGGTTTACCATTCATTCTCCTCTTCAAATTCCCTTTGATAACAATAAAAGGATGTTTAGTAGGGTTAGAGATTAAATAATCCATTACATAAAAGAAACACATTTATAATTTAGAGGGCAGGTGAATTAATGCGGAACCTCATATGCTCATTGCCGGAAGGAGAGTATGATCTTGAAAGAACGCTTTTTGATCCTATTCTCGAAAGGTGCTGTGCAGATTAATGAACAGGGATGAGTTATTTTCGCATGTCCAAAAATTTTCTGAAGACCAGTATTCCAATGAACATCGCTTGAATGCAAGAATACAACTGTATCAGTGTTGTGAACATAAGAAGGATTGGCATGAATGGGTATTTGAGCATTTGGGACTTACCGAGGGTCTGAAGATTGCAGAGATCGGTTGTGGGACCGGTGTGTTGTGGGAAAAAAACATGAGTAAATTACCATCCAAATCGGAAATTGTCTTGACTGATGCTTCAAGAGGAATGGTAGAGACGGCAAAAGGGAGTATCAATGATCCCCTAAATCGGTTTCACTATGAAGTCGTTGATGCTGAGAAGATGCCTTGGCCGGATCATTCATTTGAAGTTGTGATTGCGAACCACCTGCTGTACCATTTTCAGGACCACAGGAAGATTTTCTCTGAAATCAACCGCGTATTGGTTCCTAATGGAACGGCGTACGCCTCAACTGTAAGCGCGAACAATTATAGAGAACTTTTGCAGCTCATATTAGAGTTTGACGGCAGACTGTCTTTTTTTAATGAAGCCGTTAAGAACTTCAACCTGGAGAATGGCCAGGATATCCTCGGCAAATATTTTAAGGTAACAGCCCAATACGTATTGCAAAATGATATTGTCATACAATCGGCTGCGCCGCTCATTTTATATGTGGCCTCCTATTTTAGCGAAGACCAATTACATATCCTGACCGACAGGTTCAATGAGCTCTGCGATTATTTAGAAGGAACTCTTGAACGTTCGGGAGCACTGCGTATCACCAATCAAAATGTTTTATTTCAATATCAAAGAGTTTCAACAGGATAGTCAGGATCAGGAGTGTTTTTAAGCTCAGCTTCTGTTCCTACAAAAAAGCTCTGCACCGTAGGCCCCTCGATTGTACCGGAACTACTTTTAATACTCCAGATTCAGGAATGGTAAAAATGTTTCTCCCATTAGCCTGTTTGATAGCGGTAAACCCCTCTTGATTATAAATAATCTGAACCCAACCCACATAGTTGTTTGGAATAAGATAAATGTTTGGAATATAACGGACCAGAGAGATCTTATCCTCGCGAAAACGCCACTTTTTGCAGCTCAACGGACTCAGGCGACCTTAGTGTCTCTCTATGAGACGTTACGGAGCCGAAGTGCTAAGGATAAGGCCTTTGAAGTCCGTTACTCGCCCAAATGACGAATCTCTTCCCGAATAAGAGCGCCTCAGTCCGTTACGCCAAGCCAAGCACCTCTCCGCATATCCGGAGGGGCGCTTGTCGTTTATAGATTAATAATAACCCCTACTCCTCAACCACCTTAGAAGAACTAGGCGTGTTCTTATTCTTATACACCCACATCGCGTACTCCAGCGGGCGGACCAGCGCTTTGCGGTAGGTGCTATTGTCGCCGGAGCGGGCGAAGACCTCGCGGGCGGGCTTGGGGTTGACTTCCAGCACGTAGATTTTGCCCTCGCGGTCAATGGCCAGATCCAGGGCCAGCTCGCAGAGGGCGCCGAAGCTGTCTTCGAGATAGGCGGCAGCCTCGATCCCCAGCTTCTCGGCAGCACGCATGGCTTTGTCGGCACGCTCTTCGCTGCCGAGCCACTGCTTCAGCAGCGTCTCGGCCTTCATGGCATGCCCGCCGCCATGCAGGTTCGAGGTGACGCTGCGCGCGGCGCCCACCCGGCCGGCCATGCCGGTGAACTCCCAGTCGCCCTGGCCGTTCTTCTGCACCAGCATCCGGTAGTCGTGGAACCGGCCGCTGGGCAGTCGCAGCGGGATGCCCTGCTGCACGAGGAATTTACCGCTGATGCACCACTGGCGGACGATGGTCTCCAGCCGGTTCAGCGACACCTTGCGCGGGGCGATAATCTGGCGGCTCTGGCGGCGTCCCTGGATATCGAAGAGGGACTTGCCTTCACGCTGGCGTTCGATCCGCAGGATGCCGCGCCCCCCGGTGCCGTTAATCGGCTTGATGTAGACGACGGGGCTGGATTTCAGCATCCGGTGCAGATCGGCAGAGGACTGGTAGAGCAGCGTCTCCGGCATATGGGGCCGGAAGCGGCTCCGCTGGGAGAAGGTCTGATGCACCGTCCATTTATTGCGCAGCGGTCGGTTCAGGAAGGTCAGATGGTCGTACCGCGCACGGAAGCGCAGCAGCTGCTGGAAGCGCTGGCTGCGCTGAATCCGGCAGCGGTCATAGATCATATTCGGGAAGGAGCGCCATTTGCGCGACCATACTCCGCTTTTGACATCATAGACCATGGCATTGATCAGGTCCTTGCTGACATGTACATCTGCCGGGGTGAACACAAAGACATCCAATCCAATCCGGCTGCCTTCAATAATCATCCTCCGGTATACACTCTTCTCTTCGAGCTGCTTGGCGTCGTTCAGATAGAGGGTGAGGATGCCTAGGACGGGTTCTGGCACAGGAGCTCACCTCCTTGCGGGAGAATGGCGGGATCAACTGCGCTCCCCGGGGAACGCAAGAGCAGGGTGGGCTTGCCTGTAGGGCCGGTGACCAGATCAACAGCGGCAAGGCCGATGTTGAAGCACATCTTGAGGCTGGCTGCATTGTCGCAGGCGACATGGCATTCCAGCTGCCCGAGGCGCTCCAGCTGTGCAGCAAGCAGGGCTGTGCCCGTATGCCTGTTCCGGTACAGGGGGTGTACGGCGACTACACAGGCCTCCTTGCCGTAGCCGTAGACGAAGCTGACGCCTGCGAGCTGGCGGCCGTTCTGACCCCGCACCGTGGCAACGAGCAGGGAGACTCCCGGAAGGGCGAGCTGATCCGGTGTCAGCCGGGCCAGCCTCCTGCATCCGCGAAGTGTAATCCGCTGCTCCCCATACTCCCTCAGGAACTCAAGCAATCCGTTTCGCCTGGATTCCCACTGTACGGGATTGCTGTCGTAGAGTGAGGATATCTGCATGGTGTCACTTCCTTTGACGGGTAATGGATTATTTGGATTGGCGGGACAGATGATTGCCGTATTGGAAAATGCGTTCGAGTGACAGCTTGCGGATTGCCGGCTCGTCGAACTTCATCGGGCGGGAATTGGCTTCAAAAAACCATACTCCGCCTTCTTCATCGACCCCAAGGTCCATCGACATCTCGCCCAGCATGCTGGATGAAGCCCGCTCAATCTGCCGGGCCACCAGCAGCGCCGTGGTAGAGACATTCTTCAGGATAACCTCTGCCTGCTCGGGCCCGAAGGTTCCCTCCAGCATGCTGGAGGGGTCTTCAATGCTGCCGCCGCGCGGAACATGGGTGGTGATGCTGCGGGCCCCGGCCAACCGGGCGCCGATACCGGTTACCGCCCAGGCACCCCGGCCGTTCTTCTGCAGCAGCACCCGCAGATCGAAGGGGCGGCCGTGGTGTCCGGCAAGCACGATCGCTTGCTGGACAATATAGCGGGCGGACCCTTTTTCCCGGCCGATTCGGGCCCACAGCCGTTCGACAGACGCTGCTTTGTAGGTGGTGTTTTTTTTGCCGCTCTGAATCTGCAGCCGGTAGGGAAGGAGAGTGTCAGGCCGGTATCCCAGTCGCATGATGCCTTTGCCCGCCTTGCCCTTCTCGGGCTTGAGATAGAGGCTCTCGTGATTCTTCAGCATCGCGGTAAGGGTCGCCGCGCTGCGCAGGCGGCGGGTTTTGGGCACATGCCTCGAGGTGGCCTTGGATTCCTTGAGCCACTCGAAGAGATTCCATTTATTGAAGAAGCTCGGATTGTACAGCGAGATTTCGGGATGCTCCAGACACTCGGCAATTTTGCGCGCGACCGGTGCCTTCTCCTCCTCCTCGCGGTTGGGAATCCGGTTATAGATGACCTGCGGCAGCGGAACAGGAATGGCGTACCAGAGCTTTCCGCTGGCGGAGGGCACGTAGCCGGTCACGGTCTGTTCATTCAGCTTCAGGTCACGGACCGTGATGACATAGACCATATAGCCCATTTCTCTGCCGGTACGGATAATGTCGCGAAAGTTATTGCGGTTACCGCGGAACTGCTTAAGCCGGTCACTGGTGGTCAGAATGGCGATTACGGGCTTGCTGGGATCGGGTATCCGGCTGTTCACAAGTCATCCCTCCTGCGGAATTTGCTGAGATACAGACAATGCTCCAGGATGTGCTCAATGGAAGCTTTGCCCTCAGCGCGCAGGGAGGGGTGGCGGAAGATAGAGCGTCCCGGTTTGGCATTGGCCTCGAACATCCAGATATCCTCATCCTGGTCAATGCCGAGGTCGAACCCGATCTCGCCGAGCAGATGGCGGTGCTGGAGCTCCAGAGATTCTGCTAGCTTGACGGCAGTGGTCTTGGCGCGCTGGAGGACCTCATCTGATCTGGCCCCGAACACACGGCCGAGGGCCTGCTGCGGGGTCAATAGCGCTCCGCCGTTCTTCAGATGGGTGGTGACACTGCCCCGTCCGGCTTTTTTGGCCCCGATTCCGACGACGACCCATTGATTGCTGCCGTTCTTGTGCATGTGGAAGCGGAAATCAATCGGGCAGTTGTCAATCTCAATAAGGCGGATACCCTGCTGGACCACATAGTTCTGCATGCTCTGCCCATGGCGTCCCCGCAGCATACGCATCAGGCTGTCGAAGCTGGTGAAGCGCAGCAGCACATTCTTGCCGCTCCGGCGGTACCGGGCGAAATACCCTTTCTTCGGCAGGTAGGTCAGGCGGTAGATGCCGTGTCCCAGGCTGCCGGCCGAGGGTTTATAATAGACGAAGTGGTGACGGTCGAGCATATCCCGCATTTGTTCGGAGCTAGGGTTACTGTGCGTTTCAGGCACGAAGCGGTTCGCTGCCCCGTCATTCTCCAGCAGCCGGTAGACATCCGATTTGTTGAAAAAGCTCCAGTTGAAGTACGGAATCTTCTTGCGTCCGAAGCGCTCGCGCAGCTGGTTGATGTAAGGGGAGGTCTCAGCTCTGCGGCTGGGCAGGCGGTTATAGACGACATCCGGCAGGGGCACCAGCTTGCGCTCGAAGCGGCCGCTTGCCGTCAGAAAATATCCGTTGACCTGTTCCTGCTGCCAGTCGATATCGCGCGGCATGAAGGCGAAGATGTAGCATTTGTTGCTGCCTTCGCGCAGCAGCTGCTTGATGAAGCCGGTGCGGGAGCCGAAGGGCTGCGCAGCAGAAGCGGGTCCGTCTGAGAGCACACCGACTAGCGGCCCGAGCTGCACCTCGTCATTCTGCAGATTGCGCAGGTAGATGCCGCCGGACTTCGGGACCTTGATGGCGCTTTTGACGCCCGAGGCCAGGAAGAGGTGCTTGCCGGCACGCTTGATCGGCTTGATCGTGGCCGGGATGGCATCTTTCCCGAGGCGCAGGCGGATATTTTTCTTGCCGGATAATTTCAGGCTTCTCATCAGTTCACCCGAGACATATACTACTCGATCAGGCTGCTTGGTGAAATGGACATTGCAAAAAGTGAGACCCATTTATGAATCCTCCTTTGGAACCATAGATATCATTCTCCCGTGTGAACGGAGCTGCCCGGGAGGCAGCTTGTGCTGGCTGCTTGAGCTAAGCAGCAGATGGCGCGCATAGCGCAGCGGGTTCTCGGCGGCGAGTCTAGCAGCCCGGCGGTCGCCCGTCAGCCGGAACACCGTGCGCCCTGGCTTGGAATTGGCTTCCAGCAGATAGATTCTTCCTCCGGCATCGATACCAAAATCCAGACCCAGCTCTCCGAGTCTGCCGCAGGATTCTTCCAGCAGCGGAGGCAGGAGCGCAGACACCAGGGTCAGCTCCTCCAGCAGGTCTCTTCCTGCCGCGCCGTATTCATCCAGCAGGAAGGGGAGAGCAGGAACGGCCGTGCCTCCGCCGTGCAGATTGGAGGTCAGTGATCCCCGGGTGCCGAGCCGGACGGCCATGCCGGTCAGGGTCCAGGCACCAGTGCCGTTCTTCTGCATCAGCACACGTACATCGAACGGCTGTCCTCCGCTGCCGGTGAGATGCAGGTAAGGCTGTATGATATAGCGGTGCTGGCCGATGAAGCGGCCGATCCAGTCCAGACCTTCGTCCAGCGTACCGAAAACATATTGAAAAGGTTTGTTATCCCGGTCTCTGCCCCGCACCTTCACTCCGCCGCCTTCGCTTCTGCCGAGCAGTACAGCGTGCAGGGTGCGCTTGCCGTGGGAGCCGCTCCGGGGCTTCAGAAAGACGCCGTATTCCCTTCCGGCGAGCATATTGCCAAGCGCTTCGCGGCTGCTGTATAGCTCAGTTTCCGGCAGCAGGGGGGCGGCAGCGGGGCTGCGCCGCAGAATCTCGTAGACTCCCCATTTATCAGGAAGCCCGCGTGACCAGGGCAGACAGCGGGTCAATACAGACAGGGCAGCGGAAGCTGCCCTTTTCTCCTCCGGTGTCCGGTAGAAGCAGCGGTTATAAAGAATGTCGGGCGGCGGAGCCTGTGCAGGCTCCCATTGTCCGTTCTGCCATTGATATCCGCGGACATAGGAGCCGTCCGCAGCCACATCCTCCGGATGAAAAACAAGGACCTTCAGCTCATACAGCGGGGCCGCACGGCAGAGATGACTGCAGAACTCCGGCTCTGCGATGGGAGGAATCCCGTGGCGACGGCCTGTCATAATGCCAAGGAACCCCATTGCTGTTGTGGTCATGATGTCCTCCTTATAATCCGGCCAGATAACGGCAGTATAGAATCATTTGTTTGACTGAGGGTCTGATTTTCTGATCATTCAGGGGTGTGTTGTCGTTCTTGGACGGCTTGGAGTTGACCTCCAGCAGCCAGATCCGGCCGGATTGGTCAAGTGCAAGGTCGATGCCGAGCTCCCCGAAATGGGCGGGAATGTAGGTCTCAACCCCTCTTGCAATGGCCAGCGCCGCTCTGGGCAGCTGAATCTGAGTGCTCTCTTTGACACCGGCCGGAAGACTGCTTTTGCCGACGGCTTCCTTGACCGTACTGAGCGTGCCGCCGCGGGCAAGATTGGAGACGAAATGATTGCTTCCGGCGGTCCGGGCCACGATGGAGGTGACGCCCCATTTGCCGGTGCCGTTCTTCTGTACCAGTGCCCGGAAATCGACCGGACGCCGTCCCAGCTCCATCAGGGAGAGACCCTGCTGGATCTGAAAGCGGGTGGTTTTCATCTTGGGGGCAATGGCCTGAAATAGCTTCGCCAGACTGGAATAGCTCTGCTTGCGTGTGCCCATCGGAGTGGTGGACAGCAGCTGGTAGCCGCCGCCTGCCTCTTTGGAAATGCGCAGAATGCCCTTGCCCAGGCTGCCGCGTACCGGCTTGAGGAACACGCTGGGGTAGCTGCTGCACATTTTTTTGAGTATGGCGAGGCCGTTCAGGGCATGCGATTCGGGCAAGTACCGCTGCAGGGCGGGGTCCAGAGCCAGCGCCTCGAATACCTCTGTCTTGTCTAGGAACTTTTCGTTGAAGAAGTGGGTTCCGTAGCGGGATTTTACATCTGCCAAAAAATGCTGTACGCTAGGTTTATTCTCTACCTTTCGCGTGGTCAGCCGATTGTTGATCACATCGGCAACAGGAAGACTCAGCTTCCGCCAGCCCTCATCGTAGACCCAGCCCTGGATGGTAGTGGTGCGTGATTCCAGCGCTTCCGGGGTGAAGAAATAGACATAGGCGCCTTGTGCATGGCAGGCATGAGTCAGCTCCCGGCAGAACATGGTGATCTGGCCGAAGACCCGCTCCGGCTGTTCGGGATGGTCCCGGCTCACCAGGACGCCAATCATCGGCCCCAGACGCAGAATGCGGCTGCCGGTGCTGTAGGAAGCGTTAAGCGTCAAGCGCTGTCTTAAGCCAAGCCGCCGGCCGAGTGCCTCACTTACACGCAGGCTGTCGGATTTGGGGACAGGAATTACGGTAACCTCCTGCCGGAAAGAGCCGAAGTTCAGCTGAATGGTTCCGTGCGCCGGTATTTTGAGCCTCTTCATGGATTTGTCGCCTAGCATTACAGCATTTTCCTGCAGGATGCCCGAGTGGACCGTTTGAACCGGGATCTTTAGCTTAGACATCGTGAATCTCCTTCCGGTAGGCAAGCATGGTGCCGGCAATATGAATCTTGAGGGTTACATATCATTCATCATATGGAGACATCTGACCCTTGGTGATTGACCTATTCCCGAAAAAGCCGTGCCGGGCGGATTAATATCGCCGGCAGCCAGGGGGCTGGCAGGCGCACCCTGGACCGGAGGGCGGGAGCACAGAAGGAAGTAGGCGTGCCCGGGAGGAACTTGCGCGGCTGTCAAATTTGGGCGCGTACAGCCCCCGGGCTGGCTGCTGGACAGGCATAGATCCCTGCCTGCTGAATGAGCGGGGGCTTTTGAAGCGAAGCAGAGACGAACATTATTTGGAGGAGGAAATAGAATGAACGTGATTGACAAGGCGCATGAATTGGCGCGTGCCATTAAAGACAGCAGTGAGGTATCTGATATTACCAGTGCAATGAAGGTGATCGAAGCAGATCCGGAGAGCAAGCAGATGCTCGACAACTTCCGCCAGAGCCAGATTGAGCTGCAGCAGCGGATGATGAGCGGGGACATGCCTCCACAGGAGGACATGGAGAAGATGGAGAAGCTCTTTGAGGTGCTCAACCTGAACCTCGGCATCCGCCGTCTGTTCGACGCAGAACGCCGCCTCAGTGTAGTCATCGAAGATGTGAACAAAATCATCACAGACAGCCTGTCCCAAATGTACGGTGCACAATAAGCACCGGCAGCGCATCGGGGATTCTCTCTGATACAGGAAAAGGGTGATTTCAGGGCCATACGGCTCTGGAATCACCCTTTTAGTCTAGTGCAGCATCCGCTTTAAAACTGTAAGAATGAACCTCAGGGTGTTAAAGGCTGAACATGAACATCGAGCTACTATTAGACTGATCCTGCACCCGTTACCGACTTCTGCTCTTACATTCAAGTAGTTGATTGTATTTCCTGCAATAGAAAATGCATTACTGATCGTAAAATGAGATTCTATTGTATTTCATACAGTGGAATGTTGTATTTTGGGTGAAAAATGGCCTTTTTTCAACATTCAATTGTACCGAATACAATAGATTCTATTTCGAAGCCTTTTTTACAGCATTCCATTGTACAAAATGCAGTTGCTATCGTGCCAACGCCTACTGCATCCTAATGACTGCTGCGGGATTGAGCGCTGCCTCGTTAAGGTCCGATAATGGTCATATTCACAATACTTAATCTGATGCAGTGCTAGTAGTACAGCAGGTTTAAACGTGTGAGAACGCCTATAACCGCTTGCCGAGAGTTGGCTGTGTCCTAGTTAAGGTGTAGTGGGGATGCGTAATTGCAATCTGTACAACTAAATCGTCTAATTTACTCTCGAATATCCATTTAGCTGTATTTCGTGCAATTAAAATGCCTCTATACCTGGATTTTTGCCAATCCGGGCAAATTTAGTTGTACAGACTACACTTAGAAGAGGAAAGTCTTCCTTTTCACAATTTTTAATTGCACAAAATACACCTATCTCTGAACGTTCGCTTCGAACGCAACTTCGCACATTTAGCACGTTTATGAAATGATTTCATTTCTTGCAATCCGCTAATCCTGCTTGCCCTCTACCAGACACAGCAGAATAGTAGCGGCCATCCCGAGACGGCGGTCCAGCTTGCCATGGGTGTCCTTTGAGAAATCGGCAGTGATTTTGGTGACAAACGGGTTGAAGTTGTACCGGAAGGCATGCAGGCTAGAACCTGCATTAATTAAAAACCATCCTGCTGAAAAATTACGCAGCTTGTCTCATATTTCAGGATGCAGGTTCATAGAATAGAGATATAGATTCATTCTAACAATCCTGTAGAGCGAAGGAGCGGTCCTGCAATGAGAAAAAGAAGTAAATTCAAACATTCTGTGTATCTGCTGGTTGCCCTGGCCATGCTGTTATACGCGCTGCCGAAGCTGTCTTTTCAGAATGGTTCCGGCTGGGTGCTGGGCTTCGGTCTTGTCTGGTGTGTCTTCGCGTTCCTGGTTATTGCCTCACATCTGCATTTTATTATCGGAGTGGATGAAGAGAAGCAGAAGCGCCTGGATGCCGTCCGCAAGGCCAAGCTTGCACAGTGGCAGGGCCAGTGGAACGAAGAAGGCCGGGTGTCGCAGAGATCATAGTTCCGGGATTAAGCTAACGGTCCAAAAGTACCCCCTGTTTGCCTGTGCGGCGGACCGGGGGTTACCTGTGCATGCCACTTTTGCCGGGAGTAACGTACGCGGTGTTATATATATATTCCCGGCTGTACTCATTGATGTCATTCCTGGGAAGGCCCGTTCTTTCCGCATACCTCCCATACATTTATAATGGCTTGTCATAGAGCTGTCATAACTTTTGAAAGATACAGTGTAACCTGTTGTACTCCGGTGTGCCCAGCATGTATAATGGGTACAGAATAGTACAGATCGGGGTATGGGGGTGTAACAGTTGGAAGGTCAGGGAGATAATATCACAAAGCATGAACAACTGCTGCAGCACATTGAGAGTCTGAAGGTGGGAACTAAGATCTCCGTCCGCAAGCTGGCGAAGGAGATGGGGGTCAGCGAAGGTACGGCTTACCGTGCAGTGAAGGAAGCGGAGAACCTGGGGATCGTCATTACCAAGGAACGGATTGGCACAGTCCGGGTGGAGAAGAAGCCGCGCAATATTTCCGAACAGCTGACCTTCGGGGATGTCGTAGATATTGTTGAGGGGCATGTGCTTGGCGGGGCAGAGGGTCTGAACAAGCACCTTCATAAATATGTGATCGGTGCGATGAAGGTCGATGCCATGATCCGGTACATTGATGCCGACAGTCTGCTGATCGTAGGGAACCGCGATGATGTGCACTCGCTTGCGCTGGAGCAGGGGGCCGGGGTGCTTGTAACGGGGGGCTTCGGCACCAGCCGAGAGGTAAAGGCACTGGCTGATGAGCTGGATCTGCCGGTGATTTCGTCCAGACATGATACGTTTACGGTGGCTTCGATGATTAACCGTGCGATCTTTGACCGGCTGATCAAGAAGAAGATCATGCTGGTAGAGGATATTGTGGAGGGCAAGCTGCGCCTGAATACACTCAAAATCTCCAGCACTGTAGGCGAGCTGCGTGAACTGTCGCAGGCCAGCGGCGAGCAGCGGTTTCCGGTCACGGATGAGTGGAACCGGGTTATCGGAATTGTAGGCCGGCGTGATGTGGAGGATCTCAGCGAAGGGCAGAGCATCGAGAAGGCGATGGTGCGCAGTCCGGTTACCGCTGCACTTCAGACCTCGCTGGCTTCTGCGGCGCAGATTATGATGTGGGAGGGGATCGATTTTCTGCCCATTGTGGACCGCAACCGCAAGCTGGTAGGGTCGGTCACCCGGCGTGAAGTGCTGCAGAGCCTGCGCGACGCCAGCAATCAGCCGCAGCTTGGAGAGACGTTCGATCATCTGATCTGGAACGGGTTCGCGGACGAGCGGGATGAGGAGGGAAGACTATTTTTCCACGGCTTCATTACCCCGCAGATGGCAACTGATCTGGGGACGATTTCGGAAGGGGTTCTGTCCACCCTGATGACCCTGTCCGCCTTCAAAGCAGCCAAGGACATCACCGGGAACGACTATGTACTGGACAATATGTCCACCTATTTCATCCGTCCGGTACAGATTGAGCATTCTATCACCGTCATGCCGAAGCTGCTGGAGATCAGCCGCCGCACCTGCAAGCTGGAGATCGAGATCAGCTATATGGATACCATTGTAGCCAAGGCCGTTCTGATGCTGCAGTCAATTGACCATGGGTAGCTGGATTAGCGGGTAATGACGGGTGAATAACGATTTTCGCGAAAAAATCTAAATAGACCAGGCTGTCCTGCAGGCGATCAGGAGGGGCAACTGGTCTATTTGTATGGGCGGCGGCTGAACCCTCAGCTTCCGCTGCGCATCCGGCTGTAGTAGCTGAAGCTGCGCAGTCCCGAGAAGATATTGAACAGGCCCAGCAGCAGAAAAGCAGCCTCAATGACCACGTTAAGCGTTGAGCCGCGGAAGATGAACATTGACATTAGTGAAAGCGTGACCAGCATTCCGCCCAGCAGCATATTCATGATTGAGCGCCTAGTGCCTTGTATGAGCGGGTCGGCGGTTCTGCGGGAAGAGATGCTGTACGCGGCGGCGCATACCATGAAGATAACGAGCAGGGCAAACAGCAGATACTTAATGAACATAATCATGAACGGACAGCTCCTTTGTGGAAGACCGGGCAGTCAGCGTAGCCTCAGCCGGGCACTCTGTATCCTTGTGATTGTGATTTGTCCACTATTGTATCATGATTTGCGCCTCAGCTGCGCTTATAAGGGCTGATTTCCACCCAGATTTGCAGCACGCCCTCCATCACCAGCATGGTGCGGATTTTGACGGTGTATTCCTTCTCGCGGGCCAGATAGATTTTGCTGTCCAGCAGCAGACGCGCCAGCTTGCCGTCGGAGTCGATATCGAACATGCTGCGTCCGCGCAGCGGCTCCAGATCGCCCGCCAGCTTGCTGAGTACCTCCTTGGTTGTTACCGGGTCCAGCGCCGCGGCACCATCCTTGATCTTGCTGTCCTCGCTGCGCACCTTAATCTCCCGGATCACGGTGGAGGTATTATTGTACTTTTTGAGCGTGAGAATGTCATTCCGGTACTGTTCAATTTCCAGCCGCAGATCCTGATTGTTGAGCCAGAGTATGTTATAGCCCATGTTATAAATTGCGTTATACAGGGCGGCTCCCACAATCATCCCGAGGACAAATACAGCAGCAATCTGCGAGAAGCGGCGGTAGCGGTCAAACGGCGGAAGTCGCATGTATCTTTTCACCCCTTGATCTATAGACATTTGGTTGGAGGCGTGATGGTTCTACTTGCCGCAGACCCATTTGACCAGCTCACTGCCCATATGAGCGCCCAGGAAGGCGAACACCAGATAGAGAATCTGCTTGATCGCCGGGGAGAGATTGCCTCCCAGCATATTGCTCTCAATGACCCGCATCGGGTCGATCGTTCCGCCTACGGCGGCAGCCAGTGCCCATATCTTAATCCGGTCTGCGATTTCCACCATGGTATCGGTTGGCGGCTGAAGAGAGACGACGGCGCCGATTCCGCCCAGCATCGCTCCGCCCAGCACTATGCCGAACGCGATGAAGAAGTCGAGGACGGCCTTGCTTAAGAAAATATCCATAAAAAGCTCCCTCCTTAGATCAGGCGGCTGCCTGGCTTTTGCCTGTCCATATGCTCTTAATCCATTCTATGGGCGGCTCCCCCTCTAATATGATAAAATAGTTTCATCTTATGTTTTGATTTGGAGCTGAAGGGAAGTGGGGAATATGAGCCCATTCGTGCATTTGCATGTGCACAGCGAATACAGTTTACTGGACGGGGCGGCGCGCATTACAGATCTCGTGCGCCGGGCCGGCGAATACGGCATGACATCGCTGGCGCTGACGGATCATGGTGTGATGTACGGGGCCATCCCTTTCTATAAAGCCTGCCGGGCGCAGGGAATCAAGCCGATTATCGGCTGTGAGGCTTATTTGACCGCAGGCTCGCGCCGTGAGCGGGGGAGCCGTAAGGATCAGCCGATCTATCATCTGATTCTGCTGGCGAAGAATATGACCGGCTACCGGAATCTGATGAAGCTGATCTCCATCGGCCATCTGGAGGGCCAGCATTACAAGCCGCGCATTGATATGGAGGCGCTGGCAGCACATTCCGAAGGCATTATCTGCCTCAGTGCCTGCCTGGGCGGTGAAGTACCGCAGCATCTGCTGCACGGCCGGGAGGATGAGGCGCGTAAGGCGGCGCTGCGGTATAAGGAGATTTTTGGAAGCGACTTCTATCTGGAGCTGCAGGATCACGGGATACCAGAGCAGAAGCGGGTGAATCCGCAACTGATAGCACTTGCTGAAGAGCTCGACATTCCGCTGGTCGCGACCAATGATGTCCACTATATGGACAAGGAGGATGCCGAGGTCCAGGATGTGCTGATCTGCATCGGCACGGGCAAATCCGTAGACGATGAGGACCGGCTGAAGATCGGAACGGACCAGCTGTTCTTCAAAAGCGGAGAGCAGATGGCTGCGCTGTTTACGCATGTGCCGCAGGCGATAGAGAACACGCAGCGGATCGCTGAAGCGTGCAATCTGGAGCTGACGTTCGGCCATCATATTCTTCCGGAATTCTCGCCTCTGCCGGAAGGGCTGGATGCCGCTGCTTATCTGCGCGAGCTGTGCCGCAGCGGACTGGAGCAGCGCTACGCGGATACTCCGCTCTGGGAGTCGCTGGAGCAGAAGGAGACGGCTGAGAAGCGGCTCGACTATGAGTTGGGAGTTATTGAGAGCATGGGGTTCAGCGATTACTTCCTGATCGTGTGGGATTTTATCGCTTTTTGTCACCGCAGCGGTATTGTTACCGGTCCGGGCCGTGGTTCCTCCGCAGGGAGTCTTACCGCGTACACGCTGAAGATTACCGATGTGGACCCGCTGAAATATAATCTGCTCTTCGAGCGCTTCCTGAATCCTGAGCGGATCACGATGCCCGATATTGATATCGACTTCAGCGACGAACGCCGCGATGAGGTCATTGCCTATGTGGTGGACAAGTACGGTAAGGAGCATGTGGCGCAGATCATCACCTTCGGTACGATGGCGGCCAGGGCTGCTGTCCGTGATGTGGGCCGGGCGCTGAATCTGCCGTATAACGAGGTGGACAAGGCGGCGAAGCTGATTCCGGGCCAGCTCGGCATCAGCATCACCCGGGCGCTGGAGAGTACGCCTGAGCTGAAGGCGCTGTATGAGAGTAATCCGAAGACCAGAGCGCTGCTGGATACGGCGATGAAGGTGGAGGGCATGCCGCGCCATGCTTCGACGCATGCGGCTGGCGTGGTCATCTCCAAGGGGCCGCTAACCGATGCTGTTCCGCTCCAGGCGGGCAATGAGAGCACGGCGCTGACCCAGTACTCTATGGAGCATCTGGAGAGCGTTGGGCTGCTCAAGATGGACTTCCTCGGCCTGCGGACCTTGTCGATTATTGAACGCTGCATGAAATGGGTGAAGGAGATGACCGGGAGCGTGCCGGATTTCCGCATTATTCCGGATCATGATCCGCTAACCTATGAGATGCTTGGAGCAGGCGAGACTACCGGCGTATTCCAGCTGGAATCGGCAGGCGTACGGCGGGTGCTGAAGGACTTGAAGCCAAGCGGGTTCGAGGATATTGTCTCGGTGGTGGCGCTGTACCGTCCGGGTCCGATGGAATTCATCCCGAAATTCATCGGGGGCAAGCATGAGGAGTTCGAGGTCGTCTATCCGCATGCGGATTTGCAGCCGATTCTGGCCGATACGTATGGCATTATCGTCTACCAGGAGCAGATCATGCAGATTGCCTCCCTGATGGCCGGCTTCTCGCTTGGCGAAGCAGATCTGCTGCGCCGTGCAGTATCCAAGAAGAAGCGGGAGACGCTGGATCAGGAGCGCAGCCACTTTGTGGAGGGCAGTCTGAAGCAGGGCTACCAGGAAGCGGATGCCCATGCGGTCTATGATATGATCGTGCGGTTCGCCAACTACGGCTTCCCGCGCGCCCATGCGGCTGCTTACGGGGTGCTGGCCTTCCAGACCGCTTATCTTAAGGCGCATTATCCGGTGCAGTTCATGGCCGCGATGCTGACTGCTGTGATGGGGAGCCACCGCAAGGTGGCGGAATATGTTCTGGAATGCCGCCGGTCCGGGATTGGCGTACTGCCGCCGGATGTCAACGAGAGCGGGGTGCTGTTCACTCCGGTGCCCGGTGAAGGCCGCGGGCATATCCGCTTCGGGCTGGCTGCGGTGAAGAATGTCGGCACGCAGGCTGTAGAGAACATCATGGCAGTCCGCAAGGAGCGGCCGTTCGACAGCCTGCTCGATTTCTGCCGCCGGGTCGATCTGCGGGTCTGCAACAAGCGCGTGATCGAATCGCTGCTGCAGACCGGGGCGTTCGATGCGCTGCCCGGACACCGGGCGCAGCTGCTGGCGATGCTGGATGAGACGGTGGACGCGGCGGCCAAATGGCGCAAGGAGCGCGATGAGCTGCAGATCCAGCTGTTCGATGACCTGATCGAGACGCCGAACTGGGAGATCCGCTACCCGGATATTCCGAGGTTCAGCGGAACCCAGCAGCTGGAGCTGGAGCGTGAGCTGCTCGGGCTCTATCTCTCCGGCCATCCGCTGGATGACCATGCGGGGCTGCTGGAGGAGCCGGGGGTGCAGAAGCTGATGGATCTTGGCGAAGCAGCGGATGAGAGTATGACCGTGACGGCCGGTATGGTCGTGTCGCTGAAGGAGATCACGACCAAAGCCGGTAAGGCGATGGCTTTTGTGGAGTGGGAAGATCAGATCGAGCGCTGCGAGGTCGTACTCTTCCCTGAGGTGTGGAAACGCAGCCGCGCCCTGATTGAGAAGGGCGCACTGCTGGCCCTGCGCGCCAAGGTGCAGCAGGAGGACGAGGGTTTCAAGCTGCTGGCCGAGGAGGTAGCTCCACTCACCTCGGACAGCGTGCGCGGCCTGCTGCAGCGCCGCAGCGCCGGGTCCCGGCCCGCCTACGGCGCGGGCCGCAGTGCCCCTGCAGGAGCGCCTGCGGCCGCTCCTGCAGCCCGCACGGGCGCCGGTGGCCCCGGCGCCCGGCCCGGCGGTGCAGCTGGCGCCGCCGCTGCACCGGGCACGCGCACACCGGCGGCACAGCCGCCCGGTGCGCGCGCTTCTGCGGCCGCTGCGCAGGCCGCGCCTAAGGTCCCGGCCGCGTCAGACGCGCGGCCGGACAGCTCTGCCCCGCTGCGCACGGGGCAGGAGCCAGGCGCCCAGCGTGTCTTCATCAAGATCACGCCGGGCGCAGAGCTGAAGGGTCTGCTGCCGCGCCTCCAGGCGCTGCTGCAGACCCATCCGGGACCCGCAGCGACGCTGCTGTTCTATGAGCGCAACCAGAAGGTGCTTGCGTTGAGCGACAGCTACCGGATCGAGCCCTCGGAGGAGCTGTTCGCAGCCATTGAGGAGATGCTGGGTGCCGGAACCGTCCGCCTCAGATAAGAATAGCCAAGCCATCCTAGTGCAGCGTCAGAATTAAATTTATGGATTGAATCAGTAAAACGATACCACCTACAATTGTGTTCGGTTTTTCGATTACATTTGGCCTACGCTAGTCACCCGGTCCAATTGCGTTTGGTTTTATGTTGTAATTTGTTGAAAATACAAACAGACGATGTTCTGGTTTTTAGCCACGCTGCTCATTTTGATGCTGGAGTTGTGCCTTGAAAGACATGTTTGTTTTCGCATACATTTGTCCCAAACACTTTACTTTTTTAGTCGTTCAGGCCTCATCATGCCGACCCGCTTTTTTAATCTGATGCGCTACTAGGAGCATTTTCAAAGCGAACATTCACATAGGTGTATTATGTGCAATTAAAAACCGTGAAAAGGACGGCTTTCCTCTCCTAACTGTAGTCTGTACAACTAAATCTGCCCGAATAGGTGAGAACCCGCATATAGAGGCAGTTTAGTTGTATCGATTACAGCTAAATGGATAGCCGGCAGTAAATCAGACGATTTAGTTGTACAGAATGCACTTGAGCATACCCGTTGCACCATAACCCGGCCATAGATACACTGATCTTTTTAGCACATTTGTCCCCTCTTCCGCATACATTAGGGAACCAATAGAGTGAACTTATGAATCTGTCAGGCTTCACTCTCAAGTTCAGCTAAATCATAGCGGGGCATTGTCCCGTGCGGAAGGGGAATGACATCATGTCCTATCAAATGGCGGAGGATCTGCTGGAGCGCCGGGGAGTATCATTGGATTCGATCGCAGAGATCGTCTATATCCTGCAATCGGTCTATTATCCCAGCTTAACGCAGGAGGAGTGCCTGAGCAGCATCAAGTCGGTCTTGAACAAAAGAGAGGTCCAGTATACGCTCATGACGGGGATTGCGCTGGATGAGCTGGCCGAGAAGAAGCTGCTGCCCCAGCCGTTTCAGGCGGTAATGGAAGCGGATGAGTCGCTCTATGGGGCGGACGAGACTCTGGCGCTGGGCATCACGAGCGTGTATGGAATGATCGGTCTGACCAGCTTCGGCTACCTCGATAAAATAAAGCTTGGAATTATCGGCAAATTGAATGATGATAAGGGGAGCATTCATGTATTTCTGGATGATCTTGTGGCCGGAATTGCGGCTGCAGCTTCAGCCCGGATCGCCCACGGGCATGAGGGTGCGAAGGTCTATCCCCATGTGACCGGGACCGAATAACGGCTGCTCCTGATGCGCTGCGACCGGCCTCCCGGGCCTGAGTCCTTCCTGCCGGGCTTGCTTGCGGGAAAAAAGAAAACTGTGTTATCATAATTTCATTATATTCAGGATACGGCTGGATTCGAGATTAGGGAGGCCTTGCAGGGCATGTGGACGGTAATCTATATAGCGCCGACCGCCAAAGTGGCGGAGATGATTGAGAGGAAGCTTACGGAAGAAGGATTTCTGATTAAATGCCGTCCCATCAATATGTCCAAGCAGCAGTTTGAGATTCTGGTTCCTTCGGGAGAGCTTGAAGAAGTGCAGGAGGTCCTCAATCTGATCCTGCATCCCTGAAGAGTATGGCGTAGAGATTCAAGAACATTCATGACAGCGGCAAGCTGCTATTTACGCAAATAAACGGCTGAAGAGGTGCGACCCTTGTTCAAAGATTTATTTCAGAAAAAACGGAAGTACGCGACTATTCCTTCAGAGCGTCTGGAGCGAAGCGGCGGACCGGCAGAAGGCGAGCGCCCTAAGCGGGAGATTCCCGAAGGTCTAATGAGCAAGTGTGCCAAATGCGGAACAATCCAGTACAGCAAGGAACTGGAGAAGAATTTGAAAGTATGCCCGTCCTGCGGCTATCATATGCGTCTGAATGCGACCGAACGGATTGCGATGATACTTGATCCGGAAGGGTTCATTGAGTTCGACAGCGAGATGGCGTCCATTGATCCGCTGAAGTTCCCCGGCTATGCTTCCAAGCTTGAGCAGCAGCAGTCCAAAACCGGACAGGTTGAGGCTGTAATCACCGGCCAGGGCAGCATCGGCGGACATCCGGTTATTGTAGCCGTGATGAACTTTGAGTTCTTCACAGGCAGCATGGGATCTGTGGTTGGAGAGAAAATTACTAGAGCGGTAGAAGAAGCGACAGAGCGGGGACTGCCGATGCTGATCTTCTCCACCTCCGGAGGAGCCAGGATGCAGGAGAGCATTCTCAGTCTTATGCAGATGGCGAAGACAAGTGCCGCGCTGGCCCGGTTCAGTGAAGCGGGCGGCCTGTATATCTCCGTCATTACTGATCCGACCACCGGCGGGGTATCGGCGAGCTTTGCCAGCCTGGGCGACATTATTATTGCCGAGCCCGGAGCGGTGTTCGGCTTTGCCGGACGGATTGTCATCGAGCAGACGATCCGTCAGAAGCTGCCGGAGGATTTCCAGACGGCCGAGTTCAATCTGCAGCACGGACAGCTGGATCTGGTCGTGCACCGTAAGGAAATGCGCTCCACACTCACGAAGCTGCTGGAGCTGCATGATGTGAAAGGGGGATTTTAGGTTGGCAGGAGAGATGCCTTTTGAAATGCCTCTGGTAGAAATGCGCAAAAAAATCGCCGAGCTCAAGCAGTTCGGCGAAGAGAAGGGCATTGATTTCAGCGATGAGGTAGCCCGGCTTGAGGAGCGCTACAGCGAGCTGGAGAATGAGATCTATTCCAATATATCCCCGGCCCAGAAGATGCATCTGGCCCGGCATCACGTACGCCCGACCTCGCTGGATCTGATCGGGCTTATCTTCACGGACTTTATCGAGCTGCATGGTGACCGCCTGTACGGTGACGATCTTGCTGTAGTCGGCGGAATCGCCAAGCTGAACGGCTGGCCTGTAACTGTCATCGGTCAACAGCGCGGCAAGGATACGAAGGAGAATATTCTGCGCTTCTTCGGCAGCGCCCATCCGGAAGGCTTCCGTAAGTCACTGCGCCTGATGAAGCAGGCGGAGAAGTTCGGCCGTCCGATCATTACCTTTGTGGACACCAAGGGGGCTTACCCGGGCAATACCGCAGAGGAACGCGGACAATCGGAAGCGATTGCCCGCAATTTGTTCGAGATGTCCCAGCTGGCCGTGCCGGTCATCTGCGTGATTATCGGCGAGGGCGGCAGCGGCGGAGCTTTAGCGATGGCTGTCGGCAACCGTGTGCTGATGCTGGAGAATGCGATCTATTCGGCGATCTCCCCTAACGGTGCAGCGTCGATTCTGTGGAAGGATGCCACCAAGGCGGAGCAGGCCGCAGAGGCCATGAAGATTACGGCCACCGATTTGCTGGAGATGGAAGTGATCGAGGAGATTATTCCGGAGCCCAGAGGCGGTGCACACCGGGATTACGAAGCTGCGGCGGAGGCGGTTAAGGACACAGTCTGGCGTCACCTGCAGGAGCTGTCCGGTATGGATGCGGCGGCGCTGAAGGAAGACCGTTACCTGAAATTCCGCAAAATCGGCGAGTTTTCCGAGGCGGTGCTGGAGCAGGATGCCGATCAGGATGAAGCGCAAATTGTAGAGTAAGCAGGAGCTTCTCTCCGGGGAATTAGCGGCAATGCCGGTACCGCCGGTTTGCACTTTTTAACACATTCCAGCTTATTCCAGGCCGCGGACAGGACAAGATCGGTTATACAATTATTCCCATTCTAATCATCCTGTGCTTGCTGCGGGATGATTTTTCTTTTATCGGCCATCCTATATTATTCGACTTTAATTTACAGCAAAAACAGGCACTAACATTGATTTTGTGTTCAACATGCAGTAATATTCATAAGGGCGCAATAAAACGTGCATGTCTTTACATGTGATAAAGTTCCTATACAAAGAGCAAGCCTTATAGTAGATTTTGTAGTTGGAAAAGATGAGACAGAGAGAACGAAAAAACGGAGGAAAACCTAATGCGGAAAAGTAAAATTGTATGTACGATCGGACCTGCAAGTGAATCGTTGGAGAATATCAAAAAATTGATTTTGGCTGGTATGAATGTGGCCCGTCTGAACTTCTCCCACGGCGATTTTGATGAGCATGGAGCCCGGATCAACACGATCCGTCAAGCATCCAAGGAACTTGGCAAGACTGTTGCCATCCTGCTCGACACCAAAGGACCGGAGATTCGTACAGGCAAGCTGGAAGTAGAACCGATTGAACTGGTTCAGGATGAGTATCTGACATTGACTACGGAAGAGATCCTTGGCGACCACAACCGTATCTCCATCACTTA
Organism: Paenibacillus sp. FSL P2-0136; assembly: GCF_037975325.1. Lineage (NCBI taxonomy): Bacteria > Bacillati > Bacillota > Bacilli > Caryophanales > Paenibacillaceae > Paenibacillus > Paenibacillus sp. FSL P2-0136. The sequence continues at coordinate 2,044,402 of NZ_CP150244.1, forward strand.
CAACAACCTGCCTAACGATGTTCAAGTAGGATCGACGATCCTGATCGACGACGGCCTGATCGGCCTTACAGTTGTCGACATTCAAGGCACCGAAATCAAGACCCGTATTGTTAACGGCGGTACGATCAAGAGCAAGAAGGGTGTTAACGTACCAGGAGTATCCATCTCCCTGCCGGGTATTACGGAAAAAGATACCAATGATATCATTTTTGGGATCGGACAGGACATTGATTTTATTGCCGCTTCTTTCGTACGCAAAGCCAGCGACGTTCTGGAAATCCGTGAACTGCTTGCGAAGCATGATGCTTCCCACATCCAGATCATCTCCAAGATCGAGAACCAGGAAGGTGTCGATAACCTGGATGAAATCCTGGCAGTATCCGACGGCCTGATGGTTGCCCGTGGCGACCTTGGTGTAGAAATCCCTGCTGAAGATGTACCTTTGGCACAGAAGCTGATGATTCAGAAATGTAACATTGCCGGCAAACCGGTAATCACAGCTACCCAAATGCTGGATTCCATGCAGCGCAACCCGCGCCCAACCCGCGCTGAAGCAAGTGACGTAGCGAACGCAATCTTCGACGGAACTGATGCAATCATGCTGTCCGGTGAGACTGCTGCCGGGAAATATCCGGTTGAATCCGTATTGACTATGTCCCGTATTGCTGAGAAAGCAGAGTCTGCTCTGAACCACCGTGAGATCTTCATGAAGCAGCAGATTGCTCAAGAAACTACTGTAACTGAAGCGATCAGCCAATCCGTAGCGATCTCCGCTCTGGATCTGAATGCTAAAGCGATCATTTCTTCAACGGTAACAGGCCACACTGCACGCGTGGTTTCCAAATATCGTCCTAAATCACAAATCATTGCTGTTACCACCCAGGAAAGAACCATGCGTCAGCTGGCGCTGGTATGGGGCGTAACTCCTGTATTCGGTCCTGAAGCTCATTCTACTGACGAATTGCTGGAAACAGCTCTTAACGGCGGTAAAGCTTCCGGTCTGGTTAAAGCTGGCGATCTTGTAGTCATCACTGCAGGTATCCCGCTTGGACGTTCCGGTTCCACTAACCTGGTGAAGGTAGATACGATTCCAGCCGACTAGGATTTGGATGAGCTTCTGCAGCACGAATAAGATATAATGATAAGAGCAGTGGCGCTTGATTGCCGCTGCTCTTTTTTGATATCGATCATGCAAATGGATATATTGGACCTGAGTGTCTGGAGCAGACGGCATGTCAGCCTGTTAGGGAGTCGTATAAATAGGGTTCCTGGAATACACGGCAGAGGGACTTTTATGATAGATTCGTCTGACTGAAAAGGCGCTTCCGCAGGAACGTGGGGGAGAAGGCACAGCCAGCAGCTTCTTATTCTGGAGCATAATGCCGCCATCTGAGACCTTTAGTCTGGGGCTGCGTCCATTGACCTGGCAACAGGTAAAGCAGACTGTGGATAACTTGGACAGCGGAGCGATATCGAACCCCACCTGCGGCGCTTCGACAATCCATTCGGCAGAGCTTTGCGGTCCGTTATAGCGCTGTACGGTACGGAAGACCCAGCATTTGCTGAGATTGCGCAGGGTGATGCACCATTTGCCGGAACTCAGCTTGACGATGGAAGCACGCATATGGTTGCCGGGAGAGACGGGAAGAGGAATGACGGTTTCGGAGGCGGGGAGAATCTCCCACCAGGCATAATACCGGACTTTTCCGTTCACCGACTCATGGCCGGTGCCCGTTTGAATCAGGCTGCTGTTCTTGAAGCCGTCGATGCCGATCCAGGCCGAGGAGAACGTAGCTTTTACCGTAGGCTTTACATAAGGGACGATCCAGTCGGCGGATATCTGCCGGTAGCTGCCTTTTTTGCCGGAAATGGCATAACCGCTCCAGTTGCTTGATGTCCAGCCTAAGCCTGAACTGGCGGCTCTGCCCGTATTAAGTTTATCCTTCAGACAGGGTTTGCTTCGTGTTAATCTATTGACTTGGCCCACTTGTCCACCGCCTCATAATAGGTTGTGCTCTATTTAATGCAGCAGGCGGCTATGAAGGTTGGGTATTCTGTTAAAAAGAATGAGAGAGGACTTGTAATCCCCATGGAAAAAATAACAAAGCTGCGCGGGTTCTATCTATTTTTGGGACTGGCCGGAGGCTCTTTCGGCTCCTACCTCTCGCTGCTGCTGAAATCGAACGGACTTGAAGTCAGCCAGATCGGCGTGCTGATGGCTATAGGTACGCTGATCGCCATCTGTGTCCAGCCCTTATGGGGAATGGTCTCCGACCGGTATAACCAGGCGCGGCTGGTGCTGATTCTGAGCGTGGCGGTTCCGGCGGTGCTTGCGGTCCTGTACCGTTCGGAATATTTTATCGTGCTGATGCTGGTATATACCGTGTCCACGATCTTCTCCTCTACACAGGCGCCTATAGCCGACTCATACGCCATAGCGGCAGCGAACAGGGCCGGAGCCACTTACGGCAGCATTCGCATGATGATGAGCATAGGCGCCGCCGTAGGGGCCATTGCGGGGGGACAGTATGTATCCAAGTTCTCTGTATCGACCATCTGGCTGCCGTTTCTGCTGCTGAATAGCGTCGCTGTAGTGATTGCCTTCACTCTTCCCAAGCAGGCGGAGGAGAATCATATGATGAGCCAGTCCTTCTCCCAGGGGATCAAAAAGCTGCTCGGCAACCGCATATTCCTGGCCTTCCTGGGCGGGAGCTTTCTGGTCAATCAGACCATGACGGCCTTCGGGACCTATTTCGTGATTGCCTTCCAGTCGGTCGGCGGTTCGACCGGCACTGCCGGAATCGCCCTGTTCCTGGCATCGATTACCAATGTGCCTTCAATGTTCTTCGCCTCCAAAGTGATCCGCAGACTGGGGATGGAGCGGACGCTGCTGCTCGGCGCAATGATCTATGTACTGCGCTGGGGCATCCAGGTGGCCTTCCCGTACCCTTCCGTCATGATCGGCGTACAGGTGCTTCACGGCCTCTCGTTCGGGTTCTTTTATATTGCGGCGGTTGAATATGTATCGAAGATTACCTCACCTGAGATGCAGGCGACCGGGCAAAGTGTATTTAACATCGTATTCTCCGGGTTAGCCGGCATTCTGGGCAATCTGCTGAACGGGATGCTGCTAAATCAGGGCGGGGTCGGGCTGATGAACCTCTCCTGCATGCTTAGTGCGGCTGCGGGCGCAGCACTTCTGTTCTATGTCGCCCGAAGCTCTCGCCGCAAGCTGCCGCTGAAGTCTGCATCCGGCGGTGTCGGCGCTTAAGCGTTCTGCTGGCTGCCGGGTAGACTGTATTTTAGAAAGGAGCATGAATATGAATCCGCATCAACCGGGATGGGCCAGCCGCTGGCACAGTACCTCCATCCGTGTACGTTATCAGGAGACCGACCAGATGGGCGTCGTCTATCATGCCAACTATTTGATCTGGTTTGAGTGCGGCCGGACGGAGATGTTCCGTGAGCTGGGCTTCGACTACAAGAGGCTGGAGGGACTCGGTCTGCTGCTGCCGGTAACCTCTGCAGATTTGCAATTTAAAAGCCCCGCGCGATATGATGATCTTATTACCGTGTATGCGCGGTTAACCACCTTCTCGGCTCTTAGGGTTGTGTATGAATATGAAATCCGCCGGATGGCGGCGGGTCAGGAAGGGCAGGAGCGGACCGCAGGCGAGCTTCTGGTCAGCGGCTCGACGAGCCATGTCTGGCTGAACGGGGAATGGAGGCCGGTGCGGATCGACAGGGCACAGCCTGAGCTGTTCCATGCCATCCTGGCTGCGCTGAAGGAAGAAGAATAGCGTTAACGTAAAGAAGAAGGAGGAGCAGTATGATCAGGAACAAATGGCTGTGGGCCGCCCTATTTGCAGTCCCGGCCGTGGAATTATTCGGTTTCATCTATGTCTCAAGCTTTCTTGGAGCGCCCAAGACGCTGCTGATCATGCTGGCTACTTCAGTCATCGGATTGCTAATGATGCGGTTCGAGGGCAAGAAAGTGCTGCAGGACAGCAGAACACATATGCAGGAGGGCCGGGTGCCCGGACGGACCATGCTGGACGGCTTATGTATTTTCTTCGGCGGTCTGCTGCTGATTCTGCCGGGGTTTGTCACGGATCTGATCGGCTTTACTCTGGTATTTCCGCTGACCCGGCCGCTTTACCGGGTTTTTCTGCTGAAATGGATCGAGAAGAAGATGAAGAACGGCACGTTCACCTTCTACCGCAGGTAAGCGGGTAATAAGGAAGTAATCAGGCTTGCCAAAAGGTGTTCAGTTGCAGGATACTGCGGCTGGATGCCTTTTTGGCGTTAGGGAGTGGTGCGGAGCAAAGTTAGTTTCGAACGCGGCCACTAATGCAGCCTGCCGCTGAGGATATAAGTGCGCAGGGCGCGGAATACGCCGGCGCGGGCGAATGCGTCGAGAATAACGAGCAGCACCGGGCCGAGAATCAGGCCGAGCATGCCCATCAGCTGAAGGCCGGCGAACATGCCGATCAGCATGGCGAGCGGATCGACGCCGATGCTGCTGGCGAGTACCTTGGGCTCCAGTACCTGGCGGGTGATCAGGATGATGCCGTAGAGCACCAGCAGCCCGATGGCTAGCGCCATGTTCCCGGTCATGTATGAATACAAGGCCCAGGGCAGAATGACGATACCAACACCCAGATAAGGAACCAGATCGACGATACCGATGGTCAGGCCGATGGCGAAGGCTGATTTGACCCCCAGCAGCAGCAGGCCAATGATCACAATTACCGCCGTTACGGAGATCAGCACCAGCTGGGCGCGGATGTAGCCGAACAGCGCTTTGCGCAGATCCTTCCAGATCTCCGACACCGGTCTTAGTAGCGGGGCTGGGAGCCACGCAGTCAGCTTGGCATTATGCCGTTCCCAGCCGGTGCTGAGGAAGAAGGCGGCCAATACGATGACAATCAGAATGGTGCCAAGGCTCGGCAGCGAGGAGATCAGCTTCAGGATGATATTGAAGAATCCGGTGATCATCTGCGTCACGGCTTGGCCGACCGTTTCAGTGGTCCGGTTGATATTGCTGTCAATGGTGGCATGATAACCCGGGTTGTCGTGGTAAAACTGGTTGATTTGGTTAATAATATTCTGAATGCTGGCATTACGGCTCAGGGACAGCAGCAGTTCCCGCCACTGATCGGTATGAAGATCGAAGGTCTGGAGCAGCCCGATCAGCTCTTTGACCAGCCTTGTGATGAGTGCGGTCAGGACAAGAGCAATGCCTCCGATGTAGAACAGCAGCGAGAGGGATACGGCGAGCCAGCCGGGGAGCTTCATCCCCTTCAGGATCAGGACCAGCGGATGCATAAGATAAGCCAGCATCCAGGCGATCAGCAAGGGGTACAGGAGCGGCAGCAGTACATATACAGCCAGCAGAATCAGGGCGGCGGCAAGCACGACCCAGAGGCCGCGCAGCAATCTTTTCAGCACAAGTGTATCGATCTTAGGTCCCTCCTACTCTGGCGGATTCCAGAAACAACGGCTCGTCTTATATATATTCATAGGGGGTGTGAAAAGACTAGCAACGCTAGAAAAGGGCAGACAGCGGGCATATCCATAACCTGGAAGCGCGTTCATGAAACAGGTTTTGCGTTCGTTTTTTTCTATCCCTCCGATAAAATCATTTGATGTCCTGTAAAGCTTCCACGTTGTTCACATAACCGTCAAAATCCGGTATGATAATTAAAGGTTAAAGAGCAGAAATTTAGTTGCAATCTTCTGAGCCGGTCCTGAAGCTTTTTTTCTGAGAGAGTTGAAATACTTGGAAATGTAAATGTTTACATGAGATTTGAAGCGGCACTATACACTCTTGTTGGCAAAGGAGAGAGATACTATGACAGCTACTAAAGGACTTGAAGGCATTGTTGCAACGACCTCCTCAATCAGCTCTATCGTAGATGGAGTGCTCACTTACCGCGGCTATGATATTGACGATCTTGCGGACCATGCCACATTTGAGGAGACCGCTTATTTGCTGTGGTTCGGCAGTCTGCCGACGGTGCCGGAGCTTGAAGCTCTGCGGCGCGACCTCAGCGCTCACGCTCCGATCCCGGAGCAGGTGCTCACTCAAATGAAGCTGTATCCCAAGGAAGCCAACACCATGGCCGCTTTGCGTTCTGCCGTATCGAGTCTGGCGCTGTACGATGAAGCCGCCGATGATATGAGCAAGGAAGCGAACCAGACCAAGGCGCTGAAGCTGCAGGCGCAGATTCCGACCGTAGTTGCCGCGCTTGCACGCATCCGCAAAGGCCTGGAGCCGGTAGCTCCCAAGGAAGGCTTGACCATCGCTGAGAACTTCCTCTACATGCTGTGGGGAAAAGAGCCGGATGCGGTATCCGTCAAGGCGCTGGATACGGCGCTTGTGCTGCATGCCGACCATGAGCTGAATGCTTCGACTTTTGCCGGACGGGTAACGGTAGCGACCTTGTCCGACATCTATTCCGGTGTGACCTCAGCAATCGGGGCGCTTAAAGGGCCGCTGCACGGCGGGGCGAATGAAGCTGTGATGAAGATGCTTGAGGAGATCGGCAGCCTGGACGCGGTGGAGCCGTATATCCAGGGCAAGCTGGAGCGCCGCGAGAAGATTATGGGCTTCGGACACCGTGTCTACAAGAACGGCGACCCGCGCGCCAAGCACCTGATGAAGATGTCCAGCGAGCTGGGCACGATGAAGAATGACACCAGTCTTTATGACATGTCCGTCAAGGTGGAAGAGCTGATCACCAGCCAAAAGGGGCTGAAACCAAACGTCGACTTCTATTCGGCATCGGTCTACACACAGCTGGGGATTGAACGGGAGCTGTTCACCCCTATCTTCGCAATCAGCCGTACTTCGGGCTGGACGGCGCACATTCTGGAGCAGTACGAAGACAACCGTATCATCCGTCCGCGTGCGGAATATACAGGCATGTCCGACATGAAGTACGTCCCTGTAGACGAGCGATAACAGGCTGGCAGGGAGGGCGGCCCTTGCGGGCTGCTCTACCCCTTTAGTACAATGAATGATATGAATGCTTATACATCATACTTTTAGGAGGAATATCTACCAATGTTGAAACTGGAACAATACGATCTGCCCACAGAAGGCGAACAAATTACAATCGAAGACGGCAAGCTGCTGGTTCCGGATCAGCCGATCATTCCATTCATCGAGGGTGACGGGACAGGCCGTGACATTTGGAAAGCCTCCAAGCGGGTGCTGGATGCAGCTGTAGAGAAAGCCTACGGCGGCAAGAAGAAAATTGCATGGTACGAAGTGTTTGCCGGCGAGAAGGCCTTCAATACATATGGTGAATGGCTGCCGAACGACACGCTGGAAGCGATCCGTGAGTACATTGTGGCCATCAAGGGCCCGCTGACCACTCCGATTGGAGGAGGTATCCGCTCCCTGAACGTAGCGCTGCGCCAGGAGCTTGACCTGTACGTATGTCTGCGCCCGGTGCGCTACTTCGACGGCGTTCCTTCTCCGGTGAAGCATCCTGAGCTGGTGGATATGGTTATTTTCCGTGAGAATACAGAGGATATCTATGCTGGTATCGAATATCAGGAAGGCTCTGCCGAAGTGAAAAAAGTGATCGAATTCCTGCAGAAGGAAATGGGCGTGAACAAAATCCGCTTCCCGGAAACATCCGGTATCGGTATTAAGCCTGTATCCGAGGAAGGCTCGAAACGCCTTGTTCGTTCAGCAGTAGAGTATGCGATCAAGCACGGACGCAAGAGCGTAACCCTGGTACACAAAGGCAACATCATGAAGTTCACTGAAGGCGCCTTTAAGAACTGGGGCTATGAAGTGGCTGAACAAGAGTTCGGCGATAAGGTCTTCACCTGGAACCAGTACGATGTCATCAAGGAACGCGACGGTGAAGCGGCTGCGAATGCTGCCCAGAAGGAAGCCGAAGCTGCAGGCAAGATCATCGTGAAGGATGCCATTGCGGACATTGCGCTTCAGCAGGTATTGACACGCCCGACAGACTTCGATGTCATTGCAACGCTGAACCTGAACGGTGACTATCTCTCCGACGCACTGGCTGCCCAGATTGGCGGCATCGGTATCGCTCCGGGAGCGAATATTAACTATATTACGGGACATGCTATTTTCGAAGCTACACATGGTACGGCACCTAAGTATGCTGACAAGGATGTAGTGAATCCGGGCTCTGTTATTCTCTCCGGCGTTATGCTGCTTGAGCATCTGGGCTGGCAGGAAGCGGCTGACCTGATCTACCAGGGAATGAGTACGGCGATTAACAACAAGACGGTTACTTACGACTTTGCCCGCCAGATGGAAGGCGCGACTGAGCTGAAATGCTCTGCTTTTGCTGACGAGATCATCAACCATCTGTAAGAGGCCGGGCCGGTAAATACTACAGATATAAGCTGCACATCCGTGTAGCTTATATCTATGTAGGCCGCCTTCAGACTATCATCAGGTTAGGAGGGCTACCGTGGCGATCAAACGTTCAAAAATCACTGTCGTAGGTGCCGGATTCACCGGCGCGACCACGGCGCTTATGCTTGCCCAGAAGGAGCTTGGCAATGTAGTGCTGCTTGACATTCCTCAGCTTGAGAATCCTACCAAGGGCAAGGTGCTGGATATGCTCCAAGCGGGACCCGTGCAGAACTTCGATGCTCAAATTACCGGAACTTCGAGCTATGAGGACGCAGCGGACTCTGACATCGTTATTATTACCGCAGGGATTGCCCGTAAGCCCGGCATGAGCCGTGAGGATCTGGTCAATACCAATGCGAACATCGTCAGATCGGTCTGTGAGAATGTGAAGCGCGTGGCTCCAGAGTCCATTGTGATCATACTGACCAATCCGGTGGATGCGATGACATACGTGGCCTATCATGCGCTCGGCTTCCCCAAGAACCGTGTCATCGGGCAATCCGGGGTGCTGGATACGGCCCGCTACTGCACCTTCATCGCTAAGGAGCTTAATGTATCGGTAGAGGATGTACGCGGCTTCGTGCTGGGCGGCCATGGCGACGATATGGTGCCGTTAGTGCGTTATTCCAGCGTAGGCGGTATTCCAATCGAGACGCTTATCCCGGCAGATCGCATTGCAGAGATTGTGCAGCGTACCCGTGTGGGCGGCGGTGAAATTGTCAGCCTGCTTGGGAACGGCAGCGCGTACTTTGCTCCGGCAGCATCCCTGGTTCAGATGGCGGAGGCTATTCTCAAGGACAAGAAACGGATCATACCGGTAATCGCTCTGCTTGAGGGTGAATACGGCTATGAGAACCTGTTCATGGGAGTTCCTGCGCTTTTGGGAGCGGAGGGCATTGAGCGGATTTTTGAACTGGAGCTTACGGCGGAGGAACAGGCGGCACTCGACCAGTCCGCTGATTCGGTCCGCACGGTGACTTCCTCTGTAACTATGTAACCCCGGCAATCTGCCGGAGCCCCTCAAATTGAAATGGAGGAGATTATGATGGGTCATGTTTTCTTTTTTCTGCATATGATCGGGACACTGGCACTCGGTTTCTATCTGGTGCTGCCGTTTATCTTAAGCGGGACGGCTAAGCTGTCCTCCCCGGCGAAGGAAGGCACGCTCAGTGCAATCGGCGGATTCAACCGCTTTGCCCAATACGGGCTGGTGATTCAGCTGCTGACCGGCGGCTACATGATGACTAAGGGCGAGTATTCTGTACCTTGGATGATCATTGTTACGGTGCTTCTGCTGGCTATGTTCGCGTTCGGCGGGATTATGACCAAGCCTCTGCGCCTTGCTGCGGCTGGCATGAGAGAGAACCGCGATGTCTCTGCGGAGACAGCCAAGATACGTACCATGAGTCTGTTGCTGATGGTCTCGCTGGTCGTCATGATCTTTTTCATGGTCTACAACACAATTATCTAAATAACCTGCTGCCGGATGGGCAGTGTGATAACAGCTCTGGAAGCCTCGGCCTCCAGGGCTGTTTCGCATGTCTGGATGCACATGGTTGGATATTGTTCCCAACGGCTATGTATTCCGGTACACTGTGATTAGGTGCTTGGTTCATTTGGCATCACATACATACTTAGGAGTGAGCGCAGTAATGATAGGAAGAAAATTAGTAACGGTCGGGCTGGGTCTGGGCTTGCTGCTGGGTTCAGCCGGGCATATGTCTGCGGCAGCCGATTATGAAGGACACTGGGCGCAGAAGCAGATGAGCCGCTGGCTGGAAAAGGGATGGCTGAAGGGATTCGCGGACGGGTCAGTCCGGCCGGATCAGGCGATCACTAGAGCGGAATTTATCGCGTTAATCAACCAGTTGGCCGGGCTGACGGCTGAGAGCAAGGTGAAGGCTGATTTCAGCGATCTGCCTAAGACAAGCTGGGCATACGAAGAAATCTCGAAAGCGCTGGAAGTGGGCATCATCAAGGGTTACGGAGGCACGATTCGTCCGGGCGATCCCGTTATGCGCCAGGAGGCGGCGATTATGGTGAGCAGAATGATGTATTTTGAGACGGGAAGCACGGAGGTATTATCCATGTTCAGCGATAAGGATCAGATTGCAGGCTGGAGTGAAGCCGATGTCGCTGCACTGATCAATGACGGAGGAATGAAGGGGTACCCGGACGGGCGGTTTGCTCCAGAACAGGCGATGACCCGGGCCGAAGCAATTGCACTGCTGGATTATTACAATGTCACAAGCGGCGGCTTGCAGAGTGTAACTATCAGCCATTCTGAGGGGCTTGGAAGCTTTGAACCGGGAGCCGTCAAATACTATAACAATGTCACTGTATCCGGCTATGATGTGCTGCTGCAGAATCTGAAGATTTTTGGAGACCTGGTCCTGGAGGAAGGAATCGGCAACGGAGAGGTGAACTTGGACAGTGTTGAAGTACTAGGCAAGGTCATCATACAGGGAAGCGGAGATCCCTCAGTGCAGCTCAAGAACACAACCATGAACCAAGTGATTGTGCAGAAAAATAGTGGAACTGCCCGCCTGGTCACCGAAGGTACAGCCTGGGTGAAGGCATTGTCGGTACAGTCCGGTGTAAATCTGGAAGAGGGGGAGGGTACCGGAGACGGGTTCACAGATATTGATCTGCCATCCGGCCTTGCAGCCGGGATCGTAGTGACGCTTAACGGCAATTTCGGAGATGTGAACATTGAAGCCAAAGGACCCGTCCTCCACCTGCAAAAAGGCTCCATACGCACGCTTAAGACCGCTGCCACTGCAACAGGGGTTAAGATAGAGCTGGATGAAGGGACAACGGTGACGCAGGCGATTCTAAATACGTCAACGAAGGTTACGGGTGCGGGTAAGGTTCAGGATGCAATTGTGAAGGAAGATGAATAGAGTTCTGGAAATAAGGCCGCTATCCCAAGGAGTGAGGTCTTGTCATGAGGGGCGATGTACTGCTATGAAGAGATATCGACCCGATTTATGCGAAAACAAACATGTCTTTCAAGGCACAGCTCCAGCATGAAAATGAGCAACGTGCCTAAAAACAGAATACAGCATCGTTCCCCGGTCTATCTCTATATCCCGTTTCGCCCCAGGTACTCCCGGTCCAGTATCGCGTAAAAGTATTGGTTCACCCACTGGTCATTCCAGTGTATTTCTTCCCGGAATACGCCCTCGCGGACCATGCCTAGCCTATCCAGCACCTTGATGGATGCGGTATTGTATTCATTGCACATAGCCACGACTCTATGGGCCTTCCATTCTTCAAAAGCAAGCTTCAAGGCCAGCTGCGCCGCCTCGGTGCCGTAGCCTTGCCCCCGGTATTCAGGGAACAGGCTGTAGCCCAACTCCCAGCTCTCGCGCTCTTTTACATACCAATGTATACTCAGTTCCCCTACAGGGGTTGCTTCGGGAGTGGCTAGCCTGATCAGGAATTGTCTATGCCAGTCGCTCTGGATTCGTTCCGCCACAGTCTTCCGGACTGCCTCCTTGTCGGTTGGAATCATATCCTCGAAGGGCCAGAGTGAAGCGCTCATTTCCAGATCTGTGATGAAATCGATATCGTCCGGGGTGACCGGAGATAAGGTGATTCTTGCATTCATTGTGCGATACCCTCCTGCTAGTATGATTTCGATACGATCTTGCCGTGGTTCCTCACAAAGTATAGGACATTCCCCTTAGCGGATATAGATAATATTCTTTTTGGAAACGTTCGTTCCTTACCGTACTACCGTTCCGATATAGGCACCGTTGAATGAAGATTGGCTGTTTGGGCGGCTGCCAAGTGTGGTAAGTAACATAACGTACAGTCAAGCAGGCACACTGCCTGATGCATAAACACCAGACCTTAAGCCATGCTAACATGATTAATCAACAATACTGTGGACAGCGAAAGGAGAATGGATTATGCCAGACACTAACAAACAACCTGTCAAAACTCTGCCCCCGCAGGTACAGGATCAGCGCCCGGGAATTGAGAGTGAGATGAACCCGCTCCCGGAGTTTGAGACACCGGCGTACAAGGCAGCAGGCAAGCTGCTGGGCAAGGCTGCGCTCATTACCGGAGGCGACAGCGGGATCGGGCGTGCGGTTGCCGTTCATTTTGCCAAGGAGGGCGCGGATGTGGTGATCTCCTACTTGAACGAGCATGAGGATGCGGAAGAGACCAAGCGCCAGGTTGAGCAGGAGGGCAGAACGTGTATTCTGATCGCCGGAGATATCGGGGACGAATGCTTCTGTCAGAGCTTGATACGTCAAACCGTTGAAGGACTCGGCAAGCTTGACATCCTGATTAACAATGCGGCGGAGCAGCATCCGCAGGACCATATTGAGGACATTACAGCGGAGCAGCTGGAGCGTACGTTCCGGACGAATATTTTCTCCATGTTCTACCTGACGAAGGCAGCTATGCCTCATCTTAAAAAAGGCGCTACGATCATTAACACGACCTCCATCACGGCGTATCGCGGCAGCCCGCAGCTGCTGGACTATTCGTCCACCAAAGGAGCCATTCTCAGCTTCACTCGTTCGCTGTCAATGAATCTGGCCGATAAGGGCATCCGCGTGAACGCAGTAGCGCCCGGACCGATCTGGACCCCGCTGATTCCGTCAACCTTTGACGCGAAGAAGGTCAGTGAGTTCGGCGGCACCCAGCCGATGAAGCGCCCGGGGCAGCCTGAAGAGCTGGCACCGGCGTATGTATACCTGGCCTCGGACGATTCCTCCTATGTGAGCGGACAGGTGATGCATGTGAACGGCGGTGAGGTTGTCAACGGATAATGGGTGCAGAATAAGATCTGGATGCAGATTCTTTAATCGGCATCTTCAGAAATCGTGTGCAACATATAAATTCTATTTTTAAAAAGCCTAACCGCTTGCCGGTAGGCTTTTTTTCAGCGCTTGTAACTATTACAATATAATTCCGTCTATTTAGATAATTTGATATGAATAGGGGATTGGGATGCTTAGAAAAAAAGGATTCATTCTATCTGCAGCGGGGATTTTAGTTTTTCTGGTAGTGTTCATTTATTTGACTCCTTTTGCAGGAAGACTTGTGGCAAATACAAGATTGGAAGGAAATGCAAAAAGCATTGGGGTTAGAATTACACAGGAATCGCCGCCGCTACCCCTTGTTACTTCCGGGAAAACCCAAATTCCGGTTACCCAAGGCAGCTATTGCTGGGGAAAATTAGGATGTGCGGATTATGCAGGAGGACAATCCATGGTACAGGGGGTTACTCCCACTGCTATAGCCCCTGAGGGGGGGATCAATGTTGCTTTTACTTATAAACCGGCACCCGGCGGGTTAACCGTTCAGCAATTTGTCGATGATAAAGAAGTGCAAATTCCATTGAAGAACGGCTCTTTTAATGCTCCAAAAGAACAAGGCGTTTATTACTACGGCATATCAGCATTCTGGACATCCGAGGATGGTAAATTTTCAGAAGGGAGTTCATCCGTGGCTTTTGTAATTGAAGTAAAATCTACGAAAGAATAGCTCTAACAGGAATTATATGCTAATATACAAAAAGCAAGGCCAAACAATAGCATAGAACGATCACTAGGGGAGCCGCAAGGCTGAGACGGGCGTATCTGCTCGGACCCTTTGAACCTGATCTGGGTTATACCAGCGTAGGGAAGTGGAGAACGAATATTGCAGCGGGGGTATACGGCTAATACCGGTATTCCTGTTTCTATTCCAGACTGCTTCCTTATGGGGGCGGTCTTTTTTGTGTTTGGAGGTAGGGATCAGCGTAGTGCTGAGGAGAGGAAGGTGGACGTGTTGCACGAAATTCATGTCATCTCAGACGGACGGCTCCACCCTGAGAAGCTTGCGGAGCTGGCTGCGGCGGTACATCCCATGGTGGATTATATCCATCTCCGGGAAAAAGCCATGTCCGCCCGCGAACTGCTGGCGGCGGCGCAGCAGATGCTTCAGGCCGGGGTTCCGCCTTCGAAGCTGGTCATAAATGACCGGATCGATGTTGCCTTGGCCGCTGGGGCAGGCGGTGTACAGTTGGCCTGGCATAGCCTTCCGCCAGCCGCAGCACGCGGGCTTGCACCGGGCCTGCGGATCGGCAGATCGGTACACTCGCAGGAAGAGGCTGCGGAGGCTGGAAGGCAAGGAGCAGACTTCTGCCTCTACGGGCATGTTTTCCCGACAGCTTGCAAGTCGGGGCAGCAGGCACGGGGACTTGCGCAACTGGCCGAGGCTGTCCGCTGGAGCCGCATCCCGCTGATTGCGCTTGGAGGGATTACCCCGGGTAATGCCGGAGCGGTGCTGGCCCAAGGGGCGGCTGGCATTGCTGTCATGTCGGGGATCTGCGGAGCCCCGGACCCGGTGGCAGCGGCCATGGCGTACAGGGAAGCGGTCCACAGGGACAGGGCAGCGGAGCTGGCTGAAGCGCTGGATATGGCTCAAACACAGGGCACAGCAGGAGGTGAACAGGCATGAATGTGACCGTTAACGGAAAGAGGCAAAGAATCGAAGAGAGCTGCCGGACACTGGAGGATCTGCTCTCCCGGCCCGAGTGGGCCGGTAAGCTGGTGATTGTCGAACTGAATGGTGAGCTTGCTGGCAGAGAGGTTTACGGAGAGACACTGCTCAGTGAGGGGGACCGGGTGGAGCTGGTTCATTTTGTAGGCGGAGGCTGAACACGAAGACTTATCCCAGGAGGCGTTAACATGCAAGATCCATTGATGATTGGCGGAGTGACTCTAACCAGCAGACTGTTCATTGGTACCGGAAAATACAGCCGCAACACCCTCATTCCCGAGGTGATTACGCGATCAGGCTCACAGGTCATTACCGTTGCTCTGCGCCGGGTGGACCCGGAGAGCAGTGACAATATTGTCAGCCATATTCCTTCCCATATGACCTTACTGCCTAATACCTCCGGTGCGCGCACCGCAGAGGAAGCAGTACGGATTGCCCGGCTGGCGAGATCGGCGGGGCTGGGGAACTGGGTGAAGATTGAGGTCATCAACGACCAGAAATATTTGCTGCCGGATAATACCGAGACCATCCGGGCGACCGAGATCCTTGCAGCAGAGGGCTTCGTGGTGCTTCCGTATATGAGTCCTGACCTGTCCGCCGCCCTGCGGTTGAAAGCAGCGGGGGCTGCGGCCGTGATGCCGCTGGGAGCGCCGATCGGGTCCAACCGCGGACTGCAGACCAAGGAACTGATCCGGATTCTGATCTCCGAGACGAATCTGCCGGTGATCGTGGATGCCGGAATCGGCAGACCGTCCGAGGCGGCTGAGGCGATGGAGATGGGGGCCGCAGCGGTGCTGCTTAATACAGCGATTGCCACCGCCTCGGATCCGCTGCTGATGGCAGAAGCCTTCCGTGACGCGGTAGCCGCAGGGCGCAAGGCTTATCTCGCCGGACTGGGGCCTGTGGAAGAGACGGCGGCAGCCTCTTCACCGTTGACCGGGTTCTTGGCCTGACAGATGGAATAGGAAGGAGAGAACGGTTATGAGCTTTTATGAGACGATGACCCGGCTGGAGCAGCTTCCTTACGGGACGCTATGGAGCCGGTATACGGCAGAGGATGTGAAGCGTGCGCTTCGTGCAGAGCGGGTGGATGAAGAGGGGCTGATGGCACTGTTGTCACCGGCAGCGGAGCCTTATCTGGAGGAGATGGCGCAGAAGGCGCACCGCTTAACGCGTACGCATTTCGGCCATGTGATGCAACTGTTTACACCGATGTACCTGGCTGATTATTGCGTGAATCACTGCACGTATTGCAGCTTCAGTTCTATTTATGATTTTCCGCGCAAAAAACTGACGCTGGAGCAGGTCGCCCGGGAAGCGGAGACCATCGCAGCCACAGGCCTGCGCCACATTCTGATTCTGACCGGAGAATCCCGCAGGGACAGTCCGGCCGGTTATGTGAGGGACTGCGTGAATGTGCTGCGCCGCTATTTTGCCTCCGTCAGCATTGAAGTGAATCCGCTCTCGACAGCAGAATATGCTGAGCTCAGAGAAGCTGGCGTGGACGGTCTGACGCTCTATCAGGAGGTCTACCATCAGGAAACTTATCGTGCGCTGCATGTAAAAGGACCCAAACGCGTCTACCGCAACCGTCTGGACGCTCCCGAACGGGGCTGTCAAGCCGGGTTCCGTTCGGTGAATATCGGAGCCCTGCTTGGCATGTACGAATGGCGCCAGGAGGCGCTGGCCACTGCGCTGCATGCGAGATATTTGCAGGACAAGTACCCGGAATGCGAAATCGGGCTGTCGACTCCCCGGTTCCGGCCTTACTTAGGCGAATTCAATCCCGCAAGCGATGTAACCGACCGTGCGCTGGTGCAGATTATTCTGGCCTACCGCCTATTTCTGCCGCGCTCCGGCATCTCGCTGTCTACACGCGAGCCTGCGGCCTTGCGCGATCATCTGGTCCAGCTCGGCATCACGAAGATGTCCGCAGGGGTATCCACCGAAGTGGGCGGACATTCCCTGGAAGGGGGAACGCCGCAGTTTGAAATCTCGGACAACCGCAGCGTGAACGAGATGGCCGAGATGCTGCGTTCGCAAGGACTCCAGCCGGTATTCAAGGACTGGGATATCCTGTCCGAGCCGCTTGGGTTTGAGATAGGCAGGCTGAATCTGGTTGAGCCTGATGTGACCAAACCGGATGTAATTTAAACTGATCAGGATAAACGAATGAACTTAACTTGACTAGACTAAGCGAATCAACTTAAACTGACCAGACTAACCGTGCCTAACTTAACTTGACCAGACTAATCGTGCCTAACTTAACTTGACTAGACTAACCGTGTCTAACTTAACTTGACCATATGCAAATAACCCGCTTCATGGCGGGTTATTTGCATTGTATAAGGGTTATAAGTTGCATGTGGGCCAAACGTGTGCGAAAAACCGAACACAATTGGTGCGGATGGAGAAAATGCGGGCCGTTTAAGAGCGGCATTCGCATAGCATTGTTAACACGTAAGTATATCAGCCAACGCTAGGAGCCAACACATGCGAATGTGTACTCTATCTACTCTATAGATTCAGGCTCTCCGGCAGACTGTCCCTGACTCGCACTGGAAGACAGCTCGTCCAGCGACATTTCGAAGCCCGGAGCCATGTGTTTAAGGAAATACTCCATCTCAGGCATCTCCAGCACATGCAGCTTCGCGGCAGTCTGCTCCCTGGCAGCGGCGAATTCGCGGTTGCCTGCGGCGACCTCCCAGACGCATTTCAGGTAAGCGTCCAGCACATCCGCTGCCTTGACGTAGCGGAGCAGTCCGGCATCCTCGGAGCCGGGAGGGCTGGTGTGCGGCTGCAGGAGCGGCGCATAGACTGCGCTCAGCTCCGGCGGGATCATGGCCGCCAGCCGGTCGGCGGCCACCTGCTCCATCTCGCGGAAGCTGGACAGCAGACGCGAGTTGTCATGCTTCACCGGCGTAGCGATGTCGCCGGTGAAGACCTCGGTGGCGTCGTGGAACAGCGCCATCGTGGATGCGCGGTCGGCGTTCAGCGAGCGGCCGAAATGGGCATTGCCGATGGTGCACAGCATGTGCGCCAGCAGGGCGACCTGGAATGAATGCTGCGCCACGTTCTCCGGGGCGGTGCTGCGCATGAGGCTCCAGCGCTGGATATATTGCAGCCGGTAGAGATAGGCGGAGAAATGGTAGTTCAATTTTGAAGTAACCCCTTTCATGAGCAGCTTAATGTGCTATTATAGTAACTAATTGTACCAGAGTTAGGGCCGCTTGAACCAGATGGAGAGGAGACTGAATGAAGATGCAGCATTTTGAAGAGAGCATTTATAATTTGATTGTAGAGACCTCCACGAACCTGCCGGGAGATGTGCGCCGGGCAGTGGCCAGAGGGCGGGCGCTGGAAGACCGGGCGACACGCTCCGGACTGGCACTAACCACGATAGCGCAGAATATCGGGATGGCGGAGCAGCAAATATCGCCGATCTGCCAGGATACGGGGATGCCGACTTTTATCATTCATACGCCGGTGGGCGTGAATCAGATAGAGATGAAGAAGGATATTCACAGCGCAATTATCCGCGCTACGAAGAACGGGAAGCTGCGGCCCAATTCCGTGGATTCACTAACCGGCGAGAACAGCGGGGATAATCTGGGGGCAGGGACTCCGGTGATTCACTTCGAGCAGTGGGAGGAAGAGAGCATTGACGTACGGCTGATTCTGAAGGGCGGCGGCTGCGAGAATAAGAACATCCAGTACAGCCTTCCGGCAGAGCTGGAGGGACTCGGCAAAGCCGGACGCGACCTCGACGGTATCCGCAAGTGCATCCTGCATTCCGTATACCAGGCGCAGGGCCAAGGCTGTAGCGCAGGATTCATTGGTGTAGGCATCGGCGGCGACCGTACCACGGGCTATGAGCTGGCGAAGAAGCAGCTGTTCCGCAAGGTTGAGGATGTGAATCCTAATGAAGATTTGGGCAAGCTGGAGAATTACATTATGGAGAATGCCAACAAGCTCGGAATCGGCACGATGGGCTTCGGCGGTGAAGTGACGCTGCTGGGCTGCAAAATCGGGGTAATGAACCGGCTGCCTGCCAGCTTCTTTGTCTCTGTAGCCTATAACTGCTGGGCCTTCCGCCGCCAGGGCATTCTGGTTCATCCGGCTACTGGTGACATTCAGGATTGGCTGTATGAGAGCGGCACCGGGATATCTGTTGAGGGGGAAGCTGCACCGCAGCCGGTTGCTGAACCTGTGGGTGTAGCTGCGGCAGAACGGACAACTTCCGGCGTGGTGCCAGAGGATGCTACGATTCCTGCGGCACCGGCTATTGTATCCGGGACGGGTGAAGCAGCTTCGGATGCAGCCGTTTCAGGGAATGGGGCAGGATCTGAACCGGCTGCGGCAGCTTCCGCTGGCTCAGGCGGCTCGCGCGAGATCCGTCTGACCACACCGATCAGCGAGGAGGATATCCGCAGCCTGCGTGTCGGCGATGTGGTGATCCTCTCCGGCGAGATGCACACCGGCCGCGATGCCCTGCACAAATACCTCATGGATCATGACACCCCTGTCGATCTGAACGGTGCCGTCATCTATCACTGTGGCCCGGTCATGCTGAAGGATGATGAAGGCTGGCATGTGAAGGCGGCTGGCCCGACGACCAGTATCCGCGAGGAGCCGTATCAGGGCGATATTATTAAGAAGTTCGGCATCCGCGCTGTAATCGGCAAAGGCGGTATGGGACCCAAGACCCTCAAGGCCTTAGGGGAGCACGGCGCGGTCTACCTCAATGCAATCGGCGGTGCGGCGCAGTATTACGCAGAATGTATCAAGAAGGTCAACGCCGTAGACTTCATGGAATTCGGTATTCCTGAAGCGATGTGGCATCTGCAGGTGGACGGCTTCGCAGCGATCGTGACCATGGATGCGCACGGCAACAGCCTCCATGCGGATGTCGAAAAGGATTCCGCCGCCAAGCTGGCCCAGTTCCGCGAGCCGGTGTTTAAGTAACAGGACTTCAAACAAAGAAACAGCGTCAGCCATGGACGAGCGTAATGTCCATAGACTGACGCTGTTTTATTGAATTAGCGTATACCGGAATTTTTCAATATACGACTCTTTCTTGTGCTCTACACGCTGCAAATGGTCATAGAAGCTATGGGTGAATTTAAACACGTGACCATAATCCCAATCCTGCCCGCTATAGTCCTTTTGCCAAAACTTAATGTCGGTCGGCAATACGTCCGCACGCTCAGCCGGCTTCAGGGGCAAATGATCGACAGGTGAAACCAGCTTGATGGGTTCTCCAGGTACAAGGTTACGGCTGTGGCGCAGAACTGTAATCAATTTCATTAAAGGCGGTAACCCTCTTTGGAAAAAGGAGACATGGCCAAGGTCATATAGGATGTTTAGCGCGTGGGAGAAAGTCAGCATATGACCGATCAGATCATGATGTGCTTCTGCCCGGTAAATGACAGGGAAATGAGCTAATTCTTCCAGCACAAGCGAAGAAAGCTCGCCGGGCGTCGAGATGACCGGAAAGCCGTCCTCGTCTGTAACCTCCATCCTCTTCACCTCGGAAGCAGAGAAGCCAATCCATGACCGCCCCGGAATTGTCCGCTCAAACGAGCGGATAAGATCGGTTATTCCTGCAAGATCCTCCGTACTTCCCCAGCCTTTAAGTTCGTGGATGGAGAGCAGACACGATGCGCTGTAAATCACATTATGACCGACCCAGTGTAACTCATCAATCGTTGCATCGAGGGCCTCAAGTATGGCAGTTACAGCCAGCTGCTCGTCACAGCCGGTACGATGTTGTATGCCGTTCTCCCCAATTTTCCTTTGGATCATCGCTTCGGTCTGCAAAGCTACAAGTCGGGCAAGCTCTGGTGCCGGATTATTCGTTTTAATAAAAAAATAACTGCCAATAGCGGCAGCACCAAAGTGAGCCTGCCAGATATCCCCTGTGTCTTTTTTACATGAAGAGATGATTCGTAATCCGTCCCGCAGAATGGATGGGCTCATTATAATATCGCTCCCCTTATATTGCAGCATTTTTATTTATCAGTCTAACATTATATTTTTTGGAGGCAACCGCTTCCTGAAAAGCACCTGCAGTTATTCAACTGTGCCGAATAATATTTTTTTCATGTTTTGCAGAGTCGGCAGCCCCTATAGGATGCGGCTTGTGGAAGTTATAAATTATATGTCTTGACAGCGCATACATGGACATGTTAATTTTTAGTGGGGAAACCGGTTTCCCTATGTTAAAAAGATTGGAGTTATTGACGGCAGCTTATTCGTTACTGAAAGTGTATTGCATTCGGTTTACATGAGAGGGAGATGAGGAATGAAAAGTAAACGTACACGCCTACTTGTTCCCGTTCTAATCACATCCATTGTATTGTCGATCATGATGAATCTGTTTGTCCTGCCGCCAGCCAAGGTGGAAGCAGCCAGTATTGGCACCGTAACCGAGAATGACACGATTTATCAGATTATGGTTGACCGCTTCCATGACGGGGATTCTTCCAATAATGCAACAGGCGCGGCTATCCGCTACGGGGAGAACTCCGAGGAGGACTTCCGGTATATGAAGGGCGGGGACTGGCAGGGGGTCATTGACAAGCTCCCGTATATTCACAATATGGGCTATACCGCGATCTGGATCTCACCGGTAGCCGAGCCCCAGATGACTAACCGTGAGAACAACGGTACCGGCAAGAACACTGCCTACCACGGATACAATGTCAAGGACCCCAACAAGGCCAACCCTTACTTCGGCACCAAAGAAAAGCTGAAAGAACTTGTAGACTCCGCACATGCGCTCGGGATTAAGGTGATCATTGATGTCGTGCCTAATCACATCGGCGATTATATGCTGGGCACACAGGCGTATTATGATATCCCGACATTGCAGCCTGCGGCCCCGTTCAATAATCCGGCCTGGTATCACCATAACGGTGACATTAACTGGTCGCTTGCCGATGGACGCTACGATCAGTGGGCCCAGGATTATCTGGAGAATCATGATCTGGGCGGTCTGGATGATATCGACTTCGATGTTCCTGCCGCCAAGCAGGCCATCTTCAGCTCAATTAAGGGCTGGTTTGATTATACGGGGGCAGACGGCGCCCGGGTCGATGCGGCCAAGCTGATGAAGCCGACCGATATCGGCGAGCTGCAGAATTTACTGGGCGTGAATACTTTTGGGGAGAATTTCGACGGCAATGCCGAATTCGTCTCCCGCTGGGTCGGTACCAATAAGGAGTGGGGGATGCTCGACTTCCCGTTGTTCTTCTCCGTGCTGAACAGCTTCGCGTACGGGCAGTCTTTTGACGCAAATATTAAAGGCACCCTGGCTCAAGATTCCTACTACGGCGGCAACGCTAACCATATGGTAACCTTCATCGACAATCATGACCGCAACCGCTTCCTGACCGAGGCCGGGGGCAGTGTAGAGAAGCTGCAGAATGCTTTGTCCTTTATCTTCACCGTGCGCGGAACGCCTGTGGTCTTCCAGGGAACCGAGCAGAACAAGGGCAACGGCAACGGGCAGATTATGACGGGCGGAATCGCGGATACGTGGAACCGCTGGTCGATGGTGAAGCGGGATGCAAACGGCAATGTACTGGAGAATTATTTCAATGAGAATGCCAGTACCTTCAAGCATGTAGCCAAGCTGAACGAGATCCGTAAAAACAACCCGGCCCTGCGCACCGGCACCCAGCGCGAAATGTGGTCCGCACAGAATCTGTACGCCTTCTCCCGGCGGATTGACACCGGCACGAATGTCGGCCAGGAAGTGATCTCCGCATTCAGTAATGCGTCTGGGGGATCACAGACAGTGACGCTGCCGCTGCGCGCCGAAAGCACGCTTACCGCAGGTACGGTTCTGGTGAACCAGTTGAACCCATCTGATACTGTGACCGTGCAGGCAGGCGGTGTCACTGGTAAGCAAATTACAGTTACCCTGGGCGCCAATTCGGCCAAAATCTACTCCAAAACCCAGCCGGTAACCGATACGCAGGCACCAAGTGTTCCGGGGAATGTAACAGCAACTGTACAGAATGCCTCCAGCGCGCTGGTATCCTGGTCAGCTTCCACTGATAATGTCGGGGTTACCGGCTACGAGATTTACCGCAACGGGGTGAAGATCGGGACTTCGGCAACGACCTCTTTTACAGATAACGGACTTGTAGGCAGCACTAATTATTCTTATACGGTAAAAGCGTATGACGCCGCCATGAATCTGTCGGCCTTCAGCGCAGCCGCGCTGATCGTTACCCCTGCCGGTAACAGTGTGACGATCTACTACAAGCAGGGTTACACCAATCCATATATTCATTACCGCCCGGTGGGCGGGACTTGGACGACATCTCCGGGGGTAGCCATTCCAGCCGCCGAAGTAGCAGGCTATAACAAAATCACGATTAACATTGGCGCAGCCACCCAGCTCGAAGCCTGCTTCAATAACGGCAGCGGCACTTGGGACAGCAACGGCGGCAGCAATTACCTGTTCGGCACAGGCACTTGGACCTATACGCCTACAGGCAATATCCAGGCAGGTGGTCCAGTGACGCCAACGGCTACGCCGACCGCGACACCGACCGCGACACCGACGGTAGCACCTACAGCGACACCAACCGTAGCACCAACAGCGACACCAACTGTAGCGCCGACCGCAACACCTACACCGACTGTAGCGCCAACGGCGACACCTGTGCCAACCGCTACTCCGGCAGGCAACACGGCGACGATCTATTACAAGAATACGGCCTTCAGCAATTCGTATATCCATTACAAGCTGGACGGGGCAACCACCTGGACGACTTCACCGGGAGTGCCTATGCAGGCCTCAACCTTCAGCGGCTACAAGTCCATTACCATTCCGCTCGGCACTGCCACAGGACTAACCGCAGCCTTCAATAACGGCAGCGGCACCTGGGATAACAATGGCGGGAATAACTATCATTTTGGTACCGGCAGCTCCAGTCTGGTTGGGGGAAGCTTGACCTCCGGGGAACCGCAGGCGGACAGCGTCACCTTCCGGGTGAGCGTTCCGGGCTCGACTCCAGCGAATGCTCCGGTCTATCTGACGGGTTCGTTCAACAGCTGGAATGCGGCAGATCCGGCCTACCTGCTGACCCGTGGCAGTGATGGCATCTATTCCATCACCTTGAGCCTTCCGGCAGGCAGCGCCGTGACGTATAAACTGACACGCGGAAGCTGGGCCACGGTAGAGACCGCGTCCAACGGTACAGATATTGCGAACCGTTCGCTTACGCCGGCAGGCGGAGCACAGACAGTGACGCTAAGTGTGCAGCGCTGGAAGGATCAGTAAGCAGCTTGAGGGGGTGAAGGATGGATATCCGCCGCCCCCGTTTTTTTTGACGAAGAAGAATGAACCCGATCAGAAGGAGTTGACCAATGACCAAGCAATCCAGGTACCTGCGCAAAATTACAGCCCTGCTCCTGGGCGGGCTTCTAGCCGTTCCGGCATTAGTGTCCCCTGTCTCGGCAGATATTGCCGCTACGCATGTCTATCATAATCATATGCCGAATTTCTGGGCTTACTATGACCTGAACACTTATAATTCCACGCCTGTAGGCAGCCCGATCCGTTATACCTACGATGGTGAAGTCATCCAGCTGAAGCAGAATCCGCCCGTGGGATATCCCTATTATCTGCCGAATGGATCTCCCATGCCCCACGATGATCTGGTGTCTTATTATTCCCATCACGCCAAGACAGGCGCGTATTTAACCTGGCCCTGGAGTGTGGCGAACACGCTGCACAGCAATCATCCCCAGGCACAGATGCATGTCACCATGTCGGGGTCAGTAGTGAACAATGTGAACAGTATTATTCAACAAGCAAATGTAAGCGGATACAACAATCCGGCCTGGGGAACCCCTTGGAAGAACGCTGTGAATCAGCTTCGGACCACAGGCGGCGACAACATGCTCGACCTGATTCATTTCTCCGGACACCATTCTATGGGACCTCTGGTCGGAAACGATTATTTGCTCAAGGATATGATCTATCATGGAGCTACGATGGCTCAGCCTTATTTCCTGGGCAGCAGCTATAAGTCATCGAAGGGATTTTTTCCGACAGAGCTGGGGTTCTCAGAGCGGATCATCCCGGTGCTGAACAAGCTTGGCATCCAGTGGTCCGTGATCGGCAACAACCATTTCTCCCGCACACTTAAGGATTATCCGCTGCTGGACAGTCCAGGCACAGATACGATGATCTCACCGCCCAACCGCAGCGATCTGCAGAATGTAAGCACGGCCGGGGCCTGGGTGAGTGAACCGATGTTCAATGAACAGCAGGTGGTTCACAATAAATATCCTTTTGCCTCAACGGCCCATTGGGTCCGTTATGTGGACCCGGCAACCGGGGTTGAATCGAGAGTGGTTGGTGTGCCTGTCGCCCAGGCGCAGTCTTGGGAAGAGGGGTATCTCGGCCAGGTAAAAGCAGATGTGCTAAAGCCGTATGAGAATCTGGTTGCGCAGAAGCAGATTTTTGTCGTGGCCCATGACGGGGATAATTCTTCGGGCCGGGCCGGCTCCGAGGAGACCTGGCGCAATGCCGGGAGTGTCACCTATGCCAGCAGCGGTGTGACCGGAATGGGGATCGATGAGTATCTGCGCAGCAATACACCGGCCGCTTCCGATGTGGTCCATGTGCAGGACGGCTCCTGGATCGATACCCGGGATTCGTCCTCCGATCCAACCTGGTACCACTGGCATCTGCCGTTTGGGATCTGGAAAGGCCAGTTCGCGGCCTTCAATCAGGTGAACGGGACTGCTTACGCCCCGAAGAAGAATCTGGCGGGTGCCGAGGAAGGCATGACGGTATCCTTCGAGAAGG
This sequence comes from Paenibacillus sp. FSL P2-0136, assembly GCF_037975325.1. NCBI lineage: Bacteria > Bacillati > Bacillota > Bacilli > Caryophanales > Paenibacillaceae > Paenibacillus > Paenibacillus sp. FSL P2-0136. The sequence continues at coordinate 2,070,153 of NZ_CP150244.1, forward strand.
GCTATCATTATCTGGAGCGTAATTTCGCGTTATTACAAGCTTCCCTGAACTATGCCAAGACCGCCGAGCAGATCTGGCTGGAGGAGCATCCGAATTACTGGAAGCCGGCGAACCCGCTGGACCGGGAAGTGACCTACGAAGGCAACCAATTGAATCCGTGGATGCTCTCTTATCCTGTGAAGGGCAATGCTGCGAATGATTACGCCGGAGGTGCCAATCCCGCTGAGCTGGCCTGGTATTTCCTGCTGCCTGCGATGGACTCGGGCTTCGGCTATTACGATGAGAATGTGGATGACAGTGTGAAGCCGGCGTTGTCCTTCAATCAATCGCTGTATTTCTCGAAGCCCTATGTGTCGCAAAAGCTGGCCAAAGACAAAACCGGCCCCTCCGTCTGGTGGCCCCAGCGCTACCCGTACAATCCGGGCAGCGCCAATGTCAGTAAGGCAGAGGGCTGGACCCTGCAGCATTACAATAATGCTTTTGCCATCTATACGTATGCCTTCGACACCAGCGGAATCAGCGAGATCAAGGTAAAGGTCCGGGCACACCGCGATAAGACGGCAGACGCAGCAGATAATTCGTTCAAAGTATATGATCCCGCAGGTCTGGCCGCAGCAGGAGTACCTGATATTGATCCCGCCAAGGTTGGTGCGTGGACAGAATACCCGATGAATGTCCGTGACCTGAGCGCCGATATTAACGGTGTCGACTGGCAGCCGAGCAGCAAGACGATTATGCAGAAGGTTGCGGCCACGGATATCGGGAACCTGTATTTCTCCTACATCTCCGATTACCGGGATCAGCTGTTAGACTACTATATTGAAGCCAAGGATGCTAAAGGCAATGTGACCAAAAGCGATATCCAGCAGGTCTATGTCGGCGCCGGCAAATATAAGCTGGAGAACGGCAAATATAAGGAGAGCATGCAAGGTTCGATTGAAGGAACGCATCCGTTCATCACAGATGTGCCCGCTGTCCCGGATACTGAAGCTCCGGCTGTTCCAGGCAATTTTCAGGCCACGGTAATTAATGCTTCTTCTATCGGGCTGACCTGGAATGCTGCTACGGATAACGTCCGTGTCACCGGCTATGAGATCTACCGCAATGGCGTCCGAATCGGAACAACAACTTCCACCTCATATACAGACAGCGGCTTGTCAGCCAGTACAGCATATGAATACAGAGTTAAAGCCTATGATGCCTCCGGCAATCTCTCCGGCTTCAGTGCGGCAGCAACTGCAACCACACCGGCGGGCAATAATGTAACGCTCTATTATAAGCAGGGTTATTCGACTCCGTACATCCATTACCGCCCGGCTGGGGGGACCTGGACGACAGCCCCTGGCGTAGCGATTCCGGCGGCGCAAGTGGCAGGCTATCACAAAATCACCATTAATATCGGCGCAGCCACCCAGCTCGAAGCCTGCTTCAACAACGGCAGCGGCACCTGGGACAGTAACGGCGGCAGCAATTATCTGTTCGGCACCGGTACCTGGACCTACACGCCTACAGGCAATATTCAGTCGGGTGGTCCCGCTGCGCCAACCGTTACGCCGACAGTTACGCCCACTGTAGCTCCGACAGCTACACCAACCGTAGCACCAACAGCGACAGTTAAGCCAAGTGCAACACCTGTTGTAACACCGACCGCAACACCGACCATGGCGCCTACTCCAACACCAACGGCAACGCCAACGGTGGCACCGACAGTTAAACCAAGTGCAACGCCTATTGCAACGCCAACAGCTACACCAACTGTATCGCCGACCGCCACACCGACTGTAGCACCAACGGTAGCACCGAGCGCAACACCAACCATAGCACCAACACCGACCCCTGTGCCAACCGCCACTCCGGCGGGCAACACCGCGACGATCTATTACAAGAATACGGCATTCAGTAACTCATACATTCATTACAAGCTGGATGGAGTGACAACCTGGACTACTTCACCAGGTGTGCAGATGCAGGCCTCAACCTTCAGCGGCTATAAGTCCATTACCATTCCACTCGGCACTGCCACCGGATTGACCGCAGCTTTCAATAATGGCAGCGGGACCTGGGATAACAATGGCGGGAATAACTATCATTTTGGTACCGGCAGCTCCAGTCTGACGGGAGGCCACCTGATTACCAGCGAACCGCAGGCGGATAGCGTAACCTTCCGGGTCAGCGTTCCCGGGTCCACTCCGGCGAATGCTCCGGTCTATCTGACGGGTTCATTCAATAGCTGGAATGCGGCAGATCCGGCCTACCTGCTGACCCGTGGCAGTGACGGCGTCTATTCCGTCACCTTGAGCCTTCCGGCAGGCAGCGCCGTGACGTATAAGCTGACGCGCGGAAGCTGGGGCACGGTAGAGACCGCATCCAGCGGTGCAGATATTGCGAACCGGACGCTCACGACGTCAGGCGGGTCGCAGACGGTCACACTGACCGTGCAGCGCTGGAAGGATCAGTAGCGCTTGTAAGTAACAAAACGGGGCCGCCCTTACTAAGTGGTGTAGTATGCCAATTAGGAAGGGCGTTTTCTGGTTGGAGAGGTGTGCGTGCCAAATGTAATCGAAAAACCGATCACAATGCGCAGGTTGGGAGTGCACGTGCCAAATGTAATCGGAAAACCGATCACAATGCGAAGGTTGGGGTAGCGTCAAGAAGTTTGTGTAAAAGAGTAGAAGTGCCTCCCCCGGGTTACGGGTTGGGATGTAGTGTTTCTGGGGGGAGGGGGAACCCCGACTCCCAGAAACTGGATTTCTCTGTTACGCCTCTTCCGGTGTGGGCAAAGAGGGGTAGCGTGTTTCGAATAGCTCTTTTAGCTTCTTTTTAACGGCATCCACTCCAAAGCCTTGGGCGACCCGCCCTGCATGACGTTCATTGTATTCCAGCATCTCCAGGTACACGATTTTCTCTGCGGCATCCATGTTTGTCAGACTGTTCATCGGTTTCAGACGCTTGCGGATTTCCTTGTTCATCCGCTCGATGGGGTTCGACGTGTAGATCGCTTTACGGATCGACAGCGGATAGTTGTAGAACGTCAGGAGTGTGGATAACTGTTCCTCCCAGGACCTCATTTCCTTCGGATACAGCTTGTTCCACTTCGCTTTGACCGTATCAAAGTTAGCCCGGGCGACCACTTCATCCGGTGCCGTATATACGGTTTTCAACGCCTCCATGACATCGGTTTTGTGCTCCACCCGAATTTTATGAAACGTGGCCCGCACTTTGTGCACTACGCAATGCTGTACATCCGCCTGAGGATAGGTCTCTTTAAACGCCGCATCCAGTCCCGGTAGCCCGTCAAACACACCCAGCAGGACTTCCTGCGCTCCGCGGTCGTACAGGTCTTTGAGTACCTCCCGCCAGCCATTCGAACTCTCTTGGCCACCCACGTAGAACCCGAGAATTTGACGCTGGCCCTCCTCGTCAATTCCCATCGCAAAGTAGACCACTTCACCACGAACCGTGCCCCGTTTCAGCTTCACGTACAGCCCATCTAAATAGATGACGGAGTACCGTTTGCTCAGTGGCCGTTTCTGCCACTGGTGGATATCGTCTAGCACCGTAGCCGTAATATTGCTGACCGTGGTGGGGGAGTAGTGGCTGCCAAACATACTTTCAATGAACCGGGCCACATCCCGCGTACCCATGCCCGATTTATACATTTGGATGACGGCCTCTTCTAACCATCCGTCCCGCCGCTGGTACGGCTCAAACAACTGCGTCTGGAAAAGGCTTTGGCGGTCCCGGGGCACCTGAAGATCCTCGATATGGCCGTATTTCGTGTGTAAGTCTCGCGTATAGTAGCCATTGCGACTATTGCTGGCGCCGGCTTCTTCACTCTCCATAAACCCCTGGATTTCGGCGCGCAACAGGCGTTCCATGTTGTCTTTCACAAAATCTTTAACAAGTTTTTCAAATAGATTATTCAGCGAACTTTCGGGTAAAATATTCATTGGTAGGGTTCCTCCTTGGTGGTTTCGCAATCCCGAGGATACCCTACTTTTTTGGTGCCTGACTAGGCTCCAAATCTTGGTACACAACTTACTTTACGCCATCAAGGTTGGGAGTGCACGTGCCAAATGTAATCGGAAAACCGAACATAATGCGCACGTGCAAGGTATGCAGACTAAATGTGTGTGAAAAACCGAACACAATGCGCATGTGCGAGGTATGCGGGCCAAATGTAGGCGAAAAACCGAACATAATGGGCAGTGGCGAGGTGTGCGGGCCGAATGTATGCGGAAAACCGAATACAATACACGCGTGCGAGGACACGTTCGAGGTATGCAGGGCGACTGTATGCGAAAAACAGGCATGACAAGAAAGAGGCCTTGTCACCCCCAGGAATGAAAATAAGTCGGGTGCATCAGTCGCATCCCGACTTTTATTTTCGTATTAAACCGAACACAATGTGCACGTGCGAGGTGCGTGGAGCTAAATGTATACGGAAAAACAAATACAATATGTAGGCGCAGGGTGAGCGTGCTGGATGTGTGCGAGGGTCTGAGGTTTACAGGATTCCCCTGTAACTTCCACCACTTAAACAGCGCAGCGGGCGGACTGATTGTGGAGAAGCGGCAGCGTTCGCCTTTGTGTCCGGATTTTTACCGTTTAGGGGAATAAATAAAATCTGGAGACAACAGCGATCGGAACAACAGTCCGTTTGCGGAGCGTCCATTATAGATCCCACAGCGCTCCATCCTCGGCCCAGGCTCTTGGATCTCAGACATCGCTCCTCCCTCGGCCCAGGCTCTTGGATCTCAGACAGCGCTCCATCCTCGGCCCAGGCTCTTGGATCTCAGACAGCGCTCCACCCTCGCCCCAGGCTCTTGGATCTCAGACAGCGCTCCATCCTCGGCCCAGGCTCTTGGATCTCAAACAACGCTCCATCCTCGGCCCAGGCTCTTGGATCTTAGACAGCGCTCCTCCCTCGCCCCCGCACATTTTACACCCCGTTGATAATCGCCGCCGGAACTGGTATTTTGCCGAAAATGCAGGTAGAGTGTTCTCATGGACATAAACACGAGGGAAGAGGACCGCCGCAGATGAAACCATTCCGCATTCGACTTACCATCATACTTATGGCACTGATAGGAATATCAATGACCGGGGCCGGAATCACCATGGCTCAGCTGTTCAAGGATTCGCATATTTCCGTGCTGGAAGAGAACATGTCCCGGGAAATAAAGCTGCTCTCCGGCACCTTCTCATTCATGGATACCAGCAGCCCGGATGCCCTGAACTACTATACCGATCAGGCCCAGAAGATCTCTGAACTGACCGGATCACGTGTCACCTTCATTACGAAGCAAGGCCGGGTCATTGGGGATTCGGAGAAGAATCCGCGTGAGATGGACAACCACTCTACCCGCGAAGAGGAGCTGCTGGCCGCGAAGGAAGGGATTGGCCGGGCGATCCGTTACAGCGATACATTAGACCGTGAAATGATGTATGTGGCGGGTTCTGTGTCCTCCGATCAGGGCTTTGACGGCTATATCCGGTTGTCGATGGGGCTCGATACCGTATCCGAAGGACTGAACCGGGCGTGGATGATCATGGCAGGGGGGCTGGTGCTGCTGTTCATTGCCGCAACCTTGGTGAGCTACAAGGTGGCTTCCAGTATGACCTCACCGCTGGAGCAGATCACCAGAGTGGCGCGGCGGATTACTGATCTCGATTACGATGCCCGGGTGCCCATGAAGCGCAAGGATGAGATCGGCCAGCTGGCTACAGCCATCAACGCGATGGCCGACAGTCTCCAGGCCCAGCTGAAGACTATCCGCGACAATGAGGACCTGCTGCAGAGCGTACTCGACAATATGACCGGCGGCATCGTGATGATCAATGCTGAAGGGGAGATTGCCCTGCTCAACCGGGCCGCCGAACGGCTGCTCGATGTGAAGCACAGCGAGATGACTGGACATTCCTATAAGGAGATTAAGCATCATTATGAGCTTACCCGGCTGATTGATGATGGAGTGTCCGCGGGTGAACCTATTCACGAGGAGCGCAGCATCTATAATCCCGTGGAGCGGATTGTGCGTCTGGATGGGGTGCCGATGATTCAGGATGGCTGCTCCCGGGGCATGCTGTTCCTGCTTCAGGAGGTTACAGAGATCCGCAGACTTGAGAAAATGCGCAGCGAATTCGTCGCTAATGTCTCCCATGAGCTTAAGACCCCTGTCGCTGCGGTAAAAGGCTTCGCCGAGACCCTCCTGGGCGGGGGGGTTACGGATGAGAAGACGGCGCGTTCGTTCCTGCAGATTATTTACGATGAGAATGAACGTCTGAACCGCCTGATCGGCGACATCCTGGAGCTGTCCAAAATCGAATCCAAACGCGTTCAGCTGGAATGCTCCCCGGTTCATCTAATCGAATTCTTCGACTCCGTGCTGGAGACGCTCAGCAAGGTAGCGGAGAAGAAGAAGATTACACTTAGCTCGGATGTGCCTGCGGAGCTATTCATTGAGGGAGATGAAGACAAGCTTCGCCAGATCTTCATGAATCTGCTCTCCAATGCGATCAACTACACCCAGGACGGGGGGAATGTCAGAGTCACCGCAGTGAGCATCCAGAAGAAGGATGGCACCGAGAGCGTACGCTTTACAGTCAGTGATACGGGGATGGGGATTCCGCGCAAGGATCTGCCCCGGATCTTTGAACGCTTTTACCGGGTGGACAAAGCCCGCTCCAGAAGCTCCGGCGGAACCGGCCTCGGTCTATCCATCGTGAAGCATCTGGTTGAGCTGCACCGCGGGTCAATTAACGTTGAGAGCGATCTGGGCATCGGCAGCTCGTTCATCCTTGAACTGCCGCTGCTGCAGGAAGAGAATCTATAACCCTGCGGATCATAACGGATCAATAGAGAATAAATTTATGATTTTACACCAAGTTAACATTGTGGTGCTATGATGTGCATGTGTGCAGTTTTGTAAAATTAATAACCTATAAAAGACGGGGGAACCTATGGCACAACGATTGCTTGTCATTGAAGACGAACCGACACTGGCCCGGCTGCTGTCGTACAACCTGACACAGGAAGGCTACGAGGTGACGGTGGAGGATCATGGAACGGCAGGATATGACCGTGCGACTAGAGAACCTTTTGAATTGATCGTACTGGATCTGATGCTGCCCGGCATGAACGGCATTGACATTCTGGATAAATTACGTGGACAAGGCATCCGCACACCGGTTATTGTGCTGACGGCCAAGAATGCGGAAGAGGATGTCGTCCGCGGGCTGAAGTCCGGGGCGGATGACTATATTACGAAGCCCTTCGGCGTATCCGAGCTGCTGGCGCGGGTCAGCGCTGTACTGCGGCGGATCTCCGGTATTGCCGAAGAAGCTCCGCCCGAGACGGCGGTGTCTGCATCGACGATTATTCTCGGACAGCTGGAGATCTACCCCGAGCGTTATGAAGTCTCGCTGGGCGGACAGAGCATCAATCTGCGGCCGAAGGAATTTGAAGTACTGCTGTATCTGGCCCGCAAGCCGGGCGTTGTCCTGACACGGGATGATCTGATGAATGCGGTCTGGGGCTTCGACTATATCGGAGGCCAGCGTACCGTCGATGTGCATGTCAGCTCCCTGCGCAAGAAGCTGGAGCTTGACCCTGAATCCGTGCATATCGATTCCATCCGCGGCGTGGGCTACAAGCTGGTTGTCAACAAGAAGAGAACACCGGTCATTTAACATGACGGTGTTCTTTTCTCACAAGATAAGGAACTTCTCCTCCGGCATTGTCTAACTGTACAAGGATTTTTACACTGCGTTAACAATTCTCTGGAGCTCTATTTACACTGAAAGCTTATCATGGGGAACGAAGATGATGAGAAGGAGACAACAGAAACTAATGAAATCCATCATTGACATAGAGAAGCTAGATCTCTACTATGAGTCATTCCATGCCCTGAAGAAGGTGGATTTGCAGATTCCGGAGAAGCAGGTGACTGCGTTTATCGGACCCTCCGGCTGCGGGAAATCCACCCTGCTGCGTACCCTTAACCGTATGAACGACATGATTCCCGGAACACGTATTGAAGGTAAAGTGAATATCGGCGGCAAAAACATCTACAGCGACGAGATTGAAGTGGAGAGTCTGCGCAAGCAGGTGGGGATGGTGTTCCAGCAGCCCAATCCTTTTCCCAAGTCGATCTATGATAACGTGGCTTATGGCCCGCGTCTGCACGGTGTGAAGAGCAAAGCCGAGCTGGATGTCCTGGTAGAGCAAAGTCTGCGCCAGTCTGCACTCTGGGAGGAAGTGAAGGATTTCCTCAAAAAGTCGGCCTTAAGTCTGTCCGGAGGCCAGCAGCAGCGTCTCTGTATTGCCAGAGCCCTTGCCGTACAGCCGGATATTCTGCTGATGGATGAGGCAACGTCTGCGCTCGACCCGGTGTCCACACTCAAGATTGAGGAACTGGTCCAGGAGCTGCGGGATAAGTATACGATTGTAATGGTCACGCATAATATGCATCAGGCCGCCCGGGTATCGGGACGCACAGTATTTTTCCTGAACGGTGTTATTGTGGAGGCTGCGGACACGGAGCTGCTGTTCTCGAACCCTAAGGATTCCCGCACAGAAGACTATATTTCCGGCCGCTTCGGCTAAGAATGGCTGATTCGTAAGTCTTAGGTTCACTCTTGTTCACCCGATATGACCAAATGTTTGTGAGGAGGATCACTTTCGATATGATTCGCAGAAAAGAATTCGATAAAGATCTGGAAGAACTGCGCTCTCTGCTGCAGCAGATGGGCGAGCATGTAACGGATGCCCTGGATGGTGCGATATTGGCCCTGCAGACCCTTGATACGGTACGGGCTCAGGAGATTGTCAAAGCCGACCTGCGGCTGAACGCCATGGAAGACCGGATTATGGAGATCGGCTCGCGGCTGATCATCACCCAGCAGCCGGTGGCGAAGGACCTGCGGCGCATTATTGTAGCCTTCAAAATCTCCAGCGATCTGGAACGTATGGGCGATCTGGCACTGGATGTAGCCAAGGTAACGATGCGCATCCAGGGACAGCAGCTGATTAAGCCGCTCGTGGATATTCCGCGCATGGCTGAGCTTGTTACGATCATGACCACGGAGGCTATTCAGTCTTATCTGGACGAGAATACGGATCTGGCCTACAAAATGGCGCAGGATGACGATCAGGTCGATGGACTGTACAGCGCGATGATTAACGAACTGTATACTTATATGGTTCAGAAGCCTGAGACAGTGAATCAGGCGATGCTGCTCACACTGGTTGGCCGTTACATTGAGCGGATTGCCGATCATGCCACGAATATTGGCGAGAGTGTAGTGTATCTGGTTACAGGTAAACGTCCGGATTTGAACCAATAACAGTATAGACTGCCAGAGGCAAGCCTTCATTCCGGGGGCTTGTTTTTTATTTGGCATAAAGCGGCGATTCGTGGCAGAGCCATTTCGTCTTGGTGCGGAGCATATGTTACTATGTAAGGAGAAAGCAAGAAAAAGGCGAGGTGCTAGTGTGGACAAGCTGATACTCATTGATGGAAATAATATCATTTACCGGGCGTTCTTCGCCATGCCGCCGCTGACGAATACAGCGGGACAGCAGACGAATGCGGTATACGGTTTCACGACGATGCTGCTGCGTCTGCTGGAGGAGCATAAACCGACACATATGATTGTGGCCTTCGACGCGGGGAAGATTACCTTCCGGCATGAAGGCTATGAGGAGTATAAAGGCGGGCGCCAGAAGACCCCGCCGGAGCTGTCCGAGCAGTTCCCGCTGCTCAAGGAGCTGCTGAAGGGTCTGGGGGTTCCGCAATTCGAGATTGCAGGCTACGAGGCTGACGATATTATCGGCACCATCTCCAGGGAAGCGGATGCCGCCGGCCGTCAGGTGATGATTGTGTCCGGGGATAAGGATATGCTGCAGCTGGCTTCCGAGCATACCACCATAGCGCTGGTGCGCAAGGGAGTTACGGAAGTGGAACTTTACGGACCTAAGCAGATCCGTGACAAATATGATCTCACCCCAGAGCAGATCATTGATCTGAAGGGGCTGATGGGCGATGCCAGCGACAATATTCCCGGGGTGCCGGGAGTCGGGGAGAAGACAGCGCTTAAGCTGCTCCAGCAGTTCGGATCGGTGGAGGGCGTGCTGGCCGGAACCGGTGAGCTGAAGGGCAAGATGAAAGAGAAGCTGGAGGAGCACGCGGACAGCGCCGTCATGAGCAAAAAGTTGGCGACGATCTACCGCGAGGTTCCGCTTGAGCATACGTGGGAGGATATGGTCTTCAGCGGGATTAACACGGACACGGCTGGGCCTGCGCTCGCCAAGCTGGAATTCCGCTCGCTGCTGGAGCGCCTGTCGCTGAGCGCCTATTCACATGCGGCGGACGGCAGCCTGACGGGTTCCCCTGTGATGGAAGCCGAAGAGCTTAATATTACAATTGTTGACGAAGACGGAATAAGCGAGCTGGTTCAGGCACTGCCGGGCATCTCCGCCCTGCATGTGGAATCTAACGGGGAGAACCCGCACCGTGCCGAAGTGATCGGTCTGGGGCTGTCTTCGCCGGAGCAGCATTACTTTGTGCCTTTTGCCCTGCTGAAGAGTAAGGCGGCAGCACCCCTGCGGGACTGGCTCGGTGACGGGCAGGCGCCGAAGAGCGGGTATGATCTGCACCGTGCCGATTTGGCGCTGCATTGGCAGGGGATTGCTTTTGCCGGAGCCGCTAACGATGTTCAGCTGGCCGCCTACCTGCTGGACCCGACCGAAGCCAGCCAGAATCTGAATGACCTGACCACGAAATACGGCCTACCCCGCTTGTCGCCGGATGAGGATGTCTTCGGCAAAGGGGCCAAATATAGAATTCCTGAGCTTAAGATTCTCGGTGAGCATGTCGCCCGTAAGAGTGCGACCGTGCTTGGCATTGTACAGAAGCAGCAGGAGGAGCTGGACAAGACGGACATGACCGGTCTGTTCCAGGACCTGGAGATGCCGCTGTCGCGGATTCTCGCCGATATGGAGAAGCAGGGCATTGCTGTTAACAAGGATGATCTCGTCCAGCTCGGCAGGGAATTTGAAGCCCAGATCTCCCGGCTGGTCAGTGAGATCTACTCCGCTTGCGGAACCGAATTCAATCTTAATTCTCCGAAGCAGCTGGGCGAGGTTCTGTTCGTGAAGCTGGGTCTGCCGGTCGTGAAGAAGACGAAGACCGGGTATTCGACGGATGCCGAGGTACTGGAAAAGCTTGCGCCTTATCATGACGCTGTGCGCCTGATTCTGCAATACCGTACCATTGCCAAGCTGCAATCCACGTATGTGGAAGGCCTGATGAAGGAAATCTCGCCGGAGACCGGCAAGGTACACACCTTTTACCGGCAAACGATTGCGGCCACGGGCCGGCTCAGCAGCCAGTTCCCGAACCTGCAGAACATTCCAATCCGGCTCGAAGAGGGCCGCAAGATCCGTAAGGTGTTCGTGCCCTCCGAGCCGGGCTGGTCGATTCTGGCGGCGGATTACTCGCAGATCGAGCTGCGTGTGCTGGCGCATATCTCAGGTGATGAGCGGATGAAGGAAGCTTTTGTCGAGGATATGGATATTCATACTAAGACCGCCATGGATGTATTCGGCGTTCCTGCCGAGAGTGTGGACAGCAATATGCGCCGCTCCGCCAAAGCAGTTAACTTCGGGATTGTGTACGGCATCAGCGATTACGGGCTGTCTCAGAACCTGAACATTCCGCGTAAGGAAGCGGCCCGGTTCATTGAGCAGTATTTCGAGGTGTTCCAAGGTGTGCGCCGTTACATGGATGATATCGTAGTCGAGGCCCGTAAGCAGGGGTATGTGACTACGCTGCTGGAGCGGCGCCGTTATCTGCCGGAGATCAATGCGAAGAACTTCAATCTTCGGTCCTTCGCAGAACGTACGGCGATGAATACGCCGATTCAGGGAACCGCTGCGGATATTATCAAGCTGGCCATGGTTCATATGGACAAGGCGCTGCATGAGCGCGGCCTGAAGAGCCGGATGCTGCTCCAGGTACACGATGAGTTAGTATTCGAGGTGCCGGAGGAGGAGCTGGAGCAGATGAAGCAGCTGCTGCCCGAGGTGATGGCCGGAGCGCTGCAGCTGTCTGTTCCGCTGAAGGCAGAGGTAAGTTATGGCAGCAACTGGTACGAAGCGAAATAGGCTCCCCGCACATGGCAGATATCCGGTATAATGGAGTGGAGGTGAGCCATGATGCCGGAATTGCCGGAAGTCGAAACAGTCAGAAGAACACTTAATGAGTTAATTACAGGCAAGCAGATAGAGCATGTCACCGTCCGGCTGCCGCGGATCATTCAGCGCCCGGATGATATTCAGGCCTTTGCCCATATGCTGGCAGGCCATACAGTGGTAACGGTTGAGCGCAGAGGCAAGTTCCTGCGTTTCGTATTTGACGGGCTGGTGATGGTCTCCCATCTGCGGATGGAGGGCCGTTACGGGGTGTACCGTGAGGGCGAGCTGCTGGACAAGCATACGCATGTTATTTTCCATTTCACAGATGGGACGGAGCTGCGTTATACGGATGTGCGCCAGTTCGGGACGATGCATCTGTTCCAGCCGGGAGAGGATCTGCAGCTGAAGCCGCTGAACAAGCTGGGGCAGGAGCCGCTGGATGCCGATTTCACGCTGGAACGGTTCAAGGAGATTGTCGTTAAGCGGAGCACCAAGATCAAGCCGCTACTGCTCAATCAGGAATATATAGTAGGTATCGGCAATATTTATGTAGATGAGTCCCTGCACCGTGCAGGCATCCACCCGGAGGAGACCGCGAAGTCCCTCTCGGAGGATCAGCTGGCCAGACTGCATCATGCTATTGTCGCAACACTGACGGAAGCAGTGAATGCCGGAGGCTCCTCCGTGAAGTCATATGTCAACGGCCAGGGGGAGAGCGGGAGCTACCAGGATCAGCACAAGATCTACGGACGCAAGGATCAGCCGTGTGCCACCTGCGGCACGCTGATTGAGAAGAGTGTGGTCGGCGGACGGGGAACGCATTATTGTCCCAGCTGCCAGCCGGTACCTGTACTGATTCTGTAATATTTATTTAGAGTCAGCGCCGCATTTACAGCCCGTTTCCAGGCTAGTTACATCTGAGTTATAACCGTTATGTATAAAGGCAGGCACTTCCTGCCCGTCCCGCCCATATAATGTGTGAAGATTGCTGATTATGGCGAATCGGAGCTCCGGCTCCGGTTCTTCACGGGAGGGATTGCGGGTGCTTAGCCCATTGTTGTCACTGCTGTTGCTTGCGTTTGCGCTTAGTCTGGATGGATTTGGTGTAGGCATTACATATGGACTGCGTAAAATGAAAATTCCCCTGCTCTCCATTATCATTATCTCGCTCTGTTCAGGGGTCGTCATTTATGGTTCTATGCAGGTCGGCGTGCTGCTGGCAAAGGTAGTCTCCCCGAATGCCGCTTCCAGTGTCGGAGCGGTTATTCTCGTCTTAATGGGCTGCTGGTCCCTGTTCCAGATGCTGACACAGAAGGAGAAGGAGCAGGAAGAGGCTGCGCCCGGGCAGGAGATCAGGAGGGAGACGGCTGCTGCCGCACAGAGTGCTGAGGCAGAGCTGAAGCCGGCTGTATTCTCGCTGGAGCTTCGCCATCTGGGCGTGGTTATACAGATTCTCCGCACGCCTTCTTCCGCCGATATGGATGCCTCGGGGAGCATCTCCTCCATGGAAGCTATGATCCTGGGGATCGCGTTGTCGCTGGATGCCTTCGGTGCCGGCCTTGGTGCGGCACTGCTCGGATTCAGCCCGTGGTCCACCTCGCTGATGATCGCTGTATTCAGCGGGACCTTTTTGCTGATGGGAATGAAGACAGGACTGAGATTATCAGGCAGCTACTGGATGAAGCATGCCGCTGCGCTGCCCGCGATATTATTAATTGTAATGGGTATAATGAAGTTATTATGAGGTGAGTACATGATTATAGGCTTAACCGGAGGCATCGCTTCGGGAAAAAGCACCGTGTCTGCACTGTTTGTCCGCAAGGGAGCTGCACTGGTGGATGCCGATGTCATCGCCAGAGAGGTGATGCTCCCCGGGCACCCGGTGCTGGCGGCGGCGGTGGAGGCTTTTGGAGACCGCATTCTGCTGCCTGACGGTTCGCTGGACCGGGCAGGTCTTGGCGAGATTGTCTTCCGGGACCCGGAGGCGCTCAAGACACTGAATAACCTGACCCATCCGGCAATACGCAGGGAGATCAAGGACAGGATGTATACGCTTGAACAGGAGAATCCGCACCGGCTGGTCATTGTGGACATTCCGCTGCTCTACGAATCAGAGCTGGATTCCTTGTTTGATCAGATTATTGTGGTCTATGTTCCGAGGAGGGTGCAGCTAGCCCGCCTCATGGAGCGCAGCGGAATGAAGCTGGAACAGGCTGAGGACCGGCTGAGGTCCCAGATAGATATTGAACTGAAGCGCAGGAAAGCGAATTATGTGATCGACAATAGCGGTGATCCTGAATCTGCCGAGCTTCAGGTTGGACGTCTGTGGGACAGGCTGGGCCTGATATGATGAAGTGGCTGCGCAAAAAAAGAGTCCTGCTGCTGCTGTTCATAGGCTTCACCGCGATCCTGTTTCTTGGCTCCAACTGGATGTCATGGTTTTATCCCATTTATTATAAAGCAGAGATCCGCCAGCACAGCCAGACGTATGAGATGGACCCATTCCTGGTGGCGTCCATCATCCGTGTGGAGACCAATTATAAGACCGGCCGCGAATCCAAAAAAGGCGCACTGGGGCTCATGCAGCTCATGCCGGATACCGCCAAGTGGGCGCTCGAAAAGGCCAAGCTCCCCGAAGTGTCGCTGGAGCGGCTGAAGGAAGAGCCCTCCTCCAATATTGAACTGGGCACCTGGTATTTGTCTACGCTGTCCAAGCAGTTCGACGGCAACCGTATAGCGGTCATAGCCGCCTATAATGCCGGACCTGGTAAGGTGCAGAGCTGGTTGGATGAAGGGCAATGGGACGGAACAGAAGCCTCTGTGAAGGACATTCCGTTCGGTGAGACCCGTCACTACGTACAGCGTGTAATTTATTATTATGATCAATACACCGAGCTCTATAGTGAGTTCTAGGGTGCTTGTTACTTCTGCTGCTGTTATGTAAAAAGAAGCATCAAACGGCCGGAGGCCGTTCGATACTTCTTAGGCAAGCTTATGTCGTGTGAGCAGGTATTATTTGTACTGACCTGCCAGTTGCTGTTCAGCCAGGGTTACAAGACGTTTAGTGATGTAACCACCGATCGAACCGTTTTCGTAAGAAGTTTTATTGCCTTGGTATCCGTCTGGGGAGAGGGTGATACCTAGTTCCTGGGCAACTTCATATTTCAGTTGTTCCAAGGCACCGCGTGAGTTTGGAGCTACCAGGTTATTGGAGTTGTTATTTTGGCTCATTGCTGTTCACCTCCTATCGGTTGGTAACTGTATTATGTGCCGGACATGTCAGATTCATAACAACAAATAAACGGTGTTTTCTGGAAATTAAATGATGCCCGCATAGCCCTTGTGTATCAAGGGACGGGGCCTGACCATTCTAATGATGAGGAAGTGAAGAAGCTTATGAAATGTCCTTACTGCGACCACACCAATACCAAGGTCCTGGACTCGCGCCCGGCCAACGAGAATAAGTCCATTCGCCGCAGGCGGGAATGCGAGCTGTGCAGCCGCCGTTTCACCACCTTCGAGATGATTGAAGAGACCCCCCTGATTGTGATCAAAAAAGGCGGCAGCCGTGAAGAGTTCAGCCGTGACAAAATCCTCCGCGGCCTGATCCGTGCCTGCGAGAAGCGTCCGGTCCCTGTAGAGCGCCTGGAGGTCATCGTATCTGAGGTGGAGAAAAGCCTGCGCGGCATCGCTCTCGCCGAGATCGAGAGCCGCCAGATCGGCGAGCTGGTCATGGAGCAGCTCTACCCTGTCGACGAGGTAGCCTACGTCCGCTTCGCGTCCGTGTACCGCCAGTTCAAGGACATTAACATGTTCATGAAGGAACTGAAGGGACTGCTGTCCAAGACTGAGGAGCTGGACGGGCTGTAAGCTTTGCCGTTTAGAAGTGAAGGATTCGATTGGGGTAGTGGGGCTGGCCTTGAGGTTGAGAGGTCAGCTCCCGGGTGGAGCGTCTTGTATCAAAATTAATTTCGGAAAAGTGTTGACACTGAAAGCAGATTTCTGTATTATATAGAAGTCGCCTACGAAACACATTGATGAATAAGCGACTTGAGCTTCTCGCTCAGATCAGATTTTAGAATACATAATGTAATTCTAAATTGGAAAAATTGTAAAAAATATGGGGCCATAGCTCAGCTGGGAGAGCGCATCGCTGGCAGCGATGAGGTCAGGGGTTCGATCCCCCTTGGCTCCACCAATTTCATACGGACTCTTAGCTCAGTTGGTAGAGCAGTAGACTCTTAATCTATTTGTCCAGGGTTCGAGCCCCTGAGAGTCCATCACATGAAGAACGGCAGAGATGCCGTTCTTTTGCTGTTTCAGGGGATACGGATGATTAAGTGGGGGAATAAGCAAGAGTTGAGGTCTATTCCCGAACCGTGAACCCCCGAACCGTGAACCCCCGAACCCCGGACCCCGGACCCCAACTGCGAAATATGGTTTCCATCGATATCCTTCGGTTCAAAATGTGTCTAAAGGACTGCTACGGACCCCACAGCCCTTATGTTCTTTATTCAGCATAATTAAAAGGGCTAACGGACCATATCGCGCTTATTGCTTTTTCACCATCCATATATGAGATGAAATCTAGTAAATAGCGCCATCTGAGTCCGTAAGCTTGGGAAAATTGTGCTTTTTGTAGAAATAGGTGCGCCTCGGTCCGTTACAGCTGATTGATACCTCTACTTCTCACGCTCACAGCCACGGAATTCAAGTGTTTTTACCATATCAGCTTTATAATTCATGCTCCTAAACATACGTTAAACTCTAAGCTGATATGTCCGATAACGCTGCTGTCCTCCGGCCACATCCAGTAACTGTTGTTCGACCAAATGATGCAGAATTCGTCTGGAGTGCCTATCCGTTACCCTGAGATGCTTAGCAAGCTCGAAAGGTGTGAATGCCCTGAGCAGACGTCTTGCGTAACGAAGGGTCTCCGCTTCCAGCCAAGTTAATGTGGAAGAAACATCCGTCGCAATGAATTTGCCGATAAAAGACAACACCAACTGTTGACATTGCTTGGGTTCTTCGATAATCGAAGGATAAGCAATAGGAAGAAAAGTCCAACTATCAAGGGCCAGTAAGCAATGCCGGCGGCATAGATCCTTGAAGCGTCTGACATCCAGATCTCTGGCGTGAGGTCCATAGCCTTGAATCCCAATCCCGCCTTTTGCATCTCCAGGTATATAAGCCAAGTCCAGATAGCGGTACCCGTTATTGAAATCACGCACTTCCCATTCTGGAAACAAATGATCGAAATTACCGATTGCCGGAAACCATACCTTGCGGAGAAATTCAACTGTTCCGTGTCCTAATCCTTTGCTAAGTAGCTCCTTGCGCCTGTGGTTGCTCTCATTCTTCAGATTGCTAACTAACCATTCCTCGTACTGCTGCTCAAATCGCGGCATCCGTACTCCTCCTCGAACGCTCAACTTAGCGTTTATTTTTCCCGCAAAAAAGCCGCCTCAATACTCAACCCTCTCCAAGAATCTAACTCGGAAGGGGCAGAGCATTACAAGCGGCGTGTGCTTCACAACCTATGTTTCTTATTATAGCGCTACAAATCCAGGAATCAATAAGTAGTTACAGAGGTTCTAATCGTGCAGTATACTATAGAGGATTTATATTTTTGTTTTCTTTTATTTATTGTTTGCATGTATATTATCCTTAAATCCTCATAGGAGGCTGAAATCAAACATGCTTGTGCCAAAAAGAATGGATAAACAAACAACTAGTGAGCTAGCTGAAGATGACTATTCAATTGACGATATTCTGGAATCTGAAGGTATACTGACGCCTAATGAAGCAAAAAAACTGTACAATGAGGTTCGGAGAATGCGTGAGGAAGAATGAATTGATAAAAGGGGAGAGTCCGATGACCATGAATGAACAAGCCAGATTATTCAAAGTAACCTTAAGCGACTGGAACGGTGCGGTGCGTGGTCGGCCTACCCGGAAGATTGCAATTTCTGCAAAGGCGTCGCTGTACGATCTTGCGGCAGTTACGATTGAATCTTTTGATTTTGATCTGGATCATGCCTTTGGATTCTATGATAATCTCAAAAACTGGACACGCTCTGAGGAAGGCTATGAATCATTTGCTGATGTGGGGGCGGGGGATAGGTTTCCTGGAGTGCAAAAAGCGAAAATCAGTAAAGTTTTTCATACCCCCAAACAAAAGATGCTGCTCCTATTCGATTATGGCGATGAGTGGAGAATGATTGTTCAATATCTGGGAGAGACTGAAGTGAAGCCGGGACAAAAACTGCCTATGGTCACGGAGATCGAGGGAGAGGCACCGGATCAATATAGCGGTTTTGATGAAGATGAAGAGGATGAAGAGGTATAACTGGATATACGATCCAAATCGGACAGGTATTAAAATCACGGGTGCGGGAGCCGGAGAAATGATGGAGGAATTAATCCACGTTATCCGAAACATTCCGAACCTTTTTTTATTTACACACTAATTTACAAACCAACGGTCGGTATGTATAATCAACAGTAATCATATTTTAAATTAACCCAATCTTAACTATGTAAGGCAGAAGAGGAGAATAGCAATGAAGAACGCAGACCGGCGGAAGCAGACCATCCGGCAGTTGTTGGATGCAACGAAGGAATTGCTGCGGGACAAGAGCTGTCATGCCATCACCTTAAAGGATATTATGGAGCAATCGCAATTATCTAAGGGTGCGATATTCCATTATGTAAAGAGTAAGGATGAGATTTTTGCCTGGGTGCTGGAGGAGCGTCTTGACGCTGTGAATGATCGTTTTGAGGAGGAAGTAAGAGGCAGCATTGATAAAAGCTTCGACGGGCCGATGCATGCCATCGCCAGAAGTCTTGCCGGATTGGAAGACAGCCATGAAGCGACTAACAAGGTGCTTCTATACCTGCTGGGCAAGGAGAATGAACCGGCGGTAGCGGAGGTGCTTGAGCATTTTCATGAGCGGTCGGTGTCGGTCTCCAGGCAGTGGATTATCACGGGGCAAAAGTACGGGGTGATTAAAGAAACGGTGAACCCTGATGAGACGGCGGAGCTGTTCGTTCTGCTGTCATTAGGTCTGCGTGTGCGGGCGTCCCTGCGCGCCTCTTCCGGGACCCTTTCTGCGAAAGAAATATCCGGTTTTATGGCTGGTATTCTGAAGAATTGAGATGAAGCAATATGAAGTAACAAGAAGGGGTGAGGTCAAATGGTTCCTTTTATAGCGCTTATCGTATCCTTTTTACTGTTCCGGGGAATAGGTCTACTAGGCTTGACGTATTGGAATGACTGGCAAACCGCCCTTCAGTGGGCTGTAGCTGTGATGCTGCTTCTCGGAGCTTCTGCCCACTGGGGACGGCGGCGCTCCGATTTGGTAAGAATGGTGCCGCCTTTTTTTCCGCAGAAAGAATGGATCGTGACGGTTACCGGGATGCTTGAAATTGCCGGAGCTATCGGCATCCTGTTGCCCGCTTTCTCAGCAGCTGCTTCTGTGTGTCTGATTTTACTTCTTATTGCCATGCTCCCCGCCAATATCTATGCAGCACGCATGAATATGACAATCGGGGGCAAGCCTGTGCCGAAATTAGCGGTCCGCGTAGGGATTCAGCTCATTTTTATCACTGCAGTGCTGCTCGCATCCCCGCTGCTCTTCCTGCCTTAACTGTGAATAGACTCCAGCTCCTCTTTTACAAATTGCATCAAAAGCTTCTTGGATGAGGAGAGATACTCATCGTTGCGTGATTGCAGCAGGCCTACGGGAATGGAGGCTTCCTTCAGCGTGACCTGGAGTCTCACCACATTCGGCGGTAACGGCGTAGATTCGAGGACGGCTCCTATAGAAGCGATCATCTGGACGAAGCCCGCAATGGCAGAGATTTGACTTACGGTATGCAGAAAGGGAGTTTCGGTGTACCGGGAGAACTGCTTCGATAATTGGGAATGATATAGACAGGTAGCTCCCCCGGCAATGATTGGATAACCAAGCAATTCCTCGAAAGCGATCTCATCTTTTGCGGCCAAAGGGTGGTTGTTCCCTGCGATAAAAGATATCCGCTCCTGATACAAGGGTTCGAAGTGATAGGAAGATAGGTCAACAGGCTCTCCACAGATGGCAAAATCCAATTGATTCTGAAGCAGGGCATGTGAGAGCGAAGCGGTGTTACCGATCACAAAATGGCAGGATACATTAGGCTTATGCTCCATGAACCGCAGCAGTGACTTTGGTAGTATCTGCTCTGTCAATGATTCCAGCCCTCCTATCCTGAGCGTTCCGATCTCCTCTTTTTGCAGAGCTTTTGCCTGGTCCGCAACATAGTTCCAATGTCGGATCAGACTGTCGATCTCAGCGGCAAATATTCGCCCCGAAGCTGTAAGCTCAGAATCCCAGCCCCGTTTGAACAGCTTGATGCCCACTTCCTTCTCCAGACGTTGAACCTGATTGGTGATTGTGGATTGTGCGTAGTTCAGTTTGGCGGCTGCTTTAGAGAAGTTTCCTTCTTGCAGGACGGTTTGAAATGTAGTTAGTTCTTTTAGGTCCATTAGCAGATATCTCCATCGGATAATTTGAATTTATGTATCATTTAATTCAATTATACAGAATAAGAGGCGGGGAGTACAATGAAGTTACACTAGTAAAGGAGTGAAATAACATGCCTTTTGTCAGAGTCAGTTACTTGGAGAACAAATACGATGACCAACAGCTGCCTATCATTAGCCGCGAAATTATGAGTGCTCTAAGGGAATATTTTAACGTGCCGCAAGATGATTTCTTTCAGGTATTTCATGCCCATAAAGCTAGCGGATTTTATTACAGTCCGAATTACTTAAACATAGAGCGGAGTGATGGGTTGCTCTTTATTCAAATTACGCTGAAATCCGGGAGAAGCAAGGAGCAGAAAAAGGGCTTTTACAGCAAGCTGGCCGAAATGTTGTCGAGCACCCTGGGCATCAGGAAAGAAGACGTCTTCGTCGTGCTGGTCGATACAGAATTCGAGGACTGGACGTTTGGCAATGGCATCGCACAGATGATTGAATGAATGTTCATATAAGGAAGAGAGGTATTGGAATGAAGCATCGGAGAATTGCATCGAATGCTCTTGAAGCATTTGGAGACATTGCTCCTTCGTTCGCCCGCTATTCGGAGGAGGTGCTCTTTGGGGAGGTATGGAGAAGGGAACAATTATCGCTTCGGGAACGCAGTCTCCTGACGATATCGGCCCTGGTTGCCGGTGGACTTACCGAGCAGTTGCCCTTTCATATCCGTCTGGCCCTGGAGAACGGTCTATCCGAAGAAGAATTGATCGAGGCAATGACTCACCTCGCCTTTTATGGAGGTTGGCCGCGTGCCGCATCGGCGATACAGGTTGCCAAGGGGATTTTCGAGGAAATATAACCACAATTGCGCATGTGAGCGAAAGCTCCGTGCGCTTTTTTGGGTTTAGACAATTTTTTTGATAAGAGGTTAGAAAATCGCTGTTTTTTCATTTTTTTTAGAGCTATACCCCAATTAGGTCCTGATGAATCGGTTTTTGTCGAGAATTGTTAAGAGTTTGTTTAGAGCTGTCTGATAGAATGGGCGCAGAAATGAAATTTTCTAAGGGGGCAGATGCTAGACTCCAGCAGAACTTGCAATATAGCGCACAGGATGAATGAACAAGGGGGAACGATACATTTGTTTAAGGGTAAGGGATTGAAAAAATATTTCTCGTTGTTACTCGTGATCAGCTTGGTTTGGACCGGAGCCTTTCCGGTATATGCGGGTTCAACGGACAATGGTGAGGCAAGCTGGGACAATGTTGGTCCGCTGCCAGACGGCATCAACGTAAACGGAGTTGCTATAGGCTCAGATACTTTAGTTGCAGTGGGGGAAGCAGGAAGTATTGTTACCGCAAGCAGCCCTTCGACATGGGCTGTTCGTGATTCTGATGTAACCGAGGATTTAAATAGTATTATTTATAAGGGCGCAGGCGGCGAATTCGTTGCAGTCGGTGACAATGGGATCCTCCTAACGTCAACAGATGGCGTGTCCTGGACACCCTCCGATGGCTCCGCCGGTTTTAACTGGAATGGAGTCAGCTACGGCGATGGAACATTAGTTCTAGTCGGCGATTCAGGAATGATTATGATCAAAAATGACAATCGCCCTGACTGGGAGATCGTATTCTCAGCCACTAATGAGAATCTGAACGCTGTGGCTTACGGTAACGGTAAGTTTGTAGCGGTGGGTGATAACGGTACAGTGGTAATGTCCAAAGATGGATCTGATTGGACCAAGGTGACAAGTAAAACAACCAACAAATTGAACGGAATCACCTTTGGCGGCGGAATGTTCGTAGCGGTTGGTGCGTCTGGAACTATTATTACTTCTCCGGAAAGTTCGAAAGGCGCAGCAAAGGTCCTTGAGTCGAAAGTGAACCTGAATGGAATAACTTTCGGAAACAGCGTATTTATGGCCGCAGGAGATAGCGGGAAAGTGTTCTCCACTAGTGATCTGGGGCAGACATGGAAGCCTGAGACTTCAAACGCAACTGCTAATCTTAACGGCATTGTATTTTATCAAGTTCTTAATCAATTTATTGCAGCGGGTGATTCCGGAGAGATCATTATGTCTTATGTCATTCCTAACATCCCGCGGGTCCTCAGTCTGACTCCAGGGAATGATGAGACCGATGTAGAAGTAAATGCAAATCTGGAGATCATGTTTAATCAGCCGGTAGAGGCGGGAACTGAAAATATTTATATTTTCAAGGCTGCGGATACATCTACCCCGGTTGAAACCATCCCGGCGGATGACGCCAGCAGAGTAACAGTAAATCCAGCTACCAATACGGTAACGATTAATCCGGGTAAGGATTTTGATGCAGGGGCTAAATATGCCATTACAGTTGACGAGAATGCTTTCACTAACGGTGCAAGCGGAAATGCAGCAATCGCAGCGGCTGAGTGGAGTTTCACGACAGTTGCCGGACCAGGAGATACGGAAGCTCCGACTGTAAGTGATTATTTTCCTGTGCCAGGGGCGGTAGGAGTAGCCATTGACACAAATCTGACGCTCACTTTCAGTGAGGATGTAACGACAGATAGCGGCAACATTGTGATTTATGACAGTATGGACGAAGGAAACCTAATGGTAATTCCGGTTAACTCAGAGAATGTCACGGTTAAGGATAACGTGGTAACCATTGTTCCGTATGATGATTTTAAGTACAGTACTACGTACTTTGTAAACATCGATGAAGGAGCTTTCAAAGATCTAGCAGACAACGCTAACTCTTATGCAGGTATTTCGGACAAGGACACCTGGCAGTTCACAACAGAAGAAGCACCTGATACTACACCGCCGGTGGTGAGTGGTTTTTCTCCTAAAGATGGAGCAACGAATGAAGAGATTGGCACCAACCTTACTCTTACCTTTAATGAGGATGTACAGAAGGGTGAAGGCCAAATTAAGATAATCAACAGCACGAACAGCGAAGTTCCTCCTGTGACGATCCCTGTTGGTTCTGATGAAGTAATCGTTGACGGCAAAGTTGTAACGATTAACCCCGAGGCTGATCTGGATTATGGTGCAAGCTATTATGTCCAGATTGATAATGGTACATTTACGGATATGTCGGGCAACAGCTATGCCGGTATCACTAACAATACAACCTGGCGCTTTAGTACCACCAGCGAACCGGATACGACCGCGCCAATCGTAAGCACATACTCGCCTATGAATGGGGCAACAGAGGTAGCTATCGGAACTAACCTGGAGCTTGCTTTTAGCGAGAATGTACAAGCAGGGGAAGGCAGTATTGTTATCTACAACAACTCGTCTGACCAAATAGCGGCTACCATTGCTGCGAAGGACGTAAGCATTCTGAACAATGTAGTCACGATTAACCCGGCTGACAATCTGGAATATGGTACAAGCTACCATGTACAGATTAGCGGAGATGCTTTCGCAGATCTATCCGGCAACTTGTACTCCGGTATCGCAGACGACACCACGTGGCACTTCACCACAACGGCTGCGCCGGATACGACAGCTCCTGCATTAGAGCATTTTACGCCTGTAAATGGGGCAGCGGATGTAGCAACAGATGCTAATCTGACCCTTACCTTCAGCGAGAATGTAAAGGCTGGGGCAGGCAATATCGTCATTTACAATAGTGCGAATCATACACCGGCAGCGACGATTCCTGCGACTTCAGGGAATGTAACTATCCATAGCAATGTAGTGACGATTAATCCTACGGATGATCTGAAGTATGGTGCGAGCTACTATGTACAGATTGGAGCCGGGGCATTTACTGATCTCGCAGGCAACAGCTATGCCGGCAATGCAGAGAGCACAGTCTGGCAGTTCACAACTACAGATGCACCCGATCGGATCTCGCCAACGGTGATTACCTATTCGCCGGAGCCATGGGCCACAGAAATAGCAGTTAACGCGAATCTGACCCTTACCTTCAGCGAAAATGTACGGGCGGCGGCGGGTACTATTGAGATTTTCCGCAGCTTAGATGATAATCATCCGGTCTTGACGATTCCAACACTTTCGGATATGGTAACCATTCTAAATAATGTGGTCACCATTAATCCGGCTGCCAATCTGGAGCATGGTACCAGCTACTTTGTGCGGGTCTCTGAAGGAGCATTCACCGATAATGCAGGCAACAGCTATGCCGGTATTGCAGGCATTAACGCCTGGCGGTTTGTGACCACCAGTGCGCCAGATACAGCAGCGCCTGTAGTGACCTCTTACAGTCCGGCAGGCAATGCAACGCATGTGCCTGTATCGGCTGCACTCACATTGACTTTTAACGAGAATGTGCTTGCTGGAAAAGGCAATATTGAGATTGTAAATGCAGAGAATGGTGAAGTCGTTAAGTCGATTAAAGCGGACGACAAGACGCTAGTTTCGATTGCGAACTCAACCGTCAGCATCAACACGAACGGCCTGCTGAAGCAGGGCGGCAGCTATTACGTGCTTATACAACCGGGTGCTTTTACAGATGAAGCAGGTAACAGTTATGCAGGACTTGCGGATAGTAAGCTCTGGAGCTTCGCAATAGTTCCTATTCCAGTCACGCCAACTGAATCTCCTACACCGGCACCGGGCGGCGGTTCAGGATCAGGGGGAGGAGCACCGGCTCCGGTTCCAACACCAAGTCCTCAGACAGAAAGTATTAACGCAAACGTTGAAAACGGGGCTGCTCAAGGCTCCATGGTATCCTCCGTTGTCATTACCCGCACCAAGGATGCGAGCGGTGTGAAGAGTGATACCCTTACGTTCACATTGGAACAAGCCATCCGCGCGGTCAATGAGCTTAAGGCTGCCGGTTCGAGTATTGCCAGAATCATCGTGCCTGATAAGAATGATGAGGTGGCTGGAACCAGATTGACGATTCCGGCAGCTTCCAGCAAGCAATTTGCTGACAATCAGATCATGCTGGACCTATTCACAGTGAATGCTGAGGTGAAGGTGCCAGGCAGCTCGATGGCCGGATTCGGTACAGACATTTATTTCAACCTTGTTCCATTGAAGACATCGCAACAGAGCGCAGAGGTTGAAGCCCTTGCAAAAGCCCAGGTGCAAAGTGTATCCCGCGGTGCAACAGTTACGCTGGTAAGCCGTCCGGTAACGATTGAGACCAATCTGCAGAGCCGTCCGGTTACACTAGTATTGCCGCTTGGCAACTCTTCGTTAACGGCGGAGCAACTGAAGGCACTGGCGGTCTTCATCGAGCACAGCGACGGCACCAAAGAATTGGTCAAGGGAGAGATCGTACCTTTCGGCCAGACCGGAAAGTCAGGCATTCAATTTAGCATCAGCAAATTTAGTACCTTTACCGTTGTACTTGCACAAGATCCTGCGGTACAGGTGAAGGCGTATATGACGGGTTATGCCGATGGTACCTTCAAGCCAGGCAACAGCATCACCCGGGCAGAAGCGGCCAGCATCATTGCCCGCACCTTCAGCCATTCCGCAGTCACTGCTGGTGTAGCGTATTCCGATGTTCCTGCCGGACACTGGGCGGCAGAAGCAATCGGTCAAGTGACGCGAAGCGGCATCATGAAAGGTTATGGGGGCGGCAGCTTCAAGCCTAACCAGACGATTACAAGAGCCGAAATGGCGACCATCCTGTCACGCTTGATCACTAGTGCCCAAGACCATGCGGCTGGCTTCAGTGATATTGCCGGGCACTGGGCGCAGGCCGCTATTGAGCGGATGTCTCAGGCAGGGATGATTACCGGCTATCAGGACGGAACATTCCGTCCAGACCAGACGTTAACACGTGCGGAAGCCGTAACCATCATCAACCGTGCTCTGAAGATCGCTCCTCTGACCAGCGCAGCCCAGAAATGGGCAGATGTCCCGGCAAGCTATTGGGCATTCGGCAGCATCCAGGCAGCATCTGTAGATCATACTGCGGAATAAAATAAATACAGCACAAACGGCCCTTCCATCCGTCTTAGACGGGGAAGGGCTGTTTTGTGTGCGGCTGAAGCTATAGGCTGCCACGAGAGCACGTGGCCCCAATGTAATCGAAAAACCGACCACATTGGGCCGGCGTGGAGCGAGTGGCCCCAATGTAATCGAAAAACCGACCACATTGGGCCAGCGTGGAGCGAGTGGGCCCAATGTAATCGAAAAACCGACCACATTGGTCCGGCGTGGAGCGAGTGGGCCCAATGTAATCGAAAAACCGACCACATTGGGCCAGCGTGGAGCGAGTGGGCCCAATGTAATCGAAAAACCGACCACATTGGTCCGGCGTGGAGCGAGTGGGCCCAATGTAATCGAAAAACCGACCACATTGGGCCAGCGTGAGGCGAGTGAGTCCAATGTGGTCGAAAAACCGACCACATTGGTCCGGCGTGGAGCGAGTGGGCCCAATGTAATCGAAAAACCGACCACATTGGGCCAGCGTGAGGCGAGTGAGTCCAATGTGGTCGAAAAACCGACCACATTGGTCCGGCAGAAGGTGGCTCAGCGCTATCGGCGGTATCACCCGCCCGCCAGGGGACGTTGTTCCTGATTATGCTGGCCGCTACTTACTCCCCAACTCCCACCGCAGATTCCAGTGGTAACGCTGGTCCAGCTCCTCGTGCCCGCTGAAATACTCTACAAGCCGTTCCACGCTGAATCTTCCATCTGGCTGGCTCCGAAGCATGGCGATGGCGCACATCCCCTTATCGTTGTTATGCTCGTCCAGCTGCACCTTAATCTCCGGCCCGCCCTGCTGGCTGATGGTTATAACGGCGCCGGCTTGTGACCAGTTCGTAACGCCTTCATAGATAAAAGCAAAGATGACGATCCGGCTGATCTCGGACAGGTGATGTCCGTTAATCCGCAGATTCTCGCCTGTGACGATGGAGCCGGTGCGATCATCCCCGTCTAGGAGGATGTAGGGCGGCCGGTTTAAGCTGCCGAACGATTCGCCGAGTGCCTGGACCGTACCCTTAAGGCCGTTCTTCAGCTCGAACAGACAGCCGAGGTCCAGGTCAATGCCTCTGCTTCCGAACCACCCGGAGGATGGAGTCTGAAGCCAGTTAAGATTGATAAGAATCTCTCCTGCGGCTCCTGCTCCCTGCTGGAGACGGAGGGTCTCCCCGTGCCGCCTGAGTACGATGGTGTCCGGGTTCAAGGGCGAAGCGGAAGGAGCGGCTGGTGCTGCGGGAGGCAATGAATCGACCGGCTTAGGCCGTGACCGCAGCTCCGGAAGAACAAAGGGGGAGTTGCGGGCAGGTTCGGCTGCTCTGGAAGCTTGAACAACGGGCAATATATCCTTGACCTGTATTCCGTAACTGTGGCAGAGCGCGGCTAAGCCTCCCGCATAACCGGAGCCGACCGCGCTGAATTTCCATTCGTTCTGATATCTGTAGATCTCCCCTGCAACAATGGCCGTCTCCACGGAATAACCGCCGCCCAGGCGGTACTGGAGAAGCTCGGTTCCATCCGCAGCGTTCATAATGCGCAGATAGGGATCGGAGAGCAGCGAGAAGCTCTGCTGTCTTGATTCCGCCTCATAGATCGTCAAGGCAAAGGCAATCCGCTCAACCTCCGCAGGAATTAGACTAAGCTCTACAGCAATTTGTGTATCGTCAGCGGGTCCGCTATGGACTCGTTGCGCGGGCGGCAGTATCACTACAGACTGGTCCGAGGCCGCAGGATTGCCATAGAA
Source organism: Paenibacillus sp. FSL P2-0136 (assembly GCF_037975325.1). Lineage (NCBI taxonomy): Bacteria > Bacillati > Bacillota > Bacilli > Caryophanales > Paenibacillaceae > Paenibacillus > Paenibacillus sp. FSL P2-0136. The sequence goes on from NZ_CP150244.1 coordinate 2,098,513, forward strand.
AATAAGATCCTTCTCTGTTGCAACCTTCTGCGACGCGGTAAGTAAAAAAACGGAGAAATCAATCTCGACCCCGGCCCTTGCCTCATTCCAGCCCATGCCTACGATGATGCGGCCGAGGAGAGGATTGTCTTTGGTTAAGCTGCATTTTTGCCCCTTGATAAGCTCAAGTGTCATGAGAACCAGCCTTTCCTATGAGTAGTTCAAGCATGTATAAGTGCGGGTGGCAGACTCAGAATCTGCCCCGGCTTCCGGCATCCAGATTGGGACCATTCAGATCCGTCAGGCGCTCCAGGGATTGCTCGTAGATCCGTACAATATCCTGTATCTTCTGGAACTCGGGGTCCGAGGGGCCCAGGTTGTCCATGAACATGCGCTGTAGAATTTCTTGGTAAAAGGAGATACGGCTCCCCACCAGCTTGCATTCGTAGTCAATGACCTCTTCAATCGAGTGCTGCTGAACGAATTCCATCAGATCGTCTGCAGGATTACCGCGTGACTCGCGTTCATTGCGTGCGGCAACCGGCGCGCTGACATTATCCAGATTGACCGTGGAGCGTATGTCGGTGAACAGAATTCCTTCCTTGGCCAGCATCACCTGAAAAGGCTTGTGCTTGAACAGCTCCTGCGCAACTAGCGTACACATCGCCTGATTCCTCAGCAGCATCCCGTCAAACGGATGAAGCACCCACCCGCTGTCGTCCCGGAACAGGTTGAATGTAAAATACTCACCCCCATACTCATATCTCAAGTTGATCGCTGTCTCAGATGTAAGCTCGTATTGAAATGCATCCATTCTATTGCGCGCCTCCTGCTTCTACTTTGGATTTCTATTAGCATAGCAGAAAATGGGGAATCTTGGAGAGAGGATTTTAGCCTAAATGGAAGAACCTCTTGCGCCGCAAGAGGTTCTTCCATTCGCTGTCCATCCGTCTTCACGCCAAAGGGGGAAACTGCAGGGTGGCCCGCAGTCCATGGCCGGTGTTGCTCTCCAGAACAAGCTTGCCCTTATGGGCTTCGGCAATGCGGGCGACCATCGGAAGGCCAAGCCCGTGGCCCTGCCGGACGGGGAGGGTCCGCTTCCCGGAGTAAGGCAGCAGGACCAGCTCCGGCAAGTGCTCCGCCGGAACTCCCTGACCATTGTCCGATACGGACAAGGCGAAACAGGAGTCTTTCCCGCTGCGGAGGATGCTAATCTCAATCCGGCAGCCATCCGGGTTATGCCGGATGCTGTTCTGGACCAGATTGCTTACTGCACGGTAGAGCAGCTTCTCATCGCCCATCACTTGCAGGCGCTCGTCCATAATGCACAGGTCCAGTGAATAACGCTCCTCCAGGCCGTTATTAATGAAGTCGGATACCACGGTCCGGGCCAGAGCGGATAAGCGTACCGGCTTAAGCTGCAACGGTTGCATGTCATACTCCAGCATCGAGACGAGATTCAAATCGCTGACCAGCGACCTTAGCTGCTCGCCTTGGCGGCGGATGATGGCAGCCTGCTGGCGTTGCTCTCCGGTCAGGTTGTCTTGTTCCTCCAGATTGCTTGCGTAGCCCAGGATCATCGAGAGCGGGGTGCGGATGTCATGGGAGATCCCGGCGATCCAGTTGGAGCGGGCTTCATCCCGTGATTTCAGCTGCGAGCTCCTGGTCTGCAGGGTAGAGGAAGCCGAATTAATACTCTCGGACAAATCACTGAAGAGTCCGGCAGTCTCCAGGTTAACCGGCTTGTCTTTGGCCAGGGCATGAATGCTGTTGATCAGGGGCCGGATCTTGCGGATCAGCCGGGTGCCGATGAACAAGGAGAGGGCCACGGCCAGTGCCACATTGCAGATCAGGAGCAGCAGCACTCTTAAGGGAAGGGAGCGCAGCCAGTCCGTCATGTATCCGAGCTGATATTTTTCATATGAATATTTAGGATAGCCTACGACAATAAGTCCTTCTGGATGCTCCCAGATATACACAGGATATTCCAGCAAGTAGTAGCGTGAGAACTTCGCCACCTCTACGATGTTGTAAGCATGCGGAATCTCCGGCGGCAGCTGCTCACTCCATGTCACCTTGCCTTCCGCGTTCAGCAGCATAGCCCAGGCCCGGTTCTGCTGAAGTAGGGCACCCCCCTTGGGATTAAGGGAATACTTGCCGTCAGACTCTTGCAGAGCTGAGGATATCTCCCGCACAACCTTTTCCGGTGAAGCCTCCTGATGCGTTTCCTTGAAGATCAGGGAACCCAGCAGAATCAGATTGAACAGGAGCAGAAGCGTAGAGACCAGCAGGGTAGAACCTACGAATTTGCGTAAAATACGGACCGCGCTGTCCATTAGAGCGCCTCCTGCACCAAGAGCTTATACCCAAGCCCTCTGACCGTCAGCAATTGTACCGGCTTCGAGGGATCGGCTTCGATCTTCTCGCGGATACGCCGCATATGCACCATTAAGGTATTCTCATACCCGTAGCTGTCATCTCCCCATACCGCCAGGCAGAGAGCATCGCTGGTCACAATCCGGCCGCGGTTCTCATAGAGCTTGACCAGAATGGCGTGCTCTTTAGCCGTCAGAGGCAGCTCCTGGCCGTCTCTTCGTACCACAGCGCTGTTCAGATCCACCACTTGCTCACCTGATCTGAAGACAGGCAGCCGTTCTGGAATCGGCGAGGCATATACCCGCTTCAGCACAGCGCTCAGACGCAGCATTAACTCCCTCGGCAGAAAAGGCTTGACGATATAATCGTCGGCTCCCAGGCCCAGCCCCAGCAAGCGGTCCTCATCTTCGCCCCGTGCCGACAGGAAGAGTACCGGCATATCGGAGAAGGTCCGTATGGCGGAGAGAAGCGAGAACCCGTCCCCGTCCGGCAGCATCACATCCAGAATGGCGATATCCGGCTTTTCCTGGCGGCACATGGCGAGGGCACTGCTATAATCTCCAGCGGCATAGATGCGGTAATACCCTTCTTTTCGTAAAAAGAGCTCGATCATCTCACGTATTTTTGGCTCGTCCTCAACGATCATTATTTTGCGGTTCTTCATCGTATTCAATCGTCATCACCCATGAATTAGTATACACGATCAGGCGGTGAAGAATGGAGGAACCGGTGTATTTAAGGTAGGCGTAAGGTTATCTTCAGCCTGGAGCAAGGGAAGGCCTCTATGCTTGGAAGCAAGAGCCAACTTGAGAGAAATGGAGCTGAACTGGAACCTATGAACACTCAACCAATTATCGAGACACAGCAATTGACCAAGACCTATGGGGGAACGCCCCGGGTGGATCAGGTAAATCTAAAGGTGCAGCAGGGAGAGATTTTCGGCTTCCTCGGTCCGAATGGAGCAGGGAAGACGACTACGCTCAAGATGCTGCTGGGACTGGTGCAACCCACCCAAGGAACCGTTAAGCTGTTCGGCCAAGAGCTGCGGAGCCACCGGCTGGAGATTCTGAACCGGACGGGTTCCCTGATTGAGTCGCCTTCCTATTACGGACATCTGACGGGCCTTGAGAATCTGAAAGTCATGCAGCGGCTGCGCAGCCTGCCTGCCAAAAATATTGATAAGGTATTGCAGATTGTCCGGCTGGATAATCACCGGCACAAGCCTGCCGGGCAGTATTCACTCGGAATGAAGCAGCGCCTGGGTCTGGCTATGGCCTTGCTGGCTTTCCCGAGTCTGCTGATTCTGGACGAGCCTACGAATGGGCTCGATCCTGCGGGGATCGGAGAGATCCGGGAGCTGATTAAATCCTTGCCTGCCCAGTATGACATGACGATTGTGGTATCCAGCCACCTGTTGTCGGAGATTGAGCAGACTGCTACCTCGGTTGGCATCATCAGTGACGGCAAGCTGCTGTTCCAGGGGGCGATGGCTGCGCTTCAGGCGCAGAACCGGGCGGCGGTTCACTTTCGGATCAATGATCCCGCCCGGGCAGTCCGGATACTGTCGGAGCACGGGTACAGGCCCATAATGCAGGAGCAGCAGCTGGTGTTCAGCGCCATGCCGGACTCTGAGGTGGCCCGGGTCAATGAGATTCTGGTGTCCGGCCAGATTGCTGTGAGCCGGATCGTGGAGTCGAGGAAGAGTCTGGAGGATATCTTCCTGGATCTCACCGGAAAGGAGCGGAGCCTGTGATGAAAGCCTTGTTCCTGGAATATTACAAAATCCGGCGGAGAAAGGTATGGGCGATGCTGACGCTCTTTCTGGCCGCCGAGCTGGGCTGGGCGGCCATGTCCATGAGCATCTCGATCTCGCGGAGTGCGGACAATGCCACCTGGGAAGCGCTGATTTTCAGCCTCTCGTCGATGAACGGGCTGTTCCTGCCGATTCTGTCGGCGATTGTAGTGTCAAGGATTTGCGACATGGAGCATAAAGGGGATACCTGGAAAATGCTGATGACTACTTCTGTCGGACGCCAGACGGTGTATGCCGCCAAATTCGTCTGTGCCGGAAGCCTGATCCTCTACGGCATTCTGGCCCAGGTTGTTTTTATTACCGGCTTCGGCCTGTTCCATAGACTCGCAGAACCGCTTCCGGCAGGCCTGCTGCTGCAGTTCACTGCGGGTACTCTGATTGCCAGTCTGCTGATTATTGCGATGCAGCAATGGATATCGCTGGCGGTGAAGAATCAGGCATTTGCCCTGTGTCTTGGCATGCTGGGCGGGTTCCTGGGGACGACCGCAAGCTTGTTCCCTGCCGCTGTCCGTCAGTTAGTCGTCTGGTCTTATTATTTGGAGCTCAGTCCGGTGACTTATGTGTATAAGGCTTCATCAGGAACCTATATTACCGGAAGCATGCCTCTGATTCAGTTAAGTGCAGCTCTGATACTGACATTGGTTCTGTATGTTGCCGGGAATACCCATGTCTCCAAACAATCGGTCTAAGGAGGAGAACTTATGCTTAGAAGTGTTGCTGCCGAATGGCCCAAGCTGCGCCGCTCGCGGATGGGACTGGTGCTGGTCAGTCTGCCTGTGGTCAGCCTGATGATCGGCTGTGCTAATTTTGTGATGAACCGTGAGGCCTTGCAGGGAGAGTGGTATAGCTTATGGACTCAGGTAAGCTTATTTTATGGAGAGTTCTTCCTGCCGATTCTGATTGCCATCTGCTGCGCGTTTGTCTGCAGGCTGGAGCATGTGAACCGGAACTGGAACATGATCCTGGCTGCTCCAGTATCCATAACCAGTCTCTTTATAGCCAAGCTTGTTATTGTGGGCATGCTGATTGCCGGAGCGCAGGCGCTATTCCTTCTAATGTATTGGGCGGCAGGACAGATGCTGTCTATGACGGGGGATTTTCCAATGGACATCATCGTGTGGACCCTGCGCGGCTGGGTGGCTTCGCTGAGTATTGCCGCTCTGCAGCTCGGCTTGTCCATCCGTATCCGCAGCTTTGCAGCGCCTATCGGAATCAGTCTATGTGCGGTTTTTGTCGGGCTGGGCCTGTATGTGCTCAAGCTGGGGCTGCTGTTCCCATATTCGCTGCTGACCATTGGTATGGGCGTGCTTACCCAGCGCGGACTGACGGCTATGGAGAATCTGCTATTCTTCCTGATGAATGGAGTGTACCTTGTAGTTCTGTCAGTCTGGTCGATTCGCAGATTGAGATATAAGGACGTAGGCTGATGCGTGGCGGGCAGGTGTAGAAGCATTAAGCAGCAGTAAGCGGAGGCCGGGGGCCTCCGCTTATCTTTTGTGCCCTATGAGGAAATGATGTGGAGGAGCCGCTCGAAAAGCGCGTGTCTTCTTATTTGCTCATATCGTAATCCGGCATTCCAATGGTAGAGAACCACTGACGGATCTGCTCCTGGTCCTTGGAGAAGGTAAGGCCCAGCTGAAGCAGGATTCTTGCCTTTTGCGGGAGTAAATCGCCTGCGCCGATGATGCCTTTGGCGCCTGTGTCATATACTGCGCCTGAACCCGCGCGTGTTGCACTTACGAATAAGACGCCCTTCTCGATAGCTGCCGTACGGGCTGCCTGCTGTGCGGTGGAGATGCCTCCTGCGCCGTGACCCGCAGTTACGATCCCCTTAACCCCTTCATTAGCCAAGGCCGTAATGGGCGCAGCGGAGGCTTCTGTATAACTATACACAACATCGACTTTCGCCAAATCCTCCGGCTGGATCGTACTGAGATCAAAAGGGGTTTTCCACTTCTCTGTTCCGGCATCCCTGACGCGGGCTGGCGCACGAACCGCACGAATCCGGTTCTCGTCTACCGTTCCCAGAGCGCCGTACCGGCCCCCGTCAAAGGTATCCAGGCGCAGCGCATCGGTCTTGGTAACTTCCCGGGCTGCAAAGAATTCATCATTCATCATCAAAACTGTACCATAGTAAGTGGTTTTCTGACTTGCAGCCAGCCGGATTGCATTCAGCAGATTAGCTTCCCCGTCGAAGGAGATCGTATTGGATTGTCGCATGGACCCGGTGAAGATAACAGGCTTGGGACTGCGGACAGTGAGATCAGTCCAGTAAGCCAACTCTTCCATGATGTTGGTGCCGGTAGTAACAACTACAGCATGAACAGCCGGGTTGGCCAGTTCCTTGTCGATAGCGATGGTAAGGTTGTATAAGTCCTTGGAGGTGGTTTGCGCCGAGCTGATATTGCTTAACTCAGTACTGGTGACATTGGCTATTTTGGATAGCTCGGGCTGTAGTCTTTGGATAATATCATTAATGGATACCTTTGGCGTGCCATACGTCTGAAACAGCTCTCTGGAAGGAGAAGTGGAGGTGATGGTTCCTCCGACACCTACCACAACGACATTCGGAATAATTTTCCCGGGTGTGGTGACCTCAGCGGCTTTCGTGATCGAAGGGAAGGATAACATGGTGAAGAGAACCAACAGAGCGGTAAAGAGACTTAGCCTTCTTTTTTGCATAAGATTCATAAGTGACCTCCTCTTAATTTGATTTCTGTGTAAGTATATATGACATTATTCATAATTGTCAAAATGATAATTTTACTTTTATGTAAAATAAATTCATAAATATGCATAAAAATTTAGATAAAATTGATTTTGTGTAATTATACAAAACATATAAATGACACATACTTTACATTTAAGTCCGTAACGATGAGCGATCGCCCATCAGGTGTATAGAGGGAATTTCATCTGGAGCTGCAATTGCCGCACAAAAAGGCCGCTTTCATGCTCTTCCCCTCCTTAAAGCTGACGCGGATGGGTAGGGCAATAAAAGCGGCCGCTGCTTCACAACCTGCCTGTGGGAATACGGTCAATCGTCCGGATGTCCATTGCTCATCCAGCTATCCACACGCAGGTTCCCGGCATAGTCTTCACGCGCGGAGATTGCTGCGAGCTTCTGCTCAGCTTCTTCACGAGTGGCGAAACCGCCGATGACAGCGGCGAAATCACCAGAGGCTGTCTTCAGGAAGGTAACATCGTCATCTAGATAGATCTCTTCCAGGATAGCCAGTGATTCTCCAGGAGGCATTCCTTCGCTGCGTACATAGTAGACTTCCTTAAACGCAGGGGCCTTGCCCTCTGCTGTCAGCTTCAGCTCAAGCGTACCCGGATTGCTGTACTCGGTAAGGGTATGGCGGGTGCCTTCCTTCAGTTCAACCACGAACCGCATGGCGGAATCATCCAGGATGATATTTCTGTACACATCACTGACCAGCGGTGAGGCCAGTATATCCTGCTCCAGCGCATCGTAATCGAAGCTGCGGACACCGTTAAAGGTGAAGATCAGACGGTTCGGAGCCTGCCTCTGGTCGACTGTATAGGAAGGCACACTTACGGCTGGGCTTTCAGCTCTTTCACTCCTTTATTGGCTTCTTGAAGCATTTGATTGACCATTAGACCGTCAAGGGGTGAAAATAGTTTCAACATCCTGCAAAAAGAATAAACCTGCGGGTACAGAGCCGCAGGCTGTAGAAGCTTCTCGCTGAAACGGTACCGTCCTTTAAAAGGACGGCAAAGCCGTTTCCATTTGTCCCGAAGGATTACCTTGTCTCCAGATAGGCGATACCCAGCGCTCCAGTGACCGGATTGCGGTAGGTCTCGCACTCCACATCGAAGACCTCGCGGATTAATTCCTTCGTTAGAATATCCTCAGGGACTCCGCTGGCCGCGACCCGGCCTTCCTTCATAACATACAGATAGTCGCAGTATTCAGCGGCCAGGGTGAGATCATGGAGGGCGGCGAGAATGCCGATATCCAGCTTTCGGACGATATTCAGAATCTGCAGCTGGTATTTGATATCCAGATGGTTGGTCGGTTCGTCCAGAATCATGAATTCCGGCTGCTGGGCCAGCACACGCGCCAGAATGACCCGCTGCTTCTCGCCGCCGGATAAGGAATTATAGCTGCGGCCAGTATGCCCCTCCAGATTGACCTTGCGGAGTGCGGCCGAGACAATGTCAGCGTCCTGCTGGCTGTCGGTTTCCAGCATGCCTTTGTGGGGCGTCCGGCCCATTGCCACCATCTCACGAACGGTGAAGTCGAAGCTCAGCTCGTTGAACTGGCCGACTACGCCCAGCTTCCGGGCAACAAGCTTCGGGCTGGCCTTGATCACATTAAGCTCAGAGAGGAAGACATCGCCCTGGCGCGGTTTAATGACTTTATAGATGCTCTTGAGCAGTGTCGATTTGCCGCAGCCGTTCGGGCCGATCAGACCGACGAATTGCTTATTTTGCACCCTCAGCGAGACCTCCTGCACAATCTTCGCCTCACCGAAAGAGACGCTTAGCCGTTCAACATTCAGATTCATCAGCTTTTCCCTCCGAAGGCATAGCCTTTTCTAATCAGCATGTACATGAACATCGGCGCGCCAATCAGGGCGGTAATGATCCCAATCGGCAGCTCCACATTCGGTACGATGGTCCGGGCAATGACGTCCGTCCAGATCAGGAAGATCGCTCCGAACAGAATCGACGCCGGCAGCAGCCTGCGGTGGTCCGAGCCTACCAGTCCCCGCACCAGATGGGGGATAATCAGTCCCACGAAGCCGATCATCCCGCAGCTTGCTACCATAACGCCGGTAATCAGCGCCGTGAGAATCATGTAGACTCTGCGGTAGGCACCCAGATGAATGCCCAGCGTAACCGCCGCTTCATCTCCTAGCAGCATGGCATTCAGCACACGGAACTGCGAGAGGAACAGGATAACGGCGAGCAGGACGGTGACCGAGATCAGCGGCAGCTTGTCCCAGCTGGAGGCGGCCAGGCTGCCCATCGTCCAGAAGGTAACTGTCTTAATGCCTTCGGCATTGTTCGCGAAATAGACAATGAAGTTGGCAAAAGCGGTACATAGAGCGTTAATGACCATCCCGGCCAGCACCAGCTTGACGGAGGTCATTTTGCCGCCCGCACTGGCAAGTGTGAGGACTAGCAGAGAAGCGCCAACCGCTCCTGCAAAAGCCCAAAAGGCGACTCCCGACTGGCCGAGCAGCCCCATCGAGCCGAAGCCGATCAGGATGGCGAAGGTTGCGCCCAGCGAAGCGCCGGAGGAAATACCGAGTATGTATGGATCAGCCAGGGGATTCTGTACCGCCGCCTGCATAATCGTCCCGCATAGCGTAAGTCCGGCGCCGATGAACATCGCCATCAGGACACGCGGGAAGCGGATTTTCCAGATAATATCCACGAAAGAACCGTTCGTCAGCTCCTGCATATCTCCAATCTGGATGCCTGTGATGTGATGAAGCAGAATCCGGTAGGATTGGGAGACAGGAATATCCACCTGGCCGAAGGAGACCGCAGCCCCGGCAGACAGCAGGGTGATAATGAACAGGACGCCTATAACAGCCATGAAGCCGTAACGGGAATGAATGAGAGATTGCTTAGGCTGTGAAGGTATGGCTAGATCAGTATGCATGACAATGGGAAGGCTCCTTTACATTAAAAGATTAGTATGGACTGACTCATCAGAAGACACTGTGAGCAGAATATCGTAGCATGTTTTTAAATATAAAGGATATTGAGAACGATTGTCAATGATAATAATTCTCATTGACATGCTGTCCAACTTTCTATATTCTACGGAGGTATCCCCTGCAAGGCTATGGGCTTAATGCCCTACCCGCAGGATAACTAACATACATACAGAAAAGGGGACCTAAGAGAATGAAGAAAATATTCAAACGATATGTACCGCTGCTGGCGGTTCTGGTGATGGCGGTCATGCTGGCAGCTTGTTCTTCCAATGCAGGTAATGAGAAGGAAGCGGCGGCAACGGCTGCACCTGCATCGGCCAGTCCCGCACCGGCGGAGACTGCACAGGCAGCCAAGACGATATATCCGCTTACTGTTGAGAACCATACGAATAACGGGGAAGGCACCGAATGGACGACTAAAGCGCAGACCTTCGATAAGGCTCCTGAGAAGGTAGTAGCGAATACCCAAGGTGCGGCTGAACTGCTGATTAAGCTGGGGCTTACCGACAAAATGGTCGGGGTTGCGGCTCTCTATGGTGCAGGCGATCCGGCGGTTCAAGAGGAATTCAAGAAGATTCCTGTCATCTCCCAGGACTATGCCAGTAAAGAACTCGTTGTAGGCAGAGGCCCGGATCTGGTGATGGGGCGCGGCGGCCTGTTCGCAGATGCGGATTGGGGAGTAGGGACGGTAGGCGGACTCAATGAGCTGGGCATCAAGACCTTCGTGCAGAGCACCAGTCTGCAAGGGGCAACGCTTGACAGCCTGTACAAGGATATTGAACAGCTCGGCCAGATCTTTGATGTGCAGGAGAAGGCTACTGCATATATTGCAGAGCTGAAGGAGCGTGCTGCGAAGCTGAAGGAAGGGGCAGCAGCAGGAGGGAAGACCTTTGCTTACGTCTCTGACGGGGGAAACGGCGCGATCGCTGTCTATAGCGGGAACGTGGATACTTTTGCGGGAGATGTGCTGGGACTGCTTGGACTGACCAACAGCTACGCGGATGTGACCGGTGAGATCAGCAAGGAGCAATTAATCGCGACCAACCCGGATGTCCTGCTGATCTCGGTGTACACAGGCGGTATTGATGCTGACCAGTCGATAAAAGCGTTCTATGCCGATCCGTCACTGCAGAGTCTGAAGGCAATCCAGAACAAAGCGATCTATAAGATTGACTTCAACCAGTTCTGGGGATATAGCTATTCCATCTTTGACGGGGCGGAGAAGCTTGCGTCTGAGCTGGCTGCTGCGAAGTAAGACGAAGCTGCCTAAGCGGGAGTTACTCCGTCTATAAGAGCTAATAAATGCCTGGAAAAAAGCAGCCTGAGCTGTCACGGTAAAGTGACGGTTCAGGCTGTTTGTTGGTTTATGCTTGTGCACTCTCATAAATATTCATGACCACCTGCTGGATCGGCAGCTCCTTGACCGAAATATCCGAGAAGCCGTGCTTGCGGGAGATATTCTCGATGAACTCGCTGATCGAGATGCGGGCGGTGTCCACCTCCAGCGTAACCTGGAAGTCTGACGGCCGCTCAACCACCTTGGTGTAATCGTTGTCGAAGGGGGTGTTCTGCACAGACTCTACAAAGGTAAAGCTGACCTGCTTCTTCTCTCCCAGAAAGACTTTAAGCCGCTGCAGCGAATCATCGAACACCTTCTCGCCATGGTTAATGACGATGACCCGGTGCGCCAGCTCCTCCACATCCTCCAGATCATGGGTGGTCAGGATACAGGTCATATTCAGCTTCTTGTTCATCTGGCGGATGAATTCGCGGATCTTGACCTTGGCGATCACATCCAGCCCGATCGTCGGCTCATCCAGGAACAGGATGTCCGGCTGGTGCAGCATGGCCATGACGAATTCGCATTTCATGCGCTCGCCCAGCGACAGCACCCGGGTAGGCTTCTCAATGACCTGGGAGATTTCCAGCAGCGCCGCGAGCTCCTCCAGCCGATGATTGAAATCCAGGGTGGAGATTCCGTAGATGGCCTTGTTCATATTGAAGCTGTCGATGGGCGGAATATCCCAGATGAGCTGGGATTTCTGGCCGAAGACAGCTCCGATTTTGCCGACATACCGCTTCCGGTCACGGGCCGGGGAATAGCCGAGGACCGAAATCTCCCCGCTTGTCGGGTAGAGTGCGCCGCAGAGCATTTTGATCGTCGTCGATTTGCCGGCCCCGTTAGGCCCCAGCATGCCGCAGATTTCGCCCTGCTCAATGGCAAAGCTGATATCGTTCACAGCCTGGACCGAGACTTCTTCACGCTTGAAGAAGCTCCTGAAGGTCTGCCCCATGCCTGCGCCCCGCTTATAAGTGGTGTATGTCTTCGTTAAATGCTTCACATCTATAACCGGCATCAGCCGCCAACCCCCTCATATAATCTGATCATGTGCCGGTAGACCCAAATGCCTGCCCAGAGAAAGACAAAGCAGGGCAGTATCGCTGCAAAATCACTGGCTCCTACCCGGCCAAGCAGCGCCGAGGCCGGGAGGAAGCCGACCATGCCCACAGGAATGATCATCGTCGCTGCCGCCTGCACCGCCTTCGGGAAGATCGGCAGCGGATACTTGCCGACACTCAGTACACTGTCGGCCAGCTCGGAAATCCGCGAATTGCCCACCCACTTGAACGACATCGCCGCCATCATCAGTGATAATCCGGCCAGGACTGCCGTTCCGGCGAAGAACATGCCTGCGAATTGCAGCCAGGCTAAGGCCGGAATCGCGCCTACATGCCAGGCGGAGAACACGAATAACGCCGCTCCGCCCAGGAACAGCCCGGCACTTTCGGTGGAGAAGGTCGTAGCCACAAGGTAGAACAGCGGATTCAGCGGCTTAAGCAGCACTACCTCGAAGCTGCCCTCCCGGACATGCGACATGGTGGTCCACATGACCCCTCCGAAGACAAGGCTGGAGAGGCCGCTGGACATCGTGAATACGGACTGGATCAACAAGACCTCGTATAAGCTCCAGCCGGGGAAGCTGGTGCCTGCCCGGTAGATCAGCAGGGTCACCAGCGGAAACAGTATATTACCGATGAGGGTAATCAGACTGCTGACGATGAAGTTCATCCTATAGGCCGAAGCCGTCTGCACGGCGGAGTACATGCACTGCTTGTATACCTCTACATACCTTTTCATGTCAAGAATGTTCCTTTCTTCGGGGCATTCATTCACGCGCCGACCGCGGTAAACTGCTTCATGGCCCGGCGGCGGACCAGCTCATTGCACCCGAACATTACCAGCACAGCCGCTCCCTGCATGCCGACAGCCTCCGGGATGGATAACTCCAGGCCGCCGAGTGAATAATGGCCGGTGAACACCATGGCAGGCATATAAGCAATGTATTGAAATGGCAGGAACAACTGGGTCACCTGCAGCCAGTGCGGGAAGAAATCCAGCGGAATGAGCGCACCTGAGAAAATCCCCGATACCAGCATGAACGCGCTACGTATGCCCCCTGACTGCACCAGCCAGAAGGAGGTGAGGCCAATCGTATAGTTGACATAGAAATTCATCAGAAAAGCGAGCAGCACGGACACTATGGTCCACGGCAGGCTTGCCGGCCGCATATCGATGCCGAAGATAAAGATAAAAATCAGCAGGCACGGCAGAAATTCAAACACGAAGCCGAGGAAGCGGTGTCCGAGCTTCTGGAACAGCGCGAAGGAACGGTGATCGACCGGACGCAGATGGAAGGTCAGAAACTTGCCGGTGCGGACAAGCATCGACAGATTCCAGTCGGCGAAATCCATGATCAGGTAACCAATCAGCGCCGTTGCCCCGAAGTAGCGGATCATTTGCTGGAGATCAAGCCCGCCCAGTGTAGCCTGCCCTCCATAGACTGCGGTCCAGATGAAATACTGCACCATGAAATAGACAGGACCGACGATTACGGACACCAGGGAGTGGGTGCGGTAGGCACTCCACTCCTTATAGGTTACCGCCGCCACGGAGCGGCAGATCCTCCAGTTATGCTTGAGACGGTTCATCAGATCACGCCTGACCAGATAATATTGGTGACATTGAACAGCGCCTCCGCGTACCAGTTATCGTCCTTGAACGGCACGAACCATACCGCAGCAAGCTGCTCGGCAGGGTCCATCACCATACAGCAGGCTCCGGCTCCTTCATGGAAATAACTGCCCTCGGAGTAAAAGAAGGCGGGACCCTTCCGCATATCCAGTCCAATACCGTAGCTCCGGTCTTTGACATCATTGCCCCAACAGTAGTCGGGAACCCCGTAGAGTGTACGGGTGGTGAGCTTCTCGACGGCTTTGCGGCCGAGAATGCGGGTCTCACCCAGTCGGCCCATGCCCAGCAGCATGTTGGCGAAGCGGATCAGGTCAGCCGGTGTGGAGGACAGCCCTCCGCCGGTGCTGGATACCGTCTCCCACAGCTTTTCTGCCGCAGAGACCCCGGGCTGGATGCCTTGGGCCAGCTCATTCAACTGCTTCTCCCGCATTTCGTTGCGGATAATGAAGCGCCCCGCCAGCTCCGGCGTCGGCTCCCACATCGTATCCCTCATGCCGAGCGGCTTCAGGATGTTCTCCTCTATGTACTGCTCGGCGGTAACGCCAGTCACCTTCTTGATAATCTCGCCAAGAATACAGAAGCCGAAGGAGCAGTATTGCCATTCCTCGCCTACCTTCTTATTCACGCCGCAGCTCAGCGCGGCGGTGATCCAGTCCGGCTCCCCGTCCTCCGGCCTGTAGCTGTCGAAGTATTCGCCGATAAGCTGCCAATAGCTTTTGTGATACGGAATCATGCTGCCCGCGCAGTCGGGAAACAGGCCGGAGGTATGGGTAAGCAGGCTGTAGATATCGATTTTGGCAAAGGGCTCCACGTTAAACGGTTTCAGAAAAGTGCCGACGGGAAGGTCCAGCCGGAGCACGCCATCCTCCACAAGCTTGGCTATGGCCACGGAGGTAATGGCTTTGGTGATTGAAGCAATTCTATGAACGGTAGTCGGCAACAACGGCTCCGTCCGCTCTTCGCGGTAGGAGAGGGGGCCGATGGCGCCGTGCATGAACGTCTTGCCGTATCTGGATATACAATATGAGGCGGCTTGAATCTTTTTGTCATCGATCAGTTGCTGGAAGTGGGTATGCAATACCCCGATTCTTGTTGCGTCATAATTCACCTCTGCCGGTGAGCAGTCGGTAATGCCTGGAGTGTAGAGCATAAAGGTATATGCCTCCTCGAAGGTTGTGGCGCTGAGCGAACCAGCTATGCCCAGGGAAATACGCCCAGGCTTCAGTATATCTTCCATATAGTGTTAGTTACAATGGGGAGTTTGGTTTATAACCAATTTCTCCGGCTCAAAAAGAGGGGTGAACAGGACGAATAGAGAAATAAAAGCATGATAAATATTTCACAGAACGGAAGGACAATGAATCACATCATGACAACAAAGCCGTTAACCAAAAGTATTACGTTCCTGCAAGCCCTGGCCCTGGTGGTCGGGATGATTATCGGATCGGGGATTTTTTTGAAGCCCGGAATTGTATTGAATAATGCGGGTAGCCCATGGATGAGTATTGTGGCCTGGGGTGTTGGAGGGATCATTACCCTGGCTTCGGCGCTGAGTGTGGCGGAGATCGCGGCTGCCATTCCGAAGTCGGGAGGCCTATATACTTATTTAAGTGATTTGTACGGCGGAGTGTTCGGTTATCTGCTCGGCTGGGTGCAGGCGGTGATCTCTTATCCGGCTTCTGTAGCGGCGCTGGCTATTGCCTTCGCGACCTATTCCGGTTACTTTCTGCCGTTGAATGCATGGCAGCAGAAGCTGCTTGCCGTGGGCATTCTGGGCTTCATTCTGCTGATGAATGTTATAGCGACGAAGTTCGGCGGGATCATTCAGACGGTGGCTACGGTTGGAAAGCTGATTCCGGTGGCGGGCATTGTGGGCGTCGGGCTGTTCTCGGATCTGGCTCCCGGCTTCGGAGGCATCGGTACAGCGGCTGCGGGTGCAGGCTTCGGGGCTGCGGTGCTCGGCACACTCTGGGCTTATGACGGCTGGATCAGCGTAACCAATATGGCGGGAGAGATCAAAGACCCGGCCAGGACGCTGCCCAAAGTCATTTCGATCGGTGTTATTTTTGTCATCGCCGTGTATGTATTGTTCAATATTGCGGTGTTCCAGGCGCTGCCCTATGACCAGATCGTGTCGTCCCCGACTCCGGGTGCCGATGCAGCAGAGGCGCTGTTCGGTAGCGGCGGCGGAGCCTTTATTACGGCAGGCATTATTGTCTCTGTGCTGGGTGCGCTGAACGGTTATCTCATGACCGCAGCACGGGTGCCGCAGGCGATGGGGGAGCGGGGACAGCTTCCGTTCTCCCGGGTGCTGAGCAGCATTCATCCGAAGTTCCAGACACCGGCGAATGCGCTTGTTTTTCAGAGTATACTGGCCGTGATCTATATCTTCTCCGGGACCTTCAATACGCTGACCGATCTGCTGGTGTTTGTCCTGTGGATCTTCTTCACGATGGGCGTGTTCGGCGTGTTCCTCCTGCGCAGGAAGCTGCCGCCTGTACAAGGCCGCTATCGCGTGCCGCTCTATCCGTTCACCCCGATCCTTGGCGTAGCAGGGGGGCTCTATATTCTGGCCAGCACGATCATCAGTGATCCGCTGCGCTCGCTTATTGGGATTGGCATCACGCTTGCCGGACTCCCCGTGTATGTGGTGATGATGCGGAAGAATCGCGTGTAGACAGCTGTTCATAGCCAAGTGTGAGAAACTTTTAATAAAACAGTTGACAGCGCCCGTTCAAAAAAGTATACTATGAAAGTACTTTTGAGCGGACGCAGTCAGCTTAGAGATCATCGTCTAGAAGAATCATACATAGACACCATACGGACTCTTAGCTCAGTTGGTAGAGCAGTAGACTCTTAATCTATTTGTCCAGGGTTCGAGCCCCTGAGAGTCCATCCCTTAAGAAACGGCAGAAATGCCGTTTTTTTGCTGTACAGGAAATTATAATTCCTCCTGTTGTGGACAAGGTGAGTCTACATTTGTGGAAAAGAGCTCTTTGAATGATTCCTAGAGTGACTTGGTTGCTGAATGGGGCTGAAGGGTCGCCGGGAGAGCAGGAGTGTAACTAATTTCATCGGTAAAAGGCTGAATGCTATGCTAAAAACCGAGTACAAACGGCTGGTACAGCGGTATATAGGCCAAATGTATGTGGAAAACAGCATACATTGTGTTCACATGCAGGCGCATGGCTCAAATGTATGTGGAAAACAGCATACATTGTGTTCACATGCAGGCGCATGGCTCAAATGTATGTGGAAAACAGCATACATTGTGCTGGCATGCAGGCGCGTGGGCCAAATGAGGAGCACTATTGCATCTCATTCGGCTCAATCGCAGGCTAAATCAGCAAATCAGGCACACTAGTGCTAGTCCGTGGATAGCAAGCCCATCCGAACGCCGTTACATATGCTCCGCAAGCTGCACTTCGAAGCCGTCTGGGTCCAGAATATAGAAGAAGCGCAGGCTGGGATTCGGCGCGATAGGGCCGCGGGCTACCGGGATTCCTTCCTTAGCAAGTTCGGCCATAGCCTTGTCCAGCGATGCGACCTCGAAGCCTACAGAGACTCCGCACTCCGGCTTCAGCGGCGGGTCACTGCCCTCTATGAGTTCCAGCTTCGGCTGCCCCTCTATCCCCAGCATGACGATCTGCTTCCCTCTGCTCTCGAATCTGCGCTCCACAGGAAGCCCTAGAATCCGGTGATAGAAATCAAGGGAAGCCTCCAAATTGCGTACCCTGAGTGTAATCCAATTCATCGTGAGCTCCATCATGATCCATCCTTTGCTGTACAATTCAATTGCTGCTAAGATAAGCTATCCGCATATTTTAACATATTTGATCAGGAGGTTATAGTAATGAACAAGCCTCTATGCAGCTCATAGTGGAACCCGAAACCCCGGATATGATAAGCTCATGGAATCAGGGCAGCCCTGAACCAAGGAGGGAAAAGTTATGAGCAGCTTAATAGCAGGTGAGGTCTATTCCGGGTTTGAAGTTATACGCAAGGAGTACATACGGGAAATCGAATCCTCCGTATACACGCTGGAGCATCAGCAGAGCGGCGCACGGCTGCTCTATGTACAGAATCAGGATGACAATAAGGTATTCAGTGTCACGTTCCGGACTCCGCCTGCGGACAGCACGGGAGTGTTTCACATTCTGGAGCATTCGGTCCTCTGCGGCTCCGGCAAATTCCCGGTGAAGGAACCGTTCGTTGAGCTGCTGAAGGGCTCGATGAAGACGTTCCTGAACGCTTTTACCTTTGGCGATAAAACGATGTATCCGGTAGCCAGCCAGAATGACCAGGATTTTGCCAATCTGATGGAGGTCTATCTGGACAGCGTCTTTCAGCCGAACATTTACAGTCAGCCGGAGATTTTTGAGCAGGAGGGCTGGCACTATGAGTTGCCCAATTCTGGGGATGAGCTGATCTACAAGGGCGTTGTCTACAATGAGATGAAGGGCTCGTATTCCTCGCCGGTGACGGTGCTGATTGACCGGATCAAAAAATCGCTCTACCCGGGTACGATCTACCGTCACTCCTCCGGCGGCGATCCGCAGCATATCCCTGCATTGACCTATGAACAGTTTCTGGAGGCGCACCGGAATTATTATCACCCCTCGAACAGTTATTTCTATCTCTATGGTGACCTGAATATCGAAGCACGGCTGCAGTTTATCCATGAAGAATATCTCAGCCGCTATACGCGCAAGGCTATGGATACTTCGATTGCACTACAGGCACCGACCGGCATGACCCAGCTTACGGCGGAGTATCCCATTCTGGAGACGGAAACGGCTGCGGACAAGACATACTTGAGCTTGAATTATGTAATAGGGACCTCTCTGGACCGGGAGCTGAATCTGGCCTTTGCCATTCTGAAAAGCATGCTGATGGACAGTAGCGCCGCCCCGTTGAAGCAAGCGCTGCTGGAGAGCGGTCTGGGCAAGGATGTGGTTGCTTTTTATTCAGATAGCATGGTTCAGCCTATGCTGGGTATTGCTTTGACACATTCTAACCCTGAGGCCAAGGAGGAGTTCGTGAATCTGGTCAGAGCTACCTTAAGCCGCCTTGCTGCGGAAGGTCTGGATGAGAAGCTGGTGCTCGCTGCGGTGAACAGCAAGGAATTTGAACTGCGGGAAGCCGATTTCAGCCAATATCCGAAGGGTCTCACCTACAATATGGAAGTGATGAAGGCCTGGCTGTATGACGGCTTGCCGTCCACATATCTGGAGTACGAAGCGGCGATTACGGCGATCCGTGAGCAAAGTGGCGAGCGGTATTTCGAGCGGCTGATCGAGACCTACCTGCTGAACAGTAACCACAGTAGTGTCGTTGTCCTCCAGCCCTCTCAGACTCTTGCGGGGGAAAAGGATGCGGCGGTCCGCAGCCGTCTGGCGTCATATAAAGCGTCTTTGGCCCCGGCACAGCTGGATGAACTCGTGCTTAGCACGCAGAAGCTGCTGGCCCGGCAGAATACTCCTGACCCCGCAGAGGAGCTGGAGAAGCTGCCGAAGCTGACCCTCCAGGATGTTAACCCTATTGCCCCGGCCGGGGTACCCACAGTGGAGGTTGCGCTGGACGGGATTAAGGTGCTGCATCATGAAGTGGCTGCCGGTGCAATTGCCTATATCAAGCTGTACTGGGACACCAGCGTGCTTGCAGCACAGCAGATTCCTTATCTGGAGCTGCTGGCGAGAGTGCTCGGACAGCTGGAGACGGAAGCCTACAGTATTGAGGAGCTGACCAGTGAGATCGGGATTACTACGGGCGGCATTCGTTTCCAGAATGAGGTGTTCGGAGCAGGGAAGTCTGCGGAAGGAAGCTATCAGGCCAAATTCAGCGCGCGGATCAAGGTCATGCAGGGTAACATTGGCGGTTCTCTGAAGCTGCTGCATGAGCTGCTCTACGGCAGCAATCTGGATAACCTGTCCAAGCTGCAGGAGATTGTCCGCCGCGAAGCCTCCGGCATGGAAGCGATGCTGACCCAGAAAGGCAATGAGATTGCAGCCAGCCGGGTGCTGTCCTACTTCTCGGACCGGGGGATGTACGAGGAGCAGCTTGGCGGCGTGGCGTATTACCGCTTCATCAAGGAGCTTGCCCGCAGCATTGACCAGCAGGCTGAAGGGCTTGCAGATACCTTGAAGGAAATCTGCGGCTTGTTGTTCAATACGCAGAATCTGACGCTCTCCCTCACCGGTACGGCGGATTCGTATGCGGAATTCGCCGCACATGTGCAGGAGCTGGACCTGAGCAGACGGGTGGTAGAGTCCCTGCCGCTCTTATCAGCACAGGGGCAGGCGGTCAACGAAGGCTTCATGTCCGCGAGCCAGGTGCAGTATGTAGTCAAAGGTTATGATTACAAGAAGCTGGGCTTCGCCTATTCCGGCAAGCTGCAGGTGCTTAAGAAGATCCTCAGCCTGACCTACCTGTGGAATACGGTCCGGGTCAAGGGCGGAGCGTATGGCGGCAATCTGCTCCTGCGCCGCGACGGCGTAATCCTGTTCACTTCCTACCGTGATCCGAACCTGCTGGAGACGCTGGAGGTCTATGACCGGGCCTCTCAGTTTGCCGGAGAATATTCGGCAGATGAAGCGGAGATGGAGAGAGCGATTATCGGGACCCTAGCCATGCTGGACCAGCCGCTGAGTCCCGGCGCTACAGGCCGCCAGGCGGACCGGCATTATTTCGAGCAGATTACGGCGGAAGACCTTCAGCAGGAACGTAATGAAATCCTGTCAGCCACAGCCGGGGATATCAGGAGCTATGCAAGTCTGCTTGAGGCGGTAACGCAGCAGAATTACTTCTGTGTAGTCGGGGGTGAATCCAAGCTGAAATCGGCTTCAGGTGCTTTTGGCAGCCTGGAGGAGCTGGTGAAGTAAGCGGGAGCGGCTACGATTAGCCAGCTAATACGAAACAGGGTGCCTCTGGAGCTGTTAATACAGCCGGGGCGCCCTGTTTGCTGCGGGTTAAAGTTTTCTTTGAATATTTGACTATTTAGTTTTAGAATATAAAGATTACTGACTTTTAGGAGGAACACAAGTGGAACTTGGAATAAGCACCTTTGTCGAGACAACGCCTGATGTGAATACCGGAGTGACTCTAAGCCATGCGGAGCGGCTGCGCGAAGTGGTGGAGGAGATCGTGCTTGCGGATCAGGTGGGACTGGATGTATACGGCGTGGGTGAGCATCACCGGCCTGATTTTGCAGCTTCGTCGCCTGCTGTGCTGATGGCGGCGGCTGTACCGCTGACGACCCGAATCCGCCTGACCAGTGCGGTCATGATTCTGTCCTCAGCCGATCCGGTGCGGGTATTTCAGGATTTCGCAACACTGGATGGAATATCGGGGGGCCGTGCCGAGATTATGGTGGGCCGGGGCTCGTTCACCGAGTCGTTTCCTCTATTCGGCTATGATCTGAAGGACTACGAAGAGCTGTTTGACGAGAAGCTGGACCTGCTGCTCAAGCTGCGGGAGCCCGGCAAGGTGAACTGGAGCGGCAAGCACCGTCCGGCCATAACGAATCTGGAGATCTATCCGCGCCCGGAGCAGAATCCGCTGCCGGTATGGATTGCGAGTGCGGGAACGCCGGAGTCTGCGGTTCGTGCGGGTAACCTGGGCCTGCCCTTTGCTCTGGCGATTATCGGCAATGTGAATCCTTCCGATTATGCCATGCATGTACGGCTCTACAAGGAGGCAGCGGCCAAGGCTGGTCATGATGTGTCCAAGCTTCCGATTGCCTCACACTCTCATGGTTATGTTGCGGAGACGGACGAGCTTGCTGTAGCGGCCTTCTTCCCGTCTACACATGCGCGGACGAATGTCCGGGCGGTGGAGAAAGGACTCCCTTCGTATCACCGTGCGGATTACGATGCTGCCCGCAGCTTTGACGGTGCTCTATATGTGGGCGACCCGGACACAGTTGCCCGCAAAATCCTCCACCTCTACGAGCACGTAGGGATCACCCGCTTCCTGCTGCATGTCCCGCACGGCTCTATGCCGCATGCCGAGGTGATGCAGGCCATCCGCCTCTTCGGGACAGAGGTAGCGCCTAGGGTGCGGGAGGGAATTAAGCGGTTGAAGCAAGCATAGCTCCTGCTAGAGCAAGAGCGCTACTGCTATGAAATCCTGCCTGAAATACAACATTCTCTCCACTAAACAGGTCTTGATCGAAGATTGTTGCAGGAAAGGCAGCATTTCCCCCTCTTTTGTGCGGATTAGCTCGAGAAATCCTGTATATCATGCAACATCTCTCCCGCATACCCAGGTATACAGGGCTGGAAGTTGCAGATCCTGTAAGCGTGTTGATTTCCCAAAAAAAGGGACAAGAAAGGCCGCCATTTCGGGTAATGGTAAGTACGACCAAACCAAACCGAAATGAGGCGACCTCATGAATAATAATACCCCATTCCTGGCCGTGTTCAAACAAGTATTAACTCCGGAAGAAGTCGAAATGGTGACTGGGCAAACCAAGAACTACGAGGATACAGGAATCAAAATGACTGTCGGTGTGTTGTTCGACTACTTTATCCAAGCCTGCTACCACAAATGGGATGGCTTTCGTCAAAGTGCTCGGGTGGGCTCGAACTACGATTTGCCCAAGGTTCATTACTCCACTCTTTCGGGCAAAGCCGGTGAAGTGCCTTACGATATCTTCAAGCGTTTGTTTCAAATGCTCGTCCAGAAATGTAACCGGCAAACCCGGCGGCACCTGAATCTGCCTAAAGATCTTCTGCTTATTGACTCTACGACGGTTACGGCGGCAAACTCCCGTATGTCTTGGGCTCCGTATAAAAAATTCAGAGGAGGTATCAAGCTGCATGTGGCCTTCTCGCATGGACAGCATTCACCCGTGAAGGTGGTCGAATCGATTGCCCGGCGCAATGACGCTCCATTTGGAGAAGTCTTGGCCGATAAGGACTACCTTCTAGTCCAGGATCGGGCATATGGAAAAATCGGTCGATTGGATCAATATGTGCAGCAAGGTCAGTCCTTTGTGATTCGTTTGAAAGACAATCTCCACTTGGTGTTGCCGCGAAAACGTCAGCGACCGGCAGAGGGAGACAGCAAAATTGTACGCGATATCACCTGTTATATCGGTCAAGGGAAACACCGATCCGCCCAGCGCCACCGCGTCGTTGAATTTGAAAATGACCGGGGCGAAGTCGTACGGGTCGTCACTGATTTGAGAAAAGAGTCCGCTCACGTGATTGCTGAAATTTACAAAGCACGCTGGGAGATTGAAGTCTTTTTCCGCTGGGTGAAACAGCATTTGAATGTCCCTTGTCTGTTTGGAACCACCGAAAATGCAGTGTATAGCCAATTGTTTGTGGCCCTTACCGCGTATGTGCTTCTGAAATACATTTTTGATGAAATTCATCCGAAGGTACCGGTCTTTGCTAAGCTGACTCTATGGGAATTTATGCAGTACTGGCGTATATTTAATCTTCCGCTGGAGTGGCAGGTTCAGCTTAATCAGCTCAGGCGTAAAGAACATTTAGGTGTTTTTGTCATCCCATAATATGGGTAATCAACACGCCTGCAGATCCTGCAACACTTTAGATTTGTTGCGGTACCAGCAGCGATCAGCCGGTGATTTATCAGGCGTAGTTTTGAGTTCGGAACTTATATTCGGAATATACAGAAGAGGACCCCGCGGCACTAGGCCTGGGGTCCTCTTCTGTATATGGAGCTATGAGCTTAAATGAGCATGGATCTGATCAAGTAATCGAAGCCTCATAGATGGCCTGGATCGACGCAGCGAGGGTGCGGCCAAATTCCTCTTCCGTCTGCTGATCGCTAAGCCCCTGGGATAAGGCGCGGGAGAAGCTGGCAATCACTCCATGCTGGCGGGCCAGCTTCTCGTTGGCTTCAGCCTGGGTATACCCTCCTGAGAGGGCTACGATCCGAACCACATGGGGATCTGCGGCGAGCTCACTGTATAAATTATCCTCTGTCGGGATCGACAGCTTGAGCATGACCTTCACGCCATCTGGCAGCTCAGACAAGCGTGCGGCCAGTTCCCGTTTCAGCAATTGCTCTGACTCCTGCTTGTCCTTGCTGAGGATATCTACTTCCGGTTCAATAATCGGAACGAGTCCGAAGGCGGCGATCTGCCGGGCCAGCTCGAACTGCTGCTCCACGACTTGCCGGACACCCTCCGGGTTCGCCTCATGGATTACGGAGCGCATTTTGGTGCCGAAGATATGCTTGCTGACTGCCCGCTTCAGCAGATCATCGAGGGCGGGGATAGGCTTCATGAGCTGGACTCCGTGCTGAGGAGCGGCCAGTCCCTGGTCTATTTTGAGAAAAGGCACGACGCCCTTCTGCTCCCACAGGTAATCGGCGGTATATTGCCCGTCTATGAGGCGGTCCATCGTGTTCTCGAACAGAATTGCACCTAGAATATGCTCCCGGTTAAAGGCGGGACTCTGAATAATGCGTGTTCTCATGCTGTGAACCATGGTGTACATCTCTTCGTCCCCTGAATAACGGTCTTCCTTAATACCGTATTGCAGCAGTGCTTTGGGGGTGCTTCCTCCGCTCTGATCCAGAGCAGCTATAAAGCCTTGGCCAGTGTGAATCCGGTCCAATTGTTCAGTATTCATGGTTAGATTCATTCCCTTCTGCAAAATGAGATGGTTACTGTACCCTGTCTAGTATAGCACTTGCGCATAAGGACATACATGGGGGTCCGGCAGAGCTTTCCATTTGAGTTGAGAGATATGGTATGTTACCTTGTTCAATAGGATGGTATGATAGAAAGTGGGGTGAATTTAATTATGACAAACGAAACTACCAATGAGACCACGAATGAGCCGGTGAACGGTGAAGCGGAAGCTGCCGGGCAGGCCATGACCGAAGAGAATTGGAATGAGCTGCTCAAGGCTGTTTTTCATAACGGCATTGTAGCGCTCAAAATGAGCTTCAGCGATGTGGAAGGACAGGTGCTGAACCTGGACAACTACGGGCCGGTATTTGTATTCCGTGTGAAGGATAAAGATAACGCTGATTATTACTGCGGCTTCTTCCTTCGTGAGCTGGCTGCCCGGTTCCAGTCCGGCAACAGTCCGGAGATCTGGATGGCCTCCTTCTTCCACGAGCTGATGAAGACCAAGGGAGGCAACTCCATGCCTAAGCCGCTCGCCAGTGAAGAGGAAGCCAAGGCCGCTGTCGATAATGTGCTGGTTCCGATGTGTATCGCCGCTGTAACGGAGGAGTTCGCACCGGAGCAGGTGCATGCCGGCCTGGCCTGGAACGAGGAGCATGGACCGGTCTTTGAAGCAGGCTTCCCTGCAATCACGGACGGAAATAACGTATGCGCTATCCCGCTCCATCTGTTACTGACGCATCTGCAGCTTAACCGTGATCCTTCGGAGCTGCTCGTGCAAGGGATGTATAAGATCCGCGAAGAGCACGGACTCGAGTAGTACGACAATCAAGGTATCATCTTTGCAAAAGCATGAACCGCCTCCGTTGGAGAGCGGTTTTTTGCTGTGTTTGGTCTGACAAGGCAGTGTTCTACGAAAGGCCAGCCCCCTCTTTCCCCCAGGTTCGCTGAATTGTCAAATTTCTGGTTCTTCCGGGAAGCAAAAACGATATATATGGGATGTAGCAGAAGAAGGCGCTGCCATTATCCATGTCCGAAACCGGTTGGGAAAGGTTTCAACTGCACGAACGTACGCGTGCATTGAAATAAGGCTGGCCATTTTGAAATCAATAGAGGAGGGCAATAATGCTTAAAAGAGGTAAATTCTTAAGTCTGTTCATGCTGTTCACGTTATTCATCGCACTGGTCCCTGCGGGGAGCGCAAGCGCAGCAACCTGGAATCTGGACTGGAGCGATGAGTTCGACGGCTCCTCCCTGAACACCGCTAACTGGACGGCTGAGATTGGCACAGGTACCGGCGGCTGGGGCAACAATGAATTGCAATACTATACGAACCGTTCACAGAACCTGAAGGTTACCGGCGGCAACCTGGTCATCACGGCACAGAAAGAATCCTATGAAGGCATGAATTATACCTCGGCGCGGATTAAGACACAGGGACTCAAGAATTTCACCTATGGCAAAATCGAAGCCAGAATCAAGCTGCCTTCCGGCCAGGGATTATGGCCTGCGTTCTGGATGCTCGGCTCCAATATCAACACCCCGCCCGGCTGGCCTGCCTGCGGTGAGATCGATATTATGGAGCGGGTAAATAATAACGCTGCCGTCAACGGTACGGTGCACTGGGATGCAGGCGGCCATGCTGAATTCGGAAGGGTATCCGGTAATCTGGACTTCTCCCAATACCATGTATACAGTGTGGAATGGGATTCGAAGTACATCAGATGGTTCGTCGACGGCAACCAGTTCAATGAATTCTATATTGAGAACGGAACCGGCAATACGGAGGAATTCCAGAAACCGTTCTTCCTGCTGCTGAATCTTGCGGTAGGCGGCAACTGGCCTGGTGCTCCGAATGGAGCTACCCCCTTCCCGGCGCAGATGCTCGTGGATTATGTGCGGGTGTATCAAGCGGGCGCTCCTTCGAGCGGAATTGTCAGCGGCGGAGTCTACACCTTGATGAACAAGGCAAGCGGCAAGGTACTGGATGTGACAGATGTTTCTACAGCAGACGGGGCCAAAATGCATCAGTGGACCAATTACACCGCCGCCAATCAGCAATTCAGAGTGGAGAGCACGGGAGACGGCTTCTACAAGCTTACAGCGATGCATAGCGGCAAGCTGCTGGATGTGCCGAATGCCTCCACGGCAAGCGGAGTCCAGCTTCAGCAGGCGAATGACAACGGCAGCAACGCCCAGCGGTGGAGTATCATCGATGTGGGCGGCGGATATTACAAGCTGATCTCCAAAGCCAGCGGGCTGGCCATGGATGTCTCTAACTCCTCTACCGCAGACGGAGCGGTCGTGCAGCAATGGACGGATAACGGAACCGACGCCCAGAAATGGAAGCTTATTAAAATTAATTAGGAGCGGACGAAGCAGAGGAATGCTTATACTGCTGTAAAAGGGCTTAAGAAGGGAGAAGCCCCGCAAGCCTGTCGGCTGGGCGGGGCTTCTTGCTGTTTGCGGCAAGTTTCTATTTCTTTGAGAATAGCTCGATACTTTGCGTCTCCAAAATTGGATTCCAAATGCGCTCAACCGATAGGGTAAGCGGCTGCGGGTAATCTGCGGCTTGACTGTCAAAAGATAAACTCATCTCACCGGTTCCCGTACCATCTCTAGAGATCGAGGTGCCGCCAAAATTGGTAAGTGGAGTTTCCCGATTCATCCTATTATGCACCTGGCCGTCCGCATCGGTGAATTTGTCGGCCAGTTGTGCGCCGATGTACTCCGCCTGTACTGCCCCTTGCGAATCGGTATAATAAGACAGGCCGGTCACCTTGCGCCGGAGCAGAATCTCTGCCGCTGTTGCAGAATGTTCCTTCTTGGAGGTGACAATTTCAAAACCGTTTGCCGGTGCTTCAATCACTTGCTGCTTGTTCAGATCGACCACAAATTTCATACGGTCCGGCTCCAGCGCCGAGATCCCGGCAATCTTCAGCGTGGTGGAGTCCGGCTGGTTAAGCTGGGTATACCTGAACACCAGCGTTGCCTGAGAGTGGTCTTTGTACACCTCGGAATTATCGGCCGTGATTCTGCCCGGATAAACCAATTTCTCGGTTTGACTCCCGGTCGTTGCGATCAGAACAGGATTCAGCAGGCTGAAAATCTGTTTGGTGTTCGCCTCGTCATACTCCAGATCGACATAAGTATTGAACGGAGTATACTGCACTTGGCGCACTTTGATCTTTTGACCGTCCACGGTAAGCGTGCGATTCACAGGCAGCGTGTGCTCCTGGTCTTTGAACCTGCCCGGATCAAGCTGAAACGATACCTCCAGGCCGGTCCGATACTTGTTGCTGCTGGAAACGAGCGCCTGATCGGACGTTCCGGTTAGAATTACAGTGAACTTCAGATCCTTGGAATCAGTGATGGAAGCCGGATAATTAGTGGAATAAATAAAGTCCTTGCTTCCGCCGGGCGGAATCCGGGAGTCGCTATCGTACGCCATTTCCAAGGCTGCGCCCCGGTGTGGATATGGAACCTCAAAATCACCGAATTGAATTTTCGTATCCGCAGGTATAATTTCTGTATCCGAATCGTTCTGCACGCTGAACAGGATATACACTTTACGGCCATCCGTGACGGCGCCATCCACATCCATGCGGTATCCATTGTTTGTTGCGCTTTGACGGACCGGCTTTACCAGATTTCGTTCCAGGATGTCGCCAACCACCCGGTTCGTTAATGGCTGTTTGCGATAGTCCGCAAAATCATTCCAGCTTGTGGTACTGGCCGCCTGCACTGAACCGCCGAGGACCGAATCGTCTGTACCTTCGGCCGGCAAGCCGATGGATGAGACAAGCACAAAAATGGCCGCGGCCGCGGCTAATACGGCGCCGGCCCCATAGGAATAGAAACGCCGTTTGCTGCGTTTTTTCCCTTGCGCCATTCCGCTGCGCATTGCATTATGAATTTTCAATTCCTGAATCTCCTCTGCATGAAGATGGACCTCCTGGGCATCCTGTTTCAGGACACGCTCTTCTTTTTCCAACATTTCTGTCACCTCCGATTTGCTCACAGATATTTCCGCAACAGCCTAAGTCCTTCACGCAGCCAGGTTTTGATCGTGCCTTCGGGCTTATTCAGTACCTTGGCAATTTCAGTGGTCGTCATATCCTGGTAATACTTGAGCATCACAGCATGCCGGTATTTCGGCTTCATCCGGCTCATCGCCCGCTCCAGATCGAGACGGTCGCTGCTCCTCATCTCCTGGGGCTCCTCCTCCAGTTTCTCTGTCAGCACAACGCGTTTTTTACGCCTTAGCTCATCCATGCAGCAGTTGATGGTAATCCGGAGCAGCCATGGTGTGAAGGCCTGCTCGTTTTTGAGCTGTTTACGCTTCATCCAGGCCCGGCACGAGGCTTCCTGCACCGCTTCCAGGGCATCTGCTTCTGAGCGCAGATAGCTGTACGCGAGTGCATACAGTTTACGGTGCTCCTTTGCAAGCCGCTCATAGAACACCTCTTCATCCATCAGCGCCAGATCTGCTGTATTGGCTTTGTTCATTGTCTTCCCCCCATTCACCATCCCCTCTTCCTTATTGTGTTGGTCTATGGAAGAAGTCGTCCTTTAAATATGTTTTCATAAGTAAGACGGAGCTAACCGGAAAAACGATTGATTTTTATTAAAACACATATCAGATAGGCCAGCCAGCACTACTATAATTATCCAGATTTGTGGTACTGTTAATTGTAAGCGCTACGATTGTGGCGGAGAACGGGAGGCGGTCGATATGAAAGGTTCTCGAAGCTCCAGGCTGTATCTGCTCCTGATCATACTGTGTATAGTGCTGGGAGGTTGTTCACGGAACTCAGGCGAGGACCCTCAAGGGGCAGCTGAAAAGGTTGAGACGGCACCGCTGCAAAGCCCGGGCGTACAGAATCTGGTTTTTCACAGTGAGGCCCTGGACCGGGAGATGCGGCTCAGTGTCTATCTTCCTACAGGGTACAATGCCTCTCAGCGTTATCCGGTTCTCTATTTCATCCATGGCTACGGCAGCCGGGAGACGGATATTTTTGACGGACTGAACCTTCAGCAGAATGCAGAACGACTGATTGAGGCCGGTCAAATCGAGCCGCTCATTATCGTCGCTCCCCAGATGGACAACAGCTACGGGCTGAATGCTGTAGCTAATCCGGGTGATCCCGCAGCGCTGGGCGGTGAACGGTATGAGGATTATCTGGTCAAGGATGTTGTGGAGTATACAGATTCACATTTCAAAACTCTGGCTGAGCGCGATTCCCGCTATATTGGCGGTATATCGATGGGTGGTTTTATCAGCCTGCATTCGGCGTTTTTGCATAGCGATGTCTATAGCAGGGTTGGCGGGCATAGCCCGGCGCTGTTCTTGGATGACTGGTCTCTTGCCGGAGGCGAGAACGGCCTGGTCCAGTTTCTCTATCCGACGGAAGCGCTGCGGCAGGAGCGTGACCCGCTTCTTTTGGCGCAGAACAGGGACTTATCGAAGTTGAGTATCTACCTGGACTGCGGGGCGGAGGATAGCTACCGGTTCTATGAAGGCACGGAGCAACTGTATACCCTGCTTAAGGAGAAGGGCGTGCCGGTAGAATATCACCTCAGAGCAGGCCAGCATGACGGGGACTATTGGAAGAGCCACATGGACGAATATTTGAAGTTCTATGCCGGGAGGACAGATGGATCATGACGCTTAGGAATTACACATTGAATTTTGAAAAGCTGTGTGCTACATATAAGTTGGGCTTACTGAGTGGTGTGCCGGAGCAAATCTTCGGCGGTTTCCTCCACCGGATGTATCGTGTGACCACGAATCAGGCAGAGTATGCAGTGAAGGCGCTTAACCCGCAGCTGATGCGGAAGGAAGCTGTGATGAACAATATGATAGCAGCCGAAAAGGTAGCCATGCTGGCCCGCAGCCAGGGAGTGAACGCACTTTCTGCACTGCTGAATGAGGGAAGCTGTATCTTTGAACCAACCCAAGGGAGATGAAGCCGAAGTGGAAAAGAATAAAGTTACCTATGAATCGGTGGACCAGTATATTGCCGCCTTTGCGCCGGAGATCCAGGAGCTTCTGCAGAGCTTGCGTAAGGTCATTTCGGAAGCTGCGCCGGAGGCAGTGGAGAAGATCAGCTATCAGATGCCGACCTGGTTCCTGCATAAGAATCTGGTGCATTTTGCCGCCTACAAGACGCATATTGGGTTCTACCCGGCACCTAGTGGAATCGAAGCCTTCAAGGAGGAACTGGCGCAGTACAAAGGAGCCAAGGGTTCGGTGCAGTTTCCCATCAAGGAGCCGCTCCCTTATGAGCTCATTACCAGAATCGTCAATTACAGAGTGGAAGAGAATCAGCAGCAGGCCGCAGAGAAGCGGAAGAAGAAGTAAGAGGACGGGCTCATGTCGATCCAATTTAAAATAAGGGGCTGTCCCGAAGCCGTGAACTGGCTACTTGGGACAGCCCCTAATAGTTGACGCTGTGCTTGATGGTGAACGTAACATAATTGTATTTCGTGCAATTAAAAACCGGAGAAAAAGCAAATCTTCCGGGATAACTGCAGTTTGTACAACTAATAATGTGACTGCGGGACATTTTTCAATAAATAAGGATATATAGTTGCACAGACTACAGCTAAAGCTCCCGCAACTCAAATTTCGCTCACTTTAGTTGTACAAACTACACTTAGTTAATCCCGCCAATGTCGGCTAGTCGCAGTATTTGCATGCAGTCACGAGAATGGCGGTTACTCGCAGCATTTACATTCAATCACGCCAATAGCGGTCAGACGCAGCATAGCCGCAGGTCTTGTAATTTGTAACCTGGAGGAAGAGCAGCTTGAATTCAGGTCCAGCCCCTGCCCTACAGCGCCTTATCGTCTATGCTGTTCAGCCAGGCCTCAATCTCTCCGATGACGGAGCCGATGCAGCCATCCTCGAACGGGGAGGTTAATCCGGCAAGCTTCACCAGCTCCGTGAAGGAGCGGCTGCCACCGGCCTGGCAGAGCTTCAGATAATCCGGCCAGGCCGAGGTGAAGTCCTCGTTCGAGCGTTTCCAGAACTGGAAGGCGCAGAGCTGGGCCAGGGTATAGTCGATATAGTAGAACGGGGAGCGGAAGATATGAGCCTGCTTGTGCCAGAAGCCGCCTTGCTCCAGATAAGCATTACCGTCATAGTCACGGTGCGGCAGGTATTTCCGTTCTATGTCCCGCCAAGCCTGTTTGCGTTCCTGCGGCGTAGCTTCCGGATGCTCGTACACAAAATGCTGGAATTCATCGACAGATACGCCATAAGGAATGAACTCCAAACTGTCCGCCAGGTGGTTGAAACGGTACTTGTCCGCCTCCTCCTTGAAGAACAGGTCCATCCATGGCCAGGCGAAGAACTCCATACTCATTGAATGAATCTCAGCGGCTTCGGAGGTCGGGAACGTATATTCAGGAACCTCCATATTCCGGCTGGAATACGCTTGGAACGCGTGCCCTACCTCATGGGTCAGCACGTCGATATCGCCGGAGGTTCCATTGAAGTTGGAGAAAATAAACGGAGCACGGTAGTCGCTGAAGAAGGTGCAGTAGCCACCGAATTCCTTGCCTTTTTTGCTGACCAGATCCATCAGCCCGTTCTCCTGCATGAAGCTGAAGAATTCACCGGTCTCCGGGGACATCTCCTGGTACATCTTCGCACCATTCGCCACGTTCCAGTCCGGGTCTCCCTTAGGGGTAGCGTTGCCGGAATTGAACTTAATACCCTCATCGTAAAATTTCAGTCCGTCCAGCTGAAGGCGTTCGCGCTGGCGCTGCTTCAGCTTCCCCGCAACCGGTACGATATGCTCATGCACCTGCTTGCGGAAGCCTGCTACCATCTCAGCATTATAATCGGTACGTCCCATCCGGTCATACCCGAGCTCCACGAAGCTCTTGTATCCCAGCTTGGCAGCGATTCCCGCCCGGACCTTCACCAGCTCGTCATAGATCCGGTCGAATTCGGGTTCATGCTCTGCCATGAAGGCATTACGGGCTTCGAATACGCCTTTGCGAACTTCACGGTCCGTGGAAGAATCGAACGGAATCAGCTGTGCCAAGGTGCGTTCTTCGCCCTGAAACATGATTTTGGCGGACGCGATCAATTGGGAGTATTCGGAGGACAGCTTATTCTCCAGCTGCAGATCTTCAATCACTTCAGGGCTGAAGGTACGCAGTGAGATTTCGGCCAGGCTTAACAGCTGTGTTCCCCATTCCTGCTCGAACTCGGCTCTGTACTTGGAGTTGACGAGGGCTCTGTAATAATCCGTGATGTACTCCTGAATTACCGGCCCGGTCTCGTCCATGTAATCCTGCTCTGCCTTGTAAAATGCATCCTCCGTATCGATGGAGTGGCGGACACTCACGAGCGTCTCCATCGTATCGAAGCGGCTGCGCAGCTTATTAATTGCTGCCACGGCAGCTTTTTGCTCCTCCAGATTGCCTGTCTCCAGGTCCTTCAGCAGCGTGGTGAACTCCTGCTTGAATTGCTCCACATCCGGGCGTTCGTATACATATTCTGAGAATTTCATTTGCTGTATCGCATCCTTTCTTTACCATATAGATTCTATTATATAATCGGCGCCCGCAAAAAACTAATGTTCAGGCCGTAAAGTTTGATTATAGCTAATTGTGGGTGCAGCAGCGTCTAGTGGTTGAATGGATATGGGAATTATTCTAGAATAGAGGTAATCTGCACCAATTCTAGAATCCCGGGAGGTGATGACCCATGTTTCGGATGAGTCAGTATGTGAACGGCACGCTCCATGCAAAGCCTGTGAAATAACTAAGGCGAAAGCTTGGCATGGAGCGGATTTATTCGCCTGTAGTATGTTTTAAGAAATACAGTTATTTATACACAGGCTTTGCCCTTAAAAGATTAATATATTTTAAGGAGCGAGCCAGAGATGCAATGTATAAATGCAGCAAAGCTATTGCCAGACCACCTGCTGAAGGAGATTCAGCAATATATTCAAGGGGAAGCCCTGTATATTCCAACCTGCAAGAGCAAACGCCGAAAATGGGGTGAAAGCTCAGGAGCAGCCGATTACTATAAAGTCCGCAATGCTGAGATCCGTAGCCGCTTCCAAGAAGGTGCAGAGTTGTACCAATTGTGCGAGCAATACGGGTTATCCATCGACAGCATCCGCAAAATTGTATATTCCAAGAACCCGCAGAGCTGATCTGCGGTTTTTTTGCTGCTCAGATGATACGCCATTATCGACTGAATCCTCTAAATTAGGCGGAACCATTAGAAGTGTAGCCAATTGCAGACGAGGTTGCGGACTGAGATTCCGTTATTGCAGCTTGAACCCGCTAGAGTGCAGCTTGCGCAAAGACCATTGTATAAGTCATTTTACAAAAATATACTGTATCTGTAGGGAGAGAAGGCAGGAGGCGGTGGCGGTGAAAATCACGATTGAGCAGGTGCCGGAGGGCGGGGAGCCTGAAATTATTCTCAGGTGCAACGACCCGGATGAAGCCTTGCTGGGGCTGATCTACTCGGTGAACGCAGGCGCAAGGAAGCTGATTGGTATGAACGGGCTGCAGATGCACATCATCCATCCGCATGAGGTCTATTATTTCGAGGCGGTGGATCATAAGGTGTTCATCTACTGCCAGGAGAAGGTGTATGAGTCAAGGCTGAAGCTGTATGAGCTGGAGACGGAGTATGAGTCTGGAGATTTTTTCAGGGCATCCAAATCCAGTATTCTGAATGTGGCCAAGATCGAGTCGCTCCGCCCGGTGCTCTACGGAAGATACGAGGCGCTGCTGCACAACGGTGAGAAGGTCTACATCTCCAGACAATACGTCCCGGTGCTCAAACGGAAGTTAGGGTTATAGCTGTGCTGTCCAAACTTGACTAGGAGGAAAACTCATGATTACAACCAGAAAGTATGTGTCTTTGTTCGTGAAGGATCTGCTGGTGGCTTGCGGGGGTCTGATGGTGCTCGCGGCGGTTGTGCTGGCTCTGAACTCAACGGAGATGATCCGGGGCTCGCTGCTGGTGCAATTGTTCCTGGGGGCTGCGGCATTTACCTGCTTCCGCTATGCGCTGGTGAATACGTATGAGGTTGATCCCAAAGTGCAGACGATCAGCTTCTACCTCTGCTTCATCCTTGCTGATGTGCTGGTCATTCTCTGGCTGTGGCTGTTCGCGGATGGCCCGCTGATGGATAAGGGAGTGCTGGTGCCATTCGTCATTGTCATTCTGGTGGTCAAAAGTATGGTGTACGCGATGATGCACATCGACGGGAAGCGGGAAGCCAAGCAGCTTAATCAGAAGCTGTATGAGTATAAGCAGGACGGGGAGCAAAAAGAAGAAGAGCTTTAGGAATCTCTGGTGATAGGGGTTATGAAAGCCATCTTGGAGGGGAAGCGGCCCGGGTGGCTTTTTTGGTGCTAAGTAAGGTTGGGGATTTCTGTTACCTTTTGCAGACTGAACCGTAATAAGCCAAATGCTATACATAATCTTCCATGGAGATGATCTTATGCTGCTTCACAAGGTATCCCTGACAGAAATGATGAGCCGGATTCACGAACCCGGATATTCACCCGAAACTGTGCTTGACCCGTACTTGGAGCGTTACAGACAGGTTGAGCCGCATATCCATGCATTTGTCCCTGAGGATGAGGCTGAAGGGCGTCTGGATTCGGAAAAGGCTCTGCTGCAACGTACCTACAGCGGAGATGAGCGTAAACCGGCCCTCTTCGGCATTCCTGTGGGCATTAAGGATCTGCTGCATGTAGACGGCCTGCCGACCCGGGCGGGATCACAACTATCCGCTGAGCTGTTAGCCGGTGCCCAGGGATCTCTGGTCGCTAAGCTGCGTGCCCTAGGGGCCGTGATTGCAGGCAAGACGGTGACCGAGGAATTCGCTTATAACGGGCCGATTGCTACGCTTAATCCGCATAATACCGGGCATACTCCAGGAGGTTCCAGTGCAGGCTCCGCCGCAGCGGTGGCTGCGGGGCTCTGTCCGCTGGCAGTGGGCACACAGACGCTGCGTTCGGTGATCGCCCCGGCGTCCTTTTGCGGAGTGGTCGGCTTCAAGCCCAGCTACGGGAGGGTTCCGCTGGATGGGGTGCTGCTGTTCTCGCCGTCTTTTGACACAGTAGGGTTCTTCACACAAAACCTGCCTGATATGGAGGCTGCGGCGGCCTTGCTTGTCCCGGACTGGGAGGCTCCTGCTGCCCCAATGCCCCGCAAGCCGGTTCTGGGTATTCCCAAGGGAGTCTATATGGAGCTGATGAGCGCGGAAGTCAAAGGGCTGTTCGAGGCTCAGATCACAGGGCTTGAACAGCTTGGATATGAAGTCCGTTACGTCCAAATGCCGTGGGAGGATGAACTCATCTACGGAAATGCGATGCTGCGTTTCATTGAGGGCGAGCTGGCACGGGAGCATGAGCATAGATTCGCGGAGCATAGAGCGGAATACGGTCTTCCCGTGCAGGAAGCGATCCTTAGAGGGCAGCAGATTCCGGAGGAGGAGCTGGAGCAGTACCGAACCCGGCAAAGGGAGCTGAGGCAGGATCTAATGGAGCTTATGGAACAAGAGGGAATCGATCTGTGGGTCTCTCCGGCCCAAGGGGGGACTGCGCCGAAGATTGAGGAGCGGAATACGGGCTGGGCAGGGATGCCAGCAGTCTGGGGCTTCGCGGGAGTGCCCACGGTCAGTCTGCCTGCGGCAACGCTTGAAGGCATGCCGCTCGGCTTCCAGTGTATAGGAAGATATGGAGAAGACGAGGAGTTGTTAGCTTGGGCACGGCAGCTATGGCCGTGTCTGGCGGGTGAGCAACCGCTCCCCGTGAAATAAGGAGCGGTTACCGGTTGGTTACGGTGCCGGTTATTTTGTTTTGGGGTCCCCGCAAAGTACCTGAATATCATCGAAGCTAAAGTCTCACTTTGTGGGGTTTCTTGGGGAAGCAGCGCCGCTTCAGGAACCGTACGTCGATCTCCCCGCTGCCGCCGGTATTCGGCTTCAGGCGGAGGGGGAAGGCGTTACGCTTCAGCAAGAGCTTCACCTGGCGCGGCGTGAGACCAGGCGCAAGCTGGAGCAGCTGCGCGGCGGCACCGGACACGATGGGCGTGGAGATGCTCGTGCCGGACAGCTTGAAATACCGCTTGCCGACCTTATTGCGCGGCAATTCACGGACCAGCTGGGAGCCGGGGGCACGCAGCGAGATCACTGAATCGCCGGGGGCGACCAGATCCGGCTTCACCTTGCCGCCGGGAGCGGGCCCGCGGCTGGAATAAACGGCGATCCGGTCATCCTTCTGCGTCAGCGTCCGGCGGTCATTGACGGCTCCGACGGTGATCGCGGAGGGGCTGATCCCGGGGGACTCAATAGTATGGCGCCTGGGGCCGGCATTACCGGCGGCGATGACTACGGTGAGCCCGGCTTTGACGGCTTTTTCAACGGCCTGGACGAGAAGGTCATCCTTGACATGCGGAGCCACCGGTCCGCCGA
Organism: Paenibacillus sp. FSL P2-0136; assembly: GCF_037975325.1. Taxonomy (NCBI): domain Bacteria; kingdom Bacillati; phylum Bacillota; class Bacilli; order Caryophanales; family Paenibacillaceae; genus Paenibacillus; species Paenibacillus sp. FSL P2-0136. The sequence goes on from NZ_CP150244.1 coordinate 2,135,489, forward strand.
AGGACATGGAGAGGATGCGCAGCTTCAGCTTTTTGCGGCGGGTGATGCAGTATTCAATTGCCTTGATAATGGTGGAGTCATAGCCGTCCCCATACTTATCCAGCACCTTGATTCCGACAATCCCCGCTTCCGGCGCGGGTCCCCGGTACTTGCCCCGGCTGGACCAGCCGTTACCGGCGGCATCCCCGGTGATATGCGTGCCGTGTCCATTGTCATCATACGGGCATTTCCGGTGATTGATATAATCCTTGAACGCCAGAATGCGGTTCACCGGCCGGGTCAGATCGGGATGCGGATAGACTCCGGTATCAAGTACAGCGATGTTGATGCCTTTTCCGGTAAGCCCTCTTGAGCGTCTAACCGCTGTAGCGCCTATGGATGGAGTTGCAATGTTGAGCGTAGCCTTCTTGATTCCATCCAGATAGACTTTGTGGACTCCGTTCCAGCGGCATACGTGTTCCAGACATTTCAGGGATACCTGTGAAGCCACAGCCTGGTGCAGCCGCAGATGATGCTTGACCGGGAGGACATGCCGTCCCAGATGCGTCCTTAGTTCGCGGAGTCCCGCCGGAGTAATCGGTTGTCTGAACTGTATGATCACCGGTATAGCAGCATTTGCAGTACTAGTGGAATAGGCACTGCGGATCTTATGCTTCAGGGGCCGGTTGAGCTTGGGGGCGTGACGCCTGACCCATGATGGTACACTCTTCATAATGTAATCACCTCTATGAAGCAGTGTATGCGGCCAGCTGCCCTGTGGGTACGAAACCATGAATGAGTACAGCGATACATTTATGTAAATAACAGGCAATCGTGCGTTTCGGTTGATTCTTCTCTTGCATTTACTACTGTATTCCAATAGAAAGTGGTGAAGCAAATGAAAGAATCAGAGAAGAAGGCATTGCTGGCAAAACGTCAACTGATGGCTAAAAAAGCAAGAGCAGCGGCGGTAGTAAGACCCAAGAGACGGCGGATCAGACAGGTGCTTAATAATTTCATCGTGCTTGCGGTGAACAATAACAATGTCCCTTACGATACACAGGGCTGGACGGCTACACTGACCCGGAGCTCCGGCACTGTGATCACGGCTCAGTTCGATGAATTCGGCGTCGCCCAGTTTAATACGATCAGTACGCTGACAACAGTCAGCTACACGCTCCGAATTATCGATGCGGATAATGTGCAGCGCACACAGAAGTTCGTCCCGTCGAACCGCGAGTTTTTTGTAGCACGCTTCTAAGGTGGCGGACCTATTTATATTCTATGAACAGAGCAAGATAGAGAGCCAGATTGCATAGTGTAGCTGTGAATGACTGAACGAAAGAGCTGTTTCCGGGGCCGGAAGGCTGATGGGGCAGCTCTTTTTTGAAAGAATTTATATGTTTTGGGGTCCCCGCAAAGTATCTGAGTCATCATCGAAGCTAAAGCCTCACTTTGTGGGGTTTATTTTGCGGATACGTGTGAGATAATATTTCGTTTGTCAAGCATTAAGGCGAGTTGGCGGTAAAATATTGGCTTAATGTACAATCCCGTCCACTGAATTCAGCTCTTATGACAATAAACCTTCCATCAATGTTCAAAAGCGGGGGCATACCCTATATAATATCGCCATAGATGTATATCAGGGATTATGGAACAGATTGTAAAGTGAGCAGCAGCTATGAGCTGAAGATGCCCCGGAAAGGTCTGAGGAATGATGAGCCTGGAAGCCTTGAATGAACGTGTGAACACGGATCTCGCTTATCTCGCCTATGGCGGCGCGGATTGGGTCCGCCCTGTGGAGCATGATGAAGGCCATGTCTATGATGTCGTCATTGTGGGTGGGGGCCAGAGCGGGCTTGGTGCGGCTTTTGGCTTGCTGCGCGAACGGATCTCGAATCTGCTGATCATCGATGAGAATCGTGACGGGCTGGAGGGGCCGTGGGAGACCTATGCCCGGATGGTGACGCTTCGCACACCCAAGCATCTGACCTCGATTGATCTCGGAATTCCGTCGCTGACCTTCCGCTCCTGGTGGGAGGCTCAGCATGGAACGGCCGCCTGGAGTGAGGTGGACAAAATCCCGCGCGGCCAGTGGATGGAGTATCTGCGCTGGTACCGGCAGATTCTGAAGCTGCCGGTACGTAACGAGGTGCAGCTAAGGCTGATTGAACCTGGTGACGACGGAATCTACCGTCTGCAGGTTACAGGAACGGGGGCGCAGGCTGGAACACTGCTGGCGCGTAAGGTGGTGCTGGCTACAGGTATTCAAGGCGGAGGGCAGTGGCATGTTCCGCCAATGATTGCAGATTATCTGCCGGAGCACCTGTACGCCCACACCTCCCGGCAGATTGACTTCGCTGCCCTGCGCGGCAAGCGGGTGGGGATTCTAGGCGGCGGGGCGTCCGCCTTCGACAATGCCAATTACGCGCTTCAGGAGGGCGCGGCTGAGGCCCAGGTCTTCGTCCGCCGGGCGCAGCTTCCGGGGGTGAACCCGATCCGCCAGATGGAGGGCTCAGGTATGATTGAGCGGTTCCATACCTTGGCGGATGCGGACAAATATGCAGTGATCTCGCATTTCTTCCAGTATAATCAGCCGCCGACTAGCGATACCTTCCGCCGTGCAGCGGCATGGCCCGGCTTCCGGCTGCACCTCGGCTCGCCGTGGCTGAAGGTGGAGGCTTCGGGGGAGCAGGCGGTGGTGACTACGCCCGCGGGAGAGTTCAGCTTCGACTATCTGATTGTCAGCACGGGCCTGCTTAGCGATCCTGCCCTGCGGCCGGAGCTGCGGCAGGTGGAGCCTCATATTGCCCGCTGGAGCGACCGGTACACGGCGCCTGCGGGAGCGGCGAATCCGCTGCTGGATGCGCACCCTTACCTTAGCCCAGGCTTTGCGCTTCAGAGCCGGGATGAAGCAGGCCGCAAGCTGCTGCATGGCTTATTCGTGTTCAACTATTCCGCTCTGGCCAGCTGCGGGTTATCGGCATCGGCCATCTCGGGCCTGCGGAATGCGATTCCTAGACTGGTCAGCGGCGTGGCTGACCAGCTGTTCCTGGATGACCGGCAGCAGATCCTACAGGCTTATTATGAGTACGATGAGATTGAATTTACAGGCCAGTAAGACGGCCGGAAGAGGCTGTACCTGAGGCGGGCAATGACCTCTGGTGCAGCCTCTTGGCGTGCAGAGCGAATAGATGGGGCCAGTGCCTGAGAGCTGACGGGCAGCCGGGTCAGGCAGTAATTCTGGCGTACAGCGCGAAGAACAGCGCCAGCTCGCCCATGATCAGGACATTCGGTACATGGACTATAAGATCCAGCACATAGAAGCAGGCCAGAATGACGGTCAGCCCTGCCAGCGGCTTCATTCCCAGCCGATGCTGCTTATGCCTGTAGACCTGGAAGACCAGTGTCGTGGAAGCGAAGTAGAGCAGCACCGAGCCGAACAACAGGTTCAGCATCTGCCCATAATGAAGCTGATCCAGGAACAATAGCTGGATTGACGCAGCAAGCATACATAGCGACAGATAAATGAACAGATGCCCGTAGATAATGGTCTGTCCGGCAGTCTGGATGTGCATATCGACCTTCTTCTCCAGGTTGTCATAATACTGCCACCATATGGCGATGATCAGGACAAAGGTGAGCGCAGCGAAGCCGACAGATGGCCCGGTCCAGCGGCTGGATTGCAGCACGGCGAGGATGCTAACCACGGATTCGCCGAGCAGGATCAAGGCGAACAGGGAGAAGCGCTCCAGCAGATGATGGGTATTGGGGGGCGTCTTCACCAGAATCCTCCGTCCCGTCAGCGGCAGAATGATGTCCAGCATAATTCCTGCGTACAGTACCGCATACCGCAGCCAAGAATCGAAGAACAGGGAGCAGGCCGAAATCGCAAGTCCAATCCAGAAGCGTGATCCCAGATAGCGGGCCGTGTCGCGCAGATGCCCGCTTTCTCTGGAATGGCTGTAATGATACTGGACCGCGGTCATGATCCGGAGTCCGAGGTAGCCAATCAGAAACGGCAGATAGTTGGCATCGAAATCTACGGACAGGCTGGCTGTCATAATCAATACGAAGAACAACTGGATAATCAGAAAAATCCGGTGCATCACCGTATCCTGACCATAGCGGTTAACGAAAAGCGTCTGGCCGACCCAGGCCCACCAGATCGGAATGAAGATCAGTACGAATTTGCCCAGTGTCTCAAGGGACAGGGCCTCGTCTTCTACATGCAGCAGCACATGGCTGGCTTTGGAGACCGCAGCGACAAACAGCAGATCGTAGAAGAGCTCCAGCCAGGTTACCTTTTTGATGATCATTGCGTTAGTCCCCTTTGCTTGCCGAATGTTTGCCCGGAGCCGTCCGGTTTACAAGTATAATAATGGCTCTCCACAGAAGAAGGCAAGAATATCTGTGACAACTGGAGAGGTTGCCCTGGCGGCAATTGACCTGACGGGCACACTCATTGATAATAAAGAGGTTCATATTCTTGAGAGAATGGGAGTAGAAGCATGTCATATCGCAATATGGAAGAATGTATTATTGACCTGGAGAAGCACGGGCATTTAATTCGCATACATGAAGAGGTGGACCCGCATCTGGAGATGGCGGCGATACATATGAAGGTCTATGAGGCAGGCGGTCCCGCCCTGCTGTTCGAGAAGGTCCGGGGCTCGAAGTACCGGGCGGTCTCGAATCTGTTCGGAACGATCGAGCGCAGCAAGTTCATCTTCCGCGACACTTGGGAATCGTCGCAGGCGGTCATCGCCCTGCGCAGCAATCCCATGAAGGCGCTCAAGCAGCCTTTGCGGTATATCGGGACAGGCCTTGCCGCCCGTAAAGCGTTGCCGATCAAGAAGGGCAGCGGCGTGCCGGCCGGATTCGAGGAGATTCAAATCTCCGATCTTCCGCAGATTAAGCACTGGCAGGGCGACGGCGGGGCATTCGTCACGCTTCCGCAGGTGTACTCCGAAGATCCCGATAAGCCGGGCATTATGAACTCCAATCTGGGAATGTACCGTATCCAGCTTAGCGGCAACGAATATGAGCTGAATAAGGAAGTGGGCGTCCATTACCAGATTCACCGCGGCATCGGCATTCATCAGGCCCACGCGAACAGACGCGGCGAGCCGCTGAAGGTAAGCTGCTTCATCGGCGGCCCCCCTGCGCATACGCTCTCGGCGGTGATGCCGCTGCCGGAGGGCTTAAGTGAAATGACCTTTGCCGGGCTGCTCTCGGGGCGTCATTTCCGCTACAGCTATGTAGACGGCTTCTGCGTCAGCAGCGATGCTGACTTCGTCATTACCGGAGAGATTCATCCCGGGGAGACGAAGCCGGAGGGGCCGTTCGGCGATCATCTGGGCTACTATAGCCTGACTCACCCGTTTCCGGTGATGAGAGTTCACAAGGTTTACGCCAAAAAAGGGGCCATCTTCCCCTTCACGGTGGTCGGCCGTCCGCCGCAGGAGGACACTGCCTTCGGAGAGCTCATTCATGAGCTGACCGGAGGGGCGATCCGCTCGGAGATTCCGGGCGTGAAGGAGGTACATGCGATAGATGCTGCGGGAGTGCACCCGCTGCTGTTCGCGATCGGCAGTGAGCGCTATACCCCGTATCAGCAACTTAAGCAGCCTGCAGAGCTGCTGACGATCAGCAACCGGATTCTCGGAACTGGCCAGCTCAGTCTGGCGAAATATCTGTTCATCACGGCAGAAGAGGACAAGCCGGTCAGCACGCATGATATCGCCGGGTTCCTGACCTACATCCTGGAGCGGATCAATCTGCGCCGCGATATTCACTTCCAGACGAATACAACGATCGATACGCTGGATTATTCCGGCACCGGGATCAACAGCGGAAGCAAGGTAGTCTTCGCAGCTGTAGGGGAGCAGAAGCGGAGCTTGTGCACGGAGGTGCCTGAGGTTCTTCAGCAGGTGGAGCAGGGCTGGGGCCCGGCGGCGATGATTATGCCGGGGATTGTCGCCATGCAGGGGAAGCCGTTCCGGGATTACGCCTCGGCGGCAGAGGAAATCTCCGGCCTGAGCGCTGCGATTGCAGCGCAGGGGGCGCTTGATTCCTGTCCGATGATTATTCTGTGCGATGACAGCAGCTTCATGTCGGAGTCGCTGAACAACTTCCTGTGGGCGACCTTCACCCGCAGCAATCCGTCCCATGACATCCATGGGGTGAACAGCACGGTGGAGCATAAGCACTGGGCCTGTGATAATGTGATCATCGATGCCCGGGTGAAGCCGCATCAAGCGCCGCCGTTAATTCCTGACCCCGAGGTGCAGCGGAGGATTGAGCGGGTATTTAGTGAAGGAGCAAGCTTGGGTGGACTGCGGAGCCGTAAGGGGTGAAGTAGCACTTCTATAACCGCTGAAACCGCTGAAAAGAGGGGTTGTATGGCTGAGCTATTCGGGGTGCTTTTTGAAGTTATGTTGGATCTCCTGCTCTACCGTAAGGACCGTAAACGGAGGAGAGAACGAAGAAGAGAGAGAAGAATAGCGCGGAGAATGAAAAGGCAGGGGCGTTTGTAGACGCCCTGTCTTTTATTTGCTGGCTGTTGGATGTTAAACGCATAAACGTCATTTATGATAATAATGACGTTTATGCGTTTTTTTGTCGTTGCCGAAAATGTATGCGAAAACAAATATGTCTTTCAAGACACAACTCCAGCATAAAAATGCGCAGCACGGAGGTGTGCGGACCAAATGTAATCGAAAAACCGACCACAATGCGCAGCGTGGAGGCTGAGCAGACCAAATGTAATCGAAAAACCGACCACAATTCGCAGCGTGGAGGCGAGCGGACCAAATGTAATCGAAAAACTGACCACAATGCGCAGCGTGGAGGCGAGCGGACCAAATGTAATCGAAAAACCGACCACAATACGCAGCACGGAGGTGTGCGGAGGTAGCGTCAAGAAGTTTGTGTAAAAGAGTAGAAGTGCCTCCCCCGGGTTACGGGTTGGGATGTAGTGTTTCTGGGGGGAGGGGGAACCCCGACTCCCAGAAACTGGATTTCTCTGTTACGCCTCTTCCGGTGTGGGCAAAGAGGGGTAGCGTGTTTCGAATAGCTCTTTTAGCTTCTTTTTAACGGCATCCACTCCAAAGCCTTGGGCGACCCGCCCTGCATGACGTTCATTGTATTCCAGCATCTCCAGGTACACGATTTTCTCTGCGGCATCCATGTTTGTCAGACTGTTCATCGGTTTCAGACGCTTGCGGATTTCCTTGTTCATCCGCTCGATGGGGTTCGACGTGTAGATCGCTTTACGGATCGACAGCGGATAGTTGTAGAACGTCAGGAGTGTGGATAACTGTTCCTCCCAGGACCTCATTTCCTTCGGATACAGCTTGTTCCACTTCGCTTTGACCGTATCAAAGTTAGCCCGGGCGACCACTTCATCCGGTGCCGTATATACGGTTTTCAACGCCTCCATGACATCGGTTTTGTGCTCCACCCGAATTTTATGAAACGTGGCCCGCACTTTGTGCACTACGCAATGCTGTACATCCGCCTGAGGATAGGTCTCTTTAAACGCCGCATCCAGTCCCGGTAGCCCGTCAAACACACCCAGCAGGACTTCCTGCGCTCCGCGGTCGTACAGGTCTTTGAGTACCTCCCGCCAGCCATTCGAACTCTCTTGGCCACCCACGTAGAACCCGAGAATTTGACGCTGGCCCTCCTCGTCAATTCCCATCGCAAAGTAGACCACTTCACCACGAACCGTGCCCCGTTTCAGCTTCACGTACAGCCCATCTAAATAGATGACGGAGTACCGTTTGCTCAGTGGCCGTTTCTGCCACTGGTGGATATCGTCTAGCACCGTAGCCGTAATATTGCTGACCGTGGTGGGGGAGTAGTGGCTGCCAAACATACTTTCAATGAACCGGGCCACATCCCGCGTACCCATGCCCGATTTATACATTTGGATGACGGCCTCTTCTAACCATCCGTCCCGCCGCTGGTACGGCTCAAACAACTGCGTCTGGAAAAGGCTTTGGCGGTCCCGGGGCACCTGAAGATCCTCGATATGGCCGTATTTCGTGTGTAAGTCTCGCGTATAGTAGCCATTGCGACTATTGCTGGCGCCGGCTTCTTCACTCTCCATAAACCCCTGGATTTCGGCGCGCAACAGGCGTTCCATGTTGTCTTTCACAAAATCTTTAACAAGTTTTTCAAATAGATTATTCAGCGAACTTTCGGGTAAAATATTCATTGGTAGGGTTCCTCCTTGGTGGTTTCGCAATCCCGAGGATACCCTACTTTTTTGGTGCCTGACTAGGCTCCAAATCTTGGTACACAACTTACTTTACGCCATCTGTGCGGACCAAATGTAATCGAAAAACCGAACATAATTGGACCGGGCGTGCCGCGTAGGTCGTGCGTTTATCGCAAGAGACGTATTTTCACAGAAAAACAGAGTGCAATCGAATGTGAAAGTGTAGCTGCTCAGTTCTGGCTGCCTGGCCATGTGTAGGACTTGATGATGTCTTGGCTGCCGTCCATTCTGTGAAGCTTGAAGGTGAAGACGTTGTCAGTACGTCCGGTGAAGTAGATATAGTCTCCCGGGAACATAAAATCGGGCTGCTCTACTTCGCGCTGGCGCTCTGCACTGAGCAGCTGCTTATATAACACAGTCTGCTTACCAGTAGCGCGGTCAACTAGGGTCAGGAAGGCAGTGTCTGTAGGGCGTACCAGCAGAACATCCGGGTATACGGCTTCGACATTGTAGTAGACATCCTGGGCAACGGTTGCACCCAGCAGTTTCGGTATATCTACGGTCTCGCTGACCGCTCCGGTCCCATCCTCAATGAGCCTTAGTGTGCGGCCGTCATTGAATACCAGCTTGCCGTCGGCCCAGACCGGGGCTGTGCCGAAGGAGGTATGGATATTCGTATGCCCCTGGCGGATCACACTGTTATTCTTCACTAGATAGGTGTAATACTCTGCATGCACATGGGGCTCGCCATACGAATTGACGACTTGAAGCAGTGTCAGACCGGCGGGTGTGCGCTCGAAAGTGAAATCCACTACATCCAGTCCTTTGCCGAGAACAGCAAGCTTATGCTTAGTGTTCTGCTTCGTAGTCAGATAGAGCTCCCCGCTGTCCAGCGACAAGGAGTACACTCCGCCGTCGAACACTTCTGAATAACCGCGGTACATATGCAGACCGTTGGCCCGTATTGTATTGGTGGCGGCATCCCATCTTACGGGGCCGCCTTCAAGGGCCGCCACCACAAACTTGACGGGCACATACAACTGCTTATCTGCCATATAAGGTGTACCTCCAAGGGAGACCTTCTTCCCGTCCAGTACGCCGGTGGATTGACCAAGCTTCATGCTGAAGCTTTTGTTCCACCCGCTGAAGGTGGCCGTTTTGTCCGCGTTATTCCACTTGACCTTAAGTCCCATGATTGTGACCAGGTTAGCTGGCATATAAGAGACCCCGTTCTTGATCTGTGCGGTGCCTCCGGCCATGCCTGATGTTCCGCTTCCGTTGTTGTAGGTTAATTGGAGCTGCACGTCCGGGGCGGGCTTGGCCGAAGCCGAAACGGCTTCAGCTCCTCCGGCCAGAGCCAGTGCAAGTGCGGGGAGGAGTAATAACCTCCGGGTGATCTTCATGTTCATCATCCTTTCTGGGGGCGCGGCGGCTGCTACATCAGCCGTCCCCCGTACCGTGACCCATAGGCTGAACCACGGATTGTACAGTAGCCTTTGTTACAGATTCATAACCCTCCAGGGGGTGAATAGCTATAACGGCCAAGCTACATGACATTAGAAGCATAATCATTTTTCTTATCATTGGATTCTTGCACCTCTCCAATCAGAAGTCTGTATTGTTCTGTCTGTTCCTCAGTGGCTTGATGCCGGAATTGTTCAAACAGATTCACACATTTAATGATTATGCTATCACTCTTTATTTTAGCAGAAGATTCCAGACTTTGCAGAAGGAAGGCCATTCCTTCCAGGCGGTGATTGCGTAAATAATAGTTGGCTAATTCCGCTAGAAAGGTAGAGTACTGGTCGGCCAGGATCTGCTGGTTGTGAAGCTCGCCGAAGTCCTTCAGATTGGTCCGGTAAGGGATATAGGAAGGGAACTGTTCAAGCACCTCATCCACATTCCAGGAGAAGCGGTTGGCTGAGATCACAATATGGTACAGGGCTACAAAGATCTCACTGGCATGCGGAGCAATATAGGCCACATATTCAGGCAGCACTCCATAGTCGCCGGACATCATCCGGTAGAGGAGGGTATTGGCTGTACCCCATTCCTGAAATTGGTCCAGGATGTGCCGGGTGTCTTCCCCTTTTTCGCGTATCCAGCTCCTATCCATATATAGAGCTACGTATTTCAGCGCCGATTCATAGTCCCGGAATTCTTCGCACACGCTTGCCCGCATCAGATGCGAATACAGCGCGTAGAAGAATACCGGCTTCTCCGGGCATTTATCCTGGCGGTCTCTGCGCTGCGAACGGTGCAGATGGTGGTAGCTGAGCATGGCAAGACGGTGCATCTCCTGAGCCAGCGCGTCCACCTTGTCCCATTTGTGCAGCGAGTAATAGACATGCATCAGAGCTTTCAGTCCATCGAGCTGATCAGACACCTCAAGCCGTTCAATATAACATTCGAATAAAAGAGCAGCCTGGAGGTTGAGTGTCTGGCTGTCTCCTAGGGCAATGCGGAACAAACGGTACTGGCAGAGGGCCAGCCGCTCGGAATGCTGATACTTCTCGCTCGCGCTGATATTCTTGTACAGCACGGCTGCCGCCTGCCAGTGATGCTGCTGGAACAAGTCCTCGGCCACTTCAAAAAGCATCGGAGCATAGGTTAGGTTGTCCAGCAGATTTTTGACTACTAGCTCTATACAGTCCAGCCGCCCCAACTCCGCCGAATTCAGGATGAAGGGGCGCAGCCGCCGCCAGGTGGGTGCCGAATATAAAAAACACTCATCGACATACATGCTATAGAAATGATCCTCCGGCAATGACATGCCCCGGGTGATCAATTTCAGGTGATTCATGGCAATCGGCTGCTGACCGCTAAGGATACGGCTTAAGGTGCCGGAATTAACGCCGGACTGAATGGAGAACTGGTTGATGGACAACTGCTGGGAATAGAGATAAGCCTCAAGATGACTGCGAATCGTTGTGAGAGGCTTCAAGGGATCACCGCCTGACTGAATTCCATATTATGGATTATTGTATATGTGTATAATATAAGTCATTATTCCAATGGTCAATAGAGTGATGGGGAGAAACCGTGAACAATGGAAAAAAGCATTCCCGTGGTCCCAGGAACGCTTAGTCTTCATAGGCGGGCAGACAGCGGATCAGGCGGTGTAAATCCCTGCTTCATTCTTGATCCTGCGGCGCTCGATGACTTCTTCATAATCCTTAATCAGTCTGTCAAAAATCTGCTCCCAGGAGCGCTGGAGGGCTTGGTGCCGCCCTTCACGGCCCATTGCGCTCCGCAGCAGGGGCCTGGCGGCGGCGGTGCAGATCTGCTCTGCCATGGCTGCCGGGCTGCGCGGCCCGAACAGCATGCCGGTGACACCGGGTGCGATCAGCTCCCGCGTTCCGCCTGCATCTGCGGCGATCACGGGAAGCCCCGACGCCATGGCTTCAAGCACGACGTTGCCGAAGGTCTCCGTGCAGGAGGGGAAGACGAACAGATCGGCGGAGGCGTACAGCTCTGCCAGCTCTTCGCCGTGTCTGGCACCGGTGAAGGTGACATTCTCCGGTGCCTGCGACTTCAGCTCAGGCAGCAGCGGGCCATCGCCGACAATCACCAGCTGAACCTTTGAACGCACGGACTCCGGCAGGAGCTGCATAGCCTGAAGGAGGGTGGTGAGATCTTTTTCCGGGGCAATCCGTCCAACATAGAGCATCATCAGCGCTGCTCCCTTGCCGTAACGCTCCCTGGTCTCTTCTCTTCGTCTCTCCGGCGAGTAGAGGGTACAGTCCACGCCTCTGGACCATAAGCGCAGCCGGGTGAAGCCCTCCATGCGCAAGCTGGTTAGGGTCTCGCGGGAAGGGGCCAGGACGGCATCGCAGGACCGGTGATACCACTTCATGTATTTCCAGTAGAGCGGGAGGATTCTTCTCATTTTGTAATATTCGAGGTAACGGTCGAAGTGGGTGTGATAGGAGGCGACATGGGGGAGCTGCTGCTTGCGGGCATACCGGAGGCCGGTTAAGCCGATATTGAACGGGGTGGCGAGATGGAGCAGGTCAGGGGCGAACGCAGCCAGTTCACTCTGCATGGAGGACATGCCGAGCAGGGCCAGCCTGCACTCGGGATAGAGGAAAAAGGGGATGCTGGCCACGGGTCTGACAGGATCGGGGTAGCTGCTCTCCGGGGCGGATTTTGGCGTGAACAGCAGATGTTCAATTCCCCGGCGGTGCAGGTGGCTGGTCAGCCGGCCGAGTGTACGGGCAACGCCATTCGTCTGCGGAAGAAAAGTGTCCGTGAATAGAGCCAGACGCATCGGTATCCCTCCCAGTAATCTTGTTGCCTTGATCTTAACAACCAACTATTACTTGGAGATCAACCGCAGGTTAAACATCTTGCATGAAGAGGGGATTTTGCAGAGAGGACAAGGGAGGACTAGGGAGGACTAGGGAAGACCGGGGAGGACTAGGGCAATAAGGTTAAAGGAAGCGTGGAGCGGGTATAAATGAGGTATCAGGAATGAAGGAGGTATAAGGAGATGAGCAAAGATCTGCCGCCCGAGGTTCCGCCGAAGGTTGTCCCTGATGTGAAGCCGGATATCCTCCCGGAGCCGGTTGTGATCCCGCCGGAGGTTGTGCCGGAGAAGCATCCCGAAATCGTACCGCCGGAGCAGCCGGATATGGTGCCACCGGCCCCGCCCGAGATTCTTCCGAATGATCCGCTGTAAGCTGGAATGCTGTCTGACAGAAGGATAATGTATAAATTGTGCTGAGCGCCCGGGGAACCGAGCGTTTTTATGATTATATAGGAAACTATAGTTTCCTGCTGCTGTGGAAAAGGTGAGTGTAAATTTGTGGATATGAGTTCTTGGAAAGAAGGAGAGTGTATGTGAAAAACAGCATACATTGTGCTCGCGAGCAGGCATATGGACCAAATGTATGTGAAAAACAGCATACATTGTGCTCGCAAGCAGGCACACGGTCTGAATGTATGTGAAAAACAGCATAGATTGTGCTCGCGAGCAGGCATATGGACCAAATGTATGTGAAAAACAGCATACATTGTGCTCGCAAGCGATGGCGTAAAGTAAGTTGTGTACCAAGATTTGGAGCCTAGTCAGGCACCAAAAAAGTAGGGTATCCTCGGGATTGCGAAACCACCAAGGAGGAACCCTACCAATGAATATTTTACCCGAAAGTTCTCTGAATAATCTATTTGAAAAACTTGTTAAAGATTTTGTGAAAGACAACATGGAACGCCTGTTGCGCGCCGAAATCCAGGGGTTTATGGAGAGTGAAGAAGCCGGCGCCAGCAATAGTCGCAATGGCTACTATACGCGAGATTTACACACGAAATACGGCCATATCGAGGATCTTCAGGTGCCCCGGGACCGCCAAAGCCTTTTCCAGACGCAGTTGTTTGAGCCGTACCAGCGGCGGGACGGATGGTTAGAAGAGGCCGTCATCCAAATGTATAAATCGGGCATGGGTACGCGGGATGTGGCCCGGTTCATTGAAAGTATGTTTGGCAGCCACTACTCCCCCACCACGGTCAGCAATATTACGGCTACGGTGCTAGACGATATCCACCAGTGGCAGAAACGGCCACTGAGCAAACGGTACTCCGTCATCTATTTAGATGGGCTGTACGTGAAGCTGAAACGGGGCACGGTTCGTGGTGAAGTGGTCTACTTTGCGATGGGAATTGACGAGGAGGGCCAGCGTCAAATTCTCGGGTTCTACGTGGGTGGCCAAGAGAGTTCGAATGGCTGGCGGGAGGTACTCAAAGACCTGTACGACCGCGGAGCGCAGGAAGTCCTGCTGGGTGTGTTTGACGGGCTACCGGGACTGGATGCGGCGTTTAAAGAGACCTATCCTCAGGCGGATGTACAGCATTGCGTAGTGCACAAAGTGCGGGCCACGTTTCATAAAATTCGGGTGGAGCACAAAACCGATGTCATGGAGGCGTTGAAAACCGTATATACGGCACCGGATGAAGTGGTCGCCCGGGCTAACTTTGATACGGTCAAAGCGAAGTGGAACAAGCTGTATCCGAAGGAAATGAGGTCCTGGGAGGAACAGTTATCCACACTCCTGACGTTCTACAACTATCCGCTGTCGATCCGTAAAGCGATCTACACGTCGAACCCCATCGAGCGGATGAACAAGGAAATCCGCAAGCGTCTGAAACCGATGAACAGTCTGACAAACATGGATGCCGCAGAGAAAATCGTGTACCTGGAGATGCTGGAATACAATGAACGTCATGCAGGGCGGGTCGCCCAAGGCTTTGGAGTGGATGCCGTTAAAAAGAAGCTAAAAGAGCTATTCGAAACACGCTACCCCTCTTTGCCCACACCGGAAGAGGCGTAACAGAGAAATCCAGTTTCTGGGAGTCGGGGTTCCCCCTCCCCCCAGAAACACTACATCCCAACCCGTAACCCGGGGGAGGCACTTCTACTCTTTTACACAAACTTCTTGACGCTACCTCGCAAGCAGGCACACGGTCTGAATGTATGTGAAAAACAGCATACATTGTGTTCGCGAGCAGGAGGGGCGTTCAGACAAGCAAGAAGTCACTGTAAAGGGAAATAGGTGGATTTTGTACACTTGCTGATGACCAAAAGCCCTCTGCTGCAACAATAGTTGGAATAACAACACTTAATTCGCACATATCCTCCAAAGTAGCGAAAAGTAACTGGAATAAATGTACAAAATGCACTTCTTACCCGATATTCTTGAGAAACCGGCGAAATTAAGATACGTTTTTCCAATTGTTTGCGGCAGGCAGCCGTCTCCTCAGCTGGGAAAGGGTGCGGCGGTAATAGAGACGTTGGCTGACGTTTGGTAGGCTCAACCTCAACTCCCAGGGAGACTTGTCCAGATCGGCTCGGCGAATTGATTCTGCAGATTCATGCTGCAATCCTTGCCGGTATCGTAGGAGCGGTTGCCCAGTGCCAGTGTGAACTGCTCAAGCTTGCGGCTTGCCGCAGCGGAGTCCTCCGTACATTCCAGCCAATCGGCAAGCGCTCCGAGCACAGTCCGTCCTTCCGCAAGGGCCGCCTCCCACAGCTCCCACACAGATTCGGTCTGCACCTCGGAATATAGTGCAGGATGCCGCCACCGGGAGTGCCGCTCATTCAGATAATCCAGCCGTTCCTCGCGGGCAGTGAGCTTCCGTGAGAACAACCGGCGGGTACGGCCCCAGGTTATAGCCTTCTTCCAGCCCTTCGGGTCATACAGGCATTTCTGAGCCAGCACCATATCGCGGTACGCGCTCTGCCAGATCTCTGCGGGCAGTCGATCCATAGTCTCCGGGTAATGCTTAAGGGCGGTGGCATGAAGAATGCGATGAACCGGCTCAGGCAGCCGGGCACCTGTGTCAATTGTGGCCCAGGCAGCGTGCTGCCAGGTGTTCATCCCGTGCAGCCGCTTCATGAACAAAGTGTCCAGGTCAATCTCAAACCGCTGATGGGCACGGTACTTATAGCCCGCCTTCCAGTTAATATAGGGATGGAGGTTGCGGTCCAGCAGATGATGGGTCAGGAAACCGAGGAAATAGAGCTGGACCTGGGCCGCTTCCGTTCCTTTAAGTCTCCGGGCAGCCTCCCAGAAATCAACAAGTACAGGCCCGCAACTCTGCGTATGCATCTGGTCTCCGAGATGAAGTGCCCCGGTATCTCGTCTCCAAGGAAGAAAGCTGTGATATAGCAGGAAATCCGGACCCTGACAGCCGAGATTATAGAGCCGCAGCTGTTGTTCCAGCAGGTGGAGACACGGGAAACGGCTGCTGAATTCTCCGGCCAGCTGCTGACCGAATTCAATATGCATCCAGATATTGGGCATGATTGATCCTCCTACTAGTTATGATGGATACCGTGCAGTGATAATCTGAATCCATTCTAATGCCTATATGTTAAAACAAAATAAGAAATATGTGTGAAATTAGGCAGAGCTGTACATTCCCGTACATTAAGGTAGACATGATCACGGGCACAAGAGTATTCTTATATGGCCTTAAGACAACCATAACACTGTAATATGCAACTGGCAAAAGGAGGCCCATACCTATGAAGTCCCGTTCCTCTGAACGCGTTAAAATGCCTCCGGGATTCTGGACAGGAATAAGCCGCCTGGGGATTGCTGCCCGCGACGTAGCCCGCCAGGCACAGCTCCCTGTAACGATAACAACAGAAGCCACGGTTACCACTGCCCAATATTTCGCAATCTGGCAGGCGTATTCCGAGCTCGCCGGGGATCTTGCGTCAGGCATCACCAGGCTTGCGGCCGCCTTTGACACCGCGCAGTATCCTCCCGCCGTATTAGCGACGTATCACGCCCGTGACTACCGCGATGCCTTGCACCGCATGGTCAGGTACAAACAGATGTGTCCGCCCGAAAGCCTGCGGATGACTGAGGAGAACGGGCAGTGCACCATAGAACTGGAGTGGGGGTCTACAGGGCTGCCCGGTCCGCCGGTGCTGGCGGGGATCACGCTGGCTTTTCTCTTGGAGCTTGGAAGAAAGGGGACGGGTCAGCCCTTGAAAGCGCAGGCCGCCGAATTTGTCAACTCCATGGGCGATGAACAAGTGCTTGAAGCTTATTTCGGCTGCGCGATTCAAACAGGCGGGAAGTATAACCGGTTGACGCTACTGTCAAGTCAGCTGGACCTTCCCTTTGTTTCTTATAACAAAGAACTGCTGGAGATCCTTGCTCCTGCACTGGACCGCTCACTCGACGAACAGCTTGACAGCTTCTCTGTATCCGGGAGGGTCAAGGTGATCATTGCACACTGTCTCGCAGGTGGATGCCCCGACCTCCAGACAGTGGCGAAGGAGCTTACGATGAGCGGGCGGACCTTGCAGCGCCGGCTGACTGACGAGAATACGACCTTCAAGCAGCTTCTGACACAAGTCAGACATGAGCAGGCACAGAAGTACTTGGCAAATCCTTCGCTTGATCTTAAAGAGGCGGCGTATCTGACCGGGTATGAGGATCAGAACTCTTTCTTCCGTGCCTTCCGCCATTGGGAAGGGGTTACGCCTTCACAGTGGCGTGCGGAGCATCTGAATGGACACCTGAATAGTTGAGCACCTGAATGCACGAATTTGCTGAGCTGTAACTTTTGGCGTGTCCGGCAAGAAGCTTGGCGTAAGGTGCTAGTTACTGAACGATCCCAACAAGATAATATAATCACTATCCGCAACACAACAAGATATGAATAAGGAGAAGTGCATTATGGAGATGGGATTACACAATACAACAGCACTAGTTACAGGATCAACGAAGGGTATAGGAAAAGCCATCGCCATAGAGCTTGCTAAGGAAGGCGTCAACGTGCTGGTCAATGGGCGGAATAGGGAAGAGGTAGAACAGATTGTCCGTGAATTGAAGCTGAATTACCCGGCCACCGCTCCTCAGAATGCCGCAGCCGATCTTTCCGATCCTGAACAAAGACAAGCCTTATTCGCCCAATTCCCCAGCGTTGATATTCTGATCAACAGTATGGGCATTTATGAATTGATGCAGTATGAGGAAGTGGCCGATGACATCTGGGAGAAGTATTTCCGCACGAATGTGCTGGCTGCAAACGGATTAACGAAATTATATTTACCTGGAATGTTGAGCAGGAATTATGGCCGTGTGATCTTCATTGCCAGCGAAGAGGCGGTCATGCCCTCAGGACAAATGCCTCAATATGCGATGACCAAATCCATGCTGCTGTCCCTGTCCAAAAGTATCTCTAAAGTGACAGCAGGAACAGAGGTTACAGTGAATACCATCATGCCCGGACCAACACTCTCTGAAAAAGTGCATCACATCATTGAGGGAATGTATCCTGACGAAGATTTAACTTTTGCAGAAAAAGAGCAGAAATTCATGGCGGCCAATCTGCCGCAATCGGAATTACAGCGTTTCATCAAGCCGGTGGAAATCGGCAGGCTGGCTGCCTTCGTATGCAGTCCTTATGCGGCGGCCTTTAAAGGTTCTCCCATCCGCATGGATGGAGGGATGGTGCCGACTATATATTGATGGAGGTGTACATGCTCAACAGCAAACAGCGGCACCCGGGACGGTTAAGCCCCGGAGTGCCGCTGTTTTGCTGCATCAGGGCCGATTTCAGCCCAGTTTGATCATGTCCCGGAATACACCGGGAAAAGAGTCAGGGATCGCTATCGCACCGACGGTCTTCTCATAGAACGGCTGTGCGTCCTCGACCCAGCCGATGACGGCGTAGCCGTAGCCGTTCTGGTGCATCGCGGACAGGCATTCCAGCAGCAGGGCCTTCCCGATGCCCAGCCCCCGGTAATCGTCCAGCACGCCGGTCGGGCCGAAGAAATTCTTCATTACAACCTCGTGACAGGCGAAGCCGATCACCTCGCCCTGCTTCACTGCGATATAGCAGTGGACGGGCAGGTGGGCGAAGGCTACCTCGCATTCATTCCGCCAGCTCTCCGTGAAATGGCGGCCGACAAAATCCACAATGGCCTGCTTATCTCCGGTCATCGCCCTTTTAATAACAATGCCTTGTCCACGCAGACGCTCCAGCAGCGCCCCGTTGTCCGGCAGATCGTACAGCTTTACAAGCATATCAGGCATCAGCTATCCCCCGCTTTCTGTTCTATGATCTCAAGATCGGTAATCATGGCATGCAGGTCTGCTTCAAACAGCTCCGGCCGGTAGAAGCGGGAGCGGATGAACAGCTCCGCCATCTGCGGCGGAAGCAGCTCGGCAAGCACGGTCTGCATTCTTAGCTTGGCTCTCCGCAGATCTCCGTATCCGCTCCTGTATTTGTCCCGGAGGAAGGTCAGCACTTCCTCACTGTGCGGCGACATCGCGCCCCGGAAGAGGAAGGTATGCAGCGGGGAACGGCGCTGCGCCGGAATCTCATACTGGATCATGGCGTCGATCAGCTCGGCGGTCAAGCGGTTCTTCCTCACCTCAGGCAGCAGTTGCGGGATCAGGGCATAATAGTCGGTTACCGCATAATCTGCCCATTCTTCCCCGCTAAGGAGAGCGGCGGGCAGTCCGTGGAAGCGGTGCAGAAACCGGACCAGGAAGGTAGAGAGATCTGCCCCGGCATTCCAGCTCTGCTCTGCGGCCAGGAAGGCCGGATAACGCGAGGTCTCGAACAGCCCGTAAGGACTGCCCAGCGAGAACGGGCAACCCCAATTCGTATGAATAATGCCGCCCAGCTGCTCGGAGCGGGCGAGCTCAATCCAGTCCAGCACATTCTTGACCCGGTTATGGATGACCGGATAATTCTGGTCCCCGTTATCATCCCAGCAGCGGACAGAGGAAGCGCCGAGAGTCTCGATGCCCGCATCCCGCAGCTTATGGAGAATCAGCCGGGCATCGGCCTTCATCCGGTGTCCGCCATAGATCCAGACGACGACTACAATCCGTTTGTCCAGCGCCGCAATCTCTTCCGCAGTAGCGTGCATAATCATATCATGCCAGATCATCGGCTGCTTGCCAAGGCTGACCGTCTTCTCCGCCAGTTGATTGACGAAGCGGATGAACGAAGCCTCCGGGGTAAGCCCGGACCGCTTGCAGTCTTCACAGGTGCCGAGGGTCCAGACCTCATCGCAGCCCAGGTGAAGATAGTCGCTGTGGGGATGCAGGGCAGCTACTTCCTCCAGAATGCCGGCCATCATCTCGAAGGAGCCTGGGCGGTGCGGGCACAGCTCCGAGACCGTCTCCGGGACCTCGCGCAGACCGATATAAGCCGGATGCTTCAGGATATATTCCAGATGGCCGAAGGACTGCTGCTTCGGAATCACGGTGACGAAGTGGTCATGTGCGGCCTTCAGCAGCCGCTGGTGTTCTTCTTCGTTGAAGGCAAGCTCAGGATGGCGCAGGAAGCCCAGCTTACGGAAGGGCAGCTTGTCTTCATATTCAATGACCAGCGTATTGATCTTATAATCGGCCAGCTCCGCGATATACTCCAGGATATGCTCATAGGTCGGATAGACCGTGCGCAGATCGAGATAATCGCTGCGCAGCTTCAGCTCCGCCCAGTCGGCAATGGTCAGGGCGGGTACCCTATCGCCGCCTGTATGGAGCAGTTGTTCCAGCGTCTTCAGCCCGTAGAACAGGCCTGACGCACTGAGCGCATACAGCTCAATCCGGTCCGTGTCTGTAATCAGCACGTAGCCGTCATGTTTGCCCTCAACCCGCCGGGCCAGCAGCGGGTTGAGCGGGGTACCGTCCGTGACCAGGGAGAATACACCGCTGCCGTCATGCGTAGTACGCACCGTCACCTCTGTGAATATCCTTTGCGCTGCCGTGAGCAGCCGGACATCCTTCACGGGGAGCTGAAGCTGCACCGTCCAGCCGCGAATACCGCTGACCGGCTCGGGTCCCCGGCTCTGCACCACCTGAGGCTCTGGAATCAGCTGAAGGTTCATAGCCAGCGGACCCGGCCTTTGAAGCGTTCAATGAAGCGGTTATTCCACTCATCCCCGCCGGGAGCGTTGCCGCTGCGCCAGACCGGCACCTCGATCCCTTTCGCTCCGAGACAGGCCGCTGTAGTCATCATCAGGGAATTGAGCAGAAAAGCGTTGGCGAAGGTGGAGGTCGAACCCATCTTCGGTTCAATCCCGTCAATATGCAGCGCAGCGTCACCGGGCTTCACCTTGCTGTCCAGGACATAGTCGCACAGCTCATACAGATTCTGCCCTGAAGGGTGGCGGGCAATATGATCCTTAGGCGTAGCTTCAGCATGGCCGACCGAAGTAACGGCAATCGTTGTGACTCCCCGGCGCCGGGCTTCTACTGCCGCATCGACACAGGCGGTGTTAATGCCGTAAGCATTGGCAAGAATCAGAATATCGCCCTCGCCCAGCCGGTTATCTTCAATAACAAGCGTTCCGTAGCCGGGAGTGCGTTCAACGGCCATCGAGCGCAGGGCGCCGTTCGAGATCATTGTGCCTTCATCTAATATGGCGCTGATATGCATCAGGCCGCCGGCGCGGAAGAAGACCTCAGTCGCATTCATATTGGAATGGCCGCCCGGGCCGTAGAGGTAGACCAGCTTGTCCTGTGCGATATGATCCGCAAGCAGCTCTGCCACCTGCTGCAGCTTGTCCTGCGGTTCGTTCCGGATCTCATTCAGCAGCTCAACAATAGTATCCATATAAGCGGACATAATATCTGGCTTGGCGTTCATCTGGATTCCTCCTAAAAGTTTTGTAAGCACAAGCCCCCCGAGTCTCTTCGCAAAACTGGCTTCGGAAGCATAAACTTTAAGTTTGGTAAGCATAAGCTTTAAGTTTTGTAAGCATATGCATTGTGCTTGCCTAGAAGATAACAAAGCGGGCAAACCAAGTAAATCAACTATTTTGCGCAAATCCTCACCGTTTTTGACCGATTTGGCCAACCGGATGTCATAGAGCAGCATCAGATGTAATCTGTGAATAGGATCAGATCCCTGAGGTTCCGTAAAATGAAACTGCACCGGCCGATGAGTTTGCTTCTAACGGACCTGAGAGCCCCTACTCCCTGGAAAACGCCACTTTTTGCGGTTTAACGGACGGAGTAGCCCTTATCGTCTCTCTATAAGATGTTTTAAAGTAGAAATTCCAAGAATAAGGACCATGGGGTCCGTTCCTTGGCCAAAGTGGAGACTTTCATCCGGAATAAGCGCGCCTCAGTCCGTTATGCCGGGCCAGACGCTCTAATGGACAACTCACGTCTGCGGCAGGTAAAAATTTTTCTGAACGGGTCAGGATCGTGACTTATGTAAAATTCTTTGCTTTTCTATAATGAGAGATAAGATCACGCAAGAGGGGGGACAGAGCCTTTGAAGACGTCAGTTACCTTACCGCAGTCCCATCAGACACCAACCGCCGGCAGCAGAAAAAGAAAACGGATAGAAGCGGGGATGGGCTACTTTTTCACCGGTCCCATGCTGCTGGGGGTGCTGGTATTTACGCTTATTCCGATGATATTCTCCTTCATGCTCAGCTTCACCAAATGGTCGTTCGTTACCGGGTTTGATAAGATCCGCTGGAGCGGCCTCGATAATTTCCGCCAGCTGTTCCAGGATGAGGTGTTCCTGAAGTCGCTGGGCAATAACTTCATTATGCTGCTGGCCGTACCCGTCGGGATGGCGATCGCGCTGATCCTCGGGGTAATTATCACGAGTCATGTATATGCGCCGGGTGCCTTCAAGGTCATCTACTTCATGCCCCAGATATCCAGTGTAGTTGCTGTGGCGGTAGTGTGGCAGGTACTCTTCCATCCTTCGTACGGTCCGGTCAACGGTTTCCTGTCGGCGATCGGGGTGGACAATCCGCCCAAATGGCTGGCCGATCCAACGTATGCGCTTCCATCGGTCATGCTGCTGATGATCTGGATTGACCTTGGGGTCTCGCTGATTATCTACATTGCCGGGATCAAGAATATCCCTGCCGACCTGTATGAAGCGGCGACGATTGACGGCGCCTCCAAGCTCGCCCAGTTCCGCTCCATTACCTTTCCGCTGCTGACGCCGACGACCTTTTTCCTGCTCGTGACCGGCATTATCGGCAATTTCAAATCCTTCGCCCTGGTCAAGGTGCTGACGGACGGCGGACCGGCTAACTCCACTTCTGTCGTAGTGTACGATATGTACCAGACCGCATTTGTCGATCTTCAGACCGGTTATGCTTCATCCATGGTCATGATTCTGTTCGTCATCGTGCTTGCCATTACCGGCCTGCAGTGGCTGGGACAGCGTTATTGGGTCAATTACTAGATAAGGGAGGCACATACCTGTGAGAATAGGCAATCTGGACTGGGGAAAAGCCATCATCACCCTGATCATGGCACTGCTGGGCATTGTGTTTCTGCTCCCTTTTATATGGATGCTGTCCGCTTCGCTCAAGCCTGAGGCCGATGTGTTCAAATATCCGATCGAATGGATTCCGCAGACATGGAGGGCGGCGTTCAACTATCATTCCGTCTGGTTCGGCAAAGCAAACTTCACCCTGTATTACTGGAACTCGATTAAAGTCACGGCGCTCACGACACTTCTCTCCGTAGCGGTGTCCAGCATGGCGGCCTATGGCTTCACCAAAATCCGCTTCCCCGGCAGAAATGCACTTTTCGTACTGGTGCTGGCGACTTATATGATTCCTGCGGAAGCCACGCTGGTGCCGCTGTTCATTATCTTCCGCTCCACCGGCCTGTACGATACGCATCTGGGCCTGATCCTGCTTGGCGGGTTCAGCGTGCTGGGCACCTTTCTGCTCCGCCAGTTTTTTGCCTCACTCTCGAATGAGTATATCGAATCGGCGCAGATCGACGGCGCGGGACATATCCGTATCTTCCTCTCGATTCTGTTCCCGCTGGTCCGTCCCGCCATTGCCACTTATGCCATTCTGCGGTTCATCTGGACCTGGAATGATTTTCAGACGCCGCTGGTCTTCCTGAACAGCAAGACACTCTATACCCTTCAGCTTGGCATGAATGCCTTCGCTGACCGCAACGGGGCCTTCTATTCGCTCATCATGGCGGCTTCGGTCTCGGCGATTGTCCCGCTGCTGGTCGTGTTCATCCTCGGGCAGAAACAGGTAATCGAAGGTATTTCCTTGGGGGGGGTGAAGGGGTGAGGGCTGGCAAGTTCCCGGAAGCTGCATAACCGGAAGACAGGCGGGCGGATAGGACGGTCAGGAAGTGCATGAGAACTGCATGGAACTGTAGACCACATTAGAAGGGGTGTTAGTTATGAAAAAGAATGTGTTCGCTTTGGTATGGATCATCGTGCTTCTGGTAGCCCTGGCGGGCTGCGGCAACTCAAACAACACAAATGGTGCATCTCCCACTTCCGGCAGCACGGCTGCACCGGAGGCGGGGGAGAGTGCCGCACCTTCAGCAGAACCGGTAACGATCAAAGTCGCCAACTGGTCGCCTGCGGCGGATATGGAACCGATTCTGCAGGCGTACGAGGATTCCCATCCGGGAATTACACTGGAATACGTGGAGCTGGCTGACAACGGTGATTCAGTGGCCGGAATGAAGAAGCTGGATCTGCTCGTCGCATCCGGCGAGAACCTGGATGTGGTATTCATGCCGGGGGCAACCGATTATTCACAGCGTGCCGGACTCGGACTGCTGGCTCCGCTGAATGACCTGATCAGCAAGGAAGGCATCACGCTGACAGATGAGTATACGGTTGATCCGTCCGTTGACGGTAAAGTGTATGCCCTGCCGGATACGCTGGAGAATTATTTCGTCCTGCTGAACAAGGACAAGCTGGATGCGGCGGGCTTAGCCGTTCCCACCGAATGGAGCTGGGACGATTACCTTGATTACGCAGCTAAGCTGACCAGCGGCACCGGGCCGTCCAAGACCTTCGGTACGTATTTCCATACCTGGGCTATGTACTGGGAGCTGGCCGTCATCAACCAGGAGAAGGACAATAATCTGGTCAACAACGGTGTCGTAAACATCGATAGTGCGGGTATCCGCCAGTCCCTGGAGCTGCGCAGCAAGGCAGAGGCATCGGGAGTAGCGGTGCCGTATGCCGACACCATCTCCCAGAAGCTCGCGTACCGCTCGGAATTCTTCACCGGACATGCCGCGATGATCGTGACCGGCAACTGGATGATCGGCGAAGCAGGCGGGTCGGAAGAATTCCCTGCAACCTTCACTACCGCGTTCGCTCCGATGCCGTCCAATAGTGCCGGACAACCTGCGGGAGTCAGCATTGCCAACGGCAACTATGTAGGTATCCTGGAGAAGTCGGGACATCAGCAGGAAGCCTATGATTTCATCCGCTGGTACTCCACAGAGGGCGAGCAGATGCAGAATGTATATTCCGCGTGGAAGAAGCAGGATGTGGACAAGTTCATTGCCGGCGTCAAATCGGGTGCCATGAGCCCCGACAAGATTGACGAAGCCTCACTGGCCTATGTAATTAAGAATGCCAAGCCCGCACCGCTCAGCGTGCCGCCGACCTATCAAGGCGAGCTGGAAACAGCCTTTACCAAAGAAACCGAGCTGTACATCCTGAAACAGCAGGATCTGGAGACCACCATCAAGAAGGCGCAGGCTGAGCTGCAGAAGATTGTAGACGCCAACAAGTAAAAATTGGAAGCGCTGAATAGCCCTTTTTTACCCGGAATAATAGATTGAAATGAGCTGCTGGAGGCGGAAAGCTGATATGATAGAGGCATAGAAAACGATAGTCTGATTGTGAAGGAGGATTGCCATTGCTGCCTAGAGGATGGAGACTCGGTTTTCGCAATAAGCTGCTCGTCGCTTCTCTGCTCTGTCTGCTGCTTCCCGCCTCTATTACCTTGTATATCTCCAATTCCTACACCGAGCATATCCTCCGCTCCCAGGTGATTCAGAATGAACGCCGTTCGCTGGAGCAGGAGAGCCTATATATCTCTAACCTTCTCAGCAATATGGTGCTGGTGGCGAATTATATCCAGTTCGACCCCGGCATCACTCTTATTCTCAAAGAAAACTGGCAGCGCAATAAGCTGCACGAGCCTGATACCGCCAAGCACATTCTCGATTTCAAAGAGGTTACGGACAAGCTGAACAGCGTCACTTCCATGATGGAAAAAACGTTCGTCACCGTCCTCACCTCAGATGGACAATATTATTCAAACTATGCTTACGCCAAGCTGGATATCGGCGCACTGCTGAAGCAGCCCTGGATGGAACAAGCCCGCCAGCAGCCTGCCTTCGAGCTGTATTGGGCGGGTGTGCTTGCCAACTATATTCCGACCGCTGCCCCAAGCAGCCCGCAGGTGCTGACCATTGCCAGGAATCTCAAGCTGTCCTCCAATTCAACCTATGCTACCTTGATCATCAGCATCGCCGAGAGCCGGATCAGCCAGATTTTTAATGACAACCGGCAGGGCCAGGAGACGCTGCTGATTGCGCCTGACGGAACCGTTCTTGCCGCCAGGGACAAGACCCGGCTGGGCCGGCCGTTCGCGCTTATGGATGCTGTGAAGCATTCAGAAGGTTCCGGGTTTATGGATTACCGGGGCGAGCAATATCTGCTGAGCAGCCTGGAGATTCCTTACGGGAATTACCGGATTGTCAGCCTGTCGCCATACCGTGAGGCCGTGAGCCAGATCAGTGCCACCCACCGCTGGAGCAGTGCCGTGCAGATCGTATCAGGCGCTTTTTTCCTGCTGATTCTGGTTCTGCTGGTCCGGCAGTTCACGAAGCCGGTGATCCGGCTGGATCAGGTGGCAGCACGGGTGGACAGAGGAGAGCTGGGCATCCGCTCAGGCGTCCGCGGCTATGACGAGATCGGACGGCTGGGCAAGTCCTTCGACCATATGCTGGACCGGGTGGAGCGGATGATTATCCAGATCAAGGTGGAGCAGGCGCAGAAGCGCAAGGCCGAGCTGGCCATGCTGCAATCGCAAATCAATCCCCATTTCCTGTTCAATATTCTGAATTCGATCCGCCTGCGCATCATGATGCGGGGCGATGAGGAGAATGCGGAGCTGCTGTTCTCGCTCTCCCGGCTGCTGCGGA
This sequence comes from Paenibacillus sp. FSL P2-0136, assembly GCF_037975325.1. Lineage (NCBI taxonomy): Bacteria > Bacillati > Bacillota > Bacilli > Caryophanales > Paenibacillaceae > Paenibacillus > Paenibacillus sp. FSL P2-0136. The sequence goes on from NZ_CP150244.1 coordinate 2,162,141, forward strand.
TGACCATTCAGCAGCGGGACGAGTACACCACCCTGCATGATGAGCTGCATATTGTCAGGAGTTATGTGGAGCTGCTGAATTTCCGCCAGTCCGAGGAGGTGTCGCTGGATACAGACTGTACTTCGGAGAGCCTTGGCGTGAAGATCCCCCGGTTCCTGCTGCAGCCGGTCATCGAGAATGCCTACATTCATGGTCTGCATCAGGAGAGCGGACGTATTCTGATCCGGACCCGGACGCAGGATCACCGGCTGCTCATCGAGATCGAAGACAACGGACAGGGGATGGATGAGGTGACCCTGGACCGCCTGCGCGCCGAGTTAAGCTCTGAATGGCAGGAGAAGGAAGCGATGCCGTCCAGCAGATTGGCCCATATCGGCATGTCCAATGTCTATGAGCGGCTGTATCTGACTTACGGTGCAGCCTTCCAGATCACGATTGACAGCCTGCCCGGACAAGGGACGACCTTCCGGTTCGTGCTGCCTGAAGAGATTCCGGATCAAGGCTATGAAAGGGAGCGTGGAAGCGATGTATAGCGTAATGCTGGTGGATGATGATCAGCCGGTACTGGACTTTCTCTCGGCAATGATTCCTTGGGACGAGCTTGGATTAACGCTGCATTCGGCCTGCAAGAATGGTCTGGTTGCCCTGGAGAAAGCACAGGCCGATATGCCCGATATTGTCATTACGGATATTGGCATGCCCTATATGGATGGTCTGGAGCTGATCCGCGAGCTGAAGCTGCGCAGCGAAGAGCTGCGTGTGGTGGTGTTGTCCTGCATGGATGATTTCACATATGCCCAGCAGGCGGTGAAGCTGATGGTGAGCGACTATATCCTGAAGGAGATGATCAGCCGCGAGCTGATTACCGGGCTGCTGCGGGAGCTGGGCGAGGATCTGCGCCGCAGGGATGCGGACAAAGCCCAAACGCTGAAGTGGAAAAGCATGGCCGAGCATCAGAAGGTGTTGCTGAAGCAAAGTGTGCTGCGGAGAATCGCTGCCCGCGAGCTGCCGGACAGCGAATGGCGGGCAGACGCCGCCGAGCTGGGAATTATGCCGGATCTCACGGCCCATGTAGCCGTGCTCTGCCGGATCAGCGGCAACGCCGGTGAGAATGAAGCGGAGGAGCTTGCACTAATGTCATGGGTGGAATCCGCCGCCGAAGCCGTGCGGCAGGAGGATACCGCTGCCGTGTGCCTGCCTTACAGCGGCCGCGACTGTGTGCTGGTCTTCAGCGGCGGTATGGGCAATGGAGCGGACTCAGGCCATATCTCCATGCTGGGCAGGCTTCGTTCCGCCATTCAAGCGCTGCCGGGAGTTACGGCTTCCTTTCAATATTTATGTATACCGGCGGGCGGCGGGCATTTCCGGGAGGGTATTATTGATCTGCTTAGCCAAGGCCGCGAATATGCCTTCTATCTGAAGCCGGGAGAGCTGAACGGCCTGAAGACGCTTCCGCCGTTCACGGAGGAGGATCTGTTTCTCCATTATGCCGAAGCGGCGCAGGAGATCCGTGAGGCCTTCCTGGAGGAAGCGGCGGACAGGCTTGCGGCCTTGCTGTCGAAATGGATGGATACCATCCGTGCCAGACGGTATGCGCCGCGCCAGGTGAAGGAGTGGATGCTCAAGCTGCTCTACGATAACCAGATGCGTCTGATGGCCCGCCAGCAATACCAGTCCACCTTTTCCCTGGAGGTTCTGCATGATACCCTGACGGCCATTGATCATATTGATCATCTGGAGGAATGGTCTCAGCAGTTCTTCAGCGAACGCCTGCCGGTGATCCGGGAGATGTACCAGGAGACCCGCCGGGATGAGATCAAGAAGGTGAAGCAGTATGTAGACCGCCATCTGAACCGCAAAATCACCCTGGAGGAGGTGGCGGAATACACGCATTTGAATTCGAGCTATTTCAGCCGCCTGTTCAAAAAAGAAACCGGAATGAGCTTCATCCACTATGTCACCCATACCAAAATGGAGCAAGCTAAAGAATGGCTGGACCAGTCTCCGCAAAGTGTGGAGCAGGTAGCGGAGCAGCTGGGATATGAGAATAAAAGCTATTTCACGAAGCTCTTCAAGCTGCATACAGGCACTACGCCCGGAGAGTTCCGGGGGGAGGAAGGCAGCCGGTCTGCACAGACATTAGGCACAAGGAGGCAATACCCATGCTGAGCATCAAACCGATTCATACGGAACTGTCGGGCGCTATGCTTGTCCGCGTATACAAGAACCGCTCGCAGCTCGGAGCTGCTGCCGGGCGTGAAGCAGCGGCGGCCATCCGGGCGCTGCTGGCCTCCAAGGCACAGGTGCGGATCGTGTTCGCCGCTGCACCCTCCCAGAATGAATTTCTTGCTGAGCTTGCCGCTGCGCCGGATCTGGACTGGAGCCGGATTACCGCGTTCCATATGGATGAATATATCGGCCTGCCGGCAGGCTCTCCGCAGAGCTTCGGCAGCTTCCTCCGGGAGGCGCTGTTTGGCAAGGTACGGCCGGGAACGGTCCATTATCTGAACCCTGCCGCCAGCCCGGAAGCCGAATGCAAGCGTTACGGACGGCTGCTGGCGGAAGCGCCGATCGATATCGTCTGCCTTGGCATCGGGGAGAATGGTCACCTGGCCTTCAATGATCCGCCCGTGGCAGATTTCAATGACCCGCTTCCTGTGAAGCTGGTAGTACTGGATGAGGTCTGCCGGAACCAGCAGGTGAATGACGGGTGCTTCCCCAGCCTGGCGGAAGTGCCGCAGCAGGCCTTAACGTTGACGATTCCGGTCCTGCTGTCTGCGCAATGGCTGTTCTGCATGGTGCCGGGCGCTTCCAAGCGCGGTGCGGTTACCCGCACACTGCATGAATCCATCTCCACGGCATGTCCGTCGACCATCCTGCGGGAGCACGGGGATTGCCGGATGTTCGTGGACACCGACTCCTTCGGGGCGGTCTTCTCATGAACATTGACGCACTGCATTACCGGACAGGCGAACCCGTTCGGGTTCACGTGGAGGATGGGGCGATTGCTGCCATTGAAGCCTTGGGCATACGGGAGCTGCCGCTGGAGGAACGGGAGGGGCTTCCAATTGTTGCGCCGGGCCTGGTGGATCTGCAGATTAACGGCTATGGCGGATATGATTTCAATCATCCGGCACTGGGGGCAGAGGATGTCAAGAAGGCGGTCCGCGCGGTGTGGCGGGAGGGGGTGACCGGCTTCTACCCGACTGTAATTACCGGCGCTCCGTATACGATTCTCGGAGCGATGCGGGCGATTGCCCGGGCCTGTGAAGAGGATGAGGCCAGCGCTGCGACGATCAAGGGCATCCATCTGGAAGGCCCGTTTCTCTCGCCGGAGGACGGGCCGCGCGGGGCACATGCGCTGGAGCATATCCGTCCGCCGGATACGGCCTTGTTCGACCAGTGGCAGGAGGCTTCAGGCGGGCGAATCTCCATTGTGACGCTGTCCCCCGAATGGGAGGGGAGCGCGGAATTCATCCGCCACTGCGTACGGCGGGGAGTGACGGTCTCCATCGGGCATACGTCAGCGGATGCTGCGCAGATTGCCGGGGCGGTTGCCGCCGGAGCGCGGCTGTCCACGCATCTGGGCAATGGCGCCCATGCTATGCTGCCGCGCCATCCGAACTATCTGTGGGCCCAGCTCGCCGCAGATGAGCTGTGGTGCACATTGATCGCCGACGGCTTCCACCTCCCGGATGAGGTGCTGAAGGTGGCGATGAAGGTCAAGGGCCGGCGGGCGCTGCTGGTCAGCGATGCCGTTGCCCTCGCCGGGCTTGCGCCCGGCAGCTACGACACGCCGGTCGGCGGCCGTGTCGTGCTGACCCCGGCGGGCCGGCTGCATCTCGCCGGCGAGCCCGGGCTGCTGGCGGGTTCGGCGCAGATGCTGCTGCGCCACATCGCGCGCCTTAGCGCCGCGGGCCTGGCCAGCCTGCCGGACGCCTGGGACATGGCGTCCGTGCATCCGGCAGGCTTCATGGCCCTGCCTGCGGCCGCGGGCCTGGCGGCCGGAGCGCCGGCGGATCTGGCGTTGATCCGCCGTACCGGGCCGGGTGGCGGCGGGCTTGCACTGACGGCGCTGTGCCAGGCCGGCGGCTGGGTGTACCGCCGGGAGTGAGTGAGCGGCGGTAAGGTGAGCACAGGCCCCCGGTTACGGGGGCCTGTTATGATTTGGAAGTGAATCGCTCAAGTTGAACGATTGCAGAGGGCGGGGGTGGCATGGGCTGAGCAAGGGGATGGCTGTTGCGCCAGCGTCTGCTCCACGCCAGTAACATTAATAGTAAATGTATTCGGTTTTCCGTATACACTCACACTAGCACCCGCACTATATCACACTTGCGTCAACGTCTGCGCCAGGGCCTGGACCAGCAGCTGCATCAGCATCTACAAATGTATCTGCATTAGCCTCAGCACCAGCCTCACCGTCAACCTCAGCCCCTCCCTCAGGGAACAGTTGGATTTTAGGCACTTGTTCAGGGGCGGAAGGGACCACACCCAATCGTAGTTGGAAAAAAGGCACTTAATATGCTGGCATCAGAGCCTTAGAGGGAGTTTGCACAAGAATAAATGTCATAAATCCAATTAATTTCCGCGAACGCTCCAACTGAGCCAGATTAAGCTGCATTTGTCCAACTAATTCCGTATCGTCTAGAAGTAAACCCCAGTTACTTTCAAATCGCATACTTTCAAGTCGCACATCTACATCTACCCGTACCGTTTGCGGAATCCCTCCAGAACGCTATAGGAGTACAGCAGAACTAATAATCAAGCAGACGCCCGTTGTCATGCCACTGGCCGTACATTTTGTTAACTCTGGTGTTCTCTATGAATTTGTCCAATCTACGTTGGAACAGCTCCGGCTGGCGGATATAGCTCTGAATGGTGTCGATCCGCACCCGCTGATACAGCGCCGGAAAGGCCAGAAAATGGCGATACACCTGCTCGTCCTCCTTCAATCTCTGTTCAATCAAGGGATCGATTCGAAAAGCTCCGACATCCATATCCGGCAGGCATCGCCGTCCCTCGTCGCGCATCAGCCCCAGCTTCTCCAGCCTTCGGACACGTTCCTTATTCAGCTCAGTCCATGAACTCCGTTTGCTGCGTGGAGACAGCCGTTGCATCAGCTTGCCTTCAGCGTTCACCTTCTTCACCCCGTCAATCCAGCCGAAGCACAGCGCTTCTTCCACGGCGTCCAGATACAGTATTGTCCCCGGGAGTGGCTTCAGACTGACCTCTACCCAGCAACACCCCTCCGTCGTACTGTTCACCAACAGCCACTTTCTCAAATCTTCTCTCGTTGCAGCTTCAAGTCTATTTTCGCTACTCATAGATATGGTTCATTCCCTTCTGTCTTCTGCTTCCGGCTCTCTGTCTGCCCTCTGCCCGATCGAAATCCTGCACATTATGCAACTTCTCCTAATTCCTTAAATTTTGCCGCTTTGTTAACACTTTCGCAACACATTCTTTACGCTGCGCATACACAACTTGAGAGAGTAATTAATATCCGGCTTTTACAATGAGGTTATTAGCATAATATACCTATTGCATAATCAGGCTTGATATGAAGGGATGATACTTTTGAAGGGGAAGCGGCTGCACTTTTCGATGAAATGGAAGCTGATCTTGAGTTTCTCGGCGATTACACTTATTTTTCTGGGCGTGGCTGTGTACCAGGGACATAAAATCAAGCAGGTCGAGCGATCCATGGAACGGCAGAAGAGCGAAATGGAGAATAGAATTACGGTCTCAACCATCACCCAGCAGCTGCAGGAGCTGAACCGTGCGGAGACTTCCTTGGCGGAATCCAGTGACCTGGAGCAGGCAGAGCCCTTGAAGGAGAAGCAGCAGCAGCTGTCCACGGAGCTGGCCAAGGTAAATTTTGGGCTGGGTACGCCTGCTTCTGCGAGCTATAAGCTGCTGTCTGCCCAGGCCGCAGAATACAGCGCTCTGACGAAGGAACTGGTAACCACAATGTCGGACGAGACCCTTGACCCGCTAAGTGTTTTGGAGAAAATCGATGGTATACATACGAAGGCGCTTGCGCTGAATCAGGACATGCTGAAGACTAACGGTGAGCTGTACACCGCTGCTGCTGCCAATGCTGATCAGGCCCAGGGGGTCTCCTTCGCCCTGCTGGATGATACGGTATCCATCGTGACGTACGCTGCGATCGCAGTATCCCTGTTCATGCTGGTGCTCGCCTGGCTGCTGATCCGCTCGTTCCTGTCACCGGTGCGCAAGCTGCAGGCGGCGCTCAGACAGATCGCGGAGGGCGATTTGCGGCAGCAGATTAACTCCCCGTACAATGATGAGCTGGGACAACTGAGCCATCATTTCGACCATATGGTCAGCAGGGTACAGGGGATGCTGCGGCAGACCTTGTCAGCGGCAGGCTCGCTTGCCGATTACGCGCAATCTTTTCAGGGGTCTTCGGCCGTTACAGCGCATACGAACCAGAATATTGTCAGAACCATCCAGGAGATTTCGCTTGGAGCAGACCAGCAGGCTGTCCAGTCGGAGCAGAGCTCACAGCTGCTGGAGGAGCTGGCCTGCGGGGTTCAGGAGATTACCGATTATACGGATGTCATGCTGACTACGAGTGAAGCCGCTAACCGGAACAGGCAGCAGGGCTCGGAGACCGTTACGGCGCTGCGTCAGAGCTCCCAGGATTCCCGGGTGTCCATCAGCAAGGTCTACGGGGCGCTGGACAAGCTGGTGAGCCAGTCCAAGGATATCTCGCGTATTACCCATTCGATCACCGAAATCTCGAAGCAGACGAATATACTCTCACTGAACGCAGCGATTGAAGCTGCCAGGGCGGGGGCAGCAGGCAAAGGCTTCGCCGTGATTGCCGATGAAGTGCGGCAGTTGTCCATACAGACGAATGACTCCTCGGTACTTATCAGCAGGATTATTCAGGAGCTTGGGGCCGGTATGGCGGATTTCCAGGGACATATGATGGAGACCCGGGACCGTCTGGAGCAGCAGGACCATCAGGTGGAACAGACCCTGGCTTCCTTCGCCGCTATCGACGAATCGATTACAGGCATCAGCATACAGATCGGGCAAATTCACCACAAGGTGGAACAGACGCGTACCCTCAATTCGCGGCTTGCCGAATCTGTACATTCTGTTGCGGCTGTAGCTGAGCAGACGGCGGCCGGAGTTCAGGAGGTGAACGCCTCCAGCACCCAGCAGGATCAGGCCATCGGGGACATCGCCAGGCAGGCCGGGGAGATTAATGAAATCTCGCAGCGGCTGTTCCGGGAGATCAATGTGTTCAAAATATCGGAGACTGCTGAGGCCGGATTCGAGCTGGGAGCAGCGTCTGAGCTAGAGCCAGACCCAGATTCGGACCCGGGTTCAGATCCAAGTTCAGCACATGCAGCTCCAAAGGTTCGCGGGATGGTGCAGAAATCGGAAGAGCAGCAGGAAGCGGAGACTGCCGGGGAAATCCAGCCCAAGCTACAGCGGGAGATGCATACGAAGCAGACGGAACAGACAGCAAAAAGGGCAGAAGCCGGAATTCACCAGCCCCTGCCTGCAGGAATACCGGTGCAAGATAAGCCTGCGCCCGGCCTGAGTACGCTTGTTAACGAACCTGATAAAGAGATCTCCAAAGAGCTGGAGGAGGAGCTACTGGTCCTGGCGAAGTGAATGGGTCAGCGAAGAGACCAGCTCCGGGAACCACTCGGATAAGGACAGGAAGCTGAAGCCCGCTCTGCGGGCTTTTGCCGTATCCATGAACCACGATGCACCGATGCCAAAAGGCGATTGGTCCGCTTCCGCCGCCTCCCTCTGGACGACAGCCGCTCTTCCGGTGATCTGCTCGATGATGGAGATCACTCCGCCGATGGTCAGGGTGCCATCCGAGCAGGCGTTCACCGGTCCCGTGACGGCTGAGCCTTCCCGGCCCAGCCAATGCAGGAAATCAGCCGCTTCATCCGAACGGATGAACGAGATCTCCGCCTGCGGATTAGGGATGCCAACCGGCCTTCCCGCCAGAACATGCTCGATGTGAAAATGCAACCGGCGCGTATAATCATCCGTGCCCAGCACAATCGGAAAACGTACCGCAGCCACCGGGAAATCGGCTGTCTGGAGCAGAACGGCTTCGGCTTGTCTTTTGCCTTCCTGGTAACTGATATCCGTCTTCCCGCCAGACTTCAGCGGATAATGCCAGGGATCGAAGTCCGTTTCAGCCAGCGCCTCTTGCTGCGGATCGTACACGGATAAGCTGGAAGTCAGGATATACCGCTTGGCCCGCCCCGCCCAGATCCGCACAGCCGCCGCCGCCTCATCCGGCGTGTAGCAAATGTTATCGTAGACGATATCCCATACAGTGTCCCCGACAGCCTGCTCAAGCGCCGCTTCATCCGTCCGGTCCGCGGCCAGCCGGGTGACACGCTCACCGAAGGAATCCTCTGTTAGGCCCCGGGTCAGAATGGTGACCTCGCTGTCCTGGTCCTGGAGCAGCAGCTCCACCAGCCTTTTGCCGAAAAATCTCGTCCCTCCAAGCACAAGCACCTTCTTCATGGGATCACCTCTCCTAAGCTATAGTCAGAGCTACTGCTCCATTCATCCGTATTATGCAGCCATCCGAAGCTCACCGTATGCAGGCGCTCCATGGGTATAGGCGTATCTCGCGTTGTCTGTATACATGGAATACAAGGACTGAACCGTAAACGTGCTTACAGCAGCGGTTACCTCCCCGGCGTTCTCCTGGCGGAGCAGCTCCAGCAATACTGGAATCCGCCCTTGCTCATAAGCCTCAGCTAGAGCCCGCAAATACCCCCGGTAATCGGCATCCTGCGGAAGCGCGGGGCCTTCATACTGGATCAGCTCCTCCCGGACCTTGCTCAAGGCCTGGCGTGCACGGTGCAGCGCAGCTTTGACCGCGCCTTCCGTGGTTGCCAAGAGTCCGGCGGACTCGGCGGCTGAATACCCCAGCACATCGCGGAGGACCCAGGCGGTCCGCTGCGGCGGCGAGAGATGGGCGAGCAGCGCCTGAAAGGTCAGCTCCATCTCGGTCAGCTCCTCTAGGGCTGCCGCCGCAGAAGCTGGATCGGATGACACTCCAGACCTTTCCATGGCACGGATGAGCGACCCCTGGCGGCGGGAGGCGTCAATCCAGGTATTCTTGGCAATCCGCAGCAGCAGGGCTTCGGGATTGGGGCTGATGGTGAATTTGCAGTAGCCCAGCGCTTTGGCCCAGGTCTCCTGCGCCAGATCGTCGGCGTCGAAGCGGGAGCGGGTGAGCGACAGGCAGTAGCGCTGCAGCGTTTTTCCCAGCTCCTGCAGATGTCTTGTATCCATAGCTATTGTATCCGGTATCCGGTGATGTTCAAGCATCGTCATAGTGGCCCTCTCCTTCGATGGGTTGTGTTGCTTCTATTATATAAACGAACGGCACAATGTAAAAGATACGCACTCCCGTTATTTCCGCAACTCTTCCGCCTTCCGTATCTTTTCGCGCGGGCTGACCGTTTACAGGGTATCCACACTAAGACAGATCAGAGGAGGCACACCAGAATGAGTGTAATACCCTATGTGATTGAACAGACGGCTAGAGGAGAGCGTTCCTACGACATCTATTCCCGGCTGCTGAAGGACCGGATTGTATTCGTGGGTGCGGCAATCGATGACGGGCTGGCTAACAGCATTATTGCCCAGTTGCTGTTCCTCGCGGCGGATGAGCCGGAGAAGGATATTCAGATGTTCATTAACAGCCCGGGAGGTTCGACTACCGCAGGCTTTGGTATTTATGATACGATGCAGGTAATTAAACCTCAAGTCAACACGATCTGCACCGGTTTTGCTGCTTCATTTGCTTCTCTACTGCTGTTGTCAGGCGCTACCGGCAAACGGTCGGCCCTGCCGAACAGCGAGATTATGATCCATCAGCCGCATGGCGGGGCGCAGGGGCAGGCCAGCGATATTGCCATCAGCGCCAGACGTATTCTTCAGATCCGTGAGAAGATAGTCGGGATCACGGCGCAGCGGACCGGCCAGCCGCCGGAGAAGGTGGAGAAGGATATGGACCGGGATTATTTCATGTCGGCTGAGGAGGCCCTGGAATACGGAATTATTGACACGATCATCACCCATCTGTGAGACGAAGGAGAGGAAGAGCATGCTGGAAGCGCTGAAGGGACAGGAAGTTCATATTCATTTTTTGGATGGTACAAGTGTTAGGGGAGGCGTACTGGAGGAACTGGATGATCGGTTCGTGAAATACAGTACGGAGTATCAGACCCTCTACATTCCCATTACCTCGATCCGGGCGGTAGAGCTGCAGACCAAGGAGCGCGAGCGTCCGCGCGTCGGCTTCGGGCAATAACCGGGAGCTGCAGGTAAAAGCGTACAAAACCCCGTCATCCCTGCTCAGAACGAGCGGAGACGACGGGGTTTTTGCGCTTGTATAGGAAATTATAGTATCCGTCTGCTGAGGATAAGGCAGGTGTAGAGGTATGGATAAGCGTTCTTCGAATGATTCGTAGAGTCTGCATATGGCCCAAATGTATGCCAAAAACAGCATACATTGTGGTGGCACGCAGGCGTATGGCCCGAATGTATGTGAAAAACAGCATACATTGTGCTCGCACGCAGGCGTATGACCCGAATGTATGCGAAAAACAGCATACATTGTGCTCGCACGCAGTCGCATGACCCGAATGTATGCCAAAAACAGCATACATTGTGGTAGCACGCAGGCGTATGGCCCGAATGTATGCGAAAAACAGCATACATTGTGCTCGCACGCAGGCGTATGACCCGAATGTATGCGAAAAACAGCATACATTGTGGTGGCACGCGACCTTCTACTTCTCACTGAAACGGCACCGCCCTTTAAAAGCACGATAAAGCCGTTTCCACTTATGGACGTAAGTTCTGGCCGCCTTGAGGACGCCAGTCCAGCTTATACGGATAACGTGAAGGCAGGCTCCAGGCGGTGTACTCCCTTCGGGGAGTAGCCCAGGGCTGAGCTTAACCCGCACAGGTCCGCCAACAGATAGATAATGCTTAGCCACATCTCCGTGCCTTGCAGACCGGTCTCCTGCTGCCGGGACAGCTGGAAGGCGAAGCCGCGTCCAGGAACCCAGAAGGGTAGCACTTCGCCGAGCAGCTTCTCCGCCCAAGCGCGGATCTCCGCCTGCCGGTAATCACTCTGCTTCTGGCAGAGCCAGAGCGGGTGGACGACATCCAGCACGTTGCAGGCATTGAGCGCGTCTAGGCGGAAGAAGCGGCGGTCCCGGCTGTGAGCCAGCACGGTATCGATGCTGCGCTCCGGGTACGGCAGGGGCAGACCGAACTGGGCGTAGGTAGCGCGGGTAAGCCGGTAAAAGCCGTTCACCGGCTGCAGCCAGCCCTCCTTCGAAGTAGGCAGACCCCACAGCCCGGAGTCCCGGCGGCAATGCGTCGCCAACCAGCCGAACAGATCATCCGGGCGCTTGCCGGAGCCGAAGGACTTCAGATTGTGATACAGGCCGGTAGCATAGCAGTCGATCCAGTCGCCAGCGCCCCAGGCATTGTCCGCCCATGGCAGACTATTAAGTTGATGATACAGTGTAGCAGTATCCATATTCTCGGCAACAGCAACGGGATGGGGCAGAGCAGAACCTAACGCCTCAAGTGCGTACCCTACAGCGAGTAGATGATAACGCGAGAGATGATCGGCTAACCGCTCCGGCTGATCCTCCGGTCCGGGCGGCGACCATGGGTCGGGCAATAATCCGGTCTGGCTATCCTGGAACTGCTCTAATGTGGCGATCAGCTCTTCCTTTGTCCAGCCAGGCGGCAGACTGTCAAACATTGCAGCAAACTCCACAGCATCGCAATACGCCCGTACGGTCCGCCCTGCTCCCGGCCGGTCCCGGAACAGCTTCTCTCCCTCTATTGTTTCGGAGTAGAACTCCAGCAGGGGAGTTATCTGCTCCTGCACCTGCCTGCTGAAGTCTGCCAACTGGCTATAAAGTGTCTTAAAAGCGGGGGCAACTCCACCAGTCAGTCCTGCGGCATCGCCTAACCGCCTTGTACCATCGCTCAACCGCACAACGTCATCGTCCGACCGCTCACTGCGATCTCCCGCTGGCTCAACGCCCTCGCCGAACAGCTCAACGCCTGTCTCCAACCGCTCACCGTTTTTCCCCAGCCCCTTCCTTCCTTCCTCCCTCTGCCCAGATTCTCCCCCCAAATTAGCCTCCTCAATTCCCATTCCATCCTTCATCTTCATCACTGACTCCTCCTTGTCCTTGGTGGGCTCAGCCGTTGCAGCTGCCTCCCCGGCCAGCCGGCTGCGGATCAGCTTGGCCGGATTGCCGCCGACAATGCTGTACGCCGGCACATCGCGGGTTACTACCGCCCCCGCCGCAACAATGCTGTGCGAGCCGATCCGCACCCCGTCAAGAATCACGGCATTAGCCCCGATCCACACATCATCTCCTATGACAATGCCCTTGACTGTCAAAGGCTGGCGGAAGACCGGAACATCCGTCACGGCGTAGCCGTGATTGAAGCCGTATAGACTTGCATGGGAAGCGATCCGCACGCCATTCCCCATGGTAATATCGCCTGACAATATGCTATAGCTGTTCATAGAGCAGTCGCTGCCTGTGACCAGCCGTGTGCTGCGGATAATCGCACCTCCTGCAATGTAGCTCCGGTCGCCGAGCGCCAGCTGATCCGGCAGCACGATGGCTTGCGGCGAGACGAAGCAGGCTTCTCCGAAGGTGCAGGGATAATCCGCAGCAAGCTGCTGCTGGTAGCGGTCCTGCTGAAGCCGTTCTTGTTCGGACAAGCCAATCCAAGGCATGTAATCCAGGGCTTGTGCTTGGGTGGACAGGGTTTCAGTCATCTGGTATCTCTCCTTCATCATTCCAGCCGTTAATGTGCTAAGTGTAGCAATGAATGCAGGGGAGTGGCATGGTATAATGAACAGAATTGGCATGTCAAAAACGCTTCAGTATTAATCTCTGGTTGATCCCATTCCTGATTGATTCCATCTCTGGTAAATGGCAAACCGAGAAACGGAGGAGCTATACATGGAGGAGATTCCGCAGAATCTGGTGATGGATATCCACTGGATTCATGACAAGACCACCTTCCCGCACTGGAAGGATATCCGTCAGAATATACATGTGCACAGCCTGTACTGGATTCAGGAAGGGGAAGGAGTTTTCCGCACAGACACAGAGGAGCATCCGGTGTCGCCGGACATGCTGTTCTATCTGCGGCCGGGCCTGTCCATGGAGATGAGCAGCGGAGGCGGGGAGCCACTGAGGATCACCATGATCCTGCTGTCGTTGTATACGTTGTCTCCTTCAGCGGATAATCAGGGGAGGGTGGAGCCGCTTCATGCACTGCCTTTGCCGTTCCACCTGAAGCCGGGGAGGGAGCCAGGCAGACAGCTGAGTCAGCTGTTCCGCCAGATTGCCGGCGATTTTGTTCCGGGTAATCCCGGAAGCCAGCTTAAGACTCAGGCGCTGCTCTATGAGCTTTTGTACGAATTATTTCAGGCTAAGGATAGCGGTAATCCTGACCGGGGGCAGGGCTATGAACTGTTCTTACGGATGAAGGAGGAGCTTGAGCGGCGCTACAGTGAACCCTTGCAGATCCATGAGCTGGCGGTGCGCTACGGCATATCCTCCTCGTATGTGCGCAGTCTTTTTCAGCAATATCTGCACAAGAGTCCCAAAGGGTATTTAAGTGAAATTCGCTATGAACATGCGAAGAAGCAACTGCTGTATACCAGGCTAACCCTGAAGGAAATTGCTGCCGCCTGCGGATACAGCGATGAGTTTCATTTCAGCAAAGCCTTCAAGCAGCTCAGCGGACAGCCGCCGTCTGTGATGAGGTCCCGCTAATCCCGCAACGGCTAGGCACGACAGAGGTATGGGATAGAGAGGGTTACGCATAATAAACGGATGGACCAGATCAGAGTAGTCCACACTGGGCGGCCTTTACAATGATCAGTTAACGGCAGCGAAAAACGGGTAAGTTATTATAATGTGACTCATTTGCACTTTTGTCCGGCTGGCCTTGCTTAAATTTGAAATAAAAAAGTTGAACAACACCGCCGTTGTGATATAATTATCCGGTTGGCCTGATGGAATGACATGTGGACGGGACCCTAAGCTGATTTTCAATTTATTAAGGTTAAAAGCGAAGGAAAACGAAGGATTTCAGTGCAATGAAGTGAATTACAGAGTATTAATGTAGAAAACTGCAGATTTTACACGGAAGATCACAGTTTTTGTCGGATTTTATTGATTTATTGAGAAAGTTTCTGTATAATCAGCGTTGTTGATTTTTCATAGGATGTAGCCTGTTCCAGAGCAGCAAGGCTAATAACTAATAACTTAAGCATAATTAGGGGGTTATTAATTTGGGAAAAGCGTTAATTATTGGCGCTGGCGGTGTAGCGAGCGTTGTTGTTCATAAATGCTGCCAGAACCCGGATGTATTCGAAGAGATTTGCATTGCCAGCCGTACGGTGTCGAAGTGCGATGCGCTCAAAGAGAAGCTGGACGGGGGCCTGACTAAGATTTCTACGGCCAAGCTGGATGCTGACAACACGGAAGAAGTCATTGAGCTGATCAAGAGCTTCCAGCCGGATGTCGTGATTAATGTGGCTCTTCCTTACCAGGATCTGACGATCATGGATGCCTGCCTGGCTACCGGAGTGCACTATGTGGATACAGCGAACTATGAACCGCAGGATACGGCGAAGTTCGAATATTCCTGGCAATGGGCTTACAAGGAAAGATTCGAGAAGGCCGGAATTACAGCGCTGCTCGGCAGCGGCTTCGACCCTGGCGTAACCGGTGTATTTACGGCTTATGCGCAGAAGCATTATTTTGACGAGATTCATACGATTGATATTGTGGATGCGAATGCGGGCGACCACGGTTATCCGTTTGCCACTAACTTCAATCCTGAGATTAATATCCGCGAGATTACTGCGAACGGACGTTACTTCGAGAACGGCGAGTGGATTGAGACAGCGCCGCTGTCCGAGAAGAAAGTATACGATCTCCCGGAGATCGGCCCGAAGGATATTTACCTTTTGTACCATGAAGAGTTAGAATCCTTGGCAGTTAACATTCCTGGCGTCAAAAAAATCCGCTTCTGGATGACCTTCTCGCAGAACTATCTGACTCACCTGAAGGTGCTTGAGAATGTCGGCATGACTTCTATTGAGCCTATTAATTATGAAGGTAAAGAGATTATTCCTTTGCAGTTCCTGAAGGCTATTCTGCCTGACCCGGCTTCCCTGGGACCAAGAACCAAAGGTAAAACCAATATCGGCTGTATCATTCAAGGAACCAAAGACGGCCAGCCCAAAACCTATTATGTCTACAATGTCTGCGATCATGAAGAGTGCTATAGAGAGGTTGGCTCCCAGGCCATTTCCTACACTACCGGCGTTCCTGCGATGATCGGGGCGATGATGATTATCAAAGGCATCTGGAACAAGCCGGGTGTACACAATATCGAAGAGTTCGACCCAGATCCATTCATGGATGCTCTTAACAAACACGGCCTGCCTTGGCAAGAAGATTTCTCGCCGACGCTGCTGGATTAAGGCGTATGACCATGAAGAACAAGGACATCGATATTGATATCAGCAATCTGCCGTCCCCGGCGTATCTGGTGGATGAACGGCTGCTGACGAAGAACCTGGAGACCCTGAATTATGTGCAGGAGAAGAGCGGAGCCAAGATTCTTCTTGCGCAAAAAGGCTTCTCCATGCACGCCATGTACCCGCTGGTAGGCAAATACCTGCATGGGGTAACCTCCAGCTCCCTGTTCGAGGCCCGGCTGGGCTTCGAGGAGATGGGCAAAGAGGTCCATGTCTATGCACCGGCTTATGTAGACCGCGAGTTCGATGAGCTGCTTCGCTACAGCGATCATATGGTATTCAACTCGTTTGACCAATGGAGCCGGTTCAAGCAGCGCGTGCAGAACGCGCCGAAGCAGATTAGCTGCGGGATTCGCGTCAATCCGGAGTATTCCGAGATTGAAGTGCCGCTCTATGATCCTTGCTACAACTTCTCCCGCATGGGCGTAACCCTGCCGAACTTCCGGCCGGACGAGCTGGACGGCATTGACGGCCTGCATTTCCACACAATGTGTGAGCAGAATTCGGACACGCTGGAGCGTACGCTTAAGGTCGTAGAGGAGAAGTTCGGCCAATATCTGCACGGTATGAAATGGCTGAACTTCGGCGGCGGGCATCATATTACCCGTCCTGACTATGATCTCGACACCTTGATTAAGTGCATTCTGCATATGAAGCAGACGTACAATGTGGAGATCTACCTGGAGCCGGGAGAAGCGGTTGCGCTCAATACCGGTTATCTGGTAGCCACGGTACTGGATACGATGCATAACGGCATGGATATCGCGATTCTCGATACTTCGGCGGAATGCCATATGCCGGATGTGCTGGCGATGCCTTACCGCCCGGGCATCATCGGTGCCGGAGAACCGGGCGAATTCGCCCACACCTACCGGCTGGGCGGCATGACCTGCCTGGCGGGGGATGTTATCGGCGATTATTCCTTCCCGGAGCCGCTGAAATACGGCGACAAGCTGATCTTCACCGACATGGCGCATTACTCCATGGTGAAGAACCACATGTTCAACGGCGTCAACCTCCCGGCCATCGCTTCCTATAATGAAGCAGAAGGACTCAAGGTGATCCGCGAGTTCGAATACAGTGATTTTAGCGGCCGGTTGTCTTAAGGAATAGATATTATTAATAGATGCGCCCCTTCAGCTTTGGCCGAGGGGGCGTTTTTGTACACAATTTAAACCGGACTAACGATCAGTGCGGGACCGTGTTTAGCGGAATCTTTTTGCCAAAAAATACGAAAGATTCGATTTCTTTATCATTTATAATATTATCAAACGTTTTTAGTGTAATCAGCTGGTTGCTCTCATAATAACTTGCAGACATTCCGGTAAAAATGCGGGTTGTCTCTGAAGTGCCGTCCTTAAAGTTAATTGTGATAGGCAGTTTATCCAAAGATTGGTTTGGACCAATTTCTTCTGATTTGAAGGCGAATTTATTAATCTCTTTTAATGAATCGCTCTCAACTTTCAAGGTGATGGAAATTGGCGAGACAGAGATCGTCTTTAAGGTTGCCTTATAACCATAAAGTGAAATGCCTTGATTGATCTGATAAAGGGTAGAGTACTCTTTGAAATCTAGCTTAAGTGAGGTTTCCCAGGAACCAGAAACTACGGTTTCAAAAATACCGGGAAACGGATCAGCAGCTTCTAAATCTCTAAAAATAATATCAACAGTTTGACCAGCTAAGGAATTATCGGTCATTATATTCATAACCAAGCTAATTTTGTTGTCATAAGGATTCCCGTCATCGAGTACCTCGTATCCTGTACTGTACGAGCTTTGATTAGAGTTGATATGGGCATGAAAACGATAACGGGCTGCATTCAAAATAGTGCCTTTAGGAGCGGTAAAGTCCATTAAAATGTAAGTTAGATTACTGTCACCGATCACCTGCTTAATGGCAACAGACCCCTGCTTATTTTTAATTATTTTATTTATTGTATAAGCGCCATTGGACATATGTACAACCTGATCCTTATTGGATGGTTTAAGAAATTGAATCAGTGCTTCATCAAGTCCTGTATATACTGCTGCAAAAGCTGTAGTGGTTAAACCAACCATCAGTACAGCGGCAATTATAGTATATCTTCTAAGTTTTATAGGAGAAGTTCTTCTTTGGCTTCTATGTTCGATCTGGCTACTTGTTAAAAGATTTTGAAAGATTTTTTCTTTTTGATCATTTGTTGGAGTCAAAGCTTCAAAAACCTTACGGATATTTTTAATCTTCAATATAATTCCCTCCCAAATCCATCTTAAGTCGTTTGCGGCCTCTAAATAATTGTGTTTGGACCGTGCTTTCTTTACGACCTAACATTTCAGCGATTTCCTTTACTGTGTATTCCTCTAAATAATATAGATACAAAACGGTTTTGTATTTTTCGGGGAGTGAAAGAAGTTTTGAAACGACTTTACCCGAAGGCTCAATACCATTCCAAATGACAATCTCCGGCAAAGGTTCCAATGCCACACGGCGGGTTCTCCACCAATGTTTAAGGATATCTTTGCAGTAATTCCTAGTGGTTACTGTCAACCACGCTTTTTCATGCTCGTGGTCGTTAAAGACCATTGGAGTGTTAATTAGTTTGAGAAATACAGATTGAACAGCGTCTTCAACATCAACAGGATTTTTTAAATATATATAGCAAAGCCGGTAGACCATATCTGCATGACGTTGATAGAGTTCAGCGAATTCTTTATCTGTGTCTAACAAAGAGCTGGATTTCATTATTTCGCCTCCTATAAACAACACGATTGAAGGTTTCAAAATATCTCAAAAGGCGAATTTTAGATTAAAAAAAGACCATTCTCCATTTGAGAATAGTCCGCTAATATTCTTATGTCAGGAGAGAATCCCCTTACTTCATACTAATCGCAATTCTGCTCTCCTGCGGTAGCCAGTCAACCTTGGCGCCGAGCTGTTCGCTGATGAAGCGCAGCGGCAGGTAGACGGTACCATTCACTACAAACGGCGGCGTGGCCAGAGTGACACTTTTGCCATTGACGGTGGTGGCTCCGTTCACGGTATTGATGACGATGGATAGCGGAGTTTTATCGGCAGCGGTACCGGTGATCGTTACTACTTTGTCGATGGAATAACCGATAGTAGCGCCCATCTTGGTGAACAGCGAACGTAGCGGAATGAAATTCTGTCCGTTACGGGTAATTACTCCGTTCGTGAAGGCGATGGATTCGCTATTCAGGGTAACGGAGATCGGCTTCTGCATCGGGACAGGCTGCTTATAGCTGAATTCATAAGTACCGTACCCTAGTTGAGCATTCTTGTTTACGCCCCAGCCCCAGAGCGTGCCGTCGTTTTTCTGCATAATGACATGTCTTCCGCCGCCTTTTATCGACTGAATATCGGAAGCAAGTAAGGCGAACTTTGCATTCGGCGACATAAGCTCTGCGGCAATCGAAGCCGCATAGACCTTGCCGTCTGAGGTCAGGGCGACAATAGATTGTTCAACGATGTAGGCATCGGTCACCTTGCTGATCCCTGAGAAGACGACCGGAACGGGTTCATCCTGATATGTGGTTCCATCCGAATATCCGGTGACCGTGGAGCCCCAGAACCATAGTCGGGATTGAATGTCAATCGCGAGCCGGCTGCGCCCGTTGTTGTACAGGGCCCGAATATCTTTTAAGCCGGAGAATGGAGTTACAGTTAACTGGGCCGGGTCACTATAGGTCTCCGGTAAATAACTATCCTGGTCTGGCCAGGTCCAGACGCTGCCATCCTTGCTGAGCGCATAATTCTGTTCGAGCTGCACAATATCCTTCAGATTGGGGACGGGTGTAAAAGTGGCAAGTTCGTCAATGCTGGTCCAGACCGTCCCGTCTGTCTTCAGGAACAGATAACGATCCCAGCTGCTAACCTTATCGTTAAGCTTGTTGCTCTCGTAATATTGAGAGATAGCTGCAACGTGATCCAGGCCCGGAACAGGCGCAAACGGTGGGGTCGTATTATCGTCAGTTGACGTAACTGAAGTATATACCGTTCCCTCTCCGGTGACTGCTAAATGACGCGGGTATACTCTTTGGAAACTGGTTATATTCTTCAATTCCGGCACTGGCGTAACTTCGATGGCCATCGTCCGGGCGTTGCTCTCCCACTTCCAGACCGAGCCATCCTTGGTGGTTACCATTGCGCTGTAATATAGCGGGAAAGAAGACTGTACATCACTTAGTCCGTGTACCTGCGTAGGTACGGACTTTGTCTCACCCCAGACCCACAGGGAACCGTCATCCTTGATCAGATAATCGGGTCCGTAGGAAGCGATGCCGGAGCCACCGCCACTAGCTGCTGCTGTTGCAGCCTCGGGAGTCCCAACAGTCAGACACGCCGTCAAACCCATCATCATGCTCACAAGCAAATTTCTTTTTTTCATCAAGATATCCTCTACTCTCTTTAGGAAATTACTGAATTAGGTAAATAAATGAATATATTACCTTGAATATAGACGCTGCATAGGTGCGAAAAGTTTCTTTGAAAATTAACCGTTGCTGGCGGCGCTCCTGTGGTACAATAATTTAGTCTGTTTTTTGGAATTGTCCGTACTTGAGGAGGAAATTAGCGTTAATGAAACATGCACCTTTTATAGCCGTGGAAGGCCCGATTGGAGCCGGTAAAACCACCCTCGCCACGATGCTCGCCACCGAATTGCAGCTTCCGGTCATTAAAGAAATTGTCGACGAGAATCCGTTTCTGGACAAGTTCTATCAGAATATGGACGACTGGAGCTTCCAGCTTGAGATGTTCTTTCTCTGCAACCGGTTCAAGCAGCTGGAAGACACGACTGTGCAGTACATAGATCAAGGGAAGCCGGTCATTTCGGATTATCATATCTATAAGAATCTGATCTTCGGGGAACGGACGCTGAAGGGATCGAAACGGGACAAATACCGGGAGATCTATCATATTCTGACCGATGATTTCCCCAAGCCGAACATTATTCTGTATATCCGGGCGGATCTGGATACGCTGCTGGCCCGGATTGCCAAGCGTGCGCGTACCTTCGAAGAGATCATTGCCCCTGCCTACCTCGAGCAGTTAATTGAGGATTACGACGATGCGATGGCATCACTGGCCCTCCGCGAACCATCCACCGTAATCGTCACGATCGACGGAAACCAGGTGGATTTCGTGGAGAACCCCGAAGACTTCACCGCTATCGCGGAACAAGTAAAGGAGCTTATGAAATGAACAGTTACAATATCCCGAACAATGCCATTATCACTGTGGCCGGAACCGTAGGCGTCGGCAAATCGACGCTGACCGCAGCACTGGCGGAGCGCCTGGGCTTCCAGACCTCACTGGAGCAGGTAGATCATAACCCGTACCTGGAGAAGTTCTATCACGACTTCGAGCGGTGGAGCTTCCACCTGCAGATCTATTTCCTGGCGGAGCGCTTCAAGGAGCAGAAGAAGATGTTCGAGCTGGGCGGCGGTTTCGTGCAGGACCGTTCGATTTATGAAGACACCGGGATTTTCGCCAAAATGCACGCCGATCAAGGCACCATGTCCCCGACCGATTATGCCACTTACACCAGCCTCTATGAGGCCATGGTGATGACGCCATACTTCCCGCATCCCGATGTGCTGATCTATATTGAAGGCAGCCTGCCTTCGATCCTGACCCGGATCAATGAGCGCGGGCGTGAGATGGAGATCCAGACCGACGTCTCCTACTGGGAGCATATGCACGGCCGCTATTCCCAGTGGATCAACGAATTCAGCGCCTGCCCGGTGCTGCGTCTGAATATTGATGAGTATGATGTGCATGATCCCGCTTCCATGTCGGAGATTCTGACCCGGGTCAGCGCGGTAATTAACCGGACTGCGGTGGGGAAATAAATAGTTAGAGTGAAAAAGCAGCACCAGGGGTTAATCCTGGTGCTGCTTTTTTGATCCGCCTTCCTGCAATGAGGCCAAATCCATCACAGAATGTTAAAATACAATGGTTTCGGGGGTTACACCCTTGGGATATTCTTCCTCCCATATGGTTTTGTCCATATAGGCTTGATACCACATGTCGCCAATCACATCCGGATCATTGATTGCGCCAGTACCCGACTCCTTAATCAACAAGCCTAAAGAACGGTGACCAACAAAAATGCCTTGAGCAGCCAATGAAGTATGGAGATTAGCTACATAATTGCGCAGTCCTGAAAGAGCAATGCCGATATTCCCCATCATTGGGACGGGGTACATGGCAGATAATCCTGTGGTAAAGAGTATGGAACCCTCTTTCTTAGCGAGCATATCAGGGAGAACAGCATTGACAACTTGGACGGCACTGACCACATAGGCCTCAAATGCGTCCCTTACATTCTCTACGGTTAACTCCAATACAGAGGTGGGAGGATAGTTGCCTGCTGTAGGACTGAATTCCAGCACATCAATCTGGCCATACTGTGCTTTAATGTTACTGATCGCCTGTTCAATTTGTTCTTTACTGAAAATATCCGCTATGAAATAAGAGGCCTTAATACCCTCCGCTTTCAAGTCATTCACCATTTCTTGCAGCTTTGCGGCGTTTCTTGCGACTAATGCCACTTGGAAGTCATTTTTTCCAAAGCTCTTCGCAATAGACATTCCTAATCCCTTACCTGCACCAATGATCGCTAGTGTTTTCATATCTGATTCTCCTCTTATGAATACGTGAGTGTAATTGACAATTTTAATTGTAAAATCTACAATTAAAACGTTCAATGGTTGATATGAGTCAACATGACATTTAAACATCATTTTATATATATTTGACTATTATTTATGAAGGAGTGGCTCATTATTGGGCAAGGATAAGGTGGATCTGCGTATTCTTAAAACGCGAAAAGCGATTAAGGAAGCCTTCTTGAGACTAGTGCAAACCAAAGGCTACGAACGAATTACTGTACAAGACATTGCCGACGAAGCGATGATAAATCGAAACACATTTTATTTACACTATGTAGATAAACCTGAATTCATGGACAAGTTATTTCAGGAGAGCGTACAGAATTTGAATGCTTGCTTGAGCCTGGAGGTGAGCTCGATCCATGAGATGGACAAGGATATGTTCAGTACGATGATAAAAACGATTTTCGACAATATCGATGCAAACATGATATTCTTTAAAACCATGCTCACTCAAAACATTCACCCAAACTTCCCCA
Organism: Paenibacillus sp. FSL P2-0136; assembly: GCF_037975325.1. NCBI lineage: Bacteria > Bacillati > Bacillota > Bacilli > Caryophanales > Paenibacillaceae > Paenibacillus > Paenibacillus sp. FSL P2-0136. The sequence goes on from NZ_CP150244.1 coordinate 2,184,929, forward strand.
TCTACTTAAAAGACGCTTTTAAAACGTTCATCTTCGCCGGAATCAGCGATTTCCACCACGACGAAAAGATGAAAATTGGCCTCGAGTACATGATATCGGGATTGGTAGGTGCGATTTGTCTATGGATTGTTGAACGTGAGAATTATAAGATGGATGACTTTATCTACCATCTGAGCGAAATTCATTATCATAACATGGTTGACTTGCTGAAGAATACTAGATAGCAAAACAACACCAATAAACCGCAACTGAGCCGTTCTCAGTGCGGTTTATTTTGCTTTTCAGACATTTTCTCTTAAAAATTCAGGACTTTTTTCGTTTTCCGAGTATATTAACCCTGTTTTGGGGCGTTTGACGCAGCTTTTGTCGAGATTTGTTAAGAGTTTGTTTAGAGCTGCCTGATAGAATAAACGCAGATATGAAAAAATAGGTAGTTTATAACTAGTATTTTTTGTCCACGGGAGGGCAGGGCGAAAGGAGAATGCGGAAGCATAGGGAGTGAATCTTAGACTACAGCGAAGCTTGCTGCATGCCGGACAGGACATGATGAACGAATAAGGGGGAGCACCAATTGTTAATGAGCAGGAGATTGAAGAGATATACCTCGCTAAGCTTGATTCTTAGTATGTTGTTATCGTTAATACCCAGTTCCTTTAGCGGACTGGCAGAGGCTGCGGGTGATGATTTTGAAGTCAAGTTTCTAAACGGACAACATGTTGGGAACCTAAGCTACCCTGCGGATAATACATTCCTCAACTTTTATACCGAGGAGCAAGGCTTCAAACAGACAGAGAAAGACAAAGATGCCAAATATGATTGGGTCAAGGGAGATATCTTTGCCGGTGTCGATGATAATGAGGCCACGGTTCAATTCCAGGTGAAGGTAGCCGACAATACGCTTCTGAAAAATATGGCGGAGAGCGGACATGCGGAGATGCTTACAGGGTTCTCTGTACTGCGCCGTCACTCCGGGTTCTTATGGACGCGTCATTCGTCTATTACAGTAAACATTGACGGAAAAGATATTATTAATGAACGAACCGGCAGTAGCCAGCGGTATAACAAGTCGGCCAAGGCCATCATCAAACCTAATTCCGTTATTACCATTAGGGTCTGGGGCGAAGGCGATGACGACGGTGAAGCAGCCGGTGTACGCGGATTCTACCTCAAGTTCCAGGATCTCAAGCGTCCGGTCATCGATAACTATACCTTCACCGGCAATGGTGCAGAGCGGCTCAACGAGAAGATTAATCAGAAAGAGCTGTATGTCAAAAGAGACGAGAACATCACGCTCAGCTACAACTTCAGCGAGCCTGTCAGACCGACTTCGGTCGTGGAAGCAAACTCCGATTATTTCCTGCGGCATAAGTTGTTCGTTAGTGATCCGGGCACTGGACTTCCGGCAGCCGGAGAGCAGCAGTATCTGCAGAATATAAGCTTTACCAATACCAAGGTGAGTTTAAGTTCCTACCAGAAAAAAATTGCTTACAGATACACAGGAGTTCCTTTCCATAACAGCGGCAATCTGCCACTGAAACCGCTAATTACCGGGGGAACCACCGGCGGAGCGCAGATGGATCTATCGCTGGATAATAAATTGAAAGAAGCCGTGCTTAGCGATGCGGCAGGTAATAAAGCGGTTGTCAATCTCAACACTGTGCCGAGCAGCGGCAGCAATGCCTGGCTGGACCGGAAAAGCGGGAACCCGTTTGACTTCGACCGGGGCGGATACCGCGTCATTGTCGATGCTGTGCGTCCGAAGTATTCCAAGACCGCGAACGGCATTCAGCCGGAGATTCTGACCGGAGTTACGCTGAATAAGGGAGATGTCATCGACTTCACCCTGCAGATGACGGAAGAAGCGATTGCCAAAACCGGCTGGGAGGAGAAGAAGACCTTCATCCTCTTCAATAACGGAATGAAAGCCTATTATGTTATAGGCAGAAATACACCGAATTGGACGTTCCGCATGACCGTGCCTGACGGGCTGACTGTGGAAACTCCGCTGCTCAAGGCCGTAGCCATATCCAATGATGCGAAGGGCGGCAGTGAGCCGATCCAGATGGATACCGATGTTATCCAGGATTACGCAGGTAACTTGCTGATTCAGCCTGCGAACTTCGATGGAATCCATGAAGAGAAGTTTCCTAATATTGAAGGCGGCGACTTCTCACTCGCCAACTCCAAGATTGACTGGGCGAACCTGTTCATCGACAACACGGAGCCGGTGATCGGTTACCGGTTCGAGACAGGCGGTGCGACGGATACAACCTATGCCAAAAAAGGCAAGGTCACCATCGACGCCAACGATCCTTCCATTAAAGTACCGCATCTTGATCCTACTGTAGCTGACCGTGGAACAGAGCGGCCGAGCCGCGGGATCTACCGCCCTTCCAATATGAGTGCGGAAGCCTCACCTTCGGTAGGTCTGGTGTACTACTGGTGGAGCCAGGATAAGGCTGATCCATTCGCTGGTGTAGCCGGAGATCATTATGCAGCGCTTAAGCGTTACGCACTCTCCGCCAAGCAGCCGTCGGAAGAGCTGTATCCGGGAGAATTCGAGAATGTAGAGCTGTCGGTAGTGAATAACAAGACGAACCTGCTCGCTCCTCCGGTGGAAGCCTTCGAGGAAGGGAACAGCGGCGAGTGGTATCTGCATACATGGACTGCCGATATGTCTTGGGATTCTGCCAGAGAATTGATGCAGCATAAGAAGAAAGACATTTACAAGAATACCCATCAGGCGCAGTATGACGCTTGGATAGAAGAAGCACCGGGTTCCAAGGCAGATAAAATCTTCTATGCCGATAATCAGGCGCTGGCGGCTGTTGGACAATACGGCGATAAGAGTGTCTGGCCGCTTGAGGATTTCAAGAATGACGACTCTAACTGGAAGCACGAAGTTGGCGTACTGAAGCTGGACAACCAGGGGCCTGCCATTACCTTGGCGGCAGAGGATATCGCCACTGTACAAGCTCTTGTGAAGGACCCGCACAGCGGTGTCAAAAGTGTACAGTACCAATGGGTGAAGGACGGGGATTCCCCGGCGGACGGAAAGTGGGCGGATACGACCTACACCGGTTCAACCGTAACCCGGTCTACCTATGAGGATATTGATGAGGACGGATCATACTGGCTCTATCTGAAGGCGCTGGATCATGCGGGCAATGAGACGATTAAGACTCCGCAGGAAAGAGCGGTAGTCGTGAGTTCAGAGGCGGCGATTCCGACGCAGTTCACACCGGAAGCCAACCCTAACTATGTGAAGAGTCATGATGTCACCTTCCAGATCAGTGGTGTGCATCCCGATTATGTGGGCTATGCCATCAGCGACAGCTCTCTTCGTCCAAAGGATAGTGATTTCACCGGACTGGATGCTTCTATGGTATCGGATATATCACCTTTGTCTGAGAAAAGCCTGCTTGAAGACGGAGCCGAACCGGCGGAGCCTGGCGCGCCGGCTGAACCCAACTCTTCGGCCGAGCCGGAAGTTATAGCAAGCATCGGGCCGGTAGCCATTATGAAGTTCCTGTCCTCCGGGCCAACAGCGCCTTCGTTGACGCCGCTTGAATCGGAAGAGACTCCGGCACCGGATAACAGTGCTGAGCCGACAGTAACACCTGCTGCTTCAGCAGAAACAACTGAACCGTCAGCGACACCAACTGGCTCAGCAGAAGCAACTGAACCGTCAGCGACGCCTGCTGCTTCGCCAGAAGCCAGCACGGACGCCAAGCTGGCAGCCAAGGGCCTTGGCGCTTCTGTAAGTGAAGCCACTTACAGCTATGTCATTCCTGCTGAAAAATTAAAATTAAACGGCACGCAATACATTCATCTTATGGTGAAGCACAGCGACAAAACGTACTACTACTCAAAGGCTTATTATTTTGATAATGAAGCACCGGCAGTGTATTTCAGCCCTGATAGTGTTGCTTATCCGCTGCCGCTGCAGAAGACGAAGATTAGCGTGTCGGAATTCTACAGCAAAACAGGACTGGTCAGCAAGTATCAATGGGTTAGACAAGATGCAGGTGCAAAAGTGCCTGACGAGTCTTCCATAGAATGGAAAGATGTTCCGGCAGGCGGCTCAGTGTCCATCGATGACAAATCGCTGAAATCGGGAGAAATCTCTGAGTTCCGCTTATATGTACTCGCGGTTGACGGAGCAGGCAACAGCACGATCAAGGCAAGTGCAGGAACCTTCAAGGTCTCGGCAACGACCAAGCCGGATGCGCCGGTGTCGGATGCCAAGTCTTCTCTGATCTATCTGTCCGGTGATACAGCGGACGGCTACACAGCCATTATGAAGCTGAGTCTCGAAACGGAAGACAAGACCGGTTACGAATATTCAGTCTCACCGGATAACGGAGTGAGCTGGCTGAACTGGAAGCCTTATACGAACTTCGTAGCCGTGAAGGTTCCGACGAGTAAGGCTGAGGAGCTTCAGGTGTGGGTCAAGTACAGAACGCCGGGCGGTCTGATCAGCAAGCCGGCCCAGCTTGAAATCAAGCTTCCTCTTACTACCGTACAGCCGGTCTATGCGCTTGCTTCATTAAGCGTGAACAGCCCGGTCAATGCCAAGGTTGGCGCAGACATTGAGATTACGCTCCCTCCGGGTATCCGCGTAATGCCATCGAAGATTAACCCTTCGGTGCCTGTGCGGACCGGAAATTCATTCAAGATCTACGAGAATGGTTACTACAGCTTCGATCTCACCGATCTCAGTGATCCGGACCGGACAGATACGCTGTATCTGGTCGTGAAGAATATTGACGGTACGCCTCCTGAAGGAACCATTGAATATTCATACATGGAGAGTACGAACGGTAATGTGGTTGCCCTTCTCCAGAGCACCTCTGAGCCGGTCACGGTTGTGAACAATGGCGGCAAGACAGCATACACCTTCACGGAGAACGGCAAGTTCGAATTCGAAATTAAGGATGCTGCCGGAAATGTCAATAAGGTTGAAGCAACCGTTGCGAACATTAACAAGGAAGTGCCTAGGGTGAAAGTGGTCCGTTCCTACCAATATGGCGAGAATGGAAGCCAGACCTTCGGCACCCTGAAGGATAACAGCGGCAATGTGCTGTTCTCCACCGGCGTTACGGTTACGGTAGAGAAGGCGGATGCTTCGGCTAAAGCGTTCAACATTATCAGTGCCGATAAGAGCATTACACTCATGGAGAATGGAACGGCTTCATTCACTGTGGTGGATGTGTACGGCAATACAACAGTTATCAAAGAAAAGGTAACAAATGTTCTCTCTGCGCCGCCAGTACCGGACAAAGTGGCCTATACCTTTGTAGATGCCGAAGGCAAAGCGGTTCCGGCCGATCAGATTGTTACCATCGGCGGACAGAAATATGCCAAAGGCAAAGTGAAGGTTACGCTTAGCGGCACAGTAGCTGCCCCTAACCACATGTTCTCGGGCGTAAGACCTATTTCAGACGGAGCCGCGTATACGAACCAGATCAGTAAAGCGGATGGAACGTACAGCTACTCGCGTGCTTTTGAGAGCAGCGGTTCAGCGGTGATGGCCATCTCGGATCTGCTGGGCAATGTGAACAAGGTTCCGGTGACCATTGCAGGACTTGATAACACAGCACCTGAGCTGACACTGAACAAGGAAACCGTAGGGATTGTTCAGAACAAGAAAGACTTTAACTTCCGTACGGATCTCGGCGGGTTCACCGTATCTGATAATGTATCGGCTGAGACTAACGTGAAAGTATCGGTCAGCGGGCTGGATCTGAGCAAGCTTGGACGCCAGCGCGTAGCTTACACAGCAGTTGATCAGGTAGGCAATAAGACGGTGGTCTATCAGGATGTGGTGGTCGTGAAGGACGGCGGATTGCTGGTCTTCGGTAACGATACCTTAATCTCGGCTTCCTCCGGCGAATCTGCGTTGTTCAATACCAACACCATTACCTTCAAGGTATCCGGCTTCAACCTGATGAAGGTAGGCGGAGTAGACAAGGTCAACCAGGCAGGAACATTCGATATTCTGTATTACCCTGGTCTGTACCGCGAAGGACAGCTGAAGCTGGTGAAGCAGAAGCTGACCTATGCTGAACTGGTGAGCAGTAATTTCAAGGTCACCTTCCCGAAAACAGGCTGGTACACCATTGTGGTGAGAACCCAGGAACGTGACCGTGAATTTGCTACCTTCTTTGTCGGCAATCTGAAATAGTTGAAACAAGAACAGGGGGAATACTTGGTGAAGTTGTTGAAACGCACAGTAGCGGTAATGCTCACCTTAATCATGGTATTTCTGTCCACCTCCGAGAGCTTCCATGCTCTCGTCGAGGCGGCCAGCAGTACCAAGACAACCATGATCCAGAATGACTTTATTAAGGTCACCGTGGATAACGAAACGGGCCGCTATGGCATTCGCACTGTAGAGGGTCAACCGATCCGCAAGAACGACAATAATGTAAACCTGCTGTTCCAGGGAGATGACCCGGAGACGTCGTTCACGACGTTCCGGATCGATGGAACGGATTATATCTACGGTAATAAATACAAGTTCGACGCCAGCCACTATTCAGAGACTAGTGCACCTAAAGTGGTGGAGAATTCAAATGGCACCAAGCAGCTGGAGATGATCTGGAAGATTAAAGGCGTAGAGATCAAGCAGATTCTAATGCTCTACACCGACAGCAAGGATGCTGTGAATTCCGGGAATGTCAACATCCGTTATGAAGTGAACAACAAGAGCGGGGCGCAGGTGCAGATCGGCAGCCGGATTCTGCTGGATACGATGGTCGGCGGCAACGACGGGCCGCAGTTCCAGATTGGCACAGCCTACAAGTCACCGCTGCAGGTGGAGCGGAAGCTGGTCCACAATCCGGAGGACGATAAGGGGATTCCCTTTGAAGATAGAGCTTACTTCAAGATTCCTGCTTATTGGGTGATGCGCGACAAGCTGGATCTGACGAATCCTCAGGCAACCAATGTGGTGGCCTACGGCTTCAATAACTTTGCCGAACAGAATATTAATATTGTGGATGAAATGATCGTCGGGCACTGGAACGGCCTGGCGAATACGAAATGGGATTATAAAATTAATCCGAATCTAGACTTCACCAGAGATACCAATGATTTCGGCACAGCGGATTCTGCGGTTGCCTTCTATTGGAACCCGGAGAAGCTGGCGCCGGGAGGCTTCCAGAGCTTCGAGACTGTATACGGTCTCGGTGAGCTGACAGCCCCTGATAAAGTGTTCTCGATCCGTTATGTAGATCAGGTACAGCAACTGGCTACCGAGCCGGTTGAAGGCGGAGGCGTACCGACGAAATATGAGAAAAATGGTGTCTTCGACGTTATAGCAGAAGTAGAGAACCTTCAGGCTTTCAATATGGAGCACTCCAAAATTGAAGTCGAGATGACCTTGGAGAGCGGCCTCAGCTTCGTCAGGCAGAATGAAAAGGGAGAAACTGTCCTGGATGCAAACGGGAATCCGGTCCTGGAGAATGCCCGCAGCAAAATGCTGGAGTTCAAAAAGTCAGCCACACCTGATGAAGCAGCTATGGGCATTGAGCCGAAGTACAAGCCGGGTGACGCGATTACCGCAACCTTCCGCGTTCAGGCTAAAGGCAGACCTTGGCCGGTTACCCGGGAGTATATGATTTCCGCGAGAAGCCCGGAAACGCAAGGCAAAATCGAAGGCGTGAAGGATGAGGGCATTAAAGCCCAGTATGAATCGACCCGCACTAATTTCATTCTTTTGCCGCCGGTGGGAGAAGCAACAGCTACGTATTCCTACGCACTAGCACCGGCAGAGCTGTATAGCACAGACGTGAAATATTTGACCGTGAATTTGTCGAATATTGAAGCTTACAATACAGGTAATGCAACGACCGCGCCCAACTTTGACCTGTACCTCAAGAATAAGGCAGACGGTAACAGGTACAAAGTCAATGTTCAGGATGCAGTGGTGATGCAGCCGACAGACGATGGATTCTCCGGCGCTATGCGGATTACGTACCGCGGCGGTGACCAGGTGGATTCAGGCGGCAATGTGCTGGAAGCCGGGCTTGGACCTGAATTGCCGCTCGGTGAATATCAGGTGGAGATTGATTACAAAGGCGATGCCGGCGGAGATGAGGAAGTAGCGGCTCTCTATGATATGACAACTCCGCAATCGTTCCTGGTCACTGATAATAATGACACGCGTATCCGTGAAGCCGGAGTAATGGCGGTCTACAAGGAAGCTGTAGATATCAGCGGCCTTGCGAACGGTGCTTCTGTAAAGGATGAGCTGCTGGATCAGCTGAACTCTCTGTTCCCGGGCAAGCCTTTCAAGGACGGTTCGTTCCTGTACAAGGCTGTTACCGAATATAAGAAAACCAAGGCATTGTTCGGCGCAGCGAGCAAAGCGGTTGATCCGAAGTTCGATATCAGCGAATTCATGGATGAGGAAGCGCTGAAAGAGACTCCAATGTATGCTTACAAGCTGTTTGCAACAGAAGAGGACTTTGAGGAATTCAAGGAAGAAGTGGAAGCCAAGGACCCGGAATTCGACCGTGAGATTCTGGTTACCGTCCGCGGCATGATCAAGCAGGTTGGCACAGGAGACGAAGAGCAGGTCATCGTGGATACCAAGACAGAACCGGCAATTATTAATGATGCTGTAGCTTATAAAGGTAAGGACCTGTCTTTTGTACGCGGTAAGCTGGATATCTTCGGAAACACCCTTCCCGGCGATCTGCCCTTCCTGGATACCCTGTTCGTCAAGGGTGAAGGAACGCTGAGTGTAGCGAGCAGCGGGTTCGTCTTCCATAAGGGTGAATGGACGCTCGACTTCTTCAACGGCTTCAACAAGTCGCTTGGAGAAGAGGACTTCGATCCGACGAAGGAAAAAGAAGAAGATAAAGACGATGATGACGATAAGAAGGACGAAAAAGGTAATGATGGCAACCCGGAAGATGATACACAGAACGGCAGTCTGAAATGGGCTGTCGGCGGCGTGGGCGACAGATTGAATCCGCTGCGCCAGATTATGATTGAGGATGTGTACTTCAACAAGCAGTCTCTGTTCGGGGCACCAAGCTTCTCCATTGACGGCTTTGGCTTCTCCTTCAATGACTTCATTCTTAGAGAGAATGGGATTTCCTTCGGCGGCTCATTGTCCCTGAAGATCATTAACTCCGAGATCAAGAATGTCATCTTCAACAGTGCCGGCTTCTATGGCGTCGATGCCTCCCTGGGCTTCGATCTCAATCAGGAGATGGGCTTGTTCGGACCGGATAAGAAGAAGGATGCGGATAAGAAAAAAGGTCCGGATGCTCCAAGCGGCAAAGTTACAATCAAGCACGCTGTGCAAGGCGGGGGCGTAGGCAATGAATACGGCCTGGAGTTCGCAGCACAGCTGAAGAATATGATGGGCGTGGAGATTGAATTCTCGCTCAAAAAAGTAAAAGACGGCCGGATTCTTCCGGATGTGATTGCCTTCGGGGCAGAGCTTCCGCAGCCGGGTATCCTGGTGACGGGTGCAACGTACCTGACAGCCATCCGGGGAGCAGTACGTGAACTGGCGGACACTATTGCCGGCGGCACGGCAGAGGACCCGTTCCCGTTAACCATTCAAGCAGGCGTAGGCATGCGGTTCGGGATTGCTCCGGCGTATTTCTTCGGCGATGTGGACCTGACAGTGAAGCGTACCGGCCTTAAGGTGGAAGGCAGGCTGGATTTCGCTGCCAAAGCCGATGCGGAGAAAGATGACCGGCTTCCGATGCTGACTAAAGCGCTGCTCGAGGCGCAGTGGGTAACCCCATGGTTCGTGCGCGTGGAAGCAGAGATGGATATCGGCGGATGGGATATCATCATCGGGAAGGCGGGTATCTTCGTCGGACAGAATCTGGAGAAGAACCGCACTGATTTTGAAGGCTATATCAGCTCCAAAGTGCAGATTCCGAACGATGTACCGGTTGTCGGCGGCATGCCGCTGTCCAGTATGTTCCTTGGCGTCAACAATGATAAGGTCTGGGGCAGCATCGGTATTCTGCTGATCTCCTTAGGTATTACTTACTACTGGAGTGGCGGCATTGAATTCGGTACTTCGACCGATCAGCTGCCGGAAGGAATGATCCATCTGGTGGTGGATGATCCAGAGCTTGGACCTCGTCTCATGGTGATTGGTGCGGGCGTGCAGACGCTGGCCACCTCCAAGGTAGCTTCCGAGGAAGAGAATCAGGAAATTATCTACCGTGAGGTAGAAGAAGGCGTCAAATATGTCGAGAACGGATCAATCAATGTCGGTGTAGGCGGCATTACGGTCAAGAACGGTGGCAGAATCCATGAGATTCCAATGGACGGCGTAGCCGGTAATGCCATTATTGAAATGGAGTACAGCAGCAAAGAAATGCCGGAATTCAAGCTGCAGGATGCCTCAGGCAAAAATTATCCGGTGAAATTCGACAACACGAACACTGATCCTACGGCAAATGCTTTTACACAATATATTCCTGCAAGCTATAAAACGGAGAATGGGCCTAAGCTCAGCAGTGAAGTGGATATTCGCAGAGCGTATATCATTATTCCGGAGAATGAAGCCACAAAGGGCGGTACCTGGAAGCTGACAGCCGTCTCGGCGGTTGACACCAAGCTGCTCAACGTTCCTACGCTGCCTACGCTGAATGAAGTCAACCTGGCGAATGACAGCGCGAATGCGAATAAGTTCACAGCCTCCTGGAAAGTTGCCAATGCAGCCGAAGGCGATACTGTGAACCTGTATCTGGCTGAGGATGCGGTGACGAACCGCAAGGAAATGCTGAATGGTCAAGAAATTCTGCAGACGGGTGATCCAGGTATGCTGATCGCCAAGGATGTGCCGGTCGGAGCCGGCGGCTCGGTTAGCGGCGGAATTACGAGCGGCAGCAAAGTGATCGATGTCACCAATGTAACATTGATGGGCAATCCCGAGGATATCCGCGGGCTGCTCAGACAAGGCAATTACTACCTGCGGGCCGAGCTGAAATCCAGCTCGAACTTCGGGACGAAGACTTCGCCGCAACGCTTTGAAATCATCGATCCGCTGGCACCACAGAGTGTGAGTGAGGTCAAGGTTGAGCCTGCCGGCAACGGATTGTTCTCACTCTCCTTCAAGCCGGGAGCGAAGAAATCGGGACACAGCGGCTTCGAGCACAGCTACGTGGTCGATGCGAAGCTGGATGCTGAAGGCAAACTGAGTGAATATGCTCCGTTTGGAGAGCTTTTGTATACCGAACAGGAGCTTAAGCCTTACTGGAATGCATCCACAGGCACATACGAAGGTCTGTTGATTGGCGGCTGGAAGGCTGTATCTACAACAGATGAAGTCTATAAGGGCAGCCTTGAAGGCTCAGTGATTGATCTGAGCAAGGTGAAATATGTCGGCCTGGAAGTGAAGAAGAATTACGTCATCGGCGTCAGTGCCGCAACGGTTCCAACCGAGGATGCCGACAAGCATCAGAACTATCATTATGCCGAGCGGCGTGAGAGCAGCAGCACCTTGCTGCCAACTCCGAATCTGCCGGATCTGACGGTATTGAGTTCATCGGGGACGGTAGATGCCTCCTCCGGGAACTACGTGAACCTGTTAACGAATGAAACGAAGCAGAAGCTGACGCTCTCTTCCAAACAGTCCAATGTGACGGTGGAAGCATTCTATGCTGACAAATCCATTGGGACTGTAGCCCTGACGAACAAGGCCGGCGGTGGAAGTGAAGGTATACTGAATCTCGACCAGTTCCAGACGGACGGTCCGTATGCGATTGAACTGAGAGCCAGAAATACGGTGACCAAGGATATCTCAGTGACCATGCTCTATCTGACGGTAGACACGATCGCACCGGTCCTGTATCTGACGGAGCCGGTAACGGGCGAACGTACCGCACAGGGTGCCATTCGTGTAGCCGGAACGACAACTACAGGCACTACACTGGCAGCAGAGTATACGGTGAGTCAGTTACAGCCTGACGGCAAATACAAAGACAAGGTTATCTCCAAGACGCTTACGGTAGATCCGAAGACGGGAGATTTCAATGGAATGGTGGAAGTGAATTCGGAGGAGCCTTCAGTGGCGCTAAGCATTGTCGCAACTGACGGTGCCACCAATCAGAACACAGCCATTGTGGATATTACGAATGCCGGCTTCAAAGTACCGGTTGCCCTCGTTCTGAAGGGAGCGGAGACGCTGACGCCGGGTGCGGCAGGCCAAATTCAGGCCTATCTCAAGGTGTCGGATGGCAAGGACGGGAACGGCAAGCCGAAATTCAAGGAAGAGCCGATTACCGGCAAGGATCTGGCCAATCTGACTTATGAAGTTGCCGTAGGTGATGCAGTATCCCTGTCGGCACAAGGCAATGTTACTGCACTGGCTACAGGCTCCAGTCTGATTGAAGCCGAGTACAAGGTGTCTGAGGGTGTTACGCTCAAAGGCATGGCTGTGACGACTGTAGCTGTACCTGAATCGAATGATTTGGGTACTGTGCAAGCCGTATCCTCTCCGATTAACGGAGACAGCAACCATACGAAGATTACGGTGACTTCCGCCGGAGATATGACCGGACAGCAGATCGCTTACAAGGTCTTCTCGTCGAGTCCGGCAGAACTGAAAAGGGATGACAATGTAAGCTCATGGAGTCTGCTTCCACTCGATGGTATCGTGTCCGCTCATCCGGGCGCTACTGTTGTGCTGGCCAAGCGTACCTCCTTGGACAAGCTGGTTAGGGCTTCCGGTAGTGTAGCTGCATCGGTCTGGACCAGCAGCGGTTCAGGCGGTGGCGGCGGAGCTGGCGGTGGTGGCGGAGGCGGCGGTGCCGTGCCGGGAATTGTTGAAGAACAAGCTCCGGAGCAGGCAGCCGAGGTTACCGTCAACGGCCAAGCCGTGAAGACAGAGTGGAATGGACTTACAGCGATCGTACACATTACGGATAAAGAAGCTGCGGCTGGCAGTGACCTCACGGTAAGCTCCACCGATAAGAATGCCAAAGCATTCAGTATCCGTGTAGACCAGAGTGTGGTCCAGCAGCAGCTGACCGCGAAGAAGAAGATTGTGATTGAAGTTCCAATGGGACAACTGGTCATTGCTCCTGAGAATCTTGCAGGTGTAACTGCCGGACTTACCATCGGTATTGGTGCCAATAGTGATGCCGATCAGCAGGGCATGAAGGCTATCGCCGATCAGCAAGGCTTCACCCTGATGGGGGCAGGTCAAGGTGCCGCAGTCACTGTGAACCTGCCGCAGGCCAGCTGGACTCCGGCGCTTGCCGCCAAGATCGCGATTCCTGCGCCGCTTGCGGCCAAGGAGATTACGGCCATGGTGCTTAAGGACAAAGACGGCAACTGGACAACCGTACCCTGGAAGCTGGACAGCAGCGGTACGGCAGTGAATGTACAACTGACCGGTGAAGGCAGCCTCTTCTTCATCCGCAACCAGAAGACCTTCAAGGATATGCCTTCAGGCTGGGGCAAGGAAGGCATTGCGGCTGCATCCGCCAAGCTGTTCGTGCTAGGGAAATCTGCGGAACTGTTCGATCCGGCAGGCAAAGTAACCCGGGCAGAATATCCAACCATTCTGCTGCGCGTTGCAGGTCTCATGAACAAGCAGGCAGCTTCGGCAGGCTTCAGTGATGTCAGCGGCAGCAGCTGGTATAACCGCAGTGTCTCCATTGCCGCTGAAATGGGTATTGTTACCGGACTCGAAGGCGGAAAGTATGCGCCTAAGGATACGCTGACAAGAGTTGAAGCGATGACGATGCTCGGAAGATTGCTGAATCAGGTTAATCCGGGCAGTGAACTTAGCGAGGCTGAAGTCACTTCGATCCTCAGCGGTTTCACTGACAAGGGTAAGGTTCCGGCATGGGCAAGACAAGCAGTGGCAATGAGCATCAAGAACGGCATTATTCTCGGGGAAGGCAACAAGGTGAACCCGTCCACTCCGCTTACGCGTGAGCAGGCGGCAGCCATTGCCATCCGTCTGGATCAATTCATTACAGCTAAGCAATAACTTGGGATGTGCCCGTTCGCTCGTAAGCGGGCGGGCACACTCTGCTGGGAAATCCTTAAGTCACAATACTATTCAGGTGGTGTCAACATGGCTTTGAAGCGAAGATCATGGATAGGTTATCTTATAGCACTGGCGGTAATTGTCGTTGCCGCAGTTGCCGGAGGCATCATGGCCAAGGCTGATCCGCAGACCTGGGACAGCACGGCCGATACCAGTTGGTACGTGCCGACGAATGATACTTTCAAAATTAACAATGCTAGAGAGCTTGCTGGTGTAGCCAAACTCGTGAATGAAGGCACTGTAAATGGACTCAGCGGTAAAATTATGGAGATTACGGACGACCTGGACCTCTCTGCTTACCAGTGGGTGCCCATCGGTACGGCCGAGAATCCCTTCCGGGGAACTTTAATCACGGAAGGCGGATTAATCAAGAAGATTTACGGTTTGAATGTAGTGGAGAACCGTTCTTACCAAGGCTTGGTAGGGAATATGCAAGGCGGTACAGTAGGCGGCCTGAGTTTTGAATCAGGCACCATCTCTGTGACCGGAGTAACCTATGATGTCTATGCCGGCTCAGCGGTAGGTAAAATGAGCGGCAGCAGCATTGTGTTTGACATTACCAACAAGATCAATATCACTTCGGACGCTTCCCCGTATCACTCCTACACGGGCGGTATTATCGGGATGGGCGAAGGGATGATCTCGAACTCAATCAATAACGGAACCGTTACAGCGTTTGGTTCAGCCGATGTGGGCGGAATTATGGGCTATGGCGACTCCAGAGGCATCATCATCAAAAAAATAGTCAATAATGGAGCGGTTCTTGCCCAGGGGACGGACAGCTCCGTGCTTACTGCAGGCGGGATTGCAGGTCATACCACAGGACCGCTCAGTCTAAATGATGAAGACACTCCTATCATCAATACGGCGGCGGTTACCATCGCTGGCGGGAATCAGGTTGCGGCAGGCGGGATTGTCGGTAAAGTAGACAATACCATCGTGTTCTCCAACATGACTACCAATAATGGTGCAATTACCGTTAATGCAGCAGCGGCAGTGAGCTCGGCAGCCGGGGCGCTGGTAGGTGCGACAGGAACAGTAGCCAGCCGTGAGGTTTCCATTACATTTGTGAATACGGCGCCGGTTACCAATAACGGTGGCAAAAACGTATATACTGGCGGCATTGCCGGATATACGGGCAGCAAATTCACCTGGACGCATCCTTATGTGAATACACAAAAGATTACAGCATCAGGGTCAGAGAATGTAGCTACCGGCGGATTCGTCGGATACGCCGCAGGCGGTCTGGTCACCAGCAACGCTACAGCGGGAGTATTCGAGAATAAAGAGCTGATCTCGGTTAACGGCGGCACAGGCGTCTACACCGGCGGGATTGCCGGTTATGATGCAGGCGGGAACATCACCCAGACCTCTTCAACAGGCGAGCTGAAGGTTAAAGGGACTGCGGATGTATATACCGGCGGTACCGTGGGTTACGAAATCGGCGGAACCATTGCATCATCAGTGACCGGCAAGACGGAAGGGCAACATCTGGCAATCACTTCCGATGGTACAATCGGCGGAATCGTTGGCTATCTGGAAGGAACCTTGAATAATTCTTCTATTAAATATGCTACACTGCAGGTTACTTCGGCAGGCGGTGTTATCGGCGGGATTGCCGGTAACGCACAGGGTACAGTAAGCGGAGTTACGGCCGGAGATGCTGAATCGGCAGGCTACAGCACTTTGGTGCTTCAGGCTGCAGTAGCGGATGCGGCAGACGGGCAGGACAATATCACGTTCGGCGGACTCGTGGGTGTGAACACCAAGCCGCTGACGCTGACCGGCGGTAAGGCCTCACGGATCAGCTTCCTGAATGAAGCCGGAAGAAGCGGGTACACCATCGGCGGCACCGCAGGCAAGCTGACGGCGGATGCGGTCATCGGATCTGCAGCCGTGCCTGTGCAAGTGCAGGATATCCGCACAGAGCTGAAGGCTGATAAGGTAAGCTTCGGCGGCGGTGCAGGGCATAACTCGGCTGCCCAGTTCAACGGGCACACGAATCGTATCGAGATTAAGGCTACAGGAACTATGGTAAAAGCTGGCGGCATGTTCGGTGAGAACCATTCGGCCGCAGCCGCTCCGTTCAATCATGCGGAGAATGTAGCCATCACCGCGAGCGGTGCAGATAACCAGCTTGGCGGGAATACTGGCTTCAATGCCGGACAACTGGTGAATGCTACCGTAACTCAGCTGTCTATTGAAGCCAGCGGTGTGCGTGCTGAAGCCGGAGGGATTGCCGGACATTCGGAAGGAACAGAGGCTTCTGCCACACGAGCAGGAATTACTTCAGCTGTACTGAATGTTCCCGGAGCTGACCCGATGATTACGCTGACTGCGGCGGATGCCAAAGCGGGAGCGATCGTTGGAGCAGCGGCAACGACAGATATTACAACGCCGGAAGTGAACGCGCAAGACGGTGCGCTGATGCTCATTCAGGCGCAAGCGGCGAAGCCGTCTGTCGGCGGCTTGGCAGGTACCCTTACGAACAGCAGCATCAGCAGTGACAGCAAAGTGGTCAATGTGGAGAATATGCTGATTCTGGCAGGACCAGCGGCTACAGATGCCTATGTTGGCGGGATTGTAGGCTACAATGAGTCCTCCAGGCTGGAACGTCTGGTAGGTTCAGCGGTGAGTCTGACCCTTAATGCACCGCGCGCTACTGCAGGCGGGATGGCCGGATATAACCACGGCAGTGCTACAGGTATTATTGTGGACACTTATATCAGCGGTCTGAATCTGAAGGCTAACAACGGGGCAGTGTCCTCGTATGCCGGGGGGATTGTCGGCCTCAATGCGGCTCAGAGTATTGATCCGGTACTGAATCCTGTGACCTCGGTCAGCACGATTCAGAATACCCGGACACTGGGTACGGTCTCCGCTACATCCGCCAATGCCATTGTGGGCGGTATGGTTGGTGAGAACCGCACGCTGATTGCCAACAACAGCATTACCGATAAGATCTCGGTGATCGCAAGAGGCAATTCCTCCATCATCGGCGGTCTGGCCGGTGTGAATACAGCATCGGGAACACTCTACTACACGTATTCCAATGCGAACCTGACCATTGAAGGAACAGGTACACATGCCGGGGGATTAGCTGGCAGCAATGCCGGTGCTGTCATTGGCTCTTATGTAGATATTGATGTGACAGGAGATGCTCAAGGAACCTCGGGCGGTTCCGTTTACCTGGGCGGACTCATCGGCAGAAATACAGCCGGTACGGTGGAGCAATCGTATTCTGTTTCCAAGGTTACCGCGAAGAACGTCTACACCATTGTCGGCGGTCTGATCGGAGAGCTGTCCGGCGGAACGGTCAAGAATTCCTATGTAGCGAAAAGTGTTAACGCTGCGAATGACAATTCTTATGCGGGCGGCTTCGTTGGCCGAATTACAAACGGTAAAATAAGCAACGTCTACTCAGCAGCAGAGGTTAATGTAGACGAGAAAAAGACTGCTTATGCCGGCGGCTTCGCCGGACGTTACGATAATGCAAGTAAAGAACTGCTCTATAAATCCTACTATATTAAAGATGAAGGACTGAATATCAACCGCGATCTGCCTGATTTCGCAGAGGGCAATCACCGCTGGCTGAATGTGCATGTCCGGCTGACCACCATTCTGTCAGAGACACTGAAAGACAGAACGGTTTTCCCGGGCTTGTCGGGCTGGGATTTCGAGGGAGCCTGGAAATACGGCTCGCTCAGTGCGGCCTACCGTTATCCTGAAGTCAACCGCACTGCCAATACCGGCGGCGGAGACAACGGCAATAACGTGAATGCCAATATCAACTGGTACACGAAGGATAAGGATGCAATCGGCTTCGAGATCACCTCGGAGGCTGAGCTGGCCGGTCTGGCGGGAATTGTCAACGGCACCATTGCCGGTGTAGAGCAATTCAGCTTTAAGGACAGAACCGTGACTGTGATGAATCCGGTCCATATCCAATCCAAGCAATGGGTACCTATCGGTGATAAGGAAGTCAATCCTTTTGAAGGAACATTCGACGGGAAAAGCCAGCTGATCGATGGTCTGACCCTGCAGCCGGTCTATACACATTCCGGGTTGTTCGGGATCATAGGAGCGAATGCTACAGTGCAGAACATGAATCTGGAGCCGCTCACGGTTGCCGGCAACGGCTACACCGGCGTTCTGGCCGGAACGAACCTGGGTACAGTCAAGAATGTGGACCTTAAGCTGCTGGACGGCGTGAAGGTCAGCGGCGGGATTGTCGGCGGCATCATCGGCCAGAACTCAGGCACGGTTGCCGGACTGCAGCTTACGCTGGACGGCGGAAGCCGGATTGAGACAGTTGCTGAAGGCGGGATTGCCGGCGGTCTGATCGGCGACAACACAGCGGATATTACAGCTGACACTTATGTCATCCACGATAAGGATGGCAGCATCGGCAGCGCGGCTGACCATGCCGTTATCGGCGGAATTATCGGGGTGCAGAATGGTAATGTGACGGACCTGGCCCTTGAAGTGAACTCAAGATACCGGATCTCTTCAACAGGAATGGAAGCCACTGTTGGCGGACTGGTTGGACATTACCAGACGGGTCAAGCTGAAGGGCTGACCGTAAGCATTGCAGACGGAACTCTGGAAGCGCGGGGGCTTGGCTCCATCCTGGGCGGAATGATCGGTCAATCTGATCAAGGGAATAGCATCCGCAATGTTACAGTTACCGGTCCAGGAAGCGGTGTGCAGCTGACAGCTAATGGTACGGCTGGCGGTGTTGTGGGCGCGAAGGAAGGCAGACTCGGCGGAATGTTGACCCGTTCTGTGGATAACGGCAGCAGCTTCGATATTGAACATGCAGCAGTATCAGGCGTGAAGCTGGCTACAACAGACGACAGCTTGAAGGCTGTGCTCGGCGGGATTGCCGGATCGGCTTCCCGGACGGCGATCAATGACGCCAAGTTCAAGGCTTCCCTACAGGCTGCGGGTGAAGTGATCACTGCCGGAGGTATTGTGGGAGAGAGTGATAACTCCATCATCTACAATGTGGATTCATCACCTGAGCTTCAAGCGGCAGCGAAGAGCGGTGAGGTTGCCGTCGGCGGGATCGCCGGAACGATCTCAGCCCAGGATATTAATCAGGGCTTTGACTTTGGCAAGGCATATCCGCTGTATAAGGGAATTTACATTGCCAAGGTTCATGATGGACAGATCACAGTCACCGGAACAGACCATCGTGCTGACCTCTATGCGGGCGGTCTGACAGGCAAGAATACGGATGCCTCCATCTATAGCTCCGAGGTTGCCTCCGGTCTGAAGGTAACCGGCGGCAATACCGTGAGTGCAGGCGGAGTAGCCGGATACAGTAACGGTATCATCGTGGATACCATTGTCAGAAGCGGTGTGAACTCAGATAACAGCAGAGTAATCAATGCCGGCGGGCTTGTCGGCTGGGGAGACGGCGGCGAGATTCATTACAGTAAGGTGATCTCCGGCTCCGGCCAGTCCATCAACGTCGGATCAGCAGTTACTCTGGGTGAATCAGTACCGAATACACGCGTTGGCGGAGTGATCGGTATGGCCGATCATGTCCTGATTACGAATACCCATACGGATATTCCGGTAGTGGTCACAGATACCAATCAGGATAACACGATGTATGCAGGCGGCTTTGCCGGACTCCTGGGTGAGAACGGTACACTTGCCGGACAGATTCAGAAGTCTTATGCCACAGGCAAGCTGAATGTCAGCGGCAGATTAGGCTCCTATGTTGGCGGCTTCGCCGGGTCTGTAGATCATTACTCGATCACAGATTCCTATGCCTCCGGTGACATCAGCAATACCGGCTTCGACACACGCAGCGGCGGTTTCGCAGCATCCGTGGAGCGAAGCGGCAGCATCAGCAAGTCTTACGCATTGCAGAATAAGCTGTCTACTGTCGGAGTGAAGTCATCAACCCGTTCCTATAACGGCGGCTTCGCCGGTTATAATGACGGAACGTTAACCAGTGTCTATGCCAATGTACCGCAGATTACCGTGGCGGTTGCGGGGGACAATGTCTCCAAAGGCGCACTGGTCGGCTATAACTTCCGGGACGGCAAAATCATTAGCTCCTCCTACACAGGCACATTGGCTGCTGTAGGGCGTAACACAGGCGCGGCTGCAGCAGCCGTAAGTACAGCAGCAGTTGATCCGCTGACTTCAGGACTCTGGAGTATCGACTATGATACTACCTTCCTGAACGACCTGACGGATGGGGCCATTACAGTGCAGACTCCGCTGCAGCTTGCAGGGGCAGTCATGTTCTATAACGAGACAGGGTTGAATTATTACAAGCTGTTCAACAGAACAGCTGAGAACAAGCCGGAGCTGGCAACAATCCTGCTTGGGGCGGATATTGATCTTGCCGGCCGCTTCTGGACCGCGTTCGACAGCTTTACAGGTGTGTTCGACGGCCAAGGCCATACGATAAACGGATTGTCTCTGAAAGCCTCCGGCCAGCAGAACGCCGGATTCATCAAGGATAACCGTGGCCAGCTCCTGAATGTGAACTTTACCGGAGCGGAACTCTCCAGCGCAGTGAATTTAGGTGTCGCTGCCGGGATCAACCACACTGGTGCAGTGATCCGGAATGTGAAGGTCAGCGGCTCCGTGGCGGGAAGTGCTGCCGCAGGCGGGGCAGTTGGTGTGAATCAGGGCACTCTGGAGAAGGTCACGAATGAAGGAGTGAAGCTTGCCGGAGCAGGCCGGATTGGCGGAATTGCCGGAAGCAACGCTGGTGTGATTCACCAGGCTGTATCGAAGGGCAACATTGATGTATCATCTGCACTGGCCGCAGGCGGAATTGCCGGTGAGAACAGTGCAGAAGGCTCCATCAATGAATCGCTTGTCTATGGCGATATCCGTGTAGCTTCAGCCCAGGCGATCGCTGGCGGGATCAGCGGACTGAATGCTGGAGAGATCAAGAACAGCTACTCTGCCGCCACGGTCCTCGCCGAAGGCATGTCTACTGCATGGGCTGGCGGTATTGCCGGTCTGGCAGAGAGCGGGTCGATTATTACTTCCCTGAACACCGGAGAAGTGAAGGCTGGAGTGAAGGGCAAGATTCAACCGCTGCAAGCCTTCTTCGGCGGGATTGCCGGACAGAAATCGGACAATGCCACGATCAGCGGCTCCTTGTTCAACAGACAAATGCTGAAGAATAATATTGCGTACTACAATCTGAATGGCCAGGCAGTGTCCGGCAATAACAGCAGTGCCATGGGGCTGCCGGGTGCAGAGCTTACTGGCGCGAATCTGCCGGCAGGCCTGGATGCCGGAATCTGGACAGCCCAGAACACATTCTATCCGCTGCCTCAGTCCTTTAACGGAACAAATGAAGGGACTCTGGCTTCAGCCGCTGTTATCCTGAACTCGCAGGATCTGATTAACCGCGTGGGTTCGGCATTCCACATGAGCAGCGGCGGAGCACTCTCCTGGAGCGCTGATCCGTCCAAGGCTGTAGTGAACGGTACAACCGGCAGCCTGATATCAGGCGGCAGTGCAGTGCTGAAGGCAACCGCTGGAGGACAGAGCAGAAGTATTGCTATTAATACAGCTGCATTCCAGTACCCGAGCGCAGCAGTTGCACCAACTGCAACTCCTGCAGATAAGAATTTCACTACTGAAGTGAAGGTGGAGCTGGCAACAGGCGAGCAGGGAGGAAGCATCTACTATACACTGGACGGTACAACACCTACAGAGACCTCCCAGGTGTACAGCGGACCTATCGATCTTAAGAGCACAACAACGGTTAGAGCCATTACGATTGTACCCGGCAAAGAGTACAGCCCGGTTGCAGCCTGGACCTGGACGCTTGTAGTCCCTAATCCGAGCCCTAATCCAAACCCTGGTACCGGCAATGGCGGCGATGGCGGTGGCGGTCCAATTGCTCCGCTTCCAAGCCCGACACCTGCACCGGCAGCTCCGTCGATCACAGCGGTCGCTGGAACATCGACAGTAACTGGTGACAGTGAAGCTCCGGTCAAGATCGCTAAGAACAGCAAGCTGGAGCTGACAGCTCCAGAAGGGCAGACGATCTATTACACAACGGACGGCAGCATTCCGACTACCAAGAGCACGAAATACACCGGCGGGCTGCTGATTACCAAGAGCATGACGATCAAAGCGATCACGGACAAAGACGATAAAGTCATTACCATCGAGTATGCGGTGGAGAATGCGAAGTACAGCCTGAAGAATAACAGCGGCGAGATCAAGTATATGGCAGCCTATCCGAACGGTCTGTTCATGCCGAACGCAGCCATCACCCGGTATGAGCTGATCCAGTCGCTTGCACCGCTGCTTGACATGGAAGAAGTGAATGTAGGCAATCTGTTCAATGATGTCAATGCCGAGAATGAAGGACTGACCGGATTCTTCGCATCGGCCGGCATTATTGAGGGCTTCCCGGATGGCGGATTCGGCGGAACGAAGGGCTTAACCAGAGCCGAGTTCTCCAAAATCATGACAACTGTGCTGAAGCTTGATGTAACTGAGACAGGCGTAACGAAGCAGAAGGATCTGAAGGGACACTGGGCAGAGAAATATGTCAATGCCCTGTCACAGGCAGGTTATGTACAAGGCTTCCCTGACGGAACCTTCAAGCCGGGAACACCGATTACCCGTGCGCAGGCCGTAGTGTTGATTAACCGGATTGCCGGCACGAAGAAGCTGACTGTAACGGCTGTACAATTCAAGGATCTTCCGGCTACCCACTGGGCTTATAAAGACATCATGTCGGTTGTGAAATAACAGAAATTCATAAGTGAAGGAGATCGGCGGATGAAAACAAAGCTGCTTGCCGTAAGCCTGGTCCTCTCATTGATCTCGGCGATACTCTTCTATTCGGGCCCCACCAGTGCGGATACACCTGAGGCGTACAACGCTGAACAAAGCTATGGAATAGCGAGTAAGGCGATCTTTTATCTGCGTGTGCTGAAAAGCGACGGTACTGCAAGCTCCACCGGAACAGGAGTGATCCTGTCTCCGGCCGGTACTGCAGCAACGGCGTATCATGTGGTCAAAAACGCACAGCGCATCGAAGGAGTCATGGCGGATGGAACGGTGATCAGTCCGATTAAAGTCACGAAGTCCGACGAGCTGAAGGATGTGGCCATTCTTGAACTGCCAACTCCTGCTGCGATGAAGCAAAAGGATAATGCCTATGCTTTTCTGCCGCTGCGGGGGGACAAGCTGAGACATGGTGAAGCAGTGTATGCTCTGGGCTATCCGCTCAAGAATACAGCGATCATCACGGAGGGGATTGTGAACACTCCGGCAGCCGACATTAACGGCAGAAGCCGGATTCTGACCTCGGCCCAGGTGGCAAGCGGAATGTCCGGTGGTCCTCTGCTGGATACGCATGGCGAGCTGGCGGGTATTATCTCCGGTTCCCTGCGGACGATGACTAACATTCACTTGGTTGTGAATACGGAGGATCTGCGCAGCCTGCTGCCAGCTTCCTTCAACTAAAAGCACTACCAGAAGCAGCTTACACTTGAGGCTGCAATATAATACCGACTATGGCTGTCCTCAGGCGTTTCGTAGAAAACGCGGGGACAGCACTTTTTTTACAAATAAGAATGTATAAGCTGCGCGATGATCATAATTTATCCCTATGGAAGGAGGAGGAACCCGGGTGATTAAGGCCTATTTGCTGGATGTGAATCAGAAGGATCTCTATAAGCTGTCATCGATGCTTCAGCATACAGGCAAGGTGAATGTGATCGGCATGTCTGCTTATCCCGAGAATGTTGTGGACCAGATTGTTCTGCTGCAGCCCGATGTGCTGTTTCTGGATCTTCAGCTGCCTGGCCACCAAGGAGTCGTTGTAGCTGAGCTGGTGAAGAAAAAGCTGCCGGATATTCAGATTGTAGTGGTCACCGAGACGAAGCAGCATGCCCTGTGGGCCTTCGACCAGGACATTGTGGATTATGTGTTGAAGCCGCTGGAGGAGGTCCGGCTGGGTCAGTCTCTGGAGCGGCTGCGCAAGGGGAGTTGAAGCAGGCTGGCGGACGGAATCAAGGATGCCGGATGTTGTCTGCCCATGGTACAATGTACGGACAAGCAGAAAGGATGGGTGATTTTAGTTGAAGTATGATTTTAACCGTATCATTGACCGCCGCAATACCCGTTCCTACAAATGGGACCAGTCCGAGAAGCTGTTCGGAGACAAGGAGATTCTTCCGCTGTGGGTAGCAGATATGGACTTTGCAAGCCCTCCTGCGGTACAGGAAGCGATTCTGCGCCGCGTACAGTCAGGAATATACGGCTATAGCGTGACGGGCGACTCTTACAAAAAGGCGATTGCCGGCTGGTACCGCAGACGCCATGACTGGGAGATTCAGGAGGAGTGGATCTCGGATTCTCCGGGGATTGTAACCTCACTCAGCCTGTCGGTGGAGCTGTTCAGCTCGCCGGGAGATCAGGTGATTCTGCAGTCGCCGGTCTACTATCCTTTCTATGATGTGATCCGGATGAATGACCGCAAGGTGGCGGTGAATCCGCTGAAGCTGGAAGCAGGCCGTTATGTCATGGATTACGTTCAGCTGGAAGAGCTGATGGCCGGGGGCGCGAAGCTGCTGCTGCTGTGTAATCCGCATAATCCGGGCGGCAGAGTGTGGGAACGGGAGGAATTGCTGCTTCTGGGCGAGCTATGCCTGCGGTACGGGGTAACCGTGATCTCGGATGAGATTCATTGCGATATGATCATGCCCGGACACAAGCATATTCCGTTCGCTTCCCTGTCACCAGAATTGTCAGACATTACGCTGACTACACTGGCGGCTACCAAAACCTTCAATCTGCCGGGGCTGCAGACCTCGTATATCGTCACCTCCAGCCCGGAGCTGAAACGGAAGTTCGACTATAAGATTAAGACGCTCAGCCTGCATATGTCGGCGTTCTTCTCGCCGGAGGCTGTGGAAGCGGCGTATAACGAAGGCGGAGAATGGCTGGATGAGCTGATCCTGCATATTAACGGCAATGCTGACTACGCCATCTCCTACCTGGCCGAGCATCTTCCGCAGGTGAAGCCGATGCAGCTGGAAGCCACCTACCTGCTGTGGATCGACTGCCGGGCGCTCGGACTCGAGGCGGACGGGCTCAAGCAGCTAATGTACCGTGAGGCTAAGGTAGCCTTTAATGAAGGGTCTGTGTTCGGTGCGGAAGGCCAGGGTCATCTGCGGATCAATCTCGCCTGCCCGCGCTCCCTGCTGGCTGAAGCGCTGGAGCGGTTCGTCAAGGCTGCGGCTGCTTATGTGAAATAGATATTGCCTTACATGTAATAGTGAACGCCGTTTCCTCTTGAACATCATGTTCGGAGGGAGCGGCTTTTTTTGTTTTTTGCAGGGGAACCTCCGCAGTAGCAATGCAGCTTCCCGTTCCTTACTGGTCAAATATACGGAAGTCTGGAAATCCTGCACAAACTG
This sequence comes from Paenibacillus sp. FSL P2-0136, assembly GCF_037975325.1. Taxonomy (NCBI): domain Bacteria; kingdom Bacillati; phylum Bacillota; class Bacilli; order Caryophanales; family Paenibacillaceae; genus Paenibacillus; species Paenibacillus sp. FSL P2-0136. The sequence continues at coordinate 2,210,408 of NZ_CP150244.1, forward strand.
CAACTCTCAGCACTTCTAAGTCGCTCAGCATGCCGTAATCCTGCCCGAAATGTAAGCGTGTTGATTTCCCAAAAAAAGGGACAAGAAAGGCCGCCATTTCGGGTAATGGTAAGTACGACCAAACCAAACCGAAATGAGGCGACCTCATGAATAATAATACCCCATTCCTGGCCGTGTTCAAACAAGTATTAACTCCGGAAGAAGTCGAAATGGTGACTGGGCAAACCAAGAACTACGAGGATACAGGAATCAAAATGACTGTCGGTGTGTTGTTCGACTACTTTATCCAAGCCTGCTACCACAAATGGGATGGCTTTCGTCAAAGTGCTCGGGTGGGCTCGAACTACGATTTGCCCAAGGTTCATTACTCCACTCTTTCGGGCAAAGCCGGTGAAGTGCCTTACGATATCTTCAAGCGTTTGTTTCAAATGCTCGTCCAGAAATGTAACCGGCAAACCCGGCGGCACCTGAATCTGCCTAAAGATCTTCTGCTTATTGACTCTACGACGGTTACGGCGGCAAACTCCCGTATGTCTTGGGCTCCGTATAAAAAATTCAGAGGAGGTATCAAGCTGCATGTGGCCTTCTCGCATGGACAGCATTCACCCGTGAAGGTGGTCGAATCGATTGCCCGGCGCAATGACGCTCCATTTGGAGAAGTCTTGGCCGATAAGGACTACCTTCTAGTCCAGGATCGGGCATATGGAAAAATCGGTCGATTGGATCAATATGTGCAGCAAGGTCAGTCCTTTGTGATTCGTTTGAAAGACAATCTCCACTTGGTGTTGCCGCGAAAACGTCAGCGACCGGCAGAGGGAGACAGCAAAATTGTACGCGATATCACCTGTTATATCGGTCAAGGGAAACACCGATCCGCCCAGCGCCACCGCGTCGTTGAATTTGAAAATGACCGGGGCGAAGTCGTACGGGTCGTCACTGATTTGAGAAAAGAGTCCGCTCACGTGATTGCTGAAATTTACAAAGCACGCTGGGAGATTGAAGTCTTTTTCCGCTGGGTGAAACAGCATTTGAATGTCCCTTGTCTGTTTGGAACCACCGAAAATGCAGTGTATAGCCAATTGTTTGTGGCCCTTACCGCGTATGTGCTTCTGAAATACATTTTTGATGAAATTCATCCGAAGGTACCGGTCTTTGCTAAGCTGACTCTATGGGAATTTATGCAGTACTGGCGTATATTTAATCTTCCGCTGGAGTGGCAGGTTCAGCTTAATCAGCTCAGGCGTAAAGAACATTTAGGTGTTTTTGTCATCCCATAATATGGGTAATCAACACGCCTGCACAAACTGCAACAATCCATGCTGCGGGGCATCAGCTTAGCCTAAATCCTGCATAAACTGCAACAATCTGCTCAAACTCCCTCCCCAACTCGCTCCTCTCTCCCCCTAATCCGCCCCTCTCTCCCAATATATTCATCTATATAAGAAGCACTAAAGAAAATAACAAAAACAAGAGAAGCGCAGGGGAAACTTGGAACTGTAGGAGCGGTAGCGACCGCCTCCCCGGATTTCCACCGCGAACAGCGGTTTAAATCAAGAAATCTGGGGATGGGCAGCGCCGAAAGTCCAAATGTTCACCGCAGTGACGATAAGCTTCAAGTTCAACTCTTAAGGGCGTCTTATATACCAGGCTCCCTTATTGAGCAGACCGCAGACCCGTGATAAGATGGGCAGTGCAGTACGGCTGAATGAGTAAGTATAAACAGAGAGTGGGAGAGATAGAGATGAGCAGCAGCAATACGACCCGGATAATTATAGATTGTGATACAGGAATAGACGATGCACTGGCCATATTGTACGCGCTCCGGGCGCCGGGGGTAGTGGTTGAGGGGATTACGACAGTGTTCGGCAACATCGATGTGCAGCAGGCGGCGGATAACACGCTGCGGCTGCTTGAGCTAGCGGCTCCGGGCTATGAAATCCCGGTAGCGCTCGGAGCTTCCCGGGCGCTGGTACGCGAGCTGACCGGCTTCTCCACCCATGTTCACGGGGAGAACGGCATTGGCGGCGTTCAGCTGCCGCCCTCCCGGCAGGTGCCGGTTCAAGAGACGGCAGCAGAGTTCATTGCGCGGATGGCGGATACGAATCCGGGAGAGCTGGTATTGGTGACGCTCGGACGGCTGACCAACCTGTCGCTGGCACTAGACCTGGACCCGCAGCTGACCTCCAAGCTGAAGAAGGTAGTGGTTATGGGCGGTACGGTATATAAGCCGGGCAACGTCACACCGGTGGCCGAGGCCAATCTGTGGGGCGACCCGGAAGCGGCTGACCGCGTATTCACTTCAGGGCTGCCTGTAATGATGATCGGGCTGGATGTGACGCTGCAGACGCGGATCACTTCAGAGCATGTGGAGCTGCTGAAACGGCATGGACGGGAAGAGAATAAGGCGGTCATCGAGTTTATGGAAGAGTCGCTTGCGTATTATTTTAAATTTTACCGCGAGGCGAACTATCTGATTAACAGCGCTCCGCTGCATGATCCGCTGGCCCTGATGGCTGCCTTGCAGCCGGATCTAGTAACCTGCCGCCGGATGAAGGTCCGTGTAGAGCATCAGGGGGCGTTCACCTCCGGTATGGTCGTAGCAGACTTGCGGGCACAGCCCAAAGAAGGCGAATTCATCGAAGTGGCTGTAGAGGTGGATGCTGAACGGGCGGTGGGTGTCTTTTTAAGCGTATTTATGTAGATGTTAAGTCAACCCCGGACGGGTGAATCTGCAATGGTTACAATACCTTCATTTGCTATATTTATCTAGTTTGCTAGAATAGTAGGGGATGTAAGGTTGAGAGATTCACAATCTATCTAAGAGAATGGGGAACTAACTTATATGAAGCATTTGGCCAAAATAGTATTATGCGCAGCGATCTCACTCGGCAGCCTCTCGGCACTTCCGGCAAGTGCGGTCCATGCGGCACCTGCGGGTGTCAGTATCATGCTGGACGGTTATCCGCTGCCGTTCCCGGTGGAGCCGGTGATGATGAACGGAACGACCATGGTGCCCTTCCGCGCCATCTCGGAAGCCCTGGGGATTCAGGTCGAATGGAATCAGAAGGCCCGCAAAATTACGGCCACCCGGAAGGACGCAACTGGCACCGCTCCAACCGTAGTGGTCCTGACCCTCGGGAGCAAAAATGCCGTGGTGAACGGAACAGTGGTGAAGCTGGAGGTCGCACCGCAGGACATTCGCGGAACCACGATGCTGCCGCTTAAGTTCTTCAGCCAGCAGTTCGGGGCGGTGACCTCCTGGAATCAGGCGTCCAAGACCGTATCCATAACTTCCCCGAAGCGGGATATGTATACCTTGGGCTTCTACGCACAGAAGGCCTACAGTGAGGTCTCGCTTATTCCAAGCTTCGATGCGGTTGCCTTTGGCTGGGCAAGGATCGACAAGGACGGCCAGTTCACAACCACCGGTAAGGATTTCTGGTGGCCGGAGGCTGCAGGTGATGTAACGCCGGAATCGATTGTGCAGAATGCGGCAGCGGGAGGGACCGCTCCCTACCTGATGGTCTATTCCAGTGACTCGTCACTGGAGCTGAGCAAGAATCTGGAGGACGCGCAGCTCCAGCAGCAGACGATCGCCAGTATTGTCGATTTGGCCACGCAGAAGGGCTTCAAGGGCATCGGACTCGATCTGGAAGGGCTGGGACTGACGGGGGATAAGGCGCTGGTGCAGAGCCAATATAACGCTTTTGTCAAAAATCTCTCTACAGCCGCACGCGCCGCCAGCCTCAAGCTGACCGTCATTCTGCATCCGCTGAACAGCTCTTACAAGGGGTATGATTACAAGACGCTAGGGACACTTGCCGACGATTTGGTTATCATGGCTTACGCCTATGAAGGGGAGACCGGGCCGGAGCCGATGAATAAGGTCGATGAGAGCATCCGGCTGGCGCTTGATCAGGTCAGCAAGGAGAAGCTGATTCTCGGGATATCGGTCTACAGTGAGAACGAAGACTCCGTCAATGCCAAGATCGGCCTGGCTAAGCGGTACGGCCTTAAGGGTATTGCGATCTGGCGTCTGGGGATCATCGGCCAGCCGGTGCTGAACCGGATGGGAGAAGCTGTCGAGCTATAGCAGGTACATCTATCTTAATGAAGACTGCTGTATGGTGAGCCTATAACCGTGCAGCAGTCTTTTTGCAAAGATCAAATATCAAATGTCACATTAACCTCGCGGGCAAACCTGTATAATTCTATAGTTGACCTTAGAACAGATGGATTGAACAACCAAGGAGGACTATAGAAGATGAGCACGAAATATAAAGCGTTGGAACTGGATAAGCCGATGACTTACGAGCTGGAAGGGCTGGAAGTCGGCGTGACCTCGAACTGCAATTTCCGCTGTGATTACTGCTGCGCTTACAATAGAAATGACGGCCAGACCCTTGACGGTAAGGAGGTCATCCGCATTCTGGAGGAGCTGCCTAATCTGAAGCGTGTCCGGCTCTCGGGCGGCGAGGTTACGCTGAAATTCCAGGATTGTGTGGAGATTGTGGCGTACTGCTCTTCGCGCGGCATTCAGACCCAGCTCAACTCGAACGGCAGTCTGCTGAATGAGGAGCGGATCGGGCAGCTGGTGGACGCAGGTCTGACGACGATTCATATTTCTTTTAATTTCACCACGGCTGAAGGCTTCTCGCGGTATTATAATATTCATCCGAGTGTCTATCACAAAATCAGAGAGAACATCACTATGTTCGCCAAAACCAATGTCAATGTGGTGCTGGAGACACTTCTGTTCAATGAGACGCAGGATCATATGCAGGAGATCAGCGAGCATGTCTATTCGATGGGCGTAAGAACGCATGAAATTCAGAATAGTATTATCATGGGACATACCGGCTGGAAAGCGATTGCCGCCCGCGAGCAGTTGAAGAATGCCGTCAATGAGCTGATTGCGCGGAAGCCGGAGGATACCACTCTCTACTTCACTTGTATGGACCGGTTCATGGAGGCGATGGGCTTCGAGGAGCAGCCGGGCGTTTACTTCCCGCATTGTATCGAAGGGATGAAGCAGCTTCATCTGCACGGCAACGGCGACATTCTGATCTCCGAGCTGTGCCATCCGGTCATTATCGGCAATATTTATAACGGAACGTCACTTAAGGACTTGTACAGCAATATGCCGGCACCGTTGTCGGACTATCTGGAGAAACGGCCTTGCCCGGCGCTGGACGCCTTGTTCCCGCAAGGGGTATAGTTCCCTTACCGGACCTTGCAGCAGAGACAGTCAGTGCAGCAGAGTATAATGGCATAGTTCACACAGGGGGTTGAAATACATGCTTGGTGCAGTAAGACGCGGATTAGTATCTTCCAATACAGTGCTGGAGCGGATCATGCCGCTGCTTACACCCGCAGCCATCGTGGTTGGCGTACTGAATGAGGCGTCGCTGCTTCCGTTAACGTGGCTGGTGCCCTGGATCTTCGCCGGGATGACGCTGATCGGCAGCCTGAAGTCAAGCTTCCGGGATCTGTTCACCGTGCTTGCCAGGCCGCAGAAGCTGCTCATCCTGCTCATTATTCTGCATATCGTCATGCCGTTGATCGGCTGGCTGGCAGCGATGCTGTTTTTTCCAGGCGATCCTTATACGGTTACCGGTTATGTGCTGCTCTTCGCCATTCCGACCGGAGTGGTCAGTGTAGTCTGGGTATCGATGCATGGCGGGAATATCGCCCTGACTCTGGCGCTGATCCTGATCGATACGCTGCTGTCGCCATTGATTGTACCAGCTACGCTGTATCTCCTGATGGGGGCAAGCGTGCAGATGGACGCCGGCGAGATGATGCGGGGCCTGCTCTGGATGGTCGTCCTGCCTTCCGTAGCGGGGATGCTGCTGAATCAATTCAGCAGGGGCAAAATCAGCACGGTCTGCGGCCCGCCGCTGGCTCCGTTCGTCAAGGTGGGTCTGTTCACCGTGGTCTCGATTAATGGGGCCAGTATTGCCCGGTATCTGAAGCACCCCGACGGGAAGCTTGCGCTCATTATTGCTGTAACCTTCGTTACCGTTGCCCTCGGCTATGTCATTGGAGCTGTAGTCTCGAGCCGCCTGCATTATGATTATGCGAATACGGTAGCCGTGCAGTTTAACTCCGGTATGCGTAACCTTAGTGCGGGGGCGGTGCTGGCGGTACAGTATTTTCCGCCGGCGGTGGCCCTACCCGTGATCTCCGGTATGCTGTTCCAGCAGATTCTGGCGGCATGCTCCGGTATGTTCCTCCGCAGCAGAGCCAGACGCCAGGAGCAGGCCCGGTCAGCGGCAGCAGCGTCATCTGTGGTCTCTGCTGCGGCAGACCGTCCGCGCCCGCTGTAGTATCACACTTCATTAGAGAAGTATGCGAACCCGCTGTTCCTGATTCAACCGCTGTGTGCGGTTGTTGAGGAGGGCGGTTTTTTTACTATTTGGTAAATCAGGATTTGCACCTGTCGTGGATAAGCAGGTATACGTTGGCCGCGTAGGTCAAATGTAATCGAAAAACCGATCACAATCGGACTGAGCCCGCCTCATAGGCCAAATGTAATCGAAAAACCGATTACATTTGGACTGGACACGCCGCGTGGACCGAATGTAATCGAAAAACCGATTACAATCGGACTGAGCCCGCCGCATAGGCCAAATGTAATCGAAAAACCGATCACATTTGACTGTGTGTGCGTACTGATGCCGTGCGCATATCATAGGTGGTGCCAGACGTATTTTCAAAGAAAACTAAATACCATATGTTTTCACGAAGAATAATATAATAGGTCATAATTCGACAAAATTCGATATTTTTTCTGAAAATTCAACATTTCATTATTCATTAACCTCAAGGAAAATCCGATAATTATTGTAATAAAGTTAGCAATTTGGCTGATTAGAAGCTAGTGGATAAGAAAAGGGCGGAAGGAAGTAGAAGAAGATGAAGATTCGTATGAAGCTATCGGTTATGATGATTGTCGTTACCCTGATTTCTACAGCATTAATGGGGATTTTTACGTACACCAAATCCACAGGCACCATCATGAACCTGACCGAATCTTCCATGGCGCAGGTAGGCACGGATAAGGCACAGACCATCGGCGCAATGATCGATAAGGAGAAGCGGAACATACAGCTGGTTGCGGGGGAGAGTGAGATCACCGAGCTGCTGCTTCAGGCTGCACATAGCGGCTCAGTGGAGGAAGCGCTACGCGACCAGATCAATGTCAAGCTTCAGGGCCAGGTGAAGGATGCGGGCAACCTGGAGCATATGTTCGTGGTTGATCTGAAGGGTACGGCGGTAGCGGACAGTGACATCAAGCTGGTCGGCGCCAACTTCAGCGATAGAAATTATACGAAGAATGTCTTGAAGACCGGGATACCTGTCATTAGCGAGACGCTGAAATCCAAGTCAACAGGGGCATATATTGTGGCTTTTGTCCATCCGGTGATGAGTGGTGAGAAGATGATCGGGTTCGTAGCTTCGGCGGTCAGGGCGGACAGTCTGGTGACCTATCTGGCCGATGCCAAGGTGGCGGGTGCGCCTTCCTCTTACGCCTATCTGGTGGATGAAACGGGGAATACGCTCTATCATCCCGACGGGAAGAAGATAGGTTCCCAGGTGGAGAACGAATCCATCAAAGCCGTGGTCGAGCGGGTGAAGGCGGGGGAGAGCGTTGCCGATGGCATTGTGGAATATACCTTCAACGGGGCCAAGAAAAAAGCGGCCTACACCGTGCTCCCCGAGACGAAGTGGACCCTGGTGCTGACCGGAGATGTGGAAGAGGTGCTACAGCCGGTTAGCGAAATGACGAACTTCATTATGCTGCTCGGCCTGGGAAGCCTGCTGCTCACTCTGCTGATCGGGACTACGGTGGCTACCCGGATCTCCTCGCCGATCATCAAGCTCACGGAGCTGGTGAACCGCACGGCAGAGCTGGATCTCAAATATGATAACCAATATGAATATTTGACTAAAAATAAAGATGAGACAGGAACCATCGCCAAGGCTATGTTCCGTACCCGTGCGGCGCTGCGTGAGATGGCGGGCAGTCTGATTGCGATCTCCACCAAGGTACTGGACAATGCCGAGACGCTGGAGAAGCTGTCGAACGAGGTCAGAGAGAATGCGCATGACAATTCAGCCACGACAGAAGAGCTGTCCGCAGGGATGGAGGAGACGGCGGCTTCTACCGAGGAGATGACGGCGGCTATCCACGAGACCCTGAATAATGTCAGAATGATCAGCGATAAGGTAAAAGAAGGCTCCGGAGTATCGGGCCAGATTACGCAGCGGGCCCTGGAGCTTCAGCATGATGCAGTGACGTCTACCGAGAACGCGAAGCAGATCTACAGCTCGGTCCGCAGTGAGATGCAGAAGGCGATCGAAGAGTCGGGAGCCATTCACGAGATCAACGTATTGGCCGATACGATTCTCTCCATTACAAGCCAGACCAACCTTCTGGCCCTGAATGCAGCGATTGAAGCCGCACGGGCAGGCGAGGCGGGCCGGGGCTTCGCCGTGGTGGCCGGGGAGATCCGCAAGCTGGCAGAGAAGTCCTCCGAGACAGCGTCAGGCATTCAAGAGGTGGTCAAAAATGTCTATGCCTCTGTGGAGCAGATGACCCGGCATTCCGAGGCCGTGCTGAGCTTCATCGACCGCAATGTGCTGGGCGATTATGAGCGCCTGACCGAGGTCAGCCAGCAGTACAATGATGATGCTTCCACAATTAACGGGCTGATGAACCAGTTCGAGGAAGCGGCCGATCACCTGAACGAGACCGTCTCCAGCATCGCCATCGCTGTCAATGAGGTGGCGGCCACGGTGAACGAGGGGGCCATCGGGGTGCAGGATATCGCCGAGAAGACGGCGGATATTGTGGAGAAGACCTTCCATGAAGCCACAATGGCCGATGAGAATACGCAGAGTGCTAAGGAGATGCAACAACTGGTAGAGAAATTCAAAATCTAAACTCGTTTCAGCAGATCTTTACCTGGGCTTCATCTGTTTTTAAGCTTCGCGGGGTATAGTACTCACATACCCCCCTTTAATATAACTTTTGGCCCCGCCGGACGCTGGCGGGGTCCCTTTTTTATTCCAGCTGTTTAAAAGCGGCTTGCCGTCTCCAGCATAGCGGCCATTTCTGTATAGCCCTGCGACTGGGCATGCGCCAGCGGTGTGATACCCTCGCGGTCGGCGATGGCTGGATCGGCTCCGTGCGTCAGCAGCAGCTTGACGATTGTCTGATGCCGCTCCCCGCCGTCGCCGAGGATGACGGCCTCCAGCAGCGCGGTCCACCCCAGATTGTTGATATGGTCGATGTCGACATCCGAATGCTCCAGCAGATACTTGACGACCTCGACATGCCCTCGATCTGCGGCGGGGATCAGCGCAGTCCCCCCATAGCGGTTGGTCAGCGTCGTATCCGCTCCCGCCTCAACCGCCATTTTCACAATGTTCAGATATCCGGATGCTCCGGCATATAGCAGCACATTATTAAGCATACGGTCGCGAATGTTGATATCGGCACCTTGGGCAATAAGCGCTTCGACCGTCCCGGCATGGTTGCCATAGGCCGCGGCGACCACCGCCGTTCGGCCGCTTTCGTCCTGCGCCTGAATATCCGCTCCCGCCTCCAGCAGCCGCAACACCTCAGCGGTATCCCCGCGCTCCGCCGCTGCGATTAATTGTTTATTCATGATTATGACCTCCTCCTGCAGTTGGTTGTCCTCTGCGTTCTCCTTCATCAGTCCGGCACTTCCGCTGCATCCTGCAGACACCACCAGCACTGCCGCCAACAGCAGAGATAGTAGATGCAACCTGACCATTGCTTATCCCCCTGTCAGATTCGACCTTGTTTGTATTATGGACAAATCTATGATGAAATGTCAAAAGCCGCGGGTAAACAACATTTGCGCAAAAGCCGGGGTGTCCGGTATGCTATATGTAAGTAATATACTGGGAGGAGGAAACTTCATGAGCAGATTAATGCTCAGCTCTGCGCAGAGTCTACGGACCCACACACAGCGGTTAATGTGCAGAGCGGATAGCAATACTCCGCTGTAACGATTCACCAGTTCCTCTGTGAACACCTGTCCGATAGACTCTGCTGCCTTGATAAGTTGAAACAACTTAAAAGGAGCGGAGCAAGTAATGAAATATGTAAATGCAGATGTGGTATTGCCGCAGCAGCTGCTGCAGGAGATTCAGAAATACATGCAGGGCGGGATGCTGTATATCCCGAAGCCTGAGGGACAGCACAAGCGGTGGGGTGAGAATTCAGGCGGCAGATCCTACTTAAGCGCCCGGAACCAGTCCATTCGTGAGCATTATGCCAGCGGATTGAGCGTAACTGAGCTGGCGGAGCAATTCTGCCTGTCAGCCGACAGCATCAAGAAGATTGTGTATGGAAGCAAGCAGAGAGGATAGAGGTGTTAAGGGTGCGTAACTAGTCATGTCTGCTTGTGAGATTCAGCCGGAGGTGGCTTTGATTGCATTATGTACACTAGATTCCACTACAACCCCCCGAAAAATAGCATCTGCTGCACTCTGTACAGTAGAATTTTGCGTTGGCGGCCTTTTGGAGCATATATGCAGAAATCTGGTGTATGACATACAGCAGAATGAGTTATTGGGCAGGTTAAAGTGAAATCTATTGTATGAAATACAATCGCAGCGTTCACACAAAAGCGTGCACACAGAAGCGTCCGTAAACAAGCGTTCACTCAGCAGCCTTCATACACAAGCGCACGCAAACAAGCGCCAACAGACAAGGTTTCACACACAGTTGTCCGCACACAAGCGTGCGTTCACGCACAAGCGCCACACCTGGCACTTAAGCTGATCCTCAACCTGACCCACCCTCAACACAGAGGCTGTCCCAAGAAGTCGCATTATGACTCTTGGAACAGCCTCTTTGTTTAAATATAAGAATTTATATGTTGCACACGATAACTTATCCTTATATTTCTCGCTGAAACGATACCGTCCTTAAAAAGGACGGCAAAGCCGTTTCCACTTGTGTGCAAAAGTCAGGTTATACCTGTCTATTATCTATGTCCGCCGCCTCCGCCAACTCTATAATGAATGCAGACATCCATATGAGGGGGCAGGAAGATGAAATTAGAAACAGCAGCAAGGGATATAGTACTGCGGGCGCTTAAGGCATATGAGTTGGATTGGACAAAAGTTGAATATATTAAGCAGTCCGACAGTATCACGTTCAAGGTAGAGACGGAAACTGCGGGCAAGCTGCTGCTGCGGATACATGGCGAACGGTGCAGCCGGGAGGAGATTCTGTCGGAGCTGGAATGGCTCAGCCATCTCAGCGGGGCAGCGGAGCTGGTTGTCCCTGTGGGGCTGCGCGATTCAAGCGGCAGTTATATTCTTGAGACTGGCAATGAAGATGGCGGTGAAGAGCAGCAGCTGAGCTATGTTACCCTGATGCGCTGGGTCGAAGGGGAGCATTCAGCGGGCAATCTGACAGATGAGCAGCTCCACGCTGTAGGCGTGATGCTGGCCGGGATGCATGAAGCGGGCGAAAAGTTTGTACCATCGGCGGAGTTCACCCGTCCGGCTTGGGGAGCGGACAGCTTTCGCAAGCATTGGAATAAGCTGGAGAAGCATCTTTCGGCTCTGGTGCCGGAACCGGGGTGGAAGCTCTATCAGGCTGCCGCCGCCAGAATCCCGGGTGAACTCGAGGCCATGACGCCAGACCCCGGCAGCTATGGCCTGATCCATGGTGACCTGCACTTTGGGAATGTGGTGTTCGCTGACGGCCAGCCCCGAGCGATTGATTTCGGCCTCTGCGGCTACGGCTTCTACCTGTATGATCTGGCCGCCGCTCTGCTGGAGCTGTCCACGGAGCAACGCAGGAGCCTAATTCGAGGCTACAGCAGTGTCCGTGCGCTGGAGCCGGATTATGAACGGAAGCTGGAATGCTTCTTTGTCAAGATCATGATCGGGAATTACAGCCATCATATTACCAATCCGGATGAGCACCCCGGCTTGCGCGAAGAACAGCCGTATGCGCTGGCCTATCTAAAGGAATATCTGGCGGACTCCCGTTTTCTGTTCAAGGGAATCGAACCTGTGCAAGTGGAATGAAGCTGTGCAATCTGTAAATATGTCCACTGATCCTAGCCTGAGGACATTTATTGCGCTCCCCCGCGGCGGTAACATATAGACATCAAAGAGCAGTCAGCTTTGAATTACCGGTCAAAGGGGAGTATACAGATGAAGCGATCCATGCAAAAGGGAGCATCACTTTTACTGATGGGTATGATGCTGGCACTGGTTGTAACCGCTTGCGGCGGCAACAATGCGAAGAATAACGGCGCGAACAGCGGAGGGGCCACACAGGGCGCGGACGGAGGCGGCAGCAGCGGCAAAAAGACAGAGCTGTTGTTCTGGTCACCCTTCTCCGGCTCGGACGGCCCGTTCATGAAGAAAATCGTTGATAAATACAACAGCTCCCAGGATAAGTATAAAGTGAATTTCGTGATCCAGCCGAATGGCGAATATTACAAACAGCTTGATGTAGCGCTCAGTACCGGCAAGGAACAGCCGGACCTGATGATTATGCATGTCGATCAGGTGCCGACGTACCAGAGCAAGGAGCAACTTCAGCCTGTGGATGAGCTGGCGGCCGCGGCCGGGATCAACCCGGCTGATTTTGCCGAAGCTCCGGTGAAATATGCCACGATCGACAATAAGCTGTATACGATCCCGCTGGACATTCATCCGGTCGTTATGTATTACAACAAGGATCTGTTCGAGAAGGCGGGCATCACTGCGCCTCCAGCGAACCGTGCCGAATTCGATGCCGCTGTGCTGAAGCTGACGGACAAATCCAAGGGGGTCTATGGATACGTGGTGCCGACCCTCTGGCCGCAGCAGTTCATCTTCCCGTCCCTCGTCTGGCAGAATGGCGGGGAGCTCTGGAACGGAACGGATGTAGCCTACAATTCACCTGAAGCGGTTGAGATGGTACAGTGGCTGCGCGATATGGTAGACAAGGGAGTCTCCCCGGCCAATGTTCAGCAGGATGGTGAGAATACCCTGTTCCTGCAGGGCAAAAACGCCATTCAGTTCAACGGGCCCTGGATGAAATCCCAGTTCGATGAAGCCGGGCTTAATTATGGCGTCGCCGTCATGCCGCAGATCGGCAAGGCGAAGCAGGCGATTTATGCAGGCTCGCATGGCTTCGTCGTTCCCAAGTCCGTGACAGACAGCACGAAGCTGGCCGGGATCGGCGATTTCCTGAAATATGTCTCCGGCAACTCGCTGGACTGGGCGGAATCCGGGCAGGCGGTAGCTTCCAAGACCGTGATGGACAGCGCCGAATTCAAGGCTATGGAGTTCCAGAGTACGGTATCCCAGAGCTTCTCCTCCGTACAGTTCGCACCGAATGTGCTGAATTGGGGAACGATTATCGAGCCGGTATGGGGAGAGCTGAGCAGTGCCCTTCTTGGCAAAAAATCACCGCAGCAGGCGATGGATGATGCTGTAGCCAAATCCCGTCAGGCGATGAAATAGAGGTCCGTGGAGCGGATCATTCGGTTGGCATGGCGGGGAGCGGGAGCTTCCCGCTTTTCCTTATCCTTATGCTAAGGAGGAATCACTTTTGAAAACCCTATGGACTTCACGCTTGACCTCATTTCTGTTCGTGCTGCCCTATCTGGCTGCCTTCGGGCTGTTTCTGCTCTTCCCGATTCTGTATGGCTTTGTCATCAGCCTGCAGGACTTCGAGCTGCTGTCTGCCGCCCACCCCTTTGTGGGGCTGCGCAATTACATGACCATTTTCACTCCGGGGACCTATGAGAACAGTATTTTCTTCCGCGGACTGTGGACCACCCTCCAGTTTGTCCTGTATTCGGTTCCGCTGCTGATCATTACCGGGCTGGGGATCGCGATGCTGGTCAATGCGCTGCCGGCGAAGCTCCGGGGCCTGTTCCGCACCTTCTATTTCCTTCCCTACGCGCTGTCAGCTTCCGTGATGGCTGTCATCTGGCTGATGATGTTCGATACGAATGCCGGGTTCATTAACAGTCTGCTGCAAAAGATGGGCCTGACCGGCATTCCGTGGCTGACCGCTACGCCATGGGCCTGGATTGCGCTGGTGCTTACGACACTCTGGTGGACAATCGGCTTCAATATGATTATTTTTGTCAATGCGCTCAATGAGGTGCCTGAGGACTATTATGAGGCGGCTTCCATGGACGGGGCGAATGCCTGGAAGCGTTTCGTGTCAATTACCTTGCCCTCCATCCGGCCGGTCATGCTGTTCGTAATGATCACATCAACCATTGCCTCCTTCAATATTTACGCCCAGCCGTTCCTGCTGACGCGCGGGGGGCCGGGAGATACCACCCGGGTGCTGCTGATCAATGTGCTGGACCAGGCGTTCGTGCGCAAGGATATCGGTTCGGCTTCGGCGATGGCGATTCTGATGGCGCTGCTGATCATGCTGGTGTCTATCGTACAGTTCCGTCTTACGAACCGGAAGGAGAAGGTATAGATGGGAAAAGCCAAAAAAACAGGCCTGCTGCTGCTGGCCATCCTGATTGCGCTGTTCGTGTTGCTGCCGCTGGTCTGGATGCTGTCGACGGCGTTCAAAAATGATTTTGAAGCCCTCTCCGGGCGGATGAACTTCCTGCCGAAGAAACCGACGCTTGATAATTTCGTCCAGGGGCTGAGCGGGGAGCTGATGAATACCCCGATTCTGCGCTGGATTGTCAATTCCCTGTCGGTGGGGATTGCAGGCACAGCGATCGTGCTGCTGATCGATTCCATGGCGGCGTTTGCCCTGGCCCGTCTGCCGGATCTGCCGCTGCGCCGCACGCTGCTGGCGATGTTCATTGCTTCGCTGATGATTCCAGGCGTACTGACTTTTCTGCCGATGTACATCGAATTCAATACACTCGGTCTGATCAATACCTATCAGGCGCTGATCCTCCCGGCTACCGCCGGGGCATTCGGGGTATTCCTGCTGTATCAGTTCTTTGTCTCCTTCCCGAAGGAGATCGAGGAAGCAGCCCGGATCGACGGGGTGAACAAATGGAATCTGTATCGGAGAATTCTGCTGCCTTCAGCGGTGTCGATCATGACGACACTGGGGATTTTCACTTTTATGGGGATTTATAATGATTTTGTCTGGCCGCTGTACGCGACCACCTCTCCGGAGATGCGGACGATCACCGCAGGGATTGCCATGATGGCCACAGGCAGCTATACCCAGAGCTATGGTAAATTAATGGCCATGACCACCATCGCGGCGCTGCCGGTGCTGATCCTGTTCATTGCCGGCCAGAAGTCGTTCGTTAGGGCGATTACCAGCTCGGGAGTGAAATAGCGGAAGACGGGGAGGGAAGCAGATGAGCATGAAACCTGATACACAGCAGAAGGCATGGGCAGGCAAAAATTCACGTACAATAATCTACTCCCTTGCGGCGCTTCTGTTCTTTATACTCGCAGGAGGTGCATACTTGTTGCTGAAGCCCAATAACGGCGTTAAGGATGAAGTTTATAAGGGGCATGGGGGAACATTCAAGAATACGCTGGCCGAGATCGATACGCCTGATCCGAGTGTGATCTACAAGGATGGATATTATTATATGACCTTCACCCATAATGGAACGGATATTATGGTGATGAAGTCGCTCACCCTGGATTTCCGCCAGGCGGAGCGGAAGGTCGTATGGTACCCGCCGGCGGAGACAGCCTACTCGGCGAATCTCTGGGCCCCCGAGCTGCAGTATATCCGGGGAAGCTGGTATATCTATTTTGCTGCAGATGACGGACAGAACGAGAACCACCGGATGTATGTGCTGCAAGCGGACAGCGGTGATCCGCTGGGCAGCTATACCTTCAAGGGCCAGGTAACAGACAGCAGTAATAAATGGGCGATCGACGGGCTGGCGATGGAGGTGGACGGGGAGCTGTATTTCGTCTGGTCCGGCTGGGAAGGGGAGGCAAACGCTGCGCAGAATACCTATATTGCTCCGATGAGTGACCCGCTGACGATCAGCGGACCGCGGGTGCTGCTGAGCGAGCCGCTGCTTCCCTGGGAGCAGGCCGGAGGCCCGCCTTATATTAATGAGGGCCAGTCCGTCCTTCATCATAACGGCCGTGTCTTCATTGTATATTCCGGTGCAGGAAGCTGGACTAAGTACTACAGTCTGGGGTTGCTTGCGCTGAAGCCCGGGGGTAACCCGCTGGAGGCCTCAGACTGGATCAAGTCGCAAGAGCCCCTGCTGGCCATGGATGAAGCTGCCGGAGTCTACGGACCGGGGCATAATTCATTCACGGTCTCGCCGGACGGAAGCGAGCAGTGGATCGTCTATCATGCCACGACAGGGGCGGAGGACGGCTGGAATAACCGCAAGGCACGGGCCCAGCCGGTTAGCTGGGATGCTGACGGCCTGCCGGTCTTCGGCAAGCCGCTTCCGCTGAGTGAGGCCATCCCGGTTCCCGCAGGCATGGGCGTGTTCCAGGCGGAAGCGGCCCTGCGCAGCGGGAACAAGCTGGAATTCCCGTCCCTGCCGTCCACGGTGGACAGCATGCTCCCGCTGCTGGTGCATTATGTGAATCCGGGAGGAGAACCGGCCGGGGCGGCAGTCTCGGTGAATGGCGGGCCGGCGGCGGTG
Organism: Paenibacillus sp. FSL P2-0136; assembly: GCF_037975325.1. NCBI lineage: Bacteria > Bacillati > Bacillota > Bacilli > Caryophanales > Paenibacillaceae > Paenibacillus > Paenibacillus sp. FSL P2-0136. The sequence goes on from NZ_CP150244.1 coordinate 2,227,033, forward strand.
CTTCCATTGCCGCCATCCGGTGAGGGCCAGACCGGCTATGCTTATCTGAGCCTGCTGTTCACAGCCGGGAAGAATACAGTAGCCATAGAGCTGCCCGAGGGTGCTGTGACGGAGGTGAAAGCGATTGAAATTCCGCGATATGAAGGCGAGGCTCAAGCCATGGAGGGGAACGCGGCGGCAGAGGATAATCCCTATGCCTCGGGCGGGGCAGCGGCTGTCTTAAGCGGCAGCGGAGCTGCGCTGAAGTTCAGCCATCTTCAGGTCCCGCACAGCGGAACCTATACGGTGCTGGTGGCGGTGATGAATGCTTCGCCGGACGCGAAGCTGGAGCTGGCGGTGAACGGAGGTGCGAAGACGGCCTATTCCCCCCTCCCGCAGGAGCGCAATCAGCCTTCCCTTTGGCAGCTGGAGTTGAAATTACAGCGGGGGACGAATAAGATCATTCTTTTTGACAGACAAGGCAGCTTCAGTATAGATTATATGGATATATGGCAGAAGAGTGAATGATCAGGCAGATTCATAGACGGGAAGCAAGACGGGGGCTTACTCATATGAGAGATACTAGCTGCAAAACCGGATACAGACGCATTAAACTGAGTGCGCTTTCAATTCTGCTGATTGTACTGCCGTTGCTGGGCGGGTGTGGTGCAGAGAGGGAGGAGCCGCCGCAGACACCTGCTGTCCAGCCGGTGATTCTCGAATACTGGACCCCGTTCAGCGGGGGAGACAACATCTTCATGACCAGGCTGGTAGAGCAGTTCAACAAGGAGCACCAGGATATCCGGATCGATCAGATCAACTCCCGGCTGGATGATTACTATTCCCGGCTGCGGACAGCCATTCTGTCCGGCAATGCGCCGGATCTGGCGGTGATCCATGCCACCAATCTCCCGCAGTTCGTGCAGAACGGTTATATTGAATCGCTGGACGGTTTGGCTGCGGAGACGGGCCTGGACTGGGGCCAGTTCAGCACCAAAATTGCCGAATCCACCGTCTACGGAGGCGCTCATTACGCGGTACCTCTGGATACGCACACCTTGGTGCTCTACTATAACAAGAAATATTTAAGAGCGGCCGGGCTGCTGGATGCAGCGGACAAACCGGTGATCGGTAGGGGAGAGCAGGGCTTTACCGCTTTTCTGCAAAGGCTGAAGCAATCCGTTCCGCCCGGTGTCGCACCGCTTGCTCTGCCAAGCACGCGGATTGATTCCGTGTGGTTATGGTGGAGCCTGTACAATCAGATCGAGGGCGGCGGTGTCTTTTACAATCCGGACGGCACACAGGCGGTCTTCAATAATAAGGCATCGTTACAGGCGCTGGAGTTCGTCAACAGTCTGTACCAGCGGGAGCTGATTCCGCCGGGGATCAATGATGCCTTCAAGCTGTTCTATGACGGGGAGGCGGCGGTGCTGATTACCGGGGTATGGGGCACGGGCGCTTTTGAGAAGGCTGAGAAGCTGGAGCTGGGGGTTGTGCCGGTTCCGGTCATTTATGATCATCCGGCCGTCTGGGGAGATTCGCATACGCTGGCGATTCCGGCCCAAAGTGAGATGAGTACGGAGAAACGGAGGGCGGCGATGGCTTTTGCCCGTTGGGCCGTTGAGCACGGGGTGATGTGGGCGGAGGCGGGCCATGTCCCGAGCTCCCGGAAGGTCGTGGAGAGCGGGGCGTATTCCGCGCTGAAATTCCGCAGTGACTATGCGAATACCGCCAACTCCGTAGTCTATTGGCCGCGGAATATGAAGCAGTGGAGTATTAATGAAGAGATCATCCGGCAGTTTGAGCGGATGATCTACAAGGAGCAAAGTCCGGCGCAGGCTCTGCAGCAGGCGGTGGACAGCATCAACCTTCAACTGAAGAAATGACTTTAAGGGAGCAAGGGGGGAATGCGGTTGAAATCCTTTCGCGGCTGGTTCAGGAACCTGGCGCTTGCGCGCAAGCTTATTCTTATCAATGTCGTGTTCATTGTGCTTCCGCTGGGACTGATGGGCTATTTCGCCTTTGCCCGTTTCACCGAAACGACCGAGCGCAAGGTAGGCGATTACCAGCTCCAGACGCTGAAGCAGCTTACCCTGAATATCGATACCTATATGAATGAGCTGAACCGGCTGACCGTGATGCCCTATCAATATCCCAAGGTGACCGATTATCTGGCCACGAAGCGTGCTCCCGGCGAACCCCTGACGCTGGATGAGATCAGCGGACTCAACAGCTTCGTCACCCAGGTGTTTCTGAACGGCCGGGTCGATATTCTGGGCGTATCCCTGTACGGTACGGGCGGAGCTTCCTATGTGGTCATGCCGGAGAGCCAGTATGTCACGACTTACAAGCTGGATGAGAATGTGAGCTGGCTGAATAAGTTCAAGGGTCATTATGGACAGCCAGTCTATGTGGCCACGCATGATTTAAGGTCCAGCGGCGGAAATGTATATCAGGCCTTCTCCATCGTAAGGGAGCTGCGCAGCTTCGATGACGGAGTCACGCTCGGGTACATTGTCATTGATGTGGACCCCAAGTTCATCCGTGAGATTCTGTCCAAGGTAACGCTGGACCCCCAGGAGCTGCTGTACATTACGGATGATTCCGGCAACCTGGTTATCGGCAAGGATCACGGAATTCCGCAGGGAGTAGCGGATGGTTCCTCCGGCAGAACGGGCGAAGGGGTCAGCCATGTGAAGTCCGGGGGTGAAGGGCTGCTGGTCGCCCATGTCACCTCTGAGGTGACCGGCTGGACCACCGTGGGCGTTGTGCCGGTGTCCGGTCTGATGAAGGATACCGAGGTGCTGCGCACGTATCTTATTCTCATTGGCGTGATCTGTGTAGGCCTGGCCTTGCTGCTGTATGTGTTCATCGCCTACCGGATCACCCAGCCGCTGCGCAAGCTGAGCCGGCTGATGCGTAGTGTTGAGCGCGGCGATCTGAGTCAGGCTTTTCCGGTGAGCGGGACGGATGAGGTGGGGCTGCTGGGCCATTCGTTTAACGGCATGATTGCCAAGCTCAGCGAGCTGGGTTATCTGCTCTATGAGACGGAAATCCGCGAGAAGGATGCGCAGATTGCCGCGCTGCAGAGCAAGATCAATCCGCATTTTCTGTACAATACACTGGGCTCAATCAGTATGTATGCCGAGCTTGAGGGCAGCCCGGAGATTATAACCATGTCTAACAACCTGAGTAAGCTGCTGCGTTACAGTCTGAGCGGGCGCAAGGAGCAGGTGACGCTGCAGGATGAGTTGGACCATGTAAGCGGCTATATGGCCATCCAGCAGATGCGCTATGAGGAACGTATTCAATTCACGATGAATATTGAGCCCTCCCTGCTGGACTGCGAGGTCATTCCGCTGATGATCCAGCCGCTGGTCGAGAATGCCATTAATCATGCGCTGGACCAGGGGGTGGGCCGGGGCGTGATTACATTGACCGCAGGCAGCAGCAATCAGGTGCTTACAATTACGGTCGAGGATGACGGCATCGGTATGAATGCGGAGGCGCTGGAGGCGCTCCGGCAGCATCTGCGGAATACGGAGGAGCTCGGCGGGCGCTCCGGCAACGGGCTGCTGAATGTCCACCGCCGGATCGTGCTGCATTACGGGGAGGAATACGGCCTCTCACTGGAGAGTATGCCGTATCAGGGCTTCAAGGCCGTGCTCAAGCTGCCGGTCATTCATCATCAGGGCATTGCAAGGGAGGATGACGGGGTTGCCTAAAATATTGATTGTTGACGATGAATCGGTCTTCCGCAAAGGACTGCGCAAAATGATCACCAGCCTGGACAGCAACTGGGAGGTGGTCGGTGAAGCCAGCGACGGCTATGATGCACTCGACAAGCTGGCCGAGCTGTCTCCGGAGGTGCTGCTCACCGATATCCGCATGCCGCGGATGGACGGTATCCAGCTGCAGCAATTGGCTGCGGGTCGCTTCAAGGATCTGATGACCATCGTGGTCAGCGGTTATGATGAATTCGCTTATGTGCAGCAGTCCATGCGCCAGGGGGCGAAGGACTATCTGATGAAGCCGGTGGAACGCCAGGAGCTGGGCCGTGTGCTGGAGCGGCTGGGGCAGGAGCTGGCCGAGCGTCACAAGCAGTCTGCGCGAAGCGGTCAGCCGTGGCAGGTGCAGCCTGTGCTGAAACGGCATGTGGCCGGTCATCTGGCGGACAGTCTGCTGAAAGGCAAGACGGCGGACAGCGACTTGCGGCTGCTGCGTGAGCTGGGCTTCGCCTTCGGTCATCCCTATTTCATCTGCATGGTCATCAAGCTGGATAAGCATTCCGTGGAGAAGGAGCGTTATCAGCGGGGAGATGCATCGTTGTTCCTCCTGTATATCCAGCAGGTCGTCCAGGAGATGATCGATCGTCAGGCCGTAGGAATAAGCTTCGTGCAGTCGGATACTGAGGTGGTTGCCCTGCTTAATACAGCAGACCCGCAGCATTCCCTGTCAGCGCCGGGAGCACTGGGGGACCTGATCCGCAGGCAGATCCGTTCCTTGTCCAATCTGACGGTGACGATCGGGGTCAGCAATCCGGCAGAAGGGCTGCCGGGAATCCCCAGAGCCTACAACGAGGCCGGAATTGCCCTCCTGTACCGGTTGATTGAAGGCGGTGACAAGCTGCTGGATTATGCCAAAATGAAGCAGCGCCCCAACGAAGGCAGCGGCCCCCTGAAGTGGTCCTGGGAGATCCTGGAGAAGTCGATTACCGGCGGAAGAGGAGCCGGCATCGGCCCGATTGTGGAGCAAATGATCGAGGAGCTGTGCAGCACGGCCGAATCACCCGAGAGCATTCACCAGCAAATCTGCAAGCTGCTGCTGTATTATTATGAATTGTCCGAGGAGCTTGGGGTTACCGAATCATGGCTGGGCTCGAAGGATATCCGCACCATCCTGTTCGAGGTGTGCAGCCTCTCTTCACGGCAGGAGCTTGCCGAGCAATGCCGTGGGCTGCTGCTCACCCTGACCGGCTGCATTGCCGAATCCAGAGAGATGAAGGATATCGATCCGGTCACTGTGGCCCAGCGCTACATTTCGCAGCATTATCATCATCCGCTGAGCCTCAAGGAGGTAGCCGAAAAAGTATATTTGAACCCGGTATATTTCAGCAATCTGTTCAAGCAGAGGACCGGCGTCACCTTTAGCGAATTTGTCACGCATATCCGCATGGAGGAGGCCCGCAGGAAGCTGGCCTTTACCGGGGAGAAGATCAGCAGAATCGCTGAGGAGACGGGCTTCGGCAACGTGCGCCACTTCAACCGTGTGTTCAAGAATTGCAGCGGTCTATCGCCCAAAGCGTACAGGGACAGCTCGCGCAGGGTACAGACGGCTTCTATGGATGTTAAGGACTGATAATAAAGACTGTTAATAAGGACTGCTTGCAGCTTCTTTACTCTTTAACCCGTTTAACCATGGAGTTATACGAAATCCTGCACAGAATACAACAATGCGTGATCCAAAACGGCAATCTGGTGGAAATCCTGCACAAAAGACAACAATCGGTGCTCGCCAGGCGTCACTGCGTTGGGAATCCTGCATAAAGTGCAACAATTTGCATTATTGGAGATAAGTCTGATAAAAATCCTGCTAAAAATGCAACAATATGTTGTCGCCACGCGTAATCTGAAACTGATCCTATACTGATAGCCAAACAGGCGAGGGGGAGATACTCCAATTTACTTAACAACCATCATTTCGAAGTCAAGCGAACCGCCTCTTCAGCCGTAACCAGCTGCTCGCTCCCCAGCTCCATATCCTTCAGCCGCAGCTTCTGCTCAGCGGCTTCGCTCTCTCCGACCATAATCACATAGCGGATGCCCTTGGCGCTGGCTGTGGCCAGCGTTTTTTTGAGCTTGCGCATGCCGGTGTCCACTGTGACCCGGATGCCTGCCGAACGCAGCGCAGCAGCAGCAACCAGAGCCTGCGGCAAATACCCGCCAATGGGAATAATCAGAACGCCGGAACGCTCCGCCGCTGCCTGCTCCCGGCGTTCGCCTAACAGGGCCATGATCGACTCCATGCCGAAGGAGATCCCCACGGTAGGGTATTTGATATCATCACGCCCCACGAGCTTGCCGATGATGTCGTCATATCTGCCCCCGCCGCCCAGGCTTGAGGGATAGCTGCCTGAAGCATCGAAGATTTCATAGACTGTCCCCGTGTAGAATGACAGCCCGCGTGACAGAAATGGATCGAAGACGCACATGTCCGCAAGTCCAACCGCATCAATCAGCTGCTGCAAGGCCTGCACTTCGAGCGTCCCCGGCAGCCCTTCAAGCTTATACCGCTCCACCAGTTCCTTGAATCCCGGGTTCTTCAGCTCCAGCAGCTCTGAGATCAGTGTAACCGTCTGAGCGGTTAGCTGCTTGTCCGTCAGCTCTGCCAGCACCCCGCCGCTGCCGATCTTAGCCAGCTTGTCGAGGGTCAGCATCACCGAGAGCTGTTCCTCTGCCGGAACCCCGACCGCCCCGAGAATCTCACCCAGGAAACGGCGGTTGTTCCACTTCAGCACAACCGGAATCGCAAGGCGGCGGAACGCCTCTGCGGCGAGCTGCATCAGCTCCGCTTCCGCCTGCGGTCCGGCAATGCCGACGACATCGGCGTCACATTGCAGGAATTCGCGCAGGCGGCCTTTTTTGACCGGACCATCGCGGAACACCTTCCCGATCTCATACCGCCGGTAGGGGAATTCAATGCCCGGATTTAAGGCAATCACCTTGGCAAAAGGGATCGTCAGATCGTAACGCAGCCCCAGCCTGCGCCCGCCCTGATCGGCCAACTGGTACATTTCGCGCAGAATCTCATCGCCCCCGGCGTATTTGGAGGTCAGCAGCTCCAGCTCATTCAGCAGGGTTGTATCCATCGATTCGAAGCCGTACAGCTCGAACAACTCCTGCAGCGTAGTGCGCACCTTCTGGCGGATGGCCTGTTCCCGGCCGAAGTAATCGTAAGTTCCTTTAATATTTTGCATACAGCACAGCTCCTTTAGATGTGAATTCCGGTAAAATAAAAAACGCGCCGGACCCCATGGTCCTGCGCGCTTATCTATGCCGCAGGGAGGTCGAACGCGAAATGCGTTAGCCCTCCCTGAATGAATTCAGGTGTGCTAACGCTGCTTGTGATGATGAAGCTGATTCGTTATGATGGACAAGCGGTTCATGCGAATCAATTCCCTTCCGGCTGGATTACAGCACATTATAGCGGATCAGGAGCAACCGCGCAAGACCTGCATTATTTTCCATAAAGGAGCAATCATAATGAATCATACAGAGCTGATTACAGCAGCAGAGAACTTCGCGAAGGAGCAACTCGGCCAGGATACCACCGGCCATGACTGGTTCCATACCAACCGGGTACGGAATTCGGCTGCGCTGATTGCCGGGATGGAAGGGGCAAATGTGGTGATCTGCACCATAGCCGCCCTGTTGCATGATGTAGCAGACGAGAAGCTGAACCCCTCCAAGGAGGCGGGGCTGCTCAAAGTACAAACATGGCTCACCGCACATCTGCCGGATGAAGCTGCGTGCAGGCATATTATGGAGATCATCGGGACAATGTCCTTCAGCGGCGGCGGGGGCGAGCCCATGTCAACGCTGGAAGGGCAGGTGGTCCAGGATGCGGACCGTCTGGATGCGCTCGGGGCGATCGGCATCACGCGGACGATGGTTTTCTCCGGTGCGAAGGGCCGTCCGGTCTATGATCCGGAGATTCCCCCGCGTGACGAATCGCTGAAGAAGGAATACCGCGATTATTCCAAGGGTACGGCGGTCAATCATTTTTATGAGAAGCTGCTGAAGCTGAAGGACCTCATGAACACCCCGCACGGCAAGCAATTGGCGGAGGAGCGGCACCGGTTCATGCTGATTTTTCTGGAGCAATTCGATAAGGAATGGAATCAGGGGGCGGAGTAGGTGTTATAATGGAATAATGCGCAAGATGGATGGAACGCGGGCTGGCCCCGCCTGAACCGGAACAATCAGCATAGAAGAGGTAGAATATAATATGAGTGAAGAACAAGTACAGTTTAGTGATTATGGTCTGAATGAGGAGATTATCCGCGCGCTGGAGGTTCTGAAGTATGTGGACCCCACCGAGGTGCAGCGGAAGGTGATTCCGGTAGCGCTCAAGAGGCAGGATTTGATCGTCAAGTCTCAGACCGGCAGCGGCAAAACCGCAGCATTCGCCATCCCGCTCTGCGAGCTTGCCGATTGGGCGGAGAACAAACCCCAGGCGCTGGTGCTGACCCCTACCCGGGAGCTGGCCCAGCAGGTGAGAGAGGATATTACGAACATCGGGCGCTTCAAGCGGATCAAGGCGGTAGCCTTGTTCGGCAAGCAGCCTTTTGCCCCGCAGAAGCTGGAGCTGACCCAGAAGACGCATGTCGTTGTAGGCACGCCGGGCCGTGTATTCGACCATATTGAGCGCGGTACGCTGAACCTGAGCCGGATACAATATCTGGTGATTGACGAAGCGGACGAGATGCTCAGTATGGGCTTCATCGAACAGATCGAGAAGATCATTAAGCAGCTGCCCAAGGAACGTGTAACGATGCTGTTCTCGGCGACACTGCCGGAAGTGATCAAGAATCTGTGCCGGAAGTATATGACGGACCCGGTGGATATTGAGATTGAAGCCAGCGGAATTACGACAGCATCGATTGAGCATGCCTTGATTGAGGTTGTACAAGCTGCCAAGTTCGGGCTGCTCAGCGACCTGCTGACGGTGGAGAACCCGGATAGCTGTATTATTTTTTGCCGGACCCAGGAGCAGGTGAATGCCCTCTTCCGCGGGATGGCCGACCTCGAATATCCGGTGGACAAGATTCACGGCGGCATGGAGCAGGACGAGCGGTTTGAGGTGATGAATGCTTTTAAGCGGGGCCAGTTCCGTTATCTGATCGCCACCGACGTTGCGGCCAGAGGAATTGATATCGAGAACATCACCCATGTCATCAACTACGATATCCCGCTCGAAAAAGAGAGCTACGTCCACCGCACCGGCCGGACTGCCCGCGCAGGCAAAAGCGGCAAAGCGATCACCTTCGTGACGCCGAATGAACACAAATGGGTCAGAGAAATCGAAGGCTATATCGGCTTCAGCCTGCCGGAGATGAAGGCTCCTTCGGACGATGCCGTGGCCTATGCCAAACCTGCCTTCGATCTTAAGCTGGGCAAGCAGCAGGTCCGCAAAGCCGGCAAAACCGAGGTCATGAACCAGGACATCATGAAGCTCTATTTCAATGGCGGCAAGAAAAAGAAGCTCCGCGCGGTGGACTTCGTCGGCACCATTGCGAAGCTTGAGGGCATTTCGGCTGAGGACATCGGGATCATCACGATTCAGGATAACGTGACCTACGTCGATATTCTGAACGGTAAGGGCTCGCTTGTACTGCAGGCGATGAAGGAGACTACCGTGAAGGGCAAGCTGCTGAAGTGCCATATCGCTAAAAAATAAAAGGATGCTGTCTCATTGGCGATCACGACATTGGGGCAGCTTTTTTTTGACATTATGACAGATTGTCTAAGGCTGAATTAGTGTGCGGATTTCTTTGTCTACAATTCGGGTGTCCCCGGGCGAAAAAAATACTTCGACTCCATCATCGGCAAGAGAAAAAGCGTAGGCAATCGGCTGATCGGTGTAGTAGACTACTTTATAGTATTCTGGATCTCCTTCCTTATTTTGAGGGGTATAGTTTTGTGTTTTTTTCCCGCTTTCCAGCAGGTGAATGAACCGTTTGGCTTCACTGTCGGATAAAGTCCTGTAAGGCTTCACATTCTCCAGACGAAATAATTCAATTCGTTCTATTTTGTCTTTATTTATGTCTTTATAAGATTGCCGTACGTTTTTAGTGAAATCATCCTCTACATAGATGCGGTAGCCCCCAATACTTCCTTCATCCATAGCAGCAATGACTTCATTGGTCTTAAAGCCTTCAACACGGTATAACGGGGTTCCCTTTTCTAAAAAGGCAGCATCCCCATCTTTTATCCGGTAATCCGGATTAGTGACAACATCCGCGACTTTAAAATCCACCTTACCAACAATCTCAGTAGTGACCTGACTTGGATCCTTAATTACGCGGTCCCAAGATCCGGAGTATGAAACTCCATTTATTTTAACAAAATCTACCCAATCAATTTCAGAGCTTCCCTTTATCCGATCCCCTTTCGAGCAGCCGGACAAGAGTACAACAACCGTTAACACGATGAGCGTTTTAATTCTCATAGCATGGCCCCGCTTTCTTCAGAATCATAATAGATTAAGGAAATCCAGTAATTGTATTCTTAGACGAAAATATTCATCGGAGGTTGCAGCAACCAAGCCCGCTAACGCAAAAAAACTTGCGAAATACAGCCAATGGCTGCATCCCGCAAGGGTATTCATGTGCAATGTCTTTAATTAATGCTGTTTCCGCATCAGGAGGATGCCCCTAAGCATTGTACTGCGCCTGATACAGGCGGCTATACGTGCCTCCGGCGTTCACCAGCTCCTCATGGCGGCCTTCCTCGGAGATGCCGTCCTCACTGACAACAACGATCCGGTCAGCGTTCTTGATCGTCGTCAGGCGGTGGGCAATGACCAGCGTGGTGCGGCCCACCGACAGGTCGGCCAGTGACTGCTGGATCGCTGCTTCTGTCTCGGTATCGAGCGCAGAGGTCGCTTCATCCAGGATCAGAATCGGCGGATTCTTCAGGAACATCCGCGCGATGGCCAGGCGCTGCTTCTGTCCGCCGGACAGCTTGACGCCGCGTTCGCCGATCACAGTGTCCATGCCATTCGGCAGGCTGTTAATCAGCTCCTCCAGGCGGGCCTGACGGGCAGCCTGCCAGATTTCCGGCAGCCCTGCATCAAGCTTGCCGTAGGCAATATTCTCACGGATCGTGCCGGAGAAGAGGAACACGTCCTGCTGTACGATCCCGATCTGCTTGCGCAGCGAGCTGAGCTTCATATCCCGGATGTCGATTCCGTCGATGGAGATCGCGCCGCCGGTCACATCGTAGAACCGGGGGAGCAGGCTGCAGATGGTTGTTTTCCCCGCACCGGAGGGTCCGACGAAGGCAATCGTCTCACCGGCGTTAACGCTCAGGCTAATATCCTCCAGCACCTTGCGGTCGTCTTCATAGCCGAAGCTGACATTGCTGAAGCTGATATCCCCGCGAAGCGGGCCAACCGCTACTGCATCCGGTTTGTCAGCGATATCCGGCTCGGTATCAATGACTTCCAGATAACGTTTGAAGCCGGCAATCCCCTTCGGATAACTCTCGATTACAGCATTAATCTTCTCAATCGGCCGGAAGAAGACGTTGGACAGCAGGATGAAAGCGACGAATTCCCCGATTTCCAGCTCTCCCTGAATGAAGAACCACGCCCCGCAGACCATCACTACAATGGTGATCAGACGGGTCATCATATAGCTGACCGACGAGCTTTTGGCCATCAGCTTGTACGCCATCAGCTTGGTCTCGCGGAACTTCTGGTTGTCTACTGCGAACAGCTCTTTCTCGAATTCTTCGTTGGCAAAAGACTGAACCACGCGGATGCCGCCGACATTATCTTCAATCCGGGCATTGAAGTTTCCTACGTTGCCGAATAGACGGTGATAGGTTTCAGTCATGCTGCGTCCGAAGTGGATAATGACCCAGGCCATAATCGGCACGATGATGAAGGTGATCACGGCCAGCTGAAGATTGATATCGGCCATCAGCACAAATGCGCCGACCAGCGTCATGACGGCAATGAACACATCCTCCGGCCCGTGATGCGCGACTTCCCCGATATCGTTCAGGTCATTGGTTATTCTGCCGAGCAGGTGACCTGTTTTATTGTTGTCGAAGAACCGGAAGCTGAGCTTCTGGATATGATCGAACATTTTTTTGCGCATATTGGTTTCAATATTAATGCCCAGCATATGCCCCCAGTAGGTAACGACGTAATTCATCGCCGTATTGAGCGCATAGATCCCGAGCAGGGCAACGCAGGCAATCAGAATCAGCGGCCAATCCTGACCCGGCAGCAGATCATCAATGAATTTATTGACAGCCACCGGAAAAGCAAGCTCCAGCAGACCGGCACCCACCGCACAGGTGAAATCAAGGATAAACAGCTTCTTGTAAGGACGGTAATAGGAGAAAAAACGACGCAGCATCTCTTGTTCACTCTTTTCTGTAATATGTTATGTATCTGGTTATTGAGATTGATTCTCAACTGAACCTATGTTTAGGATACTAAAGCGGGTTACACGTTTTGTCAACGGTGAGAACATTTAAATTAGAAATATACTGCGGAATTCATTGCCGTTTAACCCATACCGAAAAGCGAATTTATACATATTTTAACAATATACAGGCATAAAGGAGGAGTTAACATGAGCGAAAATATTGGGGGATACGGCGGAGTCTTCACTTCAACTGGAGCGATTCTGGTTCTATTCATCCTGCTCGTCATCATCACTAAATCCTTCTGTCTCTAATTCTGTTTCACTTGTTGCCCTGCCGCCGGCCCTGAGACCGGCGGTTTTCTTCTGCCTAGGAGGCTGCTCCATCAAGCGATATGGTATAATGAAATAATGCGCCTAGGTTGAAGGGCGTAATACATATAGCGGCTGTATTCCCTGACAAGCCCCGGGCTTGACGGGTGCTTTGCTGCGACCTGGAGGTACAACATGAAGCTCGGCCGTGAAAATAACAAGAGGACAAGCCCGGCCTTGTCCTCATCTGCTGCGGATATCCGCAGCAGATGGATGCTCGTCTTCGGAATCATCTGTGTGGCCGCTGCCCTGCGCGCCCCGTTCACTTCCGTCGGACCTCTGCTGGAGATGATCCGGGATGACCTGGGGTTGTCGAATACTCTGGCGGGAGCGATTACGACTTTACCTTTACTGGCTTTTGCCCTGCTGTCACCGTTTGCGCCCCGGCTGGCCCGCAAGCTGGGACTGCCCAATATCCTGGTGCTGGCCATGCTCACGCTGTCCATGGGAATTCTGGTTCGTTCGGCTTCCGGCACGGTAACCTTCTTCGCAGGTACGGCGATGATCGGTCTGTCGATTGCCGTCTGTAATGTGCTGCTGCCGGGACTGATCAAGGGGAAATTTCCGCACCGCATCGGTCTGATGACCGGAATCTATACCGTGTCCATGAACATATGTGCAGCGGCTGCTTCGGGGCTGAGTGTTCCCTTGGCCACCCGTGCGGGGCTGGGGTGGAGAGGGACGCTGGCGCTCTGGTTCATGATTGCTGCACTGGCTACGATTTTCTGGATTCCGCAGCTGAAGAGTCTGGGGTCAGGGCAGGCTGGCACTGCATCCCCTTCAGCGGCAAGGGTCTGGCGCTCCCCGCTCGCCTGGCAGGTTACGCTGTTCATGGGGCTGCAATCCCTGCTCTATTATGTGCTGATTGCCTGGTTCTCGGTGATCCTAGGTGAGCGGGGGATGTCTGCCGGCCATGCCGGCTGGATTCTCTCGCTGATGCAGCTGGCCCAGCTGCCGTTCACCTTCTTCGTGCCGCTCTGGGTGGGAAGGATGAAGAGCCAACGGCAGCCGGTGGTGATAACTTCGGTTCTGTTTATCACTGGCATCCTTGGCGTCTGGCTGGGCAGTACCGCACTGATGGCATTATGGGCTATCTGCATAGGGATTGCCGGGGGCTTCGCCTTCGGTCTGGCGATGATGTTTTTCAGCCTGCGCACCCGGACCACACAGGAGGCCAGCGAGCTGTCAGGGATGGCTCAGTCTGCCGGATATTTGCTGGCGGCGGCGGGACCTGCACTGTTTGGCCTGCTGCATGATGCTGCGGGGAGCTGGAATCTACCGCTTGCGCTGCTTGTATTAGCAAGCGTACTGCTGTTCGCAGCCGGTATGGGGGCCGGACGCGACAGATATGTGGGAGACCGCTTATAAACGATGGGCCCGTCAGCTTGGCAGGGTCAAACTATAAGTTTGTATAAGATTTTCGCAGAGAAAGTGCATTGAAAGCTGATCCTGGCATGCTACTATTGTGTTTAAGATCATCTGAGAATGATTATCAATGAAATTAGACACAGGAGTGAAGAGAGACATGAACAATTGGGGCCTGAAAATCATTTGGACCGCTGTACTTATCCTGGCAATGTCCGCTATCGCGGCCTGCGGAACGAATAACAAGGCTGCGGACGGCAAGAATGTCCAGACAGGAAATGCGGCAGCTGCCAGTGCAGCTCCTGCAGAGACTGGCAGAGCGACAGCTTCAGAAGGGGCAACACGGACGGTAACCGGGGAATTCGGGGAGGTGGAGATTCCGGCGAACCCTCAGCGGGTAGCGGGAATCTACGTGGAAGATTACTTGAAGGCGCTTGGCGTCACCCCGGTGGTGCAGTGGTACCATCCCAGCTGGGGCAAGCAGGATTATCTGAATCTGGATGTGCCTGAATTTGATATCAGCGGCAGCATAGAAGCGCTGCTCGATAAGAAACCGGATCTGATCATTACCGATGGCGGTGCAGATGCCGCTAAGGTTGAGCAGTATTCCCTGGTAGCCCCAACCTACCGCCTGCCGGAGAGCGTATTGCAGGATTCAAGGCTAATCCTTACAGCGGTTGCAGACGCGCTCGGTATTCCTGAGAAGGGGAAGGCTGTACTGGCCGAATATGACCAGAAGGTAGCAGACGGCAAAGCCGCATTGCAGCAGGCCTTGGGACAAGAGAAGGTGGCTGTGATCCGGCTTAATGTGGCAGACAAAACCGTTGCTCTTTTTGGAGTCAAAAACCGTTTTACCGGTGTGCTCTATAATCAATTCGGTCTGACACCTGCTCCTATGGCCGCTGAGATGACGGAATTTCAGTCGATCATCTCCGAAGAAGTGATCCCCGAGCTTGAAGCGGATCATATCATTGTGTTCCCTGACAACGGGAATTGGGATACTGCGGCCAACCAGGAGGCGATCCAAATTCTCGATGGCCCTTTGTGGAAGAACCTGCCTGCGGTCAAGAACGGCAATATCTACCGGATGGAGCGTTCACACTGGCAATCAGGGGGGATTACGGCCAACCAGATGAAGCTGGATGATCTGCTTAAGGTAATGGTGAAGTAATTCAGCGTTAAGCGACGGTGAGTCTATAAGCGAGAAGAAGGTCTATCCGCAAGGTTGATAGATCTTCTTTTTTGTTTTACACTGAAGTCTATGATAATGATTCTCAGTCAGGAGGGGCGGCAGAATGACCGAACAGTTGCAGGAACACACCAGGAGAAGGCTGCTCCACAGCCTGATAAATATAGAAGCGGTGACCCGCACCCCGTCCGGGAAGGATCAGACCGAAGTCTATCGGGAGCATACCCTAATCATTGTGACCGAAGGGCAGGGGTGGCTGAAGGCAGAAGACAGAAGGTACTTTTTGGACAAAGGGGCCGGGTTCCTGATCGAAGCCGGATCACTGAACCGGATTCAGGCCGGCGAGCAGGGGATCAGCTGGTACCGGATGGAGTTCGCGCTGATTCCCGCAGGGCACGTCAAGCTTGGCACCGGAGATAAGGGGCAGGAGGAACATGCAGAATATTTGCTCTGCCCGGGATATCTGGATTGCCGGCCGTTCTCCCAGTGTGCCCTGCTGCTGGATTCCATCTATTATAGCTTCCGGCGCCCGGAGGATGTGGAATGGTTCGCGGCCCAGACCCGGTTCCAAGAGCTGCTGCTGTTGATTATGCGGGCGAATACTCCGGTACTGAAGGCTAAGGATGACCGTGAGGCCGTGGAAGCCTCGATCCGCTATATGGAAGAGCATTGCAGTGAACCGTTATCTGTCGATCAGCTGGCTGAGATTGCAGGGATCGGGCGTGCGCGTTATACGCAGATTTTCAAAGAAATTACGGGCCGGATGCCCTTGGAGCACCTGAACGGTCTGCGTATTGAACGGGCACAGCAGCAGCTTCTGCTGACCCGGGACCGGCTGCATGAGGTGGCCCTGGCTGCAGGCTACAGCAATGAGTATTATTTTAACCGGCGCTTCAAAAGAACAGTAGGGGTGACTCCCGGACAATACAGAAGCCTCCATCAGGAGGGCGTACGGGTATTTGCCCCTTTTCTGGAGGATTATCTGCTGGCACTCGGCATTACTCCGGTCGTGCAGTATTGCCATGCCAAGTGGGGCAAGCAGGAATACCTCGGGCTGGATCAGGTTCCGGCGTTCGATATCTCCAGCGGAGACTGGCAAGGACTCATCCGTTACAGTCCTGAGCTGATTATGCTGGATGACGGCTTCCAGCGCTGGCAGCTCGGAGAATGCAGCCGGGTGGCTCCATTGTTCCGGCTCCCGTTCCACCAGGAGGACTGGCGTGCCACGCTCCGCAGCGCAGGTGCAGTCTTCGGGAGAACGGGTCGGGTGCAGGAGGTCATCAGCGAATATGAGCAGCAGGCCCGGCAGGCAAAACGTCAGCTCAGCCGCAGCGTCCGGGGGCAGACAGTGGCACTGCTGCGGATTTCTGCCCATGGCATTGCCCTGTATGGCAGTGAGCATCTGGGATATGCAGCGGGTGTCCTCTATGAAGATCTGGAGCTGGGGCGGCATCCCCTGGTACGGCAGCTCACCCGTGGACAGAAGTGCGTGAGCCTGAGCCCTGAAGAGCTGTCCGGCTTGAATGCAGACCATTTGTTCATTACATTCGACCGGCAGGAGGGCGAGGGGCGTGAGCTGCTCGATACACCGCTCTGGAGAAGCCTGCCTGCAGTACGCAACCGCTGCGTGTACGAGGTGGATTTCATGGCCTGGATGAATTACGGTGTCCTGTCGCATCAGCGGAAGATCGCGGATGTGCTGAAGGTATTGGCTTAAGGCACACCTCCCTACAGAAATACACACAAAAAAAGCTTGCAATTCCCCTCCAAAGAGAGTATATTCTTAATTACGGTGATTGAATCACTGTAATACATAATATGCGGTCATGGCGGAATTGGCAGACGCGCTGGCTTCAGGTGCCAGTGATAGCAATATCGTGGAGGTTCGAGTCCTCTTGACCGCATCATAGCTTACAATACAGGTTCTTGCTTGGCATTTATGCCGGCAGGGACCTGTTTTTGTTTGTCTATTTTTTAAGATCCTTTTTAGGTTGAACTTGAAAATAGAAAGACAGGGAAAAGTGGCGGAGGGGAATTTTGGAACTGTAGGAGCGATAGCGTCCGCCTTTGTCTGCGGATTTCCACCGCGAACAGCGGTATACAATCAAGAAATCTGCAGACAACAGCGGCCGGAGGGCCAAACATTCTCTGGAGTCACGGCAATCCCATACTAGTAAAACTACAAGTTTAATCTATATAGTTCTTTTCCCACTGTAATCATTCCAATAAAAATCCTATACATATCATAAAAATGTGAGTTAGAAGCCGGAACCCTGAGGCTGTATCATAACTAGTAAGCAAGGCTGTTTATTTAAAATTCATGATGCGAGGAGAACGGTGATATGCAGGATACCATTGTGCGGATCTTGAGTGAAATTAAGAACAATCCAGAGCTGTTGCTCACTGCCACTGAAGCCACTGATATAGTGAATGATGTAGGTCTGGATTCCCTGCAGATGATTAATTTCATTCTCCGGATTGAAGACGAATTTGAAATTGAGTTTGATTTTGATCATTTTGCCTATGAGGATTTCCAGTCGATCGGGGATTTCATGGGGTTCATCACAGCCACGCAAACCGCTTCTTAAGGGGGCTTTATGGATGAAGTCAACCGTGGTTCTAGGCACCTTTGATTCCGAGGCGTGGTGGCGGAGTCCGCATGGATCTATGCTTCCTTCTATGAACAGCAGCCAAGCTGTGACGATGGGCATGGATGAATTGTTGTTTCCGTTATGCAAGGAGCAAGACATTCTGTTCACCCGGCAGCCCATGGACGAGCATCTTAGAAGCTATTTATCACAGCTCGGCTATACCTTCACCAATGTTCACTGCAGAAATCCTGTTCATGCGGATGACTACACGCTGCATGTGTTTGATCTTCTAATGGCTGATGCAAGCTACTACCAGCAGCTACTCCCACAAGATGCTCTATTCTCTCCCTATTCTATTCTGTCCGATACCAGTGAGTTAGTGCGCAGGTTCAATGTCGGTAATCAGTTTCCCTCCTTAGATACAGTTCGAGCTGTGAATTCAAAGATCTATTCTCATGAACTAAGACAAAGATTGGGCATTCGCAATATGTCCTCTATAGCTGACAGCTCGGAGGAACTGCTGGCCCTGGGCTCGGAGCTGCTACGGACTGGACAAGTGCTGGTGAAGGACCCTCTGGGTGTCTCAGGCCGGGGCAATATGTTGATTTCGGGCGATAGAATGCTGAAGAGAATTGCGGCCTATCTGCAAGAGCAAGAGAATCGAGGCAAACAAACACAATTCATTATTGAACCCCTGCTTGATAAAACGGAGGATTTCTCCTGTCAGCTGTTCATAACAGAGCAGGGGGAAGTGGAGTTGTTCTCTGTTCAACGAATGGTAAACGAAGCCTTCTCTTATGTAGGCTCCTATCCTGCCGGTTCCGGGTTTACCCGGTCTCTCCGGGACAATGATTATTTCAGCATTATGGAAGAAGCCTGCAAGGACTTGTTCATGGCAGGCTATCACGGAGAGGTATGTATAGATTCCATGCTGCTGGCAAGCGGTGAGCTGGTACCCATCGTTGAGATTAATGCCAGAAAGTCCATGGGGCTGATTAATCATCATCTCAATAACTATTTACAGCAGTATTCTTTGTTCAGCTTTTTGACCTTTATCTCGGCAGGCTGCGCTGCGGAGGTGACCATGCCGCAGGTTCTGGGGGCTCTAAGAGCAGGCGAATTGTTGTTTACGCAAGAGAACAGGCAAGGAATTATTCCGCTGGGTGCAAACACGCTTTTCGGCTCCAGCAATACCGTATTTACTGAGGCGGAGTCTGAATGGCGGAAGGGGAAGCTTTATGTAGCTGCTCCCTATGCTTCTGATATAAGTGAAGCATTAACTCTTGTCCAGCGGGTGAAGGACGTCTTGAAGTCTCTGGCGATTAAGATTTATAACTGACCCGTCTTTATTGTGAAAAGAGGGAGCTGACCAATGATTACCCTTTTATGCTCATCTGTCGCTTTGGGGGTATATACGCCCGCGGTCCTGTTACGTGAGGAGCTAAGCGGGTACTATGAGGCCGATCTGGAAGTGCTGGAAAGACTGTATCCGCCCGAGACAAGACTGAAATTAACCGAGAACAAGAAGGTTTTCTCTAAGAGGTTTGAAGTAGCCAAGCTGGGTCACAGAATGATCAGGGATATCACGCCGAATCTGGACCCGCAGCTGGTAACCCGGCTTCTAGGCAAGTGGGCTGAAGAGAACCGGAGGGTATTTATGGTTTTCTCGGGGTTTTGGATGCCCATTCTGGAAGAGTACGCGAAGAGTTACCGTAAGGATGTCCATGTGGAGCTGATTCATATGGATGCGGTCATATCCCCTTCGTGGAAGCTGTATTCCAACAATATCCGGAATGATCTATTTACAGTGAACGATGTCTGGCTTTTTGACGGGGCGGCTGGGCGGGTGAATTACACTATTTCCATGGGTCATGCTGCCCCTAAGGACTATAAGGAACGTGACAACCGGCTCGTCATCCATGGCGGCGGCTGGGGAATGGGGACCTACAAGGAGACGGCAGCAGAGCTGAATCACTCCCTGGATTTGAACATCGTCATTCATGAGCTCACGGATGATCAGGCTTATGGAGCCGGCCACCGTTACTACATGGTGAAGCCGGGCTGGTCGCCCTGGATGAAGAATGAAGAGAATGAATATACCCTGCCGCCGTTCGGCGAAGTGATCCATCAGCGCTTTAACGAGGATACTGGGGTGAAGCATAGCTTCTATCAGCTGATCTGTAACTCGAAGGCTATTATCAGCAAGCCGGGCGGAGGAACCCTGCTGGATTCGCTGGAATCCTTCACTCCGGTTATTTTCCTGGAGCCGCTGGGTGAGCATGAAGCCTGCAACGCCGAGCTATGGGAGCGGCTGGGTTTTGGCATAAGGTATGAGCACTGGATGAGTATGGGCTGTCCGCTTGAGATTTTGGAGGCATGCAGTGAGAACTTAAGAAGCTATAAGACTCAGGTGTTAAATTATGGGAGGTGCTTTCATGAGACAGCCGCAAACATCGGTAGTGCTCGACCGCGATTCCTTTGAACGGTTAAAGAAAACCATTAAGCATATGTCGGTCACGCACAAACAGGTTCACCTTAACCCTACGTATTCTACGAATCTTCCGGTCGAGGTCGGGCTTAAATTAACCAATGGCTGCAATCTGCGCTGCAAGCATTGCTTTGAATGGAACGCTGAGGGGTATCACCGGGATTTGGGCAGAGCCGAGCAGAGAGAAGAGCTTGATTTCGCTGTGATTGAAAAAGTGTTCCGGCAAACCAAAGAAACGAACGCCAATATGTTCCTTTGGGGAGGAGAGCCTCTGTACTACAGCCGGTTCAATGAACTGGCCGACCTGCTGGAGCAGGACCCCAGGTGGACGGTGTTATGCACCAACGGCATTCAAATCATCGAGAAGCTGGATTCCATCCTCAAAATGTCCAAAAGTCTGGTCTGTCTGATCAGCCTGGAAGGCTTCGAAGCAGAGAATGATGCGATCCGGGGAAAGGGTACCTTCAAGAAGGTGATGGCGGGCATTGATAAGCTGCTGGAGCTGGAGAAGGAGGGCATCTATCAGGGGAAAATCTCCATCCATCTGACCATTAGCGATGTCATGATTGATAAGCTGTATGATTTTGTGGAGTTTTTTGAGAATAAAGGAATTGACTCGGTGTATATTACCTTCCCGTGGTATTTGCCGGATGAGGTATCGAGCAATATGGACCGCTATTTCAACGAGCATTTCAAGTGGCTGGCGGATGATCTGGAGGAAGGGCACCGCAACAGCTGGCATTCGTTTAAATATAAAATTTCGCCCGACAGGATCGATCCGTTGCTTGCGCAGATGGAGAGAATTAACCAGCGAACCTGGAATTTAAGAACACGGTATCAGCCCGCGCTCGAACTGGATGAAGTACGGGACTTTGTACTCGGTTCAGAGAAGCCTGCCCAGAATAAAACGCAATGCTTGTCGATCCGCACCAGACTGGATGTGCTGGCTGACGGTGAAGTCAGTGCGTGCAAATTATTTCCGGAGTTCTCCCTGGGGAATCTGGCCGATCAGGATCTCAAAGAGATATGGGATGGCGACAATTTTGAAAGGGTACGGGAAACCCTGCAATGCGGCCTGATGCCGGTATGCTCCAAATGCATTCTGCTGTATCTTCACGGAAAATAGGGATGGAGGCTATCACGAAGAATTCCGCTGTGAGCCGCAAACTGGCGGATTGGGCGGTTCCCTTTGGCCCCTATGATTGTTTGTTGAATGCGGTTACATTGTGGCTGTCTGTCCATCATGCCGATCCGAATCCGCTGTACAGGTATAATTTCTCCATTAATTATTATGCTGGCTATGACTGGTTCGACAGTTCGGTGCCGGTGAATGAGCTGTTTAGCTTCATCCGGCATGCTTATGGGGTTGAATGCAAGCCTTGCCGTTTAGACTCGGTGGATCGTGGACGGATGTATCTGCTGCCGGTGGACGCTTATCATGTTCCCTACATGAAGGAATTTTACGGGAAGGACCATATGCTGCATTATGTGCTTGCGGAAGCGGCAGACGACCAGAGCCTGAGAATAACAGATCCTTATTTTGCAACAAGCCTATTGGCCGACAGAACTTGCGTGGAGCAGGCCTGGCGCACCTTCAGTGAACCGGTTATCGAAATCAGCCCGCCGCTCAGCCTGAAGCCTGGCCTGAACTCTATCCGGCCTTACTTAACTACACAGCCCTATGAAGAGCTGCTCCCCCGCGCCTTTGCCCGAATTTCGGAACGGATCATGGATGTTGGAGCTTATAGGGGGCCGGAGAATTTAATGGATAATTCGTTGTTCAAACAACAGTTTGGCTGCATCCGCACGATTGCCCTATCGCGGTTAAGGCATTTCGGCACCTGCAGCACCATGGATGTTGCTCACCTCGGCTCAGCCTGGAGGAAGCTTGAAGTGAGCTTTATGAAGATGACCCTGAATATGGACAGAGGGTTAACCGCTACCGTGAAGCAATTGAAGCATATTGCGGAGGATGAGCTGGCTTATTTACATTCCTATGCAACAGGAGGCCGATGATGCCGGAAGAAACCAGGTACGAGCAGATCCAGCGGATGTTTTGGGAGAAGAGGGTGGAGGCGGTCCAATTGCTTAGACGGGCGCTTAAAGAGCAGGTGGAGCAGATTGAGATTCATAAGGATGAGACCCGGATCAGGCTTACAGATGGGAGACGGTTTCATTGGGATCTCGGACATGTGAACAGTCTCGGATTCCTGATGCGGGATGGATATGTCGAGCGGGAAGAGAGTCGGTTATTGTCTATTCTGATCCGTGAAGGATTTGAAGTATTGGATATCGGGGCGAATTATGGATGGTATTCCACGTTATTCGCACAAGCGGTGGGGCCGGGGGGCAGAGTTCATAGCTTTGAGCCGGTAAGCCCTACCTTCTCTGAACTGGCAAGAAGCATCCAATTAAATAAGCTGCAGAATGTAGTGTTGAATCAGCTTGCGCTGTCGGACTATAACGGGGAAGCCGAGATCTATCTGCCTGTACAAAGTGGATCTGAGGATGCTGCGTTAATCATTGACCCGGCCTTGCAGCATGAAACCTACCATTGCCGGGTGCAAACGCTGGATACGTACATTGAGCAGCAACAGATCAGCCATATTGACCTGATTAAAATAGACATTGAAGGCGGCGAATTAAAAGCATTAAAGGGAATGGAACAGTATTTACAGCAGCATGATGAGAAGCCCCTGCTCATGCTGGAAGCGACGGAGGTTCTGGCTTTACGGTTCGGGAATTCGATAAGTGATGTATTCCGGTTTTTGAAGCAGTATCAGTATCAGCTCTTTCAACTGTCCGCAGAGGAGCTTGTTGAGCTGGATAGCGCTGCGGAAGTGCAGGCACAGAATATATTTGGTCTGCAGCCGGAGCATATCCGGAGGTACAGCCCGTTCATCAGATTGATAACCATTGCAAAGTAGGGATGCCGGTATGGTCATTCATGTGGATCAATTGAGCAAGTCCTTTGACTACTACAAAAAAGAAACGGGAATCAGAAACTCTGTCAAGAATCTGTTCCACAGGGAGAAATTAACCAAGGATGCAGTAAATAAGGTCTCATTCGATATTAACGAAGGCGAGATGGTTGCCTTTCTGGGTCCGAACGGAGCAGGCAAAACCACCACTTTGAAAATGCTCTCCGGTATTCTTTATCCGACTGATGGCAGTGCGGAGGTGCTGGGCTACACGCCCTGGGAGAGGAAAAATGACTTCAAGAAGCAATTTTCCATTGTCATGGGCCAAAAAAACCAGCTGTGGCTGGATCTGCCGGCAAGCGATTCCCTGTATTTAAACAAGTGTATTTATGAAATCAGCGATCAGAAGTATAAGGAGACACTTGACGAGTTAGTGACGCTGATGGATGTCAGGCACCTGCTGCATGTACAGGTCCGAAGACTGTCCCTGGGTGAGCGGATGAAGATGGAGCTGATCGCTGCTTTGCTGCACCGGCCGAGAATTATTTTTCTGGATGAGCCGACGATAGGCCTGGATCTGGTCTCTCAGAAGAACATCCGTGAGTTCCTCAAGGCCTACAATCATGAATTCCGCACGACTCTGCTGCTTACGAGCCACTATATGAAGGATATTGAAGACCTCTGTAAGCGGACCATCGTAATCAATCAGGGCAAGCTGGTGTATGACGGGGAGATCCGCAAGATCAATGAGGTCATGAATGAGAAAAAACGAATGAAGCTGACGTTCTCGGCCATCGTCGAGCGGAAGGATCTGGCCGTTATGGGTTCTATCAAAGAATATAGCGGCTATGACGTCATTCTGGAAGTGGAGCGAGCGAAGTTCAAGGAGTATTCCAGAATGGCCATGGATCACTTTCCCGTCATTGATCTGAATCTGGAGGACATTCCTCTGGAGGAAGCCATTGCACGTTTATATGAACAGCCGGAGCCGCGCGGATGAACAATAAATTTGCCGTCAGCTTTTCGCTGGGAATCCAGAACTCCATGGAATACCGCTTTAACTTTTTTATGGGTTTTGCCAGTCTCTTCTTCCCGATCTTCATCCAGCTCTTCCTGTGGAAGGCGGTCTATAGCCATGCCTCTAATATGAACTTGTATGGCTATACTTACCAGCAGATGATCGTCTACACCATCGTAGCTGCCCTGATCTCGCGGCTGGTGGCTACGGGTCTGGAATATGACATTAACCATGATATCAAGAGCGGGGGGCTCAATAAATATCTGGTGCGGCCGATCGGTTATTTTCCTTATAAAATATGTGTCTACCTTGGCGGGAAGGTCCTCTCGTTTGCCATTACGTTAATCCTGCTGCTGGGCGTGGTGCTGTTTATGGTTTATTACTTCAAGGCGCCAATCAGCGTATCGCGTATACTGGTTTTTGGTGTCGTGCTTATGCTGGCGGTTGTGCTTAACTTCATGATCTCCTTCTCGGTCAGCGCGATTGCCTTCTGGTTAACCGATGTCTCTTACTTTTTTCATGTTACAGCGTTATTGATTCAGATATTTAGCGGCGGGATTTTTCCGCTCGATATTTTTGGGGCGACATGGCTGGCTGTCTTCGATTACCTGCCGTTCAAGTATACGATCTACATGCCGGTGAATTTAATCAATGGCAAGCTGACCCTGCTCCAGGCGCTGCATGTGATAGAGCTGCAACTGCTATGGATTGGACTCCTTCTGTTGCTTACGCGCTATATTTGGACAGTGGCGATCAAGAAATATATTGCCGTAGGGGGTTAAGGGAACCCGATGCTTAGATCACTCCGGAAGTACGGTTTCATATACAGCTTGTTCATCAAAAATTCCCTGATGTCCCAAATGGAGTATAGAGTTAACTTCCTGATGGGCCTGCTGGTGGAGACCTCCTATCTGTTCGCCAAATTCCTGTATGTGATTATTGTCTATGAGGCAGGATTAACGCTGGATGGCGTGCCCATTGATGCGATATTGCTGTTTATTGGCACCTATACCTTGATGACGGGGATATATTGGGGACTATTTGCCATCAACTTCGTGCAGATCCCGGAGCATGTAAGAACCGGGTCACTTGATATTTTGCTAACCAAGCCGATTTCCCTGCAATTCATGATGACCTTGCGGAATGTGGACTTTGGGCTGGCGATTCCGAATGTGCTGGGCGGCGTGACCATGGTTGTGGTGGGCTGGAGAAGACTGGGGCTTCCGGCGGACATTGCTTCAATAGGCGGGTTCATCTTCTTCCTCGTGCTGGGACTGTTCGTAACCTACACTTTGTTCCTGATCCCGCAGTTATTATCGTTCTGGTTCATTCAGATAGCTGCTGTCAATGACATCTCAAACGGCCTGTTCGAGCTGAATAACATGCCAATGATGATCTACTCCAAATGGATTCAGCGTATAGGGATATTTATTATTCCGGTTCTATTGATTACTAACTTCTCACCCTTATTCGTGCTGGACCGGTTACATCCGGGCCTCTTCCTCTGGGCTATTCTGTCTCCCATCCTGTTGCTGGGAATCACGAGATGGATCTGGTCCAAAGCGATTCGTAATTACAACAGCTCAGGCGGCTAGATATCCGGAATCACAGGAGGTAAGGATATGAATATTCAGAAGCCATATCGTATTGGAATTTTGGGCTGCTCCACAATCGCTCCATTCTCGATCATTAACCCGGTCAGGGAGCTTGATCAATTTGTAACTTATGGTGTGGCGTCGCGTGATTTGGACCGGTCTACAGCCTATGCGCTGAAGCATCAGATTCCGCATGTGTTTGAAAGCTACGATAAGCTGCTGGCGTCGGCGGACATTGATGTGGTCTATATTCCGTTATCCAATTTCCTGCATAAGGAATGGACGCTGAGGGCGATTGAGGCTGGCAAGCATGTCTTGATTGAGAAACCGATGGCCTTGCATGCCGATGAGGTGCTGCTCATCAATGAACGGGCGAAGGAGCAGGGTGTGCACGTCCTTGAAGCGCTAATGGTCCAGCATCATTCCTGGCAGCAGGATATAACAGACATGATAGCAGCAGAAACCTACGGCAAACTGAAAAAAATCAAAACCCGGATCTCCTTTGAAATTCTGCAAAGCAACTACAGCGCGGATAATTACCGGTTCAAGCCGGAGTACGGCGGCGGCTGCTTCATCGACGAATGCTCGTACTGGCTGCAGTTTATTCAAAAGGTCATCGGCTTGAAGCCGCAGACACTGGACGGATTCTCGACCTTCTCCGGTGTCAATCAATGTGATTGGACCTTTCATGCGGCGCTGCAATATGAGGGGGGCGTCGAGGCAGAGTTCCTGGGTTCCTTTGAAATGCCGAACAATGCCACCCACTGGCTGGAGTTTGAGCGGGCCAGAGTAAGGATCAGCGGCTTTTTCAAACCTTGTTATGGGGATTACAAGATCATCATTCAGGTTGAACATACGGAAGCGGGAACAACAGACAAGCTTGTATACTCTCCGCAGAATTATTATGTGAACCAGCTCCGGTTTTTGGCTGAGGTGCTTGGGGGCACAAGAGAGAATATCCCCTTATCCGAATCCTATGAACGAGTGGCAACTATGAACGCCATCTATGAGATGGCCAGGAAGAAGCATCTTGAACAGCCCGGTATGGAAGAAAGACCGGACGGGGAGGCTGTGAATTATGGATGACCGGGAACAGGAGATTCGTAAGCTGCTCGCTCAATTGCCCGGCGGTTCTCCCCGTCTGAAGAATGCAGGTATGGACGCGGATTTGCGAAGCTATGGCATGGATTCTTTGTTGTTTATTCATTTTGCGGTGGTCCTGGAAGAGCATTTCTCAATAGAGGTGAGCCCGGAATTTCTCGATATAGATAAACTATACAGTCTTCAGAAGTGGAGAGAATATATTGATTCACAGGATCTCGTATGTTAGTAGCCCTGGAGATGGACTATTACAGCGAGGGCTACCGGACCATGCACTCCAATTGCGTGGATTTGCCCATGGCGGGTGCTGCGGGCTTTCATCAGTATGAGAATTATTTCTACTATACCTTCCTGTATGCCGTCATGATGAATTGGGGAGAGGCAGCGGACGGGGACTGGGTGGCCTCCAGACGCAGCATTCTTAACAAGCTCGGCTTGACCCTTAAGGTGACTGAGGTCCTGGATGCTGCTGGGCTGCTGTCTGCGATTCGCATGAACATTGATCAGCAGTGCCCGGTCGTGATGATTGCCAACTACAACGATCTGTTTTTTTTGAGCCAATACAGGACGGTCGTTGACGATCATGCCGTGTTAATCACGGAATATGATTCAGCCAGAAAGCTGATCATGATCCGGGAGAATCAGCTGAACAAGGAGGTAACCCTGAATGTGATGAAGGGGGAGCCTTTTTTCAAGCTGCAGCTGACCGAGGAATTGATAGCGGATATCTGGAATAAATCCAATGCTTCTTTTAAGGAAATCAGGAATTATTGTTATAACAAGCTGTTCAGCGTAGAGAAAATAGGCGAACCGGAGATTCACAGCTATCTGGAGCTGGTTGAGGATTTCGTGGAGTCCAATAAAAATCGTTCCAGTCATTTGATCGAAGCCGTGGAACGTTTCAATGACAATGTCTCTCTTATGGAAGGGCTTAATGACGCCAATGCCGTTGCGGTTGAATTTGAAACCATGCGCAGGAGTTATCATGGCTCGGCTATCATCATGTTTGATATCTTTGAGAAGGCGCTGCCCTGGTTATCCTCTCATGAAGAATGGGGGCAGATATTCGGCGGGTTCCGGGATCAATATATCAAATTCAGATACCATCTGATCTCCAGTCTCCATGCGGATACGCTGAGACGGAAGCGGATGCCGCCGGATAGAATTCTTCAGCTTACAGTGGAGATTAGCCAACTGGATGCGGAGCTGTTCTCTATGCTCGGTAAGCTGCTCGCCCATCACCATAAGGAGCAGGAACCTCACAATGCCGCACAGGCCTGGACGAATTATGCGGCTTGCGCTGAGGTGTCTGCGGACAGTGAGTATAGCCTTGACCCGGAGACCGTCTGTCAAGCCAGCCAGGCGGTGAATGGCAGGTGGGAGAACTGGGTCACGGATTCCTGGCATTCGGACACCGCCCAGCCCGTCCATTGGTTGCTGCTGGATCTGCTGAAGCAGAGAGATATTCTGAGAGTTGTGATCAGGCATTCTCCTGCCCCCGGCTATATCACGATGGATTATGAGCTTCAGGGAAGCAACGACACAGAGCAGTGGGAGCAGATAGCGGCTGTACGGAATAATGAGTCTGTCTTAACCGTGCATGAGGCTGACGGCTGTTCATTCAGATACATCAGACTATATATTACTTATCCGGCCCAGAATGATTTTCAGGCGCGGATCTATGAGCTTGAAGTGTGGGGACTGCCTGATAGAACTCAAGCCTCAAAAATCTGATATGATTCAAAAAAAAGTAGGATATCCTTCCATTTGGCCTGCTGGATATAATGGAAATGTGAAAAATAAAATGCCAAATTGATTGGAGAATCAAACATGAACAACAAGAAGAAATGGACGATTTATGTGATTCATCATTCCCATACGGATATTGGCTACACCGAGCGGCAAGAGAAGATCGAGCAATATCACGTGGACTTTATCAGGCAGGCCATTGCGATCTGCGAGGCGGCTCAGACGGAAGACCGTAAGGAATGGGCGGGCTTTAAATGGACCTGCGAAACCTTCTGGGCCGTGGAGAAATTCCTGGAGGAAGCCACGGAACAGGAAAAGGAACAATTTGCAGCCGCGCTCAGACGCGGGGATATTGAGCTGTCGGGCACCTACTTGAATATGACGGAACTGATCAATTTCGAGCTGCTCAGCAGTATGCTTGCAAGGGCGGGGAACTTCGCCCGGCCGCTGGGGCTTCAGGTGAAGTCGGCCATGACCGCGGATATTAACGGATACAGCTGGGGTTATGCACAGGCTCTGGCAGATGCAGGAGTCGAGAATTTGCTGTCCAGTATCCACACGCATCACGGGATGTTTGCCATCGGGCGCAAGCAATTCCCCTTTTATTGGGAGACACCCAAAGGCAACCGCCTGCTGGTATGGAGCGGCGAGCATTACATGATGGGGAATGATCTGGGGATCAATCCGGATGGGGCATTGTCTTATACCATCAAAGACGAAGACCCGGTATGGGGGATCTCTAAAGATCACTGGAAGCTGGCCGAGACCCGGATTGCCCGCTATCTGGATCAGCTGGAGAAGGAGCAGTATCCCTACGATTTTGTATTGGTGAATGTCATGGGGCTGCTGCGGGATAACTCGGCGCCGAACCCCGGAATCATAACCTTCATCAAGGAATGGAATGAGAAGCACGGGGACCGTGTTGAGCTTGAAATGACAACGCTTAACCGGTACTTCGACCTGTTGCGGCAGCAGGAGGCCGAGATTCCTGTCTATAGCGGGGACTGGCCGGACTGGTGGTCCGATGGCGTGGCATCAACCGCGATGCACACCCAGATCTTCAGGAATGCCCAGCGGACCCTGGACGTCGTCAAGCGGCTGGACCCGGAGCGCAAGCTGGCGGCGGCAAGCGATATTGCCCAGGCAGAGCAGCAGTTAATGATGTATGCCGAGCATACCTGGGGATATCACTCCTCCATCTCGGAGCCCTGGCACATCATGGTGCAGGAGCTGGCCGTCCGCAAAGAGGCGTATGCCGCCAATGCCAGCAGACTGGTTCATGCCTCGCTGGATGCGGTACTGAAGGCGCGGGGCGATGTGCTGCTGCGGGCTGACCGGGCATTCACCTATAAAGTAATCAATTCCTTCGATTACCCCGTTGAGGATCTGGCTCATTTCTATCTCGAGGAGCAGTGGGAAGCGGATTATTTCCGGCAGGGGCTCGAGGTGGTCGATGAGCAGAGTGGAGAAGTGGTCCACCATCAGCAGGAGAAGGTAAGCAGAGGATACCAGATTGCGGTCATGGTCAAGCTGGGCGCAAAGGAAGAGAAGCGGTTCCGTATCCGGGAAGCCTCGAAGACCGTCCCGGTGACGACGAGCAGCACCCGCTTGCGGGGAGCCGACCGGATTCATGATATCCGGGATATCTTCCCTCCTGTGCAGGAGGAGAGCCCCCGGCTGTTCATCACGGAGAATCATATTGAATCGCCTTACGTACGTATTGCATGGAGAGCCGGAGAAGGCATCGTCTCCTGGATCGATAAGCAAACCGGCCGGGAATTCATTGATCCCCGTCAGGCTCACGGAGCCTTCACTCCGGTGTATGAAGTGACCCCCGGCGGCGGTGACGACCAGATGACCGTGCGTAGAATCATGGGCAGGAACCGCAAAGGTATGAATGTTCAGCGGTCGGAGGGGCTCCTCTCAGGCGTGAAGGAAATAACGAATGGCCCGGTGTATGGCATCATTGAATTGAAATATCAGGTTCAAGGGATGAGCCACTATTCGTTATTCCTGAAGGTGTTCAAGGACCGGAAGAGAGTTGATATCTCTGTCCGCATCCACAAGGATAGTGTGTGGGACCCGGAGAATGTGTACGTCGCCCTCCCCTTTAGTGCAGGCGGCAGCAGTGAGCTGTGGTTCGAGAAGGCCGGGGCTGTCCTAAGGCCTGGAGTAGATCAGATCCCGGGCACCTGTACGGA
The DNA here is from genome assembly GCF_037975325.1 of Paenibacillus sp. FSL P2-0136. NCBI lineage: Bacteria > Bacillati > Bacillota > Bacilli > Caryophanales > Paenibacillaceae > Paenibacillus > Paenibacillus sp. FSL P2-0136. The sequence continues at coordinate 2,257,762 of NZ_CP150244.1, forward strand.
TTTCTATTGTATTCAGGAAGGGCTTGCGGTTATATCCCCTCAAGGCGGGCTGTCCATTGCGGCCCCGGATACGCCGCTGATGCAGACCGGGCCTTTGGAATACGGCCCAAGACTCGTGCAGGGCCAACAGGAAGAGATCGGCCATACCTCGTTATACGCCTGGGTGCTGACCAATTACTGGGAGACGAACTTCAAGGCGACCCTCGGGGGATTCTACGAATTCCGGTATATGCTTCAATGGGGAAGCGAAGCGGATACGGCAGAACAAGCTATTCAGTTGTGCCACAGTGCCAATGCAGGCACAGTTGCATTCAGAACCACATAAATTCCGGCGGGCAGAAGAAGGGCTGAATCTTTTATAGAGAAGCCCTTTTTTTGTCTAATTTATAGGCTTCAAGCTATATAAATTGAATTTGGAAAAAATACAGACAGGGAAAAGTGACGGAGGGGAATTTTGGAACTGTAGGAGCGATAGCGTCCGCCTTTGTCTGCGGATTTCCACCGCGAACAGCGGATTAAATTCAAGAAATCTGCAGACAACAGCGGCCGGAAGTCCAAATGTTCACCGCAGTGACGATGAAGCTTCAAGTTCATATCTTAAGACAGGAAAAAGTGACGGAGGAGAATTTTGACACTACACTCTATATAGAAATGAGCCTTGTGTAAAAAAGGGAGGCGTGCGCTGTGTACCGTATTCTGATTGTGGATGACGAACGCATAGAGAGAGAGGGCATTCAGCAATTGATACAGGAACACCATCCGGGACTGGAAACGTTCCTGGCGGAGAATGGCGAGATTGCGCTGGAGATCCTCGGGAAGCAACAGATAGATATTCTGATTACGGATATCAAGATGCCCTTTATGGACGGACTGGAATTGTCTGAGAAGGTCAGCAGCCTGGGCCTGGATATTGAAATGATCATCTTCAGCGCTTACCATGAGTTTGAATATGCAAGAAGAGCCTTGCGGACCAATATATCCAATTATTTGCTCAAGCCGGTTCATATCCCGGAGTTTCTCAGTGTGGTGAACGAGGCGGTTCAGGCCTGTGAAGACAAAGCGGCAGAGAAATTGCGGAATGAACAACTGGTGGAGGGGTATAACCGGGGACTTCTGTATGAGAAGGAAAAAATGCTGCTGGACTCTCTAAACGGAGTGAAAATAAATACGGAGGCATGGATGTCCCCGGAGCTGCTGGAATATGTCCATCACAAGCATTGGCTGCATATGATTCTGGTGGATTGCCGCCGGAAGTTTTTTGATATTCACAATGATGAATTCATAAGGCTGTTACACGATAACCTCAGCTACGCCTTCGATTATGTGAACTTGAGCGAGCATCAAAGTATGCTGTTCGTCAAGCACCCCCGCCCCATCCCCAAAGAGACGCTGCGCATGCTTGGAGATGGGATCATCCGCGCCGCCGCCGGGAGCCTCGATCTGAATGTGGGTCTGGTGATCGGCAGAGCGGTGAATCAGCCGGAACAGTTGTATGATGCCTATACCGAGATGGAGCAGATGCTGGAATTCAAATTTTTCATGGATGAGTATACCCTTCTATTTGCCGATGAACCCTTTGAGCAAGCGGGGTTTGACGAGATCGAATTGAATCCGATTCTGGATAAGGTCTACCAGTGTCTGGAGTATAACGATTTTACCGGTGCGAAATACAGTATAGAGCTGCTGTTTACCTACCTGAGAACCAAAGGGCAATTCTCGTCCCTGTACACCAAGTTCATCTGTTCGGAAATTATGAAAAAGGTGGTGACGCGCGAGAAAAACCGTGAGACTGCAGAGATGAATCATTACCTGGAGCAAATTCATAAGACCGTTTCTCTTCAGGATCTGAAGGATCATATGTTTGCGATCCTGTCCCTCATGGAAACCGTCAGCGGAGCGAGCCCCAAGAAGGCCGCCAATCTCAAGCTGATCCGGACCATTACAGATGTAATCGACAAGGAATATGATCAGGATCTCTCTTTGGAAGGCATCGCGGAGAGGGTCTATTTGACCCCCAGTTATCTAAGCTATTTGTTCAAGAAGGAGACGGGTCAAAGTCTCATCCGGTACATCACGCAGGTGAGAATGGACAAAGCCGTCGAGCTGCTGAGTACAACGAATATGAAGATCGTCGATATTTATAAGAAGCTGGGCTACAGAAGCTCGACCTATTTTATCCAGACGTTTCGTAATTACCATGGAGTCACTCCGGCCAAGTTCAGGGAAGGATCTCCGTAGGGTAGCGCCCTCACCATGATCCAACTATTTCTCGCTGGCACGATACCGGAAATAGTTGGATTTTGTACACTTGTTGATGGACGATGGGACCCTGCGGCGGCAACAGTTGTATAAACAGCACTTAAATTCTCCGATTTCACCCCAAGCAGCGAAAACGCACAATAGCAGATGTAGTTTATCTACTTGCTTCCGTCCATCCCTCAGGAATGGTCAATTTAAGATACGTTTTTCCACTTGTGATCCTAAGCTGGACGGTTGCAACGACGAAGCGCACGGCGAAGCTAGCCGCGAAGCACACGGCAAAAGCACATGGTCAAGCTTGCGGCGAAGCTCGCCTCGAAGCTCATGACGAAGCACATGACGAACCCCTCGCCTATCCCTCACTGAACATCCGGGCAATGCCCCGGAAGGTATACGCGAGTACATGCTCCGCCGTGCGGACCGTCAAGGCGGGGGAGGAAGACCTGTGCAAGCGGTTCAGCAAGGCAGGCTCGAATAGGTCATGGCTTCGGGAGATTTGCCCGCCCAGCATGATGAAGTCCGGCCGGTAACCGTCCACGTAAGGCTGGAGCAGCTCCCCGAGCCGGGCTCCGAATTCGGCGAATACCCCGCGCGCGGCAGCATTCCCCTCTCTGGCTTCATGGGCAAGCTCCTTCACATCCATGTTCGCTCCCGGAAGCCCAGCCTCCCCAATCCCCGCTTCACGGGCCAGCTTCAGGATGCCTCTCCTGGAGAACCAATCATCCGCCCTGCCGTCAAGATAAGGCTGGTCATACAGCCAGCCGTTCGGCGGGATGCCCGGCCCTGATTCCATGATCCGGGAGTTGTCGATGAAGGCGGAACCGAGGCCGGTTCCTAGCGTCAAGGCCATGAACCGCTTACGCGGGAATTCGGCGCTGACTCCCAGCGCAAACAGGCGGGCGTCATTCTCGAAGCGGATATCCATGTCCGGCAGCGTGCCGGCCTCCCGGGAGCTGCCAGCGTGCCAGCGTGCGCGTAAGGCTTGGCCCAGATTCAGCCCGTAGATCGCCTCGAATTTGCCAAGCCCCCGGATCAGACAGACGCCCTGCCTGTAATCGAACGGGCCGGGAAAAGCCATCCCGATATGATAGCGGCAGTCCGTTACAGCGTCCCGGTACCTATGCTGATACAGGTTGTACTGGGCCTGAAAGATAGACATGAAATGGTCAAGGATCGTTTCCCGGTCCCGGTCAGCCAGGGCGGGGAATTCCATGTCACTGCCTTGCAGCGGAAGGCCGTCCTCCAGCACGCAGGTCTTAATAAAGGTTCCGCCCACATCCAGCGCAAGTACGATATCACGGCTCAAGGAGACTCACATCCCATGCTGCGGAGACACCGGCCTTGATCAGCTTGCAGGGGCCGGAACCGGTATTGAGAATGTTGTATTTCCCAAGTACAGCCGGGAGAATATACGATTCCGCATAATGCAGCTCCACAAACACCGCCTCGTCCTCAGCAGACACAATCCGCACTGCCTCTCCTTCAACGAGGTTATACATGGTCATTTCGCCGCGCGTATCGTCTTTCCAGGTATCCTTCAGATGAACACGGTGGACATAGAACAGCAGATCACTGCGCTGTCCCAGTACATACTCTTCATTCTCTCCTTGCTGCTGCAGGAGCACCGGCGAAGGCATGAGCTGATCTTCAACCCGGGCGGTCTTCTGCGTGAAGTCAATATTATCGAAGGCGAAGTCGATATTGATCGGCCGGGGTTTGCCGTCCAGGTCCTTGCGCAGGAAATCATAGATTTTGAAGGTGAACCACCAGGTGGTAGAGGAGATCTCCAGCACCAGATTGTCTTTGCCTGCGGAATGAACGGTTCCGGGCGGGATCAGGAACAGCTCGCCCTTCCGGGACTCATAACGGTTGACATAATCGGTCAGCGGCAGCGGGATGCCTGTCTCCTGAGCCTTCTGCACCTCATGGCGGAACTGCTCAGGTAGGCAGTCTTCAGTCAGTCCCAGATAGACCCCGGAATCTCCCTGCTGCTCCATAATGTAATAGGATTCCTGCTGGGCCATGAATTCATTGAACCGGCTGCGGATGTAATCCTGCGTGGGGTGGACCTGGCAGGACAGATTGTCTCCGTCCATCGTGTCCAGATAGTTGAAGCGGATCGGGAAATAATCGCCGAATAAGCCGGTCAGACGTTCCCCCAGAATCGCTGGATGCTCCTGCTGCATGACCAGCAGAAACGGAATTTCCATCTCTTTGCCTTCATACCCTACAAGGATGGAATTCTCCGGGGCAATCGGCTCGAAGCTCCAGGCGCAGTTCACCCAATCCTCCGGCAGATCGGCCAGCTGTTTGAGGAATTGCCCGCCCCATACCCCCGGTGCATAAAAAGGCTTCACCCGCAGCGGCGACCCGGCAATATCCGAGATCATCCGGCGCAGGGACGGCACGGCAGTCATGACTGGCTGCTTCGGCTGATTCAGGTCGATGTAGTAGTCCATTTGATCCAGGATTTGTTTGCGGTAGGTTTCGAGAATGGGCCATTCCACGAACAGGGCGATTTTATATTTCTCCACCGCATCCCGGTTCCAGTTGAGGCCGAAACTCAGCAGCTCCTGCCGGTGGCCGGCCTGCTGGTATTCACGCGAGACATCCAGATAGAAGGAAAGATCGAACCGCCCCTCTCCAAGCCAGTACGCCCCCGGGCCAAACACAATACAGAATGCGGCCGAATCCGCGCCCGCTTCCGCTTCATCCAGCCTGCGGGCGGCGTCTTCCCTGGCCCCGGCCCGGAAATAATCCTCTATACTACCATCAGTGAAATAGCCGAAGGCACGGTTATCCGTAATATTGGCGGCAAAAAATTCCCGCAGCTCTTCGCCTGACTTGAGATAGCTGGCCGAGCCGATGAGGGACACGGAATGACCCGCTTGCTCAAGCGCTTCCACTACTCGCTGCAGAACGGTTTGAAACGGGGCGCCGTGGGTTCCGTCAAAAGCAACATACAGCTTGCCGCTTCCCTTCACGCTGGCGAGCTGAAGCAGGGTAGCGGCAATCGCTGAATAGCCTTCCCGGAGCACTGCGGGAGGAGCAGCCAAGGGAATGTCCTCCTGAGGAACAGGAATGGGGCTGCGTACAAGGTTGACCGGTCGTTTAACAAACATGGGGAACTCACTCCTTCTAAGGGTCTACAACCATTGTAAGGAGTCCTTGCGGGATTATCTTTGAATACGGCGTCTGATTTTTTGTACAATCCGGACATTTGGTGTTGATTAGCTCAGGTTCTGTCTTCCGTCTGCAAACTGCGATCTGCGGAACCGGGCGGGGGAGACACCAAGCTGCTTGGTGAATACGCGGGTGAAATAGTGCACAGACTCGAAGCCGCAGCGCTCGGCGATCTCTTTGATAGGGTAGTCGGTGTGCAGCAGCAAATCCTTGGCTTGTTGGATTCTTCGTTCCTGAATATAATGGACGAAAGTCTGGCCTAGGCATGCCTGGAAGATCCTCGACAGATGGCGTGGAGAGATATCCAGTTCCAGGGCCACTTGGGCCATGTGCAGCGGGGAGGACAGATTGTCGCGGATATAGCGCTTGGCCCGTTCCAAATGGCGGTGTTCCCCGCTGTCCTCCTTCATTGCCCCGGCCTGCAGATGGGGTTCGGGGGAGAACGCCTGCGGGAACGAATGCAGCAGAGCAAGCGCCAGATGATTCATCGGCAGCCTGGACACCCCCGCTTCGCTCTCGGCCAGGCTGAAGAGGGTCCGCCAGATTCGGGCAGAGAGTGCGGCAGCTTCATGCGGGGCTATGGCCTGCCTTCCGGCGGCGAGTTCCTGAAACGGCTTGCGGCCGTCCGCAGAGCTTAAGGCTTCGTCAATTTCGAAGGCGATGAAGAACAGGACCAGCCCCTGCTCACTGCGGATCTGATGCCAGATGCCCGGACGCGAGCAGAACAGGGTTCCCGGCTCCAGGGGGAAGAGCGCATCGTCATCCTGGTAGGAGCCGGTGCCTTGCTGAACATAACAGACTTCAAAAAAAGAATGGCGGTGCAGGGAATTATTATAATGATTCGGCATGAAGCCCCAGTAATGAATATGAAATGAGGTTTGTCCGTCCCCGATATTTGAGATATGCTGATTCAAAAGTGCATTGGCTTTGCGGTACGCCAGGCGCATGGCGGGACCTCCTCATGGTGTAGGCTTCAATGAAATGATAACGTTTGCTTATGATTCTATCAGACATCAGGAGGGAACTCTATGTTTACCATATTGATCGTGGATGATGAGAAAATTGAACGGGACGGCATCCGGGGGCTGATCGCTGACATGAACTACGAGCTGCGGGTTGCCGAAGCGGAGAACGGGGAGAAGGCGCTGGAGTATCTTCGTCTGAACCCGGTGGACATCCTGCTGACGGATATCAAAATGCCCTTCATGGGCGGTCTGGAGCTGGCGGAGCAGGCAAGCCTGGCGCAGCCCTCCCTGGAAATTATTATCTACAGTGCTTACGGGGAATTTGACTATGCCCGCCGGGCGCTCTATACCAATGCTTCCAGCTATCTGCTGAAGCCGATTGATATTGAGGAGTTCACCGGGGTGATGTCAGGCGTGATACAGAAATGCGCGGATAAGGCCACCCAGCAGCGCCGCACTGCCGAGATGATGCAGGGGTATCAAAAGGGCCTGGAGTATGAGAGGGAGAAGTGGCTGACAGATGTGCTGAACGGGGTTCAGGTGATCGCGGATGATGCCGCTCTGCCGTTCGGAGGGCAGCCGGCCGCTCTGCTGCTGATTGATTTCAAGGAGCGTTTCTTTGACCGCAGCTACGAGGCATTTGAACAAGCGGCAGAGCAGCTTACAGCCGGTGAATATGAGCTGCTGAACCTGAATGAATATCAAAGTGTGCTTATGGTCCCTTGCCCAGGCAGCGGCGGACAGAAGAGGATCAGGGAGATGAGTGAAGCGCTGGCGGAGCGGATCGCGGAACGCTTTTACCGGTATTGCTGCATCGTATACAGCCCCGTGATCTCCGATTGGCAGGAGGTTTCGGCGTGTTATGAGCAGATGGAGCAGACGCTGGACTACAAATTCTTTTTTGAGGATACGGTGGTGCTGTTTGCCGGGGATGATCTGGCGGGCCGTGTCCCGGAGCTTGTCAGCACCGAGACGCTGATGGCGGATATCAACCAGTTCATTACCCATGGGGAATATGCAGACGCAGCCAAAAGCATTGAGCTTCTGTTCAGCCACTTGAGCCGGAACGGCGGCTCTTCTGCAATCTATGTCAAGTATCTCTGTTCGGACCTGGTGCGGAATGCGTTTGAACAATCAGCCCACAGGCAGAAGGCGGATTTCCAGCAAACGGTAGAGCGTATCTTCAAAAGCGATTCGATTCTCGGGGTGAAGCAAGTGCTGCTGCAGGCGCTCTCGGAAATAGAACCGGACAACGGCGCTCCTGATGAGAGCAAACGCCATATTGTCCAGCAGGTCATCCGGATTGTGGAGAAGGATTTCAGGGAGGATATCAGTCTGGAGGTCATCGCCGGGCGCGTATCGCTTAATCCCAGCTACCTGAGCCATTTGTTCAAGAAAGAAACCGGGCAGAGCCTGATCAAATTCATTACTCAGCAGCGTCTGGAACGGGCAAGGCATTTACTGGACAGCACCAATATGAAAATCGTCGATATCGCTGAACATGCCGGCTACTGGAGCTCCTCCTACTTCTGCCAGACCTTTAAAAAATATTACGGCATCAGTCCGCAGAAATATCGTGAAATACTGGACGAATAATAGTACGAATTATTGGAGAGCACCTGCGGGTGCTTTTTACTTCCAAATTAATTGACGCGTATCCAAAGAATTTGGGATTTCGCTCCCTTCCAGGCTAATTTACAATTTACCTGTAAGCATGAAAGCGTTTTATAACAAAGTTTGGGAGGGGCATCTATGAGATTGAAGAAAATTCGTGTTATGGCCTTGCTGCTGTCCATGGTAATGGTGCTGGGAGTGCTGGCGGCTTGCGGCAGCAGTCCAAAGGAAGAGAAGGTTGCTGCGCCCGCCGGCAGTGAGTCCACGAATGCCGGAGGCAATGAACCATCCGCCACCGCCAAGGAGGACGATGGACCCTTCAGCAAATATGAAGAACCTGTTACCGTGTCTCTGGGGAGACAGGGCGTATCTGGGAATAACCTGCCGGCAGGAGATACGCTGGAGAATAACAAGTATCTGAAATATGTCGAGGACCGCCTGAACGTAAAGGTGAAATACGATTTCTCGGTGGAGGACCAGGATGCGTATAACCAGAAGGTTACCCTGGCGATCTCGAGCAATTCCCTGCCGGACATTCTGGTGGTGGATGAGCAGCAGTTCAAGAGAATGGCCAAAGCGGGTATGCTGGCCGATCTGACCGAATTATACGATCAATATGCCTCGCCGCTGATTAAAGATTATTACAATTCCTACACAGGAGACCGGGTGCTGAACACCGGAAGAATCGACGGCAAGCTGATGGCGCTGCCCAATACCAACATCGACGGCAATTATCAGCTCCTGTGGATACGCCAGGACTGGCTGAACAAGCTGAAGCTTGAGACGCCCCGTACCATGGATGAAGTTAAGACTGTGATTAAGGCGTTCAAAGAGCAGGACCCTGATGGTAACGGGAAAGCGGATACCGTTGGTCTGCTTGGCGATAAAAGTGTGGTCGCAGACGGCGGCTTCTTCACCTTCGATCCGGTCTTCAATGCCAATCATGCCTATCCGAAGAATTGGTTCAAGGATGAGGGAGGAAACATCATCTACGGCTCCACGACTCCAGAGACCAAGCAGGCGCTCTCTGAGCTGAGAGAGATGTATGCGGACGGGTTGATTGACAAAGAGTTCTTGACCCGGAAATACGAGGATAATGCCGGGCTGGTATCAGGCGGACGTGCCGGTATCCTGTTTGCCCCCTGGTTCGGAGGCTGGGCGTTGTCTGATGCGGTGAAGGCCAACCCGGAAGCGGATTGGGTGCCGCTGGCTGTGCCGCTGGACGGGGACGGCAAACGGAATATCGTACCATCCACTCCATCGGGAACCTTCATGGTGGTGAACAAGAAGGCGGAGCACCCCGAAGCTGCCTTGAAAATGCTCAGCGTGGAGTATGAAGGCATCCGCCTGATTGATCCGGCATCGCAGGAGCTGTATAAGGATCTGGGTGTAGGCTGGCTCAATTATCCGATTAATGTGCAGCTGGATTATCAGGATTCCCTGGCACGCGATGTTCCAATCTATGAGAAGGTGATTAAGGATAAGAATCTGGACGGTCTGCCGGCCCGCATCCTGCCAAGAGTCAAGGCGGTCTTGAAGAATAATGAGAATCCGAAACAGGATATTCCCGCTTATGCCGATTCACTAGCCTTCTATACTGCCGCCTCCATCACCGGAGCGAAAGAAATTGTGAAGGTGGAGCCTGTGTTCTACGGCAAGACGGAAGCGATGCTTAAAAAGGGAGCCAATCTGGAAAAACTCGAAAACGAGACCTTTTTGAAAATCATTACCGGCACTTCTCCCCTTGAAGAATTCGACAAGTTCGTGGAGACCTGGAAGAGCATCGGAGGGGAAGAAATCACCAAAGAGGTGGCCGAGGCAGTTGAGTCACCATGAGAAGCAGAGCTTCTATCTGGAATTACCACCTGATGCTGCTCCCCGGCATATTGCTGCTCATAGCATTCAGTGTAGTTCCGATGTTCGGAATCGTGATTGCCTTTCAGGACTTTCAGCCTACGCTGGGCATCTTCCACTCGGAATGGGTGGGCTGGGAGAATTTTGAGTATATGTTCAGCCTGCCGGACAGCAGGCTGATTCTCGGAAACACCCTGAGCATTGCACTGATGAAAATCATTGCCGGATTGACCGTTCCCTTTGTATTTGCACTGCTGTTCCATGAAGTAGCGAATATTAAATTCAAGCGTACCATCCAAACGATTGTGTACCTGCCCCATTTCATGTCCTGGGTCATTCTCTCAGGGGTGCTGATTAACCTGCTCAGTCTGGACGGCATTATCAATCAGATGATCCAGTGGTTCGGCGGCGATCCGATTATGTTCCTTCAGAGCAATCACTGGTTCCGCTTTGTGATCGTATCGAGCGATGTATGGAAGGAATTCGGCTTCAATACGATCATCTATATCGCTGCCCTGACTTCCATTAACACCAATCTGTATGAAGCAGCCGCCATTGACGGAGCAAACCGGTTCCAGCGGTTAACCAATATTACGATTCCGGGTCTGATGACCACGGTGATTCTGCTGGCGACCTTAAGCCTCGGCAATGTGCTGAATGCGGGCTTCGAGCAGATTCTCAACCTGTATAATCCGATTGTCTATGAGTCGGGGGATATCATTGATACTTATGTATACCGTTCAGGATTGCTTGAAATCCAGTATGGACTGGCAACAGCGGTAGGCCTGCTCAAATCGGTCGTAAGCTTTGTGCTGATTGCCGCTTCCTATGGTCTGGCTGCCCGGTTTGCCAACTACCGTATTTTCTGACAGAGGTGATTTGCTGTGATCCGTGGAACCAGCCGGACTGTTGATATTGTGATTTATTGTATTCTAACCGTGATTGCTTTTCTCTCCTTGGCCCCCGTACTGAATACCTTGGCTATTTCGTTCAGCGGCAAGGTGGCGGCCATGTCGGGTCAGGTCTTCTTCTGGCCGGTTGACTTCAATCTGGAAGCCTATAAGTCGGTCATCAGTGACCGGAGCTTCTTCACTTCCTTTGGCGTATCTGTGAAAAGAGTGCTGCTCGGAGGAGCCATCAACCTGCTGGTTACGGTGCTGATGGCCTATCCTTTATCGAAATCGAACAAACATTTTCCGGGCAGAAATATCTATATGTGGTTCGTTATCTTCTGTATGCTGTTCAACGGCGGGCTGATCCCGTGGTATATGACGATCAATACGTACGGGCTGCTCGATTCCATCTGGGCGCTTGTGCTGCCTACCTCCGTTCCGGTATTTAATGTGATTCTGCTCATGAACTTCTTCAAAGGTGTTCCGAAGGAGCTGGAGGAGGCTGCCGGGATGGATGGGGCGGGGGCGTGGAGAACGCTGGTGACGATTTATCTCCCTATCTCCCTGCCCTCACTCGCAACAGTCACCCTGTTCTCGGTCGTCGGCCACTGGAATGCGTTTTTTGACGGGATGATCCTGATGAACCACAAGGAGAACTGGCCGCTGCAAACGTATATCCAGCAATTGATTATCAGCGTGAATTCGATCATGAACACCACCGATCCGGAAGAGATCAAGCGTCTGTCGAATATGTCGAGCCAGCTGCTCAATGCGGCCAAGGTGATGGTCTCGATGATTCCGATTATGCTGATCTATCCGTTTCTGCAGCGGTATTTCGTCAGCGGAATCGTGCTCGGTGCCGTCAAAGAGTAAGCGTAAACTGCATGTAAGCGGGTGTCCCGTAAGCCGGAAACGGCTGGGGACACCCCTTTGTTGTTTCGGGGCAGGGCTCATGCGGCGGGCCGCCGCTTTTACAGATTGTTATTTGCCGGGGGCAATGCTACGTTATAAGAACAAGAGGCTTAAGACAGGAGGGGTAGATCTGGAGCGCCCAGGCCGGTTCATCAGGAATTTAAGAATTAAGCATAAGCTGTTTGTCTCTTATTTACTCGTTATCATTATTCCGCTCAGTGTGCTTGGCTGGTATTCGTATGATCAATCCAGGAGTCTGCTCGTTCAGCAGGCCCGGCTGACCTTAACCGACAATGTGTCGGAGATCGCCGCCAATCTGGATTATAAATTCGGCAAGCTCAATGCCGCGTTGGACTCGTTCACCTTTAACTCCAGTGTAGTGTCCGTCTTCAACAATGATTACTCGGACAATTATTATTATATGTACAATGATCTGAACACCATCGTGGAGCCGCTGTTCAATACGCTTCTGTTCCTGAACGAAGAGATCCGCCAGCTGACGGTGTATACAGGGAACAACATCACGGAACGGAAGAATACAATTCTGCCGATTAGCACCGTATCCGGGAAGCCCTGGTATGAAGCGGCGATGGCCAGCGGCCAGACGCATTGGATCAAGGAGGGTACGGCCTTGTCCGCAGTGCGGAGAATGGTGGGCGGCTCGGGAACGCAGTATGACAACCTGATCTACTTAGGCTTTGACAGCAAGGATATGTTTGCGGGTCTGACCAATGTGGTCTCCGGTGAGTACGGCGTCCTGGTCGAGAATGGAGCGGGAGAGCCTGTGTATGACTATCACAACGGGCTGCCGTCCTTTGAATCGGCTAAGGCAGCGGAAGAGCGCGCGAGCGATTTCATCGTCATCTCCCAGACGCTGGGCGTGACGGGCTGGAAGCTTGTCTTTTATATGCCCAAGAACTCGATCGGTGTCGATGCCAAGACGATTCTCCGCGCCACCATGCTCACGGTTGGGATTTGCCTGCTGATTCTGGTGCCTGCGGTCTGGCTGTTGTCGAATGCATTCGTGAGAAGGATCTACCGTCTGAACCGCACGATGAAAAGGGTGACCCGTGGGGACCTGCATGTGGATATTGTGGTCGATTCCAATGACGAGATCGGCGAGCTGACCTCGCGGTTCAAGGATATGCTGCAAAGTCTGAATGAGCTGTTCAATGAAGTCTACCGCAGCAAGGTTGTGCAGAAGGACGCGGAGCTGAAAGCGCTTCAGGCCCAGATCAATCCGCATTTCCTCTATAACTCCCTGTCGCTGATCAACTGGAAGGCTATAAGCATTAAAGCGTATGACATCAGTAAAATCACCACAACCCTCTCCAAATTTTACCGGACGACCCTGAACAGGGGGCAGGATGTCATCAGCGTTCATGATGAACTGGAGAATACGAAATCTTATATTGATCTGCAGCTGATTATGCATGACCACAGCTTCGATGTAGTCTACGAGGTGGACCCGGAGGTGCTGGGCTATCACATGATTAAGCTGATTATGCAGCCTATTGTTGAGAATGCGATTGAGCACGGCGTGGACAACAAGCGGGAGGGGCGCGGCAGAATCAGCCTGCGGGCTTGCTTCGAGGAAGATACGATTGTGTTTGGCATTGAAGACAACGGTCCGGGAATGACTCAGGAGACGATGGATACGGTATTAAGCAGGCAATCCAAATCGTATGGACTGTTCAACGCCCAGGAGAGAATCCGGATTTATTTTGGCGAGGCGTACGGGATCACGATCCACAGCGAAATCGGTCAGGGCACAACAGTGGTGGTGAGAATTCCCAGAAGGGCCAAGTAACGAATTCAGGAGACTGGACTAACCTATAACCACCGCCTTGATGTCATGAAAGTGACCAGGGCGGTTTTTTTTGTATGTTGATATGCACGTTTCCAGCGGCAAGCTTGCCCTGTGTATCTTCATTAGCGGGACTTTAGGTCTGGAGCATAATTTCCGAAAAAAAGGTATAATGTTACTAAATTATGTCCCCCATTTTCTCAGAGGAGGCTCTAGCTTTGTCCGACACTCTATTTAAGCACTTGTACTTGCGGTCCTCAATAGGATATGCGGCAGTAGCCATTACGGATGGTACTATGCTCATGGCCAACCCTGCGCTTTGCGGGATGTTTGGATACACCGAGACCGAACTCAAGGAGCTGCGTTACCAGGATATCGTCTTTCCGGATGAAGGGTATACCCTGGATCACGGGCAGATTATGAATGCTTTAATAAACAGTCCTGATATGGCTGTAGATACCGACAAGCGGTTCGTACATAAGAATGGTGAGATGCTCTGGGTTGCCCTGCATCTTTTTCTGATCATTGATGAACAGACTGGAAGTCCCTCCCATTTGGTTGCGGAGATGACGGATATTACCGCGCGCAAGCTGGCGGAGAAGAAGATAGAGGAGGATCGCCAGCTCTTCGAGCTGATTACGGAGCACACCCCGGACATGATCTCATTCGCCGATCCCGACGGAACGCTGCGCTACGTCTCCCCGTCAGTCGAAACGCTGCTCGGCTACCCGGCAAGTGACATGATCGGCCGCAACAAAACGGATTATTACCATGAAGCGGATGCGCTGGAAATGACCGGGCCGGGCAAGCTCTACTCTGACAGTGACACCTTTACACGCAGGGTCAGGCATAAGGACGGCCATTATCTTTGGACCCAGAGCTCCTTCCAGGTGGTGCGGAATCGTGAAGGCGAAGTGCGGCAGATCCTGACGATTGCCCATGACATCACCGAGCGGAAGAAGGTTGAAGATATGCTGGCTGCTGCGCAGGAGTTAGGACAAATGGGCTCCTGGGAGTGGAATTCCGTATATGATCAGCTGATCGTCTCCAGCCAGCTGATGGCTATCTTTGAATTAGGCGGCAATTGCGGAAATCATACCGTGGTTCATTATACTCAGCTGTTTGACTGTGTAGTGCCGGAGGACCTGGACAGATTGCGCGAAGAGCTGCATTATACGCTGAAGTCCGGGGCTAAGGGCGAGGCGATTTTCAGAGTGAAGGGCAGCGAGGAACGTAAGTCTCTCTATGCGCACTGGGAGGTGATCCTGGATGCAACCGGTAAGGTTCAGCTGATCCGCGGTATGGTGCAGGATGTGACCGAGCGCCAGCGGATGGAGGAGCAGCTCCGTGAGAGTGAGAACCGGTACAAGTCGCTTTTCGAATACAACCCGTCTGCCATCAGTGCCATGGATCTGCAGGGGTACATACAGTCGATGAATGCCAGTCTGGAGCAGCTGACAGGATACAGCAGGGAGACCCTGATGCATTCCAGTTACTGTGAGATTATTGAAGAGGATGAGCTGGAGCATGTGAATATGCGGTTTCTGGCGGCAGCCGGCGGCATGGCCCAGACCTTCGACACCCGGGTGATCCGTCATGACGGGGAGAGGGTGGAGGTAGGGATGATTTATGTCCCTATGCTGATTGATCATGAGGTCGTCGGTGTATTCGCCATTACCAGTGATATTACAGAGCCTAAGCGGTATCTGGAGCAGATTGAGAAGCTTAGCTACGAGCATGCGCTGATCCTGAACTCAGTGTCTGAGGGGATTTTTGGCATGAATCTGGAGGGGGAGACTGTATTTATCAACCCCGCTGCGTCGGTCATGCTCGGATATAACCCGGGTGAGCTGGCCGGCAATATCAAGCTGCATACGATAGCGCAGACCTGGATGGACGGCGAGCTGTATCCCGGAGGACACCGGACGCTGGCGGAGCTGCTGAAGACCAACCTCTCTTATGAGCAGGAGCAGGAAGGGATCTTCTGGCGTCAGGATGGCTCCAGCTTCCTGGTCAAATACCGGATGACGGCATTATATGATAACGGAGAGCATAAGGGGGCGGTGGTGGTCTTCCGGGATATCACCGAGGAGAAGGCTGTGGAGCGTGCCAAGGAATCTGCGGAGAAGGCTGACCGGGCCAAGTCGGAGTTCCTGGCGATTATGAGCCACGAGCTGCGTACGCCGATGAATGGAATTATCGGGATGGCCGATCTCCTGTCGGGAACAGAGCTTACGGAGGAACAGCAATATTACACCCAAATTATCAATAAAAGCGGTGCCGCGCTGGTACATATTCTCAACGAGGTGCTGGATTTCAGCAAAATTGAATCCGGCATGATGACGCTGGATCTGCAGCCGGT
Organism: Paenibacillus sp. FSL P2-0136; assembly: GCF_037975325.1. Lineage (NCBI taxonomy): Bacteria > Bacillati > Bacillota > Bacilli > Caryophanales > Paenibacillaceae > Paenibacillus > Paenibacillus sp. FSL P2-0136. The sequence goes on from NZ_CP150244.1 coordinate 2,273,611, forward strand.
CGATATCCGGCAGGTCGTTCAGAACGTCTGTGAGCTATTCTATCCGCGTATCCAGGAGAAAGGGCTGGTTCTGCGCAGCCATATTGAGCCCGATCTTCCGGCTGTTGTCATCACCGACGAAACCAGGCTGAGGCAGGTGCTGGTGAACCTCGTCGGCAATGCGGTCAAGTTCACGGAAGAAGGCGAGGTCAGCGTCTGCGTGAAGCTGGAGGCTGCCGGGGAGCCAGGCTCGCTGATTCTGAGGTTCTCGGTAACCGATACCGGTATAGGCATTCCGCAGGGCAGCCAGAACCTGTTATTCCAGTCCTTTTCCCAGCTGGACCCATCGATCAACCGCAAGTACGGCGGGACGGGACTGGGTCTGGCGATCAGCAAGAAGCTGGTGGAGCTGCTGGATGGCGCCATCGGTGTGAACAGCGTCGAAGGAGAAGGCTCGGAGTTCTACTTCACCATCGGCGTGATGTATTCGGTGGAGGAGCAGGGCCAAGCGCTGCTGGCAGGAGTTGCTGCCACTCAGGAGTATAAGGGTGGTGTTTTCAATCTGGATTATCCCGAGGGTCAATACGGGCCGTTGTCCATTCTTATCGCGGAGGATCATCCGGTGAATCAGCAGATCCTGCAGACTTTTCTCAAAAAGCGCGGCTACACCTCTGACCTGGCAGTGAACGGGGAGCAGGCGGTAGAAGCTGTACGGTCCCGGCATTATGATCTGGTGTTCATGGATATTCAGATGCCGGGCATGGACGGGATTGAAGCCACCCGGCAGATCCGCGAGGCGCTGGGGCTGTCCCCGGTGATTATTGCCGCCACTGCCTTTGCACGTAAGGAAGATAAAGAGATGTGCCTCCGGGCAGGAATGCAGGACTTTATTCCCAAGCCGATCCGTGGAGATGAGCTGGACAGAGTGCTGAGGGAATGGTCCGGCAGCATCCGCAGATAGTTCTGTAATGTGAAAAGCCGGATAACCGGCAGGCAAAGCAAGCGCTATTCACGTTGACAGCTTTCCCTTGTCTGCATTATTATTATATAAATCGTAAATATTACGAATAAATAATGGCAAGCGAAAGGGTCAATAGAGTGAAAACGATGAAGCGCGGAGATTTCCTGCTGATTCTCATTGTATTGCTGGCCGCCGGTTCCATCTACGGCTACAAGTGGTTCTCTAACCACAATCATCCGTATAAGCAGGGGGAGCTGGAGGCCGTAATCACCGTGAACGGCAAAGCCTACAAGACTGTACAGCTGACCAAGGAAGAGCAGATTATTGATATCCGCACCCGATATGGTCATAACACGCTGAAGGTATACGATTATGGTATTCAGATGACCTATTCGGATGCTCCGCTGACCATTGCGCTGGACATGGGATTCATCTCCCGGCCGAAGCAGCAGATTATCTGCATTCCGGCCCGTCTCCTGGTGGAAATCTCGAACCCGGAGTCTTCGCTGGAGGATGACGATGCGCTGGACGCGGTCATCTAGTCATGGCTGCAGCGCTTTCCATGCCGCTGCGGCATCGGCATTCGTGTACACATAAGGTGTGGACGGTGCTGCCACTGCTGTTATACTCTGCGGAGCGATCTGCAGAGTCTCCACTCCCTCATGGAGCGTCACATGAAGCTTGCCCCGAACCTCAATCCAGGTATCGGCGGGCAGGCTTATTTGTGTACCCGGTGCAAGAAGAATGCCGAAGGGGGTGGCATCTGCCGTACAGCATTGGACCAGGAAGCGGCTGACTGCGTAGCCGGATCGACCGGACCCCTGCGGCTCACGGTACAGGAAGCCGGATACAGAGATTTCCTTACCCTCGAACTGTGATTTGTACAGATTAAGGGCACCCAGCGTTTCCGAGAAAATCTCAGGGAATACAGGGATGACGGGCTGCCTGTAGAGCTGTCCTGCCAGCTCTGCAAATTCGGCCTCATAGGGGTTGGCCGCTGTGAAGCTAGCACCGGTGCCAGACTCAACGGCAGTGTAAGACAGGGCAAGGCCCTTCTTGGCCGCTGCGGCACTGCCGAGTGCCCGGTCGGGCAGCAGGAAGCCTAGCAACAACGGGAGCAGGAACAGGCTGTACAGCGCAGAGCTGCCCAGGAGTGAGCGGGGCAGGCGGTGCTCGCAGTCACAGAGGGCGGAGCTTCGGCCAAGCACAGCTTGGAGCCCGAGGCTGAGCGCCATCAGGGAGAGCGGAACCGGGCATAACCGGATCCAGCGGGCCAGCTTAGGAGCAACATAATAATGGAGGGCGTCCTGCTGGACCAGATGTCCGATATAGAGGGCGAAGGCGAGCAGAATAACCGCCCTGAGTACATAGTGAAACCGGATGCTTCCGGAGCTATTCATGCAGATCCTCCTTCAGATATTCGGAATTTCAGGGCAGCTACAGCCAGAATGAAGCCAGCACGGAGCCGGTGAAGACGGCCGCGGCAATGAGGAAGAACAGGTACAGGGCGAATCTGGTCTTGAACAGCGAGAGTAGCATCAGGGCGTTCTTGAAATCGAGCATCGGTCCCAGCACCATGAAGGCGAGCAGCGCCCCGGACGGGAAGGTATGCAGGAAGGTGGACGCAACGAAGGCGTCAGAGGTGGAGCAGAGCGAGAGTGCGAAGGCCAGTCCCATCATGAACACGTAGGAGCCGAGCGGACGGTCTCCAATGGCGGACAGGCTGCTCTGATTCATGAAGGTCTGGATTCCCGCAGTTAGCAGACAGCCGATGATCAGGAATTTGCCCATCTCAAAAAATTCATCCGACGTATGCACCAGGACCGCCGCCGCCCGGCCCCCGCGCAGTGTGCCATGCTGCTCTTCGCTGCCCTCCCGGCGGATGGACAAGCGCAGCGGCGATCTGCGGACGGTTCCGTAGATAATCAGGCCAATGCATGCCGCTACGGCAAAAGCCAGTCCCATCCGGGTGTAGGCCAGCTCCGGATGGGAGCGGAAGGCTGTCAGGGTGGCCCCGTAGACGACCGGGTTGAGGATCGGGCCGGACAGAATGAACACGATGGCCACGTAGAGCGGCATCCCCTTATGCATGAGGCGGCGGACCAGCGGAATCATTCCGCATTCACAGACGGGGAAGAGGATCCCGAGCAGGCAGCCGAAGAGAATCGCCGGAACCGCGCGGCGTGGAATCCAGCGTGAGATCAGCTCGTCCGGCACGAAGACGCGAAGCAGGGAGGAGAGCAGCGCGCCCAGCAGGACAAACGGCAAGGCCTCCAGCAGAATGCCGAGGAATGCGGTTTTGAACGTGTCGACATAGCCGTTGTCCAGCAGGCTTAGATGTCCGGGCAGCCACAGACTGCCCGCTGTGAGCAGAAAAGCGGCGGAAAAGAGCAGCGGCAATATTTTAAACGGCGTAAGGGTTGTCAAGGGTTCATCGGCTCCTTCCCACACAGGGTTCTTAGCTGAATAACGCCGCCCAGCTGCGGCTGATCGCCTTCTCATCCAGATTCAGGCCAATGCAGACGATATAAGGCTGGCCCGGGTAACTTGAAGCCTCCCAGGAGATACGGTTACCTGCAAGCTGCACCAGCTGCACGGAATCCCGGCCTGCAAGCCGCACATGGCCCTTGGCCCGGAGCAGACTGTAGCCCCATTGCCGCAAAAAATGCTCCAGCTCCTCCTGGCGGAGGCTCCCGGTCCATGCGGGGGGAACGGTTAACGTCACTGCTGCCACTTGGGAAAAAGAGCCGTCCGCCCCGGATTCAGGCTCATGTACTGCCGTTGCGCTGCCGGTGCTGCTGCTGCCCGTGTTCATGCGCTGGAGGGCGGTGCCGCTGATATTGCCGGGGCCGCGCCGGGGAGCAGAGCCCTTAAATCCGCGGGCGGCGATGCCTGTCAGCAGCGGGGCGAGATTAATCTGGCTGTAGTGGGTGAAGACAATCTCGGATTCCGAATTTTGCTTGTAGACCATCTTCTCGATCTTCCAGAGGGTCTCCGGTTCTACCAGATCGCTTTTGTTGACGATGATGAGATCAGCGGTGGTGATCTGCTTACGCAGGGTGCGGACGAGCTGCTTGTCGGACGAGAAGCGGCTGCTGTATTCCAGCGCATTCTCGGCATCCAGCAGCGTAATGGCGTGGTGCAGCTGCAGCCGGTCTGCCAGCGCCGGCGCCAGCAGCGACTTCGCGATCTCGTCCGGGTCAGCTACCCCTGTAAGCTCGATGTAGATGATATCCGGGCGGCGTACCAGCAGGGCGGTCAGGCTGCGCGGCAGCTCCTCCTTGCGGCTGCAGCAGATGCAGCCGTCCAGCAGCTTTTCCACACTTGTGCCGGTACTCTCCTGAAGGATATAGCCGTCCACATCTTTTGCGCCCAGCTCATTCATGATTACGCCCGGGTTCAGCCCTCTCCGCTTGCTCTCCTTCAGCAGACTCAGCAGCAGGGTTGTCTTTCCGCTCCCCAGAAATCCGCTTAATATAATCACAGGTATCTTCATGGCTCACTCTCCCGCTCCAATAGTACCGTCCCCATAAGAAGGCGGCCAAGCCGCTTCCGCTTGTAATTCCATCTATACGTCAAGCTTATTCAGGAAAGAACACTAATCTAAGAGAGCCCAAATGTTCCTGGACAGCTGTTGACAGCGGAGGGCGGGAGCGTGTAGAATGTGTAAATCGTAATAATTACGATTAAACAGAAGGGAGCTTGATTGAAATGAGAGTAATCGTTACTTTGGCCTGTACGGAGACGGGCGACCGCAACTATACCACCACAAAGAATAAAAGAACGACACCGGAACGCCTGGAGATGAGAAAATATTGCCCGCGCCTGAAGCGTGTCACACTGCACCGGGAGACCCGCTAAGCTGCGGAAATCACTTTAACTCATCGCTGGCTGAGGGTTTGCATTGCCCCGATTAGAGTGCAAGGGGGAGGCTTGATTGCAGTCTGTACAACTAAATCGCCGGATGTGCCGCCGAATCTCTGTTTAACTGTAGTTCGTGCAATTAAAATGCCTCTATACCTGGATTTTCGCCCATTTGGGCTAATCTAGTTGTACAGAATACAGTTAGAAGAGGAAAGCCTTCCGTTTCACTGTTTTTAGTTGCACAGAATACACTTATCTCTGGTGGTTCGCTACGAACAGAATGCCTTTTTGAAAATATAATCTACAAGGAGAATACAATGGATAAAATTCCTGTAACAGTGCTAAGCGGATATCTTGGCTCCGGCAAGACTACACTGCTCAATCATATTTTGCATAACCGTGAAGGCCTGAAGGTAGCTGTTATCGTCAATGATATGAGTGAAGTGAATGTGGATGCGAATCTGGTGAAATCCGGCAGCAGCCTCTCCCGCACCGAGGAGAAGCTGGTCGAGATGTCCAATGGCTGCATCTGCTGCACCCTCCGCGATGACCTGCTGCGTGAAGTGAATCATCTTGCCTCGGAGGGGCGCTTCGATTACATTCTGATCGAATCCTCCGGGATCAGCGAGCCGGTCCCGGTGGCCCAGACCTTCACTTACCCGAACCCGGAGCTGGATATCGATCTGACGGAGCTGGCCCGGCTGGACACGATGGTTACGGTGGTCGATGCCAACCGCTTCTGGCAGGATTTCGCCTCGGGCGACAGTCTGCTGGACCGCAATATGACGGCGGGCGAAGGCGACTTCCGGGATATCGTCGATCTGCTGATCGATCAGATTGAGACCTGTGATGTGCTGCTGCTCAACAAGTGCGATCTGGTGGAGGAAGCAGAGCTGAACAAGCTGGAGGCGGTTCTGCGCAGACTTCAGCCGCGGGCCAAGATCATCCGTACGGTGAACGCACAAGTGGAGCTATCCGAGATTCTGAATACGGGATTATTCGATTTCGAACAGACCAGCCAGTCGTCCGGCTGGATTGCAGAGCTTGCCAAAGAGGAACACACACCGGAGACTGAGGAATACGGCATCACCTCCTTCGTCTACCGCCGGAGAACGCCGTTCCATCCGCAGCGGCTGAGCTTCTTCTTCAGTAACTGGCCATCCGAGGTCGTCCGGGCGAAGGGATTAGTCTGGCTGGCCGCCAGTGGTGATCTGGCAGCGACCATCAGCCAGGCAGGGCCGTCGATCCAGTTCGGTCCCGCCGGTTATTGGCTGGCTACCCTGCCGGAGGAGCAGCAGCAGGAGGTGCTGGCTGCGGAAGCTGATGTGCTGGCGAAGTGGGACGAGCAGTGGGGAGACCGGCTGAATGAGATCGTCTTCATCGGAGTTCAGATGAACCGAGAGGATATAGAAGCCCGCCTGGACCGCTGCCTGCTGACCGCAGAGGAGATGAGGCAGGACTGGACAACATTCAACAACCCGCTTCCTTGGCACGTCGAGGAGCTGCTTGCGGCGGGGCAGGAATAACTTCTTCTGTAAATGATAGTCTGGAAAGCCGGAATCCTTTCTGCGGATTCCGGCTTTGTGCTGTATAGGGATTAGGCGCTACGAAGGCACGTGAGGCAAGTGCGAATGTAGGCGGAAAACCGAACACATTGTGTATTGCGTCGGCTGGTGGGTCAAATGTAGGCGGAAAACCGAACACATTGTGTATTGCGAGGGCTAGTGGGCCGAATGTATGTGAAAAAGCGAACACATTGTGTAGTGCGAGGGGCTAGTAGAACGAATGTAGGCGGAAAACCGAACACATTGTGTAGTGCGAGGGGCTAGTAGAACGGATGTAGGCGAAAAAGCGAACACATTGTGCTGGTGCGAGGGCTAGTGGGCTGAATGTATGCGGAAAACCGAACACCTTGTGTATTGCGGGGGTAAGTGGGGCATTCATGCTGGCACGGGTGGACATAGACAGAGTCGGTGCGATCCCAATGGCTTGAATTTCGATGTTTTGTCGCACGCTGGCTTGGCCCGAATAAGGTTAATCAGTGTGATTACGATTAATTTGTTGTTTTGGGTTTACAAATCGTAATGATTACGATAATATCAATGAAGTTGAAACATAATCGTAAATATTACGAATAATAATCAATACTTAGTTTGTTTAATCCGTGGAACATGCTTGGTCCAAATTAATAAGTGCCCAACAGCAGACGGAGCAGTAACTACGGCAGCAGCCATAGGATCACGCACGGGATCACGCACGGAATCAGGCACGGAATCAGGCACGGAATCATTACGGCACGCCACAGCGGGCCGAATAGAAAGGGGGAGGAGCGATGATTTTGTCATCCATCAGGGATGTGGTGTTCGGTTACGGGGATGAGCCGGTCATTGACCGCTTGTCGCTGGATCTGGAGGCTGGACAGTTCATTGGAATTACCGGACCGAACGGGGCAGCGAAGACCACGCTGCTCAAGCTGATGTTGGGCCTGCTGAAGCCCTGGAGCGGAACGGTTACTCTGAACCGGGAAATTACCGGAGGAGGCAAGCTTACGGTCGGGTATGTGCCGCAGCAGGTAGCCTCCTTCAATGCCGGATTTCCGAGCAAGGTGATTGAGCTGGTCCGTTCCGGCTGTTATTCAGGGCTGGGATTGTTCCGCCGCTTCACTAAGGAACAGGAAGCGCTTGTCGAGAGCAGCCTGCGGCAGGTGGAGATGTGGGAGTACCGTAACCGGAGAATCGGCGAGCTGTCCGGCGGGCAGAAGCAGCGGATCTGCATCGCCCGCGCGCTGGCGCAGCAGCCGCAGGTGCTGGTGCTGGATGAGCCGGTAACGGGGATGGATGCTGCCAGCCGCACCGGGTTCTATGAGCTGATGCGGCATTATGTCAGCCGGCATGGCCGGACCGTCATCATGGTTACACACGGCCTGGAAGAGACGAGTTCCTATCTGGATACCGTGATTACGCTGGAACGCAAGGAGCAGGAGGGCTGGTCATGCTTGGTTACGAATTCATGCAACGCGCATTTTGGGCAGGAGGCCTGATCGGGCTGATCGGACCCTTGCTGGGAGTCTACCTGATGCTGCGCAGGCAGGTGCTGATGGCCGATACGCTGTCTCATGTCTCCCTTGCCGGAGTAGCACTGGGTTCCGTACTGGGATGGAATCCTGCTCTGAGCGGCTTCGCTGTAGCTATAGCAGGAGGGCTGATTATTGAACAGCTGCGCCGCTCTTACCGTACATACAGCGAGCTTCCGGTTGCTATTATTATGACTTCCGGCCTGGCGCTGGCCGTCGTGCTGATGAGCCTGAAGCAGAATCTGACCAAGAGCTTCAGCTCCTATCTGTTCGGCTCCATCGTTGCCGTAAGTGATACTCAGCTTAAACTGATCGCCTTGGTGGCTGCAGCCGGTCTTCTCTATTTCATCATTCTGCGCCGCCCATTGTACAGCCTAACCTTCGACGAAGAGACGGCCGCTATCAGCGGTGTCCGTACCGGGTGGTTGTCCTTCTCGTTCGCCGTCCTAACCGGCATGACCGTTGCCGCAGCTATGCCGGTGGTGGGTGTGCTGCTCGTATCCGCTCTGATTGTGCTGCCCGCTTCTATAGCGCTGCGGATTGCATCGGGCTTCACGGCAGCCATAATGATCTCCGTCAGTGTGGGGCTGACCGGTGTGTTCAGCGGGCTTACAGCCTCCTACTATATCAACACGCCTCCAGGAGGCACGATTGCACTCATTCTGCTGGTATTTCTGCTGATAGCCATTGCAGTACAGAAGCTGATCAGGCTGCGCAGCCGCAGCCAGTATTCATCTCAAGCCAATGAAGAAAAGGGGTCTCACAACATATGTTGAAATTCAAATCCATAGCAATATCCAATTCGAGCGCACAGTCCACATTCAGAATCCGTCAGCTTGCCGCCTTGTCCCTGACCGCCATGCTATTGATCTCCGGCTGCGGCAACAACACTGCGACGAAAGCCGCTTCAACCAGCAGTCCGGCGGCTTCACCATCGGCTGCGGCCGAAGCTTCATCTGTACCCGCAGGGGATAAATTGAACATTAAGGTTAGCTTTTACCCGATGTACGAATTCACGAAAAGCATTACCGGAGACCTTGCCAATGTGGAGGTGCTGGTCCCGCCCGGAGTCGAGCCGCATGACTGGGAACCGACTGCAAAGGATATGGCTAATATTTCGGATGCAGATGTGCTTGTCTATAATGGCGCAGGCATGGAGGGCTGGGCGCAGCAGATTGTGGACGGTGCTGCCGGAAGTGATCTGATTACGATAGAGGCGAGTAAAGGACTCCAGATTATTGAAGGAACAGAGCACGAACACGAACATGAACACGAACACAGCCATGAAGAGGAAGCTGCGGCTGAAGCAGACCACGATCACGGCCATGACCATCAACATGATGAGTCCGCAACTGAAGGAAGCGGTCACGACCATTCCCATAATGATACAGCTGTCAGTGAAGCAGACCATGACCATGACCATGACCACGGCGGGCTTGATCCTCATGTATGGCTGGACCCGGTGATGGCTATCAAGGAGGTCCGCACCATTGAAGCAGCACTCTCCGCAGCTTTTCCAGGGAATGCAGCCGCCTTCCACGCTAACAGCGATGCTTACATCGCCAAGCTGGAGAAGCTGGATCAGGATTTCAGAGCCGGGCTTCAGAACACGAAGCGTAAGGACTTTATTACCCAGCATGCCGCCTTTGGTTATCTGGCACAGCAATATGGCTTGACTCAGGTGCCGATTGCCGGGTTGTCGCCCGAGCAGGAGCCGTCTGCTGCACAGATGGCCAAGATCGTGGAGTTCGCCAAGGCGAATAAGGTGACTACGATCTTTTTCGAGACCTTGGTCTCCTCCAGTGTCGCCGATACTATTGCCCAGGAAATAGGAGCCAAGACCGCCGTGCTGAACCCAATCGAAGGATTAACAGAGGAAGACGCTGCCCGTAATCTCGATTATCTGAGTCTGATGCGGCAGAATCTTGAAGCGCTAATTCAGGCGTTGAACGAATAAGAACGAAGGAGCTGATCTATAGTGGCTAAGAAGTCAAAGGTTGTAAAGGAACAGAAGCGGCAGGAGCTGGTGGCGAAGTACGCTGACAAACGCAGAGAGCTGAAGGCGGCGGGCGATGTGATGGCACTGCAGAAGCTGCCCCGGGATTCCTCAGCCACCCGTCAAAAAAACAGATGCAGCGTGTCCGGCAGACCGCGCGGCTATTTGAGTACATTCAAGATATCCCGGATCGTCTTCCGGGAGCTGGCGCACAAGGGACAAATTCCGGGAGTTACCAAGTCCAGCTGGTAGGCTGTTAACTTCATAGATGCTATAACGTTAAGACGGCTGATCTCTCTGGTCTACAGGAGCCAGCCGTTTTGCTGTGTTCATAGACTTTGCCGGATCTGGCAGAGTGGACTATGATAGAGAAGAGGGAACAGCTATATAGATATATAATCTGAACAGGAAAGAAGGAGCTGCATGACCGGGTATTGGAGTAAGAGATTTGCGCAGGAGGGAATGATCTGGGGCAGTGAGCCAAGCCCGTCGGCAGAATGGGCGAAGCGGAAATTCCAGGAGGCAGGAGTATCCACTGTACTCGTTCCGGGTGCCGGGTATGGGCGGCATACCAAGGTGTTCTCTGCTGATTTTACAGTATACGGCATAGAATTAAGTGAGCCGGCGCTGGAGCTGGGCGCAGCATGGGACCCGGGAACTAGCTTTATTGCAGGCTCGGCGCTGGAGCGTCAGCTTGGGCAGCCTGTGGATGCCGTATACTGCTATGATGTTCTGCATTTATTCCTCGCCGGGGACCGCCGCAGGCTGATTGAGGCCAGTCTCAGTCAGGTTAGGACTGGAGGGCTGCTTTACTTCACCAGCTTCTCCGACGAAGATCCCAATAACGGCTGCGGGAGAGAGCTGGAGCCGGGCACCTTTGAATATAAAGAGGATAAATATGCCCACTTCTTCAGCGATGCCGATTTGCGGGAGCATTTTGCCGGGACGGAGATTCTGGAGACAGGTTCATTTACCGAGTCGTTGCAGAACCCGCAGGGCGGGACTCATGAATACATACTAAGAACGATCCTTGCGCTCAAACGGTAACTGCCATCTGCGAAAGTAACGTCAACATGGCCCCTCCCTGCGGCGAGAAGGACCCTACTGTGAACCTGATGCTGTGCGTGCTCCCACTTCTTCCTGCGGCTTCCTATTAATGAAGGTTAATGCAGCTCGCAGTCGGCGAACAGGATATGCCGCGGAATGCGGAAGAAATTCTCGGCCTTCTCCTGCAGGGCCAGGGTAGGCAGATGGCAGTGGTGCAGCCACTTGCGGAAGGTGCCGGGATGGACGCCGATCCAGATGCTGACATCGGTTACCGAGAAATCATACACCATGCAGAGTCCGGTCAGAATCGCGTTATGCTGCGGTGAATGGGCGAGCGTTCTTTTCATGAAACGGGATGGGGTCGGCTGGCACACAATCGGACTTTGCCGCAGAAGAGCTTCATTGAACAGGATATGGGGCGGATAGCCTAAATGGCGGCAGACCTTGTCCAGATTGGTTCTGGAGGGAATGCGTCCTTCATATACCCATGCGCTTACGCTGCGTGAGGAGACGGAGAGCTCTTCTGCGAGACGGGAGAGCTTCATGTCCTTGGCCATCAGGATGGCCAGCAGAACGCGGTTGCGGATCTGGCTGCGTTTGGGGCGGCGAAATCTTTTGACCCGTACGCCTTGTCCAAGATATTTGCGGTTGATCAGAGACCAGGCCTGAATTTTATGTGTTTCTTGCTGATTTTTAGCCATAATACCTCCGGGTGTACTGATTTAATGAAGTGACGGATCATCTAGTTTAGCTGTTATGACTTTACCATTTCATCACGGCATTCGTCCAGAGTGCAAAGCTCCTGTTTTGGTCATGAACCAAGATTGTTTCAGTAATGCTGCAGTTTATGATATATTTTGAGTAATCAATTTCACATTAATCAGGCTGGGAGCGGGATAGATGATCAAGCATATTGTTTTCTTCAAATTAAAGGACCGGTCCCCGGACAAGGTCGCAGAGACTGTTGCAGTCCTCCGTAATATGGAAGGAAGAATTCCGCAGCTGCTGTCCATTGAAGTCGGGGCCGATCTGATTCACTCGGAGCGTTCGTTCGATATCGCCCTGGTCACGGTTGTTGCCTCGATGGAGGATCTGCAGGCGTATCAGGTGCACCCGGCTCACAAGGAAGTCATTGCCCATATCAACGAGGTCAAGGAGCTGTCGGTAGCGGTCGATTACGAGATCTGAGACTGCACGACTTGCAAGGCTGGAACCCATTAAGCACGGAAAGCGGTGAGCGGAATGCGTGAGCTTGAGTATCCGATGGAAGCATTGACGTATCTGATTGTTTTTATGGCGGCGTGTGTCGTGATGGTGTTCTGGCTGAAGCGCCGGGGCAGGCGGGGGAAATAACGGCAGTTCATGTTAAGGAAGGTCACTAAATACCGCAGGGTGGAGGGTCAGCTGTGTATTATGTCAACCGGAAGCAAATAGAAGTTATTCTTGAACAGATCCCTGATCTTAATGAAGGTCTAGCACATGCAGCTTCTTCCTGGGACGGCAGTACGCTGCTGGGTCTGGTGCAGGAACGGTGCTTACATCTGGCCGTTGAAGTCGTGACGGATGTGGGCAGCTGTCTGATTGACGGGTTCATTATGCGTGATGCCGGAAGCTACGAGGATATTATATCTATTATCCATGAGGAAAAGGTGCTGGGAGACAGCGGGATCTACGAGGATCTGACTTCGCTTGTAGCCTTGCGTAAGCCGCTGGTTCAGGATTATTTCGTATGGGAACGCAGAGAGCTGCACCCCATGACCCGGACGCTGCCGGATATTCTGGAGAAGTTCGCCTGCGAGGTGCGCAGGTATCTGGATCAGGAGCTGGGCAGCGGGGTCACGGGTTAGCTGAGCCGGGGCTGTGTGCATACAGACAGAAAGGAGGTCCTTTATGGCGAAGAAGGGTCAGGAGAGCGGTTCTACCCGGCGGATGATTATGACGCTGCTGAAGATGAGAGGTCCGCTGACGATCAGCGCTCTTGCCGAGGAATTGGGAATTACCGAGATGGGTGTCCGCCGCCATGTGCTTCAGCTGGAGCAGGAGTCGCTTGCCAAGACCAAGGTTGTGCGCCAGGCCATGGGACGTCCGATGCATGTATATTCGCTTACCGAGCGGGCGGAGGATCATTTTCCCAAAAGCTATCACAATCTGGCGCTGGAGCTGCTGCGGGAGCTGGACCACGGGAGCGGGGCGGATGCGGTCAATATACTGTTTGAAGGCCGCAAGCGGCGGATGCTTGCCCAGTACAGTAGGGTGATGCAGAGCCGTGATCTGGAGGAGCGGGTGGCGGAGCTGTCAACCATTCAGAATGCCGGGGGCTATATGGCGGAGTGGAGCAAGGAAGAGGACGGCTCATACACACTGAGGGAGTATAATTGTCCCATTCGTCAGGTGGCTACCCAGTACCGCAAGGCCTGCCAGTGCGAGCAGCATTTGTTCGAGGAGCTGCTGGAAGCGAAGGTGACACGCAGTGAGTGTATGGCGGAAGGCGGCCAATGCTGCCGGTATGCAATCACGCCGAACCCTGAGCAGAAAACTTCCGAAATCAAGGGCTGAACAGTCACAGGACATCCTCTCTATGCTTATGATATAGCAGAAATAGGCGATCGCCCGGGTGGCCGGGCAGAGGCACTTAGAATCCAAAGGAGAGATTGATGATGAAAAAAGATAACAAAAGCTTGCTCTGGGGCGTACTCGCCGGCAGTATTGTGGGATCGGTGACAGCGCTGCTGTTCGCCCCTAAGCCGGGTAAGGAGCTGCGCAAGGATATTGCCGAAGGCACAACGGAAGCTGTGGATAAGGTTCAGGTTATTGCCGGCCAGGCCGGCGAGAAAACCACAGAGATCTACGGTAAGGCCAAAGAAGCTGTAGTCTCGGTGGTAAGCGAAGTCAAGGAATGGAGCAAATCCGTCAAGGATGCGGTGGAAGAAGCAGATGTAGCTACTGTAAGCGGCATTGCGGAGCAGGCTGTGGAAGTTACCGATGCAGTGGAAGCTGTGCGTGACGAGGTGGCTGCATATGAGGCTGCTGAAGAAGCGGCAGTGGTGGAGGCTGAGATCGAAGCTGTGACCGGTACAGATGCTGCTGTAGCGGAAGCTATCGAGGATGGCAAAACCGCAGGGAAGCTGTCCTAAGCTTGATATAAAAGATATGGAGCCGTTTTCCGCTGCACAGGCGGGAGGCGGCTTTTGCGTGTGGCGGCATGCTTCGGGTGGGTCTGCATTATGGCTCCGCTATCTTCCCTACTTGAACTGAACCGGCAAATGGGGTAATATCTGCAATTGGGGCTGAAATCCTGGTACACATTATTCCAGCCTTACATAAGCTACACAAAACGAGTTAAAGGATGCGGTGTGTTCGTGCAGCAGGCAATAGCAATATTAGACTCAGGCGTAGGAGGATTGACCGTAGTCAAGGAAGTGATGCGACAGCTCCCCCGGGAGAAAATCATCTATTTCGGCGACACGGCAAGAGCCCCGTACGGACCCCGTTCCACTGAGGAAGTGAAATTGTTCACTGAACAAATCGTGGACTATTTAATTCAATTTAATCCTAAAATGATCGTCATTGCTTGCAATACAGCAACGGCAGCAGCGCTTGATTATATCTCCGCCAAGGTAGCCATTCCTGTGATCGGAGTCATTCACCCCGGTGCCCGCGCCGCCATCAGCGCATCCAAGAGCGGACAGGTCGGCGTGATCGGGACCATCGGCACGATTACAAGCGGTGCTTATACGGCGGCGCTGAAGCAGTTGTCTCCCTTTGTTCAGGTGGTCAGCCAAGCCTGCCCGGCGCTTGTGCCCTACGTAGAGCAGGGGTTATTCCGCTCGGAGGAGAGCCATCTGGCGGTGGCCGAATCACTGAACGGCATCAAGTACGAGCCGATCGATACGCTGATTCTCGGCTGCACCCATTATCCGTTCCTGGTGGAGCCGATCGGCAGGGTGATGGGACCCGGCGTCAAGCTGATCAGCTCGGCGGATGAGACGGCGCGGGAGATCAGCACCATCCTCTACGATAAAGGCCAGCTGGCGCGCGGGGATGAGAGTCCGATTCACCAGTTCTTCTGCAGCGGAGATGCGGAAATCTTCCAGCGGATTGCCCGGGACTGGCTGGGCGAGCAGATCAGCCGGACGCCGGTAGTATGGCAAGTATCTACTCTGTAGGATGAGAGCATTGCAGCGGCGAACTGAATAGGGACAAACCCCCGAGTTGCTACATTTCCACATGACCCGCTGCTGCTGCTCATATACTAGGCATGAGGGCCGGGTCCCGTATGTCATCACGGAGGATGTTAGGGATGCCGGCACAAGAGGGCCGGGAGGATGAGACCTATGCAGCAATACATTGCCCGCAGGGGAGATACCGTAAGCCGTATCGCCGCAAGACACGGATTGACACCGGAGCATGTCATACAGGGGAATCCATGGGCTGGCAGCCAGCCGTATTTATATCCGGGGCAGGTGCTGTTCCTGCCGTCTGCCCCGCGCAAGCGGTATGCGGTGCAGGCGGGGGACGATGCGCAGAGCATCGCGTCCTTGTTCGGGGTTGGCATAGATGAGCTGGAGATGCTGAATCCCGGGGTAAGCTCGGGACGTATCTGCCTGCCGGGCAAGGTGCTGGTGATTCCGGCGGCCACCCGGGGGACAGAGGTTTATCTGCACGGGGAATACGGACCGGCTGAGATTGAGGCGGATGCTGCAAGACTTGCGGACCGCTATCCTTTTGTCAGCAGCGAGGTTATAGGCTACAGTGTGCTCGGCAAGCCGCTCCGTCTGCTGCGGATCGGCAGCGGCCCGCGCCACCTGCATGTGAATGCCGCGCTGCATGCCAACGAATGGTTGACGTCCCCGTGTCTGATGAGCTTTCTTGAAGAATATGCGGCTGCTTATGAATCAGGTGCGGACTGGCACGGGCGTCAGCCTGTGGACTGGCACCGGGACTGGACACTCTGGGCCGTGCCGATGGCGAATCCCGACGGTGTCGAGCTGGTGCAGGAAGGGGCGATGCCGGACCATCCTCATTATGCAGAGCTGATGAGGTGGAACTGCGGCAGGCGCAGCTTCCGGCACTGGAAGGCGAACATCCGCGGTGTCGATCTTGGAGACCAGTTCCCCGCACACTGGGAGGAGGAACGCGACCGGCGGCAGGTGCCCGGCCCGGCACCGCGCGATTACAGCGGCCCGGCGCCGCTCAGTGAGCCGGAGGCGGCGGCACTGGCGGCGCTGGCCGAGCGGGTTCCGGGCGATGCCGCCGTATCCCTGCACAGCCAGGGGGCAGAGATCTACTGGAACTACCGGGGCTATGAGCCGCCGGAGAGTAAGCAGTGGGCAGCGGCGCTTGCGGCGGTGAGCGGCTACAGGGCAGTGGAGCTGACCGGCAGCGATGCCGGCTACAAGGACTGGTTCATCGAGCGCTTCCGCAAGCCGGGCTTCACCGTAGAGCTGGGAGTGGGCAAGAATCCGCTTCCCGTGGCTGATTTTGAGGATATGGCGCTGGACACCGGCCTGATTCTAAGTGCGATTCTGTCGAATTTGAAATAAAAATGAAACAATCTCTGCAAATTTGCGTAAGATAACAGCAAAGGGCACGGCCGCAATCCTGACCAAATGATGCTTTGCGGCTGTATCCTTTTTTTGCGTGGGGATGAAGAGCATAAGTGCCCCTGATTTCAGTAAAAGTTGGCTGGGTGAGCCAATGAGGTGTGTAAGTGCCCCTGATTCGCGGGATGCTGCCACTGCCACCAGTCACCACATACCTGACCTAAGAAACTGTTCTTTCATAGAGTTGGAGGGAGACCTCCTACTTCTGTAAGAATGGTTTCTTTAGTATGCTAACGCCTATCTGCGCTTGTTAGCGCAGGCGCTTAGGTCTGAAAATGAGAGTCAAAATAATACACATTAACGCGTATGAAAGCTATACCGTATCCGCCAAAGTCTCTTGCTAAAATTAGCGTATAGAAGAGCGGCGGAGGGCTTCACGGAAAGAGGACTACCCGCCGGGAAAGTGAGAGCCAAATGGAGAATGATACGTATACGCTGAAAAGTAAACCAATCCCACTGAACGCCTCCTACGACGTAATTGTAGTCGGAGGCGGGCCGGCGGGCTGCACCGCCGCAGCGGCGGCGGCCAGGGAAGGGGCGCGGACACTGCTGGTCGAAGCGACCGGGAGCCTTGGAGGAATGGGAACCTCCGGCCTGGTACCGGCCTGGTGCCCATTCTCGGACAAAGAGAAGATGGTCTACCGTGGTCTCGCGGCCAAGGTGTTCAATACCTTAAAGGCTCAAATGCCGCATGTGCCGGAGGATGCGATGGACTGGGTGCCGATCGAACCGGAGAAGCTGAGGCGGGTCTATGACGATCTCGTAACGGAGTCGGGTGCCCACATCCTGTTCCTGACCTCGCTTGCGGATGTGGATAGAGACGACCACGGCAACATCACCACACTCCTCCTTCTCAATAAAAGCGGCCTGCAGGCCTTCCGGGCAGCCGTGTATATCGATTGCACAGGAGATGGCGATGTTGCTGCATGGGCAGGTGCCGAGTACCAAATGGGGGACGAAGCGACCGGCGAGCTTCAGCCCGCGACCCATTGCTTCATACTGGGCAACGTGGATGATTATGCTTATGTGAATGGGCCGAAGCTCCATGCGGAGAACCCGCACAGCCCGATCCATGAGGTGGTCCGCTCAGGAGAATATCCGGGCATTCCGGATACGCATCTGTGCAACAATATGGTAGCTCCGCGTGCCGTAGGCTTCAATGCCGGACATCTCTGGGGAATTGACAACACGAATGCCTTCTCCGTATCCGGGGCGCTGGTAGAGGGACGCAAGATGGCGGCCGCCTACCGGGACATGCTTGCCGCTGTACACCCTGCGGCCTTCGGCAATGCGGTAGTGATGAGCACAGGCACACTGATCGGCACGCGGGAATCCCGGCGGATTACCGGCGATTATGTCCTGACTGCGGAGGATTACATCTCCCGCAGAAGCTTCGATGATGAGATCTGCCGCAACAGCTACTTCATTGATGTGCATGGCACACAGAAGGAGCAGCAGAGCGGCGCCGGATCCAGCCAGTCCATCACGCTCTACGGGCCTGGTGAATCGCACGGCATTCCGTACCGCTGCCTTACGCCGCGCGGACTACGCAACGTTCTGGTCGCCGGACGGTCTATCTCCTGTGACCGCAGGGTGCTCGGCAGCGTGCGTGTGATGCCGGTCTGCCTGGCGATGGGCGAAGCTGCCGGACTTGCTGCGGCACTGGCTGCCGCTCAGACCGGAGGCGATGTCCATGCCGTAGATGTCCCCCTCCTTCGCGCCCGTCTCCGGGAAGAAGGCGGCTATCTGCCGGACAACCAAGCTGAAACTGCAAGGGAGAGATTGCAATGAGTGAATCTGCAGTTACCCGGAAAACGGCCAAGCCCGCAGCCGGTACCTATTGGACGCGCAAGAGACGGGAGCAGCTCGCCGGATGGCTGTTCATTGCGCCGGAGGTCATCGGGATGCTCGTCATCGCGGTGTTCCCGCTGCTGTTCAGCCTGTTCCTCAGTCTGACGGAGTGGAACCTGGTCGGCGGCTTGTCGGCGATTAACTTTGTCGGTCTTGATAACTTTATCGAGCTGTTCAGGGACAACCGCTTCCTGCTGGCCCTGAAGAATAATGTGCTGTTCACGGTCGGCACAGTGCCGGTCACGATGCTGCTGGGGGTGGTGCTCTCAGCGCTGATCCATAAGAAGCTGTATGCCAAGACCTTTTTCAAGGTAGCCTTCTTTGTACCTTATATCTGTTCCACGGTAGCCATCGCCGCAGTCTGGCAAGCGCTCTACCATCCGTCCAAGGGGCCGGTCAATCAGATTCTGATGCAGCTTGGAGTATCCGAACCGCCGCGCTGGCTGGTCGATACCAGCTTCTCGCTGATTGCCATTATGATTATCTACGTCTGGCAGCTGCTGGGCTATCAGATGATTATTTTCCTGGCGGGGATGACGAATATTCCCGAGGAGCTGTATGAGGCGGCGACAATTGACGGGGCCAGCGGGATCGGACAATTCCGGCGGATTACGCTGCCGCTGCTGGGGCCGACCACCTTTTTTCTGGCGATAACGAGCACGATCTCTTCCTTCAAAATCTTCGATATGATCAAGTTCCTCACCGGCGGCGGGCCTAACTATTCCAGTACCGTTATCGTGTACCAGATCTACGAAGAAGGATTCGAGCGCTTCAAAATGGGCTATGCCTCGGCGATGTCCTGGGTGCTGTTCCTGATTATTATGCTGGTGACCTCCATTACCTGGATAACCCAGAACCGCAAGGTCCATTACTAGTCCAAGGCGAAAGGAACGAAAGGTAATGACAATGAAAAAACTTAAGCCCGGCAATCTGATCTTCACGGTCCTGTTCGCCCTGTGCTCGGTATTCTTCCTGATGCCGCTGGTCTGGATGCTGTCGGCGGCCTCGAAGACGGAGAAGGAGGTCTGGACCTTCCCGATTCAGTGGATTCCCACCGACTGGAATCTGATCGCTAACTTCAAGGCCGTATGGATGGGTGATGTGGCATTCGGATTATTCTATATGAACTCGCTCAAAATCGCCCTGATCTCCACCCTGGCGACAATCGTCATCTCGGCCATGGCCGGGTATGCGCTCGCCAAGCTGGATTTCAAAGGCCGGGCGCTGATCTTCACCCTGATGCTGGCGTTCATGATGATCCCGGAGCAGGCAACACTCGTTCCGCGCTATATTATGATTAAGGAGCTGGGTCTCTATGACTCCCATGCCGCGCTGATCCTGATGGGGATGTTCTCCAGCTACTTCACCTTCCTGCTGCGCCAGTTCATGATCGGGATTCATAATGATATGCTGGAAGCGGCGGAGCTGGACGGCGCCGGGTTCTTACGGATTTTCTGGAGCGTGGTGCTGCCGCTGAGCCGCCCGATTCTGGCAACAGTGGGGATTATCAAGTTCATCTGGACCTGGAATGATTACCAGGGGCCGCTGATTATGCTGAATTCGACCAAGCTGTATACGATTCCGCTCGGGATGCAATTTTTCAAGGAGGAATTCGGTACACAGATCTCCGTCATGATGATGGCCTCCGTCGCCGCGATTCTGCCGCTGCTGGTGCTGTTCCTGATCCTCCAGAAGCAGGTCATTAACGGGATTGCTATCGGAGGCGTGAAAGGGTAAAGGTCAAAAAAGTGTACGCGCACACCGCATAGCTGTACACGGTGTGCGCAAAGCTTAGATTGTATAATGAGCCTGCAGACAACAAATCAAGGGGGAATTGCTTTGAAAAAACTACCATTAATGCTTGCCAGTATGCTCCTCATGCTCTCCGTCACCGCTTGCGGCGGGAATGGGGGCAACACCTCAGCAGCAACCGATGCACCAGCCTCGGCTGATCCGTCTGCCGGAACCGCCGGCACAGCCCAGCCCGCAGGCAAAGCCAAGATCAAATTCTACACCTTCAAGGCCGATAAGCCGGAAGAGCCGATCTACCAGGCCGTGCAGGCTTACAATGAAGCTCAGGATAAAGTGGAAGTGGAGTATGAATCTCTGGTCCAGAACAGCGACAGCACAGATTTCATGAAGAAGCTGGATATTCTGGTCGCAGGCGGCGAAGTGGTCGATGTGTTCATGACCGGGAACGAGGATGAGCTGCTGGAGCGCGCTTCGCGGGGAGTTGTGGAACCGCTTAACTCCTTTTTTGAACAGGAGAGTATTAAACCCGAGGATGAATATTCCAAGCTGCTGAAGCTGGACGACAAGGTCTACGGCATCCTGCCCAGCTCCACGCAGTGGCTGACGGTCTTCAATAAGGATCATCTGGAAGCCGCAGGGCTGACCCTGCCGGAGATGGGCTGGACTTGGGATGATTTCCGTGAGTATGCCAAGAAGCTGACGACACCCGAGCACTTCGGAACCTACTTTCACACCTGGGGCGAATATCCGAACATTATCGCATACACCGAGAAGCCGCATCCGCAGCTTAGCGCAGACTTGAAGCCGATTTTTGACGATCCGTCCTTCGAATACTTCTTCAACCTCCGCCGCACAATGGAGAAGGAAGATAAGAGCGCGGAGCCGTATGCCGATGTGCTGGCCTCGAACTACCATGTGCTGCAGCAGTTTTTTGCCGGAAATGCCAGTATGCTGGCCGTGCCAAGCTATGCTGTCCGGGCGGCGCTGAACCTGGAGAAATTCCCGCATGAGTTCCAGAGCATGTACGCTCCGCTGCCGCGTTCGGTGGACAGTAAGGAACTGGGCATGACGAATATCTCCGGCGGCGGCCTGGCCATGGGCGCGAAATCAGCGAATAAGGAAGCCTCGTATGACTTCATCCGCTGGATGTCCAAGGAAGCCTACAAGTTCACCAAGGAGATTCCTTCGTTCAAGGGCGTGGACGGGGCGGAGCTGATTAACGGCTTTTTCGGGGAAAATACAGATCTGATCGATACCGCTTCCCTCACCAAAACGCTGTTCGATCCAAATATTAAAATGCCGGACACCTTCAGTGTACCCTATGGCAGCGAGCTGAAAGCGATTGTGGAGAACGGCTTCGCCAGCTTCATCCTGGATAACCGCAGCTTCGATGAGGTCAAGAGTGAGATGACAGCGGAAGTCGAGAAGGTAGTTTCTGCCAATCAGAAATAACGGATGAAGTGCAAAGGCAGCAGGGATTTTGGATTATAATAGGGACGTTGAAGCTTTCATTACAGTGCGGGGTGGAATTCTTATGAAATGGTTAAGCCGTTTTTCCTTCCATCGCAGACTGCAATACACGTTCCTGATCCTGATCCTGCTGCCTTTTGTTGTCGTTACGTTCTGGTCGTATACCTCTGTGCGGGAGAATGTGAGTGAGAAGATCGCCCGTTCGAATGAGGAGACCCTGAAGGTCATCGGCAGTCAAATGGAAAAAACGGTGGACAGCATCTCGTTTGTCTCGGTGTATTTCTCTGAGGCTTATGATCCGGCCGTGCTGGAGAGTCTGCGTTATCTCAAAAATACGGGAAGCTTCGGAAATTACGGAGTGTATACCCATTACAACAAGCTCAAGACTACGGCCAATATCCTGTCGGTGCAGTCGCTCGATGCTGATCTTCAGATCATGCTGGTCAACCGGGAGAACCGGATACTGATCGGCAACCAGAATATTCCGGTGTTCTCTGTGCTGCCTGAGAAGCTTCTTAAGGAGAGCAGCAGGCTGGATGAGCGGGAAAAAGTGTCGCTGCAATGGTTTCCCTACGGCGGCACCCCCGCTGCACCCGATTATTATTATGCGGTACGCTTCATTACCGACCCGCTGAACCAGGACAAGCTGGCCACGCTGTACGTGGGCATTCCGAGCCACTACTTCCGCAGCCTGCTCGATACGGGCAATGCGGTAAGCAGGCTTGCGCTTGTTGACCAGAAGGGGAGAAGCATTGCGGTCACCGGAGAAGCCGCTCCTGCGGATGAAGGCCCGCTGCTGGCCAGTGAGGTCCGTATTCCCAAGGTCGGCTGGCTGCTTACCAGCAAGACGCCCCGCAGCTCCATCGACAGTCATATCAACCGGGAGTTTCTGGTCTCCATCTCACTGATCGGACTGTTCTTCCTGGCGTTCCTGGTCCTGTCCATGCTGTGGGCCGGATATATGAACAAGCCGATCAGCCTGCTGCGGGCCAGCGTCAAGCAGTATGTCGGCGGCAACCGCGCGGTGCGGATACCCGTCAGGGGCAAGGATGAGGTGGCGGTGCTGTCGGCGGCTTTCAATCAGATGCTGGAGGATATGAACGGGCTGCTGCAGCAGGTCGAGAGTGAACAGGAGGAGAAAAGGCGGCTGGAGCTTCAGGCGCTGGCGGCGCAGATCCGGCCTCATTTTCTGCTGAATACGCTCAATTCCATCAAGGTGGATCTGCTGCTCAGCGGTGACCCGGCGCATGGCGCCATGATCGATGCGCTCATGAAGCTGCTGCGTGTGTATGTGCATGTGGATAAGCCGCTGGAGCTGGCAGAGGAGTGCAGGGTGCTGGGCAGCTATGTGCAGGTGATGCAGATCCGCAACCGTCTGGATATCGTCTGGGAATGCGAGGTGGGCGAGGAAGAAGGTGCGGTGATGCTGCCCCGGCTTCTGCTTCAGCCCATTGTCGAGAATGCCATCAGTCACGGCTTCTCCGCCCGTCCGGACCATCCGGCGATCCGGCTCGAAGCGGCGTTCGAGTCCGATCTGCTGCGGATCAGCATCAGCGATAACGGCCGCGGGATGCCGGAGGATAAGCTCCAGCGCCTGAACCGGCGTCTGCAAGGAAGTGAAGACACTGCGCTCTGGCCGGAAAAAGGGGTCGGGCTGGTCAACACAGCACGCCGTCTGCAGGTATTGTACGGATATCGCGCACGGCTGAGCGCGCAGGCAAGAGAAGACGAGGAAGGCATGACGTTCACCCTATATATCCCCGTGACCCGGGAGAAGGAGGCGGTTCCCCTTGATGACCCTGATGCTGATTGACGATGATGTCCCGATGCTGGAATACGTGGAATATCTGCTTGGGCCCTTGGGGCTGGATCTGCAGCTGGTGGCTTCGGCGTATAGCAGTGAGGATGCGCTGGAGCAGTTCCATGCAGCACTGCCGGATATTGTGATTGTGGACATCGGTCTGCCGGGGATGGACGGGCTGGAGCTGGCGGATGCCTTCCGGATCACGAAGCCGGAGGTTCGCCTGATTTTCCTGACCTGCTATGAGGATTTCCACTACTCGAAGCGGGCGATCCAGCTGGAGGCGGATGATTATCTGATCAAGGATGAGCTATCCCCTGAGCAGCTTAAGAGCAGTCTCGCCAAAGCGATGAGCCGCTTCAAGAGCCGTGAGGAACTGCTGGAGCGCTACTCCTTCCGGCAGGCGATTGAGCGTAATAAGGAAGTGCTGAAGCAGAGTTTCCTGAAGCAGCTGTTGTCGGGTGCAGCGGGCCAGGAGAACACCCTGGAGTTCGGTGAACGGCTGGGCATCTCCTGGAAGCACCCCTTTCTGCGTCATGGATTCCTTCATATGGATGCCGCATCGGTTACCGAGCGTTACCGGTACAAGGATATTCCGCTGATCCATTCAGCCGTGAATAATATTGCGCTGGAGTTGTCTGCGGCAGAGGCTTCCATTACACCGATTATGAGCAGGGACGCCGATATTTATCTGGTTTGGAATGTGGAGGACCCCGGCGTCACAGAGAACAAGCTGGCTGAATTCATGCAGGCGGTACAGGATAAGGTGGAGCAGTATCTGAAGATTAGCCTGCGGGGGTTCTATTCGGAGTCCTGTGCACCGGTCCGCAGCTTCGGTGTGTTATACAAGACTCTCACCGATTGCCGGGAAAATAACTTCTATCAGCCAGTGAAGCCTGTGTCTCTGCTTGAGGAGAACGCGGATTTCGGGCAGACGTTAGAACGGCGTGGGGAAAAGGAACGCGGTATGCTGTCGTTGGCGCTTGCAGACCAGCATGCCGCCTGGATTGATCTGGCCGTGAATCAGTGGGCGCAGCTGGCATCGGCGGAGCGGCTGCTGCCCCGGCTGGTGAAGGAGACCTGCGGGAATCTCGTGCGCCAGCTGGCCTTCGAAGCCGGCGGGCTGGCTGAGGAGGACTTCTTCACGCAACTCGAGCAGACGGTTCATATCGAGGAAGCGGCCAGCCTGACTAAGCGGGAGCTGAGGCATCTGTGGCGGCAGTTTGCACTAGCCCCCGCAGCCGCTGAGGAGAAGGATGTCCGGCTTCAGGCGGTGGATGAGTTTCTGGAGGAGCATGTGGACCGGATGATCACCTCTACAGATATGGCAGAGCATCTGCACCTGAATGCCAGCTACTTCTCCCGTTATTTCAAGAAGCTGTCCGGCGTGAACTTCACCGATTACGTCAACCAGTACAAGATGAATATGGCCATCACGATGCTGGCCCGCCCGCACGAGACCGTGGAGAATGTCGCCTACACTCTCGGCTTCTCCGACCGGGCGTACTTCTCCAAGGTATTCAAGAAATACAGCGGCCGGAATCCCAGCGAATTCAAGGCAGGTTCGCCGGAAGAGCAGGGCAGGGAGACATCCACGGATGAAGCCAAGCCATAAAGGTCAAAACTGTCCACCGTAACAGGCAATCAGTCTGCACGCTGTTGCAGCCTCCATCTCACTATAATGGTGAGGAGTCTAAGTATAGCTTCAAGGAGGAACAACGATGAATAGAACTGTATTTACCTTGCCTGCGGAGGAGATCACGGTATCCCGCGAGGTGGATGTGCTGGTTGCAGGCGGCGGGCCTGCGGGCGTGGCAGCGGCAATAGCTGCGGCCCGCAGCGGGGCTCGGACGCTGCTGATTGAGCAGCGCGGCTTCCTGGGCGGCATGGGCACCGTTGCCCTGGTGCCAGCCTTCTGTCCTTACAGTGACGGGGAGAAGGCTGTCGTGCGGGGAATCGGCCTGGAACTGCTGGAGCGGATGAAGGCCGGATGTGAGCCGGAGTTCCGCGAGCGCTTCGGTGCAGAGCTGGACTGGGTGCCCATCGACCCGGAGGTGCTGAAGCGTGTATACGACGAGGCTGCCACCGAGAGCGGAGCGGAAGTGCTGCTCCATACCGTGGCAAGCCAGACGGTGATGGATGAGACCGGCCGAAGCATTGAGGGCGTGGTAATCGTCAACAAGTCAGGCCGGAGTCTGGTCCGCGCCCGGACTGTCATTGATACGACCGGGGATGCCGATCTGGCCGCCCTGGCGGGAGCGCCGTTCCATAAGGGCGGAGATTCCGGCGAGCTTCAAGCCGCGACTATGTGCTACCTGCTGGCGAATGTGGACCGGCAGCGTTTTGAAGAATACCGGAATGAAAGCGGTGACACGGATCAGATCCATCAGGCCGTCCAGCAGGCGCAGGTTGACGGGAAGCTGCCGCAGGGCCGGGACTCCGTCTCGGGCCTAGCTTGGATTGCCGATTATCTGGTCGGTGTGAATTTTGGGCATGTGTTCGGCGTCGACGGTTCCAGGGCGGAGGACTTGACCCGGGGGGCAATAGAGGGACGTCGGCTAGTCCACCGCCAGCTGGAATTCTTCAGGGCTTATGTGCCCGGATTCGAACAGGCCCATCTGGTGTCCACCGGCGAGCAGATCGGTATCCGCGAGACGCGGCGGATTGTGGGCGATTACGTGCTGACCCAGGAGGACTTCATGAATATGGCTTCCTTCCCGGATGATATTGCCCGCAACAGCTACTTCATCGATATTCATATGGCCCGCAGCAGCGGGGCGATGCATATCCACCATCTTCCGCCCGGGAAGTCGCATGGTGTCCCTTACCGCTGCATGCTGCCGGTGGGACTGGACAATGTATGGGTGGCGGGGCGCGCCGCCTCCTCGGACCGTGTCGTGCAAGGCTCACTGCGGGTGATGCCGAACTGCTTCGCCATGGGGCAGGCGGCGGGTATGGCGGCGGCGATGGCGGCCGGAGCGGAGGGACAGAGCCGGAAGGTGAATCTCGCCAAGCTTCAGAACGGGCTTGTGCAGCAGGGAGCGTGGCTGGGTGAGGCGTTGGCCGCTTTATAACTTAATAAATTGAGCTTGAAAAAAAGACAGACAGGGAAAAGTGGCGGAGGGGAATTTTGGAACTGTAGGAGCGATAGCGTCCGCCTTTGTTTGCGGATTTCAACCGTTAAAAACGGGATAAATCAAGAAATCTGCAAACAACAGCGGCCGTAAGTCCAAAACTTCTCTGGAGTCACGGCGATCCCATATGAAAACTTACAAGTACAATTTATTCTGCGGGAGCGTGATCCGAATGACAAGGTATCGTATGAAGCATAGATCAAGGCAAGGCAGGCCGCGCAGATTCACCATGCTGGGCATGATCGTATTTTTACTGTTCAGTCTCCTATCCGGCTGGTCAGGTCCGGTTGCTGAGGCGGCAGGCACCACCTATTACGTCGATGCTGCCCAAGGCAGCGACAGCAATTCCGGCACCAGTGAGGCGGCGGCCTGGAAGACGCTGGGCAAAGTGAACAGCGTCACCTTCAGCCCGGGGGACCGGATTTTACTCAAGGCAGGCAGCGTATGGAATGATCAGTATCTCGATCTTAAAGGCTCCGGGACGGAGGGGAATCCGATTGCCGTGGACCTCTACGGGAGCGGAGCCAAGCCGCTGATTGATTTCGGCAATACCGCCGTGGGCGGGGAGGGCTTCGGCATCCGGCTGCGCAATGTCTCCTACTGGGAGATCAACAATCTGGAGATTACAAGCGGACAGCAGCCTACAGATATGCGCAGAAACGGTGTGCTGGTCGTAGGCGAAGGAGCAGGGGCGGGGAACTTCCGGCATATCTATATCCGCAATCTCGACATCCACGATATCTTCGGCACAGACCGCCGCACAGGCGGCATCAACTTTCATGCCCGGGGAGCCAATACAGCACTTGAGAGCACCTGGGAAGATATTCTGATCGAGAACAATACAGTCATTAACGTGGCGGATACAGGGATTCAGACGATGACGGATGCTTTTTTCAACAGTGCCTGGACACATAAATTCGACGCCTTCCGGGGTGTGGTCATCCGGGGCAATGTGGTGGAGAAGATCCACCGGGACGGCATCCTGGTCAGAGCCGGCGCCTCGCCGCTGATCGAATACAACAAGACGAAGTCCATCGGAGAAGCCTGCGATGTGAATTCATCCATCGTCAATTACCTTGAGGATATCACTGTCGTTGCGGCGCAGTGGGCTTATTATACGAAGGGGGCTATTTTCCAGTACAACGAGGCCTCCGATACCCGGATGCTGGGTGGAGACGGCCAGCCCTGGGACTTCGACATCGAGGTGCACGACAGCATCTACCAGTACAATTTCAGCTATGACAATGAGGGCGGGACCCTGCTGGTCATGAACAACACGAACAATAATATTTTCCGCTATAATATCAGCCAGAACGATAAGGACGCTAACGGGGTGTTCCATCTGGTGAACGGCGGGGGGAATCTCTATGTCTACAACAATATCATCTACCGTTCGGGAACGCAGAATAAGGCGCTGACCCATGCGAGCAATACAGGAATGGCCTATTACACGAACAACATCTTTTATAATGGTGCCAGCGGACAATACACGAACAGCCCCAGAATGACGTATGATCACAACAGCTTCTACGGGCTGAACTCAAGTGTTCCGAGCGATCCCAATAAAATCACAGGCAACCCCGGATTCATCAGTCCCGGAACGGCCACAGGACTCGATTCGGCAGACGGATATAAGCTTGCGCTCTCCTCTCCGCTGATCAATGCCGGGGCGGCGGTTGCAGGCAACGGAGGACAGGACTTCTTCGGGAATCCGCTGTATAACGGCGTGCCGGATATCGGAGCATTTGAATTCCAGGGTACGATCACACCGCCGGTTACGCTGTTCCAGGATGATTTTGAGGATGGCAATTCCAGCGGATGGACGACTTCTGGCGGAGCCTGGAGTGTGGAGGATGACGGCACGAAGGCTCTATCACAGAACTCCGGGACAGGAGAAGCGCTTGCCTATACAGGCGACGCCTCCTGGAGGAATTACACGTATTCGGCCAGAGTCAAGCTGCTGAATACCTTCGCCAACGCCGGCCTGCTGTTCCGGTATGCGGATGCTTCCAATTATTACATGTTCCGGCTGAATGATTCCGGTGACAAGGCGGAGCTGTTCAAAAAAACAGCCGGAACGCTCACGATGGTCAGCAGCGTAAGCTTTGCCGTCACACCCGGCCAGTGGACTGAGCTGAAGGTGACGGTAAGCGGCAGTACGATTACGGCATCTGCGGGCGGTACCCAGCTGATCCAGTGGACCGATACGGCGGCGCAGCCGGCCGGAGGGAAGATCGGACTGCGGATGCATTCCAGCACCGCACGGATCGACGATGTTAAGGTGACGGAGTGAACGTTGGTCCGGTTCGGGAGAATTCGATAAAATTCTACTTAAAAGCGAAACGAATCCTGCGCATTCGCGTAAGATAACAGCAAAGGGCACAGCCGCAATCCTTTTACAGGTGCTTAGCGGCGGTGTCCTTTGCTGCTTACACAGATTACACAGGGAGGCATAACTCATGAAATTCAGAAAACTGTTGTCGCTCAAACAATGGTCTCATATATTCCGCAGCTCCTGGCATTATATCGTTTCGCCAAATGTGGCTATGGCCGACAAGCTGCTGTTCACGATTCCGGCGCTGCTGTACTGGGTGCTGCCCGATTTCATGCCGTTTATACCGATTGACGATATTGGCGTAACGATGCTGCTGATGGGCTGGTTCACAGCGCGGATGGACCGTAAGTACGCGGCGCTGCACAGCGGAAGATGACATTTTAGCGACGATTGTACCTTTAAGTGTGGATGTCCATCTCCTAATGGTTGCTTTATCCTCCCATATTCCTTAAAATGAATTATTGAGTATTTAAAATATAGAGGCCTGGGAGATGGAATCGAATGAACGTCAAAATTACCCGCAACGCGGCTAAAGTGATAAAGAAAACCATGGAACTTGAAGGCAACAGTGAGCTTAAGCTTCGTGTAGCAATTACACATGCCCATGGCGACCATGCCCACTACGGACTGGATCTGGACACGCCTAAGGAGAACGATGTTGTAGTCTCCACTGACAAGGATATCGATGTCATTCTTGATCCGAACCAGCCCCTGCTGGACGGAGTGAAGATTGATTATCTCTACTTGCCCGAAGAAGGTTTCGTGATTACTAATCCGTCTAAAGGAAATCATGGCGATCACTAGTTGATCCGCCCGTATTTTACGGACATAAAGAAGGGTTGCTTCATGGCTAACGATATAAGATTATGTGACGAGTGCAATCATATCAAAATGAAAAGCATCGTGCCCAAGCTGCTGAAGATGGCACCGGATGCCGAGATCAAGACAGGCTGCATCTCCTACTGCGGACCGTGCGGCAAACGCCCGTTTGTCTACATCAACGGCCGCTATATCAGCGGACCGACGGAAGACGAGGTGCTGGCCAAAGCGGAAGCCTTCGTCAAACGGCCAGTGGAGAAGAAGTAATTCAGATCTGCTGCGCCTGCAGCATCGTACAGCCCCCGCGTTATTTGCGGGGGCTGTTTTGGTGTGCGCGGGTGTAGTCGGAAAACCGAACACAATAGGCGGGTGAGAGGGTGCGTGGGCTGGATGTATGCGAAAACAACATGCAATGTGCATCTGCTTGGGTGCACGGAGCAAATGTATGTGGAAAACAACATACAATGTGCAGCTGCGGGGTGAGCGGAGCAATGTATGCCAAAAACAACATACAATGTGCAGCTACGAGGGGTGAACGGGGCAAATGTATGTGGAAAACAACATACAATGTGCATCTGCGGGGGTGAGTGGAGCAAATGTATGCCGAAAACAACATACAATGTGCAGCTTCGGGGGTGAGCGGGGCAAATGTATGTGGAAAACAACATACAATGTGCATCTGCGTGGGTGAGCGGGGCAATGTATGCCAAAAACGACATACAATTTGCATCTACAAGGTGAGCGGAGGAAATTGTAACTCTATATTACTACCTTTATATTGCATTCGTTGCCCAAAAGTGGGACACTAATTCTAGGTACAAATTAACGCGGCAAAGTATGCCCCGCTCCCTTCCATTCAGAAGGAGGCGGGGTTTTATGCGTTCTGAGATTAAATTCGATGCTAAGTGGGGGGACTGAAATGGGCTTTGCTGGAGAGCATGATCAATGGTTAAGCAATCATCTCAAACGAAGAAAGGGGGAGCGGCTAGATGCGCTTAAGCGGGGGCATGGCTACGGGAACCGCTTATTCGTCGAAAGTGTTTGGTGGCCACTTGCCGGACATTTTCACGGACTGCATCCGGAATACGAAGTAAAGGATTGGCGCGGCAGATCCTATTTTGTCGATTTACTATGGAAGGTTGGATCTTCGCGCATTGCGTTTGAGATTATGGATTTTGGGTCGCATGGCACGGACCGTAGCAAATACCGGATGGACCTGAATCGGGGTCTCTTCCTGCAATCACAAGATTGCGTGGTGCTCTACATCTCTCTAGACGAGATGAAAGATAATCCATCTTTCATTCTCTCCGCACTGCGGAACCTTTTGTTTCCTTATTTGTCGGCTGAAACTACAAATCGAAGTACCGAGAGAGCGTATTCCAGAATTGAACGAGATTTAATGCGATTAGCTATCCGTTACAATCGTGTTCTTCGTCCGGGGGATGCTGCGAGAGAGCTTGAACTGCAAACCGCGACAGTCATTAAGTACAGTCGCATGTTGGTGGATAAAGGTAAATTTCGCCCTGTAGCTAGAGGAGTATCTCAACGAATTATTTACTATGAGTATGTAGGTTCGCTGCAAAGTCCAGATCTGGTTTAAGGTCTGATTCCACCCGCAAATGTATGCCGAAAACAACATACAATGTGTAGCTTCGGGGATGAGCGGAGCAAATGTATGCCAAAAACAACATACAATGTGTAGCTTCGGGGGTGAGCGGAGCAAATGTATGCCGAAAACAACATACAATGTGCATCTGCTTGGGTGGACGGAGCAAATGTATGTGGAAAACAACATACAATGTGCAACTGCGGGGGGATCAGGGCAAATGTATGCCAAAAACAACATACAATGTGCAGCTTCGGGGGTGAACGGGGCAAATGTATGTGGAACCCAACATACAATGTGCAACTGCGAGGTGGGCGGGGCAACTGTGTACGAAATTGATGCAGCATCAGCGGCTTAATGAGAACAAAAAGCCTTAAGTCCATAGCACAGAGTGCTTCATGGGACTTAAGGCTTCTTAGAGATCATTACTTAACTGCTTAACCCGCGCTGTTCCTGCTATTTCCGCGGAGGCAGCGGCCCCAGGTATTGATAGTATTGGCATTCGATCCGGCCGTTGTAGAGCTTGCGGCGCTTGTCCGCCTTGCGTCCGTAGTATTGCTCGAACTCCTTGTACGGGCTTATGGCGAAGAACGACCAGGTCGGCAGGTAGAGCATCATCTCGCCGAACTGGCGGGTCAGCTTCTCCACTTCCTTGTCATTGCTGATCCGCTCGCCGTAAGGCGGGTTGGTGATGATGCAGCCGTATTCGCCTTCCGGCCGGGCCTTCGCAGCGGCCATATGCTTGAACGTAATCTCACCGGAGAGTCCGGCGCTCTTCGCCGCCGCCTCGGCGATCTCAATTGCTGCCGGATCGATATCCGTTCCGGTCAGCTGCAGCGGGTAATCGTCACGCACCGCATCGAAGGCTTCTTCGCGGGCTTCCTCCCACAGGCGCTGCGGAATCTCCGGCCAGTGCTCGGATGGGAAGGAGCGGCGCAGGCCCGGCGCGATATTCCAGGCAATCATCGCAGCCTCGATCAGAATCGTGCCTGATCCGCAGCAAGGATCATAGAGCGGACGATGGCCGTTCCAGCGGCTGAGCTGGATCAGAGCCGCAGCCATCGTCTCCTTCAGTGGTGCTTCCGTAGCCTGGCGGCGGTAGCCGCGCTTGTGCAGGGCCGGGCCGGTGGTATCCAGGGTAATCAGCGCGATATCATTCAGCAGGATCACTTCTACCACATACCGGGGGCCGTTCTCCGGGAACCATTCAGTGCGGTACGACAGCTTCAGCTTCTCGACAATGGCCTTCTTAACGATCCCTTGGCAGGCAGGTACGCTGGTCAGCTGAGATTTATGCGAGCGGCCCTCTACCGGGAATTCGCCGTTCTCGGGAATCCAGTCCTCCCAATTTATCGCCTTCACTCCTTCGAACAGCTCATCGAAGGTTTTGGCCGGGAACTGGCCCATCTTCACCAGTACACGGTCCGAGGTACGCAGCCACAGATTGCAGCGGCAGATGTCGATGTAATCCCCGCTGAACAGGACCCGTCCGTTCTCGACCGTGGTCTCATAACCCAGCTCGTTTAATTCGCGTGCTACTACAGCCTCCAGCCCCATGGGGGCGGTGGCGATCAATTGTAATTTGCCCAAGTGCGCTCAACTCCGTTTAACTTGTGGATAAATACGTATAGCCAGTACAATAAGAGTAACTATATAAATTGTACATGTAAGTTTTTCAGTAGGGGCTCCGTTACTTTTCCCTGTCTGTAGATTTTCAAGTTCAATTTATATGGTTTGTCATCTGAACCTGTAGAACGTTCAGCTTACAGTATAGGGTAAGGAAGAGTTCTGCACAATGCCTGTCCGCAGGCACACACACCCATTCAAGAGGAGAATACATATGCAGAATCAGGAAGAGTACAGCGAACAGCTATATACAGAAGACGAATTATTGCTCCAAGTCAAAGCCGCCATCGCGGCCAAAGGCATGCCGGAGGTGTCCATTGCCCCGGGCTACGGCAGACTGCTGACGATGCTTGTGACCCTCTCCCGCTCAGCAAACCTGCTGGAGATCGGGGCGCTTGGCGGCTACAGCGGAATCTGTCTGTGCCGGGGACTCACGCAGGAAGGCCGTCTCACCTCTTTGGAGCTTAAGGCTGAATATGCAGAGCTGGCACAGAGCCATCT
Source organism: Paenibacillus sp. FSL P2-0136 (assembly GCF_037975325.1). Classification (NCBI taxonomy): domain Bacteria; kingdom Bacillati; phylum Bacillota; class Bacilli; order Caryophanales; family Paenibacillaceae; genus Paenibacillus; species Paenibacillus sp. FSL P2-0136. The sequence goes on from NZ_CP150244.1 coordinate 2,307,029, forward strand.
GCAGCAGGCGGGCTTCGGCGACCGGGTGGAATACCGGACCGGCCCTGCACTGGACAGCCTGAAGCTGCTCGAAGCACAGGGGAACAGGTATGATTTCTTCTTCATCGATGCCGATAAGGAGAACTATCCGAATTATCTGGAATATGCGATCCGGCTTGCTTCACCGGGGGCGATTATTGCCGGGGATAATATTTTTCTGCGCGGCCGCACGCTTAATACGGAGAAGAACGGACCGGCCGTCCAGGCTATGCGCCGCTTCAATGAGATGATAGCGGGCGATCCCCGCCTGACCAGCACACTGCTGCCTGCCTATGACGGCCTGGCGCTGGCGATGGTGAAATAACTTGTGCTACACCAGCCACACCAGTTATACCGCCCATAAGAGAAGCAGCCTGTTAACGGAATAGCCGGGGTTCAGTCTTCTTGTACAGCTTGATCCGCACCCAGACCGTATTGATCAGCAGGAATGCACCGGAGACAATGAACAGGCCTTCAATCCCGATATAACCGGACAGGAATCCGCCGATTACCGCACCGAGCATATTGCCGAGCGCGAGCGTACTGCTGTTGAAGCCAAACGCCCGGCTCTCCTTGCCGTCAGGCGTATAGGAGCGGATCAGGGCGTTGACGCTAGGCAGCAGGCCGCCCATGAAGACGCCCATCAGGAAGCGGACAAGAATCAGCTGCCAGACACTGGTCACGAACGCCTGCGGGATCAGGAACAGAGCGGCGCCGATCAGCGCAAAGGTCAGTATCCGGTGCGCCCCTACCTTGTCGCTGAGCTTGCCGAGCAGCGGCGAAGCGAGCATATTCGAGATACCGGTCACTGCACTGACCATACCTGCCCAGAAGGCAAGGTCCACGGTGGTGCCGTGCAGCTTCTCAACATAGAGCGGCAGCAGCGACATGGGACTGACCATGGCGAACTGCAACAGGAAGGTCACGCCGAACAAGGCGGGAAGCTGCGGTACCTTCGCCAGTTCCTTTAAGCCTTCCAGCACGGATACCTGAGGCACCTGTGCTGCTTCTGCCCGGTCGAATTTCTCTTTGACCAGGAATAACGCCAGCAATGAAGCAACGAACAGCAGTGCGCCGACCACATAGAAAATCGGTCGGAACCCGATCCAGTCCGCCAGTAATCCGCCCATTAGCGGCCCCAGAATCGTTCCGGCTACCGCGCCGGACTGCATCAGGCCCATCGCGAAGCCCATCTTCGGTTTCGGTGTGGTGCCTGAGACCAGCGCGACAGAGGCGGGGTTGAAGCCGGAGATGGTTCCGTTAAGCAGCCGGAGCAGCAGCAGCTGCATCGGGGACTGGGCGAAGCCCATCAGCACAATAACAATCGCCATGCCGAAGCTGGAGCGCAGGAGCATAATTTTGCGTCCGTATTTGTCGGCAAGCTTGCCCCAGAGCGGCTGGAAGATGAACGAGGTCAAGAAGTTGGCGGCAAAAATAAGCCCGGCCCACATCCCGATTGCGCGGTCGCCGGTCACCCCCAGATCTTTGGCGAGATAAAGCGACAGAAACGGGGTAATCATAGTCATGCCTGCATTTACCAGAAACTGGCCGAACCAAAGCACCATGAGGTTGACTTTCCAGGTCTCCCAATTCTTCAAAGTGCTTTCACTTCCTTTCAGGGGATTCATTAATACAGAGTTCACGAAAAATTGACATTATATCAGTATATCATAGATTTTCAGCCGGACAATGCAACACATGTCATAGTAATGTCATGGGATTGTCATTCCCTTTCGGGTGAGGCGGTTGTTAGCCGCTTACAAAAGGGGCATAATAATGATATGTGTTTTTTCACAGTATTCTATCAAATCTAATGGAGATCTTATCATGACCTACAACGACACTTTTATCCGTGCCTGCAGACAGCAGAACACGGAGTACACCCCCGTATGGTACATGCGGCAGGCTGGCCGGTATGATCCCGACTACCGTACAATCAAAGAGAAATATTCGCTGCTTGAGATCTGCAGGCAGCCTGAGCTTGCGGCCGAGGTGACTCTGATGCCTGTGCGCAAGCTGGGCGTGGACGCGGCGATTCTGTATTCCGACATCATGAATCCTGTGGCCTCCCTCGGTGTGGATTTTGACATTGTGAAGAACATCGGGCCGGTTATCGAGAATCCGATCCGCTCCGCAAGTGATGTGGACCGGCTGAAGCCGATTGATGTGGAAGGCGATCTGGGCCATATATTGGAGACCATCGCCATACTGGACAAGGAGCTGGACGTTCCGCTGATCACCTTCGCCGGGGCTCCGTTCACCATCGCCAGTTATCTGATCGAAGGCAGACCGTCCAAGACCTATCACCGCACCAAGGAGCTGATGTTCAGCCAGCCTCAGGTGTGGGAGAAGCTGATGGAGAAGCTGGGCGATATGGTTATCGCCTATCTGCGCGCCCATGTCGCCAGCGGCGGGAAGGCGTTCCAGCTGTTCGACAGCTGGGTCGGGGCGCTCGCTCCACGTGATTTCGGGCAGTATGTGCTGCCGACGATCACCCGGATCTTTGCCGAGTTGTCTGATCTGGAGGTTCCGAAGATCTACTTCCCGGGTGTCAGCTCAGGGGAGCTGCTCCCCAGCCTGACCAAGCTGCAGGCCGATGTAATCGGGCTGGACTGGCGGGTAAGCATCACCGAAGGACGGCGCAGACTGGGCGGGGGCTATGCGGTTCAAGGCAATCTGGATCCATACCTGCTGACCGCGCCGATGGATATGCTCAAAGCCCGGGCCAAGGAACTGATCGATGAAGGCATCACGCAGCCGGGGTATATTTTCAACCTGGGGCATGGATTATTCCCTGAAGCTTCACTGGACACGCTCAAGGAATTAACGGATTACGTGCATGAGTATTCGGCAGCAGCAATGAAACAGGCGGCACCGCCGCTGGCCTAGTTGAAGAAATAGCATCAAGATGGCAGCAGCCTTTGCTGCTCTCTTTGCTGTATAGGACGTTAATTAATTCATAAAGGGGATGGAAACCGTGGCCAACAAAATTGGAGTACTCGTGATGTCGTACGGCACGCCTGAGAGTCTTGAGGATGTAGAGCCTTATTATACGCATATCCGCCGGGGGAACGCTCCCTCTGCTGAGCAGCTTAAAGAGCTGACTGACCGCTACAAGGCGATTGTCGGCGGGGTTTTTCCGCTTAGAGAAAATACCGACCGTCAGGTGGAAGCCTTGCAGGCCAAGCTGAACAGCGGGCAGATCCAGTATGTTTGCTACCAGGGTCTCAAGCATGCCAGACCATTCATCGAGGATGGTGTCGAGGCTATGGTCCGGGACGGTATTACCCAGGCGATTGGCATCGTGCTGGCTCCGCATTACTCTGTGATGAGTGTAGGAACCTATATCAAGCGCGCCAAGGAAAAAGCTGAAGCCTGCGGTATTCATATGGAGTTCGTAGAGAGCTACCATATGCATCCCGAGCTGATCGATGTGCTTAGCCGGAGAGTGACTGCCAAGCTGGACGAGTTCGAAGAGACCGGCGCGGCGCGCGAGGAAGTGCGCGTGCTGTTCAGTGCACATAGTCTTCCTGAACGTATTCTGGCGATGGGCGATCCGTACCGTGACCAGCTGCTGGAGACCTCTCAGGCGATTGCCGCTCAGGCGGGGGTGGAATCCTGGCAGTTCACTTGGCAGAGTGCGGGCCGGACAGCGGAGCCTTGGCTGGGCCCGGATATTCTCGATACGCTGCGTGAGCTGGCCGAGAGCCAGGTGAAATACGTGCTGTCAGCCCCGATCGGCTTCGTCTCCGACCATTTGGAGGTGCTGTACGATCTGGATATTGAAGCGCAGCAGCTTGCCTCCGAGCTGGATATGCGTCTTCTGCGGATTGACTCGCTGAACAGTGATCCGGCCTATATGTCGGTGCTCAGCGATGTGGTGCGTACGAAGGCGAACCAGTTGAAGGTGAATCTGCCATGACGGCATCACCCCGCAAGGTAGTTATTATCGGCGGAGGCCTTAGCGGGCTCAGCGCCGCGTTCTATATCCGCAAGTTCTACCGTGAGGCGGCAGTACAACCGGAGATTACCTTAATCGAGAAGGACAAGGTCCTTGGCGGCAAAATCGAGACACTGCACCGTGACGGCTTCGTGATTGAGAAGGGCCCGGATTCCTTCCTGGCCCGTAAGACGGCGATGGTCGATCTGGCCAGGGAGCTGGAGCTGGACCACGAGCTGGTAAGCACGAATCCTAATGCCAAGAAGACCTACATTCTGCAGCGTGGCAAGCTCCATCCGATGCCTGCCGGTCTTGTGCTGGGCATTCCGACAGAGCTGAAGCCCTTCCTGAAGAGCGGTCTGGTCTCCTTCGGCGGCAAAATGCGGGCGATGATGGATTTCGTCCTCCCGCCCCGCCGCAGTGCAGAGGATGAGTCGCTAGGCGATCTGATTGAGCGCCGTCTTGGTACAGAGGTGCTGGAAAATATGACGGAGCCGCTGCTGGCAGGGATCTATGCAGGGGATATGCGCAAGATCAGTCTTCAGGCGACCTTTCCGCAGTTCGGTGAGGTCGAGCGCCAGTACGGCAGCCTGATCCGTGGAATGACCACCGGCAGGAAGCCGGTGGAGACCCATACGGGAACGAAGAAAAGCGCCTTCCTCACCTTCCGGCAAGGGCTGCAAAGTCTCGTGCATGCGCTCATCCATGAGCTGCAGGATGTCCGGCAGCTCACGGGGACAGGAGCGAAATCCATCCGTGTTCTGGGAGGTGCGGGTTCTTCCGGCGCTGCCCGTTATGAGGTGGAGCTTGAGGGCGGTGAGTTGCTGGAAGCAGACGACATCTATATTACAGTGCAGAACTTCGCAGCCGCAGAGCTGCTGCGTCCCCATGTGGATGTCTCGGCGCTGGATGCAGTGAACTATGTATCAGTAGCTAATGTGGTTCTGGCGTTCACCCGGCAAGATATCGTTACTGAATACGACGGATCGGGCTTCCTTGTTCCGCGTAAGGAAGGGCGGAACATCACCGCCTGCACTTGGACCTCTACCAAATGGCTGCATACCAGCCCTGACGATAAGGTACTGCTGCGCTGCTACGTGGGACGGTCGGGGGATGAACAGAATGTGGAGCTGCCCGATGACGCGCTGGCAGAGCTGGTCCGCAAGGACCTGAAGGAGATCATGGGGATCACTGCAGCGCCGCTGTTCACAGAGATTACCCGGCTGAGGTCATCTATGCCGCAGTATCCGGTCGGCCATCCCGGCCGGATTGCCGGCCTGCGCAGCGAGCTGGCGCAGAAGCTGCCCGGCGTCTATGCTTTTGGCGCAGGCTATGACGGCATCGGGATGCCGGACTGCATCAAGCAGGCGAAGCTTACGGCTGAGACTGCCGCAGCCAGTCTCACGAAGCTGCCGGAGCCGGCGGGAGCTACAATCTAAAAGCAACGGTGGAGCGGAGCAGTGGCGCTCCACCTTTTTTTATGAGAGGCTCCGTTCCCGGCTTGGAGCGGCGGCTGATAGATATGCTATAATAGAAACACTTTAAGGGTAAAGGAGATTACTTGGACTCATGTATCCGCCGAGATCAGGCAATAGACAAGGCAAGAGACAACATAGCAGGCGACGGCGCAGAAGGGTCTGGGCGTGGGTCAATGTGGCGCTGCTGCTGATGATTACCGCAGCGCTCGCTTATTCATTCATGGATGACAAGGACCCGCAGGGCTCTGCTGCTCCGCCAGCGGCGCTTGTCACATCCCCTTCACCAGAAGCTGATGCAACGGCGGCCGTCCCTACAGAAGCCGTCCCTACAGCGGCAGAGACTGGGACGGAGGCTACAGCCACTGCTGAGCCTGCTCCGGAGGAGACACCGGAGGCTTCTCCAGTGCCTGCGGCGACCACGGAAGCTTCGGCTACGCCTGCACCGTCACCAACGGATCAGGCAACCCCTACGGATGCACCGCGGGCCACAACGGGAAGCAGCAGCGGGCTGGTCGCAGGCTTGCCGGAGAATACCTCCGGCGGGACGGTGAAGCTGAGCTTTGCCGGAGATATCATCTTCAGCGGAAAAGCAGGCGCACTGCTGGAGCAGAAGGGCTACGATTATTCCTACAGCGCGCTGGATGGAATGTTCAAGAAGGATGACCTCACGGTAGTCAATTTGGAAACGCCGATTACTACACGCGGGGTTGGGGCCAAGAACAAGCAGTTTGTGTTCAAGGGCCCGCCGAAAGCACTGGACGCGCTCAAAGCCGCCGGTGTGGATGCCGTCAATCTGGCTAACAACCACACGCTGGATCAGGGGGAGGAAGGTCTGCTGGACACCCTGAAGCATTTGGGTGAACGCGGAATCCCTCATGTGGGGGCAGGGCGGAATAGTCAGGAGGCCTATTCGGCGCAGTATTTTGAACGTAATGGAATTAAGATTGCCCTGCTGGGCTTCACCCGGGTGATGCCGGTGATTGAATGGAAGGCGGAAGCGGGCAAGCCTGGCCTTGCCTCGGTGTATGACAGTGCGGAAGCGCTCAAGGCGATTGCCGCAGCCAAGCAAAAGGCCGATGTTGTCGTTGTCGTCGTCCATTGGGGACGGGAGCGGATGGAGCAGTATGACAAGACCCAGCAGGCGCTTGGGCATAGCTTCATTGATGCCGGAGCCGATCTAGTGATGGGCGGCCATCCGCATGTGCTGCAGGGAATTGAGCCGTACAAAGGCAAATGGATTGCCTACAGCACAGGCAACTTTATTTTCACACGCGGCTCCATCCCGGCGACTTGGGAGACGGCGGTATTCCAGGCGGAATGCAGCAAGCAGGGGCAATGCGCTCTTAAGCTGAAGCCGATGGATGCCGAGCTGGCGCAGCCGGTGCCGATGAATGAAGCCGACGGGCAGCTGCTGCTGCACAGAATACAATCTATTTCTTCCGGCCTGATCAAGGTCCGCAATGACGGTACCGTAACCCAAGCGGTGAAATAGCCGGAGGTGCGTATCAATGATGAACAATATGTGTGTAGCCCACCGCGGTTTTTCCGGTAAAGCCCCTGAGAACACATTGGCTGCCGTGCGGATGGCGATTGCGCTGCCTTATGTACGCTGGATGGAGATTGATGTGCAGCTGACGAAGGACGGGGTGCCTGTGGTCATCCATGATTATTCCCTGGACCGCACGACTAATGGACACGGCAAGGTGAAAAATATGGATTATGAACACATGCGGCGGCTGGATGCCGGTAGCTGGAAAGGGCGTGCTTTTCGCGGAGAGCGGGTGCCTTCCCTGGAAGAGGTGCTCGCTCTGGCGTCAGGCCGGCTGCGGCTGAATATTGAACTGAAGACGGTGGGCGACATGTATCCCGGTCTTGCGCAGGCGGTCATTGATCTGGTGAATGCCAGGGGAATGCGTGAGGAAGTGGTGCTGACCTCGTTCGATGCCGGCGTGTTACGGCGGATCAAGGAGCTGGACGCGCGGTTCCATACAGGGCTGATCTATGACTCCAGATCCGGTAATCCTGCGGGTAAGCTTGATGAGCTGGGCTGCTCCTTCTTATCCATCAGCTATGACCGGCTTAGCCCGGTTCTGGCCAAATCCCTGATTGCACGCGGGGTGCAGGTGATGGCCTGGACCTTGAACAAGGGCAAGGAAATGCGCCGCCTGTCGGAGATTCATTCCGATATTATGATCTGTACGAACCGTCCGGATATTTGGGGCGAACTCTTTTTGAAGGCCTAATAAGGATTGCAGCATTGCAGTATGAATTCCAATTCATAGAGGAAGAGAGCTGACGGAACAATGAGCAGTGCGATCAATAATGTATACTGTGTAGGACGCAACTATCAATTACATGCGGAGGAGCTGGGCAACAAGGTGCCTGCCGAGCCGCTGATCTTCCTGAAGCCGTCTCATGCTGCCGTGGCCCTGGATAAAGCGATCATCCATCTGCCCAAGGACGCCGGATTGATTCATTACGAGGGGGAGCTGGTGCTGCGCATTGCACGTGATTACGTGCCGGGGATGAGCGTGCAGGAGCTGGTGGATGTCATGGCGCTGGGCCTCGACTTCACGCTCCGTGATGTGCATAATGATCTGCAGCGCAAGGGGCTGCCGTGGACCGCTGCCAAGGGCTTCAAGAACGCAGCTCCGCTGACCCCGTACATGGCATTGCCTGAGGAAGAGGAACTGGAGGCCACCGACTTTACCGTCCGCAAGAACGGAATTGAGGTTCAGCGCGGGAACGTGAAGAACATGATTTTCTCCCTGCAAAAAATCGTTGAATTCATTGCCGCCCGCTACGGGCTGGGCAAAGACGATATTATCTTCACCGGAACTCCCGCCGGGGTAGGTCCGGTAGTGGCGGGCGATTCGTTCGAGCTGTTCTGGGGCGACACCCTCATGGGCACCTGCCTGATCGGTTAAGGCGATGCTCTCAGGACTTGAAGTGCTGCAATGGCTGATCGGGGCCTGCGGTGCGCTGCTGGTTGCCGGGGCCGCTTACTGGAAGCAGTCGCTTAGCTTCTCAGGAATGGTGGCGGCAGTGGTTATGGGGACGATCTATTTCGGCGCGGGGAATCTGTTCTGGTTCGGTATCCTGCTCCTGTTCTTCATCTCTTCAACCCTGCTGTCGAAGCTGCATCATGAGAATAAGGCAGAGCTGGAGGCCACGTATGACAAAACCGGACGCCGCGACGCGGGCCAGGTCTTCGCCAACGGCGGACTCGGGATGCTGGCCGTTCTGCTGAACGCGGTCTATCCGCTGGAGCTCTGGGGCTTCCTGTTCATCGGGGTGATGGCTACCGTGACCTCGGATACATGGGCGACAGAGATCGGCACACTGGCCCGGAAGCCTCCCCGGTCGGTACTGACCGGGAAGGTGCTGCAGGCAGGCACCTCCGGCGGCGTATCCCTGCCCGGGACGCTGGCCGCTGCGGCGGGAGGAGCGCTCATCGGTGCAGCCTCCTGGCTGCTGCGGGCGGCCTCCGGCATGACGCCCCATGCCTCCTGGCTGCTGGTGCTGGCCGGACTGCTGGGCGGGCTTGCGGGAGCTTTTGCCGACTCGGTTCTGGGTGCTACCGTGCAACGGATGAACCGCTGCACGGTCTGCGGCCGCGAGGTCGAGGCCTCCAAGCACTGCGGGAAGCCTACGGTATACGCCAGGGGCTGGCGCTGGATGGACAATGATACTGTAAATGCTGTAAGTTCTATAATAGGCGGTGCTGTAGCGCTGCTGGTCAGTTATATCAGTTACATAGGATAAGGACGGACCTGAGGATTAAGCTGGCCGTTGCGTTATCCGGTAACATACAGGATTCTATGGGTTGGGAGGTGAACCGTTGAGCAGTGCATCCGTAGACAAACATGCAGCTATTCTGGATGCCGCTTATGAGCTTTTCGGTTCAGGCGGCTTTTATGAGACCAAGATGTCGGAAGTGGCCGAACGTGCAGGCATTGCCAAGGGTACGGTCTATTTATATTTTAAAAGCAAAGAGGAGCTCTTCATGGCGGTTACCCGCCGCGATTGTGAAGGCTTCCTTGAGCAGCTTGAGGGTAAGCTGAGGACCTGCTCCGCAATGACAGACAAGCTCTCCGTGATTGCAGAGCATCATCTGTTCTATTACTATGAGCGCAAGCAGCATACGAAGCTGTTCTTCCGTGCGCCTAACAATAACCCGGAGCTGGTGGCTTATATGGCGCAGTTCATGGAAGCCTATATGCAGGCTGTGGTGAAGGTGCTGCTGGAAGGCGGGGCTACCGAGCCGGAGCTGATGGCACAGTCGTACATCGGGATTCTGGACCGTCTGAAGATGGATATCCTGTTCGACCCTGAGTTTGCCGAGGCAGATGCGGATAAGAGGGCGAAGTTTGCGGCCAGGCTCTTTATCAATGGGGCACTGGGCAGCCTGGATTCGGCGCTGGGCGACTTCCCTGCTGAAGCTGAATCTTAAGAGAGTACAGCTAAGTTCCGGTTTCAAAATATAAGGCAAGCGAGGACAACTGATGAATATTATGACGGTGGAACACCTCTCCAAGAGCTACGGGGAGAAAACCCTGTTCCGTGATGCCTCCTTTGGCATGGACGACAGGGATAAGATAGGCGTAATTGGCGTCAACGGCACGGGAAAATCAACCTTTCTGAAGATTATCGCTGGGCTCGATACAGCAGATGAAGGGCAGATTAGCATCGGCAATGATGTGCGGGTGCAGTTTCTGGCCCAGAATCCGCCTTATGAGCCTGGAAATACGGTCCTGCAGCAGGTATTTGCCGGAGAGGACCCGGAGCTTGCGACGATGCGGGAATACATGGAGGTGATGTCTCTTCTGGAGCAGAATCCGGGAGACTCAGGGCTGGAGAGCAGGCTTGTCCGGATTGGACAGGCCATCGACGCCGCTGGAACCTGGCAGCTGGAGAGTGAGGCCAAGACGGTCCTCACGAAGCTGGGGATTACCCGCTTCGATGCCCGGATGGAGAGCCTGTCGGGCGGACAGCGCAAGCGCGTAGCACTGGCGGCGGCACTGATTACACCGTCGGAGCTGTTGATTCTGGATGAGCCTACCAACCATATTGATACGGATTCCGTAGCCTGGCTGGAGCAGTATCTGCAGAAGCGGCGCGGGGCTCTGCTGATGGTAACGCATGACCGTTATTTCCTGGAACGGGTAGCCAGTGTAATGCTTGAGCTGGACGGCGGGAATCTGTACCGGTATGAAGCGAACTATTCGCGGTTCCTGGAGCTGAAGGCAGACCGTGAAGAACGGGAGGCTTCGGCCGAGCAGAAGCGCAAGAATCTGCTGCGCACCGAGCTGGCCTGGATTCGCCGCGGGGCTAAGGCCCGCTCCACGAAGCAGAAGGCGCGGATCGACCGCTTCGAGAAGCTCAAGGAGAGCACGGGAGGCGCATCGGCGTCATCTATGGATATCTCTGTAGCCTCCACCAGACTGGGCCGCAAAATCATTGAGATTCAGGATCTCACCAAATCGCTGGATGGCCGGACCTTAATCAAGGATCTGAATTATATTGCTGTGCCGCAGGACCGCGTGGGGATTGTCGGCAAGAACGGCAGCGGCAAGTCCACGCTGCTTAACCTGATTGCCGGTAAGCTTACCCCGGACAGCGGTGAGGTGCAGCTCGGAACAACCGTGAAGCTGGGCTATTTCACCCAGGAGCATCAGGACATGGATCTCAGCCTGCGGGCGATCGAGTATGTGAAGGAAGAAGCCGAGATCATCAAGACCGCAGACGGCAGTGTCATCACCGCCGGGCAAATGCTGGAGCGCTTCCTGTTCCCGCCCGCGATGCAGTGGACGCCAATCTCCAAGCTGTCCGGCGGCGAGAAAAGACGTCTCTACCTGCTGCGCGTCCTCATGGGAGCCCCGAACGTGCTGCTGCTCGATGAGCCGACGAATGATCTGGACATCGGCACACTCGCTGTACTGGAGGATTACCTCGATGAATTCCCCGGCGTAGTCTTCACCGTATCGCATGACCGCTACTTCCTGGACCGTACCGTGGATAAGCTGATTGCCTTCGAGGATGGGGGCATCCGCCTGCATGTCGGCGACTATAGCGAATATGAAGAGTGGCTGGCGAAGAACGTCCCTTCGGCCAGCGGGAACGCCGGCAAGGCAGACGGCGGCTCCGGCCGCAGCGCCAACGGGACGGGTGCTGCCGCTGCTGAGCAGGGCGGGAATGCTCAGGCCGGGTCAGCGCCGCGCGAGAAGCTGAAATTCACCTTCAAGGAGCAGCGCGAGTATGAGGGGATCGACGAGGCCATCGAACAGGCAGAGCAGCATCTGACAGACATCTCGGCCCAGATGGAAGCGGCCTTCGCTGACTCCGGCAGGCTGCAGGAGCTGGTGGAGAAGCAGCGGCAGGCCGAGGCAGAGCTGGAGCGTCTGATGGAACGCTGGACGTATCTGAATGAATTGGCGGAGAAGATCGCGGGTAAATAACACCGCGGTGCAGAAGGAGGGAACAGTGGCTGTGACTCATACGATAGAAGCTGCTGTGCAGCTCCGGTCCTCTGGCCGGGCAGAAGAAGCAAGGACCATGCTGCTAGAGCTACTGTCAGCAGACGGGAGCAATGCCGAGCTGCATTATCAGCTGGCATGGACGCATGATGTGCTGGGCTTGGAGCGTGAGGCGGTAGCTTATTATGAGCGGAGTCTTGCCCTGGGGCTTCCAGATGCGGAGCAGAAGGCAGGCGCGATGCTGGGCCTGGGCAGCACCTTCCGGACGCTCGGGCAGTATGCGGAGTCCCGTGTGGTGCTGGAGCAGGGAGCGCTTGAATTCCCGCAGCGTGCGGAATTTAAGGCTTTTCTGGCCATGACGCTGCATAATCTCGGTGCTCACACCGAGGCCATGGAACTGCTGCTTACCTTGCTTGCGGATACATCCGCCGATCCTGGTATCCAGGATTACCGCAAGGCCATTAAGTACTATGCGGACAAGCTGGAGCAGGTATGGCCTTAACCGGGGGATGCAACATCTCACGCGTGAACACAGCCCTAATCCTCAAAGTCAGAGGGTATGCGGAAATCCTGCCCAAAATGCAACATCTCTCTCGTTATCTCAGCTCTAAGCCGCAAATGTTGCCCAAAATGCAGGATTATTCCTCACCGGAGCCGGTGGGCAGGGGAATTGTTGCAATTTGTGCAGGAATCCCTGCAAATATTCAATTATGGGCGGGCCAGGTTGCAATAGTTGCAACATTTCGGCCGTGTAAAGTAATATTTGTCTAATTAATATATCACCAAGGTTAACTAAAAAGGCAGCACCAGCTATTGAAGTGAGCTGGTGCTGCCTTTTGTACTTGTTTACTAATATCCAGGTCGTGTTGCTATAGAAAGTGACCCGCCGTGGCGAGCAGCCCGATCAGTTCGCCCCAACATAAGCCGCCAGCAGCTTAGCCGTATTAAGCACAGCCTGCTTGTGGGTACGCTCCATGGAGTGCGAGGCGTGTACGCCCGGTCCGATCAGTGCGGCCCGGATGTTATTTCCGCCGCGCAGCGCAGCAGAGGCGTCGGAGCCGTATTGGGGATAGATATCGACCGCGAATGGAATAGCCAGACCGTTCGCCAGCTCGATCATGCGGCTGGTCATGGCATAGTCATACGGGCCGGAGGAGTCCTTGGCACAGATGGAGACATCCGTCTCTTTGCAGCTGAGGTCATCGCCCATCGCGCCCATGTCCACAGCGATCATCTCATTGATCTCCCCTGGAATCCAGGCAGCGCCGTGACCTACCTCTTCATAGTTGGAGATGAGCAGGGACAGGTTATGCAGCGGCTTCCAGCCTTCGCGCCGGATGCTCTCCAGCAGCCCGAATAAGGCGGCTACACTGGCTTTGTCGTCCAGATGGCGGGATTTGATATATCCGCTGGGGGTGAGCACCGCCCTTGCATCGAACGAAATGAAGTCACCTACCGAAATCCCCAGCTTCAGCACATCATCCTTGGTGGAGACCAGCTCATCAATCCGGATCTCCATGTTCTCTTCCGCACGCTTGAAATCACGGGCATCGGCATACACATGCACAGATGGATGACTGGTCAGGATCGTACCGGTATAAGTTAAGCCGCTGCGGGTATGGATGATGCAATATTCATTCTCAATGCTGTTCATGCTAAATCCGCCCACAGAGGTTAAACGGAGGGTACCGTTAGACTTAATAGAGCGGACCATGGCACCGAGCGTATCCACATGGGCGCTGATGCCGATCGTGCGCGAAGGATCAAGTCCGGGTACGGTGAGCATCGCGCCGCCTTTTTCATTCCAGGTGAGCGGAATATTGAGCGCCGCCGCTTCTTCAGCCACGAGTGCCATCACCTGGGCGGTGAAGCCGCTGGGGCTTGGGGTGTCCAGCAGTTTTTTGAGCAAATTCAGAATATATTCTTCATTGGGCTGGATGTTAAGCAAGGACAGTTCCTCCTATTCGTCTATAAATTACAGCTGGGATGATCCTTCTGGCGTAAAGGGGTCACTCTCAGCAGGGATAGGTTCCATGTTGATACTATTAGCGTCACGCAGCTTGGCCAGCTCCGCATTCAGGCTCTTAATCTGCTTCTGCAGCTTGTACTGGCGGAAAATTCCGTACGAACCTACAACCACGCCGCCGATCAGCGCACAGCCAAGAATAACGAGGATAAGCGGAATGCTGACAAAGTCAAACCCGAAATTAACGGGCACCGTATCCACATTCATTACTGCGAATACTGCAGTCAGCAGAGCGAAAAATAAACCTAATATAAGTGACCATTGAAATTTCATATAGCTTCCTCCTCAGGATGATCTGACAATACAAATCCCCTGCCATCAAAGGGCAAGGGATTACTGTAATACTAAGCCTTCTATCTTACTTGGTCAACTGCTCCATCTGTTCGATCACGCTCTCGAATACGCTCATGGCTTCGCGGATCGGTTCAGGAGACGACATATCAACCCCGGCTTTGCTCAGGATGTTAATGGAATAATCACTGCCGCCGCTCTTTAGGAAGCCGAGGTAACGGTCTACCGCTGGTTTGCCTTCCTCCAGAATCTGTTTGGCGAAGCTCGTCGCCGCCGAGAAGCCGGTAGCATATTTATAGACATAGAAGCTGTTATAGAAATGCGGGATCCGCGCCCACTCCATCTCAATATCCTGATCAATCACCATATCCTTGCCGTAATACTTGACATTCAGGTCATAGTAGATGGCCGAGAGATCCTGCGGTGTGAGCGACTCGCCTTCTTCAGCACGCTGGTGAATGATTTTTTCGAATTCAGCGAACATCGTCTGCCGGAATACCGTCGTGCGGAACTGGTCGGCATAATAGGTGAGCAGGTACATTTTTTCCTTCGGATCTGTGGATTTGTTCAGCAGGTAATCCATCAGCAGCGCCTCATTGGTAGTAGAAGCAACCTCCGCCAGGAAAATAGTGTACTGCGCGTCCCGGTATTTCAGCGCTGTGTCCGAATAGTAGGAGTGCAGGGCGTGACCCATCTCATGTGCCAGTGTGAACATGCTGTTCAGATTGTCATTATGGTTCAGCAGCACAAAAGGATGGGTGCCGTAAGCTCCCCAGCTGTATGCGCCGGAGCGTTTGTTCTCGTTCTCGTAGACATCGATCCAGCCTTTGTCATAGCCTTCCTGCAGAACACTAAGGTAGTCCTCGCCAAGCGGCTTCAGGCCTTCCTTGGTAATCTTCTTGGCCTCGTCAAACGTAATATCCAGCTTATATTCGTCTACCAGCGGAGCGAACAAGTCATACATATGTAGCTCATCTACCCCAAGCAGCTTCTGGCGCAGCTTCATATAACGGTGCATCAGCGGCAGACTCTCGTGAATCGTATCGATCAGATTCGTGTAGACTTCCTTCGGAATATTGTCGCCGTAGAGGGACATTTCCAGCACGGAAGGATATTTGCGCACACGGGAGTAAAAGACATTCTTATTCACATTCGCGCTCAGCGTGGCGGCAATGGTGTTCTTTTGCTTGCCGTAAGTTTCATAGACCGCTTTGAAGGCGTTCTTGCGTACCTCACGGTCCGGGCTTTCGAGGAATTGAATATAGCTTCCGTGGGTCAGCTCAGCTTCCTTGCCTTCTTCGTTCTTAACCTTCGGGAACTTCAGATCCGCATTATTCAGCATGCTGAATACAGTTTGCGGGGCCTGGGCGATCGTGCTGACCTGAGCCAGCAGCGCTTCTTCCGCCTTGGACAGGACATGGGCCTTCTCACGCTTCATTTCAGTCAAGGTGAAGGTATAGTCAGAGAGCGAAGGGTCAGCGATGAACTGGTCCAGTGTCGCATCAGGCAGGGCCAGAATCTCAGGTGTGACAAAAGAAAGAGCTTCACCCGCTTCAACGCCAAGCTTCTTGGCCTTGGAGGAGAGAGCCTGGTACTTCGGAGCCGCTGTATCCTCGTCCTGGCGCATATGCGCATAGACATAGAGGCGTTCAGTCAGCAGGGACAGCTTATCGTCCAGCTCGAAGCACTTCTTCAGGGCATCCGGAGAATCCAGCTTCCCCTGGAAGGAGGCAGCGCTTGTAATCAGCGCCTTCACTTCCTTATATTCGGCATCCCATTGCTCCTCTGAAGCAAACATATCTTCAAGCTTCCAGCGGTTCTCGGCGGGCACTTCACTTCTCTTAGGTAATTGTTCCATAGAAATCCTCCTCGGTAGATGGGATGCGGCTGGGCTGCTCTCCGCCTGCGGGAGCGCTGAGGACAGATTTCCCTGCAGCAGGCTGAGCGCAAGCAGGAGCGGGAGTGATTTGGCGGTAACGGACATGACGGCAGCCTCCTGATTCTCAAAGTCTGCTTAGTATGCCCTGCCAATTCATGTTTATTAAATCTTGCTTACAGATGAAGTTATGTGAGCAGGCTATAAATAATGAAGACAAAAGCCAGCGCAATCATAATGACTGCGGTCAATGCCATCCCGCGCTTCAAGCGCGGGGGCATTTTGTCCTTGCTCATAATCAGTACGGCACCCAGGCACAGGACGACAATGACATAAATGACAAGACTCTCATTATCCATGCCGGACTATACCTGTTTGAAGGCTGCGATGATATTCTTGTACTCTTCTTCATTATCCTTGTAGGATTCTTTATTGAAGCGGTTGTTCACCCACTGCATCATAGCCGGACGGCTCATGAAGGTATGCGTTTCTTCTCCCCATTGGTCGGAGATTTCACGAAGGATAATATAACGTCCCTGAACCTCCACCGTCATCATGTTCCACTTGTCTGTTTTGTATATTTCATGTTTTTTGATCATTATCATTACCACCCTGGCGATTTTTGGCTTTTGGGTCAATGATAACGCACCAGAGAAGGGAAAAGCAAATTAAATCATGAAATCAGGGAAAAGATGGATTGCTTTACAAGTATAGAAAGAGTATAATGTAAGCATACGCCATATATGGCGGTATTTTTAGGAGGTTGTTCATTTGAAAGGTACAGTAAAATGGTTTAACGCAGAAAAGGGTTATGGTTTCCTTCAAGTTGAAGGCGGCGAAGATGTATTCGTTCACTTCTCAGCGATTCAAGGCGACGGATTCAAGACTTTGGACGAAGGCCAAGCGGTAGAATTCGATGTTACGGACGGTAACCGCGGTCCACAGGCAGCGAACGTAGTTAAATTATAAAATACGGCCAAGGCAGAGCTTCTGTCAGCCGCAATATATATATTTGATCTAGCACGCACTGGCATAAGTAGCATCAGGCAGCTTGAGCAGCACAGTTCCTTCGGGGGCTGTGTTTTTTTATTGGTTAGGAAATTATGATTTACGTCCGATGTGGATAAGTTACGCATCAAGTTAATAGGAATGACTTCGCTGATTTCAGCGAACAGCCGGATATGGTCGAAAAACCGACCACATCCGGTACGGCAGAGGCGAGTGGGCCGGATATGGTCGAAAAACCGACCACATTCGGTACGGCAGAGGCGAGTGGACCGGATATGGTCGAAAAACCGACCACATTCGGTGTGGCAGAGGCGTGTGGGCCGGATATGGTCGAAAAACCGACCACATTCGGTGCGGCAGAGGGGCAAGGGCCGGATATGGTCGAAAAACCGACTACATTCAGTGCGGAAGAGGTGCGAGGGCGGGATGTGGTCGAAAAACCGATCACAATGGGGATGCCGCAGGCATTTTTTTATGCTGCAACGGGCCCGGTGGTGCTATATCCTTCCCCGCCCATAATCAGTCAGAGCGGGGTCTTGCTCTTACGCCGCAGCGGGCGGTCCGTGCCGCCCCCGAGGTCCATCAGATGCTTGGACAGGAAGCCGATGAAGGCCAGAACCGAGAAGCCGGTAGCAACCAGATAGAATACAATCCGGCCGGCATCCTGGTAGATCAGTCCGCCGAAGGTGCCGCTGAGCAGACCTGCGCCGCTGGACCATACGACGGTGAAGAGTGCCATTCCGGTTGCCCGCAGGTGATCAGGGATGATCCGTGTGATGTAGCGGACCGCAGTTACATAATAAATGCCGAACGAAATGCTATGCATGGCCTGAATGGCAACCACGGTACCCGGCTCCTGGGCCAGCGACATGAACAGAAAGCGCAGCGTGAACATCAGGCTGGCAAAAGCAAGCAGCGGCAGCTCCTTGAACTTGTCGCCATATCTGCTGAGCAGGAAGAAGATGGGGATCTCACTGAGCGCTGAAGCCAGCAGCGCCCAGCCGACAACTTCATCTCCTGCATTCATGCCCTTGAGGCTGATCGTCAGGAAGGCCTCGTTCATCCGGTAGCCGATGGCGAGCAGGAATACAGAGCCGAAGAACCACAGCACTTCCTTTTGCAGGAGAATCTCGCGGAGTCCGGCGCCCTTCAGCGGTCTGTCCGTAGACTCCTTGTCTACAGAGAGCGGAGCCGCCTCGGTTCGCTTCACATCCTTCAGCCCAATCGTAATCAGCAGCGCGGTTACGACAATCACAATACAAATCGCTACGCTGTACTGAGGTCCCAGCGTTCTGAGTACATAGCCGATTGTAAGGGCGAAGAAAGAGTATCCGAGCGAGCCGAATACACGGATGGCAATGAAATTCCGCCCGTGACGCTGGGCAATTTTAATTGCCATCGTATCTGCCAGTGGAAAGACAGGGTAATAGAAGAAATAGAAAAAGGATAAAATAAGCATGACACTCGAGAAATCGGTGGCTCTGGCCAGAATAATGGCGGTAATCAGCTGGCCTCCAAGCAGGAGAGCCATAATCTTACGGACGGTACCCAGCCGGTCGCTCATCATACTCCAGAACAGATTAGAGAGAATCGAGATTAACGGGCCTACCGAGTAGAGCAGACCCATTTGCGGACTGCTGAAGCCTAAGTGGGCATAAAATAACGGGAAATAAGAAACAACCAGCACACTGGTGCCGTACAGCGTAAACATAAAGGATCGCAGCCAGTTTTGATCACTGTATTGGCCGCCGCTCCGCCTCGCATTCATGATTGTGCACTCCTTCGGGATATAGAAAAGTATAGTATAGCATAAAGCGAAGAGGCCGGGGGATTCGTATAATATCGATTTTCTGAATCTTTCAAGAGTTTGCGAAAGTGATTTTGTTGTTTGTACAAATCCGCTCTGCATATTATAATAATCATGATTTGGATAAGGAGACAACAATGTGGAGGCACTGTCATTGAATGAATTTGAGCAAGGCCGTAACCGTAGTCCGCGCGGTCCTATTGGACTCATGAAGAGGGTCTATAAGTACGTGCTGCCGGAAGTGCGATCATGTCTCGATTCCTGGCGCAAGGATGCAGAAGGAATTCCCGATCCCGAGCTCCGTAAGCAAGCGCTTGCCAGCATTGAAACGAAGCAGTTTCATTGCGAAGGCGGCGGAATCTATGCCGCCGGCAATTTGTCGATGAGACATATACTGATTCCGCTAATTGTTGCTTATCAGACGATCAGTGATTATTTGGACAACCTGTGTGACCGCAGTACTTCGCTTGATCCGGCCGATTTCCGGTTGCTGCATAAGTCCATGCTGGATGCTGTTACCCCCGGCGCGGAGCCTGTGAACTATTACGCGCTGCGCACGGAACAGAATGACGGCGGATACCTGCACAGACTGGTCCGCAAATGCCAGGAGATGACCTCCCGGCTACCCGGCTACGGTGCTGCTACTGAAGAGGTCTATAATCTGGCTGTATTGTACACTGATCTTCAGGTCTATAAGCACATTCACCCGGAGCTTAGAGAAGCTGCCCTCAAGGAATGGTGGGAGAAGGAGGGGTACCGCGCGCCTCATCTCCAGTGGAATGAATTTGCGGCCGCAACCGGTTCAACCCTGGGCGTATTCATGCTTTTTCTGGCATCCTGTGATCCTAAGCTAAGCACAGTGGCATCATCATCCATTCGTGCTGCTTATTTTCCGCATGTGTGCGGTCTGCATATCATGCTGGATTATCTGATCGACCAGGATGAAGACCGGGCCGGCGGTGATCTCAATTTCTGCAATTATTATGAGAATACGGATATGATGCTGAACCGGATCGCTTCCATTGTGGAGTGGGCCCGCAAGGATGTCCGGAGTCTTCCTGAGAACTCCATGCACCGTATGATCATCGAAGGACTGCTGGCCCTGTATTTATCCGATCCCAAGGTTAGTGAGCAACGCGAGGTCCGCTCGGTATCCCGGAGGCTGATGAAGAATAGTCCGCTGACCAGACTCTTCTTCTTCGTCAACAGCCGCTGGATACGCAAACACATGTATTAGATGCTGCCGGATCTTCTCCGGGTAAGGAGAGAAACTGGCACAAATTTAAGGAGGAACTAACAGAATGTCAAACGTAAAAAAAATCGCAGTATTAACCAGTGGAGGAGACTCCCAGGGGATGAACGCCGCAGTGCGTGCGGTTGTCCGCAGCGCGATCTACTTCGGAATTGAAGTATTCGGCATTCAGCGCGGGTATCAGGGCCTGTTGAACCGCGACATTTTCCCGATGGATCTGCGCAGTGTCGGAGATATCATCCAGCGCGGAGGTACGGTTCTGCAGTCTGCACGCTGTCTGGAGTTCATGAAGCCGGAAGGCCAGCAGAAAGGTGCTGACATTCTGAATGAGCTCGGCATCGACGGTCTGGTTGTTATCGGCGGAGACGGCTCTTACCATGGCGCCAACAAGCTCAGCAAGCTTGGGATCAAGACGATGGCTCTGCCGGGTACCATTGATAATGATATATCGTTCACAGACTACACTATCGGATTCGATACTGCCGTTGGCGTGGTAGTGGATGCGATCAATAAATTGCGCGACACCATGTCATCCCATGAGCGTTCCTCCATCGTAGAGGTTATGGGGCGTCACTGCGGAGATATCGCTCTGCATGCAGGTCTTGCTTCCGGGGCGGAGACGATTCTGGTGCCGGAAATGCCTTATGACCTGAATGAGGTAGCTGACCGGATGAAGGATAATTTCGCACGCGGCAAACGTCACAGTATCGTCATTGTAGCTGAAGGCGTCGGCAAGGGTGAGGATGTTGCTCAGGCACTCAAAGACCGCCATGCTTCCCTGGATGCCCGTGTTACGGTACTGGGACATATTCAGCGCGGAGGTACTCCAACACCAGGAGACCGTAACCTCGCCAGCCGTCTGGCTGATTTCGCGGTCCGTAAGCTGATCGAAGGCGAATCGGACAAGGCATGCGGAATTATTAAAGGGGAATTGACCCTGACCGATATCGATAAGGTAGTGAATACGAAGAAGGATTTCAATATCGAGCTGTATGAGCTGGCTTCCCGTTTGTCCCAGTAAGAGCAGCAGAATTTATAGGATCTTCAAATTTCACCGGAGCAGCAAGCCTTCCATCACCGGAAGGGGCTGCTCTTTTTTGACTTGACAGTATACCCCCACCCGTATATATTAATACCCATAGGGGTATACAATTAGGAGGGAATAAGCATGAGTAGAACTATAGTCATTATCGGCGGTGTTGCCGGAGGGGCATCCGCTGCGGCACGCCTAAGAAGACTGAACGAAGAAGACAACATTATCATGATTGAGCGGGGAGAGCATGTTTCTTTTGCCAATTGCGGGCTGCCTTATTATATTGGGGAGAGTATTGATTCCCGGGACAAGCTGTTTCTGCAGACACCGGCTGGAATCCGGGCACGCTTCAATATTGATGTGAGAATCTTTACCGAGGCGACAGAGATTGACCGTGAACATAAGCAGGTACACTGCCGCAATGTTACAACAGGCGAGAGACTGCAGATTCCATATGATATCTTAGTACTTTCACCGGGAGCGAAGCCGATAGTTCCCCCGATGCCGGGTATTTCAGAGGCTGAGAACCTGTTTACCTTAAGGAATATTCCTGATACAGACCGTATCAAGGCCTATGTGGACAGCCGTCACCCCCGGCATGCCACTGTAATTGGTGCAGGTTTTATTGGTCTTGAGATGGCGGAGAACCTGCGGGAGCGGGGGCTTGATGTCACTGTGATTGACCGGGGTCAGCAGATTCTGAACCCGCTTGATCTCGAGATGGTTCGTCCACTGGAAGAGCATATGCGTATGCACGGGGTGGAACTGCGGATGAATGAGGGTGTAGAGGCTATTGAACAGCAAGGCAGCCTGCTCCGTCTCTCCTCCGGCGGGGAGCTTAGAACGGATATGGTTATCTTGGCAATTGGGGTCAGTCCTGAGAATGACCTGGCACGGAGCTGCGGGCTGGAGCTGGGCATCCGGGGATCGGTTAAGGTCAATGCCTCGCTACAGACCAGTGATCCGGCCATCTATGCCGTAGGGGATGTCATTGAAGTGAAGGACCGCGTTCAAGGGTTCGATACCATGGTCTCCCTGGCCTGGGGAGCGAACCGGCAGGGGCGTCTGGCCGCCGATCATATCAACGGCCGGGAAGCCTCTTACACTGGGGCATTAGGTACTGCGATTATCAAAATTTTCGATATGACTGCTGCGCTGACCGGGAACAACGAGAAGACGCTTAAGTCGCTTGGGGTACCTTATGAAGCTGTGCATATCCATCCGAATTCTCATGCCGGTTACTACCCCGGTGCTGCACCGATAGCGCTTAAGCTGCTGTTCAACCCGCAGACAGGAGAGATTTATGGAGCACAAGCGGCCGGAAGTGCCGGAGTGGACAAAAGAATAGATGTCATTGCCACCGCGATCCGCAGCAAGCTTAAGGCAGATGAGCTGGCCGATCTGGAGCTGGCGTATGCGCCGCCGTATTCCTCGGCCAAAGATCCGGTCAATATGGCGGGCTATGTTGCCTCCAATCTGATGGAGGGACTCGTCCGTAATCTGCAATGGCATGAAGTGGACGAATTCACACGTAGTGGCGGCCTCATCATTGATGTAAGAGACGAAGCAGAGCGTTTAGCCGGGTTCATTCCGGGTTCCATCAACATTCCGCTGGCTGGGCTGAGAGACCGGCTCACAGAGATTCCAGGGGATCGGGAGATCGCCGTGTCCTGCCAGGTAGGGCTGCGCGGCTACATTGCTGCCCGCATGTTAATCCAATACGGATATGCAGTACGAAATGTTGACGGAGGGTACAAAACATACGCAGCGATGGCAAGGGGGAATAACACTGATGATTCCGGGAAAAGAGAGACGCCGGCTTTAAAAGTGAATGCCCCGTCTCCCGCCAGTATAGTCCATAGCCACGAACAGCTCAGCCCTAAGCCGCAGCTCCTGCTGGATGCTTGCGGATTACAGTGCCCCGGCCCTATACTCAAAGTATATGAGACTATAAGCTCAATGGAGGAAGGCCAGCGGGTTGAGATCACTGCAACGGATTTCGGTTTTGCCGCTGATATCAGGCAGTGGTGCAGCAAGACAAGGAACACACTGGAATCAGTGGATGTATCCGGGGGCAAGGTTCAGGCGTTGGTACGGAAGGGAGTAGACCTGGCAGACAGAACCGTAGTTCCGGCGGAACAGTCAGCAGTCTCTGAAGGTACAACGATGATTGTTTTCAGCGGTGATCTGGATAAAACTATCGCATCCTTCATTATTGCAACAGGCGCCGCAGCAATGGGCAAGCAGGTAACCATGTTCTTTACCTTCTGGGGGCTTAATGTTCTGCGCCGGGGGCAGTCTCCGCAGGTGAAGAAGAATGCTCTAGACCGGATGTTTGGCATGATGATGCCGAAGGGAACGCGGAAGCTTCCCTTATCCCGCATGAACATGGGCGGGCTTGGGTCGAAGCTGATCCGCTATACTATGGGCCGTAAGAATGTGGAATCCCTGGAGAATCTGATGCAAGGCGCACTGAATGCCGGGGTTAAGCTGATGGCCTGCACGATGAGCATGGACATCATGGGCATCAAGCAGGAGGAATTAATTGAAGGTGTAGACTTCGGCGGTGTTGCCAGCTATCTTGGAGCTGCCGAGGATTCCGGCGTGAACTTATTCATCTAGAGGGGGCCAAGGGACAGTGGAGTATGATAAAGCTATTAGCAACCGGTTGAAGCGTATCGAAGGTCAGGTGAGGGGAGTACTCGGGATGCTGGAGGAAGGCAAAGATTGCCGCGAGATCGTGACTCAGCTGACAGCGATCCGAACAGCCGTAGACCGCTCTATTGGTGCAGTGATCGGAGACAATCTGGAGCACTGTATTCAGGAAGAGCTTGCGAAGGGGAACTCCCCTGATCAAGTGATTAAGGAAGCAGTAGATTTGCTTGTAAAGAGCCGTTAATGAAGAACAGCCACAGACGAAGGAGAGTAATCTCCCTTGTCTGTGGCTGTTCTTGTTATAAGACAAGAACTTTTTTGTGGAGCTCCGTGCTATTTCATGCCTTCTCCGGGGCGAATCTGCGCTGCACCCTGACGAGCCGGCCCAGGAGCAGAATTGCGCCGATTCCAAGGCCGGTAATGAGTCCGATCCAGTAGCCGTAAGCCCCAAGCTCAGTATAAGTGGCGAGCAGGTAGCCGACGGGCAGGCCGATCACCCAATAGGCAATGAAGCAGATGACGAACGCAGGATTAACATCCTTATATCCCCGCAGTACGCCTTGGGTCGGGGTTGCGATGGCATCAGAGATCTGGAAGAAGATCGCGTAGATCAGGAAATGCTGGATCAGCGAGATCACCTCATGGTCATCCGAATACAGTCCGGCGACATGATTCCCGGCGAAGAGCAGCACCAGCGCTGTGAGCAGGGAGAGGACAGCCGCCGTACCAATGCCCATAATGCCATACTGGCGCGCATCCCTCAGCCGGCCGGAGCCGCTCTCGAAGCCGACGAGAATCGTCAGACTCATGCAGATGCTCAGCGGAATCATATAAAGGGTGGAAGCGAAGTTAATGGCGGCCTGATGGGCAGCGATTGTAATGGTATCGAAGCGGCTCATCAGCAGGGTTACAGCCGAGAACACCGCCGTCTCGAAAAAGATCGAAAAGCCGATAGGCACACCAATCTTCAGCAGCTCCTTGAGACTTACCAGGGACACCGCATGAAATTTACGGAAAATCTGCAGATTGCGGAAAGGCTCAGCCCGGTAGACGAAGATTAGGGCAATTAGAAAAATGACCCAATACGTGATCGCAGAGGCTACGCCTGCGCCTACTCCGCCAAGGCGGGGGAAGCCGAAGTTGCCGAAGATCAGCAGATAGTTAAGCCCCACATTGACCGGCAGGGCAATCAGGGTGATGAACATGGAGACACGGGTCTGACCCAGGGCATCAATACAGCTGCGGACAACGGTATAGCCGAACAGCGGGATAATGCCGAAGGAAATGGCACCGAGGAAGCGGAAGGCAATATCTCGTACCGCAGGCTCCAGATTCATGAAATTCAGGATCGGTGTGAGAGCGAGGCTGCCAAGAATCAGCACGAGCACGGATACGATCAGGGAGAGCCAAATGCCCTGCATCACCTGGTTAGCCACATCCTTACTCCGCTTGCTGCCGAGGAGATGAGACACAATGGGCGTAATTCCCATAAGAATACCGCTAAGGCCTGTCTGGATCGGAATCCACAGGCTTGTGCCGATGGCTACGCCGGCCAGATCATTCGTGCCGAATTTGCCGGACATATTGGTGTCGAAGAAGGTAATGGCCGACAATGCAATCTGAGTAATTAGAATCGGAAGCAATATATGCAGGAATTGCCCGGCCTTTTGTTTAATGGAAGTTGTCTGTTTCATAATCATCAATGCCCCGTTATCTTTATTTTGAATACTTATTTTCCCAGTGTAAATATTCCCAGTAAAAAGCCCGGCAGCTGCCGGGCTCTCTAATATCGTGCGGCTATGGATACATCCGGATAATTGCAGAAAGCTTATTGGTCGTACTTTACATCGGCGGTGTAGCGGTTATTGGCATTCCAAAGCAGGAATTCGTCGATATTCTGATCCTTCAAGGCACGGATCTGATCTTCAACCTGCTTCTTGCCGTATTTGACATAATGCCCGCTGCCCAGCCAGCTGGCGGTGAAATCCTGAATCCATGGGCGGATGACCGGCTTGTAGCTGCCTAGCGGATTGAGCTTCTTGTGTGTATCGACCATTGAGCCCTTAATGGTAGCATAAGGGTCTTTGTCCGGGTCCTTCACATCGAACCAGCCGGTGGAATAATGGCTCGGATAGACCATCGGGCTGATAACATCGACATTCTTTGAGATCTTCACGAAATCCTGTCCGATACCTTCTGCGGCAGGTACCGAGGCGGCATAGCCGAAGATATCCACAGAGATCCGAACTCCCAGTGGTGCCAGCTCAGCTTTGGCATACTTAACAAAGTCGGCGATAATTTCCACGCGCGGTCTGTCGCTCTTCGTGTATTTCAGAGTGTCCGCACGCTTCTCGAAGCCTTCAGGGAAGCGTACATAGTCAAACTGGATTTCCTTGAACCCGAGCTTAACGGCCTCCTTGGCAATATCTACGTTATACTTCCACACAGTTTCATTATAAGGATTGACGAAGCTGTCTCCGCCTTTGTTGGCCCAGACAGAGCCGTCTTTGTTCACGAAGGATAATTCCTTGTTCTTTTTGGCGAGCACAGAATCCTTGAATACTACGATACGCGCAATCGGGTAGACATCATGCTCCTTCAGGCGGGTCATCAGCTTGTTGATATCACCTATGAACGGTTGTGGATGTCCCATTTGCTGAAGTTCAGCATTGTCCGTTTTGTAGGTGATGTATCCGGCATCATCTTTAATATCGATAACCATGGAGTTGAGCTCAGTCTTGTCCAGCAGGGCAAGCAGGGTCTCCATCCGTGCACCCCCGGCACTGTAGGCAGTCACGTATATCCCTTTAACCTTGGGAGCATCCGGCTGCGGATCGGCAAGAAGTGCTGTCTCCGGCGATGCGCTTGGTGAAGGTGCAGGAGAGGCAGTGCCGCCTCCGTTCGGTGATGCTGCTGCGTCCGGATTGGTGGTGTGTTCTGCGACGATGGGGGGATTCATGGCGCTCTGCAGGGCTGCTGCCACATCGGCTTCATGTCCTTGATTCGGAACACCTACGCCTCCCAGGGCCATCATCAGTAAAGCCCAGGTGATATTCATTTCTTATTCGCTCCCTTTATGTACATTCCTTATAAAGTATAAGGTAACGGATGCACCCAAAAAGAACAGACTTGTAACAATACCCGTAATTTTTTGAGGTCATATTTCCGCTCTTGTTGTTTATAAACGGGATGTACAGATTTTGAACCGCTGATTATAAAAGTAAATGCCGCCCCGGACTGGCACGAAGGCCAATGACCAGGGCGGCAACTATTACAACTTGCTCTTTAGGGCAGCTTGCTTAATGAAGATACGCAGAATTCTGATGCTCGCAAATGCTGTAATGGATGATATCCATGGCATCTGCCGGTTCCAGAATACTCAGACCGTCACGCAGTACGATTACAGAATTGAGTTCGTCCTGCTTCAGGAACGGTATCATATCCGGATACCACCTCATGACGATTGCTGACAGTTTTACCGTTTCCATTTCCACAAAAATCACCCTTTCCTTTTTCGAATCGAACTGAATCAGAATTCAGGGTCCACCCGGAAAAACGAAGTGCCTGGAAAAAAGAGGGTAAATCACAATCTTCATGAAATTGTTAAGGTCCTGCGTAGCTATAATATAACATAATTTGAACGGATAAGCATTTTCTTATGAATTACCGTTTGCGGAAAGAGCCCATCACACCGACAGTCTCAACGATATTTACAAAAGCCTGCGGGTCGCTTGTTTTAATAATACGTTTCAGTTCTGCAAGCTCATACCGTGTGGTCACTGTCATTAGCATGTCCCGTTCTACATGAGAATAAGCACCTTCTGTCTTAAATTTTGTAACGCCGCGCTGAAGGCCCAGCAATTGCTGCAGCAGCTCGTCAGTCCGGTTGGTGATAATGTACACGGTAACTTTGATGTGGCTGATATGAATCAGGTCGACCACCTTGCCGGTGACGTAAATGGAGACCATCGAGGCCAGCGCCAGATTCCAGTTGTCGTCAAAATAAGCCGCAGCAAGAATGACGAGACCATTGAGACCGACCAGCACACTGCCTACCGGGAAATCCCGGTACCGTGTTATAATGGAGCCCAGAATATCGAAGCCGCCTGAGGAGCCTCCTACACGGAAGGAGATGCCCGCACCGGCACCCACAAGCACCCCGCCGAAAACAGAGGCAAGCAGCATATCCGAGGATACTTGAAAGACCGGTACCACCGTCATCAGCCAGGTGGTAGCACCTACAGAGACCATGCTGAGAATAATAAACCGGCGGCCCAGCTGGAACCATCCTGTAGCAAGCAGCGGGATATTGAAGAGTAAATAGAGTAAGCTGATGTTAAAAGGAGTGAAATAACCGGCCAGCATGGCGAGGCCGGATACGCCTCCGCTGAGCAGTCTGTGGGGGATCAGGAACAGATTAAAGCCGCTTGCGATCATCGCTGAACCGAAGAGGACGGCAAGAAAGCTCCCGAATAATCTTAGTTTAACCAAGCAAATTCACCTCTGAGTGTAGTGTGAGTGTCATGTAAGTAATGAAAGTAAGGAATACACTGGTATTCCTGATTGGGTTTGTGATATAATGTATAGGATATTCTTGAGTAGGACGTTACAATGGTATTTTTGCATTGCTTAGAATGCGAAGCTACAATTGTCAGGTGTATGTAGTGGCCTGATCATAGGACAGTTGTTTGTCCCAATACGCGCTAAACCATGCAGAAAATCCGGCATGATTGGACAGCCTATAAATGTGTTTACCGCTACTTAAGAATACAGACAAGCATGTGGAATGTCCACTGTATAGAAGGAGCATGAATAATTTGAAAACATTCGCAGAATTCGGCTTGGAGCCAAAAGTACTTCAAGCAATCACAGAGCTAGGATTTGAGGAAGCAACACCAATCCAGGAGCAGGCTATCCCGCTTGCTATGGCCGGATCGGATCTTATCGGACAGGCACAGACGGGTACAGGTAAGACCGCAGCCTTCGGGATTCCCCTCATCTCCAAGATCGCAAGAGAAGAAGAGAAGATTCTGGCACTGGTAATGACGCCAACACGTGAGCTGGCCATCCAGGTCGCTGAAGAAATCGGTAAGTTGACCCGCTTCAAAGGACTTCGTTCACTGGCTATCTACGGCGGGCAGGATATCGGCCGCCAGATCCGCGGACTGAAGAGAAAACCACAGATTATTATTGGTACACCAGGACGCCTCCTGGACCATATCAACCGCAAGACCATCCGCCTGGATGATGTTCAGACGATCGTACTGGATGAAGCCGATGAAATGCTAGATATGGGCTTCATGGAGGATATCCAGACCATCCTCAAGCTCGTTCCTGAAGAACGTCAGACCATGCTCTTCTCGGCTACTATGCCTCCTAACATTCAACGCCTTGCCCAGCAGTTCTTGAAGAACCCGCAGCATGTATCCGTAATTCCTAAACAGATTAGCGCACCGCTTATCGACCAGGCTTATGTTGAAGTGCCTGAACGCCAGAAATTCGAAGCGCTTAGCCGCTTGATTGACATGGAATCGCCAGATCTGGCAATTGTATTCGGCCGCACGAAGCGCCGGGTAGACGAGCTTGCAGAAGGCTTGCAGAAGCGCGGATATTCCGCTGACGGCCTGCATGGCGACTTGTCGCAGAACCAGCGGGATGCTGTAATGCGCAAATTCCGCGACGGCAGCATTGATGTACTGGTTGCTACAGACGTAGCTGCACGCGGCCTGGACGTATCCGGCGTAACGCATGTAATCAACTTCGACCTTCCGCAGGACCCGGAGAGCTATGTACACCGTATCGGCCGTACAGGCCGCGCCGGCAAAGAAGGAACAGCCTGGTCCTTCGTAACTCCGCGCGAAATGGATCACCTGCACCTGATCGAACGCGTGACCCGTCACCGCATTACCCGCAAACCGCTTCCTACGATGGCCGAGGCTATTGAAGGCAAACAACGCATTACAGCAGAACGTCTGCTTGCAATGGTTGAGGTTGGCGAACTGAACGAATACAAAGGCATTGCCATTCAATTGCTGGAGCAATATGATTCTGTACAGTTGCTGTCCGCAGCTATGAAGCTTCTTACCGGCGATAACAAGGATGCGCAAATTGAGTTGACTCCTGAAGATCCGATCCGTGCCAAGCGCCGCGGCGGCAAGAACGACATCCGCAGCGGGCGTAAGCCTAACGGCGGCTATGGCGGCAACCGTTCCGGTTCCGGTTCTAGCTCTGGTGGCGGCTATCGCGGCAACCGAGACAATGCAAGCGGCGGCGGCTATCGCGGAAATCGTGACAATGCCAGCAGCGGCGGAAGCACCCGTGGCGGCTACAGCAGCGGCTATGGCGGCAACAGCGGAAGCGGCAGCAGCTACGGCGGCGGCTACAAAGGCAACCGTGATGGAGCGAGCCGTAACACAGACGGAAGACCTTCCTCGCGTCCGAGCAGCACAAGCACCCGCCCGGCCAAGCAGGATTTTGACGCTTAAGCTATAACAGAACACCTTGAAGAAGACGAGCAACCGTTACCGGTTCCCGTCTTCTTTTTTTTTGCTGTGGATTCACTTAGATGAAGGTACGGCTGATGATGACCAGCAGGATGAAGAGCACGAGAATTGTTCCGGTGGAAGTCCAGGGATTGCAGCAGCCAGGTGCGGACATGAGGTCAACCTCCTTTGAGCATGGGGGATTTGTTGTGGTTACAATGTAATATATGGACGTATTGCGGAGCTTGCTTAGACACTTACCTAGAACTTGTAAACTTGGGCGCTGGAAAAGTCCTGTACAAACAGGTATAGTTAAGATACGCAGTATGCACAAGATAGACAGGAGGAAGGGAATTGGAGTTTAAAGGAGCAATGGGCGGTATATACCGCATCACGGAATGGATCTCACGCATCGCCTTCAGCAATATTTTATGGGCATTGTGTTCGATACCGTTTCTGTTCGCAGGAATTATGAAGATCCTCATGCTGGGTTCAGGAGCAGGCGGACCGAATGAGCAGATTATGCTGAACTGGGTACTTGGTGTATTCGCGCCATTTACTGTATTTCCGGCTACGTCGGCGTTATTTACAGTGGTGCGCAAATGGGTAATGGGCAATACCGATGTAAGTACATTCCGCACTTTTTTTCAGGGATACAAAGAGAATTATCTGAAAAGCATGCTGGGAGGGCTTATCTACACCCTGCTGTTTGTCGTGATGTACGTTGATGTGACCGTATACATGACGCAAATGCCGAATTTCAAGATTGTCGGTATCCTGATGCTGGTGCTGATGATTATTTTGTTCGTATCGATGTTTAACTTCTTCTCCATCGTGGTTCACTACCAGATGACGTTCAAGGAAGTGGTAACCAATTCGATTCTGCTCACGATCGCCCGGCCGATCCGTGTGTTCTCGACGTTGATTGGTTCAGGCGTTCTTCTCTATATAGGTCTGCGGTATCCGGTGCTCTATGTGCTGTGTATTCCTACGCTGATTGCTATGCTCGCCTTCTTTAATTTCTTCGCTACATACAATAAGCTGCAACTTCAGGTGGAGAAGAAGAAGCTGGCTGAAGAACAGGCCGCGCTGGAAGCAGCTGAGAATGAAGGTCTGCCGGCCGATGATGATGACGATGATGACGAAGACGAGGATGAAGACGACAGAGATAAGGACACCGGTAAGGATTTTAAGCGGACTTAACATTTCCGTGATCATCCGGGCAGTAATGTCAACGGAAAATGATCCCGGCGTTAAATAAAGCGCATACAGGTTTACTTTTTCGTCAAAACGCACTATAATGTTAATAAATCCTGCGATGTACGTTATGGTTGCTCGTTGTTTTGAACCAATGATAATGTCTTGGGAGATCTACATGAAGCGCGGCTGAACAGCCCTGTCTATATGACCTGGGGAATTCAAAAACGACTTCTGCGGTCACCCACCTGCTCTAGCAGGTTCAGAAGACACTGCAGCCGGACGGCATAGGCGGGTTTTCTAATGGAATTGACAAGGCATCCTGTTACCTGCTCACTAGCGGGTAGAGGGTGCCTTTTTCAAGGTTAAAGTGAGCAATGCCCTTTTGTTCCGCGGACAAGAGTGTTACACTTAGGGTAGTGAACTTGGGATTTGAAGAGGGGGAAGAATTTTGTCGTTGAAAAGAACCTTGGTCGGTTTATTTCGCAGTCATGACGGAACAAGCGACCGTGCCAAAGATCCGGCATTGAAAACGCGTTATTACAATCTTTCAAGAGACAAGGCGTGGGATGAAGTATCCGCAACGCTGAAGAAAATTCCTGGTTATAAGGTCTTGCATGAAGTGCAGTCTGTAGGGGAGATTACCCTGGAGAAAAGAACGGCGTTAGGCCGCTCGCTGGATATTACCGTATCTGTGTTAAGCACCACGCCCGTACGCTGTGCCATAGATATATATTCAGCATCCAGAGGGTCGCTTGGCGATCTGGGTGCCAATTACCGTGTCATTCAGCGTTTGTACCAGTCTCTGGATAAGAAGCTGGGCAAATATAAGGTGGATTAAGGATAGCATTCGGGCATGTATTGCCGGGATTGTATGCGGTTTTCGGGAGTGGGACAGCCTGTTCCAGGCACGGATACCCTTATTGATCATCATACGCAAAAAGCGGAGAAGGATGACCTTCTACCGCTTTTTTTCAAAAATGTACATTTATAGGCCTGGATGCTGTATAACATATCAGTGCTGTCAGTCTTAGCTTAGAGCAGAGCTTTAACTGCGGAAATCGCCGCTTCGTAGTCCGGGTGCTCAGCCATTTCACCGAGATACTCGACATAAGCCAAAGTGTCGTTCTTGTCTACAACGAAGATGGAGCGCATGTCGAGGCGGAATTCCTTGATCAGGACGCCATAGGCTTGTCCGAAGGAAGTCTCTTTGTGGTCGGACAGGGTAATTACACTGTCGATGCCTGCGGCGCCGCACCAGCGGGCCTGGGCGAAAGGAAGATCTGTGCTGATGGTGAGAATGACTACATCATCGCCAAGACCGGCAGCCTCACTGTTGAAGCGGCGGGTCTGCGCATCGCACACACCGGTATCCAGGGAAGGTACAACGCTGATCAGCTTGATTTTGCCAGCGTAATCTGTAAGTGTAACATCTTCCAGGAGATTCTTGCTTACCGTGAATTGCGGCGCGGAATCTCCGGCTTTCAGCTGCGGGCCTACCAGAGTAATGGGGTTGCCCTTAAAAGTGGCTACGCCTGTTCTTTCTTGCGTCATGTCCTTGTTTCCTCCTTGAATTGCATTATTGGCATGTACCTGCCAGAATAAATTATAATCTTTTTAGAAGCTGGATGTCGAGCTGGACAACATACATAAAAGGATGGGTGTTATGATTTTTATAAGGTATGAGAAGTGGAGAAGCTATCTCCGGTATTATCCTGTAACCTGTGCGCTGATTCTGGCCAATGTGGTTATGTTCATCGTGCTGTCCCTGAATGGCGGCTCCACCAACCTGTATACACTTGTGGAGTACGGGGCTACGGTCAATGTGGGTGCTGAAACGGATGAGTTGTGGCGCTGCGTGACGGCGATGTTCCTTCACAACGGCTTCGCTCATTTGTTCTTCAACAGCTTCTCGCTGCTTGTGTTCGCCCCGCCGCTGGAGCGGTTGATGGGCTGGTGGCGTTATGCACTGCTGTATCTGGGCGGCGGCTTCATTGCTAATCTGCTGTGGGTTCTTATAAGCAGCCGAGGGAATGTGGAGATTGGAATTGTCTCTGTAGGGGCCTCGGGGGCGATCTACGCCGTCTATGGCGCATTCCTCTATATTGCGGTGTTCCAAAGGGCAATGATGGATGAGGGCTCGCGCAAGACGCTTTACGGACTTCTGGTGATGGGGATTATCATGTCCTTTGCCGCTCCAAATATCAATTATATGGCTCATATCGGCGGCCTGATCGCTGGATTCTTCATCTATGGGCTAATCATCCGTGTATTCAAACGAAAACGGCGATAAGGAAGGGTGTAATCGTGGAGCTTAGACAGCTGCAGTATTTTCTGAAGGTTGCCCAGAAGGAACATGTCACCAGAGCGGCGGAGGAGCTGCATGTCGCACAATCTGCGGTAAGCCGCCAGATTCATCAGCTGGAGCAGGAGCTGGGAGTGGATCTGTTCATGCAGAAGGGGAGGAATCTGCAGCTTACGCCTGTCGGGCAGCTCTTTTGCAAAAGAGTGGAGTCGGTCCTGAATGAACTCGACCGGTCGGTGGCGGAGGTGCATGAATTCCTTGACCCGGAGCGCGGCGAGATCCGCATCGGCTTCCCGCACAGCCTCGGGACCCATCTGATTCCTTCCATTGTGGCGGAGTTCCGCAGCCATTATCCCCATGTGAAATTCCGCTTCAAGCAGGGAGCCTATCCATCCTTAATCAAGGATGTTATCTCTGGAGAGGTGGATCTGGCATTCATCTCGCCGTTCCCGGAGAATGTAGGGCATGTGGCCGGAGATATCGTAATGACCGAGGAGCTGTTCGCCATTCTGCCGCAGAATCATCCGCTTGCAAGCAGGGAAGTGATCCGGCTGGAACAGCTGCGGGACGAGAAGTTCGTATTGTTCAGCCAAGGCTACTCGCTGCGGCCGATTGTGTGGCAGGCCTGCCTTGCGGCAGGGTTCAAGCCGCAGATTGCTTTTGAAGGCGGGGAGACCGATACAATCCGCGGTCTGGTAGCCGCCGGGATGGGGGTAAGCTTGCTGCCGGAGATGGCGCTCTACCAGACCAACCCGATGCAGCCTGCACAGGTCCGGGTGGTGGAGCCTACGATTACCAGAACCGTCGGGCTGATTCACCGGGCAGAAGGCAAGCTGCCGCTGGTCGCCCAGTCCTTCCGTAACTTTCTGCTTACCTATTTCAAAGACAGGCACACAGACAATACCCCGGTCGGCTCATAGCCTACCGGGGTATTGTCTGTGTAGTAATATAGATCTTAATCGCGGTTACCGAGGAACATCAGGATCAGGCGGATCAGCTCGATCAGAGATACCAGCGCTGCTGCCACATAGGTGAGCGCTGCGGCATTCAGGACCTTGGCTACGCCGCGCTCTTCATCATTACGGATGAAGCCCTGCTGTACCATAATCCGGCGCGCGCGGCTGCTGGCGTTAAATTCAACGGGCAGCGTGACGAGCTGGAAGGCTACTGCGGCAGAGAAGAAGATAATGCCGAGCCCGATAAGGTTGAACGAGCTGAAGATGAAGCCTGCAAGCAGCATGAAGGGAGCGACCCCGGAGGCGAAGTTCACGACCGGGAACATCCGGTGGCGCAGCGCCAGCATCGGATAATGCTCCTTGTGCTGAATCGCATGGCCGATCTCGTGACAAGCGACGGAGACCGCTGCGATGGAGCTTTCATAATATACAGGCTCCGACAGCCGTACAACGCGGTTAATCGGGTCGTAGTGGTCTGTAAGAGTTCCCTGAACCGGTTCAATGGGAACATCGTAGAGTCCGTTGGCATCCAGCATACGCCGGGCAGCTTCATAACCCGTTAAGCCATTCATGTTCGGCACCTTGGCCCATTTCTTGAAATTGCCCTTGACCCTGAACTGGGCCCATACAGAAAAGATAAAAGCGACAGCTAACAACAGATACATTAGTGGCATCATATGTGCTCATTCCTCCATTATAAATTACAAGCTGTTACATTGGCGGCCCTTGCGTCAGCAGAAGCCGGATCGCTTCCATACAGGCGACGCCCTGAGGAATCAGTGCTGCCAGTGCCCGGTTGGCCTGGCCAGGCTTCAAACCGCTTATCACGGGCTCCAGGGCCTTCACTTCCCGTTCTAGCTGCTGCATCTGAAGCTCAAGCTGGACCAGCTTGCCGGAGACCTCAGCCTCAGGTGTGGCTGCATTCCACTTGCCCATCAGGGATTTGATTTCTTCCAATGTATATTTCTCTTGCTTAAGCTGATTAATACGTTGAAGAACGACTAAGGTTTCATGACTGTAGAGCCGGTAATTCTTCATGCTCCTGGATTCCGGTGTAATCAGTCCAAGCTTCGTATAATAATCAATGGTACGTTCACTGATGCCGGCAGCCTTGGCCAGCTCTCCGATCCGGTAAAGGGTCATATCTCCAAGTTATCTCACCTCGCTATTTCCTGCGTAAAATAATCATATCAAATTGGAAACCGTACAGTCAAACGTGACGCTTACTTTAAAGTATATGCTGACTTTTCATAAAGATGCTGGGGAGGCAATCGAAGCGAGAATATTCCTTAGAGGAGAAGAATCCATGTAAAACATGACATGGCGTGTCATATACTTAAGCGCCCAGCTCAGCTGGTAATCATCAGGATCGCGGTGAGCGGGTGATACGGTATGGTGTGATCAAGGGATAATAAAAGGCATGTTTACTAATAGACATTAATAAAAATACAGTATGAAACTTAGGAAAAAGCTCTGTTGACTGTATGCGTTTGCATGATTGGTACGTAAGGAAGCGTGCTAATTGTGCCGGGTTACCGGTAATCGTGCTCGGGAATAGTCCTTAAGTGAAGAAAAGCGCAGCTTCCAAAATTAAATTAAAGCATTCAAAAAAATAGTCTTGTCAATTTACCTGACTTCTGATTATAATGACATTAAGAGTTTCACGCTTTGTTAGAAAATATAACATTGGGGAGTGGGGTACACTATGAAAAAAAAGATGTTGATGATGTTCCTGGGTATGATTACACTAATGATCTATCCGGTCAGCGCCTTCGCGGCTGAGGGTCCGGCAGCACCGGATCTGCAGATTGGACTCGACACTGCATTTACGTTCCTGGCATTTATCCTTGTATTCTTCATGCAATCAGGATTCGCATTACTTGAGGCGGGTTCGGTCCGGATGAAGAATGCCGGCCACGTGGCCGGTAAGACGGTACTGACACTGGCGATTGCCAGCTTGTGCTTCTGGGCACTGGGCTTTGGCCTTGGCTTCGGTAACGGCAACAGCTTCTTCGGAACTACAGGCTTCTTCTACGGTGGAGATTCCACAGCCTCCGCATTTGAATCCCTGGCCTTTTCCGATGTTACACTAAATACGAAATTCCTGTTCCAAATGGCATTTGCGGCAGTCTCCCTGGCGATTGTATCCGGCGGTATGGCTGAACGTGCTAAGCTTAGCGTATATATTATCTTCGGAATTCTCTTCTCGGTTGTGATTTATCCGGTTGTAGCTCACTGGGTATGGGGCGGCGGCTGGCTGGCAGAGCTGAGCATGCAGGATTATGCAGGCTCTACAGTAGTCCATCTTACAGGTGCAACAGCGGCTGTAGTGGCGACCATTCTCCTCAAGCCCCGTCTTGGCAAATTCAACAAAGAAGGCAAGCCGGTTATTATTCCGGGTCATAACCAGGTCTTCACTGTACTTGGTGTTATCATTCTCTGGTTCGGCTGGTTCGGCTTCAACCCCGGCAGCGCGTTGTCCCCTATGGGCGGATTCTTCGGACACGTAGCGCTGACTACGAACATTGCAGCGGCAGCAGGCGGTCTGGCAGCACTGGCAGCTTCCTGGCTGTACTTCGGCAAATCCGATATTCCGGCCATGCTTAACGGCGTACTGGCAGCTCTGGTTGCCATCACCGGTGCCTGTGCCTTTGTAGAGCCTTGGGCAGCCATCATTATCGGTCTCATTGCCGGTGCCTTTACTTTCATGACCTCGCAGTGGCTGGAACGTGCAGGATTGGATGATCCGATCTATGCTTTCTCTGTACATGGTATCGCCGGTATGTGGGGGGCGTTGTCTACAGGCCTCTTCGCAGCACCTGATCTGATTGAACAAGGCGCACTTGTAGGTAAAGCAGGTCTGTTCTACGGCGGCGGCTTCCATCAGCTCGGCGTGCAGGCACTGGGTGTAGTCGGAACCTTCGTGTTCGTAGCTGTGATGTCCTTCGTCATCCTGTATGTAATGAAGATGGTTATGGGTATCCGTGTAACGGAAGAAGAAGAATTGATGGGTCTGGATATCAGTGAGCATGGTACGTACGGTTATCCTGAGCAAATGAAGCTGATTAGTGAATCAGAATCCAAAACCCTCAAACACTAATATTTATACTCAGGCAGGGAGGCGGACCGAGTGGCTTCGATGGAGGCAGCAGATTGGAACGAAGAAGAAAGTTACTTGTCCATCGTAACAGCCGGTTCGCCGGAGGAGCTTAAGGCGAGGCGTACCGCTTGTCAACAATTGCTGCTGGAGCAGCTGGGCGTGATTCCCGTTCAGGTATGGATGCACCGGGTCAATGCGATGCATGACCAGCTTGCCGGGACGGCGGTACGCATATGTGAGGCGCAGATGAAGGAGGCGGGCTACGGCCTGCCTCCCTGCGCCTATTCCTTTATTGTATTCGGCAGTGCGGGCCGGCAGGAGGCTACGCTGTGGAGCGATCAGGATAACGGCTTAATTGTAGAGGAAGCGCTGGAGGGTGAGCGGAAAAGGTATTTCGAAGCTTTTGGCAGCATGCTGTCGGATGTGCTTGAGGCGATTGGCTATGAGAAATGCGAGGGCAGGGTCATGTGCTCTGAGCCGCTCTGGCGGAAGTCACTGGCAGACTGGAAGCGCCAGCTGTCTGACTGGATGGAGCAGCTCGAATGGGAGCCTGTCCGGTACCTGATTATAGCTTCGGATATGCGCCATGTAGCGGGAAGTGAGGCACTGTCTGCGCAGTGGCGGGAAGCCTTGCATGCCGGATTCACAGATAACAGCAAATTGACGATGGCGGTACTGCGCAATACGGTGCGCCATAAAGCAACGCTGAATCTGCTGGGGCAGGTGCTCACGGAGCGGTTCGGTGATAATGCTGGCGGCTTCGATGTCAAATATGGTCTCTACATTCCGCTTGTCAATATTGTCAGGCATTTGTCGCTGCTGCACGGAATCGAAGCATCTTCGACACTGAAGCGGCTTGATGAGCTGGCTAAGCTGGAGCAGTATCAGCATCTGGAAGAGATCAGGCGCGCTTGTCTGACGGCGCTCAGGATGCGGGTGAACACGCCGTTTACAGTGACGGACGGCCTGCTCGTGAGCAGCGATTATTATGCCGAGAATGATCTGAAGAATAAGCAGCTCCGGGCGGAGCTGCGGGAAAGCCTGCTGCTGATCAGACGCCTGCATAAGGCGCTGCAGCGGCAGCTCCGGTCAGCGGAAAGGAGACAGCTATGAAGGAGCCGAGCAAGGGCGGAGGATTCTGGAATAATCTGCGGCAAGGCGGAATGCCCTCCGCCATCGCTTCCATGAGAGGCGGAGAATCGGCGCAGCAGACAGCCCAGCAAATGGCCTTTATCCGTTCTCTGATGCGTGAGAAACGGCGTCCCGAGGTGCTGCATACTCCGCTGTCTGAACTGGAGACGGTGATATTCGATCTGGAGACTACGGGCTTCTCCCACCAGGGCGGGGATGAGATTATGTCCATCGGGGCGATCCGGGTGGTCGGGGAAGAGATCAAGGCAGAGGAATGCTTCTATACACTGGTGAACTGCGGGGCAACGATTCCGGACAATATTACGAGACTGACCGGAATCTCAGCAGAGATGACCTCCTCTGCTCCGCCGCTGATGGACGGCTTGCATAACTTCATGTCCTTCGTCGGGCAGCGGGTACTGGTGGCGCACGGAAGTGCCCATGATAAGGCGTTCCTGAATGCCGCCCTATGGAAGACCTCCAAGGTCCAGTTAACCCACCGGGTGCTGGATACGATGATGCTGGCCCGCTGGCTGGAGCCGCACCGCAGCAATTATACGCTGGATGAGCTGCTGGCGATTCATGAGATTCCCATCGAGGGCCGCCATCATGCGCTGGAGGATGCCAAGATGACGGCGAAGCTGTGGGTAGCTTACATCCGCCAGATCTTACAAAAGAATCAGGTAGATACGTTAGGCGACTTATACGCCTATCTAAGCAGGACATGAGAGTTATTGGTAAGACTGGCCGGATTGCAGTGCAAAGCGGGGACTGATTAAGGTATATCTGGAAGGCGGCGGGTCAGGCGCTACGTTGCGTATCGGCCTTAGGCCAATACACATGCCACCCGCTGCGGCAGCGCCAGCAGCTGTTCGCAGGTCTCCTGCGGCAGCCGGGCAGCAGAAGCTTCCCCAGCCTCTGCTGTACGGAAGAGTCCGGTCTGAACAGCCGGGGGCTTCCCTGGCCGCTGTCAGCTTTACCCCTCTCTCTTCATGGGATTTCGTCTTTGACGGAATCCTCTTTTTTTATGATAACGTTTGAAACTGGAGCAAGTGGGGGTACAATAGAGAAAAATCCTCCATGTAAAGGATCTGAACTCTATGAAAGCAGTCCATAAACGGAATGTAACGATTCTGGCCTTGATTGTTTTTCTGGCCGTTCTTGCCATAGAACATAAATTGAAATCGGAGCCTAAGGCGGTTGCGGTCCTGCAGCAGACGGCGGAACCGGAGATTGGTGCATCTGCCGGACTCAAAGCGCCTCCTTTTACAGTGCAGGAAGGGGATAAGCAATATGGCGTCGATGGGGCAAGGGAGAAGCCGGTGATTCTTAACTTCTGGGCCTCCTGGTGCGATCCTTGCCGGCAGGAGGCTCCTGAACTGAATAAGCTGGCTATGAAATACAGCAAGGTGCTGGATGTATACGGCATTAACGTAACTAGCCAGGATTACAAGCCTAATGCGGAACGCTTCGTCAAGAAGTATATGCTGACCTTTCCGGTAATGTATGATCTAAAGGGCCAGATCTTCGACAAGTATAACGGGGCGGTGTTCCCGACCAATGTATTGATTGATAAGAACGGGGTCATCAGCGAGATTATTCTGGGGGTCCTGAGCGCAGAGGAATTGGAGAAAAAGATTATTGCGCTGACTGGCTCTTAGCACCGGCGATCAGCCGCATAGTGAAAAGCCCTCCTGCGCGGAGAAAGTTCCGCAGCGGAGGGCTTTTTGGAGTGCATAGAGCGAAGCCAAGGAGGTCAGTGATTCACCAGACCTCTCGGTTCATTGCTGGTCTGGATGCCCTGCTCCAGTGAGATCTGTCCCAGAAGGGCATATCGCATGGAATCGACCAGAGCCTCCCAGCTCGCTTCGATCACGTTGCTGGATACGCCTACTGTGCTCCAGGTGTCGCTATAATCCTTGGATTCAATCAGCACACGTACCTTCGCGGCAGTCTGATCCTGTTCATCCAGCACACGGACCTTATAGTCGGAGAGGTGCATATCCTTAAGCTGAGGGAAGTAGGTCTGCAGCGCCTTACGCAGCGCATTATCCAGCGCGTTGACCGGTCCGTTGCCTTCGGCAGCTGTGTACAGGCTCTCACCGCCGACCTTCAGCTTGACGAAGGCCTCGGAGACGACGGGGCGGCCGGCGGTCTTCTCAACCAGCATCTTGAACGACTCGAAGGTGAACAGCTCATTCATCTCGCCGGTCGCTTCCCGGAGCAGTAATTCAAGCGAAGCATCCGCGCCTTCGAACTGATACCCCTGGTGTTCAAGATTCTTGATCTTGTCAATCACCTTGCGTGCCTGCTCGCTGCTTGGATCAAGGCTGAGTCCCATCTCCTGCGCCTTGGATAGCACATTGCTCTGTCCGGCAAGCTCAGAGACCAGCACACGCTGCTTATTGCCGACCAGCTCAGGGGCGATATGCTCGTACGTGCGTGAATCGCGCAAAATGGCAGATACGTGGATGCCGCCCTTGTGGGCGAATGCGGCTGTGCCGACATAAGGCTGATTCACCGGCATATTCACATTGGCAACTTCGCTGATGAACCGGGCCGTATTGGTTAACTGCGGCAGGGAATCGCCAGGGATGCAGTGATAGCCCATCTTAAGCTGAAGTGTGGGAATGATGGAACACAGATTGGCATTGCCGCAGCGCTCGCCATAGCCGTTAATAGTCCCCTGAACCTGCCGGGCACCAGCACCGATTGCGCTCAGGGTGTTGGCAACCGCAAGCTCACAATCGTTGTGTGTATGAATACCGAGCGATGCTTCCGGGAGCAGCACGCCGATGCTTGTCACAATATCATGAATCTCCTGCGGCAGGGTGC
Source organism: Paenibacillus sp. FSL P2-0136 (assembly GCF_037975325.1). Lineage (NCBI taxonomy): Bacteria > Bacillati > Bacillota > Bacilli > Caryophanales > Paenibacillaceae > Paenibacillus > Paenibacillus sp. FSL P2-0136. Next base: position 2,348,895 of record NZ_CP150244.1, read on the forward strand.
CGCCGTTCGTATCGCACATCACCAGCCAGTCTGCTCCGGCCTCGCGGGCACGGGTGAGAACAGCAGCGGCGTACTCAGGGTTGTTCTTGAAGCCGTCGAAGAAATGCTCTGCATCGAAGATGACCTCAAGCCCCTTGCGCTTCAAATAAGAGATGGAGTCGAAGATCATGGCCAGATTCTCTTCCAGGGTGGTCTGCAGGGCAGTATGAACATGGAAATCCCACGATTTGCCTACCAGGGTAGCCGCCGGAACGCCTGCGTTAATCATCCGCTGCAGCCCCTCGTCCTGCTCGGTTACAGTGTTTTTGCGCCGGGTGCTGCCGAACGCGGTAATCTTGGCATTCAGATGAAGCTCCTGGACTCTTTTGAAAAATTCGATGTCCTTGTTGTTGCTTCCCGGATTGCCGCCTTCGATATAATGGACACCCAGATCGTCGAGTTTCCTGGCAATCTTCAGCTTGTCATCCGCCGACAGACTGATCCCCTCGCCTTGTGTTCCGTCGCGCAGGGTAGTATCGAAGATGGAGATAGACTTAGACATGAGTGTCCTCCTAAAGTGTTATTAGCCTTCGCATAGGAAATTAATTTTTATATTATAGCATTTTTACGCGGGAAAGTAACAAAGAACTTTTCACCCCGCTGTCACAAGCGCCTCTCTGGCAAGTTGACCTTCCGCCGGGGTAGAGGTATGCTGACAATAACAATGGAACCCGGAAGATAAGAAGGTGGATGCCATGCAGAGTGTGGATCAATATTATCCGGCAAGCGGCAGGGTTATTCTGCATGTGGACATGAATGCCTTCTACTGCTCTGTGCATGAGGCGGAAGATCCGGAGCAATATAAAGGCAAGGCGACAGCTGTGGCGGGCAGCGTGGAGGCTAGAAGGGGAATTATCGTCACCTGCTCCTACGCCGCGCGCAGGCTGGGCATCTCCACGGGCATGCAGGTGCAGAAGGCGCTGCGGATTTGTCCGTCTTTAATGCTTATTAAGCCGGATTTTCATCTATACCGCAAGTACTCCAATGCATTCATGCAGATTGCCTACAGCTATACTCCGCTGCTCGAAGCCGTCTCTATAGACGAATGCTATCTCGATATCACCGGCTCCCGCCAATTCGGAACGCCGCCGGAGATTGCCGAGGCGCTGCAGCGGCGGATTATGGAGGAGCTGGGTCTGCCTTGCTCCATCGGGATTGCCCCCAACAAGCTGCTGGCGAAGATTGCTTCTGATCTGAAGAAGCCCAGCGGCATCTCCGTGCTGCGGCTGCGCGATGTACCGTCCGTGCTGTGGGACAAGCCTTGCAATGAGATGTTCGGCATTGGCGGCAAAACGGCCGAGAAGCTGCGCAAGCTGGGCATCTACAGCATCGGACAGCTGGCAGCCGCAGACGAGGCGATGCTGGTCGGCCATTTCGGTGTCATGGGCGCCTGGCTGAAGCGGGCGGGGAACGGGATTGATCACGGGATCGTGAATCCTGAGCGGGAGCAGAGCAAATCCATCGGCCATACAACCACGCTGCCGCATGATGTGGTGGGGCTGGCTGAGGCGCGCCCGATTCTGCTGAACCTGAGCGATCAGGTTGCGCGGAGGCTGAGGAAGCAGGGGCTGGTTGCAGCGGGGGTACAGCTGACGATCCGCACGCCGGATATGAAGACGATCACCCGCTCCCGCCAGCTTGAGGCTCCCACCGAGAGCGCCGAGGACATTTATAAGGTGGCATGCGACCAGTTCGCGCGCCACTGGAAGGGCGACAAGCCTGTGCGGCTGCTGGGGGTAACGCTCCAAGGGCTGATGCCCAAAGAGGAGTCGGCTATTCAGCTGGACCTGTTCGACTACGAGCGGCAGCCGAAGAAGGAGTCGCTTAATAAGGCGATGGACATGCTGCGCAACAAGTTCGGCGAGAATGCGGTGCTGACCGCAGGGATGCTGAGCGACAGCCACTCGGCGCGGCTGCGTAACCATAAGGAGCGGGGCACCTCGCTGCAGAAGGACAATCTGGGCGGCGCAGACAAGGATATAGACTGAATTAAGGCCCGTCATCAGCCGCCTGGAGCACCGCAGAGAATGAGGCAATAATGTCAACACATTGAAAATTCATTGAAATTGTATCCTATTTATATTAATATGAGAAAAATAACAGGCTGCGACTGCAGGCTGTATAGTTAAGCGGGAGGCAGAGAAAAAAATGGCTAAGTACACTTGGGTCGAGAAGGACACATGCATCGCTTGTGGTGCTTGTGGCGCGACGGCCCCTGATATTTTTGATTATGATGACGAAGGTTTGGCAGAAGTGATCTATGAGAACGACGGCAACCACGGTAATGTTGTGATTCCGGACGACTTGTTCGATGACCTGCAGGATTCAGCTGACGGATGCCCTACAGATTCCATTAAGATTGCAGATGCACCTTTCAACAAAGAGGGCTAAGCTTCTGCCGTCTCCATAAAAGACATCTCAGGACCGCGATAAATGCGGCTTGAGGTGTCTTTTTTTGCATTCCCTGCCGATATACAATAGAAGGTACATACGAATACATAACCATACCACCAATAGTGGAGGCCAACATGAAGAATGCTCAGCATCTAAAAGCCTATGTACAGATGCATCCGGATAATAAGATGGCATGGTACTTGCTTGGTAAGGAATACTATAAGAACGGGCAGTATGGAAAAGCGAATTACTGCTATAATCAGGCCGGGGAAGTGTATGAGGCATTTGAACGCAGCAAGGTGCCCGCGGAAATGCTGCAGCAGTACGAGGAAGGGCTGCTGGAATCGGCCCGGGAACGGCAGACCGCGAGGCTCAGGAAGCGCCGGGTGCTGCTGGCTCTAATGCTGCTGCTGCTCATGCTTATTCCGGCTGCCGTCGCACCGGGAATTCTGCCGGACAGTAAGGGTGCAGCTGCCCCGGTCGAAGCGGTCTCAGCCGTGCTGCCGGAGACAGCCGCAGAGACGCAGGGAAGTCCGCAAGAACCGGCAAGTCTGGATTTCACGGCGGTAGCGGCGGATGCTGCTGCGGGGGGCGGGGGCCTGGCAGCCATCCTGAAGTCGGCGAAGACGCCTTCCGCCACCGCACTGCTCGGTATGAAGCGCTCGGGCAAATGGCTGCTGTGGAAGAAAGGGCTGCCGCTGGAGGCTACTCTTGCTAAGAGCGGAGAAGGGCGTATAGTCTATCAGTCCTATATTCCGGCAGCGTGCGCATGCCAGCCGCCGGATTCGGCGGAGCTTAAGCAGCAGGGGCTGGGCTGGCAGAAGCAGCAGGAGGAGCTGGCTGTGCTCTGGAGTGCGCTGCGTGCGTACAAGAGCAGCAAGGGAGCATATCCCGAAGCGGTACAGGAATTAGTGAAGCCGTTCCCGGCGAACGTGCTGGGCGGCATCACCCCGCTGATGAAGGAAGCCTTCGCACCTCTGCGCAGAGCCGCACGGGGAGAGGCGCCGCTGTTCTCAGCATCACCGCAGCCGTCCGGCGGCCAAGATGCAGGTATTCCGGGGCAAGAGCAGACGGGCGGCGGAGGTCCGGCGGAGGGGCCGGGGGAGAAGCTTTTTTTCAAAGAACCGCTTGCTATTATTGTAGATAAGCAAAACCACCGTCTGGCGGTCACCAGCGGCAATGTGATTCTACGGAATTATGCCGTAGGACTCGGCGGAGATAAGACCCCTGAAGGGGAGTTCTTCATTAAGGATAAGGTTGTGAACCCGAACGGGCGCGATAACGGGGAGTTCGGCAGCCGCGGCATGCAGCTCTCGGACAGTAATTATGCGATTCACGGGACGAATGAGCCGGATAGCATCGGCAAGGATGAGTCGCTGGGGTGTATCCGGATGAGCCGGAAGGATGTGGAGGAACTGTTCGCCATGGTGCCGATGGGCACGAAGGTTCAAATCAGTCAAGGGGTTCTGCCTGAGGAGCTTGTCGTACCGGAGGAACGTTTCCCTTCGGATTCGCCCCGTAATCAGACCAACCCCCATAAAGTGTACCATTGGCTGAACTAATTCCCGACAAAGACAAATAAAACGGCGATAAGCGCAATCAGCAGTACCAGACTGGCGCTGATCCACAGAATGGCTTTGCGGTTCACTTCTTCTTTTTTCTGCTGGAGTGTGGGAGGCTTGCGTTTCGTTGACATTTGGTCACCCTTCTTTCTCTCTTGATCTGTGATAACCCTTACATGTGAGGATTGGCGGCGGTGCATGGAACTTGTACCCGCTCCTCTATTCTAGTCTGGATGAAAAGACAAGTCTAGCTGCAATCTCTTACGGTAGGGACTGGCTGGCCGAAGTCTTGGTCTATACAGAGGATTACCGGCTGGAGTATCATAAGGAAGGTTTTATGCTGGAGCATGAAGAACACAGGAGCAGGAGTGATGCTGCCATGGCGAGCAGGTCCAAAAGCGAAATTCCGGTACTGCTCTACCGCTATGCAGGTCCGCGGAGGAATATAGGGTTTACCTTTTCCCGGTATGATTTGAACATGGACGCGGGCGGGAATGCACCGGGAGAGATGCTGTTTATTTATGAAGGGGATTTCGAGTATCTTAAGCCTGCAGTCAGCAGGGTCTTCCCTCTATCCGATCCGTTCACCGGGGAAGAGATGACATTGCTGGACCCGTGCTGGGAGAACCCGATTCCGAAGAGCCAGTGGGAGTCTATCTTGACTGAACTGGAGCAGCAGCCGGTTACAGACGCTGAACTGCAGGATTTCCTGAACCAGTTCATAAGCTGGGCAAGGAATCACCTGCGGACTGCGGACGGGATTGAAATTACGGGGAATCTGTGAGGATTGGCGGCGGCGTTAAGGAAGTACGGCAGGGCGGAGACAATCGCTGCGGCAAAAAACTTTTCTTTTCCCCCGGAAACGGATAAAATTAAGAAGAAACCTATAGATACGGGAGTCGTTATGTCAATTGTGGTTCCCTTAAAGGAGCGAGAACGGTGCTGTATCGACATTTTGGTAAACCAATTTTCTTTAAAATGGACCCGGAGACGGCACATCATCTCGTCATCGGCGGACTGAATAAAGCAGATCTGGTTCCCGGCGGGAGCGCGGCTATGCGCCTCATGTACGGGGTTCCTGAGACAGCTGACCTTGCGGTGGATCTGTTCGGGGTACATTTCCCGACCCCAGTGGGCTTAGCGGCAGGACTGGATAAGAATGCAGAAGCGGTAGGAGGATTCTCTTCGATCGGCTTCGGATTTATGGAGGTAGGCACGGTAACTCCGGTAGGCCAGCCCGGCAATGACAGTCCCCGGCTGTTCCGGCTGCTGCCCGACAAGGCGCTCATTAACCGGATGGGCTTCAATAATGAAGGCGCGGAGGCCATGGCTGAACGCCTCAAGAGGCTGAAGAAGCGCAGAATTCCGGTGGCGGTCAATATCGGACGCAACAAGGCCACCCCGAATGAATTGGCACATGAGGATTACCGCAAGTGTATCCGTACGCTGTATCCGTACGGTGATTTTTTTGTGGTCAATATCAGCTCGCCGAATACCCCGGATCTCCGGAGTCTTCAGCATGGCAGCGAGCTCTCGAACCTGCTTAGCGAGGTTAAGGAAGAGATGGAGCTGCAGCGGGCGAAGACGGGCGCCGCGAAGGGGCTGCTGGTCAAGATTGCTCCCGATGTCAGTGACGCTGAGCTGGAATATATGGTACATACCATCGCGGAAGCCGGAATGGACGGTATCATTGCCACCAATACGACCCTCTCCCGTGAAGGGCTGCAAAGCGACAAAGCCGGTGAGACGGGCGGGCTGAGCGGCCAGCCGCTGCGCGAACGTTCTACAGAGATTATCCGCAGAATCTATAGCCAGACGGGCGGCAAGCTGCCGATTATCGGTTCGGGAGGGATTTTTACAGCCCAGGATGCTTACGATAAGATACGGGCAGGCGCCAGTCTGGTCGAAATTTATACAGCACTCATCTATGAAGGGCCGGAGGTTAACCGCAGAGTGCATGCCGGACTACGGCAGCTGCTGCGGCGGGACGGCTTCGAGAGGCTCCTTGATGCGGTAGGCGCTGATCATCACTGAAGGATGAATGGACAGGAGGACAAGGCGATGGACGTCAGGGACTGGGGAACTTTTCTGCTTCCTTATGAACAAACGGTGGAGGAATTGAAGGTTAAATTCAAGACGATGCGCTCTGAACTCAAGAAAAGGGAAGAATATACGCCGATTGAATTCGTTACCGGCCGTGTGAAGCGGCTGTCTAGCATACTTGAGAAGGCCAAACGGTTAAATGTAAAAATGGAGGATCTGGAAACGGGCATCGAGGATATCGCCGGCATTCGCATTATGTGCCAGTTCGTCGAGGATATCCGCAGAGTGGCGGAATACATCCGTGCCCGCAAGGATCTTGAAGTGTTATATGAGAAGGACTACATTACCAACTATAAGGAAAGCGGCTACCGCAGCTTCCATATGATCATCCGGTATCCGGTACAGACTGCGCTTGGCCAAAAGATTGTGCTGGCTGAAATCCAAATCCGTACACTGGCGATGAACTTCTGGGCAACCATTGAGCATTCGCTGAATTATAAATACCGGGAGAGCCTGCCCGATGAAATGCGGGTGCGCCTGAAGACGGCAGCAGAAGCGGCTTCCATTCTGGACAGCGAGATGTCGAGTATCCGGGAAGAGATTCTGGAGGCCCAGAAGACTTTCGAGGAGAACTCGAACATGACGACCCAACTGCTGAAGGCTATTCATCAGCTGTATTTCTATCATCTTGTGAATGAAGCGATTGAGAGCCAGGAACGGTTCAATGCGATCTGGCAGGCTCAGGATATGGATGCGATGAAGGAACTGCTGGACCATGTGCGCGAGCTGCTCTCGAATGCCAAGAAGGGCAGCGAGCCGGATGGCTTATGAGCCGTTGTATCTGGCCTACCTCATCTACTTCAACCGGGACAGGGATTATTTCGAATGTCATGAGGTGCTTGAGGAATTATGGCTGGAAAAGCAGCGTGATCCGTTATACAAAGCTCTGCTGCAGGTGGCAGTCGGACTGTACCATTTCCGTAATGCCAATGTGCGCGGGGGATTGATTCTGCTGAAGCAGTCTCATGAAGTACTGGGCAGATATCCGGCGGTGACGCTTGGTATTGATCTGGAGAAGCTGGTCCGGGAAGCGGGAGCGTATGTTGCCCGTCTGGAAGCTTACGAAGATCAGCCCTTTGATTATTATGATCTCACCATCCGCATCGTAGACCCCGTGCTGAAGGAAGAGGTCAGGCTGGCGGCAGAGTCCATTCAGCCTGTGGTGCCCCAGCGGCGCGGGCCGCAGCAGCCGGACAGACCGAGGAACAGGCCGGATGGCGCTTGACCATAGTAAGGCTACAACAGGAGCACCCGCAGGGGTGTTCCTGATTATTTGAGCGGGAGGAAGGCATCATGACAGCACAACTGCCCGGAGCTTTCGCGCGGCGTATGAAAGAGCTGCTGGGACCGGAATATGAGCAATTTACAGATACCTATCAGCAGTCACCTTACGGGGGAATCCGTGTCAATACACTGAAAATAACGGTGGACGGGCTGCGGGGGCGTTCCCCCTTCACCCTGGAGCCGATTCCCTGGTGCCCTTCGGGCTTCTATACCGGAGAGGGAGCCAGACCCGGCAAACATCCCTATTATCATGCCGGGCTGTACTATATTCAGGAGCCGAGTGCCATGGCCCCGGTTGAACTGCTGGACATTCAGCCGGGGGACCGTGTGCTCGATCTGTGCGCAGCACCGGGCGGCAAGTCTACACAGATCGCCGCCAAGCTGCAGGGTGAAGGTCTGCTGGTGACCAACGACCTGCATCCCGAGCGGACAAAAGCACTGGCCAAGAATCTGGAGCTGTACGGCGTGCGTAACGGTATTGTCCTGAATGAGCGCCCGGAGCGGATTGCGGCGGCCTTTCCCCGCTTCTTCGACCGGATTCTGATCGACGCGCCGTGTTCGGGTGAAGGCATGTTCCGCAAGGACGAGGATATGGTCAGACAGTGGGAGCCGGGAACCCCGGACAAATATGCGGAGATGCAGCGGGAGATTCTGCAGGCCGCAGCTTCAGCGCTGAAGCCAGGCGGTACTATGGTGTACTCCACCTGCACGTTCGCTCTGGAGGAGAATGAGGAGATGATTGCCGGATTCCTGTCCGGGCATCCGCAGTTCTCGCTGGTTCCCGTAGGCGGAACCGGCCCGTTCGCTGCCGGACTCGGCCCACTGCCGTGTGCGGCGCGGCTGTGGCCGCATAAGGTTAAGGGGGAAGGACATTTCATGGCTGTATTGCGCCATGACGGAAGTGGCGGACCTGCGAGAGAGGCATTTGAGGCCGGGGCAGCAGAGAATGGAGCTACGGTGACAGACACTTTAGAGAATGTAAAAGCACGAAATGATAAAAGAGAGAGAAGTCTGTCTGCCGCGCCCCGGAGCACGGCTGCGAAAACAGACTTTCACAGTAAGGCAGTTCCCGGCAGGGCAGATCACGGCCGGGGCGGCAAGGGAGGACGCGGATCTGGACACGGCTCCGGCTCTGGTAGAGCCGGAACGGGTCCAGGTCCGCAGTCACAGCGAACTGGCGGGGAAGCGCTAGCGTTCGCGGTCTATGCGGACTTTATTCAAGAGCTGCTGGGGACACAGCCGCCCGGACATGCCATATGGTTCGGCGATCATCTATATATCTCCCCGTTGCCGCGTGAAGCGCTGGACGGTCTGAAGACGGTTCGGCCGGGCTGGTATGTGGGGCAGATCAAGAGCGGCAGATTTGTTCCCGGTCATCCGCTCGCTACAGCACTGCGTCCTGAGGAATGCAGCCGCTCGGTATCGCTATCCAGCGCCAGCGGGGAAGCGGTGTCCTACCTGAAGGGGGAGACCCTGTCGATCCCCGCAGGGCGCCTGTCCGTTAAGGAGGGACATGCTTACAAAGGCTATACCCTCGTCTGCATTGACGGCTTCAGCGCAGGCTGGGGCAAATGGCAGGACGGGCTGCTGAAGAACGAATATCCCGCAGGCTGGAGGTGGACTTAGAGTATGGCTACAGGAGAAAATGCAAATAAGAAGCAACGGATTGACAAGGTGCTGTCCCACATGGGGATCGGCTCGCGCAGCGATATCCGCAAGCAGGCCAAGCAGGGCCTGATCACAGTAAATGGAGCTGTCGTCAAAGACAGCGGGTTCCATGTAGACCCGCAGCAGGACCGCATAGAGGTTGGCGGGGAGCCGGTCCTCTACCGGGAATTCATCTATCTGATGATGAATAAACCCCCGGGCGTGTTATCCGCCACCGAGGATAAACGGGACCGCACGGTTCTGGACCTGCTGAAGCAGGAGCATGCGCTGTTCGAGCCTTTCCCGGTCGGGCGGCTGGATAAGGATACCGTGGGTCTTCTGCTGCTCACGAATGACGGCAAGCTGGCACATGAGCTGCTGTCCCCGCGCAAGCATGTCCCCAAAACCTACGAGGCCACCGTCGAGGGGGAGGTCGATGCTGCGGATGTGGCTGCTTTTGCCGAGGGTGTTACGCTTGAGGATGGTTATGTGACCCTGCCCGCGCAGCTTAGCATTCTGAGCAGAGAACGGGGCAGCCGCGTGCTGTCGTATATCTCACTCACCATTACAGAAGGCAAATTCCATCAGGTGAAGCGGATGTTCGTAGCTGTCGGGAAGAAGGTAGTGTTCCTGAAGCGGGTGTCGATGGGCGAATTGAAGCTGGACGAGACTCTGCCCGAGGGAGCCTGCCGGGAGCTCACGGCCCGTGAGCTGGAGCTGCTGAAGCGTTAGATGATACACCTCTGACAGCCTGATAGCCTAACTGCCGGTAACGGACTCAACTGCGCTTATTTCGGCAAAAAGGCTGATTTTAACCTGTTAACGGACTCCATAGCCTTTATTGGCGGGCATTTGGCGTAATTTCAACCACTGGTGAGGAGATAAGTACACTCGGGTCCGTTAGATGCTTAAAATAACCTTTTGTGCCGAATTAGCGTCTTTGGAGTCCGTTAAACGGAAGCTTAGTTAGGTACGCCGGGAGCAGCTTGATCTCAATGAGCTGCCAATGAATGGTGAAGCAGGAAAATGCCTAGCGGTATACTATACAGAGATAGGATGATGGGGTATGAAATACAAACTGATTGCACTGGATGTAGACGGAACACTGCTGAATGATGATCATCAGCTCAGCGAAGAGAACAAAGCGGCGGTTGCTGAGGTCACGCGTCAGGGCGGGCAGATTGTACTCTGCACAGGGCGCAGTCCGCAGAATTCGATTCCTTTTATGGAGGAGATGGGCTTGTCGGGGTATGTGCTGGGCCATAACGGAGCGGCTACAGTGAGTGTCAAGGACCGTAAGGTACTGCACCAGTACGGGCTGGACGCCAGAGGGCTGGACCCGTATATCGCCTATTGCCGCGAGCGTGATATCCATTTTGATGTGAATACGGCATTTGAGATGTATGTGGATAATGTGGAGAACCTGACGAAGGAAGCCCACTTTATGTATGAGCATTTCCGGATTATGCCTGCATCCCTTCCAGCCTGGGAGGAGTTCCGCGAACCGATTGTCAAATTCACTGTGTTCACACAGTCCGATATTCTGGATGAAGCGCAGCGGGAGTGGGCTACTTGGGGAGAGCAATACAATATTCTGCGCAGCGGAGAGTTCTTCGTTGATCTCATGCACCCGGAATCCTCCAAAGGCAATGCCCTGAAGCACCTGGCAGCCGAGCTTGGCATTCCGCAAGAGCAGGTGCTGTCGATCGGCAACTATTATAATGATATCTCTATGCTGACGTATGCCGGTCTGGGCGTGGCGATGGATAACTCTCCGGTAGAGGTCAAAGCAGCCGCAGATGTGATCACCGGCACCAATAATGCGAACGGTGTGCGCGATGCGCTGGTGAAATATTGTTTGTCTTCCTGATGGCTTGTACACTCAGCATATCTAATTTCTTGCTAAGTAGCGAGCGACCAAAAATGCAAAAGGGCGATCCTCCAATAACGGAGAATCGCCCTTTTTTTGCCGCTTTAAGCTTTTAAGAAGCTACTCTACTTCAAGTCCGACAATGATAATTGAATTTCGCTTAAGCTTCTGAGGTCGTTCTCATCGGTCTGATTTGCACGTTGAAGAAGTCCCTGAAGAATTATTTCTTGAGATTCATGGTCTTTGATAATTAGTTCTTGCTCTGTATTCTTAGTATCGTATCGTTGGAAGGCATCAATAATGGTTTCGCTTCTATCCAGTTGGTCATTAATATCCTGTATTGATTTTTCTTTAGGGGTCAGCTCCTCATTCGTAGGACGGATAGATTCAGTGACTGGAAATTTTGTTGCATAATAAAATACTTGATCATCAGAAGCCTTTAAACTCGTGACCACAGATGGGGCGATATTCAGTTTACTTGCTTGTTGGTCTATTTCATCTCTTGGTATTTCTATGATCCCACATTCAGCTTTTTCTTCGGGAGTCATCATTCCTGGGTTCCAGTTTTTGTCTTGTATCGCAGCAGACTTAGCTAAACTATTACTACTTCTTGCTGTACCAGCAGTCAGGTTATAATAACGTTTCCCCGCGGATAACACCTCGTATCCAGTGCCTAATAGCATATATTCAGCAGAAAGTTGCGAGGTTGTATTTGCAGGGACATCAGCACTAAACCAAAAAAATTGGCCAGTATCAGCAATGTCGGTTGACCAGTTCCACTGACGAGTTAATGCTGAAGCACTAGTTGTATTACTGTCAGAAACATTGCGCAATGAAGCAATGAGACTACCAGTGTTATAAAGAAAACCGCTCATGGGAGTAAGGAGGAATGTAGAAAAATTTAATACTGCATAGGCTGCATTATAGTATCCTGGTAGGTTAGATCCTGAAGATTCGGGAGCAGAACCGATAAATGCTGGGTCTGTATATGAATTAAGTGCCATATTACTTGGGTTTTGAGTGTTTTTTATCTCCATTCTTGCTATTTGGATCCTATTATTTATAGGTATGGGAGGGCTTGTGGTCGCTCTGCTAGCCCCTGTGCCCGCGAATCTGAAATCGAAATGCCATCTATTAATTGTACCAAGCCATGTTGCCCCCATGAATCCAATTGACGAAGAAGCAGCAATTTTGTTAGCTCCAGTAGTGTAAGGCCAATTAATTGAATTACTAGCGTCTACATGACTTACGGGCGTATCATATGCGTAAGCCATTCCTGTGGGTACTAGAGTTAGAGATAAAATGAGTGCTATACGAATAGATTTGAGTGCTGACTTTCTGAATTTAATCATAATCTAACATCTCTCCTCATTAATCCTTGCTCTCAGCTTTCACAGAGATTGGGATTTTAATTGAATTGACGCCTATCGACCTTACGCCGCCTTTGGTATCGGAGCCAACGGAAACCATAATGTTGAAATTTTCCGAAGGTAAAATTGTTTTGCTATCGGATACTAGATCGATAATTATCATTCCACTTCCACCGCCTGCAGGGTTTTGTAGATTTGTTACACCGACTTCAACCTTATTTCTCCACTCCTTACCTAGGTTCATATCAGTTTCGGAAGCAAATGGCTGTAGTAATGTTTTTTGATTCTCAGGGAAATTGCTTAGAATGTTGGCGATATACCATTTCTTCGGAATGTAGATAGTCATTCCGCCGAAATCTTTGGGATCAATTTCAAACGAAGCAACAATTCGTATGCGCTTGGCCATTGCTTTTTCGCCCCACACAAAAATCGATCCTACTGCTGATGTGTTTTGTTGTGCAGTTTTGGATCTGATACTAAATTGCTTAGTTACCACAACACCATCATTTACAACGGTATAGTCGGAGAGTTTCTCTTGAGTAAGGAAATGTTGCACTATTATGATAATCATGACAACTACAACCGCAGAGCACACAATCATAATCTTGTTTTTAGACGATTTCAGAGTAATCCCTCCGATACTTCTAATATAAATAATCACCTCCATTATAACAGGTATGGTCTAAGTGGATATTCCATATTTTAGCATTGTTTAAATTTTACGAATATAGGTATTTAATACCAATAATTGTCGAATTTACAGGAATGAAGAGGTATGAATTAGAGAATAGCGGGAACAAAGCGGAGCTATATGGCGAAAACATAAAGCATAATTCGGTGCCATGAGGCTTTAAGGTTCTATTAAAAACGGCTTTATAATATGTATCACACGCGATCAGGAGAATCGAAAAAGCAGCCTGCCCCCTTAAAGGGGGCGGGCTGCTTGAGGTCCGTGTGCTGTGCTGCTTATAGCGGAATTAGACGAACAACGAACGGGAAATGATTACGAGCAATATGAAGAGTACCAAGATCGCACCGGTCGAAGTGAAGCCTACACCTGCACCCATGTCTGATTCCTCCCTTGATTCATGTCTGTTCCCACTTGCCGCCTTAAGTCCGGCGGACTGCCATGGGATAATGACATCATATGCGTAGGGAGGCTTCATGAACTGGTCAACTGCCTAAACCTCGTCAAGATGGGCTTTTAGAATCCGCAGACCCTTGGGCAAATGATTCTTGAGCTGGCCGGAGCTGGCTTTGCCCCAGCCTACAGGCAAGCCGTCTACGGTTACCAGCGTCCAGCCATGCAGGCTTGGCGGAACCGGCAGACTCTCGCCGCGCAGCCAGGCCTGAATCTCCGTGCCGTCCGCAGTCATATCATAGCTGCGCGCCGCCTGATCCGGCCGGAGTGTCATGGCCAGGGCGTGGGCGGGCTCGATCCGGTTTTTCTTAAGATGGGCAATATGCAGTCCGGCACGCGGCACCTTGAGCCCGTCCAGTATCCCGGTGTGCAGCCGCCCATTGAATGCCTCAGGCAGCAGATACAGGGATTCGCCGAAGAGAAGCGGGACGCCGCGATCGGCGAATCCGGGCAGCTCTGCCGCCGCCCAGCTCATGAACTGTTGATAGGCCTCCCTAAGCGTAGCACTTGTCTTCGGACCGTCACTGCCGCGTTCACCGCGCTTGCCCCGGCTCTTGCGCGGAGCGGAATCCGCCGGGTCTGCTGAAGCCGCCTTGTGCAGCAGGGCCACGAAATGCCCTTCGCCCCGCTCCAGATGCGGCCACAGCCGCTTCGTAACGATCAGCTCCATATCGGGATAGGTCTGCACGAAGCGCTCCATCGTCTCCTCATTCTCCTGGCGGTTGAAGGTACAGGTCGAATAGACCATATGGCCGCCAGGCTTCAGCATCAGATACGCATCCTGCAGAATATCCCACTGTCTGGCTACACAGATCTCCACATGCTTCGGGGACCATTCATCTATCGCCGCGGGATCTTTGCGGAACATTCCTTCACCGGAGCAAGGCGCGTCCAGCATAATGCGGTCGAACACCTCAGGGAATCTTTTGGAGAGATCACCAGGAGCTGCGGAAGTAACCAGTGTGTTGCTTATGCCGAGCCGCTCGACGTTTTCGGCCAGGATTTTGGCCCGCTCCGGGTGAATTTCATTGGAGATGAGCAGCCCTTCCCCTTGCATCAGTGCGGCGATATGGGTGGTTTTGCCGCCGGGAGCAGCCGCGAGGTCGAGAACGATCTCTCCGGGAAGCGGCTTCAGCAGCTCGGCTGCGGACATTGCGGAGGGCTCCTGAATATAATATAGTCCGGCGGTATGATACGGATGTCTCCCCGGGCGAGCGGGGTCTTCGTAATAAAAGCCTGACGGACACCATGTTACCTGTGACAGACCGAATTGTGAGATTGCCTGCTCCGCTGCAGTGCGGCCGGAAGGTACACTGCTTTTTAAAGTATTGAACCGCAGACCTTGGGTCCGCGCAGCAAGATAGCTCTTCAGAAAAGCGTCTGCCGAATCCCCCAGCATCTCTCTAATATTGGCGGTGTAAGCGGCAGGCAGTCGTTCTTCATTCATAAATCACTCTCCTCTAGTCCAAGTTCAAGATAAGTAAAGCTGTCATCTTAGTTGCTGTTTCTGGTGGATACCGATAAAATTAAGATATGGAACCTTAGCGTACCTGTACCTATAACTGTAGCAGCACCCGAAATTGTAATTGTACATATACACAACTATATCATAATTGCCGGTGTTCACCGTAAATAGGGCAATTGTAAAGGGAGATGTACCTATATGAACTTGCTGCAAGCGCTATTCTTCCCGCCGGAGCAGCCCGGTGGTGTATCTTCTATGATCCCTTATCTCCAGGAACGCTTCCGGTCCAGCCGCTGGGAGATGGATTTGTTCTGGCTGCCTAAGCGCATCCGTGGCAAGGGGCGTGAAGACATCGTCTTCGAGACCTTCGACTGGACACTGTACGGCGAAAGTCCTGTTGTGCAAAAATACATTCAGACCTACCGGGATTACATCTGGTGGACTAAGCTGCGGATGAGTAAAAATTATGACCTGATCCATGCCCATCACCCGATTGCCGGGCTGGCCATGAAGAGAATTTATCCTGACGTTCCCTTGATTCAGACGCTGCACTCCAGCTATGAGCGTGAATTAATTCTGAATGGGGTGATCCGGGAGGGGGGGCTTGAGCATCAGTTCCTGGTCGCGATTTACCGGGAGCTGGAGCATGTGAGTGACCGGCTGATGACGGTTTCGCGTGCTTTTGCCGATTATGTGACTCCTTATATTGACCAGCCGGACAGCATCGGAGTGATCCCGAACGGATTCGACGAGAAGCGGTTCAAGCCTGTCCCGCACGAGAATGACATTCCGCAGCTGGTCACAGTTACCCGTCTGGTGCCGGCCAAAGGCATCGATATTCTGTTCAAGGCCTGTGCCGAGCTGAAGAAGCGGGGGCATGAATATGTGCTGCATATTATCGGTGACGGACCGAGCCGGGCGGAGCTGGAGAAGCTTGCGCAGGAGCTGGGTATATATAATGAGACTATTTTTTACGGCTATACGCTGCATCCTGAGGAATTCATGCCGTTCTTCGATATCTTTGTATTGCCTTCGCGGGCGGAGGCGTTCGGTTCGGTATTTGCCGAGGCTGCGCTGAGCTGTCTGGCGCTGGTCGGGACGAATGTGGGCGGCATTCCCGAGCAGATTGAGGACGGGGTGAACGGGCTGCTGGTGAATCCGGATGATGAACTGGGACTGGCAGATGCTCTGGAAAAAGTAATCACTGACCCCGGCTACCGCTATGAGCTGTCGCGCTCGGCTTGGGATAAAGCCAAGAGCCTCTATTCTCTGACACGTGTAGCCAATGAACTGAAGAAAACCTATCTACAGTTCCAGCCGGGAATGAAGGGGTGAGGCTATGATTCCTTTTCGTTTCCTGCATGCGGCGGATCTGCATCTGGACAGCCGGTTCGCCGGTCTGGCCCATCTCCCGCAGGATATCCGCTCCTATCTCCGGGAGTCCACCTTCGCCGCCCTCGGGCGGCTTGTTGGCGTAGCCACCCTGCAAAAGGTGGATTTCGTGGTCATTAGCGGCGACGTCTACGATGTCGCGGATGCTTCACTTCAGGGGCAGCTCCGGTTCCGGGAGGCCCTGGAGGAACTTGGACGCCACGGGATTCAGGTATTCCTGATCCACGGTAACCATGATCCGCTGGACGGCCCGCGCCTTAGTTCGGCACCGCCTGCCCATGTTACGGTATTCGGCGGGAGTGAGCCGGAGCGCGTGACCGCCCGCCGCAGGGAAGACGGACGGGAGGTAGCTGTGGTTAGCGGCATCTCCTACCCGACCTCCAAAGTGACAGAGAATACAGCTCTGCGCTTCAGCCGCCAGCCGGGCAGCAGTCTGTTCCACATCGCCCTGCTGCATGGCAATGTGGACGGGGATCTCCAGCATGAGACGTACTCCCCGTGCACCCGGAAGGATCTGATCGGCAGGGGCTATGACTATTGGGCGCTCGGGCATATTCATAAGCGGAGTATTCTGCATGAGCATCCGCCTATCGTCTATCCGGGCAATATTCAAGGAAGAAGCATTAAGGAGACCGGGCCCAAGGGCTGCTATACGGTTGATGTCAGTGCAGAGGGGGGAGTCCGGCTGGATTTCCATGAACTGGACAGTGTGCGCTGGCAGGTCCGTGAGCTCTCTATAGATGGGCTCACTGACGAGGCCGAGTGGACCCTCGCTGTAGAGAATGCAGTGGAGGATATCCGCAGCGAGACCCCGCAGATGATGTCTGTGGTCAGGTTCCGCCTGACCGGACGGGGCGATATACATAAGGTGCTGGCTGAGAAGGGGGCGGCGGATGATCTGCTCACCGAGCTGCAGCGGCGGGAAACGGTGCGCGCGGTGTGCAAGGAATATGCGGGCTTGGTCTGGACGGAAGGCTTCTCCATCGAAACGGGACTTGCGGTTGACCGTGAGCACTTGCTTCTGGAGGACAGCTTCCTGGGTGAAATGCTGCGGCTTGCCGGGCGCAGTAACGGGAATGCCGCAGAATTGGACGAGCTGGTCGCTACTGCGCTGAGACCGATGATGGAGAATCAGGAGCTGCGCAGGCTGCTATTATCCGTAGGCGCCGAAGAGAAGCAGGAATGGCTGAGAGGTGCAGCAGAGCTGGGAATCACATTGCTGAGCGGACTGGAAGAGTCCGGCGGGACGCCGCTGAATGCTGCGGAAGAAGGCAAGGCGTATTCTGCTGGGGATGCAGGAGATGGCGATGGACAGCAAGGCCGGGAGGTAGAGGAATGAAGATCGATTCATTGCGGATAGATGGCTACGGAAGGCTGGCTCAGCGGGAGATCGGACTGAATGAAGGGGTCACGGTTCTGTTCGGACGCAACGAGGCGGGTAAAAGCACGACCCTGCAGTTCATCCGTGCTATGCTGTACGGCATCCCCGGCCGGGGGAATCCGGCTGAACGGTACGAGCCGCTGCAAGGAGGGACGCACGGCGGGGTGCTGGAAGCAAAGGATGAGTCCGGCGCATTATGGACTATCCGCCGGTATGCATCCGGCGGCGCGGGGCCGGGCCGTGCAGAGAAGCTGCATATTGCACTCAGCCATCCGGATGGCCGTACGGAGGAGCTGAATCAGTCGGAGCTGGAGCGGCGTCTGCTTGGCGGCATCTCCCGGAGTATGTTCCGCCAGCTGTTCGCTGTCTCGCTTGACGAGCTGCAGGAGCTGGGTGCCTTGCAGTCCGGGGAAATGAGCAGCTACCTGTTCCATGCCGGGATGGGCGGCGGCGGAGAGATTATGCGGGCAGAGAAGCGTCTGGTTCAGGAGGCCGAGAAGCTCTACAAGCCGCGCGGCAAGGTCCAGGAGGCGGCCAGGATTCTGCAGTCTATCGGGAAGCTGGAGCAGGAGGTAACGGAGAGCCGCTCCTATCTACCGAGATATAACGGGAACACCCTGGCTCTGGAAGCTGCGGAGCAGCAGCTGGAGCAGATGAAGCTGGACCGCGAGCTCGCCGGAGCAAGGCTGATGAAGCTGTGCAAGGCGCAGGACATCCGGGAGCTGTGGCTGAAATGGAGCGAAGGCCGGCTGGAGCTGGAGGAGCTTCCCGTGATTGCGTCGTTCCCGGATAACGGGGCGGAGCGCTGGAGGTCGCTGGAAGCCGATCTGCGCAGCTTGCAGGGGGCGGCGTTCCGGCTGGAGCGGCTGACGGCGGAGCTTACCGCAGAGCTTGAGGCGAATCCGCCCGACCCTCTGCTTGCGGAGCAGGGGCCTGAGCTCGAAGCGCTGGACCGCAGCCGCAGCAGCTATGAGGACAAGCGGGCGGAGCAACAGCGGCTTACCGCGGAGCTGACGGCTCTGCGGGAGCAGATGGAGCGCCTGCTGCGCAGCATTGGCGCAGGCTGGGATCCCGCAGAGCTTGCGGGCTTCACCCCGTCCGCCGCGGACCGGGAGGCCGCGCGGCGTTATGCCGCCTCCTTTGCCGGATATGACCGGCAAATGGAGACCCGGGGCGCGGAGCTGCTGAGCCTCCGCGCCCGCAAGGCCGCCGCCGCTGCTGCGCTGCAGGCGGCCGAGCGCCTGCTGGCGCAGGAGCACGCCAGCGGCGCAGCGGACTTCGCGGGCCTGGCTGCGCGCAGCCCGCGTGAACTGGTGCAGCTCTGGGACGAGCTGCAGCAGGCCGCCGAGCGCTGGCGCGAAGCGCAGCTCGGCCCGGAAGGCGGCGCGTCAGCCCCGCGCCACCAGGGCTCCGCCGGGGGCAGCCGCCCCGGCGCGAACGGGCGCCGGGCGGCACGCTACCGGCGTTTCCTGCAGGCGGGCGCAGCGCTTACGCTGCTGCTGCCGCCTGCGCTGTGGCTGACCGGCGCACCGCCGGTCAGCGTATGGTCCGCGCTCGGCCTGCTGGCCGCAGCGGACCTGTGGCTCTGGGCCGCCCTGCGCGCAGCGGGGGCGGCGGTTGCCCCGCCGGAGCCGGGCGGCGGGGAGGCGGGCAAGGCCGCAGCGGAGATGCTGCGGCTGCGCGGACTGCTGCTCTCCGGTGCGGAGCGGGAGAGCGGCAAGGCGTCCAGCCCTGACGCAGGCGGGCTGGAGGCCGGGATGCGCGAGCTGCGCCGGCTGATGGAGGCCTGGGGCACCTGGCGCCAGCGCGTAGACCGGCAGGCGGCTGAGGCCGAGGCCTGCCGGACGGAGCTTGAGCGGCTAAGCGGACAGGAACAGGTGCTGACAGGCGAACTGGAGGAAGCGGAGGCCCGCTTCACAGAGCTGGCGGCGCGCTACGAAGATTGGCTGCGTCAGCGGAGACTCCCCGAAGGGCTGTCCCCGGACAGCCTGCCGGATATTTTCGCCCTGGCAGAGCAGGGCCATGAGCTGCTGCGCCAGGAGGCCAAATGGTCTGCGCGGCTAAGCGGACTGGCGGCGGAATGTGCACTATATGAGCAGGAAGGGATGAAGCTGCTTGCAGCTGCGGAGACCGGACGGGTAAACTCCATTTCCTTTGTAGCTGTCCAGCAATCGCTACCGGCTGCTCCGCTTACTGATCAGCACCAGCTACCCGCTAACGAGCCTACTGAGCAGCAATCACTACCCGCTGCTCCGCTTACTGATCAGCACCAGCTACCCGCTAACGAGCCTACTGATCAGCACCAGCTACCCGCTACCGAGCCTACTGAGCAGCAATCACTACCCGCTGCTCCGCTTACTTATCAGCACCGGCTACCCGCTACTCCGCTTACTGATCATCACCAGCAGCTATCTGCTAGCGATTCATCTGCTTATCAGACGTCATCACCTACCGAGTCTACTGAGCAGCACCGGCTACCCGCCACCGAGCCTACTGAGCAGCAATCACTACCCGCTACTCCGCTTACTGATCATCACCAGCTACCCGCTACCGAGCCCACTGATCAGCACCGGCTACCCGCCACCAATCCTACCGCCCAGCATCCACCCGCAACTCCAGCTGCTCCCCGCCACCCCATACCAGCCGCCCTATTAACCTGGCTGGAGCTGCGGAAGCGGGAGTGGGATCAGCTGAAGGCTGAGCTGCTGCGCACAGAGAGTGTGGAGGCGCGGCTAGCTGAACTCCGGGAGGAGCTGGCAGCGAATCACAGGGAGCAGGCGGAATTGAACCTGCGCTGCTCGAAGCTGCTGGAGGAAGGCGGTGCTGAGGACGGCGAGCAGTTCCTGCGCCGTTCCTCTGCGTGGCTGAGGCGGATAGAGGTTACGCGGTCCGTGCGTCAAGCGGAGCTGGCAATGTTCAGCGGATGGGATGACGAAGGCCGGGCAGAGCTGCTGAGTCTGCTGGAGCATCTGGACGCCGGGCGGCTTGCGCAGGAGCGTCAGGCCACGGAAGAAGCGGCGGCCGAGCTTGAAGAGGAACGCAGCGCACTGCTTGAGCAGCGCGGTAAGCTGCTGCAGGAACGGGAAGCATTGACGAAGCGCGGCAAGGAAGATACTGCACTCCAGCAACTGGAGGAACAGCGGGCGGCACTGCGTAATCTGGCCGGGCGATATGCGGTAACGGCGCTGGCGGCCGAGCTGATGGGCAGGACACGCCGGATCTATGAGCAGGAGAAGCAGCCTCAGGTGCTGCAGCTGGCCTCCGTGTATTTCTCGAAGCTCACGCACGGGGAATACCGCCGGATTGTGATGACGCTGGGGCATAAGGAGCTGAAGGCTGAACATAAGGATGCCGGACTGCTGGACAGCGGGCTGCTCAGCCGGGGAACCGCGGAGCAGCTGTATCTGGCGATCCGGCTGGCACTGGCAGAAACGATGAGCAGCAAGGTGAATCTGCCGCTGTTCTTCGATGATCTGTTCGTTAACTTCGATGAATACCGGCTTCATGCGGCTCTGGCTCTGCTTGGCGAGCTGTCTTCTTCCCGGCAGATCGTCATGATGACCTGCCACCGTCATGTCGCCGAAGCTGTGGCGGGCAGCATTCCTGCCGCAGCAGTTATTTCCGTGTAGTGCGGATCGCAGGCTTGATGCTGACAATCGTAATCCCCTGCTTCTTGCCGCCCGCTCCTCCTGCGGGCGGCTTGCCCTGCCCTGGCGGCGGGGACATGGGGGAGCGCACCAGCATGACCACCCATATCAGACACAGCGCGCCGAAGATCGGGTAGAAGATGCCCAGCAGCGAGCTGAAGCCGAACTGGCTGAACACATAGCAGATTAGCATCAGCAGCGGGGCGACAAGCGCGGGGGCGACCGGGAGCCGCTGCTGGAGCTGTACGCTTACCCCGTAGATACCGGCGACGAAGGTGCTGAAGATTTCCATGAAGATCAGCAGCAAGAAGACCATCTGCACCACCGGACCCAGCCGGATGGCGATGCTTCCCATCGGAATCTCAAACTGCAGGATGCCCGGCATCTGCGAGCTCATGGCAAAATGGGCCGCCAGCAGCATGAACCCGATGCCCGCTCCGCCCAGAATCCCGCCGCGCACCAGCGCACGTTCGTCATTCGTATGACGGGCCAGCGGAACCAGCACCGCCTGGGCCATGCCAAGGTTGAACGAGGTATAGAGCAGCGGGGAGATCCATGCGTTGATACTGCTGTAATCGGTGGGCAGGAAGAGGAAGCGTTCGGCTCCCGGAACGCCCAGCGTATTACAGACAAGGATCAGCGACAAAGTAAGCATCAGGGGCACCACCAGGCTGTTGATCTGCAGAATGCCGGAAATACCGCGCTTCAGCAGCAAGTAAGATCCGAGGATAGTCAGAAGCAGCCCCGCCTGATAGGGAAGGCCGAGATGCTCCTTGAAGATCGCCCCGGCGCCTGCCAGCATGATGCTGTTCACCCCGATCAGAATAATCATGGTAAACAGGCTGATGATGGTCCCGGCCTTGGCTCCGAACAGGTGGCGGTTGAAATCCTCATACGAGTCCGCAGAGATTTTCCGGGCGATGATCATCATTTTGGTGCCCAGCCAGATAAAGAGAGCGGCAGAGAATAGAATCGTCAGCAGCGCCCAGTGGCCGTATCTGGTGAAAAAACGGAGGATTTCCTGGCCGGTAGCGAATCCGGCGCCGACAATGGTGCCAATATAAGTGAAAGCGATCTGTAATGTGCGGAGATGTGACTTCATGCTTAGCCTCCTTATGAATGCTGCGAAGTTTACAATTGCGGGGCCTGCAAGGATATAGCCTTGTGTAGTCCGCATAGTACAGGTTATGATGAGGAACAGAGGGACATGACTTCCGCCTGGACGAACAGGTGCGATTTCGGTGGAACGTCTATTAAGTGTAATGGAGGTTTACAATGATGGAATTATTGAAACAGCGGATATTGGAGGAAGGGATTGTCGTCTCGGATCAGGTGCTGAAGCTGGACGGACTGCTCAACCACCAGGTCGATCCGATGCTGACGATGGAAATGGGACGGGAATTTGCCCGCAGATTTGCTGAGGCTGGAGTTACTCGCGTAGTGACTGTGGAATCCTCGGGGATTGCCGTGGCATTTGCCACCGCTTATGAGATGAAGGTGCCGCTGGTGTTTGCCCGGCGCAAAAAAACGCTGCTGGCTGATCCCGACGCTCTGTGTGAACGGGTTCCATCTTTTACCAAAGGGATTGTTACGGACATTATGCTGTCCCGCCAGTTCATCTCGGAGGATGACAAAATCCTCTTCATCGATGATATTATCGCCAATGGCGACGCGGCGCGCGGCCTGATTAAGATTATCCAGCGTTCAGGTGCCGAGCTGGTGGGCCTTGGCGTAGTGGTCGAAAAAAGCTTCCAGGCCGGTGCCCGCACGATCCGGGAACAGGGAATCCGTCTGGAGTCTCTTGTTGATATCACCTCTCTTAATGACGGGACGATTGTTTTTGGATAAGGCTGAAGTGACAATAACAGGAACACAGCCTATTTTTGAAACATCTGCTTTTCACCCTATAAGTTTTCCTTTATAATAAAAATTAGACATGAGAGAGGAGGCGTCACAATGGGGAATGAACCGGTGACAGAGCAATTTTTTATTGATAAACTAACCGAGGCTAAGGATCACTTCGAACGTGCGCTGGATTGCAAACACACGGAGTTCGACGATTTGTATCCCTATATGATCGAACATCCTCAGTTTTTCTGGTACAAACGTTATGTTGCTTGGTCAGAGCTTTTGACAATCACAAGTTTGTGTGAAGAACTGTCGTATAGCTGGAGACAGACATTCACAGAGCATCAGGTCGAATATCTGGAACAACGTGTGATGTCCGCTAAAGTTCTTGACTTCTGGTTTGAGAAGAATGAAGCGCTGATATAGGAACTTCATAAGACATACAGATTGCTTTTGAAAGATAACTAGACCCGGATGATTCTCATTTGGGTCTTTTTCATGACCGGATTCAGAGTTAAATTGGACAAGCTAAGCACAGAGAGGGGAGTAAGAATACTATGATAAGTGATGAACAACTGGATGCCTACCGGATTTCCGGTGAGCGGATAAGAGTTGTACGCGACGGGCTGGCGAGCAATGATATCCGGGGAATCGTGCTGGCCTGGGACGAGACCCAGGTGATGATCCGGCGTCCGAACAAGCATGTGGTGAAGCTGGACCGGAGATACCTGTATCAGCCGGTGAGCGAGCCGAGACCGGAAGCCTATACCCCGGAATGAGCGGAGAATGGAGGTCAAGATGAGCCATCACAATAAAATTTCGATCGTTACCGGAGGTGCAGGCGGAATCGGACGCTGCCTCACCGAGGAATTACTGAAGGCCGGAGCAGTGGTTGCCTGCATCGATACGGATCTTGCTGCCGGACGCTGGCTGGAGGCCAAGTATGGAAGAGAGCGTCTGTTCTTTTATCAGGGAGACATTGCGGAACAGCCGGTGCTGGATGATTTCATCTCACAGGTAATCAGCCGCCACGGACAGGTGGATTACCTGATTAACAATGCCTGTATCAGCCGTAAAGGGCTGCAATCAGAATGCAGCTATGAGGATTTCGAGTATGTGCAGCGGATCGGAGTGACGGCGCCTTATTACCTGACGCTGCGGCTTAAGCCGCATTTTGCCCAAGGAGCCTCTATTGTGAATATCTCCTCCAGCCGGGAGCGGATGTCTCAGCCGGATACCGAGAGCTATACAGCGGCCAAAGGCGGGATCGGCGCATTGACCCACGCCCTTAGTGTAAGTCTTAGCGGCAAAGTGCGGGTTAATGCAATCAGCCCGGGTTGGATTGATACCACCACTTATCACGGTACAGAGGAATCGGCAGAGCCGGTTCATACAGAGCCGGATCGGCTGCAGCATCCTGCGGGAAGGGTAGGAACTCCGGCGGATATCGCAGGCATGGTGCTGTTCTTGTGCAGTGAGGCTGCGGGATTCATAACGGGCGAGAATATTACAATCGATGGCGGAATGAGCAAGCAGATGATCTACCATGGAGACGAAGGCTGGACCTATCAGCCTGGAGGACAACGATGAAGCTGCCTATAATTAAAAATGCCGGGGAACTGGCCGCGCTGGTGCGGGAGATCGGTTACCTGCCCATGTTTCGCTGCGAGATCGCAGGCTTCTCTCTGGAGGAATGCACTCCTGCAGGCTACTGGTTCGTGAAGGGTGTAGAAGGGCCGTGGGAGTGGCGCGAGGAGATTGCGGCTGGGGGCGAGATCGCTTATGCGAAGCTCTTTAACAAGAAGGCCGGGTTCATCAGCAGAGAATGGTACCCGGACTTCGCGAATTACCGCCGGGACGGTTATGATTTCGATGCCAGATATGATGACGGACTGGCCTCTATGGCCAGCAAACGAATCATGGATGTGTTGCTGGAGCATGAGGCGGGGCTGCTCTCCAGTGATCTTAAAGGGCTGTCCGGCTTCGCGGCCAAAGGTGCGAAAGGCTTCGACACAGCCATGACGCTGCTCCAGATGCAGACCTACATTACAGCCAGCAAATTCGAGTATAAGCAGGACAAGCATGGCCGTCCTTACGGCTGGGGAATCGGGCGGTATGCCGTGAGCGAGCATGTATTTGGAACAGACTATGTGACTTCGCGTTACAATGATCAGCCAGTGTCATCCAGGGAGCGGATTATGGAGCATACGGCTAAGCTGTTCCCGGAGGCAGGATCGAAGCAGCTGGAGAAGGTTCTAAAGTAAGGACGGGCGTCGAACTGGTGAACGGCAGGAAGGGACCGGGTTGCCGTTTGTGCCAAATGTATGCGAAAAACCGATTACAATTGCTCGCGCGAAGGAAGCTGGATCAAATATAATCGAAAAACCGATTACAATTGCTCGCGTGGAGCTACCTGGACCAAATGTAATCGAAAAACCGATTACAATGGGTCGTGTGGAGGTACCTGGACCAAATGTAATCGAAAAACCGATTACAATGGCTCGCGTGGAGGCACCAGGGCCAAATGTAATCGAAAAACCGATTACAATGGCTCGTGCGGAGGTACCAGGGCCAAATGTAATTGAAAAACCGATTACAATGGGTCGTGTGGAGGTACCTGGACCAAATGTAATCGAAAAACCGATTACAATGGCTCGTGCGGAGGTACCAGGGCCAAATGTAATCGAAAAACCGATTACAATGGGTCGTGTGGAGGTACCAGGGCCAAATGTAATCGAAAAACCGATTACAATGGCTCGCGTGGAGGCACCTGGGCCAGATGTAATCGAAAAACCGAGTATAGGTCCCCAGTATTCCAGACTATAAAGTCTGGAATAGCCGCTCACCACCAACGTATCATATATTGATCTGCACCCACACCAAGAGCCTCGTCCAGAATAGGACGAGGCTCTTATGTCAGCAGTACAATCCATTACAAGGTGCGGCTTAGATGGACATCGCCAACTGTTCGGCTTGTTCTTCCCGGGGAAGGACGGAGGCAAGCTCGGCACCCAGTCCGAGGTAGGCACGCATACGCTGCATCATTTCATTACGGAAGCCGGGCCATAGAATATGGATCTCGCCAACATAGCCCCGGCAGTTATACTCGGCGGTAACTCCGCGCTGATCCTGGCGCACAGTGCTGATCTTGAGCTGGCTCACGGTAAGCTCGCGGGTAACCTCCTGCAGCATCAGGGATGTCTTCTTGGTAGCGCTGGATACCAGCTCCATGTAGAGCTGGGGAGTCTTGAACAGACCGCTCTTGCCGATGGCACGGCAGTCCCGTTCAAATACTTTATGAATAAATGTTAGCAGCAGATAGCTTCTGACCAGGGACAATTCATCTTTGGTTATATTCTCAGGGATGGTTGGTGTAGTTAGGGGGTGTCTCTTGGTAATCGCCATTATAAATCACCTCATTTATAGTATGCGAACCTTTGTTCTCATTATACACCGAATCCGCAAATAAAAGCAATATTTTACTTGCAATTTATGGATAGCAATTTACAATAAAATAAACTTGACTCCATAATTCAGGCATGGTAAGATCTATCTTGTGACTGCGAAAGCAAGTCAACTGAATATGCGGTCATGGCGGAATTGGCAGACGCGCTGGCTTCAGGTGCCAGTGGTAGCAATATCGTGGAGGTTCGAGTCCTCTTGACCGCATCATAGGTAACATCAACACAGGTTCTTGTGTCACTTATTTAAGTGATATAAGAACCTGTTTTTGCGTTCAGCAATTCATTTATTTCATTTTAATATGACAGAATGTAGTCATGTTAGGCATGCTATTGTTTTCTAGTCATTTGAAAAGGAGGGACTTGATCAAGTGGAAGAAATGAAGAAGAGCCTGAGCTTCAATGAGATTGTTGAGCGTTCCCTCGTTATAAGAGAATGCTATCACAGACTGGAGCAGCAGCATCACGGGACACAGTGGAGTGTGGAAGAGGATGCGCTTGCTTTTTTGACAGATGCCGGGTTAGTGGGCCGGTTGACGATGTCTGAGCAGAAGCGTTGGCCTAAAGGCGGCGACACCCGGTCTGAGCTGCAACATAAGCTTAGCGAGTGTATCTGGTGGCTAATTATTCTGGCGGAGCGGATGGAGGTTGATATCAGTGAATCCATGGAGGTCTTCCTGTCCTCATTCGAAGATCAGAATCCTTCATCAGTATAAGCCGATACCCCTCTTGAATATAAATTCTCCGCTAACTTGATGAATTCTTCTGGGGGTAGATCCTTATCTCTTTGGAGCCAAAGACGAAATAAAGAAAGGGTCGTCGTCAGATAGAACTCAATGAAGTACAGCGATAAGGCATGGTTTTGCGGAATGTTCAGGTATTGCTCCATGGGGATGTCATTTTTGTCCAGACAAGAGAGCGCATCCTGAACCGAATGCATAGACAGCTCTTTATCGGCAAGTTCTGTTTTGATGTCAAGGAGCAAGTTACTTTCAACAGCGTCCAGCAATTCGTAAATGTCAGTAAAATATTGATAAGAGGTACTGCGGTTATACCCTGACCGGTTGGAGATTTCCTGAATATGCTGGTGCATAAGATATCATCCGACAGATATTAAAAAATTGATGATTGATCAAGGAATCCTAAAGCTTTATGATCACATCATACAACATGTTGTTGGATGATCATACGGAAATATGAATCGGCGGGGTGGTAAGATGTCAGCAAAGCAAGAAAGAATTTTAATTTTCGGTGCAGGTGTGATCGGAAGCATCTATGCAATGAAGCTTATGGAAGCCGGGTTTGACGTTAGCCTGTTTGCACGTTCGGACAGATTCAGATCTTTACAAGAAAAAGGTCTGCAATACCATGACAAAGGTACAGTCAGATCGATTCCGGTGAAGGTTATAGATACACTCGAAAATGATGATGTATACGATTATATTTTCGTTACCGTCCGTTATGACCGGGCCGAATCCGCGTTGTTAGCACTAAAGGATAATCAAAGCCCGAATATCGTTACGATGACCAATAGCTCGATTGGGTTTTCTTCGTGGCGTGGGATTGTAGGGGATAGACTTTTACCTGCTTTTCCCGGCTTCGGCGGACAGATTAAAGATGGGGTCCTGTACGCCCGGTTCATGCCCAAGTTTCTAGTGGCCACCTCATTTGGCGAAGTGAACGGCGCAGTGACGCAGCGCGTCTTAAAGCTCGCACAAGTATTTCAAGCCGCCAAGCTTCCTTACGTTATCAAAAAAGAGATGCAGGCGTTTCTAATCACCCATTCCGTATCCGACATTGCTCTGCTGGGCAGTTTGTACGGCGGAAACGCAGACCCGGCCCGAACCCGAAAGACGGCACGTCAAATAACAGTTACTCTCAAAGCGTACCTCAGGAAAATAAAACAAGCGGGTGTTGCCGTTGATCCGCCACTTTTCACAATAGTCCCAAAGCTCCCAAGCTTCATACTGGATGTTCTCTTCATTGCTTGGCTACGCACGAAAATGGTTAAAGATATGCTGCTGCCGGATTATGCGAATGCTGCGAACCAGGAGGTTGTGCAGCTGGAGAAGGATCTAACGAAATTTTTATCTATGCAGAACGGCTGATGAATCGATTGTTCCGGTATTGTAACCTGTCTGTTTATTCTTTGCTTCCAGCGGATGGTAAGGTTGAAGGACTGAAGCAGGCGGGAGGCTTACCATGATCACAAGATTAGGGATGATACTGAAAATATCCATATTGGCGGTCTGCCTGGCTGGATGCAGTCAGGCGGCAGAACCGGCAGGCGCACAGCATGTTCCGGTCACTCCAGCACCACCATCAGAACATGCTAAGCAAGAGGAGAATCTGATTCCGCTCAATACCTCCGAACCTTTTATCGGGCGAATGGAGCTGGATCAGGCGACGGAGGAATTCATCTATGGAACCTGGAAGGTGGACAAGCTGCTGGGATTCGCGAATTCCTATAATGACGCATCTGAATATCCGACAGGGCAGGACATCATTGGAGATGAGATTGTGATTCATCAGGATTACTTCTCCTCCAAGGGACTAGAGGGCTATGAAGCGTACCAATACGAGTTAACCAATCCCCGCTACAGCATAACCCAGAGACATTATAACAGGGATTCCTTTTACAGAGTGAACAAACTGGATCTGCCCATTATCGGAATCAACGATGAAATGACAGTCATTGACATAGCGGAAGCTTCGCCGGGGCTGGGTATACCGCTAGGGTTCCTGGATGTGAATCATAGCAAACTGATCCTGTGGATCGAAGCTGCCACGTTTGAGTTGATAAGAGTGGACGAATCGGGTAATAAGTAGTCTAAGTACTGGAGTTTATAATGACAGGAGTGAGCGCATATGAGCTGGGATGTATTTATCATGAAAGAGAAGTACGATTTTGAAGCGCCGGAGGAGGAGCAGCCCCCAGTGCCTCCCCTGGGACAACGTGATGAAATCATTGAGAAGCTGACCCGTCGTATACCGAATCTGGATTACCGGGATAAGGCTTGGGGCTTCCTTGAGGGCGAGGGATATTCGATCGAGTTCAACACAGGCGAAGAGGAGCTCGTGAATTCCATCATGCTGCATGTCCGGGGCGGGGGAACGGTGATGGAGACGATCCGGCTGGTCTGTGAGACACTGGAGGCTTATGCGCTGGATACATCGGATTCCGGCTATATCGACTTTGAGCAGCCTGAAGCAGCGGAGCAATCCTGGGAGCAATTTCAGCGCTATCGTGACCAGGTGATTAACCAGGTGATTAACAAGGATAACTGAAGAATATAGACATGAACAGAGGCGCAGGATGGATTACATCTGCAGCCTCTGTTTTGTTTTGAAGTGTTTGGAAATAACATGCAGAAGGGTATTGACGCCTAATGAAGTAGCATGTTAATATTTTCACGTGACAAACTAACATGTCAGTATACATAAATAGCATGTTAGCATGTTAACTCATTTATCCTACTTCAGGAGGTTATTTTGTGGATGTGGCTAATGTTGTAATCGGTTTCATTATGGTCTTATCGTTTTTTGGATTGGTGTGGTATTGCGTCAAGGGGTATAACCTTATGGTCGGCTTCTTCGTCATGTCAGTACTGTGGACCTCGATTGCCCTGATCGGAAATAGCATTCATCCTACCTCCGTGATGGAGGGCAAAACGTTCATTGACGTCCTGACGAACGTGTTCCAGACGGGGCCTGAGAATTACGGGAAGGCGATCCTGGTTAATATTTTCTTCGGCGCCTTCTTCGGAAGAGTCCTGATCGACACCGGGATTGCCGCTACTCTGATTCGTAAGGTTGTAGAGCTTGGGGGAGACAAACCAAGAATTACCATGTCTCTGCTGTGTATCGTTACCGCTGTAATCTTCACATCCATGACCGGTATCGGCCCGGTAATCTCCATTGCCGTCATCGTGCTGCCGATCATGCTCTCGCTAGGAATTCCTTCCCCGATTGCCTTGTTCTCCTTCATGGGCTCAATCATGGCGGGGATCTTCGGGAATA
This sequence comes from Paenibacillus sp. FSL P2-0136, assembly GCF_037975325.1. Taxonomy (NCBI): domain Bacteria; kingdom Bacillati; phylum Bacillota; class Bacilli; order Caryophanales; family Paenibacillaceae; genus Paenibacillus; species Paenibacillus sp. FSL P2-0136. Next base: position 2,379,519 of record NZ_CP150244.1, read on the forward strand.
TCGTGAACTTTAAGCAATATCAGGCGATATTTGCAACAGCCAATGAAAGCTATGCCAGCTATGACTATAATACATATTTCAAATTCGGCATGATCGCTATGGCTGTATCGCTGATTGTAGTATTGGTAGTATCCAACCTGATGATGAACCGGAAGCTCTCCCGGGCCTGGGCGGCAACACCGGATAGCGGAGCTACTGTAGATGCACCTGCTATCTCCTGGATCTCGATCATTCTGCCGGTAGTGGGTGTGGTGGTGCTCAAGGTTCCCATCATTTTTGGATTTATCTTCGCCGCCCTGTTCGCCCTGCTAACCTGCGGTAAGCTGAAGGGTGGTTTTGCAAGCGTTTGCAGAATGCTGTCGAAGCAGTTCGCGGACGGAGCCATTGATGTAGCGCCGATGATCGGCTTCCTGCTTACGCTGTCGATGTTCAACAATGCGGCCACGTATGCTTCCCCTTATTTCAAAACCCTGCTGGACGGCGCAATGCCCCAGACCGCGCTGCTCTTGTGTATTGTCTTCGCCATTCTGACACCGCTCGGCTTCTTCCGCGGCCCGATGAACCTGGTCGGCTCCGGTTCGGCCATCCTGGCTGTCGTGGTAGCAACCGCCGCCTGGCCTGTACAATTCCTCTATCCGCTGTTCGCCATTACTACAGTAGCACCGCAGCATTTGGACGTTACACAGTCCTGGGTGGCCTGGGGCTTCGGCTATACGAAGGTTCCGGCCAAGGAATATATGAAGATGTCGATTCCTACCGGCTGGATCATCGGAATTATTCTCTGCGCGGTTGTGTTCTTCATGTATGGCAATTTGGTGTAGCGTGTAGCACTGCTTAGCATTAATCAATAAGTAGTACTCAAGTCAATAACGAGAAGCTATAAGGAACGAAGGGGAAATTTGGAACTGTAGGAGCGGTAGCGTCCGCCTTTGTCTGCGGATTTCCACCGCGAACAGCGGTACAAATCAAGAAATTTGAAGACAACAGCGGCCGGAAGTCCAAATGTTCACCGCAGTGACGGTTAGGCTTCAAATTTCACTTGGGTCTACTATTAATGAAGAGAAACGGAGAAATCATATGAGTACAATGGTTAGAATGGGTATCGATGTGGGGGGAACCCATACCAAAGCAGTTGCGATTGACAACGCGACACATGAGATTATCGGCAAATCGTCCGTGAAGACGACGCATGACCATGCCACAGGCGTAGCCGCAGGTGTGGTGAAATGCTTCCAGAATTGCCTGGAGGAGAACAATATCCGTCCGGAGGATGTAGTGTTCGTGGCCCACAGTACCACGCAGGCAACGAATGCGCTGATCGAGGGAGATATTGCACAGGTGGGCATTATTGGCCTGGCGAAGGGCGGTCTGGAGGGCTGGCTCGCCAAGCGTCAGACCCGGCTTCAGAATATCGACCTGGGCAACGGCAAGGAGATCAAGATCTACAATAGCTTCCTTAATGTTAAAAAAATGTCCGAAGCCTCTGTGCTGACGGTCATCGATGAACTCAAGCAGCAGGGGGCACAGGTGATTGTGCCTTCGATGGCTTTTGGCGTAGATAACGGGCGGCCCGAGGAACTGGTCTATATAGAAGCAGAGAAAAAAGGCATGCCGACCACCATGGCCTCCGACATCACAAAATTATACGGGCTGACCCGCAGAACGCGGACGGCGGCAATTAATGCAAGCATTCTGCCGAAGATGCTGGATACCGCCAATTCCACAGAGAAGTCTGTGCGGGAGGCCGGGGTCCATGTTCCGCTGATGATTATGAGAGGCGATGGCGGCGTCATGGAGATCAGTGAGATGAAGAAACGGCCTGTGCTGACGATGCTGTCGGGACCGGCGGCCTCGGTCATGGGCTCACTGATGTATCTGAGAGCGTCGAACGGGGTGTACTTCGAGGTCGGCGGCACGACTACCAATATCGGTGTGATCAAAAACGGCCGCCCGGCTATCGACTATTCCATCGTCGGCGGTCATCCGACCTATGTCAATTCCCTGGATGTACGGGTGCTCGGCGTGGCCGGCGGGTCCATGATCCGGGCGAACAAGAGCGGAGTGGTCGATGTCGGACCCAGATCGGCGCATATCGGCGGTCTGGATTATTCGGTATTCACCGATCCGGATAAGATCAAGGGAGCGCAGGTCGAATTCTTTTCTCCGAAGCCGGGTGATCCTGCTGATTATGTGGCCATCCGGCTGGAGAACGGGGAGCGGGTGACGATCACGAACTCCTGCGCGGCGAATGTGCTGGGACTGGTGAAGCCGGAGCACTTCTCCTACGGGAATGTGGAAGCGGCCAGAAGGGCGATACAGGCACTGGCGGAATACTGCGGAACGACGGTAGAGGATATCGCCAAGCAGATTATGGAGAAGGCCTATGCCAAGATCGAGCCGATCATTCTGGCGCTGGCTGAGAAATACAAGCTGGAGAAGGATCAGATCTCCCTCGTCGGCGTGGGCGGCGGAGCGGCTTCGCTGATCGTCTATTTTTCGGAGAAAATGGGCCTGGAATACAGCATCCCCGAGAATGCCGAGGTTATCTCTTCGATCGGAGTTGCCTTGTCGATGGTCCGCGATGTGGTGGAACGGATTATTCCGTCCCCGTCCAAGGAAGTGATTGCCGCCCTGAAGATGGAAGCCTTGAACAAGGCCATCCAGAGCGGAGCGACCCCGGAGAGCATCGAAATTCATATCGATATAGATCCGCAGACCTCAAAGGTGACCGCGATCGCTACCGGTTCTACCGAGGTGAAGACGACCGAGCTGCTGAAGGAATGTGATGAAGCGGAGCTGCGGGAGCTGGCTGCCCAGGATATGCGCATCCCTGTAGAGCGGACGGAGCTGCTGCAGAAGACTAGATATGTTAGTATTTTCGGCGAGAAAATGGATAAAGCCGGTGAAGCCGGCGCGGTTCGCATCCTGGACACCAAGGGCTTCATCAAGGTGCAGAGAGGCCGGGCCATGGCGCTGAAGACAACAGCCGGGGACTATCTCAGCGCGGTTAAGCAGTTGTGGGAGGCAATGGCCGTCTACCAGACGGAGCTGATCGCAAGACCCGACTTCTACCTGTGTATCGGCGCACGGGTGATGGACTTTACCGCCTCAGACTTCGAGCAGCTGGAGCTGCTGATGGACATTGAGATATCCACGTTCGAGCCGGACACGGAGGTTATTGTTGTGGCGGCCAATATCAAGCAGAGCTAAGAGCCGCGCGGAAGAACGTGTAGACAGGAGGACGTATGCAAGTACAGACGAAGCTGGGAGAGCTGTTGAATCCATTGCTGGAGGTTGACGATGAGGCTTGGGGAATGTATGCCTTCAGGAGAGACATCCTGAACCGGCGTATTCCGCCGGAGACGAAGCGGGAAATGTTGAAGCAGGCCAGATCCTGCGGCACCGAATATGCACAGCGGATGATGCTTGAATATGGGACCTGTGATGTCCGGGTGCTTGCTGAACGTATGAACCTGAAGCTGGAATTCAAGGATGCGCTCATGACCGGCAAGCGTGTGCTGTTCGCTTCCTATACCCCTCCCGACCGGATCGAAATCATGGATGAACCCTTGCGCAGAGCGGCGGAGCAGATGCGGGAGGCGGGGCCTGGTCTAGTTGAACTTTTTCCGCAAGCTGGTATAATGAATACTATCCTTGGCCACGAAATTTATCATTTTGTAGAAGACCGGTTTGCACAGGAAATATACACCCGGACCGAGCGCATTCTGCTGTGGAAGCTACTGGGCCTGAAGAATTATTCTACAATACGCACCTTAAGTGAAGTTGGAGCCATGGCTTTTACACAGGAGCTGAACAGACTGCGATACTCGCCGTTTATTCTGGATGTTCTGTTGTATTACAGCTACGATTCAGCTAGTGCGGAGACAATAACCCGTGATGTACTAGGAGTGAGTTCAGGGAAGGTGTAGGGAAGCCGTTGAAGATTATGAATAACAGCAATTCACTGAATGATGTAACTTACAATAGAATAAAAGAAGACATCATGAATATGACGCTCGAGCCAGGAATGGATGTCAGTGTGCAGAAGCTGTCTGAACGCTATGGCGTCAGCCGCACACCAGTGCGGGAAGCAGTGGTCCGTCTTCAACAGTCAGGACTGGTGGAAATATATCCTCAGCGCAAAACGGTAGTCTCCAAGATCGATCTGCAACGGGTCCGTGAGGAGTGGTTCATCCGCACCTCGCTTGAATCTGCGGTGATCGATGAGTTCATCCGCAAGTGCAGCGAGCTGGTAGCAGATACGATGCAGGAACTGATTAATAAGCAGAAGAAATATATGGACAAGAAATACTTCAGAGAATTCTATATTAAGGACAACCGGTTCCATCAGCTGATCTTCCAGACGGCCGGGGAAGAATTGTCCTGGTTCACCATTGAAGAGGTAGCATCCCATTATAACCGTATCCGTCTGCTCTACGGGAAGATGGAAGGGGTGCAGCCGTCCGACATCGATAAGCATGTGAAGATGGTAGCGGCTACCCGCAAGCGGGATGTGGAAGGGATGCGCAAGGTCGTGATGGAGCATTCCAATACGCTGCTGGACCGGGTCCAGAGCATGTCCAAGCAGTACCCGCAATTCTTCTAATTGAACACAAGATTAAAGGCGTATCCGAAAGCTCCACTCTATGGAGAGGACTTCCGGGATACGCCTTTTTTTGTGATATGAGCAGGCCGTCTCTGTATGTGCTAAGCCCTTATTGTCTCTTAAGCCGGCGGTAATACAACCAGGATCTTCCGGTCAGCAGGCCGAAGAGAAGAATACAGAGGAACAGAAGGGAAGTGTTCCATACCCGGAATGAGGTAAAACCGTCACGCACCAGCCCGTCCACGAAGGCTATTACATTCACACTATAGAGCAGCATAATGGGCAGGAACAGCGCGCTATAGCTCAAGGCGATCTTCCGGGCGTGCTTCAGGCGGTGGAATGGATCACTGTAGAGCTGCTCCGGGTGTCCGGCGGAGTCCGGAGCCTCCCGGCCCCATAGGGTCCACTTCTGCAGAGAGAAGGGAGAGCTGTAGAGCTTAGACCAGCCTGCCTCCTGATGCAGCTCGAAATACCCTTCACCCGCAACGACCTGATAGTCAGCGTGATATTTCATACGGCGCGGACGGCCCTTGCTGAAATGGAACAATGTTCCTCCGAAGCCTACTTTATAGAGATTCCAGCCGTCCAGCTCCTTGTCCTCCAGCCATTGCTCCAGCCGGTCAGGGGCATACATCCAGCCTAACTTCATCCGTGCCATCGTAGTGCCGGCAGGCTTAGGCGTTGCGGGAGGCTTCTTCATGTCCGTGTGCCCTTGAAGAAGTTCCCTGTTGGCTGCCCGGAGCTTGATAAGCGAATAAATGGCAAGTACCAGCAGGAGTACTGCCAAGGCAGCGGCCGTCCAGGTTGCCGCCCACATTGGGCTGGGCTGAATGCGGATAGGAGCATCGTTGGAGTAGGTTAAGCCTAGAGCAAGCAGGGGAATCAGTGCAATGAGCAGCAGATACACTAGAATTCCCGTGAAAACATAGGAGATGATGCGGTTACGCCTCAGGACATCCTTACGTGAAGGATAGGCGCTAATCTGTGACGGGGACCGATCATTCTCGTACAGGCTCCACTTCCCTTGCTGTAGCCGCCTGCTCCATCCCTCTGCGGACAGATAAGGAGACATGGATGAATGCTTGGATGAATGATAAGCCAGCTGATAAGTTAGCAAGGCGGGTTCACCCTTCCGGAAGGTAAAGCGCCGCAGCAGTAAGCTCCATTCCTCCAGACGCCATCCCCTGCCGGCCATATCGGCTAACCAGGCTTCTGTCCCCGGCAGATCGTAGCTCCAAAAGGGCCGAAATACAGTTCTCATTGAAATTCCTCCTCACTGGTGACGGCGTTGCGGTGAAGTTCCTTTAATCTGCCGATTTCTGCGCGCATGACTTCCTTCCCCAGCTCAGACACCTCGTACACCGTCTTTCTCTCTTCATCGGCAAATACGGTAATTAGCCCATCCTTATTCATCTTGGTCAAGGTTCCATACACCGTACCGGAGCCCAGCCGTAGCCGTCCTTCCGACAGATCATCCACATGCTTGATGATTCCGTATCCGTGGCGCGGCTTGGTTAAGGATAACAGAATATAGAAGGCCGTTTCGGTCATGGGGACGTATTTTTTTAGAACCTTTTGTGCTGCGGACATCGCGTTCACCTGCTTCGTCAATTCGTTGTGCCAAGTCATGGCTATAAAAGAATATGTCATGCTGTGACTATGTCATATCATGACTATATCACGGTGCGACATATAAATCAACTTGAGGTGAGCGAGATGAGGTAGCAGAGTTATATTGGCGAAAGAAGCAGGGGCCGGCACAATGGCTGCCAGAGCTCAGGTACAAGCTGGGGCTGTGAACAGTAGACTGCCTGTAGATACTGGCTGAGTGGGGCCAGCTTGTCCTGGGCCAGCACCTCCTTGATCTCGGACGGCTTGACGGGAATATCCCGCCCGGATGCGGACATGAACTCTGCAAGGGGCAACAGCATCCTGCAGCTTTTGCGGTACGCCATCCGGTGCGGGAACCTGGGGGAGCTGCCGGAATCGTATTTGGATAGTCTGATGCGGGCGTAGTGATCAGCCAGGACTCTGCGGGCATCAAGCTTCAGCACAGCGAAGACCTCGCCCGGCTCTCTGCGCGAATACATTGCAGCCATTGCGAGGCAATCGCGCCAGGTCGGCCACAGGAACACATGACGGTCCAGGCAGCGGCGGAATTCCTCCGCCGTTGTGCCTGGGGCCATGGCTTCGGGGGTAATTCGCAGATGGGCATTCAGAATCGCGGCTTGCCCGGCGTAGCTTACCCGGTGCGCCGCAGTCCGCCGCTCTCCGGCTGCATGGGCGGGACTCAGCACGGCAGAGGAATAGATGGTGTCAAAGGCAGCCATGGAGGGCAGATTCACTGCCCGGGTGAAATGATAGAAGGAGGTGCGGAGCGGGCTTTTGGTAATGGCGTCAATCAGGGAGGTGTTCATGGGAGCTTCTGCCCTTTGAAGGTGCTGAGGGGCATACTCTTCACCTTGCGGTTCAGCAGGACCGCATTGATCTCGCCTCCGGCCAGGATGATAAAAGAGCTGATATATAGCCAGATTAGCAGCACGGTTACGCCTCCGAGACTGCCGTAGGTTTTGGAGAAATCACTGAATTGATTGACGTATACGGAGAACAGGATCGAGGTCGTAATCCAGCCGATGGTGGTGAACAACGCCCCAGGCATTACCTCCCGCAGCGCCAGTCTCCGGCTGGGAGCGATCCAGTACAGCAGGGTGAAGACGATGAACATCACGAGCAGCGGAATCGCGTATTGGAGCAGATCCCAGAGCTTTTGGAATCCATAGGGAAGATCAACCAGCAGGAAGACCTGCGTCTTAAGCCAGCTGCCGAGGACCAGAAGCAGAATGCTGAGCAGTACAACGAACCCGATCGTCAAGGTAGCAAGCAGGGCGATCCCCCGGATTTTCCAGAACACTCTGCTCTCGTCAATCTCGTAGGCACGGTTCAGCCCCTTGATGATGGCATTGATTCCTTTGGAGGCGGCCCACAGGGTAGCCAGCATCCCGAAGGACAACAGCGTCTGGCTGCGTCCGGCGGACACATCCTGCAGAATCTCTTCTATAATAGAGATGGCTTCGGCGGGCATGATCTGCTCCAGCTGCCCTATATTTTTCTCCAGGGAGATATTCGCATACCCTATCAGGGTCATGATGAAGATCAGAAAAGGAAACAAAGACAGGATTAAATAATAGGTCAGCTGCGCAGCGATGCCCTGGACATCATCGTCGTTGATTTTCACCCATAGCTGCTTGATGAACTTGAAAGTGCCTCTTGTACTGCCGGAAGTGCTGTTCATAAGACCCTCCTCCATGAATTTGCGGATAGACTGACATGGTAGCCAAATCGTTCCATATATATGTATACCCGTTATAATATCCTTTAGTCCGCCGGGGTAGTTTTTATTGTAACATACCGGAATTAGTAATTAGTTGGATCTGGGGCAGTGAAAATTCAAGCAGGAAATTCCCTTGTATTATATTGGAAAACTCTTAGAATAGTAGGAAAGATAACAATATAGGAATATAAGGAGAATGTATATGAAGCTGTTGTTGGAGGAGTATGAGGGAATCAGGCGCTGGATGTACCGCAATGCCCGTCCGCTGGACCTGGCGCGATGGAGATTTCACTTTGAGGGGGGCGGGTCTGCGCCGGTACTGGAAGCGCTGTCCGCCTATCAGAATGAGGATGGGGGCTTCGGCCATGCCCTGGAAGCGGACGCGTGGAATCCGAATTCCACGCCCATCCAGACCGCTACGGCGGTAGAGAGGCTGCTGGAGCTGGAATTTGCAGATAACGGGCATCCGCTGGTGCAGGGAATTCTGAAATACCTGGACAGCGGTGTGGATATGGATGGCCGCACATGGAAGAATGTCGTAGCTTCCAATAACGATTATCCTCATGCCCCCTGGTGGCATACAAGCTCGGATAGTACCTCCCACAGTATGTATAACCCTACAGCTATTCTGGCCGGATTCATTCTGAAGGCTGCTCCCAAGGATAGCGGGCTGTATGCCAACGGACTAGGGATTGCCCGTGAGCTGACGGAGCTTTTCCTGCATGACCCTGTGATTGAGATGCATCCGTTGAAATGCGTGGATACGCTGCTGCATTGCATCACCTGGGCCGGGCTGCAGGAGCACTTCCCCTATGTGGAGCTGCAAAAAGCCTTCAAAGTACAGAGCGCACGGCTGATCAGCCGCGATGAGGGGAACTGGAACGGGTATGGCTGCAGACCGTCAGCGTTCGTCCATTCGCCGCATAGTCCCGGGTACGCTGAACTCGGCGGGCTGCTGCACCAGGAGCTGGATTATCTGCTGGAGACCCGAAATGCCGCAGGGGTCTGGGAGCTGACCTGGGGCTGGGAAGGATATGAACGTGAGTATGCTGTCAGTGAGAATTGGTGGAAGGCACATATCGTGATTGAGAATTTACGGCTGCTGCGGGAATTCGGACGAATGGCGGAGCTGCAATGAACAGGATTGGAATGCAGTTTAGCATAAAATAAAACAAATGCAGCGCATCGTCAAGCCACAGCCCTCCGTATCGGGAGCTGTGGCTTGATCGCGTCGTGTGCCAATTGCTGCTTCTTCACCAGCAGCAGCGATTATGCGTCGCCGGATTGAAGGAATTCCTGCTCGTAAATGGCCCGGACATCTTTCAAGATACGACTGCTATGCTCTGTGAATTTCAGCGGTCGTACCTGATTCTTGATCAGGAAGACACCGGACTTGCCGCTGTGTTCACCCAGAGCCGCCTGATACAGCAGGCCTGCCCCATGGGTAGGCTCGGGGAAGAACAAGCGCGTAATGGGTTTTAACCACAGCGGGATGCCTGATTTTTTGCCGCTGCGAAGGGTGTTGTTGCCTCCGGGATCCGCGCTGCGGATAAGGATGCCTTCGGCTGCAAGCTCAGAGGCCACCGCCTCCGTCCACAAGGACATGGCCCGCTTGGTGTCGGCATAAGGGCCAGTCAGCATCTGAAATTTCGCCGGGCGCTCCAGCGAAGCCGGGTCGAAGCTGCGCTTCATCATAAAAGCGTTAGAGGACGTATTCACGACCGTGCGGAGCGTGCCTTTCAGCAAGAGCGGCTTCAGCTCCATCGTAAGGATATACGGAACCACCGTCTGCAGCTCATAATGCAGCTCGCGTCCTTGCTTAGACAAGAGTAACTCGGGGAAGCTGCCGCCGGCATTATTGAACAGGATGTCAATATGTGATTCGTGGCGGTTAATGTCCTGCAGGGCACTTCGCAATTGGCCAAAATCGCTTAAATCTGCCTTATAGATTCGTAGCTGCCTGCTGCCGAGCGCCTTATGGATGAGTGGGTCATCTTCAGCAAAAGCTGAGCGGATCAGTGCGAGCACCTCCCAGCCTTCGTCAAGTATTCGGCGGGTCAAGGCTAGCCCGATGCCGTGATTTGCCCCGGTGATCAGTGCGGTGCGGGGGCTGTGTGTTATGTTCATTATGATTGCTCCTTTGAATGTGAGTGGGTGAATGGTGTCCATTCTATAACTTGGAGCTGAGTCCAAGTCAAGTGCCGAAATTAACCGTTGACTTGGAGCTGACTCCAGGCTGTACAATGGTACGAAGGCACTTTTAGAGCAAGTAGAGAGGGAGTGATTCGATGAGTCTGGCGGAAGTGGATCTCGTGCAGGGATATTCAATTAAAGAAACGGCGGAGCGGACAGGAATGCCGGAGGATACGATACGCTATTACGAGAAGATAGGACTATTGCCCCGGGCGAAGCGCAAGGGGAACAGCCACCGCATTTATAGCGATGCGGATCTGGAGATGATGCAGATGATCTCCTGTCTCAAAAAAACAGGCATGTCACTCGACGATATGCGGCCCTATCTGAACCTGTCACTTGACACGGACTTGTCCGGCTATCCTGAGCTGCACGAGATGATCCGTAATCACAGAAGCAAGATCCTGGAGCAGATCGCTTCGCTGCAGCAGATTGTAGACTTCATTGATGTCAAAATAGAGCAGGGAAATCTGGGCCCCAGACCTGCGAGCTGACCGGAGACCGTAAGCAGATGCCAAGAGGACGTAAAGCCAAAGCTAAAGGGTGAGGGTTAATGCGAAGCGGAGGGATTAAATGCTGACAGGCCGCCCGTGCCGTATCCGCATCCCATTGTTAATAATTGCGTAAGCGCTCCGTACATATTTACCCTTCGTGAGCCAAACAATGAGTACAATTGTTCAATCACGAAGGAGGTGTTCCAGTATGAATACAAGCAACCACAGAGTAAAGCGTGTCCTTCTATATCCCTTGGCCGCAGCTGTGATTATGTCAGCGGCGCTAATCCCGTCAGCCCCGCTTGCCGTGTCTGCTGCACAGGCAGACACGGCACTTTCAGCACCCGCACCTGCGGATAGCAGAGGGAGCAGCGTATCGGGCAACCGGACAGCTGGGAATCAGCAGCAGGCGCTCAGCCGTGTGGCGGTCATTATCGATGATTTCGGCAACAGCATGCGCGGGACAGAGGAAATGTTCAAGCTGCCCGTCAAAATCACCGTCGCAGTCATGCCGTTCCTGCGCTCCAGCGAGCAGGATGCCCGGCGCGCCCATGAGCTGGGCTTCGATGTGCTGGTCCATCTGCCGATGGAGCCGCGCCAGGGCAAGCCGGAATGGCTGGGACCGGGGGCAGTGCTGACGAGCATGAATGACGCCGAGGTCCGCCAGCGGGTGGAGGCAGCGCTGGATAATGTCCCTTACGCGATTGGAATCAACAATCACATGGGCTCCAAGGTGACAGGTGATGAAAGGGTAATGGGTATTGTGCTGGAGGTCTGCAAGGAGCGCGGCCTTTTCTTCGTAGACAGCCATACCAATTACCGTTCAGTCGCGGGACGGATGGCCCGGGAGCTGGGAATGCCGCCGGTGGAGAATCATATTTTCCTGGATGATGTGCATTCGGCAAGCCATGTGGCGAAACAGATGAAGCTCGTACAGGAGCGGGCCATGAGTCAAAAGTTCTGCGTCACCATCGGTCATGTCGGCATCCAGGGCAAAGAGACCGCCGCGGGCATCCGCAGCGGCATTGCCGGAATGAAGGACAAGGTGCAATTCGTCGGTATCTCCGATCTGGTCCGCGAGGAATGGAAGTGGAATTCCCGGCTTACACTTCCATAAGATAGGCAGCGATCCCGTTCGCGATGGCTTCGGCGATCTCTTCCTGACCCTTCGGTGTACAGAGCTTCTCGCGGTCAGCCGGACTGCTGACAAATCCCGCCTCAACGATCACCGTTGTGGCGGTTATTTTGTTGAGCAGGTAGAAGGGCTTGCCCCGGACAGGATCATTCTTCATCCCGTAGAGCTGGTTGAGCTGATCCTGAATGGTCCGGGCCAGCAGGAAGCTGCGCCCTTCCTGGCGGTACAGAACGAGCGGACCATGCTTGGACGGGGATTTCGCCCAGTTAATGTGGATGCTGACCACGACATTGGCCGGAAGCGTCTCTGCCAGTTCCTTGCGCTGGGCCAGATCGCGTAAATGCCGGGATCTGTTCCTCAGCCACAGATTCTCATCGCTGGGAGCATAATCGCCAGTCCGGTTCAGAATCGTATCGAAGCCATCTGCACGCAGCAGGAGAAAGAGGCGGCGGGAGATGGCAAGGGTGATGTCCTTTTCCAGAATGCTGCCGTAGGAAGTTCCGCCGTCAATCCCTCCATGGCCTGCATCAATCAGAATGATCCGCTGGTCATGGCCGAGCATATGCTGGCGCTGTCCGGGCTGCTCTGCCTGCGGATTAGTGCGGGGTGCAGCCGCCGCGTGAATCACTGCGGTGTCTCCTGCCGTAAGCATGAGCAGAACGCTTGCTGCGGCTATGATCCGCTTAAGCCGCCGCCCGGATCTCAGCACAGGCTGCTCTTTTGAATGATGGGAATGTGTAGCCGTATGGGGCTCTAATGCTTTTGACTGTCTCAAGTGAATAACCTCCCTGCCGGAATAATCAACAGCTACTTGTACTTAATGACGGTTTATACAGGTGTAGTCTTGTTAGATTGTGCCTTAACGGCCTAACCTATACGAAGCTTCGGATTCCGGTTTAGAGATCGGAGGATTGGAGCACACTATAGGCATAAGGTCAAGGGGCGGGAACCCGCCCCGGCACTCACCTGGGAGGTGTATGAGATGGCATCCGGCGGAGATGATCTGGTGAAGTATATTACGGAGAAGGTAGTCGTCTACATTGAGAACCCTCGCGCTGTCCATGCCCGGCGGAAGGCAGAGAAGCAGCCGTGGGCGGAAAAATGGTTCGGCACGCTGCCGCTCGCCTGGTCCGTGTGGCGCAGCAAATGGAGCAGGGGCGGGGAGAGTAAGGAGTAGGAGTAGCACTTCAGCGGAAATCGGTCGCTGTGTGAGCATGAGGTGTATAAATGCACCTGAATTCGGAGAAAGCGGACGCTGAGTAGAATTTAGGTGTATAAGCAAACAGCCTTCCCAAGTGGCGTCGTGCAGGCGGCACCCGGGAAGGCTGTTTCAATATCGAGCAGGAACTGCCAGTGCCAGTCTACCGGCTTGAACCGGGTAGAGCAGCGGAGCCCAGCGTGGCTCCCCCGGGAAGCGGCACCGGCAGTTTGTGGAAGGTGCCCGCCTTCTGAAGGGCGCTAAGCGGGAGATAGCGGATGCCACCTGGACCGGCAGCGGCATAGACTACGGCAGCTTCTGTGCTGCCTTGGTCCCGGGAATCACCGGGCTTCAGCCAGCTCTGGCTGCCTGTAATCATGAATGGCGCGCCCAGCGTGTCGTTATGCCCCGGAGACTGGAAAGCGAGACTGCCCCGCTCCTGAAGCAGAGCGCTTAGGCTTGCTCCGTTCAACGTCTTCAGACCGGGTGCGGTCAGCCACAGCAGATCGGCATACGGGTCATCCTCTCCGCCGCTCCGAAGAGCGGGCTGGGGAGTGCGCGCCTGGCCCGGACCGGAGGACAGCATGGCTGAAGCTTCCGGTGCGGCATTAAGAATATGCTCAGCCTGGCTCTGACTCCAGGGCAGCGTCTCCAGAACGGTAGCATTCAGATACAACGTTCTGTTCTCCGTAGTGATTTTCCAGACAGGCAGCATTGGAGCATAGAGTGCCGTAACCCCGATGGCACCTGAAGAATTAGAGGGTATCAGTCCTTGCTGCGCCAGATACTGGCGCAGTTCAGTCATACTATAAGGGAGACCATCGGTTCCGGCTCCGTATTCGCTAAGCAGATAGCCGCCCTGATCCGCAGCGGAGATAATGAGATAGCCGATCCGCTGACCGCTGTGCATCACATTGACCAGCCAGCTGCGCGTTCCCGGACCAAGAGGGTAGACCTTGGTGAAGGCATCCTTCCATTCCTTAAAAGGAGCATCCGCCGAGAGCTGGCTAATCGTCTGGCGGGTGAAGGCCTGCAGCGTTTCCGGCGCTGGAATCGGCTTCATCTCCAGTCCCGGAAGAACCTCCTGCGTGACGGCCTGCATCACGGTCGTTCGGCTGGCTTGTGACGCTAGCGCCTGGGGAGAGGAGGCGCTAGCAGCCAGCAGAGTCAGTCCAAGAATCAGACAGAGGAGCAGGCGGCCACGCCGCCGGGAGCTCTTTTGCCTCGTAGTGATATTCATAGGTTCAGTCACCTTTCCTGTTATTGAGGGAATTTACGCTTCTTACTGTTCATTGTAGGGGACAAGCCCTGAAAAGGCTGTTGCTTGCTGTCGCGCCAGGCGGCAGGAGTTTCACTGTTTTTTTGCCTGCTTTTAGCGGACCAGGTCGCATTCTATGTGCTGCGCAGATGAAACAATCCGTACGTTACGGCAGAAACTGCAATCTGCGGCTCATACTGCCACGAGGTCTCCTGGCGGCGGCGGTTATACTGCTCCAGGATGGCGAGGCGCTTCTCTTCTTCCGGTTCTTTCAGCAGCTCCGCGTAGTAGATGTCCACGATGCTAAGCTCCAGCTCCAATCGTTCGCGCGCTTCTTCCGCCCAGGTGTAATCCAGCAGCGCCAGCTTCGAGGTCAGGTATCCCTCCAGCCGGTCGGCCCCGTCCGTAATCCCCAGCTCGAACGGCTGGACATGAATGTTCTCCGGCAGCCGTGGCGTCAGCTCCTTGCCGGCCAGCCGGGCCTCGAAGTCCGGGACGATCAGCCCGGAGGTTAACGACACCGCGATGAAATGCAGCTCCTCCCGCTTCAGGTCACAGGTCATCTCGACCTTGTAGCAGACCGCCAGCCACGGTTCGTAGGCGGCAGAGAACAAGGTCGTCCGCTGCCTGAGGCCAGGGTCCTCGAACAGCTGGAGGCACCGGCCTTCGTCCCGTGCCGCCGACCAGATCTGCCGCAGGCGCTTGCTGCCGTAGGTCACATCCTCGCGGCGGATCATGCCCGGTCCGAGGCGCGGCAGCGCCGGAACGATGCCGAAGTACCGCGCGAGGATGCTGTCCTCCGGCGCAGCAGATACCCCGGGCGGCAGCGCAGCTCCCGGCGCCTGCGCTGCGCCGAGCGGCTCCGCAGCAGCTTCGGCATCCGCCGCCCCGGCCACACCTGGCGGTGCTCCCGCCCCTGCCGGGCGGCTGGCCCCGCCGCGCGGGCGGGCCGCAGGCGCAGCAGCCTGCGCGGCCAGTTCATCGTACTTCTGCGGGTCGAAGACGAAGCTGAAGGACAAGGTCTCGGGATCTACGCCGGTGCGCTCCACGAAGCCCCAATAATAAGGGCGGTCCGTCAGCATCCGGTCCGCGCGGGGGGAGAGCTTCACCGTCACATGCAGCGGCGAGGATTCCAATATGGTGCATTCAGTCGCTTCCAGATAATCCATGACCTGCTTGCGCACTTCTGTAGGCGTCAGCATCACTTAGGCACCCCGCTATCATCCAGCTTGGCGTGGGTCAATTCACTGAGCGAATCGCCGATTGTATCCAGCCCGCTGCGCAGCTCCTCGTCGCTGCCCGCTTCGAGAACGATTTTGTACAGGCTTTTCTCAAGCGAGCCCTTCTGCTCGAAGCGCTCCAGAATGACATCCAGCCCGCCGATGACCATCTCGAACATGTTGATTTTCTCATGCAGCAGGTGCAGGATATGCTCTTCAATCGTCCCTTCGGTGGAGAGGTTATAGATGACCACATCATTCTCCTGACCCAGCCGGTGGACCCGGCCGATCCGCTGCTCGACCCGCATAGGATTCCAGGGCAGATCGAAATTGATCATATGGTGGCAGAACTGCAGGTTAATTCCTTCGCCGCCGGCTTCGGTGGCAATCATCACCTGGGCGCGTCCGCGGAAGAGGTCCATCATCCAGTCTTTTTTGCCGCGGTTCATCCCGCCCGAGTACGTCACACATTGCAGTCCATGGTCACGGAAATACTGAAGCAGATACTCCTGCGTGGCCCGGTACTCCGTGAAGACGATTACCTTCTCGTTCATTTCACGGATTAACTCCATCGTCTTCTCCGCCTTGGTATTCGTCTTGACCGTACGGATCGTCTGGAGCAGCCCCATCATCCGCTCGCGCTTCGGCGAATCGGCCGGCAGCTTCTTGATCAGATTCACCAGCGTTACGAACACCGCATCCCGGCTGCTGCACACCTCACGTTGAAGCGTGACCAGGGAGAGCATACTGCTGAGATTGCCGCCTGCCTCCTGATACTGTTCTTTGACAAAAGCGGTCACTCCGTCATACAGCGCCTTCTCCTCAGCGGAGAGGGTGAGGGGGATATTGCGCACCTTGCGCTTGGTGAAATTCACTGGGCCTTCGCCCCGGCGGTTGCGGATCATGACCTTGGACAGCTCGCCCCGGAGCTGGACCTCGTTCTTGGGCTGGCGCTTATCCACCACGAAATTAGTAGCAAAATCGCCCTGATTCCCCAGCTGGCCCGGCTTCAGCAGCGTGATCAGATTGAACAGCTCGCCCAGATCGTTCTGCACGGGGGTGGCGGTGAGCAGCAGACAGTACTTTTTGCGGAGCTGCTGGACGAACAGATAATTCGTCGATTTCTTATTCTTCAGCTTATGCGCTTCGTCGATAATCAGCATGTCGTACTCCTGGCTCAGCAGCATTTCCTTATGCGGGTCACGCTTGGCCGTATCCATCGAGGCGACGACAATGTCATTGCCCCAAGAATAGGCTTTCTTTTGCGCTACGGCAGAGATTCCGAACTTCGTATTCAGCTCCCGCACCCATTGCAGGACAAGCGAGGCCGGCACCAGAATCAGAACCTTGCTTACCAGCCCGCGCACCAGATACTCCTTCAGCACCAGCCCGGCTTCGATTGTCTTGCCAAGTCCGACTTCATCGGCCAGAATCGCCCGTCCCGACATCTCGAACAGCACCTTGTGCGCCGTATCCAGCTGATGGGGAAGCGGAGACAGCCCGGACAGATGCTTCATACACTGCAGCTCATCGAAGCTGGTAACCAGGCCCGACTGCTCTCCCTGCACGGCAAGGCGGGATAACCGCCAGTCGCCCCACGGCCCCCCTTTATCCAGTCTCGATTCCAGATCATGCAGCCAGTTACGCTCAAAAGATAGAGGAACAGGCAGCAGCGGCGCAGAAGTTACCTTCTCTTGGGGCAGGGAATTGCGGAATAATTGCGTCATGTTGCAGCCTCCTCCGTCGCAGTTTCATATCGAAATGCGTAGCAGTAGTATGCTCGTTTCAGAGAGATTTCATAACCAGAGGGGCGTGGAATTGACAGAGGAACGCTGTAATCCGCCTTGAAAGCTTTCAGTTCCAGTGCTTGCAAAAAAGCGAGAAAGAGGGAGGAAATGAGCCTTTCTTTTCCTGTTTTTCCGTTATTCCTGCCTGGGGCTGCTTTTTCAAAAAAGACCTCTATCCACAACATGTGGTATAGTTTAAAAGTTAACGCACACCATATATTGTTACAAAAGCATGAAATTTAGCTGGTATGCGGATTTTTTCGGCTGTTTGTTATTGACAAGAGGAGCTTCCGCCGGACAAGCAGGCTGCGGCTGCCCGGCCGCCGGAAGCATGACCTATTATATCCTGGGAGGTTTTGCTATTGAGTACAGTGGAACACAACAAGCGTCTAGAGGGTCTGAGCGAGAAAATATTCCTGGACCGTTATGCCTGGAAGGACGCGGACAGCAATAATGCCAAGGTAGGCGATGTAGTACTTGTCCTGACGAAGGATGATCCGAAGTTCCCAACCAAGGAGGTTGGCGAGATTGTAGAGCGTACAGGCCGGATGGTTACGGTAAAAACCCGCAGTGGCGAGCTGGTGCAGTCGGATGTGGAAAAGCTGACGCTGAACATTGAGAAGACGCCGGAGGAGATGTGGGACCGTCTTGCGGCAGCGATGGCTTCCGTGGAGAAGACACCCGGGCTTCAGGAAGAATGGACAGGCAAATTCCGCTCGATTCTGGATGACTGGAAGCTGGTTCCCGGCGGACGGATTGCGGCTGGGGCCGGAGCCAGCGAGGAGCTTACACTGTTCAACTGCTATGTGATTCCTTCTCCCAAAGACAGCCGGGGCGGCATCATGGAGACACTCTCCGAGATGACCGAGATTATGGCCCGCGGCGGCGGGGTAGGCATCAATCTGTCCTCGCTGCGCCCGCGCCGTGCCATTGTCAGAGGGGTGAACGGTTCCTCCAGCGGCTCCGTGTCCTGGGGCGGCCTGTTCAGCTATACAACCGGACTGATTGAACAAGGCGGCAGCCGCCGCGGCGCGCTGATGCTAATGATCAACGACTGGCACCCGGATGTGCTGGACTTCATTACCGTGAAGCAGACGATGGGCCAGGTGACGAACGCCAACCTGTCGGTATGCGTAAGTAATAGCTTCATGAAGGCCGTCAAGGAGGATCTGGACTGGGAGCTGGTCTTCCCGGATACGACCGACCCGGATTACGACACCCTCTGGGACGGCGATCTGGATAAATGGAAGGCCGACAACCGCCGTGTCATCCCTTACCGCACCGTCAGAGCACGCGATGTCTGGCATACGATTATCGAATCGGCCTGGAAGTCCGCAGAACCGGGCGTTGTTTTCATGGAATATTATAATCAGATGTCGAATAGCTGGTATTTCAATCCAATCATTTGTACCAATCCGTGCTTCCACCCGGACACCCGGATTGCAACGGAATACGGTCTCTTAACCATTGAAGAGCTGTATAAGAAGGTCGGAACGGAATCCTTCCTGGTGGGAACCGATTCGAGACTGGTGGAGCAGGCCAAAGTGGTTGGCGGAAGAAGCTATGAAGTTCCAGGTCTACAGATGAGACGGGCGACAGTGTTCCCAACCGGCACCAGAGAAACCTTGAAGATCTCGCTGCAAAATGGGGTGGAGCTGTCCGTAACGCCTGAACACCGCTTATTTACTGACTCCGGCTGGAAAGAGGCTCAGACTCTGAGTGCAGACGATTGCGTTTATTTGCAGTCTGGTGAAGGTGCTTTTGCGGCTGAGGATACGCTTGGTGAGGGGTGGGTCAATGAACAACTTGAGGAACTCGGAGTGAAGGCAGTTAGAGCCGCTGAAAAAGAGGTTCCGGCTGCGCTGTATACAGCTTCACGTGCGACGGTTGTGGCATTCCTGCAAGGATTATTCTCTGCAGACGGAACGGTATATGAGAATGATGAGATGCACCGTACGGTCAGATTGACCTCAGCTTCCAAAAAACTTCTTCAAGGCGTTCAATTGCTGCTGCTTAATTTCGGAATTAACAGTTCCATCTATAACCGTCAGAAGAAGAATCAAGCTGTATTTACGTATACGACCATAGCAGGCGAGGAACGGAGCTATGAAGGCAGCGGATTCTATGAGCTGATCTTAAGCGGCAACAACATCCTGGAGTTCAAGAATAAGATCGGCTTCAAGCTGATTACCAGAAAACAAGAAGCACTGGAGCGGATTGCCCGGCCTTCCCGCAAAAATGAAAAGTTTATCTCCAAAGTCGTTGGTATCGAAGCAGGCGAGGTTGTGACGGTATACGATATTACTGAGCCTGTTACGCACTCGCTGATCGCTGGTGGTGTTGTTGCCCATAACTGCGGGGAACAAGGCCTTCCCGGCTGGGGCGTGTGCAACCTGTCCGCCGTCAATCTCTCCAAGTTCTACGATGCCGAGAAGCATGATGTGGACTGGGCAGATCTGGCGACAACGACCCGTTATTCCGTGCGTTTCCTGGATAATGTCATCGACAAGACACCATATCATTTCCCGGAAAATGAAGCCAACCAGAAGCTCGAACGCCGCGTAGGTCTCGGCACCATGGGTCTGGCTGAGCTGATGATCAAGCTGAATATCCGTTATGGCAGCCCGGAATCGCTGGAGTTCCTTGACAAGCTCTACGGCTTCATGGCCCGCGAGGCGTATCTGGCTTCCGCCGAGATTGCCGGCGAGAAGGGGGCGTTCCAGGCGTTTGACACCGATAAATATCTGCAGAGCGGCTTCATGCGGAATATTACCGAGGTTTACCCGGAGGTCGGCGAGTCGATCCGCAAGCATGGCATGCGCAATGTTACTGTAATTACCCAGGCCCCTACAGGCAGCACAGGGACTATGGTGGGTACATCTACAGGCATTGAGCCGTATTTCGCCTTCAAATATTTCCGCCAGAGCCGTCTTGGATACGATGAGCAGTTCGTACCTATCGCCCAGGAATGGCTGGAAGCTCATCCGGGAGAAGAACTGCCGGACTACTTCGTCACATCAATGGATTTGTCCGCTAAGGATCATATCCGTGCACAGGCCGCTATTCAACGCTGGGTGGACAGTTCTATCTCCAAGACTGCGAACTGCCCGTCTGACTTCACCGTGGAAGAGACCGCCGAACTGTATGAAATGGCCTTCGATCTGGGCTGCAAAGGCGTAACCATCTACCGTGATGGCAGCCGTGATGTACAGGTGCTGGAGACGAAGAAGAAGGAGGACAAGAAGGACGAACCGGCAACGGCTGCCAAGCCTGAGGTGATTAAGGAAACGGAAGCCGCTCCGTCAGCTCCGACAACTGTAGCCGCAGCGCCTGCCCACCAGGCAGCGGCCAGCGGAGTAGACAAGCAATACAAGAAACGTCCGCAGGTGCTGCGCGGCGCGACCTATAAGATCAACACGCCGTTCGGCATGGCGTATATCACGATCAACGATCTTGATGGTATCCCGGCCGAGATTTTCCTGAATGTCGGCAAGGCTGGCTCTGACGTCTTCGCCATGGCGGAAGCCCTGGGCCGCGTCTGCTCGCTGTTCCTGCGCTACGGCGATCACGGCGAGAAGGTCGGCCTGCTGATCAAGCACCTCAAGGGCATCGGCGGCTCCGGCGCCATCGGTTTCGGTGCGAACCGCGTCGAGTCCATCGCCGACGCCGTAGCCAAAGCCCTGGAGACCCATGTGCTGAACAACGCCCATGATGACCATATCCCGGCACCCATCGCGGCCACACTGGAGCTTGATTTCAACGAGGCGCTGAACGCCGAGCTGAAATCCACGGTTCCTGCCGCATCCGCCGATGACGGCCACGGTAGCCACGGCTCGCACAGCCACGCTACCGCTTCACGGGATCTTTGCCCTTCCTGCGGCAGCGCCTCGCTGATTAATATTGAGGGCTGTAAAACTTGCGGGAATTGTGGGTATAGCCGGTGTGGGTAAAGGTGGAATTGAATTCCATAATTAATTAGTGTGATGTGCCACCAAAAACGGGATATCGCCATAAAAAACGGGACGGAATGCCACCAAAAACGAGATATCCACAGGAAAATACCTTATATATGGAAATAAATGTTTAAATACAGCCCTGTTTTACACTAAAATCGGCTATTTCAGACCAATCTTAAGAAATCCGTTTTTCCTTATGCAATTACCAACATTGTGAGAGGGATTTTAATGCGTAATCGTAACAAGGATGGACGTTATCGTAAGAAGTGTGACGATACTAAGATTGAAACAATTGAAAAGACGTACAGGTTAGATTTAGATGTTCGTGGAGATATGGAGTTAGGCACATATCGAAAACTCAACGCCGCATTGAAAAAGAATGTCAGAAATAATCTGATGATATTTTCACACACTGATCTGTAGGAAGTAAGCTCAAATAGGCGTCAGGTAGTACTCCACACCATGAATACGGCAGCATAGGTTTTGTGCTGCCGTATTTTTTATTACCGCGTGCCCAGCTAAGCACGCATCGTCTAGCCGGTGAAAGCCCGGTTGTGGGAGGGGCCAAGCCCCCGTGTAGCTAGGATTCTTACGTAGGGTGAAAGCCGTATGTAAAAGCGAATCGACAAAAGTACCTGTCAGAGACAGGGCGAGCAAACTGCCAGGCCGTAACATGAAGTGAATCCTGCCGCGTTGTCAAAAAGGCCTCGCAAGAGGGAAGAGAGGAAGCCGAGCCTCGGGAAATTGGGCGAAGGCCATGGAAGCTGTCAAGAACTTGGAGCGACAGTGAAGAATCCTCCAGCGTAAAGGGATCGGCATGGTAGTAAAGAGGATGCAGTGAACTGGGGAGACCCTCCCCCACACGGGAGAATTTTTTTAGGAACCCGTAAAGAGGCGCTCTATAAGTCCAAAAGACGAAATGAACCGTCTGTGGGAAGGGAGTCCGAGGGGTTCGTAGTACCAAGGAACCTAAGGACAACATACCTTAGGGAGGGAAGGAGCCCTGCTTTGTTTATGCTTTTGGAGGAGGTACGAGTGAGTGAATGCCAAACGGCTAACAACACCCAAGGAAAAAGTTCAAGAACTCCAAGAAAAGCTAGGTCATGCGGCCAAGGAGAACAACAAGCGTAAATTCCATGCCCTGTACGACAAAGTCTACCGGTAGGATGTGCTGTGCGAAGCCTGGAAACGGGTGAGAGCGAACAAAGGAGCTGCGGGAGTGGATGCCGTGACGCTCGCAGAAATTGAAGAACAAGGGGAAACAAGTTTCCTCAAGGAATGCGAACGAGAACTGAAGGAAGGCCATTACCACCCGCAGCCCGTACGGCGGCACTACATTTCCAAGAAAGATGGGAAGCCAAGACCGCTAGGCATCCCCACTGTGCGCGACCGAGTGATGCAGATGGCAACCAAACTCGTGATTGAACCCATCTTTGAAGCAGATTTTAAAGAAGTCTCCTTCGGATTTCATCCGAAACGAAGTGCGAAAGGAGCGTTGGATCGAATCCGGAAAGCCTGCAACCGGAAAGGAAATTGGGTAGTCGACGTCGATATCCAAGGCTACTTCGACCATATTAATCAAGAGAAGCTCATGAAACTGGTACAGATGCGTATCAATGACAGGCGGATCTTGAAGCTCATACGGAAGTGGCTTCATGCGGGAGTGATGGAAGAAGGAAACGTACGGCGCTCCGATTTAGGGACACCGCAAGGTGGGGGCATCTCCCCGCTTTTGGCAAATATCTACCTGAACTATTTTGACCAGTTATGGGAGAAACACGGAAGTAGGCTGGGAGAACTGACAAGGTATGCGGACGACTGTGCGCCACGAATGTGCGGCGCGTAAGAGCCAAGCAATGCTGAACAAGAGATGAGGGAGGGCCCCTCGGAGCCGCTGTGCAGGCGGAGGCTTCAAACCACCTTAAGCTGCTACGGTCAAAAGCCGTGGTGGTGAGCGTTAAGGAAAAGGCAGAGCGAGACTCTGTCAGGTGAGTGCTATGGAGACGAACACAAGTCAATGGCTGATAAAGTGTCGAAAGCGTAGGGACGTCATCAAAACCGGGAGGGAGTCGTTGGCCCGGGATAAGTCTGGAGGAAACCTGTTTACTGTCCAGATGGTGGCCGGCATGAAGGCGGCGTGAACTTAGCACAGGCTCTTGTTCGGAACGTGGGAACCTACGACTCCGATGACAATGGAAAAATCCAAGCGGAAATCCCGCAAGGGTGAAAGTACAGATGCGGAGTATAGGGGCGGAATAGCCCGTAGTAGCGATGAACCTACTGAAAAGGTGGCGGAGCGAAGGGGCTGTGTTATCCTGTTTTGAAAATACGTCAACCGCGAAAGTGGGAGGAACAAATGGACAAAACAAAGCCGTATGAAATCTCAAGGCATGCCGTCTGGGAAGCGTACAAGCTGGTCAAAGCGAACCAAGGAGCGGCCGGAGTCGATGAACAGTCGATACAGAAGTTCGAAGAAAACCTGAAAGACAATCTCTATAAAATCTGGAATCGGATGTCCTCAGGAAGCTATTTCCCACCGCCAGTTAAAGCGGTAGAAATACCGAAGAAAAACGGCGGTGTAAGGATATTGGGAATCCCAACGGTATCGGATCGAATCGCGCAAATGACAGTCAAACTGTACGTTGAACCGTTAGTGGAACCTATTTTCCACCCGGATTCGTATGGGTACAGACCAGCGAAATCCGCGATTGATGCGGTTCGAGTGACGCGAACGCGATGTTGGAAATATGACTGGGTGCTGGAATTTGACATCAAAGGTCTGTTCGACAATATCGACCATGAGTTGCTGATGAAAGCGGTGAAGAAACATACGGACTGCGCGTGGGTGGCTCTCTACATCGATAGATGGTTAACGGCTCCCTTCCAAATGAAGGACGGGAGCAAGAAAGAGAGAACCTCCGGCACACCCCAGGGAGGTGTCATCAGTCCGGTACTTGCGAATCTGTTCATGCACTACACGTTCGATATCTGGATGACAAAAAAGCATCCCCAAAATCCGTGGGCAAGATATGCGGACGATGCAGTGATTCACTGTCAAACGAAAGAAGAGGCTGAACAACTGCTAGAGCGGCTCAAGGAACGGTTCAAAGATTGCAAACTCGAACTGCATCCGGATAAAACGCGGATTGTCTATTGCAAAGATGATGACCGGAAAGGCGATCATACAGAGATCAAGTTCGATTTCTTGGGATACACCTTTCGACCAAGACGATCAAAGAACCGGTTCGGGAAATATTTCATCAACTTTACGCCAGCCGTAAGCAACAAGGCGAGCAAAGCGATGAGACAGACGATTAGAGGATGGCGGATGCACCTGAAACCGGATCTGGATATTGAGGATTTATCAAAAATGTTCAATGCTTCCGTCAGGGGTTGGATCAACTACTATGGCCACTTTTATAAGTCGCAACTCTACCCCGTATTATGCCATATGAACGATGCGCTTGTGATGTGGGCTCGGAAATACAAGAAGCTCGAGCGACACAAGACCAAAGCCATTCGATGGTTGGGGCAACTGGCGAGGAACATTCCCAAACTGTTTGCACATTGGAGATTGGGCATACTGCCCTCGGCTGGATAATGGGAGCCGGATGAGCCGAAAGGTTCACGTCCGGTTCTGAGAGGGCCTGAGGGTGCGATTCCCTCGGGCTACTCACCTCGTCGTGGTCTGTAAAACCAAGAAGGATGCCGAACATGCGTATGAACTCATCCGCAGAATTATGGAACGTCTAGAGCTTACGCTACATCCAACCAAAACCCGCATTGTAGGCCTGTGGACAGGAGAAGAGGGATTCGACTTCTTAGGAATGCACCACCGAAAAACGAAAGCAGAAACTTCTCAAGGGAAGGTGTACTATACCACACAACAGTGGCTAACGAAGAAGGCAGAGGAACGTATCCGAGGCGTGGTCAAAGAAAGATTAGCACCGCCCGGCATGCGCTGGAAATCGTTCGTGGAACACGTGGAATGGCTCAATCCCAAGATTCAAGGATGGAGAAATTATTACTACACGAACTACAGCCAAAAGAGGTTAGCAAAGCTGGATTGGTATATTCTGCAGCGATTAACCCGGTAGTACACGAAGAAGAGACAACGAGGAAGATGGATGAAATCCCGGTCAGAAGTTAGATATTTGAACATCCAATATGGACTAAAAACGCTATTGTAATCTGCATGCCCATGAATGACAAACATCGGAAAGCCGTATGAGGGAAAAACTCACGTACGGTTTGATGAGGAGGGGCTGAATTTGTTCAGCCCTTTACTCTAGTCCGTTATGACATATATACATTCAAGGAGTGAGATTATGCGGATTAAGGAACTCAAAATAAGCAATTTCAGAAATTTCGATGAAGAAATTACAATCGTTCCGAAAGTAGTAAATGGGATGGATATGGTCGTCCTAGTAGGTGGAAATAACGCAGGAAAAACAAGTATCTTAACGATCCTGCATTATCTTTTCAATCCTGAACGGTCCATTCGGACTCTAGAATTTCAAGAGACCGATTTCTATAATATAGATGAACCAATTACCGTTTCAAAATGAGGTGAAACTGGTGGGGAATTTACACTTCTGAGAATAAAATTTTTTATCCTATTTGTTCGAAAATGTTGAGTACAGATGAAGATGTTAAAATCTGTCTTCCCCAGCGCGTTTTGATAGAATGATGCATCTCCGTTTCTGAGTAACTTTAAGTAGGGCGTACCCATACTTTCGATTTTACTATGAAGTTCTTCTTCCATATTATTAATAAACACCTCAATGCGCTCATTCACTTCTTCCGAAGCTATCCCTTTCTGCTCAAGAAATCGTTTTAAATCAAAAATCTTATTGAACTGCGTAATCCAATTTATTCAGGCCCAAAACCATCTATGAATAATTTTGTTATCATCTCAATATCAAGTGAAGTAAGTTCATCTAAACGGTAAAAGTCACGGATGTTTGCAACATCTCTAGCGCTGACAGGGAAAATCTTATTTTTCCGTAAACAATAAAGTTTTTGATTTTCATCTTCCCACGCAGTCAAATAATGCCGCCAAATGTAATGTTGTTTTCGCTTTTTTTCTTCCATATGATCACCTTTTTCAGTGGATATAACTTATCTTTTACATTGTTCACTTCCATATTATAACATTTAATTGATGTGATAAATCTGCTGCGATAATAATGTTATGTTGATGATTTTATATTTTCGCTGTAATCAAATACTGTTTGAGTCACCTCATTGAAAAGCTCTATAATCAATTTACAAGAAGACTCTAGTGTCTCTTTAGTAATTCGCTCATCATGTTCTTTTCCTTTTTTAAAAGCAGGAAAGCTAAATGATTGTTTTCCAGTTATAAAACTAAGTTCACTGATTGGAAGTATATGTTTTCTATGCTTGTTCATATTATTTATGTCTCCAATATAAACGTAGATATCTTCTAGTTTCTCATTTATCTTATCCATAATATTTTTCATAGAATTATCAGATTCTATTTTTTCTTTGATTTTATGAAAGTACAAATTGTTGGGAAGAGAATCTTGAGGAAATAAAGCTTTATGCAAAAAATGTGCGTAAGTATCGAAGAAGCTATGTACCGTGCCGAAAAAATCCAATGTAATCTTACTCATAAAAATTTCCGCAGGTTGCTCCGCATAATAATAATCTATTCTTAATAAACTTGATGGCAACTCAAAAGGCTTTCCTTTTTCGAATTCCTTCAACCAGTTTTCATTTTTTTTATTTAGTTCGTTTTGAATATAATAATAAGAGTTTAAATTCAAAATTGAAAAATACACTTTCTCCTGTGCAGTCTTTAAGTAATCGATTGCTTCAATATTCCATTTTTGTTTCCACTTATCTAAGACTTTAAGAGAAAAGCTGAATTGTTCGCTCAAAATATATCACCTTCCAGTAAAGAATTGGTTGTAGCTATTCCTCTATCGTCATCAAAATCCACTTGTCACACGTTTCAACTTTGGTAAGAAATCTTTGTTTTATTTAATCCTGATATAATCATTCGAACTACTCAATATGTATTGTTGACAAAAATATAATGGATAATAACTTGTTTGCTCTGAAAAGTCTTTTCATAGATGGGTGATCGTAAAGTATATACAAGAAATGGTGAACTAAGAGATGAGGGGATGAATAACGTTTAATCACAATAGAAGCAGAACTGAAAACAGAGCAATATTATTAATAATCACTTGGTAGACATATGAATGGGGAATTATTTATGTTGAAAATAATTAATGGTTACAGTACCACAGCAATTAACTAAGCACAGCAATAATTTACGTCCAAACGTTTTTAACGTTTGGACGTAAATTCTTTAATAGGAAAGAAGAAACGACGACCAAGGCATAATTAACCGAGCTTAAGTTGCCGCTATTTATTTATATATATCCATACAAAATAACAGCCGTTTGGCTTCAGAAGGCAGGTTGAGCGATATGAGTTGTTCGTATATCGCTTGAATGATTTTGGTATCATTTACACCTTGAGATTGACAGTCACGAATAAATCCGAAAAAACCTGTTGGCTCCGATTTAGCAATATAGAGCTGCAACAGTTTAACCATCGTAATGGGTATCTCCTTCAGGTGCCACGGATGAGGAGTTGCTTTATAAAAGAATTTATCTCGTGCTGTAACCCCCAATCCATCAATAGTGTTTAAAATTAATTCATTCTGTCTTATCGTTCGTGCCTCTTGTATGTATTCATACCCGTCAAGAATGGGCTGGAATCCGAAGTGCTGCATAGCATTCTCACGTACCTCGTTCTTCTGCTGGTACCATTTCTTTTTATCAAAATACTCATTATCTTCCTCGTTGTGATCTTGCTCTTCCAAATAATCTATATATTCTTCTTTGGATTCAAACTCGTTCAGTAGAAGATCTTCATGACCAGAAAAATGAAGAGTGAAAAAATCTCTGATATTTTTAGCAACTATTTTAATACAGTTCCCAAAATCCATCGGGTCGACGCGAACAATAGGCGCCAAACTTAAATCAGTTACGGAACTGAAGTCTGTCAAGAAAGAAAAGTGAATGCCGTCCATACCTGTACGTGCAAACATGATCGAGTCGATTGGGGAGGTTCTATACCCACCATTATCATTTGGATCGAATTGTAGAAAATAACCTGTAGGTGTCTCCAAGTAAGAAATGCTTTGTTTCATTACCTTCTCCCAGGCTATGATCTCTTCTAGCAAGGGCGTTATGCCAGTGGAATGAAGCATTATTCTGTACACCTCTAACTTTTTAATATTTATTATTACAGTCAACTGATACACAACTATAGCTTATCGGCGATTTAAAGTGCCTCCGAACGTACAGATTATCCGTAAGGATGTTCTTCAATAACGGAAGTGGACCTGATTAGTTGGGGAAACGAGGTGAATAAGACTAAAATCTTACTCGCCTCATTGCTATGAATCTAATGTAGCCGCATATCTTGGTATCGCGGGTGGTTACAATGTACACAAAATGAACCCTCTTTTAAAATGGTAAATGGTCTTCCGTCTCAGTTTCTTTATCGTCTTCATAATATTGTTGGGAAACTAATATTGCCTCAAAACCGCCGATGCTGAAATCAATTGATTTTTTTTGAATGATGTAATTATGCTCTTCAAATGTTACTGTACATTTAATATTAATCCAACCGTTATAATAATCTCCTGATTGTGACGATCGATATAATAATCAGAGAAAGCACTTTCCGATATTTGAACAATAATCTTTGTACTAAAATAGCCTACGATAATGACTGTAGAATCTGCTTCATCTATGTTGAAAGACTCTATGTCAATGTCATAATCTAAATATTCTAAAATTTCAACATCCGATAACGGATTATCCAAATAATCCTGTAAGTCACCACTATGAATGAGGTAGCTAGTAAGAGCCAAACGATCATCCAAAACTACATCCCAACCGCCACCAAGTTCAATGCATTGAGAAGTGAATTCCTCCTGCTCCATACGGAGTTTGATCCACCGAGGATCTGTATATCCATAAAGTTGATTTACATATTGAATAAACATTGATAAGTTCAACATGATAAATGAATTTTTGCTATATTCTCCAAACTCATTAAGTAATTCTTTGCGTGGTTCAATAGGCTTTTTGTCATCATCGAGAGCCCACCAGTCTTCCTTTGCGTCGTTAGTAATAAAAATAACCGATTTTTCCGATGATCCTGCATGATGAAGAATTTGTTTCCAAATCAGCAGATCTCCATATTTTTCTAAACTCATTTCGTCAGGTGAAGGGGGGGCCGACCCTGTCGGATATTTCAATGACCTTTAAAAATTGTGTTGTTTTGTCAGTTTCCAGCATTAACTTATTCTTTTGAATTTCAGCCTGAATTTCTGTTTGATAGTTAGCTGCTTCTTCATCGACTTCGGATAATTTTGCTAGAATCAAAGCATTTAGTTCATTGATTTTGGGGTAATTATTGCCTTTATATTGGATAAACTGTTTTTCTAGAGAGTTTCGGGCATTTACAGTAGTTTGCTTTATTTGTTTGGTAACCTCGCTATACTTTTCTTCCGCCGTTTTTTTTACGTGGCGGTAATTTTTCATATATTCTTCTTTAACCTGGGCGGGAATCCATACAGATTTTTGGATGCCTCTGAGGATAGTTAAAATAGCTTCCTGATCGGAAGTGGACTTCCTGTGTATTTCAAGAAAACAGTTTGTATCTAAAATCACATCTGGGGAGTCTGACCACATGTCTTCAAACTGTTCATATGATACATCAATCGTCATTTATATTTCTCCTCTATGTCGAATGTTATTCCTTCATTGTAATAAGGATGGTGGCGGTAGCGACTTAAGTACCTTCTACCAATTCAAGAATGAAAGGCCTCTCGCTTTCATTCTCTATCTTTAAGTAAGAACGGTTTAATTCATTTTAAAAAAGCATTCAGCCCCATTTATGAGAATAATTTAATAGTCACATAGTACAGTGAATTGATGGGATCAAAAAGGATCTCTGAGACAACTTCAGCATCCAATACTCGTGTAGGTTTAATGCCTGGATATGTTTTTTGATGAAATCATTATAGTTACCCCAAAAAAGCATCATGAATAGGCGATGAGAGGGCATCTCTTTTACTTTTTTAGTTCCATAGCATACTGGTTTTTCGTGAGCTTGAAGCTCCGTTCAATAACACAATGAGAGCTTTCTTCAAACGAATCCCCATCAAATAATATTTGCTTCTACACCTACAACGTCAGCAGCCACCTTATTTATCAACGAAGAATCAATTTTTGAAATCTCATGCAAATATGCTTTGTTAAACCTTGGATTATAGATACCTAATTTCTTCACATCATAAAACTCACTATGTATTGAACGAATACCTAAAATGTAATACATCAATAATTGCAAAGTATGTCCAGTCGTTGGCTTATTTTTTGAGACCTTGAAATCCCATAGGGTATCTTCGGTGAGAAAGTCTCCATCGCCTGGTGTGTACCCAAATTTAAAAGTGAAGCCTTCTTTGATGATTCGCCCATATTGTTCGAAAAAGGCAAGACTACGATATACCATGGTGCGAATATTGAAAACTGTTTTTTCGTCTGCATGAATATCATCCACATTCTTATATCCAATAATCCCCACTCTAGCGCATACATCATACCCCACAAGTTTGCATGCAGATCTTATTGATAAATCATCCAATCCCCGCACTCTAGACAGTAAGAAATCAGCATCTTCTTTTTCGTCAATAATTGATGCACCAAATAGTGAAATATCAAATGCCTGGTCCGCAGGAGTCCCCATTGTATAACGAGTCAAATAATCAACTGCTGTTCCGACTAAAACCGCATTAATGTTCTCTTCAGGGTAGAGTTCAATCCCGTCATCAAATATTATTTCATCAAAATCTTTTGGTTTCAGGTAGCCTCCATAAGGCTGCTTAATTTGTGCAATCCTTTGTGTGACTGATGTCATGAGACGCACTCCTTAGTCCATTTTTTTGCTTCCCATTATATAGTAAACTAACATTAACACATATTGGAAGTGTTTTTCCCATTTACTCAACGAAGGTTCAGTATTTCTATAACTTAATTCAAAGGTAGTGCTTTTCATTATATAGAGGATGGAGTATGTCGTAATGTACTATTTAAAGTCGAAGGTCGACGGTTACACTAAAAACCTGATTATTTGTACACCACTTCAGCAAGAGCAACCTACGACATTCCAAGAAGATTCACAAAATTCATAATAGCGACGCTAGCTTTTTTAATCTTTCTGAGCAAGGGCCTTAAAATCTTCTTTTGTTTTAACGTCAACGCTTTCAAGAAAGACATACTACTCTGGACTAGAATCACTCCTATTTGGTAGGGAAATGACTTAGTGGTCTTGTAGGTTTCAATCTCGTGAACGCTCCAGCTATTTAGGACAGCGTATTCCAAGAATCTTTGGACAGTATGCGATAGCGGAAACTGAAAAGTGCTAAGTAAGTCAGAAAAGCAAAAAAAAATTTGGGTGTGTCAAAATACGACAGCATCTATCAAAAATGAAATGTTATATTGAGTCTATAAAACATTATGGAAATATATTTTAATATATTCCAATGAAATGGAAGTGATGCTCTGAGATTAAGATGGAAATCTGTCGTAATTTCAATTTTGATTGAGGCATAGAAGTAATAATTACTTCCTTGGTAATCAACTCACAATATCCGTAAACCTATTAAATTTGAGAGGTTAGAAATGAAGAGCAAAAAAAGAGTAATAATTCTTCCTGTGTTAGCCATTATTGTTGTATTGGCTGGACTGTTTTTTTTAAAAGGAATAAGTTCAGCTCAAAAAGGAGATATTGAGGCACTCCCAGCGCTTATGGATGCTAAGGGTAAGATTGAACTCTCAGTTGGGGATTTTAAATTGGAGAAGCAGCCAACTTTAGGAAATCCTGATGCAAAAGTAAAAGTCATTGAGTTTATTGATTTCAAATGTCCTTCTTGTGCTCAATGGGATAAAGAAAACTTTCCGCGCTTTAAGCAAGAGTTTATTGATAGTGGAAAAGTGCAATTTTATGTTATTAATTTCCCGTTTCTTGGACCAGATTCAATTGAAGCAGCCTTAGCGGCTGAGTCCATTTATAATCAAAATCCAGAAAAATATTGGGAGTTCAAACGAAAATTATATTTAAATCAGGGAAACGAGAAAGGTATATGGGCTACAGAAAAGTTTTTATTGAATTTTGTTAAGAAAAATATTGAAGGTATAAACCTAGACCAATTTAAAAAAGATTTAAATAATTACACGTATTTGTTAGATGTTAAAGAAGATTTCAAAATTTCTGCTGCAAATGGAGTTTATGGGACACCTACTTTTATTGTTAATGGAGTTGCAGTAAGTGGAGATTATGAGCCATTAAAAGCAGTTATAACACAGCAATTAGAATAGAAAATTGGATACTAAAGAGGAGGAATTTAATATGTTAAGAAGTTTCTTTAATAAGAAAAAGTTTAGTGCTGTTCTTTTGAGTATCGTTTTTGTATTCATTACAGCAATCCCTTCAGCTAATGCGTATACTACAGGGACATGTGCTACATTAACAACCTGTTATACAGCGGCATTTACATCAAGCGATAGTTTTGTCCAGACTCAAGCTGTGTATCTAACACAAGGTCAAGGATATCAATTTGGGTTTTATAATAACGGAAGTGTTCACAATATGGCGCTTGGCATTTACAGATATCCAGACTACACTCTGGTTGTTGGTCCGAAGGGAATCTTATATAATGAAACAGGAAATTTAAACTTTTATGGACAAGCACCTTCAGATGGGTATTATTACGCTAGGGTACAATGTGGTGGTTCAGGCCAAGTGGGATGTTCTGGGTATGCTTGGATAGCGAAGTGATTATAAGATAGTGAAGTATTGAAAAGGACAAACCTAATGACTCCAACCAGTCTAAGGTCTGTCCTTTTCAATTTTACTTAGCTTGATTTGAACTTAGAGCAGGTATCATTGAATTAATTACCTTTATATAGTTGTCGACATTGGCATCCTCGAATTGTCTGAAGTTAATAAAGTAAATCATATCCCCTTTTATGAATCTTACATAATTAGGTATTTTATCAGGTAAGTCGTAAATATATGTGACTGCAATACCCGATACGTTTATTATCTTTTCATGCTGATTTGGAGAGAACTTTGGACCAGTTTTCGGCCTGATATTTAGCATTTGAGTTACAACAAGGACCTTCCTTAAGTTTTTATTATGGTAACTAACTGTTAAAGTTTTTGGAATCTCATCCAAGGATGTTTCAATGTCAGTTACTTTAAAAGGAATTTCTTTGGGAAGTAAGACTTTGCGATCGAATTTCTTTTCAAACAATGCGACTGTTTGATCGGAAGTCTTTCCATCAACTTTATCCAGCGATTCGTGAATCGAAGTTGAATTTGTGAAACTATTCGTATTCACGATGGAATACTGATTACTTAGCAAAGATCCGAAAATTAACGATGTACAGATTATTAAATTAGTTAAATTCAAATTGCATTCCTCCTTTTTCAATTATTATGTCAATATATTTCCTTTTTATTCTTTGCGTAGTCACTGCATTCTAAATAGTGGGCGTAAGAAAAAGCATGAGCATCTCTTGTGCTGTAGTTATGTCAGATGCTGATCTTTGCTCTCTAAAAATAAAATAAAATAAGGTTATAACTGCCGTTAATTGATAAAACAAAACGCTTCTAGCCTTTTCAATCAATTGCACCGTGAGACTATCGTCAGCACCACTCAATCCGATTAGATGAATATAAATGATTCCAACCAACCAGTGTTGTTCTCTTAAGCTCTCCGAAAGCTGACCACAGATATACGTAAAGCCACACAAGTATTACAAGTGCTAAAAGTATCCCTCGTAATGTTGTTGTTAAGATGACATAAAGCCGCTCTAATAGATGAATTAATGTCATGGTAGGTCCTGCGATCAGATAAACAATGATCCAAATAAACATAAATCTTAGCCTGATTTGTCTGACACCGGGAACCCTGACTCTTGATGTGTCGAAGGATGGCAAGACGCTGTACATTCATGCTATTGATATTAAAGATGCACAGCTGCTGGTCACGCAGATTAGAGGTACTTTCGAACGAGCGATCAGGGAGGTGACCCGTTAATGATCCCAGTTATGCTAACCGTGGCCATGATTATTCTGGCTCTGGCGATGCTGGCCTGCCTGTTCCGTCTCCTGAAAGGGCCAACCCGCTCCGACAGGGTTGCCGCACTCGATACGATCGGCATTCATGTACTCGCTATGATAACCGTCTTCAGTATGCTGCTGGATACCCAGGATTTTATAGAAGTCATTCTGGTTATCGGGATACTGACGTTTATTGGTACTACGGCACTGGCCAGATATATTGAACGGGGAGCCGTTATAGAGGATGGAGGGAACCCCAATGACAGGTGAACTGATTAGCTCTATTCTTGTGGTAATGGGTGCAGTCTTCTGCGGCTTAAGTGCCTTCGGCTTAGTCCGGCTGCCCGATGTCTATCTGCGTTCACATGCGGCTACCAAAAGTGCAACCTTCGGGGTATTGTGTTTACTGACAGGAGGTTTCCTGTACTTTTGGTTCAAAGACGGAACGGTTAATGTCAAGCTTCTGCTGGCGATTGTATTTGTATTCATCACTTCACCGGTAGCAGGTCACTTAAATGGCCGGGCTGCCTACCGTTCCGGAGTGCCCTTATGGAAGGGAAGCGTTCAGGATGACCTGAAGGTGCTGGGGGAAGAAAGCAAGGAAACGTCTGTAAAATAATAGTTAATCGCTGAATTCTTTATAGGAAGCGTGGGAACCAGGTTACATGGGGTGAATCTCGTTTATCTGTAGAGAAGGCTGTTATCGTAGCTTGTTCCAGTGGTGCTGTGCTATTGAAGCACGGCATATACAGAAGGATGCCGCGTTAAATATAACGGCTAAGGCGCGGCTGCAAGAGCTGTGTTGGAAGCTTCCCAATCATCACTTCTTATCAGAAGCCTTAAAGGCCATTAAAGCATGATCATCCAAACGGCTCGTTCTCGGTAGCATGGAGCACAAGCATGTTAGAATAGATCAATTATGGCCCTGCTTAGATCATTGTTTTGGGGCAAGGGGTCTATTAGAATTTGGGGGTAAGCAACGATGTGGATGTAAAGGAGACGGTAATATGCTTAGAATGGTCAATGTGGAGAATGGCACGGTAAAAGGCTTGCCCGCAGCCGATCCCCGGATTACGAGCTTCAAGGGAATACCGTTTGCAGCACCGCCTGTAGGGGAGAACCGCTGGCGGGCACCGCAGCCTGCCGAAGACTGGGAGGGTGTACTTCAGGCCCACGAGTTCGCACCGGTCTCCATGCAGGTCAGACAGGAGCTGGATGATAACAATATCTATACCCGTGAGTGGGCGGTGGAGCCTGACATTGCGATGAGCGAGGATTGCCTGTACCTGAACGTATGGACTCCGGCCAAACAGACGGACGAGAAGCTACCCGTCTATGTATGGTATTTCGGCGGCGGGCTGCAGGTGGGCCATCCGGCAGAGATGGAGTTCGACGGAGAACGGATTGCCCGCAGAGGGATTGTGGTGGTGACGATTAACTACCGGCTGAATATCTTCGGCTTCCTCTGCCATCCCGAGATTACCGCGGAATCACCGGAGGCGCCTGCCAACTTCGGCAACCTTGACCAGCAGGCCGCTACCCGCTGGGTGAAGCGCAACATTGCTGCGTTCGGCGGTGACCCGGACAACATCACCATCGGCGGGCAGTCAGCGGGCGGCGGCAGTGTCATGAGCCAGCTTACCTCTCCGCAGAACGAAGGATTGTTTCAGCGGGCGATTGTTGAAAGCGGTATCTTCACCGACCTGTATCCGGGAACCCTGCTGCCGCCGCTCCGGGGGATACTGCAGGAGGCAGAGCAGGATGGCATCGAGTTCTTCAAGTACCTGGGTGTATCCACACTTGCGGAAGCGCGGAAGCTGGATGCGGTCTATCTGCGGGACAAGGCAGTAGCACTTGGCGGCTTCTGGGGCACCGTTGCGGACCAGAAGTTCCAGGTGGGGAATCCGTTCGATCTGTTCGTGCAGAATAGACGCTTGAAGGTGCCGGTTATGCTCGGCCATACCTCCTCCGAGTTCTTCAGCACTCCGAAGGTGCAGTCCTACGGGGAGCTCAAGCAGCTTGCGGCGGACATGTTCGGGGAGGATGCGGAGACCTTCCTGAAGCTTAGCGGCGCAAGGCCGGATGCTGTTCAGGAAGCGGCGGAGCGGGCAGCGGTAAGCGGAATCGAATACGCCATCCGGATCGCCGGGCAGGCGAATGCGGATACCGGAAGCGAAACCCCGCTCTATTACTATAATTTCGATGCGGAGATTCCGGGATGGGATAACCCGGGCACCTTCCACTCGGTGGATCTGTGGTTCTTCTTCGAGACGCTGGCCAAGTGCTGGCGGCCGTTTGTCGGCAAGCATTATGATCTGGCCCGCCAGATGTGCAATTATACCGCCCACTTCATCCGTACCGGCGACCCGAACGGACAAGATTCGACAGGCGAAGCATTGCCGCACTGGGAGCCGTACACCCCGGAAGCACCTTACGGGATGCTGTTCGCAGACAAGGCGGAGTTCTCCAGAGAACAACCCGGCGAGATCATGAATTTTCTGGTGCAGCAGTACTTCAAGAAGACTGGCAGTCCGGTCTGAGGGGATTCTGTTCTTGATAGGATCAGCGGCAGTTTAAGACTTTATTTATTGAGTCTTAGATTGCCGCTGTTTTTATTACTGGACAGTCCCGTAGCATGTTATTCTCTATCAAACAATAGCCCGATAGAGTAGTTTCGGCTGTATTCACCAAGATGTAATAAAGAGTTGATGCTTTCATGAACGTTTGAAGGCAAAAAGGTGACCGGAGCTGATTTACTTAAAATTAAAGATATAATAATTCAAAATATCTACGATTTTTATAAGGAGGCACTAACGTAATGGGCATCGATACCGTGCTGTGGAGCAGACTGGTGACAGGCTTGACACTGGGATTCCACGTTATTTTCGCAACAATTGGCGTTGGGGTTCCGCTGATGATCGCCATTGCTGAATTCATGGGCATACGCAAAAAAGACCCTCACTATACACTGATGGCCAAGAGATGGGCCCGCGGGTTTGTCATTTCTGTGGCCGTGGGCGTGGTGACCGGTACGGCGATTTCACTGCAGCTGGCCTTGATCTGGCCTAATTTCATGAAGCTGGCCGGTAACGTGATTGCGCTCCCGTTATTTATGGAAGTGTTTGCGTTCTTTTTTGAGGCGATCTTCCTGGGCATTTACCTCTATACCTGGGACCGGTTCAAGAAGCCGTATATCCACTGGCTTCTTACGATCCCGATTGTTGCCGGTGCCGGGATGTCCGCTGTTTTTATCACGACGGTAAACGGGTTCATGAATCAGCCTGAGGGCTTTGCCATGGCGGGTGGGCAATTCATAGCTGTCAATCCCGTGGAGGCGATGCTGAATACAGCGACGTTCTCCAAGGTGTTCCATGTATTAAGCTCAGCCTATCTGACCGGAGCCGCACTGCTGGCGGGCATTGCTGCGTTTGCACTCCTGAGGAAGGGCGCCTCGGAATACCATAAAAAAGCGCTGAAGCTGATGATGGCCGTGGTGATGGTGTTTGGACTGCTGAACTCACTTGCTGGAGATGCGTCTGCGAAATTTTTGGCGGAGCATCAGCCGGAGAAGCTGGCAGCGGCAGAGTGGCATTTTGAAACGGAAAGCGGAGCAGATTTAATTCTGTTAGGGTGGCTTAACGCAGAGCATGAGGTTCTGGGTGCACTGCACATTCCCAAATTTCTCAGCTTCCTCGCCTTTGGCGATTTTAATGCAGAAGTGACAGGACTGAATGAATTCCCTGCGGATGAGCGGCCGCCGCTCCTGGTTCACTATTTGTTTGATCTGATGGTCGGTGTAGGGTTCGCACTGCTAGGCATTTCATTCCTGTATTTCCTGTTTGTCTTCTGGAAAAAACGCAATGAGCATAACAAATGGCTGCTTCGCGCGATCGCGTTAGGCGCACCGCTTGCCTTTTTGGGAGTCGAGCTAGGCTGGTTCTACGCTGAGATCGGGCGGCA
This sequence comes from Paenibacillus sp. FSL P2-0136, assembly GCF_037975325.1. Taxonomy (NCBI): domain Bacteria; kingdom Bacillati; phylum Bacillota; class Bacilli; order Caryophanales; family Paenibacillaceae; genus Paenibacillus; species Paenibacillus sp. FSL P2-0136. The sequence goes on from NZ_CP150244.1 coordinate 2,417,839, forward strand.
GCCCTGGATCTTAAGGGGATACATGCGTGTAGAAGAGGGGGCTACGACATCACCGAGCGTAAGGATCCTGTTTTTTGTATTCCTGTTGCTGTACATCCTGTTAGGCACGGTATGTGTGCTTGTGCTGCGGCGCATGTTCAAGGACAATCCGGCAGAAACCGAGATGGAGAAGTGGAATCAGCATCCCGGCGGCAAATCAACAGTAAAGGGTGAGCACGCAAAATGAGTTATGAGCTGGTTGGAATTTCAGTGCTCTGGCTGTTTTTATACGGCTATTTAATTGTGGCCTCTATTGATTTTGGAGCCGGGTTCTTTGCCTTTTATGCCCGGCTGACGAAGCAGGATCATCTGATTAACCGTTTGATCTCCCGCTACTTATCGCCAGTCTGGGAGATTACGAATGTCTTTTTCGTCTTTTTTTATATTGGACTTGTCGGCTTCTTCCCGGATACCGCTTATTATTACGGCTCGGCGCTACTTGTTCCGGGAAGCATTGCGCTTATCCTGATCGCGATCCGCGGTTCGTTCTATGCGTTCGAGAATTACGGCTCCAAGAATAACATCGTATATCTGTTCCTGTACGGCGCTTCGGGCCTGCTGATTCCCGCGTCCTTGTCAGTGGCACTTACCCTGTCGGAAGGCGGCTTTATCTTTAAGCGGGGAGAGACCGTGTCTCTGGATTACTGGGCATTGTTCACTAACCCGTTATCCTGGAGCATTGTAGGCTTGGCGATTGTATCGGTGTTGTTCATCAGCGCCTCCTTTTTGGCCTTTTATGCTTCCCGGGCAGAGGATCAACCCGCGCTGAAGCTTATGCGTACTTATGCGCTGTTCTGGAGCACGCCGACCATTGTTATCGCGCTGACGGCCTTTATTTATCTGGGCCAGCACAATGAGCGGCATTTTCAAAATATGATGGATTTATGGTGGCTGCTTGCGCTGTCTGTTGCTTTCTTCATGCTTGCCATGTGGCTGCTGTACAGCGGACGCCGTTACGGGTTGGCGTTCATAAGCATCATGCTGCAATTCCTATGCGCCTTCTTCGCTTACGGAATCGGGCAATATCCTTATATTCTGGACCCGTTCATTACGCTTGAGAACAGCATCACTTCACCGGCTATGGGTCTGGCGCTGGTCATTGTGTTCATCGGGGGTATGTGCTTGCTCATTCCTTCCCTGATTCTGGTGTTCAAGCTGTTCCTCTTTGACGCAGACTATGTGAAAGGAAAGAAATAAATGAAGAGCAAAACAAGTCTGATCGCTGAGCAAATGTCGGGGCAACGAAAACGGCTGGTTATGCTGACCCTCCTGTCGCTCCTGCTCGGCATTGCGATTGTAAGTCAGGCCGGGCTGCTGGCGGAAGCGGTCCAGCGGGTGTTCGTGGAGAAGGCTTCCTTATCCTCGGTTGCTCTGCTGCTCGCTCTTCTGCTGTCAGTGATGGCTATCCGCACTTTGCTGTTATACGGAAATGGAAGAATAGGCTTGGCTATGGCAGCCGCCGCTAAGGCAAATATGCGTTCATCCGTGCTGCAGAAGCTTACCCATGCGTCCATGCCATCAACGCTGCGGGGGCAGACAGGGGGGAAGGTCAGTGTGGCTCTGGATGCAGTGGACGAGGCTGACAGCTATTTCAGTCACTACATGCCGCGGATGGCCGAAGCAGCGATCATCCCGGTTCTGATTCTGGCGGTTACGTTTGTTTTACATGCGAATACCGGCTTCATTCTGTTGTTTACGGCACCGTTCATCCCGCTGTTTATGATTCTGGTGGGACTGCAAACGAAGAACAAATCGGAAGAGAAATATGCGCAGCTTGCAGAATTCTCGGGTACCTTCCTGGATTCGCTGCAAGGGCTGGTGACCTTGAAAATATTTGGGCAATCCCGCCGCCAGCAACAGCAGATTGAGCGCAGCAGCCTGGGGTACCGTGACGCGACCATGGATATTCTGAAGGTTGCGTTTACGAATACGTTTATGCTGGAATCGATCGTTATGCTGAGCATCGGGATTGTTGCCCTTGAATTGGCTATTCAGCTGCTTGTATTCAAATCGATGGCGTTCCACACGGCCTTTCTTGTGCTGCTGCTTGTTCCCGAGTTTTTTAACCTGCTCAAGAATACCGGCACCGCTTTTCACAGCGGGCGGACCAGTATGGGGGCGGTCCGTAAGGTGGAGCAGATGCTTGCGGAAATAGGCGGCGGCACCGGTGCACAGCCGGAAGGGGGCGGGCAGTCCTCAGCCAAGCTTCTCAAGATGCCGCCATCCATTGCGCTGGATGATGTGCATTTCCATTATGCACCCGGTTCATTTGAGCTTAAGGCCGGACCCGTCTCCATAGGACCGGGAGAGCATGTTGCGATTGTCGGGCACAGCGGCTCGGGCAAAACAACCTTGCTCCATCTCATTGCCGGGCTTCTGAAGCCGGTATCAGGGACAGTGCTGGTGAACGGAAGCCCGCTGTCGGAGTGGGAGGAAGACTCATGGTTTGAGCAGGTCAGCTATATTACGCAGCACCCCTATATTTTTGCCGGCACCTTCGCTGACAATATCGCCATCGGCGCCGGACGTAAGGTCTCCAGGGATGAAATCAGGCAGGCCGCAGAGGATGCGGGACTTGCACAGCTTGTTGCCGGGCTGGAACAGGGACTCGACACCAATGTCGGAGAAGGGGGCAGGGGATTGTCGGGCGGGGAAAAGCAGCGCCTTGCTTTAGCGCGGGCCTTTTTGAAACGGCCGGCTCTGATCCTGTTCGATGAGCCTACGGTGGGCCTCGACTTGCAGACCGAACAAATCCTGCAAAGCTCCATAACCGCGCTGGCCCAAAAGGCAACCATGATCACAGTCGCGCACCGGTTATATACGATCCGGCAAGCGGATCACATTTTGTTTATGGACCATGGCGTATTAGCGGCGGCAGGACCTCACGACGAGCTCCTTGAACGTGTGCCTCAATATGCCGAGATGGCCCATATTCAGCGAAAAGGAGGTTCAGCATGAACGAGCTGGCGATTTTGTCCAAGGCCATGATAGCAGAGCGTAAGGATATTCTCCTGTCGATTCTGGGAGGGTTTATTGCCGGCGCAGCCGGTGTGGCCCTCTTTTCCGCAAGCGGGTATCTGATTTCACAGACGGTCTTTATGCCGCCGCTCTATACCTTGATTGTTCTTACCGCGCTGGTCAAGCTGCTGGGTCTGCTCCGGGCGGCAAGCCGTTACGGGGAACGCCTGTATTCGCACAGAGCAACCTTTTCCATGCTTAGCCGTTTGCGTACAGGCTTTTTTGCCAGGCTGATCCCGTTAACGCCCGGTATATTGAACAAGAACCGCAGCGGAGATCTGCTTGCGCGTATTGTCGGCGATGTAGAGAGTCTGCAGAATTATTTTTTGCGTGTCGCTTATCCGCCGGTGATCGTCATCACGGTGTTTCTGGCAACCATGGTGTTCAGTGCCTCTTATTCATTCTGGATGGCCTGCTTGTTCGTAATAGGGATGCTGCTGACAGCAGTGGTTGTACCGGGAATCGTATTGGTGGGCCAGCGGGCGATACACGGCCGCGTCCGTAAGCAGCGGGCGCTGCTGTCAACGGAAGTCACCGAGGTCTTGTACGGCTTCCGCGATCTGAAGGTGTACGGGCAATTGCCGCAGCGGGAGCAGCAGCTCCAGGCGGCTTCGGCAGCACTGACAGCAGAGCAGCAGCGTGCAGCAGGTCATCTGCTGCGCGGACAGGCGATGCACACCTTTGTAACCTTTTTTATTTCCTGGGGTGTACTGACGCTTGGGGCCTATCTAATTATGGAGGGTGCGCTGGCTGGCGTGTTTTTAGCGATGCTTGTGATGGCCGCACAGACGGTGTTTGAAGAAGCTGGAGCCATGGCCACTTTGCCAGCCTATAAGCAAGACAGTGAGCATGCGGCCAAAAGGCTGACTGAAACCGTATTGACTGCCACTGATTTACCTGTGCACCCGGACCGCACTCTGCCCGCGGGAAATCCGGTTTCGGTGGAGCTGTCCGGTGTTACGTTCCAATATGATGATGAGTGGCGGCCTGCGCTGACAGAGCTGTCACTGCAGCTCCCGGCAGGCTCCAGAACGGCAGTGGTCGGACCGAGCGGGTCCGGCAAATCCACCCTGATTGATCTGCTGCTCAAGCTGCGCACACCTGCATCCGGGGAGATACGTTTGGGCGGCATTCCGGTACAAGAGCTGGATGAGTCAGGCATTTGGGAAGCTTCGAATGTCGTCTTACAGCAAGGTCATTTTTTCCGTGGAACAGTCCGTGACAACCTGCTGCTGAATGGAGAAGAAGCATCTGACGAAGTATTGTTAGAAGCTCTCGCTAAGGCCCAACTGCCGGATGTGGCATTACATGATGTGGTATTCGAAAAAGGAGAGAACCTGTCCGACGGGGAGAAGCAGCGTCTGGCGCTGGCCCGGGTCATGCTCCGCAAAGGGCGGTTGTGGCTGCTGGATGAACCGACCTCTTCGCTGGATTATGTAACGGAAGAGCGCGTGTTAACCCGTCTCTACGAACAAGCTGCCGGAGATACCTTACTGCTCATTTGCCACCGGCTTACCGGCCTGGAAAGCATGGACAGGATTATCGTCATGGAGCAGGGCAGGGTCATCGAAACAGGTTCATATGCGGAGCTAATGGAGCAACAGGGCTACTTGTACCGTATGAAGCAAATAGAGCTGCAAATGATTGGAGAGCTATAGGCAGAAGGTCTCTATCGCGAGGCGATTATTCATGAATTGATTAACAATGCGACCATCGATATGATTATGCTGCTCACCTTAAGGTGAGCCTTTTTTTTGGTGAAGAAAGTCACATTTTAATTTTGGGATATATGCTATTTTTATCTTGTTAAATGTAAATATTACCTCCTATACTAATTCTCCCTACTTTATACCTATTCATCCCCTTTAATGGTAATAGTTAATTATCACTACTCTGAAGTCTACCAATCCGTTGTAAAATGCATATTTATGCAAAATAATACATAGTTAGTCAATGGAATTTTTTTGTGATTTACAGTTGTGAATGATAAGCATAGTAAAAGGAGCGAGAGGTATGAATAAGCAGACGGACAAGCTAGTGGCGATTGTGGGGATGGGCTGCAGGTTCCCGGGAAGCGCAAATAATGTAGAACAGTTCTGGGACATCTTGAAGTCAGGCAAGGATACGATTACGGATATTCCCGAGGATAGATGGAGTGTTGAAGAATATTATCATCCTAACAAACAGGTAAAAGGAAAAAGCCACGCCAGGCGTGGAGGATTTATCGATAAGTTTGATCAATTTGATGCAAAGTTCTTTGGGATTAATGCCAGAGAGGCAGATCAAATCGATCCGCAACAGAGGCAAATGCTGGAGATTGTCTGGGAGGCTCTAGAAGACGCAGGAATTAAGCCCGGCAGTCTGAGCGGTTCCCGCACCGGTGTGTTTATCGGCGGATTTACGCTCGATTATAAAATTCTGCAATTTGCTGACGCTGCACAAATTGGAACCCATGCTGCAGTAGGAAGCATGATGACGATGTTATCGAATAGAATCTCGTACATATACAATTTAATGGGTCCCTCTCTATCCATAGACACAGCCTGCTCGTCCTCCGTGGTTTCTGTTCATGAAGCCTGCAAAAGTCTGCACAACGGTGAATGCGATCTGGCCTTGGCAGGCGGCATGGAACTGATCTATGCCCCGGAATATTTCATAGCCGAATCCAAAGGCGGATTCTTGTCGGTGGACGGAAGCTGCAAGACCTTCGACGCTGCTGCGAACGGTTATGTCAGGGGGGAAGGGGGCGGAATCCTTGTCCTTAAAAGTCTGGAAAAAGCGCTCGAAGACGGCGACTATGTGTATGCCGTGATCAGAGAGAGCCTTGTGAACCAGGACGGAAAAACGAATGGTATTACGGTTCCTAACGGCGAATCCCAAAAGATGCTGCTGCAGGATGTATATGCGAGAGCAGGGATTGCCTCCGATGAAGTTCAGTATGTCGAATTGCATGGAACCGGAACAGCACTGGGTGATCCCATTGAAGTCAATGCGGTCGGTGAATTCTTTGGAGAGCACAGGACGGAAGATAACAGATGTATCATGGCCTCGGTCAAACCGAACATCGGTCATCTGGAGGCAGCTTCCGGCGTAGCATCGGTAATCAAGGCGGCGTGCATTCTTGATCATAGACAGATTGTGCCGCATATCGGAATGAAAGAGCTTAATCCTGAGCTTGATCTGGACAAGCTGAGGCTAAGAATTCCCTTAACCAATGAAAGCTGGCCGCAGGATGGTAAAGATGCCATCGTCGGTGTCAATTCGTTCGGTTTTGGCGGAACCAATGCGCACGTGATTTTACAGGGAATAACGGGTGACAGACAGTACGATGGAACAGTCAACGAAGAACTGCCTCAAGTATTAACCATCTCCGCAAAAACAGAACAATCCTTAAAGGCTCTTGCCGCAGAATACACTGAATTTTTGAATCAAACCGCCGAAAGCTTACCGGATATTTGTTATTCCGCACTTACCAAACGTGAGAAATTCCCGAAATCCCTTGTGTTATTCGGAGGGAATATACAGGAGATCATTCAGGGTCTGACAGATTATCAGCAGGATACTTTGCCGCAGAATGTGGTTGTGGGCAATGAAGGTAAAGACAAGCGACTGGTGTTTATTTTCACCGGCATGGGTCCTCAATGGTACGCGATGGGACGCGAGCTCTATCATGTGAATACGGTATTCCGCAATACGGTCGAGAAGTGCCACGCTGAGTTCTCCCGATACTTGTCCTGGTCATTGATGGATGAATTCCTGATTCATGAGGAACAATCCAGCATGCAGTTCACCGAAGTCTCCCAGCCGTTGAATTTTACGGTGCAGGTGGCCTTGGTTGAGATGTGGAAGAGCATGGGGGTTGTCCCGGATCTGATTATCGGACACAGTGTGGGTGAAGTGGCAGGATTGTATGCTGCCGGTGTCTACAGCTTTGAAGATGCGGTCCGGATTTCGTATTACCGCAGTATGCTCCAGCAGCGGCTGACGGGTAAAGGCGGTATGCTTGCGGTTGGCTTGAATGAAGAACAGGCCAAGGAGCTGATTGCTGACAATAACGACAAAGTATCCATTGCGGCAATCAACAGCAACACAAGCGTAACCCTGTCCGGAGATATGGCCTGTCTTACAGAGATCAGCAGCAAGCTTGAAGTTGACGGTGTTTTTAACAAGTTCTTAAGAGTAACGGTACCTTATCATAGTGTGTTTATGAATGAGATTAAATCGGAGCTGCTGGAAGCCCTGCGCGATATTCATCCGCAACCAACCAAAATCAGAACGTATACCACCGGAAATGGCCAGCTGGCGGAAGGGCCGGAGCTGGATAATGAATACTGGTGGCTGAATGTATCCGGTTCCGTGTACTTTGCCAAGGCCATGGAACAGATTTTGGAGGAAGGCTATTCCTGTTTTGTTGAGGTTGGCCCTCATCCGGTACTGGCGAATTCAGTCAGTGAGCTTGCGAGTGAGAAGGATATAGAAGTTCTGATCTCGCCCTCCCTCCGCAGAAATGATCCGGAAATACCAAGAATGCTTAGAACCTTGTCTGAGCTATTCTGTGCAGGCTATGAAATTGACTGGTCCCGGATCTACAGAGGAACCTTTAAGTATGTGAAGCTGCCGCATTATCAATGGGAGCATGAGAGGTTCTGGAAGGAATCCAAAGAGCATATGAAGAGACGCCTTGGACAGAAAGAGCATCCTTTTATCGGATACCGCAAGAACAGCGTGGTTCCGGCATGGGAAGCGGAAATCAATGATTATATTATGCCGTTCGTCTCAGACCATTGTGTAAATGGCAGTGTACTGCTGGCCGGAGCCCATTTCATTGAAGCCTCGTTCCAAATGCTCCGTGATTACAGCAAATTAAGCATTGATGAGGTGTATGGTTTATATCATATTCACTTTAAAAGAGCGCTGTTCCTTGATGAGAACAATGCCGGCCATATGTCTATTAACTATGATCCGCAGCATGGTGTGGTGAAGATCGGAAGCCTGGCAGATGGCGATGTATCCAGAACTACCGAGAATTTCCGTGGGGAATTTGTCAGAAAACAGACCTGGAGTGTGAGCCGGACAGCCGATCTGGAGGCTCTTAAGCACAGTGCCAAGGAAATTCTGAATCAGGCGGAATGCTACGGGCTGCTGGAGAAAATGAATTTCACCTACGGCCCTATGTTCCAGGGACTTAAGAAGGTATGGATTAATCATAATGAAGTTCTGGCTGAGATCTGCACGCTGGACGAGTTAGGCATCCAGGACATGGATAATATCCTGCATCCGGCTATTCTTGATGCTGCCTTTCAGTCGCTTCTCGTTAATCAATTTGATGAGCTGAGAGATCACGGACAAGTTGATATTAAGCTGCCGGATACGGTGGACTCAGTCGTCGTATACGGTAACACGTCCGGTCCATTGCGGGTCCGTTCTATAGTGAAGGAATCGGGTAAGGAGTTCATTGCCGGGGATATTGAAATCTATGATGAGCAAGGCAACATTGTTGTCATTGTAGACAACTTTGTGGCCAGATCCGTAGAGAAAAGTCCGGAAGCTGCCGTGCTTAGCGAGAAGAATCTGAAAGAATGGTTCTATGGCATTGAATGGAAGGCTCAGGAGGTAGAGAACGATGAGCAGCTGATCGCAGCTCGACATTCGTATACGAACTGGGTTGTGCTGTGTGATGCTTCCGGCACGGGTGACAGGATTGCCGGGAACCTAAGCGGCAGAGGCTATAACTGCAAACGGTTCTACGCGGATTATCAGAATCCCGGCAACCAGGATGCAGGCAGTGTTATTGTCAGCAATAATCAAGCGGATTATATCAAGCTGATTCAGCACATGGATCAAGAGCAGGAATACGGCATTATCCACCTGTGGGGTATGGACATTACAAGTCATGATCAGATGGACACGGATGCTATTGAGGCTTCCAAGCAGAAGGCTGTCAACAGTATCCGCCATGTTATGAATACTTTGAATGAGCACTCCGTGAAATATCGTACTTGGGCAGTTACCCAAGGGGCAGTCAGTGTTGACGGCAAGGAGCCAGTTGATGTGCTGCAGGGAGCGGCTATCGGTATGTGCAGAGTAATCAGCCACTCCGAGTGCATTGGAAGCTGGGGAGCAAGTATGGATATCGATCATCACCCCGCCTCTGTCGATCTTTTGATCAATGATCTGGAGAACTATACACGTGAAGATCAGCTGGCGTATAGAAACGGTGTCCGTTATGTTGCCAGACTGGAGCATATCTACGATCTGGACGGGAACATCCCGGTAACTATGGCGGACAATAAGATTTATCTGGTCACGGGTGCAATGGGCTCACTCGGGCAGATCACTGTGAATTGGATGTACGATAAGGGAGCCAGACATTTTGTATTGATAGGCCGTACCCCGTTTCCTGGTAAAAAAGAACGAAAAGTGATGACTTCATCCCATAAGCTGTACAGCCAGGTGCAATTTATCAATGAGCTTGAACGGAAAGGCTGTACCGTTGAAGTAGCCGCGCTGGACATCGCTAATGAAGCAGCAGTCGGGGAGCTTACGCATAGATTGATTCATGAAGAAACCATGCCGATCGGCGGTGTGATCCATATTGCCGGTGTAGTCAAAGACAAATTAATGATGCAAATGGAGCAGCATGAGTTCGATGAGGTCTATGACACCAAAGTTAAAGGCGCATGGCTATTGAATAAATATCTTGAAGAGGTTGAACTGGACTTTTTCATTATGTACTCTTCCACAGGATCAGTCGTTACGGCGGTTGGACAAGTGAATTATGCCGCAGCGAACTCCTTTATGGATTCACTGGCCTGCTACCGCCGCAGTAAAGGCAAATCTGCCTTGAGTCTGGGCTGGGGACCATGGGGTGTAGGGATGGTTAAAGAAAAGAATTTGATTGATCATTATAAATATCAAAGAGGCATGAACCCTATCTATGCGGTGAATGGCATGCAGGCGCTGGAAAGAGTGTTCGGACAACAGCTATGCCATGCTGTAATCGGTGAAGCGGACTGGCCGCTTGCGCTTAATAATTATCCGGGCAAGCCGGCATTGTATAATCACCTCGCCATGCAAAGCGAAGATACTGCAGGGGACATGCAGGAGACCGACTTATTCAGCATACTGGCCAAAGCCTCCGGCATGGAAGAAAAAAGTGCAGTTATCATGGATTTCTTCGCTGAGATCATCGCTGAGACCATTCATGCCAAGAAGGATGCGCTTGTTCTTGATGAGCCGATCAGTTCGGTTGGAGTGGACTCCATTATCGCTGCAGAGATCAGAAATAAAATAAATAAGAAATGCAGTATTAACATTTCCATTGTTGACCTTCTGGGCGGAATCAGCATTGCTGACTTGGCCGGAAAACACTTCAATGACATTAACGACTTAATTATTGAAGACGAATCCGAAGCAGACCTGGAAGCATTATTGGACCAGTTAGAGAATCTGACAGAAGAAGAGGCTGCACTTCTATTATCTAAATAAAAACGGAAAGGAGGATACAGAAGCATGGAAATATCCGCTCAGAATGATGATCTTAGAGACCTCGATATTGCCATTATCGGAATGGACTGCCAGGTTCCGGGAGCAGATGACGTAATGCAGTATTGGGAGAATCTGTGCAACGGGACGGAGTCGCTTACCTTCTTCACCGATGAGGAGCTTCGGGCAGCGGGGGTACCGGAAGAACTGCTCAGCAATCCCGAGTACAGGAAGTGCGGCTTCAAAATAAATAATATTGAGCAATTTGATGCGGCGTTCTTTGGCTTCACGCCCAGGGAAGCGGCACTGATGGACCCGCAGCAAAGAATTCTGCTTGAGAGCTCATGGCGGCTGATGGAAAGTGCCGGGTACCAATCGGACCAGTATGCAGGGAAGGTGGGCGTATTCGTCGGAACGGGAACCAGCAAGTATTTATTGAAGAATATTATGTCCAGTATGGATCTGGATTCCACTCCCGAGATCAGACAAATATGGATTGGGAACGATGTTCATTATGCTTCGACCATGATTTCCTACAAGCTGAATCTGAAGGGACCGAGCGTGAACGTGCAGACTGCATGTTCCACTTCCCTGACCGCCGTAGTTCTGGGCTGTCAGGCTCTGCTGAACTATCAATGCGATATGGCCATTGCCGGAGGGAGCTCCCTGTCGCTTCCTCAGGTTAGCGGTTATCTCTACATCAAAGGAGAGGTTCTTGCGGAGGACGGACATTGCCGGCCGTTTGATAAAGATTGCAGCGGTTCATTAAGCGGCAGCGGAGTAGGAACCGTGCTGCTGAAAAGATTGGAAGATGCTGTGAACGACCGCGATCATATCATCGCTGTCATTAAGGGAGCCGCCTTTAATAATGACGGTTCGGCAAAGGTTGGTTATTCGGCACCAAGCATTGAAGGCGAACGCAATGCGATTAAGAGCGCCCAGATACTAAGTGAGATAGATGAAGAAACGATTACTTATATTGAGACTCATGGAACAGCGACTCCCATGGGGGACCCCATAGAGGTACAAGCACTTACAGAAGCCTTCTCGGAAGCCACGGACAAGCTGAATTTCTGCGCCCTGGGTGCAGTGAAAGCCAATATCGGACATTTGGATTCTGCAGCAGGTACGGCCGGGTTAATCAAAACCAGTCTGATGCTCCAGAAGCAGAAGCTTGTACCCTGCATTAACTATAAAGAAACGAATCCTAACATTGATTTGCAGAACTCGCCTTTCTATGTCAATACCCGTCTCAGAGACTGGAACCCGGATTGCGGGGTAAGAAGAGCAGGCGTCAGCTCGTTTGGTATTGGAGGGACCAATGTTCATGTAGTCCTGGAAGAAGCGATCGACACCCGCAAAGTCGAGAGTAATGAGGAATTCCAATTGCTGCTGCTATCCGCAAAGACAAAGACCGCTTATGAAGAGATTGCCGGGCAATTGCTGGATTTTGTGCAAAATAATAAAGATATTGATTACCGTAATATCCTGTATACGATGAATATCGGAAGAAAGAGACTGCCCTATCGAGGCGGTCTGGTCTGTAACAGCAGAGAAGATCTGATTCATAAATTGGGCGGGAGCCTTCCTGCCGTAAAATCTCCAAATGAGAACGAAAAGGAAATTGTATTTCTGTTCCCGGGACAAGGCGTGCAGTATGTGAATATGACAAAACAACTGTACGATACGAAGCCTGTATTCCGGCATGAGCTGGATAAGTGCTTCGAAATCCTTCAGAAGCAGTTGAACTATGATTTAAGACAGCTTATCTTTGCAGATCAAGCGGATGCTAAGGGTGAGGAGACACTCACAGAAACCCGTAATACACAGGTTGCTCTATTTGCCGTTGAGTACTGCTTGGCCAAGACTTTGATGCATTGGGGAATTACTCCCAAAGCTCTGCTGGGGCATAGTGTTGGAGAGTACGTAGCCGCTTGTCTGGCCGGGGTATTCTCACTCGAGGATGGTCTTAGATTAATGGTCATGCGGGGCCGGATCATCCAAAGTCTGCCGGCGGGCGAAATGCTGTATGTGAATATGAACGAGCAGGAAGCGCAGGCCTATATTAACGGGAAGGTCTCACTGGCCTTGATTAATTCCGAGAACCGGGTGGTATTGGCCGGGGATAGCGCAGCGCTGCAGGAAGTGGTCGAACAGATTACAGAGGATCGAGAGTACAGAATTCTTCACACCTCCCATGCTTTTCATTCCTATATGATGCAGGGGGCAGTGGAGGACATGCTGAAGGTGCTCCAGACGGTGACGTTCAACAAGCCGATGATCCCGATCATGTCCAATGTCACGGGAGAGTGGCTGAAGCCGGAAGAGGCGATGAGTGCAGACTATTGGATACAGCATATGCTGGGCACTGTCAGATTTAAAGATGCTGCACTTCATTTGGCACAGAAAAATTATAAATACTTCATCGAAGTGGGTCCGGGAAAAACGCTCTCTGTCTTTATGCAGGATAATTTGAAAGACTACGCGGAGTGCCTATTGTTCCAAACGGTCCGCGGCATTAAGAATACGATGAATGATAATAAATTTCTGGCGGAGTTCGTAAAGAAGGCCTGGATCAGCGGACTAACCATTGATTTTGCAAAATATTACGAAGATGAAAGCTTATTCAGAACCCCTTTGCCGACGTATCCTTTTGAAAGGAAGAGACATTGGATTGAAGCTGGCAAGCAGAAGGCTTATGAAGCGGCTGGAAGCAACGGCTGGGATAGGGAGCTCTCAGCAGACAGTGCTGTAGAAGCGGACACGATAGAGTATAACCGGCCGGATATATCGGTGGAATATGAACAGCCTGACAATGCGATTGAAGAGAGTATAGTGGAAATCCTCCAGGAGATTATGGGGATCACGCCGATTGGAATCAACGATAACTTCTTTGAGCTTGGCGGACATTCTCTGATGATCACACAAGTCGTCCTGAGAATTAAGGAACTCTATGGGATTGAATTGCAGTTGAAACTGTTTATCGAAGCACCGACTGTCAAGAATGTAGCTGACCTTGTATTGGAAGAGTTGTCAGAAAGCCTCGATTTGGATGCAGTCTAAATATGGACAGTTAGAGGTGTGGAGAGATGCAGAACAACGAAAGCGGAAGCGTGAAAAACAGAGTGAATGCCTTGTCGGACGCCAAGAGACTGCTGCTGGAGAGTCTCTTGGAGGAACAAAGAAAAAAGAAAAGACAGATCATCCTGCAAGACAAAGGGCTGCATAGGGTCAGCAAGAGAGCACCGGAGTTGACCGTGTTGCCTTCCAACTATATGCAAAAGAAAATTTGGTATGTCGAACAGCTCTTCAATGAATCGATTACGTATAACGTTTCGGGTTATGTGAAATTCCATGGGAAACTTCAGGTGGAGCTTTTGCACAAGGCCTTCAGAACGGTGGTTAAGCAGCAGGAGGTGCTGCGTTCCAAATTCAAGGGAGGACAAGGACAGCTTGAGGTTGAGCTCAGCGAAGATACCGAAGAGCCGGCCTTCAGAATGTATGATTGCTCCCAGGCAGGGATGGAAATATCGCCTGACGATATCAGGCAAAGGATGTACACGGAAGGAATACAGCCGTTCCGGTTAGCTGAGGGCAAGCTTATTCGCCTGATCTGTTACAAGCTTAGTGAGACCGAATGGATTGGACAAATTGTTTGGCATCATATTGTATCGGACGGCTATTCAAGCGGCATTTTTATTAGAGAACTGCTTCAACTGTATGAAGCCTATACAGGCGCAAGCATGGTACCTGTACAGGAGCCCGTTGTGCAATATTATGATTATGTCATCCACATGAATGAACGGATTGCCAAAGGCGAGTTCGATCATCAGCTTAAGTTCTGGAGGGAACAATTGTCGGGCAGCAGCATGAGCTGTATGCTTCCAACGGATTACACGGCCGGTCATGGGCTTACCTATCATGGCGAACGGGTAGCTTTTTCAATCCGCAAGGAGATGAAAGTAAAACTGGAAGCTGCTGCAAAAAAACACGGAGTTACACTGTTTGTATTGTTAATGAGCGCACTCAAAATCATGCTGCATAAGTATGTACACCAAAACGATATTATTGTCGGGGTCCCGGTTACCGGCAGAAATGAAGAGGAATGCCAGAGCATCATCGGGTGCTTCCTGAACATGCTGCCGATCCGCAGTAATATTGGTGAAGAGCAACCATTATTCGATTATATCCAGGCGGAGAATGCCCAGGTGATGCAGGCCTTGAAGCATCAGGATTTGCCGTTTGATTTTATAGTAGAGGACTTGAAGGTAGAAAGAGATTTGCTGTCCACCCCGATCTATCAGGTGGTGTTCAGTTATGAGACCAATGCGTTAAAGGATATTACAACAAAGGATTTCTACATAGAGTTCGAAGAACTGGATTTAAAAACGGCCAAGGTTGATCTGGCGCTGGAAGTCAATGATGAAAAGGATGGGTTAAGCGCCTGGTTTGAGTATAAATCGGATAAATTCTCCCGGGAGCGGATTGAAAAGATTAAGGATTATTATCTGAATATTCTGCAATTCATTGCTGAATATGACAATCAGCCTATAAAAAATATTGAAATGATCCCGGAAGAAGAAAAGGATGAGATACTCTACTCTTTTAACGAAAAGGTTACGGACTATAAGCCACAGACCATTAAGCAGTTATTCGAGACCCAGGCGGCGCTCCGGGAAGAGGCAGTAGCCATAGTGTGCGGCAATGAGCGGATTACCTATAGAGAACTGAATAACCGCAGCAATCAACTGGCACATCATCTGCGGAAATACGGTGTGGGCTGCGAGAGTCTGGTTGCCATTATGCTGGATAAATCCATTGAGGCCATCATTGCCATACTGGGGGTAACCAAGGCTGGCGGAGCTTATATGCCGGTGGATTCGGCTTATCCCCGGGAGCGGATGGAGTATATTCTGGAAGACAGCAATGTCCGGTATATGATAACTTCCGGCATCCATCAGGATTATGCAGGCATTGAGCAGATTTCAATGGGTGACAAGCATATCGATACCGAGTCCACGGACAATCTTACGGACCACAGCAATCCGGATAATCTTGCTTATGTAATCTATACCTCGGGAACTACAGGTCAGCCCAAAGGCGTTATGGTGGAACACAGCGGTATTGTTAACTTGAGAGATTATTTTTGGGATAAATACAAAGTGACCACGGATGATACGATCCTGCAATTTGCCAATCTTGTTTTTGATGCCTCTGTCTGGGAAATGATTATGGGAATTCTCACCGGTGCAAGACTATGCATCATTACCAAAGAAGTAGCGCTGGATGTGAATCTGCTGGAACTGGAGCTGAAAAGGCATAACGTAACCGTTGCCACCTTGCCTCCGCCATACTGGAATGTAATAGCGGATAGACCCATCGGAATCCGTCTGTTGATCACAGCGGGATCAGCAGCAAGCGTCAATCTAGTGGAGAATTTGCCAGAGCCGATTGAATATTTCAATGCGTATGGACCTACCGAGACTACGGTCTGTGCGTCGGACTGGCAATACGAAAGGACTGTTCAAATCCCGAATAGAATTCCGATCGGCAAGCCAATTGCCAATATGCAAATCTATATTATGAATTATACTTCCTTATGTGGAAAAGGAATTATTGGAGAATTATGTATAGCAGGAGTAGGCATTGCCCGGGGGTATCTGAACAGGCCGGAACTGACAGCGGAGAAATTTATTGATAATCCCTATGGTCCCGGTAAATTGTACCGGACGGGGGATTATGCTAGCTGGCTGAACGACGGAAATATTGCTTTTACCGGAAGAATAGATCATCAGGTCAAGATCAGGGGACACCGGATCGAAATCGGAGAGATTGAGAATAAACTCTCTTCTCATAACAGAGTGATTGAGGCGGTTGTTATCCCGGAGATTGACCACAAGAGCAATCTTTATCTGGCAGCTTATGTAGTTGTGGATGCAGCAGTGACTCTGACAGAAATCAGAAGCTTTTTGAACGATGGATTACCTTCGTATATGATCCCATCAGCATTTTATACGCTTGAGGCCATTCCGCTTAATATGAATGGTAAGCCGGATAACAGCAGATTAGCGTCCTTAGGCCAGCCTATGGAAGCGGAGAACGATTTTGCTGAACCGACCACAGAGATTGAAAGAACGCTGGAACGAATCTGGTGTGAGCTCTTAGGAGTTGAGCGGGTTAGTATCCGTGATCATTTCTTCGAAATTGGCGGAGACTCCATTATCAGCATGCAGGTTATTGCTAAGGCGGCAGAGGCAGGAATTAAGCTCGAATTAAAGTCTTTTTACGATGATAAATGTATTGAACAAATGGCCTTAAAGGCTGCGGCAGTTGAACACATCTGCTGTGATCAGGGAGAGGTTACAGGTACTTACCTGTTGACACCTATCCAGCAGTGGTTCTTCACCAATAATTTCCCGGAAAATAACCATTGGAATCAGTCTGTAAGCTTTGAATTGAAGCAGACTGTAGATGCTGGGCGATTGAATGAAGCACTCAATGAAGTGTGCCGGCAGCATGATTTGTTAAGAACCCGTGTACTTCCCGGAAAGGCTCCAAGGTATGCGGATATTCTGCCGTTTGCCTACAGCGAACGCCTGAAGAAAGTAGAGATTACAGCTTGTGATGACTATGAGCAGCGGATACAGCAGGAATTGCCGGCTTTTCAGCAATCTCTTAATTTGCAAGCGGGAGAAGTGTTTAAAGGGCTGCTTATTGTGTCCGATACATGGTCAAGTAGCAGACTGGTATTGACAGCGCATCATCTGGTATGCGACGCGGTGTCCTTCAGGTTCATCGCTGAGGATGTATTGAATGGCTATCAAGCCTTAATAGACAAGCGGGAAGTCAGGCTTCCGCAGAAAACCTCATCCTTCATAAGATGGAGCAACGCAGCAGAAGCATACGCCGGCAGCCATGAAGCAGTGAGCAAAAAAAAGGAGTGGACCAAAGAAATTGGGGCTCATTCAAGAAAAACCAAAAGAGGCTGCTCCAGCATTGACAATCTTGAAGGAGAAGCAGAGCACTGCCTGTTCTCCTTATCGGAAGAAGATACCGCCAAGCTAATGATTGAAGTGCCTAAGCATTACAGCATTCAGCCGATTGAGGTCATGATTGCCGCCCTGGAAACGATACTGCATGAATGGGATGGGGCAGACCATACCTTATATCTGGAAAGTCACGGAAGAGATATGCTTGCCGATCAGGTGGATCTGTCAAGAACGGTAGGCTGGTTTACCAACCTGTATCCTTTGTACTTCTCCGCAGATGATATTTCAACTACTGGAGCTACGTTAAAAAAAGTGAAAGACAGATTAGCTGCCGTGCAGAAGCGTAAGTTCGAGTTCTTGCTTAGTGATTACCCCCGTGAAGCTATGGATATTGTTTTTAATTACATGGGGCATTTGGATAACAAGAACCCGCAGCATGAACACTTCCGGCTGATTACCGGAGAACCGCTGTATACCAGGGGATTAAAGAATACAAGAGTCAGTCTGCTTGAAGTCAACGGGTATATCCAGCAAGACCGCTTAACCTTCGAGTGGGGATATAACCCGAATATCCATTCCGGGGAGAACATCGTGCAGCAGGCCAATGCTTTCACGGATACGCTTAGGGGGATGATCAGCTACTGTATTGAATCTGAGGATGATGGAGTTTCCGCTGCAGATTTTGACGATGTGGATATGGAAGATTTAGATTTCATCTTGGCAAAGTTCAATTAAGGTCACTCAGGGACAAGAAAGAGGAGAATACATGAACAAGAGGAACGTTGCAGATATCTATGGATTATCCACCATGCAGGAAGGCATGCTGTTCCACAGCTTGAAAAGTGAAAGCAGCAGCATGTATTTGGAGCAATTCTCGTGCAAATTACACGGGCAGATTAATTTCGAATATTTTTGGGATTCCTGGCAGAAGGTCATTAACGATCATTCCGCTCTAAGAACCGCCTTTGTCTGGGAAGGTGTGAAAAAACCTGTTCAGGTAGTTTTGAAGCAATGTGAATGCAGCTACATTCAGTATGACTGGAGCAATCTGCCGCTTGAAGAAATCGGGCATGATTATAGCACGTTTCTTGAAAATGATCGAATGATGGGTTTTGAACTGGACAAGGCTCCGCTGATGAGGTTTGCTCTAATTCAAATTACTGAAGACAGCTATTATTTTGTCTGGAGCTTTCACCACATTATCATGGATGGCTGGTCACTGCCTCTGGTACTGGAGGAAATGTTCGGGAATTATAAAGCGTTCAAGACAGGGGAAGCGCCGGCGAAGCACAAATCCGCATCATTTAAGGACTATATCCATTGGTTGCATAAACAGGATGCCGAGGTCTCCAGACAGTACTGGAAAGACAAGCTGAAGGGCTTTGAGGAAGCTTTGCCTCTCTATACTGTACCTGCAGTGGAAGAGCAGAAGGGTGAGACCCGTAAACTCTCCTTACGGCTTCCAGAGGATATACATCATTCTATCGAGCAGATCACTAAAAGTAATGGGTTCAGCTCCTATCAACTGTATAATCTTGCCTTTGCCATTCTGCTGAGTAGATACAGTGGAAAAGAAGATGTTGTCTATGGGACAACTGTGTCGGGAAGACCTGCGGAATTAAAAGGTATCGATCAAACCGTAGGCATCTTTATCAATACCATTCCGGTTCGTGTTCAGTTAGACGGTAACCTTACCCTGCTGGAGTGCCTGGAGAACCTCACACAGGATCAAATCAGCCGCAGTCCCCATGAATATATGTCTTTGGCTGAGATCAGCAGCGCTCATAATCTGCCTCAATTATTCCAGAGTATTTTTGTATATGAGAATTATGCCAACGCTCAGGCTTATAAGGATATCACAGAGTTCTCAATAACAGAGCTGCAATTAAGAGAAGAAATCAATTATCCGCTGGCCTGGGTGGTTAAGCCGGATCACGGAATCCTTGTGGAGACGATTTATAATTCCGCTTATTTCAGCGACAGGATCATTGAAGAATTTCAAAGGAGCTTCATAACGATTTTGGATGAAATGGTCCTTAAAATAAATGAAGCTATCCGCACGATTCAACTGCTTCCATCTGAGCAGAATACAGATTTCAAAGCAGGGAAGGCAGTATCCGCCGTTGTGAACTTGCATAACCAGCCTATCCCTCAGATATCAGCTTCCGCTATACCGCGCGTTCTGATTGTTGATACATATGGGCACCCGCTTCCGGACGGATTCGAAGGCAGTGTATGTACGCCGGATCAGACCGCCTCTGGGTACATGGGCCGTTATTATGCAGATGGAACGTTAATGATTAATGAGACCTTAAGCACCAGCATGGTAATTGGCGGAATCAAACGTGATTTGCCTGCGCTGGAGCGTGCCCTAAGAGCGGAATCATTAGTAGAAGACGTGAAGATGCTTCACCGTTATAACAGGAAGGGTGAATCCAAGCTTGTTGTCTATTATGTGGAGCCGGTGACGGATGCTGTAGTGGAACAAGCGGCATTCGATGAAGAACGAACCAGAGCCATAAGAAGTGCAATCGCCGACAGATTGTGCATCTTGCTTGACTTAAATAAGAAGGATTGTCTGGCAGCAGCAGAGTTCGTTCCTGTGTCAAACATTCCTTATTACAGAGATGGCGTTGTCAAAATCAATGATCTGCTCGAACTGGAAATTATTAATGACAACCTCATTCAGCGCTGGAGTAACTTAGTGATCCCGGATGAGCAGAGCGCTATGAGTGAATCTCCTGTGAAGTTCGTGCGCAAGGCCGTAAGAATCAGCCGGGATAACGTGCATATCTCCGATTTGGCCGAGCATTTTTCTTTTATTAAGAAGAAGAGCTCCGGCAAAACGGATAACGTTGAAGTGGTTGAAGCCCGCAAGGAAGAGAGCGGCGCTGACACACAGCTATCACTCATTGTTGGAGAAGAAGTGATCATTCCTGAGGATACCGTCTTTGATCTGGGTTATTACATCAAACGGGCTGCCGATCAAGCTCCTGAGGATTATGGCATCCGGTTCGTTAATTATGATGGCAGCATTGAGTTTGCTAACTATAAGCAGGTCTACAGTGAAGCCAAGGCTATCTGCTGCGGTCTTATCGAAAGAGGATTGCAGCCTGGGGACAAGGTCATCTATCAGATGGATAACAACCGGAATTATGTAAATACCTTCTGGGCTTGTATGTTAGGCGGCTTTATCGGGATTCCGGCTACGGTAGCTGCTTCTTATAAAGAAGATAATGCAGTGATCCGCAAACTGTTGAATGCTTGGAAAATGCTTGAACAGCCTGTGATTGTGACGGATGAAGCTCTGGCTGAAAGTATTCGCAGTGTTCCCGGAGTTCTTGGCGGCGAAGAAGAGTTCACCGTCTATTCCGCTGAACAATTGATGAACAGCCGGGAACTAGAAATCACCTACGAGGTGAAGCCGGATGATGTAGCGCTGCTGCTGCTTACCTCGGGAAGCACAGGAATGCCGAAAGGAGTTATGCAGACCCACAGAAATATTCTGAGACGCACCATTGCCGCCTGCCAAAATAACGGGTTTGGTCCAGAAGAAGTGACCTTTAACTGGATGCCTATGGACCATGTGGGCGGAATTGTAATGTGTAATGTAAGAGACATCTATCTGCATTGCCAGGAGATTCTGGCACCTGTTAATTATATTCTGGAAGCTCCGCTCCGTTGGCTTACGCTGATGAGTGATTTCAGAGCTACGAATACCTGGGCACCCAACTTCGCCTTTAATTTGATTAACAGCCTTGAGGGTGGAATCAAAGAACTGAATATTGACCTGTCTGCCCTGCGATTTATAACCAACGGCGGAGAAGTGGTGGTGGCGCGGACCGCACTGAAGTTTAATGAGATCCTTAAGCCATATCATCTGGATAAGTCGGCAATGATGCCGTGCTTCGGGATGTCCGAGACTTGTGCGGGTTCCATATATTCCACGGATTTCGGTCAAGATGTAGTGAAGCAGGAGGATAGCAGTGTAAGTGTAGGCAGACCTCTTCCAGGGAACAGCATCCGTATTGTCGATGCTCAGAATGAATTAGTGCCTCTTTATACAGAGGGACGCTTTCAGATGGCCGGGGTGTGTATTACACCGGGATATTACAATAACCCCAAAGCAAACGCCGAAGCATTTACGTCAGACGGCTGGTTCGATACGGGGGATCTGGGGATTATAACCGACCGGGGACTTACCATTACAGGCAGGGCCAAAGACATCATTATCATCAATGGTGTCAATTATAATAATTCGGAAATTGAGGCCATCCTTGAGGAGATTGACGGGGTTGAAGTATCTTATACGGCTGCGGTATCAGTCAAAGCAAGCGGTTCACAAGAGGAAGAACTAGCGATATTCTTCCATCCGGTATCTATGGATGCCGTGAGGCTCAAAGGAATCATCAAAGAGATGCAAAAGGTCATCACTTCAAAAATCGGGCTTGTTATTGAATACATTATCCCTCTGGCTAAAAAAGAGATTCCAAAGACAGGAATTGGTAAAATTCAGCGGATTCTGTTAAGAGATTCCCTGCTTGCCGGCAAATACGATGCTGTCCTGAAAAAACTCGAAATCGTCAGAAATAAGAACACCGTAAAGCCATGGATATTCAAGAAAGTATGGAAGCCGCTGAGCTTTAAGCTTAAAGAGGGCACCGTACCCTGCATCAATATCCTGGTGTTTGAGGACCGCCACGGATTGGCGGGTGAATTCATAGAAGGTATGGGCCTGGATGAGACCAGGGTCATATCGGTCAAGCAAGAGGACCGCTTCCAGGTATATGACCGGAATCATTATGGCTGTGATTATACCCGTTATGAGGGCTGCAAAGAGCTGTTTGACTATTTTAAGCAAACCGGGTGGAAGGCTGATCATATGATCTATCTTCCCACTTATCAAATCAACGCTAGCGGAGATACAGATATCTCAAGCAGTAACCAACTCGGTGTCTTTAGTCTAATCCACTTACTGCAGGTATTGGCGGACAATGACCTATGCGCTTCTACAAGCCTGTATGTGGGTAGCAGCAATGTGTTCCAGGATGCAGGCGGCCTGGGAACCCGTTATGATAATGCCGCATTAATCGGCTTCATGGCTACTCTGGATACGGAGAATACGGGTTTACGATCGCTGCTGATCGATTTGGAAGGCAGGGATATCAAGCAGGACGCCCGCTTATTACGCGCTGAGATTATGCACGGAGAGACTGCCGTGAAGGAAATCAGTTACCGTGACGGCAGGCGATTAACCTGGAAGCTCCGGAATGTGCCTTTACGGAAAGCAGAACCCAAGACAAGGATCAAACAAGGCGGAAATTATGTGGTAACCGGGGGCCTTGGGGGCATCGGCACAAAAATCTGCAGTCAGCTCATTGAAAACTATCAAGCGAATCTTCTGATCCTGGGAAGAAGCGATCTGGGGACTCGTGAGGATAATGATAGCAGAGTTCAACATTACAACCAATTAGTTGCACTAGGAACTTCCATCAGTTACCGGCAGGCGGATGTGTGTGTGCTGGATTCCATCGTTCAGGCGGTTGAAGATTATGAGCAATCGAAGGGAATTCAGATTGATGGAATTATCCATCTTGCCGGGAATTCAAGCTACCAACGGCATTTTGACAACCGGGATTCATACCTGATTACGGAAATCGGACAGCAGACTTTTACCGAAGAATTCAATGCGAAGGTCTATGGCGTGCTAAATTTGTTTGAACTCTTGAAAAGCAGAAAAGATGCGATGTTGATTACTTTCTCTTCGGTGACCTCGCTGCTCGGAAGTGCGACCTTCAGTGCTTATGCGGCAGGAAACAGCTTCCTGGAAATGTTCTGTAAGTATGCAGCCGGCCAATTAGGGTATGCAGTGAAATGTATCTCTTGGACGATGTGGGATAAGATCGGAATGACTGCGGGCAGCCTGCAATCCATTAACAGTCTCAGTGAATCCATCGGGCAGCATGTGATCAGTGAGCAGGATGGCCTGTTATTCTTTGAAGCCCTGCTGAACCTTGGTGACGACATGGTCTATGTAGGAATTGACGAGAATAATGTGCATATCAGCCACAGAATCGATGAGAAAGTGTATGCCAAAGAATATCTTGCTGTCTACAGGCAGGAAGATACAGAGGCTCTTCTCCAGCTTGAGAACGCCAAGGTCCTAGATGATTATGGCGCGGTAAGCACGCTGAAGATGCTCACGGTCAATAGGGATGGTGAAGTGATCGAAGAGGAACAAGCAGAGCCATATGTAGAAGCGTCTACAGATGCTGAGAGAATCATAAGCAACATTTGGTCCGAAGTATTAGCCGCCGGGAAGATAGGGATGAATGATAACTTCTTTGAGCTTGGAGGACATTCCTTAAAGGCAACCCAGGTCGTCTCCAGAATTAAAAAAGAATACGGGATCGAATTTGCCATCAATGACTTATTCTATCATCCGACCGTTGGAGCGCTGGCTAAGCTTGTGGAAGAGAGGGTTCGCCCGGTTACGGATTCTAAGGGGGAAGGTCCCCTTTCAAAATTATCTGATGAAGAGAAGAAACAGGGCATACCGGCTTCTTATGCCCAGCAAAGACTTTGGTTCTTAAAACAATATGATGAAGAAAGCGCGTTTTACAATATTCTGGAGACCATCAGGCTTAAAGGCGAGCTAAATGTCTCCTGCCTGCAGCAGGCTGTTACAGAAATCGTCAAGCGCCATGAAGGACTCAGAACGACCTTCGACAACATTGAAGGGCAAATTATGCAGGTTCTGCATGATGTGGATGCCGTCTGTATCCCTCTGCAGAATCTAACGCATGTGGAAGAAGAGGCAAGAGAACAGGTAATTACCGAACTGGCAGATGAAGAAGTCCATCAGGAATTTGATTTCAAAAACGGACCATTAATCAGATGTAAGCTGCTTAAATTCGCCGCAGATGAGCATGTTATTTTCCTCACCATGCATCATATTATTTCTGACGGCTGGTCTATGGGAGTCTTTGTACAAGAATTCGTCGAGCTATATGATGCCTTAGTGAATCAAAAGCCGGCCGAATTACCCAAAATTGAATGGCAATATGCGGATTATACCCAGTGGCAGAGGGACTGGTTCACCGGAAAGGTTAAAGAAGACCAGTTCGTATATTGGAAGAACAAGCTCAAGGATGTTGCTACCCTGGATATTCCGTCGGATTACGACAGACCGAAAGTACAGACCTTTAACGGGAAAAAGGACTTCTTTGTATATAACAAGAGCATGATGGACCGGGTGAATGAACTGGCAGAAACTACGGGAGCTACACCCTTTATGATTTATCTTGCGGCGGTCGATGTCCTGTTCGCAAGATATACCGGACAGGATGATATCGCTATTGGAACCCCGATTGCCAACCGTACGCGGATGGAGACAGAGAATACAATCGGATTCTTTGTGAATACACTCGTGCTCCGCAATGATTTGTCAGGCGATATTTCCTTCATGAAATTGATTGAACGGGTAAAGGCAAGTGCGCTGGAGTCCTATGATGCGCAGGATATGCCGTTCGAGATGCTGGTGGATGAATTGGAGCTAGAACGCGATTTAAGCAGAAACCCGTTGTTCCAAGTGATGTTCTCCCTTCAAAATGAAGCACTGCCAGATTTCAAGCTGCCGAATCTTGCGATTACCAGAGTGGAAACAGACAATAAATCAGCAATGTTCGATTTCTGGATTTCTATGAGAGAGCTGGAAGACGGAGTGCACACCTTATGTGAATACAATACGGATATCTATAAAACAGGCACCATACGGAAGATGATGCGGCATCTGGAGAACATCATCAACAGCCTATGCGCAGATCCCTATCAAAAAATCAGGCAGTTCAATTTCATGGATAAAGAAGAAATCAATGAAATCCTCTATGAGCACAATAAGACGGATTATACATTTGAGAAAGAATTATTTATCCATGAATTATTTGAAGAACAGGCTACCTTAAGACCGGATGCACCGGCGCTGAGATTCCAGGGAGACACGCTTACGTATCGGGAATTTAATATGCGGGTGAATCAAGTCGCCCATTATCTGATTGCGCAGGGGATAGGCAGTGAAGATTTTGTTGGTGTGTACGCAGACCGGTCTATTGAAATGATGGTAGCTGTCTATGGGATTCTAAAAGCAGGTGCGGCCTATATCCCTATTGATCCAACATACCCCCGGGACCGGGTAGATTATATGCTACAGGATTCTGAGGTTAAGCTGGTGCTGTACTGCATGGACGAGACCGATGCGCTTGCGGGAATCCGGAAGGTGGATTTGCGGGATAAGGAACTGTTCCTGCCGATGAGTACAGATAATCCGGGAGTACAGGTTGAAGGTACCCACGCGGCATACATGATTTATACCTCAGGTTCGACAGGAAAGCCTAAGGGAACGATTAATATTCACAGCGGCATCCGAAACCGTATTGTATGGGGCCAAAAAGAATTTGGGATGCAGCCGGGAGATCGGCAGGTGCAGAAGACACCCTTCAGCTTCGATGTATCCTGCAGCGAGATTTTTTGGGCGCTGACGGTAGGTGCCTGTCTGGTTATAGCGAAGCCGGAAGGGCATAAAGACGTGGAGTATCTCGCTCAGCTGATCAGGGATGAACAGATTACCATCGCTCATTTTGTTCCTTCGATCCTGAAGCTGTTCCTGGAGCATCCCGGAGCCAAGCAGGCAGGAAGCAGCCTGAGAAAAGTGTTCTGCAGCGGGGAGGCATTGCCGTACCGGTTAAAGGAACAGTTCTTCCAGACCTTCGATGCAGGTCTATACAACTTGTATGGCCCTACCGAAGCCTCCGTTGAAGTATCTTACTACGATTGCAGCGAGCAGCTGGATAAAGAGATAGTGCCGATCGGCAAGCCCATTTCCAATGTACAGCTGTATGTACTGGACGAGTACATGAATCCCGTTCCTTACAATGTGAGCGGAGAGCTATTCATTGCCGGTGTGAATCTGGCCAGAGGATACTACAAACGGGACGACCTGACAGCCGAGAAATTCATTCCGAATCCGTTCAGTAAATATGTGGGTGCACGGATGTACCGGACCGGTGACATTGTCAAATTGCTGCCGGACGGCAACATCAACTTCATAGGACGCGCTGACAATCAGGTCAAAGTAAGAGGACTGCGCATTGAATTAGGGGAAATCGAAAAGGTGATTCAGTCCCATCCTTCCGTTAAGGATAACGTAGTTATAAACCTAGAGGATGGAAATGATGTAAGAATCGTGTCCTATATTGTCCGTGATGTGAATTATAGAGAACTGGATGTCATGGAGGAGAGCAAGGAACAGGTCACCCAGTGGGAGTCAATATTCGATAATGCCTACAACAAAGAGGAAACGATTCAAGATTTCAGCTTAAATACAATCAGCTGGAACAGCAGCTACACCGGGGAGAAGCTTGGGATCCCGGAAATGGAAGAGTGGCTTGCCGATTCCGTAGATCTGATTAAGAGCTTTAAGCCGCGGAGAGTACTGGAGGTCGGTTGCGGTACAGGGATGATTCTGTTCAAAATCGCCCCGTTATGCGAAGAATACGTGGGTATTGATCTATCGAGGATAGGCCTAGATTATATCGAACGGAATTTGGACAGCTCCATGAATGTCAGACTATATCAGAAATCGGCTGATGAGCTTGGTGAGCTGCAGAATGAGACGTTCGACACCATTATTATCAACTCTGTCATTCAGTACTTCCCGAGCGGAGCGTACCTGAATGAGGTGATTACTACTCTTTTAGGCATGCTGAACAAAGAGGGAACCCTTTTTATCGGTGATGTACGTTCCCTGCCGCTGCTGAAGAGCTATCATACTTCGGTGGAATGGTATAAGGCTCCTGCGGATACCACCGTGCAAGAATTAAACGACCGGATTAAGAATTCCATTACAGCGGAGAATGAGCTGCTGTTAGACTCCAGATATTTCTTGAGTCTTAAGGACTCCCTGGAGCAGGTAGAGCATGTGTCCATTCTGCCTAAAGTAACAAAGTTCGAGAATGAGATGAGTAAATTCCGCTATCAGGTAGTGATTCGAACGAAAGAAGCGGAGCAGCTGGACAATATCGTTCAGTTCAGCTGGCGGAATATACAAGCGGAGCAGGGGCTCCAGGATATACTCACCGGGCGGCAGGATGACGTTATTGTAATCCATGATGTCCAGTTCGATAAGCTGGTTCATGAGAACAAGGTTGAGTCGCTGCTGAATGACGATGCGATACAAGCTGCAACTGTCCGTGAGCTGAGAGAAGACGTTAGAGAGCTTCAACTGTATGCTCCAAGCTTATATGATTTGCTCGTGCAGGATGGCGGAAATTACCGGCTTCGCGCTTTGTGGAATGGTCATGGCGAGAGCGGAGATTATCAATTGATCTTGTTCCATAAGAATAAATATGGACCGGACACCTGTGCCTATGATTATGAAGTACCGAATTTCATCCGCTTCAATGAGGACCAAAGTGTATACTTCACCAATCCTCTGGAGTGGAAAGATAACCACAAGTATATTCCTGTCATCAGAGAACATATCAGAAGTCAATTACAGGATTATATGATTCCATCGTTCTTTATTGTCTTGCCGGAGATGCCGTTATTGCCAAATGGCAAGCTGAATAAGAAGATGCTTCCGGAGCCTGGAAGGTTAAGAAGAAGCGTAATGAATGAATTTGTAGAAGCAGCCAATGACAACGAAGCCAAGGTCAAGCGAATATGGGAAGCCGTCCTGAATGCCCGGAACATTGGCGTCAATGATAATTTCTTTGATATTGGCGGCCATTCGCTGCTTGTGGTTCAGGTCTATTACAAGATCAAGGAGAGCTTTGATACGAATATTACAGTGGTGGATATGTTCAAATACCCAACCATCCGCAGTCTTTGTGAATATCTGGGGGAGACAACGAGCAGCTATGCCGAAGTCGCTTCTGCAAGTGAAGTGATGGAGACAGAGAAGGAAGCCATGAAGGTAAAGAGGAAGCGCCTTAAGGAGCTTTTGAAAAGATAAGTAAGGAGTACTTATATGGAGACTAAGAAGGATAAAATCAAATCCTTATCAAGGGAACAGCTCGCAGGACTAATTACAAAGTCCAGAGACAGCAAAAAAAGGGATATTGAGCGGGTGGCCAGAACCTCGAATGCGTTCAGCCAGTCCTTTTCACAGCAAAGACAATGGTTTATGGAGCAGTTCATGAACGGTGGCGTATTTAATGTCCCGCAGTCCTATCGGCTCAAAGGCGATATAAGACTTGATATTCTGGAAGATGTGCTCAATGCAGTCGTTGAGAAGCATGAAAGTCTTAGGACAGTGTTCAACACGATAGATTATATCCCGTCACAGATTATCAAGCCGTATGAAAGGTTCCAGCTGGATATTATTCATTTGGAAGAATCCGACCCTTCTTTGAGAGCTGCCAAGATCAAGGAGATGAACAGCGAAATCGCAAGACGGCCCTTTGATTTGACCGTAGGCCCTTTATGGCGGTTCTATGTGTTGATATTGTCTGAAGAAGAAATCGTATTGACCCTTTCCCTTCATCATATTATCTGTGACGGCTGGTCCTTTGGTGTAATCATGAATGAAATTGCCGGGGCCTATCGGGACAGGCTTCACGGACAAGCTACCCGTTCATTGCTGCAGGTACAATATGTCGATTATTCGGAATGGCAGCGTAAAAGAATTGAAGGCGGCCAGCTGGATGATCAGCTGGAGTATTGGATTGGCAAGCTTAAAGATGCACCAAAGGCCATTCATTTACCCTACGATTATAGAAGGGGCAGCACACAGACTTATCGGGGAAGGACGGAATACTTTTTCATTGAAACAGAAGCAGTGAAGGCAATGAGCGACAGATGTGTGCAAATGAATGGCTCGATGTACCATATGATGATGTCCGCGCTAACCCTTCTGATGCATGGCTACAGTCTGGATAATAAGCTCTGTATTGGAACACCGGTTGCCAACAGAAACCAGCTTGAATTGGAGAAATTAATCGGCCTATTCATTAATACGGTAGTGATCCAAAGTGAAATAGCCAGCAGCATGACCTTTGCAGAGTTATTCACCCAGGTTAGAGACCATTGCATGGAAGCCTTTAATCATGCGGAGATTCCGTTTGAACAAGTGGTAACGGGCCTAGATATTGAACGTCAGATGCAGCATTCACCAGTGTTCCAGGTGCTGTATGTTCAGACCGAGGAGTCGATGCTGAGTGTTAGTATTCCGGGAATTGAGGTTGAAGTACTCCCAGTATCGGTAGAGACGGCACAATTCGATTTGTCGTTGTACGCAACCATTCTGAAGAATGGAATATCTGCAGGGTTCGAGTACAATACGGATCTGTTCGCCCAGGATACCATTCTGCAGATGATTGAGGATTTCAAGCTATTAATCCAGTTGATTACTGAGAATCCTGACCGGACCATCGGTGAATTCGTCTCCTCTCTATCGCGTAAGAAAGTAGTGATGACGGTCGTCTCCTCCTTCGAATCCGGGCCGGTAGGAGAGCCGATGGAATTCTGGCTGGATAAGCTCCGGATCGACTATAAGCTGCAATTCGCACCGTATAGCCAGGTGTTCCAGCAATTGATTGATGATACGGGACTGTTATGCAGAAGCAGTCAGGGCATCGGCATCCTGTTACTCCGTTTGGAGGACTGGATTCAAGGCATGGATGCTAAGGATGCTAGGCTTGAAGCCGTGCTGACGGACAATGCGAACCGGTTCATCCAATATGCCTGTAGCTTTGTGAACAAGCATCAGTCCAAGGTCATCCTATATCTGTGTCCGGCATCGGATAAAGTCAATCAGATGAATGAAACAAAGCGGCTCATTCAACAGTCGGAGCAAAAAATAGCTGCGGAATGTGCGAAAAACGGGAATATATCTGTACTTCATGGAGACGAAATCGCTGTGAAATATAAGCTTAGTGAGTATAACGACGGTCTTGGTGATGAAGAAGGGCATGTTCCTTATTTAAGAGAGTATTACACGGCGATGGGCACAGAACTGGTCATGAGTATTTACAATACAGCACTGCAGTCAACGGGCTGAATGATGAGAGGATGCTGAAGTTATGACATTAAAAGAGATTGTTGCGGATATTCTGGCCATACCGGACAAAGAAACGATTCACGAAGACTTGTCACCGCAAAATGCTCCGGAATGGACAAGCCTGAAGCATATCAAGTTAATCACAACTATTGAAGATACCTATAAGGTGAAGTTCTCCTTCAAGGAAGTAAAAAGCCTGAAAAATCTTGCCGCCTTTATAACGGTCTTAAAGAGCAAAGGAGTAAGCAATGAAATCTTTGAATAATGCCATTGCCGGGCAGGCGGTTCTGGCGGGAAGCACTAGTGATCATGATCTGGAAAGAATGCTGTTGATCCGTCAATATGAGCTATCGGTCCTCGGGCTTTTTTCAAGCGGACATGTCACAGGGACCACTCATACCTGCATGGGACAAGAATATATCCCGGTAGCGTTGAATCCGTTCATTGAAGAAGAAGACTTTGTGATCAGCAATCACCGGGGGCATGGGCATTATATTGCCAGATATGGGGATGCCCAGGGCTTGCTGGCAGAGGTCATGGGCAAACAAGGCGCCGTATGCAATGGAATCGGAGGAAGCCAGCACATTCGCAGAGACCGTTTTATATCTACAGGGGTTCAGGCCGAAGGCATAGCGGTAGGCACAGGCATCGCCTGGAGTTATAAATACAAGCAACAAGATAATCTGGTATTTGTCTATATTGGAGACGGAACCTTTGGCAGGGGCTGCGTATACGAAAGCTTGAACTTTGCCGGCATATGGAATCTCCCGATGGTTATCGTTGTAGAGAACAATGGAATAGCAATATCAACCCATCAAAGCTACAGCATGTCGGGAAGCATAGAAGGCCGGGTACGGGGGTTCGATCTTGATTACCTGTGCATCCGGAGCAAAGCTGTTAATGAAATAAGAGAACAGACTGGTGACGCTATACACCGTGTCCGCAAAGAATCCAAACCCCTGGTCATTGAATTTATAACAGATCGGGTCGCGTCCCACAGTAAAGGTGATGATACTAGAAGTGCTGATGAGCTTGAAAGAGTCCGGGAGAATTACTGGTACAACCAAATGAAAGCCAGCGATAAGGCAAGGGTAGAAAAGCTTGAAGAAGCTGTCCGGAATCAAATGCAAACGCTGCAGGAACTTGTCATACACAGAGAGGGAGCCGAATGGGCGGACTATGAAAAAAGAAAAAATAAATGAGAATTTGAGACATGCCATTCATCAACTGATGTGTGAGGACGAGGCAGTCGTTGTAATCGGGGAAGATGTACGTGAGCCTTATGGGGGTGCCTTCAAAATCAACAAGGGATTATCTGATGATTTTCCGGACAGAGTGATTGGCACGCCGATAAGTGAAGAGGGATTTGTCAACATGGCAAGCGGAATGGCAATCATGGGCCACAAACCGATCGTGGATATGATGTTTTCGGATTTCACTACATTGTCATTTGACCCTCTGCTCAATTTTGCGTCCAAGTCGGTAACCATGTACGGGGACAAGCTGGATCTCAGCATGATTGTCAGATGTGCGAATGGCGGTTACAGGGGGTACGGACCTACACACAGCCAAAGCATGCAAAAATACTTCATGGGCATCCCGAATCTAAGCGTGTATGAGCTGTCTCCTTTTCATGATAATTATTATGTGTTTAACCGGATGTTGAGTGAGAAAAATCCTTGTATTTTTTTTGAAGAAAAAATAATATATTCCCAGTACAGGTATGAAAATGGCGTAATCGATGAACTTTTCAACTATTCCTTTAAAGGTGACCATGAGAACTGGGCAGTCGCCAGTATAGAAGAAAACAGTGTACCGGATGTTCTGATCCTTTGCCCCGGAGGCTTGGCTTCCATGTGCATGAAAGTGGCTGAAAAGCTGATTATGGCGGATGAAATTGAAGTTAAGGTAGCGGTACCTTCCAAGCTGTATCCCTGCGGAATCGAGGCCATTATTGAAGATGCGGTTGCAGCCGGCAAGATTCTCATTGTGGAAGAGGGGACCAGCGGGCATACCTGGGGCGAAGGAATAGCGGTCAAATTATATCCATATCTCAATAAGCAGAAGGATGGAGCCATTGAGCTCTTAAGTTCTTCTGACAGCATTATTCCTGCATCTAAGTATTATGAAAGCCAGGTACTGGTAGGGGAACAGGACATTTATGAAAGTGTACTGAAGCTGATGAAAATCGCTAAAGAAGGATAACGGAGGCGGGTATGAGACCAATTGTTGTTCCACAGTTAAATGCGAATGATAACAGCTGCTTGATCCAGAACTATTATTGCGCGGAGGGCGAATTCATTCATTCCGGTGATCTAATTACCACCTTGGAGACCTCCAAGGCAGCTATTGATATCGAATGTGAAGCAGACGGCTATTTTTATCCTGCGGCTAAAGAACAAACCGATGTGAGAACCGGCGAGGTTATTGCCTTTGTTTTTGAGTCCCTCCAAGAGATGAATACATACAAGGAATTATCCGTGGGCAGTGCCACAGCAGAGAGCACAGCCAATTACAAACTTTCCAATCAGGCAGAAGCGTTTGCCGCATTGCACCAATTTTCGCAGCAGGAGCTGTCAGCCTTAAATAAGAAATTGATTAAATTAAGTGACTTGGAAGAGCTGCTGAAGCAAAGAATCGATGGGGATGAGGCCCGGATTCTCTTGAGTAAGAATCAAAAACAGGTCTCTAAAACAGTAGCCGAATCGCATACGAATATTCCAAACGCCTTTTTATTAATGAAAGTATATTGTGATGAAGCTCTAACCGGAATGCGGGAAATCGGTGAGCAGCTTGAGGCCATTGTAGGGTTTGGAGAAGTATTACCGGTGCTGCTGGTATCGATCAAGGATGAATTCCCATTGATGTACGGAAAGCTGAAGGATGGAGATACATTTATTCCTGCTGCTGAAGTCAATGTCGGTGTGACCATCGATGTGGGGACAGGTCTCTACATTCCGGTAATTAAAGCTGAACACGCTGGAAGAATTGAGCATACTGCAGAAATAATGATGGAATATAAATATAAAGCCTTAAGAAGCAGTTTTGCTGAAACGGATCTGATGGGCGGAACGATAACGATTAGTCTGAATACAAGCGCCGATGTGGTCAGCGTCATTCCCATCATTCTGCCGGGCCAGACCGGGATGATCTCCGTGGGTGCGGTAATGAAGGAATTGGTCCTGAAAGAAGGGACAGTGGCAGAAAGAAGCTATATCAATCTTGGCCTGGCGTACGATCATCGTGTAGTGAACGGATTCTATGCGGTCGAATTTTTGGCGCGGCTGAAGAGCAAGCTTGAACATTTTGAGATCAATGTGTAAGGTGTGAGCCCGGAAGTGGAGAGTGAAGGAGGAGGATGTAGTGAGTGACATGCCGCACAATATTTATGTATTGTCCAGCTTCACTGCTGATTTACTGGAAGACTATCTTGAAGAAGATATCAAGGAACTCGGGCTTCAGTCCAAAATTGAAACCGGACCTTATAATCAGATCATATCCCAGTGCATGGACCCGGACAGCTTATTATTTCAGAAGAAACCGGATTATTTAGTCATCTGGACCCGGTTGGAAGATATTATAGGCCGGAAAGATTTCTATCGGAAAGAGAGCTTTAATTCATGCAAGGCTGATCTGTCGATGTTGATCGAGGCCGTTCTGCAGGCGAAGGCGGCACTCCGCTGCAAGCTGATTTTTATGCTCCCTCCTGTCTATGAGAACAGACCGCTGGGAGTCGGTGACCTGCAAATTGTGTACGGTGCAATGGAAACGTCCATGATGCTGCGAAAGTTTATGATGGATAAGCTTAGATTCGTTGAAGGCATATACCTGGCAGACGGGGAAGAACTGATCCGCAGATACGGCGCAGATCAGAGCTATCACATGGGCATGTATGCTTTTGCCAAAGCTCCTTATGTGAATAGCATCTACAAAGAGGCTGCAAGACAGATTAGCCGAATCATCAAGCTGGATCTGAGCAATAAGCGCAATATCCTTGTCTTTGATGCGGATGTCCTATTGTGTGAGCAAGAGGAACAAGAGGGACACGCAGTTCTTCATCAATTGGATGAGCAAAGAGTGGTTACGGATGATTCCTACCTTTTATTTCAGCGCTATCTGCAGGAACTTGTAAGCTGGGGAAATGAAATCATGCTGTGTTCCAGATCCGCTCCAGGACAATTGAATGCCATATTGGACAGGGAAGATCTCATCCTCACCAAGCAAGAATGTAAGTATATGAGCTGTGAGTGTGAAACGATAACAGAAGCAATCCTGCAAATACATAGAGAACACGATGTTTCACTGGATCAATTCATTGTACTGGATACGAAAGAGCTGCACTTAAGCGGAATACGGCAGGTGCTGCTGCCGGAGGATTCGACACTGTGGATGCAGAGCGTAGAGGCCTCGGGGATTCTGGATTATATATCCGCTGAAGCTTCCCGTTACAGCAATGGCGAAGCTGTCTTGGCAGACAAAACTGAGGAATACAGTCTGGAGGAATTCCTTCAATCCATCCAGCTGGAAGTCACTCTACGGGAAATCAATGAGCTGCAGGCCGAACAGATCGAGCATATCCTCCATAATACCAAAGACTTCAACCTGACAGGATTACTATGGACACAGGAGGAAATCATCGGAGCGCTTGACGGGGATAATCAATTGATTTATTCCGTAAAGGTACAAGACAGATTTGGAGATTACGGCATGGCCGGTACCATCATTGGGACAGTTGATAAGAAGAGCTTCAAGGTTGACGCTCTGCTCTTAAATTGCCGGGTGCTTGGTAAAAATGTTGAATACCATTTAATGAAGGAATTAGCCAATAGAATTAGAGAACACCAGTGTGACTCTATAGTGTTCCACTATCAATCCAGCGGCAGGAATGAGAGTGCGGCTCAATTTCTGGCCAGGATTACCCGCACCGACTTGAAGCGTGTTCACACAGGTGAAGCCCTGACAATTTCTTGTGAAAAGCTCGAGGATTATGCGAATGAAGCACTCCACCCTAACAAAGCAGACCAAGAACCGGATATGCCAGACAAACCGCACAAGGCAGACCGCAGCTTCGACCCCTACCAGTTCATTTTCAACAGATGGAATAAGCTGGATGAAGCCGAAAAAGCTCAAATTAACGATCTGGTTAGTCATACAAAGTCTATTAAAGAAATAATGAGGGCGATTGCGGATTCGAAAATGAAAACAAGAACAGGCGTTAAGGCTGAATATCTGCAGCCGAGAACGGAAACGGAGCAAAAAATTGCCGGCCTGTGGGCAGATATTCTTAACGTTGACAAAGTAGGAGTTTTGGATAACTTTTTCGAACTTGGCGGAACCTCCATCATGGCGGCCCAGCTCATTGTAAAGTTCAAGAATGCCTTTGATATGATGCTGCCGGTGCGGATTTTCTTCGACAGTTCGTCCATTGAGCAAATGGCGATGTATATTGAAGCGGTCAAAAGCGAGCAAAATAAACAGGATATTAATGAATCCGCCGTAAGTAATTTCCGCTATAAGACCCGGGAATTCTTGAAAAATGAGGTGTGGCTGGACGAGGAAATTACCGGAGCTAAGGAACTTCAAGCGTGGGATCATACCCGGATCCATAACGTCCTTTTGACCGGTGTGACAGGATTCCTGGGGGCATTTCTGCTGCAGGAGCTTATTACTATGACAGATTATCATATGGTGCTGCTGGTCCGTGCGGACAGTGTGCAGAGCGGCTACGACAGAGTTGTGGCTAATATGGAAATGTACAATTTATGGGACGAGGCTTACAGAAGCAGAATAGAAGTCTGCACGGGCGATCTTGCCAGACCGTTGCTCGGCCAACAGCTGCAGGATTTCAACGAATTGGCAGTCCGAATCGATTCCATCTATCATGCGGGCGCTATCACTAATTTCCTGGAGCCGTATAACAAGATTAAAGATGTAAACGTACAGGGAGTTCAGGAGATTTTACGTCTGGCATCCACTCATAAGTTAAAGCAGGTACATTACGTGTCAACTCACTATGTATTCTCTACGCTCTCACACGAAAACGGCTATATCGCATACGAGGATAGCATTCCGTCCGATCATGAGGTGCTTGTACTGGGATATCAGCAAAGCAAGTGGGTTGGCGAGAG
This sequence comes from Paenibacillus sp. FSL P2-0136, assembly GCF_037975325.1. Lineage (NCBI taxonomy): Bacteria > Bacillati > Bacillota > Bacilli > Caryophanales > Paenibacillaceae > Paenibacillus > Paenibacillus sp. FSL P2-0136. The sequence goes on from NZ_CP150244.1 coordinate 2,454,555, forward strand.
AATAATGGCTCTAGCCAAAGAGAGAGGCATTCCGTTAAGTATCTACCGCGTCGGCAGAATATCCGGCTCCAGTACCACAGGGGCATGTCAAACCAGAGATATCATGTGGCTTATGATCAAAAGTTGTGTAGAGGCAGGAGTATTGTTCGAGGAGAATGTGAATATAGAATTTATTCCAGTGGATTATGTCAGCAAATCTATTGTGGCATTGTCCATCCAAGCGGGATCAAGCAACAAAAACTTCCATATTGTCGCCAGTAAAATGAACACACTAAATCAAGTGTATACCTGGATGAATTCGTATGGGTTCAAAGTTGAAAAAATGCCCTATGAGCAGTGGAAGGATGAATTGGTGGACAGAGTTGCCGAGAATCCTAATCTGAATACCACCAAGGCTATGCTGCCGTTCATTCCGGAAGATATGGGTGAATGGGATGTGGAAATTACGTATGACACTACCAATGTTACCAAAGGCTTGAGTGAAACCACCATCACTTGCCCAGAGGTAGGAGAGGAGGTGTTCAACCGTTATTTGGATTACTTTGTGAAGACAAAGTATTTTGAGTTAACACCCTGAGGGCAAGTGGATGATCTGAAAAGTTTACATTATATGATTTTATAGGAGGAACAATGATGAAGGAAAGATTGGATGTAATGACAGCAAAAAAAATGAGCCTGTACACTAGCGGGATGTGGGTCTCTCTCCTCATAGGCTTGCTCTACGTGGGAATAGGTATTCTGATGCCTATTGATCCGGCGGAGAAATACAGAGGAACGGAATTCTATGAGCAAATTGCCGCCCATCCGTTTATTCCGCATTTATGGAGATATATTTTCGTAGCGATCGGCTTCTTGTCCATCTACTGGATATCGGCAGCAGTTTCAACATTGAGATCCAAAAGCTATGAATGGGAAGGCTTTTACAAATGGGTAACCATTGTTGGTTATGGCGGCGCCGGCTTGCTGTCCTTGGAGTGGATGAGAGAAATTTTTATTATGAAGGTTATGACTTTGTATTCCACAGGCAATGAAATGTACCGGGTAGCCTTGGAAGTAGCAGCTTTCCCGCTCGACCCTGACTTTATCTGGATGTTTGGCGGCTTTGGATTATGGTATCTGGTAACTTCGCTGTTGGCCAAAAGAAATCAGGTCTTCTCCTCCAAGCTCAACATCTTGGGCATTATCGTCGGACTGGATTTGATCATCACCATGGTTTTTGCCATGACAGACACAATCATTTATTTCGATGGCGGTCAGATGACTGTTATGCAGATTACGGCTCTCCTCGGCGGTATTATGGGGGCTGTGTATCACATCTGGATGTTCTTTGATATGCGAAAGAATCAAGCGCAGTTCGAAAAAAGCATGACTACCTTGCTGGAGCAAAAAAAGAGTGCGGCATAAACGCATGCAACCCATCCTAACTAAAAACAGGCTCGGCTTTTCTCTCAAGGGCCTTATTATTCTTTTGTTGGTATTGCTTCCTAATCTGCTATTTTACGCATTTGCGATAAACGGAACTGCCGGAACCGGGGCGGCCTTTAACAACAAGGTTGAAATGATTAGTTATATTGAACGTGTTAGCCAAGTGTTACTTATGCTTGTATTAATTTTCCGCGTAAATAAAAGCTCCCCGTCATTGCAAAGCAGGTATGTGGTTGGAATGGCCGTATTTTTACTGCTCTATTACGCTTTATGGATTCGTTATTTTGCGGGCGGGATGGACTATACCTTGATCAGCGGGACTTTTTTCGTATTCATGGGGATGTCCGTCTTCCCGTCCGTGTATTTCGCTTTAGCAGAGAAATGGCTGGGGGATCATTTGGGAGTGGGGATCGCCATTACCTTTGGGGTATTCCATACCCTTAACACCTATCTGAATTTTGCAGCTTAATGAGAATAGTGGAGGGTAACATGAAACAAGAGGTTAAACCATGGTTTTTTTTCAAAAGAAACGCCGAAAAGTCCGAAATCAGATTACGCTTGTTTTTGTTCCCTCCTGCGGGCGGGGATGTGTCAACCTTCCTGCACTGGGAAGAGCAGATGCCGCGAGATGTGGAGACCTGCTTGGTCAGGCTGCCGGGCAGAGGGGCCAGAATAACGGAGCCGGCCATTGATAATGTGGATATACTTACAGATCTATTGCTCCAGGAAATGAAAGAGTACACGGATGTGCCCTACGTGCTGTTCGGGCATAGCATGGGAGGGCTGGTCTCCTATGAGCTGACGCAAAAAATATATAAGCAGGGGCTTAACTTACCGGAATATGTAATTATATCAAGCATGAAAGCACCCAACTATATGAACAAGTTCACGGAGAGTCTGACCGAAGACGGAAATGACAAATTATATCTGAAGAGCAATGCTGAATTTATGGATACAATCATCAGTCTCGGCGGAATCCCGGACGCTTTCAGTGAAAACAGAGAGTTTCTGGAATTAATCCTGCCTACCTTTAGAAAAGATATGAAAATGTGTGAAACGTACAATCCTGAGAATGCGCAAGCTGTCCCGGTGTCATTTGATATCTATGGCGGGAACCGCGATAGCATTGCTACTAAGAAAGAACTAGAGGGATGGAAGAAATACACCACCCAAAAATATGCACTCACCCTCTTTCAGGGGAACCATTTTTATTTCATGGATAATCCCAATATGCTTCTGTTCCATCTGCGCAATAAATTAATGGATATAGGGAATAAGCTTACGGATCAAACTCATAGAGAGTGGAGGATGAAAGATGAATGTGATTCAAATAGATAACCTGGTCAAAAAATTTGGTGACTATACCGCAGTAAACGGACTCAATCTGTCCATTGAAAAAGGTGAGGTGTTTGGTCTGTTAGGCCCGAATGGAGCCGGCAAGAGTACCACGATTAATCTGGTATGCGGCCTGCTGCATGCGACATCGGGGAACATCAGGCTATTCGGAAATAAGGTGGAGGATGAGAAAAGAAAGCTTGGCTTTGTCCCGCAAAACATTGCCCTGTATGACAATTTCACTGCGTATGAGAACGTGAAGTTCTTCGGTGAGCTGTATGGACTGAAGGGGAAAGAATTGGAGAATGGAATTGATGAAGCCTTGGAATTCACCGGCCTGTCCGATGTCAAACGTAAAAAAGCGAAGACATTCTCCGGCGGGATGTTAAGACGATTGAATATTGCCACTGCTTTGGTCCATCAACCGCAGATTCTTATTATGGATGAGCCAACGGTCGGGATTGATCCGCAGTCCAGAAACCACATCCTGAAGTCTGTCCAGCGGTTAAATGAGAAAGGCGTGACGATTGTCTACACAACACATTATATGGAGGAAGTTGAAGCGATCTGTAATCGCATAGCCATTATTGACAAAGGCCAGGTCATTGCTTCGGGTACAAAGAAAGAATTAACAGATCTGATCAGTGATAAGAAATCTCTGCAGTTAACCGTTGATGATGCTCTTGAACTGGATAAGGAAGCAATCTCTCATATTGATGGCGTGGTTAATGTGGAAATCAATGACAACCTGATCCAGGTGGAGTCGTTAAAAGAAAATGATAATTTGAATGCAATTATTGCATACGTAAACAGCAAAAATGTGAAAATCAGAAGTATCGGCACCACAGATGTTACGTTGGAAACCGTATTCCTGACATTGACAGGGCGCAAATTACGCGACTGACCATAGAGTCTAGAGGAAAGGAAGATCATATGTTTCAGATCATAAAGAAAATCATTAAAAATCAAATCAGAAATCCAAAGTGGTTATTATTCTTGATGATATTCCCTATCTTTTTAATGATTCTGATCGGTTCGATTCTAACGAGTGCTTTCTCCGATAAATCAAATCTGACCAAGGTTGACGTTGCGTTGCTCAATCAATCGGAAGGAATGGCAGCCGAGGTTATTGATGCCTTAACCACAGCTTCTGTATCCATCGAAAAAGATTACGGGATCAAAATGGGCTACACCGACTCAGAGAAAGAAGGCAAAAAAGAGGCACGGGTGAACAAAAAAGTATTCGTGCACCTGGATAAGGAGAAGATCCTGGTCTACGGAAATGAATCGGAGCCGTTAAATACAGCGAGAGTGGTAGCCTTATTCCGCAGTGTGGCCAGCAGCATTCAGACGGTTAAGGAAGCCTATAAAATAGACGGGGAAAAAGCGATTGAACTGATTGGCGCGGATAATGCCACGTATGAAGTGCCTGTAGAGCTGATTCCCTCCAAAAGTGCCATGAGCTCCTATGATTATTATGGAGTGGTGGAATTAACGCTTATGGTGATGTATATGATGCTGATTCCCATTGGGGATCTGTTTACGGATAAAAGAACCAAAATCAAAGAGAGAATTTTACTTACAGGACTTAGCAGGGTAAAGTATTATTTCGCTTCGTTGGCTGCGTATTCCATTTTTGCCTTAGCGGTGTTCATTCCAGCCTTTATCTTTTCTATCACATACTTGGGAGTAAACTGGGGCAATTATTCTGTGCTCATGTACTTGTATATCGTTTTATTTGCCATATTCAATGTGGCGCTAGGCATGTTATTGGCCCAGTTATTAAAAGCCCGCGGCAAAGTGGATGTGATTCTGTCTGTGATTATCCTGCCGATTTTCTCCTTTCTTGGGGGATCGTATACCCCCTTCCCTTATGATATGGGCGGTGTTTTCGGCAAGATCCTGCTGGTCTCCCCGTTAAGATGGGTGAATGTCGGCATTTTCAAAAGTGTCTACGCGCAGGATAGTCAAGTTATCTGGGTAAGCTCTTCCATATTTATCCTTTTAATATTCATCTGTCTCTTTATTGTGGTTGCTAAAGAAAAGAAGGAGGAATTAAGAGCATGAGAACATTTTATGCATTAATAAAAAATAACTTAAGAATTTCGATAATGCATAAACCGATTTCTTTTCTGTTAATGACCATTACTCCGATCATCGTCCTGATTATTGCCAGTAAGCTGGTCAGCTATTCCACAACCTTTGTTAACGTAGGCATTGCGGATGGGGATCATAGCCGGGCCTCAGAAGCCGTAACCCAAATTGTCGGCGGTCTTGAGGGCATTAAGGTCTTCTATATGGATGAGAATGAAGTGGAGGCTAATTTTCAAAGTAATAAAATCAATGCGGCTTTGGTCATCCGCAGCGGATTCCAGAATGGATTGTTAAATAATTCGATCGAGAAGCTAGTAGTGAAAGGAAATGAAGAGCAGAACGTCTATACCCTGCTACAGGCCATCCTCAAGAATCATTTGTTGAATTTACGTAACTTGGGCAAGATTTCTGGGGGGGATGCTGCTGTATTCGAGAATGCGGTAGGCAATTATATCGCCAGCTCTGAGTTTGTGGAGAAAACCTCTCTTAACGATTTGTATACGGAATACAACAATTCCAATATCTTTGTCGGATTTTTGATCCTGTTCATTTTCTTCAATTCATCAGCTATAGCGAATGTAATCAATACGGATAGGGAGCGCAATATTTACGCCAGGATCTTCCTCTCTCCGGCCAAAGTATGGATGTATTATCTGTCTAATGTACTCTGCAATCTGGTCATCGTCGCCTTTCAAATCCTGGCCGCAGTCCTGAGCATGGAATATTTCACGAATACCTCCATTGGCGTGGAGCCTGGTGTGCTGTTTCTGATTCTCTTCCTGACGGCGTTGGTGGCGGTCTCCTTGGGGACATTCTATGTTTCCATTACGGAAGAGGCGGATGCGGCTTCAATGATTTCCAATTTTGCGAACCTGCTGATTGTTATCCTGGGCGGCTGCTTTATTCAGGTGGAGCTGTTTCCTAAATTAATCAATGCCATTTCCTATATTTCACCGGCAAGATGGGCTATGGGAAGTATTCTGGATTTACAGCAAGGATTAACCTTGGGAGATATAGCTGGAAACGCGTTTTTACTTGGCGGAATGGCAGCGGTGATTCTAGCCGTGTCGGTAATCATAACCAGCAAGCGGGAAAAGAAATTCAGAAGTCTTTCCTAAGTGGCAACTAATTCAACTAGACAAGGATAGGAATATAACTATGGCAGAACTCTATTATATGAATATCGAAGACCCCATAAGTGCTGAAGATTATCAGACGTTACTGGGCACATGTACTTCAGACAAAAGGGAAGCCATACACAAATTCAAATTTGAGGCAGATCGGAAAAGAACATTGTACGGGGAAGTGCTGGCCAGATTCATGATCACAAAGAAAACTGGAGTAACGATGAAAGACATTGAATTTGACAAAAATTCATACGGAAAACCTTATGTAAAGGATCAGAATGAGATATTTTACAATATATCTCATTCTGGAAAGTATGTAGTCTGCGGATTGGATACTGAGGATATTGGAATAGATATTGAAGAAATTCGGGACATTGACCTGGATATTGCTAAACGCTTCTTCCATGTCAAAGAATATGAGGATATCATTTCTCGGGAAATAAGAGAGCAGGCTCATTCGCTGTATGATTTCTGGACGTTAAAAGAAAGTTATATTAAGTTTTTGGGAGTCGGGCTGAATAAGCCACTGAACTCATTTTATTTCATGATTAATGGAGAATCCGTACAGCTCTGCTCCCAAGAAGACCATACAGTTTATTTTCACCGTTACTTGCTACAGGATAATTACAGGCTTGCCGTTTGCGTAAGCACACCTGATCATATCCATATGGAAAAAATATCACTTCATGACCTTGTAGCCTATATTAAGAGTGAAAGTTAATGGATAAAATCTGGTAAGGAGTCCCTGGCATGAAGAAAATAGTTGCGATTTCCGGAGCATTAAGCACTTTGTTTTTTTTGATACATCTTATAGTGGCCTGCATCTATTACGCAGGAATCATGCCGTATGGATATATTCATATGACCATCGGCGGCATTCTGTCCATTGTCATGTCCGTCCATATGCTTTCCGCTATCTTCCTGATGGTGAAAAATCGCCAAAGGGATAAACAAGCCAAGCAATATCCGCAGCTCAATATGGGCACTGTAATCCAGTCCGCAACAGGTATTTTCACAGGGATATTTTTATTGGTGCATATCCTGGTGATTGAATTAAGTAAAAGGATAGACGGGACTGTGTTTAATATTATTTATGTTTCAGCAGAGTTTTTGTTTCTCTTAACTGTAGGTCTGCATATGGCCATCAGCGTGCCCAAGCTCTTTATATCCATGGGAGTCATTAAAAAACGGGAGCATTACCCGCTCTTCATCAGAGGGACCTATGTCTTCTTAGCCTTGGTGCTGGTGATGTATATGGGTTCCCAAATTATGTTCTGGGCAGCATAGACAGCCGGGTGAATCTTGTTGTCTGAGGGAGAGAGAGGAGTGTCAGCATTCGGATGAAGAATATACTAGTAATGGGCAGTGGCCTGGCCGGAATGACGGCAGCGCTGAAGCTTGTGGAAGAAGGAGCAGCTGTTACCTTGGTGTCACCGGCGTATTCAGAGAGAGCACAGTCTGTAATGGCCATGGGCGGAATTAATGCTGCCTTGAATACCAAGCAAGAAAATGATTCGGTAGATGAGCATTTTGCGGATACTATGCGGGGAGGCAGTGATCTTAATGACCCTGAAGCCGTGGCTAATCTGGTACAGAGGGCTCCGGAGATCATCCGCTGGCTTGAAGAAATCGGTGTGAATTTCACCCGGGATGAGAAGGGCAGAGTGGATCTACGGAATTTCGGCGGACAAAAAAAGAAACGTACTGCTTACGCCGGTGCGCGTACCGGTAAACAAATTGCCACAGCTATCATAGCTAAATGCCGGAAATATGAAGCTGCTGGCCAAATCAAGCGGCTGACGGGTTGGAGATTCCACTCCCTATTAATAGAGGGGCAGGAATGTGCGGGTGCTGTTCTGTTGCACGAAAACACGAACGAACTGCAAAACCTGGTTGCTGATGCTGTGATTATGGCCGTCGGAGGGCCGAATGGTGTTTTCGGAAAAACTACCGGCTCCAGATTAAATGATGGCTATGCTGCGGGAATGCTGCTTGAACAAGGGGTCGAATTTTCGAATCTGGAGATGATTCAATATCATCCTACGACAGTACATACTCCTTCCAAACGTATGCTGATTACGGAGGCTGCACGTGGCGTCGGAGGAAGATTGTACGTCATCAGAGAGGGGCAGCCCTGGTACTTCATGGAGGAGTGGTTTCCGGGATATGGGGCATTAATGCCGCGTGATGTGGTGAGCCAGAGTATCTATAAAGTGTGCAATGAGATGAAGCTGGGCATTAACGGGAGCCAGGAGGTTTATTTGGATGTCTCTCATCTGTCCCCGGAAATTATTGATGTACAGTTAGACGAAGTTGTCAGCATCTGTTCGAAATTCTTAAAGGTTAACCCGTATAAGGAACCCATTCCAGTGGCTCCAGGGATTCATTACTTTATGGGGGGAATCAAGACGGATAAGGATCACACCACGAATCTAGCGAGACTTTTTGCCGCAGGAGAATGCTCCGCTCAATATCACGGAGCCAACAGACTGGGCGGAAATTCGTTATTAGGCGCGATTTGTGGAGGATGGGTTGCAGCTGAAAGCTCTCTATTGGTCGGCCCAATGGATAAAGCTGCCGCAGAAAAAATAGGTGAACAGCAGCTGGAGACAGCAAATCAGGAGCTGCAGCATTGGGAAAAGAGGGCGAATACTTCTATAAAAGGCTATTTTCAGATTAAACAAGAATTATCAGAGCTTATGTATGGCGCCATGGGTATATATAGAAAAGAGAGACAGCTGCTGGAAGCCAAAAAAAGGCTGGAGGCAATGAACAACGACACCGCAGAGTCCTGGTATCATCATCATTTTTATGAATACAAAACATTATCAGCCAATATTTTATTGGCAAGGGGAATGGTCGAGTCGGCATTGGCCAGAAAAGAGAGCCGGGGGGCACATCAGAGAATCGATTATAGTGAAAAAAATGATACACAATTCAAGAAATCTACGAATGCAGTATTTCTGAATAATAGTATCTGCATTGAGTTTAATTAAGAAAAGAGGCAGTACTATGAGTATCAGGATTAATATCAAGCGGCAGGAAAATGGGGCGAAGGAAGCCTACTGGCAGAGCTTTGAATACTCGGGTGAATTACATGTATCCATAGGGACTCTAATTAATAATTTGAATAGTGAAATGCTGGAAAAGGACGAGGGAGAACGGCCAATCCGCTTTGACTGCAGCTGTGAACAGGGGCTGTGCGGAGCGTGTGCTATGGTGGTTAATGAGAAGCCGGTACTGTCCTGCCAATTATTTTGCGATGATCTGGTACAAGAGAACAATGAAATTACGATTCATCCCCTAAGTAAATTCCCGGTCATAAGCGATTTGGCAGTGGACCGGAGTCAAATGTTCGAAGTGATGAAGGACATGAAGCTATGGCTGGAAGAACCGGCAAAGGTTAGAACCGCCAATTTAACGCTGCAATATGAAGTGTCCCAATGCCTGATGTGCGGCAGTTGTCTGGAGGTCTGCCCCAATTACAGCCTGGGTGAGTTATTTACTGGAATGTCCTCCGCGATGTCGATGACTAATCTGACCTTATTAAGTGAGGACAAAGCCTATAAAAAACAATATACCCAAAGAGTATATGATGGCTGTTCCAAATCTCTTGCCTGCCAGGAAGTTTGCCCCATGGACATTCCGATTGTGGAGGCGATCTCCAAAATGAATAGAGTATCGGTCTGGGGAATGTGGAACATGTTTGGGAAACATGGATAAAATGAAACTGATTGATATAATTACCAAACTACGATAGCGGAGGACACACCATGAAACAACTCTACATCAAGCAAAAGGTATTCAGCATAGGCGAGAAGTTCACGGTGAAGGATGAGCGGGAGCAGGATGTGTATTACGTGGAGGGCAGCTTCATGCGGATTCCGAAGACGTTCTCGATTATGAATGCAGGCGGAAGGGAAGTAGCACAGATTACGAAGAAGGTGTTCAGCTTCCTGCCCAAGTTCTTCGTGGAAGCGGATGGCCGTGAGGTGCTCACCATTAAGAAGGAGCTGTCGTTCTTCAAGGCGCGTTATTCGATAGATTCGGCGGATATTGAGGTGCACGGGAACTGGTGGGATATGGATTTCCAGGTCTTGCAGCGCGGGGCGGTCGTCGGGGAAGTGAGCAAGAAGTGGTTCACCTGGGGCGACAGCTACAGCGTGCAAGTATGGAATGAGGAGCTGGAGGCGATCATCATCGCGATAGTAGTCGCCATTGATTGTGTGAAGAGTGATGAAGCCTCGTCTTCTAATCAGTAACTATTCTTCCAACAACATAAAAGACAAAAAAAGCAGCGGTTCTCCCGTTATTGGAGAATCGCTGCTTTGTATTTGGTATAAAATCATGAAACAAAATTGATAATGAGAAGCATCAAAACTGATATCTTACCGCAATGAAAGCGGATACAATAAATTTGTAGTAATAATCAAGAGGGGGCAAGAACCATGAAGATCAAAAAAAAGACAATGTTACTGGCAAGCTCGGTAGTTGTACTGTCTGCCCTAATGAGCGGCTGCAGTAAAGAAGCGGCAAGCCCGGAAGCATCACCTGCTGCCCCTGCGGCATCGGAATCCTCCCAGGAGCCTTATGTAGTCAAAATAATTATGGTGGACGATGCGGATGATGAAGCGGTGAAGGCGGTTGCCGCAGAAGCAAGCAAAATTACAGAAGCGAAGTTTAACACCACTATTGAGCTGGTCCGGTACGGCTTCAGTTCCTTTAATCAACAAAGAAATCTGATGCTGTCCTCCGGGGAGAAATTTGACCTGATGCCAAGCCTGGGGCTGACCGTTCCGAACGCCTCCAACAGCGGCCAGGTGGTAGCGCTGAATGATCTGCTCAAGGAATACGGCAAGGATATGCTGGAGCAAATACCGCAGTCCGATTGGGATTCGACTTCCGTGGACGGGCAGATCTATGCGGTCCGCAATAATAAGGAGCTGGCCTCCGGTTATGGCTATACCATCCCGACAGAGTATCTGGAGGCGCTGGGCACCGATCCTGCTTCGATTAAGACTGAAGAGGATTATGAGGAGCTCCTCAAGGCGGCCAAGCAGAAATACCCAAACATGTACCCGCTCGTCTCGGATGCCGGAACGATGGGATATTATATTTCCTACAAGGATGATTTGGGAGGAGACCCCGGGGTACTGGAGGATTCCACCAAAGACAGCACGACAGTGGTGAACTGGTATACCTCTGATACCTACAAGGAGATTGTAGCGCGGCGTTATCAATGGCAGCAGGAAGGGCTGCTGCTTCCCAATGGTTCAACCAACTCGGAGAGCGCGGTTAGTCTGATTAAGGCCGGGAAGGCCTTCTCATCCATCACCAACACCAAGCCTGGTGTAGAGTCCGAGATTGAGAGAAGCACGGGCAAGCCAATGACGGTCATTGAACTGGTCTCCCCGTACTCTACAACCAATAATATTAACAACCTGTGGTATGTTCCCCATAACAGCGAGAAGCCGGAAAGAGCGGTGCAGGTGTTGAATGAAATGTACACTAACCCTGAACTGGCAAATATCCTGATCTATGGCGTGGAAGGCAAGAATTATGTAGTAAAAGACGAATCCAAAGGGCTTATCGATTACCCAGAGGGCATGGATGCCGGTAACAAGACCTACAACGTTGATCCGTGGGCTTGGCCGAATGAGCTGATCTCTCATGTGTGGGCATCCGATTCCCCTACCGTGTGGGAGGATACACTGAAGTTCAACGAAGAAGCCATCAAGTCCGTGGCCAAAGGGTTTGTCTGGAACAACACGAAGGTACTGCCGGAGATTGCTGCAGTGAATAATGTGCTCTCGAAGTTTGTTAATGCACTGGATTGCGGAGATTTGAACCCTGACGAAGTGCTCCCCCGTTTCGAGAAGGAGCTGAAGAGCGCCGGCATCGACACGATTATCGCGGAGAAGCAGGCCCAGCTTGATGCCTGGCTCGCCCAGAAGAAATAACAGCTAGTTAGCCATAAGAACGCTCCCCCGGTCCGGCGGTCAGGACAGCAAGAGCGGGTTCCGGCCGCCGGGGCAGGGAGAGGGGAGGAAGCCAATGAGTCGCGTGAAAAAAATGAGCCGCTGGAAATTTAAACAGTATCTGCCCCTGTATCTGCTGTTGCTTCCCGGCACGATTTATATCATCATCAACAACTATATTCCCATGAGCGGAATCATTGTTGCCTTCAAGCAGTTTAATTACCAGAAGGGGATCTGGGGCAGCGATTTCATCGGGCTTAAGAATTTCGAGTTCTTATTTAAGACCCAGGATGCCTGGCTGATTACACGCAATACGCTCGGTTATAATCTGTTATTCATTGTCATTGGAACTCTGATGTCCGTAGGGGTAGCGATTCTGTTGAATGAGGTGACGTCAAAGGTCGCCAAAAATATATACCAGACCACCATTCTGCTGCCTTATCTGATCTCGATCGTTATTGTGGGTTATCTGGTCTATGGCTTCTTAAGTGCCGAAACCGGATTTATCAACAATTCACTCCTGAAGCCGCTTGGGATAGATGCTGTCTCATGGTATACCAGACCCGAGTATTGGCCATATATTCTGGTAATAGTGAATGTCTGGAAGTATTTCGGCTTCAATACGATTATCTATTATGCCACCTTGGTCGGGATCGACAGCGGCTTCTATGAGTCAGCGGCAATCGATGGTGCAGGCAAGTGGAAGAGCATCCGCCATATCACCCTGCCCACGCTGAAACCGACAATCATCATTCTCACGCTGATGGCGATTGGGCGGATCTTTTACTCGGACTTCGGGCTCTTCTATCAAGTGCCCATGAACAGCGGGGCGCTGATGAATGTAACCAATACCATTGATACTTATGTCTACCGCGGACTTATGCAGACCCAGAATATCGGAATGTCCTCGGCTGCCGGTGCGTACCAGTCTATGGTCGGATTTGTCCTGATTCTGCTGGCTAATTATATTGTCAAAAAAAGAGATCCCGACAGTGCATTATTCTAGAACATTCATAGAAAGCAGGGAATGCAGATGGTTCAAACCAACAAGGGCTTCCGGGTGTTTGTACACTTATGCCTGGCTGCAATATCAATATTATGTATCATTCCCTTCCTGCTGCTGATCGTATCGTCCATTACCAATGAGACCAGCCTGATTCAGGACGGGTATTCATTCTTCACCAGCCATCTTGATTTCACCGCATATAAGTATATATTCACTAATTCCAGCGATGTGGCCCGGGCGTATATGATCTCCATTATCGTCACGGTAGCCGGGACAGCGCTAAGTCTGCTCATTACCACCATGTTCGCTTATCCTCTGTCGCGCAGGGATCTTCCGGGGAAGAATCTATTTTCCTTTTTCATTTTCTTCACCCTGCTGTTCTCCGGCGGATTAATTCCGAGCTATATTATGTGGACACAGGTCTTCCATGTGAAAAATACCATGTATGCGCTGATCTTTCCCAATTTGCTGATGAACGCGTTCAACGTCATTATGATGCGCAGCTATTTCACGACGAACATTCCGGATGCCGTGACGGAAGCGGCCAAGATTGACGGAGCCGGGGAGATCCGGATTCTGTGGAGAATTGTACTGCCCATGTCCCTGCCGATTATTACAACACTGGTCCTGTTTATCGGACTCGGGTACTGGAATGACTGGCTGAACGGACTTTATTATATCAGCGACACAAGCTTGTACAGCTTACAGGTTCTGCTCAATAAAATGCTATTGGACACACTCTTCATGATGAGCGGACTCGGCAATAAGCTGCAGGTTAACATGGCGATGAACTTTCCGACAACTGCAATCAAAATGGCCATTGCCGTAATAGGCCTGCTTCCTGTACTGGTGGTCTATCCGTTTTTCCAGAGGTATTTTGTCAAAGGGATCGTTGTCGGTGCAGTTAAAGGATAAGGGGGAAGAATTTCAATGCCGGACTATTCAAATTTTAAGGTAGCCTTATATTTTACGACGAGATGTATTTCCAATTTTGATTCTGTAGAGAGCCTAAGACGCGGTTTTGATTTTTTTGAGAAGCATTTGAACTGCTCCAAGGTCTATCTGGAGACCCACAGGGACGATATGGACATGTCCAGAGAGCAGCTTGAAGCGATGAAGCAGTTCTTCCTTGCCAAAGGAATTGCGGTCTCCGGCGCGATTACAACCACGCTGATGAAGACGACACTGAGCAAGCCGCTACGCAATGAAACCGGGGTTTTCGGCAGCGGGGGCACGATTTTTGGAAGCCAGGCCGAGCCGGTTGAAGAAGGCTATAAGCGGTCTTGCACAACGCTGTGCTACACCAATGAGGAAGAGCTGCTTAAGCTGGAGGACATGGTCAGATTCTCGGCGAGCGTGTTCGATGAGGTAATTATTGATGATTTCTTCTTCACGAACTGCACCTGTCCGTCCTGTATCAAGGCCAAGGGGGAGCGGAGCTGGGCGGATTTCCGCTTGCAATTGATGACGGATGTATCGGAGAATGTAGTTATGCGCGCCGCCAAAGCGGTCAATCCCAAGGTGAACATGATCATCAAATTCCCGGACTGGTATGAAGCCTATCAGGAGACGGGGTATAACCCCGAGACACAGGCCGGGATATTCGATGAGATCTATACCGGCACGGAGACGAGGGATTCCAACCATTCCGCGCAGAGCCTTCCGCGATATGGCAGCTATTCGCTCATGCGCTGGCTGGAGAAGCTGAAGCCCGGGCATAATGCAGGAGGGTGGATCGATTCGCTGGGAAGCACGCCGCATATCTCCTATTTCCTCGAACAAGCCTATCTCACGCTGTTCGCCAAGGGGAGAGAGCTGACCTTGTTCTGCTACAGCTGGCTGATCGACACCGTTCAGATTCCTGCACTCGGTCATGAGCTGGGCCGCCTGGATCAGGTGCTGGGTGCAGCCGGCAATCCTGTGGGCTTATCGGCGTATGAGCCGTTTCATGCCCGGGGCGAGGATCACCTGTACGATCATCTGGGCATGGCCGGATTCGCTCTGGAGCCTGCACCCCAATTCCCGGACAGCTCCGGCCTCGTCTTCATCTCGGCAAGCGGCGCCCAAGATCCTGACATCATGAATAAGCTGAGTAATCACCTGCTGAACGGATCGGATGTCTGTATCACCTCGGGGTTCCTGCGGGAGATGCAGGGCAAGGGTATCGCAGAGCTTACCTCGGCAAGATATACCGGCAGAAAAGCCTGCTCCAATGAATTTGTCTCCGAAGGCTCAGCCTTCAGCGGCTCCTACTGGAGCGGAAGCAGCGTGCTGTTGCCGGTCATTGAGTATATGAGCAACGCCGGGGATTGTCTGGTCGCGCTTAAGAAAGAAAACCACTGGGCTCCCGTGCTGTTAAGAAATAAATACGGCAACGGAACCGTCTATGTTCTGACCGTACCGGATGACTATGTCGAGCTGTATCAGTATCCGGCAGAAGTACTGACGATCATGCGCCAGCATTTGATGGGCGATTTGAAGATTTATCTAGAGTGCAGAGGGAAGATTTCCGTCTTCCTGTATGATAATGATACGTTTATTTTGGAGTCTTTTGCGGACGGCGAGGAGAAGGTTAAGGTGCACGTATCCGGGAATGGACGCAAATTGGTGGATGTAAGAACCGGAAATGTACTGCCGGTCTTTTACGGGAGACCGAATGAATCCGTATTTGAGGTTGAGGTGCAGCCGCTCCTGTACAGAGTGTTCAAGTTGGTATAGATATCCCCCGAGGAGAGCCGGATGCTTATGAGAGCGAGAGCACGAATTTCATATAAAAAACAGACCCTGCTGATCCTGCTGCTACTGATCGTTCCCTTTCTGATTTGCCTGCTTTTATACAATCTGTATACGGCAAATACGGTGGTGAACGCCAATATATTGCAGGAGAACAAGAGCAAGCTCCGTGTCTACTCCTCGTCCTTCGAGAAGAATCTGTCCAATATCCATGCCTTCATGTCAACAACGGTAGCGAACGATACGAATTTCAAGGTCCTGGGCTATAAAGTGGGGAAATTAGACGCCTTCCTGTCCGCCAATGAGATCCTGGAGAAAAGCAAAAATGTCATGTCCATGTATGATATCGTTACCGGTTTTTTTCTATATTCTGCCCCTAACGGACTGATGTGGAACGAATTTCAACTTAGAACCGAAACGATGAACCGCCCGAAGCTGACAGAAGAAGTGCAGAGGATGATGCAGCAAGGGGATTTCACGCCTGCCGGGTGGTTTGTGCGCGAGCTAAATGCTGAATCCTATCTGGTCCGGGTATTTGAATACAAGCAGGCTTACTTCGTGTCCATCATCCACCTGAACAGAGCCGCCCAGTTACTGAATATCGACGGTTCGGCGAATGCCAATGCGTTGCTGTTTGCTTCCGGGGACATGCGTTTGTTGACGGCCGATCCCGATTTAGATCCTTCAGCGCACGTATTGACAACGAATAGCAGCGGCAAGCCTTATGATACAACGAAGGTAGGAGAGAAGAAGTACCTGTTCATTCAGAGCGACTTCGGGGTGAGCGGGGTGAAGATGGTGTATCTGGTGGCGCTGCGGAGCATCTGGGCCAATATGGACTCCAAGCAGTTATCGCTGCTGTTCTCCTCGATCCTGTGTCTGCTCCTTGTTCCTCTAGGTTATTATCTGCTCAACCGGTCCTTTTTCTCTCCGTTTAAGGGCATGGTCCACACGATGAATAGTATCAAAGACGGTAATTTTGACGTAACCATGAGCAATCAGTCGCCGATCCTGGAATTTGAGCAGATGAGCGAGACCTTTAATGAGATGCTCCAGGAGATCAAGTCGCTGAACATCAAGACCTATGAACAGATGCTGGAAGCCCAGCTGGCCACCATGCAGTACCTGAGAATCCAGATCCGTCCGCATTTTTATCTGAACTGTCTGAACAACCTGTATGCCCTGGCCGAGAACGGAGACTATAAGCAGATCCAGGAGATAATCCTTCTGCTGTCAGGGTATCTGCGGCATATGTTTCAGGAATCTCCCTATTTTGTCTCCCTGGCGGATGAAATGCGTAATACAGAGACGTATGTGGAGCTGCAACGGATGACGCAGTCCATACCGATTTATTTCTCGGCGGATGTGGTGGACGAGCTCCGGGATTTCCCCATCCCCCCGATCACGATCCTGACGTTTGTTGAGAATTCCATGAAATTCGGGATGTACCAGAACAAGTCCTTGATTATCCATGTGAAGGTCAGGCTGCTGAAGAATGACGCAATGAACTATGTCAACATCACCATTCTGGACAACGGGAAGGGCTTCCCGGAGGAGGAGCTGAACCGCCTGAATTCGGAGCAGACCGGGGAAGACTCGCAGCATGTGGGAATCAGCAATGTGAAGCGCCGCTTTTATATTCAATATAAGGGCAAGGCGATTCTGTCTTTCTCCAACTCCAACGGCGCATGTGTGGATATATTCATTCCGTATTCCGAGCCCGAATCCCAGGCGGAGCCTGAGACGAACAATGGGGTGGTCTAGATGATTGTGCTGATTGTGGATGATCAGATCAATATTGTGGAGGGTATCTATTCAGGGATTAACTGGAAATCCATCGGGGTGGAACAGGTGCTGAAGGCATTCAATGCCCTGGAAGCGAAGGAGATTCTTAAAAGCCAGATTGTCGATATTCTGCTCAGCGATATTGAGATGCCCGGGGAAAGCGGTCTTGACCTCCTAAGATGGGTGCAGGAGAAGCAATATGAGCTCATCTGCCTGTTCCTGACCTCTCATGCGGATTTCGAGTATGCGAAGGAAGCGGTTCAGCTGGGCGGGCATGACTACATTCTTCAGCCGGCCAAATATGAGGATATTGAGCAGTCCATCATCCAGGCGGTCCGCAAAATTAAGGGCAAACGCGAGACCGAGAAATACTCCTCCTACGGGAAGCTGCTGTTCAATAACAGTGAGCGTATTCTGCAGGTTCTGCTGAAAGAATGGTTCACAGAGAATTCTACCCATGTGGAGCATTTCCTGGCAGATATGAGAAGCTTCAATATTCCGATTAACGAGAGCAGTAAGGTGTACTTGACGTTAATCGATATGATCAGCGACCGTGATTCCTATAGTGTATGGGATACCCCTACCTTATCCTATGCCTTGTCGAATATTATTACGGAGCACTTTGACGCTTACAGGCAGCAGATTCTGCTGATTCCCGTGGAGGGGCAATGCTTCTTATGTATCATTTTCTCCCGCGAGAACGAACTGGTCAGTACCTGGATTCTTAAGCAGCAGCTGGACAGCTTGAGAGGGTTCATGCAAAAGTATTTCAAATGCAGGATTGCCTGTTATTCCGGCTCCTCCCTGTCTATCGATATGCTGGGCAAGCGGTTCGCTGAGCTCCACAAAATGAAGGAAGACAATGTTACGTTCCTGGATGACGTATTCATATGGAATCAGGATCAGATGCTACCGCAGAATGCAAGCCATGCTGAGGATATACATCTGTGGAATCAATTCCTCGGCAAGGGATCGCCTGAGCAGATCCTGAGTCACGTGCTGTCCTTTCTTAGACAAAGGTCGGAGGAAGGGGCTCTGAATGCGGAACGCCTGAAGCGCTTCTACCAGAACTTCATGCAGTTGCTCTCCCATATGACAGGGTATATGGACATCTCCGTCAATGATATCTTTGAAGGCAGCGAATGGCTGGACAAGTCGCTTCATTCCTATTCCAGTGTAGCGGACATGGAGAAGCTGATTCAATATGTGATGGAATATTTCCAGAGTGTGGCCGTATCCAAGCAGGATGCGCAGCGGCTGGTAGATAGGATCATCCAGTATATCCGCAGCAACATAGAGATTGATATCCGGAGGACGGATATTGCCGATGCTGTCCATCTGACACCCAATTACGTCTCGCGGCTGTTTAAGAGTGTAATGAATGTCTCCCTGAAGAGCTTCATCATCACCGAGAAAATGAACACGGCGCGAACGCTGCTACGGAACACAGCCCTGCCCATCAGCATGGTTGCGGCCAAAGTAGGCTATGCCAATTTTTCGCATTTCACGCAAGCCTATAAATCATTCTTCGGCGTAATTCCCATGGAGGACCGGCAGAACTGAAATTCTGAACGTTGCCCTTACTGGTTATCAAACCGGGGGCAACGGCTGGAAGTCCCGATAGGCTCTGGAGTTACGGCGGCGAAGCCCCGGCCTTGGCCTGTCGCTGGTAATTTCGCGGTGTATACCCGGTCACCTGCTTGAATTGCCGGCAGAAATGCTCCACATTCGGATAACCGCACCGTGCTGCGATATCAGCGATGCTCTCTGTGCTGTGGATGAGGTATTCCTTGGCCATGCGGATGCGGCTGTTAATGACATCTTCCATACAGGAGAGTCCGAAGGTTTTTTTGTAGATATTCTGAAGATAGCCTGAACTGATCTCCAGCACACCGGCCATTCTGGCTACGGTCCAGTACTCCCCGGGATTGGTCTGAATAGACGTGCGCAGCTTCAGCAGCTTGTAATATTGCGGGGTAATATTGTCCTGAAAATAGGATTCCCACAGCTTGTTGAACAGTGCACGCAGGAGCAGATCGATGGAGGAGGCTTTGCAGTCCCCGCCCATATGATGCTCGCTGGCGAGCAGCTCAAGCAGCTTTTGGCAATAGTCAGGGTCGCTAAGCGCAAAGGGGATACCTAAGGGAAGCGGAGATTCGGTAACATAAGGCTCATTGGATTCAAAACGAATCCAGTCATTGATGAATTGGCCGGCGCAGGCCTGATAATATACTTTCTGCTGCGGCTGGTAAAGAACTACGCTGTGGGCAGGGTATTGCTTGAGTCCGCCATGCACCCAGAATAGAGCCGGAGTCTTGGTAATGACCAGGAGCCAGTGCGCGCCAGCGGGAACATCTACAACGAAATTAGAACCGTGTATCGTATTGCACTCGACATAGTGAATAAGGGCCATTTCCATCCTCCTCCCGGCAACCATGCTTAATTATAGCATGGTTTTTTTTATGTTTTTGTCAATGCCGGATAAGTGAAGTAAAAATGTGAGCGTTGTCAATAAATAGGTGCCTCCCCCATAATGAAAGCGTAACCAAATAAAGACCACAATAATTGAACTGGGGGTTGACTATGAACACAGGTACAAGAAAAGGTCAGAGCCTACTGAAGAGCACTTCCATCCTGTTGTTGTCTGCACTGCTGTTATCCGCTTGCTCGGGCAAGCTGGAATCCGGTAACGGCGGCAAGGAAGCGGCAGCCGGTAATGATCCGAAGCCAAGCGCAGCTGTTGATGAGAGTCCGCTCGGCAAATACGATCCTCCGATTGAGCTATCGTTCGTCAGAGATCTGAGCGATGTGGTAGAGAATAACGTGCTTGGCGTATTGAAGGATGAGACGATTGATAACAACCGCTGGACCAAGTTGTATGAGGATCAGCTCGGCATCAAGATCAAATATAACTGGATTGTGAAGGGCAGCCAGACCTCGGATCAATATTTGCAGAAAATCAATGTCACCCTGGCCTCCGGGGATCTGCCGGATGTAACGCCGGTCAACGCCACCCAGCTCAAGCAGTTGGCCGATTCGGACCAGCTTGAGGATATGACGGCGTTATATGAAAAGTATGCTTCCCCGTTCACCAAGAAGGTGCTGTCGGGAGAAGGCACAAGTGTATTCGATGCCGCGACCTTCGACGGCAAGCTGATGGCTATCCCGAGCCTGGAATCCTCCATTGAACGCTCGATGTATATCTGGATTCGGACAGACTGGCTGGAGAAGCTCGGTATGCAGCCGCCGAAGACGATGGCGGATGTCCTGGCGATCTCTGAAGCGTTCGCTGATAAGGACCCTGACGGTAACGGCAAGAAGGACACCTATGGCCTTGGCATCACCAAGGATCTGTGGGGCGGGGCCATGGGACTGGAAGGCTTCATGGCCGGGTATAATGCCTATCCGAACATCTGGCTGGATGATGGAACCGGCAAGCTGGTCTACGGCAGCATTCAGCCGGAAGTGAAGAAAGCGCTCCAGGTGCTGCAGGATATGGCCAAGAAGGGCCAGCTTGACCAGGAGTTCGGTGTCAAGGATGGAGGCAAGGTCTCCGAGCTGATCTCGGCCGGCAAGATCGGGATGGAATACGGCGAGCAGTGGAATTCCATCTGGCCGCTGCAGCTCAACCGTGACAATGATCCCAAGGCGCAGTGGCAGGCCTTCCCGATTGTCTCGGAATCGGGCGACACGCCGAAGGTGCCGCTGAAGTTCAGCACAACCCGCTTCTTCGCAGTCAAGAAGGGCGCTGCCCATCCGGAAGCGGTGATCAAATTGTTCAACCTGCATGTCGAGAAGAACTGGGGCGAGACGGCCGAATTCGATAAGTACTATGCACCGCCGGAAGCGGAAAGTGTCTGGCAGCTGTCTCCGGTTACGCCGTATCCGGTCACGAAGAATGTAGATGCGTTCCGTGAGATTGATGCTGCCCGCAAGGCCGGTGACTTCTCTACACTGAAGGGTGAAGCCAAGACGATCCAGGAGAAGCTAGAGTCCTATGCTTCAGGTTCAACGGAGGGCTTCTCCCTGTGGGGCTGGGAGCGGATCTATGGAGAGCAGGGCTCCATGGGCATAGCTGACCAGTATATCAAGAATGACCAGTTCCTGCAGGAGAAATTCGTCGGCGCTCCGACTCCGACTATGGTCGAGCGCAAGACAACGCTTGAGAAGCAGCAGAATGAAATGTTTGTCAAAATCATTCTGGGTGACCCTATCGATAAGTTCGACCAGTTCGTGAAGGACTGGAAGAAGCTGGGCGGGGATCAAATTACGCAAGAGGTCAACGAATGGTACGCAGCGACTAAGAAATAAAGCGCCCCTGGAGGAAGAAAACGACCTTTTCTTCCTCCATTCCATTCTTGCCTGCAGATGTGGAGGATAACGATGAGAACAAAACTGCGAAAAGAACTGCCGCTTCATTTGATGCTTTTGCCGGGACTGGTGATGATCATTCTGTTCTCCTACGTCCCCATGGCCGGTGTCATGATTGCATTCCAGAAATTCATCCCTGCCAAGGGCTTGTTCGGGGATCAAAAATGGGTGGGCCTCGATAACTTCGAATATGTGATGAACCTGCCAAGCTTCACACAGGTGCTGTGGAATACGCTGTTTATTTCGAGTCTCAAGCTG
The DNA here is from genome assembly GCF_037975325.1 of Paenibacillus sp. FSL P2-0136. Lineage (NCBI taxonomy): Bacteria > Bacillati > Bacillota > Bacilli > Caryophanales > Paenibacillaceae > Paenibacillus > Paenibacillus sp. FSL P2-0136. The sequence continues at coordinate 2,476,667 of NZ_CP150244.1, forward strand.
ATTCTGGGCCTGATTATTCCGCTGGTATTCTCGATTCTGCTGAACGAGCTGGCCAGTAATGTAATCAAGCGTTCCGTACAGACAGCGATCTATCTGCCGTATTTCTTGTCCTGGGTCGTGCTTGGCGGCATCTTGATTGATATTCTGTCTCCATCGGGCGGGATTGTGAATGAATTCCTCGGATGGTTCGGTGTCTCCAAGATATTCTTCCTCGGCGACAATGACTGGTTCCCCTTTACGCTGATTGCTTCGGATGTGTGGAAGAACTTCGGTTACGGCACGATTGTATATCTGGCGGCTATAACGGGCATTGATCCCGGGTTATATGAAGCAGCTACCATTGACGGTGCGAACCGCTGGCACAAGACCTGGCATATTACCATTCCGGGCATACGCATGGTCATCGTCCTGCTGTCGGTACTCAGTCTGGGTCAACTGCTGAACGCGGGCTTTGATCAGGTTTTCAATCTGTACAGTCCACAGGTCTATGAGAGCGGGGATATCCTGGATACCTTCGTCTACCGGATCGGTCTGCTCGACGCACAATACGGCGTAGCGACTGCCGTCGGCTTCTTTAAATCGATCATATCGCTTACCTTAATTTCCAGCTCGTATTTCCTGGCTTACCGTTTCGCCAAATACCGGATTTTTTAGAGGAGGGAGTACCCTTGGAGCAACAGCTAACGCCTAAACCGGAGGAATGGACTCCCATTCGCCCCAAAAAACGCTTTGACGGGATTGCGGTATTGAACGCAACCGTTCTGATTCTGGTCTCACTGCTCTGTATCCTCCCGCTTATTCATATTATAGCGGTGTCCTTCAGCTCCAGCGCGGCCGCCTCCGCAGGGTATGTCAGGCTCTGGCCGGTAGATTTCACCTTCGCCTCGTATATGTATACGATGAGCCGCACAGAATTCTGGCAGTCAATGCTTGTATCGCTGACCCGGATCGGGATTGGGACACCGCTGAACTTGTTGCTGACGATCCTCGTGGCCTACCCGCTATCCAAGGAATCACACGCTCTGCGGTTCCGCAGCGTCTATGCCTGGGCCTTCTTCGTCACGATGCTGTTCAACGGCGGGCTGATCCCCTGGTATACCACGCTCAAGGAGTACGGCCTGCTGGATTCCATCTGGGCGCTGGTGCTGCCCGGCGCAGTTCCTGTGTTCAGTGTGGTGCTGCTGCTTAACTTCTTCCGGGAGATTCCGAAGGAGCTGGAAGAGGCGGCGCTGATTGACGGGGCCGGCCACTTCCGGACGGTCTGGTCCATCTTCGTGCCGATCTCCAAGCCTGCGCTGGCTACACTGGCCTTGTTCTCGATGGTGGAGCACTGGAACAGCTGGTTCGACGGCCTGCTGCTCATGGGGAATCCGGCCAACTATCCGCTGCAGAGCTATATACAGACGATAGTGATCCAGCAGAACCTGTCGAATATGTCGCGTGATGCCATGCTTGATCTGGCGCTGATCTCGGACCGGACGCTGAAGTCTTCCCAGATCTTCCTCGGCTCCCTGCCGATTATTCTGGCCTATCCGTTCCTGCAGAAATATTTCGTGAAGGGAATTGTACTCGGCAGTGTCAAAGGTTAACCTCCCGGAAGTTATGCATAAGCCTGCGGCTCTCCCCGGATTCAGGCTATAATGGTGAAAATGATTGCTGGGGGCCTGGGACTGTTGTTCAAAAAGGATTACTCACTGCGCAATACGATATTTCTGCGGCTGATTGTGACCTTTCTGCTCATTATGCTGCCTATTCTTGTCTTCGCCGCTTATCTGTATCAGTGGATTGTGCAAACGGCCAGCAGCGATATCCGAAGCTCGGCCAGCGCGCAAACCGTCTTCTACTTAAATGATATGGAGAATGAGATCGAGCGGATGAAGCTGCTGCAATACAGTCTGCTGGAGGATGAGGATCTGAACAAGCTGGCTCTGACCTGGGAGACGCTGCCGACCATTGACCGCACGGAGAATCTGAATTCGCTGATGAAGCGGCTGTTCATCGTGCAGAACAGCAGCACGTATATCAAGGACGTCAGGGTTCATATCATGACTATAGGCCGCACTATCTCATCGGTTGGCGGCGTGCGTGAGATTGAACTGAAGCGCTTCCGCGAGATCCGCTCGGTCTTCGGGGACCGCCGTTCCCAGGTGATTGAGTGGGATGGCGGCCTGTACCTTAGTGCGATGAAGCAGCGGGGCATCAAGGGGGCGGAGCCGCTGCTGACGGTCGAGATTGAGCTGGACACCCAGGAGCTGCGGGCGGCGCTGGGCCAATTCAATACGTATCCCGGCAGTGGAACGCTGCTGCTCTCCGATAGTGCGAGATTCGCGCTCTACAGCATGACCGGCGAGCTGTCGCAGGCGGAACCGTCCCAGTATGCCCGGGATATCCGCGCGGTGGCCTCCGGGGAGAGGCTGAGGATCGCAGGTGCGCCTTATTATATCGTCCAGACCGGCTCACAGGAGCTTGGCTTGTCCATCTACCGGATCATCCCGGAGGCTATTATCAAGAATCCGCTGAGCAAATTCTATACCTGGGCCTGGGTGTTCGCCGTGTCTGCGCTTGCCATCATCATTGCTTTTGCACTATCGACCTACAAGTTCATTCATAAGCCGATGCTGACGCTGGTGAAGAGCTTCCGGAGAATGGAGCAGGGTGATCTGGACATTCATATCCAGCATGAGTCGAAGGATGAATTCCGTTATCTGTACAGCCGCTTCAACCAGATGGTGAGCAATCTGCACTCCCTGATCGACCAGGTGTACAAGCAGAAGATTATGGCCCAGCGGGCAGAGCTGAAGCAGCTGCAATCACAGATTAACCCGCATTTTCTGTACAACAGCTTCTTCATTCTGAACACAATGGCGAAGACCGGCGATACCGAGCGGATCGAACAGCTTACTACGATGCTGGGGGAATACTTCCAGTTTGTCACCCGGAACGCTTCCGATCTGGTGTCATTGGAGCAGGAGATTCACCATGCAAGGATGTATACAGAGATTCAGGCCATGCGCTTCTCCCGCAGAATTGGGGTCCGGTTCGATGCCTTGTCGGAGGAGCTGAAGAAGGTGCCCGTTCCACGGCTGATTGTGCAGCCGATTATTGAGAACGCGTTCAAGCACAGCCTGGAAAAGAAAGCCATGGAGGGCCTGATCATTGTCCGCTTCGTGCAGGAAGGCCCGGATATCCGCATTATCGTTGAGGATAACGGGGACCGGCTGAGCGATGACACGCTGGAGCAACTGAAAGAGTCCCTTAATGTCTATCAGGAGCAGGCGGAGACCACCGGCCTTGTGAACATTCACCGGCGCATCCGCATAACCTTTGGGGAAGAGAGCGGCTTGCTGGCGGACCGGAGTGAGCTGGGCGGACTAAGGGTAACCATCCTGCTTAGAGCTGGAGGTGAGAATGCTGATGTACAGGATGCTTATCGTTGATGATGAAGAGATTATCACAGATGGACTGGCGGTGATTTTCGGCAAAATGGCGCTTGAGCTGGACATCTACAAGGCCTACTCGGGCCGTGAAGCGCTAAATCTGCTGCACCGGACCCGGGTGGATATTGTCCTGTCTGATATCTGCATGCCCGAGATGGACGGGCTGGAGCTGATGGAGCATATCCGCCGGAGCTGGCCGCAATGCAAAATCGTCTTCCTGACCGGACACAGCGACTTCAATTATGTCTACCAGGCGATTCAGGCTCCGGGCGTCCAGTATGTGCTCAAGAATGAAGGTTATCCGAAGCTGATTGAAGCGGTGATGCGTGCGCTACAGGAATTGAACGACACCATGCAGGTGAATGATCTGATCCGTGAATCCAAGGAGCAGCTGAACACGCTGGAGACCTTGGCACAGGGCGATTATTTCCGCCATCTCATTCACAGCGTCAAGGCGGATCAGGATATGGCCGGGGACTTCGTCCGTCTGAACATTCCGCTGGATGCTTCGCGGCCGGTGCTGATTGCTCTGGGCAGCATCAGTGATCCTGAATCCTCGCGCACGTATATGGACCGCCGGGAGACAGCGCTTGCGGTCAAGTTCCTGTCGGAGAAGCTGCTGAAGGAGCGGACGGTCAGCCTTGGGGTTATCGACCGGTACGGTGACCTGATCTGGCTGATTCAGCCGGGCGGGACGCGAGAGGCTTCGCAGCCGGAGGATTTGGAGCAGATGATTAAATTTCTGGAAGGCACCTTCGAGCTGATTCAGCAGTCGTGCAGGGAATCGCTGGAGGTCGGGATGGCCATCACTCTCAGTGCGGAGGAGTCTGCCTGGTCCAGGCTTCAGGTAGTGTACGATAAAGCGAGGCAGGTTCAGCATTACCGGGCAGGCGACGGAGAGCGGATGGTGCAGAAGGTGCAGCTGAATGAAGCGGCGGCGCCGGATACCATGCGTGACCGGTTCATGCAGGGCAAGGTGGAGACTCTGGCTGCGCATCTGGAGGCGGGCCGTAAGGAGGAATTCCTCCGGCTGTTCGGGGAGATGGCTGAACCTGCTGGGCAGGAATGCACGCGGGGCAACCCTTATTTGACTGAGCTGTATTACACCATTGCTCTGATGCTCATGTCGTATACGAACAGATGGGAAGCGGACCAGGAGATCGGGGCAAGCGGGCTGATGCAGCTGGAGGTCCACCGGACATGGGGAGAAGCCTTCCGTTATCTGGAGGACACCGCCGGGAATCTGTTCTCTGTCCGCAGGAGCGGCGAGCAGAAGCGGGCGGCGGGTGTTATCGACCGGATCTGCATATATATAGAAGAGAATCTCGACCAGGACCTGTCGCTGGTCCGTCTGGCCGATGTGATCCACTTCAATCCTTCCTATCTGTCCCGCCTGTTCAAGCAGGAACGGGGGATCAATCTGTCCGAGTATATCGAGGAGTTGCGCGTCCGCCAGGCCAAAGATCTGCTGCGCAGAGGGGAGCTGAAAGTGTCGGAGGTCGGCTCGCTAATCGGCTACGTCACCCCGCAATCCTTCACCCGGGTATTCAAAAAGTGGACCGGAACCACGCCGCAGGAATACCGTATGGATGTGGTTGGCGGGTAAATGTCCTGCGCTCGTGGCTGGCGGCCACGGGCGAGGGTGGAGCAGGGGAGAGATAACGGGGAAGGTCCATTGGGTGAGAGCGACAGGATGAGAGACGTAAGAATGAGATACATTGGATGAGAAATATTAGAGGAAGATATAGTCGCTCCTTCGGGATGGATGGCGTTGCCTCCATTGTCCGGGGGAGCGATTGTTCGTTGAGGAGAGTAAATGAAAGGGATAAATCCCATTGATGCAGCCAAAAGTCGGCTGGACGGGCGAATGAAAGGGATAAATCCCATTAATGCAGCCAAAAGTTGGCTGGATGGGCAAAAGAAAGGGATAAATCCTATTAATGCAGTCAAAAGTCGGCTGGATGGGCGAATGAAAGGGAAAAATCCCATTAATGCAGCCAAAAGTTGGCTGGATGGGCGAATGAAAGGGAAAAATCCCATTAATGCAGCCGAAAGTGGGCTAGATGGAGAAATGAAAGGGATAAATCCCATTGATGCAGGCGACAGTGATGGTATTAGAGTAACGAGGAGCACCGCAAGTGCCCCTGATATCGGCAGAAGTTAGCTAAATGAGTGAATGAGGAGCAGAAGTGCCCCTGATATTGGTTGAAGTTGGCTAAATGAGTGAACGAGGAGCAGAAGTTGGCTAAACGAACAAATCAGGAGCACAAGTGCCCCTGATTTCACTCTACATAGTCCATCTGCCCCGCCAGAAGTAGGCCAATGGAGGACAGTGAGGCCAACTCTAGCTAGTTTCTTTTACTTATAAATCCGATAATTCCCGCTCAGCGCCAGCATGGTGAAGAAGTATAGACAGTTGTCGTAATACCGCCGTTCTCCGGTGCGCAGCGGGGTGTCCCAGAATAGCTTGACGAAATGCCCGGCATCCGGGCCATCGGCGGCAAGCGAGGCCATGGCCAGAGTGGATAGCAGGCCGACCGGATGCAGCGAAGGCTCGTCGAACGGCTGACCGTCAATGGTATACCGCCGGTAATCAGCCGGATCGATATCGCGGAAGAAAGCCTGAATGCGGTTAGACTGCTCTACCTGCCAAGGATCGCAGCGGAACCATTCATAATCCAGCCCAATGTTGGCGGCGACCCGGTAAGCATCACTGAAGAAGTGGCGGAAGTCGCCATGCGGTTGAGGTTCCGCCGGAGTTCCGTCATAGTTGGCATATTCCGGCGACAGCCCGGTAACCGGGTGGCAGGCCAGATGCAGGTAATCCCGACTCTGAGCAGCGGCATCCTTCCAGAACGCCCGGTCTGCTTCATCCGCTTGCAGCGCAAACAAATCATAGAAATGCGGCAAATGATAGGAGGGATCGCTGAACGGAGTCTCAGGGATGAACTTGATCAGCCGGGTCTCCGGGTCCCACATCGGATGGCCTTCCCCGTCTTCTCCCTTGTGCACACAAGCGCGGAGAATGATTCTGGCCTGCTCGGAATAATTGAACGGCGCGGCTCCGTCACCCCAGCGGCGGGAAGCGAAGAACAGTGCCATCGCGAAGAACTCCTCTCCATCCGGCGCGGGACCGGGAGACAGCCGTGTACCGTCCAGTTTACAGTGCCAGGCGAAATAATCCTTGTAACGGCCTTCCGTATGCTGCATGAATACCTTGGCGAAATTCCAGAGCCGGTCGAACTCCTCCTTTTTATCCATCTGAACCGCCATCATCATCCCGTAGGACATGCCTTCTGTGCGCACATCGGTATTGCCTGTATCTACAATATAACCCTTATCCTCATCCATAGTATGATAGAGCCGGACATCAGGGGCGCCGTAGAACATTTCGTTCCAGGTATCTTCCAGCCGCTGCTGAATTGCCTCCGGACGCAGTCCGTTCTCAAGGAACAGATTTCTGTACTTCCCTGTGTAAAAAGAGCCCTCTGTAGTATTCATCATAACATCCTCCAGGTGAATTTTATTTTGCCCAAGTATATCATAAGCGGCAGTATAGAGATTAAAGCGTTTTCCAGATATTTTATAGAGGATTCCGGCTCCGGCCCATAATCTAAGGATAGATCAAGCTTAGGTGTCTATATGTCATGGACTTCACGCCAAAAGCTTCTCTATACTGATAGGGACATGCTGCAAGATGAATAACAAGGTAAGGGTGATAGAGCTATGAATGAGGTGGCAGAGCTAATGAAGCTTACAGTCTACACGCGCATACCGAACCAGGATTACACCGGGTCTCTCGCCAACAGTGTTCATATGGCCTGTGCAGATGACCCTAACGAATTTCAGCCGCTGAACCGGAACTATGGCCTATTATTTGCCGTGGCCACCGTGGATGAGAACAATGTGATTCATGAAAAAGGACTCAAAAACCCCTATCTGTTCCGTACACAGGATGGTGCTTTCGGGATGATTGCGGTAAGGATTGACGCCTCGGGGGAGGATGACGGGGAGAGCAGGGGGCAGATTCTGCTGTGGACCTCGCCGGATCTGGTGACCTTCGATGCCCAGCGGCTTGTCCGGCTCGATAATGAACGCTATGTAAAAGAAGCCGTCTGCGCACTGGACAGCACTGGCGGATATGAGATCCGCTGGCAGGACAATGACGGCAGCTATTATGTGAACCGGCTGGCCGACCTGCGGAAGCCGGAAGGGATCTCGCCGCCGGAGCCTGCGGAAGCTTACACAGTAGAGCGGCCCGCTCAGCCGCTGCCCGGAACCCGTCCGGGGAATGTGCTGACAGTAGATGGTCCCGCCGGCCGCAAGGTTCAGGCGGCCTGGACCCCGGTGCATAACACCGGTATTCGCGTGGCGGAGCAGGTCAGTGTCCACTCCGCCGGCGAATTGACAAAGGTCAGAGCCACAGCGCTATATTCTGACGGCTCCACTGCCGATAAGCGGGTAGCCTGGGATACCGCAGGGATTGATTTCACCTTGCCGGGAACACATACCATACCTGGCAAAGTGGTCACTCATGACTTGCCGTTCCCGTTAGCAAGCGGCTATGCAGACCCGGTGATTCTCCCCTGGAACGGCAGGTATTACTTCCTGGCTACCAATGACAATGTCAATAATATCGGCATCTATGTCCGCGTGGCAGATACCTTGCAGGACTTATTCGCTCCGGGCTTCCAGGAAGCCGTTATACTGGACCTGAATGAGGAGCTGAACTTCATCCAGACCTTCTGGGCACCGGAATTCCATGTCATCGGCGGGGAGTTGTGCATTCTGTTCGCTGTTGGCGGTAAGGTATGGGGACCGCAATGCCATCTGATGAAGCTGAACCCCGGCGGCGATATTATGAAGGCCGGGGATTGGAGCACGCCGGTCCGGGTGAAGCGGATGGACGGTACTCCATTGGCCGCAGACGGCATTACGCTGGATATGACTTATTTCAAGGCAGACGGCACCTCCTGTGTAGTCTGGTCTTACCGCAAAGGAATCGGAACGCCGCTGGATACCGGCTCCATGCTATACATCGCCACTGTAGATGAAGCGAACCCGGCGGTATTAACCAGTGAGCCGGTGCTGCTGTCGCGTCCGCTGCTGGGCTGGGAGAATGTTCAGGGCACGATTAATAACGAAGGCCCGTATCCGCTCCTGACGGAAGATACCGTGTATATTGCCTATTCCGGCGGGGCGGCAACGGGATATACCTATGCGGTGGGCTGGTTAAGCATTCCACGGGGCGGCGATGTTCTGGATGCCGGTGCCTGGAGTAAGGCGGGCACACCGGCACTTTCTTATTATTCGCTGGACGGGGTGTACGGTCCGGGGCATAATTCCTTTTTCCAGGATGCAGACGGTACTACGCTAGTCCTCTACCACGGGGAAGAGCAACTGGTGAAGCATGGAACGAGATGCTCGGCGATCCACAGAGTCCATTACAACAGTAACGGCGTACCCTTGCTCGATGTGGCCGGGGAGAGAGATGTACATCCGGATTACGCCGACTGCACGATACAGGTAACGGTGCTTGCTTAGTCTGGAGTCACGGCAATTCCACAATGAAACATTAACAACGACAATCTATATAACAAATGGAGGATGTTAGAATGACACAACAACAAGGATTTAACCCCTATTTGCCTTCCTGGGAGTATGTGCCGGATGCGGAGCCTTATGTTTTTGAAGGAAGAGTATATGTCTATGGCTCGCATGACCGATTCAACGGACACGCCTTCTGTCTGAACGACTATGTCTGCTGGTCAGCGCCGGAGGACAATCTGGGAGATTGGCAGTATGAAGGGGTGATCTACAAGACGACAGATGACCCGCTCAACCCGGAAGGCAGCATGTGTCTCTATGCACCGGATGTGACGCAGGGACCGGACGGGCGCTACTATCTCTACTATGTACTTGACAAGGTTTCTGTCGTATCGGTAGCGGTCTGCGATAAGCCGGGCGGCAAATATGAATTCTACGGTTATGTAACCTACGGGGACGGCACGCGTCTGGGCGAACGGGAAGGCGATGAGCCGCAGTTTGACCCGGGGGTATTGACCGAAGGAGACACCACTTACCTGTACACCGGCTTCTGCGGATACGGCGACAAATCCAGACACGGCGCGATGGCTACCGTACTGGGTCCCGATATGCTTACGATTATTGAAGAGCCTGTGTTCGTTGCACCGAGCCAGCCTTACAGCCAGGGAACCGGCTTCGAGGGCTATGAGTTCTTCGAGGCCCCTTCCATCCGCAAAAGAGGGGATATCTACTACCTGATCTATTCCTCCATCTCGATGCATGAGCTGTGTTATGCCACCAGCAGTCATCCTACCCGGGATTTTGTGTATCAGGGAGTCATTGTGAGCAACTGTGATCTGCATATCGATACGTATAAGCCTGCGGACCGGACGATGTATTACGGCGGCAATAACCACGGCAGCATCGTGGAGGTTAATGGAGCGTGGTATATCTTCTATCACCGGCATACCAACGGGACCGCGTTCTCGCGCCAGGGCTGCATCGAGCCGATTACGTTCAGTGAAGACGGCACCATCCCGCAGGTGGAGATCACAACCTCCGGCCCGAACGGCGGCCCGCTGGAAGGACGCGGAGAATATCCGGCTTACCTGGCCTGTCATTTGTTCACGAAGGATCAGGAGATGTACACCGGAGGCTTTGGCAAGGTGGGTGCCTGGATGGACAGCAGGTTCCCGAAGATTACCCAGGACGGCAGAGACGGCGAAGAAGAGGTTGGTTATATTGCCAATATGACGGAGTCGGCGACCGCCGGATTCAAGTATTTTGACTGCAAGGGGGTTAGCCGGGTCTCCATCAAGGTGCGGGGATATTGCCATGGGGAGTTCCAGGTGAAGACGGCTTGGGACGGGCCTGCGCTTGCTTCTATTCCGGTAGGCTTCACCAACGTCTGGAAGGAATATGCTGCGGAAGTGGCGATTCCGGACGGTGTGCAGGCCTTGTATTTCACGTATACCGGCAATGGCGGCGCGCAGTTTGCATCGTTTACGCTGGAATAGACCGGAGGCATCAGACCAGGCATGACACAGACAGCAGGACCAGGGTGCGTGTTCCCGGTGCTGCTGTTTTGTCGTTCACATCGTAGAGCGTACGCTCTCAACCTGCTGCTACACGCCGGAAGAATACCGGGCCTTGTATTCTGAGGGAGTCATGTTCATATAATGCTTGAACCATTTGGAGAAATAGCTGACATGCTGGTAGCCTGACTCCAGTGCAGCCTCCAGCACATTGTATGATCCGCTGCGGAGCAGACTGGCCGCCTGGCTGATGCGGATATAATTCAGATACTCCATCGGGCGCATCCCTGTCTGAGCCTTGAAAAACTTGCAGAAATGCGAGCGGCTCAACGCTACCACGGCGGCAAGCTGATCCAGCTCCAGCCTGTCGCGGGAATGCGCCTCCATATAGCTCAGCACCTCCCGGATCTGCCGGTTATATTCCCGGCCGTGCCGGGTCTCCGCCGCCGGGTTCAGCCTGGTCAGCCCGTATTGATAGCTGTCTGCGATGAACAGCAGTAAGAGCGCCTTCAGGCTCATTTCGTATGCCCCGGGCTTACGCTCATAGCGGCTTAACAGCTCCCTGATCAGCTGAAGCAAGGGGGAGTGGGCGGCATCTGCAGCAGATAACAGAGCGGGAAGCCGGACCTTCCCTTGCAGGACGGGGTCCAGGAACAGCTCCTGTACCCTGTCGGGCTGCGGCGAAGACAGCCAGGAGCCTTTGAACACGATGGAATAATAACAGGTGCCGCCCATTGCGGTGTCCATGCCCGAATGAAGCTCACCGGGATGAACGATCAGGGCATCTCCAGCCTGAATGGAGAACTCGCGGCTCTCAATATGGAAGGTAGCGTTGCCCTCTGCCAGATAGATCATCTCCATTTCGTTATGCCAGTGCACCGGAAGAATGGAATGCACGCGGGCCTGATGCTCCACCCGGTAGATATGCAGCGGGAATTCCGGCTGGCCGTGCAGCTTGTTCTCCCGGTAACGGTGTTCGTACATGATGCCCTCCTCTGAATCGCTATATTGTGATGATATCGCGCAAATATATGTTAGATGAACCGTTATCAATAATAATATCATTATAACCAGAGGAAGTCATAAGGAAGGGTGAAACCATAATGAAACTGATAACTGTTCAATCCGGCGAGGCTGGCGTAAGGCTGGAGACTACAGAGGGGATTATGCATATTGCCTGGTGTACGCCGGGGATTGCCAGAATCCGCTATACGCTGAATGCTGAGCTGAGCGGTAAAGAGAGTCTGATGGTGGTAAGCCGGCCAGAAGCCGAGACCGTACCTTACACTATCACAGACCTGCCCGGCCATCTGGAGATCTCAACGGCGCAGCTAACGATTGAAGTGGATAAAGAGACCTGTGCCTTCAGCTACAGAGCTGCGGACGGCACGCTGCTGACACGGGAGCCGGCCAGAGGCGGCAAAACCCTGGAGCGCACAGAGGTCTATCATACAGTCTTCGATGCTTCAGCAGACACGGTAGAGACCGGACAGGGTGCTGATGGGTTGCGTGCCAGAGCGGAGGGCGTGAACCGGAGACTGGACCGGGAGGCTTTTCATACGAAGCTGGAATTCGAATGGCAGGAAGGTGAAGCTCTGTACGGACTCGGTTCCCATGAAGAGGGGATGATGAACCTCCGGGGACGGCAGCAATACTTGTACCAGCAGAATATGAAGGCGGTTGTACCGGTACTGGTGTCTACACGCGGCTACGGGATTCTGGTAGATTCGGGATCTTATATGACTTTTCATGATGATGCCTTTGGCTCGTACCTCTGGAGCGATGCGGATGAAGAGATGGATTACTATTTCATTTATGGTCCGGAATTCGATCAGATTACGGCGGCAATCCGCTACCTGACCGGAGAAGCACCAATGCTGCCGAAGTGGTCCTTCGGGTATGTGCAGTCCAAGGAAAGATACGTCTCCCAGGCGGAACTCCTTGCCACCGTGCAAGAGTATCGTGAACGTTCGCTTCCCCTCGACTGTATCGTACTTGACTGGCAGTCCTGGACGGGTAATCTGTGGGGACAAAAGACTTTCGATCCTGAGCGCTTCCCCGATCCCTCGCAGATGATGAACCGCCTGCACGCCATGAACGCCAAGCTGATGGTATCGATCTGGCCGATTATGGGCGCGGGCGGGGAGAATCATGAAGAGATGAAGGCACGCGGTTTCCTGCTCGGCAATCAGGCGACTTATGATGCCTTCTCGGAGGAGGCTCGTGCGCTGTACTGGAAGCAGGCCAACGAAGGGCTGTTCGCCCACGGCATTGATGCCTGGTGGTGCGATTGCACCGAGCCGTTCGAAGCGGACTGGAAGGGTGCGGTGAAGCCGGAGCCGGAGCAGCGGCTGCTGATTAATACGGAAGAATCGAAGCGGTATCTCGATCCGGGCTTGATCAATGCTTATTCCATGCAGCACTCCAAAGGGATCTATGAAGGCCAGCGTGCAGCGACCTCTGCGAAACGGGTGATCAATCTGACACGCTCCGCGTTCGCAGGACAGCACCGCTACGGCACGATTACATGGTCAGGCGATATAGCCGCCAACTGGGAGACGCTGAGGAAGCAGATAGCAGACGGCCTTAACTTTTGCATGACCGGTTCGCCTTATTGGACTTTGGATATCGGGGCGTTCTTCGTGAAGAATCACAAGGAGCAATGGTTCTGTAGCGGGGATTATGACGAAGGTGTTGCGGATCTGGGCTACCGGGAGCTGTATGTCCGCTGGTTCCAGCTCGGAGCCTTCCTGCCGATGTTCCGTTCCCATGGCACGGATACGCCGAGGGAGATATGGCAGTTCGGCCAGGAGGGTGAGCTGATGTATGACACGCTGGTGAACTATCTGAAGCTCCGTTACAGGCTGATGCCATACATCTACTCCCTGGCCGGAGCTGTGGCACACCGCAGCTATACTATGTTCCGTGCGCTGGCTTTCGATTACCGGGAAGATGTGCAGGTCCATGCCATCGGCGACCAGTTCATGTTCGGTCCGGCCTTCATGGTGGCTCCTGTGACAGAGGCCATGTATTACGGTCCCGGCTCCCGCGAGCTTGAGGGGGTTCTTAAGCAGCGCCGGGTCTACCTCCCTGAAGGCGAATGGTATGATTATTGGAGCGATGAACGGCTGGAGGGCGGCGTGACGATTGAAGCCAAGGCGGATCTGGAGACGCTTCCCCTGTATGTCCGTGCCGGGTCCATTGTTCCGCTCGGCCCCGATGTTCAATATACGGATGAACAGCCGGAGGCGGTGACGAGACTCAAGGTATACGGCGGCAAGGATGCAGCCTTCACCCTGTATGAAGATGAAGGCGATAATTATAATTATGAGACCGGCGCCTATGCCATGATTGAGCTGAGCTGGTGTGAAGCGGACCGCAGCCTGACTATCGGGAAGCGGGCCGGAGACTATGCCGGAATGCAGGCGGTAAGGCAATTTGCCGTAGAGCTGGCCGGTTATGCGGGAAGCCGCATTGTCACTTATGAAGGGGAAGCTGTAATTGTCCGTGAAGCGGACCTGCAGAGCTGAGACTTCATTCGAAGTGTGACTCATTGTACGCTTGATAGAGAAGCTCTAGTAAGCTCTGTTACTCTTGCGGTAGGCGGCGGGTGTCATGCTGGTGATTCTTTTGAATGTACGGTAGAAATGGGGCAGGCTCTCGAAGCCGCAGGCCATGGCAATCTGCTCGATGGTATAGCTTGATTGCAGCAGGCTGTCCTTGGCGGCAAAAATCCGCTTCGTCGCAATATAATCCGTCACATTCATGCCCAGACGCTGCTTGAAGACCCGGCTGAAGTGGGCCGGTGAGATCGACGCCCGTGCAGCCAGAGAGCTTAGCTCCAGCGGCTGATCCAGATGATCGTTGATATAGCTGAGCGCCTCACGGAACCACTCCGGCAGCAAGGGACTTGAAGCGACAGGCTCAGCGGCTTGCGGCAGGCAGTAGCGGTTCAGATGCAGCAATGTAAGATGAAGCAGCAGCGTAAGCGCCTGCCCGCCGTCCGGCTGATTCTGCTCACGTTCCCGGTGGATCGCATCGATATCATTTTGCAGAATTTCAGCATGCTCTGGAGACAGGGTATACTTGTACTGCTTGTTTGTCTTGGCAGCGTCGAACAGCTTCAGATAGGGATAAGACTCACTGTAGGTATGGTTATGGATCAGGGCCGGGCTGAAAAAAAGGGCGGAGGAGGTCACCGGCTCCTCATTATCGGGAAATCCCCGGTGTACCGTGTTTCCGGGAACGACAATAATGTCACCCGGATGCATCTCATAAAAGGTCTGATCGATGAAAAAGCTTCCTTTGCCGCCGTATACGTAAATGAATTCGTACCAGTCATGCTGGTGGTCGGGCAGCTCGCGCTGCGGACTTTTCGTTTCCTTATAGTCCAGCAGCAGCGTAACCGGCAATTGATGGTCAAAATGCCTGCGGATCGGTTCCATGAAGTCGCCCCCTGAGTTAAATCTCTGCATTCTTACCCACATCATATCAAAATAAGGTATAGATTTGTTTGTTTAAGCTATTTTTATTCCTTTATCGGATGTTTACAATAAGGTGGAATGGAGGCGTTATCATGTATATTGATGCTCACCAGCATTATTGGAAGATAGACAGGGATGATTATGGATGGATTACGCCGGAGATTCCGGTGCTGTTCCGGGATTATCTGCCCGCTGATCTGGAGCCGGAGCTAATGAAGCACGGGATCAGCCGTACGATTGTCGTACAGGCTGCACCTACGGTGGAGGAGACGGAATATATTCTGGGACTCAGCGGGCAGGCGGAGTCTGTCGCGGGCGTGATTGGCTGGCTGGATCTGGCAAGCCCTTCCTTCCAGGCCGAATTCGAGCGCCTCAGCAGACATCCGAAGTTCACCGGGCTGCGGGTGATGATTCAGGAGATGGCGGACCCCGGTGTGCTTTTGACCCGGCCTTATATAGAAGCGCTCTCATATCTTGCGGAGCGGGATGTGCCGGTAGACCTGCTGGTGCTGGCCGATCAGCTTCCGCAGCTCATTGAGATGCTGGAACAGGTTCCGGGACTGCGGGGAGTCATTGATCACCTGGCCAAGCCTCCGATTGCATCGGGTAGCCTGGAGCCGTGGAGAAGCCAAATGGCAGAGGTTGCCAAGCATCCGGGAATTTACTGCAAGCTGTCCGGGATGGTCACTGAAGCAGATCCCCAGGGCTGGACGCAGGAGGATTTCACGGCTTACGTACATGCTGTGCTGGAGCTGTTCGGACCCGGGCGGGTGATGTTCGGCAGCGACTGGCCTGTGTGCCTGATGGCGGCAACCTATGAGGAGGTTGTGGGGATTCTGCGCACAGCACTGCAAGGACGATTGTCTGCGGAAGAGATGGAGCCGGTATTTGGAGCGAATGCTGCTAGATTTTATAAGCTGGATTCACTAATTATAGGAGGTTGAGCGATATGAAATACAGAAAGCTGGGCAATACGGGACTGGATGTCTCCGCATTAAGCTTTGGGGCCTCTTCGCTGGGCAGTGTATTCCGGGAGGTTCCGAAGGATGAGGCTATCCTCACGGTTCATACGGCGATTGATCAGGGGATTAACCTCATTGACGTCTCCCCTTACTACGGCCTGATGAAGGCGGAGACAGTGCTGGGTGAGGCACTCCAGACGGTACCGCGCGACAAGTATATCCTGAGCACGAAGGCCGGACGTTACGGCGAGGGGGAATTCGATTTCTCCAGAGAGCGGATCATCCGCAGCGCGGAAGAGAGTATGGGCAGACTGGGCACAGATTACCTGGATATTCTGCTGCTGCATGATGTTGAATTCGGCTCGCTTACGCAGGTGATGGAGGAGGGGATTCCGGCGCTGGAAGAGCTGAAGCAGGCGGGCAAAATCCGTTACTTCGGCGTCAGCGGCCTGCCGTTGAGTGTGTTCGAGAAGGTGCTGCCGCAGACCAAGCTGGATGTCATTCTGTCCTATTGTCATTATTCGCTGAACGATACCACACTGCTCCGGCTCCTTCCGCTGCTGGAGGAGAGCGGCACAGGGCTGATGAATGCGTCACCCATCTCGATGGGGCTGCTCAGCAACCGTAAGGTGCCGGATTGGCATCCGGCAGGAGCGGAGATTCAGGCCGCATGTCAGCGCGCCGCTGAGTATTGCAGGGACAAGGGAGAAGACATCGCCAAGCTGGCGGTCCAGTTCTCCACCGCGAACGAGCAGATTCCTACGACCTTGGTCAGCACGGCGACGCCAGCCAATATCCGCAACAATATCAAGTGGACCGAAGAGCCGATGGACGAACAATTACTGGCAGAAGTACGCGATATTCTGAAGCCGATTGATGGGGCTACTTGGCCGAGCGGCCGGGCAGAATGGAACGAAGCACCAGGCCGGAACGGGGAGCGCTTATAATGAAGGGAATTATTTGTGAGGAGATCGGAAAATTCGTATTCAGGGAAGATCTGCCGGAGCCGGAGCTGGTGGACGGGGAAGCGGTTGTAAGCATCCGCCGGATCGGCATCTGCGGGACAGATCTCCACGCTTACCGGGGCAACCAGCCTTATTTCACTTATCCGCGTGTGCTGGGGCATGAGCTGTCCGGGATTATTGAGGGCATTGGCGACAACGCGCAAGGGCTACAGGCCGGTGACCAGGTCAGTGTCATTCCGTATCTGCATTGCGGAGAGTGCCGGGCCTGTCTGAGCGGTAAAACGAATTGCTGCCAGAAAATGAGAGTGTTCGGTGTTCACCTGGATGGCGGAATGCGGGAACGGGTGAGTCTGCCTGTCGGCAATCTGCTGAAGACAGACGGGCTGACGCTGGATCAGGCGGCCATGCTGGAGCCGCTGGCGATCGGTGCCCATGCGGTGCGGCGCTCGGGTGTCGGTGAGGGGGAGCAGGTGCTGGTGATCGGGGCAGGACCGATCGGACTGGGCGTGATGGCCATGGCCCGGTACGCTGGGGCGAAGGTCATTGCGATGGATGTCAACGATGAACGTCTGGCCTTCTGCAAGGGCTGGGCGCAGGCAGAGCATACGGTAAGCGCCTTGAAGGAGCCGAAGGAACAGCTATCGGCGCTTACAGACGGCAATTTCCTGCCGCATGTCATTGATTCCACCGGCAACATCTCTTCTATGGAAGGGGCTTTCGGATTGGTCGGGCATGGCGGTACGTTGACTTATGTCGGCTTGGTCAAAGGGAACATTACCTTTAGTGACCCCGATTTCCATGCCCGTGAGATGACGGTGCAGGGCAGCAGAAATGCGACCCGCGAGGACTTCGAACGGGTGATTAGTGCCATTAGGGACGGTTATATTGATGTGGACCGCTATATTTCCCACCGCTGCTCCTTCGGGGAGATGATAGGGCAGTTCGAGAGCTGGCTGAGTCCTGAAACCAAGGTGATCAAGGCGCTGGTGGAACTGGATTAACGGATGAAGCTGGACTAACGGGTGGAACTGACTAACTACGAAGGAGCGGAATTGTAATGAAAAGCAAGGAACACAGCCAGCGGTTATGGTATAGTGAACCGGCACAGAATTGGAATGAGGCGCTGCCGATCGGCAACGGCCGGCTCGGGGCGATGATCTTTGGCAGGGTGGCTGAGGAGAAGCTGCAGCTTAATGAGGATTCCGTATGGTACGGAGGTCCGCGTGACCGCAACAATGAAGATGCGCTGCCCCACTTGCCGAAGCTCCGCCAGCTGATTCTGGAAGGCAAGCTGAGGGAGGCGGAGGAGCTGGCGGCCATGACGATGGTGGGGCTGCCGGAAGCACAGCGCCATTATCTGCCGCTTGGCGACCTGCTACTGTCGTTCGGCGGACATGAGCAGCCTGCTCAGGACTATCAGCGTGAGCTTAATCTCGAATCCGGTGTATCCCGGGTGAGTTATTCCACCGGTGGAGTGCGGTATACCCGTGAGCTGTTCGCAAGCTTCCCGGATCAAGCCATCGTGGTACGGATTACCGCTGACCGGAAGAACGCAATCTCCCTCAAGGCCAGATTCAACCGCCAGAACTGGAGAATGCTGGAGAAGACCGAGAAATGGAATGACAGCGGACTGGTGATGGGCGGGGAATGCGGCGGGCGCGGGGGCAGCTCGTTCGCTGCTGCATTGAAGGTCGTCACAGAAGACGGAACCTGCCGCAACATCGGCGAATATGTGCTGGTGGAGGGGGCGAGCTCGGTTACGCTGCTGCTTGCCGCAGGAACCACATTCCGCCATCCCGATCCGGCGCTGTATGCCAAGCGGCAGTTGGAGGCCTTGAGTATGGTTCCTTATAAGGAACTGCTTGCCCGTCATGTCGCTGATTACCGCAGCCTATACGGACGGACCACGCTGACGCTGCCGGAGAACCCGGAGCTGAGCGGACTACCGACCAGTGAACGGCTGAATCGGTTCCGGCAGGGGGGAGAGGATCACGGGCTAATTACAACCTACTTCCAGTATGGACGTTATCTGCTGATCGCCTCCAGCCGTCCTGGCTCCTTGCCTGCGAATCTGCAGGGCATCTGGAATGACAGCTTCACCCCGGCCTGGGACAGCAAATTCACGATTAACATCAACGCGCAAATGAATTACTGGCCGGCTGAACTCTGCAATCTGGCGGAATGCCATGAGCCGCTGTTCGATCTGATCGAACGGATGCGTGAGCCGGGACGGGTGACCGCGAAGGTGATGTACGGCTGCGGCGGCTTCACGGCACACCACAATACAGACATCTGGGCAGATACTGCTCCTCAGGATACGTATCTGCCAGCCTCGTTCTGGCCGCTGGGAGCAGCTTGGCTGTGTCTGCATATGTGGGAGCATTACCGGTTCAGCCAGGACCGCCAGTATCTGGCGAATGCCTACGATACGATGAAGGAATCGGCACAGTTCCTGCTGGATTACCTGATAGAGGATGAATCGGGCCGGCTGATTACCTGCCCGTCCGTCTCGCCGGAGAACACGTACCAGCTTCCCGGCGGGGAATCGGGCGTGCTGTGTGCCGGAGCCTCCATGGACTTCCAGATTATTGAGGCGCTGTTCAAGGCCTGCATTCAGAGCGCGGAAATCATTGGACGGGATGAGGCATTCCGCGAAGAGCTCCGCTCAGCGCTGAACCGCTTGCCGGGGCCGCAGATCGGTAAATACGGCCAGATTCAGGAATGGATGGAGGATTATGAAGAGGTAGAGCCGGGGCACCGTCATATCTCGCATCTGTTTGCGCTATATCCGGGGGATGCCTTCACAGTGGAGCATACACCGGAGCTGGCGGCAGCGGCCCGTACGACGCTGGAACGCAGACTTGCCAGCGGCGGCGGACATACCGGCTGGAGCCGGGCGTGGATCATTAATTTCTGGGCGCGGCTCCAGGATGAAGGCAAGGCTTATACGAATGTACGGGCGCTGCTGGAGCATTCTACTCTGCCCAATCTGTTCGATAACCATCCACCGTTCCAGATTGACGGGAACTTCGGAGGAACAGCGGGCATCGCGGAGATGCTGCTGCAGAGTCATACAGATAGGATCAGATTGCTGCCTGCATTGCCTGCGGATTGGAGCGAGGGCAGTGTCAAGGGACTGCGGGCAAGAGGTGGCTATACGCTGGACTTCTCGTGGGCGGACGGACATGTTACTGAAGTGATTGTTACTTGTACGGTATCCGGCACATGCCGCCTGGAAGGCCCGGGACTGGCTCCGGTATCGTTCGCTGGAGAAGCGGGCAGTTCGTATACCTTCACCGGGTAGATTAATATTAGGCTGGCTAGTTGACGAATAGGATAGTATAGTAATGTGGGATTGGCGTATTTGCGCCAGTCCTTTTTGCGTGCGTGGTTGGCTAGAACGTCGAGCGGGCCGGATGTAATCGAAAAACCGAACACAATGGAACCGGGAGCGGCGCGCAGGCCCAATGTAGGCGAAAAACCGACCACAATGGAACCGGGAGCGGCGCGTAGGCCAAATGTAATCGAAAAACCGAACACAATTTGTTGGGGGAGTGCGTGTGGGCCAAATGAAGAGCACAAGTGCCCCTGAAATCGCCGAAAGCGGGCCACCGGAGCAAATGAAGAGCACAAGTGCCCCTGAAATCGCCGAAAGTGGGCCACCCGGAGCAAATGAAGAGCACAAGTGCCCCTGAAATCGCCGAAAGTGGGCCACCCGAGCAAATGAAGAGCACAAGTGCCCCTGAAATCGCCGAAAGCGGGCCACCCGAGCAAATGAAGAGCACTAATGCCCCTGTTTCGCCGGATTCCGCCAAAATCCGGCAACCCTTGCAGGCCGTAAGCAGGCTAATCCCCAAGCGCAGCCAGCTCTGAAAGAACGGCAATTCCGCTGCCACGCTGCAAGCAAGCGTTTTCTTTTTATGAATTTTCAGGGGGGAAGACCTATATTCTATGAATTGTAAGCGCATTCTGAAAACGTATAATTAAAGTTGTCACCAGGAGAAATGATAAGCATAAGCGATTAGCCAAAAAGGGGAGGCATAACAACATGCACAAAACGGCAAAACGTTCAGCAGCAGCCGCTGCGGCCGGTGTATTAGCACTCACACTGGCATTGACAGGCTGTGGATCAAGCAATAACACCAGCAACACCGGTACCAAGGATACCGCCACTGGAGGAAACGCCAGCCCGGCAGCAGCCGGAGACGACACGGCTCCGGTAACGTTCTCGGTATTCATGAACGGTCCCGGACAACAGCCAACGCCTGACAATAAGATTCTGAAGCTGATCAAAGACGAAACCGGAATCACCTTCAACCAGGAATTCCTGGTCGGCGACCTGCAACAGAAGCTCGGGGTCATGATTGCCGGGGGAGATTACCCGGACATCCTGTCGGGTGACGACAAATTAATCAATGCCAAGGCATACATTCCGCTGGAGGATCTGATTGAGAAATACGCTCCCAACCTGAAGAAGCATTATGGTGCGGTCTGGAACCAGATCAAGGATGAGAGTGACGGCCACATCTACGTACTGCCAAGCTATGGCGTCTATCAAGGTAAAATTACCGAGCCTACTTATCAGGGACCAGGCTTCTGGCTGCAAAAAGGCGTGCTTGAGGAAATGGGCTACCCTACTCCCAAGACCCTGGATGAGTACTTCGATATCATTGCCAAATATAAAGAAAAACACCCGGATATGATCGGGTTCGAATCACTCAACTTCGACTGGCGCGTGTTCCCGCTGCAGAATCCCCCAGAGCATCTGTCGGGGCATCCGAATGACGGGGCCGTTATTGTAGATAACAATGTAGCACAGATTTTTGCCGACAAGGATATCTCCAAGACCTACTACAAGAAGCTTAATGATATCAACGCTCAAGGCTTGATGGATAAAGAAGCCTTCGTACAGAACTATGACCAGTACCTCGCCAAGATAGCAAGCGGTAAGGTCATCGGGATGTTCGACCAGCACTGGAACTTCCAGGACGGCGAGAAATCCCTGATCTCCCAAGGCAAGCTGGAAAATACGTATATCGGCTTCCCGCTGCTCTATCCGGGCGCAGAAGAATGGTATCGTGACCGCGGAGCGGTCGGCACCAACCGCGGATTCGGAATTTCGATCAATGCCAAGGACCCTGTCCGCATTATCAAATTCTGGGATAAGATGATTACCGAGGATTGGCAGAAGACGCTTCAATGGGGCGTAAAAGGCGAAGATTATGAAGTGAACGCAGACGGCTCCTTCTACCGTACACCTGAGCAACGTGCGAATGCGGATCAGACCAGCTGGCAGGTAGCTAACAAAATCTCAGGGATGTTCGGTTACATGCCTAAGATTCAAGGTACGTACAGCGACGGTAACGCAGCAGATGCCGGTACACAGCCTCAGGAATTCTTCGACAGCCTGAAGCCTTACGACCAGAAAATTCTGAAGGCGTACAACAAGAAATCATGGTCCGAATTCTTCAAGGAACCAAAAGAGAACAATATCTACTTCCCTGCGTATTCCATCGTGCTTAAGGATGGTTCACCGGCACAGCTCGCACAGTCCAAGCTGAATGACCTCATGATTAAGTATTTGCCGAAAGCCATTATGGCCAGCCCTGCTGAGTTCGACGGCGTGTGGCAGGATTATGTGGACAGAATCCACAAGCTGGACATCAAGGCTTATGAAGACCGGATGAATGAAGGCATTCAGCAGCGTATCGAAAAATGGAGCGTTAAATAAACCATTCAATACAGAAGTAGGAGCGGGAAATGCTGTTTCCCGCTCTTCCTAAATAGGAATGCGTGAATAGGACAACGTGGAGAGAATGATTTTTACAGGAGGGAATACAACATGTCTGATGCCGTACTGGACAAACAGGTCAAAAAACAGAAGACCCGAAAAAGAAAAATCGATCCGGAAATCGGTGTGGAACTCAGCTGGAAAACACTGAAAACACAGAAGCAGCTTATTTTTATGTCCGTGCCGATTGCACTCTATCTGATTATCTTCAACTATGTTCCCATTTGGGGCTGGCTCATGGCCTTTCAGAATTACCGCCCGGCGGTGTCCTTCGGCCAGCAGGAATGGGTAGGCTTGCAGCAATTCAAGTTTTTATTCTCTGATGATACCTTTATGCTGGTGCTTCGCAATACCATTGCGATGAGTTTCATTAACCTTGTACTGGGTACGGTTACGGCTATCGGTCTGGCTCTGCTGCTGAATGAGATCAAGCTTAAGTTCTTCAAGCGCGCGGTTCAGTCGATTTCTTATTTGCCGCACTTTCTGTCCATGGTTATCGCTGCGGGGATTGTGTCCACTTCACTCTCCATCGATGGCGGGATTGTGAATGTCGTTCTAATGAAGCTTCACCTGATTAAAGATCCGATTATGTGGCTTAGTGAAGGGAAATACTTCTGGGGCATTATCGGGGCATCGAACGTGTGGAAAGAGGTGGGCTGGGGGACGATTATCTATCTGGCTGCTATTACCTCCATCGATCCTTCCCTGTACGAGGCAGCGTCCATTGACGGCGCGAAACGTTTTCAAAAGATGCGTTATATCACGCTTCCGGGAATCAAGGCTACATTCGTTATTTTGCTGATTATGAACATTGGACATATTCTGGATGCCGGCTTCGAGCTTCAATATCTGCTGGGCAACGGACTTACTGTGGACTATTCGCAAACCATTGATATCTTTGTAGTGAAGTATGGTCTGGCTATGGGTAACTACTCGCTGGCTACGGCGGCAGGGATCTTCAAAACGATTGTCAGTGTCATTCTCGTATTCATCGCAAACAATGTCGCAAAACGCCTCGGCGAAGAGCGATTACTATAGAGGAGGAAGCCCATATGAAAGCCGGGACCAAAGGTTCAAGCCGGATTGAGCCGGTTGTATTTCATACGTTCAACACGATATTTATGCTCTTTGTGGTTACTGTCACGCTCTATCCGTTCCTCCAGACGCTGGCGGTATCCTTCAATGACGGCAGTGACACGCTTACCGGGGGAATCTACCTCTGGCCCCGTGTATGGACGCTGGAGAATTACCGGGCGGTCTTTATATCAGGAACGATCTATCATGCCGCATTTATCTCGGTATCCCGTACGATTATCTCAACGGTGCTTGGTGTTTTCCTTACTACGATGCTGGCGTATGCACTGGCGCAGCCGCAATATATTTTCCGCAAAAAGATCGGCCTGCTGTTCATCCTGACCATGTATTTCAATGCCGGGCTGATTCCGAACTACTTCCTGATCAAGAATATGGGCCTGCTGCATAACTTCATGGTCTATATTCTGCCGAGTCTGGTCAGCGCGTTCAACCTGATTATCATGCGGACGTATATCCGCGGGCTTCCGTTCAGCCTTACCGAATCAGCGAAGATTGACGGGGCGGGTGAATTCAGGATTTTCTGGAAAATCATCTTCCCGCTCTGTACGCCTGTCCTGGCAACCGTCGCACTGTTCATCGCGGTAGGCTCATGGAATTCCTGGTTTGACACATTCCTCTATGCCTCCTCGGATATCAAGCTCAGCACGCTGCAATACGAAATGATGAAGATGCTCGGCTCGATTATGAGTGCGAACAATGATCCGTCGATGCTTGCGGGAGGCCAGAACAATCAGGTCCAGTCGCTGGTTACGCCAGCCTCCATGCGTTCAGCCATTACGATCGTTACAGCAGTTCCGATTCTGTTCGTCTACCCTTTCTTGCAGAAGTATTTCGTGGTAGGATTGAACCTGGGTAGCGTAAAAGAGTAATTGTCAATACGTATTATAGTAAGAAAAATATGTATACTATAACCGTTTCGGGTGCAGCCGAAGCGGTTTCTCCTGTTCAACAGTGGTGAGCCAGCAGATCATAAAAAAACTAGAACAAAGATGGTGATTCCATGCTTAAGGTACTGTTTGCCGACGATGAGCCGATTATGCTGGAGGGGCTGCGCTTTCTGGTGGACTGGAAGGCACTCAACTATGAAGTATGCGGCGAGGCGCTGGACGGGGAGGATGCGCTGCAGCTCATTCACAGCACCCGTCCTGATCTGGTCATCACCGATGTGCGCATGCCGGTCATCGATGGCCTTGAGCTCATTCGAAGAGCCTCAGAAGGCGATTGCCGCCCGAAGTTTATTATTTTTAGCGGCTATGCTGACTTTGAGTATGCCAAGCGGGCTCTGAAATACGGAGTCTCCAACTATTTGACCAAGCCTCTGGATGAAAAGGAGCTGACGGAGGCGCTGCATACAGTAACCGAACAGATTCTTAAAGAACACAAGGCATCCTCACGGCGTGACGCGCTCTCGGCTCTGATGCAGGAGGATACGGTATCCCGGCTCCTGATGCGGGAGAATTCGGAGGAGGAGCGGGAGAAGGGGCTGAATATGCTGGGGATCGGCCCTGCCTCGCGGCTATGCTGTGTCCTGGTCCATGGAGCCGCGCCGGACAGCCTGCAAATGCGCAAGCAGGTCACCGCCATGAGCGGCAAGGAGCCGCTGCGCAGCATCTCAGTCTATCCGTTCACCGCAGGCAGCGGGAAGCACGGGTATCTGCTGGTGTCACCGCAGGAAGGGCCGGCGCTCGACCGGACACTGCTTACCCGGTGGATGGAGGAGATGCGGCCGCTGTACACCACGCCGGTCTTTTTCGCGGCAAGTCTCCAGCATCAGGGCAAGGAGGCCTTGAATACGGCATACCGTGAGGCGCTGGCTGCTGAGCTGTGCAGGCACGATACCACGGGGAGCGATGCCGCCGGCTTCTTCGAGAAGCAGGATAAGTCGCAGATGGCCATGCTTCCGGCAGAGCTGAGACGATCGCTGCTGCAATCCGTCACCGAAGGGAATACCCAGCATCTCACGGATCAGCTTGGCGAGGTGTTCAAGATTTTCTCGGCGGAGGTGGCGTCCAGCTCCTGGATCGACGCTTTTCTGGCCAATGTCAAAGCTGAGCTGCTACGTGAAATTACCGCCAGAGGGGGAGACTATGCGCAGTGGGTGCAGAAATGGTTCCCGTCACGGCATACAGCCAATTGCCTGCCGCTGCTTGAGCGTCAGATAGAGGAGGAGCTGTGTGAGGCTGCAGAGTGGTTCGCAGCGGCTGCGGACGGCAGGGTGGAGGATCAGATTGTGGCCGCAGCGATCGAGTATGTCCGCGGGCATTATCAGGAGAAGCTGAAGCTGCAGGATATTGCGGGGCACCTGCATGTGAACTCGGCCTACCTGGGACAACGGTTCAAGAAATATTACGGCAGCTCCTTTAACGATTATCTCCATGAATTCCGCATTGAAGAGGCGAAGAAGCTGCTGCGCCGGACCGATATGGGTATTTCCGATATTTCAAGCAGAGTGGGCTATTCAGACGCCGATGTGTTCGCCGCCAAGTTCAAGGCGCTTAACGGAGTTACACCTTCCGTGTACAAGAAGAGTTAATTCATGAGGAAGGAGGGGCGTGCATGAAGAATAACCGGAAGCCATCTGCCTTCATCAATGATATTCCGCTTAAATACAAGTTTTTGTTTATCTACTTACTCTGTGTGCTCGTCCCCATACTTAGCATCAATGCCCTCTTTTATGTGCAGATCAGCCGTAATGTGGAGGCACGGGAGAGGGAGAATCTGGAGATTTCGGTAGACCGGGTGGCCTATGACCTGATGCAGATCGTGAACGAATGCTTGGCGATCAGCAATACGGTGGCTGCGGACCGGCCTTACATGGAGATGATGGATTACGCCTACCCGGATAATGAGGCTTATTATGATGCCTATAATGATTCTCTGAAGGATAAGCTGCGGCAGTACAGCACGCTCCACTCCTATATTTCGTGGATGGGCATATACACCTCTAATCCGACCATCCAGAACGGCAACAGCTACTTCATTCTGTCGTACGCGGATAAGCAGAGTGAATGGTACCGCAAAATCTCAAGCAGCACAGGTAAGGTGCTGCTCACTTCTTATCAGGGAACCGACCCGCTGAATCCGCCGCAGCAGGAGGTGCTGGTCAGCCTGATCCGCAAGCTGGATAACTTCACGGGCCAGCCCTACACGAAATATCTGAGGATTGATCTGCGGCTGAACAATGTACAGGAGCTGTTCCAGAAGGAACGTGACTATCTGGATTTCAAGCTGCTGGACGAGAAGAACCGGGTTGTGCTGGACTCGAACCGTTCCTTCTCCTCGCTGGATGCGAGTGCCTTGCTGAATGTGGACACCAGTCTTGACCAGCCCTCCAAGCAGATTGTCCGGGCGCTTAGCAGTGCGGCCTACACCAAGGGATGGCGGCTGGTCGGAACTCCGGAAGGGCGCAAGATCAGCCATGAGATGGACCGTGCGCTCAGGAACTCGCTGATTCTGGTCCTGCTGACGATCATCCTTCCCACTCTGCTCATGATTGTGATTATACGCTCCTACAATCTGAGGGTAAGGCTGCTCTATAAGCATATGAAGCTGGTCAAATATGAACAATTCGAGAGCATTGATATGTATGAGGGGAAGGATGAGATCGGAGGTCTGATCCGCAGCTTCAATCTGATGACAGGCAAAATCCGCAATCTGATCAATGATGTCTACAAGCTGGAGATCCAGAAGAAGGATCTGGAGCTGGAACGGGTGCGGGCAGAGCTGAAATATCTGGAGAGTCAGGTAGACCCTCATTTCCTTTTTAATACGCTGAATGCGATCCTGGTCATCTGTAAGAAGTATAAATATGAACAGGTTACCGATGTCATTAGGAATCTGGCCCTGATTATGCGCAGGCTGCTGAGCTGGAAGGATGATCTGATTACGGTGGAGGAGGAGGTATCCTTCATCGAGATGTATCTGCAGATTGAGAAGTTCCGCTTCCAGAACCGGTTCTCTTATGTGCTGGATATTGCGCCTGAGGTGCTGAACTGCCGGATACCCAAGATGAGTATACAGGCTCTGGTGGAGAATTCCTGCAAGCATGGCCTGCAATCGGTCAAATGGGC
The DNA here is from genome assembly GCF_037975325.1 of Paenibacillus sp. FSL P2-0136. NCBI lineage: Bacteria > Bacillati > Bacillota > Bacilli > Caryophanales > Paenibacillaceae > Paenibacillus > Paenibacillus sp. FSL P2-0136. The sequence goes on from NZ_CP150244.1 coordinate 2,504,532, forward strand.
AAGGGAAATTCACGTGTCCGCTTCGCGGAATGAGACAGGTCTGCTGATTGTGGTGACTGATAATGGCAAAGGAATCGAGAAGGAGAAGCTGGAATGGATCAAGTCCCATCTGGAGACAGAAGAGGATACGGGACAGAATGTTGGCCTCCGCAATGTGTATAAACGCCTCATGCTGTACTATAACGGCAGAGCCGAATTCAGTATTGAGAGCACCGAATACGAACGTACGGTTATTACTATCCAGATTCCCGAGGATTTGAGTCTGGTTCCGATGGGGGAGGGAGCTCATGTATAAAGTAGTGCTCGCAGATGATGAGACCATTGCCTTAGAGGGGCTGCGGACGCTGACCGACTGGGAGGAGCTGGGCTTCGAGGTATGCGGCGCCTGTGAGAACGGGGAGGAAGCACTGGCTGCCGTTATCCGCAGCTCGCCGGATCTTGTGATTACGGATATCCGCATGCCCGAGATTGACGGGCTTGAGCTGATCCGGCGCGTACGCAGCCTTGATATGGAGCAGCCGGTCTTCATTGTGCTCAGCGGCTACGGCGAATTTGAATATGCCAGAACAGCCATCCGTTACGGGGTAAGGCATTACCTGCTGAAGCCGGTTATGGATGCGGAATGGGATAAGGTGCTTACGGACATTACGGATGAGCTGGAGCTGCGACTTAAGCAGACCATGCAGCAGAGTATGCTGTCCAGCCGTCTGCTGCCGCTTGCCATTGCGCGGATGCTTGAGGGACACTGGGCAGAACCGGATGAGGAAGCTGCTGAGCAGATGGACCGCCTGGATGAGGCGGCCACTGGGTGGACGTATGTGCATGTGGAGGGCAATAGCAGCCGGATTACGGAGCTGTGCCGGGAGCTTGCCGGACCGGGCGGTGCAATGCTCATTGATCTGCCCGGGGATCAGGCCGGGCTGGTCGTGGAGAGCTCGGGGGCGGCGGCAGGGCTGGCGGAGCAGCTATACGCCGGGCTGACCCGCAGCGGAGTAAAGGGCTCGGTCAGCATCGGGCCAAGTGTGCGGTCCCTCCGCGAGCTGCCGGTCTCCTACCGCGAAGCGGCAGACGCTGCGGCCCGCCACTACTTCTATTCGGACGGGTGCGGTCCGGTGGATTCGGCCAGTGAAGCCGAGGGCCAGGTTAATTACACGCTGCCTTCCGCAGAGCTGATTGAGGAGATAATCAGCGCAGTGGAGCGGCTGCAGGAGCATAAGGCTGCGGAGAAGCTGGGCGAATTGTTCCGCGGGTTCAAGGAGAACCGGACAGATCCGGGAGTCGTCCAGATGACGGGCATGGATATCATGCTGCGGAGCATGGAGCTGCTGAAGGAATTCGGCGGCGCGGACGATCAGTGGATCGGCACGCTTGATTTTTTCAGAACGGAGCCGAGGTCCCTGGAAGACTTGCAGGTTACCCTGGAGACAGCGCTCTCCACCAGTATGAACTATATCCGCCAGCACAAGGAGCGTAACTCCGAGCACCCGCTGACCCGCGTGGAATGCTTCCTGCGGGATCATTATGCGGAGCATCTGACGGTAAAAGAGATTGCAGAGCATTTCTATATCAATCCGGTGTATCTGGGCCAGGCCTTCATCAAAAAGCACGGCATCAGCATTCTGGAATACATTCATAATTTACGGATCGAAGCGGCCAAGCAGCGGCTCGTCGACACTCATGACACGGTCAAAAGCATTGTGGAGAGTGTCGGTTACGTACACTATCACCATTTCTTAAGAGAGTTCGAGAAACGGACGGCGCTGAAGCCCGTTCAGTTCCGGGCACAGGCCCAATCTGAACAAGGCTAGGGTATCCATTTATTTATTAGGGTCCAAGTCTTTACTATGGTGATGGTAAACGCATTCAAATACGTTATGATAGAGATAGCTGTCCAAAAATTGCTATTCAATGGAGGTTAGAAAAGATGAAGCAAGCCAGCAGCGAAATTCCTGCATTACATGAGATGTTCCGGGAGGCCTTTAAAATAGGGGCTGCCGTCAGTACTGGCATTATAGCTGCCCAGGGTTCTTTTATTGCCAAGCATTACAACAGCATTACAGCCGAGAATGAAATGAAGCCGGTAGAGGTTCAGCCGGAGGAAGGGAGCTATTCCTTCGAGGCTGCGGACGGTATCTTCGAATTCGCAGAGTCGCGCGGGATCGGTGTCCGGGGGCATACGCTTCTGTGGCATAACCAGACCGGAGACTGGATGTTCAAGGATGCGGAAGGCGGAGCCTGCAGCAGAGAGCAGCTGCTTGCCCGCCTGCAGACCCACATTAACACGGTAGTGGGCCGTTACCGGGGACGGGCCTATGCCTGGGATGTAGTGAATGAAGCGATTGAGGATAAAACAGACCAGTATCTGCGGGATACGCGGTGGCTTGAGATCATCGGCGAGGATTATCTCCGTCAGGCCTTTGAAATGGCACATCAGGCGGACCCTGACGCTCTTCTGTTCTACAACGACTATAATGAGACCGATCCTGTCAAAAGCGTCAAAATCCACAAGCTGGTCCGCAGCCTGCTAGATCAGAATACGCCGATTCACGGTATTGGGATGCAGGGACACTGGAATATCTATGGTCCCTCCATTGAGGAGATCCGTAGTGCTCTTAAGCTCTACGCGTCGCTGGGGCTTAAGATCCATATTACCGAGCTGGACCTCTCCGTGTTCCGTCATGACGACAAGCGCACGGATTTGAAAGCGCCAACAGCTGAAATGCTGAAGCTTCAGGAGGAGCGTTATGCCGAGATCTTCGCTCTTCTGCTGGAATTCAGAGACTCCATTGACTCGGTGACCTTCTGGGGCGTGGCCGATGACTACACCTGGCTGGACGGCTTCCCCGTCCGGGGACGCAAGAACTGGCCGTTCCTGTTCGATGAGCAGAAGCAGCCGAAGGCTTCATTCGCCCGGCTGGCCGAGCTGGCGGCTTCGCAATCTTAATATTCGTCCCAAGCTGGACACCATATCATATCTGGAGGGAATCCAATGACAACTCAATTGAAGCAGGCTGCCGGCAAGGTACAGCCAAATGGCAATCCGCTGGTGGCACACAGATACGGAGCCGATCCTTATGCCCTGGTATTCGGGGACAGAGTCTATCTGTACATGACCAATGATGCGCTGGAGTATGATGAGAACGGTGTGGTGAAGGAGAACTCCTACAGCAGCATTAATACGATTACCGTAATCTCGTCCGCTGATCTGGTGAACTGGACCGATCATGGTCCGATAGCTGTAGCCGGACCGGAGGGTGCAGCGAAGTGGGCAACCCAGTCCTGGGCACCGGCAGCACTTCATACCGTAATTGACGGTAAGGACAAGTTCTTCCTCTACTTCGCCAATAATGCCAGCGGCATCGGCGTTCTGTCGAGTGACAGTCCGGTGGGTCCATGGGTGGACCCGATCGGGGAGGCACTGATTCTGCGCTCCACGCCTGGGGTAGAGGATGTGACCTGGCTGTTCGACCCGGCAGTGCTGTTGGATGACGACGGCAAGGGGTATATCTACTTCGGAGGCGGCGTCCCGGAAGGACAGTTCGCCGAGCCGGGCACAGCACGGGTAATGCCGCTGGGTGAGGACATGACCAGTGTGGCGGGTACAGCGGCAGTGATTCCGGCCCCGTTCATGTTCGAGGATGCCGGAATCCATAAGTGGAACGGAGTCTACTATTATACCTACTGCTCGAACTTTTATGACGGGCAGCGGCCGGAAGGCAGCCCTCCTGCGGGAGAGATCGCGTATATGACGAGCAGCAGCCCAATGGGTCCATGGACTTATCAGGGGACGATCCTGAAGAATCCGGGACATTTCTTCGGCGTATCCGGTAATAACCATCATGCGGTCTTCCAGTTCCATGACAGCTGGTATATTGCTTATCACGCCCAGACCTTGTCCAAGGCCCAAGGGATTGCGAACGGCTACCGCTCCACCCATCTTAACCGCCTGACTCATCATGAGGACGGGTCCATTCCCGAGATTCATGCGGATTACGAAGGTGTGCAGCAGCTTGCAGCGTTGAACCCGTATGAACGGATTCCGGCGGCAACGATGGGCTGGAGCGCAGGGGTGAAGACAGTATACCTGGCCGAGGGCGGAGTTCAGGCGGTCACGGATGTGGAGCAGGGCGGCTGGATCGGACTTTCCAGGGTAGACTTCGGCAGCGGAGCTGAGTCGTTCCAAGTCTCGGTCCTGAGCCTGGAAGCGGGCGGCGTGCTGGAGTTGCATTTGGATGAGCTTGCGGGTCCGGTTATCGGCAGACTGACGGTTCCGGCGGCGGACGGCTCGCAGGAATGGGTAGAATTGAAGACAGAGGTCCAGGGAGCAGAGGGAGTTCACAACCTCTATCTGGTGTTCACAGGAGAGAGCGATAAGAGCCTGTTCAAGCTGGCCGCTTGGCAGTTCACTGCACAAGAACACTAACTTCAAGGGGGCAGAACATTGAATACAGCCAGAATTACCAATCCAGTGATATGGGCAGATGTCCCGGATGTGGATGTCATCCGGGTCGGCCCTGTGTTCTATATGGTCAGCACCAGCATGCACTCTATGCCAGGCTGCCCGATTATGAAATCGGTGAATCTGAAGGACTGGGAGATTGTCAGTTACGTCTTTGATACCTTCGAGGACACTCCGGCCTTCCGGCTGGAGGACGGCGAAGGCATTTACGGCGGCGGTTCCTGGGCTGCCTCGCTGCGGTGCAAGAACGGAATCTACTACGTATGCTTCTCCTCCAATGACACGGACCGGTTCTATATCTACCAGACCCGTGATATTGAGCACGGACCGTGGGAGCGTTCGGTCATCCCGGACCTGCACCATGACCCGGCGCTGCTGCTGGATGATGACGGGCGCAACTATGTAATCTACGGGAACGGGGACATCCGCATCCGGGAGCTGAATGAGAACCTTACAGGTTGGATGCGCTTCGGAACGGAGCAAATGCTGCTGGAAGGCGAGCGGCAGGGCATTATGCTGCGGATGGAAGGCTGTCATGCCCATAAGCGGGGCGGGTATTATTACCTGTTCTTCATCGAATGGCCTGCAGAGGGCAACATGCGCAGACGCCAACTGTGCTACCGGTCCCGGGAGCTGCTGGGTCCGTATGAGCGCAGGGTTATTCTGGACGACAACCTGGGCTACGAGAATCGAGGTGTAGCGCAAGGCGGGCTGGTCGATACTGAGGACGGCGACTGGTATGCTGTGCTGTTCCAGGATCACGGGGCGGTTGGACGCGTTCCCTGCGTATTCCCCGTGAGCTGGGAGAACGACTGGCCGGTGATCGGGGATGGCGGCAAGGCTCCGCTGGCCTTCGATACGAAGCTTCCCGCCGAGGAGGCGAAGCCGCTTGTAATCAGCGATGAGTTCGAGTATACGGAGAACCGGCTGGCGCTTCAGTGGCAATGGAACCATAATCCCGATAACGGGCTATGGTCGGTTACCGAGCGGCCGGGCTGTCTGCGGCTGCATACAGGCCGGACAGCTGAAAGTGTCGTAACGGCGCGCAATACGCTGACCCAGCGGACGGAGGGTCCGGCGTGCAGTGCCGAGACGCTGCTGTATCTGGGCGGCATGAACGAAGGGGACCGGGCCGGCATGGTTGCTCTCCAGTCCGGGTACGGCACGGTTGAGGTAACCGCCGGAGAGCAGGGACAGTTCACCGTGGATATGTGTATCCAGGGTGACGATGGCGTTGAAGTGCTGGAGAGTATCCCATTCACGGGTGAGCGTCTCTCCCTCAGGATTGATTTCAACTTCAAGGATGGTGTGGACGAGGCCCGGTTCTTCTACTCACAAGGCGGGGAGGTCTGGCATTCCATCGGGCAGACGCTGCATATGGAATATTCGCTGGATCATTTCATGGGCTACCGGATCGGCTTGTTCAATTATGCGACCCGGCAGACCGGCGGCTATGCCGATTTCGATTATTTCCGTTATCACAGAGAGGATTAAGCCCGGGTCTGGAAATGGGATGCATATTCGCTGGGTGTCATCGATGTATGCTGTTTGAATATTCTTCCGAAATACGTCAGGCCCGTGAATCCGACCCGGAAGGCCACCTCCTGAATCGAATGCCGGCGAAGCTGGAGCAGGCGGCTGGCCTCATGCACCCGCAGCATGTTCACATATTCGATTAAGGTCTTGCCGGTATTCTTTTTGAACAGATGGCAAAAGTAGTTGGGGGTCACACAGCAGATCCGTGCGGCCTCCTCCACAGTCAGCGGTTCATGGAAATGGTTGCTAAGGTGAATCAGCAGGGGCTGGATGCCCGTCTCCTGCCGGTCTCTTTTGGAAGGCGGTGCTGTGAACTCTGCCAGGGGATAAGCTAGACCCAGGGAAGAGAACAGGCCGCCTTTGATACATAATTCATACCCGGGGCTCTTGCTCTGGTAGCTGTAAATAATCTGTTCAATGCATCCTCTGATCTGGCGGGTAACCGGCTGGTCCGCCCCATAGAAGGCGGGCAGCCGGATCTCACCGGAGAGGAGCGGCCGGATATGCTGAAGCTCAGTCAGGTCCCGTATACCGTTCAGCAGCGCTTCGTTGTAGACAACCGCATACAGCTCACTGCCATCCTCTGTCGGGTAGGCCGCATGAATCTGCGGACGGCTGACGAAGGCAAGCTCACCCTGCACCAGTTCTCTGGAGTGGGGGCCGACCTGGACGCGGAAGCGGCCCTTGGTCACGAGAATCCATTCGAGATGGTCATGCCAGTGAGGCGGAATAATACTGCGGTCCGGAAAGCAGATATGAAATACATTGATGGGAAACAGGCCCTCGGGAATTTCCGTGTGCTCTTTTTTCCATGGATAAGGCTTGTCCTCGAACGCTTCACTCATCTTATTCCCTCCACACAATCGTAATATCGTATGATAGATGCGTACTTTTATGTATAGTATAGCGGCTTTGCACTCTTTATAATGTGGTTGCAACCTTATTATAGAACTGTTGGAGGGATCGCGCTATGTTTCGTGAAGAGAATGGCAGACTAATCAGAGAATATGACCATGAGAGAGTCTGGATAGAGCCTTGGGGAGAGCATTCGCTGCGTATCCGGGCTTCGTATGCGGAGATTACCGATGAGCAGTGGGCACTTCTGCCTGCTGTGCAGACGCTGAGTCATATATCAATTACCCCAGAATGTGCGACGATTGTGAACGGGAATATCCGGGCGGAAATAACAGATAAGGGACAGATCTTCTTCTATAACCAGCATGGCAAGCTGCTTCTTAACGAGACGGAGGATACCTATCAGTTAAAATACGGGGGCAGAGAGCTAAGCGCCATCCCCGGCAGCAGTGACTTCTCCGTGAAGCTCCGGCTGGAGGCGGACCCGCAAGAGAAGCTGTATGGCATGGGGCAGTATCAGCACTCCTTCCTGAATCTGAAGGGCTGCTCGCTGGAGCTGACCCACCGCAACAGCCAGATCAGTATTCCGTTTGTGCTGTCCAGCGCCGGTTACGGGTTCCTGTGGCATAATCCGGCGATCGGACAAGCGCATTTCAGTCTGAATGTGACCGAATGGACAGCCCCGTCCACCAAGCAGCTGGATTATTGGATCACCGCCGGTGACTCGCCTGCCGAGATCGAGGAGGCATATGCCAAGGCTACGGGAACCGTACCGATGATGCCGGAGTATGGCATGGGGTTCTGGCAATGCAAGCTCCGCTACCGTACGCAGGAGGAATTGCTGGAGGTAGCGAGGGAGCATAAACGGCGGGGTCTGCCGATCGACGTCATCGTGATTGATTTCTTCCACTGGACGAATCAGGGGGACTGGCGGTTTGACCCGGAATATTGGCCCGATCCTGAGGCGATGGTGCAGGAGCTGCAGGAGCTGGGCATTGAGCTGATGGTCTCGGTCTGGCCGACGGTCCAGACGGAGAGCGAGAATTATAAGGAGATGCTGGAAAAAGGGTACCTGCTGCGCTCGGACCGCGGGGTGCGGACGCAATTCCAGTTCCTCGGCCAGAATGCGATCTTCGATGCGACGAATCCGGAGGCCCGCAAGTTCCTGTGGGGACTGATTAAGCAGAATTATTATGATAAAGGGATCAAGGTCTTCTGGCTCGATGAGGCGGAGCCGGAGCTGACGGTCTACGACCATGATATCTACCGTTATCATATCGGCTCGAGCAAGCAGATCGGCAATATTTACCCCATGAAATACAGCCAGACCTTCTATGACGGCATGGCGGCTGAAGGCCAGGAGAATATCATCAATCTGGTCCGTACCGCCTGGGCGGGCAGCCAGCGCTACGGGGCGCTCGTATGGTCCGGAGATATTCACTCCAGCTTCAAGGTGCTCAGCATTCAGGTGCGGGCCGGACTGAATATGGCCGTGGCCGGGATTCCATGGTGGACCACCGACATCGGCGGCTTCCATGGGGGCAATCCGGCAGATGCCTCCTTCCGGGAGCTGATGGTCCGCTGGTTCCAGTACGGCGCATTCTCTCCGGTATTCAGGCTGCACGGGGACCGTTCCCCTTTTGTTCAGCCCACCGGAACGCGGGGCGGGGGCGTATGCGGAAGCGGCTCGGATAATGAAGTGTGGAGCTACGGGGATGAGGCGTATGTCATCTTCAAGGAGTTCATGCAGATGCGGGAGCGGCTGAAGCCGTATATCCGCGGGCTGATGCAGGCGGCACATGAGAAGGGCACGCCGCCTATGCGTCCATTGTTCTATGATTTCCCTCAGGACCCGGCGGCCTGGGATATCGAAGACCAGTATATGTTCGGTCCCGATCTGCTGGTCGCCCCGGTGCTGGGCGAGGGTGAACGGGCGCGTAAGGTGTACCTGCCGTCCGGCTCAGAGTGGACTCATGTCTATACCGGCACTGCCTATGCTGGCGGACAGGCTATTATGGTCGATGCGCCGCTTACGCAGATTCCGCTGTTTGTGCGGGACGGTGCCGAGTTGCCTGTGCTTGGCGGGACTGAGGAGTAAGGCAGAAAATAGTTAAATAGAGCAGCGATTCTCCTGATAGTGGAGGGTCGCTGCTCTGTTATGTGGGCCGAATGTAAGCAAAAAACCGAACACAATGGGCGTGGGCGAAGGTAGATAGCGAAAAGTAAAGCATTATTGGGGGGTATACAAGCTAGAAACAGCCTTGGCAAGGGTTTTGCCATGCCTCTAACTAGGATTAGTTGGAAATTATCCACGTGTTAAGGAACGGAGGAGCGCTAGCCAGAGAGCAGATGGAAAAACAGCACTTAATCTGAAGCGGAACATTCAAAGTGGAGGGAATCCTTGAATTTAAATGACGTTTATCCAACTATTTCCTTCAGATGCTGCGAATGATCACAATTAAGATACTTTTTTCCAACTATATAGATTGAACTAAAAACTTAAGTTAAGGGAAAAGTGGCGGAGGGGAATTTTGGAACTGGAGGAGCGGTAGCGACCGCCTTTGTATTTGGATTTCTACCGCTAAGAGCGGTTTTATTCAGGAAATTCAAATACAACAGCGGCCGGAAGTCCAAAACTTCTCTGGAGTCACGGCAATCCCAAAACATAAAAACCATTAGTTCAATTTATATAATTATTAATGTTGCTTGGAAGCCAACCGCTCCCGGTAGGCGCGGGGGGAGAAGCCGGTCAGTTGGCGGAACTGGCGGCAGAAATGCTCGACATTGGCGTAGCCGCAGAGGGCGGCGATCTCGGCGATTTTATGCTGGCCGAAGCCCAGCTTCTCCTTGGCCAGCCGAATCCGGCATTGGATGACATCCTCCATGCAGGAGATGCCGAAGGCGGATTTGTAGATGGTCTGGAGGTAGCCGGTGCTGATGTGCAGATACCCGGCCATCGAGGATACAGTCCAAGGGTGGCCCGGATTGCTGTACAGCGTCTTGCGCAGCTCCAGCAGATTATAATACTGCGGCGTCAGCTTGTCCTGGGACGCTTCGGACAGCTTGTTGAACAAGAGGCGGAACAGGTAGTCAATGGACAACTCCCGGTAATCGTTCTGGAACGAGTTCTCCAGCGACAGCAGCTGGAACAGCTGATGGCAATACCCGGGGTCGGGCAGGGAGAACGGGCTGCCCAGCGGCAGGACGCTTTCGGTGATATACGATTCATCCGCATCGAAACGGACCCAGTCGTTGACATACCTCCGGGAGCAGGCGCGGTAATAGATGTTGTGCCCTGGAGGATACAGAGCGACAGAGTGAGCGGGAAATTCCTTCAATTCACCGTCCACTTCGAACACCGCCGGAGTCTGGGTCAGGACAAGAAGCCAGGCGTCCAGTCCTTCGGGGATACTGTAGACGAAATTGGCCGGATGTGCGGCATCGTATTCCACGTAATGAATTGTGGGCATGGGCTTCTCCTTTCTGCGGATAGATCAATTAATGGTCAGTAAATATCATTGTTAGAATTTCGGTGAATCTCTATAATTTGTAGTGGATATAAGAGTGAATTCTAAGGTTAACCGAACAGTGCGTGATTATTGTTATTAGTAATTATCAATATGAAGGAAGGTTATGAATCCATGATACCACAACAAAACGAGGATCGGAAAGATATCCTTTGCTATACAAGACTGCCGCAGGAGGATATCGTGTATGCATCGAAGCTGGCTTACAGTATGCACCTGGCTTACAAGACGGAGAGGGGCCAGTATCAGGCATTGAATCATAACTCAGGTGTCCTGTTCGCCAAGGCGACGGAGAATGAGGATGGGACGCTCCGGGCCAAAAGCCTGAAGCAGCCGTATCTCTTTTACTTGGCAGACGGGAATTTCGGCGTCCTCGCCGTGCGCACTGAGGCTGACGGGGAAGCAGATGAACAAAGCAAGGGCAAGGTATTGCTGTTCTCCTCTCCCGATCTGCTGCAATACAGCGAGATTGGACTGCTGGAGCTTAAGGCAGACACTCGTGTAAGCGATGTCTCCTGCACCTACGACCCGGAGCGGAACGGTTACCTGATCCAATGGATAGACGGGCAGGGTCAGGGCTACGAGAATTTCACTGCCGACATCATGAGCCTTACGAATGTCTCAGCACCGGTGGAGGCGGAGCCGTTCACGCTGGAAGCGGTGCAGACTGATATCGAGGGAATCCAGCCGCGTAATAGGATCGCTGTCTCCCCTGAGATAGCCCGCAGACTCTTCTGTAAGCTTACGGTACCGGAGAACATTGCTGTCGTAGTACCGGACCGTGTGAATGCGGCATCGGTGGAGGATGTGAAGGGGGTCCGGGCAACGGCCCTATATAGTGATGGAACGCAGGCTGTCAAAAAAGTCCATTGGAACACGGATGCCATCAACTGGGACAAGGCCGGAACCTATAGCATCACCGGTGAGATCCATCAGGATCACTTTCCATTCCCGGTTGCACTTAACCGTGCGGACCCTTGCATTGCAGAGTGGAGGGGGAAATACTATTTCATTGCGACTAATGATGCGGATAAGGAACATACGTTGTATATGAGGGAAGCCGATACGATTCCCGGGCTGGTAACTGCCGAGGAAGCCCTGATCCTCGATTCCTCCACGTATGAAGAGATTGGCGGCCTGCTGTGGGCACCGGAACTCCATATCATTGAAGACGAGCTGTATATTTTCCATGCCGCAACACCCGGCGAGTTCTTCCAAGAGGAATCACATGTGATGAAGCTGAATCCGGGCGGGAGTCCCATGAATGCTGCGGACTGGTCCAGGCCCCGCCGGGTAGTGAAGAAGGACGGCAGCTATCTGTGCGAGGCAGGCAAAACAATCTCGCTGGATATGACCGTCATCCGCTGGAACGGCAAACTCTATGCGGCATGGTCGGAGCGCCAATTCCTGCCGGTGGATCTTGGAGCCTGGGTCTATATCGCCACGATTGACCCGCAGGAGCCGTGGAGGCTGACGAGTGATCCGGTGCTGTTGACCCGGCCGGATTACGGCTGGGCCAATAACCATACGTTCGTGGATGAAGGTCCGTTTGCTCTGTATACCGATGATAAGCTGTACGTGACTTTTGCCAGTGCAGCGGTGGATGCTACTTATGTGGTCGGTCTGCTGACCGCAGACAAGGGGGCAGATTTGCTGGATATTCAGAGCTGGACCAAGGGCAATTATCCGCTGCTGACCTCCAGAAGCGTACCGGGAGAATACGGGCCGGGCCATAATTCCTATGTGACGGACGAGGACGGGGTCATCTGGAACGCCTACCACGCCAGACCGGGAATCGAGGGACCGCGCAGCTCCGGCCTGCGCCGTGTGCATTTTGACATTGATGGTGCTCCAGTTCTGGATCTTACCGAGGAGAAGGACCTGAATCCGGGCCTGAAGCAGGTATCCATGGAAGTCATCGTAGGCTAGACTACGGGCCCGCCTAACTCTATAATATTCCTTATCATCGGGGAATCCTTGACCGTTTACTTAGGCCGGGGATTCCCTTTGTTTCACGATCTTACCGGAGGAGTGGATGCTGAAGTGTACGGGATCATTATTGTCGATGATGAGCTGTTTGTCCGCAAGGGCCTGATCGGAATGATTGACTGGGAGGGCAGCGGATTCCGGATAGTGGATGAGGCGGACAACGGGGAAGATGCGCTGGAGCTGATCCGGGCCAAGCGGCCGCAGCTCGTAATCACCGATATCCGCATGCCGGTCCTGGATGGCATCGGGCTGATTGAGGTGGTGACCGCGGAGCAGCTTGGAACGGAATTTATCATTATCAGCGGATATAACGATTTCCGGTATGCCCAGCAGGCGGTCCGGTATGGCGTGCTGGACTATGTGCTGAAGCCGATTAATGAGCACGAAATTGTGAAAGCGCTTCATAAATTCCGCGATTTATTCACTGCGCGCAAGCAGCTCCAGGACCGGCTGAGCATTCATGAGGGAGTGAAGCGGGTGGAGGCGCTGATCCGGGGGGAAGCGGCGGATGAAGTGCTTGACGCCTGGGAGCAGCAGTGGATAGAGGCGGGGTCCCGCCAGTTCACTTATGTGCTGCTGGAGGTGAACAATGTGTTCCCCTGGAGCGGGCAGTCCATGCCCGGGAAGGCGGAGCTGAAGGAGGCGATCCGGCAGGCGGTGCAGCAGTTCACAGCAGAGACGCCTATTATCTATGAGCACCGGAGGTTCTTCGGCTTCATTGTGCCGGAACATTATCTGGCGAACCATGAAGGGGAGCTGCGCAGCTTCCTGGAGGATTGTCTGAGCAAGCTCTATCAGCGTTATCCCTTGCAGGTTCAAGCGTATGCGGGCAGGCCGGTGAGCACGCTTCAGGAGCTGAAGCATTCGTATACCTCGGCCAAGCAGACTGTGGAGTACAAATATGTCCGGCCTGCCCAGCCGATTCTGCTGTCCTCTGATATTGCCGGTCTGTCCCTGAACTACATCCATACCAGTAGTAGGGTGTTTCAGGCGCTGATTGAAGCGATTGAGGAGGGTAAGCACACGGAGATCATGGGCGGGATCGGTAAGCTGTTCGCAGAATTTCAGGAGAAGCTGGTCTCCCGGGAAGCGATGAAGGCCGTAGCCATTCAATGCGTCCATAGTGTGCTGCATACTATACGGAGCATGGAGGGGGATGAGAAGCAGCTGGCGAGCCTTGTCCCGATGATGAACTGGCCGGATCATAACATCACCCTTGCGGAGCTGAGGTCCTTGTTCGAAGCCTTTGCGCTGGAAGCGGCGGAGCGGATTCAAGAGCTGTACCAGAGCTACGGCAGCAGCGGGCTGTACCGGATCAAGTGCTATGTGGACCGGAACTTCCATGAGAACCTGAACCTCAAGCAGATCGCAGGCCAGTTCTTTATGAACTCAGCCTATCTTGGCCAGGTGTTCAAGAAGAATTACGGCATGTACTTCAATGACTATCTGCTCCAGCTGCGTATCACCGAGGCCAAGAAGCTGCTGCGGCAGACCGATCTGCGGATCTATGAAATCGCCGAGCAGGTCGGATTCAAGAATGCCGATTATTTCGTCACCCAGTTCGAGAAGCTGGAGCAGAGAACGCCTACAGAATATAGAAACCGGACGGGCAACCGTTAATGCCAGGAGGAGGCGCTGCATGAAGCTGCTGAATAATATCCGGCTCAGGAATAAAATGTTCCTCGTCTATTTCCTCGGGGTCATCGCTCCGATTATTCTCACGAATGTGATCTTCTACAACACGATTACCGGAAATGTGAAGGCGCAGCGGATCAAGGACATCGATCTGGCGGTGGAACAGATTAAGAATGAGTTCCGGCTGATGGTGGATCAGGCCGTGGGCTTGTCCTCTTTTTTCTATGCGGATTACAAGACCAATGAGGTGCTGGACCGTAACTTCACACAGACCGAAGACTATGTCGAGGCTTACGACCTCTATCTCAGGTCCACCCTGAACAACTATTCCCCGTTCTCTTCCTCGCTGCAAAACAAGACCATCTATGTGGATAACCCCACGCTGCTGAATTCTGGGAATATCGGGATTCTGTCCGCGGAGGTCCGGGAGAGTGTCTGGTATAAAGAGTGGATGCAGGAGGCCTCTTCCCAGCCGATGTTCGTTCGCACCCAGGATGCAGGCGGCCGGTTCCAGTCGTTCTCGCTGCTGCGGAGGATGGATTATTTCGCGGACCGGATGGTCAAGGAGAAGCTGGTGAAGATTGATTTTAAGACGATTGATCTGATGGAGGTCTTCGCCAATCTGAACGTGCAGGGGGATGTGTATCTGCTGGGGCCGGAGGGCCGGATTGAATATACGACGAACCGGGCCATAGACTGGCAGGGGAAGGAACGGCTGCTGTATACCTCCCTGAAGCAGGAGCAACTCATTGATTTCGAGAAGGAATACGGCAGTATCAGCTATCTGTCCGGCTGGCGGATTGTCGGCACAGTGAATGAGAAGGAGATCATCAAGGAGGTGCTGAAATCCCGTTATTTCATCCTCTGGTCGGCCTGCCTGATGATGATTGTCCCCACCGTTATTATTCTGATCATTACCCGTTCGATCAACCTCCGGATTATTGAGATCCTGAAGCATATGAAAAAGGTGAAGACGCAGCAGTTCCAGATGATCATGCACGGGGAATCGCGCGATGAGATCGGCCAGCTGACCCTGGAGTTCAACAGTATGATTATGCAGATTAAGGCTCTGATTAACGATGTGTATCTTACAGAGATTCAGAAGAAGTCGCTGGAGCTGGAGCGGCGGAAGGCGCAGCTGAATGCTCTGCAGAGCCAGATTAACCCGCACTTCCTGTTCAATGCGCTGGAGACGATTCGGATGCGGAGCCTGCTGAAGCAGGAGAACGAGACGGCCAAAATCATCCAGAGCATGGCGATGATCCTGCGCAGCTCGCTGACCTGGAGTAAGGAGTGGGTGAGCGTGGAGGAGGAGCTGGGCTTCATTCTCTGTTTTCTGGATATCCAGAAATACCGGTTCGAGGATAAGCTGAGCTATCATATCGATGTGCAGCCTGAGGCCTACGCCTGCGTTGTCCCCAAAATGGTGTTCCTGCCCTTCGTGGAGAACGCCAGTATTCATGGCATCGAGCCGCTCAAAAAAGGCGGAAGCATTGAGATCCGCATCAGCATGGAGGGGGATGAGGTGGTCTTCCAAGTGGCGGACAACGGGATTGGCATGAGCAGTGAGCAGGTTGACACTCTGTACGGATACCTCGACATGGAAGGGATTATCGGCGAGCGGATCGGAATACAGAATGTTATCTACAGAGTAACGATGCTGTATGGCAGGCGCGCAATCTTCCAGGTGGACAGCAGACCGGGTGAAGGGACACGGATTGAGCTGAGAATTCCAGTTCATCCATAGTTTTCAAAGGAGAAGCCATAATTTCACGGGTAACGGAGGAATGAAAACGCTTTTATACTAAAGAAGCACTAAACCATGAATATACAAGGGGGAGTACAGGCAATGGGTAAAAGCAAGAGAATATGGCTTCTCGCTCTGACGGCAGTCGTCTCATTATCCGTGGTGACGGCTTGCACGGGGCCTAATAATGCCAAGAAGAATACGGGGACGACGGAGCCGACAAGCGCTGCCGCTACCACAGAGACCGAACCCAAGCAGGATAAGGTAACGTTCAAAATCTTCAACGGGGTGGCCGGCTCAAAGGACGGAAATACCAATGAGACGACCATCGGCAAGCTGCTGGAGGATCAGACCGGTGTCAATTTCAAGCTGGAATTCGTGGTGGGTGACCTCAATACTAAGATCGGAACCATGATTGCGGCCAACGATTACCCGGATGTGCTGATTCCCGATGCCGCTATAGAGGAAGTGCTGAATGCCGGTGCATTCATCCCGCTCGACGAGCTGATTGAGAAGTACGGTCCGAACATCCAGCGTGTGTATGGCAAGTCTCTGAATCAGATGCGCTCCAAGGACGGTAAAATCTATTTCCTGCCGATTGCCGCCCAGGTGAACGATTTCATTCCTGAGCCGGAAGCCGGTGCGGGGTTCTGGGTTCAGCGCCGTGTGCTGGAGGAAGCGGGTTATCCGAAGATCAAGACGCTGGATCAATATATAGAGCTGATTAAGAATTATCGCGACAAGCACAAGGATGAGAATCTGACGGGCATGGTCTCCCTTACACATGACTGGAGATTCTTCGCCACCTCCAACCCGCCGATGCATCTGATGGGCTATCCGAATGACGGTAACGTTACAGTGGATACGAACACCTGGGAAGCCAAGACCTATGCCGGTGCCGAGTCCACCAAAAAGTGGCTGAAGGCGCTGAATGACCTCAATGCTGCCGGTCTGTTCGATAAAGCCTCCTTCGTCGATAACTATGACCAGTATATTGCCAAATTAACCTCCCACAAGGTGCTCGGCTTCTTCGACTACCGCTGGCAGGTGGATAATGCGCTGAATGTGCTGAAGGATGCCGCCCGTAAAGATCCTTCCCTGGACGGCTTCAAGTATTTCCCGCTGCCGGTAACCTTCGAGGAAGGCACGCCGGATGCTTATCTTGATCCGCCTGGGGGTCTGGTAACAAACCGTGGAATCGGGATTACCGTCAGTGCCAAAGACCCGGTCCGCATCATCCAGTTCTTCGACAACATGCTGACCGAAGAGAACCAGACCCTGATGTCCTGGGGAATCAAGGGCGAGACGTATGAAGTGAATGAACAGGGCCGCTACTACCGTACGCAGGAGCAGATCGACAAGATTGACGAGCCGTTTAGAGAGAGCTTTGGCTTCAAGTACTTCAGCTGGAACTGGCCGATGTATAATGCCACTTCTACCCTGGCTGACGGAAATGCCAAGAATGTTGCCAGCCAGCCGGAGGTGTTTCAGATGACGCTGACCGACAAGGATAAGGCGATCTTAGAGAAATACGGCGTACAGACCTACAGCCAGCTGTTCGCTGAACCGGTTCCGCGTCCGTACTTCCCGGCGTGGGGCTTCGCGAAGGAGCAGAATTCCCCGGAACAGCTCTGGGAAGCCAGCAAGGATGAAATGACGAAGAAATATTTCCCTAAGCTGGTGCTGACGACTCCCGATAAGTTCGAAGCAGTCTGGGAGGAATACATGAAGGAATTCGGCAAGCTCGATACTGCGGGTTATGAGAAATGGACCACTGAGCAAGTCAAAGCGAAGGTCGAACTGGCGAACCAATAGCCGCCGGAATCGGCGGGAAAGACCAGGGCTGTACCGAGATGCTGGTCTTTCCTGCTTGCCGCTTAGACACCCCGGTGCGCTGAAGGAGAGAGATACGGATGGATAAAAATACGGTACCCGCGTTATCCCGGCCGGCGGCGGATAAGGAGCCGGGCCGGATGAGGCTGTTCTTCAAAAAGCTGGGCCAGCAGCGGGCCTTGGCAGTGATGTCAGTCCCTTTTCTAATCTGGCTGTTTGTATTCAAATACTTGCCGCTGTGGGGCTGGAGCATTGCTTTCCAGGATTATAAGCCGGCCAGGAAGTTCATGGAGCAGACCTGGATTGGCTTCGAGCATTTCAAATTTCTGTTCGGGGATGACCGCTTCCTCCGGGTGCTCCGCAATACGCTGGCGATGAGCTCGATTAACCTGTTCTTCGGCTTCGTCACTGCGATCACCCTGGCCTTGCTGCTTAATGAAATACGCAATATTGCCTTCAAGCGTGTAGTGCAGACTGTCAGTTATTTGCCGCATTTTATCTCCTGGGTCGTGGCGGCGAGCATCATTCAGACGACGCTGTCCCCGGATGGTACGATTAACCAGCTGCTGGTGGGTCTGGGCTTCCTTGACCGCGGCAATGAAATCCTGTTCCTGGGTATCCCGGAATACTTCTGGACCATCTTCGGAGCCAGCTCCGTCTGGAAGGATATCGGCTGGAACACCATCGTCTACCTGGCGGCTATGACGACGATTGATCCCACACAGTATGAAGCAGCGGAGATCGACGGCGCGAACCGGTTCAAGAAAATGATCTATGTCACGCTTCCGGGCATCAAGTCTGTTGTGATTGTCCTGCTCATTATGAATATCGGCTATCTGCTGGAATCGGGATTCGAGCCGCAGTACCTGCTGGGCAACGGCATGAATGTGGATTATTCCGAGAACATTGATATATTCGTACTGAAATACGGAATTGCCCAGAGTAATTTCTCTCTGTCCATCGCAGCGGGAATGTTCAAGACGGTCGTCAGCTTCATCCTGTTGTTCATGGCGAATAATGCCGCGAAGCGCATGGGCGAAGCCAGGCTGTATTAATAAAGGAGGCGCAGGCATGGAGACCGCAGCTGTCCATAAGAAAAAACGCAAGCCCCCCATAAGCTCTTCCACCGGCGACCGCTTGTTTGTCATTTGCAACTACTGCTTCATGATCGCACTAATGATTGTTACCCTGTATCCGTTCGTGAATGTTCTTGCCGTATCGCTTAACAATGCGCAAGATTCTATTAAAGGCGGGATCTACCTTCTTCCCAGAGAATGGACGCTGGCGAATTACAATTATATTCTGAGAGAGGCCACGATTTTTCATGCGACCTTCATCTCGGTGCTGCGCACTGTGATTGGAACGGTAGTCACTGTCTTCTGCTCGGCCATGCTGGCCTACACGCTTAGCAGACAGGATTATGTGCTGCGCAAATTCATCACCGTAGCTTTTATCATGACGATGTACTTCAACGGCGGCCTGATTCCCAATTACCTGCTGATACGGGATATGGGACTGGTTGGCAGCTTCTGGGTCTACATTCTTCCGGGAATCATCGGGGTGTTCAACCTGATTATTATCCGTTCCTTCATTGAAAATCTGCCGGAGAGCATCATCGAATCGGCTAAGATTGACGGCGCGGGCGATTACCGGACCTTCTTCAGCATCATCCTGCCGCTTACGGTACCCGTGCTGGCTACGGTGGCGCTGTTCTCGGGGGTGTTCCAGTGGAACTCGTGGTTCGATGTCTTCCTCTATAACTCGTCTGATGCAAGTCTCAGTACCCTGCAATATGAGCTGCAGAAGATTCTGCAGAACTCCAATACCACCACCGGCACCTCGTCGCTGGACGGGATGATCCAGGGGGCAACGGGAGGCCAGCAGAATGCGGTCACTCCGATGTCCGTGCGGGCAACGATGACGATAGTAGCGTCCGTGCCGATTATTATGGTGTATCCGTTCCTGCAGAAGTATTTTGTCAAAGGCATGATGGTCGGCGGGGTCAAAGGTTAGGTTGTCTAATTGTATACAAGAGTTCTTCCTTACGGGGAATTATCTTAGAAGGATCGTATGCCGGATGTACAAGGCCTGCGGTCTTTTCTATGAGGATTGTATACATGGTTATAGCAAAATAAAGTATTTTCATTTAAAATGTCCATATGACATACAAGAAAGAGGAGGATGCTAATATGGAATATCATGTTGCATTGCGAGGGAGCGATCAGGCTCCCGGTACAGCGCAGTGGCCCTTTCGCTCAATCTCCCGCGCTGCGGCGCTGGCGGAGCCTGGAGATACGGTTACCGTTCAGGCGGGTACATACAGGGAATGGGTGAGCCCGGCTAACGGAGGAACAGAGGAACAGCGGATTGTTTATCAAGCTGCCGGGGATGGGGAGGTCATCATCACAGGTGCTGAGCCCGTGGCAGACTGGCAGGATGAAGGGGATGGTGTCTGGAGTACAGAGGTGCCGAACAGCCTGTTTGCTGTGCGCAATCCTTTTGAAGAAAAATTATACGGCGACTGGCTGTTCGAAGGGGCGTTTGAGCCGCATCTGGGGGAGGTCTACCTGGACGGCAAATCGTTGTATGAATGTGACAGCGTTACCAAGCTGCGCGATCCTCAGGTATGGCCGCAGGCCAAGTACCCGGCGGACTCTCTGCTCCAGTGGTATGCAGAAGTAGGCGCGGCTTCCACCAGGATCTGGGCGAGCTTCGGGGGCAAGGACCCGCGCCGGGAGAATGTGGAGATCAGCGTTCGCCCTTATTGCTTCTGGCCGGAGCAGACTGGACGGGGTTATATAACCGTCAAGGGCTTCACGCTCCGCCAGGCTTCTCCCCAATGGGCACCGCCGACGGCGTTGCAGGAAGGGCTGATCGGCCCCCACTGGAGCAAAGGCTGGATCATTGAGGACAACCACATCTGCGAGTCCAAATGCACAGGGGTGAGCCTGGGCAAAGAAATCTCAACCGGGCATAACGAGTGGTCAAATGGCCGGATGAAGGGCGGGACGCAGCGGGAGCAGGAGGTTATTTTCCGCGCACTCCGCCAGGATTGGCATAAGGACAACATTGGAAGTCATATCGTCCGCAATAATGTAATTCATGATTGTGAGCAGGCCGGAGTTGTCGGCCATTTGGGCGGGGCCTTCAGCCAGATTGTCCAGAACCGTATTTATAATATTCATCATAAACGGATTTTCCACGGGGCAGAGGTAGGCGGAATCAAGCTCCATGCTTCACTGGATACCCAGATTTGCGAAAATGTCATCTACAGCTCCTACCGGGCGTTATGGCTGGACTGGCAGGCACAGGGCACCCGGATCAGCCGGAATGTGTTCTACGACAACCTGTCCGAGGATTTCTTCATGGAGGTGTGCCACGGTCCTTATATGGTGGATCACAACCTGTTCCTGTCGCCGATGAACTTCCGCAATATGGCCCAGGGCGGCGCGTTCGTCCATAACCTGTTCGCCGGAAGATTCGTGGTGCGCCCCGAGCTTACCCGATATACACCGTACCATATGCCGCATGAGACAGCGGTTGCGGGTTACAGTAATATCGCGGGCGGGGATGACCGCTATTATAACAATATCTTCCTGCGTGATGAGGATACGGGCAATGAGGTAGTGCCGATGACCTTCTTCGAGCATCTGCCGCTTACCCCGAGAGAGCAGCTTAATGATAACGGTGAACGGGTGATGGACGGTATCCCGGATAATTCCCGCTGTTATCTACATCCAGTTGGACTGGGCGGCTATGACGAGCACCCGAATGCGCTGCATAAGCAGTGGTGGGAATTGACCAAGGAAGAGATCAAGGCGATGATCGATTCCGGCAAGCCATTCCATCCTGAACAGATGGCTCTTCCCGTTGCAATTCAGGGCAACCTGTATCTGAAAGACGCGGTGCCGGGTACGCATGAGCCGAACGCGAAGGTCTATGCTGACAAAGGCATTGAGATTGAGGTTGATCCGGCTTCCGGCAAGGTGCAGGTGAATATTGTGAACCCTGAGCTGCTGCGTGCTGCCGCGCCGACCGTGGTCACCACGAATCTGCTGGGCCGAAGCTATCACGCCGAGATGCGTTACGAGGAGCCGGACGGCTCGGCGTACCGGTTCGACCGCGACTTCTTCGGTAAGCAGCGCCCGGACTCGAATGTGACGCCTGGACCGTTTGAATTATCCGATAATGCTGCAGTGAAAATAGTGCTGTAGAAGGTTATGGTTGAGAGCCTGTCCCTGGGGACAGGCTCTTGTGTTTTTTAAAGACATTTATGAGTTGCGGCTATCTGTGCGTAAATGCCCTCCCAATGAGGCGCGTGCCGAATGTAGGCGAAAAACCGACCACATTGTGCTCGGCGGGGATGCGTGGGCAGAATATGGTCGAAAAACCGACCACATTGGGCACGGCGTGGTCGCGTGGGGATGGCGTAAAGTAAGTTGTGTACCAAGATTTGGAGCCTAGTCAGGCACCAAAAAAGTAGGGTATCCTCGGGATTGCGAAACCACCAAGGAGGAACCCTACCAATGAATATTTTACCCGAAAGTTCGCTGAATAATCTATTTGAAAAACTTGTTAAAGATTTTGTGAAAGACAACATGGAACGCCTGTTGCGCGCCGAAATCCAGGGGTTTATGGAGAGTGAAGAAGCTTGGCGCCAGCAATAGTCGCAATGGCTACTATACGCGAGACTTACACACGAAATATGGCCATATCGAGGATCTTCAGGTGCCCCGAGACCGCCAAAGCCTTTTCCAGACGCAGTTGTTTGAGCCGTACCAGCGGCGGGACGGATGGTTAGAAGAGGCCGTCATCCAAATGTATAAATCGGGCATGGGTACGCGGGATGTGGCCCGGTTCATTGAAAGTATGTTTGGCAGCCACTACTCCCCAACGACGGTCAGCAATATTACGGCTACAGTGCTGGACGATATCCACCAGTGGCAAAAGCGGCCACTGAGCAAACGGTACTCTGTGATCTATTTAGATGGGCTGTACGTGAAGCTGAAACGGGGCACGGTTCGTGGTGAAGTGGTCTACTTTGCGATGGGAATTGACGAGGAGGGACAGCGTCAAATTCTCGGGTTCTACGTGGGTGGCCAAGAGAGTTCGAATGGCTGGCGGGAGGTACTCAAAGACCTGTACGACCGCGGAGCGCAGGAAGTCCTGCTGGGTGTGTTTGACGGGCTACCGGGACTGGATGCGGCGTTTAAAGAGACCTATCCTCAGGCGGATGTACAGCATTGCGTAGTGCACAAAGTGCGGGCCACGTTTCATAAAATTCGGGTGGAGCACAAAACCGATGTCATGGAGGCGTTGAAAACCGTATATACGGCACCGGATGAAGTGGTAGCCCGGGCTAACTTTGATACGGTCAAAGCGAAGTGGAACAAGCTGTATCCGAAGGAAATGAGGTCCTGGGAGGAACAGTTATCCACACTCCTGACGTTCTACAACTATCCGCTGTCGATCCGTAAAGCGATCTACACGTCGAACCCCATCGAGCGGATGAACAAGGAAATCCGCAAGCGTCTGAAACCGATGAACAGTCTGACAAACATGGATGCCGCAGAGAAAATCGTGTACCTGGAGATGCTGGAATACAATGAACGTCATGCAGGGCGGGTCGCCCAAGGCTTTGGAGTGGATGCCGTTAAAAAGAAGCTAAAAGAGCTATTCGAAACACGCTACCCCTCTTTGCCCACACCGGAAGAGGCGTAGCAGAGAAATCCAGTTTCTGGGAGTCGGGGTTCCCCCTCCCCCAGAAACACTACATCCCAACCCGTAACCCGGGGGAGGCACTTCTACTCTTTTACACAAACTTCTTGACGCTACCCGCGTGGGCGGAATATGGTCGAAAAACCGACCACAATGGAGACGCCGAGGGTGCGCGTGCCCAATGTAGTCGAAAAACCGACCACATTGGGCACGGCGTGGGTGCGTGGGCGGAATATGGTCGAAAAACCGACCACAATAGGCGCGCCGAGGGTGTGAGGGCCAAATGTGGTCGATAAACCGAACACAATAGGCACGGCGGGGGGCGTGGGCCCAATGTAGTCGAAAAACCGACCACATTGGGCACGGCGTGGGCGCGTGGGCGGAATATGGTCGAAAAACCGACCACAATGGAGACGCCGAGGGTGCGCGTGCCCAATGTAGTCGAAAAACCGACCACATTGGGCACGGCGTGGGTGCGTGGGCGGAATATGGTCGAAAAACCGACCACAATAGGCGCGCCGAGGGTGTGAGGGCCAAATGTGGTCGATAAACCGAACACAATAGGCACGGCGGGGGTGCGTGGGCCCAATGTAGTCGAAAAACCGACCACATTGGGCACGGCGTGGGCGCGTGGGCGGAATATGGTCGAAAAACTGACCACAATAGGCGCGCCGAGAGTGTGAGGGCCAAATGTGGTCGATAAACCGAACACAATAGGCACGGCGGGGGTGCGTGGGCCCAATATGGTCGAAAAACAGACCACAATAGGCGCGCCGAGGGTGTGAGGGTGCGCCACGTAAGCCAAATGTATGCGGAAAACCGAACACAATCGGTGCCGCTGCGCTGAGGGATGGGCCCCGTCTCCGCAGCCCGTACCCTTTTAGAGAAATCCTGCAAGAAATGCAGCAATGCGGCCTAAGTCACAGTATACAATGAGGCATCAGCATCCTTCACCCGCAGGGTGAATTTGTTCTATACAGAGCAATGCAATAAATGATCCTAACAGATCTCTGCCTATAAAGGAAGTGGCCATACGTATAATAGAAGAAGCGTGAATGATTAGAGTCGAAAGAATGGAGATGAGGAGATGAAGGCGTTCAATGAAAAGTACATAGACACCCCGGAGAACTTCAACAACGTTCATGCCTTTTTGAGAAAAATGGTAACTTTGACGGGTAAACTTCAGACCTGGGAATTTGTCAGATTCGAGTTCTGGGACAAGTATGAAGCGCTCAAAAGTGCAGACCCTGATTTCAGGGGGGGAAATGCACATCTATGGAAGAATGAAGCCGGTGAGATCACAGGCCTGTTCATTTCCGAATCCGGAGGCGGTTTCTTCAGTTTAATCGTTCATCCGGATTACCCGCATCTGGCGGACGAGATGGTCGCATGGACCCGGAATGTATGGGGCAAGGAGAAAAAGAAGCTCAACACCGATTGCTATCCCTACGGTCTGGAGGTTCAGGCATTATTAGACCATGGTTTTGTGCAGGATTCCCATATTGGGAATACAAGAAGATACGATCTTTTGCACACGGAGTACACGTTGAACCTGGAAGAAGGCTTTTACATCCGGTGCATGGCGGAAGGGGCAGACGAAGAATCGAAGGGCGAGTTGATTGAACAGATCTTCTCTCCGTCTGATTCCGGCCCAGTCAAGGTAGAGTATTGGAGAAAAACTCTGCCGTCCTATCTAGCGGAGCTTGATTTCTCTGTGATTGATGATAAGGGCCGGCATATTGCCTTCTGTTTCGGGTTCGTGGATCAGGATAACGGGATTGCGGTCATAGAGACGATCGGGACCCACCCCGACTACCGGCAACGCGGATTCGGCAAGGCGGTTGTTACTGCCTGCTTCTTGCGGCTGAAGGAGCAAGGTGTGACAACTGCTTATATAACGGGTTTTTCTGCTGAGGCTAATGCTCTATATCAATCCCTGCAGCCGGTGGAGATTACTCCGATGCATTCGTATGTATACGAAGGTTAAATACAATCGGGACTGTCCAATGTAGGAGAAAGCAGAAGACCTTCTATCCTACATATATTTTTTCTGCAACAGGTTCCTCAGCAGGATTCTACACTTAGTTTATTGAATAAACTAAGTGTAGAGGAATACATATAATCCAAGAGAGGAATGAGCAGCTTTGGACATGAACCATCAGAAGTATACAACACAAGCAGCGGGATATGATCAGGAGAGAGAAGGGATCGAGCGTGGTAAGATCACAATGATCCAATACCCCTCTGCCACAGTAGGCAACACCCGGAAGGCCAGAGTCTATACGCCGCCTGGATACTCTAGCACAGAGAAATATAGTGTCTTGTATCTGCTGCACGGCATTGGCGGAGATGAAGACGAATGGTACACTCACGGCACGCCACAGATTATTCTGGACAACCTTTATGCTGATCACAAGCTGAAGCCCATGATTGTTGTATTGCCGAACGGGCGGGCGATGTTGAATGACCGGGCGGAGGGTGACATCTTCGCTCCTGACAAGTTGGAAGCCTTTGCAACCTTCGAGTCTGATCTGCTGAACGATCTGATCCCTTATATTGAAGCGAATTATTCTGTGCTGACGGACCGGGAGCACCGCGCGCTGGCCGGGTTGTCCATGGGCGGAGGGCAATCGCTCAACATGGGTCTGAATAACCTGGACCGCTTCGCCTGGGTGGGAGCCTTCTCTGCGGCACCTAACACGAAGGAGCCGGAACTGCTGGTACCGGAACCGCAGAAGGTAGCGGACGCGCTTAACCTGCTCTGGTTATCCTGCGGAGACCTCGACAGCCTCAAATATGTCAGCGACCGCACCCATGCTTATTTCTCAGAGCATAACGTACCGCACATCTGGGTAGAAGAGCAGGGCGACCATGACTGGCCGGTCTGGAAGAACGGGCTGTATCAGTTCGCTCAGCTTATTTTTTAAGGGAGCAGGAAGAACAGTTTCCGGTAACAAAAAAGGCAGCCCCAAGCCATTTCCATGGCTCCAGGGCTGCCTCTTCTTTTACTTTTACAGCTTACGCAGTAACGCTCATTTGCTTACTTATTAGCAATCGCATCGGCGCGCATTTTAACGATTTTCTCTGCTCTTTCCTTGTCTACGGCGAAGACATCGTTCCAGCCGAGTCCTTCCACATCGCTTTTCAGCTTGGTCCAGAGCTGGTCGAATTCGGCCTGGTCTTTGGCGAAGATCATTTTCCAGGAGGTGTTCTTGACATAATCCGAGATCTGGCTGCGTTTGTTCTTGACGTCAGAGGAATCAGAGCCAAGACTGGTGTTGATATTCGGCACAATGTCGATCATGTTGTTCTTCGTATAGTACTCGGTCGGAGTAGTAGCATCATAGGTCTTCTGCCAGTCTGTAGTCAGCGCAGTCTTGTTGGCTTCAATGGTGGATGCCCAGTAGGTGCTGTTGTAGAATTCTTTGGTTTCCGGGTCAACCACGAAATCACTCATAATCATCGAGTTGACCTTGCTCTGGCCGTCCTGGTAACCGCCGCCGCCGTATTCGGCAGGGACCGGGGTGTTTTCCTGGAATGCCGTCTGGCCGACTTCGGTCAGCTTGAATTTGCCGTCCGGTGTCTTCTCATAGTTGAAGCCTTCGAAGCCGTTGGTATAGTAACGCAGACCTTCCGGTGAAGACATCCAGTCCATCAGTTCCATAATTCTTTCCGGCTCTTTCGCCTTGGAGCCGATAGCGAACACTCTGCCGTTCCCGAAATAAGCATCACTGTTCTGGATCAGGTGGGTATCGCCGATCGGAACGGCTACGTTGCCGTCGCCCTGGTTGCCGCGTTCAATCGTGTTGTAGAACCCTCTCTGCCAGGAGTACCACAGGAGCAACACCTGCTTGTTGGTCAGCTTCTCAGATACCTTGTTCCAGTCCTGGGAAGGGGAATCCGGGTCGACGAGACCCATTTTGTTAGCGTCATAATAGAACTGCAGAATCTTCTTGTACATACTGTTGTCGTCCACGATCGGAACGATATCGCCCTTGGCATTCAATTGAATCGTTGTCGTGCCGTTCGGCTGCTCATAGCCATACCAGTTGCTCAGCCACCGGACATTCTCCATGCTGCCGCCGTCCCAGTCCTTCCACAGCGTGATCGGAACAATCGGCTTGCCATCCGGAGTCTTCGGATATTTAGCCTGCATGTCCTTCAGGGCGGTCATCAGGTCGTTCAGATTATTCAGCTTCGGCGCGCCGATTCCTTTGTAATAATCCCAAGGCATAATCGGGCTGGAGTAAGGCAGCTCTTCTGAGAAAGTCGTTGGCGAAGTATCGGCGGTGAAGGCCGGGAGAGCATAGATTTTACCGTCTGGATTCTGCTTCTCGAAGGCCACATTGAACGGCTTGAAGTGATTGTCTACATATTGGGACAGATGCTCCGTGTTCTTAATCATGTCGGTTAGATCCATAATCATGCCTGCCGGAATCAGTTCCTCGAGCTGGCTGTTCTCAATAATCAGGAGGTCGCCGAGGTCGCCGGATGCCGAGCGGGTCTTGTACAGCTGGTCGCCCGCTACCTGCGGAGCCAGAATGTTCAGTGTGATATTGAACTTGTCTTTCAGCAGCTTGCCGTACCATCCCGTCTGCTCGCCTTGATAGTTAGCTGCGTTGTCGAATACCGTAATGGTTAGAGGTTTGCTGTGATCGATGCCTGTGCTTGTGCCCGGATCGGATGACTCAGTAGGTGTTCCGGGTTCGGCCGTCCCCGCAGCAGTTCCTCCATTGTTGGAATTACCGCTGCAACCACTTAACGCCGTTGTTACCAGCAGGATGGTCGTCCCTAGTAACAGCGCGGACTTTCTGCCCAGCTTAATGTGTGTTTTCATGTGTAGCCCCCCGAATGATTAATGTATCATAATGGCGCAGGTCCGTTAGCCTTTCACAGCGCCAATTATAATTCCTTTGACAAAAAATCTCTGGAAGATCGGATATACCAGCAGGATTGGTGCGACTACGATAATGGTAACTGTCATGCGAATGGAGGTTGAGGTCTGCTTGGTCGCCAGAGTAGCCATCGCCGTTGAGCCGGCATTCTGCAGGTTGACCATGGTGGACAAGGAGCTCGCCTGATTGATGTAGTTATACAGTATGAACTGTAAGCTATAGAGCTTACTGTCCGTTACCAGCAGGAGCGTATCTTGGAAGGAGTTCCATTGGTTGACGGCCGAGAAGATGGCAACGGTTGCAAGGATCGGCTTGCTGATCGGCAGAATGACTTTGTAGAAAATCGTGAAGATTCCTGCACCGTCAATGCTGGCCGCCTGCTGAAGCTCCTTCGGTGTTGCCTCCACGAAGGTTTTGACCAGGATAATGAAGAAAGGAGCAACAACGGACGGAAGAATATAAGCCAGGAAGTTGTCCGTCAGATGCAGCGATCTCATGGTCAGATACCAAGGGATAATCCCGGCATTGAAGAACATCGTGATGATGGTGAAGCGGTACCAGAATTTCTTGCCCCACATGTCCTCCTGGGCAAACATGAATCCGAGGAAGGCCGAAGCGCCGACTGTTAGCAGTGTACCGATCACTGTTCTGCCGAGAGAGATCATAAAGGCATTGCCCAGACCCGGGATTTTGAACACATCGATATAATTCTGGAAATGAATGCCCTTAGGCCAGAAAATAATTTCGCCCTTGGCGCTCAGGTCGTTCGCGCTGATCGTGTTGATAATGATCGAGTAGAACGGATAAACGCAGATGAAGGCGAACAGTGAGAACAGGATATAAATAATAGTAGAGATGATTTTATCGGTAGCGCTGACCTGCATTTTGACCGTTTTTTTGGTGATGTCGATCTCCCGGGTGTTTGGCGTAAGACTGGTCTGGTTGTCACTCATACAATGCCCTCTCCTCTCAGCATTTTGGACAGCCCGTTCACCGAAAAGAGAAGCACCACGCTGATTACACTCTTCAGCATACTGATCGCAACGGAGACGGAATAGCTGCCGCCGCCCATGGCGAGGTTATACACATATAGATCAAGAACCTGAATAGTGTCCTTGTTAAACGCATTCTGGAACACGAAATACTGCTCCAATCCGTTGTTCAGGAAGCTGGCAATCTGGAGCATCAGCAGGACGAAGTAGGTTGGCATCATGCTTGGCAATACGACATGGCGGATAACCTGCATCCGGGTAGCCCCGTCTACATAAGCCGCTTCATACAGCGATTCGTCGATGCCCATGATGGCTGCGATGTACAGAATGGCGGACCAGCCGAGTGTCTTCCAGGTAGCCCAAGCCCACATGGTCCACCAGACATGCTCCGAGCTCTGCAGGAACATTGTAGGTGAATCGGTCAGCCCGGTCATATGCAGGAAGCCGTTGACCATCCCCTCACTGGAGAACATAGAGAAGGCGAGGGAGTACACAAGCACCCAACTGATAAAGTTCGGCAGCGTGGTGACCGTCTGGATGAATTTGCGGAAACGTACCGCCTTGATCTCGGTCAGGAAGATGGCGAAGATCATCGGGAGCCAGGAGAAAAGGATGCCCAGTCCGCTGATGCCGAAGGTATTCCAGATGACCTGCATCAGCTGGTCGATCTTGACCTGATTCTCAACCAGGGAATGGAACCATTTGAAGCCGACGAACTCAGATTGGGACAACGGGATAGGCGGGGTGTAGTCAAAAAATGCATATACCCAACCATAGAGCGGATAGTAGGCAAAGACAGCGAGTAAAAGCATAAAGGGAGAGATGTAAAGGAATTTCCGGAACGAATTGCTTCTCATGCTCTGGCTGCGCATTGTTTCACTCCTCATCATATTCTCTTTGTATGATTGCTTCCTGAAGCTAAGCCGGGGCAAGCAATCCCGGGCATCTTGTCTGTCTGTCATCCCCCTTCTTCAGTAAGCAACTTCCGTTTTTGATAACGCTTTCATGTATGAAACTATAATAAGTTATCGTTTATCTTCCTACAATGACCGATCCTCACCAATTATTGATCTATTGTCAGGTGAAGGAGACTCGGATGAGAAGGGCAATTGTATGGGAGGGGCGAGTGAGAGAAGCAGGATTCGGAGCCGAAACGGGAGTTTTTAGGAGTGGGAAGAAAGGAATGCGGGAGGCTAAGTGGAAAACGTGAGAGTGATGAGGGGTATTAGTGCCCCTGATTTCATCAAAAGTGGGCGGATGAGCCGAATGAGGGGCATTAGTGCCCCTGATTTCATCAAAAGTGGGCGGATGAGCCGAATGAGGGGCATTAGTGCCCCTGATTTCATTAAATGGACGAGGAGCAGCGCTTTGATGGTCTGGCAGGCAGCAGCCGTACTTATTCAGAGCCTTGCTCCAGATTTCGTACAGGCCGCTCCCTCCACCCCCCTCTGCCTCAGGCAATGACGAAGCACTGCTTGCGGTATTCATTGGCGCTGGTTCCCGTGTATTCTCTGAATTTCTTGTAGAACCAGTCGATTTCCGAATATCCGACAGCGTCTGCAATCTCATAGATCTTCATGTCGGTCGTTTCCAGCAGCAGCTTGGCCTTCTCCATCCGCTGGCGCAGAAGGTATTCGTTGAAGGACATCTTCTCCTGCTGCTTGAATTTCTGTCCGAGATAGGCGCAATTGAAGTTCAGGGTGTCGGAGATCTGCTTGAGTGTAATATTATGATGGAGCTGCTCATCCACGCATTGCTTGATCGTACTGACGATCGGACACGGGGAGGACGGCTCTTTTTGAATGGTGAACTGAGCATAATCCCGCTCTACAGCAGCGGGTTTGCCAGCCTGAGCCAGCACCCGACTAACCGCCTCCAGACTTCCGCCCAGCTCAGCCGGGTCCACCGGGTCTGTTAAGTAATCGCTTACATTATAGAGTAAGGCTTGGCGCGCCAGCCCGAAATCTCCGCTGCCCCCGAGCAGAATAATCGGAACGGAGCTTCCCTGCCTGATCTGCTCACAGACTCTCATGCCCGGCGTATGGGCATCCCTGATATTCAGAAGAACTAGTGATATCCCCTCGCTTCGGATCAGCCGCAGAATATCGGATGAATAATCAGCATGCGCATGAATGATGAAATTCTTAAGTCTGCTCCCTGCCATATAAGAAGCGATCTCCCGCACTTGGGCGTTTCGCTCTACACATAAGATTCTGTACAACATGAAGACCCCGCTTTCAGAGAGAAGTTAAGCTTCCTTCATTCATTATGTGCAACAGAGCCGGGCGCTACAATGTGCAATTCTTGCACCAGGCTCCATTTGTTTACCTGATCGAAATCCGGTTGCCCGGTGGATAAGGACTTGCGGGCCGGACCTATAATTTGACAGGTGAACACCTGAAGTTAGACGGGTTGCTGCCTGAAAATGTAAGCGCTAAACTTTCGAGGTAAGTCATTCATACTTGGGGGGACAGATCATGCGGGCAAAAAAGGTAATGTCAGTATTCATTAGTATGTTGTTATTAGCTGCAACGACGGCATGTGGAGGAGCGGGGAACGGCGGGAACGCCGGCGGGGGAGCGTCAGCCCAGCCGGCAGCGGCTACGGAGGCTCCGGCAGCTGAAGCCACTGCAGAAGCTACACCGACTGCAGAGCCGAGCAATGCTACACCGGAAAAAGATTTCGATATGGGCGGCAGAACGATCAAGATCGTGTCCTGGTGGGATATGACGATTCCTGAGGACAATCCTGATAATATCCAGCGCTCGAAGAATCTGAAGGAATTGATGGCCAAGCATAATTTCAAGGTTGAATATGTAGCGCTGGACTTCGGTGAATACCAGAAGAAGGTTGTGGCTTCACTGGTCGCCGGTGAACCGCTTGGCGATATTGTCAGAATGGGCAAGGGCTATATGATTCCGGTGCTGACGAAGCAGGATATGTTCTGGCCGGTTGACGAGTACACCAAGAATGAGAATGCCTTCAATCAGCGTATGACTACAGAATTCTCGCAATATGAGGGCCGGGGCTATGGCTTCTCGGAGAATGCGGGCAACCTGATCAGCGGAGTATTCTATAACCGCACCCTGATGAAGAAGCTGGGCATGAAGCCGCTCCAGGAATATGTGAACGAGGATAACTGGAACTGGGAGACCTTCACCCAAGTTGCCAAAGAAGCGAACAAGGATACAGATAACAACGGAAAACTTGATGTTTGGGGTTTGGCCTCAGGCGGGTTCCTGGAAATGGCACTGGCCTCCAACGAGACCGATCTGACCATTGACGATAAACAGAATCTCGATGATCCCAAGCTGCTGGAGGTCTTCAAGTTCATCGCCAAGCTGGGTGCCGAGAAGGTAGCGCGGCCGACAGAAGGCGGGGACTGGCAGGAACCGGCGCAGTTCTTCCGTCAGGGGAACACGCTGATGTATGCAGGAGCAGATTATGAGGCGAACGGCTTCAAGACGGATATGAAGGATTATGATATCGGCTTTGTTCCTTTTCCAAAAGGACCTAATGCTACCGAATACCACAGTGTGGAATCCAATGTCCAGTTCCTGACCATCCCGAAGAAGGCCGAGAATCCGGATCAGCTGCTGTATATCTGGGAGAAGATCAACGATATCGAGTCCATCTACGATTATCCGAAGCAGGCTTCCCTGGAGAGCACGTATGACAACGAGGATGATATCAACAACGCCAAGCTGGTCGAAGGCGGCATGCTGCTCACGAACCATAATACCTTCTCAACCATGCCTTATTACGAGATGATTGACGAACTGAAGAAGGGAACCTCGGCATCTACTGTCATTCAGAAGTACAAGGCGAAGGTTCAGGCTTCTGTAGACGCAGTCTACAAAAAATAAACGGATATCCGCATGGAACAACAGTCCCCCGCGGACTGTTGTTCCCATTCTTGCTGAAATTAAAAAGAACCATATAAGAAGCACTAAAGAAATTAACGAAAAGCAAAAAGAAGCGGAGGGGAAATTTGGAACTGTAGGAGCGTTAGCGACCGCCTTTGTATTTGGATTTCTACCGCTAGGAGCGGTTCAAATTAGGAAATTCAAATACAACAGCGGCCGGAGGTCCAAATGTTCACCGCAGTGACGACCATGCTTCGTGTTCAACTCTGAGGTGCTTCTTATATAACTTACGCTTGAAGAACTTATGATCCATCGCTTAAAGGGAGGAGTACGTTGAATATTCGAATCAGGAACATAGCGATTATATTGGTTGTTGTCCTGCTGGCCGGGACGATCTGGATATTTAATTCCTCGGGGCAGCCTGTGCATTCCGACTCTCCCGCAGCAGGCAAGTTCACGGCAGCCACGCAGGATGCTGAAGAAGGCAGCTATGAAGCCTATCTGAAGCAACACGGGGATGCCCCGCGCCCTGACCGGGAGATCCGCATCGAAGGGGAGAGCTATTCCCCCGGCAGCGGAGATGTCTTTGAGGTGAAGCAGCAATTCGAGGGGCTTGACGGAGCAGCAGTCATTACCCAGGAATCGGGAACCATCTCCTGGGAGGTGCCGGTTCCGGAATCCGGGCTGTATAACATCCGGGTTCATTATTATCCTGTGGAAGGCAAAAGCTCGTCCATTGAACGTTCCTTATCCATCAACCGGGAGGTGCCGTTCAAGGGAGCGGATACCTTGCTCTTCGACCGGGTCTGGGGGAACCGTGAGGAGGTCATTAAGCAGGATGACCGAGGCAACGATCTGCGCCCCAGACAGGTGGAACAGCCGGTGTGGCAGTCCACGGTCATTGCGGACAGTGAAGGCTTCTATGAGGAGCCGTATGCCTTCTATCTGGAGCAGGGAAACCAGACCCTGTCGCTGACCGCACTCCGTGAACCGATGGCCATTGATTATATTGAGCTGTTCCAGGACCGGACAGTGCGCTCCTATGCAGAGGCTAAGCAGGAGTATGAGACTAAGGGCCTTCAGCCGGTACAAGAGCCTTATATCGAGGTCCAGGCCGAAGCGGCATCCGCCAAATCCTCGCCTACCTTATACCCGTTATCCGACCGCTCCAGCCCGGCAGTGGTTCCTTATGCCGTCTCAAATTTAAGGATTAACACCATCGGCGGGGTGAACTGGAAGCTTCCGGGGCAATGGATCGAATGGGAGATTGATGTCCCTGAAGAAGGTCTGTACCGGATAGCGCTCAAGGAGAAGCAGAATCAGCTCCGGGGCGTCTATGCCAACCGCAGCCTGACTATTGATGGTGAATATCCGTTCACCGAGATGAAGCAGATCCGCTTCAATTACTCTCCCGGCTGGCAGATGAATGTACTCGGCGGGGAAGAGCCTTATCTGTTCCATCTTACAGAAGGGACGCACAAGCTGAGACTGACCGTGACCCTGGGCGATATCGCGCCGCTGGTCCGTACCGTCCAGTCCAGTGTCCTGACCTTGAATGAAATGTACCGCAATATTCTGGCGATTACCTCCAACAACCCGGATAAGTTCCGCGACTATCAGCTGGAGAAGCGGATACCGGAGATGACCAAGGTATTCCGGGAGCAGGCGGAGATTATCCGCGGTGTCGGCGAATACCTGGAGCAGGCCACCGGGGAACGCAGCGACAAGGTATCCGTGCTGTACTCGATGGTTACCCAGCTGGAGGATATGGCTAAGCATCCGGACACGGTAGCCAAACGGCTGGTCTCCTTCAAGACGAATGTCGGCGGACTGGGGACCTGGATTCTTAGCGTGCGGGAACAGCCGCTGACACTGGATTCACTGGTGGTCTCGGCGCCGGATAAGCCGCTTCCGTCTGCGCAGGCGACCTTCTTCCAGAAGCTGAAGCATGAGCTGAGAGCGTATGGCGCCTCGTATACCGAAGACTATGACAGTATCGGTAACGTGACGAAGAACCAGAAGGCGATTACGGTCTGGATTTCGACCGGCCGGGATCAGGCTCAAGTGATGAAGAGCATGATTGACGATACCTTCACGCCGGATTCGGGCATCTCCGTGGCACTGAGGCTGGTGCCTCCGAACATTCTGCTGCCGGCAACCCTGGCGGGCGAAGGGCCGGACGTAGCCATGCAGATCGGCGAGGATCTTCCAGTGAACTATGCGATGCGCAAAGCATCGGCCGATCTGTCCCAGTTCGCCGATTTCAAAGAAGTGGCTGACCGCTTCCGCGACAGCGCCCTTACGCCTTATAAGTACAATGGAAGCGTCTACGGGCTGCCTGAGCAGCAGATCTTCCCGATGCTCTTTTACCGGAAGGATATTCTGCAGGAGCTTGGTCTGGAGCCCCCTACTACGTGGGAGGAAGTCTACAATGTCGTCTCTGTGCTGCAGAGACATAATCTGGAGTTCTATCTTCCCCTGGAGGATACACTGAACAACGCGACGCTGGTGCCCAATGCGGCCTTCACCATGCTGCTCTACCAGAACGGCGGGCAGCTCTACACGGACGACCAGAAGCGAAGCGCGCTGAACTCGGAGACCTCCATGAGTGAATTTAACAAGTGGACCCAGTTCTATACCAATTACAAGTTCCCGGTGAAGGTGGACTTTCCGAACCGTTTCCGTACAGGCGAGATCCCAATCGGGATTGCCGATTACACCATCTATAACAGCCTGACAGTAATGGCGCCGGAAATCCGCAATTTGTGGGAATTCACGGTGGTGCCGGGAACGAAGCAGGCGGATGGCACGGTGGACCATAGCGTAGCCAGCCATACAACCGGTGTCATGCTGCTGGAGAATGCCAAGGACAAGGATTCGTCCTGGGAATTCATGAAGTGGTGGACAGACAAGGACACCCAGGTCCAGTACGGCCGGGAAATGGAAGGGCTGATGGGAGCGGCGGCACGTTATCCGACCGCGAACATTGAAGCACTGGAGGAGCTGCCGTGGCCGGTGAAGGATTACAAGGAACTGGAGAGCCAGTGGCAATGGGTGAAGGGTAACCCTCAGGTTCCCGGCGGGTACTTCACAGGCCGGCATCTGGACAATGCGTTCCGCAAGGTGGTCAACGGAAATGTGAATCCGCGTGAAGCCCTGTCGGATTATCTGATCTACATTAACGATGAAATTCAGATCAAACGGAAGGAATTCAAACTTCCGTATTAGGTTGGAGGCTGTAAGCTGATGGTACAAATACAGAATACCACTGAACCAGCCTTGCCAGGGCTGGCTGGCGGTCCGGTCAAGGAATCCCGCCTGGCGCAATTATGGAGAGATATCAAGAAGAGCAAGCATTATTATTTCATGATGAGTCCCTATATGATCATCTTCTTCCTGTTCACGGTAATCCCGGTGGTCGTCTCCTTCGGGCTGAGCTTCTTCTATTTCAATATGCTGGAGACGCCGAGATTCATCGGCTGGGAGAACTATTCCAGGCTGCTGCTGGGCGATGATGTGTTCATGATCGCGCTGAAGAACACCTTTCTGTTCGCTGTGATCACAGGCCCGTTAAGCTATATCGCATGCTTCCTGTTCGCCTGGCTGATTAATGAGCTGTCGCCCTTTGTCCGGTCGCTGATGACGCTGGTCTTCTATGCGCCTTCGATCTCGGGCAATGTGTTCTTCATCTGGCTGATCGTCTTCTCGGGGGACAGCTATGGTTACCTCAACGGCTTCCTGATGAAGATCGGGGTGCTGCTGGAGCCGATTATCTGGCTGCAGAATGAGAAGTACATTCTTCCCATTATCATTATTGTGCAGCTCTGGCTGAGTCTCGGCACAAGCTTCCTGGCGTTCATCGCCGGACTTCAGACCGTGGACCAGACGCTGTTCGAGGCCGGAGCGATGGACGGAATCAGGAACCGCTGGCAGGAGCTGTGGTTCATTACCCTGCCGTCCATGCGTCCGCAGCTGATGTTCGGCGCGGTCATGCAGATTACCGCCTCCTTCGCGGTGGCCGAAGTCTCTATTGCGCTGGCGGGCTTCCCGAGTGTCAACTATGCGGGACATACGGTGGTCACGCATCTGATGGATTACGGGACACTGCGCTTTGAGATGGGCTATGCCTCTGCGATTGCTACTATTCTCTTCGCAATTATGCTCGGAACCAACATGATGACCCAGAAGCTGCTTCGAAAGGTGGGTGAATGACCCTGTATTCAAGAGTGATAGGGGCCCTTCGCCCTCAAAAAAGACTGAACCGTTCCTTTGCTGTCAGCTTTATGCTCTTCGGCCTGCTGCTGGGCTTCGGCGCGTTCATGGTTCTTCCGCTGATCTATACGGTGAACAATGCCTTCAAGCCGCTGGATGAGCTGTTCATCTTCCCGCCGAGATTCCTGGTGCGGAACCCGACGCTGGAGAACTTCACCGATCTGATGGTGATCATGGGCAATTCCTGGGTGCCGTTCACCAGATATATTGCGAATACTCTACTGATCACACTGGTAGGGACCGCAGGACATATCCTGCTGGCGTCGGCAGCGGCGTATCCGCTGGCCAAGTTCAAATTCCCGGGCTCCAGCATTCTGTTCAAGATTGTAGTGCTGTCCCTGATGTTCTCGCCGCATGTTACGGCAATACCGAACTATCTGGTCATGTCGCAGCTGGGGTGGATCAATACCCAGGCGGCGATTATCGTACCGTCACTGGCCTTTTCACTAGGTTTGTTCCTGATGAAGCAGTTCATGGAGCAGATCCCGGATGCACTGATTGAGGCGGCCAAAATCGACGGTGCGAACGAGTACCGCGTGTTCTGGCAAATCGTAATGCCGAATGTGAAGCCGGCCTGGCTGACGCTGATGATCCTGCAATTTCCGGCGCTGTGGGGCACAGACGGAGGAAGCTTCATCTACAGTGAGAACCTGAAGACACTTCACTACGCGCTCAGCCAGGTCATCCAGGGCGGGATTGCGCGTGCCGGGGTCGGAGCGGCCGTCGCTCTGCTGCTGATGACCGTGCCGATTCTGTTGTTCATTATTTCACAGAGCAGTGTCATCCAGACGATGGCCACATCCGGTATGAAAGAGTAGAGAGGAGGAACGGTGACAATGGTCGCAAGGATAAAGAAACTGAGAACCGGTCTGCTGGCCTTGTGCTGCCTGGTCAGTCTGGGGCTTGGCGGAGAGCTGGCCCTGGCAGAGAGCGCAGCCCCTTCCTACAATTATTCATACTGGGGGAATGCGGTGGCGGCTCCGTCCGCCTACGAGGCTACTACGCTCATCACGGGTGCCAGCTCCGGTGCGGGCCCATTCAACAATCCGCAGGATATTCAGGTTACGGCGGATAAGCAGATTTATGTTCTGGATAGCGGCAATAACCGGTTTGTGATTCTGGATCAGGACTATAAGTCCGTCAAGACGGTAAATGCATTCCAGTTCAAGGGGAAGGCGGAGAAGTTCAACAATCCGCAGGGCATCTATGTGACGCAGCAGAAGGAAGTGTATGTCGCGGATACGGGCAATAAGCGTATCGTCCATCTCGACAGCGACTTCAAGGCTGTGGGGATCATTGAAGCCCCGAAGTCCGAGCTATTGCAGGCGAACTTTGAATTTCAGCCTGTCCGTGTTGCTGTAGACAAGGCGGACCGCATCTATGTGATGTCGGCCGGCGTCTTCGACGGTTTCATGGAATTCGGGGCGGACGGCGTGTTCAAATCGTTCATTGGCGCGAACCGGGTGCATGTCGATGCGGTAGAGTATTTCTGGAAATCGATCTCCACCAAGGCGCAGCGTGAGCAGATGGTGATGTATACGCCTACCGAGTTCACGAATCTGGACATTAATGACGAAGGCTTTCTGTACGCTACCAACGGTGACGATTACGGGGACCCGATCAAAAAGCTGAACGCGCAGGGGGCAGATATTCTGCGGAGAGAGGGCTATTACAAGCCCAGCGGTGATCTGCTCTACTCCACGCGCTCAGGGGGTGCCCCGCGGCTCGTGGATATCGATGTGAGCGACAGTGAAATATACGCGGTGCTGGATGCCAGCCGGGGCCGGGTGTTCACGTACAACGGGGACGGCTATCTGCTGTACATTTTCGGCGGAATCGGTAACCGTCTGGGCGAATTCAACACTCCGGTTGCCATTGAGCACAGCGGTGACGATATTCTGGTGCTGGATCAGGCGCTGGGTGAAATCACGGTATTTCAGACCACAGAGTATGGAAGAACGCTGAACAGTGCCGTGCGCAGCTACTATAACGGTGATGAGGAGATGGCCTCTCAGCAGTTCAGCAAGGTCGTCAACCTGAATGCGAATATGGAGTATGCCTATGCGGGTATAGGCAAGGCGTATCTGCGGCAAGGCGAGTACAAGGAGTCGGCGGAGTATTTCGAGCGCAGCATGGACCGGACCAACTATTCCAAAGCGTTCCTGCTCTACCGTAAGGAAGTGCTTCGCGGACATTTCTCCACCATTATGACGGCTCTGATCGCGCTGGTGGCCCTATGGCTGGGCCTGAGAATGTACCGGAAAATGAAGGCCAGAAAGAAGGTGGAGCTCCATTGAACAGAGAAGCGCTGCAACATCCGCTGTATGTGATGGTTCATCCGTTCAACGGATACTGGGACCTCAAATATGAACGCAGTCAAAAAACCAGTCTGATCATCTCCTTCGGCATTCTGTTTATGCTGATTCTGACGAATGTTCTGGGCAATCAATACAGCGGGTTCCTGGTCAATATGAATAATCCCCGGTATCTGAACAGCCTGCTGGAGGCGGTCTATGTGCTGGTTCCTGTTCTGTTCTGGTGTGTGGCGAACTGGTCGCTGACTACGCTGATGGACGGGGAGGGGAAGTTCACGGAGATTTTTATTACCACCTGCTTCGCCCTAGTTCCGATTGTCCTGATTAATTTCCCATGGATCTGGATCAGCAATTTCATCTCGGCCCAGGAGAGCTCTTTTTATTACTTTTTCAAAAACTTTGCCATTCTCTGGTCGGGACTGCTGCTGTATGTGGGCATTATGACCGTTCATCAGTTCTCCCCGTCCAAAACGATCGGGACGATTCTGCTGACGCTGCTCGCTATGGCCTTCATGGCTTTCCTGACCCTGCTGTTCTTCAGTCTGGTTCAGCAGATGATTGCATTCGTCTCGACCATATACCAAGAAATTGTCTTGAGGAGATAGGAGGAGGACCGGGAATGAGGAAGCCGTTAATCATGCTGCTCTCGATTCTCTTCAGTATGAGTGTGCTGGCCGGCTGTTCGGCGTCAAGCTCAGGCAGCCAGGCCAGCGGGCATGAACCGAATCTTGAAGTGTCCTTTACGGAAGGGAGCGCGCTGAAATCTGCCTTCACCGATAGTGGGGTGAGCGGCATGACAGGGGTGCTCGAGAACGCGCAGCTCCGGCTGTTCATGGATGAAGCTACCGGAGGGATTGCCGTCAAGAATCTGTCGGACGGGACGGTCTGGTACAGCAACCCGCTGGACCGTGAAGCGGATGCCAAGGCCAGCGGGGATAATAAAGACCTGCTGTCCGCGCAGCTCAAGCTGGATTTCTATAACAACCTGGGTCAAGTCAGCTCTGTCAATTCATATACGGACAGCGTGGCCCATAAGCAAATGAAGATGGAACTGACGCCGGAAGGCGTCAAGGTCTTCTACCAGTTCGGAACGACCGCCGCAACAGCGGAGGATCTGCCGATGAAGATGGGCAAGGAGCGGTTCGAGGAGAAGATCATGAGCAAGATGGATAAGACCGGGCAGCGGACGATGAAAATTGCCTACACCTTCGATGAGGAGAACGGGGTATATACGCGAAACGATGAAGCGCTGAAGGGGCTTCAGCTGGAGCGGACCCTGAAGGGCTTCGAGAAGGCGGGGTACACAGAGGAAGATCTGCAGCAGGACATCGCCGAGAACAAACTCAGCCAGACCAAGCCTGCGCCGCGTATTTTTCAGCTCGCCATTGAATACGCCCTGGACGGGGATCAGCTGGTCGTCAAGGTTCCGGCAGCGGATATCCGCTATCCTGCGGATTATCCGGTGAATGACATCTCCCTGCTGAGCTTCCTGGGTGCCGGAGGGAGCAAGGATTCGGGTTCCATCCTGGTGCCGGACGGCTCAGGAGCGCTGATTCATTTCAATAACGGAAAGATCCGTTATCCCGCATATAAGCAGGCGGTATATGGTGTGGATGGGACGATGGAGACCACAGATGCCTATGCGCAGCAGCAGGAGGTCAAGCTGCCGGTGTTCGGCTTGATCCGGGAGGAAGGCGCCATGCTGGGCATTATTGAACAAGGTGCGTCCTTGGCTACCATCAACGCGGATACCAGCGGCAGATTGAATGGATACAACTATGTGTATCCGAGCTTCACCCTGATTGCCAAGGGAGATCTTACCCTGACGTCAAGTGATCAGAACCGCACCCTGCCGAAATTCCAGCAGGAGCCGCCTAAGACAGATTATGTCGTCCGTTACGCGTTCCTGAGCGGAGCAGAGGCCTCTTATCCGGGCATGGCGCGTTATTACCAGAGCTATCTGGCGGAGCATGGCGGACTGCCTGAGGCGCAGCCGGCAGCTTCCGCAGAAGCTCCTGTGAATACGCCGTTCTATCTGGAGCTGGTGGGCGGAATCACGAAGACCAAGCATGTCCTGGGTATTCCGTATCAATCGCTGGAGGCGTTGACGACCTTCGAAGAGGCCCAGAGCATTCTGGAGCAGATGAAGCAGCGCGGCATTGATCATATCAAGCTGAAATATGCCGGCTGGTTCAACCGGGGCCTCGATCACAAGGTGCCGGACCGGCTGTCTGTGGATCAGGCGATTGGCGGCAGCAAGGGACTGAACCGGCTGGCAGCATACGCTAAGGAGCAAGATATTCAGCTCTTCCCTGACGTCGCTCTGCTTCGGGCGAACCAGACCTCCGGCTTCCGTATTAATCAGAAGGCTTCCCGGATGCTCAGTGAGATTCCGGCAGCTGTCTATCCGTACAATATGGCCTTGAACCGGCGGGACCGTTCCTTCACGCCTGCCTACATTATTTCGCCAAGCAGGGTCGGCGGATATGTCGATGCCACGCTGAAGGAGATTGCGCCGTTTCAGACCGGGGGCATCTCGCTCAGGGATATGGCCGATCAATTGAACAGCGATTTCCGTAAAAATCAAGAAATTGACCGGTCTGCGTCCGAGCAGATATCGGTCCAATCACTGGAGAAGATTACCGGACAGTCCCTGCGCATTCTCGCGGACGGCGGGAATGCCTACGCCCTCCCGTATCTCTCTGACATTACGGATGCTCCGGTGTCCAGCAGCCGGTTCAAGCTGGAGGATGAGGAGATTCCGTTCTATCCGATGGTGGTGCGGGGATATGTGAATTACACCGGCAAGCCTTTTAACCTGTCC
Organism: Paenibacillus sp. FSL P2-0136; assembly: GCF_037975325.1. Taxonomy (NCBI): domain Bacteria; kingdom Bacillati; phylum Bacillota; class Bacilli; order Caryophanales; family Paenibacillaceae; genus Paenibacillus; species Paenibacillus sp. FSL P2-0136. The sequence continues at coordinate 2,546,995 of NZ_CP150244.1, forward strand.
ACGTTCACGAATCCAAGGCAGTATATCCTGAAGAGTCTGGAGTACGGCTCCGGTATCTATTATGAATGGATGTATGCGCCTAATTACAAGGTGAAGGATACCGACTTCGATAACCTGTATGCGGTCAATTACGAGCAGTGGATCAATCAGGCAGCCGATATGTACACTGAAGTGAACGGAGTGATGAAGAACGTTCAGAATCAGCGGCTGACGGGTCATGAGAAGCTGGCAGACGGTGTCTATAAAAGCACTTACGGTAACGGGATGTCTGTCATCGTCAACTACAATAAGACCGCAGTCCTTGCCGAAGGCCGGACGGTTGAAGCCGAAAGCTATATTACGGGTGGTGAGCAATCTTGAAATCCATACTTAGACTGGACCGCAGATCCTACAAAGAGCAAAAGGCATTAATGGGCTTCTTCTATGTGCTGCCCTGGCTGCTGGGGTTCATCTTCTTCTTCCTGATTCCGTTGTTGTCTTCGCTGCGCTACAGCTTAAGCTCGGTGCAGGCTAATTCCGACGGACTGATTGTTCATTTCAGCGGCTTCCAGAATTATGTCGAAGCACTGACGGTGAATACCGAATTCAACCGCTCGCTGGCCGATGCCATTATGAATATGGTCATCAATGTGCCGCTGATCGTCATCTTCAGCCTGTTCCTGGCGGTGCTGCTGAATCAGAAGTTCATCGGCAGATCGCTGGCCCGTTCGATTTTCTTCCTGCCCGTTATTCTGGCCTCCGGGGTCATTCTGAGCCTGGAGAGCACCAGCCTGATTCAGGCGGTCAACGATCAAAATGCCGGAGCGGGAGCGATTCAGGGACTGGGCACCTTCGAGCTGGAGGGGCTGATGCTGGATGCGGGCTTAAGCGAATGGGTAGTGAACTATCTGACCAGCGCCGTGAGCCGCATCTATAGTATTGTAAGCCAGTCCGGCGTACAGATTCTGATTTTCCTGGCAGGTATCCAGACCATCTCGCCGCAGCTGTATGAGGCGTCCAAGATGGAAGGGGCAACCGGCTATGAGGCCTTCTGGAAAATCACTTTTCCCATGGTCAGCCCGCTCATTCTGGTGAATTCCATCTATACGATTATCGATTCCTTCTCGAATAACGCCATGACGGACCTGATCCGGGAGACCGGCTTCACCCAGTTCAACTTCGGTCTAAGCTCTGCGATGGCCTGGCTGTATTTCGCCGCAGTGGCCTTAATTCTGGCCGTCAGCAGCTATCTGATCTCGAAGAAGGTCTTCTACTATGATTAAAGGGAGGATGGGACTAATGCATGCGACCCGCTTACTGTCACTCGAACGCTGGAAGAAATGGATATGGTCCTTCGTGCGGCTAACGCTCATTGCAGGCCTGTCGTTCGTGATCCTCTATCCGGTACTCCAGAAGATATCCACGGCCTTCAAGGCCAAGAGCGATCTGTACTCACCGATTGTCGTCTGGCTTCCCGAGAATTACACGCTCGACAATTTCGTCAAAGCGATTGGAATAATGGATTACTGGCAGGCCTTGCTGAATACCTTCACCCTGTCGGCGCTGACTACAATCTTGACCGCCATCTCCTGCGCGCTTGCAGGGTATGGCTTCGCCCGGCTGAAGTTCAAAGGGAGCCAGCTGCTGTTCGCCGGGGTCATATTGACGATCCTGGTTCCGCCGATCACGATTCTGATTCCGGTCTACCTGAATTTGAAGGATTTCAGCCTGATGGGGCTGATTCCGCTCTTAACGGGCGGCAAATCGGTGAATCTGCTCAACACCTACTGGCCGTTTATTCTAACCTCTGCTACGGCGAATTCGCTGAAGGCGGGGCTGTACATTTTCATCTTCCGGCAGTTCTTCCGGGGGATTCCCAAAGAGGTGGAGGAAGCGGCTTATATCGACGGGGCCGGGGTAGGCAAGACCTTCTACCGGATTATGCTGCCTAACGCGATACCGTCCATTGTTACGGTACTGCTCTTCTCGTTTGTGTGGCAATGGAACGACAGCTTCTTCACCACGACTTATCTGACCTCCAGCAAGGTGATGGCGACCCAGCTCGGCTCGTTGCCGTATAATCTGGCGATTCTGCTGGAGGACGGCGCCAATTCCAAGGCTGATCCGTTCTACCTCAGCATGGTCCAGGATACAGGGATTCTGCTGGCGATTCTGCCGCTGATCATTATCTACCTGTTCGTGCAGCGGTATTTCGTGGAGAGTATTGAGCGTACCGGGATTGTGGGTTAACCGTAGAAGGAGGATGACTGTGCGCCAAAATAACAGAACAAGCACTCCGGCCAGATTGGCCCGGAGTATAGTCTTCGCAGCCGCGCTTCTATGGTTATCCGGCTGCTCCGCTCCTGGCGGGGATGCGGCTCCTGCTGCATCCCCGCCAGGGAATGTAGCGTCATCCCCGGCGGCCTCGCCCGGCGGGACTCCGGCCGCTGCCGCTACAGCTTCGTCTGATTCTGCGGCAGAAGCTCCGGTGCAGCAGGAGGCTCCGCCGCTGGCGGCAGCCTATGCGGATTACTTTCCTATTGGAGCTGCGGTGGAACCGGACCAATTGGAGGGTCCCGCAGCCGAGCTGCTGAAGCGGCATGTGAACTGGCTCGTGGCCGAGAATGCCATGAAGCCGGATGCGATCGCTCCGGCTGAAGGCACCTTCACCTGGGAACGGGCCGACCGGATCGTCGCCTTCGCGAAGGCGAACGGCATGGGGCTGCGCTTCCACACCCTGGTGTGGCACAGCCAGACACCGGAATGGTTCTTCCGGGATGAAGCCGGTCAGGCAATGGCGGATGAGACCGATGCAGCAGGGCGCGAAGCGAACAAGAAGCTGCTGCTGAAGCGGCTCGACAGCTACATCACCGCTGTTGTCAGCCGTTACAAGGACGACATCTCCTCCTGGGATGTAGTGAATGAGGTGATTGAGCCTGGAGACCCGGATGGCATGCGGGCCAGCGACTGGTATAAGATTACCGGCACCGAATTCATCGAGACAGCCTTCCGGGCGGCCCGCAAGGCTGGAGGGCCGGAGCTTAAGCTGTATATTAATGATTACGGCACAGATAATCCCGAGAAGCGGGACCGGCTCTACGAGCTGGTGAAGGACATGCTGGCGAAGGGGGTGCCGATTGACGGGGTTGGCCACCAGACCCATATTAATCTGGACTATCCTTCGGTGGAGAGCATTATCGAGTCCATGGAGAAGTTCCATGCTCTGGGCCTGGATAATCAGATCACCGAGCTGGATATGAGCCTGTATGTCTATAACGATCTCAGCGATGTCGGCCCTGTAGTTCCTGAGGATATCCTGCAGCGGCAGGCTGCGCGGTACGGCGAGCTATTCGCTGCTCTAAGAGACAGGAAGGAGCTGTTAAGCGGGGTCATGTTCTGGGGCATTGCGGATGATCATACCTGGCTGAGCACGTTCCCGACCGAGCGGACCGAGGCGCCGATGCTGTTCGACAGGCAGCATCAGCCCAAACCGGCCTTCCAGGCGGTCACCGATTTCTAAATGGTAAAGAACGGGTAAGCCAAACAAGAAATGCACCTTACAATTTCATTATTTTTGCCGGGATAATATAATATTCCGGTAATAAATAATCTTGCAAAGTGAGGTTGCAACTGGTGCCCAAAACAATCAAGAATACAATGGCCTGGACTGTCGCTGCATGCATGGCCGTACAACTGTTAACCGCTTGTGAGAGAAGCAATAACCTTGCGGAGCGTTCTCCGGTTCCTGAGGGACAGCCGGGGAGCGCTTCGTTATATGAAGAGCCGGGTCTAAGCAAATATGATCCGCCCATCCAGCTGTCGTTCGTACGTGAGAACAACGATGCGCTGGAAGAAATACTGAAGGAATTGCCGGGAGAGTCGCTGGAGCATAACCGCTGGACCGAGCTGTATGAAGAGGTGCTCGGCATTAGGGTCACCTATGATTGGACGGAGTGGAGCTCCATCTACTCCCGCAAGCTGGGGGTATCTCTGGCCTCCGGGGATATCCCTGATATTGTGCGGGTGAATGCTTCGCAGCTCAGGGTGCTGAGCAATGCAGGGCTGATCCAGGACCTGAGCGAAGTCTATGACCAGTATGCAACCCCGTTAACCCGCAAGGTGCTGAGCGAGGAAGGAACGGGCCCGTTCGAGACGGTTACCCTTGACGGCAAGCTTATGGCGATCCCGGAGACCAATTCGTCCATTGAGGGCGCGATGTTCCTGTGGATTCGCACGGACTGGCTGGAGCGTCTCGGCCTGCAGCCCCCACAGACGATGGCAGAGGTGCTGGCTATTTCGAAAGCGTTTACGCAGCAAGATCCTGACGGTAACGGCAAGCATGATACCTATGGCCTTGCGGTCACCAAATATCTGTGGGACCCGGTCATGGGACTTACCGGGTTCATGGCCGGTTATGGTGCGTATCCCGGAATCTGGATTAAGGACAAGACCGGCAAGCTGGTCTATGGAGGGATCCAGCCGGAGGTCAAGCATGCCCTGCAGGTGCTTCAGGAATTGTACCGGACAGGACAGATTGACAGGGAATTCGCCTTCAAGGACGGGGTCAAGGCCAGCGACTGGATTGAGCATGAGCAGGTTGGAATGATGTATGGGGAGCAGTGGGGCTCCTTCCTCGTGCAGTCCAGCCGTGAGCATAATCCGCAGGCTGAGTGGCAAGCCTTCCCGCTGGTCTCGGAGTCGGGGGCCGCGCCGAAGGTGCCGCTTCCGTTCAGCACCAACCAGTTCCTGGCGGTCAAGCAGGGCGTCCAGCATCCGGAGGCGCTGATTAAGCTGATTAACCTGCATCTGGAGAAGAATTGGGGGGCTACGAGTGAGGTGGAGCGGTACTATAACGCTCCGCAGGCGGTGTGGAAGCTGTCGCCGGTGACGCCGTTTCCGGTGCAGAAGAACCTGGAGGCCTTCCGGGAGCTGGAGACCTTCCGGCGCACCGGCGATGCCTCCGTGCTTCAGGATGAAGCGAAGACGATCCAGAAGCGGATTGCCGCTTACGAGGCCGGAGGTGCGGACAGCGAGACAGGCTGGGGCTGGGAGCGGACGTACGGGCCTTCGGGTGCTTTTTCCATCCTGGACGGGTATGAACGTAAATCTCAGCTGCTCTATGAGAGCTTCGTCGGCGCACCTACAGAGACGATGATCGAGAAGCAGAATATTCTAAATAATCTTCAGATTGATGCCTTTCTTGATATCATTCAGGGCAGACCGCTCAGCGGGTTCGATAATTTCGTGGCACAGTGGAACAAGCTGGGCGGCGAGCAGATTACGGCTGAGGTCAACGACTGGTACGCAGAGAAGGGCGGGAGCAGCAAATGACCGGACCTGAGCAGACGAGTGGAGGCGGTACACATGCTTAAGTTTCCTGCGGTGTCGATGCGCCACACGATTTTTATCCGGATGGTTGTCACTTATCTTGCTATTATTCTGCCGATTCTGCTGCTGGGACTCTACCTCTACAACTGGAGCTACAGGAATGCAAGCCAGGACCTGTCCAGAGCGACCCTGTCGCAGTTAACCTATTATCTGGAGGACCTGAACCGCGAGGTGGAGTGGATGGAGATCCAGCAGTATGATCTTGCCCAGGATACCGAGCTGAACAAGATTGCCGTGACCTGGAATTACATGGACGATGTTCAAAAGCGGGAGAGCCTGAACTACATCACGCAGCGGCTCACCTCTCTGAAGAACAGCAGCGCCTACATCGGCGATGTGTTCGTTCATATCCGTACCATTAATAAAACGCTGTCCGCGATGAACGGCATCGATGATTTTGACAGCAGCAAGTTCAATTTCTTCCGGTCCGTCGATCTCAGAAAAGAAGGCCGGCTGATCAACTGGAACAACTTCCTGGAGCTAAGCGTTACCCAATCCAGCGGCAGGAGGAATGAGCCTCCGCTCTTCATCGTGCAGATTGAGCTGGACAACGAGAAGCTGAAGGATTCGCTCCGGGCGATTAGCGCCTACGAGGAGAGCGGCTCGCTGCTGGTCTCGCGGCTGACGGATTATGCACTCGGTACAGAGAACAGCTCCCCGGAGCTGATTGAGAGCTATCACCAGGCGATCGATGAGGGGAATCTGTACAACTGGGAGCTGGACGGAATCCGGTATCATATTGACAGCTTCACCTCGGACAAGCTGGGGATGGCTGTGGCCACCTATTTGCCTGAGAAGGCGGTCAAGCGGCCGCTGACCAAGTTCGTGGTCTGGGCCTGGCTGTTCGCGGCGGCGTCCTTCCTGGCGGTGCTGATCTATTCCTACGCGACCTATAAGTTCGTCCAGAAGCCGCTGCTTGTCCTGATCCGCAGCTTCAAACGGATGGAGAGCGGCTCGCTGGATATTCAGATTGACCATGGCCGCAAGGATGAATTCGGCTATCTGTATCTCCGGTTCAACCAGATGCTCAGCCGGCTGCGGATGCTGATTGACCAGGATTACACCCAGAAGCTGATGATGCAGCGGGCGGAGCTGAAGCAGCTCCAGTCACAGATCAATCCGCATTTTCTCTATAACAGCTTCTTCATTCTCAGCGCCCTGGCGAAGCAGGGGGACAGCTCCCGGATTGAGGAATTCTCCGGCATGCTGGGCGAATATTTCCGGTTCATCACCCGTAACGGAGAGGATAATGTCCGGCTTGCGGAGGAGACGCGCCATTCCCGGATGTATACGGAGATCCAGAAGATGCGCTTCTCCAGGCGCATTCAGGTTCAGTTCGATGAGCTGCCGGAAGACATGGAGGAGCTGCGGGTTCCGCGTCTGATTCTCCAGCCGATTATCGAGAATGCCTATGAGCATTGTCTGGAGAAGCAGGCGGAGGATGGGGAGCTGCGGGTTTCTTTTGAACAGGAGGAACGGGAGATTCGCATTATTGTTGAGGATAACGGAAGCGGGCTGACCGATGAACGGATCGAGACTCTGAGAAGGCGGCTGAATCAGAACGGCGGAACGCATGAAGTCACCGGCATGAGCAATATCCACCGGCGTATCCAATTAATCTACGGGGAAGGCAGCGGCCTGTTCCTGGACAGAAGCATGTTAAACGGCCTCCGGGTCGAGATCCGGATTAGGCTGACGGGAGGTGAAGGTCTTGTACAGACTATTGATCGTTGATGATGAAGAGATAATAACAGACGGCTTATACGAGGCGTTCAACCAGCTGCTTCCGGACAAGCTTGATGTCTACAAGGTCTATTCGGCCAAAGCGGCCCTGGAGTGGCTCTCGCGCACCCGGATCGATATTGTGCTGACCGATATCCGCATGCCCGGCATGAGCGGGCTGGAGATGTCTGAGCAAATCCGGGAGTTTTGGCCGCGGTCACGGATTGTTTTTCTGACCGGCTACAGTGAATTCGATTATGCCTATAGTGCGCTGCAGCTTCCCGGCGCCCGTTATCTGCTGAAGACCGAGGGCTTCGACAAGATTATTGAGACGGTTCAGGAGGTGCTGCAGGAGATTGAGCAGGGCAATATGCTGAGCGAGCTGCTGGAGCAGTCCAGGGAGCAGCGCGATTCCATGGAGACGGCGGCGCAGGGCGATTATCTCCGCCATCTGCTTCAGGACAGCCAGGCCTTGTGTAAGGATACGGATGCGTTACGTGCAGACTTCAGCAAGCTGGGTATCAGCCTTAATGCGGATACCCCGGTCATGCTCGTTCTTGGACGGCTTACCTACCCGGAGGGCATCTCTTACATGGACCGGCGTGAGCTTCTGACCTCTTCCCGGCTGATCTGGAATTCCCATCTGGCGGAGATGACCCGGCATGCCTGGGTGCTTGACAGGCACGGGGATCTCCTGTGGCTGCTGCAGCCTCTGCATAATGCCGGGGCTGCCTTCGGCGTGAATTTCGCGCGGTATCTGGAGGGGACGCTGGAGATGATCCAGGAATCCTGCCGGCAGACGCTGGGCCTGCCGGTTGCTTTTACGGTCAGCGGCTCGGCCTGTGCCTGGACAGAAACCGGCCGCCATTACGAGCGGCTTCACCGGCTGCAGCAGATGAAGATCGGGGACGGCATCTCCATGGTGCAGATTGACCGCAGCGGTCCGCCGGAGTCTGACGCAGTCCGTGAGACTGGGGTCCGGCTCCAACAGCGGGTTGAGAATCTTGCGGCCCATCTGGATGCCGGACGGCGGGAGCGGTTCGCTGAGACGCTGGAGGAGATCCGGGAAGGCATTCATTCGGGCGTCTCCGTGGAAGAAGCCGCCGAGCTGTATTATACAGTTGCCCTTGTGCTGCTGTCCCATATGAACCGCTCGGAGCTCTACGGCCTTGTCAATGAATATGGCAAGCTGATGCGGCTGGACGAGCATTCTTCCCTGGGGGAGGGCATCTATTATCTGGAGAGGCTGGCCTCCGATCTCTTCGAGCAGAGAAGCACAGCCGAGAAAGAACGCTCCTCGGAGGTTATTGAACGGATCTGTGACTATATCCACAGCCATTTGGGCGAAGACCTGTCTCTGGTGCGGCTGGCCGAGCTGCATTATTTCAATCCGTCGTACCTGTCCCGCTTCTTCAAACAGGAGCAGGGTATTAACCTGTCTGAGTACATTGATCAATGCCGGGCTGTCAAGGCGAAGGAGCTGCTGGGAAATGAAACGCTCAAAATCCGCGATGTGGCGCTGTATGTCGGTTATGAGGCCCACCATTCCTTCACCCGGTTCTTCAAAAAAATGACGGGAATGACCCCCCAGGAATACAGGGAGTCTCTGCATGTAAATTTATAATCTGAGTCTATCAACTATAATTTGTAAGTCTATCAACTATAATCACACAGGTTTCAGCCCGTCTCCCCGCAGAGTACAATTCAGATGTATTCGCTTTCATTAAGGCGGCATCCGCCGATTTCACGAAATGAGAAGGAGATGGGTATCTGTGAGAAAAAGGAAGTTAAGCTTATCCATGAAGCTGCTGGTGATGCTGGCCCTGCTGCTGACGCCGATGCAGTCCGGCGGCGGCACTGCAAACGCTTGGGAGGGTTCGCCTGTTCCCAAGCTGCATGTAAGCGGCAATCAGCTGGTGAACAGCAGCGGGCAGCCTGTGCTGCTAAGCGGCTGGCATCAGCCTACCGGGGCTTACTGGACGTATCAGAACAGCAATTATTATCTGAACCGCAACGGCGGGAACCGGCATAAGGCCACTCTGGAGTACCTGAAGGAGATCACGGATACCTTCACCAGCACCTCCGGCAAATACGGCAACAGCCACGGCTGGTACTCGAATCAGGTCCGCCTGTTCATCGACCGGGAGGATATGGGCGATGTCGCAGCAGGAACGTATAACTTCGCGGGCCTTCAGGCAGCTACCCAGAATCTGATCATTCCCTATGTGGAGTATGCGAAGACGAAGGGGCTGTACGTCACGCTGGGGCTGGACTTCACCCTGCTGGACAATAAGGCGACCACCCAGGCCAATCTGGACAAGTTCAATCAGATCTGGGGTTACCTGGCCTCCCAGCCGGGACTCAAGAGCGCGGATAATGTCATGTTCGAGCTGGTCAACGAGCCGGTGCTGAGCGATGTGAACGGACAATGGGGCGGCAATCCCTCCCAGCCTAACTTCGCAGCTTTCTGGAATTCGCTGAAGAACTTCCAGAACTCCATGATCTCCACGATCCGCAGCAAGGGCGCGGATAATGTGATCTGGGCTTCAGGCCTCGGCTGGGATCAGCATTATCAGCTGACGGCATCGAGTCCGCTGACCGACCCGCTGAACAATTACGGCTATGCCGTACACTGGTATCCGGGCTACGGCGCTTATGACAATTACAACTCGCTACAGCAGATCTGGGATAGCAGCATCAAGCCTGCTGCCGATGCTTACCCGATCAATATTACTGAAACGACCTGGTTCAAGAACCAGCCGGGCGACTCCGCATATTGGGATCTGTTCAACGGTACGAATGCAGGCTTCGGCAAGAATACCAAAGCGATCTTCACCGCCGCCGGCAATGTCAGCATTGCTGTCCATATGAACGGCTTCCTGCTCGATCCCGGTCCCAAAAGCTCCTTCGCCGATCCGGACGGCGGGCTGCTCTATGACGGCAACGCCACCCGGGACGGCATGGCGCGCTTTATCTTCGAATGGTACTACGAGCGGGCACAGTTCAACCCCTGGAACGGGGTGTGGAACGGGGTCACCAACAATGCGAAATATAAGCTGATCAACCGGGCGTCAGGCAAAGCGATTGACGTTCCGAACGGGCAGAATACGAACGCCCTTCAGCTACAGCAGTGGCCGGAGAACACCGCGCTGGCTCAGCAATGGACGGTTACGGATATGGGCACGTACAATAATATTTACCGGCTGCGCAGTGTGAATTCTTCCGACAATAAGGTGATGGATGTGCGTAACGGCACGAAGAATAACGGCGAAGCCATCCAGCTGATGCAGGATTTGAACAACACCGCCCAGCAGTTCCGTCTCATCAAGCTGAGCAACGGCTACTGGAGTATTCTTAATGTGAACAGTAACAAGGCAGTCGAAGTCACAGGAGCCTCCACCGCAGACGGCGCGAAGCTCCAGCAGAACCTCTACCGCGGCGATCTGCACCAGCAGTGGAAGCTGGTCCAGGTGAACTAGAGCTTTATGGTAAGAGCCCCCTTCTCCATCTGCAGGGCGGTCTGGGACAGTACCGGATTGCCGCGCGGGGGAAAGGGGGCTTTTTGCGTGATGAAGCAGGGGAAAGGGGGCGGGCGAGGAGGTGCGAGGCCGAATGTGTGTGAAAAACCGAATACATTCGGCGCTGCGGAGGCGCGTGGGCGCAATGTAATCGAAAAACCGATTACATTCGGCGCTGCGGAGGCGCGTGGGCGCAATGTAATCGAAAAACCGAATACATTCGGCGCTGCGGAGGCGCGTGGGCTCAATGTAATCGAAAAACCGATTACATTCGACGCTGCGGAGGCACGTGGGCTCAATGTAATCGAAAAACCGATTACATTCGGCGCTGCGGAGGCGCGTGGTTGAAATGTAATCGAAAAACCGATTACATTCGGCGCTGCGGAGGCACGTGGGCGCAATGTAATCGAAAAACCGATTACATTCGGCGCTGCGGAGGCGTGCGGGCTCAATGTAATCGAAAAACCGATTACATTCGGCGCTGCGGAGGCGTGCGGGCTCAATGTAATCGAAAAACCGATTACATTCGGCGCTGCGGAGGCACGTGGGTGAAATGTAATCGAAAAACCGATTACATTCGGCGCTGCGGAGGCGCGTGGGTGAAATGTAGTCGGTCTGTAGAGGTGCGGGTGGCGAAGGCTGGAGTGCCGGGCGCAAAGGTGTGGAGGGAAACAGTTGCCTTTTATACACTTACTGGTGAACAAAAGGCTCCTCCTACGGCAATGGTTGGATAAACAACACTTAATTTTGCGCATTTCCACTAAAGTGACGAAATCAAACCCATTAGATGCTCTTTATCCACTTGCTCCCGCCTAATCCTGAGAATACGGAAAATTAAGATACCCTTTTCCATCTATGTCTAGAAGTGGAGACGGATCAAGCAGTTTTGATGGCGGCTAAGGAGGCAGATAAGCATCACACTCAAAAGCAACATTTGTCGATATGAAAGCAACGTCAAGCTATAGAATGCAAGGCCCCAGTATGATTAAATACATAAAGAATACAGCATTTATGCAGATGACTACTAGCTGGTAACTATTTATTTAATGATGGACTCGAAAGGATGAATACGAATGATGGACAAACAGCAACAGCTTGGCTTAACGCCGCCGATGGGATGGAATTCATGGAATACTTTTACTTGGGATATCAATGAGCAATTGATCCGGGAAGCGGCTGATACGCTGGTGGCGGACGGTTATAAGGATGCAGGGTACGAATACATTGTTATTGACGACTGCTGGAGCCTGAAGGAACGGGACAAGGATGGCAAGCTGGTGGCCGATCCGGACAAATTCCCGAACGGAATGAAGGCGGTTGCAGATTATATTCACTCCAAGGGACTGAAGTTCGGCATGTACTCTTGTGTGGGAACGCATACCTGCGCCGGGTATCCGGGCAGCTTCGAGCATGAATTCCAGGATGCCGCATCGCTGGCGGAATGGGGTGTAGACTTCCTGAAGTATGACTACTGCTTCAAACCCAGACATATGTCGGGGGAGCTGCTGTATAAGCGGATGAGTCTCGCACTTAAGAACTGCGGAAGAGACATTCTTTTCTCCGCATGTAACTGGGGTGAAGATAACGTCTACCAGTGGATTCGTGAATCCGGCGCGCATATGTACCGTTCCACCGGCGATATCCAGGACAGCTGGGAATCGATCAAGACGCTGGCGCTGTCACAGCTTGATAAAGCCGCCTACACCGGGGCCTACTGCCATAACGATCTGGATATGCTGGTAGTCGGCATGTACGGGGGCAGCAACAGCGACTTCATCGGCAGCCAGATCGGCGGCTGCACGGATGTGGAGTACAAGACGCACTTCTCGCTGTGGAGCCTGCTGGGCTCTCCGCTGATGATCGGCAGTGACATCCGCAAGGCGAATGAAGCGACCAAGAACATTCTGCTGAACCCGGATCTGATTGCCATCAACCAGGATATCGAGGGCCGCGGAGCTTACCGCATTAAGCCTGAGCCGCAGTGGTTCCATACCAATGAAGTATTCATGCTGGTAAAAGTATTAGCAGACGGTGACCTCGCGATCGGATTCTTCAATCTGAGTGATGGTCAAAGAGAGATGTCGCTGCAATTCTGGGATTTCGGGCTTCCGTATGCCTCCGGCAAATCGCTGTCCCTGTATGACTGCTGGGAGCAGAAGGAGCTTGGGGTGTTCAGAGAACGGTTCGCTCCGGTGGTTCCAGCCCATGACTGTCTGATCGTGCGGGCGAAATTGGTCTGATTGGTCTAGAGATAAGAAAGAAGAGAAGCGTATGAGCATGAACAGAACCTGCAGACAATGCGGGGTCCCTCTGATGACGGATGATGTGGCGATTTACCTGAAGCTGGTCACGCGCAATGCCCAGGATTTCCTGTGTATCGACTGTCTTGGCGAGCAGCTGAAATGCGGACGCGAGCCGATTGAGCGGCTGATCAAGTACTTCAGGGAATCGGGGAAATGCGTGCTGTTCCGTTAGTCACCGGAAGACAGCAGCGGATAGGCTGTTGTGGACCGAGTGCTTGCCGGTAGTGGATTTTTCGCATATATAGAACGACAAAAAGCTCACCGTAAAGGCGATTGCCTCTTTGGTGGGCTTTTTGGCCCGGAATTACCGGGATCTCAATTAGAGAAGCGTGCTCTCCCTGAATTCCTGGGGTGTGACGCCAAAATGCTCCTTGAAGACCTTGATGAAATACGTGGGGTTCTTATATCCCAGACGGTTCGCTATTTCATAAACTCTGTATTTACTGTCCTTCAGCAAGAATACAGCCTTCTCCATCCGCAGACGCAGCAGGTAATCGGACAGGTTCTCTCCCGTCTCCCGCTTGAAGACCTTGGATACATGGGTTGGGTGCATATATACATATTCGGCGATCGCCTGAAGGGAGACATCCTCCGACAGATGCTCCTGTACGAATTGATGAATCTGCGCGACAACGGAGTGACGGGAGGCGGACAGCTCGGTGTTCATCTCATGCTGAAGTCTGTCCAGCAAGCCCGTTGCCCAGTACTCCAGTTCTCCGATGCTCCTGATATCAAGCGGCGTATGCAGGCGGTAGTTTGTCAGCAGACCGCCGTTCTTATGCACAAAGTAGGAGAACGCGGACTTCAAGGCGTAATAAATCTCCGATAAATGCTCATGCGAGCCGCTATACTTCGTGCCCCATTCCAGCAACACCTCCTGGAGCTTCTCTCTTGCTGCCTCCCAGTTCCCGGCCTCAAGCAGATGTGGGAACAAGGGAGGCGAGTAGAGGGAAGCGACCACCAGGGAGGCCGGTTTGACATGATGACCGCCGAGCTGAACGACGAAGTCGTTGTCGTAGCCGATCTGCGAGCGGACCGTGGCTACGCAGCGCTGATACAGCTCCTCCACACTGGCCGGAAAGGTTCCGGAAGGGGAGAGAATGACCGAGACCGTGAGATGCAGCAACCGGCTGACAATCTGCCTCATCTCATCCGCGGTCTGTTCCAGTTGACGGCCGCTTGCGTCCCCGCCGCCATTCACAATGAACAGAAGATGGCCGTATACATCCTCGCAGCTCCAGCTTTTGAAGTGCTGGGACACCAGCTCCTCCACGATATTGGTAACAGCGAAGCCCGGAAGCGACATATCGGACGGATCGTAGCGCTTCTGCGGGTCCTCGATGCGGATCAGAATCAGGGAGATCGTATCGCCTAATCCGATTGGAAGGCCGTATAACTGGAGCTGCTCTGTCAATTTGCGTTCAGTCCACATGCGTCCCTGGATCAGATGGTTCAGCAGGTTGGAGCGCAGGATAGGCAGATTGCGGTGAACCATTGCCTGCGACTGCACGTAGGCAGTCATCTGCTCCCGTTCTGCCTGCAGCGCACGGGCCGCATCAGAGACGGCAGCGAGCAGCTCCTCATCCTTCACAGGCTTGAGGAAATAATGTGCCGCCTTAGCTTTCAGCCCCTGCTGGGCATATTCAAATTCGGCATGGCCGGTAAGCAGAATACTAACCGTCCTCGGCCACTTCTGCTTGACCGCCCGGATCAGCTCAATGCCGTTCATGCCGGGCATTCGGACATCGGTCACCACAATGTCTGCGGCGTTCTTGTCCATCTGCTCCATAGCCTGCTTGCCGGAACAGGCAGAGAATACGCTGGTAATGCCAGCCGTCTCCCAGGCAATGCTTGCGGTCATGCTCTCCACTAAGTGCTCTTCATCATCCACGATTAACAGCTTCATCATCCACCGCCTTCTCTGTCCAGTACAGCTCTACCCGCAGTCCCGAGTCCGCATTGACCGACAGCCTCACCCCTGAGTCCGCCCCGTACCGGAGCTGGAGCCGCCGGTGCACATTCAGCAGGCCGCAGGCTTCCGGCCGTTCTCCATACCGGTTCGCAAGCAGCTGCTGAAGCTCCTGAAGCCGGCCAGTGGTCATAGTGCCGCCGTTGTCGTCAACTATCAATGAATATCCGCTGCCGTCCAGGCTCCCGCTAATCGTTATTCTCCCGGGGCCCTCCAGGGCTTCAATCCCGTGAATCAGCGCATTCTCGACGATCGGCTGGAGAATCAGCCGGGGCACTTCAAGGCCCCGCATGAGGTCCGCCACCTCGATGCTGTAGCGGATGCGGCTCATCCGCATCCGGTGGATGCTGAGGTAATCGGCAGCGTTCTTCAGCTCATCCGCCAGCCTCACCGCCTGATTCTCCACCCGGGTCGTATAGCGGTAGTAATCGGACAGGTGATAGGCCATTTGCAGCACAGCATCCTTCCGTTCCAGCTTGGTCATGCTGATCACGTAGGACAGGCTGTTATACAGAAAATGGGGATTAATCTGTGACTGCAGCTGCTTCAGCTCAGCTTCATGCGTGAGCAGCTGCTGCTCCAGCACATTCTCGATCAGCTGCTGGATTTGCGCCGACATTTCGTTGAATCTGGATACAATGAGCCGGAATTCGTTATTTGCCTGAAGCGGAATTCTGGTCTTGTATTGTCCCATCTTGATGAGCTGAACCCCTCTGACCAGAGCGCGCAGCGGGACCTGAACATTCCGGTATAGCAGCCACGATAAGGCAATGCCCACGATGAGAATCAGTCCGAGGACAAGATAGGCGAACCGGTTGGTCACCCTAAGTGGCGTCAGAATCTCGGATAAAGGCACAATGTTGACCACATACCCGTCCAGCACCTGCACATCGGAATAGGACAGAAGGTAGGAAATTCCGCTGACATCCAGAGTAATATTGCCCTCATGCGCCAGCTGCGTCCGCTTTAAGGCGGATACAGCCTCCTGGAGAAGCTCAGGCGGGCAAGAGGGCGTGGATAAGAAGATGTCATCAGGTTTATAAAAAAGCGCTTCCCCGATTCCCTGCGATTGAAACTGCTCCAGCATCCGGATCACATGGTTCATGTGAAAGCTGATTTCAATGATCGAATTGGCTCTGGCGATGCCGCTGCTGGACTGGTAGGGCTCAAAGGTCAAGTGGATGACCGTGCCCTGTTTATCTCCGTGATCGTCATCCATAATGAAATTCCAGTTGTCCTTGCTCAGCCGCTGAAGACGCTCCAGATCATAGGAGGTTCCGTTGACCGTAGATATGGTCTGCCCTGAACGCGGCGAATAGACCGTGATTTCATTGATCCATTCCGTCGAGGCGCTTTGCAGATACAGCTTATCCTGAATGAGCTTTTTGCGGCTGATTTGTTCGTAGTAGCTGGAGTTCAGCAGGGACAGATCCTGAAATTCAATGACGTTCGGATCACGGATCAGGAGGTAGGTGAAGGTCTCCAGCTGCGTAATAATACTGTCCAGTTGTGTGGCTAAGGTAGATAGCCTGCTGATGCCCGACTGTTTGATCTGGCCGGTAATCACACTCTCATTGACTCTGCTCGAATACACCGACAAGATCAGAACAGGCAGCAATAATAACACCAGCGAGCCGACCAGCTTGGAGAAAAGACTACGTTCCTTGTTGCCCATCTGCTTCTGACTCCTAAGTTTTGTGCTTATCTTATTCTTTAACTGCGCCCATCGTCAACCCTTGTACGAAGAACCTCTGCAGGAACGGATAGACGAGCAGGATCGGCAATGCTCCTATCAGGATTTGCGCAGAACGCACCGTGCGTTCCGACAGAATTTTCAGCTGACTGGGATCAATGTTCGTGTTGCGCATGTCGCCGCTCTGAATGATCGTCTGCAGAAATGTCGCCAGCGGATACTGCCGGTAATCAGTCATATAGATCAGCCCGTCAAACCATGAGTTCCAATGCCAGACCATCGAGAACAAGGATAAGGTGGCCAGGGAGGGAAGCGACAAAGGAAGATAGATCGTGATCAGAGACCTCAGATAACCCGCCCCGTCAATGCTTGCCGCCTCCTCCAGCTCTTTGGGAATGGCGCGGAAGAATTGCATCATCAGAATGGTATTGAACACGTTCACCGCAGACGGCAGAATCAGGACCCACAGCGTGTTGGTTAAATGAAGCTGCGTGATCAGCAGATAGGTTGGAATCAGGCCGCCGTTGAATAGCATGGTGAAGACAAAGAACCAGGAGTAGAAGCTTCTGCCGTAAAATGAACGCGACAGGGTATAAGCGGCGGTAACGGTCAACGCCATAGACAGCAGGGTTCCGGCGAGCGTTCTTTCCACAGATAGAATTAAGGAACGCAGAAACAAGGGATTCGTAAGCGTTCTGGAGTAGGCTTCAGCCGTGAATCCGACCGGCCAGAAAAACACCTGATTAGCCGTAGCCGCCGCACTGGAACTGAAGGATACGGCCGCAACATGCACAAGGGGAAGGATACATAATACGGCCAGAACTGCAAGAAGCGCAGTGTTGAGCACTGTAAACCAGCGGTAAGAGATTGTTTTCCGATACATAGATTCCGCCTGCCTTTACTCAAAAGATGCGATAATTTCCGAACCGGTAGGCCAGCCGGTAAGCCGTAACGATCAGGATGAAGCTGATGACCGATTTGAATAAGCCGACGGCGGTCGCGAAGCTGAAAGAGCCGTTCATGAGACCTACCCTATATACAAAGGTATCTATAATATCCCCTTCCCGGTAGACCAGCGGATTGTACAGGTTGAAGATCTGGTCGAAGCCTGCATTGAGGATATTGCCCAGCGCGAGCGTGCCCACAACCAGGATAACGGGAACCAGCGCCGGCAAGGTGACATGGAGCGTCTGCTTGAACCGGCCTGCACCGTCGATCTCGGCGGCTTCATACAGCGACATATTGATGCCGCTCATGGCGGCGAGATAGATAATTGCGGCGAAGCCGAACTCCTTCCAGACATCACTGACCACTACGGTGATCCGAAACCAGGTTCCGTCTCCAAGGAAAAATACAGTATCGGTGCCAAGGAGCGTCAGCAGGTGATTGACAATTCCTTTGTTGCCTAGGATATCTGTCAGAATCCCGCCCAGAATCACCCAGGACAGGAAATGCGGGAGATATACGAGTGTCTGCACGAACCGTTTGAACAGCAGCGCGCGAACCTCATTCAGCAGCAAGGCAAAGAGGATCGGGACTATAATGTTGGCCGTGATCTTGAGCGAAGCGATAAGCAGGGTGTTATAGATGACCTGCACGCTGTCAGGATAAGTAAACATATATTGAAAATGCTCGAAGCCAACCCATGGTGAATGCAGGAACCCAAGCCGGGGCTTGAAGTCCTGAAAAGCCATCAACAGCCCCGCCATAGGCGCATAATTGAAGATCAGCAGACAGATTACAGATGGCAGTATGAGCAAATGAAGAGGTAGCTGGCGAGTAAATCGCGTCTTGCTCTTCTTCCATTCCATCATCCGGACAACTCCTCTATAGGTTCATTTGACAAAAGTCTTCTATTGGTTAAGCGCCTGATACCACTCGTTCACCTCTTTGGTAATATCATCTCCGCCGGAGGACTTCCATTTCTCCACGAAGCTGTCGAACGAATCCGGCGATTCTTGCCCGTAAATAATTTTCAGGAAAGCTTCACTTTCCATTTTGCGGAGCAGCTCCCCCTTTTGTGCCATGGTTGCTGTCGGAGGGCCGGTATATTTATCGAATACGGAAGCTTCGTCGATGTAAGTCTGCAGTACGGCAGCAGCCTCTGCCCATTTCTTCGGTCTGGCCGAGAAATACATTTCGTAAGGGGTTTCAGGTGTTTTGCCCTGGCCGAGCTTGGCCATGACCTCCAGCTCCTTTTTGGGCGTCTGAATGTCGTTGCCGTAGATGGTGTATTTCTTCACATCAATCCATCCGCCCGGGATTTTGTCCTGGTCATAGACCGGTTTGCCGTCCACGATGACATAGTCGTAGCCCTCGGCCCAGCCGTTAGCCAGTTCGGAGGAAGGATCGTAGAAGCCGGGTCCCATGATGGCGTCCAGATAGTTGAAGAAGGCCTCCATATATTTGAAATCCTTGTTGAAATAGAAGCGGACGGAGGATTGCGGTTCACTGCCAAAGCCCATTTTGCCGTCAATGCCTGCAGGAATGGGAACCGGTACATAATCAAAGGTCATATCCGCACTGAACGGATAGGAAGCCATCCAGGTCGGGCCGAAGACCATGCCGGATTTGCCCTGAACAAAGCTCTCCGCCGCCTTGGCTTCATCCATGATCCCGGCGTCTTTATCCAGATAGCCTTTGCTCATCCATTCGCTAAGCTTGATCAGGCCCTCCTTGACTGTAGGCTGAACAGAGCCGTACTGAAGCTTGCCGTCCGGCCCCTCTGTCCAGTAAGTAGGGATAGCAGATTGTCCGAACAGGAAATCGCTGGATACCATGAAGGTGTCCTTCACGGCCGTGACGCCTTTTTTGAGCGACAGGGATAATCCGAGGGTATCCTTGATCCCATTGCCGTCAGGGTCGCGGTTGACGAACGCATCCATTACAGCTTCCATATCCGCGATAGTCTTGGGCGCCTTCAGGCCTAAGGTATCCAGCCAATCCTGGCGAATCCAGAGCACACTGAAAGAGCTGTTGGCGTTGAAGGTAGGCAGGCCGTAATGCTTGCCGTCATAAGTAACCGTATTCCATATTTCGGGGTACTGGGCGTACAGATCCTTAAGCCGCTGCGAAGCGTACTTGTCAAAAGCCTCGTCGATATCCATCACCTTGCCGGAATCGACGACCTGATTCTCAAGCGTCGGATCGTTCAGGGTGAAGACATCCGGCAGCTTTTCATTGGAGTTAAGCAGAAGGCGGAGCTTGGTCGTGTAAGCATCTCCGGTTCCTACGGTCCAATCTACCTTAAAGTCAATGCCGAATTTCTCCTTGGCCCATTTGGTGTGGACATTATTCTCGATGGTCTCCCCATTCTTGAATTTGTTGTCGGAGCCGACCACACGGCCTAAGGTAATCGTAGCCTCTTGTTGCCCGGTATTTCCCTGATCCCCCTGTGCAGCCTGACCCGGATCGGATGCCGCACTGCAGCCGGCAACAGCTGTCAGCAGGACTCCGGCCACAAGGGCGATAGACGCCTGCTTCGCAAACTTTATCTTCATGTATTGACCTCCCTGTATGTGATGCTGTTTAGTATATCGCCCATGGGACCCAGGGATAAATAACAATATTGCGAGATTCATGCAAATATATTGGCCGTTCTATTTTACTTTCATTTTATTATATGAATTGATTCATTTATTATATTTCATATTATCAAGGCAGCATTTAATATAGTTTGTGTATTTTACTATTTTTATATGGCGGTGATTAGATTGTTGTATGCAGGAGCGAATTACCATCCGCATGACTGGCCCAAGGAGAGATGGGCACAAGATATTGAATGGATGCGGGCAGCATCCTTTAACGTTGTCCGGCTGGGGCATTTGTGCTGGGACAGCTTTGAGCCCTCTGAAGGCAACTTTACGTTTGAATGGTTCGATGAAGTCATGGATCTGTTTCACGAGGCGGGTATACAGGTCGTGCTGGATATCGCAACCCGCCCGGCTCCGACATGGCTCCACAAGAAGTATCCGGCGATTGACCGGACCGATACAAACGGCATCCGTATGGAAGCGCAAACACGCTATATGGAGGATATCGGCCACCCGGCCTTCCAGGAATACGCGTATAAGTTCGCCGAGACACTGGTATGTAAATACCGGAATCATCCGGCCCTGTATGCCTTCGGACTGTGCAATGAGCTGGGCTCGGGAGCGCCTTCCTATTCCAGAGAGGCCAGAGACCGCTTTGAAGCTTGGCTGAAAGACAAGTACGGCACGGTAGACCAGTTGAACCGGGCATGGACTACCCAGCGCTGGTCGCGCAAATTGAGCAGCTTCCACGATGTTGTGCTTCCAGTGTCCGGCCAGATTCAAGGCGCGCCGGAACGGGTGCTGGACATGTGGCGATTTTATTCCGATGAAGTCTTGGCTTATATGCAGGGTCTGAGCCGGATTGTAAGGCAGTTCGCGCCTGATGCCAGAGAATCTACGAATCACTGGTCAGAGAATCCCGGCTATGGGTTCGATTATCTGAAGCAATATGAGGAGATCATTGATCTCCCTGGTATCGGGTTCTACCCCGGCACCAATCCCGAGGACAGACGGGCCTTGACCGCCGCCTGCTTCTTCATGGATCACCGTATTGGCGAGCTTGACCAGCCCATCTGGTGCCTTGAATTCCAGACCGGCGACTTCGGAGGCTACGCTTCCCCGCGCCTGGCCATGAGAATGTATGCCTATCTCTCGCTTGTCCACAGGGCTCAGGCTGTCTGCGCATGGACCTGGCGGACGATGCTGGGCGGTGAGGAGCAATATGTATTCGGTCTGGTGGATCATGACGGCACGCCAGGCTGGAAGTATGAGGAGTTCAAACAAATCGCGGAGGAATTCAAGCTGCTGCAGGAATGCGGGCTTCCCAGACAGACCTCTCCGCAGATTGCCATCGCTTACTCGTACGAGAGCCTGAAGGTGATGGACGGCAACCGGAGTTACTACAAAACCGATTATACCCGGCAAGTCCTGGAGGCCTATGAGGCTATTGAGCGGGCCAATCTGGACTGTAATATTGTGAATCTGCGCAATATGCAGAAGGATTACAGCATCCTGATCGTGCCGGGACATGCCGTCATGGATACAGCCTCAGCGGCCGCCATTCGAACCTTCGTTGAGGCAGGTGGCACCGCTGTGATGACGGCGTATTCTGCGAAGGTCAATGAGCATAACCGCGTGTTCGATACCCCGATGCCCGGCGGGCTAAGCGATGTCTTCGGCATCCGCAGCGGAGCCTTCATGAGAACCAGAAGCCATACGCCTGCGGAGAATGCCGGAGGTCTTGAGAAGACAGAGCTTCATCTGGAACGGGAAAAGCCGGCTATTCTCCTCGGGGAGCAGGAAAGTCAGCCTGAGATCAGCTATTACGAGATACTGGAAGCCCGCACGGCAGAGACTGTGGCTTCGTTCACGAATACACTCGAGAAGTCGCCCGCAGTCACGCGGAACCGTTATGGCAAGGGAGAGGCGATCTATGTCGCGATACCGGCAGATGCCGATTTTCTAAGTCTGCTTCTTGATAGGCTGTACCCGGCGCTTGGCATCCAGAAAGGTCCGGTTACCCCTTCAGGCGTGGTCGCACGCAGCCTGGAAGACGGCTCTTTACTCTGTGTGAACACCACCGGTATAGAGCAGACCATACAGCTGGATAGGGAGGCATCCGGGCTGCTGTCCGGCAGCCGCTTCGCGGATTCGCTGACTTTGGGCGCTTATGAGGTAGAGCTGGTAACGTACTAAACTACTATCAAAGGGGAGCATAGGGATGAATGATAATATCAGAATCGCAGCGCAAGTAGTACCTTCTCCACGGCAGCTGGCCTGGCAGGAGCTGGAATTCTATTCATTTATACATTTTGGAATCAATACGTTCACCGATAAGGAATGGGGGCTCGGCGACGAAGCACCGGCAATCTTCAATCCCGAAGAATTTGATGCCAAACAGTGGGTGGAGGTGTGTAAATCGGCGGGAATGAGAGGCCTGATCCTGACCTGCAAGCATCATGACGGCTTCTGTCTCTGGCCCAGCAGCCATACCGGGCATTCCGTGAAGCACAGTCCATGGCGTGATGGCCAAGGCGATATGGTACAGGAGGTAGCGGATGCCTGCCGTGAGGGAGGACTGAAATTCGGGGTGTACTTGTCTCCGTGGGACCGCCATGACAGCCGGTACGGGACTTCGGAGTATAACGAATATCTCAAGGATCAATTACGTGAGCTGTTAACCGGGTACGGGGACATCTTCTGCGTCTGGTTCGACGGTGCATGCGGTGAAGGTCCGAATGGCTTGAAGCAGGTCTATGACTGGGACGGATATTATGAGGTGATCCGGGAGCTGCAGCCGGGCGCGGTGATCTCCGTATGCGGTCCGGACGTCCGCTGGTGCGGCAATGAGGCCGGCCATACCCGTGAGTCCGAGTGGAGTGTCGTTCCGGCAGAGCTGCAGGATTGCGAGAAAATCCAGGAAGAGTCGCAGCATGTGGACGACGGCGAATTCGCCAGACGCAGCAACTCCCGCGATGAGAATCTGGGGAGCCGGGAAGCCATCGCCGGGAAGGAGCTCGTCTGGTATCCGGCGGAAGTGAATACCTCGATCCGGCCCGGCTGGTTCTACCACGCTGCTGAGGACGACCAGGTCCGCAGCCTCGAAGAGCTGCTGGACATCTATGATAAGTCGGTTGGCGGGAACTCGACGTTCCTCCTCAATCTTCCGCCTGACAAGCGCGGTCTCATTCATGAGAACGATGCCCGGCGAATGGCCGAGCTGGGAAAGGTAATCCGGTCCACCTTCGCACATAATCTCGCCGCGGAGGCTCAGGCCACCGCAACGGAGACGGCGGGAGAGGCCAATGCGGCCGGCCGGGTACTGGACGGGAATAAAGATACATTCTGGTGCCCGGAGGAAGGTACGGAGCAGGCTTCCATTGAGATTGATCTGAAGGCGGAGCAGTCCTTCGATACGATCGTGCTCAAGGAGCATATCCAGTCAGGCCAGCGTATCGAACAGCTTCATCTGGAATATCTGGACGGAGCTATCTGGAAAAGGTTCAGTGAATGTACGGTTGTCGGACACAAGCGTATTCTCAAATTCCCGGAGGTTACGGCAAGGTATATCCGCCTGACCATAGATAAATCACGCTGGTGCCCGACCTTATCCGCATTTGAAGTGTATCTGAGCGCGGTGGAGTAAGCCGAGACAGCAAGGGGCGTCCCATAAGCCATATAATGGCTGCTTGGGACGCCCCTTTGTTTGGAGTAGGATGTATGTTTACACTTGGGTCTTGGGTGGAACTTTTGAAAGCGTCCCATGGGTGATAACTTGGCGGTACCACGGAAATTCCAGTTTTATGTGCAATCATTCCATCCTTTACATACATCAATCCACTCTGAATAACTAGAGTATTGTTCTAATTGTTTTATTGTAAGTTCAATCGCACTATTGCTACTCCCGCAAGCTGGATAGATTGTCTTAAAACGTTTTAAAGAGATGTCTAGATAAACAGAGACATCATTTTTAATAGCAAATGGACAAACACCTCCAATTGCATGACCAACCCTATCAATGGCTTCATCTGGAGAAAGCATTTTTGCTTTTGTTTTGAAATACTCTTTGAATTTTTTGTTATCCACTTTTGCATCCCCGGCGGCAACTACTAAAGCAGCTTGTCCATTTACCATAAAAGAAAGTGTTTTTGCGATTCTCTCTGGCTCACAACCTAATGCAGATGCAGCCAAATCTACGGTTGCACTAGATACTTCAAATTCTTTAATTTGAGAATCCATCCCATATTGTTTGAAAAAATCTTTTACTTTTTCAATTGCCATAATCATCACACCTCATTTTTAAATATTGTCTAGAAGATCATAGATGAAACTTGCCTATGCTCTTGGGTAAAAAATCATGTTGTAAATGACACATGGTTCTTGATAGGGATTATTATAGGAATGAGAAACATTAGCCCGAAAGCGGAGTGCTTGCTTTTCTTTTAGAACAATTTTTTTGTTGTTGACTACCATTTCTAACATACCTTGCTCCACAAAAACATATTCTTCCACACCATCAAGGTGCTTTTTAGATGGATGCTGGCATCCGGGATCAAATTCGATATAGAATATTTCAACGTTACGGGTAGGGTCAAAAGGAAAAACAGGAAAGGCTCTCATTTTTCCATCCTCTTCGAGGATAGCGTTTTTGGACAGTGTATCAACCACACTGCACTCCTCTTCTAGCTCTTCCAATAATAAAGATAAAGGAACTTTTAAGCCTACTGCGATTTTCCAAAGAGTTGTAATAGTTGGTGAAGACTGCCCTCTTTCAATTTGTCCAAGCATGGGCTTACTTACATCGGTAAGTTGAGAAACATCTTCAAGTGTAAGATTTCTAGTTGCTCGTATTTCTTTTAACCGTTCTCCAATAGCTAATACTGGCGATTGCACTGCATCACTCCTGACGTATGTCATAACATTTTTTAATATATTATAACATACAAACTACAGATGCAAGACCAATAAATGAAGTGCAAGAAATGTAAGCTGCCTTCTATAAACAAGCCTCCATAAACCAAAAACAGCAGAGCAGCGATTCTCCTGCTATTGGAGAATCGCTACTCTGCTTGATTTTTATGGTGTTGATAGCATAGCTTAGTTCATTAATTTCGCTTGTGACAGCAAGCGGAGGATGACGGTTGCCGCTTCCGCACGGGTTGCGGATTGACCCGGCTGGAATTGCCCGGCAGGTGTACCGGTGATCAGGCCGGCCTGAACCGCCTTGGCCACATCCTGCTGCGCCCAGCCCGCAATCTTATCTGCATCCTTGAAGGCTGCAGGCTGAAGCTCTGAAGCTGGGAGCGGCGAGCCTGCAAGGGCCATCGCCTTAACCAGAATAATGGTCATCTCCTGGCGGGTAATGATGTCGTTCGGCCGGAAATTATTGTCCGTTCCGCCCTGCACCAGACCCAGCTCAGCGGCTGTTCCGACACTTCCGGTGTACCATGCGCCGGAGGGGGTATCCTTAAACGAAACATCTGCCGAACCGGAGGAGGAGTAGCCTAACGCACGAACCATCATCGCTGCGAATTCCGCGCGCGTTGTGGTAGCGTTCGGTGCGAACCTGCTGTCCGTTAAGCCGGTGAGGATGTACTTGGAGGCCAGCTTTTCGACGGATGGCTGTGCCCAGTGCCCCTTGATATCCGCGAATGTCTTGTTGCTTGAAATTACCGCAAATGTCCCGTTGCTTGGACTGTAGAAGGTTACACCGGTGCCGTTGAAGACCGCCGGGACGAAGGTGAAGCTTCCGTCCTTCCCGATCCGGACCACGGTCGTATTCCGGCTGTCTGCCGGACTGTCGAGCTGCAGGGTGCCCCGGGAATGGCTGCCCTTGAACCCTGGAATCTCGACTGTGCGTCCGTTGGCTTCAGCTGTTACCGTGTATTCAATGGCAGGGCTGATTAATTTGCCCTGGGCTGCCAGAACAGCCTGAAGGATCTCTTGCTGCCGCTGTTCCGGCAGGACCGTCATACTGACCTTAAGCTTCCAGTCCCCGGTTCCCAATTGCTGTCCCCAAGCTGCGGTATCAACCGCTTTTACAGGGAAGTGGAAGGTGCCGAGCGGAGACGAGACGGTGATCTGTTCTGCCGCTTTTACTTTCTGCGCATCCAGTGTGACTGTAGCAGTGGTTCCTGTCACCTCTGCTTCGACGGTCAAATGGCCGCTGCCGCTTGGTGCTTCGGGCTGAACAGGGGTGACTGTACCAACGGTAGTGCCACCGCCGTTGTTATTGCCGCCGCCAGTTTCGCCGCCGTTGTTGTTACCGCCGCCAGGATCACCGCCGCCGTTGTTACCGCCGCCAGGATCGCCGCCCCCGTTGTTACCGCCGCCAGGATCGCCGCCGCCGTTGTTGCCGCCGCCAGGATCACCGCCACCGTTATTGCCGCCGCCAGGATCGCCGCCGCCGTTGTTACCGCCGCCAGGATCGCCGCCGCCGTTGTTACCGCCGCCAGGATCGCCGCCGCCGTTATTGCCGCCGCCGGGATCACCGCCGCCGTTGTTACCGCCGCCAGGATCACCGCCGCCGTTATTGCCGCCGTCGTCAATCGCAAGCGTATGCCGCGCATAAATATCGAACCGGTCGAACGCAGGCGCGTATTGGCGCGGAACCGCTGTGTAAGGAGTGAAGCCTTGCGCCCCGGTTCCTCCATAAGGATTGGAGCCGCCGTCATACGTATTATTGTTGGAGAAACGGATGCTGTTGGTGCCTGCTTTCAGTTCAACATCAAAGGTCTGTGTGGCGAACTGCTGCCATGAGATGGTGTTCTTGAAAAAGACCGTCTGCGGCTCGCCCCCGTTGACGCTTACTTGCGCATACCGTTCAACAACGTCATTGTTGTAGGCATGTGTCCCCGCACTTTCACCGTTCGCGTAGGTAACAACCAGTTTATAAGTGCCTGCTTTGGACACCGTGATGTCCTTAAGCTCCAGATACCGCTCTGCTCCGTCGAAGGAGGTAATGCCGTTCACATATTTGCCGCCTGAAGCATATTTGGCAAAGGCATCCTCGCGGATGAGCGGCAGCTCGGAGCCGGCCGGAGTACCTACGACCGTTGCCGCCTCTGCTTCAACGGAATATACAGAAGTCTGGCTGACGAAGGCTGCGTTAATATAATCCAGGCTAAGCGCAGCGCTGGACCGCACATCGATCAGGTTAATGCCTGTGCGTAAGAAGGTTGGTACTGTAGCGGTCTGCCATTGTCCTCCGGTATCGGTAACAGGCAGATCCACGAGTGGCTTGCGGTCATGTTGAATTTGCAATTTGCCTGCGCCCGATGCGGCATAGCGGATCTGCAGATCATACATGCCGTCTTGCAGCACACTTACCACAAAGCGGGTATTGGCGTTCTGGCTGCTGCCGTAGCCGGTCACATATCCGGCACCCTCGAAGCCTTCGAGGCTGCTCTCTCTGGATAATCCCAGCGCAGAATCATAGTCGGCGAATTCCGCTTGAACACGGTAGCTCGGCTCTGCGCCCAACACACCGCTATAAGTTAATTCCATCGCGTCAAGGGTGGATTCGCCCTGGCCTGCTTCTCCCGTATCCGGGTTGTATTTGCTGATGCCGATGGAATGCGTTCCTTGCGTCAGATCGGCAAAGATCGTATTGCCTCCTAGCAGCTGCATGTTGTAATCCGCACGCAGAACCACCTTCGTTGCCGGCTGATCGTCAATCTTGATGAACCATTCGGAATTGATGCGCTGATTCGCATCTCCGGTATTGGACTGATTGCGCAGGGTGGAGGTTGCGCCGCTGCCGCCAATCAGATCCAGACGGTAGCTCCCGTCTGCCGGAACCGTAACATCGGTCCACTTCACCAGGCTGTCCGCAGCCTTGATGCCTTGGACGTACTGGCCGTTCGAGGCGGAGCGTCCGGTACTCTTGCGCGGATAGTGATCCGTCAGGGTCACATTGGTCCGCACCTGCGCATTCTCAGCCTCGAAGCGCTTATAGAAAGTCTCCTTCGGGGCATGATCTACAGCCGGAGTAATGACTGCATAATACGCCGAGGTGTAATCGTTCAGGTTGACATCCAGTGTGACCGAGCCGTTCTTGACGGGATAATCACGGTCCAGGATCTGGGTAGGCTCTACGAGAAATCCGGTCAAGCCCGTATATCCAGCATGCCATACGGTGATATGCACCGCTTCTGCTTCTGTGAGGAAGGAGGGGCTGTTCCCATTGCCGGTCACGTTATTGAACACGATCTGGCCGTCTCCTTGTGTGCCTCCGAACGCGATACTGACCTGCTTTTTGTTGTCCTGAATGGAGCTTAGCCCGTACAAGCCGGGGCCGAAGGCATCATTCTCATGTCTGGCGTTGATGACCTCAATCTTGGCCATGTCGCCGCCCATCATATCGGCATACCACTTGTAGAGCCACCATGCCCCGTTAGGCTCGTTCTGCCCGGCGAGCAGGGACCCGTAGGAGTTGGCCGTGTTCCAATACGGCAGCATGCTGTTCATTTTCAGCTCATCATAACGTGCAATGTAATGAATCAGCGATCCGCCTACGGCAATCTCCGAGGTAGCGGCATACTCGTTGATGTCCACCTTGATCGGGAAGGGAACCGTCCGGTCCGGGTACAGCTCTTTATAGCGCTGCACGGACCCCGCTTCCACCGTCCGGAAGGTTGCTACGTTCGAGGGAGCCTGGTTGAAGGCTTTGTCCCACAGCATATGCCAGCTGATAATGTCCGGCAGACAGTCATTCTCTACGCAGTAGGGAATGAAATCCTCGAATACCTTGGCTCCGTACTGGGTCAGATTCACTCCGGAAATGACTGCACCGGGGTCAATCTCCTTGATTTTCTTCGTTACCGCCAGCCAGTCGCTGTTGAATACAGCTCTTGAATTCTTGCCTATCTGGTTATCCGCCAGCAGCTGGGGATAACGGGTATTGTTCTGCTCAGGCTCATTGAACGGGATATAGATGAATCTGGCATCCGCATCCCGCCCCGGATTCGCCGCCGCCCATTGCTCTTTATACGCTTTGACTGCCGTTGTAATCGGAATGACGGCTTCCTGAATATATTCGTTAGCCGTTCTGGACGGATAGTACCAATGCTGATAATAATCCTGCATAACGATATTTACAGCTTCCCCGCCAGCCTCGAAGAAATAGTCCGACACCCGCAGCGCGTCACCAGTCGGGTGCTGGATGCCGTTCGGCGGCTTCTGGGAGATATGCGAGGGCTTGATCGGAATCAGTGTATTGATATCCGGCACATTCGGCTCGCTGATCGCATACAGTGCGCCGGAAGAGCCATGGAATACAGGTCCGAGCGAGCGGTCTGCCAGATCAACCGAGATTTTGGCCGGCTTGGCTGAAGTGTTCTCTTCATGCTTCGTCTCTGCATAGAGTGCGCTGACCTGATTGGCATTTAACTGGACATTGTAGATCCGCAGATCGTCGAATTTCCCCTTGATATCTCCATCCGAGGTATAGAGCGATCTGCCGAAATCATTGAATTTCAGGGCGTTCAGATAATCACGCGAGAAAAAATGCTCCAGAACGGAGGGCATGGTCGCTCCTGATGAGCTTTTGCTCTGATCCAGACCTTTGATGCCAACAGGAACACCGTCCAGGTATACCTCATAGGCCCCGCTGCTGGTTATAGTGACGGTCACCTGCTGCCACTTGCCCTTGGCCGGGTTACGGTTCCAGACGATATCGCCTTTGTAGCTGGCAATCTGACTTGGATTCGTGCCGGTATAGATCCGGTTGCTGAACGTGCCGTCCCCGGCGATGATAATGAACTCGGAGTCCTGCCAGCCGCTTACCCCGGCATTGCTCAGCCCCTTCTCGGCAATTGTGGAGGACAGCAGACGGTTATAGGCGTTAGCCGAAGAGTCGATGTTGGCCCAAAAGGAGATGGACAGTTCATCCTTGATCCTGCTGTAGAGCTGATCGGGCAGCTTCAGCCAGGCAGTACCGTTCCCGCCGCCGGGTAAAGAGAGGACGTCTCCGCGCTGGTCGTCATAGACAATGGCAGCTACTCCCTTAAGCTCGGCGTGTTCAGCGGCCGCATCGGGGTAGACGCTGTTTACCACCGAGGTGCGGTCAAGCACCTGCCCGGAGCGGAAGCTCCACTGGAACAGCGGGACCGCCTCAGCAGCGGTCTTCAACTGGAGCTGATCCGGCGCAGTCTCCTGAACAGGAGCAGCCTCCGGCAGTGCAGCAGCATCCGCTACCGCAGCAGCATCCGGCTCCGCCGGGGAAGCAGGGGTTTCATCGGAATCAGGTGCCGTAACCGGATTGGTCACTAACTCCGAATCAGTCATCCATACAGAATCTTCCACAGGAACCGGGTCTGCGGCCGGAGCTGTGGAAGCGCTTGCCAAACTGGAGGGCAGGAGAGTCAGAATTGCCAGTATAGATATCAGTGAACGCTTAAGATATAGCCTCAATAGATACTCACCTCTTTTGTTTTTTTGGGGATACCTGTCCTAATAGAACGGTCTGCGCACTTGAACAATTCTCTATTCACTAACACTTATCTCCGCTATCTCCGCATAGGCACCGCAACCTCCCTGTCATGGCTGTTCGCTTCACCGAGAATGTTAAGTGAATGACCCTTACTATAAAATCAAGCTTTTTTACTGTTTTTGTTCCTTTCTTTACGTCTCTGGGTTACTGCCTGGAGCGGGCAGACAGGGAAGCTGAGGCGGGAGCCGTAGAATCCTGCCAGCCCTTTCCCCGTAATCCCCCTACATGTAAAAAAGGGAACGAAAAGAGTAAAAAAAAGACATGCAGAGCAGGGTGGCGGGAAAGCAGCCGGGAGTCTATCATTAAAGGTATTCTACAAAGGTATTCCACCAACTCTGCCGCCGGAGGTTATGACTTGAAAGCTCCCTTCACCTTGAAGCCCAGCCGCCGTTTTGTGAGCGTGAAGAACAAGATGCTGTTCTTTTTCCTGCTGGCCATTCTGATTCCGGTCGTGATTCTGTTCGCTAACTCCTATATCTCCTCCCAGCAGATGCTTGAACGTAAATATACGGACCTGCTGGCCGATGTGACGAGACAGTCGAATATCCGCATCGAGGAATTCCTGGAGGACACGAAGCAGATTTCTCTCATCGCCAGTTATGGGATTAACAGCTACATCTCAGCGGTCTCGCAGGAGAACTACCCGGTACAGAACTATCTGCACGACAGCTCCGTGACGAACGAACTGCAGGCCACGCAATTGCTGATGAATTACATCACTATGAAGGACCGCGCCATCTCTATCTATGTCTACAATCTGGTGAACGGCAGCGACCTCTATGTGGCCCCGAACAAGCCTGTCGATTATACGTATAACCCCCGTGAGGAGGACTGGTTCGCCGAATTCCTGCGTTCTGACGATATTACGCGCGATCTGCCGACCCGGCTGGACCTGCAGACCAAGGCGGACAGCAATTGGACGATCTATAATCTGCGCAAAATCTTCGATATGGAGAACGGCAAGCTGATCGGCGTAATGGCGGTAAGTGTAGACATAGATTTCATCAACCGGCTGAACAAGCGGATGGAGGCAGGCAACCGTTCGGCCTTCACTGTTACCGATGACAGCGGCATAATTATATTCAACAACAATTATAACCTGATCGGCAAGCCGTTCAGGACACTTTTCCCGGTCCGTGAGGAAGAACTTGCCGCAGGTTCAGGCAGGCAGATTGTCCGTGTATCCGGCAAGGACTATATTCTGATCCAGTCGCCATTTGAGGAACATAACTGGAAGACTTATATGTATATGCCCGTGGAAGAGCTCGCGGTGGAAGGCGACATCCTGAAGCGGAATCTGTGGACGATTGCTGTCGTGCTTATCCTGTTCGCCCTGGCCAGCTCGGTGTACATGTCGAATCTGATCACCCGGCCGATCAAGCAGCTGATCCGCAATATGACGCTGGTGGAGCAAGGGAAATTCGATAATCTCCCGGCGGTCCGCTCGAATGATGAGATCGGTGTCATGGCCAGCCGGTTCGAGCAGATGTCCGCTGAACTCAAGCAGCTGGTGGAGCGGATCTACGTGGAGCAGGAGCAGAAGGTCGAGGCTGAAATTCGCGCGTTGCAGGCCCAGATCAGTCCGCATTTTCTGTACAATACGCTGAATTCAGTCAAATGGATCGCCACCATGCAGCAGTCGGAGAAAATTGTTGAGATGACCGGAGCGCTGATCTCCATGCTCCGTTATACTGCCAAGACGGACAACCGGCTGGTGCCGATCCGTGAGGAGCTGGAGCACATCGGCCATTATATAATCATTCAGAAGGTGCGGTATTTCAACCGGATCGAGTTCCATTCGGAAGTGGAGGAGACGCTTGCGGAGCAGGAGATTCCGAAGCTGAGCATCCAGCCGCTGGTCGAGAATGCGATCTTTCACGGAATTGCCGACCAGGAGGACGGGCTGCTGTCTATCGAGGTCCGGCGGGCCGGTAATGCTGAACTCACCATTACGGTCAGAGACAACGGTGCGGGCATGAGCGCTGAGGCGGCAGCGAAGCTGCGCAGCAGGCTTTGCGGTGCAGAGGACAGCGGCGGCATCGGCGTTATCAATGTGCATCAGCGGGTACGCCGGTTATACGGCGAGCCGTACGGGGTATCGTTCGAGAGCAGTCCGGGGCAAGGTGCGGTATTCGTAATCACAATTCCCATTCGGGACAGGAAGGGGGCCTATTGAGTATGCTGGGTGTGCTTATCGTGGATGACGAGCTGCTAATGCGTATCGGCTTGAAATCGATTATTCAATGGGAAGATGAGGGATTTACGATTCTGGGGGAGGCCGCTAACGGGCGCGAAGCGCTGGAACTGGCCGGGACCCACCGGCCGGATCTGATTATTACGGATATCAAAATGCCGGTGATGGACGGTCTGGAGCTGATCCGGGAGGCCCGGCGGCTGGACATCGGCGGGCAATTCGTCATCCTTAGCTGTCTGGAGGAATTCCAGTACGCCCAGGAGGCGCTCAGGCTCGGGGCGGCGGACTATCTGATCAAGAGCGATATGAAGCCGCACGAGCTGGTGCATGTGCTGGAGACGGTTAAGAAGCGGGCGGTCCGCCTCTCCGCAGGCAGCTCCTCCGGAATGCCCCCCGGCTCCTACAAGGAGAGCATCGGGTATTTGAAGGAGACGCTCTTTAAGGAGCTGATCAGCGGCTTCAAGGCCGCCGGGGATGTGCGGGTTAACCGCGAATCTCTGCGCATCCGCCTGGCAGATGCGCCGATGGTGCTCCTGAAGCTGCGGATTAACCATTTTGAACAGCATAGACGCAAGTATGTGGAGCAGGATGAGAAGCTGCTGCGTTATTCAGTCACCAATATTCTTGAAGAGATTCTTCCGCGCAAGCGGGCGAAGGAGATCATTGTGATGAACTCTGCGGAATATGTGCTGCTGCTGGACCTCGGGCCGGAGGGGCGCATTGTCCGCGCGGAGATTGAACGCGCGGCCGCCAAGATTCAGGCGGCTATGAAGGATTTCCTGAAGCTGACGCTGTCCATCGGCGTCAGCGGTCCGGCTCCCGGCTTTGGCGGCCTGAAGCAGGCCTATCAGGAGGCGGACATGGCGCTTGACGAGCTGTTCTTCGCCAGCGGGAGCGGCCTGTCCTTCTATGATAAGGCCAGGAGCCGTCAGAGAAGGGGGGAGCGGCTGTTCATCGACAAGCCTTGCATGCGGAAGTTCAGGCAGGATACCGAGAGCGGAAGCGAAGGGGCGCTTGCCTTCCTGAACAGCCTGAAGGATACTATGCTGCTGGAGGGCTGCACGAAGCAGGCGGCGCGTTCGACCTACATACGGATGCTTGGCGCCATTCTGTCCTGCTTCCCGGCGCTTCCCGAGCCGAATGAAGCCGGGCTTACGGTGTACGAGAGCATTCTCCATGAAGAGAGTCTGGAGGGGCTGCACCAGACCGTCGCCGGTTATCTGGAGCAGTGCAGGGCGCAGATGTCGGAAGGCGAATCCTCCCGGAGCTATGCAGAGCAAGCGAGTGAACTCATCATGCAGCTGTATGCGGAGGATATCTCCCTGCAATCCGTAGCGGACCGGATCAACGTGAACGCCTCCTATCTCAGCAGGGTATTCAAGCAGGAGACCGGCGAGAACTTCGTCAGCTTCCTGACCCGGCTGCGCATGGAGAAGGCCAAGAGCCTGCTCAGGGACAGGAACATCAAGGTCTATGAGGTTGCTGAGCGTGTGGGTTATCCGAACACCGCGTACTTCAGCAAGCTGTTCAAGAAGCTGAGCGGGATGAGTCCTGAGGAATACCGGGGCTAGAACGGCAATTGTCAAAAAAAGAACAGAGTCTGTAAAAGAAGTGCATCCGCTGCGGGTGCACTTTTTGTATCTTCAGGGGATTGGTCAAAAAAAGGAAATGTTCCGTAAAAAACAGCCATTTCGATACCTGCCCCCTTCACCTACTATTGGAGGTGCAGCAGATGCAGCACATCCTAAATGGAAGTTGGGGGTAATTCTAGTGAAGAAAAAAAGCTTAGCAACCGTATTGTCCATCCTGCTTGCAGCGGCCACCTTGACCGCTTGCGGCAGTGGCAACGGCAACAGCAATACATCGGCTTCACCACCGGCAGAGGCAACGGATGCCGCAGCGGCCACCCAGGCGGCAAGCGGAGAGAAGGTCCAGCTGACCTACGCGATCTGGGATTCCAATCAGGAGAAGGGTCTGCGGACCATTGCCGATGAATTCGAGAGCAAGAACCCGGACATCAAGGTCGATATCGAGGTGACCGGCTGGTCCGATTATTGGACGATGCTGGAAGCGGGAGCCACCGGCGGCTCGCTGCCGGATGTCTTCTGGATGCATTCCAATGAGATCTACCGCTACGCGAATAACGGCATGCTGCTTGACCTGACAGACCGCATCAGTAAGAGCGAGGACGTCAAGCTGGAGAATTACCCGGAAGGACTGAACCAGATCTATAATCTGGGGGGCAAGCAATATGCGGTTCCGAAGGATTTCGACACCATCGGGCTGTGGTACAACAAGACGCTGTTTGACCAGGCGGGTGTGAAATACCCGGATGAGAACTGGACCTGGGATGATCTTCACAGCGCCGCGAAAGCGCTCACGAAGGATGGGGTATACGGCTTCCTCGCGCCGATGCACAACCAGGAGGGGTATTACAACTTCGTCTATCAGAATGGCGGCACCATTATTACAGCGGACAAGAAGTCAGGCTATGACGATCCGAAGACGATCGAAGCCCTGGATTTCTATATAAGCTTCGTACGTGACGGACTGTCCCCTGAGGTGTACGGAGATGCCGAGCGTGCCGATCTGCTGAAGAACGGCAAGGCGGCGATGGGCCTGTTCGGTTCATGGAACCTGAGCGGGTTCACAGAGAACGAATTCATGGCGAAGAATTTCGATGTGGCCGTCCTGCCCAAGAAGGCTGCGCAGGCCTCCATCTACAATGGTCTGGGCAATGCGATTGACGCCAAGACGAAGCATCCGGAGGAAGCGTGGAAGTTCGTGGAATACTTAAGCTCCAAGACCGGCCAGGAGCGCCAGGCGGAGCTGGGCGTTGCCATCTCGGCGTACAAAGGCGCGGCTGACAAGTGGGTGGATTCGAACAAGACCTTCAACATCAAGGCATTCGTTGACATGGTCAGCTATGGCGTAATCCGTCCGTATTCCAATACAACGGCTGTCTGGGAAGACAAGGCTTATGAAGCGCTGAAGCCGGCGTTCTCCGGCAAGGTGTCCGTAGAGGAAGCAGCCCGTAATGCAGCGAAGGTGATGAATGAGAGTCTGGCGGAAGAGAAATAAGCAAGAGTCATATGCCTGCGGCAGCCTCAGGGCTGCCGCAAGTTTGATAGGAGAGGGAAGCAGATGAATCATACCGTCAAGAGGAAAATTGGAGCCAAAACCTGGAATGAATGGTCCTGGGGCTGGTTCCTGATTGCGCCAACGATGATCGGCCTTATCGTCCTCAACTTCATTCCAATAGTGCAGACCGCTTACCTTAGCTTCTTCAAGAGCGGAGATTTCGGCAAAGGCAATATCTACATCGGATGGGAGAATTACCGCAAGCTGATTCATGATCCCCAGGTATGGCATGCTGTCGGCAATACACTGCTCTACACCTTGCTGGTCGTTCCTGTCAGCATTGCCATCGCCATGCTGGTGGCCGTCCTGCTGAACGGTAAGCTCGCGGGCCGCTCGCTGTACCGCACGATCTATTTCATTCCGATGGTCGCCGCTCCTGCGGCAGTGACCATGGTATGGCGCTGGATGTATAACCAGCACTACGGCCTCATTAATTACGGGCTGTCCAAGCTGGGCCTTCCGGCCGTCAACTGGACGACGGACCCGAGGGTAGCGATCTTATCCATCGCGGTGATCGGAATCTGGAGTGTCATCGGCTATAATATGGTGCTGCTGCTCGCCGGTCTGCAGGAGATCCCGAAGGACTACTACGAGGCTTCGGATATCGACGGAGCCAGCCGGGTACGCCAATTTTTCGTGATTACCCTGCCGCTTGTAACGCCAACCCTGTTCTTTGTTGTGGTGACCACGATTATCCAGGCCATGCAAGTGTTCGATGTCATCTATATGATGATCGATGTGAGTAACCCGGCCTATGACCATACAGTATCGCTTGTGTATCTCTTCTATAATAACTCGTTCAAGTACTCGAACAAGGGTTATGGCTCAGCGATTGTAATGGTGTTGCTCGCGCTGATCATGATCATCACCTTCTTCCAGATGCGAGCGCAAAAAAAATGGGTCAACTACATGTAGGAGGCGGCACTATGGCCAAACATAAACAACTTAACCGTATCTTAGCCCAACTTGTGCTGCTCCTGGGAGCAGCCGCGATGATTCTTCCGTTCGTCTGGATGGTGCTGACCTCGTTCAAGTCGGTTACGGAGTCCACCTCGATGAATCCGTTTATCTTTTTCCCCAAGACCTGGAGGGTGGAGAATTATCTGGAGGTATGGCGGCAGAATAACTTCCTGATCCTGTACTGGAATACGTTTGCGATGATGGCTCTAAGGGTGCTGTGCGCGGTGATGTTCAGCGCGATGGCGGCGTATGCTTTTGCCAGACTAAGATTTCCGGGGCGTGACTTCTGCTTCAGTCTGGTGCTGTTCCAGATGATGGTGCCGACCCAGATCTTCATCATCCCGCAATATCTGATGGTCGATACGCTGGGGATGCGCAATACGATCTTTGCGTTGCTGTTTCCAGGGCTGGTCAGTGCCTTCGGCACCTTCTTATTGAGACAATTCTTCATGGGCCTGCCTAAGGAGCTGGAGGAGGCGGCGAAGATCGACGGCTGCAATATCGGCCAGACCTTCGCCAGAATCATGCTCCCGCTGGTCCGCTCCGGTCTGGTGGCCCTCGGGATATTCACAGCCCTCTTCTCCTTCAAGGACCTGATGTGGCCGATGATCGTCAACACAAGCTCGGACGCGGCGACCCTCTCCTCGGCCCTGGCTAAGATTCAAAGCGCCTTCGCCGTGGACTATCCGGAGCTCATGGCGGCTTCCGTGCTGGCCATTTGGCCGATGCTGCTCATCTACATCCTGTTCCAGCGACAATTTATCGAAGGCATTGCAACTTCGGGGGGCAAGCTCTGATTGTCCGTTGACTGCAATCTATGGAATCGGTCAGAATATAACGATAGGGCAAGAACGTTACAGAAGCGAACGGAGAATAGATTAAGGAAGGGGAAGCGTCATGAAGAAGTGGAGACCCGGTATCGGGGGCAGCATTGTTCTGCTGCTGTTCATGATTGGCGGCTGTGATGCCCGGAGCAGTACAGACGCTTCCCTGCTGTCTGGCGGAGGCGGAGCAGCAGACACCCGCGAACCCGTCATCCTCCGGTACTCCAGCTATCTGCTGGATACGGCGCAAGCAGGCAAAGTGTATTTTGATGCGATTGCCGAATTCGAGAAGCTGTATCCCCATATTCAGATCGATGCAGATTTCATCCAGAACAATAATTATACGGCGGGGATCAAGATCCGGCTGCTGGGCGGTGAGCCGATGGATGTATTCGATACGTGGTCGCCCAGCCTGTTCGAGGAATTCCGCGCTCTGCGGAGCGATATGTACCTGGACCTGACCGGAGCCGATTTCCTCAAGGAATTCTACCCGAACTCCCTGCTGCCGGTTACGGTGGGCGGCCGGGTATACGGAGCGCCCGAGGTCATGCACAGTGACGGGCTGCTCTACAACAAAACCTTGTTCGACTCTCTCGGGCTGGAGGTTCCGCGCACCTGGGACGAGTTCCTTGCGCTCTGCGTGAAGCTGAAGCAGGAAGGGCTTATTCCGGTGGCAATGGATGCGGAGTGGTCCACAGCCCAGTTCTTCTGGGGGTCTATCATGTCGGATAACGGGGCGGATGCCGCCTGGACGAAGAAGCTGGAGAGCGGGGAGATCCGGACCCATGATCCGGTGTTCGTGGATGCCATCCAGAAGCACCGGGAGATTATCGACCGGGGGTTCGTGCCGCCGAACTGGAAGAGCCTGAAGCATGAGCAGGCCAAGGATCTGGTCGGCACAGGCCAGGCGGCCATGATTATTACCGGAACCTGGGACATCCCCAGCATCAAGGAGCGGAATCCGGCTCAGGATATCCGCTTCATGATGGTGCCGGGCAGTGTGCGGACGGTGCCGAATATCAATGTCGGCACGTACCGGGTGATCAGCTCGCGGACGGAGCACCCCGAGGAGGCCAAGCAGTTCGTGGCGTTCATGAACGGCAGGGCTACGCAGGAGAAGCTGGCCGCAGGCGCTTTGGCAGTGCCTTCGGTCATCTCGGCCCCGACGGACCGGAGCGATTCGGTCTCGTCCATTGCCGCTGCGGTAACGCGCGAGGACGCCACGCTCTATTGGCCGCATACGGTATCGACCGAGTCGCTCCAGGTGAAGATTCTGGAGGGCGTCAACCAGTATCTTGCCGGACAGCCCTTGGAGACCGCACTGGCCAATATCCAGCAGGCGATTGATGAGGCTGCGGCCAAGCGGCGGAAATCAGAGTGACCTGAGCAGGAGATGGGAGATGCCTCTAGAATATAGTCAGGGAGGCAGTTGAATATATAGACTGAAAGGGTAGGACACAATGGTTAAATACAGAACGGCAGCTCCGCACGAACGCGAGGAATACATAGATTTGGCCAACCTTTCCTTCCGCTTTGATTTTGAGGTCCTGATGCCCAAGGCCTATGACACAAGTGTAGATTCTTCCGCCATGCATAAGGTTGCTGTGGACGAGCAGGGCAGGCTGCGTGCGCTGGTGGCTGTTTTTCCAGAGTCACTGACGGTATGTGACCATACGCTGCGCACCGGCTATCTGGGTACGGTATCTGTTCATCCGCGTGCGCGAGGCGAAGGGCATATGAAAGCGCTTATGAACCTGTGGCTTGAAGAGCTGCGGGGTACCTGTGATATGGTTGTATTATATGGACAACGGCAGAGATATGAGTATTTCGGCTTCACGCTTGGCGGTGTCAAGTTCAAATATACCGTGGCAGAGGCCAATGTGCGCCATGGCTTAAGAGGGGTGAATGACACCGGAATAACCTTCCGTCCGCTGTTTGAGGTTGAAGGAGGAGCAGAATTTGCGCATAACCTGAACACCTCGCGGCTTGCTTATGTTGAACGCAGCTTAGAGCAACTGCCGCTGATTTTCGGTACACTCTGTCAAAAGGCACTTGGCGTTCTGGATCAGGGCAATCTGATCGGGTATCTGGTTGTCAACGAAACGGGCGATGATATAGCTGAATTCGCGCTGGAGAAAGCGGATGATATTCAGCGTACGATTAAGGCTTACATGGCCTACAGCAGAGCCGGGCGAATAACGTTGCATGCGCCGGAATATGACCTGCCGCTGAACACAGCGCTTGGCAGCATTGCCGAAGACTTCGTAATCGAGAATTCGGATATGTATCATATTCTGGATTTCGCCAACATCCTGAAGGCTTACCTTACGCTGAAGTTCAAGACCACAGGCATTATCCCGGGAGAATTCTCTGCAGTAATGGACGGACAGCCGGTGACGGCGCGGGTGGACGAAGAGGGCGTGAGTGTCGAGCGGTCTGCCATGCCGGATGCAGTTGTCCTCAGCAAGCAGCAGGCTCAGACGCTTCTGCTTACCCAGCTTGGCCGATATATGGCAGTGGAGGCACCCGCGGGCTGGTTCCCGCTGCCTCTGTTCTGGTACAAGATTGATAAATACTGAGCCATCCGTTGCGCGATAATCCCTGCCCGAAGCGGGCAACGGACAAGCCGGAGACGGGCGCTTATGCGTCTGCCTCCGGCTTGTTGTTGTATACAAAACTAGTGCAGCATCAGATTTAAACTGGTGGATGGGGCGCTTGATGCCTGAAGGACTACAGGAGTGGAGCCACCCCTTCAGATGCCATTCCCAGACGAAGACGGGAGTTGTCCCTTAGTGGCGTTTGCCCGGCATAACGGACTGAGGCGCGCTTATTCTGGATGAAAGTCACCACTTGGGCAAAGGAACGGACCCCAATGACCCTATTCTTGGAATTTCTACTCTAAACATCTTGTAGAGAGACGATAAGGGCTACTCAGTCCGTTAACCCGCAAAAAGTGGCGTTTTCCTGGGAATAGGGTCTCTCAGGTCCGTTAGGAGCAAACTCGAACGGCCGGTGTAGTTTCGTTTTACGGAACCTCCGGGATCTGACCTATTCACAGAATTAAATCTGATGCTGTACTAGATGGACTTCCGGAATTCCGCCGGAGTCATGCCGGAGAAGTTACGGAACAGCTTGATGAAGTAGCTGACGTTGTCATAACCCAGCTGCTCCGCAATTTCAACGATGGTCAGGTTCGTCTGATTGAGGAGGTCACGGGCGTGCTCCATTTTCACCCTGGTTACATACTCAATGAAGGTCAGCCCGGTCTCCAGACGGAATAACCGGCTGAAATGGGTGGGGTTCAGGCCCAGACGCTTCGCCATCTCCTCCATGCCAACCTTCTCGCTGATATGATTCATTACATAACGTTTGGCTTCGGCTATTTCTTTGCGGACATTCTGCTTCCACATGGAGCTTAGCATGAGTATTTTATCCTTCAGGAATTCCTCCAGCCATTCCATGAGCTGCTCCAGCGTTTCGAATTCCTGGATCGAGCGCTGGAGCCGCTCACTGTTGAAGTTGCTGACGAAGTTCTGCATGACGACATATTTCAATTCCAGCTCCATCACCATCTTGAGCAGCCAGCTCTTCACACTCTCCACCGGATATTTCTGGTCCCCGATGTACTGCTTGATCTCCCTGACCTTGGCTGCAAGCTGTGAGCTGTCCTCCTGCTGAATGCAGTCCCTCAGCTGCTGAAGGATCTCCGAATAATGGATGAACAGGTCCTCGCCGCTGGTCTGGACAGGCGCAAGCTTCATAATCGCTCCCTCGGCGGTATAGAAGCGCAGGGCATGGGAATCCAGCAGCGCCTGAATCTGCTTCTTAATGTCGATCAGACTTGTAGTAGCCTCCCCGTAAAAGAAGGAAATTCCCATCCGCAGATGCAGCTTCGCCATTCTCTGGACATGCCGGAAGTGTTCACGGAACTCCTCATAAAGATTGCGGACGAGGATATGCGGCAAAGGAATGAACAGGATGAACTGCCTTTCCGTCAGCGCGAACTGGATAATGCCGTCTATCTCCAGGAATTCCTGCAGCACATTATCCATCACGAACTGCAGGTTCACCACTCCGCCGAACCGCCTCTCCAGCTCATAGGAGCGCTCCGGGACCGCCAGTACAGGCAGATACGGTGTGCCTGTGTGCAGGCTGATGCCCATCGCTTCGGCTTGTCCGTACCACTCGGCTTCATCCCAGACCGGCTGCTCCACGAACATGCGGATGAACCGGGTCCGGATGGCGGCATGGTTCTGGCTGACCAGCTTCTCCATCTGGAGATAGTGGTTACGGGATTTCAATTTCACCTCCAGCCGGGCCACCGCCTCCGTCAATACGGCAATCACCTGATCGATCTGCAGACTCTCCTTCAATATATATTCGGCCACGTTCAGTTTCACAGCCTTCTGGGCATATTCGAATTCCCCGTGGCAGGACAGGATAATCGTCTGCAGCTGAGGGTTCACCTCCCGCGCCTTCTGGATTAGCTCCAGTCCATTCATCGCCGGCATGCCGATATCCGTAAGCAGAATATCCGGCTGATGCAGCTGGCAGGCTTCCCAGGCCTGTCTGCCGTCCGAGCAGCAAGCCGATAGTTCGAGGCCGAGGGTGTCCCAGGGAATCGAAGTGCTTAAATACTCCAACACCGGATAATGATCGTCTGCCAGTACTACTTTATAGGTCATGATTATCTGCTCCTATCCGCTTCACGGGCATGATTAACTGTACGGTGGTGCGTAGCCCGTGAATGCTCTCAATGTTCATCTCGAAGCGCTCCCCGTAGATTAGCTTGAGCCGCTGGTAGACGTTGATTAATCCGATGCCGCGAGCGGACTCTGCCACTGGCGTCCCGTCAGCACTCAGGGCACCTAACTCCGCATCCTTCTGCCTGATGTGCTGAAGCAGGGCTGCGAGCGTATGCTCCTCCATTCCCGTGCCGTTATCCTCGATGGTAATGGTCAGCCTGGACTGAACGAGTCCGATGGTGATGACGACCCGCCCTCCGCTCTGCAAGAACCCGTGCTTATAAGCATTCTCAATAATGGGCTGCAGGATGAACCGCGGCACCGTTTCCAGCAGCAGCTCTTTGTCCACATGCACTGCATATTCCGTAGGATATCTCATCGTGAACCGCATTAACTCCATATACTGCTTCGTGAAATCAAGCTCACTGGCAATGGAGACGAATTCCTCCCGGCTGGAGAAGCTGGCCCGCAGCATAGCGGAGAGGGAGCCGACGATCGCAGCATTCTCCTCATCCTGCTTCATCAGCAGCTTCAGCCGGATCGAACTAAGTACATTGAATAGAAAATGAGGGTTAATCTGGGCCTGCAGCATCGCAATCTCTGCCTGGCGCTTCAATTCCTGCTCCGTCTCCACCTGCCTGAGCATCAGCTGTACCCGGTCCAGCATGTTATCGAAGGAGTGTCCCAGGCTGCCGATCTCATCGGCTCCCCGGATGCCCGAGCGCACCATGAGATCCCCGTCCTCCACCCGGCGGGCCGCCTTGCCCAGGACAAGCACGGGCTTGGTGAATCTCCGCAGCAGAACCGTCAGCGCGAACAAGAAGCTGACCGCAAATATCGTCTGAATAATCAGGCCGGTCCGGTTAATCCCGTTCAACCTTTCCGTCAGCTGCTCATAGGGAGCGACACTGATGAGTCTCCATCTGGCAAACTTCAGCGGCAGTTCAAGGAGGAGCTGATTCTGCCCCTTGAACTTGACGATGTCAGGGAAGACCAGCTCATCTACAGGCAGCAGTTGATCAAAGCTTGTGCCTATCAGCTCCTGGTTCCGGTTCGACAGAATGTTTTCCTCTTCATCCAGCAGATACACATCCTCTTCCAGTGAAGCAAACCGTTCACGGATCGAAGCCTCACTGCGGCTGACAATCAGGTAGGCGTAGGGAGCGGCAGTCGTTTCTTCTCTTAAGGCACGCGCTGTCATGAAGATATACGGCTGCTCAGCCTGCAGGGAGGTCAGGTAATTGTCTTCTGCTCCCATAAATAAGGTGTCATACGGCGGGAGCTGCTCCAGAGTGGAGAACCAGCGCCGCTTCAGAAATTGCCGGGGATCATAATCATAGAAGGAATAATCGGAATAGGCATGTCCTTCCTTATCCA
The DNA here is from genome assembly GCF_037975325.1 of Paenibacillus sp. FSL P2-0136. Taxonomy (NCBI): domain Bacteria; kingdom Bacillati; phylum Bacillota; class Bacilli; order Caryophanales; family Paenibacillaceae; genus Paenibacillus; species Paenibacillus sp. FSL P2-0136. The sequence continues at coordinate 2,590,833 of NZ_CP150244.1, forward strand.
GCAGAGTGATCCTCAGATCGATGGTATCTCCGGCCACCTGCTCAAGGCGGCTGGTCAGGGTCCGCGCAGCTACGGGATTGGTCTTGGCATCCTCCAGCAGGGTCTTGATCTCCGGATCGAAATGGACGAAGTTCGACACCGACACCATCTCTTCGAAGATGACATCAATCTGCGACTGGACAATTCTCAGGGACTGCGTGGATTTCTCCAAGGAGTGCTCGCGGATAATCAGCTTGGAATAGACGTTGGTAATATAGAGCATCCCCAGTGCCGGAATTACAAGGCAGGCGATGGAGGTAAGGATTAGCTTTTGCCGGAAGGAGAGCTGACTGAGCCTGTGCTTTTCTTTCATTAATATCCCTCCAGTAGTAGACCTTCACAGACTTATGGTACTTGATTCTGCGGTTCGGCTCATCCAATAATTTTTTCGATTTAGAAAAAATAATTCTATACAAAGTTTTCGCCACAGATAAATTCGTTGCATGTGCTGTGAAATTTGCCCTTCTATAATAAAGCTACAAACATAAAAAGAGGTGGATAAAGTGGAGGTTATTACTGAAGAGGGGACGGCAAAACGGTCCGGCAGCCCCGGGATAAGCAAGATGCGCAAGCAATCCTTTTACGACAATATTGCAGGGTATTTATTCATTGCCCCCATGCTCATTCTGACCGTAACGCTGGTAATTATTCCGATTCTCCTATCCGGTGTGATCAGCTTCTCGAACTGGAACTTTGTATCCGGGCTGGACGGGTTTCAATTTGTCGGTCTGGATAACTACACCCGGCTGGTGCAGGACGAGTCCTTTCACCGCTCGCTCTTCAACAACCTGATCATGATTGCCGTCGTTCCGGTCGCGATGTTCCTGGCGCTGGTGCTGGCGGTGCTGATCAACAAGGCAACCTATTTCAAAACCTTTTTCAAAGTGATCTACTTCATGCCCTTCATCTCGAGCTTCGTGGCCATCGCCCTGCTCTGGAGAGTACTCTATCACCCGAACAACGGTCCGATCAACGGCTTCCTCAGATCTATAGGGTTCGAGCATCCGCCCATGTGGCTGGCTGATCCCAAGTTCGCCCTGATCTCGGTCATGATTATTATGGTGTGGACTTCACTCGGCTTCAATATGGTCATCTATCTGGCGGGCCTTCAGAATATCTCACGGGATCTGTATGAAGCCGCCGATGTGGACGGGGCCTCACCGCTCAGACAATTCTTCAGAATTACACTGCCGATGCTGTCGCCTACGTCCTTCTTCCTGCTTATCACAGGAGTTGTCGGGTCCTTCAAGGTCTTCGATCTGATTATGGTGTTAACCGGCGGCGGCCCGGCAGGCTCAACCTCTGTCATTGTCTACTACCTGTATGAGGTGGCGTTCGTGAATCTGGAGTCGGGCTATGCTTCGGCGATGGGCATTATTCTGCTGATCCTCATCCTGCTGGTGACCTTGTTTCAATGGGTCGGACAAAAGAAATGGGTCAACTACTAGGAGGTATACACATGCGATCGATCAAGCTTAACCGTGTTATTGTTACCGTTTTCATGGGGGTTGCGGGCATCCTGTTCATCATGCCGTTCTTATGGATGCTCTCCGCCTCCTTCAAGCCCGAGCTGGATGTGATGAAATATCCGATAGAATGGATTCCCTCGAAATGGAATGCGGTGGAGAACTACAAGCAGGTATGGGCGGGAGCCGTGCCGTTCACACTCTATTACTGGAACACGACGAAGGTTACCCTGATGTCTACAGCGCTGTCGCTGATTATTTCCGCCATGGCGGCTTACGGCTTCTCCAAAATCATTTTCAAAGGGCGGGATATTCTCTTCCTGGTTGTCCTGGCCACCTTCATGATTCCGACGCAGGCCATTCTGGTTCCGCAGTTCATTATGTACCGCTGGCTTGGACTGTTCGACAGCCATTTCGGGCTGGTGCTGCTTGCCGCCTCCGGCGTGCTGGGAACCTTCCTGCTGAGACAGTTCTTCCTGGGAATCCATGATGAAATTATTGAATCGGCGCGGATTGATGCAGCGGGCCACTGGACGATCTTCATGCGGATTGCCATGCCACTGGTGCAGCCAGCCCTTGCTACCTATATGATTCTCCGCTTTATCTGGACCTGGAATGATTACCAGAATCCGCTGATCTTCCTTCGTTCCGATTCATTGTTTACCCTGCAGCTGGGCATCCGGAAATTCGCTGATTTCAGCGGCGAGTTCTACTCCTTGATGATGGCAGGTGCCGTATCAGCCATTCTGCCATTGTTAATTATTTTCATGATCGGCCAGAAGCAGGTGATTGAGGGAGTTGCGATGGGCAGTGTCAAAGGCTAGACTAATTACATTACAGGGGGCCAAATCATGTCAAAAGTAAAACGTAATCTATTCATCGCTGTACCGCTGTTATCCCTGCTGGTATCCGGTTGCGGAGGCGCGGGCAATGCAGAGAAGCAGCCGGCGGCAACAGGTGCCGGAACAGGTGCAGAACAAGCGGTAACCATTAAGCTTAGCAACTGGTATGCCAAAAAAATGGACAACTGGGATATCGTCATTGCCGAGTTTGAGAAGCAGCATCCGAACATTAAGGTGGAATTCGCCTCTGCAGAGGACAACAACTCCAACGAGTATTATAAGAAGCTCGACCTGGCGGTGGCCGGGGGCGATGATCTGGATATCCTCATGTTCAGTAACATGACCTTCCTGTCCCAGCGTGCAGGGCTCGGCATGATCCAGCCGCTGGATGATTATCTGGCCAAGGACGGCATTAATTTCAAGGATGAATATACAGCCGATACCAGCATTGACGGCAAAATCTATGGACTGCCCGGCAAGTCCTCCCAGGGTCTGGTCATTATCAATGAGGATCACCTGAAGGAGGCCGGACTTGAGCTGCCTAAGGATTGGACCTGGGATCAGTACATGGAGTACGCCAAGGCGATGACGAAGAAAAACGGTGATAAAACCCGGTACGGCACCTACTTCCACAGCTGGATTCAATATGGATACATGGTGCAGAACTTCGGTCAATCGGTGAATGCGAATCTGACCACCGATGACGGCAAAAAAGCTAATATCGATAATCCATTCATGCGTAAGTCGCTTGAGCTGCGTCTTCAGGGAGAAGCGGAAGGCTCTGCCACACCGTATTCCGAGGTGGTCAGCCAGAAGCTGAACTACAGACCGCAATATTTCAATCAGGATACAAGTATGCTGGTCACAGGCTCCTTCCTGATCCCGGAAACCGGGGGGACTGAGACCATTCCTGCCAGTTTCAAAACGGTGTTTGCTCCGACTCCCAAGCTGAAGGCTGAAGATCCGATTGCAGCGAATGTGAGCGGGGATGTCTTGAGTATATACAGCAAATCGAAGCATAAAGACGAAGCCTACACTTTCCTCCGCTGGTTCTCCACCGAAGGGATTGTGCTGCAAGGCAAGAATATCCCATCCTGGAAAAAAGCCGATCTGAATGATGTGGTCGACCGGATCATTGCAGGCAGCAAAAACCCGGAGATGATTGATAAAGCCTCCCTGCTCTATGTTCTGGAGAATACCAAAGCCACTACGGCAGCTACGGCCGTTCCTTATCACGCCGAGCTGGAGAAGGTGCTGCTGGAGGAGTTCGATAAAATGATGCTGTCCGGTCAAAGTATCGATGATACGATTCAGCATGCACAAACCAAAATTCAGAAGATTATTGATTCCAAATCCTGAATAAAAGAGAACAGAAAGTAGATAGGAGTGTTGTTCATGCTGTATCCAATCATGACGGAAACCCGCAGTCTGTATGATCTGGGCGGGGTATGGAATTTCAAGCTGGACGATGGCTCCGGCTGGGACGAGAGCTGGCAGGCATCGAAGCTCACAGATACGATCCCTATGGCGGTGCCCTCGGCTTACAATGATCTTGGCGTAAGCCCGGAGATTCGTAATCATGTCGGCTGGGTCTGGTATGAGCGGGAGCTGTCCCTTCCGCGTAACGTCATGAATGAGCGGCTTGTCCTGAGGTTCGGGTCGGCGACCCATAAGGCGAAGGTATTTATCAATGGAAGCTTGGTGATGGATCATGCCGGCGGCTTCCTTCCCTTCGAGGGAGTGATTAATGACTATATCCGGCCTGGAACGAACCGGCTGACGGTAGCTGTTCATAACGTCGTGGATTACACCACATTGCCTGTTGGCCTGTACACGGAGACCGAAGGGCCGGACGGGAAGCTTAGGGTGAAGAACCAGCCGAACTTTGATTTCTTCAACTTTGCCGGATTGCAGCGGCCGGTGCGGATCTACTCTACGCCACTCATCTTCGTTCAGGACGTCACTGTAGTGACCGATTATAAGGAGGAGCAGGGGGAGGAGAGGCAAGGGATAGTCCGCTATAGCGTGGACATTAGCGGCGAAGCCGAGGTCCGGGTTACGGTACTGGATGAAGATGGGAACACGGTCTGCTCAGGGACGGAGCCGTCCGGTGTACTGGATATTCCATCTGTCAGACTATGGCAGCCGCTGAACGCCTACTTGTACACCCTGAAGATTGAGCTTCTGCAAGCGGAGCAGGTGGTTGATGTCTATGAGCTGCCGTTCGGCGTGCGGACGGTCCAAGTGAGGGACGGACAGTTCCTGATCAATGGCGAGCCCTTCTACTTTAAGGGCTACGGCAGACATGAGGATACCCCGTTCCATGGACGGGGCCTGGATGAAGCCGCGAACATAATGGATTTCAATCTGATGAAATGGTCCGGGGCCAACTCCTTCCGCACGGCGCATTATCCGTATGCCGAGGAAGTGATGCGTCTGGCCGACCGTGAAGGCTTCGTCGTGATTAATGAGACTCCGGCGGTAGGCTTGGATCTTAATTTTCTGGTGATGTTCTCAGGAGGTTCGAAGAAGGATACCTGGGCAGAGGTCCAGACCTTCGAGCATCACCGGCAGGTGATCCGGGAGCTGATTAACCGGGATAAGAACCATGCCTGTGTAGTGATGTGGAATGTAGCGAACGAACCGGCCTCCTATGAGGATGGGGCGTACGAATACTTCAAGCCGCTGATTGAGCAGCTGCGGGAAGAAGACCCGCAGCACCGTCCGGTGACCCTGGTGACGCATATTGAGGCATCCCCGGCGAACGACAGAATCTCTGAGCTGATCGATGTGCTGGCCTTCAACCGGTACTACGGCTGGTATGTGGACGGGGGAGATCTGGAGTCAGCAAAGGTCAAGCTGCGGATGGAGCTGCAAGCTTGGAGCCGGCGGTGCCCCGGCAAGCCGATGATGATGACCGAATATGGAACCGATACCGTGGCCGGACTGCATGATGTGGAGCCGATCATGTTCACGGAAGAATACCAGGTGGCGTTCTACCGGGCGAATCATGAAGTCTTCGACGAGTTCCAGGAGTTTGTGGGCGAGCAGGTATGGAATTTCGCCGACTTTGCTACCAGCCAGGGTATTATCCGGGTGCAGGGGAACAAGAAAGGCATCTTCACCCGTGACCGCAAGCCCAAGGCGGCAGCCCACGAGCTGCGCCGGAGATGGACGGAGATACCGGATTTTGGGTATAAGAAGTAGATTGAGTTTAAGTTGCAACGTAAGTTTGCAAGTCTCCAACCCTTCAAGCCTCCTGTTATGGGAGGCTTTTTTATACAATAACCCCCGGCTTGGCTGGGGGCCTTATGTGATACGTTGCAAGAGGGGAGGGCGGATATAGTTGGAAAAAAGGCACTTAATTTTGCCGAAATCGAGGGTTGAGGGCAAGCAGTTTGAAAAAGTACACTTAATTCCTGGAATCCGATGGATTTAGCAGAAGTCGGGCTGAGTAAGCTGCATTTTTCCAACTAATTAGTTTACGTACCCCTTTACCGCCAAAATAGATGTACAATTTCCACTTGTATAAGTCCGCCGCCATGAGTCAGACGCTGTAAGTCCCCCGCGCTCTCAACTGTAAGCAACACTCTCTCGAATCTGTAAATCCCCAGCCCACTAATGATCCAGTCCCGCCTTCCGCAGACACTGCGCCTGCCCGCTCCACTTCCCGCGAGACATTCTACAGTTCCTGCTTGGCGTATCTGCCCGGGGACATGCCGGCCACTTTGGTGAAGCTGCGGATGAAATTGGCGTAATCGCTGAAGCCAGATTGATAGCAGGCCTCGGTGATGCTAAACCCTTCGCGGAGGCAGGCCTTGGCTAATGAAATCCGGCGGTCCAGGATATAGGAACGGAGCGTTAAGCCTGTATGCTGTTTGAACTGGCGGCTAATATAGGTGCTGTTCAAATGAAAGGTGCTGCTAAGCTGCTCAAGCGTGAGGGTCTGGCCCAGATGGGCATCAATATACTCCATGGTCCTGCGGACCAGCTCCGGCATGATATCTGCAGGAACGATGCTTGTTCTATGAAACACGGTGTTGGTCAGCACCAATAATTGAGCAAGCATGCTGTTGGCGAGGATATCTGCCCCATACGCATCCGATGAGAGGACCTCCTCCAGATCGCCGGTCAACTTGAGAACCTGCTGAAGCTCGGCTTCCTCCAGATGCACGATGTTGCCCTTACCCTTCGGGCGGTAGTCGAAGCACCAGGATAGAGGGGTGGCCGGAGTAGACAGGCGGTGCAGATAAGATTTTTGGAGATTGATCGTAATCCGTTCATATTCCGATTCATCCTGGCTGAAGGAACGATGCATTTCTTCCGGGTTCAGCACAAGCAGATCTCCGCGCTGCAGGTGGTAGCAGCTGTTCTCAATATAGAACTTGACGTTGCCGCGCAGAAATAAGTACAGCTCATACGCTTCATGGCGGTGATAGAAGGTTCCCATATTATAGGTGGTTGTCCTGTGCAGGTAGAGGTAATCTTTATGGATAGGGTCATAGCGAAGCTCAAATGGCTCGTTCATAGGTAACCTCCGGATCATTTCGCGCAATAATAACAGCGGAACCTGCAATGATTCTTCTCTGGAACTACTTTAAAATGACATTATCCTAGCATGCAGGAATATGATTTGCAACCCTTTTATCGTATTACAACAGACTGGAGGACAGGGTAGTGGAACTGATCATAACGGCAAGAAGCAAGGCTCAGGAAGATCCTGAATATACCGGACTTAACGGGCATGGACTACATGCATCCGTTGAGATAACAGGCGGGACAGGCAGTGCACAGCACCCCTTTCAGGCTCATGTACAGATCACGAATCTGAACAGCACGCCTTGGTCAGGCGTTATTCATGTGGAGTTGCCGTTCGCTAAGGCTGATCCGCGCTTTTTTCTTCCCGCCTTTATGTATGGGCGCAACCGCGGAGAGGCTCCGCAGAATGTTCCGAATGAGTTCCCGCGGCTTAGAGACGGCCAGCCCTCGCGTCCTTCTTCTCCCTGGTGGATGGTCCGAAGCGACCGGCTGTCGCATCCGGCGGCGCTGGCATATGACAACGGTAAGGTATGGGGACTGTGTGCCAGCCCTTACTTTATATACAGGGAGGGAGAGAAGATCCAGTGGAAGCCTGGACTAGAGGGGGAGTTCTTGCAGTATGGCGGCTTCACCTGCTCGCTTGCCAAGGGAACGGTCGGCTATACGCTGGGGTATGAGAATGCTCCGCTTCTGTTCATCAAATCGCGTCTTGTCAAGGAACGGGCACCGCTGGAGGAGAACTGCTACGAACTGGCGGCATCAGAATCTGTAGCGTTCATGCTGGATTTGTATGACTACAAGGCTGAGTCTGAGCTGGGCATCAATGCCGCGCTGGAAGAGATCTATTCCCGCTATCATCAGCCCCCAAGACCCGGCAGCGGGATCAGGAGCGCTGCGGCCGATCTGTCGAAGGCCATCTATCAGTATGCGTGGCTGCCTGAGGACCGGAGTTACACAACCTTTGTCTATGAGGACAAGGAGACGGGCGGGTACCGGTACAATAAAATCATCTCCATCAGCTGGACAAACGGTCTGACTGTAGCCACCCCTATGCTGATGGCTGCGCTGCGGCTGGGGGATGAGCCGATGCGCGGGCAGGCGCTATCCTGCATTGAGAATATCATCGGGAACTCCATGAACCCGGCTTCCGGTCTTCCCTATGAGGCCTATCAGGACGGGAAATGGAGTATTAACGGCTGGTGGTTCGACGGAATGCGTACTCCGGGACATTCCGCCTATCTGTGCGGACAGGCCTTATTCTATATTATGAAGGCCTATGAATACGAGAAACGGCTCAAGCATGTCGTTCACGAGGAGTGGGTGGACTTCGTGCGGAAGATTCTCCCCGTACTGGAACGAAGCCGGAATTCGGACGATGAATACCCGACGATTCTCTCCGAGCGAACCGGTGCCGGGCTTGAATACGATTCCTTCAGCGGGACCTGGATCATGGCTGCCATAGCCTACTATAGCTGGCTAACCGGAAACCGGTCGCATCTGGACAGCCTGAAGCGCAGCGAGCGGCATTATTATGAGACCTATGTGAGACGGATGGAATGTTATGGGGCGCCGCTTGATGCGGATAAGGCGGTAGATTCTGAAGGGATTCTGGCGTATATCAGAGCGGTCAGATATCTGCATGCCCTCACTGGGGATGAGCTGTATCTGGATCATATGAGGGATGCGCTTGCTTACGAATTTACCTTTAAATTTGCTTACAATTCACCAGTGAAGGTGCCGCCGCTAAGCACGGTGGGGTGGTCGAGCTGCGGGGGAAGCGTGACCTCCGTCGCCAATCCGCATATTCATCCTATGTCGAGCAGCGTGGTAGATGAGCTGTATTATTATGTGAAGCGGCGTGAAGATCCGTATGTGAAGCAGCGGATGCTGGATACCATCGGCTGGGGCTGTCAGACCTACAACCGGTATGACCGGGAATTCGGTCACGGCCTGACGGGCTGGATGTCCGAGAGATTCTGCCACTCGGAGGGTCTGGTGACCGAGACCTACAGTGACGGTTCACCGGCCAGCACCTGGTTCTGTCTGATGCCTTGGGCCAGCGGCAGTATTATTGAAGGTCTGGTTGGCGAGTACTGGGAGGCGGACAGCGAGTAACGCTATTAATTCTCAATGTTGATATTCTGCCAAAAAGATGGGGCTGTCCCAAAAGGGACAGCCTCTTTTATCGTGGAAAATATGTATGCGAAAAACAGCATACATTTGCCTGGCACGCAGGCGTGAGGCCTGAATGTATGCGAAAAACAGCATACATTTTGCTGACGCGCAGGCGTGAGGCCTGAATGTATGCGAAAAACAGCATACATTTGCTGACGCGCAGGCGTGAGGCCTGAATGTATGCGAAAAACAGCATACATTTGCTGGCGCGCATGGAGCGGTCCCACTCCCCCAAATGCTTACGCTGAATCTACTCCAGCATAAAGAGCTATCCCAAGCAGCCGTTTCATGGCTTCAGGGACAGCTCCAATTAAGCTATCGTAAATTTCATACCCATCGTCTGCACTGCATTTCCTTGAATTTCAGTGGAACCATCTTCTACGAATACCGGAATTTCAAGTGCGGATATCAACTTAGTCCAGAACTTAACAGCTTTTACATTCGATTTGAACATCCCCACCTCGTAGCGGCCAGAATGCAGTTGGAAGATTTGCACGACAGCATCTTTGGCTATATTCGTGCCTCTGTATTTGGGCAATACAAATAGCTCCTGCACTGAATAGTCTACTTCCTTTGCAACATAAGGAGGAGAGGTAATCAGAATAAAGCCAACGATTTTGTCATTAAACGTGATGAAGTAAGGATACAACCGTTCGTCCCTATAATATGGCGAGATATCTTCCATTTCGAATGTACCTTCTGCTCCAATATCCTCCTGTGAGTAAGCAGAAAGCTCATAGAGATAGTAATTAAATAAATTTTCAAATTGTTCTTTGCTTGTATCTGTTATTTGTTGAATTGTCGCCTTCATCTTAACCCCCATATATTATTTTCTTTTCAGTGCCCTTTGTTTGACGGGGACCTTTGCTACCCTAACGATACAGTATCACACATTACGTCGAACGTAAGGTGAAAAGACAGCTATAACTAACGTTACCTTTTTCAAAAGAGTGCCCGGGCACTTACGGCAGCATACCAGCCCGGTACCTGCCCGGGGACATACCGGCCACCTTGGTGAAGCTGCGGATGAAGTTGGCGTAATCGCTGAAGCCGGACAGCTCGCAGGCGGCCGCGACACTCTTGCCGGAGGTAAGGTGGCTCATGGCCAGGGAGACGCGCTTGTTAACGATATAGGAGCGGACGGTAAGTCCCGTGTGCTCTTTGAACTGCTGGCTTATATATTTGCCGCTGTAATGAAATTCCTGCTCCAGCTGGGCGGAGTAGATCGGTTCGAGCAGATGCTCCTCGATGTAAGCCATCGTCCGGCGGACAAGCTCCGGCATGAGATTATGCGGCAGAGCGGCGGAGGACTGCTGCAGAGTGTTGATGAATACAAGCAGCCGGGTGGCATAGGAATCGGCCAGCAGATCCTGTCCGTACTCCTCGGAGTGCAGGCTATAGATCAATTGGTCCGCCAGTCTGGAATAGAAGGCGCACTGGTCGCGGGAGAGCCGGATCAGCGTGTTCAGCCCCGAGGGAAAGGCGTTGAAGCAGGCCAACAGGTTCGTGCGGCTGCTGGATAGCCGCCGCAGGGCGGATCTTCGCAGGTTCAGCCCGATCCGTTCATAGGTCTGGTTGTCGGCACAGACACAGCGGTGCATCTCACCTGGACGGATCAGAATCAGATCGCCGGGGGAGAGCTTGTAGCAGGACTGCTCCACATACATATAGGTATTGCCTCTCAGGAACAGGTAGATTTCGTAGGCATCGTGCCGGTGGTAAGGCTGAGCCGGGCTGAGCTGCTCCGTGGTGGTTGATTTGTGGAAGCAGATCATTTCTTCGGGGATCGGGGTGAACACATACTGGGCAAGCTGCTCCATGGCATCCATTCCTTTAATTGGATATATAAGGATTATCGGTATCCGCGCAATATAGTATCGCTGATATGCAACGACGATATATCAACTATTTAATATAATACAGGAATAGGAAGCGCTTGCAAGTGTTGCAAGGAAAAAGGACAAGCCTGTACAGGGTACAGCTGCCGCTTCGATTAGACAGGGGGTGCGACCAGAGGCAGAATTCGGCAGGAATGTTGTGCAGAAATCATATAATAAGGAGATGAAGCAATGAAATCAACGTTTAAAAAATCACTATGTACCTTGCTGGCAACGGTAACTATGTTGTCTATGCTGGTGGTGCCGCCGCCACCCAAAGTTTCAGCAGCCAGCGATGTGACGGTCAATCTGTCCGCCCAGAAGCAGGTGATCCGCGGATTCGGGGGCATCAACCACCCGGTCTGGATCGGGGATCTGACGGCCGCGCAGCGGGAGACCGCCTTCGGCAACGGAGCGAACCAGCTGGGATTATCCATTCTGAGAATCTCTGTGGACGATAACAAGAACAACTGGTCTAAGGAGCTGGACACGGCCAAGGCGGCCGTTGCCAAGGGAGCCATCGTCTTCGCTTCACCCTGGAATCCTCCTGCAAGTATGACGGAGACCTTCAACCACAATGGGAATACGTCAGCCAAGCGGCTCAGATATGATAAATACGGCGCATACGCCCAGCATCTGAATGACTTCGTGACATACATGAAGAATAACGGGGTTAACCTGTATGCGATCTCGATACAGAATGAACCGGACTATGCCGAGACCTGGACCTGGTGGACACCTGCCGAAGTCCTGAACTTTATGAAGAATTATGCCGGTTCCATCAATTGCCGGGTCATTGCTCCTGAGTCCTTCCAATATCTAAAGAATATGTCTGACCCGATTCTGAATGACTCCCAGGCGCTGGCCAATATGGACATTCTGGGTGCGCATTTGTATGGAACACAGGTGAACAACTTTGCCTATCCGCTCTTCAAGCAGAAGGGTGCAGGCAAAGAGCTGTGGATGACCGAGGTCTATTACCCGAACAGCAATAACAACTCGGCCAACCTGTGGCCGGAAGCGCTGGAAGTAGCCTACCATATGCACAATGCGCTGGTGGAAGGGGATTTCCAGGCTTATGTATGGTGGTATATCCGCCGCCAATACAGCCCGATGAATGAAGACGGCACGATCAGTAAGCGCGGGGACAGCATGGCCCAGTTCTCCAAGTTCGTCCGCCCGGGTTATGTAAGAGTTGATGCTACGAAGAACCCTAACACCAATGTCTATGTCTCGGCTTACAAGGGCAGTAACAAGGCAGTGATTGTCGCTATTAATAAAAGCACTTCGGCGGTCAGCCAGCGGTTCGTCCTGCAAAATGGCTCCGCATCGAGTGTGTCCCCATGGACCACAGACGCCAGCCGCAAGGTAGCCGCCGGCTCTAACATTAATGTGTCGAACGGCGCTTTCACCGCCCAACTGCCTGCGCTTAGTGTAACTACCTTTGTAGCCACACTCGGAAGCAGCAAAAGCTCAGTAACGGATGCAATCTATGACATTGAAGTAGATCCCGCCTTGGCTGAGGAAGTTCTTGCCCAGTAGAATACAGTCGCAGCATTTATGACTTAACCGAAGATAGAATCAGCATCCCGGCCTGTGAATCGCAGCTTGTATAGTGCGCTTACAGGCCGGGATTTTTGGTGCTTTCGGGTCATCGTTTAAATTTGAAAGAGAATAGTGTTATTTTAAAATGAATCGTGCATCCTTCTTCTATAAATGTACAATCTGATTTGTTAGGATATTACCAGGCAAAACAATGTAAGCGCATACAAGAGGAGGAATCTCTAGGATGAGTAAAAAGATCAGGAGAAAGGCACTCTCAGTTTCAATGGCTGGTGTGCTGCTGCTATCAGTCATTACCCCTATGCCATTCTCTAACCCGCTTCAAGCTGCTCCGGCTGCTGCCATGCAGGCTGCTATTGCTCCGGCACAGGTAACCGCCGATTGGTACAAGAGCTATCAGACGATGGATGGCGTAGGAGCCGCCTATGCGTATACGGATTCCGTCCATATGCTGCAGCTCGCTTCGGCCGGCCATCAGGATACGGTCCGGCATCTGCTGGATCTGACCTTCAGTGAACAGAAGGGTACAGGTCACGACATTGTCCGGGTGATCATCGGTGACAACGGCGGCCTGACGACTTCCGGGGCTACTGCGGCAAGCCCGGGGTTCAACCCGCTCACCAGTCTCCTGGCCGATGTGAATAATCCCGGCTTTGACATTGAGGGGAATGCCATTCCCATGCGTGGAACAGCAGGACAATACGGCTACAAGATCGAAGCGGAGAACCGCTATTATGACGGCAATACCGACAGCATCTGGCCGGTTGAACCGGAGCATGCTCCTGGAACGCTTGTACCTGTGCAAGACTTTGTATGGGATTATCCCTCCTGGAATCAGCCGATCGGCAATGACGACGGCGGCCCGACCAATCTCCTCAGTAAGCCCGGTGAACAGCCTGTAGTCATCAAGAATTCCCCGCGTACCCGCAAAGAGCTGTTCGATATCGATCAGGTCTGGACCATGCGCCAGGCACAGCAGTATGGCGTCAAGCAATTCTACGCCTGCACCTGGACCGTACCCTACTGGATGAGCCAGTCCAACACCAATTCTCCAAGCAAAATTGTCCGTGGCGACATCGCCACCATTGGCGGAAAACCAGTCAAAATATACTATCAGGCCTATGCAGATTATCTTGTCAATTATATCCGCGGTATGTGGGAGCAGTATGGGATTCCGGTTACCCACATCAATCCCTTCAACGAAGTCGATCTGGCGGGCGGCTCAGCCGCTTACGTTACGGAATTGATTAACGGTTACATCGGACCTGCCTTGAAAAAATCGATGCAGCCTGGCGGCGACCTCTATGATATTAAGAACCCGGAAGGCAAGCTCATTGACTTCATTCCCCAGCTAGCCGCAGTGGACGGCACCAATCTGGGCGCTTCCTTAAGCAGAGGCGGCGAGGTGTTCTCGCAGACGGACCCGGATAATGCGCTCGACAAGAATCCCTATCTCGATGTATTCACTACCCATCTCTACGGTACAGTTGGCATCGGTACGGATGAGAACAAGCTGTACCACACCGGGGATTTCTCCAAGAATCCTCTGGATTATACCAAGGATGGAAGCAAGTATCCCGAATATCTTACTAAGTATAAGCTCTGGCAGGCAGAATTCATGAACCAGGACACCGCTGACGGTTCGGCTGGAGCGTATACGCAGCGCTACGGCAATCAGAATATTAATGATGCCGTGCGCTGGTCAAATCTGATGACCAATATGTTCACCAGCAACCCGGGCTTCACCGGCTTTGTCTGGTGGAGCATGTGGGACAGCAACGGAGCAGACGGCTCTGACCTCATCCGCTTCGTGACGACCAACTCCCAGCAGGAGCCGGGACGGATCAGCACACTGACCGGTGAATACCGGTTGTTCAAGCGCTTTTACAGCTACGGGCATTTCTCCCGGTTCATGAATCCCGGCGATGTGCGCTTTGAGGTTACACGTGTACCGGCGCCTGATCTGAATGTGGTCGGCTTCAAGAATCCGGCTACGGGTGATTTCTCGATGACGGTATCGAGTGCCAACAACGATGACAGCGTTCAGCCGCTGGAATTCAATCTGAAGGACTTCCCGGCAGGAACAGATAGTGTGACGGTGTTCCGCACCTCGGGAAGCGAGAACCAGAAGAAGCTGGGTACGATTCCTGTATCGGGCGGCAAATTCGTCATTAATATTCCGTCGGCCAGCGTTGTGACGGTTGTTCCGTCCAAGGGAACCTTTGCCACTTATCAGGGGCTGGACGGGGAGCGCGATATCTTCTCCACGCTGGAAGCAGAGGGGAATGACAACAGCGTGCCCGGCGACAGTGCAGGCCAAGCAGGCCGTGCCAATGAGGCAGTGACACTGGGTGCAGGCGGTTATCTCGCTTACAACAATGTGAATTTTGCAGACGGCTCGGCGAACGGCGGTGTGGTCCGCAGACACTTGCTGTATCTTACCGCCCAGACGAAGTCGGCGCAGGGAGGCAAGCTTGCTGCTTATGTGCTTCCGGTGGGAACCCCTGCCGGCAGCAGCGCCGATATCCTGTCCCAAGGTACGCGGGTCGCAGAGATTCCGGTACCGGCCAATGACAGCTACGGCAAATTCCAGGACATGGTCGATACAGGCGATCTTAGTGCTTACGGCCATAAGGATCTGTATATCGTGGCCGAACCAAACGGGACTGCGGGTACGATCACCGTTGACCGCTTCCTGTTCGGAGCAGGCGATTCCGACTGGAGTACTGCCGCCAACAATTCTACAGTATCCATTCCGGGCAATCTGCTGCTCAACGGGGATTTTGATACGGCAACCGCTTCCAATACAGACAACTGGTCTGCCGGACGTTACAACAAGGGAACCTTTGAGCCTGCTGCTGCAGGACCAGTGTTAACGGCGGATACCATACAAAGCTATTCGGGTCTGTCACGTTACTTGAAGAACAGCTCGACCTCGAAGGTTGCCGGTTCCGGCAAGCTTGCTGGCCGCATCGACGCTGCGCAGCAGTATGATGGAATGTGGCAGGATGTTACCGGTAAGCTGAACAAGGGAGAGAGCTATAACTTCAAGGGCTACTTCCTCTCGATGATGAGCCGCCCGGACAGCTATGATGTTGCTGCAGAGCATCCGGGTGATGTCGAAGCGGCGCTGGTGTATTACGACGGGAACGGGAATCAGCTCGGAATGACTCCGATCAATGGCCGCGATATGCCTGAACCGTACGCAGCCCGTGAAGCCGGTGATCCTGCATACTGGGCGGGCGGCAAGTTCGTCGGACGCATTCTTGAGGGCGGGCCGCTTAGCTTAAGCTCCTTCCAGCCCGTGGATGTGAAGGTGGCAGACTGGCATGAGACGCCTAATCAGCCATTCACGTATGAGGAACCCGCAGGCACAGCGAAGGTGGTCCTGGCGGTGTATGCGAAGGATGCGAACATCCTGTATGCTGATCAAATGTCGCTTACTCCTGAGGCGGTCGTGTCGCACAACCTCTTTATTGATGGCGTTCAGCCGTCTGATTTTGACGAAGCGAAGCATGAATATAAATATACAGTCACCGGGAACGCCATTCCGAAGGTTACAGCGGTAACCAGCGATCCGGCTGAGCTTGTGAGTATCTCGCAGGCGGACAGTGCGCAGGGCACGGCAGTGGTCCGGTTTATCAAAGGGGAACAAGTTAAGACCTATAAAATCTTCTTCAGTACGAACGAGGTGGTTGATTTCTCGTATGGACTTCCGGCAGGCTGGGAGGTCGTGAATCCGGCTGATCCGCAGAACGTACTTAGCTATAGTGCTGAGGGTGCGGCCATCCAGACCTTGAAGAGCGATACGGACTATCCGGGCAGCCATAATATGCTGCAGATGCCGGGCTCTGCTGAAGGCAACTGGACGCTGACAGCGAAGCTCACCGTTGACAAACCGCTGAATGATCCGTCCATGGGTGAGAATGCCCAGGTTGGACTTGGCATCAGCGCTACTGCAAGCGGAGAATTTTACAGAATCAATGCAAGGAAGGTCAGCAGCAATATCAAAGTCAATAATTCAGGCAAAATTGGCACCCAATCCTTCACCAACAATACGAACCAGACTAACCTGAGCGGTACTAATTATTTCTTGCGGATTGTAAAAGAAGGCAATGTGGTGCAAGGCTATTTCTCCACAAACAGTGGTGCTTCCTGGCTGGCGATGGGGAATCCTTCAACGTATACCCCGGACTTCTTCAAGGATGCCAAGGTGCAGTTGTACGGAACCAATACGAGCGCTGTAACGGACTTCAAAGTCACCTTCTCGGGGGTTACCCTGGTGAAGACCCTGGGAGAGACGGGGGAAATTACTGCAGATCAACAGGCTGTAGAGGAAGCGGCGGCCTTGATTGGCAACCGGATTACCGTTCCTAATGCAGTGGAGGGTGAAGATAACACTAAGCTGATGGCCAAAGCGCAGGCGATTCTGGATGGCAATGAAGCGCTGAAGCAACTGGGAGTGAAGACCGCTATTACTCTCCAGGGAGGCGGATTCACGCTGACTGTAACTAAGGGAAGTGTCAGTGTAAAGGTCAGCCCGTTCACTATTGCAGCGGGGATGAAGGCGGTAAGAGATTTCGAGGATGGGACCGTGCAAGGCTTCCAGCCGAAGGGAAGTGCTGGCGTGAAGCTGGATCTTACCAAGGAAGCTAACCACACCACGGGCGGCGCTTATGCCCTGAAGGTCACAGGCAGAGCGGCTAACCCGGACGGACCTGCGGTCCAGGTCAAGGATGCCGTCACCATCGGCAACGAGTACAAAGCGGCGGTATGGGTTAAGCTGATCAGCCCGGCAAGCGCACAGCTCAAGCTGACGGCACAGGTCAATGCACCTACGCCGTACTATGTCAGTCTGGCTACACAGACGGTCAGTGCAGGCGGAGACTGGGTGAAGCTGGAGGGAACCTACCGTTATCTGCATGATGATGTCACTTTATATGTAGAGAGCCCTAATAGCACTACTGCATCTTACTATATCGATGATTTCAGCTTCACAGACACTGGTCTGGAGAGCATTCTTCCGCTCCAAGAAGTGTATAAGAACGACTTCCTGCTCGGCAATATACCCGGCACTAATGATCTTAATCCGGGCAACGGGCAGAATGCGTTCTTCAATTACCACTTCAATGCCGTGACCTTCGAGAACGAGATGAAGCCGGACGCGCTGCAGAAGACCAAAGGTACCTTTACCTTCAACAAATCAGACGATATGGTTGCCAAATCCCGGGCGATGGGGGCGGAGGTCCATGGGCATGTGCTGGTATGGCATAGCCAGACTCCGGCGTGGTTCACGCAGCAGGTGGATGCCTTAGGCAATGCCGTGAAGGATGGGACGGGGAATCCGGTCTATCTCAGCCGCAGTGAGGCACTGGCAAATATGAAAACCCATATCCGTACGGTCATGGAGCATTACAAGGATTCGGTGATCTCCTGGGATGTGGTCAATGAGGCGATGCAGGATGGTCCTCCGGCCGTAACGGACTGGAAGGATGCGCTGCGTAAGTCACCTTGGTACTATTCTGTCGGCCCTGACTTTGTAGAGCAGGCATTCCTTGCCGCCAGGGAAGTGCTGGATGAGCATCCATCGTGGAATATCAAGCTGTATTACAATGATTTCAACGATGATTTCCCGGAGAAGCGGGATGCCATCTATGACATGGTCAAAGAGATCAATGACCGTTATGCGCTGGCCCATCCCGGCAAGCTGCTGGTTGACGGCATCGGGCTGCAGTCCCACTACGACATGAGAACCAAGCCTGCCAATGTGGAAGCGGCGATTGAGAAATATGCTTCCCTGGGCGTGGAGCTCTCGATCAGTGAGCTGGATGTGCTGGCAGGCATGAATTATTCCCTCTCAGCAGAGTGGGCAGAGAAGCAGGCGAACCTGTATGCCCAATTGTTCCAGATCTACAAGAAGCATGCGGATGTAATCGCGCGTGTCACCCTTTGGGGATATACGGACAGCGCGAGCTGGAGAGCAGGCCAGAATCCGTTGCCGTTCATCAGTTCGCTGGCACCGAAGCCGGCGTATTATGCCATCCTTGATCCTGAGAAGTATCTGGCCGGGCATCCGCTCTATGTGACTCCAGAGACTAAGAGCTCTACGGCGCTGTATGGTACCCCTGACATTGATGGAAGCGTAGACGACCTCTGGGCGAATGCGCCGGAGATCCGGATTGACAATCATCTGATGGCGACAGCGGAGACCACAGGAACCGCCCGGACGCTATGGGATGAAGAGAATCTCTATGTGCTGTTCCAGGTCCAGGATACGCAGTTAAGCAAAGCCAGCACGGATAAGACGAAGCAGGACTCCGTGGAAGCTTATGTGGACGAAGACCGTATCAACGCCTGGCCGTACCGCGAGGATGACGGGCAATACCGGGTCAACTATGCCGGGGAGCAGTCCTTCAAGTTCCTCAGTAATTCGACACCGGCGGTCTCACCGGGATTTGAATCGGCGGCGGTAACCGAAGGAACGGCTTATACGGTGGAGATGAAGATTCCATTCCGCACACTGAGGCCGGAGAACGGGACACAGATCCGGTTCGATGCGCAGGTGAACAATGCAACCGGGTCCAATCTGATCGGCGTAGCCACCTGGAATGATCTGCTGGGCCGGGCTGCGAAATCAACAGAGGTGTTCGGCAGCCTTACTCTCAGAGGCAAGGGAGACGCAGCTCCGCCCGAGTGGTCTGAGGGAAGCAAGCTTGAAGCTGCCGATGTTACGCGTACAGGGGTTACCTTATCGTGGCCGGCTGCAATGGATAATCTTGGTGTTACCGGCTACCGTATCTACAATGGGATTGATTCCGAGCCGGTGCTTGTAACCGGTATCGAACCGGTGGAGACCGCAACCGGAGCCGTATATCGTTATGAGGTAGCTGGACTGCTGCCGAACACGTCATATACCTTCAAGGTAGAGGCAGGCGATGCGGCAGGGAACTGGAGTAAGGACGGACCGTCCGTTATGGTGACCACCCTTCCGGGTGAAGACATCACGCCGCCGGTCTGGGCGGAAGGAAGCACGCTTGCCGCTTCCGGTATTACGAGTAGCGGACTGACGCTGACCTGGTCGGCTACGGCCACAGATGACAGCGGCATCTACGGGTACCGGATTACGAACGGAACCGGAGATAAGCCGATTACGGTTACAGATGCTGTGTATACGGAGACCGTAACCGGTGCTGTATACAGTCATCAAGTAACGGGATTACAGCCGGGTAAGCAGTATACGTTCAAAGTAGAAGCGGGAGACACGGGCGGCAATTGGAGCGAGGGTGGGCCTTCTGTGTCAGCAACCACGCTGCCTGCTACCGACACCACACCTCCGGTCTGGATGGAGGGAAGCAAGCTTGAAGCTTCACGGATCACAGCATCCGGTCTGACACTAACCTGGACGCGGGCTGCTGACGATAAGGGAGTGACCGGCTACAAAGTCTATAGGGGAGCAGAGGAAATCGCTGCGTTGTCTGGAACAGAACTGCGGTACGAGGTAACTGGGCTTGCTGCGGGAACAGAGTATCATTTCTCGGTGCAGGCCGGGGATGAAGCCGGGAACTGGAGCAAGAATGGTCCTGCCCTCTCTGTAACTACGCTAAAAGACAGTGGCGGTCCGTCTGAGCCGACGCCAACACCAACAACAAGACCAACACCTACGCCGACGCCAGTACCGACGTCAGTACCAACATCAACAGCTACGCCAACACCGACACCAACATCGACGCCGGGAGCAACAGGTACACCGGCTGCGTCACAGACACCAGCACCTACGCAGACACCAGTGCCAAGCAGCCCGTTCAAAGATGTAGGTGCCAAATACAGCTGGGCTTCGGAGGCGATTGACACACTGTACAGTCTGGGCATCATCCAAGGAACCTCCGCGGCCACCTTCAGCCCGGAGAAGAACATTACGAGAGCGGACTTTGTGCTGCTGGTAGTGAGAGCATTGGGTCTCGAAGCGGAATCCGGTTCCGGCTTTGCAGACGTAAGCCAGGGAGCCTACTATTATGAAGCGCTCCGCATTGCGAAGCAGCTGGGGATTATCAATGGAACAGACGGCAGCAGCTTCAATCCGAAGGGCGAAATCTCGCGGCAGGATATGATGGTGATTGCAGCCAGAGCCTTGAAGGTGGTGAACAAATTATCTGCCGGCGGCAGTGCCGGAGACCTGGCCGGCTACACAGATAGAATGAAGGTGGCGAAGTATGCCATTGATAGTGTAGCGGCACTGGTCCAAGAGGGAATTGTCCGGGGAGACGGGCAATCCCTTCATCCCACCGGAACAGCCACGCGGGCGGAAGCTGCTGTCATGATCTTCCGCATACTGAAGAAGTAAAGAAGTAACACCCTGCAGGTAAAGCATAGAATCACATCATATAACCCTCACGGCCGCGAGCGTCCACCCATCGGAAGATGGGCCGGATGCTGGCTGGCCGGAGGGATTTTTGAGTAATATAAACTTCCACGTACCAAGTGCAATCCCTCGTCATACCTACCCGCCGGACAACCTAGTAGACCATCAGAATTAAACAAGTGATTTCATTCCAACAAAGCGGTAAGGGATGAAGCTGCGTTTGTAGCGAAAAAACAGGGATAAGTGTATTCAGTGCAACTAAAAACAGTGAAACAGATGTACATCCTCTTCTAATTGTATTTTGTGCAACTACATTTGCCCGGATGGGCGAAAATCCAGGTATAGGGGCATTTTAATTGCACGAACTACATCTAAACGGGGATTTGGCGGCACATCGGACGATTTAGTTGTACGAATTGCAATTAAGCCTCCAACTTGCCTCCTAATCGGGGTGAAGTAACCCCTCAGCAAGCCATTAGTTAAAGTAATTCTCCCGTGTAATCCTGCCCGGAAAGACGAAGCTACCGGAACCGGAATTGGAACTGGAACTAGTTGGAAAATGTACACTGGTGGATTAAGATACGTTTTTCCAACTGTATACTGCTCGAAGCTGTACGTTGGAGCCGGTTACTTCCTGTATCCGATGAGCCACACCCGTTACCTTGTTCCCTGTCATTACTCAACTATTCAGCCTGCCTAATAAACATCGCGTATCCTGCCTATCTCTGGGTCTTCCACATAGCATCCCGCATCCCGCAACTCTGGGTCTTCCCGCCCAGACCTGCCGCTACGCGTTTACCTTGCTGTTATACCGGAAGTACTAATATTTCCTCTGCATCTTCTTTTTTACAAATAATTAGTTTATCATTGCTTCATTCCAAAGATTAGGAGGATTTACTATGCATGGAGTAATAAAACATATAAGCCGATTGTGTGCGGGGCTTATGCTGCTGGGTGCTGTATCATATGCGGGAGGGGAGCAGGTACTGGCTTCGCCTGTCCAGAGTGGACAGGTGATCGGGACAGGGGCAGCGGCTCTGGCTGCTGTGGACGTCAGTTCTTCCATTACAGTGCTGGGCAGCCCGTTCAAGAAAGCGGCTTATGCGCGTAATGTCTGGGACATGCAGCTTTTTGGCGGCAAAATCTATCTGGGCCACGGCAACAGCAGCAACAATGCGCCTTCGCCCAATGCGGGGCCGGTTCCAATCTATTACTGGGATCTTGCCCAGAATAAATTCTCTGTGCAGGATGTTACGTATACGAACCCGGCGACAGGCAAGGTGACCACCAATGTCTATGTCATGGATGAGCAGATCGACACTTTCAAGGTGCTGAATGGGGAGCTGTATATTCCCGGGCATGACTCCAGAGTACCGGGGTGGGCTTACGGGAATTTTTATCGGCTGAATGGGGATCACTGGGATCAATACATGAACATTCCCGGAGGCATCCATGTGTACGATATGGCCTACTACAAAGGCAAGCTGTACGCAGCACTGGGCGCTAACGAAGGGCCTTTGATTTACGTGTCTTCGAACAGGGGAGCGACCTGGACCCGCTTCGGCTCTGTCTCCCAGTACGGTATTATGCGTACGTACAATCTGTTCGAGCTGGGCGACACACTGTATGCTTCCTCGGCCACGGCAGGGAAGACCCAGGGCATTGCAAATGACAAGGGGTATATGACTTCCATCAAGCAGAACAGCAGCGGGGGGATTCAGACGTCCAAGCTGACTTTTACCAGTACCCAGTTGTTCCCGGGGCTCAGCTTCGTTATCAAAGCGGGTGAAGTGAATGTTCCCGGTGTCAGCGGCCAGCCTTGGCTGAAGCTCCTGCGTACGACCCCGGTGAACGACCGGCTGCTCTATATTGCAGGGGTGATCTATAACGACCATCAAGCTATCCCGCAGGGACTGTTCTCGGCCGGAGCTAACTTCCAGAATGTGCGCAAGGAGCTGTTGCCTGACTCTGCTGTAGTGCCTATGGATATTCTGGAGCGCGGGGAGACGGTATATGTGCTCGGTTATGTCAAGGAAGCCTCGGGACAATATACGAATTACGTCTACCGCAAAAGTACCTCCAGCTTCGCAGCCGGCGGGGAGGGCTGGAGTGAAGTCTTCCACTTCAGCCGGGATACGTTCGCCCGTTCCTTCGAGGAACAGGGTGGCGATTTCTATTTCGGACTGGGGAGCTATGCCGACGTCCTTCCGGCTTCCACCGGCACGATTCTGAAGCTGAGCGCCTGGTCTTATTAATGGCTACTCCCCAATAATCGCAATATCCGTGTTGATCCATTTGGCTGTGTCTATATTCTTGGCCTGTAGAAGCAGCGTGTTGATGATATCCTCGCCCCAGTTCTGCTCGTTCTGTGAGATCACACGGGTAATCTGGCCGTTATCCAGCGCTTGCTGCAAGGCCGGGGTCAGGCCGAGGGCGAGGTTATAACGCTTCAGCCCCTTGGCCTTCCAGACCAGGACAGAGCTGGTGCTGGAGACGAAATCCAGATTAACCAGCGCGCTGAAATGGGGATGATCCGAGATCATCTGCTCCAGCTGCCCG
The DNA here is from genome assembly GCF_037975325.1 of Paenibacillus sp. FSL P2-0136. NCBI lineage: Bacteria > Bacillati > Bacillota > Bacilli > Caryophanales > Paenibacillaceae > Paenibacillus > Paenibacillus sp. FSL P2-0136. Next base: position 2,614,252 of record NZ_CP150244.1, read on the forward strand.
GCAGCCCGCTCCTCACTGCCGTCGTTGTGACGGATCTCCAGTACATCAATGTCCGTATGCTGAGTCAGGTAAGTCTCAAGTCCCAGCAGTCGTTCCCGGGTGCTCTGCATCCGGGACATTCCGGACTCCACCAGAATCATTCCTTTGCCGCTTAGCAGACGTTCCACCGTCTGTCCCATCGCTGCGCCGGTTGCCCGGTTATCCGCCCCGATATAGGCTGCTCTCCGGCTGGCAGGCGAATCCGATTCGAAGCAGACCACAGGAATTCCTTGGGCGGCCGCTTTGTTAATCATGGCAGTGAGCGCCTGCGAATCCACCGGAGCAATCGCAATGCCGTCTACCCCCCGCTTAATCATCATCTCCATGATGCGGATCTGCTGCTCCAGATTGGCTTCATCGGGAGCTTGCACCAGCAGCTCTACATTATGCTTCCGCGCTACCGCTTCCGCTTTTCCGGTGATCATCTCGTAAGTGGCATTCACCATAGGGTAGATAATGCCGAAGGTCAGCGGAGGTTCTTCACCTGCACTTAACGGAGAATCTCCCGTTGTCTTCTCAGAAATATCCGCTGCTCCGGCAGCCTTAAGGCAGCCGCCAAGCAGGAAGCCTGCCGTCAGCAGCAGGAGAACCACGGACCAGCCCCGCAGCCTATTTACGTTCACGCATTTCCCGCCCCTCTGCGGATCGTCTGCAGCTGCTCCTCGGGTTTTCCCTGCTTGCGGAATTCCATGGGCGTCATCCCCGTTACTTTTTTGAACAGGTTGGAGAAATAATGCTGATCGTTATAGCCGACCAGATAGGCGATTTCAAAGGTTTTATGCCCCGTGGATTTCAGCAGCTCCTTGGCCCGGTCCATACGTGTAGCCGTCAGGAATTCCGTGATGGTCTGTCCGGTCGCCTGACTGAAGGTCTTGCTCAGATGGCTGGGACTGACCCTGACCACTTTGGAGATGTCATTCAGGGAGAGCTGCTCCTTGTCGTATTGCTCCCGGATATACTGTTTCACCCGGTCGATCAGCTCACGGTGCTTGTCTGCTCCTTCGGACCGCCATTCCCACAGCCGCTCGTACAGCTGCTTGAGATACTGAAGGCCGTCATCACTACTGGAGATTTGCTTCAGCTGTGTCTGCAATTCCTGGAGGATGCCGGCGTGGCCCGCCGCTGCGCGGAACCCGTTCTTCGCCGTCTGCACCAGCTCCAGGGTGATATCGTTCATCAGGTAACAGGCATATCCTGAGTTCCAGTTCATCTGCTCAAGCTCCTTGGACAGCTCCAGCAGGAAGCCGGACATCTGCCTGTGGTCGCCTGACTTCAGGAACTGGACCAGCCGGCTTCTGTCGAGCAGAACCCCATGGGCGCTAGGGTCATAATACGCCTCAAGCATAGCGGCGGAATGCATTCTGGACATCTGCTTGAACATCCGGTCATTCTCAGCCTCCAGATAAGAGAGGTGAATGCCCTGAAGACGTTCGCAGACCTTGCCCCGGCTGACGGACAGCTCCAGCCCGCAGCCCTCCCTCAGCCGCTTCTTCGCAGCCGTGCACAGGTCATCCAGAGTATGGTTCATCCGGAGCGGATCACTGCCTTTATAGATCAGAACCATCTCCATGCGGCTGCGCTTGTAGATGAAGCTGTCGGCCGCCTCCTTGAGCAGGCCTGCTAACAACGCCTCAGCATCCGGTGAAGCGGGGGGAAGCTCCGGGGACTCCTCCATATTGGGCGGATGCAGAGTAAATATAGCGGCGGCGTAGTAAGGAGCTGTTAACTGCAGCTCAAGCTGGGCCGCCGCTTCATAGGCGGCAGCGGTGCTGATCAGGCCTCCGCACAGATCGGCGAACAGATTCTCGGGGGTGTAGGCATATTTGTGCCTGATCCGTAATTCCTCATCAATCCGTGCGCTGACGCTGTGCAGAAGCTGCAGCAGGTCGGCTGCGCTGAACGGCTTCAGGCAGTAATCCTCGACCCCCAGGCGCAGCGCCTGCTGGGCATACTGGAAGTCATCATGGCCGCTGAGAATGATGATTTTGATCTGCGGGAATTTTTGGCGGACGACAGAGGTAAGCTCCAGGCCGTTCATGAACGGCATTTTGATATCGGTAATCAGAATGTCGGGCAGCTGCGCTTCAATAATAGGCAGCGCCAGCTCACCGTCGGGAGCGTCACCGCAATAGAGGAAGCCCTCCTTCTCCCAATCGATACATTCCCGGATATTCTCGCGGATCAGGATCTCGTCATCCACCAGCATAATCTTCTTCATCACTAGACCCCCCTGTTCTTGGGTATGCGAACCGTAATCTGTGTGCCATAGCCTTCCGAGCTGTCCAGACGGATACCATATTCGGGCCCGAAATACAGCCGCAGCCGCTGATGCACATTCTGCAGGCCGAATCCGCCCTGACCGGTGTCCTCGGGTTCCTCCGACTGGATGGGATGCTCGACCGATTTCCGCAGCGCCTCCAGCCGCCCGGTGGGAATGCCGATGCCATTGTCCGAGACCGTAAGCATAATGGTGCCTCCGTCGGTGTACCCGCCAATGCGGATCAGTCCCATGCCCCGCTTATTCTTAATTCCGTGATACAGGGCGTTCTCGACCAGCGGCTGCAGGGTCATATTCAGAATCGGATACTCCTGCAGCTCCTCCGCCACCTCCACCTTGAACTCCAGGATGTCGTGGTAGCGCATCTGCTGGATGATCAGATAGCTCTGCACATGGGCAAGCTCGGAGCGGATCTGTATCCAGTCGCGCCCGTTGTTGAGACTAAGCCGGAAGAACGCGGATAACGCCTTCACCAGCCGGATCACGCCATCGTGATTCCCCGCTTCCGCCATCCAGACAATAGAATCCAGCGTGTTATATAGAAAATGAGGGTTAATCTGCGCCTGAAGCGTCCGCAGCTCTGCCTTTTGCAGCTGCTGCTGCTTACGGATGCTCTGGGCCAGCAGCTCTTTAATCTGCTCCACCATAATGTTGAAGCTCTGCCCGAGATCGGCGATCTCATCGGTACCGTCCGGCTTGACTTTGGCTTCTAGATAGCCACTTGCGGTCAGGCGCATCTTGTGCTGGAGCAGCTGGATGGGCCGGGTTAGCCGCCGGGTCAGCAGATAATGGAGCGTGATCGCAAAAATAATGCTTAAGGCCACGCTGATAATAATCAGCTGCCTGATCCGGTTCGCCTCGGCCACGATCTCCTGCAGCGGGGCTATGCCGATAATCGTCCAGCCTGTCGCCAGCGACGAGGTATGGACGATGAACCGGGGCGGTCCGCCCATCTGAAGCACGAAGCTGCCGCTTCTGCCCCGTTCCCCCGCAGGAATCAGGTTGTCCTGAATAACGGCAAGTTCTCCCGCCCGCACAGGAGGAACATAGAGGGGATTGTTCTGCTCGTCCAGCAGGTAGAAGAATCCGGTAGTGCCGATCGTCACCTTGTCGCAGAACTCTTTAATGAAGGAATCGCTCAGATCCACAATGATATAACCGATGACCTCATGCGTAATCCGCTGCTTGACCGCCGTCATAATCGAGATCACGCCCTCGTCCCCGTAGGTGAATCCGTCCACCCGGTCATAGCCGGTTATCAGCGGCGGGGGCACCCGGAGGATCAGCTCCGGATTCTGGGATAACGCCTGAAAATGTGGATTGCGCAGAGGGTTGCTGGACGACTGGAAGATTCCCCGGCGCTCGCTGATGCCTTTGCCGTACAGATTAATCAGGCTGATGTTGAGCACATTCTCATACTTGTAGGTGTCCCGGTAGAGGGTGAAGGTCTGCAGAATGTCCTTAGCCTCCTGATAGGTCTCCGACTGTGAGAACAGAAAGTGGATGACCTGAGGATTATTGCTAAGCTCCAGCAGACGCTCGGTATCCTTGAACAGGTTATCCATATTCGTTCCCAGCATTTCGGCCTGAAGCATGCTTGAAGCCTTGCTGTGACTGGAAATGGATTGGTAGGATTTCTGGTAGGAAATGAGGCCGACGGCAATCAGCGGTATGGTGGACAGCACTATGAACAAAGCCAGCAGTTTGGCTCTAAGACTGGAGGAGATCCAGCGTGTAATCCGCATTATCGGGAATTCCCTTTCACAAGTAGAGTAGATGCCGTTCCTAACTCTATTTTATAACAAATATTGGAATACCGAAACAAAAAAGAAAGCGCAAACAAAATATCCACCTTTTGAATAAAAAAGTACACCAAAATACCTATTCGGAGGGAATAAACCCAAAATTAGAAAGTAAACGCCAAAGGCTGCCCGTATAATGCTCTTCTGTAAGCGTTCTATAATGGGCACAACACCGGAACAAGGTGAACGTCAAGGGGGAGGAATAAGGAGATATGAAGAAGCTTGGAAAAGTGGGGGCTGTGCTGGCCCTGACCCTGTCCATGACCCTGTTAGGGGCATGCAGCAGCAATAACGGCGGGAACACGGCGGCGGATACAGGTAAGACAGACAGTGCAGCAACGAAGGCGCCGGCGGCAAATGCCACCAAAGAGGCCAAGGACATCACGCTCGGCTTCTCACAGGTTGGGGCGGAGAGCGGCTGGCGCAGCGCGAATACGAAGTCCATTCAGGATTCAGCCAAGGAAGCAGGCTACACGCTGAAATTCTCGGATGCCCAGCAGAAGCAGGAGAATCAGATCAAGGCACTGCGTTCTTTTATCCAGCAAAAGGTCGATGTCATCTCCTTCTCTCCGGTAGTAGAATCCGGCTGGGATACGGTGCTGAAGGAGGCTAAGGCTGCGGGCATCCCGGTTGTTCTGACAGACCGTGCGGTGGATTCCAAGGATACCTCGCTATATGTTACCTTCCTGGGCTCCGATTTCGTGGAAGAAGGCCGCAAGGCAGGGAAGTGGCTGACCGAGCAGTATAAGAATGCCTCAGAGGACGTTAATATTGTGGAGCTGCAGGGAACTACAGGCTCTGCTCCGGCCAATGACCGGATGGCAGGCTTCGCTGAGACCATTAAGGATAACCCGCACCTCAAGGTCATTGCTTCACAGACCGGCGACTTCACCCGCGCCAAGGGCAAGGAAGTCATGCAGGCCTTCCTGAAGGCCAATAAGGATATCGATGTGCTGTATGCCCATAACGACGATATGGCGCTGGGGGCGATTCAAGCGATAGAAGCAGCAGGCCTGAAGCCGGGCCAGGATATCAAGATCATCTCTGTCGATGCCGTGAAGGACGGCATGCAGGCGGCCAGTGAAGGTAAAATCAACTTCATCGTTGAGTGCAACCCGCTGCTTGGACCTCAGCTGATGCAGGTAGTTAAAGATGTGGTCGACGGCAAGCCGGTAGAGGCCCGGATCGTGACCGAGGAGACCACCTTCACTTCCGAGCAGGCCAAGGAAGCTTTGCCTAGCCGCCAGTATTAATCAGTAAGTCGGGTAGAAAACTTGCTCCGGCGGTCCTTGAACCGCCGGAGCGGTTGTCTATGGAGAAGAAGGAGTGGATATAGCTATGAGCACACAGCAGCCCATACTGCAAATGACCCGGATCCATAAACGGTTTCCGGGGGTGAAAGCTCTGACAGATGTGAGTCTGCGCCTGTTCCCCGGCGAGGTTCATGCCTTGATGGGCGAGAACGGCGCCGGCAAGTCCACCTTGATCAAGGTGTTGACCGGCGTCTATTCGATTGACGAGGGCCTTGTAGAGATGGAGGGCACAGCGATCTCCATGCGCAGCCCGCAGGAATCGCAGGCTGCGGGCATCAGCACCGTGTATCAGGAGGTGAATCTGTGCCCCAACCTGACCGTGGCCGAGAATATCTTCATCGGCCGGGAGCCGCGGCGGTTCGGCTGCATCCAGTGGAAGCAGATGAACCTGCGGGCAGCAGAGCTGCTCCGGGAACGGATGAATCTGCACATTGACGTCACCCTGCCTCTACAGAGCTACTCTGTAGCGGTTCAGCAATTGGTTGCCATTGCCAGAGCGCTGAATATCTCGGCGAAGGTGCTGATTCTCGATGAGCCGACCTCAAGCCTGGATCAGAACGAAGTGGATCAGCTGTTCCGCATTATGAGGAAGCTTCAGCAGGAGGGGCTGTCGATCCTGTTTGTGACGCATTTTCTGGACCAGATGTATGAAATCTCCGACCGGGTCACCATTCTGCGCGGCGGCGAGCTGGTCGGTGAATACATGGCGAACGAGCTAAGCCGCCTGGATCTCGTACTCAAAATGATCGGCAAGGAGCTTCATCTGCTGGATGAGCTGCCAACGCTTGCGGCACAGGACAAGAACAGCCTGGGCGATGAGCTGCTGAGGGCGGAAGGGCTGGGCCGCCGGGGCGGAATCGAGCCGTTCGACCTGGCGATCCGCAAGGGAGAGGTCGTCGGACTAGCCGGGCTGCTGGGTTCCGGGCGGACGGAGGCGGCCCGCCTGTTGTTCGGTGCCGACAAGCCGGACTTCGGGCAAGTGATCTTGCCGTCAACTGGCGGCGGGGTGCACTCCCCCCGGGAAGCCATAGGACGGCGGATCGCCTTCTGCTCGGAGAACCGCAAGACCGAGGGGATCATCGGCGATCTGACAGTAAGAGAGAACATTATTCTGGCGCTCCAGGCCAAGGACGGGATGTTCAAGACGATCCCGCGCAAGCGGCAGGAGGAGCTGGCCGGAGAATACATCCGTATGCTGAATATCAACCCTCCCAGCCCGGACCAGCTGATCAAGAACCTCAGCGGCGGCAATCAGCAGAAGGTGCTGCTGGCCCGCTGGCTGCTGACGGAGCCGGAGCTGTTCATCCTCGATGAGCCGACGCGGGGCATCGATATCGGAGCCAAGGCAGAGATTCAGAAGCTGGTGCTGACGCTCTCCCGGCAGGGGATGTCGTTCCTGTTCATCTCCTCGGAGCTGGAGGAGGTGCTGCGGGTCAGCGACCGGATCGCCATTCTGCGCGACCGCCGCAAGGTGAAGGAAATTTCAGAGAAGGACATGAGCCAGCAGCAGATTATGCAGGCGATTGCGGGAGGCTGAACCAATCATGAGCTCAATAATGAAGCATCACTTATTCTGGCCGCTGTGCGTTCTGGCTGCACTGCTGCTGTTCAACCTGTGTTATTCGCCGGATTTCTTCTCGATCACCGTCCATGACGGGCATTTATACGGCAGCTTGATCGACATACTGAACTTCGGTGCCCCGCTGATCCTCGTAGCTATCGGAATGACGCTGGTAGTCGCTACCAAGGGGATCGACCTGTCGGTCGGTTCCATAGTAGCCATCTCGGGCGCTATCGCATGCTTGAGTATCAGCAGGGGAGCGGATCAGAACAGTCTGGGGCTGATCCTGACCTCGGTGCTGCTCGCCGCAGGCTTGTCCCTAATGCTGGGGGCCTGGAACGGACTGCTGGTCTCCGGGGCCGGGATTCAGCCGATTATTGCCACGCTGATTCTGATGGTTGCGGGAAGAGGCATCGCCCAGCTCATTACCGGCGGACAGATTATTACGGTAACCAGCACCAAGTATGCGTACATCGGGTCCGGTTCACTGGCGGCGCTGCCTTTTTCTATTTTTGTCGTAGCTCTGGTTCTGGTGATCGCTCTGCTGCTTACCCGGCGGACGGCCCTCGGCCTGTTCATCGAATCGGTGGGCTGCAATCCGGCCGCCAGTAAGATGTCCGGCATCCGTGCCCACTTAGTCATCTTGTCTGTCTATGTGTTCTGCGGCTTATGCGCCGGTATCGCCGGCCTGCTGCTTAGCTCGAATGTCTCCAGCGCTGACGGCAATAATGCCGGTCTCTGGTATGAGCTGGACGCTATTCTCGCCGTGGTCATCGGCGGGACGTCGCTGAACGGCGGCCGCTTCTATCTTACCGGCACCGTGATCGGAGCGCTGATCATCCAGACGCTGACCACCACCATCTATATGATCGGTGTGCCGCCGGAGATTACGCTGGTTGTTAAGGCCTGTGTCGTCCTGGCCGTCTGTCTGATCCAGTCGGATACCTTCCGCGCCGCGATTGCCGCCCGCTGGAAGTCGCGGCATTACCCCGCTGAGAAGGAGATGAGCCGTCATGTCTCTTAACCGCAAGTATATTCCGATTGTTGTCACCATTCTGCTGTTCATCGTCATGTTCACCGCCGGTTCCTTCCGGTACACAGGCTTCTTCTCTCTCCAGGTGCTGATGAATCTGCTGGTGGACAATGCTTTTCTGCTAATCACGGCGGTGGGCATGTCGTTCGTTATTCTGTCCGGCGGCATCGATCTGTCGGTCGGCTCGGTGATTGCGTTATCCACAATGGTCTCGGCAAGCCTCGTGCAGCAGCAGGGCTGGCCGCCCGCCGTGGTCATCCCGCTGGTACTCCTGATGGGGGCCGTATTCGGCACGGTCATGGGGGCGATTATCCATTATTTCTCCATCCAGCCGTTCATCGTCACACTGGCCGGAATGTTCCTGGCCCGGGGCTTATGCTATGTGATCAGCATCGATACCATTACTATTGATAACACCTTCTATACCGCTATGGCCCAGACGCGAATTCCGCTGCCGGGCGGCAGCTTCCTCTCCATCAGCGCTGTTATCGCTATACTTGTCGTAGCAGCCGCTATCTTCACGGCTCACTATACCCGGTTCGGGCGCAATGTGTATGCCCTTGGGGGCAGTGAGCAATCGGCACTGCTGATGGGGCTGCCTGTGGCGAGAACCAAGGTGCTGGTCTATACGCTTAGCGGGCTATGCTCGGCGCTGGCAGGCGTGGTGTTCACCTTTTACATGCTGTCGGGGTACGGGCTGCATGCCGTCGGCTTCGAGCTGGACACTATCGCGGCGGTCGTCATTGGCGGCACACTGCTGACCGGAGGTGTAGGATATGTGCTGGGCACCTTCTTCGGTGTACTGATTCAAGGCGTAATTCAGACGATTATCAGCTTCGAGGGCACGCTCAGCTCCTGGTGGACGAAGATCGTCATCGGCCTGCTGCTGTTCATCTTCATCCTGCTGCAGCGGGTGCTAAGCTCCAGGCGGCTGACTTTAAAAGAATAAGCACTCCGCATGGAGAGACAAATTATACTTGTCTCTCCATTTTATTGCTATATAATTGTAATCGCTATCATACAGAAGGGGGGATCTGCTTGCGAACGGTAAAAGAATGCCTGGTGCTGCTGTTCTTCGTCCTAACACTGATGCTGACGGGCGGCTGCACGGGTGGCGGAAATAACGGCGGGCCACAGTCGATTCCCATGTCCGAGCCTTCTCCGGCGGCCCTTACAGGCCTGCTGCCATCCGCAGCGGAGATTGCCGCTGACAACGAGCCTATCGTGCTGGGCTTCTCCCAGCTCGGGTCGGAGAGTACCTGGCGGGAAGCGAACACCGCCTCGATCCGCGAAGCCGCCGGGGAGGCGGGGATTACGCTGCTGCTGAAGAACGCCGAACAGGATCAGCAGCAGCAGTTCGAGGCCATCCGCTCTTTTATCCGCAGCGGGGTCGATGTGATCGCCATTGCGCCTGTGGTGCAGACCGGCTGGGAGCCGATTCTGCTGGAGATTAAGCAGGCCGGAATTCCGGTGATTATCCTGGACCGTTCAGTGAATGTACCGGACAGCTCGCTCTATGTCACGTTCATCGGCTCTGACTTCTACGAAGAAGGGGTGAAGGCGGCCAAGTATGTGAGGGACAAGATGCGCCATCACAGCGAAGAGATCCGCATTGCCGAATTGCAGGGAACCGTAGGCTCAACGCCGTCCATCGACCGCGGACGCGGGTTCCGCAAGCTGATCGCGGATCAGCCGAACCTGCGGATTACCCTGAGCGCCCCGGCGGATTTCACGCGCAGCGGCGGTCATGAGGTGATGAAGACCTTCCTGCAGCAGCCGAAGGAGCAGTGGCCCCGCGTACTCTATTCCCACAATGACGATATGGCGATCGGCGCGGTAGAGGCCATTAAGGAGGCGGGGCTTGTGCCGGGGGAGGATATAATCATTGTGTCGGTGGACGGGACGCGGCGGGCATTCGAGCAGATGGTGGCGGGAAGCATCAACGCGGTGGTCGAATGTAATCCGCTGCTCGGGCCTCTGCTCATGCAGGCCGTGAAGGAGATTATGGCCGGCCGGACCCTGCCGAAGCGGATGGTGACCCCGGAGGATATATACACCCAGGAGCTGGCTGTAATAGAGATCAACAACCGCAAATATTAAGACAAAAAAACCAAAAAATTTCAACTTTTCAAACAAAAATCTACATTGTTCATTGGGCAGAAGTATATTAAGATGATCTCGAATAACAAATATTAGTAGATTCATTCAAGTAATTCAATAGGAGGGGAGGATTGTGAGCTTCCGGCATAAGTAACGCATCCGATTGAAAGGGTTTACAAAAAATTGTAATGGAGGAGAATGCCGATGTTCAAAAAGCTCTCGGTGCTTGCGATGACCTTTGTTCTGCTGCTGGGCTGTATGCCTATGCTATCTGCTCAAGCGGCAGGGAACGCCACAGCCAAACAGCCGGGAAATTCCAATCCGCTGATGGACCACAAGCTGGGTGCCGATCCCTTCGCATTGACGTACAACGGAAGAGTCTATATCTATATGTCGAGTGATGCCTATGTCTATAACAGCAACGGAACCGTAAAGGATAATGATTTCAGCGCACTGAACAAAATTAATGTCATCTCTTCGGCAGATATGGTGAACTGGACAGACCATGGCGCCATCCCGGTAGCCGGAGCCAATAATGTCAACGGTTCTGCGGGTATTGCCAAATGGGCCTCGCTCTCCTGGGCGCCTTCAGCAGCCGTGAAGAAAATCAACGGACAGGACAAGTTCTTCCTGTACTTCGCCAACGGGGCATCAGGCATCGGGGTACTGACAGCCAACTCTCCGATTGGCCCATGGTCCGATCCGTTGGGTAAAGCGCTGGTGACAGGCAGTACACCGGGAATGTCCGGGGTGACCTGGCTGTTTGACCCGGCGGTGCTGGTCGATGACGACGGCAGCGGTTACCTGTATGCAGGCGGGGGCATCCCCAACACTTCGGACCCGGCATCTATCGCGAGTCCCAAGACAGCCCGCGTGCTGAGACTGGGTGCGGATATGACCAGCATTGTTGGAAGCGCCTCCACTATTGATGCTCCCTATATGTTCGAGGATTCGGGCATCCACAAGTACGGCGGCAAGTATTATTACTCGTATTGCTTCAACTTCTCCGGCACGCACCCGGCTGCCTATCCGGCAGGTGAAATCGGGTACATGGTCAGCAACAGTCCGATGGGGCCATTTACGTACACCGGACATTTTCTGAAGAATCCTTACACCTTCTTCGGGGTAGGCGGCAACAACCACCATGCGGTATTTAACTTCAACAACCAATGGTATGTTGTCTATCACGCTCAGACTGTGGCGAAGGCTGTCCTCGGTGACGGCAAAGGCTACCGTTCTCCGCATATCAACAAGCTGGTCCATAATTCGAACGGAACCATCCAGGAGGTTCAGGGAGACATGGCGGGCATCGCCCAGATTGCCAATCTCAATCCGTACACCCGGGTGGAAGCTGAGACGATCGGCTGGAATGCAGGCATTACAACGGAACGTACGCAGGCTGCGGGCGGTCCTGTCAGCAATATGAATGTGACCAATATTAACAATGGAGACTGGGTTGCTGTGGGCAATGCCGATTTCGGCTCCGGCGCGTCCAGCTTCAAGGCGAATGTGGCTTCCGCCACAGGCGGCGGTAAAATCGAAATCCGGCTCGACAGCGCAACCGGCCCGCTGGTCGGCACGCTGAATGTTCCTAATACAGGAGGAGCCCAGTCCTGGCAGGAGGTACAGACTACGGTCAGCAATGCGACAGGAGTGCACAGACTCTATCTGGTCTTTACCGGATCAGGCTCCGGCAATCTGTTCAACTTCGATTACTGGCAGTTCTCGACGGGCGGTGATGGCGGCACGACGCCTCCTCCGGTGAGCAAGGTGGAAGCGGAGGATATGACGCTCAGCGGGACCTATGCGGGCAAGATCACTTCCCCTTTCAGCGGAGTGGCGCTGTACGGGAATGATGACGCTGCTGCGTTCAATCAATATTATGCCTACGGCACGCATAACTTCTCGGTCCGGGGGGCTTCTAACAATTCCTCTACGGCGCGGGTGGATCTGCTGATCGGCGGTGTGAACGTTGGCTCCTTCAATTTTAGCGGCACAACCCCTTCTGTGCAGACGTTGACCAATGTGGCCCACGCCACCGGCAATCAGGAGGTCAAGCTGGTCGTAACTACGGACAATGGAAGCTGGGACGCCTATGTGGATTATATTGAATGGAGCCAGTGACGAAGCAATGGGGCGGGAGGAATGGGATTATGGCTAAAAAGGCAGGGCTGTACCTGCTGGCAATTTCGCTCATGCTTGGCATCCTGTTCAATCCTTCTACGGCTGCGGCGGCGACCTTCACCAACCCGTTTATCTATGCCGATGCCCCGGACAATGATGTCATCAGGGTAGGCAATGTGTATTACATGACCAGTACCACCATGCATATGACCCCTGGAGTCCCTATCATGAAGTCCTATGATCTGGTGAACTGGGAAATCGTGAATTATGTCTACGATACGTATGCGAACGGGGATGCCCAGAACCTGAACAACGGACAGAATGAGTATGGCAAGGGTTCCTGGGCCAGCAGCATCCGGTACAATAACGGGATCTACTATGTGTCCTTCGGGTCCAACTCAACCGGCCGGACTTATATCTATCAGACCTCGAATATTGAAAATGGCCCCTGGACCTCATCGGTCCTGAACAGCTATTATCACGATGCGTCGCTGCTGTTCGACAATGGCCGGGTCTTCCTGGTGTACGGAGTTGATAATATCAGCCTGATTGAGCTGACGGCAGATGCCAAGGCGATTAAGTCTGGCGGAATCAGTCAGGTCATCATCCCGAATTCCAGCAATATTGTCGGTTCGAGCTTCATCGTGAAGGCCGAAGGTGCGCATATCCAGAAGATCAACGGCTATTATTATGTGTTCCTGATCTGCTGGCCTTCGGGAAGCGGACGCACCCAATTGACCTACCGCTCCACCAGCTTAACTGGAGGCTATACGGGGCAGGTGTCACTTAACGACTCGGGCATTGCCCAGGGAGGAATCGTGGACACGCCATCCGGCTCCTGGTACGCGATGCTCTTCAGAGACAGCGGGGCGGTCGGGCGGATGCCGTATCTGGTGCCGGTAACCTGGTCAGGGAACTGGCCGGTCTTCGGAAGCGGGGGCAAGGCGCCGCGGACCCTGAACCTGCCTGCCGAAGGGTATCCGGTGAAGAAGGTGTACGAGTCAGACGAGTTCACAGCCCCATCTTCAGGCTCAGGGCTGGCTAAGGTCTGGCAGTGGAACCACAATCCTGATAACTCGAAGTGGTCGCTGACTCAGCGCCAAGGCTTCATGCGGCTGACGACCGGCAAGGTAAGCACAAGTCTGCTGGATGCCCGGAACACGCTGACCCAGCGGACGTTCGGACCGAAGAGCACAGGCATCACGGCTCTGGAGACGGGCGGAATGAAGGACGGGGACGTTGCCGGACTGGCTGCTTTTCAGGCTAAATACGGGTTCGTCGGTGTGAAAATGTCCGGCAATTCCAAATCCATTGTGATGGTCAATGCCAGCTCCGGGTCTATGACTCAAGTGGCGGGTGTGCCGCTCAGCCAGAACAGAGTCTATCTGAAGGTGCTCTGCGATTTCACTAATCAGACGGATAAGGCGTACTTCTCCTATAGTCTGGACGGCAACAACTGGACATCCATAGGGAATACGCTGCAGATGTCTTATACGCTGCCTCACTTTATGGGCTACCGGTTTGCGTTGTTCAACTATGCGACGAAGTCAGCGGGCGGCTATGCGGATTTTGATTATCTGCGTCTGGAATAGCTTGTTTGAATTTGAACCCAATTAGAAAAAGGAGATGTATTCAATTGAAGAATAGAATCAAGAAGGTTGTGGGCGGGCTCGCCTTAGCGAGTGTGCTGCTCACTTCTGTGATGGCAGGCAATGCCAGCGCAGCAATTACCAACGGATCGAAGTTCCTGGGGAATATTATTGCCGGCAGTGCTCCCAGCAACTTCACCACCTATTGGAATCAGGTCACCCCTGAGAACGGCACCAAATGGGGAGCGATTGAAGGCAACCGCAACCAGATGAACTGGGGCAATGCGGACATGATCTATAACTATGCGATTAGCAAAAATATCCCGTTCAAGTTCCATACCCTGGTCTGGGGAAGCCAGGAGCCTAACTGGGTTGCCGGCTTACCGGCAGCGGAGCAGAAGGCGGAGATTAGCTCGTTTATTACTCAGGCAGGCCAGCGTTATTCGGCCAAGTCAGCTTTCGTGGATGTTGTCAATGAACCACTGCATGCCAAGCCTTCATACCGCAATGCCATCGGCGGTGATGGAAGCACCGGCTGGGATTGGGTCATCTGGTCCTTCCAGCAAGCCCGGGCGGCGTTCCCGAATTCCAAGCTGCTCATCAATGAATATGGCATTATCGGTGACCCCAGTGCGGCCGACAAGTACGTGAACATTATCAATATCCTGAAATCCAGAGGACTGATCGATGGTATTGGTATTCAGTGCCACTACTTCAATATGGATAACGTAAGTGTGAGCACCATGAATACTGTACTGGGTAAGCTTGCTGCAACAGGCCTGCCAATCTATGTCTCCGAGCTGGATATTACCGGTGATGACAACACCCAGCTTGCCAGATACCAACAGAAATTCCCTGTGCTCTGGAACCATCCTTCCGTTAAGGGCGTAACCCTGTGGGGCTACATCCAGAATCAGACCTGGGCAGCCAATACCCATCTGGTGAATTCCAACGGTACAGAGCGCCCTGCCCTGAAATGGCTAAAGCAATACCTGGGCGGCTCGTCGGCCCTGATGGAAACCACCGACACCCAGGACATCACCGACAGCGTGATCCAGCCGGACAGTGTGGTTGAGCCAGACCTGCAACTGGATCTCCAGCCCGTGCTGGAACCCGTTCCGGCCGAGTAAGCTGAGGCAGGCCTTCACCATAAGGGCTGTTGCCAAAGTGTGAACAAGGCTGTTACTGATGTATGAATATGGCTGCTCCCCAGCGTGATAAGATGCGCCGGGAGCAGCCTTTTTTTGGTGGGATGCAGTGCGGAGGTGCGCGGACCAAATGTAGGCGAAAAACCGAACACAATGGTTAGTGCGGAGGTGCGCGGACCAAATGTAGGCGAAAAACCGAACACAATGGTTAGTGCGGAGGCGCGTGGGCCGAATGTAGGCGAAAAAGCGAACACATTGATTAGTGCGGAGGCGCGTGGGCCGAATGTAGGCGAAAAACCGAACACAATGTGCGTTTGCAGATGGACCGTAAGGCTCCTTGTGATCTTTATCTTGCGTTCGCTGACCAAAAGTGGCACACTAGTGCTAGATATGTCAAACGTGGCAAAGAATGCCCCGCTCCCTTCTCTTGCAGAAGGAGGCGGGGTTTTGTGCGTTTAGAGAATAATTTCATTGCAGAGCGGGGGAATTAAAGTGGGCTTTACAGAAGAACATGACCAATGGTTAAGCAAGCATTTGAAACGAAGAAAGGGGGAGCGGCTCGATGCACTTAAGCGGGGGCATAGCTACGGTAACCGCTTATTCGTTGAATGTGTGTGGTGGCCGCTTACCGGACATTTTCACGGACTCCATCCGGAATATGAAGTTAAGGACTGGCGCGGGAGATCCTATTTTATTGATTTACTGTGGAAGGTTGGTTCCTCGCGTATTGCATTTGAGATTATGGATTATGGTTCGCATGGTACGGACCGGAGTAAATACCGGATGGACTTGAATCGCGGTCTCTTCCTGCAATCACAGGACTATATGGTGCTCTATATCTCACTGGATGAGTTGAAAGAAAATCCCTCTTTTGTCCTCTCCACACTGCGGAACGTTCTGTCTCCTTATTTGTTGGCAGGAACTGCTAATAGAAGCACAGAGAAATCCTATTCCAGAATCGAACGAGAATTGATGAGGTTAGCTATCCGTAACTATCGTGTCCTTCGTCCCATTGATGCAGCGAGAGAGCTTGAGTTACATTACACGACAATTATCAAGTACAGCCGTATGCTGGTGGATAAGGGGAAATTCCGTCCTGTAGCTAGAGGGACATCTCCACGAGTTACATACTACGAGTACATAGGTACAATTCAAAGTCCAGATCTGGTCTAAAAAACAGCGTCACCGAATGTAATCGAAAAACCGATCACATTGCGCCGGACGGGTGGTGTGGACGGAAATGTAATCGAAAAACCGATTACAATCAGCCGGGCGGGTGGTGTAGCCGGAAATGTAATCGGAAAACCGATTACAATCGGCCGGATGGGTGGTGTAGCCGGAAATGTAATCGGAAAACCGATTACAATCGGCCGGGCGGGTGGTGTGGACGGAAATGTAATCGGAAAACCGATTACAATCAGCTGGATGGGTGGTGTATCCGGAAATGTAATCGGAAAACCGATTACAATCAGCTGGGCGGGTGGTGTAGCCGGAAATGTAATCGGAAAACCGATTACAATCGGCCGGGCGGGTGGCGTAGCCGGAAATGTAATCGGAAAACCGATTACAATGGGCCGGGCGGGTGGCGTAGCCGGAAATGTAATCGGAAAACCGATTACAATCGGCCGGACGGGTGGTGTAGCCGGAAATGTAATCGGAAAACCGATTACAATGGGCCGGGCGGGTGGTGTAGCCGGAAATGTAATCGGAAAACCGATTACAATCGGCCGGGCGGGGGGCGTAGCCGGAAATGTAATCGAAAAACCGATTACAATGGGCTGGATGGGTGGCGTAGCCGGAAATGTAATCGGAAAACCGATTACAATCAGCTGGATGGGTGGCGTAGATGGAAATGTAATCGGAAAACCGATTACAATGGCCCCTATCCGCTACCCCCACCCCCATCCGCCGGAGGAAGAATGAGTGTCCCCTCCCTATACACCTTCCTGTACTGTGAAGGCGTGTACGAAGTAACCTTCTTAAATATCTTCGAGAAGTACAGCGGGTCGTGGTAGCCGACCGAGTAAGACAACGACTTCACCGACAACCGCGACTCTGCCAGCAGCTCGGAGGCCCGCCGGATACGCACGGTGGTCAGGTAGCCGGAGATAGAGGTGCCCGTCTCTTTTTTGAACAGCCGGAACAGGTAACTGCGCTCAATCGACACATATTCCACCACATCCAGCACCGATAAGGAAGACTTCCAATAGTTACTCTCAATATAGGCCTTCGCTGACCCTACATAGTCCTTCTTGAGACTGGCCTGCTCACTCGGATAATACTCCATGTAATACGACAGCAGCAGATGAAGCGCTGCATCCGAGCGCTCCCGTGCATACGGCTCCTGTTGATACCCCTTGACCTGATCGAACATAGCCCTGAAATCCTGCGGGGCAGCCGTTACAACGGGCTGGTCCGGTGAGATATGAATCATGGCAAGTAGGCGCAGAGCCTCCGCCCCGCTGAACTCAATCCAGCAATACGCCCATGGGTCCTGCGGATCAGGATAATAATACACCTCTGTCTGCGGAAAAATCATAAAGCTCTCGCCCGTCTCCACAGGGTGTACCGTCTGGCCGGTCTTCAAGTAGCCCCTGCCGCTTACGATATAATGCAACGCATATACATCACGGACGCCGGGTCCCCATCTGTGCAGATTGGGGGGCTTGTACCCGTTCCCTTTTACCATAGGACCCTCGCCAAGTCCGAATTCCTTTGAGTTCATAGTTGGCACCTATATCCTTCATCTTAGAGCTTCTGTTATAAGAAGCACTAATGAAATTAACGAAAAGCAAAAAGAAGCGTAGGGGAAATTTGGAACTGGAGTAGCGGTAGCGGCCGGAAGTCCAAATGTTCACCGCAGTGACGACCATGCTTCGAGTTCAAATCTTAAGTCTGTCTTCTATACTATAAGACGAATACAACAAATAAACAAAGGAAGCGTATTCAAAAATGACAACGCTTTCTTAAGAATGTTGGCTTACGCCGTCCCCGGGCTTGCAGGTAAACTAAAGGTACGAGGGAGGAGCGCATATGGAATTGGAAACACAGCCAAGAAGTCTCGGAACCGGCGGCGGCCGGCGGTCGATATTATGGAAGCGGTTTAAAAAACAGAAAGTACTGCATTTGTTCGTCGGGCTAGGCATGATCTATCTGCTGATCTTCGCGTATACTCCGATGTTCGGCATACTGATGGCGTTCAAGGATTACAGCATCTCCAGCGGCATCAAAGGAATCTTTACCAGCGATTGGGTCGGGCTGAGGTATTTCGATGAATTCGTCCATGACTATCAATTCGGCAAGCTGGTCCGCAACACGCTGGTCCTTAGTCTGCTGAAGGTCATCTTCGCCTTCCCGGCGCCGATCCTGCTGGCGATCATGCTGAACGAAGTGAAGCACATGGCCTTCAAGCGGTTTGTGCAGACAATCAGCTATCTGCCGCATTTTATCTCCTGGGTGGTCGTGGTTGGCGTATCCTATGCCTTCCTGTCCGCCGATGTCGGTGTGGTCAATAAGGCGCTGATGGCGATGGGCTTCACGGATGAGCCGCTGGCCTTCCTGACCAGTCCGAATTACTTTTGGGGGCTGGCGGTAGGGAGTGCGGTGTGGAAGGAGATGGGCTGGTGGACGATTATTTTTCTGGCGGCAATATCGGGGATCAGTCCTTCCCAGTATGAGGCTGCTGAGATTGACGGTGCCGGAAGGCTGGCGCGAATCCGTTATATCACCCTGCCGGGGATGAAGGGAACTATCGTTGTTGTGCTGGTGCTGACCATCGGGAGTATTCTCGGCGGCGGATTGGTCGGCTCCAACTTCGAGCAGGCCTACCTGTTAGGCAACAGTATCAATAATCCAACCTCTGAGATTGTCCAGACCTACGCATTCAGGGTGGGGTTAAGCGACGGGAGGTTCTCCTATGCAGCGGCGATAGATTTAATTCAATCGGTGATTTCGGTAGCGCTGATATTCTCCAGTAACTATATTGCCAAGCGGGTATCAGGCTCCAGTCTGTTTTAGAGAGAGAGGAGGGAAGGCTATGCTGAAGAGTCAGCGGCAGAAGGATTTGGTTTTTGACAGCGTGATCTATGTGGTATTGTTCATTATTATGCTCACGATGCTGTATCCGTTCTATTATGTGTTAATTGCTTCCTTCAATAAAGGCTCGGACTCGCTGCTGGGCGGTGTGTATCTGTGGCCCCGGAACTTTACCCTGGAGAATTACCGGGTGTTCATGGATGATCCCAAGTGGGTGAAGGCGTTCCTGATCTCCGTACTGCGGACGGTGTCCGGCACCTTGCTCGGACTGCTGCTCACCAGCATCGTCGCTTACGGTCTATCCCATAGAGATCTGTTATTCAGCAAGGTCTATTTCACAGTGATCGTATTCGCCATGTACTTCTCCGGCGGGCTGATCCCTTATTATGTAGTCCTGCGTTCACTAGGCTTGTTAAATTCCTTTGCAGTGTACATTATCCCGTCTATGCTCAGCACGTTCTTCCTGCTCATTGCGATCTCGTTCTTCCGTGAAATTCCCGCTGAGCTAAAAGAATCTGCGCACATAGACGGGGCCGGTGAGCTTACGATATTCTTCCGCATCATCCTGCCGGTCTCAACGCCGGTGCTGGCAACTATGGCCTTGTTCATGGGGGTCGGGCAATGGAATTCCTGGCTGGATTCGGCTTATTTCGTCCAGTCCGAGGAGCTGCGTACGCTGGCCTTCCGCATGATGGAGGTCATCAACAAGAGCAACTCTCCGATGGATTCGCTGGCGGTAGCCAACAGTGCCTCGGCGGGTGTGACCAGCTTCTCCTTACAGGTCACTTCAATGGTGGTGTCGATTGTTCCCATTATCTGTGTGTACCCGTTCCTGCAGAAGTATTTCGTTCATGGCATCATGCTAGGCTCAGTAAAAGGCTAGGCCAGTGCTTCAGTGTTCAAATGTTCCATTGCTCATACAGCTCATTAATTCAATCATGGAGGGATTAGCTTGAACAAAAGCAGAAGCTTCAAGATCGTTGCAGCCGCACTCTCAATGGCCGTCGTATTATCCGCCTGCGGCGGTAACGGGGGAAATACCGGTCAGCCCGCCCCGTCCGGCAGCCCGGACGCCGCAGCAGGCGGGAATGCGCCGGCCAAGCCCGGACAGGTGAAGGAGTTAAGCCTCTTCATCGATGCGTCGTGGTACCCGGTTACGGAATGGAAGGGCCCGGTCGCCGACATGATTACCGAGAAGACAGGAGTGAAGCTGAAGGTTACGGTCGCTACCGATGATAAGCAGCTTCCGCTGATGATTGCCTCCGGTGACCTGCCGGACCTGGTGTTCACCTCTTCCAACATAGACCGGTTATCCGACTCGAAGCTGTCATATTCCTGGAATGAGCTGATTGAGAAATATGCGCCGGATTTCAAGATTGACAAGACCCGGATTGCCATTCATACCATGGATGACGGCAAGTTCTATACCGTGCGGAACTCCTTTGCGACCCAGGAGGAGATGAAGAATAGTAAATATTCGTTAGGCAGCGACGGCAACCCGGGCATCGCGGTCCGGGAGGATATTCTGAAGGAGCTGGGGAATCCGCCGATCAAGACCCTGGATGATTTCGTCAAGGTGCTGGGCATGGTCAAGGAGAAATATCCCGAGATGGTCCCGCTGATCATGGACAAGGACTGGATCGAGCAGTATTTCCTGGCCCAATTCGGTACGGAGACCCTGCTCGACGGCTGGTATGAACAGGACGGCAAGGTGGAATATGCGATCAGGCAGCCGAAGATGCTGGACTTCTTCAAGTTCATGAATAGCCTGTACCGCAACGGCTATATCCTGGCTGAGAATTTCGCACTGGCCAATGACCAGATTGATGATCAATATGCTACGGGCGGCAAAGCCTTCGCCCATAGCCATACTGTATCCACGGCAGATACCGATAACATCAAGATCAAGAGCAATCAGGGGAACTTCTCCTTCAAGATGCTGCCAAGCGTATTGTCGAAGGATGCCAAGGTAGTCAGCTCAGGACTCGGCTTCTCCGGAACCTTTATCACCAAGAAGAATAAGGACCCGGAGGCCTCCATCAAATTCCTTCAGTATCTGGCGAGCGATGAAGGCAAGAAGCTGACGATGTTCGGAGTCGAAGGGGTACACTGGACCTGGAATGAGGAGGGCCACCCCGACTTCAAATATAATCCGTCCGACGCTGATTTCGTGAACAGCAACGGGATTAAATGGTGGTATCTCTATAACGATGGGGTTACCGAAGGTATGCTGTCCTATGTTCCTGAGCTGCAGAAGACCCAGGCGCTGATGGAACTGAAGGCGGTCCGTATCTACAAGCCGGAGATCGGCTTGATCCAGACCCAGCCGGATTCACAGGAGAAGACCATTAAGACCAAGATCGATGAGATGGTCAAGAATGAGAAGGTCAAAATCTATCTGGCTGAATCGGAGGAAGCCGCAGTAGCAGCCTATGAGAATATGCTGAAGAACGCAGAGAACATCGGCCTGCAGAAGCTGACCGACTGGGCGAATGCGACCTATCAGAAGAAGAAAGAACTGTTCAAGTAAGCGAATTCCTGCCGGTAGAGACCTGTCTCTACCGGGTTTTACATGTTCATGGTAGGATTAGAGAACACAAGTCGGGCACCGGAGGGACAGACTGCCGTGAGCATCGTACGCAAGATGATAGTAGGATATATCTTTCTGATTTTTATTCCTGTAGTTACGTTTGGCTACTATTATTATAGTAAGATCTATGACAGTGTAAGCAGCCAGTTTGTGGAGAGCCGTCAAAAGATACTGGAGCAGGCCTATGCCAATATGAAGGCGGATCTGGCCCGGATTGATTCCACCCAGCGTATGCTGCAGTACAACCCGTATGTCACTGACTATCTGGACGGCAGCTATGAGACGGACTCAGAGAGCATATATGCCTATAACCGTTATATCAATCCGGTGATTCTGCAATCGCTTAATATCAGTCCTGAGATCGACACGTTCAGAATCTATATAACCAAGCAGGGCGTGCTGCCCATTACTGACCGGCTGCTCGAACTATCGGCGCTGGATGAACAGGGTGCCGAGGCTACCCGTATGCTGCGGCCGGGACAGGGCAAGTGGATCATTCCCGATCCTGAGGTGGAAGCGCCCCCGCTGGTATTCTACCAGAAAATATATAACAATGACTTTACCGAGATTGTGGGATTGCTGGAGCTGCGGGTCGGCAGTGAGCTGATCCGCAAATTCTACCGGGCGACAGGCGGAGGGGATTGGACCGCGCTGCTTCTGCCGGCAGAGGGCGGGCCGCTGGAGCGGGAAGGTATCCCCGCAGCGGTGGACGATGCCACCTGGAGAAGACTGACTTCGGGAGAAGCGCAGACCTATTTTATCAACCGGGAGGTCATTGTTAATCAGCTATATATGAAGGAACTGGGCGTACGTGTCGCCGTCATCGGCAAGGTATCCGAGGTGTTCCGCTCGATCCGGAGCCAGGAGCTGGTGATGATTACGACATTCGCGGTGCTGCTTGCGTTATTGTCGTTCGCCTATTACACACTCGCATCAACGATTACGAAGCGCGTACTCCGGCTCGCCAGACATATGCGCAACCTGAATGATGATAATCTGAAGCAGTCCATCAGCAAGGAAGATAAGCCGGGCCGCAGAGATGAGATCAGCTTCCTGACTGAGACCTATAATTCGATGCTCCTGCGTATGGATGAGCTGATCAACAATGTTCACCGGGCCGAGCTGCGCAATAAGGAAGCCGCTTACAAGGTGCTCCAGGCCCAGATCAAGCCGCATTTTCTCTATAATACGCTGGAGACCATCCGCATGCTGGCTGAATCGAACAACGACAAGGAAGTGGCGGAGATCTCTTACTGGTTCGGTAAGCTGATGCGCTACAGCCTGTCCGCCCAGGACGATCATACCGTTCTCTCCCAGGAGCTTGAGACCGTGGTCTTCTACCTCAATATTCACAAAATGCGGCTGCAAAAAAGACTTACCTATGAGGTCGATATCGCTGTGGCTGCGAAGACCCTGATCTGTCCAAGATTCATCCTCCAGCCGCTGGTTGAGAATAGTATTATTCACGGAGCTGCTGTGACGCTGCGGCCGGTCCATATCCTGATTCAAGCGCAGGAGACGGCAGAGGAGATCCGAATCAGCGTATCCGACAGCGGCATTGGCATTCCTGAGAACCAGGTGCGGCTTATTCAAGCTCGGTTATCCCGCGGGGAAGAGGTGAAGACTCAGGAAGAGGCGGAGGGAGGCGTGGGCCTGTATAATGTCAGCGAGCGAATTAAATCATTTTATGGCGGGACCTCACGGCTGGTTCTTGAGAGTGAGGAGGGCAAGGGGACCTGCCTGACCATCATCCTATCGAAAGGGGCGGCAGAGCAAGCATGAGAATTTTGATCGTAGACGATGAGCCGATTATCCTTGGAGGGCTGGTGAAGGTGATTGGCGGAGCCGCGCCGGTCGGGGCTGAGATCCGCGAGGCCGGTGACGCCTTCGAGGCGCTTCAGATTATGAAGGAATACATGCCGGATGTGACGGTAACCGATCTGCATATGCCGGAGAAAAACGGGTTCGAGATGATGGAGGAGGCGAAGGAGAACGGTTTATGTGAGCGCTTCATTATTCTTACCGGACATGATGACTTCGAATATGCCCGCCGGGCGCTCCGCTACGGGGTAGTGGACTACCTGCTGAAGCCGGTGGATAAAGAGGAGGTAGCCCGGCTGCTGAGTCAGGTGAACCGGAATCTTCCCTCCCTGGACAGTACGGACTGTCCGCCTCATGCCAAGCGGATTCTTGCCTATACCCGGCTGAATTATATGAATGACCTGTCCCTGGATCATCTGGCCGAGCTGATGAACCTTCATCCGAATTACATCAGCAGCCTGTTCAAGAAGGTCACGGGTGATACCTTTGTCAATTACCTGAATACCACCCGGATCAAGGAAGCGCAGAAGCTGCTGAGCCTCCACCGGGATCTGCCGATAGTCGAGATCGGACGCCGGGTCGGGTATGAGAACAAACATTACTTCAACAAGGTGTTCAAAAAATACACCGGCAGCACCCCGGGCGCTTACCGGGAAGACCACTAAGGCTTGCGCTCGGCCGGGAGGCCGGGCGCGATGGGGCATGCTGTACCTACACGCCTCTCTTGGCCTTCCGGCACTTCAGATTGTACGTACGCCCGTAGGCTTTGCCGTATCTCACGATCCGGTCCAGCATCCGGGTATCCTTCAACTTGGTGAACGGGCAGGGATCAGGGGCGGTGTTCACTTCCAGAATCCAGGGAGTCAGCCGCCGGTCCAAGGCCACATCCAGGCCGATTTCCTTAAGTCCGGGATAGGCAGAGCTTAACTGGATGGCGCACTTCACGCCAAGTCCGTACATTTGGGCAAGCAGAGTCTTGCGCTTCTCGGAACGGGTGTAGGCCTTCAGCAGCGTCTCCACCGGATAGATGCTTCCGCCCTGGCTGCCATTCGTAACCACCTTCTGCGGATGCGCCACGCGTCCCGCCGCTCCTGTAGCCTCCCACTTTCCCTGAAGATTACGCTGCACCATCACACGGATATCAAAAGGCCGTCCGCCGTAAGTCAGCAGCCGGATGCCCTTTTGTACCAGATAGGACCGGCCCCGGGTCTCCGCCAGGAGGGACTGATAGGCCTCGTTATAATTACCGAATGTGCTTATCCTTGTCCCTGCCTGATAGCGGTAGGACCGCGCGTTCCCCGAATCAGCCCCACTTCCGCCAGCGCCGCTATTGCTCCGCAGTATCCGCTGTTCAACCCTTATGACCCCTTCGCCTAACGAACCGCAGCAGGGCTTAATATAGACCATCTGATGATTTTGCAGCATGGTCTGGAGTACTCTCCGGCTTAGTTTTCGGGTCTCCGGGATATGCCGCTTTAATTCAGACTTCTTCGCCAGCACCCTTGTCTTCGTTAATTTATTGGATATTCGGCTGATTTGCTCCTTCATGCTACTCCCCCGTTCTATGGACTCTAATAGGCTATAGTACGGTACAGAGCCGGATTTGGCTTGGGCGGATGCCCCGGGGCTGAACACACAGGCGGATTATTACATAGTTTATTGAAGGTAATTCATCCGGGAGGCTGCGTTCAGGCAACCGGTGCGGGAGGCGTCGAAAGGAATGGCGGAGCAGTGGCGGGATAAAGTAAACGAAGTAATCAGGTACTTCCCCTGGTACAAGGATCTTATCGGCAATGAGCACGTGAATTGCAGTCTGGAGCATCTTCCCCTGATGACTTCGGATCTGCTGGATATTCATTATTATAACAACGAACCGGATGCTTCCCATGCCGTCTACCGGACCTCAGGCACCAGCACAGGACGGCGTAAATCAATCGTCTATTCGGAAGAGGATGAACAGCATTATATCGATATCAAAACCAGGCTGTTCGAAAAATTGCTTCAGGGAAGCGGATGTGCAAGGGCGCTGGCGGATATGGGGACCGGACATGCTGCGAATACCGCGCTGGCCATTTTTGCACGGCTGGGACTGGCTAACAGCTCCATTCCCTTCGAGTTGCCGGTAGAACAGCATATTGAGCGTATTCAGGCTTTCCAGCCCGACCTGCTGTACACCATGCCCTCTATCCTGGATCATATCGTATATGCTGCGGAGGACCCCCGGGCATTTGGAATCCGCAAAATCATTCTGGTCGGCGAGATCGCTACCCGGGAGTGGCAGCAGAACATGGCCCGCCTGTTCGGCCTGAGGCTGCAGGATATTACCGATACGTACGGTTCGATTGAAATCGGCACGATTGCTTATTATTCGCATGAGCTGGGCCGCTATCTGCTGGCTGAAGGCATCGTTGCCGAAGCTGTGGGAACGGAGATCGTAGGGGAAGGACTCGACCCGCTGGGTAACGGCGAAGGCATTCTCGTGCTTACCTCAACCGTGCGTAAGCTGCTGCCTGCCCTCCGGTTTGTCACCTATGATGTGGTGAGGGATTTCAGGACCGTGCAGGTAGACGGCGTGGAGCGGCAGAGCTTCCAGTCCATCGTCAAACGGGTGGGCCGTGAACTGAAGCATGGGGAGAAAATCAGCATCTACGATATTGAACAGGTGGTCTACCGTCATCTTCAGCAGGCCAGGGTCCGGGTTCATGTCAGCCATAATGCATTATCCGTGTATATCCAGAGCAGGTCAGCAGTTCCCTCCTGCATTCCGGTCATCAGGGAAGAGATCAGGGCGTGCATCCCGGAGATTGGTCTGATGATCGCAAATCACCTGCTTGACGATATTGAGGTCATTCTGACGGAAGAGGACGAGGAGCTTATCGGCGGGCAGGTGAAGAACAAGAAGCTGTATTACCGGAAAGATCAAACGGAGCAGCAGACAGTGGAGCAGCGGGCAGAGCCTCAGCTTACCAGCGGGATTTTATCTTCTATCGGACATACACCACTCCTGAAGCTGGATAATCTGTTTGCTGCCAGCGGGTTCAGCGTTTACGCCAAAATGGAGCTGATGAACCCGGGAGGAAGCGCAAAGGACCGCCCAGCCTTGCGGATGATCCGGGAAGCCTGGAAGGAAGGCCTTATCGGACCGGGGACCGTCATTATTGAATCCAGCTCCGGGAATATGGCCATCAGCCTGGCCATGATATGCAAGCAGCTCGGGATGACCTTCATCAGTGTGGTGGATGCCAGAACCACCGGGATGAATCTTCAGCTGCTGAAGACTCTGGGTGCGGACATTGATTTCATTGACCGCCCTGATCCTGAAACCGGGGAATTCCTGCCGGCCCGGCTGAAGCGTGTGCAGCAGCTGCTCGCGGAGATACCGGGCAGCTATTGGCCAAATCAGTATGCCAATCCCAATAACTATCTATCACATTATGATACGACCATGCCTGAGATCGTGACGGAGCTGGGGCAGGTCGATTACCTGTTCTGTAGTGTCAGTACCTGCGGGACGATAAACGGACTGGCAGAATACGTGAAGGACAATGGACTGCGGACCCGGATTGTGGCGGTGGATGCAGAGGGTAGCGTTATTTTTGGCGGCCATCCGAAGAAGCGGCTCTTCCCTGGACTGGGTGCCGGTATTGTGCCCCCGTTATGCAGACTGGACCTGATCGACCGGATTGTGCATGTTGCCGACGTTGATATGGTGAAGGGCTGCCGGGCGCTGGCCCGCAGGGAATCCATTCTGGCCGGAGCCTCCTCCGGGGCAGTGCTTGCTGCTATTCGGCAACTTAAGGAGGAGATTCCTCCCGGCGCAGTCTGCACCGCCATCCTGCATGATAAGGGAGAACGGTATCTCGATACGGTCTACTCAGACACCTGGGTTCAGAGCCAATTCGGAGCGGAGCTGCTGTCAGCCATGGATGAGTATCTGGTGTGACCACCTTACCTGAGCTTGGCCTTATCGGCTGGGGACCGATAAGGCCAAGCTTATTGTCAGATGACTATTAGCGTTCCTTGGCGACCCGATCAAACGGATTCAGATATAGTCATCACCTGGGAAGAAGGCCTATGGTATGATGGACGTAATCGTAATAGCAGATCCGCCCGTGATTTTACACCCCATTAACATCCTTAATATGTTGGCGTGATATAACTGAAACAATCGGTTATAAGAGGAGAAGATGAGATGAAGCTAAGCAAAGAGGAGAGATCGTGGATTCTGTACGACTGCGGGAATTCCGCTTATTCGATGGCAGTGACTACGGCGCTGCTGCCGATTATCTTCGGGATGTTCGATAATGTGGGCAGCAGCATGGACCTGGGGTACTTCAACTCCATCGCCAGTATTCTGGTCGCGGTCCTCAGCCCGATTCTCGGTACGATTGCCGATTATAAGGACCGGAAGAAGCGGTTTTTTATTTTTTTCGCTGCGCTCGGTATCCTTGCCACCGCCTCCCTGGCCTTCGTGTCCCCGGCCAGCGGGCAATGGCAGCTGCTCATCGCCTTTTACATTCTGTCAGCGGTCGGCTTCGCCGGGTCCAACATCTTCTACGATTCCTTCCTGGTGGATGTTACGGAGGATGAACGGATGGACAAGGTGTCTACCCGAGGGTTCGCCTACGGCTACATCTTCAGTTGTATTCCGTTCGGCATCAGCCTGCTGCTGATCTTCCTGCTGGGAATGGACAAGGCCATCGGCTACCAGATTGGGTTCATCATTACGGCGCTCTGGTGGGGGCTGCTGACGGTGCCAATGATCCGCGATGTGAAGCAGAGATATTATATCGAGCCTGAGCCGAAGCCTGTTGCCCGGAGCTTCCAGCGTATCGCTGCCACCTTCAGGAATATCCGCCAGCACCGAATTGTCTTTGTGTTCCTGCTCGCCTACTTCTTCTACATTGACGGAGTAGATACGATTATCAAAATGGTTGTGCCCTACGCCACCTCCGTCCTCGGCACAGATGCCCTGGATACCTTCACGCTGCTGGGAATTCTGCTCATCATCCAGATTATTGCCTTTCCCTGCGCGATTCTCTATGGCAATCTGGCCAAAACCTACTCCGCCCGGAATCTGATTATTGCCGGGATCTTCACCTATGTTATTTCCTGTATCGCAGCGTTCTTCATTAGCTCGGTGTGGCATATTTTCCTGCTAGGTGCGCTGATCGGCTCGGCACAGGGCGGGATTCAGGCACTTAGCCGGTCCTATTTCGCCAAAATCATCCCGAAGGAGAATTCCAATGAATTCTTCGGGTTCTATAATATCTTCGGCAAGTTCGCGGCGATTCTCGGCCCTGCCTTAATGTCCCTGACCACTACCTTGATCGGTGATGCCCGCTATAGTATTTTGTCGATTATCCCGCTCTTTCTGATCGGCTTCTTCATCTTCATCACATTGCCAAAGGGGACATAGTATGGAATCTACTGGACTGCAACCGCCACCACCCTCTGCTGCCAAGCATCTGATCGTCATTTCCTATGATGCATTCTCTGAAGATCACTGGGAGATGGCCAGCCGCCTGCCCAATCTGTCCAAGCTGATCACCAGCGGTGCCTGCAGCAACCGTCTCAGAAGTGTCTATCCCACGCTCACTTACGTGGTACATACGACCATCGCTACCGGCGTCTACCCGGATAAACACGGCATCTATCACAACAATCCGCTGCAGCCGTTCGTGCCGGAGGAGGAGCAGCGCTGGTTCTGGTTCCGGGAGGCGGTCCAGGTGCCAACAATCTATGATGCCGCGCGTAAGGCGGGGCTGAGTACGGCGGGACTGCTCTGGCCGGTAAGCGGCAAGTCCTCGATTCAGTATAATATCCCGGAGATCCGTGCGCTAAAAGGAGAGAATCAGGCGCTCAAGATACTGCGAAGCGGCAGTCCCCTGTACTGCGCCCGGCTGGAGCTGAAATACGGACGGATCAGGCAGGGCATCACCCAGCCGCAGCTCGATAACTTCACCACGAAATGCGCCGCCGATACGATCAAGCGGAAGAAACCGAACCTGCTGCTGATGCATCTAATCGACCTGGATGACACCAAGCATATGTACGGCACGGACAGCGGGGAAGTAGACGATGTCATCCTGCGAATGGACAACCGGCTGGGTGAGATCATGCAGGCGGTAGAGGATGCCGGAATCCGGGAGGAGACGGTGATTATGGTACTGGGCGACCATGGTCAGTTCAACGTGCGCTACAAGGTGCATTTGAACAATCTTTTGCAGGCTAAGGGGCTGATCTATGACAAGGACGGCGTGATGCACTGGCGGGCCTACTTCCAGAGCGGCGGCGGTTCAGCTTATCTGCATGTGCAGCCCGGGGATGAAGAAGCGCTGCGGCTGGCCTTGGCGGCGGTGGATGAATATAGGCGTGACGGAGCACCCGGCATTGAGAGTGTATATACGGAAGAGACGCTGAAGCAGCTTCATGCCAGTCCGGTGGCAAAAGTCATGCTTGAAGCACAGCGGGGCTACAGCTTCGATGAAGCGCTGGCGGACACGCTGGTCACCGATCTGCAGGCTGAGGGTATACGCTATGCTACGCATGGCTACTCGCCGGATGCAAGCGGGTACCGCTGCAATCTCGTCATCGCAGGGGCCGGGATCAAGCAGGGCTATCCCATCGGCGATCTGGAGATGGTCGACATCGCCCCGACGATGGGACGAATTCTGGGGATAGAGTTCGGGCCGGGGGACGGGCGGGTGCTGGAGGAGATTTTTGAGGCATAGCTAGGGGGATAGTAATGGTAGTATGAATGATGAATAGAGCAACTTCCATCGGTCTGATCAGGATGTCCGCGCACGCGGCCGCCGGGTTAGGCTTTTTTTGTTGATAGGGTGGGTGAACAGGAGGATAGCTTGCTTATGCGGAGGTGTGGAGCGGGTGCACGCAAGCTGAATGTATGCGGAAAACCGAACACAATGTGCGCGCCGAGGTAGAGTGGCGTTTACCGCAGGAAATAGGTGAATTTCCTCCACTTGCTAATGAACGAATGAGCGCTTCCCGGACAACAGTTGTATAAACAACACTTAATTTCAGCCCATTTAGCTGCAGAAGCCCAAACAAACTATTTTAGTTGCACTATTTCCACTTGTTTCCATGCATTTGCCTGAAGTGGTCTAATTAAGATACGTTTTTCCACCTGTTTGCCGCTAAGAGGGAGGCGCTGCCCCTGAACATTAACCAACGCCACGACTGTAATTTAAATTTAAATTACCGTTGACAATTTGCCTATGATCAAATATATTATCCATAAGAATAAAAGTTTCCTTAAGGAAACATATATGCAGATGAGAAACAATAGACACATTAATAGGCTATATAGTTTAAACTGAATAATTCAAGTTGCGGGAAAAGTGGCGGAGGGGGATTTTGGAACTGGAGGAGCGGTAGCGGCCGGAAGTCCAAAACTTCTCTGGAGTCACGGCCAATCCCAAAACCTAAAAAGACTAGATAGACCAAATAAGAGACGGGGTGCTGACATGATTCAGATTAAAGGTTTAAATGTTGATTATTTCGGCCATTCGGCGCTGGAAGGAGTGACGCTCGATATCCCCTTCGGGCATTCGGTAGGCATTATTGGGCCCAATGGCGCCGGTAAATCCACATTCATTAAGGCGCTGCTGGATGTGATCAAGAAGAGAAGCGGAACGGTGAAGGCAGAGGGGAAGGACATTGCCCTGTACAGACGGAATATCGCCTATGTGCCGCAGAAGAATGACATCGACCTGACTTTTCCCATTACAGTGAAGGATACGGTCCTGACCGGAACTTATCCGAACCTGAAGCTGTTCCGGCGTCCGGGGAAGAAGGAGAGAGCGATTGCAGAGCGCAGCATGGCGATGGTGGAGATCGGTGACCTTGCGGATAAGCAGATCAGCAATTTGTCCGGCGGGCAGCTGCAGCGGGTGTTTATCGCCCGGGCGCTGGCCCAGGAGGCCAGTGTGTTTTTCCTGGATGAGCCGTTTGTCGGCATTGATATGGTCAGCGAGCGCATCATTGTGAACCTTTTCAAGCAGCTCCGCGAGGAAGGCAAGACCATCCTGGTGGTGCATCATGATCTGCATGAGGTCGAAGAATATTTTGACAAAATCATTCTGCTCAACAAGCAGCTAATCGCCTTCGGAGATGTGCAGGATACCTTCACCACGGAGAACATCCGCAGAGCTTACGGTACATCCCTCGGCAATGTAATGATCCAGGGGGCGGGAGGTGCCGCTCATGCTTGAGTCCTTATCCAGTCTGCTGAATATTCCGGTATACGCTCTGAACGCCGGGTTATCTGCGATTATCCTCGGGATTGTCTCGGGGGCGCTCGGCAGCTTCATCGTTCTGCGCAAAATGTCGCTGATGGGCGATGCCTTATCTCACGCGGTGCTTCCGGGCGTCGCCCTGTCTTATATTCTGGGCATCAACATCCTGCTGGGCGCTTCGTTGTTCGGCCTGTTAGCCGCTATTCTCATTCAATTCATCACCAGCCGCAGCAATATTAAGAGCGATACCTCCATCGGCATCATTCTGAGTTCGTTCTTTGCACTCGGCATTGTCTTGATTACGTTTGCCCGCAGCGGGCTGGATCTCACCCATATTCTGTTCGGCAACATTCTGGCCGTTCCGCAATCCGAGCTGCTGCAATCCTTCATCATCATGCTGGCGGTGCTTGCCATCATTACACTGCTGTACAAGGAGCTGCTGATCAGCTCGTTCGATCCGGTGGTAGCGAAGGCATACGGACTGAAGACCGGCTTCTATCATTATCTGTTGATGATGCTGCTCTCCGTAGTGACCGTCTCCTCCCTGTCCCAGGTTGGGATTGTGCTGGTCATCGCCATGCTGGTCATTCCGGCAGCCACCTCGTATCTGTGGTCTAATTCCTTGCTGCATATGATCGTTTTGGCCTCTGCAGTAGGGGCAGCCTCGGGGATCATCGGTGTATACGTGAGCTTCCGCTACAATTTGCCGACAAGTGCAACCATCGTGCTGGTAGGCGTCACGCTGTTCAGCATTTCATTCATCATATCGCCTAAGAATAATTTTCTGCGGAAAGGATTGAAGCAAGCATGAGACTGTTCAAAATACTATCGGCATCCGTACTCATTCTACTACTCGCAGCATGCTCCAACACCAGTAAGGGGGGAGCGGATGACGGTAAGCTGGAGATCGTGGCCACGTATTCGATTATTGCAGACATGACCCGGAATATCACCGGAGATAAAGCGGAGGTCTACAGCATGGTGCCTATCGGCACTGACCCGCATATGTATGACCCGCTGCCCGCAGATACAGCCAAGGTCTCGAGTGCGGACCTGATTTTCTATAACGGCTTGAATCTGGAGACCGGCAAGGGCTGGTTCCAGGATCTGCTGAAGGTGACGAAAAAGGAAGCTGCCGCGTTTGCCGTCTCCGAAGAGGTCACGCCGATGTATCTAACCGAGAAGGGGAAGGAGTCCCAGGTTGACCCTCATGCCTGGCTGGATATACAAAATGCGGTCAAGTATGTGGACGTCATTACCGCGCGTGTGATCGAACGGGACCCGGACAACAAGCAGTATTATCTGGATAACCAGACCGCGTATGTGAAGGAGCTGACGGAGCTGGATCAGTATGCCAAGGAAGCTGTGAGCAAGGTCCCGCAGGAGAAGCGCGTCCTGGTGACCAGTGAAGGGGCCTTCAAATACTTTTCCCAGGCCTATGGCTTCGAGTCCGCCTTCATCTGGGAGATCAACACGGACAGCCAGGGAACACCGGAGCAGATGAACCGGATCATCGGCATTATCAAGGAGAAGCAGATTCCGGCGCTATTCCTGGAGACGAGCGTCAACCCCAAGACGATGGAGACGATTTCCCGCG
Organism: Paenibacillus sp. FSL P2-0136; assembly: GCF_037975325.1. NCBI lineage: Bacteria > Bacillati > Bacillota > Bacilli > Caryophanales > Paenibacillaceae > Paenibacillus > Paenibacillus sp. FSL P2-0136. Next base: position 2,647,540 of record NZ_CP150244.1, read on the forward strand.
AGACCGGTGTGCCGGTGCACTCCAAGATTTTCACGGATTCTCTGGCTAAGGAAGGGGAAGAAGGAGACACCTATCTGAAGATGATTAAGTGGAATATCGATAAGGTCGTTGAGGGCTTGTCCAAGGAATAGGCAGATGCCTGTGTGCGAAAAAGAGACCGCAACAACAAATAACCCGCAAGGCCGGATAAGCACTGCTATCCTTGCCTGCGGGTTATTTGTTATCCTTAGGGGTTATTTTGTGTGGTGACAATCCCGAGCACGAAGCCGTCATAGCCCTTGCTGCCTACTGTCTGTATAGCAGTAGCATCTATACGCGGCTCTGCGGAGAGCAGCTCCATGAATTGCCGGATGCCTTGAACCCGGTCATCCGCACTGCCCGGGTCAATAACCTCGCCGTCACGCACCACGTTATCGGCTACGATGACTGCGCCCGGCCGGGCCAGCTTCAGCGCCCACTTCAGGTAATGCGGATTATTAGGCTTGTCGGCATCAATGAAGATGAAGTCAAACGGCTCATAGCCCCGGGCTTCCAGTAGCGCCAGCGAATCCAGCGCGGGGCCTTCAATTACCTCTGTCTTGTCTGCCAGCCCCGCCATTCTCAGGTTATCCTCAGCTACTACAACATGCTTGTGCTCGAATTCCAGCGAGACCAGCCTGCCCGTCTCCGGCAACGCCCGCGCCAGCCAGATGGTGCTATAACCGCCCAGGGTGCCAATCTCCAGAATGTTGGACGCTCCCTTCATTAGGGCGAGCAGATGCAGCAGCTTCCCCTGATTCGGAGCGACATCAATCGCCGGTAAGCCGGCCCCTGTATTCGCATCCAGCACAGCATCCAGGACCGGATCTGCCGCCAATAATCGGTCATTGAAATAAGCGTCTACGTTGCTCCATTTGTTCTGTTCTTCCATGTGAATCCCTCCGTTAGTTGTTTTTTTGTATTGGTGTATTAGAACTGCTTTAAATATAAGGGATTATCATTCATAATACTAATATATGTTGATGGTCTAATCATAAGTATTAGTTATGAATATAAATTATAAATAGGAGCGTATTTATGAACATTCATGCACTGCGGCTTTTTTATTATGTAGCCGAGACGGGAAGCGTTACGAAGGCGGCTGCCCGGCTGAGGATCAGCCAGCCGGCGGTGACCAGCCAGATCAAGAGGCTGGAGAAGGATTTGGGGTTGCCGTTGTGTAGTCCCAGCGGCCGGGGAATCTCGCTGACTCCCTTCGGGACAGAGCTGGCGAAGCAGGCAGGCAATCTCTTCACCTATGAAGAACGGATAGAGGAGTTCGTAGAGGATTACCGCCAGGGCCGGAAGGGGAAGCTGCGCATTGCCGCCACCTATCTTCCGGCGAATTTCCTGGTCCCGGGCTGGGCCGCCCGGTTCAAGGCAGGGCAGCCCGAGATGGAGATTGAGATTACCACGACCAATTCCACGCAGGCCTTTGAACAATTGCAGCGTCATGAAGCGGATGTGGCCTTTTACGGGGGCGGAGCCAAGGAGAAGCCGGAGGATGTAGACTGGCTGGAGCTGTTTGAGGATGAGCTGTGGTTCGTAGTGGCCCCTTCCCATCCTTTTGCCAATGGTACGGTATCGCTGCCGGAGATGATGCAGGAGCCGTTCGTGATGCGTGAGGAAGGCAGCTCCACCCGGGAGCGTCTGGTCTCGCTCTGTACAACCTACGGCCTGAAGCCGCCGCGTGTGACCCTGCAATTCAGCGGGTTGGGCGAAGTCATTCGTTCGGTCATGGCAGGGTATGGCGCCAACTTCATCTCCTCGCTGGCTGTGCGGGACTATGTGGAGTGGAAGCAGTTATGCCGGGTACAGGTGGAGGGCATTCAGCTTAGCAATCATATTGCTGTCTGTACACGCAAGAACGAGACCCTGTCAGCCGGGCTACAGCGGTTTATTGACATCTGCCGGGAATGATAAAACAATAATTAAATATTATTATTCGATCTAAATATATTGATAAACGATAAATACTGTGTTAAATTGAACTCACAATTAATGAGTGAGGTGCTTGTCTTGATGAAACGTAAACCCGCTTCAACCACTTTTTTGAAGGCTGTGATTCTTCTGCTGGGCATGGGTGCACTGGCCCTGTGTATCTTTGCGGTTCCGTCCATCGCCGGCTTTGCAGCCGAGCTGTATCCGGAGCATGCGTACCTCAAGGCTCTGGTCATGATTGATTTATACGGGGCGGCGGTACCTTTCTACATTGCGCTCTATCAGACCTTCAGGCTGCTGGGGTATATTGACCAGAACATGGCCTTCTCGGAGGCTTCGGTACAGGTGCTGAAGAATATCAAGCACTGCGCAGTGGCCATCAGCGGGATATTCGTTATAGGGTTGCCGCTGTTCTATCTGATGGCGGAGAAGGATGATGCCCCGGGGATCATCGTCATCGGGATGATCCTTATTTTTGCCTCGCTGGTCATTGCCGTGTTCGCGGCAGTTCTCCAGAAGCTTTTGAAAGACGCTATTGAACTGAAATCTGAAAATGATCTGACAGTCTGAGGTGACGACCATGGCGATTATAATCAACATTGATGTCATGCTGGCCAAACGGAAAATGAGCGTAACCGAGCTTACGGAGCGGGTGGGAATTACGATGGCGAACCTGTCCATTCTGAAGAACGGCAAGGCCAAGGCGATCCGCTTCTCAACGCTTGAGGCGATATGTAAGGCGCTGGACTGCCAGCCGGGAGATATTCTGGAATACACAGCGGATGCTATAGAATAATGGACACCGGGAGCGGGGAGGGAACGGTATTGAGAGTCATGACACGGCTGCTGCACTTCGGGTATCATCAGGCGATGAGCTGTATTTTTCCTGTAGCGATCTTTGGAACGTTAATCCTGACCCGCACAATAGAGCTGCCGTTCATCCACCGCTATGATCTGATTCTGCTAATCCTGCTTACTGTGCAGTATCTGATGTACCGGAGCGGGCTGGAGACGCTGGATGAGCTTAAGGTCATCTGTGTGTTTCATATAATTGGACTGGTGCTGGAGATGTATAAAATAAAAATGGGCTCCTGGGCCTACCCGGAACCCGGTTATGCGAAGCTGCTCGGTGTGCCGCTGTACAGCGGATTCATGTATGCCAGTGTGGCAAGCTACATGTGCCAGATCTGGCGCAGGCTGAAGATGGAGTTGACCGGCTGGCCGGGTCTTGCCGCTGCGGGACTGCTGGGAGGAGCGATCTACCTGAACTTCTTCACCCACCACTATATTCCGGATTTCCGCTGGTGGCTGACAGCCCTTGTAGTAGTGGTATTCTGGAGAACCTGGATCATCTACCGGGTGCAGGGTAAGACGTACCGGATGCCGCTTGTGCTGGCTTTTGCCATTGTAGGCTTCTTCATCTGGCTGGCCGAGAATATTGCGACCCTCCTGGGAGCGTGGCAATACCCGGACCAGCACGAGAGCTGGCAGCTGGTAGGCTTTGGCAAGATCAGCTCATGGTTCCTGCTGGTGATTATCAGCGTGATTATTGTCGCTCAGCTTAAGCATGTGAAGGCCGGCCGGAACGGGTCCAGATAGCCAGTCCGTCCAGCGGATAACGGAAGGACGGTCCCGTTCCGCCGGAGACGGAAGGGATTAGCGAACATTGTTCCCCGTTGTAATCAAGGGAGAATAGCTGTTCAATGTGATAGACACCGGGAGACGGTGCTGACTCATAGAGTCTCAAGGCGACTCCAGCAGCCGTTGCTGCTGTGATGGATGCTTCATGTACGCCTGTGATTCCGTATTCTCTGGAGGCGGGTATACCGTCCTTCATGCCACAGGCATCGACTTTGACCGCGTAGCGCTCGGACCCGAAGCGGAAGCGGGTGAACGCCTGGACCGCGAGGTTGCGGAGCGTCCGGTTACGCAGCAGACGGGAGAGTCCGGTGCGGCGCAGCAGCGCTGCGGCTGACGTCATGCTCCGTGAATCGAAGCAGAGCCGGGTCGAGACAGAAGGTACGGTAAGGGTCTGAGGCAGAGTCATCTGATCCGAAAAAGGAAACCGGTAGGCTCTATGCGTCCGCAGAGCAAACCCGAAATCCGCAGACTTAGCCTCCGTGAAGCTTGAGGCGGTGCGCGGTCTGCCGTGTTCGGTAATCTCGAAGTCGGCTCCAAGGTTGTCCACCGTCCACTCCATAGCCGCCTGTCCATGGCTGTCACCCAGTCCCAGCATGATCGAGATGTCGATCTGCTCTGTATGGTCCAGCTCCTGGACAGCCCGTGCCGCAAGCAGGTTCGTTAACCCTGGTGCGAGGCCGACACTCAGCACTGCTGCCGCCTTGAGCTTATGCTTCACAGGGTCGAGCCTTTGCAGCATAGTCAGGAAGTCTCCGCTTGCCGAGACATCTACATAATGGGTGCCGCTCTGGAGGCAGGCTTCGGCCAGCCGGGTGTCCTGCTGATCCAAACACATGACGACCAGCTTGACCTTCCCCAGCAGCTCTGGGGGAAGCGGCTTCTCTGCCGACAGGCGCAGCGGCTTCACATATCCGCCGGTACTGCGGGAGAATTCCTCTGCCCGGTTCAGGTTTCTTCCTGCCGCGTAGACCTTGCCGGGGTGCTGTGCCCCGAGTAGCCGGCATATCTGTGACCCGACATGCCCGTAGCCGCCGATTACTACAATATCTGTTTTCATGAGTATTCCCGTCCTTCGTGGTGGATTGCAGAATCTGCGGTATAATTAACGTTACGTATCATTATCCTGCTAAGGCGGGCGGCAGACTATCCCACATTTGTGGGATTTCGGGAGGACAGAAGATGAACAAGGGAGTACATAGCCTATTACAGCTTGACCCTGTCCGGGGTGGTCCGGTTCTGGATTCACAGCAGTACCGCGAAGCGGTAATTGCCAGGCTCCGCCTGCTGGTTCCGTTCGCTGCGGCCTGTTGTACGACAGTAGACCCGCACACGCTTTTAACCACAGGGGCAGTCACGGAGCAGGGACTTGAAGAGGTTCATCCGCTATTGTTCGAATATGAATATCTGCATGAGGATTATATGAAGTATGAGCAGTTAGCGGTGTCGGATATTCCGGCAGTCTGCTTAAGCGGAGTGACCGGGGGAAGCCTGGAGAAAAGCGCGCGGTACCGCAAGGTGCTGCAGCCCGCCGGATTCGGGGATGAGCTGCGCGTAGCGCTGCGCACAGGCGGGGTCTGCTGGGGGTTCCTGACCTTATTCCGTCAGTTGGGCCAGCCGGCGTTTCAGGAGCAGGAATGTGCCTTGTTGGCTTCGGTAGCTCCGCTGATCGCTGAACGTCTGCGTGCGTATGCCTCCGTCCTGCCGGTATCCGGAGCGGACCGGGCAGTGCCGGAGGATAACGGTATTCTGGTGTTGAGTGAGCGGCTGGTCCCGGTCAGTGCGAATGCAGCAGCCCGTTATTGGCTGAAGCAGATCTGGAGCCTGGAGCAGCTGGAAGAAGGGCAGCTTCCAGGCCCGGTGCGTGCCGTTTGCCTGCGGGTGCTCGGCGCGAAGAAGCCCGCCGGAGCCGGGACTTCTCAGGCAAGAATAAGTCTTCCAATCGGAGACGGGGCGTATCTGACAGTTACCGCAAGCCTGCTTGGCGGCCCGCAGACACAGCTCGCCGTATCCTTGGTAAGTGCCCGCTCCGGCGATGTTTTCCGGCTGCTGGCCGAAGCCTTCGCCCTGACCGCGCGGGAGAAGGAGTTGGCAGAGCTGCTGGCGCTGGGGTTATCGACCAAGGAGCTGGCCGAATCGCTGCATATCTCCGCCTACACGGTACAGGATCATTTGAAATCCATTTTCGCCAAGACAGGCGTATCCAGCCGCAGAGAGCTGATCAGCCGGCTGCTTCCGCGATAAGGGTCGAGAATTACTTATGTGAATTACTAATGTAGAACAAATAAGGGGAATCTCCACAGCCTTTGGCTGGAGATTCCCCTTGCTTCATGTTCGGACTTGTATAGATCTGGAACTGCTTCGAATGAATTCTTACTGGCGCAGTGTCTTCAACGCGCCGCTCCAGGCCAAGACCTGATCCAGCATAGCATTGACATTGGCAGCATGCAGGTCAGCCGGCTTGAACACCGAGCCGTTCTCGAAGTCGGTGAACAGCGAGAGCAGCGGGTGGACACGAACATCGGCGACGGACAATTCGCCGAGAATACCGCGCAGATGCTCAGCAGCGCGGGCGCCACCGGCGGAGCCGTAGCTGACGATTCCAGCAGCCTTGTTGTTCCATTCTTCGCGGGCAGAATCCAGTGCGTTCTTCAGTGCACCGGAGAGACTGTGGTTATATTCCTGAACGATGAATACGAATCCGTCCAGGGTAGCCAGCTTAGCTGCCCAAGCCTGAGCTTCAGCGTAGCTGTCGCTCTCCCCGAGCAGCGGCAGCTTGAAGTCAGCAATATCTACGATTTCGTAATTAGCATCTCCACGGGCATCAGCGATCCCCTTCACCCATTCGCCTACCTGCGGGCTAACGCGGCCCTGGCGTGTGCTTCCAAGAATAATTCCGATATTAAGTGTTGTCATTGTAATTCCTCCTCGAATTTTGTTTTCCGTAATTTGTTTTGCTTGATATGTTTTTTATTATAGCTGATAACTTTAATAAAGCAAGTGAAATTTTGAAACCTAGTTAAATTTTTAGTTAAAATTAAAGCGGCCCAATCGCAGACCCGAATCTGGGAAGGCAATGGACCGCAATTGGTATTATGTCTCTGGTTGCAGCTAATGGCCGGCTTCGGCCGAGTTCACTTTTCCAGCCAGCCGTTTAACCACATAAGGTATGGTGATGGAAGTAAGGATAACAGTAAAAGCAATCTGTGCTATAGCTGTATCCGCATATGGTGCATAAGCCGGGTTAAAACCGGCAGCTATCCCGGGCACAACCATCGATAGACCGGCGACTGAACAGGTAGCCGCCGCTGCATACCCCGGGCGTTTTAACAAGTGACGGTCAATCATAACCAGCGGCAGCAGACAAAGCAGGAAGAAGAGTAAGGTTAGCAGCAGGCCGGATAAGCTCGATCGGAAGGCCAGGCTCAGGTTGATGCTAGACCCGAAGCTGATGCCGAGGAATGGCAATAGGATCACTGTTCCCGGAGCAAACATCCTCTGAAGGTTAGCATCAAGATTGCCAAGCAGTATACCTACGGCAAAAGGGAGCAGCGTGGCCGCCACGCTAAGATAATCAATCTCTGCCCCGCTGGCCGAGTTCAGAATCATGACCGGAATGACCGGAACAGCAATCAGGTTCAAAATACCAAAGGCTCCCTGATCCATTTCATCTCCGTAGGAATTCATCAGCGCCAGGTAAAGGCCCGGATTGCAGCTAGTCAGCACTGCGATGAAGGCAATGGCAGAAATACCGGCAAAGCCCTCGATGCCGAACCCATAAACGAATGCCCATCCAAACATCCAGGCGATCAGGATTCTTGCCAGAACATGCACCCCGGCGCGCTTCAGTGTAGCAGGGAGCAGGCGGAGGTCCAACTGCGTCCCGGATACAAACAGGATCAAGCCGATAAGCACCATCGTTCCTCTGGAGGTAAACAGAGCGGTTGTAGGATCACCAATGCCGAACAGCTGCGGAAACACCGTGTTGACGGCGGCTGCCAGCAGCATGGGGACGATGAGCAGACCGCCAGGTATTTTTTGGACAGACCGTAGTATATTCATACTGTCTACAGCTCGGCCCCGTTCGTCCGGATAACATTCTGATACCAATAGAAGGAATCCTTGCGGGTTCTCTTCATCGTCCCGTTGCCGTAGTCATCCTGATCCACATAGATGAACCCGTAACGTTTGCTCATTTCCGAGGTAGAAGAGCTGATCATGTCAATCGGCCCCCACATGGTATAGCCTATCATTTCGACACCATCCTGAATGGCCAGCCCCATCTGATCGATATGTTTTCTCAAGAAATCTATGCGGTAAGGATCGTTCACAGTACCGTCTTCATTCAACTTGTCGTAGAAGCCTGAGCTGTTCTCCAGAATAAACACAGGCTTGTGGTAGCGGTCATACACCAGATTCAACGTATACCGCAGCCCCACAGGGTCGATCTGCCAGCCCCATTCATTTTCAGGCAAATGCGGGTTTTTATAGACACTGTGTACGTTACCTGCCGTCAGTTCGAGCTGCTCTGTGTCACTGCTGGAGATCATGGAGTTGTAGTAGGACATACCGACGTAATCCGCTGTATGTGCACGGATGCTATCCAGATCGCCATCCTCGATGTGCAGCGTGATATTTTTGTCTTTGAAATAAGTCTTGGCGTAATAAGGATATTCGCCCAGGTTCAAGACATCGAGGAAGAACTGGTTTTTCATCTGGTCATCCTTCTGCATCTGGAGGGCATCCTCCGGTTTGCAGGTGTACGGATAGGTAGTGAAGTAAGCTACCATGCTGCCGATTTGGTTACCCGGATCAATCTTATGCGCCAGTCTGGTCGCTCTAGAGGCTGCCACGAACTGATGGTGTAACCCCTGGAACAGCATTTCCTCATAATTCGGTGCATCGTATTCGATAATTCCGAGCGTTTTTGCTCCGGCTTTGACACTCATATTGATCTCATTGAACGTCACCCAATACTTTACTTTGCCCTTGTAACGCTTGAATAACACCTCGCAGTAGTTGACATATAAGTCCACCAGCCTGCGGTTATACCAGCCGCCGAATTTGTCAATCAGCACGATCGGCGTATCGAAATGGCTAATGGTGATTAGCGGCTCCATGCCGTGCTTCAGGCACTCTTCAATCACCTGATCGTAGAATTGCAATGCCTTCTCGTTCGGGGCGGCATCGTCTCCGCCTGGGAATACACGGGCCCATGCGATGGAGTAACGGAAGACCTTGAAGCCCATTTCGGCGAACAGAGCGATATCCTCACGGAACGTGTGGTAAAAGTCGATGCCGCGGCGTTTTGGATATTTAACCGTATCCGGATCGTTTTTGGCCTCTTCAATCATCTCGCGGTTAATCTTCATCTGCTTGGTTACTTTACGATCGTTATTGGAGTTGAATTTCATCACATCTGGAATGGTCAGGCTCTTGCCGTCTATATTGTAAGCACCCTCTGCCTGACAGGCGGAGAGAGCGCCTCCCCACAGGAAGCCTTCCGGAAACAGAGATTGCGTCATTATAGTGTTCCTCCTTAATTGTATGAGTTACGGAATCAGTTTCAGCAGTGCTTCGCCTTCTTGGATTGAACCGCTATCTGAGGCCGTCAGTACATCGGCGAACTGCTGCATGTTGGTCACGACAATAGAGGTAATTGTAGGGTAGCCATCGGCAATAATTCCTTTGGAATCGAATTCCACCAGCAGGTCGCCTGCCTGAATGGATTGACCTTGCTCTACATAGGATTTGAAATGCTTGCCTTTCAGGCTCACCGTATTTACGCCGATATGAATCAGTATTTCCACGCCGTTCGCTGCTTTAAGCCCGATGGCGTGTTTGGTTCTGTACAATGCCTCAACCACTCCGTCAAAAGGTGCGTAGACTCTGCCTTCACTTGGCACGATGGCAATGCCTTTGCCCATCAGCTCCTGAGAAAAGGCTTGGTCCTCAACCTCGGCTAACGGCTTAATTTCACCTGTCATCGGACTGACGATCAGCATACCAGCGGTATCCGCAGCGCGGGATGCCGAAGGGGTGGCATCCTGAGTGGCTGCCGGCGGAGCGGCGTTCTTCTTAGCCTTCGTAATGGCTTGCCCGCCCGCATCTTCCTTGATGCCTGCGAGCAAGGTGAATACAAATCCCAGAACGACTGCTGCGATGGACCCGATCACAATATAGACGTAACGGTCTGCTGTATACGTTCCCAGGGCCAAGACTCCCGGAAGGGCGATGGCATTTGCACTCGCATGAACAATACTGTAGAAACCGCCTACGATTCCGGCTGCCGCACACCCGGCAAAGAACGGCCGTTTGTAACGAAGATTAACGCCGTAAATCGCCGGCTCGGTAATGCCGAACAGGGCGGTGAAACCGCTTGACCCGGCTGCGGATTTCATCGTATTGCTCTTGGTGAGAACGAAAACACCGAAGGCGGCTCCCGCCTGGGCCAGGTTAGCTGCAAGAGAGGCCGGCAGCAGCATGGTCGAGCCTATGCTGGCAATCTGTTGAATCTGGATCGGCATAATGGCGTAATGCATGCCAAACATAACCATAATGGGCTTGAAGAACCCGAGAATCGTACCTGCCAATACGCCAACGGTTGCATACAGGTAGTTGATGCCGTCGGTCAGCCAAGTACCGATATAAGAGCCGACCGGTCCAAGTACGATCAGTTCCAGCGGGATCATGATGAACAATACAATCATTGGAGTTAAGAGCACCCGCAGAAACTTGGGAATGAATTTGTCCACTACAGGGTAGAGGTAGCTCATGACCCACACGCCCAGAATGATTGGAATCACCGACGAGGAATATTTCATCAGCAGGATCGGCATGCCGAGGAAATCGATTGTTTTCACGCCGGTTTCGGCAATTTTGGCTGCGCCATCGAGAATCACGGGATGCATTAATCCGGCAGCAAGCGCAACGGCCAGATACGGATTGGTTTTAAATTTCTGGGCAGCACTTACAGCGATGAAGAAGGGCAGGAAGTAGAAAATCAGATCGCCAATCATATTGACGATGGACAGGAACCCGGAGCCTTCCATCCATCCTAGCGCTGCCAATACTGTAGCCACGCACTTGATCATACCGCAGCCGATCAAGGCCGGGAGCACTGGAGTGAAGATGCCTGCAATCGTCTCAAGGACCACATTTACCGGATTTTGTTTCTTTTTGGGAGCTGCATCCCCGTCTTCGCTCTGGAGGTTCTCCGAGGTGAGATTGCGCAGCTCAGCATACACAGCATCTACCTTGTTCCCGACCACCACTTGAACCTGCCCGCCTGCATTCTGCGCCTTCAGTACGCCTTCGAGTCGGTCCAGCGCCTTCAGATCGGCCTTTCTGTCTTCTTTAAGCACGAATCTCAGCCGTGTTGCACAGTGGGTGAGCGATGAGATATTACGTTCGCCGCCTACAAGCTCCAGTACGTTTTGGGCCAATTCCTTGTTGTTCATGACCATTCTCCTTACATAAAGTAGTCTGGGAATAAAAAAATGACCAAGCAAGGGAATCGTCATTCCCGTGTGCTTGGTCATGCCTGATCGAATCAGTAACAGTCCAATTCATAGTATGCAATTATCGGGCAGGGCCGGCTAGTCGTTGGAGATTAACCTTTGAATGTGAAGAATCAGATACAGCTTCTCATCATTGGTGCAGCTCCAGCCGTAATTGTTCTGCAGGAATGCCGCGATCTTCTCCACACACTCCAGTTCACGCGGGAATTTCTCTGTTACCATCTCAAACAACGCTTCATTCTCTTTCTTCAGCGACTTGCCGCTCATCTGCCGCATGATGAAATAACGGACATGGGTGGCGAAGCGCATGAAATGAATGGACTCTTCCTCAAAATCAATTTTCAGCGCGTATTTGATGATGGACAGCATCTCGCCGGTAACGGTGGTAATTTTGGTTGTATCGCTCATTTCTCCAGACCCCACCTGGGCATTCACAAAATGTAAGGCAATCAGGGTCGTTTCGGCTGCCGGGAGACGGACTCCCGCTGTAGCTTCAATTAACTGGACTGCAGCTTCACCTACACGGGTCTCATCCGGGTATAGGGTGCGCACTTCCCATTCCAGCGGATTCTTGATGGAGACACCTTCACGGGTACGGGCCAGAGCGAAACTTATATGGTCAGAGAGAGTGAGCAGCAGATTGGTATTGAACGTCTTATGCAGAATGTCGCTGCCCATGGTAATGACTTCTTCCGCCAGATAGATATGCTCAATCGGAATGCTGTTCAACAAGTCGTACATGCGGATGTTTTTGGGAGCGACAAAGATTTTCTCCACCACCATATCGGTTTCAGTCAACTGATAGGGGGTTTTTGGGAAACCAACGCCCTTGCCAACCACAAACACTTCCTCATTGTTGTCATTAATAGCAATAGCTACATTGTTGTTCACTTTTTTGATGACCTTCATACATACTCACCTCCCCTCCAAATAAAAATGACCGAAAAGGATTACAAAAAAATGTAATCGTTTTCGGTCATGCCTGGTTGCCCAGTAACAGTCCGTGTAAGGAATATAACCTTATTATAATCAGCAGATTCGAAAAGTCAATCATGCATTTTATGGGTATTAGAAATCAATTTATATGTCATTTTGCATAACATTGAATAGCTGATTTTAGGCTCGAATACAAAATATTCAGCGAAATAATTGATTGTCATGATGAAATTAGCTTAAAATACACTCAACAAGTCAGTTATTCTGACATATAATTAAGGAATCTTAAGTATCTATAATATATGGAGAGGTGGGGCAGCCATGATAGAGGAAAAGAAACGGCAGGCAGAGCTTGAGCTCCCGCGTGATTGCACCTTCTCGCCTGAAGACTGGCGTATTCTGGCCCAGTACTGGTATCCGGTGGCTACGGCAGCAGAGGTACAGGATCAGCCGGTGGCTGTGAAGCTGCTGGATATGAAGCTGGTATGCTACCGCAGCGGAGGCAAGGTGGTTATTGCCCGGGATCTGTGTTTTCACCGGGGAGCCCCGCTGAGTAAGGGATGGGTGGAGAACGGGGAGATTGTCTGCCCGTATCACGGGTTCCGCTATAATTGTGAGGGGAAATGTACTGCGGTACCGGCACATCCAAGCGCCAAAATCTCGCCCAAATTGAAATTGATTGTCTATCCGGCCATCGAACGCTACGGTCTGATCTGGACCTGCCTGGCAGATGCGCCGGAGCAGATTCCCGCCTTCCCGGCCTGGGATGATCCCGACTATATTAATATTCTAATCCCAAGCTTCGATATTGCCGGCTCGTCTGGGCGGCAGATGGAAGGCTTCCTTGATGTATCCCATTTCGCTTACGTGCATACGGCAACCTTCGGTGACCGCAATAATACAGAGGTTCCCCAGTACAAGGTGTGGCGTGAAGGGGAGACGGAGCTGGTGGCAGAATACTGGAGCACGGTCAGCAACTATGGCAAAGGGCAGGAGAATCCTGCGCCGGAAGGCTTCCAGTGGCTGCGGGAGTTCCGTGTATTCGCACCGTTCGCCGCTTCGCTAACTGTCTATTTCCCGGATGAGGGCAGGCTGAAGATTCTGAACTGTGCTTCTCCGGTGTCGGCCCGTTATACCCGGCTGTTCTGCCCGATCTCGCGGAATTTTGACAAGAACGCCCCCTTGGAGGACACGGTGAAATTCAATCTGCAGGTGTTCCAGGAGGATGCGGAGATGGTGGAGTCGCAGACGCCGGAGGATCTCCCGCTGGATCTGCAGGCTGAAGCCCATATTCCGGCAGACCGCACCTCCATTGCTTATAGACAGCTGCTAAGCAGTCTAGGGCTGGGGCAGAATTATACGTCCTGAGCATTATTAACAGCACACGCCCGGCAGCAGAGAGCAGAAGCTCGGCAGCCGGGCGTGTGCTGTTGTGTTGATTGGGTCTAGGCTGCCTGCGTAACGTCGAGTCAGCGGCAGCAGCTAGACCGTATAATTTTCCAGAGAAAGGCTCCATCTTCCGTCCACAAGCTCAATTCTGTGCAGGCTGGCATAGGAAGCCGGGAATTTACTGCCACGGTTATTCCAATCGATCCCTTTGATGATGTGATAGATGATATTTATGACACCGCCGTGTGTAACAATAATTATGTTATCATCGGGGCCGCTGTCCGCATGCTCTTCGCAGAGCCGGGTGAAGGTCTCTTGAATCCGTGTGAAAAATTCGAGCGGACTCTCTCCGCCGGGATAACGCTCGTCCATCCGCAGTCCTGAGAAGTATAAGCCGGGGTACCGTTCGTTCACGATTTCGTTCGGCATACCGGCGATCACGCCATTGTTCATCTCCCGCCAATCCATGCTGCGCACCAAGGGTAACTTCAGCTCTCTTGCCAGCTCGCCGGCTGTATCCAGCGCCCGCTGCAGATCACTGCTGACTATACGTTGTATAGGGAATGAAGCCGAATTCTCTCTCAAAAAACAGCCCAGCTTCTCGGCTTGTCTGTAGCCTTGGGTATTTAGCCCCCGCTGGCTCCATCCGCCGCGATATCCTTCGTCATCCTTGCCGTGTCTTACCAGATATATCGCCAACTGCTCCTCGGCCCCCTGTTCTATGATGCGTAAGTATGATTCCTTAAAAGGTTCCTTCAAAAAGGATATCCTGCTAAGTCTATCACTTACTTTCCAGAATGTTCAAGAACAGAAGTTACAGTAGGAGTAACGTAGCTTGACAATACCTGGACACAGCTTGCTTGGAGGGTTCGGGAAACTACTTGTTGTGCGGCACGAAGACAATACGCTGCTGGCTGCCCGGCGGAGTCTTCCATACTTGTTCAATTTCGGATAGCGGGTAAACCACAGGGTTAGCTGTAAGCTGACCCGCAGCAATCGCTTGGATCAACGCCGGGAATTCGGCCAGATATCCGGCAGGCGTGACGGACCCCTGGCCGCTGCCGATGATCTGGAAGTTGGCAGAACGGAGTGCAGCGGAAGGAATCGCGGCGTCCGCGCCTGCCATGGAACCGATCTGAATCCAGGTTAACAGCCGGCTGCGGTCGGACCGGCGGGTTAATATCGGGAGCATGGCGAGTGCAGCAGGCTCACCCCACAGATAGTCGAGAACGATATCCACTTCAGCTGAGGCTTCGCCGAGGTTCCGGGCCACTGCCCCGGGATCTCCGGTAAGCGATATGACTACATCTGCACCATACTGTGTAAGCGAACGCAGACGTTCCGGGTTCCGCCCGGCAGCGATGATCTGACTGGCTCCCATAAGCTTGGCGATCTGCACGGCCATTTGTCCAGAGTTGCCGGTAGCACCCAGAATGAGAACCTTGAACCCGGGCTTAGCCTGAACCCGGCGGCGGAGAGTTACCCAGGAGGACATAGCCGGATTCATCGCGGCGGCGATGAGCACGGGATCAGCATCTGCGGGGAGCGGGACAGCACGGCGAAGATCGATGAGGGTCTGGTCTGCGAACGATCCCAGGGCCGTATCGGTGGCTACAAAATAGACCAGCTTGCCATCCGGGAGCCGTCCGACGCCGTCAATTCCTGGGATTAACGGAAGTTCATCCGTACTCGTGTAGTGAGAACCATTGGCTTGTGCCCGGACCCGGAGATGTAATCCGGCAGCCAGCACATCCACCAGAGCTTCGTGTTCTCCTGAAGGTACCGGAGCGTCAACCTTTTCGTATTTCGGACCTGAATCGAATGATCTTACAATAGCAGCGTACATAAATAGGCCTCCATTTACCCGGATAGTTACCCGGGTGAGTGTATTGGTTTGTGAAACAAACTAAAAGGTTTGTAATACAAACAATAATAGTTTGTATTGCGTACAAAGTCAACGGCTGCTGTGGTACAATAGGAGCGAACAGGTCTGAAATATACAAAAGTGCGGAGTGAAATCAATGAGCGGTTACGATAATTCTTTTGATAAGCTGGATGATCTGTCGATGGTAGACAGCCTTGTGCAGCTATCCTTCCTGGTGCAGAATATCCTTGCCCGGATAGGCACGGAGCATGATCTGTCGATCATTCAGATCCGTCTGCTGGGAATACTGCGCGACCGGGAGCCGGGAATGCTGCAGCTGGCCAAGCATCTGGGCCTCGACAAATCCAGTATTACAGGGCTCGTTGACCGGGCGCAGCGCCGCGGGCTGGTAGAGCGTACCGTATCAGAGAGTGACCGGCGGGCATTCAATGTGAGGGCTACTCCGGCAGGCTGGAAGATTATTCACGAGGTCGGGGAGCAGATCGAGCGGCAGATTACGGCGGTAACCGATGGTCTTACCGTGGTTGAGCGGGCACAGATGATAGCCCTGGCCAGCAAGATTCTGGTCACTGCTCCAGGGATGAGCCGCTGAACGAAACGATAGGATTCGTGACGATGAAGCACATAGGAGGGATTTTCATGGATCAGGAGCTTATGAATGAGCTGGCATCTCAATTCAAGAATTCGCTGAAGGTGCTGAACGCGGTCGGTGCCGAGACCCGGCAAGCCATTCTGATGGCCTTGCTGCAAGGGCCGCAAGATCCGGGCATGCGTGTAGGCGAGATAAGAGGGATCACCCATTTTTCCCGTCCGGTCGTGTCCCATCATCTTAGAATATTGTTAGAGGCCGGAATTGTTAGCGTCCGAAAAGACGGCACCCGCAACTATTACCGGCTGGACTCCGGAAGCAAGCTGATGGTGCTCAAAAGCTTGGTGAGCGGGCTGGAGAAGGTTCTGGCACAATGCGAGCGTGAGGCAGGGATTCTCTGATTATGGAGAATCCCTGCTTTGCGGTATGCGGAAAACCGAATACAATCGCTGCTGTGAGGTGCGTGATCCAAATGTATGCTGAAAACCGAATACAATCTCTGCTGTATGGGTGCGTGGGTGCACAGGACAAATGTATACGCAAAATTTAAGCTACCTTGTTTCAGAAAAGCATGCTATGCTATAATCACTTACCGACAGACAGTCGGTCGGTGGTTGTTTATTTACAAATAAAGCTACAGTTACACCCAAAGATGCACGTACACTTACAGTCAAGGTTATATCCAAAGCCACAATCACAGTTACTCCCAAAGTTAGTATCATCCCACCTTTACATAAGGAGACATGACCATGAGAGTTGTAAAAGAAGCAGAAGCCCGCAGAAATGAGATTCTGGACGCAGCAGAGGAGCTGTTCGGACAGAAGGGCTTCGACGGTACCAGCACGGGCGATATTCTGGGCAAGGTCGGTATTGCGCGCGGGACACTGTATTATCACTTCAAATCGAAGGAAGATATTATGGATGCGCTGATTGAGCGGACGAATGCCACTATCCTTCATGCCGCGCAGCAGATTGCTGAAGATAAGAGCATCCCCGTCATTGAGCGGATTCTCCGTGCGGTCATGGCGCTGAACATCAGCAGCGGAGACGGCAGCAGCACGGAGATTATGGAGCATATCCACAAGCCGCAGAATGCGCTGATGCATCAGAAGGTTCAGAAGGCGGTCATCCGCAGCGTTCCGCCCATTCTGGCCTCCATCATCAGCGAGGGGATTGAGCAGGGGATATTCAATACGCCTTATCCGTATGAATGTATGGAGATGGTTGTGGTCTACGCCACCACCATTTTTGACCAAGATATGGTCGAAATGACGGAGGACGAGCGAATGTCACGCATTCTGGCCTTCATCACCAACGTGGAAAGGCTGCTCGGTGCCGGGAGCGGAAGTCTGATGAGCGTGATGCAGATGTTCGGCGGCTCCGGTGGAGTGGAAGCGGGCAATGGTGATGAATAGATCCGGCACAGGCTTCGGCAGATTCCTGTTTTTGTGGTCAGGACAACTGATCTCAGCTATCGGCGGCGGGCTCACCGCGTTCGGGCTGGGGATCTATACCTTACAGCAGACCGGGCAGGCTTCGGCTATGGCGCTGGTGACATTACTGGCATTCATGCCTTCCCTCCTACTCAGTCCAGTCGCTGGCGTGCTAGCGGACCGCTATGACCGCAGGCTGCTGATGGTGCTGGGGGATACGCTCTCTGCCTTAGGTCTGATCTATATTCTGGTCTGCCTGCTGAATGGAGATGCACAGCTGTGGCAGATCTGCTTAGGGGTGACTGTAAGCTCGGTATTCTCCTCGTTGCTAGATCCCGCCTATAAGGCTACGATAACGGATCTGCTTACCGAGGAGCAGTATACGAAGGCCAGCGGGTTTGTGCAGATTGCCGGCTCCGCCAAATATCTGATTTCGCCGCTCATTGCCGGGCTGCTGCTTACAGTCTCTGATGTGAAGCTGCTGCTGATTATCGACATCTGTACTTTTTTTCTAACCGTGCCTACTACGCTTGCGGTCCGCAGCGGTCTTACCTCCAAGAAGACGGAGCAGGCACCGGCCTTTATCCGTGAATTTCAAGAAGGCTGGAGAGCAGTCTCCGGGAATCGGGGAGTACTGGTGCTGGTGATTATGACCTCGGTCATGACCTTCTTCATCGGGTTCATCGAGACCTTGTCGATGCCGATGATTCTGGCGTTCTCCAGCAGTGCGGTCCTGGGGACGCTTGAGACGGTCATGGCATCGGGAATGCTGGTGTCGAGTGTCATTATAGGGATGCTGCATATACAAAAAAATTTCGTACGCATGCTGACAGTGTCGCTTTTTTGCTCAGGAATCAGTATCGCCGTCTTCGGACTGCGTGAGAATATTGTGCTGATTGGCGCTGCCGGATTTATGTTTTTTGCCATGTTGCCCTTTACGAACACGGCCCTGGATTATCTGGTCCGCACCAATATTGACAATTCCGTTCAGGGGAGGGCCTGGTCATTGATCGGACTGCTCTCACAGCTGGGATTCGTGGCGGCTTATATGCTGGCAGGTGTGCTGGCAGACTACGTATTTACTCCCTTGCTGGTGAGCGGCGGAGTTCTGGCGGATAGTGTGGGGCGGATCATCGGCACTGGCAGCGGGCGGGGGATGGGACTTCTCATCATCATTGCCGGGCTGCTGTTAAGCGCTGCTTCGGTCATGATCTATCGGCTCAAATCCATTACAAGTCTTGAGAGCAGGGGGTAACTTATGTTTTACCGAATCATCCGCAGAGATATCCGTACAAGTAAGGGAATTACGCTCACGACTATGCTGTTCGTAGCAGCTGCAGCCATGCTCGTCTCTCTGTCAGCCATTCTAGTCGTCAATCTGACAGGGGCCATCGATCATTTAATGACACAGGCGAAGACGCCGCATTTCCTGCAGATGCATTCCGGCCAGCTGGATCAAGCCCGGCTCAAGGCCTTTGCAGAGCAGAACAACAAGGTGGAAGATTACCAGGTGCTTGATTTCCTCAATGTAGAAGGCGCGAGGATTGTCATGGACGGGCATACGCTTGCGGACAGTGTTCAGGATAACGGCTTCAGCACACAGAGCGGGAAGTTTGATTATCTGCTTGATCTGGACGGGAATGTGATTGATGTACGGGGCGGCGAGGTGTATGTCCCGATCAGTTATATGAAGGATGGCTCCATCAAGGCCGGAGGTAAGGTTACCGTGGGGGATACAAGTCTCACCGTAGCGGGGTTCCTGCGGGATTCACAGATGAACTCGCTGCTCGCTTCATCGAAGCGGTTCCTCGTCAGCACGGAGGATTATGCGGAGCTGGCGCAGTACGGAACCACGGAATATCTGATTGAGTTCAGATTGAAGGACCTGTCGATGCTGGGAGCCTTCGAGACCGACTATACCGCAGCAGGACTTGAGGGGAACGGTCCGGTGATTACATATCCCCTGTTCAGAGTGCTTAATGCGATCTCGGACGGGCTGATGATTGCGGTGATCCTGCTGGCGAGTGTGCTGGTTGTTATTATTGCTTTTCTATGTATACGGTTCACCCTCATGGCAACCATCGAGAGCGATTACCGGGAGATCGGTGTCATGAAGGCCATCGGCCTGCGCGTCTCGGATCTCAAAAAAATCTATCTGGCCAAATATGCAGCGATAGCAGCTCTGGGCAGTATCCTCGGCTTGGCATTATCGTTCAGCTTCAGAGGTCTGCTGCTTGAGAATATCAGGCTGTATATGGGCGAAAGTGCGCATCCGGCACTTGCTCTGGCCTGCGGCATCCTTGGCGTACTGCTCGTATTCCTCGTTATTGTTGCCTATGTGAACAGGGTGCTGAAGCGTTTCCGGAAGATTTCGGCGGTCGAAGCCATTCGTTTCGGTACATCCCAGCAGACCCGGACGGGCTCAGGGCGGTTTACCTTGAGCGGCAACCGGCTGCTGAACACGAATGTCTACCTGGGTGTTAAGGATGTCTTGTCCAGAAAAGCTCTATATGCAACCATGCTTGCGGTGCTCGTCATCTCTTCCTTCCTTATGATTGTGCCCCAGAATCTCTATCATACGATCTCCTCTCCAAGCTTCATTACATACATGGGCATCGGTGACAGTGATCTGCGCATGGATATCCAGCAGACGGACCATATTGCAGAGAAGGCCGCAGATATTGCGCGGGTGATGGAGCAGGATGTGATGATCTTCCGTTTTGCCGTGCTGACCACTCAGGCGCTGAACGTGAAGCTGGACAATGGTGTCGTTGAGCGGATAAAGGTTGAGCTGGGCGACCATTCCATTTTTCCGGTTGCCTATGGTGAAGGACAAGGCCCGGTTGCAGCGAATGAGATTGCCCTCTCCGCCGCGAATGCCAAGGAGCTGGGCAAGCAAGCCGGTGATTCCCTGACCCTGCTCGTAGACGGAGAAGCGAAGGAGCTTACGGTGTCCGGGATTTATTCGGATGTGACCAACGGCGGGAAAACAGCCAAGGCCACCTTCACCACGACTTCGGATCAGGCCATGTGGGCCGTGATTTATGCGGAGCTTGCAGATTCCATGCTAATCAGCAGCAAGGTGAGCGAATATGCAGAGCGGTTCAGTTATGCGAAGGTGTCCGATATCGGGGAATATGTGACGCAGACCTTCGGCTCTACCATTAGCTCAGTCGGTAAGGCTGCATGGGCTGCTCTAGCCGTGATGCTGGTTCTGAATGTACTGATTACACTCTTGTTCATGCGGATGCTGGTAGCCAAGGACCGTTACTCTATTGCCGTCATGAAATCGATGGGCTTCCGGAATTCCGATCTGACTGTACAGTATTATGCGCGTTCTATATTTGTACTGGTGACCGGGATGGTTCTGGGCACCCTGCTGGCGAACACTCTGGGGCAGATTCTTGCCGGTGCTGTGATCTCCTCCTTCGGGGCTTCGTCGTTCAAGTTCGTGGTCCATCCACTCTCGGCGTATCTGCTGTGTCCGCTAATCATGACCGGTTCTGTACTCATCGGGGTGGTTATCGGCACATCGGGCATCGGCCACATTCAAATATCCGGCAATATTAAGGAGTAGATCAAGAAGATGAAGAAGATTATTTCGGGTGAAAATATAACCAAACAATACGGCACCGGCGAGGAGCAGCGCAAGGTGCTGGACGAAGTATCCGTCGATATTCACGAAGGTGAATTCGTCTCGGTGATGGGACCTTCAGGCTCAGGGAAATCCACGCTGCTGTTTGCATTGAGCGGAATGGACCGGATCGACTGGGGCCTGGTTACTTTTGAGGGCAGGGATCTGGGGATACTTGAAGAGGATGAGCTTGCGGATCTCCGCAGAACGGAAATGGGCTTCGTGTTCCAGCAGCCGACGCTGATGAAGAATCTGAACATCCTGGATAATATCATTCTGCCGTCGATGCGCGGCAACCGGCGAAAGGTTGCGGCGATTACGGATAAGGCGCAGCAGCTTATGCAGAAGGTGGGCATCGCGGAGCTGGCGAAGCGTGATATCACGGAGGCTTCGGGGGGACAGCTGCAGAGGGCTGGCATCTGCCGGGCGCTGATGGGCAGTCCGCGCATTATTTTCGGAGATGAGCCGACCGGTGCGCTGAATCTGAAGGCTGCCGAGGAGATCATGGACCTGCTATCCGGAATCAATGAAGAAGGGACGGCTATCATGCTGGTCACCCATGATGCCACTGTGGCGGCCAGGACGCAGCGGATTATGTTCATGTGCGACGGCCGGATTGTCGATGAGATACGCCTGCCGAAATACAGCGGAGGGACGCTTGAGCCCCGCATGAACTTAATCACGGCAAAAATGCGGGAGATTGGGATTTAATATTGAAATGAACCATTAGCCCGGGCTGTTCGTATTATAGTTATTTGCTAACACCAAGGAAGAGGTGAGAGGAAATGCTGACGATTAGACATTTTACGAAGAGCTATAAGGGCGGCAAAAAAGCAGTAGATGATCTCAGTCTGGTAGTTGAACGGGGCGACATCTATGGCTTCATCGGCCATAACGGCGCTGGCAAGACCACGACTATCCGCGCTGTGGTGGGCGTGCTTGATTTTGAACAAGGGGAGATTGAAATTGACGGCATCTCAATTAAAAAAGATCCGTTAGCCTGCAAGGCGAAGCTTGCCTACATCCCGGATAACCCGGACTTGTACGATCACCTGACGGGGATTCAGTACCTGAATTTCATCGGCGATCTCTTCAGTGTATCGGGGGCCAACCGGGAGCGGCTGATTGGGCAGTACGGCGATGCTTTCCAGCTTACAGCGAGTCTGGGCGATCTGATCTCCTCGTATTCCCACGGCATGAAGCAGAAGCTGGCCATTATCTCTGCCCTGCTCCATGAGCCGAAGCTGTTAGTGCTGGATGAGCCTTTTGTGGGGCTTGATCCGAAAGCGGCGCATACGCTGAAGACGATCATGGCAGATGTGTGCAGCAGAGGCAGTGCGATTTTCTTCTCCACGCATGTGCTGGATACCGCTGAGAAGCTCTGCAATAAGATTGCGATCATCAAAGGCGGACGGCTGATTGCCCATGGTAAGACCGAAGAGGTCAGAGGCGAGAACAGCCTGGAGGATGTATTCATGGAGCTGATCGATCATGATTAATGTCTGGAGATTAACGAAGCTGCAGCTGTTATCCTCCTTCGGCCTCAATAAAGCGCTGCATACGAAAGACTCTGCACAGAGACGGAAGGCGCTGCTGCTCAGCATCGCGATGATAGCCGGGATACTCATGATCGGAGCCGTGTCATTCGGCTACAGCTTCATGATGGCGCAGTCGTTCGAGCAGCTTGGGCGGATGGACTTATTGCTGGCAGTGATGATGGCGGCCACTTCGTTGGTCGGCTTCTTCACTACGGTCTATAAGGCAAGCGGGGTATTATTCAGTTATAAGGACTACGATATGATCATGTCTCTCCCGGTGAAGACCAGCCATGTGGTGGCGAGCCGGGTGCTTCAGCTCTATGTGATGAACCTGTTCTTCACGCTGCTGGTCATGCTTCCGGCGGGGGCGGTGTATGCGATATATGTGAAGCCGGGCGTGTTGTTCTATCTGTTTTTCCTATTGACGCTCTTCTTCATTACTCTGCTGCCGATTATAGCGGCTACGCTTGTGGGCACCCTCATTAGCTGGGTCTCTTCCCGGTTCCGGTCGAGCAAAATCCTGAATATGATCCTCACGTTCGCCTTCATCATTGTGCTGATGCTGGGCTCGTTCACGCTCAATCAAGGGCAGCAGGCGATTGCAGATGTTGGAGCCGCCTTGGGTGATATGATCTTCAAGGTGTATCCTCCGGCTTCCCTGTACGTTGATGCGGTCTGCTCGTATCGGGTAAGCGCCTTGCTCTTCTTCATCGCTGTGTCTGTGCTGGTCTTTATGCTGTTCTCAATCCTGCTGGCGACCCGGTATAAGGCGATTCATACAGGGCTTATGACCAGCCGAGCAAGCCGCGGATACACGATGAAGCCGCTGCAGGCGAATTCAGCATTCAAGGCCTTGTATCTAAAGGAGCTGCGGCGTTATTTCAGCTCGGTCAATTATGTGCTGAACACAGGGATCGGGATGGTGCTGCTCCTGATGATGTCCATTTCCTTATTATTCGTCAGCTCAGAGCAGCTGGGAACTATACTTGACATCCCGCAGCTGTCGGACTCCCTAAGTACGCTGAGTCCGCTGGTGATCTCTCTATTCGTTGTTCTGAGCTGTACGACAGCCTGCTCTATTTCGCTGGAAGGCAATCATCTGTGGATCTTGACCAGCTCCCCCGTGCCCAAACCGGCAATTGTATTCAGCAAGGTGGCGGTGAATCTCACTATTACGTTACCGGTTACAGCCGTAAGCTGGGGGCTGCTGGTCTATACCCTGCGTGCCGGGTTGACGGAGAGTATATTGATGCTGGCCGTTCCGGTAATCTATGCCTGCTATTCTGCGCTGCTGGGCGTTATGGTGAACCTGAAGCTGCCCAAGCTGGACTGGACCAGTGAAGTTGCGGCCATCAAGCAGAGTGCGTCGGTGCTGGTAACGATGGTTATCGGCGTTCTCACGCTGGCTGTTCCCGCCGTACTGTTCATGCTTCTTCCTGGGGTGGGCGGAAATCTCATCCTGCTGGGATACTGCATTCTAATGGCAGCGGTCTGCGCCGGCATGTACAGATATATACAGATCAACGGGGAACGGTTATTTCAGAAGCTGTAGCTGCTGAAGAAACCACGCTTGGAACGGAAAGAGACCTGACCTGTTCCAAGAGTGGTTTCTTTGTGTATTCAAAGACAAACAAATGATCACCACTGTCTTAAAACCGGTCTACGCATAACGTCCTATCCTCGATTTAACCTTCTTGAGCAACGGTCCCGCCAGGGCTCTTGCCTTCCGGGCGCCTTCACTCAAGATTGTGTCGATCTGCTCTGGCTCTGCCATGAGATCATAGTATTTCTTCCGTGGCTCCTCCAGAGCAGCATTAACTACCTGGAATAGCTCATGCTTGGCCTCACCCCAGCTAATGCCACTTAGATATTTGTCTCTTAACTCCTGCACTTGAGTGGGCGTCGCAAATTCTTTATACAACAAGAAAATATTAGAGGTCTCCGGGTCTTTCGGTTCCTGCGGAAGTGTAGAGTCAGTTTTGATTTTGCTGATCAGCTTCTTCAGGTTCTCTGCCGTTTCGAAAAGCGGAATCGTATTGTTATAGCTTTTGCTCATTTTCCTCCCGTCAAGACCAGGAATCACCGCTGTGCTCTCATCGACAATATAGTCAGGCAACTTGAACGTATCTCCATAAACCCGGTTGAAGCTTTCGGCGATATCTCTGGCGATCTCCACATGCTGAATCTGGTCTTTACCGACAGGGACCTTGTCTGATTGGAACAGCAGAATGTCCGCAGCCATCAGAATCGGATAGGTGAACAGGCCCATATTAACACCAGTATCCGCATCCACGCCCAGTTGTTCATTTTGATCTTGGATCGCTTTGTAGGCATGCGCACGGTTCATCAGTCCTTTGGACGTCAGGCAGGCTAGAATCCAGCTCAGCTCGAAGACCTCCGGCACATCAGATTGTCTATAGAAAATCACCCGGTCCGGGTCGAGTCCGAGTGCCAGCCAAGTGGCTGCGATACTGTAAGACAGATCACTGAACTCGTCTCTATTCTGTATAAAATTTAACCCATGGTAGTCGGCAATGAAGTAGAGTGAAGTGCAATCACTGGCCCCGGCGATTTGCAGTGCAGGCTTGATTGCTCCGATGTAGTTCCCCAGATGGACTTTGCCCGTAGGTTTAATTCCTGTTAATACAATGTCATTACTCATATTATCCCTCCGTCTATAAAATCAAAAAGGGGTCTTCTCATCCTGAAAAGGACGAGAAAACCCCGTGGTGCCACCTTAGTTAGTCCGAACGGTGATCCGGACCGCTTGAACGTATCGAAACCTCACTATAGGTTTGAATACGCGTCTCTTGTAACGACGAGACTTTCGCCAAAGCCTACTTCCTGAAGGTTCGGTTTGGATGCTCAGAAGCCCACTTCGGCATATTCCCTACACTGATTCGCACCTACCATCAGCTCTCTGAAGTATTCGTTATGCGTACTCTCTTCGTCATTGCAAAGTTATATAATATTGAATTAGTGTATTTATACAGTACTTTCTGGAGAATGTCAAACTTTAGTTCGCGTAGGGTTAGGAGTGAGTCCATGCAGACCATACGAGCAAAGCTGGAGGAGCATACGGCAGTAATCCAAATTCCTCCTTGAAGTTGCCGCTGCG
Source organism: Paenibacillus sp. FSL P2-0136 (assembly GCF_037975325.1). Lineage (NCBI taxonomy): Bacteria > Bacillati > Bacillota > Bacilli > Caryophanales > Paenibacillaceae > Paenibacillus > Paenibacillus sp. FSL P2-0136. The sequence continues at coordinate 2,673,179 of NZ_CP150244.1, forward strand.
TCAAGTGATAGGATAGGGATGTGATCACAGGAAGGAGGGAGAAATGAACAGGACGGTTGTTAGCATACAGCAATTGTCGGAGCAACTCGGGCTGACGAGCCGCACCTTGCGGCACTGGGAAGCAGAAGGATTGTTTCAGAGTAAGAGAGAGGTATCTTCCGGCTGGCGTACCTACGATGAACATGCGCTTAAGTGTATCAGGATCACAGCGCTGCTGCGGAGAATGGATATCCCGATCAGAGAAATACAGGCTGTCTTGGATAAAAGTTCTGTGCCTGTGCTTAAGCAGGTTATACAGAACAGGATACTTGCTCTACAGGTGCACCAGGAAGAACTAGAACAGATGGGACAGCAATTACATCAGGTACTCGATTACCTGAATACTTCCAATAAGAGAACCTTCATTCAGGAGGAACTGCTTAGCGAAATGGAGAATGTCTTTATGAGTAATGTAACCGGACAGTCCACATTTAAAGTGATTACACTGCCAACTATGAGGGTAGCCTTTCATATCGTGGTAGACGTTTCTCCGGAAGACAAAGCGATGGGTCCTATCATGGATTGGTTGGAATCCGCAAATCTCTTGGGCACGGCGAGGTTATTCGGCGGGAATATGAAGCCTATGCCAAGTAGTGCAGGTAAACCCTATGGCTATGGAATGTGTGCGACAATTCCCGAAGGAATCAGCGTCCCCGAGCCTTTCGAGGAAATGATCCTGCCCGGCGGGCTATATGCCAAGCTGGACAGCAGTGAAGACATTGGAGGTTCCTGGAAGATGCTGATGGATCAATTAGCCCATAGCCCAAAGTACCGCTCTGACCGCAGCAGACTCTGTCTGGAAGAACATATCCGCAATGACAGCCCTGCGGGCGGTGGAAATTTGTATGACTTGAGTTTACTGGAACCTGTAGTGTTGAAGTGAAAGTAACTATACACAAGAAAAGAAGGGAAGTAAATGAACATTGAGTTCAGTAAAATCAGCCAGTTTGAACGGGGAACATTGCTTGAACTATTGAAGGATGCTTATTCCTTCGACCGCAGGTATGAGCAGAACTGTCTGGAGGATTGGCAGGAGTTCGACCACTTTTTCTTTGACAATCTGCAACTTGCGGATCAATATGGGTTCATGACTACGCTGCATGGTAAGGCTATTGGCTTCGTATCCTGGGACCCGAGGCAGATGCCCAGATACGCTGAAATCGGCCATAACTGTATTGCGACTGCCCACAAAGGCAAAGGCTACAGTACCATGCAGCTTCAAGAAGCGGTCGACCGAATCCTGCGGAATAAAGTCGGGCAGATTCGGGTGACCACTAATGATGATCTGATCCCCGCGCAGCGGATGTATGAGCGCGTTGGTTTTGTTTTGCAGCAGAAACGGCACATGGGTCCTGGCTCTGTACTTAAGGGTGAACATTGGGACTACGTGTATAGGGTATAAAGCCAGGAGGTACATACAATGAAACAGTCAGAGGTTACATTAAGTAAAGCTACGTTGGAGGATGCGGCGGATATTCATGCTATGCAGCTTCAGGCCTTTATGCCGCTCTTGGAGAAATATCAGGATTATGAGACAAATCCGGCTAATGAAACGTTGGAGAGGCTCGTAGAACGGATGAATCAGGATTTTGTTGATTACTATATCATCCGAAACGCCGGAAATGCTGTAGGCAGCATGAGAGTCAAGAAGACAGATGAGCATCATTACTGGCTCGGTCAATTATGTGTAGTTCCGCAATCCCAAAGCCAAGGCATCGCCCAGCAGGCATTCGCCCGGATTGAAGAGATCTATTCGGATGCGAAAACGTGGGGGCTGGCGACCGTCGTGCAGGAGGAGCGAAACTGCTACTTGTATGAAAAGCTGGGCTACAGAAGGACGGGTGAGACCCAACAGATCAACGACAGGCTGACCTTGTGTTTTTATGAGAAAAAGCTTGTTAAGCAAAGTTAATGCTGATAGCTAAGAAATACTGCATAAATTGCAACTCTGGTTGATTAATACCTAAGTTTCGGGAGAAATGTTGTATAAAAAGCAGGAATAGTTCCGTCCAGCTGTCTGGTGGATGCGGAAAGCTGCCTTTTGTGCAACATTTTTTGATTACGGGCCATAGAGTGAGCAGAATGTTGCAATATGTGCAGGATTGTCACAGTTCATCTAGTAAAATGTGTTCAAAAACTATTAGTTCAGCGGCCTCTTCTTAAGAAGGGGCTATTTATTGTACTCAAGTACTTGACAACTGTAACTATAGAAAGTAAAGTAAGGATATAAAATATCTTAATTTAAAGATAATATTTAACCAAATATCTTAAATTAAATATATAATTCGAATGAATCAACTTAGGAGGCCATTCAAATGAACAAGCAAACCATGGGTATTCATCATATCACCGCTATTGTCGGGCATCCGCAGGAGAATATGGACTTTTATGCAGGGGTACTGGGACTGCGGCTGGTGAAGCAAACGGTCAATTTCGACGATCCGGGAACGTATCACTTCTACTTCGGCAATGATGGCGGGAAGCCGGGAACGATTATTACCTTCTTCCCGTGGGCGGATGCGTATCAGGGTAAGATCGGCGGCGGGCAGGTTGGTGTGACTTCATATGTGATTCCGGTCGGGGCGATGGCGTTCTGGAGAGAGCGGCTCACGGCATTCAAGGTGGCTTACACAGAGATGGAGCGGTTCGGAGAGCACTACCTGGAATTCGATGATCCGCACGGTCTGCATCTGGAGCTGGTGGAACGGGAGGCGGGTGAGCGTAATGAATGGACCTTCAGCGGCGTAACCCCCGAGGTGGCGATCAAGGGCTTCGGCGGCGCAACACTGCTGTCCACTCAACCTGAACAAACGGCGGAGCTGCTGGAGAAGGTGATGGGACTTACATTCGCAGGGCAGGAAGGTGATGTCGCCCGTTACCATTCGGCTGCGGATCTGGGAAATGTGGTTGAGTTGAAGGTAACGGCTGTACCGCGCGGTGAAATGGGTGTCGGCACCGTACATCATATCGCCTGGAGAGCGAAGGATGACCAGGATCAGCTTGAATGGCAGGATTATGTGCATGATAATGGATATGGGGTAACACCGGTGCAGGACCGGAATTATTTCAACGCCATCTACTTCAGAGAGCATGGGGAGATTCTGTTCGAGATCGCTACCGATCCTCCGGGCTTCGCTCATGATGAAACGCCGGAGACGATGGGGACCAGCCTGATGCTGCCGGAACAATACGAGCCGCACAGAGCACAGATTGAACAAGTTCTGCTGCCGGTTACTGTAAGAGAGCTTGACTAATCTGCTTTGACATTAAAAAGGAGGCACGAGCATGATCACTATTGATCCGCAGCAAGGCACCGAACGGGATAATTATAAGCTTCTGGTCGGGACGATTATTCCGCGTCCGATTGCTTTTGTAACTACCTTGTCGGAAAATGGGGTCTTGAACGGTGCGCCGTTCAGCTACTTCAATATTGTATCCTCCAACCCGCCTATGATCTCTATCTCTATTCAGCATGCCGGGGGGCAGCCCAAGGATACTGCACGCAACATCAAGCACATGAAGGAGTTTGTGGTTCATATTGTGGATGAGCAGAATGTCAGACAAGTGAATATGACTGCCGCACCGTTGCCGCCTGACCAGAGTGAGATCGCCTTAGCAGGTATGACGCCTGTGGATAGCCATCGCATTAAGATCCCTGGCGTCCAGGAAGCGAAGGTGCGGATGGAATGTGTGTTGGAGCATTGCCTGGAGCTGCCTAATAATGACCTAGTGATCGGCAGGATCGTGCAGTTTCATATCGATGAAGAGATTTACGAACAGGGAAGGATTGATCCGGTACGATTAGGGGCGGTAAGCCGGTTGGCAGGGAATAACTATGCGGGGATTGGGGAGATTTTTGAGATCGAGAGACCGGTGTAACGGCTGTGCTGGTGAGCAGACGGTTAGCCGTTTCAGCGGGGAATACAAGGACAGGTTATCACCTAAACAACAAAACCCTGGCGCTTGCGCCAGGGTTAATTATGATTCAGGAAGTATTGCATACAAAGAAATAATATGCTAATGTTAGAAGACTGTTGACTATTTTTGAAAATCAGATCGGAGGTAACGCATCTTATTTATATCTTAATTATAGCAAAGGGATATCCGGTTTGTCAACCCGCCTGTTTGGGACTATTTCAAGAAAGAGGAGTGATCAGGTGATGGAGAAGGTAAGCAGCTGGGAGCAGGAGCAGGAGTGGCTGGAGCAGGTCAAAGAGAAGCTGAAATCGGGGATCGCAAGCCTGGAACCGGAGGTTGGTCAGCTGAAGGAGCAGGCCACAGACATCCGCCGGAGATTCTGGGAAGAGGTTACGGTCAATACGAGTACGGAGGAGGATTTCGAAGAGAGCTTCTTCACCATTACCCAGCAGGACGCAGTCCTGTCTGAACGGGAACGCAGTCATGCGCGGAAGCTGCGGCAATGGAAGAATATGCAGCGGCTGCTGCCGTCGCCTTATTTTGGCCGGATTGATTTTCACGAGGAGGGTCAGGAGGCTGTGGAACAGGTCTATATCGGAGTGTCCTCCTTCATCGAAGAGGATGGTCTGAGCTTCGTGGTCTATGACTGGCGGACCCCCATTGCGAGCCTGTACTACGACTATCCGCCAGGAAAAGCAGCCTTCGACACACCCGGAGGACGGATTAGCGGAACGATGGAACTGAAGCGACAGTACCAGATCCGTGACGGTCAGCTCCAGCATTTGTTCGATTCGAGCGTTACGATCGGAGATGAGCTGCTCCAGCAGGTGCTTGGCAAAGGCGCAGATTCACAAATGAAGAGCATTGTAGCCACGATTCAGGCGGAGCAGAACGCGATTATCCGTAACGATACGAGCCGGATGCTTATTGTGCAGGGAGCGGCGGGCAGCGGCAAAACCTCGGCAGCGCTCCAGCGCGTAGCCTACCTGCTGTACAAACACCGTGAGCGGCTGACGGCGGATCAGATCGTATTATTTTCCCCTAACCCGATGTTCAACAGCTATGTATCTACCGTTCTTCCGGAGCTGGGTGAAGAGAATATGCAGCAGGTCACCTTTCAGGAATATCTGGAAACGTGGCTGGGTCAGGATTACCGGATTGAAGATTCGTTCGATCAGATGGAGTACGTGCTTACCGCTCAGCAGGAAGAGGGGTATGAAGCCCGTCTCAAGGGAGTCGGATATAAGGCGTCGGAAGCCTTCCTCCGGGCACTTCAGGGTTATGCGCAGTGGCTGAAGCTGGAGGGGATGCTGTTCAAGGACATTCGCTTCCGGGACCGCGTGTTAATCTCGGGGGAGCAAATCAAGAGCAAGCTATACAGCTTTGATCCTTCGATTCGTCTGCCTAACCGGATTACGCTGGTGCAGAAATGGCTGCTCGAAGAGCTGGCCAGACTGCAAAAGCTGGAGCAGGGAGCCGCCTGGGTAGAGGAAGAGATGAATTACCTCGACAATGACCAATACGCTGAAGTATACCGGATGCTGCACAGGGAACGGGGCGTGTTTGATTTTGCCGAGAAATACCTCCGCCTTCAGGAATTGCTGGTCCACAAGCGCGAGCAGGATGAGAGTGACTTTGATTTCGCCGAACGGGAGGAAGAGCTGCTGGCCCAGATGATCGTGAAGGAGCAGTTCAAACCGCTGAGACGGGGGATCAGGAAATTCACCTTTATCGACATGAACGGGTTATACCGCGAGCTGTTCACTGATGAGCGGGCCTACCGGGAAATGACAGGGGAAGCAGAGGTGCCGGAGCTGTGGCTGGAGATCTGCGGGCAGACCCGGAAGATGCTGGATAGCGGGACACTCTGGTATGAAGATGCGACCCCGTATTTGTATTTAAAAGAGCTAATCGAAGGTGTGCGGACGAATACGCAGGTGCGGCATATTTTTGTGGATGAAGGCCAGGATTATTCCATGTTCCAGTATGAGTTCCTCAAAAAGCTGTTTCCGCGTGCCCGCATGACGGTGCTGGGAGACTTCGGCCAGGCGATCTTCACGCAGGCGACGAATCTGTATGGAAGCAGCTCACCGCTGCTGAAGCTCTATGGAGAAGAAGAGACTAGCCAGTTCCTGCTGGTCCGCAGCTACCGCTCGACCTTTGAGATTGTGGAGTTTACGAAGCGGCTGCTGCCCGGCGGCGAGGCGATTGTGGCTTTTGAACGGAGGGGCCGGAAGCCGGTATTGGCTAAGCTGGACAATCGTGAGTTGAGGGCGGAGCGCATCGTGAAAGATCTCGCGGAGCTTCAGGCTGAAGGCTATAGCTCCATCGCTGTGATTACGAAGACAGCCGCAGAGAGCAGAGAAGCTTATGAGTGCCTGACTGCCCAAGGTGGCGCCCCGGAGCTGAGGCTGATTACGAAGAATACGCCCACTTTTGAAAAAGGAATACAGGTGATCCCCGCTTATCTTGCCAAAGGCGTGGAGTTCGATGCCGTACTGATCTACGACGCCTCCCCGCAGACGTATCACAGGGAGAGCGAGCGGAAGCTTTTTTATACGGCATGTACTCGGGCTATGCACCGGCTGCAGTTGTATACTACAGGGGAGTGGACGCCGTTTGTCGGTGGGGTAGATGGGGCGTTGTATGAGCAGACAGTAGCTACGCTATAGATCTAAGAAGGCCTCTCCAATTTAATGGAGGGGTCTTTGCATGTTGAGCCTGGTTCAACTATGAGCACGCATTGAATGGATCTGTGATACTTTTTTCATATCAAAATACTCTTTAAATGATATTTCACCTATTAATAGTGATTTGTTACGCTTAAATGGCTATTAAAAAGGAGGTAAGAAGATGGAATATCGGAAATTGGGTGCCAGCGGCTTATCGGTCAGTGAGATTGCTTTTGGAAACTGGATTACGCATGGGGCTCAAGTGGATAATGACACAGCCAAAGCTTGTGTCCATGCTGCATTGAATGAGGGAATTACTACATTTGACACCGCAGATGTGTATTCGGACACGAAGGCGGAGACGGTGCTGGGACAAGTCTTAACAGGTGTGCGGCGGGAGAGCATCGAGCTATGTACCAAGGTCTATCAGCCTACAGGAACAGGCCCCAATGACCGGGGATTATCCCGGAAGCATATCATGGAAGCTTGTAACTCCTCGTTGAAAAGGCTGCAGACGGATTATATAGATATCTATTATGCTCATAGATTTGACAATAAGGTTTCGCTGGAGGAGACCTTCCTGGCCTTCTCTGATCTGGTGCGTCAAGGGAAGGTTCTGTATGTGGGGATAAGCGAATGGACGGCGGAACAGATCACACAAGCTGCGGTGTTGGCTCGGGAGCTGAGGGTTCCTCTGGTCGCTAGCCAGCCGCAATATTCAATGTTATGGCGGGTGATCGAAGCGGAGGTGATCCAGGCTTCCGAGCGTGAAGGGATCGGGCAGGTTGTCTGGTCACCGCTGGCCCAAGGCATTCTGTCGGGAAAATATCTGCCGAATCAACCGGTTCCGCAGGGGTCCCGCGCTTCGACTTCGGCGGGTTCTCCGTTTTTTGAACGATTGGCTGGCCAGTGGCTGCACACAGAGGTTCTTACGGCGGTCTCCCGGCTGTCCTCACTTGCACACGAAGCGGGGCTGACACTGCCGCAATTGGCCATCGCATGGGTGCTGCAGAATCCGCAGGTGTCGGCTGCAATCATTGGGGCATCCAGACCAGAGCAGGTACAAGAGAATGTTAAGGCTTCAGGGGTGCGTCTTGGATCTGATTTGCTGAGTGAGATCGACAGAATATTAGAGGGGCTAGTTGAGCGTGATCCTGCAAAAACCGGGTGAATAACGCTGTCCGCTCACCTTTCACCTGGAATTATGTTCTTGTAAAATCTCTATAAATGCAGAGAGGATGGCCTGATTCGTATCCGTTCTCCAGGCGGCATAGAAGGGGACAGGCGGGACATTGTCTTCAAAGGGTCTGAATACGACTCCGCTGCGCTGGAAGACGGAAACTGAAGAAGGGACAATGGAAACCCCCAGGTTCGCTGCCACAAGGTTCACAATGGTATACATTTGTACGGCTTCCTGTACAACCTGAGGGTAGACATCATGCTCAGCGCAAAAGCCCATAATCAGATCATGAAAAGGAAGACCGTGCTTACGGGGAAAGAAGATAAAAGGCTCGGAACGCAAAGCGGAGACTGGCAATGCAGGCAGCTTGGCGAGCGGATGTTGATCAGGCAATACGGCAACCAGAGTTTCGTTGATCAAGCTGCAATGATTAATATTCTGTGCCGGCTCAATGAAGCGCATGAATCCAATATGGATGGTACCGTCATGCAACGCCTGCCATTGCTGGGCAGAAGTCATCTCCAGCAGGTTCAGCTGTATTTGAGGGAACCTTTGCCGGAAGATTTTGAGCACATCGACCATGATTCCGCCCTCTGCTGAACCTATGAAAGCGATGTTCAAATGTCCAATGATGCCTTGGCTTGCCAGCTGTACAGTTTGAATAGACCGCTCCAGTTGAGATAAAACCCGGCTGGCTTCCTCATAAAAAACAGCTCCCGCCGGTGTGAGGCGGACCTGACGCTTGTTCCGTTCAAATAGCTTCACGCCAAGCTCATGTTCCAGAGCTTGAATCTGCTGGGTCAACGGAGGCTGTGTCATATGTAATTTCTCTGCGGCACGATGGAAATGAAGCTCTTCCGCAACCGCAATGAAGTATTTTAATTTTCGTATATCCATTGTTGTGGTCCTCTTTTCCGGTGCATAATGACTGAACGAGTCGTGAAGGCCGTTTTACATGAATGCTCACAAGAAGTTCCACGATTCCTTTTGGCATTATAGCATATAAGGAGAGTAACTTATTGACATTAACAATTAGTTACACTAAACTGTAACATATACAGTGTAGTGTAACTTTTTTTTGTTTGGATAAGAAAGGGGAGTACGATGCATACGTACACTGCTAAGCAGTTGGCTGAAGTGCTACAGAATGAAGATCCGCAGATGAATCTGCGGACAGTCAGGTACTATACGCAGATCGGGATGCTGCCGCCGCTGGAACTGGTAGGCAATAAGAGGGCGTATACAGATAGTCATTTGCATTATTTACGGGCGATCCTTGTATTAACCAGGAGCGGCGAGACGCTGGCCTCGGCCCAAGAGAAGTTAGCCGGACTGACGATGGACGAAGTCATGAAGCTGGGCGATAACCTGCGGCTCTACCAATCGGATCAGATGCTCCAGAGTGAGATGCATGTTGTTAGTGAGGATGTCATTCTCTCTATTAGCCCGCGGATCACCCCGGCGCTCAAAGAGAAGATGGTTGAAGCGCTCACCCGTTTAGTTCAAGAGGAGGGGCAGGTATGATCCAAATGCGTTTTGCAAAATCTGCTATAGAGCAGGAAGAAGGAATGAATCATCTCTGGCTTCACATCGCGCTGCCCGGCGGGGTGCAGAATACCCGCTTACAATTAATCCTTCCGGCAGGGCTTCACCGGTCCCCTAATCTGAATGGTGCTGTTGAAGACAGCAGTGGGAGAATATGGATTGACGATACGCAGTCAGTAACGGACCTGTACGTTGAAATCTTCACCCGGGAGCCGGTCCCTTGCGGGGAGAATAGTATGGCGGTTGAATTGTCTTACACGGATAGGGATGGAACCGGTACCAGTGTTAAGCAGGTGATTCCGCTGAAGGTCGTGTCTGAGGAGGAGTCGGTGGAGATTCATACCGATGAGGAAGTGGTGCGCAGAATTAAAGAACTGCGACTTCCACAAGACAAAAGTGAGTTGAATGAGTATAACGAATACACCCCGGCCAAGCTAATCAGGCTTGATTCCAACGCTATGTCGGAATGGGAGAAGAAATACCGCGTGGAAGGGGCTAAGATCGAGATCATATGAGAACCCAATTACCATTATTCATTATCACCGGAGCCAGCGGAGTAGGTAAAACCACGGTCATGCATGAGTTGAGGGAGCAGATGCCGGAATTTGTTCTGTTCAGTACGGATGACGATAATTTCGGGACGACGGGGAAGAAGCTAGAGTATCAGGACCGGTATAATGTGCTGTTTCATTGTGCGCGTGCGGTTGCGTTATCCGGGAGAGGAACGATTATTTGCGGGACGATGATGCCCTGGGACGCCAAGAAATGCGATGTTTACGATGCCTTCAATGAAGTGCACTTTATTAACCTGCATTGTGACGATGCCACCCGAAATGCCCGCCTGCGGGGCCGGGAGGATGCAGCGACCTGGACAGAGGACATGCTCAGGCAGCACGAGGAATTCGCGCAGTGGCTGCTGGACCATGCCGATACGGAATATGATCCGCCGATGCCGACTTTTGACACCACTTCTACACCTACGGCCGCGCTGGCGGAACAGATCAAGGAGTATATTAAAGAAAAATGGAAGGGCAGCACGGGAATTGTCTCTTAGGTGAATAAATCTGCGGTGTATAGGATGGTTTACTTTCTGTTCGTGTGTAAAAGCTTAAGGCCATCCCGGTAGGGATGGCCTTTGAACTATTTTAGGTTATCCCACAGCGCCTGGAAGGCACCGGGCTCAACCTCGAAGAATACTGGCGCATTGCCGTAGCGCACAAGTCCCTTGCCGAACAAGGTTAGCTCTACCCGGGCTTTGTCAGCAAGTTCGAGGTAAACCAGCTTGCGGTCCTCATTGTCATAGATGCCTTGCGCCATGAGCGAGTCTGCGGACAGCGGCTTGGCGGCATTAAGCGCGCTCATGAAGCCGTTAAGCGCTGCGCCTTCCGGCAGCGGCAGGTATTGCTGTTTACCGTTATTCCAGCTGTCGAAGCTCTCCCACTGGGCGGAGGCGATGCGCCCGTCCAGGTTCAGCTTGCCGATCAGATCGGCTCCGCTGTTCACGGTAATTCCGTTCGTATGCTCGTACAGCTCGGCGAACACCTGGCCGTCCACCTCTGTATAGGACATGACCAGGAAGCCGGAATCATATCCTTTGACAGCATAGATATCCGTCTCTCCGATGTTCGAGGCCAGTTCCGTATACTCATCCTTGCCGCTCCATTCATCAATCCCGCTGGTCGTGCGGCCCAGCTTCTCCCCGCGCAGTGCAGCCGCATCGCCTGCTTCAATGCGGATCGCCGCCTGGGTATATATATTGCCCTGGTAGACGACCAGGCCGATCATATCGGCCACAGCACCGGAGCTTTTATCCGGCAGCTCGATCTTGGGAATAACGACTCCGGCAGTGTTCCCCGCAGGCGTGCCCGGATCTACCTGGGCTACTTGATTCGGGGAAGCTGTACCATTTAGCTGCTTCATCACGCTTGGTCCGGCCAGGCCGATTCCGGCAGCGACCAGCACGCTTGCTGCGATATAGACCATTTTACGCGGACGGCGCTTTTGTTCCATTTTACCTTCAAAACCTTGCTTCATTTCTCTGCTTGAACTCATAGTATCCACCGCTTTCTTATATTGGGTTCGAAACTGATCTTCCTTCATTCCGCTTCTGCTCCTTCCAGCTCCAGTCTTAACAGCTGCCGTCCGCGCTGAAGTCTCATCTTCACGGCAGACTCGCTGATCTGCAGAATTCTGCTGATCTCCTGGACAGGGTAATCCTCATAATAGTATAGATGAATGACAGTCTTATACTTCACCGGCAGTGCCAGCACGAGCTGCAAGACCGCCAGCTCCTCGGGGTTATCGGCCGTAACCGGCTCCACCCCTTCGAGCTTGACCTCGCGCTTGCGCCAGCCTCTGCCCAGCAGATTCTTGCAATGATTGGTGATGACCCGGATCAGCCAGGCCTTCTGGTGTTCGTCATCTTTGAATACGGGAGCCTTCTCCATCAGCTTGATGAAGGTGTCCTGCGTAGCCTCTTCGGCATCCTGGCGGCCGCCCAGATGAACCAGGGCAATCCGGTACAGCATATCTGCATATTGTTCGTAGCTCTTCATCACAGGATGGCCCGGCCGGGTCATGGGTTGCTGCATGAGGTTGTGCCCTCCTTTATCTATAACACCCTTTAGGACGGCATCCGGTCACATTTTGTTTCCGGGAATTTATTCTGCTTGTTCTAAGCTCACCCTGATACAGCAAAAAACAGGGGATGAAGAAGTCCAAGACTTCCTCATCCCCTGCGATAGAGGCCGTATGAAGCAGCCGGCTCATCCGGCCGCTTGTCTGTTTGCAGCAATCCCGCTGTTACTCCGGCGTTCCTTGGGTTACCCCGTGTACATAAGTCTTCCAGGGGGTGTCCAGCGCCCCTTGGCCCGGATTGTAAGTGAAGAAATACTCTACAGAATCGCCTTGCTGCACGTTATTGACCGCGTAGGTGTAATTGCCGTTGCCTCCGGAGGTCATGGCTACGTTCTGCTGGCCGCCGCCGTTGATCTTGTAATGCAGATCGGCGAAGGTGGCGCCGTTCACATAAAAGAGCAGGTTATTGCCTGTTTTCTTCAAGCCGCGCACCTGATCGCCGATCACAATGGTTGTTGGCGGCGGGGAGACTACAGTGATTGTGCTGCTGGAGGTTTTGTTACCATCCGCGGTTGTTGCAGTAACGGTAGTGGTTCCCGTTGCAATTCCGGTAACAAGACCACTCTGGCTCACTGATGCAATGTTGCTGTTCGCTACAGTCCAGTTTACCTGTTTGTTGGACGCACCGGAAGGTGCTACGTTAGCTGTTAACTGGACATTCTGCCCAATCTCCACTTGGGAGGTTGACGGAGTTACGGTAATGCCGCTAACCGGAACGGTACCCGGATTGCCCGGGTTCCCGGGATTTCCGCCGCCGCTGCCTTCCTTATACACCCGTACATAATCGACCTGCATCGTTGCCGGAATATCGGACGGAGCCGGAGTCAGTCCGCCGTCGAAATGTCCGCCCACTGCCAGATTCATAATCAGATAGAAGGGCTTGTCGAAGGGAGCATTAGGGTTGTTCGGTGCCGCTACAGAATACCACTGCACTCTATTGACCTTGAAGAAGAATTTGCCGTCCACATACCATTTCACGTTGTCTTCTTCCCAGACCATGGAATATACGTGATAGTCGTTCGCAAAGGTCTGACCTTGCGGGAAATGATATTCCCCGGCAATATACTTGTTCACCGGCCATTGTCCGCCGAAGTGAACCGCGCCGCTGGTCGTGCCGGGCAGCCGTCCTTTGGCTTCCATAATGTCAATCTCGCCGGATGCCGCCCAGGCACCGTAAGCCGCATCTTGTGGAAGCATCCACAAGGCTGGCCAGATACCGTTCCCTGTCGGCAGCTTGGCACGGATGTCCACCCGGCCGTACTGGAAGGATAGATGGTCTTTGGTGTTGATTTTGCCGGAGGAATATTGTGCATACCGGTTCGGGTCCTGCGGGAAGGACTTCGGATCGTTCTTGGCCCGGATATTCAGTTGTCCGTTCTGGACAAATACATTCTCGGTACTATTCGTATAATGCTGCAGCTCGTTATTCCCCCAGCCCCAGCTGTTAGGGTCATTGGTGATATAGTAACCCTGCTCATAGTTCCACTTGCTGGTATCCAGTGCGGTTCCGCTGAACTCATCCTGCCAGAGCAGGTTCATGCCCGCTACGGCAGGATCTGATGGAGTACCCAACGTAATATCTTCCTGATCGCTTTCATCTGGACGCGGGGCATTCGGATTGCCGGTGAAGGTATAATACACATAATTGCTGCCGATATTGCCGCCCTGCTGGCCGTTTAACGGATAGCCGATGCGGATCTCCATATTCTCCTGGATCGGCTGGAACCACAATCCATACACATAATCTGCCCAATAGCCCCACTGGTTCGCCGCAGACATATTGTTATAGCCGTTGCCTGCGTAGACGAAGCCGCTCTGGGCGGAATTGCTCAGATCGACCCACTGGCCGCCGATTTTGATCTGATACACATATTTGTTCAGCTCGCTGCCGATTGGTGCGCCCCCGTCAATTTTCGGCAAAGGGAAACCGATAGATCCGTTGTTATCCGCAGTGAAAGCTGTACCTTCATAAGCGGATAGGACATAGGAAGTTCTGACGGGCTGATTGAAGGTAAGGGTGTAGATCAGATTGGCTGATGAGGTCTTAGATTGCAGCTTCACATTGATCGATTCGGTGATGTTGAACCAGTATCCGCCGCCGCCTTCGGTGAACTGGCCGAAGTTGCTGTCGTAGATCCAGCCGCTGGCTGCATTGTTATCAATGTCAATCCAGGTGCTGCTGTTCACCGGCTTCACATAAACCTTCAGATCATCGGCCACAGCTTCATAGGTGAGCGCCGGATCATTATTGAAGGTAGGATAGGTGAAGCCAGCGCCGCCGGTGAAGCCTGCTGCAATCTGCGGTCCTTGGGTCGGCGTCATCGCGCTGATCGTTGTCTTGTTCAGGTTCTGAAAAGCCAGTGTATAATTCAGCGTAACCCCGCTATTCGCCTTGGAGTAGAGCTGGATCTCGGTTGTAGCCGAGAGGGTAAACCAGTAGCCGTTCTGGCCTCCGTCGCTCCAGTGTCCCCAGTTCTGGTTGTAGACAAAGCCGCCAACGCTGTCGATGTCTACCCAATTGCCATTTACTTTCACTTTGACGCCTACATCATCCGAAACATCGCTCCAGGACGCAGCCCCGCCGTTGAATACCGGCATCACGAACCCGTAGCTCGCCTGCCCGACGCCTGATTTGGAGATGACCGGACCGTCTGCCGATGAGAAATAAGCCATCGAACTAACCGTGGTTCCTGCGGCCTCTGCGCGCTGAATGCCTGAAGCAGGGAGCTGGCCGATGCCGGACAGCAGCAGCAGGACCAGGAACAGACTAAGCACCTTCCGCTTGAAACCGGGTTGCGTTTGCACAGTATAAAGTCGCTTCATACTTGCCCTCCTTTAATTAAATGGTAGTGAAGGTAACCGCTTACATATGAGAGAACATCTTTATTCTATCGAAACTTATATCCCGCTAAAAGGGACAATCTTTTTTGTTTTGACCCAATTTTTTGGGTCGCTTAGCTGCTGCGGCGAAAATATTGGCCAGTGCGTGTCCAGAAACATCATGAAGCGGTGGGATGGAGTGTGGGCAGGGGGCGCGTGGGCCCAATGTATGCGGAAAACAGCATACAATGGGCTGGCGCGAGGCGCGTGGGCCAGATGTATGCGGAAAACAGCATACAATGGGCTCGCTGAAGGCGCGTGAGCCAAATGTATGCGGAAAACAGCATACAATGGGCTCGCTGAAGGCGCGTGGGCCAGATGTATGCGAAAAACAGCATACAATGAGCTCGCGCTACCCGCGCGGGCCCACTGGGGATCAGCTTTTTTCACAGCACCGTGTCCCGGTAATCCTCTTCAATGGCAGGCTTCCGGCGGATCAGCAGACGGTATTCGGTCGGCTGCATGTCCATGGCTTCGCGGAAGGCGCGGGTGAAGCTTTTGTAGCTCTCGTAGCCGACCATGGCGGCAATCTCAATGATCTTGTGATCGGTCTCGGCCAGCAGACGCCGCGCTTTGCCCAGACGCACATCACGCAGGTATTCGGCGAAGCCCTTGCCGATATTCTTCTTGAACTGGTTGGAGAAGTAGGCGTAATTCAGCGAGACATGATTGGACACCATCGCGAGATCCAGCGGCTTGTGGTAATTCTCGTGGATGAAGCGGATGGCTTCATTCAAATCCTGCGAGCTGCGGTAGCTGCACTTGTATTCATAGTAGAACTGGTCCAGGCGCAGGAGCTGCTGCTGCAAGGCTTGGATATATTCGCGGATGCCGGGATAGTCGAACAGATTGCGCAGACACTCCAGATCCAGCGCTTCTTCACCCAGATAAGGACGGATGACACGCTCATAATCCTCCATCATCCGGACAACGGCGCGGCATAGCTGCTGGGTGTAACGGATGTGATAGCGCTGAAGCACCTCCTTGTGGAAGAGGCTGGAGATCCCTTGGGTGATTCTGCCGCTGTTACTTGTGCCGGTTAACTGGAAGAGGGCGTACAGCTCCTCATAAGGAAGCTCCCAGTGCTGCTCCAGCCGCGCGATGTGCTGAGGCAGCAGGCAGCGCGTATCCGGGAAAAGAAAGCTGTGGCGGTACAGATCAAGCACCTGTGTATAACTGCCCGGCAGAGTGCTTAATCCTTGGTGCGGATCAGTCATGGCCGTGACGGCCCCGATCTGCTCTTCGCTGAGCGCAGCAGGCAAGGCTCCCGGATCTATGGCTGCATCCACGGCCAGGACCAGGTGGGGGCGGTGCTGGAGACAGATGCAGCCCTGTCTGCCGTACACACGGTAGGCCACGGCTTCGATGCTGTGACTGCTGCTGGCCCCCGGCTGGTTAATCCAGCGCTCCTCGCGCAGGTGGCAGAGGCGGTAGCTGCGCCACAGCCCCGGGTTCTGCTGCTCAGTCGCGGCAATCCACGCTTCATCGCCCGCCGCACCTTGCATATACATCCGCAGCTCCTTGCGGTCCGTCTCCAGGGCGCGCTGCGAGAGCCGCTCGATATTGCTGGTGAGCAATCTGCGCGTCTCGATCTCCTGCCAGACATGCTCCACCGAGACCTGCAGGTCTTCACGCTTCACAGGCTTGAGCAGGTACCCTTTGGCCCCGAGCTCAATGGCCTTCTGGGCATAGGCGAAATCGCTGTATCCGCTAATGATCAGATAATCCGCCTTCAGGCCTTCCAGCCGGCTTTGCGCCATAAGCGCAAGGCCGTCCATATCCGGCATGCGGATATCGGTAATGACGAGCTGGATGATGTGCGCCCGGAGAAGCTCCAGGGCTTCAAGCCCGTTAGCGGCGCTGTACATATGCCCCGGCTGTTGCGGGAACTGGCAGAGCATCGCCTGCAGCCCGTCACGGATATGCTTTTGATCGTCCACCACCAGAATATTGATCATGCCTACCAACCTCCAAGATTCTCATTTTCCCAGGGCAGCCTCAGGGTTACACAGGTATATTCCCCTTGAACGCTGCTGATCCACAGGCCGCAATCCATGCCGTAATGGAGCTGCAGGCGCTTATGTACATTGTCCAGCCCCAGCCCGCTACTGCTGCTGCTGATAATCGGGGTGTCAGAATCGCCCCGCAGCACAGACTGCAGGCTGTCCAGCATCCGGGGAGCTACCCCGGCGCCGTCATCGCGGATCTCGATCAGCAGCAGACTGTCATTCTCTACCCGTACCGAAATGGTGATCTGAATACTGCCGCCGGAAGGGGCCGCATGGTGTACGGCGTTCTCGACAATGGGCTGCATGCACATCTTGGGGATGCGGTAGCGCTGCACCTCCGGCGGAAGATCTGCCGCGAGCTCAATGCTCCCGCCTTCCATGAAGTTGATGAACCGGATATAGCTGCGGATGTTGGCCAGCTCCTCGCTGAGCGCGACCGTATCGCTGCGCCACTGCATACTGTACCGCAGCAGGGAGCCCAGCGAGACCAGTGCGCCTGCAATGGCAGGCTGCCGTTCCACCTCTGCGCGCATTCTGATAGATTCCAGCGCATTGTACAGAAAGTGGGAGTTGATCTGCGAATGGAGAGAGTGGAGCTGCGCATTCTTGGCGATAAGCTGCTTATCTACTACCTGTGTCATCAGCTGCTGGATTTCGTCCAGCATACTATTGTAGCTGACGGCGACATAGTCAATTTCGTCACCGGTTTCGTTCGCGCCAAGCCCGGTATCAATCTTGGCATCCAGCTGGCCCCTGCGCACCTTGCGCATCGAGCCCAGCACCTTATCTAAGCGTCGGAAGATCCGCCGGGTCATCCTCGACACCAGCAGCAGCATCAGCAGCAGGACGGAGGAGGTGATGGCAATGACCAGCAGATACCCGTCGCGCGGACCTTTCATCAGTGCCTGACGGGAGGCGATGTCCACCACATAGGCGTTCAGGGGAGCGATATAACGGTAGAGCGCATAGTAAGTCTGGTCCCCGGAATGGACCTCAATGGGGGCCTTTTGCTCCAGTACGTTCAATTGCTCATGGGTCCGGCTAAGGATGTCGTCCAGCTTCTCTCCGGCCTTCTGCGGGAACACATGCCCCGGAAGGTAGACATTACGGGAAGCATCTGCGCTGTCCATGATCACGGTGAAGAAATCCCGCCCGCTGTCCTCCAGCAGATCGCTGAACAAGACGTTATGCCGCGCCCGGATCTCCATAATCGTAGGCAGCCTCTGCTGCTGGCCCTGAAGCCGCACCAGCCTGTAGTAAGACAAGGTATCTGCGCCATCCTTGAAGGAGAACAGCCGGAAGGCGGCACCGCCTTCATCCCGGAGGGTCATCCAGTAATCCTGCGGCCAGAACTTGCTGTAATGATAGATTTCCGGCCAGATTTCATAGACATCGGGGTTATCTACATAGAAGCTCAGACTGCTAATCATCGTATGGCTCTGGATGATGTTATGCATCTGTTCATATTGGTTCTGCTTGAATTTCACAAGCCGCAGACCGTCCCCGCGCATGCCCGAATGGATGAAATCCACGAAGGACTTCTGGGTCAGGGCGGTCGCGGAAGCGTTCTCAAGAAGTTCGAGCCGGCTGCGCAGCCGTTCGTTCAGCCGGGCGACATGGTTGCTGCCCTCGGCCATAGCCTCTTTATAGAGCTGGTTCTCCTGGCTGCGGATGAACAGGGAAGACACCACAATGGCCGGGATGGCGATCATCAGGCTGAAGGCCAGGAACAGCTTTTGCGAGATCGGGGCATTGCGGTATAGCCTTCTTAACGTGGTCAGCAGCTTCTTCATCGGTAACCCCTCCATCCCAGTAATATAGCATAGATCATAAATGGGCTGGTAGGGAATATGGCACGTATTTTAGCAGCTAGAGCCCGTAGGGGAGCCTCCTCTATGCAGGAAATACCGGCAGCCCTCACGGCCGCCGGTACAGCTCCATTACACAGGCGGATTATTCCGCCATCTTGCCTTTGCGCGCATCCAGCTCGGTCTGGCGGTATTCCATCACCTGCGCGAACCCGTAGCCGTCGCGGCGGGAGCGGAAGCTCTCGAACACCTTGTCAAAAGCCGCCTCATCCTTGGCCGTAATCAGCTCCGGCAGCACCTCTTCCCAGTTCTGGGAGATCCGTGACCAGGCAACCGCCACATCGGAATCGCCGAGCGGGTCCAGGCCTTTGTAGATCCCGCTGTCAATATCGGCCTGCGCATTCGCGAAGTCTTCCATTTGCTTGATGACCGGGGCTTTCTCCGGTCTCCACTGGTTGACGATGACCGGATTGCGCATCATCCAGTAGGTGTCCAGAATGCCGTATTCCTTCTCCAGCTTCTCGATATTGCTGCCCAGCATGTCGGCGAACTCGGCCTTAAGCTGCGGCTTGCCGCCCGCCGAATTCCAGGTTTCGCCCTCCTTGCCGAGGAACAGGTCACGCTGGCCCTCCTCGCTGGCGAGGTAGGTCAGGAAGCGGATCGCCCGCTCCGGGTTCTTCGTGGATTTGCTGATCATGGTCACCATCCAGCCGTCCATGTTGCCAGGGAACAGCTTGGCGCTCTCGCCCTTGTTATTCTGCGGCCCGTCAACCGCGATGTAGTAAGAGTCCGGGTTAGCCCCCGCCGCGAGCATCGGATTGACCGCTGACATGCCGGTCCATTCGCGGATCATCGTGAAGTAGCGGGCGTTGTTCGTTTTCTCCTCTACTTGGGTATCTGAATCCACCAGGAAATCGACGTTAATCAGTCCGCGCTCGTACGCTGTGCGGAAGGTTTTGAGCCAGGCGATGTAATCAGGATCGGTAATACGGTCATATACTTTGTCATCCTTCTCATGCGGAACCGCCAGCAGATTCTGGAGATATTCCGTCATCCCGTAAGGCACATTGCCCTGGGCGAAAAAGGGGCTGATCGGCTGGCCCTTATACTCGGGGTACTTATCCTTCAGCAGCTGCAGCGCACCCAGGAAGCCTTCCGGGGTACTGAGGTCCGGCTTGCCCATCTCCTCGTACAGATCCTTGCGGACCAGGAAGGTTTGGTTAGCCGCCGTCATGCCGGTCTCGTGCATTAGGTTAGGGCTGTAGGAATCATTGGGCACTCCGTAGGTGTTGCCGTTCTCCTGCCGGTACCACTTCAGCGTGCCGTCACCGGCGACCTTGAAGAAATAGGGATCATACTTGTCGGCGAGCTCGTTGAGCGCATAGACATGATCGCCTTCCCACAGCTTTTTGACAGCGGTCTCCCAGGAGCCCATGCTGATCAGGTCCGGCAGCTTGCCAGAGGTCATCATCAGCGTAACCTGCTCATTCGCTTCCCCTGAGGGAACCTCCAGCTTGACGTTCACGCCCGTCTTCTCGGTGACATACTTGGAGGCTAGGCTCTCACCCCAGGTGTGGGCATACCAGTTCGCGCCGACGAACCAGGTGAGATCCACCGGACTGGTATCGAGCTTCCAGGCGGGCTCCTCCGCATTCAGCTTGGTCTCGGTCTGCGGTTCCGGTGACGCTTCGGCCTGAGGCGCAGCCGTCGGCATATTCTCCTTAGTGGCGGAATTGCTGCTGCAGGCGGCTATGCTTAAGGCCAAGGTTACGGTCATCATTGCGGCCAGGATGGGGCGTACAGGTTTGCTTTTCACAGCATAATCATCCTTTCGGGTTAGGTGTGGTTAGACTTCCTACGGTTATCCCTTAATCGCGCCGATCATCACACCCTTGACCAGATAACGCTGAATGAAGGGGTAGAAGATCAGGATCGGCAGCGTAGCCACCATCATGGAGGCGAATTTGATCGAGTTGCCGGGCAGCCGGGCACCGAATTGGGCCATAGCCTGCTGCTGCATGAAGGACATGGAGTTCTCGGCGATGATTTTGTACAGCATGGTCTGCAATGGCAGCAGCTCCTGGGAATGGATGTAGATAACACCCTGATAATAATCATTCCAGTGATAGACGGCGGAGAACAGGGCGATGGTCGCAATGACCGCCATGCTGTTAGGCAGTACAATCCGGAACAGCACGCCGTAATCCGAAGCGCCGTCTACCTTGGCCGACTCCTCCAGGCTGTCAGGAATGGTACGGAAGAAGCTCATGAAGATGACCATATTAAAGAAAGTATACATGGACGGGATGATGAACACCCAGAAGCTATCATACAGGCCGAGCTTCGTCATGAGAATGAAGGAGGGGATGAGCCCGCCTGAGAAGAGCATGGTGATCAGAGAGATTTTGAGATAGAGCTTGCGGCCGATCAGATTGGACTTGCTGATTCCGTAAGCGATAATTGCGGTGAACAGCACATGCACCACCGTTCCGATAACTGTCCGCATTGTAGTGATGTAGAACCCGTTCATCAAGGTCTTATCGTTAAAAGCCACACTGTAGCTGGCCAGCGACAGCTCGGAGGGGAACCAGTTGACGGTGCCGAGTGAAGCCTGCTCCGGCGAATTCAGCGAATTGACGAGCACGAACCACATCGGGTACAGCGTCAGGAAGCAGACGGCCAGCATCAGCAGCGTATTGAAGATCTCAAACAAGCCGATCCGCCGCAATCCTCCATGTCTTGCCATGAATCGTTGATCTCCTTTCCAAGTGAATTTCTTGTGTTCAAAAAATACTGTCCCCCGTAAGCTTCTTGGAACTCTGATTGGCTAACAGCAGCAGTCCCAGCGCTACAATGGAGCGGGCGAACAGGACGGCGGTGGAGAAGGAATGGCGCCCGGAGACCAGCCCCATGTTATAGATGTAGAGGTCCAGGCTCTCCGCCATCTTCATGTTCATATTGTTCTTCAGCATGAAGATCTGCTCGAAGTTGCTTCCGAGAATGCCGCTGACGGCGAGGATGAAGAGGATGGCAATGGTCGGGCGGATGCTTTGCACCGTGATATGCCACATCCGCTGCCAGCGGTTCGCACCGTCCAGCTCCGCAGCTTCATACAGCCCCGGATCAATGCCCGCTATGGCCGCTATGTAGATGATCGCGCTCCACCCGGTCTCCTTCAGCGTATCGGTGAAGAAGGTGATCCACCAGAAGTACTGCGGCTCACTGTTAAACAGGATATCCCGGTCCTGAAGCCCCAGCGCCATCATCAGCTGGTTAATGACACCGCCTTCGCCCAGCCAGTTGAGCGCGATGCCGCCGAAGATCGTCCAGGCGATGAAATGCGGCAGGTAGGAGATCGTCTGCACCGTGCGCTTGAACCGCAGGCTGCGGATTTCATTCAGCAGCAGCGCGAATAGAATAGGGATGGGAAAACCGAGAACGAGCTTGATGCTGCTCATCCCGAGGGTGTTGCGGATCGAGCGCCAGAACCGGTCATCTGTCAGGAAATCGCGGAAATGCTTCAGCCCGACAAACGGAGATTCCAGCATAGGCTTCGCGATACTGAAATCCATAAAGGCTATGATCAGCCAGAGCATGGGGATGTAACAAAAGATAAACATCCAGAGAATGCCCGGGATCACCATGCTCTGCAGCTGCCACTGCCTAAGAAGCGCTTTCATTTGTCCCGTTCGGGTGTGGAACATGTACTGTACCCCCTTCCTTCTTCATCGTATGAAAAAGGCTGGCGGAAAAAAAGGCCATGATTATTGGCCCTATCCCAATTTTTTGGATTCCTCCCGCTGGGGCCGGAAATTCAGTATGCTGTGATTACATGAAGGGAGTGGGCCAAACGATGAACAGACTGGTATGGGAGCAGGATTTCCAAGGGGGGACTGCTGATTTGAAGCTATGGAACATCCGCCTTGGCAATGATCTGCTGGACAATGACGGGAAAGCGATCTTCCCGGGTTGGGGGAATGGAGAGCAGCAATTCTATACGGGGCGGCCGGGGAATCTGTCGGTTGGCGAGGAGGGACTGCGGCTGTGTGCCCGCCGTGAGGTCACAGAGCAGGAGGGGCGGAGCTTCGCTTATACCTCGGCCCGGATCGATACAAGAAATCACTTCGCGTTCTGCTACGGCAGGCTGACCGTGCGCGCCAAGCTGCCGGCCGGGCAGGGAATCTGGCCTGCGATCTGGCTGCTTCCGCAGGATCAGGCGTATGGACCCTGGCCGGCTTCCGGCGAGATCGATATTCTGGAGGCGAAGGGGCGTCTGCCCCGGAAGATAGCCGGAACTCTGCATTACGGTGCAGACATCGAGCGGAAGATTGTTGAAGAGTTCACTTACGAATTAGAGCGCGGAACGATTGAAGAATTCCGGGATTACACGCTGGAATGGCAGGAAGGCTCCATGAGATGGCTGGTAGACGGGCACTGCTATGCCGAGCGGCGGCTTGAGCCGGGGATGCCGTTCGACCAGCCCTTTTATCTGCTGCTTAATCTTGCCGTTGGCGGATGGTATGACCCTGTCGCGGTAGATGAAGCTGCGCTGCCTGCGGTAATGACGGTGTCGGGCATCCGGCTGTATCAGAGCTAAGGACAATCCCTCAGATCCCGGCAAAAATATCATTCAAGCGGTCCCAGTTGGCTGCGATCCAATGATTCTCCTGACGGAAGCGGACGAGCGGCGGGAATTCATCCTGCTGAGGCACAGCAATCCATTCGGCTTCCTTCCACCAGGTTAATTTCACTGACCGGATGAGTGTACTTGCAGGCAAGGGAGTATATTCACGGTAGCCCGTCACAAAGGCCCGTACCCGGTCCAGCCCGATTCCGTCCTCAGATAACGCGCAGGAGAGGATCGGCCGGGCTATATCGAACTCCGGGTAGACGAAATGCAGCCGGTCGAAGTCAAGGATCGCCGCCACCTGATCTGCGCTGAACAGTATATTATCCACGAACAGGTCCCGGTGCCCCCAGCCCCGTTCGCAGTCCGCGAAGATGCCGGTGTCCATCCGGTCGATGATCCTCCGCTGAAGCTCAAGCGCCGATAGAGTATCCTCGCTCTGCCGGGCGGTAGCCTGATGATAGCGTGCCTTCCAGTTTCTCACCATAGACGCCTGGCTGCGGACCTCCCAGTACAGCGGCAACGAAGCAGGCTGGGCGTTAAGTAACTTGTGCATCCGGCCGACTACTCTGCCCAGCGAATACATCTGCTGCTCCGTGGCCGAGCCGGGGGCAATACTGTGCCCGTCACACAAGGTCATCAGCACGTAACGTTCCTGTGAAGGCGTTCTCAATACATAATTTCCGGCGTGCGAAAATAACTTCGGAACAGGAAGGCCTTCCAGGTACAGGTGATCCTGATGGCTTAAGGAGACTTCCAGTCCGCGGGTGAGGGCTTCAGGGTAACGGATTTTACTGTACTGCTTCACGAACAGACGGCCTTGATCACTGTCCAGCCTCCACTTCAGATTCAGGAAGCCCTGATCGATCTGGACCGCTTCAGTGACATGCAACCCGAATTGTTCTGTGATGGAGTCCAGGATCTCATCCCGGATTCTTACGGCGGTGTCTGACATACAATATCTCCTCACCGGGATAATATAGAGGCTGGATTAGCGAAGTATTCACACTAGTAGAGCATCAGATTTAAAATGGTGGAGTAGAGGCTGAAAGAGACAGGGTTATAGAAATGGGAAAAAAGAGCGCAACAGACCGCGCTTCCTTGGTGGAGACATCAGCCTGCCAGCGGCAACCGGATAAAGCTCTTCATGCGGGGAGGGGGATGGACTGCCGGGCTTCTGCATCGTTTCCAGCGTTGCGGATAATTGCTTAATCATTACTCGCATATCCTCAAGCTCTGCACGCTGCTGGAGCAGCTGTACCGAAACGATCTCGCTCGCTTTTTGATCCAGTGTGTGTTCAATATACTCGATCCGGGACCATATTTTATTCATAGGGTCACCATCTGTATATAGGCTTGTATCCTCTTGCAGCGGGCCCCTTGGCAGCTTGTCGTTCGTGAGATCCCGATCTATGCCTTCCAGTGCTTCCCCCTGATTAATACGGTCTTTAATATGATTGAGCTGGCTGATTTGCTGCTCCGAGAAGGTATAATGTCCAAGACGGTCCTTTGGAAAGAAATCGGGGAACATGGCCGCCCAGCGTTTGATCGTAGTCTGGCTAACGGACAGCAGCTCCGCAGCTTCCTTTGTTTTCAGAATTTCCATTTCAATCCCTCCGGTGTAGTAGTCTTCTATGAGTTATTCGCTATTCTTCGGCGGCCCCCTGCACAGGTGACAAAGGAAGTGCTGATTCGCCAAGCAAAGTGTTATTACGACTATTCTTGCTCTCTAGAGAGCAGTGTACATACAGAAGAGTATAATTGTATCCCCGGAGAGCTCCAGAGGTAGAATCTATAACAAAGAAAAAGCTTTCCATAACCCCCTTCCGGGCAATTATGGAAAGCTTTCTTCAGCTAGTTACAGACATTGTGCTGAGCTGCCTTAAGGGAGAAGGCAGTTTATAGCAGGGCGAGCTTGAACTTGAAGGTATACGGACGGTTGGCAGGCAGCGTGAACTGCTCATGTGTTGGCGCACCCCAGCTGTCATCGCCGCCCACGCCCATTTGCTTGTAATTGACACGCAGCACGGTTTTGTCAGAGGCTGTCAGCTTGTAGCCGTGGTCGCTGGCTTCAAGCTCAGCCGGAGACCAAGGAAGTGCATTGACTTCAAGCGGCAGTGCGCCCTCCACAGATAATCCTTGTCCTTCGCGTCCTGCGGTGACGGAAGCATACCGTACATCCGTCTTGTTGCCGCACTCCTGCGGGCGGAGGTAATCCGTGAACTGCTCGCTGACCTTGCCTGTGTACAGTCCCAACAGAGCTCCGGACTTACGGTCCCAATAGTTCTCATGCGGCCCGCGGCCATACCAGGAGATCGTGTCCAGGCTGCTGTCCAGCTCGAAGACCATTCCGAATTCCGGGATCTCCGGCAGGGCGCTGCTGCCCGGGTTAAGCTCCTGTACAATCTCGACCGAACCATCCGTACGAATCTCGTAATGAACACGCAGGGTGGACTGCGGCTGCGTACCCAGCAGATAGTCAGCGGTCACGAAGCCGAGGCCCCCTTCCACACGGCAGCTGAACCGGGCCAGCTGACGCTCGTAGGACGCTTCCTTCCAGATCGCACAGCGCTCAGGATGCTTGTTGCCCAGATCATTGTCTGTTACAGCTCTCCAGAAGTTAGGTCTGGCCGGTGCGACGAGAACCTCCTTACCGGACGACTTCAGCGAGACAAGCGCGCCGGTTGCTGTCTCGAAGGCAAGCGCGAATCCGCTGCCCTCGAAGTTCACGAAGCCATCCTGTTCCTTCACTTGCAGGGTGCCGCCCGAAAGTTCCGGGTTACGGGACGGGATATACGGGGTTAACACGAACTGTTCCCAGGCAACTTCATGCGCGGCCTCAGACCAGGCGGTTGCGCCCTCCTGAACGAACGACACTGTAAGCACAGCTTCCTTGTCCGATTCAAGCAGCGCTGAATCCAGCGGAACGGTGAAGCCGGCTGCTTCTCCAGGCGCTGCGGAGAGCGGTAATTGTCCTTCCTGGGCCGCCTCGCCGTTCAGAGCCAGCGTCCATCTCAGCTGATAGTCTGCCAGATCCGTGAACAGGAAGTTGTTGCGGGCCTCGAAGCTTCCGCTCTTCAGATCCAGTGCGGTGATGGTGATATTCTGATAGCATTTCTTCACTTCGTAGAGCTTAGGGGTCACGCTGCGGTCCGCGAACAGCAGCCCGTTGCCGCTGAAGTTGCCGTCATGCGGCTTTTCCCCGAAATCCCCGCCGTAAGCCAGATAAGACACCCCTTCAGGAGTGGTTGTACGGATCGCCTGATCCACCCAGTCCCAGATGAATCCGCCCTGAATGCTGTCATATTTGTCGAACAGCTCCGTGTACAGATGCAGGCCGCCGCAGGAGTTGCCCATGGCATGGCTGTATTCACACAGAATGTAAGGCTTCTTCGGGTTGCTGAGAGCGTACTCCACGACTTCATCCGGCTTGATGTACATCGTCGATTCAATATCGCTGGCCGCGTCCGAAGGTCTGTAATGATAAGTGCCTTCATAATGCACCGGACGGGTCGGGTCAGCTTGCTTCAAGTGGTCATACATGGCCAGGAAGTTATCGCCGCCGAAGGATTCGTTGCCAAGCGACCAGATGATGACGGATGTGTGGTTCTTGTCGCGCTGCATCATGGAGTTACAGCGGTCAATGACGTTCGCGCGCCATTCCGGGCGGCTGCCGGGAACGTTGCCCTCATGCAATTCCTTCTGCCCGTATTGCCAGGAGCCATGTGTCTCCAGGTTCGTCTCGTCGATCACATAGAGGCCGTATTCGTCGCACAGCTCGTACCATACCGATTGGTTCGGATAGTGGGAGGTCCGCACGGCATTGATATTATGCAACTTCATCAGCTTGATATCGGTGATCATATCTTCCTTGGAGAGCGCGCGGCCGGTATCGCAGGAGAATTCATGGCGGTTCGTTCCCTTGAATACGATCCGTTTGCCGTTGATCTTCATCAGGCCGTCACGGATCTCGAAGGTCCGGAAGCCCGTCTTGCAGCTGAGCGCTTCCAGCAGCTCTCCCTGATCATCCTTCACCGAAATCAGCAGGGTGTAAAGGTTAGGCTTCTCCGCGCTCCATTTCAGCGGGTTCTTCACGGCTGCGGACAGCTTAAGCAGCTGAGTTCCCTCTTGTTCAAAAGCAAAACCGGCTGACACCGGCGCAGCCCATACCGGCTGCTGCTTGCTGTCGTAGAGCTGTACTTCAACGGTGTGTGCCCCGATGACCCGGTTATAATAGTTCTCCAGAGTCAGGTCGACCTGCAGCTCCGCATCGGTGAAGCTCTTGTCCAGCTCGGTGCGGACGAAGAAGTCGGCTACCCGTACTGGAGGCGCAGTGTAGAGATAGACATCGCGGAAAATTCCGCTCAGACGCCAGAAGTCCTGATCTTCCAGCCAGCTCGCATCACACCAGCGGTAGACTTCAACGGCCAGCTTGTTCTCGCCGGGAAGCAGGTAGGCGGTGATATCGAATTCTGACGGTGTGAAGGTATCCTCAGAGTATCCGGCAAGTTCGCCGTTCACCCATACATAGAAGGCGGATTCCACACCCTGGAAGCTGAGGAATACCGGCTGTCCGTCCCAATCCTGCGGAACGCTGAAAGAACGGATATAGGAGCCTACCGGATTGTATACCGTCGGAGCGAAGGGAGGCTTCAGATTCGGCTCGGATACTTCCCAAGGATAGCGTACATTGGTGTATTGGGGATAATCATATCCCTGGAACTGCCAGTGGGAAGGGACGGCGATATCTGCCCAGCCGGCAGCGTCGTATCCGGCCTTATAGAAATCCTTGATCCGTGCATCCGGGGTCTCGGCAAACGCGAATTTCCACGTTCCGTTCAGTGTCTGGTAACGGGATGAGGAAGCTTTATCCCCTTGCAGAGCGTCGGCTGCTGCCGGGAAGGACATCATGGAAGCATGGGCATCTATACGGTTCAATTGAAAAATCTCAGGATTATTGTTCCATTCGGGATATCCGTTGGCAGGCTGCTGATATGAGAGTTTGTTGCGCAAGTTAACATCTCCTTATATTGTTATATTCATATTATAGGATGGGAAATGTTCTGGGTATATATAATGATTTTGTTTAGATATAATAGAATATGAAACTAAGTGATGCCAGATTGCATCTGGAGGGAGGCTGCTATGGACAGTACGATGATCTTTTGCGAAATGGAAGATATGCTTCTGCTGCCCCTGTATCCCATGACCATTGGGTATTGGGAGCATCAGGGGGAGATGTCCCGGCCTGCGGGCTTCCCGGATTATCAGCTGCACCAGGTCCTCGGCGGCAAGGGTGAAGTGAATATCAAGGGGAAATCCTATATTGCCGAGGCGGGTGATATCTTCTGTCTCTACCCGGATGTGCCCCACTCTTATACGCCGCTTACCCGCGAATGGGAGCTGGCCTGGATCTCCTTCAACGGAAGAGAAGCAGCCCAGATGCTGCTCTACGCCGGAATACGGGAGTCCGGGGTGGGACGCCTCAGAGCAGAATCCATCCTTGCTCCGCTTGAGGAGATGCTTACGCTCTCCTGCGGCAATGAGCTTCAGGACAACATGGAGCGTTCCAAGCTGCTGTATGCCCTGCTGCTCGATCTGAAGCGCAGCCTGCTTCCGGCCTCGAATGAGGACAATGAGCTTGCGCGGATGAAGCCGGTGCTGCAATATATTGAGCTTCACCTGCACCGCCCGCTGCTGCTGAAGGAGCTGGCCGAGGTGGCGTCAGTCTCGCCGCAGTATCTGTGCCGGCTCTTCCAGCGGACCGTCCGTGAACGGCCGGTGGCCTATATTAACAAGCAGCGGATCAACCGGAGCAAGCAGCTGATGTTCAGCAGCCGGGGGCAGCGGATCTATGAAATCGCCCAGCGGGCCGGCTTCGAGAATGTCAGCTATTTCTGCGCTGTCTTCAAACGCACTACCGGCATGCAGCCGGAAGAGTGGAGAGGACTGCACGGGTTAGACTAGAGGAGCGGCTTCTAAGATAGCTCACGCAAGCTCCAGCTTAAACACAACCGGCAAGGCGCTTGTGACCGTAGTGGTACGGATGGTTAAGGCCTCAGTATCCCGTTCCCAGGAGGGCTGCTCACTGAAACCGAGGACTGTAATGTCCCTCAGGATTCCCTCGAAGCAGGGGGATTTCTCCCGGAGCGACTGGATGCGCACGATACCATCCTCCGGGTACACCAGTACTGTCGCATACAGGCAGCTGCCTTTTACAGTGAAGCGGATATCTTCCGGTGTGAACGTTTTGGCCTGGCCATCGGTAAATTGTCCTTCTTCAATACGTGTAGGCCCTTCCCCAAAGGTGCGCCAGAAGGAGGTATCATAGATCGCTTCTCCGTTTGTTCCCAGCCAGCTGCCGATGGCCGTCAGAATCGCCTGGTCCTCCTCTGCGAAGCTGCCATCGGCCTTGGGCCCTACGTTCAGGAGCAGATTGCCGTTCTTGCTGACGATATCGACCAGGTCGCGGATGATTTCTGCGGCGGATTTGTAGTCGTTATTCTCCGTATAACACCAGGAATTACGCGCTGCTGCTGTATCTGTCTGCCAGAAGAAGGGCTTCAGCTCGGCGAATTGCCCGCGCTCGACATCGGGGACCGCACTGCCGAACATGAAGGCATCATGCTTATAATTAATAGCAGCCGGCATTCCGCGCTCTGCCGCGCTATTGTAGTAGTAGGCCGCGAACTTTTGCAGATAGGGCCGGAAGGCCGCATTCTCAATCCACCAGTCGAAGTAAAAAATCTTGGGCTGGTACTGATCGACCAGCTCGCAGCAGCGGATCAGCCAGTCCTCCAGATACTCCCCGGACGGGGGAGAGCCGTAGGGATCATGATGATCCGGTTCCGGCATGGCCGGCCAGTAGAAGTCGCCGCGGACAAGCGGCTCGCGGATATCGGAGTCGAATTCCTTGCCGTGGGACATGAAGAACCAGTGCTCCGCGCGGTGGGAGGAGACGCCCAGCTCCAGCTCCTGCTCTGCGAAGGCCGCCTTCAGCTCGCCGAGAATATCCCGTCCGGGACCCATGTCATAAGTGTTATAATGAGAGACAGCGCTTTTATACATCTGGAAGCCGTCATGGTGTTCTGCCACGGGAATGACATATCTGGCGCCGGAGGCCTTGAATAGTGCAGCCCACCTGGCCGGATCGAACTGCTTCGCTGTGAACAGGGGAATGAAGTCC
Organism: Paenibacillus sp. FSL P2-0136; assembly: GCF_037975325.1. Taxonomy (NCBI): domain Bacteria; kingdom Bacillati; phylum Bacillota; class Bacilli; order Caryophanales; family Paenibacillaceae; genus Paenibacillus; species Paenibacillus sp. FSL P2-0136. The sequence continues at coordinate 2,703,680 of NZ_CP150244.1, forward strand.
TTGTACCCGAACGTCTTGTGGTTCCCGTAGACTGCCAGATGATGCTCATATTCCTTCGTGCCCTGAATGTACATATTGCGTGAATACCACTCATTGCTGAAGGCCGGAACCGAATACAGCCCCCAGTGAATGAAGATCCCGAATTTGGCCTGGCGGTACCACTGCGGCACCTCATAAGCGCTTAACGATTCCCAATTCGCCTTGTAAGGGCCGTTCTTAATCGTCTCGTCAATAACCTGCAGATAATCAGTTGTGTTCATCATGAGCCAGTCATCTCCCTGTGTATGAAGTAATGCCTTTATTGTACCGGGCGGCAGGGCGGGTAAGAATGTACGGTGCTAACTTTTTGATGTACAAAAATAACCTTTAAGGCGGTCTGTCCCATGGACTCCCACAATCTGCTTACCAGCTACCTGGCCAATCTCAAGGTTGACCTGATTGTAGCCGACTATAACGAATGCTCTATGGATTGGAAGGATCTGGACTACACTCCGGATTACAGCAAATTCTATTACATAATTGGCGGAGAAGGCTGGCTGAAGATCGGGGATAAGGAGTATTATCCGCAGCCGGGTGAGCTGATTCTAATGCCGGAGGGGGTGAGGCAATCCTATGCCTGCATCAGCGAACGCCCCTTTCTCAAATACTGGTGTCATTTCAGTGCCAAGGTCGGGCAGATGAACCTGTTCCGTGTGCTTGAGCTGAGCCATGTCTGTCTTCCTGAGAATTCTGCTGCGGTTGAGGCGGCGTTCAAGGGGATCACCGACAGTGCCAGATCTGACGCGGTCTACGCCCCGCTGCTGGCGAGAAGCAAACTGCTTGAGCTGATGTCCTATTACCTGATGAATCTCAAGCTGGATGAGCTCTCTTATAAGAATCTCGGGGCGGCCCGGAAGCTGACGGCTGTCCTGGATTATATCGCGGAGAATATCGAGCAGAATATGAGCATTCATGATCTTGCCGAGATTGCATACATGCACCCGAACTACTTCATGCGCCTGTTCAAGCAGCAGATCGGCGTGCCCCCCATCCAGTACATTACCCGGCAAAAGATTGAAAAGGCCAAAGAGCTGCTGACCACCACCTCCGGTTCGGTCAGTGCGATTGCCGACCAGCTCGGCTTCGGCGATCTGTTCTATTTCTCCAAGCAGTTCAAGAAGCATGCCGGGCTTACGCCCACCGAATTCAGGAAACACAAGAGCGGAGGGATGATATAGTGATTCTGGAACAGAGCAGAGGTTATCAGATCCGGTTAATGGATGAGCAGGCGGCCAGGGAGATTGTTAATTGGAGATACGAGACGCCATATGCCCTGTACAATATGCTGGATGCGGCTGATGACGCAGAGGATATCGAGGAGCTGCTGGACGGCTCTTATTTCAGTGTAGCTGCGGCGGACGGAGCGTTGATCGGGTTCTTCTGTTACGGACAGAACGCGCAGGTGGGGGAAGGGATAGAGAGCGGACTCTACCTGGATGGAACTTCCCTCGATATCGGCTTGGGGCTAAGACCGGATCTGACCGGGCAGGGCCGAGGACTGGCCTTCCTGCAAGCGGGGATGAAGTTTGCAGAGCGGACGTATGACGCGAAGAGATTCAGATTGTCGGTGGCTGCCTTCAACCTGAGGGCAGTTAGCGTGTATAAGAAGGCAGGCTTCGTCCTCCTGCATAGCTTCGTACATCAGCACGGGGACAGCGAAATGGAGTTCCTGCTGATGGAGACCCGGGACATTGCTGCCCGCCTATAGCGCGAGTGGAGAATTCAGGGTGAAGTCTGTTAATATAGAACTACGGCATCATCCATATCAAAGGAGAATTCAATGTGAACGAGAACCTGAAGCAAGCGTATGTACAGTTAGGATTACCTGAAACCGTAACCAGAGAGGAACTGAACAAGCGGTTCGATCTGCTCCTGAAGCGAAGACGCGCCCTGACCACAGAGGAGGAGATAGCAGCCTACGAAGCGGATTTCCGGGCGTACAAGCTGATTCTCGATACCTGGGATGAGCAGGAGATCCAGAAGGCTGAAGACGAGCGGCTTGCCAAGTATGGACGCTTCTCCGGTACGGCAAGCAAGTGGGAGACCTTCATGCGGCTATACCGGACACATGTGATCCTCGGCATTATCGGGCTGCTGGTAGTGATTTTTGGCGGGAAGGCGCTCTATGACAATTATCAGCATAGACAATATCTAGCTTCTCTGCCGCCAGTAGATGCTAAGATTATGTTCATCGGCAACTTCGGAGTCACGGATACCAGCGGCAAGACCGAGGAGCTGGAGAAGGCGATCATCGCGGCTTATCCGGAATGGAAGCGGGTGGAGACGGTGATGACTTATCTGCCCAGAACGGGCGAAGGCTCTGACTCACTGGATATGAATTATATGCAAAAGGCTGTTGTGGAGCTGGCGGCGAACCGGCCGGATATCCTCATTCTGGATGAGGCCACCGTCAAGTGGATTGGCGGACAGACCGGATTCCAGAATCTGGAGCCGATCACAACGGACGGGAAGCTTGCCGCTGACGATACCCGCATGCAGTGGGGAGTCAACGAGGACACGGGCAAGAATGAGCTGTATGGTGTAGATATTCTGAAATCTCCGTTCATCTCAGAGCTGCCTATCAATTATAATGCGAAATCCATCATTATCGGTGTCCTGAATGACAAGGACAAGGATAAGATGCTGGCGTTTGTGAAGCATATTGCGGAGGAGCCGCCCGTTAAGTAAGCAGGAATTGGCTCTAAATTCCTTTTGAAAAAACAACGAAAACCTCTCTTCTATGGCTGGTTACACCGCCATCATGAAGAGAGGTTTTTGTCTGCTGGTTATTAGCTTACTTGATTACCCGTTCAGCCTTACTGCTCCAGACGGTAGCCCCCATGGAATACAGGACCGACATACTCATTGAACGCATAGCCATTGCGGATGGCGGCGGATACGAAATCCTTCGCCTTCACCACAGCATCCTTCACCGACAAGCCGTTAGCCAATCCGCCGGTAATCGCTGCGGCGAAGGTGCATCCCGCTCCATGGTTATGGGCAGGCTCGATCTTCGCAGTCTCCAGGACGAGGTATTCGCTGCCGTCGAAGAAGATATCAATCGCCTTGTCGCCGCCCAGCGCCTTGCCGCCCTTGACGACAACATTCTGGGTGCCGAGCTGATGGATCAGGCGGGCAGCTTCCTTCATCTGATCAAGCGTAGTCAGCTTGCCGAGACCCGAGAGCACTCCGGCTTCGAACAGATTCGGAGTAGCCACCGTAGCCAGCGGCAGCAGCAGATCGCGGATGGCATCTGCACTCTCCGGGTTCAGTACTTCATCCTCGCCTTTGCATACCATAACCGGATCGATCACGACATTGGTCTGCTTGTTGCTCTTCAGGGCCTGTTCAGTAACCTTAACAATGTCCACACTGCCGAGCATACCGGTCTTCATGGCATCCACAGGACCGCCAGCGAAGATCGTCTTAAGCTGTTCGGCAACGATGGCAGCATCGACAGGGTATACATTATGATGCCAGCCCCGGTCAGGGTCCATCGTTACAATGGTAGTCAGGGCACTAAGGCCGTAAGTACCGTATTCCTCAAAGGTTTTGAGGTCTGCCTGAATGCCTGCGCCTCCGCTGGAGTCACTGCCGGCAATGGTTAATGTCTTAATGATTTTTGACAAAGGTAACGTCCCCTTCTTGTATATAAATAGTATGCTGCTTATTATAACAAAAATCATCGGCTTAGTCCGCAAAAAAAGTATAAGCTCCAAAAACGCACCGCTGCCCTTGGGTGAGAGCAAGGGTTTGCCGGCTGCTGCACTGCATATCATGGTAGTCTAGTGGATTATGTATTCAGGAGGCTGCCATGATTGAGATCAGTTTATGCATGATTGTCCGCAATGAGGAGAAGAGCCTGCCCCGCTGCCTGGCTTCTGTGGAAGGGCTGGTCGATGAGATCGTCATTGTAGATACGGGATCGGCAGACCGCACCAAGGAGATAGCCGGTGCCTTTGGAGCCGCAATTTATGATTTTACCTGGATTGACGATTTCTCCGCTGCCCGTAATTACGCCTTCAGCAAGGCGACCCGGGATTATATCTTCTGGCTGGATGCGGACGACTATCTGAGAGAAGAGGATCAGGCGCTGTTCAGGGAGCTGAAGTCTTCGCTGCCGGAACACGTGGACAGTGTGAATATGCAGTATAATCTCGCTTTTGACGGAGAGGGAAGGGTGACGACCTCCTTGCGGCGCAACCGGCTGGTCCGCCGGGCGTGCGGGTTCCGCTGGATCGGTCCGGTGCATGAATATCTGGAGGTGTACGGCCCGTCGCTGGCAAGCAGAGTCTGTGTCACCCATGAGAAGGATAAAGCTTACACGGACCGCAATCTGCAGATCTACCGCAAACGGGAAGCGGCAGGAGAAAGCTTCTCTGCGCGCGATCAATATTATTACGCCAATGAGCTGCGCGACCACGGAATTCACCGGGAGGCCTGCCGGTATTACGAGCTGTTCCTCAGCGGCGGGCAGGGCTGGATTGAAGATAATATTCAGGCCTGCCTGCGGCTGGTCGAATGCCTGGAAGCACTTGGGAACAAGGAAGCGGCCTTCACTGCGGTCACCCGCACGCTGCAATATGATGCCCCGCGTGCCGAAGGCTGCTGCCGGCTGGGGGCCTGGCATCTGGAGAAGGGCCAGCTTCATCCGGCGATCTACTGGTTTGAGCTTGCTATTCAGCTGCCCGGACAGGCGGAGTCCATGGCGATGAAGAATGAGGCCTTCGCCACCTGGATTCCGAATCTGCAGCTTGCGCTCTGCTATGACCGGCTGGGCCAGCATGAGCGGGCCAACCGCTATAATGAGACTGCGCTGCTTCATTCCCCCGGCCATCCCAGCATGCTGTATAACCGGAATTACTTCCAGAAGCTACTGGGCGACAAGTATGTCTCCTTGCAGCAGCCCTGAACACATAACAAGCGCTCCCCTGCCGAGGCTGGGGGAGCGCTTGTTATTGTCTACGGATGTCCAGGCATTGCCGCAGGCTCCAGCAGCAGCTGAGGTTCACTCATGCGGATGAATTCCAGCACCTTGTCGTAGATAATCCGGTGGCCCTCCCGGTTGGGGTGGATGCCGTCCCGGCAGATGAACTTGGTGTAATCCGGCTGCTGCAGGAAGGCGCCCCGGACATCGATAATCTTGGTCCTGGTGCTCTCGGCGACCTTGAGGATAGCGGAGTTATAACGCTCCTGCCACCAGTAGATTTTGGTGACGCTGCCGAGGAACTTCATAATGTTCACTTCGGAATCGGGATTGTTGCCGCTGACCCACTTGAAGTAGTTGTCCGCATTCAGCGGAGGCAGACTCATCAGAATTGGCGTGATCCCCTGGTTCTTCAGGAAATGAATCATATCAGCCAGCATCCGCTCGAAGGCCGGAAAATCTGTCTTGGGACTATGCTCTGCCTCGGGATTGCTCGCAATCTCACTCCAGTGGTAGTCACAGTCATTGCCGCCGTATTCAATCAGCACCACATCCGGCTTCTCCTTCAGGACATCCCGCTTCAGATTACCGAAGCCCTTCATCAGCGTATTGCCGAATCTGGCAGTATTGCGCATAGCGCCCTTGAGCTTGCCCTGAAGCATGGATACATAATTATCCTCCAGAATGACATACTTGCTTCGGGTCTCGTCATACACAACGCCCTTGGAGATAGAATCCCCGCTGACCATATATTTGAACTGAGACCCCATGGACTCTTGCTGCTCCTCATTCCTGTTCATGCTCCCGCCTCCGATAACCCTAGTATATATACAATCAGTGTAAACCATACGTGCAGCCGTGCCTATGTATAGATGTCATGGGTTCTTAGTCTTGCCGGCAGTATTCTGGCGGATCAGTGGAAAATACAGAAAAGGTTCAACCTTATCCTCATAAGTTGAACCTTTTTCTGCATTCTCCGGGACCTCTACCCATTTTCTGCAAAAGGTCGGCTGGAGCGCGATTTTCCCGCACCGTTCCCTTTTAAAAAGGCAGCGGCTGTCCGTTCCATGATTTTGACACTGTTCTCCCAGGTCCATGATCTTGAATCGGTCTCCCCGCGTGCGGCGATCCGGCTCCGGAGTGCGGGATCTTGAATGAGCCGCATCACATCCGCCGCAAGCCGGTTCTCATACCGGTAGGACAACAAGGAGTTCTCTTCATGGCGGGCATACTCCAGATTTCCTCCCGCATAGACAGAGACCAACGCCGCCCCGCAGCGCATCGCCTCCAGCCCGGGCAACGAGCCGGTGTCGAAAATGCTGGAGCTGACAAAAATATCAGCACCGTTATAGTGATAGCATAGCTCCTCGTCATTGAGCGGCGTGAAGAAGCGGTATTTGCCGCTGTTCATCATCCTTTTTAGTGAATCGGAGGTGAAGCATTCATCCGGCGGACTGATGAAATTGATATTGACCCACGGGAAGTTCTGCTTCACGATATCCAGCTGATTCACCAGGTAATCCTGCTCGCGGTGCCAGGAGAAGCCGTGCTCCACCTTGCGCAGGATCGCTGTAATGTTCAGCGGTTCCTGAAGCTCCTTACGGATGTTCATGTTTCGGAATGAAGCACTGATCCCTACCGGTACAATGCTTCCGCTGATTCCGTGACCCAGCCTAATCAACTCCTGTTGCCATCTGGAGAGGACGATCAGCTTATCGGTAATGTGATAGGAGGGGAAGGATACCTCGTTCTGCGGCAGAAACAGCGGTTCATAGCATAAGGAGAGGCGGATATGCATACCTTTGCCGTTCAGGCTGGCTGCCTGTGAGACCGGAACCGTAGTGTAGAAATTGGAGACGATGATATCACTGACGGGGAAATCGGATTCGCGGAGCAGCGGGTAGTCGGTAATCAGCAGAGTGGAACGGACGTCATAGGAAACATCCCCTCCCAGCGGCATAACAATCACAACCTGGTGGCCCCGGGCAGTAAGACCGTTCGTAAGCTCCACGAGCATGCGTTGTGCCCCGCCATGGCTTAAGGTAAGAATGGGGAAAGTGAACCGCATCTGTGATCCCTTCCTTTCTGCACCATCGCCCTGCAAAAATGCGATAGGTATACTATTTTATTCAGTGAAAAGCGAAAAGTACCGCTAAGCGGTACTTTTGGAGGAAATGGGGTTATGGCCGGATTATAACGATTTGCGCAGATTGCGCAGCAGATTCACAGTGTCCCGGATCTCCAGGCTGGTGACATCCTCCAGCGAGACATCGATCATCGGCTTATGCGCCTCAAGCTTGTTCAGGAACTCAGCGGTGTGGAACAGTCCGGCTCCGGGAGCCCCGTGACGAATGCGTCCGCCGTCTTCATAGATTCCTTTGAGATGGGCGAGGATGATCCGGTCGCCGAACAGGTTGAAGGATTGATCGACGATCTCATCCTGGAGATGAACCTCTTCACCGATCAGGTTGCACGGGTCGAATACGACACCGATGGAGCTGGAAGGCACCTCGTCGAGGATGCGCCGCATTTTGGCTGGAGAGGACAGGGTATGGGTACTGACGCCTTCAAGCCCTAAGAATACGCCCCACTTCTCCGCCTCCTCTGCCAGCTCCTCAATCGTTGCCTTAAGGGCATCCCAGCCGAGCTCCTCATAGCGGTAAGGATCAAGCTCCTGGAAGGTCGTGAGTGCTCCCGTCTCCGTGGCGACCATTGGGGCACCGAACAGGCGGGCATAGCGCAGATGCTCCTTGAAGCGGTCGATCTCCGCCCGGCGGACCGCAGGATCGGGGTGGATCGGATTGATGTAGCAGCCCAGCACGCCGATGCGGATACCGGCCCTGTCAAATTGCTCACCGATATAGGAAGCCAGACCAGGACTCAGCTTGCCGGTGGAGAGGTCGATATCCTGTATGGCTTTGGACAGGGCGAGCTGTACGAAATCAATATTGTAGGTCTGAAGAGCGGCAATCAATTCCTTAATCGGCAGGCAGCCGGCTGTATGCGCCAACGTTCCGTAACGAATAATAAACAACTCCTTTGGAATTCTATGAATTTATATCTATAATATTAATGACGCTTACATAGACATGCAAGGTTAAAGAGTGCATGCACAACAGGAGGAATTGAGATGAATGCAATAGAAGCGCGTAAGCAAGAGCTGGAGAACTGCCGTCCAGAGCCGACACTGGACCGGGAGACGATTGATGAATTCTGGAATGATCTGCTCGCGGAAGATGAAGAGCAGCCGCTGGAGGTGAGCATCACCCCTGAAGATACCCCCTATCCGGGCATGAAGGTGAGCAAGGTCAGCTATATGAGCTATGGGGAGACTACAATCAATGCCTGGTATATCCAGCCTGCCGGTGATACAGAGAACACTGGAGACCGGCCATGTGTTGTGACCTTTCCAGGTTACACCGGAGACCGGGGATATCCCGAGCGTTACGCACATTTCTTGCTGCTTGGATACACAGTACTGGCCGTAGATGTTCGTGGTCAGCTTGGAGAGACCGGCAATCTGCTGCCGCAAGAGCATGGGATTGTCAGAGGCTGGATTACCCAGGGGCTGCTGGAGAAGGAGGAGTCCTATTATGTCGCGTTAGCCATAGATACCGTACGGGCTATAGAGACGGCAGCACAGCTGCCGGGGGTTGATCCGGCGCGTATTGCGATTACAGGAGCGAGCCAGGGCGGGGGGATCGCGCTCTTGGCAGGGGCGCTCAGCAGCCGCGTGGCTGCGGTAGCCGCAGATATTCCTAATCTGTGCCGGCTGGATTTCGGGGTGCTGAATTCCACCAGCTCACTTACAGAGATCGCGGAATACCTGAAGCGCTATCCGGAGCATCTGGAGCGTGTGCTGGAGAATCTGGCCTTTTTCGACATTGTTAATCTGGCTCACCGCCTCACTGTCCCTGTCCTGATGTCTGTAGGCTGGAAGGATACAGTATGTATGCCGGAGACGATCTATGCCGCGTATAACCGGATAGAATCGCCTAAGGAGATTATGGATTATCCGTTCTCCGGGCATGAGGTGAGCGAATTCCAGTGCAGACAGACGGCGTTGTTCTTCCAGGAGCATCTGGGCTCCTAAGTGAAGCATTATAAGCCACAGTGATTAGCCGCAAAGGAATGGTGTGAAGATATAGTAAGGGTTGGCGTGAGGCCATATATAGGCAGTCTAATCACCGGGAGGGAACTACGGATGGACAATCAGACAGGTAAGCTGCCGGCAGGAGTATTGGTGGAGAGCTTTGAGTATGACAAGAAGAATGAGGAGCTTGTGAAGAAGAGCTTCTGGAGCAAAACCAGGAAAGCCGCCGGTAAAATTCCCTTCACCAGAGAAGCGATAGCCATGTACTACTGTGCTATGGATGCCAAAACACCGCTATGGGCGAAAGGGATTGCTTTTGGAGCGCTGGCGTATTTCATTTCCCCGATTGATGCTATTCCCGATGCGCTGATCGGCCTGGGCTTCACAGACGATGCTGCCGTCATGGCGGCGGGCATCCGGGCTATTGCCGGACAGGTCAAGGAGGAGCATAAGCAGAAGGCGGAGGAGTTTTTCGAAGATTCATAATAGGCTGGAAAACGGCCCCTTTTTTTAAGCAGGATTAACGTGAGTACTTGGGTGGACGCTGCGTGAACGAACCGTTGTTCCAATCGCTGTGGTCGTAAGAATTTTTTTCATTCCCCTTAGCGGTGAAAATCCGGAGACCAAGGCGACCGCTGACGCTTTTACACAATCGTTTCGTCCTCTCCGCTGTTTAAGTGGGATACGAAAATATATTTTTTCAACAAAAACAGAAAGCAGCGGTTCTCCAATATGAGAGAATCGCTGCTTTTTTAACATTTGAATCCTTTGAAACATCTGAGATCTGACTCGTCTATAGAATATCTACTTTGAGACAGTCCCTATTCTGCTATGCCCCGTTACACTCCGGTGTCTATAGCCGGACTCTCAGAAATCTGCTGCTTCGCCTGGTACTCCAGACCCCAATCTCTCATCAGCTTGATGATCGGAATCAGAGACCGGCCGAATTCGGTCAAGGAGTATTCGACCTTCGGCGGCACCTGATGATAGACCTCACGGTGTACGACGCCATCCTCCTCCAGCTCGCGGAGCTGCAGGGTCAGCATGCGCTGGGTGATGCGGGGGCAGATGCGGCGGAATTCGTTGAACCGGACTGTGGAATCCATCATATGGTACAACAGCACACCCTTCCATTTACCGCCGATAACATCGAGGGTGAATTCTACAGGACAAGCAAAGGCATTACCATCAGGGCAAGTGCCGAAACCGCCTTTACGGTCGCGCATCACTGAACACGCTCCTTAGTATCATTTTGTATACTACATCACAAAAATGTGCGTACTTCTAAATGTGTTGTATATCCATTACTATAGGCATGGGAACAGGAAAACGTCAATTCCTTATCATGAACGATACACAGAAAGGGAGTATGGAGGATGGAGAACACAAGCACAGCAACTCAAATGACGAAAGAGCAGATTTTGGCAGCCTATGAGTACAGACATGCGACCAAAGAATTCGACAGCAGCAGAAAGATCAGCGGGGAGGATTTCGGCTTCATTCTGGAGACGGGACGTCTGTCACCGAGTTCGTTCGGCTTCGAGCCCTGGAAGTTTGTAGTTGTCCAGAACCCGGAGCTCCGGCAGAAGCTGCTGCCATACGCCTGGGGCGCGCAGAAGCAGCTTCCGACCGCAAGCCATTTCGTGCTTATTCTGGCCAGACAGCCGCGTGATCTGGCAGCTGACTCAGAATATATTCAGAGTATGATGTCGGAGGTACAGAAGCTGCCGGTTGAGATTGCAGAGGGCAAGCAGCGGGTCTACGGCGCATTCCTGAAAAACGATTTCGGCCTGGCTGGCAATGAGCGGGCGATCTTCGAGTGGGGCGCGCGTCAGACCTATCTGCCCCTTGGCAATATGATGACCGCAGCTGCGCTGATCGGCATCGATTCCTGTCCGATTGAAGGCTTCGATAAGCAGAAAATGGAGCAGCTTCTGGCCGACGAGGGGATTATGGACCCTGAACATTTCGGGCTGGCCTGCATGGTAGCCTTCGGCTACCGGAGCGGTGAGCCGCGTGTGAAGACCCGGCAGAACGCTTCGCAGGTGGTAGAGTGGGTCTAAGGGCGATAAGGCCTGCGAGCCGGAGGCTGTTATGAGGATCACAAAGAAACGGATGCTGCCCTGAGGGGTTGCATCCGTTTCTTTTTTTTGAAATATTAGATCAATAATGAAAGTACATAGAAGAGTCGAAAACTTATTGAAAATTTGCTGAAAACTCTGCTACTCTTAGGAAGTCAGCCTGCTGCCGGTAAGCGGCTGCTTATGATCGTCATTTCAAGATTGAAGGGATTCCTGCATTATGAAAATCATCCGCATTATCGCCGAGGTCTGCTTGCTGTATGTGTTCTTCCTGGCCGGAGGCTATCTGCAAGAGCTGCTGCATTTGCCGATTCCAGGCAGTATCGTGGGACTGTTGCTGCTCTTCGTGCTGCTTTTGCTAAAGATTGTGCCCGTGAAGCTGATCGAGAACGGCTCGTCCTTTATACTGGCGTATCTGCCCATGTTCTTCATCCCGGCCACCGCAGGCATCATGAACCATCTGGATATCTTTAGCGGAAGAGGCTTGCTCCTGATCGGCATTCTCGTCATCAGCAGTGTATTGACCATGGTTGTTACAGCACATTCCAGCCAGTGGATTGCCGCCCGCAGCGTCAAACGCTTAACACGCCGGACGTACCGTGCCCGTAATGTCCAAGGGAAGGGGAAGGAAGCATGAGAATTCTGCTGGCTGCCAGCTTCGTGCTGATGAACGTCGTGATCTATCTGGTCATGTCCATACTGTACAGACGTTACCGTCTTCCTGTCCTCCTGCCCGCGCTCACCGCAACGTTCACGGTTGTTGTGCTGCTCATGGGCTTCCATATCTCTTATGAGACTTATATGATCGGCGGCGACTGGATTAACCGCCTGCTGGGACCGGCGGTAGTATCGCTGGCTTATCCCTTATACAAACAGCGGCATGTACTGTGGAAGAATCTCCCCGCCATTCTCGGCGGAACGGTCACCGGACTTATGGTCGGAATGTTCAGCGGGCTGCTGATGGCAGCCGGACTCGGCTTCTCCAAGCTGTATGTGCTGTCCATTCTGCCCAAGTCGATTACCACCGCTGTAGCGATCCAGATCTCCAGCAATCTCGGCGGAGATTCATCGCTGACCTCCGTGTTCGTGATGGTTGCCGGCTTCACGGGAGCAATCGGCGGCCCCTATATAATTAAGCTGTTCAGAATCCGCAGCGAGTCGGGGATCGGCATTGGCCTGGGCACAGCTTCCCATGCCCTCGGCACCGCCAAGGCACTGGAATACGGCGAAGAGTCGGTGTCCATGAGCTCTGTAGCCATGACTGTGTGCGCGATTGTCGGCTCCATCGCCGGACCGCTAGTCGCCTGGATCATGTACCATTAAGCTTGCAGCATTCAGTAATCAGCCGTTCACACGCAGCCGGATTACGTTCCAGGAAGCAGCCGGAAGCATTGCGCTCACCCGGCCGCCATCTGCGGCTGCTGTTCCCCGGTTGTGCGGAAGCACATTCGACGGGTTGGAGCGGGTATTGGCCGCCTGAAGATCCTCATGCTCAAGAACCGTGTGCTGAATAACCTCTACAGCGCCGAAGCTCCGCAGATCAACCGCCAGCTCCATGCCTTCGCTCAGATGGCGGTTCACTGCAAACACAGTAACCTCGTTCAGCTCCTCATTATATACACTGACCGCTTCCAGATATGGAACGTCGGTGAAATCCTTGGAATCATATTTGGAACTTGTAATCAGCGGGTGCAGCACCGTTCCCCGGCCGTAGATGGAGGCATGCATGTAAGGATAATAAGTGGTCTGCAGCCAGAGCGGTCCGCCATCCTCCGTCATAATCGGTGCAATGACATTAATGAGCTGGGCGATACAGGCCATCTTGACCCGGTCTGCATGCTTAAGCAGGCTGATCAGGCAGCAGCCCACCACCAGCGCATCCTCCAGGGTATAGACATCCTCGAATTCAGGCGGTGCAATCTGCCAGTGCTGCTCAGCACGGCTAGAGCCCTGCGATTTCCATACATTCCATTCATCGAGGGACAGGTAAATCTTTTTCTTGCTTTTCTTCTTAGCCTTGATATAATCACATACTGCTGCTACGCTGTCGATGAACTGATCCATATCAAGCGATTGGGCCAGGAAATTCGCTGTATCCCCATCATTGTTATTGTAGTAAGTGTGCAGCGACAGGAAATCGACATTATCATAGGTGAGATCCAGAACTGTAGCTTCCCATTCGGCAAAAGTGCTCATGTTGCTGCCCGAGCTGCCGCAGGCGACAAGCTCCAGAGAAGGATCCACCCAGCGCATCGCTTTGGCGGTCTCATTGGCGAGTCTTCCGTATTCGACTGCAGTCTTGGCTCCGATCTGCCATGGACCGTCCATTTCATTGCCCAGACACCAGGTGCGGAATTTGTGCGGATCCTTGTAGCCATGGGAGATCCGCAGGTCACTCCAGTAAGAGCCGGAGGGATGGTTGCAGTACTCGACCAGATTCCTTGCAGCGTCGATTCCGCGTGTGCCCAGGTTCACTGCCATCATCACTTCAGAACCGGCCAGCTTGGCCCAATCGGCGAATTCATTCGTGCCTACCTGGTTAGTCTCTGTAACCCACCAGGCAAGTTCAAGAGAGCGCTTCCGTTCCGCCTTGGGTCCTACGCCGTCTTCCCAGTTATAACCGGATACGAAGTTGCCTCCCGGATAACGGATGATCGGTACGCGTAGTGCCTTGATAGCCTGGAGGGCATCGCCGCGGAACCCGTTCTCGTCAGCGGTAGGATGTCCCGGCTCATAGATTCCGCCATAGACGGCCCGGCCCAGATGTTCAATGAAGGAACCGTACAGCCTTGGATCTACCTCGGCCAGCTTGAAGTCTTTGTCGACAATCATCTTGGATTGAATGCTCATAGTTAGAATCTCCTTTGTATTAGATTAATGAAATAGCTAATCGTTCAAGCCCGTTTATGATTACATGATACGAATTACGGGGTATACTAAGCAATAACTAATTTCAGGATTAACTTAATAACTAATTCAAAGAGCGCGGAGGGCCACCGATGTATTTAACCACAGATTCCGAATCGTTGAAGGTCTATGAAGCACTTGCCAGTGAAGTGAGGCTGCGGATCATCGATCTGCTTAGCAGCGAGGAGATGCATATTAAGGAGATTGCGGCCAGGCTGTATCTCAGCAGTGCCATTGTCAGCTCGCACGTTGCCAAGCTGCAGAAGGCCGGCATCGTCAGCTCCCAGATGAAGCGGATCGACGGGGGGACTTATAAATTCTGCTCACTTTCCGCGAATTTCTTGCAGATTAAATTATCCGGGGCCAAAGGCATCGCCCGCAAAGTAGTGGAGGTCTCTGTCCCTGTGGGCCATTACACCGACCTTGCAGCTTCACCGACCTGCGGCATTGCCACAACCGAGAAGCTGATCGGGTATTATGACGACCCGCGTTATTTTCTGGACCCGCAGCGGGTGGATGCCGGCATTCTCTGGTTCGCCAAAGGATACGTGGAATATAAGGTTCCGAATTATCTGTTCATGGATCAGACGGTCCAGGAGATTGAGATTTCCATGGAGATCGGCTCGGAGGCACCGAGTGTGAACGAGAAGTGGCCTTCGGATATCTCTTTTATGATGAATGGCATTTCGCTTGGCAAATGGACCAGCCCCGGAGACTTCGGCGTAATGAGAGGCCGGCTGACTCCAGCCTGGTGGAAATCGGATGTGAACCAGTACGGTCTGCTGAAGGTGCTCAGAATTAATGCAGGGGGAACTTATATAGACGGCCAGCAGATATCGGCAGTTACCATTGATCAGGTGGGCTGGCAGCAGGACCAGTGGAGCTTCAGGTTCACGGCAGAAGACACCACCCGAAGGCGGGGTGGCTTAACGTTATTCGGGCGCGGCTTCGGGAATTACGAGCAGGACATTGTGTTTCGTGTGTATTACGAATAAGAGGGAGCAGTCTGCCGAAATGGCAAGTGAATGGATAGAACAGTGAATGGATAAGACAAGTGAAAAGGATCTTTGTTCACATGAGATGTTTGCAAAAGGGGTCTGCGGGTAACTATAACTACGTAGTTCAAATCGCGTACAAGTTGCATACAAGGAGGAATTCACATGTCAGATCATTCCGGTAATGAAGCAGACATCCGCAACAAAGAGAATAAAGACGGGGATTCACTCGCAGAACGCAAAAAGATGGAGAACGGTGTGGATATTGAACCGGAAGCCGATGATTGGGAAGCCAAACCGGCCGAAACCGCCCATCCTGACCCGCTTCCTAAGAATTCGGGTGTAGGGGATTAAGGTATAAGGCATATGCACATAGCAGACTGTTCCTACTGGGGCAGTCTTTTTTCTGATATAGGGATTATGATTTCACCAGACGCAGGCCGACGGAGGTAATAAGGAGTCTGGAATGTATGCGAAAAACCGCCAGATATTCCCGTCATAGCATCCGGTTCCTGGAGGCATACTAGCTCCAATTGGAAAATAATTGGGAGCGGAGGCGGGAATAACTACGATGACACCTTTACTTTTACAGAATAGTTACAGTGTAGTGGCTGCGGCAAGCCCCTATCTGTTCTATTTTACTGTCTATTCGTTTCTGGGGTGGGTCCTTGAAGGCAGCTATAGCCTCTACAGCACGGGAACCTTTCGCAAAGAAGGCTTCCTCAAAGGGCCATTTAAGCCCATGTATGGCTGCGCACCGCTGCTGCTGCTGGCGGCACATGAAATTAGGCTTCCCTTGCCGTTATTCCTGCTGCTTGCGCTGATTGTCCCTTCGGCGGTTGAGTTTGTCAGCGGCTGGCTGCTTAAGGGGATCTTTCGTAGACAATGGTGGGATTATTCAGGGATGCCGTTACAGCTGCAAGGGCATATCTGCCTGAAATTCTCGCTGTATTGGTGGGGACTGTCAGTGGCTTGCATCTTCGGCTTGCATCCGCTGGTACACTTCCTGTATCTGCATATGGAGCGGGTATGGATGCCCATACTTCCCGTCGTCCTGCTGTTATTCACAGCAGATCTGCTGTGGACCTTCCGCACCCGTCGCCGGGGGCTGCAACTGCTGGATCATCTGTTGGAGCCACCAGAGCTTGGAGAAGGTTGAGTAGTTTGTGACGAATGCGAACATAAAAAATGCAAAGAACCCAAAGACATCTCCGCCTTATGGCTGGAGATGTTTTTGGGTTCTATAACCTTTTAGTTCAACAACAAAATTTATTCACTTGAACTACAATTGTAAGTCAGACAAGGAATATCATACAACCATGTCAAATATAGTGCTAACCCAGTTTATTCATAAACCGTGGAGCGGGAGGGAACATGAACAACTTTTTTAGCAAATACAGCCGGGCTATTATAATTCTTGAAACGCTACTTATTGCGGTACTCTCACTATTGCTGATACGGGAAGTCAACAAGCCAGCCCCTCTGGTCAGGGACCAGCGGAACTTAATTACGCATTTTGATCAGCTGGATTTGGACAGAATTACAGAAATGATACATAGATTTAAAGAAGGTAAGGGAGATAACCTCACCATGCTTCAATGGGGTGTTGACAGCGGGCCGTATATTCATGATTTCTACAACGATGGCAGGGTACTGCACTGGACGGTGGACAACAGCCGGGACTGGGCAGGCGACGGCGGGAAGATCGAATATGTGTGCAGAGCGATCCGGCTTGCCGAGACCGAGGAGTTCTATAATGTTGAGCTGAGGGATTGTGAGAATCAGCCGGGTGATTTCGTTGTTCATCCGATTTCTTTCCGCAAGGATGAGCTTTAGGCTGGAATTAACAATGATATAGGGACCAATTGAAATCAAGTCAGGAGGAGGCTTCATGTCAATATCTGAGTATTACCGGGAGCTGCGCGGAAAGGCCGGCAACGGGCTGTTAATGATGCCGTCTGTAGCGGCTGTAGTAAGAGATGAACAGGATCGGATTCTGCTGATCCGCAAAAAGGATGAAACCTTATGGGGCCTGCCAGCCGGAGCCGTTGAACCTGGAGAGACCCCGTCCAGGGCGCTGCGTAGAGAGGTGTTCGAAGAGACCGGCTTAATGGTGACGCCTGAACAGATTATCGGCGTATTCGGCGGTGAGAAATTCAGATATGAATATAGCAACGGGGATCAGGTAGAGTACACGGTTATTGTATTTGAATGTGTCATTGTTAAAGGCCAGCTCAGGAGCCTGGACGGGGAGGCGGAAGAGCTCAGATTCTTCAAGGAAGATGAACTGCCCGGGCTAACAATCCCTTATCCCCCGAAGCTGTTCATGCGGGATGCAGCTGCGCCCAGGAAGGTTATATTTGATTGAAGGTTATATTTGATTGAAGGTTGTATTTGATTGATGAAGGAGTAGTTACGATTGCTGATTTTGAATTTACAATCCAGAATGATCTACTGCGGTGCAGTACTGCTAGCTGCGCTGCTGGGTCTTGCGACCAGGGCATACGGGAACCAGTTGCCGCACTTTGTCAGCGAACACTTTGGGGATGCGATCTGGGCAGGGATGATTTACCTTGCCTCCCGGGTGTTGCTGATCCGGCATCCGCTATGGATGTCGCTTGTCCTTAGCCTGTGCTTCAGCTTCGGAATTGAGTTCAGCCAGCTCTATCAGGCAGAGTGGATTCTGCATGTGCGTGCTACAACCCTTGGCAGCTTGATTCTCGGCCACGGCTTCCTCTGGATTGATCTGGTCCGGTATACAGCCGGAATTCTGTTCTGCTGGACGGTTGACCAAATCTTACAAAATTGATTCTGGATTATATAGGAAGAAGAATATATATTAAGTGAGGCGATCCGGTCTGTAATAATCTGGAACAAGAATGCCGGTCATCTGCCGAATGCTGCCTGATTTGGAGATGAGTAACCGTAAATGACGAACAGCTTATTAGTGGTATGTCTGTTGACTCTGATTATCCATACGGCGGAGACCTTGTCGTATTCGGTGCGTTTTGCCGGAGTGAAGCTGAACAAGATCGCCATCGCCTTATCCCTGACCGGAATTATCGTGCTGGTCTCCAGAACCGCAAATATGGTACAAGGCCCCTTAACGGCGAAGTTCGTAGATTATGCCAAAGCTGACGACAGCTTCCCGCTGCTCAACTATCTGCGGATTATTATGCTGGCATCTTCACTGGGGACATTGATCGCCATCGCCTTGTTCCCGACCTTCGTAGGACTGTTCGCAAGAGTGATCTCCAAGCTGGAGATTGAAGGATCTATCCCTAAGCTGCTGACGAGTGTAACGGTCAGCCAGCTCAAGAATACGCGCAAATATATCCGCAGACCGAAGGTCAGGCTGAGCAGCTTCCGTTATCTTGGAATTCCCAAGCGCTTCATCGTGATGAATGTCTTCGTGACGGCCTTCTACACCGTAGGTGTGTTATCCTCGATGTATGCGGCCAAACTGTTGCCGGCGTTCAGCACCACTGCTTCCCAGGCATCCGGCCTGATTAACGGGATAGCAACGATACTGCTGACGGTGTTCATCGATCCGCAGCTGGGAATCATCACCCATAAGGCAACGGAGAATGTGGAATACCGTGACCAGCTCGGGAAGATCTATGTACTCTTGATGGGCTCGCGCTTCCTGGGATCTCTGCTGGGGCAAGCCCTGCTTGTACCGGGAGCCTTCATTATCACCTGGCTGGTGAAGCTGCTCTGACCCTCATGAATATGCTGCTTCGGCTACTTCGGCAGCTTAAGCTCTGCGGCACGGAGCGCCGTGCTGATTTGTTGCTCCCAGCCGTACAACTGTCCGGCCATAGTACGGATCTCCTTCATCCGGTTATAAGACAGCTTCATTGCAGCCGCAGCCTGGGTAGAGTCTCCCGCCTGGACCGCGGCTTTGTAGCGCTTGTCGGCCTCGGTTCTCTCTGATTGTGCGGCTGAGAATAGCTTGTTCTGGGCGGCAATCTGCTTCTTGAGCAGGGTGATGGGGGCAAGGGCATCCTTAGCCGGCTTGTTCTTCGCGGCAGTTAACGCTTTGGCTTCTGCCAAGGCTGAGGTGGCCTTCTTCACTTCAGCCCTTGCTGCGGTAGCGGCAGCCTTAAGCCTATTGCGCTTCAGCTCAAGCACAGTGGCACTCTTCAGATTGCTTACCTTGCGGGCAGCGGTGATCTGTTTGCTGAGAGCAGTATACTGGTCCAGGAGCGGAGCATGCTTCTTCTGTACCGCTTCCGAGGCAGCCTTAAGCTTGGCGAGCTGGGCAGCATTAGTGGCTTGAAGCTGCTTGTTCACTGCGGCAAGTGCGGCGTTATTCTGCTTGCGCAATTCCTGATTCCGCTGGAGGTCAGACTTCAGCGTTGCCTGTAGACCCGTATAGTCTGTATACAGATTATGAATTTCGTCCAGCGCAGAATCCCAACCGGAATCTGCAGAGACACCGGACAAGGGAGATGTACAAAGTGACAGCAGTATCACCAGCACAAACAGCCTTCTTACAGCTCTTCCCGAGAAAGGTGTAACAACTCCCATCCCTCTCCAATTCGTCAAGCCCGTGAATCTAAACATTGCATTCAGCTCCTCTGATTGTTCATTTGGCAATAGACACAAAGAAGCACCTCCAAGAAAGGCATGGACTGCCTGTCCTGCGAGGTGCTTCTCCCGCTTAATGTGTGCTATTGTGCATTTACTATAACCCCGGTGAACCTGCATAGTCAAGCATTTTTAGGAACGTTAGTTCCTGTGATGGGAATTTTATCTTCTTTTTTGTATATGACTCTGCCGGAAAATCTAGTAGAATATATCTGTAGTTTACAATATTATATAAAGTTCGACATCTTGGTACTCACAGGAATGGGAGATGCATTATGCAGCTTAGACATGTGAAAATAAAAGGTACAGGCAAGTATTTACCGGAACGTGTAGTTAGTGATGCAGAGCTTGATAAGATCCTTGGCACAACACCGGGCTGGGTGAACAAAATCACCGGCGTCGGCACCCGCCATTATGTCAGCATAGATGAAACCGCCTCCTTCATGGGCGCAAGAGCTGCTGAAGCGGCCCTCGCCGATGCAGGCCTCAGCTTCAGTGAGGTCGATTGTCTGGTGTGTACGAGCGGAACCAAGGAGCAGCCGCTGCCGAGTACCGCCGTGTTCATTCAGCAGGCCATGGGACAGGCGGATTCCGGTGTGCCGGCTTTTGATATCGATGCGACTTGTCTCAGCTTTCTGGTGGGGCTTGATGTGATGTCCTACATGGTGGAAGCGGGCAGATATAAGAATGTGCTGCTGGTGGCCACTGAGATTGCCTCGGTGGGGCTGAACTGGCAGGATAAGGAGAGCTCGGCCTTGTTCGGTGACGGAGCGGCAGCGGTAGTGATCGGGCCTGCGGAGACCGGTGATTCCTCGCGGATACTTCATGCTTCGCTCAAAACCTACAGCAGCGGTGCACGTTATTCGGAGATTGCCGGGGGCGGGACCAGACTGCATCCCCAGAATTATACAGCAGAGGATGCACTGCCTTATCTGTTCCATATGGATGGACAGGCTATATTCCGCAAAGCGTCCAAGCTGCTTCCGGATTTCATTGCAGACATGCTGAGCGCCACAGGCAATAAGATGGACGACTTCACGCTGGTCATTCCCCACCAGGGCAGTGCAATGGCGATGCGTCTCCTGCGTAAAAAGCTGGAAATTGCCGAGGACCGCTTCCTCGACAATACCGCAGGCCATGGCAATACGATTGCTGCATCCATTCCGATGGGGCTGCATGAAGCTATCCGTCAGGGCCGGATATCGCGCGGAGACCGGATCATGCTGATCGGCACAGCGGCTGGGCTGTCTCTGGGAGGCATGATTATTGAGTACTGAAGCCCGGCGTATTCTGATTACCGGCGGACGCGCCCCGGTAGCCCTGGAGCTGGCAAGGCTGTTCAAGGCGGCAGGCCACCAGGTATATGTGGCAGAAAGTGCTGAGTATCATCTGTGCCGGGTATCCTCTGCCGTCGAAGCCAGCTTCCGGGTGCCTGCCCCAAGGCATCACCCGCAGGCATATGTCCAGCGCC
This sequence comes from Paenibacillus sp. FSL P2-0136, assembly GCF_037975325.1. Classification (NCBI taxonomy): domain Bacteria; kingdom Bacillati; phylum Bacillota; class Bacilli; order Caryophanales; family Paenibacillaceae; genus Paenibacillus; species Paenibacillus sp. FSL P2-0136. Next base: position 2,724,786 of record NZ_CP150244.1, read on the forward strand.
TGGCTGCGTTAACGGAAGAACTGGAAATTCATTGCCTGATTCCGACCTGCGAGGAGATATTCTATATCTCTGCCGGTCTTGAGCATCTGACGGGGTGCCGCGTACTTACGCCAGACCGGAGGATTCTGGCCGGGCTGCACCATAAAGGGGAGTTCATGATCCTGCTCCGTTCGCTCGGCTTCAAGGTCCCGGACACGTTGCTGATCAGCAGTGCAGAAGAATGGCGGGGAGCCGTGATGCAGGCAGCGCAGGCGGGAGAGCAGCGGGTCTACAAACCTGCATATTCCCGCTTTGCCTCGAAGGTCATTCTCCCGGATAAAAGACCCGCTTCAACTAATCCGCATAACCGCGTTCCGGGAGAAATAGAGCCTCCAGCCGGACTATCGGCCGGGGCTCCCTGGGTATCCCAGGAGTACATTCAAGGCAGAGCGGTTTGTACGTACAGCATACTTCACGAAGGCACAGTTGTGGCGCATGCTGCGTATGACAGCAGGTACAGAACGGGGCGCAGCGGGGCCAGCGTGTATTTTGAACCGTTGGAGCATCCTGCGGCTCTGGAATGGGTACAGCGGTTCGCCGCCGCAACCGGCTTCAGCGGCCAGATCGGATTCGATTTCATCGAACCGGAGAACGGGACGCTGTATCCGATTGAATGCAATCCGCGCGCTACAAGCGGGATTCATCTGTTCACGCCGGAGGAAGGACTGACGGATGCTTTGTTGAATCCCGGACCGCTCGTACAGAGCGGAACAGTCATTGTTCCGCGTTCAGCCCGCACAGCCATGCTGACGCTGCCCATGCTGGGCTGCGGGCTGAAGCCGGGACCCGGGGGCTTCGGCAGCTGGCGGCAAGCGCTGCTTGGAGCAGCAGATGTGGTCTACCGCAAGGATGACCGCCGTCCTGCCCGCGAGCAGTTCCGCATAGTATACGCCGCCTGGAAGACAGCCAGGCGGCACCGCATCTCGATCACAGAGGCGTTAACTGAAGATATAGAATGGAATGGTGAGGCATGACCAAAGCGCTGGTAACAGGTGCAACCGGATTTCTTGGACGGCATACCGCCCGGAGGCTGGCCCGGATGGGCTGGGAGGTCTACGCGCAGGGACGCAACCCGGAGCAGGGAAAGCAGCTGGAGCAGGAAGGTGCAGTGTTCCTGGCCGGGGATCTGCGTGACCCGGAGACTGCCTATGGCTTTTGCCGGGGAATGGATGTGGTGTTCCATTGTGCAGCCTTGTCGTCACCCTGGGGGAAGTACAAGGAGTTCTATACATGCAATGTGGAGGCTACAAGCCATATCGTTGAGGGGTGCAAACGGCATGGCGTAGGAAGGCTGGTTCATATCTCCACGCCCAGTGTGTATTCCAGCCAGCGGCCCCGCTTCGGCATCCGGGAGAGTGATCCGCTTCCCGGCCGGCCGGCCAATGCCTATGCCGCAACGAAGCTGATTGCCGAGCAGGTTGTCCGTCAAGCTTCGAGTGAAGGGCTTACCGCCTTCATGCTCCGGCCCAGAGCCATATTCGGCCCGCTGGACAATGCCCTGTTCCCCCGGCTGCTGGCAGCGAATGAGAGCAAGGGGGTGCCGCTGATGAATGGCGGAGCGGCCAGGCTTGATCTCACCTGCGTAGAGAATGTAGTCGATGCCATGCTGCTCTGCTGTGAAGCCCCGGTGTCTGCTTCCGGCAGCGTCTACAATATTACTAATGGTGAGCCGCTAAGGTTCGAAGAGCTGGTCACCCGGCTATTCTCACTGCTCGGGGTTCCGCTGCTCACCCGGCGATTGCCCTACCCGGTAGCTTATACCGCAGCGGCCTTAATGGAGGGGATCTACAAGGTGCTGCCTATTCCGGGTGAGCCGCTGCTGACCCGTTATTCTGCAGCCGCACTCGGTATCTCCCAGACACTGGATATTACACTGGCCCGCGAGCAGCTGGGTTATCAACCGCGTATAACAACAGACGAGGGACTTCGTGCCTTTGCAGAATGGTGGAGGGAACAGCAATGATTACAGAAATTCCAGTTGAATTATCTATACTGTCTGCGGGCTATTGCCTGCATCCCGAGCGTCTGACGCTGCGTGGAGGCACACTGAAGCCGGTTGCCTTCCCGGCAGGTTACGCCCTGATCCGGCATCCGGAATACGGCCCCATCCTGTTCGATACAGGCTACAGCGCGCGTTTCTTTCAGGAGACAGCTAGTCTGCCAGCCTCTCTATACCGCAAGATCACTCCGGTTGTCTATAGAGAGGAAGAGAGTGCAGTGCGGCGGTTGCAGGCAGGTGGGATCTCGCCGGAGGAGGTGCGGTATGTGGTGCTGTCGCATTTTCATGCCGACCATATCGGCGGGGTAAGGGATTTCCCGCAGGCACAGTATATTTATTTGCAGAAATCTTACGATGCCGTAAGCGGGTTGGGTCCGGTGCGGGCGACGAAGGCGGGATTCCTGCCCGGGCTGTTGCCGGATGACTTCATCCTCCGCTCCATTCCTGTGGATGAAGCCTCAGCGAAGCGTGCGTTGCCGCAAGGCCTTCCGTTCACGGACGCCTATGATCTGCTTGGAGACGGCAGCCTGCTGGCGGTTGAGCTGTCTGGCCATGCCGCCGGGATGATCGGCGTATTCGTCTCCACCTCCCAGCATGATTATCTGCTCTGTGCAGATACGGTCTGGTCGAGCCGGGCGTTCCGGGAGAACCGCAAGCCGCACCTGGCAGCAGGCTTGATCATGTCCAGCCGCACAGAATACCTCCGCAATTTCGAGCGGCTGCGCCAGCTGCATGAACAATTTCCTAAGCTTCGGATTGTGCCCAGCCATTGCCGCGAGGCGCTTGCGCACTGGGGAACAGGAAGTGTGACATGAAGCGGATAAGGCTGGTAATGACCCATTACATTCTCACCAAGTGGGGCAAACGCTGGAAGAACCGGGCAGCACTCGAGCTGTGGCAGGAGAAGCGTATCCGGCTTCATGTAGAGAGGGTGAGGCAGCGTTCGAAGTTCTACAGGGAGCTGTGGGCAGGCATTCCGTCCAAGGAATGGCGGAGTTTCCCGGTGATCGGGAAGCCGGAGATGATGGAGAATTTCGATCAGCTTAACACTGCGGGTATTACGAAGGAGCAGGCTTTTGCAGAAGCCTATGAAGCGGAGAACAGCAGGAACTTCAAGCCTACGCTGCAAGGCGTCACCGTCGGCTTGTCCTCAGGAACCTCCGGCAACCGGGGGATTTTTCTCGTTGGCGAAGAAGAGCAGGCTGCCTGGACCGGCACGGTGCTGGCAAAGCTTTTGCCGGGTGGACTGTGGAAGCGGGCGAGCATTGCATTTTTTCTGCGGGCAAATAGTAATTTGTATGAATCTGTGAAGCAGGGAAGGCTGCAGTTCCGGTATTTCGATCTGCTGGAGCCGCTTCCCCGGCTCTTGATCCGTATGAAGGAGTACCAGCCGGATATCTGGATTGCACCGCCGTCCATGCTGCGTCTGCTGGCTGAGGCACAGCAATCGGGTGAGATGAATCTGCATCCCCGCCGGATCATTGCGGTTGCGGAAGTGCTTGACCCGCTCGACCGGCAGCAGATTGAGCAGACCTTCGGGCAGAAGGTGCATCAGGCTTATCAGTGTACCGAGGGCTTCCTCGGAGCTACCTGTCGTTACGGAACATTGCATCTCAACGAAGATATTGTACATATCGAAAAAGAAATACTGGATGAAAAATCACGCCGGTTCGTGCCTATCGTGACCGATTTCTCCAGAAGTGTGCAGCCCATCGTCCGCTACCGGCTGAATGATATTCTGACCGAAGCGGCAGAGCCGTGTCCCTGCGGTTCACTGTTCACGGCCATTGAGCGGATCGAAGGACGCTGCGATGATATCCTGTATCTGCCCCATACGGCAGACGGCACGCACGTTACAGTATTCCCTGATTTCGTTACCCGGGCTGTGCTGGCGGCTTCCGCAGACATTGAGCATTACCGGGTCATTCAGCACAGCCTCACTGAGCTGGAAATCTCCTATTGTACACGAACCGGCACTGATCAAGGGACGGAGCAGCAGATTACTTCAGAACTGACGCGCTTGTTCGCCAGGCTGTCCTGCATCCCGCCGCAGCTGACTTTTACCGCCTACAGCTTCGTGCCCGGAACTGTGAAGCTGCGCCGGGTGGAGAGGGGCTGGAAGCCGTGAAGGACCGGGTAACGCAATATGACCGCGATTCTGTTGCCGGGTTGGACTGGCCGGATACGGAGTACGGGCGGTATGCCCGGGAGTATCTTACACCGCTGCTGGAGCGGGGAGCGCAACCTTTTATCGATAATGTGAGTACAACTGTTAAGGTGTTGACCATCGATGGGCTGCCGGTTCCGATTACCGTCAACGAAGCAGACTATGACAATTCGTATGTATGCTCACCCTATACCCACTATGTCAGCTATGCGCGTGAGGAGCTGGCCCTGCTCAATAACCGGCTTCTAGAGGGCCTATTGTCGCTAATGCTCTCAGGCATGGGCTGGATGCTGCGACAAGCACGGTTCAACCGGGTGGTTCAGGTGAATAACTGGCTGCTGTCCACCAATCTGTATCCTGCCTTAAATGCGGAACAGCTGACGGCGATACTGGATTACCTCCGGCAGACTTATCCGGGTTATACCTTAATGTATCGTTCGCTTAGCCGGGAGACTTCGGGAGAACACATTGTCAAATTGCAAGGATATGGCTGCAAGCTGGTTCCAAGCCGTCAGATCTACCTGCTGCATCCGAATACCTCCGGCTCGAAGGCCAGGTGGCTGGTCAAACGCGACAGGAATCTGCTGGCGAAGCACGGCTATACTGAGGTGGGCCCGGAGGAGATTACACGGGAGGACATTCCCCGGATCGTGGAGCTGTACAGACTGCTGTATATCGATAAATATTCGACCTATAATCCGCAGTTCACCGAAGCCTATATTGCCCTGGCGCTGGAGCGGCGCACCTTGCAAATCTACGGTCTGCGCAAGGAGGGAAGGCTGGATGCGGTGCTTGGCTTCTATGAGCGGGAGGGCGCGATGACTGCGCCATTATTCGGTTATGACACAAGTCTGCCTCAGTCTCTAGGACTCTACCGTATGCTGTCCGCCGTCCTGATCGGGCTTGCGGGCAGCAGAGAACTATTACTGCACGAGAGCTCCGGCGTCGGCCAGTTCAAGCGCAACCGGGGAGCGGCTGGAGCCACCGAATATTCAGCGGTGTATGACCGGGGCACCTCACTGCTCAACCGCTGCGGCTGGTCCATCCTGGAGCTGCTGCTCCGGCGGATCGGCATGCCGCTTATTCAGAGGCTGAAGCTGTAGGCGGATTCATAACCTGTTAACTTGAGAAAAATGAAAGGAGGTGCCCAATGAACTCTAATCCAAGCCAGCCCCAAGGAATTGATCCGGTTGCGCTGATTACAGGGACCTCCAGCGGATTCGGGCTGCTGACTGCAATTACGCTGGCCCGCAGAGGGTACCGGGTCATTGCCACCATGCGGGATCTTGGCCGCAGCAAGGAGCTTGTTCAGCAGGCTGAACAGGCGGGGGTACGGGAGCGCATTCATCTGCTGGCACTGGATGTCACGGACGAAGCTTCGATTGCATCTGCTATTCAGGAGAGTCTTGAGCTTGCCGGCAGAATGGATGTGCTGGTGAACAATGCTGGCTTCGCCGTAGGCGGATTCGTGGAGGAGGTCAGCATGGAGGAATGGCGGCGGCAGCTGGAGACTAACTTTTTCGGACTGGTTGCCGTAACGAAGGCGGTGCTTCCCCAAATGCGGGTCCAGCGCAGCGGCCTGATCATTAACGTGAGCAGTGTCAGCGGCCTGAGCGGATTCCCGGGCTATGGTCCGTATGCCGCCTCGAAGTTTGCAGTGGAAGGGTTCAGCGAGAGTCTGCGCCAGGAGATGCTCTCTTTTGGCGTCCGCGTTGTACTGGTTGAACCAGGCTCCTTCCGTACCCCCATCTGGGACAAAGGGATTACGGGGATGCACAGAAGTGAAGGCTCCCCGTATCACACCAGGCTTGAGGAGGTGCTGCGGTACTCCCGGCGGGCGTCCGAGACGGCTCCCGATCCGCAGGAGGTGGCTGATCTGATTGGAAGGATCACTGCCTTACGTGCGCCGAAGCTACGCTATCCTGTAGGCCGGGGCTCGCGGGTGCTGATGATCGGCAAGGTCCTGCTTCCCTGGAAGGTGCTCGAGGGCATCATTTCGAGGTCACTGCGGGCGATGAAATGATAGCATGACAGAACAGAATTGAGGTGGATGCTTTTGCCGGGAACGGTTGGATTACATATATGCTTTGATGAGCAAGGCCGGGAGATTGAGGTGCTGGATGTGACCCGGGTCGACAAGGATATCTACCAGATTGAGGAGACGCCGATTTTCAACCCGGGGATTGCGCTTGGCGATATTATCCGAGTGAGTGAGCGTGAGGGGATCGCTTATTACGTTGAGACGGTGAAGAAGTCCGGACTTGTCCGGTATGCCTGGCTGCTCAGCAAAGAGGCGGCGGCTTCCGGCGAGATCCGCAGCTTCACGGAGCGGGTTACAGAGCATGGGGGCAGATGGGAGCAGATCTTCGGCGGTCTGCTGGTGATTTATCTGCCGAAGCACTCTCTAGTAGACGCGGAGCTGGAAATGTCGCAGATTATTGAGCATTTTGAAGGCTAATTATACGAATCCGAGGTGAAGGAAGTTGAAAAAATTCTTGAAGCAGTGGGTGCCGAGTATTGCCATTGGCATTATTCTATCCCTATTTATCCGTACCTACGTAGCAGAAGCAATGCGTGTACCTACCGGCTCGATGATTCCGACGATAGCGATTAACGACCGGCTTGTGGTAGACAAAATGCTCTGGAATACCTCGCTGAAGCATGGTGATATCGTGGTGTTCCATCCGCCGGTCGCTGAAGATGCGCATAAAAGATATGTAAAACGGCTGATCGGACTGCCGGGCGATGTGATTGAGATCAAGGAAGGCACTCTGTACCGTAATCATGAGGCGGTCGATGAGCCATACCTGCAGGAAAAGATGACCTATACCTTCGGGCCTGTCACCGTTCCCGCAGACCAGTATTTTTTCTTGGGCGACAACCGTAACGTCAGCTATGATGCTCACCTATGGGAGACTCCGTTCGTAGACAAGGATGCGCTGATCGGCAAGGTGCTGTTCGATGTGAACCAGTTGTTCTAAATCGGGTAGTCGACCACCACAACGTTCTCCAGAATTCCGTCCAGCATGGACACGAACTTCTGATGGGCCGGATGCGGCCCGTATGCACGCAGGGCTTCCTGATTCTCAAAGGTCACGCGAAGCCCCAACGTATAACCATGGACATTCTGCTGCTCTTCGGTTACATTAATGCCTGCTGTAAGGTCAATGATGCCGGGGATTTGCTTTTTCAGCGCCAGCAGTGCTTGTAACAGGGCTTGCTCCTGGCCTTTATCGAATTGCTCATTGAAGCGGAAGACGACGAGATGCTCATACATAATGGAATGATCCTCCTTGGACAAAGTGTTGGACTGCATTAGCGATTATACTACAAATTAGCCGGACGGAGGTTGAATACGTTGACCGGAGATTCTCTAGCCATAACCGACCGAATCAAAGCGCCTAACCCTGTTAGAGTCTTGATAGGTGTGCTAATTCCCATTATTATTCTGAGACTGCCCCCTAACCCCGACCCGGATAGACATTTCTATTTAAACTACATCATACAGGTATGGGTTGGACTCAGCATCGCGGCTTGCCTCTTCATTCTCATCAACGCGTTGCGTAAGGAAGGTCAGCTTCAGTGGGGGACAGATTCGCTTATTATTCGCAAAAAGCGCATCTCCGCGCAAGGGATTAAGGCCATTTACATAGATGGTCCGATAGTAGGAATATTGCCTGCAGGCAAATGGATTGTCCCGGTTAATCTCTGCTTCAGGTTCACAGAAGACACGGTAGCGGTAAGGAAGAGACTAATGTACTGGGCAGAAGAGAACGAAATTAGGATAAAATACAAGAGATTTGTCAGATGGCTCTGAACAGAATATGGAAAGGCGTCTAAAGACAGGGATTCTATAGAACTAGATTGCTTGGAGTTTGTGACTTTCACCGGATTGTTACTTTACCGTCTGTTGACTATGATCAAGTGGAGCATAACGGAATATTCCTATCATACAAAAGGGGTGCTGGTACTTGAAAGTACATGTCACGGATCTGAAGCACGGTGATTGTCTCATGGCAGACACTTTCAATGGTGTAGGGCTGCACGTTCTCCCCAAGGGGACTCGTGTGGAACGGGAAGAGATTAGTATCCTGATCCGGCACAAAATTGATTATGTCGATATCGAGCCGCGCAGCGGGCTGAATATGGACGCTGAACTGGAGCCCAGCCACGGGCTGCACGATGATTTTGATCTCGCTATTTTGAATTATGAAGCGATTTTTCTGGAAGCCTTGACGAAGGGCAGCTTCTCGCAGTCGGCAGTCGATGATACGCTGAAGCCGCTGCTGGAGACGCTGGAAGGGCAAAAGGATGTTGTCTCCCTGCTGCTCCTGCTGGACCGGGATGACATCGATACATATCACCACTCATTACAGGTGGGCTTATTATCCTATTACATTGCTGCGTGGATGGGTTACTCCAAGGAGGAGCGTTACCAGATTAGCCGCGCGGGCTATCTGCATGATATCGGCAAAAGCCAGGTGCCCCTGTCAATCCTGAACAAGCAGGGTCTGCTGACGGATTCCGAGAAGGATGAGCTGGCACGCCACACCTTCTATGGCTATGATCTGATCCGCGGCTCCCAGATGGACGAGGTTACCGCGCTAGTAGCTCTACAGCATCATGAGTACGAGGATGGCTCAGGCTATCCGAATCAGCTGCTCAAAAAAGAGATTCATCCATACGCCCAGATTGTTTCGGTAGCCAACATCTATATGTCGCTCACCACTTCTACTGCAAACCGTCTCAAGCAGGGGCTGGTTACGGTGCTGCGCAAGGTGCATGAGATGGGCTTCGGCAAGCTGAATGAGACGGTGGTGCAGGCATTGACCGGGCATTTACTGCCGAGCTTCGTGGGCAAGAATGTGCAGCTCAGCAACGGAGAAGTGGGCATGATCGTCATGAACAACCCGCTGGACCTCTTTAAGCCGCTGGTAAAAGTAGGCGAGGGCTTCCGGGATTTGTCGCGTGAACGCAGCCTATCCATCGATGAAGTGGTGAACTGAATAACCGGATGAAGAGGCGCTGTCAACAGCGCCCGCTTCTAAAGAACGGCCAGACTGTCCTTTTGGACGGTTTGGCTTTTTTTCGTAGGCAGAGAGAAGAAAGGAGGTTGCACGCAGGAGTTCCGGTGACCGGAGGAAGGTTTGTGTTCACGTCATAGATTGGCTATGATTAATGAGAGATGGAAGAGTTGTATGGAGATTATAGTCATTCTGTACAGCAGCACAAAGGAGAAATGAAGATGCATACCGACAACCAGTTAGAGAAATTGAAGCAGCTCAAATATGAGCTTACCCGCTTTATGATGATTTACAAGTTCGCTCTTGCCGAGATGGAGACCAAGATTGATATCCTCAAAGAGGAATTCCAGCTGCTTCACGACTATAGCCCGATTGAGCATACCAAGTCCCGGATCAAATCCCCGGAGAGCATTATGAAGAAAATGCTGCGCAAGAACAGTGAACTGTCCCTCCCGCAGATCAGATCCAGTATCAAGGATATCGCCGGACTGCGGATCACCTGTTCATTCATTTCGGATATTTATCAGGTTAGCGCCATGCTGCAGAAGCAGGACGATCTCAAGGTGCTTGAGGTTAAGGATTACATTAAAAACCCGAAGCCCAACGGTTATCAGAGTCTGCATCTGCTTATCGAGGTTCCCGTATTCATGTCGGACTGTCAGGAGCATGTCTGTGTTGAGGTACAGATCCGCACGATTGCTATGGATTTCTGGGCCAGTCTGGAGCATAAAATCTTCTATAAATACAGCCAGGCGGTTCCCGAGCATCTGACCCGTGAACTTAAGAATGCGGCTGACAAGGCGTACGAGCTCGATCTGCAGATGGAGCGGCTGCACCGTGAAATTAAGGAAATCAAGGATTCGCAGGAGGACGAAGATCCATTCTCCGAGTTGCGGGATATGATTCTTAACAATCAACAGTTCAGTCTGCCGGATAACTTTGTTAAGCTGTTGAAGGAATAGATGATGGTTTCACAAGAAAGACATGTACATACAGGAGTCAAGAAGGGAACGGTCCTTGAGCTGGCCAAGTGGCCCTTCCCCAAATACAGCTTCGGCTGGGGGGAAGGGCGGCTATGGCGAGTGACAGTCTACTGGAATTCACCGGCATTGTTCGTGACGGCAAGATTCAATTGCTGATCAGATAAGGAGACGGGCCCATGCAGTCATTCAAAGTGATTAGTCTGGATATGTTCCAGACCTTGGTGAATATTGAGAGCAGGCGGGCAGAGGTCTGGAGGCCGATTCTCCAGCAGAAGTTCAGTGAAGCAAGGGCACTGCAGCTCGGCAAGCAATTGCTGAGCCGTTATTATGCCGCAGCCTGCGAAGCCCGGGAGGCGGGTACTTTTATCAGCAGCAGAGAGATTTATTACAGAGGGTTTCAGAGCGTATTCCAGGAGTCCGGCTTGGATTACGATTGCGGGCAGGCAGTGGATAACCTCTTTGCCCAGCACCGGCTGTCTGAAATGTACGCTGACACCGAGGCGTTCTTACAGCGCATATGCCGGGATTATCAGGTATGTATTGTAAGTGATACAGATGATCTTATGCTTCCTGAGTTCTACCGGAATTATCCAATCTTACTGTTCACTTCGCAGACGTATCAGTCGTATAAGAATGACACGCATAACCGTATGTTTACTGAGGTGATAGCCCATTATGATGTGGAGCCGGAGCAAATTATCCATATTGGAGATTCTGCGTCAGATATTCTTGGAGCAGCCAGAGCCGGAATCAAGTCCTGCTGGCTCAACCGGAACGGACAGCCCTGGGAGCTGGAAGTGAAGCCGGATGTTACGGCGGGAACACTGGAAGAAGCCTATGCGCTGTTGTCACCCGAAAATGGTATGATATCCAAACAACAATAACAAAGGAGCTGTGAGCGAAATGAACGACAATGTGGAAGAGCAGGAGCTGGAGTTGTTAAAATACCCGCTTGGAAGATTCGCCGCTAAGGGGAACCGGACAGCAGAAGTGCGGGCAGCATCGGTTGCGGTCTTTAGTCAGTTGGCAGAGGAGTTGCGGGCAGCAGTAGAACCGCTAACGGCGGAACAGCAGCAGACCCCTTACCGGCCGGGCGGCTGGACTGTGGTTCAGGTCGTGCATCATCTCGCCGATACGGGCATGTATGCATACCTCCGCTTCAAGCGGGGTCTGACGGAGGAAGCACCGCTGGTTCCAAGCTACAGACAGGATCTGTGGGCGGAGCTGAGCGATTCTTCCAACGAACCGGTGGAATCCTCACTCCAGCTCATCGGACTGCTTAACCGCAGATTCGCGAACTTACTGGAATCCTTGCAGCCTGAGGACTATAACCGGACCTTTGTAAGCGGAGGTCTCGGTGAGATGACACTAGATACCGCAGTGGAGAGGTACATCTGGCACAGCCGCCATCACATCGCCCAGATTACAGCATTGATCCAGCGAAGCGGCTGGTAAAGGACAACTTTGGTTTACCATGAACAGACGGAGAGGGTGTGTACCCTCCGTCTTTTTATTTTGTCCGGAACCGGAAAAGGGTGTGGAGGCCTGGCGAGTAAACGGGGAGTCTGGAGTGTATACGAAAAACCGAATACAATGGGCGTGGTGTCCCGAATGTATGTGGAAAACAGCATACATTGGGGCAGAAACGGGGCCTCCGGTCAAAATGTATGCGGAAAACAGCATACATTCGGGCGGAAGTGGGGCTCCGGGCAAAATGTATGCGGAAAACAGTATACATTCGGGCGGAAGTGGGGCTCCGGGCAAAATGTATGCGGAAAACAGTATACATTCGTGAGGCTGCGGGGCATGTGAGACGTTACTCCTTTTATGGTTGCAGCCTCATCCAGCCCAGCCCGTCCGCCAATCCATTGTCGAATTGACCTGTCCAGCTAATTATTCGGCTTAAGGGGCAAATTTACTGTGCGGCGGTGCTATTCATCGTCACCTGGGCATGAGCGGATACATATCCTATAACCAGAACGATAAAAAACGGCCCCGAGGAAAGGACGGATTTGTGTGACCTCTTATATGGACTATACGTCGCCCAATACACAGTTTACGTTTGATATGAACGGCAACACCTTATTCAAGAAGGATGACTGCAATTATATCAACGTACTGGGCATCAAAAATCTGAACACCCTGGAGAATACCTCGCTGCTCGATATCTATCTCAGCAGATCCAATGTGGTCGAGCCGCATTATCATCAAAATGCCGCTGAGCTGGTGTATTGTATCTCGGGCGCGGCTGTGGTGTCGCTGATCAACCCGTTTACGAACGAGCTGCTGCATTTTCCGATCACCCCGGGCCAGGTTGCCAATGTGCCGCAGGGCTGGTGGCATTATGAAGTGGCCACGATGGATTGCACCCATCTGCTGGCGATCTTCGATGCTCCAACACCGGAGGTCATCCTCGGCTCGGATCTTCTGAGCTTAACCCCGGCTAATGTGCTGGCACATACCTACTGCCTTAATGAAGCGCTGGTTAAGGAAGCACTCGCTCCGGTGAAGCCACAGACCTTCATTGGTCCGCCTGCGGATTGCTGTCCTCCTGTGAAGGCGGCAGCCGAGAATATGAAGGGAACCCACATCGCTCCTGCCAATATGACGCCGATGATGGCTAATGCGAACATGCCGCCTTACATGCACCCGCAGCAGGCTCCGCAATCCTTTGGATACCAGCCGATGGCGGTACACGGTTATTATGCTCAGCCGTATGCCCAGTCCTACCGCCAGCAGCAATACGTCCAGGCTCCTCCGCAAGCAGTGCATGAGGCGGGAGCCGAATAACAGAAATCCAGAGGGCACAAACGGCAGCGTATTCTGTGAATGCAGAATGACGCTGCCGATTTTTTTTGCAAATATAAGAAATTATATGTTTCACACGATAGCTTGTCTTCAATGATGCTGATCTGGAACCTTGAAGGAACGCAGATAATTCTGAATATCCTCCTGCGGGGTCTCAAGCAGACCGGCCAGCATGCTTTGAATAGCGTACAGGGCAGCAACCTTTTCGTCGATTTCGGTGATTTTGTCGCGGACGAGTTCCTTTAAGGTATCTTCATCCATCTTCGAGCCGAGCAGGGCAAGCGCCGCCTGGATTTCTTTCAGTGAATAGCCCAAGGACTGGGCATCCTTGATGAACTTCAGCTTGACCAGAATATCTGCAGAGTAGATCCGGTATCCCTTAGCGGTCCGTTCCGGGGCTGGCAGGATGCCGCTGTCCTCATAGTAACGGATGGTTGCCGCACTCAGCCCCGCCTGCCGCGCGAGCTCACCACGGGTCATTCCCTTCATCTGGCATTACCTCCTGTATTGTGATATCTATCTACTCCTATGGTCTCTTGTGCGTGTAGGCCGGGTCAAAGCTCACTTCCGGGTATTCGGCCGATGGACCGTTCAGCAGCGCCTGCGGCTCATCTAGCAGATACTGATCGAAAAATGACCGGACATAGGTTCTGCTTATATCTACAGTATGCACCGGATCAAGGCCATTGGCGAATAAGGAGGGCGACAGCAGGGCTATATCCGTAAAACTTTGGTGAATGAAATGATCCACTGTCAGATAATAGGTATCCCGGGTGCTGCGGCTCATAACTGACTTCAGATCCGGCGTGAATTCTTCATAGATCAGGGGATCTGTGTTCGCTTCGGGATGTGCAAGATTCTGCGCACTCGTTCCGGACATCACATACATAAAAGGCTGCGTCAGCCCTTCACGGGCAACCTTGCCCCAGAACCCGCCTTCCAGACTGACACCGGCCTTAAACCGCTTGTCTTGGGCTAAAGCTTCGGCGGTTGTCGCCCCGCCATAGGAATGGCCGAAGATCCCTGCCCGGGTGAGATCCAGCTTGCCCTGGAACAAGCCATTCGGGTCCTGTGTATTCCATTCCGTCAATGTATCCAGCACAAAGCTGGCATCTGCTGTACGGATTGCGATTCCGTTCACATTGTGATTGTAGAGCTCTGCAGAAGTATCGAATTCGGGATCAGGCACGTAATAGACCGAAGCGCCGTCCGGGTAAGTGACCTTGGCTGAGGTGTAAGGATGATCGATCCCTACGACAATATAGCCGTGGCTGACCAATTCTTCGATAATCGACATACTCTGGAATCGGGTAGAGCGGATTCCCGGCGAGAACAGCAGGACCGGATAGCTGGGTTCTTGTGCCGATAGCTTCACTCCGTCTGTAACATGAGTAGGAATATCGGTCACATGGCTGAATAGCTGCTTCGGCAATCCGAATACAAGGCTAATGGCTTCGCCTAGTGCGGAAGGGTAATGCTCCTTAGGCTTACCCTCAGTCTGGTCAGGATCGGCCGGATACCATACATTAACCATCAGCTTACGTTTGCCGCCTTCCTCAGCGCTCAGCGTCTCGTCACGCTGCTCATCGGTAAGCTCGCGTGCGATCGTCCCGATGGCATATTGCCCTGTTGGCTCAGGTAGCGTGAACATCGGCAGCAGCCTGGACGCATAGACGGATACTCCTGAAAGAAGGAGGATGCATATCAGCAGCAGACTTTTCCATAACTTCGCATACCGCTTAGGCTGGCCCGTTCGGGGACGCCTCACAAGTCTGAATCCGAGTATGCTCACCAGCCCGAGCACTGCGGCGTAGGCCGGAGCCATCTGGATACGGTAATTCTCCAGCACCCCATGCAGCACCACAGCCATAACGACAGCCAGCAGCATAAGGGTATCCAGTCTCCGGTTTTTCTTGGTCCCTATCATTCCTGCTGTAACAGCTAGAATTACCACAATGACTATAATCTCAAATATTCTCATTTGTACTCCCTCCAACTCTATTCATCCGGAATAACTAGAGTATAAAGGTTGAAGTATACTTCAGGGTCAAGGCTAATTTCTAAGATAAGCGGACAAGCACGCGTCCCCGGGTGCCCGACTGGAGAATATCCTGAAGCGCCGCAGGCAGCTCAGTCAGGGAAATCTCACGGTCCACCAGCGTATCCAGCACCTCCGGCTTCATGTCACCTGCCATGCGCTGCCAGAGCTTGGCCCGTTTCTCCATAGGACAAGCTACGGAATCGATGCCGAGCAGACTGACTCCGCGCAGGATAAACGGCAGGACGGTGGTCGGGACAGCCGTGCCCGCGGTTAAGCCGCTTGCGGCAACTGCGCCGCCGTAGGCGATTTTGCTCAGGACCGCAGCAAGCGGGGCGCCTCCGACTGAATCTACAGCTGCCTGCCAGAGCTGCTTGTCCAGCGGCTTCACCGCAGTGCCTGCGACCTCTTCGCGGGAGATCACCTCAGCAGCACCCAGCGCTTGCAAATATCCGGCTTCATCCGTTCTGCCGGTACTGGCAGTGACCTGGTAGCCCAGCTTCGCCAGAATGGCGGTTGCCGCACCTCCGACACCGCCGGTGGCACCGGTGACGAGCACTTTTCCCTGATCAGGGGTCATTCCTTGAGCTTCCAGTGCCTGCACAGACAGTGCCGCCGTGAATCCGGCTGTGCCGTAGATCATCGCTTCCCGCAGCGTCAAGCCTTCTGGCAGTTCAATAACCCAGTCCGCAGGGATGCGGGCGTATTCGCTGAAGCCGCCGAAGTGGGAGACACCGATCCCATAGCTGGTGGCAATGACAGACTGGCCTTCGCGGAAGCGGCTGTCCTTCGATGAGACTACCGTCCCTGACAGGTCAATCCCCGGAATAAAAGGATAATTTCGCACAATATTCCCATTCGGGATGCTTGCCAGCCCGTCTTTATAGTTTACACTGGAATAAGCTACCTTAATTAACACTTCACCGGCGGGCAGTCCCTCCAGCGTTACCGGTCTGACCTCTACGGAGAATGGTTCTGTCTTGTCCACTACCAATGCTTGAAAAGGGTTCATCATATCTTCTCTCTCCTAATCCGTGTTATATTTGTTTGGTTCAAAGATAAGAATTCATAGGCTTCGCGCCATTACTATTGTGCCCTCTCAATTAAGGAAACACAATGATATCCTACACTAAATGCTTACAAAGGAGCGTTTATATGAGAGAGAAAATACGTAAAACCGTGCTTACCACAGCAATCTGCCTCGTTCTGGGCGGGGGAGCGCTATACGGGTTCGCAGCATCTGATTCTGCCCCGGCGGTACACCGGCTGCGTCTAAGTGAGGACGAGCCTGCGCGGTATTTGCAAGGGTTGGAGTCTGTGACTCAAGATCAGCTGGAGCTGTCCCTTGGCGATCAGAGCCGTCCGGGTAATTATATCAGCATCCCTAATCATACAGAATTGCTATGGAGGAAGCCGGTGCCGACTCCGGAAGGTGAAGGGGAGCTGATCAAGTTCGTACAGGGGGGAAGCGCGGTCTATCCTGCTCCTGAAGTTACTTATTATTGGCTGTGTTATCAACGTCCCGGCAAGAGTGACAGCGATGATACGGTCACCTACTATATAGAAGCAAAAGTATTGGGGCAAGATGAAGAGGCTGCGGAAGCAGAGCTGCTAAAGCTGGCTGAAAACTGGGAAATTCCCGGTTAACCCGGATTTAATTGTGAACAACATGTGAACTGTAGTATATTGAGGATAGAATTCATCCGTCTGATGAGGGAGGCATACTCTATGTCCATTGCAACAACGATGATTATCCGGCTTGAAATCCGCAAGGCCGAAGCTTCTTTTGGTGATGTGGCGTCCAGGCTGGCAGCAGCCGGCGGCGATATTGTAGCGATTGACGTAATCCGTGGCGGCAAGGATGTGACGACCCGTGACCTGACTGTGAATGTGCAGGATGCGGCGAATGAAGAGATTATAAGTGTGCTGAAGAATATGCCTGGAATCAAAGTCATCAATGTCTCCGACCGAACCTTCCTGGCCCATCTCGGCGGCAAAATCGAGGTTACCCCGAAGATGCCGATCAAGAACCGGGAGGATCTGTCGCTGGTGTATACCCCTGGTGTGGCACGTGTCTGTACGGCGATTGCCGAAGATCCGTCCAAGGCGTATTCCCTGACGATGAAAAGAAATACGGTAGCGGTCGTCACCGACGGCACCGCAGTACTGGGGCTTGGCGATATCGGACCGGAGGCGGCGATGCCGGTGATGGAGGGCAAGGCCATGCTGTTCAAGCAGCTGGCGGATATTGACGGGTTCCCGCTGTGTCTGGATACCAAGGACCCGGAAGAAATCATTCAGATTGTGAAAGCGGTTGCTCCCGGCTTCGGAGGGATCAATCTGGAAGACATCAGCTCTCCGCGCTGCTTCGAGATTGAACGGCGGCTGTCGGCGGAGCTGGATATTCCAGTCTTCCATGATGACCAGCACGGAACGGCAGTAGTTGCTCTGGCCGGATTGCTGAACGCGCTCCAGGTCGTGGAGAAGTCGATTGCAGACTCCAGAATTGTAGTCGTCGGCATCGGTGCGGCAGGTGTGTCGATCTGCCGTCTGCTGCTGGCGGCTGGCGCGAAGCAGCTCTACGCAGTAGACAAGGAAGGGATTCTGAACCGCAGCGAAGCCTACACCAATGCTGAATGGAGCTGGCTGGCAGAAGCCACGAATCCTGAGAATCTGAGCGGAGGACTGGACGAGGCGGTGCGGGGGGCAGATGTCTTCATCGGCGTATCCAGAGGAGGAATTCTGCAGGTTAGCCATTTGCAGAGCATGGCCCAGGACAGCATCGTGTTCGCTATGGCTAATCCGTCCCCGGAGATTGAACCGGATCTGGCGGAGCCTTACGTCCGGGTGCTGGCAACCGGCAGAAGCGATTACCCTAACCAGATTAATAACGTGCTGTGTTTTCCGGGGATTTTCCGCGGGGCCCTGGATTGCCGGGCGAAGACGGTGAATCTGGAGATGAAGCTGGCAGCGGCGCAGGCCATTGCAGCAGTGGTGCACCCGGATGAGCGGAATGAGCAATATATTATTCCGAGTATTTTCAACGAAAAGGTTGTGGAGCAGGTACGTCTGGCTGTCATCCGGGCCGCTATCGCTACCGGCATCGCCCGGCGCATCCCGCCGGATGTGAGCTGAGGAGCACGCTGAGCATTAGGAAGGTGAACAAGCTGTGGCCTTAGGCTGCGGCTTTGTTTGCGTCTGCTTTTGCGCAGGAGTATATAGTTGACCAATGTGGGAGCCGGGATGCCAGGGGCCTGGGAGCGATGGGTTGTGGACTACGGCTTACGCCGGTGCTTATGGGAGAGGTGGGAGGGGACGACTGGCAGGAATTAGATGGATTTTGTACACTTGCTGGTGGCTGTTTGGGGCATGGAGCGCCAACAATTGGATTAACAACACTTAATTATCGTAATTCAAGTAAAGCGTTCAAAAGTTGAGTTAACAGTTGTGCTTTTTCCACTTGTTTCCCGGAAATCCCCGAAATTCGAGAAAATAAGATACGTTTGTCCACTTGCTTCCTACCGGAGGATTGGAATCCTTTAAAATCAGGCTTTGCT
This sequence comes from Paenibacillus sp. FSL P2-0136, assembly GCF_037975325.1. Classification (NCBI taxonomy): domain Bacteria; kingdom Bacillati; phylum Bacillota; class Bacilli; order Caryophanales; family Paenibacillaceae; genus Paenibacillus; species Paenibacillus sp. FSL P2-0136. The sequence continues at coordinate 2,743,401 of NZ_CP150244.1, forward strand.
GTTTATATATAAGGGGCAGCATGGTAAAATATACAAATGGATACAATGATTCTTTCATTCAGGAGGGCTTATGTACCGCAGAATTCATATTATGGGAGCTTCCGGGGCGGGAACGACAACCTTGGGCAAGGCGCTGGCGGCGAGGCTTCCGCATGTTCAGTTGGATAGTGACGATTACTACTGGGAACAGAAATACAGCATCAAGAGCGATGTTGCCGCACGTCTGAGCAGACTGGAGATGGACTTGAAGCGCAATGAGCCTTGGATTCTGTCCGGTGCGCTCTGTGGATGGGGTGATCCGCTGCGCGACACCTTTGACCTAGTGATTTTCCTGTGGATTCCTGAGCAGGTTCGTCTGGATCGGCTGCGGGCGCGGGAGTATGAACGATACGGTGATGAAGGTCTGCCGGGAGGATATAAATATGAGGATGTACAGGAGTTCATGGCTTGGGCGGCGCTGTATGATACGGCAGGACCGGAGGTCCGCAGCCGGACGCTGCATGAGGAGTGGATGGCTGGACTAAGCGGCGATCTTTTGCGGCTGGAAGGAGACCTTATGGTGGAGGAACGGGTGGAGGCAGTACTGCAATACATGTCACGTTCACGCTAATTCAATCTATGGGAAAAGGGGGCTGACCATGAGGAAGATACTGCGTGCGCTGCTGCTTCCGGCAATTCTGCTATTGCTGCTGACGTCCTGCAATACGGAAACGACCCATTTCAACTATACCTTCAAGGGCGAGGGGGACACCTGGTCGGGTGTCTATAAGCAGGAGGCCAGCCAGAAGCTGATTACGAAGAAGGATAAAGTGACAAGTGAAAGCTCCAAACAATATACCTTCGATTTGAAATACAAGGGTGAGCAGTCTGATCTCGAAAAGATTAAACAGATGAAATATACTTACAAAGGCAAAGGAAGCGGCGGTAGCCAGAATATCGAGGCCCCAGTTCTTGCAGGAATGCTAAAAATGGGCGGTTCTGGAACTGGCACTATAGAGAAAGAGGACTCCGTCATTAAAGTCACTGTCGATTGGGACGGGAAGAGTGAGGAGTTTGAGCTCAAGAATGAGAAGTAGGGAGGCAACCTGCCATGGTAACGATAGAACAAATTGAATTCGCATCACTGGGAGCACTGAACACACTCTACGATGAATTAATAGGCGGGCCGACGGACCCGGTGAAGCTGGAAACCGCTTATCGGACAATCCGGGAGGATGAGCGGTATGTGCTGCTGGGTGCTTTTGTAGACGGGGAGTTGTTAGGCTCGATGATGGGGATTGTCTGCCAGGACCTGGTGGGCGATTGCCGCCCGTTCATGGTGATTGAGAATGTGGTCGTGTCTTCGCGCGCACGGCGGCAGGGGCTTGGCAAGAAACTGATGACTGCGATCGAAGCGATTGCGCATGAACGGGACTGTTACTATATCATTTTCGTGTCGGGGGAGAAGCGGAAGGAAGCACATATTTTCTATGAGGCGATGGGGTACAGGGAAGAGAAGGTTGAGGGATACCGCAAGCATCTCAGCTCGCATTAGGGTGCATAGAGGACATAAATGTTTGGAGAAACTGAAAATTGCCCCGGCATATTCTGGCCTGAAATAGCAGTGTCCGTGCGAATGACATTGTTATGGAGCCAAATTGAGGGCCATCATCTTCGAAAATTCATCCTCTGAAATGCTACCCAAGAGCGGCATGAAGGTCTGGTCTATTGTATTATGTACAATCAAAAGGTGGAAAACCATAGCTTTTTCGCCATCAATTGTACTTCATACATTAGATTTTCGGATATTTGCCTGAAATGGACCCTTTTAAGAAATTCTATTGCAGCAAATACATTAGAATGCGTTTTGGAGCGCTTTTTTTCCGATTCTACTGTACATAATGCAATTACCTGGCGGGAAATCTAAGAATGACGGAGAGTGGAATGCTCCTTCGTATATACTGGACAACATACTTTTTACTAAAATTGCACAACCAAGAGCAGGGAATGTCTCCCTGCTCTTATTTTAAGTTTGACCATCTCCATGATAGCGCTTTATAATCCGTTCATAGTGGCTAGGGCCAGAGGTCAAGACTACAGAAAGCGGGGGAGAATCATGAATCCAATATGCAAGGTGCTGATTGTGGACGATGAAATCCTGGTCCGGCAAGGGATTAAATATGTGCTGGACTGGGAGCAGGAAGGTTTTCAGATCGTGGGTGAAGCGGCCAACGGGCGGGAAGCGCTGAATTCGCTGCAGACCCTGCAGCCGCATATCATCATTACGGATATTGTCATGCCGGTGATGGATGGCGAGGAGTTAACCCGGCTGGTGAAGCGCGATTATCCGGCTACCGAGGTGATTGTGCTAAGCAGCTTCAGCGAGTTCCATTATGTGCGCTCGACGTTCCAGCATGGGGTGGCGGACTATATTCTGAAGCCGAAGCTGGAAGCCGGGGCCTTATTGCAGGTGTTAAAAAAAACCCGGGACCGCATCCCGGAACTGAGTGCCGCCGGAGGACAAACGGAGGCAGCAGCGCAGCCGCTGGATACCCTGCTCGGCCGGATGCTGGCCGGTTACCGGCTGCCGCCGGAGAGCGAAGCGTATGTGAAGCAGCAGCTTCCGCATCACGCCTTCGCGCTGCTGGGCTGGGAACCGGTGCAGCAAGCACCGGGCGGCGAAGCCATGAACCATACCGCCATAAACGCGGTCAGCAGCGACAACGCTATGAATCATACCGCTATTAACGCAGTCAACAGCAGCAATGCCATGAACCGTATCAACATCAATACTGCCAGCAACGCAGCCAATGCACAAGAGGCCGCATCCGCCACCGTCATCACCACTATCACCAGTGAACTAAACCAGTGTGTACCGGGACGGGTGCAGTGTATTATTCCAGTCGCAGAGCCTTCGGGCACTACATTCATGCTGATCAATCTGGAGGAAGCCCATTGGCCGCAGCTGCTAAAGGCTGTACACCAGTCGGCCGATACGATGGCCGGGCAGGAAGTGGAGCTGCGTCTGACGCTCAGCCGGAGATTCAGTTCCCTCAGCGAGCTTGCGGCCGTCCAGCAGGAGAGCAATGCGAGACTACAGCAGTGCCGGTTTTTCCGGCCGGAGCAGACCCTGCTAATCCAGGAAAAACGTCCGGATCCGGAGACTCCGTTGCCGAAGTTCAATCTGGCGCAATTCACCGAGCAGTTGAAGCGTCAGCAGCTGGCGGAAGCATTCGGTGACCTGCATCAGCATGTGGATGCGCTCAGCCGCCAGAATGATGGAGACGTGTATCAGTTTAAGTCCTTCCTGGGCAATATTATCTTCAATATTACGAATCAGTTCAGTCATCTGCAGGAGCTGGAGGAGGGGAAATACGGCCTGTTCCGGGCCATCGATGAAGCGGGCACGGCCGAGCAGGCCATGCAGATTCTGGATGATTACCTGCGTCGGATCATGGAGCTGACTGCATCGGCAGCGCCGGCACCGGGCGGCAATGCCAGTATGACGAAGCTGCTTCAGTACATAGAGGAGCATTATGCTGAGCCATTAACCCTTACGGAGCTGGCCCGTCATTTTCATTTCAATCCTTCCTATCTGTCGAGCCTGTTCACGACCTACAATCACGAGGGCTTCAAAGAGCATCTCAACACGGTCCGCACGGGCAGGGCGGCAGAGCTGCTGCGGGCCGGGGAGGCACCCATAGCGGAGATTAGCAGCATGGTCGGATATGGCGATCACAGCTATTTTTGCAAAGTGTTCAAGAAATATTACGGCTTGTCCCCGAGCGGCTACCGGCGTCAGCATTACGGGCAGGAGTAGAGCGTATGCGCAGATACTGGGAGCGGTTCAAATTTCACAGCCTGTTCATCAAAATCTTCCTCGTTATGCTGTTCAGCATCATCGCCGTAGCCATCGCCTCCTCCTGGACGACCGTCCGCATGTCGGAGAAGCTGTTCATGAATACGTTCAGCATTACGAATTCCAAGGTGATCAGCCAGATTAAGGCGAGCTTTGAAGCTTTTCATTATTCGATCGTTACGGCTACTAATAATACCCAGCTGAGTGGCACGATCCGTTCCTTCCTGTCTGAGGAGGACTCGGACTCCCTGCGGATGCTGCGGACCTATTACAATATGACCACGCAGATGAAGAAGATTCAGTCCACGCTCGATGCCTACCAGGTCGGGATCAAAATCATGGGCAAAAATGGCCGCAGCTACTCCACCAACACGAACAATCTGCTGATGAGTGACCGGGAGCTGCAGCAGCATGAGCTGACACGTAATACTTTGGCTGAACCGAAACGGCTGATGTATCAGTTCTATGAAGAGACGATGCCGGATTCGGCGCAGAAGGAAGCGGTGATTGTAGGCAGCAAAGCGTTGATGGACCGGACGACCGGCGATATTTACGGGACGCTGTATTTTACCATTCATGAAAAGGATTTCCGCTCCTTCTACGGCAGCTTTGTCAGTACCGGGAACGATGTGGTGATCCTGAATAAGCAGGGGATGATAGTGTCCAGCAACCGTAGTGATCTGATGGGCCAGCGGGCAGAGGATCTATTGCAGGTGGCGAGGCAGATTGAGGAGCAGCAGCTTGCTTACCAGAACACCGATTTCCAGGGCACCGATTCGATTCTGATTGCGGATTACCTGCCGTCTTATGATTTCTATATTGTGAACCTGATCGATAAGCAGACGGCCCTCGGCCAGATGGTCAACGGTAAAATGGTCGTGCTCTTCTGCTCAGCCATCGTGGCCGTGGCCCTGATCGTGGTGTTCCTGATCTTCAGAAGGCTGACCCGGTCGCTCACGCTGCTTACCCGGCAGATGTCCAAGATCACCGAGCGTAACTTCCACAATTACATTACGGTTACGGGAAGCTTTGAATTTCAGGAGCTGGGTCATGCCTATAACTATATGCTGGACGAGCTGAATGAATATGTCGAGAAGCTGGTGGAGACGCAGAAGGAGCAGCGGAATGCCGAGCTTGCGGCCTTGCAGCATCAGATTAACCCGCATTTTCTGTACAATACGCTGGCTTCGGTCAACTTCCTGGTGCAGCAGGGCAGTCAGGAGAAGGCGGTGCAGACGATTCATGCCCTGATCTCGATGCTGCAGAATGCGCTGAGCAATGTCAGTGAGAGCATTACGGTGACGCAGGAACTGGAGAATCTGAAATCCTATGTCTTCATCAACCATGTGCGGTACGGCGAACGGATCCGGGTGAATTTCTTCGTCTCCCCGGATTGTATGGACTGTCATCTGCCGAAGCTGATTATTCAGCCGTTCATTGAGAATGCCTTCTTCCATGCGTTTACGCGCAAAAGCGGCGGATATATCCATATCCTCATCTCCCAGGATGCCGGATCTCTGCTCTGTGAGGTGGTGGATAACGGGGACGGGATGGATACTGGAGCGGCTGATCTGCCTATGTCGAGCCTTGCGGGGAAGCGCCAGCTGTTCACCGGAATCGGTATCCGCAATGTGCATGACCGGCTGGTGCTGATGTACGGTGAAGAATATGGAGTCACCATTAAGAGTGCGCCGGGGGAGGGGACTGCGATCCGAATCCGCCTGCCGCTGATGAAGAAGTGAGATTATTACCATTTTCCAAAAAAAGAACAAACGGCAATCAAGGTAACGCTTACAATCAGGCGATAAAATGACCAATCCCCATAAAGTAAGTTCTAACGGCTCCCCGGGGGCGGGTGATAAGATTATTTATGTAATAAATAAGCGCTTACATTCAAGCGAGAGACAGTAAAGCGCATTAAAGGGGAGGCTTACCAATGAAAAAAGGCTTTGCGTTAGTCCTGATTTGCCTGCTTCTGCTTACGGCCTGCAGCTCGAACTCCGGGTCGAAGAACACCAGCAATAGCGCTGCGGACACGGGAAAGACAGAGAATACAGCAGCTACAGAGCCTGCACAGGCGAAGGAAATCACCATTTGGGCTTGGGACCCTGCATTCAACATCGCTGCACTGGAAGTGGCCAAAGCAGAATATGCCAAGACGAACCCGGATGTGAAAATTAACATTGTGGAATATGCACAGGCGGATATTATCCAGAAGCTGAACACGGGGCTAAATTCCGGAACCACCAAGGGTCTGCCGAACATCGTGCTGATTGAGGATTACCGTTCCCAGAGCTTCCTGCAATCGTACAAGGATTCCTTCTACGATCTGAGCAGCTCGATCAAGGGCGCTGACTTCGCAGATTACAAAAGCGGGCCGACCAGCCTGGACGGGAAGCAGTACGGGGTTCCCTTTGACTCCGGCGTTACCGGACTCTATGTCAGAACGGACTATCTGGAGCAGGCAGGCTTCAAGCTGGCCGATCTGCAGGATATCGACTGGAAGCAATATATTGAAATCGGCAAAGCCGTGAAAGAGAAAACCGGCAAAGCGCTGATTACGCTGGACCCGAACGACCTCGGGCTGATCCGGGTGATGATTCAATCCGCAGGCGAGTGGTATCTGAAGGAAGACGGCAAAACGCCGAACCTGGCGGGGAATGCACCGCTTAAGGAAGCTTTTGAAATCTATAAGGAACTGACTGAATCAAACGTAGCTAAGGTACATGCAGACTGGAGTCAGTTCGTAGCCGCCCTGAACAGCGGCGATGTAGCCTCCGTGCCGACAGGCAACTGGATCACCCCTTCGATTACGGCTGAAGCTTCTCAATCCGGCAAGTGGGGAATCGCACCGCTTCCTAAGCTGACTGCGAACAAATCCGTTCATGCCTCGAACCTGGGCGGAAGCTCCTGGTATGTCATGAATGTGGACGGTAAGGAGACGGCAGCAGACTTCATGGCGAAGACCTTCGGCTCGAATGTGGAAATGTACCAGAAGCTGCTCACGGACATCGGTGTCATCGGTAGCTTCAAAGCGGCTGCGGGCGGAGAGGCTTACAGCCAGGCTAATGAATTCTTCAGCGGCCAGAAGGTTGTATCGGATTTCGCCGCCTGGACGGAGCAGATTCCCAGCGTCAATTACGGAATCAACACGTATGCGATTGAAGACATTCTGATTGTAGAGATGCAGAATTATCTGAACGGCAAGGATATTGACAGCGTGCTGAGCGATGCCCAGGCCCAGGCCGAGTCACAGATTAAATAGTTAGCTCTCATACAGTGACCTTGGGCGTGGCCTGCAGCTTCCGGGAGTTCAGGAGGCGGGCGGCGCCCGGGGTTTATTTTAAATGATAAGGAAAGGACTGGGCAGCTGTGCATCAAACAAATTCCAAACTTAGGTTCCGCACTAAAAGCGTGTTGACCGGATGGTCCTTCGTCCTGCTTGCGGTCATTCTGATCTTCGTCTTCTATTTCTATCCGATGCTTCAGGCACTTATTCTGTCGTTCCAGACGGGAACGGGCAGCAATCTTACCTTCACCGGCTTCGATAACTATTCACGGCTTCTGTCTGACAAAACATTTATTGTATCGGTTAAAAACACCTTCATCTATCTGCTGGTTCAGGTGCCGCTGATGATCATCCTCGCGCTGTTTATCTCGGTGCTGCTGAATGACAGTAAGCTGAGATTCAAGGGGTTTTTCCGGACGGCGATCTTCCTGCCCTGTGTCACTTCACTGGTTGCGTATTCTGTGGTATTCAAGTATTTGTTCTCCGGCAATGGCCTGGTGAATACGATGCTGCTGAAGCTCCATCTGGTCAGTGCCCCAATTGAATGGATCACCGATCCGTTCTGGGCCAAAATCACCATTATCATAGCGATCACTTGGCGCTGGACGGGTTACAATATGATTTTTTACCTGTCAGCCCTGCAAAATATCGATCACTCCATCTACGAGGCCGCCCGGATTGACGGAGCTTCGGCTTCCCGCCAGTTCTTCGGAATTACGGTCCCGCTGCTGAAGCCGATCATCCTGTTCACCTCGATTACCTCAACCATCGGGACGCTGCAATTGTTCGACGAGGTCATGAATATCACGAAGGGCGGCCCGGGCAACGCGACCCAGACGATCTCCCAGTACATCTACAATTTGTCGTTCAAATATGCAGCAGACTTCGGCTATGCAGCCACCGTATCGTATTCGATCGTCATTATGATCGCGCTGCTGTCGTTCATCCAGTTCAAAGTGGCAGGTGATAAGAATGGCTAAAAGTAAACGTTTCTTCATGTATCTGTTCCTGAGCATCGCGGCTATTGTCTCCATCTTTCCATTCCTGTGGATGGTCGTCAGCTCGACGAACCAGTCGGTGGATGTCACCCGCGGGCGTCTGCTGCCGGGCACTCATCTGCTGGAGAATCTGCGTAAGCTGCTGGACACCACGGACCTGCAGTTATCCCTGATGAATTCAGCGAAAATCTCCATAACCACCACGCTGCTGGCGCTGCTAATTGCCTCGCTGGCCGGTTACGGCTTTGAGGTCTTCCGCAGCCGCTCGAAGGATATTGTATTCAACATTCTGCTGCTGTCGATGATGATTCCGTTCGCGGCGCTGATGATCCCGCTGTACCGGATGTTCGGGCAGATCTCGAACGTCTTCCCGTGGATGGGCATTGATACGATGACCTCGGTCATTCTACCTACGGTGACTACCGCGTTCCTGATCTTCTTTTTCCGGCAGAGCACCAAGATGTTCCCGAAGGAGCTGCTGGAGGCCGGACGGATGGATGGGCTTAGCGAGCTGGGCATCTTCCTGCGCATCTATCTGCCGACCATGAAGACGACTTACGCCGCCGGAGCGATCATTACGTTCATGTCGAGCTGGAATAACTATCTCTGGCCGCTGATCGTATTGCAGACGCCGCAGACCAAGACCATGCCGTTGCTCATCTCCACCCTCGGATCAGGCTACGCCCCGGATTACGGGATGATTATGATCGCGATTGTAATCGGCACGATTCCTACTGCGCTGGTGTTCTTCGTGATGCAGAAGCAGTTTGTGGCTGGGATGATTGGGTCGGTGAAGTGAACTTAGACACTCCGGGAGTTTGGGAATAGTCGTGGCTCCAGGGATTGTTTGGACTTTCGGCCGCTGTTAGATTTGGATTTCCTGATTTAAACCGCAGTCTGCAGTAGAAATCCAAATCTAAAGGCGGACGCTGCCGCTCCTACAGTTCCAAACATCCCCTCCGCCACTCCTCCCAAATAGGGGAGAACCAAGTTCACTAGCTGTGGGAGTAGGGCAGAGGGGAAAGGATAAAGGCAAGGGCAAGGGGATATGCTTAATTGCACTCTGTACATCTATATCGTCTGATATACCGCCGATTGTGCGTTTAGCTGTATTTCGTACAATTAAACTGTCTATATATCGGGGATCGCACGCTTTTGGGCAGATTTAGTTGTACAGACTACAGTTAGAAGGAGGAAGCCTGTCTTTATGCGGTTTTTAAGTGTACAGAATGCAACTATCACTGAAGGTTGGCTTCGAACGCAGCATCACACATTAACTTAAGGCTCCTATATTGACATATCGCAAATCATCGATATAATAAAAATTATGAACCCAATCGATGTATTTAAGGCTTTATCAAATGAATCCAGGTTACAGATCTTACATTGGCTCAAAGAGCCATACGTTCATTTTAAACCCCATGAAGGAGTGGATATGGAGGAGATTGGGGTTTGTGTAAGTCAAATAACCGACAAGCTGAACATGACTCAGTCTACGGCTTCTCAATATCTTACGATGTTGCAGCGGGCAGGATTGATCACCACAAAACGTATAGGCAAATTTACATACTATCAGAGAGACGAGGAAGCCATACGTCAGTTAGCTCAGTACACGATGAGTGAGATGTAAGAGAGATGAAACTGAGTTCTTTACACAGAATTCAGCTTTATCTTGGCAATATGATTCGACAATTCGCGATATGTTTTTTTAAATATCATATCGACAATTCACGAATTGTATATTCAAAAATATTTAAAGGAGTTGTATCATTTTATGTCTGTAAGCTGGAAAGTGTATATTTTAGCCATTGTTAGTTTCTTGGTAGGAACGTCGGAGTATATTTTGTCTGGTATTTTAGATAAGGTATCCATTTCCCTAGGTGTGTCAGTTGCTGCAGCCGGGCAATTAATTACGATTTTTTCGCTAGTCTACGCTATATTCACTCCAATTCTTATGGCTGTAACCGCAGGTATAGACAGACGGAAATTAATCATGATGGGTCTAGGCTTGTTTGTGGTATCTAACATTCTCGCCGTTCTTTTGCCCGGGTATGGATTGTTTGTAGTTGCCCGTATCATTATGGCCATAGGCGCAGGGATAGTGGTTGTTACCGCCTTAAACATTGCAGCGAAAATTGCCCCTGAGGGTAAACAAGCAAGCGCGATTGCAACGGTCGTAATGGGCTTTACAGCATCCTTAATCATTGGGGTTCCTCTTGGGCGCATTGCAGCGGATACGCTTGGCTGGAAATCTGTGTTCGGGGGTATTGCCCTTTTAGGGATTCTCGCAATGATTATACTTTCTTTCGCTATCCCGCATGTTAAGGGAGATGAACCTATTCCATTACGGCAACAATTACGTTTGCTACAAAAGCCTAAGGTCGCATTGGGACTCTCGATTACCTTCTTCTGGCTTGGCGGATATTCGGTAGCATATACGTATCTTTCACCGTATCTGCTTGAAGTATCGGGTATAAGTGATAAATATCTCAGCGGCGCTCTGCTTATATTTGGAATAGCCAGCATGATAGGCTCCAAAATCGGTGGCTTCAGCACGGACCGTTGGGGGGTTAACCGAACCTTATTCAGCGGATTGATACTTCATATTGTAATGCTGATCCTATTGTCTGTTGTGACGAATACGCTCATTGGTGTAATGGTTGTGTTATTGTTGTGGTCCTTCTCCGCATGGTCCTCTGGTCCAACGCAGCAATATCATTTAACGACAATTGAACCCGAAGCCTCAGGTGTGATGCTTGGTCTTAATCAGTCTATGATGCAGCTTGCTATGGCAGCGGGTGCTGGTATAGGTGGAGTAGCCATTGGAACGGCCTCGCTTACATCTATAACATGGATTGGTGCTGCTGGGGTTGCGATTGCTATGATCGCTACGCTCATTTTATATAGAATGAATTCTAAATCAGAGATGAATGTTCAACATTTAGTTCAAAACCAGTGAATGTTACTAACCTTATACTTCTGGTGACAAAAAAGCGGTGGCCGGTTTTTCCGGGCACCGCTTTTTTCATCCTATTCCCCGACTCTATACCAGAGCTCACAATATTCATAGCCGTCTGCGCTTGTACCATACATCTCGAAATTACCGCCGTCCAGAATCGTATAGGTTGAGGTTGGCAGCCATTCAGAGAAGATCCGGTTCTTCAATGACTGCAGATCGTACTTGCCGCTGCCGTTCCCGTCATGGAGTGTTGAGAACACGGCCCACGTAGATGCGGGAACATCAACGACAGTGTATCCGTTCACTTGGCTGCCTGGCGTTCTGTAGCACCCGATTAGATAAGGGAAGGTCGAGTTGCTTGTGAAGGTGTAGGCATCGAATGCAAAGACTGCTCCAAGTTCCTTGCAGAAATTGCCTTCGTCTCTCCAAGCCCCGCTTACCGATTGGGCTAAACTTTCGAACTCACCATTCTTGCAGATATTTTGCCAAACCTCCGGGATCGTTACGCCCGCTTCATTCGCAATAGTGTCGTACTGGTAGATGTCCTCCAGCCCATACACTTGAAAAGCATCCCGTTTCTCCATCCGGTAATTCATTCCGGTCACTCCCTTTAAGATGATTTGAAAGGAGATGCGCGGATAGGCTCTTAACTCACTTCCGGCATTACGCGCTAATGTAGGCGTCATTCCATGCAGATTGTGAAATGCACGGGAGAAGGCTTCCGGTGATTCATACCTGTACTTCAAGGCTATCTCCATCACAGTGTTTTTTCTGTCCTTTAGATCAAACGCAGCCAGCGTCAGTCTTCTGCGCCTGATATATTCGGATAACGGGACATCAAGTACAAATGAAAACATACGTTGAAACTGGTAAACTGAACATAAGGCGATTTTAGCGATTTGATCGTAGTCAATGTCTTGTTCCAGGTTATCTTCAATATAACCGATCGCCCGGTTCATTCGCTCCAGCCACTCCACGCAATCCCTCCTTTCGTAAGAAGCATATCATCCGGTAGTAATCGTAGCCTGATTATCCATGCAGCATATTGTCAGGTGGTCATCTGAGCTGGAGCCGCTTTACTTTGGGAATAGTCTTGGCTCCAGGGATCGTTTGGACTTTCGGCCGCTGCGGCTCCTACAGTTCCAAATATCCCTTCCGCCACTCCTCCCAATCCACGAAATTGAGATTTTCTTTATCCTTCAGGCTCCATTCAATTATAGTTTTCACAAGGCTCGGCGTTATAACGTTGTCATCCCACAACTTCATAGGAAACATTGAATTTTTTATCTTCCGAAACAATTAATAGTTTGATCCGTCCGTAGTCTTCATCATCTTCTTTGACATACCAGAAAAAACTCTTTTCGCCATGAACGAACTTTCTTCTTCCCTTTGTATTAATAGCCAATGTGTTCATCCCCGCATTCGTAAATAATTCTAATTCCGATGTTCCACTTCAAGAAAAAATTAATATCCTCAATCGAATCAAGAATTCTCCATTCATATTCTTTATTCTCACGAAGCTCTCTCAGAACAATGGGTTTAACGATGTGTTTCTCTAATTGTCCCTTTGTCCTTGCAATATATGCGAATCCCAAAATAGCATTAGCCCGAACAGCAGCTGATTCATGGTTAGAGAGCCGGGCACAAATATCTTGAGCGAACTTCCAGTTCGAATGGTATTCACCGACAGAAAGAGGGAGCGTCAGAAGATCAGCGGTGTCATTTCTTTTTAGACGGTCCTTTATCTCCTCGCTGGAGAGATCATTGAGCGGTTTATAAATTCTGGACATTTTTAGTATAATTCTCCTTCATCCCCTTGTACTTTGGCATTAAGTTCAATTGCAATCTCCTTCATCTTATCAATCACATTGCCTTCATCGGCTCCGGAAACTGTAAGTCTACCATTAGAATAACGAAAAGGAACCGTTACTTCATCAACCTTCCATATGAAAAAATCACCACTTATTGATATTTGAAATGGGCCAGATGTTGTGAAAATATTCGAATACTCGAAATCATTTTTATTCAAAAATATATCCTTTAACTCGTCAAGTGAAATGGGGTTTTCCGTACTCTCTGTCCAATGATTTGCTCTTGTAATATGAATATCATAGCTCATAATAATAATCTCCTTTGCAATAACTTCACTCTAATTATAAATATCTCAAGTCAGTATTCAAACGGCTTTTACGTGTTCAAGCTGAGAAAAGGCATGTCACGAAAATGACACTGCATCCCTGTGCCGGTTGTTAGATTTTAGTAGAGAGGCGCAACTGATGCGGAAATTTGGAGTAATAAGAAAGATGATAGAAAAATATGAAATAGAGGAAAAGAGAGGATGTTTGGGATGAAGACAGGTAAAAAAGTGTTGACAGCCTTACTGGCTGCGGGGTTGAGCTTCGCCATGTTGACGGGTATGAATCCGGGAAAGGTAGAGGCAGCGGCTAAGAAATACCCTGCGCTTCTGAAAATCAACGATTATTATGTGCTCTATACGGCACCGAAGGCACCATATGTGGATGCCAACTACCGGACGATGATCCCGCTTCGCTCCATTAGCGAGCTGATGGGGGCGAAGGTCAGCTATGATGCCAAGGCTAGAACGGCTGCCATCGAAAAGGATAGTGTAACAGTTAAGTTCACAATTGGTTCCAAATCTATTTCGGTTAACGGAGTTGCCGGGTCGATGGACACGGTTCCGGTGATGGAGCAGAATTCGATGTTCATTCCGGTCAGTGTGCTGGCCGGACGTCTGGGCATTGTGAGCAAATGGGATCAGGCGAATCAGCTCTACACGCTGACGGGTGAAACCCTGATGCAGACGGATATCATCAAGCTTTCTTTAGAGGACACTGAGAAAGGACCCTTCACTTCCCCACCGGGGAAGATCATTAGCGATGATGCGTTCCGGCCAGTGTCTTACACCTTTGACCCTGTAAAAGGCAGCTTCACGGTGAAGGCGAAGAATATAACAGGTAAGGATGTTTCTGAAGGAGCGGCGGATGTAGCAGCGTATATACTTTATGATGATCAATTGATTCAGTTTCCGGCGCAGAAGCGGGAAAGACCAGCTGTTCGTAAGGATGGAACGATTGAGGTTACCGTTAAAACCGAAACACCGAGTACTCCTGCTTATTTACTTGTAAAAGGACGCCTGCTCGACGTCTCAGGGAAGTAAAGAAACAATCAGAGGTGAGCATGTGAAAGATATACTGGCGATCAAAAAAGCTGTAAGCACTTTGAGTGAAGATGAAGTGAAGTTGTATTTGATTCGGATTCTGGTGCAGATCGGACGGGTAAAGGAGCAGAGTAAGCTGCTTGAAGGGCCGCTCGAACAACAGATCGCAGAACCCGTTGCCTCACTGCTGGAATACTACACGAGTCTGATTGAACTTCCGGCCAAACGGGCATTCTGGGACCCCACGCCGGATTGTACCCATGTACATATTTTGTGCGGTGACTCTTTCACCGGCAGTGTGAAAGAGGCATTGAGAGGACTCGGATGGATTGATACACACAAGCTTGTTACGATGCGGGAGAATTACGCTATAGGTCCATTAGGCGAACTGGATACGCCAGTGGGCAGGAAGCTCCGCAGCGACTGGTTCCTCCAAAATATAACGGAAAACTATAATGTCTCATATGATTGTGAAGAAGAGTATACGGAGCTGCTGGACAATCTGGAGCAGATTTCTGCACAGGCCAAGATTATAATCTGGACCAGTGGCAATGCTTGCGAGCAGACCGGGCTGCGTCTTATTGCTCATCTGTTGGGGAACAGACCGAACGAGATCATAGTGTGTGATGCCTGCGCAATCTGTGAGGAACTGTTCAACCGGCCGGATGCTTATATAAATTACTATCATTCCGGTGAGATTCCGTCAGACAAGCTTAGGGAAGCGCTTCTGCGGATTAATGACGGCAGCAGGCTAACTGCCGTGGATATTGCGCGGCTGTCTCAGGAATGGAAGGAGATCACCAGGCAGTCCGGCGTCCTGCGAATCTGGCATGAGGATACTGTGCTGGAAGTACCCGCTGATTACTACGACAGCTATCTGCTGGAGAAGCTGGACTCGCTTCAGCCGCCGCCAGGGGATGATGGATTCCTGAAATCAGCCCGGCTAGTCGGAGAGGCGCTCGGATACTGCGAGCAGTATGTCGGTGATGCTTATTTTGAGTACAGGGTGAGAGAGTTGATCTATAGCGGGGTGCTGGAGATCAAGGGCATTCCCACAGCGATGAGATTCTATAGCATCCGGCGCAGGAAAGGGTAAGGTATATAGAAGCACTAAAGAATTTAACAAAAAGCAAAAGAATCTGAGAGGGATTTTGGAACTCTGGGGGCGATAGCACCCGCTATGTCACGGGATTTTCCGCTTTATAAGAAGCATTAATGCAATCAACAAAAAGCAAAAAGAAGCGGAGGGGAAATTTGGAACTGGAGGAGCGATAGCGTCCGCCTTTGTGTTTGGATTTCTACCGCTAGAAGCGGTTTAAATCAGGAAATCCAAACACAACAGCGGCCGGAGGGCCAAATGTTCACCGCAGCGACGACCAAGCTTTGAGTTCAAATCTAAGGAGGACAACCATGCAAACCTTATTTCGTTATAACTGGCAGGTCCGCGAGGAATGGTATCAATGGTGTGAGGAGCTGCCGGAAGAAGAACGGGTGAAGACACGCATTGGCGGGGTGGGCGGAATCCTGCAGACGCTGGTGCATATTGTGGATGTGGAATTAAGCTGGGTCCGGGATATGGAAGGTAAGCCGGATATCCGTTTAGACTTCACGGAGTACAATACTTTGCAGAAAATCAGAGAGGTGGACGCACGCTTCCGGCCGGAGGTGGAGTCCTTCATAGTGGCCTGGAATGAGGGATTGGAACAGAGGATTCTAAGGGAGGAGCGGCCGGATGGGCAGGTTACCCAGCATAGATGGGGCGAAGTGATGCGCCATGTTGCCGCGCATGAGATTCATCACATCGGCCAGCTCTCGATCTGGTCCAGGGAACTCGGCCGGAAGCCAGTCTCGCCTAATTTGGTGCGCAGAGGTCTGGATACGTATTTACCCGGTACAGAATAAAGGAGGCTGCTGGTCCTAATATAGTCTGGCGGTGTAGTCAGCCTCCCCCGAACTTCTACTTCATATCTACAGCTCCGGCGGAAACCACAGATGGCGCAGATCGACCCAGCCCTGGCTGTTGAAGGTCACCCCGCGCACGGAGGGCAGATAGGCGGTCTCGGCAGGCCGTTCGTAGAGAATATGCAGCTGGTGGTCACGGGTTAGAGTATCCTCGATCACCCGGAAGCCTTCCGACCGAACGGCGGCGTCAGGCTCCCGCGAGATCTGGCGCAGCCTGCCCTCAATACCCGCACGGGTGCGTGGCTCGATATGCTGCGAGAGGGTCAGGTACAGGTCGTACAGCCGGAGCTGCTCGTCCTGGTCGCGGAGCAGCGAGAAGACGATCAGGTCGGATTTCAGGCGGATCGGACCTTTGAATTCCTCCGGCGACACGGATAACACCTTGCAGGAATATCCATGCTGCGTTAGTCTTGCGGCGATGTATTCGGCATCCCCGGCGTACTGCGGGATTGTGGCAATCTGCAAGACTTCAGCCGGAGGCGCTGCGAAATGCCGGAAGGGCACTCTCGGCGCTTCATGCAGACAGGACAGCAGTTCGGCACGGAGAAGGGGATCGCTTAGCGGTCCCTTTTTCTTCGTGTTGCAGGTTACGAATTTGCGGACATAGGACTCGGAGTGGATTCTGCTTAGAGAGTCTGCGCCCGCTGCTGACGGATTCGGGATGACATGGAAGGCAGAGCCGGTCTCTGAGGGCTCCCGGTCAAGGCTCCATGGGACATAGATAATCTCTACACGGTCCAGATGGGCCCGCCCCTGAAAATAATAAGGGAAAACCTCCAGCACACAGTTATCCTCATTCATCTCTACGACCTTGAACGGACCGGTGCCCGCCGGCCTGCGTCCAAACAGATTCTCTCCAATGGACTCCAGATCGCGGGGCACAATCGCCGCCCGGCTGGTGCAGAGGAAGGGAATGAAGAGCTCATTCGGCTTCTTCAACAGGATGCGGACAGTAGAGGCATTCAAGGCCTGGACCTCCTGAATCTCTTTGACAATATAGCTGTACAGCATGCGCTGCGAGGTAGACATCATTCGTTCGAACGAGTAGACCACATCCTCGGCGGTCAGTACCTTACCGTGATGGAACAAGACCTCCTTGCGCAGATGAAAAGTCCAGGCCGTCCGGCTCCCGTCTATCTCCCAGGCATGGGCCAGGCCGGGGATCACCTTGCCGCGTTCACCGCTGCGGCCGACCAGCCCGTCAAAAACATGGCTGGAGACGAATGACTCCGCCAGCAAATTCATATAGAGCGGATCGAAGGTATGGAGCTGCTGGGTGACCGGCAGCCGCAGCGTATCGATCCGCTTGTCGCTGTGCACCTCGGCATGATGCCCGAAGTAAGCCAGCAGCCAGCCTTGCAGTGTGTCCTGCAGCGATGAGGTGCGGGCATGTCCGCGGATGCCCTCCAGCGCACTGCTGATATCCTTGCTGCTTATCGCCTGCTTCATGGATTCCAGGGCAATGTCCTCGGCCGCCGCGAGGAACACCAGCTTGGAGCGCCGCCCCCGTCCCCGGCTGGGGGTCCAGGTGATCCAGCCGAGATCGGCCATTTTGCGGACCACATGCAGTGCATTGCGGTGGGTACAGCCAAGGGTCAAGGCCAATTCGTCCAGGGTGACGGAGATCTCGGCCGGACCACCATGCTGCGAATGCAGCTTCAGGAATTGACTGTGCAGCTTCATTTGGGACATTCTCCTCCTGCCTAATTTATAAAATAGGAAATTAATAATATTATATTTCTCTTTTTCTTCTTATTTTATCAGCTAGAATCAGGATATGACAGTAAAAAGATGGGGGAATTTACCATGGACGAACAAACGGTATCCAAACTGGGGCTTGGGCGTGTAGCCTTACTGGCCGCATTTCTGCTTGCGATTGTGCATCAGTACCTGTTCTACGGCAAAATGCCGGGGATCTCATACCCGATTTTTGTGGTCTCATTTTATGCTTTTATGCTCTATTTCGCCAAGGAGCAGCTACGCAAGCAGACCTGGTTCAGCTATGTTTGGATGGTGTCCATATTTCTGTTGTCCCTGACCTATATGCTGTTCGGCAACTGGTTTTTCTTTGCGCTTAATATCGTTGTTATTCCGGTGCTCATTCTATTACATATGACGTATATGCTTAGTTACCGCAAGCCTGCCTGGAGCGGACTCGCACTGATCGGCGCGGCGCTTGAGCATCTGTTCCCGCAAAGTCTGCGCAACTGGGCCACGGCATTGAGGCTGCTGCGCCGGGGCAAAGGCGGGATACCGAATGAACGCAAGCAGGTATTGATGCGGGTGCTGATCGGTCTGCTGATTTCCGTCCCGCTGCTGCTGATTGTGATCTCGCTGCTCTCTACGGCGGACGGAGTGTTCAGTCAGCTGCTGGAAGCACTCCCGAGGATTTTTGACAATATTTCACTGGGGGACTGGATCTTCCGGGGTCTGTGGGTTCTGCTGCTCGGCCTGGGCATGTTCGGCTTCGTCTGGGGGTTCGTACAGAGTAAATCCTATATCCGCACTCCTCTGGTCAGTGAGTTTGATGCGATGGGGCAGAAGCTGGAAGTGGCTGAAGCAGGGGAGGAGGGTATCGGTCTTGATGACCCGGTCATTATCACTACCGTGCTGACCGCAATCAATGCGGTGTACATGCTATTTGTGAGTGTCCAGTTCTCATATTTGTTCGGCGCCTGGGACGGGATTCTGCCGGAGAACAGTACGTATGCGGACTATGCGCGGAGCGGTTTTCTGGAGCTGATTCTGGTCACATCCATTAACTTCGCGATCTTGCTGTTGTCCTTGCTGGCAGTGCGTAAAGCGGGCGGAATTCTGAAGCGGGTCATTCAGGTCCTGCTGTATATTCTGGTGTTATGCTCCATGGTCATGCTGTATTCTGCGTACTCGCGGCTGACTCTATATGAAGAGGCGTACGGTTACACCTACATCCGGTTCCTGGTGCATGCCTTCATGATCTTCCTCAGCTTGCTGCTGGTGCTGGCGGCCGTGCGGATTAGCCGGGAACCCTTCCCGCTTCTAAAATGTTACATCGTGCTCGGCCTGCTCTCCTACGTGCTGATGAACTATATAGGGATGGATCATATCATTGCGAAGCAGAATATCCAGCGTTATGAAGCAAGCGGCACACTGGATGCCGGTTACCTGGCCGGACTCTCTGCAGATGTGGTTCCAGAGCTGATCGGGTTCAGCAAGCAGGAGAAGGGGATTCTGGACGAGGCGCTGCGCAGCAGACTGTCTGATCGCGCCCAGCCCCAGCGGAGCTGGCCTTCGTTCAATCTGGCGAATCACCGGGAGCGTAGAGCACTTGAGAATTATTTTGTCGGAGAGGTAACGCAGAAATAGCTTCTGTGCTCAGGCTTGTGATACAGTAATTTCAGCAGAAATGACACAAGGAGAGAAGAACCTCATGCAATCGATAATAAATCCGGAGGCGGTTCGAAGCCTTACCGAGCAGAATGGTCTCACAGCCATGTTCAGCAGCAGCGCCATTGCCCAAATGGAGCTTCGGCGTTACGGCGGAGGGGAGGCAGTCTGCTCGGTTGGCGACCGGCTGGAGAATATGTTTTTCCTGATGCAGGGCAAGCTGAAGATTCATACGCTGCTGCCTAACGGCAAGTCGATGCTGGTCCGGTTCGCCCGGCCGATGTCGGTGATCGGGGATGTGGAGCTGCTGCGCCAGTATCCCGTCAAGAATGAAGTGGTCTCCGTAGGGGACAGCCTGCTGCTTGTCGCCGGAAGGAAGCTGCTGCTCCGGGAGATTGAAGACAATACAGCGCTGCTGCGTTTCCTGGTCGGAGAGCTGAGCCACAAAATGTACACGCTTGGGCAGACCTCAGCCATGAATGTGCTCTATCCGGTGGAGAACAGGTTCGCCAGCTACCTGATGTCGCTGTTCGCGGACAACACTGGCGCCCAGCGCGTAGAAGAGATCCGCACCTCCACGCTGACAGAGACCGCCGATCTGCTCGGCACCAGCTACCGGCATCTGAACCGGGTAGTGCGCCGCCTCATTGAAGATGGGATTATTGAACGCAGGAACGGCCGGCTGATTGTGCGGGATGAGGAGCGGCTGGCAATGCTTGCGAACGGGAATCTGTATGATTGAACCGGAATTAAGGGACGTAATTCATAGAACCTCCATTCCTGCTTTTGGCAGGGGGGGAGGTTTTTTTGTGCTCCCGGCAGCGTATTTCAGTTTCATTTAAGAATGAAGATGTACGATACATAGAGGTTACACAGTAGAGCTTACATATTGAGTGGAGGTAGTTATCATGTTCAACAGACTTAGAGGAATCCGGGCCAAAATCATGTTTGGTTTCGCCGCTGTTATTATCGTGTTCATTCTCGCTATACTAGGCAGTACTATTTTTCAGGCTAAGGTGACTATGCTTACAGAGCAGATCAACCGTAATTACAGCAAGCTGTCGATGGTACAGAAATTAACCGATGATATCCGGACGGCGGACGGTCTGGCCGCAAGGTATGTGATGAGTAATACCACGGAGGAGAGAACAGCCAATCTGACCGCCTATGAAGCCAAGATACCAGAGATTACAGCCTCAGTCGAAGAGCTTAAGGGAGCCGGTCTGAATGAAGCGGAGCTTGCAGGAATTCAGAATCTGGAGGGAGAATGGGACAATTATCTGACGGTGCTGGAGCAGGCTTTTGCCTTGGCCAAGGAAGGGAACTTCCCGCAAGCGCAGAAGTCGTTCACAAGCCTCTCCCTTACGACGATCATCGATTCACAGCTCGTGTTCGAGACGATGCTGCATGATGAAATTATGAAGGAACAGAGTCAGGCGGCAACCCACCGCAGCTCCTCTATGATTACCAGCATGGGGGTGACGGGATTATCGGTGGTACTGGCTCTGTTGATCGCATTCGTATTGTCTGCACGGATACTGAAGCCGGTGAAGGATGTCAACAGGCAGCTTCAGGAGATTGCCGACGGCGATGCCGATCTAACCCGCAAGCTTAGTGTGCAGACGAAGGATGAGATCGGTGAGCTGGCCCGGAATTTCAATACAATGACCGATAATCTGGCAACGATGATCACCCAGGTGAAGCTATCCGCGAACGGTCTGGCGGCTTCTTCAGTGAAGCTGACCTCGGATAGCGGATTGACCGCCGAAACGACCGAGAAGATCTCCGGGATTATGGGTGAGGTCGCAAGTGGTGCGGGCATGCAGATGAATGATCTGCAGACTAACATGAACACCATTATTGAAATGTCGGACGGAATTCAGCTGATTGCTGCCAGTGTACAGGATATCTCGGAAGCTTCCCTGCGTTCTGCAGATTATGCCGTTGCCGGGGATCAATCCCTGCAATCTGCCGTCCGGCAGATGGAATCCATCAACGAATCCATTCAGTCCTTATCGGAAAAGGTTATGGGCTTCATGAAGCGTTCACAGGACATTAGCAGCATTGTCGGTGTGATCAAGGGGATCGCCTCGGAGACGAATATGCTGGCACTGAATGCGACCATAGAAGCGGCCCGGGCCGGAGAACACGGCAGAGGCTTTGCTGTGGTAGCCGATCAAGTGCGCAGACTGGCTGAGCAGTCCGCAGATTCCGCCAATCAGATTGCTGAAATGGCAACCGGTATCCAGGCCGATGCAGATCATGCAGTGAAGGTGATGAAGAACAGCATGAACGAAGTGCTGGGGGGAACTCGGATCATAGAAGAGGCCGGGCAGTCCTTCAATGCCATCCGCCATTCGATTGATTCACTAGCGGGACAGGTTCAGGAGGTATCCGGCGCGGTAGAAGAAATCACGGCAGCGACCGAAGAGATTGTAGACTCTATCCGTAACGTTACGCATATCTCGGAGACTACAGCGGCAAGTACACAGCAAGTATCCGCCGCATCACAAGAGCAGATGGCTTCAGTGGAACAGATCGCCTCTTCTGCCAGTGCACTCAGCATGCTGGCGCAAGGTCTGCAAGGTCTGGTAGCACGTTTCAATGTATAATTAGGCAAGCCCCCAACCTGAACGAAGGGAGGGGGCTTGATCTTGCATATCTGTTACTTTTTCATATATTGCCGGTACAGCTCTTCACAAGTATCGTAACGCTGGGGCTGCCGCCCGACCCGCTGATATTCCTCCAGATAGTCATCCATTGCCAGGAGGAACCGGTCCTTGAACAGATCCAGATTACTTGCATCAAAATACTGCATGAGTTCGAACTTCCGGGTTCCCCGCGACTCAGTCATTTCATCCAGCAGACCTTGCGCTCCCATGGCGGCGTAGAAGGCGTAAGAAGCATCCTTACTTTCAGCGCTGGCAATGATCTTGTTGCGGTAGTTGCACCATAATTCCTCATAGGTGCCCGCCAGATTATCATAGGTAGGAACAGGCTGTTCCACATATTTCTGATACAGGGTGCTGTACAGATCAAGGATACTTTTGAGCAAAATGCCGGAGGTACTTCGGATCTCGTCCGTCGTCGTCGCGCAGATCACATTCATATAATTCGTCTCATAATTCTCAGGGAGGTAGCGGTAAGCTGCGGTGTCCTCCAGGTATCTTTTCAGCCCTCTTTTCAGATAAGTATTGTTCATATGCGTCAAAGCGTTCACCAGATTGTAGACCAACTCCGCTGAAGCCAGCCTTACGGCTCCCTTATCCTCTGTAAGACAAATATTCGCATATTCCTGCTTGGCCAGATCGATCCACTTCTTCGCCCGTTCCAGAGAATCGCGTCCCATGGGCTTCGCCAGAGCATCCAGCGCCCGTTGCTGATAGACCCTAAGCTTCTCCAGATCCTCAGGCTTGGCATAGTAGAGCACCTGCAAATCTATTAGAGAGGAGATCATCGGACTTTCAAGAGCGGCCTGTTCTTCGATCCGGGTCTCCCAAGGAGTGCAGTAGATATCATAACCGACATCCCCCAGAATGAAGCAGGACGAGATGCCCCAGCCTTGATTGTTATTATTGATGATGATCAGATCCAGGTCGCTTTTCTCATGATAATCCCCGGTACAACAAGAGCCCGTAAGCCCGATCACCGCAATCTCCTCTGGATAATCCCGTTTGGCCCGCTCGATCACCATGTTGATCAATTTTTCGTTTTTGGATAATAGCTCCTGCCTGGTACTTTCATTCATAGCTGATTCCTCCTGCGCTGTGGCTTGTTGTTGTATTCATTGTAAAAGGATCTGCCGTCCGCGGGTATGCCGACTTCAGTTAGGTCCATTCTCTCCCTGAGCGCTCCGTATGTACGCACATACTTTTCATAGAATACGCCATCGACCTGAGCCAGGCTCTATCTTATATTATTACCATAATTTGTTTTATGAGAGCGCATACTCGAAGGTGGCACCATAATCTATGGGAGGTGGTTGTCAAATGATCAGCAGAACCAGGTCTTCGGTAGCAAGGACATTCCTGATGTACGGTCTGATGCTTGTGTTATGTGTGGGACAGCTCGCGTTATTTCCGGCAGTGGGGGCGGCGGCAGGCAATCTGGCTCAGGGCAAGACGATCAGCGCAAGCTCAGTCGGTGATGTGTATGTAGCAGCGAATGCCAATGACGGTAACCAGGGTACTTACTGGGAGAGTGCCAGCAATGCTTTTCCGCAATGGATCAAGGTGGATCTGGGTGCCAGCAGCAGTGTGAATCAGGTTGTACTGAAGCTGCCTGCTGGCTGGGAAGCCAGAACACAGACGCTGTCTGTGCAAGGCAGTACGGATGATGCGTCTTACAGCAATCTGGCGGCGTCTGCGGGGTATGCCTTCAATCCGGGCAGTGCGAACTCCGTCACCATCAACTTCACAGCTGCAACCGCCCGGTATGTCAAAATCAACTTCACGGGCAACACCGGCTGGCCCGCAGCGCAGCTGTCGGAGATTGAGGTGTACGGCACCACGGCCTCGCCACCCGGAACCTATGAAGCGGAGGCCGCTGCCTTATCCGGCGGGGCCAAGACGAATACCGATCACAGTGGCTATACCGGTTCTGCCTTCGTAGATGGCTACCTGACGCAGGGAGCAGTCACAACCTTCACGGTAACGGCTCCGGCGGCAGGGAATTACAGCGCAGCCCTGCGGTATGCCAATGCGTCCGGGAGTACCAAGACCCTCAGTATCTACGTGAACGGAACGAAGGTCAAGCAGACCTCGCTTGCCAATCTCTCGAATTGGGATACCTGGTCGACACAGGCAGAGATTCTTGCCTTGAACGCCGGAACCAACACCATTGCTTACAAATATGATGCGTCTGACTCCGGCAATGTGAATCTGGATCAGCTTGTGCTGAGCGCTTCCTCGACGCCGACGGCAACGGCTACGCCAGCTCCGACGGCTGTGCCGACCGCAGCCCCAACGGCTACGCCAACCGTAGCTCCAACGATCGCGCCGACCGTTGCACCGACGGCTACACCTACTGTAGCCCCAACGGCAACTCCGGCTCCGACGACCACGCCAACGGCCACCCCAAGCACGGGGCCCGGCTCGAATCTGGCGGTCGGCAAGGCTATCCATGCTTCTTCTTCCGTCTTCACCTTCGTCCCCTCCAATGCCAATGATGGAGATGTCACTACCTACTGGGAGGGTGCGGGCGGCAGCTACCCGAATACGCTGACTGTCAGCCTCGGCGCGAATGCCAATGTCACCTCGGTGGTCGTGAAGCTCAATCCGGCAGCCGCCTGGTCAACCCGTACCCAGACGATCCAGGTGCTGGGACATAACCAGTCCACAGGAACGTTCACCAGTCTGGTACCTGCGGCGGAGTATACGTTTAATCCGGCCAGCGGCAATTCAGTGACCATTCCGGTGACCGCTACAGTCAGTGAGCTGCAACTCAGAATCACGGCGAATTCCGGTTCAGGCGCCGGACAGGTAGCCGAGCTTCAGATTATCGGCACACCGGCGGCGAATCCTGACCTGACGGTAACCGGAATGTCATGGAGTCCGTCCGCTCCGGTGGAGACCGATGCCCTCACGCTGAGTGCCAGCGTCAAGAATATCGGCTCAGCGGCTTCGGCCGCAACCACAGTCAGCTTCTATGTCGGAACCACCCTTGCCGGGACAGCCCCGGTGGGTGCGCTCGCCGCCGGAGCTTCCGCGAATGTATCCTTCAGCCTCGGAGCCAAGGATGCCGGAACCTATATGGTAAGCGCCAAGGTTGACGAGAACAACAATGTCATTGAGCTGAATGAGGGCAATAACAGCTATGCCCATCCTACGGGCCTTACTGTGAATCCGGTATCCAGCTCGGATCTGATTGCTTCTCCGGTAAGCTGGTCTCCCGGCAACCCGGCAGCAGGCAACACGGTCAGCTTCTCGGTAGCCATTAAGAATCAGGGAACGGCGGCCTCAGCCAGCGGTGCGCACAACATTACGCTGACCTTGACCGATGCTACGACAGGCGCAGTCCTCAGAACGTTGACTGGCTCCTATAACGGTGTCATTGCTGCCGGAAGTACTACGGCCCCTGTGGCTCTTGGGACCTGGACGGCGGTGAACGGAAAATATAATGTCAAAACAGAAATTGCCGTGGATGGCAACGAACTGGCGGTAAAGCGGGCCAACAACATCCAGAACCAGTCGCTCTACATCGGACGCGGGGCCAATATGCCTTACGACATGTATGAGGCAGAAGATGGAGTGATCGGCGGCGGAGCTGTCAAGCTGGCACCGAACCGCAATATCGGTGATCTGGCCGGTGAAGCTTCAGGCAGACGGGCCGTTACGCTAAATACCACTGGCAGCTATGTTGAATTCACGACCAAAGCCAGCACGAATACCTTGGTTACCCGGTTCTCTATTCCCGATGCTCCGAGCGGTGACGGCACCACAGCTACACTCAACATCTACGTCAATGGAGTGTTCAACAAGGCCATTACCTTGACCTCCAAATACGCCTGGCTGTATGGCTCGGAGGCCAGTCCCGGCAATTCGCCGAGTGCCGGCTCCCCGCGCCACATCTATGACGAAGCGAATATCATGTTCGACAGCACGATTCCGGCAGGCAGCACGATCCGGCTGCAGAAGGATGCAGCCAATACTTCGCAATATGCCATTGACTTCATCAGCCTGGAGCAAGTCTCGCCGATAGCCAATCCAGACCCGGCCAAGTATACCGTTCCGCTTGGATTCACGCATCAAGATGTGCAGAATGCGCTGGATAAGGTCCGTATGGATACAACGGGTAATCTTGCGGGTGTCTATCTTCCTGCCGGAAACTATGAGACCTCGAATAAATTCCAGGTCTACGGCAAGGCAGTGAAGATCATCGGAGCCGGACCGTGGTATACCCGGTTCTACGCACCGCTCAACCAGTCGAATACAGACATCGGCTTCCGCGCGACAGATTCAGCGAATGGCTCAACCTTCTCGGGGTTTGCTTACTTCGGCAACTATACTTCACGGATTGACGGCCCCGGCAAGGTGTTCGACTTCTCCAATGTGGCGAACATAACGATCGACAACATCTGGACGGAGCATCAGGTATGTATGTACTGGGGCGCGAATACCGATTATATGATCATTAAAAACTCGCGCATCCGCAATACCTTTGCCGACGGCATCAATATGACCAACGGCAGCACGAACAATCTCGTGTCTAACATCGAGGCGCGGGCAACCGGAGATGACAGCTTCGCCTTGTTCTCGGCGATCGATTCCGGCGGCTCCGACATGAAGGACAATGTCTATGAGAATCTGACGTCCATCCTGACCTGGCGGGCAGCCGGTCTTGCCGTCTACGGCGGGTATGCGAATACCTTCCGCAACATCTATATTGCTGATACTCTCTGCTACTCCGGGATTACGATCAGCTCGCTGGACTTCGGTTATCCGATGAACGGTTTCGGGGCATCACCGACGACGAACTTCCAGAATATCTCCGTCGTCCGCTCAGGCGGACATTTCTGGGGCGCACAGACCTTCCCGGCCATCTGGGTATTCTCCGCTTCCAAGGTGTTCCAGGGCATCCGGGTCAGCGATGTGGACATCATCGACCCGACCTATCACGGAATCATGTTCCAGACGAACTATTCCGGCTCTACGCCGCAGTTCCCCGTAGCCGATACGATCTTCTCGAACATTACGATTTCCGGTGCCCTCAAGAGTGGTGACGCCTTCGACGCCAAATCCGGTGTCGGCATCTGGGCTAATGAATTGCCGGAGCCCGGCCAGGGACCGGCAGTGGGCAGCGTGGTCTTCAACAACCTGAAGATTCTGAACACGGTAACGCCGATCAAAAATACAACATCCACGTTCACGATAACGGTGAATCCGTAGGGGAACGAAGCAACGCCTTCTATGAAGCAGCGCACACAAAAAAAACCGCCGCCCGTGTGTCCGGGAGGCGGTTTTTTTGCTTTCTCATCCCGCCCGGCCATAGGAAATCCTGCATCTTTTGCAACAAATCAGTCTCTTCATAGCACCCAAAAAGGAAATCCTGCACAAATTACAACAATGTGGACTCAGACTTCCCGATCTGCTGATTATTCCTGCAAAATGTGCAACAATTGGGGATCAGAGCTACTCGGCGGCTGGAAATCCTGCACAATGTACAACACTGCAAGTCACAGGACCGATCGTGGCTGCAATTCTTTAAAATCGACAAATGCTATCCCGTAACTATACAATGGGTGTTATATCATGCTATAGGATAAGGACTGAAACTAAGGAGGCACACCCATGACGAATCGGGTAGTAAGCGATATTACAGAGCTGATTGGCGGCACACCGGTTGTACGCTTGAACCGGGTAACCGGACCGGAGGACGCGGAGCTGTATGTGAAGCTGGAGATGTTCAATCCCAGCGGCAGCGTCAAGGACCGGGCGGCCTATAATCTGATCCGGCAGGCGGAGCTGGACGGACGGCTGCAGCCGGGCGGGACAATTATCGAGCCGACTAGCGGGAATACCGGGATTGGACTGGCGATGAACGCGGCAGCGAAAGGGTATAAGGCCATCCTGATCATGCCGGATAATATGACGAAGGAACGGATCAATATCCTGAAGGCCTACGGGGCGGAAGTGGTGCTGACTCCGGCGGCGGAGCGGATGCCCGGCGCGATTGCCAAGGCGGTGGAGCTGGGACGGGAGATCCCCGGCAGCTTCATCCCGCAGCAATTCGAGAATCAGGCGAACCCGGACATTCACCGCACCACCACCGCGCCGGAGATTCTGGAGCAGATGGAGGGGCGGCTGGATGTCTTCGTTGCCACTTCCGGGACAGGCGGCACCATTACCGGAACCGGAGAGGCGCTGCGCGCACGATTGCCGGAGCTGCGCGTGGTGGTCGTGGAGCCGCAGGGTTCGCCGGTGCTGTCCGGCGGCCAGCCAGGGCCCCATAAGCTGGTGGGGACCAGCCCTGGCTTCGTGCCGGCAATTCTGAATACCGGCATTTACGATGAGATCGTGCAGGTATCCGATGAGGATGCCTTGGAGATGGTAAGAGAACTGGCCCGTACCGAGGGAATTCTGCTCGGACCTTCCGGCGGGGCCGCAGTCTGGACTGCTTTGCAGGAGTCACGGCGCCTGGGACGGGGCAAGCGGGTGTTATGTATCGCGCCGGATACCGGAGAACGTTACCTCAGCATGGGGATTTTCGACTAAATCATATTGGAGGACCGTTATGAATCAAGCGAAGCACAGTTTCCGGCACAGAGTAAGAGCGGCCGGAAGTCTTATTTTTGCAGCAGCCATAGTCTTTAGCCTGACCGGGTGTGCCCGAACGAATAGCAATGACGCTGCCAGCAGTGCAGCAGCATCGGCCGGGCCGTCTACCGGCAGTCCATCGCCAGCTGCTCAGCAGACGGATAGCCCGCCAAGTGCGGTTCCGACAGCATCATCGTCAGCTACGGCCTCTCCAGCCCCGGCTGCCTTGCTCGACCCTGCCAAGCTGCAACCTGTCTTTGGATTCGCGAGTGAGACCGGGAGTCATATCATGGTCACCAGGGAAGAGGAGGGCGCCGGGGAGCAGATGAAGTCCCTGAACACTGCCATCGGGAACGGGGGCCAGGTGCTGGCTGTGAAGCTGGAGAAGTGGCAGACGGGTAACGAGAACAACAACGGACGGGAGCTGGCGAATAATATTCCGAACCTGTCCGGCTATCTGTTCAAGGTAGAGGGTGGCGCAGCGATGCGGGATGAGACCTATGTTCTGGTTGATTCTGCGGTCTTTCCGCAGGCAGCCTTGCTGGAGCTTCAGCCCGCTGACCCGGCAGGCCCGCAGCTTGCAGCACGTGATCCGCTTCGTAAGAGTGTAGAAACTGCCAAAGGGCGGAAGATCCAGGCAGCCTGGAAGCTGGCCGGGCTTGGCCCGGACAGACAGCTCTATCTGGTGCAATTTGTAAGACAAGATAAGGATATGCTGTTTAGCCTTGTGCTGGAGGAAGACGGGAAGCTAAGCTTCAAGGACTATCCTGCGGAGATTACGGATAATGAATATTCAGTCTGGCGTGTCGATGACGGCGGTGAGGTGAACCCGCAGATGTTCTCCCTGCTGTTCGCGGCACAATCGGCAGACGGATTGCTGCTTGGGCTCAACTGGTGGGGAGCGGAGGGTGTGAACAGCTTTTTCCTGCAGCAGGAAGGTAATGGCTTCATAGAGCTAGCCATCGAATATGGCCGCTATATCTCTCCCTTGTGAGCAGGGCGAACGGACAGCAGGGCTCCCCGTTACTTCTGGGTGACGGAGGAGCCTTGTCTGCCTGACATATAGATCATCATGATCGGACGGATCAGCATATATCCCAGCATTCCGCCGAATGTATTCAGAAGAAGATCATCCACATCAAACGTTCCAATATAGAAGACGGCTTGCGAGCATTCCAGCACCGCGCTTAACGCGAAGGACCACAGCAGGACACCGGTGAAGGAGCCGCTGCCTTTTCCATTCGGGTTGAGCAGCACCAGGAAGATGCCATAAGGGATAAACAAGGCGATATTTCCCAAGAAATTAACGACGGTGCTAGTGTTGATATGGTGATAGGTGTTAGTCAAGGTGGCCAGCGGGATCAGATTTCCGCGTTGCAGACTGGCCGCAATATGGCCCGGGCTGTGCTGAAGCTGCTGCCATAGAAACGGGAGATCCATCGACCCGAATTTGAACAAAATGATTTTAAACAAAATATACACGTAGACGATAAAGAGTACCTGCAAACCGTACTTTGTCTGCTTGTGTGCATGATTCATTTTACATCACCGCTTTCTGTAGATTGTACTGTTATATGGGTTAGTCATTAAGGATAGACCGTCATAATCACACCGTTCATATTGTCGCCGGAGAACTCAACGTGCTGGGCGTCAGGGATAGGGACAGGAGTATTCCCGTTAATTTCGATATAGGAGATCTGATATTCAACCCCGTTAACGGTAGTGGCAATCGACTTCTGCTCCTTTAGGAATTCAAGATATTCTTCCAGCGTGAAGTTCTTGTCGCGCATAATCACACTGTGCGGAAGTCCTACATAACGGAAATGCCAGGGCTCATACTTGATGCCGGTGATGTCTGTTTTATCCTCAGGATAGCGCAGAATGAAGCCGTAATCCCATGCATGCTCACGCAGCCACTGCCCTTCAGGGGCATGGCTCATGGCCATTTGGGAGGAGCCGATGTCTAACGACAAGCCCAGGTTATGCTCGCTGTATCCGGGTGGAAGAGCGTAGTCGGCCCCTTTTTCATCGTATAGCTGCTGCTGCTTGTCATTGTCCCTATATCCGCTGCTGATCAGGAAGCTGTTGATGTCCTCCCCGGCTGCAGCATGTACCATCTCTGTGAATTTCTCCGCGACTTGCCTGGAGAGCAGCGTCTTGTGATCCAGCAGCAGGTAGCCTGAAGTCAGCTCCTCATGATCGAGCAGACGGACGATGTCCCGGCTGACTCCTGTATCGTGAACGGGGTAATCCTTGTTGACCAGCAGCAGGTTCCCCTGATAAATTTGGCCCTTCGGGATCACTGTCAGAGTCTTCGAACCATTATCTGCAGAGACTCGTACCGTCTTAATATTCAGATCTGCCTTGGCATCCTCTTTATCCCTGGACATCCACTCATACCCGATCAGCAAGGCAATCACAATTAACAATAACCATTTCTTCATGTTCTCGTCCTCCTTGTTTCAATGACTTAAGCATAGAGGGGCGTGTTTAAATAGAAGTGGGGGAAAGATAAAGTTTTTCTTAAAAAATAAAAATAAAGCCGTTTCCACCTGAAGTGTCAACGCAAAAAACCGCCCTTCTAAATTCTAAAAGGGCGGCAACACTGCTATAGCTGGACCAGACTAGTGGATCAGACCCGGCAGACGGACCTCGAAGAGCGTGCGGATCGTGTCACTCTGTACGGAGATCGTCCCCTGATGCTGCTCGACGATATTTTTGGCAATGAACAATCCCAGCCCGGTACTGCCTTCCTGATGGGTCCGTGCCCGGTCACCTGTATAGAACATATCGAACAGAAAAGGCAGGTCCTCCGCCGGAATCCTATCTCCGTAGTTCATGACCTGGACAACGATGGTCTCACCCTCCGGGTAGCAGCGGACATCGACATAACGGCCGTCTTTGCCGTAACGCACCGCATTGGTCAGCAGGTTCTCGAACACCCGGGCCAGCAGTTCCCCGTCCCCGGTAATTTTGAGCTGTGGAGTGACTTGGGTGCGGGCCGTCAGCCCGTTGTTCTCCAGCAGAGGATACAATTCCTCGTTCAGCTGGACCAGCAGCTCGCTCAGATCCAGGGGGCGCTGCTCCACGGTAAGCATGCCGTAGTTCATCCGGGTAATCTCGAACAGCTCGTCGATCAGCTTTTCCAGCCGCTGTGATTTGGTGTAGGCAATCGTGGTGTAATGTTTCACTTGTTCAGCGGTTAACTCCCCGTCCTTCAGCACCAGATCCAGGTAGCCGAGCACAGAGGTCAGCGGAGTCCGCAGATCATGAGCCAGATTCAGCACCAGCTTGTCCTTGCTGTTCTCCGCGAAGTCCCCGCGTTCCACCGCTTCTTCGAGTTTGTCTTTGGCCTGGTTAAGATCGGCGGCAATATCCTCGAATTCATCGTTAGAATGGATTTGAATCCGGCTTTTGAAATCCCCGTTAGCCAGCAGGCGGATATGGTGCGAGATTTCTTTGAAATAGCGGGCATACGGCTTGGTGAACAGGAAGAAGAACAGCAGCGCCAGCGGGATGAAGAAGATCAGGAAGAAATTCAGGTCGCCGAAATCGGCAATCAGATAACGGAAGCGGGTCAGCTTGTCTTCATACTTTACCTGAGAGGTATAATACATTTGCAGGCTTTTGTAGAGTACAAAGGTAATAGCACCGGAGCAAATCATGCTGAGTACCAGCAGCGATATCATTTTGAAGCGGAAGCTGCGGACAAGTTTAGCCATTGAACGTGTACCCTACTCCCCAGATCGTTTTGATCCATGTATTTTTATTCTGGTCATCGCCGAGCTTTTTGCGCAGGGTGCGGATATGGACCATCACGGTGTTCCCGCCTTCATAATAAGCCTCACCCCAGATTTGCTGAAAAAGCTGCTCGGCGCTGAATACTTTCTTCGGGTAGCTGGCGAGCAAATACAGGATATCGAATTCCTTCGGCGTCAGCTCCACGGGATGTCCGTATAAGGTTACGGAACGGCGGTCCGGATCAACAATCAGCCCCCCGGCTTCCACCACGGCCTTCTGCTCGGTAACCGGCTGGTTCAGCTTCATAGAACGTCTAAGCTGCGCGTTCACTCTTGCGACCAGCTCCATGGGATTGAACGGCTTGGTCATATAATCATCGGCGCCGATGACAAGACCGGTGATTTTGTCTAGATCCGAAGTCTTGGCGCTCACAAAAATAATCGGCAGCCCATGCTGCTCCCGGATCTGCCGGGTCACCTCATACCCGTCCAGCCCGGGCATCATAATATCCAGAATCGCCAGGTCGATATGCCTGGACTGGATGACCTGCACCGCTGCCGGGCCGTTTGTAACCTTTATGGGGTGGTAGCCTTCTTTTTCCAAATGCAGTCCGATCAGATCGGCAATGTCGGGATCATCGTCGGCGATTAGAATCGTAATCCGTTTCATTTCAATATCTCTCCTGTAGTGTCAGTATGAATGTATTCTTGATTAAATGTTATTCCTAGTGTAACCTATCGGATATTGTTTCGCTAACTGTTATGATAGGACGATGGGAGCTATGAAGAGAATGATTTAACTTTTAAATACTTAATTCTGTAACATATGCGGACGGGCATAGCCCGAAAGAGTCATGCCGGAGATCACCCGGAAATGGTAAAATAACGAACAGAAATTAGGGAGGGAACTGTGACGTATACCCGAATTAAAGTGCTTATTCTGCTGATTCCAACGGTCATGGTGGGTATCTGGGAGTGGGTGAGACATCAGTTCCTGATGCCTTACATCTCTATGGACACAGGCAACTTCTTAACACCTGTATTGGTATTTCTCTTCAGTATTATTCTGCTGCTGCCGCTCTTTCGCCTCATGGAGCGCAATCAGCGGGAGCTGGAGCAGGAGCGGGCGGCAACCGGAGCGATGGAAGCACGGGAGGCACTGGCAAAAGAGCTGCATGACGGCATGGCCCAGTCCCTGTTCCTGCTCTCTGTACGGATCGACCGGCTGGAGCACGGCCGCAAGGATGGCGGGATCAGCGCGGACAGTGTGGATCAGATCAAGAAGACCGTTCACGAGGTTAACCGTTATGTACGTCAGGCTATAGCCAATCTGAAGGTGCCGGTGAGCGGCGCGGAGAGCTTCTCGCTGGAGCGTTCTATTCATGAGCAGTTGGCGGCAATAGCCGGAGAAGTCATGATCGAGGTATCGCTGGACTGGCATCTGGAAGAGCGGGCGCTGACAGCGGCGGAACAGGCAGAGCTGTTGTCCTGCATTCGTGAAGCGATTATTAATGTGCGTAAGCACACACGTGCGGGCAGGGTGTCCGTATCAGGTCAAGGGAATGAGCACGGCTGGCGTGTAACCGTTGCAGATGACGGTGCGGGGATTGAGCATGATGATCCTTTTGCGGTGAGCGGCAGCTATGGCCTGCAGATTATGAGGGAACGGTCCCGCAGTATGGGCTGGGCGCTTAGGCTTCACTCAGGAGCGGACGGAACCACTGTAGAAATTGTAAAAGGGGGTGCGCAGGATGGAACGCTGCCGGGTGCTGATCGTCGATGACCATGCGCATGCACGCGAAGCGATGACCGAGATTGTGGGGCTGGATGAACGGTTTGAAGTGATTGGTGCGGTGGCCAGCGGAGCGGAGGCGATCGTCTGGACCGGGCAATGGATGCCCGACCTGATCCTGATCGATATCGAAATGCCGGGAATGGACGGTCTGGAGACCACGCGGCGCATTAAGCTGGAATATCCGTATGTCCGGATTGTCATCGTCACCGTGTCGGATGAGATCTCTTATCTGTTCGAAGCGCTGAAGCAGGGAGCGCAGGGGTATCTCCTGAAGAACCTGGCTCCGTCTACCTGGATCGAATATTTGCTGGCGATTGTAAGCGAAGAGGTGCCGCTGAGCCGGGAGCTGGCATTCCAGATTCTGAAGGAGTTCGCGGTCACCTCCGTCAAGGAGGAGCGGGAGGCATTAACGGCACGGGAGAAGGAGATACTGGGCTGTGTATCTTCCGGGTCCACCAATAAGGAGATTGCCGCCACCCTCGGGATCTCCGAGCATACGGTCAAGAATCACCTGAAGAATATCCTGCAGAAGCTTCAGCTCCAGAACCGCACGCAGCTCACAAGGTACGCCCTGGAGCAGGGGCTGGCTTCGCGGGAGCGGGATTTTCCGGGGAAGAGATAGATTATAACAAGAGACAAGGAGAGATTCATTTGAATAGATTGTTTCGTAAAATAGCCGCATTGGCCGCACCGGCAGCCGCAGCATTACTATTGTTCGCAGCCGTGGCGAGTGCCCACGTAACCGTAAGTCCAGCCCAGTCCAGTACGGGGGCCTGGGAGACGTATACGCTGAAAGTGCCGTCTGAAAAAGAAAGCGCCACCGTGCAGGTGGATCTGCGGATGCCGGCAGGCTCGGAATTCAAGCAATACGAAGCCACTCCCGGCTGGGAGGTAACAGTGGACGGGAATAAAGTAAGCTGGATTGCCAAGGATGGCGGCATACAGGCCGGACAGTTCCAGCGCTTCTACTTCACAGCCAAAAACCCGGACTCCGCAGGCGATATCGCCTGGGATGCCTATCAGCACTATGCCGATGGCAGCCTCGTGCAATGGTCCGGCGAACCCGGCTCGCAATCCCCGCATTCCATCACCGCCATCGCTGAAGCCTCCGGCAGCGCCGATGGCGGTCACGGCCACGGTGCCGCAGACATGTCCGGCAACGGCACGATGACCATGGACGAGCATCAGGCCATTGTGGAGAAGGAAGGCACCGGCACCTCGCCGATGGTTTACATTACCCTCGGCATCTCGCTGGTCTCCTTCCTGCTGGCAGCGATCGCTTTGCTTCGGGGCCGCACGGAGTAGGCTGGAGGTAAGTGGCGGGTTGACTTGTATGGAAGAACCCCGCAGCAGATGTGAATTCTGCTGCGGGGTTGTTTGTGGTTGGTATATCCAGTGTGCCAAATTATACTGCTGAAGCCGCGGCTCCTTATCCGTTAAGCAACATGAGGCTAAGTGGAAAAACAGCATTTATTTTCGCTGAAATCCCTACAAACAGGCTAACAGTTGGATAAATGCTCCTTAATTTAGCCGAAAGTAGATAATAAGTAAATTAGACCAGAATTAAGTGCTGTTTATCCAATTGCTGTCGGTGTTGTGGTGGAGAAAGAGAGAATAAGTGTTGGAAATCCAATTGTTGTTTGGAGGGTAAAGGGAGTCATCATCTGTGAATGTATAGAGGAGCTAACACTATATCCATTACCAGCACCTTTTATTATAATTGCAGATAACGGAGTCTAAGACCTGAAAAGACTTACCCTAAGTAAGTTATCTCTCAGAAATATTTCCAATAAGGGAGTGCATTTATGTTTGATGACATTGATT
Source organism: Paenibacillus sp. FSL P2-0136 (assembly GCF_037975325.1). Lineage (NCBI taxonomy): Bacteria > Bacillati > Bacillota > Bacilli > Caryophanales > Paenibacillaceae > Paenibacillus > Paenibacillus sp. FSL P2-0136. The sequence continues at coordinate 2,779,604 of NZ_CP150244.1, forward strand.
TTTCACCGGGTCTAATTACTTATATTGAAACGAGGTACTTGGATCAAGAGGATATATTTCAAGTCAGTTATTTCGAAGGAAAGTATACTCTTGATGTTGGCTGGTATAGAAAAGAGTTCGCGGTATATGTAATTAGAGCTTACGATTGGGAGAATCCGTTGTTAGAAAAGCGTTGTACAGAAGCGGGTATGCTACATGCTCTGGTTCATGAATGCTCTGTGTATGTTAGGGATATTCTAAGCCGCTAAATGTGTTATGTTTATTGATTGAAATGCACCCTAAAAGGAGGCCCCAAAATGTCCCTATCCCGACAACAACTGATCACACTCGTAACCAAGATCGTGAACGCCGAAGGAACAGAGGCGGAGCTGGACGAGTGGCTGGAGGTCGTAGCGAGCAATGTGCCTCATCCCGGTGTGAGTGATCTGATCTTCTGGCATGAGCCGGAGCTGACGCCGGAGGAGATTGTTGATGCTGCGCTGGGTTATCAGCCGATTGTGCTGCCGCCGCCAACAGAGAACTAGCTCTGAACTACCTTGCGATTGCTGATCGCAAGGCTTTTTATAGTTTCCTGCCTTGGAGAAGGTGTGTTGGAACAAATGTATGTGAAAAACAGTATACGTTGTGCTCGCAAGCAGGCATACGGCCTGAATGTATGCGAAAAACAACATAAATTGTGTTCGCAAGCTGATACACGGCCTGAATGTATGTGAAAAACAACATAAATTGTGTTCGCAAGCTGATACACGGCCTGAATGTGTGTGGAAAACAGTATACATTGTGTTCGCAAGCTGACATCGGCCTGAATGTATGTGAAAAACAGTATACGTTGTGCTCGCGCAAAGGTAATTTTAGTTATCCGTTAGGATGATTTTGTCCATTACGTACTACCCTAATCCCCAATTTCGTCAAGTGTGAAAATGGTGCGCTAATTGCTGACAAAATTCCCGCATAATCAACCATTTTCTCTCACAGCACGGGCGAAACCTGCTCTATAATGGAAGCGTTACCAAAGAATGCTTGGGGAGGTAAGGATCATGAGTCGAAAACGTATCCGAAGACTAGGAACACTCGTCCTGCTGGCAGCGATGTCAGGCTCTTTGTTTAACGTTTCTCCCGCAGTAACCCATGCCGCAGCCAGTGAAGATTACAGCTGGAACAGTGTGGTTACCGGTGCGGGCGGCGGGTTTGTGCCGGGGATTATTTTCAACCAGAGTGAACCGAATCTGATCTACGCGCGGACGGATATTGGCGGGGCTTACCGCTGGAACGAGGCGGACGGGAGCTGGATTCCGCTGACTGACACGGTCGGCTGGGCAGATTGGAACAAGAACGGCGTAGACGCGCTGGCTACCGATCCGGTTGATCCGGACAAGGTGTATATGGCAACCGGGACGTACACGAATTCCTGGGACGGCAATGGTCAAATTATGCGTTCCAGCGACCGCGGGGATACCTGGCAATCTACGCCGCTACCGTTCAAGGTTGGCGGCAATATGCCTGGACGTTCAGCCGGGGAACGGCTGGTCATTGACCCGAATAAGAACAGCATCCTGTTCTTCGGGGCGCGGAGCGGCAACGGCCTGTGGAAGAGCGTGGATTCCGGGGTAACCTGGTCCAAGGTCACCTCTTTTACGAACGTAGGGACGTACGTCCAGGATCCGGGAAATGAGTATCAGAGTGATATCGTGGGCTTGTCCTGGATTACTTTTGATAAAAGCACGGGCTCTGCCGGACAAGCTACCCAGACGATCTATGTCGGAGTCGCGGATACCGCCAAAAGTGTGTTCCGCAGCACAGATGGAGGTGCAACCTGGTCAGCGCTGCCGGGACAGCCGGTAGGCCTGCTTCCGCATCATGGGGAGCTGTCGGCAACCGGCGAACTGTATATTACCTATAGTGACGGGGTCGGGCCGTATGACGGACGCAAAGGCGAAGTCTGGAAATTTAACACAACCAGCGGCGTCTGGAAAAACATCAGCCCGACTACAGGAGCCGACAACTTCTACGGCTTCGGGGGGCTTGCGCTGGATGCCCAGCATCCGAATACGCTTATGGTCGCCAGCCTCAATGCCTGGTGGCCGGACGAGGTGATCTTCCGCAGCAAGGACGGCGGGGAGACCTGGAGCCGGATCTGGGATTGGGGCTTTTATCCGGAGCGCAACTATAAGTTCGAGATGGACATCACGGCGGCCCCTTGGCTTGATCATGGACTCTCATCGACATCACTTGATCCTGCGCCTAAGCTGGGCTGGATGATGGGCGATCTTGAGATTGACCCGTTCAACTCGGACCGGATGATGTATGGCACCGGCGCTACGATCTACGGTACGAATAACTTGGGAGCCTGGGACACCGGCGGCAAGGTTAAGATATCCGTGATGGCCAAAGGGGTAGAAGAGACCGCAGTGCTTGGGCTGATCAGCCCGCCAGCGGGTGCCCACCTGATTACCGCGCTTGGTGATGTATCCGGCTTCCGGTATGAGGATCTAACAGCGGCACCCGTCAAGTTCCAGACCAGCCCTTCCTGGGCAAGCACGAACAGTATCGATTATGCGGAGCTGGACCCGGCCTATGTTGTCCGTGTCGGCGGTGTGGACAAAGAGAAATATCCGAACGGTAAGTCGATTGGGATCTCGAATGACAACGGCAAGAACTGGTACATGCCGAATGCAGAACCCTCCAAAGGAGGCAGTACCACGGTAGGGCAGGGTCAGGTAGCTGTATCTGCCAGTGGGAATGCGCTTCTGTGGAGCACCTCGGATATCGGGGTCTTTTACTCCAAGTCAGGCGGCAACTCCTGGACGGCGAGCAGCGGAATTCCTGCCGGAGCGAAGATAGCATCCGACCGGGTGAATCCGAATAAATTCTATGGCTTCTATGAGGGCAAGCTCTATGTCAGTACAGATAGCGGAGCCACCTTCACAGCTACGGCTGCGACCGGCTTGCCAGCCAATAACGTGAACGGCCTGCAGCCGAACCAGGCGCAAGTGAGCCTGAAAGCCATGCCGGGCGTGGAAGGCGATATCTGGTTTGCCGGAGGACATCCGCAGGATAAGTACGGCATATGGCATTCTACGAACTCCGGGGCAAGCTTCACCAAGCTGAGCAATGTGGAAGAAGCGGACCTGATCGGGTTCGGAAAGGCCGCGCCGGGTGAGAATTATATGGCACTCTATACTGTTGCCCAGATTGACGGAGTAAGAGGAGTGTTCCGCTCGGATGACGCCGGAGCCAGCTGGGTGCGGATTAACGATGACGCACACCAGTATGCCAGAATCAACATGGCGATTACCGGCGATCCGCGGATCTATGGACGCGTGTATCTGGGAACCAACGGACGCGGCACCTTGTACGCTGATCCGGTGAACCCTCCGGCAGCAGGCTCCGTCATTACGCCGGTCACTGCCAGCTTCGATAAGAAGACTGGGAATCAGAGCGACATTGCAGTGACAATGACCTTGAACGGGAATACCTTGGATTCCATTACCAATGGTGCTTCTGCATTATCCGCTGGAACGGATTATACGGTGAGCGGTTCCACAGTGACGATCCATAAGGCTTATCTGGCGGCACAGGCTGTGGGAACAACCACCCTAAGCTTCCATTTCAGTGCCGGAGCTGCGAAGACCTTAACGGTTACGGTAGCGGATACGACAACAACGGCTAATGATTCAACCATCACACCGGTCACGGCCAGCTTCGATAAGAAGACAGCGAATCAGAATGACATCGAAGTAGCGATGACCTTGAACGGCAACACCTTAGCCTCCATTAAAAATGGTTCTGCGGCACTAACCGCCGGAACGGATTATACGGTGAGCGGATCGGCTGTGACGATCCACAAGGCCTATCTGGCAGCACAGGCTGTGGGAACAACCACCCTGAGCTTCCAGTTCAGTGCCGGCGCACCGCAGAGCCTGGCGGTCACGGTGACAGATACGACTGCACCAGTGGATGGCGGTCTGAAGGTCCAGATGTTCAATAGCAGCACGGCTAATGCTGTCAATGCCCTCAGCCCGCGGATCAAGCTGGTGAATACCGGTACTGCTGCGGTCTCCCTCGCTGATGTGAAGCTCAGATATTATTACACCAGTGATGGCGAGCAGGCCCAGAATTTCTTCTGTGACTGGTCCCAGGTAGGGAGCGCCAATGTGACTGGGACGTTCGTGAAGCTTCCGGCAGCCTTGAGCGGCGCGGATCATTACCTGGAGCTGGGCTTCACAGCAGCAGCAGGCTCGCTTGCTCCGGGAGCCAGCATAGATATTCAATTGCGGGCCTCCAAGGCAGATTGGAGCAATTACTCCCAGACCGGCGATTATTCCTTCAATCCAGCAGGCACAGCTCCTGCGGATTGGGCCAAGCTTCCCGCCTATATCTCCGGCAGTCTGGTATGGGGGATTGAGCCCTTGTAATCTGTAACGCATAGCCAGGGAGGTTCCGGCGGCAGCAAAAGAACCGGTTGCACATGATGAAATTCATGGGCAGCCGGTTTTTGATATGTCAGGATGTAATAAATTGCATATCAAGGGAACCTTCCACCGCCAGCGGACCAATATAGAGTGTAAGCAAGATAGAGAGGGGGAGAGGAAGATGACAGAAGAAGAGCTTCGGGAATGTCTGCAAAGGCTGGAACATGGAGATAAAGAAGCCTTCACCTTACTACATAACACCATTAGGCAGCAGGTGTACGGAACCGTCAGCCTGCTGGTGAACCGGCCGGCTGATGTGGCTGATGTAGTCAATGAAATCTACATCGAGCTATTCCGCTGCTTGCCGCAGTATGACGGCAAACGGCCTTTCGGAGCCTGGCTGAACGGTATGATCGTCAGGCAATGCAGCAACTGGAACCGCAGAAGCTGGCGCAGGCTGCGGCTCATGAACCGCACCCGGGAGCATGCATCTGAGAGTCTGTATCCGGGGGCGGACACGCAGCTTCTGGTCCAGGAACAGCAGGGAGAGCTGATGCAGCTGGTCAGCGGACTGCCGCCTAAGCTCCGCAGCGTAATTGTCCTGCGTTACTACGGAGAGTGCAGCTATGACGAGATTGCTGCGGCCCTGGGCATCCCGCTGGGAACCGCCAAATCCAGGCACCATAAGGCGCTACGCAAGCTGCGGCAGAATGCGGCATTTACAGCGGACGATGAGATGAAGGGGGAATGGACATGTCTGTCGGGAATCAACTGAAGCAGGAGTTCAACAGGTATAAACAACATACAGCGATGCCGGAGCCGCTGGAGCAGCGGTTAGCAGCGAGCTTTGAGCAATTCCAGCAGCCGCAGCAGAGAGGAAATAGGCCCGTGCACGCGCGCGGGACAGCGAGGATCGCCCTGGTACTCTGCGGCCTGATGCTCTTCGGAGGCGTGGTCTATGGTGCGGAGCGGCTATGGCAGGTTACCTATGGTGCAACCAGTTTGGAAGTGGATATTCATGAGGGCGCTAATGAGTCAACAGCTTTTGCCAACCAGACCCGGCGGGTGATTACAGAGATTCAGTCTCAGCTTGCTGATAATGAATCGGCTATGCTGTTAATTGCTAGATCAAACGGGATGAAGGAGCTCCGTATGATCAACCGTCCGCAGATATTCACAGATATCGAAAGCTGGAAGAAGGCTACAGAGCCTGTCACAGGTAAGCTGGCCGTGCCGGGCAGAATGCCGGAAGAATACCATTTTGCCGAAGGAAGATCCGACAGTACAGTGGAAATTACAGATAGCTCCTGGGTTAAAAAATACACCAATGTCCTTACCAAACGGCTGAAGCCCGGTGAGCATTATGCCTGGATCAAGAGCTTCAATGTGCCCAACCAGCAGGCCGGGACGGTCAGTCCTGAGCTGGTGTACCAAGGTCCTAAGGGAGAAAATGATTACATCTCCGTTACTTATTCCCCGCTTACTCCGTGGGCACAGCTAACATCTGACGTTTGGGCGGATACAAAGGTTGAGCATCTGAAGGTAAAATCTCAGGCAGCCTTGTATGTTGAAAACCGCCAAGCCTATGAGAATAACAGCAACGGCTATTATGCGTACATCCGCTGGATTGAGGTTCGGGAGAACGAGGAGAGAAATATAATGCATGAGGTAGGGACCGGATCGCCTGAAGTCACCAGAGAGATGCTGCTAAAAGTGGCGGAAGGCCTGCGTTAACCTAGAGCGGCGGTAAGACCGTGCAGACACATATAAACCTCTATCGTTGATCAGTACATCAACAATAGAGGTTTATATTGTTACCACTATACCCATGTTAGTCTCAGACTCCTTATCCTATCCTTTGTACTCAGCCGGGTAGAAATGGTCCGAGGCGGCAGTATATTTGCCTATCCTGCACATTCAAACTGCTCAAAACTGATCCGCTAACCACGATAGGAAGGATTGTGAAGCCTGTGAGCTTTAAGAAGCTCATACCGTTTCGTGCAGGGACTCACTTCAGGCGGGAATGTCAGGATCAAAGATATAGTCTCAGTCACAAGGAGGAGCGCTGCTTAAGATTAGCTGCCGGAGATTCTGTCCTGGCTTACGTTCTTCCTGCAGTGTCTGTTTCCTTGAGCTGATACCTGAATTATACCGTCCGTGCGGGGAATAGTAAAAAGCCAAAATTTTTAAATTTGCACTCCCAGTTTGGAAAAAGGTATTGTAAGCGCTATTATTCTGCGTTTTCCTTAGAATCTGCCGAATTCAATTCCCGCTGCCTTTGCTGTATAATGAAAAGGATGGTTTCAATGCTGCGTAGACTCCGGCAGCTTTGCCTGGAGGGAAAGGAAACGGAAATGAGTTTGTATGCAATGAAGCTTGAGGAACTCGGCAGCGGGCTGCTGAAGTCCTTTTTGGAGGATAATTATATATGTGCAGGCTATCCCGGTACGGGAGATCTGGAGAAGCATAGCAGAGAAGAGATCATCAGCAAGCTGGCTGCCGCCGGCTATCACGGGCAGGAGCTGGAGGGTGCAACCCATACTCTGGATATCTTCATTAATGCGATGCAGGATGGGGATTATGTGCTGATCGCCGATGAAGAATGGGTGTATCTCGGGGACCTTGGCGATTACTTCTATGATACCCGGCACAGCGGCGCAGAGGATAGTACAGCCCACCGGCGCGGTGTCACCTGGCTGAAGAGTCTGCCACTCGCTGCGGTTAATCCGGCTGTAACAGGGCTGCTTGCCTCTGACAGCAGAATAACTGCCTATTCAGGAGTGCTGCCCGTAGCCCGAATCGATCTGTGGCTGGGGAATCAGGCAGGGGATGGCGGGAATGCCGCCGGTGCCTGTCCGGTTCAGGTGGATGAAGCTACAGTAGCGCAGGCGCTGGCTGTCCTGAAGGCAGCCTTGAACAGCACGGATGCAGAGCGGAAGGAGCGTGCGGCTGTGGCGATTTTGCAGTATGCGCGGTGAGTATGGATTGAGAATACGGCAGGATGATATAGACAAGGGTCTTTCGGCATATTAGCCGAAAGACCCTTTTTATTAGATGAATTCAACAAACTCATTAACCGGCTTGCGGTAGCCGCGCGGTCTGATCTTATGCTGGTTGTCCTTGCCGATTGTAATCAGCATCACCGGAACCATATGGTCGCCGAGACCGAGGGTAGTCTTCACAGCCTCCGGATCAAAGCCGATCATCGGGCAGGTATCCCAGCCCTTATCCTTGGCAATCAGCATGAACTGCATCGCCGACAGAGAAGCATTGCGGATCGCTTCATCCCGCTGGAACGCATCATTCCCGGTATAAGCATCGTTGATAGATTGAATGGTTTGCTCGTATGCATCCTCGCTCATCGCTCCCAGCAGTTTAAGTCCGCTATAGATTTCAGGAGCCTGCAGGTAGGCATTCTTGTCACCCAGCACCACAATAACAGCAGAAGCAGTGTGAATCTTGTATTGGCCATACGCGTCCTTGCGGATGGCTTCCTTTACGTTGTCATCGCTGATCACCTTGTAATGGGTGTGTTGAAGATTATAAGCCGAGGGAGCCAAGCGGGCCAGGGAGAACATCTCTTCGAGCTCACTCTGCGGAATGGTAACACCTTCCACGAAATTATTAGCCGATCTGCGGGACTGCACCAATTCGGAAAAAGTACTCATAAGTCATTACCTCCATCTAATATGTATGCTGCTTAGTAATAATCAATTGCTGATATTAATTAATAAACTTACATTTAGTTACTTGCTTAAGATATCACGACTCTTTGTATACGTCAATGAGGAAAAACATAATAATTTGTAAATTTAACCTGATCAAACGACTGAGTTCGATAAAACCGATGAGGAAGTGATAATAATCACAAAAATAGGTTGCAAAGGTAAAAAGATTGTGACAATAATAACAAATAGAGTGTTATAATAGTCACATAGTTTCACCTGGATGTCATTGTGCAAGAATACGATTTGTAAAAGGAGACTTCGATATGTCAGAAACCGTTACCCAAACCCTACCTGAACAAGAAATACCAGAAGCAGCTCTTCCCAGAGAGGATGTGCTGAAAGAGCTTTTGAAGCCGGAGGTGCAGCAATCTCTGATTCTTTTGGTAGAGCAGCTGCCGCAGATCACACAAATGGTCAGTGTATTGTCCAAATCACTAGATTTTGTGCAGTCGGTTGCCACGGATGAAGTACTTAAGAATGATACAGTCGGTGCGATTAAGGAAATGGCGGGTCCTGTGGTGGGCACTGCCAAGAATCTGGCGGCTACTGTCATTGAAGCGAAAGACCGCGCCGAAGCAAGCAGCGAAACAGTCAGCCTGTTCGGCATGATGAAGATGATCAAGGACCCGCAGGTACAGAAGGCTCTCCGGTTCATGAATGCCTATCTGCAGGTCAGCGGTGAACGTCAATCGGGCAAATAAGCCCGTAATACTTAATGATGGAGGAATTATCATGTCAAAACATATAGTGATTCTAGGTGCAGGCTACGGCGGCCTGCTTAGTGCCTTAACCATTCGTAAATATATGAGCAAAGCGGAAGCTAAAATAACAGTAGTCAATCAGTATCCGACACATCAGATTATTACGGAATTGCACCGGCTTGCAGCGGGCAGTGCGTCTGAACAGGCGGTTGCCATGCCACTGGCGAAGCTGTTCGCCGGTAAAGATATTGATCTGAAAATCGCCAAGGTCAATTCGTTCTCCCCGGAGAACAAGCAGGTTATTCTCTCGGACGGCGTCATGCTGACCTATGATGCTCTCGTTGTCGGTCTGGGCAGCACCACCGCATACTTTGGTATTCCGGGACTTGAAGAATACAGCATGGTGCTGAAATCAGCAGCAGATGCGCTGCGGATCCGCCGTCATATTGAAGACCGGATTCGTGACTACTCCAAAACCCGCAACGCAGCAGATGCAACAATTCTGATCGGCGGCGGCGGACTGACTGGCGTAGAGCTGGTAGGCGAAATTGCCGATATTCTGCCTAAGCTGACGAAGCAATATGGAGTGAATCCTGCTGAGATCAAGCTTCTGCTCGTTGAAGCGGGTCCGAAGATTCTCCCTGTCCTGCCGGATCATCTGATTGAGCGCGCTACAGCCAGCCTGGAGAAGCGCGGGGTGCAATTCCTGACGGGTCTTCCGGTTACGAAGGTGGCCGATAATAAGATTGATCTCAAGGATGGGCAGCAGATTGTGGCGAACACCTTCGTCTGGACCGGCGGGGTACAGGGCAATCCGCTGGTTGGCGAATCCGGTCTTGAAGTCAACCGCGGCCGGGCCACGGTGAATGAGTTCCTGCAGTCCACTTCACACCCTAATGTATTTGTAGCCGGAGACAGCGCTGTTGTCTTTGCACCGGATGGCCGTCCTTATCCGCCAACGGCACAGATCGCCTGGCAGATGGGTGAGCTGATTGGCTACAATCTGTTCGCTTATCTTAATGATAAACCGCAGGAAGCCTTCAGCCCGGTCAATTCCGGCACACTCGCCAGCCTCGGACGCAAAGACGGGGTAGCCATTGTCGGCGGTAACTCCACTCCGCTGAAGGGGCTACCGGCAACGCTGATGAAGGAAGCCAGCAATATCCGTTACTTGACTCATATCCACGGCTTGTTCAGCCTGGCCTATTAATCATCTATCCTTAGATCCCCCTGGGGCTGTCCTATGGCAGTCTGAGGGGGTTTTTCTGAAAATATAAGAATTTATGTGTTGCACATGATAAATTATCCTTCTATTTCTCGCTGAAACGGTACCGTCCTTTAAAAGGACGGCAAAGTGTTTCCACTTGTTTAATATAAGGAATAATTTTCAATGAAAACGTGTCCGCAGGAAAGCCGATTTGCTATAATGATCATGTTTACATACTATAGATGTTTTCATAGGAGGATTTCAGGCATGCCATTTCAAAAGAACGATATCATCCTGTTTCAGGGGGATAGTATCACAGATTGTGGACGCAATTACGCCGATGCCTCATCGCTGGGTGTAGGTTACGCGCTGATGGCGGGTGCCCGGCTTGGCCTTCAGTATGCGGAGAAGAATCTTACGTTCCTGAACCGCGGAATCAGCGGCAACCGGGCGGTCGATCTGCAGGAGCGCTGGGAGAGGGATTGTCTTGCGCTGAAGCCAACCTGGGTGTCTATCTATATTGGCATAAATGATACCTGGCGGTGGTATGATTCCGGGCAGGAGACTACAGCGGCTGAATTTGAGACGTCCTACCGTGATCTGATTGAACGGACCAAGCAGCATCTGGATGCCAAGCTGGTGCTGGTGGAGCCGTTCGTATTGCCGGTGCCGGAAGACCGCAAGGGCTGGCGTCAGGATCTGGACCCCAAAATCCACGTAGTCCGTGAGCTGGCCCGTGAATACGGCGCTGTACTCGTGCCGCTGGATGGCCTGTTCGCAGCGGCATCCGTCAAGGCTGAACCTGCCTACTGGGCGGCGGATGGCGTACACCCTTCGCCTGCCGGACATGCCTTAATCGCCGATGCCTGGATGAAGGCTGTAGGTGCAATAAGCTAAGAAGTACGTTGATTTCACTCTGCGTAACAAGGCTGTTATACTTGTAGGATACATACTCAAGGTGAAGCTTTGATAACGAGAGGAATGTGAGCAGGGATGACGAGCGATACGCTCCAGGATATGCAAGGACTGAAAGCGGCGGGTGCAGTGGTAGGCCACACCATCGCCGAGATGAAGAAAAGTGTGGTTCCCGGAATGACGACTGCGGAGCTGGATGAAGTGGGGGCGAAGATTCTCAACCATTTTGGCGCAAAATCTGCTCCAAAGGTAACCTACAACTTCCCCGGAACGACCTGTATCAGTGTGAATGAAGAGGTAGCGCATGGAATTCCGGGACAACGTGTCATTCAGGCCGGAGATCTGATCAATATCGATGTCTCCGCCGAGCTGAACGGTTATTTTGGCGATGCCGGGGTATCGTTTCAATTGCCTCCTTATAATGAGAAGCTGATTCACCTCTGCCGGAGTACGGAAGAGACCATGATGAGCGTGATTAATCATCTCCGGGCGGGCATGAAGGTGAACGAGATCGGCCGGGTTATGGAGTCCGAAGCGCGGAAGCGCGGCTATAAAGTCGTGCGTAACCTGTGCAGCCACGGCATTGGCAAAGCGTTGCATGAGAAGCCGTTTGAGATTCTGCCCTTCTATAATCCGCGTGTAACGACGGTGCTGAAAGAAGGCCAGGTCATTACCATCGAACCGTTTCTGTCCACAGGCACTGATTTCGTAGAGCAGCAGCCGGATGGCTGGACACTCAGCGTTGCCGACAACAGCCGCGTGGCCCAGTTTGAGCACACAATTGTGGTCACCAAGGGCAAGCCGATTATTTTGACTAGTGCTTGAAGATATATAGGAATATTTAACAGTTGTAATGTATGCATTACGCAAGAAACCCTCATACTAAAGATGATGTTATCATATGGAATGCAAGAATCTGTTTCCAGAATCGGAGGGTTAATTAAAGTGGATAATGTACCGCAAGTCAGTCATGCCTTTATGACATTTATGAAGGAAGCGCCGGAGCAGCAAAAGGCCCTTGGCGAAATTGTGAAGAAGCTGGATGCCGCAAGCAGCCTGGATGCCAAAACCGAGGAGATTGCCTATATTTCCGTACTTGCGGCGGTTAGGCTGGAGAGCGGACTGCCCTTTCATGTCAAGCATGCCAAAGCGCTCGGCGCAACCCGTGATGAGATCATCAGCGCAGTGCTGCTGCCCCTTCCGGCAGTGGGTAATGTGGTGATTCAAGCCCTGCCGGTGGCATTGCAGGCGTATGACAGTGAATAGTGTTCTGTTGTCTGCAAACTCCTCATGGGATTGACAATTGCTCTAAATGTAACTATTATAGTTGCATCTGGCGGAAGCATTCCGGCCAGTGTGAAGGAGTGATTGACATGAACATTAGCACGCGGTTTGCGGTGGCTATTCATATTCTAACCTTAATTGACAGCAACAAAGACGGCAAAAGCACCTCAGAGTGGATCGCCGGTAGCGTGAATACGAACCCCGTAGTGATTCGCCGCCTTACGGGTATGCTGAATAAGGCAGGACTTGTGGAGGTTCGTCCCGGTGTGGCCGGAGCGAAGCTTGCCCGCAGTGCAGCTGATATTACGCTGCTGCAGATTTATAAGGCGGTGAATGCGGTGGAAGAGGACTCCCTGTTCTCTGTCCATGAGCATCCGAACCCGGAGTGTCCGGTAGGCAAGAACATTGCAGGCGCTATTGTTCCAGTATTCTCTCTTGCACAGAAGGCGATGGAGAATGTGCTGCAGGAGGTCACCCTGGATCAGATCGTACATCAGCTTCCTGTGGCTTGAGACAGGATCTGATGTACGTAAATTTAAGGAAACCTTCAGCCCCGTTTTATGTTTTTTTAAGGTTCGGGGAGTATAGTGAAGTTCTCCACCCCCCAGTGGAACCATTTGTGGAAGACCCCGCCGTGCCTCGGCAGGGTCTTTCTTTGATCCTTGCGGAATTCTGTCTATTTTCATTAAACCTTTATGTGTTTTTCATCTGGGCTTAAGCTTCGCTCAGTATAGTAGACCCATGACCCCCTTACAATAGACTTTTGGCCCTGCCGGTTACCGGCGGGGCCACTTTTTTTGATGAGCAGCTGCTTGGTGCTGACTTTACACTGCGATTTCTATCGTTTAGACTGACACATATGTGACAGGACTATAGGAATATAAGGAGTGATCTCATAATGATTCTTTTTCAGAACGGGGACCTCAGTGTCCGCAGGCTGGAACAGGAGGATGCACCGCTGCTCGTACGATGGCTCTCGGACCCGGCAGTGCTGGAGTATTATGAAGGCCGGGACTGTCCGCATGATCTGGAACGGGTACAGACGAATTTTTATGAAAGTGAAGAAGAGGGATTATACCGTGGGATCGTGCAGTACATGGGTCAGGATATAGGTTATATCCAGTTCTATCCTGTTGGCAGGGAAGAGCTGACGGAGTACGGCTACGCAGATTATACGGGAAAGGTCTACGGAATGGATCAGTTCATTGGTGAGCCGCAGCTATGGAGCCAGGGGATAGGTTCGCTACTGGTAGGTGGGATGGTGAAGCATCTGCTCGAAGCAGAGCAGGCAGACCTCATTGTCATGGACCCGCAGTGCTGGAATCACAGGGCACTCAGAGTCTATGAGAAAATCGGATTTGTACGCAGCAAGCTTTTACCGGAGCATGAACTGCATGAAGGGGAGTGGAGGGACTGTTGGCTCCTTACTTATACTCCTGCACATTGATTCAAGCATACATATAAGGAGATTTTGCCCATGAAGAACAATTATACCATCCTGGGAGCTGCCCTGATTCTGGGCCTGTGTCTGGTTGCCGGCAGCTTCGTAATCGGAGATCGGATTAGAGCGGGCTACGAGATGCAACTGCCGACACCTGCCGGAGCGCAGACGGAAAGTCAAGCTGAGGACCATCCGTTGATGACACTTGCAGAGACTGCACAGTTCCTGCGTCTGAGTGAAGATCAGGTGAAGAATATTATGAAGGCGGAGAATGCAATGTTGCGTAATGATGGACCCTTCGAGGGGACAAAGCTCCCTTATCTCAGAATAGATAACGAGTTCCTGTTCAATAAGCAGCAATTGACGGTCTGGATTCTGGCCGCTACGCAGGAGCACAGGGTATACGCGGGGGAGAAGCTGGCCGGGAATTAAGGATCGCTACAGAGTGGAGGAAGCTTCAGGATGAAATTTTTCACTATACCCTGGTATGAAGAAATGCAGGTGCGCGGGTTCATGGTCTTCCCGGAGACGGAGCAGGACTGGCTGGAGGATGTGGCCTGGCATGTGGCAGAGGGGATCAGCTATGAGGAGCGGGCCAAGGATTTTCTGGAATATATGAAAAAAGATCTGCTGAAATATCTACCCGGGTACTTCCACGCTTCAATACATGACGGAACGATAAATTCCACTTATCCTGCGCCTGAGTTCAAGCAACGGGCCTTGCAGTGGGGCAGGGAATATGATGAACGGGTGCAGGCGATCTTCAGAGAATACCGCAAAGGGTACGAAGCCATTAAGCATGAACTCCCGGAGAGCGCCGTACAGTTAGTCGAGAAGAGTCTGCATGACGCCAGAGTGATCTCCTATACTATGCCTACAGAAGGTGTGCTGGAGATGATTCTGGACTGCGGCGGGGCAATGCATTACCAATGTGAGATCAAGCTAAAGTTCAAAGGTGTGAGCGGACTACGCTTGCCTGAACCGCTTGAAAAGAAATATTGGCTGTATGACGAGATCTATGCCGCGGAGCAGGGGTTCGAGCTTCGGGTTCTAATGGATTCCCCGCCAAGTGAACTAAGAATTACTGCACAGGATGTATTGATAGAGATCCTTGGTGAATCTCAATAACGAAATGACTGCTTCGGAGTCTGGCCTGTCGGCTGGGCTTTTTTTGTAGACTCTAATGTGTATTGTAAAAGTAATTGACAAACATATAGATCGCAACTATACTTAAGTAAGTTAATGTGTAACGGAAATTGAAATTACCTTTGCATGGACAGGATAGGAACAGTCAACACTAACCGTTATTATGCGTGCTTTGGTACCAGGGACTTTATTTGAATTAGCCTATATTCATTTCAGGGGGGATTCCTATGACAGCAACAGCTATATTACCACAACAACTGGAAATTGGACTTGTACAGATCCGTGTAAGTCATTTGGAGCGCTCGCTCAGCTTTTATCAGAATGTAATCGGACTGAAGATTCTGCGGCAGCAAGGGCGCGTGGTAGAGCTGACGGCGGATGGCCAGCAGGTGCTGCTTGTCCTGCGGGAGATTGAGCAGGCTCAGGTGCTGCGCCGGAACTCGGTGGCCGGACTATACCATTATGCGATTCTGCTGCCGGACCGGCCTTCTCTGGGACTGGTGCTGCGCAATCTGATCGACTCCGGGATTTCGGTCGGCCAGGGGGATCATCTGGTCAGCGAAGCTCTATACATCGAAGACCCTGATCATAACGGAATCGAGCTGTACCGCGACCGGCCCCGTGACACCTGGAAGTATGAAGCAACAGGCAATGTGGTCATGACCACCGATCCGGTGGATGTGGACGGTCTGCTGGCTGCATCGGAGGGCCTGAGCTGGACCGGGCTGCCTGCGGGCACTGTAATGGGTCATGTTCACTTCCATGTGGGCGATCTGGCAGAGGCCAAGAAATTCTATGTGGATGCGCTTGGATTCACGGTGACCGCCCATTACGGCGATGCGGCCATGTTCATTTCGGCTGGAGGCTATCATCATCATATGGGACTGAATACCTGGGCTGGAAAAGGGGCTCCGGCGGCTCCTGCGAATGCAGCGGGCATCGATTATTTTACACTATTGCTCCCTGACATTCAGGAAGTGCATGAAGTGGTTGAACGTGTGAAGCGTGCCGGATACCGTGTGGAAGAAGAGGGCGGTATCATTACTCTAAGGGACCCGTGGAATATAGGCATACAGCTGCTAGTGAAACGCTAAAATAACAGGGCGGACAGCATCGCGTTAATATTTACTGCTAGACCAGCGGCGGAAGCCGTGAATGATAAGGCAACGGAAGGTACGGGCGGAGAATTGTAATTTCCGCTGTGCCTTCCGTTTGTTGACGTTAGCCGGGTCATTGCAATAATATAATTGATTATCAGACGGGGAGATGATGGAATTGGAGACTTTTCTGGCTGTGCTGTTGATGCTTGGATTAATCGCCGTATCGAATATCTTGAACCGCTTCATTCCGTTTGTCCCGGTTCCCCTGATTCAGATCGGACTAGGAATCATTGCTGCACTAATTCCGACGGGAATACATATGCACTTCGAGCCTGAGCTGTTTTTTGTATTATTCATTGCTCCGCTGCTCTTCAATGACGGGCGGCGGACGCCGCGCGGTGAGTTGTGGAACCTTAGGGCACCGATTCTGCTGCTGGCGCTGGGACTTGTATTTGTCACGGTATTTGTGGCGGGCTATGCGATTAACTGGATGATTCCCTCGATTCCGCTGGCAGCTTCCTTCGCACTGGCGGCTATTCTGTCTCCTACGGATGCGGTAGCGGTAAGCGCGCTGGCTGGACGGGTTCATCTTCCCAAAAGCATCCACCGGATTCTCGAAGGAGAATCGCTGATGAACGATGCCTCCGGCCTGGTCGCCTTTAAATTTGCGATTGCAGCCATGGTTACCGGCGTGTTCTCTCTGCCTAAGGCCTCGTTTAGCTTTGTGCTGATTGCCGCAGGAGGACTGCTGCTTGGTGCAGTGCTGTCATTCCTGCTGATCCGGCTCAGCGTGTTCATCCGCAGGTTCGGTATGGAGGATGTGACCATCCATGTGCTGTTGCAGATCCTTACGCCGTTCATTATTTATCTGATCAGCGAGGAGATCGGGGTCTCGGGCATTCTGGCCGTTGTGGCAGGAGGTGTCATGTACGCCATTGAGAAGGACCGGGCCGTCTCTCCGCAATATAAGCTTCAGCTTGTATCTGCCAGTACCTGGTCAGTGCTGCTGCTGGTGCTGAACGGGCTGGTCTTCCTGATTCTCGGTGTGTCCGTTCCGGATGTGATCGAGGTGATTTACCGGGATCAGACGCTGAATAACTTCATGGTTGCCGGCTATGTTCTGGCGATCACGGCGCTGCTGATTGTGCTGCGTTTTCTGTGGGTCTATGGTTACTCCTTATGGGAGAGCAAGCGGCTGAAGGCAGAGAAGGCCCCGCTGAAGTCACAGATTATTACCTCGATCTCAGGGGTGAGGGGGGCTGTAACCCTTGCAGGTGCCTTCTCCATTCCGCTGGTGCTTGGGGACGGGGTGACACCTTTTCCGGAGCGGGATCTCATTATTGCGCTGGCGGCAGGTGTGATTCTGATGTCGCTGGTCATCGCCAGCATCTTCCTTCCGCTGCTTGCGGACAGTGAAGAGACCGTAGTTCAGAGCGCCGGAGCTGTATACGGGAATACGGAGCTGGCGGCCAGAAATGTGGTCATTGATGCCGGGATGTCGATGCTGCGCAGCCTGGTCTCTGAGAGCCCGGAGCGCTCAACACAGCCTGTGCTGCTGGAATTTACAGATAAGGTTGATAGACTATGTGCTGCAAGACCGGATCATGACCCGGCCCATGAGCAGTTCCTCCGTCTGGGTGTCGAGGCACGCAAGAGTGCGCTCGAAGCCGAACGCACGGAGTTGCGGCGGATCATGGAGAACGGGGCGCTGCCGGAGCCTGTTGCCGTGAAGATGGAGGAGCTGCTGGATCATACGGAGTCTCTGCTGTGCAAACGGCTGAATACGCAGATTAAATTCTCTTTAACAGAAATTCAGCGGCTGTTCTCTGGACTGTTCTCAGGTAAACTCAGCGGGGAAGAAGGACAGCTCGCCCTGCAGAATGCCGAAAGTGCGCGGACGGCAAAGATTGCGATGTGCCAGGCGGCAGTATCCGCCGTTAGTGCAGGAATGAGTGATGAGAACCGGCTCGCCTCACAGAAGGTCATCGACAAGTACGAACGGCTGGAATCCAGGCTGGTGCAGGGGGAAGGCTGGAGCAATGACGGCGTACTGGATGATGACAAGCTGGAGCTGAAGCTGCAGGCGATTCAGGAGCAACGGAATACTGTACAGGAGATGTATCAGAACGGGGCAATTAATCTTAAGATTGCCGGCAGGCTGCGGCGGTTCGTCGACCAGCTCGAAACCTCAATCTGGGAGGATTAGACCGTTAGAACGCCGGTGTTGCAATATATTTTATCTGATACAATATACAAAGCCCGCTTGCGCAGGGACCCGGGGTCCTTGCTGCAAGCGGGCTTGTTTGTGGAATGGAGCGTTACGGTTGTTTGGGCAATTTCTTGATACGCAAGAACATCTGTCCGAGCACCTCGCTTAGCACCAGACCGGCCGCAATGGCTCCGGACAGCAGGAGCGCCTGAACCCCATACTGGATGCCCAGGTTATTATCATTTTCCACGAACCTCCGCATGGCATCATATGCAAGACCGCCCGGCACAAGCGGGATGATGCCGCCGACACTGAAGATAATGACCGGCATCTTGAAGGAACGCGCAAAAAACTGGCTGATCAGTCCGATCACAACGGTAGCACCAAAGGTTGCGACGACAGTATCGGAACTGTGATCCAGCAGCAGGTACAGCATCCAGCCGATCATTCCGGCGAAGCCGCATTGCAGCAGCGCGCGCACCGGTGCATTGAATAGAATGCAGAAGGTTGAGGCAGCGATGAAACTGGTGATCAATTGCAAAATCATGGCAGGACGACCTCTTTCAAGTGGGTGTTAAAAAATGGACAGGACCAGCCCGATGCCGGTCCCGATGGCGAACGCAGTCAGAAAGGCGTCGGCCCCTTTGGAGATGCCGGATACCAGATGCCCGGCCATCAGGTCACGGACCGCATTGGTGATGAGCAGCCCCGGTACGAGCGGCATTACACAGCCGATAATAATCTTGTCCATCTCCCGTCCCACACCGAGCTTGACGGAGAAGAAGGCCAGCAGACCGATAATGAAGGAAGCAATGAATTCCGCGAAGAAGCGAAACTGCACCAGACGGTGAAGATAAGTGGCCGCTGCGAAGCCTGTACCGGAGATCAGCAGCGACGGCAGAGCATCCTGCAGGCTGCCCTTGAACATGACCGTGAAGCAGGCTCCGGTCAAGGCTGCCGCTGCGATCTGTACCCATACCGGGTAAGCATGCGCCGCATCATCGACCACGCCGAGACGCTCCCGCGCTTCTGCGGCTGTCAGCTGGCGTTCGGTCAGCCGCCTGGAGATGTCATTGACCTCGGATACCTTTTGCAGGTCTGTCGTCCGTTCGGCGATCCGGAACAGCTTCACCGGCTCGGTCCGGCTGGTGGTGAACATAATGACCGTCGGCGTGACATAGCTATGCGCACCGGGGAAGCCTAGTGCCGCAGCCATCCGGCTCATGGTATCCTCCACACGGTATGTCTCTGCACCGCTCTGCAGCATGATCTTGCCTGCCAGCAGGCACAGATCGACAATGTCATGTATGGAAGTGTTGCTATTCGTGCTTGTACTATCCAACTTCGCTGATCCTCCCCGGGAATGTTATCTATTCGATTGTCGCCTGAAAGTCTGAAAATTTCAACCTTTATTCCATAGCATCCGGCAAATTCCGGGTTTTTACTCTTCCAGCGTGCATAATCCCGTAGCGACCCCTCCTGAAACAATCGTCAGAATCGAATGGAAAAAGGTCTCCTTGGAGATCAGAATTCCGCCAGCGCCGATGATCAGGAAATCCGTCAGGAAGATAATCAGGCCGACATTCAGCGGCAGGTAGCGTTGGATGAATCTGGCCAGCAGGTCGGTTCCGCCTGTACTGGCTTTGAACCGCAGCATCAGCCCGAGTCCGGTGCCCATCAGGAAGCCGCCGATAATGGCGCTTGAGATGGAGCCCAGCTCAATATAGTACAGGAAGTAATACTGAAGCGGAAAGAGCAGCTCGATCAGCAGGGAGGAAGCCAGCAGACCCAGAATGCTGTTGTAGAAGATCTCCCGTTGCCGGAACCAGGCCAGCAGGAAGATAGGCAGACTGCATAGCATAATGCACAGTCCGATTTTGGTGCCGGAGATATAATTAATAATGAGGGCAATGCCGATAATTCCTCCATCGAGGATTTTATAGGGGACTAGGAAGAAATTCGTTCCTATTGCAATCAGCAGGCTGGCCAGCAGAATAATAATATAGCTTGGGAAGGATCGCATAGTCAACATCTCCGGAATTGAGGCATGTCTTAATCTTTATGCGCCCATTTGGAAAAAAATAGCTAAAAATTCTGCGCCGCCCGAATCAATTGACCATAAAGCAGGTGAAGTCTGAAATGGGTTATTTCTATAAAATACTGGAGACCGATATGGAGCTGCTGGCTGCTGCACTATCGGAGGTGCCGGTGGCAGTGTT
Source organism: Paenibacillus sp. FSL P2-0136 (assembly GCF_037975325.1). Classification (NCBI taxonomy): domain Bacteria; kingdom Bacillati; phylum Bacillota; class Bacilli; order Caryophanales; family Paenibacillaceae; genus Paenibacillus; species Paenibacillus sp. FSL P2-0136. The sequence continues at coordinate 2,799,966 of NZ_CP150244.1, forward strand.
GCTGAAGAGCGGACCGGAGCAGCAGCTGGAAGCGGGCCCGATCAGAGCCTACACGCCCCAGTCCGTACGGATTCGCGGGTTATCCTACTGCCGGGAATTGCACGAGTTCCGTATCCTTGCCCCGGGTTCCGCCTAAGTGCATTCATGCTCAGCGGGAATATCGCTTGCGGAAGCGCAGCGGAGAGATTCCGACCTTGCGGCTGAAGCGCCGGGAGAAGTAAGCTGTACTCTCGAAGCCGGTGCGCTCTGCGATTGCCGCGATCGGGATCTCTGTCTTAAGCAACAGAAGCTTGGCCTGCTCCAGCCGGTAATCGGTCAGGTACTCCATGGGCGTAAGCCCGTAGACACGCTTCATGCAGCGGGCCAGGTAATTGTAGTGAAAATGCAGGGCATCCGCCAGAGAGGTATTCGTGACTTCTTCCATATAATGATTCCGCAGATAGGCCTCCGCCTGCTCGGCAATCTCGTCTGCCTGGCTTCCGGCCGTATCTTGCCGGGCCAGATCCATCGTCCGCAGCATCTCCTCGAAGATACGCTGCTGCTGCCACACGGCGCTTGAGCGCCTGCTATGGTTCAGCTGCAGCAACTGCCCTGCCTGGCCGCTCCGTGCGAAGGGGGCAGGTAGCGGTCCGAACTGGGGAATACGGATGGTATAAGGGTGGGTAAGAAACTGCCGGAAATGCGTTTCCCGGTCGGCATATACCGGCTCACCCGCTGATTCCGTCCATTCTCCCACCGTGTGAAAATGAACCCAAGTGAAGACCGTCTCCGCATCACACGGCTGCACTGAATAATGGTAGCGGTCAGGCAGCAGCAGCAGGGTATGCCCGGCGCCCACTGCCCATTCTGTATGCTCCTCTCCAATGTGCAGGCATCCCTGCTCCACGATGATCAGATCGAATTTGCCCATACGGCTGCGGTTCGGATGCTGGTCTCCGGGCGAATAGACGGTACGGCCGCATTCCAGGAAATAGGGGAAGGGCGGTGCGGCCAGATGAATATAGGAAGAATTAAGTGTCATTAGCAGCTCCTTGGGAAGGCATGTGTCCTGAATTAACTTCGCTAAGCCTTATATAAAAGTTGTGTGAAATAGTACAAAAACGGGGTTGTTTATGCTTCTGTTTTTGTTATATTGTACCGTCTATAATGGCAATTAGCGAGGACGAAATGCTGAAGAGGAGATGCTACAATGAGTCAATTTGAAGGTGCAAAGGTTCGGACAACCGTTCAACCAGATCATTCCGGTCATTCGGATCAGGGAGGCCACAGAGTGCACGTTCAGGATGAATTCTGGGGCCGTTATATCCGGTTGGTGCAGGAGACAGTGATTCCTTATCAATATGAGGCGCTTCATGACCGCGTGGCCGGGGCTGAACCGAGCCATGCCATTGCCAATTTTGAAATCGCTGCCGGAAGAAGACAGGGTAAGTTCGGGGGCATGGTCTTCCAGGACAGCGATGTAGCCAAGTGGCTGGAGGCAACGGGTTATTCCCTCAGCATCCGGCGGGACCCGGAGCTGGAACGCCAGGCGGACGAGGTGATCGATCTGGTGGGAGAAGCACAGCAGGCCGACGGATACCTGAACACTTACTTCACTGTCAAGGAGCCGGGCAAGCGCTGGACGAATCTCCAGGATTGCCATGAACTGTATTGCGCCGGACATTTCATCGAAGCTGCAGTGGCTTATTATGAAGCGACCGGTAAGGACAAGCTGCTGAGTATTATGCGCCGTATGGCCGATCATATCGACTCTGTCTTCGGACCGGAGGAAGGCAAGCTGAAGGGCTATGACGGTCATCAGGAGATTGAGCTGGCGCTGGTGAAGCTGTACCGGCTGACAGGGGAGAAGAAGTATCTGAAGCTCAGCCTCTTCTTCATTGACCAGCGCGGGCAGGAGCCGAACTTCCTGCGCCAGGAATGGGAGAGCCGGGGCAGGGTTACACATTGGGGCGGCCAGACGGATCATATCGATATGGCCTACAATCAGTCCCATATACCGGTCCGTGAGCAGACGGTAGCCGTAGGCCACTCTGTCCGCGCCGTCTATATGTATACCGCCATGGCCGACTTGGCCCGCCTGACCGGAGATGAAGCACTTCGCGAGGCGTGTCTGCGCCTGTGGAACAATATGACAGAGAGACAGATGTATATCACTGGCGGAATCGGCTCCACCCATCACGGCGAAGCATTCACCTTTGATTACGATCTGCCTAACGATACGGTCTATGCGGAGACCTGTGCTTCGATCGGGCTGATCTTTTTTGCCAGACGAATGCTGGAATTGACTCCAGATAGCCGTTATGCCGATGTGATGGAGCGTGCGCTCTATAATAATGTACTCGGCTCGATGGCGCAGGACGGCAAGCATTATTTCTACGTCAATCCGCTGGAGGTCTGGCCGCAGGTCTGCACCTGTAATCCCGGCAAACAGCATGTGAAGGCGCAGCGCCAGGGCTGGTTCGGCTGTGCCTGCTGCCCGCCGAATGTGGCGCGCCTGCTGACCTCATTGAATCAGTATATCTACACTGAACACAGCGATACGCTCTATACGAATCTGTATATCGGAAGTGAGCTTAGAACCTTACTTGGAGGAACAGAGGTGAAGGTCACTCAGTCCAGCAAGCTTCCATGGGAGGGCATAGTCACACTGAAGGTTGATCCTGCGGAAGCCGGGGTGTTCGGTATCGCCCTGCGTATTCCATCGTGGAGCAGCGGAAAGGTCCGGATCAGCGTTAATGGCGGGCTCCTTCCAGCACTTGATGCTTTGGAGCAGGGCTATGCGGTAATCCGCAGGGAGTGGCAGCCCGGTGACATCGTGGAGCTGATGCTTCCAATGGAAGCGCACCGTGTATACGCCCACCCGGAACTGCGGGCTAATGCCGGGAAGACGGCTATTCAGTACGGGCCGCTGGTCTATTGTCTGGAATCTGCGGATAACGGCGAGCCGCTAAGCTCAATATCTCTAAGCAAGAAGGGCAGGTTCAAGGAGGCTTACGATGAAGAGCTGCTTGGCGGAGCTGTAGTAATCCGGGCGGAGGGCTACAGGGTGGAGGAGCAGAGCTGGAGTGGCGGACTCTACGGCAGCACCAGGGCGGCAGTACAGCCGGTGGAAGTAACGGCAATTCCGTACTATCTGTGGGGCAACCGCGGCAGCGGAGAGATGAAGGTGTGGATACCGGAGTAATTCCGGGGCCGCCTGTCCATGAACGAACAACCCGGTTGTACCGCCTAAGCGGACAACCGGGTTGTTATGCTTTTATAGAAGTGATAGATAATTAGCCGAGAGTGACTACAACCTGATGAACAGCACCGTCGCCTACAGGAGCGATAATGTTGCCTTCCACGGCAGCGCCGTCGAGGGTCAGGCTGGCTACGCCTTTAGATACATGGTTCGGATTCTGGATCGAGATCACATAAGTGTCGCCACGGAAGACGCGGGTAATCTCGAAGCCGTCCCATTCTGCAGGGATACAAGGGTCAACCTTGAGCCCGGCAAAGTCTGCCTGAATCCCCAGGATGGACTGTGTAATCGCTACATAGTTCCATGCTGCTGTTCCTGTCAGCCAGGAGTTCTTCGCTTCGCCGTGACGTACAGCATCTTTACCGGCGATCATCTGGGAGTACACGTAAGGCTCCATCCGGTGCACTTCGCTGATGTCCTCCAGATAGGCCGGAGCGATTTTTTTGTAGATTTCAAAAGCTCTGTCGCCGTGTCCAAGGACCGTCTCCGCAATCATGATCCAAGGGTTGTTATGGCAGAAGATCCCGGCATTCTCTTTGTAGCCCGGAGGGTACGTGGAGATTTCACCCAGGTTCAGATAGTACTTGGAATACGGAGGCTGCTGCAAAACGATACCATAGTCCGTATCCAGACGTTCCTGCACGGAAGTCAGGGCGCGGGCTGCTTCACCGTTCTCTACACCGATTCCGGCCATTACGCACATGCCCTGCGGCTCAATGAAGATCTGGCCTTCCTCGTTCTCCTTGCTGCCGATCTTGTCGCCATAGTGGTCATAAGCGCGCAGGAACCAGTCGCCGTCGAAGCCGTGGGACAACGTGATGGCACTCATGTTCTCAATCTTGGCAACAGCGTCAGCGGCTACATCATCCAGTCCGCGCATGCGGCATATCTCGGCATAGTCCGGTCCGACGAAGACGAACAGGCCTGCGATGAACACGGATTCGGCTACACCGCCTGCGATATTCTCCGTGGTCTGGAACGATTCGCCTGGCTCGGTAGAGAAGCAGTTCAGGTTCAGACAGTCATTCCAGTCCGCGCGTCCAATCAGCGGCAGGCCGTGAGGTCCGAGGTTGTTCGTAACATGCTCGAAGCTCAGCTTCAAGTGCTCAAACAGAGTAGCGGTGTGATCCGGGTTGCTGTCAAAAGGAACCTGCTCATCAAGGATCGAATAATCGCCGGTCTCCTTAATATAGGCTGCTGTACCCGAGATCAGCCAGAGCGGATCATCATTGAAGCCGGAGCCGACTTCATTGTTGCCCTTCTTGGTTAGCGGCTGGTACTGGTGATACGCGCTGCCGTCAGGGAACTGGGTAGCGGCGATATCGAGAATACGTTCTCTGGCGCGCTCTGGAATCTGGTGGACGAAGCCGAGCAAGTCCTGGTTGGAATCGCGGAAGCCCATACCGCGGCCAATGCCGGATTCGAAGTAGGAAGCGGAACGGGACATGTTGAAGGTAACCATACACTGGTACGGATTCCAGATGTTCACCATCCGGTTCAGCTTGTCGTCCCCGCTCTTAATCTGGTATTTGGACAGCAGGTTATCCCAGTGTGCAGCCAGAACCTCCAGGGCGGCATCCACCTGGGCATCTGTAGCGAACTGATCAATAACAGCCTGAGCCGGTTTCTTGTTGATCACGTTCAGGGCTTCCCATTTCTCATCCTCAGGGTTCTCGATATAGCCGAGGACGAAGATGAAGCTCTGCGCTTCACCCGGCTCCAGCGTAATGTCGAGGGCGTGGGAGCCGATCGGCGACCAGCCGCTGGCGACAGAGTTAGTAGCCTCACCGGCAGCAACCGCCTGCGGAGCATCCAGGCCATTGTACATGCCCACGAACGATTCGCGGTCCGTATCGAAGCCGGCAATTTCTTTATTTACAGAATAGAAGGCATAGTGGTTTCTGCGCTCGCGGTATTCTGTTTTGTGATAAATGACGGAATCCTTCACTTCTACTTCGCCGGTGCTGAGGTTACGCTGGAAGTTGGTCATATCATCATTGGCATTCCACAGGCAGAACTCGGCAAAAGAGAACAGCTTCACGGTCTTCTTCGCTTCGCCTGTGTTCTTAACAACCAGACGGTGGACTTCCGCATTATGGCCCATCGGTACAAAAGCAAGCTGATTCACGGAAATGCCGTTACGCTCGCCTGTAATAGAAGTGTAGCCCAGACCGTGGCGGCATTCGTAGAAGTCGAGATCCCGCTTCACTGGCATCCAGCCCGGGGTCCAGAAGTCCCCGCCATCGTACAGGTAGTAATAGCGGCCGCCGGTATCCAGCGGAATATTGTTATACCGGTAACGGGTAAGTCTTCTCATCCGCGCATCGCGGTAGAAGGTGTAGCCCCCGGCAGTATTAGAGATCAGGCCGAAAAACTGCTCGTTGCCGAGGTAGTTAATCCAAGGATAAGGTGTTTTGGGAGTGTTGATTACATACTCTTTGCGGGTGTCGTCAAAAGTTCCGAATTTCATGAGAGACAAGTCTCCTTTCGATTGTGAACGCGCGTTTACAGAGCGGAGAAAAAATTCCCTCGGGGCAAGGGATTTTTCTGGATCTGTCTGAATCGGAGTGTAGCTCTACTTCTTCGGCGGCTGACAGGAATCTCGGGTAATCAGACGCGCCGGAAAACTGATGGTGCTGAAGGTAGGCTGCTGTGAATCACACAGCTCAATGACCTTCTCGACAGCGGCTTTGGACATTTCATAAATCGGCAGACGGACGGAGGTCAGCTTGGGATGAATCCGCGCAGCAAGCTGCACATCGTCGAACCCCGCAATGGAGATATCCTCCGGCACGGAAATGCCATGCTCCGAGAACGCTTCCATCGCCGAGATAGCCATATCGTCATTGGAAGAGAAGAAGGCTGTCGGCAGCGGGCCGCCGGAACTGAGCAGCTTTTTCACTTCCTGATAGGCGGTTTCCTTGAGAAAATCACCCTGAAGGACGAAGTCCTTCTGCAGGGCAAGTCCATGGCGCTTTAGCGTATTCTCGTAAGCCATGTAGCGCTCCCGTCCGGAATAAGTATTCATCCGTCCGCAGATCATGCCGATCTCCTGATGGCCGAGACCGATTAAGTACTCAATGGCTTCTACCGTACCTTCATAATCCTTGGAATTCACAATGGCGAGATGATTGCGGTCCAGATGCTCTGACATAATCTCTGAAATGTCATAATCGATCAGCACCAGCGGAGCGCTGAGACCGACCATTTCCCGTACGATCCCGATATCCTTCTGGGTGCCGACAATAATGCCGCCGTCAATCCGTTTCTGCAGGAAGGCCTGCTTGACCTTCAGGAAGTCGTCGGGAGAATAGACGGTGTGAATCAGAACATAACAGCCGCGGGCATTCGACGTATCTACCACAGCATCGACGAACGGGGCAAAATAATTGTTCTGATAGATCCGCGTCGCATTCTCCTTCTCGTTCATGCTGATGGCAAACAGCCCGATCGTGTCGGTCTTCTTGCCGGCCAGCGCCCGGGCGAAGCTGTTCGGCTCGTACTGATGCTGTTCAATCACCTTCAGCACCTTGGCCCGGGTCTCTTCAGGGACATTGGAATAGTTGTTGATCACACGGGATACGGTGCTTCGCGAAACCCCGGCTAGCTTGGCAATATCTTCGCTTCGCATAATGTACCCCCTCTAATGTAAACGCGCGTTTATGAGTTTATTGTAAAATAAACCGGGCTGGAGGTCAATCGTCCTCTGCAATATTTTTGCCTCGGCATTCAAGCGGTTTCCCACTTGCCGGATTCTCCGTTCTGCGTTACAAATAAATGCAGTAAACAAAATGTACCACGGGAAAGGCAGGAACAGATCATGATACAGGCATCCGCTTCGCATTTGAGCAAGGAGAAGGAGGGATGGCTATCTTTTACTCGCTGAAAAACCGACTGATCGCATTCTTTGTTGTGCTGCTTGTCTTGTCCTTCGGCACGATGTCGCTGCTGCTGTTCAATCAGGCGCGCTCGATTATCCGTTCTTATATCGAAACGTCGGCACTGGAGAAGATGGACGAATACGGGTCCTTTATTCATATGGCGCTCCAGCAGAGCTATGACTTGTCCTCTCTGGTCTATAACAGCGATATCACCCAGAAGTGGGATGCGATACTTACCCAGCCGGCTTCCACCGAAGGGCAGCGGATGCTGGCCAGCATCAACATGAGCAAGTTCCTGACCCAGACGACGAATAATTATTCGATCGTCTCCTCGGTCAACATCTACCGCAAGGAGGGGCTGCGGGTCGGGGCCGAGAATCAGGTGGTGGCAGATCGCTCGTTTAGGCAGGAGGCGTGGTACCGCAACTTCATCACACACAGCAATCACTGGGTTCCGGCCCATACCGATGAGGCGGAGATCAAGGGAGCTAAGCCATACGAGGTGGTGAGCTTGCTGCTGCCGATCGGGATCTTCGAGCCTTCGCTGGCGAGGAATGTGATGAAGGTCAACATCAAGGAGGATTTCCTGCTGGAGCCGCTGAACCGTATACATCTTGGTGAAAGCGGTACCATCTTCCTGCTCAACGAGCAGGGCAGTCCCATTCTGTCCCAGCAGGAGTACAGCACCCATCCGGAGGCGGCGAAGGAGGTGGAGCGGGTGCGGGCAGCACGGGACGAACAGGGGGTAGTATATCTGAAGGATAAGCAGGGAGCATCCCACATTCTGGTCTACAAAAAGCTGGCCATCACCAACTGGCTGCTGGTCGGCTTCGTCTCGGAGCAGGACCTGTACGCCAATCTGTTCAAGCTCCGCAACAGTATTATAGTTTTCGCCTCGCTGATGCTGGCGGCCGCCTTTGCGCTGGCCTACTGGATCTCAGCGGGCATTACCAAGCCGCTCTCGCGGCTGGTCTCGGCCATGCGCCATGTGCAGAAGGGCGACTTCGCCCAAGCCGAGCGGCTTACCTTGCCGGAGCGCAGAATCCAGAGTGAGGTGGACTATGCCACCGTCACCTTCCGCAATATGGTCAAGCAGCTATCGCATCTGATCCGCACCGAGTTTGAACAGAAGCTCCTGCGCCAGCAGGCTGAATACAAGGCGCTCTTGATGCAGATCAATCCGCATTTCCTGTTCAATACGCTGGAGCTGATGAGCAGCCTGGCGATCCAGCAGCGCACGAAGGAGACGGTTACGGTCATAGAATCGCTGGGCAAAATGCTCAGGTTCTCGCTGCGGATCAGCGAGGATCTGATCCCGCTGCGCGAGGAGCTGAAGGTCGTGCGCTATTACATGTCCATCCTGGAGGTCCGCTTCGGTGCGGGTCTGGATCTGCGGCTGGACGAGGAGGAGGCGCCATACGATCTGGAGATCGTCAAGTTCCTGCTGCAGCCGCTGATTGAGAATGCGGTGAAGTACAGCTTCATTCACCAGGCTAAGGCCAAGGTACGGATTACCGTCAGAGCGGACAAGGACCAGCTGGTTCTCTCCGTCGCCGACAACGGAATCGGAATGGACCCGGAGCTGCTGCGCGAGCTGAAGGATCAGGCGATGCACCAGCAGCCGGAGCAGTTATTGCAGAGCATGACCCATCAGATTGGACTGCGCAATGTACTGGCCAGATGCCGGCTGTATTACGGAGGGCTCTTCACCCTAAGCATAGAATCAAGCAAGGAGGCGGGCACCTGCATCACGCTGGGCCTGCCCCTTCAGAGGAGGAATGACCATGTACCGCGTATTGATCGTGGATGATGAGCCGGAGATCCGCCAGGGCCTGCGGCTCAAGGCTGACTTTGCAGCGCTGGGCCTCAGCGTAACCGGAGAGGCGGGCAACGGCATGGAGGCCATGGAACGGCTGGCAGGCCAGGCGGTCGATATTGTCATTACGGATATGAACATGCCGGTGATGAACGGCGTATCGTTCCTGGACGATTGCCGCAGGCTGTACCCGGAGCTGAAGCTGGTAGTCATTACAGGCTATGAAGATTTCCATTATGCCAAGGCAGCGATCCGCAATCAGGCGCGTGATTATCTGCTCAAGCCGGTGGCCGCCGATGAGCTGACGGCCGTGCTTCAGAAGCTGAAGGACGAGCTGGATCAGGAGCGCAATGACCGTGACCGGCAGGCGGTGAATGAGTGGCGGCTGTCCCAGTACTACAAGGAGATGAAGGAGCATTTCCTGGTGCAGCTTGTCAAAGAGGAAGTGGAGCCGGTCCATGCGCTGAAGGAGCGCGCTGCGCTGTTCGAACTGGACGGCTGGGACCTGACGCAGGTGCGGTTCGTAACGGCCGGACTCCGTGAGCGTGCGGGGGAGGCGGCGGCGGTGCCGGAGCCTGGGCACGGCAAAGGTTCAGCGCTGCCGGAGCGTACGCCGGGCAAGCTGCGGCTGCCGTTCGAGCTGCTGACCAGGGAATTCGCGGGCAGCTCCGGGGAGCGCTGCCAGGTGCTGCGGGACCCGAGCTATCCAGGGCTGGTCCACTTCATTCTCCAGGATGCGCTGACCGATATGGACCGCTTCTGTGCAGAGCTGGCGGAATGCGTCGCCGCCCATCTGGGCTTCAATCCGGTGATCGGCTACAGCGGCGGGAAGCTTGGATTCCTCCGCTGGAAGGAAGGCTACCTGGAATCTTTGCTGGCCTGGAACCTCTCGGAGAATGCGGCCCAGCCGCCGGCCGAAGGAAGAAGCGAGCCGGGACTGGTGCTTACGGAGGAATTGACACGGACCCTGCGCAGGCTTCTGATCCAGGGGGAATGGGACGCCTTCGGGCAGAGCATCCGCCAGGAGCTGCAGCAGGCGTTCTCCCAGTCCCGCTCCTGCCTGGTGAAGCTGATCTTCCAGCTCTGCCTGCTCGTGGACGGGGCGGGTGCAGAGGCTGCAGACGTCAACATCCAGTCCCAGGAGCTATGGCTCTATCCTGAGGCGGTTCACAAGCTGGATTCGGTGGACAAGGCCGGACAATTCCTGCTGGAGCGGGCGGTCTCCGTGTACCGAATGATGCAGGGGGCCGGCGATGCCGAGGATTCGGTCATCCGCACAGCGACGCAATATATCGACAGCAACTACATGTATGATCTTAACCTGACCCAGCTTGCCAGACGGTTCAATTACAATTCCTCCTATTTCTCGGAGCTGTTCAAGGCCAAGGTGGGCCGGAGCTTCATGGTCTACCTGACTGACATCCGCATGGCCCAGGCCACGCATCTGCTGTTGACGACAACGCTTAACCTGTGGGATATCGCCGAGCTGACCGGCTTCTCGAATGCCAGCTACTTCAGCTCCAGATTCAAAAAAATGTATGGAACCTCCCCGTCGGACTTCCGCCAGCATCCACCTGAAAAATTCAGTAGTCAACAGCCGAAGAAATAGCATTCAAGCAAGCAGCGTTGCTTTCTATAATGAGCCTATATCCATGAAGAAGGAGAAGGCGCATATGAAGACAGCACACAGATCGGCGATGTGGAGAAGGAGCGGTACCGCTTACCTGTTCCTGCTTCCCTGGCTGATCGGCTTTTTCGGACTGACACTCGGGCCTATGCTGGGCTCCTTGTATCTGTCCCTGACCAAGTACGACCTGCTCAATGCCCCGCAGTGGCTGGGCCTGAACAATTACAGGCACATCTTCACGGCAGACGAATACTTCTACAAGTCTCTTACCGTGACGTTCAAGTACGTGCTATTCTCTGTTCCGCTCAAAATGGCCTTTGCCCTCCTGGTCGCCATCGTCCTGAACAAAGGCATCCGGGCGCTGGGCATCTACAGAACGGTGTATTACATTCCGTCCCTGCTGGGAGGAAGTGTGGCAATCGCCATCGTCTGGCGGCAGATTTTCGACGGGGAAGGGCTGATTAATCACTTCCTGGCCTGGTTCGGGATCGAAGGCCCGTCCTGGATTGCCCATCCCAGCTATATTCTCTCGACCATCGTCACGTTGTCCGTCTGGCAGTTCGGCTCCGCGATGGTCATCTTCCTGGCCGGCATTAAGCAGATTCCTGCGGACCTGTACGAAGCGGCGCAGGTGGACGGAGCCGGGAAGCTGCGCCAGTTCGGCCGGATTACGCTGCCGATGCTCTCACCGGTGATCTTTTTTAACCTGGTCATGGGGATTATCAATTCCTTTCAGGTGTTCACTCCGGGATATGTCATTGGAGACGGGCGCGGCGGTCCGGTGAATTCCACCCTGTTCTACACGCTGTATCTGTATCTCAAAGGCTTCTCCTTCTTCGATATGGGGTATGCTGCCGCTCTGGCCTGGATCATGCTGATCATCATCGGCCTGTTCACCTCCATAGTGTTCGTGAGCTCCAAATTCTGGGTGTTCTACGGCGACGGAAAGGACGGGCGATAATTCATGACAGACGACAAAATGATCTTTAGGCTAGGCAAACATGGCGTCATTATTCTGTTCGGGCTGTTGATGCTGTATCCGGTGCTGTGGCTGCTGTCTAGCTCCTTCAAGCCGAATGCGCTGATCTTCTCGGAACCGGGGCTGTGGCCGGGGAAATTTACGCTGGAGAACTACGTGAACGGATGGAAGGGGCTGCAGGGCATCTCGTTTAGCCGCTTTTTCCTCAATTCTGCCACGATCTCTGTCCTGTCGGTCATCGGGAACATACTGACCTGCTCGCTGGCGGCTTATGCGTTCGCCCGGCTGGAGTTCCGCTTCAAAAGTGTGCTGTTTGCCTGCATGCTGGTGACCATTATGCTGCCTTACCATGTCGTGCTGATTCCGCAATATATTATTTTCAGCAAGCTGGAGTGGGTCAACACCTATTTGCCGCTGATCGTGCCGAAATGGCTGGCGCATGACTCGTTCTTCATTCTGCTGATGATTCAGTTCATCCGCGGCATCCCGAAGGAGCTGGACGAGAGTGCCACGATTGACGGCTGCGGCCAGGGCCAGCTGTACTTCCGGATCATTATTCCGCTGCTTGTTCCGGCGCTGATTACAACGGCAATCTTCACCTTCATCTGGTCGTGGGATGATTTCTTCAGCCAGATGATCTACCTCAGCCGGATCAATCTGTTCACCGTGCAACTGGGCATACGCTCGCTCTATGATCCTTCGGGCTCCTCCGACTGGGGCGCGCTGCTGGCGATGTCGGTGCTGTCGCTGGTGCCGATTATGACGATCTTCATGCTCTTCCAAAAGCATTTCCTGGAGGGCATCGCCACCACCGGTCTGAAATGAGCAAGCGATTACAATTATTCTTGGGGGGATATGTTTATGAAGAAAAGCTTAGGTCTTACGCTGAGTGTCCTGCTGCTGGCAGCCACAACCGCCTGCTCGGGCGGCAATAACGGCAAGCCTGCGGCGGCCGGCAACTCCGGCGGTGCGGGAGCTGCGGATCAGGTGGAGCTGCGGATTATGTGGTGGGGCGACCAGAAGCGCGCAGATAAGACGAACGAGGCGCTGCGGGCCTTCGAGTCGAAGCACCCGAACATTAAGGTGGTCGGGGAGTTTGCTCCGAACTCCGGGTATTTCGACAAGCTTAATACCCAGCTCGCTTCGGGCACAGCGCCTGATGTGTTTTTCCTGGGAGGGAACGTAACTGATTACGCCGCGAAAGGTGTGCTGCTGGACTTACAGCCCTATGTCGGCCAAGAGCTGGATCTGACGGATATGGACCAGACGATGGTGGAGTACGGAACGCTGGGAGGCAAGCTGGTGCATATCTCAGCCGGGGCGAATGCCCGGGGGATGGTACTCAATACGGAGTTGTTCAAGAAGGCTGGAATGGAGGTTCCGGCAGACGGCTGGAGCTGGGAGGATTACGCCCGCATCAGCAAGGAAATCTCCGATAAGCTGGGCAAGGGTTATTACGGCACCTACAACTTTACCGTTGAGGGGATGGACATCTATATGAAGCAGCGCGGCAAGCAGGTCTATGATATGGAGAAGGAGGCGCTGGGCTTCGGGCAGCAGGATGCAGAGGAGTGGTTCAACTACTGGTACGGGATCACTAAGAACGGCGGAATGGTCACTCCATCCCTGCAGGTATCCAATCCTCCGGGAGACACAAGTAAATCCCTGGTCGTTACCGGCAAGGTGGCGATGAGCCTGATTCCGTCCAACCAGTTCGCCGCTCATCAGAATCTGACTCAGGATAAGCTGACCATGATTCAGGTGCCGCGCGGGCCGAAGGGAACGGGGGTTGTCTTTGAATCCAGTCAAGGGTTGTCCGGTTATGCCAAGACCAAGCATCCGAAGGAGGTCGCGGAGCTGATGAACTTCTGGATCAATGATCCCGATGCCGCGCAGATTCTAGGCAGTGACCGCGGCGTGCCGGTGACCTCCAAGATGCGTGACCTGCTGATGAAGGAGGCTACGCCGCTGGAACAGACCGTGTACGACTTCACAAGCCGTGTATCCGAAGCGACGAAGAAGGAGCCGTTTGCCGTCAGCTATAACCCGCCGAATTTCACCGAATTCACCAAGCTGGCGGAGACCGCTGTACAGGAGATCGGTTTTGAGCAAAAGGATGTCAAGCAAGGGGTAGAGGATTTCTATACAGGCGCGACGCAGTTATTCGGAGCCCAGTAGTCATATCCCGGAAGCGGGCTGCCCCCGGCAGTCTGCTTCTCTGTCTGGAGAGCAACTAAAGTTACAGGAGGGAATGGAATGACGGGTAGTGTACTGGAGAGACTGCGGAGGATAGCGGTGGACGACCGGATTAGAGTGCTTAAGAAAGCGGCGGACCGGGATTCACTGGAGGAGTGGAAGCAATCGGGCGTGGCCTTCGCGGCTTCATCGGAGAACATGGAGAATGTCTATTACTCTGCGCTGCACAAGCTGCTGGACTGTATCGTGCCGATGGACGGAGGCGGACTTGTGCTGCATGAAGGCGGGGTCTATCTCGGGAGCTGGCTGGAGAGCACGGGTACGATCTGCGCTGAACGGCTGTCGCGGTTCATGCCGGAGGTGGCGGGAGCGACCTTCCGGCTGTTCGCCGACCAGCAGCGGCAGGATGGGCTGATGCCCTACAAGGTGACGCCTGCGGGACCGGCCTACCGGCAGATTCAGATGGTGACGCCGCTGGCCCGCAGCGTCTGGAATCATTATCTGGAGAACGGGCGGGATAAGAGCTTCCTTCGCTCCATGTATCAGGCGATGGGCCGGTTCGACCATTGGCTGCATATGTACCGCAACACTAGAGGGACCGGCTGCGTCGAAGCCTTCTGCACGTTCGATACCGGACATGACCTCTCGCCGCGCTTCTGGCATGTCCCCGACACGCCCCATCTGGAGGATGCGGGACAATATAACCCGGATTCGCCGCTGCTGCCTTTTCTGGCCCCGGATTTAACGGCCAATGTCTACTGTCAGCGGCTCTACCTGTCCAAGATAGCGGTGGAGCTTGGCGGGAGCGGGGACGAATGGCGTGCCCGGGCAGCGGCAAGCAGCCACAGCCTGTTCAGCCATTGCTATGACGAAGAGGATGAGTTCTTCTATGACCGGGATCGCGGAGGCCGGTTCGTCCGTGTACAATCGGATGTTCTGCTGCGTGTGCTGGCCTGCGAGGTGGGGGACGGGGTGTTTTTTGCGTCAGCCCTCCGCCGTTACCTGCTCAATACCGGCAAGTTCTTTGCCAAATATCCCTTCACCTCCATTGCGATGGATGATCCCAGGTTCGACCCTTTCTCCAGCTATAACACCTGGGGAGGTTCGTCGAACTTCCTCAGCCTCATCCGTGCGCCGCATGCCTTCGAGCAGCACGGGCGTTATGTCGAGCTGACCTGGGTCATCCTGCCGATCCTCGCAGCGTTCTCGCGGATGACCCGGTTCGGGCAGACGTTAAGCCCATGGACCGGGGAAGAGGGATATACGGAGACCTATTCACCTGCGATTCTCTGCCTGCTGGACTATATGGAGCGGCTATGCGGGATCGTGCCGGTAGCCGGAGAGGAGCTATGGTTCACCGGCCTGCTTCCCTATGACATGGATCATGGCCAAGAGGTGGCCCATGAGACCGGATACCGCCGGACCGTGGACGACACGGTCTTCGAGCTGGTTACTACGCGTGAGCGGTCTGTAATCTACCGTAATGAAGAGGAGTACCTGACCTTTCCATATGGTGTGCGTGTGGTCCTGGGCCGGGGCGGACAACTGCTGAAGCTGATCGGCATGAGTGTCCGCCAGATCGAAGGGAGTCTGTGCTATGAGGGCCAGACGCTCCCGTTCACCATCAAGGGCAACGAGCAACTTGAATATGCGGACGGCGGTTTCGTGAGCGTCAGCGATATTGGAGTGGTACTGCCGGAATACAGGTAGATCAGGGAGAGTATAAGAGCGAAGTGAGGAGAGGGTCTAAATGAACCACCCGATGAGAACGACAGCGAATAGCGAGCTGCAAATCAGAGATCCGTATGTGCTTCCGCTGGCCGGAGAGGGGCAAGAGGCGGGCACCTACTATTTATATGGCAGCACCGACAGCAATATCTGGGGCACGGGCACGGGGTTCAACGCCTACACCGGCACAGATCTGGAGCACTGGGATGGCCCGTTCCCGGTCTTCCGGCCGGAGCCGGATTTCTATGCGGAGCGGAATTTCTGGGCACCGGAGGTCTATGGTTATGGCGGCAATTACATCATGTTCGCCACCTTCCGGCGCAAGGACAATGATCTGCTGGGCACCGCCGTTCTGATATCGCTGCATCCGCTGGGTCCGTTCATCCCGCATAGTGAGGGGCCGGTGACTCCGCAGGAGTGGAGTTCACTCGACGGAACGCTGTATGTGGACCGGCAGGGCCAGCCGTGGATGGTCTTCTGCCATGAGTGGCAGCAGACCGGGGACGGCGAGGTCTGCGCCATGCGGCTAACAGAGGACCTGCGGAGTGCCGCTGGGGAACCTGTTGTTCTGTTCCGGGCATCCGAAGCCCCGTGGACCACTCCGTTTGAATCCAAGCGTTATGCGAATCAGCTTAATTATGTCACGGACGGGCCGTTCCTGTTCCGCTCAGCGGACGGCACCTTGTATCTGCTGTGGGCCAGCTTCATTAATAATACCTACGCGCTGGGTATCGCCCGTTCCGGGAGCGGAGAGATAACCGGACCCTGGCTTCATCAGGAGCAAGCGCTCTACCAGCAGGACGGCGGTCACGCCATGGTCTTCCGCACCTTCAGCGGTCAGCTGATGCTGGCCATCCACACGCCGAATCAGACGCCTGATGAACGGCCGGTGTTTGTGGAGCTGGAGGAGCAGGACGGTGAGATGAGAGTGAAGGCGTAGGCACTTACGCGGGCAGGCGGGCAGGGGGAGGGCAAATCTGCGGGTAACTAGTCTGCGAGGAATCAGCGGCGGTTCAGCAACAAATCAGCAACGAGGCAAGAACATCACTCTCCCTGCGATTTAGGCTCTAAATGTAATTTGTACAACTAAAATGGGCAAATATTGCGCAGGGAGAGCTTTAGTTGCACTCTGTACACTTATAAGTTACTCTCATGGCGGGAAAGAGCGTTTTCCTCAAATTTAGCTGTACAGAATACAACTATCCCTGCGCGCCAGCCAATTCGCCGTCATTTAGCTGTACAAAATACAACTATCTTCCAAACGCTGCCCATTCCCGGGTGAAGTTTGATTTGCACTATCGGAGTAACCTAAGCCTGTAAACGAACAAAACGATTGCCCTCCTTTAAAAAGTGGCAATCGTTTTTGGGTGCAGGTAACCTGCGGAAGCTTATTCGATATCAATGCTCCATTGTCCGTCTGCTTCCACGGAAAAGACATAAATTCCGTCGGATTCGATTTTTTCCGCTGTGGAGCCGGAGTAGTTCCCAATTTCATTAACCAGCAAGAGGCTATCATTCACTTTGACAGCAAAATTGGATTCACCCGTGTGCTTAGATGTGAACCGGGTCAGCTTGCTTTGCAGCCTTGCAAACACAACATCGTTCCCCTTACCGGATAATTTAACCGGAGCGCTCTTGACGTTCTCAGGGATGCTCTGCTTAATATCTGCTTTCCACGAGCCATCCGACTCCACCTTCAGCATATATTTCCCGCCGTCAGGAATCACGGCTAAAGATTTTCCTTTGTAAGGCCCAATTTCATTCACGAGCATTTTTTTGGTATCTCCTGTTTCATCGTACATATAGATCACAAAGTTAGAATCCCCGTTGTCTGTTGCCTCAATTATGGCGATCCCGCTGTTCAAATAGAAGAACTCTGTAGCCTGGTCCTTTTTCCCTTTGAGATGTATGACTTCGTCCTTTGCTGGCGCTGGCGTAGCGGCTGCAGATGTGGCTGAACTAGGTATCCCTTGGTATAACGGCAGCAGCTCAGCGTATAGCTTTTCAACAGTTGCCTTGTCATCCTTTTGAATGGCATTAGCCATTTCCTTGTATTTGCTTTGATTTTCCTTAATTATAAAATCCACGCTACTGAGAAAATATGCTGAAATATCATCTTTAATTTCTTGGGTAATCTCCTTTTCCAGATAGCTTTTCGCTAAATTAAGTCCTCTCGATCCAAACTCCTGATCTGCTTCTAGGTAGGTCATATCCGTATCTCCGCCAGAGGGTACATCCGTTTCATCGGGTGTAGGTGTGGGATCCGGGTAGCGGCTGGCAACGGAAGCAGGTAGAACTCCACCAATTTTTGTGAAAAGCTTCTTTACATTTTGCACATCATTTTTCTCAATAGAGTCAGCAATCTCCAGGTAAGTGAAGGTATTCTCTTTATCCTCCCGGGCCTTAATCCGGATGTTATTGGCAATTTCTTTGGACGACTCAATATTCCATGAATTAGTACCGAAGTTCTCTAGGTATTCCTGCGTCTTATCTTTCACTGAGAAGTTCTTCAGCTCTGGCGCTGGAGTAGGAGAAGCAGTCGGAGCAGCAGAAGGAGTCGCCGTTTCGGCTTGAGTAATCTCAGCAGACCCGCCACATCCGCTCAATATCACAGGTGAAGCTAAAAGAGCAAAAGCTAAAGTCATTTTGGATAATTTTTCGTACATCAGTAATTTCCCCCAAATGTTTAATCATACTTAGCCAGTATAGCAAAATTGGATTATTTCTACAGTGAAATTTAATAGAACTTTGCATTCCTTACACAAACGTGCCAAACTTGTTATGATTAGGATATAGATCTTATATCATTTTGAATGGGGGATGTAAGCTGTGTATATGACAGGTTTTGGGTCCTTGCTCGCTGGAGGGTTCAGTATTTTTGCTCTTTTACTCTGGTTGAGTTGTCTGGGAATGGGGATATATTTATTTGTGCTGGTGGTGAAGCTTGCCCGCAGGGGAATCATTGCGCTGGATTTGTACAATCACTCCAAAAATCTGGAGATACGCGAACGTTACGAAGCGGCTCACCGGAGAGATGAGTTCTGAATGATTGCATCTGATGGCAGGATTTATTATACTCCCAATAAGGAATATTCAAATTTGTTATAAATGGAGAGGAGTATGATCGAATGAAGAAGAAGATGACTGCTGCACTGACTGCATTTGCCGTACTTGGAGGAATGGGCACAGGTGTGTACGCCGGAGCCAACCTGCAGGAGATCAAGGCATATCTCAATCCAAGCATCAAATTCAAGATGAACGGCCAGCCCGTACAGCTTAAGAATGGCAGCGGTGCGGTGGTTGCCCCAATTTCCTATAAGGACACAACGTATCTGCCGGTCCGTTCCGTATCCGATCTGCTGGGAGTTACCGTTAAGTTCGATGCTGCAACCAACACCATATCTCTGGGGGAGCAGACAGCGGGCGTACCAATCGCTACAGGTTTTGACGACATGTATCACACCAAAGATCCGGGCAAGACGGTCTTCAAGGACAAGGATTACAAGGATGTCTTCTTCGATAACGCCAGTGGTGACCGAGGCACTTCATTCATGCTCCACCCGAACAAAAAATATCAGAAGCTTTATCTCCAGGTAGCCGCGATCGGCGGAGAGATTAAAGACTTCGCGGTACAAGACAGCGACACCAATACTGTGTTGAAGAAGCAGACCATTGACCCTGCCAGCGGGCTTACTACCATCGAAGTGGATATTGCCGGAGTAAGCAGCCTGTATGTCAACGGAGATGTGAAGGATGGAACCTCGGTCTTCGTTCCGCTTACGACATCGTATTATAAATAAATTCTGAACTTATACATCATTCACGAATGACCCGGGAGCCTTGGTTTCCGGGCTTCTTTTTGTCTATTCGTTGTTTTGAGGAAAAAGAAAATGGGTACTATCCGGTAAGCCTGTGAATCTAACTGGCCATGTAACTTTCAATGAATTGACGAGGAGTGAGAAGATGTACACCAAAAAGCTAATAATGTCCTTATCCTTGACGTTGTCCCTCTTGGCCCTCAGTGCCTGCGGTAATGCTGAGGATAAGCCGTCCACCGAATCGATGCAGACCACTGCACCGGCAACAGAGACTGTGCAGACTCCAGCGCCGACAACAGAGGCCGAACAGACTCCAGCACCAACGACAGAGCCGGAGCAGACCCCTGAGGCGACGGCCGGAAGTAACGAGACGGCTGCCGGATCTGCGGACCTGCCAAAATATCTGCCGGAGGACTTCCCGATGCCGGAGAATGTAACGGAGACCATTCTTTCGAATGCGGAGGAGAATGAGGGCAAGAAGACGGCATTGCTGATTTTTAGAACAACGGATAGTATGGAATCGGTAACGAAGCTCTATGATGATTATCTGGCTTCCAAGCTGGGCGATCAGTCCGTGAAGACTATCGATCCCAAGAACCTGATCATTCAAGGCAAGACCAAGGACGATAAGCAGAGCTGGTCAATCATTGGCGGTCCGCTTGCGTCTCAGGAGGGAACCGTGGAGGTTAACGTCATTTGGTCTGAAATTTAGTACGGACAGCCAAGCTGCTGTACACAGAGGAACATCCGTTGAGGCTCGATTCAGAGCGGCCAACGGATGTTTTTTTGATTTGATAAAAAGTGTCGAATTTTGTAATTAAGTAGTATACGTCAGGTGCGGCGGGGATATATAATTAATCTTGTGAACGAAAATTAGTCAGGCGGTGTTATGGTTTGTCGTGGGAACCTGTAGGCTTTATGTTTTTCTCAACGATAGAGACGCTTGCGCTCTATTATCTGATTATGTCTCTCTATAGATTCAAGTGGAGATGGTACATCTGGCAGGCTTTATTTGTCATCTTGCTGAACAATCTGCAAAGCTATCTGTTACGCAATGAACTGGGTATGTCGAATGTTGCACCACTTGTTTTAATCTTGATTTTTATCTTCTTCTTCGCTGCGGTGGTGAGGATGCCGCTCATTCTATCCATCATCGCAACAATATCAGGATTTGCTATTTTTGCCGGGATTCAGACGCTGCTCACCCTGCTCATGTTCGGATCTATATCGAATATTGGTAGTACCGCGAACGGATATTTTCTACAGGTGGCGACTGCGGCCATGGTGTTTGGTGTCTTCGGGTTTCTGTACCGCAAAGGCAAGGGCTTCACATTCGATCTGGATAAACTCCGCTTTAAGATAGAGGATATTCTGCTGTCTCTGCTGATTTTCGGCTTCGTAATAGGGATTTCAGTGCTACTCTACTATAATGATATTCTGCTAAATGCCTTGATTTTCCTGGTGATGACTGTATTCCTTCTATATTATTCCACCCGGAGGGAGCGGGAAGATGCTTGAATTCATGTCCGGCAAGCTGGCATTTACGATTAAAAATATCGTACCTGAGCACCCGGCATCCTACGCTGTCCTGAAATTTGCTATTAGCGTAGTGCTTAATGTGGTGTTTATTATTGGGCTGACGCTGGTAGTATCCCTGTTGACGGGCAGGACAAGTGAAGCTCTGCAGATTCTGATCTCCTTTGCCGTATTACGTCAGGTGTCGGGCGGGGTCCATCTAAAATCTGGTATAGCCTGTGTCTTGTTTACGGTAAGCTTGTTCACAGTACTGTCCTTCGTGGAGCTTAGCTCCTTCTACGTTATGTTATTGAATGCAGCGAGTCTGTTAATAGTTTTCTGGCTGGCGCCCATTGGGATTGAACGACAGACCCGGATTCCGAGGCGGCACTGGCCTAAGCTGAGAATCTTGGCGTTACTGCTGGTAGCTGCCAATATCGTTATAGGCTCATCTGTTATCGCAGCCAGCTTTTTGGCACAATCCATCAGTCTGATTATAGCTAGAAGGGAGGTGAACATCTGACAATGAGAGCTTTGCAGCGCAAAGTAGTGTATAAGCTTGCTTCTGGTTTGTCCGCCTTGGCTGCCCTTATCGTGTTGGTTACAGCAAGTGTATTATACATTAATCAACCGGAGGTTCCTGAAGAGTTACTTAAATAACATTGGAGTTGATCCCTTTGAGCACGATATCTGTTACTAGAGACACAGAGGGAAACACTGGTGTATTCTCACTCGATATTGAAAAAATAACTTTTATGGAATTTGAACGGACTATCTATCGGATCATTGTCCATACGTACGATCAGACCTTTTATACAGTAGGTACGCTGAAATATTGGCTTAATACCCTGGCCAGTTCAGGATATAATTTCGTTCTAGCAGATAGAAACACGTTAATTCAGGTTTCTAACATTATCCAGCTGGATAAGACGTTTCATATTGCTTATTTTGGGGAAGACCACAGAGGAGTCGAGCAAAAGTGTTTTCTGTCAGAGAAGGGCTATAAAGAAATTCTCAAATACGTAAAGACATCCGCATCGGATATTCAATTAGTGGAGCTGCCCCAGTGGTAGCTTTGTTTTTTATGGTATATAAAATTAGGCTGACCCTGCGCAGTTCATTCTGTAGCGCTTGGGTCAGCCCTTGTTCAGGTTAGCTTAATCTGCAGCTAATCTGGAATACATACACAGATCAATGAAGCTTCCTTTGGACCGCTCACTCTGCCTCAGTGTTCCTTCCAGCGAAAAGTTTAATTTCTGCAGTACCTTAATAGAATTGATATTAGCAGGCTGGGCCTTTGCTTCTATTCTATTGAAGCCCAGTGTATCAAACGCATAATCTATTAGTGCGCGAAGGGCTTCAGGCACATATCCTTTTCCCCAGCACTCGCGGCTAAGGTCATAACCGATCTCTGTCTTGGCATTGTCATAGTCCAGCGCATTGAAACCACAGGAGCCGATAATCCGGCCGGATTCTGCTTCCGTGATGGAATAGCGGATCGCCTGATTCTCGGTGGCTAACTTACCCAGCAGCTCAATCATTTCCACGGCCTGACTCTCATCCGTGAAGCTGCTGATATTCATGAACCGGGTGACTTCAGGATCGGACCAGATCGGGAACAGGCTGGCTGAATCGGCGGTGCGCATTTGTCTTAATACTAATCTCTCGG
The DNA here is from genome assembly GCF_037975325.1 of Paenibacillus sp. FSL P2-0136. Taxonomy (NCBI): domain Bacteria; kingdom Bacillati; phylum Bacillota; class Bacilli; order Caryophanales; family Paenibacillaceae; genus Paenibacillus; species Paenibacillus sp. FSL P2-0136. The sequence continues at coordinate 2,822,436 of NZ_CP150244.1, forward strand.
TTTGTAATTCTGTAATCATCAATAAGTTACCTCCATTAAATATATATGGTATTGGTGAGGTGCAACTATTGATATCTGCGCATAGTTCAGTCCTTTCCGTGTGTAAGCTACCTCTATTATATAGAATGCAAGGGAGGAAGTTAAGATCGATTCAGGACCGTTTCAACAAATCTTCATAAAGAAGGGTGCTTTGCTTGGTGGCGATCTCAGGTTTTGATAAATATCTGTCAGCAACCATGCAAAAAAGAGGCTTACGGTCAGTCCTGTCAGGGATGCTACTGTTTCGTATTCCTCCTAACAAGGTAAACTTTAGATAAAAGGATCTGGAGGGTATTATGAGAAAAACGGTACTGGTAATGTTGTTCTTGTTCGTATTGACGGCATGTGCGGATTCAAAGGACGGGGTAACCACCAAAGACTTAGCCATTCAAAAGGTGAACGATCATAAAGCCGTTGTTGAGTATGGAATGAGCCGTGCAGAAGTGGAAGAGGTATTGGGCAAGGGGGAGGATAAGGATATTGCGAATTCAGTCATGTATAGCTCTGGCGTGAGGATTATGTACCGGGAGGATAAAGTGGCAGGGATTACTCTGGCAGAGGAATCGAAAGATACATATGAAACCACTGGCGGTTTTAAAATTGGCATGTCTAAGGATGACTTCAAACAAATCTATGGCGATCAATATCTGAAGGAGATGGAGCGCAACCTGGATTATGCTTACGATGCCACCAACAAGCGATATTTGCAGGAGAAAGAGTGGGTGGCGAAAGCGGAAGATGACACGAAAATATATGTAATTTCAGCCATGTTCAACGGTAAGGGTGAAGCAGACGCCGTTGTATTGGTGGATAAGCGAATGGCGATAACATTAAGGTAGAGGGGGGGCTGAAAGATAAAACATGTTCTTGTATGTTTCATAGCGCTTAGGGGACAGAATAGCAGTATATGGAGCCCAAAAAGCTGGCCTTGTCTACAACGAGTAGTTCTGCCATGATATAATCAGTGTTTGAAGAAGTGTGTGACGATCAATATACTGAACTACTCCTGTCTGCCGAATGACCGTCATCATAATGTGTTTCATCTTCGGGAAGATCATACCGGGATATCTCTTAACAATGATCTTGAGATTCATGTGATGGAATTAACAAAGCTTGAGGAGCAGGCCGTTCCATTAACTGGTGGTCTGATTAACTGGTTATTATTCCTAAAGGGTGTTGAACAACCAAATTGGGAGGTGCTAACCATGAATGAACCGATGTTGAAAAAAGCAATGGATACGCTCGAGTTCCTGAGTCAGGATGCCGCTACAAGGATGGAGTATGAAGCCCGGATGAAGTATTTGCGTGATGAGGCATCACGGATGAATGGGGCTAAGGCTGAGGGGCGAGCTGAGGGACGAGCAGAAGGGCGAGTAGAGGGTGAACGAAAAAAGGCAGAGGCAATGGTGCGTGAACTTCTTGCTCTTGGAGTGGAAACTTCCATTATTGTTAGAGCCTCTGGCCTCTCAGAGCAAGAAGTTTTAAGCTTGAAATCACTAATGGGTAGACACTGACCATGAATGAACCGATGAGAAAAAGAGAAACTTCTAGAAAGCTCTTGGCAATGGAGCAATGGAATTAAAAATTTAAAACTGTTGCAATGATAACAACGAAAAACGAAGCCGATCTTATGATCGGCTTCGTTTCTTTAAAACTCTCCATATATAGGACGGATGGGGTTCGAACCCATGACCCCTACCCTGTCAAGATAGTGCTCTCCCGCTGAGCTACCGTCCTGCAACGAAATTTATAATAACACAGGACGTAAGGGAATGGCAAGATATTTTTTACTATGATACAAATGATACCTTTAATCATAACTCTCCCACACCACCACAATGACAAAAACCCACGACACCCCACCTTTATTAAATTACAATATTGGCGCTTGTCTGGAAGTTACTTAACCAACATAAAAGGTGGAATTCTATCATGATTGTAAAATTTAAAGTAATGCCGAAAGGAGGCCCAGCTCATGAGTTACGAGATTACGAGGTTTAGGCGTCTTGGCGACTACCTGAGATCACGCCGGGAACGTCTGCAGCCTGAAGCTGTAGGGATCAAGGAAACGAACAGTCAGCGCAGAACACCGGGGCTGCGTCGGGAGGAGGTTGCGGTTCTGGCTGGTCTCAGCAGCACCTATTATACTTGGCTGGAGCAGGGCAGGGAGGTTACCGCCTCCAGAGAGGTCATGGAGAGTCTCAGTCAGGCGCTGCGGTTGTCGGCAGATGAGCGTAAGCATCTGTTTGAGCTATGGAATCCGGGCTTGCCGGATACACTTGCTTCTATAGATACAGCCAGTCCGGAGCTGAATCCGCAGTGGCGGAATATTATCCGCCAATTGACTTATCCGTCTTTTATTACGAATGAGCGGTCTGAGTTACTGGCCTGGAATGATAAAGCGAGTGAAGTGCTTAGTGATTTCGGAGGTCTGCCTGCTTCAGAGCGCATTATGATGCGTCTTCTGTTCCTGGATCTGGAGCTGCGCCGCCGGATGCGGAACTGGGAGGAGTTCGCAATCTATTCAGTAGGGGTGTACAGAACCTATTATGACATGAACCTGCACGATCCTTGGTACAAGGAGATGGTCGATCAGCTCCTGGAGGACAGTGCGGATTTCGCTGAGATGTGGAAGCAGCACAATATTCAAGGCAAGAAGGTCAACCGTGTGGTCATAGAGAGTCTTGGCACGAGCCAGCCTGTAGTCTACGATATCAATTCGATGGCCAATCTGGCGGATCACCCGGGTCTGCATATTTGTATCTATACCCCTGTCATAACGTAGTAGAGAATCATCTGAAGGCGCATTTTTACAGGTCTGTTGCTGCTCCCTGGTAATGATCTTACTAGCATGAACGTACTGTGGCTGCTCCACGGCAGGACGGTTAGAATAAGGTCATGTTCATAAGATCTATTACAGGGACAAGAGGAGGCAACCATATGCACACAAGAACACTTGGGAACGAAGGGCTGATCGTATCGGCTTTGGGACTCGGAACGATGATGATGCCAGATAATGAAGAGTCTGTACGAACCATTCATGGCGCGCTTGACCTGGGCGTAACCCTGCTGGACACAGCGGATATCTACGGAGCTTTCGAGCAGCAGCGCTTCGGCGGCAATGAACGGCTTCTCGGACGGGCGCTTAAGGGCCGGAGAGATCAGGCTGTGATTGCGACCAAATTCGGCATTACGCATACTCAGGGACCCAAGGGAGACCCGGCCTATATCAAAAAATCCGTAGATGCCAGCCTCTATCATCTCGGCACAGATTATATCGATCTGTACTATCAGCACCGTCCCGATCCGAACACGCCTATTGAGGAAACCGCCGGTACCCTGGCTGACCTCGTCAAGGAAGGGAAGATCCGTTATATCGGCTTATCCGAGGCTTCGCCTGAACTGATCCGCCGGGCACATGCGGTGCATCCATTGACCGCCCTGCAGACAGAGTATTCGCTCTGGAGCCGGGAGGTGGAGGATGAGATTCTGCCGCTGGTCAAGGAGCTGGGCATCGGCTTCGTTCCTTATAGCCCGCTGGGCCGCGGTTTTCTGACTGGACAGATCAAGAGCTTCGATGATCTGCCGGAGGATGATTACCGCCGCCATTACCCTCGGTTCCAGGGAGAGAACTTCACCCGGAACCTGGAGGTCGTCTCGCTGATCGGGCAGATGGCGGCCGAGAAAGGCTACGCCCCGGCACAGCTAGCCCTGGCCTGGCTTCTAGCACAAGGAGATCAAATTGTACCGATTCCCGGCACGAAGCGGCTGGAGCGGTTACAAGAGAACCTCGGAGCGATTGAGGTTACATTGACGGCAGAGGATCTCGCCCGGATTGAGCGGATATCCCCGCAAGGTATTGCAGCCGGAGCACGTTACCCCGGCCAGAACTAAGTTATCACAGAGAGCGGACAGCCGCTGTGTATTCATCAATATTAAGACCCCGGAGCGTCCTTGCCTTCGCCGCTTGCTTTCGTGAGCGGTATGAGAGGCAGGACGCTTTTGTCTTTCATCCGCTCTATTTCCTCCTCTATGCGCTCTACATCTATCCGCTCAAACAGTAATTCAAGCTCCAATATAGGCTGCTCTGCCAGGACGGATACCGGGTGCCATACGGGCTGTTCTATGGACAGGAAGCCTCTAATCTTCTCGCAGGAGAAAGGGATGAACGGGTTCAGCAGATTAGAGAGGTTGGCAATAATCTGAACACAAGTGTACAGCGTATTAGCCCCGGCCGCAGGATCATGCTTGATCTGGAGCCACGGCTGCTGCTGATCGAAATACTTATTGGCCTGGCGGATATGCGAGAAGATGAATTCCAGGGCTTCCTTGAAGTGTCCGGCTTGGGTCAGCCTTCCTGCTTCCTTATACAGCTGGTCCAGACTGCTAACCCATCCTTCATCCAAGACTCCATCTGGAACGCTGCCGTTCCAGAACTTATTTACGAATACGAGACTGCGGTTGACGAAATTGCCGAACGCGCCCAGCAGCTCGCTGTTATGGCTATAGATGAACTCTCTCCAGGAGAAGTCGGCATCCCGCTTCTCGGGACCGTTCGCAGTCAGGAAATAACGGACCGAGTCCGGGTCATACCGGCTGAGAATATCAGGCACCCAGACCGCCCAGTTGCGGCTGGTGGAGAATTTCTGCCCTTCCAGGGTCAGATATTCAGAAGAGAAGATCCGGTCCGGCAGATGCAGTTCCTCAGCTCCAAGCAGGATAGCAGGCCAGATCAGGCTGTGAAAAGGAATATTGTCCTTCCCGTGCACATAGTAAGCGGTTATAGGCGGCTGCCCATCGTTATCTTGTGCGGACGCTACAGACCAGAAATCCTCCCAGCGGCCCCCCGTCTCGGCGGCCCATTGCTTGCTGGCCGACAGATAACCGCTGACCGCTTCGATCCAGACATAGATTTTTTTGTCTGCGAAGCCTGGGGTGGGGACATCCACGCCCCAGTCCAGATCGCGTGTTGCTGCGCGGTCCTGCAGGCCTTCCTGCAGATATCTGCGGGTTAGACGGACGGCATTGTCTCTCCAGCCCTGCGCGGAATCAGCATATTCTGTGAGTGCTTGCTGGAAGCTGGACAGCGACAGATAGTAATGCTGAGTAGAGCGCAGCACAGGCGTAGAGCCGCAGAGGGCGCATGTGCGCTCCAGCAGATCCACCGGATCGAGAATCGTTGAACAGTAATCGCATTGGTCTCCCCGGGCCTGCTGTCCGCATACCGGGCAGAGGCCATGAACATAACGGTCCGGCAAGAAGCGCTGGTCCTGCTCACAATAACACTGGAGACTCGATTTCTGGTACAGATACCCGTGATCCAGCAGCTTAAGGAACAGCTCCTGCACCGTATTGTGGTGATGTGCCTGATCGGTCCGGGTATACAAGTCATAAGTGAAGCCCAAGGCGCGGAAGCAAGCGGCGAACTCCTCATGATACCGGCTGGCGAATTCACCCGGGGCTACACCCTCCTGCGCCGCCTGTACAGCAACGGGGGTACCGTGACAGTCACTGCCGGATACATAGAGCACAGCGTCGCCTTTGGCACGGTGGTAGCGGGCCAGAATATCTCCCGGAAGAATGCTGGCGAGTCTGCCCAGATGCAGGGAGCCATTGGCATAAGGCCAAGCCCCTCCAATAAAAATGTTAGTCATATTTCTCTCCTCCTCAAATGATGTGAACGCAAAAAAGGCACTCATCCCCTAAAGGGACGAGAGCCTGTGCTCACGTGTTACCACCCAAATTCATCAATGCCTCGCAGCATCCACCTCTTCAGGTACGTCCGCAGAATAAAGCGGGTATACCCTAGCATGGTAACGGATGCGGGTTCCGGCGCAGCCTACGTCCCGGCGATGCGGGCTTCGATGCGCAGTTCTGAGACCATATTCCCGAGGGTTTTCTTTGCTCCTTTTCAGCATCCGGAGCTCTCTGTGGAAGAATTGCCAGGGTACTCTTTCTCTTCGCAGCTATTGTGGTTATCCTAATTACTGGATATCATATACGCAGGCCGGGAGATTTGTCAACACCGTAAGTCTATTTGCAATCCACTGCACTCCTGTGCGACAGTAGAGAGTAAGGGCTAACGGGAAGCAGAGGAGTGCCTGATCCTGGCCTGGAATTGAAGCGACACAGTGATCAAAAGGAGATTGAGACTATTGCAGGAAAACAAACAGGAGAAAAAAAGCTCGGGGGCATGGGGGTGGCTGGGAAGCGGGGCGGTACTGCTGCTGCTCAAGGGAAAAGCCATTATCTCTCTGCTCAAGCTCGGGAAAATCGCAGGTCCGCTGATCTCCATGATGGTATCCATCTGGGCTTATGCCCTGATCTCGCCATGGCAATTCGCGGTGGGCTTCGTTGCCTTAATGTTCGTTCATGAGATCGGCCATGTGATCGCTGCCAAGCGGATTGGGCTGCCGGTGAGCGCGCCTCTGTTTATTCCGTTTATGGGTGCACTCATTACGATGAAGCGGCAGCCGCTGGATGCCAGACAGGAAGCTTATGTAGCTTTTGGCGGCCCTATACTCGGGAGTATTGGTGCGGTTGTAGTATTCGGAGCGGCTTATTATTATCATAGTCCTTTGTTATACTCGCTGGCATACGTCGGGTTCTTGCTTAACTTGATTAACCTGCTGCCGATCCATCCGCTGGATGGGGGGCGAATTGCCACGGCGGTAACACGCTGGTTATGGCTGGTAGGGCTCGTTGGCGGCCTGGCTGTAATTATTTATCTGAAATCCATCCTGTTCTCCATCATCTGGGTAATGTTCGCTTATGATATGTATAAGAAGTACATCAGCCGGCGGACGAAGAATCAGATGCATACTGTGCTCAAAAGCTTCCTGATCCCCATCGGGGATCTGCAGGAGCAAGGATATCTGATCCCCGGCCCCGAGCATAAGCGGGAGCTGCCGTTCACCACCTACAGTGATTTGAACCGCCAGCAGTTTGTCGGCGTACGCTGGGATAACCTGGATTACTATGGAACGACGACCATGCCGGTGCAGTCGCTGATCGGAAAAGTCAAAGTCGTGCAGCTCGATCAGCTGTATGTGGATGCCAGCCTGCAGATGAAGATGACCTGTGAGATCAGCTTCACGGTATATGACAATGACAAGTACTATGAAGTACCGGCCGCTACCCGCTGGAGATATGGGGCCGCGTATTTTGTCCTTGCCGGAGTTCTTGGGGGGATGATGTATCTTGTCCATGTAGTGGGCAATGTAAATCTGTAAATCTTCGTTTATGAACCTCCCGATTCGTCAAAGCTGTAAAGAGCCGAGAAGGATGAGGAGGTTAACAACAATGCGGTTGGCAAGAGTATGTCTCTTATGGATTGGAGCATGTCTCCTTCTGGGAATCGCCGGATGTGCGTCAGGCAAGGAGATTCCTGAATATACGGATGTTCACAACATGACCGGACTGGACGGGAGTCTGAATTCACGGGATAGCCTGACCTCGCCGGTTCTGCGGGATGTGTATGACCGCTCGATTCCCGAGGAGGTCTATGAGACTCCGTAAGTAAGGTGGTCGGAGGTTCCCTGTCCACCGGCCTTGCCCTGAAGCTCTCAGGCTCTATACAGGATATTAATAATTCTGTATAATGCTCCATATTGATTGGAGCTATAGAGAGGAGCCAGGGAGATGGCAGTGGAAATCGTACATGTTACTACAGAGGAGCAGCTTCAAATGGCGCTGGAGATCCGCAAGAAGGTGTTTGTGGAAGAACAGAAGGTGCCGGTAGAAGAGGAAATAGATGAATATGATGCCATCAGTGAGCATGTGCATCATTTCCTGCTCATGGAGGGCGGGCAGCCGGCTGCAACCGGCCGGCTGATCTATTATAAAGCGGACACTGCCAAGATGCAGCGGATTGCCGTTCGGGAGGCCTTCCGCGCTAAGGGATGCGGACGTATTCTGCTGCTGGCTATGGAAGAACGGGCACGTGAGCTGGGTCTGCAGGCTTCCATTCTGGATGCCCAGTGTCAAGCAGAACCCTTTTACCGCAAGCTCGGCTATGAAGTGATCTCCAAGGAGCCCTTCTATGATGCCGGGATTCTACATGTAAGAATGAGTAAAGCCCTGTAATCTGCCGGGTACATACTCTTTCGCTGCGATGGACAAGCTAGAATCGGGCCAGGGTAGCTGGCTAATTCTAGTGCGAAGGAGACGATCCTAAGTGATGAATCAAGAACGGGAACGCTTTATTGCCGCCAAACGTAACGGTGACGGGGACCTGACCGGGTTCCAGACCTCCTCCGGACGCGTGCTGGATTATCAGCAGGCACTTCAGGAGGTTCAGTCCGGCAGCATCGCAGGGGTCAATGTATTTAAGGGCAAAGACGGCGAAATGTATATCCGCGGCGATGCAGATGGAGATCCTACGAACAATCTGGATCAGCTTCCGCAATTTTAGCCGGGCATAGATAACAGGGGGAACGGCCGGACAGGCGTCTTACAGGCGCTGAAGTCCGGCCGTTTCTATGTGCTAAGGGGGACTCCGGCTTCTCTGAAAATACTTCGTTTAAGGTCTGCTGTACATGCCGAAACCGGTTGCTGAAGGGCTTGTTTTTCTTTTCTTCTGCAAAAAGAAATAAATCCCTGAATTCTGCGCAACTTGTCGAAGGCTTAGCAGTATACATTAACAGCATGAATTATTTGGAGGGGCTTTACAATGAGATGGAGAAAAATTGCTCTGTGCACGGTTGTGTTTTTCATGATGGGAAGCTCCTATTTGTTCGCGGACGCTGTGAACCAGAAGATCAAAGTATGGAGCAATGGAAAGGAAATAGCCGATGGCGGCTATTTGATTGACGGCAAGACCTATATTCCCGCCAGGGAGGCCGGGGGTATCGTCAGCTGGGACGGCTCGGGCAGAGTGACGATCCTCAAGCCGAATGTTCATATCGTACTCTTCAAAGGCGACACGGTATTCGGCAATGTTAACACAGGCAAGCTCAAGATGAAGATTCTAACGCAGGTGGACAGCCTCAAGGACAGCATCGCTGCCGTGAAGGTGGCAATCACCGATCCTGCCGGGAATGTGAAGGATATTCTCGAGGATGCTGTCGGGTCCAAGAATGAGGATTTCTGGTTCTCCACACCGGAATTCACCTATGATTTCAAGGAACCGGGCAAATATAGCGTAGGCTTCTTCATGAAGGCGTCGAAGAACGGAGATTACATTCTTGTGTCCGAGAAGGTAGTTACGGCTTCATCCAAGAATTAAGTCTCTCCTGCAAATTGACCTGTCCTTATCTTACGTGTTACGATACCAAATGTAGGATAATTCAATTAAAGTGAGGTATTACAATGAGCGATCACAAACATGAGCATGGCCATGAACATGGTGAAGCATGCGGTTGCGGACATGATCACGACCATGAGCACGAGGAGTTTGTGCTGACCTTGACGAACGAGCAGGGCGAAGATGTAGAAATGGTACTGGTAGAAACGTTCGACGTAGGCGAGAAGTTGTACGCCCTGCTGCTTGAGCGCGAGAATCCGGAAGCAGACGGAATCATCCTTCGTATGGAAGAAGAAGACGAGGAAATGGTTCTGTACAACATTGAAGATGAAACTGAATGGAAAGCTGTTGAAGAAGCTTATAACGAGCTGCTTGCCCAGCAAGAATAGATTTCAGGCATTCATGCAAAACCCCGATACTATACGTATCGGGGTTTTGTATGTCGCACTGCTATAGGACAAGCCTTAGGAGATCGGCTCAGCTTCGACAATTACTTTTATATTGGTAATGCTGCGGTCCTCGGGTCCTTTGACGGGCAATCCGATTTCTACATGGTCAATGATATAGTCGATATTATCCTGGGTAATAACTTCTCCAGGGAGAAGAATAGGAATTCCCGGCGGATAGACGTAGATGAATTCTGCAATGATGTAGCCGGCAGACTCCCGGAAGGGAATCAGCTGCGTATCCGCATAGAAGGCATCTCTCGGGATTAGGGCCAGCTGCGGAATATTCGGCACCTGTACCTTAAGCTCATAGATCTCACCCTTGCTGTAATGGATCGCTGAGAGCACCTGCAGCGCCGCAAGCAGCTTATCTACAGATTCCTTAGTATCTCCAGGGGTAATCAGGCAAAGAATATTATACATGTCGCTGAGTTCAACTTCGATGTTGTACTTCTGCCGGAGCCAGTTCTCGGTCTCGTAACCGGTAATACCCAGATGCCTTACATGAATGTTCAGCTTCGTCGGATCATGATTGAAGGTGGCTTCTGTTCCGAGAATTTCTTTGCCGAAGCTGTACAGCCCCTCGATCTCGTTGATCGAATTGCGGGCATAATTGGACAAGGCGATGGTTCTCGCCGCCATCTCATGGCCGTTCAGGGCAAGGTTGCGTCTGGAGGTATCCAGAGAGGCAAGCAGAATATATGAGGTTGAAGTGGTGGTCAGCATGCTGAGAATGGTCTGTACCCGCTGTGGGTTGACAAGACCCGTCTTGGCATTGAGGTTCAGTACCGAGCTCTGCGTCATGGAGCCGCCCAGCTTATGCACACTGGTTGCTGCCATATCTGCACCGGCCTGCATGGCCGATACCGGTAAGTCCTCATGAAAATGAATCAGTACTCCATGTGCCTCGTCCACAAGTACGGGAACCCCGTAACTGTGGGCCAGGTCGACAATCGAACGGAGGTCGGCGCATACGCCGAAATACGTCGGATTGATAACGAGGACACCCTTGGCATCCGGATGGCGCCTTAAAGCCCGTTCCAGCGAGCTGGTGGTTATGCCGTGGTCTATCCCAAGATTCTCATCCTGTACAGGAGAGACGAAAATAGGCTTGGCTCCGGAGAAAATAATGGCCGACATTACCGATTTGTGAATATTGCGCGGCACAATAATTTTGTCTCCTTCTGAGCAGACAGAGAGGATCATAGTCATGATGGCATTGCTCGTGCCTTGTACACTGAAATACGTGTAATCGGCGCCGAAAGCCTCTGCAGCCAGCTTCTGAGCTTCAAGAATAACCCCGGTGGGCTGATGAAGATCATCAAGCGGTGCAATATTGATCAAATCTATGGATAGAGCGTTATCGCCGATAAACTCACGGAATTCGGCATCGGTCCCTAGCCCCTTCTTATGTCCCGGAATATGGAATTGAACTGGATTTCCGGCGGCATGCTTTTTGAGAGCAGTGAAGAGGGGAGTAGCTTGTTGATTCATTTAATGCTGTCACAACCTTTCGCGAAGAGTGGTTTTTTGATTTCGCTGAAGCAAAAGGCGTCCCCGGAGGGACAGAATACCTATTTCTACTTGAGCAAGCATCAGTATAACAAATCAATCAACATAATACTAGGATGTGATGAAATGTCTGGCAAAGCAGCGGAACGTATGCATATCAGTTTAGCCTCACCGTTCATATTAAAAATGTGGATCATTATTTTCCTGGTCGAATTCGTCAAAGGATCGCTGCTGGTAGCTCTGCTGCCGGTCTATATGGAGAATATTCTGGGCCTCTCCGTAACGGTGGTCGGGTTCGCCTTCGCGCTGCAGTATCTCGGGGATAACCTGTTCCGCAGCCCGTTCGGCTGGGTCATGGAGCGGATCGGCTACCGCTGGACGATGACAGGAGCGCTGCTGCTGCTGTTGGTGGCAGTCGGGCTGATTATCTATGCCAAAGATGCCGTAAGCTTGTCCCTCGCCTGTCTGATTCTGGGGATCGGCACCTCGCCGCTGTGGCCTTGTACGATGACTGGTATCACCGAGCTGGCAGGCTCTACCCGGAGCGGCAGCAGCGGCGCAGCCATGGGGGCGGTGGAGATGGCCTCACTGGCCGGAACCGGCGTCGGTCCGATTATCGTCAACTTCATGATGGATCATGGCGGACAGGGCTACCGGACGGTCTTCCTGGTGCTGATGGGCTTCGCTGCTGCTGTTGTAGCCGTGGCGCTGTTCCTGCCCTCGAAGATCGGCGGTCATGCGCCGCGCGTTGTCCGAGAGATATCGGCGGAAGGGCCACCGGTGCCGCGTAAGCCGGTAAGGCCCCTGGAGAGTCTGAAGCGGACCTGGCAGCAGGTCACCTCCTCCCTGAAGGTAAGCCGCCTGCTGTTCCCGGCATTGTTCCTGCAGGCTTTTGCGATCGGGCTTATGACCCCGGTGGTCACCTTGTTCGCACGTTCGGAGCTGCATGTCACCCCCAACCAGTTCAGCCTGCTGCTGATTGCCGGAGGAGGGATTACCGTGCTAACCCTTATACCCGCCGGGAAGCTGGTCGATAAGGTCGGCACCTCCATCTTCCTTAATATCGGCTTCCTGCTGGCAGCCTGCTCCATGGCTTTCTTCTCACAGGTCCGCTGGCTGCCGCTGGCCTTCGTGGCGGTGGCGCTGGTCGGGATCAGCTATGCGCTGATTCTCCCGGCGTGGAACGCCTTCCTGGCCAAGCAGGTGCCGGAGGGTGAGCGCGGGACCGTCTGGGGGCTCTTCCTGACGCTGCAGGGCTCAGGGATGGTTGCCGGTCCGGTGGTGTCAGGCAAGCTGTGGGATACGGTCAGCCACGGTGCCCCTTTTCTGGCCAGCGCGGGAGTAATGGTTGTGTTATTCGGCCTGCATCTGCTGATCGTCCACCGGACGAAGCTGAAGCACGGCAGGGCGCACTGAGTAGAGCGGACACAGGGGGGGAGTAAGCCGGTGTGGAAATGCAATAAGCCGTAGACTGCCTGAAAAGGAGGCGCAATGCGGCTTTATTGCTGTTTTTGCATATAAAAGGGCTGGTCCAACTCTCCTAAAACGGGTTCCAGCGTTTGGAAAAGGCTAAAAACGGGTAAAAATAGTCAATAAACCAAGTTACCGCTACATATTATGAAGTATAAAATAAGTGTAAGCCACACAAAGAATCAAGGTGCAAGCGGAGGTCCGGCAGTCTGTTCTACTCTTAGGTTAGGCCGTGAAGCTGACTATGCTTAAATCAAGCAGTTAGGGGGGAGTGCCGTGAACAAAAACGATGAAGTGGAGTACTGCAATCTGGAGCTGCGGTTCGACAGACAGCATATCCAGGATCTAATCAAGGACCTGATCAAGGAAGGTTATTCCCTGTACTGGAGTGAGAACGAGACTGTTTTTCTTATTTCGGTGCGCACCGGCCGCAAGCTTGTGAAGCTGCGCTTCCAGCGGATTAAGGACGGCTTCAAGCTGGTGGGAGACTACATGATCCGTGATGCGCGCCTGTCAGAATGGATGGAGAAGCTGATTGGGGATATGAGAGGTCATGCCGTTGTCAAGCGCTTCCGCGACCGTCAGATCATTATAGAGAATATTTTATTCGGTGAAGTCATCCGCCTGGTGGAGATTTCCGGTTATCAGCAGCGTGTGCTGTACCAGAAGGGGCCGCTGCTGTCGGATCAGGAGCTGACGAAGCTGTTCTACTCCATAGAGGGCGAAGAGCGGATCCGTGACCGCAGGCTTGCCGTGGATGAACAGCTCGACTTGCTGAATGAAGCTATGCGTGAGCGCGATACGGAAGCGGTGGCGGCCAGCACAGCGAGGCTTGAGCAATTGACCAGGGAGCTGGCAGCGCTGGAGTGGTAGTGCACTGAGTGAACTTAGGCGACTAAGGGCATCCCATAATGGGGTGTCCTTTTATTGTGCCTTTCTGGTGGAGGGGGTTCACTTCTGCGGACAAAACCGTTAAAATAGTCATTGTGAGCAATTTCCCTGATGGATCGAAGTTTGTCAATGAAATTGATCTCTCTTTCGCAGGCAGAACTTTGCTGTCTCTGACAAAGGGTGGTATTCTTATACTGCGAGAAATGGATTTCACAAAAATACAGGGTGCAAAGGGTGGAGAACCAGATGTCAAAACAACAAATCGGCGTTATTGGCTTGGCGGTAATGGGCAAAAATTTGGCTCTTAACATCGAGAGCAAAGGCTTCAGCGTATCCGTGTTTAACCGTTCCCCGGAGAAGACACATGATCTGGTCGCAGAAGCAGCAGGCAAGAACCTGGTAGGCACGTTCTCCGTTGAAGAGTTCGTAGGGTCGCTGGAAGTACCGCGCAAGATTCTGATCATGGTTCAGGCAGGCCAGGCTACGGATGCCACCATTGAGCAGCTTCTGCCGTACTTGGATCAAGGCGATATCATCATCGATGGCGGTAACGCTTATTTCCCTGACACGGTACGCCGCAGCAAATATCTTGAAGACAAAGGCTTCCGCTTCGTCGGCACCGGCGTGTCCGGCGGTGAAGAAGGCGCACTCAAGGGCCCTTCCATTATGCCAGGCGGTCAAGAAAGCGCGTATAAGCTGGTTGAACCTATCCTTACGGCGATTTCAGCTCACGTGGGCGGAGAGCCTTGCTGTACATATATTGGGCCGGACGGTGCAGGACACTATGTCAAAATGGTGCATAACGGCATCGAGTATGGCGACATGCAGCTGATCGGCGAAGCCTACCACCTGCTCAAGGACGTTCTGGGTCTGGATGCCAAGGAGCTGCACAGCACCTTCGCAGAATGGAACAATGGCGAGCTGGACAGCTATCTGATCGAGATTACGAAGGATATCTTCGCCCAGTATGACGAAGAGACCGGCAAGCCGATGGTGGATGTCATCCTTGATGCTGCCGGACAAAAGGGTACCGGCAAGTGGACAAGCCAAAGCTCGCTGGATCTCGGCGTGCCGCTGTCCATGATTACCGAATCCGTCTTCTCCCGCTTCCTGTCTGCCATGAAGGAAGAACGCGTTGAAGCCAGCAAGGTGCTGAGCGGCCCTGCTGCGGCTCCATTCGATGGTGACAAGGCTGAATTCATCGAGAACGTGCGTAAAGCGTTGTTCGCCAGCAAGATCGTATCGTATGCCCAGGGCTTCGCCCAGCTGCGCGTGGCTTCTGACGAATACGGCTGGAATCTGAAATACGGCGAGCTGGCCAAGATCTGGCGCGGCGGCTGCATCATCCGTTCCCGGTTCCTGCAGAACATCACGGATGCCTATGCCAATAATGCAGAGCTGAAGAACCTTCTGCTTGATCCGTTCTTCAAGGATGTTATGGACAACTACCAGTCGGCATGGCGCAAGGTTATCGCTTCGGCTGTAACTCTGGGTATTCCGGTTCCGGGATTCTCCAGCGCCCTTGCATACTACGACAGCTACCGTACAGAACGTCTTCCGGCGAACCTGCTGCAAGCACAGCGCGATTACTTCGGCGCTCACACCTTCAAGCGTGTGGACAAAGAAGGCGTGTTCCACCACAACTGGCTGGCAGAGTAACAGGCAGCGTTCAGCTTATTGCTTAGGAACCCGAGATGCTTTCCGCTTCATGCGGAGGGCTTTCGGGTTTTTTGCATCCATGAGGCATAGCCATGGCAGGCACAGCCCGCCTGAAAATGAAGGCTGCCGGCATTGTGCAAACTTTTCACCCTGTGTTATGATATGACAAATGTCGCGGCTTGGAGGTTGTTATGGACGATCGAAATATCATTCTCGTCGGGATGATGGCTACGGGGAAATCCACAGTAGGCGCCATTCTGGCCGAGGAGCTTGACTATGAACTGGTTGATCTGGATGCAGTGATTACCGGAAGAGAGGGCCGTAGTATTGCGGATATCTTCGCGGAAGGCGGAGAGCAGGCATTCCGGAGCATTGAATCAGCGGTACTTCATGAAATGCTGCAGGGAGAGCGCAAAGTGATCTCTACAGGCGGAGGGGCGGTGCTTGCGCCGGGGAATGCCGAAGTCATGCTGGAGCATGGATTCGTAGTGGCCCTTACAGCCTCGGAGGATACCATTATTGAACGGGTCAGCGGGGATGAGAACCGGCCGCTGCTCGCCGGCAATGCGGCAAATCGGGTCCGTTCCATTATGGAACAGCGCAGGGAAGCTTACCGTTTCGCGCATTGCACGGTCGATACAACGGAGCTGAATGTGGCTGAGGTCTCGCAATACATTTTACTGCGTTACCGCGCTTGAGCTTTTATGTGTGTTGGTGCTATGCATCAGGATGAAGCTATTCCGCGCTGGTATCATCCCACTCGATCATGCCGCCGCTCAGGTTAGAGCCTTGAATGCCGAATTGCTGCAGATATTCACAGACCCGCTGGCTGCGGTTGCCGGAACGGCAAATGAAGATGATCTCCGTATCTGACGGAAGCTTGTCCGTCTGCTGCGGGATCTGGCCCATCGGGATATGCTGCGCACCGGGAATCATGCCGAAGGCAACCTCATCCTCTTCACGGACGTCGATCAGTACAAGCTCTTCGCCGGCAGCGAGCCGTTTACGCAGCTCCTGCGGTGTAATTTGCGGAATTTCATTCATGATAGTACCCTCTTTTCTGCCTGAATGGGAATGGACTTTCTTCACGCAATGATAACACAACTGCGGATTACCCTGTCAAACAGGACCGTACATACAGACTATATATTATGAAGGAGCGCTTATACTATGGACGTTATTGTTAGGCCTACGCCGACGCTGCAAGGAGAATTCGGAGCCCTGTCCTCCAAAAACTACACCACGCGCTACCTGCTGGTAGCCGCTCTCTCTGAAGGAGTCAGCACGATCTACCATCCTGCCCACAGCGAGGACAGCGACGCGATCCGCAGATGTATCGCCGATCTCGGCGCAGTCCTGACCGAAGATGATGAGAAAATCGTAGTACAGGGGTTCGGCCGCCATCCCCGTGACGTCAAGGAGCTGAATGTAGGGAATGCCGGCGCAGTCCTCCGGTTCCTGATGGCGGTGGCAGCGCTTAGCCCGGAGGTTACTTTCGTGAATACGTATCCCGATTCTCTGGGCAAGCGGCCGCATGACGACCTGATTCTGGCACTTGGCCAGCTCGGCGTGGAAGTAGAGCATAATAACGGAAGACTGCCGATTACGATCCGCGGCGGCAAGCCGCAGGGCGGACGGATTACCGTCTCCGGTGCCGTCAGCTCGCAGTATCTCAGCGCACTTTTATTCCTGACCCCGCTGCTTGAAGAAGACAGTGAGATCATCGTGCTGGATGATCTGAAATCCAAGGTGGTCATCGGGCAGACGCTGGAGGTGCTGGAGCAGGCAGGGATTATCGTACATGCGGCGGACGATTATATGTCCTTCAAGGTGCCTGGACGCCAGAGCTATGCTGCCAAGACCTATACGGTGCAAGGCGATTATCCGGGATCAGCCGCAGTGCTTGCGGCCGCAGCGGTGACTAAGTCGGATGTGACCATTCACCGGCTGGCAGAGAGAAGCAAGCAGGGGGAGCGGGCCATTGTTGATGTGCTGCGGATGATGGAGGTGCCGCTCACCCATGAGAACGGAACAGTGCATGTGCAGGGGAATGGGGTCCTGAAGGCGGTGGAATTCGACGGCGATGCGGCAACTGATGCGGTGCTGGCTATGGTAGCGGCGGCGGTTTTTGCCGAGGGGACCTCACGCTTCTACAATGTGGAGAATCTGCGCTACAAGGAATGCGACCGCATCACGGATTATCTGGCAGAGCTGACCCGGGCCGGTGCGAAGGTTGAGGAACGCCGGGACGAGATCATTGTGCATGGTACGCCGGAAGGCGTGGAAGGCGGCGTAACGATTAATGCCCACTATGACCACCGTGTGATTATGGCCCTTACTGTAGTAGGGCTGCGGTCACGCCAGCCACTGCTCATCAAGGATGCCCATCATGTGGCGAAGTCTTATCCGCAGTATTTCGATCATCTGCGCTTGCTGGGTGCGGATGTGGAATGGGTGAAGTGAGCATCCCAGAGGATATTCATTCCGTTCTGGATGTGTTCGGGATAACCATGGCAATTTGGAACTTCTGGCGCAGCGCTGTATGATGTAGTTGTTGCTGAAAATGATAAAACTGTGACTTAAGCGGCAGTAATGCTGCGGAGGGCATGGAAGAAATCAGACGGAAGGGGAATAGGACATGAGCTTTGAGAACCCAAGCAGGGAAGAAATCGGCGAGATTCTGGCTGCGGCAGGCAATATCGCTGTTGTTGGCCTATCCGACAAAACAGACCGCACCTCATATATGGTTGCAGGCGCTATGCAGAGCCGGGGCTACCGGATCATTCCGGTCAATCCGTTAGTAGACGGGGAAATCCTGGGCGAGAAATGCTACCATACGCTGGCGGAGATTCCGGAGCCGGTGGATATTGTGAATGTGTTCCGCCGCAGCGAATACTGCGCAGCTGTAGCTCAGGAGGCTGCTGATATCGGCGCGCGTGTTCTCTGGCTGCAGCAGGGGATCATCAGCGAGGAGGCGGCGGACATTGCCGCTGCAAATCATATGATCGCAATCATGGACCGCTGCATCAAGGTGGAGGAAGCGATCACGATGAAGGGCCGGAGCCGGGGGTAAGACGAATCGTATGCATGATCAGGTACACAGATCCGGATATACTTGTAGTTCAGAGCTATAAACGTACCTCAGACCTGGTTGCTGCATTCTCGATTAGTTTTTACTAATAAGTATTGCTATACTTGACACAGACGAAGAACGTCCTTTACTCCATTTTAAATGGGGAAAGGGCGTTTTTGTATTTTCAGGGAGGGGGAAGTAGATATGGAATTTGAGCAGGCACACAGCAACTTTATGGAGGCACATACGATTGTAAGAACGGGTGAACGGCGCGGGAGGCTGCTGCGCGGACATAACTATGCTGAGAAGCTATTTCTGCAGAATGTATGGTGGCCGCTATTCGAGTCACTGGAGCAGCTGCACCCGGAATATGAGGTGTATGACTGGAACCGGAAATCGCAGTTTCTGGATTTTGCCTTTCTGCCGCAGAACGGGACCCGCTTCGGGATTGAGTGTGACGGCTATCAGAGCCATATCAAGGATATGGACCGGGAGAAGTTCAACTATGCGCTTAACCGGGACACCTTCCTGACCGGGATGGGCTGGAAGATGCTGCACTTCTCGTTCGACGACATCCAGCAGCGTCCCGAAGTGTGCCGGATGCTGCTGCAGCTGGCGCTGGCGCCGTATTTGGCGCGGAGCAGGGTGGCCGGAGAACAACTGTTGTCTGGAGAAAAAGACGTGTTACGTTTAGCCTGGCAGATGGGCAGACCACTTCGTCCTAAAGATGTAACGGATTATTTCGAGATTAACTTTAGAACGGCACGCAAACTGTTGAGCGTTCTGAGCGAGAAAGGACTGCTCCAGCCTGTTGCTGGTGGAAGAGGGATAAGATCCTATGAACTCAGACCCATGCATAAGGATCAGACCTGGTGAATAAGCTCAGCTGTCCGCCCCTTCATGGTTATAAAGTATAGTTAAATCGTATTAAAGGAGCACCTTGTGCGTTATAATATGACACTTGTGGTCTATGTGGTTCTGTTGGTAGGTGGCTGGATATTACTTTGAATGTATGGACAAGGTGATTGTACTTTGTACATTAGATTCCAGTAAAGAACCACTTTTATAAGGCTTTATTGCACTTTGTGCAGTAGAATTTTGAGTTTAGGCTGAAATTGGTCGGATTCTGAGAATTCTAATGTACGAAGTGCAATAGATCGCTCCTTAGAGCGGAATTGCGGTCCATCTAATGTACAAAATACAATTACGGCTCATTTCTTAGCTGGATGCTATGGTCCGCTTTCAAGCAGAGGTCAGAGGAGCCCATCAGGCTATCGTATCGTACTAGTTGAACTTGTTCCAGTCATGAAGAGGACGGCCCCCCGATCCCACGCCCAGATTCTTTTGACAAAAACTGCTGTAACGCTTACCATTCAATATAGAAAGAAAGGAGAGGGTCGCCTTGAATTGGCTCGGATCTTTGCAGCAGTTGGGCAGAGCCATTATGCTTCCTACCATGGTGCTTCCGGCGGCAGCGATTCTGCTGAGTCTGGGCAGCTTACCGTGGTCTGCATGGGGACTTTCTTCGGTATCCGAAGTGACGACGTACGCGGGGCAAGGAATATTCTATTTCATGCCTTATTTGTTTGCTGTCGGTGTGGCGTGGGGGTTGTCCAATCAGGCCGGACCGGCCGGACTGGCCGCACTCGCAGGGATGTTCACTTATGACCGGATTGTGTCCAACATGGGAGACGGGGCTGTACAGCCTGTAACATTAATTGGGATTATCCTGGGGATTGTAGCCGGTGTAGCGCATAACCGGTTTAAGAATATCAAGCTGCCGGAGGCGATCCAGTTTTTTGGCGGGTCGCGTTTTGTTTTGCTGTTCATGGGCTTATTCTCGGCGCTGTTCGCCTGGGTCATGCTCGGAGTGTCTCCGCTACTACAGGAGCTGCTCAATGAGCTGTTCAGGGTAGTGCAGGTGACCGGCGGCTATGGAGTGTTCGTCTACGGGGTGCTGTACAGGGTGCTGACGGCCTTTGGCCTGCACCATATTCTGAATAATGTGTTCTGGTTCCAATTGGGCTCCTTTACGACGCCTGACGGCAGTGCAGTCGTACAGGGGGATTTGCCGCGCTTTTTTGCCGGTGATCCTACAGCGGGTGTGTTCATGGCCGGACTGTTCCCGATTATGATGTTCGCCCTGCCCGCAATTGCCTTTGCAATCATTCAGGAAGCGCGCGAGGACCTCAAGCCCAAGATCAAGAAGACTTTTTTGCGTGCAGCTTTAGTGTGCTTTTTGACCGGTGTGTCGGAGCAGATTGAATTTGCCTTCCTGTTCGCGTCGCCGTATTTGTTTGCGCTGCATGTGGTTATGTCCGGGCTGGCGATGGTGCTGACCTACTCGCTCGGGATTCATCACGGCTTCTCCTATTCGGCGGGGACCATCGATTTCTTCCTCAACATGCATCTGTCCCAGCGGGCCTGGCTGCTGATTCCGATCGGGATCGGCTATGGCATTGTGTATTACAACGTGTTCCGCTGGGCGATCCGCCGGTTTCAAATTCCTACCCCTGGCCGTGAGGAAGGCTCTGAGCTGGGCGACTGGGCGGGCAATATCCCGTATCAGGCTCCGCTGATTCTGGAGGCGCTGGGCGGCAAGGAGAATATTGTGCAGGTTCAGGCCTGCATCACCCGGCTGAGATTAACGGTGCATAATGACCGCTTCATAGATACAGGGGCGCTTAAGGGGCTGGGCTCCGCAGGCATTATCAAGCTGGGCGGCGGCAATGTGCAGGTCGTCTTCGGGACGTATTCGGAGCTGATCCGCGAAGAGATCGACAAGCTGATGCTGCGCGATCTGCCGCAGGTGCTGTTCAGTGCGCCGATCCAGGGGCGGATGATGCCGATTGAAGAGGTGCCGGATCATATTTTTGCCGCGAAGCTGGTGGGGGATGGAGTGGCCTTTGTCCCGGAAAAAGGAGAGCTGGTCTCGCCTGTATTCGGCAAGGTGATGCACGTATACCCTACGATGCACGCAGTGGGCATTGCTACGCCCGAAGGGCTGGAGGTGCTCATGCATATCGGGATCGACACTTCGCAGCTTAAAGGGCCGTTTGAGGCGCTTGTACAGGAAGGGGACAGCGTGGAGCCGGGGCAGCTGCTGGTCAAGTTTGACCTGGCCTTCTTGAAGGAGCATGCCGCTTCGCTGGCGACACCGATGGTGATTACCAACCCGGACCGGGTCAAATCCTGGAGCTACGCGCCATTCAAAAACGTGAAAAAGGGGCAGTCTTCCGTCATGTCCGTGGTACTACATGAAAGCAATGTTGGAGGGATCGAAGCATGATACAAGGCGTAGGCGCCGCAGCAGGTGTTGCCATTGGGAAGGCCTTTGTCTTGCCGAACTGGGAATGGAGTCTGCCGGACACTCAGGTGAATCCGGTGGATCTGGCTAAGGAGTTCGAACGGTTGTACGAAGGCATTCGGACCTCCAAGGACGAAATCGAGTTTATCAAAAAAGAATTCCGTGAGGTCGTCGGACCGGAGGAATCGAGCATTTTCGATGCCCATCTGGCGATCCTGGATGATCCGGTGTTCATGAGCGAAATCCGCGGCATTATCGAACGCCAATACAAGGCAGCCGAGGTGGCGGTCAAGGAAGCGATCGACCACTTCGTGGCGATGTTCGATTTGCTCGACGATGAATATATGAAAGAACGTGCGGTGGATATCAAGGATGTCGGCAACCGTCTGCTGAAGCATCTCCTGGGTGCGCCGGAGGTCACTCTGCCGTCGGATACCCAGCCGTATATTCTGGTAGCGAAGGAGCTGTCCCCCTCACAGCTGGCGCATTTGAATCCGGCGTATGTGCTGGGCATCGTGACGATGATGGGCGGCAAAACCTCGCATTCCTCCATCATGGCCCGTGCGCTCGGCATTCCGCTGGTGGCAGGCCTGGAGAACAAGATCCTGACTCCTATCCAGACAGGGGACATGCTGGTGCTCGATGGGGAGACCGGGGCGGTTATGATTCATCCAGATGAATCCACACTGCTGGACTTCAACACCAGACGTGCGAAGCAGCAGCGGAAGCGGGAGCAATTGGAGCTGCTTGCAACCGTCGAAGCGGTGACGAAGGACGGTGTGTCTCTGCGGCTGGCTGGCAATATCAGTTCCGTGAAGGAGCTGAACATGGCACTGAAATACGGGGCCGAGGGAGTGGGACTGTTCCGTACAGAGTTTCTGTACATGGACCGTAGTACATTTCCGACAGAGGATGAACAGTTCGAAGTCTATAAGCTGGTTGCGGAAAAAGTCGGCAAGGAGACCGTAGTCATCCGTACGCTTGATATCGGGGGAGACAAGCATCTGGATTACTTCCAGCTGCCGGAGGAGCAGAACCCGTTCCTCGGCTACCGGGCCATCCGGATCAGCCTGGACCGCAAGGACATGTTCAAAACCCAGATTACAGCCATTCTGCGGGCCAGTCATTACGGCAATGTCCGGATGATGTTCCCGATGATCTCTTCTGTCGAAGAGGTGCAGGCGGCCAAAGCAGTGTTGAACGAGGTAAAGAGCGAGCTCGACAGCCGGGGTGTACCGTATAACCGCGACATGAAGGTAGGTATAATGATCGAGGTTCCGGCCGCAGTGATGATTGCCGACCTGCTGGCGGAGGAAGTGGACTTCTTCAGTATCGGCACGAATGATCTGGTGCAGTATGTACTGGCTGTGGACCGGATGAATGAGCAGATTGCCCATATGTATCATCCGTACCATCCGGGAGTGCTGCGTATGATCCGCATGACGGTGGATGCGGCACGCAGCGTAGGCATCGATGTCAGTGTATGCGGTGAGATGGCCGCAGATGAGCGCTCACTGCCGCTCTGGCTGGAACTGGGGATCCATGTGCTGAGCATGTCACCGCAAGCCTTGCTGAAGGTGAAGCACCGCACACTGAACACACTGGCTTCTGAAGCCAGGGAGATTGCGAAGGTCTGCTTCCGCAACCGCACCAGCTCTGAGACGGAGGAGCAGCTTACTGCTTTTGCCTCACGGAGCGGATTCCCGCTGGGCGCCGGCGGTGATTCCAAGGAGAAGACATCATAGCCGGGTAACGGCTGAACGGTATCGGGTTTTCAAGGACAAGCAGCAAGAATATCTAAATAAAGTCCGGGTGAGGGTCAAGGGGGCCACACACCGGACTTTTTGTTTTGAGATCTGAGGGAACAGGCCTGCCATGCAAAAAAGTAAAACCGTTTGGGCTGCGGGACAGTCAGTATATACAGAAGTCAAAAAAGAAAGGGGAGACTAAGCCTGGATGGAGCATACGTGGGAAGGCGAGCAGGTGCGCCACTTGAATGAACAGGAGCAGCTGTTTATCAACCGGGTACTGGAGCAGAAGAAAATACTCTACAGTATTGCGTACAGCTACTTGCGCAGCGAGGCGGAGGCACTCGAGATGGTTCAGGAAACTACATACCGGGCCTGGGTTAAGCGCGGGAGCCTGAAGGATGAGGACCGGTTCGCACCCTGGCTGACCCGGATTCTGATCAACTGCTGCAAGGACGAACTGAAACGGAGGAAGCGGCTGGCTGCTCCTGTGCCGGAACAGGCAAGCGCTGGACTGCAGGAGATGACCAGTGACCGTAAGCTGGATATGGAGCAGGCTCTGGAAGCGGTGAAGCCCAAATACCGTCAGGTGCTTGTACTGAAGTACTACCGGGATATGACGCTGACAGAAATTGCCGAGGTGCTGGGCAAGCCTGAAGGAACAGTCAAGACCTGGCTGAACAAGGGACTTAAGCAGTTGCGAGACAAAATGAGAATCAAAGGGGGATTATAGCAATGGTCAATACAGAAGAAGAGCTGTTGAAGGAATACTACCACAGTCTGTCGGCAGAAGCGGAGGAAATCCCGGAAATGCGGCTGAATACGGCAATCCGCAACGGCATAACGCGTTCTCGCAGAAGCTCTATGACACTAAGGAAGCGTTATGCTCTGGCTACAACGGCGGCAGTACTTGGAATTGTGCTGTTGTTCTCTTTTCCCCGGGTGGGTGAGGTGTTGAAGACCCAGGGAGCCGCTCCGGATCAGGCAGCAATATTTCAGAGCTACGGACCCTTTGAAAAGTACATTCCAGCTGTGATGACCACAAACGCTGTATCTTCGGCAATCGAGGATGGCCTTGTACAGCGCGTCACGGGTGTTACTGCGGAGCAGAACGGATTTGTTCTGACTGTAGATGGAATTGCTGCGGATCAGAAGGGGATCATCATTTTATATTCATTGCAGAATAAGACTGACGAGAATGCCCGAGTAGCACATATTCAGTTAACATCAGCTGTTTCAAATCCTTTGCATACATCCCTGGGGCCTGATAATTCAATTTCCCCAAAACGTATAACCTACGGTTATGAGGTAAGGCAGTGGGAGAGTGATGATGCAGGCGCTCTTCCCGATCAAATTAAGTTTGAGCTTGAGCTTGGTAAGTACAAGCAGTTCACGCCAGCTTCAGCAGATAGCCCTCTCGCTAAATTTTCTGTAGCTCTTCCGCTGGACCAGGAGCAGCTCGCCAAGGCAGGAGAAACCGTACATGTAGACAAAACACTGGAAATAGACGGTCAGAAAATTGAAATTAATGAGGTCTATCTGGCCGCATCCGGCATTTATCTGGACTATACCTGCGACCCGCTGAACTCCAAACAGATCTTCTCCATGTACAAACCGGGGTTCTTAGCAGGCGGCAGCGGTGATTATTCGTATCTGGCTTTACGCGCCGCCAGTTTTACGGACAGTGGAGGCAGACTGATATTTGCCAACGACAGGAGCTCGATACAATCGCTCCAGCTGCAAATTAATGGAATTCTGGCGCTGGATAAGCAGGCAACCCAATTAATTATTGATACGGATAAGCAACAAATTATTAAGGCTCCAGATCAGAATTTGCAAATGTCCATTCACAACACGGAGAAGGGCTCCACGATGGTGCTGGAATATGATTCTCAAGCACAGAGTAACAGTATCTACAATGACCTTATGCTGGGGCAAACATTTACCGATGGAGCAGGTACAGTTCATTCAGCAGATAAATTTGAGTTCGATATTCCGCAGCGCACTGAGCCGGAGAATGCGAAGTCCATCCCTCACATGTACTACCGGGGTCTGGGCAGCAATAAATACCCGCAGCCGCTGACGTTCACTATTGAGGCGTATCCTGCCCTGATCAAAGAAAAGCTATCCGTCCCTATCCGCTAATCCCCCATATAAAAGCAAAAGCGGCAACAAGCCCTGAACCCTGTCAGACGACAGGGCAGGGCTTGTTGTTTATAACAAATCTAATGTTGCCTGCTACTCACCGGCCAGCGCATCGCAGAACGCTTTGCCGTAAGGCGGCAGATCCGGCGGGCGGCGGGCGGAGATGATGTGTCCGTCCTGGACGAGCGGCTCGTCCTTCCAGATGGCTCCGGCGTTCTCCATATCGTCACGGATGCCCGGCGTGGAGGTGACCGTTACGCCTTCGAGAATTTTGGCGGAGATTAAGACCCAGCCGGCATGGCAGATCTGGCCAATCGGCTTCTTGGCAGTATTGAAATCCTGCACCAGCTTCAGCACTGCGCTGTACCGGCGGATTTTGTCGGGTGCCCAGCCTCCGGGAACGAGGATGCCGTCATAATCGGCAGCCTTCAGCTCGTCCCAGCTGTATTCAGCCGTGGCGGGTACACCATATTTGCCTACATACGTCTTGCCCTTCTCAAGGCCTGCCAGATGTACCTCGGCCCCTTCCTCACGCACGCGGTATACGGGATACCACAGCTCAAGGTCTTCAAATTCATCGTCCACCAGAGCAATGACTTTTTTACCAGACAGTCTCATTCTGTACAGCTCCCTTCGGCTTAACTTCCTGATATCTATGTCATTCTATCAAAAGAGACAGTTGAAGTCACTTTTCGATATGGGAATTCCTACTACTATCGCCAATTAAAACATGATATGCAAACTAGCAGGGATTCAGGGGGATGAAGTCGAATACTAGAGAGGGAAAAGGCAAAGCTATGCGTTTTTAAAAGATCATTCTGAGGTGTGGGAGATGTATAAGGAACAATTAATGAAGAAGTCTTGTGGCTGCGGCGGGATCATGACCATACATATGCACACGCTGATTTATAGTGCGAAGATCAAAATTACTAATGTCCCTGTATATACCTGCGGGCAATGCTCCCGTTATGAGCCCTTACCGGTTATTAAGCGTGACCTGGGCCTGCTGATCCGGGAGCTTGGAGAGCGCCCTGCGGGCAAGCTGCATCTGTCCTTTGCGGACCGTAATGAGTGGGCCAGTGTGCTGAAGGATACCTTTGCTGCGGGCTTGTTTGCCGGCGGCTTGCCGGAATTGGAGGAGGCTATCCGCAAGGCTATGCAGAGCCGGATTGATCTGCTGCTGGATGTATACCGCACGGCGGCGGATCTGTCCGACAAGAAGTGGATGGAAGAGATCGGCCTGCGGCTCTCCCAGTTGACGGCTCATTCGGCAGAAAGTGCCAAATAAAGAGCATTTTTTGACATTTTGAAAAAAAGTCTGCAAAAACAATGAAAAACTTTCAACGAATGTTGGATTTTTCACGCGCTTTTTGATACGATAGAGAAAGCATACAGAATTCTTGAAATTTTAAGGGCTTTCCACTGGAAGCTATTGGAGGATCAGGAATTGGCGGAAGGCGTCAAAGCCGCGCCAGGACTGGCGTTTCAACCTTTGAAAGAAATTTTGAAAGGAAAATGAAGCGTTATCATTGCACAATTGTACAAAGTGTCGTATCATAATTTTAATTAGTCGAACGATAAAATTTATCGCAATGGAGAGAGTAATTTGACGGTAACCATTTACGATGTAGCTCGAGAAGCAGGCGTATCTATGGCTACGGTATCACGGGTTGTGAATAATAACCCCAACGTGAAACCGCAGACCCGGAAGAAGGTTTTTGAAGCGATTGAGCGTTTGGGCTATCGTCCGAATGCGGTGGCGAGAGGTCTCGCCAGCAAGAAAACGACAACCGTAGGGGTTGTTATCCCTGATATCTCAAACTCGATTTTTGCGGAAATTGCACGCGGGATTGAAGATATTGCCAATATGTATCACTACAACATTATTCTCTGTAACGCTGACAAGCGTAAAGAGAAGGAGATTCGTGTCATTAACACACTGCTCGAGAAGCAGGTGGACGGGCTGCTGTTCATGGGCGGAACCGTTACGGAAGAGCATATTCAGGCGTTCCAGACGTCTGCTGTGCCTATCGTGCTCTGTGCGACCCGCGATGAGAAGGGAACGTATCCTTCCGTGGATATCGACCATGAGACGGCTGCATTTGATGCAGTGAATACGCTGATCCGCCACGGACACCGCGAGATCGCAATGATCAGCGGTACGCTGCAGGACCCTGCGAACGGCTATGCCCGGTTCCACGGCTACAAGAAGGCGCTGGAGGCGGCAGGTATCGAGTATCAGGAGGATCTGGTACGCATCGGTAACTATCGTTACGAATCCGGTGTCGAAGCCATGAAGTACTTCCTGGGTCTGAAGAAGAAGCCGACAGCTATCTTTGCTGCTACCGATGAGATGGCGATTGGCGCCATTCACAGTATTCAGGACGAAGGCCTTAAGGTGCCGGATGACTTCTCGATTATCAGTGTAGACAACATCCGGATGGCTTCAATGGTTCGTCCGCTCCTCACTACTGTAGCACAGCCGATGTATGATCTCGGTGCTGTAGCGATGAGACTGCTGACGAAGCTGATGAAGAAGGAGACGGTTGAGAATCCGCGGGTTATTTTGCCGCATGAGACCATTCTTCGTCTGTCTGTCAACCATGTCAACAAATAAGTTCAGTACGTTTAGCTCGTGAACATAGGTTTCTTAAGAAGCTCCTTCGGGAGCTTTTTATGTTTGCGGACACAAAGTTCGAGGGGGATATGAAATGAGCGGAGTATTGGGTCTGATTGGCGCAATGGATGAAGAAGTCAAGCTGCTGCTGGAAGAGATGGAGAATCGGCAGACCACGGTGAAGGCCGGAATTACCTTTTATGCAGGGACAGTGTTCGGGAAGGCAGCTGTAGTCTGCAAATCAGGTGTAGGGAAGGTGAACGCCGCAGTAACCACACAGATTCTGCTGGACAGCTTCGGCGTGGAGCAGGTGCTGTTCACTGGTGTGGCCGGGGCGCTGCACCCTGAGCTGGACATCGGAGATATTGTGATTTCGTCCTCCTGCATTCAGCATGATATGGATGCTACAGCGCTCGGTTATGCCAGAGGAGTGATTCCGTATCAGGAGATCTCCGTCTTCCAGGCAGATCCGCTGCTGGTGAAGTTAGCAGAAGAGGCCTGTCTAGAGCTGGAGCAGAAGTCTGTAACAGGCATTGTGCTGTCCGGGGATCAATTCATTGCCAGCAGGGCGTCAGTAGCTATGCTGCGTGAGCAGCTGGACGGGGCCTGTGCAGAGATGGAGGGTGCGGCGGTCGCCCAAGTCTGCCATATGAACGGGATCCCTTTTGTAATCGTGCGTTCAATGTCGGACAAAGCCGACGGCTCAGCCCATGTGAATTACAGTGAGTTCACCGTAACGGCCTCGCAGCATTCCCATGCCATTCTGGAGCATATGCTTAAGGCTATGTAACCTGCAGGCAGGCCGCCTGAATTAATACATAAACCGCTGTCTGAAGCGCACCCGGTCGAAGGTCTCGCGGGAGGACAGCGGCACATCCTGGCCCATGCGGACCATGAGGCAATTCGCCGGATGCGAGCAGATCTCCGGGTCATCGGTGGCATACCACACCATATCTACCGTCTTCATCAGCTTCTCCATCATCTGGCGGTACTCCCATACATTAAGGCCGCTCCCCTTGAGGTCCCAGTGCCAATAATATTCGGTTGTGAATACGATGCAGTTCTCCAGTTGTCCCTTTTCAAAAGCGCTTGCAACCAGCAGCTTCGCAAGCCCGCTTCCGCGATACTCGTCAGCCACTTCGATGGCTCCCAGCTCAATCAGATCCTCCATCCCGCCCTGAGACCATAACTCCAGTTCATCCGGATAATGAAAAGTAACATAGCCCACGATAACGTCTGAGACCACTGCTGCTACGATGCGCCCTTCGGGCAAGCCAGATATCTCGATCAAGGCTTCAAGCTGCTCCTGCGGCTTACGGAAGGCGTCCAGATCGCGGTGCATGCTTAAGGTCTGGAGCGTTTCGGGAGATAAGGGTCCACGGACAGAAATCAGCCGGCCTTGATGCTCTATGGTATGGGATACAGGGATTTTATGGTGCTCCATGCTTGGGCTCCCTTCCGGTTCACTATAATATGGAATGTAACCGCTTCCTGTGATATACTGATTCCGACACGGAATATTCACATTTAGAGCATTGACGGAATTAATAGAATTAGAGGGTACCCTTAAAGCTTAAAGCAAACCAGTAGGGGAGGCAAGAGTAATGGGGCAAGTTCAAGGCGAAATTTTACCGGGCCGGGTGCAGCATTCGAATATGGAGGATTATTCCCGGGCAGTTGATGAATTCCGGTGGGAGGATGTCGAGCGCAGCTTCTCCTGGCATGGGACCGGTAAGGTGAATATGGCACATGAAGCTATAGACCGTCATGTCGAAGAGGGGCGGGGGGCTGCTACGGCACTGATCTACAGCGATGCGGTGCGCGAGGAGCGGTACACCTTCGCTGACTTGAGGGAACGCTCGAATAAGTTCGGTAATGTACTGCGCAAATACGAAATCGGAAAAGGCGACCGGGTGTTCATCTTCATGCCGCGTACTCCGGAGCTGTATTTCAGCCTGCTTGGCATTCTGAAGACGGGGGCAGTGGCGGGTCCGCTGTTCGAGGCATTCATGGAGACGGCGGTCAAGGACCGTCTGGAGGACAGCGGAGCGGTGGCGCTGGTGACCACGCCGGAGCTGCTGCACCGGGTGAAGCGGGAGCAGCTCCCAGGACTCCGCCATATCTTTGTAGTCGGAGCCTCTGCTGATGAGGATGCGGGGTTGCTGAGCTATGAAGCGGAAATGGCTGATGCCTCCGCCGAGCTGGAACCGGAATGGCTGAGCCTGGAGGATGGACTGATTATGCATTATACCTCCGGCTCCACCGGGAAGCCCAAAGGCATCTACCATGTGCAGAGAGCCATGATCCAGCACTATTATACAGGCAAGGTAGTTCTGGACCTGCGGCCGGATGATGTGTACTGGTGCACAGCCGATCCGGGTTGGGTGACCGGAACCTCTTACGGAATTTTTGCTCCCTGGCTGAATGGAGTAGCCAATGTAGTCCGGGGAGGCCGCTTCAGTCCGCTGGATTGGTATAAGACGATCGAGCGCTTCGGGGTGACGGTATGGTACAGTGCGCCCACGGCTTTCCGGATGCTGATGGGGGCTGGCAAGGAGACGCTGGAGGGGATCGATCTCAGCAGTCTGCGTCATGTGCTGTCTGTCGGCGAGCCGCTGAACCCGGAGGTCGTGCGCTGGGGCGATAAAATCTATCAGCAGCGGATTCATGATACGTGGTGGATGACCGAGACGGGAGCGCAGCTCATCTGCAACTACCCGGGAATGGACATCAAGCCCGGCTCCATGGGACGGCCGCTGCCGGGGATTGAAGCAGCTATCCTTGATGACCGCGGCAACGTACTGCCGCCGTATTCCATGGGTAACCTGGCCATCCGCACTCCCTGGCCGTCTATGATGGCCAAAGTGTGGAATAACCAGGCTAAATACGAGGAATACTTCCGAATTCCCGGATGGTATATCTCTGGGGACTCGGCGTACATGGATGAAGACGGTTATTTCTGGTTTCAGGGCCGGATTGATGATGTGATCAACTCCTCCGGGGAGCGGATCGGACCCTTCGAGGTCGAGAGCAAGCTGGTGGAGCATCCGGCTGTCGCGGAGGCAGGGGTAATCGGCAAGCCGGATGTCATGCGCGGAGAGATCATCAAGGCCTTCATCTCGCTGCGGGATGGATACAGTCCAACTGCTGAGCTGAAGGAAGAGATCGCGGCATTTGTCAAAGCGGGCTTGTCTGCCCATGCTGCACCGCGCGAAATCGAGTTCAAGGATAAGCTGCCCAAGACCCGGTCCGGTAAAATTATGCGCCGTGTACTGAAGGCCTGGGAGCTGCATCTTCCGGCAGGCGATCTGTCTACCATCGAAGACTAAACAGAATAAAAAAAGCCCGTTCCCCTTATCCCGGGGAACGGGCTTTTGAAGCTTTTACTGAAGTCTGCCTGATGAGCTTAACGTCCGGAGTTGCCTGGTGCGTTAGTAGCGGTACTGCCTCCGGCATTCCCGCCCGTATTCCCGTTGGCATTGCCTGCAGGCTTCCCGCCGGTATTCCCAGCGGCATTCCCGCCGCCAGCATTGGTACCGCCTAATGGAGTAGAAGTATCCACAGCAGGCGGCTGAACAATGATCATGCCAGGGTCTTCCGTACTGTCCGGGATGATTCCGGCGTCCGGTGTCGGCTCTGCGTCCGGCGTCTGTTCTGGAGTAGGCGTCGGCTCCGGTGTCGGCTTAATGCCCCCAGCCACACTGCCGGAAGCAGTCTCATGTCCGGCTACGTCCACGGCAGCCACATAGAAGGTAGCATTAGCACCTGCCGGAGTACCCGGCCTGAAGACGGTGCTCTCTCCAGCCGCGAGAACGGCCTGCTTCTGGAAAGATCCGCCGTTCAGGGAACGGTAGAGGCGGTAGCCGACAACATCCGGCGAACCGCTTGGAGTGAAGGTAACTACAGCCTTGCCAGTGCTGTAGGAGACCATGACTTCACCGGGAGCACTTGGCCCGTTGCCGTCATCGACCCGCGGATCGACCTCGGTCGGATAGTCGGTTTTGGCATCCTGCGGCATGTAGTACGATAGCGACTCATGCGATTTCATCGCCGGGAAGGCGGCCAGCAGCTCTTTGACCAGCTCCTGAATCGGCTTCTCGCGCTTGACTACGATTTTCTCCTTCAAGAAATCCTCAGGAGTTCCTTCAAGAGGGATGTAGTTCACTCCGTTATAAGTGATGTATTTGGCATTGGAGATTCCGTCATCGCTCTCCTTAGGAACAAATTTCGCGTTGAACAGATCCGTTGTGAATCTGTCCGTCAGCTTGGAAGGCTTCTTGCCGCTGTATGCCGAGACTGTCGCCTTGACAATACCCTCCGGCTGGGCGAATTCCTTCGTGGTGAACAGCTCGGGACGCTTGTCAATCACTGTATTCATTACCTTGGTCCACAGGGTCTGCGCCTGACGTTTCTGCGTATCCCCCTGAAGGGTATTGACCTGCTCTTTGTAGCCCACCCAAATTCCAAGGGTGACATCCGGGGAATAGCCCATGAACCAGACATCCCCGTAGTTCTGGGTGGAGCCGGTTTTGCCGACAATTGGAACTTCCTTGAAATGCTTGTAGTTCCTCTTTACTGTAGTTGCTGTTCCGTCAGTAATTACGGTACGCAGCATATCCGTCATCAGATAAGCGGTCTGCTTGGAGAAGACCTGTTCCGGGTTAACTTTATGCTGGTAGACGATTTTGCCCTGACTGTCCACGATCTTCTCGATCATATAAGCATCATTGAAGGCACCGCCGTTACCGATGGAGGAATAAGCATTAGTCAGCTCTTCCACGGATACCCCGTAACGCAGCCCCCCGATAACCCCGGTCTGAGCGCTATAGTCATTGTCCTGGATGGTGGTAATCCCCAGCTTCTTGGAGAAGGCCCAGGCCTTCTCAATTCCCACCTTGTCGTTGAACAGCTTCAAGGCGGGAAGGTTCAGGGATTTGTTCAGGGCGTACCGGGCGGTAACCAGACCCTGATAACGGTTGTTGGCATTCTTGGGAATGTGGTAGCCTTTGCCCCCGTCCTTCATGACAATCGGCGCATCATCCAGAATGCCGGCAGGCTGAATGAGCCCTGCATCCAGTGCAGGCAGGTACGCTGCAATCGGCTTCATGGTAGAGCCGGGCTGGCGGATCATCTGGGTGGCATAGTTCATCTGCTCGATGTTGAAATCGCGCCCTTCAATCATGCCGAGAATCGCGCCGGTCTTATTGTTGATCATCATGCCGGCTGTCTGTTCCTTGCCTCTAGCCTTGCTGTCCTTGGTGAAATTACTGCTGTCATCCGAGACACTGTGCATCGCACTGTACACTTTCTTGTCTATGGTGGTGTACACCCGGTAGCCGCCGGTCATCAGCTGCTGGCGGGCTTCCTCCAGAAGCTGGGCGGAATCGTTAGCAGTGGCTGCCTTGTCTGCCGTGCCCTGGTTCAGCTTCAGCAGGATCTCGGACGCTTTGCGTTCGGTCTCCATCATGAGATAAGGGAAGGTGGCATAGGCCTTCTTCGTATGCGGTGCAAGAGAGCTCTTGATGTCGAAGAGCAGCGCCTCGTCGTATTGGGAAGTGGTAATCTTGTTCTCCTCCAGCATCCGCCGTAAGACCAGCTTCTGGCGGTCCATCGCCCGGCCGAAGGCCGTCTCGTTGAATTCGCCTACGCCGTTGAACGCAGAATACTTGGAAGGGAGCTGCGGCAAGCCGGCGAGATACGCCGCCTGGGCCACATTCAGCTTCTCCAGATCATCCAGGCCGAAGATGCCTTTGGCGGCGGCCTTGATACCAAATACATTATAGCCGTTGGAACCGTTCCCGAAAGGAACCTTATTTAAATAAGCCGTTAAAATCTCCTGCTTGGACAAGAAACGTTCCAGCCTCAGGGAGAGCAGGATTTCCTTCACCTTGCGGTCTTCCGTACGGTCCAGGTTCAGGAACACGCGCCGTGCAAGCTGCTGGGTCAGGGTACTGCCCCCGGTCTGAACGGATTCATTCAGTACCTTTTGCTTGACGGCCCGCAGGGTGCCGCTGAAATCCACCCCTTTATGATTGTAGAAATTATTGTCCTCTATAGCGAGAACGGCATCAATCACAAGCTGCGGAATATCGTTGAATTCAATAAGTCTGCGGTCTTCTTCTGTGCGGAGCTGGCCGATCGGCTGTCCGTCACTGAAATAGGCAAAGCCGGTAATGGCGTTCAGCCCAACCTGCTGCTGGATTAGTTCTTCGGGCCGGACCGGGTCGTCCTTCACTATTGAAGTGACGTAGCCGGCTACAGCGCCGCCGGCGAACAGGCAGCCGAGTATACCGAGTATGAACATCCACTTCACAA
This sequence comes from Paenibacillus sp. FSL P2-0136, assembly GCF_037975325.1. Taxonomy (NCBI): domain Bacteria; kingdom Bacillati; phylum Bacillota; class Bacilli; order Caryophanales; family Paenibacillaceae; genus Paenibacillus; species Paenibacillus sp. FSL P2-0136. Next base: position 2,856,902 of record NZ_CP150244.1, read on the forward strand.
CTGAACCGAACCTGCGGAGCCAGGATCTGCGCGGTGGACGCTGTTTTGCGGTCTTCTTTTTCTTCTCCTCAACCATCGACGATAATCCTCCTTTTAACGGAACTATTATAGCACAATTTGGCGATTTTGAATGCGCTTCTGCCGGAGAGGATTTTTAAAATAACCCCACAAAGTGGGGACTTCTGCTTAAATATAAGACTTTATATGTTACACACGATAAATTATCCTTCTATTTCTCGTTGAAACGGTACCGTCCTCTAAAAAGACGGCCAAGCCGTTTCCACTTGCGATGATGACCCAAAAACTTTGCGGGGGCCCAAAAACATATACATTCTTATCATAAAAAAAGCTCCCGGATAGAAATCCGGGAGCTTTGATCAGATTCCGCTCTAAGCGAATCTTAACGGTTGTAGAATTCGACGATTTGCTTCTCATCGATATCCTGGGACAGCTCAGCACGTTCTGGCAAACGGATATATTTGCCTTCGAACGATCCGTCAGCATATTCCAGGTAAGCCGGAAGGTGGTTACGGTTCTCGAGAGCTTCCTTGATCGAAGTCATAGCGCGGCTTCTTTCGCGGAGTCCGATAACGTCGCCAATGCTTACACGGTAAGAAGCGATGTCGACTTTTTTGCCGTTAACGGTTACGTGGCCGTGGGATACCAACTGACGTGCGCCTGCACGGGAGTTAGCGAATCCAAGACGGTAAACCAGGTTGTCCAGGCGGCTTTCGAGCAGGAACATGAAGTTTTCGCCCGCAATACCCTGGAGCTTTTGTGCCTTAGTGAAAAGAGTTTTAAACTGCTTTTCGCCCAGGCCGTACATGTGACGCAGTTTTTGTTTTTCCAAAAGCTGCATTCCGTAGTTACTTACTTTTCTGCGTTGGTTAGCGCCGTGCTGTCCTGGTGGGAAAGGGCGTTTCAGGTCTTTGCCTGTACCGCTAAGGGAAATGCCCAGACGACGGCTGAGTTTGAATTTAGGTCCGGTGTAACGTGCCATATTATAGTAGACTCCTTTTAATGAAAAAATGTATTGTAGGGCCTATTTGCGCCGCAATTCGTATCCGTGAAAGCGTTAAATGGTTTCACACTGCCGAGGGAAGTTCAGCCGCTGCCCTGGCAGTAACGAAATGCGTAGAGGGTGACACAACGTTACGCCCAATAAGACTTGTTACAGTCTTGTTCAACAATAAATATTATATGAAAATGGCAGTCAAAGTCAAGCGCAACTTAAAAGAGTTTTTGTCTATGTTTGTCGTTAGTTCTTTGGTCCTAAAAAAAATCCCGGTTTTGCGGAAAATATAATGCAATACCTCAAGAAAGGGAGTAAAATATAACTAATTGGATGTTATCGGAAAACTGTGATTTCAAATATCCTGACTATATTTACGCTGGATTGGTAATGTCTCTACTATAGAATCAGGGGGCGTACTCCGGTCTGGCCTGATTGAAGATGCAAAGGAGGTCCTCTTTATGTCAGAGCAGGAGGCATACGGCCATAAGGATCGGGACAGCCGTATGCTGTTACAGGACATGAGGCAATCCGGCGGAGAAGATGTAGATCCCGCCGCCTGGCTGAAGGAGACGGATATCGTGTCTCACGATTTCCCCTACGCCGCCAGCTTGATTGCCGAGAGCTTCAGGGAATGGCAAGGACAGGGAGTCCCCGCCTTCGCGAAGGCCTGGAGCTGGTGTGTGCTGAATTATGAAGGTGATTGGATTGAACCCGGCTCTGAATTCCGGCAGGGGCGCTGGAGAGCAGAGTGGGAAGAAGCGGCGGGAATCTGCCTGCAGACAGGCGGGATGTATGCCGCCGAGGTTCTGGAGGAAGGACAAGCCTATACCCTTCTGGCTTTGCCGGTATTTACGCGCGGGCACCGGGAAATCTTTGCCGTGCTTGGCTGCAGAATGCCTGCTGAGCAGTACGAGTCGGGCGGGAAGCATACGGCTGAAGCGATGTCGATGCATTTCCAGACCTGCTTTTATCACCGGTTTGAGCATGTGTTTGTCTCGGATCTTGCGGGAATTCATCTGCATGCCGAGCGTGAGGGCAGCCGCCGTTCGCTGCTTTTTCAGATTGTCCAGCGTATGCATGACAACATTGATGTAGATGCCGTGCTGACGGAGGTCATTGACAGTATCGCTGCGATGTATCCGGGGGCGCGGCTTGATTTGTTCATGTCCCAGGACCACCGCAGCACGCATCCTCAGGTCAAGCCGCTTCCGCTGACATGGGCAGGCAATGATGTCTGTGACCGGGCCTTCAAGGATGGGCGGGTCACGCTTCATGCCGGGCGTGATGAGAACGGGACGGTTGAGGTAGCGCTTCCGCTCGGCGGCAAGCAGGGGGTATACGGTGTGTTTCATATGATTATGGACAAAGCGTCCTTCCATGAGCTGGATCTTAGCTTCCTGACCATGGTCGCGGATACCGCCGGTACAGCCTTTGAGAATGCGAAGCTGTATGAACGCTCCAACCAGCTGATCAGGGAGCTGCGCATGAGCAATGAGCTTACCCAGCGGCTGAATCAGAGCCTCAGGCTCGGCGATATTTTCCAGTTTGCTTTTGAAGAGCTGCTGGCAATGTTCGAGGCGGATTATTGCTGTATCCTCCATAAGAATGAAGAACGCGGCGGGCTTGAGGTAATCGCCTGCAATTATCTGCCGCTGCTGGGTGAAATATTGGATGGCAGTCAGGGACTCGGCGGTAAGGTTTATGCTACGGGAGAGCCGCTGCTGCTGTCCGATTACAAGTATGCTGCGGGGCAGACCTCGACGCTGATGGATGCTACCGGCTCACAGTCGCTGATCGCTACTCCGCTGAATGTGGGGGGAGAAGTGCGGGGAGCCATTATGCTGGCGCATAAGCAGGCCCACTTCTTCTCCTATGACAGCTACCGGCTGCTGCAGGCGATGGCCGGTCATATCGGGCTGGCTGTCGGAAATGCGAGGCTTCATGCCGAGGTGCACCGCCTGGCGAACCGGGATACGCTGACCGGACTTTTTGCCCGGCACTATCTGGATGAAGAGATTAAGCAGCGGCAGTCGAGTGATTTTTGCGGAACCCTGATCGTGGTGGACATTGACCAGTTCAAGATGGTGAACGACACCTATGGACATCAGAAGGGGGACAAAATTCTGAAGCAGGTCAGCGACATCGTGAAGACCTCGATCCGCCAGGGGGATGTCGCCGCCAGATGGGGAGGGGAAGAGCTTGCAGTCTATCTGCCTCAGCTTGGGGTGCAGCAGGCCGTATTCGTAGGGGAGCGTATCCGCAAGCGTGTGATGGGAGAGACAGAGCCGCGTGTGACCGTGTCCTGCGGAGTCGCCGAGTGGAGCTGGACCGATGACCGGGTCAGTGTCGAATCTCTCTTTTACCGGGCGGATATGGCGCTCTACGAAGCCAAGAACAACGGGCGCAACCAGGTAGTGATCGATAACAAAACCGTAGAGAATAATTCGAAGAATCCTTGGGCTTAGGCCTTAAGGATTTTTTTGTGCAAAAGCCTGCTTTGTGGGGGGGCGTCATCCGGCGTATAAGCCCTGCATTCAAGGAGACCCTAGGTAGAATACAGGTACACTCTACTTTCTTGCGGAAAGGGCTTGATGGCCATGATGAACTTACAATGCGTCCGCACGGGAACACTTGCCCTGCTGATGCTCTCCAGCCTTGCATTCAGCGGGTGCGCGGGTGTGAAGGACAAACCGGCTGCGGAGGATTTGAATCTGGTAATGGCGGGGATGGATGGCACTGACGGGGTGTCCTTTGAAGGGGCGGCTGCCCTGCTGATCGACGGGAAAACGATCCCGGAATCCTCGCTCTACTATGGGGGAAAGGTAGCAGATCATAACCGGGTCAGCCTCTATTCGCTCCTGCCGGACGGCGGACATCCCGCTTCTGCGGCGGAGTCCGGTCCGCGTTCTCTGGAGCAGGGCTCGGGAGATGCGCCCGTCTACTATACCCGGATGGTGAAGGAGGACGGGAAATGGACGATGAAGCAGGCCTCTCCGGCCCTGGCCGGCAGTAATCCCCTGGAGGCGCTGAATCCGCTGCGTCAGCTGGAGGAGCTGGAGAAGATGGGCAAGAAGGTGACGGAGGAAGCGGGCAGCGCCAGAGGGACACGGGTCCTGCGGATTGAATTAACGGCAGAGGAGGCGCGCAGACAGCTCTCGGCAGAGCTTGCGCAGAAGATGCAGGCAATCAAGCCGGCTGCCAGAATAGGTGCTGCTGCGCCTGCTGACACTCAGGCTAAGGCACTTGCGGCTAAGACCGCACTGTGGGAACAGAAGCAGACAGAGCTGCAGCAGAGGCTGAACCAGGCGGATATCCGCACGGTATATTATCTTAAGGTTGACCCGAAGCGGAATCTGCCCACCCGGCTGACCTCGAACCGCACCCTAACCTACCCCGGAAAGGGCGGTGCGACCACGGAAGAAGCCTACATTACGCAGGTGGATTTCTATGGTTATAAGTGAGCGGTTCCCTTCCCGCAGATGGCTTGCGCTCTATGACAGGCGTGCTACAATATAACGGTATGTTTATTTTCAGCAAGAGGAAGGAAGAGAGAGACTGATGAATGATCCCCGGATTCAAAAGCTTGCGGCGAACCTTGTAGGTTACTCCGTAAACGTACAGCCCGGCGAGAATGTGCTCGTCGAAATGATCGGCAGTGAACGAGATTTGATCAAAGCCGTTGTGGAGGAAGTGGGGAAGGCCGGAGGCCGTGCATTTGTGCAGCTGACCGACCGCACTGTTCTGCGCAGTATGCTCAAATATGCAACACCTGAAGGCATCAAGACCTGGGCGGAGATCGACCTGAACCGGATGAAGCAGATGGACTGCTATATCGGCATCCGTGCAGGTGAGAATGTCAATGATCTGTCCGATGTGCCGGAAGAGAACATGAAGCTCTACAACTCCCTGTATTCCCACCCGGTACATAGCGAGCAGCGTGTCAAGCACACCAAATGGGTGGTGCTGCGTTATCCTAACGCCAGTATGGCTCAGCTCGCCAACACGAGCACTGAGGCCTTCGAGGATTTTTACTTCGCAGTCTGCAACCTGGATTATGCCAAAATGGATAAAGCCCAGGATTCGCTGGCTGAGCTTATGCGCAGAACCGACAAGGTGCGTATCGCAGGTCCCGGAACAGACCTTACATTCTCCATCAAGGGAATCGGGGCGGAGAAATGCTCCGGCCAGAAAAATATCCCGGACGGAGAAGTGTACAGCGCGCCTGTCCGCGATTCCGTGAATGGAACGATCAGCTATAATGCCGCATCGATCTATAACGGGGTGACCTTCGAGAATGTGAAGTTTACGTTCGAGAACGGCCGGATCGTAGAGGCTTCCAGCAATGATACCGCGCGGTTGAATGAAATTCTGGATTCCGACGACGGGGCGCGCCATATCGGTGAGTTCGCCATCGGCTTCAACCCTTATATTCTGCATCCGATGAAGGATATTCTGTTCGATGAGAAAATTGCCGGCAGTCTGCACTTCACACCGGGCCAGGCGTATGATGTGACGGACAACGGCAACCGTTCGTCCATTCACTGGGACCTCGTGCTGATTCAGCGTCCTGATTACGGCGGCGGCGAAATTTACTTCGACGATGTGCTGATCCGTAAGGACGGAATTTTTGTGGTGCCGGAGCTGGAAGGTCTGAATCCGGAGAACCTGAAATAAAATGGTACAAAAGCCGGATTCCAAAAGCACGTAAAGGCCGGTTTCCAAGAAACACCTTGCGTGAGTAAGCGGATTCAATGTATCATGGAATTGGTAACAAGTGAACATAAGTATATAATCAAGTTGCGGAGGGATTCCTATGTCCAACAATGCGGCAATCGTGGATATTGCACAGACAGCAAGCCAATTTAATTCATCTATCGTTCTTCAAGCGGACAACAAGTACATTGATGTGAAGAGCATCCTGGGCTTGTTCACCACCCTGGTATCCAGCCAAAGCTATGAGCTGCATGTACATGGCACAGATGCCGAGGAAGCCAAGAAAGCCATGAGTGAAGTTTTCGCCAAACACAATTTGAATTTTACAGTAGTAGCAGAGTAATTCCAGTTTCTTCTCAGACGTCCGGCCTTGCGGCTGGGCGTCTTTGCTGTGGAACCAGGTGATTTTGCAGGAACTTCAGGAATAACCCAAACTGCAATCTTGTATTAGGTCCTAATTTCGACTAATATTAAGAATAATAAGCAATCGCTGCTGTAACTTTTGGACATGGGGGGGAAAATGCATGACTTCATCGGATTTGCAGGAACAGCTCAATATCAAAGCAATCAATCTTCTTCAAGAAGATGCCGATAAAATTCAGAAGCTCATTGAAGTACAGATGGAGAATTTGGCAACCCGTTACTGCCCTCTCTATGAGGAAGTGCTGGATACCCAGATGTACGGCTTCTCCAGAGAGGTCGATTTTGCGGTCAGAGCGGGGCTGGTACCGGAGCTTACCGGCAAGCAGGTGCTGAGCAAGCTGGAACGTAATTTGGCTGTACTATACGAGGCACTGAACAAGAAGGCTGAGGAACGGGAGATGTAAGTCCCGGTCATCAAGTGGAAACGGCTTTGCCGTCCTTGTTAAAGGACGGTACCGTTTAATTCTTATATTTTCAACAAAACGCACATGAAAGACCCGGGGGTCGATCATGTGCGTTTTTTTACAATTATTTATAAGTTTTGTGTTTCAGACCAGATAGAACGATACACCGAGAATCAAATAGACCGCCAGCAGCAGGAGACCTTCGTACCAGTTGGTTGCGCCGTCCTGAATAATCGATTTGGCGATGAACACCGATACGGCAATCGCTACAATCTCAATGGTGGTGAAGACAATCGACATGGTGTTGCCCATGAAGTAACTGGCGAAGATCAGCACAGGGGCGACGAACAGGGCAATCTGCAGACTGCTGCCTACGGCGATCTCGACTGCGGCGCCGATCTTGTTCTTCATGGCGAGCATAATGGCAGCGCTGTGTTCTGCGGCGTTACCGATAATCGCTACAAGGAATGCGCCGACGAACAGCTCACTGAAGCCGAAGCGTTCGGTGAGAGTCTCCAGCGTGCCGACCAGCCACTCACTGACGAAGGCGACCATGACTGTGGCAAGGACCAGGTAGAGGATTGAACGGTTCCGGGACCAGACAGGAGCATGCTCATTCGGCAGCTCTTCCGCAGTATCGTCTGTAACATCCGCCAGGTATTTCTTGTGTGTGATCATGGAGAAGACCAGCCAGGCGAGGTAGGCGGCAATCAGGAGGCCGGCAACGACAAGGCTAAGCACATTGGTGTCTTTCTCGGTGATGGAATGCGTGTTGAAGAACATGGCGGGGACGAACAGGGCGATAACCGCAACGATCATCAGTGAGCCGTTCAGACCAGCGAGTGTGACATTGAAGTTCTGAACCTTGAACTTCATGCCCCCGGCAAAAATACTGAGTCCGAGGACGAGCAGCAGGTTGCCGATGATGGAGCCGGTCAGACTTGCTTTGACCATGTCAAACAATCCTTCCTTGACCAGGAAGAAGGCGATGATCAGCTCGGCCGCATTGCCGAAGGTTGCGTTCAGGAACCCTCCAAGCCGTTGTCCGGCATAGTGGGCTACACTCTCTGTGGCCCGGCCGAGGAACCCGGCCACGAAGATGACCGAAACGGCAGACAATATGAACTGAAGGGTATGATCCCAGTTCGCGTAATGCCCTATGGCGCTGAGGATGAAGCTGATGACCAGCAGCGCCGGTGAGATCCATTTTTTCAAGGTTAAGCACTCTCCAGTCTCTATATGTAGGTTGAATTCATAATCAATATACCCAAATTGTTCCTGACTGTAAACGGGGGTGAGAGAAAGTCATTTGCTTTTTAGGCCGCTTTGGAATTACAATAATTGATAATGAGAGTAGGGGGGATATGGCATGGCAGAACAGCTTCAACTGGAATTGGGAAATATACGGATATCGAATGACGTTGTCTCAAAAATTGCCGGCCTGGCCGCGCTTGAGACTCCCGGAATTGCAGCCATGTCTGGCGGTTTGTCAGAGGGCTGGGCAAAGCGCCTGAGCGGCAAGAACGTGCAAAAGGGTGTTACTGTCGAAGTTGGCCAATTGGAAGCTGCAGTAGATCTGCGCATCATCGTACTGTACGAAACGCCGATTCATGAAGTGTGCCGCATGCTTCAGCAGAATGTCCGCGAGGCTGTGGAGAGTATGACCGGGCTTCACATCGTAGAGGTTAACGTTAAGGTCGAAGGCGTAGCCTTCAAGAACGACGAGATTTCTTAAGCACAATTATATTAGGCATCCATGCAAAAGGCAGTCCGGAATATATTCCGGACTGCCTTTAAATTATCTCGATCCTCGACGGTATGTAGCCTCTTAGCGTGCGCGGGTGCCTGCACTTCTGTTGTTGCGTACCTGTCTGACCGTAGTCACAGACTTCACAACTTCCTCCTTGGCCGGACGGTTGGTCTCCCGTGAGATGCTGAGCATGATCCCCATGCAGAGCATGGTGACGAGCAGCGAGGAGCCGCCGTAGCTGATAAAGGGCAGTGTAACCCCTGTAAGCGGAATGGTATTGGTCACACCGCCGATATTGATGAAGGCCTGAATGGCGATGAGCCCCATGATTCCGATGCCGACCAGGGTGCCGAAGGGATCGGTACACCGCAGTGAAATCAGAATCCCTCTCCAGATAAAATACAGATAGAGCAGCAGGAACAAGGCTGTTCCCACGAAGCCGAGCTCCTCACCGATGACGGAAAATATAAAGTCAGTGTAAGGATAAGGAAGGTAGTGAAGCTTTTGGATACTCTTACCAAACCCGGAGCCTTGTGTTCCGCCTTCGCCTAGGGCGATAAGGGATTGCATGATATGATAGCCGTTGCCGGAGGCATCTTTCGCCGGATCAAGGAAGGCTTCAATACGGCCCTGACGGTAATCCTGCTTAATCTCAGCCTTCTCGGTGTGCGGCGACAGGGAGTCAATGGCGGTCTTGGCACCCCAGACGAGAGCCACGCCCAGAATCAACAGGCCAATCGAGCCCATAATGTGCTTCATACTGGCGCCGCCGGCATAGATGATCAGTCCGCTGGTTGCGACAAGAATCATACAGGAGCCTAGATCCGGCTGAAGCATGATCAGTCCGGCTACGATGCCGACGATAATCATGACAGGGATATACCCTGTCCGCAAATCGCGCAGGCGCTCGCCTTTTTTGGTGATCAGGGCAGCCAGGTAGAGAATGATAGAGATCTTGGCCAGCTCGGTAGGCTGAATCCCAAGGGTTCCGATACTCATCCAGCTCTTGGCGCCGTTAATCCCCTCGGTGGTTGCTACGAACAGCAGCAGGACGAGTGTAATCACGAAGATCGGGGCATACCATTTCTTGAATTTGCTGTAGTGGATATTCATTACCACGAACATGATGAAGCTGCCCAGCACAGCCCAGATCAGTTGTTTTTTGACGAAGAAAAATGCATTGTTGCTGTATTTCTCACTGGCAAGGGTTAAGCTGGAACTGGAGCTGAACACCATCAGCAGGCCGAAGCCCACGAACAGCAGGGTGAGAATAAGCAGCTGGAAATCAGGCGTTCCTCTTTTGGGCGGGCGGGCTTTGGCGGCCGTCTTTCCCTTCGCGGCACTCAAACTTCCAGCAGCGCTTTCAATTCATTGATATGCTTCCGGGCTACCTCAAGCACCGGCTGAGGCACCGGGGATTCATATTCCAGCCCGTGGGGGAATGTGGCCTTGCCCAGATAGACGGCTTCAATCGCCAGCACCGCATCTGACTTCTCCAGCTTCCCCTCCACAGCGCGGGTATTAATGCGCAGGAAGTATTCGCCGCCGTCCTTGCGGTCTTCTATCTTGCAGTCATAAGTCGCGCGGTAGTATTCCCATTGCCATCTGATGAATCCTGCCCTTGCTGCACTCTCGTCGAGATAAAGAAGGTCGCTCTTCAGTCCTTCGAGGCCCGTGTTCTCAAATATCATAGCGCACAACTCCCCTTAATGAAGTATAATGATTCATTTGTAATTAAAATTTGTTATTGTTCTTCCTCATGATAGTCTGTTTCCCGGGGTTGTGCAAGGTAGAACAGGCTGATTAATACCCACTTTTTTGCGTTTCTGCTACAATAAAAGAAAGTTGGCAGGCTGCGGAGCGGATAGAGCTCAAGGGCTTGCCCCGCAGGCTTATCCGCAGGATGCTGTCAGAGAAGGGAATGGAGAGTTATGGAGAGGTTAGAGATCGGGGAACTGCTCCCGGAAATGATCAAATGGCGCCGCCATCTGCACCGTCATCCGGAGCTGTCCTATCAGGAGAAGGAGACCTCCGCTTATGTCGGGGCAAGGCTCACGGAGCTCGGGATTGAGGTCCGGCGGAGTGCAGCAGGCTACGGATTGACAGGCATACTTAAGGGCCGGGAGACTGGCAGAACGGTAGTCCTGCGTGCAGATATGGACGCGCTGAGTATTACGGAGGAGAGCGGCCGGGAATATGCTTCCCAGCATCCCGGGGTTATGCATGCCTGCGGGCATGACGGGCATACCGCCATGCTGCTGGCTGCGGCGGCGTATTACAGCTCCCGCCGGGAGGAACTGAGGGGGGAGATCCGCTTTCTGTTCCAGCCGGCGGAAGAGGTCTGTCCCGGCGGTGCAGTGGACATGATTGCGGAAGGCGTGCTTGCGGGTGCGGATGCTGTCTACGGGTTGCATCTGTGGACGCCTTTCCCGCTCGGGACGGTAGGCAGTGCGCCGGGGCCGCTGATGGCTTCGGCCGATGAGTTCTTCATTGATCTGACCGGCCGGGGCGGACACGGCGGCATGCCCCACCGCACAGCAGACAGTATTGTGGCCGGTGCGGCACTGGTTACCGGGCTGCAGACGATTGTCAGCCGCAACGTTGATCCGCTGCGTCCTGCTGTGGTCAGCGTGGGAACGATGCAAGGCGGTTCCGCCCAGAATATCATTGCCGAGCGCTGCCGGATTACCGGGACGGTGCGGGCATTTGATGAAGAGACACGTCATCTGATCCGCCGCCGCATTGAAGAGTTGGCGGCGTCCATAGCCGCAGCCTATGGGACGGAGGCGAAGGTGGACTATCTGATGGGGTACCCGCCGCTGGTGAATGACATTGCTGAGTATGAACGCTTCGCCCGTGTTGCCCCTGAGGCGCTGGGTACAGATGCCCAAGTGATGCTGATGGAGAAGATTATGCCGGCGGAGGACTTTTCCTATTATGTTCAGGAGATTCCCGGCTGCTTCATCTTCGTCGGTGCGGGCAACGCGGCCAAGGATGCCGTCTATCCGCACCATCACAGCAAATTTGATTTCGATGAGGATGCTATGCTCTATGGCGTGAAGCTGCTGGTCGCTATGGCCGACTCCTGTCTGAATGAGTCCTTATCCGTATAAATGTTACCGCTCCAGGAAAAACTACTCTCAAATGCCATGGTAACGTGGACAGGAGGGTTCATTCTTGAAGACAGTCAAAGAAGTGATGACCGCGCAGCCGGTGCCGGTTACTCTGCTGGACAATATCTATGAGGCTGCGAAGCCGCTCCATGAAATCTCACAGCGGCAGCAGCTGCATTAATAGAATGACGAGTGGCTCATATCCGTTTGGCGGAGGTGGGCTTTTTCGTTGTAGGGACAAAGGTGAACCACTATAGCACACAAGGAGGGAATAGGATGAGCGGAGCAGAGGCGGGGCCATGCATCACACGGAATGACCGGACAATTCTGCTGGAATGCGGACATCCGGGATTTGAGGAGGCGCGGACGATTCTAAGCGGATTTGCCGAGCTTGTCAAAAGTCCTCCAGCTTACCACACTTACCGGATCACGCCGTTGTCCCTATGGAACGCCGCAGCCGGGGGACAGACAGCGGCAGAGGTCATTGAAGGACTGCGCAGGCTGTCCAGGTGGGGCATTCCTTCCGAGGTCGAGGGGGAGATGGAGCTGCTGATGTCCCGTTACGGAAGCTTGCATCTGCACGCGGATGAGAGTGATCCGCAGCTTGTTACGTTAACCGCTGACCGGGCGAGCCGGCTGGATGAACTGGATGACTCTCAGAAGCTGAAGGAGCTGGGCCTGCGCCGGACCGGGGAGCTGCATAGCCATTGTCCGAAGATGAACCGGGGTCTGCTGAAGCAGGAGTTGGCCAGACTGGGTTATCCGGTTCTTGACTATGCCGGGTACCGGGACGGGCAGATACTGAAGATGGCCTGGCGGGAAACTCTAAGGGGAACGGGTGAAGAGAGCAGCGCCGAATTCAGGCTCCGGGATTATCAACGGGAGGCTGTCCGAAAGTTCCAGGGAACCGGCGGACATGGCGGCAGCGGTGTGGTCGTGCTGCCCTGCGGGGCAGGCAAAACAGTTGTCGGCCTTGCGGTGCTGGAGCAGCTGCAGTGCGAGACACTGATCCTTACTTCAAGCACGACTTCAGTAGAACAGTGGCGCGGGGAGCTGCTGCTGCGGACCACGCTGAGCGCAGATGAGGTCGGGGAATACACGGGAGAGCACCGGGAGGTGCGGCCGGTAACCGTTACAACTTATCAGATGCTGACCCACAGGCGCTCCAAGGGAGGAGCATTTGTCCACATGAATCTGTTCCATGAACGAAACTGGGGGCTGATTATCTATGACGAGGTCCATCTGCTTCCGGCGCCTGTCTTCCGGGCGACCGCAGATATTCAGGCTACGCGGCGGCTGGGGCTGACAGCAACGCTGGTCCGGGAGGACGGGCGGGAGGGGGATGTGTTCTCCCTGATCGGCCCGAGATGCTACGACCTGCCCTGGAAGGTGCTGGAGCGGCAGGGATGGATTGCAGCTGTCGATTGCATCGAGGTCATCGTTCCGATGAACCAGAAGCTGCGGCAGCAATATGTGTATGCCGGTGCGAAGGAGCAGTTCCGGCTGGCGGCAGGTAATCAGGCTAAGGCGCAGGCCGCAGCGCAGATTGCTGCGGCGCATCCCGCAGCGTCGATTCTAGTGATCGGCCAGTACCTCGACCAGCTGGAGCAGATGGCGCTGGAGCTGGCGGCCCCTCTGATCACGGGCAAGACTCCGCAGAAGGAGCGGAATGCGCTCTACGCTGCGTTCAATGATGGCAAGCTGCCGGTGCTGATTGTCTCCAAGGTTGCGAACTTTGCTGTGAATCTGCCGGATGCCTCGGTAGCAATTGAGGTATCCGGCGCCTTCGGCTCCCGGCAGGAGGAGGCTCAGCGGCTGGGCCGCATCCTTCGCCCGAAGCCGGGGGATAACCGGGCGTATTTCTACACGCTGGTCACGGGAGACAGCCGGGAGCAGGAATTCGCCCTGCGCCGCCGGATGTTCCTGACAGAGCAAGGCTATGAATACGGGGTCCGGATGCTGGACCCGGCGGAAGGAGCTGTTCTCTGATGGAACTGGAACCGGCAGATGATATCGGCAAGCTGTCTGCGGATGCTTGTGAAGTGCTGCTGCGGATAGCGGCAGAGCATGCGGCTTCGCCATGTACAGCGGATTCTGCAGAGCGGCTGCGGCCTGAATTCCTGTGTAGAGCCGAGCAGTTGCTGGCCCTGGAGGAACTGCTTCACACCGGGATGCTGGAGCTGCGTCAGAAGGTGTGGGGGGAGCGGCTGTATCAGATTCCGCAGCAGCAGTATCCCTTGATCCTGCGGAGCTTCTGGACGGGCTGTCCGCAGGTGCGGGTGGAGGGGGCAGTACGGGTTGAGCATGCAGCGTGTTCAGAACTGGCAGGGGAGCTATTTCAGGGACTGCTGTTCATAGCCCAGGAAGGCCTGCCTCTGACATCTAAGGGAGTGATACATAAGAAGCAGCTTGGGCGGTTAGCCGGAAAGTTGTCCATACCGGGGGAGTATCTGACTCTGCTTGAGTCCTCGGCCGGTCACCAGAGCTATCCGCTGCCGGTTACATTAATCATTGATCTGCTGAGCGTATTGGGGCTGATTACCCGCGATAACAGCGGGTATGGAGTAGACAGACCGATGCTGCAACGCTGGCTGGCTCTTACCGCACAAGAGATGACGGATACGCTCTGCACCTTGGTAATCAGCCGCTACGGTGCTCCGCTGCCTGAAGAACAGCATTTCAGACATTTGTTCTCGGCAGCAGAGTTTAAGACGGACGAGTGGTTTGCGGTAGAGCCTGTTCTAAGCTGGATGAGACAGAATGGTCTAGCCGGGGAGCAGCCTGTGCCGGGGGCAGCAGGGACAGGCTCAGACTCAGGGCTTAAGCAGGCGTCACTTGCCTGGATTCGCCTTCTGGCCGCCTTCGGCTGGTGTGAGCTGGGGTATTCAGCAGAAGGAGCGGAGTGCTTCCGCTGGAAGGCAAGGAAGCCGCAACTGACGGGACATAGCCTAGGAATAACCCCGCAGCATCAAGAGGGTGCAGAAGAAGCGGACAGTAACCCGGAAACAGCCAGCAGCAGTCCAAGCATAGCCTCACACAGCCAAGCAATCCTGGACAGCGCCGCCGAAGCTCAAGATACCGTCCTCAGCCCGCAGAGACCCGTAGCAGCTGAAGCCGCATGTAGCCCGCTGCCGCAGGCATCGGCTTCCGCGTCCCCCGGCTTCATTGTTCAGCCGGATTTCGAGGTGCTGGTACCACCGGAGGTCGCTTATACGGTCCGCTGGACATTGGCCGGGTGTGCGGAGCTGCTGCATCACGAGGATCTCTGGAGCTTCCGGCTGACCCGTGAGCGGCTGGAAGCCGCGGCGGACCAGGGGTTCGCCCCGGGTGAAGTGATCTCCTGGCTGAACGCCCATGCCGCCGGAGGATTGCCGGAGCAGGTCATACTGGCGCTACGGCAGTGGGCCAGAGCGATCGGGCGGACCGAACTGGCGGAGGTTCTTCTGCTGTCCTGCGCCGGAGAGCAGGAGGGCGAGATCATCGCCGCCCATCCCCGGCTGCAGGACATCGTTACCCGCATCGGCCCGCTCCACTTCATCGTCCGGCCGGAGGCTGCCGGGCAGCTGCGCAAGGAGCTAGCAGCCGCCGGTCTGGCGCCGTCCTTAAGGGCAGGGGACCTGAACGGGGCTGCGGGCCAGCAGCGGCTGTTCGAGCTGTCTGGGCTGGACGAGCCAGCGCTGCGCTACGAGCTCCCTGCCGCAGCCGGGGAACGGGGCCTGCTGGGAAAGGGCCCGTCCCCGAAGCTCCTGCCGCTGGACAGGGGCGGCCCCCCGATGCTGGAGCTGCCGGGTGAGGAGGCCGTGCCGCAGATGTGGTTCAATCAGTGGAGGCAGTATCATGTCACTACAGCGCAAAAGGTAATGGAGCAGGCCCTAAGCTGGGGAATCAAGGTCCGGCTCTCCTACGGGGGCAAGGCGGCGGATTTCATTCCTGAACGGATCAGCGGACGCCCATGGAAGGTACGGGGCATTCTGCTGCTCCCGGGAACGGAGACAGCAGAGGAGACGGAGCTTGCAGCGGAGGACTGGCAGGAAATTCAGCTGCTGCATCCGCTTAAGCACAGAAATTCTTCTTCTGCTGAGGCGGGCGGATATGTTATGATAAGGTAGTCTATCGCTGCGGTAGAACATTAAATGCAGAAAAGAGTTGAAGTTCATGAGCGTAGCGGAATTAAATACGGTCGATATGGCTGAAGTGCTGACATACGCCTATGAATTAGGCGATATGATTAATCAATCCGCAGAAGTGTCGGATTACCTATACTGGAAGGGACAGGTAGATAACCATCCCCAAATCCAGGCCATGATCAAGCGGCTGCAAGGCAAGAAGGAGCTGTTTGACGAGACACAGCGGTTTGGTCATTTTCACCCGAACTATCACTCGGCCAAGGATGAGGTTGAGGCTGTAGAGCGGGAGCTGGAGCAGTTCGAAGCGGTGGTCCGCTTCAAGAATGCGGAGAAGACGCTGGATGATATTCTTCATTCCATGTCTGAGGCGATCGCATTCTCGGTCTCGGACAGTATTAAGGTTCCCAGCAATGATCCGTCCCCCAAAGGCGGATGCGGCAGCGGCGGCAAATGCTCTTGCGGATAAGCTGACCCGTGAGGAGATAGAGAAAGAGAGGCGGATGAGCTTATGTTTGCGGAACGGACAGGTTATATTGTATGGGTTAGCGACGTCAAGGCGGCGCGCAACCTGGAGAAGTACGGCACATTGCACTACGTTTCCCGTAAAATGCACTATGCGGTAATGTACGTCAATGCGGAGCGCGCCGAGGAAGTTATGAAGAATGTCCGCAGACTTTCTTATGTGCGCAAGATTGAGCGTTCGTACCGCAATGAACTGAAGACGGAATATACCAGCAACGGACCGGACAAGTCCAAGTACTACGGTCTGTAGTTCAGGGATAAGGGTTATTTAGACAGACGCCGCTGGCGTCTGTTTTTTTAAGAGGGGGACCACCAATGAACAAAGAGGAACAGGTCTTAACCGCTTTCCGGGAATTATTCAATAAGATGAGCTGGCTGAACAAGTCCAAGATGGAGATCAGTCTTAAGGGTAATAAACCCTCTGAGGTGCACTGTATTGAATACATCGGACGACATGCAGACGTCAACGTGACCAAGCTTGCAGAGGCCTTGTACATGACCAGAGGGGCGATCAGCAAGATTACACGGAAGCTCCTGCACAAGGGGCTTATCGAGAGCTACCAGAAGCCGGACAATCAGAAGGAAATCTATTTCAGGCTTACCGGTCAAGGGAAGGCTGTGTATCAGATTCATGACGAATTGCACCGTGAGTTCCGGGAGCGGGACAGACCCGTGTTTGAGCAGGTGACCGATAGCCAGTATGCCGGTATGCTCAGCTTCATGGAGAAGTACAATAGGCATTTGGATGAAGAGATTAAGAAGCAGGAGCTGGAGAACAGCACGGAAGAAGATTAATTTCCCCTCTATACTTCAGCAGAATATTACAGGCAGAGTTACTTTCACCCGGCAGGGTGTTTTTTTATGTTCAAAATTTTGTTTCCTTGGAATCAAAAGTGTGCTAGGATGATATTGTTTCTTGGGAAACAAATCATAAACTCTAAGGAGAGAAGATACATGTCCACATCCAAACCAGCTGACAATCAAGATCAACCTTCAGAACCAACGGCGGATAAGCACGCGCTTATATTCGGTCTAATCTCAGTATTTTTATGCGGAATAGGCTTCAGTATCATAGCTCCTGTGGTTCCATTCCTAGTCCAGCCTTACATTAGCGATCCCGGAAAACAAGCGGTGATGGTTACTCTGCTGACCTCAGTGTATGCGGCCTGCCTGTTCTGTGCGGCGCCTGTGCTGGGTGCGCTGAGTGATAAATACGGACGACGTCCGCTGCTTCTGCTATGCTTGCTGGGTTCGGCTGCCGGTTACTTCATATTTGGCCTTGGAGGGGCTTTATGGGTGCTGTTCGCCGGGCGGATCATTGAAGGGATCACAGGCGGGAGCATCGGTACAATCTTCGCTTATTTTGCAGACATCCTTCCGCCGGAGCAACGGACCAAGTACTTTGGCTGGGTGAGCGCGGTGGTAGGGGCCGGTACTATTATTGGTCCGTCGATGGGCGGGCTGCTGGCCAAGTTCGGGTATTCGGTGCCCATGTATGCTGGCGCAGCGGTAACATTACTGAATGTGGGTTATGGCTTCCTGTTCATGCCGGAGAGTCTGGAGAAAAGTAAGAGACTGAAGGCAATCCCCTTAGTCAGGCTGAACCCCCTCTCGCAGCTTGCGAACCTGCTGTCCATGAAGAATCTCAATAGACTGTTTGTCTCCGCCTTCCTGCTGTGGATACCGAATGGCTCATTCCAGGCTATTTTTTCACAGTTCACATTGGATAACTTCAGCTGGAAGCCGGTGATCATCGGATTGATGTTCTCCATCATGGGCTTGCAGGATATCCTGTCCCAAGGATTCATTATGCCGAAGCTCCTGAAAAGATACAGTGACCGGCAAATCGCCCTCCTCGGAATGGTCTCGGAAATTGTTGGATATGTCCTGTTTGCGTTGTCGGCCTTGTTCGCCTTTTATCCCCTTTTTATCGCAGGGATGTTTATCTTCGGCTTCGGCGATTCGGTCTTCGGGCCCTCGTTCAACGGAATGCTGTCCAAATCTGCCGCAGCGGGCGAGCAGGGACGGGTTCAAGGGGGCAGCCAATCGATTCAGGCGCTGGCGAGAATGATCGGGCCGCTGGTTGGCGGACAGCTCTATGTGTTGCTTGGACCGGCTGCACCGGCATTCATGGGGGTGATCCTCATTGGAGCGGCAATCCCTGTGCTCTATACGATTAACCGGGCAGGAGCATTGTCAAAATAGGTCGTTAGTGTGAAAAAAGGTGCGCAGAAGGCAATGCCCCGGCCCGAAGTTTATCCCTGCTTAATAATTCCAATCTATGCTGAAGAGAAGTTATTGAATTCAGGAAGACAAGCATACGGGGGATTAGATGAATAAGACAGGGACCCTTGGCTATGCGCTCGGGAGACCGGCTCATCGGCCTGAGCGTGGAGCGCTTCCGTCTCCAGTGCTCCATTATCCAGTCAAGGGAGGGTGTACGCATGTTTCTGCAGATCGGTGAAATCGCTGAACAAATCCCGGACATTTCGATTCATCACAAATGCGGGTTTGTGGACCAGATTTTCAAAAGCAATCCCCAGCTCCAAGGCGTAGCCGTCACGGAAAACGGGCGCACCGCCGGATTGATTATGAGGATCAGCTTTTATCAGAAAATAGGTACGCTGTATGGGTATACGCTCTATATGGGCAGACCTGTGGAACTGGTGATGGACAAAAATCCGCTGGTGGTGGACTATAACACGCCGATTATTGAGGTAAGCAGGCAGGCGATGTCGAGGCAGGATGAGAATCTGTACGACTATGTGATCGTGACTCATGAGAAGGCCCTGTTCGGAGCGGTTAGCGTACGGGATCTGCTGCTTAACTTCGCGGAGATTCAGGCGGTGGCCGCCAGCTTCCTGAATCCGTTAACAGGGCTCCCAGGGAATATCAGCATTACCGAGTGGATGGTGAAGACGCTGCTGCAGGATGAATTCAGTGTACTCTACATCGATCTTGACCATTTCAAGGCGTACAACGACACCTACGGTTTCAAGGAAGGCGACCGTATGATTCAGGCCACTGCAGAGCTGCTAAAGCATGAGGCGCTGCGGATGAACGGATTCCTGGGGCATATCGGCGGGGATGATTTTATTATTTTTATCAGCGATTATCATTACGAGGAATGCTGCAGAAGCATCATCGCGGCGTTCGATACGGCGGTTAAGGATTTCTATCATGCCGGACATCTGGCCCAGAAATACGTGCTGACCGAGAGCCGTTCGGGACAACTGGAGGAGATCCCGCTGGTCTCGATCTCGATTGCCGTGGTTACGAACCGCAGCCGCCGGTTTGCTTCCATTGAGGAGCTGTCTGTAGAGGCGGCCCGCTTCAAAAAAAGCTGCAAAATGATCAGAGGCAGCAGCTATGTCGATGACAGCGATATCAGTATGCACCGGACGGGCAGCTGAGGTTTCGCCATGTAACTCTCCCGGGGATGGCGGTATGCTTGAACAACGGCCGTCAATGCGGTAAGATTGACAACAATAAGAGCATGCCAAGACCCTTTTTACGTGGAGTGTGATGACTATGCAGGGCAAGGGGATGGACTGGTGGGGGGTGCACGAACCCTTCCATATCATGCTGAATAACTACGGGATTGCCGACATCGTGCTGACCCGGCATGCCAAGAGCCGTTATGCGGACCGGGTAGCTGCTGAGGACAGCGGAAATGTGGAGGTGACCGCCTGGATCTGGCAGGCCCTGAAGCAGAACCGGCTGAGGCCTTACTCGAACAGTGATTATAATGCCTATCTGATCGATAATGATACGGTGATCGTGGTTGATTTCAGGCAGCTTGAGGGCGTCACGGCCCTCTCCGGAGAGCCGCTGTATGTCATGGTAATCGTGTCTTTTCTGGGCAAAATATCGGTGACTCCGCAGCTCCGGGATCTCAAGCGATACTATTCCTGGCTGCGACATTCCCGGCGCATGAAGCTGTCCAAGAAACGCCGCAGGCGCAAGTAGGATACTTGAAACGAGGGAGGCATGCGGCTTAGGGCTGCGTGCCTTTTTGCTTGAAGACTGAAATTAGCGAAGGAGTCAGTAACGTATGAATTTTCATCAGCTTCATATTTTCTATACCGTGTCCGAACGGGGCAGCTTCTCGGCGGCGGCACAGACTCTGCATATGACCCAGCCTGCGGTGACGATGCAGATTCAGGCGCTTGAGGATTATTTCGGAACCAAGCTGTTCGACCGTTCCACCAAAAAAATCATACTCACCGAGGCTGGCCTGACGCTGATGCCGTTCGCGGTGCGCAGCATGCAGCTGATGCGTGAGACGGATCAGGCGATGTCGGCTTTCACCCACATGCTGGAGGGCCGCCTGATGCTCGGAGCCAGCCTGACCATCGGTGAATATGTGCTTCCCCGCCTGCTGGGGCCTTTCGGCAAGGAATATCCGAATATCTCAATTATGATGAAGGTCATGAACACTTCACAGATTATGGATGAGATTCATAAGCATCAGCTGAATTTCGGGCTGATTGAAGCGCCGGTCTCCCACCCGGACATGGTGATTGAGCCGGTAATGGGCGACGAGCTGAAGCTGATTGTGCCCCATGAGCATCCGCTGGCCGGTCAGGCGGAAGTGACGCTGGCGCAGGCGCTCGCCTATCCATTCGTGCTGCGCGAACGCGGCTCGGGCACACGGCGGGTGATGGAGGAGCAGCTTGAGGCTAACGGGCTTGACCCTGCAGCGATGCAGATTGTGATGGAGCTGGGCAGTACCGGGGCGGTGAAGTCGGCGGTAGAGGCAGGGCTGGGGATTACAATTATCTCGACCTCCTCGGTCAAGCATGAAGTAGCGCTCGGCCTGCTGAAGATTGTCAATCTGACGGATGCCTCCTTCAAACGGCAATTCTACGCTATTCATCTGAAATCGACCTTGCTGCCGATCTCGGCGGTAACCTTCCTAGGCTTTCTGCGCCAGCATGCCGGCGGACAGTAACGGATATGCATAGCTAGCTGCGTGTAGCTGCATGAAAGCATGTAAACTTACTTGAAAGAACGGAGGAATTCCATGACAGACCCTACAAGTCATAGCGGGCATTCAGAGGCGGAGTTAGCTACAGCGGGTCTTGCTGATATAGCCGGCAGATGCGACCTGCACACCCATACCCAGGCCTCGGACGGCATGCAGCCGCCGGCAGAGAATGTGCGGCTTGGTTACGACGCTGGATTGGCAGCGTTAGCCATTACCGATCATGATACGGTCAGCGGAGTAGCGGAAGCACTGGAAGCAGGCAAGCGGTACGGGATTACTGTAGTTCCCGGTGTAGAGATCAGCACACGGCAGAGCGGCAAGGAGATCCATGTCCTCGGTTACTATATCGACATAGAACAGGAACTGCTGTTGTCCCGCCTGGAGGAGCAGCGGGGTATCCGGCTCGGGCGTAATGAAGCAATTCTGGAGAAGCTGCGCGGGCTGGGCATTGCGATCACCCTGGAGCAGGTAGTGTCAGGGCTTGGCCGGAAGCTGAAGCCTGATGAGAGCATCGGCCGCCCGCACATCGCGGATGAGCTGGTGCGGCTGGGCGCAGCCGTGGATATGCGGGATGCTTTTGACAAGTATCTGGGTGAAGGGGCGGCGGCCTATGTCTCGCCTCCGCGCATTACCCCGGAGACGGCCTGCCAGTGGATTCGTGAAGCAGGAGGTGCAGCGGTGTTGGCCCATCCGGGAATCTACGGGGATGACGCACTGGTGCGCAGAATCGTGGAGGAATGTGATTTGGACGGCATCGAGGTGTATCATTCCGATCATGGCCCGGCAGAGCATGAGCGCTACCTTGCACTGGCTGCGGAATTCGGCCTACGGGTAACCGGCGGCTCGGATTTCCATGGTGCGCGGCAGGGCGTTGTTTTCCACGGGGATCTCGGCAGTGTGAGTGTGCCTGCCGCTGTGCTGGAGCAGCTTAAGGCTGCCAGAGGCTGACTGTAGGACACAGCAAAGAGCGCAGGATACAAAAACACAAAACGCCAGATACCAGACACAAGACACAAGACACAAGACACAAGACACTAAAAACCTCCGACCCTTAGCGCAGGCGCTACAGGACGGAGGTTTTTTGGTAGGAGCAATCCTTACTGTTAGTAAAGCGCATGATTAGTAAGAGGAAACCACCTACTATTGTGTTCGGTTTTCCGCATACATTTGGCCCCGTGCGCCTTGAGCGAGCCAGATGTATGCTGTTTTCCACATACATTGGGCCCGCGCGCCTTGAGCGAGCCAGATGTATGCTGTTTTCCACATACATTTGGCCCACTCGACTTGAGCGAACTCAATGTATGCTGTTTTCCGCATACATTTGGCCCGTGCGCCTTGAGCGAGCCAGATGTATGCTGTTTTCCACATACATTTGGCCCGTGCGCCTTGAGCGAACCCAATGTATGCTGTTTTCCACATACATTTGGCCCGTGCGCCTTGAGCGAGGATGATGTATGCTGTTTTCCACATACATTTGGCCCGTGCGCCTTGAGCGAACTCATTGCTGTTCGGTTTTCCGCTTAACTCCGCAGCACATTCGGGAGCTGCTTGATCCGCTCTTCATCGGGCGTGACGAAGAGTGTCCGCTGATGATCGTAGATGACGAAGCCCGGCTTGGCTCCGCTCGGCTTGCGCACGTAACGGATGAGCGTACAGTCCACCGGCACACTGCTGGATTGCTTGGCCTGGCTGTAATAGGCGGCGAGCTGAGCAGCTTCCTCCAGGGTGGCATCGCCGAATTCCTCACTGCGGATCACCACATGCGAGCCGGGAATATCCTTGGTATGCAGCCAGGTATCGTTCGGAGCAGCGAGGCGGTTGGTGACATACTCGTTTTGCAGATTGTTTTTGCCGACATAGATGTCAACCCCTTCAGAGGAAGTGAATACCTGCAGCGTAGGTCTGGCAGCCTTCTTTTTCTTCTTGCCTTTTTTGCTGCGGTCGCGGAGATAGCCTTGGCTAACCAGCTCCTCGCGGATCTCCTCAATGTCATTCAGTGAGGCATGGGCTAATTGCTGGAGCAGCAGTTCCATATAGGCAATCTCTTCGTGTGTCTTCTTGACCTGCTCGCCGATCACCCGCAGGCTGTTCTTGTACTTGTTATATTTTTTGAAATACCGCTGTGCATTGTCTGTAGGGCTTAGCAGCGGGTCGAGCGGAACGGTAATCTCCGCCTGATTCTCATCATAGTAGTTTACTAGCTTTGCTTCCTTGTCGCCTTTGTTCACGGTGTGCAGGGAAGCGAACAGCAGCTCGCCCCAGATCTTGAACTGGTCTGCATCCTCGGCTTCGTTCAGATCCTTTTGCAGGTTGGCCAGCTTCTTGATGTTCTTGCTGCGCTCGTTGCTGAGGAAGCGGATCAGGTCGCTAACCCGCTGCTTAACCGTGTCCTTCTCCGCCTTGTCCCCGTAATAATCCTCCAGGCACAAGCTTATGGAGCTGTAATGCTTCACATTCCCGCTCATGAGCTTCAGCGGAATGGCCGAGAATACCGGCTTGCCCTTGGCATTCCAACCGGTGACTGGAGCGAATTCCAACTTGCTGACCGGCTCCATGACGGAATGGAAGGCTTCCCAGAGCTGATCGGGCTTATCCATCCCGCTGCTGAAATCCTCAGCTTCTCCGCCTATCTCCTTGTACCGGTGGAGGATCTCTCCGGCGATCAGCGGACTCAGGCCGCTGAAGGCGTGTACCAGCCAGCCGGCCGGATCGGCTGAAGGGGCCGGGCCGCCGGAGCCGTCAGCCTGCGGTGCCTCAAGTGAGGCCAGCAGTCCGGCGATCTCGCCCTCGATCATATCCTCCTCCGGCTCCTGAGGATGCTCGGCGGCGTAGCGGGCCGCTTCCTCTGCCGAGGCTATCAGGGTAAGGAAATCCGGCTGGCTGATCTGCAGCGGATTCAGCTTATGCTGCTGCGGCGGCTGGGTATAAGCCGCTCCCGGCATAACGACCCGGTAGCTGCTGATTGACGGGGTGACATGATGAATGCCGTCGATAATCGTCCCCGTGGCCAGCTCGGTCAGAATGATGTTGCTGTGGCGTCCCATCAGCTCGATGATGATTTTTTTGGCGGAGACATCCCCCAGCTCATCCCGTGTTCTGATGGTGATATGAATAATTCGTTCAAGCCCCACCTGGGTAATGCTCTCGATGGTGCCGCCTTCACAATGCTTGCGCATCAGCATGCAGAACATCGGCGCTTCCGCCGGGTTGATGCTGCTTCTCTCGGTCAGGTGCAGCCGGGGGTAGGTCGGGTTCGCCGACAGCAGCAGCTTGCCGCCGCCGCCCGCACCGCGCAGGGTGAAGATGAGGTCATGTGTGCTGGGTTGATATATTTTGCCGACGCGTGCACCGATGAAGGGCTGAAGCTCATGCACGATCGCTTGGGTAACAATGCCGTCTAATGCCATGATAAGGTTCTCCTGTCGCCTGATAATAAAGTACTCCCTCTATGATGCCATACTTTTACCGGTTCGCGCAAAAGGAGAAACCCAGATGCGGTGATATTTTGGGACGACCATGAATACACTTGGACATGAACAGGTGGAAAAGCTGTGCGCCGCCGGAAGTCAAGAAACGACCGGGAGGGGAAAGATTAGTTATGGAACAAAAAAGCTGGCACCGGCTCGGTGCAGAGGAGCTGCAGGAGATGTTCGGCGTTCAGCCGGGAACGGGGCTAAGCGCCGAGGACGCCGCCGCAAGACTCAAAGAGAGCGGGTACAATGAGCTGTCTGAGGGCAAAAGGGTATCACCTTTTACGCTGCTGCTCAATCAGTTCAAGGATTTCATGGTACTGGTGCTGATGGGGGCGACTCTGGTATCCGGCCTGCTCGGCGAATACTTAGACGCCATTACGATTATCGCGATTATTCTGCTTAACGGGGTACTCGGATTCGTGCAGGAGTTCCGCGCCGAGCGTTCGTTAAGAGCACTGAAGCAGCTCTCCGCGCCTACGGCCAAAGTGATGCGCGGCGGGAAGCAGGAGGTGCTTCCCGCCAGAATGCTGGTCCCCGGAGATATCGTCCTGCTGGAGAGCGGGGACCGGATACCGGCAGATGTCCGCTGGCTGCAGTGCAGCAGCATCTATGCCGAAGAGTCAGCGCTGACAGGGGAGTCGCTGCCGGTCTCCAAGCATGCCTCGGCGATCTATGCTGAAGACATCCCGCTGGGCGATCAGAAGAATATCGGCTTCATGGGTACGATGGTGACCCGGGGAACCGGCCGGGCTGTGGTCATCCGCACCGGTATGGCTACCGAGATGGGCAAGATTGCCGATCTGATCCAGAACACCGAATCCCAGGAGACCCCGCTGCAGCACCGTCTGGAGCAGCTTGGCAAGATTCTGATCTACGTCTCACTGGGGCTGACCATTGTTGTGGTCCTGGCAGGAATTATGCATGGTCAGCCGGCAACGGCGATGTTCCTGGCCGGGGTGAGTCTGGCGGTGGCAGCTATTCCCGAAGGACTTCCGGCCATTGTGACGATTGCGCTTGCGCTGGGTGTCCAGCGGATGATCAAGCGCAAGGCGATTGTCCGCAAGCTGCCTTCGGTAGAGACGTTGGGCTGCGCCTCCGTCATCTGCTCGGATAAGACAGGAACCCTGACGCAGAACAAAATGACAGTCACCCAGCTCTGGAACGCCGGACGGACCCTTGAGGTATCAGGGGAAGGTTATGCTCCGGTAGGAAGTGTGCTCCAGAAAGGCCGGCCCGTTGATCTGAAGAATGACCAGAGTCTCCGGCGCATGCTTCAGGTGGGTGCATTATGCAGCAACGCAGAGATTTATGAGAGCTTCCCCGACACGCGCAGCAAAAAGAAAGGCAAAGGCGCAGAGGCCGATAAAGGGGCTAACGCTCAGCCGGTCTGGGAACTGAAGGGCGATCCTACGGAAGGTGCGCTGGTCGCTTTGTCTGCCAAGATGGGACTAACTGCCCAAACGCTTGCTGTAACCTATACCCGGGAGACGGAGTTTCCGTTCGATTCTGAACGCAAGCTGATGTCGGTGGTTGTAAATCACCCCGGCGGCCGGATGATCTGCACCAAAGGCGCACCCGATGTGCTCCTGAATTGCTGCACGTATATGCTGTGGGAGGGCGGAGTCGTGCCCTGCACGCCGACCTTGCGCCAGAAGGTGCTGGATGCCAATGAACAGATGGCTTCCGGCGCACTGCGTGTGCTTGGGATGGCTTACCGCGATCTGCGGAGCGGAGAAACGGCCGGCAGCGAGAAGGAGGCGGAGAGCCAGCTTGTCTTCGTGGGCCTGGCCGGGATGATCGATCCGCCGCGCAAGGAAGTGCGCGATGCGATCAGCGTGACCCGCCGGGCAGGCATCAAGACGGTCATGATTACCGGCGACCATGGGACGACCGCAGAGGCGATTGCCCATCAGCTTGGCATTCTGCAGCGCGGCGGCAGGGTTCTGACTGGTAGCGAGCTTACCCGGATGGACGATGATGCGCTCGATAAGGTATCGGACAATGTCTTCGTCTACGCCCGGGTATCTCCGGAGCATAAGCTGCGGATCGTCAAGTCGTTGCAGCGCCACGGCCATGTCGTAGCGATGACTGGCGATGGAGTAAACGATGCGCCTGCAATTAAGGCCGCCGATATCGGGATCTCAATGGGAATCACCGGTACGGATGTGACGAAGGAGGCTTCGGCCCTGGTCCTCGGGGACGATAACTTCTCGACCATCGTGGCCGCCATTGAAGAGGGACGGAATATCTATGAGAATATCCGCAAGTTCATCCGGTATCTGCTGGCCTCGAATGTCGGCGAGATTCTAACCATGTTCTTCGCCATGATGCTCGGGCTGCCGCTGCCGCTGGTTCCGATCCAGATTCTATGGGTCAATCTGGTTACAGACGGCTTACCTGCAATGGCGCTGGGCGTAGACCAGCCGGAGAAGGATCTGATGGAGCACAAGCCACGCGGTGCAAAAGAAAACATCTTTGCCCGGCGGCTGGGCTGGAAGATTGTCAGCCGCGGGCTGCTGATCGGACTCTGTACCCTGGCCGCCTTCTGGCTGACGCTGCGGATTGATCCAGGCAGCGCGCAGCAATTGATCCGCGCGCAGTCGGTTGCTTTTGCCACCCTTGTGATGGCACAGCTCATTCATGTGTTCGACTGCCGCAGCTCGCGCTCGGTCTTCTACCGGAATCCGTTCCAGAACAGATATCTGGTCCTGGCTGTCCTGTCCTCTGTCCTCTTAATGCTGGCTGTAATGTACCTCCCTGTGCTTCAGCCGGTGTTCAAGACCGTTCCGCTCAGCTTCCGTGAATGGTGCCTGGTGCTGGTGATGTCCGGAATCCCGACCTTCCTGATGGGAGCGGGCAGCGTCTGGGGCGGCAAGAAGAACCGCAGCCGCAGCGGTGGACGCCAGATGATAAAAAGTACAAAGTTTTCAGCATAAAATCAATAGCCTCACTCCACTCCTATAAGGTATGCTGGTTTCACTGAGAAGCTTGGTTTATGATGAACCAGGAATGTGGAAACAGCTGATCTTACTTATAGGAGTGGACCTGACAATGGAATTTACTAAAATGCACGGTTTGGGCAATGATTTTATTATCGTATTCGGCGAGGATGAGCTGCCGGGCAATGCCCCGGAGCTGGCAGTTAAGCTGTGCAACCGGTTCTTCGGCATCGGCGCAGACGGACTGGTGTACATTCTCCCTTCGCAGCGCGGCGACTACATGATGCGTATCATGAACTCCGATGGCTCTGAGGCTGAGCAATGCGGCAATGCGATCCGCTGTGTATCCAAATATGTATATGAGCATGGTCTGGTGGAATCGGAGCAGATTGTCATTGAGACGATTGGCGCCGGAGAACAGAAGGTCTCTCTGAAGGTGAAGGACGGGATTGTGGAGAGTGTAACGGTGGATATGGGTGAGCCGGTCCTGTCCGGACTACAGATTCCTGTAGCGATCGACGCGGAGCCTGTGCTCGACCAGCCGATTGAAGCGGACGGCACAGCGTTCAGATTCACCGCAGTCTCCATGGGGAATCCGCATGCAGTCATTTATGTGGATGATGCAGTATCGTTCGATCTCGCAAGCTGGGGACCGAAGCTGGAGGTTCACCCGCTCTTCCCGCGTAAGGTCAATGTGGAGTTCGCCACCGTAGTGAACCGCAGCCACGTGGACATGCGCGTCTGGGAGCGTGGTGCCGGGCCTACCCTGGCCTGCGGAACAGGCGCCTGCGCGACTCTGGTCTCCTCCGTGTTGAACGGAGTGACGGACCGCTCGGCGGTCATCAGCCTGAAGGGCGGCGACTTGTTCATCGAATGGAACGAGAAAGACAATCATGTCTATATGACCGGCCCTGCCCAGGTGGTATATACCGGCTCAGTGGATATCTGATATTTGATTCCCATATAACCACTTGCAATCCCCTGCATGCCAGATGCAGGGGATTTTTTATGTAATTCAGAGCCGGTATGGAACTGGAGTATGAAATGAAAGCCGAATAATGGCAGGCATATCCGCGAATAATAGAACTCTGCATAGAATCAGGGAGGAGGAGCGGAGATGAAGTCAGGGTCCAACCGAAAAGCACGGAATGCGGGAGCAGATACTGCACCGGGACCGGGACAACCTGAGGGTGGTGTTGCCCTGGGCCTTGCGGATACGGTCGCCCAAAGTCTGCTCCATATTCAGACGGAGCTTGGCGGCAGTCCAGATCTCCAGATCCGCAGAATCCAGATCGGGGGAGAACGCCGCCTGGAAGCGGCCGCTGTTCATCTGAGCGGACTGGCGGACCCTGCGGCAGTGAATGAATTCGTACTCGGTTCACTGCTGAATCATACAGAGGAGCTGTTCCTTGACAGAAGGGATGGCGGTGCTGATAGCCGCGGGGAAGAAGCTTCACTTCCGCAGCAGATACTTAGCCGTGCAATGGAGACAGGTGAGGCGCTGCTCCAGGAGGAATGGAAGGAGATCATGCTTGCTATTCTCTCCGGGGACACTGCGATTCTGCTGGAGGGCTGCCGGGCAGCGATTCTGTGCGGGACCAGGGGCGGGGAGCAGCGGGCGGTCAGTGAGCCAACCTCCCAGCTCGTGGTACGGGGGCCAAAGGACGGGTTCGTCGAGTCAGTGGCCACGAACATCGCCCTGATCCGCCGCAGAATCAAATCGGCCAAGCTGCACCTGGAGGTCTTGAAGCTCGGCTCGGAGACCCATACCCATGTGGCGATGATGTACATGAAGGGGATTGCGGGGGAGGATCTGATCCGCGAAGCCAGAGACCGGCTGAACAAGATTTCCATCAATGAGATTCTGGAATCGGGGTACATCGAGGAATTAATTCAGGACAAGACCTTCACGCCGTTTCCTACGATCTACAATACGGAACGGCCGGATGTGGCTGCAGGCAATCTGCTCGAAGGCCGGGTGGTAATTATCGTGGACGGAACGCCGTTTGTACTGATTCTTCCGGCGGTGTTTACGCAGTTTTTTCAATCTGCCGAGGATTATTCCCAACGGTTCGACATTACCATATTGATGCGGCTGGTCCGTTATTTGAGCTTCCTCGTGCTGATTCTGGGTCCTTCGGTGTACCTTGCGCTGACTACCTATCATTATGAGATGATTCCGACGACGCTGCTGATCAATCTGCTCTCCCAGCGGGAGAATGTGCCCTTCCCGGCCTTTGTGGAACTGCTCTTGATGGAGCTGGCCTTTGAAATCCTGCGCGAAGCCGGGGTACGCATGCCGCGTGCCATCGGGCAGACGGTCTCTGTGGTCGGTGCACTTATCCTGGGAACGGCGGTGGTAGAGGCCGGGATTATTGCGCCCATCATGGTCATCGTCGTAGCGTTGACCGGGATTGCCAGCTTTGCCCTTCCGGCGTACAACCTGGCGATTGCCGGGAGAATTATCCGGTTTGCTTTTCTGATCATGGCCAGTATATTCGGCTTCTATGGAATTACTCTGGGCCTGATCCTGCTGGTGGCACATATGAGCAGCCTAAGATCCTTCGGTGTTCCTTATCTCTTCCCCTTCGTGCCGCTCTCCATTAAAGGGCATAAGGACACACTGTTCAGAATGCCGCTCTGGCTGAACGGCGCGGACAAGCCGCCGGCACAAATGCGCGAGGAAATGCCGGACTACATGCTGCTAACGACTGGTCATGAAGAGCAGCTCCCCCCGTTAATCCGCAAGAATAGCAGGACTGAGGAGGAGAACCGTGAGGAATAGAATCTTCGGCGGCATAGGTGTACTGTTTGTCCTTCCAATGCTGCTGCTTACCGGCTGCTGGGACAGTGTTGAACTCAACCGGCGGGCAATTGTCTCGGGGGTAGCGATCGACAAGGGCGACTCTGAGGCAGAGCGGTACAAGCTGTCCTTTCAAGTGATTGTGGCGGAGGAAATCTCCGGAGAGAAGAGCAGAGGTATATCGCCGGTTGCGCTGTACACAGGAACAGGCCGCACGATGTTCGAGGCGCTGGCAGACGCTTCCCGCCAGACGGCACGCTTCCTCTCCCTGGGACATGTGCGGGTGCTGGTGATCTCGGAGGCGTTCGCCCGCGAAGGCATCAAGGACCTTCTGGATGTGCTGGAGCGGGAGAGCGATACCCGGCTGAACAGCCTGATTTTCATCTCCAAGGGACAGCCTGCGCGTGAGATCATGTCCACAATGACCGTGTTCAGCAAAATCCCGGCCAATGATCTTGTGGAGAAGCTGGAGACGACCTCCAAGCAGTTCGGCTATAACTTCCGGATGGCCGTGGATGATGTGATCCGGGGCATTCAGATCAGAGGAGGCGGTCCGGTGATCAACGGGGTATACACCAGAGGAGAGTGGACTCCCTCATCGGGCAGCAATGACAGCCTGAAGAATATCGAACCCCGGTCGATCCTGAGAGTCTCCTCCCTTGCGGCATTCAAGGATGACAAGCTGAAGGGCTGGCTTACGGGTGACGCTGCTCTCGGTACCGTTCTTTTGCATAATCGGATCAAAGAGTTCCCGGTTCTGCTCAAGCAGCAGGAGGGCCGTTATCTCTCCTTCAACATCTATCAGTCCCAGGTGTCACTTGCCGTCGAGTCGTCTGACCCGGAGCATCCTGTCTTTACGGTCAAAATCACGCAGCAGGCTGCGCTCAAGGAAGCTCCGAATCCGCTCGATCTTACCTCGCCTAAAGTGCTGGAAGAGCTGTCAGACCGGCTCATAAAAGAAAGCGTCAAGCATATCCAAGCAGCCATAAGCACAGCCAAAGAATTGGGCAGTGATTATCTCGGCTTTGGACGGGCATTGCAGCGGAAGGATCCGCGCGGCTGGAAGAAGGTCAGGGACCACTGGGAGGACGTATTCGCAGACTGTGAAATCCGGTTCGATGCGGATGTAGTCATCCGGCATACGGATATGCGCAGCAACTCTTTTCAGATTCATTAAGTCTGCCGGTAAGGTAACCGGGTGGGGAGGACCACAGAATATGGGTAAGGTCAAAATCGGACTCGTCGAATTCTTCAGCCTGACGGTGCTGTTCGAGCTGGGCACGGCGCTGGTGGTTAATCTGGGAATGGGGGCAGGCCGGGATGCCTGGCTCTCGATCCTGCTCGGCTGCGCGGCGGGGCTGATGATGTTCACGGGATACGCCTATCTGTACCGCAAGCATCCGGACCAGCCTTTTACAGCTTATACACGGCAAATTCTCGGAAAATATATCGGGGCACCTGTAGGCCTGCTCTACATTATTCTCTACATAAACCTGGCCGCCAGGGATTTGCGCGATGGCAGCACCATGCTCGCAATGTCAACCATGCATCATACTCCGCTGTTTATCTTAAGCACCCTGATGCTGCTCTCGGGAGCTTATGTGCTGCATAAGGGGTTGGAGGTGCTGAGCAGAACGTCCATGGTATTTGCGTTTGTCGTTCTGGGGATCGGCCTGTTCGGGACCGTGATGCTGATACTCTCCGGTACGATTAATCTGCACAGACTGCTGCCTGTACTGGAGAATGGCTTTCAGCCCGTGCTTCGCTCGGTGATTCATCAGAATTATATGTTTCCGTTCGGGGAGATGGTGTGCTTCACGATGCTGATGCCGTACCTGTCCAGTGTCAAAAAAGGGCCTTGGATTATCGCCGCCGCCATGGTGTTCTCCGCGCTGCTGCTCAGCTTCACCATGGCGCTGAATGTTTCGGTTCTGGGTGCTGATATTGTAGAGCGTTCGCCGCTCCCGCTGATGCCGACAATCAGCAAGATCTCCATTTCGGATATCATCCAGCGGGTGGATATTTTCGTGGTGATGGTGCTGATCATCGGGGTGTTTTTCAAAATGGCTGTCTTCTTCGCTGCCGCGCTTATCGGAATTTCGGACCTCTTCAAGATACCGTACCGGAAAATGCTCTATCCCTGTGCGCTGATTATCCTCTTCACCTCGATGCTGGATGCACGAAGCTTCATTGAACATCTGGATGAGGGCGGGACCCTGCTGTACAAGGTGTATCCCTATTTAATGATAGTCGTTCCGGCGCTGCTGGTAATAGTAACGGCGGTCCGCGATCATTTCTCCGCCCCCCGGCCGGGCTGACGGCCGCTAACCCAATAGATGACATCAGGTATGATAAGGAGCAGCACCAGCACAGCCGCAGTCAGCTTCTCCGAGGTAGTATAGAGCAGATAATTCAGTATATAGCGGATATTCTCCGTGCCGTAGCCGAACATCCAGTCCAGCATGTACAGGTACAGCAGCGAGAGCGCCGACAGCAGGAGGATTACGGCATATTTGCGCAGCAGCAGTTTTCTTATTTTTTTCTTCATTCTTACAGTCTCCTTCTGGCAAGATTAAGCGTAGTATGAATCATTTGCCGGACTGGCATACAAGAATAACGGACGGTCGCCTCTTTTGCCTGCTAAAGCTTATCATCCATCCCGATTTATGTTACATTAGTATGAAACTAATGTCAGTCAAGGGGAGGTTCTTGCGGTGAAGCCGGATTTGCGCTCTGCATGGGAGAACAATGTGTTGGTCGGAGACGGAGCGATGGGAACCTTTTTGTATCAAAAGGGTTTCCCTGTCGGCATCTCCTACGAGGAATTGAATCTGACCTCACCGGAGGTCATTGAGGATGTGCACCGGAGCTATATCAATGCAGGTGCTGTACTGCTGGAGAGTAATACCTATTCCGCGAACTACGACAAGCTGTCCAAGTTCGGACTGGAAGCCAAGGTAGCGGATATCAACCGGGCAGGAGTCCGCATTGCCCGCCGGGCTGCAGGCGAGAATGGTTATGTAGTCGGAGCCATCGGCTCGATCCGCGCAGGCAAACGGGCGAATCTGTCCTCCTCCGAGCTGAAGAAGTTCTTCTCGCAGCAGATTGCCGCGCTTCTGGAGGAAGCGCCGGACGGGATCATGCTGGAGACCTTCTATGATGTCGAGGAGCTTCATCTGGCGCTGAAGGCTGTGCGTAAGCTCAGTACGCTGCCGGTAATCTGCCAGCTGGCTGTGGACGATTCGGCGCGGACGCTGGATGGATTAACCCTGCCGGAAGCGTTCCATATTCTGCAGCAGGACGGAGCCGATGTGATCGGCTTCAACTGCAACACCGGACCGAACGGGATCAAGCGTGCGCTGGGTACGCTACAGGGCAAGCTGGCGCTGCCGGTGTCGATCTATCCGAATGCGGGGGTAGCCGATTATGTAGACGGCCAGTACCGCTATGGCGCCTCGCCGGAGTATTTCGGACAGATGGCTCCGGTGTTCGCGGATATGGGCAGCCGGATTATCGGGGGCTGCTGCGGGACTACCCCCAAGCATATCGCTGAGATCTCCGCTGCCCTGAAGGGCTATGTGGTGGAGCCGCTACCTGAGCCCGCTGCCTTCAGTGCGCCTGAGAGAATTGCGGTGCAGGAGCATCTGGCGGATGACGGGGGACAGGGAGGCGGCGAACCGACGCTTGTCGATCTGGTCAAGGAACGCCACACCGTTATCGTAGAGCTTGACCCTCCGCGCGATCTGGACATCGCGAAGTTCATGAAGGGGGCAGAGGCGCTGCGCCGGGCCGGAGCCGATGCGCTGACGCTGGCTGATAATTCGCTTGCTGTCACCCGGATGAGCAATATGGCGCTGGGGCATCTGGTGCAGGCCCGCACAGGCCTGCGGCCGCTGGTGCATATTGCCTGCCGTGACCGCAATCTGATTGGCACCCAGTCGCATCTGATGGGCTTCGACGCGCTGGGGATTGACCATGTGCTGGCCGTGACCGGAGATCCTGCCCGGTTCGGGGATTTGCCCGGCTCAAGCTCGATCTATGACCTGACTTCATTTGAAATTATACGTATGATTAAGCAGCTCAATGACGGCGTGGCCTTCTCCGGCAAGCCGCTCAAGCAGAACGCGAAGTTCGTCATCGGCGCAGCGTTCAATCCCAATGTCAAGCATCTGGACAAAGCGGTCGAGCGCCTGGAGAAGAAGATTGCCTCGGGTGCGGATTATATTATGACCCAGCCTGTGTATGATCCTGAATTGATTGCCCGGATTGCCAAGGCTACTGAGCACCTGGATATTCCGATCTTCATCGGCATTATGCCGCTGGCCAGCGGACGCAATGCAGAGTATCTGCACAATGAGGTTCCCGGCATTCAGCTCTCCGCCGAGGTCCGCAGCCGGATGGCCGGACTCGAAGGCGAAGCGGGACGGGCCGAAGGGGTGCTGATCGCCAAGGAGCTGCTGGATGCGGCTATTGCACATTTTAACGGAATCTA
This sequence comes from Paenibacillus sp. FSL P2-0136, assembly GCF_037975325.1. NCBI lineage: Bacteria > Bacillati > Bacillota > Bacilli > Caryophanales > Paenibacillaceae > Paenibacillus > Paenibacillus sp. FSL P2-0136. Next base: position 2,891,666 of record NZ_CP150244.1, read on the forward strand.
TCTGATTACGCCGTTTATGTTCTATGATATGAGCGTGCAGCTGCTGGAGTATATTTGGGAGAAGCAGGGACGTAAGTTATCCCCCTTGTTTCGCTAGTAATAATCAATTACAATAGTGTAATGGATGTGATTCCGTTGTCATATAGTATGACCGGATACGGTCAGTCAGCCCTGGAATACGGCGGACACAAGATAACGTTCGAGGTCAAATCGGTGAATAACCGGTACTGCGAAGTTGTGCTGCGGTTGCCCAGGGAATGGACGGGGTATGAGGATAGGCTGCGCAGAATGGTTCAGGCTCATATCAGACGGGGACGGGTAGATGTTATTATTAATAGAGAACTCACCGACGGGGCGGCTGACACGCATGTGCTGGACCGCCGCAGGGTGAGCTCCTATCTTGATGCAGCGGAGGTACTGGTCCGGGAGTATGGCTTCAAGGGAGAGTTGTCCCTGCGGGATATCCTTGCTATGCCCGGTGTAATGGAACCGAAGGAAGAGACGGCTGTTGCTGACTCCTCCGGAGAACTTGCAGATCTTCTGGAGCAGGGTCTCCAGCTTGGTCTGGAGGCCCTGCTGGAGATGCGCGGACGGGAAGGCTCCTATTTGGCGGCCGATCTGACGCGCAGACTTGACCGTCTGGAAGAGCTGCATGCCGGAATCAGCAGATATGCGCCTCTGGTTGTGGAGGAGCAGCGCGAGAAGCTGCGGCAACGGCTTAACCTGCTGAATGACGGGAGCTTCCCCTGGGATGAGCATAAATTCGGCATGGAGATGGCTATTTTCGCCGACCGCTGCAATATAGATGAGGAGCTGACCCGGCTTCACAGCCATTTCGGCCAGTGCCGGGCCTTGCTGCTGGGCAGCGAGCCTGCCGGACGCAAGCTTGATTTTCTCATCCAGGAGATGAACAGGGAGACCAACACAATAGGGTCGAAATGCAGTCATCTGGCGGTTGTGAATCTGACGCTTGATATGAAGGCGGAGCTCGAGAAGATTCGGGAGCAGGCGGCGAACCTGGAATGACAGGAACCAGGGAGCAAGCTATGATGTTACTTATGGGGGGAACAACCGGAACATGGCAATCAAATTAATCAACATCGGCTTTGGGAATATCGTGTCAGCGAACCGCATTATTTCCATTGTCAGCCCGGAATCGGCACCGATTAAGAGAATTATCCAGGAGGCCAGAGACAGGCATATGCTGATCGATGCCACCTACGGGAGGCGGACGCGGGCTGTCATTATTACCGACAGCGACCATGTGATTCTCTCGGCTGTACAGCCTGAGACGGTAGCTCACCGCCTATCCAGCAAAGACGACGATAACGACGAATAACAACAATTGGAGTGTACTATGTCAAAAGGATTGCTGATTATACTATCCGGCCCTTCCGGTGTCGGCAAAGGTACGGTATGCACAGCGCTGCGGCCGAAGATGCCTGAACTCGTCTATTCCGTTTCTGCCACCACACGCTCTCCGCGTGCAGGTGAAGAGAACGGAGTCAATTATTTTTTCAAATCCAGAGAGCAGTTCGCCGATATGATTGAAGGCGACAAGCTGCTGGAATATGCGGAGTACGTAGGCAATTATTACGGTACTCCGCGTGACTTTGTAGAGAGAACACTTGAGAGCGGAAGAGATATTATTCTGGAGATCGAGGTTCAGGGAGCTCTCAAGGTCAAAGAGAAATTTCCCGAAGGGATCTTTGTATTCCTTCTTCCCCCGTCCATGGACGAGTTGAAGGACCGTATTCGCGGACGCGGAACAGAGCATCCTGATGTAATCAGTCACCGCATGTCTGTGGCAGAAGACGAGATCGGTTTGATCCGGCATTATGATTATGCCGTGGTGAATGATGAGATTGATCTGGCCTGCAAGCGAATAGAAAGCATTATTATCGCCGAACATTGTAAGGTGCGATGAACAAGTTCTACAGGATTGGTCCATATTTACAGTAAAAGATGAAGAGGTGCCTTACATGCTATATCCATCCATTGACGAATTGGTGACTAAGGTCGACAGCAAGTATTCCCTGGTAGTCGCTTCAGCCCGCCGGGCCAGAGCACTCCGTGAAGGCGGCAAGACCGATATCGTTGCGCCTAAATCGCATAAGTATGTCGGTGTTGCACTTGAAGAAATCTATGAAGACCGTATTATAGTAACGCGCGGCGAGGAATAGTCCCCTGAAATGGTGCCGTCCCTTGAATAAGGGCGGCGCAGCCGTTTCTGCCCGCTTAAGCTGCACAATGAAGTGATAATGGCCCGTACCGGGCTGTTCCTGACAACCGGAAGGTTGTTATTTTTTTCTCTATATATAAAGAAAATTTGAAGCGCAGGCTTCTTTTAGCGTAAATATGACATAACGAAGCCGTAAATATGAAGATTTTCATTTCTTCTTTTCATAGCTGGATATAGAATGGGTGCAGATTGAGGAACGGAGGGAGATCAGATTGAAGAGCTTACAAGGGAAGTCGATTATACTCGGAATTACCGGCGGGATTGCTGCGTATAAGGCCGCGGCGCTGACCAGCAAGCTTACCCAGAAGGGCGCCGAGGTGCATGTCATTATGACGTCATCGGCCAAGCAGTTCATTACGGAGCTGACGCTCCAGTCATTGTCGAAGCAGCGGGTGTACAGTGATACGTTCCAGGAGCGGGACCCGTCTTCGATTTCACATATTGATCTGGCTGATGCTGCCGACCTGGTCCTGATTGCGCCGGCTACGGCCAACATTATCGCCAAAATGGCCCACGGGCTGGCAGACGACATGCTGTCCACCACGCTGCTTGCTACAACAGCGCCTATTATGGTAGCTCCGGCGATGAATGTCCATATGTATCAGCATCCGGCGGTCCTCAGCAATATGGATACCCTCTATAACCGAGGTGTTCAGTTTATTGAGCCCGGTGAAGGGCTGCTGGCCTGCGGGTATGTGGGCAAGGGACGGCTGGAGGAGCCGGAAGAGATCGTGAAGGTGGTTGAGAACTTTTTTGTATTGCAGAAGGAGAAGACCTCCGGACCGCTTGCCGGTAAAAAAGTGGTGATTACCGCAGGAGGCACGGTAGAACGTATTGATCCTGTCCGTTATATCTCCAATGATTCCTCGGGTAAAATGGGCTTCGCCCTCGCGCGCGCCGCGCGCGCCATGGGTGCTGCGGTGACGCTAATTGCCGCACGTACCGATGAGGCGCCGCCCCGTGATGCCGGTATCGATCTGGTCCGCGTCCAGTCAGCACAGGAGATGCACGATGCAGTCATGGCCCGCTGGAGTCATTGCGATATTCTTGTGAAAGCAGCGGCGGTTGCGGATTACCGTCCACGCGAGAGCAGTGACTCGAAGATTAAGAAGAGCGGCAGCACCATGACGCTTGAGCTGGTGAAGACGACTGATATTCTGGAGAGCCTGGGCAGAATCAAGGACAAGCAGTTCCTGATCGGCTTTGCTGCCGAGACCGGAAATGCTGAGGTCTATGCCAAGGACAAGCTGGTCCGCAAGAACCTCGATCTGATTGTAGCCAATGATGTGGCCATGGAGGGTGCGGGATTCGGCACGGATACCAACATCGTCAAAGTGTATGATGCCGAAGGCCTGGTGCTTGATCTTCCGCTGGCTTCCAAGGATGAGGTGGCGCGCCGGATTCTGCGGCTGGCGGCTGAGCGTGTTGCCGGAGCCTTATTATAATGGATATTGCCAAGGTCATTGTCGATGTTCCTGTACGCAGCACCGACCGGCCGTTTGACTATATTATCCCGGATGCTCTGAAGCTGTGGATTGAAGTGGGCAGCAGAGTCGCTGTTCCGTTCGGCCCCCGTACGGTCCAGGGGTTCGTAGTGTCCCTGGAATCAGGGGAGACCGGCAGTGTCTCCCGGATGAAGCCGATTGTAGAAGTACTGGATCTGCTTCCTCCCCTATCGCCGGAGCTGGTTGAGCTGGCCGACTGGATGAGCCAAAGATACGCCTGCAGACGGATCTCCGCACTGCAGGCGATGCTTCCGACTGCCCTGAAGGGCAAAGCGGAGCGTTTGATCTCGCTTGGAGATACAGAGGAAGCGTCCAGCGCCCCCGCAGATGAGCTGTTTCCGCTCTTTCTTGAGGCGGACAACGAAGAACAGCAGATCATTGACTTCGTTAGGCGTCACAGCGAAGTATCCATGAAGCTGCTGACCCGTACCTTCCCCGAGGCTGCGGAGACGATCAAGTTCATGGTGCGGCGCGGAGTCCTGGCAGAGAGCCAGTCGATCAAGGATAAGATGGGCAAAAAGAAGCTCAAGGCCGTTGACCTGGCTATTGGCTTGTCAGCAGCCCGGGAGTCGCTCTCCAGCTTCCCCGCGCGTTCAGCGCGCCAGAAGGAAGTGCTCTCCTACCTGATTGATATGGAAGCCATGCTGCCGATGCCGCTTAAGGATATTCTGGCGATCCTTCAGGTCACTGCGGGCACGCTCAAGACGCTTGCGGACAAAGGGTATATAGAGATCAGCGAAATCGAAGTCTACCGTGACCCCTACCGGGGACGGGACTTCAAGCCAAGCACACCGCTTCCGCTGACAGCGGAGCAGGAGAGGGTCTATGAGCGGATTGTGGGTACTGTCGAGCAGCAGACGCATGAAGTCTTCCTGCTGCACGGGGTGACCGGCAGCGGGAAGACGGAAATCTATCTCCAGACGATCCAGCGCTGTATCGAGCAGGGTCGGCAGGCAGTGGTGCTGGTGCCTGAGATTGCGCTGACACCGCAGATGGTGGAACGGTTCAAGGGCCGGTTCGGCAGCGGGGTGGCGGTGATGCACAGCCGCCTGTCTGTCGGCGAACGTTATGACGAGTGGCGCAAGATCCGCGAAGGTAAGGCGATGGTTGCGGTCGGAGCACGCTCAGCCGTGTTCGCCCCGTTCGCCAATCTGGGCCTGATTATCATGGATGAAGAGCATGAAGGCTCTTATAAGCAGGAGGAGAACCCGAAATATCATGCCCGTGATGTGGCTGTCCGCAGGGCAGAGCAGGGCGGGGCCGTGGTAATTCTGGGTTCTGCAACACCTTCACTGGAGAGCTATCATGCCGCCAGATCGCAGAGTGACATCCACTTCTCGCCGATTCTGCTGGAGATGCCGAGCCGTGCACTGGGCAACGAGCTGCCGAAGGTGGCTGTCGTTGACATGCGTGAGGAGCTGAAGGAAGGTAACCGCTCCATGTTCAGCCGCAGTCTGCATGCCGCTCTGGTGAGCAGGCTGGAGCGCGGCGAACAGACAGTGCTGCTGCTCAACCGCAGAGGCTTCTCGACCTTCGTCATGTGCCGGAGCTGCGGCTACGTTGCCGGCTGCCCGGAATGCGATATCTCGCTGACCTATCACAGCCGAAGCGACAATCTGCGCTGCCATTACTGCGGGCATGCAGAACCTGCACCCAAGGTATGCCCGGAATGCGGCAGTGAGCATATCCGCTTCTTCGGGACAGGGACGCAACGGGTAGAAGAAGAGCTGGGCAAGCTGTTCCCCGGTATCCGGGTTATACGTATGGATGTGGACACGACCACGGAGAAAGGCTCGCATGAGAAGCTCCTGAACCAGTTCAGGGACAAGAAGGCCGATGTGCTGCTGGGCACACAGATGGTCGCCAAAGGACTTGACTTCCCCGATGTAACGCTGGTTGGGGTCATTACTGCGGATTCTGCACTCAATCTGCCTGATTTCCGGGCGGCGGAGAAGACCTTTCAGCTCTTGACGCAGGTTGCCGGCCGCGCGGGCCGGCATCAGCTCCCCGGCGAGGTGGTGGTCCAGTCGTATACACCGGAGCATTATTCGATTATCCATGCCAGCGGGCATGATTACCGTTCATTCGTCCGGGATGAGCTGAAGCACCGCAAAGAGCTGCATTACCCGCCCTATTGCCGTCTGATTCTGGTCACCCTGTCGCATGAGCAGCTTCCGCTGCTGCTGAAGCTTGCGGAGAATTATGCGCTCAGCATTCAGGGCAAAGCCAGACAGCTGCGCTGGTACGGCAGTCTGGACAAGCTCTCCTCGGATGCGCTGGATCTGCTGGGACCGGTGGCCTCGCCGCTGCCCCGGCTGAAGGGGCGTTACCGGTTCCAGTGTATTATCAAATGGCGCGGTGCGATTGACGCCATTGCGCTGGCCCGCCAGGTGGCGGAGGAGCTGGAGGATTCTGTCCGCGATAAGGGGCTGCAGATCAGCATCGATGTCGATCCGCAGATGTTGATGTAATTCTCGGGCATGTTACAATGGTAAGGCGGTTTTGCCCTGCCGTTTCGGCGAGAAATAGAAGGATAATGTATAGCGTGAAACCTATACATTCTTATATTTGAACAAGGATGGTGTTAGTGTAAATGGCAATCAGGCTGATTGTGAAAGAACCGGATGAAGTATTGCACAAAAAAGCGAAGACGGTAACCACCGTTACCCCCAATGTACAAAAACTGCTCGATGATATGGCAGATACGATGTATGACGCGGAAGGCGTAGGTCTCGCAGCCCCGCAGGTAGGAATTCTGAAACGGCTGATTGTAATCGATGCCGATGAGGAGCATGGATTGATCAAGCTGATCAATCCCGAGATTCTCAGTATGGACGGGGAGCAGTTCGGACCCGAAGGCTGCCTGAGTATTCCCGGCCTGAACGGGGATGTCCGCCGTGCGGAGACAGTAACTGTACGCGGCCTGAACCGCGAGGGCGAGGAAGTGACCATTACCGGAAGCGGCCTGCTGGCCCGGGCTTTTCAGCATGAGATCGACCACCTGAATGGCGTGCTGTTCACAGACATTGCTGAGAAGGTCTATGAATACACAGCAGAACGCAGTGAAACTGAGGAGTGAATGAAATGAGAATAGTGTTCATGGGAACACCGGCCTTTGCAGTCCCCTCCCTGCGGATGCTGCTGGAAGAGGGCTATGAGGTAGTGGCTGTGGTGACTCAGCCGGACCGGCCGCAAGGCCGCAAGAAGACGCTGGTCCCATCCCCGGTGAAGGCGGCTGCACTGGAGCTGGGCCTGCCTGTCCTTCAGCCCGAACGGCTGCGCCGCCCTGAATCGGTGGCTGAGCTGGCTGCCTATGAGCCGGATCTGATTGTTACCGCCGCTTATGGACAGATTCTTCCGAAGAGTGTTCTGGAGCTGCCGGCGAACGGTTGTGTGAATGTTCATGGCTCCCTGCTGCCCAAGTACCGGGGCGGTGCTCCGATACAGCGCTGTATCATGAACGGCGAGAAGGTGACCGGTGTGACGCTGATGTATATGGCGGAAGGATTGGACACCGGAGATATGATCTCGCGGGTGGAGGTAGCGATAGAGGATGACGACACTTCAGGAACGCTGTTCGAGAAGCTAAGCGTGGCCGGACGGGAGCTCCTCAAGGCAGAGATGCCGCGACTGGCTGCCGGCCGTGTAGAAGCTGCCGTGCAGGATGACAGTGAAGCAACCTATGCGCCGAATCTAAACCGGGAAGATGAACGGATCGACTGGAGCCGGGGCTCGCTGGAGCTATACAACCAGATTCGCGGCCTGGTGCCGTTCTCGGGTGCGTTCACCCTGTGGAACGGCGAGACCTTCAAGGCATGGGCAGCGGTGAAGCCGCAGGCGGAGGAACAGCCGGGCGGTAGCGCGGCTCCGGGCACCGTGCTGTCCGTGAGCGAACGCGGCGTTGAGGTGAAGACCGGTGACGGGACGCTTCGGCTTACAAGCGTCCAGCCTGCCGGCAAAAAAGCCATGAGTGCAGCCGACTTCAGCCGTGGTGCAACCCTCGCACCCGGCACGGTGCTCGGTTGAGCGCGGGCGGTAAGGGAGGCGGCGGACCGCGTCCGCGTACTTCCGGCAATCAGCCTGCGGCTTCCGGCACAAAGCCTGCCTCCGACAGAACCGGCGGAGCGGGCCGGAATCGGCCGGGCGGCAAGCCTGCTGCGCCAGCTTCTGCGCGTGAGGTTGCTCTTGATATTCTGGTGCGCGTAGAGCAACAGGGTGCTTACAGCAACCTGCTGCTGGGAAGCAGCCTCCAGAAAGCGGACCTCAGCCGGGAGGATACGGGACTTGCTACAGAGCTGGTGTACGGAACCCTCTCACGGATGATTACCCTCGATTATGTCCTCAGCAGCTTCGTCAGCAAAGGGATGGCCAAGCTGGAGCCCTGGGTACGGAGTCTGCTGCGGTTAAGCCTGTACCAGATCATGTATTTGGACCGGGTTCCTTCGCATGCAGCCGTTAACGAGGCTGTGAATATCTCCAAGCGACGCGGCCATCAGGGCATCTCGGGTATGGTCAATGGCGTGCTGCGCAGTGTGCTGCGGGCGGGAGAGCTGCCGGTCTTGCCTGAGGGGCTGAGCCGGGAAGAGCGGATCTCCATCCTGCACTCCCATCCCCTGTGGATGGTGCAGCGCTGGTCGGCGGAATACGGCCCGGATACGGCAGAAGCCATGTGTGCGGCGAATAATGAGCCGCCCGCAGTCAGTGTCCGTGTCAATACAACGATGATTAGCCGGGAGGCCATGCTGGCAGAACTGCTTGAAGCCGGTCTGGATGCCGCAGAATCGAAGGTGAGTCCTGCCGGGCTGGTCATCAGAGGCGGCGGCAATCTGGCGCTGACCTCCTGGTACCGGGACGGCTATCTGTCCGTTCAGGATGAGAGCTCTATGCTGGTAGCCGAGGTTGTCGCTCCCGAAGCCGGAATGAAGGTGCTGGACTGCTGCGCTGCCCCCGGCGGCAAAAGCGCCCATATGGGCGAGCTGATGAAGGACGAAGGCTCCATATTGGCCAATGACCTGCATGAGCATAAAGCGGGGCTGATTGCCGAGCAGGCAGCACGCCTCGGCCTGGAATGCATTACCACCGCAAGCGGGGATGCCCTGGAACTGGGTGCAGCCCTCCAGCCGGAATCCTATGACCGGATTCTGCTGGACGCTCCTTGCTCGGGGCTTGGGGTCATCCGCCGCAAGCCTGACTTGAAATGGCGCAAGCAGCCGGAAGATATTGCAAGCGTAGCTGCATTGCAGCTTGAGCTGCTGCAATCGGTCTCCGGGCTGCTGAAGCCGGGAGGCGTGCTGGTCTACAGCACTTGTACTACTGAGCAGGCGGAGAACAGCCGGGTTGTCGCTGCTTTCCTGGAGCGCAATCCCGGCTTCGCGCAGGTCAGCTTCAAGTCAGCCGTCTGGGAGCGGCTGGAGGGAACCGCGCTTGCTGCCGGTGACGGCATGCAGCTGCTCCCGCATCATTATGGCAGCGACGGCTTCTATATTGCCCGGCTGGAGCGACTCTTGTAATATAGTGATTGTGCTTCAGGACTACAGCTTCCCGCCCGCAGATTCCTCCGCGCGGCGGGCTTTTCTTTTACCGGTTCTGAGTTTTGTGTTAAAATAGGAAGAATGAGAAACAATACGCATATAATTTATGAAAGCACAGGTGCAAAAATACAATGAAACCTTTAATATATGATTTTTCTTTAGAAGAGTTGCAGCAATGGGCCAAGGACAATGGAGAGCCGGCTTTTCGCGGCGGGCAGATCTTTGACTGGCTGTATGTGAAGCGGGTCAATGATTTCGAATCCATGAGCAACCTCTCCAAGGCACTCAGAGCCAAGCTGGTAGATCAGTTCAGTATTTCGGCACTCACCGAGATTACGAAGCTGGAGTCCAAGGACGGCACCGTGAAATTCCTGTTCGGTCTGCATGATGATCATGCGATTGAGACAGTCATTATGAAGCATAATTACGGCAACAGCGTGTGTGTGACCACCCAGGTAGGCTGCCGGATCGGCTGTACCTTCTGTGCCTCTACCCTTGGCGGTCTCAAGCGGGACCTGACTGCAGGGGAGATCGTTGCCCAGGTTGTCCGTTCCCAGCAGATCCTTGATGCTCGCGGCGAACGTGTAAGCAGCATTGTCATTATGGGTACAGGCGAACCCTTCGAGAACTATGATGCAACCATGAGATTCCTGCGTCTGATGATCCATGAGAAGGGCCTGAATATTGGCCAGCGCCATATCACCGTATCCACCAGCGGAATTGTGCCGAACATCTACAAATTCGCGGATGAAGATACACAGATTAATCTGGCGATCTCGATTCACGCTCCTAACGATACGCTCCGTTCCAAGCTGATGCCGGTGAACCGCCGTTATCCGTTCGACGATGTAATCGAGTCCCTGCGCTACTATCAGGCTAAGACAGGCCGCCGGATCAGCTTCGAGTATGCCTTGATCGGCGGCGTGAATGATCAGAAGGAGCATGCAGAGGAGCTGGCGGGTGTGCTCAAGACCATGCTCTGCCATGTGAATCTGATTCCGGTCAATCATGTGCCTGAGCGCAAGTATGTCCGGACTTCCCGCAATGATATCTTTGAATTTCAGCGTATACTGGCCGATCATGGCGTGAATGTTACCATCCGCCGTGAGCAGGGCCATGATATTGCGGCCGCATGCGGACAGCTGCGCGCCAAACATATGGAGTTGGGGTGAGGATATTTGATCAGAACAGTTCAAGCCAGCGACATTGGCCGGGTACGTACCGTCAATGAGGATTCAGTCTGGATCGGCGCTACGCGCCACGGTTATACCCTCGGCATTATTGCCGACGGGATGGGGGGGCATCTGGCTGGCGATACCGCGAGCAGGCTTGCACTTGAGACGGTCAGGGGTATTCTGGATCAGCTGGAGCCTGATCTCCCGGAGGCAGAGCTGAAGGAAGCGCTGACTACCGCCATCATGGAAGCCAATAACACAGTTCACAGAGAAGCTCAGAGCGATGAGAAGCTCCATAATATGGGGACCACCATCGTTGCTGCACTGCTGAAAGGGTCGGCAGGCTATATCGGCCATATCGGAGACAGCAGGGCTTATCTGATCCGGGACGGTGAAGCCAGGCAGCTAACCGAGGACCATACGCTGGTGAATGAGCTGTTCAGGAACGGCCAGATCAGTCTGGAGGAGCTGGATAATCATCCGCGCCGCAATGTGCTTACCAGGGCGCTGGGGACGGATACAGTGGTATCCGCGGATCTGGCATATGTTACGCTTGCAATTGGTGAGCTCCTGCTGCTGTGCAGTGATGGACTCAGCAATTATGTCAGTCTGGAGCATCTGGGCAAGGTAGCCGGAATCAATGAAATATCTCTGGAAGAAAGAGCAGAGCGATTACTTCAACTGGCATTGCTTGCGGGCGGCAGCGATAATATAAGCGTTGCTATGCTGGAACACCAAGGAGAGGCCGCAGTGCCCGAGACAAAGGAGTGGGAAAGATGATCGGTCACGAATTGGGCGGCCGTTACCAAGTCATCGAACGGATCGGCGGAGGAGGCATGGCGCTTGTCTATAGAGCCCATGATATTCTGCTTAACCGGAATGTTGCTATCAAAGTACTGCGCAATCAATTTGTGCATGATGAGGAATTCATCCGCCGGTTCCGGCGGGAGGCGCAATCAGCTGCATCATTATCTCATCCCAACGTAGTCAGCATATACGATGTCGGCCAGGAAGATGAAGTCCATTATATCGTTATGGAATATATTGAAGGCAAGAACCTGAATGAGATTATCAAAGAGCGGGCACCGATGCAGGTGGATGAATCCGTGCGGATTGCCTCGCAGATTTGTGATGCGCTGGACCATGCGCATATGAACCAGATTATTCACCGCGATATTAAGCCTCATAATATTCTGATTGGACGTAACGGGCGGGTTAAGGTTACCGACTTCGGGATCGCCCGGGCGGTTACGTCCACTACGATTACCCAGACGGGGTCTGTGGTCGGTTCCGTGCATTATTTCTCGCCGGAGCATGCCAAGGGCGTAACTACAGGCGAGAAGTCGGACCTCTACTCCCTGGGCATCGTACTGTATCAGATGCTTACGGGTGTATTGCCTTTCTTAGGGGAGAGTCCGATCAGCGTGGCGCTGAAGCATCTGCAGGAGGAATTCGAGGAGCCGCGACTGCTGAATCCGCTAATTCCGCAAAGCGTGGAGAATGTAATCCTGAAGTCGATGCGCAAGAACCCAGAGGAGCGCTACCAGTCGGCCAAGCAAATGCTGCAGGATCTGGAGACCTGTCTGCTGCCTGAACGGCGCAGCGAAGCCAAGATGCTGTTCCAGGACGATGATGATGAGGACAGAACACGCATCATTCCGGCGATCAAGCCGCTGCAGCGCGGGCTTAGCAGCCGTGGCGGCGGAGAGGAGCGAATCCGCAGTATGGAGGAAGCTCCGCCGCCTGCTGCTGTGAAGCGCAAGAGCCGTGCAGCGCTGTGGATCAGCCTTACGCTGGTCGTGTTAATCGCCATGACCGGAATTGTATGGTATGTCAATTCCAAGCTGTCGGTCGATGAAGTCTCGGTGCCTGCGGTGACGGGTAAGACCTTCCAGGAGGCCAAGGCTGAGCTTGAGGCTGTCGGGCTGTTTGCCGAGGAGCCCGCGCTGGTTGAGTATAATCCTAATTTCGAAGAGAATATTGTCTGGAAGCAGAACAAGACCAATACGATGGTCAAAGAAGGAACTCATATTATTCTGACGGTAAGTGCCGCCAAGGTTCTTCCCAAGCTTAAGGATGTCTCTAACCTGAGTTATGACGATGCCGTCAAGGAGTTAATCGCGCTTGGCATAGCCCAGAGCAGAATCACTCCTGATGAACGCTTCAGTGAGGAATTTGCCAAGGGTAAGGTCATTAGCTCTGAGCCTGCCGCAGACACTGAATATGATCCTGATACGGTAACTATCAAGCTAATCGTGAGCAAAGGTAAAGAAAGCACCCAAATGCCGGATCTCATCGGGAAGACGGAGAAGGAAGCCAAGGCTGCGCTGGAGAGTGTAGGTCTAGTGCTGGACGCGGTCAAGGAAGAGCCAAGCTTCATCCACGAGAAGGGCAAGGTAACGAAGCAATGGGCCTATGAGCCGGGGGATCTGGTTCCTCCAGGTGAGAAGATCACGATCTATATCAGCACAGGATATCCTCCGGAAGCTCTGGAATTTACGTTCAATGTGCCGGTAGCACCGGCTGCGGAAGGCAAGAAGAGCAAGATCCGTATTGTGTTTGCCGATGCGCGCAACGGAGGCGAGAACCAGGAGTGGGGCACGCGCACGATTGGCAAAAGCCAGACCCTATCCGTGAACATGCTGCTTGCCCCTAATAAAGACGGCATGGTATCTGTATACCGGGACGGGGAGTTCCTGGAGACTTATCCGATCACTTATGTCGATGTCAAGAATAACACGGTGCAGCAGCCTGAACCGCCTCCGGTGGAGACACAGACGCCTGCACCGACAGTTGCTCCTACCGAGCCTGTTCAGCCTACTGAGACTCCGGCTCCCGAGCCGACAGCAGAGCCGGCGATTATTCCGCCGGACACTGGAGAAGGAGAGGTGACGGGCGAGACGGACCAGACGGGTTATGTTCCGGGTAACGGACAGAATAACAATGAGCTGGCTTCCGCCCTCAACAAGGGCAACAGTAAGGGAAAAGCTAACGGTAAGGGCTCTGACAACAAGCCTGGCAAAGATAAAGGCCATAAATAATAGAACAGAGATAAGCTTCAGCCGGGCTGCCGGGAATACGGGCAGGGCTGAAGCAGCGAAATGACCCGGGGTTCTACACACTTGGGTCATTTGCGTAAATATCAGGAGAGGAAGGCTCAGCATGTATGCCTGAAGGAATCATAATCAAAGCGTTAAGCGGATATTACTATGTTAAGCCGCTCAAGGATGAACAGATTGTAACTGAGGAAGAGGCGGTACAGTGCCGGGGGCGCGGCATTCTGAAGAAGAAAGGAATTGCGCCGCTGGTCGGTGACCGGGTAATCTATGTGCTGACCGAGAACGGGGAGGGCATGGTAGATGAGCTGCTTCCCCGTGAATCGGAGCTGATCCGCCCGCAGGTGGCTAACGTGAAGCTCGCGGTGCTGCTGTTCTCCGTGCGGGAGCCGGATATGAATCTTAATCTGCTGGACAAGTTCCTGGTTCATATCGAGCATTCCGGCCTGGAGACGCTGATTGTGCTCACGAAGCAGGATCTGGCCGACGATGAAGGACAGGCTACGGAAGCTGTCAAAGCTCTATATGAGCAGATTGGTTACGAGGTCATGGTCACAAGCTCGCTGAACGGATCAGGTGCGGATGAGCTGCGTCAGCGTCTGGCCGGTATCATCAGCGTCTTCTCGGGGCAGTCGGGCGTAGGGAAGTCCACACTGCTCAACCGCCTTGTACCGGGCCTGGCGCTGGAGACAGGAGAGATCAGCCTCCGTCTCGGGCGCGGACGGCACACCACACGCCATGTAGAGCTGATGGATATAGGTAATGGAGGATTTGTGGCCGACACTCCGGGCTTCAGCCAGCTGGATTTCCTGGAGCTGGGAGTGGATGAGCTGTCCGTGTGCTTCCGGGAGTTCGCCTCTTATGCGGAGAACTGCAAATTCCGCGGCTGCAGCCATCTGCATGAACCGGGCTGCAAGGTGATAGAAGCCTGGAAGTCCGGGGATATTGCAGATAGCCGTTACGAGCATTACAAGCTGTTCTTTAATGAAATGAAAGATAAAAAGCGGAGGTACTAAACTTATGGTAAAAATTGCTCCTTCCATATTGTCAGCAGATTTCGCAGCGCTGGGCGCAGAGGTGGCCGAAGCGGAAGCCAGCGGTGCGGACTGGATTCATGTAGATGTGATGGACGGACATTTTGTGCCGAATATTACGCTGGGTCCCGCGATTGTGTCCGCGGTGAGATCCCATACTTCTTTACCTCTGGATGTACATTTAATGATTGAGAACCCGGAACGCTATATCGCTGATTTTGCGGCAGCGGGCGCTTCTGTGATTACGGTACACGCCGAAGCCTGCGTGCATCTGCATCGTGTAATCCATCAGATCAAGGAGCTCGGCCTGATGGCAGGGGTGGCCATTAATCCGGCTACGCCGGCTGCTGCGGTGCGTGAGGTCCTGGAGGATGTGGATATGGTGCTTGTGATGACCGTCAATCCGGGCTTCGGCGGGCAGGCCTTCATTCCGCGCACACTGCATAAGATTACGCAGCTCCGGGAGTGGGCTGAAGAGATCCATCACAAGGGTCTGCTTATCGAGGTAGACGGCGGAGTAGCCGAAGCTACGGCACCGCTTGTTGCTGAAGCAGGGGCGGATGTGCTTGTGGCAGGTAATGCAGTGTTCGGCCGCAGCGACCGTGCAGGAGCGATCAAGGCCATTCGAGAGGCGGCGGACAACGCTGTCCGGCAATAGGTAATGACGCCCATTTACTATTGAACGAATTGACCCTCAATCTGCTGCATTCGCATACGGAAGGTATAGGCCAAGTTGTGGTCGCATAAATATGGTTACATGAGCAGAAATCTCATGTAGCCTTTTTTGCGGAGGTCTGCAATCGATGGTATATTTTTCATCTAGACAGGATAGTCTCCTACTGCACGGCATGAATTGATGGGAGGGTTAATTATGAAATTTTATACGTTCAAGCTGCCAAGATTTTTGGGAGGTTTTGTTAAAGCGATTTTGAACACGTTTCAGAAGAGTTAGGTTAAAGAAGACAAGTAAATATGAAAAAAAGCACCTTACGAATGTAAAGGGTGCTTTTTGCTACAAATATAATATCTCTTCTATTCTCGCTGAAACGGATACCGTCTGTGTAAGAACGGCATGTCCGTTTCTACTTGGTATGAGATATCGCCAGGCCCGGTAATGATCGGAAACTAGACGCGTTCAACTTTACCGGATTTCAAAGCACGGGTGCTGACGTACACGCGTTTCGGTTTGCCGTTCACCAAGATACGAACCTTTTGAACGTTAACTCCCCAAGAGCGACGGTTGCGGTTGTTAGCGTGAGACACGTGGTTACCGCTGCCCGGTTTCTTGCCTGTTACTGTACATGTGCGGGACATAGATTACACCTCCTTGTTACTTACACCTGCGTAAAACAATACTTGAATATCATATCACAGCAAAAATTGCTTCGTCAACCGATTCAAAAACATTTATTTCTGCAGACTCTTATAGTACAATATAAATTAGTGCATTATGTCCAGTTGATCATCGAATTGATTAGGCATGAAGTTAGGAAGGGGAATTCTCATTGAGTAAGCGTTCTATAAACGGGACAGATTTTACCGCAATGGTACTAGCCGGTGCGGAAATGCTGCAGCAGCATGCCGAGCATGTCAATTCATTGAATGTGTTTCCGGTGCCGGATGGCGATACGGGCACGAACATGAATCTGACTATGACCGCAGGCGCGAACGAATTGAAGAGAAACAACACAGCCTCTGTCGGTCAATGTGCAGGAGTGCTGTCGAAGGGACTATTGATGGGCGCGCGGGGGAACTCCGGCGTTATTTTGTCACAGCTGTTCAGAGGTCTTGGACGTTATGCGGCCCAATATGATGAGCTTAACACACAGCAGTTCGCTGCAGCACTGCAGACCGGGGTAGATACCGCCTATAAGGCAGTGGTGAAGCCGGTTGAAGGCACCATTCTTACGGTTGCCAAGGAAGCTGCAAGACATGCAGTGTATTATGCACGCCGCACAACGGATATTATCGAGCTGATGACCGAAGTCCTGGCCAAAGCCAAGGAAGCCTTGGCGCATACACCTGAGCTGCTGCCTGTGCTGAAGCAAGTGGGCGTGGTGGATTCGGGTGGCCAGGGTCTGGTCTATATCTATGAAGGCTTCCACCAGCATCTGACCAGCGGAGCAGTCTCAGCACCTGCACAGACTCCTGTGCAAGGACAAGCTGCGGCCCCTGTAGCTGTGCCGGCGCCTGTGCTATCCAAACCTGAGCATGCGTTGTCCTCCGTACAATCTTCCGCGCAATCACAGCTCCATACGGAAGACATTGAATTTTTATATGATATGGAATTTTTCATTAACCGTCAGCTTGGCGCATCCGTGAAAACGGATTTTGATGAGGAAGCTTTTCGGAAAGCGTTATCAGTTAACGGGGATTCAATCATCGTCATCTCGGATGATGAGACAATCAAGGTGCATGTGCATTCCAAGACTCCCGGAGAGGTGCTTAACCTGGCGCTCGTCCACGGGGAGATTACCCAGATTCACATCCTTAACATGCGTGAGCAGCACCGCGATCTGTTGACTGCCGGCATGGACATCGCACCGATGCCGGATGTCTTCGCCGATATCCCGGAAGAGAAGGCCAGCGTGCCGGCGCCGGCGGTTCCTCCTGCAGATGATCTGGCGCCGTACGGCTTCATTGCGGTCTCCTCAGGAGACGGAATCTCGGATATCTTCCGCAGTCTGGGTGTGGATGCGATCCTGGCCGGCGGCCAGACGATGAATCCCAGCACAGAGGATTTCGTGAATGCGATCTCTTCCATTTCGGCCAAGCATATCTACATTCTGCCGAATAACTCCAATATCGTCCTGGCTGCGCAGCAGGCCAAGGAGCTGCTGGAGGGCGAACGTGAGATTACAGTGATTCCAAGCAAGAGTATCCCCCAGGGGATCTCGGCTGCCTTTGCCTTCCAGGAAGAGGATGCGGTTGATACCAACACCAGCAATATGCTGGAGGCGATTGCCCAGGTCAAATCCGGACAGATTACCAATGCTGTACGGGATACCGTGATGGAGAATCTGGAGATCAAATCCGGTCAGTATATCGGCATCGAGAGCTCCAAGATTGTTGCAGCTGCCGATGATTTGCTTACGGTCAGCAAGCAGCTGCTGTCAAGCATGCTGGTGAATGGTGACGAGATCGTTACTGTGCTGACCGGTGCAGACACTGAGGCGGCTATTACGGATGCCCTCGGCAGCTGGCTGGAAGAGACGTACCCGCAGGTTGAGGTAGAGATTCATGAAGGCGGCCAGCCGCTGTACTATTATCTTTTCTCAGTTGAGCCGTAGAATCTCTTAGATGAGTGGCGCAGCCAAATCATAGCATGGGGAGGAACATTATGAATCGTACCGTAATCGTTACCGACAGCACCTCCGATATCCCGCCTGCTCTGGCGGAGCAGTACGGCATTGAAGTCGTTCCGCTGACGCTGATGTTCGGCGAAGAGGCATTCCGGGATAATGTGGATATGACTCCGGAACAGTTCTACGAGCGTCTTCCCCGCTCGCCGCAATTGCCGACCACTTCGCAGCCTTCTCCTGTAGAATATATGAATGTGTACCGCCGTATACAGGAGCAGCATCCGGGCAGCTCAATCCTGTCCTTCCACATCTCCTCCGGCTTAAGCGGCACCTACCAGTCTGCTGTCATGGCCAAATCCATGCTGGAAGAGGAGGGAGAAGCTATCACCGTGGTAGATAGCCTCTCCGCCTCCTACGGCTTCGGGTTCATGGTCGTGGAAGCCGCCCGGCTGGCGGAGCAGGGGCATGCTCCTGCGGAGATTCTGGCGAAGGTGGAGAGTCTGCGCCAATCCCGCAAGCTGTATTTTCTCGTGGATACCCTGGAATATCTGCAAAAGGGCGGCAGAATCGGCAAGGCATCGGCAATCCTGGGTACGCTGCTCAATATCAAGCCGATCCTGTCCATTGATGCGGAAGGCATTATCTATGCGGTAGAGAAGGTCAGGGGACGCAAGAAGGCAGTCGCCCGCATGATCGAGCTGTTCAAGGCAGATCTGCCGGGTGTGAATACAATACATGTGGCCGTGGGTCATACAGCTGAACCGGCTTCCGGCGAAGAGTTCCTGCGGGAATTAGCCGGACATTTCACCTTGAAAGAGAAGGTTCTGACTAATGTCGGCCCTGTCGTGGGCAGCCATGTCGGGAACGGAACCTTAGCCGTATTCATCTGGCCCGCCTAAGTATAGGGGATGAACATGGTGCTTACTTTGGATTCAATTCAAGTGAAACAAATAACTGGCGTGAGCGCTCAAAAGCAAAGTGAGCTTCACGCCTTTGGCGTCTTTACAGTGAAGGACTTGCTGGAGTATTACCCTTTCCGGTATGAGGATTTCCGTCCGAAATCTCTTAGTGAGGTCAAGCACGGCGATAAGGCAACCGTGGTAGCCAAGGTCATCGGTATTCCGGTACTCCAGCGCTTCGGAGGCAAGTCCCGCATGAGCTGCAAGATGGTGGCGGAGCCGTGGATGTTCACTGCTACGTGGTTCAACCAGCATTATGCGCGTGAACAACTGACGGTCGGCCGTGAAGTGGTGCTGACGGGGAAGTGGGACCAGAAGCGCAATCAGATTACGGTGACCAACTATGAATTCCCGGACAGGGGCGAAGGCAAGACAGGAACACTGCAACCGGTATACTCCGTCGGGGGCAAAATTACACAGTCCTGGATTCGCAGAATTATCGGCCAGGCTCTACAGCAGTACGGGGACCTGATCCCGGAGATTCTGCCGCACAGCATTATGCGCAAATATGACTTCATGTCACGCAAGCGGGCCATTGCCACGATCCATCAGCCGGAGGATACGCGCGAGGGCCAGCAGGGAAGGCGCCGGATGGTGTATGAGGAGCTGTTTCTGTTCCAGCTCAAGGTACAAGCCTTCCGCGTGCTGAACCGTGGCCGGATGGATGGTGTAGTTCATACGGTGGACAATGCAACAGTAAGGCAATTCGTGCGCAGCCTGCCGTTTGAGCTGACCGATGCCCAGAAGCATGTGGAGCTGGAGATTCTGCAGGATATGCGTTCAGGGTATTGCATGAACCGGCTGCTTCAAGGCGATGTGGGCTCCGGCAAAACTGTACTCGCGGCCATAGCGCTCTACGCGACTGTAAGATCCGGATTTCAGGGTGCACTGATGGTCCCGACTGAAATCCTGGCAGAGCAGCATATGCGCTCGCTCACGAGAATGTTTGAACCGTTTGGCATCACCGTGGGCTTGCTGACCGGGAGCGTATCCGGCCGCAAACGGAAAGACCTGCTGGCCTCTCTACAGATGGGTATGCTGGATGTGGTTGTCGGAACCCATGCGCTGATTCAGGAGGATGTCTTCTTCCGCAGCCTGGGGCTTGTGGTTACGGATGAGCAGCACCGCTTCGGGGTGAACCAGCGCAGTGTTCTGCGGCGCAAGGGGTACAACCCGGATGTGCTGACGATGACCGCTACTCCGATTCCGCGGACGCTGGCGATCACCGTCTTTGGCGATATGGATGTGTCTACGCTGTCCGAACGGCCGAAGGGGCGTGTGCCGATTACCACCTACTGGGTGAAGCCGGATCTGATGGAGCGGGTGATGAACCTGATCAGCCGCGAGATCGGGCAGGGGCGGCAAGCTTACCTGATCTGTCCGCTGATTGAGGAGTCGGAGAAGCTGGATGTGCAGAATGCGATTGATCTGCATGTGCAGATGTCGCAGGCTTTTCCGGATTATAAGGTGGGCTTGCTTCACGGGAGAATGACGCCGTTTGAGAAGGATGAAGTAATGCGGAACTTCTACAGTAACGAACTGCAGCTTCTGGTGTCTACAACGGTCGTAGAGGTCGGTGTCGATGTCCCGAATGCTACGCTGATGATCATCATGGATGCTGACCGCTTCGGGCTGTCTCAGCTGCATCAGCTGCGCGGCCGGGTCGGCAGAGGGGAGCATGCTTCCTACTGTGTGCTGATGGCTGATCCGAAGTCGGAGATCGGGCGTGAACGGATGACCGCGATGACAGATACGGATGACGGATTCGAGGTATCACGGCGGGATTTGGAGCTGCGGGGACCGGGGGATTTCTTCGGGACGAAGCAGAGCGGCCTGCCGGAATTCCGGCTGGCGGATATGACCGCTGACTTCGAGACGCTGGAGCTGGCGCGCGATGATGCCGCTGAGCTGCTGCGGGAGGCTTCATTCTGGACCTCTGCGGATGTTGCGCCGCTGCGCGGGTATTTGCAGCAGGAACAAATTTTCCAGGGGGATTTAATTGACTGAACAGGCACATCCGGGCACCTGCCCTCATATACTGTGAATGATTGGATATGACAGGAGGTGCTGTACTTGGGTTATCAGCAATATGGAATCAGTCCGCAGCTGGTGGATCGCATCAAGCTGAAAATGAAGAATCCGGCGGTCAAGGAACGCGTCAAGAATATGATTACCGGCATCTCCAAACAGGAGCTGCAGGATACAGCAGTCGTGCGCAAGCTGGTGCGTAATGCCTCGTCGGTGATGCATGAGAAGCTGACGAACGCACAGGAAGAGCAAATTGTGAAATTCGTCATTGCCCAAAAGATTGATCCGAACAATACGTTTCACTTAATCCGCTTATGGGGGATGTTCCGCTGACAAATAGCGGGATTCAGGAAGCTCCGATAGTTTTGTAATCTAAAAAGCGTTCCCGTAAGTAACATACGGGAACGCTTCTTACTTGTTCTTCGCCATCCTTGAAGGCTATCCGGCTTAGCCCGGCGGCTTATTGCGGAAAAGCGCTGAGATGCGGTTGTTCCGCGCGGCATTGATCACAATCTTACTGTTCTGATCACAGTCATGCACGATAGAGGCGAGCTGTTCTTCCTCCAGCCTGCTTGCCAGGCAGAATACCGTACCTGGCTCACCCTCCGGTCCAGTGGACCTTACGAGCTTCACTTCGCGGTCCAGTGTCTGCTGGAGCTTGCGGCGGATCTCCTCGCATTTGCTGCTGGTAATGAACACCGCCTGCGTGAGCGAGAGGTCCCTTAAGGAGAACCGCAGAGCTTCAAAGGCAAGCAGATACGCAATGATACTGTACATCGCCTGATCCCAGCCGAATAATGATCCGCCGTAGAGCAGGATGAGCATGTTGAACAGCATGATCGGCATCTCAGCCGATTTGGGCGGCCCTCCATTCAGCAGCCGTACGCTCTGCTTCTCGCTTCCTGCGGTCAGCCCACCGAAGCGTACAGAGATGCCCAGGCCGAACCCGAGACATAGTCCCCCGGCAATAGCCGCGGGCAGCGGCTCGCTGATTGCCGCCGGGAAATGGTGCAAGGCCAGAGACCCTGCCGTCAGACAGATCAGGCCGAGCATCGTATACAAGGCAAAGCGGAGATTAATCTGCCTGCGCGACATCAGAATAAACGGAAGGTTAAACAGGAACAGGAATAATCCAAGCCGCATTTCTGTCACATGGGACAGCAGGGCGGATAATCCGGCAATGCCGCCCGGAAGCAGCTTATGCGGCATCAGGAATAGCTCCAGACCCACGGCTGCAAGTAATCCTCCGCCTACAGTGGACAGCAGACGCAAGGTCTTGGAATAACGTAAGGGTGCAGCGTTTCTATATCTGACCTTCATAAGATTTCCTCCTTTCAGCAGGAAACCGGAATTTGTGTTGCGGATTACGGCGCTTGCAGCTTCATTCAGCGTACAGCCGTACTCCTACGAAATGTGAATTATATTTCAGCGGAATCAGCAACAGCCGCTTCAGCAGAATGTAAATGAAGGGGAGCAGAGATACACAGAGCAGCAGCCCGGGAGGTCCGGACTCCAGCGTTAGCGGGTTCTCACGGGGAGCAAGCCGGACGGCCTGGGTGTCATAAATCTGCGTATGATGTACGCGCACTGGCTGGGCCAGCTTATGCTCATAGCGGTCCGGCCTTACAGAATGCATCTCAGGCTCTTGTTCATGCAGCATCTGGAGGGCCATGATCAGAAAAATCAGCAGCAGCACCGGAAGGAACACAGCCTTCAGCAGATCCAGCAGCGTCAGACGCGTCCAATCTCTCCTCATGAGAACCCCCCCTTTTTTTTGTACATCGCAGTTAAAGCATATCATAGGATCTTAGCAGGACCAAATATAATACGCTATTATTTCAAGGCCTGCGACTGCGGAATAACGAAACCGGAGCTGCTACGCTGCGTATTCTCTAGTAAATTGAACTTTTTGTGAAAAAATGTTCGGAAGGAGCGGTTAATTTGCATAATGCAGGCGTATTTAACGGTTTGTACCCGGCAGTTGCCAGCAGCCAGAGCGGATTTTTCACGGAGGGGCCATTCTTGTTAAAGCTCATTCTGCTGCTGATCGCGGGCTTTGTTACTTACACGATTTGGAGAGGGCTCAAGACCTGGATGACGAACCAGACCAGCCCTCTGCAATCAAGGGTAGTTACGGCTGTTGCCAAACGGACAGAGGTTTGGGGCGGAAGAGGGCATATGGGGACGCATACGAGTTATTATGTGACCTTTGAATTCCATAATGGCAGCCGCAGAGAGCTTGAAGTGAAGCCGAGGGCATATGCCATGATTGTAGAGGGGGACCGGGGTGAACTGTCATACCAGGGCAGCCGGTTCAAAGGGTTCGTGCGGGCAGGGATGCAGAGGGATAGCGGGTGATTGTCGAAGCGAACGGAGAATGCCTCCATGAAGAGCCGGGAGTAACCTTTGGAATAGCATTTATTTGCAGCAAAAAAAATGCAAGGAAGCGGACCGGTCGCTAAGTGAGCGAGCCCGGGCAAGCTGCCTTGCATTTATTGTGTCCTGTTCTAGAGCACGCGCTGCATGTGCAGAATTACGTTGCTCCAGTATCCGCTGTCCAGCTCACTGATCTGCACGCCGGGGTCGCCCCAGGTGTGAATGAAATTCCCGCCGCCGATGTAGATACCGACATGACCGGGAACCGCGTCGCTCTCGAAACGTCCGGGTACGGTGAAGAAGACCAGGTCGCCGGGCTCCAGCGAGCTGCGCGATACCCGTCTGCCGATATTGTCCTGATCTTTGGCCAGCCGGGGCAGATCCACCCCGAATTTCTGAAAGACATGGCGTGTAAAGGACGAGCAGTCGAAGCGCTTGGTCTCTTCATACGGTCCGGCACCGAAATCATAAGGTACACCGAGAAATTTTTTGGCATAAGAAATCAGCTCGCCCGTGTCCACATTCGATACACTCTGAATCCGCAGCGGCTTCGCAGCCTCCACCTTGGCGGAGTCCTCTGTATTCTCCCTGTCGGAAGGAGTCGCGATATTGATCTCGCCAGTAACGGGATTCCAGCCGACCTCAGTCTGCAGCAGCTTGGACAAGGCGGTGGGGGTGATATAGATTTGACCTTCGCGGCGGACGGGGACATCGGGAAGGGTGATTTTCTGGCCCAATGAGAACACCTGGCTGGAATCCGGCCGCAGCATATACATGACATCACTATAGCCGAGCTTGGTGTATCCGCCGCTTGCCGTGTCATCCTTCATCCGGAAGCCGATAGAGGCGACAGCCGGTTTGAGCGGAATCCAATACTTTCCTTCTTTGTCGGTAAAAGAATTCTTCTCATAATAGCTGCCTGCGAACGTTCCGGTTGGCGTCAGCGAGTTAACCTTGGGAGTGCTGTCCTTGCTGGTGTAGCTGCAGGCGGTTGTTCCGGCAATGGCGGTAACTAGGATGGCGGAGGATAATAAAATTTTACTGGTACGCAGATTGATTATTGGCATGGGGCACGCTCCATCTTCAAACTTTAAGGTAAGTTTGTGCAGGACCGCTATTTTTATGTGCTGCAGGCCTTAGCAAACAATGTCAAGAGAAACCGCAGATTGTTGAAGCGAGGAGACACTCATTGTGCGTATTTTGTAAAATATGGACCTCACTTAAATGATTGACGGGAAATCAACCTACATATAATATATGTTTAATAGATTCGGGGAGCGGATGGGGACAGGCTGCGGGTCTTCGCTTTAATGCTTTTAAAGATGAAAGCGATAATGCTGGACCGCTAGCCCAGGTTCTCGCGCTGAACCCGTACAAGAAGAGGGGTAATCTGATGAAGACTAAGAAGATTTGGATGGGGCTAAGTATGGCCTTGATGCTCGTAGCTGCCGGTTGCGGGAACAATAATGCAGCAGTGAAGAATGACGCGGGCACCGGGAATGCCCCGGCCGCAGCAACAGAAGCTCCAGCCTCAAATGCAGGCTCCGGCGATGCCAAGTCCTACAAGATTGCCATCTCGCAATATGTGGAGCACCCGTCATTGGACGCTACCCGTGAGGGATTCCTGGCCGCACTGAAGGATGCGGGGATTGTTGAAGGGGAGAATCTGAAGGTGGATCTTCAGAACGCTCAGGCGGATCAGGCCAACAACCTGTCCATTGCCCAGAAGATTGCCGGCGACAAGAACGATCTGGTGCTGGGGATCGCTACACCTTCGGCTCAGGCTGTCGTACAGAATGTGAAG
This sequence comes from Paenibacillus sp. FSL P2-0136, assembly GCF_037975325.1. Taxonomy (NCBI): domain Bacteria; kingdom Bacillati; phylum Bacillota; class Bacilli; order Caryophanales; family Paenibacillaceae; genus Paenibacillus; species Paenibacillus sp. FSL P2-0136. The sequence goes on from NZ_CP150244.1 coordinate 2,916,678, forward strand.
GACACTCCGATACTGTTCGCTGCGGTAACCGACCCTCTCGATGCCAAGATTGTCAGTGATCTGGAGCATCCCGGAGGTAATGTGTCAGGCGCATCGGATACCAATCCGGAGTCGATTACCCGCCTGATGAACTTCATTGCGACGCAGTTCCCCAAGGTGAAGAAGCTTGGTCTGGTTATTAATGAAGGGGAGCCCAATGCTGTAGTTATGGCTGATATCGCAAAGGGTGAGCTGGACAAGCACGGGATCGAGCTGGTGAAGGCGGCGATTACCAATACTTCGGAAGTGAAGCAGGCTGCGGAATCGCTTGTAGGGCGCGTGGATGCGCTGTACATTACACTCGATAACTCCGTGGTCAGCGGCGTAGACGCGATTATCCAGACGGCCAACGACAACAAGCTTCCGTTCTTCTCGGCAGACCGTGATACGGTGGAGAAGGGTGCTTTTGCTACAGTAGGCTTCAAGTACTATGATCATGGCTATCAGGTCGGCCAAATGGCGGTAGAAGTGCTTAAGAACGGAAAAAGTCCCGGTGATATGAAGGTGACGATGCAGGAGAAGCTGGACTTGGTCCTTAATCTCAAGGCGGCGGCAGCACAGGGAATTGAAGTAACGGATGCTATGAAGGCTGAAGTGGCTGATCCGGGCAATAATATTATTCAATAACCTACAGAGTTCATAAACAGGGTGCGTCCGAGCTGGGCGCCCTTTGCCGCTTGAGGGAGGAAGTCAGCAATGTATAATTCATTAATCGGGGCTCTGGAAATGGGCCTGCTCTACGCATTCATGGCACTTGGGGTGTATATTACCTTCCGTATTCTGGATTTTCCCGATCTGACGGTGGATGGAAGCTTTACAACCGGCGGCGCGATTGCTGCAGTGATGATCAGCAGCGGTTATTCTCCGCTGCTGGCGACCTTGTGCGCAATGCTCGGGGGAATGGCGGCAGGGATGTGTACCGGTCTGCTCCATACCAAAGGGAAAATCAACGGGCTGTTGTCCGGGATTCTGATGATGATTGCCTTGTATTCGATCAATCTGCGGATTCTGGTGAAGCCGAATGTCTCCTTGATGGGAGATGACACATTGTTCAGCTCCATGAATCCGCTGCTGGTCATGCCTTTTATCGTTGTACTGGTCAAAATCCTGATGGATCTGTTCCTGCGCACCGATCTGGGACTGGCCCTGCGGGCCACCGGCGACAACTCGCGGATGATCCGCAGCTTCGGAGTGAACACGGATACAACAACGATTCTGGGGATCAGCCTGTCGAACGGGCTGGTGGCGCTCTCGGGCGCATTGATCGCCCAGTATTCTTCCTTCGCCGATGCGTCGATGGGGATCGGTATGATTGTCATCGGGCTTGCGTCGGTGATTATCGGGGAAGCGATCTTCGGTGCGAAGAACGTCTTCCGGGCGACACTGGCTGTGCTGCTCGGCTCCATCGTGTACCGGATCGTTGTCGCTCTGGCACTCCGGGTGTCTTGGCTCAAGCCTTCCGATCTCAAGCTGATCACCGCAATTATCGTCATTATTGCCCTCGTCTTCCCGTCGGTTCAGCGGTATGTGAAGCAGAAGAGCACGGCCCGCAGACGGACGGCAGAGCTTGCTGAGCTGGCTCAGCGCAGTAAGCAGAGAGGAGGGGCCGCCAATGTTGAAGCTTGACAATGTATGTAAGCTGTTCAACCCCGGCTCGCCGGATGAGAAGGTCGCGCTGCTGGGGATCGATCTTGAACTGAACGCGGGCGATTTCGTAACGATTATCGGCAGTAACGGTGCCGGCAAATCTACACTGATGAATATTATCTCAGGCGTGATGAAGCCCGATCTGGGGGAAGCGCGCATTGAAGGCAGCTCGATCAGCCATCTGGCGGAATACCAGCGCGCACGCTGGATCGGCCGGGTCTTCCAGGACCCGATGGCCGGGACAGCGCCGCATATGACGATTGAGGAGAACCTGGCCATGGCCTACAAGCGGGGCAAACCCCGCGGGCTGTCCTTGGGTGTCAATGCGCACAGACGTACGCTGTTCCGCGAACAGCTCAGCCGCCTGGGCATCGGCCTCGAGGACCGGCTGCGCGCCAAGGTGGGGCTGCTCTCAGGAGGCGAGCGGCAGGCGTTGAGCCTGCTGATGGCGACCTTCACCCAGCCGCAGATTCTGCTGCTGGATGAGCATACAGCTGCGCTTGACCCTTCGCGCGCCGAACTGATCACCACCCTTACGGAATCCATTGTCCGTGAGATGAAGCTGACTACGCTGATGGTTACCCATAACATGGATCAGGCGATCCGCCTGGGCAACCGGCTCATCATGATGGACAAAGGCTCGATCATCCTCGATTTCGATGAGACGCGCAAAAAGGATCTGACGGTAGAGCGTCTGCTTGGCGAATTCGAAGCGATCAGCGGCCATAAGCTGGCTGACGACCGGATGATGCTGGGCTGATTAGGGATCATCAGTCTTTAGCGTTATAGCTTGATCTGCAGCCGGTTGATCCGGTAGCGGATCGAGCTTTTTGTCATTTTCAGGTGTCCCTGGTCCGATTCACTTCCGGGTATGAGAGGTAAAGTTAAGGGAAAGAACATAACTTGAACATCAAACACCAAATGGAGGCGACTGGACATATGACTGCGAAGAAACTGGAAGGCAAGGTAGCGATTGTTACAGGAGGCGGCTCGGGCATCGGCCGGGCATCTGTGCTGGAGTTCGCCAGAAGCGGAGCCAAGGTGGCACTTCTGGACCGTACGGTGGAGAATGCAGAGAAGGTGGCCGCTCAGATCACGCAGGAGGGCGGGGAAGCTGCAGTGTTTGAATGCGATATCGCTGATCCGCCGCAGGTGGAGCATGCTGTGAAACAGGTTATCGAGAAGTGGGGACAGCTGGATGTGGTCTTCGCCAATGCCGGGATTAACGGGGCCATGACACCGATTGAGACGATGGACATCGAGTCCTGGGATCAGACGATTCAGATTAATCTGCGGGGCACCTTCGCCACTGTCAAGTATGCCATCCCCCATCTCAAAGAGAAGGGCGGCAGCATTCTGATCAACAGCTCGATCAACGGTAACCGGGTATTCTCCAATGTCGGTTTCTCTGCATATAGTACGACCAAGGCGGGGCAGGTGGCTTTTATGAAAATGGCTGCTCTTGAGCTGGCCCAGTACAAGATTCGTGTAAACGCTATCTGTCCGGGAGCGATTACCACGAATATAGATGATAATACCTATCCTTCAGATGATCTTAAGGAAGTGCAGATTGAAGTGGAATTCCCGGATGGCGGGCAGCCGCTGGAGAAGGGGCCGGGGCGTCCGGATCAGGTGGCTAAGCTGGCGCTGTTCCTGGCTTCTGAGGATTCGGATCATATCACGGGTACGGAAATCTACTGTGACGGAGCGGAATCCCTCCTGCACGGCTAATCCTTCTATAAGTCACTCATCGCTCATATGATGGGATAAGTGAAGTCTTCTCTGAAGCGGACGATGTTCCTTGCCGGAGCCTTAGGCAGTACTGCCTGAAGATCCCGGTTAGCGGGGATAGGCGTCCGTTTCTTGTTTTGACCGGGCAGCAGAAAATTTCAGTAAAAGTTGCAGCGCATTTCAGGTATACTGATTCTATGTGCCATGACGGGCGAGGAAGGAGGAAAATAAATTATGAATATGGACCTGCTGCATATGGAATCAATCATCAAGCTGCTTGTGGCCATGCTGTTCGGGCTGTTCATCGGCATTGACCGCCAATTGAAACAGAAACCGCTGGGAATCCGGACCAGTATGGTCATCAGCATCGCCAGCTGTCTGGTAACCCTGGTATCTATTCATGCGTATGACAAATTCGGCGGACCGGATCATCCCAATATGGACCCGATGCGTCTGGCAGCGCAGATTGTCAGCGGTATCGGTTTTTTGGGAGCGGGTGTTATTCTGCGCAGAGGCGGAGATGCGATCTCCGGCTTAACCTCGGCCGCGCTGATCTGGACGGCATCCGGTATCGGAATTGCAGTTGGCGCAGGCTTTTATGTAGAGGCGGGTTATGCGGTTATACTGCTTATGTTCGCGGTTAACGCTGTGCCTCTGCTTATCAAAGCCATCGGACCTGAAGTGCTGAACAAGCACGAGATCTCCATCAAAATCATTATGGAACCGAACTATATCCTGACGGATGTGATTCAGAAGATTGAGCAGCGGCATGTCATGACCGACCAGCGCAAAACGCGCAAAACCGGCCGGACCATCCGGCGAATGAAGATCAAGGATCTTGAGGATGGCAGGCAGATGATCGACATGGTCGTTTCTGCACCAGACAAGGATTATGCTACGGAAATCTATTATGATGTGAAAAAAATCGAGCATGTCATGAGTGTCGAAGTCGAGCAGCTGTAAAAATGGCATGTTGCCATTCCGGCAGATGTGGTACTCTATCTATGAGAGAGTCATTTTGATCATATGGAAGGGGATTATTGTAATGACACCGATTACAGCATTTGAAGGACACTATGAGGGAGAAGCCGCTGTCTGGCTGAAGGCCGGCCGTTATGAAGCGGCTATTCTGCCGGGCATCGGCGGGAATCTGATCTGCTTCCGGGATACTGAGAGCGGTTACCGTTTCTTGCATGAGCCTGGCGCGGAAGAGATGGAAGCATTCAAGGCGAACCCGGGCATTCACGGCATTCCTGTACTGTTTCCGCCGAACCGCTATGAGGATGGAGAGTTCCCGTGGAATGGACAGACCTATCATTTGCCTGTCAATGAAGCCAAAACCGGCAATCATCTGCATGGCTTCCTACATACAGCAGCATGGGAGGTAGAGGAATTCGGTACCGGCACAAGCGAAAGCTTCGTCACTGTAGCGATCAAGGTGGATGAGAACCATCCGTCCTATCAGTATTTGCCGTTCAAATATACGATCAAGCTGCGCTACACGCTCGGTGAAGGCGGCCTGTCCCAGCAGCTGCTGGTCCACAATGACGGTGATGTGCTGATGCCTTGCCTGCTGGCGTTCCATACCGCTATTAATGCTCCGTTCGCCCCAGGCAGCAGCGCGCAGGATTACCGTGTTAAGCTAACGATCGGCGAACGCTGGGAGCTTAACGAGCGGATGCTGCCAACCGGCAAATTCCAGGAGCTGACTGCTGATGAGGTAGCTCTGCGCGGCGAAGGATTGTATCCATTCTACGCGTCTATGGACAACCACTATACCGCAGCCGCCCAGAATGGACGGAACCGGATGGAGCTGACCGACCGCAAGGCCGGAGTTACGCTGGTGTATGATGTGGGTACCTCGTATAAGCAATGGATGATCTGGAACAACGGAGCAACCGAAGGCTTCTTCTGTCCTGAGCCGCAGATCAACCTGGTGAATGCGCCAAAGGTGGATCTGCCTGCTGATGACATCGGCTTGTTCGGGCTGGAGCCTGGGGAATATTGGGAGGAGAGCAGCCGGATATACGTGAAGTAGGCTTAGGCGGCTTAGGCACAGGCGTCATTCCGGTGGATATTTGGACTTCCGGCCGCTGTTGCCCCCAGATTTCTTGATTTATACCGCTTACCGCGGTGGAAATCCGGGGACAAAGGCGGACGCTACCGCTCCTACAGTTCCAAAATCCCCCTTCAATCCTTGGCCTAATTAGTTATTATCCTTTTCAGTCTATCCCGCTGGGATGAGAATAGAAAAGAAAAGAGAAGAGCAGCGTCTGATGTATGGATGCTGCTCTTTTTTGTAGCGTTGTACTCATTTGGGAAATGAATTTTAAGGCGGTTTTAAGCTTAAAGGCGTATACTACTCCTTTAATAGTTAGGAGTGAATGAACTTGTCTCGGATATTGCCATCGAAGCGTTTGTTGTATTTGTTGATCATTTTACTGGCTATAGGATTTGGGCTGAATTTGTTTTTGCAGGCTGCTTCTTTTCGGATGGATGTGCTTCATGCGCTAAAGTGGGTTGGCGCTTATCCTTGGCTGTATTGTACCGGAAGTTTGTTTATTTTCTTCATCCTGCTCTTAAGCTCAGTGATCGTGCCGAATGCGTATGCGGGGCCGGCGGTGATCTCGGCGCTGTTCGTGCTGCTGGGGATTGCCAGTGATCAGAAGCTGGCTACGAGAGGAGAACCGCTGTTTCCGTGGGATCTGATGCTGCTGAAGAATGCCGAAGGAATGAGCAAGATTACCAGCGGGATGATCTCTCCGTTTGCTATAGGGACCGCTGTTCTGCTGGTTGCCGGTCTGGTCCTTGTGATTATTAAGCTGCCGAAGAACCGGATCAGACTGTCCTTGCGCGTGACGCTGGCGGGGATCTCTGTAGGGCTCAGCGCATGGTTTCTTGTGCTGGTCACCGGTCAATCTCCGGTTGTTGCAGCAATGAGCTATCAGAACATCTTCTGGAATCAGAAGGTGAATTATACGCAGAACGGGTTCGTGTATGCGTTCGCCGGGAATCTGAGGCAGAGCCTGATGGACAAGCCGGAGGGCTACACCCGCGAAGCGGTTGAGGCGGTAGCTGCCAAGTATTCGGCATTGCCGGAGGCGCCGGCACAGGCCGCGCCAGGGGAGCAGCCGAACATTCTGTTTATGATGAATGAGGCGTTCTTCGACCCTACGCGCCTGCCCGGATATACGCTTAGCGAAGATCCGCTGAAGTTCATCCATGGGGTGGCGGGCCAGACGCCGTCCGGTTATTTGCTGTCCCCGGAATTCGGCGGCAATACGGCTAATGTGGAGTTCGAGGCCCTGACCGGGCTGTCGATGTATTTTCTGGGGGATGGAACGATTCCTTATCAACAGCGCATCGTCAAAATGTCCTCCCTGCCGTCGATCGTCAGTATTCTGAAGGACAGAGGGTATGAGGCACTGGCGCTGCATCCGTTCGATGATACCTTCTATAACCGTAACCGTGTCTATCCGGTGCTGGGGTTCGACCGCTTCACAAGTGAGAAGGATCTGCCGGACGCTGACCGCCTGACTCCAGAGGGGTATGTCTCGGATAAAGCAGCTGTACAGGAGGCGGTCCGGCAGCTTCAAGAGGCATCGGGCCCGGCATTCCTGCATCTGGTGACGATGCAGAATCATTTTCCTTTCACCAAAGGCCTGAACGGACCGAATACCATCACCGTTCAAGGCGGACTGCCAGAGCAGAAGGATGAGCTGGAGACTTATGTGCAGGATACCAAGCTGACAGACGAGGCCATGGCTTATCTCCAGCAGGAGCTGCTGAAGATCAAGCGGTCCACCATCGCGGTGTTCTGGGGAGATCATCTGCCTGCGCTCAGCGCCGGGATCTATACCGCAGCAGGCTGGGATCAGGAGCCAAGGCTGAAGCATGAGACGAAGCTGTTGGTACTCGCTAACTTTGAGATCGGGAAAGAGCCGCTCGGGACGCTTAGCCCGGCCTTTCTCGGCCCTGCGGTCTTCCGGTTATCCGGGCAGACGCTGCCGGCCTTTTATAAGCTGCTGGAGCAGGTACGGGCGGAAATTCCGGGACTTAGCAAGAAGGTGCTAATCGGGCCGGGCGATACCGGAATTCTGCAGGAGCTGACCCCTGAGCAGCAGGCGCTGCTGGATGACTACCGTCTGGTCGAATATGACCTGCTGGAAGGGGAGAAATATGCGGAGTCGCTGATGTTCTGAGCACTCCGCCGTGGCTTAGCGCAGCCCCACATCATGGAAGCGGTTCTCAATCGGCTCCCGCAGCAGCAGACGAATGGACTGGATCGCTGCGGTCTCGATACGCTTCGCTTCCCGGAGGAGTGGAAGCAGAGATTGGGCATCCAGCGAACATGGACCCTCTGGAGCTTGTACAGTCTGCTTGCATAGACTGTGCGTTATTTGATTATAGACAGCAGCCAGAGCTGCATAATGCTCTGCAACGCCTTCAACTTCGGGCCAATATTGGCTGGCTTCTTTTGCGTAGGCTGCAGTGTCCTGCTTCAAACCTGCATAGAAGAGCAGCGTCTCATAAGCTCCGGCAGCATCATAGGTGTTGTCCGCCAAGGCTTCCAGCATAGCATCATAGGCCTGCAAACCGCAGGCATATTGCGATTCCGGCAGCATCAGATCATGAACCTCTGCCTTATACACCGCCTGGATGAAGGACTCTCTGAGCACCTGAACGATATCCTTGCGGATCTGGCCTTCATAGATTTGGCCATACCAATATGGCGATTCATTCCTTCCGAATTGCTCGTAAGGCAGCTCCAGTTCTGCGGCAGAAGCATTCTCTGTGTAATAGAAAAGCTGCCGTTCATCATCACAGCGGGTAATCACTATGAAACGGTCCTTCCAGCAGACCACACCGGTGCCTTGCTCAAGTGATCTGCGGATTTCTGAAATAGCCTGCTTCTGATAGAGAGGGAAGGTAGGGCTGAAGTTAAAGCCTGCACCCTGCATGGCGATAATACCAATCAGATCTGCTGCTACGCAATGTTCAGCCGCCCAGTTATATGCCGTAGCAGAATCCGGGTGAAGCTGCCTGTGTACCGACAGACGGAAACATAAGGCCGTCATTCCGGCCAGCATGGGCTTGGAGAGTGTGAACCAGCCTTTGGCCGACAGGACCTGGTGCATCGCATCTGCAAAAGAAGAAGCGGGCGGCACACGCGGCTGATCCGCAGCGGCTGAAGCGTGCTTATTATGATGTTCATTCATCGTGCGGTGTGCGCCCCCCATCTGGGCAGTGTGGACCGCTTCCGGTCCGGGTACTGCCCAGAAATTTTTGTAACCTGCTGCATCGCCCGTTCCTCCAGCTCCAAGGCCTTCTTCAAAGCAGAGCAGAGGGAGGGAAGCTGAACTTGCATTAGCAGCTTGCCGCTGTTCTTCTCAGAGATTGCAGCCGTGAACGGTCCCCTCAGCCCCTCCACCAGCTCAGCATACAAGTGTTGAACCTCCTCCAGCCCCGGCAATACGGACTGAACCTCCTGCAGATAAGCGGAGATCTCGATCCGTGAAGTCATATACGATTCAAGGATGTAAATAGCGCCGTAGCTGTCGAATCCGCCCTGCTGAAGCGCCCGGATCAGGAAGCTGTAGGCCAGGCGGCCTGAACCGAGGCTTAAGTCAGGAAGTGTTTTGTGAGGAGTCTCCCAATCCTCCAGCGCAAGCCGAAGTGATTCAAGTACAGTATCCTGCAACGGAATCATCACCCGCTCTCCGACATACATACAGTCCCAGAAGGGCGTGAAGTTAAGGCCGAAGTTATCATACAGCACATATTGTGTCGCATCGGACCAGCCATCCTGTACATAGAACACCCGGTCATCCTCATCATAACCATGAATCACTCCGAATTCCGGTATCCAGTAGAGGCAGGCCAGACCGCGGTCCAGACTCTGCTTGACACAGTCAATAGCGATCCGTTGATACGCCCCGAAGGAATCATGTCTGGTTCTCCCGCCGTCATCCACCAAGAAGATCCCGAGGTTGTCGACAGCCCGGCGATGCTCTGTGCCCCACTGTCCGTAAGCCGTAACAGACATGGGGAGGAGCTTCTCATGTACGGTGAATTTGAAGGCCATGCCGCTTAGCCCGGAGAGCATGAATTTTGGACCCTCGAATAACCCGGCGGCAGTCAGTACGGCATAGAGCGCATCGGTAAAGGATTTCGATTCACGCTGCATCCGGACGTCAAGGATTACACCTGTTCGTTTGCTCAATGTTCATTCTCCTGTTCATCCAGGCGGCTCACTACTGTCTCACAGATGCTGCGGAGCTTCTCCTTCAGCCATTTCGGGGCCAGGAGGGCACTCCACTCCGAGTGGAGCAGATGTGCAATGAACGCGCTGGTATCATAAAAATCAACTTCGTAGATATCCTTGTCAGCGGCGCGAAGCTGGTAACCTCCCCAAGACGGCTCCCGGGGTATTCCGGGTAACCGGATTCTTGCCGTGAACGGCTTCAAGGATCTGGCCTGCCCGGCTGGAGCTGCAGGGCCGTTCTCCCCGGCTATAAAAACCCTGCTGGTCAGTGTTAGCTCACGGATGCCCGACAGGTTGTAATACTCACTCCGCCCGTCTCCTTCCACAGCGGCCACGAGATAATCATCTTCAATCCGCCGGCTTAGCTGTAGGGGACAGAGATACAGCTCCTGCGGGGGATCCTGCCCGTTCAGGTAGAGAACATGGACCACCCTGCGGGCCTGAATAGCCTGCTCCAGCATCTCCATGACCTGCAGTCGGTGGGGATTCACTTCAAATACAGGCAGCTTAATCTCCCTGTCCGCAAGCGGCTGCGCCGTGAACCGCTCCAGCAGACCGCCCACCTTGCGGATGGTCTGGGCGTTCTCATAATCATAGTGACTATACCGGTAAGCCAGATATTTCAGCACCCGCTGCTCCTCGTCCGTAATGTACAGATGTGGGAGCACGAAGCTGTTGTCCTCATAGATATATCCGCGCTGCTTCGCTACATAGCGGAGCGGGGCCCGCAGCGATTCCGCCAGGTATTCAATATCCCGCTGGGCCTGGCGCCTGGAAATCTCGAACTGCTCCGCCAGCTTGCTGCTGTTCGGATAAGTAAGCTGGCGGACTTGCTGGTCAAACCACTGAATCCGGTGAATATGGCTCATGCTGCTCCCGCTCCTTTCTGTCAGCCTCCAGTATAGCTGGAGATGGTGCTTTAGACCAGCGTGAGCGTTCCTCTCAAAGAAACAAGGATGCTCCGGCATCCATGCACGAAGCATGAAGCAGGGGGCATCCTTGCGTCATTTTACTTGGTTGCTGCGTCCACTCTAACCTGCGTCGCTTTGTCGCAGCGCTTGCAGACCTTCAGGGCGCTGCCGTCGGATTTTATTTTGGTGTAGAGCAGCTTGATCCGGGTGGTCCCGCAGACCGGACAGGTGCCGCGTCCACGGGAAGGAAGGGTCCAGAGTACCCGTCCGCGTTTGGTTTTTGACATTCTTGTAATCCTCGTTTCATTGAATTGATGGTACCTGTCCAGTATAGAACAAGCGGTACGACATAAAATGTCGTAGCAGATAACGAGTTTTTAACTATTGGCCCAGTAACGTAATTGACGGAACGGCTGCCAAGCCAGTAGACTAGATTGGACATAGATGGAAGAACCTGGGGACCTAGGGCCTTCAGCATTCATTGTTATGAAAGGGGTTACATATGTGAAAAAGCTTGGGCTTGTCTACGTGCTGCTAATCGGCATCTTCGTACTCTACGTGCTGAATTACAAGCAGCAGGGGAATGCGGCAGACCCGTGGGAGACTGCGGGACTGCGCGGCAATATTGAGGACAAATACGTGATGGTTACGTTCCAGATCGGCATAGATTACTGGAAAAGCGTGCTGAAGGGCTTCGAGGACGCCGCAGAGGAGCTTAATGTATCCGTCGAGTATCACGGCTCCACCCAGCATAATGCGAGTGAACAGATGACGGTGCTGGAGCAGACCATCGCCAAGAAGCCGGCGGGAATTGCCATCTCGGCCGTGAATTCCAAGCTGCTTACAGCGACGATTAACAAGGCTGTGGAGAGTGGTATTCCGGTGGTGCTGTTTGATTCGGGAGCGGAGGGCAGCAAGGCGTATTCCTTCCTGGGAACGGACAATTATAATGCCGGAACGAAGGCGGCGCATAAGATGGCCGAGCTGACCGGGGGCAAGGGCGAGGTAGCTATTATCACCACACCGGATCAGCATAATCACCAGGAGCGGACGGACGGCTTCACGGACACAATTCGCAGCAAATACCCGCAGATGAAGCTGGTGGCGGTTAAGGATGGGCGGGGAGATCAGGTGGCGTCCAGGGAGGCTGCCGAGCAGCTGCTGGTGCGTTATCCGCAGCTGGCGGGAATTTTTGCCACGGAAAGTAATGGAGGCATCGGGGTCGCGGAAGCTGTGGATGCCGCCCCTGGGAGCGGACCGGTCCCGCAGATTATCAGCTTCGATACGGATAAAGGCACACTCGATCTGGTGAAGGAAGGCAAGATTGCCGCAACCATGGCCCAGGGCACCTGGAATATGGGTTATTGGTCGCTGACCGAGCTGTTTCATCTGCACCGTGATCTGGAGGCTGATCCTGAGGCCTATGCCAATAACAAGCCCCTGCCTGTCCCCGATTCTGTAGATACCGGAATTGATGTGGTCACGCGGCAGAATGTGGACAATTATTATGCCAAATAGGCGGCAGAGGGGGAGCCTGGGATGCACAAGACCGGCGTGAGCATGGAGAAGCTGAAGCTGAATAATATGCCGATCCGCTATAAGCTGATTATTCACTTTTTGCTGATTAGCATTCTGCCTTCCATTGGACTGGGGCTGTTGATTGGCTGGACGGTGGACAGGATCGTGGAGGAGCAGAGTACCGAGAACACGATGCAGCTCATCCGCAAGGTAAATACCGCCATAGAGAGTGATGTGGAGAATCTGCAGAAAATTACGTACCTGATCTCGTTCGATCCGGGCGTCCAGAAGTTCCTGAAGGGGGCGTCACCGGCTCCGGCACAGCCGGACCCCGCAGCGGGCAATGGGGAATCGGCGGAATACAATATCCGCAAATTTCTGCAGGGATTCACCACACTCAGCTCCGAGATAGCAGGCATCATGCTGGTCAACCGTGAAGGCGATTTCATCAGCAACGAGATGTATACCCGTTCCGGTACCCGGCTGACGGAGGAGAGCTGGTACAAGCAGGCGGCAGAGAATAAGGGGATCTTCCTGATCGTCGGGCATCCGTATGGCCGTGCGGTCAGGTCCCATGTGGACTATAAGGAGAGCGAGGTGGTCTCTGCTGTACGGGCCATTGTGAATCCTGAGACGCAGGTGGTCCAGGGTGTGGTGCTGGTGGATCTGAAGCTGCGGGTGATCGCGGAGACGGCTAGAGATGTCACGCTCGGCAAAACCGGATATCTGACGGTGGTGGACAATCGCGGAGAGATGATTTACGCGCCGCAGCACCCTTTAATGCGTAACATCCCGGCAGGTCTGTTCACCGAGTCCTCGGGCATTACCTCGGAGACAGTAGACGGCCGCAAGCTTCAGCTGATCTACCGGACCTCGCCGTTTACCGGCTGGACCACGATGGGCGTGTTCCCGATGGATGAGTCGGCTTATGGAATCCGCGAGATTACGTTCAATGTTGTCACGTTTGTATTTGTGGTCTGTATGCTGGGCATGACCGCCTCATTCTATCTGGCCTATTCGATCTCCCGTCCTATCGGCCAGCTGGCCTCCTTCATGAGCAAGGCACAGTCCGGTGATCTGACGATCCGCTACTGGGGCAGCCGATCCGATGAGATCGGGCTGCTCGGCCGCAGCTTCAATACGATGCTGGCCCAGATTAGCCGGCTGCTATCCCTGACCGAGCTTCAGGCGCGGCAAAAGCGTGAGGCGGAGCTGCGCAGTCTCCAGGCGCATATCAAGCCGCATTTTCTGTACAATACGCTGGATACGATTCACTGGATGGCCCGCAGCAAGGGAGCGGAGGATATCGCCGAGGTCGTCCAGTCCCTCTCCAGGCTGTTCCGGCTGGGCTTAAGCAAAGGGAGTGATATCATACCGCTCTCCGATGAGCTGGAGCATATCGTCAGCTATCTGAAAATTCAGCATGTTCGTTATAGCACCAAGCTGACCTATTCCATTGAAGTGGAGCCGCACTTACAGGAGCTGTACGTGCTTAAGCTGTTGCTGCAGCCGATGGTGGAGAACGCGATCTATCACGGCATCAAGGAACGACGCGGCCCCGGCCACCTCTCCATTGCAGTTGTAGAACGGGACAACGACCTGTATCTTACCGTACGCGATGATGGTGCAGGGATGTCTGCGGATAAGCTGAAGGAGCTCAGACAGCGGCTCGAAGCGGTTGGCGCAGAAGAATTGGAGCGTACGGAGACGGACATGGCTGTAACAGGCACCGCAGGAAGCGGCTACGGCATATTGAATGTGCAGGCGCGGATCAGGCTGACCTATGGAGCGCCGTACGGTATCCAGATTGAGAGCGGACCGGGGCAGGGAACTCTTGTAACCGTATGTCATCCGGTTGTTCGTGAGCATTACCCTGAGAAGGATTAGGACAGAGGAGGATGATCCGCAGATGATAGAGAAATGGAAAGTAATCATTGCCGATGATGAGCGCATTATCCGGGAGGGCATCCGGCAATGCGTGGACTGGGATAGCCTGGGCATGGAGGTGACGGCAGAGGCAGAAGACGGGGAAGAGGCGCTGGAGCTGGCCGTGGAGAATGCCATTCATATCGCCCTGGTGGATCTGAACATGCCGATTATGCATGGCATGGAGCTGATGAAGCGGCTGCGGGAGGCACTGCCCGGCTGCAAGATTATTGTGATCACCGGCCACGATGAATTCGCCTATGCCCAGGAGTCGATCCGGCTGCAGGTGAATGATTATATTCTCAAGCCTGCGGAGCCGAAGCAATTGATGCAGGTGCTGCGGGGCGTCCGCGATGAGCTGGAGTCCGAGCGGCAGCAGAGCCAGCATCTGGAGCAGGCTTCCCGGCAGCTGATGAAGAACTTCCCGTTGCTGCGCGAGCGCTTCTGCCAGGAATGGCTGGATGGTAATCTGAGCCAGGCGGAGATCCGGGAGCAGCTGCAATTCCTCAAGCTTCCGCCGCAGCGGCCGGAGCTGATCGGCATCATCCGCTGGAGGTGGGAGGGCCAGCATCCGGCGATGAAGGAGAAAGAGCGGCAGCTCTTCTTGTTCGCCATAGAGAATATCGCCGCCGAGCTGTTGGACCCGTATCCCAAGGTGATGTTCCGGGACGCCGCCGGATTGATCGTTATCCTGCTGTGGGATGCCGCCTGTGAGCGCATCCTGGCCGGAGTGGAGGCCGCAGTGCGCAGCCATCTCAAAATCGCTGTTGAAGTCGGCACGCGGCTGATCCAGGGAGAGATTACAGAGCTTGCTGCCGCTTACCGGAGCTGCCGGGTGGCGCTGGTCAAGGAGCAGCCGCTGTCCCCGCTCGTCCGCCGGGCGAAGCAGCATATCCAGGAGCATTACAGCGAATGCGAGCTTACCCTGGAGGCCACAGCAGGCCTGCTTCAAGCCTCCCCGGTCTATCTGAGCCGCCTGTTCAAGCAGGAGCTGGGCCAATCCTTCGGCACGTATCTGACCCAGACCCGTATCCGCCGGGCCGCCCAGCTTCTGCATTCAACCGACCTCAGTATTAACGAGGTGGCGGAGCAGTCGGGCTATGAGACCCAGCATTATTTCAGCACGGCCTTCAAGAAGCAGACCGGTGTGGCGCCGCTGCAGTTCCGTAAAGGGGTGCAGGCTGAGGTACGCAAGTAACTGAAGATACAGAATGAATAGTGGGGAATGCTTCAGTAGCCATCTATAGGCGAGAGGGCATTCCTTTTTGCATATAAAAAGTTATATTTTCACAAAAACAGTAGCCTCAGTGTAAATACGGCACCTGCCCCCGGTTGCTATACTCGATTTGTCACACGGGAACACCTGTGGAAGACATCAGAATAGTTCAGGGGGTAGTGCAGGAATGAAAAAATATTCAATGATCACGCTTCTGCTAACACTGGTACTCATCTTATCTGCATGCGGCAACAGTGGTAATTCATCCAGCAGCGCTGGCAGCTCTTCCGGCGGCGGGGACACATCGAAGGGCAAGGTGGGCATCGCGATGCCGACCAAATCTTCGGAGCGCTGGGTGAATGACGGCAACAACATGGTCAAGGAGTTCGAGAAGCTGGGCTACGGCACAGATCTGCAATATGCGGAGGATGTGGTGGAGAATCAGGTCTCGCAGATTGAGAACATGATCACCAAAGGTGTGAACGCAATTGTAATCGCTTCAATTGACGGTGAGGCGCTGACGGACGTGCTGCAGAAGGCGCATGACGCCAACGTTAAGGTGATCGCTTATGACCGTCTGATCAAAAAAAGTGAATTCGTAGACTATTATGCAACCTTCGATAATTTCAAGGTGGGTGTGCTGCAAGGCTCTTACATTGAAGAGAAGCTTGGCCTGAAGGACGGCAAGGGCCCGTTCAACATCGAGCTGTTCGGCGGATCGCCGGATGACAACAATGCCTACTTCTTCTTCGACGGCGCCATGTCGATTCTGAAGCCATATATCGATTCCGGTAAACTGGTGGTCCGCAGCAAGCAGCTTACGATGGATAAGGTAGCTACGTTGCGCTGGGACGGCGCTGCCGCCCAGTCACGGATGGATAACCTGCTGAGTGCGAACTATGCGAGCGATAATCTGGACGCAGTCTTGTCTCCATACGATGGCATCAGCATCGGTATCCTGTCTTCGCTCAAGGGGGTAGGCTACGGCTCCGGTGACAAGAAGCTTCCGGTGGTTACCGGACAGGACGCCGAGCTGGCTTCCGTGAAGTCCATTCTGGCCGGAGAGCAGACCCAGACAGTATTCAAGGATACCCGCGAGCTGGCCAAGAAGGCAGTGGAGATGACGGAGAGTGTGCTGAAGGGGACCGAAGCTGAAGTCAACGATACCACCACCTACGACAACGGGGTCAAAATCGTCCCGTCCTACCTGCTGGAGCCGGTCTCTGTGGATGCGGGCAATGTGGATAAAGTGCTGGTGGACGGCGGGTACTACACCAAGGATCAGCTGGGACAATAGCCGTCATAGCGCAGGTCTGGCGGGTACCGGCGGCAGCTTCGGAGCAAGGAGCGCCGCCGGAGAACCGCTGCACAGTCACAAGGAAAGCTGGGTGAGAGGCACATGAGCGAAATTATTTTGGAGATGAAAGGTATTACCAAGACATTCCCCGGCGTCAAAGCGCTCTCGTCAGTCAATCTGCAGGTGAAGGCAGGCGAGATCCACGCCCTCTGCGGAGAGAATGGGGCAGGCAAGTCCACGCTGATGAAGGTGCTTAGCGGAGTGTATCCGCACGGGACGTATGAAGGGGATATCTATTACCAGGGGCAGGTATGCCAGTTCAAGGATATCAAGGACAGCGAGGGCCTGGGGATCGTCATTATCCATCAGGAGCTGGCGCTGATTCCGTATTTGTCGATTTCGGAGAACATCTTCCTCGGCAATGAACAGGCCAGACGCGGGGTGATCAACTGGAACGAAACGACGGTCAAGACCAAGGCGCTGCTAACCACCGTCGGCCTCAAGGAATCGCCGTTTACAGGAGTTTCTACGATAGGTGTCGGCAAGCAGCAGCTTGTAGAGATCGCGAAGGCGCTCTCCAAGGAAGTGAAGCTGCTCATTCTCGACGAACCGACAGCGGCGCTGAATGAGGATGATAGCGAGAACCTGCTGCTGCTCATTCTGGAGCTGAAGAAGCAGGGGATATCCTCGATTATCATTTCCCACAAATTGAACGAAATCGAGAAAATAGCGGATTCCGTCACGATTCTGCGGGATGGACAGACCATCAAGACCCTGGATATGAAGCAGGATGCCGTTACAGAGGATGTCATTATCAAAGGCATGGTCGGGCGCGATCTGACGAACCGTTACCCTGAGCGCACACCGGATCTGGGAGAGACGATCTTCGAGATCCGTGACTGGAATGTCTATCATGAGACACAGGCGGGCCGCAAAATGCTGGATCAAATTAATCTCCACATCCGGCGGGGTGAGGTGGTCGGCATTGCCGGGCTGATGGGCGCAGGGCGCACGGAGCTGGCGATGAGTGTGTTCGGCAAGTCATATGGCAAGCGGATCAGCGGCCAGACTTTTATGCACGGCAAGGAAGTACACCTGAATAACATCAGCCAGGCGATAGAGCATGGGTTAGCCTACGTGACCGAGGACCGCAAGCATTACGGCCTGATCCTGATCGACGATATCAAGCGGAACATCTCGCTCAGCAGCCTGAAGAAGCTCTCCCGCCATGGCGTCATTAATGAGAACGAGGAAGTGCTGGTCGCAGAGGAATACCGCAAGAAGCTGAATATCAAGACCCCCAGCATCCTGCAAAAAACCGTGAATCTCAGCGGCGGCAACCAGCAGAAGGTGGTACTCAGCAAATGGATCTACGCCCAGCCGGATGTTTTGATCCTGGATGAGCCTACGCGGGGTATCGATGTCGGGGCCAAATACGAAATCTATTCCATCATCAACAGCCTTGCCGCAGAGGGGAAGGGCGTGCTGGTCATTTCTTCCGAGCTGCCGGAAATCATCGGGATGTGCGACCGGATCTACACCATGTGTGAAGGGCGGATCAGCGGGGAAGTCGAGCGGAAGGATGCGTCGCAGGAGCTTTTGATGAAATTTATGACACGAAGCAGGGGGTAACACCGCATGGGAGCCATTAGTGAACTGTTCAAAAAAAATATCCGCCAATACGGCATGATCATTGCCTTGATTTTTATTTCGGTGTTCTTTCAAATTCTGACCGACGGCATTCTGCTGAAGCCGCTGAACGTGACCAATCTCATTCTGCAGAACAGCTACATACTGGTGCTGGCTATCGGGATGGTGCTGGTAATCATCACTGGGCATATCGACCTCTCGGTCGGCTCGGTAGCTGCCTTCATCGGTGCCCTGTCGGCCATTATGATGGTGGATATGGAGCTGAATCCGGTGCTGGCCGTAGTCATCTCGCTGCTGATGGGCGCGCTGGTCGGGGCCTGGCAAGGCTTCTGGGTCGCTTATGTCAAAATCCCGGCGTTCATTGTTACCCTGGCGGGCATGCTGCTGTTCCGGGGCCTGACGATGATCGTGCTGAACGGGCAGTCGATTGCACCTTTCCCGAAGACTTTTCAGAAGATCAGCTCCGGGTTCATTCCTGATGTCGCAAGCGTGGGCTCGCTGAATGTGCTGACCCTGATCATCGGTGTTCTGTTGTCGCTGCTGGTGATCTATCAGGAAATCCGCAGCCGCAGGATCACAGTGAAGTACGGTTTTGAGCGGTCTGCGGTCTGGATGTCCGTTGCCAAGGCTGCTGCGCTGGTGATCGTCATCAACCTGTTCACCTATGTTCTGGCACAATATAACGGGATTCCTAATATCCTTGTGATTCTGATGGTGCTGATCGTATTGTACTCCTTCGTCATGAACCACATGACCATGGGGCGGCATATCTATGCCCTGGGCGGCAATGAGAAGGCAGCAAGCCTCTCCGGCGTCAAAACCAAACGGGTGACCTTCTGGGTATTCGTCAACATGGGTGTACTCGCTGCCCTTTCCGGTCTGGTCTTCGCGGCCCGGCTGAACTCGGCTACCCCTAAGGCCGGTACGAACTTCGAGCTGGATGCTATCGCTGCCTGCTTCATCGGCGGAGCCTCCGCGTCCGGGGGAATCGGAACCGTAGTCGGTGCTATTATCGGAGGTCTGGTCATGGGCGTCATGAACAACGGTATGTCGCTCGTCGGCCTCGGCGTAGACTGGCAGCAGGGGATCAAGGGACTGGTGCTGCTGCTGGCGGTAGGCTTTGATATCTATAACAAGTCGAAGACAGCCTGATAGTAAGATAGAACCCGGCCGGAACTGCTCCAGAGGGAGCGGCTCCGGCTTGCCTGTCGTACAAGTTCTCCCGCACAGCTTGCAGCATACGGCTCTGGCATGGATAATAGCACCTAAGGTGCTTTATATTTCATGATAGTAACAGGAGGCTACAGATGCAGATTATTGCCATGCTGACCATGCTGATTGACCATGTTGGGCTGATCTTTTTCCCGGGTGAGCTTGCCTGGAGATATGTGGGGAGAATTGCCTTCCCGATCTACTGCTACGCGCTGGCGCAAGGCTATATCCATACCTCCTCCAGACCCCGCTATCTGCGGCGGCTGCTTGTCATTGCGGTGTTGGCACAGATTCCGTACAATCTGGCGATTCATCCGGGAGGCTGGAACGTCGTCTTCACCCTGCTGATCTCAGCGCTGGTCCTTGCCCTGCTCGATAAGCTGCCGAATCTGTGGGCGGGTATTCCGGTAGTGGTAATCGCTGTGCTGCTGATGGATGCACTGCCGCTCGACTACAACGCTTACGGCCTGCTGCTGGTGCTGATCTTCCGGTATACCCATTCGTATGTGCTCGTGCTGGCGCATTTGGCGCTGAATGTATTCTATCTGTTCTATTATCATTGGCTGGTGCAGATGGCCAGCATAATTCCGACCCTTCTGATTGCGCTGACCCCGGGTTTTTGGGTGCTGCTGGAGAAGAGACGTCTGCCGCGCTGGGTCTGGTGGTGCTTTTATCCGGCCCATTTAGCAATCCTTGCGTTGGTAAAGTTTCTCTTTTTCAAAGAATGGGTATTTATAGAATGGCGGAGTTTATTTAGCGTATGAGGGTTCATCATTTCCAGGTGCTGTATTTACAAATTGATGCTCCTCTGAGATGATGGGTACGTTGCCAAATTATGAGCTAGAGGAGACATGCTATGAAGAAAATGAAAGCAAGAACCAAATGGCTGGTGCCGATTCTCGCCCTGCTGCTGATTCTGTCAGGCTGCCAGGCGGTTGGCGGCTTCGATGTCAATAAGGCACTGCTGGGGGATCTGGATGTCAAATCCTCTGAATCCAGCACTACGATGACCCTGAGCGCTGTTCCTGCTGCAGGCATCACCGCAGAGGACCGTGAAGTTGTTGATCTTATTAATTCCTTATCGCTTACGCTCGGCCATGTGAAGGTTCAGGATAACGGCAATGTCTCGGCCACGGGAGTTGTGGGTTACAAGGAGTTCAAGATTCCTTTCTCCCTCTTCACCGACCAGAAGAACCTGGTCTTCACCGCAGAAGGTGCGAAGCAGCCGTTCTACATGCCGCTTCAGAGCAATGAAATGTTGCTCGGCCTGGAAGCAACCGATCCTGCCAAGACCTTGGAATTCACTAAGCTGGCCTCCCAGTTTGTGATCAAGAATCTTCCGAATCCGGGTGCGATCACAGTGACATCAGTAAATGAATCCGTATACGGCCAGCCAACCAGCTTGACGAAGCTACATACGGAAATTACAGGGGAAGAGCTTCCGGTATTGCTTAAGAGCTTCCTGAGATCTGTGTCTAAGGATACCGAAGGCTTCACTGCCCTGATCAGCGGTCTGTATGATTACATGTATCCGCTCATCAAAGACAGAGCTGAAGATCTGAACAGCATCGGTCTGGGCGATATTCCGCTGGAAGACAAAGAAGGGGTAGTCACCGTAGTGCATGATGCAGCCAAGCTGGCGGTGGATGCTCTCCTGCTCGTCTATGACAAGCAACTGGAGAATCTCTATGAATCGACCCCTGAACTCAAGACTGTTCTCGGCAAGGATACGAAGCTGACTGCGGATATCTTCGTGGATAGCGGCTTCCATGTCCGCAAACAGAACATTGACTTGAGTGTTGCTCTTCCGGCCGATGAATATCTGCCGCTGCAGAGCATCAACATGAAGCTGGTGTCCGAGACTTGGAATGTGAATGGTCCGGTAACAGCTGATCCGATCAGCACGACAGGCGCAATTGATTACTCCAAGGGAGATCTTACGCCGGGTGAGACGCTGAGAAGCTTCGATGCCAATTCATCCGTCTATAAGCTGCTCAAAGAGGAAATGGCAATTACCTCCAAGAGCCTGATGATCGCACCGGACGACGATTACTATTATCCGGTCGTGAAGAATGGCACTACCTATGTACCGCTGCGCTATGTGGCAGAGGATCTGGACGCTAAGGTAGAGTGGGATGGGCCTAACAAGTCGATCAAGGTTACCGACGATGTATACGGCGATCAGCTCGTATTCAAAATCGGTTCCGCGCAGGCACAAATTGCCGGCAAGACCGTGAAGCTTCCGTTAGCCGTATTCGTAGATGAGTACGGAGATGCTAATGTGCCGCTGCGTGTATTGGCCGAAGGCCTGCACGCCACGGTTGAAGTGGATGATGACGGCTATATCTGGATCGAACGTCAGTAAGAAGTAACGTTCTAGTCAAAAAACCGGGACCCCTGAGTAATCAGGCGGTTCCGGTTTTTTTGTTGAATAGGAAATTATGATTTTCGTCCGGTGTCTTGGAGCATCGGCAGGATGACTATATTCTGAATCAGTAATAGGATTACACCGGACACATGGACAGCGCGTGGTCATCTGGGCCGAATGTGGTCGAAAAACCGACCACATTCGGTGCGTCAGAGGCGTGTGGGCGGGATATGGTCGAAAAACCGACCACATTCGGTGCGGCGGAGGTGTGAGGGCCGGATATGGTCGAAAAACCGACCACATTCGGTGCGGCAGAGGCGTGTGGGCTGGATATGGTCGAAAAACCGACCACATTCGGTGCGGCGGAGGCGTGTGGGCCGGATATGGTCGAAAAACCGACCACATTCGGTGCGTCAGAGGCGTGTGGGCTGGATATGGTCGAAAAACCGACTACATTCGGTGCGGCAGAGGCGTGTGGGCCGGATGTGGTCGAAAAACCGACCACAATGGGGATGCCGCAGGCATTTTGTTCTGTGGGAGTTACCAGTCTTGCCTTGACAATATAGGTTTATTGCAATAGACTTAACGTCATTAGGTCTACTGCAATAAACTTATAAGGAGTGAACAGGATGGAGCCCTACAAATTATATGATGCTGAATATAAATTCGCTTGCCTGATCTGGGATCATGAGCCGATTAATTCTACAGAGCTGGTGAAGCTGAGCCTCTCGGCGCTGGGCTGGAAGAAATCCACGACCTATACCGTGTTAAGAAAGCTATGTGAGCGGGGAATTCTCAGAAACGAGGGGGCCATGGTCACAGCTGTCATCCCGAAGTCGGAGGCGCAGCGGCATGAGAGCCAGACGGTAGTGGACAAAGCCTTTGGCGGGTCGTTGCCGCAGTTTTTGACTGCTTTTCTCGGGGATAAGAAATTGTCCGCGAAGGAAGCGGCAGAGCTGAAGAGGATTATCGAGGAGGCCTCCCAATGACGGACCTGTGGATCAGCATTCTGAACATGAGCATTACTGCCAGCTATGTAGCCGTCGCCGTAATACTGGCGAGAGTTCTGCTGCGGCGCGCCCCCAAGATCTTCTCCTATATGCTGTGGTCCGCAGTAATGATCAGGCTGATCCTGCCGGTAAGCTTCACTTCAAGCTTCAGTATCCTGAGGCTGGCAGGGCCTGCAGGCTCGTCCGGCACAGGGCAGCTGCAATTCGTTCCGAAGAATATAGGGAGGCAAGCGCAACCTGCATTGGACACCGGAACAGGTTCAGCAGGAAGCCTGTGGAACAGCCTGCTTCCGCCGGTAGCACCGTCAGCAAGCGTGAATCCGGTGCAAGTCATCCTGTGGGCCGGCAGTATGATCTGGCTGACAGGTGTTATAGTACTGCTCCTGTACAGCGTGTTCTCTTATGTGAGAGTCATGCACAGTGTCCGTACAGCAACAATTGTGAAGGGGCATGTCTTTGAGACGGACCAGATCATGACTCCGTTCGTATTCGGCTTCTTGAAGCCAAGGATCTATATCCCGGCCGGGATGAGTGAACAGGAGCTGTCCCATATCCTGCTGCACGAGCAGACTCACATTAACCGGCGGGATTACCTGATCAAGCCGCTGATGTTCCTGCTGGTCATTCTCCATTGGTTCAATCCGCTGATGTGGCTGTCTTTTGTGCTCATGAGCAAGGATATGGAGATGTCCTGCGATGAGGCGGTGATCCGGAAGCTGGGTCCGCAGGTTAAAAGCAGCTACTCAGGCTCCCTGCTTGGATTTTCAACCCGCCGGAGCGGTCTTATGACCGGCAGTCCGCTGGCTTTTGGAGAGAGCAGTGTAAAGGCACGGATTAAGCATATTCTTGCTTACCGCCAGCCGACCTCGGGGAGTGTGGCCGCTTTTACCCTCGTCCTTGTGATCCTGCTGATTGGATGTACCGCTAATCCCAAGCCTGTGCATCGTCCGTCGCAGCAGCTATATTCCGGTTATACGGTGGATCAGCTGCTGGAGAATAAGACAAAGTATATTGGCGACCCCAGCAAGGTCACAGCGCTGCTTGGTGCAATGCCGCTGCCCCAGGGACTGGAGAGGGCAGGCATTGAGCTGACAACCGGCTCCCGCCCGTATGAGTTAACCATCAATTATACAGTGAACGATATTAAGGGAATGTGGAACGATGAGCTTCAGGCGTTAAGCCGGGAGCCTCTCCTGCATAATTCGATCCTGCTGTTCAGCCTGATTGATAACGCGGATATTATTAATTACTCACTTGCTGATGAAGGTATAACTTACAGCTTCACGTTCGCCAGAGAAGAGATGGATAAGCTGCTTGGAGAGGATGTCCGCCCTTATGGAGCGGATGAAGCTGGCCTTCGTAAGCTGATTGACCGGCTGGAGAGTGTCAAGCTGACTCCTTAAATGCCGATTTTCACTGCATATTTACGAAACACTGCTGCACCTTTTATCCAATGCTTGAACGCGGATGATAATCTGGAATGAGGTATACATTCTGGAGGCAAGGGAGCAACAGGTATGCAAGCAGAGAAACAGACGGTACCGGGAGAATATCGGAAGGGGAAGGCTGGAGCTTTACTTGAGATCCTGTTTGTATCGGCCCAATTGGGTCTTACCTCCTTCGGCGGACCGGTCGCCCATCTGGGTTATTTCCACAATGAATATATCCGCCGCCGGAGATGGATGGATGAACGGAGCTATGCGGATCTGGTAGCGCTCTGCCAGTTCCTACCGGGTCCCGCGAGCAGTCAGGTGGGGATTGGCATCGGGATAATACGGGCAGGCTGGCTGGGCGGGTTGGTCGCTTGGCTGGGCTTCACTTTGCCTTCCGTCCTTGCGCTGGTCGCGTTTGCCTTCCTGCTGCAGGGCTATGATATTGCCGATGCGGGCTGGATTCACGGTCTGAAGATCGTAGCTGTAGCAATTGTTGCCCAGGCCATCCTTGGTATGGGGCAGAAGCTGACCCCGGACCGGGAAAGAGTAGGCATCGCGGTTATAGCGGCAGGTGTTACATTATCATGGCAGACGGGCTACAGCCAGATTCTCACGATTGCTGTAGCGGGCATAGCCGGGGTATGGCTGTACCGCCACAGTTCTGCGGAGAACGTGACAAATCTTCCGATCCCCATCCGCCGGTCGTCTGGCATCGTTTGTTTAGCATTGTTCGGCGTACTCCTGATAGTGCTCCCGTTCCTTAGAGGTACGGCTGAGGCGGGACCGTTAGCGATATTTGACAGCTTTTATCGTTCCGGTGCTTTGGTGTTCGGCGGTGGACATGTCGTGCTTCCGCTGCTGGAACAAGAAGTTGTTACTGCCGGCTGGGTGAGCCAAGCCGATTTCCTGGCGGGATACGGGGCCACGCAAGCTGTACCGGGTCCGTTGTTCACTTTTGCCGCCTATCTTGGAGCAATGACCGCCGGTGTGCCCGGGGCCATCTTGGCCACGCTCGCGATTTTCCTGCCAGCCTTTCTGCTGGTTGCGGGCGCATTGCCTTTTTGGAACAGCTTAAGAAGGAGCCCCCGGATGCAAGGAGCCTTAACCGGAATCAATGCTGCTGTGGTCGGAATTCTGCTGGCCGCCTGGTACGACCCCCTGTGGACGACAGCCATCCTTGCGCCGCTGGACTTTGCCCTCGTTGTCATTCTGTTCGTAATGCTGGTCTTCTGGAAGCTGCCGCCTTGGTTGGTTGTGGTGGCCGGTGCGGCGGGAGGAATGGTGATCGGATGGTGACTTAACCGTATAACTCATGGAACGCTACATGTTGAACTGGCCTTTGCTTAATTGCGAGGTCAGTTTTTTGGTATACAGCCAGGTTCATCATTCATTCGTAACATTGTAAGTCTATAAGTCATGTGGTAAAATAATAATAGAAATATTGAAATAGGTAACCTAAATCAAAAAATGAGAGGACTAATTAAATTGACTCAAAATGATCTAAAAATAGGTCTTTCTAATAAAGAAGGTCAATTAGGGTTCATGTCTGCAAGAGGAGGTCCCCGGGAGGGAGCAGGCCGCAAGAACATAGGTGTAACGAAAAAAGTCTCGGTAACCTTAACTAGTGAGCTCTGGGAGAAGGTTGAACAACATTGCGCAGAGCATAAATTGTCCCGATCGGAGCTTATCCGATCTCTGATTGAGTCTACCGATTTGTAATGTAGCTTATGGAAGCGGGTGAAGCCAGTGCGGATCAACGTAAGCAAGGATATTCTTCTCAAAGCTCTTCAGCAAGTGCTTAAGGCTGTACCTGCAAACCAACAGATTCCCATACTGGCAGGGGTTCATATACAAGCTCTAACCAATGAACTAGTAGTTACGGCAAGCAATAGCAGTATGACTATCCAGTATCGGATTCCCGGGGAAGATACCTCTTTGACGGTTCAGAGAATTGGAGAAGTGGTTGTACCGGCAAGGTATTTCTGCGAAATCATACGTAAGTCTGATGCTGGGATGATTACTTTGGAAGTCGACAGATCCTTACGGCTCACTATCTCCTCAGAACATACACAAATTCGGTTATGCGGAATGGATGCTGTAGATTATCCGGCGATACATCCTGCTGAGAATCATGCTGTACTTAAATTAGCAGTTAATAATCAACTATTGAAGGCTTCTATCCTACAAGTGGCAGGAGCGGCTTCTTCATCAGAACATAGGCCTGTGTTGACCGGGGTATCTTTTCAGTATAGAAATCATCGGTTACAGTTAACGGCTACTAACGGTATTCGTCTGGCTTCCCGGACTATAGATGTGGAACATGATGCTGAGATAGAGAGGCATATTATTGTGCCTGGCAGAAATTTAGTTGAAGCGGTTAAAATCATGGACGGCGAGGACAGAACAACAGAAGTTGAAGTAACCAACCGTCATGTTAGATTCACTGCTAACCATATTATGGTTCAATCTGCTTTAATTGAGGGGGAGTACCCGTCCCTGCACCATGTGATTCCGCACACTTTTATATCAGAGATTACAATTGGAACAGCTCCTCTGTTAAAAGCCGTCGAACGGACGACGGTATTGGCGAGTGAAAGTATTATAAGGTTAGAGACCGCTGCCGACAGACTACGTTTGTTATCCCAAACCGCAGAAATCGGAGATATTGAGGACGAGGTATCTATACTCGAGAAGAACGGGGAGGATTTCACGATCTCGCTAAATGGAAAGTATGTGGCAGACATCCTACATGGTACGAGTAGTGAGTTCATACGCTTGAGATTTACCGGCAAAATGAGCCCGATAGTCATACACCCGAAGAATGATCTTTCTTCAACTTTTTTTCTAATTACTCCAGTGCGAACCGCAAAGTAAGCGTAAGGCATAGCCCTGTTATCCGTAAATTAAAAGCAAAGAGAAGCGGAGGGGAAATTTGGAACTGAAGGAGCGATAGCGACCGCCTTTGTCACCGGATTTCTACCACGAAGAGTGGTTTAAATCAAGAAATCTGGGGACAACAGCGGCCGGAAGTCCAAATGTTCACCGCAGCGCCGACCCTGCTTGGATTTCAAATCTTAACTATATACCAATTCACACAAGGAATTGCCGAACGTAAGGGAGGCTTTGCTATCTGCTATTGTGTAGTCAGAATCATCTCCAGCGAGGTATTGCTCACTTCTGCATGCTCCGCCATACTGCGGATATATCCGGACATGAAGCCGCCCTCCATACTCTCCCACAGCTTGAATCCCGGCATCGCCCGGATCTCCTCCAGCGAATCAGCAGCGTTCCCGGCAAAATACTTCACGTTCAGCTTCGACATCACCTCAGCCATCGACTGCTTCTGCGCCTCCGTGAAGCTGCTCTCCTTAAGCCGTTTCATCGCTTTGTCATATGAGTTCTCTGCGAAAATCTGCTCCGCATACGCTTTGAAGTTCAGCAGGTGCGGATCAGTCTTGTGGTTGGCCTTGGCCCAGCCGTCAACATCCACTTGAGCGGTGTGGTAGGTCACGGCCCGCGAAGCGGGATCGAAGGTCATTCTGCCGTACTGGTGCGGGTTCACCGCGAAGGCGCTTGTAGCAATATCATAGACAGGTAAGGCCGGATCTATCGAGGCTTCTGGAGGATCGCGGCGGATATCCTGCATATGAATATGCCCGGATAATACCAGGTTTAGCCCATTCCTGCGAAAAGCTTTCATCGTCTCCTGGCTGTTATTGAGCTTGAACCCGGAGACGGCCATGGAGGTATGGCTCAGCAGATTATGATGCATCACGGTAATCACAGACGCATGCTCCTGAGCGGCCCGCTTCACATTGTCGTCGATCCAGGCAAGGGTGGAGGGCAGCAGGCGCCCGTCGGTCTGCGGAAAATTATATTCTTCGTTATGTGCATACTGGGCACTATCAAGCATCAGCAGCCACAGGCCGGGTGCTGCCTTCACCGCATAGCTTAAGCTGTCCGCATCCCGCGAGACCGCCTCGTTATATCCGAAATCATCATAGATGCGCAGGAAATCCTCTACATTAATATGCTTGGCAACGACCTGCTTGTCACCGTCGAACGATCTGGCCCAGGGGTTGTTGATATCATGGTTGCCCGGAGTCACGTAGACGCGGGTTCCGGCAGCCTCCATCCGGTGCAGCTTCGCGGCCAGCTCGTTATGACTGCCCTCTTCCCCGTTATTGGTGAGGTCGCCGCTCAGAATGAGGAAAGCCGGCTTGTTCTGTTCCACATCCCGGACCAGAGCTTCGGTCAGCTCATCGCTGTAAGGAAGCATTTTGCCATCGCCGCCTGTGACATAGGTCTGGAAGGCCTGACCGCCGTCCTCCAGGGTTTTGTCCAGATAATGCGTATCGGTGGCGACCCAGAAGGATACAGGTTCTCCGGGTTCTGCAGCAGGGGTCAAGGCCTCAGCAACTGCTGGAACAGTGTTCAAGGCAGAAGAAGCGGAGTCTTCACACCCGCTGAGGATGAGGATGGAGGAGAGAAGCATTATTAAGGTGAGCTTCACCGCATGGATTGTGCGGTTATGAAGCGAGACGCGCATAGCTTAACCTTCTTTCTGTATTTTAGCTGAATCATTGTAGCTTATTTATAACCAGGTTGTATATACGATATGTTAGCCGTTGTTTCTAAACCTCCAGAATAGCTTATAGAAAATAGTGGAAGGTGCATAAATGAACGCAATTCAGCGACACTAAGAGCGGTTATACAAATAAAGAGCTGGTACAGGAAAAAGTTGTGAATGATGTGTTGTATTCAGGTCGGAAAAGTGTTATGATTAAAAAAAGTAAGTTACTTAATTAAATGGAGGTAGTTATTTTATGTCTAAGACTTTTTTTGAAGCGGTAAAAGGCAGACGTTCCATATACGCCATCAGTAAAGAATCCCCAATCTCTGATGAACAAATTCAGAAGATTGTAGAAGAGGCTGTTCTACATAGCCCAACTTCCTTCAACTCGCAAAGCTCCAGAGCTGTAGTATTGCTGGGTGAACAACATGATAAGCTGTGGGATATTACAGCAGAAACCCTGCGTAAGATCGTTCCTACTGAACAATTCGAAGGCACAGCTCAGAAGCTGTCCTCTTTCAAGGCCGGCTACGGCACTGTGCTCTTCTATGAAGATCAGGCAGTGGTGAAGCACCTGCAGGAGAACTTTGCACTGTATGCTGAGAACTTTCCGATCTGGTCCAACCAGTCCTCCGGGATTCTGCAATATGTAGTATGGACTGCCTTCGCCGAAGAAGGTCTGGGAGCCTCCCTTCAGCACTATAACCCGCTGATCGATGATGAAGTGAAGGAGACCTTTGGTATTGCTGCGGACTGGAAGCTGATTGCCCAGATGCCATTCGGTAACATCCTGACTCCTCCAGGCGAGAAGGAATTCCAGCCGATTGAAGAGCGCGTGAAGGTAATTAAATAAGCAAACCCTGCGGTAAGCAGTTTAGAACCTCCCTGATCCGGCTAAGTATAAATATAGCCAGATCAAGGAGGTTTTTGTCATGCCATGGAACAAGGAGAACTATCCGGATTCATTGAAGAATTTCACGGCGCCTGTTCGCAACAAAGCGGTGGAGATCGCCAATGCGCTGCTGGAGGACGGATATGAGGAGGGGCGGGCCATCGCCATTGCCACTGCACAAGCCAAGGAGTGGGGCGAGAATCACGATAAGCAAATCCGCAAAAAAGGTCACTGACCCCTCTGCCTGGACTCCGTTGGTGAGGCGTCCATCTGGGCATAAGCAAAGAGGACAAGCGGTTATCCGCCTGTCCTCTTTGTAAGTATAGCTTGTACACCAATGCGCTATTCGTTATTTCGTTGCAGGAGCTTCCGTTGCAGGAGCTTCTGTTGCAGCAGCAGGTGCTTCACTAGCTGCCGGAGTAGCAGATGCATCCGGTTTATCGGTCAAAGTATTCGTGATTTTGGCATTCTTGTTCAGATCAGCGAGCCAGGTAGCAGACATCTCGGATACCTTTTGGGACATCAGCGTCTTTTTGATCTCGTCTTTCTTCTCGGCCAGTGTATATTCCTTGGCTTCCTTGCGGTCGGTAACCTTAATAATGTGGTAGCCGTAATCGGATTTCACTGCACCGCTGGTTTCGCCAACCTTCAGCTTGAAGGCAGCATCGGAGAACTCAGCAACCATGTCTCCGCGTTTGAAGAAGTCAAGATCGCCGCCTTTGTCCTTCGAGCCGGTGTCAGCGGATTTTTCCTTAGCCAGTGCAGCGAAGTCTCCGCCTTCTTTGAGCTGCTTAACGATGGCTTCAGCTTCTTCCTTGGTCTTCACCAGGATGTGGGAAGCGCGAACTTCTTCCTCCTGATTGTATTTCGCTTTGTTTTCTTCGAAGTATTTGGAGATTTCATCATCGGTAACCGTTACCTTCGGTTCTACCAACTTGCGGATTTCAACCTGGAGCGGCATTTGCTTCTTCAGGTCTTCAATGGTCATCGAGCTCTGCTGCAGAGCGTTATTCAGAGCTTCCTCGCCGCCGAACTGGGTTTTGAGGTTCTCGATCTCTTCATTGATGTCTGCATCGGTAACCTTAATGTTGGCTTTCTTGGCTTCCTGGCCCACCAGTGTAGTGGTGATCAGGTTTTGCAGGGTGGATTCCCCGCCGGCTTCAACCAATTTATCATACAGCTGCGCTTTGGTGATGTCTGTTCCATTCACAGAAGCAACTGCAATTTTGCTGTCATCTTTCTTGAAAGGTTGTACAATCAGCACTACGATTAGCGCTGCTGCCAGTACGAGCGATGCAATCATCCAGCCTTTGCTGCCGCCGGATGGAGCAGGTGAGGAAGGAGGAGTACCGCCGCCGCCGACTTTGTTCATCACGGGAACGCTTTCTTCAACTCTTGGAGCTGTTCGTACAGGTTCCTGCGGTACAGGGGCTGTTCCGGCAGGTTCAATAACTTCTTCCGGAGTACTCACAGAAGCGTCATTCTCTTCCGGCGTAATGCCGTTTTCTAGCTTTTCATTTTCATTGAAATCTTTTTTGTCCATTATAATTAATGACTCCCTTCAATATAGGTGGTGCCTGTCTTTCTACAACTTTACCAGAAAACAGAATTCCAAACCTTAAGAAAGTATAAAAAAGCACAATTACTTTTTAAGATTCCATTAAGAAACAGGTAAAACACAGGAAAAACCGGAGCAGCACGGGTGTCCCCATATGCGCTCCGGCCTGATGAGAGAGACTGTAATGATTCGAATAGAATAGTACCAAGGTGCAAGAGGTGTGCGGATAACGCTCCGGCTTAAGAGCTCAGTCCCCTAAGCAGATGACGGATGTTCTCCTGCTTGCGTCTTGGAACCCGTACAGACTTGGCATAGAGGCCCATTTCACCGAAGTAGATGCAGTCGTCCTCGATGGAACTGATCTTGTTCAGATTCACGTAGCAGCCGCCGTACACATGATAATAGCTGTTGCTCGACAATAAGCGGTTCAGTTGCTCGGCAGTCATTCTCTTTTTAATATTGTAGTTTCTGCCGTGAAAAATGACCAGGTCATGGTCCCCGACCTTAAAGAACAGAATGTCTGTCTCCACCTCGAAGTCCTCATATACATTTCTGGCTTCCAGCAGGCTGCTCATTCGTGTTCCCCCTTTATCTTGATTAATAACATTAATGTTAGCGCTTTCATTATATCATACTCTGTTTGCTTTGAGAAGTCTTATTTTTGAAATGTTTTTTGTCATTTTTTCCGTTGCATTTGTCATCTCTCACGAAAAAATGTAAATTATATAGATGGCTATTTAACTTGAGGAGGAATTCTAGATGAACGAGAAGACGAAGCTGCTGTTATTTACCGGTTCATATGCCACCGCAGAAGAGAGCGGAGTCCAGGTGTTTGCCTTTGACGGTGAAGCCGGAGGCACGCTGGAGCGCCTGGATACCGCAGAAGGCCTGACGAATCCTACGTTTGTCAATGTGGACCCTTCCGGGCGGAAGCTGTATGCCATAGGGGAGAAGCCGAACGGTACGGGCGGCAAGGAAGGGGAGGTTATAACCTTCGCTATCGATCCTGAGACAGGCATGCTGACCGAATTGCAGCGGATTCAGACTATGCCTTCGGAAGGCACAGGACAGAGCACGACCTGTAACATTAACCGGGATGTGAGGAATGAACATCTGGTCGTATGCAGCTATCACGGGGGATCGGTCGGACTGCTGAAGCTGGATCAGGACGGACTGCCTGTAGCATTGACGGATATCGCTCAGCATACAGGACATGGGGCGACTCCGGGCCAGGACCGTCCGCATCCGCATTCGGCCATCTTCAGCCCTGATGGACGCTACCTGTTCGTCTCGGATCTGGGACTGGATCTGATCCGCAGCTACCGGATAGATACAGAAGCGGGAACCTTTGAAGCGATTGGAGATACCCCGCTGCATGCCGGAGCAGGACCGCGGCATTTCGTGTTCCATCCAGACGGGAAGTCCGCTTATGTCATTAATGAGCTGGATAGCACGGTGACATCCTTCCTGTATGATGCTGCGGCAGGAACCCTTAAGACGGCTGCTACCGTATCCACACTGCCTGATGGATATGGGGCCGGCCAGAACAGCTGTGCAGAGATCTCGTTCTCCAAGGATGGCAAATATCTGTACGGCTCGAACCGCGGACATGACAGCATCGTTCAGTACGCTGTGAATCCGCAGACGGCCGGGCTGACCCTGGTAGAGCATGTATCCACCAGAGGCGGACATCCCCGCCATTTCACGGTTACACCGGATGGTGCATATCTGATTGTTGCCAACCGGGACGGCAATAATCTGGTTGTCTTCTCCCTGGACGAAGGCAGCGGCCGCCTGAGCTTCACCGGCAATACAGCTGAGCTGTCGAAGCCGGTGTGCGTGATGCCGGCGGTCTTCCCTGCGTAGGACAGGCAGCCTGGCCCTAAGGAGACAAAGGCAAAAGGAACACCGGGATGCTGCTCCGGTGTTCCTTTTGAGTTCCTGAACGGTTCATTTGTAGTAGCTTAGGTTAGAATGTGCGCCGTGCAGACAGCTTATTTGAGTGAGACGGGCTTCAGCGGCACCACGGTAGAGACTGCCGATTTGAAGAGTACATTCTGTCTCCCGTCACCTTGACCCTGCAAGGTGATCGTATAAGCGTCATAAGAGGTTACCAGTCCCTGCATTTTGACTCCGTTAGTTGTAAAGATCGTCACAGGCATCTTTGTTGAGATGCACTGGTTCAACAAACGTTCCTGCAATTTTAGACTTTCCACTTGGCAGCACTCCATCTTTAATTAAAATAATTTCTCCAGGCCATTATAACACGGGACAGACCTTCCCAGGAAATGTGTTCATAAGGCCTGACAAATAGACAAGGGGGTAGTTATGCTATATTATCATTACTGGTCCCGCGGATTCCGGCGTTTTATATGGTTTTTGCTGGCTTTTATCCTGATCGCATTGCTGGTTAAGCTGGGTGGGGCCCAGGGCTTCGACCATGCAGTGATCCGGTTCGTGCAATCGATGGAGTCCCCGCCGCTGACGGCGCTGGCCAAAGGCTTATCCCTGGTCGGCTCCTCGAAGCTGGCGGTCGGGATCTCTATGCTGACTATGCTCATCTTGTTCTTCGCGCTGAAGCACCGGCTGGAGCTTGCCCTGTTCCTGTGGGTAGGCCTCGGCTCCCAGCTGCTGAACACGCTCTTGAAGCTGTGGTTCCACCGGGAGCGTCCCACCATTCACAGGCTGATTGAGCAGACAGGCTACAGCTTCCCCAGCGGACATTCAATGGCGGCCTTCTCCTTATACGGGGTCATTGCCTACCTGCTGTGGCGGCACATGCATAACCGGAGCGAGCGTTTACTGCTGATTCTGTTCACTGTGCTGATGACCGGGGGGATCGGCTGGAGCCGGATTTATCTGGGGGTGCATTATCCGAGTGATGTGATCGGCGGCTATGCCGCGAGCGGAGCCTGGCTGATGCTGTCGGCGGCCTGCTTCGAGGCTTACCGGAATTACAAGGCGAATCCGCGTAACACAAAGAATGCCCGGAAGTAGTTACTCCGGGCATTCGGTGCCTGTTCTGTTGCATACTGCTTCTATCATTAGGAGGACGGTCTGGCTTGTCTTCCTTGGTGACGATGCCTTATAGTTCAGGGGGCCTTCGTTGCAGCCGGCGGCGGTGACGGCTTGCCCTGGTGAAGCTGGGCTACGCGGCTGAGACTGCGCTTAATCAGCGTTGGCAGGCCCGGCTTCAGCTTCGCCGCGTCTTCCTGCGTCAGCTTCCCATCCTTGACGAATCCATCCAGCTTCAGGCTGGCGGCATCGCTCAGCTTCTGGACATACTGGTCTTCACTCCAGCCCTTCTTCTCCTGGGCCAGACCCGCCAGGGTCTTACCCGATTTCAGGCTGGCAATCAGCTCCTCACGGCCCATTCCGAGCAGCTCAGCCGTTTCGCTGATAATGAAATGGCCTCCGGCCCTGAGATTCCGGTCCCCGCTGCGGGGAGGGGTATGCTCTCTGCCGGTATGCGGTGAGGCCGGGGGAGGGGTGGCTCTGCCTTTAGGAAGCTGCTCGCCGAAGGCGGCGGCTGGAGACAGGGCAAGCATCATCGCTGCTGCCCATGCGGTTAGGGTTCGGGTCGTTTTTTTCATGGATACACCTCTTCTGTTGGTTGTAGTTACTACCCGGTATAACAGTATTCCCTGAAAGCTGAAAGAATCCTGAAGCCCGGCTTAAGACATACTAAAATTCGCCAGCGCAGTTCATGGGTAATAACAAGATATACATAAAGGATGAACATCCGCAGTAATTATGATAAGCTTCAAGCTCTTGGGAGGGATGGACTTGGCTTTCGGTGCCCGCATACTCAAAACAGGAATGGCCGTAACGCTTGCCCTTTATCTGTCCGTTCTATTCAACTTCGCCTCTCCTGTCGGTGCGGCTATTGCGGCGATCTTCGCTATGCAGCCCTCCATATACAGATCATGGCGGTATTTCCTCGATCAGATCCAGACCAGCACGATGGGGGCGGTGATAGCGCTGCTTGGCGGAATGCTGCTCTCCAATGAACCGATTGCGGTTGGACTGGTATGTATCCTGGTGATTATGATTAGCATGAAAATGAACCGCGCCGACACCATCGGCCTGACGCTGGTCACCGTCATCTCCGTCATGGAGGCTTCCGGCCAGTGGCAGTTCGCGTTAACCCGGTTCCTGCTGACCCTGACCGGGATTCTGTCGGCTTTTATTATCAATATTTCTGTATTTCCGCCCCAGCCTCGCAAGCAGTACATCCAACAGATCGAGAATGTGTTCACCAGCCTGTCGCTGCTGCTGCGGACGGCAGTGTCGCATGAGATGAAGGAAAGTGTATTCCGGGATGAGAAGAACGGCCTGGAGGGCGCGATTAAAGCGCTGGCTGACAAATACGCATTGTTCGAGGAGGAGCAGAAGCAGCTCCGCAGGGCTAAATACAGTCAGACGAGGCAGATGGTAGTCTACAAAAACCTGCTGAATTCCCTGCAAAAGGGCTATCAGGTGCTTGAGGCGATTGACCGGCATTATTTCCAGGCCGACCGGACGGAGCAAACGGATGAGCTGTTCGACCGCCATCTGGAGCAGCTGATTAAGTATCATGAGTACATTCTGCTGAAATTCGAGGATAAGCTGAAGCCGGGAGCCAATGACTCCGAGCCGCTGGCGGAGGACAATGACCGCTTCCTGAAGTCCGCCATTAACGGGTATGATCCGCAGAAATCCGGGCAGCTTCGGCTGTCGGTGGTGGCTGCGGCCATCTATGACTACGGCTATCAGCTGGAGCGTCTGGATAAGGTGGCTGACCAGATCCACCGGATGAACGCAGACGACAAGGAAAGTGTAGTGCTGAGCGAGAAAATATAGAGCACAAGCTGAATATAGCAAAAACTTGTAAAACGACTACAGAGTTGGTAACATTGTTAGTCAACCTTCCGAAGGGGATGAAATGAATTGGATAAACATGATCACGAGTGGCAAAAGGAGCAGGAGCGGGTAAACGGCATTACCAAGCTGCTGTCTACCCATATCCGGCTGCTGTCAGAGGAGCTGGGACTCCACCGCACGGATGTCGTGGATATGCGTAAAGACTTTTGGGAAGAGGTCACAGTGAACTTCAGCAGCCCCGACGACCTGGGGGAGACTTCAACCAGTCTGCGGCAGCAGGCACAGATTCTGAACGAACGCGAACGCCATCATCTGCAATCCAGCAAGGCGCTCAAAAAATATAAAAAGCTTGTGGTATCGCCCTATTTTGGCCGGATTGATTTCTCGGAGGCGGGGGATGCTGCGGCTGACACCATCTATCTGGGCATCGGTTCGCTGATGGAGGATAACGGAACCTTCCTGATCTACGATTGGCGTGCGCCAATCTCCAGCCTGTATTATGACGGGGCGCCGGGCCCTGCATCCTATGAGACACCAGGCGGACAGATTACAGGCACCATGGAGCTTAAGCGGCAATTCGTAATTGATAACGGAGAGATTGAAGTCATGTTCGATACGGGCGTCACTATCGGCGATGAATTGCTTCAGCAGGTACTGAGCCACAGCGCCGATGACCGGATGAAATCGATCGTAGCCACCATCCAAAAGGAGCAGAATGCAGTCATCCGCAATGACCGGAGCCGGATGCTGGTTGTGCAGGGAGCCGCCGGGAGCGGCAAGACGTCAGCGGCGCTCCAGCGGGTAGCTTATCTGCTCTACAAGTACCGTGAGGTGCTTCAGGCGGATCAGATGCTGCTCTTCTCGCCGAATCCCTTGTTCAATAGCTATGTATCTACTGTGCTGCCTGAGCTGGGGGAAGAGAACATGCAGCAGACCACCTTCCAGATGTACCTGGAGCACCGGCTGGGCCAGGAATTTCAGCTGGAGGATGTGTTCAGCCAGACGGAGAGTCTGCTGAATACCCCGGACGGGGAGGAAGCCTACATCCGCCGGGAAGGTATTGCATATAAATCGTCGGTAGCCTTCCTTAGCGCCATCCGGCAATACGTGAATCTGCTGGAGCATGAAGGCATGCTGTTCAAGCCGCTGATGTTCCAGGGGAAGGCTGTTGCCACTAAGGAAGAGATGGAGCGCCAATTCTACAGCTATGACCCGGGCATCAAGCTGGCGAACCGGATTGAGCTGATGACGGGCTGGCTGCTCAAAAAAATTGCGGCCTTCGGCGCAGAAGAGCGGAGTGCGGCATGGGTAGATGAGCAGATTGAGCTGATGGACAACAGCGATTATCAACGGGCCTATAACCAGATGCGCCGTAAGGGCGGAGGGCATAACGACAGCTTCGATGATTATGATGCGGAGCGAATCCTACTTGCCCGCTACGTGGTCAGCCAGCGCCTCAAGCCGCTGCGCGGCTGGACCAAGCGCGGACGCTTCGTGGATGTGAAGGCGCTGTACAGCCGCTTATTCGAGGGTCGTGAGCTGATAGAGAGCCTGGATACCCGCCAGCCGCTGCCTGAAGCATGGGATGAGATCTGCGCGCAGACGCTGGCTGCGATCAGGGGGAATGAGCTGGCCTACGAAGATGCCACACCGTTCCTGTATTTGAAGGAGCTTAGCCAGGGCTTCCGGACGAACACACTGATCCGTCATGTTATTGTGGATGAGGTGCAGGATTACTCGCCGTTCCAGCTCGAATTCATGCGCCGCCTGTTTCCCCGGGCCAAAATGACCGTGCTGGGCGACCTGAATCAGGCGATCTATGCCCAAGGCGAGGTGCTGGGAGATCTGGCCGGACTGGTGAGCATCTACGGTGAAGAGAACACCGAAGTGATCTCATTGACCCGCAGTTACCGGTCTACGTATGAGATTGTTGAATTCACGCGGGCGATGATTCCCGGCGGCGAGAAGATCGTACCCTTTAACCGCCGGGGGGAGGAGCCGCTCCTGACGCTGGTGGACAGTGAAGACGATCTGCTCTCCTCAGTGGAGCAGGATGTGCTTAAGCTTCATGCGGAGGGTTATCATTATGTGGCCGTAATCTGCAAGACAGCAGAAGAGAGCGCACAGGTATACCGTGAATTGGAGAAGCGGCTGCCGGTGCGGTTGGTCACGAAGGAAACGCCTAATTTTCAAAAAGGGACGCTGGTGCTTCCGGCCTACCTTGCCAAGGGCGTCGAGTTCGATGCCGTAATTATCTATGACGGTTCCGCTGAGAAATACGGGCGTGAACATGAACGTAAGCTGTTCTATACCGCCTGTACCCGGGCGATGCATCTGCTTCATATCTACAGTCTGGGACAGCCAAGCCCGTTCCTGCCTGCTACTGTGCGTGAAACGGTTACGGCTGGTTCGCAGGAGAAGTGAGTGACAGTTGTACAGACAAAATAAACCGCCTGCGCGTGTGACGCGAGGCGGTTTTGTTCTTATATTAGGAAACTATAGTTTCCTGCTGCTGTGGAAAAGGTGTGTGTTGGAGCAAATGTATGTCAAAAACAGCAGACATTGTGCTCACAAGCAGGCATACGGCCTGAATGTATGTCAAAAACAGCATACATTATACTCGCAAGCAGGCATATGAACCAAATGAATGTCAAAAACAGCATACATTGTGCTCGCAAGCAGGCATACGGTCTGGATGTATGTCAAAAACAACATACAATGTGCTCACAAGCAGGCACTCGGACCAAGTGTATGTTAAAAACAGCATACATTATGCTCGCAAGTAGGCGCACGGCCTGAATGTATGTCAAAAACAGCATACAATGTGCTCAAGCGCAGGTAATCTTATTTACTCGGCAGAGTGGTTTTCTCCAATTCAAGTAAACATAGCTTCCAGCTATCCCTGTAGGGCAGCTTTGCGCTTACTGTTCTGCCGGGTCACGAGTACCAGAAGATAGACAGCGAGCAGCAGGAGAGGCGCCAATATCGAATACCGGTACATTACGGCGTAGCTGGTGAACATGGCGACAGCGCCAAGCAGCATGGAGCCGATGGCGACACCGAGATCCAGGGAGTTCAGGAACATTCCGTTGGCTAACCCGCGCTGGCGCGGCTCGACAGACTGGATCATCCAGGTCTGGAGCGCAGGCTGCATGGAGCCGAAGCCGAAGCCGTAGCATAGAGCGGCCGGGAACAAGCCCGCCGTTGTGGAGGCGAAGGAGAGCAGCAGCAGACCGGCGACAATGAACAGGCTTCCTGGGATGAGCAAGGCAGCCGCGCCATAGCGGTCGTAGATTCTGCCGGAGAGCGGCCGGATCACAACAATGGCTACGGCATTGAACAGGAAGAAGTAAGCGATATGCTGGAGGTGCTTCTCTTGCCCGTAGAGCGCCAGGAAGCCCAGCAGCCCGCCGTAAGAGATGGATAAGAGGAAGTTAAGCAGGCAGGGAAGCAGCAGCCTGCGATATGGATTGCTTCCCGCAGCTGCAGCCGGAACTGCGGCCGGCTCCAGATGTCCGCCAGGCAGTGTTTTCGCCAGGCGGAAGCCCATCGGCAGGATCAGAGCAAGCGCGACAGCCGTCACCAGCAGCAGGGACCCGAAGCCTGGTCCTTGCAGGAGGCTGAGTCCGATTAGCGGGCCAGCCGACATGGCGAGGCTGGTGGATAATCCGAAATAACCCATGCCCTCACCCATCCGGCGGATGGGGATGACATCGGAGGCCATGGTCGGGAACGCCGTGCTGGCCATGCCGAAGCCTATGCCGAACAAGATGCGGAACAGCAGCAGGGTGAGGATGCTGCCTGCGAAATAATAGCCCGCCACCGCAGAGAGGGCAATGGCAAGGCCGAGGAAGATCAGCAGGTTGCGCCCGCCCTTCTCCATGGCCTTGGCCGAGAAGAGGCGGGAGGCAATGGCGCTGAAGGCGAACAGGCTGGTGACAAGGCTAACCTGCACGGGTGAAGCATGCAAGGCACTTTCCGCATAAGCGGGAAGGGTAGATAAGGTCATCTGCAGTCCTATGAACAGCAAAAGGTTGCAAAGGGTCAGTGTGATGAAGGATGTGGTCCATAGACGTTCAGAGGATTGATTCAAGTGGGTAGACTCCTATTCCTGATGTATATTTCCGGTGTTGTGATAGATTTGCTCCAGCATACTGCGGAGATCTTCAAGCTGCTGCGGCTGCAACCCGGCTACAGCCATATCTATAGTCTGCTGTTCCAGTGCTATAGTGTTCTCAATTAACGCCCGTCCCTCTCCGGTGGCAGAGAGCTGGAACGCCCTGCGGTCCTCGGGGTTGGCCGTTTTGGTAATGAAGCCTTTCTTGAGCAGGAGCTCCACGATCCGGGCGGTGGTCGGCTGGTCTTTGGCAGAGGCAACGGCAACCTCCTTCTGGTTGACTCCGCTGCGGTCACAGATCATCAGCAGGGTGGACCATTGCTCGGGTGTGATGTCATACGGCTTCAGCGCCCGGGCGAAGCTCACTGAGATTCTCCGGTGGGTCGTGCCCAGCAGGAAGCCGAGGAATTGCTGTGGAGAGGAAAGAGTCATAAATGAACTGCTCCTTTGTATTTACTTGTTACAACAATTATAAGCACAACAAGTAAATGAGTCAAGGATGAATGGGGTTCTTCCAATCTGACAACACCAAAAAAGCCCCGCTCCGCATGATGCGGAAGGGGGCTTGAATGATTTGCTTTGTTTTAAACCTGTGGAACCTTCTCCCAGTCCTTCAGGAAGCGTTCGATACCATTGTCGGTCAGCGGGTGCTTCCAGAGTGATGGCAGGAGTGAGCCCGGGATGGTAGCGATGTGAGCGCCGGCAATGGCAGCTTGCTCCACATGGGCGATGTTGCGGATACTGGCGGCGATGATCTCGGATTTCAGGTCGTAGTTGGTCAGAATCGTCTTCAGATCCTTGATCAGCTTCATACCGTCTACACCGATATCATCCAGACGTCCGACGAACGGACTGATATAAGTAGCTCCTGCCTTGGCGGCCATAAGGCCTTGAGCAGCGGAGAATACGAGGGTTACGTTGGTTTTGATGCCTTTTTTGGTCAGTTCATAACAAGCTTCCAGACCATCTTCGGTCATAGGCAGCTTGATGACCACGTTCGGAGCCCATTCTGCGATCTCGTAAGCTTCCTTAAGCATCTCTTCAGCCGTAAGACCGATAACCTCAGCGCTTACAGGACCAGGAACAATTGCTACGATCTCCTTGATTACGTCCTTAAACAATCTGCCTTCCTTGGCGATCAGCGACGGGTTCGTCGTTACGCCATCCACTAATCCGAGGCGGGTAATACGTTTGATTTCCTCAATATTTCCGGTATCCAAGAAAAATTTCATTTCCAGGTATCCTCCCTTGATTTCGTATGGATTTGACAAAACAGCAGGCTCCACTTCATTATGAGACATGCCACGTGAAGTTTCAACTGTTAATTTGAATATCTCAAAATAACTTTATGGAATCGGCGCAAAAAATGTTTTTTACACAGGCAAGGACCATTCACGGGTACTTCTGTCCATGATACTATAGAAGCGGTATTGTTCATTACAGGCGATGGGCTGGTGACAGGGATGTATACTTTAATTGCGGGAGTGGTGCTGTTTCTGCTGGTCACAGCCGGAATTATTGCATATCAGAACAGCAGAATTCTTGCGGAGCAAGAGACGGATGCTTCCAGAGCACATACCGGCAATCTGATGTATTCGGTATATAATCAGAGGTTCTCTGCGGGAGAGGAGCTGCCGGAGGCGGTGCCGTTGTTCCAATTCACGGTGGTTGAGCCCGGGGAAGAGGACCTGCCGGAGGCAGAGGCGGGGACAACCCGTGCCCTGTGCAGGGTTGCCGCTGGTACGGGTGAGCTGGTGTTATCTGATGCGCAGAATTATATGCTGGGCATTCTCCGCCAGGCCGCAGTGCAGGGGGGCCGGCTTACGTATGATTCTTTTTCGGGGAAGGCTGCCCGCAGGGGCGAGAAGGAACTGATTCAGGCACTGGAGACTGCGGCGAAGGAGGAGACCAGCTATGCAGATCAGCATTAATGATGTAGTCCTGTCGGTGCATGAAGGCGACATTACCTCATGGCAGGGCGAGATGATCGTCAATGCCTCGAACTCCGGTCTGTATGGAGGCGGGGGAGTGGACGGGGCTATACACCGGGCCGGGGGGCCGGAAATTGCGGAGGAATGTGCGGTAATCCGCCAGAAGCAGGGCGGTATTCTTCCCGGCGAAGC
Organism: Paenibacillus sp. FSL P2-0136; assembly: GCF_037975325.1. Lineage (NCBI taxonomy): Bacteria > Bacillati > Bacillota > Bacilli > Caryophanales > Paenibacillaceae > Paenibacillus > Paenibacillus sp. FSL P2-0136. Next base: position 2,959,027 of record NZ_CP150244.1, read on the forward strand.
AGCGCTCACCAGTGCGGGACGGCTTGCTTTTCGCGGGGTGATACATACGGTGGGGCCGATCTGGAAGGGCGGTACGGCTGGTGAAGCGGCTGTGTTGGCGAGATGCTATAAGAGCAGCCTTGATCTGGCTTGCGCCCATGGAGTGAAGAGCCTCGCTTTTCCGAATATCAGCACGGGCATTTATAACTTCCCGAAGGAGCTGGCCTGCAAGACGGCGCTGGAGGCCGTAGCTCTATATGTCCGCGCGAAGAACCCGGCAGAGCTCCCTCTGCGGCAGATCGATTTCGTCTGCTTCGAGCATGAGAATGCCGGGCTATATGGGGCCATGCTTGGGAATTATAGCTGAACAGGTGATTTAGATAGTATGTGTTACGGCAAAAGCCTGTCGGGGCAGAAGCCCGGAAGTCAGGCGTGATACTTGCCTACGGGTGCGTTCAATACCCATTCCAGCATTAGAATCAGATCTTCTAGCCTGGTCAGCTGGGCGTCTAGCGCGGCCCTCTGCGGGTCACCGGGGGGCAGGGGAGCCAGCCGGGACTCCAGGGATCTGCGCTGGAGCGTCATTTCGTTGATTTTGGATTGGATTTGGTTCTCGGTTCTCATGCGGATGCCTCCTGATGGATTATTAGTGTCAGGCTGATTAGTAAGGCTAAGAATTCCTTGTGGACGGGCACAGCCCATTCCACTTCGTTCATTATAACGGATAATATGGAGGGAATAAAATGAGTATCAATGTGAAACAGCTGGCAGCGGAGAAGGCAGTCGAATATGTGAAGGACGGTATGAGGGTGGGCCTGGGAACAGGCTCCACTGCTTACTGGGCCATCCGCAAGCTGGGGGAACGGGTAAGCGAGGGCTTGCAGATTACAGCCGTTGCTACTTCACAGGCGTCTGAGGATCAGGCCCGTGAGCTGGGCATCCCGCTGGTAGCGTTCAGTGATGTGGACAGCCTCGACCTGACGATTGACGGGGCGGATGAGCTGGACGGGGCGCTGCAGCTGATTAAGGGCGGGGGCGGTGCGCTTTTGCGGGAAAAGATTGTCGCTATGGGCAGCGCCCGCATGATCGTTGTGGCCGATGAGAGCAAGGCGGTGACCACGCTCGGGAAGTTCCCGTTACCGGTGGAGATTGTGCCGTTCGCCTGGGAGTGGACGGTTGCCGCTCTCGCTAAGCTGGGCTGTAAGACGGAGCTGCGGCGCAGCGGAGAAGACCTGTACAAGACGGATAACGGCAATTATATTGCGGACTGCCGTTTTGAAGCGATTGAATCGGCGGCAGAGCTGGCGCTTGCCCTCCAGCGTATTCCGGGAGTTGTCGAGCACGGCCTCTTCATCGGAATTGCAGATCTGGCGATTATCGGCAAGAAAGACGGCACGATTGAGATTATTGAAGGTGACCAGGATCGCTAAGCCGCGTACAAGCCGCCGGAAGGGGAAGGCCGCTACAGTCAAGCAGGCGCTTCCACCCGGACGCCGGTTCCTGGCCTGGCTGCTGCTGATTGCCTATAGCGCAATGCTGCTGTACTGGATGTTCATCGGGTTCGGACGGACCGTTCAGCTGGACGGGCCGCTCCGTTACAATCTTGAACCGCTGCGTACGGTGCGTTTATACTTTGATATGGCCAATGGATTATCGTATGCCAGCAGGCTGGTGAATCTTCTGGGGAATGTGGCGGTATTCGCGCCTTTTGGCATTCTGCTTCCGCTGGTGGTGACCGGTTACCGTTCTTTTATCCGCCTGACGCTTCTCTCTGCGCTTGGCATCATTATACTGGAGCTGCTGCAGATGCTGCTGCATGTCGGGAGCCTGGATATCGATGATCTGCTGCTTAACCTGGTGGGTGTGTGGACGGGGTATGCGCTGCTGCGGCTGGTGCGGGGATAGCGGTAGTCTGGGGCCAGGTATACTTTTAGGAGGATGAGACATATGTTGATTGATTTGAAGCCGCTTGTCGGCACACCGCAGGTGAATGAGCTGCTGGCTTATGCGGTTATAGATGACCCGGATGCGCTGATCCGCACTTCGGAGGAATACAGTAAGCTTGCGGCTATGCAGCTGTGCGGCTGGGAGGAGGACGGGCTGCTGGTCGGACTGACCGGCTACGAAGAGACCGAAGACGGCTCGCTCGACATCCGCCATATCGCAGTGCTCCCGGAGAACCGGGGCAAAGGATATGCGCGGGGCATGATTCTTGAGCTGGTCACCTCCCGTCAGCCGCGTTACCTGATAGCGGAGACCGAGGACGAGATTGCCGCTGACTTTTACCGCAGTCTGGGCTTCATGGTGTACAGCCTGGGCGAGAACGCTGCCGGCATCGAAATGTTCCGCTGTGTCTATGAGGTGGAAGAGACGGAGGACGAGGAGTAAGCGGGCCGAGCGGTATCGGGAGAGGCAATAGGTGAAAATTACAATATTAGCCACTCTGCACTTTGCGTGCAGGGTGGCTTTTTGCGTCCATGAGGCTTATTTAGTCCCCCTGATGAATATCAATGTAAAATTCATGAAACCAGTTGACTTTTAACGCAAAGGACAATATAGTTTTACTATAAAACTATTCTACAGGTGAACTATTATCCGGAAAGGTGGAAGCAGCTTTGAAGAAAGATGCAGAGGAATGGATCAACCGCTACGTAGACGCCTATATGGTTGTCACCAGGCAGATCAACGCGAGGCTCCGGGAGATTTTTGGCGAAGGTCTGACGACGGATCAATTCCTTATTCTCAGGCTGATCAGCGGGCAGGAGAAGTGCACCTCGACTTATCTGTCTGAAGCTGTCGCCGTAGGCAAAAGCTCGATTACTGCTATTATCAACCGGCTGGATGAAGCGGGGATGATCCAGCGGACCCGGGACGAGAATGACCGCAGGCAGGTGTATCTGACCATGACGGAGCATGGGAAGAGCGTCTACTATACCTCTGATAAGCAAATGCAGGAGGTTATCTCCCCTTATTTGTTCCATTTCGAGGATAACAATATTGAGCAGTTTATTACGATGTTTGAGAAGCTGGCATTTCTGATGCAGGATGCAGGGGGGAGAAGCAATTGAGAACGATTTTGAAGGCAAGATGGGCCATTATCGCGGTATGGCTGGCTGTGGCAGTAGTGTTATTCTTGACAGCACCCGGGATGTCGGATCTGGTCCGGGAGAAGGGGCAAATCTCAGTACCGGCTGGCTACACTTCATCAAGGGCGGCCGAGATTATGAAGGAAGTGGCATCTGCCAAAGACGGGGAAACGGTGCATCAGGTTGCACTGGTGTTCCATAAGCCGGAGGGGCTTGAAGCCGCAGACACCGAGAGTATTAAGCAGGGTGTGGAGCGGCTGGCGGAGAATAAGGATTCCCTGAAGCTCAGCACGATCACAGATCCGTTCTCACAGCCTGAGCTTAAGGATACGCTGATTGCGGGGGACGGCAAGACGATTATGGTCGCTTTGTCGGTGCAAGGCGGAGAAGATGCGGTCAAGGAGCTCCCGGCAAAGTCTGCTGAGCTGCTGGGTAACGTCACTGCGGATCATTACATGACCAGTGAAGGACTGATTACAGAGGATACGATTGCCAGCTCGGAAGCCGGACTGAAGAAGTCGGAATACATCACTGTCGTGTTTATTTTGCTGATCCTGTTCGTGGTGTTCCGCTCGGTCGTGGCGCCGTTTGTACCGCTGTTAACGGTGGGGCTGAGTTATATCGTTTCCCAGTCGATTGTGGCTTTTCTGGTGGACCGGTTTGATTTCCCGCTGTCGACCTTCACACAGATCTTCATGGTGGCCGTTATGTTCGGGATCGGGACCGATTACTGCATTCTGCTGATCAGCCGGTTCAAGGAGGAGCTTGTCCAGTCTGAGGATACTACCAGTGCCATTATCGCCACTTACCGGAAAGCCGGAGGAACAGTCTTCTATTCAGGACTGGCGGTCTTCGTCGGCTTCCTGGCCATCGGCCTGTCCCAGTTCATGCTCTACCGTTCGGCGGTGGCGGTGGCTGTCGGCATAGCTGTTATGCTGCTGGCGCTCGTGACTGTGGTTCCGTTCTTCATGGCGGTGCTGGGTCAAAAGCTGTTCTGGCCGTCACGCGGCAAGCTGGAACATAGTGAGAGCCGGATCTGGGGAGCGGCCGGTTCGTTCTCCCTGAAGAGACCCTGGGCTGCGCTGCTGATTGTAGCTGCCATTGTTGCGCCGTTCCTGCTTACCTACAGCGGGAAGCTGTCGTTCAACAACATGGATGAGATCGGGCCGAATTACGCTTCGGTCAAAGGCTTCAATATTATTTCCGAGAGCTTCGGTCCGGGCGAATCCATGCCTGGCAAGATAGTGATCAAGAACGATGACCGGATGGATACCGCTGAATATATGGGGCTTGCGGAGAAGATCAGCCGTGAGCTGGAAAAGGTAGAGGGTGTCAAAGCTGTACGCAGCATGTCACGGCCAACCGGGGAGCAAATTAATGACTTCCTGATTCCTACTCAGGTGGCAACTCTGTCAGACGGTCTTGATCAAAGTAATGAAGGCTTAACCAAAATCCAGAGCGGGCTGAGCGAAGCGAGTAAGCAGCTGAAGGAGAATGAGCCTAAGCTTACAGAAGCGGCTTCTGGCAGCGCCAAGCTGACAGAGGGCACAGCCGAGCTTAAAAAAGGGATTGAGGCGCTGGGCGACGGCTTGTCGAGGATCGAGAGCGGCATCCGCAGCGGCTCGGCCGGAGCCGGCGAGATTAAAGCGGGCCTCACGCAGGCGGCGGCCAGCGCGAAGCAGCTGGCCGATGCAAACGCTGCGCTGCTCGAAGGCTATAAGAAGATCGGCGGCGGCCTGACCGCGCTGAACGGGGGCCTCGCCGGTCTGCAGACACAGCTTCAAGGCGTGGCGGATGCGCTTAACGGTCTGGGAGCTTCCTTCACTGGACTGGAAGCCGCCTACCCTGAGCTGCTCCAGGATGTGAATTACCAGACGATTAAAGGCACGGTAACGCAGAGCGGTACCGGAGCTGCGGGACTGGCTGGAGGACTGGGCGAGATTTCGGCCCAGCTAAGCGGTGCAGCAGCCGGATTGAACGAGGCCAATGCCGGTTACTCCAAAGCGGCAGCAGGCCAGGTGGCGCTGGCGAAAGGGCTGGATCAGCTGGTAGCTGGTATCGGCCAGCTGCAAACCGGCCTGAAGCAGGCGGCAGACGGCCAGGGGCAGATTGTCGGCAAGCTTCCGGCGATCACCACCGGGCTTACACAGCTGCAAGGCGGGCAGAAACAGCTTGCTGACGGGTTCGGCGAGCTTACGGGCCAGCTTGGCCAGCTGACGGACGGACTGACGCAAAGTGCGGATGGTCTGGGACAAATCACCAGCGGCCTAAGCTCTGCGCAGGATTACCTTAAGCAGATTCAGGACGCCAAGGATGATGAGCTGAGCGGGTTCCTGGTTCCGGCAGAGGCGCTTAAGGCTAAGGGCATGCAGCAGGTATTTGATAACTATCTGTCCGGGGACCGCAAGGTCATGACGATTGATGTTGTATTCGCGGGTAATCCATACAGCGCGGAGGCTATTGACAGCGTCGGACAGATTCAGGAAGCGTTGGACCGTGCCGTGGCCGGCACCAAGCTGGAGAATGCGGAGACAGCCATGAGTGGTGTGACCAGCACCTACAGCGATTTGCAGACAATCTCCAATGAGGATTACACACGTACGGTGATTCTGATGCTGGGCGGTATTTTCATCATCCTGGTGGTACTGTTCCGTTCGATTGTTATGCCAGTGTATCTGATTGTCTCGCTGCTGATCACTTACTTCACTGCACTTGGGGTAACGGAAGCAATCTTCGTTCATCTATTGAACTATTCAGGGATCACCTGGACGACTCCGTTCTTCAGCTTCGTCATGCTGATTGCTCTCGGGGTGGACTACAGTATCTTCCTGATGGCACGCTTCAACGAGAATAAAACCTGGGATGTGCGTGAAGCCATTCTGCACGCTATGCGCAATATGGGAACTGTGATTCTCTCGGCTGTAGTGATTCTGGGCGGTACCTTCGCCTCGATGTACCCGTCCGGGGTCCTGTCGATGATGCAGATTGCCACGGTTGTACTGTCCGGTCTGGCACTGTATGCACTGGTATTCCTGCCATTCTTCGTGCCGGTGATGGTGCGGATGTTCGGCCGGGCTAACTGGTGGCCGTTCCGTCCGGCGGCCGGGGAGGATCAGCCTAGAACGCTGGATATGTAACAAGTAAGTTAGCGTTGGATGAAACAGCAAAGAGCAGGCTTTCGCTACTAAGCGGAGCCTGTTCTTTGCTGTTGGGGAAGTTATGATTTACATCTGTCCGAGGATATGTGCTCTTAAGATTGATCAGTTTGGCATGTATGCGGAAAACCGAACACAATCGGGGGTCGAGTGAGCACATGGGCCAGATGTGTACGGAAAACCGAACACATTCGGTGCTATGTGGGCGCGTGGGCCAAATGTGTGTGAAAAACCGAACACAATAGGCTGGCGTGGCGGATATGGAGCAAATGTATGCGAAAAACCGAACACAATCGGCGGTCGCGTGGCTCATGAGCCAAATGTATGCGGAAAACCGAATTCGTGCGTTCCTGTTCATGAACAAGCGTAGAAAAAATATAAGCTTCGATGTAACCTTATCGGCTTGTACATCATCTAAAGAGTATATGAAAGAAAGCACTGAATGGGGATGCGGCAGCTTCCCGGAAGAAGGGGGGCAATCATATTTGAATAACGGACAAGAGGATCTGGTCAGGCGAGCCCAGGCGGGTGACAGCGAGGTCTTCATCCAGCTGGTAAAGAGGCAGGAGCGGCGGATGTACAGTATGGCTAAGTCCATGGTCAGGAGTGACGAGGATTGTGCAGATGCGATGCAAGAGACGGTGCTGAAAGCTTTTAAAGCCATCTCAGGACTGAAAGAAGCGGCTTATTTCAACACATGGCTATTTCGTATTCTGATCAACGAATGCAACTTGATTCTGCGCAGACGGGAAAGGGTAGTCGTCATGCCCGATCCGCCGGAGAGCGTACAAGTCATATCTTCGTTCGCAGAAGAGATGGATCTGCGTCAGGCCATTGGCAGGCTCGAAGAGATATCAGGTACCATTGTTAAGCTGCATTATTATCAGGGGTTAACTGTACAAGAGATTGCCGGGCTGCTTGAGCTGTCAGAGAGCGCCGTCAAGACCAGGCTGCACCGCGCCCGTAAGACGTTACAGCAATCCCTGGAGCAACCTGTAGAAAGGAAGGTGAACGGATGAGCCAGCAGCGGTTGGAAAGCAGGCTGACAGACCTTCAGGAAGAGACTCTTCCTGAACTGCCGGAGCTTGTGCATCTGCGTATGGAGGAGACTTACCAGATCATCAGTGGGAAGGATGAGACTCGCTTGGAGGCGGCTTCAGAACATCAAGAGACCGTTAGACGTAAAAGAATGCCCCGGTGGCTGTCCCGGGTGATGATCAGTGCAGCATCTGTGGCCGGAGGGCTGGTGCTCCTGATTAGCCTGGGATTTATCTCACCGGCCATGGCAGAGACCTTGAAGCAGTTGCCGTTCATGTCAAGCGTATTCCAGCTTGCAGGAGATGCCGGGCTGCGAAAAGCAAATGAAGCAGGGTTAACCACAAATGTTCAGCAGACCGTTACACAGGACGGGATGACGCTAACCGTATCGGAACAAATGTATGACGGAAGCCGTCTGTCGCTGGTGCTGACCCGGTCGAAGGGCGTGTATGAGCACAAGTCTTTTTCAGATTCATGGGCTATCCCTGATCCGAAGACAGGCAGTCTCAATCGGCCCATCGATTTCTATGTCAACGGAGAGCTTGTTAATACGGGAGGGGGGATTGCACCCGGAGGGCCGGAGGCACCCGATTCTGTCATTGTTACAGCTCTAAATTCAGGGAATTTGCAGCTTCCGGACACCTTTGATTTAAAAATGTCTGTCTATCTTCCCGGGTTTGCCGACCCGTTCATTTTTGAGTTCCCCGTAACCCGCCAAGTATCGGAGAGCTTCGTTCTTACACCGGATATTCTGAAAACTCATGATCACATTAAACTGATGATTAAACGGCTGGAGGTAAGTACTACTTCAACTCAGCTGACGGCAGAAATACAAGGAGAACCAGGGGCGCACATTACGGCAATAGAAGCAAACATTCCGGATAAATATAAGGTGAATGGTCACTTCTCGGTCTTTTTTGAGCTTTCAGACGAGCAAGGGCGGGAAGTTAGGGAACTCGGCGGCGAAGGCGGGACGGGCGAAGGCAATTTCTTATACAAGAATTTTAATTATGAACCGTTTGAGACGATCCCGGACCGCATCACCATTAAGCCTACCATTTGGAAGGATGGACAGAAGCTGTACATTCCCGAGCTGGAGGTCACTGTTCCGGTAAAATAGCACAAATAGCCTCCGGTTTCCATAATACACTTGGACCGGAGGCTATTTGCTTAGAAAGAATGCCGAGATGCTTAACTTCTGATCCAGCCTAAGTCTCCGGCTCCTTACGCCACTCCCTAGGCGTCATCCCCGTATGCTTACTGAAGATTTTGCTGAAGTACCGGCCGTCCTGGTAGCCGACCATCTCGGCGACGGAGGTTATTCTATGCTCCCCTCCGGCGAGCAGCAGCTTGGCATGACCGATCCGGACACGCTCCAGATATTCCGAAATATTCTCATGGAACACCTGCTTGAAGCGCCGGGAAACGTACTCGCGGCTAAGAAAAAACTCGCCGGCGATTTGCTGGAGCGTCAGATTATCCATGTAATGCTGGTCAATATAGCGCTTGATCTCATAAATCGCGTTGTTCTCCTGCAGCCGGGATTCCTTGAGGGTGTCAGCGACTTCTGTGAACGCCTCCGTCCACTCCCGCTGCCATTCTTCCAGGGACAGACGACCGTTCTCATCCAGCGGGAACAGCCCGGGGAAGGAAGAGGGGGCAGGCTCGCCGGCCATCGGTGTCTTGTCCTGAAGCAGCCGGTTTCTGAGCAGCCCGTATTCGTAACGCCAGTATTTCAGATCCTCCCATGTGACCGCCTGCCGTTTGCCTACCGCATCCATCCAGGCGGAGATTACTTGTCCAATCTGGGCAGTGTCCCCCCGGTGGACCGCTGTCGTGATCCGGCTGGCATAGTCAGCCAGCACAGTCCTTGCAGCGCGCGGCGTAGACGGGTTCCCGCCATAATGATAGATCAGCGGAGTATCGTCCAGGAAGGAGATTCCGCGCGCCGTTTGCAGCGTCTGCTGGAAGCCGGTGTTAACGCCGTGCGGGAAGGAGACAATGCCTCCGCAGGCAAAGCGGAAACGTGCCCCAAGCACCTTATAGAGCGCGTCATTCATCGCTTTCAGCTTCGCATCGGTCTGCCCCAGCTCCCCGGTCAGCAGGAGGACAAGCCCGTAATTCGGGTCTGTATGTTTAAAGGCATAACCGTTACGGACCGGGCCGATTACTTCGTTGCAGATATTGCCCATCAGAAAATGCAGCAGATCCGGATTGCGCCCGAATTTGCCCAGGACGGTGCGCGGAAGCGGATCGGTCAGCAGCAGGACAACCCGGCATTCCGCCCCCGCCGGCCATCCGAAGGCAGCACTTAGCTCGTCAGCGGCTCCCGCCTGGGAGCCAGGCTGGGAGACGAGGGCCGAGAGTGTTTTGTCCCAATACATAGGCAGCGTTTTGTTGATCTCTACCTCCCGCTGGATGTTGAGACTGCGCGCTTCCTCGTCCTTGCGCCATGCGTTTGCGGCACTATTGACTGCCTCAAGCAGCTCGCTGCGGTTGATCGGCTTCAGGAGATAGTCCATTCCGCCATGCTTGATGGTGTTGCGGATGTAAGCATAATCGTCATAACCGCTGATCACGATCCGCTTGGAGAACGGGGATTCGTCCTCAATCCATTGCAGCAGCGCCATGCCGTCCATATTGGGCATTTTCATATCGGTAAAGATAATCTCCGGCCGCTCGCGCATAATCAGTGTCAGCGCCGTTTCCCCGTCGCAGGCCTCCAGAATGTCCGTAATGCCGTATTCCTCCCAGTCCACAAGCAGCCGGATAGAATCTCTTACGTCGGCTTCATCGTCCACGATCAGCACTTTCATGGTGTTACGCCCCTTCCGTCAGTGGGATTCTAATCTGCACGTTGAAACCGTGAGGCTCCGCATGCCCAAGTATTACATCTGCTTGATCGTTAAAGAACAAGCGCAGCCGGGAGACGACATTCATCAGCCCGATGCTGTCGCCTTCCGTGCCGCCCGGCTGTTCACCGGCTATCTGCCGCTCTAGCTCCAGCAGGCGCTCCGGGGTGACGCCGGGACCGTTGTCGGAGACTGTAATACTTAGCGTGTCACCGCTGACTTCGACTACAATGCCAATCTCGGCCTGCTCCGCTCCTTCAAAGCCGTGCTTGAAGCAGTTCTCGATAAGCGGCTGCAGAATCATTTTGGGAACCGGTGTATTTAAGTCAGCCTCCCCTCTGATCTCAATGCGGTGGCGGAGCCTGTCCTTGAACCGCTGCTGCTGCAGCTCCAGGTAAGCCTGGGCATGGGCAATCTCCTTGGAGAGCGGCACGACCGGCTCCTCTGTGTTCATGTTGTAGCGCATCATGAGACCGAGGGAAGAGGTGAGCTCGTAAATCCTGGGCACCTTATGGTGCAGGGCCACAGAGCCGATAGACTGCAGCGTATTAAAAATAAAATGCGGATTAATCTGAGCCTGAAGCGCTTTTAACTGGTTATCCTTGTTGGCCAGCTCCAGCCTCAGCTCCCGCATAATCAGATTGTCGATCGTATCGACCATGTTCTTGATTGCGCTCCCGAGCACGCCAACCTCGTCGCTGCGGTCAGGATCGCCGTCGAACTGCAGCTTGCCGAGCTTGATCCTGCGGATCGATTCGGTCAGCCGCTTGATCGGAGCGGTCACCATGACCGAAACTAACAGCGCAGCTGCGATCGCAATGAACAGACAGGTCAGCAGCACAAGCATATTAATGCGCAGCACGCTGGCCGCGTTGCTGTACAGGTAGCTGTCCGGGATCTGCTTAGCGACGGTCCAGATACGCCCGATCAGCTCGAACTTCTCGAATACGACGATGCCATTGAAGTCCCCGTCCCTGTTCCAGTAGAAGTGGCCGGCCCCCGCGAAGCTGTACCGGGCATGCTGCAGCCAGGCATAATCAGGTTTGGTGCCGATTTCATCTTCCCTGGACGTATAGACGGCAGTTCCGGTGTCGTCCAGCAGATAGATATTCTCTTGTCCTTTATCATAGAGCATGTTCATAATGCTGCGGAATTCATCCAGCTTGAAGTCGATTGACAGCACCCCGATCCGCTCCTTGAGCGGTGCCCGGTACACCGGACGGTGAATCGTAAATACGGTGTTGGACGGGCTGTACGGGAATTCCTCCATGCCGTAATTATGTGAAGGATGGGGCGGCTCCAGATAAGGATCGTTTTTGTCAACCGGCTGCACGAAATGGCCGTCTAATCCGCCGCTGCCCGGCTCGCGCTTCAGGTAGCCGTCAATCAGCAGCCAGGACTGGTCGGCAAGATCCGAATACAAATAGACCTGTTGAATGTCCCTGCTGGATTGCTCGATGGCATGAAGACCGGAATATATATTATTCTCCACCATGAAGTCGCTCCGGCCCTGCACCAGAATGTTGTACAGGCTATTCGTCATCCTGAGGTTATTGTAGGCGTTCAGCGAGATATTGTTCATGGCGTTCAGCTGCCCCATCAGGCTGGTGGTCCCTTGGCGGACCGTATTTGAATTTTCGCGGATCGCGTCATTCTTCAAGGAGTGCTTGGTGTAGAAATAGGAGATTAGAATTGAGGCTGCGATCGGCACGAGAATGGCGGCCATCAGAAAGACACTCAGCTTGTAGCGTATACTGCCTCGGAAGCTACGGTACCGCAATGGCGTTCCTCCTTATTCCGCAGATTGGTCTACAGTCTAGCACCGCTTCCAAGGAAGGGTCAATAGGGTCACAATCTTACACATTTTTGGTCAACACCGGCTGTATTCCCGTTCCCGGTAAAGTTAGTATACTGATCGTGTAAAGCGCTTACAAGATAAACGCAGGGAGGTTAAGGCATGAAAAAATGGTCTTCTCTACTGATGGCAGGCTCGCTGTCACTGGCAGTATTAACGGCCGGATGCTCGAACGGAGGCTCTAATGCAGGAAGCGGCGCGAACAGCGCGGATTCCGGTGCAGCAGGCGGCAAGGATGAAATTACGCTCTATACCATTCAATCCACCAACCCGAATTTTCAGGCCTGGCTGGAGGAAGCGCAGGAGAAAAGCGGGGTCAAAATCAACTGGGTCGCCGCGCCGACCGATTCGGATACCCGCCAGCAGAAGATTTCCACGATTCTTTCTTCCGGGGACAGTACGGTGGACATTCTGGAAGTCAATGACGAAATGGCTACGTCTTTCAAAAACGCCGGTTGGCTGGACCCGCTGCAGGATACGGTGCTGACAGAGGATATTATGAAGCAGCTTCCGCAGGGCTACATGAAGGATATGCTGACCTCCGCTAAAGGCGATGTGCTCGGCGTGCCAAGCTATACAGGGTATCTCGGACTGTGGATCGACCAGAAGAAGCTGGATGCGGCCGGGATGACCTCGATCGAAACCAAGGAGGATTTTGAAAAGTTCCTGAAGGCTTCGACCAAGGACGGGCAGTACGGGTACGGCGGCTCCTGGGAAAAGACTTACGTCTTCAACGAAATTGCCACCTTCGTCAATTTGTTCGGGGGCGACTACTACGATTGGACCAATGAGAACAGCCGGGAGGCGGTCAAGTTCATGTATGACATGGCCAACACGTGGAAGGTAACGCCGGTCGATCAGATCGCGGACAAATATGAGCAGATGAACCAGAAGTTTATCGACGGCAAATACGCCTCAGTGTTCATGTGGGGGACAGGTACGGATTATAAGCAGGCGAACCGGTATGGTCCCGACCAAATCCATATGGTCAATATGCCTAAGTTTGCGAAACGCAGCATTTTCACGGATTCCTGGAGCTATGTGCTGAATTCGGCTTCCAAAAACAAAGCGGCGGCGATCAAATTTCTGAAGTACGCAGCCAGCGAGGACGGCGAGTTGAACAGCTGGAAGAATTTTGACCGCTACCCGGCCAGAGCAGATGTTGCTGCAAACGAAGCCGTGACCGGCGATATTAAGGACATCTATACAGAAATTCAGTCCACTAATGAGGTTCACGGACGCCCTATGCTGCCGCAGACAATGGAGTTCATCGCCGAGATGGGCACGCTGTTCCAGAACTATATTCAGGATAAAATCACGCTGGACGAATTCTGCCAAAAAGCGCAGGATGCGGTTGAACGTTACCAGTAATGCCGCAGGAAAGGGGCGCTGTCCATGTATGCCAGCCGAAAATACTGGGTGATAGCGTGGATGCTAGTGCTCCCCGCGCTGATCATCCGGGTGTTCACCACGATCTATCCCATCATTGAAACGTTCCGCATCAGCCTGTATGATGTCAAGCTGCTGCGGGGGATTCACGAGTTCGTTGGCTTCGATAATTTTATTCAGTTGTTTCAGGATTCCAAGGTAATCACTTCTATTGAATTTACAGCTATATTCGTTGCAGGCTCCATGCTCGGCCACATCGTGCTCGGCATTGCGCTGGCGCTGATTCTCAACATGAAATTCGCCGGGCAAAAGGTGCTGCGGACGATAGTGCTGCTGCCCTGGGCTATGCCTATGGTGGTCATCGCTATGGCCTCGAAGTGGGCGTTCAATAACGAGTACGGGCTGATTAACGATTTTGTCCGCTGGTTTAACCCTGGCTTTACGCTGGACTGGCTGATCCATACGAATACGGCGCGTTTTGCGGTTATTGCCGTTGATCTGTGGAAGGATCTGCCCTTCTTCGCCATTCTGGTGTTGGCCGGACTGCAGTTTATATCTTCGGAAATGTATGAAGCGGCTAAAATCGACGGGGCAGGCCCGGTCCGTTCCTTCTTCAGCATCACCCTGCCGCTGCTGTCACGCAACATTCTGATGCTGAGCATTTTCTTCACCATGTGGCGGATTACGTCCTTTGATGTCGTGTATGCGATGACGAGCGGGGGACCCGGAGAGAGCACGGCACTGATCGCCTACCGGGTAACGACCGAGGCATTTACGAATCTCAACACGGGCTATGCTGCCGCCATTGCGGTCGTACTGTTTCTGGTCATGGCCTTGCTCAGCGGGCTCAGCATGTCGGCCGCCAAGCGCGTAGATTACTAAGGAGCGATGTATGATGACCACTCACAACCACAGACCGCTGCCGCTCACCCTGCTCATGTGGGGACTGGCGCTGATCGTTGCCTTTCTGATTCTGTTTCCGCTCTGGTGGATTTTTATTTCGTCTATTACCCCGGCGGGGGAGCTGTTCTCGAAACCAATTAAATACTGGCCGGACCATCCGACACTTGCCAGCTACCGCTACCTGATTGAGAACGTGGGACTGCTGCCGAAAATCTGGGATACTGCCATTATCGTCGGGCTGTCGATTCTGATCGGGATGATCGTGTCCGTGATGGCTGCCTTCAGCTTCGCCCGGTTCCGCACCAGGGGGCTTGCCATTGCCACCGGCTTCCTGCTGGCCTCCATGCTGATTCCCGATGTCGTCACCGCCCGGCCGCTGTACGATTTCCTGCGCAGCGTGCATCTGTACGATACGCATACCGGACTGATTATTTTGTATATCAGCGGCATTCTTCCGTTCACCATTCTGATTCTGCAAAACTATCTGAACGATATCCCGGTTTCGATCGAGGAGTCGGCGGCGATTGACGGCTGCGGATTTGTCCAGTCACTGATTTACGTTACCGTTCCGCTGCTCCGTCCGGCGCTGGCGACGGTCTGCATCGTCAACTTTATTACCTGCCTGAATAACTTCTTCACGCCGCTGTTCTACTCCAATGGAATCTCGGTGCTGTCCACGGCCATTACGCAATTGCCACTAAGAGACAATATGTACGCCGTGCCGTGGGATCTGGTCAGCGCGATGGGCTGGATCATTATTTTGCCGATTATCGTGTTCGTAGCGATCTTCCAGAGACAGATTATGGAGGGAATTATGGCCGGCGGAGTTAAGGGCTGATTAGCTGATGATTAGAAAAAGAAAATGAGAGGAGTCTGTTACTATGGTTGAACATCCGTTTCTGGGAGGGCTGTCGGCGCTTCCCCTGCTCAAAGCCGGCCGCAGCCGGGCCGTTAACGCAGAGAATCCGAAAGGGGAGAAAGGTAAGGGAGGTATGGCGGCCAGCCATCTCGGCCCTTCCCGCAAAGGCTCGCCCTGCATCCGGGATGTTGCGCCTGGAGCCACTGCCCTGCTGGCCGAAATTGATGGCCCGGGCATTATTGAACATATCTGGATTACCGTCACTGACCGGACGGAAGCGGACACCTTTGTCTTACGGGACCTGGTGCTGCGCATGTATTGGGACGATGAGACAGAGCCTTCCGTGGAAAGTCCACTCGGGGATTTCTTCTGCAACGGCTTCGGGAGGGGCTGCACCGTCAATTCCCAGGCGATGGTCGTCAATCCGACACGGGGCTTCAACTGCTACTTCCCGATGCCGTTCCGGCGTAAGGCGAGAATTGAAATTGAGAACCAGCATGAAGCCAAGGTTCCGGCTCTTTTTTATCAGGTCGATTACTGCCTGCATGATGAACTGCCAGAAGAGACCGCCTATTTTCACGCCCAGTGGAGACGGCAGCGGATCACGAGCAAAGCGGAGGATTACGTTATTCTGGACCATGTGAAGGGCCGCGGACAGTACGTGGGAACCTATATCGCGCTGACGACGCTGGAGCGGTATTGGTGGGGGGAAGGCGAACTGAAGATGTACATCGACGGAGACGATGAATATCCGACGATCTGCGGCACGGGGATGGAGGATTATTTCGGGGGCGCTTGGAGCTTTGCAACACAGCAGAACGGCAGGACCGTGGAGAACACGTACTGTACGCCTTACATGGGCTACCCGTATTATTCCGCTCACGATGAGGAGGTTCATAATTTCTATCATAACGACGACGCGCCGCCGATGCGCGGGTTCTACCGCTGGCATATTCTGGACCCGATCCGGTTCCATGAGGATTTTAAAGTGACGGTACAGCAGATTGGAGTCTATAAAAAAGGCCTGTTCGAGCGTCAAGACGATGTGGCCTCGGTTGCCTACTGGTACCAGACGGAGCCGCACCAGCCGTTCGGGCCGCTGGCGTCCAAGGAAGAGCGTTGGCCTAGATAAGGCGCAGGCCGAGATAAAGCGCAGGTAAATATTTCTTCGTATCTTCCCGCTGGGAATGGCGTTTATACTGGTTGTAAAGCCAGCCAGCTTGCGGCGAAGGGGGAGACGATGCGATGAGATCCAGGCGGGCGATGATGAGATCCAGACGAGAGATAATGAGTTCCAGGCAGGTGATGTTAATCGCAGTCATGCTCCTGCTCACTGTTGCAGTGACGGCCTGCGGGGGAAGAAACGGCGTCGTCTATGAGTCAGATGCCGGGAGAACTCAGGTGGAAGATGCCGGGAACTCCGGGCGGCCGCTGAAAATCTTCAACTTCAAGGTGGAGATGGCGGAGCAATTGAATGCGCTGACGCAGCAGTATCAGGATGAAACCGGCGTACCTATTGAGCTCGACACCTGCGGCGGGGGCTGTGATTACAGCGCGGAGCTGAAGACGAGGTTTAACTCCGGCGACAAGCCCGATCTGTTCTTCGTGGCCGGGTATACGGATCTTGATCTGTGGGAGGAGTACCTGGAGGATCTGAGCAGTGAACCGTGGGCGGAGGAGATACAGGAGCTGGCCAGACCCGCCACAATGAAGGACGGGCGGATCTACGGGATGCCGCTTGCTATGGAAGGCTGGGGGTTTATTTACAACAAGACCCTGTTCCGCAAGGCGGGCATTGAAACCCCGCCGGTGACGCTCAGCGGGCTGAGAGCAGCGGCGGAGCAGCTTCAAGCGGCCGGCATCCGGCCGTTCGAGAACGGCTATGCGGAATGGTGGGTACTCGGTAATCACCTGCTGAATACTGCCTTTGCTCTGCAGCCTGATCCGGCCGATTTTATTGATGAGGTCAGCAGCGGCAGTGCCAAGCTGACCGGTAACAGCATATTTGACAGCTGGCTGGATCTGATTGACCTCACGCTGGAGTATGGCCAGGAGGCACCGCTGCAGACGGATTATTATACCCAGGTGATGCATTTTGCCGACGGTCAGGCAGCGATGATGCAGCAGGGGAGCTGGACACAGCTGCAGCTGGACAAGCTGGCTCCGGGTCTGGACATCGGCTTCCTGCCCATGCCGGTGAACGATGACCGCGCGGGGATGGATAAGCTTCAGATCGGGGTGGCGAATTATTGGGTCGTGCTGAAGAACTCGGTGATGAAGGAGGAGGCCAAGGCGTTCTTGCGCTGGCTGGCCAGCTCTGAAGCTGGCAAGAAGTTCGTCGTGGACGATGCTCGGCTGATTCCCGCTCTTAAGAGCATACCGGTCCCGGAAGGCCGATTAGGACCACTCGCTGACGACATTATGTCGTACATGAAGGCCGGCAAGACACTTCCCTGGCTATGGCAGCGCTACCCGGGATACGAGGCAACCACCTCGCAGATGAGTGTGCAGATGCAGGCTTACATCGGCGGCCAGATCGGCCGCGAGAAGCTGTTGGCTGAATTCCAGCGGATCTGGGATTCGGCGCGGGGGGTTACAGCAACATCCCCGGAGTGATTTGAAGCGGGATAATAATACAATAGACGCTGCTGCGATGAAGTGTGGCTCACATGCTCCATTGCCATTCACAGTTATAGAGAAATCCTGCAAAAAGTGCAACAATGCTGCTCCATAGAAGCGCTCTATGCGGAAATCCTGCACAAAATGCAACAAATCCAGCACTAACTTACTCTAACCGCCGGAAATCCTGCAAAAGATGCAACATTGCTCCCTAGCCAGTAACATTTACAGAGAAATCCTGCAAAAAATGCAACAATGCAAC
The DNA here is from genome assembly GCF_037975325.1 of Paenibacillus sp. FSL P2-0136. Classification (NCBI taxonomy): domain Bacteria; kingdom Bacillati; phylum Bacillota; class Bacilli; order Caryophanales; family Paenibacillaceae; genus Paenibacillus; species Paenibacillus sp. FSL P2-0136. The sequence continues at coordinate 2,977,024 of NZ_CP150244.1, forward strand.
TCCTTACAAGCGACTGGTGAGAGAGAGAAACTTCAGAACGTATGTGAAAACCAAATACCCGTAAAATAGCATAATAGCCTCCGGTTTCCATAATACACTTGGACCGGAGGCTATTTGTGCTGGAAATATAGCGAAGATACCTAACGCAGCTTCGCAAAATAACTGCGCAGCGCCCAGCCGCGTTCCTGGCGTTTCTTGTATTTGGGCAAGGAACGGTAGACGGCAAGCGATTCCTCAAAAGCGCGCTTGGCATCGTCTGTCCGGCCCAGTGTCTTGTACATGGAGCCGGCCAGATAATAGGCTTCGCTGGAGGAGGTCTGGATCTCCTGGAATTGGCTCACATAATGGAGCGCCTTGTCCTGGTCGATATGCCGGAAGGTCTCGGCCAGACGGAGGTAAGGCTGTCCATATTGGGCTCTGCGGTTGATCTCAAGGCCTTGAAGCATCTGGGCTTCGCCTTCGGCAAGCTGGCCCAGCTTGAGGTTGGCGTATCCGAGCTCCACCCAGTATTCAGCCGAGGTCTCATAACGGTCGGCGATGGCCGTCAGCAGCTCCTTGGCCTCGCTGTAGCGCTTGCGCTCAATCAGCAGCCGGGCCAGATCGAATTTGGCGGTGACATCGTTCGGGTTCTGGGCAATGGCTGTCCGCAGCCTGGACATCTGGCGGCTGCGGCGGAAAGGCTTGGAGAAGCTGGGTAGAATGCCGACATAACGGCGGTCTACGAAATATAGAACGACGAGCAGAATGATCAGGGCCAGAAAGGGATTGCCGAGCAGACGGTACAGCAGCAGGAAACCTAGAATTTTAATCATGAATATGAATTCCCTCCATTACTTTTGTGGTTCATTTGTGTTTCCTGCAAATTGGATACGAATAGGCAGGGTAATTATACCATATCAACCTTTTTAGAGGCCACGATAAAAGAGACTGGGGGCCGGTTATCCAGTTTCAGTGATCCATAAGCCCCCAGCTCCTGCCTGCACTGCTGTCATTGACAGGCTGCTGCCGAAGTCATAAGCTTTGTGTACAGTCAGATTGTCTCATCGCTAGATTAGCTCTTATATAACAGTGTATTCAACTAACACTTGGAAAGAAGGATGAACCGTGGAGACATTGGCAAGCAAGGTCCAGCTGCGTCCTCTGGGACGCTCTGAGCTATCGGTATCGCCGCTTGGCCTGGGCTGCTGGCAGTTCAGCCGGGGAAGCGGAATCGTAGGCCGCTACTGGAGCAATATCACAGACGCGGATATTCTGGATATCGTACGGGTCAGCCTGGAAGGCGGCATGAACTGGGTGGATACCGCAGAAATCTATGGTGGAGGCAAATCGGAGGAAGCATTGGCTCATGTGCTGGATCAGCTTCAGCAGGAAGGCAGCCCGCATGCGGCTCCGCTGATTGCCACCAAATGGTGGCCGATGCTGCGGACAGCGCGCTCGATTACCTCCACGATTGATCAGCGGATTGCTTGCCTGGGAGGCAGAGGCATTGATCTGTACCAGATCCACCAGCCGTTCTCCTTATCCTCGATTGCCAGTGAGATGAAAGCAATGGCGGGACTGGTACAGGCCGGCAAAATCAGGTATGTCGGGGTAAGCAATTACTCAGCTAAGCAGATGGTGGAAGCGCACCGTATCTTGCAGACCTACGAACTTACCCTGGTCTCCAATCAGGTGAAATACAATCTGCTGCACCGCAGCATCGATCAGAACGGCATCATTGCTGCGGCCAAGGAGCTGGGTATCTCGATCATCGCCTATTCCCCGCTTCAGCAGGGCATCCTGACCGGTCGCTTCCACAATGATCCTTCTCAGGTGGCAGCTGTCTCGCGGTCCCGGCGGATGATGTCCGGCCTGGACGATAAAAGCCTGGCGCGCAGCAAGCCGCTGATCACCTCCCTAACCGCACTGGCTGACAAATACGGATGTACACCGGGACAGATTGCGCTCAATTGGCTGATTTATTATCATGGCGACACCGTAGTTGCGATTCCCGGCGCTTCCAAGGTCCGTCATGCCCGGGAGAATATCGGCACCATGACCTTCCGGCTGGAGCCGGAGGAGCTGGAGCTGCTGAATGAGGCCTCCTGGGCTGCCTTGAAGAAGTAACCCGGCATTCGGGCAGCTCTTCATTAACTCAAACGGGGAGTGAACTGGAATGAATCAGAAATGCTGGGTTGTCTTACAATATCCCTTGAAAAGCATTAAAGGGAGCCAGCGCGATGAATGGTTGAGGGATAAAGTAACGGAATATCTGAATGTACACTTGGCTGATGCTGAACTCGGCTATGTAGACGGGGCTGAGATGGGCAAAACGGTATCAGACCCGCAGCAATTTGTACTTAATATCTTTTGTGTCATTACGGATGAACAACGGGGTATAGCTCTGATCAAAAAAGTATTAAGAGAGTATAGGCTTGATTATACCCGGATCAAACTGGCCACGATGCCCTTTGAGGGCGGAGGAACCTATACGCTGAAATATGCCGCTAAGAAAGGCGTGACTGATTTTTCGTTATAGCCATTATTTAGTCGGGTTGATGAATGAATAGGATGATACTCAGCAGCGGACCCGGACTTTGGTTTTCAAGTCCGGGTCCGCTATTTCCATTTTTCTGAGATAAAACTGTTTAGGACTGGAAAGAGCGGTTTATATAAGGGTTAAGATGCTTCGCACTCACGCAAATAAGGTGAAGATTATGGAAGGAGGTTGAACTTCAATGAGTATGAGCGTACATAACCTTATGGCTTTTAATCATCAGTTTTTTAGACCTCAGCCCGTTGTCCATCCCAAAGCGCAGAGACAGGAAGACAAAGTCCAGAGCTTTCAGGAGGTCCTTAACGAGAAGTTGAGCAGCTATGGCGACATGAAGAAATAAGCAAGCAATAGAGCCGCAGAACTATTTTATGCAGAAGACATCGCAGCAAATCATAGAACCTTCAGCAAAAGCAGCAAAAAGGTGCCTCCCGGAACTCGGAAGGCACCTTTTTGCTGCTTAAGAAATTATTATCAGGAGTATATCAGATTTCACCGGTTAAGGCTGAATGTATGCTAAAAACAAAATACAATCGGCTGGTATAAGGCATATGGTCAGAATGTATGTGAAAAACAGCATACATTGTGCTCGCACGCAGGTCATCCTAAGCCTCTGCTAGGATGCCTTGTTAAGAACAGAATGTCTATGTTTCACGCTGTACATTATCCTTGTATTTCTCGCGAAAACGGTACCGCCCTTAGAAGGGCGGCAAAGCTTTTTCCAGTTGCTGCGCTTTGCACCTCAGAGCACCAGCATCATCCTGCCATCCGGCAGATTAACGTTTGCTTCGAACGCGCTTTGATTTACGCAGCTTGGGTTCGGAGCCCGGCGCCTGCCGCATGATCCATTTCAGATAAGCGGCAATCTGCGGGTCGCTGCGCAGTCCCTCCAGTGTCGTAAGACCAAGAACAACGAGATCGCTGTTGGTATACAAGGCATGAATCTGCCGGTGGCAAGCCTTGCACAGAAGGGCAGTCGGGAGCAGACTGCCGCCTTTCTCGCGGGGAATCAGATGATGAACGGTAGTTGCAAGAGGAGAACGGCCGCACAGCTCACACGTGTCCAAGGCCCGGGCATTCATCACTTAAGGCCGGACTTCAAAGAATTCACAGCGGCTGCGCGAGTAATACGTTAAATCACTGACCCGCGACTGAATCACAACATCCGAATCCGTGAACCGCACTATAGTAGCGCCGGAATTCACCAGATGGTCATCCTGGAAGACGCGGACGGGCAGCTTGCGGTCAATCGCTTCCTGCAGATCCTGGTCAGTGAGTAGTGGTCGGTTGATGGGCATGGAATAAATCTCCTTTAGATAGGGATAACTGCTGCTTCAGCAATTATATCATTTGATAAATTTTAGTTCGACCTATGAAGGAACTGAATGCTAATAATATTGCGATTGTAGATTTGATTAAAATTGATGATGTGATACGAGAAGTACATAACAAAACCCCGGATAGTTATTCCGGGGTTAAATCTATTCACACGCTACTCCGTCACCATCTTTATCAAGCTTTCTAGAGTATCCAGGCTCTCCGGCATAGATCGGCGCAGCACCGGCTGCTCTCACGGCAGAACAGTTCTTGTAGTAAACATCTTGAACTGGTTGCGGGGTTGCTTTTGGTTTCGGTTTTTTAGTAGTTGCAGGTTTTTGAGTTTTAGCTGGAACAGGTTTTTTAGTAGCGGTAGGCTTCGGTGTGGCTGTGGGCTTAGGTGACGGTTTAACTGTGGCAGTTGGCTGGATAGTAGCTTTAGCCACAACGGTATCATCATATCCTTTATCAGTTGCGTAATCTTTTAAGCTCCATATCCCTAATTTTGCTGCTTGAGCTTTTTTCTGGATAGACCTGAACTGATCAACATTTTTCACATTCGGCTGAAAGACAGCGACTCGTGCAAGACCTTTCTCCAGCAGCAATTCATTTACCATTTTATCATCGATATAGGCGTAAGCAAGGAGACGGCCGTACTGGTCGCGTTCGGATACATCGAATTCAAGTCTGACTGTATTATCCGTAAGCAACTTTGTTATAAACGCACTCGCCTCTGGCCCGAAGGGCTGTACAGGTTTTGTTTCAGGAGTGTCGATTAGAAGGAGCCGCACCTTTTCAGACTTTCCGTCTAATTTGACTGTAAAGGTATCACCATCAGTAACAGCGGTGACCTTTGCTTCAATGGCATTTGCATTCATAGACAAGCTGGCAAGTTCAGCATTCTTCTGAGTTGTTTCAGATTTAAGTACATAAGTGTCAAGAACTTCCGTGTGGTCATCAGTCTTATTAGTAGCTTGTTCCAAGGGAGAGGCTTTTGGAATTGCAATCACGAACAAAATAAAAAATATAATAAACATAACAGCAGAATACTTGGTAATTGTTTTTCGATTTCCCCAGCGAACAATGGTCGGCTTAAACATTCCAACGAACCAAAAAATAATTACAGCAAGTGATGCAAGAAGAAAGTTCATCCCTAAGGCTTCTCTCAAGGACATGCCTGTAAAAATAGCAATTTCTAATAAAGCGATGATTCCGATGGAAATCAGAAGCTTTTTTGATCTAAACATTAAAATCCCCCTTTGTACGTCTACCTTTTAAACTATCGGTAATTTACAATGATTTGTAAATACTGTAAGGATAAAAACTCTCCTAATTTAGAATCGTAAGTATTTCCACCATAAATCGGCAATATGCCTCCTCAAAAAAAACAGTGGCCTACGGTACACTGAATCTTGTAAAAGAAACCTTTGAGAGGGGTACAGAGGAATGAAAAAAACAAAGAACCTGGCGCTGGCGCTGGTCTCCATCATGCTCATGAGCTCACTTGCGGCGTGCGGAGGAAGTAACAACGGCGGCAACAAGGCTGCCGAAGGGAATTCAGGTAACAAGGGAGAAAGTACAGCAGCACCCGCAGCTGAAGGAGACAAGACAGAGCCAGCAGAGAAGGTCGAACTGTCGTTCTGGACGCTGGGCAACGTGAACTATGAAGAGCTGGCGGCTGCCTACACTAAGGAACACCCTAACGTAACCATTAAAATTCAGAATACCGGTGACCAGACGGCTCACCACAACAATCTGACCACAGCACTCTCGGCGGGTTCAGGCGCACCTGATATTTTCCAGCTTGAGATCGGTTTCATGGAACGCTTCCTGGGAGCCCAGGACAAATTCTACAACCTGAATGACCTCGGAGCCAAAGACATCCAGGCCAACTATCTCGACTGGAAATGGAAGCAGGCTTCCTCCATCGACGGCAGCTTCCAGCTTGGACTTCCGACGGATATCGGCCCTACAGTAGTCTACTACCGTACTGACCTGGCTGAAGCCGCCGGCTTGCCGGCCGATCCTGAGGGCTTCGGCGCAGCCATCGATACATGGGACAAATTCGCTACGGTAGCGAAAGCGTTCAAAGACAAGACAGGCAAGTATTTCTCCGACTTGACCGACCTGACGTACAATGCGCTTCGTGACCAGTCGGCGGACGAGATCTATTTCAGCAAAGCAGACGGCAGCTTCATCGGCGATACCAATCCGCAAGTGAAGAAAGCGTATGACTTTACCGTTAAAGGCATTCAAGAGGGCTGGATCAGCAATGTCATGCTCTGGTCGCCTGAATGGGGCCAAGGCATGAACGATGGATCGTTCGCTGTCGTGATGGGTCCGGCCTGGATGGCCGGCAATATCAAGAGCAACGCACCGGACTCCTCCGGCAAATGGAGAATTGCCCAGCTTCCTGAGGGCGCCGGCAACTGGGGCGGTTCGTTCATCACGCTGCCGAAGGAAGGCAAGCACTCCAAGGAAGCCTATGATTTCATCCAGTGGCTCGTGAACAAGGATAACCAGCTGGAATCCTTCAAGACCAAAGGCCTGATGCCTTCTATCCCTGCACTGTACGAAGATCCTGCGTTCGTGGATTTCAAGGATGACTTCTTCGGCGGACAGCAGACGGCGGTGGAATTCGGCAAAGCGGCTAACCGCGTGAAGCCGGTATACTACGGACCGCTGCATGACCAGACCGATACCTTCTTCAAGAATGCACTGAAGAACGTGCTGGAGAAGAAAGCCGATCCGGCCAAAGAGTGGGACGATGCTGTCAAACAGTCAAAAACGCTTGCAGAACGCGGCTAACCTGTAATATGCGGGAAACAGACTTCCCCAAATGTCCGGATTCACGGAGTAATCTCTCTGTGAATCCGGATTTAGATATGAATTCTCTGGAGGTGTGACATGGCTGAGCCCGTAATTACGAGTCCGCATGCCGAGAGCAAACGACCTTTCTTCACTGAACAAAGACGGAGCCGCATCACTGCGTATACTTTCATTTCACCGTTCTTTATTCTGTTCTCGATATTCGGACTATATCCAATTTTCTTCACATTCTATTTATCGTTCTTCAAGTGGGATGCCTTAGGTCCAATGAAATACGTCGGCTTCAAAAACTTCGAGCTGATCACCACGGACCCGACCTTCTGGATCTCCTTCAGCAACACGCTGATTATGGGGCTGATGGGTACTGTGCCGCAGGTTATGCTGGCGCTGCTTCTGGCGGTGCTGCTGCATTCGGGGATGACCCGATTCAAGAAGACCTTCCGCATCCTCTATTTCATGCCGAATATCACTTCGATCGTGGCGGTTACACTGGTATTCAGTACGCTGTTCGGTAATAACGGGATGATCAACTGGCTGCTTAACGGAATCGGGTTAGAGAGCATGGCCTTCAACTCCGGCTGGTGGGGGGTCAAAATTGCCATCTCCACGATGGTCATGTGGCGCTGGACGGGCTACAATGCGATCCTGTTCCTCTCGGGCCTGCAGAGTATTCCGATGGATCTGTACGAATCGGCCAAAATCGACGGGGCTAACCGCAGACAGCAGCTTTTCTTCATTACACTGCCCCTGCTTAAGCCGTTCATTATCTTCGTATCCCTGCAATCCACCATTGGTGCGCTGCAGCTCTTCACAGAGCCTTATGTCTTCCTCGGCCAATCCGGCACCGGATCTACCCGGCAGGAAGGGATTACGATGGTTACTTATTTGTACAGTGAGGCCTTCCGGAACGGCTTCTTCGGTACAGCGGCGGCTACAGCGGTTCTGCTGTTCCTCGTTACGATTCTGTTCTCTGTCCTCAATATGCTGATCTCCAGAGGCGGCGGCAGACAGACTGGAGGGAAAAAAGCGTGAGCACACTGCGTATGTTCAGAAAAAAACCGGATGATCTCGGCTTCCTCGGCAAGCTGGGCTTCTATCTTCTGCTGATTCTCGGAGCACTGGTCTCCATCTTCCCGTTCTATTGGATGTTTGTGGTCGGGACCAATGACAAGGGAGCCGTGTTCCACGTACCGCCGCTGCTCACCATCGGAGACCAGTTCTTCGAGAACTTCAAGCGGGTGCTGGACAAATCGGACTTCTTCCAGGCGCTTGGCAACTCGCTGTTCGTCTCGTCCATGGTGACGGTCTCGGTCGTGTTCTTCTGTACGCTGGCCGGGTATGCTTTTGCCAAATATGAATTCCCCGGTAAAAACGTGCTGTTCGTATTCGTTATTGCCACCCTGATCGTTCCCCAGCAGCTCGGCGTACTGCCAACCTATGTCATTATGGCCAAGCTTCACTGGATCGACAGCTTCAAAGCGCTGATTGTTCCGGCTATGGTCAATGCCTTCGGCATCTTCTGGATGCGGCAGTACATCTCCTCGGCCGTGCCTACCGAGCTGATTGAAGCCGGACGTATTGACGGAGGAGGCCACTTCCGGATTTTCTGGAGGATTGCCGTTCCGGTCATTACACCCGCGATGGCTACCCTGGGTATTCTGAATTTCATGACGGTATGGAATGACTTCTTCTGGCCGCTTGTGGTCTTGAAGAACAAGGAGCATTTCACGATTCAGATTGCATTGCAGCAGCTGTTCACTACACGTGACGGTCTTGATTACGGGATGATTATGTCCGCTACGTTCACGGCCACGCTGCCGCTGCTGGTTGTCTTCCTGCTGTTCAGCCGCTGGGTCATTGCCGGACTGACTTCAGGTGCCATCAAGAGTTAACTGTCTGTCTATTCAATAAGTAAGAGGATTTACAGAATGCTGTGAAGAATAATAATCAAGTGGAAACGGTTTTGCCGTCCTTTTGAAGGACGGCATTCGTTTCAGCGAGAAATAGAAGGATAAGTTATCGTGTGAAACCTATGAATTCTTCTATTTGGACAGAGACCGCAGGAGGAAGGGACCCGTCATGAAGCTCCGCCGCAAAATCTTGTTCGCTATTATTCTTCTTGTATTCATTCCCGTGATTGTCATGGGGATTGTGACGTATGTGAATTATTCGAATGCTATGGAGAAGAAATCAAGTAATTTCTACTGGATCTCCCTGCTGGAGACGGACCGCAAGCTGAAGTTCGCCCTCAGTGAGATTTCATCGATCACCAATTCAGCTATTACGCAGCCTGCGATCCAGCAGTCGCTGAAGCAGCAGAATTTTGTCCTCACCTATGACCGCAAGCAGGAAATCAACAACCTGCTGATTAACCATCCGATGATCACCTCGTTCAGCCTGTACGGGAAAGACCGGCTGCTGTACCAATACAATGCGCCGATGTCTTTTGCGGATATGCACAAGCAGGTCTGGTTCGGAGCCATGGAGGCTGCCGAAGGGCGTCCTGTCTGGTCCGGTCCCGGAGAGAACGGCTCGGCCAGCGGCGATAAGCCGGTGCTGGTCCATGCCAGAGTGATTAAGGACTATTATTCGCTGGAGGATATCGGCTATCTGGTTGTATATGTGAAGCCGGATCTGCTTGATCAGATTTTCTGGGAGGCTGCGACCCTGAAGAAAGGGGATATCCTGCTGGTCAACAAGCAGGGCAATATCGTCTTTAACAAGTCCGGGGAGCATATCGGGGAACGGACGGATTTTCCTTTTTTGCAGGAGAATTATAACCAGGAGCAGGACTATTACATTGACAATTATCAAGGGGAGCGGTCACTGATCACTTTCCTGCCTTCACATAACGCGGACTGGTATCTGGCGGCCATTACGCCGATGAACCTGATCTCCTCTGAATCGGTCTCCATCCGCAATATTGCGATTATTCTCGGCATGGTGTCGCTGCTGTCGGCCTTCCTGTTCGACCGTTATTTCATCCGCAGGCTTGTCCGCAGCATTAACAGCGCCGTGAACGGCATGAAGCGGGTCAAGCAGGGGATCTTCACCCCGATTCCGGTACCGCTGCGGGCCAATGATGAGAGCGATTCCCTGATTGACGGCTTCAACCGGATGAGCTCGCAGATCAATGAGCTGATTGACCAGGTCCAGACCGAGCAGGGACGCAAAAAGGAAGCGGAGATGCAGGCGCTGATGGCCCAGATCAACCCGCATTTCATCTATAATTCACTGGAATCGATCAACTCCATGGCGGTGTTGGCAGGCAACCGGGATATCAGCAAAATGGTCATCTCGCTCGGCCGGCTGCTGCGGATCAGCATCAGCCAGAATCAGGAGCTGATCCCGCTGCAGATGGAGTTCGAGCATGTCCGCCATTACTTGGATATCCAGAAGTTCCGGTTCGAGGACAAATTCTCCTATGAGCTGGACTTGCCGGAGCCGCTGAAATACGTGATGACCCAGAAGCTGATTGTTCAGCCGATTGTGGAGAACGCTTTGTATCATGCCATTGAGCAGATGGAGGAGCACGGGACCATTACAGTCACCGCCCAGGAGAACGGCAAGGATATTATCATTATTGTGAAGGATAACGGGCCGGGCTTCGATCTTGAGGTGCTGATGAGCCAGTGGAACAAGGAGCGGAGCAATCCCAAGAAATACAGCGACAGCGGGGTTGGGCTGAAAAATGTGCATGAGCGCCTGAACATCCGGTTCGGCAATCCCTATGGCATTCTGGTCTGCTCCTCACCGGGCTTCGGATCAGCCATCTGCATCCGGATTCCGAGGATACAGCCGTCATGAGAGGGAGAAGCCAAATGAAAGATCAGCGACATGTGCTCCGATGGTTGACCAACTGGGGATGGATTCTCCTCTATATTGTGCTGATGTCCGGCGCCGTATGGTTCATTATGCAGGAGGACCGGGAGCAGATTGAGGATACTTCGCCCGAGAAGATCACATTGACCTTCCGGCATTTCTGGATCAAGGAGCATGACCGGCCGCTGCTGGCGATCTTCGAGGAGGTTGTGCGCAGCTACCAGGAGAGCCATCCGAATGTGAAGGTGAACTTCGAGGGGCTGGACCAGAATATCCACCGGGAGCAGAAGCTGAAGAGTGAGATGGTAACCGGCACACCGCCCGATATGTTCGTCCTGTTCGGCGGAGCGGAGATCGAGCCCTACGTGCGTTCAGCCCGGCTGATGGATCTGACCGATTTCACTGCCCAGAACGGTCTCAGCAACCAGTTCAAGGATCTGCATCTCTGGACGTTCAACAATCATATCTACGGACTGCCTATCGAGGGCAATGCGGAACCGCTCTATTACAATAAAAAAATCTTCACCAAGCTAGGCATTAACACTCCGGCTACGTTGGCCGAGCTGGATACGGTGATGGCGAAGCTGAAGGCAGCGGGGTATATCCCGTTTGCGCTGGGGAATGAAGACCGCTGGCCTGCGGGGATATTCGCCCATTATCTGATGGACCGCTACGCCGGACCGGAGTTGATTCAGAAGCTGGTTACTGGCGAGGATATGTCGAGCTTCCAGAACAGTGGCTACCTGGAAGCGTTCCGGCATCTGAACAGATGGGTGAAGGCAGGCTATTTCAGTGAGGACTCTAATGATACCTCCACCGAGGGTGCGGTCCGTCTGTTCACTGAAGGCAGGGCAGCCATGTATCTGAACGGCAACTGGGATATCAATTTATTCTCGGGGGACAATGCCCCGGACGATTTCCAGAGCCGGGTTGGAGTCATTTCCTTCCCCGCGCGGGAGGCCGGCACAGAGCCGTCTATCGCCGGAGGGTATACGATTGGCATCGGGCTGTCTTCGAGCCTCACCGGAGCGAAGCGGACAGCGGCACTTGAATTGATGAAGGGCTTCTATACGAAAGAGATTCAGACGCGGATTGTCTATGAGGGTCTCCGAATTCCGTCGATGCGGATTGCATTTGACCCGGAGAAGACCGGACCGGTCTTTGCCCAGGTGATGGATATGATGGAGGAGAATGAGCAGAGCTTCGTCCCGTATGACAATCTGTTATCGCCTGAAGTGAAGAAGACCTTCCTTAGTGTCATCGAGGAGATGATTGACGGAGGGCTGCAGGCGGAGCAGGCCTTGCAGCAGCTGCAGGATGCGTCCAAGCAGTATTGGAATCTGATCCGGAGTTCTTCGGGTCAATAAGCCTGGGGGTGTAAGTGATGAAGGAGCAGCAGGAGAAATATAAGGTACTGCTCGTAGATGATGAGCCGATTATACTGCGCAGCCTGAAGGTTGCGATTCCATGGGATGAGCTGGGCCTGAGCATTGTGGGGGAAGCGAAGAACGGGGAGGCCGCCTTGCAGCAGATTCAGCAGACCGCACCACACATCATTATCAGCGACATCCGTATGCCGGTGATTGACGGGATCACGCTGATGAAGGAGGTTCTGCCGCGCAGCGCCAAGCTGATCTTCATTTTCATCAGCGGCTACGGGGAATTCGAATATGCCAGGGAGGCCCTGCGGCTGGGGGCCTTTGATTACTTGCTGAAGCCGATTGACCATGACGAGCTGGTGGAGATGCTTAAGCGGGCCAGGGAGCGCCTGGACCGCCAGAAGGAGAATGAGCAGCTAATGCTCTCAGTGCAGACCCTGTCGCTGCTGGCCCGCGAGCGCATGCTGGCCGAATTCACGCTGGGCAATCCGCGGCCGCTGCAGCACCTTGCGTGGCTGGAGAACAGCGAGCTGGAGGGAGAATACTTCATGGCCGTGGTCCGTCTGGACGACTACGCGGCCTTGACGGCGAAATGGAGCGCCGAGGAGAAGCGTCTGTGGCTGTTTGCCGTGCGCAATATCCTGGAGGAGTGGTCGCTTACGAACGGGGCATTGTCTATCTTCCCGTTCTATAACGGAGAATGGATTCTGCTCTTCCCGGCCAGCCTGAATGATGGTAAGCGGGAACTCGGGGAGCAGCTTATAGCCGGAATCAAGCGCTACTCCAAGCTGAACTGCTCTGTCGGCATCAGCAGAAGCACCAGCGGGATTGATCAGCTTAGCACGGTATACCCGTTAGCCTCCCAGGCGCTGTACCAGCGCTTCTATTCCGGTCAGGCCGGTGTCTTCCTGGAAGAGGAGACAGCAGCGGCAGGCAACCGGGAGGTGCAGTATCCGAAGGAGCTGGAGCTGTCGCTGCTTGAGAGCATCCGTACTCTGAATATGGAACGTATGCTGACTCTTTTTGACGAGATGTCCGTATTCATTGAAGCCCAGAGCTTGCCCCAGCCGCTGGCGGAGCGCCTGATGATTGAGATGAGTGTGGTGCTATACCGGCAATTCGAACATCTGAATACGCATAATGACTGGTCCATTGAAGGGCTGTTCAGCAAGCTGAACGGACTGGGCACGTTGCCGGACATGATGAATGTCCTGAAGACCACCTTCCGCGACTGGCTGGAGCAGAGTCATAAGACCGCAGCCCGGGAGGACGGACGGAGCATCATTGAGAAGGTCCAGCGGTACATTGAATCCAATTACCATAAGGATCTAAGCATCGAGGAGGTATCCGAGGTGGCCGATCTCAGCATCAGCCATTTCTGCACCCTGTTCAAGCAAATCTCCGGCTACACGTTCCTCGAATTCGTCACCCACTGCCGGATGGAGAACGCCAAATACATTCTGCGCAGCAGCAATGTGAAAGTGTATCAGGTCGCACCGCTGGTCGGTTATCAGGACCCGAGATACTTCACCCAGGTATTCAAAAAAGCGACCGGCAAGACGCCCACAGAGTACCGTGAGGAGCATGTGAAGCAGGCTTAGCAGACCGGCAGGCAAGAAGCTGAGTAAACGCAGGATATACATAAAGGCCGGATAAGGAATCGGCCTAAGAGTCTGAGCAACTAAGAATCTAAGCACCTAAGCGACTAAGCACCTAAGCTAGTGGGTGCTTTTTTTGTCGTTCAAGGCGTTAATGCTGATTAATTTGCTACATCCTTGAAGAGTGGGATTAATCAAGAAATCTGGTGACGGGCAGCGGCCGGAAGTCCAAATGCTCACCGCAGTGACGGCGAAGCTTCAAGTTCAAAACTTAAGTGCGTCTTATATAAGTGGAAAAACTCCAACTCTTTCAGCCGAAATCTTTGGAACCGGTGAAGCAGTTGGATAAACGACACTTACTGGAAGCGAAATTGGAGCTTTAGCGGAATGGGGTCGAATTAGATGACAAAAATCCACTTAATCTTCTTGCGGAAAGAAAAACGGATTTATTAAGTGTATAAAATCCAACTAAGGTGGCGAACAGGGGCTGCTTTTCGTTCATCATTACTGCTTCTGTATTGGAACGATTAATCATGCTACTATAAGTAATCAATAGACGAATTATAATATTATCCTTAAATATATAGACAAATAAATAAAACATCTATATATTAATATACAGATTAGATGTTTATCTATTTAGTCTATTTTGAATGATGGAGGATGTTAACGTGTTAAGTAACAAGTATGTACGGACGATTATGCTGTCAAATGTGCTATTGCAGCTCGGGGTATGGGTGCGGAATTTTGCGATTCTGCTGTATGTGACGGAGATTACGCAGAATGATCCTTATTATGTCTCGCTCATTTCGGTGGCTGAATACGGCCCGCTGTTTCTGTTCGCCATCATCGGGGGAACCTTCGCAGACCGCTGGCGTCCCAAACGGACCATGATCGTAAGCGATCTGTTGTCCGCGTGCTCAATCTTTGTTGTATTGCTGGTGGTCATGTCAGGCTCATGGCACGCCCTGTTGTTTGCAACAATGGTGTCGGCCGTCTTGTCCCAGTTCTCACAGCCTTCAGCGATGAAGCTGCTTAAGCAGCATGTGCCTGAAGAGCAGCTGCAGAGTGTAATGGCCATGTTTCAGTCGCTTACAGCCTTCTTCATGGTCATTGGTCCGGTGATCGGCACCTTCATCTATAGTCATTACGGCATTGAGGCCTCACTTGCTGTGATGGGCGGGATGTTCATCGGCTCGGCACTCATTCTGGTCAAGCTGCCCGCTGACCGGATGGAGGAGACCGGACAGGCCCGCAGCGGGTTCCTGGCGGAGATGATATCCGGACTGAATTATGTGCGTGCAAGCCGGGTACTGAAGAACCTTGGAGTAACGTTTGCCTTCGCCGGGCTTGCCGCCGGACTGGTTCAGCCGCTGGGTGTCTTCATCATTATGGAGAATCTGGGCAGAGACAAAGGCTTCCTGCAGTGGGTGATGATGGCGAATGGAGCGGCGATGCTGCTGGGTGGAATGTTTATTATGAGTAAAGGCAAAACTATGAAGCCGCAGACAATGTTATCCCTAGGCCTGCTGATCAGTGCGGCAGGAACGGTAGGGGTAGGCTGGTCGCATCACACAGCGCTCACGCTGGTGCTCCAGACGGTTAGCGGATTCTTTTACCCTTGTATTCATATCGGTATCAATACCCTGCTGCTCCGTCACACAGAGACTGCTTATATGGGCAGGGTGGGCGGCATTATGGGGCCGATGTTCATGGGCTTCATGGTGATAGGAATGTCTGTAGCCGGCTACGCCAAAGGCACGCTCTCCCTATCTGCAGTCTTCACCGGGAGCGGCATACTGTTCCTGATTGCGGTGCTGATTCTGCTGCCGCTGCTCAGAACGAAGGAGGCGGGCAGACAAGCACTCCAGAGCCGACTATGACATTTGTCATACATCAGAGTTGATATTTATGACTTACGGGGATGACACTTCTTTCTTTATACTGGAAATATAAGAAGTATCCTTGAATGGATGCATCCGAGGAGGAACCGATCCCGATGACCAACAACCAGATACCCCAGCTCTCTACATTGAAGAAAAGCGTAGCCCCTTACGAGAAAACAGACCTCAACACGAGCATAAAACAGCTCATTAATACGCTTGGGCCGCTAGTGCTATTATGGACCGCCGCTTACTTAAGCTTATCCGTGTCCTACTGGCTGACGCTGCTGTTCGCTATTCCGGCTGCCGGCTTTGTCATCCGCACCTTTATTATTTTTCATGACTGCTGTCATGGGTCGTTCTTCAAGAACCGCAAGGCCAATGATATTGTCGGCACCATCACCGGTGTGCTTACCCTGGTCCCTTACCGCCAGTGGAAGCACAGTCATTCGATTCATCACGCCGGAAGCAGCAATCTCGACAAAAGAGGCATCGGGGATATCTGGATCATGACGGTGGATGAATATGTGGCTGCTAAGCCGCTCCAGCGGCTCTATTACCGGATCTACCGTAACCCGCTGGTAATGTTCGTCATCGGACCGATTGCCGTATTCCTCATCCAGTACCGGTTCAATGCCAAAGGGGCAAGACGCAAGGAACGGATGAATACGTACCTGACCAATGTATCTATTGTGGGTCTATATACTGGAATCATTCTGCTCATAGGCTGGCAGGCGTTCCTGCTGGTACAGCTGCCGATTGTGTTCGTGTCCGGCTTCCTCGGCATCTGGCTGTTCTATGTACAGCACCAGTTCGAACATACTTACTTCGAGCATGATGAAGAGTGGAGCTACGTGAACGCCGCTGTAGAAGGAAGCTCTTACTATAAGCTGCCGAAGCTGCTACAATGGATTACCGGCAATATCGGATTTCACCATGTGCATCACTTGAGTCCGAAGGTGCCGAATTATAATCTGGAATTGGCTCACAATGCCAGCCCGCCTTTGCAAAAGGCAACCACCATTACACTCAGCACCAGTCTCGAAGCGCTGAAATACCGTCTTTGGGATGAAGAGCATAAGGTCTTTCTCAGCTTCAAGCAGTTGAAGCAGCGGTTGCGTAAGAGTGAGCCTGCCGTGAAAGAGGGGCTGAAGGTAATCAAACCGGGGTTCCAGAGCGAATAGAAGCGGTAACATGATAACATGCAGAAAGACAGATCCGGGGAGCAGGATGCCGGGTCTGGTCTTTCTTTTTAGAATACACACAGGTTGTTTCGAAGGAAGTTGCCGGTCGGAGGCTGGTTTATGTTAAAATGGGGGTATAAACTTGCTGGCAAAAAGGATGGCTAACATGCAGAAGTGGCATCATATTTTTCATAAAAGTACGGGACTGAGCCCTTATGTATGGGTTGTTTTTTACATTCTTCCGTTCTATTTTATCTTCCGATCCTCCTCCGCGGACCGCTGGGTGTATGGCATCCTGATGATTATGGTCTTCTTCGCCTGCTACGTGCTGTCGTTTAAGTCCAGGGGCTGGGTGGTCTATTTCTGGACCAGTGTGCAGATGATAGTTTCTGTTACGATGACGCTGCTGTTCGGGTACATGTACTTTGCGCTGTTTCTGGCTTTTTTTATCGGGAATATTCAGAAAAGAGCGGCCTTCTTCACCCTCTATCCGATCCATCTGCTGACGACGATTGTAGCCATTAACTATGAGCTGATTATGCGCAATCCCGTATTCCTCTCGCAGCTGCCGTTCGTGTTGGTCAGTATCATTGCTGTGGTGCTGCTTCCGGTCACAACCTATAACCGCAATAGGCAGGATAAGCTGGAGGAACAGCTGGAGGATGCCAACAAACGGATCTCCGAGCTGGGCATCATGGAAGAGCGTCAGCGGATCTCCCGGGATCTGCATGATACGCTGGGACAACGCCTGTCACTGATCGGACTCAAGAGTGACCTGGCCGGCAAGCTGATCACCAAGAATCCGGAACAGGCCATGATCGAAATTAACGATGTCCGTGTAACCGCCCGCAGCGCGCTTAAGGAAGTCCGGGAGATGATCACACAGATGCGGGGCATCCGGGTTGAAGATGAGCTGGTGCGCATCCGGCAATTCCTCCAGGCGGCGGAGATCGGTTATATACTGGAGGGTGATCCCGTTCTGACCAATACCTCGCTGATTACCGAGAATGTACTGAGCATGTGCATGAAGGAGGCGGTAACCAACGTGGTGAAGCATAGCGGCGCCTCGCTGTGCCGGATACAGATTGAATCTTCACGGACCGATCTGGTCATCAAGGTGAAGGACAACGGCGGAGGGATTGAGGGGACCAAGCTGTATCATAAGGGGCATGGTCTGCAGGGAATGCGGGAGCGGCTTGAGTTCGTGAATGGTTCGATGGAAGTGATCCAGGATGAAGGAACTACACTAGTGATTAAGGTGCCGAATGCGTCGCAGCAGCCGGACATGGAGGTGAACGCGCAATGATATCAATCGTGATAGCCGAAGACCAGCGGATGCTGCTGGGAGCACTGTCGGCGCTGCTGGACCTGGAGGAAGACATGCAGGTAGTCGGCAAGGCGGGCAACGGGGAAGAGGCTGTGAAGCTGGTGAAGCAGCTGCAGCCGGATATCTGTATTATGGATATTGAAATGCCGGCTATGACGGGCCTGGAAGCGGCAGAAGCCCTGAAGGGGGCAGGCTGCAAAATCATGATTCTGACCACATTTGCCCGGGCAGGGTACTTCGAGCGTGCGGTCAAGGCCGGAGTGGATGCCTATCTGCTTAAGGATAGTCCCAGCGAGGAGCTGGCGCTGTCGATCCGCAGTGTCATGGACGGCAAACGGATGTACGCGCCGGAGCTGATGGATGAAGCCTACAGCAAGGAAGCGAATCCGCTGACCGAGCGCGAGAAGGAAGTGCTGGGGCTGATCGCCGACGGCAAGAATACGAAGGAGATCGCCAGCCAGCTCTATATCACCACGGGTACGGTCCGCAACTATATCTCGGTCATTCTGGACAAGCTGGATGTGGGCAACCGGATTGAGGCGATTACGCGGTTTAAGGAGAAGGGCTGGTTCAAATAAAATATCCCTGCGGGGAAGCAGGAACGGCAGCTGTCTTTTAGGAGGGCTGGCCGTTTTTTTGTTCGACTTTTGTTCGATTATAGAGTTTACATAAACCGCTTAGAACGGAGCTTGACCAGAAGCGAATCTAGGACCTATCACCCATTTTTCATCTGAAAGCGGTTACTCTATTGGATCGGACGCTAAGATTTGCTAAAATAAATGCAAACATATGATCTTATTTGTAGTCGTTCCATGTGAAGCTGGGTAATAAATACTTGTGCCCCGTATGCACGTTCATTCATTCTGCTTACAATCCTAATTCAGCCGGGAGGAATCTAATTTGCCAGAGCTAACATCCACGTACGTCGATTCACTTGCACCCAATGCTGCTGCGATCAAGAACGGCCAGGGGCTGGTCCGCAAAAAGAGCTTTGTGGAGCTCCATCAGTCGGAGAACGGAGAGCTATTATTCGGAAAATGTGCCGGAAGCGGCAAAACGCCCTATGAGTGCTCAGTGGACTTCATCGCAGCAGACAGCCCGGTCTTCCGCTGCAGCTGCCCCAGCCGCCAATTCCCCTGCAAGCACGCACTAGGTCTGCTGTATGCCTATACCGAAGGCCAGACGTTCACACCTGCTCCGGTTCCCGAAGACATCGCATCGAAGCGCGAGAAGGCGGAGAAGCGGGAAGAGAACAAGGTGAAGCAGGCGGCTGAAGGAGCAGACCCCAAGCCGAAGAAGGTTAACAAATCCGCCTTGAAGAAAAAAATCAACGCGCAGCTCGAAGGGCTTGATCTGCTGGAAAAGCTGGTGCTCTCCTTCGTACGCAGCGGCCTGTCCACGATTGACAAGTCTGCGGCCAAGACGCTTCAGGGGCATGTGAAGCAGCTCGGGAACTATTATTTGTCCGGTGCCCAGATTGAGCTGCGCCGCTTCGCGAATCTGATGTTCAGCGGCAAGGATCAGGAGCAGAACTATACATATGCGGTGGAGCAGCTGACACGGCTACACGCATTTATCAAGAAGGGCCGGACGTATCTGCTGGCCCGGAGCGAGGACCCGGAGCTGGCGCTGGATCATGAATCCACCATTGATGAATGGCTGGGCCATGCCTGGCAGCTTAGCGAGTTGAAGGAATACGGGCTGGTAAAAGAGGGGGCAGAGCTGCTGCAGTTATCCTTCTACAGCTACAACGATGCGGCCCGCCAGGAGTTCGTAGACCTTGGCTTTTGGCTGGATCTCTCTGCGGAAGCCGGGGAGATCCGCCGGACCTTTAACTACCGCCCTTACAAGGCGGCGAAGCTGATGCGCGAGGAAGACAGCTTCTTCGACATTGCCGTGGTTCCACAGCTGTACACCTATCCCGGGGATATGAATGCCCGGATTAGATACGAGTCCATGTCTTCAAGACCGGTGCAAGGCACGGATCTTGAGCGGGCGGCCGCCAAGGCTCACCGTTCATATTCCGAGGTCTTCAAGAAGGTGAAGAACCAGATCAAGAACCCGCTGAGCGACAAGCAGCCGGTCATGCTGCTGCATGCCGCAGCTCTGGGCGTCACAGAGAACGGCCAGTATGTTATGACTGACGGGGAAGGAACAAGGCTCCTTCTGGAGGATATTCCGTCGATGCCGCAGGGCACAGTGGAACTGCTGCCGTTCCTTCCGGCAGGCGCCCGCGAAGATTGTACAGTTCTGGTCATGTTCGAGCATGACCTGGACCAGGGACGTCTGCGTGCCCAGCCGCTAAGTGTCATTAAGGACGAAGAGATCGTTCGTCTGCTGTACTAGAGTAATTTAACATTATCCACAAACCTTTATTCATATGGGAGGACAATCCATGAGCACAGCGTTATTGCAGGAGCTGCATCAGGAATACAGAAGACTGTATATTGCCGGAAGTGAGCTGGCGGCCGAAGATTTCCGCCTGAAGCGGCTGCTTCCGCAATTTCAGCAGCTAGGCGAGCGGTCACCGGTCTTTAAGAAGCTAGGCGAGGGAATCACGGCACTGATTGAACCGGGGAGCCCGGACGGTCCTGCCCCGGGCATTCAATTGCAGGAGAATACCCTGCTGCTGGAGTCCGTTCTGTATACTCAGGGAACGACAACCGTGGATGGAACTCCCGGACCCTTGCCGGTTCGGAAGTTCACCCTGCAGACGAATCAGACTTACCGGAAGCTTGCGCC
The DNA here is from genome assembly GCF_037975325.1 of Paenibacillus sp. FSL P2-0136. Taxonomy (NCBI): domain Bacteria; kingdom Bacillati; phylum Bacillota; class Bacilli; order Caryophanales; family Paenibacillaceae; genus Paenibacillus; species Paenibacillus sp. FSL P2-0136. The sequence goes on from NZ_CP150244.1 coordinate 2,997,638, forward strand.
TGTGCTGGAAGCACTCACCACTACCGGAAGCGGCAGATATGAGATTGTAGTGGATGCGTATAAGGATGGGGTCTTCCAGGATCTGCGATTGCTGCCGCTGGCGGTCTCTGCGCTGAACGACCCGTATGCGGAGCTGGCGGAATATGCGATGAATCATATTCTCCCGTCCTACGGGCCGGTCATTGCCAGCCACCTGCTGGAGAGTCTTAATCTCTCAGGGGGAAGAAGTGAGGTCCGCAAACTGGAGGTAATCTGGAAGGTCGGTGCAGACGAATACCTGGATAAGATCTTCCACGCTGCCGAGAGTGGAAGTGAGGAGGTCCGCGCTGCAGCCATCAGATGCCTGGGCGGTTATGAACAATTCACGCCCAACCTGCTGGAGTGGTCCACTGACAAGAAGAAAGCCATCCGCGAAGCGGCCTATGCGGCGCTGGCGGCAGGCGGTACGTTACAGGGAGGGGAACGGCTGGTTGAGGCATTCATCCAGAAGAAGGACCGCGAGATTCTGGGCAGAGTGCTGGCGGACGGGCATTCCGCAGAGGTGAGTGCCCGTCTGGCGGCATTATTCATGGAAGAGCTGCAGGCAGCCCCGCAGAAAAATGACGGCGTGAAGCTGACAGACAAGATATGGAATGAGCTTCTTCCCTTCCTTACCGCTCTTCGCCGGGTACGGAGTCAGCAGCTGGATGAAATCTACAGCTATATCCTTCAAGAGTATCCCCGGTTCTCGTCACTGGGCTGGATTCCGCTTTTGGACCACGCAGCCTTGTATAAAGAGAAAACTCCAGACGGTGCTGCTCTGGCAGAGCTTGCAGAGCTGGAGAAGCGGAGCGTGCGTTTCCTGCCGCATTATTTCCATGCCGCCCAGCAGTCTATAAGTCCGAAGGAGCTATTCGACCGGTTCGCCGGCGGAACCTTCTTGGATAAACTCAAAGCGCTTGTGGGTAAGGAGGCCAAGGATGCGGCTCAGCGCTCCCAGCTGCTGATTAATACCATTGAGGATCAGGTTGTGGATATCCGCCGGCGGAATTATGAAGTAGAGTGGGATGCAGCGGGAATCAGACAGCCTTACAGCAGGGAGATGCTTCCGGCTCAGGAGATTGCCGCAGCTTGGGACCCCCGCTGGCTGGACTGGTTCATCCAGCACAATGCTGTGAATCTGGCCAGTGCCTTTGCCCGGCCGGGTCACAAGGGCGTGCGGAACTTTCTGGTTGATAAGCTGCAGGACCTGTCCAAACGCCGTGCCAGTGATTTCATTCCCAACATCTTCAAGGGACTGGAAAGGGCCGGGGTGCCTGAGCCGGAGCGTCTGGAACTGTTGATGAGTGCCCTGGAGACTAAGAGTCCTCATAACCCGTATACCTTCGAATTGTATATATTTAAAATGATGGAGCGCTTCCCTGCCAGCTATGCCAGCCGTGTGGAAGCGGTTATTCCCAACTATAGATATGAATGCAAGCAGCAGCTGGAATATGTGCTGGCCAGCCTGCGGAGTGCCAAGAATACCTGACCCTTATAACAGCTACCCTGTTCCTCGAAGCCATACATTCTTAACTTTAGCTTTTCACAAAACAGTTGCAAGGAGAGGTGTACATGTCAACAGAACAAGATCAGCTTCAGGATTACATGCGTCTGCCTGCCGAAATCCTGTACCAGGATGAGCTGGAGGCTCTGCGCAAGGAGGACACCGGGCGTATTCCGGCCGGATGGCAGATGTCCCCGCGTTCAGTTCTCACGTTCATTACTGGCGGCAAGGCGGGCAAGACCGTGATTACGCCGAAATACATCGGCAACACCCGGCTGATCGAGATGGCGGTTGCCACACTGGTCACCGACCGTGCACTGCTGCTGATCGGAGAGCCGGGCACGGCGAAATCCTGGCTGTCCGAGAATCTGGCGGCGGCAATCTATGGCAACTCAGGCATGGTTGTTCAGGGGACAGCGGGAACAAGCGAAGAGCATGTACGCTATTCCTGGAACTATGCCATGCTCCTGGCGAACGGTCCAACGCCGGAAGCGCTGGTCAAGAGCCCGATTATGCGGGCGATGGAGGATGGCGGCATTGCCCGGTTCGAGGAAATTTCCCGCTGTGCTTCCGAGGTACAGGACGCGCTGATCTCAATTCTGTCGGAGAAGACGATCTCTGTGCCGGAGCTGGGCAAGGAGACCAGTGCCCGCAAGGGCTTCTCGATTATTGCCACTGCAAATACCCGGGACCGCGGAGTCAATGAAATGTCCGCTGCCCTGAAGCGGCGCTTCAATATCATTGTGCTGCCTGCGCCATCGGACCTTGAGACGGAGCTGTCCATTGTGAAGAAGCGTGTCGGCGAGATTGCCTCCTCCTATGAGCTGCAGGCTGCTGTTCCGGCGGATGAAGCGCTGCTGAAGGTGGTCACCATCTTCCGCGAGCTGCGCAGCGGCATGACGCTCGACAAGAAGGAGAAGGTGAAGACTCCAGCCGGTGTAATCTCCACGGCAGAAGCCATCTCGCTGCTGACGAACAGCATGGCTCTGGCAGCAAGCTTCGGGAGCGGAGAACTGACCGACGAGGATCTGGCAGCGGGACTCCAAGGGGCGATCGTCAAGGATGACGACAAGGATAAGCTGGTGTGGAAGGAATATCTGGATAATGTAATGAAGAAAAAAGGAGCGGACTGGCGCGGACTCTATCAAGCCTGCAAGGAGATGAACGAGTGAGCAGGGCAGCGGTTGCCGGCGTTCATGTCTTCGGAGTCCGGCATCTGTCTCCGGGCGGTGCCAGGCATGTCCTGGAATATTTGAACGAGCTGCAGCCGACCGCCGTGCTGATTGAGGGGCCGAGTGATGCAAGCGGAGAGATCCGTCATTTAACCCATGCGGTAACGAAGCCGCCGGTAGCTATTCTGGCCTTCACCGAGGATCTGCCCGTACGGACGGTACTCTGGCCGTTCGCTGTGTATTCCCCGGAATATCAGGGGATGAAATGGGCGCAGGAGCATGGAGCACAGGCAGAGTTCATCGACCTGCCTTCCTCAGTAACGCTGGGGCTGCAGGACGCGTTACGGCAGGATGCCGGCGGACGCCCGGAGCTTGCGGCTGTGGCTGAAGAACAGGGGGAGCCGGCGGAAGAGGAAGTCAGTGAGCCGGAGTCCGTATACAGCCGGATTGCCCGGCTTGCCGGTGAGCATGACTATGATATGTACTGGGAGCGTAATTACGAGCATAACGCCAGCAGCGGCGCATACCGAGCCGCGATTCTGGCCTTCTCTGCCCAGATGCGGGAGCTGTCGGAGTCCACGGAGCGTGCAGAGCAGCCGCGGGAATATGCTTATAACGCGTTGCGCGAATCTTATATGAGGCGGAGAATTAAGCTCAAGATTGAAGAAGGGCATCTGCCGGAGAAGATTGTTGTGATCTGCGGTGCATACCACGCCGCCGCACTGGCTGATCTCTCGGAGGGAATGAGCGATACGGAGCTTGCGTCATTGCCTACACGCTCTACCAAGCTGACGCTGATGCCTTATTCCTACTATAAGCTCTCCACTATGTCGGGTTACGGTGCGGGCAACACGGCTCCGCACTACTTCCAGATGATGTGGGAGCTGATGGCCTCAGGCCGCGCTGAGGAGCTGCCCCATCTCTATCTCTCCTCTGTGGCCCGGATGGTGCGCAGAGCAGGGACACACCGCTCCACTGCCGAAGTCATTGAAGCGGTGCGGCTGGCAGAGTCGCTGGCGGCGCTGCACGGTGGAAGCGCACCTACGCTGCGCGATCTGCGCGATGCCGCACAGACCTTGCTCGGCCACGGTGATCTGGCCGTTATCGCCGATTCGCTGGCCCGGGTGGATGTCGGTACGAATATCGGAAGGCTGGCCGATGGCGTCAGCCAGACGCCGATTCAGGATGACCTGAACCGGCTGCTGAAGCGCTACAAGCTGGAGAAGTACAGATCGACTGTAGCCAGCGACCTGACGCTGGATCTGCGCGAGAACCGCCGGGTGTCAAGCAGTGAAGCGGCTTATCTCGATCTGCACCGCTCGGTGCTGTTCCACCGGCTGGAGCTGCTCGGCATCCACTTCGCCCGGAATGTGCCGAGCGGCCAGTCCGGGGCGACCTGGGCAGAGCACTGGGTCCTCCAGTGGGCGCCGGAGGTAGAGATTGAGATCGTGGAGTCTACACTGCTGGGCGAGACCATTGAGGTGGCGGCAGCCTACGTGTTGCGCGAGAAGCTGCTGGAATGCAGCTCTATCGCTGAGGCCTCTGCGCTGATTGTCACCGCCTGCGAATGTGCCATGACCACGCAGATGGAGGAGAGCAGCCGCGTGCTGCAGCGCCTTGCGGTGGATAGCCGCGATGTCGTCTCGATTGCCACAGCGGCCAGCGAGCTGGCCAAGATCATCGGTTATGGCGACATCCGCAAGGTGGATACGGCCCCGTTCGTACCGCTGCTGGAGGAGCTGTTCCGCCGGGGCTGCCTGTTCCTGCTGGATGCCAGCGGCTGCAATGATGAAGCGGCGGCGCTGATGATAAGTGCAATGAATGACCTGAATAACATCTCGCAGGAGCATAGCGAGATTGCGGATACAGCTCTGTGGCTGCAGGAGCTGCTGCAGCTGGCGCAGCGGGATGACCGCAACCCGCGGCTGTCGGGCTTCGCCTGCGCGATCCTGATGGAGCGTGGAGCCATCCCTGCCGGGGAAGTAGCGGCGGAGGTGTCGCGCCGCTTGTCTCCGGGGATACCGGCGGACCTCGGGGCAGGCTGGTTCGAAGGGTTGTCCATGCGTAACCGCTATGGTCTGTTGTCGCGAATGAGCCTGTGGGAGCAGCTAAATGACTATATCAACGCCTTGGAGGATGAGGAATTCAAGCGTGCGCTGGTCTTCCTGCGCCGGGCGTTCAGTACCTTCTCCCCGCGTGAGAAGACGATGATCGCTGAGCTGCTGGGTGAGCTGTGGGGCGTGAACACAGAGCAGGCCGCCGAGATTCTGACAGGAGAACTGAAGGAGGAGGAAGCCAAAATGCTGGATGATCTGAATGATTTTGACTTCGGGGATCTATAGATGGGTGAAGAAGAGCTGAAGGAAGAGCTGAAGGAGGATAATCAGAACGGTGCCCTTACACGCTGGCGGCTGATTCTGGGGCAGGAAGCGGAAGAGGCCTTGCCCGGCTACGGTCAAGGCAGCGGTCGGACGCTAAGTGAGGAAGAGCTGATTATGGATGCGGCACTGGCGGCTATCTATAATGAGACAGGCGCAGGCAAGGCAGAAGGGAGTGCCGCTGCCGCATCGAAGGGCAGAGGTGCAGGCTCGGGACATGCTGCGATTAACCTGTCCAAGTGGCTCGGAGATGTGCGGAATTTCTTCCCGGAGGATGTGGTCTCGGTCATTCAGACTGATGCGATGGAGCGTAAGGGCTGGAAGCAGCTGCTCTTCGAGCCGGAGCTGCTGGCGGCAGTGAAGCCGGATATCCAGCTGGTGGGTACGCTGCTGGCACTTAAGGGCAAAATCCCGGAGAAAACCAAAGAAACCGCAAGGATGCTGGTCCAGGCGCTTGTGGATGAGCTGGTCAAGCTGCTGGAGACCGATATCCGCCGTGCGGTTACCGGAGCGCTTAATAAGCGGCAGCATTCCCCGCTGCCTTCACTAAGCGGACTGGACTGGAAACGGACGATCGAGCGCAATCTGAAGCATTATGATGCGGAGCGGCGGATGATTATCCCCGAGCGCTTCTTTTATTTCGACTGGGCCCGCCGCAGCAAGGAATGGACGGTTATCGTGGATATTGACCAGAGCGGCTCGATGGCCAGCTCTGTGATCTGGGCGTCGGTGATCGGCTCGATCTTCGCCAGTATCCCGGCGCTGAACACGCGTGTCGTTGCTTTTGACACCGAGGTGGTAGACTTGACGGAGCAATGTGCGAATGATCCTGTTGACATGCTCTTCGGCATCCAGCTCGGGGGCGGAACGGATATTCATAAGTCGGTGAAGTATTGCGAGCAGTTCATCGAGGAGCCGAAGAAGACGCTGTTCATTATCGTATCGGATCTGTACGAGAACGGCAATCAGGCCGGTCTGGTCCGGCGGATGCGCGAGCTGCGGGAATCCGGGGTGCGGACGATGACGCTGCTGGCCCTCTCCGATGAGGGTAAGCCTTCCTATGATGAACGGCTGGCCGCTCAGCTCGCCCGTGACGGAACCCCTTGCTTCGCCTGTACTCCGGCACTGCTGCCTGTCCTGGTGGAAGGGGCACTGAAGGGCCAGGAGCTGGGTGAATTGGCGAAGCGGCTGGGGATGACGCGGTAATTTTATTAGAAGAGGAAACACTTACTTTATAATCACATATTGTGTAACATGCCGCTATCATTTATAATCGGTTATTAAAAAGCACCTTTCGCTAGGCGCTGCTTGAAAGGAAATGAATTTCTTATGTCGAGGAAGCTCAGAGCGGGTATTGTTGGCGGTACCGGTATGGTCGGCCAGCGTTTCATTGCACTTTTGGAGAATCATCCATGGTTTCAGGTAACGGCGATTGCGGCGAGCGCGAATTCAGCCGGCAAGTCCTATGAGGAGTCTGTTCAAGGCAGATGGAAGCTCTCCACCCCTATGCCAGAAGCAGTCAAAGGCATTATGGTTCAAGACGCCTCCAAGGTAGAGGAAGTGGCTGCGGATGTGGATCTGATCTTCTGCGCCGTAGATATGAAGAAGGAAGAGATCAAGGCGCTGGAAGAAGCTTATGCGCGTACCGGAACTCCGGTGATCTCCAACAATTCGGCACACCGCTGGACACCTGATGTTCCGATGGTGATTCCCGAGATCAACCCGGAGCATCTGGAGGTTATCGCCCAGCAGCGCAAACGTCTGGGGACAGAGACCGGCTTCATCGCCGTGAAACCGAACTGTTCCATTCAGAGCTATATGCCTACTCTGAATGCACTTCATGAGTTCAAGCCTTCCAAGGTGGTTGTAACCACTTATCAGGCGATTTCAGGTGCAGGCAAGACCTTCGCGGACTGGCCGGATATGGTAGATAACGTGATTCCTTTCATTGGCGGGGAAGAAGAAAAGAGCGAGCAGGAGCCGCTCCGGATCTGGGGTAAGGTAACCAGTGAAGGGATCGTACCAAGCGAGCAGCCGGTAATCACCACACAGTGTATTCGTGTACCTGTGGCTGACGGCCATATGGCGGCTGTCTTTGCTTCCTTTGAGCAGAAGCCTTCCCGCGAGGAGATTCTGGAACGCTGGAACAGCTTCCAGGGGCGTCCGCAGGAGCTCGGTCTGCCGAGTGCTCCTAAGCAGTTCATCACGTATTTTGAGGAAGAGAACCGTCCGCAGACCCGTCTGGACCGCGATATTGAGAACGGCATGGGCATCTCCGCAGGACGCCTGCGCGAGGATTCACTGTACGATTACAAATTCGTCAGCCTGTCCCACAATACGGTGAGAGGCGCTGCCGGCGGTGCGGTACTGATCGCTGAATTGCTTAAGGCCGAAGGATATATTCAGCCTAAATAAGCCACTCTATGCTCTTGGATAGATACCTGTTATGCAGCCTGCCGGAGGCTCTCCGCGCAGGCTGTTTGCAGTTGGGCCTGACAATCCGCCCGAAATAATGGTAAGATAGAGTAATGTACGACGAAAACTGAATATTGACGGAGTGATATTGTGGCAAAAAGTAAAGGCGGCGGCACAGGCAGAGGAACAGGCAGCAAGGGCTGGACCCGCTGGAATAAGACGGCAAAACCCGTGAAGCCGGCCCGAAGCGGCCCTCCCGGAAGCCCAGGTGCCAAAGGAGCCAAACCGGCTAAGAGCAGCAGCGGCAGCAACAAAACCGGAGGCGCTAAATAAGCGGACATCTGCCCATTGATAATTACCAAATATAAGGGTTATAGGTTGGAGGCAACATCTGATGGCTATGTGAATCAGGTGTTCTTTCATATGTAGGACCTGAAAGCGGGTACTTCATGAGAATTAACAAATACATCAGTGAGACCGGTATCTATCCGCGCAGAGAGACGAACCGGCTGATTGCCGCCGGAAGGATCACGATTAACGGGAAGGTCTGTACGCCTGGAGCAAGCGTGGAGCCTGGAGATACGGTAGCTGTAGACGGGATTACTGTGACTCCAGACCGGGAGGAGCGGGTCTACCTGGCGCTGAACAAGCCGGTAGGCATTACCTGTACAGCCGCCCGGCATGTGGAAGGGAATATCGTAGATTATATCAACTATCCCTCCCGGATTTTTGCCGTCGGCAGATTGGACAAGCACTCGGAAGGGCTGATTCTGCTGACCAATGACGGGTCGATTGTCAACCGGATGATGCGTTCCGAGCATAGTCATGAGAAGGAGTACCGGGTGAGCGTGGATAAGCCGGTCACGGAAGACTTTTTGGCGGAGATGTCAGCGGGTGTAGATATTCTGAAGACCCGGACCAAGCCATGCCTCACCCGGCGGATCTCGGATCAGGAGTTCATGATTATTCTGACCCAAGGGCTGAATCTGCAGATCCGCCGGATGTGCAAGGCGCTGGGCTACCGTGTGCTCCGCCTGGAGCGGATACGGATTATGCATATCACGCTCAGTGGTCTTCCGCAAGGGCAGTGGAGACGGCTGACGGAGGAAGAGCTCGAAGAGCTTCATGCCAGACTGGAAGATTAGGGGCAACTCACATACCAGTACGGCTTCCGAAGTGGGCTCCCGGACAGGTATACAGGAAGTCATGCTACCACGACACGACATTTAGGAGGATTACATGCGGATTATTAGCTTATTGATAGCCTTAGCGATCATAGCGGGTTGCTCAAGAACAGGGGATGGCGGATCAGCAGATCCGTCTGCAGCGCCAGCCGCTTCCCCGGCAGCGGATCTCTCAGCAGCACCTGGAGGGCATCAGGAGGAAGACGCGGCTGCCGCAGCGCTCGCGGAAGTGTCCCCTGAGATTGCAGATGAATATTCGGGATTCGTACATATGGATGCGGTTCAGTTGAACGGGCAGATTTTTCAGGTGTATTACTGGAATAAGGGAGAGTTCAGCTATACACAGTTCGCCATCGTTAAGGAGGGCAAAATGGTCTTTGACAGCAAGAAGGCCGGGCTTACCCTGGAAGGCGGCGGCATTTGGAATGAGGAGGAGCAGCTCTGGGCTGAAGCCGTGGTGCAGAACAACCGGAATACCTTCTTGTTCAGTCTGATGGACAACCGTCCCGCCTACGCGTCAATTGTGGTCGAAGAGATCGACGGAACGATGCAGGTAACGGTTAACGATCTGTTCAGCGTGAATTATGAGGATGTGGATCAGGACGGGAGCGAGGATCTGCTGGCCAGCCCTTATCCGGGTCAATCCCCCCTGGGTCCGGCGCTGATGGGCATCTACCAGCTGGAAGGGACGAATTATGTGCCGGATGAGCTGCTAACCAAGCAATATGCGGTAGATCAGCTTCAGCTCAGTGAGCAGGAGTATAAAAACAATCCGTCCGAGCAGACGTTAGAGCAGCTGCTGAACGCCTACCTGATTCTCGGGCAGCGCAGTGTCGCGCTGACGCGGTTCGAAGAGTTCCATGAGTGGGCCGGACAGCTTGCCGGTGACGGCGGGTATGTGGACGAATATCAACGGCTGCTGCGCAGCACGGAGACGGCAGAACAAATCAGCGGCTGGATGGACAAGCTGAAGCCGCTGCGTACTACGCGATAAGCCGGACTGATCGCGGACAGGAAGAGAAGGGATTCCCAGAGCAGGTGATGCTGCTCCGGGAATCCCTTTTTATGTGCGGCCGCGCTATTGGCTTATGAATCTTCCCGCTGAAACTGCTTGTTGTACAAATCACGGTATACCCCATTCTCTGCCAGCAGGGAAGCGTGCTGCCCCGACTCCACAATTCTGCCGTCCTGAACAACCAGAATATTGTCGGCTGCCATGATGGTGGATAGACGGTGGGCGATGACCATGCTGGTCTTGCCGCGCAGCAATTCATGCATGGCTTGCTGGATGTAATATTCCGATACCGTGTCCAGCGACGAGGTGGCCTCGTCCATAATGATGATGGGCGGATTCTTGAGCAGCACGCGCGCGATGGACATCCGCTGCTTTTCGCCGCCGGACAGCTTGATTCCCCGGTTGCCGACAACCGTGTTGTAGCCCTCAGGCAGCTTCAGAATGAAATCATGAATAAAAGCAGCTTCGCAGGCGGCCGTCAGCTCGGCTTCCGTGGCTTCAGCGTTGGCATAGAGCAGATTCTCGCGGATCGTCCCGTTGAACAGGTACGTGTCCTGGGTGACTAGGCCAATCTGTGAGCGAAGCGAATGCAGCGTGAACTCGCGGATGTCCTTGCCGCCGATACGGATCACGCCTGAATCCAGCTCATAGAGCCGGGGAATCAGGTTGGTAATGGTGGTTTTGCCTGCTCCGCTGGGTCCGACCAGGGCAGTCAGTGATCCGGCGGCTGCCGTGAAGGAGATCCCGCTCAGCGCGGGCTTGTCCGGGGCGTAGGCGAAATTCACCTGCTCGAAGACGATGTCTTGTCCCTCAACCCGGCTTGGAAGAGCCAGCTTAGCATCCACAATTAGCGGGTCCATATCAAAATAGTCAAAAATCCGTTCAAACAGCGCCACCGAACGGTTCACATCCACATAGAGATTGGTCATCTGCATAACCGGAATATACAATCTGCTCAGCAGTGCCACGAAGGTGATAATTGCTCCAATGCTCAGCTCTCCCTGGATGAATAAATAACCCCCGTACAGATAAATCAGCATCGGCCCGATACTGGTAAAGGTGGTAAGGACCAGCATAAACCAGCGGCCGGCCATCGATTCGCGGATCTGCAGCCGTGTCGCCTGGGCGTTTACGGTCTGGAAGCTTGCCAGCGCGGTGTCCTCTCTGGTGAACAGCTTCATAAGCATGTACCCGCTGAGGCTGAGCGTCTCTTCAATGATCTGATTCTGCTCCGAGATCTTCTCCTGCGTCTCTTTGGCCAGCTTCCAGCGGACATTGCCCATTTTGCGGGTGGGCACGATGAATAAGGGAATGACCAGGATGCCTAGCAGCGCAAGCTTCCAGTTCATGATGAACAGGGTTACCGCCGTGGAGATGAGAATGAACAGATTGCTGGCACAATTGACGATGGTGCTGTTGAAGACGCCCTGAATTCCGGCAATGTCACTGGTCATCCGGGTGATGACCTCGCCTTGCTTGACGCCTGAGTAGAACTGCAGCGGCATGCTCTGCAGATGGCGGTACATCTGGTTTTTCATATCATGGACAATATTCTGGGAGATAAAAGAGTTCAAATAATTCTGCAGCACGCCGAGCAGTCCTGACACAACCGTTGTAGCCAGCGAGGCGGCAACGAGCAGGAAGAGCAGCTGCAGATTCTTGTCCGGGAGCGCCCGGTCAATGATCTGCTGAATCAGGATAGGAGGGAGCAACCCCAGCACTGCGGAGATGCACAGCACGGTCATCACCAGCAGCGTCTGCTTCCAGTATGGGACGAAATATTTGACGATGCGTAATAGCAGGGCTTTGGATATATCCGGCTTCGCCTCCTCCTCATCGAACTTTAATTTGCCATGCCCGAAGCCTCCTCCGGGTCCCATGGCTCTGAAGCCTCTCGACAATAGGGTCACCAGCTTTGCTTGAATTTTAGGGATACTATATATGTAAAAAAAATCCTGAAACATGTCTGTCATGGGCATTATACGCCTGGATTTTACGGAAGTAAATGCTAAACTGGATAAGCCGGAATGAAGTGGAGAACGAGATTGCAGCCTTAAGCTTGGGAGGGGAGAAGCAGAATGATTATTGTTGCACAGGGATATGAAAATAAAGGGCTCCGATACACGGTGAGATCCGCCGTACCGCAGGATGCCCATCAGTTATCAGCGCTGAGGCTGAAGATCGACGGGGAGACGGAGAATTTAGACCGGGTTCAGGGGGAAGCATTCATCGGCCCGGAGGGCTTCCGGTCGCTTATAGCGGCGGATACGGCCAGCGGCACGAACCTGTTCCTGGTTGCCGAGGTTCAGGAGAGGCTGGCGGGCTTCGCCAGATGTGAAGGAAGTCCGCTTCGCAGGCTGGCCCATCAGGCCGAGTTCGGAGTCGGGGTGCTGCAGGAATTCTGGGGATATGGAATCGGCAGGAGCCTGCTGGAGCAGTCTATCGGCTGGGCGGATACCATCAGTCTGGAGAAGCTGAGCCTGAAGGTTCTGGAGGGGAATGACAAGGCGATCCGGCTCTATGAGCGCCTTGGCTTCGAGGTCGAGGGTGTCCTGCGCAGAGACAAGCGGCTGGCAGACGGACAATTCTATTCTACTATTGTTATGGGAAGATTACGTGGGGATAGAGGGGGTAGCGTAGGTCGAATGTAATCGAAAAACCGATCATAATTGGACAAGGATGGATGGCGTAAAATAAGTTGTGTACCAAGATTTGGAGCCTAGTCAGGCACCAAAAAAGTAGGGTATCCTCGGGATTGCGAAACCACCAAGGAGGAACCCTACCAATGAATATTTTACCCGAAAGTTCGCTGAATAATCTATTTGAAAAACTTGTTAAAGATTTTGTAAAAGACAACATGGAACGCCTGTTGCGCGCCGAAATCCAGGGGTTTATGGACAGTGAAGAAGCCGGTGCCAGCAATAGTCGCAACGGCTACTATACGCGAGATTTACACACGAAATACGGCCATATCGAGGATCTTCAGGTGCCCCGGGACCGCCAAAGCCTTTTCCAGACGCAGTTGTTTGAGCCGTACCAGCGGCGGGACGGATGGTTAGAAGAGGCCGTCATCCAAATGTATAAATCGGGCATGGGTACGCGGGATGTGGCCCGGTTCATTGAAAGTATGTTTGGCAGCCACTACTCCCCCACCACGGTCAGCAATATTACGGCTACGGTGCTAGACGATATCCACCAGTGGCAGAAACGGCCACTGAGCAAACGGTACTCCGTCATCTATTTAGATGGGCTGTACGTGAAGCTGAAACGGGGCACGGTTCGTGGTGAAGTGGTCTACTTTGCGATGGGAATTGACGAGGAGGGACAGCGTCAAATTCTCGGGTTCTACGTGGGTGGCCAAGAGAGTTCGAATGGCTGGCGGGAGGTACTCAAAGACCTGTACGACCGCGGAGCGCAGGAAGTCCTGCTGGGTTTGTTTGACGGGCTACCGGGACTGGATGCGGCGTTTAAAGAGACCTATCCTCAGGCGGATGTACAGCATTGCGTAGTGCACAAAGTGCGGGCCACGTTTCATAAAATTCGGATGGAGCACAAAACCGATGTCATGGAGGCGTTGAAAACCGTATATACCGCACCGGATGAAGTGGTAGCCCGGGCTAACTTTGATACGGTCAAAGCGAAGTGGAACAAGCTGTATCCGAAGGAAATGAGGTCCTGGGAGGAACAGTTATCCACACTCCTGACGTTCTACAACTATCCGCTGTCGATCCGTAAAGCGATCTACACGTCGAACCCCATCGAGCGGATGAACAAGGAAATCCGCAAGCGTCTGAAACCGATGAACAGTCTGACAAACATGGATGCCGCAGAGAAAATCGTGTACCTGGAGATGCTGGAATACAATGAACGTCATGCAGGGCGGGTCGCCCAAGGCTTTGGAGTGGATGCCGTTAAAAAGAAGCTAAAAGAGCTATTCGAAACACGCTACCCCTCTTTGCCCACACCGGAAGAGGCGTAGCAGAGAAATCCAGTTTCTGGGAGTCGGGGTTCCCCCTCCCCCAGAAACACTACATCCCAACCCGTAACCCGGGGGAGGCACTTCTACTCAGGATTTTACACAAACTTCTTGACGCTACCACATCGAAAAACCGATCATAATTGGATGCGCCGCGTAGGCCGAATGTAATCGAAAAACCGATCATAATTGGATTGGGCGCGCCACGTAAGCCGAATGTAATCGAAAAACCGATCATAATTGGACAGGGCGCGCCGCGTAGGCCGAATGTAATCGAAAAACCGATCATAATTGGATTGGGCGCGCCATAAGCCGAATGTAATCGGAAAACCGATCATAATTGGATTGGGCGCGCCACGTAAGCCGAATGTAATCGAAAAACCGATCATAATTGGACAGGATGCGCCGCGTAGGCCGAATGTAATCGAAAAACCGATCATAATTGAATTGGGAGCGCCACGTAAGCCGAATGTAATCGGAAAACCGAACACAATGGGTATGCGCCCTGGTTAACGTTATATGTCGCCACAAAGAGACGGGTGGAAAAGTGAGGTATATCCTATGCGTGGCATGAGGCACCCGCATTGTTCCACAAGCATCGTTCCACCCGCAGCCTGCCTGGTTTGAAATTATGAAGAAGGAGCAGTGACGAGCTGCGCGAATCTCCGCGTGGTCTCGCGTATATCCTCAGCTCCGGCAATGGCCGAGATGATGGAGAGACCATCCGCACCCGCCCGGATTACCGGTGGGGCATTCTCCAGGGTGATGCCGCCGATTCCCACCACAGGAATGCTCAGGCCGCTTCGTCTTAGCTCTTCAATGACAGTAGTTCCCCGGACGGCCTGGGCATCATCCTTGGACGAAGTAGGATAGACAGGACCGACTCCGAGATAATCGGCGCCGTCCGCGATAGCCTGCCGGGCTTCCGTCAGATTATGTGCGGAGACTCCGATGATCTTATGCTCACCGAGCTGTTCCCGGATCAGCCTGGCAGGCAGATCATCCTGGCCGACATGAATGCCATCGGCATCCAGCGCAGCGGCAAGCTCCAGATCATCGTTCACGATGAACGGGATGTTATAGGCCCGGCAGATCTGCCGGAGCTGTTGCCCTAGACGGAGCAGTGCGGCACCCTTGAGCGCAGCAGGACCCTTTTCCCGGAATTGGAACAGAGTGATGCCCCCAGCGGCAGCAGCGGTTAAAGTGTCCTCGGGTGATTGGCGGCAGTTCACACTGCCCATAATGAAGTACAGCTTCAGCAGTCTGCGCATATCCTCGATGTCTATCCGTGTCATAGCGGTATCCCCCTTGATCTCATCCGGTTCCCATAAGCAAAATGATTCGTCGGCCCCTGCCCGGCCCCGATATTCAGACTATCCTCAATCGCCGCTTGAATGAAGGCCTTGGCGGTATGGACCGCTTCAGGCATGGAGCGGCCCAGCGCAAGACCCGCCGTCACCGCAGCCGAGAAGGTACAGCCGGTTCCGTGAGTATGCTTCGTCGCAATCCGCGGGCTGGACATATACTGGAATTCCCGTCCGTCATAGAGCAGATCCACGGCCTCATCTCCTGAGGAGTCATGTCCGCCTTTCAAGATAATGTACTCGGGTCCCATCTGATGAAGCAGTCTTGCCGCCTGTTCCCGGTCTTCCCGGCTCTCAATCTTCATACCTGTCAACATCTCTGCTTCTGGAAGATTGGGGGTGATGGCAAGCGAGAGAGGAAGCAGGCTTGTAATCAGCGCCTGTACTGCCTCCTGGAGCAGCAGCTGTGAGCCGCCCTTGGCGACCATGACCGGATCGATCACCAGCTTCTGCTGCCAGCCGTACTGCTGCACTTTACTGGCAACCACGCGGATAATGTCACTGCTGAACAGCATCCCTGTCTTAATGGCATCCGGCGGCAGATCACTGCCGATCGAATCTAACTGGGCTGCAACGGTCTCCGGCTCCATCGGATAGACGCC
The DNA here is from genome assembly GCF_037975325.1 of Paenibacillus sp. FSL P2-0136. NCBI lineage: Bacteria > Bacillati > Bacillota > Bacilli > Caryophanales > Paenibacillaceae > Paenibacillus > Paenibacillus sp. FSL P2-0136. The sequence goes on from NZ_CP150244.1 coordinate 3,013,269, forward strand.
CTGGACTCCTAATGTATTTTGGGCGGTGAGTGCAGTAAGTGCAGACATGCCGTACACCCCCAGCTCCTGAAACGTCTTCAAGTCCGCCTGAATCCCGGCCCCGCCGCCGCTGTCAGAGCCGGCAATGGTCAACGCTTTGCGTATGCTAGTCATCTTGTTCTCTCCTTTGAGGTGCGCTTTCTAGGCTTCGAGCAGCTTCAGCCGTGAGCGGCTGCTGTATTGCTCCGGGGTCACTAGTGACAATTGATTCAGGAACAAGGTCTGGAAGCTGCCCGGACCTTGGGCTTCAGCCGCCTCAGCGGCAAGCTCTGCTGCCACGCCGTAGAAGGAGAGGGCCTCGGCCGCCGCCTCAAGCACCTCCCCGCCGCTTACGGCAAGAAATGCACCCACCACCGCACTGAGCAGACAGCCGGTTCCGGTTACCCGGGTCAGGATGGAATGCCCGTTGCTGGCGATATAAGTGCGCTTGCCATCTGTGATGATGTCTTCCTTGCCGGTGATAATTACGACACAGTTCAGCTTCTGCGCTGCTTTAATGGCTAGAGCTACTACATCGCCCTCGCCTGCTCCGGCATCCACGCCTTTGCTAGCCCAGCTCTCCCCGGCCACATTGGCAACCTCGGCCACATTGCCGCGCAGCGCAGTAAGCTGTAGCTCACTGAGCAGCTTAGCTGTAACATCCGTGCGGTAGGCGGTAGCACCGGCTCCAACGGGATCAAGCACGAGCGGTACATGGTGGCGGTTCGCAGCCTTTCCGGCTTCGATCATGGAAGCAATGGCAGCTTCATTCAGTGTACCGATGTTCAGCACAACCGCGCCGGACATGGCGGCGACATCCGCTACTTCTTCAATGGCATCGGCCATGAACGGCGAAGCTCCCAGGGCCAGAAGCCCATTAGCTGTGAAGTTAGCAACTACGATATTCGTGATATTATGCACCAGCGGGTTCGCCTGGCGTACTTTGGACAGATAAGACATATGAATTCCTCCTGAAAGATGTAATTAAAAATTAATAAAAGCATTCTTAACATCCACTTCGGCAGCCAGCAGACCGTTCTCGCTCAGCCACTGGTTCACCTTCTCCCATGATGCGCTGTCCTGATAGCCGAAGGGCTGGGAACCGGCATCCATCAGCGGCAGCAGGATCTCCAGACTGCGCTGCTCAATGGCTTCATCCAGCGGTGCGGTATCCTCCTGATGGGTAAGCAGCAGCTTCAGCGCTTCATCCGGGTGATCGGCTACATACTGCTGGCCTTTTCTGATGGCATCCACGAATTTGTGATAAAAGCCCTGTGAATCCTGCAGTCCCTGTTCACTGGCGACCAGCACCAGCTCATAATAATCCGGGACCCCGTAATCCACAGGATTGAAAGAGCGGACCGGATGGCCTTCCTGCTCCAGAATCAGCTGCTCATGGTTGATGAACCCGCCCATAATGCCATCCACCCGTCCGGTGGAGAGAGCAGGGATCAGCTCATAGCCGACATCCACCAGCTTGAGGGAGGAAGGGTCCCCGCCGTCGCTTTTGACCATCGTGTTCAGCATGGCTTCATACAACGGGACGGAGGAATATCCGGCTTGCTTGCCGGACAGCTCTCCCGGGCGGGTAATGCCGCTGTCTGCAGCTACCATGAGATGATTCAGCGGGTGGCGCACCAGCGCAGCAATCGACTTGATCGGAATCTGCTCCCCCCGTGCCATCAATACCTGCGGCTGGTAACTGAGTGCCAGGTCCACCTTTCCCGCAGCAACAAGCTTCAGCGCATCATTGGTATCGGCCGGCATCTGAATATCAACCTCCAGACCTTCCTCGGCGAAATAGCCTTCAGCTTCTGCCGCATACAAAAAAGAGTGGACAGCATTGGGATACCAGTCGAGCATAATCGTCAGCTTATGGACTGCGCCTTCGGCTCCAGTCCCAGCTTCAGAAGTGGCTGTAGTCCCCGCCGAAGAGCCGGAGGACGCCGGACTGTTCGTATTGGTGCAGCCTGCCAGGACGGGCAGCATACAGAGCAGCAGAGCAGACAGTAGAACGGTTGGCCTTGAAATCGCATGGTGCAGATAACGGAAATAGCGGATAGTAGTCATGAATAACGTCCTCTTTTCTTCAGAATAATCTTCTCCAGTGCGGCGACAGCCAGAAACAGCAGGATACCGAGCACGGATAACAAGACAACAGCGGCGAACATCTTGGCACTCTGGAGATTCCCTGCCATTCTGCGGCTGAAATAGCCCAGCCCCTGGCTGCCTCCAAGCCATTCCCCGATGGTTGCACCGATCACACAGTACACAGCCGACAGCTTCAGTCCGGAGAAAAAAGAGGGCAGGGCCAGCGGAACGCCCACCTTCCCGAGAATCTGCCAGCGGTTCGCGCCATATGTCAGCAGCAGCTCCCGGTAGGCGTCCGTGTTCTTGGACAAGCCGTCATAGGTGCCGATGACCACCGGGAAGAAAGCGGTCAGGAAGACAACGGCGACCTTACTCCATAGGGTGTAGCCGAACCACATGATGAACAGGGGAGAGAGCGCGATCAGCGGAACCGTCTGGCTGATGATCAGCAGCGGGTACAGCGCCTTGGCCAGCGGACTGAACAGGTGCATGGCGATTCCCAGCAGGCAGCCGCAGACCACAGACAGTGCGAAGCCCGTGAGTACCTCAAGCAGTGTAGCCGGCAGATGCACCCCGAATAACAGGCGGCGTTCCTCCAGCAAGGCCTTGCAGACCGCAGACGGAGCCGGAAGAATGAAGGGAGGAACCAGGCCCAGCCGGGCTACAGTCTCCCAGACTGCAAGCGTCAGCAGGGCGAGCAGGGAAGCCGGACCGTAATGCTGGAGCAAGCTTCTAGGAGCGGCGGTTCTCATATAGCTTCAGCTCCAATTCCTGGCGCAGGGCGGCGAACTGCGGTTGATAGTTCAGACTGTGATGGCGCGGACGGGGGAGACCGGCTGGGAATTCCTGCATCCCGCCGCCGCTGCCCGTCATTAGATAGATTCTGTCACTGAGCAGCAGAGCCTCCTCCAGATCATGGGTGATGAACAGCACCGTCTTGTCCAGCTCCGCCCATAACTCGAGCAGCCAGCGCTGCAGTGAGCGCTTGGTAATGGCATCGAGCGCCCCGAACGGCTCATCGAGCAGCAGCAGGTCATTCCCCGCCGCCACGGTGCGGAGGACCGCCACGCGCTGGCGCATCCCGCCGGACAGCTCCTGGGGATAAGCCCCTTCGGTTCCCTCTAGGCCGAAGCGTTGCAGCAGGGTAAGAATCTCGGCCACGGCGGCCGCTTTGGGACGGCTGCGCTTGAGTTCCCAGGGCAGCAGACAGTTGTCCAGCACGGTCCGCCAAGGCAGGAGAAGATCCTGCTGCGGCATGTAGGCCACACTGCCCAGCCTCTTCGCTGCTGTAGCGGACTCGGCTCCGTTCAGCGTAATCCTGCCGTTGTCCGGCTCCAGCAGGCCGGCGATGATTTTGAACAAGGTGCTTTTGCCGCATCCGCTTCCGCCTACGACAGAAATGAATTCGCCGCGCTGCACATTCATGGATAGCTCTGAGAAGACGGGTGTCCGGGACGAACCGGTCCCGAAAGCATAGGATAGATTGCTAATGTTGATCATAAGACTATGTACAAGCCTCCCCGGATTGAAATAGAACCTGCGCGGAGCACAAAAAAGCCCCATTCATTCCCGGAGGCAATGAATGGGGCGGAAGGTACAGTCGGCTGCGGCCCTGTGACGGGAACCACTGATACATTCTGCTCCACTTCCCTCCGCTGGTATGATCCAGATCAGGTTCAAAGGGTCCGGAGCTTAAGCTCCGTCTCAGTCGGCCGACTCCCCTAGTGAATTAACAGGTGTTATTGAATTCGTAATTGCTACTTAATATACCACAAATTCCCCTCTTGTAAAGAGCAGGCGGTCAGCGCTTCGCCAGACCGGTCACGAACAAGGTGACGATGCCCCGGGAGATGTCCAGCTTGGAGGAGTGGTGCCGCTTCTGCTCATACAGGTACAGATCAGGGCTGAGAACAGAGATTAAGGCCGTGGCCGCAAAGACAGGATCAATGTCAATAATCTCATCGCCCTCCGCAGCACGCTGCAGCAGCTCTGTCATCATCACCCCCAGCCGCTGAAAAAAAGGATGCTCAAACTGGGTCAGCTGCTTCTTACCTGTGAACTCGGCTTTGATCATATTCAGCAGCTCGGCATACTGCTCAATGAAATCGGCAATCTGCTCAATGCTGCTCTGCAGCTGAGCGAGAGCCGGAGCTTCACCGGCACTGGCAGCCACCTGCTGCTCCAGCCCGGACAGGAATTGATCTGCGCTGCCCTTCAGCAGTGCAGAACAGATCTCACCCTTGTCCGTGAAGCGGCGGTACAGGGAGCCTTGTCCTATGCCTGCCCGCTTGGCAATGCTGTACATGCTGACTGCCTCAAGTCCGCTCTCGGTGAACAACTGGCGTGCAGCTTCAAGAATCCGCTGTACATAAGGATCGGCGGACTCGGACGGAGCGGATTCTTTGGCTTGCGGAGCTGAGCGCGGGAGCTGTGCAGCATCGGTGTCTGGCTTTTTCATGAGAACCCCTTTCAGAAATAAATCAGCGATTTACAGAAAAATAAATAAAAGAATTGACACAACGGACAATTGTCCGTAGACTATGAATTGCACTTACGGACAGTTGTCCGTTCACTCATTATATAGAACAATCTGCCCGCAGGTCAATGTAGAACGCGGACAGCTCAGGAGGAGAAGAGACATGGATCAGACCTTGAAGCAGGAAGCCGATTTCCGGCTGTCCAGCATTCTGGTTCCGCTGCTGGCCATTATTGCCGGAGTATTTATGGTTGTGCTGGACAGTACGGCGATGAATGTAGCCTTGTCCAGGCTGGTGGTGGATTTCAAGACGGACCTGCATACGCTGCAGTGGGTAGTTACCGGATATATGCTGGCTCAGGCTTCAGTTATTCCGCTGTCAGGCTGGCTGTCTGACCGGTTCGGGGCCAAGACGGTCTTCCTGACGGCGGTAATTGTGTTTACGATAGGCTCGATTCTGTGCGCTACACCAAGCAGCGCCGAATGGCTGATTGTTTTCCGGGTCATTCAGGGACTAGGCGGCGGCTGTGTGCTCCCTGTCGGGATGGCCTATGTGTACAGACTGGCCCCCAAAAGTAAGGTTGGCGTTGTCATGGGGATTATGGGCATTCCCGTCCTGTTCGCACCCGCTATTGGTCCGGTATTGTCGGGCTGGCTGGTTGAATACCATTCCTGGCGCTGGATCTTCCTCATTAATATTCCGATTGGCATCATTGCTGTGCTGATCGGACTGCGCAAGCTGCCGAATGCGGCAAAGAACAGCGTGCCCGGCATGGATAAGCTCGGTATGGTTCTTGGACCGCTGGCTTTTGCTTCGTTAACCTACGGGGTTAGCCAGGGCGCGCAGAGCTGGACCTCTGAGAAAACGCTGATCGGGCTGCTGCTGGGCGCTGTGGCGCTGACCGCTTTTGTCATCGCTGAACTGCGCTCCAAGACACCGCTGCTGGAGTTGCGGATTCTGAAATCCGTTGATTTTACGACAGGAATCATCGTGCAGTGGATTGCCCAGTTCGGCTTATACGGCGCACTATTCCTGCTTCCGCAATTTCTGCAGCAGGCCCGGGGCTTCGGCGCATTTGATACCGGTCTGACGCTGCTGCCGCAAGCCATCGCTTCCGGGCTGATGATGCCGATTGCCGGGATCCTGTTCGACCGGATCGGTGTGCGCTGGCTCGTGGTCTGCGGTCTGAGTCTGGTCTCCGGCGCGTTATTCCAGTATTCTCATGTGGATCTTACCACGCAGAGCCGCGATCTGATCCTTCCGCTGATCATGTGCGGGGCTGGAATGGGACTGATGATGATGCCGATGAACACGCATCTGCTCAACAAGGCACCAAGTCATCTGGTGAACCGGGTAACCTCGCTGACGAATTCGATGCAGCAGGTGATTACCTCGCTGGCCGTCTCGACCCTGGTTACGATTCTGACGGCAAGAACAACGGCGCGCGGTACCGAGATGCAGGAGGCCGCTGCCGCTGCCGGAAAGAGTACCGCAGGCGCTTCGCAGGATGCGCTTCTGCTGGCTAAGCAGACGGTATTGTCGCAAGGCTTCGCGGACACGTTCCACATTATGATGTTTGTCGCGCTTGGCGGTGCGGTCCTTGGACTGCTGCTGCGCCGGGGCCGCCATTCCGGAGCTGAGCGTTCCAAGGAAAAGGCGGCACCGGAAATCATGCACGTATAGCTATGCCCACACAGAAGCAGAGCTTGTAACATCCATAAAGCAGCGATTCTCCTTTTGCCGGAGGGTCGCTTTTTTTTGTTGATTTCTGTTCTGAATATCCTGATGCAGGAGCAGAATTTGGGGCAAGCTAAGCTATGGAAAATCAATACAATATAAATCCGATGTATATAATCGGAAAAAGTTATTGACGCAGGTAACACCCCGGTGTTACGATTCATTTTGCCACTAATTACGGTGCCTGAAGAGAAGAAGATACGAGAGGGGATTCATCGAATGAAAAAACTAAGTCTAACTATTATGCTGCTCCTGACCATGGTCACGGCTGCGGCTTGCGGAAGCAACAATACGGACAAGACAGCAACGGGCGGCAACACTCCGGCTGAACCTACGGCTGCGGCTACAGAGGGTGCAGCTTCCGGGGAGCAGAACAGCCTGGAAGCCGTCAAAGCCAGCGGCAAGCTGCGCATCGGAACCGAAGGGACCTACGCACCGTTCACCTTCCATGATGCAGACGGCAAGCTGACGGGCTTCGATGTCGAGATCGCCGAAGAAGTCACCAAGCGCCTGGGTGTGAAGCCGGAGTTCATTGAGACGCAGTGGGACGGGATTTTTGCCGGGATGGATGCGAAGCGCTTCGATGTGATTTTCAATGAAGTCTCTATCACCGATGAGCGCAAAGTGAAATATGATTTCTCCGATCCGTATATTGTCTCCAAGGCTGTGCTGATCGTGCCGGAGGATAATCAGGATATTAAGACATTTGCTGATCTCAAGGGTAAAAAAGCCGGCCAGTCGCTCACCAGCAACCTCGGCAAAATCGCCACAGACAACGGTGCCGAGATCGTATCTACCGAAGGCTTCAACCAGGCGATTGATCTGCTGCTCTCCGGACGGATTGACGCCACTGTCAATGACGGCTTGTCTTTCCTAGATCTGAAGAAGCAGAAGCCGGATGTCAAGATCAAGCAGGTGGATGAGATTGCCGAAGGCTCGCATAGTGCCGCAGTCTTCCTGAAAGGGAATGACGAGCTGGTGCAGGCTGTGAACGAAGCACTGACCGCTATGAAGAGCGACGGAACCTACCTTAAGATCTCCGAGAAGTACTTCGGCACTGACGTATCGAAATGATGGATGACCGCCAAATACAAATATTTCTCGATTCATTGCTGCCTCTGTTCAAAGCAGGGGTGGCTTTTACCCTTCCGTTAGCACTGGTATCATTCATCCTGGGCCTGCTGCTGGCTGTAATTACGGCACTTGCCCGGCTGTCCTCCTGGAGGCTTCCGAGGCTGATCGCCCGCTTCTACGTCTGGGTGATTCGGGGAACGCCGCTGCTGGTGCAGCTGTTTATTATTTTCTATGGACTGCCCGCCGCCGGGATTGTGCTTGATCCATTCATCGCTGCTGTCATCGGGTTCACGCTCAGTGTTGGGGCCTACTCCTCCGAGATTGTCCGGGCTGCCATCCTGTCTATCCACAAAGGCCAGTGGGAGGCCGCGTTCTCGGTGGGAATGAGCCGGAAGCAGGCTCTGCGCCGGGTGATATTGCCTCAAGCGGCCCGTGTGTCGGTTCCGCCGTTATCGAATTCTTTTATTAGCCTGGTTAAGGATACTTCGCTTGCGGCCAGTATTACTTATGTTGAGATTTTCCGAAAAGCCCAGCAGATTGTGGCGACCTCCTATGAACCCCTGCTGCTGTATTGCGAAGCGGCGTTGTTCTATCTGCTGTTCTGTTCCGTGTTATCGGCGCTGCAGAATTACTTGGAGAAGCGGCTGGACCGGTATTCGGCCAGTTAGGGTTAAGGAGGCATACGCATGATTGAAATACGCGATTTACATAAGTCCTTCGGGCCGCTTGCGGTGCTAAAAGGTGTGGATCTCGCCGTTGAACACGGCCAGGTCATGGTCATCATCGGACCTTCCGGCTCCGGCAAAACCACGCTGCTGCGCTGCTTCAACCTGCTGGAGACCCCTGACAAGGGCAGTCTTACGCTGAACACGATTAAGCTGGATTTCACCCCGGGCGCCAAAATTCCACAGCGTACCGTACTGTCCCTGCGCCAGCAGACAGGCATGGTGTTCCAGTCCTATAATCTGTTCCCGCATATGACGGCGATCGGCAATGTCATGGAGGGACAGATCACGGTGCAAAAGCGTTCCAAGGACGAAGCGCGCAGCAAGGCACTGGCACTCTTGGACAAGGTGGGTCTGGCAGACAAGGCAGATGCGTATCCGCATCAGCTGTCCGGCGGCCAGCAGCAGCGTGTAGCGATAGCCCGCGCCATGGCGGTCTCGCCGGAGGTGCTGCTGTTCGATGAGCCTACCTCGGCGCTTGACCCTGAGCTGGTCGGCGAGGTGCTGAAGGTCATCAAGCAGCTGGCCCGGGAGGGGATGACGATGGTTATCGTCACCCATGAGATGAAATTCGCGGCCGATGTGGCCGACCGGATCATCCTGATGGATAACGGAGTCATTCTGGAGCAGGGAACCCCCCGGGAGGTACTGGAGCAGACGAAGAACCCGCGCGCACTTCAATTCCTGAACCGGCTCAGCGGGGAAGAGTGATTGCGGGACGGAGTATATTAAGGCAGACCGGGAGGGGAGTCCTAGTCTGTCTTTTTATTGTTTTGTAGGAAATTATAGTTACTGTCCATTGCGGATATAGTGTACATGCATAAAACCGAATGCAAATGGCTGGTACAACAGTTCATGAGCTAATGTATGTGAAAAACAGCATACATTGTGCTCGCAAGCAGGCATATGGTCTGAATATATGTGAAAAACAGCATACATTGTGCTCGCAAGCAGGCACACGGTCTGAATGTATGTGAAAAACAATATACATTGTGCCCGCAAGCAGGAATATGGACCAAATGTATGTGAAAAACAGCATAAATTGTGTTTACGCGAAGATGAGGTGGTAGGCGAACGTAAACGAAGAAGTGCACTTGAATCCGTGTTTGTAACTCCCCTCTTTAAACAGCGGAGCGGGCGGAATGATTGTGGAGAAGCGGAGCGGTCGCCTTTGTATCCGGATTTTCACCGATTAGGGGAATGAAAAAAATCTGGATGCAAGAGCGATTGGAACAACATTCCGTTTGCGGAGCGTGCTCCTAAGCGTCGCCGTAATTTATACTCCATTACAAATACAATAAAAAAACAAGACTGCCCCTAGCCGTAACGGCTTCCAGGACAGCCTATTATTTATCATACGCGGATAAAGCGGTATGAACGAATCCAACTTTCCTTTACTTCTGTGTGCCGCCATCGCTAACGGACTTCAAGTAGTCCAGCGTGTTATACAGTATTACTGCTGCTTCAGCGCGGGTAATATTGCTCTTCGGATTGAACTTGCCGCTGGCATCGAGGGCAGTGATCTTGTATTTCAGCGCCCGCTGAATGCTGCCCTGATAGGAAGGGTCCAGCGCGTCTGCATCTGTAAGTTCAACTGGGACAAGATTTATCATCGGCAGGTTACCGGCCTTTTCCACAGCTTGAACCAGCATACTGGTATACAGCTCTTTGGTAATCGGCTTGGCCGGATCGATATTGGCCGGGATATTCACACCATTATAATGGGCATTGATGAAGGCTTCGGCGTACCAGGCATTGTCTTTTACTTTGGAGAACAGCGCACTTGCCTGTGGTGCCTTATTGAAATCAATCGCTGCCAGGCTAAGCTGGAGACCGCCGGAGATAAACTGTATCCCTTGCGCTGTAGTTACTGTGGATGCCGGCAGAAATTGGGTGTCGGAGATTCCTTTGATCAGGCCTTGCTCCTTCAGAGAGTTGATCTTATCCTTACCGGTAACCTGGCCGATATCTTTGAAGCTGCTGCCGGCTGCGAAAATTTGTCCGCCAAGAGAGAAGGAAAGGAGGGTTACTGCTGTAATAGCTGCGATCGTGTTTTTTTTCATACTCATCTGAATTCCACCTCTATTATAGGGTTGGGCCGTTTGGCCTGTATCAACTCCTCTAACGTAATGAGATCAGAAAAGGTTGCAAGCGAATGTATCCCGGTCTACAGGTCCGGCCAGCTACATCATTTCCTGAAACAGCAGATTGCGGTAGGGGTACCGGCTGAATCTGGTCTTGAACAGCAGGGCTATTCCGCTTTCTTCAATCGTTACGGATTTCAGTGACGTTGTCTTCACATGGCTGCGGACCATCGCCCTTACCGCCCGGTTGTCCTTACGCCGGATGGCGGCAGCCATCGCTTCCGCGAAGCTCCGGTTAACCGCAAGCTCGCGGTACAACGGGATGATGGAACGCGCTATGCAGCGGTGGGCGTCTGTATTGAAGGTGAACTGAGCGGTTCCCGGCGGAATCGTCGTGCCATTGGTATAGAAGGCAACAGGCAGCGGGAAAGGGAAAGAGATGAAATAACCGATCCCGTTCGTTCCGTAATTCTCCGCATCCGCAAGTGCGGGGATACTGTGGAGCAAGCTGCCCATCAGGTCCAGGTCGGCAGTGACAATCGCGGTTGTCCATTGCCTGGCATAACTGCGGTTTCCGGCAATTTTCCGGTAGAACGGCAGCATGGCCGCAGCTACGCTGCGCAGTACACGGGCTGTTACAAGCCGCTGCGTCTGCTTAGGTTGTACTTTCGCCATCCGGATCATCCTCACTTTTTTACAGATTCGTTTCAATATAAGCACCTATAGGTTTTATGTGATCTTGATATAGAGTATGGGGATAGCGGGCACTTCGGAATGGGCGGACCCGGTTTCGGCAGAAATATTATCTGTGCGTGGAGCGGCAGAGGGGGGGCTATTACGGGCAAGTGGTGTTATACTGGTGTCAGGACTTTTCTTTGACGGGCAAGTTTGTTATGCTTATATCGTAACGATTACTAATTATTCTGCGGGAATTGTTCTGCTTCCGGAAAGGTGGGAACCCGGGTGAACCGAGTGGCAAATATCAGCCAGCAGTTTGCGGCTCATAATTATAAGCTTACACCACAGCGTGAGGCGATAGTGAGGGTGCTGCTGGATAATGAGAAGGATCATCTAAGCGTGGAAGAGGTATATATGCTGGTCAAGCGCAGTTACCCGCATTTGGGGCTGGCGACCGTCTACCGTACCTTGGAGCTGCTGTGTGAACTTCATATTGTGCAAAAAATGAATTTCGGCGACGGCGTCGCCCGTTATGATCTGCGCGACGACGATCATGTGCATATGCATCATCACCTGATCTGCAATGTATGCGGTAAGCTGGAAGAGATCAAGGATGATTGGCTGGTGGAGCTGGAGGCGCGGGTAGCCCGTGAATATGGCTTCAGTGTGACTGATCACCGTCTCGATTTCAAAGGCACCTATAATAGCTGTCAAAAGAACGGCTGCAAGGGCGACAAGGACTGCCGCGCCGTCTCATAAGCACAACTGCAACGCACAGAAGGCGCAGGGCTGAAGTTCAGCCTGCGCCTTCTTGCTAATATAAGAAGTTATAGGTTTTACTCTATAACTTATCCTTCTATTTCTCGCTGAAACGGTGCCGTCCCTAAAAGGACGGCAAAGCCGTTTCCACTGGTGTATAAGGAATCTGCGAAATGCCGCTGCTAGGAGCGGTTCGGAACGAAGGATTTGATCCAGGTTCCGAAGCTGCCGGGATTGCGGGTCTGAACCAGGATCACCCCTTCGCCGCGGAACCGGCAGACCAGGGCCTCGCCGCTGGTTAAGCTGTTCAGCCAGCCGGAGGCTGCTTTTTCCACCTTGTAATCCATATAGTCCGGCCAAGCTACAAGGTGTCCGTTATCGATGATCATCTCTTCACCCGGCCCGAGGTTAATGGCGTGAATTGCTCCGAAGGAGGAGAGGAAGACGGTGCCCCTGCCGCTGATTTCCAGAATGAAGAAGCCTTCGCCGGAGAACAGGCCGCGGGTCAGATTCTGCATCTTGGTATTGACCTGAATGCCTTGGGTTCCCGCCAGGAAGCCGTCCTTCTGTACGATCAGCTTGTACGACCCGTCCAGCTCAATGGCCTGTACATCCCCGATGGAACCGGGTGAGAGCAGCACCTCACTCTGTCCGCGCGTGGCGGTCAGCTCCTGGAAGAAGAATTTCTCCCCGCTCAGCATGCGGCCCAGGCCGCGCATAATTCCGCCGTCCACGGTGCCCCGCAGCTCCACATTCGGTGACATGGCGACCATCGCACCCATCTCCGCCTTAACGCTCTCGCCCGGCTCCAGCAGGACCTTAAGCATGGCGAAGGCGCCGTCATACAGCACATCATATTTCATAATAGTGTTCCTCCTCATTCTTCCGGTTGTATTCCTATGATCACAGGTATGTAGCTTGCTCCTCAAGGATACTGTAACAGGCTGTTCTACTGCAAGCCGCGCTTTAGGCAACAAGGAGCTAACATGCGGTAAGAGATGATTATAGTGAAGAGTACCGGGCAGCGATTAAGATATTGTGTTAAAATTGAACAGACAGTGCAGCCGCACTGAATATACGATTGACAAGGAGTGTCGCCGCTTATGGCACGGACAAGAACGCAGAAGGCGCTGCTTAAGGCAGAGCGCTCAGGCACATGGTGTGCAGAAAGAAACCGCAGACTCAATCAGGATTACGGGGCCATCTCCCAGCATGTCAGAGTTACACCCGGCAAACGCCAGCAACTGAATAAGGTCAAACACAAGGAGCGGATCTTCCATGATGGCGCTCCTTTTGCATGCCTGGGAGCAGCGGGGTAATACTTATACCTGTGCCCTGCTGTGAATACGGTACTCCTTGGGCGACATGCCGAACCGGCTGCGGAAAATCCGGTGGAAATAGGTATAGTTCGCAAAACCGCAGGTCTCGGAGACATGCTCCAGCGGCATGGGGCTGAACGTAATCTTTTCCCGGGCCATATCCAGCCGTACATCATTTACATATTTAACAATCGTGGTGCCGAAGGCTTCCTTGAACAGATGAACCGCCCGGGAGACAGAGATATCCACATGTGCGGCCACATCCTCCAGCCGGAAGGCGTAAGAGGCGTGTTCCTCAACGTACTGCTTCATCCGGTAAGCCAGATAAGCCTTCGGTGAGATCGCGGGCTGATCAATCATCAGCCGGTCAATCTCCATACATAGAATCTGCAGATAACAAGCAGAGATATCCGGAGAGGAGTCCGACAAGCGGCGCTGCTCCAGCACAAGCTGGCGGAAGAGGCCTAGAATATGATCACTCATCGGCAGGCGGAGTACCGCCGGACGCTGCTTGCGTCCCCACCATTCTTCAATCCACGGGCCGCTGCAAAAGATATGATAGTCACCGCTCTCGATCCTCGGCTTGCCGACGGGATAGACTTCCTTGTCGATACTCAAGTAGTAGGGATCATTCGGTGCGAACAGCATGAGATCACCGCTCTCAACGGTCGTAATGGCTCCGTTCTCCCTGGTGCGGCTGCGCCCTTCAGTCTGGAGCCGCAGCAGATAATACTGTACACCCTCGCTGCGTGACATATGAAATGGTTTGCGGTGGAAGGAGAATCCGGCGGATAGAATGTGGCAAGCGGCAGATGTTGTCATGTGTCCCTCCTAGTCTAATAAATGATAAGCAGATTGTTCATGTTTTAATCATATTATTCATTTTATTATATACGCTTTCATATTACCATGTAGCTAAGCAAAAAACATATAAATGATGTGGAGAAGGCCGTATTGCGGCGCTAATCGCTACATTTACAAACTCTGGAAGCAGTGGATGAAACCATGAGAACGCTGCGTTCTCCAATGTTTACAGCCCGTTTGTTCAGGTGATGCGCTTCAGGGAAGGTAACCGGGAGTGCGGCGGCAGCAAGAACAGGATAACTCCGGATCATATAAGGAGTGGGAATAACAATGCTTAAGGTTGGACTGCAGCTGTACACGCTGAGAGAAGAACTGGAACAGGATTTCGAGGGAACTATACGTAAGGTAGCCGAGCTGGGTTACAGCGGTGTGGAGTTCTTCCACTATTTCGGCCGTACGGCCGGGCAGGTGAAGGCGCTGCTTGAAGAGACAGGGCTTGTTGCTGTCGGAGCACACCGCCCGTACGATGCGATGCTGAATGATACGGAGCAGGAGATCACCTTCAATCTGGAGATCGGCAACCGCAATCTGATCGTGCCTTATCTGACAGAAGAACAACGGAACTGGCCGGAGGTAGCCGCGGGTCTGCGGACCATCGGCGAGAAATGCAAGGCTGCCGGTGCTGTTCTGTCTTATCATAATCATGATTTTGAATTCACGGAGAAGGTTGACGGCCAGCCGGCCTTTGATTATCTGTTCGAAGCGGTGCCTGCTGAGCAGCTTCAAGTGGAGATGGATACATGCTGGGTGTATTACGGCGGATATGATCCGGCAGAATATATCCGTAAGTATGCAGGCCGCCTGCCGATCATCCACCTCAAGGATCTGAAGAAGAAAGAAGACGGCTCACCGGAGACTGTAGTACTCGGCGAAGGTGAAGTGGATCTGGCTGCGATCATTGAAGCAGCAGCTAGCGCTGGTGTGGAATGGGCAGTGGTGGAGCAGGACTTCTGCAGCCGCTCGCCGCTTGGTAGTGTCGCTGACAGCTTGAACTGGATCAAAACATATGAGAATCAAGGAGGAAGTATTCATGTCTAACAAACTCAAAATTGCTATTATCGGTTGCGGTGGTATTGCAAACGGCAAACATATGCCAAGCCTTGCCCGTCAGGAGGATGCCGAAATGGTGGCATTCTGTGATATCGTGGAAGAACGTGCCCAGGAGGCTGCCAAGACTTACGGCTCGGAAGGCGCTGCCGTATTTACCGATTTCCGTGAGCTGCTGGCAACGGGCGGATTCGATATCGTGCATGTCTGCACGCCGAATGACAGCCATTCCGAGATTACGGTTGCTGCACTGGAAGCCGGCAATCATGTATTGTGTGAGAAGCCGATGGCCAAGACCACTGCACAGGCTAAGGAAATGCTGGATGCTGCCAAGCGTACTGGCAAGAAATTGTCCATCGCTTATCAGAACCGTTTCCGCGCAGACAGTGAATATCTGAAGGGGCTGTGTGAAGAAGGGGAGCTTGGCGATATCTATTACGGTAAGGCTATTGCGCTTCGCCGTCGCGCTGTACCAACCTGGGGCGTGTTCCTGGATGAAGAGAAACAGGGCGGAGGACCGCTGATCGATATCGGTACCCATGCGCTGGATCTGACACTCTGGCTGATGAATAACTACAAGCCGCGTATGGTGGTAGGCTCTACCTTCCATAAGCTGGGCCAGAAGAAAAATGCCGCAAATGCCTTCGGTCCATGGGACCCTGAACAATTCAAGGTAGAAGATTCCGCCTTCGGCTTCATTACAATGGAGAACGGTGCTACAATTGTACTTGAATCGAGCTGGGCGCTGAATGTGTCCGAATTCGGCGAAGCTAAGACGATGCTTGCCGGAACGGAAGGCGGTGCGGATATGAAGGACGGGCTGCGTCTGAACGGTGAACGTGCCGGCCGCCTGTATGAGACCAAGGTGGACCTGTCCTCCGGCGGTGTAGCCTTCTACAGCGGAGCTGCGGAGAATGAAGCAGACCGTGAAGCCCGTCTGTGGCTGGAAGCCGTAAGAGAAGACAAGGATCCGGTGGTTCTGCCGGAGCAGGCCTTCGTAGTTACCCAGATTCTTGAAGCGGTGTATGAATCAGCACGTACCGGACGCGCCGTATATTTCGACGGAAGTTCTGACAACTAAGAGCCTCTTCCGGTTCACGCGACTATTAGACAAACAGGAGTGGAATCCATGAGTTCAATCAAACATACTGTAGCCATCGTTGGTTACGGCGGAATGGGAAGCTACCATACCCAACTAATCAAAGAGAGTGACCGGGTGGTAGTGACCGGAGCCTTCGATCTGCTGGCAGAGCGGCGCACCTTGGCTGAGGAAGCAGGCTACACCGCGTATTCCAGTTATGAAGAGTTGCTGGCAGATCCGGCTGTGGACATCGTTCTGATCGCTACACCGAATGATGTACACAAGGACATTGCCCTTCAGGCTTTTCAGGCGGGCAAGCATGTAGTCTGTGAGAAGCCGGTGGCCATGTCCTCGGCTGAATTCATCGAGATGCAGGCTGCTGCGGAGGCGGCCGGACGGGTGCTGATGGTGCACCAGAACAGACGCTGGGATGAGGATTTCCGCGTAATCAGGGAGATGTATGAGCGGGGGACGATTGGATCACTCTTTCAGATTGAATCCCGGGTGCATGGTGCCAACGGAATTCCCGGCGACTGGCGTCATGTGAAGGAGCAAGGCGGCGGGATGCTGCTGGACTGGGGCGTGCATCTGCTGGATCAGCTGTTGTTCATGATTGACAGCAAGGTGAGCAGTGTCAGCAGCAGTCTGAGCTTTATCCTCGGCAATAACGTGGATGACGGATTCGATGCGGTGCTGCAGTTCGAGAACGGCATCAGAGCCATCGTCGAGGTAGGGACAACCAATTTCATTACGATGCCAAGATGGTATGTGAAGGGCACCGGGGGAACCGCTATTATTGAAGACTGGTCGCTGAGAGGCAGAATTGTAGCCCCTAACCACGAATCGGAAAAGATTGAACCCACACCGATCCGCGCAGGTGTAGGCTTGACTAAGACGATGGCCCCGCCTTCAGAAGGCTCGACCGTACTTGAAGATCTGCCTGCGGCATTAGAGATGACCTCCAGCTTCTATGGTAATCTGGCCGCTGTCATCGAAGGCACAGCGGAGCCGATTGTCAAGAATGCTGAGGTGCTTCGTGTGCTAAGACTGATTGAGGCGATCTTTGAAGCAGCAGAGCGTAACGAGACGGTTAAGAATTTCGATATCTACGGAGCTTAAGCAGGCTTCAATACAACCTTAGGAGAGGTGGAATCTGCAAATGAAACTTGGAGTATTTATGGTGTTGTTCGGCGGCCGCAAGCTGGAGGATGCACTGGATTATGTGGTCTCCAAAGGACTGAAAGCCGTTGAGATCGGTACCGGAGGGTACCCTGGAAACAGCCACTGCAATCCCAAAGAGCTGCTGGAGAATGAAGCGGCCCTTCAGGAATTCAAGCACGCGATTGAATCCCGCGGCTTGATCATCAGCGCGCTAAGCTGCCACGGCAACCCGCTGCACCCGCAGAAGGAGCTGGCAGACAAGGATCACGAAGTATTTGTAGACACCGTGAAACTTGCACAGAAGCTGGGCGTCAAGGTTGTGAATACCTTCTCCGGCTGTCCGGGCGATCATGAAGGCGCGAAATATCCGAACTGGCCGGTTGCCCCATGGCCGAATGATTACCAGGAGATTCTGGCCTGGCAGTGGGAGAACAAGGTCATTCCTTATTGGACAGAGCAGGCGGCCTTCGCCACTGCACATGATGTGAAGATTGGTCTTGAGCTGCACGGAGGCTTCTCGGTACACACTCCGG
Source organism: Paenibacillus sp. FSL P2-0136 (assembly GCF_037975325.1). NCBI lineage: Bacteria > Bacillati > Bacillota > Bacilli > Caryophanales > Paenibacillaceae > Paenibacillus > Paenibacillus sp. FSL P2-0136. The sequence continues at coordinate 3,030,917 of NZ_CP150244.1, forward strand.
CTACCCTGCTGAGATTAAGAGAAGCTGCCGGGGATGCCATAGGGGCGAACCTTGACCCGAGCCATATGTGGTGGCAGGGAATTGATCCGGTACAGGCCATTCATATTCTCGGCCGTGAAGGCGCAATCCATCACTTCCACGCGAAAGATACCGTTATTGATCCGGTGAACGTCAACAAGCATGGCCTGACGGACATGCAGTCCTATACGAATATGCTGGACCGCGCCTGGCAGTTCCGTTCCGTAGGCTACGGACACGATGTCAAGGTCTGGGCAGATATGATGAGCGCACTGCGTCTGGTAGGCTACGACTTTGTAGTCAGCATTGAGCATGAAGACGGCTTGATGTCCATTGAAGAAGGCTTCTCCAAAGCGGTTGACAATCTCAAGCAGGTGCTGATCGAAGAGCCGCTGTCTGAGATGTGGTGGGTCTAACCGGTGGAGAGCTTCACTAAAGTCCAATTGAACGACTGGCAGCTTAGTCTCTTGACTGCCGCAGCCTTTGGGACAGATGTGCAGATCGCCAGCAGCAGGGAGTTGACTGCCGGATTCTTCAATACGGCTTATGACCTGGAGCTTAGCGACGGCCGCTCCGTCATTCTTAAGGTGGCTCCGGACCCGGAGACAGAGACTCTTAGCTACGAGAAGGATATCATGCGTGCTGAGGTGGAGGCTCTCCGGCTGGTACGTGGTGCTGGCGGTGTGCCTGTGCCGGAAGTGTACAGCTATGACGACAGTCTGCAGCTGGTTCCGTGTCCGTATTTTTTCATGGAGAAGATTGAAGGGCAGCCGTATAACGAGGTGAAGGAGAGTCTCACCGAGGAACAGCGGTATTCCATTGAATACGAGCTGGGTCAGTATCAGCGGAGAATCAATGCGATTGAAGGGCCAGCCTTCGGGCTGTTCGGCAAAGAGTCTGACGGGAGCGGGCTCACCTGGAGGGAGACCTTCCGGTCTATGCTGCTGAACCTGCTTCAGGATGCGGTCAGACTGGGTGCACGATTGCCCGCAGAACAGCAGGAAATAGAACAGGTGCTGGAGCTGTATCTGCCTGCTCTGGATGAAGTGACGCAGCCGCGCCTGGTGCACTGGGATCTGTGGAACGGCAACATCTTTGTAAGGGATGGGGTAATCGTATCCATCATTGACTGGGAGCGGGCGATGTGGGGCGATGTGCTGCTGGAGTATTATTTCCGGCATTTCGAGAGCTCGGCAGCGTTCTATGAAGGGTATGGGTCGGCTTTTGCCAGCCGGAATGAAGGGCTGCGTAAGCAGCTATATGACCTGTATCTGGACCTTATCATGCTTATAGAATGTTATTCGCGCCAGTACAAGGATGAGAATCATGTGAACTGGGCGCATGAAAATCTCGCTGAGTCCTGGAAGCGGTTCTCGGCTCTGGTACTATAGGATACACAAGAGGCCGGATCTCTTCTGAGATTCCGGCCTCTTGAGATTGTGTACAACAGACCAGATGAATGTCAGTCAGCAATCAGTAGCTGCTGTTCCGGATGGCAACAACCGGGCTGATGTCAGCTTCATAGTCAACGCCACCGGATTCGAAGCCGAACAGCTGGAAGAACTCGCGTCTGTAACCGGCCAGATCGGAATATTCGTAGACGTTCTCCGTGCTCAGCATGGGCCAGATCCGGTCCACTTCGGTCTGCACAGCGTGGCTCATCTCATGGTCATCTATCCGGATACGCCCTTGCGCATCTACCGGAGTCCCTTCCGGGTTGTACAGGAAACCGGTATACAGCCGGTAGGCTTGCTCAATACAGCCTTCGTGCACTCCCTGTTCCTTCATGACCTTATAGAGTACTGAAATGTATAGCGGGACTACAGGAATCGCCGAGCTGGATTGGGTCACCAGACCCTTACTGACTGCCACATAGGCGCGGCCGCCAGTTCGTGATAATTCTGCATTTAGCTGTAAGGCTGTAGCTTCCAGATGGTCTTTAGCCCGGCCGATGGTCCCGTCGCGGTAGACAGCCTGTGTAAGCTCTGGACCTACATAGGAAAAGGCGAGAGTGACCGCATCTGCTGCCAGAACCCCGGAATCCCGAAGCGCTTCAATCCATAGCTGCCAGTCTTCTCCGCCCATCACATGAACAGTAGCATCGATTTCAGCTTCGGTGGCCGGTTCAATCTGTACGGTGCTTAGTTCTCCGGTATGGAAATTAACGGTTGTATTGGTATAAGGGCTGCCGATGGGCTTCAACACAGATTGATAAACTTCTCCGGTCTGCGGGTCTGTTCTGCCCGCCGAGGCCACACTGTAGATGACCAGATCGACCTGTCCAAGCTCACTGCGGATCAACTTGATGGTCCGTTCTTTTGTCTCAGCGGTAAAAGCGTCCCCGCACACGCTATAAGAGCGCAGGCCCGCCGTGTGGGCCATCTCCTCAAACGCTGCGGAATTATACCAGCCTGCGGAGGCGGTCCGGGTCTCGCTGGCTGTACTCGGCCTATAGACACCTACAGTGGCTGCTCCAGCACCGAAGGCTGCTGCAATTCGGGCAGCAAGCCCGTAACCGGTTGAAGCGCCGATAACGAGCACATTGCGGGGACCTGTAAACCTTTTTTGATTCAGTACATAGGTCACTTGCTCCTGTACCTGCTGCGCACAGCCTGCCGGATGGGCAGTCGTGCAGATGAACCCGCGGGTTCTTGGTTTTATGATCATTTTAGTGTTACCTCGCTTTCCTGGGTGGTCCTAGGATATAATTTACTTTATCGAGTGTTATCCCCGCAAGCAGGACAGTGACAGCAGAGAACATACCGGATGACAACTTTCACGGCAAAGGGACGGATGTTATGATGTTGAACTGGCTTCAAATACATATGGACGTAATAAGCTTGCTGTGGCTGCTGCCTGTAGTCTTTATGTTTCATGATTTTGAAGAGATTCTTACAGTGGAGTCTTGGGGGAACAAACATGGACCGGCTGTTACCGCATCGCTTTCCCCCTCCTTGCGGAAGCGTATGGCACCTATGATGGGCATGACTACGAGGAATTTTGCCATGGATGTGCTCTTCGTGTATATTCTGATAGTAGGGGTAACCTCCGTTGCGGTATTTTTAGAGTTCTACTGGCTCTACTTAGCTGTCCTCGCTGCGCTGTTGCTGCATGTCTTCACACATTTGGCACAAAGTATAGTTCTGAAGCTGTATACCCCAGGTGTTGTGACAGCATTGCTTGTGATATTTCCGTATTCCTTGTATGCTTTTTACCGTCTGCTTCATGAGGGTGTTGTCAGTGAAGCTGACATAGGCTGGTCGCTGCTGCTCATGTTGATTCTAACACCGCCGCTTGTATGGGGATTGATGAAGAAGCGGGCAAGGCATAAGCATAGCGAAGAATGATGATTTTTGACGGTGACGTTTTCAGAAAAATCTTGACGTAAGCCCCTAAAGGTAGATAAAATAATAGTATTGCGTGTTTTTTGGAATCACTATCATAACTTGAAAAGAAACAGAGAGGGTGACAGGATGGAGCGCCTTTTAGAGGTAAAAGACCTGGCTATATCATTCAGAACACGCGGAGGAGAAGTTCAAGCAATCCGTGGTGTCAGCTTTCATGTAAATAAAGGGGAGACACTGGCGATTGTTGGCGAATCCGGTTCCGGTAAGAGCGTAACCTCGCAAGCCGTCATGAAGCTGGTTCCTCAGCCTGCGGGCGAATATAAGCGTGGACAGATTCTGTTCGATGGACAAGATCTGATCGGCAAGAGTGAGAAGCAGATGCAAAAAATCCGCGGCAAAGAAATCGGAATGATCTTCCAAGATCCGATGACTTCACTCAACCCGATGATGAAGGTTGGCCGGCAGATTACGGAAGTGTTGTTCAAGCATGAGAATATCACGAAGGAAGCTGCCTACAAACGTGGTGTTGAATTGCTTAATCTGGTAGGTATTCCGTCACCGGAACGCCGTTTCCAGCAGTATCCGCATGAATTCAGCGGCGGGATGCGCCAACGTGTTGTAATCGCTATGGCACTGGCGGCTAACCCTAAGCTCCTGATTGCCGATGAGCCGACAACCGCGCTTGACGTAACGATTCAGGCACAGATCCTTGATCTGATGAAGGACCTGCAAAAGAAGATTGATACAGCGATCATTTTCATCACCCATGACCTTGGGGTTGTGGCAAGAATGGCTGACCGTGTAGCTGTAATGTATGCCGGACAGATCGTTGAAATGGGTACCGCAGAAGAGATCTTCTACGATCCAAGACATCCGTACACTTGGGGCCTGCTGGCTTCCATGCCAAGTCTGGAGAGCAAAGGCTCGATGCTTACAGCGATCCCGGGCACACCTCCCGACTTGATCAAGCCGCCTAAGGGGGATGCTTTCGCCCTGCGCAGCACGTATGCAATGGCGATTGACATGGAGAAGGAACCGCCAATGTACAAGGTATCGGACTCCCATCTTGTGAAGTCCTGGCTGATGCATCCGATGGCACCAGCGGTGGAGCCGCCGGATGTCGTGAAGAAGCAGCGCCGCGTGTTGAGCAATGCCTATCCAGAGCCGGTACTTGTCGGCAACAGCAGCGAATACTAAGTTTGATTAGATCAGCGTCAGGCCATAATCGGCCTGGCGTTTTTTTGTTATATGGGGGATTATACTTCATATAAACCTAAAACAAAACTAACTAATATAAATAAAAGTATTGACTTAATCTCATTTGCCCAGCAAAATGTAAGGGTATACATAGGGAGGTTATGATGAGATGAGAAAAAGATCCTTAACGGCGCTGATATCCTTATCCCTGCTGTCGGCATGCAGCGGAGGGAATCCGGAAGGGCCGCCGGAGTTCGGGAATGTATCTGTACACGATCCCTCTGTGATTAGGGTGGAGGATACGTATTACGTGTTCGGTTCGCATCTGGCCTCGGCCAAATCCAAGGACCTGATGTCGTGGACGCAGATTTCTTCCGGCGTGACGGACGATAATGTGCTGATACCGAATGTAACGGAGGAGCTTAGCGAGACGCTTAGCTGGGCCCAGTCGGATACGCTGTGGGCACCGGATGTCATTCAGTTGGCAGACGGCAAGTTCTACATGTATTACGATGCCTGCAAGGGGGATTCCCCGCTGTCGGCGCTAGGTATTGCCGTAGCCGATGAGATTGAAGGTCCTTACAAGAATAAAGGCATTATTCTGAAGTCGGGAATGTCCGGCATCGGGGATGATGGAGAGGTGTACGATGCCACGGAGAAGCCGAATGTGGTGGACCCTGATGTGTTTTTTGATAAAGACGGCAAGCTGTGGATGGTCTACGGCTCCTACTCGGGCGGCATCTTCATCCTGGAGCTGGACCCGGCTACGGGCTTCCCGCTGGAGGGCCAGGGCTACGGCAAGAAGCTGCTCGGAGGGAATCATGCGCGGATTGAAGGGCCGTATATGCTATACAGCCCGGAGACCGATTATTACTATCTGTTTCTCTCCTACGGAGGGCTTGATGCGAATGGCGGCTATAATATCCGTGTAGCGCGTTCCAAGCATCCGGCTGGCCCGTTCGAGGACTCGGAAGGTAAGGCTATGCTGGATGCGCAGGGGACGCCGGGAGTGCTGTTCGATGATCCGGCCTACGCACCTTACGGCGTGAAGCTGATGGGGAATTATGAATTTGTGAATACAGCTGAAGAAGCCGCCGGATCAGGTACAGGCTATGTCTCCCCTGGACATAATTCGGCGTACTATGATGAGGCAAGCGGGCAGTATTATCTGATTTTCCACACGCGGTTCCCGGGTCTTGGGGAGCAGCATGAGGTTCGGGTTCATCAGATGTTCATGAATGAAGCAGGCTGGCCTGTTGTCGCACCCCATCGTTACGGAGGCGAGAAGATAGGCAAGTACACTGCCAAGGACGTGACGGGTGCTTACATGCTGGTGAACCACGGCAAGGAGATTACGGCTGAGCTGGCGGAGTCGCAGAGGGTAGAGCTGAACACAGACGGCACGATAAGCGGGGCAGCAACAGGTACATGGTCCTTGAGCAAGGATCATATGGCGAAGCTGACGATAGAGGGTTCGGAGTACAGCGGGGTGTTCCTGCGGGAATGGAATGAAGCGGCCGCAAGCGAGGTAATGACCTTCACAGCACTTTCAGCAGAAGGCGTTGCAGTCTGGGGCAGCCATGTGTCACCGGAGAAAAAGTAACCTGATCCCGTGAACAGTCAAGTCGCAGCCGGCATCATACCCTTAACCATTACAAACAGCGGAGCTCCCTTAGAATGGGAGATCCGCTGTTTGCTGTATATAGGAATTAGCTGCGATTATGCTTCATACTTGCGCAGAACGATTACAGCGTTATGGCCGCCGAAGCCAAAGGAATTGGAGATCCCGATCTTCAGCTCCGCTTGGCGGGCTACGTTAGGAACATAATCCAGGTCGCAGTACTCGTCCGGCTGCTCCAGATTAATCGTCGGCGGGATGATCCCTTCTTGCAGGCTTTTGAGCAGGGCAATAGCTTCCAGACCTCCGGCTGCGCCGAGGGCATGTCCGGTCATCGATTTGTTCGCCGTGACGGGAATCCGATAGGCCTGCTCTCCGAACAGCTTCTTGATCGCCAGGGTCTCCGAACGGTCTCCGACGATCGTGCTGGTTGCGTGTGCGCTGATGACATCTACCTCTCCGGGACTAATTCCAGCCTCGCTGAGTGCCAGCTTCATTGCCTGATAGGCTCCTATCCCCTCAGGATGGGTGGCTACCATATGATAAGCGTCCGAGCTGGCGCCATATCCGGTGACCTCGCCATAGATGACGGCATCTCTGCGCAGGGCATGGGAGAGGGATTCGAGGATCACAATAGCTCCGCCCTCCGCAATGACAAATCCGTCCCTGTTCCGGTCAAAAGGCCGGCTGGCCCCCTGCGGCTCCCCGTTCCGGGTAGACAAAGCGGTCGCATTCCCGAAGCTGGCCAGGGCAATCTCGGTCACCGCCGCTTCCGCCCCTCCGGCGATGATTACATCGGCCCCGCCGTAACGGATCAGGCGGAAGGCTTCGCCAATGGCCGTATTCCCGATGGAACAGGCAGTCACCGGCGAGAGTGTAGGCCCCTGTGCCCCCAGCTTGATGCTGATCATGGCTGCCGCCATATTGGAGATCAGCATCGGGATCAGGGTAGGGCTTACCCGCTCCGGTCCCCGGGAACGCAGCAGTTCGCCCTGGTCCATCAATGTCTGGATACCGCCTACGCCGGAGCCTACATAGACGCCCAGCCGTTCCCGGTCCAGCTCCTCAAGCCGGAGACCGGAATGCGTCCAGGCTTCCTCTGCGGCAGCAAGCGCGAACTGGCTGAACCGGTCCATCCGCCGGGCCTCCTTGCGGCCGAATCTGGCATCCGGGTCGAAGGCCTGTACCGAGCCGGCAATCTTGGTTTTGAAGTGAGTGGTATCAAAAGAATCAATCGGCGTAATCCCCGATTCTCCTGCCGTAAGGCGGCTCCAGAACTGGTCCACGGTATTGCCAAGCGGGGAGATGACACCCATTCCTGTAATCACGACACGTTCCATCTGCTATTCCTCCTGTTAATCTGAATAAGCTTATTTTTTCATGTTGCTTATCCTATTACAAGTTGTAGTTTATACTAGTATAATTACTACTACACTAACAGACAGACGAACTGTAAGGCAGGAGGAAGCATGATGTCCAATCAGAACAGGCTTCAAGCATTATCAGAATTCCTGAAAGCAAGACGCGCGGCCATCACCCCGGCAGCGGCGGGCCTCCCGGAGGGCACCCGCAGGCGGACGCCCGGGCTCCGGCGCGAGGAAGTGGCGCAGCTCTCGGGAGTAAGCAGCACCTGGTATACCTGGCTGGAGCAGGGGCGGGATATTAAAGTATCTCCATCTGTTCTTGATTGTATTGCCGCAGCATTACAGCTGACGAAGGATGAGCGGAGTTACTTGTTCGCTCTGGCGCTGGAGAACGGACCGGCAGTCGCAGACTATACCCAAGAGGAGCCTTCGGTAATTCATCCGTCCCTGCAGAAGATATTGCAGGAGCTGAAGACCTGCCCGACAATCATCTCGGACCGGCACTGCGGCATTGTCGGCTGGAATGAGGCAGCGGCGCATGTGTTTCTTGATTTCGCCAAGCTGGCTCCGCAGCAGCGCAATATGATCTCACTGCTGTTCGAGCGCAAGGAGTTCAGGCGGCTGGCGGTGAATTGGGAGCAGTTCGTCCGGGGATACCTATCGATCTTCCGCGCCTACTACGGGCAATACCTGGAGGACCGCTGGTATGATGAATTCATTGCGGAGATGAAGGAGGGGCATCCGGAATTCAATCAGCTATGGGAAGAGAGCCGGGTCAGCTCCGCGCCGGATGTTGTACTGGAATTCCGGCATGCCAAAGCCGGCAAAATGCTGTTCCATCTAACCTCCCTACAAGTACAAGGTGCAGCGGATCTGCGCTGTAGCATCTACACGCCAGCCGGTGACTCTGGTACAGAAGCCAAGCTGAAGCAGCTCATGGAACCTAAGTAATACAGGTGATAGAATTTTCTTATTGATTCATAAAAAACTATAAATATGCAATATAGATTTTGCAGTTTATACTCCTAATATGATGAATTTCTTCCTGCGGGACCGGAAAAGGGGTAAAGATATAATGGCTAAAGTAACGGGATTAGAAGGCGTAGTTGCCGGAGAGACAGCAATTGGATTGGTAGATGGGGAGAAAGGGTATCTGGTGTACCGCGGGTATTGGGCGAAGGAGCTTGCGGTGAGCAAAAGCTATGAGGAAGTTGCTTATTTGCTCTGGAACGGACATCTGCCTGATGCGGAGGAGCTGGCGCAGCTCAAGGTGCAGATGGCAGCGGAGAGAGCGATTCCTGAATATCTCTGCAAGATGCTTGATCTGTATCCGGCGTCTGTACCGCTGATGCTGGTATTACAAAGTGCAGTGGCTGCACTTGGGGATGAGGAGAACGCTACCTGGCCGCCCACGCTGAAGCAGGCCGTGCGGTTGACGGCAATGCTTCCGGCGATCATAGCTTACCGGTACCGCAGCCTTAAGGGCTTGCCGCCGCTGAAATCGCTTCCTGAGCTTGGCCATGCCGCGAATTATCTGTATCTGCTCACAGGCAAGCTGCCTGAAGAGGCTCATGTAAAGGCGCTTAGCGCCTATATGATCCTGTGCATGGAGCATGGCATGAATGCCTCTACCTTCGCCGGGCGGGTGGTGCTGTCCACGGAATCGGATATGTGCGCGGCCGTAGCCGGATCGATCGGGGCCATGAAGGGTCCGCTGCATGGCGGCGCGCCGTATGAAGTGATATCGATGCTGGAGGAGATCGGGACGAAGGAACGCACGGAGCCTTGGCTGAGAGAGAAGCTTGAGGCCGGGGAGAAGCTGATGGGCTTCGGGCACCGGATCTACAAGACCAAGGACCCGCGGGCGGAAGCCCTGCAGATTGCGACCCTTACGATGGTCGGCAAGGATGCTTCCTTTGATCTTGCGCTTCATGTGGAGGCTACAGCGATAGCGCTTCTGGAGGAATATAAGCCGGGCCGCCGCCTGTTCACCAATGTTGAGTTCTATGCTGCGGCTATTCTGAAGGCGCTGGAGCTGGCGCCTGAGATCTTCACGCCTACATTCACAGCGGGAAGAATTGTCGGCTGGACGGCCCATTTGCTGGAGCAGTCAGCCCATAACCGGATTTTCCGGCCACAATCTACTTATATCGGACCTATGCCTGAATCAGAGACTGCCTTGTAAAAGCACATACCATCCGCCCAAATGGCGCACAAAACATCTCCAGTCGCCTAACAGCCGGGGCCAACCCGCAGCGAGGCGCATGGGAAATGTCCCGGAACGTAAATAATGCCCTTTACACTTCCTGCTGGGAAGGGAAAGGGCTGAAAAGTTTGCGTTCATGTTACTAGGAGGACTTGATGATACTTATTGACCGGCTGTATTTGAAGCCCAGACAGGATACCAGCCTAAACCCACGTTCTGTGTGTTGTAAAGAACTAAATTTCCGTCATCTTGAACGATTAGCAGGTCACCCACGAGGTTGACTGGTACATTCCCTTGTCCGTACCACGCTGTAGCCCATGCATTATTGTCTGACGTCCAAAATGGAGTATTATTCCAATCCATTAACTTAAGTCTGCCATTATATTGATCAATGACGAGCTGGGATATTCTAAAGTCGCTGGTATTGGTGTGCCATATCATGGTGCGTTTGTGATTATTCCATAACTGTATATCTCCTGAAGGCATAAAATTCAGGATATATTTCATGTTGTTTGATACTAGCGGGCTCGCATTCCCAATAAATCTTTCGCGAACCGTGAGACGTTCTCCAAATGCAAATGTTGCAGAAGCAATAGGGAGCTGGATCATGAGCACCGCAAATAAAAGCAGAAAAATCTTTTTCATAATAGCCTCTTTTCTGGTATATTTTATCATTTTCTCATCAACTATATCATAAATTTTATATAAATGAGAGATTAATCTAAAGATTGTAAAATATATTTCTGAATTGAGAGATTCAATCAAATAAGCGGAATGGATCGTATTTGTCCTGAAACGACAAAAAGATGGACTCCCCGGAATAGCGAGAAGTCCAAAAATAGTCAACAGAGCATGAGGGGATACTCTTACATTAGATTAGAAATCAGAGGTTGCCACTTCGATGGTGCCGAAGACTGCCCCGGCAGCTGTGCTGAGAAGTCCGGCGACAAGCAGGGCATGAACAGATAGAGTGAGACTGTTAAATGCAGGGATCAGATAAGTGACCACTGGAGCGTTGACGCGGTAAATAACGAGATCCACGGGGAACCCGGAATTGTTGTTTACCGTCACAGCTGCGTTGATGCCACCTGCCAGATTTTCATAGTAAGATTTACCTACAGAAGCCGGCAGATTGAAGAATTGTTGCGGTAATAGGATAGCCATTGTAATGTCCTCCTTTTCCTTGTGATAGGATAGTATATTCGGCAAAACTATGATTGCTGTAACGTATGCCATGGGAGATTCACACATTTCAATAGGATGCCGGCAGATTCATAGACAAATAGACAACCCGGATCTATGGTACACTGGATGTAATCTAGTGACAGGTAAGGGGAAATGACAACGATGAAGCTGGTGTCCTGGAATGTGAACGGTCTGAGAGCTTGTGTGAATAAAGGGTTTAGCGAGTATTTCCGGGAGGTTGACGCAGATATCTTCTGTGTGCAGGAGACGAAGCTTCAGGAGGGGCAGATTGTTCTGGATCACGGGGAGGAATATGCTCAGTACTGGAATTATGCGCTCAAAAAAGGATATTCGGGTACGGCTGTATTCACTAGAATCAAGCCGCTATCCGTACGATATGGACTGGAGCAGGAGACGGAGGATGAGGGGCGGATTATCACCCTGGAATTCCCTGATTTCTATCTGGTGAATGTGTATACGCCGAATGCCAAGCGCGATCTGTCGAGGCTGGACTACCGGATGGAGTGGGAGGACCGGTTCCGCGCCTACTTGCTGAAGCTGGATGAGCATAAGCCGGTTGTCGTGTGCGGGGATCTGAATGTGGCGCATCAGGAGATTGACCTGAAGAATGCGAGATCGAACCGGGGGAATTCAGGCTTCACCGACGAAGAACGCGGCAAAATGACCACGCTGCTCGCAGCCGGCTTCGTGGATACCTTCAGATGGTTCTATCCTGAGCTGGAGGGTGCCTATAGCTGGTGGTCCTACATGCCCAAGGTCAGAGAGAAGAATGTGGGCTGGCGGATTGATTATTTTCTCGCTTCAGAGCGCTTGACCCCGCGTCTGCTGGACGCCGGAATTGAATGTAATGTCCTAGGCAGCGATCATTGCCCGGTGGTCCTCCATCTGGCGGATACGGCGGAAGCATAGACAGAGTGTATAGATATGATATACAAAAGGCGGTATCCCGGAGTTCGGGATACCGCGTTTTGTGATTGTGTCAGCGGCTGAGCGGAGGCTAACCAGTTAATCTGACGAGCTGCCTGGCTCCAGCACCGGCGACCGCCGGTGCTTCGTAGCCTGCTCGTAACTATACGCAATCCCTAGCAGCATAGCTTCACTATGGGCTGAGGCACAGAAGGTGATACCTTGCGGTCCCTTGGTAAGATAGCCGCCTGGTGCAACAATACCCGAGTAGGTATAGCCGGCAGGAACTGTAATCAGCGGATAACCCGCTCTTGCCGCTACTTCACATCCGTGATCTCCGGGGAACAGGAGCACATCCAGACCGTAATGCTCCAGGGCATAATCGATTCCCTGCTTACCGGCCAGTGAACGGGAAGAATGCAGCTGCTCCAGATACTCTTGCTCTGTAATATTATCCCCGGAGGAATTCAGCCATTCCAGTTTTCCTTGGCCGTATTTCAGCGCCTGTCCGCTATGCTGCTGGTTGAAATCAAGCAGCTGCTGCAGAGAATGCACAGGAGCCGACTCCGGCAGGCTTCCCAGATAGCGGTTCAAGCCGTGCTTGAACTCATATTGTAGAATCGTAGGGTTCCATTCAGCATTCTGATTCTGATTGGGCAGCTCCACAGGGTCGATAATCTCTGCCCCCAGCTCCCGCAGGACCGCTATGGCAGATTCCATCATGTCCAGCGCTTCAGTATCCAGATCACTATAATAGAAGCGCGGAATTCCGATCCGCTTGGCTGTAAGTGCATCTACTTCCAGCCCTGCCGAATAATCCAGGGCAGCAGAGGAGGAAGAGCCGTCGTTCCCGGCCATCACATGCAGCAGGAGTGCGGCGTCTTTGACGGTTCTGGCCATGGGACCGGCGCTGTCCTGGCTGCCGATTCCCGGTATAATTCCCTTATTGCTGACCAGTCCCCAAGTAGGCTTCAGGCCGACAAGGGAGTTGTGAGCCGCCGGGCTGATGATGGAGCCGGAGGTTTCCGTTCCTACGGCCACGGTGACAAGGTTAGCGGCAACAGCTGCCGCACTTCCCGAGCTGGAGCCGCCAATGAACAGCTCCCCGGGACCGTAGGGATTAAGTACCAGCCCGCCGCGTGCGCTGTATCCGGCCCACATGGTAGGCGACATGAAATTGGCCCACTCGGTCATATTGGCTTTGCCCAGAATCACTGCTCCGGCTGTCCTTAACCGTGTGACGACCTCAGCGTCTTCATTAGCTATGCAATCTGCAAGCGCCAAGGCTCCTGCACTGGTATGCAGCTGATCTGCTGTGCCGATGTTATCTTTGACCAGGACAGGAATACCGTGCAGCTGTCCGCGGCTGCCCTGATCTCTTCGTTCCTGATCGAGCTTCGCGGCAATTGCAAGAGCCTCCGGATTCACCTCCAGTACGGAGCGGAGCAGACCGTCCAACCGGTTGATTCTTTCCAAATACCAGCCTACCAGCACTTCGGAGGTTAGGTTACCTTGTGCCATTTGCTCCTGAATGCTGGTGATGTCTGCTTCTATTAACCAATCTTGCTCATCTTGAGCAGGAGACTTGCGGTTGTTGTCGTTATGATTCATAAGGTTATTCATAAGGATGTTGTACCTCTATTCATTGTTTGTCGTGTTGTCCACGGTCTCGCTTGCCGCTGCCTGATGCCGCTTCGGCCAGCTGATTACATTGCGGGTTCTGCTAAGCTCCTCGTAGAGGAGCGGACGGTCACGCTTAATCAGCCGCAGCACCAGATGGATGAAGAAGACCAAATCTGCCAAGAGGATGACTATTTTCACAAGAGCAGCCAGAGCTGTACCGATAGAGACGAAGAAGGAGGAGTCAGGCATCAGGGAATTCATTCCGCCTAAGACGCCATAGAGTAATCCATATCGTGCCCATACCCCCCAGGGTCTGGCCGGGCCGCCGTCTTCACTCCTAAGCCGGATACGCACGACCCATTTGCCGAAGGTGCGTCCGCCTGTGAGCAGAGGAATGCTCAGGAAATAGACCATACTAACTGCCCACAACGAAATACTCAGCGAGAGCAGATTGAGGAGAATGGTCACCGCGAGCAGCAGGATGGAATCCAGCAGGAAAGCAAGGGCGCGGCGGGTGTAGGTCACTCTTTTGGCGGAAAGGTCCTCTTGGCTGTCAAGCTTCTCAATCCTCGGCAGCAGGCCGGAGATCCATAGGGAGAGCTTGAATCCGATCATGCCGCCCAGCGTATTCGTGATCATGTCATCGACATCGAAGATCCGGTAGGGGTGGTCGAAGAACCCGTAAATGCCTGTAATTTGCGTAATTTCGAACAACAGCGACAGCGCAAAGGACAGAATAATGCAGACCACCCAGCGCGTGCGGAAGTAGTAGCCCAGGAACATACCGAAGGGTACGGTCAGCAGGACATTGAAGGCCGCCAGCAAAAAATCCGCTCCGGTCAGCACATTAAGGTAGCTGGAAGGATCGCTGCGCGTAATTGGCGTATTGTGCAGAATATCCTGGATGAATTGCAGCGGCACGAACTGGAGCATGCTCCCGGCGGGGGCGGTATTATGCCTGGAATCAGGCAAGGGAAGCAGGACCAGGAAGAAAGCGTTAAGCAGGTACAGCAGCAGCAGATACAGCACCAAGGCCCGGATTTTGTTGATATAGCCGTGCCGGCGGTATTGCACAATCAGGAATGGCAAGGTGAAGAACAGTGCCGCAACCGGAAAGGCCATGAATGCATAGGAAATTGGGAATAGATAAGTCTGGAACATGGGTTCACCTGCTGTCAGTATTTTGTCACAACGACTTCATTATAGAATTAAACCTAAACCGTCTCAACAGAATTAATCATTCTAACCGTTCTTTCCTGCATAGACATGTTAGGAGAGGAGCGTGAGGACTATATGGAAAAGAAGGTTCAACAGTATTACAAGCTCAAGGCGAAGCAGAAGGAGCTGGAAAAGGAGCTGGCCGGACTCCGGCAGGAGATTCTTGCCCATGTCAATGAAGCGGGGCAGACTGAGGCAGTGTTCGGCACCTACAAGGTCAAGCTGGTCACTCAAAACCGCAAGGAATATGATGACGACAAGCTCTATCAGACCCTGTCCGACCCCGAACTGTGGCGGCTGCTCTCCCGGGCAGATCCGGCCAAGGTTGCCAGCCTGACGAAGCTGAAAGTGATCGCGGAAGAGAAAATCGCCCATACGTATGATGTGAAGACCATTCAATTACTTCAGGTGGATAAGCAGTAGCGGAAGCGATGCCGGAAGCGGAGGGATTACATTATGCTCAGCTTCCGGTTGTATATAGAGCATAGATAGGTGCCATCTTCCCGGTCTTCCGCTATAATTATACAGAGACAGTGAAGATATGGAGGAAGAGAAGAAATGAAGGATTTTGAGCAGATGCTGGAGAAATACGCAGAGCTGGTAGTCAAGGTCGGTGTGAATGTGCAGCCGGGACAAGTGCTGATGGTTCACGCCCCGCTGGAGACCGCGGAGCTTACCCGGCTGATTGTAGGCAAGGCCTATGACGCCGGAGCGAAATACGTGCTTGTAGACTGGGACGATGAAGCGGTCACACGCATCCGTTACGAGAAGGCTCCTGAGGAATCGTTCGGGTATTATCCGCAGTGGCATGCCGATATGCTGGAGGGATTCGCTGAAGAAGGCGGGGCTATATTACATATAAAGGTGCCGGACCCGGAATTATTCCGCGGGATCGATTCGGCCAAGGTCTCCACTGCCGTTAAGGCAGCTGCGGTTGCGCGCAAGAAGTACCAGGCCTACACCCGCAACAGTAGAATCAGCTGGTCGCTGATCAAGGCGCCGACACGTGCCTGGGCGGACAAGGTGTTCGCCGATCTGCCGGAGGAAGAACGGATCGATGCGATGTGGGAAGCGGTGTTCCAGATGAACCGTGTGAACAGCGAGGACCCGGTTGCGGCGTGGCGCAGCCATATCGGAGAGCTGAAGCAGAGCCAGGACCGTATGAACGCCAAACGCTATAAAAGCCTGCATTACCGCGCTCCGGGCACGGATCTGCGTGTCGAGCTGCCGGAAGGCCATTTATGGCGGGGCGGCGGCGGGGAGAATGCGCGCGGCGTCTATTTTGTAGCGAATATGCCTACAGAAGAGATCTATACGATGCCCCATCGCACCGGCGTAAATGGCACGGTCAAGAGTACGCTTCCGCTGAACCTGAACGGGCGGCTCGTCGACGGAATTACTGTTACCTTCACAAACGGCAAGGTTACAGCGTATGACGCTGAATCCGGCCGCGAGCACCTGACTTCCTTGCTGGATACGGATGAGGGAGCCTCATACCTCGGAGAAGTGGCGCTGGTGCCGCATGACTCGCCGATCTCCCGGCTGAACAGAGTATTCTATAACACCGGAATTGACGAGAATGCCTCCTGTCATTTCGCACTGGGCAGCGCCTATCCGGTTAATATAGAAGGGGGCACCTCCATGACAAGCGAAGAGCTGCTGTCCAGAGGTGCCAATGTCAGCCTCACGCATGTCGATTTCATGGTCGGCTCCGATGCGCTTGATATTGACGGGGAACTGGCCGACGGTACGATCGAGCCGGTGTTCCGCAAGGGGAATTGGGTGCTCTAGGTGTGTCCTATCGAGAAGTGAAGTAATCTACAGAACTAAGTCATCCTAACGGATGAATAGGATTACCTTCGTACCAGTGCAATGTATACTGTTTTCCGCATACATTCAGGCCGAGTGCCTGCTTGGGAGCACAACGTATGCTGTTTTTCACATACATTCTGGGCCATACGCCCGCGCGCAGCACAATATATACTGTTTTCCACATACATTCAGGCCGAGTGCCTGCTTGGGAGCACAACGTATACTGTTTTCCACATACATTTAGTCCAACACACCTTCTCCACAGCAGCAGGAAACTATAGTTTCCTATATAACAAGAAAGGCCGCAATATTCCCGGCAACGGGGATTGCGGCTTTTCTGTTGAAATATAAGAATTTATAGGTTTTACGCTATAAATTATTCTTCTATTTCTCGCTGAAACGGTACCGTCCTTTAAAAGGACGGCAAAGCCGTTTCCACTTGTTCATGAGGATTATAAAATAATTGCCGCAGACTAAAACTGTTTGCATAACCTCTCCGTCTAATTCATGTAAAAAAAGATGGAGAGGAGAGGGAGAGATGACGATGTCAGGCGCAGAGATGAAACGGGTCACTGCCGCTGTGCCGCTTGAAGAGACAGATTTCGTCAAAGCGGTGATGGAGCACAGCGACCAGTTATATTCTATTGCCTACAGTTATCTGGGCAACCGCAATGACGCACTGGAAGCGTTGCAGGAGACGACTTGCCGGGCGTGGATGAAGCGAAGGACCCTTAAGGACTCAGGCGCGTTCAAATCCTGGCTGATCAGGATTCTAATCTATGTCTGCATAGACGAGCAGCGCAGAAGGAAGAAGGCGGTTCCCACAGCGGCAGAACATATGCAGGAGGCCGTCATTCATAACAGTACCGAATCTATGGAAATGCAGTGGGCACTCTCACAGGTGAAGGTGAAATACCGCCATGTGCTGCTGCTCAAATATTACAATGACATGACCTTGGCCGAAATCGCAGTCCTGCTGGGCAAGCCGGAGGGAACCGTCAAAACCTGGCAGCACAAAGGGCTGAAGCAGCTTAGGACCATTATGAAGAACCGGGGTGAGTGGGATGGACAGTAGTAGAGAAGAGCAGGCGATGCTGACGGATGCGGCACGTATACACAAGGAAGCCGGAGCGGACGCCGGAGGCAATGAGATTAGGCAGGCTGTTCAGGCGGGAATCGAGCGCGGACGCCAAAAAAGCTGGCAAGGCAGACTCACCAAAGGCTCCTTCCTCGGATTAGCCGCTGCCGCGGTTACCGCAATCATTCTGTTCCTCATTCCGGTCATTCATGATGCAGCACCTCGTGCTGCCGGACCTGCCGGAGAAGTGAACTGGGGCGGGCTGGAAATGTTCAAGCGGCTCTATTCTTCTGATTCAGAGGCACCTACACTGGATACGGCCATCCGGCACGGCTATATCCAGGAGATTAATCAAAGCGTAGCCAGCGGGGATTACCGGATTACCCTGAATGCAGTAACGGCGGATGAGAATAAAATCATCTTTTTGTATACAGCAAATGTCGCGGAAGGACAGGAGATCTATAGTGTTAACAGTGCGAGAATCAAGAATCCGGCAACCGGCTATGATCTTGAGAACGGGGGCGGGATCGGCGCCCATGCTAAAAACAATGGACACGATGATAAGCGTATTTTTTACGGGCGCGGCGCCATCCTTCTGGACCGGAATCAGCCTTTTCCGGAGCA
The DNA here is from genome assembly GCF_037975325.1 of Paenibacillus sp. FSL P2-0136. Classification (NCBI taxonomy): domain Bacteria; kingdom Bacillati; phylum Bacillota; class Bacilli; order Caryophanales; family Paenibacillaceae; genus Paenibacillus; species Paenibacillus sp. FSL P2-0136. Next base: position 3,049,134 of record NZ_CP150244.1, read on the forward strand.
GCTTGAAGCGGATTTCCAGATCGCCTCTGTAGACCCCGGTAAATTGAAAGATCCCAAGACGGGCAAGAATGCAGCGGAAATGAATTATTCTCCAAGGCTTAAGATCAGCTTCAAGCTTGACCCGAAATTCAAAAAGCAGCAGACAGTTATTGTCCGGCCGGGGGAGGATTTCATGCTGGAGGGGATTCAAGTGACGCTCGAGCAGGTTGAGCTCTCTCCCTTGATGATCCGCACTGTAGTCAAAATTAAAAACGAGTCTGAGATTACATGGGAGAACAGGCAAAAGATATCTGGCGCTGTACACAGGAATGAAATTCAGTCGACAGCCAAGTACGGAACCACCGAGATATGGTCACCGACAGGTACTGGAACCTATGAGGGCTTTGAACATTATTTCGGCAGCAATCTGCTCGATCAGCCGGAATCGATGAACATGATTATGAAGACCGGAGAAGGCAAGAATACCAAGGAGATTAACTTGCCAATTCTGCCGTGAATCCATGCATGTGGAAAAGGCTGACTGCCGGTATGTCCGGCGGATCAGCCTTTTTGGCGGTTGGGTTAGAGCGGTTGTAATCCCCGGTTATCAAACTTGAAGGCAAGCTTATTCCCATCGAAGGTATCTCCGGTTCTTTCGGTATATTTCCCCTGTGTATAGCGGGAGACGGTCTTCCGCCAAAATTTCTGTCCGGTTATATTCTTCGCCGCCGGATTCGTGAACAGCTCCCATTCACCCCGGAATTGTTCAAACACCAACACCGCCGCCTCTTCCGCGATTCCTGTCCCTCTGAAGGGCTGCAGCAGAAAGAAGTCGTTCACGAAATAATCAACGCCTTGCGCGCAGTGAGGAGGGGTGGCGATGAGGGCAAAGCCTGCCGGCATCGCATCAGCTTGAATTAGGAAAGGGTACAGAATGCCCGGCTTGTCCCACCAAATATTCTGCACGTCATACTGATCTGCCAGCGTGCGGTATTCGTCTGTATCCTCAAAGATACCATGCCGGTTAGGCGGATGCCCCTCTACAAGTCCGTAATGTCCCGACAGATCGTGCAGATAGAGCGGGTACATATTTTTGATAATGTGGGCTTCATCCGGTCCGGTTAGCTTGATTGCGATATTCATTTCCAGCCTGCTTTCTGTAATTATCTATAACGTCTACTCCCACTGTATACCGGGAATGAAGTCTTTTCATAGGCAAGTCTCTGTTATAAACTGAACTTTATCTATTCGCATCTTAAAAAAGCCGAAACTTCCGATATCGGAAATTCCGGCTTATTCTCTCTGTATATTACTTCGCGGAGACCAGTGCTAAGTAGCTAACCGGACCAGTGGACAGCTTGATTTTGGTTTTGCCGTCATTGCTGTACCGGTACAGGCAGTCGTTATCCAGACCGTTGATATAATACAAGCCGGGAATATCGTCTGTAATTACAGAGTAATCGGACTCAACGCCCGTCATTTTGGTCAAGGATGAATCGGCATTCAGAACGTAAGCATCGGCTGCGGTGAACAATACGGTGGTGAGCGTCGTTCCGTTCTTAACCGTTCTGACATCTTGAACATTCGTCAGTGGAAGAGGCTTGGAGGAGGTGACTTTGCCGTTAGCAAGCGTGCTGATGTAGGCTTTGCCTTTGGAATCTGCATAAACCAGCTTATTCGCAGCAATCTCGCTGATGCTGGTCACACTGTTCTGGCTGAGCTGCAGGATCTTCCCGTTCTTATCCATCAGGAAGCCTTTGCCGGTGTTATAGTCCAGCTCATCGCCGGTGGCATCCACTTTAATACCTTTGTTGAACAGAAAATAATGATCGGACCAGCTACCGGCAGTGGCGGCATTGGATTCAAGCGGGTTTTTGGCATTGGCTGCTTTGGGAGCTCCACCGCTTAGAGGGAGAGTGTAGAGCACCATTGAGTTCAGAGAATACTCGGTTTCGGCAGGTTTGTTGTCAATCATAAGGTTAATACTTGTAGCATAAGGATGATAAAATTTGCTCTTCTGAATAGCTCCGCTGGCAATCCACTGAATGGCTCCACTCCCGTCGCGGGACCTCGAAGCAACCCAGGTAGTGTTGTTCTTCAGCGCATTATAGTAGATTCGCCCGCCCAAGACGTCGAAGGCCCGGAAATTCACATCGGCATTGTCTGCGATAAGGGTAAGCTGTGAATCATCGTCAGCGTCGGCCAAGGTGCGGTAGATGTGTCCTGTATCATCCAGGAAGTACAGATAGGGACCCTCGAACAGGTAAAAGAGGATATTCCGGTCCCCGAGGAAGCTGGTAATTAAAGCATCGGGATCGCTCAGAGATAGCCGCTGAATTCCCATACCGTCATCATAATAAAAATACAGATATTTGCCGGTTGAATCTAATCCGTTGCCGTCATAATTCTCAACGATCTTCTGTGTCTCACTTCCATCTGTGGTCACACGGTATAAAACATCGTCAGAGACATAGTACACATATGATTTCGCAGAAGCTGCCGCTGCTGCCGTATGTGACTGTCTGCCGCCCCCAACTGTACCGAGTGCCGCTAGTAGCAGCACGAGCAGAAGGACACCTGTTTTTCTGGATAGTAATTGTAAAGCCTTCATAGTCATTCTCCCCTTCAGCCAATGTGGTAAACATACGAACAAATCCTGTTCTAATAAGATATCGGAGAAACGGGCAGTTTCAAATATACAGCTTAAGCCCTAAAAGGCTTGCATGAAAGAGAAAATTAAACATTGCGCTGGGTCTCATGGTCCGGGTGCATCAATGCGATAAGCAATAGATCAGGATGGCCTGCTGAAGATAGATCAGGCTTTTCTTGAACCCGAATCCGGCAAAATAAGGCGAAGCAATCACCTCTTCACTGACCTCCTCATTGCGGAAGAAGGGAGGACAGGGGTTCAGCAGTGCCCCGGGTCTTGTCTGCTTCATCCGGTCCAGTGTAATCTGATAGGCGCCGATATACTCCGGGGTCAGGAAATCCTTGGGCAATGAATCGGTAAGAATCACATCGCTCTCCGGCAGCACGCTGTCCAGGCTCGTATGAAAGGTATAGCTTGGATGATTGCCGCTGCTCATCTCATGACCTGGCGTGCATACATGATGGAAGGATAGATTCAGGGCTTGCGCCGCCTCCAGCCAGGTTCTTGATATATTGCCGGGCGGTCCAACGAAGGTGTAGGTCAGCTCCCGGTAGTTGTCCCGGAGGGTGCGCAGAGCATACAGGTCAGCCATAATCTCGCAGGGATGATTATGTGCGGTCATTGCATTAATAACGGGAACAGAGGCGTGTGCAGACAGCTCCTCCAGTTTGCAGAGATCCGGGATTCTGGCAATGATGCCATCCCCCCAGTTCTCCAGGTAGCGGACGATATCACCCGGCGCTTCTTTCTTGTTGAGCGTCTCCGGCGGAAAGGTAATGCAGGCCCCGCCCAGATCGCTGATGCCTTTCTCGAAGCTGACCCGTGTCCGCAGACTGGTCTCCGGGAAGAAGAGAATCATCGTTTTACCTTCGAGCAGCGGTTCTGATTTTCGGTGACGAAGCCGGTCGGTTAATTCAAAGATATCCAGAATCTGCTCTGAAGTAAGCTGGTTGATATTCAAAAAATGCATAGATGTATCCCCCGGTAGATGAGAAATCAGCAATAATTGCCGGTTGAATAAATATACAATAATCAGGAATAGTATACAACCCATTTAATGTTAAAAAGTGCATTCTACCGGCAGTTGAATAAAGGGGATGCAGCCGTTCAACCAGCGATTGATAGGATTGTGCATGCTGAAATGCTATGCTGTTTTCGACAGTGTGCACTGTACATTTTATAATCTCGGAGGGATATCATGCTCGACTTACGTAGAATTGGGGCTTATATTTCGCGGCTTCGCAAAGACCAGGACTGGACCCAGCTGGAGCTTGCCGATCAACTGAATGTAAGTCATCAGGCGGTCTCGAAATGGGAGCGTGGCGACTCGCTGCCGGATATTGGAACACTTCCGCAGGTTGCGGGGTTATTCGGCCTAACCGTAGACGACATTTTGAATGCAGGAGATCACGCAGAACATCGGGAGCACCTGCATCTGGGTCGGATCGTAGAGGAGATTGCAGAGAACAGGCCGGGCCAGGTTACAGAGCTGGTCAATGCCGGTAAGCTGGAGATGGAAGAGCTTGTAGAGGTAGCACCTTTTGTAAAAGCAAGTGCCCTGAATAAGGTTACAGAGGGCATAGACAGCAGCGTCCTTACGCTAGAGGTAATTATGCGGCTGGCCCCGTTCCTGGGAAGAGATACATTGGATGAACTGGTTCGTCAGGCTGAACAGAAAGAAATAGCTTGGAATGTCATTTCTGGACTTGCCCCGTTCGTCAGCAGCACCACCTTAAGCTGGCTGGTCGATCAATCAGCAGACGGTTCGAGAGAGGTGAACAATCTTGTGGGCATCGCCCCGTTTCTGGAACGGGAACAGCTGGACCTGTTGGTGCAACAAACCAGAGGGGAGAGCCCCAGCTGGCATTCCATTCAAGGGCTGGCTCCCTTTATTAGCAGAGAGACGTTAGGCAATCTAGTTGACCGGGTGGCAGACGGTACTGTCGATGGAAATCGGCTCACAGGCCTCGCTCCTTTTCTGGACAGAGGGAAGCTTGAGAAGTTGCTTGGTGAAGTCGAAGCGGATCAGCTCAGCCCGGATTTGTTGGCAAGCCTAGCTCCTTTCCTGGATCAAGGGACGTTAAGCAGAATGGTGACAGGCTTACTGAATTCAGGAAGGTAGACAGCAAAAGGAAAATAGACAGGCAAAAAAACAGAGCACCGGCGTAACCGCCGCCATGCTCTGTTTTGCGTTAAATATGGGCAGTGATACTACAGCCCGAGCGTATTGCCTTTTTCTAGCCGCTGAATCTGCTGTTCCCCGTTATCTGCCAGCTCCCGGAACTGGGTAATGGTCTCCCGCATCTTGGGGAGCGCCTCCTGCTTGTAGGTGCTGATCGAATCCAGGGCAGAGAGAACGTCTGTGAAGGCCTGCTTCAGCGTATCGACCGAAATACTGGTTTCAAGCGATTGCTTATGAATGGCAGCACCCTGCTCCTTAAGCATTCTGGAGGTGCCGCTGATCAGATTGTCGGTGGTCTGGTTCAGCAGCTCGATTTTTTGGAGCACGATCTTCTGGTTGTACAAAGCGCTGGCTACTGTAACCGAAATTTTGAGCGCAGATACCGTGACATTCCGTGCTCTGTCGACTCCACGGATCAGTTCCTTGTTGTTGCGGATAACAACCTCAATGGCCATAATTCCCTGTTGATTAACCACGAGCATCTGCTGCAGATCCATGACCCGCTGGCGCAGCGGGAACAGCACTTCCTCCGTGATGAACCGCACCTTATCCTCATCTTCACCGCGCTGCTTGGCCGCTTCAATCTGCTTCTCGATCTCCTCATCCATCAGGATGCCGAGCTGAATCTCCTTCTTAAGCCGCTTGGTCAGCTCCCGCAGGGTCTGCTGTTCAATCTCCAGTGTCGTATTGTCATTCTTCAGCACGGCTTTGCCTTTATCCAGAGATAGGATAATATCTGAGATGACGGCATCGGCCTTTTGATATTTGGCGAAATAATTACGCAGGGGGTGGAAAAACTTGCCGAGGAACCCGCTTTTGGCAAAATCGACCGCGCTAGGGTCCAGATCCTTGAGCTGCTGGTGCAGCTCGGTTAATCCCTTGGCGACCTGGCCGCCTTCATCCCCGGTCTTGGACAGATTGCCCACCGATACCTGAAGCAGGGAGTTCTTCTCCGACGAGGAGCGCATGGTGCCCATCCCGAAGCTGTCAATCGACTGCAGCACGGCCTTGCGTTTCTCCAGAGACTCGAAGTCCAGCTCCAGAATGCTGGAGACATTATTGATCGCCTGCTCCTTAAGCTGGGTGACTTCCTCCGGCTCCGGCTGGACCTGCTCCTCGATGACCGATTTCAGCTTCTCGGGGCTGGGAATTTCCATGGTGAATGACATATGAACCCTCCTTCAGAATATAAAGTCTACATTTGCACGTTGAGCAGGTTGCCGATTTTGTATACTACATCCTCTGTGTCAGCGTTGATATTGGCCGCCTCGTTGATGCTGGAGATGCTCTCCAGTGCCTTGATATTGGCGTTATATCCAATGGTGTATACCGGAATCTTGTAAGTCTCGATCAGGCCCCGGATATCATCCAGGGAATGGCCTTCGTTGGTCTCCCCGTCGCTAAGCACGAAGATCAGGGGCTTCATGTCCGGGTTCACCGCCAGCTCATCCTTCAGCATCTTCATCGCAACCACCAACCCGTCGAAGGTAGCCGTGCCGCCCACAGGCTGAAGGCTGTTAATCGCGCCTACGAACATGGACTGCTGATTGGTGTCATATTTGCCGATGGGCAGATTGATGGTCACATCACTGGAATAGGAGACGAAGCCGATGCTGTTGTCCTTACCGAGGAATTTCTGGCCCTTCAGCAGGGACTCCTTCAGACGGTTCAGCGGCTCACCGGCCATGCTCCCCGAGACATCGGCTACGAATACTGCCGCAATCGGCTTGCTGCCGTTCTTTTTCTCCTTCCAGAGCTTCTGGGCCGAGGAGAGAATGGAGCCGTCAACCGGTGCCAGCTCGGAGACATAGTCCGTCAGGCCGTTGAAGCCCTTGTCCGCAGCCGTCTTCTGGTACTTATCCTGCTGGACGAATTCGCCGAACTTCTTGATGATCGCCAGCTTCTCCGGCGGCAGCTGCCCGAGTGCATACAGCGGGCTGTCATGTCTTACCCCGAACGGGGTGAACACATAGCCGCTTGTCAAATCCTTCGCATTGACGAAGGTCTGATACTCAAGGACGAAGGCATCCAGCATGCCGGATTTGGCCGCTTCCCGCATTTGCAGGGTGGTGGAGGCGATGAAGGGCACGTTGGCCTGGAACTTCTCGAAGCCTTGAACCGCCTTGTCTCCCAGCAGATCCGAACTGTCGAAGGTACTCAGTGCGGTGACCAGGAAGTTCAGACCCGTTGAGCTGGCAAAAGGATCGGTGTACCCCATCGCCAGCTCATTAGCCGCAATGGCATCGGTAATTGTCTTGACGTTGATCGAGCCGTATTTGTCGACCAGCTGATCGTATTTCTGCTTGCTCATTACCACTCCGGCCACGTTGCCGGTCAGACGCTTCGTAACCAGCTCGGCCTGCACGCCGCTGGCCTTGACCATCTCGCCCCATAGCTCATTAGAGGGAGTGAAGGCGTCAGGCACATATTTGCCGGACCGGATATAATCAGCGGCTGTGCCGGAAGCGATGTTGCGGATTTTGACTGAGGCGGGTTTGCCGTCTATTGTAATACCGGCAGCGTTGAAGTCTGCGGCGACCTCATTCAGCCAGCCGTCATTGCCTGTTCCTGACTTCTCCGTGGAGGAGAAAATCTCGACGAAGCTATCCGTGGTGCTCTCAATGGAGATGGGGAACTTGGAGATATCGGGCAACGAATCGCCGATGGATGCCGGATCAAGATCGATCTGCCCTTTTACAGGCTCAGCACTGGTCACGTTGATATCCTTATAGATGCGGTTGAGTCTTTTGTCGGCGTCTTCGGCAGAGATTTCTGTCTTGGATTTGCCCAGATTGGACGTTAAGGTAATGCCGAAATAGACAAGTGCGAAGACGGATGCGGCGATAATGCCGAGTATGAACAGTGTTTTGCCTTTCCTCATAGGTTCATCTCCCTTTCCTTACTGATAGAGTTTCGTCTGCCCGATCAGGGCGGTTAATTCCTGCATGCATGGCATTTCTTCTACATTGCTATAATCTGCGCTGCCCAGCTCGGTAATCTCCAGCAGCAGCTGATCCAGCTTCAACAGAATTTCCTCATTGGCCCCGAGGCAGCCTTTGACATAGGAGAGATATTCGTTGTATAGGGCGGTTTTCTTCTGAATCAGAGCGCTGGAGAAGCGGGTGGACGAGTTACCGGCACTGAATTTGGCAAACTCCGAGGCATCGAATACACTAAGCTTGTTCAGAAGCCCCCGGATATTCAGGTAGAAGAGCTTCTCAACCTCCATAATTACGGAATGAAACTTGCGGAAGCTGAGCTCAGCCGGATCGAACCTGCGGCCCAGCACCTGGAGCAGTGCGGTCTTCTTCTTCTCAATCCGCTCCATCTGGTCCAGGGCGAGGGAGATATCATCCTTCAGCACCTTCACATTCCGGTGACGGCCGAGGCCTGCAATGTAATCCTCCCGCGTCTCTAATTGCTCGCTGACGGGCTTGGCAGCCGGAGGTTTGAAGAGCAAGGTGTAACTGCCGTATAGGACGACCAGCAGACTGATGATTAGCAGGGTTACTGCCGATGCCGTTTCCAGCGGGCTTCCGCCGATCTCGACACCTAGCAGGCCGGGAGATAGAACAATGACATTTAAGATTACAACTCCGGCAATCATGCCGAATAGCTTAACGGGCCCGGATCTGTTCAGGATCTACACCTCCTCCGTAGTAGTATATTTGGGGATAGCAGCTTGAATCACATGAAATGGGATTGGAATGAAGGCTATTACAGACTGCTACGTATCGAAACTTGTCAATGTTTCAAATTTTTACGATCGCGCCGGATTGAGGACGGGTCTTCACCATATGTAAGGCTCCTTTCGAATGAACTGCTGAATTGAGTTATATTTTATCATAATTTGGGAGAGGGGGGGACTGTGTTTGTATTGTTCATTGGCTGGAGAATTGATTAAAAAGAGGTCTACGTACGGTGAATTTCAAATTTAAAAGAAATATAGGTTGACGTCAGCTCACTTGGCGTGTAACATACAAAGAGTCGTCAACCAGGCAATAATTCCATAACTCTATATTGTTCTCGTATAACCTCGCAGCCATTCAGATATCACAGGGCGAGGGTTTCTACAGGAAGCCTACTCTTCCTAACTACGATGATAAGGACCATGAACCAGCGGTCCCTGTCCCGGAGTTAGGATTTTTTGCGTCTCTGCGGTCCTTGACCTTGACGCAGCATAATTCAGATCAGAAGATTCAGGAGGCATAACAGACATGAAAGATATGAAATATTTAATCTCCGTACTTGTAGGCGCTATGAGCTACGGCATTTTATCAACGATTGTTGTATTGGCTTACGGGCAAGGTTACAAGCTGGGAGAGGTGGTCGGCACTCAGCTCTTAACCGGCTGTATTCTCGCCTGGCTGCTCGCGTTATATACCAAGCTTAGAGCGAACCGCAAACAGCGCAGCACAGCGAACGTTGCGGCGTCCGCCAAAGCGGCTCCCACCCGGCTGACCTGGAAGCATAGACTGCTCTTGATGATGGCCGGTGCGCCAACCGTGGTTACGGGTCTGCTGTACTACCAGTCGCTCCGGTATATTCCGGCTTCGCTGGCGATTATCCTGCTGTTCCAGTTCACCTGGATCAGTGTGCTGATTCAGGCGGTAAGCAAACGTCAGCGCCCAGACAAAATCACGGTGCTGACGCTGATCCTGCTGTTCGGCGGAACCCTGCTGGCCGCAGGTATTCTGAATCAGGGAGCTGCCGAGTTTAACCTGCTGGGGCTGCTGCTGGGATTATTATCGGCAGTCAGCTATTCGATGTTCATTATCTTCAGCGGCAAAGCCGTTCCTTCGGCCCATCCGGCCTACCGGAGCGCCTGGATGGTCACTGGCGGCCTAGTGCTGCTGTGTATCCTGTTCCCGCCGACCTTCCTGTTTAACGGTATGCTATGGGGACCGCTGCTGCTGTTCGGCTTCCTGCTGGGCTTGTTCGGCGCCTTTATCCCGCCGCTGCTGTTCGCCATCGGGGTTCCGCATATCGGCGGAGGGATGGCCGGTATTCTGGGCGCCGTCGAACTGCCTGTGGCTGTCTTAATGTCCTCGTTCGTATTGCAAGAGCATGTAAGTCTTCTGCAATGGACCGGAGTGGTGCTGGTGCTGCTGGGTGTGGTATTGCCGGAGCTGTATAAGCTGCGGTGGGGAAATGCTCAGAGCGTGAGTTCGTCATCGGTCTGAGCTCTGGAGGATAGAAGAAGAGGAGTGTTCCCAGTGAATAGGGGAGCACTCCTTTTACAGTTAGCATTGTTGTCTTTGTCTGTGGAACTATATGGATGTTGACTTGTAACTTTCTTGTAAAATTTGTTTTGCGATATAAATGATCTGACCCATATGCTCCGAGTAATGTGCGGCACATTGATGCAACATATCCAGATTTGTTCTTTCACGATTCCTGACCCATTGTGTTTGCTCTAACTCTTCATCGGTAATGTTTTTTACCGTGGCAATGATCAATTCAAACTTAGCTTGGATGATCTGTTCCAGTTCGGACCTGGTAATATACGTTGGTTTGAGCTCCTCATCACGATTTCTATGAACGTCTTGATGTAAAATTCCCTTTAAAATTCTTTCATGAATGTTACCTTCAACATGTTTTATTAATGTCGAGATGCTGTTACTTGTGTTATCAGGTCTCCAATTTACTTGTTCATCATTGAGTTGTTGCAGGGCTTTAATTAGACGTGTACTTATCTCATCAAACTTTTTTGAAAGCCAATCCCTGTTAAAATCATATTTCATTGATATTACCTCCTAAGAATATGACTGCCATATTTCACTTAAAATATAAGAATTTATATATTCCAGATAATAACTTATCCTTATATTTCTCGCTGAAACGATACCGTCCTTAAACAGGACGGTATAGCCGTTTCCACTTGTTCGACTTAATGCTCTTGTAATCCTTCTTACTAATTAAGGGAAATGGTAATGGTTTCTCGTTTGTTACTTTCACATGCCAATATGTAAGCGCAAACATTTTTGTTGCCAAAAGTGAAATTCAGTGCTATTCTGAATTTGGGATTGTTACTGCAAAGGCAAAACCCAAAACATGGTCACGTGTTTTGGGTTTTGCCTTTCTTTATGTTAAGGACCCTGCGGGACGCTGCAAGGAACCTTGACCCGTCTAACATCCTGTAAGCAGTGCCAAATGAAATTCGGGGTAAAGGAGGGCAGCTTGGTTGATTATCGAGAAGATTTTCAATAACAATGCCATTATTGCCAAGGATTCAGGTAAGGATGAATTGGTTGTTATGGGACGCGGCATCGGCTTCAAGAAGAGCCCGGGCGATCCGGTGGATGTCTCTCTGATCGAGAAGACATTTGTACTGAAGCGAAATGACGCGTCCGAGAAATTCAAGGCCTTAATGGCGGATGCCCCCGCCGAATATGTAGCCTTAAGCTATGACATTATCGAGTATGCCAAGCAGACGCTGAAGGCCCGGCTGAGCGATTATATCTATGTGACCCTGACGGATCATTTGACTCATGCGCTGAGGCTTCATGAGCAGGGCATCCATAATGACAATCCGCTTCTCTGGGAGATTCAGCGCTGTTATCCGAGGGAGTATGCCATCGGACATCATGCTATGGGGATGATTGAGCAGGATACCCGTATCCGCCTACCGGAGGATGAGGCCGGGAACATTGCACTCCATCTGATTAATGCGCAAATGAACAGCTCAGGCAACAAGATTGCAGATCTTACCAGGCAGACCCAGCAGATTGATGACATCCTCAATATTGTAAAGTATTCCTATAACAACGAGATTGATGAGAATACCGTCAGCTACGAACGGTTCATCACCCATTTGCGTTATTTCTTCCAGCGCTCGCGCAAGCAGGAGTCTGAGGAGTCCGTGGACGATTTTCTGCTCAAGCAGGTGAGGATGAAATACAGGAAGGCGCATCACTGTGTGCTCAAAATTGAGAAGTATCTGGACCTGAAGCTCCTGGATGAAGAAATCCTGTATCTGACGATTCACATTCAGCGGGTAACACAAAGACAAACTGAATAAAACCACTTGGATTGTTACTGGTCATGCAGGCGAAACCAAATCAGGCAGGAAGCTGCCGGGATGGTTTCGCCTTTTGCTTATCATTCATCAGGAAACGGGAGGACTTACTATGAAATATGAGGCACTAGCCAAGGATATTATCAAGCATGTCGGCGGCAAGGAGAATATCAACGGACTCAGCCATTGCGTGACCCGTCTGCGCTTCAAGCTGAAGAATGAGGCGGTGGCGAATACAGATGTGCTGAAGAATATGGACGGAATTGTAACGGTGATTCAGAGCGGCGGCCAGTATCAGGTCGTGATCGGCAATCATGTGTCTGAGGTCTATGCCCAGGTGATGACAGCGGGCGGATTGCAGGAAGGCGGATCAGAGACAGCCTCCGGTGAGAAAATGGGTCTGTTCAACAGCTTCATCGACATGATCTCCGGCGTATTCTCGCCGACCCTGGGTGTACTGGCTGCGACCGGGATGATTAAGGGCTTCACCGCCCTGTTCCTGACCGTGGGACTCCTTACCAAGGAGTCGGGGACTTACCAGATTCTGAATGCGCTCGGGGATTGCCTGTTCTATTTCTTCCCGATCTTCCTGGGGTATACCTCGGCTAAAAAATTCGGAGCCAACATCTTTATCGGGATGGCGATAGGCGCTACGCTGGTGTACCCGTCCTTCGGCACGATCACGGCGGCGGGCGAACCGCTGTACACGCTTTTTAGCGGAACGATCTTTGAATCGCCTGTGTACATTACCTTCCTGGGGATTCCGGTCATCCTGATGTCCTATACCTCCAGCGTTATTCCGATCATCATCTCGACTTATATTGGCTCCAAGCTGGAAGCCTTCTTCCGAAAAGTGACGCCGAGCGTGGTGCGTACCTTCCTCGTCCCGTTCTTCACCCTGCTGGTCACCGTTCCGCTGGCGCTGATTGCCATCGGACCGATCTCCACCTGGGCCGGACAGCTGCTGGGGCAGGGAACCTTGTTCCTCTACAACCTTAGTCCGGTTATTGAGGGGCTGCTGGTAGGCGCGTTCTGGCAGGTCTTTGTGATCTTCGGGCTGCACTGGGGTCTGGTGCCGATTGCCCTCAATAACATGGCTGTACTGAAATCCGATCCGATTCTGGCGGCTTCCTTCGGCGCTTCGTTTGCCCAGACCGGTGCTGTGCTGGCGATTATGCTGCGGACCAAGAATGCCAAGCTGAAGTCATTGTCGATTCCGGCTATTATCTCAGGGATCTTCGGAGTTACGGAGCCTGCCATTTACGGGATTACGCTACCGCGCAAGAAGCCGTTCATCTTAAGCTGTGTCGCGGCGGCGGTCGGCGGCGGTATTGTTGGTCTGATGGGCACCAAAGGCTATATTCTCGGCGGTCTGGGGATCTTCGGTATCCCAAGCTACATCAGTCCGGAAGGGATGGATAAAGGCTTCTACGGCGCGATTGCCGCCATTGTGATCAGCTTCATTCTCGGGTTCATTCTTGTCTTCTTCTCCGGCTTCAAGGATGAGGAAGCAGTGGACAGCAAGAGCGGCGGGACTGCCCGGAGCAATCTGGTGAAGCAGGAGACGGTGGGAAGTCCGCTGAAGGGCCAGATTAGAGCCTTGTCGGAGCTTACGGACGAAGCCTTCTCTACAGGCGCAATGGGCAAAGGTATAGCGATTGAACCGCTGGAAGGCAAGGTGTACTCGCCCGTTGACGGGGTACTGACCACCTTATTCGCCTCCGGCCATGCGATTGGCATTACCAGTGATCACGGGGTCGATATTCTGATTCATGTCGGGAAGGACACGGTCAAATTGAAAGGCAAACACTTCACCCCCCGGGCCAAGCAAGGCGATACCGTCACCAAAGGGCAGTTGCTCATGGAGTTCGACGTTGCCGCGATCAGAGAGGCGGGCTATACGCTGACCACGCCTGTGATCATCTCTAATTCCGGTGAGTATCTCGATGTTATTGAGACGGACCAGAAGAGCATCGATTACCGGGAGAATCTGCTGACTGTCATGATCTAAACGGTATCCTAATTCAATCTCAGGAGGAACGAATATGAATAAGAACGTGAATGTAAGTGTGAACAACAGAAGTTTTCCGGCAAATTTCCTGTGGGGCGGGGCAACGGCTGCGAATCAGCTCGAAGGCGGGTTCGATGCGGGAGGCAAGGGGTTAAGCACAGCAGATGTCATGACCGCGGGAACGCATACAGTCTCCCGGAGAATTACTCCGGTGCTGGAAGCCGGGGCTAATTATCCGAGTCATGAAGCGGTTGATTTTTATCACCGGTACGAAGAGGATATCGCGCTGTTCGCCGAGATGGGCTTCAAGGTGTTCCGCATGTCCATCGCCTGGTCGCGAATCTTCCCGAACGGGGATGATGCCATGCCAAGTGAAGAAGGGCTGCAGTTCTATGACCGGGTGTTTGCCGAGCTGGCCAAGCACGGGATCGAACCGCTGGTGACGATCTCGCATTATGAAGCACCTTACCATCTGGCTGAAGCTTATAACGGATGGGCGGACCGCAGAACGATCGATTTCTACATCCGTTACTGCGAGGTGATCTTTAACCGCTACAAGCACAGCGTGAAGTATTGGCTGACCTTCAATGAGATCAACATCCTCACGATGCCGTTCGGGACATTCATGGCCGGGGCGATGAAGCCGGAGGGTAATGCCGAGTTGACTGCGTCTGCGCAAACCGACAATGAGCAGCTAAGATACCAGGCGCTCCATCACCAGTTCATCGCCAGTGCCAGAGCCGTGAAGCTGGGACATGAGATTCATAAGGATTTTCAGATCGGCTGTATGATTGCCTACATGTGCTCTTACCCGCTGACCTGTAATCCCGAGGATGTACTGCTGGCCCAGCAAAAGGATAATCTGAGTAATTTCCTCTGCTCCGATGTTCAGGTGAGAGGCACTTATCCGGGCTTCGCGCTGCGATACTTCCAGGAGAAGCAGATTGAGCTGCAGATGGAGGCAGGTGACGGGCAGATACTTAAGGAAGGCTGTGTGGACTTCTACACCTTCAGCTACTATTCGTCCACCTGCGTGAGTGCAGCCCCGGATCAGGAGTCGGTTGGCGGCAATATGTCGCTGGGTCTGAAGAACCCGTATCTGCAGGCAAGCGCGTGGGAATGGCAGATTGACCCGCAAGGCCTGCGGTGGTCCCTGAATAATATCTACAACCGTTACGGACTGCCGATGATGGTGGTGGAGAACGGGCTTGGCGCAGTAGATACCGTAGAAGCAGACGGTTCAATCAAGGATAATTACCGGATCGATTATCTGCGGGAGCATGTCCGGGCGATGGGTGAGGCGCTGGCTGACGGCGTGAACTTAATCGGATACACCTCCTGGGGCTGCATCGATCTAGTCAGTGCAGGCACCGGAGAGATGAAGAAGCGATACGGGTTCATCTATGTGGATAAGGATAACGAAGGCAAGGGTACTCTGGACCGGTCCCGCAAAGACAGCTTTTTCTGGTATCAACGGGTAATCGCCAGTAACGGAGCTGAGCTGGAGTAATCCGCGTCTGCCGTCAGCTCACTTTTACAAATATCTGTCTGCTGTTTCAGTCTGTCATCCCTACGGTATATGATTATTAACAACCATTAAAGGGGATTTCCTATGATCATAAAAGGGATCGAGAACATGGACGGCGGCAATATAATGAGCCAGATTCAGCAAGGCGGCAAATTCGTGATCTACACGTATTGCTTCTCTGTTGTCCTGATGACGTTCAGACGTAGCTCGGGCATCTACTTTATCAAGGCGGGCGAGGGCTCCGTCAAAAAAGGATTGAAGTACACCCTGCTGACGTTCCTAGTGGGCTGGTGGGGAATTCCCTGGGGGCCGATCTATTCCATCGGCGCGTTCATCACCAACTTCAAGGGCGGCAAGGATGTCACGAATGAAGTGTTAGCCGCCCTGTCGAACCAGAACGCTTCATAATAGAAGTACACATATGAGAAGCTGTCCCGCAAGCCGTGAAATATGGCTGATTGGGGCAGCTTTTTATTTTAAGAAGAGGTACTCATCCGTGGTATCTTCACCGGAATAATCACTTAATTATCTATAGCACCTTATAATATGTTATAATGAATTTCTGATTTCATACTACTAAGCAGAATAGAGGTCGCCAGAGGATGAAAGTAAAAATTAACCGCAATGCAGCTAAGGTTCTAAAAGATATGCTGAACAGCCCGGAAGCGGAAGGCAAGAAAATCCGCGTGGTCATCACCCAGAATCACGGAGATCACGGACACTATGATGTAGCGCTGGATACACCTACTGAGCACGATGAAGTGGTTGCTACAGATAAGGATATCGAGATTCTGCTGGATACCCGCGAACCGCTGCTCGACGGCGTCTGGATTCAGTATTTCTATGTGCCACAGGAAGGCTTCTTCATCACCAATCCGTCTACCGGATTCCTGGAGAAATAAGCAGCAGATCACTATCATCTGTGTTGCCTTAGGGGCGGCACCATCTGAATCAGCCTCAATCGGCTGGTAAGATGGTGCCGTCTTTTTGTTGTTAGATTTTCGGGAGATCCTGGAGGATGTGCAACCATGCTGCTCCATACAAGCGTGGTTAAAACAGAAAATATTTAGGTGGATATTTTCTTATATTGAGGTGGAGGTTTAAGAATGAAAGCATGAAGCTATGGAGCAGGGTAAGCACATTTAAATACGAATGTATGTTCCTTTTATTATATACATTTCCTGAATGATGGAATATAATTACATGCAAGAAGTCTGACACTTGATCCGGGAGGCGATAGAGATTTCTATACCGCATGATGAGGCTTTTAAAAAGCTACTGGAAAATTTTTACCAGGAATTCATTGAGCTGTTCTTTCCCGAGTTGGGCGCTATGCTCGACTATAGTGAAACCCGGTTTCTGATGCAGGAATTGCTGGTGGATATTGTCGGCGAGGAGGCGCGGGAGCTGGATCTGTTGTTGGAGACCCGCTACAAAGGGCTGGACGGTTACATTCTGATTCACCTGGAGCCGCAATCGTACAAGGATCATGAATTTCGTGACCGGATGTTTATTTATTTCAGCCGTTTATTCGAGCGTTACCGGAAAGACCATAAGCTGATCATCCCTATTGCGATCTTTACCTCGGATGAGATCAGGGAGGAACAGGACACGCTGGAGATGTCCATCCCGGAACATAACATTCTGCGCTTCCAGTTTCTTAAGGTGGAGCTGCGCAAGCAGAACTGGCGGCGGTTCATCGATTCAGATAATGCGGTGGCTGCTGCGTTATTGGCGAAGATGGGGTATACTACAAGAGAAGCGAGAGAAGTGCGCCGGGAATTCCTGCGGATGTTCATTAAGCTGAAGGCTCGGCTGGATCAGGGCCGATTGGCGCTGATTATGTCAGTAGCGGATCTGTACTTCAAGCCGGACCGGGCACAGGATGAGGAGATTCTAAGAGAATTAATTAATGAATACTCGGAGGAGGGAGAATTAATCATGGAACTCATGCCAGCCTGGAAGCGTTGGGGTTATGAAGAGGGCATGGAGAAAGGCAAAGCAGAAGGAAAAGAAGAAGGCAAAGCAGAGACGATTCGTAAGCTGCTGCTCCACGGATTTTCTCCCGAGGCGGTATCCGAAGCCGTTGAATTGCCGCTAGATGAGATTAAGAAGCTGATGTGAATACAGACCCGGGCGTATGTTGCTCGGGTCCTTTTTTCTTATGGGCTATCTTACAGGAATATTATGTTATCCCGCTCTAAAAGTCGTTGCAAAAGTATGTATAATCGTTGAATGCCTATATTAGCGAGGCGCAGATTTTTTATTATACTGTTCTTGTAAGCGATTACACACATATAGCTGGGGGGAAATTCTAGTGAATAAGAAAAAAGCAATGACACTGATGTCCAGTATCCTGATGATCTCTCTGCTTAGCGCGTGCGGAGGCGGTAACGGCAATGCCGGAGGGAACGCAGCGGAGCCGAAGGCCTCAGCCGCAGCAACGGAAGCTGCCGGAACCAATCAGCCCGCCGCAGATTCCGGCACTGTGGATACATCCCAGCCTGTTACCCTGAAGATGATCTTCGTAGGTCCGAAGCCGGTTGATTACGATCAGGTATTTGGGGAGATCAATAAGAAGCTCAAGGAGAAAATAAACGCTACACTGGAAGCCGAATTCCTGGACTGGTCCGACTGGGCGCAGAAATATCCGCTTAAGCTGGCGGCTAACGAGGACTTCGATCTGATCTACGCCGCCAACTGGGCAGGCTATAACGACCAGGCACTCAAAGGCGGGTTCCTGGAGCTGACGAACGAGATGCTGGAGAAATATGCACCGATGACCTGGAAGGCGATGCCTGAAGTAGCCTGGGGCCAGGCGAAGGTGAACGGCAAGCTGTATATGGTGCCTCAGAACCGCGGCGAAACCGTGGAGAAGCTGATTCTGTACCGCGAAGACCTGCGCAAAAAATATAATCTGCCGGAGATCAACAGTCCGGAGGCGTACGCCAACTATCTCAAGACGATATCCGGTAAAGAGAAGGGGGTTACCCCATTCGTACCGGAGACCGGAGACTGGAAGCTGCATAATCTGGACCGGATCCTGCTCAAGCAGCAGAACGAATGGAATCTGTTCGACCTCGATCTGCCGATGGGCTTCAAGCTGGATGATCCGGCCGGCAAGGTATTCAACTTATATGAGACTCCTGAATTCAAGGAGCTTGTCTACTATTATAAAGATCTGGCCGAGAACAACGCCTGGTCGAAGAGCGCACTGAACAGCAAGCTGGATCATCAGCAGGAATTCAAGGCCGGCAAGGCAGCCTCCATCACCCACAATCTGGGTACGCTTGGCGCCTTGATGACCGATATGCGGGAGAAGAACTCCCCGTATGAGCTGGCTCTGGCCGATATTAACCCGGATAAGAAAAAATCCGTTGCCGTCTCTACCCAGAACGGTGTAGCGATTCACTCCACCTCCAAGCAGCCGGAACGTGCGCTGATGATGATTGATCTGCTCCAGAACGATAAGGAACTGCATGATCTGATCATGAACGGCATCACGGCGGTTCATTATAATCCGGTCGGCGAAGATAAATTCACGAACGCCGAGAAGAATGCCAACTACACCGGCTTCTCCAACTGGGGCTTCAACTCCCCGCTGAACCGGGATAATGCTTCCTTCCCTGATGAAGCGAACGCCCTGACTGACAAATGGGAAGGTGAAGTGTATCACTATCCGCTGGAGACCTTCGTCTTCGACAACAGCAAGGTGAAGACCGAAGTGGCCAATGTCGGCAATGTCATGCTGCAATACGGCATTCCGCTGGAATACGGAACGGTGAAGGATGTAGACGCGGGTCTGGCCAAGCTCCAGCAGCAGGTTAAGGCAGCCGGTATCGACACCATCATCGCAGAGGTTCAGCGTCAGATTGATGAATTCCTGGCGAACTCAGGCCAGTAAGCCAAGCACAGCATAGCTTCAAAAAAACGAGCAGGGACGGCAAACGCCTCCTGCTCGTTTTTATTCGAACTCAGCTCTTGATGCGGGCTGGCGGGATACTCTGCGGATTGTTGAATACATTCCCGGGATCATATTTCGCCTTGACTCTGCGTAATCTGGCATAGTTCGTTCCATAATAGACCGGGCCGGAATGCTTGATGCCCTGGTCAGGCACATTGATGTAGCTTCCCACGATGAACGGCTGCAGCTTGCGGCGGGTGTTACGGACGTAGAATATATTTTTGGCGGCATCCGATTTCTTGATCCATGAGCTGTTCCACTCCACGTAGAATTTGGCCTTTCGCCAGTAGAAGGCAGTAGATTTAGGAGATTTACGGCTTACAGCCCCACCCCAGTTGAGGAAAAAGAACCCGGCGTCTTTCCCCTCCACCTTCTCCAGGAACTCACGCATTGGCTTGAATGCCTGATCCGGGAACGGGTTCCTTGCGAAGGCGCTGGAGAACTGGTTGCTGAAGCGCTGAGTCTGTACCGGATCGGGAGCTAACAAGAAGCTGACCACTTGCGGATAAGGCAGGGAACGGATCGTTTGGATCGTAGGGGTTCCTACACTTGTAATGGGCTTCAAGAGGCGGACAGCCTCAGCCTTAGATCCGAGGAATAGTCCCAGCATGCTGACATTTCCGCCTTTTTTGGGACCGATGGATAATTCGCTGCCCAGTCTGGTATTCACGGAGGGAGCCCAGCGCTGCCAGGTCTTCAGGACCTTCTCGAACTGGCCCCAGGGCCAGGTGATGCGGAATACCGTTGCTGTGGCAGGAGCCGGGCGTACTTTGAATTTGTAACGGGTGCACACGCCGAAATTGCCTCCGCCGCCGCCACGGGAAGCCCAGAGCAGATCGGCATTACTTTTCTTATTCGCAATAATAATTCTGCCCTTGGCATCGACCATTTCAAGCTCCACCAGATTATCGCTGACGAGCCCAAGGGTACGCTGAAGCGGGCCGATGCCGCCGCCCAGTGTAATGCCGCCGATTCCAACGGTAGGACTGTCCCCGAAAGGCGCCATATACCCCTTCCGGGCAAGCGTATGGGCGATTCTCCCCACTGTATTTCCGGCTCCGACGACGGCTGTCCCCGTTTTTTTGTTTAGCTTGATGCTGTTCATTTCACTGACATCAATGACGATTCCGCCGTTCACCTGGGACAGATTGACCTCCAGCGCATGTCTGCCGCCTCTGGGCCGGATGGGAATCCGGTGCTCGTTGGCCCATTTGATAGCATTGGCTACATCCTGAGTCTTCTGGGCGAACACGAATACTTTGGGGAATCGGTCGGTATGCGGGTCCCAATTTTTGCGCGCGGCCTCATAACCCGGATCACCTTTGTAGATGACGCGTCCGGTAAGCTTCGTTGCTGAGTTCACTGGTTTCCAGCTCCTTTTGAGCTAATATTGGCATACATGAAAATGACTTTGACTAGGTTAATGTATGCGGGGCGTTAGTCTATGGCGTGGGCATAGTTGAAATTCATTCTGGAGGGTTTTTGGGGAACGGGACAATAATCTGGCGGTGCGGCTGTGCAACTTAATATTTACATTTCGTGTAATGTATATATACTTAACTTTTGAAGGATTCATATCTCCGGGTTAACCGGCAAGGGAGGATATTACAGACATGACATCAACCATTAGAGTAGGCATCGTCGGATACGGAAATTTGGGTAAAGGGGTACAGCAGGCCATTGAGCAGAACTCCGATATGGAGCTGGTAGCCATATTCACCCGCAGAGATCCGCAGCAGCTGGCAGACATCACAGGAACGCGCACCGAGCACATCTCAGCCGCCGAGCAGTACATAGGCAAGATTGATGTAATGATTCTGTGCGGCGGTTCCGCAACAGATCTGCCGGAGCAGACTCCGCAGCTGGCCCGGTTATTCAATACGGTGGACAGCTTTGACACTCATGCCAAAATCCCTGATTTCTTCGCTGCGGTGGACAAGTCTGCCCGCGAAGGCGGCAGCGTAAGTGTGATCTCCACCGGCTGGGACCCGGGCATGTTCTCTATGAACCGGCTGCTGATGCAGTCCATCCTGCCGGTAGGCGAGGATTATACGTTCTGGGGTACAGGAGTCAGCCAGGGGCATTCGGATGCGATCCGCCGGGTTCCCGGTGTCAAGGCAGGCGTGCAATATACCGTGCCAGTCCAGGAGGTTATTGACAGCATTCGCGGAGGCGAGACCCCGCAGCTGTCCACCCGCGAGAAGCACCGCCGGGAATGCTACGTAGTGGCTGAAGCAGGAGCTGACCGCGATGCCATTACCCGGACGATTGTGGAGATGCCGAACTATTTCGCCGATTACGACACAACGGTTCAATTCATTACGGACGAGGAGCTTGCTGCTGAGCATTCAGGGATGCCGCATGGCGGCTTCGTCATCCGCAGCGGAGTGACCGGAGGCGGAAGCAAGCAGATCGCCGAATTCGGGCTGAAGCTGGACAGCAACCCGGAATTCACCGCCAGCGTCCTGGCTGCCTATGCCCGTGCTGCTGTGCGGCTGAAGCAGGAAGGCCAGACAGGAGCTAAGACGGTATTCGACATTCCGCTCGGCCACCTGTCCCCAAGATCGGCAGAAGAACTGCGGCGCGAGCTGCTGTAGGCTACAATGAGCGGGATAAATCCCGTTGGTGGGGCCCAGTACGGCTGAGGGAGAGTAATGAAGAGCACAAGTGGATCTGAATTCGCCATTCGTACGCGTAAGACCAACCGAGTGCGTTCAGCCTAATTATTAGCGAGCACACAGGATCACCAACCATTCATTTTCTAAACCTAAAGAAGAGGTGTCCCCCAGCCGAATGGCTCAGGGACACCTCTTCTTGTATCAATTAGTCTATAACAGGTTACACGATACCCTGCGCCAGCATGGTATCGGCAACCTTCAGGAACCCGGCGATGTTGGCGCCGGCAACCAGGTTACCGGCGACGCCGTAATCCTCTGCTGCCTGAACGGTGCTGCTGTAGATATTTTTCATAATGACTTGCAGCTTCTCGTCCACCTCTTCGAAGGTCCAGGACAGACGCATGCTGTTCTGGCTCATCTCCAGGCCCGAGACCGCTACGCCGCCGGCATTGGCGGCCTTGGCTGGAGCAAACAGCACCTGGTTCTCCAGGAACAGCTCCACCGCTTGGAGAGTGGTCGGCATATTAGCACCTTCACCGATGGCCTTAACTCCGTTCAGGATCAGCGTCCGGGCGGATTCCAAATCCAGCTCGTTCTGCGTGGCACACGGCAGAGCGATGTCGCAAGGCAGGCTCCAGATTCCGCTACAGCCCTCAACATACTCGGCATGCGGGTGCTCCTTCACATATTCGCTGATGCGCAGGCGCTCTGTTTCCTTCAGTCTTTTGACGGTAGCCAGATTGATGCCCTGAGGATCATGAATGTAACCGTTCGAATCACTGCAGGCAATTACGTGGGCTCCCAGCTGTTGAGCTTTCTCGATAGCATAGATGGAGACATTCCCGGAACCGGAGATGACCACCTTGCTGTCCTTGAAGCTTGCTCCGTTCGATGACAGCATCTCTTGCACGAAGTATACACAGCCATAGCCGGTAGCTTCCTTGCGTGCCAGACTGCCGCCATAGAGCAGCCCTTTTCCGGTAAGAACACCGGCAGCATGCCCGCCGTGAATCCGTTTGTATTGGCCGAACATATAGCCGATCTCGCGCGCGCCTACACCGATATCCCCCGCAGGAACATCTGTATCCTGTCCAATGTGGCGGTACAATTCCGTCATGAAGCTCTGGGTGAAGCGCATTACCTCCTGATCCGATTTATCCTTGGGATCGAAGTCGCTGCCGCCTTTGCCGCCGCCCATGGGCAGGCCGGTCAGCGAGTTTTTGAAAATCTGCTCGAAGCCCAGGAACTTGATAATTCCGAGATAGACGGAAGGATGGAAGCGCAGGCCGCCTTTGTAGGGACCGATGGCACTGTTGAATTGAATGCGGAAGCCGCGGTTAACCTGGGTATTACCGGCATCGTCCACCCAAGGGACACGGAAGGAGATGCTGCGCTCAGGCTCAACCAGCCGCTCGAGAATCCCGTGCTTCATATACTGCGGGTGGCGGGTCAGAACGGGGGTGATACTCTCCAGGAATTCCTGGACAGCCTGGTGAAATTCCGGCTCATGCGGGTCGCGCTTCTGGACCTCTGCATAGATCCGCTGCACGTACTGCACAGCCTCATTTGATACTTCTGACGTTAGTGTAGGAACGATGGACACTTTGGCAAGCACTCCCTGTCTGATTGTAATTCGGGCTATCCCGTATTAATTAGAATTTAAAAGAATTCTATAAAACCTGACATCAATTTGCCAATCAATTATTTTTGGCATACTCATTAAGAAATTCTATGAACCTCACATAATATGCCAGCTATATGCGGCGGAATGTTAATAAACCTCTGGTCAATTCAGGATTGCAGTTCCCACTGAATAGGGTATATATAAATATTGGAAACAGCATAATGCATTGAGAGAGAGGCGTAAGCATATGCACTTATTATCTGTAGCAGATTTAGTAGATGTGGAGAACCATGCCTGGGAGGAGATCAGGGAGCTGCTGAGCCAAGGGCCGCATACCTACCGGCTGGAGGCGGCAGAAGCGGAACACGCGGTACAGACGCTGGTCCGCTTGCAGGTCAGCACGAAATCCTATCTGGGAGCGATAGCCTACGAGACAGGAGGAATCGTGTTCGAGCATGGATGGCTTACCTTGCTCGGCGCTGGAGCCGAAGGCATCTTCGGAAGCCTGACCTCATGGAATGGCCTGGGTGATGCAGAGGACACAGTCCCGCTTCCGGGAATGCTGATTGTGGCCTACGATGCGGCAGGCGGCTTCTTCGGCCTCGATACGGGGCGGTTCGGGCAGACGGGTCATATCTATTATTATGCCCCGGATGTCCTGAAGTGGGAGACAACGGAGCTAACCTATTCGGGCTTCATCGGCTGGCTGGCAGAAGGGGACCTGGATCTGTTCTACGAAACATTCCGCTGGGTGGGCTGGGAAGAGGAGATCCAGCAGCTTGAACCGGGCCAAGTGATGGGCTATTACCCGCCGCTGTGGACGAAAGAAGGCAGCGGTTCTGCCAGCAGCAAAGCGCCGTTCTCTATTCTGGAGGCCTGGCATTCAGCGAGAAGTGCGGGCACGGAATGAAGAAGAGTAATAGAGCAGACGGAGCGGCAGCCACCCGGAACAAACGCTTCTGTTTTGTCCAAGTCTTGTCCGTAAACTTTACAAACAGCATCGGAATAGATATAATTTAGGTATAACTTTCAGGGTTTGAAACAACAGAAAGGGGCCTAACGCCATTAGGCTCCTTTTGTATTTCCGGCCCATGTTAACAGGAGGGCGAAAGTCATTCACAAGGAAAAGATTATGGTATGTGTTCATTACGGCCCGCATGGCGAGCGTTTGATCCGGCGTGGAGTCCAGTTATCCGAGTTGATCGGGGCACCGCTGTATGTGCTCAATGTGGATAGTTCAGACAGTGATGAATATAATCAAAGCAAAGAAATGTATATGGCGGTCTGGAAGCGTCTGGCTGAAGAAGCCGGTGCTGAATTCATGGTGCGCAAGCGCCGCGGCCGCAAGACAACGGATGTGATCGTTGAAGCGGCAGAAGAACATGAAGTCACTCAGGTTATCATCGGGCAATCGGCCCAGACCTTATGGCAGGAGCTGACTAAACGCAACTTCGTCAATGAACTGATCAGCAAGATGAAGATGATGGATCTGCATGTAGTTGCAGTTCAGCGTATGCGCGCCGGTCTTGAAGAGACCCATGAAGAAGGGGTAACCGCTTATTTGGTGAAGAACGAGGGAATGTATCAGCTCAGCGATGAGCCGGAAGGTACAGACTTCATTAAAGGGAAATACTTCCACGAATTGCACACCGAGTTTGAGAATGGCTTGTTCAAAATTGAGCAAGATGGTAAAGCAAGATATTTGCATATCTGTGAAGGGAACTTGGCCGATCCGCTATAACCGGTCTTGTTGTCAGGAAGTAAGTACCAGTGTTCACAACCTATACCACTGAAGGGAAAAGGAGGCTTGCCTTTGCTGCATATAACCGTTCTTGTTCCGTTTCTTATGGCCCTGATGATAGCGCTTCTACGCGGGAGGGTACGCAAGCTCCATAGAGGATGGCTTGTACTGGCCGCACCGCTGATGTTATTTATCTACTTCTTTACCCGTATTCCGGTCATCAAGGGAGGGGATCTCGGATATGAAACATTGTCATGGATTCCTTCCCTTGGGATTGATCTGGTCTTCCATCTGGATGGATTAAGCCTGCTGTTCGCCTTGTTAATCACGGGAATGGGCACCCTGGTCTTTATCTATTCGATCTTTTATCTGGACAAACGCAAGGAAGAGCTGACTCCATTCTATGTGTATCTGCTGCTGTTCATGGGAGCTATGCTGGGAGTCGTCCTATCCGATAACCTGATGGTGTTATACGGATTCTGGGAGCTTACGAGTGTCTCATCCTTCCTTCTGATTGCCTACTGGCACCGGAGACAGAAATCACGCTACGGCGCGCAAAAGTCGATGCTGATCACTGTCTTCGGCGGTCTGGCGATGTTCGCAGGCTTCCTGATGCTATATGTGATGACAGGTACCTTCAGCATCCGCGAGATCTGGAGCCAGGTGGGCGACATCAGCGGACAAACGCTTTTCATCCCCGCAATGCTGCTTATTCTACTGGGTGCCTTCACCAAATCGGCCCAGTTTCCGTTCCACATCTGGCTGCCTGATGCAATGGAAGCGCCGACTCCGGTCAGTGCGTATCTGCATTCAGCAACCATGGTCAAAGCCGGTTTATATCTGGTAGCACGGTTCAGCCCGGTGTTTGCGGGGCAACATGAGTGGTTTTGGATAGTGTCGGGCGTCGGCCTGATCACCTTGATCTATGGATCGATCCAGGCGATGAAGCAGACGGACCTGAAGGCTCTGTTAGCTTATTCTACAATCAGCCAGCTCGGTCTGATTATGGGATTACTCGGCATGGGATCGGCAGCTTCCTTTTATACAGGGGAACAGGCTGTATTCTATACCGCCGCAACAACGGCAGCACTCTTTCATTTAATTAATCATGCCATATTCAAAGGTTCGCTCTTCATGGTGGTCGGAATTGTCGACCATGAGACGAATACCCGTGATCTGCGCAAGCTGGGGGGGCTGGTGTCTCTGATGCCGGTAACCTTCACATTAGCGCTGATCGGCAGCTTCTCAATGGCGGGTCTTCCGCCGTTTGCCGGATTCCTGAGCAAGGAAATGTTCTTCACGGCTGTGCTGAATATCAGACAGCTGGATATCTTCAGCCCCGGGGCCTTCTTTACCATATTCCCGGTGCTGGCGTGGATTGCAAGCATATTTACCTTTGCATACAGCATGATTATGGTCTTCCATACCTTCTTCGGGAAATATCAGCCGGAGAAGCTGGACAAAAAACCGCATGAAGCGCCCTTCGGCCTTCTGCTTCCGCCAGTAATTCTGGCACTGCTGGCCGTTATCACCGGCTTCTTCCCCAACATCCTGTCCAAGACACTGATCGTTCCGGGAATGAATGCCATTCATCCGGAGCTTGCAGCCAGCTCGCCTTTTTACGTCAACATCTATTTCTGGCACGGATTCACCGCCGAGGTCTGGATGACGCTGGGCGTGATCCTTCTCGGGATTATCGTATACCGCGTATATGGCCGGTTCAGCCTCGTGGATAAGGAATGGCGCAGCGGCCTCACGCTGACACAGGTATATGACGGGAGTATCCGGCTCGTGGAGGGACTGTCCCGTGCAGTGACAGGGCTATACATGACCGGTTCGATGCGTCATTATCTGATGTATATTTTCACCCTGATTATCGCCGTAGTAGGCGGTACTATGCTGTATTCGGAGGGCATTACGTTTGGCCAGGGGAACTACGCTCCGGTCACCTTCTTTGAAGTTGTTGCCGTACTGGTCCTGCTGACCGGTGCGCTCGCCATACCATTCGCGAAGTCCAGAGTCTCGGCGATTCTGCTTACCGGAATGGTCGGTTACATGGTAACGCTATTGTTCATCCTGTTCCGCGCACCCGATCTGGCCCTCACCCAGATGATTGTTGAGGTGGTCTCGGTCACGCTGTTCCTGCTCTGCTTCCGGCATCTGCCGAAGCTGAAGCGGGAGAAGGTCAAGCTGCGGGTTAAGGTGCCGAGGCTGATCATCGCCTTAGGCTTCGGGATCACGATGACGCTGGTGGCGCTGGCCGCGCTAGGCAGCAGTCCGTTCGAGTCTATCTCAACCTACTATGTGGAGAATAGTTACAAGCTTGGCGGCGGCAAGAACATTGTCAATGTGCTGCTGGTGGACTTCCGCGGCTTCGATACCATGTTCGAAATTACGGTGCTGGGGCTGGCGTCGCTGGCCATCTACTCGATGATCAAGCTGCAGCTGGATCAGGATCATACGCCTGTTCTGACCAGAAACAAACCGGATGAGAGCACGCGCCGCTATACCCGCAGCAATGATGTATTGCTGCAATCGGTGGCAAAGGTAGCCTTCGTGATCATCATCACGTTCTCCCTGTATCTGTTCTTCGCGGGTCATAATCAGCCGGGCGGCGGCTTTATCGGAGCCTTGATGGCTGCGGCGGCGCTGGTGCTGATCGCGATTGCCTTCGGTACGGAGTTTGTGGAGAAGGTGCTGCCGGTCGATTACCGCAAGTTAATCGCAGTCGGGATTATGATCGCTTTTCTCACCGGAATCGGTTCCTTTGTCTTCGATGCTCCGTTCCTGACCCAGGCCTTCGGTTACTTTGAACTGCCGGTCATGGGCAAGACGGAGCTAACCACGGCGATGCTGTTCGATCTCGGAGTCTACCTCTCGGTGATTGGTGTCACGATGAATATTATCTTTACGATCGGGAGGGATAACTAATGGAGATCCTTATTGCCCTGGCGATCGGTGTCTTGTTTACCGTAGGTGTCTATCTGGTCCTGTCCAAAAGTCTGCTCCGCATCCTGCTCGGGACGACGCTGCTGACTCACGGCGTTCATCTGCTGCTGCTGACGATGGCGGGCCTGAAGACGGGCGCTTCACCTCTGCTTGGGGAGAAGGCGGACAGTTATGTCGATCCGCTGCCGCAGGCGCTTATCCTGACTTCCATTGTAATCAGCTTTGGGGTATCCGCGTTCTTCATCGTTCTGGCCTACCGGGCTTACCGCTCGGCGGGAACGGATGATGTGGAAGGAAGCAAGGGGGAGAGACCATGAACAACCTGCTGGTACTGCCTTTGCTGATCCCGGCCTTTACGGCGGTCATCCTGATTTTTCTCAAGGAACGAATTAAGCTGCAGCGTATCCTCAGTGCCATCAGTGTGCTGGTGAACATCGCAGTAGCGCTTATCATTATGTACCAGGTCCATACGGATGGGATTCAGACGCTCTATATGGGAGGCTGGATTCCGCCTTACGGCATCGTCTTCGTAGCTGATATGTTCGCAGCGCTGCTTGTCTTGACGGCTGCGGTGGTAGGGGCGGCTTGTCTGTTCTTCTCCTTCGCAAGCATCGGTGAGGAGCGGGAGCGGTTCTACTACTATACATTTTTCCATTTCCTGCTCACCGGTGTGTTCGGCTCGTTCCTGACGGGTGACCTGTTCAACCTGTTTGTCTGCTTCGAGGTGCTGCTGGTTGCTTCCTACGCCATGATTGTTCTGGGTGGAACCCGGATACAGCTGCGGGAGACGCTCAAGTATATCCTTGTCAACGTAATTTCCTCCACCCTGTTCGTAGCGGCGATTGCTTATCTGTACGCGGCGACAGGCACGCTTAATATGGCTCATCTGGCCATCCGTGTGGGAGAGGCCGGGCAGGGCGGAGTCATGAATGTGATTGCCGTACTCCTGCTGCTGGTGTTCTCGCTCAAAGCAGGCCTGCTGCTGTTCTTCTGGCTGCCGGATTCGTACAGTGCTCCTCCGCAGGCGGTAAGGGCATTGTTCGGCGCACTGCTTACCAAGGTGGGGCTGTATGCCATCACCAGAACGTTCTCACTGATTTTTGTCCATGATATGGGCCTGACCCATTCGCTGATCGGCTGGATGGCTGGGGCCACTATGATTCTTGGAGCCATAGGGGCACTCGCCTATAATGATCTAAGCCGGATCTTTAATTATAATATTGTCATCAGTGTCGGCTTCATCGCTTTCGGTATCTCTGTGGCTACCCAGGATTCGCTGAGCGGGGTCGTATTCTATCTGATGCACGATATGGTTGCCAAGGCACTGCTGTTCTTCCTGGGCGGGCTGATTGTCGCAGCTTCGGGGACGGAGCAGCTGAGGCTGATGGGCGGTCTGATCCGCCGGTATCCGTGGACGGGCTGGATGTTCTTCGTCCTGACGCTGGCGCTGGTCGGCGTCCCTCCGCTGAGCGGTTTTGCCGGGAAGGTCATGATGGTCCGCAGCGGCTTCGGAGAGCAGCATACCGCGCTTGCGCTTATCGCTCTGGCTTCCAGCTTCGTCGTCTTGTATTCGCTGATCAAAGTCTTCCAGCAGGTATTCTGGGGAGGCGAGAAGAGCGATGAAGAAATCCGTCCTCTGCGCTACAAAGCTATGATGGTACCGGCTGCGGCGCTGTTTGTGCTCGTCATCCTGATGGGCATAGGCGCCGAGTGGGTGAACGGCTATGTGGGGCAGGCCGGCGCAGTCCTCGCTGATCCGGCAGCGTACATTAATGCTGTCATAAGGAGTAGATGAAGATGGCCTTTCAAATATTATTGAATCTCATGATCGCCTTCCTGTGGATGTTCCTGAATAATGACTGGACGGCCTCCGGCTTCATCATCGGCTATGTGCTGGGGGTGGCCGTACTGGTGGTTATGCGGCGCTTCTTCGACGGACGGCTGTACCTGGGTAAAATATGGGCAATTCTGAAGCTGGTGGCCTTGCTGCTGCGGGAGCTGGTGGCATCCAGTTATGTAGTGGTGAAGGCGGTTCTTCGCCCGAATCTCAATATTCGCCCGGCTATCCTGATGTACCATACGGAGCTGGAATCGGACTGGGAGGTGGCGGTGCTGATTACTATGCTCTGCCTTACGCCGGGTTCCGTCGTGCTGGAGGTGTCCAAAGACAACCGGACCTTATACATTCATGCCATGGACATACAGGATGTGAAGCAGTTCGATGCGAATATCCGTAATACCTTTGAACGCGCGATTCTGGAGGTGACCCGTTCATGATTCAATCGATTCTCATGGTGGCGCTGTCGATCATGGTCATCTCCATTGCTATCTGTGCCTGGAGGCTGGTCAAGGGGCCGTCACTGCCTGACCGGGTAGCCGCACTCGATACCATCGGTATCAATCTGCTGGCGATGGTCGCCGTCCTCTCGGTCCTGTTCAAGACGCAAGCCTATATTGAATATATTCTGCTGATTGGAATCCTCTCTTTTATCGGGACGATGGCCTTGGCCAGATATATCGAAAGGGGGGTGGTGTTTGAACATGGACCTGATCAAGACGGTCATTGAGTATGTGTTTGTCTTGCTGATTCTGACCGGAGCCTTGCTTAGCGCAGTCAGCTCTGTAGGTCTGATTCGCTTGCCCGATGTCTACTTAAGATCACATGCCGCCGCCAAAAGTGCTACGCTCGGTGTGCTCTGTGTACTCAGCGGCGCATTCCTCTATTTCGCCTTCTTCCTCGATTTCATCAGTGCGAAGCTGCTGCTCGGAATCGTGTTCGTATTCATGACTTCTCCGCTCTCCGCTCATCTGACCGGCCGGGCGGCTTACCGCTCCGGTGTTCCGCTCTGGAGCCGCCGCGTCCAGGATGATCTCAAGGAGGCGCTGGAGAAAGAGCAGGAACAGGTGAAGACCGATTCATCCTCATCATAGATTAGTATAAAAGTACAAACAGGGATGCCCAACGGCCGTAATTGGTCCGAGGGGCATCCCTGTTTGCTTACTGCTGAGCTTGCTGCGGAATAGTGTCTTTGTATGCCGTCTGTCTGCGGTACAGGTGCAGAAGCACATACGAGGCAACGAACGCTGCGGTTACCAGCCACAGCGGAATTCTCGGGTCGAGCTTGTATGCCCAGCCTCCGATAATACCCGCAGGTGCGGTGAATACCAGGATCAGGACCGACAGCATGGAGAACACCTTGGCCCGCTTCTCATCATCAATGGCGTTCTGCACGGCTGCCTCCAGATAAGGAGAGCTGATCATCAGGCCTACGGCTGCCAGAATGGTGCTCAGCCCGATCCAGATGAAGCTCGCTGATGGGTATAGAACCAGCATGGCATTCGACAGAGCAGATAAACCGAAGCCTGCCATCATGGCTCGGCTTTCGCTCTGATCCGGGATTCTGGGCATCAAGAGCCACAGGGTCAGCAGCATGATGACAGAGGACACCGCCGGGAACATAGACAGGATGCCGCTGTCCAGCTGGATGTAATCTGCCAGATAGAGGTACAGGTAGGTGCTTTTCAGCGTAGCCTGGAAGTTGAACAGAATGTATACGCCGAAGATCAGCAGCAGATTGCGCTCAGCCCCCAAATCACGGAAGGCGCCGCCGTATTCAATCATACTCTCTCTAAGGCCGAGCTCCCGGGTCTCTTGCCTTTTGCGGATGCCTGCCTCGGTCTCCCGGGTAGTCAGATGACGGCCCACGAACTGGAAGGTCATGAAGAGGAAGGCCAGCACGTACATGATTCTCATGCCCGTGACCATTCCATACTGGTGGACAAGCAGACCGCCCAGCGGTGCGAACAGGCCTCCGATCACCCCGATGATCTGCAGTAATGTGAATACATAGGTCCGGTCAGAGGGTCGGGTATCTTCAACTATCAGGCAGTAAAAGGCGATATGCGGCACACGCTGGAAGCCGTTAATCACTGCAGCTGCGGCGAAAAACCACAGGTTCTGTGAGAAGGCCCATAACAAGGTGGCGAGGCTCCAGCTAAGCAGGTCAAAGTACAGAATAGCCCACTTGCGTCCTAGCCGGTCTGTTAAGTATCCGCTGAGCAAAGAGGAGAATACCTGTACTAAGAGTCCGATGGTTGTTATCCAGCCGATGTTCAGCTCGGTCAATCCAAGCTCATACATGTACAGGGTGGCATAGGTAGAGAACATGCTGTAGGGAATCAGGAAAAAAGGCTCAAAGGTCAAGCAGCCCCGGCTGTTTCCCTCCAGCCGCGGAAAGAAAGGTTTTGCCATGATGAAATCCTCCAGGGAACCGTTTCAGGTCAGGTTATTTTCCATTATGGAATAGATGCTTTCTATATTGGAATTGTTTGTATGGCGACCGCGCGTTTAGAATGTAATCATGCCTTGGCGCCTTAGGTACATTTTATTTCCGAAGGAGAATGTGAAATTTGTTACAATGCAAGTTCAGGATGATGATTGAATTACATAGTCAATAAATGCCGAGATGCTGTCTGTATTCTGTTTATTCTTGGGATTCACCATGGCAAACGAGCTAAGAACCGGATCGGCCAGCGGCACGATGCTAAGCTTGGGATGATCCACATAACGGGCAATCTGATTCATTAGCAGGGTTACGCCGAGATTCTCGGCGACGAGCTCCATAATAGTCTCAATCCGGCTGTTGGTGAAGAGTACCTCAGGCGTGAAGCCGGCCTTGCGGCACTCTTCCACACAGGTAGTATATATACCCGAAGTCGAGTTAAGCAGAATGAATTTGTCGGTCTGCACCCGGGCCAGCTCCACGGAGGCTTGATCTGCCAGGGGATGATCCTTGGAGACCACCAGTACTAAGAAATCATCCACCAGCGGATGCACCTCGGAGAGCCCCTCGGGAATATAGTTAGTTCGCATGAACGCTACATCCACCTCGCCATTGCGGAGCATGGATACAATGATATCATTTTCTTTTTCAATCAGATGCAATTTGATATGCGGATACATTCCTGTAAACCCGGCTATGATTGAAGTCATGCCATATTGTGACATCACGGGAATGGTCGCAATGGATATATGGCCTTTTTCGAGCAGCTCATGCTTCTTCATGTTCGACATCATCTCATTGTAATTGGCCAGAATCTTCTCGGCATATAATACGAACTCATCTCCGGCAGGCGTCAGGCTGATCGTCCGTGTCCTTCGGTCGAACAGCAGGGTGTTCAGCTCGCCCTCCAGGGATTTGATCTGTTTGGATATCGCGGATTGGGTGATGCACAGCTCATCCGCTGCGCTGGAGAAGCTCAGATATTTACGAATTGTCAAAAAATATTGAAGCTGTGCAATAGTCATGGGTGATCATCCTATCTGAAGGTATAGTGGGTTCTGAAGTAGAGTGGCGTATCGCGACCTTTATATATTAACAAAAATGGTTCCAAGAAGGAGTACAAATGAGGAAAAAGAATCTAAAGAAGATGCTGTCGGTTATGCTGTTGGTGTCATTGGTGATCTTATCTGTGGCAGGATGTTCAGGTACAAAAAATGAAGATAGTTCTAAAGATGCCGGGGGCATCACTTATAAGGCCGGAACCTATACAGGATCTGCGGACGGGAAAAACGGTGCGGTGCAGGTGGAAGTTACCTTCTCGGAGCATGCCATCGACGCTGTGAAGGTAGTGAATTTCAAGGAGACCGAAGGGGTCAGTGACGCATCCGTTACCAAGATTCCGAAGGCTATTGTCGATAACCAGTACTTGAAGATTGATGCCGTCTCCGGGGCAACCGTCACCAGTGATGCGATCCTGGCCGCCGTCGCCGATTGCGTAACCCAAGCCGGTGTAGATCCGCTGGTTCTGAACAATGATGTGAAGAAAGTGGAATCGACCGAGGTAGAGGACTTAACGACAGATGTAGTCGTCATCGGCGGCGGCGCGGCAGGCATGTCCGCTTCCCTTCGTGCAGATGAGCTTGGACTGAAAACCATCCTGCTGGAGAAAATGACTTACATCGGCGGGGCCATCTCGATTAGCGGCGGCAATCAGGTGGTTGGACTCTCCAAGCTTCAGCAAGATGCTGGAGTTACCGACGACAGTGCCGACAGCATCGTGACGGATTTCCTTGCCAACGGGGGCAATAAGAACGTTGCCGAGTTATTGAAGCTGTTCGCAGCCAACGTCGGGCAGACTACAGACTGGCTGAATCAATATGTGGGGATTAAATACGATATGGCAGGCGGATTGCATAAGCTGGCAGAGTACAGTCATGACCGGGAGCTTGCCTACGATCAAGGCGGACCCGGATTCGCCAAGCAGGCCCGCCAGAAGGTCGAAGAGTCGGGTGTGGAACTGTACCTGGAGACCAGAGCAGAGAAGCTGGTTACAGATGATAGCGGAACTGTTACAGGTGTCGTTGCCAAAGACGGCACCGGGAAGACCTACAATATTACAGCTAAGGCAGTGATTATGGCTACCGGAGGTTATGGTAATAATAAAGACCTGCTCTCCGATCAGTTAAAGACCGCTCTATACTATGGTCCGACCTCCTCGACTGGAGATGGAATTGTAATGGCCAAGGGTGAAGGCATCGATGCCGCAACCCGCCTGATGGAGTACGGGAAACGTTACCCCAATGGAGTTGAGGTATCCGAGGGAATTGCGAAATCTACCATTGTCGGCAATATCGCTGCATTCAAAAAGAGCGGAATTCTGGTGAATAGTGCCGGAGATAGAGTAGTGAATGAGAAGTCCAGTAATCGCAGCATTCTGGAAGTGGAACTTACGCAACAGAATCAGATGCTATACTTGCTGATGGATCAGGCAACCTTCGATGTGTTCAAGACCAGTCTGGGTGAAGCAGGAATCTCACAGGGTGATATTGAGACATGGCTGAAGAACAATGGTTCAACTAAGCCGTATTTCTTCCATGCCGAGACGGCTGAAGCGCTGGCAACGGCTGCCGGAATGGATGCTGGTGCGCTGCAGAACACCATTAACCGCTATAACGGCTTCGTTAAGGCCCGCAAGGATGAGGACTTCGGGCGTTCAGCGGATTACATGAAGGAATCTATTGGATCAGGCCCTTACTATCTGGTAGAGCAGAAACCGCGTTTCGCTACAACCATGGGGGGACTGGTTGTGAACGCGGACTTTGAAGTCCTGAACACGAGCAGCCAGATTATCTCCGGACTCTATGCAGCTGGCGAGGTTGTTGGAGGTGTCATGGGAGATGACTCCCCCTCTGGGGCCAATAATGCCTGGGCATTGACCTCCGGTAAGCTGTCAGCAGAGGCAGTGGCGGATAAGCTTAAATAAGCCCGGCTGTCCCTATAGTGGAAAAGACCAAGGTGCCATGAGATAATATGTTATCCGAAAATTAGATAAGGTGGTTAACATGTTTATCATCATTGGGCTAGTATTCATTGCTTTATACGCGTTAATTGTCTTCTATATCGGCTGGAGCGGCTGGGGCTGGATCAAGCCGGTCGTCTCCGGACGGTTCAGGCTGTTCTACATCATTGCGCTGATCTTCCTGGCCAGTTCGCTGATCCTCTCCAGAGTGGTGGCGGGGTCAGCGGTCTTAAGCGTCATTGGCAGTTACTGGCTGGCCGTTTTCAGCCTGCTGCTCATGCTGCTGCCGCTAGTGCACCTTATGGTCTGGCTCACGAAGCTGGTCAGGCTGCCACGCCGAGCCGTTCAGAAGTGGTCCGGTATTCTAACGCTGGTTGCGCTGGTGAGCCTGCTCGGGTATGGAAGCTATAATGCATACAGCCCGGTTGTGCGTTCCTACGAGGTACAGATTGACAAGCCGGGTCCGGCCAGCGGTAAGCTTCATATCGTGATGGCTTCGGATATGCATTTCGGTTATTTATCCGGCAAACGCCATGCGGAGCGGATGGTACAGGAGATTAACGCCTTGCACCCCGATCTAATACTGCTCCCGGGCGATATCGTGGATGATGATGTCAGGCCGTATAAGGAGAAAGGACTCGGCGCTGTGCTGGCGAAGCTTGAAGCTCCGCTCGGAGTGTATGCTTCCCTGGGGAATCATGACCGGTTCAAAGGCGGGACGGAGGAGATCATCAGCCTGCTGAAGGAGAGCGGGATGCAGGTGCTCTATGATGAAGACGTCGAGGTGGGCGGCTGGCTGACGCTGATTGGACGGAAGGACTACAGCGATAAGGAGCGGGCCAAGCTGGCTGATCTGACCAAGGACATAGATCATTCCAAGCCAGTGTTCATGCTGGAGCATCAGCCGGTGGAGTTCGGGATTGCGCAGGAGCAGGGCGTGGATCTGATGGTCTCCGGCCATACCCACCGCGGGCAGATCGCGCCAGCCAACCTGATCACTTCCCGGGTGTTCGAGAATGATTGGGGGTACCTGAAGAAGGGGCAGCTTCATACCATCGTGTCTTCAGGCTATGGCTTCTGGGGTCCGCCGATCCGCATCGGGTCGCGCTCAGAAATCGTGTCCATTCAAGTGCAGTTTTCTAACGCAGACCAGTAAGTTGACAGGGCTGACCCGAGATGGGTTAGCTCTTTTTTTTGGATAAAGGTTTACAAATACCTGTAGATCGGCTATATTGTACTGGTACAATAAGTACACTGTTCACGCAAGGAGGCAGCGTGTGGAGATCATCATCAGTAGTAACAGGAACAAGCCCATTTATGAGCAGATCACCTCGCAGATCAAAGGCAAGATTATGAGCGGAGAGCTTCAGGCAGGAGATCCCATACCTTCGATGCGTGCCTTGGCCAAATCCATTCAAGTCAGTGTCATCACCGTACAGAAGGCGTATGAGGATTTACAGCGCGACGGCTTCATTGAGACTACGGTTGGCCGGGGGAGCTTCGTTTCCGCCGTGAGCCAGGCCCTGTTTCAGGAAGAGCAGCAGAAGCAAGTGGAGGAGCATCTGATCACAGCGGCCGAGATCGCCCGCGCAAGCGGAATCAAACTGGAAAAGATGGTGGACATGCTGACTGTCTTTTATAAGGAGGGTAATCATGAATCTTAGTTTGGAAATCACCGGACTGACCAAGTCCTATGCCGACTCCGGCTTTATGCTGGATAATGTATCATTAGCAATTCCCAGCGGAACCATTATGGGGTTCGTGGGTGAGAATGGAGCAGGGAAGACGACAACAATCAAGTCTATTCTGAACACGGTTCAGATCGACAGCGGTACAATCCGGCTGTTAGGCCAGGAGATGACGGATAGGGATACTGCTTTACGCGAAGACATCGGGGTTGTGCTTGATTCAGCTAATTTCTCGACGATATTGACCCCCGGCAAGCTTGCTAAGGTGATGCGCGGAATCTACCGGCAATGGGATCAGGAGCTCTATGTGAGGCTTACGGACAAGTTCGCTCTGCCCATGAATAGGAAGATCAAGGAATTCTCGCGGGGCATGACGATGAAGCTTGCCATAGCCGCCGCCATGTCGCATCATCCCAAGCTGCTGATTCTCGATGAGGCTACCTCGGGACTCGACCCCATTACCAGAGAGGAGATTCTGGAGGTATTCCTGGAGTTCGTTGAGGACGAGCATCACGCCATACTGATGTCTTCTCATATCACAAGCGATCTGGAGAAGATCGCCGATTATATTACCTTTATTCATCAAGGGAAGATCATTCTGACTGCGATGAAAGATGAGCTGATCTATGACTACGGCGTGGCCCGCTGCACCAGCGACCAGTTCCGGCGTATTGCTGAAGGTGACAGGCTGGCTTACCGGGTGAAGGAGCATCAGACCGATGTGCTGGTGAAGGACAGAAGAGGCTTCGGGCAACAATACAGCGGGATTACGGTGGATCAGGTATCCATTGATGAAATTCTGCTGCTGCTCGTAAAGGGGGAGAAATAATATGCGCGGGCTGCTGTTAAATAATTATTACTCACTGCAAAATAACATCAAATCCTCCCTCGGCATTGCGCTGCTTCTGTCGCTGGTTTCCTTTGCCGGGGTGGATCACAGTGTACTGAATGCAGTCATCGCGGCGCAGATTTGGATTTTTGTGTTGAGCATCGGGGCCTCCCTGCAGATGGATGAGGCTTCTAAATGGAACCGGTTTGAACTCACCATGCCGATCAGAAGGAGAACGGTCATCCATGCGAAGTACCTGTCCTTCCTGATGTTAATGCTCATGGGCACCGCTGTAAGTCTGGTTACTCTGGCATTAACCTATGTAAGCAAGGGAGACATAGCACATTTGAACCTGTCCACCGGGTATACCTTCGGTTTATCTTTATCTATCTCCACCCTGGCGATCTATTATCCGGTCATTCTTAAATTCGGTGTGGAAAAAAGCGAGCAGATGGTGATGATATCGGCAGGGCTAGCGGTGGGCCTTCGTTTCCTGGTGTGGATGCTGCTGAACCTGTATATGGACGATGTGAACTATAATGGTCCTGAAACCGGGTATGTCACCCTGCTCCTTGCTGTTCTCCTGTTCGCGGTGTCGTATCTGATTTCCGTGCGGATTCACCGGAACAAAGAATTCTGATCCTGCTGTAAGCCGGTGGCTTCCTCGGCTTCCTCAGCTTTGCCGGCTCCGCATGATCTCCTTGTAGACTTCGATGGCGTATGCCCGGGACCGCTTCAGATCCACAATGGCATCTTCGGCGGGCAGGTGAATGTCCTTATCAGACCAGTCCTCGCGTTCCGGCAGCCAAGTGCGGATATAGCTGCCGCCGGGATCATGGGTCTGGGATTGGGTGACCGGATTCATTACCCGGAAATAGGGAGAGGCATCGAAGCCGAGCGAAGAGCTCCACAGCCAGCCGCCACGGTTCTGGGCGTTGTCATAATCGCTTAGCTTCAGCCGGAAATAACGCTCGCCATAGATGAAGGGACAGCCCAGATTCTTCGTCAGGAACATGGCCGTTATCATCCGCAGCCGGTTAGGCATCCAGCCGGTTGCGTTTAATTGGCGCATAGCTGCATCGATGACCGGAATGCCGGTCCTGCCCTGAGCCCAGGCCTCGAAGTGCTGTGTCCCCAGCACAGAGAGATCATATACATTCTCATAATTGAAGAAATCCCGGTCCAGCCGTGCTTGACCCAGATAGAAATCCCTCCAGGCCAACTGTCTCAGCCAGTCTTCGCCGATATCCTCTTCTTCAGTAAGTCTGCTATATAGTGTCCGTGCCGAGATCGCTCCCGTATTCAAATGCCTGCTGATCCGGCTGGTGCGTTCATGTGCGTAATGATCCCGGTTGATCTTGTAATCCTGCAGGTCTGCGTGAAGGAAACTCTCGAGCACATGATCCGGGTTCATCTGCTCTGCAGCGGGAGCCAGCGCTGTAAGCTCCCGGGCAATCTCTTCGGGAAGCTGGAAGGCGTCTGCGAGCTGCGGGTGAAGATCAACGGTTCGCAGACTACTTAGCCCGGCAGCGTACGGCGGCTGGAACCGCTGCGCGAGAAAAGTACGCCAGCGGCGGTAGAAGGGAGTAAACACCTTGAACGGCTCACTCCGGCCGCACCAGTCCATGAATGCATCCAGATCACAGAGCATGCTGTCATGCCGGGCATGGAACCGGAGGTTCAGCGCATAGGCGGTATCCTGCAGAAGCCGGTCTCTGGTGAGCGCATAAGGTGTATAATCCGCATGGATGCTGACTTCCTGGATAGGATGTACCCCGGCCAGACGCTGTAAGACCGCCTCCGGCTCTCCATATAGGAGATGTAGCAGCTTACCTTGTTTCGCATATTCCTGCTGAAGACGGGCAACATGCTGAAGGAAATTCTGTCCGCTATGCTCCAGATAACGCTTATTCCGGAGCAGGAACGGCTCCAGTATTAATACATGCAGCGAGTCTTCCTGCGCCGAAGCTATGGCATCGAAGGCCGGCAGATCAGAAGTCCGCAGGTCCTTGCGGTGTATGAATAGAATCATAGATGTAGTTCCTTTCCGATGCAGGTGTGATCTGTTAAATTCTAAACGGTATGGCAGGCAGATACAACTGGGTTAACCCCTGCATATGGTGAAGGTTCATGGGATCAACTACTCCAAAATAAGGGAGCTGCCACTTCTGTGTTGCTAAAGCCTGCTTATTGGTTACGGTATCCCAGGCTGGATATACCCGTATCGCCATTTTTCCCGGTGTATGATCGGTTGCCAGCACGCCATGCATTTTCAGCAGGTCCTTCGGAAAGACAAACTGTCCAAGCGCCCCGTTGACGGGATGGAAGGTATTGATGACCAGCAAATCAGGGGCATCGGCATAGGAGAAGGCCTGGTTTTTACGCCCGACATTTTTTTCCCACATCGCGACAAATTGACCGGTCTTCGTGGGGGTGATTTTGGCAACCCGAAACCGGACGGAAAGATCACCCAGTTGAAATAGACCGGCTCCATATTCGGCGTTCTGTGTTTCTTCACGTATGGAAGCGACAGTTAAGCGGGCCGGTGCGTACAATGCTTCATTTATATAAGCTAACGTGGTATGAAATTTATTCATAGTCTGTCCCTTCTTCCATAGAGATGCTGATGCTGTTTCTACTATAGATACTATCAGGGAAATCGGCCTGAAGGAAATTTTCCGGTAGTCGGTCAGGTTTTTTGTTAGAATTAGGAAGGCAACAGCAACAGGATTTTACTCGACTAAAGGAGAGGTCTTATTTGTTGAAAAGAACGTTCACAATCATACTCTCGGCACTATTGCTGCTATCGGGCGGTATTACAGCATTTGCCGCAGAGCAAGGCAGCACTGGAGCAGGTGGAGCTACCCCATCCGGCATTCCGCTGACCGGGCTGGAAGCTTTTGTAGACGATTATGTAAA
The DNA here is from genome assembly GCF_037975325.1 of Paenibacillus sp. FSL P2-0136. Classification (NCBI taxonomy): domain Bacteria; kingdom Bacillati; phylum Bacillota; class Bacilli; order Caryophanales; family Paenibacillaceae; genus Paenibacillus; species Paenibacillus sp. FSL P2-0136. The sequence goes on from NZ_CP150244.1 coordinate 3,090,136, forward strand.
AGAATACATAGGAACGCAGACCGTAGGCGCTTCCGTTGTGATGGTGAAGGATGGACAGGTCGTGCTGTCCAAGGGGTACGGCTTCGCCGACGTGGAACAACAGAGCCCTGTCTCCCCGGATACGGTCATGGAATGGGGCTCTATCAGCAAGCTCGCCGTATGGACATCCGTAATGCAACTGGCTGAGCAGGGCAAACTGGATCTGAATGAAGATATCCGTAAGCTTTTGCCGGAGCATTTCCTGACCAAGCTGGAGTATGACGAGCCGATCACCATGCTGCATCTGATGAACCACAATGCCGGATTTGAAGAGTATATGTTCGATATGGCTTACCAGTCGCCTGAGGAAGTGCGGTCACTGGAAGAAGGTCTGAGGCTGGCTCAGCCGGCACAGATCTACAGACCGGGAGAGGTAGTCGCTTATTCGAACTACGGCAACTCACTGGCTGCCTATATTGTGGAGAGAATCAGCGGGCAGCCTTATCATGAATACGTCCAGCAGCATATTTTTGAGCCGCTGGGCATGAAGCATTCCATTGCTTATTCCGTGGTGGAAGACCGCCCGGAACTGCTGAAGCTCAAGGCCAAAGGGTATTTCTTCGCCGGACAAGGCTCCTTCAAACAAGGCTCATGGAATTATATGTCCATGTACCCGAACGGCGGAAATAACGGGACTGCGGAGGATCTGGCCAAGTTCGCCATGGCCTTCATGCCCGCAGCCGGAGAGCAATCCCCGCTGTTTCAGAAGTCCGGTACGCTTGGTACGATGCTGACCCGGAGTCATTCTGCTGCAGAAGGCATGCCGGGCATCGCCCACGGGTTCTGGGAGTATCCCGGGGCACACCGGACGCTGGGACATGGCGGGAACACGATTGCTTTTGCCACCAACCTTATGCTTGTGCCTGAAGACCGGTTTGCAGTCGTGATTATGACGAACCAGGCGGGCGAATCCCACATTGTACATGGTCTGACCAAAGCGGTAGTGGGGCAGAGAGCGCAGACGGAGGCAGCGGTTCTGCCGGACGTGTCAGAGGTGGAAGGCCGATTCGTCGCGGCGCGCCGTCCCGGCCATGGCTTCATGAAGCTGTTCCCATATCTGACGATGATGAAGCTTGAGCCTCAGGGAGCAGATCAGCTTAAGGTGTCACTTGCCGGGATGAGCGGAAGCTATAAGCAGGTTGAGCCGTACCTCTATGAGAAGACGGGCGGGGATTCAGGACTGGATGCCTGGCCGATGCTGTATGCCACAATGAAGGACGGGAAGGTAGAGGCTGTCTCGGTGTACACCTCCGATTATCTGCCGCTGTCTCCGGGCCGGTCCATGCCGTTACTAATTCTAAGTGCAGCACTTGCAGCGCTGGCTATCGTCTATTTTGTTATTGCTCCGTTCGTGTGGCTGGTACAGATGCTATTACGCAAAAGGAGAGCACAGCGTAACCGTCCTGCACCCCGATCCGCCAACCGGAAGCTGACGGCCGGACTGACCTTAACCGGTACCGGTCTGGTGGTGAACAATCTGGTGCTGGCCTTACGGATGCTTAGCAACAATGAACGTGCCTATGCGGAGGTGTATCCGCAGATTATAGTGAATATTGGGCTAACCGGACTGGCTGCACTGCTTATCGCTGCGCTGTTTCTAACCAGGAAGAGGCACCTGACTCCGTCGCCTGCTTCAACGGCCCGTTATCCTTGGTCTGTCATCGTGCCCATGGTGATGATGGCAATTCTGCTGGCCCAGCTTGTATTCTGGGAGTTCTACAGTTAAGTAGCATTCAAGTAGGTGATTGTATTTCCTGCAATAGAAAATGGATTACTGACCGTAAAATGAGATTCTATTGTATTTCCTGCAATAGAAAATGGATTACTGACCGTAAAATGAGATTCTATTGTATTGTATACAGTAGAATCTTGTATTCTGGGTGAAAACAGGCCTTTGTTCAACATTCAATTGTACGGAATACATTAGATTCTATTTCGAAGCCTTTTTTACAGCAATCCATATATTTAACTCTGACGCTCTACTAGCAGGAAATAGATGGATTTTATCCATTTACTGAAGGAGGCTGGAGCCCTGCGACGACAACAATTGGAAAAAGGGCACTTAATTCGTCTCCAAGAACGTCTAATAGCGAAAATGGATAGTAGCAGCTGCTGTTTATCCACTTATTTTCCTGAATTCAACAAACAGGTGAAAATTAAGATACGTTTTTCCACTTGTTTTAAATCCCACCCACAGGTGCGGCGATTATCTGCTCGTAGGGTATCGACAGAATACCTTTCATTCTCTGTACTAACTTCAAACGGCTAGGCCATCCTCCTAAGGACGGCCTAGCCGTTTCCACTTCTGCAATAAGAGCCATATTAGTATTTCGGTTGCTTAATGAAGGGGGATAGTACCTTCTGTGCAAAGGGACGAAGCCAAAAAGCTACAACGGTCGTTCCCGTCCATGAGCTGCGCTTATTTTGCAGATATTGATCATTAATGATATAAGTCCGGGTCGAAGCAGGGCTCCTAAGGCCCAGCCGTTCCCATTCAGCCGGATCATTGGACCCTCCAAGCCTGACCAGCATCGCCTCTTCCGCACGGTTGATCTTGCCCGGGATCTGATCGAACGCTCCGGTAATCTGTGTATGAAATTCATCGATCGGGCTGCGGCTGGCGATGCTCTCCAGGTGAATGCCTTCGCGGAGATAGGAGACGAAGGCTAGATGGTCAGCCCAGCATTCATCGATATAGAATAGCCGTACCCGCTGCTCCGCAGGGCTCATCGGCTGCTCGCCCAGCAGAATGCTGAGCCGCTCTGCGTAGAGAATCCGCCGCTGGTCCTCGATCATATCCGAATAACGGTTCAGCTCGTTATGGATATCGAAGTTCTGACTCATTACAATTTGCTGAATACTTACGATTTTCCGGCCAAGCAAAGGCTCTTCAATAGCTTCCTGCTGTCTGACCGCATGGGCTGGGGTAGGGGAGCTGAAGCGGCGCATCAGATCGTCTTCCAGACTGACATAGAAGACAGAAGCCCCCGGGTCGCCCTGGCGGCCGGAACGCCCGCGAAGCTGGTTGTCAATCCGTACGCTTTCGTTCACATGGGTGCCAATGACATATAAGCCGCCGAGCCGGGCGACAGCGTCTGCCTGTACCGGATCACCGCCGCCGAGCCGGATATCGACACCGCGTCCCGCCATATTCGTTGAGACTGTTACGGCGCCCAGTTCTCCGGCTCTGGCGATAATATCAGCTTCCTCAGCATCATTCTTCGCATTCAGCACCTGAGCGGGAACCCCGGCAGCCGCAAGCTCCGCAGCCAGCATGTCCGATTCCTCAACACTTGCGGTTCCGATCAGAATGGGACGGCCCTCCCTGTGAATAGAGGAGATGTCCTGCACGAGCGCCTGATATTTGGCTTCCTTGTGTGTGTAGATCCGGTGCGGGTAATCGGTCCGGATGTTCAGCCGGTTCGGCGGAATCTGTACCACCTGCAGAGCATAGATATCCTTGAATTCCATAGCGGAGGCACAGGCTGTAGCCGTCATTCCGCAGATTTCAGGATATAGGCTAATGAAGTGTTGAATAGTGATCGTACCGAGTATTTTCCCGCCTGCAGCCCATTTCAGTCCTTCCTTCGCTGTCAATGCCGCTTGCAGCCCGTCCGGCAAATAACGGTTCTCTGCCACGCGTCCTGTATACTCTTCAATCAGCTCGATAGCACCGCCACGGACGATATAATCAATATCCTTCGTTAATAAGGTCTCCACATGCAGTGCACAATTCAGTGAGGTTAGCAGCTGACTATTCCGGCTATCATAGAGATTACCGCATCCCAGCAACTCTTCTACTTTGGCAGCACCCACATCGTTCAGGTATACGTTCCGCTGGAATTCGTCATAATCGTAATGTTCTCCAGCCAGCAGCTGCCGGGCCAGATCCGCGTATCGCATGCCGTCGCTATGACTGACCTCAGATTCTCCGCTGATTACAAGCGGTACCCGCGCTTCATCAAGCAGCAAGGAATCGGCTTCGTCCACGATGACGTAGTGGAAAGGGCGGTGTACCGTAGCGGCTTCCGTGAGCGCAATGGTATCTCGCAAGTAATCGAACCCTGCTTCTTTTGCCGTAACATAGGTGATATCGCTCCTGTAGGCAGCCCGTTTCTCAGTCAGGCTCATGCCCGCTTGAACCGAATCCACCGATAGTCCCAGGAAGCGGTAAATGGGACCCATCCACTGCGCATCCCGCCGGGCCAGATAATCATTGAAGGTCAGCACATGAACGCCTTTGCCGGTCAGCGCATTCAGATAGGCCGGCATTACGGCTGAGAGGGTTTTGCCCTCACCGGTGTGCTGCTCGATCAGCATTCGTTCATGCAGGGCGATCCCGGCCATGATCTGGACATCATAAGGCTGTAAGCCGAGTGTTCTTGAGGAAACCTCACAGACTAATGAATAGGCATCGACAAGCAGCTCGTCCAGAGCTATGCCGGATTGGGCAGCTTGCTGGAGCCGGAAGGACTCCTCCTGAAGCTTGGTGTCATCCCATGCCTGCAAATTCCGTGTGCGGATTTGCTCCGTTTTGTCACGATAGGCTTTAAGCATATTCCGGTTATCGTATTCTCTGAAACGCTGCACGAATTTAGCGGCTATATTCATAGACAGTTCACTCCCCGTTCTCCCAACTACTAATATGAACGTCATCGGGCTACTTTACCTGTATATTATAGTCCATTACTGTTTCGGTTTACCAATGTATGGATTATAAGCTCCTGAGACAAGTATTAGCCGGATAGAAAAGGGGAGGGTAAGCGGCCTTTAGGCACTCAGCCCGCCGTCTACCGGCAGGATGACCCCTGTTACGAAGGATGCTTGATCACTAAGCAACCAGGCCGCAGCCTGTGCGACTTCTATGGGTTCAGCCGGACGCCGGAGGGGCGTTTTGGCACTGATTTGCTCGATAATCTCAGGATTGATGGAGACCCATTGTTGAATCATATCTGTCATAGTTGTGCCGGGGGCGATGGCATTGACCCGAATGCCCGCTGGTCCGTATTCGATGGCAAGCAAAAGTAATTAAAAAAACAAGCGGTCTTCAGACAAGGCGGATGGCCTTCCGAAGATCGCTTGTTTATGTGCAGAGCTTTTTACAATTAGCCTTTTACCCCACCGACAACCATCCCTTTAACGAAATACTTCTGCAGGAACGGATAGACGATGATAATCGGTACACTCGCTACAATGGTCATCGTAGCACGGATAGAGGTCGGTGTAACAGTCGCTTTATTGCCCTGCGCGTTCGCAAAGGCATCGGCTGCCGAGGAGCTGGACATCGCGGTGTTGGATGTTGACAGCATCTTCATCAGCTCGTATTGCAGCGTACTCAGGCTTGGCGTGGAGGAGTTGTACAGGAAGACGTCAAACCATGAATTCCACTGATAGACCGCTACGAACAGGGAGACGGTAGCCAGCGCCGGAACGGTCAGCGGAAGCACAATGCGCGAGAAGGTGATGAAGTCGCCTGCGCCGTCGATTTTGGCCGATTCCATCAGTCCCTCAGGCAGTGCCTCAATGAAGGAGCGGATGACGATCATATTAAATACGCCGATGATGCCCGGAATGATATAGACCCAGAAGCTGTTCAGCATGTTCAGCTCTTTGATCAGCAGGTAGCCTGGAATCAGACCGCCGCTGAAGTACATGGTGAAAATAAACGTGACGGACACAAACTTCTTCAGCTTATATTCCGGACGGCTTACCGTATAGGCCAGCATCGCTGTACAGAATACGGAGACCACAGTGCCGATTACCGTCCGTGCTGCAGAGACAAACGTTGAAAAGAAGATGTTGGATTCACTGAATACATACTCGAAGTTGCGCAGCGTCCATTCACGAGGCCAGATATAAATATCCCCGCGGACAGAGTCATTCGCTTCATTGAACGATAAAGCAAACATATTCAGGAACGGATAGAGGGTAACAATGACCAAGAGAATCATGAAGATCGTATTGCATATGTCGAAGATTCGGTCACCCAACGAAGAATTCCGGTATGAATTGGTTTTGGATTTAGCCATTACTTGTGTCCTCCTTTCTAGTACAATCTGCTTTCGCCCATACGCTTGGCGATATTATTGGCTGCGATCAAGAAGATGAAGCTGACCAGCGTTTTGAACATACCTGCTGCGGTGGCTAGCCCGAAGTTATTCATCTGCATCCCGTACTTCAGTACGAAGATATCCAGATTCTCCGAATAGTCGAGGTTCATCCCGTTACCTAACAGGTACTGCGCCTCGAAGCCGGACTCCAGAATATGGCCCAGATTCATAATCAGAATCAGTACGATAACCGGCTTAATACCCGGCAGGGTAATATAGAACATTCTTTGTAGACGGGATGCCCCGTCAATCTCAGCCGCTTCATATTGAGAAGGGTCGATGGAGGTGATGGCTGCCAGATAGATGATAGTATTCCAGCCGACATTCTTCCAGACTTCCGTAACCCCGAGTATTCCCCAGAAATACTTGCCTTCGCCCAGCCACAGAATTGGATGATCAATAAGCTGCATTTTGACCAGCAGCACATTGATGATCCCTTCCGGTGCCAGTGCCATTTGTACAATATTGGCCGCTACGACCCAGGAAATGAAGTAGGGCAGGTAACTGATCGTCTGAACGGTGCGTTTGAAGAATACATTGCGCAGCTCATTAAGCAGAAGGGCCAGAACAATAGCCGTTACAAAACCCAGTACCAGGTTAATAGAGCTCATAACCAGAGTATTACGAAGTACGCGATAGAACTGCTGTTCCTGGAACAGGAACTTGAAATTGTCCCAGCCGACCCACTTCTGGTCGAACAGATCCTTGGCTGGCTTGAATTTCTGGAAAGCAATCGTCCATCCCCATAGGGGGAGGTATTTGAATACAATCACCCATAACAGAAAGGGCAATGACATCAGCATCAGCATTTTCTGTTTAGATAGCTCTTTAAAAAAGGTTTTGAAGCGCGAAGTGCCGGTATTATTCGATTTTGCCAACTGCACAGCGGTTTTTCCCACCTGTACCGTCCCCTTTCCAAGCTCCATATTCTCTATTTGCTAACAAGTGTAAGTGTAGAAGGGAAAAGTGAAGGCGAGCTTCACTTTTCCCGGTTCATCATGCTGCATCTGGGAAGCGGACGCTTACCATTTGCCGTCGATGCGGTCCTTGATCTTGTTAGTCATGAATTCTTCGTAGCCCTTAGCATCGAGCTTGTTGTATTCGGCCAGGTATTCACTCCAGACCTTTTCAAATTGGCCAGGGGCAGCAAGCACCATACGAGGATAGTACTTCTGCTGCAAATCGCCGGCTCTCTGGCTGAAGAGCTGCTCAGGGGAGCCCGGTTCTTTCTCAATACTCCAAGCAGGGTACCATGGACGCTCTACCGGCTCGGCATAGAAGTCGGAGAAGGTCTTCAGGTTGTATGCCTTCAGCAGTGTTTTGTCGCCTTCTGTGTAGTTGATAGCTGCAACTTCCGGCTGGTTGAACGGAACGTGGGCGTTGCCGTCATCATAAACGGAGTTGTCGCCATAACGCGGCCATTCATAATCGAAATAAGCGAAGCCGAATTTACGTTTGAAATCATTGTCGTTGCGGTTTGTCAGCTGTTCTTCGCTCATCACCATACGGCCTTCAGCGTTCTTAGTGTAAGTTTCGCCTTCAATGCCCCACTCTACAAGCTTCTGGTTCTCGTCGGTCAGCAGGTTGTCGAAATACTTGATGATGCGGACCGGATCCTTCGCGCTGACAGAGATGCCCAGCCCGCGGTTGTTCACGAAGGACGGAGGATCAACATAAGCGTCTTTAATGCCTTCGTCAAATACGATAGGAAGGGCAACGTAACGCAGGTCGTCATTGCCAGCGGATCTCAGGTTGTTAGTGGCGTCGTTGATTTGCCAGGAATAGTTGACATATCCGAGCACACGGCCGGAGGTCAGCTTCGCCAGATACTGGTCTTTGTTCGCTGTGAACGTCTCTGGGTCAACCAGACCCTTACCGTTCATTTCGTTCAATTTGGCCAGCCAGCGCTTCTCATCTTCGGTTCCCTGATACAGCTTGGCTTCATGAGACTCCATGTCCACCAGGACGCCGCCTTCATTCGGATAACCGGCCAGATGCATTGGCTGGTTGGTGATGGTGAAGAATTCACCGGCTGTACCGGCGAAGGTGGCGAAGCCGATGGTGTCTTTACCATCCACCTTAGGGTACTTGGCCTGGTATTTCTCAATCAGGTCAAAGTACTGGTCAAGCGTTTTCACTTCCGGGTAACCGAACTCCTTAAGGACGCGTCTCTGCATCCAGAAGGTGCTGCTAGGGTCCGGGGGTGACAAGTATCCGTTTACATTTGCAGTGAAGGGAAGGATATAGATGTTGCCGTCTTCATTGGTGATCTTGTTCATATAATCGCCGTAGACACGCTTGATATTAGGGCCATACTTCTCAATCAGATCATTGAGCGGAATGTATGCACCGGCATCGAGCAGCTTGGCCAGCTCGCCGACTGGAGAGATGACATCCGGATAGTCGCCTCCGGCAATCATAACCCCGGACTTGGTGCTTCCATCGCCAACTACGTATTCCATTTTCCAGTCTACACCTGTCTGTTCCTGAAGCTTCTTACCGATGGTAGTATCACTGGCCATGGTATCCTTGTTGGCCCCGAAGCCGAAGTAAGTGAACGTTACCGGCTCAGTGCTTACCTCGCCGTCGTTGCCGCTGGAACTGTTCTTGTTCCCGTTGTTACCGCCCGAGCAGCCGGCAATGAGGAGGGCTGAAGCCATAACAGCAGCCAGTCCGGTTTGCAACCATTTCTTTGTACGCATTTCATATCCCCTTTCTTTACTTTGTGCTATTGAACAACCTCATTATAAAAGAAAGCGTTTAACTTTGTTACAGGGCAAACCTTAGATCAGTCTTTGAATAATTAAGGTATACCCTATATTTATTTGTTCTCCAGAGGCAGACGCAGCAAAATGCGGGTTCCCGCTCCGGGCTCGCTCGTGATGGAGAAGGTGAACGATTCCCCGTAGGTGATCCTCAGCCGGGTGATTACATTCTTCATCCCGATTGAATCACCCATGGCAGACTCATCCTCCAGGTAATGCATAAGCTCACTGATTTTCGCCTGGTCCATGCCCACGCCGTTATCTGCAATGACGAAGACAATCTGCCCGTTCTCCTGGGCGATCTGGATGTTGATATACCCGATGCCCGCTATATTCTCAATCCCGTGAATACTGGCGTTCTCCACATACGGAAGGAAGGCCATCTTCGGAATTTCAATGCTCAGCAGCGACTGGTCCACCTCGATGTGATATTCAAGCTTGTTGTCGAAGCGGTATTTCTGAATCTCCAGGAAGCTCTCGATTAATTCAAGCTCCTCGCGGATCGTAACGAAGCTGCTCTTCCACATGATTGATTTGCGGAAAATCTTCGCCATGTTCTGAATCGTCCGGGCCGTCTGGGTCTCGCCCTTCATCATACTGCGCATCCGGATCGTCTCCAGCGCATTGAACAGGAAGTGAGGGTTGATCTGGCTGTGCAGCGCATGCAGCTGAGCCTGCCGCTGCCGCAGCTCAAGCTCCTTCTTCTGTATTTCTGCAACATATACATCATTGATCAGGTTCTCAATACGTTTACTCATCCGGTTGAACTCGACGGTAAGCTCACCGATCTCATCCCGCTCCAGGTGGTAGGGGATCAGTCCGAAATTTTTGTCTTTTACAGACTTCATATGCTTCAGAATGTTCTTAATACGCGTGTGGATAGAACGGGACATGATCATAATTACAATGGTGGGAACCAGGAAGTTAATGCCGGCAAACCACAGGATAAATTGCCCGGATTGTCTGACATCTGACAAAATAAGGGTCTCATCCAGGACGCCGTAAATCGACCAGCCGCTTAGGTAACGGTTATTCTGGTAAGTCTTGTCGATCACAATCGCCTGCTTTGGCTTGGGAATCTCAGTTGGGGTCAGGGTGTGCGCCGCAGTAATCAGCCCGCTGGGCTGACCGCTGGAGAGACGGCCGAAGCGGGCCTGGCCCGACGGGTCGAGAATATAGAAATCACCGCTGAAGCTGGAAAGATCCAGAATCTGCCGGATATAGTTCATGTTCAGGTCAATTTTCAGGACATGCTCATACGTCTCCAGCCTGCGGTCAGTGAGCCGCTGGATCACGCTGATGCTGTCGGGCGTCACATAGAGATGGGGGTGTGTGTTGCTGAATTGGCTGATCTCTTTATACCAGTCCTGCTGGCGCATACTGTCCTCCAGCTTAATGATATGGGCTGAGGCCAGAACGGTTGGATTGTCGGTCATAATCACCGAGGAGCTCAGCACCTTGTTCTCTTTGTCAGTCCGGTTGAACAGATTCGATATGGCGTTCAGCGACTCCACATAGCGGTCCGTTGAAGCATAGGTGGTATTCAGATGCTGGATCAGCTGCCGGTCAATGGAGTAGAGGTAGGATATGCCTGCTGCATCTTCAATTACGGTCCTCAGCTCAGCCTGCAGCAGATTCATCGCCTGCTCGGCATCTGCGGTCTTCTGATTCTTGATATTGGCGGTGGTCACCTGATAGAACATTACATTGGTCAGGATGATCGGAATGAACACGCATACAATGTAGATGACAATCAGCTTGCTTCTAAGCTTCATATGATTCAGACGGAAGTTGAACACGGCAGGGAGCCTCCTTATTTACTGCCCAATCATCATATTGCGATAATCAGTCGGCGTCATATTCTCAAGCTTTTCAAACTGGGTGGCAAAATAATCCGCATTCTGGAAGCCGACCAGCTCCGCGATTTCGTACATCCGTTTCTTGGTCTGCCGCAGCAGGCGCTTGGCCTCCTCAATCCGCAGGGTCAGCAGGTATTCATTGAAATACACACCGTAGGTTTTGCGGAATAACTGTCCAAGATAGACCGGATTCATATCGAAATCGGCGGCAATACCCTTGAGGTAGATATTTTCACGGTAATGCCCGTCGATGTATTTTTTGATTTTTTCAATATTGCCTTCGCTCTTGCCGCCGCGCTTCTCTGCGATATATTCTGCGGCTTCGGCGATAAACTGCTGGAATACCTGCTTCAGCTGCTTCAAATTACGGTATTTCAGCGGCCAGTTGAGCAGCTCGGTCATCCATTGCAGTGCGTTCTCGTCACCTTCAAGCTGCCGGATAATGTTGATGATGGCAATCATGCTGCGCCGGATCGTGTTCGTCACCGCCCCGGGGGCGAAGTGGCGCTCCTGGAACATGGTGAAAATAGCATCCACAGTTGAGCTGTAACCCTTGTTGTCATTGGCTTCGACCTCGTAAATCAGCTTGCTGTGCAATCCTTCATCGATATCGAAATAGTATAAGGGCAGCTCCAGCAGCTCGTCCGCCATATAAATGCCCTCGAAGCCGGCGGCAAAACGGTACTGGAGGCATTGCTCCGCACTGGCCCCGGAGGCTACAATCTGATTGAGATGGCTTACCTTCCGGCCAACGAACAAAGCGATGCTTGTTTCAAGCTCCCGTTCCAGTGTATCCAGCATCGTACGGTAGCCTCCCCACGGGGAAGGATGGGGTTCATCCACCCACTGGCCGGGCAAGATCATCCCGTATTGATTGTTCGTGCGTACATGAAGAAGCAGAGTCTGAGCCTCTTGGCGGAAATAACGCAGCAGAGAGTTCTTCAGGGCAGGCAGATAATCGACTTCTCCGGCAGGAAGCTGATCCTGCATTTCTGCGATGAGGTACGTATAGGAAGAGGTGAGAGGCAGCTCCAGCGCATAGGCGATCCGTCCCATGACCTGATCATCGGGCTGCGTCTGCAGCAGGCTTTCGATGACCGTCTCGACCAAGGGCTTCTCCCGGGTGATGGAGAGGAGCTGCTTTTTGTTCAGCATATGGGCGATTTTGCCAAGCGCAACCGTAAGCTCCTGTTCGTCAACCGGCTTGAGGATATAATCCGACACATTGTACCGGAAGGCTTGCTGGGCATAGGAGAAGTCGGCATATCCGCTCAAAATAATAAAAATCGGCTCCTGCACAAGCTCCGTCTTCACTTTCTTGATCAGTCCCAGCCCGTCCAGCACGGGCATACGGATATCGGCAATCACCAGCTCCGGGTTCAATTGTTCAATCAGGGTAAGCGCTTGCTCCCCGTTCTCGGCTTCACCGCAAATCTCGAATTGCGGCGAGCATTCGCTCAGAATCCGGATCAAGCCCTTCCGCACAAAAACTTCATCATCTACAATCAGCACCTTATACAATGGACTTCCTCCTTGGGGTTATTCTGGATTGCTTGGTCTTGTTCCATCCTCGGTCAAGTCGCAGTGTGATCATTATAAGCTAATTCCCTGACAGAATTCGAGTGGAAACGACTTTTTATTCTAGCACCTGCTGGAAAATCCTTTCAACACGAAGAGCCTGCATCGTTAGACACAGGCTCTCCGGTATTGTATTTTCCGCTTAATCTCCGGACTTATTTGTCATTCTGCCGGAGATGCGGGGGCTGGGGATGCACATGCTGTACCAGATCAGCAGCCCGGGTCTGTACATTCGCCAGTTCAGCTGAATAATCATCCGCCCACAGGTCTCCTCTGGCCAGGCGTTCCTTCAAATCCTGGGTGAGGGCAGCGGCGACCAGATCCATCAGCTTCTGCGTACTGGTTCCGCTTGTGCCTGCCAGTTCGGCAAGGGATTGTCCGCTGCCGAGACCGGAGGCAAGCTGGCTGGTGCTGATTCCCAGCAGTCCGGCGAGTTCCGAGCGGTCAAGACTTTCCAGCCCAGGCCCGAGCGGCGGTAATTCAGCCGTATCTGCCGGTGCTGAACCGGGCACCGGCGGCTTCGGCCGGGTCTGGTTCAGCAGGGACGCCGCACGCTTGGAGACTTCACTGAGGCGGCTCTTATACACGCTCTCGGTGATACGTCCATCCTTATATTCCTGGCTGAGTCTGGCCTCTATTGCATTTGCGGTGAGCTGGAGCAGCTTCTGAGAGTCCACGTTCTGCTGCTTGGCAATTGCGCTAAGCGAGCTTCCCGATTCAAGCGCTGTGCGCAGCCCGCTGGCCGACAGGCCAAGCGTGGCCAGCAGGTCGCTGGTCTCGATGCCGCCGAGACCGGGACCGCCTAAGCCGGGGCCGCCGGGTGCTCCGGCTGGCGGGCTTAGCGGCTCTGTACCGGCAGGCGGAAGGCCAGCTTCAGGAGCCGGAAGCAGCGGAGCTGGACTCGAAACGCTAGTAGCCGATGGGGAAGAGGCAGCGAAGGCGCTCAGCCCGCCAGTACTTAGGATGAGTGCTGCCGTCAAGGTGCCTGCAAGCAGCTTGCTTGCTTTTGGAGTGAATAGATTACGTGGTGAAGTCATCGTAGAATCATCCTTTCCCGCTAGGGGTAATGTATGGCGTGCCACTTACTCTATACTCCCAGTGTGAAAATACGGAGAAAGGGCAACTGCATTGTTTTCACCAGATTTTCACTGGAATGTGGTATCTTGATATATTGACAAATGTACAGGACACAAGCACCTGATGAGAGGGAGGGGAGGACCCCATGAAGATCTTGCTCGCGGAAGATGATACCCGGCTGGGTGAACTGATCGTACATATGATTAAGAAGAAAGCGGCATACACCGTTGAATGGGTCACTTCCGGGGATGAGGCGTATGATCTCGCCAGTGTCTCCGGCTATGATGTGCTGGTGCTGGACTGGATGCTGCCGGAGCGGGATGGCCGGGAGGTGTGCCGTCAGCTGCGTCAGGATGGCTATCTTGGGGCTATCCTGATACTGACGGCAAGAGATTCGCTGGAGGACAGGATTCGCGGTCTTGATGCGGGAGCGGATGATTATCTGGTGAAGCCGTTCGAAATAGACGAATTGCTGGCCCGGCTCCGGGCCTTGGGCCGACGGACCTTCCTCCCGCTGGAGAATGACACATGCCGGATCGGAGAGCTGGTGCTGGACCGGAACAGCCACCGGATTGCGGCAGGGATGCAGGAGGTTCAGCTTACGCCCAGAGAGTATCAGCTCCTGGATCTGCTCCTGAAGAACCAGGGCACGGTGCTTGCCCGCGAGGTGATCCTGGACCGGATCTGGGGGATGGAATCTGAGGTTACGCTCAAGACCATCGATGCCACGGTCAAGCTGCTCCGTAAGAAGCTGGCACTCTTGGACGGAGAACAGCAGCACATTCACAGCATCCGGGGAGTGGGGTATAGCTTTGAAATTTAATGTTTTTCGTTCCGGGGCCAGCCGCTCCGGCAATGACTTGTTCGCACGCACCCAAAAGCGCCTTACCTGGCGGTACAGTGCGGTGATGAGCGTATTTCTGCTATTGTCCTTCCTTATCATCTATCTGCTTCTGCATCTTCTGATCTGGAATAACCAGAAGGAGCGGCTTCATTCTCTGCTGGATGCCGAGGTGAAGCAGCTGCAAGGACCTATGTTCGATGAACTGCTGCAAGGGAGGGATCATGGGCCGGGGAATCAGGAATTTACACTCAGTGCGGATCAGTCATTCTACGTGATCTTGAATACGGAGGGCGGTCTGCTGGGCAGCGGCGAGATTCAGCCGGGACTGAAGGAGCAAGTGCTGAAGCTGGCAGATTCCGGGGCGGCCAAGACAGCGGAGGGACTTGCGATAGTGGAGCTGGAGCAGGGGCCAGGCCTGCTGCATAAGGGGAATGATCCCAAGGACAGCCCGCAGGCTGCTTATCTGCTCGGCAGCCGGGTCTTCGAGCATAAGGGGCAGCCTGCGGGCATCCTGTATGCCGGTAAAGATGTTACCTTCCAGCAGCAGTTATTCCGCTGGCTTCTCGGCGTATTGGCCGCCATCGCAGCGGTATTCATCCTGCTGGCCGCCGTCTTCAGCCGGGTGATGTCGCGGCAGGCGATGGTGCCGGTCCGCGAGGCGTATGACCGGCAGAAGCACTTCGCGGCGGACGCCTCGCATGAGCTCCGCACGCCGCTGAGCGTGATGCTGTCCTCCATCGAGACGCTGAAGCTGGAGGACAGCATCAATGAACAGGCGTTCACCCGTCATGTGGTGGACGGGATGTATTCGGAGGTCCAGCGGATGACCGCGCTGACCCGTGACCTGCTCCTGCTGGCCCGCAGTGATGCCGGGCTGCTGGAGCAGGTCCTCCGGCGCTTCGACCTTGCGCCGGTCCTGGCCCTTACGCTCTCCGGCCTGGGCGTGCTGGCCGAAGCGAAGCAGATCCGGCTTACCCTCGAAGCTCCGGCGGAGCTTCCGGTGAAGCAGGATCAGGAGAAGCTGGTGCAGCTCATGGTCATTCTGCTGGAGAATGCCATCAAGTTCACACCCGCAGGCGGCCGCGTCATTCTGCGGGCTGCGCTCATTCAGAAGAACAGCAGCACGTGGCTGGCGCTGGAGGTGCAGGATACAGGCATGGGTATTCCTGCGGAAGACCTGAGCCGGATCTTCGAGCGCTTCTACCGCCCTGACCAGTCGCGTTCGCGGGAGGCCGGGGGCCACGGGCTGGGGCTTGCCATTGCCAAGGAGCTGGTAGACACGCTTGGCGGCAGCATAATGGCTGAGAACTGCCCCGGGGGAGGCAGCGTGTTCCGTGTGGAGCTGCGGAGCTGAAGCGGTAGTAAGGGCACGAACAGAATGTATGCGGAAAACCGAACACATATTGACTTGTAGGCGAATTCTGCTTCTATCTTGCCGTATATGGGAGCATCTGTCCGAACATCTGCGAACCTGCCTGCTGAGTCAGCCTCTTCTACGCTGAGCGCAGCTCACCCGATGTAAGTCCGGATGCTCCGCATTGGGTGAGCCGGGTCTTTCCCGTATAATAGTAGACGTTACGCCGGATGTGACATCAGAGCTTCACCCTGGCGTATGAACTCTAGCTTCAGGAAGGGAATGAAGAAACGTTGACTTATACGAAACTGTTGGAACGAAAAGGCGAAATTCTCAAGCGAACCGTGGAAACCTGGATCATGAAAGAGAATCGTGACGGACTGGATCGTCAAGAAGCCCATATCTACAGGAATATGGTCAAAGAGCTTCATCAGAACGAGCAGGAATTGAATGTGGCACGTGTGGAAGAACTGGATAAGAGCCCGGATTCGGACACAGAAGGAGCAGCTTCAACAGCTTCAGCCCAGAGAGAGCTTGTATCGCAGGGTGTGTGAAACCGATAGCCTATGAAGCTGTCTCACTAAATAATATTACAATGGAAAAAGCCGCCCGGCTTCGCTTGATGCGAAGGAAGGGCGGCTTTTGGATGTCTTATACTAATGTTCGTAATCCTACAACCTAACAACCCGCCGGTACACCAGGCAATCCAGCAGATCCTCCCATGTAAGCTCGCTCTCATAAGGATCGCGGAAAGCGGTCGCGGTTGGGAGATACCCGAGGGCAACACCTTGGCCGCCGTGCAGATTGCAGCCGCCGTCGCCGCCTTTGCCGGTGATACCGTCCGGTGTGAGGACCAGCTCCTTCTTGTAAGGATCGCCGGGGAAGCATAGCCCGAACCCATTCGGCAGCTCCAGCGGGTACGGGTCCTCAGCATTAGCCTGCCCTGAACCGGACACATGCCTGAGCCGCATGGACGTATCAATCTCGTCACCCCACGGGAACAGTGTTGATGCACCTACGCCGTACAGATACTCCCATTCGTCCTCAGTCGGCAGGGTGAAGCCCTCCGGCAGCTCCGACTCGCACCATTCTTCGAACGATTCGCTGTTATCGAACAAGTACACAACAACCCGGTCACCGTCCCGTTCCAGCCGGAAATACTGGGAATATTCATAGCTGGTATGCGGCCCCTGGCGGAACTCTTCGATAGCTTCGAGCACATCCTCATCTTCTTCCGGGTCCAGCCGGTCCAGCGGACATTCGTACCAGCCTGCCGAAGCAGGCTGGCGCTGCACGAGCAATGGCCCGATCACAGCTTCGCGGACGGGAGACATCTCTGCATACATATGTACCTCTGAGCGGCCCAGGGTCACCGTGTCGCCCGGCACGTACACGTATTCACTGCCCTCATATACGAAGACACCCGTTTCTATGGACTGGCCGTAACGTTCGAACCTCTCTAACCGCAGCCACTTGAAGCCAGCGGGCAGCTGCTTAAGCACTCCCTGCATCGCGTGCCTTTTCTCTTCAACCGTTAATTGCCCCCATGCGGCACGGTCCCATGCTACCATGTCATACTCTCCTCCCGGGAATAGGCATTGTCAGCCTGATTACTGTCATTGTAATGGACAGCCCCGGGTACTGGCAAATGCGCCGGGAATGCGGCCGGACACACCGGTTAGATAGCATCCATTTATAACCTGTCCTTATTGTCTGGGTGGTCATATAATAATTCAGGTTGGAACATTAATACATAGTAAAAGAGGGATAGGAGTTATGAATTCAAAACGATTGAAATTTTTCACCGCAGGCTTTGCGCTATTACTGGCGGCACAGGTACTGCTTCCTGGACGCTCATCGGCGGCAAAAGTCATGGAACAGCTCCCGAAGCCGGAATGGAGCTATACGCTGCCGGATGGCATTACCTTCTGGGGCACTATAGACACCTTACAGAGTAAGAATCGGATGTTCATTCCGCTGGTCAAGACCGTAACCGTAGCCCCTTCCAAGACGAAGTCTTCGGGCATGTTGTACGCATCCATTGACCGCATTAACGGTTCTGCCAACTGGGTATATGACTATTCGGACATGGCCAACGACAAGCCGTTTACTGCTAATGGATTTTATTCTGCCAGTAACGGCTACAGCTATTTCTATAAAATGTGGGGCGGCAAACCCTATGATCTTACCGTAGTTGATCCGAACGGCAAACGGAAATGGACCAAAACCATAACTGGGTCCTACTCGCCGGTGGTGTTGGATAACGGAAATATTGTGATTCGAACCTTGGTTAGCGGCAATGTAGCTTCTCGTGGTATTACCGAGTACAGTCAGGACGGGAAGCAGGTACGCAAGCTTAAGCTGACCGGCAAATGGGCCTCAGGGGTGATTGATGTGCTGCCGAACGGCTATGTGGTACATAAGGAGCTGGATACAAACAGAGTCAGCGTATACCGGAGTCTGGATGCTCTGACGAAACCGCTGGCTGCCTACACCGCTCCCAAAGCAGTTAAATATCCTGATTTCCAGGTGTATCCGCTTCGCGGCGGTTCGTTCCTGATTAAGATGAGAAGTAGCGATACCTGGCTGTTATTCGGCTATGACGCTAACGGCACCAAGAAGTGGGTGCGTCCTGTGAACAAGATGGATCGGATCGATACGACCGGCAACAACTATCTGATCCAGAGCGACAACGTCTACAAATTGTACAGCAAAGACAACCAATTACTCGGCAAGCAGCAGATCGGTGAAGCCGGGGACCGCGAATGGTACTGCCGGATAACACCATCGGGCGAGATTACGGTCGAGAAGCAGTACCAATGGCAGGAGCGTCCGGCTGTCGTTGATCCTGAGACCTTTGAGGGGGATATTGCCAAGGAGGATTTCTATGTGCTGGACCCGGCGAACCTGCAGATCAAATATCATCTCTCCACAAGCTGGCACGACTACGAAACCGGGCATAATTACATTTATGCGGGAGGCGGGGAGCTGTACATCACGAGGAGCTATGCGCCTAAGACGATTACCAAGTACATGTTAAAATAGCACCGAACCAGGCTTAGACCTCCGCATGACAAAAAGATCGCCAAGTGAATCTCTTTCTTGGCGATCTTTTTGCATACCCCGTTACTCCAGCTTGAACTGCCGCAGTTCTTCCTCCAGCCTCTGTGAGATTTCGCTCAGCTCTCTGGACAGTTCAGCTACCTGCTCAATACTGCCGAGCTGCTCCTGTGTATTGGCACTTACCTCTTCAGTGGAGGCAGAATTCTCCTCGGTCGTCGAAGATATGACCTCAATCGCCTGCAGAATCTCATCCTTGTGCTTGTGGACAATCGAGGTGTTATTGCTGATCTGCAGCATCCGTACCTTCAGCTCCTCCAGGTCACTGTTCAAGCTGAAGAAGACCTGCTTCGCATTCTCGACAGATATGGCATTCTCCTCCGCAATCGTAAGGCCATGAGTAGTGTGTTCTACGGATAGGCTTGTTTTTTCCTCAATGGCGCTGACCTTCTTGTAGATTTCTTCAGTAGCCCGGGCTGTTTGCTCGGCAAGCTTACGCACCTCACCAGCCACCACCGCGAAGCCTCTGCCATGTTCACCTGCCCGTGCCGCTTCAATGGAAGCATTAAGGGCGAGCAGATTGGTCTGTGTCGCTATTTGATTCACTGTGCCTACGATACCCGAAATCTCATGACGGCTCAGATCAATATCCTCAATGAGCGATGACATCGCTTGTGTAGATCGGTGATTGTCTTCTGCAGCTTTGGAGAGTTGCTCCACCAAGTCAAGACCGGAACTGCTGAGCTCTGCTGAGGTCTGTACCATGGTTCCAACAGTCTGGGCATCACTGGTGATTTCGTCAATTTGATCCGATAATGCACCGGTTTTGTGGAGAATGCTCTCGGATTCAGCGGACTGGTAGTTGGTAGCATTCGCAATTTCATTAATGGCCGTAGCCGTTTCGTTCATGGTTATCGCGGTTTTGGTAGAGATGGCTTGCAGGTTCTGGGAGGATTGGGTCAGCACCTGAGTCGTATTATGGATCACCTGAATCATGCCCTGAATCTTCTGGACCATGCCCGCAATGCCATGAGCAATCTGTCCGATTTCATTGCGAGAGGCATCATTGAGCTGAACCGTCAGGTCTCCGTCTGCAATCCGTTGGATAGCGGCCAGCAGTTTTGGAATGGAGCGTAACAGGTAGCGCAGTGTGAGATAACAGATGAACACCAGGACCAAAGCGGCAACAGCAAAACCGGTGATGGTCGTCCGGGTGAAGGACGTCAGCTCGCTAAGCGCCTCTTGCCGGGTAATGGTTAAGCCTACAGACCATCCGGTATCCTTGCTGGTGGCATAGCCGATATAACGGGGGTTGCCATTATCATCAATGAGCGATACGCCGGATTCGCCGTTAATCATTTTTTTACCGATGGCGCCTAGATCGCCCGGACTCTCTGTAATTTTCTCCTTCAGTACCTTGGCTTCATCCGGGTGGTAGAGAATATCGCCAGAGCGGGTAGCCAGAATGGAGAACCCGGTGCTTCCCAAGGAGTAGCTCTGCATGATCTGCGGGATGTCATCGAAGGCAATATCTGCGGCAATGAAGCCGATCATTTGGCTGCTCTCATTCAGAATCGGATAGAAAATGCCCATCAGCATTTTGCCGCTAATGACGTCGGCGTAAGGTTCAGAATAGTAGAGACCCTTGGATTCGGATACAGGCTTGAAGTAGGGGCGGGCGCGGATATCAAAGTCCGATTTAGAGGTCAGACCGTCATTTTGGAGGAAATATCCCTTCCCGGATAACCCGGCCACCCAGGCATCGGCGAAGGAGGGCTCAGACTTTACAATGTCCGCCAGTGTGGCGAGTGCTTCTGCGGCGTGGGGGGAAGTGGTGATTTGATCTGCTGTAGTGCTCTCAATATATTTTTGGAAAATCGAGTTGGTGGACATTTGTTTGACCAGTGAGCCTTTCTCCTTGAACAGAGCATCGAACTGGCTGACAATTCCCTGCGTTTTGGTCATCAGCATCGACTCTTGCTGGCTTACTAGAATGCTTCGGGTGCTGGAATAGAAGAAGGTACCCAGGATCGAGAAGACGACAAGAATAATGACTAGCAGCACAATGGCCAATGTGTTGGCGATGCTGGTTGAACGGACTGGCCGTTTTTGAATTAGCTGTGACATAGGTCATCTCCCGGATATGTATTAGAGCGAAAGCTCTTAAATAATATGTCGGAATATGGCGGATATTCTTGTAGAGTGAAGGATGTTATTTCACAGAAAAAACCGGCTGGGAAAAGGTTCCAAGCCGGTGCGTAGTCTATAAGCCCGTTCTAATTAAAGGATAGGACATCCGCCGCAATAGCCATGATCCGCTCTGAGCTGGTAGGCCAGACAGCAGGTCGCCTTAATGGATATCGTATCATGCGGAGGGTGGGGGTCCGTCCGGAACTTGGGGGTGATACGGAACGGATTGCTGCGAAGTCCGAATACCTCCGGGGTCAACTCCCAGAGTGCAGCTTGGAATTGCCCGTGGATCTGGGTGCGGCTGTACTCACTGGGAGCGTCAAGAGCATCCTCTTCGATAAAAGTATACAACTGATTATAGACATGCTTCCACAGCATCATTGCTCTGGTCTGTGAGGCCTCGGCAAGCACGTCAATAACCGGTCTGACAACACTGCTGTAGAACATGCCGAGCTCGCCGGATAATTCTTTTCCATCTCCATCCTGGTCATAGGTCCCGTTCCCCTGATCGTGGATAAAAAAGGCGAATTCGGGATACCCCTCCGTGCGGATGAGTTGCACAGACAGGTTATTCAGGCGCAAGGCATGAGCCAGCGGGTCTGCGGCTGTGAGCAGTGCGTATTTGGCTCCGCAGATCCCGGCGACCCATGTGCAGAAGATGGCTGCCGCTATACGTTTATCCTCAGTCCCGAGCATGGAAGCATAAGTGGTAAGCAGATGCTCAGCATGTGCGGGCATACATAATTCGGTCAGTCGTAAAGTAACCACTGCATTCTCAATAGCTTCGGGGGAGATGAAGTAACGTTCAGCCCCCTGGAGCTCGCCAGTGTTGCCCATCTGAAGTCCCCCTTTATTTGGAGTTGCCTTCAAAGGCCTGAAGCACCGCATCCACCGCATAACGGTTAGCCAGAGGAGACATCCCCAGGTTGAACCAATCCTTGCCGGCCATGGTGTAGACCTGGTTCTTTTTGACCGCCGTCATGTTCTTCCATAATGGACTCTTCAGCAGATCCTCATAGGTTTTCTTCACCCCGGCATCGTCCTCGTTATTCAACTGAAGGAAGATGTGATCGGGATTATACTCCGGCAGCTTCTCCAGCGAGATGGATAAGGAAGGATCTTTAGTTGGGAAATTCGGAATCATCTCCAGCCCAAGCGTAGTGTGAAGGAATTTTCCGCGGTCAATCTGATCCCCGTAAAGAACGAAGCTGCCCGGCATGACCATCATGTACATCACCGTTTCATTACCCACCAGATCATCCAGCTTCTGCTTGGCTTCAGCCTCCTGAGCCTCCAGATCCTTAATTACCTTCTCTGCAAGCTCCGTCTTGCCGAGTACCCCGGCGATATCCTTCAGCTCATCCCGCCAGTCATCGCGCTGCGGCAGCAGAACCGTCGGAGCGATCCCCGACAACTGGTCATAATCCTTAGCCGACCACCATGTAGGGGCGAGGATCAGATCAGGATTGGCAGAGAGAATCATTTCAAAATTCGGAGTTTGGGCTATACCCATCTTCAGCGTATCCTTGAAGGGCTCCTCTAGATAAGTCGGGAACTCCTCCTGGTAGTTCTGTACAGCAACGGGCTTAACCCCCAGGGCCTGCAGGAATTCCGGGTAGACCACAGACAATCCAATCACTCTGGCCGGGTGGGCGGGGATTTTGATCTCGCCTTTCTCACTGCCTACTACCCGGGAATCTGCTTCAGCGTCTGCGGCCACCTTGGCCTGTCCACTGTTGTTGGAGCAAGCCGTCATGACCAATGTTAATACTATCGCCATGCAGAACACCATTCTTTGTCTCATCTGTTGCATATCTTCACTAACCTCCTGAGTATCAATACCTGTCTTCCCACCTGAGAGTGAGAATCAATATCACTGTTAGGAGTATAAAACAATCCGTGCGATTCGACTATTGACTATCACGCCAATATTTCATGTCCGATTACGCCAGAGTGTCAGCGCGGAGTCAAGAACCAGCTCTTGGGTGAACGAGTTATACTCTGTCCAAGGGTAGGAAGGGAGGTGCCCGATACGCGAAAACCCTGCGGGATCAGGGGGCAGCAAGGACTCTCTGTCCCGGAACGCAGACCAGACGGCCTGCGAAGCCGCATCCTCATCCACAATGAACAGCAGCTTGTCCGCATCAGCCGACCACAGCTCCTCCGGGGTTATTGTCTGATTGCTCAGCCTACGGTCCACAATGGACGCCTGAATGAAATGCAGATCATCATAGAATACCTCAGCTAAGCTTCCCGTAGATAGCACGGTAATGGACTGCCCGGATATGCGGGCAAGGAGCAGCTTGTTCATGGCTGGTTCTTGACCCAATTGTGCCCGGATGCTCTTGGCCTTGCGCTCATAGTTGTTCAGCCAAGCTGCTGCTTCCGGCGCCCTGCCCACGCATTCTCCAATGAAGTGTAATTGCGTACGCCAATCCGTCTGAAGCGAAGACACAAGGAACGTGGGCGCAATTTCCTGGAGCTGCGGAAGCATCCCCCGGCTTACCGATGTCTCCAGCCCGAGAATGTAATCAGGACGAAGAACGGTAAGCTGCTCTAGCCGTAGAGTATCCTCCCGGGCAAGCGGCAGCGCCGCATCCGTCTCATATTTTCGCCGGTAATATTCAGCCCAGGGATGGTCCGCAGGAGCCGCGCAGGGAATAATATTCAGGGTGAGCAGCGCCCCTATGAGGCTGCCGTGACAAACTGCGATTTTGAGCTTGGCATTGCGCATGAAGGTGGCCGGAGCTACACCGGTAATTTGCTTGAACTTGCGCCGGAAGTAAGGAACATCCTTGTAACCGACATAAGCGGCGATATCCTTTAATTCATAATTCGAATGCGGAAGCATAAGACTTCTTGCTTGTCTGATCCGGTATTCGGTCAGGTATTCGATGGCGCTAAGACCATATTTGTGCTTGAACAGCCGGATGAAATGCCTTACGCTAATGCCTGCCTCGCCCGCCAGCAGGGTGATCGAAAGCTCTTCACGGTAATGCTGCTCTATATAGGCCTTGACCCGTTCCATAATCGTATCGGTATCGTCTGGCTCGGACTGCCTGGCATCGCTGAGCAGACTGTACAGCAGCTCATAGAATCTGCTCTGGGCAAGCAGCTGCTGTAAGGGGTCTGTACTGCCAAGGGAAGCGGTGATAGCCTCACAGTGTTTGCTGTATGTAACAGTTGAAGACATCGCTGTTTCTCCTTCCAGGGAGAAGGGGAGCTGGGGCTCCGTTGAGCTTATCCAGCCCGGTTGTACAGGCAGATTCCGCTG
Organism: Paenibacillus sp. FSL P2-0136; assembly: GCF_037975325.1. Classification (NCBI taxonomy): domain Bacteria; kingdom Bacillati; phylum Bacillota; class Bacilli; order Caryophanales; family Paenibacillaceae; genus Paenibacillus; species Paenibacillus sp. FSL P2-0136. The sequence continues at coordinate 3,114,286 of NZ_CP150244.1, forward strand.
GCTAAAGACATCAAACCGCAAAATGTATATATTCGTTTCGTCTGAACCGTCCAGGCAGGCTTCGATTAATTGCCCCGGCAGGCAGACAAAGGCAGCTCCCGCTCTGAGTTCGCCATACTTGCCGTCCACAGTGATCCAGCCCCGGCCCGAAACTGGAATCAGGAGCAGATGCGATTCAAGGAATTGCAGTCGGAGTGAACACCCTCCCGTGAGACTGCTGTTCTGCTCGCTGCTCCGAAGCCTGAACCACATCTGATCAAGCTGTCCGAAGGCTCCCGCAGGAGGATTTCCGTTGTTGTTATTCATTCTTCGCACCTCCTTCCGCTATCTGTCACCATGCAGATCAATATCCCTCAGCACCCTTGTGAGTACATACCCCAGGTGGATAAATGCCAGCCTGGAGTGACGGTAGAATGTAGTGCGGCTCATATGAAAAGCTTCGGCAAGCTGTGATTTCCGGTAGTTCTTTTGCAAATAACTCTCTCTCAGTAAGCTTTGCTCCAGCTCTGTGAGCGGATAAGGCGGCTGCTTATCCGTCAGGATATGCTGTACCTGCTGACGTACATACTCTCCGGCAAGCCCAAGCCGCTGCACCAAAGGTATCTCTTCCAGCAGGGCATCCTTATACAAATGCTGAACAATCTGCTTGACATCCTTCCAGTCCAGAGACTGCGGTTCTTCCGCAAGGACTGCTTCCGGGGCTTGCACAGCCAGCTGAAATACCCGCTGTACCCACACCTCAAATGTCACCTGGCGGAAATCGAGGTCCCACACAATCAGCCCTGTTGGAGCAACCTGCTTAGATCTTGACTGTATCTGTTCCTGAAAGCCCAGAAGCGGCAACAGCAGGTTCAACTGGTTATCCGCAGTCGCGACAATGGTGCGCAAGCCCCCGGAAGTGTAAACCAGCCATGACTGGAGCAGCATGGCACCCAGCTCTTCCGGCTGGTAGTAGGGCTGCTCTGTATCTACCGCTGCCAGCAGAATGAACAGTGTATCCGCAGCTTCCGCAGGCAGGCTGTAGAGAGGCCCGGCCAATTCCCCCAGCAGTTCCCTGTGGGCTGGCGCGTAACGGTCAAGCAGAGGCAGCGTAAGTGCATGCAGGCGCAGGCCTGCCGAGAATCCCAGCGGAATCCCGCTGCTGTTACACAGGACTACAATGCTGCCTGGATCATGCGCTGCGATATCCTCCAGCAGCGCATGATGCTCACCGGCTGCAATCAGCTCCGACTGCCAGTCCGATCGGGCCAGCGATGCCTCAAGAAAACGGTGCAGATAAGGAAGATCCCCCGGCTCATACCCCCGCTGCCGTTCCTGGGTCCTTACGGTTGAGAAATCTGTATATGTGCCGGCAACCGGCAGCTGCTCGCGGTATAGCTCCAGCACATGGGCGGCAATCTGCATTTGCTGAAGTGTATTGGACGCGGGGAACCTCCCGGTGAGCAGCTCAAGCGTTCTGGACCGCATCCGGTGATATTGTCCTGGGTCCCGCCGCTGATAGTCTTCCCGCAGCATCCGCGATACGAGCTGGTGCAGGCATAATCCGTTCATGCTGGTACGCACACAAGACAATCGGCTCAGCTCCGCATATTCCGAGGCCGACAGGGGATGGGCCAGCAATTGGTTCAGGATTGTCTGGTCTGCCGCAGGAAGAAGAGATAAGAGCTGCAGAGCCTCATACATAAAGGGGGAGGAGGCTTCCTTCAGCAGCTCTGCACTGAGTATCCCCGGAAGCTGATATTCGCGTTCCTGTCTCTCCGGCTCCTGGCGGAGCAGCATATCCAGCGTAAGCGCCAGCAGCAGGGGGTGGCCTCCGGTCTTCTGAACGATATCAACCTGAAGGACTGGTGAGAGTCCGCTGTCTTGCAGATATTCATAGATCTCCTCACGGGAGAACAACTCCAGAGGATAGGAATGAATCCGCTTGGACCAAAGGGGATGACTATGCCATTTCGTCGGCAGACCGCGGCGGGAGGCCAGAATGAGCAGACATTCAGCTTCGGCCAGCCTGGGCAGCAGACTGGCCAGCAGCCAGCTTTCAAGATAATCTATATGCTCACAGTTATCTATAATCAGTACGGTCCGCTGGCGGGTTAACTCCCGTACCGCATAAGCCAGCATCGTCTCGTCTGTTGCCCGTGTCAGGCCGTATTCTATCTCCAGACTCATCTCCAGACAGGACAGAAAAGCACCTGGAGTCTGCAGGCATATTTGTCCGTCCATCCATAATGTACGCGTGGAGGTACGGCGGGCTCCGGCGTTCAGTTCTGTGAGCAGGGTGGTTTTGCCGATGCCGCCAATACCCGTGACGGAGAAAATTTGCGAACCGGCATCGGGTGCAGCAAGCCATTGGAATAAGGCGTTCTTTTCCCGGCTGAAGCCGACGATCCGCTGAGCAGAGATTTTGCTGTTAGCCGAAGAGAGGTTCATGCTGCACACTACTTTCTATTCAAATTTGAAACAAAAACGGGACCTTTCGATTCAATTCATATATTATACTATTTTTTGATCCGCAGCTTCGGCAGATTTGCAGATGCTTGAACCATTATTATCGTAGCCAAAGGGGAGACTGTAATGAAAAAATACCTGACTATAACGGCAGCCTTGCTGGTTATTGTGATGCTCGTAGGACAGCTTGGACTGTATTCCTTAGTGGTCCATGCTGATTCCGGCTCCGATGAAGCGGGTGGCATCCCGCCTGTTACAGACGGATGGGCGGAGGTGTCCACCAGAGAGCAGCTTATGTATCTTAATCAGAATCAGGAGAATTACTTGAGTGCACATATCCGCCTGATGAAGAACATTGACTTATCCGGGGGGAATTGGGTTCCGCTAGGCGGGAATGCTTATGCTGCGTTCAGCGGGATTTTTGATGGACAAGGTCATACGATTAGTGGTGTTGAGGTAACCGGTAACAGCGGCACTAATACCGGCTTCTTTGGCCAATCTACCGGTGCGATCCGAAATCTCGGTCTGGATGTCAATATAAGCGGCGGCTCCATGGTTGGTGGTCTGGTGGGGCATCAAAGCGGGGGAAGTATTGAAAGGGTCTATACGCAAGGGAGTGTTAAAAGCGGAACCGATGGTAGGGTAACCGCTGCCGGAGGTATAGCTGGTGCGATTGTTAATACCAGCCTGAAAATGTCATCCTCCAGTGCCTCAGTCACTGTTGCCAACTCCCCCAATATGTATGCCGGTGGACTTGTGGGTTCTCAGGGGTATGGATCTGTAGAAGATTCTTATTCGACTGGCGAGATAAGCAACGAGCCTCCCGATTACTTTGTGTTCACGAGCGGGATCACAAGCTACCAATTTCATAATACAATAAAAAACACCTATGCCGCAGGACACCTCTCTACTTCGAATGCTGCAACCTATACCCGGAGAGGCGGCATTGGAGCTTTTGGATTTGAGACTACTATTGAGCATTCTTTTTTTGACACGACGACAACAGGAATTCCTGCCAGTGGAATCAATACTAGTGGAGCGGATTTATTCACAAGCAGCACAATAGATATTAAGGCACTGACTACTGTGGAGATGAAGAAGCAGAGCAGCTATGCAGGATGGGATTTCAATCATACCTGGAACATTCATGATAATGTTAACAACGGTTATCCCTACCTGCGTCCTGCCGTATTGACGGAGGAGCTTCCCGGGGGAATCAAGGGGCAGCCTTATTCCGTAGACCTGTCAGCCTTCGACGGCGCACATATTGGTCTCAATTGGAGTGCCTCCGGCCTTCCGCAAGGACTCAGTGTCAGCACCCGTGGAGAGCTGCGGGGTACGCCCGCAGAGGCCGGCACCTTCAATATTCGTCTGCAAGTAACGGATGCGGGCTTGGCCACCGCTTCACGTGATCTTCAGCTTGTTGTCAGTCAGTATGCTCCTGAAATCGGTATACTTGCGATTCATCCGGGTCAGGTGGTAGGCTCCACGGCAATAACGGCTGAGCCGAACCGGTCCGGCGACAGCTTCGCTTATGTTCTGGGGAGTACCGGGATGTCACCGCCGCTGCTTGACAGTGCCCTGCCGGTGGATGCGGTAGATTATATTCCGGACACGGATATCCCTGCTGTCCTTGCCGGACAATATCTCGATCTGTATGAGGTCAATGAGGACCGGCTGATTCAGGCATGGCACCAGTTCAGAATAGAAGACGGTCATATCCGTACTTTCATTCCGGTCAGTGGTGTTAGCCTGAATGTCTCCCGGCTAACCTTGAGGGTCGGCGAGCCCTCTGTCCGGCTGCAGGCAACCGTTCTGCCTGAAGACGCAACGAATCCGGATATCACCTGGAGCTCAAGTAACACGGAGGTAGTAACCGTAGACCAGAACGGGCAGGTGGAGCCTGTCGCTGCTGGCGAAGCGGCGATTACCATTACTTCTGTGCAAAATGCCTTGATGGCGCAGACAGAGATCACGGTGCTTCCCGCCACTGTCCAGACAGGGACGATTACCGGTTCAGTCTATGGTACGGGGGATTTACCGCTGGCGGGAGCCATTGTATCCATAGACAGCTTCAGTGCAGTTACCGGCAGTGAGGGAGTATACAGGCTGGATGAGGTTCCTGCCGGCGTATATACACTCCAATTGTCTGCACAGGGTTATGCGCCTATGGAGCAGCTAGTGAATGTGTATGCAGGACAAACGGCAGATGCAGGCCGCACTCATCTAACTTTGCTGGCAACGCCGACACCGGTGCCAACGGAAACACCGACGCCGACACCGACAGCAACGGCCACGCCGACAGCAACGCCAACGGCGACACCGACAGCAACGCCAACGGCGACACCGACAGCAACGCCGACAGCGACACCTACGGCAACGCCGGCAGCGACACCTACGGCAACGCCGGCAGCGACACCTACGGCAACGCCGACAGCAACGCCAACGGTGACACCAACAGCGACGCCGACGGCAACTCAGGAGCCCTCGATTGTGCACGAAGCAATTGTCGTTTCGAGCCCGCCTAATCCTGGCGTTGTTCTGATCCGGCTTACTGCTAATGATCAGGAGCTTCTGGCGAAAGCAACGCTTGAAGCCATGGATGATGGCCGGTCGGCGCTCCGGGTCAGGCTTGATGATGCTTTTATTGTCCAGGCGTTTGCTTCAGACAAGGAAGCTGTGATCAAGCTCGAGAACAGCAGGGATATTGCATTTGTTGATGTATCGCTTTCCGTTCTGAGGGAGGTGTTACAACAACGGCCGGGCGCTTCGTTAACCATTGAAGTAAATGGAATCGGCTTCGAGCTGCGGCTTGACCCGTTAGATCAGTGGCCTGACAGCAAGATCATTACAGTCGGAATGGGCACAGCCGCATCTGCAACCAGCGACAGCTTCAGCGCAGCTTCTATCAAGAAGGGCTATAAGCTGCTCGGCAGTCCTGTAGACTTCACGCTTGATATCGATGGTGTCCAGGCAGAGAGCTATAGTCCTCTGTACACCAGACATATCCTTCCTCTTGCCTCACCAGCCAATCCGGGGACAACAACTGTGGTATGGGTGGATAATGACCAGGAGCTTCATTATGTACCTGCCGTGTTTGACGTTGAAGGGCAGGCGGGCCGGGCTATAGTCTACACGCCGCTTAACCGTGCATATGCGCTCGTTACGTCCGGGTATTTCTTTGCGGATTCGGCTGGACATTGGGCACAGGCTGACATTGAACTGCTTGCCAATAAGCTGATTGTTGAAGGGATAAGCAGCGTTTCCTTTGCCCCTTCGCAACAGGTTACGCGCGGTGAGTTTGCAGCAATGCTTGTGCGTTCTCTTGGACTTCATGCCCGTCCATCGGTAGGTCCGTTCGCAGATATCCCGGCAGAAGCCTGGTATGCTGAATCCGTCGGCATGATCCAGACCGCAGGGATCATGGACGGCTTCGAGAAGGGTTTATTCAGGCCGGAGGATTATATTACGCGGGAGCAGATGGCTGTAGTTATGGCCCGGGCGCTGAACTTCTCAGGCAAGCTGCCCCAATCGTCCGGAACTGAAGTGTTCTCCGACCAGAACAGCATTGCAGCATGGGCATCTGAATCTGTGGTCCTGCTGTCGCAAGCCGGACTTATCCATGGGGACCCCGCAGGCGATTTCAACCCTAAGGAGCCGGCAACCCGCGCAGAGAGCGCAGTAATGATTAGGCGGCTGCTGCAATATCTGCAATGGATCAATAGCTGAGCTTGTTACCTTGAATCGTATAAATAGTCTATAACAAGCCTGTTCCTGCGGATGAACGCAGGAACAGGCTTGTTGTCTGAACCGCTCTCAACCCAGAATTGAATATTGATTATTACACAAGTATGCCTTATCATCTTCATTAACGCTTTGGCTCATTAAAGTGGAGGCGAATGTATGCTGCTTCAGTGATCATACACAGAGTGAATTCAGTATGAATGAACTGGAACGGTTTTATTGGGGGGAGAGAATACATGTTTGGTTGGCTGGGCTGGAAGACAGGATTGCCTTTATGGTGGTCCAATCGCTTGAACAGGAATTTAGAGTCTGATATTACTGATGTTTTTGAAGGAATTGCAGAAACACGTAAGGAAATATTACATAATTGGGCTGAATTGTATTGGAATTACTTAAGTCGGCTGCACGAGCAGTTACGGATGCTTCCCGGTGAGAACCGTTTTCCAAATGGAGGGGATCCGGCCGTATGGGAGTCATTATTCACAGCCACCCGAGGCAGGGCAGCTGATTTTTCCGAGATTTTTGTGCTGAATGGGGAAGGCGCCGTAATATCGACTACCTTTCCGGCGCACCGTGGCAAACAGTATGGGGACGAAAGTATCCTTGGTGCGTGCTTACGCTATGCCTCCGAGGGAGCAGAGGGGCGTAAATGTCTGTTCGGACCCTACGCCGATCCGGTGACTCTGCAAGCGGGGCCCGGCACCTCAACCTTTTTCGATGAGATCACGATGTTGTTTGTGCTGCCGGTTGTGGAGCAGGGGAAGATCGAGGGCTTCTTGTGCGGCCGCGTGCCTAATGATGTTATTGGTGATTTGATCCAGCGGGAGTCGGGGCATATCTATCCGGATTCGGGCGACCATTATCTGTTCATGGCAGAGCCCCGGCTGCAGGTGGGGATTAAGCCGGGGACTGCGTTGTCTCGGAGCCGGTTTGAGGACCGCACCTTCACACATGGCGAGAATCTGAAGGATGGGGTATCGACGCGCTGGGGGACGGTGAAGGTGGAGAAGCATACCGAGCTGGAGCTGATGTTTACCGACCCGGCTTCGGGAGAGCTCCATCCCGGTGTGGCAAACGTGATTGCTTACGGCAGTAATGTATGCGTTTCATTTCCAGGCTACTCGGACTACCGCCATATTCCTGTCATTGGCAAAGGGGTTACAGTTCAGCTTCCACATTGCCCTGATGTGTGGGGAATGATGTGTGAAGCCGACTTTGAGGAAGTCTATCGCACCCGCAGCCTTGGCTTTAACGTGACCAAGCTGATGCTGCCCTTGCTGATTGCGATGGCTATCCTTGTTGCGGCAGTGGCCGGACTGCTGAACGGAAGCGGGGCTGTTGCCCGGATGGGCAGCGCTTTGGGAACGGGGACGGCTGTGCTGATCTGCGGGCTGATGCTCTGGCAAATGATTCTCCGTACCATCCTGCTTCCCGAAACAGGACGTATTCATCAATTGAACCGCTTCATACGCCGCAATACGGAAGGCAGCAGCGATCTCACCCAAAGAATTCCGCTTCACGATTTCGGAACGGATGAGCTGCGTGATACGGCGAAATGGATCAACAGTATGATTGACTCCCAGGAAAGCATTCTGCTGAAGGTCAAGCACGCAGCGGATGATGTCATTGTGAGCCAGCGCCAATTGAGTCATTCTACCGCTGAGACCGAGCAATCGACTGAACGCGTAAATGAACGCATTGAAGCCATGGTGGAGAGCATTCTTCGGCAGCTTCAAGACCTTGATGCGGTAAGCGCTGCTGTGGCGGATATGCGCATAACTCTACAGAATCTCGAACAGCAGGCTGCTGATCAGATCAGAGTGGCCCGCGAGGAGGTGGAGAATATCGGAGATCAAATGTCGAACATCTCCCTGCAGGTATCAGCTACGCATGAAACGATGGACTCCTTCGTCGGCACCACGCGCCAGATTGAGGACGTATTGCAGATGATTGAGCGGATCGCCTCTCAGACGAATCTGCTGGCGTTAAATGCTTCGATTGAAGCAGCCAGGGTAGGAGAGCATGGAAGAGGATTTGCGGTTGTTGCCTCAGAGATTCGTAAGCTGGCGGAATCAACCGGACAATCGGTAGCGGACATTCAGGAGACGATTGGGCACATCTATACCGGCTCAGAGCGTGCCCAGCAATCCATGGCAGAGGTTACTCAAGTAGTTGAAGAGGGCAATACGCGTGTCGCTGCAGCAACCAGACTGCTGATACAGGCGAATGATCAGGATGCGAGCAAATCTCAGGTCATTGACCGGGTTGTCCAGCTGATGGAGGAGATCACGGCCGTCAGCATGGATAACCGCAGCATCTCTGCTGAAGTCGAGAAGAAGCTGGCAGCGCTCAGAGAAGACTATGTTCATGTACAACAGACCACGCAATTTGTTGAGGTGATCGGGACCTTTTTGCAGCAGCTGATCGGACAGTTTAGATTGAAGGATATTCGAAAATCTTAAGTGTTAAAGGGGGCACCGCTGATACGCCGCCTTTTTAGCCATCGGGCCTTGGCAGCCGACCGCGATTGGCAGGATCTCAGCATTATCGCCCTCATTCAATCATAAGAAGCCCGCATCCTGTGCGGGCTCTTCGTGTTTTACTGAATGAAATCAATCCCAATGAATGATTGCCACCGTATTCTCCTCAGACGAAATTCAGTGGCTCCAGTCACCATTGCAGTGTTGTAAATGATAATGGTTATCAATTATAATGTGGGAAATATACGATGAGGTGCTTCTATGAAGTGGTCAGAAAGATTTCGGATATGGAATCATGTGCCTGTGAAAGTGTTGGATATCCGTCATGTGATCATGCAGCCGGGAGAGAAGCTTCAGAGTTATACTTTGCCTTCAAGTGCGTTTGTGTTCACGAATCAGGGAGAAGCCAAAGTCATGCTGGACGGGTACGGGAGCGCATCAGGCAATCACCAGGTCGTACATGGCGGCAAAGGTGCAGTTCTTCATATCTGCTGCTTGAGCAGTACGTTTGATTATTACCTGATCTTATACAAGCCTTGTCCCGGCAGCCCATTCACAGACCTGGCGGGGGGCAATCACAATCCGTTCCAGCAGCCCTATGTCTTCCAAGGGAGCGATCCCTGGATGATCCTCTCCCTGCAAGAGCGCATGCTTCAGCTTTGGACAAGCGGAGGGGAGCTGGAACGGTTGCAGGTGACCGGACTGTTCTATCAGTTCGTGTCTGAACAATTCCGTCAGCTCCAGCTGGCGGGAGAGCAGCAGACGGAACCGGATCTGGCTGAACAGATCGCCCGTTATATCCGGGAATATTATCGCCAGCCCCTCTCTATGACAGCTATGGCTGAGCTGTTCCACTACAGCGCCCATCATTTGGTGAGGGTATTCAAGCGCAGGTATGATTGCAGTCCCATGGAGTATGTGAGCCGGACCCGGATGCAGCAAGCCAGAACCCTGCTGGCAGGGACAGATGCTCCTATCCGCCATGTTGCTGAAAGTGTCGGGTATACGGATTTCTATTACTTCAGCAGACTATTCAAAAAGCTGTACGGAGAGACCCCCGCCCAGTTCAAAATGCACGCACCGTTACACAAAGGTTCAATTCCTACCAATGATATGCCGGAATCGTTCATTGCTCCAGCGAAAGAACAACGCTATATTGATATCAGTGATAATCATTATCAATACAGAGCATGGAGTGTGAATGATTTGAAAGTTAGCCATAAACCCACTTTTGCTGTATCCCTCTTGTTCAGTCTGTCTGTGCTGCTTGCAGCTTGTGGAGGCGGTAATACGAAACCCGAAGCAGCAACAAGAATAGTTACCGATGGCTTCGCCAGACAGGTGGAAATTCCAGTCGAGCCTGGCGCGGTAGTGGCGCTCGCTTATGGCGGTTATATGCTTCCTCTCGGCCTGATGCCGGCGGGTGTCAACCAGGAGACGCTGGATCAATACAAGGAAGAGATGAAGACTGTGGAGAATATAGGGGCAGGAACAGGCAGTGTTGAAGCCATTTCTGCATTGGAGCCAGATCTGATTATCATTCCGGACTATCTTGGTGAAGATGTAATTGAGACCTATGAGAAGATTGCTCCAACCGTAGCCGTCGCCTGGGGCGGTGACCCGGATGTGGTGAATACCTTAAGAACCATGGGCGATATTATGGGCAAGCAAGAGGAAGCGGAGCAATGGATTGCTTCCTTCGACGAGAAGCTGCAGGGCATCCGAGATAACATCAATATCAAAATTGATGAAGGAACTACAGCGATCTCATTCATTATCCGTAACGGAGAGGTGCTGCTTGGAGGCGAAGGAGGAACCTTGGGCAAGCTGATCTATCAGGATTTCGGTTTTACAATGCCTGAACAATTCAAGCCCTATGCGGATGGGGGAACGGTACTGTCCATGGAGATGCTGGTGGACAAGCCGGCGGATTACTTTTTTACACAAATGACGGATGAAGAGCTGGCTGCCATGATGGAGCTGTTCAAGGAGCCTGTCTATCAGAGCATCCCTGCGGTGAAGAACAACAGGATTATTAATGTATCCCGTGTGAACTGGAACAACGGCCCTTATACCGTAGACAGAGGCGTTGATGCGTTGATTGAGCAGGTAGCGAAGCTGCAGGAATAGACGGCTGGACCTGAAGCTACCCCGGAAGCATGGAGATGTAAGACTTTGACATTGATGATTTTTTTGACAAAAGACACTCTCCTCAGAACAATGAGAAGAGTGTCTTTGAGTTACCGGCTTCCCCTCATAACGAATCGGGTTTCTTCTGGTGCAATGAACTCGTGAATGATTTGACGGAAGGATTCGTGATTATCATAGCTGTTGTACATGCGCCAGGCCAGTGTGTGGGAGCTGCCGAAAAATAACCGCTCAAACTGGATTTGTCGCCCGCCGAATGCACCCGCTCCGAGTTCCCAAGCAAGCCGGAATAAAGCGTTTCGGAACCACGCCTCCGAAGCCGTACCCTTCAAATACTGACTGAGGTATGCACCAGCGCTTGTATCGAAGTCGGACTCCGAGAGGATCATGATGAGACCGCTTGAACTGAGATGTTGAACCATTTCAATCAGGTCCGGATAAAACTCCGAAAAGTGAACGGACGAAGCCAAAAGTGGACCTTTGTCTGGAACGAGATATCCGAATTTGTCCGGGGAAGCCCCTATTTCAGAAGCAAGTCTTAAGGCTTTGAAGGTCTCCAAATAAGTTATCGTTCTGGAAATAGGCTGAATAGTATGGGGCTCAGGGATAACGTTTTGTTCTTCCGCCAAAGATTCCAGCAACCCGAGAAAGAACTCTGTTTTTGCAATATAGCGGGTGATGATTTGATGGGCCATATGCGTATGGAAGTGACTCTCGCCGAACAATCGGGAACAGTACATTTCATCTCCGTAATAAAATACACGGTCATGAGGGATAAGAACGCGGTCAAATATGACTAAGGTATCCATTTCTTCATATCTTGAGCTTAACGGATGGTCGTAGGCAGATGAAGCTGCGTAGCTTTCACGGCAAAAAAAAGTCATCCCTTGCAGATCATTAGGCACGGCGAAGGCAAACGCGAACGGATTATCATCATCCACAAACGAGGGGGAAGGCGTTGGGAATACAAGCATTTCATCGCATGTAGCCCCTTGTGTTGCCATCATAAAAGCACCGGTTACAATCATCCCTTCAGCATTGATTTCAACGACTTTAGCAGCGATAGAATCCTCTGTAGCATCAATCTGGCCGGATATTTTGCTTGCTTGAGGCTGGATGAAGGCATGGGATAAGGTAATGTCATGATCCCGGCAGTAAGCATAGTACTTCCTGAGGTTCTCAGCATATTTCGGATTCAGCTCCTCAAGGATATCGGCAGCTGTAAACAGAGACATGAGGGCTGTATTCATATAATCCGGGGAACGTCCTAAAAACCCATGATGGCAGTTGGACCAGAGTTCAATCATTTTTCTGCGGCGCTGTAAATCCTCAGCATTCTTGGGTGGAAGAAAAGATAGACCGACAGGCTCTCCTGTATCGGGTGAAGGGTAGGTCATCTGTGCTAAATAATGCTCATCACACTGCATGTTGTACATTTCGGCTTGGGTTTGTATGAGACCTTGAAATGCGGGATGCTTGGATAAAGGGCCTTCGATCCGTGTTCCTTTGTAAAAAATATTGATATTTTGCCGGTCGATACGTTCGATGTATTGGCTACCTGTTTTAATAGGCACACGGTTCACCTCTTTAAAAGACAGCTTTCACTAAAAAGCCGTGATATTGCTTTTAATATACGTAACCATGATCCGCTTTGTACATTGTCCGTAGATCGTGCACTTGCGCCTATACGGTCTCTACCCCTGGTCCCATTCTGTGCTCCGTGGCAAGAGGTCATAGTGTGGAAGCTTCTCGGTTCTGAACGGTTGCTTAGCTTTCGATGATAATGCTTTCCAGCTTGAGATTAACCGGGTTTGCGAGCGTATCTCCAACTGGGCATTTGCTTTCCAGGAATCGTACAAATTCTTCAACCTGTTCTTTGGGTGAATCTGTTTTAATACGGAAGCTATACCGAATTTCTGAATAGCCCGGACGCACCTCCGACTTGTTGAAAAAGCCATCCAGATCAAGATCGCCTTCTACATCCACGAAGAAATCCTTGAGGTTCACGCCGAATTTAGGCGCATACACTCTGGCCACGATAGACTGGCATGCTCCCAGCGAGGCCAGCAAAGCTTCGACCGGATTCATACCGGTATCAGTTCCGCCCAAGCTTTTGGGCTCGTCAATAATAAATTCAAAGTTTCGGGATGCTACTTTCACTTGGACTCCGTCTTGCAAATGCGCAGATGCTTTAAAGGTTTGGAGAGCGGTCATTTTAAAAATCTCCTTCTATGGTTAGTTTATAATAAATTAAATCATACTTTTCCGCTGTGATTATTTTAAATTTAACTTGTCATATTGTCAATCCTCAAATTACCAGCTTGTCGATCTCTGGAACAGCGCGCGCGAAAATGCCGAAAAAGGGCCGTGAGCAGCCTGCCTTCCGGCAACCTGTCACAGCCCCAAAACTCAAATCCGATGCGGTCAATCGGCTTTTACTCGTCTCCTGTGGCCACCGGGTTATCTTCATAGCTAATCCAGTCACTCCAGCTTCCCGCATACAGCCGCACATTCGTATATCCGGCCTTTTCTAGCGCCAGTACATTCGGGCAGGCAGTTACGCCGGAGCCGCAGTAGACGATGACCTCACGGTCTTTGTCCAGTCCGGCAAAATGTTCTTCAAGCTGCTCCGCACTCCTCCAGCTACCGTCCGGATTTTGCGTGTCTTTCCAGAAGTAGTTGACCGCCCCAGGGATATGCCCGCCGACCGGGTCCAGGGTCTCATTCTGGCCGTGATAGCGGTCATTGGCCCGGGAATCGATCAGCACGGGAAGAGCAGGCACGGCATCCGCAACGTTGACGTCACTCTCAGACTCAGCGCCAGCATTATTAACTGTCTTCTCCGATACCTCGCGCACCTCCTCAACTCCCGCCAGCATCTGCGGCTGAACATTAGCTGTAAAGGTACTAGGCACCCGCACCGGCTGATGATCCGTCACCGGATATTTACCCTCTTTCCACTGGCTGAAGCCGCCCTCCAGAATGAATACCTGCTCATGCCCCAGGTAACGCAGCAGCCACCACAGACGGGCGGCGTTCATGCCGTTCTCATCGTCGTAGGCGACAATGCGAGTATCATTACCGATTCCGAGTTTGCTGAGCCGTGCAGCCAGCACTTCAGGGTCAGGCAGGGGATGGCGACCGCCATGCTCGCTCACCGGAGAGGACAGATCCAGTTTCAGATCCAGATAGATCGCGCCCGGAATATGCTCTTGTTGATAGCTGTCTCTGCCGGCCTTAGGCTGGCCTAATGTGAACCGGCAGTCTACGATGGTCTGTTCCGGCTCGTAGAGTCTGGCGAGCAGCCAGCGTTTGCTAACGGTTGCGTCCATATGTATCCCATCCTTTGCTTGTATTGTATGGATTACATTATAGCGGATAATCAGGCATTCCGCATATTATTGAAGTGGTGCAAGCATAGGCTTATCAGATCAGGAGTGATCGTGATAGTGAGCGTGCTGCTATTCTGTACAGTTTTACCAGAAACAAAAAAAGCTCAGGACTCGCCTGAGCAATGAAATGAAGTTAACTAAGGACGGGACCGATGATGTTCCAGTCTCCGAATGGATATACCTGATCAAACACTATGAAGCCGGCTGCATCCCGGGCTACTGCGTATAGCGAGATGTCGTTCACGAATCCGGGAGCACCAGGTGAAGAAACGGTGATACTGTAATTGGCCACTGTCGTTGGTATGATGAGCGTAACCACACCATTTGGAGCGGCAATCCCGAACGTTGTTGTGAAATTCAGAGTTTCAGCTATCCCCTCCGGGCCGGAATCTGCGACACTGTAAGCATTGACTACAATAGGTTCCAGCCTTGCAACGGTTGTGTTGGTGATTCGAAGCTCGACGAATTGCGATATTACTGTTCCGGTAGGCTCAAGGTTGGGCACTGCACCGATAGTATAAATTGGCATTTGGAAGTCCTCCTTTTCTCTTGATACAGTAATATATGTAAATCTGATAGTTTGTTTTGTATAATTGTCTTTTGCAGCTAAAAAAGGCGACTGGATCAGAGGCTAGCGAACCGCCCCAATCCTAGTAGATTTGACATAGCCGTACCCGGATTCTACAATTGCTTCTGAACCTAATAGAAAGGGGCATAAGCCTACGGAAGCTATAGTGAGTCAGGTCTGGCCTGAATGGAAGGGCTCGCTGCGCAAGCGGAGCGGAGGATGGAATAATACAACGTATTTCGTGGAGAGCGGGGAACGCCGCGCTGTGCTGCGTATCTATGACACCCATAAGGACAGGAACAAAATAGAATTTGAACATACGGTGCTGCTGAAGCTGGCCGCTGCGGGTCTGCCGTTCAGTACACCTCTTCCGATCCGTACTGCCAGTGGAGAGACCTTGGTTCAACTTGAAGAGAGCGGGAAATTCGCTTGCTTGTTTGCTTATATTGAAGGGGAATCCCCGTCCGGGCAAGCTGCGGATTACTATGAGTCCTTCGGAGAAGCGGCAGGCATCTTGTCCGCTGCGCTGGCTGAGATAGATACGGGCATCCCGTCCGTATACCGTCCATACTATGAGCTGCGGACCTCGTATCCGCTATGCACCCGTGAAGCGCTGCATGGTCTGGTGACGGACCCGCCCGAGTCTCTGAAGGAGCTGCTGCCGGAGCTGACCCTATTAGTGGATGCCTACGACAATGTGGCTGACTCGCTGGAACAGCTTCAGAGCCTGCCGCATCAGCTGGTGCACGGCGATCTGAACGCTTCCAATCTGCTGGTGGATGGAGCGGATACCGCCCGGGTGACAGCGCTGCTGGATTTTGAATTTTGCACCCGGGATTTAAGGGTTATGGATGCTGCTGTGATTCTGTCGGCCTTGCTCAGTCATGAGGACTCGGAGCGGATCATCCGTGATTTCTGGCGGGGTTATAACCGCAGGGTTACGCTGACTCCTGAGGAACTGGCGGCGATTCCGGTGCTCATGCTCCTGCGCAAGATAGACGTATTCCTGCATTTCGCCACCCGTTACTGGGAAGGAACGGATGAGGTGAATGTCCTGCAGCAGCAGGTCCGTGAGCTGGCGGCAGAGGTAGCTGCGATGTAGGCGGGAAGCTGTATGGAACTTGCACTGCCTTCAAGCTTTCTTACAGGAAAAGCTGCTGATTATGTATTCTTTTCATAAGCTCTCTGCCAGATCGGACGACCTCGGGTTGATGATTGTGAGTGCCCCAGCAGATATCGCCGAGAGCCATTTTGATGCAGCATATTTGTATTTCAGCAGACTGGTCCTTAAGCACTTCAGGTCCATACCCTGCAAAATAGGAATCTCTGGCTGATGGATGATCTATGAAATATCTGGCGAACAGAATGGAGAAGTTGTCCACAGCCAGCCCCCACAGCATATTCTCGAAGTCTATCATTCCTGTCAAAATACCCTGCTCATCCACCAGCCAGTTGCCTGGTGTGGAGTCCCAGCTAATAGGAACAGGTCTGCTATGCCGGAATACATGAACGTTCTGAAGTGCCCATTCGGTTAACCTTATTTCATAGGCCTGCAATAGCCCCTCAACAACACACCGAGAAGTTAAGTCCTGTATTGCATCAGCAACATACTGCACCGGGTCAGCATGGTGACTTAGCTCTATCGGATTCCCATATTGATCGGGGCGGCCGAACCAGCGGCCTGTCTGCGATAGATGCAGAATCTTTGTTAACTCACCAGCCTTATAAAAAGCAGCTTTAGCAGCACTTGGGCTTAGTGGCGTCTCTCTCATAATGGACCCGTCGATTGCAGTAATTAGTATAGCCTGCCAGCCCTCCCCCTCGTAAGCAGCTATTAACTCTGGTACATACGGTTTCAACTGACCTATCCAGTGACGGTATGCATAAACCTCAGGATGCCATCTCTGTTTGCGGCTGTACGTTTTTAAGTAATAACATTTAGAGTCCTGATCGGATTGCAGCTTCCAAACCCCGGTTCTCACACTATTCGGTCTGTAGTTTCTCAAGACCTGAAAGCTGCCAATGTCGGACTGAACCTGCTCATACAACGCTGTTGGATGGATATCCAGTGGCTTCATATTCTGTTGGTCCTCCTCGTGGAATGCTAGTTTTCACAGTATATACTGCCGGCCCGGTGATCTGGTCTGAAGATACTATTGAATTTGATTAGCTAAGTCTATAAAGGCGGAGACCTCTAATTTATTAGTGTGGATCGGATCTAGATTTCCGTTGATATAATATACAAATCGCGCCAAAAATCCGTTCTCCCCCTCCCACCAGATGGATTGAGTAGTTTCGTCTTCGTCATAGTATGCTTCTTTTCCATTATCAAGTTCTAAGCGTTGCTTGCCTTGGGTGGAAATTTTCTCTGGTGCACTCATAACCTTGCTCAGGATGTATCTTATTTCTTGCAGGGTCTGCTTGTTTTTATAATGAAAAACATACTGTTGTAGCACATACGGGTTATCAACTGCGATTTCAGTACGAACTTCATTGATCTCAAACGGAAAAAGATGTGGTTCATTGAAGCTGTAATTCATGTTTATGATTCGCTCTCCGGTTGGGTTGCTACATCCACTCATCAGAAAAATAGATACCAGAATGGAAAAGCAAATACTCCGCATGATCTCACCCCCTATAACTTTAACGAAAAAGGAATCATTTAGTTGTGCTAAAAAGTACGTTAATCACGATAATCCAATACCAAACAGGGCACTCTCCGGCTGGGCGGTACCAGAGGGTGCCCTGTTCAGCGTGCGTGTTCTGTTAGATTAAGCGGTAGCCTGCAGGAAGATCCCCGCTGCTGCGGATACGGCGGATCTGGTCCAGCGTCAGTCTCTGGTTGGTAGAGATGATAGATTCTACGTCATTGCCTGAAATGTAGTCATCCAGATCACGGATGCTGTGGTTGCCGCGAAGCACGCGGAAGCTGCCTCTGAACCGGGTTCTGCTGAACAGGACAAGCGTGGCATTGCTGCTGGTGGAGAAGAAGCGGAGACTTTCGATTCCATCCAGAATATTGTCCGTATCGCGGATGCCTAGATTACCTCTGTAGATTCTGCTTCTTCCCCGGAAGTTTTCTTCGCTGTACACCGTTAGTCTTGGATAAGTCTGAGAGATATGAACCTCTTTATTCATGTGTATTCCTCCTTGGAGCGGTTTTTGGCAAAAGCAGCACGTACTGCCAGCTGCAATACTATTCTATGTATGCTGATAGAGATTGGTATGGTTAGAACCCCTGCACGGATAGCCTGTTTACACAGTGCTTCAGGAATTTTTTCACAAACCTGCTTTACAAACCAAAATTACTAGTGTACTATTTAACTAACACACCAATACAACATTGAAAATACACATGTTCCAGCTTAGCAACAACCCGTGGAATTAATACTCCACCTATACCGATCCGCACAAGGAGGCTGTCATGAATTCAACCGCTCATAATGTTCAGGAGCCGTCAGGCCCTGCGCAAGAACAAACCGTACTGGAAATGCAAGGCGTCAGCAAATTGATAAAAGGGAAGGCCATTGTAGATAATCTAAGCTTCAAGATCCATAAGGGAGAGATTGTCGGGCTGCTGGGACCGAATGGCGCCGGCAAAACGACCACCATCCGGATGATGACCGGACTGATCCGCATGAGCGGGGGGGATGTTCTGATTCATGGACACAGCATCCGGAAGGAATTCAAACAGGCGATCTCACAGATCGGGGCGATCATTGAGAATCCTGAGTTCTATCCGCATATGACCGGGTACGACAACCTGCTGCAATATTTACGCATGAGTGATGGAGCCGGGGTATCACGGATCAAGGAGGTCGTGGAGCTGGTGGGGCTGCAGGAGGCGATGAACAAGAAGGTTCGGGCCTACTCCCTCGGTATGCGCCAGCGTCTGGGGATTGCTCAGGCCTTGCTCCACTCGCCGAAGCTGCTCATTCTGGATGAGCCGACTAACGGGCTGGACCCCGCCGGCATCCGGGAGATGCGCGACTATATGCGGAGAATAGCAGAGGTAGAGGGCATTGCCATTCTAATCTCCAGTCATATGCTGGCTGAGATTGAACAGATCTGTCACCGCGCGGTGGTCATTCAGAACGGGAAGCTTGTAACGGTGACACAGCTTACGGAAGTACCGGAGGCACGTAGTGAGGTAGCACTTACGATCCGGGTAGATAAGCTTGAAGCTGCACGGACTGTGGCCGGAGCCTTGCAGGGCGTCAAGGTCACTGGAGCGGATGAAGCTCATTCCGAGCTGCATGTACAGCTGCCGGATGGAGCCGTACCGGAGCTGGTGGCGGCACTTAGCGAAGCTAAGGTCGGGATATACCGGATTACTGAGAATAGACAAAGTCTGGAAGAGGATTTCCTGAAATGGACAGGGGGCAACCGCATTGCATAAATTTAATCTGCTTGTGCTGAATGAATGGCTCAAAATATCGAAGAAACGCAGCAATATCATTCCTTATGTCATCCTGCTGGTGCTGTCGCTGGCAGTGGGCTACATGACTCGTACATTTGCCGCTGATATGTATGCTTCAGCGGCAGACTTTACAGCGGATTCCCTGCAGCCCAGAGGCATTGGCCAGCTTCTGGCCATACTGGTGATCGTCGGGACAGCGGGGATTGTATCCAGGGAATACAGCCAGGGGACGATCAAATTTCTGCTGATCCGTGCCCGCAGCCGCACGGCGATTCTGGCCTCCAAATATGTAACTGTACTGCTCTATACACTTAGCATGCAGGTAGTTGCGACGGTGGGGCTTTTCCTCTCAGGAGCGGTCTTCTTCGGACTCAGCGGAGGGGAAGCGGGAATCGGTGAGATCCTAACCTCGCTGCTGTATTCAACTGTGTACTGCACCGTCTACGCTACGATCGGCTTCATGCTGGGGATTCTGACGAAATCGACTGGCGTAACCATTGGAGCAACCATCTTCGCCACCACCATCGACAAGCTGGTCATTTCCCGTGAGTTCTACAAATATGTGCTGTTCCCTAATCTTAATCTCGCAGCCTACAAGGATGGCGGTGCACCGATGCAGGGAATGACATTAACCTTCTCCATTATCCTGCTGTGCATCTACATGACGCTGTTCCTGCTTGCAGGCTTCGCCGTCTTCAGACGCAGGGATGTTGCTTGATGGGGATCGAATTCGATAATAACCAGCCGATTTATCTCCAGATCATGAATTACATCAAGGGAGAGATTATCACCGGCAAGCTGAAGCCTGGAGACAAGATTCCCTCTGTCCGTGAATTGGCCGCTGAACTGCAGATTAACCCGAATACCGTGCAAAGAACATTTCAGGAACTGGAGCGTGAGACCATCGTGGAGACCCGCCGCGGCATGGGCAGATATGTGACCGGAAGCGAAGAGACGATTCTGACCGTCAAGAAGGAGATGGCGCAGGATGTGCTGGACCGTTTTATCCGCGGAATGCAGGAGCTAGGCTTCCAGGGCGAAGAGATACTAACTGCAGTAGCAGAGAACATTCACCAGCGGGACCAAGAACAGGGGGAGTAAGAAGAGTGGACGATATACTTGACATTCAGAATGTAAGCAAACAGTTCGGCCCCAGACAGGCGCTGAACCAGGTCTCCTTCAAGCTGGGCAGCGGCACCATCACTGGCCTTCTGGGAAGTAACGGCAGCGGCAAAAGCACGCTCATGAAGCTGATCGCCGGACTCGCCTGGCCCGCCTCGGGCCGGATCTCAGTCCTCGGGATGCCCGTGGGCGTAGAGAGCAAGAAGCTCGTCTCCTTCATGCCGGATGTGCCGGTCACGGAGTCATGGATGAATATCGGGGATGCGCTGAGATTCCAGCAGGATTTCTACCCGGATTTCGATCAGGCCAAGGCACTGCGGATGCTGGATTTCATGAAGCTGCGTGCAGCGGATAAGGTGCGGACGTTATCCAAAGGGATGAACGAACGCCTGCAGCTGACATTAGCGCTCTCCCGCCGGGCCAGATTATACCTGCTCGATGAGCCGATTGGAGGCGTTGATCCGGTGGCACGGACCAAGATTCTGAATGCGCTGATGGAGTTCTATGAGGAGGACAGCAGTATTCTGCTCTCTACTCATCTGGTGACGGATATCGAACGGATCTTTGATGAGGTGATTTTCCTGAAGGAGGGGGAGATTGTGCTGCATCGTCCGGTGGAGGAGCTTAGACAAGAGCATGGGAAGAGTGTAGATGAGCTGTTCAGAGAGGTGTTTGCCGAATGCTGAAGCTATTAAAATATGATCTTAAACGCCGACAAGAACGCATTCTCGTCTTCATCGTCATTGCGTTGCTCGCTCAGGCCGGACTGTGGATCTCCAGTGCAAAGATAGACACGGGCTTGGCTTCCCTGAATCTGGTTATTTACTGCATCCTGGCCATCGCGATGATATTTATAGCGGTCACCGGATATTTCCGTAATCTTAAATCCTATCAGCGGCGGCTTCTGCCGGTTACAGCACTGCAGACGGTCCTGTCTCCCATGCTGCTGGCGCTGCTGTTGATTGGGGTGGTCATCCTCCTCGGCCTGGCCCATCTGGGAATCCTCAAGCTGCTGAACACGGTGGATTTACTGCCCGGCAATCTATGGACGGTTGGCTTCCGGGCATTGCTTCAATCGATCTGGTCTACCTTATTTCTAATGGTGATGGTGATGTTCTCCTTTACAGTAGCCTATAGTCTACGTATGAAGTGGAGAGTATGGCTTGGCATCGGCCTTCTGGTCCTGCTGCAGAACGGAATAGGTTATCTGGAGAAGCTGCTCTTTGACACCTACTTCATTGGTCTGGATATTGCCTTTAACTTCGAGATTTACACTGGAGAGCCCCAATCCGGCAGTGAATTTATTATACCATACCTTCCGGTTGATCTAAGGGCGCTGCTGTTTGAAGTGGCGGTGGTCTGCCTGATGATCTATGGAATGGTGGCGCTGGTGAAGAGAAGAATCGAAGTATAAAGCGAAGTGTAGCAGAGGGATAGCGCATCGTTCATAGTTCACGCAAGCAAGGCTCCTAATCAGCCTTGCTTGCGTTTGTGTGCATTATTGGGGATAGGATGGACTATAAGCCTTGCGCGCTTCTTCCGCTGGTCCAGAGCTCCAGCTCCCGCAGCAGCTGTTCTTCCTCTTCTTCCTGCAGGTCCAGTCTTACCCCGTACTGGTATTGCCCCAGACCGAACATCCAGCCCCAGCGGACACTGCCTTCGTACTGCAGCTTCTCTTCCGCCAGCTGAAAATGAATAATCAGCTTCGTATCCCCTGCGGTGAAGCGGAGGTTCAGCGACGTGCGGACCTTGCAGCCGGAGCGGCTAAGGTCAAGCAGAATACCTTCAGTCAATTTTCCCGCTCCCGGTCCCGAATTACTGGCGGGAATCTCAAGCCAGCAATCGATGGGCTGGTTCATTACATATCGGAATGGTTCTTTTCTGCTGGAGTCATCCATCATTTACCTCCGCTATTTTATTTGCTATTATATCGAAACGGCTACACTTGGACAATCTCCTAAAGTAGTATATTTAAAGATTTATATAGTATCTGTTATACCATACCTTTGCTCCAATACCCAGATAAAGAGGTGCTTAAACTATGTATCAATACCATAATGAAACCTTTAATGAGCATAATTTTGATTACGCAGCATTGCAGGATGGAGAAATAAACGGCTGCACCTTTGAGCGCTGCTCCTTTCGGGGAGCTTCAATGGAAGAGATGACCTCCACCGGCTGCCGGTTTGTCGATTGCGATTTCACCGGTGCCCTGCTGAATGCTTCGCTGCACACGGATGGCGCATTCACCAACTGCAAGTTCACCGGAGCGAATCTATTCGTGGCGAAGTTCGAGAACTGCAAGATGGTCGGATCGGATTTCGCCAATGCCTATATGGACGGAATCACACTTAGCGGAGGGGACTGGGCCTATACGAATCTGCGCCATCTGAATCTCAGCAGGCAGGATCTGCGGGGCATCCGGTTCACCGAGGCAGACATGCAGGGCTGCGATTTGCAAAAGGCGGATCTACGCGGGGCGGATTTAAGCCGGGTTCAGCTCGCTCAGTGCAAGCTTGCAGGGGCAGATCTGCGTGACGCCAAGCTGGAGGGGATTGACCTGAAGAGCCTGGAGCTCAAAGGAGTGCGGCTGGATGTGGAGCAGGCCGTGCTGCTGGCCCGTTCTATGGGAGCGAAGGTAGGGTAACGACTCAAGAAAAAACGGCTGGTGCCTGAAGCTGTATTATATTTCTGCCGGACTCTTCCGATAAAGAAATATCGACCCAGTTCGACATGTTGCCGCAAGATATCTTCAGTGGTCGGAAGCATGAACAAGGTCATCGGAAGAGGAGAGTGTACATGTCATTAAGTCTTCGCACTTTATTTTCAGCTGCATTTGCGGTTATTATCATTCTGCTCACGGCTATTCTCAGCTATGTGATCGGCAACCGCTCCACCACTTCTGTGGAAGTCAGTATCGGCAGCTCCCTGGCCGCAGAGGCCAATCAAATGTCCGAGAAGCTTGATCAGTTCATGTGGTCACGTTCCGGTGAAATAGAAGTTTTGAGTAAGCTGAATGCTTTTCAGGAGCCCGTTGAACAAGCAGAGGCCGGCAGATTGCTGAATCAGCTGAAGAAGAGTCTGCCGGTATTCACCTGGGTGGGCTTCCTGGATAAGACAGGGAATGTGGTTGCTTCCACGGATCAGATCTTGCAAGGAACGAATATCAGCCAGAGGCCTGTCTTTCAGCAGGCACTTAAGGGAACCTTCGTCGGGGATGTCCACGATGCGGTGCTGCTATCTAAGCTGCTGCAGAGTAAGACGGGGGAAGCCCTGCAGTTTGTTGATGTGAGTGTGCCGGTCATGGACAAGCAAGGACAGACAAGCGGCGTGCTGGCGGCACATCTTAGCTGGGAGTGGTCACGTGAGGTCGAGGCCTCCATTGTGAATCCGCTCAAGGAACGCCTTAAGGGCGTGGAAGTGTTCGTGGTCAGTAAGAAGGACGACACCATTCTATTGGGGCCAGAAGCGCTCACCGGCAAAAGAATGACGGCTGCGGTCCTGCAGCAGGCCCGCAGCGGTAAGAGCTCATACGCGATCGAACAGGATCGGGGCCGTGACTCCTATTTAACGGGATACGCCTATGGTGATGGCTACATGAACTACCCGGGCCTTGGCTGGACGGTCATTATCCGTCAGCCGGCAGACATCGCTTTTGCCTCAGTCCATCAGCTTGAACGCTTCATCCTGATCAGCGGTCTGCTGACCGCTGCGGCCTTCGCACTGATCGGCTGGCTGCTGGCCGGATGGATCAGCCGACCGTTGAGGGATATCACCCGTACAGCCGACCTGCTCAGCTCCGGTGCCGATGTGGAGATCCCGGCCTCTACCCGGTTCAAGGATGTGGCGATTCTGTCGGCCTCCCTGCGGAGCCTGGTGAACAACCTGACCAAGACAGAGACCAAGCTGAGCTATATGTCGGATATGGCGCTGCATGATAAGCTTACCGGCTTGCCCAACCGGGCAGCACTGGATGAGTTTTTGGCCCATGCGGTCAGTAAGGCCAAGCAGAAGCGGACGACACTAAGCTTTTTGTACATGGATCTGGACGGCTTCAAAAAAGTGAATGATAGCTTCGGCCATGCGGTTGGAGATGCCCTGCTGCAGGAGGTGGCCTTCCGGCTGATGGATTGTACGCGGGACAATGAGATCGTTGCCCGGCTGGGCGGGGATGAATTCGTGATTATTCTGAATACCTCGGCGGGCAAACCGATGAAGGAAGCGGAGGTGGTGGCTTCGCGGATTATCAGCAAGATCAACCAGCCGATTCTGATTAAAGGCGAGGAGCTTCGTGTAGGCTGCAGCGTAGGTGCTGCTGTATGGACTCCGGACGGCGGAGATACGATCGAGACCCTGCGGCTCGCAGACGAAGCGCTGTATATCTCCAAGCGGAGCGGGAAGAACCGGATTACCTTCGAGGCGGCATCTTAGGATCAGCAATCAACAGCAGACAGAAACAACAAACAACCTTTTAACGGCAGGACGGGGATGCTTCTCTTGTGCCGGAAAAAGGTTGTTTGACGTTATCTCATTACGTTCAGCGTAACCGCTTACGTGGATTAGACCATCTCTTTATCCACAGAAATCCTTCGTCATCCCGGAAAAACTTAATGCCTATCCAGCTCAGCGGTGTCCAAATTTCCTTGAAATAATATGAAGGCATAGTAAATTAGTCCCTCCGATATAGTTAATTATTACTAGTTTAAGCCAGGATGGAAGATTTAACAATACTTTTTTTTACATATAAATCCCATATTGTGCGTTCGCCCAGTTTTTTTGGGACTACAGGCATATGATGTAGAGGGATCAAAGCTGGGCATGTGCGTAAGAAAGGAGGGCTCCGGATGAGTGGAGGTCTGAGAACGTCAACGGCTACCATACTGGTGTTGTTTATTTTGCTGATTATTATCCTTAGCGTATTTTAGTGGAAGGGAATATAGTGGGTTATTGAAACAGTGCCGGTGCATCTGCTCCGGCGCTGTTTGCGTGCGTATAAGGTGCAGCTCACTTCCATATACATCATAACAGGGATAAGCACAGGCAGTTTGGCAGGGCGGGGCATTTAATATAGTAGGAAAGGAAGTGAAGCAATGACGAACTCCGAATTTATCGCCCGGATCGCTTCTTTCGCAGTAGCGGATATGCAGCGCACCCGTATCGCAGCTTCGCTGACGATTGCCCAGGCGGCACTGGAATCCGGCTGGGGAACGAGCGGCTTGACGCTGAAGGCAGGCAATCTGTTCGGCATCAAGGGCAGCGGGCCTGCGGGCAGCCTGGCGCTTCCGACAACGGAATACAGGAACGGCCAAGCTGTACAGGTGACTGCCCAGTTCCGTTCCTATCATAACTGGGGAGAATCTATAGCGGATCATTCCGCATTGATTACTGGGGGAGTGTCCTGGAACCCCAAGCTGTACAGCAAGGCTATTGGAGTCGACGGCAAAACAGCCGCCCGCGAGATTGCTGCTGCAGGCTACGCAACGGACCCGGGTTATGCGTCCAAGCTGATTCAGATTATGGATTCATATAACCTGTATCAATATGACGAGCTGAAGGAGGATGAAGAGATGTCAGCTGAAGATAAACAAAAAATTGCGGCGCTGGAAACCGAGCTGCGGGAACTGAAGGAGCTGCTGGCAGGGCTGTCTGTCAGCAGAGATACACTGAAGGCCGGCGTTCAAGAGCAGGGCCAGGCCATTAAAGGTGTCACGGAGCGGCTGGCGGTCATTGAGGGCCGCACAGTAATGAATGTGCCGGCCTGGGCTGAGCCTGCGGTACAGGCCGCGTCTGCCGCCGGTCTGTTGGATACGCCGTCAGGAGGCAGCTATGATTTCTACCGGATGCTGACCGTATTGAACCGCGCCGGTCTGCTGGTTACAAGCAAGGGGGTGTAGCCGTTATGTACAATGATGCACTTAACAATGTACTAGCTTTTGCATCCGTATTGGCGGTATTCGTTATGGCGCTGGTCCAGTTCGTCAAGAACAGCGTTAATCTTCCGCGCAACGTGGTTCCTGCTGTGGGGCTGGCCATCGGCCTGCTGGTAGGAGCGGCTGCGTACCCTTTTACAGACATGAATCTCATTCTTCGTCTATGGGCCGGAGGCTTGGCCGGATTATCGGCAACGGGGCTGTTTGAACTGGCGTTCAATAAGCGGAGCGGGACTACCAAAGAAGATTAGTAGAGCGGCGGCTTCAGGCGGTAATATAAGATGGGGAATAAGTAATGGTGATATCATCCAAGCGATTTAGAAGGAACGCGAATATATTAATTAAGAAGAAAGGAGGTGCTTGATATGGGAACTTATGTTGATGGAAGAACCTCGCAGAATGCTAGTTTTGCTAACTCTATTGCAATACCTATCCTAGTAATTAATACTCCGCAGCTGTTCGGGCAAATTGGGCTGATCACTGCAGGGGTAGGCACGAACCCTCGCGTAATACTAAAAGGAACCATTTCGTTGCAGCTTCCGCTTGCGCTGCTAGGCATAACTGTAACAATTGTTAGAGGAACACTACCAACTGACCCGCTGGTCTATTCCGCCACCTCTACCTTCAATCTTAGTGTTCTGGCTCCACAGATTATCACATTCTCTGCAGATGATTTCCTTCCGACAATTACTCCGCAGTTAACGTATACTGCGTTTGTCAGCTCGAACCTTCTGGGTACAATCCGTGTAGGTCCGGAGAGCTTCGATGGAATCCTGGTATCCGATTAAGCAATAGCATGGGACATCCTGGGCTGCCCGCAAGGAGGGCGGGCAGGATGCCCTTGTACATACGCCCCAAATTATGTCCGTTTCGCCCAATCTGATGAGGCAACCGGCTCATATGCTGTTCTGTAGTCAACATTATGAAGGAGGTAATCTCATGGGTGCAGATTGCGGATACGGTGGCAATGTAGGCGGCGTGAATACGTGTGGAGTAGGTCCCTGGACATCTACAGGTGCGATTCTGGTTCTTTATATCCTGCTCGTTATTATTCTGAGTGCCTGCTTCTACTAGGAGATCCAATCAGTCAGCGCAGTCCCGGCAATCCGGGACTGCGCTTGTTGCAGATGCAGGATGGACAAGCTATGCTGCATGACGGTAAATTTAAATTCGCCTTGCCCCGAATGGATGTGCGATAATAGAGGTCATTGTCTTCAGGGCAATTAGTGCTGGCATGAAAGAGGTGTACGATGGAAGAGAAGGAAAAGATATATGCCATCCTCAAGCGGATTGAAGCGGAACAGGCGGTTAATCAGGAGGTAATGGAACTCGAAGCCGAGGCCTTCGCCGATATTATGGAGGAGCTTATCGACAGCCGGATGGTGGAGAATATTAAGATCTCCCGGTCAGGCAGCGGGATCGTGACAGTCAGAACTACTGACATCAAATTGACCCGGCGTGGTCATGATTTTATTTTATTGAAGGAGTCCGGCCGAATTTGATCGGAAAATAGATGTCATTACCCGGCACTGTAAGAGGCCGGGCTATTTTTGTTGACTAGGGTCCCTGCTTGATGAATCAACGCTTAAGGCTATTTATTGCTGTATTTTTGCAGAATCCCTTTCTTCTCAAACAACAGATAGACGCGGTCCAGAATCGTTGCCAGTTCTGCCCGGGTAACAGGGGCGAGCGGTCTGTAGTATCCACGGGAATCGGCTGTAATAATCCTTTGGGAGTCCATCGCTGCAATGGCGTAAACCGGCAGAAAGGTGAAATCTCCAATTAGCGAGATAGATCCATTTTGGTATGTATAAAAAATCGCTGGGGAGAGCTCATCCCCGGGTATGTATGTATCCCATCTGGTGCCGGCCCTTGCTCTTTCTGTATCCATGTATTGATCCATAGCATTCTGAGTATTGAATTTTCTCAAGGGAATATCCTTGAATTTACTTAACCGCTGGTATAACTCTTTGTCAGGATCATCGGTATTCGTACCCTTGTCGAAATCTTCAGCGAATAATTGGTAGAGCATAGACGTTAGCTTGAGTCGTGTCAGCCGGGCTTCAGGTTGGAAGGTATACTTGCCTGTTGAAGGGTTTTGGGAAATCCCGCCGCCGCTGACCGCAGAGGAATTGTATAGCTCAGATATTTCTTTGTAGGCCCAGTGATCTTTGGGGACATCAAGGTAGCTGGTGACTTTTTGTTCATAAAATAAGGGCTTTACATTGGGTCGGTATTTATCGAATAGACGGTAGAGCATAACGGAGAACTCGGCCTTGGTAACCGTTGCTTCAGGTTTAAAGGTGCCGTCGGAATACCCTTTTAGCACATCGTTATCCGTCATGAAAAGAATGGATTCCATCGCCCAGGAATATTTCTGCTCGTTGACATCGGAGTACAAGCTTTGCGCACTTGCGGATGAAGACGGGGCAGAGCTGAGAAGCATCATGCTGATGACGGGGAAAAGGATTGTTTTTTTGAACATGGGACCTCCTGATCAATTGAATTCTTATGATGAATGCGGGAGCCCTAAGCTCCCTTACCCTAATGAACGGTATCACCATCATTCCTGAATTGTCAATAAATACGGGAGGTCCCATGCCGGAGACATAAGGAGGTTTACTTGGTTGTAATCTCCGACAACGCCTTGTCCATCTGCGTTTCATTCGATTGTACGGCTTCGCTGTCCACAGCATCAATTCCGCGGAAGACATTCTTAGTGTTCTGATAAAAGTCAAAGGCAAACTTCTTAATAGCCTCACCGTCAGGGTGATTGCGCTCAACAACGGTAGCCTTGAACAGGTTCGTCAGCATGTATCCGGCATCCTCGCTATGCGCGAGATAATTCCCGGCGGTGTACTCCTCCACGATCTGGGATTCAAAATCCTTAAGCTCCACAGCCGACGGAGTGTACGATTTCGCCAAAACTTCCGCGGCATCTGCTTTTTGCGTGGCCTCCGTATCCGTAGTCGCGATTTGCTGGATCGCAGATTCCCAGTTCACGGACGCCTTCCCGGTGGAGGGTTCAGTGGCTGGTGCTGACGTGGGTTGCGCTGCTGTCGGCTGTGCTGTCCCGGCGGGAGTTGGGGTGGCCTGATTAGCCGAAGTGTTGCAGCCTGCGGTCAGTCCAATGGCACCGCTGAATAGGGTGACTAGGGCGAGGGACGACATCTTTTTATACAAGGACTTCTTCATAGCGGTTCCTCCTGAATCTATCTGATATTCCTATACTATATATGTAACCTTGTCCGGACGGATTGAATTTATTCGCTAATGTGACTAATAGATATGTATATTTGTCAAGATCGACAAGGTCAAATGATGTAGAATAATAAATTGGATTCTGGTACAATCTATATATTAAGTTTGAAGGAGCGGAGCACATGGATAATGATTTGGTGCAGGTATTAAGATCCGTTTTTCGCGAAGAATTGGAGCCCGTTAAGGCGGAATTAGGAACCGTCAACGAGCGTTTGGATCGAATAGAGACAGAGCAGCAGAACATGAAACAAGATCAGCAGACAATAAAACAAGATCTGCAAACAATGATGCAAGATCAGGAACAGATTAAACGTGCTGTGCTGGAAACAAACGAGCGACTCATCAACGTGGAGTCTTTATTGGAGAATCAGCACAGAATTATCGAACTGCTCTCAGCGCGCTCCATTGAGCAGGAAGCCAAACTGAAGCGGATTATATAACTATATACACAGCAAGCCCACGTATCTTGATTTCAAGGCGGGGGCTTTTTTTGCGTAAAACAAAAATCGAGGCTCCCTTTCGGGAGCCTCTTTCATGGGAGAGGAGAAACCGGACGAAGAGCTTATGGGGAAACGTAAGCCTGCTCCGCGGTTGTCTACGACATTTTGTGATGTCGATAATTACAGGATGACCCGGATGCGGGAGTTTTATACATTTGCTTGCGAATATTCTTCTGCTCCGCATTGTGACAAAGTCGGACAATCTTTTTATTTCATGGAATAATTGTGGTACTATAGGCTTGGACTTATGCCCTGTAACGGCATAGTAATGTAGAGACAAAAGCTAAAAAGCAGGTGGATGATCGGTGAGAGTCATATCGGGAAGTGCAAAAGGCAGGCCGCTTAAAAGTGTTCCAGGCAATGGCACACGGCCTACTACCGATAAAGTAAAGGAAGCGTTATTCAGTATGATCGGGCCTTATTTTGAAGGAGGTACAGTGCTTGATCTGTATGCCGGTACCGGAGGCCTGGGAATTGAAGCCCTAAGCAGAGGGATGGAAGCTGCGGTGTTTGTGGACATGGAACAGAAGGCGATTGACACGGTGCGTGCGAACCTGAAGGCGGCCCGGCTGGAAGCGCAGGCTGAGGTCTACCGCAATGATGCGGGAAGAGCGCTTGGTGCACTCGGGAAGCGGGGGAGAGCATTTGATCTTGTTTTTCTGGACCCGCCTTACCGTATGAAGCATGGAGACGAGCTGATGGTTACGCTGGCGGACAAGCTGCTGCTGAACCCTGATGCAGTGATCGTGCTGGAGCATGAATCGGGGTATACCTATCCCGAGGATATACCGGGGTTCGTTAGAACGAAGCAATCTGTCTATGGAGAGGTTACGATCTCTATCTACCGGTATGAAGCTGCTGTTCCAGAGGCTGCCGCAAGCGGCAAGGAGGTTAATGATGAGTCTGCAAATTAGAAAAGAACGTGTCGCTATCTATCCGGGAACCTTCGATCCGGTTACGCTGGGCCATATGGACATTATTCACCGGGCCGCCAAGCAGTTCGACAGGCTGATTGTGGCGGTGCTGAACAACCTGAGCAAGAATCCGTTGTTCTCGGTCGAGGAACGGACAGAGCTTCTGCGTCAGGCGACAGCAGATATACCGAATGTTGAAGTGGACAGCTTCCGTGATCTCCTGGTTAACTATGTGAGGCAAAAGGATGCGCAGGTTATTGTCCGGGGAATCCGGACCGTTACGGATTTTGAATATGAGCTGCAGAATGCTTCCATTAATCATAACCTTGACCCTGAAGCGGAAACTATATTTATGATGACTAATCCGAGATACTCCTACCTTAGCTCCAGTGTGGTGAAGGAGATTGCCCACTTCGGCGGGAAGGTCTCGGATTTTGTAACCCCTGAGGTGGAGCAGGCCATGAAGCTGAAGTTCAGCCGGATGGACGGCGGCTCGAAGTAAACAGCTTTACGGCAGCAGACAGCAACAGCAGCAGCATAACAAGCAGGGTCTGAAGTCCCAGGATCTGTGGGGCCAGAGTCCATATTCTCAGTGAAGTGCCTATGTCTTGTAGCTGTACGGCCGGGGGTGAGCCGGCTAGAACGGGCAGCACCGCAGACTGAATATGGAGCAGCGGTGTCCACAGCAGGAGTGTGAAAGCAAAGGCAAATAGTCCATGCAGCAGCCTGACTGCGGTGAACGGAAGGAAGTGGACATTCGCTGCCTTCAGCACAGTCAGTGCCTGGAGCTGGGCGCAAATGCCGCTCCAGGCCAAGCCGGCCGACAGCAGTGCCGGGCCAAGAAGACCGCCTATTAGGAAGCCTTCAAGTCCTGCTGCGGCCGAAGTCATTGACCGGGCTCCGAGATGAATCTCAAGCATGCTTGCTGTAACCAGATTCGGCAGCCATGGCAACAGTCTGGTAACAATACTTACAACAACTGCGAACATAATCATGTAGCCGCCTATAATCATCAGGCTCTGTACGGCGGAGGATACGGATTCACCGAGCACCTTGCCGAAGCCCCGTCCATCCCTTGAACGGGCATCCGCTGCTGCCTGATGGATACGCCGTGGCAAGGATGCTTTTTTGCTGCGGGGGCGGCTGCCCGTCAGGCTGGAATCACTTTCTTTCGGAACTTGCGGAAGGACTTGCGGAAGCGGAATAGGTGAAGTTATCTTACGGGAGCCATTGAAGCAGGCGGATAGAATACCTGCGGCTATCCCTGACAGCCAGTGGATGGCCAGCAGGGCATACCCGGCGGCTGGACTGTGCAGGAAGGCTGTCCCGACTACAATAAGCAGTGTGACCGGACTGGCATAATGCACGATAGCCGCCAGCCGTCCGGCCTCCTTGTCCGTAATGTCCCCCTGCTTGTGCAGCTGCATCACTCCTCCGGCTCCTGCCGGGAAGCCGGCGGTAAGGCCGAGCACCAGCGTCCAGCCGCCCGCCCCGGGAAGCCGGAAGCAACGCTTCATCAGCGGCTCCAGCAGGACGCCGATACCATGCACGAAGCCGGATGCGCTCAGCATCTCTGAGAGGATCAGGAAGGGCAGTAGCGCCGGAAAGACCAGGGTCCACCAGAGCGTAAGGCCCGTAAGTGAAGCCTTGAATGAGGCTTCAGGTGCTATGATTATTGCTATAGCTAGCAGAATGGCTGCAGCCCCGGGTATAAATGGAGCTGAACCCGAAAGGAAGCGTCTGGATCTAAAGTTTATCATTAGAGTTATCCCCTCTTCATAGCTTAGGACATGGGCAGATCTTGTTATCAATTTATGCAGGGGAGACAACCATCATGCCACAGCCGGAGTGAAGCTTCAGGCTAAGGTACCACATTCTAAGTGCCGGGGTATCATCCGCAGGAAAGAAGGGGAAGAGACTTGAGGCAGTACAAACGCCGGGTAGGCATCCGCGCTTCAGCCTATTTATTTTCATTCGTGGTCATTCTCTATGTTGTCGTCTTTATGAACACGCCTTACATTGTATATCAGCCGGGAAGCGCCTCCGAGGTGGCACCGATGATCAAGGTTGAGAATGCCGATCCGCAGGAGCAGGGAACCTTCATGATGACCACGGTCTCTGCAAGCTATGCGAATGTGGCTCTTCTAATCGCTTCTGTGTTCAACTCGAATGCCGAGGTAGTATTGAAAGAAACCCGTCTGCAGGATAAGACAGAGCAGGAGTATGCTGCGGAGCAGGTATTCTATATGAATAGTTCGCAGTCCTATGCCGTGCAGGCGGCCTATCATGCGGCAGGTGTACCTTATGAGGATGTCGTGGATTATCTGTATGTGTTCTCGGTACCAGAGACTGCTAATCAGGACCGGTTCAAGCCGGGGGACAAACTCATCAGTGTAGGCGGACAAAAGGCAACCGATCCGGCCGCGCTGTCCAAATTGCTGTCGGTTCATCAGATTGGAGATAGCGTGGAGGTATCGCTCCAGCGTGACGGCAAAGAGATCAAGGAGCAGGTCAAGCTGGTGGGGGTCAAGGATAAAGAAGCTGCGGTTGCCCGGCCGGGCTTTGGAGTCGTTATTGGTGCGGTTCAAAAAGTGGAGCCTAAGCAGGAAGGCAAAGCCGTCAGCTTCGTGGATACTAACGTGGGCGGACCCTCTGCCGGTCTGATGTTCACCATGGAAATCTACAACCGGCTTACGCCGGGGGATCTCACTAAGGGCCGGAAGGTAGCAGGCACGGGTACGATAGATCCCGAGGGGAACGTGGGGCCAATCGGCGGTGTGAAGCATAAGATTGTAGCGGCCGATCGCAAGGGGGCGGAGATCTTCTTCGTTCCGCTTAAGAACTACGACGAGGCCAAGGCAAAAGCGGATCAGATCGGCACGAATATGAAGCTGGTTCCTGTCTCAACCCTACCCGATGCCCTGAAATACATGGAGGAGCTGCCGGTCATTAAATCCTGACCGGCGGCTCAAGATAATCACTGTACAGATCGCTGCGCAGCGGGTCGGCATAAGCCCCGGCGAACACGGCAGCCGCCTGGAGGTCCCGCTCCAGCATGGGATGGGTGCACCGGGCCGGGCTTATAATCACCGGAAGCGCCGCTGTCTGCTTCATCTGCTTCAGCAGCTCCCGGCCGCTCTCGCGGAAGCCAAGAACTCTTATGTAGCCGGGACCCCGGGAGAGAACGGAGGGGGACAGCTCTGTTTTGCTGTGGTTCAGCAGGGTGTGAAGCAGCAGACGCTGGAGCCTGGTAAGGGTATACCGTTTGCTCTTAAGCTCCTGCAGCAGACCGCCGACTGTGAACTTATCCAGCTGGCGCATGCTTCGGAGCAGCCGGTTCTCCAAGCCCTCGTTCATATCCTGCACTGTGTGCAGCTCCGCAGCGGAGCGCGTATAGAGCACATGGCGCAGCGGCCCGGCGAAGTCTTCTAGCCCTACCGGGCCCCGGCCTGCGTCACGCTCCCGCTCCAAGATGGACAGGGCGTACTCCGGCATGTAAGCCGCCGGTGATCCGCCCTCCTGCAGCAGCCTGCGGATGGCTGTTGCACTCGCAATGGCCGACCCGCCCTCCAGCGGGTCGTGGAAGCCCGCGCCGGTACGCGGCACGGTCAAGGGCCTGATCACGCTGCCCAGCCGCCGCAGCGCGATCAGGTAGTGCAGGCCGAGGCTGTTGTTGGGCTGCCGTAATATATCTTCGGCATCTTCCGGTGTCTCCTCTCCCAGGAAAGAGGCCTTCCAGGCCGCCGCCGCCGCTGCGCTGTAGGCGGCGGGGAATCCCGCGCCCTCAGAGAGGCGCGCGCGGATCTCCTCCTTAAGCGCGCTGCTCTCTTCGGCCAGGAAGCCGGCCAGAGGCAGCAGCACGCCCAAAGTGCCTGCTTCGGAGCCGAAGCACAGGCTGTCGACGACGCCGGTCGCCTCCAGCAGGGACATCGCTCCGAAGGCGAACCATTCCGCCGGCTGGACGGCGTACGCCACCGGCAGCTCAATGACCAGATCGGCGCCCATGTGCAGCGCCATCTCGGTACGGGCGCGCTTGCTGACCGCCGCCGGCTCGCCGCGCTGGGTGAACGGTCCGCTCATAATGACAACGGAGCGGTCCGCTCCCGATATTCTTTTGGCCTCGGTGAAATGATGGACATGCCCGTTATGTAAAGGGTTATATTCGGCTATAATACCTACAGTTGCCACAGTTGCTTCACGCCCCATTCTGGAAGATATATTGTATATCATAAATTGTCACGCTCCCTGAAACAATATAAAGGGAAAATGGTTGACAAACTCAGGGAATAATAGGTATAATAAATTTTGTTTGTTTGGAGTGATAAGAATGAACATTCACTTTCGCAAATTAGCGAATGCCGACGAGCCTCTGGTCCTCCACGAAGTTGTGGATGTCAGCGGGGTTGTCACAGGGCGCAAGGATATACTTGCTGTTGCACCACTCTCAGTAGACCTTAAAGCGCTGCCCGCGGGAACCGATAGTGTGAACGTGGTGGGAACACTGAACGGAGAAGTGGACATGTTATGTTCACGTTGTCTCGTTGAGGTCAAGAGTAAGCTGAACATTCCTTTCGCTGAGACCTTCAAGTGGCTTAAGCAGCCAATTCTTCCGGAAGATGAAGATGAGGAACTCATTTACATCAAAGATGAGATTGTGGATCTTATCCCGTATGTGGAAGAAAATTTCGTACTGCACTTACCGGATTCGGTATTGTGCAAGGCAGACTGTCTTGGTCTTTGTCAGAAATGCGGACAGAACTTGAACGAAGGCACCTGCAGTTGCGACAACACAGTGATCGATCCAAGACTCGCTGCGTTGAAAGGATTCTTTACCAAGCAAGATGACTAAGAACAAATCCCGAGGAATTGGGTTACAACAAAATCAGGAGGTGTCTAACAATGGCAGTACCACAACGCAGAACGTCCAAGACTCGCCGTGACAAGCGTCGTACTCACTTTAAACTGGTTGTTCCAGGTATGGTGAAATGCGAACAATGCGGAGAGCTGAAGCTTGCTCACCACGTATGTAAAGTTTGCGGAACATACAAAGCAAGAGAAATCATCAAACAATAGTTTGCACATAAGAGTAGCACTTCATCTGCCGGTGGAGTGCTATTTTTATGTGAAAATAAAGCTGGGGCAGAGCTTATATGCCTTGCGCTGCGCGGGTTTTCAGGCGCTTTTCAAGCCAAAGCTTTATTTTTGCGCCGGCATGCTTTATACTACATATTAGTACCTGGTTCTAATTGATAAGGTAGAACAGAGAGATATGATTACAGCGGCCACTCTTACGGGCCGGAAAGCTGCACATCAGGCCTGTGCCGGGAGGTGAGCCGCTATCGAGCGGATGTCCAAGAAGGAACGTCAGCAGCAGCTGCTGGCTATAATAGAAGGGAACCCGTTTGTAACGGACCGGGAATTGACCCGCCAGCTGAAGGTGAGTATCCAGACGATCCGGCTGGACCGGCTGGAGCTGGGGATTCCCGAGCTGCGTGAGCGGATGAAGCAGATGGCGGAGCATTCCTATGATCAGGTGCGTTCCCTGCCAGCTGATGAAGTGGTCGGTGATATTGTGGATCTGCAGCTGGATAAGAGCGGGATTTCGATCTTCGAGATCCGCGGTGAGCATGTGTTCTCTCGCAACGGGATTGCCCGTGGCCACTACGTCTTCGGCCAGGCGAATTCGCTGGCAGTAGCCATAATTAATGA
The DNA here is from genome assembly GCF_037975325.1 of Paenibacillus sp. FSL P2-0136. Taxonomy (NCBI): domain Bacteria; kingdom Bacillati; phylum Bacillota; class Bacilli; order Caryophanales; family Paenibacillaceae; genus Paenibacillus; species Paenibacillus sp. FSL P2-0136. Next base: position 3,150,922 of record NZ_CP150244.1, read on the forward strand.
TGAGATTGCCTTAACGGCTTCGGCCGACATCCGGTTTGTGCGCATGGTCCGGCTGGGTGAGAAATGCATTGCCAAGGCGCAGGTGCGCTCACTTGCGGGCCGGAACGGCAAGGCTGAAGTGGATGTATTTACATATGTCGGAGAAGAGCTGGTATTTCAAGGCCATTTTATAGTGTATCGTTCAGCAACTGAAGAGTACAGCGAAGGGGGAAACCGGAGTGCGGATCGCCATTGATGCCATGGGCGGGGATAATGCTCCTGAATGTAACGTGGAAGGCGCGCTGGCAGCGGCTTCGGAGTGGAAGGACATAGAGATCATACTGGTCGGTGATGAAGCGCGGCTTGAGCCGCTGCTGAAGACTAAGCCTTCTAACGTTACCGTACGTCATGCGGGGGATGTGATCGGTTCGGATGAAGAGCCGGTGAAGGCAGTCCGCCGCAAAAAGGACTCATCCATGGTCGTAGCCGGACGGATGGTCCGCGAGGGTGAGGCCGATGCCATGATCTCCTCTGGGAATACCGGAGCATTGATGACTACAGGACTTCTGGTAGTCGGAAGAATGGAAGGGATCGAGCGGCCGGCGCTGGCTCCGATGATTCCGACGCTGGATGATGTCGGTGTGCTGGCCCTGGATCTTGGCGCCAATATGGATGCCAAGCCGCAGCATCTGGCACAGTATGCCCAGATCGGCAGCATATACCGTAACAAAGTGCACGGCATTGCGAAGCCCCGGGTAGGCCTGCTGAACGTCGGGACTGAGCCGGGCAAAGGCAATGAATTGACCAAGGAAGCCTATCCGCTCCTGGAGGCGCTGCAGGGCATTCATTTTGTCGGCAATGTAGAAGCGCGGGATGTGCTCACCGGAAGCTGCGATGTGCTGGTCTGTGACGGCTTCGCCGGTAATATACTTCTGAAGACGCTGGAAGGAACAGCCGGCGCAATGTTCTCTCTGCTGAAGGAGCAGTTCAGCAAATCGCTTAAGACGAAGCTGGGGGCGGCGATCCTGATGCCGGAGCTTAGAAGCCTGAAGGGCAAGATGGATTATAAGGAACATGGCGGAGCGCCGCTGCTTGGTCTTAGCGGCCTGGTAGTCAAGGGGCATGGTTCGTCCGACGGCAATGCGGTGAAGAATGCGGTAAGACAGGCACGGATTGCCCTGAAGGCGGATCTGGTGCCTAGTATATCGAAGGAAATTAGCGGGAAGTGAGTGAAGACATGAGACAATTACGTCCGGTAGGAATTATTGGGACTGGGAAATATGTGCCTGAGAGAATATTAACCAACAGCGATCTGGAGAAGATCGTCGAAACGAATGATGAATGGATTGTCAGCCGCACAGGAATCAGGGAACGGCATATTGCGGCCCCGGAGCAGGCTACCTCTGATCTGGCCTATGAAGCGGCCCTGAAGGCACTGGAATCCGCAGGCATGAAGGCCGAGGAGCTCGATCTGATTATTGTCGCTACAGTTACACCTGACAGTGCTTTCCCATCCACAGCCTGCATTCTTCAGGACAAGCTGGGGGCCAAGAACGCAGCTGCCTTTGACCTGTCGGCAGCCTGCTCCGGGTTCGTTTACAGCCTGGCTACAGCCACGGGCTTTATCCAGAATGGAATGTATAACAATGCGCTGGTGATCGGTGCGGATACGCTGTCACGTATTACAGACTATACAGACCGCAACACCTGCGTGCTGTTCGGTGACGGTGCCGGTGCGGTTATCGTCGGCGAGGTTCCGGAAGGACGCGGCTTCCAGTCCTTCGATCTTGGGGCGGAAGGCTCTGGCGGCAGCCTGCTTAATCTGGAAGCGGGCGGCTCACGTCTCCCGGCTTCCCAGCAGACCGTAGAAGACAAGAAGCACTTCATCTATATGAATGGCCGCGAGGTCTTCAAGTTCGCAGTTCGCGTCATGGGATCGGCTACGGAGCGTGTGCTTACCAAGGCGGGATTGTCTAAGGAGAATATCGACTTGTTCGTGCCGCATCAGGCCAACATCCGTATTATTCAATCCGCTATGCAGCGTCTGGATCTGCCGCCGGAGAAGGTTGTAGTCAACGTTGATAAATACGCGAATACCTCCGCTGCCTCCATTCCGCTGGCGCTTGTAGAAGCAGCCGAGGAAGGCCGGATGAAGGCAGGCGATGCAGTGCTTATGGTCGGCTTCGGCGGCGGACTTACCTGGGGCGCTTCTGTGCTGATCTGGTAAGAATCGGGGCATTACTAGTGAATAATCGGAATTAATAATAGCAACGATGCAGCTCTTCTCAGGCGTTATGTGCCCGGCGGAGCTGCAGCTAACGGGAAGGAGCTTTAACCCTCATGAGCAAAATCGCATTTGTCTTTCCCGGTCAGGGTGCACAGGCAATCGGTATGGGTAAGGATGTATATGAAGCATTGCCTCAGAGCCGTGCAATCTTTGAAAAGGGTGACGAGGTGCTTGGGTTTCCGCTGAGCGGGCTTGTATTTGAAGGGCCGGACAGCGAGCTTAAGCAGACGGTGAACACGCAGCCGGCACTGGTTACAGCCAGTGTGGCTTATCTGGAAGCGCTAAGCGGCCTCCAGGTTACGCCGGATTATGTGGCAGGCCACAGTCTTGGCGAATATAGCGCTCTTGTGGCAGCCGGTGTGCTGTCCTATGAAGATGCTGTAAGGCTGGTCCGCCTGCGCGGACAATTCATGGAAGAAGCAGTTCCCGGAGGACAGGGGGCTATGGCAGCGGTGCTTGGAGCAGACCGTGAGGCGCTTACGGAATTATGCCGCAGTATTACAGCAGCGGGTACTCCCGTTGAACTGGCGAATGTCAATTGTCCGGGACAGATTGTGGTGTCCGGTTCCGTAGCCGGTGTAGATGAGGTGGTCAAGCGTGTGAAGGAAGCCGGGGGCAAACGGGCGATTCCGTTGGAGGTTAGCGGCCCGTTCCACTCCTCATTAATGAAGGGTGCGGCTGAGCGGCTGGCTGCTGAGCTCGAGAAGGTAACCTTCAATGCTCCTGCTATGCCGGTAGTGGTCAATGTCACCGCTGCTCCGGTGACAGACCCTGAAGAAATCCGCAAGCTGCTGGTAGAACAGGTATATTCTCCGGTACTCTGGCAGGATAGCGTGGAATGGCTCATAGGTGCAGGTGTAGATACTTTTGTAGAGATTGGCTCCGGCAGTGTGCTGGCTGGCCTGATCCGCAAGATTGACAGGAAGGTCAAGGTTGTGAATATCAACAGTCTGGAGAGCGTGCAGGCTGGCTGGTAAGCAGCTTGGCCTAACCGCAGCCGCATGATTATCGAAGGGGGACAACATAGCATGTTTGCAGCACTAAAAGGTCAGACCGCCCTTGTAACCGGAGGGTCCCGGGGGATCGGCCGCAGCATTGCCTTGGCACTCGCTGCTCATGGCGTGAAGGTCGCGGTGAACTATTCCGGCAGCCTTCAGGCGGCTGAAGAGACCGTGGCCCGGATTCACGAGCTGGGCTCGGAAGGAATCGCTCTGCAGGGGAATGTCGGCCGCAGCAGTGACGCCGAGAACCTGGTCAAAGAGGTTATCCAGACCTGGGGGAAAATCGATATCCTGGTGAACAATGCGGGCATTACCCGGGACAATCTGATCATGCGTATGAAAGAGGAAGAATTCGATCAGGTCATCGAGACGAATCTGAAGGGCGTCTTCAACTGCCTGAAGGCAGTAACCCGCCCGATGATGAAGCAGCGTTATGGCCGGATCATCAATATTTCCTCGGTTGTGGGCGTGACGGGGAATCCCGGACAGGTGAATTATACCGCTGCCAAGGCAGGGGTAATCGGCATGACGAAGTCTGCGGCCCGCGAGCTGTCTTCACGTGGAATCACAGTGAACTGCATCGCGCCAGGCTTCATTGATACCGACATGACCCGCGAGTTGTCCGATGAGGTTCGCAGCGAGCTAATCAAGGGGATTCCCTTGGGAGAGCTTGGGCGGGCGGAGGACATTGCGAATGCGGCGGTATTCCTGGCTTCGGAAGGGGCAGCTTACATGACAGGCCAGACGCTTCATGTGGATGGCGGAATGTACATGTAAGGCTTCGCAGGGCGTTAGATCGTTACGGGTGAAGATGGACAGAGGCGGCCAGGGCAGCGTTTTTTATGCTCTATGGTATTTTGACTTCATATCTCGTATAATACCAAAAGAGGAGGTGAACCGGATGTCCGATGTATTGGAGCGTGTAACACGCATTGTCATCGACCGCTTAGGTGCCGATGAAGCAGAGGTAACATTAGAAGCGTCTTTCAAAGATGATTTAGGTGCTGATTCTCTTGATGTTGTAGAATTGGTAATGGAATTGGAAGATGAATTCGACATGGAAATCTCTGATGAAGATGCAGAGAGAATTACGACCGTGGGTGAAGTTGTGAAGTACATACAATCTCATACCTAGAGTCATATGATTGAGGGTCCCGTTCCTGCCAGGGCGGGACTTCTCCTCATTTTACAGTGATAATAACAGAACCGCAGATTAACTAATCCTGCGGCGACTGCAGTTTATATAGACATCTGGTATGTTTGCGTTTACACATTGTAGAGGTACACAGCCTATAGACGGGGTGATTATGTTTGAATCATAGAGTAGTTGTAACTGGTATGGGTGTAATGACTTCGCTGGGTAAGGATCTTGAGACGTTCTGGGATAGCCTCATGAGCGGCAAGTCCGGAGTATCCCTGGTTGAAGCTTTTGATGTCAGTGAATATCCAACAAGAATTGCTTCCTCGGTCAAGGATTTCGATGCGGAAGCACGCTTCGGCCGCAAGGAAGCCCGCAAGATGGACCGGTTCGTACAATTCGCAGTTGCTGCCGGTGAAGATGCGCTGAAGGACAGCGGACTTACGATCGGTGAAGATATCGATGCAGAGCGGATCGGGGTATCTGTCGGCTCTGGAATCGGCGGCCTCGGCACATGGGAAGATAACCACAACCTGCTGCTCGAAAAAGGCCCGAAGCGGGTCAGCCCGTTCTTCATTCCGATGATGATTGCCAACATGGGCTCCGGCCAGCTGTCGATCAATCTCGGGGCCAAGGGACCGAATACAACGACAGTGACCGCTTGTGCAACAGGCAGCCACTCCATCGGAGAATCCTTCCGTCTGATCCAGCGCGGTGATGCGGATGCGATGATCTGCGGCGGTGCGGAAGCCACCATTCGTCCTACAGGAATGGCAGGCTTTTGTGCAATGAGAGCCATGTCTACCCGCAATGACGAGCCGGAGAAGGCCAGCCGCCCGTTTGATGTGGACCGTGACGGCTTTGTCATGGGCGAGGGTGCGGGAATCCTGATTCTCGAGTCCCTGGAACACGCCGAGAAGCGCGGAGCCAAGATCTATGCCGAAGTCATCGGATACGGTCTCAGCGCCGATGCCCACCACATGACGGAGCCTGATCCTGACGGTGCAGCACGCTGCATGAAGATGGCGATCCGTGATGCCGGTATTAATCCTGAGGATATCGACTACATCAATGCGCATGGTACATCTACACCGGTAGGCGATAAATCTGAGACAGCCGCTGTGAAGAAGGCGCTCGGAGAGCATGCGTACAAGGTTGCGATCAGCTCAACCAAATCGATGACAGGCCACTTGCTTGGCGCTGCCGGCGGGGTGGAAGCGATTATCTGCGGGCTGTCCCTGCAGAAGGGTATGATTGCCCCTACCATCAATTTGGACAACCCTGACCCGGATTGCGATTTGGACTATGTTCCGAATGTGCCACGTCAGGCGGAGCTGAATATCGCGATGTCGAATTCCTTCGGATTCGGGGGACATAACGCGACCGTTATTCTCAAAAAATATAATAAGTAAGGGGAGACAGTGCAGTGAAAGGAGACCTGAAGCAGTTACAAAGCCAACTTCAAATCCAATTTCACGATCCTGTACTTCTGAAGCAGGCTTTCACCCATGCATCTTATGTGAACGAACACCGGTTCAATCAGCATCAGGACAACGAGCGCCTGGAGTTCCTGGGTGATGCGGTGCTTGAGCTGACGGTGTCCGAATATCTGTATAATCTGCTCCCGGACAGGCCCGAGGGAGAATTGACCAAGCTGCGTGCTGCGATTGTCTGTGAGCCGTCGCTGGTCCGGTTCGCCGAGACCTTGGGCTTCGGGCGGTATGTACTGCTGGGAAAAGGGGAAGAGCTTACGGGCGGACGTACCCGCCCGGCTCTGCTGGCTGATGTGTTCGAAGCCTTCGTGGGAGCGCTCTATCTCGATCAGGGACTGGAGACGGCCCGGAGATTCCTGGATAATCACGTATTTCCGCTGGTGGAAACCGACGGTAAGCTGCAAATGCAGATGAGCGACTTCAAGACAGAGCTTCAGGAACTGATACAGCATCATGGGATGGGTACGCTGGAATATCGGATTATTGAAGAACGCGGACCGGCGCATGAGCGTGAGTTCGTCTCAGAAGTATATATGGCCAGCCGTTCACTCGGCAGCGGCAGCGGCCGCTCCAAGAAGGAAGCGGAGCAGCAGGCAGCGGCAGCGGCGTTATTGCTTCTGAAGGAAGATGGTGCCTGAAGGCACATATGAACATCTGAAATGCGGAGTAGAGCAGCAATGGTCTGAATGCCGGCGGTTCGGCGGAAGTCAGACTTTTGCTGCTCTTTTTCGAAACATCAGAAATGATATGTTTTGGGGTAAACATCGAAGCGGGTGCACCACTTTATGGGGTTGTTTTGGCAAGGAAACACTATGGTATAATGGGTCAGAGGTGAGTAGCGAGTTATGTTTCTGAAACGGATTGAATTAGCAGGCTTCAAATCATTTGCCGACAAAACGGAGATGGAATTTGTGCGCGGAATAACGGCTGTAGTCGGCCCGAACGGCAGCGGCAAAAGTAACATATCCGACGGCATCCGCTGGGTGCTTGGGGAGCAGAGTGCCAAATCCCTGCGCGGCGGCAAGATGGAGGATATTATATTTGCCGGAAGTGATGCCCGCAAGGCGGTCAACTACGGTGAGGTCTCGCTGACGCTGGATAATGAGGATCATGTGCTGCCGCTGGATTTCAGCGAGGTGACCGTGACCCGGCGTGTCCACCGCAGCGGCGACAGTGAATATCTGATCAATAAGCAGGCCTGCAGGCTGAAGGATATTACGGAGCTGTTCATGGATACCGGTATCGGCCGTGAAGCTTATTCAATTATCGGACAAGGCCGGATTGAAGAGATTCTCAGTACCCGTTCGGAAGACCGGAGGGGGATCTTTGAAGAGGCTTCAGGTATTGTTAAATATAAGTCACGTAAAAAGGATGCCGGCCGCAAGCTCGATGAGACCGAGCAGAATTTGCTGCGGATTCATGACCTGATCAGCGAGCTGGAGGATCAGGTGGGACCGCTGAAGGACCAGTCCGAGAAGGCGATAAGATACAAGGAGCTGCGGGAGCAGCTAAAGCATCTGGAGATTTCGGTATATGTGCATCAGATCGAAGGCATACATACATCCTGGCAGGAGGGCAACGCCCGCCTGGAGGTGCTTAAGACGGAGCAGCTGGAGCTGTCCACTATAGTCTCTGCCCATGATGCCAAGCTGGAGAGCGGCCGGGCGGAGCTGCGTAATCTGGAACAGGAAGTGGAGAAGCTGCAGGAACAGCTGCTGCGCAGCAGCGAAGCCAACGAGAAGAGCGAAGGCTACGGAGAGCTGCTGAAGGAGCGCCGCAGGAATCTGGAGCAGAACCGGGAACAGCTCATGCAGACTCTGGGTTCTGTAGGCGAACGCTCTGAGGGGCGGCAGCGTGAGCTGGCGGAGCTTGAGCATAAGCTGAAGCAGACCAGGCAGACGCTTGCGGAGCTGCGGGCACAGCTGGCGGATGAGGAATCGAAGCTGCAGGGTGTAGCCGGAGGCATCAGCCAGAGCAAGGAAGAGAAGCTGAAGAGCGCTCTGCTTGAGCTGATGAACCTGATGGCCCAGGCGCGCAACGAGATCCGCTATGCGGATCAGCAGAAGGAGAGCCTGGAGCGGCGGATGAGCCGCAGCCAGGAGGAGAGCGGCAAGTGGACAGCGCGGCTGGAGGAGCTGGTCTCTGCACAGAGCGGGCTGAAGGATAAGATTGCCGCGCTAGGCAAGGAAATCGGGCTGCTGCGAGGCGCATACATTACGGAGAGCGAGCAGACAGGCAAACGGCAGAAGCTGCTCGAAGAGACGCAGAGCGGCCTGCGCAAATGGGAGCAGAAGCGCGAAGCCCAGGTGTCCCGGCATGAGACGATGAAGGAAATGCAGGATGATTTTGACGGCTTCATGCTTGGGGTCAAAGAGGTGCTGAAGGGCGCGCGCAAAGGACAGCTAAGCGGTGTACACGGGGCAGTTGCCGAATTGATCTCCGTTCCCGAGAAGCTGGAAATGGCGATTGAGACCGCCATGGGCGCTTCCTTGCAGCATGTGGTTATGGAGAATGAAGCGGTGTCCCGGCAGGCGATTGCTTTTCTGAAGCAGCGTCAGCTCGGACGGGCGACCTTCCTCCCGCTTGATGTGATCCGGCCCCGGCAGATTACCGGCAGTGACCGCAGCATGGTTCAAGGTGCTGAAGGGTTTGTCGGTATCGCCTCGGAGCTGGTAGGCTATGAAGACAAGTATGGAAGTATTATCGGAAGCCTGCTTGGCAATGTCGTAATCGCTGAGAGTCTGGAGCAGGCGAACCGCATTGCGGCCAAATGCCAATACCGCTACAGAGTGGTTACGCTGGAAGGCGATGTGGTGAATGCAGGCGGCTCAATGACGGGCGGCAGCCAGCATAAAAAGAACAACAGCCTGCTTAGCCGCAAGCGTCAGCTTGACCAGCTCTCCGGCGAGATTGAAGAGAGCGAGCAGCAGATTGCCAAGCTGAAGCAGGGGATCAGCCGCTTGCGCGCTGAACAGGACAAAGGCTCCCAGAAGCTGGAGCAGCTGCGGCATGACGGTGATGAGAAGCGGCTGGAGGAACAGCGCGTATCCGGCGATCTGAAGCAGCTGGAGCAGGAGCTGCGGCATGTGCAGGAGCAGGTCGAGGGCGCGGGCGCGGAGCGCAGCGGCTTCGAGCAGGAGGTACGCGGGCTGGATGAGGCCCGCAAGCAGGCGGAAGCAGAGCTGTCCCGGCTGGAGAAGGAAGAGCAGGAGGCGCACGCAGCAATCCGCAGTGCCGAGTCGGACCGCAAGGCGAATGAATCGGCCAAGGAAGAGCTGCAGGGCAAGCTGACCGGGATGAAGGTCACGGAGGGCAAGCTGGATCAGGAGATCTTCTCGCTGGAAGAGCAGCTGCGCCGGATGAGGCAGGACGCCGGCTCCCAGGAGAAGGAGCTGCGCCAGAGCCGCAGCCTGCTTATGACCATCGAGCAGGATCTGGAAGAGAATGCACGGGAGACCGTGAAGCAGAAGGAAGAGGTCAACAGTCTGCGGCTGAGCAAGGAAGATACGTCTGCGAGGCTTGACCTGGCCCGTGCCGACCGCGCGGCGATCTCGCGCAAGCTGGAGCTGGCCGAAGGCGAGACCAAAGACCAGCGTCAGGCGCTCCGGGCGGTCGAAGACAAGCTCCGGTCCACGGAGGTTGCCGTTGGCCGGCTGGATGTAGAACTGGACAATATCCTCCGCAAGCTGAGCGATGACTACGAGCTGAGCTACGAGCTGGCGAAGCAGCGTTATCCGGTGCCGGAGGATGTGCCTGCGGCACAGCTGGAGGTGCAGCGTCTGAAGCGCAGCATCTCCGGTCTGGGCGAGGTCAACCTGGGTGCGATTGAAGAGTATCAGCGGGTGCATGAGCGGTATACTTTTCTCAGCGGGCAAAAGGATGATCTGGTGGAAGCCAAAACAACGCTGTATCATGTCATCCATGAGATGGAAGAGGAGATGTCGAAGCGCTTCAAGCAGACCTTCGATGCCATCCGCCGCGAGTTCGGTACGGTGTTCACGAAGCTGTTCGGCGGCGGCCGGGCAGATCTTCAGCTGCTGGACCCTGAGCATATGCTCGAGACAGGGATTGATATCGTTGCCCAGCCGCCGGGTAAGAAGCTGCAGAATCTCCAGCTTCTCTCCGGCGGAGAACGCGCTTTGACCGCGATGGCTCTGCTGTTCGCCATTCTGCAGGTGAAGCCGGTGCCGTTCTGCGTGCTGGATGAAGTGGAAGCGGCGCTGGATGAAGCCAATGTGGTGCGCTTCGCCCAGTACCTGCGCGAGTTCTCGGAGCAGACGCAGTTCATCGTAGTGACCCACCGCAAGGGAACGATGGAGGAAGCAGACGTACTCTACGGCGTGACGATGGAGGAAGGCGGCGTGTCCAAGCTCGTATCCGTGCGGCTGGAGGATGAAGAGGCAGAGATAGCTTAATTAGACGCAGGATTCATGAAGTGATCCCTATAACCCTTTAGGAGGAAGCATAAGCCTATGAGTTTTTTCAAAAAACTGAAAGACAGCATTTCCGGTAAAACGGAAAGCGTAACGAAACAGTTCCGCGACGGTCTGGAGAAAACACGCAAGGGCTTCGTTGAGAAGGTCTCGGATCTGATTATCCGCCGCAAAAAGATAGATGAAGAATTCTATGAGGAGCTGGAAGAGATTCTGATCGGCGCAGATGTCGGCGTGAATACGGTCATGAATCTGGTAGAGGAGCTGCGTGCCGAAGTGAAGCAGAAGCGGATCGAGGACGCGGCAGAGCTTCAGCCGATTCTCTCCCGCAAGCTGATGGAGCTGCTGCGCGGCGATGATGACAACAGTCTGAACGAGAATCCGGATGGCATTACCGTGATCCTGTTCGTCGGCGTGAACGGAGTCGGGAAGACGACGACCATCGGCAAGCTGGCGCACCGCTACAAGCAGGAAGGCAAGAAGGTTCTGCTGGCGGCAGGCGACACCTTCCGTGCCGGAGCCATTGAGCAGCTTGAGGTGTGGGGCAAGCGTGCCGGAGTGGATGTGATCAAGCAGCAGTCGGGATCGGACCCGGCAGCGGTGATGTTCGATGCGGTTCAGGCTGCCAAGCAGCGCAGTGTGGATGTGCTGATCTGCGATACAGCAGGCCGGCTGCAGAACAAGAGCAATCTGATGGAAGAGCTGAACAAGATCTTCCGTGTCATTCAGCGCGAGATTCCAAGCGCCCCGCATGAGGTGCTTATGGTGCTGGATGCTACCACCGGGCAGAATGCGCTCACCCAGGCCAAGCTGTTCGGCGAGAAGAGCGGCGTGACCGGCCTGGTACTGACGAAGCTGGACGGTACGGCGAAGGGCGGAATCGTGGTAGCGATCCGCCAGGAAATGAACCTGCCGGTGAAGCTGGTTGGTCTGGGCGAGAAAATGGAAGATCTTCAGCCGTTCGATTCCGACCAGTTCGTGCATGCCCTGTTCGCAGGCATGATCTCGGAAGAAGCGGACTCGGAAGAATAACTGCTCAGGCTTGCATTTGAAGCAGTGCAGGCAGAACGAAATAACGGCCATTGCAGCCTCCCTGAGGAATGATTCATTCCCGGGGAGGTTTTTTGTTGAACGGATTGGACCCGCTGAGAGGGGAGGGGAAGAGAAAATAGTTGGATTTTCTCCACTTGCTGATGAAAGAAAGGTCTTTGTTAGGGCAGGAGTTGGAAAAACAACACTTAATTGAGCACATTTCAGTCAATGTGGCTGATACTAACACTAGCAGTTGTAGTTTTTCCGCTTGCTTTCCCCTATCCCTCAGAAATCGAAGAATTAAGATACGTTTGTCCACCTGTTGTTGCGGGGCTGCCGCTTCTTGGCTTCCCGCGCAGAATCTCCCGCCACGGACATATGCTCCTCTGCCGAAAGGAGCCTCCACCAGTACATACCATCCTTCGGCTTACTCCCCTTTTGGCGTTTCAAAGAATACGCCGAAATCATATTAAAAATACATCATATGAAAAACTCATAATAGTACTGCTTGTCAGCATCCCCGCATACAATTGGATGTGGAATCATCATGCAGCACCCCGAAAAGCAAGTTTAAGAGAAAGGAAGCGATTCCAAAGCGGCAGGGTAGTTCAAAAACTCCATTTTGCTGTTATATATATTGACATGGATAATATCATTTACGTATTATGAAGGTAGTAAATCATATTTTCGTGGTGAATTTTTAAAATTTGAACTTATTTGTCAAGAAACATAACACATTATACTGATCCGAGAGGAGTCGGGCTCATGTCCAAACTAGATCCTTTGCCCGGTCTGTCTCCGTATCCGCTGCAGCATTTCTATGATGAGATGTATGCGGATGAACGGAACGTCCGGCCTCATTACAAGCATGTGAACCGCATGTTTTCCGGGATGAGCCCCGAAGAGCTGCAAGAGAAGCAGAAGCTGATGCAGCGTCGGATGATGGAAGAAGGCATTACCTTTACACTGTACAACCCGGCACAGGATCAGCCTATGGAGCGGACGATTCCCTTCGATATGATTCCGCGCATTATCCCCAAGGGGGAATGGGGACGGCTGGAGGCGGGCATCGTGCAGCGGATTACCGCACTGAATCTGTTCATTCATGATATTTACCATGAGCAATACATCGTGAAGGACGGTATAGTGCCGAGGCGGATGATTATTTCGAACTGTTATTTCCGGCCGGAAATGACCGGACTCCGTGTACCCGGCGGTGCGTATATCACCACTTCAGGGATCGATCTGATCCGCCATCATGACGGCGAGTATTATGTGCTTGAGGATAATCTGCGTACACCCTCTGGCTTCTCGTATCTGTTCAAAGGCAGATCGCTCATGAATCAGCTGTTTCCTGAGTTGTCGTTTGCCAGCTCGATCCGCGATGTGGATCACAGTCTGAACCGTTTTCTCTCCGTGCTGCGCAGCCTGTCCCCGTCCCGGACCAAAGACCCGGTCATTGCCCTGCTGACACCGGGGGAATACAATTCGGCTTATTATGAGCATGCTTTTCTGGCGCAGCAGATGGGCATTCATCTGGTTGAGGGCCGTGACCTGGTTGCGCAGGACCACAAAATCTACCTGAAGGTGATGAACGGTCTGCGCAAGGTCGATGTGCTGTACCGCCGCCTGGATGATGATTTCATTGATCCGCTTGCTTTTCAGCCCAGCTCGCTGCTGGGGGTTGCAGGTCTGATGAATGCCTACCGGGCAGGGAATATCGCGATTGCCAATGCGCCCGGAACCGGGGTAGCCGATGACAAGGCCATGTATGTGTATGTGCCGGATATGATCCGCTATTACCTTAATGAAGAGCCGATTCTGGGCAATGTGCCGACCTATCTGCTGTCACGGCCGCAAGAGCGCCAGTATGTGCTGGACCATCTGTCTGAAATGGTGGTGAAGGAGACGTCTCTCTCCGGGGGCTACGGCATGCTGATCGGGAGTGAGGCGACGAAGGAGGAACTCATAGACTTCCGGCTCAAAATACTGGCCGAACCCGAGCGTTATATCGCCCAGCCGATTATGTCGCTGTCCCGTGCACCGGTCTTGTCAGAAGGCAGTATGGCTCCGCGGCATATCGATCTGAGGGCATTTGTGCTGATGGGGGCTGACCGCAAGCCGCATGTCATTCCAGGGGGCTTGACCCGGGTAGCGATGCGCGAAGGCTCGCTGGTCGTGAACTCCTCCCAAGGCGGCGGAGTGAAGGATACCTGGGTAATGGCCTAGAGACTATCTACGTTAAAGGGGTGGCTAGAATGCTGAATCGCAATGCGGAGGCTCTATTCTGGATCGGCCGTTATATTGAACGGGCTGAGAATCACGCCCGGCTGATCGACGTACATTACCATATCCAGCAGGAAGAGGATTTCAAGGAAGAGGGCCACAAGTGGTCGCGCCTGATTGACGCGCTTGGGGTACGGAGTGAATATCTGCGGCAGTTCGAAAGCTTCAGCGAACAGGACGTATTATCCTTCATCACGCTGGATCTGGGGAATACCAATTCCTTGTTCTCCTGTGTACATCAGGCCAGGAATAATCTGCGCACTCTGCGCCAGCATCTGCCGAGTGAACTGTGGGATATTGTCAACGGCTTCAACCTGTGGCTCGGGGAGCAGTCGGTAGCGGATATCATGCGCGGTCCCCATCAATTCTATCAGCAGGTCAAGGAACGGGCGGCGATGTTCCTTGGCGCGGAGCAATCGGTAATGCTCCGGGGCAATGAATGGCATTTCATCGAGAGCGGCCGGTTTCTGGAACGGGCGGAGAATACGACGCGTATCCTGCAGACCGTCACCGTATCCTGCAAGTCGAAGGATATCAATTCTATCTATACCCAGCTTCAGGCTGTGCTGAAATCGGTGAGCGGATATCAGTCCTTCCGCCGGTATTATGCCGATGATATGTCGCCGGAGTGCATCCTGGAATTCCTGATCGTGAACCCGCTGTTCCCCCGTTCGATCCGCTTCTCGTTCCACAAGCTGGAGGAGCATCTGGCCAAGCTGGAGCTGGACACTACAGAGAAGGGCTCGGGGCATGAGAAGGTGATCCGGCAGGCGGGCAAGATCAAGGCGGAGCTGGATTATATGGAGAAGGACGAGATGTCCGGGGACCTGACCCTGGATGTGCTGGAGTCACTGATGATATCCTGTCAGAGGCTCGGCCGAACGATGGACGGTGCTTTTTTTCGCCGTGAAGGAGTCTCGGTATGAAAATACAGATCAACCATACAACCACCTACAGCTACCCCGAGCCGGTGACGGACAGTGTCAATGAGATCCGGCTGACGCCGCGCACGAACTACCGGCAATCCTGCTATCACCATGAGGTGGAGGTGCACCCGCCAGCCAATCTGCTAACCTATGAGGATTTCTTCGGCAACCGGGTCCATGCCTATTCGGTGAATAAGCCGCACACGGAAATGGTGATTCACACCAAAGCGACCGTGGTCACGCTCGACAAGGCGCAGGGCACGGATCTGCCGCATATTCCGCTGGAGGAGCAGGTGAAGCTGCTGAATGACGAGAAATTTCAGAACCGGTATATAGAGTTTATTCTGCCTACCCGGTACACCGAGGTGACGCCGGAGCTGGTGGAATTTGCATCGCAGCATCCTTTTGAGGATGCAGAGGATATGTATGAATGGACCCGGAAGCTGTCGTCCACCATCTATGAGCAGTTTACGTACGATCCTGAGGCGACAAGCGTCAATACTACGGTAAAAAGAGCACTGATGCTCAAGCGCGGAGTCTGCCAGGACTATGCGCATCTGATGATTGCGGTCTGCCGCAGTGTCGGCTTGCCATCGCGGTATGTGAGCGGGTACCATTTTGTCGGGGATCTGCAGGGGGGCAATGCGAACTTCGAACAGGCCTCCCATGCCTGGGTGGAGACACATATTCCGGGTACGGGCTGGCTGGGCTTCGATCCGACCAATAATGTTGAAGTGAACTGGCGGTATATCAAGCTTGGACATGGACGGGATTATAAGGATATCGTTCCGGTCAAAGGCGTATACCGCGGAGCAGCGGGCACGCTTACGGTTAAGGTGGATGTACGGCAGCTGGAAAATTAAATGAGCCAGAGCAGGCCCCCGCAGATGTGGGGTTTTTGCTGTTGCAGACAAGATATGCAGGGGCTTATCAAGCGGATAGGCTGTGCATGTTGCACTGAGCTTGTGCAATTTTTTGCATAACATGATTATAATCAAGCATCATTTGGGTAATCTTGAAACAGAGCCATTACATGCAGAATGGTATTCACGGAAGGAGAGTGTACATATGAGCCCCAATATAGCAAAAAAGCAGCGTTTTCAAGGGAAAACAGCCATAATCACAGGTGCGGGCTCGGGAATCGGCAGAGCGGCAGCAATTCAGCTGGCACGTGAAGGTGCGAATGTCGCCTTGTTCGATCTGGTGAACGAACGTACTTCAATCCTTGAACAGAAATTGAATAAGCTGCGCAGGGATTGCGCGTTAGCTATTGATGTGGATACTTCGGATGCCGGCCGGATGGAGGAAGCGGTGCGCAGAACCGTGGAGCATTTCGGAGGTCTGGATATTGTGTTCGCCAATGCTGGCATTAACGGAGTGGTCGGGCCGATAGAGGAGCTGAGCGTGGATGATTGGGAGAAGACGTTGTCTGTCAACCTCACTGGCACCTTCCTGACCCTGAAATACACCATTCCCCATCTGAAGGAGAAGGGCAAAGGCAGTATTATTATTACCAGCTCGATCAACGGCAACAGCAGATTTACCAGCTTCGGCTGGTCACCATATAGTACTACTAAGGCCGGTCAGGTCGCTTTTGCCAAGATGGCTGCACTGGAGCTGGCCAAGTTCAAAATCCGCGTCAATGTCATTTGCCCGGGAGCGATTGCCACGAATATCGACGAGAGCACGGAGTGGAACGATGATGTGGAGTCCATTGTCATTCCAATTGAATTCCCTGAAGGAGCACAGCCGCTGGCAGACGGACCGGGCAAGCCGGAGAATGTCGCCGATCTGGTCGCGTTCCTGGCCTCGGATGAATCCATTCATATTACCGGCTCGCAGATTGTGATTGACGGTGCGGAGTCTTTGTTGTCTTAGGCATATCCTGCTGCTGTTCTTTCTATTATGAGACACTGCCATGATTGGCGGTGTTTTTCTTTTGCCATAAACAATCTAATTAGATGGTTGTAAAATAACAAACAAAATGATAATATGTCTATATAAAAGTAAACAAAGGGTGTGGTGGTCCGGTTGGTAGAAGAGAATGAAGCAGTGCGGATATCGGAGAAATTCTGGAATGCGTCCATTGCAGAATTGAAGCAGGGCTATAATGTGGAGACGGAAGGGCGGACGGAAAAGTATCATTGTCTGGTCTGCGGAGCTGCCTTCGAGAAGGGCTTGATCTATAAGGATGAAGGGCAGTATTACGAAGCGGAGAAGTTCGCAGCTCTGCATGTGGACAGGGTTCATGGCGGGATGTTCCATTGGCTGCTGACGCTGGACAAGAAGCTCAGCGGGTTAACCGAATTGCAGAAGGGACTGCTGCAGGCCTTCCGCCAAAGTCTTAGCGATGCAGAAGCAGCCAAGGAGCTGGGGATCGGCAGCACCTCCACGGTGCGTAACCACCGGTTCACGCTTCGCGAGAAGGTGAAGCAGGCCAAGCTGTTTTTGGCGGTTATGGAGCTGGCTGAGGAGAAGCCTGGAGCTTTATCTCCTTTTGTGAGTATTCCGCGTACGGCTGTGATGGTTGATGAACGGTTCGCGATTACCGAGCAGGAGAACGCCGAGATTCTGGGCACCTATTTCAAACAGGGGCCGGACGGCCCGTTGTCAGAGTTCCCTAAGCGGCAGAAGCGGAAGGCGGCTATCCTGCGCCATTTGCTGCAGCGTTTTGAGACCGGGCGCAAGTATAGTGAGAAGGAAATCAATGCGGTGCTCGAAGCCGCTTACCCCGATTACGTGACGCTCCGGCGGTATCTGATCGATTACGGGCTGCTGGACCGTGAAGAAGACGGAAGCAGCTACTGGGTGAAATTATAACGGAGAGAAGAAGGGGAGAGAAGTAATGACGGATAAAACCAGACGCAAGGAATTGGGATATAATTACGCACACTCGCACAGGCCGATGGGGGTATACCGGATTGTGAACACCGGCAATGACAAAATGTATGTGGGAAGCAGCCTGAATCTGGACGGGGTCTGGAATAAGCATAAGTTCATGCTGGATATCAAAGGCCATGACAACAAGGCGCTGCAGGAAGACTGGAATGAACGGGGTGAAGCCGGCTTCCGCTTCGAGGTGCTGGAGCAGATTAAGCCGGAGGAGGATTTCGTGGCCGATGTACAGGAGCTGAAGAAGTACCGTAAGATGCTGCCGGACATGGAGAGTAAGTGGCTGGAGCAGTTGTCTCCTTACGGGGAGCGCGGATATCATAAGCAGAAATAGCTTTCTGCCTGGTGATAAGAAGCGATAACTTACAGGCAAACCGGGAATGAATTTCAGCAGCACCCGTGCTAAAATAAGGACAAAGCTGTAGCAGAATGTGCCGTTTGGAATGTAAAAGGGCAACGGGGCGCTGATGAAAGGAACGGTGTGGATGGCTATATTATCTTGGCTTGCAGAACAGAGAATTCAGGAAGCGATGCGCAGCGGAGAGTTCTCCAATCTGCCGGGGCACGGTAAGCCGCTTGCGCTGGAGGATCTCTCCGGCGTACCGGAGGAATTGCGGATGTCCTACAAGATTATGAAGAACGCCGGGCTGTTGCCGGAGGAAGTGACGTTGCGGGCAGAGTGCGTAACGCTCGAAGAGCTGCTGGTGGCTTGCCACCGCAGCGGCAGCAGCACTGCCGGGGAACGCAAGGAGCTGGAGGGCAAGCTCTCGCTGAAGCGGTTGCGTCTTCAGATGCTTTTGCAGGAACGGGGTCTGGAAAGCAATGCTGCATATGCAGATTACGGGGACGCGATCGGGCAGCGGCTGACCGGGGTGGAACGGGATGGTAGGGAGTAGTGGGTGAGGAAACGGGTGAGTAGACGAGTATTGAAGTAAGTATGAGACCTCCGGTTCATGGAACCGGGGGTTTTTGTGCAGAGATTAGGTGGGAGTGTATTGTTGAACGGGGCATCTATCTTGCAGAAGCAATGAACTGCTTGATATCTGGAATGAATTCGCCGATGATAGGGAGATGGAGATTTAACTTAACTTTTAGCAGATGATGGAGAGATGAAATGAAGCAGCTTCCGATTATGCAGGTGCTCCCTGACCTGAAGAGAATTCTGACAGACCGTGCAGCGGCCGTTCTGATTGCCGAACCTGGAGCGGGGAAGACAACGGCGGTGCCGCCTGCTTTTTTGGAGGAGCCTTGGCTGACCGGTAAAACCATTCTGATGCTGGAGCCCAGACGCCTGGCAGCGCGTTCGGCCGCAGCTTATATGGCGTCCTGTCTGGGGGAGAGTGTGGGTCAGACCGTAGGCTATCGCATGCGGATGGATACCAAGGTGGGGCGGAATACACGCATTGTTGTTGTGACGGAAGGCGTGCTGACGCGAATGCTCCAGAGCGATCCTTCGCTGGGGGATGTGGGTCTTGTGATCTTCGATGAGTTCCATGAGCGAAGTCTGCATGCGGATCTTGGACTGGCACTGGCGCTTGAAGCGCAGAGTGTGCTGCGCGAGGATCTGCGCATTCTGGTGATGTCGGCGACCCTGGACGGAGAACGCGTAGCTTCTCTGCTGGGCGAAGCGCCGGTCGTCCGTTGTCCGGGCCGGACGTATCCGGTGGAGACGGTCTATGTGCTGGAGGCAGGCAATGCTACCCCTGAGAAATCCGCAGCCGCCGCTGTCCGGCGCGCGCTTGCTGAGCAGCCGGGGGATGTGCTAGTCTTTCTGCCCGGCGAGCGGGAGATCCGCCGGACGGAGCAGGAGCTGGCATCAGGAAGTCTGCCGCCGGGAACGGTGCTGCGGCCGCTCTATGGCCAACTGCCGCAGCCGCAGCAGGATGCGGCGGTGGCTCCTGCAGTGGAAGGCGAACGGAAGGTCGTACTGGCAACCTCCATTGCCGAGACGAGTCTGACAATCGAAGGGGTACGCTCGGTGATTGACACGGGGCTTCGCCGGACGCAGGTATTCTCTGCGCGTACCGGCATGCCGCGCTTAACGACGGTGCCGGTCTCGAAGGCCTCGGCCGATCAGCGGCGCGGCCGGGCAGGCCGCACAGCACCAGGCGTCTGCTACAGGCTATGGAGCCGAGAGGCGCATGATCATCTGCCGGACGACAACGTGCCGGAGATCATGGAGACCGACCTGGCGCAGCTCGCCCTGGAGCTGGCGCTGTGGGGCGTGCGCGATCCGGGAGCGCTCGCCTGGCTGGATGCGCCGCCTGCCGCGCCTTACGCGCAGGCCTCGGCGCTGCTGCGCCAGCTCGGTGCGCTGGACGCCGGCGGCGCCATTACGCCGCACGGCCGCAGCATGGCCGTGCTTGGCGCGCACCCGCGCATCGCGCATATGCTGCTGCGCGCGGCAGACCTTGCAGCTGCGCCGCTCGCCGCCAGGCTCGCTGCGCTGCTGCAGGAGCGGGACCTCTTCCGGGGTCCCGCGGCTCTAGATAGCGACCTCACGCTTCGCGTGGAGGCGCTGCTCGGGTTCGAGCGCTCCGCCAGTAGCGGCGGAGCGGACCCGGCGGCCTTGCGCGCGGTGCAGCGCGAGAGCCGCAGCTTCCTGGCGCAGCTGCAGGCAGCGCCGGGAGAAGGGCCCGGCGACATCAGCCGCAGCGGCCTGCTGCTGTCGTTCGCCTATCCCGACCGGATCGGGCAGGAGCGCGGCAATGGCGCGTTCCTGCTCTCCGGCGGCCGGGGGGCGGCGATGCGCGAGGGGCAGCCGCTGGCGCGCTCGCCCTACATCGTGGCACCCGGCGTGGATGACCGTGCCGGGCAGAGCCGGATTATGCTTGCCGCAGCGCTCTCCGAGCAGGACCTGCTGAAGCATCATGCGGACAGCCTTCTTGAGGAGCGCGAAGTCTACTGGGACAGTGAGAGCGGAAGCGTGAAGGCGCGAAGAGTGACCCGGCTGGGGGCGCTCATTCTGAAGCAGACGACCCATGAGCGGGCTACTTCCGAGGAGACAGAGAGCGTACTGCTGAAGGTGATCGCGGCGGAAGGGCTACAGCTGCTGCCTTGGGAGAAGGGAACCCTCCAGCTGCGGCAGCGGATGGAATTCATGCACTCGCAGCGGGCCGACTGGCCCGATATGTCGGATGAGGCGTTGAAGGATACATTGGAGGAATGGCTGGCACCCTTTATACAAGGGATGCGGAATCTCCGTGATTTACAGCGGGTGAAGCTGGCGCAGGCGCTGGAGGGGATGCTGGACTGGAACAGCCGCCAGCAGCTGAACAAGGAGGCGCCGACGCATATTAAGGTACCGAGCGGTTCGCGGGTTCCCTTGGATTACAGTAATCCCGGGGCGCCGGTACTGGCAGTTAGGCTGCAGGAGATGTTCGGGCAGACGGATACTCCGCGGATCGGCGGAGGGAAGGTCCCGGTGCTGCTGCACCTGCTGTCTCCGGCGAGAAGGCCGATGCAGATCACCTCAGATCTGGCCAGCTTCTGGCAGAACACTTATTTCGAGGTGAAAAAAGATCTGAAAGGCCGTTATCCCAAGCACTACTGGCCGGATAATCCGCTGGAGGCAGTGCCGACCAACCGTACCCGTCCTACCAAATAGAATGAGAGGGGTATCAGGTATTAATTCATCCGGTGATGCTTTTCCTGTTTGGGCACCGCGTGAACGGGTAATAGAGTAGCGAACAACAATTACGAAGGAGGGCTTCAAGTGACAGAGAAAATTATTGGCGTATTCGATACGGAACAAGAAGCAACCAGAGCAATTGAAAGTTTGCAGAGTCAAGGGTTCACGAACGATGAGATTTCAGTAATTACGAAGGATCGAGATGACCTGAAACACATCTCCGAGGATACAGGAACAATGGCGCCGGAAGGCGTTGCTACAGGTGCGGCCACCGGCGGCGTAGTGGGCGGAATTACCGGACTGCTGGCCGGGATCGGTGCGCTGGCCATTCCGGGAATTGGCCCAATCCTTGCTGCAGGCCCAATCGCAGCTACACTAACAGGGGCGGCCATCGGAGTAGGAGCAGGCGGACTGGTAGGCGGATTAATCGGACTCGGCATTCCCGAGGATGAGGCCAGAGACTACGAAGGCTACATCGACAGCGGTAAAATCCTCGTCCTGGTCGATGACAACGGCCGTGGAAGAGATATCCATACGGTATTCCGGGGCAACCGTTCACTCAATTCCGGCCGTTACGACAGCCTGTATCCAGAGGATACGCTGGCTGACCGCGGAGCAACTAACCCTGACCTGGTCCCTAGGGACACGACGGTTGGCAATACCTTGGGCAACAGAGGCTCGATGAATGCAGACCGTGACCCGGACCTCTACAACCGCGACAAAATCTAAAAATTATAGCAGGCTTAAGCCCGCTCCTATAGCATACTTAAGAACTGCCTGCGGCGAACATGCCCGGGCAGTTCTTTGTGCTTGATTTTGTGCTGATTAAATTAATTGTGCTAGAGGATGATTCTGGTCATGATTAGATCTGTTTGCTCCTCGTCACCCATATAGAAAGAATGAGTTCCTGTCTGTACGAAATTCAATTTTGTATAAAAGGCAACTGCGTTTCCGTTTTGTTCCCAAACCCCCAGCCAGAGCTTCCTCTTATTCTTTTCGGCCGCGATTTCCACCGCTTTCTCAATCAGCTGTTTCCCTAGCCCCAGCCTATGAAAGGGCCTTCTAATATAGATCCGTTCCACTTCAAGCGAGTCCTTGTCCATATGTTCGGTTTGGGCATCATCGGCGTTAACCTTCAGGTACCCGGCAATTTCTTCATTATAATAGATGAAGTAAAATTCAGAATGGCGGTTGGCGCATTCTTTTTTTAATTGCTCTGTACAAAATGCTCTTTTCAAATAAGCTTCCATAGCTTCTGGTGAATTTTGATTTTTGAAGGTGTCCGTAAACGTTTCAATACTGATTTTTTGCAAGGTCTCCAGATCGCCGGAAGAGCATCTCTTTATCAAAATAGTCATCTATAATTCTCCTTTTGTATAATCAATAGTCCCGTTTGTTTCCCTTTTTTACATATTCCCAGTCTTTTTCCACATTGGACCTGACTCTTTGCAGGAGTTTTACCAGGGTTTCAGCCTCACTTTCGGAGAAGCCGGACAGCGCTACGCTATTAGAATAATCGTTCTCTCTCTTGAGCAGAGGGTAGACGGCCTGCCCTTTCTCTGTAGGGATCAGCCTCTTGATTTTTTTGTTGTGCCGATCTTCATTTTTTTCAATAAAACCGTTAATCTCAAGCTTCTGTATAGCGCGGGCAGCCGTTGTCCGGTCCACCTTAATCATTTCAGCCAGCTTCTCCTGGATCATCCCCGGATGCTCACAGATCCGCATCAGATACAAATATTGCCCCCTGGTAAGGTCGTATTGCTTAAATTCGATATTGCTGATCGAGTCCAGTGACCGGGCAATCATTCCAACCTCGCGTAGAATCTCCTTCATAATCACAGCCCCATTGATCATGTATTTTCCAAGCCTATAGTTTTAAAATAATACATGATTTTTGTTGCAATTACAACAAAATAAATAAGAGTAATCGTCTGTGGAGAGGCAGAGAGGGGGGGATTATTCATGTCATTTCATCATATGAAAAATTCATAATAATGACCCCAAATATTAATAAAAGACTTATTGCGTCCACAATAACCTTTATTCTGCAGAGGTATAAGCAACGGGTGTCCGGGGCGGAAAGTTAAAGTCGTTCTCTATTAATATAAATTCATCATATGAAAAATTCACAATAGAGTGCATAAAAACACCAGCCGTATCTACTAATACCATCTAACCGTCTCACCATATGCGTACCTATCTTCTTCAAAACAGAAAAAGTAAACCTAAACTCCGCACCGGAAAAATGAAACTATAAAATATAACTTGTTGTGAAAACTGGGAAATAGAGTTTATACTAGAGTTGTAGCTGGAAATGCTACCCACATCATTTGACTGCCGGAATTAAGTGACAAGGGGCTATGGCTGTTCTTCTCTAAGGATTCTAACAAAAAAACACCCCGGGAGGTGTCTTATGGCGTTTATGATTGCTCAGCGGGCGTTTATAAAGGTATATCTGATTACGATGGTGGAGCAACACAAGGGGTATGGTTATCAGATGCTGGAGGATCTGCGCAGAGATTTCAAAGCTCATGGCTATTCGCCTCCCCAAAGTGAAATTTACCGCGCTCTGCATGAGTTGGTGCAGCAAGGGATACTTTACCGTACCAAGCAGCTTAAGGGGAGCGATCCGAAAGTCGATTTTCAGGAGATTGTCCTGTATCACTTCACTTCGGACGGGGAGGAGAAGGCCAAACTATATAAGAAGCAGGTGAAGGCCGATCTGGACCGTTGTCTTGGTATTCTTAATAAGGCAGTAGCAGACAACTTCTGATGGGAGATCCACGAGCTGGCGGGCTCATGCATATCGATCTGGCCACGTTCCGGCGGACTCATCTATATCAGTCTATCCAGAACCCTCACAAGTCGTGACCTGCCGGCTCAGGAATCCTCATCTTCAGAATCCTGGCCCGGCGGGGTTACCGGCGAGCTTGCGCTGCCATAATCCTCCACGGCTTCCCAGGCACCAGCGTCGTCGAACCTTCCGCTATTCTGCTGGCGTCCTTCGCCTGCACCGGTTGGCGGCGGGGTCATGACCTCTTCTTCCACAGGACGTGCGTCAATGTCATTGCTGGTTGGGGCATGTTCCACGGTATAGCGGGTGTAGGGGATGGCCTCAAGCCGCTCATAAGGAATCTCTTGCTTGCTGGCTTCGCAGATGCCGTACGTTCCGTTGTCCATCCGCGCAAGAGCAGCTTCGATCTCCGTTAATTCTTCGGATAGCGAGGTGTTGATGGACAGGTCGCGGCTGCGTTCAAACGTCTCTGTTCCTGTATCGGCGGGATGGTTATCGACCGAAGAGAGCTCGCCCGTTGAGAGGATAAGGGAATCGCCAAGCAGGCTGTCTTCTGCTCCATTGCCGGAGAAATGCTGTTCCAGTTCTGCCTTGCGTTCTTCAAGCGAGGTTCTAAGCTTAGTCAATTGGTCTTTGGTTAAGTGGCTCATCTGTCATCTTCCTTTCAGCTTGATTAGTAGTTATACTGTCGTAATCTTTCCTTACCCTAATGTGTTATAGGGCAATCAGCAGGCATCCCTATGCTGAATTGTAACTTTAGTGATATTTTCATGCTGCTTTCACCCTGTTATAATAATACCTGCCGGATGAATGCAGCATACACTTGGAGGTTATGAAATGGACGAACATATGAAACGGCGGCTGGATAAGCAGAGAAAGCTGTTCAGCCAGCTCGGTATTACCCTTGATGCACTTACCATTCATGAGAAGGAATTCAGTATGAAGCTTCGCGGCTATGATGCCGAAGAGGTGGATACGTTCCTGGACAGCGTCATTAAGGATTATGAACGGTTCTATGCTACCATAGCGGATCTGATGGATAAATGGCAGGAGCAGCAGATTGAGATGAAAGAGCTGAAGGCAGAGGTGAAGACCGCAGCCACTCCGGCCCCTGTGCCGATTATTAAGGGCATTGATCCGCAGGATCTCGAAGATATTATCATCAAGCTGGAAGCCAATGTGCGTCAGCTCAAGGACAGATTGCCCATTCCCCGCACGGAGGGGTATTTGTAAGCCCTGTGCAGCCACAGCGTGAGAGACAACAATATGCAGCATAAGTATAACTCTGGACGGGGGTAGGACCATTGCCGGAGAAGCATGCTTGGAGCTTGAAGATCCGCGGCAAAATCGCACTTGGATATGTCATCATATTATTAATGCTGGGGCTATTTCTAATTATAGTCTCTGGCCGGATTAACAGCCTGGAGAAAGAAACCGTGTTCTTGAGCGATCATGATATAGAAGTTCATGAACTTACATATCAAATTGAGAAAAATGTACTCGATATGGAGACTGGACAGCGGGGGTATGTCCTTACCGATGATGAGTCCTATCTGGCACCGTATAATGACGGGCTGGTGCAGTGGAGGATTAATGCAGCGAAGCTGAATAATCTCATTGCCGATAACCCGAAGCAGGTACGGAATCTGGACACGATTACGGATAATATCGAGAAGTGGGTCGATGTTGCCGGACAGCATGTGGTTGAGCTGAAGAAGAATGGTCATACGGAAGCGGTCAACGCTTTTTTTCGCAACGATACGGGAAAAAATCTCGTCGATACGATCCGTTCCCAGTCCGATTACTTCCGTGACATCGAACGTACGCTCACGAACGACCGGATCAGCAACCTGAAGGACAGCAATCATAAGCTGCTGATTACCATGTACATATTGTGGGGATTGGTGGTCGTACTTGCGCTGCTCATCACTTATCTGCTCTCGGCCAGCATTGTGAATCCGTTGCACAGCGTCATACAGGCCATCAACAGTATTGCCTCCGGCGGTAACCGCTCGGAGCGCATTAAGGTGAAGACGCTGGATGAAATCTATGACCTGGGCGAAGCGACGAACGGGCTGCTGGATAACGTGCAGCGGGAGCAGTGGACGAGCGAACAGCTCACCTCAATGTCGATTGCCCTGCAAGAGACCATTGATATGCCTTCGCTGTGCAGAATTTTTGTCAGCCGGTTGTCGGTTATGCTGGAAATGCAGTATGCCACTATATACGTCGTGAATAACGAGGAACTGTTCGAGCGCATCTATTCCTATGCAGGCGCAGAGAATAAGGAAGAACGCATCGGGCCCGAGGTTATTCAGCCGGGAGTAGGCCTGGCAGGTCAATGTGCGCTGGATCAGCGGATGAATGTGATTGAGCAATTGCCTGATGACTATATCTCCATCAGCTCCGCTCTGGGCAGAACGCCGCCGAGGTTCGCTGTGATTGCTCCGATTATTTTTGAGAACAAGACTGTTGCTGTACTGGAGATTGCTGCGCTGACCCGTTGGGCGCCTTACCATTTCGAGCTGCTGAAGGAATTGCTGGACATGATGGGGGTTACCGTGAATTCGGTGAAGACCCGGATGGAGATCCAGAGGCTTCTGCATGAATCACAGGTGATGAACGAAGAGCTTCAGGTTCAATCCGAAGAGCTGCAGACTCAGTCCGAGGAGATGCAGATGCAGACGGAGGAGCTTCAGAGTCAGACCAGCGAGCTGCTAACCGTGAACAAGGAGCTTGAGAACCAGAAATATGTAGCCGAGAATGCAGCGATCGAGCTGGAGCGGTACAATGAACAGCTGGAACAGAGCTCGCGCTACAAGTCTGAATTCCTGGCCAATATGTCGCATGAGCTGCGGACACCGCTGAACAGTATGCTGATTCTCTCACAGCTGCTGACGGAAAACCGCAATCATACGTTAACCGAGGAAGAACTGGGCTATGCCTCTGTCATTTACAATTCCGGAAGTGATCTGCTTAGTATGATTAACGATATTCTGGATCTTTCCAAGGTGGAAGCGGGCAAAATGCTGGTGGAAATGGATGCCGTCAATCTCACCGAGCTGCCTTCGCTGCTGCAGGGTTATTTCGGCAAGCTTGCAGAAGCGCAGAATGTGGAGTTTAACGTAACTCTGAACCCTGAGGTTCCGGATCTGTTTTTCACCGATGAGATGCGCCTGCACCAGATTCTGCGGAATCTGCTGTCCAATGCCTTCAAATTCACGGAGCAGGGCTCTGTTACCATGGAGATTACCAAGCTGGCGGAATATTCAGATCAGAGTTACATAGCAGAGGGGCCGGTACTGGCCTTTGCTGTCCAGGATACCGGAATCGGCATCTCTGAAGAGAACCGTGAGCTGATCTTCGAGGCCTTCCGCCAAGTGGACGGAACGACTGCCCGCAAATTCGGGGGAACCGGTCTGGGCTTGTCCATCTCCCAGCAATTGGCTCAGCTATTGGGCGGGCATATCAGCCTGGAGAGCGAAGAGGGCAAGGGCAGTACATTCACCTTGTATCTCCCTTGCCGTGAACTGGACAGTGAAGAAGAACCGTTCCATCCGGCGGAGCTGGCTCAGACTGCAGCCGGGTCGGAGCACTCCAGAACCGTTCATGATACAGGGCAGGCGGGTAATAGCGGGGACTCCCTGTTCGAGAAAGAATACGCCATGCTGCAAGGCAGAACTGTCCTGATTGTGGATGATGATATGCGCAATATTTATGCCTTGCAGAAGGGTCTGGAGCCTTACGGAATGATCATTATTACCGCTCAGACAGGGTATGAATGTCTTCAAGTGGTTAGAGAGCAGCCGGAGGTGGATATCGTACTACTGGATATTATGATGCCGGTTCTGGATGGCTATGACACGCTGTCTATTATCCGTGAGGAGATGCACCTCACCGACCTCCCGATCATTGCGGTCTCTGCCAAAACGATGAAGGAAGACCGTGAGCGTTGCCTGGCCGCCGGAGCCACTGATTTCATCAGCAAGCCGGTATTGATACAGGACGTCATTACACGAATGTGCCGGTACATTTGACTTTTCCAAAAACCCATTGACGGGAATACAAGGTATGCTTTATGATGGGTTCATAAATGATCATTTATATGCAGTGGCGTGTTACCTTAACAGGGCATGAGCCAAGATTCGTACTCAATACTTTGAGTCCAATCTTGGCTCTTTTTTGTGCAAAAAATCAGGATATGGGCGGAAAGGAGGGGGAACTTGGCGAGGGACACTGAACAATTTCAGGTGCTGCGGGTGATTGGGAATAATGTCGTAATGGTAGAGGGCGGCAAGAAGAGCAAGGAATATGTAATTATCGGCAAGGGCATCGGGTTTGCGCTTAAGGATACGGGTGTTATTGATTCGGATGATCCCCGGATTGAAAAGCTGTTTCGGCTGGAGGACCGGGAGGAATGGAGTCAGTATCAGATTCTGCTGGAGGACATTGATCCCAAGGTCATGAGGATTACGGATGAGATTATCTCTGATATCGCCCGTGAGTTTCCCGGCAAGTTAAACGACAAGATCTATTTGGCGCTCCCCAGCCATATCCAATTCACCATTTTCCGCTTGCGCAGCGGGATGGACATTGTGAATCCATTCCTGGAGGAGACCCGGATGACGTTCCCCAAGGAATTTGAGATCGCTTCCAAGGCGGCCGGGAAGATCAGCGAAGGCTTTGAAGTGCAGATTCCTGAGGACGAGGTCGGTTTCCTTACTTACCACGTCTATTCTGCGGTCAGCAATGTGCCGGTGGGCCAGCTTGTGAAGGCCTCCAACATTGTCAGTGAGCTGATGGAGATGATCCGCAGTGAACGCAAGATCCGCTTTGAGCAGGGCAGTATGAATCATGTCCGGCTGATGGTTCACTTGAGATTCTCGATTGAACGGATTCTGCAGGGTTCGCTCATCGACAATCCTTTTGTGAAGCATATCAAGAAGGAATACAAGGATGAATACAAGCTCGCGCAAAGGATGGGCAAAGTCATGCAAGGCAAGCTCAGTGTAGACGTACCCGAAGAAGAAATCTGCTTCCTGGCTATGCATCTGCACCGGCTGTTCCAGACCATAGAGAAGAATAAATAGCAGCAGCAAGGAGTGACTTTTATGTTTTCGAGATGGAAAGCTAAAAAAGAAGAGAAACCTACTGAGGCGGTAACCCGCCTGGAGATATACGCTCCGGTCAGCGGACAGTCCGTACCGTTAACGGAAGTGCCGGATGAGACCTTTGCCGGTGGGCATATGGGCCAAGGCATCGCCATAGAACCTATAGAGGGACGTTTAACGGCCCCTTTTGACGGAAAAATTGCGCATGTGGTCAAAACCAATCACGCTCTAATCCTGGAGCATGCCTCTGGTCTGCAACTGCTGATGCACATCGGAATTGATACGGTCAGCTTACGGGGCGAAGGCTTCATCAGCCATATTGCCACCGGAGATGAAGTGCAGGCAGGGCAGACGCTGATCGAATTTGATCTGGAGGCAATCCGCGCTGCGGGTTATCGTACGATCACTCCGGTAATTGTAACGGGCAACGGGGAGGACACCCCGGAAGTGGATTGCCATTACGGCCAGGTTACGGCAGGAACAAGCAGTGTTCTTACAACAGCAGTAGCTTCACAGCCTTAGAACATACATGTACTTAATATGAAACCAGGGGGATGATTTCATTATGTTGGCTTTTCTACAAAAGTTAGGGAAATCTCTGATGCTTCCAGTCGCAACTTTACCGGCGGCAGCGATTCTGCAAGGGTTCGGACTGATTAATTATGAGAAGGATTTCCATCTGGGCAGTACCGTAGGGGGATTCCTCAACCAGTATGTGGCTCCTTTCCTGAATGCCGGTGCGGGCGCAATCTTCGGTAATCTGGCGCTGATTTTTGCAATTGGGGTAGCGATCGGGTTCGCAGGGGATGCGGTTGCCGCGCTGTCTGCCCTCATTGCTTATCAGGTGCTGGACAGTATTCTTAAGGTGCTTCCAGCCCAAATGCCGTTCATTGCCGATGATGTGAAGCTCAATATGGGCGTGCTGGGCGGGATCTTTGCCGGAGCCTGGGCTGCGTACTTATACAAGAAATATCATAATATCAAAATGCCGGACTGGCTTGGCTTCTTCGCAGGTAAGCGGTTCGTACCTATCATTACGGCCATAACCACCATGATTCTCGCAGTGCTGTTTGGGATGATCTGGAGCCCGATTCAGGATGTGATCAGTGACTTCGGCACTTGGGTTGTTGGTCTTGGCGGTGCAGGGGCATTTGTATTCGGGACAGCTAACCGTCTGTTGCTTCCGTTCGGCCTGCATCATGTAATCAACGCTATCGCCTGGTTCCAGTTGGGTGATTTCACGAACGCTGCAGGGGATATTGTTCACGGAGATCTGACGCGCTTCTTCGCCGGAGATAAGACTGCGGGAATGTTCATGACAGGCTTCTTCCCGATTATGATGTTCGCTATGCCGGGTGCAGCCCTGGCTTTCATTCATACAGCCAAACCGGAGAAACGCAAAATGGTTGCGTCCATCTTCATCGGATCGGCGATTGCTTCCTTCCTGACAGGGATTACGGAGCCCCTGGAATTCTCCTTCATGTTCCTCGCACCGCTGCTGTATCTGGTACACGCTTTGCTGACCGGTTTTGCCGGATTCCTGATGTATGTGCTGGATGTGAAGCTGGGGTTCGGATTCTCCGCCGGGCTCATTGACTACCTGCTTAACATGAAGCTCTCCACCAATGCGTGGGTGCTGATTCCGGTTGGGCTTGGCTTCTTCGTCCTCTATTATGTGCTGTTCCGGTTCATTATCGTCAAGTTCAACCTCAAAACTCCCGGACGCGAGGATGAGACGGAAGATGACCTGATTGATCTGTCCAAGAGCGGTACAGCCGCGTCGTCCTCTTCCAGAGCCGCCAAGATTCTGGAGAACATCGGCGGTCCTGCGAACATCCGTAGCATTGACGCTTGTATCACCCGCTTGCGCCTTAACGTGAATGATGACAAGGCGGTTAAGGATTCCGCGCTCAAGCAGCTTGGTGCATCGGGAGTCATGCGGCTTGGTCAGGGGGCTGTACAGATTGTATTTGGACCACAGTCCGAGCAACTCAAGGATGATATTAAGAAGCTGATGTAGCTTGAAGCTGGTTAGCACAGCAAAATAGGGAATTCCATGCAGGCATCCTTCACAGGATGTCTGTTTTTTTGTGCGCAGGCTATTGCAATATCTACAATACCGAGTATAATACTTGGTATAAAGAAAAAAGGAGTCGGTCCCTTTGTCAATAGATGATTATCTGGATTTGCTGAATTATGCCAAGGCAATTAACGATGAACAGTGGCAGGCTGATCTCCTGGAGCAATTGAAGAACTATGAGGCGCTTGTCGAAGAAAAGAAACAAGTGGATAGCGTGAGAGCGCTATGGACGCGGTTCGATGATATTAACGGACTGCTGATGCAATTATTCGATAAGCTGAGAGAGCATGAGGATACACCGGATAGCGCTCTGTGGAAAGAGCGGATTTGGGAGCTGAAGATGGAGCGGATTCACGTGGCCAAGCAGCTTCAAGCGCGGTATATCAAGATTAGATAGAGGATAGAGAAGAATTAATCGGAGATATGAAGAGGTAGATATAGAGATAATATAGTTTAATTAAAAAATGGCATGCAGTTAGTCTGCTCAGCCATGACATGCACAGTAAAGGTGAATTTCGCAGATTCACTCTCAAGGGCTTGCCGTCGTGTACTTGGACTTACTTGGACATTTCCATTCCATTACGCATCATGGTCATGCACATGGTCATCATTTCATCGCACTGCTGCATTTGAGTCATCATCTTGTCCATATCCATGTTCATCATGCCCATTTCGTTCATGCTTTCCATGCACATCTTCATGTTCTTCATCTTCGACATCATGTCTTCCATACACATGTTCATCATCATTTCCATACATTTCTGTTCCATCCTTAGCTCCACCTTTCAATTTATAATAGTTTACACCTAATAAACTACTATATTTTATTGGTGAGATCAACCTTTTTATGGATATACACCAGATATCAGTCCTACCGCGTGCGGGAGGGCTTTTTCTGTGCGTTTGTATAGGCTCTTCTATACTTTGCTCATTCGTCCGCTTGCTCCTTATCGTCCGACGTTGATCACCTTGCGGGTCCAGGACGGTTCGCTGCCTGCCGCACGCAGCAGGCAATCGGCACAGGCAGCATAAGGCAGCGCCTGGAGCGGATGGATGCGGGCCGATGGGCCTGCCGTATAATTAGAAGAACTCTCTGCGTATTTAAGCACGGATGCCCGTACGATTACCCAGTCTAATCCGCTGCGCATTACTGCTTGTTCAGCGGCTGCCTTATCCTCAATCGCTTTGCGGAACATGCGGCGCATCAAGCGGACAGCCCAGCGGTTGACGAGTGACAACTCCCTCCCGTCACTCAGATTAATCCCGCTCTGCATCACCAGCCGTTGAACTCCATGATGCCGACAGGCTGCAAGGATATTTGGAATTCCTTCTGACATGACGGTACCCGGCGAGAAGTTCGCTGCCATGACATTTTTGCCTGCCTTAAGATTTACAAAGCCCTTCTTGCCGGCAGCATCCGGGGAGAAGTTGCTTGGAGGACCAATACAGCTGATGACCGCTTCGCTTCCGGCGAGGGCCAGGATCATGCTGGATCTGTCGAATACATCCCCTTGCCGGATAGTGAGCCCCGCTGCAGGGGAGAGCGCCTCCGGTCTGCGTACCACAGCTATCACCTCATGTCCCGTTGCAAGTGCCAGCTCCATTACTTTTCTTCCAGTTCCTCCAGTGGCTCCGATAATTGCAATTTTCATTATAATATTCTCCTTTAAATGCACAGTCGTGAATTAATAAGTATGTATGTATAATAATAAGCAGAACAAGAATCGATACAAGTCTTAAAAAGCCTGATTCTGTGCATTAATTCACGACTTCAACGGAATTGTGCAGTAATCTTCAGGAAAGCTGGTGAGGATAGAGTGTTAAAGATCGACCGGAGAATACGCAAGTCCCAGGAAGCCCTAAAAAAGGCTGTTATTGAGCTGATGCAGGAAAAGGATTTTGATCAAATTACAATACAGGATATTGCTGATAGAGCGGATGTCAGCCGTAGAACCCTTTATCTTCACTACACAGATAAATTTGATCTTCTGGACAAGCTCATAGAAGAGCATATCAGCAATATACGCGAAATCTGCGAAAGTTCAGACGATGCCGCCGGATATACCGAAATGGGATTGGTGTGGTTTGAATATTTTGAGACGCATTCGATGTTCTTCTCTGTTTTGCTGGGGAGTAAAGGCAGCGTGTTTTTCCGCGGGCGGTTTCTTGAATTCTTCCTCGGCGAGCTGGAGAAGGATAACAGCCTGTCTGAAGGGAGCGACAAGGATTCAGCCAACATCAGAAACGTGGACATCCAGTTTCTAGGATCGGCGATCGTTGGGGTAGTGGAATGGTGGTTCAAGAATGGACAGCCGCTCCCTCCAGACGTAATGGCGCAGCGGATCGGGAACTTGCTGGAGAGAAATCTTGAGGCAAGGTGATACAAATCCGCCTTAGCCTTCGTCTTACATATAGCTGCAGCGGATAAGGAGGATTTACCTAATGAATATTCCGGAATCAGACCCATACAAATTAATCTTTTATGAGCATTACCCGAGTGTGCGGCGCAAGCTGGCGGCACTTGTGAGGGACGAGAGTGCTGCCGATGATCTGGCGCAGGAGGTTTTTATCAGACTCTACAGAAATCCGCCGGATGATCCCGCGGCTCTGGGGGCATGGCTGCATAGAGTGCTAACACGGATCGGATATGATTATCTGAACCAGCGGGTGAGAGAGCGGCGTCTGATCAACAAACAGGAGCTGTTATATGATGCGGGGGCTTCTGCTCCTACAGGGGAAGAAGTAGTCCTCAGCAAGCTGGATCAGGAAGATGTGCGGAGCTGGCTGGAGGATCTTCCCGAACGGGACCGGCAGGCCCTGCTGCTTAAGTATTCGGGCTACAGCTATGCAGAGATCGCCGGGGAGCTGGGAGTGAAGCCGCCAGTAGTCGGAACCCTGTTAAGCCGGGCGACAGCCAAACTGAAACACCATGCGGTGAAATCCATTCCGCAAGAATAATGAGATCCGGGAGGAAAGAAACCATGAATAGAGCAAACGGGCAGATACAGCCCCAGAGCACAGATGAAGCTTGGGCTAAATTACAGGAGAAGCTGGGAGACGAGCCGGTCAATCCGGTGTGGGCTACATGGGGCAAGCAAGAGACCCCTATAGAGGAACAGACTGTCAAGGCTGATAGATCAGATAGAACAGAACCGGAAGCAGATGTTGTGCTTCAGGCAGCTAAGGCGGGTAACCTTGCAGCAGCGGAGCCAGTGCAGAATACAGGGCGGAAGTCACGCCGGCCTATGATGAGCCGCAGCCGCAAGTGGGCCGCTGCGGCAGCGGGCGTAGCGATTTTCGCAGCAATTCTGGCTACTCCGGTAGGGAATACAGCCATGGCAGCCTTGCTGAACCAGTTCAAGATGCAGGAGGCTACTGTTGTTGAAGAAGGCGATCTGCGGGATATGTTCTATCAGATAATTCAGAATGGCAATGGCAATGGCAATATTGAGCAATCCCTTGAGGCCTTCGGTGACATCTCCATCACCAATGGTGAGATGAAGGAGAATGTTCCGCTCAAGGATATCCAAGGCTTGCTGGGCTACGAGCCGCTGAAGGGGTCCGTTATGGATTCAGTCAAGTTTGTTCAGGTCAGCGGGTCCCATGATATCACACTGAACCTGAAGGTGGATGAAGTGAACAAGGCACTGAAACGCCTGGGCTCGGACAATCTGCTGCCTGCATCTGTAGATGGCAAGCCGATTACGCTTCATATCCCCGAGCAGGTGAACTACGATCTGGGCAGCGATCAGCACTGGGGAGCCTTGTCACAGATGAACACACCTGTCGTTACCGTAGATCCTTCTGTGGATCTGGACGAAGCGATTGATGCCGTTGTGAACTTCCCGCTGATTCCCGACAATCTGCGAAGCAGTCTGCAGAAGAGCCGGATTTTGTCCGGCGATCTGCCGATGCCGCTGATTAAGGGCAATCATGATGAACAGATTACGGTGGCTGGTACGCCGGTCATTCTTACTGAAATGAAGTTCAGTAACGGCAACAGCTATACGGCTGTCTGGGTTCAGAAGGGGCAGCTTCTGCAGCTTAGCGGCGGAGATATCTATCCTGAGCGCGAGCAGTTCATTCAGAAGGTACAGGAGTTGATCACACAATGAGCAGTATCCCTGCGATTGATGCGAACGCCTTGACCAAAGCTTATCCGAACGGGCGCGGTTGCCGGGATGTTACCTTGACTGTTGGGAAAGGGGAAGCCTTCGGCTTCCTCGGCCCCAATGGTGCCGGCAAGAGTACTTTTGTCAAAATGCTGGTTGGACTCATCTCACCAACAGGCGGCCATGCTTCCATCCTGGGCCATCCGCTGGGCTCTATGGAAGCCAAAATGAAAATTGGCTATCTGCCGGAGCTGTACCGCTACCAGGATTGGCTGACCGGTGAAGAGGTGGTCAGGCTTCATGCCAAGCTGTGCCGGATTCCGAAATCCGTCATGGATCAGAGAATCCCTCACCTGTTGCAGGAGGTAGGTATCGGGCTGCGCGGAAGGGACCGGGTTAAGCATTATTCCAAGGGAATGCAGCAGCGGCTGGGTCTTGCGTGTGCGCTGGTGAATGACCCGGAGATTCTGTTCCTGGATGAACCCTCTTCAGCCCTTGATCCCATCGGGAGAATGGAAGTGCGGAAGATTCTGCAGCGGCTGAAGGACCGGGGAATTACTATTTTTCTCAACTCTCATTTACTTGAGGATGTTGAAGTGCTGTGCGACCGGATGGCTCTGCTGAGTAACGGAGCGGTCCTGCGGCACGGCAAAGTAGCGGAGATGCTGAACAAACGGACAAGCTGGCATTTCAAAGTGGGCGGATACACGCCTTTTTTGCTGTCCTGGCTTAATGAGCATACAGGGCTATCCATCCGGGAATCCGTGCCTGCGGCGGGTAAATCGGGCTATGATCCGGCACAGGAGGAGTCAGATTCAAGCGTCGTGTGGCTGGAGGCGGAGCTGGATCATGAGGAACAGGCTGGCTGGCTGAACGGGCTGATGGTGGAGCAAGGGATGACGCTGTACCAGGTAAGCCGCCAGACTGAACGGCTGGAGGACTGGTTCATGGATGCGGTAGCCGGGCTCAGTCATAGGGGGGAGAAGGAATGAGAACCATATTAGCAATGACCTGGAAAGAAATGCTGCGCAAAAAAGTGATGCTGCTAACCCTCCTGCTTACCCTGGTGTTCCTGATTGCCTTCTGGTTTGTGGCCGATACCGTAGGAACGAACGATCAAGGGGCCGGAACGCTGGGAAATGACAGCGGGTTG
The DNA here is from genome assembly GCF_037975325.1 of Paenibacillus sp. FSL P2-0136. NCBI lineage: Bacteria > Bacillati > Bacillota > Bacilli > Caryophanales > Paenibacillaceae > Paenibacillus > Paenibacillus sp. FSL P2-0136. Next base: position 3,187,270 of record NZ_CP150244.1, read on the forward strand.
TTCATGCAGTACATGAACGGCGCTTTTATTCTGAGTCTGGGCTTCTTCTTCGGCGCGTTCGTTATTGCCTTTCTGGCGATCTTCAGCTCTTTCTCGGTGATTGCTGGTGAAGCGGAGCAGGGGGTCATGCAGGCTCTGTTACCCCGGCCGCTGCCGCGCTGGAAATGGTATCTTGGCCGCTGGCTGGGCTTTGTCACGCTGGGAACGATGTATGCCCTCATTCTGTTCACTGCAATTCTGCTGATTACAAGTGCCCACGCGAATGTTCCCAGAGATGCAGTCGTGCTTGCGAAGTCATTCCTGCTGTTCGCCTCTGTAGTTCCCTTGTTAATCTCCGTATCCATGCTGGGTTCAGGACTATTCTCGGCGCTTGGCAACGGTGTGTTCATGACAATGCTCTACGGGGCGGGATTTCTCGGAGGGATGGTAGATAAGCTTAGCGGTTCGCTGAGACTGGAGGACGACGGACTGAAGGTGCTGAATAATCTGACCGGAATGATCTCGATGATTATGCCCGCAGATACCTTGCAGCGCCGGATGACTGTCGAGCTGTTCAGCTTACAGGATATGAATGGTATGTTATCGATGGATAGCGGGGCGCTTAGTCTGATGAATTTCAATTCATTTCCGTCTAATACCTTTGTCGTATACGCTGCAATCTACACTGTGGTTATCTTTGGGCTGGGGCTTCTGCGCTTTCAGCGTAAGGATCTGTAGGAATCGAACAAGCTTATTATAAAATCAAACAAAGCAGCGCCCCGAAGGTTCCCGTTCAGGAGCTTCAAGGGCGCTGCTTCGCGTGCCGTGCGGAAATCATTTGGTCACGCCGATCTCGATCCAATCCGTAGACCAGTTACCGATCTCTCCAAGAATGGGAGCCAGGGCCGTACCTTTATCGGTTAACGAATATTCAATTCGTACGGGCATCTCAGGATATACAGTGCGCTGTATGATCCCTTCCGTCTCCATCTCCTTCAACCGGTCTGACAAGACCTTGCCGCTAAGGTTGGACAAGCAATGCTCAATTTCTCCGAACCGCCGCGGACCATCCATCAGGACAAATACGATCAGGGCGACCCACCGCTTACTCAGCACATCCACAGCTTTCTCAAACCGGGGGCACATCTCAAAATCATTCATAAGGATCACCTCAGCATTCATTATATCATAAACTTACAATAAGTAATTATAAATATTTAAATATATATTATAACTTGACGAAGTTATATTACAATGATAAACTAACTTACAAATAGTTACTAAGAAGCGTACGCTATCAAACTTTTAGGACGGTGCTCTTATGATCAACCCAGATATCCTATCTATACTACAGAACAAAATCAGCCGGATTCCTATGGAAAACTCCACGAATATATTGGTCGGACCTATTACCCTGCCTGTCAATCTGGACGGGGAGACGATCACCTTCAAATGGTACAGCTGGCTGAATGTGACGGACGAAGAGCTTCAGCGCGCTGAAGGCAAGGAGGCTACCGAGCTGCTCATCAGCCGGTTGTCATCGATGAAGCTTGCGGATGGACAGCAGTCCAGTGTCCTGGTCTACGGAGATTTCGAGCATTCCGAGGATGCGCTGATCCGGATGCACAGCATTTGCCATACCGGGGATATCTTCGGCAGCAAGCGCTGCGATTGCGGCTTCCAGCTGCACCAGTCGATGAAGATGATTGCCCAGCATGGCGCCGGGGCCCTCTTTTATCTGGCGAATCATGAAGGAAGAGGCATTGGCCTGTTCAGCAAAGCAATGGCATATCTTCTTCAGGAAGAAGGGTATGATACAGTAGAGGCCAATCTGGAGCTGGGGTTCGCCGATGATTCCAGAGATTACACAGATGCGATCAGCGTGCTTCAGCATTTGCGCAGCCATCCTGTGACTCTGATCACCAACAATCCGAAGAAGCTGGAAGCACTACGGGCTGCCGGAATGAATACAGTGAAGCGGGTGCCGCTATGGGGCGACGTATCGGCCTTCAATGAGAAGTACCTGCGGACCAAGGTGGCCCGTTCTGGACATCTGGAGGCTGTGCCGGGTGCAGAGTTTTTTGAGGGAAGAGTGGCTAAATAAGCAGGCTGGACGGATATGCATCCGTTCCATTATAATGGGGTACTGAACCCAATACTTAGCTTAGTGAGGTAACCTATGAATGCTATACAAGTGCAGGACTTGCGCAAGACCTTCAAAGTCCAAAAAAACCGCGAGGGCCTCAAAGGGGCCTTCGCTGATTTGTTTAAGCGGCAATATTCCGAAGTAACAGCAGTGAAGGACATCTCGTTCAGCATTCCCGAAGGTGAAATCTGCGGATATATTGGGGAGAACGGGGCAGGGAAGTCCACTACGATCAAAATGCTTACCGGAATTCTTGTCCCTACCGCCGGCAGTCTGACTGTCGGCGGCTTCGTGCCGTACGAGGAGCGCGAGAAGTTCGTGCAGAACATCGGCGTTGTTTTCGGACAGCGCAGCCAGCTCTGGTGGGATATCGGCGTGATTGAATCATTCCAGCTGCTGCGCAAGGTATACCGGGTGCCGGAGCAGGACTTCAAAAAACGGCTGGATGAGCTGGTGGAACGCCTGGAGCTTCAGGATCTGCTGAACCGTCCGGTCCGCAAATTAAGCCTGGGCCAGCGTATGCGCTGCGAGCTTGTAGCGGCACTGCTGCACAATCCGTCCATTTTGTTCCTGGATGAACCCACGATTGGACTGGATATTGTTGTGAAATCGGAGATCCGCGAATTCCTGAAGGATATGAACCGGGAGCATGGCACAACCATCCTGCTGACGACTCATGATCTGCAGGATATCGAAGCGCTCTGTTCGCGGGTCATCATGCTGGATGACGGGCGGATTATCTATGACGGAGGTCTGGATGATCTGAAGCAGCGCTGGGGAACCGGGCGTGAGGTGCAGTTCCAGTTCGGAACGGCCACGAAGCTGCAGCAGTTGATCGGCTGGACGGAAGGCATGCCGGTGACCTGGACCGCAGAGAATGAGCTGGCGGCCAAGGTCTGGATTCCGCTGGAGTTGAATGTATCGGATGTGCTGGGCCGGGTCGTCGGACAGGCCGATATTACAGATATCAAAATCATCGAAACAAACACGGATGACATCGTCCGCAGTATTTATCAGTCAGGCTCGGCAGAGAAGCCGGAGGAGCGGATCGCCGCTCTCAGCGATGAGAAAGAGGTTATCCATGTCTGAGAAGCTGGCAACGGCAGTTCCCTCCTCCGGAGGTTCTCGGGGCGGTTCCGGGGAGAATGGGCGGAGGCTGCTGCTTGGCGCTTATTTTGATTTTATCCGTATCCGGTTCCTGACGATGCTTGCTTACCGGGTGAATTACTATTCGGGGATTCTGATCTACACGCTCAATATCGGGGTGAACTATTTCACCTGGAGAGCGATCTATGGCGATGGTGAATCGCTCGGCGGCTTTACCGGGGCTCAGATGACCACGTATGTGGCGGTGTCCTGGATGGCGCGTGCCTTCTACTTCAATAATCTGGACCGGGAGATCTCCACGGATATCCGTGACGGAAGCATCGCGATCCAGTTCATCCGGCCTTATAATTATGTTCTGGTCAAAATGATGCAGGGCCTCGGCGAAGGCCTGTTCCGCTTCATGATGCTGATGATCCCGGGCATGGTGATTGCCATTCTGCTGTTTCCGGTACAGCTTCCTACGGAGCCTTCGGCTTGGGCCGGGTTCCTGGTCATGCTGTTCTTCAGCTTCCTGATCAGCTCGCAGATTAATATTATCACAGGCCTGTCTGCCTTCTTCGTGGAGAACAATGAGGGGATGATGCGCATGAAGCGTGTGGTCGTGGATCTGTTCTCGGGGCTGATTGTGCCGATTACCTTATTCCCGGACTGGTTGTCCTCCGTGCTTAAGGTACTTCCCTTCCAAGCGATTACCTATCTGCCGGGCTCTGTATTTACAGGCCGTGTGCAGGGGGTGGGCATCTGGAATGTGCTGGGTATCCAGGTCATCTGGTTCCTGATTCTGCTCATTCCGATTGTCTGGCTAAATCACGCAGCGCGTCAGCGGCTGTTCGTGCAGGGGGGTTAAGCTGAGCTATGTACTACCTGGACTTATTGATTGAATACCTGAAGAATTATATGAAAACACGGTTAACCTACCGCGCGGATTTCTGGGTGGAGGTCATCTCCGACCTGCTGTTCCAGGCGACGAACTTTATCTTCATCCTGGTCATCTTCATGCATACTGACAGCCTGGGCGGCTGGAATCAGAACGAAGTGGTGTTCGTCTACGGCTTCTTCATGGTTCCGTTCGGCGTGTTCAGCTGCTTCGTCAATATGTGGGGCTTCAGTGAGCGGTATATTGTCAAAGGCGAAATGGACCGCATCCTGACCCGTCCGGCACATAACCTGTTCCAGATCTTCCTGGAGAATGTGGACCCGCCATCCCTGTTCGGCTCCTTCATCGGGCTGATTGTCATGGCGATCAGCGGCAGCAATCTGGGCCTGCCGTTTGAATGGTGGACCCTGCCGATGCTGATTATTCTGACGCTCAGCGCTGTAGCCATTTATACAGGGATCTATACGACACTGACCTCGTTGTCGTTCTATTCGGATGCGCCTACAGGCATTCTGCCGCTGATGTATAACATCCAGACGTACGGACGTTATCCGGTAACGATCTACAACCGGGCGATTCAGGTGCTGCTTACCTGGATTATCCCGTTTGCTTTTGTCGGGATCTATCCGGCAGCCTTGTTCCTGCACCGCGATGAGATGCGGACGATGGCCCTGCTGACCCCGCTGGTCGGCGTGGTCTTCCTCAGCATCGGCCTGATGGCCTGGAGCTTCGGCGTCAAGCGGTACAAGGGTGCCGGTTCTTAAGAGAATGGAATGAAATAGATATACAGTGAGGGTTGTCCCGCAGCTTCTGAATTGGCTGCCGGGGCAGCCCTCTTTGTCAATAAAATAACAGCAATCGCTATCCGCAGGATGTTCGCTTTCAAGTGAAACGTACTATCCAGATGCTCGGAAAATGCTACTTATCTAAATGCTGAAAGCGCATAATAAGAGAAGAGAGGTACAGCATTCTAATAGGGAAAGAAGGATGGGACAGAATGGATAAATACATAGTCGGCATTGACCTGGGCGGAACCAATATCAAGGCAGGCCTTTTTGATAAGCATTTCACAGCCCTGGAGGAGTTGTCGATACCCACAGAAGCGCAGAAGGGTCCGGCACATGTGCTGGAGCGGATCAGGCTTGCTGTTACACAGCTAAGTGCAGGAAGCGGAATTTACGAGTCGCAGATTGCCTGTATGGGAATGGGAATCCCTGGTCTGCTCGACCCGGAGGAGGGCCTGTCGGTCTTCTCACCGAATTTTCCCGGCTGGGAGCAGGTCCATGTGGTCAACGAAATGAAGCCTTACTACGACTTCGAGGTCTACATAGATAACGATGTGCGGGTTAATCTCTACGGAGAATGGCACCATGGTGCCGGACAAGGGCATAAGCATCTGATACTGCTCACACTCGGGACCGGTCTCGGCTCCGGGATGGTTCATGACGGCAAGGTGCTGTATGGGACAACCTTCAGCGCAGGTGAAATCGGGCATATGAATATGTACCGGCAGGGACGTCCCTGCCGCTGCGGAAGCTCTGGATGCCTGGGGAGGTATGTATCTGCGGTGGGGATGGTGAATACCTTCAAGGAGAAGCTGGAGGCAGGTAGGGTCAGCCTGATTCAGACCTGGACCAAGCAGACCCAGAAGCAGATTACGGCGCAGATGATCTCAGAGGCTTATGATCTTGGAGACCCCTTGGCCATTGAGGTTATGCATGAGACGGGGGAGCTGCTGGGATACGGGCTGGCGAATGTGATTAATCTGCTGAACCCGGAGCTGGTTATTATCGGGGGCGGCATGGCCGCAGCAGGAGACCGTCTCCTGAACAGTGTCCGCGATACTGTAAATGCCCATGCGCTGAAGCTGTCCGCAAGCCGGTGCCGGATTGTTCAGGCTGAACTGGGCAGCCGTGCAGGTACGCTGGGTGCGGCTGTATATGCTTATCAGAAACAAAAGCATGTACAACTAGACCATTCTAATTGAGCGGAAATTCGCGTGCTACTGGCCGCACCTGCCTGATGCAAAACTATTGATTTTCAATAATTCACCATATGTCCATATAAAAGCTTGAAATCGACATTAATCGTCAAATTAACCCAATGAATACAGGAACTTGAAGGCGGTATACTGGGTACAGTGGCATATTTACTGGTATATATATCCTGCATCTCTTGAGGAAGCAACATGGATATTCCGGTTCATCATGACTGCGAACCATACTCACGGGCAGATTGAATGGACCGTCATGCAGCTTGCTGAAGGTATTCATGCGTTCGTTAAGGAGCCGTTAATGTTATGAATCTCGTAATTGGAGGCAATGGCGGTCTGGGCCATTCCATCACACAAGAATTACTGTCACGGGGCAGACTGGTGAAGGCTACCTACCACCGTTCCAGCCAGGCTTTACACAGGCTGAGAGGCCCGCTGTTGACCCTGGCGGCAGTAGATGTAAGGAATGAGAAGGTGCTTGCTGAAGCACTGAATGGGGTAACAACCGTCTATTTCTGCCTTAATGTACCGTATCAGGATTGGTACTCTGTCATGCCAGAGGCGCTGGAGCGGGTAACCCGTCAGCTTAAGTCCGGCCAGACCCTGGTATTTCCGGGCAATATCTACGGTTACGGCAAGCTCCAATATCTTCCGGCGGATGAACGCCATCCGAAGGAGGCACGAACCCGCAAGGGGAAGCTGCGGAATCAACTGGAGGAGCTGCTGAAGACGGAGGCTGAACGGCGGGGATTCCGTTACGTGATTCCGCGATATCCGAATTACTACGGTCCCAATGTCACGAACCGCTTATTCGGACCGATCTTTAGCGGAGCCCTCCAGGCGAAGACGATTAAGTGGCCGGTGAAGCTGGACGTTCCGCATGATCTGGTCTATATCCGGGATGCGGCCAGAGCAGCTGTATTGCTGGCGGAGAGCGGTGAGCAGGGGGAGTGGCATGTGTCCGGCTCCGGAGCTATTGAGGGGCGGCAATTTCTGATGAATATCCACCATGCGGCTGGCAGTCCGGGAAAGTGCTGTGCGGTGCCGAGCTGGGCAGTCGGATTAGCCGGTGTGTTCAATAAGGAAATAAGCGAATTCCATGAGCTTCTATACGAATTCGAGTATCCGCTTCTGCTGAATGATAATAAATTCATGATGCGGTTCCCCGAATACAATCCGACATCGTATAAGAGGGCCATTAGGGAAACCATAGAATGGTTCCGTGAAGAGCTGGGTTAGCGGATGAAGCCAAGGGAAATGAGCAGCAGTGCTTTTTCATGACAAGCTTGCAGAATTGTACGCCGTCCCGGGTAGCATGATATGCTATAGGCAGTAATACACGGGAGGTAATATGATGACACGTGACATACAACATATGCCTTATGGCTATGACCCGCCAGCCAGTGAGCGTAAGGGAACGCTGATCTTCTATGATTCGTTCGAGCATATATCGGATATGGAGCTGCTTAAGGCGGCGGAGACGGCAGTGGAGCGCAAGTTCACGAAGCTGGTGCTCTACCCGCTGCATGAAGAAACCGTCCGGCGGATGACGAAGGAGCCGGTGAAGGCCTGGTATAAGCGGGATGACCGGCTGCATGCGTGGAAAAAAGAGCAGGGACAGTCCTTCATCACCGTAGAGAGCCTCGAAGGTAAGCGTAAGAAGTATACCCCGCTGGATTCGGCACTGCGTCATATCAGCGACATTTACCCCGCGCCGTATTTTCTCTATCTGACTCCAGATATGGCGAATCTGTTCGCCTCCTTCTCCTCCTTCGAGGAGTGGATCGTCAAGCTGCGTCTGCTGCTCTCCGAAGCGCCGGCTGAGGTCCATCCGCGCCTCGAGAAGTTCCGTCACCGCTGGGATGTGGCAGGCAGGGAACGCTGAACGGGCTACACCTTAGTCCGTCTCATTCCGGCAGGCGCTTCCCAGGGCCTGATTCTTAATATGGATGGGGGCGCAGGCCAGCCAAGCCTTGACAGTAGTGTTCTACTGCTGCAAGGACTGGCTGGCCTGTTCTGTGACAAGGGGTAGAGGTAAGCAGCAGGAAGGAAATCCCGGATTATTTGTGAAGCTCGGCCTGCTTGCGTCTGTAAGTGTACATTCTCCACTGATAATGAATGAAGCAGCCGATGCAGAAGCCGAGAATGGCAACCGTTGCTGCGATTCCGACCATCATGGTGAAGATATATCCGGCAATTGTCCAGCCGGCCAGAAAGCTGACCAGTCCGCCCGCCAGACAGAAGACGGCAATCTTCTGGTTGAATTGCTGCTGCTCCGGGTCTTCAAGCACATAGGCGGAGCGCGGCTTCGTCAGCAGCGGGCTGCATAGCCTGATGACGGGATGATATCCGAAGATTAGACCTGATAATCCGGCGGCAAGCGGGAAGGCGAGAATCCAGTGGAGACCTGTGAGCAAGGCCAGTAATACAGATATGACAATGAAGGCCTGATTGAGCTTCACTAGCGGGCGGGGAATTCCCTGCATTGTAGGCTTTTGACTCATTATAATCACACCTTTCACATTGGAATAATTAATTTTAATTCGATTATAGCGACAGAACGGATGTGTGGCAATCCTTAAGTCTTATGAACCAACAGTGAAAATTAAAATTTAATATTATTATCCATTGACAGGAGGAGTTTTTTTGTGGTTTTATTATGTAGACCAATTGTTATAATGGTTGGATCGTCAAGATAAGGAAGTGTAGAGCTTGTCGAACAAGCCTAATGCACGCGAAGCCATTGTGGATACGGCTTCCAGGTTGTTTTTTACACAGGGGTACCATGCTACCGGACTGAATCAGATCATTAAAGACAGCGAATCGCCCAAGGGTTCCTTGTATTATTATTTTCCCCACGGCAAAGAGGAGCTGGCCCTGACCTGCATTAACCGGACTAGTGAAGAGGTAGCCCGTTTATTGCGCCATTATATGGAGAGTGAAGCGGTGCCGGCTCAGGCTGTGCAGAATTTCATCATGTCTATGGCAAATGAGGCGGAGAAATCCTCTTTTGAAGGACTGGTTCCGTTCAGCTTCTGGGTAGCCGTGGAGACCTCCTGTGTCAGCCATGAGCTGCGCACTGCTTGCCAGTGTGTCTTCAGGGATTGGCAGGATATTATTGCGAAGCGTCTGATCCGGGAGGGGGTACAGGAGGAAACGGCAGAGTGCAAAGCTTCGGTGGTGGTCTCCTTGTTCGAGGGGGCGCTGCTGCAGGCGTTGACCTGCAGAAATATTCAACCGCTGGAAGCAGCAGCAGAGTGCATTCCGGCAATACTGGCTTAACCGTATTACGCAAGATCATAGAGAGATATACACAGATACCAGGAGGATACGAGAGTGAATGCAACTATGACTGACAAGGGTTCAAGTAAGCCCCGGCAATTCAAGACTTTACCCATTCTGATCTCCCTGCTGATTGCCGGCTTCATCGGCATGTTCAGTGAGACCGCCCTAAATGTAGCTTTAAGTGATCTTATGAATGTCCTGCAAATTACACCATCGACGGCGCAGTGGCTGACTACCGCCTATCTGCTGACGCTGGGCATTCTGGTTCCGATCTCAGGGATGCTGCTGCAGTGGTTCACCACAAGACAGTTGTTCGTCGCTGCCTTATGCTTCTCTATTCTGGGCACGTTCCTTGCGGCGATTTCGCCGAATTTCGAGTTTCTGCTCACTGCGAGAGTGGTGCAGGCGATGGGAACCGCGCTGCTGCTACCGCTGATGTTCAATACGATTCTAATCATCATTCCCGCTGAGAAAAGAGGGGCGGCGATGGGACTTATCGGCTTGGTAATTATGGTAGCTCCAGCGATTGGACCTACGATTGCCGGTCTGCTGATTGAGAGCCTGAGCTGGCACTGGATCTTCTGGCTGTCCCTGCCGTTCCTGGTAATGGCTCTAATTAGCGGAATTCTCTTCATGCAGAACGTCACGGAAGTGACGAAGCCTAAGATTGATGTCCTGTCCATTATTCTGTCCTCCTTCGGCTTCGGCGGTATTGTCTACGGCTTCAGCAGTGCCGGTGAAGCGGAAGGCTGGGGAAGTCCGAAGGTTATTATCGCCATCGTGATCGGTGCGATTGCCCTTATTCTGTTCTGTATCCGCCAGTTGACGATGAAGCAGCCTATGATTGATCTGCGCGCCTTCAAGTTCCCGATGTTCGTGGTTGGGGTACTGATGGTCTTCATCTGTATGATGGTTATTCTCTCCTCGATGCTGATTCTTCCTATGTATCTGCAGCAGGGACAAGGGTATTCAGCCTTCAAGGCAGGATTACTGCTGCTGCCGGGCGGAATCATCAACGGGCTGATGTCGCCGGTCATGGGACGTCTGTTCGACAAATACGGTCCGAAATGGCTGGTTATCCCAGGACTGGCGCTCGTCGCCGTCTCCTTGTGGTTCTTCTCGGGAATTACAGCTACTTCGACCGTTGTCTTCGTGATCGTGCTTCACAGTGTGCTTATGATCGGAATCTCCATGATTATGATGCCTGCACAGACGAATGGTATCAATCAGCTTCCGCTGGAATACTATCCGCATGGTACAGCCATTATGAATACACTTCAGCAGGTAGCGGGTGCGATTGGTACAGCGCTGGCGGTAAGCATCATGACCTCCGGCTCCAAAAGCTACATGCAGACCGTCACTAACCCGGCTGATCCGCTGAACATCGGCGCTGCCTTCACTCATGGAGTGCAGAATGCCTTCATCTTCGGGATGGTCATGGCTATTATAGGTCTGGTGATTGCGTTCTTCCTTAAGCGTGTCATCGTATCGCACAAGACTCAGGCTTCTATGCATTAATTATCATGGAATTGAATAAGAACCTCTCCTTGCTAAAATGGGCAACCATTTGGCGGGAGAGGTTCTTTTGTGCGTGTAATGTATGGAGGCGGATGTCGGAAAGGCTGGACTTCATTTGGTTAATACTGTATATTAAGCATAGATTAACGATGTATAGGCAAAACAAACAGGAGGAAATGCCGATGAAGGTCAGCAAAGAAATGCTGAAGGGGAGCACGGGGACGATGATCCTCACGCTGCTGCTCGACAGGCCGCTGTATGGGTATGAGCTGATTAAGGAGCTGGAGCAGCGCTCGCAGGGAGTTTTTGCCTTGAAGGAGGGTACGCTCTACCCGATTCTTCATGCGATGGAGAGTGAACGCTGGGTGGAAGCGTATTGGATGGAGGTAGACGGACGCAGACGCAAGTATTACCGGCTACTGGATGAGGGCAAGCACAAGCTGCAGGAGAAGAAGGCGGAATGGGCACTGTTCAAGGGTGCCATGGATACCGTTCTGGGGGAGGGCAGCGGCTGATGGAACAGAGTAAGAAGGAACTGGAGCGTTATCTGGATACAGTATGCGCAGAGGTTAGAGCCAAAGGGATGCACAGTGAAATCCGGGACGAGCTTAGCGGACACTTCACAGACCTGGTGTCGGAGCGGCTGGAGCTTGGTGCTTCCGAAGAAGAGGCGCGACAATATGCGATCAGGCAAATGGGAGACCCGCAGGCCATCGGCCGGGATCTGCACCAGATTCACAAGCCCAGGATTCCCTGGTCGCTGCTGGCGGGTGTTATTCTGTTGTCGGCCGTAAGTCTGCTGGGGATGGCGGCTGTGGAGTCGGGGTTTACTGGGGATCTTATTCCTAATGCTCTAATGTTGCGTCAATCTGTTTTTATCATCCTTGGTCTTATAGCCATGACCGGAATGTTCTTCATCAATTTCAAGCAATTGCAGCGGGCCTCGGGGTGGATCTATGGCGGAGCGCTGCTGTTGATTGCCGTCGGTATGTGGTTTAATCCGAATATGATAAACGGTACGAGGCGTTATGCTTTCATTCTGGGCTTCCCGTTCGATCTCATTGGATATAGTCCTTATCTCTTTATAGTCGGACTGGCAGGGATCTTGAAAAGACCCGGGGTGCAGAATGCTTCAGGCAGCCGGATTAGAAACTGGAAGGAGGTAGGCTTGCTGCTGCTGCCTGCGGCCATCTATCTTGTCATATCTTCTTTTGCCGAACTGGTTGTATATCTGGCGGTTGCTTTACCATTATATGTGTGGATAACCCGGAGATGGGGCAGAGCGGTGGTTGTTGCCGCAAGCTGTGTATCTGGCCTTGCCCTCTATGTTTGGAGTCAACTTCATTTGAGTGACCGGAACATTGCTGCCTTCTATGATGTAGTGACAGGTGCAGGCTATATTAATGGGATCATACAGGGTACGCTTACCTCCGCCGGCTGGAAGGGCCAGGGGTTCGATGGAGCAGAGAACGGGTTGATTTATCCGTATACAGATTTTTTCCCTGTGTACCTGGTTCAGAGCTTCGGCTGGGCCGGCGGCCTGCTGCTGCTTGTGCTGGTCTGCTGGTTTGTGCTCAGAATGTTATCCTCTGCACGCACCGTAAGCGATACCTATGGACGGGCACTGATTCTGGCACTGGCTCTGATGCTCTCCATTCGTCTAATCTATGGCCTGACTATTCTCACCGGCAGAATGCCGCTGATCTCCATACCGTTCCCGTTTCTGAGCTACGGACAGCATGTGTTCATTGAATTCGCGGCTCTCGGGCTGCTGATGGGGGTCTATAGGCGTAAAGATATGCTCCCAGCGGGTCAAGCTCCATCTTCGCTATAGACGCTCCCTGGGGCTGCACCGTATACTGGAAGGGTAAATATGGGATGAGGCAGGTGAGGAGTAAACATTGTGAATAAGCTGAGATATAGAGGCACAAGACTGGGATTACTGTTAGGCGCAATAATTGTAAGCGGGGCTGTGTTTCTGGGCGCCATGACAACGGCAACAGCAGCACCCGTGACTCCTGAGACACCGTTTACACCAAGCACAGTTGTGAAGAAATACAATCTCCCCGGCGGTTTTGTCTATCTGGATGAGGTTATTCCCTCGGCGCAATATGAGATCCGTTACTATAGTGAGAATAATTTTACCGGCACCAGGGTAGACGGATATAAGGCCCCGCTCGCGATCTTCTCGAAGACCGCCGCTGCTGCGCTGAAGAAGGTTAGCGAAGATCTGGAACAGAAAGGCTATATCCTGAGAGTCTATGACGCTTACCGTCCGCAGCAAGCCGTTAATCACTTCGTGCGCTGGTCACAAGACGCCGGTGATCTGAAGATGAAGGCGCAGTATTATCCGAAGCTGGACAAGCGGAATCTGTTCAAGCTGGGCTTCATCGCCAAGAAATCCGGGCATTCCCGGGGCAGCACGATCGACCTGACGCTGGCTCAGAAGAGTACAGGCAAGCTGGTGGATATGGGCAGTCCTTATGATTTTTTCGGCGAAATCTCTTACTATAATACGAATCTCATCAGCAGCACCCAACATGCGAACCGGAAGCTGCTGAAGGATGCGATGGTGAAGCAGGGCTTCAAGCCGTACGCCAAGGAATGGTGGCATTTCACACTGATCAAGGAGCCTTACCCGAAGCAATATTTCAACTTCAAAGTGGAGTAGGGCTGTTCCAAAGCAGTATATAACGGTTAATGAATTAGGCAAGGTTAATCTCTGAAGCATGCGTGCATAATATTCGAATATAGGAAAGGTGGGATCGATTTGTTCAAAAGAATCGTAGCCGTATTCCTTAGTGTAATGTTATTTGCAGCAGGAGCAGGTGTATTGACCAGTAATAACGTTAGTGCCGCCGGAAGCTTGAGGATTATCGTGAACGGTCAGGAATTGCAGACGGGTGAGACATCGGCCTATACCAACGGACCGGACGTCATGCTCCCGCTGCGGGAGACGGTAGAGGCCCTCAAATATAAGGTCACCTTCAGTGGAGCTACCGGGACGTTCCTGCTGGAACGGTTCCAAGAGAGTGTTCAGTTCAGATTATCCGGTAAGGAGCTTGTGCTGGACGGCAAGAACAAAGTACCGTTTACAGGCGGCTTTGAGTTAAAACAAAAAAAGGCGTACGCGCCGCTGTCTTTTTTTGCAGCGATCGGGTTGGTTACTTCTTATAATCCGGAAACCGCTCAGGTTGAAGTATACACACGGGAGGTAATGGCAAGTGCCGTAGCAGGTCTGCTGGCAGCTGGTAACTATCCGGCACTGAAGGAGCGGTATTACGCCAAGGACGCAGAACCCGCTGTTCTTCCGGTTCTCCAGCAGAGCTGGGAAGGGATTAACATGCTGGCGGGCAGTTACCGCGGAGTGAAATCGACCACCAGCACACAGCAGGATGGAGTAATCACGATTGTGAGCGTATTGTCCTTCACCAAAGCGGAGGCTGTACTGACTCTGGAACTGGGCGCTTCAGGCAAGCTCACCAAGCTAACTCTAACGCCGGTCCAGGCAGCCAGTGAAGTATTGGCCGGCCCGGCCCCATCCTAGATTCTCATAAGACATAACTCTGCTCCCAAGGGAGAATTCCACGGCTTAAATATAGCTGCAGGAATTCTCCCTTTAACTTTCTGTTGACAGAATGCCGGAAAGAGAGTAATTTTAAATTCGAATTAAACAATGTTTAAATCGTTGATTAGATCAATGATTAAGATTCTGTGACAGAGGAGGGCGACAAGCTGCATTATGGTTAAATTGGGCAACAAAGCTGATTCTTCAGATAAAGATACGAAGCAACTTATCCTCGATGCCACGGTTGCGCTGATCCGTGAGGACGGATTCCAATGCATTACCCTGCGCAGTATCGCGGCAAGAGCTGAGACCAATCTGGCCCTGGTGAACTACCACTATGGCTCCAAGGAGAAGCTGTTCGGCGATGCTGTGAAGCAGCTCGTGGCGACCTTTGACGATGCTTTTAAGGCACTGGAGGACACTTCGTTGCCGCCGAAGGAGCGCATGAAGCTGTTTTTTACCCGTTACATTATGAATCTTAGCCGTTATCCCGGGATGGCCCGGCAGATGCTGGATCAGAGACACCATATTATGGGCTCCCACGATGAATATGCGAAATATTCCAAGCTGATGAGAATTGAACGGATTCTTGATGCACTTGCCGAGATTACCGGAGAGCAGGACCGTGACAAGCTGATGACGATGACGATGCAGATCTACGGGGCCATTGTATTTCCGGTGATTATGGTGAGCAGTCTCCCCAAGGAGCGTGAGGATCTTCAGCAGATCTTCAAGCTGGCCCCGCTGGAGGAGCAGATTGATGGGTTGTTTGAGCTGTATTTTCACAAGTATAACTAATCATGAATAGAGAAAAGAGTGGACAAGAGAATGTCAAAACCTATGAATCCAAGTAACACCGCCGCCGCAGAGGCGCCGTTCTCGTTGAGAGCTATAATTCCATCATTGCTGGCGATTATTGTCGGCATGATCATGGTTATTCTGGACAGCACCGCAGTCAATGTGGCCGTTCCGAATCTGGTGCAGTATTTCGATACGGACCTGAAGACTGTTCAATGGGCGATTACCGGCTACACGCTTGCGCTCGCTGCTGTAATTCCGCTGGCAGGCTATATGACCGACCGGTTCGGGTCCAAGCAGGTATTCCTAACGACCATTGCCATGTTCGTGCTTGGCTCTGTGTTATGCTCGGTAGCTCAGACTTCGGGGCAGCTTGTCTTGTTCCGCGTCATTCAAGGTCTTGGCGGCGGCATGGTCGCTCCGATCGGGATGGCGATGGTCTTCAGACTCGCTCCGGCAGAACGCAGAGGCTCGATCATGGGGATGCTCGGTATTCCAATGCTGCTGGCTCCGGCCCTTGGCCCGATCCTCGCAGGTTATCTGGTGGAGTATGTGAGCTGGCACTGGATTTTCCTGATTAACCTGCCTATCGGTATTGTGGGTATTATTCTTGGCCTTAAGTATTTGCCGGTGACCGAGAAAAAGGGAAGAGCCCACCTCGATATCCTCGGAATCATTCTGGCTCCGCTCGCGTTCTCGATGCTGGCTTATGGCGTCAATCAGGGCGGCGGAGAGAGCTGGACCTCAACCGGGGCTATCCTAGGCTTGTCGGTTGGGGGAGCCGCGTTGATCGTCTTTGTCATTGTTGAACTGCTGCAAAAGCATCCGCTGCTGGAGCTGCGCGTCTTCCGTTCCTCGGACTTTACGCGCGGGATTATTCTGTCCTGGGTCACACAGGCGGCATTGTTCGGCTCCATGCTGTTCGTTCCGCTGTACCTCCAGCAGATCCGCAATTACACACCGCTGGAGACCGGGCTGATCCTGCTTCCGCAGGCGCTGGCTTCCGGAGTAGGGATGCCGCTGGGCGGCCGATTGTTCGACCGGATCGGAGCGCGTCCGCTAGTGTTCGTAGGTCTCAGTATTATATCGACGGCACTGTTCCTGCTCTCAGGAGTTACAGTAGACACCAGCCTTCCTGTTATTATACTGTCTCTGGTCATGATGGGCCTGGGAATGGGTCTGTCGATGATGCCGGTCAACACCCATGTTCTGAACTCTGCGCCGCGTGAATGGGTGAACCGGGTTACCCCGCTTACCGCCGCTGCCCAGCAGGTTGTGGTATCGTTCGCTGTTGCCGGCATGACCGGGTACCTGACCAGCCAGATTGCGGTGCATATGGGTAAAATGACGGCCGGAAGCAATCCGCTTGCCGCTGCCGTACAGGGCTTCGGGGATGTCTTCTTCCTCTCGGGCTGCATCGCCGTGGCCGGAGTGGTCCTCAGTCTGATTCTGCGCCGTCCGAAGACAGCAGGCGCTGCACCTTCTCCTGAAGAACAGCAGACGGATGCCGCCATGATGATGGGGCATTAATCGGCCATAGCTGTTATAGGCGACACATGTTATAGACTAACAAAGAACGTCCCTGACTGCCGGTTGGCAGGGGGACGTTTTTTTTGTGCTTTTTGAACGCTCAGGTGGGGATAAGAGATATAGAGGGGCCATGGGTGCGAGCCGGATGTATGTGGAAAACTGAATACAATGTGCGGGTGAGGGGGTGCATGGGAGGATGCTGGACCAGCTCAAGGCTGAAGGTAGATGAATGAAGAGCACTAGTGCCCCTGAATTCGCGGGATGTGGGCGAAAGGAGCAAATGAAGAGTCCATAGTGCCCCTGAATTTGCGGGATGTGGGCGAAAGGAGCAAATGAAGAGCACTAGTGCCCCTGAATTTGCGGGATGTGGGCGAAAGGAGCAAATGAAGAGCACTAGTGCCCCTGAATTCGCGGGATATGGGCGAAAGGAGCAAATGAAGAGCACTAGTGCCCCTGAATTCGTAGGATGCCCCAAAAGTGGACGGATGTCTAAGATGTTTGTTCCATTTCCACTCAATCTAGCAGAAGAAGAGCTACAGATGCGCCCGCCGCTTCCTCAGTAGCCTTGCCGGAGGAACCATATGCAGCTTGCCCAGCAGCTCAGAGGCCAGAATGCCCAGCAGCACAAGGGCGGCACCGGTGTAGCCCTGGAGCGAAAGCTGTTCGTGTACGAACAAGTAGCCGAAGAAGGCAGCGAATACCGGCTCAAGGGCGAAGATCAGACCAGTGCGGGTCGGTGTAGTATACTTCTGGGCAACCGGCTGCAGGATGAACCCGCAAGCGCTGCACAAGATCCCCAGAGCCAGAATCGCGATCCAGCCCGGGAGGGTGGACGGTAGCGAAGGCGTCTCGAAGATAGCAGATAGAATCAGGGCATAGCCCCCGGCGAAGCCGAGCTGTAGAATGCCGATATTCAGTGAGTCGCAGGTCTTAACCGCCCGGCTAGTCACGAGAATCTGCACCGCATAGAATACTGCTGACAGAATGCAGAGGAGATCACCGGGCCGGATTTGCAGCGAGCCATTAAGCGTAAGCAACCCGATGCCGCTGATGGCGAGCACAGTGCCGAAGATTTGCGGGGGCGCGACTTTTTTTCTAAACACCAGAACCTCAAGCATAGGAACAAAGACAACGGTCAACGCAACCAGGAATCCGGCATTAGAGGTCGTGGTCGTCTTCAGCCCGAAGGTGATGCAAGTGAATACGCCAAGCAGCAGGAAGCCGAGCAAGGCTCCGTATTTCAAGGTTCTGGCATCCACACTGCGCAGCCGTTTGCGGAACAGCAGCCCCGCCAGGATGAACGCAAGCCCGAAGCGCAGTGCGATCAGATTGAATTCTCCCAGTGTACCCAGTCCCAGCTTCATGAACAGGTAGGAGGAGCCCCAGAACAGTGTTACTACAATGAGCATTAGCTCGGCCTTAAGCGGCTTCATCCAGTCATCATCCTTCTTTATTTCAAGTGACTATAGTATAATACGCTCGAATACATAAGGTAACTGAATGTTTATCATAGGATACATGAGGAATTGTCATGCTAAGTGAGGGGGCTGGACATGAGTCTGATTAAGTACGAGGTGTTCTTGAAAGTGGTGGAGCTGGGCAGTCTTACGAAGGCAGCGGAGGCGCTGGGCTTTACCCAATCCGGCATCAGCCATACGATCAGCAGTCTGGAGCAGGAGTTCGGGTTCCCGCTGCTCGTGCGCAGCCGATCGGGCGTGAAGCTGACGGTGAACGGGGAGCAGGTGCTTCAGCCGATCCGGGAGATTCTGAATTGGAATGAGCAGCTTAAGCAGCAGGTAACGGATATTCACGGCCTGGAGACGGGGACGATCACGATCGGCACCTTCACCAGTGTCTCTGTGCATTGGCTGCCGGATATCATCAAGCAGTTCCGTGAGGAATATCCGTACATTGAGTTCAAGCTGATGGAGGGTGGTTATCTGGAGATTGAGCAGTGGATCGAGGCTGGGGTGGTTGATTGCGGCTTCCTCTCATTGCCGACAAGGGAGCGGTTCGAAGTCATTCCGCTGAAGCAGGACCGGATGCTGGCGATCCTCCCGCTCGGCCATCCGCTGAGTAAGGCCCCTTATATGCCGCTGGCCCAGATCGCTTACGAGGACTTCATCATTCCGAAGCCCGGCTCAGATTATGATGTGCAGCGGGTGCTGGAGAAGGCCGGGATTAAGCCGAACATCAAGTTCTCGGCCGGGGACGATTACGCCATTATTGCCATGGTGGAAAAAGGCCTGGGCATCAGCATCCTTCCAGAGCTGGTCACCCGGTTCCAGTATGAGCGTGTAGCCATGCTTGAGCTGGAGGAGCGGAGCTTCCGTTCCCTGGGCATCGCAGTCAACTCGATGAAATATGCTTCACCTGCCACGCGGCGATTCTTACAGCATGTGCAGCACTGGTCTTCCAGCCAAGGAGCCATTTAACTTGCTGAAAAAACGAAAAAAAGGCATGTTTTCAAAATAGAAAACATGCCTTTTTGCCAATACGTATCCGCGTATCATTCGCTTAATTTGCGCCCCTCATTGTCGAGAAACAACAGCTCGTAGTATTTTTTGGGACGCCCCTTACTGTTGTCCCTTTTTTCAAATACCGTTTGTACTTGTTTACTTTCCTCAATTTTGTTAAGAATTCGGTTTGCACCTTTAACGGTCATGGACAGGCACTGTGCAACATCCTCAGAGGATAGCTTATTGGTTCGCATGATTTCTGCGTAGGACATGATTTTCTGCAAATTGATGTTGTTGATTCCGATGGTGTTGGCTAACGCAAGGATTTCCGGGTCCCCCTGCTCGGAGAACTGGATGACATTCATGCTCCGCATGGGGCCGGCAACCTTCTGATTCTCGTCTATAAAAAAGCTGCTGCTGCCCGTATAGGCTTCCGCCTGTCTGTGAGCCTTGGTGGCGTTGACGTTCGCTTGAAAATATTCATGCCCCGAGCCCCAGCCGATCTTTACCTTGCCCTGTATACGCTCCTCCAGATACTCCAGCAGGGAACAGTTATGAGCGTTAGAGGTGATCCTCATGAAATGGCCGAAGGTGGTGTACAGTCTGACATAGCCTTCTGAGATTTGGGCCGTGTCTGCCAGATTCACGCTACGCAGAAAATTGCCGACAAGGACTTTCAGCTCATGAAGCTCCTCTTCGGAGAAGTGCTGCTCATTTTGGACCGATAAGCACGCAACCACTGCCCTCTGGTTCTTAAGCTTGAGAATGGTAATCTCGTTGATGATCTCGCTGATGGTTTCTTTAACGCTCTCCAAAGTGGGCCGAATTAAGATATATTTGACGCCGTGCTTCTGGAGTTCCGGAACAAAGTGGCCGAAGGCCGTGATGGACAGATCTATTTTCTTGTCTTCCCATAGCGTGATATGGTTCTCCAGCATGGTCTCCACCCGCTCCAGCAGATTTCCGCTGTTCACGGGCTTTCCTTCATGAGTCAGGTATTGCTGGAATTCGCTGAAAGATTCGATGATATACGCATAATCCACATAGATCCGGGAGATATCAAGTCCAGGTTTTGTAACCAGCAACCGGAAAAGCTCCCTGTACAGCAGGTTCTCATCATCATGCAAAATGTGAACAGGTACCTTGTCATCCAGGCATTCCTTGTCAATGGCCTCGTAAAGAATCCTCCCGCTGATCACAAATCCATCCACCGAATCCAGGTTTTTGAGATAGATGTCCGTTGTTTCCCGGAAATTGCTGATGGTAAGGAAGCGGAACTGGCATAGGGGCCGCATTTCTTCTTCAATGGCGCGGAAATAATCCATATGGGACTCTGGCGTGATAATACCCAGCTTGATTTTCATAATAGATTCCTTTCATGAACAGTTCAATCAAAAGAGTTATATCACAATAAATGTGATATTACAATGCTCCGGCAGCCTCTGAAATAATGTTCTTAAAATGTCTTAATATCTCTTGACAGGGTATGAAAATGCCAGTACGATAAAAGTGTTCTTAAAAAGTCTTAAAATAAAAAGGAGGGAATGCCCGCACTGTTCTTACGTTCATTCAATTTATGCTTTGGGAGATGTTCATTGTGAGTGAAGAAGCTGAAGACTTAATGAGTATGGCTCATCAGCTGCAGGACAAAATGGTCATGAACAGGCATCATCTTCATGCGGTTCCGGAGCTTGATCTAAGTTTGCCCAAGACAACAGCCTACGTGAAAGAGGCGCTGGAATCGATGGGGCTTAAGCCCACTCTCGTCGGGGAATCTGGGCTGACAGTTACCATTGGCGGACAGCATGAAGGGAAGGTGGTTCTGATCCGTGCGGATATGGACGGGCTGCCGATTCAAGAAGAAACGGATTTGTCTTACGCATCGTTGAGCGGAAACATGCATGCTTGCGGTCATGACATGCACACTTCCATGCTGCTGGGAGCGGCGGAGATTCTGAAGGCGAGCGAACAGCAGCTTCGCGGGACAGTTAAGCTTATGTTCCAGCCGGGTGAAGAGACGCTGCACGGGGCACAGATGATGCTGGAAAATGGGATTCTCGACAATCCCAAGGTGGATGCAGCCATGATGCTTCACGTATTGACCGGAATGCCGCTGCCTCTCGGACAATTTGTAGTACCTGAGGAAGGCGGAACGATTTCAGCTTCCTCGGATTGGTTCGAAATCATCATCCGGGGGAGGGGCTCACATGGCGCTATGCCCGAGGCCGCAGTGGACCCCTTAAATGTAGCAGCTCATCTTCATCTGGCGCTGCAAGGTATTCTAAGCCGGGAAATCTCGCCGATTGATAATGCAGTGCTTACCATTGGCGTGATGGAGGGCGGAACTACGAACAACGTGATCCCCGATACGGCCAGATTGAAGGGCAGTGTACGCACATTTAACGCCGCTTTGCGGGATAAAGTGGAAGCCCGTATCCGCGAAATTAGCGCAGGGATCGGAGAAACTTTTCAGGCCAAGGTGGAAGTGATCTATACGCGGGGTTGTCCTGAGGTGAAGACGGATGGCGGACTTAATGAGCAAATGAAGGCTTCAATTGAAAATACCTTTGGCGCCGGCTCCTATATCGGTATCACTGAGCTGGTACCCGGTGGTAAATTAATGGGCTCGGAAGACTTCGCCTTTGTCTCACAGGCAGTGCCAAGTACAACAGTGTTTCTTAACGCAGGCAATGCCGAAGAAGGTTATAGCTATCCTGTACACCATCCTAAGACGATGTTCTCGGATGAGGTGCTTCATAGAGGGGCTGCGGCTTACGCAGCTTTTGCCAGAGACTGGCTTGAAAGCAACAGTTAAGCTCTAAACCAAACTTAGGAGGAATTACAATGACAGAGAGACGTATGATTGGACCCACCAAATTCGAAGAGTACTCGGAGAAATACAAGGAATTCCTGTTAATGACCCGCCGTGACGGAATCCTTGAAGTGCGTCTTCACACGGGTGGAGGTTCGTACACGCACAATTGGGAAGCTCATACCGCCTGGTCTCATGCCTGGTCAGATATTGGCCGTGACCCTGAGAACGAAGTCATGATTATTACGGGAACCGGGGATAAATGGCTGATTGGCGACCCTGAGGTCTGGAATACGAAATTCATGGACTGGCCGAAGCAAAAGAAGCTCGAACAGTATCATGAATCGCTGAGACTGCTTGAAAATCTGATCTTCTGCATTGACATTCCGACCATCGGGGCGGTAAACGGTCCGGGAACGCACTGTGAACTCGCAACGCTCTGCGATATTACCATTTGTACGGAAGACGCGGACTTTTTCGATCCGCATTATCTGGGAGGCACGCCTCCAGGAGATGGAATGCTGCTCACGCTGCAGAGCATGATCGGGTTCAAGAAAGCAGCCTACTACGCCTACACCGGCAAGAATATCAATGGTCAGACCGCACTGGATCTGGGTATCGTCAGTGAAGTGCTGCCCCGTGAAAAGCTTCTTCCGCGCGCATGGGAGCTTGCGGAGATGATCATGCAGGCACCGCGTTCAACAAGACATCTGTCTCACTCCATTATCTCCCGTCCATGGAAGCAGGCTCTGGTCGCCGATCAGGGATTCCAGCTTGCCCACCAGATGTACGATATGGCCATTGATGAAGAAGGAGCGCTGGAGCGGCTGAAGAAAATGCAAGGACGCCTGATGGGCGACGATGTTCAATAGAAAGATGACGGGACCTACCCGGCTCGAAGAGTACTCGGAGAAGTACAAGGACTTATTCCTCATGACCCGCCGCGGCGGCATCCTCGAAGTGCGCATGCACACTGACGGGGGATCTTTACAATTCGACTGGCCGGTCCAAGCCGCATATGGTCATGTATGGTCAGATATTGGCCGTGATCCTGAGAATGAGGTCATGATTCTTACAGGGACAGGAGAGCTGTGGCAGACCGGCACTCCTGAAGTCTGGAATACGAAATTCATGGATTGGCCGAATCGCCGGAAGCTGGAAATGTACCATGAATCACTCCGGATGATTGAAAATATGGTTCATTGCATCGACATCCCCACGATTGGGGCGATCAATGGCACAGGTGCACACTGGCAATTGGGAACGCTCTGTGATATTACCATCTGTACGCAAGACACGGCCGTTTTCGATGCCCATTATCTGGGCGGTGTACCGCCCGGAGATGGAATCGTCCTGGCACTTCAAAGGATACTTGGAACCAAGAAAGCGGCATACTATGCATACACGGGGATGAACATTACTGCAGAGGAGGCACTAGACCTCGGTCTGGTCAGTGAGGTATTGTCTCGTGAACAGCTTCTTCCACGGGCATGGGAGCTGGCAGAGCTGATCATGCAGACACCCCGCTCTACAAGACATCTGACGCATTCGATTGTGTCGCACCCGTGGAAACAAGCTTTGGCAGAGAATCAGGGTCTTCAGCTTACACACCAATTGGTTGACATGGCTATTGATGAAGAGGGGATTTATGAGCGGCTGATGAAGCTTAAGGAACGTTTTCAGAGAAGAGCTTAAGCCAAAGACAACTGAGAAGGGATAAGGGTGCTATGAGATCGTTGACTGAACTATTTAAGATTGGCAGCGGACCGTCCAGCTCCCATACCATGGGACCGGAGAAAGCAGCCGGAATCTTCAAAGCGGAAAATGAAGACGCAGACCAGTTCAAGGCACGGATCTATGGTTCCCTTGCCAAAACAGGTAAAGGCCATATGACGGACAAGGCTATTATTCGGGCACTCTATCCCGTCCGGACGGAGGTTCAATTTGTTCCGCAGCCTGACTTTGATTTGCCTCATCCCAATACAATGGATTTGTTCGCTTACAAAGACGGTCAGCAAACAGTCTCCATGCGTGTTGCCAGTATCGGCGGCGGGGAGATCGTGATTGATGGGCGGGAGGAGACGCGGGGACCTGATGTCTACCCGGAGAACAGCTTTGCCGAGATCAGTGCCTATTGTAAAGCGAAGCATATCCGCCTAAGCGATTATGTCGAGCAGCGTGAAGGCCTACAGATCTGGGAGTTCCTCCAAGGCATCTGGGAAGCGATGAAGCGGTCGATCGACGAAGGACTGTCTGTCACAGGTATTCTGGAGGGCGGCCTGAATGTCGAGCGCAAGGCGAAATATCTGTATCATCAGGGGACTGTGGATGAGAGCCCGGAGACGCGGGAGAACCGGATCGTCAGCGCGTACGCTTTTGCCGTCAATGAACAGAATGCGGCTGCCGGTACAGTCGTAACGGCTCCAACCTGCGGGGCCTGCGGTGTTGTACCCGCCTCGCTCCGTTATATGCAGGAGAAGCTGCTGGTCCCGGACGAACGGATTCTCCGGGCGCTGGCCGTCGGCGGGCTCATTGGCAATCTGGTCAAGCATAACGCCTCGATCAGCGGCGCTCAGTGCGGCTGCCAGGCGGAGGTGGGCACGGCTTGCTCTATGGCAGCGGCTGCACTGGCTGAACTGTCCGGGATGGAGATCGACCAGATTGAGTATGCGGCGGAGGTGGCCATGGAGCACCACTTGGGGTTAACCTGTGATCCGATTAACGGACTGGTTCAGATCCCTTGCATTGAGCGGAATGCGGTCGGTGCGATGCGGGCAATCCATGCGCTGAGTCTGGCAAAGTTCTTGTCCGGTACCCGTAAAATATCCTTTGATCTGGTTGTTCAGACTATGTACGAAACTGGCCTGGATATGAACAGCAGGTACCGTGAAACTTCGGAAGGCGGGCTTGCTAAGTTCTACAACATGGGCAGTTAACTGATAATGATATCGCTATATACGAGGAACGTCCCTTGCTGCCGGTTGGCAATAGGGGCGTTTTTAATTGTGGTTATGTAAGCCAGATCTAAACGTCCGGGAAGAAGGGATTTGACTTAAGCGCGGCCTGAATGAGAAAATGTATGCGTGTACATCGAGTAGTCTATTCAGTGAGGAGGCACCAAATGAAACAGCTACGCATTGGAATGATAGGTTATAAATTCATGGGCAAGGCCCACAGCAACGCTTACCGCAGTCTGCCGATGTTCTTCCCCAAGGCAGTTAAGCCGCATATGTCGGTCATCTGCGGACGCAATGAGGAAGCAGTTACAGAGGCGGCAGCACAGCTTGGCTGGTCGGAGAGTGTGACTGACTGGAAGGAGCTGATCGCACGCAGCGATATTGATCTGGTCGATATTAATGCGCCAAGCAATGCCCATAAAGAGATTGCACTGGCGGCTGCGGCCGCAGGCAAGCATATCTTCTGCGAGAAGCCGCTGGCGCTGAATCTGGAGGATTCCCGCGAGATGCTGGAGGCTGCTGAAAAGGCTGGAATTGCGCATATGATTGGCTTCAACTACCGTTTCTCCCCGGCGGTGCGGCTGGCGAAACGTCTGATCGAGAGCGGCCGGCTGGGCACAATCTATCACTTCCGCGCGTGGTTCCTGCAGGACTGGATTCTGGACCCTGAGTTCCCGCTGGTCTGGAGGTTGCAGAAGGAGATTGCAGGCTCGGGATCGCATGGTGATCTGGGGGCGCATCTGATTGACCTGGCCCATTTCCTCGTAGGGGATGTGGAGGAGGTTATCGGGATGAGCGAGACCTTCGTCAAGGAGCGGCCGCTGGCAACGGAGATGACTGGTCTGAGTGCCAAGGCAGGCAAGGATGCGCCGCGCGGTCCGGTAACCGTGGATGATGCAACGCTGTTCCTGGCCCGCTTCAGCAGCGGTGCGCTGGGCAGCTTCGAGGCGACACGCTTCGCAGCCGGACACCGCTCGACCAATTCCTTCGAGATCAACGGCAGTCTGGGCAGTGTGAAGTTCGACTTCGAGCGGATGAATGAGCTGGAGGTGTATCTGACCTCGGATGACGAGGATGTGCAGGGCTTCCGCCGGGTACTAGCCACCGATCCGTCCCATGACTATGCGGAGGCCTGGTGGCCACCGGGCCACACCATCGGGTTCGAGCATACCTTCATCCATGAGATGCTGGAGCTGTCGAATGCCATTGAGGAAGGCCGTCAGCCGGAGCCGAACTTCAATGATGGCGTGAAATGCCAGGCGGTGCTTGAAGCGGTCGAGCGTTCGATTGAACAGCGGCGCTGGGTGCAGATATCAGAGATGTAAGGGAAGACAGGGAAACACCGCCGGCTGCTTGATGGCCTGCGGTGTTTTTTTGAATGTCAGGGAGGCGATGGGGCGTTAGCCGGATGTGTGTGAAAAACCGACCACAATTGGACGGTGAGTGGCGTGCGGGCCAAATGTAGTCGGAATACCGACCACAATTGGACTGTGAGGATGGCGTAAAGTAAGTTGTGTACCAAGATTTGGAGCCTAGTCAGGCACCAAAAAAGTAGGGTATCCTCGGGATTGCGAAACCACCAAGGAGGAACCCTACCAATGAATATTTTACCCGAAAGTTCGCTGAATAATCTATTTGAAAAACTTGTTAAAGATTTTGTGAAAGACAACATGGAACGCCTGTTGCGCGCCGAAATCCAGGGGTTTATGGAGAGTGAAGAAGCCGGCGCCAGCAATAGTCGCAATGGCTACTATACGCGAGACTTACACACGAAATACGGCCATATCGAGGATCTTCAGGTGCCCCGGGACCGCCAAAGCCTTTTCCAGACGCAGTTGTTTGAGCCGTACCAGCGGCGGGACGGATGGTTAGAAGAGGCCGTCATCCAAATGTATAAATCGGGCATGGGTACGCGGGATGTGGCCCGGTTCATTGAAAGTATGTTTGGCAGCCACTACTCCCCCACCACGGTCAGCAATATTACGGCTACGGTGCTAGACGATATCCACCAGTGGCAGAAACGGCCACTGAGCAAACGGTACTCCGTCATCTATTTAGATGGGCTGTACGTGAAGCTGAAACGGGGCACGGTTCGTGGTGAAGTGGTCTACTTTGCGATGGGAATTGACGAGGAGGGCCAGCGTCAAATTCTCGGGTTCTACGTGGGTGGCCAAGAGAGTTCGAATGGCTGGCGGGAGGTACTCAAAGACCTGTACGACCGCGGAGCGCAGGAAGTCCTGCTGGGTGTGTTTGACGGGCTACCGGGACTGGATGCGGCGTTTAAAGAGACCTATCCTCAGGCGGATGTACAGCATTGCGTAGTGCACAAAGTGCGGGCCACGTTTCATAAAATTCGGGTGGAGCACAAAACCGATGTCATGGAGGCGTTGAAAACCGTATATACGGCACCGGATGAAGTGGTCGCCCGGGCTAACTTTGATACGGTCAAAGCGAAGTGGAACAAGCTGTATCCGAAGGAAATGAGGTCCTGGGAGGAACAGTTATCCACACTCCTGACGTTCTACAACTATCCGCTGTCGATCCGTAAAGCGATCTACACGTCGAACCCCATCGAGCGGATGAACAAGGAAATCCGCAAGCGTCTGAAACCGATGAACAGTCTGACAAACATGGATGCCGCAGAGAAAATCGTGTACCTGGAGATGCTGGAATACAATGAACGTCATGCAGGGCGGGTCGCCCAAGGCTTTGGAGTGGATGCCGTTAAAAAGAAGCTAAAAGAGCTATTCGAAACACGCTACCCCTCTTTGCCCACACCGGAAGAGGCGTAACAGAGAAATCCAGTTTCTGGGAGTCGGGGTTCCCCCTCCCCCCAGAAACACTACATCCCAACCCGTAACCCGGGGGAGGCACTTCTACTCTTTTACACAAACTTCTTGACGCTACCACTGTGAGTGGCGTGCGGTCCAAATGTAGTCGGAAAACCGATCACAATTGGACTGTGAGCGGTGTGCAGGCCAAATGTAGTCGGAAAACCGACCACAATTGGACTGTGCGTGGTGTGCGGGCCAAATGTAGTCGGAAAACCGACCACAATTGGACCGGGAGCGGTGTGCAGGTCAAATGTAGTCGGAAAACCGACCACATTTGGACTGCGCGCGCCACGTGAGCCTAATGGTCGGCCGGAGCACACACTTGGATTTACTCTTGTTTCCGTGCCTGGGAAGGGGTTAGACCCTTGTACTGCTTGTACAGCTTGGTGAAGTAATTCGGATTGTCGCAGCCGACCCGGCCTGAGATCTCGGTAATCGTCAGATTGGTCTCCAGCAACAGCCGCTGCGCCTCATCCATTCTGCAGAAATTCACATAGTCGATGAACGTCCGCCCGGTGAGCTTTTTGAAGGTTTTGCAGAAATGAAAAGGGTTCAGATTCACGAACCTGGCAGCAGCCTCAATCGACATCTTCTGATCTGTGTGGTTCTCCAGGTGTTCCAGCAGCGGCTTGAAGCGCTCCCGGTGGATTGAATGGCGTTCACTGTGCTCCCGCTCGCTGCGCTGCCGGGCCGGGAAGGCCCGGGACATCAGGGTGAAGAACAGGTGCAGCTGATTCTTTACCACAAGCTGAAAAGCCGGCTGCTTCGCCTCCACTTCGGCAATCACCCGCTCCAGCAAATGATAATACGCGGCGCATTCAGGCTGCTGGGCGGCAGGCATAACCGGGAACTGATTCAGATTATTGAGGTACGGAGCAACAAATTGCTCATGCTGGGAATCCTGGTTCCGGTCCTTGAACAGCGAGGCATGGAATACAATCGAGACATATGACAGGTCACCGCTGCACTTGCTATAGCCGACATGAAGCCCTCCGGACGGCACCATCAGGACATCCCCCGGCCCGGCCTCATAAGGCTTGCTGTCCACATGAAAAATGGCGTGTCCTTCGCGCATAATGATGATCTCGAAATGCTCATGCCAGTGCAGAAACAGGATATTCTGTTCAGGCGACACCTCCCGGCAGGTGTTGAAGAACAGACGGAACGGATACGTTTTCTCTTCCAGCCTTGGATATTCCTTGAGTTCCTTCGGATAGGTCATCTTTATTCAACTCCCGCAAGATTCAGCTAGTTTAGCACAAGATAAGTAGAGATTTTGCCCAATATGAGCGATATACTAGGAATGTTGCATTAACTATAAACCAATATTGGAGTGGCATACAAGATGCAGGATACATTAAGAATTGGAACATTGGTTGGGGGCGGGGATGCAGTCAAAGTCATTCCGCAGATTATTGGACATGGCTTCGAATCCTTCAGCTTAACCTTTTGGCAGACTACAGGAACTACTGATTTGGCAGAAACAGCGTCACGGGTGCGTGAACTGGCTGCAGAGCATGATTTCACAATTTCTTCAATCGGCATATTCGGGAATCCGCTTACAGGAACAGGCGACAATGCGGATACGGTGGCCAGCTGGGAACGGCTGATCGACCATGCCCATTTGTTCGGGACGGACCTGGTCTCCGGCTTCACCGGACGTCTGCCCGGCGTATCTATAGATGAGTCGATTCCGAAGTTCGCTGAGGTGTTCGGTGAGCTGTCGAAGCGGGCGGCGGAGCGCGGAGTCAAGATCGCTTTTGAGAATTGCTCGATGGATGGGAACTGGCAGGCAGGGGACTGGAATATTGCGCATAACCCTACAGCCTGGGAGAAAATGTTCAACGCGGTCAATGCCGATAATCTCGGCCTGGAATGGGAGCCCTGCCACCAGATGGTGCAGCTGATTGACCCGATCCCGCAGCTGCGCAAATGGACGGACAAGATTTTCCATGTCCACGGCAAAGACGCAACTATCGCTTGGGATATTATTAAGGAATACGGAATCCACGGGCCTAAGCCGTATGTATGGCACCGGACGCCGGGCTTCGGGGATACGAACTGGACAGATGTGATCTCGATTCTCCGTCAAGCTGGATACAAGGGCACGATTGATATTGAAGGCTGGCATGACCCTGTCTATCGTGACGATCTGGAGATGACCGGTCAGGTTCATGCACTGAATTATCTCAAAACCTGCCGGGGCGGCAGCTTCATCCCGAACCCGGTGTAACTGGAGGAAAGAGTGATGACAGCAGGACATCGTGTGGTTGTGGCGGGCTGCGGGGCAATGGCTAATGAGTGGATTACCTATGCACTGAAGCATACTGATGAAATAGAGATTGTAGCGCTCGTGGATATCCGGCGGGAGTCCGCTCAGGCCATGGCAGAGAAGCACGGGCTTACTTGCCCGGTATTTACTGAAGTGGAGCAGGCAATTGCGGATACAGCGGCTAATCTGGTATTTGATGTGACGGTGCCGGCCAGCCATTACAATATTGCCAGCAGTGCGCTTGAGGCTGGTTGCCATGTGTTCGCGGAAAAGCCGCTGGCGGAGACGATGGAGCAGTGCAATTCGATCGTTAGCATCGCTGAACGTACCGGCAGGAGCCATGCGGTGATGCAGAACCGCCGGTATGATCCGCGCATCCGCTCTTTGCGGGAGCTGATCACTTCAGGGGCTATAGGGCGGACAGGCTCAATCAGCGCGAATTTCTTTCTGGCTCCGCATTTCGGCGGCTTCCGGGATGCGATGGACAGCCCTTTGCTGCTGGATATGGCGATCCACACCTTCGATCAGGCCCGCTATATCAGCGGCGCTAATCCGGTAAGTGTGTATTGCCAGGAGTTCAATCCGCCGGGATCGTGGTATGCAGGGAATGCGGCGGCGGTCTGTATTTTTGAAATGTCGGACGGCTCCGTGTTCTGCTATCAAGGCTCATGGTGTGCGGAAGGTGCGCCTACGTCCTGGGAAGCTTCTTGGCGGGTTCAAGGTGAAAAGGGTGCTGCGATCTGGGATGGCCGGGATCTGCCATATGCCGAGGTGATTAGTGCCGGGAGTGAACACTCCGGCCAGTTCCTCCATGAATTCGAGCGGGTGGAAGCGCCGGAGGTACAGATGGAGGAGACTTTCCATCAGGGCTGTCTCGATGAAATGTTCCGTTCGCTGGCCGAGGGCCGTCCCGCCGAGACAGATTGCCGCGATAACCGCTACAGCATGGCCATGGTGCTGGGCGCTCTGGAGAGTGCGCGGACTGGCCGCAAGCTTAGTATTGCCGAATTCATAGAGGGCGCTGAGCTGGCGGGGAGTAAGGGGTAGGGGATTTTAGCAGAAGAAGCAAAATGGAATGCAAAAAGGCATGGGGAAAGCCCCATGCCTTTTCTTTTACCGCCGTCTTCTCAATTCTGGTTATTTATCCGTCCCCAGTAACAAGTTCACAACCGTATCCAGCTGCTGCTCCAAAGAATAGGGGTCCTCCATGACGAATTCATCATGATAATTATCCCCATATAAAAATACTTTGCCCTTCTTCACAGCAGGTACACTTTTCCATATATCACTTTCCATTGCTTGGTTTGTAATCTCAGCATCACCATTATAGACAAAGATATAATCACCTAAATATTCAGGAAGCACCTCAAGCGAGATCGATTCGAACCCCTCTTTCATATGTAAGGCACTTTCTGTTGGAGGCAGCTGCAGCATTTCGTAGATAGTGGAGGAACCATAATTTCCGCCCGTTGCTGCTAACACATATACTGTTTTTTCGGCAAACTGAACGATGGATACCGTCTCCCCTTCCTTGATGACGTTAGATACCTTTGACCTTGCTTCAACAACCTTCTGTTCGTATTCCGCAATCCAATCCTCAGCCTGCTGTTCTTTTCCGAATATCGAGGCTACTCGTCTGAATTTATCAAGTGGCCCGGCTGTTGACAACTCTTCCCAGTATGGCAGAAAAACAGTGGTGCCGATCTTCTCATATTGGTCAACGTAATCTTCGATGGAACCGATAATGAGGTCTGGCTCCAGCATGGTCAATTTCTCCAGATTCATCGGAAATTCCCCTAAATCTTCGATCGTATCGAGTGTTTCTTGTGGAATCTCCGCCTTGTCCATCCAGCCTTCGTCGAGCATGAATGTTCTTGCCCCGATAGGGACAATGCCCAGCTTCAATAAATGACCCATATATTGGTCTGCCGCGACTTTTACCGGCTCTGCGGGTACTTCAATGTCTCCTCTTGGCGTGGATACGATCCGCGTCTTCGGACTTTCTTCTGAGGCAATCGGAGTTGCCTGATTAACTTTATTGTTTGCGTTGCTTGAATTCTTCGCCGCTGTGTTCGTGCCGTTGGAGCAAGCGCTGAGCAGCAGGGAGCCGCACAGCAGGATTGCAGCTATGGCTACAGATCTGGTTGGTTTTGATGTAAACATATGTATTTCCCCTTTGTCCGTATTATGATAATGATTATCATTATTAATATACAGATCAGTAACATTATCAGAAATAGAGGATGTGGGGAAGTTTAATGGACTTTCAGCAACTTTGTGCTGCAGCAGCTCGCTATTTCTATGATAAGCAGGGGCTACACCCTTACGCTTTTTATAAATCCTGCTGAAATAATACACGTCTTTATACCCGACACTCGCCGCAATCTCCCCGACTGAAGCATTAGTTGTCATTAGAAGCTCTGATGCAAGGTCAAGCCGGTAGCGGATTAAGTAATCAATCGGACTGACGCCTGTATGCTCTTTAAATAAGGATGACAAGTGATAAGCGCTGAAATTGAACACTTCCGCAAGTGAGTCTAAGGTAACGGGTTCCGCATAATACTCCCGGATATAAGTGATTACCTGCACTGCAACAGAAGTTGTTCTGACCTCGGTCTCATGCTCTTGCAGGCGCAATTCCTTTAACGTCAGATGAACGAATTGGTAAAAAAGTGCTTTTACATGAAGACGCTCTTCCGGCTGATCCCATTTCTGATGCATCTGCTGAATTTTGTTATAGAGTAAAAGCGGAGCCTCAGGGCTAAAGCAATACTGCTCTTGAAAAGGATTCGCTTCATGGAGCAAGGCTTTGTAGTAAATGATATAGTAGATAAATTTATCTTTTATGGGAACGATGCTTAGGATGGCCCCTTTGCCGCTATGTAAAAGTTGAAATCCTGTCCAAGCAAATTCAGCCTGGTCTGACTGAACTTGTGCGCTTCCTTGTACCGATAGCAAAAATATATTGGCAGGTATTATAAATGGAGGAAGAACTTCGCCTTGCGCTAACTCCTTCTGCCGGATATCCACCAGTGTAATTGCAGCCTGATCCCAAAGTAATAATTGATTGCTGATGTGCATGATGCGATATTCCCCTCCGTTATCTGTCTACTCCTCATTTTAAATGATAACCATTATCAATGACAGTCTGAATAATACTTGCTACATTAAAAGTCACATAACTCCATATCTTTCTAACATCGCTGTATTCCAGATCCTTACAATGAAGATTAGAATAAATAGCAGATAGTGGATGTGACTAACAAGGGGTGATCTCGATGGATGAATCCGCTGTGCTGTGCCGGATGGGTATTTTCCGGATGAAGCTTATCAGAAAATTGTACAGGTCGGAGGACCAGGTCCCCTGGATCATCCCGCGGCGTCTCACCGCATCGTACATAATTACAATACCCTGCGAGGCATGTTCACGGCTGGCTGCTTCGAGGTCAAACTGCTGGAGTATTGCGATGAATCCGGGAAGTTTCATTATAACTACTGGGATGAAGGCGGAGGGTTTATCTACCGTTCCAGGCGCTTCGACCACCGCAATACAGAGGGAAGATTAGGCTTTGTCTCGCTGATTGTGGATGCCGTTAAGAGATGACACATAGTTTCCGTACCTTGAAAAAAAGGCTGATCCGCGCAGCATGACTCGCTACACTCAGACCAGCCTGTCCTTCATTCAACCCGCCCGGGCTAGAAGCCCCGGTATTGCGGTTCTTCCTTTTCCAGCTCAGTTACGCGTCCTTCTACCTGCTGAACAATCTGCTGAGTCTGCTCGGCGGCATTGGTAAACAGGGTCTTGGCTTCTTCATTTTGTGTTTCCATGGCGAATTGCTCCAGGCTGGCCTGGGCACTTTTTAGCGAAGCTACGCACGTCTTGACTTGTGAGGCGACAGTCATCGGTATACCCTCCTCCATATCATAGAAATGGATCATCATCCACGGACTCTAGTATCTGCATTCCTGCAGCTCATATTCTGGAAAATCACTCCAGCCT
Organism: Paenibacillus sp. FSL P2-0136; assembly: GCF_037975325.1. Lineage (NCBI taxonomy): Bacteria > Bacillati > Bacillota > Bacilli > Caryophanales > Paenibacillaceae > Paenibacillus > Paenibacillus sp. FSL P2-0136. The sequence goes on from NZ_CP150244.1 coordinate 3,221,405, forward strand.
CACGAGAGCATAATCAGCCGGCACGAAATCTTGTGGTTAATTCACCCCTGGTTTGACAAATACTGAAGCAGAATGCCTGAGCACACAGAGCATGAAATATCACAATACAGGGGGTTATTCGAATGCCTGAAGCGCTGGAGGTTGTCTTGCGGACCTTGTTTGCTGTGGTCGTAATGTTTTTTCTAACCAAGATACTCGGCAAACGGCAGGTTTCGCAGCTGTCTTTTTTTGAATATATTACGGGAATTACAGTGGGGAGCTTGGCTGCTTATATCTCGCTGGACACGGATAAGACCTGGCATCTGGGCCTGATTGCCTTAGGCGTCTGGGTTGCCTGCTCGCTGGGCATCGAATATCTGCAAATCAAGAGCAAAAAGGCCCGGGATTTCATTGACTTCAAATCAACGGTACTGATTAAGGACGGCAAGATTCTCGAGAATAATATGAAAAAAGAGCGTCTGAGCGTCGACGAGCTGCTGGAGGAATTGCGCAAAAAGGATGTCTTTAAGGTGGCCGATGTGGAATTTGCGATTATGGAATCGGATGGTGCGATTAACGTGCTTTTGACCAAGGAGAATCAGCCCTTTACCCCTAAGGATCTGGGAATCAAGGTTGCACCGGAGAAGGAGACGCTCGCTGTAATTATGGATGGTGAGATTCTGGACGAGCCTCTGGATACGCTGAATCTGTCCCGGAAGTGGCTGCAGACCGAGCTGGAAAAGCTGAATCTGACCGTGAAGGATGTTTTCCTCGGGCAGGTAGACTCTTATGGTGAGCTTACCGTGGATCTCTATGCTGACAAAGTCAAGGTGCCGCAGCCGCAGGATAAGCCTCAGCTGTATGCGCTGCTGAAGAAATGTGAAGCCGATCTGGAGCTGTTCGGTCTGTCCACCAAGAACAAAGCGGCGAAGCAAATGTACGGAAATTGTTCAGAGCAATTGCAGGAGCTGCTGCAGAAGCTGAAGCCTTTTATCCAGAACTGACAGCATGAGCAGTTTCACAAGCAGGAGCCGGTGATCCGGCTTCTTTGGGCATGTCCGGGCATAAATCCAGGAACGAGCTGGAATACTAAGGCAGAATCCCCACTACCGGAAGGAGGCTGCCAGATTGCCTGATCAGGATATGCTGGAGTTAATCAAGGAGCAGTTGACAGATTGCAGCGATGCGGTCTACCAGTCTATTAATGTCTACGGGCATTCCTGTATGCTGATCTATATTCCTTCTATCGTGGATACCCTAAGCCTGCAGGAATTTGTCGCCACGCCCCTGAAGGCAGAAGCCAATGCGGAGCCGCACTGGGCGGATTTCATGGAGCGTCTGGATCACGGATCTGCATTCGCGATTCCTTATATTAAGGCCTATCATCCCGGCCGGGTAGTGGAGCTGATCGTCAGCGGGAATCCCGTACTCAGCATCGCAGGCTTGCCGTATGTGTATTATTTTGAGATTGCCCACTATCAGAAAAGGGCGGTGTCCGAATCACAGAACGAGCTGGTGGTCATCGGGCCGCAGGAAGCTTTTATTGAGGATATTCAGACGAATCTGTCGCTGCTGCGCCACAAGATCAAGCATGCGGATCTGAAGACCAAGCATTTCGCTATCGGCAAATATACCAAGACCGATGTATATCTGGTCTATCTCGAAGGGCTCTGCAAGCCGGAGATCCTGGCGGAAATGGAACAGAAGCTGGGCAGTCTCGATGTAGACGGGATTCTGGGCATCAGCTATCTGGCGGAGCATATGTCCCGGGGGCAATTCTCCCCTTTTCCGCTCTATCAATATACGGAACGCCCTGACTCTGTCGCCGCCTCGCTCATGGAAGGCAGAGTCGGCATTCTGCAGGACGGCACACCGTCTGCTCTGTTGGCGCCGGTTACTTTTTTTGCGCTGCTGCAATCCTCCGAGGATTATTACCAGAGCTTTTATGCAGGCAGCTGGATCCGGCTGGTCCGCCTCTTTTTCTCGCTGATCTCGATGATACTGCCGTCATTATATGTCGCCATTACAACCTTTCACTCACAGATCATTCCCTCTGATCTGCTGATAACGATAGCTGCGGCCCGCGAGAATATCCCGTTCACTGCCCTGACGGAGGCGCTGATTATGGAGCTTACGTTCGAAGCCCTGCGTGAAGCCGGGACCCGTATTCCGAAGCCAGTGGGTCAGACCGTCTCCATTATCGGTGGTATCGTTATCGGACAGGCGGCGGTCCAGGCGGGAATTGTCTCGGCACCGATGGTCATTGTAGTGTCCATTACGGGGATCGCTTCTTACATCATTCCGCATCTGGAGCTTGGACTGACCTTCAGGCTGCTGCGCTTTGTGCTGCTCATTCTGGGCGGAACCCTGGGACTGATCGGCGTCTTTATTGCGGTATTTATGATCTATGGGCATTTGGCCCATCTCCGGTCCTTCGGCTCACCCTACCTGCAGCCGCTGGCGCCGCTTGTTTTGGAAGACTGGAGAGATACCCTGTTTCGCGTCCCCTCCCAGTATATGAATAAGCGGAGCAGCTCTTTTACCGACAGCAAAAATAAAAGGAGGCAGAAGCCATGAGAGCCGTCAAGCTGGGCATGGCACTGCTGCTGCTCTTCAATCTGACCGGCTGCTGGTCCAAAACGGAGCTTGATAAATTGACCTTTATCTATGGAATATTCATCGACAAAGGGAAGGAGCCGGGTACCGTTGAAGTCACAATCAGTTCGCCGCTGCCGAACCGGCTGATGTCAGGGGCCCAGGGAGGGAGCGGCGCGTCTGACGGCAAGGCTTATTCGATGATCACCAAGACAGCACAGACTATACCGGAAGCAGTAATCCTGATTCAGAAGGATCTGTCCCGAAAGATTGAGATTTCCCATATCAAGATTGTGGTCGTGGGGAAGGAGTACGCCAGGGAAGGCATTGGGGAAATGCTTGAATGGTTCAAAAGGCAACCGGAGATCCCCCTGGGAACCTTCATCATGGCTGCACCCGGCAAAGCCAGCGAGATTCCCAAATTGTCTCCGATCTTCGAACAGTTACCGGATCAGGTACTCAGCAACATTGCCCAAGAAAACCTCCTGTTCAGCACTACGATCAGAGACTGCATGCTCTCGGAGGCCTCGCATATGGGGTATGCGATGGATTATTTATCTTTTGGACTAAAGAGCGACAACACTGAGAAGAAGGAGGAGTACTGGGTTGGGGTCGGCGGTGTAATGCTGTTCCAGGAGATGAAGATGAGAGGTCTGATGAATGTCAGTGAGGGCAGAGCCTTGGCCTGGGCTGCGGGGAATCTCGCCGGCCACATCGCGTTTCCGGTATATTCGATAGACTGGGATGATGACGGCACAGGAGCTGCAAATGCCATCTTCCTCAGGAACACCGCAGCTTCCTCAGTAAGCATGACCCCCGAAGGTCCGTTGTTTCATGTGAAAATAAAAGGACATGCCAGCATCACCTACTTCAAGGATTCGGAGCACCGCGATGCGAACAAGCTCAGCTCCCTGCTTCTGAGCAAGCTTGAACAGAAGGTGGCCGGAGAAATCACAGCCGCCCTAGACCGTATTCGGCAGGAGGGTGTGGATGTGCTGCAATTGGGTATGCTGGTGGAATGGAATGATCCGGCAGAGTGGAGAAAGCTGCGTGAGCGTTGGAAAGACTACTATACCTCGGAAGCCCGGATTAAGGTGACAGCGAAATTCGTTATCGAGGATTTCGGTTCAGAAAAATAAGGGGAAGAAAAACAGTATGCAGACAACGAAATGGCAAATCACCAGGTTCTCTATCGTATATCTGGGCTCCCAGAGCACCATGTTTCTGGTTCCCGGCCTCATTGAATCCTCCGGCTATCAGGGGTGGATCGGAATTCTGGCCGGCTATGCCCTGGCGCTGATTCCGCTGTTCTTCACCGTTCAGATCGGGAAGCTGAAGGCCGGGGCAGGCTGGGTGGTTAGCGGCGAGGAAATTACGGGGAAATGGGTGCACCGGATGATAGTTCTCCTCCTCTTATGCTGGTGTGTCTACTATGCTTCGTATGATATCGAGAATTTTGTCCTGTTCTTCGGATCTAACTATCTGCGCGGAACACCGCCGCTGCTTATCCAGCTTCTTATAGGACTGGTCATTATGTACACGGCTCATCTCGGAGTCACCTCTATAGTGTATATGTCTGACGGCATATCGCTTATTTTCGTAGCTTCGACGATGCTGAGCATCTATCTGTTCATCCAGCATGCCAATTACGCCATTCTCCCGGCGTTTCTCCATTACCATGATCCGTTTATCGCGTTCAAGGACTCGTTAACCGTCATGTCCTGGCTGGGGGAATGGGTGGTGTTCCTGTTTGTTGCCCCGGAGCTCAAAATCAGCAAGAGCACCATGAAAAAGCTGGCCCTTGGAGGCATGTGCGTGATGCTGACGATTCTGCTGGGCTGGGTGATGACCTTGCTGAATTTCGGAGCCTATCTGGGCAAAGAGCTGGCGTTCCCCTATCTGCAGCTCGTCCGCAGCTCGTCCAACAACGAGCTTCTGGGCAATTCGGATCCCCTGCTGATCGGCATCTGGTCCGCTTCTATGTTCATTCACAGTTCATTTCTGATCTATGTAGCGAGTAAATGTGCTGCCTATCTTACCGGCCAGAGAGCGAAGAAGCTGCTGATTCCCGGCCTGACAGTCTGCTCTGTGACGATTGCCTATCTCTATTCCAGAAATCTGGCCCGGTATGATCACGACTATTACTCCTTCAATACGGCCCTTGTGTGGCTGATTGTAGAGTTTATTCCGATGTACTATTTCTTTGTGTTAATGCTCCGGAAGAAGCGGCAGCCGCAGGCATAAGCCAGGGCTGCAATTTCCGCTATTATATTATGTAGGCGCTTTCTGGTATGATTAGTTTATATGTACATACCTTTTTCTGGAATAGGATGGTGTTATTATTCATGAATCTTCAAGAAGCAACCGCTCTAATTGAAGCGATCCGAAGTAATCTGGCACAAGTTATTGTCGGCAAAGAGAGCGGCGTGAACCTGCTGCTGACCGCCTTGCTGGCGAATGGCCATGTGCTGCTGGAGGATGTTCCCGGCACCGGAAAGACACTGCTCGCCAAAACACTGGCCCGCTCCCTGGACTGCACGTTCAAGCGGATTCAGTTCACGCCCGACCTGCTGCCGTCCGACTTAAGCGGTATCAATTACTATAATCAGAAGACCGGCGAATTTCAATTCCGCCCCGGTCCGGTGTTTGCCAGCATTCTGCTTGCGGATGAGATCAACCGGGCTACGCCGCGCACCCAGTCAAGCCTGCTGGAGTGTATGGAGGAACGGCAGATTACGATTGACGGCGTGACACATGAGCTGGAGCGGCCGTTCCTGGTCATTGCTACCCAGAATCCGGTGGACAGCCAGGGGACCTTTCCGCTGCCGGAAGCGCAGCTGGACCGGTTCCTCATGCGGATTACCAGCGGGTATCCGACATTTGAGGAAGGGATACATATCCTCCAGAGATTCCGTCAGAATAACCCGCTGGAGGATACCGCTGCGGTGGCTACGGCCCGGCAGATTCAGGACATTCAACGTCTGGCTGCGGAGGTTACTATCAGTGACGAGCTGCTCGCTTATATGATGCGCGTGGTTGAGGCTACCCGTACCTCCCCGGCGGTCCGGCTGGGAGCAAGCCCCAGGGCAGCTTTCGCCTTGCTGCGCGCTTCGCAGGGATACGCACTGATCCAGGGCAGAAGCTACTGTATCCCGGATGATATCAAAGAGGTTGCGGTTCCTGTGCTGGCGCACCGGCTGATTCTTCAGCGCGGCCCCGGAGTCCGTGAAGGCCAGTCGGCAGAGGTAGTGCTTCAGGTACTGCGTGAAATTGAGGTGCCGGCTGAACCTGCTGTCCTGTCCAGAGGCGGAAGGGTGGAGTGATCCATGTCGCTGCCGTGGTTCATTGCAAGCACCTTCATCCTGCTGGTCCTGATCTCGCTGGTCTATGACCGGAATGCGCTGAAGAAGGTCAGCTATACCCGTTACTTCTCTGCCAAAGCGGTGTACGCGGGTGAGCAGGTAGAGATGGTTGAGGAAATCATGAACAAGAAGCTGCTGCCGCTGCCGTGGCTGCGGCTGGAATCCAGCATAGCTAAGGGGCTTGAATTCGGTAACCAGGAGAATCTGGGCATCAGCAGCGGAGAGATTTCCCAGAATCATGTCAGCCTGTTCTTCCTGAGGTCTTTCCGCCAGATCAAACGGCGGCATCATATCACTTGCAGGGAGCGGGGGCTGTTCGTCCTGGAGACGGCAACCATGACTACCGGCGATCTGTTCGGACTGAGCCGCAGCGCCAAGACCTTCCCGCTTCATCTGGAGCTGCTGGTCTACCCCGGATTGCTGCGTTTCCATGACCTTCCGTTGCCGGTTCACAGCTGGCTTGGAGAGCTGCCGGTCAAGCGCTGGATTGTCGAAGATCCGTTCCTGACCGCCGGTACAAGAGAATACAGCGCCGGGGATTCTCTGGCGAGCATTAACTGGAAGGCGACAGCCCGGACGGGAAGTATGCAGGTGCATCAAAAGGATTACACCGCCGATTCCCGGCTGGTCATCTGCCTGAACGTGGAGACGAGTGAGTCCATGTGGAGAACGGTTACCGATGTGCAGCGAATAGAGCTGGGAATCCGCTATGCGGCAACTGTAGCCGAGTATGCGATCAGCCACGGTATTGAGGTCCGGCTGCTCAGCAATGGAAGACTGGAGGGGAGCGGGGCGAGAGATTCGGTGGACACCTGGTCCATTGTTCATACCGAGGAGTTCCTTGGCCTGCTGGCCAGACTGAATCTGGACCGGACCGTGCCGATGAGCAGGCTGATGGAGATTGAAGCGGACAAGGGTGAGGCAGATAAGGATTATCTGATCATTACCTGTCACCGGGGGGCAGAGCTGCAGCTGGCAGCTTCAGGCTTAAGCTTCCTCGGAAACGGTGTAGAGTGGCTGGATATTCCTTCTGAAGGGGGCGGTGAGCTATGACTTCCCGAATCCCGGATGCTTTCAAAGAAAATTACGCCATATGGATGGCAGCCTTCATCGAATGGCTGCTGCTGCTCCCGGTATGGCTGGTGCTCCAGACTTATTTCCAGCCGGAGGCCGAGGCGCTGAGCTGGATCTATCTGCTGCCGGTACTGGCCGCAGTCGGTGTGCTGCTGCGGGAGAAGTGCAACCGCCGCTGGAAGCAGCTGCTCGCGGCGCTGGTTCTCGGAGCTATATCAGCGGCGTTAACCGGTACGCTGACACTTATGGGTCTTCCGCTGGCAGCCGGAGCGGCAGTGTCTGCCTTCCTTGGCATGACAGCAGCCACACGGGTGAACCGGCTGTGGCTGTATATCAGCGGGATCATGCTGTATTTTGTCGCTTCGATTGCCTTCTCGCGCATCCCCGGTCTCCAGCCGAGTGCACCGGTGCTCACCTGGAGCGGCAGCTTGTGCCTGATCCTGGCACTGCTCGCTACGAACAGCACCCACCTGCGTTATAGCTCCTTGAACGGAGGTGCAGGAAATCTGCCTCAAGGACTGCGGCGGCATAACCGGATGTTCGTAATCGGCTTCATTATCCTGGCAGCACTGCTTGCAGCGGGGGGCGGTAGGGCGGTTGGGATGCTGCTGTGGAATATGACACGGGGATTCTTTGCCTGGCTCAGCCGGTTATCCTCCGGTTCCGAGGAGGCACCGCCAGCAGAAGCGCTGCCTGAGGCCATCCCTCCCATGCCGGCAGCGGAGCCGGGGGAGCCTGGCTTGTTGTCGATGATTTTAAATATAGGCTTCTATATTCTGGGTGCGGCAGCCATTCTTGCCCTGATGTATTTTATTCTGCGTTGGTTGTACAGAAATACAGGAGGTATCCTGCGAAGAGCGATGGACAGGCTGCTGTCCCTGCTGCGCAGAGACACACCTGTGGCTGCGGGGTATCAGGATGAGGAGACCAGCCTGTTCAACTGGGAGCAGACGGTCCAGGATTTCCGGCAATACGTGCGTTCCAAGCTGACACCAGCCAGCCGCCGGGACCGCTGGGAGGGGATGGACGGCAGCCGCGAGCGTATCCGCTGGCTCTACCGGCACTGGCTAGGGGCCAGACATGCGGAAGGGTATGAGGTGAAGCCCTACCTGACCCCGCAGGAGACAGCCGCCGATGTAGCCGCCTGGTCGCAAGGCCAGAAGCGCTCAAGCAAACACTCTGGCGGAGATGCCTCTGCCAATGACCGGCTGCTCGGCCTATATAACAAGGCCCGCTATACGGAGGAGGAGCTGATTGAACTTACTGCCGCTGAGGCGGCAGCGCTTAAGGAGCAGTTGAAGCTGTAGCAGCTTCATTCAGCGAATACGGGAAAGGAGCGGCACGCATGACCCTTTATCTGCGCGGTGAGCTGGCTAAAGAGGCTCAGATTAATATGGAGACGCTCAGGTTTTATGAGAAGAAGGGGCTGATCCCGCTGCCGCAGCGTTCAGCAGGCGGGTATCGGCTGTATCCGGAGGAGACGCTCCTACGGATTGCTTTTATCCGTAATGCCAAGAGCTGCGGGTTCACACTTCAGGAGATCAAGAAGGCACTCGTTAAATCTGCCGACCGAAGCATTGGAATCAGTGATTTCGTCGCAGTTATTGAGCGGAAGATCGCTGCTGTCGATCTGGAGATTGCCCGGAGGAACGAGACACGCAGTCAGCTTGAATCGTTAAAGTCCGGCCTTCTGTCTCAAGACAGGCACCCGGGCGTGCAGGATACGCTTGCTATGTTGAACATGAATGATTAATCCGCTGCCGCCTGTAATCCTGGAGGAATTGCCTCTTGACTCTGTACATAGCTACAGGGTCTATAGTATGGGCATCCCAGGATAACAGGAGGAATTACACGTATGTTGTATCCGAGCAGCACCCCGATTGAACAGTTGCAGGCCATTTCAGCCTATCTCAAAAGCAATAATAATTACTCTGGAAGAACGGTGCAGGAGATCCGGGCTGCGGCTGCGGAAGCTTCCAGGCAAATCCCCTTACTTGAAGGTGTGACGGTTGAACCGGTTGAAACAGAGACTTTCAGCGGAGAGTGGGTCAGAGCTGAGGGAGAGAGTCGGCAATGTGCCGGGCATCCGCAACCCGCAGATAACAAGGTAATTCTATATTTTCACGGTGGAGGGTTCGTATCCGGCAGCTGCGAGATCTATAGGGATCTGGCAGCCCGTCTATCTGAAGCAGCTGGGGGAATTGCCATTTTAACTGTGGAGTACCGGCTTGCACCAGAGTTCTGCTTCCCTGCAGCCAATGAGGATTGCCTTGTAGCTTACCACTGGCTACTGGAACGGGGCGTTCTTGCCGGGAATATTATAGTCTGCGGAGAGTCCGTCGGAGCCACGCTTGCGCTGATGACCTTGATTACGCTGCGGGACCAGGGGGACAAGCTCCCTGCCGGTGCATGCCTGCTATCTCCCCATGCCGATCTTATTCATTTGGACGGGGAGTCTTATGACAGCCGTGCGGGAATGGACCCGACAGGAAGCCGGGAAGCGAATCAGAGAATGATTGAGGAATATATGGGGGACTATGGCGGTGCGTGGCCTGCAATATTATCACCATTAAGAATGGATCTCCGGGGCTTGCCGCCCCTGCTCATACAGGCGGGAGATCATGAGGTGCTGCTGAGTGATGCAGAACGCTTGGCTGAACAGGCAAAGGCGGCGGGCATCACAGTAGAACTTCAAATCTGGAAGAACATGTGGTGCGCCTTTCAGCTGATGGCTGCCATGCTTCCTGAAGCGCAGCAGGCCATCGGGAACATAGGCAGCTTCATTAAGAGAGTATTGCAGCTGGAGGGCAGGCAAGATTAGCACCCGTAGTCAGAAAGTGATCATACAGTGCATCCAGTGAACAGGGTCAGAACAGCAGCCGCAGCAGCATCAGCGTCACAATACCGGTCAATACGGTGGCCAGCAGGCTGCGGGTCTTGACGGCTACCCAGAAGGTAGGGAGGGCGGCGATTAGCTCCACATTGGTGGATAGGACTGCGAACCTGCCGCCGGTTACGAGCAGCTCTTGGGCAACCAACGCAGCCATGACAGCAATCGGCACATAGCTCAGCCAGCGCATGCCCCATTCCGGGATCGTGATCCGGCTTAGCAGCATCAGCGGAAGGACACGCGGAATGAAGGTGACGAGCGCGGCTCCGAGAATGATTATGGCAATTTCCAGTCTTATTTCCATTGTTCCATCACCACTCCAATCGTTGAGGCTACCAGCGCCGCAGCTATAACGCCCATGCTGGGTGACCACAGCACAGAGACGAGCACGGCAACAACAACAGCCGCTAAGCCGACAGTGATATCCAGTCTATACTTGCGCCGTCCCATAATGGTCAGGACCAGCAGCCCGATGAACATAGCCGGCAGGGCGAAATCCAGTCCCCACTTCTCGGGGCTGGATATCCATTGACCGAGAATAGCGCCGGCGATATTGGCCAGGAACCAGTTCAGATAAGCGGTAATATTCAGGCCGTGCATCCATCTCTCGCTGATCTGCTTCCTTGCGGCGCTCTTCTGAATGGCTACGCCGAAGGTCTCATCTGTAAGAAGTGAGCCGATCAGCAGGTTGCGCAGCGGAGTCAGATGCCGGAAGTATGGCGACAATGCTGCGCTTAACAGCAGATGCCGCAGGTTAACCAGCAGAATCGTAATGACAATACCGGAGGCGCTGCTCCCGGCGGCAATCATGCCAGCGGCAATAAACTGGGCCGAACCGGCGTACAGGATGATGGAGATCATGGCGATTTCGGCAAGGGTCAGCCCCGCTGTTTTCTCCACAACGCCTGCGGCGAACCCGATGCTGAGATAACCGAGCAGAGTGGGGAGGCAGTCCTTGACCCCTTGCCAGAACGTATCGCTGCTCTCCGGCACACTTGGGCTATCTGTAACCAGGCTGCCGCCGGAAAGCGGCTCCTGATGAATGGATTCTGGCTTCATGGGCATGCTCCTTCTGGTTCATGGAATAATGACTAGTATAGTGTCCGATTTAAACTAGTAGATGGGGCGCTATCATACCTGAATGAGTACAAGAGTGGAGCCAACCTACAGGTGTCATTCCCAGATGAAGACGAGAGTTGTCCATTAGGGACAGTTGGCCTGACGTAACGGACTGAGGTGCGCTTATTCTAGTATAAAGTCACCACTTGGGCAAGTAACGGACCTCATGAAGCTTATTCCTGGATTTTCTACTCTAAACCTCTCGTAGAGAGACGATAAGGGCTCCTCAGTCCGTTAAACCGCAAAAAGTGGCGTTTGACTGGGGATAGGGTATCTCAGGTCCGTTAGGAACACACTCTTCTGGCCGGTGTATTTTCGTTTTACGGAACCTCCGGGATTCGACCCTATTCACAGAGTTACATCGGATACTCTACTATCGCCGATAATAAATACATTGTATTAATATCTAATAATTCATAGCGAATTGCAAGGGAATATTAGTTGTAACTGTAAAAAGGGTTCCGCCGTCCACAGAGCGATCTGCGGCAGCGGAACCCTTTTGGAGTTCGTGGTTATTTCAAGATGAGTACGCCGAACCCTTCCATCGTATAGCTCCCTGACAGGGTCTGGCCGCTTAAGAGGTCCGTCTTGGCTGTCTTAAGCACAATCTGTGCCGGTTCTTCGCTGTAGTTGAGCAGGAAGGCGACACCGGAAGAGGCGTCTTCCCCCGTAGCACGAATCTGCAACTCAACCTCTGGCGGCAGCTCCGCCCAATCGGCGGCTGGCGAGACCAGCCCCAGACTGCCAAGCATCTGCAGCACAGCAGGCTCATTGAACACGGCGCCGTAATACCATACTTCGCCTTTGCCCCTGGTGTTGCGGGTTACCGCCGGTTTGCCGGCATAGTAGTCGGTCGCATAGGTTGCCATGACCTCCACACTGTTCTCTTCCACATGCAGGATGTCATTGAAGGCATCTGCACCGGTCAGCGCCTCAGGATCATGGTTCCAGCGGATGGAGGTAGGCTTGCGCGTTCCTTTGACCAGCGTGAATTCTTCCACGGTTACCCCGCACATCTCCTGCGCCGCTCCGGGAAAAGGCCGCATGTAGCATTGTCCGGTAATATCCTTGTAGCCTGTGCGGCAGCCGAAGACCAGCTTCCCGCCTTGCTGTACATACTGGTCGAGCAGAGCCGCCGTATCATCGGTCATAATCGCCGGATGCGGGTAGACCAGCACTTCATAACGGGCAAGCTCTGCAAGGGTGGTATGGCTGCGCAGGTACAGAACGTCATTCGGAATATGCTTCCGCTGCAAAGCCTTGAACCATTCCTTGTTGCTCTGCCACATGAACGGGCCGTGCCAGACATCATATTCCCCGTCCCACTCATTGTCATAATCACGCACGATAGCAACGTTCGCCTGAGTCCGGCTGCCGATGAACTGCTGCCCGATGCTTGCCAGCTCGCGGCCGATCTGCTCCGCTTCCCTTACCCGCCGGTTAGGCTGGTTATGGTAATCGTTCAAGCCGTGCCAATAGATCTCATTGCCCATCGTGGCGGTCCGCCAGCGGAAATAGAGCAGCATGTCAGCGCCATGGGCGACGGACTGGTAGGTCCACAGCCGCATCTGTCCCGGCTTCGGTGAAGGCATGTCCAGCCGGTTGACCCAGCCCCCCGGACCGGATTGCTGCTCCATGACACAGAAGTTGCTGCTGACCGAACGTACGGCCGACAGGGACAGTCCCCAGCCGCGGTCAAGCATCGGGTTCACCTCTGCCGGATCGAAGCCGATGGTGGAGAACTGCGGATACGAGTCATAGCTGAAGAAATCCAGCAGCTCGTCATTCAGCTCATGGCTGTCCAGATGTCCGAACAGCCCGTTGGTGGTAACCCACTGATTAGGAGCCAATTCCCGGAGGATATCTGCCTGGATTTTGGCGAAATGGATGGTGTTATCAGAGATGAAGCGCTTCTCATCCAGAGCCTGGTGCGGATTCGGCTGATTCGGTGAAGGAGTAGGCCGGGTGAGGCAGACCTGTGACCAGCTCGTATAGGTCTGATTCCAGAACACCGTGCCCCAAGCCTGATTAAGCTTGTCCAAGGTGACATACTTCTCCTGCAGCCAGAGGCGGAAGGCCTGATGATCACTCTCCGAGTAGAATACATTGATCTCACAGTTCAGCTCGTTGTCAATCTGCCAGCCGACAACACCCGGATGATTGCCGTAATGTTCAGCAAGCTTCGTTACAATTCGGGCACAGAGCTCACGGTATTTGGGACTGCTGTAATTGTAATGGCGGCGCATGCCGTGCTGTAGCGTCACACCTTCATAAGTAACATTCAAGGCCTCAGGGTACTTCTCGGTAAGCCAGGCAGGCGGAGTGGCCGTAGGCGTTCCCAGAATGACCTTCAGCCCGTAGCTGTGTGCCATGTCGACCGCACGGTCAAACAGATCGTATTGAAACACGCCTTCTTCCGGTTCAAAAATGGACCAGGCGAACTCAGCCAGACGTACTATGGTGAATCCGGTTTCAACCATACGCCGGTAATCGTCAGCCCACATGGATTCAGGCCAGTGCTCAGGATAATAGCAGACGCCCAGTTCAAATCGTTCTGCTGCAACAGGTTTCTTCATCTTAACCTCCAAGTGTAAAAATATGCTTTCATTAAGCTACCAATCTATTGTATTATCAGCAGTGTATCCACTTATATAACATAATATTGCTATTATATCATTATATTGCGTGCTTGATTCAGCGCAGGGCAGGAGGAGATTTACATGAGAAAACACTGGGTTCTGCCGCAGCCTGCTTATGCCCACTATGTATGTTATCCGGAGATGCTGGGGCATTACAGCGACTTCCCGGAGCATGCAGAGCGCAGAAGTGAGGGGTTCCTGAACAGCTATAATCTCCACATGGTTTTCGGGGGAGAAGGGTATGTATTTCAGGGAGGGGAGCGGATATCCATGAGGCGGGGCAGCGGGTTTCTTTTTCCCAGAGGGGCTTATCAGCAGTACGGTTCTGATCCCGGAGCTGCCTGGGATGTGCGCTGGATGCACTTCGCCACGGCGATGCCTCTGCCTATGCTGGAGGAGGCGGATCAGTCACGCGGCTACTTCTTCACCTTCGATCCCGGCACCGGTTATGAAGCGCTCTTCGAGGAAATGTACCGGCTCAGTGCAGGCTATGAGACCCGGAGTGAACCGCGCCTCTCCACACTGCTCTATGAGATTCTGGTTACGCTGATGCAGAACACCGAGCCGCTCCACGGCTCCGTTCCGCTGGAGATCCGGCATTCCATCCGGCTTACCGCCGACAGGATCTATAGTGAGTGTGAGCGGCCCTGGACGCTGGAGTCTATGGCCAGACTTGCCGGTTATAGCAGCTACCACTTTCTCCGCCTGTTCCGAAGCATTATGGGCAAGACGCCGAACCGGTATTTAAGCGATTGCCGGATGGCCCGGGCCAAGCTGCTGCTGGCCTCCACCAAGCTGTCCGTTGCGCAAATTGCACTGCAAAGCGGCTTTCAACAATCCAGTTATTTCATCAAGGTGTTCAGACAGCTCGAAGGGATGCCACCGAACCAATACAGACGTTCCTTCAACTCATAGAATCAAGCCTTTTTAGGACCAAGTATTAAGAAAGTTTGTAACATTTATGGCAGAATTCACGCCGCGATAGCCTTGGTTAGGTGACAGAAAGTTACAAATGGAAACAAAGGGTTACAAAGTGGATACAAATTCCACGCGCCAAGCAACTATACTATTGCTAGTAAATACATCTGGAGGGAAATAAATGAGAAAGTATAGAGTTACATATGCTGCATTGCTGGTGAGTTCACTCGTTGCCGGCCAGGTGGCTGGCAGCGTCACTGCGCCTGCTGCACATGCAGCCCCGGCGGCGAAGGCCCCCGCAGTATCCGCTCCGGCGGCATTCAAGTTCAATTCCGTTCCCATGGGTGCCGGAGTGACCGCAGTACTGGAGAATATCAACATATGGAGCCAGTCCAGCGGAAACATCTTGTCATACACACTTAAATATACGAATTCCGGCAATTCAAGCGCAAGCCTGATGCATTATTTCTCACGCGTTGTCACCCCGGGAGGATCAGTACTTCCAGGTAATCCCTTAGGTGCAGATGCCCTGAAGAAGAAAGTCGGCGCCAAAGAAAGCCTTAGCGTGACTTACTATGTAAATGTGGGACAAACCTCCTCTTTGCAGGGGATCAAAATCTCGATGCTGGTCTGGGACGCCAAGACGAAGGGGTATCTGAAGCAGACGGGATCTTTTGGAGTGCCCGCTAATTATTCAACTACGGCTGCAGTTGGAACAAGCCTAAGTACAGTCATGAACGACATTCCCGTCGCGGCCAGTGCTGACTCCCTCCAGCTCTACAAATACAGCGGCAAGGTCTATGCCAAAGTAGGGGTCAGTCTGACCAACAAGGGCAATAAAATCCTCAGTGATCCGGGCTATTCGGCGTATCTGGTATCTGCGAGCGGCACCTCCTTCGAGCTGGCGCTGAGCGGTACACAGGCGGATTACAAGATTCAACCGCAGGAGAAACGGAGCATTTATTATATTACGGAAATCCCGGCCTACCTTAAAACAGATAATATGAAGCTGCAATTCACGCAGAAGGACGAGACCACGAAGCTGGAGCTGGCTAAATCCTCTTATAAACTTCCCGCAGCAAGCTCGCCTAATCTGGTAGTGGGCAGCGGGGTAGTCAAAAAGATTGTAGTCAATAACAACACGGTAGAAACGCTGCTCCGCAATGCCAATGTGTACGCACAGGATGCAGATGCGGTATGGACGTTCCAGATGCAGCTTAAGAATACCGGCAACAAGGCGGTAACCCTGCCAAGCTACGACCTGGCGGTCAAATCGGTGAAGGGCAAGGTTTTTCCGGTGAACTCCAAAGGCGTAAGCGGAGTCACCCTCAAGCCGCTAGAGACCAAAATTGTACCGCTTACGGTTCGCGTACCGCTTGAAGTCGATCAATCCGGATTGCAGCTTATGATGATCGAATCAGTAGGCGCAGAGAGCTCAAGTATGCCTGAGCCGAGCGGAACCGGCGAGACAACCGGAAATACCGGGAATACCGGAACGCCGTCCACTTCGCCTCCTGCAACACCGACTGCCAAAATGGTTTTCCCGGTAGCCTATTTCGTCATTCCTTATGCCCTGCGTACGGAGGTAACGACCGGCCAGGAGTATATGACCACGAATTCATACGGATCCTTCTCGTACAGTATTCAATCTCTGCAGCGTTATCCTTGGAGAGATGATGATATCGTAGCTGCCAGACTGAGAATCACCAATACCCAGAACGTGTCTCTTACGCTGCCTGAGCTGAAGGGAACCATTAAGCTGGATAAAGAGAATCTGCCCGTGACTACAGAGCTGTATATGGACAATAAGGATGCTTCTGTCCTTGCGCCAGGGAAGTCGGCGGATCTGTATGTACTCGGCAAAATTGCCTATACCTCAGAGTTTCAGAATATGCGGATTGCCCTGAACGGCACACAGAATTCAGAGACCGTTCCGTTCCTGGATGTCAGCGTCAACAACTCGATTAACAGTATTCCGACCATCGAGAAGGGCAAGAGCTACACCATTAGCGGCAAAGGCAAAACGGCCAGTGTACAGGAGAACCGGACAACGATCTATCAAGGGGAGAGCCACAATCTAGTGTACACAGAGCTCTATCTGAGCAGTGAGGAGAAAAGACAGAGCAAAATGGCCCGTCTCCAGGCTTACTATAAGACCAAGGACGGCCAGTATTTCGAAGCGGGCACCAGCCAGTCGGAGAACAGCGCGTCTCCGGGTGCCAAGCAGCTCGTGGTCCTGTGGGCCAAGGTGCCTAAGGCTACGGACCTCGCGGATGTCTCACTCTACCTCGGTTCCGGTATCAAAGAGGGTAAGCTGATCGAGGCCAAGGAGGAAGCGACCGGATTCGTCAATGTGGCAGCACTTCAGCTGAATCCGCAGGCTAACGTACCGAAGAATACGCTGGAATCAACGGCATTATATCCTTATACGATTTCTGTTCTGACCTCTGAAGGCAAGCGGATGAAGTCATCGGATACCCTGGATATTACTATGAATTACAGCCTGAGGAAGGATAACCTCTACGATGCAGGCGTGCTGGAGCATAAGCTGATTCTGCAGATTACCGATCCGTTCGGCATCGCGACCGAGAAGGTTCTTACACTGGGCACAGACCTGATTGAAGGGACGAACAACCAGTATTCCTTCTCCCTCAGCAGACCCGTGTACAAGACGATGGACGGCGGCGCTTATAAGTTAGCCTTCTATGATGAATTCCAGGGTGAACGTCTGATGCTGGGCAGCCAGGCCTTTGGAGTCACCAACGTGGTTCCGAACAAGACACAGGAATAATCGTCATTCGCTTAACTAAAACATTCTTGTATTTTTAAAAAAGGAGCAGCTTCCATGTTGCGTGTTGAAGATATTACGCATTCGTACAAAAGCGGTAATGAATGGACCTCCGTTCTTCATAAAATCAATTTCGCCGTCAAAAAAGGAGAAATGGTTGCCCTGCTGGGCAGTTCAGGTTCCGGGAAGTCCACGCTTCTCAACCTCATGGCCGGCTTGATGAAGCCCACGGAAGGTCATATCTACATTGCTGATCAGGACATTGTGAAAATGGGCGAGAATAAGCTGGCCGAGTTCCGCCGCAAGAATATCGGATTTATTTTTCAGGCCTATGAGCTAATTACCAGCCTGACGGTCCGCGAGAACGTGGAGCTGCCGCTGGTCTTCCAGTCAGTCTCTCCCAGGGCACGCAAGGCCAAGGCGCTGGCGCTGCTGGAGCAGGTGGGAATTCCCGACAAGGCAGATCTCTTCCCCTCGCAGCTCTCCGGAGGACAGCAGCAGCGGGTCAGTATCGCCCGGTCGCTGATCACAGAGCCGTCGGTCATCTTCGCCGATGAACCGACGGGGAATCTGGATTCCAAGACTGAGGAAGAAATTATCGGCATTCTGCTGAACCTGAACCGGACGATGAAGACGACTTTTATCGTCGTTACTCATGAATACAAGGTGGCTGAACAAATGCAGCGGATTTTCACGCTGAAAGACGGCTTCCTGGTCACTGAATCGCAGGCAAAACCGCAAGCAGATATAAAACTGCAAAAAGAACCGCAGCTTGAGACGCAGACAGAAGTACAGGTTGAAGAGCAAATCGCTGAGGAAGCTGAACCGCAGACCATGGTAGAGGTTGAAGAACAATTAGCTGCAGGAGCTGAACAGGAAGCTGTAGAGCCAGTACCGCAGACAGCAGGAGCGGATGAAGATCTGCCGGCTGAGGAACCTGAACACCAGACCGCTGAGGAAGCTGATCCTGCAGAGGGAGGGAAGCCGTGAAGATCAGAGACATTTCACGGATGGCCTGGGAACAGGTCAAACGGCGCAAGGTGGTTACAGGTCTATGTATGACCGGGATATCCATCGGCTGCGCAGCAATTATCGTGGCTTTGAGTGTAGGCCAATCTGCACAGGTCTATGTAACGGAACAAGTTAATGCCAACTTCAAAATGGATGAGATTATGGTCTCACCGGGCGGAGGACTTCCAACGAACGGGAAGAGCGGAGGCGGCGGATCGGGTGAGGTAAATGAGAACCTCGACCCCGGCAAGCTGACCGATCAGAAGCTGAAGATCATCCAGGGGCTGAATCATGTGAAGGCGGCTTCGCCTTTTCATCAAGCAGGATATCTGCAGATGGTAACCATAGACAACAAGATCTCCGATGTTCAGGTCGTTGTCGCCGATTTACAGAAGCTGACGGCGTACGACCACAAGTTCAAGCAGGGAGGGGCGAATGGTCAGCTCGGATCCATTGTGCTCAATCACGGGGCTACACTGGGCCTGATTGACCTGGAGACCCGGCAGAAGCTGTTCGATCAGATGAGTGCGGATCCGTTCAACCAGGAGCTGTACCAGCAATATGACAAAATGGCCACTGTGCCTACTGAATTGTACCGCAAGCAGGTTCAGATTCAGGCGCAGGACTATAGCTCTACATCCCCGGTGTTCAAGCTTAGCTCGCCCCTGCAGATCTCCGGAATTCTGGCGCTTCCCAAGGGTATGGATGAACTGCGGTCATCCTATGAGAAGATTATGTATGTGTCTCCCGAGACCGCACAGCAGCTCTCCAAGGAGCTTGCGTTCGATAATTCCACCACCAGTGTGCTTACGCTTCCGCCGGAGGGCAGCTATAACTCGATTACGGTCAAGGTGGACGATGTGGCGAACATCAAGCCGGTGGAGCAGATGATTCAGAAGCTGTCACTGAGTGCTCAAGACAATCTGTTCCAGCAGGAGATGCTGAAGGAGCAATTTGATATGATCAAAATGGCGGCTCTCGGCATCGGGGTATTCATCCTGATCATCGCTTCCATCTCCATCATAGTGGCCATGACCATGTCCACCCATCAGCGGCGGCGCCAGATTGGGATTATGAAGGTCCTCGGGGCCAACATGGGACAGATCCGTAACATGTTCATTACCGAAGCTGCGCTTCTGGGGCTGCTCGGGGGCATGCTGGGTGTTGCATTCTCCTATCTCATTGTGATGGCGCTCAACAAGCTGGTAGGCAGTGCAGGGGACGGGATGAATTTCTTCATTCCGACGACGAATCTGCCGATCGGGATATCTTTTGCCATTATGACCGGCGTGCTGTCGGGGATCTATCCGGCGATCAGCGCCTCCAGAACCGATGCATTAACTGCTATTAAACGAGACTAACCCTAAGCTAGAAAGGAAGCCGAAACAATGAAGAGGACTCTAAAGAAGAGCCTGAAATGGATCATAATCTTAGGTATCATCGGAACTGCCGGTTATTTCGGATATACCAAATTCTTCAAGGCTGATGATACCGCAGAACTCCCGCCTGAACCGATGCAGGTAATCAGCTTCCCGGTAACGGAAGAGACGTTAACCAGCTCTGTGCAGATCAAAGGCAGATCGCAATACCAGAAGGAGACACTGGTGTATGCCCCCTTTGCTTCCAAGGTGACTGCCTGGAAGGTGGAGAACGGGGCACAGGTGAAGAAGGGCCAGGTGCTCTTCACCCTGGATCAGAGCACACTCCGTAATGAGATTGCCACGGCGGAGGCAGCCGCCCGCAAGGCGAAGCTGGAGGGGGAACTGAATGCTTTTGTCGCGCAGCAGGAGGATGATTCTCCGGCCCCGGCCGGTACGGAAGCAGAACGGCTGAAGGCCTTGGCTGCCCAGGAAACCGCCCGTCTGAGCGATGAGCTGAACCAGGTGAATGCCGAAATTCAAGCCAAAGAGCTTACGGAGAAGAAGGCGAAGCTGAACACTGCGGTATTCCATGCACCGGAGAACGGCATCTTCCTCTTCGACAGCAGCACAGAACGGCCGCAGACTGTCACCGATAATCAGTACATCGGCAAGATTGTGGACACCAACAAGGTAGAGTTCATAGCACAGGTCGGGGAGCAGGATATCTTCCGCATCAAAAAGGGCATGAAGGTGAAGGTGAAGATGACGGCCGTAAAAGATCTGGTCCTGGACGGGGAGGTAACCGATGTGGCCAAGTTCGCCACGACGACCACCGGACAGAACACAGCCGGCCAGCTTCCGCAATTCGAGGTGGTCATCTCCATGCAGCCGGACGAGCATTTGATGGGCGGCCTCAGCCTGAGCGGAGACGTCGAGACCTCACGCAAAGAGAAGGCGGTGGTTGTATCCAATATCGCCGTCATCCGTGAAGGGGATCTGGCCTTCGTTATGGTGGACAAAGGAAACGGCCAATACGAACGCAAAGAGATCAAGACTGGAATGGAAACGACGGATAAGACAGAGGTGCTGTCGGGACTGAAGGCAGGAGACACCGTGGTTCTGCAGTAGTTAGCAGTAGATGAGAGTAGTTGAAAACAGCTGAAAGCCCCAAACCCGGGTAATAACTGTCGGTGGACAAGAACATAGTCCCATTTGAGCCCGCGCCCAGCGCGGGTTTTGCTATTTAAGGGACCAAGTTCATGTCCTTTTCTTTGGACAAGAACATAGTACTATTGCCGATTTGATACATATCTAATCAATTGGAATACCAGCAAGGCAACTACAAACAAATGGATATTCATCATGAACAACTTATAATTCAACATATTTTGATACAAATAGACTCACTTACTGATGGTACAATGTCTATACAGCGAAAAGGACACATTCTAATCTAGATTATTCATAATTTATTTCGGTTTATAGTGTCTTTTTGACTAGTGATTTCCGAGAGGTGAATTAATTAATGAGTACTTCTTTACCACAAAACTATAGAAAGCTCATCAATGTTCGTCGTAAATACGGGAAATTAAGAAAATGTGAATTTCACATTCATACTCCTGCATCTCATGACTATAGATTAATTAAAGATAAAGAATACCAGAGTATAACCGTTGAAGAATTAATTCACTTTGCTTATAACGAAAAATATTACAATGAAGAACAACGAGATTTGATACTTCATAAATATTTTAATGGAGAATTAGATGATATTAGTTCTCTTCAGTATTTTGCCGAAAAAGGCTACAATTCATTTAAAGAATTTTTATCATACCATTTAATTGCGCACAAACTATATGAAAATCAAGTGGAAATTGCAGTAGTATCTGATCATAATACTATTTCTGGTTATAAAAAATTAGAGGGAGCAATATGTAACTATTACATAGAAAGATTAAAAGGTACTGAGCAAAAGAAAGAGATGATTAAACTATTACTTGGGATTGAAATATCATGTTCAGAAAAAATACATTTAGTAGGTATTTTTGATGAAGAATTATTCGATAGAGTAAATGATCTGATTAGAAATCATATTCCTTCTCAAGAGCTAGGTACATATGAAACAAGTCTATCAATGATTGAAAAGATTAGCTCAATGGGAGGTATTGCTTATATAGCTCACATTAATACAGCGGATTTGAAGAATACTACACGTCTTTATAAGCAAACGTTATTGAATAATAAAAATTTAAATGTAATAGGATTAACAGCTTTAGAAGTAGATCGACAGTTGGGAATTCTTCAATCACATGGGGCAGTAAATCCACATGAAAAATTTTGTTTAGTTTATGAAGGAGATTCTCATCAAATTGATGAAATAGGTAGAAAAAATACATGGATAAAGATGAGCAGGGTTGGGTTTAGTTCATTGAAAAAGGCATTCTACAACCATAAAATTTGTGTATTTACTGAAGAGCCAAATAAAACAGATAAATACATAAAAGGAATGCTTATAGAACCGGGAAGGAGGGGATACCTGAAAGGCAAGAATGGTGAAGGGGCATTTATAGTGGATTTTTCAAATGATCTTAACTGTATTATAGGAGGCAGGGGGACTGGGAAAAGTACCGTTTTGAATATCTTAGAGGTTATTTTCACTCTAGAATGTAATTCATATGAAACTTTAAGTTTCATATGTAGAAACGAATATATTATAGTAAATTTTGTTTGTGAGAACTCTGAGTTTTTAGTAAAGTTCATACCACAGGTTAAGAAAAAAAATTACACTCCAGAAGACATCTTTGAAGAAAAATCTTTTGTTGAAGAAGACAAAAAGTCAGGGCACTATATTTTACAGCAACATTGGTTAGAATTATATAAAGTAGTCCATGCCAGGACTGAAACTTTATTTCATAAAATAGATGATCCAGATGAAGTATCCAATATTTTAGAAAATGTATATCGGAAAAGTTATTCAATAAACAATATTATCAATCAAATAAATCATCAAAAAACAGGTGACTTCATTAAAGAAGTTGTATTTAATGGTGTGCCTTTCGAAAGAAAGGAGGACTTTCTTCGTACCTTCAAAAGTCTATCGTCAACTAAAACAAGAACATTCTTATCAAAGGAACTCTCTTTAGTAAATGCATCTCTTGAGCATAGAAAAGAAGAAATCAATAGTAAACTAAATTCATTTAACAGGCAATATAGCAAGCAATTTCAAGTGGTTTATTCTCCTAAAGCAAAATCTGATAGATTTTACCTTGAAATATTATTTTTCTCCTTAAGAAGAAAGGGCTCATATTTGCTCGGTTATAATATTACTTGGGATAATATCGAAAGATTTATGCTAATTGTATGTGAAAAAATAGGATTCATTAACTTTTTGATTCTTTTAGTGAATAACAAGTTTCGTAATATAGAGTCTTATAATTCAATAATATTATATGCTAATCAAGATGCCACTAGTGTTGAAAGCATAGATCAGGAGCGAGAAAATCTTAATAAAGATAATTTAATTGATGTGTATCGAGGAATCAGAGATAAAATTTTAGTCAATAAAAAAAGCCTAACCAATTGTTTAGAAAGTTATTTTGAAGCAGTGGATGATTTTTCACTTCTGTTTAACATTAACTCCAAAGAAAATGTTAAGACAATACCTCCATCTATGAAAGATATTAGTTTGTTATCTTTAGGTCAAAAAGTAGTAACAATATTAACTTTCATTTTTGAATATGGTAAATTTTTTAAAGATAGTACACCTCTTATTATTGATCAACCTGAAGACAATCTGGATAATCAATATATTTATAGGAATCTTGTGAACAGTTTAAAACTTATCAAAAATACGCGACAAATCATAATTGTTACTCATAGTTCAACTATTGTTACTAATGCAGATGCAGAACAAGTAATTGTCCTTGAATCAGACTACCGACATGGATGGGTAGTAAATAAAGGATACCCAGATGATGATATAATAACACGTCACATAATCAATTATTTGGAAGGAGGAGAAGATTCATTTAGACACAAAATTGGTATGTATCAAAAAGTATTAAATGTATAGATAAACGATGATGCAGATCTGACTTTATGTTTAGGCTTGTGTTTCACCTATGAAAACATAGTCGATGGAGCTCTCCATTACCGTTGTAAGGATATAGACTATAATGCAATCGAATTTGCTTCACTATTGTAACCGGGTTATGTAGAACTACACAAAGTCCCATACTCGCTTGGAGAAATGGCCGTGTGGTATTGATAAATAGAACTAATTCAATGAATACTCCTAAGTATTTTTGCTTGAAGAGCGAAAGTATGCGACTTTGTGTCAGTCTACTTGCCGGATTTGGGGCTTTTCTGCGGATTGTAGCCTGAGTAGGGCAGCAGTTGTTGCTACCGTATGAAAGGCTTACGCCAAGCCTGAATATCACTGTTCAGTCCGGCGAGATCAGGCAAGGGCACTGCTTCGTCCGTTAATTGATACTTGGCTTTCAATGCCAGAATCCGGTAGACACTCTCATCTATGCGGGATTCAGAAATCGTGCCGTTCTTGACACTGTCTAATAGTGCGGCGCGTACAGCTTGCTCGTTCTTGTATTCATGGGCGACCAGCAGGATATCGCTGCCAGCCAATACGGATTCTATTGCCGCAGCAGGGAGACTGTAATTCTTGACGATTGCGCCCATGGTCAAGTCATCCGTAATAACTACCCCTTCGTATCCCGTCAGCCCGCGGAGCTGTTGGCCGATAATCACTTGGGACAGGGAGGCGGGCTTGTCCGGGTCGAGCTTCGGATATAGAATATGGGCCACCATTACAGCATCAGCCTTCTCCCGTATCGCTGCCTGGAATGGCAGCCATTCCAGTTCTGCCAGCTGGGTCTCAGTCTTGTTGATGACCGGCAGCTCCAGGTGTGAGTCTACCGAGGTATCGCCATGGCCTGGATAATGCTTGATCACGGGAATAACGCCTTCACGCTCGAGCCCCTGCATCTCGGCAATGCCGAGCCGGGTGACCAGCTCTGCGTTGCTGCCGAAGGAACGGTCACCAATTACCGGATTATCCGGGTTGCTGTTGATGTCGAGCACCGGCGCGAAGTCCATATTGAAGCCGGAGGATTTCACCGCCCGGGCAAGCAGTTCGCCCATCGTTCCGGCAGCGGCGGCATCATCTCCTCTGCCGACTGCCGCGTTCGAAGGGAAGGTGGCGTAGTCATCGGGGAGACGGCTGACCTTGCCGCCCTCCTGATCGACACTCATGAACAGCGGTGCGGGATTCCCCGCATTGCTCTGCTTCAGAGCGTTGGTCAGCTGCACCAGCTCCTTCAGGCTGCCGACATTATTAGAATACAGAATGATTCCGCCGACCTTATCTTCGGCAATCATCTTCAGGGCTTCTGCTCCTGCCGCTTTGCCTTGGATGCCGACCAGCAGCATCTGCCCGATCTTCTCCTCCAGGGTCATTCCGGCGAGCTTCCGGGAGACCGGGTCAGGAATGGCCGAAGCCTCAGGTGACGGGGTCACTGGGGCATCGGTTGCCGCAGGCACAGGCGTCTGTGCGGCAGCCGGAGAGGCTGGCACCGCTGCCTGGGAGGAGCCTGCGTTTGTCAGTTGTGCTGAATTTCCATTCCCCTCACAGCCGCTTGCCAGCAGCAGAGAGGCGGAGGCAGCGAGCAGGAGGAGAGCGCGGCGGGGGGAAGTATTGTTTATTTTTTGACGGCTGAACCATTTCATAGGGGGAATCTTCCTTTCGATTGCGGTTTGGCGGATAAGGATGATAGAATGAATAAGACATTACATATGAACTGCTTCAAGCATAATCAATACTATAGGATGAGGTGACCTGTCAATGAAAGAGCAATTAATGAACACGCTTAATGAACAAATGAACTTCGAATTCTATTCGGCTCATGTCTATCTTGCGATGGCTGCGTATTGTTCCGGTGAGAGCCTGGACGGATTCGCCAATTTCTTTCTGGTGCAGGCTGAAGAAGAACGGTTCCATGCCATGAAAATCTACAAATTCCTGAATGACCGGGACTACCGGGCCACCCTTGCGGCGATGCCTGAACCGAACAATGAGTATAGCTCCATGCTGGATGCGTTCGAGCATGCCTTCGCCCATGAGCAGCAGAATACGAAGAAATTCTATCATCTGGCGGATCTGGCCCTGGATGAACGGGAGCATGCGACGATCTATTTCCTGAAATGGTTCATTGATGAGCAGGTGGAAGAAGAGGCACTCTTCAGCAACATTATCGCCAAGCTCAAACGGATCGAAACCGACAGCAATGCCTTCTATATGCTGGATGCAGAATTTGCAGGACGTTCATTTACACCGCCAGCGGAGTAGAGGACAGCTAGGGTAACCATTCATACGCAAGCTTAGCGGCATTCTCCTGAAGAAGGGGAAGCCGCTTGTTTGTGTGCAAATATAAGAAATTATATGTTTCACACGATAACTTATCCTTCTATTTCTCGCTGAAACGGTACCGTCCTTGAAAGGACGGCAACGCCGTTTCTGCTTGGCCGACCTAAGGTCCCCATATACTTAGACTACGTTTTGCGAGAAAAGTTACACGGCCTGTCAGCAGCAAATAGGCTGCAAAGTTGAACAAGGGCAAAGAATGTAGGGAGCCGCAACTTACTTCCGGGTTGCCAACTCTATTTAGCGGGGTTAACTCTTGCGCTGTCCGGCAACACTGTTTCTCTAGACCCACCCGTAAGTCAGCGTGTAGTATGGAACAATACTAATCTTTGGAGGTCCTTTTTCTTGGAAAATTACAGCGATATCAAACAAAGTGAAAAAGGAGCATGGCTAAGTCTTTTAGCGTACATACTCTTATCTGCCGTCAAATTATTCATAGGAACGGTGTCAGGCTCTCAGGCCCTCCTGGCTGACGGGCTGAATAACAGCACCGACATTATTGCTTCCCTGGCCATTCTGACCGGACTCAGGATTTCCCGCAGACCCCCGGATTCGAACCATGGCTATGGTCATTTCAGAGCAGAGACAGTTGCCGCACTGGTCGCCTCTTTTATCATGATTGCTGTAGGCTTCCAGGTGCTCTATCAGGGTGTGAACAAATTCATTCAGCCTGTGCTGGAGACCCCTGATCTGATTGCAGCGTGGACGGCAGCTGCCTGTGCTGTGGTTATGATCGCAGTATACCGGTATAACATCAGGCTTGCCCGCAAGCTGAACAGCAATGCCATGCATGCAGTGGCGCAGGATAACCGTTCGGATGCGCTGGTCAGCATGGGAGCCTTCGTCGGTATTATCGGCTCACAGTTCGGCATTCCCTGGTTAGATCCGCTCACAGCTACGATTGTCGGATTGCTGATCTGCAAGACGGCCTGGGATATTTTCCGCAAAGCTACACATGACCTCACCGACGGCTTCGATGCCGGTAAGCTGGAACTGATGAAGCAGACGGTAGCTGAGATTGAAGGTGTGGAGTCGATTAAGGATATCAAAGCCCGTATTCACGGTAATAATGTGCTGGTCGATACTACAGTACTGGTGGATTCCAGTCTGAATGTGGTGCAGAGTCACGATATTACGGAGGAGATCGAAGATCAGCTTAAGGACCGTCATCAGGTTTCTACCGTACTTGTCCATATCGAACCGTTGTGATCAACAGGTGTACAACAAGAATAGGTTATATGAATTGCCTTGCCTTCGGGTGGGGCATTTTTTTGTACTGTATTTTAGGAAAAGCGTTCATCCTTCTAGCCCAAACTTGCCCTCATTCCAGGGACATGTATATAATATCAATATGTTATTAACAATCGAAGCCTATTAATCGATTCAAGAAAAGGAGAATATCCATGCCAAATCAACCCGTAACCGACTCTAACGGCTTGAACGAGGAGCAATTCCTGCAGAATTATAATGCGGGCAACTACGAACATCCGTCTGTCACCGTCGATATGCTGATTTTCACCGTGATGGAGCGGGAGCAGAATAACTACCGCAAGCTGGCGGATAAGTCCTTACAGCTCTTGCTGATTCAGCGCGGGGAGCATCCTTTTCTGGGACAGTGGGCCTTGCCGGGAGGGTTCGTAGGGATCAGTGAGAGCGTAGAGGAAGCAGCCCGCCGGGAGCTGTACAGCGAGACTAATATCGATAATATCTACATGGAGCAGCTGTATACCTGGGGCGAGGTAGACCGTGATCCGCGGATGAGGGTGATCAGCTGCTCCTACATGGCGCTCGTGGACCGCAAGGCTCTGGACGTACAGGCAGGGGATGATGCAGCCGCAGCTGCCTGGTTCGATGTCTCGTACCACATTCTGGAGACCCGCCGCGAGGTGCTGGAGCAGGATGTCCGTCAGGAGACACTGGTGGAGATTATACTGGAGAGTGAGCAGGAGAAGCTAAGCGGGGTGGTCAAGCTTACCGAGACTATTCAAGGGCATGTCCGACAGGTCAGCCGTGAGATCGTGCGCAGCGCGGGGTTTTCTTTTGACCATCTGCTCATGGTGCAGTATGCCATCGAACGTCTGCGCGGCAAGGCGGAATATACCGATATTATCTTCAATCTCATGCCGCCGTTGTTCACCTTGTCCGAGCTGCAGCGCGTGTATGAGATTATCCTCGGCAAAGAGCTGCTCGCCGCCGCCTTCCGCCGCAAAATTGCCGAGCGGGTCATCGAGACGGATCAGAGCACCCGGGATGCCGGACACCGTCCCTCGAAGCTGTACCAGTATAACCGGGAATGGAATTTATTTTGAGAATGCCCTTCTGTCCGGCAACGCTGCCTTGTGATGTTCTTAATAGAACTTTCATAGGGAAAAGCAGACAATTAGTTATATTTTGACTATTGTGTTTATGGCAAAGGACAGGGTGAGCCTATGATTAGCTGGAAGGATTCGTATGATATCGGAGTAGAAAAGATTGATTGTCAGCACAGGCAGCTGCTGGTGAAGCTGAACGACTTTTTTGACGCTTGCAGCAACCAGCAGGGCAAAGAAAAGATTGAAGAGACGCTGAGGTTCCTCAAGGATTACACCGTGGAGCATTTCGGCAGTGAAGAGCAGCTGATGAAGGATATCGACTTCCCGGAGCTGACGGAGCATCAGAAGACACACGCTGAATTCGTGCAAACGGTGTTGGAACTGGAGGAGATGATTAAGACCAAAGGGGTATCCGTATTATCCACGATCAAGCTGAACCGGACGCTGACGGATTGGCTGATCAACCATATCCACAAATGCGACAAGCTAATCGGTGAATGCATCGCTGCCAAAGGAAACCGGGCGGGCTAACTGAATGATCGGGAACAAGGAAATGCTGTAAGGCATTTCTTTTTTTATATTAGCTGCTTGGACCGGATGCGCCGCGTAGGCCAAATGTAATCGAAAAACCGATCACAATTGAACTGTGGCGCTCCGCGTAGGCCAAATGTAATCGAAAAACCGATCACAATTGGACTTGGCACTCCGCGTAGGCCAAATGTAATCGAAAAACCGATCACAATTGGACTTGGCACTCCGCGTAGGCCAAATGTAATCGAAAAACCGATTACAATTGGACTTGGCGAAAAGTAAGTTGTGTACCAAGATTTGGAGCCTAGTCAGGCACCAAAAAAGTAGGGTATCCTCGGGATTGCGAAACCACCAAGGAGGAACCCTACCAATGAATATTTTACCCGAAAGTTCTCTGAATAATCTATTTGAAAAACTTGTTAAAGATTTTGTAAAAGACAACATGGAACGCCTGTTGCGCGCCGAAATCCAGGGGTTTATGGAGAGTGAAGAAGCCGGTGCCAGCAATAGTCGCAATGGCTACTATACGCGAGACTTACACACGAAATACGGCCATATCGAGGATCTTCAGGTGCCCCGGGACCGCCAAAGCCTTTTCCAGACGCAGATGTTTGAGCCGTACCAGCGGCGGGACGGATGGTTAGAAGAGGCCGTCATCCAAATGTACAAATCGGGCATGGGTACGCGGGATGTGGCCCGGTTCATTGAAAGTATGTTTGGCAGCCACTACTCCCCCACCACGGTCAGCAATATTACGGCTACGGTGCTAGACGATATCCACCAGTGGCAGAAACGGCCACTGAGCAAACGGTACTCCGTAATCTACTTGGATGGGCTGTACGTGAAGCTGAAACGGGGCACGGTTCGTGGCGAAGTGGTCTACTTTGCGATGGGAATTGACGAGGAGGGACAGCGTCAAATTCTCGGGTTCTACGTGGGCGGCCAAGAGAGTTCAAATGGCTGGCGGGAGGTACTCAAAGACCTGTACGACCGCGGAGCGCAGGAAGTCCTGCTGGGTGTGTTTGACGGACTACCGGGGCTGGATGCGGCGTTTAAAGAGACCTATCCTCAGGCAGATGTACAGCATTGCGTAGTGCACAAAGTGCGGGCCACGTTCCCTAAAATCCGGATGGAGCACAAAACCGATGTCCTTGAAGCGTTGAAAACCGTATATACCGCACCGGATGAAGTGGTAGCCCGGGCTAACTTTGATACGGTCAAAGCGAAGTGGAACAAGCTGTATCCGAAGGAAATGAGGTCCTGGGAGGAACAGTTATCCACACTACTGACGTTCTACAAGTATCCGGAATCGATCCGTAAAGCGATCTACACGTCGAACCCCATCGAGCGGATGAACAAGGAAATCCGCAAGCGTCTGAAACCGATGAACAGTCTGACGAACATGGATGCGGCAGAGAAAATCGTGTACCTGGAGATGCTGGAATACAATGAACGTCATGCAGGGCGGGTCGCCCAAGGCTTTGGCATGGATGCCGTTAAAAAGAAGCTAAAAGAGCTATTCGAAACACGCTATCCCTCTTTACCCACACCGGAAGAGGAGTAGCAGAGAAATCCAGTTTCTGGGGGTCGGGGTTCCCCCTCCCCCCAGAAACACTACACCCCAACCTATAATCCGGGGGAGGTACTTCTACTCTTTTACACAAACTTCTTGACGCTACCGACTTGGCACTCCGCGTAGGCCAAATGTAATCGAAAAACCGATCACAATTGGACTTGTCGCTCCGCGTAGGCCAAATGTAATCGAAAAACCGATTACAATTGGACTGGGCGCTCTACGTAGGCCGAATGTAATCGAAAAACTGATTATCATAGTATTCAGTTTGTTTAAGGGGGAGGATCATCATGGATTGCCTGGGGTGCAGAATTGCGAACGGGGTGGAACCCGGCCTGAATATCGTCTATGAGAATGAATATATCACCTGTGTACTCGATATCGATCCCTTCAATGAAGGCCACACCCTGATTCTGCCGAAAAAGCACTATTGGGACGTCGATGAGATGGATGCGAAGACTGCACATACTGTTATGGAGGCTTCACAGAAGCTCTCCGCGCTGCTCAAATATTTGTACCAGCCGGACGGGATCAGAATCATTGCCGACGGCGGTAAATTCAATGATCTGACCCACTATCATATGCATGTGCTTCCCCGGTATGAGGGGGACGGGCTACTGTGGGGAGAACCGCTGCACCCGGACGGAGCAGGGGAACGGCTGGGCGAGACGAGACGGAGAATGGTAGAAGCATTAGTAGAGAGAGAACCTATGCTGAAAAAAGCGATGGACACGCTAGAGCTTCTGAGCCAGGATGCCGCAGCGCGGATGGCTTATGATGCCCGGATGAAGGCGCTGAGCGATGAGCAATCCCGTATTGAAGGAGCCAAGTCCGAGACAAGTAAAGAAATAGCTATTAAACTTCTAGACCGGGGTATAGACCTGCAAACCATTTCCGAAGCCACCAGCTTACCGGTAGAAGAAATCAAGGGACTAAGACAATAAGCGAAAACACGCATTCCATCAACGGCAGCCGCAGGGCTGTCTTTCTTTTTTTGTTCAAGGGGAACTCAGGTTTATCACAGGTTGGCGGCACAGTTTATACCTGGTGAATACTTTGTGTTATGATTTGAAGTAGATAGGATAGAAACTTACTTTAAGGGAGTGGAATAAAGTGAAAAACATGCGGATGCTGGCCGGGGCTGCGGTGATGGTGCTGGTGCTGGGACTGGTGAATGTCTACATTGGATGGCATCTGTCCGTATTGCTCCAGGCATGGCTGCCGGGGATGAATACTGCTGCGTACTGGACTATCTTTCTTGTCATTTCCTTCTCTTACATGATTGGCCGGGTGCCGCTGCCGCAGGCGCTGAGACCGGTAGGCAGGTTGTTCAAAGTGATCGGCTCTTATTATCTGGCCTGTATGGAGTTCGCCGTGATCATGCTGCCGCTGACCGATCTGCTCTATGGTGTGCTGGCGCTCGCAGGCGCGAATCTCTCCGCATTCGTAACGGAAGCAGGGACTACATTGCTGGTATTGCTCGCAATCTTCCTGATCTGGGGATCACGCAATGCCTGGAGTACTGTGGTGCGGACCCACCGGCTTAAGGTGGACAAATCCATCGGAACCAGCGTTCCGCTGACGGTAGCTGTAGCCTCCGACCTGCATCTGGGCAACATTGTCGGCAACCGCCATCTGCGCAGAATGGTCAGGGAGATGAACGCGATGAACCCGGATATCATTCTGCTGGCCGGGGATGTGCTGGATGACAGTATCGAGCCTTTTCTCCGCAATGGGATGGAGCAGCAGCTGAAGCAGCTGAAGGCACGTTATGGGGTCTACGCCGTGCTGGGGAATCACGAATACTATGGCGGATCGATTGCGCAGTATACGGAGGTTATGCGGAGTGTTGGCATCCAGGTGTTACAGGATGAAGTGGTGGAGACTTCAGGAGTCTACGTGGTCGGGCGCAAAGACAAGACGGCTGAAGCGATGGAGGCCGGTGGACGGCTCAGCGTGGAAACTCTGCTGGAGGGTCTTGACCGCAGCAAGCCGATTCTAATGATGGATCATCAGCCGACAGGCTTCGGGATCGCTTCACAGGCTGGAGTAGATGTGCTGCTGTCAGGACATACCCACCGGGGGCAAATTGCACCGAATCACTGGATTACCCGGCGCCTGTTCGAACTGGATTGGGGCTATCTGCTCAAAAACAAGCTGCATGTCATCGTCTCGTCGGGCTACGGAACCTGGGGACCGCCGATCCGGCTGGCCAGCCGCTCGGAGCTGATTAAGCTGGAACTTGTGCTGGATGGCAGCATGAGCTATGGTGAAGACAAGGTGTCAGCTGCGGCTAAGCCTGTTTTAATCTAATGTAATTCTGCATGTGGCTGTATCGTACCCTCTGCCTTCCTTAGGAAGGATAGGGGGTTTTTATTTGGCAACGGGGGAGTGGATTCGTTTCCTTTGACAATCCTGACGGAATCAGCTAATCTATCTATAGAAATAGTTAAGCTATTAACTAAATGGAGTTGACTACTGCCAATGGATGATTTACAAAGTTATGTGCTTGAGCTGCCGCTTGAAAATGAGGTTTTCTTCGCCTTGGTGGGAGCGACAGCCGGCACTGTGGCCGTCTCCGAGAAATACTGGCAGGCGCAGGGGCTGAACGGGGCAAGAATCCGCGTACTGGTTGAGATTGCGAAGGATGGAGGGTCGATCCTGCCTTCGCTGCTTGCTGAGCGAATCGCGGTAACCAAAGCCAATATCAGCCTGCTGCTGACTCCGCTGGAGAAGGACGGCTATATTACGCGGGCGGCTCATGCACAGGATGGCCGTAAGACAGTTATTTCGCTGACTGAAGCAGGTAAGCGTCTGCTACTGGAACAGCTGCCGGGGAACCGGGAAGCAGTTGCGGCGGTAATGAACCGGCTGGATGAGCCAGAGCTACACCTGTTGCTGGAGCTGCTGAACAAGCTGAGCAGAGGATAGAGGGTCTGGAATGTTCCGCTTGCCGGGAGGCTGCCCGCAGACAGAGATTATATATAGCGGCTGGAATATGCCGGCGGGGATGTGAAGAGATCTTATTTCAATAAGGAAAGGATGTTATCGCCTATGACGACAATAATGATTACAGGAGCAAACGGGCAATTGGGAAGTCTGATTCTGGAGAATCTGCGCAGCCGCATTCCTGCAATGCATATCATTGCCGGAGTAAGAAGTGCTCCGCAAGCGGACCATTTCCGGGAGCTGGGAATTGAAGTCCGTAAGGTGGATTACGACTTGCCGGAATCCCTGGAGGAAGCGTTCCACGGGATTTCCCGGCTGCTGCTGATTTCCAGTTCGCATAAGGATGATGATGTACGTCTCGCCCAGCATAAGCGGGTGATTGATGCAGCGAAGCAAAGCGGGGTCCGGCATCTGCTTTATACGGGTTTTGCTTTTCCGCAGCAGAGTGCTGATCGGAGTAAGCCCGGCAATGTGCACACAATGACGGAGCAGGCGATTATAGAGTCCGGGCTGGAATATACCTTTTTACGCAATGCCCTTTATATTGATTTCGTAGGGGTGCTGGGGCTGAAGGAAGCGCTCTCCAGCGGAGAGCTGGTGACGGCGCCGGGCGGATGGAAGTTCAACTCGGTTGGCCGCCGGGACCTTGCTTTGGCTGCTGCTGCTGCACTTGTCGAAGAGGGCGCAGGCAGCCGGATCTATGAATTGACCGCTACGCACACCTGGGATTTCGCAGATCTGGCCGAAGTTCTGACAGAGGTTGCCGGTAAGCCGGTGGTGCACCGTCAGGATGAGGGAATACAGCACTGGATCTATGCTTTTATGAGCCAGCTGGATACGGCTTCCACCTCCGGCGACCTGGAGCAGCTTATGGGCAGACCGGTCACTCCGCTGAGGGACAGCATTCTGCCTTTTATAGTATGATGACATTGATCAGGCAAGCCGGAGGGAGCGTATGTAAGTTGAAAAAGATACTGGTAGCCGACGACGATGTTCATATCCGCACGCTGCTGCGGCATGTTCTTACCAGAGAGGGATATCAAGCGATAGAAGCCGGAGACGGGCTGGAAGCGGCGGCACGCATGAAGGAGCAGACGGTCGATCTGGCGGTGGTGGATGTGATGATGCCGCATATGGACGGATTGGAGCTGTGTGCATACATAAGGGAGAACTATGATATTCCCGTCATTCTGCTGACGGCGCGTCAGCAGCTCAGTGATAAGGAGCAGGGGTATCTGCACGGGACGGATGATTATGTGACCAAGCCTTTTGAACCGGAGGAGCTGATCTTTCGCATCAAGGCCTTGTTCCGCCGTTATTCCATCGCCTCAGATGATCGGATTCGCCTGAATTCGCTGGTGATCGACCGTAAGAATTATGAGATCAGTGACGGGACGGAGGTGCTGCTGCTGCCGGTGAAGGAGTTCGAGCTGCTGGCCCAGCTGGCCCAATATCCGGGACGCCTGTTCACGCGTGGTGAGCTGATTGAGCTGGTCTGGGGAGCGGACTACGAAGGGGATGAGCGGACGGTGGATGTGCATATCAAGCGCCTGCGTCAGCGGTTCAGCGAATACCAGAATGATTTTATCATCCGCACGGTCCGGGGAATTGGCTACAAAGTGGAAATGGTGAACTCATGAGATCGCTCTATGTACGGATGAGTATTATCTTCTGCTCGGTGATTATGATCAGCAGTGTGCTGGGATTTCTGGTCTCCAACCTCTATTACCAGTCCCAAATCAAGCCGAAGAATGACGCCAAGCTGACCCGGATGGCTATAGGTTTGCAGCAGTTCATCGAGGACCACCCGGATGCGGTGGAAGAGTATCTCCTGAGTACAGCTTCTTTGGGGTATAAGATGTATCTGGTCAATGCCGATGGAGAGGAACGCTTCTACGGCCTGCCTTTCCGCAAAAATGACCTCAAGGACGAGGCGCTGCGCAAGGTGCTGGACGGGGAGATCTACCATGGGGTGGGGAATTTCCCCGGCCAGCTGTTCGTGACAGGGTTCTTCGATAACCAGCTCAGCAATTCCATTGGGGTCCCGGTCCATATTAACGGGGAGATCTATGCCTTGTTCATGCGTCCGGATGCTCAGGTGCAGTTCGGGGAGCTGCGGATCTTTTTCGGCGTGCTGATCGTGGTTATTATTCTGCTGAGTCTGGGGTTTGTGCTGATCAGCGCATTGCATGTGGTGAAACCGATCACCCGGCTGACCGAGGCCACGCTCCTAATCTCCAAGGGCCGCTACGACATTAAGCTGTACACCGCACGCCGCGACGAGATCGGGCAACTGGCTTCCCACTTCATGACGATGAGCCGCGAGCTGGAACGTACGAACCGGGCAAGACAGGAGTTTGTCGCCAATGTCTCGCACGAGATCGAGTCGCCGCTAACCTCTATTCAGGGCTTTGCCCATGCGCTCCAGGACAGTACTCTACCGGAAGCCCAGCGCCAAGAGTATCTGTCAATTATCGGCGATGAGAGCCGGCGGTTATCTATGCTCAGCACGCAGCTGCTCACCTTGTCCTCGCTGGATTATGACGAGCATGCCCTGCAGAAAAGAAGCTTTGATCTGCGCGCCCAGCTGCGCCAGGTGATTCAGATTATGGAATGGCATCTTACGGAGAAGGAGCTGGCGGTGCGGCTGCATGCCGGAGACATCACGCTTACGGGCGATTCCAATCTGCTCTATCAGGTGTGGATGAATCTGGTGACAAATGCGGTCAAATACACTCCGGCGGGCGGGACCCTCAGTATCGCAGCCCATGTGGAGGGCCGGCAATGTATTGTAACGGTGACCGACAACGGGGCGGGCATTCCGGCGGAGCAGCTGCCGATGATCTTCGACCGGTTCTACAAGGTGGATCAGTCGCGATCCCGTGAGCCGGGCAGCAGCGGTCTGGGGCTGGCCATTGCCCAAAAGATCGTCCAGGCGCATGGCGGAACCATCGAGGTGACGAGCACAGTAGGAGAAGGAACTACGTTCACTGTCACTCTGCCCTGCCACCCTAACGATATAGATTGATTAGTCCTTCATAAAATAGATGAAAGCAACGGAGGGGAATTTTGGAACTGGAGGAGCGGTAGCGACCGCCTTTGTATTTGGATTTCTACCGCGAAGAGCGGTTTAATCAGGAAATTCAAATACAACAGCGGCCGGAAGTCCAATATTCACCGCAGTTGCGCCTGCCATCTGTTTTTGGAAGCGGCTATGTTCAATCTATATAGTGTAATTCTCTATTCATACTCCGTTCATCTTCACTCTCTAAACTGTGGATATACAGATTAGAGGGAGTGGTTATATGTTCTTGGCAATTCGGGAGATGAGGCACTCCAAAGCACGCTACAGTCTCATTATGGTGATTATGCTGCTGGTCTCGTTCCTGGTGCTGTTCGTCACCGGCCTGGCTAGAGGTCTTGCTTATGCCAATATTTCGGCGCTGAAAAATATGCCCGCCAATTACTTCGCCGTGCAGAGCGATGCGGATCATACCTTCAGGCGTTCACAGTTAACGGATACGGAGCTTGCGGCTGCCCGGTCAGTAGCCGGAGAGGCGAACGCGACTCCGCTGGGGGTACAGACCAGTACAATTACAGCTGCCGGTGCGGAGGTTAAGGCGGATATTACTTTTTTTGCCATAGATATGACGGGCATGCTGGCTCCTGAAGTAACGGAAGGCGCCGGATTCACCAATGAGGTTCAAGGCAGCGCGGTTGCAGACTCCAAGCTGGAACAGTCCGGCGTTACCATTGGCAGTACGATCCGTGATCAGGCTTCCGGCATGAGCTGGACGGTTACCGGCTTCGTGAAGGACAGCTCCTACAGCCATACTCCGGTGGTCTATATCAATCAGCTGGACTGGCAGGCGATGAAGCAAGGAACGGTTCAGGGAGGCGGCGGTTCAGGCAATGCCAATGCCCCATACAATGTGATCGCGCTGGATGTAACGGCGGCTCAAGCTGCGCAGATTGCGGATCAGCAGCAGTCCATAGAGGTAATTACACAAAAGCAGGCGATCGCCAGTGTTCCCGGTTATTCCGCCGAGCAGAATTCGCTGCTGATGATGATTGTGTTCCTGTTCGTGATTGCTGCGGTAGTTCTTGCTGTATTTTTCTATGTCATTACGATCCAGAAGACCAGCCAATTCGGTATCCTGAAGGCGATGGGGACCAAGATGTCCT
Organism: Paenibacillus sp. FSL P2-0136; assembly: GCF_037975325.1. Lineage (NCBI taxonomy): Bacteria > Bacillati > Bacillota > Bacilli > Caryophanales > Paenibacillaceae > Paenibacillus > Paenibacillus sp. FSL P2-0136. Next base: position 3,259,127 of record NZ_CP150244.1, read on the forward strand.
ATCTGGCCTGGAGTGTAGTCGGTCAAGTAATGCTGCTGTCTGTCGCCAGTCTGGTGCTGGGCATTCTGCTTACGCTGGGGATGAATATGGGCCTGCCCGATTCGATGCCGTTTGAGCTGGATGGACAGACGATGGCGATGACCAGTCTGCTGTTCATAGGGATGTCCCTGCTGGGCTCGTTAATTTCGGTAGCAAGAGTAGCTAAGGTGGATGCCTTGGAAGCGATAGGGAGGACTGGAGCATGAGTGCGAAATTAGTGATGAAGCAGGTAACCAAGACTTACGGGGATGGGGACGGGGCGATGACCGTACTGAACCATCTGGACCTTACGGTGAACGAAGGCGAATTCATAGCAGTACTGGGGCCATCCGGCTCCGGGAAAAGCACGTTTCTCTCCGCAGCCGGTGCGCTGCTTACGCCCACCAGCGGAGAGATCCTCCTCGACGGCGAACCGCTGCGTGACAAGGACAAGAGGGCACTGACGGAGCTAAGGCTGAAAAAAATCGGCTTCATGTTCCAAAGTGCGCAGCTGCTGCCGTTCCTGAAGGTAGAGGAGCAGCTGCTCTATGTAGCGAAGCTGGCTAAGCTCAGCCCGAAGGAAGCGAAGGTGCGTGCCGCCTATCTGCTGAAGCGTCTGGAGATCTGGGAGCGCCGCAATCATTATCCCGAACAGCTGTCCGGGGGCGAGAAGCAGCGAGTGGCGATTGCCCGGGCATGGATGAACAAGCCGGCCATTCTGTTCGCAGACGAGCCTACAGCCAGCCTGGATTACAGCCGTGGCCGGGAAGTGGTACGGATGATAGCCGACGAGGTGCGGAGCGAAGGCAAGGCTGCTGTAATGGTTACTCATGACGAACGGATGCTGGACTGGTGCGACCGGGTGCTGCATCTGGAGGATGGCGTGCTGGTTGAAGCGCATAGCCTTAATTAATTGGAACTGAACCCTGGGGACGGGGTTCAGTTTTTTTGAATGCCGGTTTCCCGCTGCAGAATGCCTTCACACGCCCGAGTAGGCCATAAACCCGCCATCTACGGGGATGGTTACCCCGGTTACGAACCCGGACATGCGCTCATCGGCCAGCCAGAGCAAGGTGCCGAGCAGATCCTCCGGTGTGCCGAAGCGGCGCATCGGGGTCTGGGAGATGATTTTGAGCGAACGTTCGGTTAGTTCACCGTTCGGGTTCTTCAGCAGCTGTTCATTCTGTGCAGTGACGAAGAAGCCGGGGGCGATGGCATTCACCCGTATGGCGGACTCTGCCAGATGAACCGCAAGCCACTGTGTGAAGTTGTTGATGCCTGCCTTGGCCGCACTGTAAGCCGGAACCTTGGTGAGTGGCGATGCGGCGCTCATGGAGGAGATGTTGATCACCGCTGCTCCGGGGCGTCCGAGCATTTGCTTGGCGAAGATTTGGGTTGGAATTAATGTTCCGGTCAGATTGAGGTCAAGGACCGTTCGGAACCCGCTCACGGACAGATCAAAGAAGGAGACGACATCGGGATTCTCCAGGTCTCCCGGTTCTAAGGTCTCCTTGGTGGTAATCGCCGAAGGCTGATTGCCCCCGGCTCCATTGATCAACAAGTCGCAGGGACCCCAGTGCTTGTGGATCTCATCCGCTGCCTGCCGGACACTCCCGGCATCCATAACATCGCAGGCCAAGGCCAGGGACTGACCGCCGCCGGAAGTGATCTGTGCAGACAGAGCTGCCCCTTTGGCCTCCGTACGGTTCAGGATGGCGACCTTCACGCCTTGCCGGGCCAATTCCAGCGCCATAGCGCTGCAGAGGGCTCCGGCTCCTCCGGTAATTACAGCGGTCTTGCCTGCCAGTGCAGGCTGTAATGCCAACTCGGACATAGTGATCCAACCCTTCTTGGTGAAAGTATGATCTTGCGTCAGGTTATATCAGTCTGCGGATCTTTGCTTATAATATTGCGGATATTTCTCCATCAGCATCTCCTGATCGGCGATCGTCAGGGCCATATGCTCCTGCATAAGCTGATCCCCTTGCTGAATATTATGCTGCTCAATGGCTTCATATAGACCATAATGCTGCCGGTACAGATGCTCCCAGTTGTGATCTGCCGTGAGCTTGAGCATCCGGCTGCGGTTCAGGTGAACCTTGATCTGCTGGATGACCTCCCAGGTATTCTTTTTATTGCAGCCCATAAAAATCACATGATGGAACTCTTCGTCCAGCATGAACATTTCCTTATAGTCCTGATCCTCGATGCAGAGCTTCTGCTTGTCCAGATTAGCCTTCAGATCGATAAGATTCCTGGCCTGGAAGGCGCTGCACGATTCCCGGATGACTGCCCGCTCCAGATGCTCGCGCATGAAGCGGGCTTCTTCCACGAGCTCGGAATCAATCAGGGAGACCACCGTTCCCCGCTGGGGGTATACAGCAAGCAGGCCCTCCTGGGCCAGACGGACAAAAGCCTCACGGACCGGAGTGCGGCTGACACTGAACTTCAGCGAAATCTCCTTCTCCGAAATCCCGGTTCCGGGCGGCAGCTCCAGCAGCAGAATCTGATTCTTCAGTGAACGATACACGATGTCCCTTGTGGAGAGTGCTTGTGTACCGATAGTGTATTCCATCGTGTAACCCTCCTGTTAATGATTAATGTAAGCACTACCATACTACCATACTTGTATGGTAGTATGGTAGTGCGAATGGGCAGAAGCGCCTGCTGTCCGCTTCAGGACGGTATCCGTGGCCCGTCAATATCATACACGAGAGGCTGGATAACAATATGAGTACCTCATCTTTTATTCATGACGACTGGCTGCTGTTAAGTCCAAGTGCACAGAGACTGTATCACGATTATGCCGCTGCAATGCCGATTTATGATTTTCACAGTCATCTGAATCCGCAGGAGATCAGCAGTAACCGCAGGTTCCGCAATATCGCTGATCTCGCCTTATCTGGGGACCATTACAAGTGGCGGGCGCTCCGCTGGCTGGGCGTTGACGAACAGCTAATTACCGGGAATGCGCCGGACAAAGACAAATTCATGGTCTGGGCGCGTTCCCTGCCTGAGATGGTGGGCAATCCGCTCTACCACTGGACTCATCTGGAGTTGAAGCGCTACTTCGGGATCGACGAGCTGCTCTCCGGGGAGACTGCGGACAGTGTGTGGGAACGCTGCAATGAGCAGCTCCAGGGAGATGAACTGACTACGCAGGGGATTCTCAAAAAACTCAATGTCGATGTGGTCTGCACAACGGATGATCCCATTGATTCACTGGAGCATCACATTCAGATTAAGAAGGACAATGTGCTTCAGACGGTGGTTGCCCCGACCTTCAGACCGGACCGGGTGCTGAATATCCGTGATGAAGGATTCACCGGATACGTGGGCCTGCTTGGTGAGGCGAGCGGTATTGAGATCCACGATTACTCCGGATTCCTCCAGGCTGTGACCGCGCGGATCGATTATTTCCATAAGCATGGCTGCCGGCTGTCGGATCAGGCTTTCGGTGAGCTGCCGCATGCCCAGTCTACAGAGCATGAAGCGGCCTACATATTCGCCCGGGCCTTCAAAGGGGAAGAGATCAGCCCGCAGGAGGAACAGAAGTTCCAGAGCCATACGCTGATCAAATTAGGCCGGCTCTATCATGAGCGGGGCTGGAGCATGCAGCTGCATATCGGAGCGCTGCGCAACAACAACGCACGGATGTTCAGTGCCATCGGCAAGGACAGCGGCTTCGATTCGATTCTGGATTTCAATATGGCCCGCAGTCTCAACGCACTGCTGAATGAGCTGGATGCCAGCGGACAGCTGCCGAAGACCATCGTCTATACGCTGAACCCTTCGCAATACGAGATGATAGCCACCGCAATCGGTAACTTCCAGGGTGATGGCATCAAGGGCAAGGTGCAGATGGGTTCCGGCTGGTGGTTCCATGATCAGAAGGAGGGCATGCTGCAGCAGTTGAAGGCGCTATCCAGCATTGGCCTGATCAGCCCTTTTGTCGGCATGCTGACTGACTCCAGAAGCTTCCTATCCTTCACGCGTCATGAATACTTCCGGCGCATTCTCTGCAACCTGTTCGGCACGTGGATGGAAGAGGGGGACCTGCCGCGAGACTATGCCTTGATCGGCCGGACCATTGAGAATATATGCTACAACAATGCGGATGCGTATTTCGGGATCAAGTAGAGAGCAGGAGCGCAGCATACCATTCATGGCTTGGAAAAGCACAAGTGGAAACGGCTTTGCCGTCCTTTTAAAGGACGGTACCGTTTCGGAAACCTATAAATTATATTTTCAAAAAATCAGCAGGCTTCTTACAGAGGCATGCTGATTTTTTGTTTCTTGAGGAAACTATGATTTTCCTCTGTTGTGGATAAGTGGTACGCAGGCGCGTGACCCTAATGTATGCGGAAAACAGCATACATTCGGTGCTGGTGCGTATTTGTTCTGGCACCTTCCGGTGCATCCTACCGCGTACTGCTCCGATAAGCAGACGGGGATACGCCGGTTGACTTCTTGAACACCTTCGAGAAGTGGGCCAGCTCCATGCCGACCTGCTCGGCGATACTGGAGATGCTGAAATCGGTGTAGGAGAGCTGCCTCTTCGCGAGCTCCATCCGTTTCAGCTGGACGTACTGCATCGGCGGAACGCCGATGAACTTCTTGAAATAGGGAATGAAATAGTTCGGGTGCAGATGGACCCGCTCTGCCAGCTCCTCGACCGTCAGCGGCCGCATTAACCGTTGATCGATGTAGCCCAGCACATTCGCCAGCTTGCCCTGGTCGCTCGTATGCGTCAGATCGTCAAGGAAATTGCTATAGCCTCCTGATTCCAGACAGAGGGACAGCAGTGTAAGCAGCGCAGCCTGCGTCCGAAGGGTAGCGAGGAAACCGGTATCCTGGAACCATTCAATCATCTCCGCGAACATCGTCCGGGTGGCCTCCGGATCAGGCACATCACAGATATACAGCTTATTCGCCGAATGAAACAGCGGCCATTCCCCAATCTGCGCATCGAAGTGGCAATAGTAGCGTGTATAAGGATCATCACGTGAAGTATCCGTGGTCTGGGTAGAGCCTGCGGGCATAATCATCAGCTGTCCGGGTCTCGGATAGTACGCCACTCCGTTGATAATCACCTTGCCTTCGCCGGAATCAATGTAGTAGAGCCGGTTGAATGCAGGGGTCTCATTCGTCCGGTTCCATCCCGGATATCTGCTGGTTAATTGGGCATGGGTAACGGTAACCGTCAGGTTGTGCAGCAGGCGTCCGGTCAAATTACCATTGCCTTTCGCAGTCATATTCATATCAGAGCTCCTTCAAATAAGGCTATAAAGCTATTATAACGCTTCCATTTATCCAATACATCTTATTATTATACAAATATACCTTAATTACAGTCATGGCCTCCACCGGCAAATAGGGTTATCCTCATAACATAAACTGTTTCAGGAAGGGAATGGGAGATGGATAAGGTACGTTATGGAATTATTGGCGTAGGGGGTATGGGGCGGACCCATGCACAGAGTCTGCTGAGTGATATTAAGGGGGCCGAGCTAACGGCCGTATGCGACATCAGCCTTGAGCGGCTGGAATGGGCAGAGGAGCATTTGCCGGATCATGTACAGCGCTTTCTGTCGCCGGAGGAACTGTTCAAGTCCGGGATCATTGATGCGGTGATGATTGCCACCCCGCATTATGATCATCCGCCGCTGGCGATTCAAGCGCTGGGCTACGGGCTGCATGTTCTGATCGAGAAGCCTGCCGGTGTCTATACGAAGGCAGTACAGGAGATGAATGACGCCGCAGCGAAGTCTGACCGCAAATTCGGCATTATGTATAACCAGCGGACGAATCCGCTCTATCAGAAGCTGAGAGAATTGATTCAGTCCGGGGAGCTGGGAGAGATCCGGCGCACGAACTGGATTATCACCAATTGGTACCGCTCTCAGAGCTACTACGATTCCGGCGGCTGGCGGGCGACCTGGGGCGGGGAAGGCGGCGGAGTGCTGCTGAACCAGGACCCGCACCAGCTTGATCTCTGGCAGTGGACTACCGGAATGATGCCTAAGCGGGTACGCGCTTTTTGCCAGTTCGGGAAGTACCGGAATATTGAGGTTGAGGATGATGTGACCGCTTATGTGGAGTATGAGAATGGCGCAACCGGGCTGTTCATCACGACTACAGGGGAAGCGCCGGGGACGAACCGGTTCGAGATTACAGGAGACAACGGTAAAATCGTCGTCGAAGACGGCACGCTGACCTTCTTCCGCCTTCGCACCCCGGAGCCGAAGTTTAATGCGGAATATACCGGAGGGTTCGGAGCACCGGAGTGCTGGAAATGCGAGATTCCGGTGGAAGCCGGAAATGGAGAACAGCATAAGGGGATTCTGCGCAACTTCACCAATGCCATTCTGCAGGATGAGCCGCTGCTGGCTCCGGGGGAAGAGGGCATTCACGGTCTGACCCTGTCCAATGCCATGTATCTGTCCGCATGGACCGACAACTGGGTGGACCTGCCGATCGACAGCGAGCTGTTCTATGAGAAGCTGATGGAGCAGGTGGAGAATTCGACTTTTCAGAAAGCGCCGGTCAGCCAGAAAGCCCTGGATGTATCGGGCACCCACTAGACGAACCTTACTCTCTTACGCAACTCAAACTTATCTAGGAGTGGATGAATACAATGAACCGTTCAACGATTGCCGCCCAAATGTATACCCTGCGTGAATATACCCGGACGCCGGAGGACTTGAGAGAGAGCCTGCGGAAGGTGAGCAGCATGGGGTACCAGGCTGTGCAAATCTCCGGGATCGGTCCCATGGACCCTAAGCTGGTGAAGGAATATGCGGATGAATTTAATCTGAAAATATGTGCGACACACGTTCCCTGGGACCGGCTGGTGAATGATCTGGATGCGCTCGCTGCCGAGCATAAGCTGTGGGACTGCAAATACATCGGTCTTGGCTCGCTGCCTGCGGAATATCAGACCAGCCAGGAGGGCTACCGCACCTTCGCTAAGCTGGCTTCCGGCATTGCACGGACACTTAAGGAAGAGTATGGCCTGCAATTCGTTTATCATAATCATGATTTTGAATTTGAACGTTTTGACGGTCTGACCGGTATGGATGTGCTGCTGCAGGACAGTGATCCGGAGGTCTTCGGGTTCGAGCTGGATCTGTACTGGGTTCAGGCGGGGGGCGGAGATCCTGTAGAGTGGATTCACAAGGTGGAAGGCAGAATGCAGGCTGTGCATTTCAAGGATATGACTATTCTGAACCGTAAGGCTGTGTTTGCCGAGATCGGCGAAGGCAATATGAACTATGGAGCGATTATTGATGCCTGCCGCAAGACGGGGGTGGAATGGCATATCGTGGAGCAGGATGTGTGCCAGCGTGATCCGTTCGAGAGCCTGGAGATCAGCCTCCGGTATCTGCATTCCAGATTGGAGGTGCAAGCATGAGCCGCAAGGATGGAATGATGTATGCTCCGGTACATGAGGCGAAGCCTGTGGTGGGGCCGGGTGAATTCGTAATCGCTGCGCTGGCACTGGATCATGGGCATATTTACGGGATGTGCAACGGGCTGGTGGAGGCGGGAGCCGAGCTGAAGTGGGTATACGATCCTGACCCCGAGAAGGTAAAAGCATTCCTGAACAAGTATCCCGGCGTCAGAGCCGCGCGTTCTGCTGAAGAGATTCTTGAAGATCCTGAGGTCCGGCTCGTTGCAGCGGCGGCCGTTCCTTCGGAGCGCGGTCCGCTCGGTCTGCGGGTGATGGCACACGGGAAGGATTATTTCACGGACAAATCTCCGTTCACTTCTCTGGACCAGCTCGCGGCAGCACGCCTTCAGGTGGAGCAGACGGGGCGGAAATACATGACATACTACAGTGAGAGACTGCATGTAGAGAGCGCTGTCTATGCCGGTCAGCTGGTGCAGCAGGGGGCGATTGGCCGTGTGCTTCAGGTCATGGGACTGGGTCCGCACCGGTTAAATGCACCCAGCCGGCCGGAATGGTTCTTCCAGCGTGACAAATACGGCGGCATTCTCTGTGACATCGGCAGTCACCAGATTGAACAGTTCCTCTTCTATGCAGGCTGCCGCGATGCCAAGGTGCTGCACAGTAAGGTTGCCAACTACAACAATCCGGCATACCCGGAGCTGGAGGATTACGGGGATGCTACGCTGGTTGGGGACAACGGGGCTACGCAGTATTTTCGCGTGGACTGGTTCACACCGTCAGGACTCGGAACCTGGGGCGACGGACGGACGATCATTCTCGGCACGGAAGGCTATATCGAACTGCGCAAATACAGCGATATCGGCCGCTCCAGCACACCGGACCATGTCTACTGGGTGGACGGTGAGGGAGAGCATTATGAGCATGTGGCCGGGAAGATCGGCTTCCCGTTCTTCGGTGAGCTGATTCTGGACTGCCTGGAACGGACGGAGAAGGCGATGACGCAGGAGCATGCATTCAAGGCGGCTGAGCTGTGTCTGGAGGCGCAGCAGCAAGCGGTGAATCTGACACCGGATACGCTCAAATAGTTGCAGGACAGCTATCAGAAGATCGGAAGGTGGATAAGATGAATACCAACGGAGCAGCGATTATCGGCTGTGGGGCGATTGCCCCGCTGCATGCCAGAGCCATTGCCTCGATCGAGAATGTGCGGCTGGTAGCCGTGGTGGACAGTGACCCTGTTCAGGCGGCTCAGTCCGCTCAGGATTACGAATGTGAAGGCCTGACGGATTACAGGGAGCTGCTGGAGCGTGCAGATATCGGCATCGTCCATCTCTGCACGCCGCATCATCTGCATGCCGGAATGGCGGTGGAGCTGCTGAAGGCGGGCAAGCATGTGTTAACCGAGAAGCCCATGGCGCTGGATGTGCCTTCGGCCCGCTTGATGCAGGAGGCGGCGGAGCAGGCTCCGGGACAGCTGGGTGTAGTATTCCAGAACCGCTATAATGAACCTTCGGTGCGCATCAGGGAGGTGATCGATTCCGGCAGCCTGGGTAACCTCCTCTGCATGAAGGGCTTGGTAACATGGACCCGGACTGAGGAGTACTACACGAACAGTCCATGGAGAGGCCACTGGGCTACGGAAGGCGGAGGGGTATTGATCAATCAGGCTATCCATACCCTGGATCTGCTGCAATGGTTCGGCGGTGACATCGCTTCCGTGAAAGGCAGTGTAAGCACCGATGTGCTGAACAATGTTATTGAGGTCGAGGACAGTGCACATGCGTGTATCGACTTCAAAAACAAGGCGCGCGGGCTCTTCTACGGAACCAATGCATATCAGGCCAATTCACCGGTGGAGCTGGAGCTGGTCTTCGAGCAAGGGACCCTGCAGCAGCGCAGGGACAGCCTGTATCTGTGGAAGGATGGTCAGGAGACGCTGCTCTGTGAGCCGCAGAGCATCAGCAGCGGCGGGAAATCCTACTGGGGCACCGGGCATTCACGGTTAATTCATGACTTCTACGCCCACATCCGTGAAGGCCGCAGGTTCTGGATTGACGGTGCTGAGGGCATCAAAGCGCTCACGCTGATTGCAGAGATCTACAAGTCCTCGGGGAGCCGGAATCTGGTCCCTCAGGTCTAGTGTACATCATCCGGCTGATGCCGGAATAGGCTGTCTCTTATGCAGAGCCCTGCTTAAGGGATGGCCTCATTTGTGTTATCCGCTACAGCTTAATAGCAAGCCAGCAGGCTTCAATGGTCTGCTGAATCTGCTGCTCATTCAGCGGATATTTTCCGTCCAAGTAGCCTTTGATGACAGCAATTAATATCCCGTAGATCAGCTGATAGCACAGACAAACATTCATTTCCCGGATGATTCCCTGCCGCTGTCCTTCTTCAATGATGGAGAATATCTCTAAGGTTGAGGGAGCCGGCGTGTTCCGCAAGTCCTCGGAAATATAGGGCGAGGAGCAATAGTTCTCTGTGAAATCAACCTCTTTGGGGTATTGAAGCGAATAGTTAGCCGTATTCTTCAGAAGGCTCTTCACACGCTCATAGATGGTTAAGCCGGGGTCATAGCCGTTCATGACGAACTCATTTTTATGTATGCGGACTTTATGGTACAACTCATTGACCAGCTGCTCCTTGTTCTCGAAATAATGGTAGAATGTGCTGGAGCCTACATTGGCCCTTTTGAATATTTTGGCGAAAGTAACAGATTGTAAGCCTTCTTCAGTAATTAAATCAAGGGTTGCCTGAAGAATATCATCTCGTTTACCCATCATTACACCTCACTAACGGAAAAATCATTCTATAAAATAGTACATCCCCTGCAAGGAAATGTCAATTATCAGAATGTCTATTCCGCTGCAAAGTGGAAAAAAGATAGAATTTGTGGTGAAATAGACAATAAAAGAACTATATTTTTGTCTAAATTAGGAAAAATGGAATTTTCGTTCTGAATTTATTTGAAGTTTGATTTTCTTCCTTTTAGAATATCAATAGAATAAACATTCTATTTCTTAAGCATATGAATGGATTGCTAATACAAGCAATCCAATTGACTTTTAGACCATTAGGCTTTATCTTAGTACAGGGTTTACCTAGAGTCAGCAGAAGAGAGACAGGGAGTGGGAGTATGGCTATGGAACAGGCAATGTTTGCCGGAGGCTGCTTCTGGTGCATGGTTACGCCGTTCGAAGAGCTTCCCGGAATTCACGGGATTGTATCGGGATACGCCGGAGGAACGGTAGAGAACCCTACTTATGAGCAGGTGAAGACCGGTACAACCGGTCACTACGAGGTGGTTCAGATCACTTATGACCCTGAATTATTCCCTTACGAGCGGCTGCTTGCGCTATTCTGGCCGCAGATTGACCCGACGGATGACGGCGGACAGTTTCAGGACCGGGGAACGCAGTACCGCACGGCGGTATTCTATTATACGGAAGAGCAGCGGCTGGCTGCACTGGCTTCCCGGGAGCAGGTGGCGGTCAGCGGCAGATTCGAGCTTCCGGTGGTGACGGAGATTCTGCCTGCGCCGGTATTCTATCCGGCAGAAGACTATCATCAGGACTATCATAAGAAGAATCCGAAGCATTATAAAGAGGACCGTGAGCAATCCGGGCGGGATACCTTTATTTCGCAGCACTGGGAATAGTGAATACGAGAGGGAAGCCTACAAAAGCCTTTAATGACCAGGCGTCTGGGAATTAAGGGCTTTTTGCTATTTTTGCAGCACCGTGCGGGTTAAGCTATAGATCATTATACCAAAAACCAAAATATGGGAACCTAAATCCGAAATTCCGTGCCTACTCAATTGCCGATTGTGCAACTATAATCATATTTGTAAACGGATACAAGCATTGGTAATTCTGGTTCTGATGCAGGCGGGAATAGGGGGGAGGTAGCAGGGTACGGGTACAGAGGATAGAATAAGCGGCTTGGCGAAATACAGAATGCTCTACAGCTCCTGCAGTTGAAGGGAAGTACTGCAATGCCAATATAATTCAGGAGGAATCTAAGAATGTCCAAAAAATGGTTAATGACGATGCTTGCGTTCGTGCTTCTGCTCTCTTGCCTGCCTTTGTTCAATTCCAAAGCAGCCGCAGCTGATTATACCCAAGGTGTAGATCTGTCGGGAACCTCAGCTACCATCTGGTTCAAATCTACAGTCAGTACCAGCTGGACCGATGTGCATTACAAGGTGAACTCGGGAACCCAGCTAAACTACCGAATGACTTATAACAACAGTAAATCGCGTTATGAGCAGGTGGTTACAGGCGTCGCGAGCGGCACAGCACTCTCGTACTTCTTCACCTACAACAATGGGACTCCGGCTTATGATACCGGCTGGTTCAACTACACTGCGGGAACCGCGCCCACTGCAGCGCCGACTACTCCGCCTTCCGGGTCTTCCGGTTCCATCTATTCTATCGCTGCCTCTTCTATTCCGACACCGCCGGGAGGCTCCGTGTCTGTCAAAGTCATGAACGGAACGGGAGGCGCTTACCCTGATAACCAGGTCTATTGGGGCGTCATCGGTATCAATCCGGCTAACGGCAAATGGAGTTATCTGGATCTTAGCGGCAATCTCATTCCGATCTCGAATGCGCTGAATAATGCTTCCGGCCATCTGACCAAGAACGGGGTCAACTATGCCAATATTTATCATACGGTTAGCCAGACCAGCTGGGTGACGCTGCCCAAAATCACCTCCGGCCGCATGTTTCTAAGTGTTGGCACGCCGTTGTATATTAAGACCTATGACGACGGCTTTGCCGGACCGGATATTGATAATCCGACCGATCCTAACCGTAATCTCTATTTCGACTTCGTTGAATTCACGGTGGATGCTACAGGCTACCATGGCAATACGACCCGTGTCGATGCATTCGGCTTCCCGGTCCAGCACCGGCTGGTAGGCTTGTCCGGCGGCTATGACAAGACGGTAGGCGAGCTGGAATCGGAGACACGCGCCGGAATCTTCAGCAAATACCAGAATGAAGTGCCGTCTGCCTTCAAATCGCTGGGTACCGATCAGGCGCCTTACCGGATCATCGCTCCTGTCCATGGTTCGTTCAAAGCCGGCGGGGCCAACGGCAATTATTTCGCAGGCTATGTCAGCTATAGCACCCAGGATATTCTCCGTAACGATGGCTCGCTTATCGATGCTGCCACCGGCGCTGCCATTAACCGCCATGTCTACACCACTAGTAACTGGAACAACGTAGCTAACTATTACAATGCGGCTCCCGCCAACTTTTATGCAAAATTCTGGCATGACCACAGCATCAGCGGGCTGGCTTACGGCTTCCCGTATGACGATGTCAACGGCCAGGCGTCCTACCTGGAAGTCGGTGACCCCAAAGGCCTGATTATCCGCGTGGGCTGGTAAGCACGTAAGCCACAGGTAAAGGAAAACTACGATTTTACAATAGAGGCGCCCCGTAAGCCAGATAATGGCTGAATGGGTGCCTTCTTGTGTGTGCAGTGATTATCGGCGCGGAGAAGCCTGTGGAAAATAAACAGGAAGCAAGGTATGATGGATAGCAATTACACACGAAGGGAGCATCCGGAAGAGATGAAGGACAGCTTGCAGCACATCTTATTTGATCTGGACGGCACACTAACCGATCCCAAGGAAGGCATTACCAAAAGCGTGGAGTATGCGCTCAACCAATTCAGCATTGAGGTGGAGCATCCTGACTTGCTGATTCCGTACATAGGTCCGCCGCTATATGATTCTTTTATTGAAATTCAGGGCTTTACGGCGGAGGCAGCGGCACAGGCTGTAGAGTTCTACCGGGAGCGTTACCGGACGCTGGGGATGTTCGAGAACCATGTGATTCCAGGCATTCCAGAACTGCTGGAGAGCTTGAGGAGTAAGGGATTCGAGCTGTATGTGGCGACCTCCAAGCCTATTGTGTTCGCTGAGCAGATCCTCCGGCATTACGAATTGGACGGGTTCTTCAAGTATGCGGCCGGCAGCAACCTGGATGGCACAAGATCGAAGAAGCGCGAGGTGATTCAGCATGTGCTGGAGGAGAATAATCTTCTTGCTTCGCATTCGCTGATGATCGGGGACCGGGAGCATGACATCATCGGGGCCAGAGCCTGCGGTGTAGCCTCTGTGGGCGTGTTATTCGGCTATGGTTCAGAGGAGGAGTTATCGGCGGCCGGGGCGGATTATATTGCGCATACGGTGGAAGAAGTAGGGGATATTATTCAGCGGTTGCAGCGGAATGAGCTCGGTGGGCAAGGCCCACGGGCTGAGGGATTAAGGGAGTTAAAGTTAAAAGGATTAAGCGGTCAAGCGGGAAGCGGATTTTAAGTTTTTTTCTGCGAAGTATTGACTTCTGTCGAAGACCGTGCGTATTATGTAACCAGCAACACCATAACCAAGGCAATGACCAGAGACAGGATATCCCGTGAGGACTGACCAGAGAGAGAAGTGCAAGGTGAGAGCTTCTTACAGAGACCAGCCGGATGTTACCCCTCTATAGCCGTGACACTGAACCCTCCTGCTGTTAGCGAGGCTGTAAATGTCACCGCCCCATCCCCGTTAACGGATGCCATGAGGATTGTACTGATCACGTTTCCGCCGAACAGCCGGGGGTGAAGTGACGTATAGTCGAATTAGGGTGGAACCACGAGCTTAGACGCACTCGTCCCTTTCCGGGATGAGATGCGTTTTTTTGTGTTCACATATACGAATATACACTGAAGAAATGGAGGCCATAATCATGGAGATTCAAGTGCAGCTGCCGGATGGAGCAAATAGGAGGTATTCGCGTAACACCACAATTGCGCAGATTGCGGAGTCGATTAGCGTAAGTCTAAGGAAGAATGCAGTAGCCGGCAAAATCGATGGCAGACTCGTTGACCTTGATTGTCCGGTTGAAGGGGACAGCCTCGTGGAGATCGTGTCAGCGGACAGCAGCGACGGGCTGATGATTCACAGACACAGCACAGCCCATGTGATGGCCCAGGCGATCAAACGGATCTATGGAGAACGGAACGTGAAGCTGGGCATTGGTCCAGTGATCGAGGACGGCTTCTATTACGATATAGATATTGAACAACCCCTGTCCAGCGAGGATCTTGCTGCGATTGAGCGGGAGATGGGGAAGATCATCAAGGAGAACCTGCCGATCCGGCGCCGGGTGGTCAGCCGGGCGGAAGCGGTGCAGTACTTTGAACAGTCGGAAGAGCCGCTGAAGCTGGAACTGATCCGGGATCTGCCGGAGGACGCGGTCATCAGCCTGTATGAGCAAGGCGAATTCACGGACCTGTGCCGGGGGCCGCATCTGCCCTCCACTGGCCGGATTAAGGCGTTCAAGCTGCTAAGTGTAGCAGGTGCCTACTGGCGCGGAGATGCTGACAAACAGGTGCTTCAACGGATATATGGCACAGCCTTCCTGAGCGCTGCGGCACTTGAAGAGCATCTGCATCTGCTGGAGGAAGCGAAGAAACGGGATCACCGCAAGCTGGGCAAGGAGCTGGGCTTGTTCATGTTCTCCGAGGAAGCGCCGGGCATGCCGTTCTACCTGGCCAAAGGGATGCTGATCCGCACAGCGCTGGAGGATTTCTCCCGCAGGCTGCAGCGCGCGGACGGGTATGAGGAGGTCCGCTCGCCGCTGATGATGAACCGCCGTCTGTGGGAGCAATCCGGACATTGGGATCATTACAAGGACGAGATGTATTTCACTAAGGTGGATGAGACAGATTTTGCGCTGAAGCCGATGAACTGTCCCGGACATATGCTGATCTACAAGAATAGCCTCCGTTCCTACCGGGACCTGCCGATCCGCATTGCGGAATACGGCCAGGTTCACCGCCATGAGTCTTCCGGCGCGCTGAACGGGATGATGCGGGTCCGGACTTTTTGCCAGGATGATGCCCATTTGTTCGTGCTGCCGGAGCAGATTGAATCCGAGATCTCGCGGGTGCTGGAGCTGATCGATCAGTTCTATTCCATCTTCGGCTTCGAGTACAAGGTCGAGCTGTCTACACGCCCGGAGGACTATATGGGGTCCGAAGAGCTCTGGGATCAGGCGGAGGAGTCGCTTGCGCGGGTGCTGAAGAATAACGGAATCGAGTACCGGGTGAATGAAGGAGATGGCGCTTTTTACGGGCCGAAGATTGATTTCCATGTCCTCGATGCCCTGAAGCGGAGCTGGCAATGCGGTACAATTCAACTGGATTTCCAGATGCCCGAGAAGTTCGACCTGACTTATATTGGCGAAGATAACAACAAGCATCGTCCGGTAGTCATTCATCGTGCCGTGTTCGGCTCCATTGACCGGTTCATGGGTATTCTTACAGAGCACTATAGCGGGGCGTTCCCGCTGTGGCTGTCTCCGGTGCAGGTCAAGCTGCTGCCAGTCTCTGTGGTTCATGATGAGTATGCCGAGCAGGTCAGAAGACAACTGGCGGCAGCCGGACTGCGGGTGGAGGTGGATTCCCGGAATGAGAAGCTGGGCTACAGAATCCGTGAAGCTCAGCTGGAGAAAATCCCTTATATGCTGGTGCTGGGAGATCAGGAGCAGAATGACGGAACAATCTCGGTACGAAGCCGTGCGGAGAACGCACTGTCCACGCTGAGGGCGCAGGAATTCATTCGGCAATTGACTGCCAGGATTGACAGATGGGAATAAATCGCTTCATATATAATAGGTGAAAAGCTAACAGGTAAAAAGATATAGGGGGAAATCAGTTGACAGCAATTGAAACAGGGCAGCTTGCAGGTAGCGTAATCCGGCTTGTGCCTTTGACAGCAGAGCACAAGCCTGAGCTTAAGAAGCTGCTGCATAATCCGTTGATCTGGGAGTACACCTGGAGACGGATCTGCTCAGAGGAACAGGCAGGACAACTGGTGGATACGGCTCTGGCGAATCAGGCGGCAGGCAAGGATATGCCTTATGTGATGGTGGAGCAGGCATCCGGCCGGATCGTAGGGACTACGCGGTTGATGCATCTGGACGGTACGCATCGCAATGCAGAGATCGGCTGCACCTGGATCTCACCGGAATACTGGAGAACTGCGGTGAATACGGAGTCGAAGCTGCTTTTGCTGCAACATGCCTTCGAGGTGCTGGGGCTGATCCGGGTGGACTTCTCCATTGTCAGTCACAACCTGCGCTCCCAGCGGGCCATTGAGCGGATTGGAGCGGTCCGGGAGGGCGTCCTGCGCAAGCATCGTATTACCGCTGACGGGGCTGTTATGGACAATGTGCTGTACAGCATTATCGATGAGGAATGGTCTGCGGTGAAGAAGAATCTGCAATATCTGGTGAATGAGAAATATAAATAGCGGTTGCTATGGTGTGGTTTAAAGTAGTGCTTTAACATGGAGGGGTCCCTGCGCGGGCTCCTCTATTTATTTTGCAAATAGCCATATCTATGAAACATTGATATAATAGAATGACATGAGAATAGAAACATACATTCCCATTATCTCGGGGTTCTGAGCATGAACAAACCGTCTATATTTGTATGTTCCGGCCCAACCTTCACCCTGCGGTGCGGATTTGGGTTTATGTTATGTTGTAGGGAAATTATGAAGTGATGGCGAGGTTGGCTAGAGGATGAACTGGAATGATTTCGGAGAACGGAACAAGCGGCTGAATCCCTTATGGAGTCTGGGCGCAGGCATGAATCTGGGTGAGCTGCAGCCGTATAAGGAAATGATTGCGCTTAGTGTGCTGCTGCAGGTCTATTATCTGGAGCTGGAATCGAATGAACAGCGGGCCCGGGAGGATCTGGTGGATCTGGCCTGGAGCTCACTGGAGCGCTTCGGCATAGCGAAGTCGGGCAGCCCGGAATCGGTCGAACGGCTGATAGACGGACTGCTGTGGAGCGGCAGCGGCGGCGATTTCGAGGCCCATTATTATGATGACCATACCCGGCAAATCGGGGTCCAGAAATACAAGTATTTCACTGTGGACGAGGATGCTACGCGTATCAGCTGGGAGGAGAACGGGACGACCATTTACCGGCTCTCCGAGTATGCGATGGAGCTGATCTTCATGAGCCACGAGATTATCGATGAGTTCCAGGTCAGCATCAAGCTGCTGGAGATTCAGATGCATATCAAGCATGGACGGGTTACCCGGGCGATGCAGGATGTGAATGAGCTGATCTCCCGCGTGCGCAAAATGACCCAGCAGCAGCAGGAATACCGTAATGCCCTGCGCCGTAATCCGAAGCATATCTTCAGCGAATACGGCACTCAGCGGCACGAGCGGCTGGAGGAGATCCACCAGCAGTTTGACGAGGAACGCAAGCATTTCGATAATATCCACCGCTCGCTGGCCCGGCTGGCCAATGATGAGAAGGATGTCATTGATTTCAATGAGCTGCGTCAGCTCTCCGAGCGGGTGGAGCTGTCCCGGCGGGTGCACGACGAGCTGGCCGAGGTTGTGCTGAGCATCTTCGAAGCAGAGACGAATCTGCGGCTGAACTTCCCGGAATTATTCTGGGGAGCAGCGGGCTTTAACTTCCGCACCCATGTGTGGGAGGAATGGGTGAAGCCCGAAGGGCTGCGGGATGGGGATAGCCTGGAGACGCTGATCAGCGGGCTGTTCTCGCCCAGCCAGGATTTCATCTATCCGCTGGCCTGGGCCTGGGAGGAGCAGGAGGTCGGCTTCCTGCCGGAGGATACGCCGGATGTGACGGAGGAAGCCGGGGAAGAAGAGGAGATCCATTATGTGCCCAGAGGTATTCCCTGGACCGAGGTATGCGAGCTATGGCTGCCGGTTATAGCCGGAGTGGCTGCGCAAGGCAGCTTCACCTTCACTGCGGAGGCGTTCACGGAGCAGGAGCAGCGGCGCTGGGCGGATTGTCCGGATGCCGTGGATTTGTGGGTGCAATTTTTCCATACCGTAATTACTGTCGAGGAGCAGGAAGCGGAAGGCCATGGCGTCGCGGACGAGTGCCAGAAGCTGCTTCAGCGGCTGATGCTGGACCACCCGGAGCTTGCGGTGTTGCGCGGCTTAAGGCTGCGGACTACCATCTCTTCACAGCAGCAGGGCAGCATCCGTATCCCTGGTCTTGAGATCAGCCCTTATACCATTACTATAGTAGAGAAGTGAGATGATTCGGATATGAGTTATTCCTTAGAGCAAGTTCAGCAGGCTTCCCGGCTGTTCTTCGACCTGCTTCGGCGCAAGGTGATTCCGCTGGATGATCCCGCTGCCGCCGAATGTCTGCAGGATACTGCCGCCTATGATGCCCTGCAATATGTAGCCAAAGAAGCCGGCTGCCGGATTATGAATTCCGGTCACCGCCTGCACCTGCTCGTGAGTCCGATCGGCTCCGGATTCGCCAGCAACTTCACTCAGCTGCGCAATAAGTATTCACGGATTGAGCGCAAGACGCATCTACATATCATTAACGTTATTATCCTCGTTTTTCTGGCGGAGATGGACCAGGATGAGCAGCACTTCAAGCCGGGACAGGACAGCATGTCTTACATACAACTGTCTGATCAGGTATCCGAGCTGTTCCAAGGCTGGATCGGTATGGATGAAGACGGCAGCTTCAGCAAGCAGTGGCGGCTGGATATCCAGGCCATGCACAGAGTATGGACCAGCCTCTATATGCAGACCCGCAGCCAGGAGGAGGGCGATTCGCTGACCCGCGGTGCAGGCTCCCGGATTGGCCTCATCCACGAAGGCATGAAGCTGCTGGAGGAAGAGCATCTGGTGTTCATTTCCGAGAATGAGAAGCGGATTTTCCCAAGGGAAGAGCTGTACGAGCGGATGCGTTATCTCTACCACGATGTGGACCGGTACAAAGAGCTGAAGGCTCTGGTTGGCCGCACACTCAGCGAACAGGAAGGTGAAGCCCATGCCGCGCATTGAGCGAATCCGCATCGCCGGACTGAAATACGAGAAGATGCTGAAGAAATATGAGGATATGATCCTTGATCTCTGTAATGAAGAAGGCCCGGCCAATACCCTGATTACGCTGATGAACGGCGGGGGGAAGGGCGTATTATTGCAGTCGATTTTCCAGTTGCTGATGCCTAGAGCCGCCTGGGGTAAGGATAATGAGAACCAGGTCGAGGCCTTCTTCCATAATCACAAAAAACAGCTGAAGCCCTACACCTTCCACGTGGCGATTGAATGGCGGCTCGACGATAAGGAGCGGACGGAGTATGTCACCACCGGGATCGCGATGACTGCTCAACATTCCATGGACCAGCTTGAGATCAAAGTGGATTATCTGCTATATGCGCTGCTGAAATATGAGGAGACGGCTGAGCTTACACTATCCACCCTGCCCTTATATGATCATGAGCTGAATACGCCTGCGAGCTTCGAAGCGATTCAGCAGTTTGTGCGGGAACGGCGGGGTGAGATTAATGTCTACGGCAGCAGCAGCTCCGATCTGAAGAAATACTATGCCTACCTGGCTGACCATGATATCCATATTGATGAATGGCGCAATATGCGTAGAATCAACGGGGAAGAGGGCGGCATCAAGGGCTATTTTCAAAAAAATGACGCATTCACCAATCATAATCTTTTTGAGCGGCTGATTATTCCAGAGATTGGTTCCAGTCTTGGGGGAAGTATGCGCGAGGATGAAGGCTCGCTTCAGCGGATGTTCGTGGATACCGCTACGGTTGCACAGCGGCTGCCGATGCTGGAGCAGCGGGAGCGGGCTTTTGCCGAGTTCACCTCTCTTGCGGCTCCTCTGTATGAAGCGGTGAAACTCGGAACGGAGGCGGACCTCAGCTTCCGGGAGACCGAGAGGCTAGGAGCGCAGCTCTATACCGTTATTCATGATGAACTGAAGCAGGCGGAAGACAAGCGCCGCAGAACGGCGGATGAGCTGGCCGGACATTATCTGGAAGCGAAGACGCTCAGATTCGAGAGCGATAATCTGAAGTACCTGCGGCTGAAGGAAGAGCATGACGGCAAGCAGGAGCACTTCAGAGCGGTCTCTGACAATCAGACACGGGCCAAGCAGCGTCTGGAAGAATCGAAGCAGCGGGAGAAGTCGCTGGAGGTTGCCCATTATCTGGCCCGGCGCAAGCTGCAGCTCCGCCAGATGGAGCAGTGGCAGAAGGAGATTGAAGCCATCGAAGGGTCGCTTGCGATGAAGGAGCGCCAAGAGGTGATTCAAGGGGCCAAGCAGGAGCTGCGGGTACAGTGGGAGCAGGTCTACCGGCTATGGCAGGCGAAGAGCCTGTTCTACAGCGGACAGCAGCATTCCCATGCAGCGGAAGAACAGATTCTGCGCAAGGGCAGGGAGGAATTGCTGCTGGAGCTTGGCAGGCTGGATGGGAAGCTCCAGGAATTAACAGCCATGATCCGTCAATATACGGAGGAGCTGGGTGTGTTCGCTTCCCGCCACGGACAGGAAGCCGCCCACTCACCGGCAGCCGCCCTACAGCGGACGCTGATTGCGGCCAGAGGGCTGACTGAGCAGATTGAGGCCTTGAACGAACAGCGTAAGACCGCTGAAGACCAGAAGCTGCTCCTGCATACGCAGCATACCCGGCTGGCTGAGAAGCTGCTGGGGGCCGAGGCCCAGGCAGAGGAGCTGAGCGGACACATCGAAGCCCAGATGAACAAGGAATCACAGCTCTGGTCACAGCTCGTAGTGCTGCTGGAGATGTATGAGGAGCATCAGCTGCTGGGCGCGACAGCTCTATTCGAAGCGAAGCCTCTAATCCAGGAGCGGTTCATCCGCAGGCTGGAGGATACCGAGCAGCAGACGAGGAGGCTACGGCGGGATTATTATCAGCAGCTATTGGATGTCGAGCTGCAGCAGGAAACCTACTGGCTGCCTAACCATGATATCGTAACGGTGAAGGATACGCTGGATGCCCTCAAGATTAGCTCCATGACCGGCACCATGTATCTGAACGATCAGCCTTATCTGGTCCGCGAGGAGGAACTGGAACGTCATCCGCTGCTTCCTTACGGCCTGATTGTCACGAAGCGTGAAGCGGCTAAGCTCCAGCCGGAGCTGCTTAAGGAGCTCCTGCTTAAGGCTCCGGTCCCGATCTTCGTGCGAGAGGAGATGGCGGAGGGCGGTACAGACGCCTTCCTGCTGCTGGCGCATCAAGGGCCGCAGATGGTCTTGCAGCCGGATCATTTCCAGGAGTGGAAGCGGGGGATGGCCTCCAGACTCCGTGAGCAGGAGGAGGAGCTTCAGGAGGAGGAAGCATATCTTGCCAAGCTAAGATCCGCCCGTCAGGAATATGAACGTCTGCATCAGGGCGAGCATACTGCAAGTCTGCGGATCAGACAGAAGAGTGCGGAGACCCTGCTGCAGGAGCTTCGCAGCCAGCTGAATGAAATGAACGCAGAACAGGCACGCTATGAGGAGGTTCTGGCTGGAATTTCCAGAGACCTGTCAGCCTGTGAAGCGGAGAAGTCCGAGCAGGAGGCCCGGGCAGCGGCGCTGCGGGAGTGGAGTGAGCAGAGCCGGAAGCACGAGCAGAATTATACAGACAAGCACAAGTCTGTGGAGCAGAAGAATAATCTCAGCAAAGAGATTGCGGTTAAGGACCAGCAGCTCGCCCGGCTGAAGGCGGAGATGGACAGTCTCGCCTTGCAGCGCGAGAAATGGATCGGGGATGCCCGCTATTCTGTATTCCCGCGGCTGCAGAACTGGTTCCCGGACATAGAGTTCCCCGGTGAATTTGCGGGTGCGAAGGTTCAGGGTGCTGATGCTGAGGCGGATGTTAAGGCAGATGAAGCTGCTGCCGATGAAGTACTAAATGAGACGGTACAGGACAAGCTGCTGCAGCTGCTCAGTACAGTTGAGAGTCTTCAGCAGTCGCTAAGCCAGAATGAGCTGGAGATCCGCACAAGAACAGCCCAGATTAAGGGGGCCAGAGAACAGCTGGCTGAGCTGGAAGCTGCTGTGCAGCAGGTAGATGCCGGATGGCCGTCTGCCCCTGAGCCGCAGGAGTCACCGGATATGATTCAGTCCGCCAGAGTCCGACAGAAGAGCGACACGATGATTCTGGACGAGGACTATCAGCAGCTCCGTGACTCCTTCATCCGCTGCCAGACCGAGCTTGACAGCCTGCGCAAAGAGCTGGGCAAGTCCGAGAAGGCGATCAAGGAGAAGCATGAGCGTACGGTAGAGCTGTGGCATGAGCCGCTGGAACAGAAGGAAGAAGAGATCAGTCTGCGGGTCCGGGAGAATGAGCATCTGCTGAATACCAGTAAGCAGGCGCTGGCTTCTATGGATCAATGGCTGCTCGTTCTCGGCAATCAGAGCCGGATCATGGATACCCATGTCGAGCACCGTGTGCCGCTCCGGGATGTGCCTGAAGAATTGCAGCTGAAGGTGCGGGAGAGCTGCGAGACGCTGGTGGAGGATTGGCTGCAGCGCAGCAAGGAGAGCCGCAGCCAGCGGGCGGATATCTCCCGCAAGGTGAAGGAAGAGAAGACGGAGCTAAGCGGCAAGGTGGCCAAGTCCGGCTGGAATGCGGAGCTTGAGACGAAGATTCTGGAACGCCTGAACAATGTTCACTGGGATGATTTCGCTATCGCCTTACAGGTGCTGGATTCGATGCTTCAGAGCTCACGTGATCAGATGGAGAGCATCCGCAGCGATAAAGAGGATATGGAGCTGTCCCGCAAGCTGTGGGTAGGCCGGGCAGCCAAGCGTGTAGTGCAGATCGTCGATATTCTGAAGCGGATGGAACGCCGGATGATCATTCACAATGAGAACGGCCATGCCTTCCCGCTGGTTAAGCTTAATTACAAGAATATTAACGTTCCACGGACGACTGATGACATCGAACCGCTGGTCAGCGACTATTTCAACCGTTGTATCAGCAGCCTGCTGGAGAAGTATCCAAAGATGGAGCAGGTTCCGGCTTTGGCCGTCAGAGAGCTGATTAACGATGGACGCATGGTGTACGCCGCACTGCAGAACCGCTTCCCGGTGTTGCAGGTGTATAAGCCGGTGACGGAGAATTACTTCCTGTATGCCGCTCCCGAGGACTATCATTATTCCGATTGGGAGGTTATTAACCGCGGCGCACTGGATGAGGCGGTAGGCAGCGGCGGGCAGCGTCAGTCTGTTCAATTGCTGGTGGCGATGATGATAATGACCCACAAGCGTGTTAACCGGGAAAACAAAGGCTGGACGGTCTTCCTGTACGATAACCCGTTCGGTGAGATGGTCTCGAATAACGTGCTCGATCCGGTCTTCGAGATCTCGAAGGCGCTGAAGTTCCAGTGGCTGATCGTCACGCCGCCGGAGCTGGTCAAGAATGATGTCAGCATCCGCTTCGGCGTGTACTGGCAGCTGTATTTTGGCGGAGATAAAGGGGATGCCCTGGATTCGACCCTGATCAAAGGCGGGCGCAAGCTGATCCCTGCTTCATTATTCTAGTTAATCTAACCAATCCAATAGACAGGTGGTAGTGTGATTATGATGAACTTAAAATCGGCAACGAAATTAGCTAACGGTGTAGAAATGCCATGGTTCGGGCTGGGTGTCTTCAAGGTACAAGAGGGTCAGGAGGTTATTGACTCGGTCAAAGCAGCCATCAAGGCCGGTTATAGAAGTATTGATACGGCATCCGTCTATGGAAATGAAGAAGGGGTCGGACAGGCTATCCGTGAATCGGGAGTTGCGCGTGAGGAGCTGTTCATCACCACCAAGGTATGGAATACAGAGCAGGGCTATGATTCTACGCTGGCTGCATTTGACCAGAGCTTAAGCAAGCTGGGACTGGATTATGCCGATCTGTATCTGGTACACTGGCCGATCCGGGCCAAATACAAAGACACCTGGCGCGCACTTGAGAAGCTGTATGCGGACGGTAAAGTCCGTGCCATCGGAGTATCCAATTTCCAGATCGATCATCTGGAGGATCTGCTGGCTGACGCCACCGTGAAGCCGATGGTCAACCAGGTGGAGCTGCATCCGCTGCTTAACCAGCAGGAGCTCCGCGAATATTGCAAGGCACAGGGCATTCAGATTGAAGCCTGGGCCCCGCTGGCCCAAGGGCATCTGCTGGATAATGAGGTACTGGCAGATATTGCAGCCCGACACAACAAAACACTGCCGCAGGTCATCCTGCGCTGGGATCTGCAGAACGGAATCGTGACGATTCCGAAGTCGGTCAAGGAGGAGCGGATTATTGCGAATGCCGATATTTTTGACTTCGAGCTGTCTGAAGAGGAGATCAGCCGGATCAACGGCCTGAACCGCGATCAGCGCTTCGGCTCTCACCCGGACCGGTTCAACAACGAGTAAAGGGCCCGGCGGTCTCTTTCGAATATTTGCTAGATTCGGACATACACATAAGAGAGATGGAACTATAAGTCCATCCTGTGCGTAACCGATATAGTAATAAAAGAGATTTGAGAAGCCGGAGGGGTAACTATGAATCGTAAAAGTATGCAAGCAGCACTTACCGCCATCCTGATGATTGTGCTTCTGCTGCCGCTGGCACCCGGGCGGGCGGAGGCTGCTGTTCCGAAACATTCAGAATCATTCTATGTGAATGACTTTGCAGGCGTAATTGATGAGAAGACCGAGAATTACATGGTCAACTATGGGGTGAAGCTCTATCAGGAGACCGGTGCGCAGGTAGTGCTGGTCACCGTGGATTCGACGAACGGCGTTTCTATGGAGAAATATGCGACCTCGCTGTTCAATTCATGGGGAGTGGGCTCAGCGGACAAGAATAATGGACTGCTGCTGCTACTCTCCATTAAGGACGATGATTACTGGGCGGTTCCCGGCAAGGGACTGGAGAATGAACTGAACAGTGGTGTAATCTCGAAGATTCTCTCGGCATCGCTGGAGCCGGACTTCGCAGCCAAGAAGTATAGCGCCGGTGCGAATAAAACCTATGGCGCCTTCATTCAGAAGCTCGGCGGAAGCTACTCGGAAACACTAGGCACCCGAAGCTATGTCTCGGATAATGCCGGAATCCTCCCGCAAGTCACCAAGGATTATCTGAACCAGTCCAGCAACCGTTACGCGGCTACCACCGGGAGCGGAATCTATGTGGTAACTGTTAAGAATACTGGCGGTAAGAGCCTGCAGGATTACACCTATGCGAAGTTCGCCGGGGTTGCTGCCGGTCCCAGAGATGTGATGCTGGTGCTGGATATCGGCGGGGATAACTATCATGTGCTACAGGGCAAGTCGATCGACAGAGTGCTGACGAATGAGCGGATCAGCGGGATTCTGAATACGGTGCTGGAGCCTAAATTCGCGGCAAAAGATTACGCTGGCGGTGCAACGGGGACGGCGAATGCCTTCTACAGCTTCTTCCTGGCCCGGGCAGATGCTGCTTCGGGACAAGCCGCAGGCAACTCCACATCTACAGCAGCCTCCAACGTCAGCAAAGCACCTGTGACAGCGAAAGAACCTGTGAAGCTGATGCCTGTCTCCAGAACGAAGGGGATGATGATTCTCGGGATTTTCCTGGTTCTTGTCGCACTAATCAGTCTCGCGGCTGCCGCGCGCAACCGTTATGTTGCCCGTTACGGGATACGGCTGAATCCGCATAACCCTCGCAATATCCGGCGCTACGGCGTCTGGACCGGTCAGCCCGGCTATGGCTACAGCCAGAGAAGAAGATACCGGCGGCCGCACCATCACTCCTCCTCGGGGAGCGGCTCATCCAGCTCCAGCAGCTTCTGGGGCAGTAACTCCGGGGGCGGAGGTTCTTCGAGCGGAGGGGGAGCGGGGCGGTATTCCTCCTCTCATAGAGAATCGAACAGTGGAGGAGGGGGTTCTTCCAGCGGTGGCGGCTCTGGCCGGCACTCCTCTGGCTCTTCCGGTGGTGGAGGAAACTCCGGAGGTGGCGGCAGCGCAAGCAGCGGTGGCGGCGTGGGCAGACACCGGTGAGCCGGACACACTAACCCGTTAAGGGTTAGGCATTGTTCGTCAACATTCTGAAGTGTAACACGCATAGAATGGACAAGAAGAGGAAGCCGTGCAGGGATGCGCGGCTTCTTTTCAAAAGCACAGTGCAACTGGAAAGGAAGGATTGATCTTATGAGTAAATCTACACTTGTCCGCCGGATGAAGTCCGAAGACATTACATGGATACATGAAGGGCTGGCCCCGCATGATGTCAGCAAACCCGTAGAGTATATTGAACATTGTTGGCAGGAGAACGTAGAGAATAAACGTCTTACGCTATTAGCCTTCCATGAGAATCTGTTTGCAGGCTGGGGACATATCGTGTATACCTCACACTATCCTTATTTTGTAGAGAATCACATCCCTGAGATCCAGAATCTTGATGTGATTCCTACCTTGCGGAAATGCGGCATTGGCAGTGTGTTGATGGACGCTCTCGAAGCAGAAGTGTTCGCAACATTCGATACGATTGGAATCGGGTTTGGACTGTATGACAGCTACGGTACGGCCCAAAGGCTGTACACCAAACGCGGCTACATTCCGGATGGCCGGGGACTCATGTATGACAACAAGCCTGTGGTTCCTGGAAGTCAGGTGCGGGTGGATGATGAGCTTATTCTATACTTGACAAAATCAAGGTAGAGCACGAATTACCATTACTATAGCGGCAGTCAGGGATATTAATGTCCGGGCTGCCGCTATTAGGTTTCTTTAGATTTTTCAGCATCATAGCGTGCCAAAAATTCAGAAACTATTTCAGGATTTGTCATAAGCGCCACCGATTCATTCTCTAATTCCTCAGCCAGCTCATCGTCGGTCATGGATACAAAGAAGGTAATGTCCTCTTTGGTTTGATTATATTTTGTGAATAAATCGTCCTTGGTTTCATTAACAGCCTTGGCAATGATTTTGACCATTTCATCTTTATATTGGTATACATTATCCTCTGCATATAAAAAACGGCTGATATGATTGAAATGCGAATGCTCACCATATTGAAATTCGGAAATTGCCCATTTGTAATAAAGCTCTGTTTCAGCATCATCACATAAGCCTTCACTTGTCATATCGGCAATATGTCTGGCAAGTGATTGCTCTGTATTGACAGCAAGGAACAGAGTGACAAAGTCGCTATCGGTCCCGACTGCGCAGACATATACCTTCTCATGTGCTACTTCGGCCAATATAGCTTCAAGGTCAGCCACCAAGCCCTCGCGAATCCGTTGTTCAAATTCAGTAAGAAAAGCGTTCATTATAACCCTCCTTATATTACGATTAAGTATGACTTCACTTATAGAATAGTGGCGTTGCGTATAGGAATGCAAGCACCTGTCCTTATTTCCGGTTTGCGTCCGTAAGCGCATTCTCCCGGATCGTATTCAACTCCTCTGCACTGAACAATCCGCTCCGATACAGATTAACGAACTCGTCCGACACACTCTGGTCAAAAATAATCATATCATCAGTGTTCACCGTGACTGTGACGCCATAATCATAGAGCTTGCGGATGGGATGTGACGCATAATTGGCCACCCGGGAAAGCAGAACATTGCTGGTAGGGCAGATGTTAAGCTGGATATGATGGTCGGCAAGCCACTTCATCGTCTCCGGTGATTGTGCGGCTGCGATGCCATGCTGAACCTGATCGAGCTCCAGTTCCTCCACAGCTTGTTTTACCAGATCAGATGTACCAAACTCCCCAACATGCGCTTTGAGAATTAGCCCTTGTTGCTTCGCCATGCGGAACACCTGCTTAAATCCGGGAACGGCAAACTCATCGCCAAAGATATCGAGGGATTTAAAGTAGTTATGTTCCAGATATTGTTCGAGCATCTCAATGGTTTCTTGAATCGGCGTATGGGTGAGAAAAGCAAGCTCCGGGACAAAATGAATCTCTGGTGCAAACCGCTGGTGAATGCCCTGGATGGTCTGAATCAGTGTTGCTATAGAGCCGTCAAACCATTCTTCTTCCCCCATCGTCACACTCATATGCAGCAATTGAACACCGTCTGACTTCGCTTGAACAAAGGACGCCTCAATACGCTTCTCATAACCGATTCGCCCAGTCAGTAAAGGCTTGATATAGCGGGCATTCCACCGGTTCATCTCCCCAAGATCCTTATATGTTGGACATTCCGGTATAGCCGTACCGCACCAGGCACTTATATACCGTTTGTTGCCTCCCCGGGTGATATGGTTGTGCAGATCGCCTTTAGGTATTTGCCGGATGCTGTCCAGATTGTTCTGCTCCAAGGCTGTGATGAATTGCTGTTTCATGCCGCTGTCCTCCTATGTTTTAATTGGGCCGGCCTGCGCTTATATGAACTAGTTTACAGTTTCTGGACAGAGTTAAACAAACTGAAACTTTTAAATCAGAGATTTCGTCTATCATGGAAGTTGTGAGTTTATAGACTTAACCATTATCAGTATGTTAGGGAGGATTTCAGAAGTGAGCTCTTTACCACAACGTTCAACTGTCCGCAAGAAGAAGACACCGGCGCGCAAGCGCAAGAAAAGAGGGTTCTTCCGCACACTCTTCAGGGTGTTCATGGTCTGTTTCATTCTGGTTATAGCAGCCGGAGGCTGGCTCTATTTTGCACCGTCAGCCCAGAATACGCGCTTCCTGATCGCAGATACGCTGATTACAACTCAACACCGGCACTGGGCCAAATATATTATCGGCGAAGAGGAACTGAAGCACCGCGTCAGCGATTATACCAAGCGCTTCGAGGAGATGGGCGACGAGGTAGATACCCATGAGATCAAGCCTGAGCCTGTAAAGGAAGCGGAGCATACACCGCTCGTCCAGATTGAAGAAGTCACGGGCAGCGGGTATAGCGGCTATGTCATGATTGTGAACGATCCCAAGAAGGTTCGCCTGGGTGTGCCTAGCAAAATCGGCTCCGGGGAAAAGGTATCCAGCATGGTGGCGCGGACAGGGGCTATCGCCGGGGTGAACGGCGGCGGCTTCGCCGATCCGAACTGGAAGGGCAATGGCTTCAAGCCGATCGGGCTGGTGATCTCGCAAGGGAAGCTGTTCTACAATGGACTGGGCGGCAAGAAATCCACACAGATTGTCGGCATCGATAAGGAAGGCAAAATGGTCGCCGGTAACTACACTCTGGATCAGCTCAGCAAGATGGGGGTGCAGGAGGCGGTTTCTTTTCAGCCACGGATTATTGTGAACGGTAAAGGCCAGATTAAGAATGCCGCCGAAGGCTGGGGCATCGCGCCAAGAACGGCTATGGGCCAACGGGCGGACGGTGCGCTCATCTTCGTAGTGATTGACGGGCGGCAGCCGGGCTACAGCATCGGGGCGAACCTGTATGATGTGCAGCAGATTATGCTGAAGCATGGGGCGGTCATCGCGGCCAATCTGGACGGGGGATCTTCGACGGTGCTGGTGAAGGACAATGAGATTGTCAACAAGCCCTCTTCGCAGTATGGAGAGCGTTACTTGCCGACGGCATTCCTGGTATTCGATGACCCCGAGAACGCGAAGATCAAGAATATCTGGGAAGGGCTGGACCCGGCCAAGATCGACGCAGGCAAGAAGCGCACCCAGTAACATACGCTAGGTTCCCCTGCTTCATAATCAATAGTAGATCAGACGCGGCAGGTGTGCTAGGATAACAAGTAAATTCTTATTTTGCTGAACCTGCCAGGTGAAGTCCATGATCGGAGGGGGAAAAGGTTTGACTTTGCAGCAGCTCCGCTACGCAATTGAGATTGCGAACAGCGGCTCTATGAATGAAGCGGCCAAACGGCTATTTGTGTCGCAGCCCAGTCTCTCGAATGCTATCAAGGAGCTGGAGAACGAGCTTGGCATCACGATTTTCGAACGGAATAACCGTGGGATCAGCATCTCGGCGGAAGGCATGGAATTCCTGGGCTACGCCCGGCAGATTATTGAGCAGACTGAATTCATGGAGAACCGCTATACCGGTAAGAAGCGCAGCCCGATCTATTTCTCGGTATCTACACAGCATTATGCGTTTGTTACGGATGCTTTTGTGAAGCTGATGAAGGAGAGCAAGGTGCAGGAATACAATTTCAGCCTGAGAGAGAAGCAGACCTATGAGATCATCGAGGATGTGCGTACCCTGCGCAGCGACATCGGGATTCTGTATATCAACGAGAGCAACTACAAGATCATGAACAAGCTGTTCAGTGACGGGAACCTGAAGTTCACCCCGCTGTTCAATACGAATCCGCATGTATATGTGCGGGAAGGGCATGTTTTGGCTGCAAAAGAGAGCATTACGGCCGAGGACATTCATCCGTATCCTTACATTACTTTTGAGCAGGGGGATAACAACTCGCTGCATTTCTCGGAGGAGATGCTTAGCTTCACGCAGATTGAGAAGAATATTAAGGTGACGGACCGGGCCACACTGACTCATTTGCTGCTCGGAAGTGATTCGTATACCGTGGGGACCGGGATTATGGCCTCTGAGCTGGATGATGCGGGGCTGATTACGATTCCTTTTGACAGCAAGGAAGTATTCTCTGTCGGCTGGATCGCCCACAAGGACCGCAAACCGAGTGAGATTATGTCTACATACATTGATATTCTGAATGATCTGGTGTCGGGTAATGTTTTCGAGCTTGAATCTTTCTTACTATAAGAGCAGGAGGGACGTATGAGCAGTCCAGTGATCGGATCGACAAGAAATGCACCGCCCTTCCGTTACGACATTGTCGGGAGCTTCCTGCGTACAGAGGAGATCAAGAATGCACGCAACCTGCATGCGGAAGGTGAGCTAACTGCGGGACAGTTGGCGGAGATTGAGAATATAGAGATTGAAAAGCTGCTGCAGCAGGAGAAGGCGCTTGGGCTGAAGGCTGTGACCGATGGCGAATTCCGCCGCTCCTGGTGGCATCTGGACTTCTTCCTGGGGATTGAGGGTACTGGAAAGATCACTCTTGGCGGTACTCCCGGCGCTTCCAAGGAGCAGACGAACCGGGCGGAGAGCTTCAGAATTACCGGTAAAATCGCCTTCGGGGACCATCCCATGGTCGCGGAATTCCGTACCTTGCAGCAGATGGCCGGAGAGACGCTGGCCAAAATGACGATTCCATCACCCTCTTTGTTTCATTTCGTGCAGGAGTATAACGGAAACGAGATTTATTCCGATACCGAAACGCTGTACGGAGATATCATTCAGGTGTACCGGACGGCGATTCAGGCCTTCTATGATGCCGGTTGCCGTTATCTGCAGCTGGACGATACCACCTGGGGGACGCTGTGCAGCGGCAGACATCGTGCTCATCTGCGCAGCAGGGGCGTTGACCCGGATCAGTTGGCAAAAGATTACGTCCGGCTGATTAATGAGAGCATTGCCAGCCGCCCGGCGGACATGACCATTGCCCTGCATGTATGCCGGGGCAATCTCCGCTCCACCTGGTTCGCCGCCGGCGGGTACGGGCCGGTCGCCGAGGAGCTTTTCTCGAATACGAACGTGGACGCGTTCTTCCTCGAATACGACAACGAACGCTCCGGCGACTTCGAGCCGCTGCGCTTCATCCGGGACCAATTCGTTGTACTGGGACTGGTGACAACCAAGCATGGCGGCCTGGAGAGCAAGGAGCAGCTCATCGCGCGTATTGAAGAAGCTACACAGTACGTAGACATCAACAAACTGTGTCTTAGCACACAATGTGGCTTCGCCTCCTCGGAGGAAGGCAATATTTTGACGGAAGAAGAGCAGTGGGATAAGCTGCGGCTGGTGATTGAAACGGCGAATGAGGTTTGGGTGTAGGTTAGTGGGGAGGATTGCCGGGGGGCGATCCTCCTTTTTGGCGAGGGAGCGCTAGGCAGCGGGCTGTGGCGGATCATAGGTGGATTTCCTCCACTTGCTGATTAATGAACGGACTTTGCCGGGACAACAGTTGGATAAACGACACTTAATTTCTCCCATATTCCGCTGTAGCGGCATATCCCGATCCAGTAGTTGCTGTTTTTCCATTTGTTTACCTGAAACTATTAGAAACGAGGGAAATAAGATACGTTATTCCATTTGTTTGCTGCGGAGGGTGGGGTTGTTCTGTGTGCATGTAGTTGTAGTCTTCTTCTTTAACCATTCTGTACCAACCGTAGAGATTCCCTCTACAGTATAATGTTGGGAGCGGATTCAAGACTGAGGCTATATCTCTGGAGGGAATATCATGGTTATTGAACTACGACCTGTATCGGTCGAGAACTGGTATGATTGTACGCAGTTAAAGGTGAAGCAGGAGCAAGAAAGTGTTTTTCCTGCGCCTGTGGTGTATTGGATTGCAGAAGCGAAATTTGTACAAGAGTTTGAACTGCGGGCTATCTATTCAGGAGCTGCAGTGGCCGGATTTATTGTCTTTTGTACAACTCCCGATGAGGACGGTAACTGCTGGATACCAGCCCTTATGATTGATGAACATCATCAAGGACAGGGTTATGCCAAACAAGCCATGGGAAAGTTAATCGAGCATATGCGAAATGAAGGGTGTACCCGATTAATGATCGGACATAGACCCGACAATCAGATTGCCGGGTCGTTGTATGAGTCGCTTGGATTCCAAAAGGTCAGTGAAGAGTTATGTGACGGTGAGGTTGTGCGTTGTTTGGAGCTTAATCAATAATAGGGTATTAACTTCTATCTCACTGTTGCTGCGGAAAATTTCAAATTTGACATGCTTATATAGTACAATCTAGGTTCAAGCTCCTCTCCGGTGTTGGGGTCTTTATATCTCATTGTGATTAGGAGCTTGTCATGATATCTCGAAATATTAATCATATAATACCTTTTGTCATCAGCATTAAACGTAGTTTTTCTAATTGTGCCGTTTGAGTAACTCAATAGATATAAGTCATTTTTTTGTCCAAACGATTGATAAAATAAACCTGAGAGTTCACTTTTTGCAGATTCTGAAGACATTTCAAATTCCGGATTAACCTCTATAATAGGGCGCAGAGATTTATTGTTTATTTTTCCTAAAAATCTTGTAATACTAAAATTCGCATAGTAGATATAATCGTTTGTAACAACAAAATTAGATACCCCTTGACGTAATTCACTCTGTGTCGCATCCGTAGAATTGGGTGAAATCGTCGACACATCAACGCTATTCTGGAATTTCATATCATGATCGTATACATCCAGAAACAACTTTGATTTACCATCCGAGTCTATTTTTAATCGTAATAATGAAATTGTATTCTCGTCAGATGTGATTTGCCGGATGGCTTCACCTGTATTTGCTTTGTCATCAAAGTCGAATTTCTTAAGAATCTTTCTCTCCTTCGTTTCTGAATTATATTCTTCTAACTCAGAACCGCCAGCAGCGATTACTCTAACCATTAATAATTTGTTGCCCACAGCGGTCATACTGTTATAGGGGAATCCGCCTGTTTCAGAAAAAACAACGGACATAGTATTGTTCTTTAAGTCTATTTTATAGAGACGAAGTGTTCTGCTTGTAATATCCGATATCTCACCAGTTGTGACAAACATGTATAAAGAGTTATCGATAATGGTTGTATCATTCTTAGCTTCATATGACCAATGTTTAACTGTACCTAGTTTTATATTTTCTTTTGTTTTAAAAATGTAACGATAATAATCCATTTCGGATATTGAGTCAACAGACCCCGTTGGGATCTTATTGTAGATGATACTGTCATCGGTTAGCACTAACGCTCCATAACGCTCGATTTTTCCGATTATTGTATTGTTGATGTTATAAATTGAAATGGCTTCATTTGAAACCGTAGTATTGGGGGGCAGTGTTTGTTTCAAATCTTGTGTTTTTTGATTTTTGGCATGGTCATCACAACTACATAGTATCAGTATAAAAATCAAGCCAAGTAACCCTAGTATTCTTTTCAAACAAACCCTTCCTTTTCGTAGAAGCTCTTTCTATATGAATCTACTATATCATCCTTAATTAGACAATGCTTGTAATTAGATTCTTGTGATCTAGTTAATGAAAGCTTAAACGGCGGGTACCTTGTATTCATACTGACATAACCTAAAAATGGTGATTAAATATGGATTTATAAACAAATGTGTTTGAAAAGAATGAAATAAGAATTGGAAATAGGCTGGCCAAGCTTTTATAAGTTTCTGCAAGATTATTTTGATCTAAGTAATTGACACCGCCCTCCCTGCCGAAGTATTATTGCACATAACAACTTACAGCAACAAGCGATGAAGAGAAGAGTAAGCAGGCGGCAGCGTTCACAGAGAGCTCCAGAGTGGTGAAAGGGAGCAGCGAAGCGCCTGATCTGAAAAAAGTCTCCGAGCTGCATAGGGAATTGGGCACAAGGGTCCAAGGATGGTATGCCGGGTTCTCCCGTTACAGAGATAGGGTATAAGCGTCATGGCCGTACCCGAAGAGGCGGATCAGGCAACTTGTCCGTGAACAGAGGTGGTACCACGAAGCTTATCCAAGCTCTCGTCCTCAAGATATTGATCTTGAGGGCGGGAGCTTTTTTGCGTTCACAGGCGGGCAGCTCCGAGCGCAGTCAAGCAGGCTCCAAGTAAGATTCATACTATCAGTAGAGGTGATTCATTGTGCATTGGGCAGAAAAAATTGCAAACCGGTTAATCGCGGAGCATCCGCAGCGGCAGACGTATGTATGTGCATCTGGGATCAGTCCGTCCGGGTCCGTTCATATCGGGAATTTCCGCGAGGTGGTAACGACTGCATTTGTGGCGAAGGCGCTGCGGCGGGCGGGGAAGGAGGTGCGGTTTATTTTCTCGTGGGATGACTTCGACCGGTTTCGTAAAGTTCCGGCCCATATCGATCCCGGCTTCGCTCAGTATATTGGGCTGCCATATTCGAAGGTGCCTTGTCCGTATGGCTGTCATGCTTCGTATGCGGCACATTTCGAGTCGGAATTCGAGCAGGCGCTCCAGGTATTTGAGATTGAGCCGGAGTTCATTTATCAGAGCCGGGAATACCAGTCAGGCCGTTATTATCCGCAAATTCTGCACGCCCTGCGCCGCCGGGGAGAGATTTACGATATCCTGATGTCGTTCAAGACAGGTGGGAGTTCAGCGGATGAGCGGGCGGCATTCTATCCCATCCATCTCTATTGCGGGCAATGCGACAAAGACTCGACCACCATTCTGGACTACGACGACACGGCGGAGACCGTGGCTTACCACTGCGGCTGTGGTCATTGCGATACTGTACATATTCCGCAGGCGGACAATATCAAGCTGCACTGGAAAATCGACTGGCCGATGCGCTGGCAGCAGGAGCAGGTCGTATTCGAGCCGGGAGGCCGGGATCATTCGTCAGAGACAGGAAGCTATAATGTGGCTGCGGTAATCGCAGAGCAGATCTACGGGTATTCGCCGCCCATGTATGAGCCATATGAATTCATCAGTATTAAAGGCAGTTTCGCCAAAATGTCCAGCTCCTCCGGGCACAATTACACTCCAGATGATCTGCTAGAGGTCTATGCCCCTGAGAACATCCTGTTCCTGTTCGCCAAATACCAGCCGAATGCCGCCTTTCATATCGGGCTGGATGAGGATGTGCTGCGCAACTATGCGGAGTTCGAGCGGTATGCTGCGGGAGCACGGGCAGGCACGCTAACGGGCGATCTTGCAGGTGCGCTGGAGCTGTCTCTGCGAAGCGACTCCCCGGTGAGTGCTGGAAGCAACGTTAGCTTCGGCCAGGTAGCCAGTCTGCTTCCCTTAATCAACTTCGACAGGGGAAGGCTCCGGGAGATGTTCAACAGAAATAATGTGGAGATTGATGAACTCCGGCTTCAGAGGGTGGCGGACCGTGCGGAATACTGGATTAGGAACTGGATGCCGCACAAGCTGGTGACGATCCAAGCTTCGCCCAACTATGCATATTATCACTCCCTTACTGGAGTGGAACTGAGATGGCTGCGGAGCTTGTGCATTCTGCTGCGGAGCAGGGAGCTGGACGAGACGCAGCGGATGACCGAAATCTACGCCATTTGCCATCATGAAGACAAAAAGACGATGCGCATCCAACAAAAAAGACTGTTCACCATCATCTATCAGCTGGTGCTTGGTGCAGAGGAGGGGCCTCGTCTGCCTTGGCTGATTCAGGCAGCCGGAACGGAGCGGATGCTGAATTTGCTCGAATTGTGAAGGAGTGTGGACTGCCCTTTACGGGATAGATCGAACAGAGGTATAATATACAAGACTGTTTTTAATCAAATGTTGGAAAGCGAGCGGTAACGATATGGGTCGTAAATGGAATAATATTAAGGAAAAGAAAGCATCCAAGGATGCGAATACAAGTAAGGTCTACGCCAAGTTCGGGGTAGAAATCTATGTTGCAGCGAAGAAGGGCGAGCCTGATCCGGAATCCAACCGGGCGCTGAAGGTCGTTCTGGAGCGTGCCAAGACCTACAATGTACCGAAGGCGATTATTGACCGTGCCCTGGAGAAAGCCAAGGGCAGCGGCGATGAGACTTACGTTGAGCTGCGTTATGAAGGTTTCGGTCCAAGCGGCTCGATGATTGTAGTCGATGCGCTCACGAATAACGTCAACCGCACGGCTCCGCTGGTCCGTTCCACGTTCAGCAAGAACGGCGGCAACATGGGCGTCAGTGGATCGGTTACGTATATGTTCGATCCGACAGCGGTAATCGGGGTAGAAGGCAAATCAGCGGATGAGGTGATGGAGCTGCTGATTGAAGCAGACCTGGATGTCCGCGATGTGCTGGAAGAAGACGAGGCGGTAATCGTGTATGCTGAGCCGGATCAGTTCCATGCGGTACAGGAAGCCTTCCGCGGCGCGGGAATCACGGAATTCACCGTAGCCGAGCTGACGCTGCTCCCGCAGAACTATGTAGCTATTCCTGAAGATGCGCAGGCTCAGTTCGAGAAGCTGATCGATGCGCTCGAAGAATTGGACGATGTGCAGCAGGTCTACCACAACGTGGATTCGGAAGAATAGAATAGCGGTAACTTGAATGAGCGGGCAAGCCGATTTCCAGGCTTGTCCGCTTATTCTTTCGTGTTGTTGTACAGGAAACTATAGTTTCCTCCTGTTGTGGACCCAATGTATGTGGAAAACAACATACAATGGCCTACCAGCTGGCGCATGGCCCAAATGTATATGAAAAACAACATACAATGGCCTATCACGCTGGCACATGGCCCAAATGTATGTGAAAAACAACATACATTGGCTACCAAGCTGGCGTATGGCCTAAATGTATGTGGAAAACAACATACACTGTATTAGCGCGCAGGTAATCCCATTCACCCGTAAGGGTGATTTTGTTCAGTGAGAATGGAGAGGAAGAATTGGAATGGAAGTCTTTCGATTAGTCAGTGTGGTCCATGTATTTCTGATTAAGGACGGACAAGTCCTGCTGCTGAGACGGAAGAATACAGGACATCATGACGGGGAGTATGGATTGCCTGCCGGGAAGCTGGATGGCGGCGAGCCGCTGCATACCGCTGCCATCCGCGAGGTCCGGGAAGAATGCGGTGCGGTTATAGCTCCCGCCGATCTTACCCTGATCGGAACGATGCACCTGCGGACCTCCGGGGATGAGCGGGTGGATTTCTTTTTCAGGGCGGAGCAGTGGAGCGGAGAGATTCGCAACATGGAGCCTGACAAATGCGATGAGGTAAGCTGGTTCCCGGTGGATGCGCTGCCGGAGAATATCATCCCGTTCGTACAGGAGGCCTGGAATACATTCAGGGACGGCGTGTGGTATGCCGCTCACGGATGGAATTAGATTAGAGTAGCGGGGGGATGGCGCAGTAATGGAAGACTGGACGCTCAGTATGGTTCTTATATTGGTGGTATGCGGATTTTTGGCCGGATTAATTGATTCTGTAGTGGGCGGCGGCGGACTGATCGCGATTCCGGCGTTGCTGGCGGTAGGGATTCCGCTTCCGCTGCTGCTGGGCAGCAGTAAATTGGCCGGTTCGATGTGCTC
Source organism: Paenibacillus sp. FSL P2-0136 (assembly GCF_037975325.1). Lineage (NCBI taxonomy): Bacteria > Bacillati > Bacillota > Bacilli > Caryophanales > Paenibacillaceae > Paenibacillus > Paenibacillus sp. FSL P2-0136. The sequence continues at coordinate 3,297,355 of NZ_CP150244.1, forward strand.
GCTGACCAGCACCGCCTCGTTCGTGCGTTCCGGCAAAATCAATTTCAAGCTGGTGCGGACGCTGATCCCGCTGTCGATCATTGGAGCGATGGCCGGAACGCTGACTGTCCGTCAGGTGCCTTCCGAGTTCCTGAAGCCGCTGGTGATCGTGATGCTGGTGGTCATTACAATCTACACCTTGTTCAAAAAAGCCTGGGGAGACGTCTCCACCTTCTCTGCCAGCAACGGTAAATTACGTCTGGCGGGAAGCATGGCAGCGCTCATAATCGGCTTCTATGACGGGTTCTTCGGCCCGGGAACGGGGTCGTTTCTGATTTTCGCTTTTCTGATGATGGGGTTTGAATTTGTCACCGCCGCAGGCAACGCCAAAATCCTGAATTTCGCCAGCAACATCACAAGCCTGCTTACATTCATTGCCCTGGGCTCTGTCAGTTACACCCACGGGCTGATTCTGGGGATTCCGATGGTGATTGGAGCCATTGTCGGCTCCCGGATGGCGATCCGCAAAGGGGCAGCGTATATTCGGCCGTTATTCATTACAGTCACTGTCATATTGATCGGCAAGCAAATATGGGATACGATGCATTAAGCACAACTAATGGAGTGGATGAGATGGAGATCAAGCTTATACATAAGGAAGAAGTATGGAAGCTTAGGCATGAAGTGATGTGGCCTGAGCGGGAGCCGGATTATATTAAGCTGGCAGATGACGATCAAGGCAAGCATTACGGGCTGTATGTGGGGGAGCGTCTGGTTTCTGTGTTATCCCTCTTCGTCAACGGCACAGATGCACAGTTCCGCAAATTCGCTACCCTGGAGCTGGAGCAGGGCCAGGGCTATGGCAGCAAGCTGCTGAAGACGGTTCTTGCGGAAGCGGAGAAGGCGGGGGTGCGGCGGATTTTCTGTAATGCCAGAACGTACAAGGCAGGCTTTTACAAGAAATTCGGCATGCAGAGAACGGATGAAGTGTTCAGCAAAGGCGGCAAGGATTACGTGGTCATGGAGAAGTTCTTCGGACCTGCAACGGACGCGAATGGAGGAGCTTAAGGGATGACCAAGAAGCTATATTATGATTCAGCTTATATTCAAGAATGGAGTACCGTGATCACTTCCGCGATAGAGCGTGAAGACGGGAGCTATGTGACGCTTGCGGAGACGACCTTCTACCCGCACGGCGGCGGACAGCCCTGCGATACGGGTACCATCGGCGGGATTGCTGTACTGGATGTGGTGCTGGAGGATCAGGAGGTACTGCATAAAGTAGCGCAGCTTCCCGGGCAGACTGAAGTAGACTGCGCCATCGACTGGAGCCGGAGATTCGACCATATGCAGCAGCATAGCGGCCAGCATCTGTTGTCGGCGGTATTCCGCGAGCTGTATCAGGCACTGACACAGAGCTTCCACCTGGGCAGCGATTATGCCACGATTGATCTTGATCTGCCGGAACTATCTGCGGCGCAGCTGGCGGAGGCTGAACAAGAGGTGAACCGTCAGATCTATCTGAACCGCGCAATTACCAGCTACTTCGTGACCGCAGAGGAAATGGCCAAGCTGCCGCTGGTGAAGCTTCCTAAGGTAACGGAGGACATCCGGATTGTCGAGATTGAAGGTGTTGAGCATAACGCCTGCGGCGGCACCCATGTGTCTTCGACAGGGGAGATTGGGATGATCAAGCTGCTGCGGTCCGAGAAGCAGAAGGGCAATATCAGGATTACCTTCAAATGCGGGAGCCGGGCGCTTGCGGAATTCAACGATCAAATGCAAATCCTGAGTCTGTTGTCGGCCAAATTCAATACGAACAAGGACGAAATTATGGACCGGATCAGCAAATGGGAGCAGGAGCAGAAGCTGCTGGTAGCAGAGCTGGCTGCCGTGAAGGAGCAGAACGACAGCTATCTGGCCCGGGACCTGTTAGCTTCTATGGAAGAGGGCAGCCGGGTGCTCACGCATATGTCGGACGGGAGAACGCTTAAGGATCTACAGAGTCTGGCTGCGAAGCTGACGGCGTTGACCGACCTTCCGGTGCTGCTGCTGAGTGCGGCGGAGAATAAGGCCGTACTCGCGCATAGCGGCTCTGCGGAATTCTCGTGCGGGGCATTTTTCAAGGCTCATCTGGGCGGATACCAGGGCAAGGGCGGGGGCAGCGACAAGCTGGCTCAGGCCGGATTCCCGGCATGGGAAGACACACTGGCATTTTACAATTTTGCTAAAGGGCAATTCTGAGGTAGGGCAGTTAAGGAGCTATGGAGCGTTTATTCCGTAGCTCTTTTTGCTGTTTTCATAGGGTAAGCAAGGATTGGACCGACTTAAGGATTATTTAACATTTGAAGTCTTATAATCAGGACAGAGCTTGACGAAGGGAGAAAATTAACGTGTTCCTGACTATTCTAAAAAAGGATTTGCGGCGTAAAAAGGTGATGAATACCGTTCTGCTGATCCTCATCATCCTGGCCTCCACACTAGCCGCAAGCAGCTCCAGCCTGATGTATTCCACCTCCAGCGCCTTGGGCAGCTTCATCGAAGCCAGCAAGGTGGCGGATCTTAATATCACGCTGGCCAATGACCCCGTCTATAACTCGGCAGTAGAAGACTGGGTCAAGCAGGAAAAGAAGGTGGAGACAGCTTATACAGAACGGCAGCTCAATCTCTTACTGAATCAGGTTACGATGCCTGAAGGCCGCAAGAGCTTCTCGGGAAATGTAAGCTTCGTGCTGTCCGCCATTCCTGAGCAGGTGAACCTGGTCTTCGGTGAAGACAATGAGCGATATTCACTTCGCCCAGGGGAGATCGGTCTTCCGGCCAGCCTGATGCTAAGCAGTGGTATCGTACCGGGAGAGCAGCTGAAGCTTAAGTTCGGTGAGATTACGAGAACGTTCACGGTGAACGGTTACTTCAAGGATGCGTTCATGGGGGCAGATCTGCTGGGACTGAAGCGCCTCATGCTGTCAGCAGAGGATTTCAAGGAAATAGAGAAGCTGGTGCCCGAAGATAAACGGATGAATCTATGGAGCTTCGTGGCGGCACCGGGTGTAGCGTCTACTGAGATATCATCTTCTTTTGCGAACAGTGATCTGCCCATCAGCTTCGAGGTGGATAAGGCGCTGGTCAAGATGACTTATATGACGGACCGGATGATCTCGGCCATGATGTTTGCAATTAGCGTGTTTCTGATCTTCATTGCTTTTCTGACCCTGCGCTTCACCATTGTCTCCACTCTGCAGGATGAATACAAGGAGATTGGCGTTATGAAGGCCATCGGGTTCAGGAACCGGGCGATCAAGCAGCTCTACCTGACAAAATATACAGGGCTGGCCTGTCTCGGCGGCGTTCTCGGACTCGGCATCAGTCTCCCATTGACTGCGCTGATGTCCCGCAAAACCTCGCAGTATATGATTTTACCCGGAGGCAGCACCAATATAATGATCTCGGCGCTTAGCACGGTGGTTATGATCGCATTCATTCTGCTGTTCTGCTTACTCTGCATGCGCAAGATTAACAAGGCCTCGGCCATCGATGCAATCCGGCAAGGCCAGACCGGCGAACGCTTCAAGGCATCCCGGCGCATTCATTTACACAAAAGCCGTTTCCTCCGGCCCCCGTTCTTCCTCGCGCTGAGCGATGTGCTGAACCGGCTCAAGAGCTACACTTCGCTGATCCTGACGCTGATCCTAAGCTCCGCGATCATTCTGATCCCGGTCAATCTGACCAATACCATTGTAACTCCTAAGTTCCTGGAATATTTAGGTACAATTGGTGCGGATTTTTATAGCTCAACCGTCGTGGCAGAGAAACCCGTTGAGAAGATCCAACAGGACAAGGCACTCCTGTCCAAGCGGCTGAAGGATCAGGGCTTCGAGGTCACGCTTACAGCGAATTATACGGTAAGTACCAAATATATCTCCGATAACGGGCAGGCCAACCGGCGGATCAACGGCCAGAAGAATGATCAGAACGGATCTGTTGAGATTCTGGAAGGGACAGCCCCGCTCCTGAAGAATGAAATTGCGATTACAACCATCATGTCCGGGAAATACGGGAAGCGGGTGGGCGATAATATTACTTTTGAAATCGGCGGGGTTCAGGGGACCTTCATGATCAGCGGACTGTTCCAAAGTATCTCTAACGAGGGGTATGCGGTCTGGATTGCACGGGACTATGAGCTGAAGACAATACCCGCTTACATGTTCTCCGGCGAACTCCATGCCCCGGAGCAAGCGAAGGCAGGGATGATGAAGGAAATTCAGCAGCAATTCCCGGAACAAGGCTTCAAAACCTCGTTTGAACTGCTGGGAGAGATCACGGGCGGCTTCATGGGCCAGCTTCACAGCATCAATGGGCTGCTTACGGCTATCATCTGCCTCATTACGTTCTTCATCACCAGCCTGTTCGTCCGATTGATGATTGCGAAGGAGGTTCACGGCATTGCTGTCATGAAAAGCATCGGCTTCACGAATGCCGCGATCCGGCGGTGGCAGGCGCTGCGCATTCTGATTATTATGTCCGTCTCCCTGGTGTTGGGCGTTATCGCTGCGAACACCCTAGGCAGCCGCCTGCTGGGTCTCATTTTCCGGATCTTCGGACTGACCAGCCTCCAGTTAAATATTCTTCCGCTTCAGGTCTATCTGCTGTATCCGCTGCTGATCCTTGCCGTGGTCATGCTGGCAGTGTATACCAGCTGCGGCCAGATCAAGCGTGTGCAGATATGGAATATGAATAAGGAATAGGCGATTGGATTCTAGAATAAGAATCACGGGAAATAACAAAAAGCTAAAGGAGCGGAGGGGAAATTTGGAACTGGAGGAGCGGTAGCGTCCGCCTTTAGGTTTGGATTTCTACCGTGAGCAGCGGTCCAAATCAGGAAATCCAAACCTAACAGTGGCCGGAAGTCCAAATGTTCACCGCAGCGACGATTAAGCTCAATGTTTATAACTTTGTGATTCTTGTAAATAGATCCAAGCGTTTATATTAAAAGAAAAGAAGGAGTGGCGAAATGGCAGCAGTACTGGAAGTAACCAACCTATGTAAGACCTATATCGTCAATAAAAGTCAGAATAACGTGCTGCGGAATATCAATTTCTCGCTTCATGCCGGGGAGTTCGTGTCTATCATGGGGCCGTCCGGTTCGGGTAAGTCTACGCTGCTCTATACCGTCAGTGGGATGGACCGGCTTACGGCGGGCGAGGTGGTCTTTGACGGGGAGAGTCTCTCGCAGCTCTCTGAGAAGGGCATGGCTGAACTGCGGCTGCACAAAATGGGCTTCATCTTCCAGCAGATGCATATGCTGAGCAATCTCTCGGTTTATGATAATATTATTCTATCAGGCTATGAGTCGCTGAGCGGCAAGAGAGGCGGACAGGGACGCAGCCGCAGCGAGGTGAATCAATATGCCGATGAGCTGATGCGGAAGCTGAACATTATGGAGACAGCGGGCCATGACATTACAGAGGTGTCCGGCGGACAGCTGCAGCGGGCCTGCATCTGCCGGGCGCTCATCAACAAGCCGGCTATGCTGTTCGCAGATGAGCCGACAGGTGCGCTCAATTCCAAAGCCGCACAGGAGGTCATGTCCGAGCTCTGCCGGATCAACCGGGAAGGAACAACGCTGATGGTGGTTACACACGATGTGAAGGTAGCCGCGCAGAGTGATAAGGTGCTGTATATGGTAGATGGAAATATTCAGGGCGAGCATGTGCTGGGCAAATATATGCCGGAGCAAGGTCCGAGGGAACGTGAACGCAGCCTGACCGGCTGGCTGATGGAGATGGGCTGGTAAGAAGCTGCAAGCAGCAGGAGGAGAGAACCGTGGCGGACATTCTGATCATTGAGGATAATGCGGAGCTGGCGGAGGTGATGAAGGATTTTTTGCAGGTGGAAGGATATTCTGTATGCAGTATGGCCTCTGCGGAAGAGGGCTTGGCTTATTTGGAGACGAATGCCGTCAAGCTGCTGCTGCTCGATATTATGCTGCCGGGGCTGGACGGCTTCGCCGTATGCAGAATCGCCAGGGAGAAGTTCAATCTGCCGATTCTGATCATGAGCGCACGCCACGGGGATGAGAGCAAGATTATCGGGCTTGAGCTGGGTGCGGACGATTACCTGGAGAAGCCCTTCTCGGCTCCTCTGCTGACGGCGAAGGTCAAGGCGCACCTGCGGCGGAGTTATGAGATGAACGAGAACAAGCTGCTGCTGACGGATGGCGAACTTACAGTGAATCAGACCGCAAGAGTAGTATATAGAAGCGGTCAGCTACTCGGGATGACAGCCAAAGAGTACGAGCTGTTGGTCTTGCTGATGAGCAACAAGGGCAAAGCGCTGCGCAAGGAGTGGCTGTTCCAGCAGGTATGGGGGGCAGACAGCTTCAGTGAGCCGTCCACGTTGACCGTACATATGAACAAGCTGCGGGACAAAATCGAACATAACCCCAAAGATCCAAGGCGCATCGTTACCATCTGGGGAGTGGGATATAAATATGAAGGCATTTAACAGGCTGATGCTCTGGGCGTTACTTCTCGGGCTGACGTTCATAGCGGCTCTTAATGGATATGTATCCTCCAGGGAGACAGGGACGGCCGGGAAGGCTTACCGGATAGAGATCAACCGAATCTATGAGCAGGTGCAGCGAGGAATTCCTCCGGAGGAACTGCTGCCTGATCTGAACAGGTATACCTACGTGAACGGCTTAAGCTGGATCGGGAAGGAGGCGGGGCCGGATGAGGTTCAGCGCTTTTTTGCCGGTATCGAGGTGGAGGACAGCAATGAATTCATGGTCAAGCCCTTGTATGCGGATCAGCAAATCGCAGGATACTTAAGGTTCTCTTATCGGATGCCCGGGCCGGATGTTCATGCGCTTCTGGTTCTGGATCTGTTCCTGCTGGCGGCGCTTGGAGCCGTGATGGTGCTGCTGTTCTACATCCGTAAGCAGATTCTTCGGCCGTTCCATACTCTGCAGGAGTTACCTTATGAGTTATCCAGGGGGCAGCTGAGCATAGGTATGAAGGAGCACCGTAGCCGGTACTTCGGCCGGTTCGTGTGGGGGCTGGACCTGCTGCGGCAGACACTGGATACCCAGAAAGAGACGAATCTCCGCCTGGAAAAGGACCGCCAGACGCTGATCGCGTCTCTCTCGCATGAGCTTAAAACCCCAGTCGCCACGATCAGGCTCTACGCCAGCGCCCTGGCGGACGGCCTCTATGACAGCGAAGTCAAGCGGCAATCGGCCGCCCGGCTGATTGGTCAGCAAGCAGAACAAATGGAGCAGCTGATCGGCGGGATCATCACCGCTTCCGTCTCTTCTCTGCAGAATATAGAGGTGGCCCCGGGAGAGTTCTATCTTAGCGGTCTGGTCGGCAAGGTCATCCGTAACCATAAGGAGCGGCTGGAGCTTCTGAAGGTGGAGCTCACGGCAGGTGCTTATCAGGACAAGCTGCTGCTTGGAGACGAAGAACGGCTGCATGAGGTGCTGAATAATCTCATTGAGAATGCCATTAAGTATGGAGACGGCAGGTCGATCTCTATTACCTTCCGCGAGGAGGATTACCGCCAGCTGATTGTGATCGAGAATTCGGGAGAGCCGCTGCTCCTGAGCGAGCTGCCCCATATCTTCACCAGCTTCTGGCGCGGGTCCAATGCGGACGGCAAGCCGGGCAATGGCCTCGGCCTCTTCATCTGCAAGCAGCTGCTGCAGAAAATGGGCGGCGATATCTTCGCGGAGCCGCTTGAGCGGGGTATGCGGTTTGTACTGGTGCTGCGGTATTAAGTAGAGGCTTGAATGGAGGAGATCGCAATGAATGAGCTTAATGAGCTTAATGGGCTGATGGAGCTGCAACCTGGGAATTATACTGCGGTTTATGATTTTTACGCCGGTAAAAAGCAGTACATTCCCGCCTTATCCGTCCTGCTGGAGAACTATCCCGGGCGGGTATTTGCTGATCATACGGAAGCACCAACACTGGCTGTGGTATGGGCTACGGGGAGATGGATGTATGCTGCCGGAGATATCAGTACTGAGATCAACCGGCTGAAGCTGATGGTTTTTTTGCAGACGGTAGTCGTACCTGATTGCCAGCAGAGGCAAGAGAAATGGTTCGAGATCTATACGGATGATAGTGATTCATGGACGGAACTATTGAAGCTGGAGATTGCCGGGCTGAGCGTAGACAGACATATGGAGTCGGTCTATGAGTTCAATAGCGAACGATTTGTTCAGCTAAAAAACAGGCGTGCTGCTATCCCCTTGGAGGGAGATCTATCTGTCGCCTGCGAGGAATTTCCCGTGCTCACCCATAAGGGGTCTGTACGAGAGGACAGGTTCATTGGGCTGACAACCACTGGTGCTGTAGTGAAGATCAGGGATGAAGTGGTCTCTATTTGCAAAAATAACGGCTTCAGCGTGAATAACAGGTACTTCATTGATGTAGATACTTATGCAGAATCGGAGCGCGGGAAGGGCTATGCTACACTCGCCGCTGTATCGTTAATTAGTCACTATCTCGTTCAGGGAATGCTTCCTTTATGGGAAACAACGCATGAGAATGTGGCTTCACATAAGCTGGCGCTGAGGCTCGGCTTCGAGCCGGTGGAGAGTTATCCGGTATTTGCTTTTGTCATGGAAGGATAGTCGTACCCGCAGAGAGAGAACGAAAGAGCTTAATACTTTTATCGTATAGGAGCGGTATTGATGAAGAGGTTAGCAATCCTTACAGTCGGTAAAACGCATAGCGGGAAGACCACATTTGCCAGAGAATTAGAGCGGTGCTTACCTGAATCGGTTGTCATTGACCGGGATGATCTGGCTGAATTCATCAATACCCGGTACGAAAGTCTGCTGCCCAAGCAAGGGGCGAATACGCTCAAGGACGCTCTGACCCGGACGTTAGTGGATTATGCCGTTCATGAATCGGAGCATCTGTTTGTAATCAACGACAGTGATGAAGTACCCGGCACGATTCAGAAGATCGTCCAGATCGCAGGCGGGAAGTCCATATGAATGTTCGTTCGCCGCAAGGACGACCATGCTTCAAGTTCAATCCGGCTACCAACTGGACCTGACCGCCCAAACCCTTCATAATAAGAAGAGTTGTGAACGGTTCCACACAAACTCATAAACGGAGGTTCATAGAATGAAATACCGCGAACTGGGAAACACGGGTCTGTCTGTCAGTGAGGTCAGCTTTGGCACTTGGGCGATTGGCGGGGACTGGGGGAATAGCAAGGATGAGGACGGGCTGAGAGGCTTGCAGGCGGCGATGGAGCAGGGCGTGAATTTCTTCGATACGGCAGATGTCTATGGCGGAGGCCATGCGGAGGAGCTGCTCGCCAAGGCGACCCGGGGCAAGCAGGATGAGATACATATTGCCACGAAGTTCTGCCGCGCCGGTGATATCCATGACCCGGAGAATTACTCCGCGCGCCGGATCAGCGAATACTGTGAGCAGAGTCTGCGGCGTCTGGAGCGGGAAGCGATTGATCTGTATCAGATCCATTGTCCGCCGATGGAGATTCTGCGTGATGGGAGTGTGTTCGCGGCGCTAGGCCAGTTGAAGGCAGAGGGTAAAATCCGTCACTACGGCGTCAGCGTTGAGACTATCGAGGAGGGCTTGCTCTGCTTGGAGTATCCTGGCGTTGCGGCGCTGCAGGTGATCTTCAATCTGTTACGCCAGCAGCCGGCACAGGAGCTATTGCCGCAGGCTGCTGCCAAGGGTGCAGGCATCCTGGTGCGCCTGCCGCTGGCCAGCGGTCTCTTGACCGGCAAATTCACGCCGTCCAGTACCTTCCAGGACAACGACCACCGCAAGTTCAACGCGAACGGGGAGCAGTTCAATGTGGGCGAAACCTTTGCCGGGCTGCCTTTTGTTAAAGGTGTAGAACTGGCGCAGAAGCTGGAGTGGATCACTGAAGGACGTGGCAATATGGCACAGGCCTCTATGCGCTGGATTCTGGACCATCCGGCCGTCAGCTGTGTGATTCCGGGCTTCAAGAATGAGTCTCAGGTGAACGATAATCTGGCCACTCTGGATGTACCCTCCTTCAACCCAGGGGATATGGAGCGCTTGGCTGCTTTTTACCATTCAGAAGTGGTTCCGCATATCCGTGGAGAGGTGTAGCGGTACTGTATGAATATAACTGTCGGACTGCTCGCCCATGTAGATGCCGGGAAGACGACCTTCGCCGAGCAGCTGCTCTACCATACCGAAGCCATCCGCAGCAGGGGGCGTGTGGACCATCAGGATACGTTCCTGGATACCCATGAGATTGAAAAAGCACGCGGGATTACCGTCTTCGCCGATCAGGCGGAGTTCACCTATAAGGATGCCCGCTATTTCCTGCTGGATACGCCGGGCCATGTCGATTTCTCCCCGGAGATGGAGCGCTGTCTGCAAGTGCTGGACTATGCAGTGGTGATTCTCAGCGCGGTGGAGGGTGTAGAGAGCCACACCGAAACGCTCTGGCAGCTGTTGCGCCAGCACCGGATTCCCACCCTGATCTTCATTAACAAAACCGACCGTGCAGGCAGTGATCCTGAACGGGTCCTGGAAGAGATCCGGCAACTGCTTAGCGGTGATGCCTTGCTGTTGCCGGAGCAGCCGGAAGCAGCATGGACCGAGGAGATGAAATCGTTCCTTGCCGAACGCGACGAGACGCTGCTGGAATCTTATCTTGAAGGCACGCTGACGGACAGCGATTGCCGCAGTGCGCTGAGGTCTATGGTGAAGTGCGGAGAGATTTTTCCGTGTATGCAGGGCTCTGCGCTGCTGGACCAGGGCGTGGGTGAATTTCTGGAGGTTCTGGATGCGCTCACGTTCACGGAGTACGATTATACGCTGCCTTTTGCCGGGAGGGTCTACAAGATCCGCCACGATGCCAGAGGCACCCGCATCACCTACATCAAAGCGCTGCAGGGAGTCCTGAAGAACCGTGAGTTCTTGACGTATGGACCCGAGTCAGAACAAATATCTGAACGGATTACCGGAATCCGCAAGTACAACGGTACTGCTTATAGTGCTGCGGACTGGGCCGCCGCCGGGGAGCTGTTCGCCGTTGTAGGCCTAAGCTCCGTGCTTCCGGGTGCGGGAGTGGGCGCACTTCAGGACGCGCAGGGCAGCGGACTTATTCCCACCTTGAAATCCAAGGTGCTCTTCAAGCCGCCCGTGCACCTGAAGGAGCTGATGCATGCCTTCGGACAGCTCGGCGCGGAAGATCCGTCACTGAATGTAAGCTGGGATGAAGATCTTCAGGAGCTGCATATTCAAGTGATGGGCGGGATACAGCTTGAAATTCTTGAGCAGATTGTGGCGGAGCGGTTTCAGCTTAAGATCTCTTTTGGCGCGCCGGAGATTCTCTATAAGGAGACTATTGCCGGTACGGTCTATGGCTGTGGGCATTTCGAGCCGTTGGGCCACTACGCCGAGGTTCATCTGATGCTTGAGGCCGGGGAACGCGGGAGCGGGATCACCTTCATTAACCGCTGCCACCCGGATGATCTGGCGGCAGGCTATCAGCATCAGATTGAGCAGCATCTGCTGGAGAGCGGCCATCACGGCCTATTGACCGGTTCCCCGCTGACGGATCTGAAGATCACCCTGCTTACGGGAAGGGCGCATAATAAGCATACGAGCGGCGGCGATTTCCGGGAAGCGGCTTACCGCGCGTTGCGCCAGGGGCTGGAGCAGGCAGAGAATCTGCTGCTGGAGCCGGTCTACGACCTGAAAATCCGGATAGATCCGGACGATGTGGGAAAGGTTATGAGTGATATCCAGCAGGCTGGAGGCCGCTTCAATCCCCCGGATATCACACCGTCCAAGGCCGTAATTACCGGCACAGTTCCGGCGGCAAGCTTCATGAATTACGGAGTGAGACTGGCAGCGATGACGCAGGGCAAGGGATCGATGTCGCTCAGAGTAGCCGGATATGAGCCCTGCCATCAGACCAAGACGGTGGTGGAGCAGCGGAATTATAATAAAAATGCAGATCCGGCCTACTCCTCGGCGTCTATTTTTTGTGCCAAGGGGGAGGGATATGCTGTACCCTGGGAAGAGGCCGGACAGCATATGCATATTCAAGCAGCAAGCAGGATCGGGTACACGGTTCTTAAGAGAGCAATACCGTTTCATTGTGAAGTAGAAGGAAAGGTGCAGATTGACAATGACTAATGTAATAGATAAGGTAGCCTGGATTTACGTCGTAGACGGCAAGGTGCTGGGCGCGCGATCCAAAGGTAAAGACACTTATTATTTTCCCGGCGGCAAGCGGGAGCCCGGCGAGAGTGATGCAGAGACTCTGATCCGTGAGGTTGAGGAGGAGCTGTCCGTTCAGATCCTGCCGGAGACGATTGCGGAGTTCGGAAGCTTCGAGGCTCCGGCCCATGGCAAAGCGGAAGGCGTGCTCGTGCGGATGACCTGCCTTACCGCAGATTTCACAGGTGAGCTTGCCCCGGCTTCGGAGATTGAAGAGCTGGCCTGGTTAACCTATAAGGACATAGACCGGGTATCGGCGGTCAGCGTCATCATCATGGACAAGCTGCGGGAGATGAGCCTCATCTCCTGAATATAGAAGAGAGAGTAAGCCCGTTTTGAGCCGGAACCCGGCCTGAAACGGGCTTGTTGTCTCTTTAGCAGGGCGATGCAGGCGGCGAGGCGAGTACACTTTTACCAAATAGGACATATGTCCTTCCACAATCCGGCGAACTGGCTTTTAATAAGTACAGAGAAGCAAATAGAGGAGAGAGACAGATGAAAGGAATACTATTCGCATTTTTGGCCGGAGCCTGCATTACACTTCAGGGGGTAGCCAATGCCAGAATCAGTCAGGATATCGGCACGTGGCAGGCGGCCACCATTACCCAGCTTACCGGATTCATTATGGCGTTAGCGATAGCGCTGGTGGTACGGGACGGGAAAAAGCACGGCTTCCGCAAGGTACATCCGCTATACATCAGCGGCGGCGGTCTGGCCGCCTTCGTGATTTTCAGCGAGGTGACTGCGATTCAGAACATCGGGGTTACGCTGACGATCTCGGCGCTGCTGATTGCCCAGCTCTGCCTGACGTTTATCATTGACATCCGGGGCTGGTTCGGAGTCGTCCGGCAGAAAATGAAGCTGCCGCAGTTTATCGGCATCGGGATGATGATTCTCGGGGTAGTTGTACTGAAGTTCTAAACGAAGGGGGCAAAAGATATGTTAACAGGGTTAGTACTTGCACTGATCGCGGGCGCGCTGGTCAGTTTACAGAATATTTTCAACGCCAAGGTTAATGAGCACACAGGCTCCTGGTCAACCACTACACTAGTGCTGGGCATGGGCTTCGCCGCCTCGCTCGTCATGGGGCTGATTATGGAAGGGAAAAATATGTTCACGCTGCAGCACATGCAGCCCTGGTACTGGTTAAGCGGAATGATCGGCGTGGGGGTCGTGATCTGCCTGGTCCAGGCTACCAGAATTCTTGGCGCTACCTATGCCATCTCGATTGTACTAACTGCCCAGCTCGGCTTCGCCTTGCTCTGGGATTCACTGGGCTGGCTGGGCCTGGCAAAGGTTCCGTTCTCGTTCAACCAGCTGATCGGCGTGCTTATTATCGTAGGCGGGATATTGGTGTTCAAGCTGGGTGGCAAAAGTGATGCCAGAGAGCCCGCCGGGAACTCAGGTTCCGGCAAGCCGCAGGGAGCGCTGCATACGGATTAACGGAAGCATTTGCATTAACGGAAAAGAGCGTGCACCGCAGGAATGCGGATGGCACGCTTTTTTGGGATGTGTGTGGAAAACCGAATACAATGGGCTGGCGTGAGGTCTGTGGGCCGGATGTGTGCTAAAAACCGAATACATTGGTGGTTGCGAGGGCGAGTGTGCCGAATGTGTGCGGAAAACCGAATACAATAGTGGTTTCGAGGGCGCGTGGGCCGAATGTGTGCGGAAAACCGAATACAATAGTGATTGCGAGGGCGTGTGGGCCGAATGTGTGCGGAAAACCGAATACATTCGAGAGCTGCTACTGCTGCGCGGGGCATAAACTAGCCAAAGGTAGGGAATCAGGTGCAGAAGTGCACCCGAATTCGCTAGATACAGTCGAAAGCGGCAAATCAGGTGCAGAAGTGCACCTGAAATCGCCAGACACATCTAAAAGTGGAAAATGAGGTGCAGAAGTGCACCTGAAATCGCCAGACACATCTAAAAGTGGAAAATGAGGTGCAGAAGTGCACCTGAATTTGCCAGACGCACCCATAAGCGGCAAATGAGGTGCAGAAGTGCACCCGAATTCCCAGGAGGCAGCCATACAAGGTTGTGTGCACCTCAATGAACTGGCGAACGGAGAAGTCGGGCTCTGCCGGCTACTCTTATCCCTGCCCGAGTGAAGCGACCCTGCTGCCCGCCAGTGCGTGCTGCCAGCGCTGATAGGTCTCCCAAGCCCGCCCGTTATCCAGCAGAGGCTTACAGGTATAGACGCCTTCCTCAATAGAATTCACACGCCCGGCGGCATGCAGTCTCGCAGCGGCATTCAGCAGCGTCTGGTTGTAGTAGGCCATATGCCCGCCGCCTTGCAGGACCTCCTCTGCTATACGGAGCTGCCGCAGAGCTGTCCACTCCTGCTCCTCAGGCAGTGTCACCTCCAGGCCAAGCGCCTCGGGGTCAATGATATCCAGCTCCGCCGCTCCATCCTGAATCCGGTATACGCGGTTCGGCCGGTCAATGTACAGATCCTCCGAGCCTTCCACACCCTGCACTACCAGCCCGCACTGATAGCCGAGCTTCACAATGAGCCGGGAGATCCGGTCGAATACCGTATTATGGAATATCCCGAATACAATAAACGGTGAGCAGGAATAGTCAATCAGCTTCTCCGCCGTATTGAGAATCGTCCGCATGCCAATGTCCTCCCGGAGTCCGCGAAGCTCCCCCAGCGGCGGGCACCACTGCTCCGACTTCACGAACAGAACCCCGCTGGCTTCAGCGGCATGAACCGCGTCGCAGCGGCTCAGTCCGGCTACATCCACTCCGCTGGCCTGGATCATATCCTGTAGCGTAATGCCCCATTTGGGCGGTAAGCCCGCTGAACCATGCAGGGTAACCGGCAGACCTGCGGCTGACAGCAGAAAGGCCGTAGGGAAGGTGGCGATGAACGAATGTACCCTGCCGTCATACGGACCGGCGCAGTCGATTCCCTGGTGAACAGGCTCACGGAAAGCGTATTTACGGCAGACTGCCACAAAAGCCTCCAGCTCCTCCAGGCTCTCCAGCTTCATGCGCTCTGCAATCAGGAACGCGCCGATCTGCACCGGCGAAGCAGCCTGGGTGAGTATGGCTTCCGCCGCATATTCAGCTTCCCCGTAGCTTAAATCCTTCGCACCGCGTTTGCCGCGGGCAACTTCCTTGAGAATATTAATCATATGGTGTTCTCCTTAAGTTTGATCCTGCAGCATCTGGTAGACCTTGACGATGGAGGTTGCTACATCGACGATCCGTTTGCGTTCATTCATCGCCTGCTTGCGCAGCAGGTCGTAGGCTTCCGATTCGCTGATATTCTTGGCCTTGGACAGAATGCCTTTGGCCATATCGATCCATTTGCGTTCCTCGATCCGGGAGAGCAGCTGCTCCCGTTCCTTCAGCCATTGCTTGCGCTCGAAGCATTGTCTGGCACTGAAATGAAGCGTCCAGTGAATCTCCGGCGGCTTCATGGCAGGGGACAAAATGCCGTCCACCATAATATCGTCGCCGCAGGCAGAGACGGAGAGGTTAGCGGTATGCGGGGTACACCACCAGATTACCGGCGCGATCCTTTGCCGCACCAGCAGGGATCTCCAGTGGCTGATATCCGTCACCGGAAGATTGAGGATGAAGGCGTCGGCATCGCCGATGAACGGAGCGGCCTGCTCCGGTGACGCTGCGGTTCCAACTACATAGCCGCAAGAGCTTAAAATGTGATCAGGCCCATCAGAGGAGCGCGCTTCTGCGAGATTCTCTGTTCCGGCAGGCTCTATAACCAACAGGGAATGCATGGGGGACGACGCTCCTTTTACCTAAGAATAGAGACATCTTGTATGATTGCTGACAATCCAATTACAGGGTAGGATATGTTATATTATATAACACAAATTCAGCATTATTGTCGATAAATTAAATTAATTAAATTTTATATGTCATAATTATTGACGTATCGTAACCGGCTGTAGTATAGTCGTTTTAACAAATTCAACAATTCACGAATACAACGATGTATTCGGCTGAAGCGGCAATGGCGCCTGCTCTCACTTATATCGCTTACGGGAAATGTATCTTTTCCGGGCGGGGTGAAGCGGGCTATTTCTGTTGTGCACCTGGAGAGGAGAGAGATACAGATGACAGTGAAGCGTAAAAAACTGATATTAGTCGGCAATGGGATGGCGGGGGTCAGGGCCATTGAGCATCTGCTCAAATTGGCGCCGGAGGCGTACGAGATTACGATTTTTGGTACAGAGCCTTATCCCAATTATAACCGCATCATGCTGTCTTCTGTGCTGGCAGGCGGGGCAAGTCTGGATGAAATCATCATTAATGATCTCGCGTGGTACAAGAGCTTCAACATCAAGCTATATACCGGACACACAGTGACTTCTATTGATACTGCTGCACGTACAGTCTATACGGATAAAGGAGTTACCACCGCGTATGACGAGCTGATTCTGGCGACTGGCTCCAATCCCTTCATGCTGCCGATTCCCGGAACGGAGAAGGAGGGCGTCATTGCCTTCCGTGACATCAAGGATACTCAAATCATGCAGGACGTCTCACAAAAATACAGCAAAGCGCTTGTCATCGGCGGCGGTCTGCTCGGATTGGAGGCGGCCAGAGGGCTGCTGCATCTGGGGATGGACGTCTCGGTTGTTCACATCCACGAATATATTATGGAGCGTCAATTAGACGAGGCGGCATCCCGGATGCTGCGGGGAGAGCTGGAGGCTCAGGGCATGAAGTTCCTGCTGAAGAAGCAGTCGGAAGCCATTCTCGGCAAAAAGAGAGTCAAAGGCCTGCTGTTCGCAGACGGCGAGATGGCGGAGGCTGATCTGATTGTGATGGCGGTCGGCATCAAGCCGAATGTTATACTTGCCCGCAGCAGCGGGATTGAGGTGAACCGGGGCATCGTGGTGAACGATTATATGGAGACCAGCCTGCCCGGCATCTACGCTGTCGGGGAATGTGCAGAGCATCGCGGCATTGCCTACGGCCTGGTAGCCCCGCTGTATGAGCAAGGCGCTGTGCTGGCCAAAAGACTGGCAGGCGCTCCCACAGAGGGCTATGCCGGTTCAGTCACCTCAACCAAGCTGAAGGTATCTGGTGTAGATGTCTTCTCAGCGGGACAATACAACGAGCAGCCCGGAACAAAAGCGCTCCGGTTCCAAGATGAGACGGAGGGAATCTACAAGAAGCTGGTCATCCAGGAGGATAAGCTGATCGGCGCTGTCCTGTTCGGCGATACGAATGACGGCGCGCAGCTCTTCTCGATGATCAAGAAGGGCGAGAATATCAAGGGACGCGAGAAAGAACTGTTGCTCGGCATTCGGGCTGATGCGCTGGCTGCGCCCAAGGGCAACCGGCTGGAAGGGATGCCGGATGACGAGATCATCTGCGGCTGCAACGGAGTAACGAAGGGAACCATTGCCGAAGCGATTACCGCCGGCGGCTGTACCAGTGTCGGACAGATCAAAGCCTGCACCAAAGCTTCCGCCTCCTGCGGCGGCTGCAAGCCATTGGTAGAGGGACTGCTCCAGCTCTACGCCGGAGAGGCTGCCGTTACGGTCAAAGAGGGCATCTGCGGCTGCACGACGCTGGGCCGGGATGAGATTGTCGCTGAGATTAAGCGGATGAAGCTGACTACGGTGAAGGAAGTCATGCATGTATTGTCCTGGAGCAACGAGGAAGGCTGCCCGAAATGCCGCCCTTCGCTGAATTATTACCTGGGTATGCTCTGGCCGGAGGAATACGTGGATGAGAATGAATCCAGATATACGAATGAGCGCTACCATGCCAATATCCAGAAGGACGGGACTTATTCAGTGGTGCCGAGAATCTACGGCGGGGTCACTTCTCCGGCGGAGCTGATCAAGATAGCGGAGGTCGCGGTGAAATACGATGTGCCGCTGGTCAAATTCACCGGCGGGCAGCGCCTGGATCTGCTGGGCGTGAAGAAGGAGGATCTGCCGAAGATGTGGGAGGAGCTGGATATGCCTTCCGGCCATGCCTACGGCAAGACGCTGCGCACTGTGAAGACCTGTGTAGGCTCCACCTTCTGCCGCTTTGGGACCCAGGATGCGCTGGGGATGGGAATTCGGCTGGAGAAGGCTTTTGAACGGCTGAATGCGCCGGGGAAGGTGAAGCTGGCTGTATCCGGGTGTCCGCGCAACTGTGCGGAAGCGACAATCAAGGACTTCGGGGTGGTCGCGATTGACGGCGGCTGGGAGCTGCATGTCGGTGGTAACGGCGGCGTTCATGTCCGGGCGACCGATCTGCTCTGCGTGGTGAAGACCGATGATGAGGTCCTGGAATGGGCAAGTGCGTTCCTGCAATACTACCGCGAGCAAGCCGGATGGAATGAACGGACCGCACAGTGGATCGAGCGCGTGGGCCTGGACAGCATCAAGCAGGCGCTGGAATCACCGGAGGAACGGGCGGCGCTGGTGGAGAGAATTCAGAAGACGCTCAGCCTGACTACCGATCCATGGAAGCAGATTGTGAATACCCCGGAGCTGCGCAAAAATTTCGAACCGATCTCTTTGCCAGAGACGGTATAAGGAGGCCCCCAGGATGACAATGACGAAACTGCTGATCGGCAACCTGAATGATGTGGATC
Source organism: Paenibacillus sp. FSL P2-0136 (assembly GCF_037975325.1). Classification (NCBI taxonomy): domain Bacteria; kingdom Bacillati; phylum Bacillota; class Bacilli; order Caryophanales; family Paenibacillaceae; genus Paenibacillus; species Paenibacillus sp. FSL P2-0136. The sequence goes on from NZ_CP150244.1 coordinate 3,316,168, forward strand.
TGAAAGGATCACGAACAATACGGATAGATCACTTGGAGATTGCCTTGTTCCGGCTAAGCAGCGGAGAGGTGCTGGCGGTGGAGAACCGTTGTCCGCACAAGGGCGGCCTGCTCTCAGAGGGTATGGTCTGCGGCTCCAAGGTGCACTGCCCGCTCCATGACTGGCGGATCGAGCTGCATACAGGCGAGGTGCAGGCCCCCGATACGGGACATGTGACCACCTATGAGGTGGAAGTCGATCACGCCACAGGCAGCTTGTACTTAACGATCTGATTCATTCATACATGGACACGTATAAAGGGGGATTCATAATGGACTATGTCAAACCAGGCGAAGTGCTGGGCTCCATGATTGAAGCGGGAAAAACCAAAGCAGAACTGGGCATCATGCAGCTCATTGTCCGCGGCAGTCTCGGCGGTGCCATTCTGGCATGCGCCACCACACTGGCCTTCACCGCAGCGGCACAGACCAAGATCCCTATGGCGGGCGCGATTCTTTTTCCGGTAGGCTTCGTGATGATTATTCTCCTCGGGCTGGAGCTGGTTACCGGCAGCTTCGCCTTGATTCCGCTGGCCGTACTGGAGAAGCAGACTACCATCAGACGCATGCTGGGGAACTACTTCTGGGTCATTCTCGGACATTTGATTGGATGTGCCGTCTATGCCGCATTATACGGGCTGACGATTACGAGGATGGGCACCGATCTGTCGAACCCCATGGTGCAGACGCTAATTACGGCAAGTGAAGGGAAGACGACGGCTTATCAGAGCCTGGGGGCAGAGGGGCTCGCGCTGGCCTTCATCAAGGCGATGCTCTGCAATTGGATGGTTACGCTGGGTGCGGTGATGGCGATGACCTCGAAATCCACCTCCGGCAAAATCCTCGCCATGTGGCTCCCCATCCTGACCTTCTTCGGACAGGGCTTCGAGCACACGGTTGTCAATTTCTTCGTCATTCCGGCGGGGATGATGCTTGGAGCGAATGTGACGATGGCGGACTGGTGGGTCTGGAACGGCATTCCGGTGCTCCTCGGCAACTTCGCGGGCGGTCTGCTATTCACGGGCCTGCTATTCTATTTATCGCAAAAAGGCAGCAGGTCGCAAAAAGGCAGCAAACCCGGAGCAACTGCGGCAGCAGAGCTTCCGGGACGCGGAGAGGCGGGGCTCGCGAGCACACCTGCCCTGGAGAAAAGCGTATGAAGCAGGGCAGCATATCTATTGTAGGCGCAGGTCCAGGTGATCCCGAGCTGATTACATTGAAGGCGCTGCGGCGCATTCAATGTGCCGATGTCATTCTGTATGACCGGCTGGTGAATGAGGAGCTGCTGGATTATGCCAGGAGCGATGCCGTGCGCATCTACTGCGGCAAAGCGCCGGGCCTGCATTCGATGCCGCAGGAGACGACAGAGCGGCTGATGATCCGCTATGCCTCAGCCGGAAGCCATTTAGTCCGGCTGAAGGGCGGCGACCCGTTCGTGTTCGGCAGAGGCGGGGAAGAAGCGTTGTCCGCAGCTGCAGCCGGTATTCCCTATGAGGTGATTCCGGGAATCACCTCGGCGGTCGGCGCAGCCGCTTCTGCGGGCATTCCGCTGACCCATCGCGGTGTGGCGGCCTCCTTCGCCATCGTGACCGGCAGCCGCTGCCAGGACCAAGATTCGCCACTGCGCTGGGATGCACTGGCCCATGGTGTGGATACGCTTGTGATTTATATGGGCGTAAGCAAGCTGGGGGAGATCTGCAAGGAACTGCTGGTACACGGCAAAGATCCGCAGACCCCGGTTGCATTAATTGAGAACGGAACAACGGTGCGCGAACGGATCGTGACCGGCACGCTTGGCAATATCGACAAGGTCGCCGCCGCAATGAAGATCAGCAATCCGGCCATGATCATTATTGGCGAGGTGGTCCAGGTCAGGGCGGAGCTGCTGAATCTGGAGGAAGCCGTACGTTCGCAGATCGGGTGAAGCAGAATAGGGCAGGCGCCCACATCTCCGGGCAGTGAGCCGGGTTATGGCAGCGCCTGTTTCTGTGTTATATTCAGGAGGGAGATTATATCGATGATGTGGCATGCTGCGTTGAAAGTTATATTTTCACATTCACAGTGACTGCTGTCACACGGGTCTGCGTAGATTAGGGACTATACTTGTCGCCTACAGATACAGCATAACGGACAGGTTGTCCTGAAGGGAGAAATTACAGATGCAGATTGAGCTTAATGCAATGACCCGCGAACGGCTGGAGCAGAGTCTGGCCGGGAAGCCCGGGCAATTCAAAATGTTCTACGATACGGAGGACTGCGGCTGTAATGGCGTGCTAGTGATCCGGGTAGTTAGCGAGCCTTCGCCGACAGATATTGTGTTTCAGACCGAGCCCTTTACCTTCCTGTGTGACCGCCAGCAGGAATTGCTGTTCGATGACGTTATGCGCCTCGAAGCAGAGGCCGGGTATCCGGCCTACAAGCTGACGAGTGATTCCACCTTATTCGGGAGCAATATCAGGGTGCAGGATGCACGGAGCTGAAGCAATAAAGGTAGTTTAAGAAAAGAGGCCATCTTCCCGTAGCATGCGGGGGATGGCCTTTACTAATAAGCCGTCCATCCGCCGTCTGCTGTAATGACTGCCCCATTCACAAAGCCTGCTTCTTCTGAAGCCAGGAACAGAGCGAGCTGTGCGATTTCTGCGGGCTGGCCCATCCGTGGATTAAGCGCCATGCCCGGCTGTGTACGTTCCATGCCAAAAGGATTGATATGGGTCATGGTTGAACCAATATTGGTCTCCACACCGCCCGGCGCAATCGCATTGCAGCGGATTCCCTTGGCAGCATACATGAATCCGGTATTCTTCGTAAAGCCGATAACTGCATGCTTCGAGGCTGTATAAGCCGCCCCGGCACGGGCACCGAACAGACCGCCTACCGAGGCGACGTTAATGATAACGCCCTGTTGTTTTTCCAGGAAAATAGGCAGTACCTTGCGCGTAGCGCGCATCACCGAAGTTGTATTGACAGCGAGAACCCGCTCCCAGCTCTCATCCTCAATATCACCCGCCGGTTCAAAGTTATCCATGATCCCCGCATTATTCACCAGAATATCTACCGTGCCGTAGGTGTTGACTGTACTGTCGATCAGATTCTGGATATCAGACTCATTTGCAACATTGGCTTGTACCGCTATGGCTTCCCCGCCGCCAGCTTTAATGTCACCGGCCACCGTCTCTGCAGCCTCCAAATGAATATCCGCCACTACGACCTTGGCTCCTTCCTTCGCATACAGGACGGCAATCGCCTTCCCCATCCCGGATGCCGCCCCGGTTACTACAGCTACTTTGTTGTGAAGTCTCATATATGTACCTCCGTGTATAGTTATCTTTCTCTGGTCTAGTATCTTTTGCTTCATAGTGTTTTATGCGCCCGGTTGACGCTATCCTTCGCGAAGGCTTAACATATGGGCTATACAACAGGGAAGAGGATGGAGCCTATGATTACGGCCGGACTAGATATCGGAACCACATCCATCTCCGGGCTGCTCTATGATCTGGAGAAACGTACGATTCTGTATAGTATTACAGAAGCACAAGCGAGCCTGCCTTTCAGCCTGAATCAGGAATGGGAGCGGCTGCAGGACCCGGAACTGATTGTGAAGCAGGTGGAACACATACTTGACCGTCTGCTGGCGCAGCAGCCGGAATTAACGGGAATTGGCTTAACCGGGCAGATGCATGGGATTGTCTATTTGGATACAAGCGGGAGAGCTATAGGTCCGCTGTATACCTGGCAGGATGGACGGGCGGGACAGCTCACCGGAGGGATGCGCAGTCCTACCTATGCGCAGCAGCTCAGCAATATTACCGGGTACACTGTAGCTCCCGGCTATGGACTCGCTACCCATTACTATAATGTGTGCCGACAGCTTGTCCCTGAGCATGCAGTCGGCTTCTGCACGATTGCGGACTATATTGCGATGAGGCTGGCGAACAGTGATGTGCCGCGGATCGATGCAACACAGGCGGTGGGGATTGGGGGCTTTAGTCTGGGGACAGGGGATTTCGATAGAACTGCGATTAGTCTCGCCGGGATCGACCCTTCGTTTTTGCCGCAGGTCGTCCCCTCCGGGACGGCAATCGGTAGCACATCACTTGGCATTCCCGTATACAGCTCGCTCGGGGATAATCAAGCCAGCTTCCTGGGCAGTGTGCCCCAGCCCGGAGAATCTCTACTGCTGAACATCGGCACAGGGAGTCAGCTTTCGGTCTGGGTGCCTGACTGCGCCAACGCACCTTCCGCGATGGAGGTACGCCCGTTCCCTGGCGGCGGGATGTTGATGGTTGGCGCTGCCCTTAGCGGCGGCAAGTCTTATGCCCTGCTGGAGGGATTCTTCCGGCAGTTGATTACCGCATACACCGGAGAAGCGCCGACAGATGTCTATTCCCTGATGTCCAGGCTGCTCAGTGAAGAGATTCCGGGAAGCGGCAGCACAGGGCTTACGGTGAACACACAGTTCCTGGGGACAAGGACAGACCCGGAGAAGCGCGGCAGTGTGGAGGGAATCACGCTGGAGAATTTTACTCCCAGCGGGCTGGCCCATGCTTTTTTGCAAGGGATGGTAGATGAACTGCACGGCTTCCTGGCAGATCTGGAACAGCAGGGCGCGGGCACATTCAGCCGTCTTATAGGCTCAGGCAATGCGCTGCGGGCGAATCCGGTGCTGTGCGCCAAGGCCGAAGCGGCCTTCGGGCTACCGCTTGAGCTTGGTGAACATGCTGAGGAAGCGGCGGTGGGAGCGGCGCTCTGTGCCGCTGTCGGCAGCGGGGAGATCGCAATCTTCAGTGAAGCAGGGGCTTATCTTAGAGCAGAGCCTAGCTGAGTTAACGGGAAGGGGCTGTCTCAAAAGTGATTTTCTATGAGGCGGCGATAGCCCTTTGCAGAAATCTCCCGAAGCCCCGGTTGTTCTTCAGTTCGCGCTTAAATAGCAGCGATGGGAACAACGTTCTGTTTGCGGAGCGTCCACCCAAGTGCTAACGTAGATTCTTCCCATTCTCCCCACCTTCCCTGACACCGTCTGTCAGGGGAGTTTTACTATAATAAGCTATACCAAATAGTGATGGGAGAGTTGCAATATGCACAACAGACAAGCTTATCTATATGTATTCAATACGATGTCAGACTGGGAATGCGGGTATTTAGCCGCAGAACTGAACACAGGCCGAATTCTTTTTCCAGCTAATGGGCTCGTTAGATCAGGGATAAACAGGAAATATTGTAACATCTATCATTGACAAAAAATATTTTATATGCTATAATTTACATATTAATAGTTTGTGTATATAATAAGGTTCTCCTGGCCAGGGGAATCTTATTTTTGCATGGAGGAACCATCAATGAAGCAGAACAAGTCCAGCATGACTGCCTTAGTGGCCGCTTTTGGCCGAGCTTATCACAGTCAATATGACAATCCCAAGATATTCAATGATGATGTGGCGCCGAAGCTGATATCACCACAGGAGTTCGCGGATATCCGCAGGAATATGGTGCAGGGAATTGCATTCTTCAGTCCCGAGATCGCGGAGAGTTACCCGGACGATCCTGAAGCCATCTTGAGATGGATTGTCCAGGTCCAGTTATCGCCCACACCGCTGGCACGTGCTGCCTACTGTGAGGCTATTGTGCTGCATGAGCTGAGTCTCGGGCTGAAGCAGTATGTAATTCTTGGCGCGGGGCTGGACAGCTTTGCCTACCGTTATCCTATGCTTATGGAGCGGCTCACGATTTTTGAAGTTGATGCTCCTGCTACCCAGGCATCCAAGCAGCAGAGGCTTAAGGACGCACTGCTTGAGGTTCCGGGCAATCTTCATCTCGTCCCCATCGACTTCACGGGCGAATTTTCGTATTCCAGTCTGCTTAATCGGGGATTCGATCCCGAAGCTAAGACCTTGTTCAGCCTGCTGGGGGTATCCTACTACCTTACCAAGGAGGAGAATGCCCGCCTGATTAAGGAGCTGCTCGCAAAAGTTCCCTCAGGTAGCTCTATCGTTCTGGATTATGCAGATGAGTATTTAATGGAAGAGCAGGGCGTGTCCGGCCGGGTGGCTAAAATGGTGCAAATGGCTGCTGCCAGCGGCGAGCCCATGCAATCCTGGTTCAGCTATTCGGAGATAGAAGATCTGCTGGCCGGGGCCGGGCTGCTGGTCTACGAGCACCTGTCTCCGGTTGAGATCAACGAGAGGTTTTTCAGCGGCCGGAGTGATGCTCTAAGCGCTTTTGAGACGATCCATTATGTTCATGCGGTTAAGCGGTAGCTTCCTCTCCATAAATAAAAGCCTCCACCGCCGCTACAGCGACATTCCGGTCAGGATGGGAATTGTCGATCTGCGCCACCTGAGCAGACGGGAGCGGCCAGGCTACGGTGCGGGGACCTAGAGAAGCGCTAAAGTTCTCCCAATGGGCGAACTTCCAGGTGTCGAGCGCGGAATGCCTGCCTTCAAGCCGTTCACGGAACATGGCTGCATCCGCAAGTCCTACCAGGACTACCTTGACCTCGACTTCCTCCAGTGTGCGCCCGATGCGCGCCAGTTCGCGGCCGATCCACTCCGGATCGGCCGCTTCTTTGGTGAAGGGACCCACCAAGTAGATATCGTTGGACAGACCGATATTATCCAGCGCTGCATCCATAGTAATGCGATAGCCGAGGTCGCGGCATAGTCTTTTATACTCATCAGAATCTCTGTCGTCAGGGTCAAGCCCATGCATAGTCATGATCGCGGTTGCTGCCGGACGCAGCAGAATGTCCATATCGAACACCGCCGCCGGACGCCGGGCTGCAACAGCCTTAGCTAATGTGGTTTTGCCCGCCCCTCCAGGTCCGAGGAAAAAAACCAGCTTGTTCATCTGTCTCACTCCTTATCCTGCTTGCAAATCCCAGTATAGCAGGCGAATCGTTCAGGGGGAAGGAGCCAAACCGGAGAGGGTGGCCTAGCTATTGCGAGTGAATGACAGCAATCAGCAGCAAATGATATGATAGGTTAACTATACATTGAAGCAGGAAACGAAACAGATAGAGGGTAAGAGGAGGACAACGATATGATTACCATCCGTCCCATTGAGCGCAGGGATAATGCAGCCATTGAGGGGATTATCAGGGAATGCCTGATTGAATTCGGCGGCAACCGCGAAGGCTTGGCTTGGGCAGATGATAGCCTGCATGACTTATATACCTATTATAATAGCGCGGCAAACCGGGCTTACTGGATTATTGAAGTGGATGGGCAGGTGCTGGGCGGCTGCGGGATTGCGGCTTTTGACGAAGCACAGCAGATCTGTGAATTGCAGAAAATGTACCTGTCCGCAGCCATCCGCGGCCAAGGCGTTGCAGCAGAGCTGCTGGATACAGCGCTTGCCTTCGCTAAGCAGCATTACAACAAATGCTATCTAGAGACACTGCTGACGATGCAGGCCGCTGGCCGTTTCTATGTCAAGCACGGGTTCAGCCCGCTGGATGGCCCGCTGGCCGGTTCCGAGCATTATGCCTGCGATGCATGGTATATCCGAGACTTACATAACTGATTTAATGCGGAAATATGGGCACGATGAAGAATTCACTTCTATAAATTTAATGGAAAATAAATCCGATAATAAAGGGATGTGTATATCATTTATGGGTATATTTTGAATCCTAATATTGTACATTGGAATCCATTCTGGAGAAGGAAGCAGGGATCATAGTGTCTTCCACGAAGCTAGTATTTAACGAAGATGAAGTCAGGCGCCTGCAGTCGAAGATTGGCCAGGTGAGTCAGGACACCAATCGGTTATATCTTCAATTGAAGGGCCAGTCCAGTAGCTGGGGCGGCATTCCCATGGGCGACCATCTGGTCAGGGCCCAGGTCATGATTAATGAATTAACCGTAGAAGCGGAGAAATTAGAGGATATCATCCGGGTTGCCCTAAGAGGCGTATCGGAGCTGCAGGAAGAGAATAAGCGGCAGGCGGACAAGCTGACAGGCCAATTTAATCTGTTGCTCGCGGCTTTCGGCAGCTTGGGGCTGCAACCAGCCGCCGGACGGGTCTCCATCCCCGAATTTGTGCAGCGAAGTGCGACGAACCTCATCACTTCGATTGCCGCTCTATCGGGAAAAGATGAACTCAGCAGGGACCCGGTGGTGCAGCAGCTCAGGAATGTTATTCAAACCTCCGGCCTCTTGACCGTAGAAAGTATCGCTGCACAAAGTAAGCTGAATGATATCTTCGCGGCGCGGAATCAGATCGCCAAGGCACAGATGGCCTTCAAAGTGTATCAGGCGTTTGGAAACCAGGTACAGATGGAGGCTGTCCATACGCAGGCGGAAGAAGCCCGGCTGAAGCTGGCCTCTCTAGGCGTAGCCAAGATCTACTATGAAGCCAGCAAGGATCTAAGCGCCCATTACAAGCAACCAGCGGTTACTGCTTGTGAGTATGATCCGTCGATTACGAAGGACAAGGTCCCCTTACTACATAACGAAGAATATTTACTGCTTTTGCGGCTGGCGATGGAGAAAACCGCCGCCGGAGCATATGCCCGGAGTCAGCTTGTGGCGAAGCGGCAGGAAATTCAGATCGCAGCGGCTCTTAAGCAGGTTCAAGAGCAGATCGAAGCAGAGCGGCGGTTGAACGGGCCGCCGCTCACGCTGCCGGACGGTACGCCAATTACCGCAGACAACAAGGAAAATGAGACTACCTGGGACTTTTATCAGGCGAAAGTCTATGTGCCGAATGAATATCTTACCCCGATGTACACCAGTTATCTGGGGTGGCTGGATAACACGTACGGCCTCACGAAATGGGAGAGCAAGGTCCGTCAATCAGGAGATGTAGTGTTGGCTTTTACCGAAGGACTGGTGAAAGAGGTCGTCATGGGCGTGGCGGATACGGCAACCTTTGCCTTCAAGCTAGTTGTGGACCCGGTCAAAACCACCACAGAAATGAAGCAGCAAGCGCAATATCTGATTGACCATCCCGAAGTGCTGGTGGAAACAGCGAAGATGGCATATCATCAGTTTGACGAGGGCACCCCGGAAGAGAAAGCGAGAATGCTGGGCTCGGTTGCGTCGATTCTGGTCCCCGGATTCCAGGTCACCAAAGCAGGCAAAGTGGGGAAAGTCCTAGGCGAGGTAGAAGACGCCGTCAGCCAAGCGGCGAAGGATGCCCTGCAAGGGATTAAGCAAAAGCTCCCGGATCTGGGACGGGCAGTGCAAACGCCGGAAGGGTTTGTTTTCAAGATAGGAGAGATCCCCGATATGCCAGCCTTGCCGAAGACGCCGGTGCAGCAGCGGTATATGGATGGGTTGGAGGGTGGGGGCGGTAGAGTTGAGGGGACGGATAATTCTAATAGTATTGTTAAAATATTTAAGGACGGAAATAAAACAAATTATAAGAATCCTGCTGGGAATGAGCTATCGTGGACTGATCAGCATCCTAGAAGTATTAATAATGATATTGATGCTAAGTTAAACAGTTCAGACCCGGGTAAGGCTACCGAGGCTAAAGTAGCTTCTTTTGTAAGAGAAAATAAGGAAGTCACAGGGTTTGGACAGCAAGTTAAAAAGGCAGATAATAGTTTAGCTGGTGATTTAGATGTTGTTACTAAAGATGAGATTATTGAAGTTAAAAAATCAATAAAGGCAATAACAGATGTAGAACAGTTTGATAAATATATAAACCCAAATAACGGTAGTTATTTCAATCCCGGTCAGAAGAAAGTTATTTTGTATATTGACAAACCATTGACAAACTTACATCCAAATGATTTAAAAAAATTACAGGAGATTAAATCTAAGGGCGTTACTATTGTTAATTCCCTGGATGAACTTAAGGAGGCGTTAAAATAAAATGGGTACTTCGGCAGTTATTTTGACACTAAAAGAAGAATATTCACCTGAGAAATTGTTATCAGATACAATAGTCTCAGTATTCCATGCTAATGCAACTCTGTATTTTCATAATAATAAAAATTATTCGGATAATGGGGAATTTTCGTATACTACACTGAACATTAATAACAATTCATTTGCAGAGAAAAGTGAACAATCATTTATTTTTTCAGTTCACGCTATTAACAGTCCAAGTATTGATTTTTACTATCATGAAGATTTGAAACTGGATTCTAATTTATCATTATGTCAAGTTGGTCATATTGAAGATATTTATGGTGTTCAAAAATTAATTTTTAATTTTATTTATGAATACCTCAGATTGAATCCTGACAATTACTTTTGGGTTACAGATTATGATTGGGTTTATAGCTGGGGGGACATGAAAAAAATGAAATCTTTACCATATGATCCGGATTGGTGTTATATAGATCCAAGGTTGATTGATTTACCTTGAAATATTCTGCCACCTAGTACTTTCCCAGATGGCTTGGGGTTTATAGAGTAAAAACAACAAGACGAAGATAAGAAATGCTACTTGATACCAAGGAAATTAGGCATAATAAAGAAATCAATCACGCTAATAACGCTTTTAAGTTCCATAGTACAGGTCAATTATGGTCAGAATCTGCCATAGTTGATCTTTTTTTATTCTTGGCTAATCTCAATGATCAGTTTCATAGAATCACCTATCTTTTCCGTAGAAATAGCTCTTAAAGAGTTCTCTGCATTAAACCTATAATGAGTGTGTATTGCAGCGAGGGGAGGGCGGGAAAGGGATCTCAATAGTTGTAATCGCTATCATTAGAGGGCTGTGAATATCACTGTGTGTCGTTCCACATCAGATTAAGGAGGAATAGAATGCGCAACAAGTCTGTTACATGGTCGCTTGTAATTACGCTGCTCATCTCAACGCTATTCATGGCGGCTGGACCGCTTAACCGTTCGTCGGCTGCTGGAGGAGCGAATCTGGCACTTAACAAAACCATTACCGCCAGCGGGCAATCCCAGAATTATACGCCGGATAACGTTAAGGACAGTAATCAGAATACGTATTGGGAGAGCGCAAATGATGCTTTTCCCCAGTGGATTCAGGTCGATCTGGGTACGCTCACCAGTATAGACCAGCTTGTATTGAAGTTACCGGTCAACTGGGAGACACGGACGCAGACTCTGGCGGTACAGGGAAGTACGAACGGCTCTACCTTCACGGATATCGTTGCTTCGGCCGCATATGTCTTCAACCCTGCGGTAGCGAACAACAGTGTCACGGTGAACTTCAATGCTGCCAGCACACGTTATGTCCGTCTGCTGTTCAGTGCGAATACGGCATGGCCTGCGGGCCAGTTGTCCGAGCTTGAAATCTACGGTACCAGCACCCCAACCTCTGCCCCTACAGCCAGCCCTACTGCATCACCGGTTCCAGCGGGCACCTATGAAGCAGAGGCTGCTGCATTATCCGGAGGAGCGCAAGTGAACACGGACCATGCCGGATACTCCGGCACAGGCTTTGTGGACAACTATCTGGCCCAAGGTCCAGCCACGACCTTCACGGTAAATGTACAAGCTGCAGGAATGCGGAACGTTACACTGAAGTATGCCAATGCAAGCGGAAGCGACAAGACGATCAGTATCTACGTGAACGGAGTTAAGCAGCGCCAGACCAACTTGCCGAACCTGGCGAACTGGGACACCTGGAGCACGAAGGCTGAAGCCCTCCTGTTGAATGCTGGCAGTAATAGCATTGCTTACAAATACGATGCAGGGGATACGGGCAATGTCAATTTGGATCTAATTACGGTAGCGGCTGCAATCATCTCCACGCCCGCACCTTCACCTACAGCAGCTCCAACAACTGCCCCTACATCAACGCCGGTAGCTACCCCGGCCCCTACAGCTACGGTGGCACCAACTTCCGCACCAACACCAGCACCGACAGCAACACCGGTGCCTACACCAACGGTGTCTCCTGGAGGGAACATCGCCATTGGTAAGGCGATCAGCGCCTCCTCCAACACACAGAATTTCGTTGCCGCGAATGCGAACGACAATAACACGGCAACTTACTGGGAAGGCAGCGGGAATCCAAGCGCCCTTACGCTCGACCTTGGAGCCAATCATTCGATCACTTCGATTGTGCTGAAGCTGAATCCGGCAGCCGAATGGGCGGCCCGGACCCAGAACATTCAAGTGCTCGGACACAATCAGAATACGACCACCTTCAGCAGTCTGGTTGCCGCCCAGAACTATACCTTCAATCCGGCATCAGGCAACACGGTGACCATCCCCGTGACAGCAACCGTTAAGCGGCTTCAGCTTGCTATCGCCGCCAACTCCGGTGCGCCCGGAGGACAAATTGCCGAATTCCAGGTATACGGCATACCGGCAGCGAACCCGGATCTGACGATTACCGGCATGAGCTGGACGCCTACTTCTCCGGTGGAGACCAGCGCGGTGACCCTGAATGCTGTGGTAAAGAACACCGGTACAGCCGCAGCCGCAGCGACGACTATCAATTTCTATCTGAACGACGAGCTGGCGGGTTCGGCTCCAGTAGCGGCGTTGGCAGCAGGAGCTTCGGCATCCGTCTCCTACAATGCAGGGACGCTAACAGCTGGTACTTATCCGCTCAGTGCCAAGGTAGATGAAGCGGGCCAGATCATTGAGAAGAACGAAAGCAACAATAGCTACACTAATCCTGCTTCCCTGGTCATTGCTCCAGTCTTCAGCTCCGACCTTGTCGGGACGACTTCCTGGTCACCGGGGACACCAGCTGCGGGGAGTAACGTGGCCTTCACTGTCAGTCTCAAAAATCAGGGCAATGTTGCCTCCGCAGGCGGTGCCCATGGCATCACAGTAGCCCTGAAGAACGCTGCAGGCTCGACAGTGCAGACCTTCACGGGCTCATACAGCGGCGTGATTGCTACCGGGGCTTCTGTCAATGTGTCGCTTCCCGGCACCTGGAGTGCAGTGAACGGAAATTATACGGTCATTACAACCATTGCAGCAGATGCCAATGAGGTAACAACCAAGCAGGTCAACAACGTGAACACTGTGAATCTGGTAGTGTACGCCTTGCGCGGAGCAAGCGTTCCCTACAGCCGGTATGATACAGAGGATGCAACCCGCGGCGGCTCGGCAGCGCTGAGATCCGCACCGAATTTCGATCAGACACTGATTGCGTCCGAGGCTTCGGGCCAGAGCTATGTGGCCTTACCGTCCAACGGTGCATATGCACAGTGGACAGTGAGAGCGGGGCAGGGCGGTCCCGGAGTCACCATGAGATTCACGATGCCGGATTCGGCAGACGGAATGGGTCTTACCGGTGCGCTTGACGTATACGTGAATGGAACCAAGGCCAAGACCATTCCGCTCACCTCCTATTATGCCTGGCAATACTTTTCTGGAGATCAGCCGGGTGATGCTCCAAGTGCTGGACGTCCGCTATTCCGGTTCGATGAAGTTCACTGGAAGATGGACACCCCTCTGCAGCCCGGAGACACCATCCGTATCCAGAAGAACAACGGAGACAGCCTTGAATACGGGGTGGATTTCCTGGAGATTGAACCTGTACCGGCAGCCATTGCCCGTCCGGCCAACTCAGTGTCGGTCACCGATTACGGCGCAGTGGCAGGAGACGGACAGGACGACCTGGCCGCCTTCAACAGTGCGGTTACAGCCGCTGTCACCAGCGGGAAATCTCTATATATTCCGGCTGGAACTTTTAATCTGAGCAGCATGTGGGTCATTGGCTCGGTCAGCAACATGATCAACAACATTACAATTACAGGCGCAGGCTATTGGCACACCAATCTGCAATTCACCAATCCGAATGTAGCCGGGGGAGGAATCTCCTTCCGCGTTCAAGGCAAGCTGGATTTCAGCAATGTCTATATGAACTCGAATCTGAGATCCCGGTACAATCAGAATGCCATCTATAAAGGCCTGATGGATAACTTCGGCAACAATTCGGTCATCCATGACGTATGGATTGAGCATTTTGAGTGTGGCATGTGGGTGGGGGATTATGCGCGGACGCCGGCGATTTTTGCGAACAATCTGCTTGTAGAGAACAGCCGCATTCGCAACAATCTGGCAGACGGCATCAACTTCTCCCAGGGGACCAGCAATTCTACTGTCCGCAATACCAATGTGCGCAATAACGGGGACGACGGACTGGCCGTCTGGCCGAGCAATACGTTCGGGGCGCCGGATGGGGTGAATAACACTTTTTCGTACAATACGATTGAGAACAACTGGCGTGCCGGCGCTATCGGCATCTTCGGGGGCAGCGGTCACAAAGCGGATCACAACTACATTATCGACACGGTGGGCGGCTCCGGTATCCGGCTGAATACGACCTTCCCGGGGGCACATTTCAACAGTAATACGGGGATGATTTTCTCGGATACGACGATTATTAACAGCGGCACCAGCCGTGACTTGTATGACGGGGAGCGAGGCGCAATTGATCTCGAAGCTTCGAGTGACCCGATCAAGAATGTAACCTTCACCAACATCGACATCATCAACACCCAGCGCGATGCGATCCAGTTCGGCTACGGCGGCGGCTTCTCGGGTATCGTATTTAACAACATTAACATTAACGGCACCGGCCTCGATGGAGTAACCACTTCACGATTCTCCGGCGCCCATAAGGGAGCGGCAATCTACACGTATACCGGCAACGGCTCGGCGACCTTCAACAACCTGACGACCAGCAATATTGCGTATCCAAGCTTGTATTATATTCAGAGCGGGTTTGGGCTGTTGATTCAGTAGCCTAGAGATATACAGGGGAGGGGCCTAAGTGGCTCCTCTTTTTGTGTAATCTTTTCATAGTAATTTCATATTTGCTTTCGATTTTTTGCGACAGCATTACAGCATCTCTGCATGTTATTCTATTCATTAAGTACATAATGACTTTACAAAGGGGAAACGTTGATGAAAAGGTTGCTTTATATCATTTTGGCAGTAGGTTTAATGATGAGTGTAACGCTCACGGGAGGGGCAGGTACTTCATCTGCTGCACAAGCTAATAAGGTATTGCGTATCGGTCTGGGAAGTCTTCCTGATCAGCTTGATCCGGCAGCAGCTGCGGATGACAGCACAGTGACAGTTCTCAAAGGGTTATTTGAAGGACTGGTCCGGTTGAATGCGGCTGGTCAGGCCGTTCCGGCAATAGCAAAATCATGGACCCTCTCGAAGGATGGCAGAACGTATACCTTTGCGCTTCGCGGGGATGCGAAATGGAGCAACGGGCAGCAGGTGCTGGCCTCGGACTTTGAGTATGCCTGGAAGCGGGCGCTGGCTCCGGAAGCCAAGAATGTCTACGCTTTTAATATGTACATGATTAATAATGCGCAGAACTACAACGAGGGACTTCTGAAGGATACTTCCAAAATCGGCGTAAAGGCATTGAATAACACCACACTACAGGTCACATTAAAGGAGAAAACCTCCTATTTCATCCAACTGCTCGCAGAGAGCATCTATTATCCGGTGTACGCTAAGACTGCGAAGGCCAACAACCAATGGGCAACAGACCTTAAGTCTATGGTAACCAATGGTCCCTTCAAGCTCAAGACATGGAAGAATAATGAGATTTCTATAGTTAAAAACCCAGCTTATTATGCGGCCCAAGAAATTAAGCTGCCGGAGGTACGTCTGCTGCTGCCTGAGAATCCGACAGTCGCTTATATGGACAAGGAGGTTGACTGGGTTGGAGGCGGAGGGGTGGAATCAGTGGATTATACATCTTTAGATAGCGCATCTTACCGCGACCTGCATGAAGGGCCGTATGCTTCCACCTATTTTTATCAATTCAATCTGACTAAGCCGCCGTTTGACAATCTGAAGATCCGCCAGGCATTGGCGATGGCGATTGACCGTGAAGCCTTGCGTTACGGCAATCCGGCGTTTGGATTTGTGCCGCCAAGTATTCATGGGACCCAGTTGAATTTCCGCACAGAGATGTCGGACAAGATGTACTTTCATGAGGATGTGGCGGCGGCCAAGCAATTACTGAAGGAAGGCATGAGAGAAGCGGGACTCACCAAGTTCCCCAGCTTCACTATTATCGTGAATGAATATATCAATCATGACGTTATCGCAAGTAAAGTGATCAAGGACTGGCAAAAGAACTTAGGCATTGAAGCAAGTGTAGAAATCCAAAGCTTCGAGGAACTGCTGGATAATCGTATACATCAGAACTATGCTATAGCAAGAGCGGGATGGAGCGCTGATTTCAATGATCCGGCCTCGATGCTGGAGCTGTTCAGTTCACAGAATGTCTCCAATGATACAGGGTGGAGCAATACAGCGTATGACCGTTATATGCAGCAAGCCCGGCAGGCGGCCGACCCCGGCACGCGTATGCAGATCTATGCCACGGCCGAACGGCTGCTCATGGATCAAATGGCAGTTATTCCGCTGTTTTACACTGTGACTGATTATTTGAGTCATCCGAATATCAAAAATGTATATATTGATTACGACGGGTCCATAGCTTTCACAAGAGGCTCGTGGCGGTGAAAAGCGTTTAGAATACAAGGATCAGGAAGTCATGAGCAGATTGCTGCTCGTGGCTTCTTTCTTTTGGCCCGGAAGCTCTTCACCAATCGTTCAAAATCAAGCCGTGTCCGTACAGACAACAGCGCATATCTATGTTAATATACGTTATGAATGAATATAAAATAATTCATTCATAATCTGGGCTGGTATCAAGAGAACTACTATTTTGCATTCTATTCTGGAGGGACTATCATGAAGAAGGTCATCGCAATTATCGGCAATCAGCAAAAGAACAATACGTACAGAGCGGTCCGTGAGTTTGAAGCACAGCTCCGAACCTACGGGGAGATTGAGTTTGAGTATATTTTCCTCAAGGACTATAGGCTGGAGTTCTGCCGGGGCTGCAAAACCTGTTTCAGTAAGGGCGAAGAATATTGTCCGCTCAAAGATGACCGGGATGTGCTGATCGAGAAGCTGGAGAGCGCGGACGGTGTGATTATGGCGACTCCCAATTACGCCTTCCATGTCTCGGCATCGATGAAGAATCTGCTGGACCGGCTGGCGTATGTGTTCCATCGGCCGCAGTTCTTCGGCAAGACGTATACGTCGGTCGTCAATCAGGGGATTCACGGCGGGAATGCGATTGTCAAATATCTTAGCAGCATGGGAGAGAATCTGGGTTTCCGGGTTACCCAAGGGTGTGTGCTTAGTACGATGGAGCCAGTTACCCCGGCAGCCGCGCAGAAGAATGCAGTGAGAATCCGCAAGTCTGCGGCCCGCTTCTACAAAGGACTGATGCGTCCGGCACCGCCGGCTCCCACATTATTCCGCTTGCTGATGTTCCGGCTGTCCCGGACCAGTATTCAGCATATGCTGGATGAGCGGTCGAAGGATTACCGGCATTACCAGGCTAACGGCTGGTTCGAAGCGGCGTATTATTATCCGGTCTCTCTGGGTCCTGTCAAGAGCTTGGCCGGACATCTGTTTGACAGAATCGGTAAAAGAATGGCTAAACGCGCTTAATAATGAATGAACTTAAATATATTCATTCATAACCAGGAGGGTCAACATGAAAAAGAAGTGGAAACGCAACCTGCTGCTGTTGTGCCTAACCGTGATTCTCGTGGGACTAATCGGCTCAGGCGCGGCATTGCTGTATACAGAGAAAGAGCGCCGTGAAGCGCGGAATGTAGAGATTGATCAAGTGAACTTCAACAAGCTGCATGCAGGTGAGTATACAGGTGAATATGCTGGCGGAATGTATAAATGGAGGGCGAATAAGGTGTTGGTTACCGTCACAGCGCACAAAGTTACAGCGATCCAGCTCCTGGAGCATGCGGAGAATCAGCCTGCGGCGTCGGCAGATGAATTGTTCGGCAGAGTGATCCAGGCTCAATCGCTTCAGGTAGACAGCATCAGCGGTGCCACGCTTACAAGTAAAGCCTATCTCAAGGCCATAGAGAATGCTCTTCACAAGAGCGTTGAAATGTAACAAATATTTTGCAATACTAGCAATACCATTATGAGATCCTTACGCGAAAAAAAACCAAAGGAGCAACATCCATATGCATACTGCCTCATTATCCGCCATCGCGGCGGGATACCGCCATTCTGTTCTGCTCTTGCCGGACGGAACCGCGCGGGCTTGCGGCGAAAATACATACGGGCAATGCGAGGTAAGCGGCTGGCGTAATATAATTGCGGTTGCAGCGGGCAATGCTCATACAGGGAATTCGCATACAGTAGGCCTAAGGCCGGACGGAACGGTGATCGCGGCCGGCTGGAATAAGCATGATCAATGTAGCGTGGGCGATTGGCACGATATCGTTGCGGTTGCGGCAGGCTGGCGGCGTACGGTCGGGCTGAAGACAGACGGAACAGTGGTTGCGGCGGGAAGAAACAACGAGGGTCAATGTGAAGTCAGTGGCTGGTCGGATATCGTTGCGGTTACCGCAGGAGACTGGCACACAGTTGGACTCAAGGCCGATGGTACGGCTATTACGGCGGGGAACAACCGCTATGGGCAGCGGAATGTGAATGGCTGGCAGGAGCTGAAGATGATCTCAGCGGGTTATCTTCATACGGCCGGACTTAGAGCAGACGGTACAGCAGTAGCTACAGGTCTGAACAAGCGCGGACAGGGTGAAGTAGGCGGTTGGCGCAAGATTAAGGCCATCACGGCTGGCAGTCATCATACGGTAGGCCTTCAATGGGATGGTACGGTGACGGCTACAGGCTGGAATGATTACGGACAATGCGAGGTAAGCGGCTGGAAGGATATTGTTGCCATTGCGGCAGGCTGCACCCACACGCTCGGTCTACAGAAGAATGGCTCAGTGGTTACGGCGGGGAGTAATGCGTATGGGCAATGTGATACAGCGCTACTGCAAGGTCGATCATCTTAATACAATCTTAATGCCACAGCCGAATCCGTAATACTATGCTGATTATGCACATGCTATACTAACGCTACAGTGTACAATGGCTGGTCTATAGATGGGCTTAGAGGGAAGGAAACCTTCAGATGATAGGGGAAAATACAGCGAAGAAGCGGCGGGGCAGGCTGAGGATATTCTTCGGATATGTGCCGGGGGCAGGAAAGACCCGGGCGATGCTGGAGGCTGCCCATGCGGAGCAGAAGAACGGCCAGCAGGTGCTGGCGGGCTACATTGAAGCCCATGACAGAGCAGATAATGCGGAGCTTATTAATGGACTGGAGCTGATGCCGCCGCTGGACATTCCTGTAAACGGGACCATCGTGCCGGAATTTGATCTGGACCAGGCGATCCGCAGGAGGCCGGACCTGATTCTGCTGGATGAACTGGCCCACATCAATGCTCCGGGCGTACGTCACAAGCGGCGGGTTCAGGATGTGGAGGAGCTGCTGCGCGCGGGAATAGATGTCTACACTACGGTTAGTATAGAACAGCTGGAAAGTATGACCGATGTTGTAGCATCCATGACCGGAATGGCTGAGCCAGCGCGTATTCCCGACAGTGTGTTCGAACGTGCGGACCAGGTCGAGTTCATTGATATCAGTCCGGACATTTGGCTGGAGCGTCTGCATGAGGGGCGAATCTATTCCACGGAGCAGCTCCGGCAGGAGGCCGGTGATCTGTACACTCCCCAGAAGCTGAGCGCTTTGCGGGAATTGGCTCTACGGTACAGGGCGGATCAAATCAAACGTTATGAGGGCAGGTTAGGGGAACGGGCAGTGGAAGCCAGCTTGTACAGCAGAGAGCATATCCTGGTCTGTCTGTCGTCGGCAATATCCAATAAGAAGGTCATCCGCACTGCGGCAAGAATGGCCGAAGCCCTACAGGGGGAATTCACTGCTCTCTACGTGGAGACCTCAAGAACGAAAGAGTTAACGGTGAGGAACAAGTCGGAGCTGCGGGAGAATCTGCGTCTGGCCGAACAGCTTGGTGCGCAGGTTGCCACGGTATACGGGGAGGATGTGCCGGGGCAGATCGCCGAATATGCCCGAACCAGCCGGGTCTCCAAAATCATCCTGGGCCGGTCGCAGAATCGCAGCCATTGGCCAATCGCTTCGAACTTCGTAGATAAACTGACGGCTGCTGCCCCGAATATCGACGTCTATATTATCCCGGATCAAGAGTCTGCCTTGCAATCCAAAATCCCGCAGTATGCCAGACCTCCGTTACTCTCGCTGGCTGATACAGGCAAAACCCTGGGGATTCTGCTGGTCTGCACGATCATCGGGCTGTGGTTCAAGGTGCTCGGCTTCAGTGAAGCGAACATTATCACCGTCTATATTCTGGGTGTTCTATTGGATGCGATGGTTACAAAAGGACGGCTGTACAGCGCGGTGACGTCGATTTTGAGCGTGCTGGTCTTTAACTATTTTTTCACCGAGCCTTATTTCTCGCTTCAGGCCTATGATTCCGGGTATCCGGTGACCTTCCTCGTGATGCTGGCCGCCTCGTTCATCACCAGTACGTTAACGCTGCGGGTGAAGGAGCAGGCCAGAGAATCAGCGCAAAAAGCCTACCGCACCGAGGTGCTCCTGGAGACCAGCCGGAAGCTGCAGCAGGCCAAAGATACGCCCGCCATCCTGAGCGAGACCGCGCTGCAAATGCTCAAGCTGCTGGACCGGAGCATCATCATCTATGAGGTGGAGGGCGATGGACTCTCGGAGCCGCTGCTGTACGGCAAGGATGGGAGTACAATTGTCGCTCAAAGAGATACGCTGGAAGCGGAGCGCGAGGTAGCGGAATGGGTGCTGCGGAACAATAAACGGGCCGGAGCGTCTACCGATACCTTTTCGGCAGCCCAATGTCTGTATCATGCGGTGCGGAGCGGCGATACGGTGTTTGCGGTGGCGGGAATTGTGATGCAGCAGGAAGAACCGCTGGAGGTGTTCGAGTCAAGTCTCATGATCGCTATGCTTGGCGAATGCGCCCTCGCTCTGGAGAAAGACAAGCTGAACGAGCTGCAAAAGGAAAGCTCCCTGCAAATCCGGCAGGAGCAGCTGCGCGCCAATCTGCTGCGCGGCATCTCGCATGATCTGCGCACGCCGCTTACCAGTATTTCCGGCAATGCGGGCATCCTGATCGGCAACTCGGCGGTGCTGAGCGAGGAGCAGAAGCAGGAGCTGTACAGCGATATCTATGACGATTCGATCTGGCTGATCAATCTGGTGGAGAATCTGCTTTCGATTACCCGAATCGATAATGGTGCGCTTCATTTGAATTTTCAGGCGGAGCTGCTGGAGGAAGTCATCGCGGAAGCGCTGCTGCATGTGAACCGCAACAAGGAGGATCATGTGATCCGGGTGGTGCTGGAAGATGAGCTGCTCATGGCAAGGATGGATTCCCGGCTGATCATTCAGGTGATCATCAACCTGGTAGATAATGCGATTAAGTATAGCGGGTCGGGTTCACATATTACCCTATCCGCCAGACAGGAGAAGGGGCTTGTTGTGGTCGAGGTTGCGGACGACGGACCGGGAATAGCCGCAGAAGCGAAGGCCAAGGTATTCGAGATGTTCTATACGGCGGATAACGTGCGGGGAGACGGCAGGCGCGGGCTGGGTCTGGGTCTTGCGCTCTGCAAATCAATTATTCATGCCCATGGCGGGCATATTGAAGTACAAGATCATGCACCGCAGGGAACGGTTTTCCGCTTCACCCTGCTGGCAGAGGAGGTGAATGTCCATGAATAAACCCATGATTCTGGTTGTCGAAGACGACAAGCCGATCCGCAAGCTGATTACCACAACTCTGGAGACTCAGGGCTATAAATACCATACCGCAGAGACAGGGGAGGCTTCCATCCTGGAGGCGGTATCCAGTCAACCGGATCTTATGATCCTGGACCTCGGTCTGCCCGATATGGACGGGGTGGATATTATCCGGAAGGTCCGGGCGTGGTCGAACCTTCCGATCATCGTGGTCAGTGCCCGCAGTGAGGACCGCGACAAGATTGAAGCGCTGGATGCCGGAGCCGATGACTATCTGACCAAGCCCTTCAGCGTGGAGGAGCTGCTCGCCCGGCTGCGGGTCAGTCTGCGGCGAATCCGGGGGGACAGCGAGAAGCTGATGAAGGATTCGCCCTTTTTTGCGAACGGAAATCTGCGGATTGACTATGCGGCGGGCTGTGTCTGGCTGGAGGGTGACGAGATCCACCTGACGCCGATTGAGTATAAGCTGCTGTGTCTGCTGGCGAAGAATGTGGGCAAGGTCCTGACCCATAATTATATCCTGCATGAAATCTGGGGCAGTCCTTCGTACGACATTCCGGCGCTCCGTGTATTCATGGCTACGCTCCGCAAGAAGATTGAGCGCAGCCCTTCCCAGCCCAAGGTGATCCAGACCCATATCGGTGTGGGCTACCGGATGCTGCAGGCGGGGGACGACAGCCGAGTGATTTGAACCGGCTTGCGGAAGCCGAATAGCGTGTTTCATAGTGTTTCTAACCATGCCTGTGCGGGCATGGTTTTTTTGCCGTTCCGGCGGATGGTGCAAGCGCGGCTGGAGCGGCGTTCCGGCGGTATTTTAACGTAATCTTAATCTGTAGAACCAAACCCTAATCCTGAACTAATGGCGGGAGTGGTACGCTGAATTCTGAAGTTAACCTACTGGAGAGAAGGCTTGGAGATGGATGTGTGGCTGAGAAATATTGGATGGGTGACGGTGCTGACGGGGCTGCTGGTGCTGATCAAGCGGCATTATGACCGGATCTGTCTGCTGCAAGACTGCATCTATGAGAATAGCGGGGTGTACGCTGCCGCATACCAGTTTGCCTGCGGGGCTTCGGCCCGTGAGGTCAGTGAGCTGCTTGTGACCAGCTTCGAGTTCGATCGTCAGGAGACGGAAGTGATCCTTGCCTGGGCGCTCCCGCACCGGATGGAGGCGGACGGAGGCTATGGTGCTTTTATCGGGGCGGTCAACAGGGTGCTGGGTGAAGAGATTTACCGCCTCTCCTGAAGTCTTAATGCAATCTTAATGCGCCTGAGGAAACCCTTACCCTGAACTAATGGGAGAAATGATACGCTAGACCGGAAGTTACAAGAGAGAGATTACCTTAAGGTGAGGAGTGGCAAAGACGATGATGGATGTGTATATGACGGCAATGCTGGCAGCGATATTCACGGTATTCTATGCGTTTGTACAATGGTGCAGCCGTGTGACCGATGAGCAAGGGGGGACGGAGTAATGGCAGTTGTCCTCGCAGCTACTGTGCTGCTGTTTCTGTATTTGGGCTATGCTTTGATTCATCCTGAAAAATTCTAAGGTGGGGCTGTTCAAGCTGAGTGAGAATCTAAGTTATGGATCATCCGTGCCTGCGGAGAACATTTGGACTTCCGGCCGCTGTTGTCTCCAGATTTCTTGGTTTGTACCGCTAATTGCGGATGAAATCCGGAGACAAAGGCGGTCGCTACCGCTCCTACAGTTCCAAATTTCCCCTCCGGCACTCTATCCATAAAGATCAATTCCAAATTCAGCTGTACAGGAAGGGGTAGGGCAGAAGAAAGACAAAGACTGAAAATGATAGTTATATTAAAAGGAGGGCCATCCGTGGGGATTGTGCAGATTGTAGTCGTCATCTTAATACTCGTACTGCTGGTGAAGCCGGTGGGCACTTATCTATATCATGTATTCTCAAATGAACCGAACCGGACAGACCGGGTGTTTGGTGCCGCGGAGAAAGGAATTTATCGTCTGATCGGGCTGAAGCAGCGGGGCGGGATGTCCTGGAAGAAATATGCGCTCAGCTTCATTGTAACGAACATTGTATTGGTGGTATTCAGTTATCTCTTTCTGCGGCTGCAAAAGGGGCTTCCGCTCAACCCGAACGGGATCGGCAATATGGAAGAGACGCTCACCTTCAATACGGTAATCAGCTTCATGACCAATACGAACCTCCAGCATTACAGCGGGGAGAGCGGCGTGTCCTACTTCTCACAGATGGCGGTCATGACGATGCTGATGTTCACCTCGGCCGCCAGCGGCTTCTCGGTCGCGGTTGCTTTTGTCAGAGGGATTACGGGACGCACCTCGGTGGGGAACTTCTTCGAGGACTTCGTCAAAGCGCATATCCGGATCTTCATTCCACTGGCACTGCTTGTAACACTGGCGCTTGTAGCGCTTCATGTGCCGCAGACTCTGAAACCTACGCTGGAAGTCACCACGCTTGAAGGGCAGACCCAGCAGATTGCTATCGGTCCGGTGGCCTCCCTGGAGTCCATTAAGCATATCGGGACGAACGGCGGGGGCTTCTTCGGAGCTAACTCTGCCCATCCTTTTGAGAATCCGGGTCCGCTGAGCAATGTGCTGGAGATCCTCTCCATGTGGCTGCTGCCCGCGTCTCTGCCGTATATGTACGGGAAGTTCGCCGGGAACAAGCGGCAGGGCTGGATGATTTTTGGCGCGATGATGACGCTGTTCGTGGTATTGCTGGGAGTGAATTACGCTGCGGAAAGGGCGGGCAAC
Source organism: Paenibacillus sp. FSL P2-0136 (assembly GCF_037975325.1). Classification (NCBI taxonomy): domain Bacteria; kingdom Bacillati; phylum Bacillota; class Bacilli; order Caryophanales; family Paenibacillaceae; genus Paenibacillus; species Paenibacillus sp. FSL P2-0136. The sequence goes on from NZ_CP150244.1 coordinate 3,340,534, forward strand.
CCGGCGATTAACGCCATGGGGATAGATGCTTCACAGGGCAGTATGGAGGGAAAAGAGGTTCGGTTCGGCATCGCACAGTCGGCGCTGTTCACCACCGTTACAACGGCGGCCACCACCGGCAGTGTGAACAATATGCATGATACGCTGACGCCGCTCGGCAGTATTACCCCGCTGACCCTCATGATGCTGAATAATGTATTCGGCGGCAAAGGGGTCGGGCTGATCAATATGCTTATGTATGCGATCCTCGGCGTGTTCCTCTGCGGGCTGATGGTGGGCCGGACGCCGGAGTTCCTGGGCCGCAAGATTGAAGCGCGGGAGATGAAGCTGATCGCCATCGCGATTCTGATTCATCCGCTGATTATTCTGGTGCCGACGGCGGCTGCTTTTCTGACGGAGCTCGGTAAAGGAAGTATCAGTAACCCCGGCTTCCACGGGATGACCCAGGTGCTGTATGAATACGTATCGTCTGCGGCCAATAATGGCTCGGGCTTCGAAGGGCTGGCGGATAATACCTCCTTCTGGAATATCACCACCGGTGTGGTCATGCTGCTGGGCCGGTATGTCTCAATGATCGCCATGCTGGCGGTTGCCGGTTCCCTGCTGCGCAAGAAGCCGGTGCCGGAGACCATTGGAACCTTCCGCACGGATAACGGGCTGTTCACTGGTATTCTGATCGGTACGGTGCTGATTATCGGCGCGCTGACCTTCCTGCCGGTGATTGTCCTCGGTCCGGTTGCAGAATATTTGACTTTACGGTAGGGAGAGGGAGAGAAGAGAATGAGTACTGTACACAGAAAGAAGCTGCTGACGGGTCCCATCCTGCTAAGTGCTGCCAAGGATAGTCTGGTGAAGCTGAACCCGGTGACGCTAATGAAGAATCCGGTCATGTTCGTTGTGGAGGTCGGGACGTTTATCGTCTTGCTTATGGTGCTGGCGCCCGCGTATTTCCATGCGGAGCATGCGGTAGGCTTCAATATAACCGTGTTCTTCATCCTGCTGTTCACTGTGCTGTTCGCTAACTTCGCGGAAGCGCTGGCGGAGGGCCGGGGCAAGGCACAAGCCGATTCGCTCAAAAAAACCAAGCAGGACATCACCGCCAATAAGCTGGCGGGATCAGGGGTCAAGCAGGTGCCGGCCTCTGAGCTGCGCAAAGGCGATATCGTAGTCGTCAGCCAAGGCGAACTGATTCCCGGCGACGGGGAAGTAACCGAAGGGCTGGCTTCTGTAGACGAATCGGCCATCACCGGAGAGTCGGCCCCGGTCATTAAGGAAGCCGGAGGCGACTTCGGCTCCGTGACCGGCGGTACCCGCGTAGTCAGCGACCAGATCAAGGTGCGGATCACCAGTGATCCGGGGGAATCGTTCCTGGACCGGATGATCTCGCTGGTCGAAGGGGCGAAGCGCCAGAAGACACCGAATGAGATTGCCCTGAACACGCTGCTGATCAGCCTCACGATTATTTTCCTGATTGTCGTCGTTACCCTGCGTCCCATCGCGGATTATATCGGGGTGAAGCTGGAGATTCCGGTCATGATCGCACTGCTCGTCTGCCTGATTCCGACCACCATCGGCGGGCTGCTGTCGGCCATCGGGATTGCGGGCATGGACCGGGTGACGCAGTTCAACGTCCTGGCGATGTCCGGGAAGGCGGTGGAAGCTGCCGGGGATATCAACACGATGATTCTGGATAAGACGGGGACGATTACCTTCGGCAACCGGATGGCCAGTGAGTTCGTTGCGGTAGGCGAAGCGTCAGTAGCCGAGCTCGCGGCCTGGGCAGCGGTCAGCTCACTGAAGGATGAGACGCCCGAAGGCCGCTCTGTCCTGGAGCTGGCGAAGAAGCTGGAGCTTCATTATGAGAGCAGCCTCGCGGACGGCGGGGAGTTCATTGAGTTCAAGGCGGAGAGCCGGATGAGCGGGATAGATCTCCGGGACGGACGCTCTGTGCGCAAGGGAGCGGTCGATTCCGTGAAGAAGTGGGTGCTGTCCCGGGGCGGCAGCGTGCCGTCTGATCTGGACAGCAACTCGGATGCTATTGCCCGGCTGGGCGGCACTCCGCTCGCGGTTGCTGTAGATAATAGGATCTACGGGCTAATCTATCTGAAGGATACGGTTAAGCCAGGGATGAAGGAGCGCTTCGACGAGCTGCGCAGCATGGGAATCAAGACGATTATGTGTACCGGGGATAACCCGCTGACCGCCGCCACGATTGCCCGTGAAGCCGGGGTTGATGATTTCATTGCCGAGAGTACCCCGGAGGATAAGATTGCGGTGATCCGCCGGGAACAGAACGAGGGCAAGCTGGTCGCCATGACCGGGGATGGAACGAACGATGCTCCCGCGCTGGCCCAGGCCGATGTGGGTCTGGCGATGAACAGCGGGACAACCGCTGCCAAGGAAGCGGCCAATATGGTGGATCTGGATTCTGATCCGTCCAAGATCATCGAGGTTGTAGCCATCGGGAAGCAGCTTCTTATGACGCGCGGGGCGCTGACCACGTTCAGCATCGCTAACGATATTGCCAAGTATTTTGCGATCATTCCGGCGATGTTCACGCTCGCTATTCCTGAGATGGAAGCCCTGAATATCATGGGGCTGGGGTCCCCAAGCTCGGCGATAATCTCGGCGCTGATCTTCAATGCCATCATCATCCCGCTGCTGATTCCGCTCGCGATGCGCGGGGTCTCCTATAAGCCGATGAGTTCTACCAGGCTGCTGACACGCAACATTGTCATCTATGGTCTGGGCGGGGTCGCTGTTCCATTCGCCGGCATCAAGCTGATTGATATGCTAGTCAGTATATGGATCTAGGGGTCCGGCTGACGATTGACTATATAAGGAGGGCGTAATCATCATGGCACAATCTACTCATGAGACAACCGGAGAGCAGGTCTCCGCTTCACCAGCAGCTTTTGTCTTCACTACAGTGAGGTTAAGCATAGTATTCATTATTCTCTGCGGAATGATCTATCCGCTGGCTTCCACCGCGCTGGCCCAGGTGCTGCTGCCTGCCCAGGCGAACGGCAGCCTGCTGAAGGATGCTTCCGGGAAGGTCGTCGGTTCTGCGCTGATCGGGCAGAGCTTTACGAATCAGGCAATGTTCCAGAGCCGTGTATCCAGTATCGGGTACAAGGCCGAAGCCTCGGGCTCGAATAACTACGGGCCGTCAAATCCCGATATGCTGCAACGCACCAAGGATTCCATTGCCCAGTGGAAGCTGGACAATCCCGGCGTCCCTGTAAGTCAGCTCCCTGTGGATCTGATTACGAATTCCGGATCGGGTCTTGATCCGCATATTTCTCCGGCTGCGGCGCTCGTGCAGGTTCCCCGGATCAGCAAGCTGACCGGCATTCCGGCAGATACCCTTGAAGCTCTGGTGAAGGAGCATACCGAAGGGCGTGATCTGGGCCTTTTTGGAGAGAAACGGGTGAATGTGCTGAAGCTGAATCTGGCGCTGACGGAGATGGCGAAATAAGCTGACTCCGCATAGAATGCTTCCTCCAGATGTGAGTTGTGAGAAGAGAAAGAAGGTGAGTCCGTGGCGCCCTATAAACGCAAGTCTCCTGAGGAGATTCTATATTCTATCTATCAGCTCCAGCGGGGGCGGCTGAAGATCATCATCGGCTCGGTCAGCGGCTCCGGCAAAACCTATCATATGCTGGAGGAAGGCAAGCTGCTGAAGCAACAGGGAATCGATGTGGTGATCAGTGCGGTCTCCACAATGGGCCGGGCGGAGACGGTCCAGCAGCTTGGCGATCTGGAGCGCGTGCCCAGCATTCATTGGCTGAAGGACGGCAAGGAGGAGAAGGATCTGCCGCTTGAGGCGCTGGTGGAGCGCAATCCTGAGGTGCTGCTGGTCGATGGTCTGGCCCACCGCAACCGTCCGGAGGCCCGCTTCCCGACCAGGCTTGCGGACATCCGTTATCTGATGGATCAGGGAATCAGCGTAATTACGACAATTAATGTCTATGAGCTGGCCGGTGTGGGCGAGCAGATCTATGAAATGACCGGCATCCGTGCGGAGTGCACTGTACCGCTCAATACACTGGAGCTCGCCGATGAGGTACGGCTGATCGATGTGTCGCCGGAGACCATTCTCAAGCGGCTAGAGGAGGGGGTGCTTGGAGAAGGTGCGCATCCCGCACTATCCCTCAGGGGTAACCTTGGCGTTCTCCGTGAGGTGTCGCTGCGGCTGATGGCCGAAGGGGTCAATGATTCCCTGGAAAAGCATCGCGAGGCCGAAGGACTGATCGGCCCTTCGGGTGCAACAGAGCGGATTCTGGTATCCGCGCAGTATCATTGGAACGGTTCCCTCTATATTAGAAGGGGACAGCAGATTGCCAAACGGCTGAACGGAGACCTGCTAATCGTTACGTTCCTCCTGCGCGGACGTCCCCTGACCAAGGATCAGCAGGTATTCAAGCGCTCCATCCGCAAGCTGACCGAGCGGATTCAGGCCCGGTTCGAGGAGCTGGAGCTGCTGCGCCTGCGGATGCTGCCTTCCATGCTTGTGCGCTATGCCATTCAGAACAATGTCACCCGAATTGTGATGGGGCATTCGCAGAAAAGCCGCTGGCAGGAGAAGTGGCAAGGCTCCATTGCCAGCCGTGTCCTGCGGCGGACGCGGAATATCGATGTGTTCCTGATGGCTGACCGTGCCGAGCAGGAGGGAGAACGGGTTCTGCCGGTCCGTCCCGCCGTGAAGGTGGCGGCAGAACCGTTCCACCGGCTGACCGGCCGGGAGCTGGAGCGGCGGATCGAGGATATCCGCCGGGGCACCTTCAAGGTGTATATCGGCGCAGCCCCCGGCGTAGGCAAAACCTACAAAATGCTCCAGGAAGGCAATCTGCTGCTGGGCAGGGGCATCGATGTGGTTATCGGACTGCTGGAGACCCATGGGAGAGAGGAAACCGGCAAGCAGGTGGGCAAGTTAACGATGATTCCGAGAGCGCGGATTGCCTACCAGTCCACTGAGCTTACGGAGATGGATACAGCGGCCATTATCGCCCGCCGTCCCGAGGTGGTGCTGGTGGATGAGCTGGCCCACACCAATGTCCCCGGCAGCCTCACCAAGAAGAGGTATGAGGATGTGATCAAGCTGCTGGAGAACGGGATCTCTGTCATTACCACGGTTAATGTACAGCATCTGGAGAGCCTGAACGATGCGGTGGAGCAGTTAACCGGTGTGCGTGTGCGCGAGACGGTGCCGGATGCCATCCTGCGGATGGCGAGTGAGGTGGAGCTGATTGATGTGACTCCGCAGATGCTGCAGCAGCGGATGCGGGAAGGGAAGATCTATGCGCAGGAGAAGGTTAATCAGGCACTGGAGTCTTTTTTCAGAATCGGCAATCTGATCGCGCTGCGTGAATTGGCCCTGCGCGAGATTGCCGATGATGTGGATGAGCGGCTAGAGGCCTGGGAGCGTGAGCCTGCCTTGCGCGGGCCGTGGAGCAGACGGGAAGTGATCTTCGTCTGTGTAGACACGGGACCACAGGCTGAACGGCTGGTCCGCCGCGGCTTCCGCATTGCATACCGCCTGAAGGCGGAGTGGCATGTTCACTACGTGCACTGTGCCCGCATGAAGACGGCGGAGGAGCAGAAGCGGCTGGATACGCTGAGGGCTCTGACCGAGCGGCTGGGCGGGGTAATGGACATTACGGAGGCGGGAAGCCGCAAGCATCTCTACAAGCATCTGCTCCAGCGGATGAATGATATGCAGACTACGCAGGTAATCATCGGCCAGTCCCGCAGACCCTTCCTGCGCAGCCTGTTCATAACGAGCTTCGTCCAATATCTGCTGCGGCATGCCCGGCATATGGATATGCTGATCGTAGCCGTTCATACGCAGATAATGGAATGAACCTGTCTGCATACGGCCCTACGGCACTGTGCGGATAATGTACAATTTACACGGGTTTGTTCAGTAATTGACATCCTTGGCACCATTGGCAATTGCGCTAGTAGAGTCCCCGCTGCTAACCTAATGAACAGATGTTCATTTAACAAGCCCACAGAATATTGCGTTTGGCTTCCAGATAAACGGCGGGACGCGTGAGGAAGACGGGCGTGTGATCGTTGTAAGCGGTGGCGGCAAGATGGTACTGGGCAGCCTGGAGGGGGAGGTTCCGTTCAAGACGGAGCTTGCAGAAGCCTTCCATAAGACGAAGTATAAGCTGGATTATTCGCAGGATATTAACGCCTGGCTCTTGAGTCACATTGTTTTAATTATCCCGGTGATGTCGGTCATTTATCTTTATGATTTTAATTTGGCAAAAGCAAGCAAAGACTCCGCCCGCTGGAAACAGGCGGCTGCTGTAATGGATGAAGAGTTCCGTGTGCTCTCCTCGCGGGGCTTACCCGTTAACCCCGCCTCCCTGGTTAACGGGGCGAAGAAGCACCCGGCACTGCTTGCCCAAGGGTTGAGATGGTTACAAAAGCTGCCCTTCATGAAGCTGATTGATGGCTCATTCAGCGAGATTGCAGCGCTCTATCAAGCCTTTGAACCTCTGATGCAGCAAGCCCGTCTGTCCACACCAGCGTGGGATGATTTCAAGCAGCAGACGATGCGGAAATATTCCCTGGAGCAGGCCTAGGATAAACGAGTGCACGGAATACAGATGAACATTTGAACAGATCAACTCCTCCAAAAGAACAGCTCAGGAAGCTCCGCTAAGGCGGAGTTTGCTGGGCTGTTTTTGCTAATTAAGTAAATCACTATGGTTTTCTTATGTGTATGCCAAAAACCACATACAATGTGCAGGTACGAGGGCGCCCGGGCCCAATGTATGCTAAAAACCACACACAATATGCTGGTACGAGGGAGCCGGGCCCAATGTATGCTAAAAACCACACACATTATGCTGGTACGAGGGCGCCCGGGCCCAATGTATACCAAAAACCACACACAATATGCTGGTACGAGGGAGCCCGGACCCAATGTATACCGAAAACCACACACAATGTGTGGGCCTGAAGTTGTGTGAGCATGCTGCTGCCCAAAAGGAGCAAATGAGCGGCAGCCAGTGCAGCAACATTTTCCCATGAATTCGCCAGATGCCGCTATCAACATAACATACATAATGTTCCATTCTAGTTATAAAGCCTTGTAATTTAACGTGTTAAAGAGATATGCTTATTACCATGTGGATACAAATACAACAGAAGGAGTGGACTACCTATGACTATCATCGATACTATTCAAACGAGAAGAACGATCAAAGCCTTCCGGCCAGACCCGATTAAGGAGGAGGAGCTGAATACTTGGCTGGAGGCTGCCAGCTATGCTCCGAACCACCGGATGAATGAGCCTTGGGAGCTGTTGTTCATTGGGCCGCAGACCCGTGCAGCGCTGAACCATAAGACAGATTTTGGCGGTGCTCCATTGTTGATTGGAGTCTTATCCAAATCTGCCGCTACCACAATGGAACGTGAAGAGAACATCATGGCCGTGTCCTGTTATATCCAGAATTTCATGCTAGCGGCCCATGCGGCAGGAGCAGGCGTGTTCTGGTCGTCACTCGGCGGTACAGCCAAGGGCCGCGAGGTGCTTGGCGTTCCTGAAGAACAGGATGTTATTGCGGTGCTTGCCGTAGGGTATCCTTCAGAAGTGCCTGCTGCCAAACAGAGAACACCAATAACTGATAAAATCACATATTTACCCTAAACGGACGAACAGATGCAACAACTGATGAGATGAAGGTGAACTGAATGTGGAAGCTCAGGGGCTTCATGAAGCCGTACGCCCTCTGGAGCGTGCTTGCCCCGCTGTTAATGGTAGTTGAAGTAGTGATGGACCTGCTGCAGCCTGCACTTATGGCCAGCATTGTGGATAAAGGCCTGATGAAGAATGATTTATCGCATATCCTTTCAACAGGCGGAATGATGATTGGAATCGCTATCATCGGGATGACTGGGGGTGTGGGCTGTGCGATATGTGCAAGTATCGCCTCACAGAATTTCGGGAATGATCTGCGAATCAAGCTGTTTGAGCATATCCAGACCTTCTCGAACCGCAATCTGGATCGGCTGAAGACCGGCTCGCTGATCACCCGGCTGACGAACGATGTCGTGCAGCTCCAGACCTTCGTGCAGATGATTCTGCGGAGCTTCGTGCGGTCACCGCTGCTGCTGATCGGCAGTTTGGTCATGGCGGTCTGGATCAGCCCGTCCTTGGCGCTGATCCTGCTGGCTGCGGTTCCGCTGCTGTTCATCCTGCTGTTTGTGCTGATCCGGCTTTCTTTTCCGTTATTTGCCCGGATGCAGGAGAAGCTGGATGGGGTGAGCAATGTACTGCAGGAGAATCTCACCGGCATTCGTGTAATCAAAGCCTTCGTCCGTGGAGACCATGAGCAGACGCGCTTCGATACCGCCAATACCGGCTATACGGATACCGGAATCCGGGCGATCCGTCTGATGGCGCTGAATATGCCGCTTATGATGCTGATTCTGAATGCCAGCATTGTTGCCGTGCTCTGGTTCGGGGGCCTACAGAACTGGAACGGGGCGCTGCCCGTTGGTGAACTAATTGCCTTCATTAACTATGTTACTCAATTGCTCATGTCGATGATGATGCTGAGCACGATGCTTGCCTTCGTATCACGGGCTAAGGTGTCGGGGGACCGTGTGAATGAAGTTTTCGCCGCCACAAGTGAAATTACCGAAGCGCCTGCGGCGGACCAAGCAGCCATTACGCTCGGACGGATTGAGTTCAGCAAGGTCTCCTTCGCCTATAACCGCGGGGATGAGAATCTTGTGCTGGAGGATATCAGCTTTGCAGCCAGCCCCGGGGAGACGATCGCTATTCTGGGGGCTACCGGAGCAGGGAAGTCTACCCTGGTTAGTCTGATTCCAAGATTCTATGAGGTCTTGTCCGGTGCCGTTCTGATCGACGGAACAGACATCCGGGAGATTAGCCTGGAGCATCTGCGGAGCCGGATCGGCTTCGTAATGCAGCAGTCCCTGCTGTTCAGCGGCAGTATCAGGGATAATATCCGTTACGGACGGCCGGAAGCAACAGATGAAGAAGTGGAGCAGGCGGCTGTGGCCGCAGAAGCACATGGATTCATTACAGCTATGCCGCAAGGCTACGACACGCAGCTCGGACAACGCGGGGTGAACCTGTCAGGCGGACAAAAGCAGCGTCTGTCCATTGCACGCGCGCTGTTAATTAAGCCGACCATTCTGATTCTGGATGACAGCACCAGCGCTCTGGATGCGGTTACCGAAGCAAGCATCCGCCTGGTGCTGAAGACGGAGCTTCAGGACTCTACTGTTGTTATGATTGCCCAGCGGGTGTCTTCCATTATAGATGCCGACCGGATTCTGATTCTGGAGAACGGCCGGATCGCCGCACAGGGTACGCATACCGAGCTGATGGCAGGCAGCGAGATCTACCGGGACATCCGCCATTCCCAGCTTAAGGAAGAGGAGGAGCCTTATGTCCAGTCAACGTAAAAGGGAGCAGGCTCCCGGCGGACCTGGAGTGTTAGGCGGCGGGCCTCCCGGCCGTGTTGGCGTAACACCCAAGGTACGTCCGAAGAATAGCAAGGCAACGATCCTCCGCATCTGGTCCTATCTGAACCGTCAGCGGACAGGGCTGATTATGGTCTATGTATTCACGATTCTGAATGCTGTCCTCGCCCTGATCGGACCCTACCTGCTAGGAAAAGCCATTGATACCGCGATCCTCCCGCAGGATTATAGTCTGCTGGTCCGGTTCTGTCTCCTTCTGGGCGGCATTTATCTGCTGGGCAGCGCCGTCTCGTGGGTCCAGGCTTATGTGATGACCTCCGTCTCCCAGCGCACGGTGTACGAGCTGCGGCGGGACCTGTTCGCCAAATATCAGGAGCTGCCGGTCAGCTTCTTCGATACCCACGCTAACGGTGAGCTAATGAGCCGTGCAACCAATGACATTGACAACGTCTCCAACTCCCTGAATCAGAGTGTAACCCAGCTGCTGAACAGTCTGATTACACTTAGCGGCTCTCTGGTCATTATGCTGATGCTGAATGTGCCGTTGACTGGAGTTGCTCTGGTAACCATTCCGCTGGTCGTGCTGGCTAGCCGCCGGATTACCGGCTTAAGCCGGATCTACTTCAAGGATCAGCAGCAGCATCTGGGTGAGCTGAACGGCTTCATTGAAGAAGCGGTCAGCGGCCAGAAGGTGATTAAGCAATACCGCAGAGAACAGGCGGAGGTCACCAGATTCCGCGGAATAAGCGGGGAGCTTAACCAAGCTAGCATTAAGGCGCAGATCGTATCCGGCCTGGTAGGACCAGTAATGAACCTGATTAACAATCTGAACTTCGCGCTGATTGCCGGAATTGGCGGCTGGATGGCTTATCATGAGCTGGTTACCGTGGGGGTCATCGTCAGTATGCTGAATTATGCCAAGCAGTTCGGCCGCCCCATCTCCGACCTTGCGAACCAGTATAACCTGATCCAATCGGCAATCGCCGGAGCGGAGCGCGTATTTGAAGTGATGGATATGCCATCCGAGTACAGCGGAGAGCAGCCGCAGGAGCTGGAGCGGATTCGCGGGGAAGTTGTTTTCCGGGATGTAGTGTTCGGCTATAAGCCGGGCGCGCCTATTCTGAACGGTGTAAGCTTCACCGCACAGCCAGGCGAGACGATCGCCCTGGTCGGGCCGACCGGAGCGGGGAAGACGACCATTGTCAACCTGCTGACGCGCTTCTATGAAGTGAGCGGCGGTGAGGTGTTGATCGACGGCAGGGATATCCGGGAGCTGGGTAAAAACGGGCTGCGCCGCCAGCTCGGCATGGTGCTGCAAGACGCCCATGTCTTCTCTGGAACCATCCGTGAGAATATCCGGTTTGGCCGTCTGGAGGCCACGGACCGTGAAGTGGAAGAGGCGGCCAATCTAGCTAACGTCAGCGGCTTCATTGCGCGGATGCCGCAGGGCTACGACACGCTTCTGGGCACGGACGGGACCACCTTGAGCCACGGCCAGCGCCAGCTGTTGACCATTGCCCGCGCCATCCTGGCCGATCCGGCCATCCTCATTCTGGATGAGGCAACAAGCAGCGTGGATACCCGGACAGAGATGCATATCCAGCAGGCCATGCGGACACTGATGAAGGGCCGTACCAGCTTCGTGATCGCCCATAGGCTCAGCACCATTCAGGATGCTGACCGGATTTTGGTCATCCAAGGCGGCCAGATCTCCGAGCAAGGTAACCACAGACAGCTCCTTGCGCTGCAAGGGATATATGCCGAGCTGTATAACAGCCAGTTTAAGCAAGCCTTTGAAGCCGGGTAACTAAGGCGGCGAATGCCGAATATTGTATCAGTTATAATTACAGGAAAACAGCAATCCTCCGTTTATAAGAGAATTGCTGTTTTTCGTTTTTTGCTTCAGCCGCTATTGAATTTGTGGCCGTTCACGGTATCGCTTACTTTCCAATGCTCATATTATTGGTTACAAAGTGCAACAATGCACCTTATCCAGCTCCGCACAGATGGAATTCCTGCACAGAATACAACAATGCGCATGATCCAGCACCGCGCTGATGGAATTCCTGCACTAATTACAACAATCTGCGCTCCTCAGCTGTGAATCTAACCGAATTCCTGCAATAAATACAACAATGTGCAGGATCTGAGCTCAAACGAACGGAGTTCCTGCAAAAAGTACAACATTTATATTCAGTGAAGTGTTCAGTAGGCGTTCAGTGGGACGTTCATTGAGGCGTTCAGTGCGGCTATTTCTTTTTCAGATTTGTGTTGCATGAGAACACTAATCTCTTTCAGTATGTTTTAAGTGCACTCGCACCCTACACTCAAACAGCGGAGCGGGCGGAACGACCCGCGTAAAAGCGAAGCGTTCGCCTTTGTGTCCGGATTTTCACCGCTAAGGGGAATGAAAAAAATCTGGACACAACAGCGATTGTAACAACGTTCCGTTTGCGCAGCGTTCATCCGTGCTAAGAAGTATATCATACTCGAAACCAAGGGCCTTCCCGAGTAACTCCAACATGCTTTTCAGAACACACTTTCCACTTAATTATCAGCCAATTTCACAACAGGACACATAAAGGACATAACACTCGACTATGCTGAGAGGTATAAACGGGTTGAAAGCAGGGAGTACATTGAAGAAAAAGTTACTGCTTGTCGAAGACGAGCTGCGTATCCGTGAGCTGGTGTCGGATTACTTCATACAGGACGGCTGGGAGGTGCGCGAAGCCGATAATGGGCAGGACGCGCTCCTGTGGTTCGATTCGCTTGAGCCGGATCTGCTGATTCTGGATATTATGATGCCCAAAATGGACGGATTTCAGGTATGCCGGGAGATCCGCAAGAAATCGGCGACCCCGATTATTCTGCTGACCGCCAAATCCGCCGATGATGACAAAATACACGGCTTCGAGCTGGGAGCCGATGATTATGTAACCAAGCCGTTCAGTCCCAAGGTGCTGGTGGCCCGGGCTGCCGCGTTGATGAAACGGGTTGAAGGCGCACATCAGCCAGAATCCGGGGTAGTGAGATTCGGCTCGGCCATCTTCAACACCATGGCGCACCGTCTAGAGGTGGAAGGCGCCGATGTCGAGCTAACCCCGAAGGAATATGATCTCCTGTGGCTGCTGATCCGCAACAAGGGCCATGTGGTCTCGCGGGATACCATCCTCAGCCGGGTGTGGGGAATTGAATTCGAGGGGGACTCCCGGGTCGTGGACAGCCATATCAAGAAACTGCGCAGCAAGCTGGGGTATGAATCCCGCCACATCCGAACAGTGATTGGAACCGGCTACAGATTCGAGGATGAAGAATGAAAAGATGGGGAATTACCTTCAAGCTGTTCGTGATGACCGTAATCTTCTTCGTCTGTTTCTACGGGATGGTAATCCTCAGCCAGTTCCTGCTGTTCGACCGCTTCTACCAGACGCAGAAGGAGTCCCGTGTAGAGAAGCATCTTAAGAGCTTCGGGACAAGCTACACCAAAGAAGCCTGGGGCAGAACCCGCACTTCCCGCGAGCTGGTCCGGTTCATGCTGCGCAATAAGACACAGATGGTCATTCTGAAGCTGGACGGGCGGATGAAGTCGGAAGATCCGTTCCGCATGAAGCTGATTGACGATAAAGGCCAGACTCAGGTGATCCCCATGTCCCTGTTCATGAATCAGTTCGGGGATATGCTCCGGTCGGCCCATTTGAAAGAGAATGACCGGGTTACCATCCAGGGAGAGCTTGTCACTGGGGAGAATGACCTCGGCAATCAGTTTTTCCCGCTCACGATTATCAAACAGGGGTTCCAGCCGGTAGGCGAGGAGGCGGAGCTGGGCAACACAAGCATTACCGGGACGATTACCGAGCTGGTCCTGCCGGATCTGAAAATATGGAACCCGCGCCAGGGCATCCTTTTCGAGGCTATCGAGGACTGGTTCCCGTTAAATACGGGGCAGCTGGAGAGCCTGGGCAAGCTGAATATGGTCAAGGAAGAGTGGACGGCTCCCTGGAGCGGTATCCGCAATTCCGTGATGATTCTGCCCGTGAAACAGGCCAGCGGGGAGATTGAGCTGTTGTTCTCAGTGACCTCGCTGCAGGATGTTAAGGATTCCAATGAAGCGCTGCGCTGGTTCTTTTTATACTTAGGGCTTGGCGGGTTCGTGCTGATTCTGGTCCTCTCGCTGTTCTATTCCAAGATGGTGACCCGGCCCTTGATCAAGCTCAATAATACGGCCAAACGAATGGTAGCGCTCGATTTCACCGGCCATGCCTCCATCCGCCAGAAGGATGAGCTGGGCAATCTGTCCAGAAGCATGTTCACCTTGTCCCAAAGTCTGGACACTGCACTGGGCGAGCTGCGGGAGACGAATCAGCAGCTGGTGGAGGAGATGGAGCAGAAGAAGAAGCTGGAGCAGATGCAGCAGGACTTTTTTGCCAGTGCCTCCCATGAGCTGAAGACGCCGCTTAGCATTATCAAGGGCTTCGCCGAGGGTCTGGAGGATGGGGTGAGCGCCGGCAAGCAGGATCATTACATCAAGGTCATTATCGAAGAGGCCGACAAGATGGAGTTCCTGGTAAAAGATATGCTGGACCTGGCCCGGCTGGAGTCCGGCACGATCAAGCTGCGCAAAAGCTCCTTCATGCTGAGCGAAATGACGGAGAAGGTGACCGATAAACTGGTGCATTCCCTCCAGAATAAGCAGCTGGATGTGGTCATTATTCCGGCGAATGAATTGCCCGTATATGCGGATGCTACATGGATTGAACAGGTGCTCAGCAATCTGCTGACCAACGCAATCCGTCATGCGGAAGAGGGCAGTACGATAACCGTCACCTTGGAGAGCTCACCCAAGAAGCTGCTGTTCACCATACACAACAAAGGGGAGCGAATCCCCGAGGATCAGCTGGCGCATATCTGGGAGCGCTTCTACCGGATCGAGGCTTCACGCAGCCGTCTGACGGGCGGGACCGGACTCGGATTATCCATTGCGAAGCAGATTTTAGATATGCATCGCTGCCGGTATGCAGTGATGAACACCTCGGACGGCGTCTGTTTTAGTGTAACCTTTGGAGGCTGAGCCGCCCATTACTAACTTGTCAGGAAAGGAGTGAACAGCATGAAATGGAGCTGGCTGCCTTCAATGTGCACACTGGGAAACCTGGGCTTCGGATCAATTTCCCTGCTATTCACGATTGAAGAACGTTATGATCTTGCTTTATTAATGATACTGCTGGCTGCGATATGCGATGTTATGGACGGACTGCTCGCCCGGATGCTGCATTGCACCAGTGATTTCGGCAAACAACTGGACTCTTTGGCGGATATTATTTCTTTTGGCATCGCTCCCGCCTTCCTAATTCTGTTATACCGGCTGGAGAACGTGCAGTGGGTCGGACCTGTCGCTGCGGTCGCATTCCTGATCTGCGGGGCGCTGCGGCTGGCCAGATTCAATATCTCGGCTCCTTCAAAGGGCTTCGTGGGCATGCCGATTACGGCAGCCGGATTGCTTCTGTCGATGACCACACTTATAGGTGAGCGGCTGAAGCCGGAAATGGTCATTTTAATTATGGGACTGTTGTCCATACTGATGATAAGCAGGGTTCCGTTCCCTTCGTTCAAAAAATTCGGTAACAGGAAGTGATTGTTCATGCCATGGGTCATCGAGATGATCTCACAATACGGTTATATAGCTATATTCGCGCTGCTGGCGCTGGGGCTTGTCGGACTTCCCGTTCCCGATGAGCTGCTGACGCTGTTCGTTGGCTATCTATCCTCTACCATGGTGCTGGATTTTTCACTTTCGGTTCTGGTCTGTTTCATAGGTTCGATTACAGGCATGCTGATCAGCTATACCATCGGTCTCCGAGTGGGGCAGCCTGTTGTGGACCGGTACGGGAAATGGGTAGGCCTGACGCCCAAAAGATTCGCCTATGTCAAACGCTGGTTTTTCCGGTTCGGCAACTGGACGATATTCATCGCTTATTTTGTTCCGGGCATCCGGCATGTGACAAGCTACATCTCGGGCATCAGTGCCATGTCCTTCCGAAAATACTTAATGGTCACCCTGGCTGGTGCCTTTATCTGGTCACTCCTGTTTGTCTCGATCGGTTATCTGATCGGTTCGAGGCTAACCTTTGCTTGAGTTAAGTAATAATCTTTTATAATCAAACAGGAACTTACAGCGGCTTAACGTTCTGTTATATACTGCAAGTAGTATTTATTGCTATGAAGCTAGGAATTATAGCGATCCGAGGAGGTATGACTGTAATGCCCGAATTACAAGAGATCAAGATTGAAGAATATGTGCCGGTGAAGCACGCCGCTTCCATTGCCGATATGTGGAACAGAAGCGCAGAGAGCTGGGGCGGAGACGGAGCGTACCGGACAGAGGAAAGCGTGCTGCGGGAACATGAGAACAGCCCGATGCTCAAGTTATTCCTGGCGGTAAGCGGCTCAGAGGTCATCGGATATTGCAGCTTCTCTCACTATAAAGAGGATACCGGGGCGCTCTATATCGCTCTGCTCAATGTGAGACCGGATTACCATGGACGCAAGGTGGGCAAGGCGCTGGTAAGGCGTTCGATTGAAGAGACGATTAAGCTGGGCTGGCCGCGGCTGGATCTCTATACGTGGCCCGGTAATGTCAAGGCGGTGCCTACGTATAAGAAAAGCGGGTTCTTCTGGGAGAACCGGGATGACACCACTCACCTGATGAACTTCATTCCCTCAGTGCTTCAGACCGGAGCGGTGAAGTCTTATTTCGAGAAGATAGACTGGTATAACGACAGCATCCGTGAGATCAAGGTGGAGCCTGATGGTCATGGGGAAAACGGCTTCGACTATTTTACATATGAATGGCTGAAGGATGGCCTGTCGCTGAAAATGGAATATGAGCGGACAGGCCGCGGCCTGCGCCTCATTGAGACGGAGGATTACCGGATACAGGTAACGATTCCTGCGCAGCATGAGCTGCCGTTTGGAGCTGAATACCCTGTCATTTATGAAGCCGTTAATAAAAGCGGGAAGCCCTTGTCGCTCCAGATTAGCGGTAAAAGCAATGCGCAAATCCGCTTGGAGCTGGAGGCTGCTCAGGATATCGAATCCGAGGCGCGGATCGAAGGACGCTTCTTCATCCATCCGGTGGAGGAGGAGCAGAATCTCTATCAGACCCATCCTGTGGTGGAGGCAGAACTGCTCATTAACGGCCTGCCTGCCGTATTCAAGCTGGGCATTAAGCCCAAGTTCCCGGTCAAGGTGAAGCTCCAGGTACCGGACAGAACGCTTTTCGCGGGCGAAGAGGTGGAGCTGGATGTGACGGTGGAGAATGAGTACAGCACAGACACCGTGTTCAGCTTCGAGCTGCCGGAGGACGAGATTCTGTCGTTCAGTCAAAAGCATTACACCGTTGAGGTTCCTGCCAAGAGCCGGAGGAACGTTACCGCAGCGGCCCGGCTGCTTGGGTACGGAATTTGGCACCATTCGGTGAGCATATGCAGTACAGAAGAAGGAGCGGATTCAGCTATACTGGAGCAGGAGCTGAGCCTGGTCTTCACCGGAGCAGAGACGGTCTTCGGCGGCCCGACCGATAAGGACTGGATCATCAGCAATGGCCGCTACTCCGCCGTTCTGAACAAAACGAATCATTGGCTTACTTTTTTCCAGAACCGTAAATATCTGATGAACCTGCCTTATCCGAAGCTTGGACTGCCTTATACGAATGAATTCAAAAAATTCTCAGCGCTGGATGTGAAGATCTCCAGGGATCAAGAGGCTATCGTGCTTGAGGCCACTTATGAGGTCGGCATCCGGAAGGGCTTGCTGCTGACGATGGTCGTGAAGCTGTTCGGCAACGGGATTGTCTCCCGTTATTTCAGAATCGACAACCCGCAGGCTACCGAACAAGTGGATGAGCTGGTCTTGAAGGACTGCTTCCGCTTCAACCTGCATGGAGGCGTCATCCCTTACCGCGGCAAATATATAGATCTGAGCGCAGGGGCAGAAGCCTCCGGCATGGATTACTGGGAAGCGCAGGAATTCACGGAGAACTGGATGTTCGCTGCGGATGAAGGCTTCTCCAGAGGGATTAGCTGGCCGTCAGAGCTTAAGCTGATTCAGGACTCTTGGATGCATGCCGTGGAGCATTCCCTGGGGCGGATTCCCGCCGGCGGGCGGAAGGAAACGCAGCCGCTGCGGATCGCTCTGGGAACCTGGGACCATTGGCAGGATTTCCGTGCTTATGCGCTGCAAAGCGGTAACAGGAATGCTGAGGAACTGACCACTACAGAGCAGCTGGAGCTGAGCCTGAATAACGGGAATCCGTTCATGGCTGGAGAGGCTAAGCTTCTCCTTCAGGAGCAGAAGAAGAGCTATCTGGTGGGTGAGATTCGGATCTCTTCCGAAGCAGGCAGCATGGAGGAAGCGCGGTTAACGGTTCAAGAGGAAGAGAAGCTCAGAGAAGCGGCTCTGCCGCTGACAGTACCGGCAGGCGCTGCCCCGGATGTGCTGACCCTGCATCTGGATATGGACAGTTATGTGCAGGATCAATCCTTCCTGGTCTTGCCTGTCGCGGATGAACGTGTCCGGCAGGAGAGACTTGTAGCAGAAGGGGCGCAGGTACTGGCTGTAGACAACGGGATACTGCGGATACAGGCCAGCCCTGACTTTGCACCGGGGTTATTCTCGCTTGCCTATCAGGGCGAGGAATGGCTGGAATCTTCTTTTCCGCAGCCGATTGCAAAGTCTTGGTGGAATCCATGGGTAGGCGGAATCGTAACCAGTGTGGGCGACATTGCCTTGCGCAGCTTCATGGAGGAGCCGTTAACGGCTGATTTCGCTGAATTAACCGATAACAAGGGGAACCGCTGGTCTGGTATACGGATGAGCGTCACCATTCAGAAGAATGATAAATACAAAGGACTCGTACTGCATCAATATTACATGCTGCTGCCGGGCGTTCCGGTGCTTGCCTCTACGGTACATGTGGAGCAGAATACAGGCGGCCCGCTATGCCCATTGAAGCTTGAGACTTCAACCTTCTATACTGCTGCCTCCGGCATACAGGATGGCAGGGCGTATCTTAAGAACAGCAGAGGTCAAGAGCTCACCTACAAGTCAGGCCGGGGACAGGCAGAGGATGCCAGCCATAGCGGGATTCTGCAAGTGGGTTCCAAGGAACGCCAGCAGCGTCTGTCATTAGTTACATCATTTAAGCATCCGTCACCTTCCTTGTTAGTCAATTCCGTCGCGTTGACGTCTTATGCGGAAGAGTACCTGCATCTGCAGGATGGCAAAGAGCAGTTCAGCAAGCCGCAATTCTATCTGATCTCGGATCTCCAGGTACCTGAGCAGGCTTATGGCGATCTGCTGTCGATCCGGTTCAAGAAGTGAGTCAGAGAAAGGAAGCTTCTATGAAAATCATTGACGCACATGTGCATTATTCCAATATTGCAGCTTTCCACGAAACGGCGCAGACCTTGGCGCATATCGACTATACCGGCAAGGGACTCCTGGAGGAGTTCCGCCGCAGCGGTGTCATTGCCGGGGTCGGCATGGGAGTGACCGAGACGGTTGCCGGAGCTTTTCCCGATTCCGCTGCCCTGAATCCTATGCTGCTTGACCTGAGCGAGACCCTGCCGGACAATCTGTTCACCTGCGTGGGCATTAACCCGCTCACCCTTCATCTGGAGGGGCAGCTTGAAGCACTGGAGCAATCGCTGCAGCGCACCGATGTCGTTGGCATCAAACTGTACGCCGGGTATTACCACTTCAATGTGGGGGATGAGATCTATGATCCGGTCTATAAGCTGGCTGCCGCTTACGATCTCCCGGTGGTCATTCATGGCGGATTGACTTATGCGGACCAGGGATTGCTGAAGTATTCCCATCCGCTGTCCATGGAGGAGACCTTCCTGAAGCACCGGGAGATTACCTTCATGCTCTGCCACCTGGGCGATCCTTGGGTGATGGACACCGCAGCCCTGCTGGAGAAGAACCCTAACCTCTATACGGATCTATCCGGCTGGATTGTCGGCGATCAGGACAAGGTGGACCGGCTGCTGACCGAGCAGACCTATACCGATCATTTCCGCCGGGCGCTGGTGTTCGCCGAGAAATACGACCGGCTGGTCTTCGGCACCGACTGGCCGCTGGTCCCGCTGGACGCTTATATTACCTTCGTGAAGCACCTGGTGCCGGAAGCTTATCATGAGGATGTCTTTTATAACAATGCACTCCGCGTGTTCCCTAAGCTTGCGGAGCGGATCAGAGAACTGAATCTATAATGAGATGGGCTGCAAACTTCCCCCGGAATGGGTATTCCGGGGGTTTTTAGTTCCGTTTCCACTTGTTGAGTGGGGGCGGGTTACTACTTCTGACGGACGACCTGTGGTAAGCTCAGAGTAGTACAGCATCAGCTTTAACACTGTAAGTGATTGTATTTCCTACAATAGAAAAGGCAGAGCTGACCGCAAAATGAAATTCTAATGTATTTCATACAGTGGAATGTTGTGTTTTGGGTGAAAAATGGCCTTTTTTCAATATTCAATTGTACGGAATACAATAGCTGCTATTTCGAAGCCTTTTTTACAGCAATCTATTGTACAAAATGCAGTTACTATCGTTCAAGTGCCTACAGCATCCGAATGACTGCTGTGCGAATGAGAAGCTGGCTCGTTAAGGTCCGGTAATGGTCATATTCACAAAGGGAGGCGGGTATTATTCCATACATACAGGTACACGATCTTGAAATGTTCTATGAACAGATGGGCACCGGGGAACCGGTAATCTTCCTGCACAGTCATTATTCCCGCAGCATGCTGGCCTTCAGCAGCCAGGTTCTGGACTTCCAGAGCCATTACAGTTGTTACTTCCCTGATCTTAGAGGGCATGGCAGGACCCGCTGCCGGGATCTGGACTGGTCTACTCCACGAATAGCTGAGGATGTCGCTGGATTCATGGATAGGATGAACATTGAACGGGCACATCTTATTGGATACAGTATGGGCGCGGGCGTAGGGCTGTACCTGGCGGTGAATCATCCGGGACGGATTGCTACGCTTACTACGATTGGAACCAGCGGATTCTGTGAACCGGCTGGAGCCGGAGAATACGAGCCTGAACAGCTGCTGGCGAATCAGCAGCAAGCCTTCATTAATCAGATGATCGAGAGGCATCAGGAGGCCCATCAGGGGAATTGGCAATACTATCTGCGGCAAACGGTGCAGGACTGGATCAGATACCCGGATCTCACGGAGGAGCAACTGGGCAGTATAACCTGCCCGGCACTGCTAATTTCAGGGGAACATGACCCGTTCGCGGGAGAGGATAGAACGGTGAAGCTCGCTTCCCTGCTTACGGATGCAAGGACGCTGATCGTTCAGGGAGCAGGGCACCGCCCGCATATGGTAAGGGAACAGCCCATTCTGGTGAACGATACGATTCTTGAATTCCTTGCACAGAACCCTATCCACTAACACAAGGGGATGTACACATCCAGAAAGGAGTTACAGATGAAGAAAGTCATCGTGATCGGAGCAGGGATTCTCGGAGCCTCGGCAGCTTACCAGTTAGCAGTGATGGGCGCAGAGGTGCTGATTATAGACCGTCAAGACCCTGGACAAGCTACGGATGCAGCGGCAGGCATCATCTGTCCCTGGCTGTCGCAGCGGCGCAATCAGGCCTGGTACCGGCTGGCGAAGGCGGGGGCGCGGTTCTATCCTGAGCTGATTAGCCAGCTTAAGGAAGGCGGCGAAGCGCATACCGGTTATGCCAGGGTTGGAGCGCTTAGTATACATACGGATGAGAGCAAGCTCGACAGAATAGAAGAGCGGGCACGGATGCGGCTGGCAGATGCCCCGGAGATCGGAGTCATCACGCGGCTTAGCACAGGGCAGACCCGTGAACGCTTCCCGCTGCTGGCGGAAGGATATGCTTCGGTTTATATCAGTGGAGCTGCCCGAGTGGATGGCCGCGCTTTGCGGGACGCTCTGCTTCATTCTGCGCAGCAGCAGGGGGCGGTCATGATTAGCGGTGACGCTGCGCTTGCTTTTGAACCGGGCCGGGTCACCGGAGTCAACGCAGGAGGATACTATTATCCGGCGGATGAAGTTATTATCTGTGCAGGCGCATGGGCGAACCCGCTGCTCCGGCCGCTGGGCATTGACTTTAAGGTGAGCTACCAGAAGGGGCAGATCATGCATTTGCAGGTATCTGACCAACAAGATACGGAAGTCTGGCCGGTGGTGATCCCGCCAAGCGATCAATATCTGCTCGCTTTTGCCCGGCAACAGATTGTTATCGGAGCTACTCATGAGAATGACGTAGAAGGATATAATACCAGAGTGACCGCCGGCGGGATGCAGGAGATTCTGACTAAAGGACTGGAAGTAGCGCCTGGACTGGCGGACGGTACTTATAGTGAAGTGAGGGTCGGCTTCCGTCCGTTCACTCCGGGATTTCTGCCGGTCATAGGGGCGGTCCCCGGGTGGAGCGGAGTCCTTGCGGCCAATGGTCTGGGAGCTTCAGGACTTACGATGGGGCCGTATATCGGTTATCAGCTGGCGAAGCTGGCACTCGGCAGAGAGCCTGATCTGGAGCTGGACGATTATAGCCTTCAAAGAGCCATAACGGGCGGATGATTACGAATACATTTCCTTCATTGGAACATTATGATTCAATTCGGCTTGCCGGATGAATTTTTGTTTGACAGAAGTGAAGGTCTGATCCATAATACAATCCATACTAAACATATATGATTTATAGGAAGGGTGGATCACACGTGATTAATTTAAAAGCTTCTATGAGAAAAACAGCAGGGCTGGGCACACTTGCGGTATTGTTCGTATCGCTGCTTGCCGGCTGCTCCGGGTCTGCCAATCCTGCGGATTCCAATAATGGGGCTAAGGCCAGTACGGCTCCAGCGGCAACAGAAAGTGCAAGCACAACAGAGCCTGCAACTGGAGGCACCTTCGTGTATGGCCGCCCGGCTTCCGTAACGTCGTTTGATCTGCATAACCAGATTACATCGAATAACGCATTCGCGATTGATAAAGTGTTTGAGTCACTGGTTGCTTTTGACAGCAAGGGTGAAATTACGGATCAGCTCGCAGCCTCGCATACGATCAGCGAAGACGGCTTAACTTATACGTTCGTACTCCGTGACGGCCTGAAGTTCTCGAACGGTACGCCGGTAACCGCAGAGGATGCGGTATTCTCCCTCCAGCGGCATCTGAAGGTTGGCGGTCCCCTGGCCATCTCGGCCAAGGTAGATACGGTGAAGGCACAGGATGAGAAGACACTCGTAATCACGCTAAAAGAACCCTACACCCCATTCATCTCGGAGTTGTCGAACTTCTCGAACGGGATCATCCCGAATAACTTCGGCGGAGTGAGCGAAGAGGAATTCTTCAAGAAGCCGGTAGGGACCGGGCCATTCGTGATCGAGACATGGGACCCGGCAGGTGATGTGACCTTCACCAAGAATACTAACTACTGGAAGGAAGGTAAGCCTTATATCGACAAGCTCGTCTATAAGCTGATCCAGGACGACAGTCAGGCCATTAACCAGCTTAAAGCCGGGGCAGTGAATGCAGTTGAAGCCCTGTCACTACAGAATGCGGGCGAGATCAAGGACGGTGCAGACACCACAGTAGTAACGAACGGCAGCTGGGTGACAGAACAGCTCTTCTTCAATACACTGGATAAGCACTTCTCCGATGTGCATGTCCGCCGGGCACTGGCACTGGCGCTTGACCGTGACGGACTGACCAAGGCCTTGACCTTCGGCTATGCACAGACTGCGACTTCGCTGCTGCCAACTACGATTCCTTACAATGCCAATGATAAGATCAAGGCACTGAGCTTCGATCCGGCGGCTGCCAAGGCAGAGCTGGCCAAATCGGCCTTCCCTGACGGATTCTCCACCAAGCTGCTGGTTGCTTCCGGCAACAGCACCCGGGCTCAGGAAGCCCAGATTATCCAGGCCGCCGGCCAGGCGATCGGGATCAAGATTGAGATTGAATCGGTGGAGCTGGCTACCTTCCGCGAACGCTTTTTCGCTTATGATTTCGCGGCGATGCTGAACAGCGGTCAGGCGGATTCCCCGGAAGCGAACTCGATCTTGGCGTTCCAGACCGACCCGGAAGGCTTCAGCAAATCGTACTGGACGCATTACACGAATGAGAAGGTAACCAAGCTGCTGTATGAAGGCCAGAAGACAGCTGATGGTGAAGGACGGGCTACGATCTACACCGAGCTTTTACAGACGCTTGCCGATGAAGTTCCTTACATTCCGCTGTACTATCCGGATATCCTGATCGGCGCGCGGTCTTCTGTAGACGGACTTGTGGTTCTGCCTAACGGCAGCATCCGTCTGGAAGATGTCCGACTAGCTAAATGATGAAATCCAAGCTGACCCTAAGCGGTGCAGCTGGAAACAACGGTTCTTACAAGTGGCTGGCCTTAGCCCTTGTAAGAGCCTTACTTGTTATCCTCTGCGTAATGACGGCGGTCTTTTTCCTGATTCGAATTGTACCCGGCGACCCCGCCAAAATGATTCTCGGTGAATACAGCACACCTGAAGCGCTTAAGAATATGCACCACACACTGGGACTGGATCTCTCCTTATGGGATCAGTTCACCCGGTTCGTGAAGCTGCTGTTCACTCAGGGAGATACCGGAAACTCTATTATTGCCGGCACCTCGTCGAGAGAGCTGATTGCAGAGCGTGCTCCGGTCACACTACTGCTGATTGTAATTGCTTCGGTGCTTGCGATAATTGTAGCCCTTCTGCTGGCAACGGTTGCTGCCACCCAGAAGGACAAGCTGCTCGATCATCTGATCCGCATTATTCCAGCGGTCACCCTTGGGATGCCGGTCTTCTGGGTTGGGATTCTGTTCATTCTATTCTTTAGTGTGCGGCTGGGCTGGTTCCCCGTAGGGGGAATCGGCGAGGGATGGTCGGGTACGCTCCATAGTCTGGTGCTTCCGGCGGTCACGATTGCTTTTTCACAGATTCCTACGCTGGTCCGCTCGCTGCGTGCGCAAATGCTGGAGGTGCTGGAATCCGAATTCGTGGTCACTCTCCGTGCAGCTGGAATCCCGTCCAGAGTCATCCTGTTCAAGCATGTGCTGCGCAATTCGGCATTGCCGACCCTGATGCTGCTGGGAGTCAATGTGTCCTACCTGATCGGGGGAACGCTCGTTGTGGAGCAGGTCTTCGGGATCAAGGGCATTGGCAGCCTGCTGTTCACCTCCATCTCGAATAGAGATTTTCCGGTGATTCAGGGGATTGCGCTCTATTGTGCACTGGCTGTTGTAATTATCAGTCTGCTAATCGAAATGATCTCCGGGTGGCTTGATCCCAGAACGAAGGGGAAATCATGAATACTACACAGATAGATACAACCCTGCCGGACCTCGGGAAGCCCGCAAGCGGACTCCGAAGAGTACTGAACACCCCGTCACTGCTGATCGGAATCATTATGTTCACTATACTTATACTGCTCGCCATATTCATTCCTTATTTAAGTCCGTACAACCCCACGGAGCAGAATCTGAGCGCCTTCCTGCAGCCGCCTTCCGCAGCCCACTGGCTCGGTACCGACCAGCTTGGCCGTGATTTGTTCACCAGATTGATCTATGCCGCCCGGACGGATCTGACGATCATGGTGCTGGCTGAGATTATTCCGTTCTGCACGGGCGTCATGCTGGGCATGATTTCGGGGTACTATGGCAAATGGACCGATAGAATTATAGCGCTGATCACGGACACTTTTATTGCCTTCCCGTTCTATCTGATCGTCATTATCGTGGCCTTCGCCAGCGGGGCAGGGGAGCGCGGAATCTATATTACCTTCATTCTCGTAGGCTGGATTGTATTCGCCCGTGTGGTCAGAGGACTCAGCGCATCCTTCCGGAAGCAGGAATGGATCGCCTCGGCGCAGACGCTAGGTCTGCCCGGACACCGCATCCTTCTGCGCCATCTTCTGCCGAATGTACTGCCGCAAGCCGTTGTCGTGCTGATGACGGATATGATAGGACTCCTGGTAGCCATTGTTACGCTAGGTTATCTGGGAATAGGGATTGCCCCGCCTACGCCGGATTGGGGAACGATGATCGCAGACGGACAGCCCTTCATTACCACAGCCTGGTGGCTGTCGGCGGTTCCCGGCTTCGCAGTCGTGTATACGGGAATTGCGTTGTCTCTCCTGGGAGACGGACTGGCCGATATCTGGAGGAGAAAAGGATGACAACACAACCTGTACTTGAACTCGAAGAATTGACACTCGCAGCCTCTTCCACAGAAATCCTGGTCAACAGCGTCAGCTTCTCCCTTGAACGCGGCGAAAGCCTGGGACTAGTCGGCGAATCCGGCTCAGGCAAATCGCTGACGCTGCGGGCGATTCTCGGCTTGCTTCCGCGCGGTGTGGAGCAGACCGGGGGAGAGGTCCGCAGCAAGGTAAGCAGTGCCATGGTGTTCCAGGACCCCAGAGGGGCGCTGGATCCGCTCTGCCCGGTAGTGAAGCAGCTGACCGAGGTTGTATATTACAGACAGAGAACCAGTCTGAAGGCTGCGCGGCGCATCGCCCTGGAGCTGCTTGAACGGCTCGGTCTGCCAGCTTCGCTGAAGACAACAGACCGCTACCCGGGGCAGCTCTCCGGCGGCCAGTGCCAGCGTGTCGTCATTGCTCTGGCGCTGGCCTGCAAGCCGGGCATTCTGCTCTGTGATGAGCCGACCACCGCGCTGGATGTGACGGTTCAGCGCCAGATTATAGATACGATTACGAGTCTGCAGCAGGAGCTGGGCTTCGCTATGGTCTTTGTGACCCACAATCTGGCGATTGCCGCCAACCTCTGCTCCAGACTGGTTGTGATGAAGCAGGGCCGGATCATTGAGCAAGGCGAGACGCATAGCCTGCTGCGCCATCCGGCTGAGGGCTATACACAGATGTTAATGGATTCGGTGCTACCTCTGCCGGAGCTGGAAGGAGGCGGGATCTCATGGAAGTAGCACTACAGGTGCAGGATGTAACCGTCCGTTATGGCGGGTTCACCGCCCTCGATCAGATCCGGCTGGAGCTTGCGCGGCATACCACGCTGGGGCTTGTCGGTGAGTCCGGCTCCGGGAAGTCTACGCTGGCCCGGGTCATTGCCGGACTCATTACCCCGGATGCAGGACAGCTTCTGCTGGGTGCGGAGCCGTTAGGCAAGAAGCGGAGCAAGGCGCAGCATAAGCAGATTCAGATGATTTTTCAGAACCCGGATTCTTCGCTGAATCCCAGGCATACTGTCCGGCAGATTCTGGCTGAAGCCTTGCTATTCCACCGGATTGTAGAGCGTTCGCAGGTTGAACGCAGAAGTAAGGAGCTGCTTAGCCGGGTGCAGCTGGATGCCAAATCTCTGGACAGATATCCGCATGAATTCTCCGGCGGCCAGCGCCAGCGGATTGCCATTGCCCGCGCGCTTAGCGTGGAGCCTAGTCTGCTGATCGCCGATGAGCCTACCAGCGCACTGGATGTCTCAGTGCAGCGCAGCGTGCTGGAGCTATTCCATACGCTGCAAGCCGAGCTTAATCTGACGATGCTGTTCATCTCCCATGATCTGGGAGTCATTCATGCCGTCAGCGATACCGTCGCTGTGATGCGTCAGGGGCAGCTGGTCGAGGTGAATTCGAAGGATGAATTCTTCGTCCGGCCCCAGCATGAATACAGCCGGGAGCTATTGTCTGCGGTGCCCAAGATGCCGCAATATTGAACATTCATACCATCAGGAGGATTATATGAACCGTCAAATTACAGGATTCGTACCACTCACGCTATCTGAACTGGACACATTAACACAACAGCTATCCCGGCTATTAGGGACACAGCATCCTCCGGTAATCATTCCGGGGGAGGCGATTCTAGGCATTGAGGCGGTAGCAGCAGGAATTGCTGCGCCGGGACGTACGATTCTGAACGTAGTGACCGGACCTTACGGCAGCTTGTTCGGGGAATGGCTTACGCGCGGCGGGGCTACCGTTAAGGAAGTGAAGGTTCCCTTCGACCAGGTGGTTACAGTAGAGGAAGTGGCCGCAGCGATTGAGCTGCATCAGCCGGTTGCGATTTCTTTGGTACAGGCAGAGGTGGTTACAGGCGGCTCGAACCCTGCGGAGGAGATCTTCAAGCTGGCCCGCAGGCATGACCTGATTACGGTAACGGATTCCGTGTCGGCTGTCGGGGGAGAGGCGCTGTCTGTGGATGAGTGGGCGGTGGATTTCGCTGTAATGGGTGCGCAAAAAGCGCTCGCCGGTCCTAACGGAATCAGCGCGGTCAGTATTTCTCCCCGCGGCTGGGCCTTCCTGGAGTCGAACGAACGGGCTCCGCGCAATTCCATTCTGTCCTTGCTGGATCTGCAGCCGTCCCCGGACGGAGCAGCGCCGCTCCGCGTCCCGCCGAATATCCCGGTCCTGGAAGCCAGAGCTCTAATCGAAGCCCTGGAGGCTGTTGCCGAAGAGGGACTGCCCCAGGTTATCCAGCGGCATGAACGTGCGGCGGCCTCTGCTGTCGCAGGGGTCGCGGAGCTTGGGCTTGCGCCTTGGCAGAAGGACAGCAGTCATTATTCCACGCTGACTACGACTGTTCGGATTGACGAGCAGCCGCTTCTGCTGATCAAGCAGCCTGTCGGTATCGTAGCTCCCGGGGACGGGGAATTATTCGGTCAATTGCTGCGGATCAATCATTTCGGAACGAATGCCAGCCGGGAGAGTGTCGAAGCAGCGGTGCAGACGCTGGCCAGACTGCTGAAGCTG
Source organism: Paenibacillus sp. FSL P2-0136 (assembly GCF_037975325.1). Classification (NCBI taxonomy): domain Bacteria; kingdom Bacillati; phylum Bacillota; class Bacilli; order Caryophanales; family Paenibacillaceae; genus Paenibacillus; species Paenibacillus sp. FSL P2-0136. The sequence goes on from NZ_CP150244.1 coordinate 3,368,789, forward strand.
GATGCTGAACCGGCAGTGCAGGCCGTCCGCCAGATCTGGAGGGAAGCGGAATGATCCTTAAGCAGCCGCAATTTCAGGCATACACTGGAATCCATATTGCAGGTATCCAAGGGAAACGCTTCGATATCGAGATTACGAACGGGCGGTTCACCTCAGTGGCAGAAGCGGGTTTGCAGCCGGGACAGGCGGAAGGCTCCAGGCAGCAGCAGCTATGGATCAGTCCGGGCATTCTGGATCTGCACACCCATCTGGCCTGGACCGACTTCGACCATGACGACCAGCTCCGCCGGGACCCCCGCGAGATTGAGGTCATGCAGGCGGAGGCCTTCGCCGCTACCTTGCGGACGGGAGTAACTACAGCCCGCGACGCCGGCGGTATTCTGCCTGCCACGATCCGGCATCTCGTGAAGTATTACCAGCAGCCGCTGCGGGTAGAGACCAGCAGTGAAATGCTGGGAGCTTCCGATGCCAAGGGGATTAAGCATCTGGAGAACCGCCTGACGGAGATCTACGCGACCGGGGCAGGCTGGGTCAAAATCATGGCAACCGGCGGTCTTGGCGCACCTACCGAGAAGGTTACGGAGCCGAACTTCTCCGAGGAGGAATTCGCCTTCATCGTCCGTCATGCCCATGCGAACGGGAAGAAGGTATTGGTGCATACCTGGGGCGGGGTGACGATTGACTGGTCCATTCAGGCCGGTGTGGAATCTATTGAGCACGGGATGTTCATGACCTGGGATCAGGCCGGGAGACTTGCCGAATCCGGCGTGGCTTACGTGCCGACCACTTCAATCTACCGGATCGCCGCCGATCCGAAGGGAGTGCTGGCGCTAAGTCCGCTCATCTGTGAACGTGCCGCCCGGGCCGCCGATGCTCATGCCATCGCGCTTGGATATGCCAGGGAGGCAGGGGTGCGGCTTGGCTTCGGCACCGATTACGCTACGCCTGCGCTGCATGGATACAACCTGCAGGAATTCGACACGCTGCTGGACTACGGCCTGAGCCGGGTGGAGGTCTGGCGGTCAGCTACAGAAGACGCAGCGGCGATACTTGGAAGCGGCCATGAGCTGGGCCGGATTGCGGAAGGCTATATTGCCGATGCCGTCATCTACGCCGCCGATCCTTATCAGGCCAAGAATGCGGATCAACTGCGCACAAGCATTGTTACGGTCATTACTGGAGCGCAGGAAGAGGATTTGCTATAACGGTTGTGCAAAGAGGCTGTCCTTTCTGATGAAGGACAGCCTTTTTGCGGTGTGATGGCCGAGACCAAATGTATGCGAAAAACCGATTACAATGGAGCGTTACGTAGGCATGTGGCCGAATGTAATCGAAAAACCGATCACATTGGAGCGTTACGTAGGCGTGTGGCCGAATGTAATCGAAAAACCGATCACATTGGGGCGCTATGTAGGCATGTGACCAAATGTAATCGAAAAACCGATCACATTAGGACGCTACGGAGGTGTGTGGCCCAATGTAATCGAAAAACCGATCACATTGGGGCGCTACGTAGGAATGTGGCCTAATGTAATCGAAAAACCGATCACATTGGAGCGTTAAGTAGGCGCGTTTCCGAATGTAATCGAAAAACCGATCACATTGGAGCGCTACGTAGGCACGTGTGCGGAATGTAATCGAAAAACCGATCACATTGGAGCGTTACGTAGGCATGTGGCCCAACCTAATCGAAAAACCGATCACATTGTGCCCTCTGAGCCTCCCAGCTTTTCACCCGCCAGCATCATTCAATTCAAATCGTAACCATTCACAGCTCAGTATACTGCTTAACCACTTGATCCAGGTAGGACTCAACCGCAGGTGTCTTCTTATCCCCGGCAGCATCGAGCAGCGTCACCAGCTTGGCCAGAATGTTCAGCACCTTATTGTCGCCTGGCCCCTCCATCAGGGCATGGTCGTAGGCCCGGCGCAGCTCAGGATCGAGTTCATTCGTGTCGTAATCGTAGGCTGGGGTGTTATCCGAGCCTAGCAGTACTAGGGGAACCGTATAGGACATTTCATTGCGGATGGCCGCCGTCCGGTTCGACTTCGGATAATCCTGAACATAATCACTCATGATAGCCGCTCTGCCGATCAGCTCATCCCAAGTGATCACGATACCTGCATCGAAGGTGGAAGGCTTGTTGCTCTCCGTTGCCATGATATCAATATACGCGGCGATATCCTTGCTGATATAGGGCTTGAATACCTTGAAACCTTCATAATGCATAACCGAGTAATACATACCTTCGCTGGTCTCCAGCTTGTAGCCTTTCTCCCAGATTTCCTCCATCAGCTTGCGCACCGCAGGTGCTTTAACCCGCTTTTGAATCTCCGTATAGGTCATATCGTTGTTAATTTGGGCGTCCATTAGTGCCTTTTGCACAGCATCTGTATATAGCTTTTCAGAGAACCGCTCAAGCCCCGCCTTCTGGGCATTTTCCAATTGAAGGGTCATTACCGTGCCGTACCAGGAGCCAACTTTGGAGATATGGTTCATAAGATATTTGCGTGCCTGTGCGAGGCTTGCGGGATTGCTCACGTATTTGCGGAACTGGTTGTAGACCGCCTGGGCATCAGCTGTGGATGCCGACGCCGCAGCTACGGGCTGTCCACCAACACCTGCAATCACTGTGCCGCCTGCCAGAGTCAGAGCTGTGCCTAGCAGCACCGCTCTTGCTGTTTTTGCTAAATAATTTGGTAATGTTCTCATTATGTACCTCCTGTGGGATAAGATGCTTTCTGCAACGCCTATATAAATTGAACTTAAGGATTTAAGTTAAGGGAAAAGTGGCGGAGGGGAATTTTGGAACTGGAGGAGCGGTAGCGCCCGCCTGAAAGCTATCCGTAGGAAAGCTCGTATCGTAAGCATCAGCAGTCTGCGGATTTCTACCGTTAAAAACGGGATAAATCATGAAATCTACTGACAACAGCGGCCGGAAGTCCAAAACTTCTCTGGAGTCACGGCACATCCCAAAACATAAAAGCCATTAGTTCAATCTATCCTATCTATTTGGACAGATCCGGAATGGATGAATCGGGCAACTCATATGAAATAACGCTTGACTTGGAACGCATTTCATAACCTATAGTTCAGTGGAAGACTAGACAAAGGGGAGAAGAGGACATGAATCAAACTAGCAGAAAGATTGTTTTCATCGATATTGACGGAACGCTTCTCATGGAGAATGGAATAGTCCCGGAATCAGCAGTGCAGGCATGCCAGCAGGCACGGAAGAACGGGCATTTGCTGTACCTGTGCACCGGACGCTCCAAGGCTGAAATCTATGATTATATCTGGGAGATCGGGTTCGACGGGCTGATTGGAGCGGCAGGCGGATATGTGGAGAGCGGTGGCGAAATGCTTTATCATAAAAAAGTGACCCCGGAGGATGCGAAGCATTTGATCGATTATTTTAACGCGAACGGGGTCGATTTCATTCTGGAATCCAATACAGCGCTTCACGGCAGCCGCCATTTACAGCCGCATCTGGAGCGCAGAATCTATGGCGACTTGCTGAATGATCCCGAGGCGCAGGAGAGAAAACGGCAGTCACCTCATCCCTATATCGCAACACTCACTTACGGGGACGAGGAGTTATATCTGGATGACGTTAATAAGGTATGCTTCTTGGAGAGCAGCCTGCCCTTTGATCAGATTCAGAAGGAATTACAGGACCGGTTCACGGCGATTCAGTGCTCCATCCCGATCTTCGGGGAGAACAGCGGGGAACTGATGATGCCTGGCGTTCATAAAGCTTCCGCTATTGCCGATGTCCTGCATCATTTGAATATCCCGCTTGAGAACAGTATGGCGATTGGAGACGGGCTGAACGATATGGAGATGCTGGAATATGTCCAGGTGGGGGTTGCCATGGGCAATGCCCGCGAGCCGCTCAAAGCAATTGCCGATGATATTACCGATTCTATTGAGAACGATGGACTGTATAATTGCTTCCTGAAGCACGGACTGATCTGACTAACGGGTTGATCTCCGGGAAGACTCGTGTTAAAATGCACTTAATTAAGCGATTGGAGTTGAAGAGTATCGTGCGGACATTTCTTGCGTAATGTGACCAATAAACAAGCGTTATTTGCGGCGCGCAATTTATGGTTGATATGCAGGAAGGGTCTGCCTCTTTTCACTCTGGTCCAAATATCCTTATTCAAGTCCGCCTGGAGATAGTGTCCGGGTATGGGATTTGCTGTGTTTATTTGAGCTGCTGGAGGAGAACCTTCTTGCAGCTTTTATTTTTGTAAATACAGGAGGATACTTGTATGTCTTTGATTAATGTGAGCAAGCTGACTTTTGCCTATGAGGGCACTTACGAACATATTTTTGAGAATGTGAGCTTTCAGCTGGATACAGATTGGAAATTGGGCTTCACCGGCCGCAACGGCCGCGGCAAAACAACCTTCCTGAACCTGCTGCTTGGCAAATATGAGTACAGCGGGACGATATCCGCGCAGGTGGGCTTCGAGTATTTCCCGTTTGCGGTGGCTGACCCTGCGGCTCTGACCGTGGATGTCATGCAGGAGATTGACCCGGAGATGGAGCACTGGAAGCTGATGCGCGAGCTGTCGCTGCTGCGGGTGTCCGAGGATACGCTGTACCGGCCGTTTGAATCGCTGTCGAACGGGGAGCAGACGAAGGTGCTGCTGGCCGCTCTGTTCGCGCGCGAGAACCAGTTCCTGCTCATAGACGAGCCGACGAACCATCTGGATGCGAAGGGCCGGAAGCTGGTCAGTGACTATCTGCGTACGAAGAGCGGGTATATTCTCGTGTCGCATGACCGTGCTTTTCTCGATAACTGTGTGGACCATATCTTGTCGATTAACAAGACCAATATTGAGATCCAGAAGGGCAACTTCAGCAGCTGGTGGGAGAATAAGTCCAGACAGGATCAGTTCGAGCTGGCGGAGGATGAGAAGCTGCGGAAGGACATCAAGCGCTTATCGGACTCTGCCAAAAGAACGGGCGGCTGGGCGCATGAAGTCGAGAAATCTAAGAATGGCACCCGGAGCTCCGGCAACAAATTGGATAAAGGCTACGTCGGGCACAAGGCCGCCAAGATGATGAAGCGCTCCAAGTCGATTCAGCAGCGGCAGGAATCCGCCATCGCGGAGAAGTCGAAGCTGCTGCGTAATCTGGAGAGCGCGGACAGTCTGAAAATTGCACAGCTTCCTTATCATAAGCAGCAATTGGTGGAGCTGGAGGATCTGTCGATCCGCTATGACGACAAAACGGTATGCTCCGGTGTTAGCTTCGTTCTGGAACAGGGGGACCGGATCTCCCTCTCCGGCAGCAACGGCTCAGGAAAATCAAGCATTCTGAAGCTGATCTGCGGGGAGGACATAAACTATACCGGCCACTTCGCACGGGACAGCCAGTTGTCTATCTCTTATGTATCCCAGGATACTTCGCAGCTCAAGGGCAGCCTGAGTGAATACGCGCGAGAGCAGGGGATCGACGAGAGTCTGTTCAAGTCGATTCTGCGGAAGCTCGATTTCTCACGGCTGCAATTCGAGAAGGATATGTCCACGTACAGCGGCGGGCAAAAGAAAAAGGTGCTGATTGCCGCAAGCCTCAGCGAGCAGGTGCATCTGCACATCTGGGATGAACCGCTCAACTTCATCGATGTTATCTCCCGGATGCAGATCGAGGAGCTGCTGCTGGAATATACACCGACGATCCTGTTCGTGGAGCATGACCGCGAATTCTGCGCGAATATCGCGACTAAGCAGGTTGTACTCGACTAAGCAGGTATCAAATCTGTACCGGAAGCTCAAATTGTTCCTTCAACCGCTTAATGTCGGCCCGCGGGGGAGCGCCAAACATACGGGAATATTCCCGGCTGAACTGTGAGGCGCTCTCGTAGCCGACCCGGAAGGCAACATCGGCTGCATCTGCAGACTCGGCTAATAACAGTCGGCGAGCCTCCTGCAGGCGCAGCTGCTTCTGGAACTGGATCGGGCTCATAGCCGTAACTTCCTTGAAGTTGCGGTGGAATGCCGAGACGCTCATATTGGCGATATCGGCCAGCTCGTCGATCCGCAGAGCCTGTTCGCTATGGCTGACAATCTGTTCAATTGCTTCCCTGATCCGGTAAGTGCTGCTGCCTTCCATGGCAATCTGGGCCAGCGTTACTCCATACGGTCCCTGCAGCAGTTTATACAGAATTTCCTTAGTATATAGAGGGGCAAGGAACGGGATGTCCTTGGGAGTATTGAGCAACCGCGCCAGACGGAGAAGCGCATCCAGCAGATCCGTGTCGATGTGTCCGACGAATAAAGCACGCCGGGCATTCTCCCGGGGGAGAATCTGCAGCTGCGATTCATGGAGGACCTCCAGAATCTGGTTTTGCGTGAATTCCATTTTGAAGCTTAAATAGGGAACCTCCGGGGACGCCTTAATCACTTGTCCCACTACCGGCAGGTTCATTGAAGCCACCAGGAAATCAGAAGAGGTATATACAAAATGCTCCTGGGCCAGCATAATCTCCTTCACGCCTTGGGTAATGAAGCAGAAACACGGGTTATATACCCGGTAAGCAGGCTCACTCGCCTGGGAGTAACGGATGAATTGCAGTGCAGGCACGGCCGTTTCATGAGCGCCGTCCCGGCCGGTATGCCGCTCAATCAGCCGGCACAGCTCAAGCTTTTGCGTTACGATAGCTTCAGTCACTTGAGAGCCTCCTTAGTTTCATATGGTTTCATTATAGGGCATATCCGGCGGGAGTGTTAATGAGAACGGTAGGATTAGGCAATCATTCGCGACTATTGTGATAACGCCAATCCATTATCTGTTGCACAATAAGAGAGACTGATATATACACTATTCTCAGGAAAGTAGGGAACAAGCGAATGGAATATACAAAAATGGGCAACACCGGCCTTGATGTCTCCAGACTGTGCCTGGGCTGTATGAGCTTTGGCGATGCCAAGCGCTGGGTGCACCCTTGGGTGCTGGATGAAGAACAGAGCCGGACGATGATCCGTACCGCACTGGACCTGGGCATTAATTTCTTCGATACGGCCAATGTCTATTCTGACGGCACGAGTGAAGAAATGCTCGGACGGGCTTTGAAGGACATGACTGCCAGGGATGAGGTGGTGATTGCGACCAAAGTATTCTTCCCTATGCGAACCGGACCGAACGGCGGGGGCTTGTCCCGCAAAGCAATTATGAGCGAGATCGACCACAGCCTGAAGCGGCTGGGAACTGATTACGTTGATCTGTACCAGATTCACCGCTGGGATTATACTACGCCGATTGAAGAAACGATGGAAGCCCTGCATGATGTGGTGAAGGCGGGAAAAGCCCGCTATATTGGCGCTTCCGCCATGTATGCCTGGCAGTTCCAGAAGGCGCTGCATGTTGCTGATATGAACGGCTGGACCCGGTTCGTCTCCATGCAGAACCATCTGAATCTCATCTATCGTGAAGAGGAACGTGAGATGCTCCCGCTCTGTAAGGAAGAGGGCATTGCGGTCATCCCCTACAGCCCCTTGGCTTCTGGCCGGCTAACCCGGGACTGGGTGGAATCTACGCTGCGCTCGGAAACGGATCAGGTACAGAGATCCAAATACGATGCTACAGCCGATAAGGACCGCCTGATTGTCGAGCAGGTAGCTGCCATTGCGGCGGAGCGCGGAGTTCCGCGCATCCATGTTGCACTGGCCTGGCTGCTGCAGAAACAGCCGGTCACTGCGCCGATTATCGGGGCGACGAAGCTGTCGCATATTACCGATGCGGTGGGAGCGTTATCCCTTCAGCTGACAGCTGAAGAGATTGCCCGGCTGGAAGAGCACTACGTGCCGCATGCTATCGTTGGTGCGCTTTGAAAATTTCCATTCAGTAGACAACTGAATCAGCTTCATCCATTGAGCGCGTGCCGGTATGATCCGGCATGCGCTTTTTGCTGGAGCAGGAAACAGCCCTGCTCAGGGAGAAACTAACAGGAAGCCGGGAAATGCTGCCGGAGCGTTTGATTAAGGATTTGACTGGAAGCTGGATGCACAGTGATGAACTGCTGGATTCATGGCGGCATCTGGCCGCAAGAGTATAGAGATTACCATGATTAGGAGTGATAATTGTGCTGTCAAAGATCAGCCTTGAAGGCGAATGGAAGCTGCAACTGGAAGAGAAGGGGCAAGGACTGGTGCTACCTTTTACCGATGTAATTATGCTGCCGGGAACTACCTCCTTCGCCCGTAAAGGGCCGAAGAATGAGGAGATTCTGGTAGGCGCTCTGACGGATGAATTCCGTTATGAAGGACCGGTCTGGTACTCCAGTGAAGTTGTGATTCCGGAAGAGCTGGCAGGTAAGCACTGCTGCTTATATCTGGAACGTACAAGGCTTACCACCCTCTGGCTGGACGGTCAGGAGATCGGCAGCCGCGACAGCTTGAATACTCCGCATGTATATGAGCTGCCGCAGCTGCAGCCCTGGAGTCATACGCTTACTATCCGGGTGGACAACACCGGCTATCCGACCAAAGGCGGGCATATGACCTCGCCGGACACCCAGACCAACTGGAACGGAATTACCGGGCGGATGGAGCTGCAGTTCTATGGGGAAGCCCGGATTAGCGGCATCCGGCTAAAGTCTGATCTGCCTGCACGTTCGGTGCAGATCTCGGCAACGCTGGAGAGCATGCAAGGTGCTACACTCGCGGTATCTGCTAATAGCTTCAATAGTGAGATAACACATTACGTAGAGGAACAGGAATATGTCATCGCACCGGGTCCGTTCACTATAGACTATGCACTGGGTCCCGATGCGCTGCTGTGGAGTGAATTCGCTCCCCATCTGTATACTGTCAGCCTTGTTCTCAAGGGCAGCGATGGCATTACCGTGGACCGGCAGGAGGTGATCTTTGGGCTTAAGTCATTCCGGGCTGAGGGGGACAAGTTCACCATTAATGGGGAAAAGACTTTTCTGCGCGGCAAGCATGACGGCCTGATCTTCCCGCTCATCGGCTATGCTCCTACAGACGCCCGAGAGTGGGTGCGGATTCTGGGTATTGCGAAGTCCTACGGCATTAACCACTACCGCTTCCATACCTGCTGTCCGCCGGAAGCAGCCTTCACCGCTGCCGATCTGCTCGGGATCTACATGCAGCCGGAGCTGCCGTTCTGGGGAACCATTACTGTAGATACCGATGAAGGGCATAATCAGGCAGAGCAGGACTATCTGATCAGCGAAGGATACGCTATCCTGCGGGAATTCGGCAATCATCCTTCCTTCGTCATGATGTCGCTAGGCAATGAGTTATGGGGCAACAAGGAGCGGATTGATTCATTCCTTGCCGATTATAAAGCGTTCGATGACCGTCCGCTCTACACCCAAGGCTCGAATAACCATCAATGGGTGCCGGAGGTGCTGGAGCATGACGATTTCTTCAGCGGTGTGCGCTTCACCCGGGACAGGCTGTTCAGAGGCTCCTATGCCATGTGCGATGCTCCGCTTGGCCATGTCCAGACTTCGCTTCCAAGTACAATGAAGGATTACGACGATCAGATTATTCCGCCGGGCTTCGGGAATGGTGAAGGAGTGTCCGTCGAGGCAGGCGGCGAGATCCTGATCCAGTACGGTACCGAATCCAAGGCTGTACAATCCGGCAGTGAGTCCGGTGAATGGATACCACAGGTTCCGGTAATCTCGCATGAGATTGGACAATATGCAACGTTTCCGAATTTTGCGGAAATTGAGAAATATACCGGTTCGCTCAAAGCGGAGAATTTCATTATCTTCCGGGAACGGCTGGAGAGCAAGGGGCTTGGCCATCTGGCCGATGCATACTTCAAAAGCTCAGGCCAGCTCGCTGTCGCTTGCTACAAGGAAGAGCTTGAGGCTGTCTTCCGTTCCCGCCGGTTAGCGGGGTTCCAGCTTCTGGATCTCCAGGATTTCAGCGGCCAGGGTACAGCATTGGTAGGTGTTCTGGATGCCTTCATGGATTCCAAGGGGCTGATCAGCCCGGAAGAGTGGCGGACCTTCTGTAATGATGCCGTGCTGCTGGCAAGATTCCCTAAATACAACTACGGCGCCGGGGAGACCTTCGAGGCCCATGTGGAGCTGAGTTGCTTCCGCAGCGGCATGCCGGATGCCATTGAGCTGCACTGGGAGCTTGCGGTTGAAGGGGGAGCCCGGACAACGGGCTCAGCCGGAGCCTTTATTCCTGCCGGAACCCATTACATTGACATTTGTGATCTGGCGATTGAGCTTCCTGCGGTTGACCGGATGAGCCGTGCGGAGCTGGCGCTTCGGGTCCAAGGAACCGATATCCGCAAAAGCTACGACTTGTGGATATATCCTGAGCAGAGGGATAACCCGCTTGAAGCTGAAGGCATCCATGTGTTCACAGAGCTGTCTGAGGAGGCAGTCTCCCTGCTGGAGCAAGGCGGCAACGTGCTGCTGATGCCGGAGCCGGAGTCGGTTCAGAACGGAATCGAAGGCTATTATTGCACGGATTTCTGGTGCTACCCGATGTTCCGCTCGATCTCGGAGAGCATGAACCGGCCGGTTCCCATCGGTACGATGGGCCTGCTGATCGATAACGGGCATCCGGTGCTGCGCGATTTCCCGAGTGAAGCGCATTCCACCTACCCGTGGTGGACTATCGCCCAGCATTCCAAATCGCTTATCATGGATGAGGCGGACCGCAGCTGGAATCCCATCGTACAGACCATCGATAATTTCGAGCGTAATCACAAGCTAAGTTTCCTCACAGAGTGCAGCGTAGGTAACGGTAATCTGCTGCTGTGTGTACTGGATGCCGCTAAGGTGAGCCGGACCACTGAAGGCAGACAATTCTTGACCAGCATAGCCGGTTATATGAATTCTGCTGATTTCCAGCCGCAATACCAGGCAACCATTGAAGAGCTTCGGGCATTGATTCGTTAAAAGACTGGGTAGAGCTGTCCCACAGCCGTGAAGCGGCTGGTTGGGGCAGCTCTTTAGAATGCGAAAGCCTCGTTTGAAGCTAATATTCGGAGATAGGTGTATTCCGTGCAATTAAAACTAGCAAAAAGGAAGGCATTCTGCTTCTAACTGTAGTTTGTACAACTAAAATTGCCCGAATGAGCGAAAACCCGGCTGTGAGGGAATTTTAAATGTACCTTCTACAACTAAACATACTATCGGTAGAAAATCGGATGCTTTAGCTGTACAGATTGCAATTAAGCCCAACTGTGTACCTTTACCAGACGCTCGGCAAACCCTCAGCTTGTAGTGGGTTAATGTGTTAATGGGTTATTGTATTACTCGCAAGGCTAAATCTGCTACCTCCCTAGTTTCCCGAATATACTCCAGGAACCTTCTGGAGGCGGGGGACAGATAATGGTCCCGCCGCCATTGCAGGCCCACCTCCCATTCCCAGCCCGGTTCCTGGATGGGAATCCAGACCAGGCCGTCAAGCATCAGTCCGAGCGTCTGCGGAAGTACGGAGACGCCGAGCCCGGCTTTGATGAAGCCGGCCACAGTAATCAAATCCTCAGCGTCATAGGTGGAGGCCAGCTCGAAATTAGTATTTTGGAAGAGGGAGGTGATTGTGCTCTTGAGTCCGCAATTCGTCTTCAGTCCGACAAACGGCTCACCCGACAGCTCGAACAGACTCAATGAGGAGCGCGAGGCGAACCGGTGGGAACTGGAGACCACAATATAAATCGGTAATCTGCGAAACACCATCCATTCCTTATTCTCCGCCGTAGTCTCTCTGGACGTAATCAGCATATCCGAGGTCCCGTTATCCAGCGCTTCGTCGATATCCCCGTGATTCCCCTGATACAGATCAAACCGCACCTTCGGATGGTCTGCCTGATAGTCTCTGATAAGCGATGGAATCAGGTCCACGCCAAGAATATTCAGATAAGACAGATGAACGGTTCCGCTCTCCGCATTGGCCGACTCCTCAATCTCCCGCACACCATTCCCGATACTGCGCAGCGCTTCTTCGACCCGTGAACTGAACATAACCCCATAGCGGTTCAACTGGACATTGCGGCCCTTACGCTCGAATAAAGGAACCCCCAGTTCGCTTTCCAGTTTGGAAATCGCATGGCTCAAGGCAGGCTGCGTAATTCGCAGCGCTTTGGACGCTGAGGTCATATGCTCAAGCCGGGCTACGGTCAGAAAGTACTCCAATTGTGTAAGCTCCATGCAGACAGCCTCCTTTATATATTAATATTATTCATGATTTTAATGAAAATAATAAATTAGACGCTCATATTAATCAAGTCTAATATATACATATAGACCTTAGGGCGGCTGGACTTCCAGCCTATCCTGAGGAATCCCTATTGAAATGAGGCTGTAACGATGGCTGTAACTTATGCTAGCCCGCTGACAGAATACGAAGGTAAAAGAATCTTGGTAACAGGCGGTACCAAGGGAATGGGACAGGCAATCGCTGCCCGATTCACAGCGGCAGGCGCTGAAGTTATGACTACTGCCCGGACACTTCCGACGGAAGGGCCCGCTTCGGATTTGTTCGTCCAGGCCGATCTGTCCACGCCCGAAGGCGTGGAGCGAGTCATTGCCGCAGTCAAGGCCCGGTTCGGGCGGATCGACATTCTGGTGAATAACGCTGGCGGCAGCTCAACACCAGCGGGGGGATTTCTCGCAGCATCCGATGAACACTGGATGGATGCGCTGAATCTGAACCTGCTGGCAGCTGTGCGGCTGGACCGGGGGCTGATCCCGCTCATGCTGGAGCAGGGCAAGGGAGTCATCATCCACATCTCTTCCATTCAAAGAGTGCTGCCGCTGATCGAATCGACCATCCCCTATGCAGCCGCCAAAGCTGCGTTAAGCAGTTACAGCAAGAGCTTATCTAAGGAATTCTCTCCGAAGGGCATCCGGGTGAACCGGGTTGCGCCGGGCTTCATTCAAACCACAGCAAGCGAGGACTTCCTAAAGAGTATTGCGGAGGTAACCGGCAGTGTGGAAAGTGCGCTGCAGTCCGTAATGGACGCGCTGGGCGGCATTCCCATCGGACGTCCCGGCTTCCCCGAGGAGGTGGGTGAGCTGGTAGCCTTCCTCGCTTCCGACCGCGCAGCCTCCATTACGGGTGCCGAGTACGTGATTGACGGGGGAACCGTACCTACGGTGTAAGTTGAAGCTTCACGGTTTAGCTCTGCCTAAACTAACCTCTACTATTAGGACAGTCCGTTAAGCCATTCATTGGCTGAGCGGGCTGTTCCTTTTTCTTTTATTTGTTTTGGAACTATTAAGAAGGTTTTACAAACGAAAGGCAAAAAGAAGCGGAGGGGAAATTTGGAACTGGAGGAGCGAATGCGACCGCCTTTGTGTTTGGATTTCTACCGCGAAAAGCGGTTTCAATCAGGAAATCCAAACACAACAGCGGCCGGAAGTCCAAATGTTCACCGCAGCGACGACCAAGCTTCGAGTTATAATGTCAGTTGTAATAATTCTTTATCTTTTCTTTAGATTTGGTTTAGACTGGATTAAGAATGGCAGGCTATAGTTACAAAGAGTGCGGCTTGCATGACAAGATAGAGGGGGATTCACCATGTATACCATTCTCATAGCCGATGACGAATCGGAGATTGTTGAGCTTCTGCAGCTGTATCTGGAGAAGGAATATAACATTTTGACGGCAGAGAACGGAATCGAAGCCTTGAAGCTGATGCAGAATAACAAGATTGACCTGGCGATACTGGACATTATGATGCCGGGGATGGACGGGCTGCAGCTGCTGAAGCGGATTCGGGAGCATGAGCATTTCCCCGTACTGTTTCTGTCCGCCAAGAGCCAGTATCATGACAAAATCCTGGGTCTGGAGCTTGGTGCGGATGACTATATCGCTAAGCCTTTTAATCCGCTGGAAATTGTGGCGCGTGCCGGGGCCATGCTGCGGCGGGTGCATCAGTTCGATGCCAAGGCACCGGAGGAGGAGAAGCCAAGTGAGCAGATCGTGCTCGGCAGGCTGACGCTGGACCGGAGTACCTGTCAGGTTGAGGTAGCCGGGGAGGCCGTCGCTCTGACCTCTACCGAATATAAAATCCTGGAGCTGCTGATGCAGCAGCCGGGCCGTGTTTTTACACGCAAGAAGATCTATGAGACCGTCTGGGAAGATTTCTACGTCTATGAGGACAACAGCATTATGGTGCACATCAGCAACATCCGCGACAAGATCGAACGAGATTCCAAGAGACCGGAATACCTGAAGACGATCAGGGGATTGGGGTACAAAATTGAAGCACCCGTGGAAAAGTAGAGATAACCGCCCGCTGCAGACGTCGCTGACCATCGACTTCCTGCTGTTCAACTGCATGCTGCTGATGCTGGTGTTAGTGGTCTATCTATTCGTACAAAAGGATATTGCTGAGGTTATCCGTGAGCAAATGACGCCTGACCCCAATCTGTCTGTGGAAGCCGGGGCGTACCGGGAGGAGCTGGGCCAAGGGCCGGAGAGTGAGCGTCTGCTGAAGAGCGGAGGCTGGCTGGAGCTGCTGGATTCCGGCAAGCGGGTGATCCGTGTTGTTGGCGAGAAGCAGGATGAGATTCAGGTTTATGACGAGGACAGCCTGTTTCAGGGACTGGAGAACCGCAGCGACCAGCCCTTTTATTATTCTATTACGAGCGTAACGGAGCAGGATAGCGGGGCAGCCTGGATGTTGCTTAAGATTCCCCGCGATGTAATCAATGTCTCTATTAACAACGAGTTTCTGGTCTCCTATCTGAATCATTCGGTGTTCTTTTATGTATTCCTGGTCAGCGGGTTGATTCTGCTGCTGATTTTTGTATACAGCTATTGGGTCTCCAGACGGATCAAGAAGCCGCTGCGGGTGCTGAATCTAGGCTTGAACCGTATGATGGAAGGGCATTACAATACCCGAATCGCTCTGTATGCAGAGACCGAGTTCCTGCGGATCGGTCACAGCTTCAACTACATGGCTGATGTGATTGAGAAGACCACCGAGGAGAAGCGTCTCGCCGAGAAAAGCAAGCAGCGGCTGATGGTCGATCTGTCGCATGACCTGAAGACCCCGATTACCAGCATCCAGGGATACGCGCAGGCGCTTATCGAAGGACGCGTTACCGACCCGGAGCGGCAGACGAAATATTTGAATTACATCTACACCAAGTCCGTGCAGGTCACGAAGCTCATTACGCATATGCTGGATCTGCTTAAGCTAGACTCACCGGATTTCATCCTGCGGATAGAGCGCCTTGAGCTGGGCGACCATCTGCGGGAGATTATTGCTGATACCTACGGCGAGATTGAGCAAAAAGAATTCGAGCTTCACCTGCAGGTGCCCGAAGAAGAGGTCTATGCCCGTTATGATCCAGAGCTGTTCGCCAGTGTTATTAATAATCTGATCGGCAATGCGCTGGCCTATAATCCGGAAGGGACGCGCATCCGGGTATCCGTGATTCCCGAGGATACACAGATCAGGATCGAGATTGCGGACAATGGAGTCGGCATTCCGAAGGAGCTGTGGACTACGATCTTTGATCCGTTTGTGCGGGGAGATGAAGCCCGGACAACGGCAAGCGGGGGTACCGGTCTGGGCTTGTCCATTGCCAAGAAGAACGTAGAGAAGATGGAGGGCACGCTGCTACTGGAGAGTAGGGAAGGGGAACCGACGGTATTTGTGATCCGTATTCCGAAGTAGCGAACGGCTGAAGGAATACAGATAAGTGATTTTATATAGAGGAAATAATTAACTTCTTGTCGAATGTACTGATCTGGAAGATTCCGGCACCTTGCCGGGACACCTAACTTACATCGGGGGAAGGAATTAGAACATCTATGAAAAAACTTGCATTACTGCTCACCACTCTGCTGCTTGCGCTCGGACTGGTCTATCCGGGAGGCGCCGGACAGGCAGCGGCCGCAACCGCACCGGTGTACACGGAAATTGCTACGTTTGTCGAAGGCAACCTGCTTATTTCGCCAGCCAAATCTGTACTCGTGAATGGCTCTGCCTATGTTCCGGTTAAGCTGGCCGGACAGATTCCGGGCTTTAACTTGGCGGCAGATGCTACTGGCGTAACGCTCACAGGCAGCAAAGGAAGCACCAAGCTGAACAAGGACAACTCTATTTTGTACAAAAGCACCAATTACGTAGCCTTCAAAACCCTGCTCAAGCTCGGAGCGATTGACGGCAAATATGCCTCCAGCGCCATAGCGTTGTTCGTTTGGAGTACAGAGGACGGCATGAATAAGAGCAACAGTATGCTCTACGCAATCAGCAAGCTGCCTGGAACGATGGGCATTGTGCTTGGCAAAAAGGTCTATTTATATGGACATCCGGGAAGCCATTGGGTGAAAAGTGTACAGTACGTTGATGACAACAACCAGAACTTTGTGATGCAAAATGAAGCCGGAACCGAGTGGGTTCTGGACTTGAACGATTTTGTGGACAATACTATGTACACCATGGAGAATATTGATTATTTGAAGTATTACTATAATGGACTAACGGTGTGGACCCGGAACGCCATGATTACCGATAGTCCGTTCAAGAACTTTGAGAAAGCAACCATCGCCAATTTCCGCCCGAACCCGGCCAATGGTAATTTAGAAATGATCATCCGCCGGGCCAACGGGCAGGAGGTTCCGCTCAAGATTGAACCTCGTGATGACCCTAGTGAGTATGTCGAAGAGGTACTGTTTTTCAAGAATCCGCAAACGAAGTTCAAGATCAGCGATAAAATGTGGTCAGCCATCCGTGAAGAGCGGGCGGTCAGCGGCATGACGATCACAGAGCTTCTGCTCTCCTGGGGAGACCCGGACGAAGTTTATGACGGGTATGTAGTGTACGGCCACCAATACGTCTATTTTATCAATGATAAGGTCTTCTCTATAGTTAATCTTTAATTCTTAGCATCTCCAGGCTTGCTTAAGGAATTCTTAGAGTTCCTTGGGCAGGCTCTTTTTTTCATGTATAATAAATGCACTGGAACCAGCTATTCTTTTACACTCTAGGAGGACATTATGCAGCTCATTCAACCCCAAGCTATTCAGAACCGGATCGACGATTTCGTCTCTGAGGATCTATATATCCATCTTGAACTTACAAACGGAGCCTATGCCAGCCATTTCGACAGCTCCCGTGCTCCGGGCTCGGTGTTCATCAGCAATGCCGAGATCCGTTACACGAACGGCTCCATCTCAGGGACAGGACCCTACCGGGTGGGCTTGAAGACAGAGAAGGGCTGGATCTATGCAGAAGGCCTGACCCATGTGGATGAGCAGGATAACGAGCGGCTGATTCTGGCCGGACATGACAGTATGGGCAAGCTGATCGTGGCGTTGCAGCTTAGCCGGAGCCCTTTTTAATGATACTGGAGGAGTAAGCAGACATGAATAATAAATCTATGGACCATACGAGAATCCTGGTGGTACTTCCCCATCCTGACGATGAAGCCTACTTCGTATCCGGGACGCTGGCGATGTATATCGCAGCAGGTGCAGAGGTGACCTATGCCTGTCTGACACTGGGAGAGATGGGCCGGAATATGGGCGTTCCGCTCATTGCGAACCGCACGACCTTGCCAGCCATCCGCCAAGCGGAGCTCGAAGCTTCCTGTAAGGCCATTGGAATTCAAGACCTGAGGATGCTGGGCTTCCATGACAAAATGATTGAGTTCGAAGACCCGGCGCTTCTGGATCAGCGGATGGAATCGCTCGTGAAGGAGCTTACCCCGTCGCTGGTTATTACGTTCTACCCCGGATATAGCGTGCACCCGGATCATGATGCCACTGGTGCTGCGGTGATCCGTACAATGGCCCGGCTGCCCGCAGCGGAACGTCCGGTTGTACATAGTGTCGCCTTCTCGAACGGCCATCAGCAGCGGATTGGAGCAGCCGATGTAGTCATCGATGTAACGCCTTTTATCACTGTCAAAATCAACTCCATTCTGGCGCACCGCACCCAGTTCCAGGAGGATAAAGTGCTTGGTAGCCTTCTGCCAACTGATCCAGTAATCTGCGGCAAGTACGGTATGGAACGCTTCTGGACCTACCGGTTCCCAGAATGCAAGGAACAGCCGGAGGAAGCGGCATTGTGCTGCAATTAAGAATGGAGGCGTAAAGATGACAGAACAACGGGTATACATCCGCTACCCTGAGGCGGGAGATGCCACGGAGCTGACGGGGATGTATTTACGTAACCGTGAATTTTTTGAAGAACATTCACCGGAGATCAGCGGGGATTTCTATACTGAGGAGTACCAGCGGGACAAGCTTGCGCAGTATGAAGAGTTCAGGGCAGCGGATGAGAGATACGACTTCCTGGTCATTCACAAGGCTGACCGCCGGATTATCGGTACTGTCAGTCTGTCTTTTGTGGTGCGGGGACCGCTGCAGAGCTGTATGATCGGGTACAGTCTGGACAAGGACTATAACGGAAAAGGCTATATGACGGAGGCGGTGCAGCAGGTCGTGCGCTATGCCTTCGAGGAGCTGAAGTTCCACCGGATTACTGGGGAAGCCTCACCGGATAATCCCGGCTCCATCCGTGTGCTGGAGAATGCAGGCTTCCATAAGGAAGGCATTGCCCGGCTGAATGTGAAGATCCGCGGGGTGTGGAAGGACCACCAGATTCTCGCGATTATCAACCCGGCCGATATCAGTTAACGGAGTTAACACTAACAGATTAGTAGCTTAAATATTAACATTGTGGAGGATCACCAATGAGCCAGCGTTTACGAATTACCCGTTCCATGCAGGAAGAGAATGCAGAGCAGGCGCTAGCCTTAGAGGAATGCAAGCAATACTTTGCCGATAAATCCGGCTTCAGCTATTCCGGGGTCTACACCGTACAAGGTGCAGAGAGCACGATGTCGATTGATGGAGATTTTTTCATGTGGAGCCATGAGGGGACGGAGTATCCGTTCCGTCTGTATATGGGCGATCTGTACGTTGCCTTGTCAACGGAGGCTATTGTACCCGTGATCCTTGAGATTGCCACGGACCTGCGGGCCGATGTGGTTGAGGGGTAGGCTGAGTAAAGTTCGGATTAAGCTGTTTTTTACACATTCTGTATGCTCCCCGGATGTTATATTGATCCAGTACATATAAGAACTGGGGGAACCAGAATGAATACATATCAGAGCAGAGTACAAGAGCTTCACACGATGCTGACCCGCTTTATGGAGAATGGACCGTTTACCGGATTGCAGGTGGGGATCGTTAGTGAGGACAAGATTCTTTTTACAGGAGAGTATGGCAGCGCTAATGTGTCTACAGAGGAGCCAGTGGTTAACAGCACTCTTTTTCACCAGGCATCCGTCTCCAAGACCTTTGTAGTTACGGCTGTGATGCAATTGGCAGAGCGTGGGCAGGTAGAGCTGGACTCACCTATAGTGAGCTATCTTCCGTATTTCAAAATGAATGATGAACGCTATCATCAGATTACGGTCAGACAATTGTTGAATCACACCTCCGGGATGCCGGATGAGGAGGATTATGCCTGGGACCGGCCTGAATATGATGAAGAGAGTCTTGAGAGGTATGTCAGAGGAATCTGCCATCTCGGCCTGCTGAGTGATCCGGGTACTCATTTTGCATACAGTAATATCGCTTATGAAATTCTTGGAGATCTGATTGCCAAGGTTAGCGGCCTCAGCTTCGAGGAGTATATGCGGCAGCATCTTCTGGAGCCTGCTGGGATGAGCACGAGTTCTTTTCTGAAAATGGAGGTTGAACAGGTGCTGGCTGCGCCCCATGTGCTGAGGAGCTCTGCAGGGTACGGGCCATACGTTAGTGAAGTGTTCCCATACAATAGAGCGCATGCTCCCAGCTCCACACTGTATACCAATGCGCAAGAGATGTGCCAATATATGCTGATGCAGCTCGGTCAGGGCAAAGCTAAGGATAGATATAACGCCTTACAGCCCGGCAGTTATGATCAGATGTGGAACCCTACTATGGCTACAGGCTGGGGGCCGGAGCATGAAGCTGTGGGGCTGGGCTGGTTCCTGGGCCACTATAATGGCTCACGGATACTCTCGCATTCCGGCTGGGATACCGGATTCCTTAGTGAGCTTATTCTACTGCCGGATGAGAATCTCGGCATCTCTGTAATGACCAACTGTGACCATGTGTGGCTGGGCAGTGTGACCCGTCCTATTCTGGATCTGCTGCTGGGCATGGAGGTCCGCCAGCTTAAGCAGTCGATGGTGCATCATCTTGCCAAGACCGTTGTCACGAGCGGCGCAGGTGAGGCCATTAACGAATACCAGCGTATCCGGCGCTTAGAGCAGGATAAGTATTATGAAGCGGATTTTGAATTTATGCGGATTGCTGATATCTTAAGTTATGGCGGCCACCGGGAGGGAGCAATACGCATTCTTACCTGCGCTGCTACAATATACCCGGACAGTGAAGCCGTTGCAGGCAAGCTGCAGCAGCTTTTGGACGAAGCCTAGATTTTTCAGTGGGGTAAGACCCGTCTTCCAAGCGCTCCCTAGCGGTCATCAAGACTGTGATGGGAGTCTTTAGTCTTGCGGGAACGCCGCCGGGACATGAACAGCAGACACAGGGCAATCACGGTGAGGATCATTCCCAGCAGCCGGAATCCGCTGAAGCTGAACTGGTCGCCCATAATGATTCCGATGAGCAGGGAGGAGAGGATCGTCCCGAAATATCTGGAGGTGCTGAATAAGCCGGAGGTTACCCCGATGATCTCTTTTGGCGAGTGGTTGAACAAGGCGGCTTGCATGGCGACGTTGTTCAGTCCGTTGCTGATTCCGAAGGCAGCCAGGGCCAGGATGATGCTGATTACAGGCGATGCCGGATTCAGCATCACGATCCATAGCGACCCGATGGTCATGAGGATTGCCGAACCTGCCTGTGCGGGCCGGGGCCCTGAGGCATTGATCCATCTTCCGGCGATTGGAGAAACGGCGAGTGAGCATAGACCCAGACTTAACATCAGAAGCCCGGTGTGGAATTCACTGACTTGACGAACGAGCTGCAAATAAGATGGAAGACCGAAGAAGACGGAATAAAATAATAGATTAACCAGCATGAATTCGACATTGACACGGATCAGCCCGGGATACCCGGCGAAGGTACGCAGAGGAATGAAGGGCATGGCTGTTCTTAACTCATGCCTTACGAAGACCGCAAGCAGGATGAACCCGGACAGGCCGATGATTACATTGAATAGGGAGACATGACCGGAGGACTTGGCCGACAGCATCTGCGCAAGTACAGCCACCAGCCCCACAGTGAACAGCAGGATTCCAGGCACATCCATCCGGCTCATCCATTGCCGCAAGGACGGCTTGGGTAATAAGGCTGCGGATGGTTTATCTTGCGGGATGGTTCTCCAGGCTAACAGGAAGCTCGCCATTACAAACGGCAGGTTGATGTAGAAAATGGAAGACCAGCCCCACACATGGATCAAGACCCCGCCGATGAACGGTCCTGCCGCTGCCGCTCCTGATGTAAACATCGACAGCACGGATAGAGCAGAGGCTTGCTTGTCTGTAATATTCACCCGGATGATAGCCATCCCTACAGCCACCACCATACTGGTTCCGATAGATTGGATAATCCGCAGAACAACGAGTCCCCCGAAGCCCGGAGACCAAGGGGCGAGCAAGGAGGCTGCGAAGACGATTACCAGTCCGGCCAGGAATATTCTCCTGCGGCCGAAGATATCGCTGGCTCTGCCCATGACAGGCTGGGCAACAGCGCTGCCAATATAGAACGAGAAAATGATCCAGGAAACCACAGTGAACTCAAGCCCGAACACATGCTGTAACCTGGGAATCGCCACAGCTACCATCGAAGAGTTAAGCGGGTTAAGCATGATTCCCAGCCCAACGGATATCATTAACCACCAGTTGCGTGCATTCATTGTTATTCCCCCTCAAGTGCTGTACAGTTATCGTACAGGATATGAGTTATTTACTCCAACGCATTTCATGTTATGATTTCATAGACTTGAGGGAATGAATGGAGGCGGGATATGGAACTTCTTCAATTGCAGTATTTCATCGCAGTTGCCCGCCTGGAGCATATGACCGAGGCTGCACACAGGCTGCATGTTACCCAATCCTCACTGAGCAAGACCATTCAGCGGCTTGAGGAGGATCTCGGAGTTCCATTGTTCGACCGGAGTGGGAGGAAGCTGCGGTTGAACGAGCCGGGACGCCGATTTCTTCAACGTGCAGAGAAGGCGCTGTTCGAATTGGAGCAGGGGAGGCAGGAGCTTAAAGACCTGTCCAGCCTGGAGTCCAGCAACCTTGAGTTAGCGGTAACCACCGCGAGTACCTTGCCCGGTATTCTCCGGGAGTTTCGCCTCAAGCTGCCGGACATCCATTTTCACGTACAAATGCTGCCCATGCAGGAGATGATTCCCCTTCTTCAGAGGGGAGAAGTTGATTTCTGCTTGTCCTCTCCTCCGGTCAAAGGGGAAGAGCTGGAATGTCAGGTGGTCTGTAACGATCACATCTACCTTGCCGTTCCAGCCGCTCACCCTCTGGCGGACCGCAAGAGCCTCGCCTTGATAGAGCTTAAGGATGAGTGGTTTGTGGGTGTCAAACAAGGTTACGGGATTCGAGATTTGGTGGATTCCGTCTGCCAGGCTTCAGGATTCCTGCCACGCTATGTGTATGAGGGAGACGAACCGGCCCGCTTGATTGACCTGGTGGAGGCCGGAATCGGCTTAGCCTTCATCCCGGGTACGGCGAGGAATGCGCAGGATCATATCCGTCTGATTCCGCTGGAAGACGAGGGACTGGTCAGGGAAATCGCCTTGTTATGGCATAAGAACCGCTATATTTCACAGGCGGGCCTGATTTTCCGCGAGGTTGTTATCGAATATTTCGCTAAGCTATAATGTCACCGGGAGGAATGAACCTATGAACGACACACAGATTACAGAACACAAGCGCATACTGGTGGTGTTCCCGCATCCTGACGATGAGGCTTTTACAGCGGCTGGCACACTGGCGAAGTATATTGAGCAAGGCTCAGAAGTAACCTATGCCTGCCTGACGCTTGGCGAGATGGGCCGGAATATGGGGATTCCTCCATTCGCGAACCGGGTAACCTTACCGGAGATCCGCCGGGAGGAGCTGCGTGCTTCCTGTCAAGCTATCGGGATACAGGACTTAAGAATGATGGGCTTCCACGATAAAATGATCGAATTCGACGACCCGCGCCTGCTGGAGGATACAATACTTTCCCTGCTTCGGGAGCTGACGCCGTCCCTAGTGATTACTTTCTATCCCGGCTACAGCGTGCATCCGGATCACGATGCCACCGGAGCGGCGGTCATCCGGGCAGTCCACCGCCTGCCTGCCGCTGATCGGCCGGTTGTCCACTGTTGCGCCTTCTCCATCGGCCATGAGGAGCATATCGGACTATCGGATGTGCATGTCGATGTCACCGCATACTTGGACAAGAAGATGGCTTCTATCCAGGCACACCGTTCGCAATTCCAAGCGGCGGAGCTTGTCGGCAATCAGGTGCTGACGGCGGAGGAGATTCAGCTCCGCTTCGGGCAGGAAGCCTTCTGGACCTACCCCATGAACACACAACACTAAGAGAAGGCAGGAATCACCTATGAATCTAATGAATCAAAAAGATAGAATGCTTGCAGGATTACCCTATAAAGCGTGGCTGGACGGATTAACCGAAGAGCGGACAGCCGCCAGGCTGCTGGTTCACCAGCTCAATTCACTTTCTCCAGACGCTCATGAGGAGAGAGACGGGCTGATCCGCAAGCTTTTCGGCAAGACGGGGGAGCTTGTGCATATTGAGACTCCCTTCCGCTGCGATTATGGATCGAATATCACTGTAGGTAATAATTTCTATGCCAATTTCAACTGTACGATTCTCGATGTAGGCAAGGTGGTCATCGGCGAGAATGTCATGTTCGCTCCGAATGTATCACTTTACACAGCCGGACATCCTGTCCATCCCGATTCCCGGAATTCAGGCTATGAATACGGGATTGCCATCACCATCGGCAACAATGTGTGGATCGGCGGCAATGTCATTGTGAATCCGGGGGTAACCATCGGGAATAATGTAGTTATCGGAGCGGGGAGCGTAGTGACCAAGGATATCCCGGATAATGTGATCGCCGTAGGCAGCCCGTGCAGAATTGTCCGTGAGATCACGGAGGAAGACCGGAAATTCTATTACAAGGATAGAGAGTTTGACGTCACGGACTACGTGTAGAATCGCTGCTATACCGTCCTTAAGGGACAGGATTCGTTCTATATTAACACATAAGTAGCCCTCAGCGGCCCATGCACCCCGACGACAAGCTTCATTTCGATATCGGCGGAATTGGAGGGACCGGAGATGAAGTTAATCGATGAACCCACCGGTTCCCCGTCCTGAATTCTCCGGTTAAGCGCTGCGGCGGCATCCGTGGAGCGGAGCACCAGCTTCTCACGTTCAACCACCGCAATATAATGGGCAGGCAGGAAATGGAGCGCCCGTCCCTGATCGGGGCGGCTCTCCAGAACAACCGTTCCAGATTCCGCAAGTGCACAGTCGGCGAAGACTATGGCTGTATTCGCCGATTCAGCACGCCTGATATTCTCCGCCCGTCCCGCAGCTTCTTCCCATACGGCAGCATCCGGGAAAGCCAGCCCGTACTCCCTGAACCGGGGATCACCGGAAGTCATCACGTTCCCGCCGCCATTTGCCTCTAACAGATCATCTAACGTTCTCTGCAGCAGCTCCCGTGTCGATTCAATTACCTGGGTGTGGATGAAGAAGCACTGTTCCTTAAGAATCTCCACCAGATCGTCCGTAGTAAGCGCGCCGTAGCTGTCAGGAATGAACTCCCGGATTGCAGGACGCTGAACCTCAGTCCTCCGTTCCCGGCCCAGCTTGGAGGCAATCGTATTCAGAAAAGCCTCCTTATTCGTGTTCATCTTCATATTTGTATTCGTGGATGATGTCATTGCTTTGCTCCTCCTTTGCGCTTCTCCAGCCATGCCCGGAAGCTGTCCTTCTGCCTGACGGGCTGCTTTAGGTCGCGGGAACGAATCCAGCCCTGAAGCAAGGCCGGTCCTCTTACAATACGGCCCTGCTTGCTCATCATCCGGCTTGCAGAGTGGGCGAACCGCAGGGTTTTGCCGAACAGGGCAGGGGAAGAGAGCAGCTTGCTGGCGGCTTTCATCTGGATACGGTCTGCGGTGCCGGTTCTTTTTTGTTCCACCATCTTCTGGCGGTGCACGATGAGCTGCTCATGCAGCGGGATGCGCACCGGACAGACATCCGTACAGGCGCCGCACAGACTGGAGGCAAAGGGAAGTTCCTTGTAGTCATCATAACCGCCAAGCAGCGGGGTAATGACCGCCCCAATCGGCCCCGGATAGATCGATCCGTAAGCATGGCCGCCGATATGGCGGTAGATCGGGCAGACGTTCAGACATGCACCGCAGCGGATACACTGCAGCGCTTCGTTGAATTCACTTCCGAGAATATCGGACCGCCCGTTATCGACGACTACCAGATGGAATTCCTCAGGGCCGTCTGTCTCACCTGCGGAGGACGGTCCCATTACCGTAATATAGCTGGTCAGTTTCTGTCCGACGGCGCTGCGGCAGAGCAGATTATCCAGTACCTCCATCTCCTCCAGAGTCGGCACAATCCGCTCCATGCCCATTACCGCGATATGCGTCTTGGGAATGGCAGCCGTAAGATCGCCATTGCCCTCATTGGTGACGAGATTAATCGCTCCGAGATTGGCTATGGCGAAGTTGCAGCCTGTGATTCCGACCTCCGCTTCCAGGAACTTCTGGCGCAGGACGGTGCGGGCGAACCCGGCCAGCTTCTCCGGCGTCTCATCGCCGGTATATCCAAGCTTCTCCGCGAAGACGCGCCTGACCTGCTCCCGGTCTTTATGCAGAGCGGGGGCTACGATATGGGAGGGAGGGTCCCAGTCATCCATCTGCAGGATATATTCTCCAAGATCCGTCTCCGTCAGCTCACAGCCTGCTTCAAGCAGAACGCGGTTCAGCTCTATTTCTTCCGTGACCATGGATTTCGATTTGACGATCTTCGTGGCTTGTTTGCGCACAATAACATCCCGGATATAAGAGCTGGCTTCTTCTTTGGTCGCTGCAAAATAGATATGCCCGCCCTGTCGCTCAATATTTCCGGCAAGCTGCTCCAGATAATAATCCAGATTCTCCAGAGTGTGCTGGCGGATAAGCTGGCCTACATTCCGCCACTGCTCCCAGTCACCGAGCGCAGTGGCCGCAGACAGACGTCTTGTCTTGAGACTGTCCTGCGCCGAACCCACGGCACTGCGCATGAAGGAATCCCCAAGGCCATCCGTCGTCCGTTCGTTGAAATTACGTGAATCCGTCTGCAGGCTCAAGTCCGGCTTCCCCCTTTGCTAACTACAGGCTGATGTTGATTCAATACCTCTGCAATATGCATGATCCGTACAGGCTCACCCTTACGTGACAGGCGTCCCCCGATATTCAGCAGACAGCCCATGTCTGCACTGATTAGAATATCCGCTCCCGTATCCATGACACAGCCGCATTTCTCATCCACCATCTGCTCCGAGATTTCAGGCATCTTCACCGCAAAGGTTCCACCGAACCCGCAGCAGTTATCGCTGTTCTTGAGCGGCTCAAGCTTCAGTCCCTTCACCTGCTCCAGCAGCTGGAAGGGGGTTTCCTTCTCTCCGAGAAGTCTGGTCATATGACAGGAACGATGGTAGGTTGCGGTGCCTTCGAGAGTTGCACCCACATCGGTCACCCCCAGTACTTTGACAATGAATTGGGTCAGCTCGTAGGATTTCTCTTTTAGAGCAACCGCTTTCAATTCCCAATCGGGGTCACCGCTGAAGATCTTCGGATATTCATGAAACATAGCAATGCAGGAGCCGGAGGGACCTACGACATAATCCGAAGCCTCGAAGGCCAGCATCATGTTCTGCATAGCAAGCTTGGATTCTTGCAGATAACCGCTATTGTAAGTGGGCTGGCCGCAGCAGACCTGTGATGCGGGATAATCGATCTCGCAGCCAAGCCGCTCCAGGACCTCCACCATGGCAATCCCGACATTCGGGCTCATTAGGTCTACCAAACAAGTAGAAAAAATACTGATTCGCACTCCTACCCCTCCCATCAATGAAAACCTATGTTCACAGCTTAACTCAACAAGTCAATGAAAAACAACACAAAAACAAATAAAAAATGTGAAACTTATTGACAATAAATATTGATAGCGTTTACACTATGATTGGGTAATTGGACAAATGGAATAATCTACCTTGAGGGGGAGAAACAGTGACCAAGCATTTGATGTATATCGACGGCCAATTTACGGAATCCGAAGGCAAAGAGTGGATGGATGTTACCAATCCGGCAACCGATGAAGTGATCTCACAGGTTCCCAAGGCTACAAGGAATGATGTCATACGTGCCATTGATGCAGCAGAGCAGGCCCAGGCAGCGTGGGAGGAGACTCCGGCGGTAGAGCGCGGCAAGTATTTGCATGCGATTGCTGACGGTATTCGGGCAGAGGCGGACAGCATCTCCAGGCTGATCTCGGAGGAAGTCGGCAAGACCCTGGAATTATCCACCGTAGAGGTTCATTTCACTGCGGATTATTTGGACTATATGGCGGAATGGGCACGGCGTTATGAAGGGGAGATCGTGCAGAGCGACCGTGATAATGAGCATATTTTTGTATTCAAAAGAGCGATTGGTGTCACCACAGGCATTCTGCCCTGGAACTTCCCGTTCTTCCTGATCGCGAGAAAAATGGCCCCGGCGCTCATCACCGGCAACACGATTGTCGTGAAGCCCAGCGCGGAATCTCCGAACAATGCCATGGCGTTCAGCCGGATCGTGGATCAGTCCGGATTGCCTAAGGGGGTATTCAACCTTATTACTGGCAGAGGCGCGGAAGTGGGCAATGAGCTGTCCAGTAATGCCAAGGTAGGCATGGTTAGTCTTACCGGCAGCGTACCGGCAGGGCAGAAGGTTATGGAGGCAGCGGCTGAGAATATCATCAAGGTCAGCCTGGAACTGGGCGGCAAAGCGCCTGCCATCGTCATGAAGGATGCCGATCTGGAGCTGGCTGTTCAGGCGATTGTGGCTTCCCGGGTCATTAATACAGGGCAGGTCTGCAACTGTGCGGAGCGTGTCTATGTCCATGAAGATATTAAGGAGGAGTTCACTACGCGGCTGGTTGAAGCGATGAAGGCCGTGAAGTACGGAGACCCGCTCAAGGACACAGACATCCAGATGGGACCGCTCATCAACAAGACCGCGCAGGAATCGGTACAGCAGAAGGTGGACCGGGCTGTTCAAGAAGGGGCTAAGATTGCCCTGGGCGGTAAAAAGGTAGAAGGAACCGGCAGCTTCTTCGAGCCGACAGTAATCACAGACGCTACGAATGAGATGGAGATTGTGCAGGATGAAATTTTCGGTCCGGTCATTCCAGTCATTTCATTCTCTACCATGGATGAGGCGATTGCTCTTGCCAATGACAGTGAATTTGGCTTAACCTCATCGCTGTACACCCAGAATCTGAATGTCGCCATGAAAGTAATCAAGCGGCTGAAATACGGAGAGACGTACATCAACCGCGAGAATTTCGAAGCGATGCAGGGCTTCCATGCAGGCTGGAGAAAATCCGGCATCGGCGGCGCTGACGGCAAGCACGGCTTGAACGAATACCTCCAGACGCATGTCGTCTACTTGCAATATGACAAGTCGGTTAACTGAATGACCTCATAATGTAAGTATATAAGCAAAAAGAGAAATGCTCCCATGCAGTTTGGGGGCATTTTTTGCGTGTGAATATAAGAAGTTGTAGGTTCATCCGCAATTGAGCAGATTTACAAACGATTTCACAGATATGGGGGCCTTCGGATTCGAGAGCGCGGTGCTATCATTGGTAATGAAACGGCAGGAATTATGGATTGTAAGCGCATTAACGGGCTGGCGCCAGAGCCGTTCTTGGTTAGAGGCAGCGCCAAATTACCAGGGTCTGGAGGAACGGAAGAAGCGATGAGAGAAATTCTGTTGAACGAATTGAACTGGGAAGTCAAAGGATACTGGCCTTGGGTGCCGCTGAAGGGTACAAGCATGGAGCTAGGCCAGGAATTAATGGGGGTGACCGACTGGATGCCGGCAACGGTGCCGGGGGGAGTTCATTACGATCTCTACAGACAGGGCTGGATTGCCAATCCCTATGAGGACTTGAACAGCTTGAGCTGCGAATGGGTAGAGAATCGCTGGTGGGTGTACCGTATGACCTTGAAACGACCGGAGTTGAAGGGGTCCCGAGTTGAGCTGGTCTTTCTGGGGCTTGATTATGAAGCAGCGGTATACGCTGATCATATCCTGCTTGGGGAGCATAAAGGAATGTTTGATCCGGCTGTGTACGATGTTACAGAGCTGCTATCCGTTAGGGAGAAGCTTGAGATCTCCGTGCTTCTGAAGCAGGCGCCCGATGAAATGGGGCAAATCGGCAAAACCTCGGCCACCTTCACACAGAAGAGCCGGTTCAATTATAAGTGGGATTTCTCTACCCGGCTGGTTAACGTTGGAATCTGGGATGATGTGCTGCTAAGGATACATGAGGATTATTCGTGGGGTGAAATGTCCATCACGACCGATGCTGAGGTTGAAGAGGACGGCAGCACTCAGGTGGCTGGCTGTATTGAAATACAGGCCGCCGTTTCATCCACTTCTGGAGCAGAGCCTGCCCGGACACTGATGGCGAATATCACCTGCTCTGATCCCGGAGGTAATCTGCTGTTGATGCAGACGCATCCCGTCTGTGCTGGATCGGTGCTCAAGACCACGCTGGACATCCCTGAACCTGAGCTATGGTATCCCAATAGTTACGGGGCGCAGCCGCTCTACAGTCTTGAACTGAAGCTGCTGGATGAAGACGGGAAGGAGCTGGATACTCGGGTTATACGAACCGGCATCCGCAAGCTTGATTATATCCGAAATGTTGACAGTCCTGACAATGCGCTGCCCTATACAGTGGTCATCAACGGCCGCCGGATCTATATGAAAGGGGTGAATATGACACCTCTGGACCATCTCTACGGAAATATAACAGTCGAACAGTATCAGCTTATGGTCCGTCTCATGAAGGCGGCTCATGTCAATCTTGTCCGGGTATGGGGCGGCGGGATCATTGAGAAGCAGGTCTTCTACGACCTATGCGATGCGAACGGCATTATGGTCTGGCAGGAATTCATCCAGTCGAGCTCGGGGATTGACAATATTCCTTCCAAGCAGCCGGAGTTCCTTGAGCTGCTGCACCAGTCCGCCCGCTCAGCACTCAAGACGAAGCGTAATCATGTCGCCATGACGATATGGAGCGGCGGCAATGAATTAATGAGCGAGCCGAATAAGCCTTCGGACTTAAGCGATTCCAATCTGGCAATGCTGAAGGAACTCGTTGAGCAGTATGATCCGCAGCGGCTGTTCCTGCCAACCTCGGCTTCCGGTCCGGTGGAGTATATTAGCGAGACCAAGGGGCAGGGGCATGATGTACACGGTCACTGGAAGTACATGGGCAACCCGTATCATTACGAGCTATATGGCAGCAACGATAATCTGCTGCACAGTGAATTTGGGGTGGACGGTCTGAGTTCACTCAAGAGTCTTGAGAAATTCCTGGGCGCAGCGCACCGCCAGCCGGTCTCCATGGAGTACAGTGCAGTCTGGAGACATCACGGGGAGTGGTGGGATACGCTGAGCCGGGATGAAGAAATATTCGGCAGTCTGACAGATCTGGCACAATTCTCCGCCTGTAGCCAGTGGATTCAGGCGGAAGGAATCCGCTTCGTGCTGGAGGCCAACCGGCGGCGCAAGTTCCGGAACAGCGGAAGCATTGTCTGGCAGCTCAACGAACCCTGGCCGAACGTGTCCTGTACCAATGTGGTTGATTATTATGGTGAACCGAAGATGGCTTACCACTGGATGAAACAGGCCTTCCGTCCACTGCATGTATCACTGGACTACCGGAGTCTGCTGCTCACACCCGGCACTGATTTCCAGGGAGATGTATACGTACATGGCTGGGAAGGGGAATCGTGTGAAGCTGATGCGGAGGTCCTGAATGCGGCGGGCCGGAGCCTGCACAGGCAGCGCTTCATAACCCGAGGAGACAGAGACCGGGCAGTCTGCGCCGGGACCCTGAAGTTCACAGTACCTGAGCAGGAGGACCAGTTATATTTCGTCAGATTGTCCTTTATCAACCGTGAAGAAGAACCGCAGCAGAATGTATATGTATTCTCTACCGCCAGGGAGCATCTGTACGCACCAGCGTTAGCGCTTACAGGCGGCAATCTTCAGGTGCGCCAGGAGAATAGATGGCTGCCCGCTGTTACCGGAGAGCTGAGTCTGCAAGCCTGCTTCATGGTAGCTAATACAGGCAGTGAAGCGTTGCTGCATGTACATGCGGAAGAGAAGGGAAACCGCTACTGGATGGAAGCAGACGAGCAGTTCCTGACCTTGTTCCCTGGTGAGGCAAGAATGGTGACGGTGACCTGCACGCCGAGACAGGCGGGAGGATTCCTGGCCGGGGAGAATCACAGCATCTCCGGTGACCTGCCGGTTATACAGTTCAAATCGTTCCTGGCTGTCCAGGGCGCAAGCAAACCGGACGGGGGGCAGGAGAATCGTGAATAGACCATTATGTTATGTTCCAGGGCCATTCGTACCGCTAAGCCGGTATGTTCAAGCGGGCGGGCATGAGCCCGTTACCGTTCCGGTAAGCCGGGCAGTGGCGGACTATCTAAGACGGCATCGCTCCATTCTGAAGCTGGCCTGTCAGCGCAGCGGCGAGGTGACCTACCTTAATGCACGGTGGTCCACACGTTATGAAGATACCGTTGAAGCTGAAGCAGCAGCCTGGAACAGCAATACAGCGGAAGGCGTGTTCGTACTTGTCAGCCCGCTGCTTACCAATATGTTCCCGGTAGTATCGCACTGGGATAACGATTCAGCAGAGGGCGGAGGCAGGTTCCGCTATGGAGGAACAGACGGCATTGGAACGCTGCGCATGGACGAAGCGGGCGAGCAGGTTATTTCCGAGCATGTAAAGCTCTATAACAGCGACACCGACAGCCCTTATGTATATAACACTGAAGATTATGAGCTGTTTGGGGATGGAGAAGCGGAGAAAACACTGAAAAATCCGCAATTTGAGCATTACATCGGGGACCGTTACAGTCTCTATGCCGTCGATGATTTGGTGGCTGTATCCTTGAGTGACCGTATGCTCAAGACCTTCGGATATCCTGTGGTCTTCATTAATGAATCCAGGGAAGAAGGGGCGCTAATAGGTGATGCACCTGTATTTCAGCTAATCAGCAACAGGCTGCTGAATTCGGAGAACCGGCATAGCCTGGCTTCCTATATTCTCCCGCCTTATTGGAATCCGGCGAACGCCAAGAGGTATCCGCTGTTGTTCAATGGTTATTATGACGCCAATGAGAACACCTTCAGTACTGTGGGACCTTCATTTCTGGAGATCATAGGCAAGACGTTGGCCGGCACGGGACAAGGCGTGGTTGGCATTCTCTGGAACGGCGGAGGCTACATCGGAAGCCGCTCCCTGCAAGGCTCAATCTATGGAGGGATCGGGGCGGCAATTGCCAGCGCCCAGGACCGCTATGGCGGTGATGCAGACCAGGTAGTGGCTGTGGGAGGTTCGCGCGGCGGATTGACTGCACTGCTGGCCGGAGGCAACCCGCACCGGCTGCCTTACCGGGTACGTTACACACTGTGCTATGCACCGCCGCTCATCCTTAACGGACTTATCCGAGAGTTTGCGGAAGGCGCCTGTCCGCTGATCTGGCATGTAGCAGAGGTGGACACCGGTTACCGTGATATTTGGAAGCAAAATTGGCGGCATCCGGTGACAGGAAGCACAGCAATTGAGACTCTTCTGTGGACCCTTACAGGTGAAAGTGACCCCGGCCTTCTGAAGGAAACTGCCGGACTCGAATCCGGGTTCTTCCTGCAAGGGCTGAAGGCGAGCGGTACGAAGCTGCTGATCAATCACGGTACACATGATGCCTTCACTCTCAGCCGGTTCAGCTTTGCTTTTGCCGCATTGGTCCGAAGCTATGGCATTCCGCTGCGTCATGAGATTGGCTACCGCTTCGGCCATAACAACTGTACGGATCTCTACGAGCAGGCGGCCCTATGCCTGAAGGCTCTGCTGCAGGATCAGGAGCTTGACTTCACAGGAACGGTTCATTACCGCAGACGCAGTCCGGCTGCAGGAGAATGGGAACAGGCTGAACGGTTTATCCCGGCCCATCAGCCGGTTTTTCTGGAGGCGCCGAAGATTATACCCGCAGGCAGTCCGGTAGCTTGGACACTGTATGGAGAGCAAGGCATGGAATACCGGCTGGAGCTGGAGAGCCTGGATCAGCAGGCATGGGAACAGAACAAGCAGGTGATCCGTAACAAGCGCATCACGCTTGCGACCGGGAGATTGCCGGACAAGCGCCATCCCCTTGAAGTCTGCTCGTGGCAGGAGGGGATAAGCCCATCCACTGACGCGTTAAGTGCAGGTTATTATCTGTATGAGCTGTCCTACAGGCTGAGAGGTGAACTGGACTGGACTGAGGTCTCACCTTCCCGGGTGCCGCAGCCTGGTGTAGAGCCGCAGTCGGTTCTCCGCATTCTGGAGGAGCAGCCCAATCCGGCAAGCGAGGCCTTCCGCGCGGAAGCGGCTGTGCTGTGCATCAGCTCCGGGCTGTCTGAAGCCTGAGCAGGCAGCTTAACCGGTACAGAAGGTATACCAACTATAGAACGCCTGACCGGAGTGAATTACGGTTCCGGAAGGAAGGAAGGACAGGAGCATGATTGGAAGAATCAATGAAGCAAAGCCTTTTATCGCAAAGAAAAAGAACGGGAATCCTCTGCGGCGACTGCTCAGAGATTGGTCCTCCTGGATATTAATAGTGCCAACGGTGTTAGTCTTTTTCTTTTTTTCCTGGCAACCGCTCGTTAAGGGGATTGTGCTCTCTTTCTTCAACACCGAGGGTTATAATGCTGTAAGCTTTGCCGGATTGCAGAACTACAAGGATGTTATTCAGAATTCGGCATTTCAGCAGACACTGGTCAATTCATTTATGTATGTGATCTGGTCGCTGCTGATCGGCTTTGCCGTCCCGATTGTAGTCGCTGTTGTAATTAATGAACTCAGACACGGGAAGTCCTTTTTCCGCTTCTCCGTCTTTTTTCCCAGTATGGTTCCCGGTATTGCGGCTTCCATGTTATGGATGTTCCTGTTTGAGCCCGGGCAGGGCGGTTTGCTGAACAGTATGCTGAGTGCCTTGGGCTTCCCGGTACAGCAATGGCTCCAGGACCCGAAGATGACCATAATGCTGATCATATTCACCATCACCTGGCGGAACTTCGGAGGGACGGTGCTGCTCTATCTGGCAAGCCTTCAGAGTATCAATCATGATCTGTATGAAGCAGCTTCGATCGACGGTGCCAATGTATGGCGGCGCTTCAGAAGCATTACCCTTCCGCAAATTTCCAGCATGATCGGACTGATGATGATTCTGCAGATCAGCGGGGTATTTCAGATCTTCAATGAACCGCTGGTCATGACCGAGGGCGGACCGAATAATGCTTCCATGACGCTGATGCTGCAAAGCTATTATTATGCATTCCGCAGTTTCGAGGCAGGCCATTCCATGGCGCTGGGGGTTATTACTTTTCTTGTCCTGATGGTGCTTACCGTTATTTATTTCAGGCTGGATAAGAAATTGAACAGGGAGTAGAAGCCATGAAAACCAATGAAGCTTACGGCATTATCGGCAATATTGAATACAGATCACCCTGGGTGCGCCTGTTGTACTGGAGCTTGTTCCTTCTGATGATTGCGCTCGCCGTCGTCTGTATCCTGCCTCCAGTCTGGATCATGGTCTCAAGCCTTAAGGACATTAAGGAGTTCTATGCGATTCCGCCTACCTTAATTCCCCGTACTTTTAATCTCAGCAAGCTGTGGGAGACCTGGCAGGAGTTCAATTTCCTCAGTTACTATCTGAATACAGCTTACCTGGCTGCCGGTTCTGTGCTGTTCTGTCTCACCTTTAACGGGCTGGCCGGATATTTCTTCTCCAAGCTGAAGCCGCGCGGGAGCGCGCTGCTGTTCGTGCTGATTGTATGGACGATGATGGTTCCGAATACGGTGGGAATGGTGCCGCTGTTCAAGAACCTGATTGATTTCCCGCTGCTGCATGTGAATCT
Source organism: Paenibacillus sp. FSL P2-0136 (assembly GCF_037975325.1). NCBI lineage: Bacteria > Bacillati > Bacillota > Bacilli > Caryophanales > Paenibacillaceae > Paenibacillus > Paenibacillus sp. FSL P2-0136. The sequence continues at coordinate 3,404,014 of NZ_CP150244.1, forward strand.
GACCAATACCTTCTGGCCGATGTGGTTCATGGCTGCCGTGAATCCGGTGGTAATACTGATCTTCAAGAACTTCTTCGACTCGATTCCCCAGGCGCTGCTGGAAGCGGCCAAGATCGACGGGGCGAGCACCATCGGTATCTTCATCCGGGTGATTCTTCCGCTCAGCGGCCCGGTTATGGCCACGATTACGATTCTTACGATGAATAGTGTATGGCAGGATTTCTTCTGGCCCTTCATGGTACTGAAGGATAAATCGACCTGGTCGGTCATTGTGGCCATCTATAATTTGAAAGCGACATTACCGCAGGACATTCAGTTTATTGCCCTGACGTTTGCCATCCTGCCGCCGATTCTGCTGTTTATTTTTTTCCAAAGGTACATTATGAACGGGCAAGCCTTCGGCGGCAGCATCAAAGGTTAATGTCACCCGATCACAAACCATTTCACAGTTTTGCCCCGTAGGGCGCTCTAAAGGGCGCATGGTAAGATGATTTCAGAATTAAAGAAAGCGCTTTACAAAATGCAGAATTGCTATAAGAATAATTCTAGGGGGAATTACATTGAGAATGGCACACACCAAGAAACTAACCGCAACACTGGCGCTCACACTGCTGCTTACTGCCGGACTGGCCGGCTGCGGCGGCTCCAATGAAGGGAAAACAGGCGGGAGCGGAAATGCAGCAGCCGGCAAACAGGTTACGATTAAGGTCAGTAACTGGCCGAAGCCGAATGAGGAAGCCAAGATCGCCCAGTATGAACAGCTCATGGCGAAGATGAAAACTAATTATCCGAACATTACAGTGGACAAGGATGAATGGGGCTACGACGTCAGCTCGTTCCTGCCCAAAGCTGCGAGCGGGCAGCTTCCAACGGTATATGAGACCTTTTTCACCGAGACAAGCAAAATCATCAAAGCTAATTACGCAGCGGATATCACGGACATGATGAAGAAGTATGGATATGACAAGGCCATTAACCCGGATCTTCTAAAAATGGTGACCAAGGACGGCAAGTATTACGGGATTCCGAAGGACGGCTATGTCATCGGCATGCTCTACAATGTGAATCTCTTCAAGGAAGCGGGCCTTCTGGATGATAAGGGGATTCCGAAGTTCCCCAAAACATATGAGGAGCTGGCGGAAACTGCGCAGATCATCAAGCAAAAGACCGGCAAAGCCGGAATGTTCCTGCCGACGAAGAGCGGCCAGGGCGGCTGGATGTTCATGAATATTGCCTGGGCTTACGGTGCGGAATTCGAGAAGCAGGTTGACGGCAAATGGCAGGCGGTATTCAATTCTCCCGAGGCGGCTGCGGCGCTGCAATATGTGAAGGATTTGAAATGGAAATACAATGTGCTGCCGGATAACAATCTGGTGGATGTGACCAATGACATGTTCCGTATGCTCGGCACCGATCAGGTTGCCATGAGCTTCGGCACCAACGACTGGCCTCCGGTCATCCAGCAGCAGACCAAGATGTCCAAGGACAATATTGCCATGTCAGCTCTGCCTGTAGGACCGATTGGACAACCTGTTACCCTGCTGGGGGGCGGCCTGTATATGTTCTCGCCGAATGTAACACCAGAGCAGATTGATGCCGGATTCAAATGGCTGAAGACCTACGGGTTCACACCAGAATCATCAGAGGAGGCTCTGACCGGCTGGGATATCGAGAAGAAGACACTCAGCGATCAGGGATTGATCGTCGGCCCTTACGGGCTGCGGATCTGGACCGATGAGAAGCGTATAGGTGAGGAACAGAAAATTCTCGACAAATACAACAACGTGAATCTGGACATGTTCCGTGATTATATGGACAACGGCAGCAAGGGGATGCGGGCGGAGGAACCCGTCAATGCCCAGGAATTGTATCAGAAGCTGGATGTCGTGCTGCAATCCGTGCTAACAGACAAGAATGCAGATCCGCAGAAGATCCTGGACAAGGCGGCTGAAGAATTCCAGCGGGATTATCTCGATAAGGTAAAATAAAACGCAGTCAAACACCGGCGCCGTCCTTCTGAAGGGCGGCGATGCCGTTTATATGAAGGTGAAGGGAGATAGGGATAACATGGCAGCAAAAGAATGGGGAGACTGGAGCGCCCGCTGGATCTGGCTGCAGGAAGATCAAGAAACTACGGATAGGGAAGCGCGGCATGAGCGGGTATATTTCCGCAGAGTGTTTGAGCTGCCAGCCGGTACCGGAAAGGCTTACAGTATGAATGTGGCCATTACCGCAGACAGCCGCTACAGGCTGTTCGTCAATGGGCAGCGTCAATGGGCCGGTCCTTGCAAGGGGCATGAACATGTACACTATTATGAGGAATACAGCCTGGAGGGTGTCCTGCAGCCGGGGATCAATGTAATTGCTGTTACAGTAGTTCATTATGCCGGGACTGCTCCCTTTGAAATGGGGGAAGACGGTCCTTTATCGGTATGGCGTTCAGAGCAAGGCGGTCTGCTTGTAGAAGCGGAGATTACAGCGGACGGGCAGCTTGTGCAGGAACTGCCTACAGATACCTCCTGGAAATGTATCCGGGATCACGGCTACCGGCTCCGCCCGTTTCCGATGATGCGCTGGATGGGCGGATTGGAGGAGACCGCAGGGGACACAGCACTCCGGGACTGGATGCTGCCGGAATATGATGACAGTGCCTGGAGTGCTGCCCGGGTGGTGCAGCCGGTAAGGGATGAATACGGTCAATTAACCCCCTGGCAGCTGGCCCGGCGTCCGGTTCCGCTGCTCTATGAGCAGGAACAATGCTTCCTGAAGCTGATGCGCAGCAGCTGCGGGGAGGGGGATGCCCTCTTCACGGCCGGGCATAGCCTGGAGCTGAAGAATGGAGCCGGATGCACTTCCTCTTCTATTGTAGTGCCTGCTCAAGGTGTACTTGTCCAGGCGGGAGAGCAGCTCTGGCTGGAGCTGGATGCAGCCGAGCTGACCACAGGTTATCTGCAGCTTAAGCTCCAGGGCGGAGGAGGCAGTCTCATTACACTCCAATACGCAGAATGCTATGAAGAAGAGACAGGGGATGAGGAAGTCCGCCGCAAAGCCGTCCGTGATGATATGAGGGAGCAGGTATTGCGGGGCGGTTACGACAGCTATCGGCCAGCCGGTTATGGTACAGAAGACCAGCCCGAAGGGTATGAGCCATTCTGGTTCCGTACCTTCCGTTATATGCGGCTGGAGGTTCATGCCGGAACCGAACCGCTGAGGATAACCGGAATCAGCTACAGGGAGACCGGATATCCGCTCCAGCTGCAAGGAAGTTTTCACTGCTCGGATGAACGTTATAACCGTCTCTGGGAGCTGAGTGTGCGGACGCTCAAACGCTGTATGCATGAGACCTATGAGGACACTCCCTATTATGAACAGCTGCAATACACAATGGATACCAGGCTGATGATGGAATTTACGTACCTGCTGTCAGGAGACGACAGGCTGGCCCGCAGGGCCATGAAGGACTACAGAGCTTCACAGCTGCCAAACGGGATGCTGCAAAGCCGCTATCCCTCAGTGCTGCCGCAGGTCATTCCGTCCTTCTCCCTGTACTGGATCGGAATGATTCATGACCACTACAGGGTCTTCAGGGATCTGACGCTGGTGAAGCATTACCGGACGGCCATGCTGTCCGTGCTGGACTGGTTCGATCAGCGCTTGACGCCGGAAGGACTGGTTGATCGGACTCCGCGCCAGTACTGGAATTATTACGACTGGGTAGAAGAATGGCCGCTTGGCGCTCCGGATTGCACGAATGAGGCACCTGCCACTCTGATGAGTCTAATGTATGCTTTTGCACTGGGACAAGCGGCCGAGCTGCTGGAAGCGAGCGGCTGGACACAGCTTGCCGCAGAACTGCTCCAGCGCAAGGCCGCAGTCAACGCTGCGGTATTGGATAACTGCCGCCAAGCGGACGGTCCGTTCTTCCGCGACAGCCCGGAGGCAGGACCAGAGGTGCAGCTCAGCCAGCACACGCAGGTCTGGGCAGTACTGGCTGGCACTGTGTCTGCTGCGGAGGGAGGGGCTCTGCTGCAAACGGTATTGACCGATACGCCGATGGCCAAGCTCTCGCTGCCGATGAGCTATTATCTGTTCCGTGCGCTGGAGCTAAGCGGAATGTATGACCGGTCTTTCGGGCTATGGGCACGCTGGATGAAGCAGCTGGAGCTGGGTCTGACCACACTTCCCGAGATCGACTCTGCGGACACCAGAAGCGACTGTCATGCCTGGAGCGCACTGCCGATTACTGAATTCACCAGAGGGATATTGGGGGTCCGTCAGGAAATAGATGGCATCATTTTGCAGCCTCATTGCGGAGAGCTACAATACGCCAGCGGAGCCGTAAGCACAGAACAGGGCCTTATCACCGTGAGCTGGGAGATAACTACAGAGGAAGGCGTCGAAGTGTTCCGCTTGGAAGCCGTCTGGACACCCGGCTCAGCCATTACTGTTATTCTGCCGAATGGAGAGGTTCAGAAGAGTGACACAGGCCGGATAGAGATCGACATTAGGGGCTTTAACTGCTAGTATAGCATCAGACTTTATACGGTAAATTGAATCAGTAAGCTCGAACCAGCTACTATTGTGTTCCGTTTTCCGATTACATTCGGCTTACGCGGCGCTCCCAGTCCAATTGTGTTCGGTTTTCCGATTACATTTGGCCTACGCAGCGCTCCCAGTCCAATTGTGATCGGTTTTTCGATTACATTTGGCCTACGCAGCGCTCCCAGTCCAATTGTGATCGGTTTTTCGATTACATTCGGCTTACGCGGTGCACCCAGTCCAATTGTGATCGGTTTTTCTTCGCTCCAGCATAATGAGCACGATTTTTCGCATACATCTGGCTCAATGACTTCACTCTTATAGTCCTTCAGGCCTCATCGCGCCCACTCCACCTTTTTAAATCTGACTCTGCATTAGTATATGGTCAGATTTAAACTAGTGGCAGGCTTAATTGTACTTCGTACAACTAGAACGCCTGATTTCAAACCAATTATTCGTTTAGATGTATTTCGTACATTTAAATTATCACTGTACCTTGATTCTCACACCTTCGGGCTGATTTAGTTGCACAGACTACAGGTATACGCTGCTCTTATGCCTTTTGGCTGGTTTTAATTGTACATTCTACAGCTATCGTTGAATTGGGTCTTATTTCAGCTTGATTTACTCTAACACCGGAAGGGGATGGGAAGCCCTATGTTCAGATCGTTCGGCCGCAACATCCGCCTGGTCCTGGTGTTGTTCATTACGGTCTATATCTCTGCTTCAAGCTTCATTCTGTACCGCAATATGGAGCACAGGAGCATGGATATGCTCAGGCAGCTGTCTGTCCAGTACACCGGCCAGCAGCATAAGAATACACTGCTGTTCATGAACTGGCTGGAAGAGACCTCCAAGCTGATTTCCAATAATCAGGTGGTGCAGCAAGCGCTGAAGAAACCAGCGTATGACGGGGCAATTTCCCCGATACTGGAAGGTATACGTTCTTCCAGCAGTGATATACTCGGCATTTACATTTGGGGTGAAGCAGGCGTGGCTTATTCTTCCAGCAATGTGTCGGGGCTGCTCCCGTTCACCGAGATTAAGAAGGACCCGGGAATGCAGCAATTCCTGGGAGATCGTGAGCAGACCTTACGCTGGACAGTCCTGAACCGCGAACAACTGATGAATGCGCCTACAGATCTGCGTGACCGTCTGCTGCTTGAAGTGAAAATTCAGGAAGCGGGAGGACGGGTCCTCGGTCTGCTCTCCCTTGAAGTGGAGATTGGCAAGCTGTACAGCTTCTACCTGTCAGACAAGAATTCGATCTACGGGGAGAATGAGGTCTACCTGCTGAAGGAAGACGGGAAGCTGCTGATGGCAGCGGACATGCCTCCGGTGCGCCTTCAGGAAATCGGAGCAGCGCTGGCCACACCGGGAAAGAGCAGCCTGAACGAAACGGACTTCATGGTGCGCGAAACAGCCGGTGGCCTAATTCTGCTCTACCCGCTGCCCGATTCGGCTGATCAGATTGTCACCTATATCTCTGCGGACGGCATGAAGGCAGAGCTCCAGGCGTTCAAATATATAATGCTGGCATTGAACATCGCAGTATTCATATTGTTCTGGCTGCTGATCTCTATGCTGAGCAGCAGTATTGTGAATCCGTTGAACCAGCTGTACCTGAAGATCAATTCAACGATGAAGGAGTAGGCGACACAAAAGAAATCCAGCATCGATCCAAGCACATGCAGTACGGCGAACCGTATCGCAAGTAGGGGCGAGTTTTTTGCTGACTTTTTCGTGCAGAAATTGCAAGGTATTCATTTTTTATTTCCGATAAAATAACCTTGAAGGGAGGGAATACGATGGATTGGTTGGACTAGGATGAATAAGCTTATTGCGTTTTTTCATCTTCCTCCATGTTTTCACGCGGTAAATGAAATGTAATTATTGTCTGCCAATTGAGGAAGGAGGATAAATTCATGTTTACCTATATAGGAAATGGTGCGTATTGTTATTCCAATTCCACTTCCATGCTTCTTGACACTGTCGGGGAAAGAATACCCGCGGAATCTATTGAAGTCTTGTCTGGCGTTGGACTTGGAGCGCTCTGGTTCAAAGAGGACAACATGGTATTCTTTTCGAACGGAGTTCCACATATCGGAGTAAGCAAGGCACTGGATATACTGGGATTCACCATTACCGAACATTCAAGCATAGATAGTTCAAATATTGAAGGAATACTTACAACTGCAATCAAACAACATCCAGTATTGCTAGGACCGTTGGATATGGGTTATTTAAGATATATGCCTAATCATAGTTATCTACATGGCTGCGATCATTATGTGCTGGCTTTTGGGATAGAGAATGGAGTGGTTAGACTCCATGACCCTGCAGGATATCCTTATGCAATGCTTCCAATGGAAGACTTGATAAAAGCAAGTAAAACAAGTCATCTTCAATACCGATTGTATCCACATGATATGACCTATCATTACTGGTGTGCCCCCAAACGAGTTAAGCACCCGAGTCATCAGGAAATATGCGTTGAGGCTATCCGGTATTTCAGACAAGTTTATAACGATATAGAAGGACAATACTCGGAACGTAACTGGTTAATAGGAAGTGATGCCATAGCAGAGTTAAAGAGATATATTCTGGGTGGCGATATTAACCCTAGTTTGGTGGGTCATTTGACACATTTTGCGTTTCAGGTAGGGGCAAGACGTGCATTGAACTTTAGCGAATTCTTCCGAGGTGAGAATGGTGGTTTAGCCGAAATTAAGCTGTTGCAGTCAGAAGTGTATGGCAGGTGCCACTCGCTGGCGGTAAACAGTGATTGGCTTATGATAGGTGAAGCTTTAAGTCATTTAGCAGAGCTAGAAATTAAGTTTCAAGAAGCTATATTCACCTAAAACCAGAGGCATTTAAATTTTGAGAATCATGACGATCTACAAAGATAGTTGGAAAATATCCTTTAAAAAAGAGCCATCCTTTGCGGGATGGCTCTTAAAACTCGCCCCTTCAGCTATCGTGGTGAACCTTAACGCTGGGGCAAGGTTTTCCCCTTACCGAATAGGTACTGCTAAAACAACATGCAACAATTGATTCACTTTAAGGTGTTTCGTGATGCAGCCGCTATCCTCTAATAAATCAATGAGCTTGGGGAATAGAATATAATCCTCCTGAATAGCGAGCAGCATTTGGTCACTCGTCAGATGATGCAGGGCAAAACTCGAAACAATAAAATCAAATTTCCCGTCAAGGTATGGTAATGCCAGGAAATTGCCGCACTGCCCTTATATCATTTAGACAACTCCTTCTTCAAGCGGATGGTCACGGTGGTGCCTTGCCCGGGAGTGCTGGAGATGCTGAGTCCGTATTGGGGACCATATTCCAGCTTAATCCGTTCGTCCACATTACGCAGACCGTATCCGCTCTGAAACAGCACATCCTCTTTGGCCTGGCTGAGTGTGGCCCCATTTGCGAATCCGACGCCGTCATCGGTCACCGTGAACCGGATCTCTTCCCCCAGGAGCTCGCCCTTAATCCAGATCCGGCCTGCGCCGCGCTTCTCGCTGATGCCATGTTTGATCGCATTCTCGGCAATAGGCTGGAGAATCAGCTTCAATATGCGGACGCCTTGCAGAGATTCATCCATCTGATATTCAACTCCGAACTTATCCGGGAACCGCATTTGTTCGACCGTCACGAAGCTCTGCACCAGACGGATTTCCTCTTCGACCGTGACGAACTTGTCCCCTTTATGCAGGCTGATCCGAAAAAAGGTAGCCAGGGAGGAAATCAGCCGTTCAATGTCCGGCTGCTTCTTCAGCCGGGCAATCCAGGCAATCGCATCCAAGGTGTTATATAGAAAATGAGGATTAATCTGCGATTGAAGCGCAGTTAGTTCGGCCTTGCGCTGCTTCTCCTTCTCCTCATCCTTCTCCAGCATCAATTGGCTGATCCGCTCCACCATTTGGTAATAGCTGTTCTCCAGTTGGCTAATCTCATCAACTTGTCCCCGCGGGTCATAGACAGCAGCCAGATCTTTTTTGCCAAAGAGCCCCAGCTTCTTCTTCAAATTCAGCAGCGGGCGGGTAATCTGCGCTGCCAGATAGAAGGACAGCAGTAGCAGTACAATGAAGGTTACACTGGCGAACAGGAGCGCATTGCGGTTGCCCTTGACGATTCCCGCGAACAGCTTGTGGCTGGAGATCACGCTGGTGAATTCCCAGCTGACCCCAAGGCTCGCCAGCCGGGGATTCAGCGGATAGGTCGCAATGATATAAGTGTTGCCATTCTCCGACCAGGTGCGGTAGCCTTCTTCCTTACCCGGACGAATCGGGGCGCTCTCCTCCAGATAATTGCCCAGCAGCCGTTTGTCCGGATGGGAAACAATCCGGTTGCCGGACGTCAGGAAGGAGTAGCCGATGCCTGTGAAGCTGGAGGAATACAGCGCCGCCAAGGCCGACTCTCTGACATAAATAATCACGACACCGATATTCTGCCCCGTATTGAAGTTGCGGAACTGCTGTCCGAAGGGAATGTAGGCATTGCCTTCGCCATCGCGTTTGATCTCACCGACCACAGGCATACTGCTCTCCTGAATACGCTTGATGAACAGGGCCTCGGGTACCTCCAGCATCTGCTGCTTGGTTTGGTAAGAATAGAGCACATTGTCATTGGTATGGATGATAACATTGCCTGCCAGGTCATTATCGGCCAGCATATCGTCAATAATGGTTCCAATCCGCAATTCCTTGTCTGCCGCCGGGAGGTGGTCATTATTGATGATCTGATAGATATCACTGTTCACCAGAAACCGCAGGAACAGCATCTGGATGTCATCGGCCATCAGCTCCACGCTCAGTCCAATCTGGCGCTGCGTCTGAACGACATGGCGGTACAAGTCTTTTTGCAGATAGGTATAGGAGTAGAAATTGAAAATAACCAGCATCAACACCAGATGCAGAGACAAGCCCGCTAACAGAACAATCACAATCCGGCCCTTGATCTTGAACCGCCGCAGCCGGGAATTCATCCATTTCTCCAAATTCGGCTTAACCATAGGTTTTCGCATATTCACTTGGCGGGATACCGGTCATTTTTTTGAAGATCTGGCTGAAATACTTGGAATCGGTAAAGCCGACCTGATTGCCCACCTCATAGACCCGGTACATCGGATTACGCAGCATACGCTTGGCTTCCTCGATGCGGTATTCCGTCAGACACTCGTAGAAGGTCTTATTCAGATCCTTGCGGAACAGATGCATCAGATGGGTCGGGCTCACGAATACCGCCGAAGCGACCCGCTCAACGGTAATATTCCCGGCATAATGCTCCCGGATAAAAGCGAGCGCTTCCCTGATTTCACGCCGGCAGCGCATTCCGGCCTCTTCCTCGGCATACAGCACGCGTTCAACACCAGTTAAGGCACGCTGTGCGGCAAGTACAGCCTGCCGGTACGAGTCTGCGATTCTGTGCCAATCTCCTTCAGGCTTGCCAATACCTATACTGAGCGGCTGCCCGAAGTGCTGCTGGCTCCATTCGGACAGCTGTTTGCCCAAGCTGCGGGCAGCATCACCGGCAGTGTTGATATCTCTGGTTCTGAGTACCATAACCCACTCCAGATGGCTGTCCCGGAAGAGGCAGAGCTGCTCCAAAGAATGCGCTTCCACGAAGTCCGCTGCGGCATCCTCCAGGGCTCCCGTTGCCTCGGCCGTCCGCTCCATGCCATTGTCGGGAGGGAAGGCGAGAGATAGAGGCATGACAGCCTCTCCAGGTGCGAGCTCAAGGTTCAACAGCTTCAGCTTACCGGCTACAAATGCCTCATCCTGCAATTGGCCGTGCAGCAGATCCTGCCAGAATTGCTTGGAGATCGAAGCGATTTCCCCGTTCAGCTGGGAGTACCGCTTGGAATGCAGCTTCTTCTCCAGAATTTTTGTGCCGACACAGCGTACCGTATCTGCGAGTTCTTCTATATTAATGGGCTTCAGTAAATAGGTGGAAGCGCCATAACGGAGAGCTGCCTGCGCATATTGAAATTCATCATAACCGCTAAGGACGACAATGCCCACCAGCATGTCCTGTTCGCGGATTTGCTCTATAAGCTCCAGACCATTCATGAACGGCATGCGGATATCCGTAATTATCACATCCGGGCGGTGCTGGAGGGCGAGCTCCAGGCCTTCTTCGCCATTGCTGGCTTCTCCAATGATCTCAACGCCATATACTGCCCAATCTATAGTTTGTGTGATGCCCATACGTACCAGGTATTCGTCATCGACTACAAGCGCTTTCAACATTAGCTTTCACCCCGTAGTAGTTTTCTGTGTCTTACAGTCAGTATAAACATGAATTGTCTTTTAGAGTAGCCGTAAATAATCAGGTAGTCAGGATCGCAAACCGTTTCACAGGATTCCATCCTAACTTTCGTAAAATACACTGTGATAGACTTTAAGCGTGAATAAGCAGTAAGCGCTTTTATAGATGAAAGACTATCGAAATTGAACGCTTCAGGAGGAGTTACGTCATGCAAGATCCATTTATTCCATTCGGGTTTCAATATTACCGTTCCCCAACCCCCTTCAAGGACCAATGGGAACAAGACCTCGGCAATATTGCCGGGCAGGGGTTCAATTGTGTGAAGTATTGGGTGCAGTGGCGGTCCAGTGTCTCCAGGGAAGGGACATTCGTGTTCGATGATATTCAGGAGCTGATGGACATAGCTCACCGGAAGGGGCTGAAGGTCATTTTGAATGTGATTTTCGACGTAGCTCCGGCCTGGTTCTACAGAAAATATCCGGATTCCAAAATGGTCACGGCCGACGGTTCCATTCTCGAGCCAAGAGCGATTAACTGCCGCCAGATTGGCGGAGCGCCCGGACCTTGCTATCATCATGCGCCAGCCGCTGCGGAGAAAGCACGCTTTCTGGAGGAGACCGTCAAGGCCTTCAAAGATCATCCGGCGCTTTGGGTCTGGGATTTGTGGAATGAGCCGGAGCTGACTACGGGGATTAAGCGTAAGCTGTCTTTTGACAACCAGGTCTGTTATTGCAAGCATTCGATTCCGGCATTTCATGACTGGCTGATCCATAAATATGGTTCTTTGGAAGCGCTCAACGAATCGTGGCAGCGGACTTACGGGGACTGGGAGGAAGTGGAGGCACCGCGGGGTCAAGGCGTCTTCAACGATCTGATAGATTGGCGGCTGTTCATGTCGGACACGCTGACGGAGGAGCTGCGGAGCCGGGTACAAGTGGTGAAGTCGCTGGATGTGCAGCATCCGGTTATGGCTCATACGGTACCGGCGCCAATCTTCAATATGATTACGGCCGGTTCGGATGACTTCAAGCTGGCAGAGCCCTGTGATCTGACAGGCAACAGCCTGGGGTCTTCGGCGTGGTCGGCTGATCTGCTGATCTCGGCTGCCAAGGGCAAACCGATTATTAACTCGGAAATTCACGCGCTGCCGGGCAATACAGCGATGAAGCCGCGCCAGCCGGATCTTCTGGAGATGAAACGGCATATTCTGACCCCGCTTGCCCGCGGCATCACCGGATATCTGTTCTGGCAATACAGGCCAGAGATATTGGGTCAGGAAGCTCCGGCCTGGGGCAGTGTCTATCTGGACGGCAGCGCTACGCCCTGGTACAAGGACATGGCACAGCTTAACAAGCTGGTACAGGACAACAAGCGGGAGCTGATGCTGGCCAAACGCCGCGGGGACGGGATTGCCATTCTGTTCAGCCCGGAGAATCAGATTGCCAACTTCGCAGCGCATGATCATCTGGATACCTACAACGACTCTATACAAGGCGCCCATAAGCTGCTGCATGAGCTTAATTATAAAGTAGAGTTCCTGCATGAGTCTGATGTTATTGAGGAGTCACTGAAGCCATACCGCTGCCTGTGGATGCCTTATCCGCTCTACCTGAGCCGCAACTTGTGCGCCATCCTGCGTGTGTGGGTGGAGAACGGCGGAATTCTGATCTCGGAATGCTCCTTCGGTGCTCTTCAGGCGGAGAATGGCTGTCACAGCTATAACGTTCCGGGATATGGATTCGATCAAGTGTTCGGCGTCCGCGAGACCTGGATTCACTCTGCCGAGAATCTGGATCACAGCTATCATCAGGTTGCCTTCGAATCCCGGACGGCGATTCCGCTGCGGAATGTGATGGGGCAAAGCGGGGAAGAAGAGCCTGCCGCTAGCGATCTGGCTCATGGCTCCTATTACAAATCGGATATCGGGCTGGAAGAACATGTGAAGGTGCTGGCCCAATTTACCGAAGACCTCATGCCTGCCTTAACCTGCGCCGATTACGGCACAGGACGCGCTGTATGGTTAGGCACTTTGCTTGCGGCTGCCTATTGGAAGGATGAGCATCCCGGTACGCTTCAGCTGGTACGGGATCTGCTGCAGCAGGAGCTGAAGCTGGAGACTTATGTGCAGGCAAGCGGTAAAGTCCGTGCGGATCTGTCCGAATGGGGCGAAGGAACGGACCGGGGCGCATTTCTATATGTGCACAATGAAGGGCAAGAAGAGACCACGACTGAAATTAAGCTGCGTGCTGTGTATACCTCAGCCGAACCCTGGTTCACCGGCGGCCACGCGGAAATTCGGCCGACGGACAGGAAGGAGCCTGCAACAACCCGCCTGACTGTACAGATGCAAGCCGGGGATATTCAGGTATTCCGCTTAACTTAGGGCGGCAGAGGTACTGCCAGATATTATAGAGCCGGCCGGTGCGATCCGGCTTAAGGAGTGTATTGGTATGAAGTTATTAGATTATGTGAATCCCCTGCAGGGAACAGAATCGGATTTCCGGTATTCCAACGGCAACACACTGCCGCTTACAGCGATGCCGTTCGGTATGGCAGCCTGGTGCCCGCAAACCTATGAAGCGGGCGGCACCTGGTTCTTCCATCCCCGTCACCGCCACCTGGAGGGCATCCGCCTGACTCATCAGCCCAGTCCCTGGATCGGGGACTATGGACATCTGACGCTGTTACCACAAAGCGGGCCGCTGCTGCTTAGCCCCGGCGCACGCTCCTCCTCCTTCAAACCGGAGGAAATGCAGGTATCCCCCCATTATTTCAGTGTACACTTGCAGCGTTACCGGACCCGGCTGGAGTTGACACCGACTGAACGCTGTGCCGCTCTGAGAATAACTTATGATGAGCCGCACCAGAGCAGGCTGATTATAGCGCCGCTGAAGGGGGAGTCACATCTTGTCTTCCAGCCGGAGACACGCAGAATTACCGGCTATACCAGAGGCCATACCGCCGGGGTACCCGATAACTTCGCCATGTATTTCGTCTTCCAGTTCGATACAGACCTGATCATGGAGGAGTCGGGCATCTTCAATGGAGATTATCAGCCGTTAGGGACGTATGAGGGAACCGGAGAACGGCTCGGTGCCTATGCAGGATTAGCCCTGCCGGAATCCGGCGTTGCAGGGGTCAAGTGCGGCACCTCCTTCATCAGCGGGGAGCAGGCTCTGCTGAATCTGGAACGGGAGATTGGTGAATGCAGCTTCGGGGAGACCTTAAGCACAGCAGAGGCAAGCTGGGAAGAACGGCTCAGCCGGATTACGGCAGAAAGCGCAGATGAAGAGAATCTCCGCACCTTTTACAGCTGCATGTACAGGGTCTGCCTGTTCCCCAGAACATGGCATGAATATAACGAGTATAGCGAACAGATTCATTACAGTCCATTTAACGGCAGCATTTGCCAAGGTCCCATGTATTCAGATATCGGTCTGTGGGATGTATACCGTACGAGCCTCCCGCTGTACAGCGTTCTGTTCCCAGCTTTGCTGGGCGAGATTATGCAGGCGTGGACGCTGGCTTATGAAGAGAACGGCTGGCTGCCGAAGTGGCTGTCTCCGGGTGAACGCAGTGCGATGCCCGGGACACTGATTGATGCTGCGGCGGCGGATGCCATCGTCAAGGGAATCGGGGGCTTCGATGCGGAGCTGCTGTATGAAGGCCTGCTGAAGCACGCAGACCATCCGGCTGCGGATGAGAGACTGGGCAGACGCGGACTTGAATTATATTTACAGTACGGCTATCTGCCTCATGACCGGTTCCAAGAAAGTGTAAGCAATACACTCGATTATGTGTACGGGGATTTCTGTATTGCCCAGATTGCCAGAACACTTGGCAAGATGGATGACTATGAGCGCTTCATGAGCCGTGCGCAGAATTACAAGCGGTTATTTGATCCGGAAGTCGGATTCATGAGAGGCCGTAACGAGGACGGGACCTGGCAAGAGGCCTTTGATCCTCTGCAATGGGGCGATCCCTTCTGTGAGGGCGGTGCCTGGCAGGGGAGCTGGGCGGTCCCCCATGACTTCCCGGGGCTGGCCGGACTGATGGGCGGAGAGCAGGCATTCGTCCGCAGGCTGGACCAGCTCATGGCTGAAGAGCCGGTATTCAAAGTGGGCTCCTATGGACAGGAAATCCATGAAATGTCGGAGATGGCTTCAGCCGGACTCGGGCAATTTGCCATCAGCAATCAGCCCAGCTTTCACATTCCTTATCTATTCTCCAGACTCGGGGCGTTGCCCACAACACAGTACTGGGTCCGCAAAACCATGTCCGGACAGTTCAACAGCAGGATGGACGGGTTGCCCGGCGATGAGGATAACGGCAGCCTGGGGGCCTGGTATATTTGGAGTGCCCTCGGCCTGTATCCGCTCAGTCCAGGAATTCCTGAGTACGTACTCGGCAGCCCCCTGTTTGACAAGATTACCATCCAGCTTGACAACGGGCGGCAATGGGTCATTGAAGCGGAGAATAATAGTCCCGCCAATGTATATAGTGCATCGGTTCACTGGAACGGTAAGCCATGGGAGCATCACTCCTTGCCGCATGACGAGATTATGAGAGGCGGAGTGTTAAGCTTCAATATGGTTCCGGGGCCTGCCCCGCTATAAGAACCAGTCAAGGCAGTCCGGATCTTCCAGGCTGCCTTTGTTCTACCTTATAGACCCTTCCAGCTAAGGAAGGAAGAACCAGACACTGCTGTCAAATCGTGAAATGGCAAACCATTTCGCAGGTTTCACTCCTGTCTTTTCACGAGCAATATGTCTAATATCGAAGGTGTTGAAAGCGCTTAACATCAATGCGGAGAGAGGAGAGATCAAGCAATGGCTCAAAGGTTTCATTCCAAAAGGAAAGTGCTCGCCACTGTTCTGGCTGCATTGATCGCCGGAAGCCTGATAATGATTGGAGCAATGAGCACGGCAACGCCCGATGAAGCAGCTCCGCTTCTGATCGTCAATGGTCAGGAGGCCACCACCGCTGAGTTCAACTGGCATCTTCAGCTGAACCGGGCGCTTACTGCCGATTACTTCATGCAGACTTATAATGCCGGTTATTCGGAGGACTTCTGGTTGACCGATTATTCCGGCGAGATTCCGCTGCAACGATGGATCAGGGACGCTCAGACTCAGCTGCTAACCAAGCAAGCAGAGCTGCAGCTTGCAGAGGAAGCTGGAGTGATATCAGACATCAGCTTTGAGGCATTCCTGATTGGAATGGAGCGCGAGAATATACGGCGGAGTCAGGCGGAAGTGAACAAGGAGGTGGTGTATGGTCCTAAGCATCTGGATGGACAGGCTTACTACAGCTATTACATGAGCAATCTTGAGGATGCAACGATTGATGCGATGCGCCGTAATGGCTCTATCGTCATCACTGCTGAACAGGAGAGACTGGAATATGAAGCCAATCTGGCTGCGAAATATTCCAAGCAGGGAACTATCCGTCTGGAATGGGTATCGCTGCCCTACGGACCGGAATCCGAATACAAAAATCAGAGCGGGGCCATGGACAGAATGAAAGACCTCCAGGCAGCAGTACTGGCCGGAACAGAATCGACAGGAACCGAACTTACCGGAACAACGCTCCGTGAACAGGCGGACAAGCTTGGGGTCTATGCCCGCGAGCTAACCGTTACCAGTACCTCACGGCGGACAGCAGCGCTGGAGAATCCAATGGTGTTACTTGCTGCGGAGCAGCTTGCACAGGGACAGATGAGTAGCTTGATTACGGAGAACGGGGCTGTCCACCTCCTGTACTGCCTGTCCGAAGCTGAGCCGGAAGCTCTGCCGTTCGATCAGGTAAAGGATAAGATTGCACAGGATCTGGCACAGCAGAAGTTCAGAGCTCTTGTGGATCATAAGCGGTCCGAAGTCGTCGTGGAATGGAATAACCAGATGGCTGAGGATCTGGCACAGCAGGCGATTCAATAACAATCTAAGGAGGAATTACGCAATAATGTTGAAAAAACTGATAATAACCATACTTGCGCTGGTGATGATCTGCACGGCGATGCTCCCCGCAATGGGTGTTTCTGCCCATACAGAAGAGACGGTGACCAATGAGTTCTCGGCCCTTCCGGCAGCGGAGTTACGCTCGGAGAATTGGGTGATTGACAGCAGTAATCCTCAGTTCTTCAGCGGAGATGCTGACAGAATGGTCAGAACCTCAATGGATGCCGGATATGCAGTCTATCCAATGACAGGCATCCAGTCGTTCTCGCTTCAAACGTATTATTTCTCCGGCTCAACCGCCGTAGTGAAGTTCTACGGATCAGCGGATGCGGCAGACTGGACAGAGCTTCCGGCCGTCAATGACAGCCCGGCGGCGACCGGTTCGGGCTGGTACGGAACCATGTATACACCGTCAGGAGCACTGCCGGATGGTGTTAATTACCTCAAAATTGAAGTCAGCGGCGATCTCGATACCTGGATGACGCAGCTCGGCAGCCTTAATCTCTCCAATGTATCCTTAGCTCCGATAACGTTGAACGATGAGCTGGACGATGTCTCACAGTTCTTCGCATACAGCGATAACTGGACCATGGATACGAGCAATCCCGATTATTTTGGCGGAGATGCTTCCCGGGCGGTAAGAACGGCCGAATCCGCTGAATTTATCGTATACCATCTGCATAACCTGCAGTCCTTCAAAGCCCGCCTGCATTCCTTTGCCGGCTCCAGCGGAAGCATCAGGTTCTATGGTTCAGCGGATGCCTCCGCCTGGGCGGAACTGCCCGCTGTTCAAGATGCTCCCCAGTCCACGGGTGACGGAGCTTGGACAGGAAGCAATTATACGCCTGCAGCGGTTATTCCACCAGGGATTCATTATCTGAAAATCGAACTAAGTGACGATTCCGCTCCCTGGCAGATGCAGCTAGGCTCGGTCTCCTTATCCAATAGAGTGCAGGGAGGCGGCGGTAGCAGTGGCGGAGACGGGGATTATTACGTCGATGCCCTTACAGGCAGCGACAGTAATGACGGGCGAACACCGGAGACTGCGTGGAAGACATTTAGCGTGGTCAATCAGACTACCTTTGAGGCCGGGGACCGGATTTTGCTGAAGAAGGGCGGCATCTGGAATGAACAATTATATCCCAAAGGCAGTGGAACGGACGAGAAACTGATCACTATCGGTGCATACGGCACCGGAAGCAAGCCGGTTATTAATGGCGGCGGTATGGCCGGCGGGGCCGTGTACTTACGCAATGCCTCGAATTGGATGATCAGGGATCTGGAGGTTACCAATTATGCCTCCGAGAGAGGGACGGTCTACCGCGAAGGTATTATGGTAGAGAACGCCAATGGAGGAATCTTAAGAAATATACACATTAAGGATAACTATGTGCATGATGTATCCAGCAGCTTCCGCTATCCTACCGTATCCGGGGCCGAAGGAGGTCCGCATGCGTTCGGCGGCATCTCCGTATATGTCGGAGGTACAACGGGTACAGACAAGTTCGACGGGGTATGGATCGAAGGCAACACGGTGGAACGGATTGGTCGTACCGGGATTGTGGTATGGGATCAGCGGTTCAACGGAACGGACTATGCTACGGTCAATGTCACCATCCGCGGGAATTATGTCAAGCAGGCGGACAGCGACGGCATTCTCACCTTTGGTGTGAATGGGGGATTGATTGAACATAACATTGCAGAGGAAGGAGGGAACTATTCCGAGGAAGGTGAATTTAACGGCTCCGCCGCGATCTGGCCGACCCGGGGCAGGAATAACGTTGTACAGTTCAATGAGTCCTTCAACACGAACAAGCCGGAAGGCGACGGTCAGGGCTTCAATCTGGATATTGATACCATAGACAGTGTGGTTCAATACAATTACAGCCATGGCAACAAAGGCGGATTCATGCTTTTCGTCGATGCGCGCTTGACTCCGGGGGTGCTGACAGGCTCCTCTAACAATGTGGTACGCTATAACATCAGCCAAAATGATCTGACTCATACCTTTAACTTCGCAGGCGGGGTTACGCCGGATACACAAATCTATAATAATACGGTCTATATCGGAGCAGGGCAGAACACCAGAATTATCGACCATGAATGGGATGACGGCGGCAATATCAACGCTCCCTATTCCTTCAGGAATAATCTAATCTACAACCTGGGACAAGGAGGGTATAATCTGCCGGGGGTGAACGGCACCTTCGATCATAATCTGCTGTATGGTAACCACCCTGCGAGCGAGCCGGAGAATGCTAATTCCATCACAGCGAATCCGCTGCTTGTCGCCCAAGGCAGCGGCGGCACCGGCTGGAATACGGTGGACGGCTACAAGCTGAGAGACCACTCGCCTGCACTCGGGGCTGGAGCTGTTATTGCAGACAATGGCGGACTGGATTACTGGGGCAATGCCGTGTCAGCGGAGGCTCCGCCGAACATCGGAGCGTATAACGGTCCGGGACTTGATCCGGCAACGCTGCCTGAAGCACCCATAGATGATCTGCGGCTGTATTATGAAGGCCTGAAGATTGTGCCGCATATTAAGGATGGAAGCAGCGGTGATCTATCGCTTCAGCTTCAATTCACGAATAGTTCCACCGCAGATCCTCTGGTCATTAAGAAGATTACCTGGACTGTAGGTGAAGGCAAAGATCAGATTAGCGGCAGCGAATCGCAGTTGTCCGGGATCGCACCGGGCAACAAATTCCCTTATTCCATTCCACTGCCGGGATTCGCTGAAGGCGTTAAGTATCCTCTGGAGCTGACGGTTGATCTGGAGGGTTACGAGGATGTCCACATTAAGCGGAATATAGATATTAACCGGATGCCGAATCAGTCGGATACAAGCAGTCCGGCGCTGATTGATCTTGCGGACGGAACGCCTCTACTGACGGGTTACAATGGTGTTGATGATCTCAGTGGAACTGCGCAGCTGCGCTGGGATAAAGACCAGTTATATTTGACAGCCGATATCCGTGATGATGTATTCACTCATAAGGCTTCCGGGATTAATCTCTGGCAGAATGACAGCATCCAGTTCAGCCTTGCTCCCGGTGTGCCAGGAGACAGCCAGTCCTGGTATGAATATGGGATCTCTCAGACGCCGGAGGGTCCGCAAATATACCGCTGGTTGTCCATGAAGGGGGCAGCCACCGGAGTGTTGACCACAGGAACGCTCAAGGTGACCAGAGATGAGCAGAATAAGGTAACCTCCTATGCCCTGGCACTGCCCTGGAGCGAAGTTAGCCCCGTCCGGCCAGCGGCGGGTGAAGTCTTAAGCTTCTCGATGCTGGTCAATGACAATGACGGAGCAGGCCGCAAGGGTTATATCGAATGGGGCTCAGGCATTGGCGGTGTGAAGGACCCGACTCTCTTCCGCACCTTTCAGCTGATGAATACCGGCAAGGGCGAAGAGCCGGAGCTGAGCAGCAATGCCGCTTTGAGCCGGTTGAGTATTGACGGTACAGATATTTCAGGGTTCGAGCAGGATAAGCTGAATTACACCATCAACCTTCCTTTTTCCAAGACTGAGGTGATTGTAACAGGGACGCCTGCTCATGCCCGGGCCACAGTGACAGTAACAGGCGGGAGCGGGCTTCAGGTAGGAGACAACAGGATTGATGTCAAAGTGACTGCTGCTGACGGAACTACTTCCAAGACTTACACCGTAAATGCGGTTCGGAGCGGGGACAACGCGGGGACGGATACGCCTGAACCTACGCCCGGCAGCAATAACGGCAACAATAACGGCAACAATAATAATAACAGCGGCGGAAGCAGTGAAGGTACTCCCGGCACAGTAGGTGGTGAGATCTTTACTCATTCACCGGGACTCCTTCAGGTACAAGCTGAACCGGGAGCCGATGGAATCATTCACGCACAGCTTCGGGACGGAGAGATCCGGCAAGCCATGGATGGTGTGCAGAGCGGAGTTCTGGTGCTTAAGCTGGCAGCAGAGAATGCTATGACCAAAGGAAGTGCTTTTCAACTACCGGTTAAAGAGCTGAAGGATCATGTAACATCGCTTACAGTACAAGCTGGCGGAGTGACCCTAACGATTCCCGTGGCTTCTCTGGTAGATAGTATTCCTGAGGATTCCCGGCAACTGGAACTTTCCGTTCATGTTGCAGATGCTTCACAGCAGCCAGCGGACATGAATAAGCATTGGACAACGTATTCCTTGCACCGGGTCTCTCTGACCGTAGACGGACAACAAATTGAAAGGTTAAGTCGCTCTGCCTCCATGAAGGTATCCGTTGCATACGACTTGAAGCCGGGAGAAGCGCAGCATCAAGCTATCGCCTATTCCATCACTGGTGGAGGGCAAACAGAAGTGGTTAAAAATTCTAAATATGTATCAGGAGCAGGCAGCGTTACGTTTACAACACCAAACTTTGGCCTCTATGGCACTGCCAATGCAGGGGTTCACTTCTCCGATACGGACTCTAGTAACTCCATCATCCTGGAGGCATTGGCTGCCCGTGGCCTGGTTCGCGGTACAGGGGAGGGCAAATATGAACCTGACCGGCAGATCACCAGGGCAGAATTCATTCAACTGCTGGTATCCGCACTGGAACTTCAAGGAGGGAATAACCAAGGGAAGTTCAAGGATGTCACTCCAGGTGCCTGGTACTACCAAGCCGTTACTACGGCTCAGGCTTTAGGTGTTGTTAACGGGCGGAGCGAGGACTTCTTCGGTGCAATGGAGCCGGTTACCCGCCAGGAGATCGCTGTTATGCTATTCCGCGCTATGCGTCTGAACGGACCGCAGCCGGAGGCTTCCAGCCCTGCCGCGTCCTTTACGGATCACAAGCAAATCGGAGCGTACGCTCTGGAAGCAGTTAACTATCTGCGGCAGACCGGTATCATCAAGGGCTATGGTGACGGTACTTACAAACCGCAGGGTTTGACCACGCGTGAAGAGGCTGCAGCGGTAATATACAGAATCATGGGATTGTGATTTCATACTAGTGGAGGCTGCCGGGATTTCCCGGCGGTCTTTTACTGCTTCAGTTCAATTTGATAATCTCTAGACGGATTGCAGCTATACATTTGACTAACCACTACATTCTGTAGTAGATTATAACTACTACGTAGTGTAGTAATAATGTTATGGACGCATAACAGACATATGAGGTGTTCACGGTGAACAAGATTCAGAAGCTATCGGATACAGAGTTAGAGTTAATGGAAGCCATTTGGGCGAGTACGCCGCCAGTTACTTCAACGGAGCTGCTGAACCTGTTCGCGCATAAGGGAAGGGACTGGAAGGCGCAGACGATATCTACCTTTTTGTCACGGTTAGTGGATAAGGGGTTTCTGACGGCTACCCGGCATGGGCGGCTGAACAAATATGTGCCCGGCATTTCGCCTGAGGACTATAAGCTGGTGGAAACTCAGCATGTCCTGGACGGGCTGTATCAGGGTTCGGTCAAGAATCTGATCTCTGCCATGTATGACGGCGACAAGCTGTCGGACCAGGATATTGACGAGCTGAAGCAATGGTTCTCGGAAAAGTAGGTGAGACGATGAAGACCTTACTCGATATTCTAATCCCGCTAACCGTTGCCGGCAGCGTAGTTACACTCAGCATTCAGGCACTGGGGAGGTTCTCGACCGGACATTTCCCGGCCCGATGGCGTTACGGACTCATTAAACTGTCCTTAGTCTTTTATTTGATCCCTATCGCTCTGATCCTGCCGTGGTTATCCCAACACCTAAGCGCACCGCGCGTAGCCACAAGTGTACAGAATCCCCAAAATGGGGGGCTAACCGGGTATGTAGCGGAATCTCTGCAGCCTGCTCTAGCCCTTTCCGCAAGTACCGCATATATCCTGTTAGGGATCTGGGCAACGGGAGCCATCATTTTTGCCGCCTGGCAAGGGTATGCGTACCGCAGGTTTACCAGAGTACTTAAGCGTACCCGTACCATGGTACCGGAGAATAGTGAGCCAGCCAAGATGCTAAGGAGCATCAAGGAGGAGCTTGGCCTCACATGTAACGTGAAGCTCGCGTACAGTTCTGTCGCACGCAGTCCTTTTCTGGCCGGTCTATGGAGACCGTCGATCTATTTGCCTATACAGAGTCATGCCAATCTGGATATGGAGATGGTCCTGCGCCATGAATTGGTTCATCTGAAGCGGAAGGATCTGTGGATCAAGGCTGCATTGCTATTCGTCCGTACCTTGCACTGGTACAATCCGCTGGTTCATACGGTCCGTCATGAGCTTCATACCTGGAGCGAGCTGACCTGTGACCAGGAGGTGGTGCAGGAGATGTCTCATGCCGACCGCAAACGTTACGGCGGGACCATACTGAATGTCATGGCAGGCCCAACCAGCCAACCCGGAGCGTTCTACGCCTCATTATCCGGTGACGGCAAACAATTACAAAGGAGATTAACCCATATGCTTAACGTCAAAAAACTAAACAGACAGACCCTCTTCCTATCGGTTACCGCAGCCCTGTTAATTGCAGGGATCGGCACCTCTACGGCGGCATTGGCCTCCAAGATGACACCGCAAGTAGTCGCCGACTCGGAGTATACTTCTTCTAATAATGCCGCTTCCGAGATTGCGGCTTCTACAGTGCCCGAAGGTAAAATAACCGAGCCAGCTAAAGGTTCTGGAACCCAGCCTGCCGAGAGCAGCACCATCCCCGCCCAAGAATATAAAGCAGGACAACTTGTTGCTGGGCCAGCTGAATCTGCTGATTCTGTAACGGTTCCCGCTGAGCAGTCTCCAGGATCTGCTCAAGCAGAGATAATTGCCCAGCCGCTGCCTGAGCTTGTAGCAGCCCCAGATGAAAGTGCTCCCGTAACGATGCCGAAAGCAAGCGCTGTCCAATCTGATTCCGGGCTTGCCCCTGCGCCGGTCCCTGCTCAGGAAGGGACTGTCACAGAGGCGCTTCCGGAGCTAGTGCCTGCTCCGGCAGAGATTGTTCCAGCACCAGCAAAGTAAACATCCTGCATTCAACCTGCCGTTATATAATCACAGCCAGGGGCAGCTTCCCAAGCGGAGGCTGCCCCTGTTTTTTTCACAAACACGTTCTAATCCCTGAAAGGTCTGAAGAATTCACGGATGTCATCCGCCAGCGGTCCCGGATCTTCCATAGCTGTGAAATGTCCGCCGCGGGGCATCGTGGTCCACCGTGTAATATTCAGATTGTGTTCAGCCCATGCTCTGGGCGGCAGACAGACATCCTCAGGGTATAGAGCTACAGCTGTTGGCACCTCAATCGGCCCCAGGAGCGGTAGAGTATGCGTATTCTCATAATACAGATTTGCAGAAGAGCCTGCCGTATTCGTAACCCAGTAGATCATAATATTCGTGAGCAATTCATCCTCACTGAAGCTCTGTCGCAGATCGCCCTTGCAATCACTCCATGCCCGGAATTTCTCGATGATCCAAGCCGCCAGACCCACAGGGGAGTCGGTAAGCCCGTAAGCAATCGTCTGCGGCTTCGTCGACTGAATCTGCATATATCCGCCTTCCTCGGCGATCCATTGTGAGGTGTTTTGGATATACAATTGCTCCTCTTCCGTCAGCCCCGACTTATCCTGCACCGCCAGCAGATTCTTGATCAGGCCGATGTCGGTAAGATGAATTCCGCTTAGCAGCTCAGGATGGTTGAAGGCCAGATACCGGGTCACACCGGAGCCGATATCTCCGCCTGCCGCAGCGAATTTGCTGTAACCCAGGTGTTCGGTCATTAATGTGGCCCATAGCCCGGCGATATGGGAATTGCTGATGCCCGTGCGCTTCAGTCCGTTCGAGAAGCCGAATCCGGGTACGGAAGGCACGATCACATCGAAGGCATCTTCAGGATTTCCGCCGTAGCTCGCCGGATCTGTAAGCATGGGAATAATCTTTTCGTAACGCAAGAAGCTGTCCGGCCATCCGTGAGTGAGGATCAGCGGGTGGGGATTAGGGCCTTGGCCGCGTTCATGCACAAAATGAATATCTAGCCCTTCCACCTTGCAGCGGTAATGCGCCAGCTTGTTCAGCTCCGCTTCCCGGGCCCGCCAATCGAACTGATCCCGCCAATAGGCAATAAGAGACTTCAAATATGTCTGATCTGTACCCCGGTCCCATTCAGATTCCTCGAACAATCCGGGCCAGCGGACATGCCCAAGTCTGTATTTCAGATCCTCCAGGACTTCATCGGCAACATGAATTTGATAACGTTCAACCGTCATTACAATCGCTCCTTAAGTGGAATAAATTCAGTACCAATGGGATAACTATATCACCTGGAGTAATGTTAGACATAGCAAGCTAATCAGGAATATATCTCATCGAAAGTGTGAAGCTGAATGCTTGAGAAGAAGCTGTTAGAGGAAAATACTCTTCACTGGAGAATTACTTTGTGGACGGAATCAAAGATTACGAGGTGAGGGAATGGATAGAATAACCAATATAAGAGTGGAAGAGAAGAAATATCATGATCAATGTTATGATACTTACGATTTATTCGAGCCAGGCTCCTGGCTGCACAAACCCGTTACTACAGTTATTAATCTTATTAATCAGTATAAGGATCAAGAATACATAAGCATACTGGATCTGGGAGCTGGTGTTGGCCGGAACAGCATTCCGATTGCTGAATCGATTAAGCCTAGGAATGGAAAAGTGGTATGTGTAGACCTGCTGGAATCAGCCATAGCGAAGCTGATGAGTTACAGTCAGCAGTTCGGTGTCGAAGAGCTGGACCCCATGTTTGAAGTAAATTTGTCTACTGAAAGAATGATCGAATTATTGAAAAGGCAGTTTGCCGGATGGGAGATAGAGCAGCTGATCGTAAAATCCTTAGCTTTTGAGATTAACAGAAACGGGCAGCCCGTCAAGCTAACCTCTGATTGTATAACCTTTGTTGCCAAGAAAAGCTGATCTTATAGAGATCGGCTTTTTTTGATAAGTTATGATAGCAAAAAGCAAAAAGAAGCGGAGGGGAAATTTGGAACTGGAGGAGCGGTAGCGTCCGCCTTTGTATTTGGATTTCTACCGCGAGGAGCGGTTTCAATCAGGAAATCCTAATACAACAGCGGCCGGAGGGCCAAATGTTCACCGCAGCGACGACCAAGCTTTGAGTTTTAATTTGAAGCAAGCAGTTGCTCAAATCCACTTAAATTAGATTTTTCCTCCCCGCCTGTGACCGCACGCACCCCTTTTTCTGCGGAATCGGCTACATTAAGAGTAGGCCAAACGAAAGCTTTCACAAACTTCCGGAATTTGATTTGAATCCTCCTTTTTAAGCAGCTGGCGTAATAGAATGAGGTTGCTGATAAGGATTATCAATCAAATATTGGAGGCTAATACAAATGAGTACACAAACCAGACAAATCGCCGAAGGCATCCACTGGGTAGGCAAAATAGACAATCGTGAAGTCCCGTTCCACCGCCTGATTCTCGCCAAAGGCACCACCTATAATTCCTATCTCCTCAAAACCGGCAAGCCGACCGTAATCGATACGGTGGATATGGAATTCGGCCGCGAATATGCCGAGTGTCTCGCCGGAATGATTGATCTTATGGATATTCACTACATCGTCATTAACCATACTGAGCCTGACCACTCCGGCGGACTGGCGGCACTGGCAGCACAGGCACTGAATGCTACGATTGTCTGCACCGAGATCGCTGTGCCCGAGCTGCAGGAGATGTATAAGCTGCACAGCCGCAACTTCCTGGTGGTGAAGGACGGGGACACGCTAGATATCGGCGGCAAAACCCTGCTGTTCAAAGAAACGCCGTACCTCCACACCGCAGAGACGATGATTACATACTGTGTGGAAGACAAGATCCTGTTCCCCTGCGATATTTTCAGTACGCATGTGGCAGCTGAGCATCTGTTCAGCGATGAAGCTGGCTTCGATATCACTGAAGATTACAAAGGCTATTATGCAGCGATTATCCACCCGCACAGAAGATATGTAAGAACGCTGCTGGAAGCCGTGAAGGATCTGGAGATCCGTATGATTGCCCCATCCCACGGGTTCCTGATCCGCGAGGACATTCCTAAGTTCATCGGGCTGTACGCTACAATGAGCCGGGAGACCACCCAGGGCAAGAAGGCTGTTATTGTCTATACCACCATCAAGAACAGCACGAAGAAGATGGCCGCGATCATTGAGAATTGCCTGAAGGAGAACAATATTGAGACAGAAGTCTGGAACGCAGATAAAAGCAGCACCGCAGACATCCTGCGCAGCATCGAATCAGCAGACGCCGTCTTCATCGGCAGCTCCACGAAGTATGCGGATATGATCGGGAACCTGGAGGAGGTGCTGAAGGGCATGCAGGAGATGAATCTGGAAGGTAAGCTGGCTACGGCATTCGGCTCCTACGGCTGGAGCGGAGAAGCGATCGAGGTCATTCAAGATTATCTGAACGGAACGAACATGACTGTACAGAGCACCTCCGAGGTTATCAAAACCACAGGCATGACCCATGTGGAGTTCCCCGTACGGGTAAGATTCTCCCCAAGAGAGCCTGAGAAGGTTCAGAAGATTAAGCATGCAACCGAATTTGTCTCGGATCTGCTGCTCAGTTCAATCTAGGGAGGAGGAAGCGAACATGACGAAGCATTACGTAATCGTTGGGGGCGGTGTAACCGCCGTCCATGCCGCCAAAGCGATCCGTGATCAGGACGCGGACTCGGAAATCTCGATCATCGGGGAAGAGAGCGGCCTGCCGTATAACCGGATCAAGCTGACCAAGGGCCTGTTCACCGACCTGCACAGCGAGAAGGTTCTGATTAAGAAGGAAAAATGGTACCGCGATAACCGCATCACCGTTCAGTCGTCCACCCGCATCGTGTCCATCCACCCGGAGCGCCAGGCGGTAGAGACAGAGAGCGGCCAGTGTGTGGAATACCATAAGCTGCTGCTCTGCATGGGAGCGAAGAACCGCGCATTAACCATTCAGGGTGCCGGACTTGCCAATGTACACAGCATCCGGGAGCTGGCTGACGCAGACCGGCTGAAGAACAGCCTTAAGGAAGGCAGCCGCGTAACCGTCATTGGCGGAGGGGTGCAGGGAATTGAGACCGCCTGGGCGCTTCACGAAGCAGGGTATAAGGTAACTGTGGTTGAATACGCACCTGCCCTGATGGGCAGACAGCTGGATAGCTACTCATCCAAGCGCCTGCAAGAAACCCTTGAACAATCCGGGGTGAAGGTGATTCTTCAAGCGGGTGTGACTTCCATAGAGGGGACAGAGGTTGTCACCGGGGTTACGCTGAATGACGGCACGAGCTTCCCGTGTGACCATGTGGTCTACTCCATTGGGATTGTTCCAAATACTGCTCTGGTAGACGGATCGGAGATTGAGGTCCGCAGCGGCATTATTGTGGATGAACATCTGCAGACGAGTGCTCCGAATATCTATGCAGCGGGTGACGTTGCCGAGTTCGGCGGGCTGGTGGAAGGATTGTGGGGCGGAGCGATGGAACAGGGCAGGATCGCAGGGAGCAATATGGCTGAAGCCCGGAGTGTATACCGCAGAGCGGTTCCGGTGACCTTGTTCAATGCGTTCGGGGTGTCCTTGTTCTCCATCGGCAACACCGATGAGCGGAATTGCGATGAGTCGGTATGCGGTGAAGAGAACGGGGCGTATACACGAATTTTTGTGAAGGATCATGTCATGGTCGGGGCGTTGTCCTGGCAGGGTGCTGCGGCTTCGCTGGCTTACAAGGCGGCTGTTGAGCAAGGCGTCCGGCTGAGCGGAAGTGCTGACGGCAAGAGCATCGAAGAGATTATAGCGGAAGCGCAGTCTGTTCTGAACTGATTAACTACTAAGAATATAGGAGATGAGTATGATGAAAAAGTATATCTGTACCCCTTGCGGCTACATCTACAACCCGGCGGTAGGCGATCCCGATGAGGATGTAGCTGCCGGAACAGCGTTCGAGGATCTGCCGGAAGATTGGGTCTGTCCGGTCTGCGGTGAGGACACCAGCCATTTCGTACCCGTTGAGGAAAAGAACACAATTGCTCATTAGTGGATTAAGGCTTCACATTTCACATTACAGGGGGAACGGTATGAAAGAGCATTCCTGCCAGTACGCCGCAGAACCTTGTACACGCAAGGTACCGATTTTTGCCGCGCTGACCGATGAGGATCTTACCCGGATCAGCGCGATGATTAAGCACCGCAAATTCACCAAGGGCCAGCCGCTAATTCTCGAAGGCGCGCCGTCCGATACGCTGTACATTATTCAGCAGGGACATGTGAAGTTATCCAAGATTACGCCCGAAGGAAAGGAACAGATTCTGCATATCCTGACGAACGGGGATTTCTTCGGGGAACTCAGTATCTTCAACAGCGACGAGCTTAGCAACTTCAGTGCGTATGCGCTGAAGGACACCAATATCTGCCTGCTGACCCGCAGCGATATGGAGCAGTTAATGACCGAGAACCCGGATATTTCGCTCCGGCTTCTCTCAAGCGTAACCAAACGCCTCGCCCACACCGAGAATCTGGCGCAGAGCCTGGCGACCAAGGACCCGGAAATCCGGATCGCTTATATGATCATGGAGCTGAGTGAGAAATACGGCAAGCCGCGCGGCGGACGTGTTCATATCGACCTGCCGCTGTCCCGCGAAGAGCTGGCCAGTTATGTCGGAGTGACCCGGGAGACGATCAGCAGGAAGTTCTCCCGATTTGAGGACTCCGGCCTGATCAAGCTGATCGGCAACAAGCAGATGGTAGTCATGGACCCGGCTGGTGTGGAGAAGTATATGGGCTTATAGACGATATATGAGCGGCATGTCTATCATTTCATGATGGGGATGCCGCTTGCTTAGTGATAAGATCTTAATTCCCGCATTACTGAATCAATGAAAGCCTTCTCCTCAGACAATTGGTCATTGCTTGCCACATGAAAAGAAATGGAGAGCCTGTTCCCAAAGGTAGAAATCCCGATAATACGTCTTGCATTAGGAACAAGAGGGGGCACGAAAGAAACCGCAGTCAAGCTATATATGCCCTGTTGTTTGTTCATATCAAGCGTAGTCAAGTTGGTGATGCTGATGCTCTTGGGTTTTCCTCCATAACCAAACAAGTTAGACACGGTGTGGGCCGCTTTGTTCGTGTAGCTACCATAGGCTGAGAAATAGGCAGCATCAATCAGTGTAGGGGATACTTCATTCATGAATTGAAGCAAGAAGAACTTCGCTTTATGATCGTCTAATTTCTTATAAATCCGTTGATGTACCTCTTGGGCGTTCACCCCAAAATTTTTGACGTTGTTATAGCGGTATCGGATCGATATTCCAGTGGCGTAATTGCCCATTCCCAGGTAGCCTTGTGGACGAATACTGACAGCCAGGCCAATGTCGGATTGGGCTTGTGCCGCTTTGGCGAAGGCGGTCGTCAGCAAGCTGTTTAGGGTAATCCCCTGTTGCTTTGCGGCTTGTTGCAAAGCGGATAACTGCGATTCATTAAGCTCCTCACAATAAATTTCGGTTGTCCGTTTACTCCAATAGCTCTTATGCAACTCCTGGTATTCAGCATGAGTAAACGGTTTTCCGGTGGTATGCCATTTGCGGTTAAGGCCGCGAAGAATGAAGCGCATCCATGGGTTGAGCTTGGCATGAGGGGGAACCGTATTAAGATCAAAAAGCTGCAGTGGCATGTAAGTCAAGTCATTCCCATTTAACGCATGTAGAACGTCATCCAGTAAATAGGAGACTGCCAGACCATCTCCTGCCAGATGATGCGCAAGGATCAGTAATTGAACCCCCCCCTGCTGCCGCTTAACAAAAAAACGGATCAGCTCACCGTTAGCCCAATCGAAAGCAATCGGTTCCTGTTCCTGCACAACCGCTTTCCAATCACAGTCAAACTGCTCCACACGGATCAGCGGCTGCTCCATTTTCTCATAAAAAGCCTGACCTTCCTCATCCAGTGTTATTTTGCAGCCTAGAATTTCATGATTAGATACTGCCGCAGCAAGAGCTGCCCCGAGAGCATGATCTGTCACATCCCCCTTAATGGTTCCAAGCATCGCAATGGTAATGCTGGGCGAGAATACATGAGTGCGTTCCTTTTGTATACGTATGCGTGTGTTCATCGACAGCCTTCCTCCTCAATTCATTGGTCAATTCTCTTAAAAGAATCATACGCCTTCACAATCAATTCTCTAATGGTGTTCCACGGCAATTGAAGTGTGTTGTAGGCCATCATCATAACAATGCCGTGAGCATAAATGATCATATTCAAGTCAATTCCAATTTCCTTAGGCATGAATGGCTGAGCAGCTTCTCCGTTCTCCCCGCAGGAGGCAAAAATAAGTTGAAAAAGATATTTTTCCGTACTTGCAAATTGGACATATCCCAGGATACACGACAACTCAGCGGGTAAATCCGCTTCCCCGTTCATGGAAATAAACTCCATCATCCATTCTTGGGCTTTGCGGGTGAGAGCAAGCTTGAGGCCATTCATGTCGGCGAAGGACTGATAGATCGGTTGTGTGGAACAGTTGAGCGCTTGGGCAAGCTTCCTAGCGGTAATCGAGTCATACCCCTCTTGACGTACCATTTCAAAGGCTTTTTCTACAATCTGAACAGCTGTGATTTGTTTTTTTGGCGGCATTTTACACCTCTTATTCAATAACGTAGTTATATAACAATGTTATCTTACAACTCAAGGAATATAATGTCAATACGGAAGATGAGTTTTGACCTAAACTCTATAAACTGCTTAAACAGCCGCGCTTCCTATGATAAATCTTAAGGCAATGTTAAGGTTACCCGTGTTTAACTGAAAGGTAGGGCCGCCATAATGGGCTTACAGCCCTGCAGGAGGAGAGGTGAAATGATGAACCAAACGATTCTGATTGTGGATGATGAGCAGGAGATCCGGGAGCTGTTGCGCCTGTATGTTGAAAAGGATGGATATACCGTGATCCAGGCCGGGAACGGAAGGGAAGCACTGAAGCAGGCTGCAGCTGCACGGGTTGATCTGGCGGTCATCGACATTATGATGCCGGAGCTTGATGGCTATCAGCTGATTAAGGGCTTGAGAGAGCACAGCAATCTGCCCATTATCGTTGTCAGTGCCAAGACAGAGAATCACGAGAAAATTCTGGGGCTTGACCTTGGTGCGGATGATTATGTGACTAAGCCATTTGACCCGCTTGAGGTGCTTGCCCGAATCAAAGCCCAATTACGCCGCTATAGCGGTGGTGCAGCGGATTCCGCAGCGGCGGTGCTGACGGCTGGGGAACTGTGTATGGATATTTCTGTTTGCAGTCTCCGCTTGGGCAGCGCCGCAATCCATCTTACCGCTACAGAATACAACATGATGAAGCTGTTCATGCAAAGTCCAGGACGCGTCTACACCAAACAGCAGCTGTATGAGGCGGCATGGCAGGAGACGGCTATCGTGGATGATAATACGGTGATGGTGGCCATCAGTAAGCTGCGCGCCAAGCTTCCCGGCGGCAGCGGGGTGTCCATTGGAACTGTGCGGGGATTAGGCTATCGGCTGGAGGTTCATCCATGAAGAACAAGCGCAGCTTCAGAAGAGTCATCATGCGCAGATTCATAGGCTACACCTTCGGCATTGCGCTGACGCTCCTGGTTCTGGAGCTATTATACGGTCTGTTGACATGGAAGAACGGGATGAACTTCGCGGAGCTGGCCTCTTCCCCGCTGGCCAAGGGAACGGAATCGCTTCAGATCACGCTGTCCGTGATCTGGATTCTTATTACAGCCGCCGTGTATTTTATCGGGATTGTCCTGTTCGGGCACGGGATCAACAGGAAGCTTATGGAGCCTGTAAGGAAGATGGAAGAAGGGTTCAGGGAGGTAACGTCCGGCCTTTTAGATACCAGGCTGGATTTTGAGACGGAAACGGAATTTGGAGAAATGCGGGATGCGTTCAACTATATGGCCCAAAGGCTGAAAAATGCCGAAGAACAGCGGATGAGCATGGAGAATGAGCGGATGCAGCTGTTCTCGCATATTGCCCATGATCTGAGAACTCCCATGACTACGATTTCCGGCTATGCAGGGGCATTGGCAGGCGGGTTGGTTGAGGAACCGGACAAACAGCGGGAATACCATCTGGCGATCCAAGCGAAATCGGGACAGATGAACCAATTGATTGACCAGCTGCTGGCCTACTCCAAGCTGGGTGCGCCTGAATACAAGTTGAAGCTGGCGAAGGTTGATCTTGTGGAACTGCTTCGCGTATCTTGCGCTGCTTTGTTTGGTGAAATCGAAAGCAAACGGATGAGCTTAGAACTGCAGTTACCGGACCAGCCCGTATTTTATATAGCAGACCCGCTGGAAATTAGCCGGGCTATCGGCAATCTCCTGACTAATGCAATCCGCCATAACCCGTCAGGCAGCCTGTTATTCGTAGGACTGACGGATGAGCCCAGCCGGATTACAATCCATATTGCCGATAATGGAGCAGCGATCCCGGCGGCCATCACCGGAAATCTCTTCGATCCGTTTGTCTCCGGCGACACTTCAAGAACCACCAGCAGTGGAACTGGGCTAGGACTGGCTATTGTGCACAAGGTGATGGAACAGCATTCCGGGGGAGTTAGCGTAATAGACGCAGTCTCACCCTATACCAAGGAGTTCGTCCTCATTTTCCCCAAAGGTTAAACCTGTAAGGTCACAAATACACGGAGGAGTGACATGTATCTAAAATTAATTAAAAATGATCTGCGCAAAAGCAAGCTGATTACCGGCACGATTATGGCGTTCATCCTCGTTGCCGCCATGCTAACCTCGCTCGCCGCATCGCTTACAGTGAATCTGTCCGGCGCAATTGATAACATGCTTCGATCGGCGAAGGCGCTCCATTTCATGCAGATGCATACAGGCAATGTTGATATGGACCAGTTGCGGCGCTTCGCAGACACGAATGGAAGTGTTGAGGAATATCAGGTGCAGGAGTTCCTAAATATTGAGGGTGCAGAGATAGTGATCGGGAACGATTCGCTTGCAGGAAGCATTCAGGACAATGGTCTTTCCGTACAGGGCAAGAAATTCGACTATCTGCTGGACTTAAACGGCGGGGTGATTCATCCGGCAGACGGTGAAATCTATGTCCCTGTCTATTACAGGCAGGAAGGGAACGCAGCACTAGGAGATACACTGACGATCCACGGTATTTCCTTCCACGTTGCCGGGTTTTTGCGGGATTCGACTATGAACGCGGCACTGGTAAGCTCCAAAAGGTTCCTGGTTAGCCAGACAGATTTCGAGAGGGTCCGTGAGTTCGGACAATTGGAGCACCTGATTGAATTCCGGCTGTCTGAGGGGGTTAACTATCCCGCTTTTGAGACAGCGTATCTGGATGCGGGTCTCCCAGCCAACGGCCCGCCTGCGATCACGTACAATCAGGTGAAGATGATTAACGGCATTACGGACGGCATTATGATTGCTGTGCTGGTGTTAATCGGCATGCTGGTCATTCTCGTGGCGTTCTTATGTATCCGCTTCACGCTATTGGCAACGGTCGAAGAGGATTACAAGGAAATAGGCGTACTGAAGGCCATCGGGATGCGGGTAACAAAGATCAAGAAACTGTACCTTGCGAAATACGGCGTAATTGCAGGTGTAGCTTGTATGCTGGGTTTTCTAGCTTCTCTGCCGCTCCAGATCCCTTTTATGCACAATATTCGTCTGTATATGGGTGATAGCGGGAGCCGGTTTCCCGGCTTGCTCAGCGGACTTGCGGGGGCGGCACTCATCTTCGCGGTGGTCATGCTCTATGTGAATGGTGTGCTGCGGCGCTTCCGTAACATCTCCCCTGCGCAGGCGGTGAGGTTCGGCGCATCGCAGGAATCCTCGAAACCGGGCAGAAGCTTCCGGCTGAGTCACAACAGGCTGTTCACCCGGAATATCTTTCTAGGTATCAAGGATGTGCTGTCCCGTAAGAAGCTGTATGTCACCATGACGATGGTGCTGGTCATCTCCTCATTCATTATGATTGTGCCTTATAATATCAGCAATACTATCTCTGCACCCGGGTTCATTACCAATATGGGTATGGGCATCAGCGATGTTAATATTGGAGTGCTGCGGACGCAGGTGGAGGATGTTCAGGGGAAGGCGGAGGAGGTTGCAGCTCGGCTGGATGAAGATAAGAACGTTGAGAAATATGCATTATTCACTAGCCGGATGCTAGAGAGAAGAACGGATGACGGAACGCCAGAGAAGCTGCGGGTGACCTTCGGGGACTATTCCGCTTTTCCGGTTACGTACTCCAAAGGCCGCGCACCGCAAGCGGAAGCGGAGATCGCCGTCTCGGTACTGAATGCGGAAGACCTTGAAATGAGTGTTGGGGATGAAATCGTTGTTATCGCTGACGGTACGGAAAAGCACCTGAAGGTGTGCGGAATTTACTCCGATGTCACGAATGGCGGGCGTACAGCTCAGGCTAATTTCAAGATGAATCACGGGGAAATTCTAAGCGCCTCAATTGCGGTTACGTTCCGTGACCGTCAGAGTGTGCAGGCGGCCATATCACAGTACCGGGAACAATTCCCCTTTGCCAAAATTACCGGGATCGACGAGACCATCGGGCAGATGCTTGGTCCTATGCGCAAGGCTATACAAAAGGCATCCATCGTCGCAACTCTGGCAACCGTCCTGCTCGTCCTGCTGGTAACAACGCTATTCATGAAGTTACTGGTGGCGAAGGACCGTTATTCCATTGCCATCTTGAAATCCATAGGCTTAACTAGCAGGGATATTCGCAGACAATATCTTACACGCTCCGTTACCGTGCTGGGGATGGGTGTCATCACCGGTACGCTATTGGCAAATACGCTCGGAGAGCTTGCCGGTGTGGCGATCGTGTCGTCCTTCGGCGCGTCAGCCTTCCATTTCGAGGTAAATCCGTGGTTTGTCTATCTTTTTTCGCCCCTGCTGATTGCAGGCTGTGTCGTTGCAGCTACCAGGTTAGGCAGTTCCGGCATCCAGGCTTTGCAAATTTCCGGGCATATCAAGGAGGATTAGCAGATGAACAGCATCATTACAGGTACCCATATTGTGAAAACTTACGGTAAGGGTGCAGAGCAAGCCATGGCATTGAATGGAGTAGACGTAGATATAACAGAAGGTGAATTTGTTGCCGTAATGGGGCCCTCAGGCTCAGGCAAAACCACACTGCTGTTCGCACTCAGCGGCATGGATGAGATTACTGAGGGAACCGTGAAATTTGGCGATACTGAACTAGCCGGGCTCCGGGAAAATGCGCTTGCTGATCTTCGCCGGACCCGCATGGGCTTTATTTTTCAACAGCCCACGATGCTGAGGAACCTGAATCTGCTGGATAATATCATGCTTCCCGCCGTGCAGGACGGCAAGAGGAATACAGTGGAACTCGTGCAAAAAGCGAGAGACCTAATGATCCAGACAGGCATTGCCGGGCTGGAAAACAGGGATACTACTGAGGTATCTGGCGGGCAGCTCCAGCGGGCCGGGATCTGCCGCGCACTAATCAATACACCGGAGATTCTGTTTGCCGATGAGCCAACTGGTGCGCTGAACTCGAAGACTGCAGAGGAAATCATGAAGCTGCTGGCAGGCATCAACCAAGGGGGCACAGCCATCATGCTTGTGACCCATGATGCGAAAGTCGCCGCCAGGGCGGACAGGGTTCTTTTTACGAGGGACGGGAATATCGTTTCCGAACTGATACTGCCAAAGTTCAGCGGCGGGGAGCTGGAAGCGAGAGGGGAGAAGGTGCTTGCCCGGATGGCGGCTGCGGGCATTTAGTTTCAGCATCTTCACGTGGAATGGACGGAATTTCCGCCGCTGCTGGAACCTTACAAATACCTGACGCATATTGTATGGTTATAAGCCTATCAGGCTGCAACGGGAAAGGAAGTGGGTGTATGGCTGCGGGGATATTAAGATATTTTGCAGACGGCAATACGGCTCTTGGCTTCTACAGTTTGTTCGAATCGAATCTTCAAGGGCTCCGGCGAATATTCATCTTGAAAGGCGGTCCCGGTACCGGCAAATCCTCGCTGATGAGAGCAATCGGTACGGAATGGGCGGAGCGGGGATACGATATTGAGCTGATCCATTGTTCATCCGATAAGGATTCCATTGACGGGGTCATTATTCCGGCGCTTGGCGCGGGCATTGTTGACGGGACTGCGCCACATGTGATCGAACCCAAGGCTTCCGGAGCGGCTCGGGAATATGTGAACCTGGGCGAAGCGTGGGACTCGGCAGCACTTACCAGCCAAAGGGAGAGCTTTGAGGAGATCAATCAGAAGGTTGCTGGTGCCTATGCGGCGGCGTACAGCAGATTTGCGGTGGCTCTGAACATTCATGACAAATGGGAAAAGATGTACTTCGAGCATATGGACTTCGGCCAAGCGGATCAATTAACGGCCCGGATGCTGGAACAGTTGTTTGGCGAAGCGCAGCTTCAGAGGCATGCTGATGTGAAGCACCGGTTTTTGGGCGCAGCAACGCCGGCAGGATCGGTTGACTTTGTACCTAATTTGACCGAAGGGCTATCCAGACGCTTCTTCCTCAAAGGCCGGGCCGGAACAGGCAAATCAACCATACTCCGCAAAATCGCCGCCGAGGCGGAGAAGAGGGGCTTTGATACGGAAATCTATCATTGCGGATTCGATCCCCACAGTCTGGATATGGTTATTGTGCGTGAGCTTGATTTTGCGGTCTTTGACAGCACCAGCCCGCATGAATATTATCCGGAGCGGGAAGGAGACGTAATCATCGATACGTATGAAGCTGTTATTACACCGGGAACGGATGAGCGCCTCGCCGGACCGCTAGAGGAAATAAGCGCACAATATAAGGCCACAATGAAAACGGCAATAGCCGCTCTGGCAGAGGCCAAGGTGCACCGGGATGAATTAAAGGAAATTTATATCGCCACAATGGATTTTGGCATGGTGGATGCGGCCAGGAACCGGATTTCCGCTGAACTGGCAAGTATGCTGGCTTAGCACTTACAATGATCCGAACCAGCTTTGGGGCTTACTCGGCGGAGGTACTTGCCATCCGTAGAGTAAGCCCCAAGGCTTATTAAGGGTGCGGTGCCTTTTGCCCGGAATACGCGGTTGCGCAGCGTCCAGAAGAATTATAGACTTCAATATGTAACAGTGTGAGAAATTATAACGACTACAATTATGGAGGAGAGAACAGCGATGAGTACTTACGAAATGGCTTCCTTTAATATCCGTCTGGATATTCCGTCAGACGAAGAGAACGGCTGGGCGTACCGCAAGGAGCATATGCTGCGCCTAATTAGGCATTACCGCTGGGACGTGTTCGGTCTGCAGGAGGCGCGGGGCAATCAGCTGAGGGATCTGGCGGCACTTGAGGATTATGAGGTGGAAGGCATCAGCCGTGATCATGATCCTGAGAGTGAACACTGTCCGGTCTTTTATAACAAGTCGGTATTCACCAAGGAAGCCGGAGGCACCTTCTGGCTGTCGGAGACGCCGGAGGTTCCGTCCAAGTCCTGGGGCTCTGATTACAACCGGATCTGCACCTGGGTGAGGCTGCAGGACACAAGAAACGGGAATAGGATTCACTTTGTGAATACCCATCTGGACCATATCAGTGAGGAGGCCAGATACCGCGGTCGCTGAAGATTCTGGACTGGATTCGTAATCAGGGCGGGAATCTGCCGGTTGTACTGACAGGGGATTTCAATGCTATACCGGACGAACGATGCTACCGGGAGATTACAGCGCAGCTGACCGATACCCGCAGAGCGGTTGATGCCCATTATGGCCCCTGGGGGACATTCACCGGTTTCCGCTACGATATTCCGTGGGATGAGCTTGAGGAGATCGATTATATTTTTACGGACAAGCAGGTGAAGGTACTGAAGACCCGGACGGTAACCGACAGCTTCGACCGGAAATACCCTTCGGATCATTATCCTGTTACAGCAACTCTGGAAATCTAATGAGGCGAAACTCAGCGCAGTGACTCGGGGGCTTGCAGAGTCAGTCCCCGTAACACAAAGAAACTGGACCTCAAGAAGGCTGGTTTCTTTGCGTTACATGGAGATATGGGGGCAGTGGATTGTTTAGGCGATAAATGTCTGATACGATAGATAAGCTTCATGATGGAAGCCCAAACACTCTGAGGAGTCACGGCTAGCCCATTCTGAATAGAGTATCTTATTATTACACACAAATGGGGACAACAGCATGATGAGGATGTTCAGACATAAGGGTTATTTTATCGGATTTCACAT
Source organism: Paenibacillus sp. FSL P2-0136 (assembly GCF_037975325.1). Classification (NCBI taxonomy): domain Bacteria; kingdom Bacillati; phylum Bacillota; class Bacilli; order Caryophanales; family Paenibacillaceae; genus Paenibacillus; species Paenibacillus sp. FSL P2-0136. The sequence continues at coordinate 3,443,009 of NZ_CP150244.1, forward strand.
TGTATTGTGTATTTCCTTGTTCTCCACACTGTACGCGTATTCTCCGCTCATCCGGGTGAAGGTGAAGGAGATGATCGAGCCGGTGGACAAAGTCTATACGATTGCCCATCGCGGCGCGTCCGGGTATGCTCCTGAGAACACGATACCGGCCTTCGAGCTGGCGCGTGAGATGGGTGCCGACTCCATTGAGCTCGATATTCATTTGACCAAGGACCTGATTCCTGTTGTGATACATGACGAGACGGTTAACCGTACCACGAGCGGCAAAGGTTTTGTGAAAAATATGACCCTGGAGCAGATTAAACAGCTCGATGCAGGCTCATGGTTCAATCAGGACTACCCGATGTTCGCCAGAGATCTATACACAGGGCTTACCGTCCCAACGCTTGAAGAAGTATTCGAGACATTCGGCAAGGACATCAACTATATGGTCGAAATCAAGGAGCCTGCATCGAAGTTCGGGATCGAAGCGATCCTGAATGATACGATATTGAAATATGATCTCGCCAAAAGGGTGTCCGTTCACTCCTTCAGCGCAGCCAGTCTGCGGCAGCTTCATGCGATTAACCCGGATATTCCGCTATACCAGCTGGTATGGAATGATTATGCGGCTACGAGGGTGACTCAGTCCTATCTGGATACCGTGAAGACCTATGCCGTAGGCATCAGCCCGAATTTCCAGGGAATCAGCGCAGCTTATGTAGCTCAGGTGAAGAGGGCGGGGCTCAAGATCATCCCATACACAGTGAACTATCAGCTCAACATGGATAAAGCCTACTCCTGGGGAGTAGACGGAGTGCATACGAATTATCCCGACCGCTTCCTTGAGGTGATTGCCGCCAACAGGGCAAATGCCAAATGGTAGGAGTGGATCTCTCACATTTAGTTGGAAAAACAGTATATTAAGCGCCCTTTTTCCAACTGTTCCCTGGAGAGGGATGTTCTGTTCATGAGCAGGTGGAGAAAATCCATCTGTTTCTGGAAGCACCTAATTCCAGCTTCTCAAATTTAGTGAATCCATACAGCTTCGTCGCTTAAAATGCGCTTAGCACGATATTCCGCAGCTTGCGCGTAATGGGCAGGGTACCGGAGTCCTTTCTCTGGATCATGAACAGGATGGTCAGGCGTTCCAGCGGACAATTGGCAAAATAAGCTCCCAGCCAGCCGTCCCAGCCGTATTCTCCCAGGCTGCCGAGCCCTCCGGCTTGACCCGGATCGGTCAGGATGCGCATCTGATTGCCGTAGCTGTAGCCTTGCAGCGAATGCCACGGATTGAAGCCTTGTTGCTGCGGGCTGGTCAAGCTGGCCGAGGTCATAAACTGAACGGTGCGGGGCTTCAGCAGCTGCACCCCGTTCAAGCTGCCCTGATTCATCAGCATGGTGGTGAATTTGGCAGCATCCTCAATCGTCGAGACCAGTCCGGCCCCGCCTGCTTCATAAGCCGCCTCCCGGTCCATATGATGATTAACGCCCAGAGGACTCTCCGAAAAGGGTATCAATCCGCCTTCACCATCATCCTGGTAGACAGAGGCCAGCCGCTCTCTCTTGTCTTCGGGCAGCCAAAAGCCGGTATCGCTCATTTGCAACGGACCGAAGATCTCCTGCTGCAGGAATTCGCCGTACCGCATGCCGCTGACGACTTCAACTAATGCACCTAGAACATCCGCAGAGGTTCCATACTGCCAGGAGGTTCCCGGCTCGAAGGCCAGCGGGCCTTCTCCCAATCTGTTGGCGAATTCCAGTGTGCTCATCGGGTTGGTGCCAAGCAGGCGTCTGTTCAGTTCCTGGTACAGCGCCTCCGTATACTGACCCGCCAGGTCGTCGGCTCCGCCGTAGACCAGACCGGAGGTCATGTTCAGCAGGTCGTTAATATCAACCTCACGAGTTACGGGCACAAGCTCGCCGTTCTTTCCCACCTTCTGATTTTTAAATCCAGGTATGTACTGGCTGACCGGATCGAACAGGTCAATCTCCCCGCGCTCCAGGAGCAGCATAACGGCTGCGGCAGTAACCGGCTTCGTCATCGAGTAGAGGCGGAAGATCGAATCTCTGGACATTTTGCGTCCAGCTTCAATATCGGCATAGCCGTCTTCGTGATACCAGCTTTCTTGTCCGTCCTCAATCACCATGAAGTTCGCACCGGCGATTTCCTTATTGGCAATGCTTGCGCTCAGCGCTTTGGTGATTAGACGGGTAGTGTTTGAATCCAGCATCTCTAGGTCTCCTTTGGTATGATTCGTTATCTATATTCCAGGGTGAATAGCATTTCACATAGAGAATATTATACGTCTTTCAGAGTGAAATGTAAGCGCATTTCAGTGAAAAAATTGAATAAGTATAGTTTTTCGTTGCTTCGCTTAATTTAATGTTACCTTCCTGGTCATCTATACTAACGGAGAGACTAATACAGGGAGGGAATATTTTGAAAAAGAGAACAAGATGGCTTGCGGCGGTTCTTACTTTTACAATGCTAATCATGTCGCTGACTGCACTTGGATTACCGGCACAAGCTGGAGCGGTTCCTATTCCGCAATCCTTCGCCAAGGGCGCAGATGTCAGCTGGCTGCCGCAAATGGAAGCTGAGGGCTACAAATTCTATAACGATCAGGGAGACGAGGAGGACCTGCTCCAGATTCTAAAAGATCACGGAATCGATTCGATACGCCTCCGGGCTTTTGTCAATCCATCCGATGATCCGATCAACGGCCATAACAGCACTGAAGAGATGGTTATGCTGGCCTCCCGTGTAAGCGCTCTCGGATTCAGGGTGATGGTCGATCTGCACTACAGTGATTCCTGGGCCGATCCCGGGAAGCAGGTTACTCCGGCCGCCTGGGCCAGTGATAATCTGGAGCAGCTCAAAGCACATGTCTCGGACTACACCACAGAGGTGATGCAAGCGCTGAAGACTGCGGGGGTAACCCCCGAGTGGGTGCAGATTGGCAATGAGATTAATAACGGGATGATGCATCCACTGGGCAGCTATAGCAATACGGCGAATCTGGTGGAATTGATCCAGGCGGGATCACATGCGGCCAAGGCTGTTTTTCCTGAGACCAAAATCATTATTCATAGAGCCAACGGGGCAGACACCGGTGTAGATCCGTTCTATGCAGGTCTGGTCGAGGCGGGTCTTAAGGACAGTGATTATGACATTATCGGGTTATCTTATTACCCGGATTCTATCTACACTTCTTCTATTAATGAACTATCCTCCAACATGAATCTTCTGGCTGCAAAATATGGCAAGGAGGTCATGGTCGTCGAGGTTGGCGGCGATGTGAGCAAGAACGTGGATAATGTATACAACATGCTAGTTGCTGTGCAGGATGGCGTGAAGGCTGTACCTGGAGGCCAGGGAACAGGTGTGTTCTATTGGGCACCCGAGGGCGTCTACTTCGGCTATGGGCTGTCTGCCTGGAACCCGGACGGGAAGCCTTCCTTCGCGATGGATGCTTTTATCGACGGTGCTTCGGCAATCAACCGGGTACCCGTTCAGTCGGTAAAAGTAGAGAAGCAGACCGCTATCCTAGAAGTAGGCGGAACCGGCAGCGTTAAGGCAACGATCAGCCCGGGGAATGCAACCTACAAGGGGCTGACCTTCACCAGCTCTGATGAAGCCATCGTCAAGGTGGACAAGTATAAAGGGACGATCTCCGGGCTTGCTGCCGGGACCTCTACCGTAACAGCGGTTACGTATGACGGCGGATTTACAGATTCAACGGAGATCACAGTCTCGCCAAGCACAAGCTTCATTCAGAATCCAGGCTTCGAGGACGGGCTGAATGGTTGGACCGTAAGCGGCGATAGCGCGGCGGTCAATGTGGAGTCGGATGCCCATTCCGGTTCGGCTGCACTGCACTACTGGAGCTCAGGGGCTGCGGAATTCCAAATCTCCCAGACGGTCACCGGACTTGAAAATGGTACCTATCAGCTATCCGCTTGGGTTTCGGGCGGGGGCGGGGAAGAGACGGCTGAGATTTTTGCGGGCGATCAGAAGCAGCAGTTCATCAACACAGGCTGGCAGCAATGGAGTAATCCAACCATCGATACCATTGAAGTTACAGATGGAACGCTGACACTAGGCGTTAATCTGAAATACGCTGGAGACAAATGGGGGAATATTGATGATTTCAAGCTGGTCAAAAAAGCCGGAGCCGTCAGCACCAATAATCTCACGGTGAACGGCGCTAAGTCCGACTGGTATCTGAGCGGCACCAAGCCCGCTACCTTCGGAGACAGCAATGCTTCAGGCGGCTTCGATTACGGGGATGACAAGCCGATTAACTTCAACCTTACTCATGAAATGACCGGACTGGAGCCCGGAACCTATACCCTCCAGGCCAAAATCTTTGGGGACAAGGGTGAACCTTCTCCCGGTTCGGTAATGTATGTGATCTCCGAGGGGCAGACGTATTCGGTGCCGGTTACCTATTCAGGCAGCGCCTGGCTGAAGCCCCGGACTCTGACGCTAAAGCATGTGCACATTGGGGAAGACGGCAACGCATCGCTAGGCTTCAAAGTCCTCACAGACTCGGATAATCATTACGGCTATCTGCAAGAGGTGACCTTCGTGCGCAATAGCACAACTACACCTGAGGTTCCAAGTGAACCAAGCGAACCCAGCGAACCCAATGAACCAAGTGAACCTGTAACACCTCCGGTAACAGAGCCGGTGACACCTCCGGTAACAGAGCCAGTAACGCCTCCGGCAACGGAGCCGGTGACAAGTCCGGAAGCCAGCCCGGTACCAAGCCCGACTACGGCACCAGGAACGGGCTCCGGTTCAGGCTGGACAGCTACGCTGGCAACAGCACAAGCTTCAGCTGCACCACAAGCTACGCCACAGCCGGAGATTCTGACTGTAACTGAGCCGAAGGTGAATGCCCAGAACCAGATTGTGATTCCAATGGCTGAAGGGCAGAGCGAAGTAAGAATTCCCGCTGACGCTGCGGCTCTTAAGGGAATAGCCGCTCTGAAGGTGGAAGGCAAGACAGTGGCTGTAGAGATTCCAGGCAAGGTTCTTGAGCAGCTTCAAGCGTTGGCAGGACAGCAGCAGAAGGGCTCGATGATGTCTATCCTGCTTGAGCCAAGCTCCACAGAGCAGAAGACAGCCTGGATACTTCAGGCTAATAAGAAGAGTGAAGCTGAACTGAGAACAGCCGGAGAAATGTTCAATCTCAGGCTGTCTGTGCTGAATCAGCAGGGAGTTAAGACTCCGCTGGTCTCGTTCACGGAACCAGTCAGTCTTCGCCTGAAGCTTCAAGCGAACGGCAATCCGAAGCTCGCAGGTGTGTATGCCACGGCAGATGATGGAACGCTCGAATATGCAGGCGGAACCACAGAACAGTCCGTATTGACTTCACAGGTACGGCAATCCGGCAATTATGCTGTACTGGAGTATGACAAGAGCTTTGCAGATGTGACTCCGGCGGATTGGGCCTACTCAGTGATAAAAGAGATGGCTGCCAAGCATATTATCGAGGGCGACCGGGAAGGACACTTCGCTCCGAAGAGAGAAGTGACCCGGGCCGAATTCGTTACGATGCTTGTCCGTGCCCTTGGGCTGAAGGCGGAAGGCCTGCGTTCGTTCGCTGACGTAGACAGCAGCAAGTGGTATTCGGGCGATGTGGCCGCCGCTTTTGCAGCCGGAATCGTCAAAGGGGACTCTACCGGCAAGTTCGCCCCCGAGTCGCGTATTTCGCGGCAAGAGATGGCAACGCTGCTTGTGAGAGCCTACGAGCTGCGCTCTGGAAGCAAGGCTCCGGCAGGTTCCTTGCCTGCTTTTGCCGATGCCGCCAAGATTGACAGCTGGGCTAAGGACGCCGTGAGTGCCGCCGGTTCACTGGGCTTCATCACGGGGACTCCGGACGGATTCTTCAAGCCCCAGGCCAATGCGACGCGCGCAGAGTGTGCGAAGGTATTGAGTTTGCTGCTTAATCTGTAAGCCGGAGCAAAAGAGTATAAGCATAGTAGAGTAGAGCAGCGATTCTCCTGGTTAGGGGGCGCTGCTCTTTTTACTGGTATGGGAAAGTTCGATTACGAAGGAGCCGGGCCGCATGTAGGCGAAGAACCGATCACATTGGGACGCGGGAAGGCGAACGGAGGAAATGTAGGTGAAAAACCGATCACATTGGGCAGCAGCAAGGCGAACGGGCGAAATGTAGTCGAAAAACCGAACACATTGGGGCGAGGGAGGGCGAACGTGCCAAATATAGTCGGAAAACCGAACATATTGGGTCACGGAAAGGCGAGCGGGCTAGATGTAATCGAAAAACCGATCACAATGAGCAGCAAGTAGGCGAACGGGCGAAATATAGTCGGAAAACCGATCACATTGGGCAGCAGGAAGGCGAACGGGCTCCATGTAGTCGGAAAACCGATTACAATGGGTCGCGGCGAACGCAACAGTAGGGGGCCGTGCGCTTCCTAAGTACAAAAAAGATCTACTCTAGCTTGCAGCTCCTCCCCTACTTCATCCGGAACTTCCTTCATCGTAAGGTCATCGCCCAGGAATAACAGCCAATTCGTGACTTCCTTCAGCTCCTCCTTGCGGTTCACCTCGATTTCCATTTTCAGGATAGCGGTAGTTTGGTAGGGGTCAGTATAGGACAGCGTCACCCTGAACGGGTGATATTTCCGGTATTGGGCAATGGCCCGGGGACCGAGCTCCAGGACAAGGTTGTTCTTCACTTGCTGCTTGCTCAGCTTCTCTTTAATTTTTTTCGCGCTTGGCCTGTTGGAGCCCGGGTAGGGGATGACATCAGTTAGCTGATCAACCGGGATGATCCGTTTCCTGGAGGCGTCCAGGTCGAAGCACTCGATGAGCCACAGGCTTTTCTGCTGATAGAGACGTAAAAGATACACAGCATAAGAGATAGCCTTCTGGTCTTCCCGGCAGGTGATGAACAGATAGCGGTCCGCCAGCAGGAGCCGGATCAGCTTGTCCAGCATAGGGTGGGGGAGATCGGACAGGTCCAGCAGATCAGGATTGCCCGGGTGGGTGCCCTCGAACAGCAGGATCTGATTGAGTAGCACAAGCTCCTCCTGCTGATTCTCCGAGATGAGCCCCAGTAATTTCTCCGTCAGCGACTGGCGGCTCTTGAGATAAGGAAGCTGGCCGTTTCTTGTCGCCATGAAGGCAATGAACAGCGCTTTGACCTCATTATCCGTGAACCGGACCACCGGAAGAAGAGAGTTACGCATAACGGAATACCCGCCATCCCGGCCCACCTCTGCAACCAGCGGCATTCCGAGCGCCTCAATCTCCCGGATATCCCGCTGGGCGGTCGAACGCGAAATATTGAATTCCCGCATGATTTCCGTCAGGGTAAAATGGGCACGATTGTTAATGTACCGCATGATGATGTTGATCCGTTCTACTTTTTTCATCGCGGCTCCTAAACAGGTTCATTTTTTGACATGGTTCAAGGTTATCATATACATAGCAGGTGAGGAACACAAATATGAATAAAGGCGGGATATAACAATGGCAGGGTATACTATTGAAGAGAAAGACAGCTTTATGGTGATTGGTCTGGGCGTTGATCTTAAGAGTGATTACACGGATTATGCCGGGATTTATAAGGAGAAGATGGATTTTTGGCAGGCGGTTAGTGAAGATGGCAGGCTCGACTTGTTAAAAGGGATTGCGGCGAATGACTATGTGTTTGTGGTGAACGAAGCGGTGAACGGCAAGATGATGCATTATGCCGGGGTAATGGCAGGTGCAGCCGCACAGATTCCGCAGGAAGCCCGGGTGATTCAATTCCCGAAGGGGGAATACCTCGTAGTGCCAGGAGAAGGAGCGACAACTGAGGAATTAAGCACTACCGTGACGGGCTTGGCCTTCGGACAAGCTTTGCCGCAAGCAGAAGGATACGCCTACGTGGGCGGGCCGAATACGGCTGTGGAGATGGGCAGCCGGGACGGCTCGCTGTATGGCGAAATGTGGATTCCTGTAGTCAGAAATTAAAAATGTAATGGAGGATAAGCAACTATGCCATATACAGTGGATTTCAAAGAAGTGTCTGTGCAAGGCCTGGAGTCATCGCCTGTTGCTGAAGCGCTGGCGGGATTACGTGCGAATGAGGCGCGTTATTTCATGAACAAGTATAAGCATGAATTCACAGTCGTTCCGGCCAGTGAAAGCCAGGAAACGCTGGATTACGTGAACGGGATTCTGAGCAAGGAGCGGGGCCTTGAGTTTGCTGCCAAGCCACTCCAAACCTCGCAATTTCAGGTTGAGAACATTCGGTTCGCCTACGTTTTCTATGAGGATGGTCTTGCGCTTAACGTAATGTACACGGTGGATGATCCCAAGAAGCGGGCGGTTGGGTTCAAACTCTCGGAGGGGATGGAGATTCCGAAGGAGCTGACGGACAAGTTCAAGTTCGCGCGGCAGAAGTCGAAGCTGGCCGGAATAATACGGGGATCGTTTTTTGTGATTAAGGGAGAGTATTAATAAAAATCCCCACAAAGTGTAGTTAAGCTTCGGAGTCTATTCAGAACCTTTGCGGGGGCCCAAAAACCATATACATTCTTGAACGGCCATAAGGGGCTGCCAATCTGGCAGCCCCTTGTATCGTTCAAATCTCCTCCGCTGTATACGTCTTCTGGGTGCGGAGGACCGGGAAGAACCGGTACATCCAGAGCACGGTAATAATCAGGGTGCCAACTCCGCCGATCACGGTTGCAGGTACGGCCCCGACCAGCCCGGCCATCGTGCCGGACTCGAATTCGCCAAGCTGGTTCGAGGTGCCGATGAATAACGAATTCACTGCGTTGACCCGGCCCTGCATCTCCTGCGGCGTATTAACCTGCACCAGTGTCGAGCGGATAACGACACTCACGACATCCGAGCCGCCGATCAGAACGAGCGCGAACAAGGACAGCCAGAAGCTGTGGGAGATGCCGAACAGCATCGTGGCCAGGGCGAAAACGACCAGCGAGGCGAATAGCATCCGGCCGATGGCCCGTTCCACCGAATAGCGGGTCAGGATGAGTGAGACGATGATCGCACCTACCGCCGGGGCGGAGCGCAGCAGGCCAAGACCGAGCGAGCCGGTCTTCAGAATATCCTCGGCGAAGATCGGCAGCAATGCCGTGGCCCCGCCAAGAAGTACAGCGAACAAGTCCAGCGAGATTGTACCCAGGATAATCTTGCGGGCGAAGACAAACCGCAGGCCGCTGAGGAAGGTGTCCATGCTGACCGCGTCCAGCTTCTTGACGAAATGAACAGTCTTGACGAAGAAGATCAGCACCGTAGATACCAGCAGGGCGGCAAGCGAGGCGATATAGGCGGCAGCCGTACCCCAGACTACGAGAACACCCCCGAGGGACGGGCCGACGATCATCGCCGTCTGCATAGCAGACGCGGACCAGGCCGCTGCTTTCGGGAGCTGCTCCCGATCCACAATGTCCGGCACCAGCGCAGCCGAGGCCGGACTCTCGAAGGTACGGCACGCGCCAAGGACTGCTGCGGCTGCCAGCAGGTGGACAGCGCTGAGCCAGCCTTCAATGCTGCCGAGGACAAGCAGCAGCACGATGAGGCACTCTGTAAGCTGGCACAGGAACACAATGGTTCGGCGGTCATAGCGGTCTGCCGTCTGTCCGGCAGGCAATGTCAGCAGCAGCATGGGCAGGAATTGGGCCAGCCCGACCAGTCCAAGCTGGTAGGCGCTGCCGGTCAGCGCATACATCTGCCAGCCAATCGCCACCGACAGCATCTGAAAGGCACTGGTGGAGAAGATCCGCGCGATCCATAGGCGCAGGAATGAGCGGTTATGCAGTACAGACGAGCGTGGAGTATTCGCATTCGATGTATTCAGTGTATTCAATGGGTGTCATCCTCCAAGCGATTAGAATCGGGTTCAGATTCGGGGGCCGGCTTCCGCCCGCGCATCTCCGGGTGTTCCTGGAATATTAAGGCGTAATTCTTGCCGTAACGCGCCTCCAGCTCAGCGGCGAAATCCTGCTCTATGCGCATCATCACGACATCGTGATAATAAGACGTCTGAAGCACATCCAGCACAGCCGGATGGTTGCTCTCCAGCGCCGAAGCCTGCGAATGGCGGGTGAAGCTGCCCAGAAGCGAGGTCTCTTTATCCAGCAGGAGCGAGAAGTTCCGGGCGGCCTTCGGCCCGCCTGCCGGTACGCTATGCACAATGACACGCGACAGCGCTGTAGGTATGTCACCTATCACCATCAGGTGGACGGCAATGCCCCGTTCTTCGGCGGCAAGCAGTGTGTCTTCTATCCGGTGCAGATCCTCCGCCCAGATATCTGCCAGAATCTCTGCGCTGGCATTGGCAGCAAGCCGCTTTACCGCCAGATCCACCTGAGCATCTCCCTTCCAGTTGCTGAAGAAGGGCGGTACAGCAGGCAGGTGGCCCAATTCGTTCTCCAGTAGGTGGGCGGTGCGCTCAAATTCCGCCTGAAGCAGCTTAACGACCTGCCGGACCGGAATGGCAGCGAAGGTCACCGGCTCGCCTTCGACTGTCCGGCAGACTCCTTTATCGACCAGACTGCGCAGCGCGGCGTATACATTGGACCGGGACACGGACACCTGCTTGGCGACCTCATAGCCCGAGGAGGGCGGCTGGCCGTGCAGCGCCAGGTAGCAACGGGCTTCCAGATCGGATAAGCCGAGCTTGCGTAATGCTTCAATCATGGGTGAACCGCCTTTCTGTGAGTGTGTAATGCTTTGTTGTAGTTTGTTGTATGTAGAAGTATTTCAAAATACTACTCCGATCTCAAAGTGCTGTCAAGCAGCAATTCGCGTCCGTCCGTAGCACTGAGCGTCTCACAAAAATGATTACAGTCGGGTGAAATCAGGTAATAACTCTCAAGACGGCTTTAAAAGCCGATATGCAAGAGAGTCTCGACTATAAACCAATGACAGGATGAGGACTTATGCGAAAAGCAATTCTGACTACCATGCTCATCTCCAGTCTGTTAATGGCTGGCTGCGGCAATAACGGGGCGGCAAATGGCGGTACGGCGGCTACTCCAGAGACCGGACAAGCAGCGACGGCAAGCCCTGAGGTTACACCCGAGGTCACGCCGGAACCGGCAGCTGAGGCTACCGCAGTGCCTGCACCGGAAGCTACAGCACAGGCACCAGCGCACACGGCGGCACCAGAAGCCACGCCGAAGGCCAGTGCGGCGGCGGGGGATTCGCAGCGGCAGACTTATTTTGACAAGCTGGATAAGATTGAAGAGGGCCTTAGCGATCTGAAGGCAATGTCAGACAGCGGGGTCATGACTGATATGAAGGAAGCCGCTTCCAAGGAGCATGAGCGCTGGGACAAGGCGTTGAATGAAATCTACCAGGCGCTAAAAGTGCAGCTTCCCGAAGCCGATATGGCGAAACTGAAAGAGGAACAACTAAACTGGATCAAGGAACGCGATAAAGCAGCAGAGGAAGCGGCTGCCAAGTATAAAGGCGGAACGATGGAGGGGCTGGAGTACGCGGCGACCTTGGCTTCCGTGACGAAGGAACGTTGTTATAAGCTGGTGGAGTTGTATATGAAGTAATCAAAGAGCGCAGCGATTCTCCATTGGGGAGGTCCGCTGCGCTGTTTTTTTGACCATTTTCGTGACTGTACAGAACCTGTGAATTAGGTAATCATACTACAAGAGCATCCGCACAAAAGGAGTTAGTAGATAGTTAGGAGCAGAAATTGGGTGATAAGTGTATTCGGTGCAATTAAAAACAGTAAAAAGGAAGGAGTTTCTCTTCTAACTGTAGTCTATACAACTAAAACTGCCCGAAAGGGTGAGAACCGAGTTTTAGAGGTGTTTTAGATGTACGGAATACAGCTAAATGGATTTTCGGCGGTACATCAGGCGATATAGTTGTACGTAATGCAGTTAAGCCTAGTACTTCCGCATACACCTTAATCAGGGCACGATAAACCTTACGCAAGTGACTGGGTACATCTGTTTTCACTAGCTTAAATCCATTAACTTAATCAACCTGTGCCCGCCTAAGCAAGAATTGATTCAAATCCCCTGAATATCCTCTGGACACCAAAACACCCTGGTTAACCAATGCCTGCATTCTACTGAGTATAAATGAAGTGCCCAAGAACTGACGTGAGACTTCGAACACGCGAATAAAGACACTCCCTGCACTAACAAATCCCTTCCTGACCTGATTGCGCTCTTGCTCCACTTCCAGTTCAGTAACGGACCTCAGAATTATCTCATCCAACGCGCTTTCATCACAGCTAATAATGGCGGCATCTTTCCACAGACGCAGCATTTGATTTTCCTCCGCAAGCCTGAGCCAATCCGATTCGTATCTCCTTCTCTGATCAGATGCAAGCGGGATGCCTTGACTATATTTTTTCACGATAAGCAAGTAACTCTCACGATCGATTGCGCCACTATAAAAGGGTACGAAACCATCTGAGCCATGAATCCCTGCTGATTGATATAGCTCAGTCACATTAACTATATGCACCGGCTGTATGCGATCCCGCAACACATGCAATAAGAAACGCAGGCCGGTCTGGTCATGCGCATTATCCGCCACCCATATGACGATGCTGGCATGGTGCGGGATGCTCTTCACAGTCTGTACCATGTGGACAAGCTGATTCTCTTGGTTGTGATGCTGACTAAGGCTGTAATTCTCATCACGTTCCATCATCCATAGCTGCCTGTTCTGCATTCCGGTTATGGTGTCCAAGCCTGATAAGGGCCCAATTGAGAATGATTCATTAAAAGCCAGGACTTGGTTTGTCTCACGTATGCCGAGGGCACTGAGCGTTACTTTTAAGGAACCTGCATCCGACATGCCGAAAAGAATATGTACATATTCTTGATTCATTCGTTCATTTGAAACTCCGTGTGCCTTTGCCATAAACACTCTCCTAACCAAACATATTCACCATGATACCACATATTGGAGTCTTGCTTGCCCCTCATAAAAGTCGATTCTAGGCTGAAAGTGCTTTTTTTTGAGCAGAACGGATCCCTATTATTTGTTACGCTCCATATGAATGTTACCAGGAAAGGAGGCGGGAGCGCTCAAGCTCAAGCTGGAAGACAACTAGGAGAGCATCTGCACAAGTTTCCCCTGATTTCTAAATTGATTTTAGAATAATAGGAGGAGTTAAGCCCATGATTAGAAAAAAGAGGTCTGTTCAGAAATCATTGCTCACATTCTTATTATCCTGTCTGCTGGTCTTACCGCTTGCTCTCCCGCCCGCACCGGCACATGCAGCTGCTACCGGAAATCTTCCTGCCAGGCAGGCAGAATATCTGGACCGTGGCTTGGTGGCGGTTCTGACCGATGGCGGCGTCTTTGTGAGCTGGAGGTACTTGAATACGGATTCAGATGAAATCGCTTACAATGTCTATAAAAACGGGATCAAGGTGAACCCGGCTCCGATCGTAGACTCTACCAACTATGTGGATACGACGGGTGCGGACAGCTCGCAATATCAGATTTCTACGATTGTTGCCGGGAAGGAGGAAATGCAGCCGGAGCGGGCGGCAGTGTGGCATAACTCTTATCTGCCGATTCCGCTGGATAAGCCTGCTGATGGCCGGACCAAAGACGGGGGGACGTATTCCTATTATGCCGGAGATGCCTCTGTCGGGGATCTGGACGGGGACGGGGAATATGAGATCGTTTTCTTGTGGAGTCCCAGCAATTCTAAGGATAATTCACAAGCCGGCTATACCGGGAACGTCTACATCGATGCGGTCAAAATGGACGGCACCAAGCTGTGGCGCATTGATCTTGGCGTGAACATCCGGGCCGGGGCGCACTATACGCAGCTGATGGTGTATGACCTGGACGGCAACGGCAAAGCCGAGGTCGTGGTCAAAACGGCAGACGGCACCAAAGACGGTCAAGGTACAGTCATCGGTGACGGCACCAAGGATTACCGCAATGACGGCGGATATATCCTGGACGGGCTGGAGTATCTGACGCTGTTCGACGGCCAGACCGGCGCTGCGGTGTCCACCGTTGACTATGATCCGCCAAGGGGTAATGTCAGCTCGTGGGGAGACGGATACGGCAACCGCGTAGACCGTTTCCTGGCCGGGATTGCATACCTGGACGGCGTGAAGCCGAGCGTATTAATGGCCCGTGGCTATTATACAAGAACAACACTTACCGCCTACGACTACACGAATGGCGCATTGGTGAAGCGCTGGAACTTTGACACGAACGAAGCTGGCGCACAATATGAAGCACAGGGTAATCACAACCTCAGTGTACTGGATGCAGACGGTGACGGCCGGGATGAGATCATGTACGGTGCGCTGGCGATTGACGATGACGGCACACTGCTCTACAGCACCGGGCTTGGTCATGGAGATGCGATGCATGCCGGGAAGCTTGATCCGAACCGGGAAGGGTATCAGGTTGTCAGTGTGCATGAGCATAAGGATGCTGCTTACGGACTGGAGATGCGCGATGCCGCTACAGGAGAGATCCTCTGGGGACAATTCACCGGCAAAGATACCGGGCGGGGAATGTCAGCAGATATCGATCCGGAGCATCCCGGTTATGAGTCTTGGGCATCCACGATTGTGAATGGTCAGATGGACCCGTTATCCCGCGGCTATGCAGCGGACGGTGAGGTGATTTATGAACAGAATGAAGTGCCGCGAAGTGCGAATTTTGCGATCTGGTGGGACGGGGATCTTCAGCGGGAGCTGTTCGACCACGACTGGAACAACACTACCGCGCAAGGCATTCCGCTGATTTATAAGTGGGATTACCGCAATAAGCAGCTGAAGGAGATTCTCCGGGCAGCCGGTTCATTGACCAATAATCATACCAAAGGCAACCCGGCCCTTCAGGCGGATCTCCTGGGCGATTGGCGCGAGGAGCTGCTGCTGCGCAGCGAAGACAGCACGGAGTTCCGGCTCTATACCACCACGATTCCAACCACCTACAGAATTCCGACGCTTATGCAAGATCCGGTGTACCGGCTGGGAATAGCCTGGCAGAATGTAGCGTACAACCAGCCGCCGCACACAGGCTTCTATCTCGGGACGGAGGCCACTGCATTCCCTAAAGCGAATCTGGCACTGACCGGCGCGCCGCAACCGCTGGAGCAGCTCTACCACTTCGGGTTCGGTACGGAGCCGCCAGCAGGAACAACTTCTGTGCAGGCTACCCCTTACACGGAGGGAACGGGATATGGTTTCGAGAGCATAAGCGGAATCACCTTGGGCGCGAGCCACGCTTCCCTGCCGGAGAACACCAAGTTTGCGGTGGACCTGCCGGATGCCAATTACAAGGTGACGCTCAAGCTGGGCAGCGAAGACAGAGACTCAAGTGTAGGTGTCAAATCTGAATTTGTGCAAAAGCTGGCGCTCACTCAAATCCGTGCCGGCACACCACTGCTCTACTCCTATGACATTGCAGTGGTGGACGGCCAGTTAGAGTTTATTTTCTCCGGCACGGCGGCCGATGTGCAGGAGATCAAGATTGAGAAGTACCCGCAGAAGACTCCGGGAACCGGAACAACCATCTATATGGCTGGTGACTCGACGATGCAGTCCTACAGCGGAATGCAGGCTCCGCAGGAAGGCTGGGGCCAGCAATTCGGCAGCTACTTCAGCAGCGGAGTAACGATCCAAAATGATGCTATCGGCGGCAGAAGCAGCAAGTCGTTCATGGTGGACGGCCGTCTGGATAGTATCCTGCAGCGGATCAGACCGGGCGATTATTTCTTCATCTCCTTCGGCCACAACGATGCCAGCGCGGGTATTCCTGACCGTTATGCTTCTCCGGCAGATTATGCAGCGTACTTGACCCGCTACGTGAACGGAGCGAAGCAGCGCGGGGCCACTCCGGTTCTGTTAACGCCGGTAGGACGCATGGACTTCAATACGGTCACTCAGGAATTCAACGTAAGCTTTCCGGAATATGTGAAGGCGGCAAAAGAAACAGCGGCTGCGCTGAACGTGCCCCTGATCGATCTGAGCCAGCTCAGCATTGCGGAGTATAACCGTGTCGGCCTGACCGCTACGGAGAAGCTTTTCCTGTATGCCAATCCTGGCGAATACCCGAAATACCCGAACGGGGTCAGCGATAATACCCATTTCAGCACGTATGGCGCACAGGTCATTGCCGGTCTGGTGGCGGGCGCAGTGAAGGAGATGAACCTCAGCATATCCCCGTTCGTGATTGATCCTGGTATTACCGAGCCGGAGCCAGAGCCGGAGGTGCAGCAATATGCGGAGGACTTCGAGGGTGACCCGGCCGCAGCACAATATTCGATGGTGAATGCTACGGGCACTGCCGGAACTATGGCGGGGACGGTTACAGAGGAGAACGGGAACAAGGTATTGTCTGTAACGGGTTCCGGCTCCGGCAACCGCGCCAAGGTATTCCGCCTGTTCGATGCGGTGAACGGCGACATTGTGAACGTCGATTTCAACTGGCATTCCGGCAATGTGGGCGCTGTCCCGTCGGAGGGGCATTTAAGTCTGCAGGATGCGAATGAGAATCTGATTTTCACCTTGTTCACCAAGACTGGAGCGGCAAGCCCGAATACGAACATTCATTATTTCACCGGCCCGTACACACCAGACTATGGTACCGGCACCACTGCCATTCCAGGGGGCGGAACCGCTACGACTATTCCCAAGAATCAGTGGGTGAATGTCAAGCTGAAGATTGATTTTGCCGGAAAAACCCTTGATCTCACCTTAACAAGTCTCGCTAACCCAAGTGTCACCCAGACGATCCGCGATATTCCGCTGAGTCCGGGAGTCTATGACAATAACGTCAGGGGCTTGCGGTTCCTGGGTACGCGAAAAGGAGGAGGAGGCACGCTGAATTGGACCACCCAGATTGACAACGTGAAGATTGAGGGTACGAAGCTTCCGGTGGCGGCAGGCGATATGACGGCATTGATTGCGCTGCATCAGGAAGTGAAGGCTATCGATCTCACATCCTACACGGAAGCTTCTGTAGCTGTAGTGCATAGAGCCTTGAACGCTGCCGAGGCGCTAATCGGGACAACAGCCTCGCAGGCGAAAATCGATCATGCTGTGAATATGCTTAAGGTTGCGCGTGATTCCCTGACCAGGGAGGCTGCGGGTGATGTAAGCACATACTCATTTGATTTTGGCTCCGGCAGCGCAGCAGACGGCTATACGAAGGTGGATGCCAAACGGGCCTACGTGGAAGGGAACGCATACGGGTTCGCCGACACCGCGCTGGTCCAGGACGAGAACCGGGGAACCGGCAACCCGCTGACAGAGGACTTCACCCGTGTAAACGGGACCTCTTTCGTAGTGGAGATGAAGCCGGCGAATTACCGGGTAACGACGACCATCGGGGATGCGCAAGAAGTGACCCAGACCGGTGTTACGGTGGAGCAAATGAACAAACTCCCGGTCACCACCATCCCCTCAGGCCAATTCAAGGAAGTCACGTATGATATCGCCCTGATCGATGGCGTATTTAACTTCAGCTTCTCCGGCAGTACGCCAAAGATCAACGCGCTGAAGATTGTGCGGCTGCCAGAGCAGGGGGCGGCTGATAAGCCAACGCTCTATCTGGCGAGTGATTCCACGGTTGCCAATTATGCAGAAAGCTACCGTCCGCAGGCGGGGTGGGGAGAGACGCTGGGCCGTTATTTTGACACAGAGAAAATCAGCATTGATAACAGGGCAGTCGGCGGACTAAGCAGCAAAACCTTTCTGAACGGCGGATATCTAAACGATATTCTGCTAGGCATTCATGAAGGGGATTATCTGTTCATGCAGTGGTCGCATAATGATTCCACACCTTCCCGCCCGGAACGGTATCTTACTCCGGAGCAGTTCAAGGTGTATCTGAAGGATTACATTAACGGCGCTGTGCAGAGAGATGCGGTACCCGTGCTGGTTACACCTGTCAACCGGAGGGATTTCAGTGGTGAAGTGCTGAACAAAAGCTTCCCGGCATACGTACAGGCGATGAAAGAAACGGCACAGGAGACGGGCACGCTGCTGATTGATTTGAATCAAGCGAGCTGGGAATATTTTCAGGAACTGGGCACAGAGGGCACCAAATCCATCTTCATGTGGACGGGAACCACGGAGGACAACACCCATCTGCAGATGAACGGTGCGATTAAGGTATCGGAGCTGGTAGCGGGGCTGGTGAAGGAGCTGAATATTCCGTTGTCCGCCTTAGTTACTCTGGAAGGAGAGCAAACGGATCAGACCCCGCCGCATACGTCTGCGGCAGTGAAGGGGGCTGAGCAGAACGGCTGGTACACATCGGCGGCGGAAGTGACATTCACCGCGAGCGATGAGCAGTCCGGGATTGACCAGACGTATTTCAAGGTGAACGGCGGGGAGCTTCAGACCGGCAGCATGCTGACGATAAGTGAGGAGGGCAAGCATACCCTGACCTATTGGAGTGTGGATAAAGCGGGTAATAAGGAGACCGAGCAGACACTGGTAGTAGCGGTTGACCTCTCGCCTCCGGCGGTAATTATTCAGGGAGAGGCACAGTATACGATTGACCAGCAGGTCGAGATTAGCTATACGGCTTCCGATTCGGTGTCCGGTGTTGCGGAACCAAGCGGCGAGTTGCTGAATACACCTGCGTATACACTTGAACCCGGTCTGCATAAAATAACGGCCACCGTCAGTGACCTTGCTGGCCGTGAGACAAGTGTGGATTTCAGCTATAGTATTTACGCTACGTTTGCGAGTCTGGCTGAATTGACCCGTGCCTTCGCGGGTGAATCGGCAGACCCGGGTGCAGCGGCGCTTGCAGAGCAGCTCGCCAGTAAGTTAATGCTGGCGGAGCAAGCGGCGGGGGCGCGTGAAGGGGTGAAGGCCAGAACGCTGCTTGCAGCATACAGCCAGGAGGTCAGCACTGGGGCCGCTGCGGCTTTTACAGTGGAACAAGGGAATGTGCTAACGAGATGGGCTGCCTGGATCAGCCAGGGAATACCGCTCGCGGACGGCGCTCCAGGTATGCCGGTGCTGTCCGATAATAACGGGCATGATACGGGGCTGCGGGATGGCGATTATGCGATTACGATGAATCTCTGGTGGGGCAATAATGGCACCGGCTTCAAGCTCTATGAGAATGGCGAAAAGATTGAAGAAGGCGCTCTGACAGACCAGTCACCGTCCGCCCAGTCCGTGCAGATCGAAATTGCCGGCAGACCGAACGGGACTTACGTCTATACGCTGGAGCTCAGCAATCTGCATGGATCGGTAACGAGCGCACCCTTGACGGTGACGGTCACCGATGCCTCTCCTGGGCAAGCGGTATTATCTAATGATAACTGGGACGGGGACGGCAGCTATGCGGTGATGATGAATCTGTGGTGGGGGACGAATGCAACGGAATACCGGCTGTACGAGAATGGAGTATTGGTTGATACACAGACTCTACAGGCGCATACCCCGGATGCCCAATCCGCAGTCACTGCAATCTCCGGCAAAACCCCCGGAACCTATGAATACGAAGCCGTCTTGCGCAACGCAGCAGGCGAGACCAGATCTGCGAAGATGACAGTGACTGTAGGGAAGTGAGCGGCTGGCTGAAGACCGGATGATGCGCTTGTTCGTGCGAGATTAACTGGAAAAGCCCGGGAAACCGGGCTTTTTGTGCTGCAAGAGATGCATCTCATGGCTTGGGCTGAATGGGGATGGAGGAGAGGCGGGAGGAGCATTAGTGCCCCTGAATTAAGCGAAAGTAGGCGGCAATCGAAAATGAAGAGCAAAAGTGCACCTGAATCCAGCGAATGCGGGCCGGACGGGGCAAATATAGTGCACTAGTGCCCCCGAATGTACCGGATACGAGCAAAACGAGCAAATAAGGAGCACTAGTGCACCTCCCTACGAAGGATGCCGCTAAAAGTAGGCGAAGAGTAAAAGAGAGTGATCATTCATGCAATTTGGTGCAGCTATTACAATAAAAGCTCTCAGTTACAGCAATCTTGCAATAGTACAGTAACAATCCTTTCAGCAGCATGCTATTCTTGGGCCAGCAACAGCAACAGCAACACTAGCAACTTGCGTACATTAGCACATGTCACACACTAGGACCAGGCATACGAACACCAGGATAGTTGCTGGAACGGGGAGGCGGGACCGGAGATATATGTATGCGTTTACACTTAGGTGGTTTTGTGTTCGTCGGTAATTTTGTATTCGTCTTTTTCTTTTGTGTTCGTTTCTCTTCAATAACATTCCATTCAGTAGGCAGGTAATGCGTTCACATGGCTACCCGGTATCTATTTATGTATGTAAGACCAAGAATTAAGGGAGGCGTAATCGTTGAAGCAGATCAAACAATGGATGCTTACTCTTATGATGACGTTGCTGCTGACTGTAGTGCCAGCGGGGGCGGGGAGCGCGGCGGCTGTGCTGGAGGAGGTGCCTTTTCCGATGGATTCCAGCAATCAGGCGGGATGGTGGTCCCCTCTTGCCACTTACGGGCTTGGTTATGAGTATGCTTATATGGCTTATAACGCCCCGGGATCGATCCCCGGCAAGCATACGGTAGCTATTGCAAGAAGAGACAACGACGGGATATGGAGCAAGCTTCCGCTCATGGATGGGACAACCCCGGCGGAATATGTGGATGATCTCGGGCACAACCAGCCTTCTACAGCCAGAGACGGGAGCGGGCGGTTCCACGTTTTCGCTTCCATGCACAGCAATCCCTGGCACTACTACCGCTCAGATACCGTGGGCGGGATTCCGCAGAATCACTCGGACGAGCTGCCCGCAGGCATGACGGTAACCTATCCCGTAGTCACGACCGCTCCGAATGGAGATCTGTATTTGCTGGTGCGCATTGACAAAGACCCGGCCGGCAAAAGAGAGGCTGTTCTGCTCCGCTGGAACAATGCCGACTCCGTATGGACTCAGGTCAAGACCATTGCAGCGCATTTGAATCGGTCGGTCTATCCGGATGATCTGGTCTTCGACGCAAACGGCGATCTGCATATCTTGTTCGAATGGGCGTACTTCGCCGCTAGTCCGCTGCGCCACCAGTTGTCCTATATGAAGTATAGCCCGTCCACGGGCGTATTCAGCAAAGCGGACGGAACTCCGGTCACAGCGCCTGTCTCCCTGACTACGGCGGATATTGTGCAGCCTATGGCTCCAAGCGAAGCCTATGTGCAAAGCGGCAGTGACCCCGGCGGTCCGGGCGTACAGAGTGCCAAGATGACGCTTGATGCAGCGGGACGTCCGGTGATCGCTTACCGTTACCGTGAGGAGGGCAGCACTAGCTTTGCTGTGAAGCAGGCCACTTACGGTGCAGGGGGCTGGAACCTGCAGACCGTATATAACGCTGCTCACACCAACGCGGCCATTGATGTGACCTGGACGGGTACAACATCCAGAATCTATTATGTCAAAAGCAGCGGTACTGACCGTGCATTCATGGCAGTGAATACCGGCGGAGGCTGGACAGAGAGCTCGCTTGCACCGGGTATCCCGGTGGAAAGGCTGGCGGTAGACCGCTGCCCGAAGGGCATTGACATCTTGTACTTGGTAGATGTAACGAACCTGAAGCTTTACTATGGGCGAAATAACTAGGCTGGCCAAATTGATCACCGCACAACTATACTATCCACTTAATGAAAGGCCCGGACATTCGCCCGGGTTCTTTCATTTGCAGTTTGCCCGGAATGGGCATCATTTCCAGGATGTAAGTCCGGGCAGGTCTAACAAGCGCAGAATACATTGAGCTGCTATAATGTTTCATTAGAAGATTATTACGAAGCAAGGGGGAGCACTGGAACATGATTATATCGCTTGAAAATGTATCCTGGCGGCGTGAGCAGACGATGATTCTGCAGGAGATGAATTGGCAGGTGCATAAGGGACAGCACTGGTGCATTGTCGGTCTGAACGGCTCAGGCAAGACGACCATGCTGAACGTTGTGAACGGCTATATCTGGCCAACGAAGGGACAAGTAGAGGTGCTGGACCACCGCTTCGGCGATGTAGACCTTAGAGAGCTGCGCAAGCGTATCGGCTGGGTCAGCACCTCTTTGCAGCAGAAGCTGTACGGCCATCAGACGGCGCTGAACATCATTTTGAGCGGCAAGTTCGCCACAATCGGACTGTACGACAAGACGGAAGAAGAGGACCTGAAGCAGGCAGAGGAGCTGCTGGAATTCCTGGATTGCTCGGCCCTGGCCGCACGCACTTATGATACCTTGTCACAGGGACAACGCCAGAAGATTCTCATCGCACGGGCACTCATTGCAAATCCCGAGCTGCTCATCCTGGACGAGCCGTGTACGGGACTGGATATTTTTGCGCGGGAGCAGCTGCTGCAGATGATCGAAAAGATCACGAAACAGGAAGGCGGCCCCACCTTGCTGTATGTGACCCATCATATCGAAGAGATTACACCCTGCTTCACGCATACCCTGCTGGTTAAAAAAGGTGAAATCTATAAAGCTGACGAGACCGCAGAATGCCTGAAGTCCGAGGTGCTCAGCGAATTCTTCGATACTCCGGTTGAGGTGCAGGAGCACCATAACCGGAGATGGCTGACTTTGGGCTAATATAAGAGGCGTTCCGGGGAAGCTATGACAAATAATATTTTGTACCCGGGAGACATGCCGTGTCCATTCCATCAAGTCCGTAATATTGTGTAGGGCAGGACCATAAAAACCACAATATTAGGAGGAATGGCTTATGGCAGATGAAGGATGCAATCAAACCGCTTCCGGATCTTGCTCACATGCAGAGGGGAACTCCACGACCGCAAGCGGGTTTGCTTCTCACGCTGAGGGGTACCAGACCACAGCCAACGCTTCTGCGGCTCATGCTGAAGGGTACCAGACCCTTGCAGTTCTGGACACGGCCCATGCCGAAGGGAATGGTTCGCTTGCATCAGGACCGGCCTCACATGCGGAAGGCTACAGGACCTTTGCAATCAATGACGCTGCCCACGCTGAGGGAGGTTTAACTACTGCTTCCGGAACTCAATCTCACGCTGAGGGTGCTCAAACGGTTGCTTCGGGTGTAGCTTCACATGCGGAAGGCAATCAGAGCACTGCAAGTGGAGAATATTCCCACTCAGAAGGCTACCTGACTGTAGCTGCTGGTTCTGCTGCTCATGCAGAAGGCTTCTCAACACTGGCAAATGGGTTTATTTCTCATGCTGAAGGTTCCTTCACTGAGGCCAATGGAAACTTTTCTCATGCTGAAGGTTCAGGTACAATTGCAGGTGCTCAGAACTCTCATGCTGAAGGGAACAGTACAGTTGTTCTGCCAGAACACACTGATGCTCATATTATGGGTACTTATGGTGAAACACTGTTTCCTGCTTCTTGGCATTTAGCCAATGGTAATCCGGCCGCCCCTGACCTGGCTGCTGTGCTTCAGGGTTCTACAGGAAATTTATATCTTCAAGGCACTGTAATATCTCCTGGGGCAGACTATGCCGAAATGTTTGAGACGGTGGATGGATTGCCGATAGAGCCTGGATATTTTGTAACCACGGATGGAGAGCGGGTCAGAAAAGCAACCCCGTCAGATCAATATATCTTGGGCGTGGTCAGTGCAAGTCCTTCTGTGCTTGGTGATGCAAGTCCTTTGAACTGGAAAGGCAAATACGAAAGGGATGAATGGGGCAGGGTTAGATATGAAGACCGGGAAGTGAGGGCTGTGACAGACAGCAAAGGTAATGTTATGGCACCTGCATATACTGTGAGCACGGCTGTTGTTAATCCCCAATTCGCCCCTTCCCAAAAGTATGTATCGCGGATCGATCGTGCAGAATGGGTGGCTGTAGGAACCATGGGCAAGCTTCTGGTCCGGGATGACGGAACCTGCCAGGTGAACGGATATTGTCTGCCTGGTGAGAATGGAGTGGCAACCGCTTCTGTTGAAGGCTACCGCGTTCTTGCCAGAACAGCACCGGATCAAATCCGAATTTATGTGAAATAGAGACGATTCAGCAAGCGGGCGCGGCTCAAAAATATAAAGCAGCGATCCTCCTGTTAACGGAGGATCGCTGCTTTTGTTGTAAAGAGTTTATTGATACTTCGGCAACCAGTCACCATGGGCAGCGATCAGGTCATCGCACATGCTCACAATATCGTCCATCGAGAGTTCGGCGGCGGTATGCGGGTCCAGCATGGCGGCGTGATAGATATGCTCCTTTTTGCGAGTCATAGCGGCTTCTATGGTCAGGAGCTGGGTGTTGATGTTGGTCCGGTTCAGCGCTGCGCACTGCGGCGGCAGATCGCCCACGAAGGTTGGCGTTACGCCGCTTCTGTCTACCAGACAAGGCACCTCGACACAGGCTTCACGCGGCAGATTGGTGATCAGGCCCGTGTTCATCACATTGCCGCCGATCTTGAACGGTACATCCGTCTCCATGGCTTCCAGGATGTAAGAGGCATACTCATGGGAACGCTCATGCGTCAGATCCTGGTTGTTCACCAGATCTCCGCGCATCTGCTCCCACCCCTTAATCTGTTCCACGCAGCGGCGCGGATATTCGTCCAGCGGAATCTGGAAGCGTTCGATCAGCTCCGGGTAGTTCCGCTTGATGAAGTACGGATGATACTCGGCGTTATGTTCAGAAGATTCCGTAATATAGTAGCCGAATTTCAGCATCATCTCATAGCGGACCATATCATAATGCGGCTCAAGCTGCTTCTCGGCCGCGCGCCGTTTGATCTCCGGGTACAGATCCTCGCCGTCTTTGGTGACTTCAAGCAGCCAGGCCATGTGGTTGATGCCGGCAATTTTGGCTTGAACGCCTGTCTTGTCGATGCCGAGGTGGTCGAACAATCCGGGAATACATTGCTGTACGCTGTGACACAGGCCGATTGTATTCACGCCGCCGTAGGTATTCATGACATTCGTCAGAACGGCCATCGGGTTCGTATAATTCAGGAACAGCGCATCCGGGCACACCTCGCGGATATCGGCCGCGAAGTCCAGCATTACCGGAATGGTCCGCAGGTTGCGGAAGATCCCGCCAATGCCTACGGTGTCAGCGATCGTCTGGCGCAGGCCGTATTTCTTGGGAATCTCAAAATCCGTAATCGTACAAGGATCGTACCCTCCGACCTGAATGGCGTTCACCACATATTTGGCACCGCGCAGCGCTTCCTTGCGGTCGGTATAGGTAGTTACGGTACACGTGCTGCCACTGCTTTTCTTCAGATTCTGGAGCATACTCGCTGAGTCATTTAAGCGCTGAAGATCGATATCGAATAATGCAAGCTCGAAGCCCTGAAGGGCAGGTGTAGCCATGATATCGCCGAGGACATTCTTCGCGAAGACGGTACTTCCGGCACCGATAAATGTAACTTTAGACATAAGTGATAAGCCTCCTATAAGATGCGTGAAAAGCCTTCTGTCATACAGCCGCTTGCGGATGAAACTGACAGAAATGTGCTGGAACAGAAGCTTTTTGCGCTGATTTCTACTATAATCACTATAGAATAGAAGCGCTGCGCGGGCTATGGAGAAAGACAAGATACATATGGAGGAATGTTGCATGGACCCGGAGCATTATGAATTCACCCTGGGCATCAACCTGACGCCGGAGGAGCAGGAGCTATCCGTGCTGTTCAGCGGGGAAGGGAGGCCGCATCCCGGCCACACTGTTGGGCCGTCCGTACATGATTTCTACCTGATCCATACCGTTCTTGCGGGCAGCGGCCGGTTCGAGACCGAAACGTTCTCGGCGGAGTGCAAGGCGGGCGACACCTTCGTGATTATCCCCGGCATGTTATTCAGCTACAAGGCGGATACGGACCACCCGTGGCATTATGCCTGGGTTGCCTTGCAGGGCATCGGCGTACTGGATCAGCTTCGGGCAGTAGGGATTACCAGGGAACGGCCCTTCGCCCATTCCGGCAATGTCCCGGAACTGCATAGCCTGTATACCGGCATCCGGCAATCCTTCAAGCAATCCGCATATCCACGGCTGGAGAGCCTGGAGGCTTCCGGCTGGGTGCGGCTGCTGCTTCACCGCTTCGGGCGGGACAATCTGGATCAATTGCCGCCGCATCCGTCTGAAATGCCGGAGATGATCGACCGGCAGATCGACCAGGCGATCCGTTGGATTACGCTGCAATTCCACCAGCAGCTCAGCATTGATCACATCGCGTCTTCGCTCGGCTATCACCGGGTTCATCTATCCAAGGCCTTCAAGCAGCGGACCGGGATGTCACCCAAGCAATATCTGCTCAAAATAAGGATGGACAAGGCCAAAGAGCTGCTCGCAAGCCCGCTGACCATCGAACAAGTAGCCTCTTCGGTCGGCTTCAATGACGCCCTGTATTTCTCTAAGCAATTCCGCAAAGCTACGGGCATGCCGCCGAGTGAATACCGGGCCGCACTTAGGAACGGGAATTAGAAAGGGACAAGCCGCAGGGGGAGAAAAAATGATGATGAAACCGCAAGTTCAGCGAATCCGTGATCTGACCATAGTACGAAGAGGGGGAGGCCGGGTGCTGGTCATCGGCTGCGATTCCAGCGCCAGCATCGGGAATAAGCCGATGGATGCGGTGCAGACACCCCCGGCTGTCGCAGGCTATTATGCTGCCAGAGTTGCAGTAATGGAGGTGCTGTCTGTGGGGGCGGAGATCATAACGGTCATCGACACCCTGGCGGTAGAGAAGGAGCCTACAGGGAATGAAATTATCCGGGGCATCCACAGGCTGCTTCAGGAAGCCGGACTGACTGCCGCCCATCTGAACGGCAGCACCGAGGATAATTTCGTGACCTGCCAGACCGGTATCGGTATTACCGTGATAGGGGAGGCGGATGAGACGCAGCTGAAGCTGGGATGTTCAAGTACAGGAGACTGCATCGTGATGCTGGGCGAACCGCTGGTCGGAAGCGCTGTTCTGGAGCAGGAAGCAAGCCTGTGTACCCTCCGGCAGCTTCAGCTTCTGGCAGGCGCGCCGGAGGTCCATGACATTCATCCGGTCGGCTCGAAGGGGGCCGGGTATGAAGCGGAGCTACTCGCGGAGTTGAACGGCTGCGGCTTCCAGCCGGTGCCTGGAATAGAGGATAAGCTGCAGGCATCCGGGGGGCCGGCGACAGCGGTGATTTTTGCGGCAGAGGAACGTAGGATTAGCGACCTTCAGTCCAGAGTAGGAGGTAAAATGGAGATTATCGGTTATTTGCAGCCTTGACTGGCCTGTGTAAGATCCATACAAGTGCGAATCAAGGCGGCTTGGATTAAGGCAAATCTGCCTTGCCAGCAAACAAATGGATAAACGTATCTTAATTTCCCTCTTTCTGCGAAATGTCCTGAAGCAAGTGGAAAAATAGCAACTGCTGCTTACGGATTAGGCCGTTTCAGGTAACGAGTGATTATTTAAGTGCCATTTTTCCAATTGTTTCCCCAGCATGGCCCATACGTTCCTCAGGAAGTGGAGAAAATCCAACTAAATGCGCTCCCGCAAACATACACATCCCAGTCTCATCCGCTATCCAAGCGCAATGGGCACTGCCAGCCCCTTGCAGACAGGGAGTGGTATGAGCTGGAGAATGTACAATCTTTCTATCAATTTTTCAATCAGCATAAGCATCTGTTTCAATAAGGCTTAATAAGCGCCAGGAAGCGCCACAATTGACATCATTCAAATTCAAAGTTATTATAGACACACATAGTCCTTAATAAGGGCGATGCTGATGTACATTGCAGATTGGCGATGTAGATTGGACGATGCAGGTTGGTCGACGCAGATGTTCATTACAGATTGACAGTACAGATTGACAGTACAGATTGACATTACAGATTGGCAGTACAGATTGGTCGATGCAGTTGTGCAATACAGATTGGCGACGCAGGTGAGCGATGGAGATGCGGTGTCTATTTTTTTGCAATATTCACGGACTACAGAAGTCTCTAATGTCCGCAAATCAACCTGCCGCCATACCAGACACCAACCACTCAAACCAACCACAGGGAGGAATTACAAATGACTAATCTGGAAAATAATGATGCCGCAAATGTAGTTAATACAGATGCAGCAAATGCAGCAAATGCAGACGCAGTAATTATCGGCGGTGGCCCAGCCGGGCTGAATGCTGCGCTGATGCTGGGCCGTGCACGCAAACGGACGATTGTGATTGATGCCGGGCAGCCGCGTAATGCGGTCACCCGGGAAGCGCACGGCTTTCTGACCCGGGACGGGATCGCTCCGTTCGAACTCCGGCGGATTGCCATAGAACAGCTAGGCGCTTATCCATCCGTTTCACACATTGAAGATACAGTAGTGTCCATTACCGGGGAGGATGGGGCCTTCCTGCTGGAGACCGCTTCAGGGCTTAAGCTGACCAGCAAGAAGCTGCTGTTCGCCGCAGGCATGAAGGACCGCAGGCTGGACATTCCGGGGCTGGCCAAGGTCTACGGGAAGAGCGCCTTTGTCTGTCCGTACTGCGATGGCTGGGAATTAAGAGATCAGCCGCTGGTAATCATCAGCAGAGGAGCAGCACTCATGCATCTGGCTCCGTTGTTATATGGGTGGACTAAGCAATTTGCGGTCTGCACAAATGGACCCGATGAGCTGACAGAAGCAGAACGCGAAGAATTGCGTGCCCACGCTATTCCGTTATTCGATACTCCTATTCGCGAGATTGCATCAGAGGAAGGCATGGTTAAGCATGTGAAGCTTATGGATGGAACAGAAATTCCGTGTACCGGAATATTCTTCCGGCCCGAGCTGGCTCCGGGAACGGATCTGCCGCATTCCCTGGGCTGCCGGATATCTGAGCAGGGTATCCTTGAAGTCGGCGAGTCCGGCCAGACCAGCGTGCCCGGGATCTACGCCGCCGGGGATGCCGCCACCATGATGCATCAATCCATCGCTGCTGCCGCATCGGGCGCGCTGGCTGCTGCTGCGGTGAATGGCGAATTGAACCGGGAAGTCTGGAAGGCCGGGCTTGCATAAATTTTCCCCCAATAGCACAGGATAACATCACTATGAATATGAAATTCAAAGGATAGCGCAGGGAGGGAGTACGGATGAATACTGCATCGGAAGCAGAACAGGAGACCCAGCTGACCCGGCGGCTGGCAGAGAATGAACAGGTGCTGCGCGGAGTGTTTGCGGGCTGTGAGGATGTGGTGTTCCATTCGTTCCAGACGATTCATCGTACTTCTGCGCTCTGTGTGTACTGTACAGGATTATGTGATACGGAGCGGCTGGAGCAGCAATTGCTGGCCCCGCTGGAGCAGACTGGTCTTGCAGTTGAACCGGCAGTGGAAGGGTCTGCTGAGGTTCCGGTCGCCTCGATTCACCAGATTAGAACCGTAGGACAAGCCGTAACAGCGATCCTGGACGGTGAAGCTGTGCTTTTGCTGGATGGCCTGGCTTCGGGTAAGGGCTATCCTCTATACAAGGTGCCCACCCGGACTCCCGAAGAACCGGCGGCTGAATCCACTGTGCGCGGTGCCCGTGACGGCTTCACGGAAGCTCTGGCTACGAATCAGTCTCTATTGCGTATGCGGCTTAAAACGCCAGCATTGAAGCTGCACTCTAACACTATTGGAGAGTACAGCCATACGAAGGTCACCCTCGCTTATGTGGAAGGAATCATTCAGCCGGGACTGGTCACTGAAGTCAAAAAACGGCTAAGCCGCCTGAATATCAAGGATGTGCTGGAGAGCCAGTATATTGAGCAGGGCATCATTGACCAGCCCTTTTCACCGTTTCCGCAGATGATTGCCACGGAACGCCCGGATGTGGTGGTCTCCAATCTGCTGGAGGGCCGGTTCGCGCTCTTGATTGACGGGACTCCCTTCAGTCTGATTGCCCCGGTCAATATGTTCTCCATGCTGCAATCCCCGGAGGATTACTACGAGAACATTTACATGAGTATTTTTGTCCGCTGGCTCAGATATATCTTCTATGCTCTGTCGCTCCTGCTCCCCTCGGCTTACGTCGCCATCACCACCTTCCATCAGGAGATGATACCTACCGTACTGCTGCTGAGTATCGCGCGGGCGAGAGAGGAGATTCCTTTTCCGGCCCTGGTGGAAGCGCTCATTATGGAGATAGCCTTCGAGGCGCTGCGGGAGGCCGGCGTCCGGCTGCCGAAGCAGATAGGTTCCGCTGTCAGTATCGTGGGCGCACTAATCATAGGCCAGGCTGCCACCACTGCGGGAATTGTCTCTGCACCGATGATCATTATCGTGGCTATCACGGGCATTGCTTCCTTCATGGTTCCGCGTTATTCCGCCAGTATCGCAACCCGTCTGCTGCGGTTCCCCATGATGATTCTGGCAGGTACGATGGGGCTAATCGGCGTCATGCTCGGCATCATCCTGGTGGTCATTCATCTTAGCAGTCTGCGTTCGTTCGGCAGGCTCTATCTGTCACCGGCAGCTCCGACATTCAGCAAGGGCTTGAAGGATGTATTGTGGATCTCGCAGCCGCGGAGCAAATGACGGCAGCCGGACTTCACCAGAGAAGGGGATTCTTATGTTGACTGACAAAGGGAAAATATCTGTTACCCAGCTGGCCTTCCTTGTTTTCCCCTCGATTCTTGCCACCGCTATCCTGTCTGTCCCCGGGATCACTATGCATTATGCAGGACATGATATGTGGTTATCGCCCATCCTGGGCTCGCTGATTGGAGTAACGGTTATAGGGATCTCGCTTGGACTGAACCGGCTTTATCCCGGCAAGACTATTATGCAGTCCAGTCTGCTGATCGCCGGGTGGCTGCCGGGCAAGGTGATCGGGCTGGGTTTTCTGCTCTTTCTGCCCCATTTGAACGGCCTGATTATTCTGGAATACGGCGAGTTCATTGTGAATAATGCTCTTCCCAAGACGCCGCTGCTTGTCATTATGGGGACGATGGTTGCGGTCTGCGCGATTAATGTAAGGCAGGGCATAGAGGTGGTCAGCCGGACCGCCCAGGTGTTCGTTACGCTCCTGGTGGTGATGCTCTGCCTGATCTTTGTGCTCCTGACCGGAGAACTCCGGCCTGCCGAGCTGCTTCCGTTCATGGAGAACGGATTCGTTCCTATCGTCAAAGGTGCGGTGGCTCCGGCGGCATGGTTCAGTGAATATACTGTGCTGGCCTTTCTGCTGCCCTACATCAACAGCAAGAAACATCTGGGCCGGACGATGCTCGTTTCGCTTGTCGTAACGACACTGGCGATGACGGTGACCAATCTGTTCTGCCTGCTGCTGATGGGTGATTTGACGGACAGCTTTGCTTTTCCGGTGATGATTGCTGCACGTTACATTACGATTGCCGATTTCTTGCAGCATATTGAGGCGCTCATTATTGCGATCTGGATCTTCGGGATCTTTGTCAAAATCTCTGTCTTTCTCTACATCTTCGCCACCTCAGCCGCTGAATGGTTCGGGCTGGACGATTATAAACCGCTGGTGATTCCGCTCGCCTTCGTAAGCATGTTGTTCTCTTACTGGGTAGTGACGGGCGCTGCGGGCGCGGCTGCGCTTATCAGTGCTTCGGCTAACATATATACAATGATGTTCCTGGTGGGGCTTCCCGCCGCAATCTATGGACTGGCTCTGCTGAAGAAGGGGCTGAAGCTTCTGAGCAAGGGATGATGATAAGGAGGGAGGGCCATGCGGGGCTGCAGAGTCATGATTATGCTGCTGCTGAGCAGTATACTGCTCAGCGGATGCTGGGACCGGACGGAGATCAATGACCTGGCCATCGTGCTCGCCACCGGCGTGGATTATAAAGACGGCCAGGCACAATTGACGGCCCAGATCTTCATTCCGCGCAAAGGAAGCGGCGGCTCGGAGAGCGGCGGGGCAGGCGAAAGCGCAAGCGGAGTCACCATGACCCGCACTGCTGAAGGAGTGAACATTGCGGAAGCCTTGAACCGGCTACAGCGGAAGGTCGCCCGCCATATGTTCTGGGGCCAATGTGAGGTGATTGTGATCAGTGAAGAGGCAGGGAAACAGGGGCTGCGCGAATTTGTTGATTTCTTCCTCCGTTATCCGCAGTTCCGCGAACACGCGTATATCTTCTCCAGTAAGGATTCCGCCAAGGATATTCTTGCCCTGCTGGACCCGCTGGAACGCAGCTCCTCCGAATCCCTCCGGGAAATGGCAAATATGAACCTCGGCACGCGTGTGACCCTGCTGGATTTGTCCCAATCCATTCAGGGAGCCAGCGGTTCGGCCATCCTAACCCGTATCCTGATTGCTCCCCCGGAACCGAACGATGGACCGAATGCGACGACCCCCTCACTCAAGGGGTTAAGCCTGTATAAGCACGGCCGTTATTCCCTCACTGTAAAAGAACCGGTAAGCCTCGGAGTACTGCTCATGATTAATGAGCTTAATAATATTATCATGCCGGTTACTCTGGAAGGGGAGAAGGGGGCCTTCTCGATCCTGTCCAAACAAATCACCACCATGCTGAAGCCAAGCATCGTCAACGGGGAATGGATGATGAAGGTCCGGATTGTGGCGAGTGGAGAGGTCGTTCTGAATACAACTGATGCCAATCTGACTGATCCGTCGAAGGTGATGGCGCTGAAGAAGGCTTGGGAGAAGCGGCTTAAGGAAGCTGCCGATCAGGCACTCCGTATGTCCCAAAAGGAGCAGAAGACCGACTTTTACAGATTCGCCGATTCCTTCCGCAAACATTACCCGCAAGAGTGGAAGGCAAAGAAGGAACAGTGGGAGACTATGTACCCCGAGCTGCAGGTGGAGGTCTCCGTCAAGACGAGTATTACTGGTAACGGAAGATCAACCGGGCCCCAAGGCATACCAGAGCAATCGGCCAACTGACGGAAGGTACGCCTGAATTCCAGCAACCATAGAAGGATGGGGGAAGCATGAAAATAGCAATGATCCTATCAATTCTGCTGCTGTCCTGCGGGATCATTATTTTTGAATTCCGGGGCAGTAAGGACAAGAAAGCCAGAAAGGTGATTGCAGGCATTACGTTTGCTGCGGCGGGTCTTACCATTCTTCTGTTATTTCAACCAGGCCTGCCGGGTCCCACCGAGCTGGTGAAGCTGTTGTTCGGCAGAATCGATCTGATTATGAAATGAAGCTTAAGGCAGTCCCTCCGGGGCTGTCTTTTAAGTTATTACCAAATTCATTTAAGCGATTACATTTTCTTATCTCCCGGGGTAGCTATAATGAAGAACAAGAGAGCTCCTTAATACAGCCGGAGGGATGGGAGAAATGAAAGCGGTTTTAAACAATCAGAAAGATCAAATCGGACTCACGCCAAGACACACCTTTTGGCTCAGGATCAGGAGAGATGCCCTACTCTACATCCTTTTGCTGCTGCCACTCCTGTACATTGCCATTTTTAAATATGCACCGATTTACGGCTTGATTATGGCCTTTCAGGACTACAATATTTTTCAGGGGACGAGTGGAAGCGAATGGGTCGGACTGGATGTGTTCCGGTTTATTTTTCAGCAGGACAGCTTCTACCGTGCCCTCAAAAATACGCTGGTCCTGAATGTGCTGGATCTGGTGGCGGGCTTCCCGGCCCCGATTATCCTGGCGATTCTGCTTAACGAGGTCCGCATGGCAAGGTTCAAGAAATTAACGCAGACGATTCTCTATCTGCCTCACTTCATGTCCTGGGTAATTATCGGCGGGATTGTCTATCTGATGTTCTCTAACAGCGGGATGGTGAATCTATTCCTGGATAGCCTGGGACTGTCGAAAATTGAATTTCTGTCGCAGAAGACCCCTTGGCTGGTCACCTATATTACTGTGGGGGTATGGCAGAACATCGGGTGGGGGACGATTATTTATCTCGCGGCGATTACCGGTATCAACAAGGAGCTGTATGAAGCGTCCGATATGGACGGCTGCAGCAGACTCCGCAAAATGTGGCATATTACACTGCCGGGCATTAAATCTACGATTAACATTCTGCTGATTCTTCAGATTGGCCGAATGGTATCGATCGGGTTCGACCGCCCGTTTGTAATGGGGAATTCACTGGTCAGCGAATATTCCGATGTCATCAGCACCTTCGTGTACAGAGTGGGCATCAGCTCGGGAGACTTCTCCCAGGCAACGGCCGTCGGGCTATTCCAGTCTGTGGTAGGTCTGACCCTGCTGATCGGTGCCAACTATATTGCGAAGAAATTGGGTGAGGATGGGATATGGTGAGAGCGGCAAGTACGATACGAGCAGGGCGGATTGGCCGGAAAACAAGTGTGGCAGATATTGCGATTATAGTCTTTATAGTGGCTTTGTCGTTCACCTGCATTGTCCCGTTTTTATATATGATAGCGCTATCATTCAGCTCCAACGAAGCGATTATCTCGCAAAAGGTTAGCTTATGGCCGGTAGACTTCACTGTAGAGACGTATAAGACGATTCTGAGCGATGCCGATATGCTGTATACGCTGGGCTATAGTATTGTCCTGACCATTTTTTACACGGTGGTGTGTATGTTCCTGACGATCTGTGCGGCGTACCCGTTAACGAAAAAGCGGCTGTGGGGGAGAAACTTCCTGTTGTCCGCTCTGGTCTTCACGATGTATTTCAGCGGCGGTCTGATTCCTTCCTATATCCTGATCAAGAACCTGGGGATGATGGATACGATATGGAGTCTGGTGCTGCCGGGCGCGATGAGTGTATTTAATCTGATTATCCTGAAAACCTTCTTCAGCTCCCTTCCGGAGAGTCTGGAGGAATCGGCGTCCATCGACGGGTGCTCGGATCTGGGAATTCTTCTCCGGATTGTCCTGCCCCTCTCGCTGCCTTCGATTGCCACCTTAAGCCTCTTCTATGCCGTAGACCGGTGGAACGGTTTCCAGGATGCGTTATTTTATATTACCAAAAAAGAGCTCTATCCCATGCAGCTCAAGCTGTATCAGATCATCTCAGCCAACCAGCAGCTGGACAGTCAGCAAGGCGGCGAGGGTAGTGTCGGCTCGTTCATCGTGCCAGAGTCGCTGAAGGCCGCAAGCGTCATGTTCACCACGATTCCGATTCTGCTGATCTACCCCAAGCTGCAGAAGTATTTCGTAGACGGTGTAATGACGGGCGCGATAAAGGGCTGAGGCGGGTATACTCTGCGGAAGGGGGGAGGCCAGACTGGGGGAAGTTGAAGCTGCCTGGGCAAGAAAGCTATAATCTGGATTACTATCATGATAAGAGATGAAAGGGTGGTATACCGTGAAGACAGGCATTAAGAAAATATCGGCCGTTCTGTGCAGCACCGTGCTGCTGGCCGGCGTTGCAGCGGGCTGCGGCGGCAATGATAAAGAGAGCAAAGAGACAGCCGCGCCGGAGTCGTCTAATGCAGCAAAATCTCCTTCTGATCCTCCTGCAAAGCTGACGGTGGAGGTGTTCGACAGAGGGGTTCAGGGCCAGCCGGATCTGAATAATAATTTCTGGACGAAATATGTGAATGAGCATTTCGGCAAGCCGAATAACGCCATTGTGGAATATGTACCGGTTCCCCGGTCCCAGGAGGTTGATAAGCTGAACGTATTAATGGCTGCGGGCCAGGCTCCGGACATCTCGTTCACCTATGACGGGACACTGGTGACCCGCTTTGCCAAAAGTGACGGCCTCTACACGCTCGACGAGCTGCTGGAGAGCCACGGCCAGCAATTAAAGGCTTATCTCGGGGAGAACGTTCTCGCTTACGGCAAATATAACGACAAGCAGGTATCCATCCCGGGCAAGCGCACCCTGCTGGCCTGGAACGGGATGTTCATCCGTAAGGATTGGCTCGACAAGCTCGGGATGCCGCTTCCGACCAATAGAGATGAGTTATACAATACGCTGGTGGCCTTCCGCGACAAGAACCCGGGCAACGTGAACGGCGTCATTCCCTGGGCAACGGCGGCAGCCGGCATGAACTACACCTTCGGCAACCTCGTTCAATCCTTCTGGGGCCAGATGTCAGAGGAGGAATTCGTCACCACGCCGAACTGGCTGAAGCCGGGCAACAAAGATGCCTACAAATGGCTGAATAAGCTGTATAATGAGAAGCTGATCAGCCCCGATTTTGCCCTGGACAAAACCACCAAGCAAGCGGATGCCGATGTCACCAACGGCAAGGTCGGCTTCTATGCCGCCAACTGGGATTATCCGATGACCCAGAAAATCCGTGAACCACTGAAGCAAAACTCGCCGGATGCCCACTATGTTCCGGTGGATACCTTCAAAAATGCCGAAGGCAAATACCTCAAAGAGGTATATAATGAGAACGGAATCTTCTCCTTCATTCCTAAAAGCAGCAAAAACGCGGAGCTGGCGGTCAAATATCTGAACTGGATGGCGGACCCGGAGGTGATGTTCTTCCTGCAGTTCGGTGAAGAAGGCGTTCACCATACGCTGAAAGACGGCATTCCGCAAGGGATATCACAGACCGGCGAGAAAATGCAGATGAGTAATTTGAACATGGATTATACGATGATTGTTAACGGCGCTGAGCTGGGTGACACCGAAAAGAACGTCAAAACCTATGCCGCAGCCCTGGCCTCCGGGGATAAGCAATATGAGGAACTCGCTATGGAATCGTACAAAATTAACACAACAGACGGCTATTCATCCTTCTATTACGGGGTACCGAACGAATCCAACATCAAATACGGCAAGACGCTGGGCGATATGAACAAGCAGATGATTGACCGGTTGATCGTGGCCAAGGAGTCCGAATTCGACGCCTTGTACGATAAGCTGGTCAAAGAATACATGGATGCCGGCGGTAAAGCGGTTCAGGAAGAGAATGTGAAGAACTACAGGGAAGTCACAGCGAATAAGAAGTAACACCTGAAATACGGATAAACCACCGGCTGTTCATTGGCCTGGTTTATCCGCATTTCCTTTGTGTAACCACATCAGAAGAATCCACAGTCTCAGGAGGATATCCATGTACAAGGTCATTATTGTAGATGATGAGTCGTGGGCGATTAGAGGGATCAGCAATGCCTTTGACTGGGAGCAGTATGGCTTTGAAATCTCGGGACAGTTCACAAGTGCATATCAGGCGTGGGAAGCCATCGCCTTGCAGGAGCCGGATCTGGTGGTCACGGATATCCGGATGCCGGAGATTTCCGGGCTCGATCTGATGAAGCGGGCCAAAGCGCAAGGCATAGACTCGGAATTCGTCATTATAAGCGGGTATGCGGAATTTGAATACGCCCAGGAAGCGCTGCGCTACGGGGCTTTGGATTACTTCCTGAAGCCGCTGGATGTGGATATGACCGATACGTTCCTGGCGAAGCTCGCCCTGCACTTCTCCCGGCGAAGTGCGGCGCGCAATCATCTTCTATTGGATACGCTTACCTCGGCAGATGAAGATGAGATCAGGCGCTGCCTTCCTGCCGGCATGAGTGCAGGCGGCTGCCGGGTGCTTGCTGTCCATTATGAGGCAGACCGGCCGGAGCTCGGCGAATTGCTGAAGCTGGACGGGCAGCCGGTTCATGTGCTGGAGGTAGAGAACGGAGCAAGCACCCTGCTGGCGGTTCTGATCACAGAGCAGGAGAGTGAGCTGGAAGGAATCACGGATGAATGGCCTGCGGCCGCAGGCAGTCCAGGGCTTCCTGTGGTGGGGATCAGCAGCATCGGCAGCGGGCTTAAGCAGATCAGCAAGCTGATCAAGGAAGCAGAGCTGGCGGCCTCCCGGGTATTCGTGGATGATGCTTCCGGCGCATTTCACTATTATAATCCCAAGCTGCCTCTGGTGAAGCCCTGTATAGATGAGCTGCACTCTATAGTTCATGGTAATCAATATGACAGCATCGAGACATACATCCTGGGCTTGCAGGAATACTTCAGGCTTCATGAGCTGGGAATGATTGAGGTGGTCTACTTATGGAATCAGGCCGTCGGACTTCTGACGAGCGCTTATTCGGAAGAACTCAGAGACATGGAGCTGGAGTTCCTGAATTATGCCGAGCTGAAGGAGCGGTTCGAGAATCTGGAGTCGCTGTGCAGCTTCCTGCATGACGTTCTTACCGTGCTCCGGCAAGGGAATAGCCGTGCTTTGCAGGAAGGGGATATTCTCTCCTGCTTCAACCGGATGGTCGCCTATATCGACCGGAATTATGAGCAGAAGCTGTATTTGAAGGAGCTGTCGGTCCAATTTTTCATCAATCAGGTGTATTGCTGTCAATTGTTCAAGAAGAATCTGGGCAAAACCTTCTCTGAATACGTGGCTGAGCTGAGGATCAGGAAAGCCCGCGGGCTTTTGCAGCAGACAGACCTGTCTATTGAGAGCATTGCCATCCAGTCCGGTTATGTAGATTACTATTATTTCAATAAGGTGTTCAAGAAGCACTGCGGGATGACGCCCGCCAAATTCAGAAAAAGGGAAAGTGAACGGAGCAACAGGCCATGAAGACCGGCAAGGTGAAATTGAAGCATCAGCTATGGCTGTTCATCGTGTGCTCCATCCTGATCTTCATGGTCATGGAGTTCTACTTCTTCTACAGCTTCTCGAATCTGACACAGAAGCGGGCGGTCACCTACAGCAACAAGATGATTGAGCAGACCCGCCGCAAGATTGATTCGGTGTTCAATGATATCCGGATCAGCACCGGCTTTGCGGTCAACAGCAAGCTGATTCAGGAATTCACCATCGCCGATGATGATTACAAAAGGGCGTTCGACAGCGCTCCCTATGCCCTGGATCTGATGGAATATATGCGGTCCTTCAATTCGTATGTGAACGGCATCATGATCAATGACCTCCAGGGAAGACGCCTCTCCAGCGAGGATTCTGCAAGCGGTGATATTTTTTATATTAACCTGTATGAGACCTTTATCCGCCCGTACAAGAACGATCCTGCGCTTCGGCAGAAGGGGAAGTTCACCGCCATTCTGAAGGATGACCGGACAGGGACAGATCAGTTCTTCTATATTGCTCCCATTGTGGAGTCGATCGGCGGCGTCCATTTCTCACAGATTACGGGTTACTGCATGGTGATGGTCAATATGGACAAAATGCAGGGACTGGTCGCGAATACGGAATTAACGCAGAACTCCACCTTGTATATTCTGAATAACCGGGACGAGGTGGTTGCCTCCACCAATTCCTATGCGCGGGGCAATGTGATCAAAGATGTGCTGTCTATGGACAAGAACCAATTGCTTAACGGGGTAAAAGCAACGATCGGCGGCAAGGAGGTTCTCGTTCAGGTTAAGGGGCTGGAGCAGGCTGACGGGTGGCGTGTGGTCAGTATGATCCCGGTGCAGGAACTGACGGCCGACATGATTCCCATGCGGAAGGTTAGCATTATGGTCGGCCTTGGTATTATTGTGAGTATGATTATTACAGGCAGCTTCTTCTTACACAATCTGATGCGTCCCCTGATGGGATTGGTCATGGATATGAAGAAGGTGGCAGGGCGGGACAGAGGCTTCCGGATCAAAGTCCGGTTCACCAACGAGGTGGGCCTGCTGGCCCAGGATATTAACCGGATGATGGATGAGATGGACGAAATGACGCGGGAGATGTTCAATACCCAGGCCAGACTATACGAATCCGAGCTGAGCCAGAAGCAGGCGGAGTTCTCTGCCCTGCAGAGCCAGATTAATCCCCACTTCCTGTATAATACGCTGAATTGTATCAGCAGCATCGGACTGGAGTATGGAAGCCGGGAGATTGCGCAAATTACGTACTGCATGTCCAAGATCTTCCGCTATAGCATCAAGAAGGATGATCTTGTGCAGATCCGTGAAGAGGTAGACTGCATACAAGCTTACATGAAGATCATCCTGATCCGCTACGAGAATAAATTCTCCTTGTCGCTCGATGTGGAGGAGAGCTTGCTGGAGCTGCAGACCCCTAAGATGATCCTCCAGCCCATTGTGGAGAATTCGGTCTATCACGGGCTGGAACGGATGGATCAGGGTGGAAGCCTTCAGATTACCGGGAGCCTGGATGCGCGCGGAGATGTGTGCTTCTGTATTACGGATACCGGTAGGGGAATGGAGCCGGAGGAACTGGCCGCCCTTCAGGCCAAGCTTGGCCTGGAGCATAAGGAGCTTGCCCTGACCGGGCAATCGGCGCAGGGCATCGGGCTGTTGAATATTCATAACCGGCTCCGCCATCTGTTCGGAGAAGGCTACGGACTTACCGTTGACAGCCGATTGGGCTACGGGACAACCGTGAACGTGAAAATCCCGAAGCTGCCGGGAGGAGTTAATAGTATATGAGTTTGGACAGGGTACCTCCGTTTAGCGGGAGGTGCCCTGTTTGGCTACATGGGGGAGGGCAGGCTTCAGGATGATTCAGGCGGGAAGGGAAGAGTGATGATTAAGGTTGGAGGGGGAACAGTTGGATTTAGTCCACCTGCTGATGGAGATACGGCCCACCTGAGCGCAGCAGGTGGATAAACAACACTTACTCAAGCGCTATTTACTTAAAGTACCTGAATCCGTGAGCAGCAGTTGCTCTTTTTCCACTTGTTCCCCTGCAATCGCCAGAAGTCGAGAAATTAAGCTGCGTTTATCCGATTGTTTGGTTACTGACCTGGCTCGTTGACGCACTGAAATTATTTTCTACTAAAACGGTTACAAAAACAATTTAAGATAGTCCATTTTTTTAAGCGGCCCTGGAGGGTATTATGAGTACGCTAGCCGGAGTCATCATTCGAACGAGAAGGAGATGAAAAAATGAAAGCGGTTAATTTTGCCCGGAAAGAACAGAAGTGGTCCAGAACAAGCGTCAAAGCTCTGCTGCTCAGCCTCGCGGTCCTGCTCATGCTACCTCAGTGGGGAGGGAGAGCTGCGGCGGAAGAGTCGGGGACGTCTCTACCAGAGCCGGTAGTGGCTGCACAAGGAGGAACGAATGTGACGAATTTCTACAATGTCATCATGCAGACCGGGGCCGATCCCTGGGTATACAAGCACACGGACGGCTATTATTACAACACCTTTGTTAATGCCAGTGGAGTGATGGTCCGCAGGTCGAAGACGATTACCGGTATTGAAGCAGGCGAGCGGAGTCTGGCTTGGTCGCCAGTTAAGGGAACCATGTACAGCTCCAACGTGTGGGCGCCGGAGATGCATTATCTCAAAGACACGGACGGCCAGTACAAATGGTATATCTACGTTGCAGCCGATAACGGAACCAACGCTAACCACCGTATGTATGTGATGGAGAATGCGAATGCAGATC
Organism: Paenibacillus sp. FSL P2-0136; assembly: GCF_037975325.1. NCBI lineage: Bacteria > Bacillati > Bacillota > Bacilli > Caryophanales > Paenibacillaceae > Paenibacillus > Paenibacillus sp. FSL P2-0136. The sequence continues at coordinate 3,484,067 of NZ_CP150244.1, forward strand.
CGATGACCGGAAGCTGGACCTTCAAAGGCAAGATTACCGATGCCACGGACCGCTGGGCGATTGACGGCACTGTGCTGACGATCGGTGACCAGCACTACTTCATCTGGTCCGGCTGGGAGGACACCGATGGCAGCTTTCAGAATCTGTATATCGCCAGAATGAGCAATCCGTGGACGATCAGCTCGCAGCGAGTGCTCCTGTCCACACCGGAGTATGACTGGGAGACCTCACCCGGCCGGATTAATGAAGGCCCTCAGATTACTATCAAGGGGAACAAGATCAATCTGGTCTACTCCGCCAATGGGAGCTGGACAGACAGCTATAGTCTCGGCTTGATCACCGCCAGCACCAGTGCCGATCTGATGAATCCCGCTTCCTGGACCAAGCGTAATCAGCCGATCTTCTCCAGCGCGAACGGTATCTATGGCCCGGGCCATCACAGTATCGTGACCTCACCGGACGGCAGCGAGGACTGGATCATCTACCATTCCGCCCGCTGGCCGGGCTCAGGCTGGACACGCAATGTCCGAGCACAGAAGTTCTCCTGGAACGCAGATAATACGCCGAACCTCGGAGAGCCCGTTAATCCGAACAGTCCGATAGCAATCCCATCAGGCGAGCCAGCCCGGATTCGTTATCAAGCTGAAGAAGCTCTGCTTGTAAAAGATCCCGCTGGCACTTCATCCCCAGCGGTCCGGCGCGAAAGCTCCGCCTCCGGCGGGATGAAAATTACCAACCTCGCGAACGCCTACGACTACGCCCAGTTCAACGTCAACGTGCCGGAAGCGGGCTTCTATGTGATGTCCGTGCGCAACAGCAACGGCTCGGCGAATGCGGGGGATGCCTCCCATATCCTGTCGGTCAACGGCGGGCCCGGAGCGTCGATGAATATTGTCTATTCCGGCGCGAACCGCTGGGGAGCCTCCACGGCGAAAATCTATCTTCAGCAGGGAGACAACGTTCTCCGCTTCACCAAGGGGAATAATCTGGCCGACATCGACAGCCTGGATCTATCCCGGCTGAATACATCGGAGCTGCTGTTCGGGACTCCCGGATATACGCTTGGTCTTAACGAGACCCGCAGTCTGCCCCTTTATACAGTAACAGGAACTACCTATGCTGCTGTCACGGCAGGTGTGGTCCTGACCTCGTCCGATACGAACGTAGCCGTGATTCAAGCAGGGAATCAGGTGAAGGCCGCCGGGGCAGGAAGTGCAACGATTACCGCCACCTATAACGGCAAAACTGCTGCCGTTGCAGTTAACGTCAAGGCTGAACCGAAAACAGTACAGTCCTTGGCGCTCACTGGGCCGGAGCCTGTGCTGATCAGCGGCCAGATCAGCTCACCGTTGCGGGCAACAACATATTACAACAATTATGAAGTTCAGGATGTAACAGGAAGTGCGCAGTACACCAGCAGCAATCCAGGCGTGGCAGTCATCGACCCGGCTACCCATACGGTAAATGCCGTTCAACCGGGCACGGCGCTAATTATTGCCTCATACGGGGGCAAGCAAACCACTCACCGTATAACAGTCATCGCCGCTTCCGATGCCGTTCAGGTCACTTCAACAGTGAAGACACCTTCAGGCGTGGTTCCCGTGCTTCCGGGCGTTGTAAATGCCGTCTACCACAACCAGACGGTTCAGGCCCAGGTGACCGGCAGCGAGACGGCAGGACTGGACTTCAGCACCATTGGCACGGTTCAGATTCCTGTGACGCTCAAGATCAGCGGCCAGGAGTTCTCCTCCACTATCTCTGTAGAGGTTGTACCTGGTTATGGTCTGGATGAGATCGTAAGTCAGCTGCGCAGCAAGCTGGCAAATAACTCTTATCCGCTTGGAAACGGGGCAGGCAATTATAGTGCAGCCAAGTATGCGGACTTCGTTGCCGCTGTGGATCAAGCGGAGACGCTGGCCGGCAATGCGGAGCTGACGGAGGCGCAGTTCAATGCAGAACTGAATGCGCTGGCTAATGCGGAAGCCGCCCTGCTGAATTCGCTGAATACCACGCAGAACGGCATAACTTATAAGGCGTACCGGGATTTCTCCGGCGATACAGCAGGCAAATATCCTTACGGCATTACTGCGCAGGATTTGACGAATGGCGCTACGGCTGTAGTCCAGGAAGAAGCCGGCAACAAATTTCTGCGGCTGACCACGACCGCGGTATCAGGCAAAGCCAACCTGTTCCTGCCTTATCTTGGGGAGGTTAGTGCTGCGGGGAATCAGCGCATTGTCATAGAGTACCGCGTCCGGTTAAACAGCAGCTTCCAGTATGCCAACGGCGCCATGGTAAGAAATGATAGCGGTACAAGCAACTATTCGATGGTTACAGCGTTCGATTCCGGTAAAATCCTTGTGCAAAATGGCGGTTCCAACAAGGTCAAGGTGAGAGACTTCTCGCTGGGCACATGGTACGCCATCAAAATGGTTGCGAACTGGGATGCCAAAACGTACAGCGTATATATCAATAATGAATCTGTTCCGGCTGCTACGGATTTCGCCTTCCGCCACACTGGCGGCAGCACTCTGACCGGACAACTGTTCGGTGTTGACGGCTACGCGAATGCGTCCATCGACTTCGACGATTTCAAGGTTAGGGTTACCGGAGATTAACCAGCGGAGGGATAGACAACATGTCAAGTCAGGTCTACGAAAAGTTCACGCCGTTACACAACGCCAAGCTCGTTCTGGGGTATCTGACCTCTATGGTGGATGAGCAGGAAGACAATCTGCCCTACTGGCTGATACTGCCGCATAAGAAGCCTGCCGAGGCTGCCCATTGCCGGGTGGACGATGCGGAGCTGGTCGGCTCTTGGTATGAGGCCATCGATGCGGTACGCAAAATGCTGAAGACAGAGGAAGGCGCTGCGGTGCAGCAATCCTTTTACCGTCATCTCATGAAGTCCTGGGGGGAGCACGGCCTCCGCTTTCATGAGCCTTATCCGTGGACGCATACGAATCATAGTTCTTTTCATGAAATGGGCTATATTCTTCCCGCGCTGAACCGGATGCTGGAGAATGATCCCGGGGATGAGGAGGCGGAGAGCAGAGCGGCCGGGCTGGTGAGGGGAATGCGCTCCCTGGTGATCGAGCGGAAGGTTCGAACGTTCTGGTCGGGGGATTATGAGGAGCAGGAGCCGCTGTACGAATTCCCCAATGATGTGTACCTGAAGGACGGCGGCTTCGAGCTGTCCAGGCATACCGGGCGGGGGGAGCAGGCGATCCGCAATGCCATTGTCCTGCATTCTCTGGTGCGCAGATATGAAATTGCCGGAGATGAGGCCGCGCTTGATCTGGCAACGGGCATTGCTAACCATCTGCTCGGACCTTCGCGATATTTCAATTACAGGATGGAATTCTTCGGCCATGTCCATTCGGCAGGCTGGGTGGCCTCCGGGCTGGTACGTCTGGGCCGGGTAACAGGCAAGGAGCGGTATATTACCGCAGGTAAAGGAATCTATGATTATATCCGCAGCCTGTCCTCCTCCTTCGGCTGGGTGCCGGAATATGCCCAGTGGCATCCGCCGCATGAGGAGCATTGCGAGACCTGCTGCATCAAGGATATGATCGAATGTGCGAATGAGCTGATTCTGGCCGGGTATGAGGAATATTGGGAAGATATGACCTTGTTTGCGCGGAACCAGCTGGTGGAGAATCAGCTTAAGGTATCTTCCTACGTAGTCACAGACAACACCCGGCCTGACGAAGCAGGCATAACCTACAGGGAGATTGATAAAAGAATGATCGGGGGCTTCACCGGAGGCTCGCTCGTCAATTCCATGTCATTATCCAAGTTCCGCTCGATTGCGGGCTGTTGTGTCGGCATGGCTCCGGTAGCCCTGGAAATTGTATGGAACCGGGCGGTGGAATTCCAGAATGGAACGGTATTCGTCAACATGCCGGTGGATAAAGAGACGGACGAGGCTGCCGTCACCATGAGCTATCCCGACCGGGGCTATATGTCCATTACAGCCAAGCAGCCATGCGATGTTGCGGTAAGGGTCTATGACTGGATGGGTCAGAACCCCAGCATGAAGATTAACGGAGCCTTTTGCACACCTGAGAGGGAAGGGATTATGCTTGTTATCCGCAATGTTGGAGCAGGCGACACTCTGGAACTGGAGCATCCAATGGAAACGCTGACTGTGAAGGAGATCGTGCGCGGTGAGGAATACAAGGTATCCTGGAGAGGCTGTGATGTCGTGGATATCTCTCCCCGGGGAGAGCATTTGAGACTATATCAGCGGGATCTGCGCATCCCGAAAGTGTATCCCACCCCGGAAGATGTTCACTTCACCGGAGCGGCGAATTACGGGCCTACCCAGCAGGCGCAGGGGAGCAAGTGATTTTAGCACTGGAGCATTCATAAGCCGTAATTAAAGCATAAGCCATAGATAAGCCGCAATTGAAAAACCGCACCGCGCAGACATTGCTTGCGGGGTGCGGTTTTTTGGCGTTTTAGACAGAATATGGACTTCGGCGCCGGGTAGATATTTCTCTGTTGCCGGTGAAAATTGAAACTGTAAGGCTCACTTATTATTGGTCTTCCTGACCAAGTCCACGCCATCGTAAGCCAGACTTTCCACACTTGCCGCCTTCTGCCGGAGGTAATGATCCAAAAAGGTCTTCGTATAGTCTGTAACCAGATTTCGCATCTCCATCGCATCCCGTTCGCCTCTAAGGTCCTCATTAATACCAGTAAACACGATGTCACAATAATCTAAATGCGCAACCCGGTCAACAGAGAAATAATAGGTTTCTCTGCTATTGTTAGCGCCAATGACCGCATTCATGTTGTAGTTGGGTTCACGATACAGCAGCAGGAAGGGCGTATTAAGATCGCTATCGAGGAGACCGAATGCACCGCTATCCAAGCCAATCCCGCAGGTAAACCGGTCGTCGTCCCGGCAGACCATCGCCGTCGTAAGCCCACCATAAGAATGTCCGACGATGCCCATGCCGGTGTCAACAAGCAGTCTGCCTTTAAAGATAGAATCCAGCTCTCCAGTGTCCAGCTTGTACAGAACATCGGCTACAAAACGCACATCTTCTGCCTGTAACTCACTAAACTCTGTTAACTTGGCAAGTACCGGGAGTGCAAGCACGCTACGGCACATCTGAACGGCAGCTTCATCGTCAGGCCGCATCTCCATCTTACCAGCCAGCGCCAGCATCTCCGGATCTTCAGACAACGCTATGATAGCATCGGAGAAGTCCTTGGATACATTAAACAGACGCCCGTCTGTACGCTTGTACATCGTGCTATTCGGATGGCCGATGCTTACCACAACATATCCCATACTGGCCAAGTCTGTACAGAGCACTGTGCCCCATTCCGGAGAGCCGCCCCCGCCGCAAACATAGAATAACACCGGATAGCGCTGCTCCTTCGCGGAGAGAGCAAGTTCTTCGTAACACCGGGTCTTGAACTCTATGGAGAAAAAATCGCTCGTAACATACCCGGTGACGAGCGGCTGATCCTTTAACATCCCGTAGACTTCAGGAAACATGTATGCTGATGTAGCTTTACCTTCGCTGCTGTCAGACGGATAGAATACGAACGCTGTCAGTTCTCTTGTGGAATGGTCCGAAGCCGTGTACTCCAGATCCATCTGAGTCCGGCCAACCGTATAGCTGCCAACAGGTGCAGGAAAAACCTCGTAAGTTCTCATATGCTTGTTCATACACTTCTACTCCTTTGCTTTTTTAATATCGCTAACCAGCTCGGAATATTTATGATCTTCAAGCAGACCATGACCCATAAAGTCAGCAAAGTATTTGCTAAGCTTATGCTGCATCTGAGAATCCTTAATCCCGAATTCCCTATAAAACATGACTAAATTAAACTGCATAGATTCAAACATAAATGAAATCAGGTCATCGTCAATATCAGGCCGGAGATATCCGTCAACCCTCAGCCGCCGTATAATGTCCTTAATCAAGGGGAAGGACTCGCCCTTTAGCACATTCATATATACTTTAAGTAAAATATCCTCGGGAATGTATAAAAAAGTCTCAGTCAGTTTGATTTCAAGCTCATTCAGCGGCTCGGTCACCGTACCACTCACGTTACCAAATAAGCCGGTAAGGAAAGACCGGAACAGGGAATCTTCAGTACTGTTATTAAAATACGCAGCTCTTTTCCGGGTTACATTACGTATTAAGTGACAATACAGGTCATCTTTGTCTTCAAAATACCGGTAGAAGGTTCCGGGGTGCATAGACAAGCTATCCAGAACCATCTTCATTGATATATCCTCGTAAAGATGATCCACAAAAAGCTGCATAGCCCTGTTCGATATTTCCTCGCGCCTGGCTTCATCCAATCGAAAGAACGTATTTTTTGGCATCGTTTCCTCCTTTAATACGTGGTGTGAACTCATTCACACTATATCGATAATCAATTCACATGTCAAATATCCGAGCCGGAACAACGGCACAAAAAAACCACAACCCGCAAGTAACTCTCGCGAATTGTGGTTTTTGGCGTTAGAGCAGAATCCGAACCTCGCCGCTCGACAGATATTCCTCACCGCCATTCGGATACCGGACCTTCAGGCGGCAGTCGTTGTCGATATCAACGGCGGTTGCCGCTTGCTCTTGATGCTCCTTAACAACCATGACCGTCTCACCCAGCGACATCATGCGCTGCCGGTATTCGGGCAGAAACAGCCGTTCCTTAAGCTGCTCATAATAGCCCATGAAGCGGTTCAGCACTTCGGCTGTAAGCCGGTTCCGCAAATCCCCTTCGGGATTGCCGGCCTGATAGATAGAGGTTGCAATCTCAGACAGTCCGGCGGGGAAGCCCGCTGCGGGCAGCGCCACATTGATCCCGATCCCGAGTACGGCATAATCCAGCCACTCATTCTCCAGGGACAGGGAAGCCTCGGTGAGGATTCCGCACACCTTTTTACCGTTCATGAATACGTCATTCACCCATTTGATCTGCGTGCTGAGGCCGGACACACTCTCGATCGCCAGAGCGACCGCAACGGCAGCAGAGGTAGTCAGAAGCGTAGCATCTGCCGCCGACAGCCGGGGTCGCAGCAGAATGCTCATATAGATGCCCGTCCCCGCAGGGGAAAAGAAAGGCCGGCCTTTCCGGCCCCGCCCGGCAGTCTGCTCCTCCGAGAGGATGACTTTGCCTTCCGCTTCACCGCCGGAAGCCAGCGCCTTCACCAGCTCGTTCGTGGAAGCCACGCTCTTGAAAACTTCAAGCCGCAGCGTTTGCCCCCTGGCATCCAGGTATTTGGCGACCGCTGCGGCGGACAGAATGTCCGTCTGCGGGGACAGGGAGTATCCCTTATTGGTGACGGCCTGAATGGAATAGCCGTCACTCTGCAGCGCTTTGATGGCCTTCCACACTGCGCTGCGCGTCACGGATAACCGCCCGGCGATGTCCTCGCCGGAGAAGTATTCACCCTTATTGCTATCCAGTAAGGCCAGGATATGTTCTTTAACTGTCATGCCTATAACCCTCCACAAGTCTAACGTTCCGATCTCATCTCTTTAAATATATTAACATGCTTAGGATCATTAGAAAAATCAGGTATACTCACATCATCATTGTGAACCTATTAATAATTTATGGTTTACAATGGAGGCGTCCTCCACTATAATTCAGCTTGTTGGCTGGACTCCTTGACCGGAAGGCCGCCCAATTCCTGTATCTTATCTTGTGGAGGTTATTGAATTGAGAATCAAAGAGTTGGTCTATGCGGCCTTATTCGCCGCGCTTATCGCGGTGCTGGGCTTGGTTCCGCCCGTATCGCTAGGCATTATTCCTGTACCTGTCACTGCCCAGACGCTTGGCGTCATGCTGGCCGGCTGTTTTCTGGGCTGGCGGACAGGTGCACTCAGCCTGATCATTTTTCTTATCCTTATCGCTTTAGGCTTACCGGTATTACCAGGCGGACGCGGCGGGCTGGCCATACTCGTTGGACCGACAGCAGGCTATCTGTTCAGCTGGCCGCTGGCCGCCGGGCTGATCGGCTGGTTCGCTGAAGCGGTCTGGCCGAAGCTCCGGGCCTGGAAGCTGTTCGCCGTTAATCTGATCTTTGGCGTTCTGCTCGTTAATCTAATCGGCGCTTCGACCATGGCCTGGATTACGAATACTCCGCTCTGGACCGGACTTGCCGGGTCTGCGGCTTTTCTGCCTGGAGATCTAATCAAGGCTCTGCTGGCCGCTGTCATCACCATGCAGCTCCGGGCGTTCAGTCCGGTTGAGGAGAAGAGGGGGGCGTGAGATTCCGGTGAATCTGGCAGAACACATTCTGGAACGTGTCGCACTCGTCCCTCACCGTATTGCAATTTCAGATGGACACGAAGACTGTACCTATGAGCAGCTCACGAAGCGGGTTCAACAGGTTGCCAGCGGTCTGCGGCAGGGCGGACACACGAATCAGACCGTTGCGCTTCTCTCCGGTAACCGCATGGAATTCGCCGAATTTGTCCTGGGTGCTATCTATGCAGGCTGCACTCCCGTGCTGCTGGACCCGAAATGGTCTCTAGCAGAGCTGGAGCAGGTCATCCGGCAATGCGATCCCGGGCTAATTGTAAGTGAAGTATGCTTCGCAGCTGATCTGACTGGTCGTTACAGCGGAATTCCCCAGCTATATTTCGGCAGGAAACAGGTCTCCGGCAGCTATGAGGCTTGGGTAGCAGGCTTCGGGCCGGAGGCTGAAGCCGCAGATAGCCCTGAATTGCTGTTCATAGGGTATACCTCTGGCACCACAGGTATCCCGAAGGGGTATATGCGGACCCATCAGTCGTGGTTCAGCAGCTTGGAGGCTACAGTGAAGGCGTTCAGCCTGAACCGGATGCAGCATGTGCTTGCGCCCGGGCCGTTCGTGCATTCGCTGTCGCTGTTCGCCCTGCTGCAATCCCTGTACAGCAGAGCCACGTTCCATCTCCTTCCGGAATTCGATGCAGAGCGCGTGCTCACCCTGTGCTGCCGCGTACCGGATATGATTCTGTTCGTTGTGCCCGCCATGACCGAGGCGTTATTGCGCCAAGCGGAGTCAAGCAACGCCGAGGTGTCCATCCAGGCCTTGATTAGCTCCGGCGGCAAGTGGCCTGTGTCTTCTATACCTAAGTGCCGCGAGAGGTTCAACGGGGTTAGGCTCTATGAGTATTACGGCTCCTCTGAAGCCAGCTACATCAGCTATCTGGAGCTTACTGGAGCGGAGCCGCAGGACTCTCTGGGCCAGCCGTTCAGTGGTGTAGAGCTATTGATCTGCGATGAACAGTTCCGCGGGGTTCCTCAAGGCACAGTGGGGGAGCTATACATCCGCAGCGATATGATCTTCTCCGGATATCATCTCCTGCCGGAAGAGACGGCGCGGGTATTCCGGGACGGCTGGCTGCGCACAGGGGATTACGTATATCAGGACCGGCAGATGCATCTGCGCCTGGCCGGACGCGCGGGCAGTATGATCAAGAGCGGGGGGCTCAAGGTGTTCCCGGAAGAAGTGGAAGCGGTGCTGCTTCGCCATCCGAATATCCGGGAGGCGATGGTGTTCGGCATACCGGATGAACGTTGGGGGGAGCAGGTAACGTTACTGATACAGTGGCAGGGTCAGGAACGGCTTACGCTCGATGAGATCAGGAAGTATTGCCGCCCCTATCTGGCCAGCTACAAGCTGCCTAAGAAGTTGTTTAACGTAGAGGGATTCAGCTACACTGGTTCCGGCAAAATCGCCCGCCAGCTCATGAAGAGCCGCGCGGTAGAGGGGTTGACATGAAGAAGGCCGTGCAGGAAGAAGTTTCGCCCATACTCGTTTTTGACCAGGTCGATTTTGCTTACCGGAGAGGGCAGCCGGTTCTCCGTCAGCTCAGCTTTGACATACGCCAAGGCGAATTCGTTGCCATCATCGGCGCGAATGGCAGCGGCAAATCCACCATCGCCAAGCTAATGAACGGATTGCTGCTGCCAAGAGCCGGAGAGGTGAGGCTGGGAGCGCTGAGTACCTCGAAGCGCCAGAATCTCGTAAGCATCCGCGAGCAGGCCGGACTGGTCTTCCAGAATCCTGACGATCAGTTCATTACGGCTTCCGTGCTGGATGAGGTGGTCTTCGGGCTGGAGAATCTGCGAGTCCCGAGAACCGCAATGCTCAGCCGGGCAACCCGTGCACTGCAAGCCGTTCATATGGAAGACTATATGGACGCTGCTCCACATCAGCTGTCGGGCGGGCAGAAGCAGCGGGTTGCTGTGGCGGCCGTTCTGGCAATGGAGCCCTCCATCCTAATCCTGGATGAAGCCACCTCCATGCTTGATTCGCAGGGCAGGCAGGACCTTCTTCAGGTGATGCATGCGCTTCACCGGCAAGGGCAGACGATCATCCACATTACCCATCATATGGATGAGATACTGCCTTCTGACCGTGTGCTGCTGCTTAGCCGGGGAGAGCTGGCTTTTGACGGGACGCCCTCCGGCTTGTTCAGCAGTGTAAGCATGACGGAGCATCAGCTTGCGCCTCCTTTTGCCGTAAGATTATTTCAGGCGCTCGGGCTGGACGCTCCGCTGCAAGCAGAATGGAAGGAGACGATCAGAACCTTATGGTCTACGCATTGCAGGATGTAAGTGTGAAGATGAACGGGCGGGACATTCTTGAGTCGGTAAGCTGCACGCTTCAGGAGGGCAAATGGATTTCGGTTATCGGAAAGTCAGGGGCCGGCAAATCCACGCTCGCCAAAGTATTCAAGGGTCTGCTGCCGATCTCTAATGGCGAATATACGTACCGTCAGCAGCCGTTGCCAAGCGATCCGCAAGGCAGGCTGAAAGCTGTTCCGCACATCGGCTATGTCTTTCAGTATCCGGAGCAGCAGCTATTTGCGGCAACGGTGAATCAGGAGCTGGCTTTTGCGCTTACCATGAAGGGCGAATCCCGGTCGAACGTGGAGCAAGCGATCCGGCAGGTTATGGAGCAGTTGGGCTTACCCGCAGCGCTGCTTCAGCAGCATCCCTTACAGCTAAGTGGCGGACTTAAGCGGCTGGTGGCTATCGCTTCTGTGCTGATGGCCGGGCCGGAGCTGCTTATTCTGGATGAACCGACCGCAGGACTTGATCCCGGGAACAAGAACGACTTGCTCAGAAGGCTAAAAAAGTGGCAGGAGGAGAACAAGCGGACCGTGCTGTTCCTGTCGCATCAGCTGGAGGATGTTGCCGAATACTCGGATGAGGTGATGGTTATGGCGCAGGGCCGGTTGTTAGGACATTGGGAGGTCAACGAACTGTTCCTTAAGCTTGCGGAGTGCATGGAGCAAGCGGGTCTGCCTGTACCGGAACCGATTCAGCTTTTGAGAATCATCGAGGAATGTTCTGGAGAGAAGCACCAGCCTGCAAGCTGCAGGGAAGCGGAGATTTTCCGAATGGTGAATGCTATCTGGCAGGCAAAGGGTCTCTGAGCGATGACGGATAAAATTGTACTCGGGCAGTATGTCCCCTCAGACTCTGTCATCCACCGGCTTGATCCGCGAACCAAGCTGCTCATCCTTGTAGCCTTCACAATTGGCAGTATGCATCTCCAGGCTATTACCGGATACATTGCTGCGACAGTTCTGGCGGGAGGACAGCTCCTCTTGTCCAGAGTTCCGTTTCGAATGCTCTTACGGGCATTGCGGCCGATTCTATTCATCCTGCTGCTGCCAATGCTCTATCATCTCCTGTTCAACCAGGAAGGACTCAGGAATGAGCTCTTCGCACTCTGGCGGATTCTGCTCCTGGTCTCGCTTGCTCTCATCCTGACATTAACGACGAAACCGCTCGATCTGGCCAAAGGTCTGGAACAGCTGTGCAAGCCGTTATCCCGTCTGGGCGTTCCGGTAGAATCGCTGGCCTTGACGGTCATGCTGGCTATTCGTTTTATCCCCACCATTACCCAGGAGCTGGACCGCATTCTTGTAGCACAACAGGCCAGAGGGTATGATATCAAGGATACCAAAGGCCTTAACCGGATACAGGCTTACATCCAATTAGTGATTCCGCTGCTCGTCACCACCCTTGCGCGGGCGGAGCAGCTGGCGATGACGATTGAGGCAAGGGCTTACGGGAACGGGAAGGGACGGACTTCCTATCGGGTGCTGAAATATGCACGGATGGATTATGCAGCCGGCGGGATCATGCTTGCGTATGTTCTGCTGGGAATTCTGCTGGAGAGATGAGGAGATAGAGCTTGAACAGAACAGCCATACTGGAGCGGCTTCAGTCAGAGCTGCGCGAAGGCAACCATATTATTGGTGTCTCGACAGGTACGGGAATTACAGCCAAGGTTGCCGCTGACAGCGGAGCAGACTTCATTCTAATGCTGAACTCCGGCAAGTTCCGGCAGATGGGGAGAAGCTCGCTGGCGGGGTTCCTGCCCTTCTGCAACAGTAATGAAATGGTGATGGATTTTGCCTCGAAGGAGATTGTACCGCTGGTTAGAGACACTCCGGTGCTGTTCGGGCTGAATGCGAATGATCCGACGAGAGAAATGTCCCTGTATATAGAAGAGATTAAGGCCAGAGGCTTCGCGGGAGTGAATAATTATCCGACGGTCGGCCTGATCGACGGGGTGTTCAGAGAGGCACTGGAGGAGGACGGTATCAGCTATGACAGGGAGGTTGAGGCTATACGTCTGGCTCATCAGCAGGAGCTGTTCACGGTGGCCTTCGTCTTCGACGAAGCCCAGGCGGTCCAGATGGCTGAAGCGGGGGCAGATGTGATCTGTGTACATCTCGGCCTGACTGAAGGCGGATTGCTGGGGGCACGGAAGGTGGTCTCTCTGGAAGCTGCCAAGACGAAGGCGCTGCGTATTCTCACTGCCTGCGGAGAGGTTAAGCCTGAAGTCATTAAGATGATCTACGGCGGTCCGGTTAAGACTCCGGTTGACGTCCAGTATATGTACAGCAGCAACACGCAGATTATGGGCTACATTGGCGGCTCTGCCTTTGAACGGATTCCCTCCGAGCAGTCGATTACAGCCATAACCCGCGATTTCAAGCGCCTGGGCAAGCTGGATGAGGATGATCTCATGGTTAAGATGCTCAGCGGCATCACCCGGCATTACGATTACGTAGAATTCGTCAAAGAGTATGTCGCCCAGAACTACAGCGAGGAAGTAGTGTTCGCGGATCTGGCCAAGGTGGCGCATGTGTCACGCAGTTATCTGAGCAGCTTGTTTAAAAAGGAGGTAGGGTGCAGCTTCCAGAACTATCTGGTCGGCTTCCGTATGCAAAAGGCTGCCATCCTGCTCCAGGCCCCGCATCTGCAATTATCCGAGGTGTCCGCAATGGTCGGCTACCCCGACTATGCCCAGTTCAGCAGAATGTTCAAAAAGCTGATGGGCAGCTCGCCCAAGCAGTACAAATCTAACCTAAACACAAAAACATAGAACATAAAAGCGTTTTCATCCATAAAAATGCCCGGTATGATGAATCTATGATTCGTATACGAGGAGGCCACAGAATGAAGACGATCGCCATAGCTGGAACGTTTGATACGAAGGGTGAGGAGTATCTGTACATCAAGCAGCTTGCAGAGGAGCTGGGCCTCAGAGCCCTGATGATCCATACCGGTGTATTCGAGCCAGCCTTTCAACCCGATGTGTCTAACCGGGAGGTCGCATCCGCCGCAGGTGTGGAGCTGGACGAGCTTGCCGCGAAGAAGGACCGGGCGTTAGCTACAGAGTTCTTGTCCAAGGGGCTGGAGAAGCTTGTTCCCCGGTTATACCAGGAGGGCAAATTTGACGGCATCATATCCTTCGGGGGCACCGGCGGAACTTCACTGGTTGCCCCTGCCATGAGAGCCTTGCCGATCGGCGTACCGAAGGTGCTGGTATCCACGGTTGCCTCCGGAAATACCGCCCCCTATGTCGGGACCAGCGATATTATGATGATTCCGTCTGTCGTGGATGTCTCAGGCCTCAATTCGATCTCGACGAGAATATTCAGCAATGCGATGTTTGCCATCGCGGGCATGCTCATGTTCGAAGCAGACTATGAACCGGAGAAAAAGCCGCTGGTCGCAGCCACCATGTTCGGAGTGACCACACCTTGTGTGACTGAAGCGCGCAAATATCTGGAGGAGCGCGGCTACGAGGTACTGGTATTCCATGCTACCGGAATCGGCGGACAATCGATGGAGGCGCTGATCGAAGCGGGCTTCATTGAAGGGGTGCTGGACTTAACCACCACCGAATGGGCAGATGAACTGATCGGCGGCGTCTTGAACGCAGGACCGCACCGCCTGGAGGCCGCAGGCCGCAACCGCATTCCGCAGGTCGTCTCGGTGGGGGCCCTGGACATGTGCAACTTCGGCCCGGCGGATACCGTACCGGAGAAGTTCAAGGATCGCAAATTCTATCATCATAATCCTACAGTCACCCTGATGCGGACGACCGTGGAAGAGAATGAACAGCTCGGCAGGAAGCTCGCCGAGAAGCTCAATATGGCAACGGAGAGTACAGTGCTTATGCTGCCGCTTGGCGGTATTTCGGCGATTGATGTGGAGGGTCAGCCCTTCTACGGCCCTGAAGAGGACCGGATGCTGTTCGATACCCTGCGCCGGCAGGTGGACCGCTCAAGGGTTGAATTGATTGAAATGGACGAGGCGATCAACGATCCGGCCTTTGCCGGGGCAGCAGCCCAGAAGCTGATTGATCTCATGCAGGCCGCGAAGGTCTGAATCCCACAATAAGGAGGAGCTACTAATGAATAAGCAGACCAGAGCTGAGATTATGGACAGATTCAAGCAAGAGGTGAAGGCGGGCAAGATTCTCCTCGGTGTCGGGGCAGGCACGGGGATTACCGCCAAGAGCAGTGAGGCAGGCGGAGCGGATATGCTGATTGTGTACAATTCCGGGCGTTACAGAATGGCAGGACGCGGTTCACTGGCAGGCTTGCTGTCGTATGGGGACGCCAATCAGATTGTAGTGGAGATGGGCTCGGAGGTGCTGCCTGTCGTCAAGGATACGCCCGTTCTGGCAGGGGTATGCGGCACCGACCCGTTCCGGGTGATGGAGGTATTCCTGAAGCAGCTGAAGGAGCAGGGCTTCAGCGGTGTGCAGAATTTCCCTACCGTGGGTCTGATCGATGGCGTCTTCCGCCAGAATCTGGAGGAGACCGGGATGGGCTACGGCCTGGAGGTTGAAATGATCCGCATCGCCCATGAGCTGGATATGCTGACGACCCCGTATGTGTTCGACCCTGAACAGGCACGGGCCATGGCAGAGGCGGGTGCAGATATTCTGGTCGCCCACATGGGCCTCACCACCAAGGGCACGATTGGTGCTGTAACCGCGTTGACCCTGGACGATTGTGTGGAGCGTATTGAAGCAATTATCGAAGCCGGACGGGCCGTCAACCCGGAGATTATGATTATCTGCCACGGCGGCCCGATTGCCGAGCCGGAGGATGCGGCTTATGTCATTCAGCGGACGAAGGGCATCCATGGATTCTTCGGCGCTTCAAGCATCGAGCGCTTCGCCGCAGAGCAGGGAATTACCCGCCAGACCGAGTCGTTCAAAGCGATTGGGCAATAAGCAAGAGGATAGAATCAGTGACCACAGCCCGGCTTCCGCCGGTTGTGGTCTTTTTTTATTTTCTGCGGAGAAGGTGTGTGTGAGGGAGCCATCTCCATGCTCCGTAGTCCGTAACATTTTAGAGAAATCCTGCAAAATATACAACAATGCTGGCCAATAGAAGCCCCTTACGCTTAAATCCTGCATGAAATGCAACAAAGTCAGCGTTAAGTTGCAATAAACACCGGAATTCCTGCAAATAATGCAACAATGTAGCGTAACCCATAACATTTTTAGAGAAATCCTGCAAAATGTGCAACAATGCGATCCACACCATATGTAGAATGGATGTGGTTAATTATAGAAGGGACTACTGTTGTATGATAGTCAAAACGAAAGGATAAGGAGTGGATGATATATGACCAATAGTTTGTTCATAACCAAAGATGTACATGTTCTGCTGAAGCAGGAAGCAGGAGACGCTCTGCTGCTTAAGGGCGGCATTACCAGTGAGGGCTTCGCGGTCATTCATGCCTTTCATCGCGGCTGGCTACCATTCGGGTATCTGCAGGATGTCCGGGGGGTATGGTGGTTTGACGGACGTAAGAATAAAGTCACCTTAGTCAGCGGGGACACCAGTGCCTTCCGAGTTCTGGATAATGACTATGGACTGGATACGCTGCATGTCTATTTGGAGGACAAGCAGATCCCGGGAGCAGACCCTGAGACCTTTAAGCTTCTGGAGGGCTCACCGTATTTCGCTAAAGACAAGCACCGTCTGTATGTGAAGAACGTTGACCGGTTTCATACCTGGGAGGATATCGATGTGGAGACAGCGGTGGCTCATATGGACTATTGCATGGACAAGGACCATGTGTTGCATCTGTATCAATCCTTATCCTATGCCAACGGCAGCAAATCCGGGCTGGCCTCCCAGCTGATGGATGCTTATCCGAGTGTGTACGGCTGGTGGCATGCCAGCTATGACAAGCCAGAGGCCGGAGCCAATCAGATTCAGGGAAATTGGTTCAAGACAGACCGGGCCGTCTTCTACGTTTCCGAGAGCGATGCTGCCGGAAGGACAGGGACGCACCAGGTCTTCAATCTGGTGAGAGGGGCAGATCCGGTAACGTTTAAGGTGCTGGATGACGAGTATGGACAAGATGCGCAAGGAGTCTACTGTGCCTGGAGGCGGGCCCGGGAAGCGGACGTACTGACCTTCGAGGCCCTCGGGGGCCTGTTCGGAAGGGATGCGCAGAACGTCTTCTATAACGGATATCGGGTTGCCGGAGCAGACCCGGCCAGCTTCACTGTATTGACGGGAGCAGGCAGCCAGGGGCTGTCCAAAGACAAGCGCCAGGTCTATCACGCCGCGTTCGGACGGACCTTCCAGCCGTTCGGTCACCCGGATTATATTCTGGAGCCGCTACCCGGAGCCGATCCGGAGAGCTTCACAGTCTTATCGGAGAATGGAAGCTGGGCGGTTGACCGGGAGAGGGTGTACCAGTGGGGAGATCCGGCCAGGAAGCTGGACCGCGACAGCTTCGTCTATCTGTTCGACCACGGCCCGGAGAGCTGGGCGGCAGACAAGTACGGACTGTACAATGCCAACGGCCGCCGCACGGTAAAGGGGATAGACGGGGAAAGCTTCCGTATGCTGAATTCATTCTGGGGCAAGGATGATCATAAGGTGTTCTGCTTCAGGACAGGAGGCGTGCAGCGCGCTGCGGACGCGGTTACCTTCCGGGTGACAGACAATGACGGTGGTGCAGAAGACGCCCGATTCATCTATACAGTTACGGATAACAATACGATTAAGAAGACGAAGAAGAAATGATCGGTCAAGACACTTAATCACATTTTAGACACATTTTTTGTCCGGGATAGCTAAAATGGGCTATGGTCAGCAGATCTCCTTTTACCTACAATGGGAGCGTTATCATTACACGGCTATAAGGCTTGAATCGGGTACATTACTACGTCGAGGGAGTGAACAATGCTAATCTCACAAGGCTTTCGTCCATCCCGTAGCACCAAAGTAAGAGCTGTACTGCTGGCAGGCTTGTTCATGATATGCCTGTTCTTCTGCTCCTTCAATCATGGCACCGTTGTAAGCGCAGATACCAGCACCGGAGTCCTTCCGCTCCAGCCCATCATCGATTCAGCCAGTGAGGGAGATCTCATCACCCTGGCTCCGGGAACGTATTCGGGACCGGTTCGGCTGGATAAGCGAGTGACGATTAACGGTAACGGTGAGGCGATTCTGCTGCATACGGCTAAGGATGAACAGGCGGCAGTGCTGATCGCGGCAGACGGTGTCAGACTTGAGAACCTGAAGATTCAGCAGAATAACGACGGGGAAGCGGCGGCTGTTCGCGTTGAAGCGGATAGGGTCACCTTGAAGGGGCTGGAGATTCATTCAGCAGGGTACGGAATACTGCTGCGTGAAGCCGATAGCGGGGTGATCTCGGATAATATAATAAGCTGGTTCATCCCCACAGGAGAAGTACCGGGAACGAGAGGCAACGGGATCGATCTCTATAACTCTCACGGCGCTGTGATCCGGGGCAACGACATCGCTTATCTGCGGGATGGCATCTATCTGGAGAACAGCCGCAATACGGTGGTGGACCAGAACAAGCTTACTTATCTGCGGTACGGGGTCCACTGCATGTATATCAATGGCTCGAAGGTCACTAACAACACCGGTGAATACAACATTACCGGCGCGATGGTGATGGGCGTAACCGATGTGGTGGTGTCGGGGAACTCTTTCCGCAAGCAGAGCCGGAATGTGCATTCACAGGGAATTCTGCTCTACGATGTACGGAATTCGGAGATTATGAACAACCGGGTGGAAGGCAACCGGGTGGGGATTTACATGCAGCAGTCCTCGGATAACAAGCTGCAGCAGAATCTGGTGCTCCGCAACTATATAGGCGTGCAGTTCGAGAATGCAGAGGGCAACCGCTTTGAGCGTAACGGGTTTGTGGCAAACGTCATTGAGGCCCAGGCCACAGGCAGCAGGGACAATGAGATGAACGGGAATTACTGGGACGCCTTTGGCGGACTGGATCTCACGGGGGATGGGGTCAGCGACCTGAAGTATGCGATCAACCCCTTCTATCAGCAATTGGTGTCGGGGAATGCAGCGTATCAGCTGTTTTTCCAGTCACCGGGGATGACCTTCCTGAGCGATATGTACACCGGCGGTTCGGCAGGGTGGTCCACCGATTCAGCGCCGCTCATGCAGCTTGAGGCAGGTACGGTTAGCCCGGATCAGGCGGCAGGGGGACAGGGCACGGTCATGGTAGCGGGCTGGCTGCTGCTGTTCCTATCCGTAATTACAATCATATACTTGGGGGTACTGCGATTATGAAACGATGGAGTCTGGTCTTGATGGTAGCAATGAGTCTGGTGATCCTCGCGGCCTGCGGACAGAAGAAATACGAGCCGGTAGCGATTAATGAAGACACCGATATCTGTGTGGTCTGCAATATGCAGGTCAAGGATGATGCTTTCGCCACTCAGCTAACGACCAAGGACGGCAAGAATTACAAGTTCGACGATATCGGCTGTATGAATGAGTGGAAGAAGAGCAACGGCACGGAGCAGATCGGCATGGATTATGTCCGCGACTATAACGACAAGAGCTGGGTTGAATTCAGCAAGGCGAGCTATGTGTATGACGCTTCTCTGCGTACGCCGATGGCTTATGGAGTGATCAGCTTCAAGGACAAGGCGGCAGCAGAAGCATTCGTGAAGGAGCAGGCGCTAGGCACTGTGCTGACTGCCGGAGAGCTGGCCTCCCATGAATGGAAGCAGAACAAGGATATGATGAACATGGACATGCAGAGCGGGGAAGGTCATATGGAGGAGCATAGCTCAGAGGAAGGCACGCATTCCGAAGAGACGGATATGTGAGTATGGCTGACATCCTGCATATTGCCCGCAGAGAGCTTAAGATCGGCTTCCGCAACCCGTGGGCCTATTCTTTCCTGGCCTTGTTCTGTACCTTCAGTCTCGGGCTGCTGCTGATCCATGTGAATAACGCGGTCGAAGGCTATACTGCGGTTACGGGCTCCATGCTGAGCCTGATTCTGTATCTGTTGCCGCTGATGACGTTATTTCTGGGCTCCTTCTCACTGACCTCGGAACGGGAAGACGGAAGCTGGCAGCTGTTATCCACCTATCCCATTGGAACCTTATCATTTGTCCTGGGAAAATATACCGGGCTAGCCGCTGTCCTGCTGACGATTGTAGCGTTTGGTTACGGGCTGATGGGGCTGCTCAGCGGCCTGCTCGGAATGGCTTTTGCGGCGGATACTTACTTCCTGTTCCTGGCCTTCTCGGCAGGTCTGGTCCTGTTGTTCCTGACCCTTGCCCTCATCATCGGCTCGTTATCCCGCAACCGCTGGCAGGCCTTGACGATCTCTGTAGCGGTCTGGTTCTTCGCGGTGATCGGCTGGCCGACATTCCTGATCGCAGGCCTAGGGCTGCTCCCGTATCTCTGGATCAAGCCAGCGCTGATTGTGCTGACGATGCTTAATCCGGCTGAGCTGGTGCGCCTGTTCGTGGTGGTGAAGCTGGGCGGAGGGTCGGTTCTGGGACCGGAATATTATCAGTGGGTGGAATGGATTAGCCGTCCGGGCGGCAGCCTGCTGTTCCTCGGGGTCTGCGCTGCCTGGGTGCTGCTGTCCATCTTAGCGGTATATTGGATCTGGGAGAGGGGGCGTTCCCGTGGATAATCCGCTAATTCAGGTGAAAGAGATTACCAAGGTCATCGGGCGGCAAACACTGGTCGAAGAGATCAGCTTCCAGGTTCCAGGCGGCAGCATACTTGCCCTGTGCGGCGGGAATGGGGCCGGCAAAAGCACGGTGCTGCGGATGGTAGCTGGCATTCTACAGCCGACTTTAGGCGAAATTACGGTAAACGGGCTGAAGTGGAAGCAATCCCGCAAGCGCTTTTCCATGCAGATCGGCTATATGCCGGATGATTATCAGTTCAGCCACGGGCTGTCTGCGGAAGAGCTGCTGAATTTCTGGGCGGCACTGCGCCGGATTCCCAGACGCAAACAGCGGGTAGAGGAGGTGCTGGCTCTAGTCGGACTTGCGGATAAGCGCAACAGCCTGGTAACCACCTTCTCCAAGGGGATGCGCCAGCGCGTCCTGTTCGCGCAAGCGCTGCTGGCGAAGCCGCCGCTCCTGATTATGGATGAGCCGACTAACGGGCTGGACCCGTTCTGGATGAACGAATTCGCGAAGCTGCTGCAGGGTATCCGGGAAGAGGGGCATACGGTCCTCTTTTCCACCCACCAGCTGGAGATTGCGGATCGGGTGTCCGATCAGATTGTCTTCTTGAATCAGGGCAAGCATGTGGGGTCAGGCACTACGGCAGAGATCCGTACAGAGTTCGGTTCGCTGTACGCCGCCTTTCACCATAGTCTGGGGCTGGGATGAAGCTGCGCCGGATCGTTACTCTGCTGATTATTGCCGCTGCCTGTGCTGCCGGAATCGGGGTTTATCTTCAGCAGTCCAGCCAACCTCCGGCCGGGAGAATGACCGCAGGTGCTTCGGCTCCGGCGTTCGAAGCGGTAACCTTGCAGGGGGAGAAGGTGCGCCTCAGCGAATATAAGGGCCGGGTCGTGCTGCTTAACTTCTGGGCGACTTGGTGCAAGCCCTGTATGCGGGAAATGCCGCTGTTAAATGAACTAAGCCAATCCGCAGAGCTTTCAGTCGAGACCTTGTTCGTGAACGCAGGAGAATCCAAGGGGACAGTATCGGAGTATATGGCGGAGCAGCAATTCTCTTTTCCCGTCATTATCGATGTTACCGGAAGGATATCTGCCTCGTATAGCGTCAATGCACTGCCGTCAACTTATATCATCAATAAGGAGGGCGAGATAAGCAAAATCGTGGTTGGAGAGATCGGGGATCTCGATACGCTCAAGCAATGGCTGGCTGAGGCTGGAGCTGAATGAGGGGATATTCTATGCACAGCCTCCGCCTGCCGGGAAGATGCTTCCGGTGCAGGCGGAGGCTGTTTTGCGGGCGAAAAAAGAAAAATTATTTCTTTTTTAAATTTATTTTAGGAAAAATACTTCATTTAATTAAAATTTCTGATATACTCATTGCAAAGAGGGAGCAATAAGTCAGGAAGCCTGACGCGGGAAGGGCGCTCACCTTACACTTAATCTGAGGGGGAATGTGGTGTGGGAACTAACAGAAAGGGCTTCACAGTATCGCTGCTGCTGACCATGTCTATGCTGCTTGCGGCTTGCGGAGGAAATGGCAATACGAAGGGGACACCGGCTGCCGGAAGCACCGGAGAACCCGGCACGGGCGCTGAAGCTACGGCAGCGGCGGAGCCGGTGAAGCTTGAATTCTGGACGATTGCACTTCAGCCAACGTTCAATGATTACTTCAATAATCTGATCACCCAGTATGAGGGCAGCCACCCCGGAGTGACGGTGGAGTGGAAGGACTATCCCTATGATGCCATCTCGCAGCGGCTGTTAACCAGTACAGCGAGCGGTAAGAGTCCCGATGTCGTGAATCTGAACACCGAGTTCGCCAGCCAGTTAGGCAGTAAGGGAGCGCTGTTGAATCTGAGCGAGTATCTGACGGATGAGCAGGCGAAGAGTTATTTCGAGGGGATTTATAATTCTACAGTATTCGACGGCAAGGCTTATGCACTTCCCTGGTACACTGGCACAGAAGTGCTGTTCATGAACAAGAAGCTGGTGGAAAAAGCCGGCCTCGACCCGGCGAACCCGCCGCAGACCCGCGAGGAGCTGGTGGAGTGGGCGCGTCAGGTTCATGAGAAGACCGGAGCAGCCGGGTATGCCCAGCAACTGGTCTCCAAGCTGTTTCCGATCGACGGAATCCAGATCCTGAATGAAGACAAGACGGCCGCGGCCTTCAATACGCCGGAAGCCGAAGCGATGATCGCCCAGATGCGCGATCTGATGAAGGAAGGGGTAGTGCTGAAGGAGGACGCTGATTTCAGTAAGCAGATTCAGTATTTCTCCGGTGAGCAGGTAGCCTTCCAGTTGTCCGGCCCAACATTCATTAACTTCATCAAGACCTCCGCGCCGGATGTCTACAAGAACACCATTGCAGTCCCGCTGCCGACAGGCAAGGCGAACCTGCGTCTCTCTAATTCGATGAATCTGGTCGTGCCGCAGAAGTCGAAGAACCCGCAGCAGGCGGTGGAATTCGCTGCCTTC
Source organism: Paenibacillus sp. FSL P2-0136 (assembly GCF_037975325.1). Classification (NCBI taxonomy): domain Bacteria; kingdom Bacillati; phylum Bacillota; class Bacilli; order Caryophanales; family Paenibacillaceae; genus Paenibacillus; species Paenibacillus sp. FSL P2-0136. The sequence continues at coordinate 3,506,801 of NZ_CP150244.1, forward strand.
CTTACGAATGCCGAGAACCAGACAGCCTTCTCCAAGGTCGCCAACACGCTGCCGTCAAGCAAGGCTTCGATTCAGGACCCGTTCTTCACCGACTCTGACGGCTCTCTGGAAGCTGAAGCGAAGGTGGCTTCCTCGCAGAGTCTGGATAAGGCTACCGATTACATGGTCGGCGTTCCAAGCGCCGCAGATATCAACTCTGCGCTGGCGCGGGGATTGCAGGAGATTCTGATGAACGGTGCGGATATCAAGGAGACGCTGAACAAGGTGGAGAAGGAAGTCAATACTATTATCAGTCAGGGTTCCTAAGCTGCTGAAGCATAGCCGATAAGGGGGAGTTTCTCCCCCAATGGATATATTTTGAGGGTATTTGAAGGAGTGGGAGGTGTAGAGGGTGTACAAGGGGTTTCGGTCTGAATCTTTTACCGCATGGGCGTTTATGGCGCCGGGGCTGCTGTTTCTGGCGGTGTTTACCTTTTGGCCGATTATTTACGGTATACCGCTCTCGTTGACAGATTATTCTGTCATTACAGAGACGAATTATGTAGGTCTGGAGAACTTCACCCGGGCCTTCCAGGATCATAATTTCCTGATTTCACTGTGGAATTCACTGGTATATGTGCTGATTGTGCCGGTGATCCAGATCATTTCGATCTTAATGGCAATTCTGGTCAACAGCCGGATTCCTGGAGTCAAAATGTTCCGGGCCGCCTATTATATACCGGTCGTGACCTCTATGGTTGCGGTGGCGCTGATCTGGAGCTGGCTGCTCGGCAATAACGGAGTGGTCAATTACCTGCTGCTGAAGGCAGGGATTATCAGTGAGCAGGTCTCCTGGCTATCGACGAGCAGCACGGCGCTGTATGTTCTAATGTTCATTACGATGTGGAAGGGCCTCGGCTATTACATGATGCTCTATCTGGCCGGGCTTCAAGGCATTCCTGCAGATCTGTATGAGGCCGCAAGGGTGGATGGTGCAGGGCCGCTGCGGCTGATTGTACATGTGACGCTGCCGCTGCTGCGCCCGCATATTCTGTTCTGCACGCTGATCTCGGTGATGGGCGCGATCCGGGTGTTCGATGAGGTCTACATTCTGACCAAGGGCGGACCGGGGACGTCCACACTGACCTCAAGCGTCTATATTTTTCAAAAAGGGCTGGAGCAGTTCAACTTCGGCTATGCCTCGGCGCTCGGGCTGATCGTCAGTGTGATGGTGGGAGCGCTTAGTGTACTCGTATTCAGACTGAACCGGAAAGGCGGGGTGAATTCCTATTGATGCCGCGTAGCTTGCGTGTTCTAATCACTTATCTGCTGCTGATCCTGCTCGCCCTGTTCATGATGGGGCCGTTCCTGTGGCTGCTCAGTGTCTCGCTGATGCCAGGGCGCAACGTGTTTGCGAACCCGCCGGCCATTCTGCCCACCTTCATTGCGTTCGATAACTATGTGCAGGTGTGGAACTTCATGAATTTTCCGCGATACATTCTGAATACGGTCATCATCACGCTGCTGGGAGTCGTGTTCAACATTATTCTATCCTGTCTGACGGCTTATCCGCTGGCGGCCTTCCGGTTCAAGGGCCGGAACCTGGTCTTCACGCTGCTGATCTCGACCATGATTATTCCGTCAGCAACCGCTATGATTGTGCATTATCTGACGATTCAGGCTTTTCAGCTGGGCAATACGTTCTTCGGCGTTGTTCTTCCGGCAGCGGTGTCCGTGTTCAATATCTTCCTGATGCGGCAGACGTTCCTGGGTATTCCGGCAGATATCCGGGATTCGGGTAAAATGGACGGAGCCTCAGAGCTGCGCATCTTCATTCAACTGGTCATGCCGCTCGTCAAGCCGGGGATTGCGGTGATTGGATTACTGGAGGTCATGGCGTTCTGGAACAACTTCCTGTGGCCGATTGTCGTCCTGGAGGACCCGGAGAAGTATCCGCTCGCTGCGGCGCTTACGTATCTGAACGGGCAATTCTCCTATAACTTCGGCTGGATTGCCGCCGGAACCATGATCTCGGTGCTGCCGATCATCCTCGTGTTCCTGTTCACGCAGAAGTATTATATGGAAGGGATTGCCGGCGCGATAAAAGGCTAACTAAGGAGGCATAACTCAATGGGAATTTCGTTACGGGACTGCCAATATCTGTTCCGCGACTATTATACGCAAGGGAAAGAGCTGGTGGTAGAGGGCCCGCAGCTGCGCTGTGAGCTGGCCTCGCGGTATGCGATGAATCAGGATGTAAACGGGCTACTTGCTGAAGGCGGAGACATCGTAATTCTGGAACCGGCCGGACCGGGCGTAGCCACCGCTGATAAAGGCAATGCGCAGCTGATGCTGGAGTATGACGGCGGGCTTGCTGCGGATGGATACCGGCTGGTGATTGGAGAGGATGCGAAGCTTGTTGTCGCTGCGTCTAACCGTCGGGGGCTGAAGTACGGGCTGGATGCGCTGAAAATGCTCCTGACCGTGGAGGAGGATTGCTGCCGCCTGCCGGTGGTTACGGTGGAGGATGAGCCTTCTTTTCCGGTGCGGGGCATTATTGAAGGCTTCTATGGCGTGCCATGGAGCTTCGCGGACCGGATGGATTCGGTCAGTTATATGAGCGGGCACCGGATGAACGCCTTCATGTACGCGCCGAAGGATGATCTCTATCACCGGAAGCTATGGCGTGAGCCGTACCCGGACGATGTGTTCACCAGAATTCATGACCTTAAGCAGGAATGCGACAAGCATCTGGTGGATTTCTACTATTGTATTAGCCCGGGCAATGATCTGGAATTCCGCAGCCAAGGCGACTTCGCGAAGCTGGAGGAGAAGCTTGGGGCCATGATCGCGATTGGAGTGCGGCATTTCGCACTGCTGATGGATGACATAGATTATGTGCTCCAAGGCGACAACAAGCAGTTCCTGGAGCGTTCCGGGACCGCCCATGCCTATGTGACGAACCGGGTCTATGATTACCTAGCCGGTTGTCTGCCGCACTTCACCCTGGCTATGTGTCCATCGGAATACTGGTCGTATTGGAATACGGAGTACAAGAAGGATATCCGGGAGCAGCTTCATCCTGCTGTCAAAGTGTTCTGGACCGGCTATTTCGTCTTCGCCCCGGAGATTGGCCGGGGGCATGCGGAGGATAATTACAGTTTTTACGGGCATGAGCTGTGGCTATGGGACAATATTCCGGTGAATGACTGCGATAAGGACCGGCTGTTCCTCGATCCGGTGCGCGGGCGCAGCTCCCGGCTCGGCAATTACGGGCATACAGCGGTCGTTGCCAATCCGATGAATCAGTGGGAATGCTCCAAGATCACGCTTAACACGATGGCCCATTATATGTGGAACAGCGAGCGTTATATGCCGGAGCTGTCCTGGGAGCTGTCTGTGCGTGAATTCGCCGGGGAGCTGGCGGAGGACATGATGTTCTTCTGCCGCCAGAATCTGAACAGCCGCCTGTATTCCGGCGGCTACCCGGAGCTGGACGATGCGCTGGCAGAGCGCGATCTGGAGCGGCTGGACGCTTATTTCAGCCGGCTGGAGCAGACGGCCGTGCGGCTTGGCGGCTTAGAGAATGCCAAGTTTATCGAAGAGGCAGGGCCTTGGCTGCGCCGGGCCATCGGAGATGCTGTACTGTGGCGTGCTGTGCGCAGACAACTGGAGGACCCGCTGAATCCGCAGGCACAGGCGGAGGTGCTCCAGCGGCTCGAGACCTGCCGCAGCTACGGGGTGCGGCTCGGCAGTGATCCGGCTGTGCGTGCGGCTGAGGCGCTGGGGATCGAGCTGCCGGAAATGGAGAAGGAGACAAAGGAGGAGGACCAGCATGTCTAAGCACCATAAGCTGATTCTGGTTCCGCTGGATGAGCGGCCCTGCAATTATGAATTCCCTTATCTGCTGGCTCAGGGAACAGATTATAGGGTAGAGCGTCCGCCCGCCGGGATTATGGGGCTGAAGAAACGCCCTGGAGATGTTGAACAGCTATGGTCCTGGTTCGAGGCTGCCTGCGAAGGGGCAGATGGGGCGGTGGTCGCACTGGATACGCTGCTCTACGGCGGCATTATTCCCTCGCGGCTGCACCAGCTGGAGCTTGAAGTGCTGGCTGCGCGCCTGGAGCGGCTGCGGGAGATCCGGCGGCGTTATCCGCAGCTTAAGCTGTATGCGTTCCAGCTGATTATGCGCTGTCCGCAGTATTCTCTATCAGACGAGGAACCGGATTATTATGCCGACTGGGGCCGGGAGATTTTCCGCAAGGGCTTCATCGGCCACCGGCTGGAGCTGGGAATCGCCACCGATGAGGAGATTCGTGAGCTGGCGGATATTGATCACCGGCTTCCAGCCGAGGTGCTGCAGGATTATCTCGGCCGCCGGGCGATAAATATTGAAGCGAACAAGCAGGCGCTGGAGCTGGTCCGGGACGGGGTGATCGACTTCATGATTGTTCCGCAGGATGATTCGGCGCCATATGGGCATACCGCCAAGGACCAGGAGAAGGTGCGGGCACGGATCACGGCGCTTGATCTGGAGCTTAAGGTCTATATGTATCCGGGAGCAGATGAGGTAGGCTGCACGCTGCTCGCCCGGATGCTGAACAAGGCCGAAGGACGGAGGCCGATGATCTATCCCCGCTTGTCCGCTGTGCAGGGGGCATTCGTGACGCCGCTGTTCGAGGACCGCTTTTTCTATGAAACGCTGAAATATCAGATCCTGGCCGCCGGGGGGCTGATCGCATCCAGTGCTGCCGAGGCAGACCTGGTTCTGCTGGTCAGCACGCCGGGTGAGACGATGGAGGAGGCGGTGTCGCAGAAGCATGCTTTTCACAGTTATGACGTATACCGGAACCTGATGGAACTTGTAGAGTACGGGGACTACCTTCTGCTGAGCAAGGAGATGCCGGTGGCTGTTGCGGACGTAGGCTATGCCAACGGCGGTGATCAGAAGCTGGTTAAGATGCTGCGGCAGAAGAACCTCCTGTTCGATCTGGCCGGATATGCCGCCTGGAATACCAGCTCCAATTCGCTTGGGACCGTAATCTCGCAGGCTATGATCTATCTGATCTACGGACGTACACAAGGGCATCTCGATTTCCTGGCGCTCCGCTATGCCGAGGATGTATGCTATTGTTCAGTAGTGCGCGGAGAGCTTAGTGAGGGGCCAGTGCAGGAGATGGGCTATGGGAAATACGAACTGGACGGACCGCGCGGCCGCGTAGCTGCCCATGTACAGGAACGGCTGAGTGAGGAGCTGGCTGTACGGATCGACAGTCAAGCGGGAAGGGTTAAGATTACCGATTGCTATATGCCTTGGAACCGGATGTTCGAGGTGGGCTTAACTGTGCAGTATGAGCCATCGTGAGGGCAGGGCTGATGATATAAAATTAATTTGAAAAAATACAGATAGGGAAGAGTGACGGGGAAATTTGGGAGCTGTAGGAGCGGTAGCAAGTTCAATTTATATATAATATAAGGAGAGAGGGTGGGGACCCTGAGCAAAAATATACTGGAAAGCCTGCATCTGGGGCTGATTGTATCCTGCCAGGCGCTGCCTGACGAGCCGCTGCACGGGCCGGAGATTATGGCCCGGATGGCGGTGGCGGCAGCGGAAGGCGGGGCCATCGCCATCCGGGCGAACGGGGCGGCAGATGTGCGGGCGATCAAGCAGGCAGTTGCGCTGCCGGTGATCGGCATCGTGAAGCGCAATTACCCGGATTCGGACGTCTATATTACCCCTACGCTTAGAGAGACTGAGGAGCTGCTGGAAGCGGGGGCGGATATTATAGCCTTTGACGGGACCCGGCAGACCCGGCCGGGGAATTGTACGCTGGAGCAGATCATAGACCTGCTCACGGCAAGCCCGGCGGCTTCCATGGCGGATATCTCCACTCTGGAGGAAGCGCTATACGCTGAGTCGCTTGGAGTCAGCTGCGTCTCGACCACCTTGTCGGGATATACACCGTATTCCCGCCAGCAGGAAGGGCCGAATCTGGAGTTGCTGGAGCAGGCTGCACAGCGGCTGAAGATTCCGGTCATTGCCGAAGGCCGGATCAGCCAGCCCGCCCAAGTGGAGGCAGCGCTGGACCTGGGGGCCTATGCGGTGGTGGTAGGCTCCGCAATTACCCGGCCGCAGCTGATCACCCGGCCGTTCGCAGCAGCGGCGAGAAAAGTGAGGATGAACCGTAATGGAAATGAATGACCGGATCAACACGTATTACCCGTCCATGACTAAGTCGGAACAAAAGGTAGCCCGGTGTGTGCTTGAGCATCCGGATAATCTGATCTATCTGTCTGTGACTGAGCTGGCCGATTTCGCCGGAACGGGCGAGACCACGGTAATGCGCTTCTGCCGCAAAATCGGCTTCAAGGGCTATCAGGATTTCAAGCTGATGCTGGCCCAGGGCCTGCCGAAGCGGCAGACTCTGGCGGACGGCGAGCAGGGGGCAGGCGGAGGCGATTACGCCGACCATCTGTATGCCTTAATGGTTGGTGTATTGCAATCCAGCCTGGGCATGCTGGACCGGGAGCAGCTGCAGCAGGCGGTAGACGCTCTGGATCAGGCCCGGTATGTCCAGTTCTTCGGCGTAGGCTCATCCGGGATCACAGCACTGGACGCCAAGAACCGCTTCCTGCGGATCGGGCGGCGTGTCGAAGCCAATTCCGACAGCCATATTCAGTCGATGATGGCAGTGACGATGGGGGCGGGCGATGTGGCATTTGGCATCAGTGTATCAGGCAGCACACTAGATACGAATGACATGCTGATGAAGGCCAAGCAGAACGGGGCAAAAGTCATTGCCATGACTAACTATGCCAAGTCCCCTATTGCTTCCATTGCCGACATTGTACTGCTGACAGCCGGGAAGGAATCCCCGCTGGAAGGCGGCTCCGTAGGGGCTAAGGTCTCCCAGCTGTTCATTATCGACCTGCTCTGCCAGGGGCTGGAGCAGCTCCATGCCGAAGAGACCAAGCGGATGAAGGAGCTCACCGCGCGGGCGGTCATTGACCGGATTTATTAGGATTCGGGGAATGAAGCGATGGTACGTGATGTACCGTGTAACGGTAGGGGATTGGCGGGGGCTGATGTGCTGGTGCGAGGGCAAGTGGGCAGAATGTATGCGGAAAACTGTATACATTGGGTGAGCGCGGGTGTTCGTGGGCAAATGTATGTGGAAAACAGCATACAATTTGCTGGTGCGAGGGCAGACGGGCGAATGTATGTGGAAAACAGCATATAATTTGCTGGTGCGAGGGCAGACGGGCGAATGTATGTGGAAAACAGCATATAATTTGCTGCTTCGAGGGCAGACGGGCCAATGTATGTGAAAAACAGTATACATTGTACGAACGCGAGTGTGCGTGGGCGAATGTATGCGAAAAACAGCATACAATCTGCAATGTGCTAGCGCAAAGAGTAGTGGAGGTGATGCGAATGCGGCAAGTCATAGGTGTGGACATCGGGGGGACAGGCATCAAGGGGCTTGTGACCGATGAAGCGGGGACGATTCTCGCGGAAGCCGGGCGAGACACGGAGGCCCGGCTGGGCCGGGAGGTTATTCTCGGCCAACTCCACAGCCTGGTGGAGGAACTACTGGCCAGCCATCCTGCGGTGGAAGCGCTGGGGATTGGCTCGGCGGGCAGGGTGAATGCGGATACGGGCGAGGTGGTCTACGCCACCGATAATCTGCCCGGCTGGCAGGGGATGCAGCTTACGCAGTGGGCAACGGCTGCGTTCGGGCGGCCTGCGGCGGCCGATAACGATGCCAACGCGGCGCTGCTGGGCGAAGCCTGGCTGGGCGCGGGACGCGGCAGGGCGAGCCTGGTCATGCTGACCCTGGGTACCGGGGTCGGCGGGGCTAATCTGGCGGAAGGCCGGCTGCTGCGCGGAGCCGCCTGGAGCGGTGGCGACTGGGGGCACAGCGTGCTGGTGCCGGGAGGTCGCCCTTGTAATTGCGGCAAGCGCGGCTGCGCGGAGCAATATGTGTCCGGCCAGGCGCTGCTGCGGCTGGCACTGGAGGAGACCGGCCGGGCGTATGCGCACGGGCGGGAGATTATGGCGGCGGCGGAGCAGGGCGACGCGTCAGCGCTGGCGGTGCTGGAGCGCTTCACAGCGGATCTTGCGCTGGTGACAGCTAACATAGGGGCGGCGGTAGACCCCGAGCTGATTATTATCGGCGGCGGCGTCATTCAGAGCCGCGCGGTCTGGTGGCCGCTGCTGGCCGGGAAGGCAGGCGGAGAGTTGGCCGGCCGGATCGTGCCAGCGGAGCTGGGCAACCGGGCAGGCTGCTTCGGCGCAGCCCGGCTGGCTCTGGAACGGCTGCGCCGGGACGAAGGCGAAAGACAGATCTAACTGCTGCGGCAGGGAGGAGACAGAGAGATGGCTGGTGAACAGGAGAAGCGTTCGGATGTAGTAATTATCGGCGGCGGACTTGGAGGAACGGCGGCGGCGCTGGCCGCCGCCAAGGCAGGACTGCGCGTGCTTGTGACAGAGGAGACGGACTGGCTGGGCGGGCAATTGACCTCCCAGGCCGTGCCGCCGGATGAGCACCGCTGGATTGAGGAATCGGGCAGTACCGCGTCTTACCGGGAGTTCCGCAGCAGAGTCAGGGAGTATTACAGGCGGAATTATCCGCTTACGGAAGCTGCCAGGAGTAACCCTATACTGAATCCCGGTAACGGTTGGGTCAGCCGGCTGGCACATGAGCCCAAGGTGGCACTTGCTGTTCTGCAGGAGATGCTGGCCCCATATGTGAACACCGGGCGGATCGAGGTGCTCTATCATACGGTGCCAGTCGCGGCCGATACCGAAGGCGATTATGTTACTGGAGTTACCGTCCGGCAGGGAACGGGCGGTGACCTGATCAGGCTGCGGGGAGCCTACTATCTGGATGCCACAGAGTGCGGCGATCTGCTTCCGCTGGCCGGAGTGGAGCATGTCAGCGGCGCTGAAGCCCGCAGCGAGACAGGGGAGCCGCACGCCCTGGAGGCCCAGGACCCGCTCGACATGCAGTCGATTACCCACGTGGCGGCGGTGGACTATGTGCCGGGTGGAGACTATACGATTCCGCGTCCAAGAGATTATGATTACTGGCGCGAATATGTCCCCTCGTTCTCGCAGTATCCGATCTTAAGCTGGTTCGCTTCAGATGCAGACGATACTAGCAAGCTGAAGCAGTTCACAATGTTCCCGAATGAGCAGGGGATTGTCTCCCTGTGGGATTACCGGCGGATCGTAGACCCGGCCATCTGGACGGAGCCGCTGAATGACGGCGAAGTCACTCTGCTGAACTGGGCACTGAACGATTACTATGCCGGGTCAATTATCGGCGTATCGCCGGAGGAACGGGAGCGGCACCTGGAGGGGGCGAGACAGCTTACCCTCTCACTCGTGTATTGGCTCCAGACCGAAGCGCCCCGCATGGACGGCGGGCAGGGCTACCCGGGCGTGCGCCTGCGCGGAGATGTGCTCGGCACAGAAGACGGGCTGGCCAAGGCCCCTTATATCCGGGAATCCCGGCGCATCCGCGGATTGTATACGATAGCAGAGCAGGATGTGAGCAAGGAGCTGCGCGGCCCGGCCGGGCCTAAGCGTTATGAGGATAGCGTAGGGGTAGGCAGCTATCATCTGGATCTTCATCCCACGACAGTGAGCCAGCGTACCTTTTATATCCCGAACCATCCTTATGAGATTCCTCTCGGATCATTGATCCCGGTGCGGGTCAAGAACCTGCTCCCGGCTTGCAAGAACATATCCATGACCCAGATTGCGAACGGCTGCTACCGCCTGCATCCCACAGAATGGAATATCGGCGAAGCGGCGGGCACCCTCGCGGCCTATGCCATCAGGCAACAGGTCGAACCATCGGCAGTCAGAGAATCAGCGGAACATCTAAGGGCCTATCAGCAGCAACTGATCGAGCTCGGCGTTCAGCTGCACTGGACCCCGGAGGAGCTGGAGACTTAAGCGCACCTTCTCCGGCCATCCAGTATAGCTCAAACGTCTATAATTATATATCCAAGGTAAGGTGCCTCGTCAGCGGGGTGCCTTTTTGGTATGGGCTACCTAGTTGTCGATGTTACCTGGCAGCAAGTAGGTGGATAAACGTATCTTGTTCAGTTGGTTTTGGCAGAAACGGAGGAAGCAAGTGGAAATTGTACAACTAAATTGCTTCAGTCTCGCTCCTTAGTAGAAAATGCGAAAAATTAAGTGCCTTTTCTCCAACTGCTATCCTACTATGGCCTAATCGTCCATCAGCAAGTGTAGAAAATCCAACTGTTTCCCTGATCCATAGAAAACAAGTTCTAATCTATAAAATAAAGTATTAGACTGACATTGTATATTTGAGCTAAGGGGAAGGGATAACATGCAATTACTTGATTGGCTAAACCGCAATCGAATATGTAAATGTGAAACCTGTATAACTGAGCTTAATGTTTATGCATATGGCTCTGGTGAATCGCTGATTTTGTACTGTGTTGCATGTAATGAGTATTTTTTCAGAGCAGATCCTAGCTCACCTGTAAATAAGCATGATGTTCCTGAAGGACTTTTAAAACTATGGGGAATGGATCCTTATAATATTTATTATAAAGGGATTCCAATTAGCCAAGCATACGAGCCCAAGTGGATTAGATTGCTTCGAAAATTTTTGAGAAAATGCAAAACGTTAGTCAAATAACAGCGGCAGTCTGAGACTTTTGTCAAGTCTTATTCCGCCGCTGTTTTATCTCGAATTTTAACTATAAATTTATATATAAAAGTTCGGGCCTGTTATATACTCAATCTAGCTTTCCCAAGCAGCGCACACCATGAGATGAGGAGAACTGAGAGAACATGCCAATTCTGAACAGATTCAAAGGAAACACACACGCAGGTGCACCGCCCCAAACAGACCATCAGCTGATCGACCTATTACGAAACTATGTGGAGCGGGCTGAACGCAAGGAAGAAGAGCAAACCGATACATATTCTGCCGCAGTTCCTGATGAACTGCAAGCATTGTTAACGCGACTAACGTCCGTGATACATAAGCGTGAGGACTATTACAAGGTTCGGTTGGAAATGATCACTGAAGCGATTGAGATCTCCCTGTGGGAGATGGATGTATATGAGGGTGATCCGGTGAATCCGAATAATGAGTTCAGGTGGACGGATGAGCTGCGCCGGATGATCGGCTATACGGATGAGCATGATTTCCCCAATGTGCTGGAGAGCTGGTCCAATTGCCTTCATCCCGAGGATAAAGAGGGGGTTCTGCAGCTGTTCGCAGATCATATGCTGGACCGGACGGGCACGATCAAATACGATATTGAATACCGGCTCAAGACGAAAGCAGGCGAGTACAAATGGTTCCAGGCGACGGGCACAACCGTACGTGCCGCTGACGGATCACCTATTATGGTAGCCGGAGCTTTGCTGGATATTCATGATAAAAAAATCAAGCAGGACGAGCTGGGCGCACTGGTGGTCCGCTATGATCTGGTGAACCGCGCCCTGGTGGAAGCACCTTGGGATATGGTGGTTATCGCAGGAGATCCGGTCAACCCGGATAATGAGTTCTGGTGGTCGGAGCAATTCCGCAGAACGATTGGTTTTGAAGGCGAACATGATTTCCCGAACCTGTTAAGCAGCTGGAGCAACCAGCTACACCCGGAGGATCTGCAGCCCACGCTGGATGCCTTCGCCAATCATCTGAATGACTACACCGGGCAGACGGACTATACAGTGAACTACAGATTGCGCTCCAAAAATGGCGAGTATCGCTGGTATCACGCAGGCGGTGAAACGATCCGGGACGAGCAGGGTATCCCTCTGCGGGTAGCAGGAACGATTCGTGATATTACGCAGGAAATCAATAAAGAGGATACAATCAGACGGGTAAACCTGCAGATGGAAGGCTTGCTGACTGCGATTAACGAGATTGTTCACGGGATTGTATCGGTAACAGAGCAAGCTCAGGATATCGCCGAAGTCCAGGAGCAATCCTACAAGGCTGCAGTTGATGTGAAAGAAAAAACGAATGAAACCAAAGAAATCACCAAATTCATCAGCGAGGTCTCGAATCAGACCAGTCTGCTCGGGCTGAATGCTTCCATTGAAGCTGCTCATGCGGGGGAGTATGGCCGGGGCTTCTCTATTGTGGCAAGTGAGGTGCGCAAGCTCGCAGACCACAGCAAGATGGCTTCGAACAACATTGAGAAAACCACGCAGGAGATGAATGACCGGATCGATCATATTATCAGCACCATTAACGGCATGTCTAGTTTGACCGAAGCACAGGCTGCACTGACGCAAGAGGTTAATGCTTCTGTAGAGGAAGTAAGCAGGATGTCGGAGGAGCTGTTAGGTATTCTGCGTACTTTATAAGCGTTAACTGGAATGGAATACCATAGCCTGAGATCAAAAAGCGGAACGGAGCTTCAAGCGTTTCGCTTTTTGATGTTGCAAATTAGATTCGATATCAGAATTGACAAATCATCAGAATCCGGCTATATTGAATTTCGGTAAATTATATTTCGCGCAATTAATAGGAGGAGCATACTGATGTCCGAATCCAATCATGCTTTTGGTCAAGCACTGGTGAAATCTCTGGTGGGAGAGCGCGGACATATTCCGATCGCCCGGGCCTTGCCGGATCTGACACTGGAGCTTGCAGGTTATACAATAGAAGGAATTCCTTACTCCATCTATCAGCTGGTGAAGCACATGGGCTTCTGGCAGGATTTCATGCTGACCCACCTGGAGGGCGGCCAGCCTCAGCGGCCTACAAGCGTACAGGAGAGCTGGCCTGCGGAGAAGGCCCCGGCAGAGGAAGCCCAGCTTCAGGAGGCCATCGCACATCTGCTGCAAGGTGTCGATAAGGCGGTTGCTATCGCTCAGAGCGCACAGCTTGACGAGCCATTAGCCCATTTTCCAGGGGAGACCAAGGGCGGGCTGCTGCGCAATATCGCCTCCCATAACTCCTATCACCTGGGGGAGATTGTTCTGCTCCGCCGTCTGCAGGGTGCGTGGCCACCGCCAGGGGGCGGTTATCCTGCTTGAGGACCAGCTAATAGAAGCCACTAAGTCATTCAGATCCGAAGGAGCATATCGGCATTGCTCGTGTTCTCAAGATTTTTGATCAGTCTGATTCTGTCCTGTCCGTTTCTCTCACACGGCGTGCCTGCAATTAATTGACTGAATTTGTGTTCAAGCATCTCCCAGCCGAACGGGGTTTCTGTATCGCCAAGCGGAACAGGCATCCACTTCTCGTATGTACTGCCGTCATGTAATGTCAACACAACACGTGCAGCACAAAAATGCGTCGGGTTCTCATGCAAGTACTGCTGCACTTCCTCATCCTGGGTGACTGTTATTTTTTGAACCAATTCATGAATCTCAGGATCTTCAAAGCTTCTGAATAGTAAAGCCTCTGAATCCATGCGGCCATACTTCAGTGCTACGGCTGAAGTAAACTGCGTGCTGGCCTGAGCTCCTATGGCTGTCTTGGGTTTGGGATTGTTTAGACGATAGACGAAGGAAGACGTTCTCACATCGACGGATTTTATCTTCGAAGGTGTGAGATCATACTTATCCCGCATTTCCAGCATGGCATCCAGTGTGGCATGAAGCCCGCGCTGGCAAGCATGACGTTTGAAATAGATACTGGTTATTTTGAAGTTCTGGCCCAATCCCTCAAGCACCTGACCCGTATTACAATGACCGCTGGTACCCTTGAACGCCTGAAAAAACCCATATTTCCCTTCAAGCGCAGCATCCGGGCCGGTAAATCCGCAGGCTGCCAGTCTTACAGCCCTCATCCCTGTTAGAGCAGCCCAGCCGCTGCACAGAATTTTGCCGGAAGTTCCGTCGTTCTGGTATTCTATTAATCCTCCTGTGAACAGCGAAGCGATCCCCATGGCATCCTTGGTTCGTACGGCATCCGCATTCGTTAATTTGCTTACCAAAGCTGCAGCCGCGACCGCACCGCATACCCCTGTAGCATCGAAGCCCCGTTCCCGGTACATAAAGGGATTAATCACCTCGCCTAACCTGGCGTACACATCATATGCTGCCACAATTGCCGTAATCATCTGTTTGCCATCCTTGTGGTACAGCTCAGCCATAGTAAGCAGCAGGGGAACCAGCACGGAGCCGGGATGCCCCATGGCGTGACGGTATCCATCATCCAGATCTGCGCAACGTGCCAGCATCGTATGTACGAACACTGCGGTATCCGAGCTGGTGCGGATATCCTGCTCACCGAGCAGCGATACCCGAGTTTCACTTGTATTCATACTATCTGTCATCTGTGCGTACTCCATAATACGCTCACTTGTTTCAGAGTAACGACCGAACACCATATTCCCGTAAGCATCCAGGATCACCTGTTTACCAACCTCTATAGCCCTTGCGGATAGATCCTCATACCGGAGACGGGCCACATAATCCGCCAGTTCAACAATCATATAACTCACAACCATCCACCTCGTTATTTTGACTTCAATTTGCAGAAGTTACATAACAAAATATAAGGTTGCGGTGTTGTTTAACTCAAGCACAAGTTAACTGCACTAACTCAACTTTTGGATGCATCGTGCAATTCAAGCATCCTTACGGCTACTGGAGATATGATGCAGGGCTACAGTAGCGTTTTACTATTCTTTTCAAATCCTCCGTATAGGATGGGAAAATTTTATTTCTATGATAAATCAGCGCCAGCGGGTTAAAGTAAGCAAAGTCCGAAATCGGGAACACATGCAGATGGGAGTTCGTATTACCGGACTCATTAAGCCCATCGATACCCCTTAGATACATGGTTAGACAGAAGCTGGCTGCATAGTCTTCGGCACACAACAGATGATGGATATCAGGCTGAGTCAGTTCATTAATGCAGTTCAGTGAAATCCCCCGTTCAGACAGATGCTTGTCCAGCAGAATACGGGAATTGAAGTTTTTCTTGTTCAGAACAAAAGGCACATGCTGGAACAGGCTGAGGTCAGCACCCTGGGCAAAAGTATCAATACATCCCGGATATTGATCCGGAAAATACTGCTTCAGTAAATTGTCCGAGATCACTATATACATTTGCTCGTGGAGAATCGTCTCGTACTTCACAAGTGGAGTAACAATATTATCAACACCAGACAGAAACAGATCCAGCGAATTGTTCAATACCATCTCCTGCATCTGCGGTGATGTCTTTCGATGAATGATTAACTCGACCTTGGGATGGAGATCGTAGAACTCTTTTAACAGCTTCGGAACAATAATGGGATATCTTCCTTCAGTGATGCCGAAGTGGATGGTACCCGATTTATCCTCCTTAAGGTCCGTAAGCTGATTCTCCATATTTTGATCGAGAAGCTCAATCTGACGCAAGGTGTTCTGCATGATTTTCCCGGCGGCTGTTAAGGTTATTTTGGGCTTCCTCTCAAAAAAAGCAACACCATGCTTCTCTTCCAGCCCTTTTAAGTATTTGCTTAAAGATTGGTGGGAAATATAGAGACGTTTGGCTGCATTTGAAATGTTCAGCTCTTCGGCCAGAACTAGAAAGTATTTATAGTTATTGAGCATGAGTACCTCCTGATTAGGTCCATTCGAGATTTTGATGGGAATTGATAGTACCGGTACCATCATACTGCAGCTAATAGTTACATACAAGCAGTATATATGTGCTTTCGAGTTGCGTATGTTCATGCTAAATTATGAATGTAACCACGGATACATTAGCGTTGTAAGCGTAAGCAGGCCATTGTTGTCCTGCAGAAATTTGAAATAACAGGAGGGCATGAACATGAGCAAAGTTGCAGTTATACTGGCAGAAGGATTTGAAGAGAGTGAAACACTGACCATTGTGGATATTTTGAGACGGGCGCAGATCGATTGTCACATGTTCAGTACAGCAGGTGAACTCATTCGCGGCAGCCACGACATTGTAGTCAAAGCAGATGCAATTATTGGTGATGATGTTAAAAGCTACGACATGATCGTACTGCCCGGAGGCATGCCGGGAGCGGCTAATCTTCGCGATGACGACCGGGTCATCAGACTGCTCCAAGAGATGAATGAAGCGGGGAAATTTGTAGGAGCGATGTGTGCAGCTCCTCTTGCATTAGGCAGTGCAGGGGTGCTGGAGAATAAGAACTTCACCGCTTATGTCGGCTATGAGGACAAGATCGAAACGAGCGGCTCCTTTAAGGAAGATGTTGTTGTCATTGACGGCAATCTCATTACAAGCCGGGGACCGGCAACCTCTTATGCGTTCGCTTACGCATTGGTGGATGCATTAGGTGGAGATAGTATGGCTGTCAAGAACCGAATGGTATATTTCAACGCGTTTGATGCTGAATAGGAGGAATACACATCATGAGTAAAATAGCAGTACTGATGGCGGAAGGTTACGAAGAAGGCGAAACATTAACCATTGTAGATATCTTGAGAAGAGCCGGACTGACCTGTGATACATTCTATTTCGGCGACAAGCTGGTTAAGGGCATGCACGGCATTTATGTGGAGGGTGACAAGCCTTTTGGCGAAGAAGTTAAAGCGTACGACATGGTTGTACTGCCGGGCGGCCGTCCAGGGGGACAGAATCTGAAAGAGAATCCGGACGTTATTGCAATGGTGCAATACTTCAACCAGAACAATAAATACATCGCTGCAATGTGCTCGGGAACCGTCGTCTTATCCGATGCTAAAGTTATTGAAGGCAAAGAGGTAACGGGATATGTGGGCTATGCGGAAAAGCTGATTGGCGGTATTTTCAAAGACCAGGTCGTTGTAGCGGATCAGAATCTTGTTACGAGCCAGGGTCCGGCAACGCCATATCCGTTCGCCTATAAGATTGCGGTAATCTTCGGCAAGGATACTTCAGCTCTGCGTGAGAAGATGTTATACGATATGGCCGGGGGCAAGTAGAGACAGCTAAGAAGGCGGGGGAACTTATGAAAACAGAGGATTTGGCAAAAGAGATTATTGCCAACATAGGTCAGGATAATATTACGTATGCCACCCATTGTGCAACAAGATTGAGATTCAATGTAAAAGATGAATCTCTGGTCAATTTGAAAGCGCTTGATCGGTTGGAAGGTGTGCTCAGAGCCCAGTTCAACAGCGGACAGCTGCAGATCATAATTGGTGCAAAAGTCAAGATTGTATTCGATGCAGTAAGTGAACGACTCGATCTGGAGAATTCAGATATCGAAGTCAAAAGTGTGAAGCAGAAAAAGAACGTGATATCACGGGTTGTAGAGACGATTGCAGGTATATTCGGACCTGTAATCCCTGTATTGATCGGATGCGGCATGGTCAAGTCTGTACTGGCCATTCTGACTACCATGAAGCTCTTGGAGACAACAAGCGGCGCGTATGTAACCTTTAATCTGATTAGTGATCTGATCTTCTATTTCTTCCCCTTCTTCCTAGCGGTTAGTGCAGCCAAGAAATTCAAAACAAACGAGTATCTGGCAGTCGCCCTCGCAGGGGCGTACATGTACCCTACCATTATGGAGGGGGCGGCCAAAGCAGCGGAGACAGGTATTACCAGCATAAGCTTTTTTGGGCTACCGTTACTGCTGGTCAATTATAAATCCACCATTATTCCGATCATACTCTCCGTATGGGTCATGAGTTATGTATACCGCTTCGTGGACAAACGCATCCCGGATATGTTCAAAATCCTGTTCGTTCCGATGCTTGTGCTATTCATCATGGTTCCACTGGGACTGATCGCCATTGGGCCGCTTGGAACCTACATCGGCAAGGGTGTAGCCGCGGTTGTCACATATCTGTATACGGTGAATGGTGTCATCGGCTCCTTCCTGTTCGGAACCTTCAGACCGATTCTGATTATCTTCGGCATGCACTATGCGATTACACCCATCAACAGCCAGCTGATTGCAGAATACGGCTATTCCGTAATTTCTCCGGCGAACCTGACAGGGAATCTGGCTCAGGCCGGAGCTTGTCTGGGCGTATTCTTCTTATTGAAGCATAAAGCCAGCAAGTCAAGTGCATTATCCAGCGGTGTAACCGCATTATTCGGTATCACAGAGCCGGCGATCTTCGGATTCAATCTGAAGTACAAAAGACCATTTATCTGTGCCATGTTAGCCGGTGGTATTGGAGCTGCTTATATTAACTTCTGGGGCGGCGGTGCTACAGCCTTAATCTTGCCGGGCATCCTGGCATTGCCAACGTATATCGCGGACAGCTATATTCACATCATTATTGGTATTGCAATCAGTATTATTCTTGCTATGGGGGCTGTGCTGATCTGGGGCATTGAAGAGGATATTCCGGCAACCGCTAATGCTGCTTCCGGAGATGCTCCTGCCACACCGGTTAGCCCTGTGACCAGCGGAGCTGCCCGTCCGGCAGGACCTCTTATGATCTGCTCCCCTATTAATGGAACAATCAAAGATATCACAGCAATTGATGATCCGATCTTTGCTCTGGGCAGCGGGGCAGCCATTGAATCCGTGGATGGAAAGGTATATGCCCCGTTTAACGGAAAGGTTGTATCCTTATTTCCAACCCGTCATGC
The DNA here is from genome assembly GCF_037975325.1 of Paenibacillus sp. FSL P2-0136. NCBI lineage: Bacteria > Bacillati > Bacillota > Bacilli > Caryophanales > Paenibacillaceae > Paenibacillus > Paenibacillus sp. FSL P2-0136. The sequence goes on from NZ_CP150244.1 coordinate 3,525,310, forward strand.
GATTGGTCTGATGTCCGATGAAGGTGTTGAGATGCTGGTGCATGTCGGAATCAATACGGTCAAGCTGAAAGGCAAGCACTTTACTGCACATGTTCAGCAGGATCAGATTATCCGGCAAGGTGATGTGCTGCTGGAATATGATGTTGAAGCGATCAGGGCAGCCGGATATGATACTGTCGTTCCCGTTATTATCTCAAATACTTTTGATTATCAAGGTGTAGAACAGGTTGCTGCCGGTCGTGTGGCCCCGACTGAGCACCTGCTGCGTATACAAGTCTGAAGGAGGAGACATCATGAGCAAGTTAGCAGAAGACTTCCTGTGGGGAGGCGCTGTAGCAGCCAATCAGGTTGAAGGGGGCTGGAACCGGCGCGGCAAGGGTGTCAGTGTTGCAGATGTGATGACAGCTGCTGCGCATGGTGTAGAGCGGAGAATCACCGATGGAATTGAAGAGAATGTGTATTATCCCAGCCATGAGGCAAGTGATTTGTATGCCCGCTACAAGGAAGATATCAAGCTGTTTCATGAGATGGGGTTCAAATGCTTCAGAACCAGTATCGCTTGGACCCGGATCTTCCCCAACGGGGATGAAGTAGAGCCGAATGAGGAAGGGCTGCAATTCTATGATGACCTGTTCGATACTTGCCTGGCCTACGGAATTCAGCCCGTGGTCACAATCTCGCACTTCGAGATGCCTTATCATCTGGTGACAGAATACGGAGGATGGCGCAACCGCAAATTGATTGATTTCTACCTGAACTACTGCGAAGCCATCTATACCAGATACCGGACCAAGGTCAAGTATTGGATGACTTTTAATGAAATCAACATGATTGTACGGAAGCCCTGGAAGCCTGGAGGTATTAAGTGGGCTGAAGGGGAGAACAAGCTGCAAACGATGTATCAGGCAGCACATTATATGCTGGTAGCCAGTGCAAGGGCTGTCAAGCTGGGTAAAGAGATCAATCCCGAATTTGTCATCGGCGGAATGTTCCTTCATCCAACGTCTTATGCAGCAACCTGTGATCCTAATGATGTGCTGGCCCATGTCAAAAAACTTCAACAAGCCTACTTTCTGCTCGATGTTCATGTCAGAGGGAAGTACCCGGCCGCGTACTATGCCTTTCTGAAGCAGCACGACCTGGAGATCCAGACAGCGCCTGAGGACGCAAGAATTCTAACCGAGGGAACGGTAGACTATATCGGCTTCAGCTATTATTCCAGCTCTGTTGTTATGGCTAATTCCACTGACCAGGATAAGAGCGAGGGGAATGAGATCAGCGGATACAAGAATCCGCTCCTGCCGGCCAGTGAATGGGGTTGGCAGATTGATCCGGTCGGACTCAGAATTACGCTCAACTGGCTGTATGACAAGTACCAAATTCCACTTTTCATCGTAGAGAATGGTCTTGGTGCCGTAGATACACTGGAGCAGGATGATAAAGTGCATGATCCTTATCGAATTGACTATCTTAGACGGCATGTGGAAGAGATGAAAAAAGCCATCCTGGAAGATGGGGTAGAAGTGATGGGCTATACCCCTTGGGGTTGCATTGATCTTGTCAGTGCAGGAACAGGAGAAATGAAGAAGAGATACGGCCTGATCTACGTTGATAAAGACAATGATGGCAAAGGCACCTTAAGAAGGGTCAAAAAAGATTCGTTCCACTGGTACAAGGAATGTATCGCCAGCCACGGGGAGAATTTATAGGCAACAATCATTCGGCATGATTTGTAACAAAAAAGAAATATACGTTTTTATGTGGAAAGTCTGCAATGCTAGGTTGCAGGCTTTTTGCTATGGAAGCAATAACATTCATTGACAGTTCGTGAAAAAGTAGATGATAATTTAGTAGATTCATCCTATAAATAATGGAAATTAGATCTATCAAATCTTCAAGGAGGCGGGCATGGAAGCAACCTATGATCTGTTTACGATTAAAACGCATTGCATGAATTTCCTGAACTACGCTTATCTCGGTATTGACAAGACTTCCCGCAAAGCTTTTGTAGTTGATCCATCCTGGGATGTATCGCAGATGATCCGTATTCTGGATTCGCATGAGGCCACAGTCACGGCTGTTCTGCTGACCCACTCTCATTTTGATCATACCAATATGGTGAAGAAGCTTGAGCTGCTCTATCGTCCTACTGTCTACATCTCCAAAACCGAGGCAGATTACTATAAATACCGCTGCAACCGGCTCCGAACCGTCGAGGACATGGACCTCATTCGTATCGGTGATTCACGGATTACCTGTCTTGTGACGCCCGGCCATACGCAGGGAAGTGTCTGTTACTGGGGGCAGGACCATCTGTTCTCCGGGGATACGGTATTTATTGAAGGCTGCGGCTTATGCGACAGTAGCGGAGGCTCGGCTGAGGATATGTTCAACAGCATCCACCGGCTCATCCGGCTGATTCCTCCCAGCACCCGGGTATACCCGGGACATTCCTTCGGCGATCCGCCAGGCAAAGAGATGAGCTATCTCTACAAAAATAATCTGTATTTCCAGATTGATGATATCAATCATTTTGTGAAATTCAGGAACCGTAAGAATAATGCCAGACTGCTTGATTTCAAATAAGCTGCTCTACAATCAGGGGGGACGGAAATGCACAGCGAAATCGTATTTATGTTCTCCGGGCAAGGCTCGCAATATAATAAAATGGGGCTTGAATTGTTCGGGAAGCAGCCGGTATTCCGGCAATCGATGGAACGCCTGGACCGGATTGTTCATCAGCTGACCGGCAAGAGCGTGATCGAAGAGCTGTATCAGAACTCACGAGGTAAGGGTGCCAGCTTCGAAAATATTGTCTTTTCCCATCCTGCAATCTTCATGGTGCAATACGCGCTGGCGGAGACTCTGGAAGCTGAGGGAATCACCCCACGCTACACGCTGGGAGTCAGTCTCGGGGAGTATGTGGCGCTGGCGGTGACTAAAGTACTGACGCCTGAACAGGTGCTGGAGCTGATTGTGACGCAAGTACGGCTGCTAGAGGATACCTGCGACAACGGCGCGATGATTGCTGTTCTGGATCATGTGCAGCTCTATCACCGGAACGCCGAGCTGAACACCCGCTCCGAACTGATCGCTGTGAATTTCGACAAGCACTTCACTATCGCCTGCAGAAGCGGGCATACCGGCGAAATCCAGCAGTTCCTCAGAGCACAGGGTGTGGCCAGTCTGAAGCTGCCTGTGAACTACGCCTTCCATTCCTCATTCATCGATGAACTGGAGAAGCCTTACCGTACATATATGAAGAAGATCGAATACAAGGCTCCTGCCCCGGGAATGACACTGGTATCGGCCATGGCAGGGGGAAGTGTGCAGAAGGTGGATGAATCCCTCCTGTGGGATGTGGTGAGGAAGCCGATGAATTTCCGCACAGCCCTGGAGGGTCTGAGTGCCGGCGGGCCGCGGTTGCTGCTCGATCTGAGCCCGTCGGGTACACTGGAGAACTTCAGCAAGTATATTCTCGGCAAGCCGCTGGCCCATAAGGTCCGGTCAGTGATTACACCGATGGCCAGCGAGCTGAAGAAGCTGAATGAGATTGTGAATGATACCTTAGAAGTCTGATTAAGCCCAATCCCTTCAAGCAGCGTTTTCTCTAAGTTATGGAGAGCCGCTGCTTTTCTGTTGTTGTAATTTGTGTATAATACATGTACAACCATACATGTAACGGAGGGAACGATGAAGCGGTTCATGCCATATCCATCCCTCTCGAAGAGGTTAAGGGCGTATATGCCCTTTCTATTCAGCGGAAGTATGCCGCTGCGGCGAAAGATTCTGCTAAGCAACCTCCTGATTGTCCTGCTGGCACTGGTGATTTTCATGGTCAGCATTCAGCGGATTGTCTTCAATCAGACCCTGGAGAGAACCACGGCAAGCTCACAGCAGGAAGTGAGGCTGGTCAAGCAGTCGATGGAGACGGTGTTCCAGTCGGTCCAGAATTTCACCAAGTTCGTGCTGATCAATCAGGACACCCAGAAGCTGCTCAGCAGCGATACCGGTACCGGCAATGATGTTGCTGCATTGAAGTCGATCTACAATACACTTGCAGCGATGCTAGTAACCGAGCCGAATATCGATTCCGTAATTATTGAATCCTTGAGCGGCGACCTCTATTACACCTCCAATCTGACAGGCGTGACCCGGGAGCGTCTTGGCATCTACCCCAGAGCAGAGATCGATGCAGCCAGAGGCGGCGCGGTCTGGGCCGATTCGCTTACGCCTGCCTTTCTGTCCGGGATGAAGCATAAGAATATGATCAGTGTAGGCAGGGTCATTAAGAGCCTGGAGAGCGGCACCCCGCTTGGCTATATCTATGTCAACATTGACGAGCGTACGCTTGCCCGCCTCTACCATAATGAACAGAACCCGGAGAGTGCTACGCTGGTCATCAACCGGGACGGGCAGATCATCTCTGCGAACGAAGCTTCAAGGGTGAATCAGCCGGTCCCGGAGGCATCCCTCGCAGGCTGGGTCCAATCAGTCCCGCAAGGGACGCGGACCCAGGAGGTTGCCGAAGACCGCTATTTAGTATCCATGCAGAGTCTCGCTTCCTATGACTGGAAGGTAGTCCAGCTGGTGACGATATCAGAGCTAACCTACGGGTACTGGAAAATCGCTCTGCTGCTGGCCGGGTTTGGCCTGATCAGCATCCTGTCGGCCGTGCTTCTGTCTATTCTGTTCGCCCGCCGGCTGACCCGGCCGCTCAGCCAGCTTAGCGAGGTGATTGTCGAGGTGGGCAGCGGGAATCTGGAGCGGCGAGCCGCCGCCGATTCTGAGGACGAGGTCGGGCGGCTCGGAGCTACCTTCAATGAAATGGTGGAGCGCATCCAGGGCTTGATGGTCCAGGTGGAGACGGAAGAGAGGACCAAACGGATGCTGGAGCTGCGGTTGCTCTATTCGCAGATCAAGCCGCATTTCCTGTACAATACACTGGATACCATTCGTGCGATGGCTGTGATGTCCGGGGCGAAGGACATTAGCAAGATGCTGAAGGCACTGGGTGAGTTCTACCGGATATCGCTTAGCAACGGACAGGAGCTGATTACGGTGGCCCAGGAGCAGAAGCATCTGGAGAGCTACCTGTATATTCAACAGATCCGTTTCCCTAAGCTGAACTACCGGATATGGATCGAGCCGGGGCTGGAGTCCTGCCTGGTGCCGACCATGCTGCTTCAGCCGCTGGTCGAGAATGCGATCCACCATGGCATTAGAGGGATGGCGGACGGAGGCTGGTGTGAAATTACCTGCGAAGCGGAGACCTCGAATGGACAGAGCCGGCTCTGCTTCACCGTCCGCGACAACGGCAAAGGCATGAGCGAAGAGCAGCAGCGGCTGATCTGGTCCGGGCATGACAGTGCGGAGAGGTACAGCTTCGGACTCCGAAACATTCAGGACCGCATCCGCCTGCGTTTCGGCGGGGTCTACGGAATCTCTCTGACCTCTGAGCCGGGTAAGGGCGTAGAAGTGAAGCTGCGCTTGCCGCTGCTTCTGCAGACGAACGAACAGGAAGAGGGGACAGTCAGACTATGAGTACAGCACCGGTAGCCCGCGTCCTGATTGTGGATGACGAATATTATTTCAGGCAGCTCCTGATCCGTCTCGTGGACTGGGAGGCCGCCGGGTTCGAGGTGGCCGCAGAAGCGGATGACGGCACGACCGCATTGCAGATCATCGGGGAGCAGCCAATTGATCTCATCATTACGGATATTGAGATGCCGAATATGAACGGGCTTGAATTCATTGGGGAGGTCCGTAAGCTGAATTCGGCGGCCAAGCTGATTTTCATCACCAGCTACGATAATTTCTCTTATGCGCAGCAGGCTATATCGCTTGGAGCGGACCATTATCTGCTGAAGCCCGTCGATGAGGATGCTGTCGAACAGGCCCTCCGCACAATCCGGGCGCAGCTGACGGAGAAGTGGGAGGCAGAGCGCTACATCAACCGGCTCAGAATCAAAGCCGGGGATGTGCAGGAGCCGCAGGCAGGCGATGCCCGTGCGCAGAAGCGGCAGAGCAGTGGCACTGCCTTAATCAGCAAGACCATCGCCTATGTGACGGCACATTACGCTGAGGATACATTGTCACTCCAGAGTACGGCCAGCGCCCTGTTTGTGAACCCGAGCTATTTAAGCCATGCGTTCAAGAAGGAGACCGGCGAGTCTTTTGTGGAATATGTAACGAACGTCCGTCTTGGGGAGGCTATGAAGCTGCTCAGCCAGGGGGCCACCGGGGAGGAAGCCCCGGCACCCAAGATTGCGACGATTGCCCGGCAGGTGGGCTATAAAGACCCGTTCTATTTCAGCAAATGCTTCAAGAAACGTTACGGAATGACCCCGAATACCGTATACAGCGGTTCCTATTCGGATACATAAAGAGCAGCTATACTCAGAGTCCGGTGTTTTGCAGCCGGGCTTTTTCATTTGATTACATTTTCGCTGATTAAAGTTAACCCTATGTAAAGCTGCCGTTAACATGGGAACGCCCCGTAAATTGAGTGTAAAGTAATCTGACATACCTAAAAATTTTACTGTTAGAACCAATATATCTCCATTCGTGCACGGCGGTTCACTTGTTAAGATGATACCTGTAAGTCAAAACCCGAAATATTGAAAGGTGGTCCAACACAAATGTTCGGAAAAAAGCTTGGGGTAGTTGCAGCATCCATCGCGCTCAGCAGTGTAGTGCTTAGTGCTTGCGGAGGAGCCAATGGTAACGAAGGGGCAACTCAGAATCAGGATGCGAAACCGGCGGAAGGCAAGGAATCTGTCTCCTTATGGATGTTCGATGCAGATCCGATGTATCAGGCTGCTGCCGAGGCTACCGCAGCGGAAGTCGGCGTGGATTTGAACTATGAGTACATACAAGACGAGACCTACAAGACCAAAATCAGTGTTGCACTGGCTGCCAATGAGCTGCCGGATGTCTTCCAGCAGCATGCCGGGAAGTCCTACCGGACACCTGTACTGCAATCGAAAACGGTAGCCCCGCTGAACGATACCCTGGATTCCACGGGACTTGGCGCGAAATTTCTGGACAACCAGCTGGTAAAGGAGGAAGACGGCAATATCTATTCCGTTCCTTCCAACATCAGTACAACCCTGGTCTTCTACTATAACAAAAAGCTTATGAGCGATCTGGGCGCTACGCCTCCGGCAACCTGGGACGATCTGCAGGCGCTTGTAACCAAGGCCGAAGCTAAAGGGATTATCCCTATCGCCCTCGGCGGCAAGGAAAGATGGCAGGGCGATCTGCTGTACAACATGCTCGTAGCGCGTCAGGACGTTAACGCCTTCGACAATGCGATTAAGGGCGATGCGAAGTTTACAGATGCTCCATTTGTAGATGCAGCGAAGCAGGTAGCCACCCTGGTAAGCAGCAATGCCTTCCAGAAGGGCTTCCTCGGCTCGGCTTACCTGGATGCCCAGGAGCTGTTCAAGAACGATAAGGCTCTGATCTGGATTGACGGCAGCTTCAACTTCGGCGCGCTGTCGAAGGCCATGGGCGATAATCTCGGATATATCGCATTCCCGAAGACTGGTGCAGAGGATGTCTACAGTGCGACGATCGGCTTCCAGAACTCGGCGGCACCTTACTCCTTGTTCGTGAACAACAGCTCTAAGCACGTGGGCAAAGCCAAGGAATTCGCTATTAAGCTGTCCCTCAAGCTCAATGATGAATTCGTACGCAAAGGCCTGCCGGGCTATGCCGCCAGCGAAGTGAAGTCGGAGTCGCAGAATGAGCAGCTCTCCGCTTATGCTACAGATATCAGCAAAACAGCCAAAACCCAGGCGATGTGGTTCGGCCTGCTGTCGGCAGATACTGGTCAGGAATACCGCGATATGACGCAGCAGCTCTATGGCGGCAATCTGACGCCTGAGGAATACACAGCACAGCTGGAAACACTGCTCCGTTCGGCAGAGTAAGACAGGTTTTACAAATATAATAGGGGAAAGGCGATGCAGTCTCTTGGACCGCATCGCTTTTCTGCACTCTGATAGGTGGATAGTGATGGAAAGAGCGCTCTCGGATAAGAAATTAATCGCTTTGTTTCTAGTGCCCGGTTTAACCGTATTTCTGGTCTTCTATTTCGTGCCGATCCTCATGACGGCGTATTACAGCTTCCAGGAGTGGGACGGGATTAACCCTATGGCCTTCGTGGGCCTGGACAATTACACCAAGATGTTCACCGCAGATAAAAGCTTCTGGAAGGCGGTATGGAACAGTGTGGCCTTCCTGCTGACAGGCGTGTTCGTCCAGCTTCCGCTCTCATTCGGCCTGGCGTTGCTGGTCTCCCGAAAGATGAAGGGACGCAAATGGTTCCGCAATATTTACTTTTTCCCGGTGGTCATGTCAACGACGATGGTCAGTCTGCTGTGGGTCAAAATCTACGATCCGAACATCGGGATGCTGAACACGCTGCTGGAGGCTGCTCACCTGGGCAGCTGGGCCCAGGCCTGGCTTGGAGATACCAAGACGGCACTCTTGTCTGTTCTGATTGTAACAACCTGGCATTATGTAGGCTATAACATGCTGATCCTGTTCGCCGGTATCCAGGGCATCTCGGAGCAGTACTATGAGGCAGCGAAGCTGGACGGAGCTGTCGGCTGGAAGGCCGTCCGTTATATCACGCTTCCGTTATTGTCTGATGTGCTGCGGATTTGTGTCGTGCTGAACGTGATTTATGCGCTCAAGACCTTTGAAAGTGTGTATGTTATGACCAACGGCGGACCGCTGCATTCTACGACCATGATTGCCCTGAAAATGTTCCAGGAAGCGTTCCTGAAGCAGAACTTCGGTTACGGCAGCGCACTTGCTGTGTTCATGGTGCTGGAGTGTCTGATCATCGCCTGGGTGCTCAATAAAGTGCTTACCCGTGAAAAAATTGAATATTAAGGAGGACCGGACATGCTGAAGAGTACTAAAAACACAGGCCTCTATCTACTGATGGGCCTCATTGCCGTCCTCCAGTTGTTCCCGCTCTACTGGCTTGTGGTCAGTGCATTTAAGGATAATTCGGAGATTATCGGTGGAGTAGTCTGGGCGCTCCCTACAGAATGGCGGTTCAGCAATTTCTCAGAAGCCTGGGTAAGCGCCAAGGTGAATCAATACTTTTTCAATAGTGTGTCAGTTACGCTGATTACCCTCTTTTTCGTGCTGCTGTTCGCTTCGATGATGGCTTACGCGCTGACACGGATGAGATTCAAATATAACGGATTGATTCTGTTCATTCTGCTCATGGGGGTCATGGTGCCGATTCATGCTACGCTGATTCCGCTGTTCATGATCCTGAAGAATCTCGGCCTTCTCAGCTCACGGCTGTCGATTATCCTGCCGTACATCGCTGTGAATCTGCCAATTGGCGTCTATATGCTGTCGGCGTTCCTGCGGAGCATGCCGAAGGAGCTGGAGGAGGCTGCGTTCATCGACGGCTGCGGGGTGGTGAAGTCCTTCTTCAAGGTCGTGCTGCCGCTGCTGAAGCCGCCGCTGGCCTCGGTTGCGATCTTCGTGTTCCTCGCTGTGTGGAATGAGCTGCTAATGGCGGCAACCTTCATCCAGAAGGAATCGCTGCGGACGCTGCCGCTCGGGCTAATGAACTTCAGCGGCCAGTACAGCATTAGCTGGGGACCGCTGGCCGCAGCAATGGTGATCTCTACGCTGCCGATTCTGCTCGCCTATGTGCTGTTCAGCGATCAGATGGAGAAGAGCTTCACCGCAGGTGCAATTCTGAAATAGAGAAAAGAGAAGGGTGAAAAGAGATGATGGAACCGGCAGCAAGCCGTAACCTGCGCAAGATCGTGATTATCGCTACCTCGGATGTTCATGGCAATCTGTGGGGCTACCGTTATGAAGACGGACTCGATACCGTAAATGACGGGCTCGCCAGAGTAGCCTCTTACGTCCGTGAACTTAGAGAGAGCGGGACGGAGATTCTGCTGATCGATAACGGTGACATCTTCCAGGGGAATATGCTGACTGACGATGTCTACAATAAGCGGCCGGATGAGATGCATCCGGTTGCGGCGGCACTTAATGCGATGGGCTATGCCGCGCTGACCCTGGGCAATCATGAGTTTAACTTCGGCCTTAGCCTGATCGAGCGAATCAAGCAGGAGCTGAGCTTCCCGGTGCTCGCGGCGAATGTCTGGGATTCAGCAGGCAGACCGTTTGCAGAGCCGTATGTGATCCTTGAGCAGCAAGGCATCCGGATTGCGGTCATCGGACTGACGAACCCCAACGTTCCGCGCTGGGATGCAAATAAGGTTGAGGGACTAAGGTTCGGACATATGGCCGAGACCGCGCAGGCGATTGCTGTCTCTCTCCGTGCGGAAGGGAAGGCGGACCTGATTGTGATCAGTGCCCATGCGGGCATGGTCGCAGAGTTCGATGAAGAGGGCGGCTCGGATGCCGCCGGACGGATTGCGGAGCTTGTCCCTGAAGCAGATGTGCTGCTGGTCGGCCATATGCATATTACCGTGAACCAGCGTATAGGGAATACCGTTATTGGCGGACCGCGGGACCGGGGGCGGGAAGTTGTACGCTTCGACCTGACACTGGAGCTGGACAACGGCCAGCCCAAGGTTGTGAGCCGCGAGGTCACGGTGGTAGATATGAGCGGCTGGGAGCCGGACCCGGAATTGCACAATCTGGTTGCCGAGGCGCATGAAGAGACCCTCCGGTTCATCGCCGGAGGCGGCGGAGGCTCTTCGATAGAGGGGGAGGGCGGCATTTTGGGCTATGCGGCCGCCGATTTCCAGCCTGAAGAGACTGCCGGCCTGCCGGCGGGACGAGTGCAGGATACGGCGGTCATTACCTTGATCCAGCGTGCCATGCTGGAGGCCAGCGGAGCAGATGTTGCCGCTACAAGTCTGTTCAACGACAAGGCGGATCTGAAGCAGGGACCGCTGACGTATGCAGACGTCTACCGCATTTATCCTTTTGACAATGTGCTGTATGTCGTAACCGTCACCGGCAAGGAGCTTAAGGCTTATATGGAAGCTTCGGCTGCCCATTTCCGGCAGTGGCAGCAGGGGGACACGGAGATTGCCGCTGATCCCGAGGTGCCGAGCTACCTCTACGATATGTTCGCTGGGATTAATTATCAGATTGATATCTCCCAGCCGGTGGGCCGGCGGATCATCCATCTGGCCTACCGGGGCAGACCGCTTGCCGATACGGACGAGCTACAGCTTGCCGTTAACAATTACCGCTACAGCAGCCTGTTGAAGGCCTCTGGACTGGTCAGCGCCGTCAAGCACTGGGAGTCGGACTGCAGCGTCCGTGAGTTGCTGGTTCATTACATCAGGGAGCGCCAGACGATCATACCGGAGGTAGATCATAACTGGTCTATTGTGGGGATGGATTGATCCCGAATGATTGAATTAAAATAGCCGAGTTCATACTCCGTTCATAATGCCGTCATGTTGAGGACATCTTAATCAAGTAGACTCTATCTATACCGCTAAGGCGAATCTACAGATAGAAGGACAGGAGAAGATGGACATGGCAGGAACCGCTGAAATAAATAAACCTGAAAAGGGACGCAAGAAACGGAGATTATGGTTGAAAATATTAGGTGGCATTATCGGAGTGCTCGTGCTGTTCATAGGCATCACCTTTATCGTTAATGTCATCAGTAACGGGATAGAGAAGAAGAAGATCGAATCGTACGGGCAATACGTCAATGTAGACGGGAAAAAGATGAATGTGCTGATTCAAGGCAGCAGTGAACAGACCATAGTTCTCTTGCCGGGGCAAGGAACCGCTTCGCCTGTGCTTGATTTCAAGCCGCTGATAGACCAATTGACGCCTTCGTACAAAGTCGTAGCCATCGAGCCTTTCGGCTATGGCCTGAGCGATGGGACGGATAAAGAAAGAACGACAGAGAATATCATCAGTGAAATTCATGAGGCTGTGGAGCAGCTCGGTCTGAAGCGTTACATTCTGATGGGACATTCCATTACAGGACTCTATGCTGTATCATATGTAAATGCTTATCCGGATGAAGTTCAAGCCTTCGTAGGAATTGACAGTAGTGTGCCCAATCAGCCAGGCATGGATGTGAAATTGCCTCTCGGAGCGATGAAGTTTGCTAAAGATTCAGGTGTAATGCGGCTGCTAACGAAGCTCAGCGGAGATTCGTTTAAATCGCTTGACTATGATGAGCATACCAAAGAGCAGATGAAACTGATCACCAATGTACACGGCAATAACTCCACACTGATGAATGAGCTTAGCCACCTTGGTTCCAATTTCAAAAACGGCTCAAAGCTGAAATACCCGCAGGATTTGCCGGTCTTGCTGTTCGCACAATCCAATAACGAGAACAACAAGCAGTGGATTCCGCTGCATGAGGAGCAGGCGAAGCAGTCTTCACAGGGTAAATTGATACCAATGGTAGGCTCCCATTACCTGCACCATACGAAGTACAAAGAAATCGTCGAGGAATTCAAGGAATACATGAAGACCGTTCAATTGAAGCAAGCCCAGTAGGGAGAATGGAATACTATAGCGCGGCGCCCCTCGGGGTGCCGTTTTTTCGTAGAAAAATAAGAATTTATATGCTTCGCGCTATAATTATCCTTCTATTTCTCGCTGAAACGGTACCGTCCTTTAAAAGGATGGCAAACCCGTTTCCACTTGATATAACTAATTATAAATGCTCAATTTCGCAACCTATTCCAATTATTGGAGTCTAATTTAAGAATCAGCAATTCTACAAATTAGATGAAATGGATGAGATGCACTTATGAAAAAATGTAGTTGGTTCTTCCTTTTGGCTGTTCTATTCTTATGCTTCCCGCTCAACGGGCAGGCCAGTGCCGCTGTGAAGACAAGTCCGACCATAATACTGGACGGGCAAGCGATCCCTATGCAAAAGAAAGACAAAGTCGAATTGATCAACGGCAGTGTGATGGTTCCCTTGCGGATCATTGCGGAGAATATGGGAATGGGGGTTCTCTGGAATCAACAGGTTGGAACCGTAACCATCCCGAAGGAATCCGGCAGTATAGTGCTGACGATCGGCCAAAAGAAAGCCCTGATCGATGGGGCCTCCCATTCGCTGGCCACCGCTCCCCGGAACCGTAACGGAACCACACTGGTTCCGCTAAGGTTCATCAGCGAAGCCATGGGTGTCCAGGTGAGCTGGGACAACAGTCTCAAGGTGGTGGGCTTGACTTCAGCCCCGCTTCCGCCGGAGCAGCCGGCCATCACTCCTGCTCCGGCAAGCCCTGAAGTCCCGGACCAGCCGGTGCCCCTGCCCGCCGGAGCCGCGGCGACTTCCACCGTCCATAGTCTCAGCTTCAGCGATGACCGCCTGATGCTTGCTTTTACCGGCGATGTCCAGCCGTCTGTACATACCGGAAACGAACCGCTGCAGATTGTAGTGGAGCTGCCCCGAACGAACTTTTCCGCAGATTTCTTACAGACAGTATCGTGGGATAGCCGCACCCAATCCGGCGAGCAGACCGTTACCGGCGTTCCCAATGTCAACAAGCTGTATTACGGGCTATTCGAACCGGACGCCGCCACCTTGCGGGTTGTGATTGCGCTCTCTGCGGATACGAAGTATACAAGTTACATCGAGGAGGATGCCGCCTCCCGGCTCCTGGTCGTCGATCTGAGCTCTGCCACAGCCGAATTGCCTCCGGCAGAGCCGGTCCAGCCGGGCAGCGGGAAGAAGACCGTTGTTATTGATGCCGGCCATGGAGGTGCGGACCCGGGAACGATCGGCATTACGAAGAAGCTGGAGAAAGATTTCAACCTTAGCGTCGCCTTGAAGGTGGAGCGCCTGCTGCTGCAGGAGCCGGCGTTCAATGTTGTGATGACACGCCGTGAGGATACCTATCCGCCCAACAAGCAGCGGGCAGAGATGGCCAATGAGCTGCAGGCCGATGCCTTCGTCTCCATCCATGGCAATTCTGTCACAGGGTCGCCCAAGGTGCGGGGAACCGAAACCTATTATTACAGCCAGGAGAGTAAAGCCTTCGCCGATATCATGCATCGGCATCTGCAAGGGACCACCGGCTTTCCGGACCGCAAGGTTAAATACAATAAATATATCGTATTGAAATATTCCAACATGCCCGCTACGCTGCTGGAGGTTGGTTTCTTGTCCAATGCCGCCGAGGAAGCCATCCTGTTCTCCGACGATTTCCAGAACCGGGTAGCGGCTGCTATCGTAGCGGGGCTGAAGGAATATTTTGGGATCGCTTGACCCCGTCTGTTCCTGCATTTATAGCTTTCAAGATCGCGGTCCGCTCCTTATAATATAGAGAGTGAAAGGAGAACCCCGCCTTAAGAAGCTGAGCGTATTTTATCTATAAATAGGGGGTTAAACGATTGAATCAGCATGACCCAAGCGCAAATCCAGCAAGCCTGTTCCGTAATCGCTTTCTGCAGACGATTTTATTATCCAGTGTGCTGCTGCAGATCGGGATCTGGGTGCGTAATTTCGCCATTCTGCTCTATGTTGCGGAGCGGACCAATAATGATCCCTACGCCATTTCGCTGATCAGCGTAGCTGAATTTGCGCCTATCTTTGTTTTTTCCTTCATTGGAGGAACCTTTGCGGACCGGTGGCGCCCGAAGCGGACGATGATCTGGTGTGATTCCCTGTCTGCGGTATCGGTGTTCGCAGTTCTGCTCAGCATTCACTTCGGTTCGTGGGAATCCGTGTATCTGGTCGCCTTCATCTCGGCCATTCTGTCACAGTTCTCCCAGCCTTCCAGTATGCGGTTATTTAAGTTCCATGTACCGGAGGAACAGCTGCAGCAGGGGATGGCGCTCTTCCAATCGCTGATGGCCATCTTTATGGTTCTCGGACCGATGTTAGGCACTTTCGTGTACAGCACCTTCGGCCTTGAGATCTCCATTGCCGTAATGGGCGTTGCTTTTCTGCTGTCTGCGCTCGTGCTTATTCGTCTGCCGGAGGATCATATGGAAGCCGGGACAGTTGCGGCGAAAGGGCAATTCCGTAAGGACTTCACCGAAGGCTTCCGGTATGTCTGGCAGAGCCAGGTGCTGCGGATGCTCGGACTTGCGTTTGTACTGGCGGGACTTGCCGTGGGCGCAGCCCAGGCACTGAATCTGTTCATCGTTACAGAGCGGCTTGGCCGAAGCAAGGAGTTCCTGCAATACATGCTTATGGTCAACGGTGCAGCCATGCTGATCGGGGGAGGGCTCGTGGCCGCCTTCGCCAAAAAAGTTCCGCCTCAGCTGCTGCTCGCCATGGGGATGCTGGCAGGTGCCGTATGTACGACCATTGTCGGGTTCTCGACAAGTATTCCGCTCACGCTGACCATCCAGTTCCTGAACGGGCTGATGTTCCCTTGTATTCATATCGGGATCAGTACGATGATTCTGAGATGGTCTAATAGCTCCATTGTCGGCCGGGTCAACGGGGTGCTGAATCCGATGTTCGTCGGGATGATGGTGGTGTCCATGTCGCTGTCGGGTGCGCTAAAGAGCGCTTTGCCGCTTAGTACCATTTACAGCGGAGCCGGACTCCTGTTCCTCCTGGGTGCACTTATGATGTTACCGATCATGAAGCATAAGGCGCCGGATCAGGCGCAGGCTGCCCAGTATTAATTTAATGATTTCTTTACAGGTACTCTTAATAAGAGTACCTTTTTATACATAACAGGCTACAACGGAGGCCCTTAAATATGACACAAATATTGCTGGTTGAAGACGATCCGGCCATTGCGCGAAACCTGGTGCTGCTGCTTCACTCGGAGGGGTTCACTGTCACGCACGCGCCTACGCGCAAGGAAGCAACGGCTGCGCTTGACGGATATATGTTTGACCTGGCGCTGATTGATATCTCATTGCCGGACGGCAATGGCTTTACGGTATGCACGGAGATCAAGGAGGAGCAGGACATTCCCGTCATCTTCCTGACGGCTTCGGGCGACGAGGCGAGTGTGGTGACCGGGCTGAATATGGGGGCGGACGACTACATCACCAAGCCTTTCCGGCCACGGGAGCTGATCGCGCGGATGGGCACGGCTCTGCGAAAAAGCGGGCGCTCCGGGTCCGCGTTTGATCTCGGCGGGCTGCATGTTGATCCGGCCAGCGGAGTTGTGAAAAAAAACGGCCGGGAGGTATTCCTCTCCGCGCTGGAATACCGGCTGCTGCTCGTATTTGTGAACAATCCCAGAACCATTATTACACGGGGCAGACTGCTGGATGAATTGTGGGACGCAGCGGGCGAGTTCGTCAATGACAATACGCTGACTGTTTATATCAAGCGCTTGCGGGAGAAGATCGAGTGCGATCCGGCAAGCCCGAAGATCATCCTGACGGTGCGGGGGACGGGATACCGGCTGGGGGGCAGCGATGCTGCGCAATAGAGAGGTCCGGCAGTTTGCCGCGGTGTTCGTCCTCCTCGCCGTTGCCGCTGTAACGGCTGGATTCGTCATGAACACGGCAGCGGGCGTCCTGGCCATAGGCTGCGCTGCTACTTTTGGCACAGCGTTCGTTGGATTTACCCGGGCCAGATACAGGAGCTTGGCGAGATTGTCCGATGAAATTGACCGGGTGCTGCATAATGCGGACCATCTGTTCATCGCTGATTCGGAAGAGGGCGAGTTATCCATCTTACATAGCGAGATTACCAAAATGACGCAGCGCATCCGGGATCAGAACCGCGAGCTGATTAAGGAAAAGGGCCATCTTGCCGATTCCCTGGCTGACATCGCCCACCAGCTCCGTACCCCGCTCACCTCGGTGAACCTGATTATGACGCTGCTTGCGAATAGTCCTGCGGAAGACGAGCGGAAAGCTTTTATACGGGAAACCGAGGAGCTGTTGATGCAGATGGATTGGCTGATTACCTCTCTGCTCAGGCTATCCCGCCTGGATGCGGGTATTGTTGTATTTCAAAGCGGGCCTATCGCCGTTAACGACCTGCTCCGCACCGCTGTTCGTCCGTTCCTGATCCAGATGGAGCTGCGCAATGTAGACTTAAGGATCGATTGCCCTTCAGGAGTAGTGATCCGAGGCGATCCGGCCTGGCTTCCGGAAGCGATCCAGAATATCCTGAAGAATTGCCTGGAAAGCGCAGGGGAGAACGGGAAGATTGAGCTGGTCTGCACAGACAATCCGCTGTATACCGAGCTGATAGTACATGACAACGGCCCGGGCTTCAGCAAGGAAGAAATCCCCCGGCTGTTCGACCGCTACTATCGCGGCAGTAACCCTAATCATGCAGGGTACGGAATCGGCCTCGCCCTCTGCAAAATGATTATCACCCGGCAGTTAGGAACCGTTACCGCACATAATCATCCGCAAGGCGGTGCGCTCTTCAGGCTTCGTTTCCCTAAGTGACGGATCTCTCACCTGAAAGTCACAGAGATGTAAGCTTGCGGCTCTATGATAGGGACAGATCAGGTGAAGGGAGAATTGCAGCATGGAGTTTTTGAGAATTGACAAGCTGAGCAAGGTCTACGGGAAGGGAGATAACCGGGTTACAGCGCTGGACGAGGTGTCTCTGACGATTGAGAAGGGGGAATTCACGGCGATCATCGGCTCCTCCGGCTCCGGGAAGTCTACACTGCTTCACATCATCGGCGGTGTTGATGTGCCGACAAGCGGCAATGTTTATCTGGACGGACAGGATGTATATGCGCAGAGCAATGACAAGCTGGCGATCTTCCGCAGGCGGCAGGTCGGGCTGATCTACCAGTTCCACAATCTGATTCCCACGCTGGATGTGGTGGAGAATATCACCTTGCCGATTCTGATGGACAAACGCAAGGTCAACGAGGAGCGGCTGAACGATTTGCTTGAGCTGCTGGGGCTGACGGACCGGAGAACGCATCTGCCAAATCAGCTCTCGGGCGGACAGCAGCAGCGGGTATCCATCGGACGCGCACTGATGAATGCCCCGGCGGTCATGCTGGCGGATGAACCCACAGGCAGCCTCGACAGCCGGAATGGACATGAGATTATTAATTTGCTGAAATTAAGTAATCAGAAGTATAGGCAGACCCTGCTCATCGTTACGCATGACGAGAATATTGCCCTCCAGGCAGACCGGATTATCGGCATCTCGGACGGCCGGGTTGTGCGGGACGAACGGGTACGGCCATGAATATTTTCAATAAGGTTACCCTCCAGAGCCTCAAAAAAAGCCGCACGCGGACCATTGTAACGATTATCGGAGTAATCCTATCCACTGCTATGATCACTGCTGTCTCCACCTTCGCCGTATCCTTGCAGAGCTATATGATCAAGGGCTCCATTGCCAAATACGGCGGCTGGCACATCGGGTTCCCGGCTGTGGATTCCTCCTTCCTGCAGGAACGGACACACGATCAGGCCGTAGCCCGTACAGCATCCTTCGAAAATATTGGCTATGCGGCACTTAGCGGCGGGAAGAACCCGGATAAGCCTTATCTGTTCATTGCTGGCGTACGTGAAGACGAAGCTTCCCCGGGTATCTTGCCCGTCACTCTGGTCTCCGGCCGAATGCCGGATAACAGCAGTGAGATTCTAGTCCCGTCACATCTGGCGGCGAACGGCGGAATCAAGTTCGCGGAAGGCGACATGCTCACACTGGCTGTGGGAGACCGGATGAACGGCAACCAGCGGCTGAACCAGCATGATGCCTATCAGGCGGATAAGGCCGCTGAAGCTTTGGTGCCCCGGGCAGAGCGAACCTACAAGGTCGTCGGAATCTGCGCAAGGCCTGCTTTTGAGGAATCCGCTGCACCAGGCTATACCCTGATTACCAGAGCCGATCCGTCAGAGCGGGCGGACAGCTTCAGCTTATATGTTACCCTGAAGCATCCGCGTGAAGTGAAGGCTTACGCCAGCAGCACCGCTTCAGGCCATGCTTACATCTACAACGATAATGTGCTGCGCTTCATGGGCGTCTCAAGCAGCGGGTTGCTAACTGCTCTACTGTACACGGTTGGTGGGATCGTCGCTTTTATTATTGTGACCGGTTCGATCTTCATGATCTACAACGCCTTCACCATCTCCCTGAATGAGCGCACACGCCAGTTTGGCATTCTCTCATCGGTGGGAGCCACAGCGAAGCAGCTGCGTAACTCTGTGCTGTTCGAAGGTCTGTGTATTGGTGCGGCCGGAATACCGGCTGGCATTCTCTTAGGAATAGGCAGCATGGGACTAGTGCTAACTGTCGTATCCAGTAATTTCGGGAATATTCTCTATTCCGGCGTACCGCTGAGCTTGAAGGTGTCCGTTCCGGCCATTGCGTGTGCGGCAGCGCTAAGTATGGTTACGATTCTGATCTCGGCCTACATTCCGGCCAGGAAGGCGGCAGGCACTCCCGTGATGGAGAGTATTCGCCAGACGAACGAGGTCAAGGTTGAAGCCAAGGCTGTGAAGACGTCCAGCCGGGCGCAGCGTATCTACGGTCTCGAAGGCACCCTTGCACTTAAGAATTTCAAAAGAAACAAGAAACGCTACCGCAGCATTGTGCTGTCGCTCATGTTAAGCGTCGTGCTGTTTATATCGGCCAGCGCTTTTGTCACTGATTTGAAGCAGATGTCGGAACAGGCGGTAGCGTTCACCAACTATGATATCGGCTTCGCCACACCAACTATGAAAGACAGTGAAATACTGGCGCTCTACGACAAGCTCAGAACCGCAGGCGGCATCTATGAGAGCTCTTACCAGACGCTGCTGAAAGTGACGGGGACAGCCCAGGCAAGCGAGCTCTCGGATGCCTATTGGGGCAAAGAGGGGGACTTGGTGAAAGCAGTCAATGATGGAAAAGCAGGAAATGCAGGAAAAACAGGTGCTCCTTCGCCGGGCCGGTCGGATGAGCAGGTATCACTGCCCGTCGATCTGCAGTTTCTGGATGACAAGGCCTACCTGAAGATTCTCGAAGGACTGGGCTTGTCTGCAGAGGAATATACGGGTCCGGACGCCAAGTTACTCGCCGTTGCCAAATCGATGAGTCCTGCCGACGATAAGCGGCTGAAGGAGGTTGACGAGTTCCGTAATTTGTTCAAGCGTTCATCCTCTACCCTGACCATTGCCCCCGAATCAGAGGGAGGGTCGAAGATTGGGCAAGGGCATGACGTAACGGTTACGTTCGTAGAGACTGTACCGCCGGATACCCTACCGGTTCCAGGAAGCCCCGGCGCAAGTCAACCGTTCTTCTTCCGGATGATCGCTCCTTATTCACTCATCGGCAAGTTTGAGACGGCGGACAGTCCGCCGGCAGTGAAGGGCCTGACTTTTCGTTCCAAGCATCCGGCACAGTCGGTCGCGGAGATGGAGAAGACGATCCAGGGTGCGCAAATTACGGATGAATATAAGCTGTATAATGTGTATGCGATGATGGATGAGAGCCGCAATACGATATTCATCATCAACGTGTTCGCCTATACCTTCATTATCATGATCTCGCTGATCGCGATTGCCAATGTGTTCAACACGATCTCGACGAACATTAAGCTGCGCCGCCGGGAGCTGGCAATGCTCCGCTCGGTGGGGATGTCTGACCGCAATTTCCAGAAGATGATGAATTTCGAGTGTGCCTTCTATGGCATGAGGGCGCTCTTGTTCGGGCTTCCCGCCGGGCTGGCCTTCTCCTGGCTGATCTACCGGGGCATGCTCATCGGCGGCGCGGACAATATCGGTTATGTCTTCCCCTGGGCCAGCATCGGCATCAGTGTAATCAGCGTGCTCCTGATCGTATTCGTTACCATGCTGTATTCGGTCAGCACAATCAAGCGGGAGAATATCATTGATGCGCTGCGGGATGATATGACTTAGGCGATCCCATCGATCCCAAGCTTGACCCTGACGTATACTGGAGGGTTTACAATGGGGGCAGGAGGGATGCACAATGGATAGAATAACACTACCTGCAAGACACAACGATGGCCGGGGATCAGCAGGGAGATGGCTGGCAATTACAGCGCTTGGGTGGCTCGCCATGACGCTGGGACTGTTCACGGCCACGGTTGCCGGCAACGCCCTCCGGGCTTCCGGTGCAACGGACAACGAAATTGCCGTTGTCCAAGCCTTGACCGCGGCGCTGCTTATTGTGCCCGCGGTCTGTCTGATTCAGCGCCGGTTCCGCCTGACCGCCAGATTGCTGCCGTTGACACCGGCTGCGTTCCTGCATATGCTGGGCGGTGCAGCGTCAGCCTTGCTGATGGGGGGAGTGGGCTTCATAATTACGGGTGCGCTGGGCTGGACCACCATTACAGCCTGGCATTTCTCTATGGACCTGCTGCTGGCTGTAGCCCTCAATACATGTATTGCCTTCCTGTACGAGGCGCTGCCAGAGGAATTGTCAATGAGAGGGATTGTATACAGCGGCTTACGGCTGCGCCTGTCTGCCTTCGCAGCTTACGGCGCTCAGGTGCTGCTGTTTGTGCTGGTGCCGGTTACGGTGAACCAGCTGCAAGCCTGGAGCGGAATAGACCGCGGAAGCAGCATTAACGCAGAATATGTGATTATGCTGTTATGTTATGGCACGATGCTTCAGCTATGGCGCAGCTTGACCGGGTCGCTGTGGGCTTCCATCGGCTTTCATCTGACGTATCTGGCAATGGCGCGGTTTGTTATTCTGCAGAGGGAACAGCGCTTGATGACGTACAACGAGCTGGAGGCAGGGACCGGTCCCGTTGTGATCCAGTTTGGTATAATCATTGTCGGCAGCGCTGTGCTGCTGGTACTGCTCAACCTGTGGCGCCGGCGGCGTCTGCGGACAGCCTCGCAGTAATAAATCATCATCCGGGCGTGCCAATGCCGGATGATTTACTGTGCCAAACCCTCTATATAAGAAGCACTAAAGTAATAAACTAAAAGCAAAAGAAGCGGAGGGGAAATTTGGAACTGTAGGAGCGTCAGCGACCGCCTTTAGGTTTGGATTTCTACCGCATTCAGCGGTATAAATTAGGAAATCCAAACCTAACAGCGGCCGGAAGTCCAAATGTTCACCGCAGTGCCGATGAAGCTTCAAGTTCAACTCTTAAGTGCTTCTTATATAGCCAATAATATTCCTATTTGGAGGGAAGCCGATGTATACCGTAGGGCAGCTGTCCAAGCTAACCGGCGTGTCTGTCCGCACCCTGCATTACTATGAGAAGCTGGGCTTGCTGCAGCCGGACAGGGATACCAGGAACCAGTACCGCTCTTATAGCGAGAATGAGATTTTGCGGCTGCAGAAGATTGCTGTGCTGAAGCAAATGCATTTCAAGCTGGGTGAAATTAAAGTGATCCTCGACAACGGTGAGGTTGCACATCATGATGTTGCTGTCTGGAGCCGTGCGCTTACGCAGCAGATGGTCTTCGTGAAGCAGGAGCAGGAGAAGCTGCGGGCGGTAGAGCATCTGCTGTTCTCCACCTTGTACGCTATGCGGGCAACCGAACAAGTAAATATTGATGAGATGCTCGGATTTATCCGTGAGCTTGAACAGCCTTCCCAGGTTCCACAGCTGCGGCAGCAGGTCTTCACCCCGGAAGAGCTGGAGGTGCTGCCGATCAGCGATGTAAGTAACCCGCTCGCTATGGAGTGGTCCGATATCCTCAGACGGGTCTCAGGACTGCTAGCGCAGCCGCCTGATTCTGCAGCGGCGCAGCAACTCGCCGCCTCAATCATAGAATACGCCGACAAGATGTTCGGCGGTGATGAGCAGCTGATTCAGAAATATTGGGAGTACATTACACCAAAGGAAGGACAAGCTGCACGGGTGTACGGGATGACAGATGAGGTCATGCAATATATAGATGCAATCATCCGTATTTATTTGGGTGAGGATCATAAATAAGCTGAAAAGAGAGTGCATAAATGCTAAGAATTTTCTGGAGATCGGCTATCGTGCTTAGTATTATCGCATTACCCGGATGTTCCGGCGCCCGGAACACGCCGTTATCAGTTCAAACTTCGCCGGAAGCTAAGCCGGAATACACGCAAAGTACAGCTCCGGCCCCGAAGTCCAGTGCAGCGCCGCAGCCGAATCAGGCAAACACTTACTATGTGGCAGTCGATGGAGCAGACAGTAATCAAGGGACCATAGATTCGCCCTGGAAGACGCTTCAGCATGCTGCGGACCTCGCAGAGCCGGGAACCCGTGTCTATATTCGCGGAGGCGTGTATCACCAGAAGCTGCACATCTCCAAGGGAGGCTCGGAGGATGCCGGTCCTGTCGTATTCACCGGTTATCCGAATGAGACGGCGGCTCTCGACGGCGAAGGCCTGCCGGTTGACGGCTTGGAGGGTCTGGTCGAGATCCATCAGGCAAGCTATGTAACGATTCAGCAACTGGAAATCCGCAATTACAAGACGGCATCCCTTGGCGAAATTCCCGCAGGCATCTATATTCACGGTTCGGGGAAGGACATCTCTGTGCTCAATAACCGCATTCATTCCATAGCCAATACTGCCACGCCTGAAGGAGACGGGCTTACCGGGAGGGATGCCCATGGTATTGCCGTGTACGGAACCGAAGCGAAGGAAGCGCTGCAAGAACTGACGATTGATGGCAATGAAGTGTACGATTTGGTGCTTGGTTCAAGTGAGGCGCTGGTCGTGAACGGCAATGTGGATACTTTTGAGATTACGAACAATATCGTTCATGACAGTGACAACATCGGGATCGACCTGATCGGATTTGAGGGAACGGCCGGAGACGAGCGGGTGGATCAGGCGCGTAACGGGACGGTCAAAGGAAATGTGGTATACGGGATTTCATCCAATCTTAATCCGTCTTATGGGAACCCTGTACCGAACAAGAGCCATTCAGCAGGCGGAATCTACATCGATGGAGGAAGATCAATCCGGGTGGAGCAGAATCGCTTGTATGATAATGATATAGGCCTTGAGCTTGCTTCTGAACACAAGGGAAGGCTAACCCAGTGATATTACGGTCAAAGACAATCTGATCTACCGCAACCGGCTGACAGGCATTGCAATGGGCGGTTATGATGAGGGACGTGGAGGCACCAGCGATAGCATTGTTGAGTCGAATACGCTGTACAAGAACGACCTGCTGGGCGACGGTAATGGTCAATTGTATCTGCAAGCTAACTTAAGCGGTAATGTCATTACCGGCAATATTATCGTAGCAGGTGATTCCGGCGTTATGATCAGCAACGAATATACGAGCAACAGCAAGAATACGGTGGACGGCAACCTTTATTATGCAGAAGGAGGGGCAGATCAGGCTGTATGGGTATGGAAAAAGAAGGAATACCCCGGCTTCGCCTTGTATCAGCGCGGCACGGGGAACGATTCCAGCTCGCAGTTTGCCGATCCGCAGTTCAAGGACGCCGCCCATGAAGATTTCCGGCTGAAACCGGGGTCCCCGTCCGATAAACACTTAACTGTGATTCTCCCCGCCAGCCCGCTTGCGGTACTCACCCGGCGTTAAGCCAGAGGCACGCTTGAACATACGGATGAACGAGTTCACATTCTGGTAGCCGACCTGAAGCGCGATATCCTGGATGCGCAGGTCGATATTCACCAGCAGCTCCTTGGCCCGCTCGATCCGCAGCGTGTTCAGATATTCGCTGAAGTTAATGCCGGTCTTCTCCTTGAAGATGCTCGACAGATAGCCGGAGGTCAGATTCAGCTTGTCGGCTACGATATTGAGATTGATGTCTTCCCCGTAATGCTTCTCCAGATACTCCAGCACGAAGCTGATGACCGGGTCCCGGGTCTCCGAGCCGCTGCGGATCGCCGCAAGCACCGGAGTCACCAGCTCCCGGAGCCATTCACTATACTGCTGCGTGGAATAGAAGGCGGCGAACGGCTCACCGGACAGGGCCGCGACCAGCCCCATTTCAAGCTCCGGCAGATTCAGCTTCATGACGGTCTTGCTTGTCTGTTCTGCCACTCCCGCAGCAAAAGCCCGGAAATCCTCCGCAGCGGCATCCTTATTCTGCAGCTGCTCCAGCTGGCGGTCCAGCCACCCGAACATCGCCTCTTCGCTGCCGGACTGCAGCAGGTTATGCAGCTCTTCCCCGTGAGTGACCTTCAGATGAAACGCCTTAGCCGACGAGGCCCGCGGCTCCACGATGATCTGTGTCTCCCCGTTCAGTCTGCGTTCCTTCAGCAGCTCGGACAGGTTGTGGTAAGCATCGGTAAACGGGGTTTCCCCCGAATACACCGGGCTGACCGCTATCGTGAGGTAGAGGGAATGCTCCTCTGCCAGCAGCTCCTGCAAAGTGCCCAGCACCTGAAGAATGGCGCTCTGCGGACCGGGATCGAAGAGCAGCAGCAAGAGCAGATCCTGCTCCGGCTGCAAGGCGACGTTCTCGGATTCCTCCCCGGTGAAGAGGCGCTGAATCAGCTGCCATAACGCCAGCGTATGCTTCTCCGGCTCCTCCGGCAGGCGGGTGAAGCTGAGCTTGAACAGGATGGAGGCATACGGGCGTTCGGAATGCAGGGCATCCTCCAGCTCATTCAGACTTGCGTTCAGCGGAATATTTTTCACCTTATGGGTATAAGCATACTGGCGGACCAGCGAATTCTTGTGCGCCAGATCGTTTTGGATGAACCGGTTGTTCTCCATGATGGAGCTCAGACGGTCGCCGATAATGGCGAACTCCTTGACGCTGCTCACCTTGCCGGGGACGCTGCCGGATTTGCGGTCGAACGCGGCGATCAGGCGCTGGAGCGGCTGGTTCAGCCGGTAGCTGAACAGGAGCGAGAACAGAAGGCTGACCAGCACCGCAGCAGCGAGCAGAACCGCGAGCAGCAGCCGCATGCCGCGCAGCCCGCTCGCGATGGCGGCAACCTCGGTGACCCGGACGTAGGTGAAGCCGGTCTGCGCCCCTTTTTGATAGAAATAATACTTGTCCCCTATCCGCTCATGAGCGCTTGTATTCACGGCATACTCCAGCGCTGGCAGCTCCGTCTCTGCGGTGGAGAAGAGCAGCCGGTCCTGCGCATCCATTATATAGAAGGGATTCTTCCCGGCATCCCCGTACGCCTGCTCCAGCCGCTGCGGATTCAGCATCACAATGCCGTAGACCTCTTCATAAGGAATAGCCTTGATCATAACCGGCATCAGCCGCCCGAGCGCACGCGTGGAGCTCATTGTTGTTTCCGTAAAAGAAGCAGCAGGGAGGACCTTCAGATACTGGTTGTCCATGGTCTGGGCGCTCCAGAAGTCCGCCGGATACTCTCCGCTGTAATAATATTTGCCGAACATGTCGGCCGCGGTACTCAGTCCCTCTTTCTCAAGAACATAGTCCTCCGCTTTGAAGTACAGAATGAAATTCTCAATGTGCATAAAAGGATTCCCGTACAGCGTCATCAGATCCGACTTGACCTCGCTGAGAATATCATACCGCCGGTTCTCCTTCAGATGGCTGAGAATGCCCAGGTTGGCTGTCCACGTATCCGACTGGGTCAGCGCCAGAATCATATTCTGCGTCAGCCGGAAGTGATTCTCGTACCCTTCCACCGTCTGCTTCAGACTCTGCTCGTTCTGCCGAACCACCTCCTGATAGACCTTCCCGCTAAGATATAGATGAGAGAACAGATTGAATGAAGCCAGCAGCAGGATGACGCTCAGGAAGCTGAGCATGAGCTTCACGAACAGGCCGCTAAGGGCAAATTGGCTGGTAAGCGGTCTCTTCATATGTATTCCCCCTTCAGGTGCAGCCGCTTGGTTATCGTTTTATCCTATCATAGCGGCACAAAGCTGACACGCACAATATGCACTTTTGCTGATTTATACGCTATTCTAGGGAAATACGCAAATAGGGCGAAAAGATATATAACATGCTGATAGCGCTTCCCAAAGACTTGCCGCTATAATTCGGAGACAAACCCCGGAAGCAGAGGGGAAGTTAGCTGACATTCAGCGAGCTGCATCATTAAGAACAAGAGGGGAATGCCTATGGCTCAAACGAGTGTAGTACAAGACAACTTACGAAAGGAAATGAAAGATCCTTACCGGCGTCAAGGGCGTCTGCTGCGGACCTGGAACCATAACAAAACGCTATGGCTGCTGTTCCTGCCGTGCCTGCTGTACTATCTGATTTTCCGGTATGCGCCGATGTTCGGCCTCGTCATTACGTTTAAGGATTATAATCTGTTTAAAGGAATCTGGGCCAGCGACTGGGTGGGGCTGAAGTATTACCGGATGTTTTTTGAGAATCCTGACTTTTGGCCGCTGATGAAGAACACCCTGCTCCTGGGTCTGTACAAGCTGGTGTTCGGTTTCCCTGCCCCGGTGATTCTTGCCATTCTGCTGAATGAAGTCCGTAAGGCCGCGTTCAAAAAGTTCGTGCAGACGGTCAGCTATCTGCCGCATTTCATCTCGAATGTCATTGTGGCGAGCATGGTGATTATGTTCCTGTCGCCGACAGGAGGCCTGATTAACAATCTGCTGGGCACGTTCGGAATTGGACCGATTAACTTCATGAATGAGCCGGGGATGTTCCGGGGGATCTATGTTCTCTCGGAGATCTGGCAGCATATCGGATGGGAGACCATCATCTATCTGGCGGCATTAACGGCGATTGATCCCCAGCTCTATGAAGCAGCCGACATGGACGGGGCCAGCCGGATGCGCAAAATATGGCATGTCACGCTGCCCGGCATCTCACCAGCGATTGTCATCACGCTGATTCTGAATATCGGCAAGGTGCTGGAGATTGGCTTCGAGAAGGTATTCCTGATGCAGAACCCGGCGATCTATGATACAGCTGACATCATCAGCACGTATGTGTACCGGGTCGGAATGGAGCAGGGGAACTTCAGCTATGGCGCTTCCATTGACCTGTTCATGGGGATTATCAGCCTGATCTTCATCTATAGCGCCAATTACATCAGCCGCCGTCTCAGTGAGACAAGTCTATGGTAGAGAAGAGGTGTGGTGATGAGATCACCGAGAATATCCTTGTTTAATATTGTCAGCACGTTCTTTCTGCTGATCGTTGTGGTGATTACGCTCTATCCGTTCCTGCACATGCTGGCGGTGTCTCTGAGCAGCGATATCAATGTCATCAAGAACACGGTCTCGTTCTGGCCCAAGGGCTTCAATGTGAAGATGTACGAGCTGGTGCTTGGAGACCCGAAGATCTGGACGGCCTATAAAAACACGCTGATCTACACCGTGCTCGGCACGCTGATCTCGCTGGTGGTTACGTCAACCGGGGCCTATGCGCTCTCCCGCCGGGATATGGCGCTGCGTAAGACCTTCACGATGCTGATCGTCGTGACGATGTTCTTCAGCGGCGGGATGATCCCGACCTTCCTCGTGGTCCGCTCCCTGAATATGGTGGATACCGTATGGGGTATGGTCCTGCCGGGCGCGGTCAGCACCTGGAATCTGATTCTGATGCGCACCTTCTTCTCGGGCATTCCCAAGGAGCTGGAGGAATCCGGGCGCATCGACGGATTGAATGATATCGGGATATTCATGCGCATCATCATTCCGCTGTCGAAGGCTTCCTTCGCCACTATTGCTTTATTTTACGCAGTCGGCATGTGGAATAACTTCATCTATCCGCTCCTGTATCTGCGCACCCCGGATTTGTTCCCGCTACAGGTGCTGCTCCGCAATCTGGTGCTGGCGGGAAGCGCAAGCTCGGGGGATGTGACCGGGATCGGGGGAGACAACCAGGTTGTTGAAGAGTCGCTCAAATATGCAACGATTATGGTCTCTACGCTGCCGATACTCACGGTATATCCGTTTGTTCAGAAGTATTTTGTCAAAGGCGCCATGATCGGTGCAGTGAAGGGCTGAACCGGTCTGAACCATAACTACTACTTAAGGGAGAGATGAAGAATGAACAAATGGAAGTCTGTAATGCTGCCCCTCGCGGCAGCGGCAATCCTGGTGAGCGGCTGCAGCGGGGGCAATAACAATCCCGCTTCGCCTGCGGCTACGGCTGCACCTGGAGGAGAAGCTTCTCCGGCCACTTCGGAAGCGAAGCAGGCCCACACCTTCACCGCACTGCTGGACAACAATCCCACCTTCCCTTATTCCAAGGACTGGCCGGTATGGGGCTGGATCAAGGATCAGACCGGCGTCACGCTGGAGGTGCAGACACCTTCCGGGAAGCTGGCTGAAGCGTTGAACCTGGCGGTGGCTTCCAATGCGCTGCCGGATCTGATGTATATGCCCAACCGCAAGGAATCGAACAAATTCGGTCAGCAGGGAGCACTCGTGGACCTGATGGAATACATGGACAAGCTGCCGAATCTGACCGCCTGGATGAAGCAATACCCGGATGAGGCGAAGGCAGCGCTCTCCGCTGACGGCAAGATGTATATGTTCCCGAACCAGGGCTTCGGAGAGACGAATCGGATGATCTGGATGTACCGCCAGGATGTTTTTGAGAAGGAAGGCATTCAGGCTCCCAAGACTTATGATGAGCTGCACACGGCTCTGAAGACGCTCAAGACGAAATACCCGGACAGCTACCCGCTGTCGGTCCGTTACGGGCAGATTCCCGATGAGATGAACATGAATATGACCGTCAACTATGGCACTGGCGAAGGGGCTTACTACGATTTCGATACCAAGGAATGGCGCTATGGGCCGACAGAGGACAGCTACAAGGAAATGGTCGGCATGTGGAAGCAGTTCTACGATGAAGGGCTGATTCCGCCGGACTTCCTCTCCCTGCAGACCAAGCAGTGGCAGGACATGGTGTCTACCGGCAAGTCTTTTGTAACCGTGGATTATATCAGCCGGGTGGACTTCTTCAATAATGCAATGCGCAAGGAGAATCCTGAGTTCAATATGCAGTTCTTGGCTCCTCCCGCAGGGCTTGAAGGCGGCAAGCAGCTGAATCCTTACTTCCATTACATGGAGGGCGGTCTGACGGTTGCTTCTACCTCCAAGAATATCGAAGATATCATGAGTTATATGGACTTTTTCTATTCGGAAGAAGGCCGCACGCTCAGCAGCTGGGGTGTGGAAGGCGAGACGTATGTGAAGGAAGGCGATACGATCAAGTTCAAGCCGGAATTCACCGATGTGATTGAAATGCGGAAAGCAACGGGACTTCAGACCAGCGGAACCTAT
This sequence comes from Paenibacillus sp. FSL P2-0136, assembly GCF_037975325.1. Classification (NCBI taxonomy): domain Bacteria; kingdom Bacillati; phylum Bacillota; class Bacilli; order Caryophanales; family Paenibacillaceae; genus Paenibacillus; species Paenibacillus sp. FSL P2-0136. The sequence continues at coordinate 3,555,306 of NZ_CP150244.1, forward strand.
ACGTGGATTGACTTCAACGCCCATCTGTCCCTGTTCTCGGATGACCTGAAGCACGCCTATGAAGAAGCTGTCAAATATGATCCGGCCAACATGCAGCCGCGTCCGGCCTTCACGGAGAAGGAGAATGAAGTCATCTCGATCACCGGACAGGCGATCAAGAAGCACCGTGATGAGAGCTTTGCCAAGTTCGTGACCGGTTCCCGTAAGCTGGCGGACTGGGATAAATATGTTGAGGAGATCAACAATCTGGGCGTAGACAAGCTGCTGGCAACGTACAAGGAAGCGTATGACCGTGTTCAGAATATTCAATTGAGCAGCAACTAAACGGGTACTGACCGCAGGGAAGAACCGCTGAAGCACAGGCAAGGCAATCAGAGTATTCGCTTGACCATTAAAGGAGGCGCCGCTTATGAAGCATTGGCTGCAAGGCACTGGCAAACGGCTCGGATGGATTCTACCCTTGGTAGGTCTGATTGTTGTACTCTCAGCAGTGGCGGTTCCGGGCACAGCCCGGGCCGCAGGCACCATTACACTGGATGAACCGCCCGGGGGATATGTCTCCTCCGGCGGGCCGGTGGAGGTCAGCGGTACCTATACCGGACTGTACGATGTCAGGTTGTACGTGAACGGGACGGCCCAGTTCGAGGCGCTGCTGGATGACCCGGACGGGGATGACAGCGGCACCTGGTCTTATACGCTCGACACCTCACGGTATAACGGTCCGGTGGAGCTGGTGGCCCGCGGGCTGGATACCACCACCCGCTACGGGGTGTGGAGTCCGTCCGTCACCCTTGAGGTGAACAACCCGGCAGGCGTTGCGCCAGTGGTGACGATTACGGGTCCGGATGAGGGCATTGCCGTGACTGGACAGGTGGCAGTCACTGTTCAGGCAGAATCGGCTACGCCGGTCTCGGGCGTGCAGGTCCGGGTGAACCGGGGACCGTGGCAGCAGGCCGCTTATAACGGCACGGAATATGTATATGCCTGGAATACGGCGGGCATCGGTGACCGCACGATCAGCCTGGAGGCCCGGGCCACGAATGCGCCCGGACGCTACGGCTACAGCCCGACCGTCTATGCGCAGGTCGGTGCGGGCACACATGAAACGGCGGTTCCCCTGCCGGATCAGGACCGGGCCATGTGGATCTGGGAGCCGGAGAGCTATAAGCTGCTGCTGAATCCGGGCTCGCGGGAGGTGCTGGAGTCCTTCGTTACGGACACCGCAACCTTCGGATCAGAGCCGGTGACGACGCTGTATCTGGCTGTGGGCAACTACGCGGGCTACCGGGCGCTGGAGGAGCAGGAGGATGAGCTGCGCTCCTTCATGCGCTGGGCGCATGAGCGGAACTTAAGCGTCCATGCCCTTGTCGCGGGCGGAACCTCCCCGGCTTATATGGGTGCTTATGAGCGCTACCATAGTCATGCCGTACGGGAGATCGAGCAGATTATCAACTACAATCTTGCGGTGGATGCGGATGAGAAGTTCGATGGAATCAATGTGGACATCGAGCCGTATATCTCCCCGGACTTCAAAGATCCAAGCAAGTTCCTGCAAAAGGAGTACCTGGATGGTCTGCAAAAAATGATTGACCGCCGGGATACAGCCGGTATCCAGCTGCCCTTCGGCCCTGCTGTCCCTAAATGGTATGATTCCTCCGAGCAGGGGGCGAATATCCAGTGGAACGGCACGACGAAATGGCTGTCCGAGCATATCCAGGATATCTCCGATTATATCTCGATCATGGATTACCGGGATTCCGCAGACGGCACAGCGGGCATCATTGCCGGCGCAGCTGGAGAGCTGGCTTATGCCGAGGCGATCGGCAAGCCGAATTCCGTAGTCATCGGGGTAGAGACGCTGGATATTGCGAACAGCGGTGACCCGGAGACCATTACCTTCCAGGAGGAAGGCCGTAGCCACATGGAAGCAGAGCTGGACAAGGTCTACGCCGCTTCCGGGCAGAGCAGCGCTTTCGGCGGAATCGCTGTCCATCATTATGATTCCTACCGGGCATTACCTTCATATTGGGGACCGGGCGGCGTCTTCTGGACAGCGCCGGAAGACCATGAAGCACCATCTGCACCTGCGGGTACGCCAACCGCTGTTGCCAGTGACTATCAGAGTATAAGGCTGAATTACGGAATGGCTACTGACAACTTGGAGGTAGACCGCTACATTATCTACCGCAGCACAGTGCCCGGCTTCACGCCAACCTCTGCGGATATTGCCGGACTCGCCCGGGGCCTGAATTATCAGGACAAGGGACTGCTCCCGGATACCACTTATTATTACCGCATCGCCGCCCGTGATCTGGCGGGCAATATCGGGCCGGTCTCCAGCGAAGTGTCAGCTGTTACTGGAAGCACAGCGCTTAGGCCGATGATTGTGACCGACATGCAACTGTCGTATAACGGGACTGCGGCTTCCGCTACTATGAAAGTGCGCGACTATACCACAGGGGAGGTACTCGCAGGGGCTGCTATAGAAGGCCGTTTCACGTATTCAACGGGCCGTTACGCGGCGGCAGTAACAGGAGCGGACGGGCGGGCAGCCTTCACTTCAGAGGCTATTCTGTCGGGGCGTCAAGCCGGATTCGAGCCGAGAAGAGTTCAGGCAGCCGGTTATTACTATGCCAGCGCCCATGACCTGCCGCATACTACCGCATTACTGTCGCATGGCGGGCTTAGTGGATTAACGTTATCGGCAGGAGTGTGGGATAAGCCTTTTGCTGCAAGTGACAAAGCCTATACCGTTACAGTCAACAGCAACGTAACCGTGCTACAAGTCACACCGGTTACCGTCAAGGCCTCGGATGCGGTACTTGTAAACGGAATGCCCGTGGCATCGGGAACAGCCGCATCCGTTACGATCGGATCAGAGCCTGCCGAGGTATCGGTCCTGGTGTATCACGAGGATGGAACCGCAGATCTCTATCTGCTGCATATCGAGCGAAGTGCCCCGGCAGATCCGGTAATCCCGGTGACCATGGATGCCTATGTCCATGAGCACCAGCCCTCCGCTAATTTCGGGCAGGAGCCTGTGCTGGAGGTTGCCGATCTGCCGAATGCACAGGGCGGAGGGGACCGCATCTCCTTTATGAAGGCAGAGCTGAATCTCTCCGGGACGGTGATGCAGTCCGTAACGCTGAATGTCTATGTTACCGCTGCTCCAGCTTCTCCGGTTACGCTTGCTCTGAAGGGCTACACCGGAGCGCAGTGGACCGAGAGTGGAATTACCTGGAATAACCGCCCTGTCAGCGGCGGAACGAATCTCGGAACAGTCCGGGTCACCGGGTCCGGGTGGTACAGCGCGGATGTGACCGCTTATGTTGTCGCGGCAGCAGCGGCTGGACTTACGCCGACCTTTCAGTGGAGCGACCCTAATACTACGGGAATCGTTGTAACGCTGGCCAGTTCAGAGAATTCAGATAACAAGCCATATCTGTTAGTAAATGACGGGTTGTAAAATAGAAGGGGCGGTCACTTCCGCCCAATAAGGAGGAGAGGGTTCATCATGGAAGAGACGTTGACTCCGGCGGCGGAGCATCTAGTGGAGCGTATGCGCGTTCTGGTCTATAACCAGCGCAGCGAGATGGGTGCTGCAGCGGCAGGAGCAGTTGGGCAGCGAATCAGAGACTTGCAGGGGAAGTCCCAGGCTCCGGTCCGCATCGTATTTGCCGCAGCTCCGTCACAGAATGAGCTGTATGAGGGACTGGTGCGGGAGCAGGGGATTGACTGGTCCCGGGTGCATGCTTTTCATATGGATGAATATACCGGCCTGCCGGAAGACGCTCCCCAGCGCTTCGGGAATTACTTGCAGGCACGGTTGTTCAGCAGAGTCAATCCCGGACGGATCGAGCTGCTGGGCCGGACGGGCAATATTGAAGGGGAGTGCCGGAGATACGAGGAGCTGCTGAATGAAGCGCCTATTGATATCGTCTGCCTTGGCATCGGTGAGAACGGGCATATTGCGTTCAATGATCCGCCTGTAGCCGATTTCGCCGATCCGCTGCTTGTTAAAGCGGTCGAATTGGATGAAGCCTGCCGGACGCAGCAGGTGAATGACGGCTGCTTCGCCACGCTGGACGATGTCCCTACTCATGCGCTGACGCTGACCGTGCCCGCCTTGATGGCAGGCCGCCATCTGTTCGGGATTGTACCCGGGAAGGCCAAGCAGGCCGCATTGCAAGCGGCGCTTCATGGCCCGCTCAGTACCGTGTGCCCAGCGAGCATCCTACGGACTCATCCCGCCATTACGCTGTTCACGGACCGGGATGCCTTCGGCTCATGAACGGTGTGATTTCGGGAAGACATTACAGAACCGGCCTGCCGCTTGAAGTCCACGTTAACGGTGGCGTCATTGAAGCGGTTCATACGCTGGCCGAGAGTCCGCATATGGCCGATTGGCCCTGGCTTGCGCCGGGGCTGGTTGATTTGCAGGTGAACGGCGGCTGGGGGCTTGACTTCAATACGCTGCCGCTTGCACCGGAGACCGTGGCTGGACTCTCGCACCGCCTGCTGGCCCGGGGAGTTACCTCGTATTGTCCTACCCTGATTACGAACGGGCCGGACCAGCTCGTCCAGGCAGCATCCGTGATTGCTGAAGCCGTGCGGACACAGCCGGATATCGCCGGGCTGATTGCAGGCATTCATCTGGAGGGGCCCTTCCTGTCCCCGGAGGACGGTCCGCGCGGGGCGCATCCCCTGGAGCATATCTGCCCGCCCGATTGGGAGGCCTTCTGCCGCTGGCAGGAGGCGGCAGAGGGGCTGATCCGGATCATTACCGTGTCGCCCGAATGGCCGGGTGCTGCAGCCTTCATCTCCCGGTGCAGCGCCTCCGGCGTCCGGGTCTCCATCGGACATACGGCAGCCTCCCCCGAGCAGATCCGGGAAGCGGTAGCTGCAGGCGCGGTGATGTCCACTCATCTAGGCAATGGTATGCATCTCACGCTTCCGCGCCATCCTCACTATCTGTGGGAGCAGCTCGCAGCCGATGAGCTGTACGGCTGCATGATTGCCGACGGCTGCCATCTGCCGGATGCGCTGCTGAAGGTGATCCTGCGGGTGAAGCAGCAGAGGGCGATTCTGGTCAGCGATGCCGTCTCGCTGAGCGGCATGGCGCCGGGTGCCTACCGGCTGCATATCGGCGGCGACGTGGTGCTGACGCCGGAAGGAAGGCTGCATCTGGCTGGCCATCCGCGGCTGCTGGCCGGATCGGCCATGATGCTGGCGGACCAGGTGGCCTACCTGGCCCGGGCCGGGCTGGCACCGCTGGAGGAGGCGCTCGACTGCGCTTCGCTTCACCCGGCCCGGCTGCTGGGGCTCCCGCAGGCTGCCGGACTTACCGCCGGTGCCCCAGCAGATCTGATCGGCTTCCGCAGGAACGGCGGAGCCCTGGACATTCAGGCAGTGTGGAAGAATGGCCGGATTACAGCGGCCAAGAAGGACTAGGAGAGTAACAGAATAAAAGAACTGATCCCATTTCATTAACGCGATAGGGCAGGACGTTGCGTTCGTGCCGAACAATCAGAGATAAATGTAATGGAGTGGTCATAATGAGGCCATCCGGCCCAATGTAATCGAAAAACCGATCACATTGCGACCAGGGACGGCGCGTGAGCCAAATGTAGTCGAAAAACCGATCACATTGCGACCGGGGACGGCGCGTGAGCCCAATATAGTCGAAAACCGAACACATTGCGACTGGGGGCAGCGCGTAGGCCCAATGTAATCGAAAAACCGATCACATTCGGACCGGGGGCGGCGCGTGAGCCAAATGTAGTCGAAAAACCGAACACATTGCGACCGGGGACGGCGTGTAGGCCCAATGTAATCGAAAAACCGAACACATTGCGACCAGGGACGGTGCGTAAGCCAAATGTAGTCGAAAAACCGAACACATTGCGACTGGGAACGGTGCGGAGGCCCAATGTAGTCGAAAAACCGAACAAATTGCGACCGGGAACGGTGTGCGTAGGCCCAATGTAATCGAAAAACCGATCACATTGCGACCGGGAACGGCACGTGCGCCAAATGTAGTCGAAAAACCGAACACATTAATAGGCGGTTTCGTCCTTACTGATCCAATCCATAAATTTAAACCTGACGATGTACTAGGAGGAGAGAGCGATGCTTAGCTTAATACCCGAGCCAAAGCAGGTGAGGAGTACAGAGAAGAAGCCATGGAGAGCCGGCGGGGAATTCCGCCTGCGGCTGGCTATGGAAGTGGAAGATCCCCGGCTGGTGCTTCATTGCCGGCGGGCTTTTCCCGGCAGGGAAGTCACCGCCGCCGTCTCGGGAGCAGGCGAGGGATACTCGCTGCTGATTGAGGAGATTGTGAGAATCGAGGGAACGGAGGAGACTGAGAGCACTTCAGCGCAGGCAGTGCCTGGAGAAGCGGGACCGACTAACGGCCGGGCTTCGGTTGCTGATCCTGCTAAGGCCGACCTGTCCCCACTGAAGGGCCGGGCGGAAGGCTACATTCTGGAGGTTAGCGCAAGCGGTGCAGCAATCCGCGCCCTTGACGCCCCCGGACTCTATTACGGCTTGCAGACGCTGCTGCAATTGCAGAGCCTGCACGGGGACGGCAGTATTCCGGCGATGTCCATTACGGACTGGCCCGATACGGAGCTTCGGGTGATGAATTTCGATCTGCGCCAGACCTTCTCGAAGCCGGAGCGGCTGATCGAATATCTGGCTGAATTCTCCCGCTACAAGACGAACGCGGTGCTCATTGAATACGAGGACAAGTTCCCATTCCAGACGCACGGGGAATTCGCCCATCCGCAGCACGCGCTTAGCCGGGAAGAGCTGGAGGCGCTCCAGGCTGCGGCCCATGAGCATTATATCGAGATTATTCCGCTGCAGCAGAGCTTCGGCCATCTGGAGTATGTGCTGCGCCATGACGCCTGGAAGCATCTACGGGAGACAGAGGAATCTACTGGCGAGATCTGCCCGTCCCATCCGCAGACCTATGAACTGATTACAATCTTGCTGGCGGAGATGATGGATGCCCATCCTGAATCACGTTATATTCATCTGGGTTGTGACGAGGTGTACAGCCTGTGCGAATGTGAAGCGTGCCGGAAGGAATTCGGCGGCGTACGGGAACGGGCCTTCATCTCCTTCCTGAACCGCCTGATTGAATTCACGGCCAGCCGGGGACGCCAGCCGATCTTCTGGCATGACATGCTGGACAAATGCCCGCCCGAGGAGTTGGCGAAGCTTGATCCGCGAAGCGCAGCGATGATCTGGATCTATAACGGCCGCAATATACAAGCGGAGGTTACTTCCCTGACCCATAAGTTCAGAGCGCTCGGCATTGAGGTGATGGGTGCACCAGCGGTCCGCAGCTTCGACTGGGCGGAGCATCAGAACTACCCTGTCATTGACAACCGGACCGACAATCTGCTGCAGTGGGCAGAGACAGCTGAGAAGCTGGATATCCGCTGTATGGTCGCTACGAACTGGACCGGGCCGTTCAGCCTTGGCGTTCCTTATGGCGTGTTCGAGACGACCTGGTATCCGATGCTGCTTCATGCCGATCTCGCCTGGAACCGGCGGGCAGATGCTAGTACGTTCATCGACCGCTTCCTGGAGCTGTTCCATGGTATAACTCCAGAGACAGGTCATGCGCGGCTGGGAAATTACCAATTAGAGGATTACTACGATATCATCTGGAAGCTGCGGGAGGAGGTACAGCGGAATCACGGCTACGCTGAGCTGATCGCGATCATGCATGATTTCGAGGTGGCCACCGACCGCTCCAGGGCGATTCACAAGTATGCCTACCGCTGGGAGCTGTACCCGGGCGACAGCGCAGAATGGCGTTCTCTGCTGAACAATTACACACGTAACCATAACGGACGCGAAGCGGTCCGGCCCCGGATGCAGGAGGCGCTTCTGCAATACCAGCCCCGGGATATGGCTGAGCATTTCGTGAAATCGCGCTTCTATCTGCATGATTACCTGGAGCGGACGCTCTACCGGGAGATCGGGCTGGCCCAGGGAGAATGAGCACTCAATATACCGAGAGGAGGATGGAGCAATTATGCAGCTGAACGAAGCAAATCTAAAGCATGATCCGGCCGCCATGAGCCTGGAGGACAAAATAGCGCTTATGTGCGTAGTCGGCACCCCTTCTATAGCGGCAGAGTCGGAGTTCCGTGAACGGATGTCCGGAAACCGGTTCGGCGGGATTGGCCTGTTCCCTCATAATGTGAAGGATGAGCAGCAGACGCTGAAGCTGATGGCGGAGGTTCAGGCCATTGCCGGAGACTCCGGCATTCCGCAGCCTTACTATGTGTCGATCGATGAGGAGGGAGGCACGCTCTCCAAGTTCAAGACCTTCTATCCTTACATTCCCGGCAACCGTGCTGCCGGATTAAGCCTGGATGCTGAGACCGCCTATCTCCAGGGTAAAATCATCGGCAGCCAGCTCCACGCGCTGGGCATCCCGATGAACTGGGCGCCGGTGCTGGATGTGAATACGAACATTGACAATCCGGTTGTTGGGGTGCGTTCTTTCGGCGAAGACCCTGAAGTGGTGGCCGCCTTCGGCAAGGCTTATATTCAGGGGATGCACGAGACAGGTGTAGCGGTAACGGCCAAGCATTTCCCCGGCCATGGACAGGTCAGCGGCGATTCCCATGTCGTCCTCCCCGAGTGTGAACTGACGCTGGAGGAATTAATGAACGGGCCGCTGTTGCCATTTATCGCTGCCATCGAAGCCGGGGCCGATTCAATCATGATGGGACATCTCGTATTTCCTAACATTCCCGAGTCGGCAGGACTGCCTGCTTCACTGAGCCCCTTCTTTGCCGGAGACTTACTGCGCAGCAGGCTGGGCTTTGAGGGTATCATCTGCACCGATGACATCGAGATGGGCGCGATCAAGAAGAATTTCAACCCGGATGAGGTGGGCGTACTGGCCGTGCTGGCCGGCAACGACATGATTCTGATGTGTCATACACCGGAATTCCAGGAGCGGGTGATAGAAGGCATCCGCAAGGCTGTTCTGGACGGCGTCATCGAAGAGTCCAGAATTGACGAATCGGTCAACCGCATCCACCGCCTCTATGGGAAATTCCAGCAATACCAGGCGGCAGCCCGGCCTATTCCGCGCGAGAGCTGGAATGAGACGGCCCTGCAATATGCGCGCCGCACGGTCAAGATCAGCCGCGATCCGCAGCAATTGCTGCCACTGTCTCCATCGCGCCCATATATGCTGATCTTGCCGCGCCAGGAGCAGCTCACCATCGCCGACAACTCCGGCGGCCAGACAATCGGCTTGGCTGCGCTGCTGCAAGCCCGGGGCTTGTCCGTGCAGACAGAGTATTGCAGCATGAAGCCGGACGCCGCCGAAATTGCGAACCTGTGCGCCAAGGCCGCCGGCCGCACCGTCATTCAGGGGACACTGAATGCCCATCTGTTCCAGGGCCAGCTCGAACTTGCCGAGAAGCTTGCGGCGGCCGTTCCGCTCCTGAACCTGGTACTGCGTAACCCGTATGACGATGCTTACCTGCCGCAGAGTGCCGGCAGCATTCTGCTATGCTCCACCTCCGATTATTCGCTTCAGGCTCTAGCGGAAGTGTTGGTTAGACAGGCTTAATAACTCACTCAAGAGCAGACTCTCATGCGATACATGAGGTCTGCTCTCATTTGTGTTGATAGAAAACAAAGTACTATTGTTCATACATGTGAGATAAGAAGGTGTTCGTCACAGAGGAGGATCTGCAGCATCTCTGATCCAGCACGCAATCGTCCGGAATTGATCGGTATGGATCAATTTTATCGTTGTATCCATCATTGGTTTGCGGGACGGGCTGCTTTATAATTTCATTGTGCAAGCAATGTCATTCTATTAAGGGGCTGCAGCAATGAGAGAACTGAAGGGCAAACAGGTCATTCTTCAAGATCATGATTTGAGACGCAGAGAAGAGGCCAACCGCCGGTATCTGATGAAACTGACAAATGACAATCTCCTCTTTAACTATAAGGTGGAGGCAGGAAGATATGACGGCAGGGAGATTCCAGCGGATGCCCATGGGGGCTGGGAGACGCCGGTCTGCCAGATCCGTGGACATTTTCTGGGACACTGGCTGTCTGCGGCAGCGATCCGGTATCATGAGACCGGGGATATCGAAATCAAGGTAAAAGCCGATCTTATCCTGGACGAGCTGGCTGAATGCCAGAAGGACAACGGAGGGCAATGGGCTGCGCCGATTCCCGAGAAATATCTGCACTGGGTGGCCCAAGGCAAGGCGATCTGGGCGCCGCAATATAATATTCATAAGTTATTTATGGGTCTTGTCGATATGCACCATTTCACCGGGAGCCGTAAGGCGCTTGACATCGCGGACCGATTCGCCGACTGGTTCGTCGATTGGAGCAGTACCTTCACCAGAGAGAAGTTCGATGACATACTGGATATGGAGACAGGCGGTATGCTGGAAGCTTGGGCTGATCTGCTGGAGCTGACCGGGAACGATAAATACACTGTTTTGTTGGAACGGTATTACCGCAGCAGATTGTTCCGCCCGTTACTCGAAAATAAAGACCCGCTGACCAACATGCACGCCAACACGACCATTCCCGAGGTACTCGGCTGCGCCAGAGCTTACGAGGTTACCGGCGAGCAGCGCTGGATGGATATTGTCACGGCTTACTGGAAATGTGCGGTCACTGAGCGGGGGATGCTGGCTACCGGCGGCAATACGGCAGGTGAAGTATGGATGCCGAAAATGAAGATCAAGGCCCGCCTTGGAGATAAGAATCAGGAGCACTGTACAGTGTATAACATGATCCGTTTGGCAGAATTTCTTTTCCGGCACACCTCGAATCCGGCCTATGCGCAGTATATCGAATATAATATGTACAACGGAATTATGGCGCAGGCCTATTACCAGGAATACCATCTGACCGGCAACAAGCACAGTGATCCGGCAACTGGGCTGCTCACGTACTTCCTGCCGATGAAAGCCGGGCTGCGGAAGGACTGGAGCACGGAGACAGACAGCTTCTTCTGCTGCCACGGAACGATGGTCCAGGCCAATGCGGCGCTCAACAGAGGCATCTATTATCAGGAGCAGAACGATATCTATGTCTGCCAGTATTTCCGTTCGGAGCTGACCACCGAGATCCACGGAGAGAATGTGCGGATTCAGCAATCCCAGGATCATATGAGCGGAAGCATGCTGAACTCCTCGAACACAGCCGGGCAGCAGGAGCTGAATGAGATTACTGCACTTCATGAGAACATGCCGGATTACAGAAAATATGACTTCACCGTCCATGCCAGCTCTGTCAGCGAGTTTGCTGTCCATCTGCGGATTCCAGACTGGATCATGTCAGAAGCTGTGATCTATGTGAACGGCGAGCTGCACGGGAAGTCTGCGGATCACTCCGCCTTCTATACGATACTGCGAGAGTGGCAGGACGGCGACCGGATCAGCATCATTCTGCCTCTAGGCATCCGTTTCATCCCTCTGCCCGACGACGAGCAGACCGGCGCATTCCGCTATGGCCCTGAAGTACTGGCTGGCATCACCGAGAATGAACGGATCCTCTACACCCCGTTAGCGGATGCAGCCGGTGAGATCATCATGGAGAACGAACGGGAGTGGGGGAGCTGGCGTTACTTCTTCAAGACCACCCGCCAGGACCCGGGCATTCAGCTCAGAAGAATCCGCGATATCGGGTACGAGCCTTATCAGGTGTATTTCCCGGTAAAATCCCCCCACAAAGTGGGGTTTTAGCTTCGATGTCTATTCAGGTACTTTGCGGGGACCCCGGAACATATACATTCTTGTCTATTTAAATAAGCATAGGCGTTATTTAGCAGAACAACCACCTGTATCCTTGCAGGTGGTTATTTTATGCGTAAATTTATTTTTTGAACGATCGGTCGTTAAATTATTGACAATTCATTAGGTTAATCCTTATAATGACATTAATTCAATCGAAGGGAGCCTGAGGGTTATCAAGAAAAAAGAGATTACATCCAGTTACATCATCCAGGCAGCATTTGAGCTTTTTGCTGAGTATGGAATAGAGAAAACGAGTTTGGGTTTAATTTCAAAAAAAGTGGGGATCACCAAATCCTCTATTTATTATCATTTTGCTACAAAAGAAGAGCTGATCAGCCGGACCTTTGAGCATATTTTCCGGGATCATCATTTTACAGCGTATTTTGATACGAAATCCGTTAATAAGGACAATTTTGCAGAAATCCTAATCAGCGGCGGTCTAAACATGCTGCCAAGCGGCGAGGAAGAGTATCGCTCCACTTTAAGGGTGCTCAGTGAGTTTGCCATGCTGGCTGAACGGGATGAGCAATTTCGAGCTCCATTCTTGAGCATCCAACAAGATTTTGTAACCGGTTTTGTTCAACTTCTGTCGAAGGGCGCTGAATACGGGCTTATTGCTTCTTCAACCATCGGGGTTAACGCAGCCATTCTTGCTCTGCTTATAGATAATTTATCCAGATGCAAGATGATGAGGATGGATCTCGAATATGAGCTGATTTGGGAAGAGGCTGTCCGAAGAATGATACTTCGTGAAGATCACCAATAACATACAGGGGGCAGATACACTTGAAACATATTATTATTACAGGTACATCCAGAGGAATCGGTGAATCCCTGGCTAATCAATTCATCGACCCGTCCCACCATCTGATATGTATATCCAGAACGGCTAACCAAGGACTCATGGAGCGAGCGAAGCAACTGGATTGTCAAATGGATTATTTTAATTATGATTTAACGGATATCAGTGGTCTCGATCAGCTTTGTGAAGAAATATTCAGCCGAATTGATCTTCATTCCAGCGGGGAAGCCGTCTATCTAATCAATAATGCCGCCATGCTGACGCCTGTAAGCCCGATTGATAGGTTAGAAACGGGACAGATCATAGAGAACCTCCACTTGAATCTGTTAGCACCCATGGTGATTACCTCCAACTTTTTACGACTTACTAAGCATCTGAATGTGGACAAAAGAATCCTGAATATCTCCTCAGCTTCTGCAAAGTACATACTGCCTTCACAAAGCGCCTACAGTACTGCCAAAGCTGGTTTAGACTCTTTTACCAAGTGTATAGACATCGAACAGAAGCTGGCTAAGTATCCGGCAAAAGCTGCAGCAGTGTATCCCGGCATGATCGACACAAGCTTGCAATCGGATATACGGTCCGTTCCCGCTGAGCTGTTCCCCTATGTTAATGAATTCATTCAGCTCTCTGCCGAAGGGAAACTGCAATCACCGGAATACACAGCGTCTAGATTAATTGAAATTCTTGTACATGATGATTTCGGAAAGACTGTTATTATTGAAACCATCGATTAATGCCGAGAGAGAGGTGATGACCATCAGTCCCTCCAGAAAATTAAGCAGCTTCAGCCAGCTTGATGACTTCATAACATACGGCGGTTATATGGAAATACCGGAGAATCACGGACGGACACTTCAGGAGCTTATGCTTGACTGTCAAGTCAGCTACAGAAGTGAGCACGGGCTCAGCCTGGAATTTGAGTTCCGGCAATGCAGGTTAACGGTGGTTTACGCAAAAAAAGGCTATTTCGGATCGCAGCTTGACTTCAGCCGCAGAGGACGAAGAGTTACGGAGAGGGACATGCACCTATGGCAGAATTTCGGGGGTTACGTGGCCGGGCTGGGGCTGACGTCTGTCAGCTTCAAGCAGAACCGGAAGAGCGTCAGAGCGCAGTTGAGCAACGGATTGCGGGTTATTTTCCAATACTCGGCGGACCATGGCGATAATCTGCTGGATCAGATCACCAGCCGTTACGGCAACCAGAGAAAATTGAACCGCATTATCGCTGAACCAATGATCCTGGATATGCAGAGCATGGGTTATACGGTCAGCGAATACCTGAAGCACGGCGGTTTCTTCAAGCTGCCGGGGCAGCGGAACCTCCAGTTCCCGGAGCTGCTCACACTTTGCACCGCCAAAGAAAGTCACAACAGTATCACAGGCACAATATTAGGATTTCAATTTAAGCGTTGGCTGCTGGAGATTTTTTATGATGAGAAGCTGCAGTTCACAGGCGAGAATATGAAATTCATCGGGGAACACGGAGAGGATAGGAAAGAGGAGGGGCAGCAGCATAACGAATTCCTCACATGGGGAGATTTCCAGGCGTTTGCCCGGTATCACGGCATTCAGATCTTAGAGCAATGCCGCAGCCTGGATGTCATGATCGTCTTCCTGGATACAGGGGCCAATGTGCATTTTAATTATTCCGAAGACCTGGAGGATTATGTTGTCACTGTGTTAGAGGGCGACGGTATGCGCTTGCGCGACAGCTACAGGAGAATTTATAAGGATTAATACGTTGTATTCATACAAAACAAAAACCACCAGTGAAGATTTAGAACCTTCATCGGTGGTTTTTTTGCGTATAGAATGAACCTTTTGCCGTGAAAAATTTGACTTTGGAAATTCAATTGCCATTTTTTTGCGCATCTGCACGTTGAATAGAGTATTTCCATTCATCTACTTCACGGGGATCAACACCACACAAGTGACTGATTAGAAGCGCCAATGTAACGTTCGGGAGTACCACACCGTACTCAATATTCTGGTAGTTGCGCAAGGTGCATTTCATAGTGTCGTTAATCTGATGTACGATGGATTCTTGGGTATACCCTGCGGCTTTCCGTGCATCCTTTATCCTCAAAATGCAATATCTCCCTCAACTTTTCGGTATGTTTTTATGATAGGGGAGGAGACCCGTTAATTTAACGCTTTATAATACACGAAATATATTGCGTATAATGTTTTTAGGTATATAATAATAGATGTAAACGGGATAATTAGTAAAATATCCCTTTATATTGACCGCCGTTTGATTCAGCCTTAGTATCAACTATACGTATGCTTTTAATCCTATTTTATGGGAGGAGGTGTGTTGGTTTGGGATCGGTCAATTCGATTCGGGAAGAACTGCTCGCGTATACGAACAGAAATCAAATGATACATTCCCATTTTGCAGAGTTAGCGGGTCTCAATTCAGGTACGCTCAGCCGGATCTTAAAAGGTAAACATCCAATCTCTATGGCACAGCTTGCTGCGATTACTGCTGGAATGAAGCTGCCGGAAGACTATTTTTTTGAAGACTATATCGATGAATGCTTTTCTTTTGTAGTCTCCATGCGGAGGATCCGACCCTTTATTTTCCGATGTGCAGAACTAGATCGTTTGGATTGTATTGAACAGATTGTGAACCGTCTGCTGGAGGATTTGTCTTATGCATCTTTACTGTTTGAATTCGCTGAACTTTTGTATGGGGACAATAAAAGCCAAGCTGCAAGGATACTGTATCAGGGTGTGAGCGAAGCCGAAAAGTATCAGCATTCCGAACGGTTAGCATTATGCCAGTACCGTATATTTCAGATTGAATTAGAAGAACAACAGGATCTGGAGGAGAAGTTACGTGCAGCCACTCAATTTGAGTTGTATGTCAACCGCTTAGACGCAGCCGATCAGCTCGATGCAATGAAACAGCTAATGCATATTTATGGTCTGGTACACAAGTGGAAGAGAGTAGACGAACTCGCTAAGGAAATGCACCGGATTGCATCCGTTCAATATGAGCTGGAAGGCCGCCGATCTAACACAATAGAAGAAAGGGTGAAGCGTCCTGATCGTCCTTTTTACTATTATATCCTGTACGCATACTTAGCCAGATCTACTGCCAGCGAAGAGTGCGGCGACTACAAGAGGGCATTATCCTTTGTGAAATTGTATGCAAATGGTGAACGCTGGGTTCAGGAGAATGATGAAGAATCCCGGCAGGTCATTGCACAATTTACGGAATGGGCCGTAGCTAACACTTATCTGTACCGGTTAATGTCCGGAGATTTGGATGTAATACATGAGTACGCAGACTATATAGCTAATCAAGAGGATGAAATATTTGTGGCAGTGCGTTATATGGTTCAAGCGGCGAATGTATTTAAGCTTAATATCGACAGTATCTTAGAGCGGTTCGCGGCATACATACCTTATGAATCCAGCAAGACAGAGTTCGGTGAATACAATCAGGCCATCCTGCAAGAGAGCTACGCGCAATTCCTCATCGACCTGGCAATCTATTTTTTCAATCACAGCAAGAGTAAGGAACAGGCATTGAACACGGTACTGAAAGGCTTGGAAATATCAATTACGATCAATAGCAGCAAAAATATCATTGTTTTTATGAGTCTTTATGAGCAATATAGGGAATTTACAGATCAGGAACTGGAGGAAAGATTCAAAAATCTATCAAGTGAGGTGTATCAGCCTGTAGTGTTTCAATTGTTATTTCAACGACGATAACCTTGGTAACTACACTGGGACATGGTTGGGAACTTAATCATTTTCGCGAAAATATACAGGGGTGCTCCTGACATTTCGGGGGCGCCTCTTTTGTTATGTTCTGAAGTTATTTTGTGCAATGCAAAAGACATCCTATTATCTGTCATAAAACCCTAAGATAGCATAAAGGGAGGATTCTATGGTGAACAGAAATATGCTCGTGCAAGTCCGGATTGAACGTGCCCGGAACCGACTTCACATTCTGGCGGAGAAACATCATGATCTTCAGCACCCTGCGGTCCTTAAGCAATCCATGGTATTGGATGAATTGATTAACCAGTATAATATGGAGGGAGAGCAGCAGAGATTAATAGAGAGCAGGAAATTACTTGAGAACAAACATACTTTATATTGAAGATAATGAGAAAATCGGCACTTGGGTCAAAGACGAGCTGGAGCAGCGGGGATATTCGGTACAATGGCTGCAATCCGGTGAGGGAGCCGAGGCTGAGGTTACGCAGTATGATGTCGTTATTCTGGATATCATGTTACCGGGCTTAGATGGATTCACTATAGGCAAACGGTTAAAAAAGGCGGCCCCCGCCGTTCCAGTGCTGCTGTTGACCGCCCGGACCTCCGTCGATGATAAGGTAGAGGGCTTACAATTCGCGGATGACTATGTGACGAAGCCCTTCCATACCGATGAATTGGT
Organism: Paenibacillus sp. FSL P2-0136; assembly: GCF_037975325.1. NCBI lineage: Bacteria > Bacillati > Bacillota > Bacilli > Caryophanales > Paenibacillaceae > Paenibacillus > Paenibacillus sp. FSL P2-0136. The sequence continues at coordinate 3,572,335 of NZ_CP150244.1, forward strand.
GGCCAGGCTGGAGGTATTAATCCGCCGGAGCGGCGGAGTCTCTTCGGACCGCATTACACTGGGCACTCACATTGAAGTGGACACGAAGCTTCAGACCATTTATGACAAGCGTACAGGAGAAGAGATTATTTTGACAGGGAAGCAGCATCAGATCCTGATGTATTTCCTGCGCCATCCGAATCAGGTTCTGCCGAAGGAACAGCTCTATGAAGCTGTCTGGGAGGAAGCCTATATCCCTGGCGACAAGACCTTGCTGGTGCATCTCCACCGACTGCGGCACAAGCTGGAGCGCGACCCGGAGACCCCGGAGATTATTGAGACGCTGAAGGGAATCGGCTACCGGGTGAAGCTATGAAGCAGCCCCGTTCCTTGTTCCGGCATTTTCTGAAGCTGCACTTTCTGTTCATCTTGCTGCCGCCCCTTGTGCTGATGGTATTCTCATCCTTCTTTGGCACTTCCGGGACAGAGCCAAGATTCAATACGCTGAACCTTTTTTACATTACAGTGCTTATGTTCACTTGTATCATTGTCGCGTTCGTTGTTCTATCCTGGCTGTTCTTCTGGAGACTCCGCAAACGTCTGACCCGCTTACAAGAAGCTATGTCCGCTACTCCCGCTGCTGCGGATTCCTCGCCTGATCCTGTCCTGATTCAAAAGGACCGCATGGATGAAATAGACCAGTTAGGCGGTTCCTTCAACCGGATGATCCGGCAGCTGGAAGACAGCCGCAGGCGGGAGCAGGAAGAGGCAGGGCTGCGGCAACGGCTCATTGCCAACATGTCCCATGACCTGCGGACGCCGCTGACCATCATGCGGGGACATGTCACCCGGCTGAACAAAGAACCTATGAGTCCAGAAGGACAGAGCTCCTTAGCAGAGATCAACCAGACCATTACCCGGACCGGAGAGCTGATGGATGATTTGCTCTCATACACCTTGCTTACCTCAGGAAAATATCCCTTCGAGCCTGCTCCCACAGACATGGGGCGCCTGGTAAGAGCCTCGGTTGCTGCGTGGTATCCGGTTTTTGAAGAACATGGCATTCAGGTCGATGTTGATCTGCCCGCAGAAGAGACCTTCCACTGGACAGCAGATCCTCGGTGGATGACCAGGGTGCTGGATAATCTGTTTCAGAATATCATCCGCCATGCAGCGGACGGCAAATATGCTTCTATCGCTGTGGATGTGCAGCAGGAACGGATTCTTGTCGCTGACAAAGGCCCTGGCATGGATCATTCTGCATACGGTGGTGGGGCGGGAATAGGGCTATCGACCGTACATTACATGCTGAATACAATGACCCTGAAGGCTGATTTCAACTCCAGCGGGCACGGGACGAGGGTAGTCATTGGCAAAATGTAACCTGAAATTAACCCGGAAGTAAACGGCCTGCCCACCGGGATGTAACCTTGCATCTGTATACTTAGCACCATAACGAAAGGATGTGTTATGGTTGCTTACCATCAATAACTTAGTCAAACGCCGCGGTACGCAGAAGATTCTATCCGGGATCACCTTCGAAGCCAGACCTGGAAGAGTCACAGGATTCCTGGGACCCAACGGGGCCGGCAAAAGCTCTACACTCCGTATCCTGCTCGGATTGGATCATGCCACCTCCGGGAGCGCCTTGATTCATGGCAGGCCCTTCGCAGAATTAGAGCACCCACTGGCAGCCGTAGGTGCCGCGCTGGACGGATCTGGAGCCCATCCGATGCGGACAGGACGGGCACACCTGCGCTGGATCGCTTGCGCCGCCGGTCTGCCCCGCTCACGGGTCGAAGAGGTGCTGGATATTGTCGGTCTTACCACGGCAGCGGGCACTAGAGTCAAGCAATATTCGCTCGGCATGGGGAGAAGACTGGGAATCGCAGCAGCGCTGCTTGCAGACCCGGAGATTCTGATTCTGGATGAACCGGTGAACGGGCTCGACCCGGAAGGCATCCGCTGGATTCGGACATTTCTGCGTAAGCGAGCAGAAGCCGGGAATACGGTGCTGCTCTCCAGTCATCTTATGGGCGAGCTGGCCGAAACGGTGGACGATGTGGTGATCATTAAGCAGGGGAGAATTGTCGCAGACGGCACCTTGCAGGAGGTAACCGGCAGTCATTCCACGCTGGAGGATGCCTTCTTCGCCCTGACCTCTGAACAGGCAGGTGATGCTTGGTGAAGGCATTCCATGCAGAAATCTCGAAATTGCTCTCGCTGCCGGGGATTTGGCTCGCCCTGCTTATTGGAGCATTGGCTCCTGCGGTCATTGCTGCCTTGGACGCTATAGCAGAAAAAGAGGCGATTATAGCTGGAGTCAGCACACGGCTGCCCGAAATGGGCTACAGCGGATTAGGTCTTGGTGTGCAGGGCGTTATTATCCTTGGCGTGCTTGCAGTCAGCAGCGAGTACCGGACAGAGAGCAGTGAAGGGGCCGGAGGGCAGCAGATTTCCACAAGTCTGATGGTTGTATCATCGCGGCTTCAGTTGTTTCTGGCAAAAGCAGGCGCTGTATCTGTCATCAGCATCCTCCTGTGTATCCTTGCTGTAATTCTGATTGTACCAACCACACACTATATATTAGGTGACTATGCCCCGCTACTTGAATGGACCCGGCTTGCCGGTGCCGTCTGCTACTGGACCTTCACTGCACTGTTGGCCTTCGGGCTGACGCTGCTGACGAAGCAGGGCATGATCCCGCTTACCGTGCTCATGATTAATTCATCGCTGGTATCCTTCAGTGTCCTGCTTGCCAAGGTGACGAAGCTGGCATTCTATTTGCCGGACCGGGCCGGCATGGAGATGTTTATGTTCACTAAGAACAGTGCCTCGACCGAGGTTACAGGCAGTCTGTTCGACAGCTATCACACCCCGTTCACCGGCGGCTTGATCATGTTTGCCTGGGTGGCCGTGCTGCTTGGGATTGCAGCTATTGTGTTCCATAGGAGGGATGTTGCAGCATGAATGTCTCATCCGGCAGGAAGACTATACGAATCCTTAGGGCTGAACTGGACAAGCTGATGACATTGCCATGGATATGGACCGCAGTTACGGTTACATTTCTTGTTCAGCTGCTTTTGACTGCGGCCTTCACTTCCGCCTCTCTGCAGGAAGGAGCCGCAGCACCCGGAATCCTGAATACAGGACTTGCCTCGATGAGCTATCTTCAGGCAGGGTTCATTATTCTGGGGATCTTGGCGGCTTGCTCCGAGTATACGGGCGGACAGATCCGCACAACGTTAACGGTAATCCCCTGGCGCGGACGCCAATTATTGATGAAGCATCTGGCACTCACCCTGATTACGATTCCTGCGGCGTTTATCCTTACGGCCTCCGGTGTCCTATATGCGGGCTGGAGGCTAGGCGGCCGTGCAGCAGGGATTGAACCTCATGAAGTCATACAAGCATTGCTGGGGGCAGCGGGCTATCTGACCTTGACCACACTGCTTAGCGCGGCGATAGGGGCTTTATTGAGAAGAACCGTTCCGGCCCTGGTGATCCTGCTCGGCTATTATTTCATTATCAGTCCATGGTCGCGGGGGCTTCTGCCGGCCTATTTCCCGGATACGGCTGGACGTTACATGTACCTGCTGCCTTCCTCTGGCGAACTGAATGTCCTTACGCCTGTGCAGGGGGCCGGTATTGTAATGATCTGGATGGTGTCCTTTGTGGCGACAGCGATTGTTGTCTACCGTATCCGGGATGCCTGAGGCCACCGCTGATAATAGACAATGCTTAAAGCAAGCAGAACAGTGAAACTCCGGTGACGGGAGAATCGCTGCTCTGCTTTTTTGGGTTTGCAATCCTATACAACATGAAAGCTTCTGGCCGTTTCATTCTCGTTCCTTACGGTGAAGGCTATAGTAGACGCCGTAACATGCAGAGGGGGGAGCAGGCGATGAGAAAATCATTTTATGCCCTATTTATGCTAATATTCTGGATTCCTGCGGTAATCCTCAGCTTCCTGGTCTGGAACGATTATTCCGGTTATGTGCGCAGTGCAGCGGATCGCCTGCACCCGGTCAAAGCGCTGTATTATCTGGACCAGGGCAAGAAGGTGCTTGCGGTCACGGACAGCAGCAACGGGCTGATGGCGACGCTGTATGACGCAGGCACCCATAAAGCTGAGCAGGAGGTGGAGCTGCGCTCAGACATCCACCGGCAGCGGCTGGTCTCTTATCAGGCCGGTAAGCTGGTGGTCGCAACCAAGGACAATATGGGCCTGCAGGTGAATGTTATTGATCCGGCGGATGGCGCAAAAGAGCTGGTGCAGGGAAGCTTTGATATCCCGACCTTTCTGAGCTCCGACGGGCATGAGTGGCGGGGCAGATTACTATTCGCCGGGGCGGATAAAAGCTCAGCGGTCCATGTGGCAGAAGTCAGCCAGGCTCAGCTCCATTACGCGAATCTGAACGGATCAGCCGGGCTTCCCGCACGGCCGGTCTCGATCCGTGAAGCCTCCTTCAGCTTCATGGACGGGTATCAGCTTCCCTTCTATGAACTGGGACTGAAGGACGGGCGTACCGCTTATGCTTCTGCCCTCTTCGGCAAGGATGGCATACCTCTACTTGGGCTGAAGGGGGAGCAGGAGAGTGCTCCCGAAGCGCAGAAGAGGGTAGGGCAGGAGTTTGCCGCGCAGTTCGGACTGGACAATACCCGGCTACTGCGGGTAAGCAGCGAATATCCAAAACAGGTTCACTATTACAATGAGGCTGCGGGTAAATGGGGCGAAGCCGTCAAGACGCCGGAGCCGGTCTATCAGGCCAGACTCTTCCCGCTGAACGATCAAGAGACGCTAATTGCCGGGTCCACTGCGGAAGACGAGCTTAAGGGTAAGCTAAGCGGGTATTTGTATCATGGGCAGACCGGGGAATTTACGAATGTCAATGCCGCGCTTAAGACATTATCCTACGATCAGCTGCAAGATCCAAAGCTGAGCTTCTATAAAGAAGCGAATAATGATACACTGTACTATTCAAGTCCGGATTCATTGGGAGGCTGGCTGCTTGTCAAGGAGGGGCTTAGCGGACAGATCAGCAACGGGGAGCTGCAGCAATGGCAGATGGCTGGCGGGGAGGATCAATTATCTGCAGCGACCTTCAAGAACTATGTGCTGACATGGAATGCCCTGGTTGTGAACTGGGTGATCTGGCTCGCAATTCCTTTACTGATGGTGGTGGGACTACTCTGGCTGCCACAGCTTCTCATCCGCAAGCGGTGGCAGAAGCTGGCCGAGGGGGTTCTGATTCAAGGCACGGTTATCAATCTGGCCGAGACGGGGATGCTGGTCAACGAACAACCACAGGTCCGGCTTACCGTCCGTTTCACGGACCTGGGCCAGAGTAAGGAAGTCCAGATCAAGCAGGTCATTTCTTATCTGAACCCGATCCGTCCAGGCGATCAGGTGATGATTAGCTATAACCGGAGCAAGCATAAGGCGACCCTGGTACGGGAGAGCGAGCTTAAGAACCAGGCACCGCCCCGGATCATTCATGATGCGGTCTTAAGACAGATGGAAGCCTGCGGACCTGTAAATCGTGGGCAAGCACTGCTGCTGCACTTTGAGGCAGCAGGCCAAAGCTACAGTGTGCCTGTGGTGCAGCCCTCCGGCTTCGTCTACCGTGCCGGAGAACGGGCAGATCTGATAATCACAAGCGGCAACGCCCGTTTGTTGAGATACGGTCCTGCGGGGCGGAGTGATCAGGCAACCCAGCTCACCTTAGAGGCTGAAATTACAAGAGTTCAGCGGTTGCCGGTGAAGATTGCCGGCCAGAATCTGCTGCTGCTTGAGATAGTGATGGTGAACGGAAAGGAACGTCTGCGCAAGGTGAACAGCCAGTTCGTTCCGGAGAATCTGGAAGTCACTGTAGGCGCGTTAGTTCCCGTAACTGCTAAGCCGGAGGAGGTTGCGCTTCAATCGCGGCTTCTGCAAGGCAAGCAAGGCAGTGCCAGCGTCCGATCGGTCGACTACCGGGGAACGACCGGCGACCGGCCGCTTGCCACGATCACCGTCGAACGCGGCGGACAGAGCTACCGGATCAGGCAATCTATAGAACCGGTGTATGGCGTGGAAGCCGGGGATGAATTATGGATTGCCTACGATGAGCGCACCAGGGAAGCCACTATTGTTAACTACGCCACGTAAGCACAGTCAAGGATTGGTAAATTCATTTAATGAAGGGAGGGAACTGGAGATGGACAGCAGTAGTCAAATATACGATTTCAGGAATTTTATGTTCCGGTTAAGCAGGAAGCCTACCCTTCCCCCATTGCAGTATAGGTCTGTTCTATTCAGTCTATCTTCTGGCGCCTCTTATTGACTGAGCAGGATAGCTTTATATTCTTATGAATGAAGGAATGTGCAACTCTCCCTGCCTAAGGCAGCGGAGAGTTTTTTTATTTACCTCAGATTGGAGTTGTACATTATGCAAATGAACTTTTTCCATCAAGGGAATCAGCGTAGAACCTTCGGCTGGGCGGATATTCTCGTCATTTCCTTGTTGTTATCCGTCCTGTATGCCGCAGCGAAGCTAGGCTCGGGGATGCAGGTGCCTCTAGATCCAGAGGAACTGTCTTCGCTCAGTCTGGACCCCAAATGGCTGCCTTATTATGCAGGGCGTTCCCTTTTGCGGATGTTTATCGCTTTTGGAGCATCCCTGATCTTCACCTTCGTGTACGGCCGCATCGCGGCGTATAACCGGACTGCAGAGAAGTTTATGATTCCCGCCATTGATATCCTGCAATCCGTTCCTGTACTTGGATTCCTGTCGGCCACAGTGCTGGCCTTCATGGCCTTGTTCCCAGGCAGCCTGCTCGGCGTGGAAATGGCTTCGATCTTCGCTATTTTTACCAGCCAGGTCTGGAATATGACACTTAGCTACTATCATTCCCTTAAGACGATCCCCCGCGATCTGAAGGAGGCTGCCGCAATGAATCAATTGGGCAGATGGCACCGTTTCACGAAGCTGGAAGCGCCATTCTCGATGATCGGCCTGGTCTGGAACAGCATGATGTCGTTTGGCGGAGGCTGGTTCTTTCTGGCGGCCAGTGAATCGATCAGCGTGCTGAATCAGGATCTGCATCTGCCGGGAATCGGGACGTACATGGCCCTAGCCGCAGAGGATGGCGATATTAGAGCACTTATCTATGCGATCCTGGCGATGGTGGTGCTGATTGTGATGGTAGACCAATTATTCTGGCGTCCGGTGATTGCCTGGAGCCAGAAATTCAAGAATGAACAGACGGAAGCAGGCGAAGCACCAACCTCCTGGGTGTTAGAGCTTCTGAAGCGGGCCAGCTTTGTTCATTATCTTAACCGTAAGCTGCACGGCGGCGTTCATGACGGATTCCTGCGGCTTGCCACCCGAAGCGCACAGTTGAAGCTGCCTCATGTCCCGTCAAGGGTCAAAAAGGCTCTTCAATGGCTATTCCTGTCTGCGGCCGCTGTGCTGATGCTCAAGTATTTGTATTCAGGCATTCTCGAGATTGCCCAATTAAGCTGGGGCGAGCTGGTGCATGTGGTGTACCTCGGCCTGCTGACCGGGTTACGCGTTGTTGTTTCGACACTGCTGGCTGTACTCTGGACGCTGCCTGTAGGCGTGTTCATCGGAACGAATCCGCGGCTGTCAAGAATTGTTCAGCCTGTTGTGCAGGTTCTGTCTTCTTTTCCGGCCAACATGGCGTTTCCAATATTCACGATTCTGTACTTGAAGTTTGGAATATCGATGGAGATTGGGGCAATTCCGCTGATGATGCTGGGTACACAATGGTATGTATTATTTAATGTGATTGCCGGGGCGATGGCCATTCCTTCCGATCTCAAGGAAGCCGCGGTAACTCTGAAATTGACGCGCTGGCAGACCTGGAAGACGCTCATTCTTCCCGCTGTTTTCCCCTTCCTAGTCACTGGCTGCATTACGGCAAGCGGAGGCGCCTGGAACGCCAGCATCGTTTCCGAAATCGTCTCCTGGAAGGATCAGGATCTGCAGGCAGCCGGGTTAGGTACATTTATTGCGCAAGCCACCACGAACGGGAACTGGCCGGAGATCATCTGGGGCATTATCGTCATGTGCATGCTCGTTGTGATCGTGAACCGTCTGGTGTGGCGCAAGCTGTATGCCTTAGCTGAAAGCAAATATCACTTGGATTAGAGGTGTAGAACATGACCAAAGCATTGATTGAATTAAAGCAAATCACCAAACGTTATGATCAGCCGAAGCAGGCAAATGTGAGTATTCTGGAAGATATCAACCTTCAGATTAAAGAAGGCGAGTTAGTCTCGATCCTGGGACCTTCAGGCTCGGGGAAATCGACGCTTCTGCGCATCATCGCAGGTCTTGTGCCGCCTTCTCAAGGCTCGGTGCTCTATAATGGACAAGAGATTGCCGGTACGAATCCGGGCGTCGGGATGGTGTTCCAATCGTTTGCATTATTCCCTTGGCTTACGGTCCTTGAGAATGTGAAGCTGGGACTTGCGAACAAACCGCTGCGCGAAGCCGACAAAATGCGTAAAGCACTCGCTGTCATCGATATGGTTGGTCTGGACGGCTTTGAAGGGGCATACCCCAAAGAATTATCAGGAGGGATGCGCCAGCGTGTGGGCATCGGCCGGGCGCTCGTCATGGAGCCGGATATTCTTCTGATGGATGAACCGTTCTCAGCTCTTGACGTATTGACCGCAGAGAATCTGAAGCGCGACTTGCTGGAGCTGTGGACGGAGCGGCAAATCCCTACCAAATGCATTATTATGGTCACCCACAGTATAGAGGAAGCTGTCTATATGTCAGACCGGGCGATCGTCTTATCCAGAGATCCCGCCCGTGTGATCTCCGATATTCCCATTGCGCTGGCGCACTGGAGGGATAAACAAGATCCGCAGTTCACATCGCTTGTGGACCAAATCTACTCCATACTGACCCAAAGGGAAGTGAAGCCTGCCGGTCCGGCCGAAGAAAAGAAAAACACCATCGAGAAAATACCACCGGTTCCGGCAGGCGCCCTCACAGGCTTCATTGAACTGATTGACGATCTGGGTCAACAAGTGGACTTGTACAAGCTGGCCGATCAATTAAGTCTGAAATTGGAAGATTTCCTGCCCATCGTCGAGGCGGTGGAAATGCTGCAATTTGCTACGATTCTGCAAGGAGATATCGAGCTGACAGAGGTGGGTCACCAGTTCGCCGATGCAAGCGTCCTGATGCGCAAGGAAATTTTCAAGGCCCAGGTGCTGGAGCATGTTCCTATCATGGAGAAAATCATCTGGATTCTGCAATCAAAATCCAATAACAAAATGGAACGGGCCTTTTTCGCGGAGATTTTTGAGAAGCATTTTGAGGCAGAGGAAGCCGCGCTTCAACTGGACATTGTGATCGACTGGGGCCGATACGCAGAACTGATTGCCTATGACAAAAAAGCAAAGGTGTTGTACCTGGAAAATGATTCTAATTAACTTGGACATTCGTGCTGAGGAGGTTCCTGGGTTAAGAGAAGCCGTGGGCTGGTCAAGAAGGGACTCTGACTATCCAGCCCTGTTTCAGCGATGCAATTTCTGGGCGGGAGCCAGAGATTCCGCAGGGAGACTCATTGCCTTTGGCTACGTTGCCGGAACCGGTCTGGAGCACGGATATATGGAGGACATTATCGTCCATCCAGATTATCAGAGGCACGGAGTGGGGCAGCAGCTTGTTAAGGAGCTATTGAACGAGTCTATTCGACGCGGATTGACCATAGTAACCCTCACTTATAGCCGTGAACACAAGGAATTCTATGAGAAGTGCGGCTTCTCGTCTACAGCGGCCGGAATTTGGCGGGCGGAGGAAGGAAAGTAATTCATACAAGAACTGAGAAGCCAGCGATTCCTAGCGGACGCTGGCTTTTCCGCGTTTAGTTCCAAGTCTGAATTCTATAATATGTAAGGTGATTTACTATTATTAGGCAGGTTAATTCCATCTTCCTGATCCGTTATGATTATATAAGCTGCGCTCTTTGAAGGAGGTTCTGCGGGCTTATGAATCCGACCCGGACGTTGATTAAGGAGATATTGTCTAATAGTAAGAGAATCCTTGTTTTGATCCTATTCTTCAATATTTTAGCCGCATTCGTCTCGACTGTTCAGCCCCTCCTGTTCAAAGACCTATTCGATGACATCCTGCCTGACAAGCAGATCGGGACGGCTGCATTCTATATGCTCCTGCTTATTCTGATTCCCGTAATTTACGCCGCCTTGAACAGCGTCACCTCTTATTACAATAATGAGCTGGGCAACCATTTATCCAAGAATCTGCGCCTGCGGCTGTTCTCTGACGTACTTCAGACCCGGCCAAGAGACGTGGACAGCATCGGCAAGGGGGAGATCATTAACCGGATCACCTTGCAGGTGGGGATGCTATGTGAAATTTTCGTGGTTGACACCCTGATGGCCATGGTCTCGAATGCTATTCTGCTAATCGCTACCCTGTGGATCATGTTCTCGATGAGTACCGAGCTTACACTCGCAGCCATCCTCTCATTCCCTCTATGTATGTACGGCTTCAAGCGCTTCAGGAGTAAGACAGAGCGCCTGGATAAGCAGTATCATGGCATTTTGGATAAGGGCATCAACTATTTGAATGATTTCTTCACGAATCTGAAGGCGGTCCATAGGTGTAACGGACATCAGGCGGAGCAGAAACGCTGGAGGGAGTGGAATGACGAGGCGTGGAAGATATCCCGGCAGTCTAGGCTATTTCATCATGTGGTGTTGAACCTGGTCGCGGATACGGTCATTTCCATCATTACGGGCATCATTTACGGCTATAGTCTGTTCTTGATTCTAAAAGGCCGCATCTCACCAGGCACATTGCTGGCCTTTATTGTGATTCTTCCAAGACTGTATCAGATTTTCAAGTCGCTGTTTACGCTGAACATCGATAGGAGCCGCATGACGGTCATTATTAATAACCTGAATGACATCCTTGAACTGGAGAAAATTTCATCGGGAGCCACAGCTCCCGACTATCACCGTGTCCCCCTCCTGCAGCTGAGGAATGTCTCGTACCGGTACGCTAAGGCAGATTCTTTTGGGATCACGGACTTTAATCTGGACATTGAGCCAGGAGCCTTCGTGGGGGTTGTTGGACTAAGCGGCTCAGGGAAATCTACGATATTCGAGCTAATCCACAGGTTCATTGAGCCGGATGAAGGGGAGATCTGCCTGGACGGTGTCTCGATCCAAGAACTGGACATTCATGAACTAAGACGATATGTCGGCTATTCTCCGCAAAAGGGAGTGCTATGGAACAAGTCTATTCTGGACAACATCATTTATCCTCTGCAAAAGGAAGACATGACTGAAGAGACATGGCGCAAATTCAGCACTGCTGTTGAGCTTGCCCATGTGGACCCATTTGTTCTAGCCATGCCTGAGCAATATGAGAAGAAGGTGGAGGGCCACGGCGACAATCTCTCCGGCGGCGAGATCCAGCGGATTCTATTAGCCAGGGCCTTCATGAGTGAACCCCGGATTCTGATGCTGGATGAATACACCTCAGCTCTCGACGCCTTGACAGAGAGTGACTTGAACGATACCTTGTTGAGCCTGAAAGGGAAGCAGACGATCCTGGTGATTGCACACCGGCTGTCCACCGTGAAGAATGCAGATGTCATCCTGGTCGTGGATAAGGGAAGAATTGTTGAGCAAGGCAGTCCAGCCGAATTACTGGTCCAACAGGGAATGTATTACAAGATGGTGGAGAAGCAGAAAATTTAGCGCTTCAGCAGAATAACACAGCTTGCACCGCTTCAATTATCACCTTTTGGTGACTATATCACAAAAAAGTGGGTACTGTTTTTCTTGTAACTTTTCCTCCATACTAGCGTTCATAGGAACTACAAATCATAAAAGGAGTGTATAATAGTATGGGTAGATTTGATGGGAAAGTAGCAGTTGTAACCGGAGGAACAAGCGGCATCGGGCTTGCGGCGGCAGAGCAGTTCGTACGAGAAGGGGCTTACGTGTTTATCACAGGACGCAGACAACGTGAATTGGATGAAGCGGTACAGCAAATTGGTCAGAATGTTACAGGCGTTCAAGGTGACATCTCCAAGCTGGAAGATCTGGACACCTTATTCGATACCGTCAAGCGGGAAAAGGGACATTTGGACATTCTGTTTGCCAATGCCGGACTAGGGTCATTCCTGCCGTTAGGCGAAATCACGGAAGCCCACTACTACAAGACCTTTGATGTCAACGTCAAAGGAACGATTTTCACCGTACAAAAGGCATTACCTTTGTTCCCTAATCAAAAAGGTTCCATTATCCTGACAGGCTCTACGGCCGGCTCAATGGGGGTACCCGCGTTCAGTATCTATGGTGCCTCCAAGGCAGCAATCAGACAACTCGTCCGCAACTGGATTCTGGATACGAAAGGGACAGAGATTCGGATGAACGTCCTTAGTCCGGGTTCAGTCGTCACACCTGCGTACGATGAATTGTTCGGCTCCGAGCTTGACAATTACCTGGAACAGGCCAAAACAGATGTCCCGCTCGGCAGAGTAGGGCAGGTAGAAGAGATCGCAAATGCAGTCATGTTCCTGGCCTCGGATGAGAGCAGTTATTTGAACGGCATTGAATTATTCGCAGACGGTGGAGTGGCTCAAATCTAAATCAGCTTAACGTTTGTGTATCAACTCAGGAGATGATGGATTGTTATGAAAATCTTTCACTGTGAACTGGAAGTTACACTAGAGGTCATCGGAGGGAAGTGGAAGGGGCTTGTGCTGTACTATTTAATCCAAGGACCGAAGCGGACAGGGGAATTGAAGCGGCTTGTTCATAATATTTCGCAAAAGATGCTGATCCAAACGCTCCGGGAACTGGAGACAGACGGATTAATCCGCAGAACTATGTACAATCAAGTACCGCCTAAGGTGGAATACTCAATGACAGAGCTGGGTCAATCCCTCGAACCCGTATTAAGACTGCTTTGTAACTGGGGAGGGAAGTATGCAGGACAATCCTACACTCCGGGCGAGTTTAAGATTTTAAATTTGGAATAAGTATTGTTAATAAACTATAGTTCTAACTAGAGGAGCCTGCTGCCAGTAGGCTTCTTCAGCGTATATGCCGCTATTCATCAGAGGAGGAGACATAATGACAGCAATAGACTACGCTAACCTATCCAAAGAAGGACAATGGGGTGACTAGGGGGACGTCTGGCGACGGCCGGAGACCCAAACTTCTCCGGAGTCATGGTAATCCCACACCGAGGAACTTTTGTTTGGGAACTTTAATTTGGGGAATTTAGGATGCCAAATAAGCCGAGGCTTAGTATAATAAGTGCAGACGGATTCCAAGGAGGAGGTGGTTGTATGAGTGCAGGCGATATTAGCGACATTAGCGATATTACTCCGATTACCCAATTGAATATGAAGAGGAGAGGCTTTCATGAGCTACAACCCCGAAATCCCGAGAAGCCGGTACGACAACTATGGCGACCGTGAATGGACACGGCTTACGAAGGATGGTCCCGGCGAGCTTTTGTATCAGGTGCATCTGGACATTCTACAGCGCTATATCAAGCCTGGGGACCAAGTGTTGGAGATTGGTGCAGGTTCAGGCAGGTACACCAAAGATCTGGCTACCATGTGTTCTGAGTTGACCGTCGCTGATCTGTCCAGCCATCAGATTGAATTCAACAAGTCCAAAATGCAAGAGCTGTCCCTGGTGGACAGAATCAAGGCGTTCCATGTGCTAGATGTGCTGGATATGAGCGTGTTTGCAGATGCTTCTTTTGACTCAGTAGTATGTATTGGCGGTGTCATCAACTATCTCTTGGACAGAGAGGCGGATGGTATCCGGGAGCTGCTAAGAGTACTTAAGCCGGGCGGCCTCCTGATTGTCGGGTCGATGAGCTTCATCGGCGCTTCTATGTATTATCTCGAAGGCATCCGCTATGAGAAGGACCAGTTCGGGATCGATGCTACAAGATGGCTCATGAATACAGGGGTTCAGGACGAAGATCATTATCCAGTTCCCAGCAAGCATTACGTCCATATGATGAGAAGCTCTGAGCTGGATGCTTTATTTGCACAGTTTCCGGTTAATATTCTGGAGAGAAGCTCTGCCGGACTATATACGCAAGCTGGAGATGCTGCCTTAGAGAACGCCCGGGCTGACCAGGAATTCTGGAAGCTGCTTGTCGAACAGGAGATCGCGTTCACCAAACTGCCGGGCACGCTGGATTGCGGCATGAATCTCATCTATGTGGTGCGCAAGCTATAAGGCTGCCGCTCAATAAGCATGACTTAATCAAAATCCCGTCTGCCACAAACAGGCGGGACTTTTTATATCCGAAGGAACGGGGGATCACGGAAATGGGAGTATGGACTAGCTCAATGAATGGAGCACCTTGGACAAAAGGTAAAATGGATCAAGCGGTGAAGGAGCTCAGACAGCGGGCGCTTATTTCGTATGTCATCGATGTGGACAAGCTCCAGGATCTGCAGGAATTAGATCAGCATGTATTTGCCGAACGCCCGGATCTGGTCTTGTCAATTAGCCAAGCCGACAGGAAAGTGCGCTATTCCGAGGAATTGCTGCAGACCTTAGCGGAACTACAGCACATCACAGCCTTAGAGTTGAATCTGTTTCATAGTGTGGATCTGAGTGTGCTTGGCAAGTTGCAGCGACTGCAGTTTTTATCCATTTCGGCCAAAAAGCCGATAGACCTAAGCTTCCTCGCAAGCTTCAAGCAGCTACAATATCTCTCGGTCCATGGGCAGTTTCAGGACTTAACGCCGATAGGCGATGCCGCCAGCCTGGATACCTTAATCTTGCGGACTACGATTCATGACCTGGAATTTGTCCGCCGGTTACCGAACCTGCTGTGCCTCTTCATTCACGACTCCATCTTGAAAGGATCACTGGATGCGCTTGCAGATTCTACCGTCCCCATGCTGAGTCTGGCGGCTATCCGCAACTTAACGGAGGTGGATGCCCTGGAGTCCATGAGCAATCTTACATACCTGAACTTATCCTTGCCGAAGCTTGAGGCTTTGTGTGACTTTTCGAATATGCCGGGGCTTATACAGCTTGAACTCGATCAGATGAAATCCCTGGAGGATATTGACCCTTTATGGACCGCAACGCAGCTTGAAATGTTACAGCTAAGAGAGATTTCAGCAGCCGTGACCGCGAAGGAGCTAGAGCCTTTGACCGCAATGAAGCATCTGAAGCAGATCGACTTCCAGTTCCTTGATCTCAAAAAAGGCAGGATCGTAGCCTTACGTGAGTCGTTTGCCCAGGCAGGCAAGAGCCACCTATTGTATGAGAATATCGCCGAAGTCAAGCGAATCAGGCCCATGTCACTAGTGCATTTACGCAAGCATATGGGATTAGATCAATAAATTAGCGGATAGGAGAGATAGCCATGATTGATTTAGCACAACTCCAGAAGAGAGTGTATCAGAATAAGCTTGAGAAGGGGTTCAATGTCACAGATATTTATCAGGAATTCTGCCTGACCCACGGAGAACTGTCTGAGGCCTGCGAAGCTTACCGGAAGAAGAAAGACGACCTCGGCGAAGAATTAGCGGACGTTGCCATTTATCTGATTGGACTAGCTGAGATTCTGGGGATTAACCTGGAAGAAGAGATTATGAACAAGATCGAAAAAAATGAAAGCAGAGTCTATGAGAATAGGGATGGAGTGCTTGTGAAGGTGAAGGAATCAGCAAAAGATCTCATAATATGACAAAATTCAACAGCCAATTTAGACAAACATTTACAGCTGATGGGTTTATAATTACTATAGTAATCTAATGAAATAAAGCAGGAGGCAAAAAATGACGGGCACACCGGTAAGAATTCCCGTATACCAGAAGAAATTAGACATTTTTAATTGTCTGGATTACTTGATTTGTCTGCATATTCATAACAACGGCCATCCTTATCAGTACACTTTCTCCGGCAATTGGGGATTCTATTATTATGCTGCGGATGAATTTATGAATTATGAGAAAGGGGCTGAAAATCCGCCTTTCTACGCCAACCTAAGTGAAATATATCACATGAAAATGAATCAGGCCGAGTATACCAATCTGATCGATCATATGGAAGAAGGGGGCGGGCTCTTCACCCAGTCGGACGGCTGGTACCTTCCGTGGACCATCAATTATCACAGAGTGCATGACGGTCATTACTTCTATATTGAGCAGTACAATCAGGAACGGACTCATGCCCTGGTCATTGACTGGATTCCGGAAATGATGGAATGGGTGCCGGTTGAGGCTCTAAATGACGGCTTCATTGCATGGGGTGCCCATGCATTTCGTCTGACTGAAGCGAAGCTCGATATGACCCTGCAAAGGGTACTGAACCTGCTTGCCGATTGCCGGACCCGTATTGCGGGCTGGTCAGACGGGCACGTGATGACGGGCTTAGCGGGTCTGCACGCGTTCCGGAAGGATATACTGGCTTTGGGGGAAGAAGGGAGCCGTTATGTGGACCAATGGTGGGACCTGCTTAAAATACAGACTGATGTAAGAAGCCGCTTTTTGGAATTCATATATTTTTTGGAATGCTCCGAACAATCGCCTGTGTACAGTACTGCCAACAACGCGCTTATTGAAGTGTTTGAAGAGTGCTATAACAAATGGCTTGCGTTGCGGAACGGGTTGATGAAGACAGTAATTACGGGTACCTACGAATGGAAGAGAGCTGCCGAAAGGCTTGACAAAATTATACTGCATGAAGAGCGCTGTGAAGCTGCTCTGAGACAATATATAGAGAGGATGTCAACTCAGCTTGAACACAAGTTCTTATCATACGGTCAATCTTGAACCGTACCTTAATGCGAAGGGTGTTACTTGGCCGGAACTCGGGATCATTGGAATACTGAATCATGGCTTTGAGAGTCTGGCGGGTCAATTCATGCCGAATGGTCAGCTCCAGCCTGTCGGCGGTGTTCCTTTTCTTTTTCCCAGAACAGATACGGCTGCAATGGACTTAATCAGCTGCGAAGAGCAGGTCCTGCCAATTGCATGCCAACAGTATTGTGAACGGCTTTTGTTTTTGGGATTTTGCTGCTGGGGCGAATTTGAGGATAACATCGAACTGCGCTATTCCGACGGGTACGTAGAGAGACAGAAATTTGGTTTTTTTGACTGGCACCGCTTCTTCAAAAGTGATTCCGTAGACACGGCGGCATTGGTGATGCCTTCTTTCTGCTACAAGGATGAAAAAGTAGGCTGGGAGACGGTAATGTACGTCCGTGAAGTCCAATTAGACCGCTCAAGAATGCTGCATTCCATCCAGCTGCCGGATAATCCTTACATGTTTATTGTAGGCGCAACCTTTAACACTTATGGTTAAATTTATTATTTTTTTGTTTACATCCTATTACTTTGCATTCCGAGGAGTTACGACATGACAGAAGAAGATAGACAGGCTGATGTCAAGTTCTACCCGTTAAGCCATCCGCAAAAGCGGGTGTGGGTTGTGGATAAAATCCATTCCGGCTCCAGTCTTCATAATATTGGCGGGACCATACGGATACATGGGGCAGTTAACCTTGATCTATTGGAACAAGCTATCCATCTGTTCATCCTAGAGCATGACGGAATACGATTAAGATTTACCGAAGGGAAGGACGGGCCTTGCCAGTATGTTCATCCATACCAGCCTATTCCTCTGGACAGACTGGATTTTTCACGCTGCTGTGAACCGGAACAAGAGCTTCTGACATGGAGCCAGGCAGAAGCCTCGACACCGTTTGAATTGGAAGATGCTTCACTTTTTTACTTTGCACTATTTCAAGTATCCGGGTCCGAAATGGGTTATTACTCTAAGTTCCATCACCTGATTGCGGATGGATGGTCAATGAAATTAATGACGGAGCAGATTGGTGCAAACTATGAAAGATTATACGCCGGGCAAGATACCGGGAATGGAACCTCTTACTCTTATTTGAATTATCTGGACACGGAACAGCGCTATCTTGAATCTCCGCGCTTCCTCAAAGACAAAGCTTTTTGGACCGGGCATTTACAGGAGCTGCAGGATTCCCTGGCAGGGCACAGTGAATCGTTGCACGGCAGCCGCTCCGTATTCGAATTGCCGTTAGAGCTTTCCGGGAAAATTAAGGAATATACGGACCGGTGTGGCTGCTCCGGCAATTCCTTTTTTACAGCTGTATATCTGCTGTATGCGTCCATCATGCTCCGTCAGACTGACTTGCTATTGGGAATTCCTGTGCTGAACCGCTCCGGACGGAGAGAGAAGAGCGCCTTCGGTATGTTCACAAGCACAATGCCTTTTCGCTTTTCGTTAAGTAACGAGGAGACAGTAGGACAGATGGTAGCGCGGGTTCATAGAACGATGATGGACGGTCTCTTTCATCAAAAATACCCCTTCGATCTGTTAACCAGAGATGTGGAGATATTCAAACAGAATCATACGTCCTTATTTCAAGCTTGTATAAACTGGTACAACACTATGCTTGCCCCTGAGATTAACGGCTACTCGGTTCAGAATGAGGAGTTCTATAACGGCATGCAGCAATACCCGCTGCAGCTTGTTATCAAGAGCTGGTCTCTATCCGGTGCGCTGAGTCTGCAATTTGATTATCAGAAGGACGCCTATTCCGAAGAACAGATCAAGGATATGTATGATCGGATCGTGCATATTGTGACAAAAGTCTTAACTGATCCCTCACGCGCTGTGGGTAGTCTAAGCTTATTGTCAGTAGACGAGGAGCATTACGAGCTCTATGACTTTAATTCCACAGCGATGGAATATAACCCAGACAAGAGCGTTATTTCCCTGTTTGAGGATCAGGCGGCCAGATTTCCTGACAAGATTGCAGTTAGTTTTGGAAACGATAGTCTGACGTATAGTCAGTTGAACCAAAAAAGCAATCAGCTTGCCGGTAAATTAAGCAAATTAGGGGTTGGAAGGCGGACGGTTACAGGACTGTTCACCGTCCATTCCCTAGAGAGTATTATCGGGATTCTTGCAGTGCTGAAAGCGGGAGGGGCATATCTCCCACTGGACCCGTCATATCCTGCAGAACGTATCCGGTTTATTCTCAACGAAGCTGCTGTTCCGGTTCTGTTAATTAATTGTGAGTGGGAACAAGCGATGGACTATAACGGGATCATTATTCATTTAAATGACTCAGCGCTTTTTGAAGGCCCAGGCGGCAACCCCGCATTATCCGTTCATCCAGACGATCTTGCATATATCATTTATACGTCAGGCTCCACAGGAGTGCCCAAAGGAACCATGATTGAGCACCGCGGACTCAGTAATTATGTAACCTGGGCATGCAAGATGTATATCCGCCAGGATGACGAGGTGTTTCCGCTGTATTCATCCTTAGCTTTCGATTTAACGGTAACGTCTATTTTCACTCCGCTGGTAACCGGCAATAAGATCGTAGTCTACCGTGACGATGAAGATGAGTTTGTTCTGTATAGAGTGATACGGGATAACAAGGCGACAGTATTGAAGCTCACTCCGGCCCATCTGTCACTTATCCGGGATCTGGATTATTCATGTTCATCCATACGGAGATTTATTGTTGGCGGAGATAGGCTGAGCACGGAGCTGGCAAGTAAGGTAATGCAGCGGTTCAGGCAGCCGCAGGTGCAAATCTACAATGAATACGGACCGACTGAGACTGTCGTTGGATGTATGATACATCAGTATGATCCTGATCTGGATCATGGGCCATCCGTTCCTATTGGCCGGCCTGCCGGCAATGTACAGATTTACATTCTGGATCAGGGCGGTAATCCTGTTCCTCCACATGCCATTGGCGAGCTGTATATATCCGGGCACGGGGTAGCCAGAGGGTATTTGAACAGACCGGAGTTATCGCAGGAGAAGTTTGTTGATAATCCGTTTGTTCCAGAGCAGCGAATGTACAGGACCGGTGACCTGGCCCGTTTTATTACGGGAGGCATTATTGAATATCTCGGAAGAGACGACCATCAGGTCAAAATCAGAGGCTATCGTATAGAGCTTGGTGAGATAGAGAACAGCTTATTGCAGCATAACGCTATCCGGGCAGCAGCAGTGAAGGATTGGGAGGACTCAGAGCAGGGGAAATATTTATGCGCTTATCTGGTGAAAAACGGCTCCGTCTCTTTAGAAGAGCTGCGGGAATACCTGTCCACCAAGCTGCCGCAATATATGATTCCCTCATTCTTCATTGAGCTGGAGGAGCTCCCGCTTACAGGAGCCGGTAAATTGAACAGACGCTCTCTTCCGAAGCCAGTGCGGCCAGAGCGCACGGGTGCCGGCAATGATACTGCCCTAACTGCAGAGGAGGAAATCTTATACCAGGTAGTCGGTGAAGTAATGCAATTAGAGACAGCATCCGGCAATGACCATTTCTTTGCTGTGGGAGGGGATTCCATCAAAGCAATTCAAATCGCCTCCAAATTGAATACTGCGGGATACACAATCAAACTAAAGGAGCTGCTGGCAACCCCCTTGTTGAGAGAGATGGCCCGGCATGTTCACTGGTCGGGAAGGCCTGAGTCCGGGCAACAGCCGGCTGCGGGAATCATTAGACCAACGCCGATCCTTTCGTGGTTTTTGGCTCAGGATTTCCCTGATCCCAATCACTATAATCAGTCGCTTATGCTGCGGATCAAGCAGAGCCTGGAGCCGGAACAGCTTGAACAGATGCTGCTGGAAATCATCCGGCACCATGATAGTTTTCGGATGAACTATGATGCCGTATCCGGCCAGTTGTATTACAACCAAGATTTGCCGGCACCTTCAGCAGAGGCCGTTCCCTTCTATGATCTTGGCAGCTATCCGATTCGCGAGCAGGACATACGGATAAGGGAAATCGGCACTCAACTCAAACAAAGCTTTGATATTCACAGTGGAGTGCTGCTAAAGGCCTGTTTGTTTCATCTGGGAGAGCGGGGAGCGTTTTTGCTTCTGACGGCGCATCACCTGGCTGTCGACATGGTCTCCTGGGGCATTATCCTGGAGGACATGGGTACTATGCTAAGACAGATGAAAGCAAATGATATCTTAAAATTACCACTTAAAACGCATTCCTTCCAGGAATGGTCATTGTCTCTCGACAGATATGGACAATCCCTACAAGAAGGACAATATTCCAGCTTGCTGGAGCATCCTCCTGCTGTTCCTTTCAGCAAGGGCGGGAAGCTGAATCCGGAAGAGCAGCCAATCCATCATAGCCTGCATTGTACTCTGGATTCAGAGAACACGGAGAGACTTATCCATGCGTCGAACCGGGCTTATCACACTCAGACGAATGATCTCTTACTGGCCGCCTTGGCAAGCATGTGCGCACAGCATTGGCAGGTATGTGAAATCTGCGTTGAGCTTGAAGGTCATGGACGGGAGGATATTGATGCCGGGATTGATATTTCCAGAACAGTCGGCTGGTTTACCTGTATGTACCCGGTAACTCTGCAAGCAGCGGTAGAGGATTGGGCTGAGCAGATTATAACAGTTAAGGAACAGATCCGCAGCGTATCCCGAAGCAAGATAGACTACGGCGTCTTGATGAACAGAAAGGGCTATACAGCCCGTCCACCCGTCAGTCCTATCAGGTTCAACTACTTAGGTGATTTGGATCAGCTGCTGGAGAATGAGTATTTTAAGGCAGTTCCCGTTGACAGCGGTCCTGAAATCGGTGATAAGAACCCCACACAGGAGGTTATGGATTTCAATGTCTATATCCTGAACCGCCGCCTTACCGTCAGCCTGGCCTGCAGCAGCAAATATTACAGTGAGGAGCAGCTCATTGCTATGCTGGATTGTTATCTTGTTACCTTAACCGATATTATTAACCACTGCTCTGGTAAGCAGGAAACGGAGTTTACACCCAGTGATTTTCCGGAGGCCCGGTTAACACAAAGGGAATTGGACAGTCTCTTTGCCGCAATGGAGTAACTTAGAAAGGTAGGGATACAGAATGTCAAGCCAGAGTGCAAATGTTGTCTGGCACAACAATGAGACTACGCAAGCGGACAGACAGCAGTTGACAGGACAGGCAGGACTGGTAGTATGGCTGACTGGACTGTCAGGTGCGGGAAAGTCTACCATATCCGGCAGCCTGGAAAAAAAGCTAATTGACAGTAATCGGCTAGTGTATGTTCTGGACGGGGATAACCTAAGACATGGTCTAAATCAAAATCTGGGATTCACCTCAGCGGACCGTAATGAAAACGTACGAAGAATTATCGAAGTAGCGGATTTGTTCAGAGATGCGGGACTCATTACGATTGTATCCTGTATCTCGCCATACGCTGCAATGAGAGAAGCCGCCCGGCAGCGGATTGGGGATGCACATTACATCGAAGTATATGTAAAGGCAGATCTGGATACATGCATACAAAGAGATCCAAAGAAATTATATGAAAAAGCCCTTAAAGGCATAATCAGCCATTTTACAGGCATCTCTGATCCTTATGAGGTGCCGGAGCGGCCGGATATGATTCTGGACACTAATCTCCTGTCCGTCGAGGAATCCAGCGATGCTCTTTTTAAGTATATTATGCTTTGGCAGGAAACAAGGACAACGGATGAATAAAATACGAAATACGGCCGCAGCGCTTGTTTTACTCTTCCTGTGCTGCTTATGTGCGGCTCCGGCATTCGCCGGTCCGGGAACCCATTTGAAGGAGCAGGAGATAGAAGCTTATATACGGGGCTTAATGAAAGAGGGAAGAATCCCCGGCCTTGCAGTTGCAATAATAAGCGGAAATGAACTCGTGTTCAATAAAGGGTTCGGATACGCTGATCTGGCAACTCAAGAGCCTGTTACGGATGCCACATTATTTGAACTCGGTTCAACAAGCAAAGCGTTCACAGCACTTGGAATCCTGAAGCTTGAGCAGGAAAGGAGAGTTCACCTGGATGCCCCGGTATCGGCTTACCTGCCCTGGTTCGAAATGAGCTATGAAGGCGCCCGTAAAGAAATTACACTGCGTCAACTATTGCATCATACCAGCGGCATTCCATCCCGGACCATTGATGATATTCCCATCTCAAACAGCCCGAACGCACTGGAGGAGACGGTACGGACCCTTGCCGGACAGAAGCTTGATTCTGATCCGGGAGAGCGGTATCAATACGCTACGCTAAACTATGACATTCTAGGATTAATCATAGCGAACGTATCAGGCGTATCCTATGAAGAATACATGACTGTAAATGTACTTAAGCCGCTTGGATTAGAGAACACATTCGCAGGCCGGACGGAAGGTCTGAATTCTCTTGCAACAGGCTATAAGTTCCAGTTCCTGCGGGCCGCTGCCTATGATGCACCGACTTACCGGGGGAATACGCCGGCGGGCTATTATATTTCCAATCTGAAAGACATCGCCAAATGGCTGGAAATACAGCTTGGAGCCGAAGCAGACTCTGATTTCAGCCCGCTGGTCCAGGCTTCCCATCTTCCAGACCGGACAGTAGCCCCTAACGCCAGAGGCTCTTCTTATGCCTTCGGCTGGAACAGCTATCAAAAAGGAGCAGGGGAGCTGTCACATGGGGGATCTAATCCTAACTTCTCATCATTTTTTGTTATCCGTCCGCAGGAGCATCAGGGGGTAGCCGTTCTTGCCAACATGAACTCCGCCTATACGGAAGAGATTGGCCAAGGCATTATGAGCTTGCTGGCTGGTGAAGAGCTTCCGGGGGAATCCCGGGATTCGTACATGAGCTTAGACTATTTTGCAAGTGCAATGATAGTGATGATGCTGAGCTTCAGCATATTGACGGTATATTTCATTGCCGCTCTTCTTATAAAAGCGAAGCAGGAGCAGCAGCGGCCCGATGTTAAAGGTGTATGGGTCAAGGTACTGGTCTTATGTCTCATAACGGCAATTCTGAGCTATTGTCTTTCCATCTTGCCTAAGGTGATGTACTCCGGCCTCTCTTGGGGCTTTGTCATGGTGTGGGCCCCCCGGAGTTTTCCTTACGCGGCCGCTGCTCTCCTATCAGCCGTCTTAATCTTTGGGATCTATTGCATTTTGTACGGAATGTTCGGACGGAATACACGCAATTCGATCTTTGTAGTCTCCATCCTAAGTGTTGTCAGCGGGTTGGGCAATGCCCTGATCATCTTCATCATTAATGCGGCTTTAAGCCGGGAGGACGGCTTTCAGGGCGGATTACTACTCTACTTTGTGGCAGGTATCGTTATTTATGTTTGCGGCCAGCGGCTGGTCAGATCCAAGGTTATCTTTATGGCCAACGACATTGTTTACACCAAACGGATTGAATTGATTGACAAGGTAATGAATTCCAATTATGCCAAGTTCGAAGCCATGGAAGACGGGAAAATCCAATCGGCACTGGTGAACGATACAGAGACCATTAGCGGGTTCAGCAACGTACTCATTGCCGGAATTACCAGCTTTGTCACACTGCTCTGCTGCTTTATTTACTTGGGCATTATCAATTTCTATGGCTTACTGGTCTCGATAGGCGTCATTCTATTAGCTGCAGGCTCCTATTTTCTCGCTGGTAAAATGGCTGGAAGATTGTGGGAGCAGACACGTGATATGCAGAATGTTTTTTTCAAGTTCATTCACGATCTGATCAATGGGTACAAGGAGCTGTATATCAGCAAGGACAAGCGGCAGGAGTTCAGCAGGGACGTCAGGGAGAGCTGCGAAGCGTACAGGAACAAGCGCATTCAGGGGGATATCAATTTTGCGAATGTGTTTGTTATTGGAGAGCTACTGTTCACCTTCGTCATTGGAGTGGTCGCCTTTGTATTCCCACTGTTGTTCGATGAGATTCAGAGCAGCACCTTGAAGAGCTATGTGTTTGTATTTCTGTATATGACAGGACCTGTTAACGGGTTATTAAATGCGATTCCCAATATAGTCAAGGTACGGATCAGCTGGAAGCGAATCAATCAGCTGTCGAAGGAATTGGAGGCGTTCCGGGAAGAAGCGCCCCCACTGCTCACAGAGGACATCCATTCACGCTGCGGGCAGACCGAGATTGTTATGCACAAGGTGGAATTCAAGTACAGCCAGGCAGACGGCCGGGAGTTTGCCGTGGGACCCGTCAGCTTCAGGTGCACTTCAGGCGAAATTATATTCATAGTCGGAGGCAACGGAAGCGGTAAATCCACCTTGGCTAAGCTAATGACTGGACTGTACCAGCCCTTAAGCGGCGAGATTCATGTGAACGGCAAACGGACTCACCCGAGAGAGCTTAGCGAGTATTATTCCACGGTGTTCAGTGACTATTATTTGTTTGACAAGCTGTACGGAATTGATACACAAGCCCATTCGGAGCAAATCAGCCTTCACTTGCATGAACTTCAGCTCAACGGAAAGGTAGAGATGAATCATGGGGCATTTTCCAGTCTCAAGTTATCCAGCGGTCAGAAAAAGCGGCTGGCTCTGCTGATCAGCTATATTGAGGACCGGCCGATTTGTTTGTTTGATGAATGGGCAGCAGAGCAGGACCCCGAATTCAAGGAATATTTTTATACTATCCTGCTTCCGCGGTTGAAGCTGCAGGGGAAATGCGTCATCGTCATTACACATGATGACCGTTATTTTCATATAGCTGACCGGGTGCTGCGGATGGAGTCAGGACAGCTGACACAGGTTCAGGCATCAGCCGGTATCAGGATGCAAAGTGAGGTGAACGGGATTGCATGAGGGACAGATTCCATATACAAACAGTTTATGTTTCGCTTTTCCCGGAGTAGGCTCGCAATACAGCGGCATGTGCAAGGAACTGTATGACGAGTATGACATTGTTAGAGAAACGTTCGAAGAAGCCAGTGACGTGCTCCATATGGATATGCGGCGGCTCTGCTTCGACCGGGAAGAAGAAGAGACACTTAATAAGCTGGAGTACAGCAAGCTTGCATTAGTATGCTCAAGTATAGCCTGTCACCGGGTATTTACCAAGGAAACGGGTCTGCAGCCTGCTGCAGCTATGGGATACAGCTTGGGTGAATACACAGCATTATGCAGCGCAGGAGTTATATCCTTCAAGGATACGCTGGAGATGGTAAGAGCGCGGGCGCTGATTATCAATGAGGCTGCCGCTGCAACACAAGGAACTATGGCCTGGGTAGTCAATCTGGATTCCTCAAGAGTAGAGGAGATCTGCAGTGAAGCCCGCAATGAAGGCATAGAGGTATATGTCTCGGCGGTAGATGCTCCGGCTAAAGCCTCCATTTCCGGTGCACTGGCTTCTATAGAGCAAGTGGCCTCTAGACTGGAGGATGACGGGGGAATGGTTATTCCCATTCCGATGAGCGGACCTTTTCATAGTATGTTCATGAAGCAGGCCGCTGACCGGCTCCGGAAAGTGCTTGACCACTACAGCTTCTCGCCCCCTCGTTGGGAGGTTGTGGCTAACTGGAATGCAATGCCTTACCCGGAGCAGGCTGGCTTGATCAAGGACAATTTATCCCTGCAGCTGATTCAGCCTGTGCGCTGGCGGAATTCCATTGAATACCTGCTTACCGCAGGCATTGACTCCATAGTGGAGCTTGGGCCTAAGACCGTGCTCTGCTACTTAACGGCTATCAATACAGAGAAGCTCAATCGTTATTCCGTGGACAAACCGGCTGATGTTCCTGCAGTTCGACAAGCGCTGCTCCTGGAGCCTGACGATTATCTGAGAGTGCTGCGGAATAGTCTCGCTGCTGTTGCCGCAACCAAGAATTACAATGCGGATATGAAGAGCTATGACTCTGCCGTAGCTGAACCGTATCAGCAAATGAAAGACTTGTATCAGAGCTGTATTCTGCACCAGAGAGGGCCTACCGAACTGCAGCTCCAGAATGTTCTGCATGCGCTCCATCTGATTCTAAGTGCCAAGGGTCTTTCGGGGGATGAGCGGACCCGAAGAATGAGGAAGGTACTCTGCTACAAAAGCTTAATCAACTAATTATCGCAGGGAGTGCTGTAAGAATGAACATTACTAGCGTGGGGGTTATCGGAGGAGGAGTCATGGGCAGAAGCATCGCTGTTGATCTGCTGTTCCATGGATTTCAGGTTGTACTCGTGGATGTATCCGAGGATATTCTTGAGGCTGCCCTTCAGGAGATCATACGTAATATACGTTTCTCTCCTTTGGTAAATACTGCTCTTCCTTTGATGGAACCGGAGGAAGCAGAACTGAATTTGAAGCTTACCACTGACCTATCCGAGGTTCACCAGTGCGATTTCATCATTGAGAATGTGACAGAGGATTGGACCATCAAGGAGGGGATCTATAGGAAGCTGGATCAGATTTGCCGGCCTGAGGTGTGTTTTGGAGTCAATACTTCTTGTATTTCCATTACAAAGGTAGGGAGCGTGACTGGACGCAGCGGACAGGTTATCGGCATGCACTTCATGAATCCTGCTGTGCTTAAGCCGTCTATTGAAGTCATTAAAGGCTATCATACCAGTGAAGCCACGATACAGCTCGTGAATCAATTTCTGGGGAGGATGGAGAAAGAAGCGATCCTGGTAGAGGATTTGCCAGGATTCGTCTCCAACCGGGTCTCTCATTTGTTTATGAATGAGGCAGCTTTTGTCGTAATGGATCAAGTGGCTTCACCGGAAGCGGTAGACCGGATATTCAAGCAGTGCTATGGACATAAGATGGGTCCCCTGGAAACGGCTGATTTAATTGGAATCGATACCGTCGTTAGATCTCTCGATGTGCTATATGAGAGCTATCAGGATTCCAAGTTTCGCTGCTGTCCGATGCTGCGGAAGATGGCAGATGCAGGACATTTAGGTAAAAAGTCCGGCCAAGGCTTTTATGTGTACGGCTAATTCATGCAGAAGAGGAGAAATACATTATGAATTATGAAATAACCAGTTATGAGCAGACAATCAGCAGCTTCATTCTGAAGCATATCAATCAATCGGATCTGGATTATGATCTGCGCATCTTTGAAGAGGGGCTTGTAAGCTCACTCTTTGCTATTGAATTAATGACCTTTCTCGAAAAAAGCTTCAAGATCAAAATTAGAATTGCGGATCTGGATATGGAACATTTTCAATCCGTCCGCTCTATCGCTGCCTTTGTGAACAACAAGCAGGCGGAAGTAAATCATGCATAGCTCCCTGACAGAGATTCAACTGGAGCGGTATAAGGAATTTCAGGAGTTCGCCAAAGGCCAGGTCGAGCCTTATGCCAACCAATGGGACATCGATGAGGCCTTATCCCCGGACATTATTGCGGAATGTGCAGCCAGAGGCTATTTGGGAGGCATGATTCCACAGCAATACGGCGGGCAGGAATGGGACACAGTAACCTACGGACTGCTCAATGAGGCAGTAGGAAGAAGCAGTGCATCACTCACGGCTTTATTTAATGTACACACTATGGTTGCGCAGACACTGCTTAAATGGGGTACGGAGCAGCAGAAGGAGAGATGGATGGCCAGTCTGGCAAAGGGCTCTGTCCTGGGTGCTTTTGCCTTGACTGAACCCGGCGCAGGGAGTGATATTCAGGGAATCACTACGGAATATCGCTCCGAAGGGGACGAATTGATTCTTAACGGAACGAAGCGCTGGATTACCTGCGGAGGCTTGGCTGATATATTCATCGTGTTCGGCAAATTGAACGGCAAGCCGACGGCTTGTATCGTGGAGCGCACTCAGCCGGGGGTTACGGTTATTCCCGTGAACCATATGCTTGGCTTCAAGGCAGGCCATCTGGCAGTGCTTGAATTTAACAATTGCATTGTACCAAGAGACCATATGATCGGCCATGAAGGTATTGCTTTTAATTATGTGGCTCCCTATGCGCTGGAATTCGGCAGAATCAGCGTGGCCTGGGCAGCTGTAGGTTTACTTAGGGGATGTCTTGAGAACAGTGGTGCCCATGCACTCCGAAGAAGAACCTTTGACCGCTTTCTGGCCGAGCACAGCACGATCAGCAAATATATTACCGACATGGGAGTAGAGCTTGAAGCTGCTAAGCTGCTGTGTCTGGATGCATGCCGGTCGAAGGATGAAGGGCTGCCTGAAGCTACAGAAAAGATTATGGCGGCCAAATATTACGCTTCAGCCGCTTCAGCCAGACACTCTCCCCATGCGGTTCAGATCATGGGGGCACTGGGATGCAATGAACATTTTTCTGTATCCAGATACTACCGCGACTCCAAGACCTTTGAAATTATCGAAGGCAGCAATGAAATCAGCCAGATGATTCTGGGAAAAAGCTATGCCCGTAAAGCTAAAAAGCTCAAACGGCTTACAGAATAGAATTAGATACCGGAGGTTAATTATGTCCACAGAACAATGCCAGACCCGCTATGCGAGAGGCATTTTAAATGAAACCTATAACAGCAGAGACAGTCTCAGCCGCTACATGCATGTCTCCGACCCGGACCAGGCTAAATTTGTAATTTACGGAACGAACACACATGCCAGATACTATGCCGCCTTATCCAATAAAATGCTGTATCCCCGCATTGAGCTTTTTGTGAGTGAAGAGGAAGGTGCAGAGGAGGAGGGGAGAAAGCTGCGCGGCTTTGACGTGATCTCTGCTTCCCGCTTCCCAGGGATCATCGAACAGTATGGAGTGCATTTGAAAGTCATTATCTTCTCTGACCAATACCCTGAGGCTGTTAAGCATCTGCAGGAAATGGGACTGGACCCGCTGAGCCAGCTATTTGACGGAAGGTATATTTTTGATCTGAAGGAACTGGATACCGGTTATGTCCCTGAACGCGATAATGTCCATAAGGTGATCTTTACGGTGGAGTCGTTCCGCTCGAATAAGGGCGGGCTCTATATCTACGATACTGCTGCCTCATCTTACAGTCAGCAGCTTAGCGGTGACTTCCGCACTCTTCTCAGATATAAGGACGGCTATGTTGCCATGGAGGATGACCGCGGCCTTTTGTACCTTAATTCTGATTTTGAAGTTGAGCGAACGGTAGAAATGCTGGATGCTGATCTCCATGGGATGGATATATGTAATGTAGGCGGATCAGACTACGCTTTCATTATCGAGACGGCATGGGACCGTATTGCGGTATATGATCTGGAGACCGGAAAGCGGGTAGAGCAGATCGAAGTCGGGAAAAGCATTGTGAACGGTACGCCAGGAATGCTGCATATTAGCGATATTCTGATTCAGGGCGACCGGATTCTAATCGCGATGGCTTCCCGGAACGGGATGTTTACAAGAGGTGCTTTCAAGGACGACGGCGCTATTATGGGAATGGATATGCACAGCTTCATTGTGGATGAGGTTTATGCCGAACAGCTGAATACCCCGCACTCCTTACTAAAAATTAATAACGATATTCTATTCTGTGATTCGGCAAAAGGAACCGTCTACTGCAATAAACAAGTACTGACAACGTTCAACGGATTTGTCCGCGGCCTGCATTTCAATGGATACGGCTTATATGTCGGCCAGAATGTTCCGCGGCATTTGCCGTATCTGCTGCAAATTTCGCCTAATTATTCTAATGATACCGGAATCCACACCTTCGTGCCTTCCCGGCGGGTGTCCGGCTTTCAGAAGCTCCCGTTCTCTGGTCAAGTCTATAGCATTCTGACTGAGTAATAGTGAGCAGACAGGACAGCCTCACAAATATTCGTGTAACAACTCACAAAGGGGATACAAGATGAGACTGGAATTTCAGGAGATTCCGCCGCTTATGGCTATCGGTTTTATAGGCGGTCAGGATTATCGGATTTTAAAGATCAGCGGGGATGAGATTACCTTAGAAAGTGACGAACAGCTTGCGGAGGTGGATGGGCTTGAGGTCTCTCTCTTTAATCTGACCCGGAGCGAATATCAGACCTTCCGCTTCACGGATTGTGAGCTTGTCCAGTTTCAGAAGCGGGAATTCTCCTGCACCTACACGCTTAAGGTAGATCTAAGCCAGCAGGAAGATTTCCCTTTCTATTCAGGCATCCTGCGCCAACTGGCGGAATTTCCGCAGGCAGCCTCCGGGCCGGTTCAAAGCAGATTGGGATCACTTGACTTTTTAAGCAATACACAGCTCTATGACTATGAACAGGATTCGGATTTCCATGACAGCTATGAGGATCAAATCGCCGAATGGTTCGGTCCGGCCAGCAGAATGAGAATGGCTTCCGGCAGGTCTCCGCAGGTGAAATATCAGCTGGCTCTGGCGGTCAATACCACCAGGCTATATAAGCAAGTGTCCCGGTACGGCTATAGAGCGTTAATGCAAATCGAGTTGGAACGGCTTAGCCTGGACCGGCATTGGCTTCTATCGCAGCCGCTGACAAGGGTCTATATCGGCAATGATTACTGTCCTCATCTCTGTCCTGACGAAGAGATGCTTACTGCTTTGCTGGCAGAAGCCCAAGAAGCAGAATTGGACGTTACGATTGTGCTTCCCTCCTTGACTGAGGCTCAATTAGAGCCTGTAAAGCGTTTGCTGGACAGCTTGAACGAATGGTGTTTATCCGCTCGAAAGACTGTTGAAGTCACCGTTAATGACTGGAGTCTCTTTATCCTGCTTGAACCCTATAGACAGACTATAATTCCGGTTCTGGGCAAGCTGCTCAACAAAATCAAAAAAGATCCGAGAACACCGCTCATGTTCGGCTACGAACGCCATAAGGACAAACTGCAGGAAAACAATGTGAATGCACCGCATTATTTGACCTTTCTAAACAGATGGGGGGTCAACCGCTTCGAATTTGAAGCGCATGGAACCGGTAACCGCATTCCAGAAGGAGCGCACAGCCTTCATTTCCCGTATTACCAGATCAATACCTCTGCCTTTTGTCCGCTTTATGCCGAGTGTGTTCATTTCAATATTTATAAGCAGAAGCTGGTGGAGCATTGTCCGCAATTTTGCGGAGAACTATGCAAGCTGTATCCGAAGCAGGCGAATATGATCGGACGGGGCAACAGCGTGTTCGGGTTCGATGGGACATTGCTGACGGAGCCGGATGTCCTGGGTCAATATGTAGCCAGCGGAATTGACAGACTAGTATTTTCAGTGGAATAGGAAGGAGGGACAAGCTTGAAGATAGTAGCCCCGTTATCCAATGCTGATAGCTATGAAGCGCTGGCGCAGGCAGGTGCGGATGAATTTTTTTGCGGCATAGTCCCCTATGAATGGTTGAAGCAGTACAGTAATGTCCTGCCGCTGAACCGTAGAGAGACACTGATCGTGTCCTATAACATCGGGACGTACAGCTCCATGCGGATTATTGGAAAGATGGTTCAGCGATACCGGGTTCCCGTCAAAATCACGTTTAACTCACATTATTATTTGCAGGAGCATTATCCGCTGATTCTCGATATTATTAAGCGCCTGATGGATATGGGCTTCAGTACCTTTATCATTGGAGATCCTGCGCTTGTGCTGTATTTGCGGGAGAAGGAAATCAAGTGCGAATTTCATATCAGCAGCGAGCTTGAAGTAATCAACCACGTCAGCATGAAATTTTTCAACCAATTCGATATCAGCCGGTTTATATTCCCGAGAAAAACGACGGTGGACAATATGAAGAGCTGCATTGATAACAGCTCCATTCAAGGGATGGAGTATGAAGCATTTATCATGAATGCTTTTTGTCTTTACTCCGGGTCATTTTGCAACAGTGTACACAGTGATGAATTCGTCTCAAGCTGCAATATCCCGAGCCGGATTGCACGGTGTAATGACAGCCAGCAGCGGTTTGCCAAGGTTGAGCGCTTTTATAATCTGAAAAACCGGGTGAAAAATCTTCCGCCTGAGCATCCGGTCACAGCGTGCAGTGAGGAGCAAACGATTAAAGACAGCTTCGGCAAGGACGGCTGCGGTGTGTGCAAGGTCCAGGAGCTGCGGCAGATTGGGATTACCCATCTGAAGGTGGTAGGCCGGGGCTATTCGGTTAAATATTTGGCCAATGACATTGCTAATCTCAAACAAATTATTGAAATGTCCGGACATTCCGTAAATAATTCTGATTTTAGCCAAACCATCAAAGACAGCTTTATCGCCAAACGTTGTCCGGACGTCTGCTACTATCCATAGGAATGGAGGGAGAGGATGATGATCGAACGCCCTGAAGAAGCGCTGACTGTTCAAGAATTGTTTCGTAGGCAAGCAGCAAGGACACCGGACCGGCCAGCTGTTCAGCTGGGTGAAGAATCGATGACATACAGACAGCTTGACGAGAAATCTGAGGCTCTGGCTACTATCTTAAGAGGAAAAGGGACGGGAAGTAATACAATTGTAGGCATCTTGTGTGACCGGTCGTTTGAGATGCTGATTGGAATTTATGGCATTCTGAAGGCGGGTGGCGCCTACCTGCCGTTACCGCCCGCCCTCCCCGAGGCCAGAATCCGTTTTATGCTCCAGGAGAGCGGGGCGATCCTTCTGCTGGCCCAGAAGCAATATATTCAGCCGCATCTCTATGGAGGAGAGCAGCTTAGCCTGGATGATCCAGAGCTATATCTTGACTCCGGGGATACGGGAATCCACGAATACCATTCCTCCGATCTGGCCTATGTCATGTATACCTCGGGTTCAACCGGAACGCCCAAAGGGGTGATGATTGAACATGGTTCGCTGCTCAACCGCCTGATGTGGATGCAGGCCGCTTATCCCATAGGTAAGAATGACACCATACTCCATAAGACTCCCTTCGGGTTCGATGTGTCCGTCTGGGAACTTCTCTGGTGGGGAATTTCCGGCGCAACCGTTTGCCTGCTGGAGCCGGGCTACGAGAAGTTTCCGCAGACCATAGTTGCGGCGGTTAGCAGGTACAATATTACCGTCATACACTTCGTCCCCTCTATGCTGAACGTATTTCTGAAATACGTGGCCGGAGCCGGGGAATTAGACCAGTTGGCAGCGCTGCGGCTGGTATTTGCCAGCGGAGAAGCCCTTACTCCGTCCAGTGTTCAACTATTTAATAACCTTCTGAATCAGCGTAACCATACAAGGCTGATCAACCTATACGGGCCAACTGAGGCCACCATCGATGTAACCTATTATGAATGCCCGGAAAAAGGGCCTATTCATCAGGTACCGATCGGCAAGCCGATTGCCTGTACAGACATTCTGATTGTCCAGGAAGGACAGCGGCAGCCGGACGGATGTCCGGGAGAAATCTGTATTACAGGCGACAGCTTGGCAAGGGGCTACATCAATCAGCCGGAGTTAACAGCCGGGGCTTTTGTCCAAGGGCCCGCGGGCCGGATGTACAGAACAGGGGATCTGGGACGCCTGCTGCCGGATGGCAATATTGAATATTTAGGACGGCTGGATCATCAGGTGAAGATCAACGGACAACGGATTGAGCTTGGAGAGATTGAGGCTGTTATCCACCGGTGTCATCCGGGCGTGGAGTGCGCAGTACTCCTTAGACCGGTCTCTGAAGTCGCGGCAGATATTGTCGCTTGCGTTGTCTCGTCACAAGAGCTGTCACTGGCAGAAATAAGAGCTGCACTGAAGCCATATTTACCGGATTATATGCTGCCGGGCAAGCTGCTCCTGCTGGAGAGGATGCCCTTAACCGCCAACGGCAAATTGGACCGGGCCAAATTGAAGGAAATTACGAGTTACAGAACAGCTTAATGGGAGAGTAACTATGAAGAAGCTCCGAAGAGACAATGTTGAAGATATTGTGCCGCTGACTCCGATGCAGAAGGGAATGCTGATTCATCATTTGAAACAACCTGCAAGCTATATTTACTTTGAGCAGATGTGCCTGGAGGTAACAGGAGATCTGCGTATCCATTTGTTCGAACAAGCCTGGCAGAAGGTGGCTGCAATAAATGAAATGCTGCGGACGACATTCCGCTGGGAGCTGATCGAGAATCCGGTGCAGATTATTTTGAAGGAAGCTCCCCCGGTCATAGAATATGTTGATCTGGCGCAGGACGGTGAAGCCCCCTTACATGCAGTGGAGAAGCTGTTATCCGAGGACCGCCTCAGAAGGGTGGAGCTGACGGACGTTCCCTTTCGGATTCTAGTATGCAAGACACAGGAGCAGCGGTATCTCGTCATTCTCAACAATCATCATATTCTCTATGACGGGTGGAGTACAGGGATTCTGCTGAAGGAATTTTTCGAGATCTATAATGAGCTCTACCATGGCAGGACACCCGGTTCACCGTGGAAAAATAAGTATAAGGCGTTCGTAAGCAGCCTGAATAAACGAAATATACAGGCAGAGCATGACTACTGGCGGACATATCTGCAAGGATTCCGCAAGGAGATGAAGGCTGCGGAACAGCTTCCGCAACCAAAGCCAGAATCGGAAAAAACAATTAAAAATGTTCTTATTCCGGCTTCAACCTTTGACTTGGAAGAGATTAGAGCATTCCTTAAAAAACATCAAATTACCCTCGCAGTCTTGATGTACACAGCCTGGGGTATCCTGCTGCATAAATACTATGCCGGGCAGGATATTGTATTTGGTACCACCGTGTCAGGCAGAAAGCCGCACGTGCAGCAAGTAGAGGACATGGTTGGCCTGTTCATTAATACCCTGCCGCTGCGGATGAATACTGCACCCAACCTGAAGGTGATTGATCTGCTGAAGCAAGTCATGCAGATGCTGCAGGAGCGGGAAGAGTTCGAGTATGTATCTCTGGCAGATCTTAAGAAGTACGCCGGAAGCGGAAGTAACCTCTTTGATACGATGGTTGTTCTTGAGAATTATCCGGTCGATAATGCTGCGATTTGCGGTAATGATGCGCTCCGGGTAACCTCCTACTCCATGCTTATCCAGGCAGAATATGATCTGGTGTTCAATATTTCGGTGCTGGACGGAATCGAGCTTACTCTAAGTTATAACAGCAATAGATACACGCAGACGGAGATAGAGAACATGGGAGTACATTTGAATAGGGTGCTGCAGCATATTATGTCCGCATCCACTGAGAATGAGTTGAAGCTGAGTCAGATTGAGCTGATGGAAGCCGGAGAAATGGACAGCCTTATAACTGCCCTGAACCGTGATCGTCTACAGTTGCAGGTTGAGTTCGATATTTAGGCTGAGCCTAGTGTTCCGCCAAAGGAGAAGTGAACCCATGGAGTACTACAGCGTTCCCGCTGATTTCAAAATGGAAACGATTGACCGCTACGCGCAAATGAATGAAGAGTATACACATGCGAAGGTGCTGGAGACATACGGAAATATTACGGTCAACAATGAGCTGGCTTCAGGAAGGGCCGTTAATCAGCTGCCCCGGATTGACCTGCTGGATTTACGCAGATATATCGAATATTCCAAGGCTAGGGATATCGATTTTAATTATACGATTAACGCCATTTATTTGAATAATAAGGAATTTACAAGAGAAGGCGTACAGGAAATCCGGAGCTTCCTGGCTGATCTGTATCAGGCAGGGGTTCGCTCGATTACGGCAGCCTTACCTTCGCTGGTAGAAATTATAAAGTCATCGGGATATGATTTCGCAGTAAAATCTTCTACATTATGTCAAATTACGAATGCAAATAAAGCAAGCTTTTACCGGGACATGGGTGTTGACAGGATTGTTGTGGACGAATCGATTAACCGCAATTTCGGTACCCTGCGGGAGATCGTCAAGGCCTTCGGAGATAAGGTTGAGATCATTATCAATCCCATCTGTCTGAAGGACTGTGTCTACCGGATGTTTCACTATAACCAGATTGGCGGAGATTCCACCGGGTCGGCCAGTGAG
This sequence comes from Paenibacillus sp. FSL P2-0136, assembly GCF_037975325.1. Lineage (NCBI taxonomy): Bacteria > Bacillati > Bacillota > Bacilli > Caryophanales > Paenibacillaceae > Paenibacillus > Paenibacillus sp. FSL P2-0136. The sequence goes on from NZ_CP150244.1 coordinate 3,608,939, forward strand.
ATCAGTGTGAACTATTATGAACACCGCTGTGTACTTCAGAGGTACAGGGACATTGGGAATCTGCTGAAGATTGCCTGGGTAAGGCCTGAGGATATTCCTTATTACACTTCAGCCGGTATCCGTTATTTCAAGCTACAGGGCCGGCACCTGGTGATGAAGGGCGACCCTGTAAGAACCTTGAAATGCTATTTTGACCGAAGCCATGATGGAGATTTAATGGATATTATCAACATGTTCCATTCGGTTAATCATTTCAAAATTTTGCTGGACAATAAAAAATTAGAAGGCTTCATCAAACCTTTCTACGAGAAGGAACATTTTTGCCAGAAGGGCTGTGATTCCTGCAATTACTGTACCAGCTACTCGAAAAGGATCATCGACTATGATAAGGCTACGGAAGTGGTTCAAATGGCACGGACCTTCTATCATGAATATGACAAATTCAACGGAATGATAGAATCGTGCAGCTCAGAGGAAGAGGAGACGAAACGCACCGTAGAGGTTGATTTTGACCTCTAGGGCAAAAGGAGAGTAAGAAGATGACTATTAACCGCTTGGCTTCCATTGAAGTGTTTGATGAGGCCAGACAATACTGGCATACGAAGCTGGCCGGATGCTGCCCTGAAGCTGAGTTGTTTCCGGCAGCAGTACCTATTACCGGAGAGACAGCCTCCGGGGAGTGCAATGAAATCGTACAGCTGAACGAGGAGTTATGTGAAAAACTGAACAAAATGAGCAAAGGCAATGACTTGTCGCTTTATGTGTTATTGCTGGCTGCTTTCAAAGCGCTGCTTGTGCGCTACATGGGTAGCGAAGATATTCTAGTCGTGTCACCTGCTTTAAAAGACAGCGCCCAACATTACAACAAGGCAGTTCTGCTGCATGACCGGCTTAGTCCCGAAGCAACCTTCAGAAGTGTTCTGATGCAGGTAAGGCAAACTGTAATCGACGGTTATGCAAATCAGTTCTATCCTGTAAGCAAGCTGTTGGAGGAGCTGAAGCTGGACAGTAATGAGCATGTATACCAGTATGGATTCAGGTATGAAGCCCTTCATTTGCCGAACTCGGATGAGTTCCAGCAATGCTCATTGAGAACCACGCTTCGGAAGAACGGGAACAGGATAGAATACACTGTCACCTTTAACCCGGCGGAGGTGGAAGCCTCCCAGATCAGCAGAATGTTCATTGCTTATCAATCTGTTCTGAGTCAGGTTCTGCTGAACACCGAGCTGTCCATTAATGATATAGCTGTTATGGATGCCGGAGAACAAGAGCAGCTGCTTTTTACTTTTCAAGGCCAGACTGCACCTGCTCCTGAAAGGGCGACGATAACGGCTCTGTTTGAGCAGCAGGCCAGGAGAACTCCGGGTCACACCGCAGTCCGCATACAGGGAATGCAGCAATACGGTTCCTCCTATGAAGAATTGACCTATGCAGAACTGGACCGGCAGGCTAACCAGCTGGCATCCCTCCTGCTTAAGCGGGGAGTGAACCGCAGCAGTATTGTGGGAGTCATCCTCTCTCCCTCCCGCTGGCTGGCGGTCTCATTGCTCGCCATCGGAAAGGCCGGCGCTGCCTACTTGCCCATTGATCCCGGGTATCCAAGGGAACGAATTCTATACATGATTGAAGACAGCGGGGTCAGGCTTGTTCTGGGTGATGAATCGGCAGGGGATATGCCGCGAGTAGAGGGCTTGGCCCAGGTTGAATATCTGTTTCTTCATGAACTTCCGCCTCTGACTGACGAACCGCACATGGAGGAGCATAGAGACGGCACGACGGAGCCTGGCCCTGCAGACTTGGCTTATGTCATTTATACATCGGGAACCACAGGAAATCCAAAGGGAACAATGATTGAGCACCGAAATGTGGCGAATATGCTGCTGTTCCGCAGAAAAGCTTATCAGTTAGGTCCTCAGGATGTTACCCTGCAATTATTCTCCTGCGCCTTTGACGGATTTGTTGCCAGCTTCTTTACGCCTCTGATCTCCGGGGCCAGTGTGATTATTCTGGGCGGAGACGGGAACCGGGATATGAACCGTATCCGGGATGCCATTGTAACGGGCGGAGTAACTCATTTCATCTGTGTGCCTATGCTGCTTGAGTCCATGCTTGAGCACATCAGGCAGGAAGATTTAGCCACCGTAAAGACCATTGTACTGGCTGGTGACAAAGTGTCCTCCGCGCTGGTCTGCCAAGCTAAAGATCTCGGAAACGGGGTAGAGCTGGCAATAGAATACGGAGTAACTGAATGTTCCGTATTATCCGCAGTGCACCGGAATCAACAGATGGAGGAGACCGTACGAATCGGCAGACCCATCGATAATACCTCCATTCTGATTCTGGACAAGCAGGGAAATCTTCAGCCGATAGGCAGGTATGGCGAGCTATGCGTGATAGGAGCAGGCGTCTCCTCCCGGGGATATCTCGGCAAGGAGGAGCTGACCCGTGAGAAATTCCGCGGGCAGGCCTATCTTCCTGGCGGAGGTACCCTCTATAAGACAGGTGACTTAGGCCGGTGGCTGCCGGACGGAACCATTGAGCTGGCGGGCCGGCTTGATCATCAGGTTAAAATTAGAGGCTACCGCATTGAGACGGCTGAAGTTGAACAGGCGATGCTGCGGCATGCCGAAATGAAGCAAGCTATTGTCCTGAGCGCAGCGGGCGGAAAGGATGACCGGGAACAGGCCTTGCGCGCATATTATGTGCTGCAGAACCCCGGAACTATGGTTACGGATTCAGAGCTCAGAGCATTTTTGCGCGGCTCCTTGCCGGAATATATGATACCGGCTTCCTTTTATAAGCTGGAGGAAATAGCGCTGACCCCCAACGGCAAGGTGGATACATCAGCATTATTGCATACAGAGCGTATTGCGGCTGAGCAGCTTCCTCCCCAGGGAGAGGCAGAGCAAGCCCTTGCAGTCATTTGGGCGGATATTCTGGAAATTCCTTTGCAGCAGATTAGCCGGGATTCCAGCTTTTTCGAGCTGGGAGGCCATTCCTTAAAGCTCACAGCACTGGCTGCAAAAGTATACAAGCAAATGCATGTGAAGCTATCCATTAATGAGCTTTTTGAAAAGCTGACCATTCGTGAACAGGCGGATTCTATTACAAGCGCTTTGAAGATAAATTATGCCGCCATTGAAAAGGTACAAGAACAGAGCTACTACCCTCTGTCCTCAGCCCAGGCCAGATTGTATTTTTTGCAGCAGCTGCAGCCTGACAGTACCGTATACAATTTAAGCGCTGTGCTGGCGATGGAAGGAGAAGTGGATACGGAGCAACTGGAGGAGGTATTCCGGCAGTTAATCCGGCGTCATGAAGCATTCCGGACCTCCTTTCATCTTGTGGACGGCGAGTACGTTCAGCGTATCCATGCAGAGGTTCCATTTTCACTGATGCTGCTGTCCGGCAGCAGGGATGAAGAGCGCCCCGAAGCGATCATTTCAGATTTCATGCAGCCCTTTAATCTTGAAGAAGCTCCGCTCCTGAGAGCAGGGCTTATCCGGCAGACCGGGAACAGGATGCTGCTTGCCGTTAACCTGCACCACATCATTGCAGATGGAGTGTCTCTTCAAATCCTGATCGAAGAATTCATGGCTTTATATTCCGGCACTGATCTTCCTGAGCTCAGCGTGAGCTATAAGGATTATGTGAATTGGCTGGACCAGAACAAGGGAGGGCTTGAAAAGGACAGAGCGTATTGGACCCATCTGTTTCAAGGAGAAGTCCCTGTGCTGGAGCTGCCGCTGGATTACCCGAGACCGGCAGTCAGCCTATTCGCAGGCAGTACATTAACCTTCACTATTCCGGCTGAGGTTACAGCTTCGCTGAAAGAACTGGCAATCACAGAAAAGGTCTCCACATTCATGATTCTGCTGTCAGTGTATTTCGTGCTGCTTAACAGACTTACAGGCCAGAAGAATATGATTGTCGGCAGCCCGATTGCAGGGCGCAGGCACGACGATCTGGCAGGTATAATTGGAATGTTCGTAAATACATTGGCGCTAAAAGGCGAAGTATCCCCTGGTATTACTTTCAAAGAGCTTCTCCGCCAAGTAAAGGATACAACCTTGAAGGCTTATGAGCATCAGGATTATCCCTATCAGGAGCTGATTGAGCAAGTGGGTGCAGGGCGATCCTTAAATCGCAACCCACTGTTCGATACGATGTTCATGCTTCAAAATACAGATATTCCGGAGCTTATGCTTCCTAACCTGACTATCGCTCCCAATAGCTATCAAAGGGATACCTCGAAGTTCGATTTGACGTTGCAATGTACGGAAGTAAACGGGACCTTATGCTTTGAATTTGAATACGCCACCGCCTTGTTCAAGGCCTCCACAGTGGAAAGGTTCGCAGATTATTATCAGCGTCTGCTTGCAGATGCGCTGATACGCCCCGGCTGTTCAGTCAGTGAGCTTAAGCTGATGACTGCCCAAGAGACGGAACGTATACTGGTCCATTTCAATGATACTGCCGAAGACTATCCCCGGAACAGCAGTATTGTCAGGCTGATAGAAGCCCAGTCTGCCCGTACTCCTGATGCTGTTGCAGTCTATTGTGGTGACAGCAGCATTACGTATAAGGAGTTAAACGAACGCTCCAACCGGCTGGCCCGGCTCCTTCAGCAGAAGGGGGCAAGCGGACATGTCGTAGCCTTACTGGCGGAACGCTCTGTAGGTGCTGTGGCGGCAATCCTGGCGGTGCTGAAGGCAGGAGCGGCTTATGTTCCGGTAGACCCGCAATATCCGTCCGGCAGACAACAATTTATTGCGCAAAACAGCGGAGCAGTATTGCTGCTGGCTCAAGAAGTCTCCTTATTCAACAAGGAGGCGTTCATGTTAACCTTTTCCGAAGAAGCGATAGTCATGATTGATGAAGAAGAGCTGACTTCGACCTACAGCAATGCAGATATAGAAATAACTTCCATGATGGATGATACCGCTTATATTATTTACACTTCAGGGTCAACCGGACAACCCAAAGGGGTTGAAATCAGCCACAGAGGATTGACGAACTATGCCTGCTGGGCTTCCAGACACTATGTCAGAGGTGAACAGCTGCATTTTGCCTTATTCACTTCTCTCTCCTTTGATTTAACGGTCACCTCGTTGTTTGTACCGTTGATAAGCGGCAATGCAATTATCATATTTCAAGGCAAGAATGAACAACTGCTTGAAGAAGTTATAGGCTGCGATAAGGTAGGTGCCGTGAAGCTGACCCCCTCTCATTTGAAGCTACTGGGCGGAAGGAAGTTCAGCGGTTCAACTGTCAAGAGATTCATTCTCGGCGGTGAGAGCCTTTCAGCCGCAATGGCGAATGAAATATGGCAGACTTTTGAGGGCCGGGCGGAAATCTTCAATGAGTATGGTCCTACAGAAGCGACCGTTGGCTGCATGCACTATTTATTTGATCCGGACAAGCTGACAGGGGCGTCCGTACCGATAGGAAAACCCGCAGGGAACACTAACATATACTTGCTGAATCAGCATCTGCAGCCCGTTCCGGAAGGGACCACTGGAGAAATATTCATTGCGGGAGACGGCTTAGCTAAGGGATACACCGGAAATCCAACGCTTACCGGCGAGAGGTTCTTAGACAATCCTTTTGCAGCCGGAACGAAAATGTATAAGACAGGGGACATGGCCAGGATAACAGATGGTGAAATGATCTATCTGGGGCGGGAGGATCAGCAGCTCAAAATTAGGGGATACCGGATTGAACCGGGCGAAGTGGAGGGAGTACTCTCTTCCTTTCCTGCAGTACAAGAGACCGTGGTCGATGTAATTGATCTGGAGAACAGTGATGGCGGTAAGCAATTAATAGCCTATGCCGTATCTTCCAGCACACTGGAGCCTGCTAAACTTCGGCATTACGTTGCTGAGCATCTGCCGGAATATATGGTTCCAGCCTATATCCTGCAGGTTGACAGCATTCCGCTTACGGTCAACGGCAAGCTGGATAAGGAGCGGCTGCCCCGCCCCGATCGGGATTTACTTCAGCTGAAATCGGAATATAGCCCGCCGGCCTCCGGAATTGAGGAGCGGATTGCAGCAATCTGGAAGGAAATTCTGCAACTGGACCGTGTCGGCGCCAATGACCCCTTTTTTGAACTCGGCGGAAATTCTATGCTTCTTCTTAAAATGAACAGCCGCTTGGAGCAGGAGTTCCAGCGGAGTATTCCGGTAGCGGATGTATTCGCTCATCCCACCATCAGCCATTTGGCGGGGTATGTAAGCCATACTGCTTCTTCTCTGGAGGAATGCGACTCTGACATTGAAGCAGGCATTGAATTAATGCAGGCTACCATCTACAGCCTGACCGGTGATCATAATGACTAACCTTCCACCATCTAGTGCATATACAGGTCTGGAGGTTGCGGTAATCGGCATGGCAGGAAGGTTTCCGGGAGCGGCAGATGTAGAGGAATACTGGAATAATCTTGTAAATGGTGTGGAGTCCATCTCTTACTTTGAAGCAGAGGAGCTGCGGCAGGCTGGCTGGGATGAAGAAACGCTCGGCAGCCCCGGATACGTTCCGGCAAGAGGTGTAGTGAGCGGAGTGGAATACTTTGATTCCAATTTTTTCGGATACAGTCCGCTCGAGGCTGACATGATGGACCCGCAGATTCGATTTCTCCATGAATGTGCTTGGCATGCACTGGAGGATGCAGGATATAATCCGCATACGTACCCTGGGAACATCGGAATTTGTGTCGGCGCTTCCCCCAATTTCAATTGGGAGGCTCATGCTTATATGGACGAGCGTTTTGATCACTCGCTGTATCCTTATATCCATGTTCATTTCCTGGCAACGCTTTTGGCCTACAAGCTGGACTTGAAAGGGCCGGCCTACGTGGTCAATACGGCCTGTTCCACTTCTCTGACCGCAATTCATCAAGCCTGTAGAGCCATCCTTACAGGTGAATCCAGGATAATGCTGGCCGGAGGTGTGTCTATCACAGCCCCGATCAAGCAAGGCTATACCTTCAGTGAGGGAATGATTATGGCTCCGGACGGGCATTGCCGCCCTTTTGATGATATGGCGCAAGGAACTGTAGGCGGCTGCGGTGCGGGAATTGTGGTGCTCAAGCGCTTAAAGGATGCCTTGGCAGACGGTGATAATATTCAAGCCGTAATTAAGGGCAGTGCCATGAACAATGACGGGAGCAGAAAGGTGGGCTACACCGCTCCAAGTGTAGAGGCTCAGGCCCTTGCAGTCAGACAGGCCTTGAAGATTGCTCGGGTTATGCCGGAGAGTCTTAGTTATGTGGAGGCACACGGCACAGGCACTGTACTTGGAGATCCCACAGAAATTCAGGCCTTGACGCAGGCTTTCGGTTCAACGTCAAGACAGTTCTGCGGGATCGGCTCCGTGAAGAGCAATATCGGACATTTGGATGCTGCCTCTGGCATTGCAGGTTTTATTAAAACCGTCCTGATCTTGAAGCACCGCCGGATTCCGCCGACGCTTCATTTCGAATGCCCGAATCAGCATATTGATTTTGTTAACAGCCCCTTCTATGTCGCAGATGAATGCATGAAGCTGGAACGCGGACCGCAGCCTTTGCGTGCAGGTGTAAATGCATTGGGAATTGGAGGAACGAACGTGCATATCATCCTGGAGCAAGCCCCCTGTAAAGAGCAGCCTACCGGGACGGGCCAAGGCCCGTATATCCTGCCGCTCTCGGCATTAACCGGGAAGATGCTCTCAAAAATGGCCGACCGGCTTGAGGCTTATCTGGACGGCCACGCAAATATATCTCTGCTTGCAGCAGCACATACTTTGCAGACGGGCAGGAAGCATTTAGTCCACCGGTGCATTCTGATATGCGAGAGAACAGAGGAGGGAATCCCGCTCAGTGTCCGGCGGTTGTATCCCTCAGATCTGGAAGAGTGCTTAATACCCAGCGTCCCCTTCCTTCATGAATTAGTTAACCCGTGGCTACAGGGCAGGGAGGTGAACTGGGGGCTTCTATACATGGATATCTCCCCACCCCGGATGTCCCTGCCTGGTTATTCCTTTGAGCGGGAGCCTTACAATACCAAGGTAGTTCTTCTTAAAGACCGAATCAGATCCGGGGAAGACTATAATCCATTACCTGCTGCTAAGGAGACTACCGGGCTGTCCTTGGCTTCGGACTACCAACGCTCTTCGTTAAGTGCACCCTATGAGCCGCCGGTCACTCCGTTCCAGCAGTTGTCCGCTGAGGTGCTTACGGAGCTTACCGGAATCGGTTGTATTGGAATTCATGATAACTTCTATGAATTATCCATGGATTCGATAAAAGCGATCCGCTTAGCCTCCAGGCTGCACAAATCCGGCTTCAAGGTGGGGGTACAGCAAGTCATGAACTTTCCCACCATTGCTGCTCTGGAAGAACAAACCGTCCGCAGCGCCAGAGAGGGCTTGAAGGCCCGGGAACAAAGAATATCGGCCGAATCCGTTGCGGAACAGAGCCGTCGCTTAAGCAGCGGGGTGATTAAAGGCGTTAAGGAGCGGTATCCGGAGGCGGAAGCGGTATATCCTCTTTCACCGATGCAGCATTTAATTCTTGCACAGAACATTGCCGCTTATAAAAAAGGCAATGATGTGTTTGCGCTCGTCTTCAAGATAACTGGGGGAATGGATGCCCCAATGTTCCTCAGGGCTTGGGAGGAGATGGTTAAACGTCATCCGATATTAAGAACTGCTTTCGTCTGGCGGAAGGTGCCAGAACCGCTGCAGGTTGTCTACAGGCAAGCTATCCCGGAGATCAGAGAATTGGACTGGTCCTGTTTAACTCCCGGGGAACAGCAGCTTGCTGTACAGGCTTATATAGCAGAGGAACGGGGCAGGGGCTTCAAGGTAACAGAGGCCCCCTTAATGCGGGGGTGCCTGGCCAGAACGGATCAGTTAAGCCACTATTTCATCTGGACCTTTCAGCACTCGCTCATTGACGGCTGGAGCATGCATTTAATTATTAATGAGCTGCTGATTGCATACAAGGCTCTTATGAATCACAGCGAGCCCGCTCTGGAAGAGAGCAAATCATTTCATAGCTATATTGAATGGCTCCAACAGCAGGATCTGGAGCCGGCAAGACAATTCTGGCAGCAGGAATTTGCCGGATACGTGCCTGCAAGACCGCAAAGGGAAGACAAGAAGCGAACGGAAGGTTCTGATTTCAATATCGTAACACAGGAACTGGTACTGCCTGAATCCTTCATGGAGGCTGCTGCTGCTTTCTCCAAAAACCATGGCCTGACGTTAAATACCTTAGTCCAGACAGCATGGGGAGCCCTGATAAGTCATACAACGGGCAGCAGTGATGTCCTTATCGGGGTGGAAACCTCCGGCAGATCTGAAGGGCTGGAGGGGATCGAAGGCATGGCAGGGCTGTTCATTACGGTTGTTCCGGTAAGAATTACCCTCCCCGGGACTGCAGGCTGTACCGGATGGATGAAGCAGCTTCAGACCCGTCAGCTAGCAATGCGTTCTTACGAGTATGCGACTACCCAACAAATCTCCAAATGGTCCGGTGTTGCAATGGATCTGCTTCAGCAGGCGATCTATGAAAGGACCTTAGTCTTTCAGAATATTCCTATGGAGCTGGAGGAAAAGGAATACGAGGGCATAACCATGAGCATTGAGGGCCGTGTCTCGCAAATTAATATTCCTCTCAGATTATATGTAACACCGGCGAGTACACTAACTCTGCTAATCTGCTATAACGAGAGCCAATATGAATACAGCGCTGTAAATGAGCTATTAAAGCAGATAGCCCAGCTTCTTCAAAGCATCATCCGTAGCAATGACCTTAATTTCGGTGAATTACTGAAGACACTTAACTAAAATTCCTCCCGGAGGTGCAACAAATGCAAAAAATAAAAGGAAGCGTCTTATCGATTCTTAAAAGAAATCTGGAGCTTGGCGAAGAGGAGCCCCTGGAGCTTGATGACGACCTGCTGCTGCTTGGCATCAATTCCATCAACTTCATCCGGATTGTTGTTGATTTCGAAACGGAATTTGGATTTGAATTTGGCGAGGAAGAGCTGGACTATAATCTGTTCAGAACCGCGGGTAAGTTGATTGAATATATAGAGCACAAGCTGGAGGGAGTAGCATAAATGGGGAACGTAATCATCACCAACTCCTGTAATCTGAACTGTCCCTTCTGTTTTGCAACAGAAACCAAATGTAATGACGAGATTAAATTCCAGCATATGCCGCTGGATGAGTTCCGAAGCATCCTGAAATTTGATCATAATGTCGTGACCAATCTGTGCGGAGGCGAACCAACCACGCACCCGAAGTTCACCGAGATGCTGGAGGAGCTACTGTCGGTCCGGGGGAAGTATATCAACGTGTTGACGAATGGAACTTGGTCTGAGAAGGTTCGTAAATACATTGCCGGTCTGCCCTTTGAGAAGTCAAAGCGGATTGTCTATCTGTTTAATGTGCTACAGCCCGATATGTATACGGAGAAACAAAAAAACAGATTGTATGCCGCTCTGGACGCGGTTAACCCCGAAACGGCCTTTATTGGCTTTACCATTTACAAATATCCTTTCGATTATTCTTATATCTTAGAGATGGCCCGCACCTTCGGAATCCGGAGAATCAGATATAGTATTGCTGCACCCAACATCCATGATTCTGCCGCTTTCCAGATTGATCCCGCACAAGATTTCCGGGAGCTGGCCGATGTCGTTTATGATTTTATTATGGATGCCCGTGCGCTGGGGTTAGAGGTTAATCCCGACTGCGGATCATTGCCGCCTTGCGCATATACTCCGGAACAACTGGCCGATCTGATGCTGGTTAAGCCCGGTCTGAAGTTCAATTGCAGCGCAGTCGTGGATATTGCCCAAGGCGGTGAAGCATGGAGATGTTACAGCCTGTATTCCATTATGAAGGCTAACACCAAGGATTTTTCCGGTATTCAAGACCTCACGGAGTATTTTAACCGCCGGACCCGCCTGCTGGCAGACATTGATATTCTTGATGAGTGCCGGGAATGCGAGCACAAGCGCAGCGGATTATGTTATGGCGGCTGCTTATCCTATCATGTAATCGCTGCCTGGAAAAAGGACCGGAACTACAGCTTCTTCCCTATAGATAATGACGTTGAGCTGCTTAGCTCGATCCCTCATCTGGATTACAAGGTATTAACTGTATGGGAGAAAAGCCCGGATGAAACCATCGTGTATGTACGGCGTGATCAGCAGCTCCAAACCAAGACCCTGCGCAATGATCCGGTATTTCTCGCATTTATCAAGGCATGTGACGGCAAAACTGCGATGAAAAACATTATTGAGAATTTGGCAGAGTACTTTAACAATAGTGAAGAAGCTACTGCAGAGGTCATGGCTATGGCCCGGCTGTTATTTGACCAGTACTCGCTGCATCTGGGGACAGCATTAGCCTCGCCGCTGCAGCAGCATATGAGTCCGAAAAGGAGAGAAGCTCATGAAGTACTATAAGAAATTAACCGGAAAGAAGTGTTACTTAAGCACGGTAGCTACTGACGATGCGGAGGCTTGGACCCGCTGGTTCAATGATCTGGAGGTAACAGCGCCACTTGGGAATGAAGCCTATCTACTAACGTCTCTGGACAAGGAGCGTGAGGGGATAGAGCATGTACTTAAGTCTGGAACGCATATGTTCAGCATTGTGGATCTGGAGAGCGACTTGGCCATTGGACGCTGCCTGCTGTTTGATGTCAATCTGGTTGACCGGAATGCCAAGGCAGGGATTTTTATCGGCGATAAGGAGTTTTGGGGAAAAGGCTTCGGCTCTGACGCCATGAGACTGCTGCTCGATTACGGATTCAATCTGCTGAATTTGAACAACATTATGCTGGGGACGTTCGCCTTCAATGAAAGAGCCATTCAATGCTATAAGAAGGTCGGATTCAAAGAGATTGGGAGAAGAAGACAGGCACGCATTATCGGAGGCGTGAAATATGATGCAATCCTGATGGATATGCTGGCCGAGGAATTCGAATCGGTATTCGTGAAGCCGATCATCGCAGGCTCGCCGGTCAGCCAATAGGTTAGCTGAAATGACAAAACACACCGCTAAGGACCTGGCGGTGTGTTTTGCATTAGTGTGAGCTTCGTGCATAAGTACCCCGATAGTATGGAAAAACTTCTATAGTGCAGATAAACAGCATGAATAGATTTCTCAGGAGGTTAGCGTGATGACAACTCAGGACCCGAAGGAGCTTTTGAAGCTGAAGCATGAGCAGGACGAGGAGAAGAGACAGTTCACTAGCTTTGCCCGGGCTGTATCCGAAGATGGGGAAGTAGAAGCAGGTCAGGAATTCAGTCATGACCGGGTGCCTGACGACCAGAACCGTATGAAATCGGTGGAGAACAGACAGAACTGAGCAGGACCCTGACGGAAAAGTACAATGGATGGACCCCTCAGGAAGCCTTCCATGCTTTCCTGAGGGGTTTTTTGTTTATTATTGTATACATACACTACTCATGGAGGTTCATATATGGTTTTTATCATTTCAATTACCATCGTAGCGATTTTTGCCATATGGGGAGCAGTGGCGCCTGACCAGATGGCCAGTACCGCTAATGCCGCGTACACTTTCTCCATCCATAATTTCGGCTGGTTCTATTTGCTGGCTACTCTGTTCTTCTTGATCTTCACCTTCTATTTAGCCTTCAGCAGGTTTGGCAGTATCCGGCTGGGAGACGATGACGATGAACCGGAATATTCCACAGTCTCCTGGCTGTCGATGCTATTCAGCGCAGGAATGGGGATCGGGCTGGTCTACTGGGGAGTGGCTGAACCACTGTCCCATTATTTATCTCCGCCGGAGGGCGTAACAGGAGGGACGACAGAAGCAGCACGGATCTCCATGCGCTATTCTTTTTTCCATTGGGGACTGCACCCATGGGCCATCTATGCCGTTATCGGCTTGACACTTGCTTATTTCCAGTTCCGCAAAGGGTACAAAGGCTTGATCAGCTCTGCTTTTATCCCTTTACTAGGGGAAAGGCTCGTTTCCGGCTGGCTGGGCAAGGCCATCGATATTTTGGCGGTGATTGCTACGATTTTTGGAGTAGCGACTTCGCTGGGTCTCGGGGCTCTGCAGATTAACGGAGGTCTGCATTATTTATTCGGACTTCCGAACACCGTAGCCGCTCAGATTGCAATTATTGCGGTTGTGACCGTGCTGTTCCTCATCTCCGCTACCAGCGGTCTGGACAAGGGTATCAAAATCCTCAGCAACACCAACCTGGTGATCGCCGTTCTTTTAATGCTGTTCGTATGGATAACGGGTCCGACCTCGTTTATCTTTGATACCTTTACAACCACATTAGGCAGTTATCTGCAAAACATCGTCAATATGAGCTTGAGGTTAACGCCTTTTTCCAAGGGAACTTGGGTAGGGGCGTGGACCTTATTCTATTGGGCCTGGTGGATTGCCTGGGCACCCTTTGTCGGAACATTCATTGCGAGGGTATCCAAAGGAAGAACAATCAAGGAATTTGTCATTTGTGTGCTGATTATACCGAGTCTGTTCGGTTTTATCTGGTTTTCGGTATTCGGGGGAACGGGCATGCAAATGGAGCTCTTCGATGGTGTCCAGCTGGCTGAAGCCGTTAAAGGAGACACGACCACCGCCCTTTTCGTCATGCTGGAGCAATTGCCCTTAGGCACCATAGTATCGTTAATAGCTACGATCCTGATTATGATCTTCTTCATTACATCAGCCGATTCGGCTACCTTTGTACTGGGCATGCTGACGTCAGACGGCAAGCTGAATCCCAGCGCAAGAGTCAAACTAACCTGGGGAATTCTGCAATCCTCCATCGCTGTTGTGCTGCTGATTAGCGGCGGCTTGGGCGGCCTTCAGACTGCTTCCATTGTAGCTGCGCTGCCATTTGCCATTGTTCTGATCGGCATGTGCTTCTCCCTGCTTAAAGCGCTCAAGGAGGAGGACAAAGAGCGCCGTCAACGGGAAAAACGCCAACGTCAACAGCTGAAGCAGCTGCTGGAAGAGCAGGAGGCTATCCAAGCTAAGGCGGATTCCATTTGACCCGATGTTATCCTTATAACTAAAATTATACAAAGGTGTGTGTTAAAGATCACAACGGATAATCTAAGGATAGAAGCTAACAGAATGGAGGTACTTCATAGAGGCAAGCTAACGCGTGTATCAGCAGAGGTGCCCGGCCCCCTGGATACTAGCTCTCACCGTCGCCTCGCTCACTGTCGTTTATTTTATCAGTGCATTTCCGCTTGTCTCAAGGTACTCATGCAGCAGATTTAGCCTGAAATAATATACAATGGCTGAACCCTCAGGAACGCGATCCTAGCGTCCTGAGGGTTTTTTCGTAAAGCCTCCATTCACAATTCAGATTAATATCTTATAAGAAATTCTAGAAATCACAGAAATTTATCCGGGCAGGGGGTGCTACTATACAACTATAAATAGAGACGAGGTGATGATATGCAAGCGAAATTGGCAGCGGACGCCATGCCCCTACCCCAAAAGCGGAACTCATGGATAAGAACGATAAAAAAGTATAAAGTGATGTACGCGCTCCTGTTCCCGGCGTTAGTTTATTTTGCCGTATTCAAATACATTCCTATGGCGGGAATCATTATTGCTTTTAAGAACTATAACCTGGCTTTAGGACTATGGGACAGCCCGTGGGTGGGATTTAGAAATTTCACGGATTTTATGAACGGCGTTTATTTCTGGGACATCATGAGAAACACGATTATCATATCGCTGTATAAGCTGTTGTTCGGTTTCTCGGCTCCGGTCCTTCTGGCTTTGCTGCTGAATGAAGTGTATACCCAATGGTTTAAGAAAATCGTACAAACGATCACTTATTTGCCCCATTTTCTGTCATGGGTCATTGTGTATGGAATGATGGTGGCGTTATTGGCCCCGGGGGATGGGCTGTTCAACATGATTTTGAAGGAGGCTGGTGTTGAACCCATCTCATTCCTGACAGAACCTGCCTGGGGCCGGCTGCTGATTATCTTATCTGAAATATGGAAGGATATTGGCTGGGGCGCGATATTGTACCTTGCCGCATTAGCAGGAATCGATCCAAGCTTGTATGAAGCGGCCAGAATGGATGGCGCCTCCAAATGGAGACAGCTCTGGCATGTAACCCTTCCCGGCATCCGGGGAGTTATGATTCTGATGCTGATCCTCAAATTAAGCCATATTCTGGATGCCGGTTTTGACCAGATATTCATGTTTGCCAACAGCTTCAATCAGGAGAAGATCGACATTATTGACACCTGGGTCTACCGTGAAGGGCTTGAGCGGCTGAAGATTGGCCTGGCTACGGCTGTGGGATTGTTTAAAGCGGTCATCGGATTTGTTCTAGTGCTGGCGGCAAATAAGCTGGCCAAAAAATTCGATGGGCAAATCTGGTGAGGGGGTGATGCCAATGATCAATTTGACAACCGGGGAAAAAGTCTGGCAAACCGTCGTTTATTTTATTCTGATTTTGCTGTCCTTGATGTGCTTACTGCCCTTTCTCTATGTGGTTGCTGTTTCAGTGACCCCGGAATCAGAAGTGTTAAGAAGAGGAATTGTGATTATACCAGAGACCTTTACCTTTCTGGCCTATAAAGAAGTATTCATTTCTCACGGGATCGGGCAGGCGTATAAAATCACCTTGTTTCGGACGATTGTAGGCACTTTGCTGAATGTGTTCTTTACGGTAATCGCAGCTTATCCCTTATCTAAAAAATATTTGCCGGGGCGAAGCCCGTTCCTGCTCTTCATTGTCTTCACCATGATGTTTGGGGGAGGATTAATTCCGACTTATTTATTAGTCCGCTCTCTGGGATTGCTGAACAGCCCATGGGTACTGATCATTCCACAGCTTATTAGTGCCTTTAATCTGGTCATCATCAAAGGGTTTTTCGAGCAATTGCCCGCAGAAATCGAGGAATCCGCGAGGGTGGACGGTGCAAGTGAGCTTCAGTCGTTATGGCGGATCATTTTACCCCTGTCACTGCCCGTCCTGTCCACAATTTCTTTGTTTTACGCAGTCGGGCATTGGAACAGTTACTTCGATGCGATTGTGTATATCAATGATTCGGGCCTAATGCCGCTTCAAGTGATCTTGCGCAACATCCTGCTTAACGTCGCCACACAAAGTGCGGATTCGCTTGCCAATTCCGGCACGGTTAGTACGTTCGCTGTGCAAATGGCTGCAGTTGTCGTGACTACGGTTCCGATTTTGATCGTCTACCCGTTTATGCAAAAGCATTTTACCAAAGGTGTGCTCTTGGGATCAGTTAAAGGTTAAAGGCATTCCAACCTGAGTTGTTACGGGGAAACCGTGATAATATAGAAGCAAAGGAGAGGTCATTATGCAACGTAAAGCAATTACATTGGCTATGCTGACAGCAATAGTGGGTATGGGAACGGTATTGTCAGGATGTGGGGGACCAAAAGAGGAACCGCCGGCAGCATCGGGGAATTCAGAGGGCCAGCAGAGTCCCTTTGAAACCAAATTGAAAATTACGATGTTTAACCAGGGTACGTTCAATGCGGCTGCTCCGATTCCTCCACGTGAAGAAGATATTCAGCGCCAAATGCTGGAGGAAGCCGTAAACATTGACCTCGAAATGATGATTCCCCAATCCGGGCAAGCCACGACTAAATTAAATACGCTCATAGCCGGCGGAGATATTCCGGATTTGATCTTCTTGAAAAGCCGGGCGGATCTCGCGCAATATTATGATCAAGGCGTTCTTGCGGATCTGACACCGTATCTTGATCAATTTCCTGAATTGCAAAAACGTTTCAGCAGCGACTCCTGGGAGGCGGTGACCTATCAGGGACAAACCATTGGGGTTCCGGGTTATGATAATGTAAACGGTATCAGCCGAAGCTACTTCATCCGCCAGGATTGGCTGACAAAGCTGAATATGGAGGTGCCAACAACACCTGACGAGCTGTTTGAAGTTATGAAAGCCTTTACAGAGAAGGACCCGGACGGTAACGGCAAGAACGATACGTACGGATTCATCGGCGGTATGAATAAAGAAGGTAATCTGCAAACCTACGGCTTCGATAGTCTGATGTGGATGTTCGGTGTCAATCCTCCCTCAGCCATTGATGTGAAGGACAATGAACCGGTGTTCCTGTATACCGATCCCAAAATGAAAGAAGCACTCGCTTATATCCATAAAATGATGGAAGCCAAAGTTGTAGATCCGGACTGGGTGACGATGAATACGCCCGATTTGCTCGACCAAAAGTTATTTAAGGGGAAAGTGGGCTTCATGATCAGAGACGCCCGCAGGCTGGAGCCGGATTATCAGCAGAAAATGAAAGAAATCAGCGGAGAGGTACCGGAATGGATCGTTATTCCTCCAATGACAGGTCCTTATGGTGATCAGATTGTAGAGAGAAAATCGTTCCAGGGCAATTCATGGGCCATCTCCAAGAAAGCGGATAAGGAGAAAATCATCCGGATCTTGTCCATGCTGAATTATTTCTTCACGGACCAGGAAGCCTATCCGAATTTTGCCTACGGAATCAAAGGAATTCACTGGGATGTGGTGGACGGCAAGATCAAAAATAAAACCTCCGAATTATCGAAGGACATGAAAGAAAAGTACCTCTGGGTCGATCATTACAGAATGCCGCGCCGCGGGGATGATGCGGAGTACTTCAGCTTCCAGAATCCCAAGACGGCAGAAGCGTTTGAGAACAATCAGAAATACGTGGCGCCCACGTTGCCCGGGAACTTATTGACTGAAGACCCGAACGATTCATTGGCAGCTGACCGCCAGCGTTACATTAATGAGAGCCTGGTCAAATTTATGACTGGCAAGGAACCACTTTCGAACTGGGACAATTTCCTAGATACATTGGAGACCAAGTTTGACATGCAGAGATATAAGGAGTCTGTAATCAAACAATTTAAGGAAGCAGGCTTAATCAAGTAAAAATTAAACGAAGAGAGCGGCTATCCTTAGCCCTCTCTTTATTGTCATATGCTATGATTTGTTCCATACCGATGCAGAAGGAAGATGATCGATGCGAAGAAGAATCAGCCTGCCCTTAAAATTATTTTTGATCGTCTTTGCCTTTGTATTAAGCTGCATCATCTTGATCAGCCAATTATCTTACCGCTATGTCCAGAAGGAAATAAGAACCACGGATGTGTATTACACCAACCAAATTCTTGACAAGATAGACCAGTATTTCACCGTTAATTTCTCCTCCTTCCAGACGATCCTGTTCTCGGTGGAATCATCGGTGAAAGCCAATATTGACAATACGGACGTAATTAAAAAGCAATTAAGAGAGCTATATGAACTCAACAGCAGTTATGTCAGTAATATTTATCTGATCCAAAGCGATTTATCCATTCTAGGCGGAAGCACGGCTACCCGGATATTCGATGAACCTTTAGCTGAAAGAGAACCCTTGTTTGCTGCCGCTGACCAGAACAGAAGGACAACCTTTGTCAGCGACCCTTACAAATCTAAATATTCCGGCTGGACCGTTACCATGGTCCGGTATCTGAACGGCACTCCGTTTCCTATGGCTATTGCGGTAGATCTGGATCTCAATGCCATTGAAGAAACCTTGTTCAAGATTAACAGACAAGAACAAATGAATCTGGCTCTAATCACCGCATCGGGTAAAATCATTGCCGGATTTTCGGAAAATAAAGGCTCCCTGAATATTCAAGACCATACGTTTTCAATCGGTGAAACATCAGCGGAACAAATTCTGGATACCGCAGAAACAAGCCTTCAATTGCACACCAAGGAGGGAACTCAGGTCTCCCTTCTGAAAAAACCGACGGAAAAGTTCAACTGGACCATTATCTCAATCAACGATGAATCACGCTTGAAAGCGGCTTTGTCCAGATTGGAAACCTATTATATCGAGCTTCTGGCTGCGGGCTTTCTCTTAAGCCTGTTCGTATCCTTTTTTATTGCCAAATATATAAGAACTCCGCTCTACGCACTCAAAACAAAAATGAAACGGGTGGAGCAGGGTCTCCTGACAACTACTATATCTATTAACCGAAACGATGAGTTTGGCGATCTCTCCCGGGCATTCGATCGTATGCTGCAGCAAATTGTGGAACTGATCCGGGGAGCAGAGCTTCATCATGACCTTGAACGCAAGCTGGAAATTCAAGTGCTGCAGTCGCAAATTAACCCTCATTTCCTGTATAACACGCTTGGTTCTATCAGCAATGTCATACGGCTCGGACAGATTGAGAAAGTAGATGTGGTGATCGAGTCTCTGATTTCAATCCTGGAATACGGGATCGCCGACGCTTCGGAGAAGGTCTCACTGCGCCAGGAGCTGCAAAATGTATCGGACTATATCGCGATCCAAAACATCCGTTATAACCGGAGCTTTCAATTGATTGAAGATATCGAAGCAGGATTAACAGACTTTCCGGTATTTAGAATGCTGCTGCAGCCGCTTGTGGAGAACAGTATCTTCCATGGTTATAACGGAGGGGGGATTGAAGGCCCTATTACTATTCATGCGTACAGAGAGGGCGGCAGGGTCATCATAGAAGTCGTTGATCAAGGCGAGGGTATTCCGGCTGATACCATACAGCATATTTTAACTTCAGAACCCAGTGATGTGGAAGTGAAAAGGAAAAGAATCGGATTAAACAATATTCATGACCGGATCAGACTTCACTACGGAGAACAATTCGGACTCCAAATCGCGAGTATACCTAAGGAAATAACCCGTGTTCAGGCCGTATTCCCGGTAGGCTTGTTTAAAGGAGATGCATGATGGTGAGAGAATACACCTGCTTCATTGTTGATGATGAGGATCTGATCCTTCAGCGGCTGGAATTGTTTTTTCAAGAGCTCTCCCTTAGGGATAAGCGATTTCATCTGGTGGGCAAAGCGAATAATGGGCTGGAGGGGATAGAGGAGATCGTAAAGCTTAAGCCGGATATCGTGATATCTGATATTGTGATGCCGCGAATGGACGGGATTTCCATGATAGAGCAGCTAAAGTTAACGCTCCCCCGTACCCAGTTCATTCTTTTGACCGCTTATTCCTCCTTTGAATACGCCCAGAGAGCGATTCAAGCGAACGTAATGGAATACATTGTTAAGGTTCCGCTCAGGGAAGCGGATTTGAACCGGGCTTTAGATAAGGCAGCCGGGAATTTAAATGAGGTTAAGAAAAAAGAAGCGGAATTTCAATCGTTAAACGTATCCGTGCTTGAAAATAAATATAGAGTCCGCAAGCAGTTTTTTAACGAGCTGATCAGAGGCGAAATTCCTTCTCACCGGGCATCGGATTTTGCCAACCGCATGCAGTTTCATTTCTTCCAAGCCAGCTATTGCTGTATTATTGTCGAAATGAACAGGTATGAAAGTTTCCGGAACGCTTATTCAGCGTCTGATCAAAGCATCCTGAGGTATGCGATTACGAATATCATCGAGGAAACAGTGATGAATGGGGGCAGTGGTGTAGCTGCGGATTTATCCGCTAACCGTTTTATTGGCTTCCTATCCTGGGAGAATAACCGCAGTGATCTGGAAACGGAATATGATTGCCAGGCATTAGGGGGGCAGATCGTCTCCCATTTGCACCAATACTTGAATGTAAGGGTATCTGTCGCTTTTGGAGGTCCGCACCGGGGCTGGGAATCGATCAAACAGGCTTACACGGAAGCACAAAAGGTGAGTGATGATTTCTATTATCATACGGAGAAAGCAGTAAAAACACCTATGCACCGCTTCCAATACCACAATGACAGAAAAGAAGAATTTCAGCAGAGGCTGGCTGAATTTCTTGACGGGCTGAAAAGAAAGGTCTCCAAGGATGAGCTGGAGCAGGCCTTTGCTGATCTGAACCAGTTCGTTACGGACCATAAAATCCATAAGTCCATCATGGTGCCTATGCTGCGGGACTTGTACAGAGACATTACGGTGAAGTTTAAATCAGGAAACAAGCTGACCACGGAGGTAGCAGAGTTTCCCATCGAGTGTATGTCTTTCCGGGAGCAGCTTGCCTATATTGGCGACTTCACCTACGACTATGTACACGCCGGCCAGCTTTTACACCGCGCTGAAATCATGAGTGCTATACAGTTTATAGAGCGTAATCTGAAACAGCGGTTAACGCTCGAGGCGATTGCCGAGGAAGTGAATTTAGCTCCATCGTATTTTAGCAGCTTATTCAAAAAAACAATGAACGAGGGCGTGATCACTTACATCAACCGTAAAAAAATCCAATTAGCTCTCGAGCTGTTAAATGTTCGGGATTATTCAATATTGGAATTGTGCGAGGAAGTAGGGATTGTGAACGAAGGTTATTTTTGCAAATTATTTAAAGAATATACGGGGGATACGCCCAAGCAATACCGGATTAAAATGACCCGGTATGAATCCGGATAACCTTGCAACAATCGTATAATTTTTTCGTGAAATCATGTAAAAAAAAGCTCCCCAAAAAGCTTACCATGAGAGAAGGATCTAATCATGGAGGTTATCAAAATGGAGCTTATTAAAGCAGACGTAACCGTCGTAGGCGGAGGTATTGCCGGGATCTGCGCAGCCATTGCTGCCGCACGCCAAGGGCTGCAGGTCTCACTTATAAATGACCGGCCGGTCCTTGGGGGAAATGCGAGCAGCGAGGTCAGGGTTCATATCAACGGGTCGGCATATCTCGGAAACAGTCCATCCTATTATGCGCGCGAGGGCGGATTGGTGGAAGAGCTCAAGCTGAAGATTTTTCACTATAATCCGTTGTACAACAAGAAGCTTATGCTTTCACTTTCGGATACGGTCTTGCTCGACATGGTCTATGGTGAGGCTAACATTGCTCTATTCCTGAATACATGTGTGCATGAAACGGGGATGGAGAACGGCAGAATTAAGTGGGTGGAGGGTCTTCAATTAGCTTCCGAAAGAAAATTCCGTTTCGAAAGCCGGACCTATATCGATTGTTCCGGAGATGGCATTGTCGGCTATCAGGCAGGGGCTCTCTTCCGGCAGGGGAGAGAGGCGAAGCATGAATATAAGGAAGAATTGGCACCTGAAGTGGCGGACCATTATACCATGGGCGATACGATCCTGTTTCAGGCCCGTGACGTAGGATATTCCGTTCCCTACCAAAGACCTGGCTTTGCGTATGATATTACGAAGCTGGCTTTTTTCGATAGTATCAGACAAGGCTTAAACCACCGGTCTTTTCCAAGAAAAATCAACGGGCTTGGAGGATTGTGGTGGCTGGAATACGGCGGGCATCTGGATATTATCAAGAATAATGAAGACATCGCCTTGGAGCTGCGGAAACTGGTGTACGGAATTTGGGATTATATCAAAAATAGCGGCGAATTTGATGATGTAGCCAATCTCATCCTGGATTATGTATGCCCGATTCCGGGAAAGCGGGAGTCCAGGCGGTTTATTGGTGATCACATGCTGTCCCAGAACGATCTTACCACAAAGCCGCATTTCGAGGATGCTGTATCCGTTGGCGGATGGTATATGGACTTACATGCCAATAAGGGCATCTACGATGAGGGGCCGGCTACAGCCTGGAATTTCGTGCCCGGATTGTACAATATCCCTTTCCGCAGTTTGTATTCACGAAATATTCCTAATCTTATGTTCGCCGGCCGCAATATAAGTGCTACCCATGTGGCCTTCGGATCAACCAGGGTAATGGCAACCTGCGGTTGCATGGGACAGGCGGTGGGAACGGCTGCTTCGTTATGCTTGAAATATGAGGCCGACCCTGCGGCTATAGCTGAGGAACATATGAGCGAGCTGCAGGCGCTGCTGCTCCGGGACGGACAGACGATTGTAGGGCTTCAGGAGGAATTGGACCCGTACTTCGCTGACGGATTAACGGTTCGTGCTTCATCTCAGCGCAGCTACGACAATCTTCATCCAACCGAAGAGCTTTCCCTGGAGACAGGGTTATGTCTGGTCCTGCCGATTCAGACATCCGTAGCTGAAAGCGTACGGATCAAAATTAAAAACAGGTCCGGGCATCCGGAAACCCTGCAGGTGAAGCTGTTCGGCGGGGAACGGAAGGAAAATTATATTCCCGTCAGCGGGTTGAAAGAGTACAGCTTGGAGATTGCAGCCCGTCATGACGACTGGATTACGCTGAGCTTGGATTGCAAGACACCGGCTGACGACAAAATTTACATCGTACTGGAAGGTACGGCGGGCCTTGCCGTATACGGCAATGAAGAGAAAATGACCGGAGCGGTCAGCTTCTATTATAGACCGGAAGAGCCGTCCGGACTGAAGAAATGCAATAAGAGCATTTGCTTCAAGGAGCTGTTGCCGGCCCAGGATATGTATAATCCGGGGAATGTCGTCAACGGCTTCTCCAGACCTTATGGTCTGCCGAACAGCTGGATTTCTGAGCGTACGCAAGGACACGAATGGCTGGAATTTGGTTTGGCCAGCCCCAAAAATGTGGACGAAATCCAGCTTATTTTCAACCCGCAGCTGAATTTGGAGCATTTCGACGATCCGATTGAGTCTCTGATCCAAGATTATGAGTTGACCTTAACCTTAGAAGACGGAAGCGAGCGGACAATCATAACCCGCGGCAATTATCTCACCTTGAACAAACATAAGGTGGACGCGAAAGCGGTCACCCGAATTCGTTTTGATTTCTATGCAACGTATGGTTCGCCTTATTTTGAAGTGTTTGCTGTAAAATGCTTTGCTCCTAAAAACGATAAGTGAGGTCAGGTGAAGTCGAGATGAAGGATGTATTCCCTCGAAGAGGGCTCCCTAATGTCATTCAGAAGCTGGAAAATGGGGATACGGTCACCATCGTCTATTTCGGTGGCAGCAATACGCGTTCTGAAGGATACAGGGTCATGACGGCGGATTGGCTCCGTGAGCAATATCCTAAGGCGGATATCCGCGCGGTGAATGCAGGTATTAACGGGACAGGCTCGGATCTGGGCTGTGCCCGTGTGGAGACAGATGTACTACGTCACCGGCCTGATCTGGTATTTGTTGAATTTGTCGGTAACGATGGCGGAGATCCCGAATCCAAGGCGCGGATCGAAGGGATTGTCCGTCAGATCCGCAAGCGGAGCCGGTTTACCGATATCCTGTTCGTGTATACGCTGAAGGAGCGGGATGTGGCCTTGTTCCAGTCCGGGGAATATCAGAAGGGCGCTCTAATGCAAGAGGAAGTGGCCGACTATTATGGGATTCCTTCTATTCATCTGGGGGTAGCGGTCAGTCACCTGGTGTCGGAGGGACAACTCGTGTTCACCTCAAGAGAAGACGTATCCATTCCCGGCGCCGTTATTTTTACGCATGATTCGATCCATCCGACCATTCCCGAAGGACACCAGATTTACACGGATACGATCACCCGGTCCTTTGAGCTCATTAGAGAGCTTCAAGATCAGCCGGGAAGGTTCGTACATCACCTGCCTCAGAATCCGCTGGTCCCCGCTAATCCTTGGGAGTATGCGGCCATGCTGCCACTGGATAGTCTGACTACTTTTTCTGCAGGATGGTCATATCTGACACCGGGTGATTCTGCTCTAGCTCGCGAGTACAGCTGGTTGTTTCCCGGCCTGTGGCGGGCAGCCGATCCTGGAGAGGCGGTCACGGTGCAGTTCGAGGGCACCCGTATCGGATTATTCGATATCGGAGGACCTGATTCCGGCAGATTGAAGGTAACGGTGGATGGCGGAGAACCCTTTATTGTCGATCGCTTCACATTCTACAACGATCATAATCGTAATCAGTATGTATTCCTGCCGGAGCTCCCGAACGGGCAACATACGGTTCGCTTCGAGCTCGATACCGGCAAGACAGACAAAGCGGCCGTGTTCGAGGCATCCGGCAATGAACGGAGCAGTGAGCATTTCCGGCAGCATCCGGATTGGTATGATCAAACGGTGATCCAGCTTGGGAAGCTGTTACTGGTGCAGCCTCCCTTATAATGGCTCATTAGACATTGTACAATGGCTGAACCCTCAGGAACGCTATCCTAGCGTCCTGAGGGTTTTTAGCTTTTGATGCATTTCTTTTGTCCGTTCATATTCAGTTCATATTGACGTCACGGGGAATACACTTTCATTGGTTAAGCTTACATCTTAGCAAAAGAAGAAGTAGAAAGAGAGGGTGTCAAATGAGATTATTTGAGATACTTTTAGTTCTATCCTGTTTCGCGCTACTCGCAGATCTATTGTTTATCAGAAGAGGGGCAAAGACAACAGGACTGGTTTTGGGGATAGGAAGCAGCGTTATATTGGTAGTTCAATTATTTGTAGAGGGATACAGATGGCAGTTGCTTTTGGTATACATGATGACGGCGTTACTCATACTCATCGTTATACTCAGGCATTTAGGCAAGATGGGGAATATAGGGAATATAAAAGCAGGGAAGCTGTTGAAATATAGTTCATCTTCCATCATCGTCATTCTGCTTGTTATATCTACCGGCTTGTCTGTATACTTGCCAGTCTTTCATTTGCCGAAGCTTGAAGGTCCGGAGAAAGTGGGTACTCAAACCTTTCATTTTACGGATCAGAACAGAGATGAAGTCTTAACTGCAGATCCAAGCGATAAGAGGGAACTAATGGTTCAAGTGTGGTATCCTACTGCAAATAGCAGTAACAAGAAGAGTGAAGCTCTTTTTCCCAAAGATAAAGAAATGTTCAAAAAGTATATCCAGACCTATTCTAATTCATTAAACCTACCAGACTTTGTATTCGATTACTGGAAGTATAGTAAAACCAACTCTTATGAAAATGTAGAAATATTGCCTTCTACAAGTCCTTATCCTGTGGTACTGCTATCTCACGGTATGGGAACCAGTCGGGTTCTCCATGCATCACAGGCCGAGAATCTCGCCAGTCACGGGTATATCGTGGTCACTATCGATCATACGTATAGCACCTTTGCTACCATTTTTCCGGATGGCCGTGTAACGGACTATACCACCAAGACGACTACCGTAGAAGATCGCAGAAGAATCGGTAAGATATGGACGAAAGATGTGGAGTTTGTAATCGACGAAATTGAAAAGCTGAATTCAGGTGCAATCGAAAGTCAATTTAAAGGAAAAATCGATCTAGATCATCTGGGCGTAATGGGGCATTCCTTCGGGGGGGCAACAGCGTTCAATACTACTTATGTAGATCCTAGAATCAAGGCCGGAGTCAATATGGACGGGTCACTGATCGAAGTGGACAATAGAGATGATCTAAACAAGCCGTTTATGTTCATAAGATCCGGAGTTTTTAAAGACTGGTTGACAGATTTCAAGAAGGATACCAATCCGGATAACGAAGTCACTAAACAACTTGAAGAAGAGCTGCACATTATTAAAAATGTGATCAATCAGGGAGGGCCTGCGATTTATATAGAGGGTACCCAGCACTTCAATTTCACGGACCTTCAATTCTATTCTGAACTGATTAAACTGACTGGAATCACAGGAGATATTAATGGTAAAAGAGGATCAGACGTCGTAAATCACTATGTCCTCGATTTCTTTAATAAGGAATTGAAAGGAGAAGGGGGACAACTATTGGAGGGGCCAAACGACAGTTATCCCGAAGTGAAATTTATAAAGCCGGAAGAGCTTTAAGACGAGGCCATTTCAATTAAGCATAGTGTGGAATCATATACGATTTTGATATAATTACAAACGATTTCGGGAGCAGCCCCTTTCTTTATTCTATTCTGAGAATAGAAATAAGAAGGGGGCTTTCTCCAATCTATAACGAACGTTGTTCTTGACGAACAGTGTTCGTTATGTTATAAATGTATCACCTTAACTAATTCATACGCTTATGAAAGGAAAGGAGGAGAGAGTTTATGTCAGAGACAAATAGTAGCCGCGGTGTTCAAGCAGCTTTTTCCTTAAAGCAGATACTGCCCATACTTCTCGCAGTTGCTTCAGGGATGTTCCTGGTGATCTTAGACAGCACCATCATGAATGTAGCTGTACCGAAATTAGTAAGTGCCTTCGATACCAATCTTAGTACGATTCAGTGGGTCATAACGGCGTACACCTTGTCTTTATCGGCAGTCATTCCGTTAGCCGGCTGGTTCTCTGACCGTTTTTCGCCCAAACGAATGTTTATGGTTAGCATTGTGTTATTCGTTCTCGCTTCTGTGCTGTGTGCAATGGCAACCACTCCTACTCAGCTTATCGTTTTCCGCATCATCCAAGGTCTGGGCGGGGGCATGGTGGCTCCAATCGGGATTGCCACTGTATTCATGGTCGCTCCTCCGGACAAAAGAGGATCTGTAATGGGCATCCTCGGTATCCCGATGCTGCTTGCTCCTATTCTTGGCCCCTTATTGTCGGGCTGGCTGATCGAGTACATCAACTGGCACTGGATTTTTTTCATCAACGTTCCGGTTGGCATCTTGGCTTTATTCATGGCCTGGAGGTACTTACCTGCATCGGATGCAAAATTGAACAACAAGCTGGATGTAATCGGCGCGCTTTTGGCTCCGGTTGCCTTTACTTCCATTGTGTTTGCTGTTCATCAAGCAGGTGAGAAGGGGTGGTCCAATCTATGGACTTTAGCTCCACTGGCATGGGGTCTCATTATACTGGCCTTCTTTATCTGGAATGAGCTGCGGCAAAAGCACCCGCTGCTGGAGCTAAGAGTATTCCGTTCACCTACCTTTGTACATGGCATCTCTGTCGCCTGGCTGAATCAGATCGCTTTATTCGGAAGTATTCTGTTATTCCCGCTGTATTTACAGCAAGTGAGGGGGTTAACTCCTCTTGAGGCTGGATTATATGTGATCCCGCAAGCCCTGTTATCTACGGTCGGGATTAATGCCGGCGGCCGGTTGTTTGACCGTTTCGGTGTTCGCCCGGTTGCCCTTATGGGTATTCTGTCACTTTGCGGTTCCTTACTTGCTCTGACGCAGATTGATGCTCATACCAGTACGTTATACATCATTTGCAGCTTTGCTTTTGCAGGGCTTGGGCAAGGATTAACAATGATGCAGATCAATACACAT
Organism: Paenibacillus sp. FSL P2-0136; assembly: GCF_037975325.1. Classification (NCBI taxonomy): domain Bacteria; kingdom Bacillati; phylum Bacillota; class Bacilli; order Caryophanales; family Paenibacillaceae; genus Paenibacillus; species Paenibacillus sp. FSL P2-0136. The sequence continues at coordinate 3,636,926 of NZ_CP150244.1, forward strand.
GTCCTCCGATCAGCTCCCAAGGAATTAATAAGCCGTGTTACGCCCATAACTACTTCAGCACAGCAAATCATGTCCTCCTTCGGTGTTACCATCACGATGGCTTTTCTGGCCAAACAAATCAGGGGACTTCCCGCGCAGCATTCACCCGATCAATTAGGTCATGCCTTCGGCTCAACCTTCTGGATTACTTTGGGGTTTGCAGTTAGTGCATTGGTTTTATCTTTGTTTTTTGCAGGCAAGAAGCAGGTTTCTTAAGAAAATAACTATCTATACAAAAGGAGATGTCTACACATGACAACTGTTAATTCTACAGAACAACGCCGGATCGCAATTATTGGAGGTGGACCAGGGGGGCTAACGCTTGCCCTGATTCTGCAAAAGCATGGTATTACCTCGACAATCTATGAACGTGAGCATAAGGACCTAAGCCATGAACGCGGAGGCTCCTTAGATATCCATGAAGAATCCGGGCAGCTCGCTTTGAAGGAGGCGGGATTATATGAAGCTTTTCTGCAGGCAGCACGGTTTGAGGGCGAAGACTTCCGGCTCATGGATAAGACGGGAACCATATACCTGGATGAAGTGGCCGATGAAGAGAGCTCGGAAGGGCAGAGACGCCCGGAGATTGACCGTGGTGTGCTTTGTGAATTGCTTTTAAACAAGTTAGATCCGTCTACCATACAGTATGGCTATAAACTGGAGAAGGTTGTATCTCTGGGCGAGGGTAAGACGGAGCTTCATTTTGAGAATGGACATATCGCTGGGGCCGATCTTGTAATTGGTGCGGATGGTGCCTTTTCCCGCGTTCGTCCTCTGCTTACGGATACAGATGTGGAATATTCAGGTCTGACGATGCTGGAGCTTAACGTAATTGCAGCCGATCACCCGGATCTGGCCGCATTCAATGCTCGTGGCAAGATGTTCGCACTGGATGATCATAAAGGGATTCTGGGCCAGTTGAACGGCAACGGACGGATCAAAGTATATGCAAGCTTCAAGGTAGAGAGGGACTGGTTAGATGAAATCCGGAACGATAATCCGCAGGAGACGAAGGCCAAGCTGCTTGAGCTATTTCACGATTGGAGCGAACCGCTCAAGAATTATATCCGGTATGCGGAAGATGCGGTTGTACCCAGACGGATTTACATGCTGCCCGTCGGGTTTTGCTGGGAACGCAGCGCTGGTGTCACGTTAATCGGTGATGCGGCTCATGTCATGTCTCCTTTTGCCGGAGAAGGGGTGAATCTTGCGATGCTGGATGCGCTGGAGCTGGCTCTTGCCATTGTAAGAAATAAGGACACAGCTGGGGCAATTGAAGAATATGAAGAGAAAATGTTCCAGTATGCTTCAGAGAAAGCATATGTATCTAACGAAAACCTCATCCTGAGCTTCTCGGAGAATGCCGCTCCAAAGTTCGCAGCACTCATGCAATCTTATCAAGACCTGTATGAGCAGCAAGGATGATGTTATCTTCCGCGATGTATTTACTATTGTCTTCCGGCATGTTATAAGGAAAGTATGATGAAACCTAAACGTGAAATTGTGAGCCGCCGCAACCGGCCAGCCAAAGAACCCCTTAGTCATGAATTGATTGTCAAGACCGCGTATGAGCTGCTGAAGCAGGAAGGGACCTCCGGCATGAGTATGAGGAAGGTAGCCAAGCAACTGGACACTGGACCTTCCTCCCTCTATGTGTACGTCAAAAATTTGCAGGAATTGAGCTCATATGTGCTTGACCTTGGTCTTGGTGAGTTGAACCTGCCGGAGCTGACGAACGAGAAGTGGAAGGAGCAGTTATTTCAAGCGCTGCAGGCTTATGCAGAACTGCTTATCGAACAACCTGGATTAGCGGAGCTATCCCTACAGACGATTCCTATTGGGAATCATGCCTTTCGTCTGAATGAGTATTTACTTTCCGTCCTGCAGAAGGGCGGAATCACCTCTACGGCCGCTGCTTGGGGAACAGACTTATTGCTCCTGTACGTGTCTTCCATTGCGTTGGAGAAGGCTAAGAGAGCAAGCGAACTGATGGAAACTGCCCAAAGTTACTATAATGAAGCAGATCCGGTACGGTTTCCGCTCATGAACAGTCTGAAGACTGATTTATTCTCGGGGGATACCGCCTCCAAGGAGAGGTTCTTCTGGGCCATTGAAGTAATACTCCAGGGGATATTGCACAAACAGTTGGGAGACAATGGTAAGTAACCAAGCGACGAAGTTCATGAGAGAGGTGTCTATTGAAATGGAAGAGAATCAACCGACGAAAGTAACCGTACAAACTGTGGTACAAGCCCCTATCGAGAAGGTATGGCGCTACTGGACTGAGCCGGAGCACATCACGAAGTGGAATCAGGCCTCCGAGGACTGGCATGCGCCAAGAGCCGAGAACAATCTGCGGCCTGGCGGTACCTTTATGACACGGATGGAAGCGAAGGATGGCAGCATGGGCTTTGATTTTGGCGGCGTATACGATGTCGTGAATCAGCATGAGGTGATCAGCTACACCATAGAAGACGGAAGAAGAGTGGAGATTACGTTCGCCCGTCAAGGGAATGAGACGAAGATCATTCAAACATTCGATGCGGAAAACGCCAACCCCGTCGAGCTCCAGCAAGCAGGCTGGCAAGCGATCATGGACAATTTCAAATCCTATACTGAAAAAAACTGATTAGAACAAAATCACCCTAAGGGATGAACAAGATTACCTTCGCGCGGCCTGAATGTATGCTGTTTTTCATATACATTCAGGCCGCATGCCTACTTACGAGCCCAATGTATGTTGTTTTTCACATACATTCGGTCCATATGCCTGCTTGCGAGCACAATGTATGCTGTTTTTCACATACATTCGGTCCATATGCCTGCTTGCGAGCACAATGTATGCTGTTTTTCACATACATTGGTCCATATTCCGCTGTACCGACAATTGTATTCGGTTTAAAACACTAAACTAGAGTAAAGGGCTGGTACAACCCAGCCCCTCCTCATCAAACCGTACGTGAGGTTTTCCCTCATACGGCTTTCCGATGTTTGTCATTCATGGGCATGCAGATTACAATAGCGTTTTTAGTCCACACTTATTGGCCGTATACTTGACCTCCGGGAATGAACTCATCCATCTCCTCCGTTGTCTCTTCTTTGCATACCACCGGGTAAATCGCTGCAGAATATACCAATCCAGCTTCGCTAACCTCTTTTGGCTGTAGTTCGTGTAATAGTAATTTCTCCATCCCTGAATCTTTGGGTTGAGCCATTCCACGTGTTCCTCAAACGATTTCCAGCGCATGCCAGGCGGTGCTAATCGGTCTTTGACCACGCCTCGGATGCGTTCCTCTGCCTTCTTCGTTAGCCACTGCTGAGTGGTATAGTACACCTTCCCTTGAGAGGTTTCTGCTTTCGTTTTTCGGTGGTGCATTCCTAAGAAGTCGAAGCCTTCGTCTCCTGTCCACAGACCTACAATGCGGGTTTTGGTCGGATGCAGCGTGAGTTCTAGACGTTCCATAATGGTGCGGATGAGTTCATACGCATGTTCTGCATCCTTTTTGGTTTTACAGACCACAACGAAGTCGTCTGCATACCTCGTCAGTTCTCCCAGCCCACTTCCGTGTTTCTCCCATAACCGGTCAAAGTAGTTCAAATAGATATTCGCCAGCAGTGGCGAGATGACACCACCTTGGGGTGTCCCTAGATCGGAGCGCCGTACCTTTCCTTCTTCCATCACTCCCGCATGAAGCCACTTCCGTATAAGCTTCAAAATCCGTCTGTCATTGATACGCATCTGTACCAATTTCATGAGTTTCTCTTGATTGATATGGTCGAAGTAACCTTGGATATCGACGTCGACTACCCAATTTCCTTTGCGGTTGCAGGCTTTCCGGATTCGTTCCAGTGCTCCTTTTGCACCTCGCTTCGGGCGAAATCCGAAGGAGACTTCTTTAAAATCTGCTTCAAAGATGGGTTCAATCACCAGTTTGGTTGCCATCTGTAGGACTCGGTCTCGTACCGTAGGGATGCCTAGCGGTCTTGGCTTCCCATCTTTCTTCGGGATATAATGCCGCCGAACCGGCTGCGGATGGTAGCTGCCTTCTTTCAATTCTCGCTCACAGCTTTTGAGAAATCTCGTCACTCCTTGTTTCTCGATTTCAGCGAGCGTTACGGCATCCACTCCCGCAGCTCCCTTATTCGCTTTCACCCGTTTCCAGGCTTCGCATAGCACATCCCACCGGTAGACTTTGTCGTACAAGGCGTGGAATTTACGCTTGTTGTTCTCCTTGGCCGCATGACCTAGCTTTTCTTGGAGTTCTTGAACTTTTTCCTTGGGTGTCGTTAGCCGTTTGGCATTCACTCACTCGTACCTCCTCCAAAAGCGTAAACAAAGCAGGGCTCCTTCCCTCCCTAAGGTTATGTTGTCCTTAGGTTCTTCGGTACTATGAGCCCCTCGGACTCCCTTCCCACAGACGGTTCACTTCGTCTTCTGGACTTATAGAGCGCCTCTTTACGGGTTCCTAAAAAAAAATTCCGTGTGGGGGAGGGTCTCCCCAGTTCACTGCATTATCTTTCAATCCATGCCGTTCCCATTACGCCGGAGGATTCTTCACTGCTGTTCCAAGTTCTGCACAGTTTCCTTGGCCTTCGTCCATAATAGCGGGACTCGGCTCCCTCTGTTCCCCTTTGCAGGGCCTTTTTGACGACGCGGCAGGATTCACTTGATGTTGCGGCCTGAATTGTTGCTCGCCCGGTCTCTGACCGGTACTTTTGTCGATGCGCTTTTACACACAGATTTCGCCATGTGCAAGCATCCTAGCTACAAAGGTAGCTTGGTCCCTCCTTTGGTTGGACTTTCACCAACTAGATAATGCGTGCCTCTGGGCACGCCTATCAAAGAAGACGCCGGGGAAGATGCCCGGCGTCTTTCTTTTGCAGCCTTAGTACGAGTGTATTCGTCGTTAGCCTCAACCCTGTGCCGCATCCATGTTCATATAGTTAATCGCCCACAGATGGCCGTCCAAATCCACGAAGCCCCAATGATACATGAATCCATGATCTTCAGGCTCAGCGTGCAATTTCCCGCCTAAGGAGAGTGCGGTGTTCACGATTTCATCAACCTTGTCCCGGCTCTCGAATTCCAAAGCAATCGTCATCTGCGCATACTTGCCCGTATCGACGGCTTCCTTCTCCGTGAGTGTAAGAAAGAAGGCTTGATCGATCAGCATGACCTGCAGGTTGTCGCCGATCAAGAGGGCTACCGAAGTCTCGTTATCCGGATATTGCGGGTTGAGCTCAAAGCCAAGTCCAGTGAAGAACACTTTCGATTGGGCTACGTTTTTAACAGGCAGGTTGAGGCTCGTGAATGCGGACGTTAATGCCATTAGCAGAACACCTCTTCGTCATATATTTTCAAATATTTTCTTATGATTATACCACATTGGAACCTCTGGATTATTATGTTCCAGCCCTCGAACGGGCATCCCATATCAAACGTATTTCTGTCCCCTCTTCGGGATTCGATCGAACCTCAATTCGCCCTTGCATGGCCTCAATCAGCCCTCTGGTTACCGCCATACCCAGGCCTGAGCCGACATCGGGCGCCGCTGTGTCTGTACCGCGGTAGTATCGTTCGAACAGCTTCCACACCGTCTCCTGATCCATCCCGCGTCCATCATCCGCAAATTGAACGATGAAATCACCTGCCTCTTTACCTGGCTGCACCCTTACAATCAGCTTCGTGTCCGGCGGATTATGCAGCAGGGCATTAGCGGTCAGATTATCAACGATCCGTTCAAAGGAGGGAATGTGTACATAACCCTGTACCTCAACCGGGGCGGGATGGAACGTAATGCGGCCCACTCCAAAAGCCGGGTTCCGCTCAGCACGCTGTACCAAATCCTGCAGCAGAGCATTGATATCCGTTAGCTCAACAGGAGGCTGGTATCCGCCGCTGCGCAGACGATATGTCATGGCCAGGTCGCTTACCAGCCTGTCCATGTACATGGACTTGTCCACCATAATGCCCGCGAATTCGCGTACCTCTTCCGTAGTCCACTGGTATTTCTCTGCCTCCAGCATGTGTGCATAACCCTGGAGCGAGGATAGCGGTGTCTTCAGATCATGGGTAATTCCAGCAATCCATTCCTCCCGCAGAAAGTCGGTCTGTTTGCGGAGTTCTTTATCCTGCTTCAGGGTAGCGGATAACGTCTGGATGGAATGTAACACTTCCGTATATACCCGATAGTTTCGCCGCCATCTCCCGTTCTTCTTCTGGCTAAGCGGCCTGCCGCGGGGGCCGGCCGGCTCCTCATATTGTCCCCTTTCAAGCCGCTGCAGCCATTGCAGCATATGGAGCATCGGATAACCGAACAGGTTGGCATACCAGACAGCAAGCAGGATCAGCAAGCCGATAATAGATACCAGAAGCGCAATCAGGGCAGGTCCAAAAATAAACCCGAAGGGGTTCACGTTGCTACCCGCCGGATTGCCCGCAAGAGGAACACTAAGCATCCAGGTGGAATGGTTCTGCTCATCATAGCTGGTCACTGTGGTCATTCCATACCGGATGGGGTATCGTGTACGGAGAATCAGATCCTGGATGCTGTAGCTGTCCGGAATGCCTGCTGCGGGCTTGTTGAAAGAAGCCATCTCCTGTCCCTGTTCATCCAAAATCTGAAGATAGGCATCCGCTGCTCGAATGATTTCCTGCTGCCCGGAGGCCAGTTCAAGCTTGTTATTGGCATAACGGCCCCCGTTATATGCTTGCTCCAGCATGGTTACAGACTGGTTGTTCTCTCCATACAACAGGGTGAAATTAATGCCTTCTCTTTCGCGGATAAGCAGATATAGCCGGTAGGGAAAGGGCTTTTGTCCTTGCCAATAAGATATGAGTTCTCCAGGTTTATAGTGATTCGGCACATCGGAAGGGGTATGAAAAGCATCCAACACACGACCCTGCTCATCGAGAACCTGAAGCCAGCCGTTGTTTTCATCAATTCGCTTCAGCAACCCCGGATCATACTTAACACTACCGTCCGGCAAAATCTCTGCTGTACTGATTAGCTGGTCGAGTCCGACAGTGGCAAAATCTTCAACAAGGCTGGCCTCATTCAGCTGCTGAATGACCCAGTAAGCTATACTTCCGCCGATGATCAAGATTAGGACCACAGTACCCGCAAGCAGGCCAATGAACCGCGTCATCAATCTGCGTCTTACACTCATCGCCCATGCCCCATGTCGGACTGAATGAGCTTATACCCTAGCCCTCGAACGTTCACCAATAATTCAGGGTTGGAGGGATCAGCCTCAATACGCTCACGAATCCGGTGAATATGTACCATGACGGTGTTGTCATCCGAAATGGCCTCCGACCCCCAGACCCGCTCATACAATTCAGACTTGGTGAAGATACGATTGGGATGTTTGCAAAAGAATAGCAGCAGCTGGTATACCAGCGCAGGGCAGTTCACGGGTTGACCTTCGACTCTGAGTTCACCGGCTGGCTCCATAACCTGGAAGCGCCCATAGTCATAGATCCCTTCCCGTGGCAGTTTTTCCGCTTCCGTCTGTCTGGGCAAATATCGTCTCAGCAGGGATTTGATCCGTGCGACTACTTCCAGCGGGTTAAAGGGTTTAACGACATAATCGTCTCCGCCAACCGCAAAGCCGGTCAGCTTGTCATAATCGGTGGTTTTCGCAGTCAGAAAGAGAATAGGGGCATCTGTAATTTGACGCAGAAAAGGGCATATTTCCAGCCCGCTTCGGCCTGGTAGCATCACGTCCAACACGATGCAGTGATAGGTTTTCTTTTCACATGCAGCAATTGCGTCTTCACCGGTAGTGACCGTATCAATATCCAGGAATTGCTCCTTGAGCAATACCGTTCGGAGCATATGCAGAATCGCCTGTTCATCATCAACAAGCAAAATTGAAACTTCATCCATGGCGAAATAGAGCCTCCCAGCTTTTTATATAAGTATCATACCATTCTGAAACACTGTGCTGCTTGCCGGTAACCTTAACGGATGCTTAATTTTGGAGAGGTAGCCCGCCGCAAAGTTATGATAGTCGTAAGAGTAAGTTAGACGGCAGATAAGATTGATGTCGTACACTGGACTGTAAAGATATCGTTCAAACAAAGGAGTGCAGGGAAATGACTAGAGGATATTCGAAAAGCTGGAAGCTGCTTGCCGTAGTGCTTGGTACGTGTGTGATGCTGTCTGCGTGCGGCACTTCGGAAGCATCTGAACCACAAGAGCAATTACCGGTAGAACAGACAGCCGAGGAGGACGCAATGATTACACCAGACAATTTCATGGATACCTTAATGAAGGGATCGAAGGAGGACATCTACAAACAGATGAGTCCGGAGCTACAGGAAATCATATCGCTGGACGAATTCAAGACGACTGCCGATAGCTTTATGGAAGGCGTTGCTTCATGGGAGAAGGTTGCGGAGTTTAAAATGAACCATCTGGTTGAAAGCTCATGGAAGGATCAGACGGGGACCAAGGGGATTCAAGCCTCTTTTTCCGAAAATCACCAGATTGCGGGGCTGCTTATTCAGCCGCTTGAAACGCATGAAGCAACGGATAAGGCGCTGACCAAGACAGCATTCCAGTTTCCGATGAAGGGCGAATGGTTTGTGTTCTGGGGCGGGAATGATGTGTTATCCAACTATCATTATGCTCATGAAACCCAGCGTTACGCACTCGACATTATCCGCACACAGGATGCTTCAAGCTATCAAGGTGAGGGAACGGACAACGAGGACTATTATGCTTTTGGTGAGCCTCTTTATGCAGGCGCAGATGGCAAGGTGGTTGAAGTCAAAAATGACATCCCGGATAACACTCCGGGCGTGATGAACGCTGAAGCACCGGAAGGGAATGTCGTGGTCATTGATCATGGAAACGGGGAGCACAGCATCACAGCACATATCAAGAAAGGCAGTGTAGCCGTCAAAAAAGGGGATAACGTCCAGCAGGGAGATCTCATCGGACATCTCGGTAATTCAGGGAACTCCAGTGAAGCACACTTGCATTTTCAAGTATCGGACGGGCCCGATCTATTCACTTCCCGTTCGATTCAGATCCGCTGGGCAGATCAGAGTCAGAGCCTGACACGGGGGAATTCTTTTCACGGATTGCCCGAATAGAGAGTGTAAAAAGTGTTGACTTGCGGCTTCCTATAAGTAATATAATATACCTACTTATAGGAAAGGATGATGAAGGAATGTCCCTGTCTCAGCCGAATACCGGAATTAAAGCGATAGAGCTACAAATGGGATCTTTTATTGTATATCCAACACTGTTGTGGGATGAACGGAATCTTGTACTTGTGGATACTGGCATTCCCGGGCAATTTGAAAAGATACGTAAGTTACTTGAAGCAGAAGGTTTTGGACTAGATAAGCTGACGCATATCATCATTACGCATCAAGACAGCGATCACATTGGCAGTCTGCCGGAGCTTATTCAGGCAAGGGGGAACGAGGTGACGGTGCTCGCACATGAGGAGACTGTACCCTATTTGACGGGTGCCCTTCCGCTTATTAGAGGTACAACTTTTGCACCGTCCGTGCACGTTCATACAGCACTAAAGGATAGAGATATTCTGCCCCTGGCCGGCGGTATTCAAGTCGTCTTTACACCTGGACACACACCAGATCATATATCGCTATATCATATCCCAACTCAAACGTTAATTGCCGGCGATGCATTAAATTCAAAAGCTGGTAAGCTCCTGTCCTTTGACAACTATTACACGTTGGATCATCCGACTGCGTTGAAGTCGATTGCCAAACTGCTAGAGCTGGATATTAAAAAAGTGATCACATATCATGGTAACGAAGTTACACATAGAATCAAGGAAAGTCTCCAGAAAATAGTAAATACAACAACTTCTATTTGACCTGAAAGTTTCTTTTGAAATCAGTTTTGTTTGTTAAGCCACTCCGATCGCAGCATTGCATATTGAAATTCATCTACCCAAATGCCTTTGGACATGTAATTTTCGAGCAGGTGTCCTTCACGTCTCATGCCTAAACGCTCTAGCACTTGAATCGATTTTGTGTTCCTCACATCGGTAAAAGCGATCAGCTTATGTTTATTTAGTAAGCCAAACACATAGTCAATCAGGGCACGAAGCGCCTCATTCATGTATCCTTTTCCTTGATGCTCAGGTGCTAGAGTGAATCCTATCTCAACCATTCGGGGTTCATCTGCGAGTGTGTGAATGGCACAATCACCGATTAATTGATCTGACTCCGTTAGAGCAATTGCATATTGGAACCAAGTCCCGGGCTGATCCGGGGAATGTACTATTTGTCTGCTGATAAATGCTTCAGCTTCTTGAAGCGTATAATGATCCCAGGATTGAAAACGGGAAACCTCTGGATTCGTCCGGTATTGATAAAAAGAATGTACATCCTGCAAATCAAACTTTCGAATAACAAGCCGGTCGGAAACGCAATATACTTCGTTTGATTTCTCCATAAGTAAACCTCCTGCATCAATAATTTTCGTTTGTTACAATCTGCGGTGGGCTTGTTCTGCGGCCTCCATGATGATTTCGCCTAACGTTGGATGCGGATGAATGGTCATGGCCATATCTTCTACCGTTGCTCCCATCTCAATCGCAAGGGATAGCTCAGATATAAGAGTAGATGCTTCAGCGCCTACAATCTGTGCACCTAATACAAGACCAGACACAGCATGAGCAACGATTTTGACAAAGCCTTCGGTTTCTTTCAGAGCCAGCGCACGGCCATTAATAGAAAAAATAGATTTTCCAACGACAACAGGAATCGATTGTTGTTTACACGCCGTTTCGCTAAGACCAACGCTCGCAATCTCCGGGTGAGAGAACACAACCAGCGGAAGAGCTTTGTAGTCGATGACAGAGGGTTTACCCGCGATCGCTTCTGCTGCAATTTTTGCTTCATATGAAGCTTTATGAGCCAAGGCAGGGCCTTGAACAATATCTCCAATGGCATAGATATGCGGGATAGATGTTCTGCACTGCTTGTCAATCTCGATCAAGCCTTGTGGAGTAGGGGACAGACCTATATTTTCAAGACCCAAGGTTCCATCTGTGTTCGGTTTCCTGCCCACCGTAATTAACGCATATTCAGCTTGAACAACATGGTGTTGATCCTGACGCATATAATGTAGATTGATGTGACTCGTATATTGGTCTGCTCCTGTAACCTTAGCTTCCGTTAAGATGGTTATCCCGTCCTGCTTCAGTTGACGAACGACAGGTGCGACAAGCTCTGCTTCAAATCCGGGTAAAATCTGTTCACCGCCCTCAAGCATCGTAACTGTGGTTCCAAATCTCGCAAACATCTGACCCAGTTCCACGCCAATATAACCGCCGCCAACTACAACAAGGCTCTTAGGAATACCGGCCAGCGATAGCGCCTCAGTGGATGAAAGAATCCGTCCGCCGAAAGGAAGAGCGCTGATTTCAATCGGACGGGAACCGGTTGCCAGGATGAGATGTTTGAAGCCTATTCGGCGCTCATTCTGTTCAGCGTGATGAATTTCCACGGTATTCGCGTCTATCAAGCTGGCTTCTCCTTCGATAACTGTCACACCTGCTGTTTTAAGTAAAAACCGAACTCCTCCAGACTGCTTATCCACCACAGCTTGCTTAAACAACTGAGCCTCCTGAAAAGAAGAAGCTTCGTCAACAGTATACCAGTGTCTGCGCAAATGAATACGCTCCGCTTCAGCAATCAGCGCTTTGGAAGGAATACAGCCTACATGTGTACATACCCCTCCGATCTGGTGGCGCTCCACAATGACTGTTTTCATGCCCAGTTGTGACGAACGTAATGCGGCTACATAACCGCCAGGCCCCGATCCAATGACCAGGGTATCTACAGCTTCTAATGAGTTCATGATGAGTACCTCCAAAATAAAATATGATGATCATAATATATTATAATCATCATATTTTAAAAGAGTCAACACTTCATAATAAATTGACATCAAATAATATGATAATTATAATATTTTAAAAACATTCATAAATACAGACTTATACAAAAGGGAGAGAGCAGGATGCCTTATCCGAAAGGACACAAGCTCAAAGTTCGAAGCCATATTATTACCAGCGCAGCCAAAGCATTTCGCACCCACGGCGTGCGGAATATTAGTCTTCCCCATATCATGAAAGGTGCTGGACTGACGCACGGAGGATTTTACTCCCATTTTGCAAATAAAGATCAGCTTGTGATGGAGACCTGTCATTTCGCAATTAGTGACACCATCGACACACTTCAGAGAATTGCAGACCAAAATAAAAATGAAGATCAGACGCCGATTGAGGCCGTCATTGATTTTTACTTAAGCCCTCTGCATCGGGATCAGACGGAAGCCGGTTGTATCTTACCTGCTTTATCAGGAGAGGTTGCCCAGCTACCGGAAAATATTAGGCAAGCGTACACACAAGAGCTGCAACGTTTCATCGCGTTTATTACAAATATGGCTGGGATCGATCCCTCTAATGGTTATGCGTTGGTGAGCAGTATGGTGGGTACTGTGGCACTGGCAAGGGCAGTTAGTGATGAGAAGTTCAGTGATGCTTTATTACAGGCAGGTCTTGTGCAGATCAAACAAATGGTAAGCGCCGGCTCCAGGTTCCCCAGTTAGAACGGAATTGTTATTTGACGAAGCAAGCTGATTGTGCTAGCATAGCTTTAACTTAAAACGAAAAGGCTATGATGAGAAATAGTAACTATTAAGGATCTCACAGAGAGAAGATGGTTGGTGCGAATCTTCATTGATCTAATAGTGAAGCAGTCTCGGAGCTGTGGACCGAACAGAGGAATCTTAGTAGGCTTCAACGGAGTTCCACCGTTATTCAGGAAACAGTATCGGAGCAATCCCGTACTGATAGAGCGCAGAGCAATCTGAAGTTAGGTGGTAACACGGACATAATCGTTCGCCCTAAGTTGACAAGAAATATGTCAGCTTAGGGCTTTTTTGTTTTAAGCATAACTAATATTTAATGGAGGGTTTAGAATGACACCAGATGAGTTGAGACAATCCTATGTTGATTTTATGAAAAGAATAGGGGCTAGCCAAGTGCCTTCTTCTAGCTTGTTACCGGAAAATGATCCCTCAACGTTGTTTACAGGAAGCGGTATGCAGCCGATGGTTCCCTATTTATTGGGGGGAAAGCATCCGATCGGCAATGAGATTGCTAATATTCAGAAGTGCTTAAGGACAGTGGATATTGATGAAGTAGGGGATACGTCACATCTGACATTTTTTGAAATGATAGGCCGTTGGGAGTTCAAAGCTAATGAACATAACTATAAGCAAAAACAAATCGATGCCATTTGGCATTGGCATATCATCGAATTAGGAATTGATCCGGGCAGGCTGTATATCAGTGCTTTCGCAGGAAGTGATGAACTGAATATACCGAAAGATACGGAAGCCCTTGGGCTCTGGTCAGCAAAATTCAAATCCGTCGGGATAGAACCCATCATTGAAGATGATCCCTGGCAATATGGGGCATCCAGAGGCGGGAAAATATTCTTATACGATGAAAAAGAAAATTGGTGGAGCCGGGCCGGAAGTCCTCTCCATATGCCGGTTGGTGAACCGGGTGGACCCGATAGTGAAATGTTTTATGATCTTGACCCAAGCGGTGATCCACTGGATCATCCTGCTTCTGAAAGCGACAGATTCCTGGAAATTGGGAACAACGTATTTATGTGTTACACAAAAGGAGAGACCGGATTCGTAAAAATGCAAAATCCCAATCTGGATTATGGAGGCGGATTAGAAAGGGTGGCTACAGCCCTTAACGGGGACAAGGATATTTACAATACGGCTTTCTTCCTTAATCCCAAGAACAAGTTGATGGAGCTAAGCGGTAAATCCTATGCTGACGATCTAAAGTCCTTTAGAATCATACTGGATCATGTGAGAGCGGCTACGTTTCTCATTAATGACGGTGCAGAGCCGGCAAATAGTGATGCAGGGTATATAACAAGAAGGCTATTAAGAAGGGCCATCCGTGCGGGTAAAAAAATAGGGATACAAGGAAGCTTTGTGGGTCAGTTGTCTGAAGTTTATATCGATGAAGCAACAGCTTATGAAGATTTGATCCGCAATAAAAAGAAAGTAATTGAAATCGTAAATAAGGAAGAAAGTCTTTTCTATAGAACATTACAGCAAGGAGAATTTGAAATACAGAAACATCTGAAGAATAAGGGTAAAGTTACGGGGGCAGATGCCTTTTATTTTTACGAAACCTATGGATTTCCCTTGGAGTTGACAGAAGAGTATTTAACTGAAAGTGGATATAGCATGGAAGACAAGGCGTCTTATACAGAAGCGGCAAAGAAACATACTGAAATGAGCAGAACTGCTTCTGCAGGTAAATTTAAAGGTGGCTTAGCTGAACATTCCGCAGAAACAACCGCGCTGCACACGGTATCTCATTTGCTACTTGCGGGGTTAAGGGAAGTTCTAGGGGATCATGTTCACCAACAAGGAAGTAATATTACTTCAGAACGATTACGGTTTGACTTCAACCATGATGAAAAACTTACCCCCGAGCAAATAGCTAAGGTGGAGAAGTATGTGAATGATGCAATTTCATCGAAAGCAGTTACCTCTATTTCAGAGCTGCCTAAACTTGAAGCGAAAGAAAGTAATGTGGAAGGAAACTTTTGGGATAAATATCCGGATATCGTTAAGGTGTATACCATCCAAGATCACGAAGGGAAAGTGTGGAGCCGGGAAGTATGCGGAGGGCCTCATGTAGAAGATACTACAAACTTAGGAACGTTCCGTATTGTAAAAGAACAATCTTCTGCTGCTGGAGTCAGAAGGATTAAAGGAGTAATTAAAGATAAAGCAATTCGGATTTAATCCGAATTGCTTTTTTACTGCTAATAGAAATATTGCAGAGAGTATCAATCTGACATCATTCACTCTGATGAATATCGTTCGGAAGTTCATCATTGAGTTTCTGGTACCCGAGTCCCCATGTTTCCATAGAGAATATAATTGGCTTCAGTGAATTTCCTAAGTCACTTAAGCTGTATTCGACTCTCGGAGGGACTTCTGCAAAAACAGTACGAATGACAATTCCATCCTCTTCCATTGAGCGTAAATTTTCAGTGAGAACCTTTTGACTGATCTCCGGGATACTTTTACGAAGTTCTCCGAATCGTTGAGTTCCCTTCAAAAGATCCCTCATAACCAATAGCTTCCACTTGTTACCTATCAATCCAACTGTCGTTGCGACGGGACACAACGGCAACTCTTTTTTTGAAATCACTACATTATCGCCTCCAATAGTTACTAATAGGTTCCTATATAACAAAAAGGTGCCTACTTTCAAAACCAATACATTGCTTATATTATAATTCTGTCGATGAAAAATCAAATGAAAATGATGAAAGGGGGAGGGAGTTTGAGAGAAAGTTTATGGATGCAACTGAGTGACTATTTTTCGAATCATATGTCAACGTTCTTGAATTCTTGGAAAGAGCATTTAGAGATCAGTTTATTGGCATTGATGATTTCTACACTTATAGGAATGATCTTAGGTACCTTATCAACTAAATACAGTCGTTCCGAAAAATGGATCATCTCGTTATTTCAAACATTACGAATCATTCCCAGCCTAGCAATCTTACTTCTGTTGCTTCCTATCATGGGTACTGGAATTAGGCCAGCCCTTGTCGCTCTCATTATTTTAGGAATCCCTCCAATCTTAATGAATACAGTATCCGGATTACAAAGTGTGTCCATGTCTTTACTTGAATCTGCACAAGGTGTAGGGATGTCTGAACGACAAATCAGATGGAAAATCCAATTTCCAGTGGCTGGACCATTGATTTTGACAGGGATTAAAACCGCTGCGATTGAAATTATCGCCAGCGCTACCTTGGCTGCCAAAATTGGAGCTGGTGGATTAGGAGAGATCATTTTTACCGGTTTAGGACTCAATCGAACGGATTTACTTTTAATTGGTGCTATCTCAGTAGCGATTCTGGCTATTGGGATAGGCTTCATTTTAGATGTGTCTGAACGTGTATTGTTTAGATATAAATTCTTGCAAAGGTAGGTTCACGCAAATGAAAAAGAACATAAAGAAAAAATTAGTTTTAACCATTTCAATCACACTTGTTTTGTCCATAATGTTGAGCGCATGTGGTAATAAAACGAATAATCATGGATCGACAATTCGAATTGGTTCAAAAGACTTTACTGAGAATTTAATTGTCGGGGAGCTATATGCTTTGGCTTTGGAGAACGCGGGATACCAAGTAGAGCGTGTTCCTAATATTGCGGGTTCTATCATTCATTCATCGATTGTTAATAACGATATCGATATGTATCCAGAGTACACAGGTACTGGGTTGTTGGCCGTATTACAGATGGATTTGATGACAGATCCGGATGAAGTGTATACAACAGTCAAGGAAGAGTACAAAAAGCAATTCAATATCACATGGCTCGATTATTCAAAAGCAAATGATGGAGCGGGTCTCGTTATTCGAACGGAAGTATCACAAAGATTAGGGATCAAGACCATTACTGACCTGCAAAAACATGCCGGGGAGATTCGATTTGCTTCCCAAGGAGAGGTGGACCAGCGCGCTGACGGTATTCCAGCACTGGAGAAAGTGTATGGCAAACTCAATTGGAAATCATCCAAAGTATATGATAACAGTTTGAAATATGAAGTGCTTAGAAACAACGAGGCTGATGTTGCGCCCGCATATACCACTGAAGGTCAGTTGGTAAACAAAGACGAGTTTACTCTATTGGAAGATAACAAACAAGTATGGCCCCCTTATAACTTGGCGCCTGTTATCCGTGATAATGTGCTTTCAACGGATTCCGGCATCGCTGAAGTGATCAACAAGGTTAGCTCGGTATTGGATACAGACACCATAACCGCACTAAACGCGAAAGTGGACGTAGACAAAGAAGAATATGAAGATGTGGCCAAAGAATTTTATGCTTCCATTAAATAAGGATGGCGTTAACATGAATCCAACAGCAATCGAATTCCATGATGTGAGTAAAACATATTCAGATTCCAATGAATATGCAGTGGATCATGTGAACCTGTCGATAAGTGAAGGGGAGTTTATTACCATCCTCGGCTCCTCTGGATCAGGAAAAACAACTTTATTGAAGATGGTGAATCGGCTTAACGATCCTTCCCACGGAATTATTAAAATATTTGGGGAGGATATCGCTGGAGTTGATCCTGTAATACTTAGAAGGAAAATCGGCTATGTTATTCAGCAAGTAGGCTTGTTCCCCCACATCAATATTGAACAAAATATAGCTACCGTTCCTCGTCTTTTGAAATGGGACAAAAAGAAAATCGAAGATCGGGTACAAGAATTGTTAGCTTTGGTTGGGTTAGATTCAGAGAACTTCAAACGACGTTATCCTTCACAATTGTCCGGAGGGCAGCAACAGAGAATCGGTCTTGCGCGAGCATTGGCAACCGCTCCCAATATTATGCTGCTGGATGAACCCTTTGGGGCCTTGGACGCTATTACGCGCTTGAATCTCCAGGATGAACTCTTAAAGATTCATGGGGGAATGAAAAAAACCTTTTTGTTCGTGACTCATGATATTAATGAAGCATTCAAGCTAGGAACCAGAGTTGTGATTATGAATCAGGGTAAGGTTTGTCAATTCGATACCCCGAGAGAAATTATAACTCATCCTGCAGATGATTTTGTGTACTCACTCATTCAATCTTCGAAGGAGCAAGAACGCTTCTGGGGGAACTTAACATGATCAACTATGCCATTAAACATCCGGATAAGTTGGTACAAGCATTATTGGAGCATGTGGAGATCCTCATTCTGACCATGCTGCTCTCTGTGCTCATTGCCATCGTTTTAACCATCTTAGCTCTGGCCTCTGATAAGGTATCTAGATCACTCATTTACATGTTTTCAATTTTGTATTCTATTCCGAGCTTGGCTTTGTTTGCAATCATGATCCCTGTGACCGGATTGGGGAAAACGACAGCCATTACCGTGCTCATTGCTTATAACCAATATATCCTTCTACGTCAGTTCACTGCAGCTTTGAATCATGTTGAACCATCTGTTATTGAAGCTGCTACAGGGGTCGGTATGAGCCGATTTCAGATCTTACTTCAAGTTCAGGTACCCTTAGCAATCAAGCCTCTGTTTGCAGGCCTTCGACTTGCTTCGGTAACAACCATTGGCATGGCAACCATCGCTGCCTTCATTAATGCAGGAGGGCTAGGTACGATATTAAATGATGGATTACGGACCATGAATATCGATAAGATTTTGTGGGGGGGCTTATTGTCAGCAGGACTTGCCATTGTGACGAACGCAATATTCATGCTGTTTGAGAAACGAATCCATTTGAAATCGGAGAGATAAATAATGAAGGCAGTTGTATTAGAAAGGGTCTGTACCCCACAAGAACTACAGATCACTGAAGTACCTATTCCTATAGTCAAACCTGGGTGGGTACTTGTAAAAATCAGGGCGTTTGGAATAAATCGCTCGGAAATGTTTACTAGACAGGGGCATTCACCGTCCGTTCAATTTCCGCGTATTATGGGGATCGAATGCGTAGGGGAGATTGAAGACCCTTCTGATAGCACATTTATAAAGGGAACGGCCGTCGCTTCATTAATGGGAGGGTTAGGCCGTGCATTTGACGGAAGTTATGCTGAATATGCACTTATACCTTCGGACCAGGTGTATCCTATTCCTAGGGATATGAAATGGACTGAACTTGCAGCGATACCAGAAATGTATTATACCGCGTATGCATCCTTATTTGAATGTCTTCAATTGACTTCAGGAGAGATGCTGCTTATTCGTGGTGGGACAAGTTCCGTAGGCTTAGCAGCACTTCAGCTAGCTAAGAGTGTAGGAGCAACAGTTATATCAACGACTCGAGACAAAGAGAAATTTGCACTTCTCCAACAAGCTGGAGCAGACTATGTACTGCTCGATAATGAGCATTTGAGAGAACAGGTGTATGCTATTGCTCCAAATGGGGTAAACAAGGTTCTAGAGTTGGTTGGTACACCAACTGTAAAGGAGTCCTTGCAATTCATCTCAGAACGAGGGATATGTTGCATGTCAGGAATATTAGGAAATGAATGGACTCTTGATGCCTTTGAACCTTTAGTGGATATACCCACAGGTGTGTATTTTACAGCGTTCACCAGTGAAGTTATCAAAGAAAGTACACTGATCTCTTTATTTGAGCATCTCCAAAAATATGGTATAGTCCCACCTATTGCCCGAGTCTTTACACTCGAGGAGATTGGAGAGGCACATCTTTTAATGGAAAGTAACACTGCAAACGGTAAGATCGTTATATCTTACGAAATAGAAAGGGGTTTAAATATGACGATTACAGAAAACAAACAATTGATGCATCGTTTCACGAACTTCATTAATACGGCAAGCAAGGAACTTGCTGAAGAATTGATTTCTCCAGATGCTGTTTTTTATGTACCTATGCAAAAAGAACCAATGAATGGACCAAATGGTTATCTCTCCATAATTCATATGATGAGATCTGGTTTTTCCGATATACAATGGACTGTTAAGGAGCTGGTAGCAGAAGAGGATCTAATAGCAGCTCATTTTGTCATGAAGGGCACACAAGACGGAGTGTTTCTCGGGTTTCCACCAACAGGAAAGAAAATTGAAGTAAATGCAATGAATTTTTATCGGATCTCTAATGGCCAAATTATTGAAGAGTATGGTCAACCCGATATGCTTGGCTTGCTCCAACAAATAGGGGCAATTCCAAAAGCATAATTATATCACCACTTGTAAATAAATGAATTGATCTCAGAAAATGCTGCTATTAAAAGCGGCATTTTTTTGATTTCTAATTTACTTTACAAAGAAGGTGTAGGAGACAAACAACAATCAGATTGGAATTTTTGACAGGCAGCACAGGGCGTTGACGATTGGTATTATGCTCGTTCTAACCACAGTAGCTTTCGAGGGGCTGGCTATTACGACATGGACTTGATGGCATTCAAACAGCCCATGTTTACGTTTGGCACTGTTATGCTTATGATTGCCGTAATGTTGATGATGTCAGCCATGATTATTAAAAGCAACTCCTTAGAATTTGTTTTTTGTCGGAAGACAAGAACATGGTACTATTGCCGATTTGATAAACATCTAAATATAACGTCAGGTGAAGGCAGCAGTTGGAGAAAATCTGGAGCTTGCAGATTGAAGCTGAAGAGAGAGGAGATTGAAATCTTTGAAACCTGCGCAAGTTGCAGGTTTTTTTCGGTTGAGAGGAGCGAATGGCAATTTAAGAGCCAACAAATTAATTGACCATAGGATGGAAAAGGCTTATTATTGCAATAAAATGGTCTGTAAGGAGTGAAATAGGAGTTGCTGGAACTTGATGGTATGGATACCGACTCTTTAATAGCTATGCTAAAAGCTTCATTCACCTTAGACAATTTTACAGCAATGATAGATATATCTGACAAGCTTATGGGAATGATCGCAGTAATACATGCTACAGCCCCCAAGGGAATTGAGGCCCAGAGGTTAAAGCGTTCTATAGTGTATTACTTTGGGTTTAGTCTTTGTGCAAAGGGCATTGCTCTCCAAAAACTTGGCGATTACAAAAACGCCCGACATTGCATAGAAAAGTATTCAGATTTGAGCTGGGTTCAACTTGAAGATGAGGAATCATTGGTAGAAATAGAATATTATAAGGATACCGCTAAAGCGAACACCTTCGTTCTTGACCTACTTGAGGGAAAGGAGGAAGTTTTGCCTGAATACGTGAAATTTTTAAAGATGGGTGCAAGGGAAGAATTGACCGCTGGGTTGCTAAATATCTTAGACTCCGCATTAAGATACAGCTATCCGGTGGACTGGGCCTTAGAAGAACTGCAAAGTGACGTTGAGAAACCTGATGATACCTCACCTGCTGTAGATGTTAGGTACTACATAGAATATATTCATCTATTATCAGTTTATTTATATAAACGTGGGAAATCAGCTATTGCAATAAACCTAACACTGGAAAATATCGTATTAAGTGGTAAACTATTTGATAGAACAGGCTTTAGAAAAGCTATTGCTTTTTATGAGCTTGTTAGAGCTGAGGCCAATATTTCACAGCTACAAGAGTATCATGCAATTATGCGAAATATTTTAGAAGGGGAGTTCAATGATGAAAATGTTGAAAAAGAAGCTTTTATTATTGACAACCGTATTGCTGATTAGCTCATTAACCATTTTGACTGCCGCAAGTGCCGAAGATGTCACTTCATTTCAGTCCACAACAGTAACAACCAATAGCCACGGCATGGGCCACTGATTTGTCTGAGATGATTTACAGAGCCATTCAGTAAATCAATCCAGAGCTTATTATTGTTGATTTACATCATACAGGCCAATGATCCTCAGGATCATTGGCCTGTTATTCTGTTTTAGTAGACGCCTACCGCATTGTAAGCTTTGGTTACAGCAGTTACTTGAGCCGAGCCTGCTCCAAACAATTCAGTGGCCGATTGAATGATGGCTGTACGTGCAGCAGAGAAGTTGGAGGAGGTTGTAAGATAATATACAAGTGCATTGTAATAGATTTGAACGGCATCCTCACGGCCAATGCCTGTGACTGTTACACCGTTAAACGTACCGCCTTGAGCAGCCAGATAGAAAGCTTTATTATTGATGCCGCTATTCGTATGCACACCGCCTTCGTCAGCCGTACCGGTATAACGGTCGCTGTATTTGTCAGGCTGGCCGTACAATGGCGGATTAGCAAGTGAGCGGAGTGCGTCACCTGCTATACCCGGTGTATACACTTTATCACCGATCAGCCAGTTCGCACCTTCAATTGAATTTCCGATGATGTCGGAGAAGGACTCATTAAGTGCCCCCGGTTCTCCGTAGTATTCAAGATTGGATGTTTTCTCAGTCACACCGTGCGTCAGCTCATGGCCTACCACGTCCAAATCACCGGACAGCAGTGTAAAGGTAGATCCATCCCCATCACCGAAAACAATTTGCGCACCATTCCAAAATGCGTTGTTATAGGAAGTATAGTAATGAACGGTCGAACGGATCTGCAGTCCGTTGTTGTCCAGGCTGTTGCGGCCGAAATGCTGGAGATAATAATCATAGGTTCTCTCAGCATAGGTGTGGGCATCAACCGCGGCTTTGTCTGTCCAGACATTGTTAGTGCTGGTTAAGAGCGTCCCCGGAAGAGAAGTCTTGTTCTTGGCGGTATAGGTCACAATGCCCTTGCCGCGGGTGCTGTCATAGAGCTGGTAGGTTGAACCCGAGAGGCGTGTCTCGAACGTTTTGGTATCTCCAAACACTCCAGTGCCCGTACCCGTCAGGTTCTCTAAGATATTATATTTGAACAGTACGCTGCCATTCTCCGCAGAAATGAAGTACCGTATCCGTAAAGGCTCGGGTTCCAGCACGTTCACTTCCGTTTTATAGGCTAATTTAGGTTCTCCGTCCACGATAAAATAATACAAATCCGCTGTAGGAGTTATTTGCGGCTCACCTAGCGGTCCATGTTCCAGCGTGGCATCCTGGCTGGCTGCCAGAATGGCCTCTGCTCCGGATATGGTTTGGAGTTGAATCAGCGGCTGCGGAATGGTCTGGTAGACATCTTCCACTACACTTCCCAGCAGGGAGGTAACGTTGCCCGCTTTGTCGATATGCAGAGTCTGATCGGCTCCATATACCGGTATCCCCGAGATATACTGGCTTAACCGGTAATGCTGGCTGCCGGTCTTGCTGTTTGTTTTTTGCTCTGTAATTCTGAATTTCTCCCGGACATCCTCCTTAGCCGAAAGATGCAGGTTCCCTTTAACATTCTCAAGATATCCCCATACTTTGTCCTCAGAAGCGGAGCCTGCCGGGGCTTTCCAGGCTTGGTCCGTAATTGAAATAGGGGAAGAGCTTGAGAAGAGCTCTACGGGATTATTAAGCTCAATGCTTTCAGCCGCAGTGCCCACCGAAGCAAAGGACCCAAGTACTACAACACCTGCAAGAAGTGAAGCTACAGTCTTTTTCATAATGAATACTCCTCCGATCCAATTGGTTGGTTTTTAATTATGCCGGGTTCTTATAGACATCCTTTATCAAGCCTGTGTACTTACTCAAGCTGCGATCTGGGGTGCTAGGGCTAAGCGGCGAACAACCTTAATGTACGGAGGGAAATTGTGGAGACGGCAAAACCCCTTTCGCGAAACTTACAACTACATCCTTTTACACCCTCCGAAATGGATATAAATGAAATAAATGTAATTATAGTGTTCTCATTATATTTAGGTTTGTAAGGATCAACTATGATCAGAATCACAATTAATGCGATAAAATTAGTAAACAATCATTATGCAACATTGAAATTGAACATGGCGGCTTCAAAAGAACTGAAGCTTGTCAGTATACAGCATTATTCCTGGGAGCAAGACAGCCCCGATGTGTGTCTGCACTCGTGACTCATCCTTTTGAAACGTTTCCAAAATAAATATTGAAACGTTTCCATTTTGGTGATATTATATTTTCCAGAGAGAGTTCGGAGGTGTTATATGACAAGTATTAAAGATGTTGCAAACTTAGCAGGCGTTGCTGTAGGAACCGTATCCAGAGTCATTAACAACTCTGGCGCTGTTAAACCCAAGACACGCAAAAAAGTGGAGGAAGCGATACAAGAACTGAATTACTTCCCTAATGAAGTAGCAAGGAATTTCAAGATGCAGAAATCCAAGATGGTAGCTCTACTGCTTCCGAGCATCTGGAATCCATTCTTTTCTGAATTGGCTTATTACATTGAGGATGAGCTGGATCGGGAAGGCTTTAAGCTTATGTTATGTAATAGCGGAGGTAAGCCTGAGAAGGAGCTGTACTATCTGGAAATGCTCCGGCAGAACAAAGTGGCGGGGATTGTGGGCATAACTTATAACGATATCGAGAATAATGTGAGCAACAACATTCCGATTGTAAGCATCGACAGGCACTTTAACAAGAAGATTACCTGTGTGACCTCAGATAATTTTGAGGGAGGACGTCTTGCTTTAAGGGAGCTGGTGAGAGCAGGAGCCAGGAAACCGGCTTTTATGGGGAGTGTTACTTCCGTTTTCAGCGAAACCATGAACCGCAGGCAAGGATTTATCCATGAAGCGGAGGCTTTGGGTATCGATTATGTGATCTATGAGAAGCCGGATCCAATAGTAGATGACAATGCCTATATTCACGAGTTCCTCAACGAGCATGGCGATGTAGATGGAATTTTTGCCATTACCGATATGCTGGCTGCCAGCTATATTGACAAAGCACGCAGGAAGGGTATTCGTATACCAGAGGATGTGAAGGTCATCGGTTATGACGGTATTCAGGATAACCCTTATTTTCATCCTATTCTATCTACAATCAGGCAACCGGTAGAAGAGATGGCACGTATGACAATTAGACTGCTCTATAACAAGATTGAAGGCATTCCCTTAGATAAACAAGTGTATCGTATCCCTGTTAAATTCAAACAAGGTGAAACGACATGATCCCTTTAATCGAAAAACTTCAGCTTATTCTGTGGATGCACTCTATGAACTGATGTTTTTCACTCTAAATTGGAAACGTTTCAATATTGATTAAGATAGATCAGTTTTATGAAGTCCTTGATAGAGATCTAACGACTGAGTTTTTCTAAATTTAAATTGGAAACGTTTCAAAAAAAATATTTGCACACGAAAGGGAGAATATGCGTGAATTCAACAACCAACCGTGTGGATCATTCCATGATCCAACCAAAACGCAAACCATGGAGCAGGTTCAAACGCGATTACGAACTGTACCTGTTTTTACTGCCAATCATTATTCTTTACCTCGTATTTAAGTACTATCCGATGTATGGGGTGCAAATTGCATTTAAGGATTTCTCACCCAGCCAGGGGATCTGGGGAAGTGAATGGGTAGGATTTCAGCACTTTGTAGATTTCTTTGATTCCTATAACTTCTGGACCATTATCACAAACACGCTCTCACTCAGTTTTCTTTCACTGTTATTTGGCTTCCCGGCTCCAATCATCATCGCAATTATGCTGAATCAGATGCTGGGCAAGTCCTATAAGAAATTTGTACAGACCGTGATTTACGCGCCTCACTTTATCTCTACTGTAGTACTCGTTGGCATGCTCAATGTTTTTTTGTCTCCAAACAGCGGAATCGTGAATCATATGATTACCTCGTTTGGCGGACAGCCTATTCTCTTCATGGCTGATGAGGGTTGGTTCCGTCCCTTGTATATTTTATCAGGAATCTGGCAGGAAACAGGCTTCGCCACAATTATCTATCTTGCTGCACTTGCGGGAGTCAATCCCGAGCTGCATGAAGCGGCCATTATGGATGGAGCGAGCAAATGGAAGCGTGTCTGGTATGTAGATATTCCCAGCATCCTGCCGACGATCGTTATCCTGCTGATTCTCGCATTGGGCAACATTATGAGTATCGGTTTTGAAAAGGCGTTTTTGATGCAGAGTGATCTAAACTACGCCACCTCCAATATTATCCCTACCTATGTATATGAGATGGGGATTCAGAAGGCCCAATACAGTTTTTCTACGGCAGTCGGCCTGTTCAACTCCCTTATTAATATTATCCTGATCTTCACCGTTAACCGGATCGCTAAAAAGATGACAGAGACCAGTCTGTGGTAAGGAGGAAATGATGATGAATCAATTAGTGAAGCGAAATAGCAGAGGGGATGTATGGTTTGACATCATCAACTACATTCTGTTGACCATTATTATGCTGCTAGTACTGTATCCATTGTATTTTGTACTGGTTGCCTCATTCAGTGACCCCAATTACATTTACTCCGGTGAGGTCTGGCTATTCCCGAAAGGCTTCACACTGGACGGTTATGAACGGATATTCAGTGACTCCTCCATTTGGATCGGATATGGCAACTCCATTCTTTATGCAACGCTGGGAACATTAATTGGAGTAGCCGTGACGGTATTTGCAGCCTATCCGTTAGCCCGGAAGGATCTGGCCGGGAAGTCTGTGATTATGTGGTTTTTGCTGGTGACCATGTTTTTCAGCGGCGGGCTGATTCCCACTTATCTGCTGATTAAGGATCTGCACCTGCTGAATACGTTGTGGGCGCTGGTCATTCCCGGGGCAGGCGGTGTTTTTAACGTCATTATTGTAAGAACCTTTTTCCAGTCATCCATACCAGACGAAATGTGGGAAGCGGCTTCCATTGACGGCTGTTCCAACACCAGATTCTTCTGGAGTATCGTTCTGCCGTTGTCCAAGTCCATCCTGGCAGTAATGGTGCTCTACCATGTGGTCGGTTTCTGGAACGGTTTCTTCGATGCCTTGATCTATCTGAACGATGAGAGCAAGTATCCGCTGCAATTAGTGCTGCGCAACATCCTTGTCCAGAATCAGGTCAACTCCGGCATGATGATCGATGTGGAATCCTATGCCGCCAAGATGCGTGTGACAGAGCTGATCAAATACGGGGTCATCATGGTATCCAGTCTTCCGTTGCTGATTTTGTATCCTTTCCTCCAGAAGTACTTTGTTAAAGGCGTAATGATCGGCTCCATCAAAGGATAGTACTCTGACGCGGTACTTGAAAGGGGGGATGCACCGCATATTCAGAGCAATAGGTGAAACCAAAACAGGAGTAATTAGCAGGCGGAATGAATAAAAGGGAGGTTATCGAAAATGAGTTCTTTATTTAAAAATGCGGGGATTCTGGTATTGGCCGGAGCGTTTGCGCTGAGCGGATGTTCGGGTAACGGTAACGGGACAAACAATCAGGCGGAGAATTCCAATCAGAAAGACAATTTCAATGCAACTGGTCTTCCTGTTGTAAACAAACCCGTGTCGTTAAGAATGGTAGCCCCGAAGGCGGCCCTGGCACCAGAGTTCTCAGAGATGGAAATCTTCAAGCGGCTGGAGCAGGAAACCAATGTGAAGATTGATTGGGAGAACATCCCGGATACCGATTATACAGAAAAGAAAAACCTGCTGCTTGCAAGTGGCGATTTGCCGGATGCCTTCTATGCCGCCGGATTCACTGATTACGAGCTGATCAATTACGGTAAAGATGGAACACTTATTCCGCTGGAGGATTTAATTGATCAGTATGCGCCTAACCTGAAAGCGCTTCTGGATCGCCGTCCTGATATCAAATCATCGATCACAGCGCCGGATGGGCATATCTACGGGCTGCCGTCCTGGGAAGAAAACAACCTTGGAACCAACCCTTTCTTCCACGTCATTAATAAAAGCTGGCTGGATAAGCTGGGCCTAAAAGTACCGGAAACGCTGGATGAATACACGGAAGCGCTGCTTGCCTTCAAAACAAAAGATCCGAACGGCAACGGCAAGCAGGATGAAATCCCGTTAAGCTTCATGCATATGCAGTGGTGCATGGATATTGCCGGACTATTCGGGGCCTTTGGTCTCCCGGATAATCTGGAGCACCGTGTCGTCCGTGATGGAAAAGTCATTTTCACCGCAACTCAGCCTGAATATAAGGAAGCCCTGAATTATTTCCATGAAAAATGGTATAAGCAGGGCCTGATTGATCCGGAATCCTTCACCCAGGATGCTGCACAGTATCTGGCCAAAGGCAAAACGACAGATGAGACACTGGGATCTTATATCTGGTGGGAAGTCGAAGAAGTTGTCGGAACCGAACGTGCCAAGGATTATGTACTCTTATCTCCGCTCAAAGGCGCGAATGGAGAGCAAACGATTGGACGCGCGAATGGCGGAGGTCCAGGCCGAGGGTCGTTTGCCATTACCAAAGCGGACAGCAATCCGGAAATCACCATGCGCTGGATTGACCAGCAGTATGAGCCTTACATGGCTGCTCAAATCCACTGGGGACCGCTGGATGTCGTGTACAAGAAGGATGAAAACGGAAAACTGGTGAATTTACCGCTTCCTGAAGGAGCCTCAGCAGGTGAATTCCGCCAGAAGGTTGCTCCGGGATCGGGCGCACCTGGTGTCATTACTATCGATGACTTCGGTAAAGTGGTGGACATGGAACCCCGGGCTCAGCAGCGCGCTAAAGATCTCGAGCAATATTACAATCCATATATGGAAAAGGAAAACTATCCGAGTATCTTCTTCGAGCCGGAGGAACTGGACACCATCAACAAGATCGAGCCAGAGCTGATTAAATATGTAAATACCCAAAGAGGAAGATTCATTGTAGAGGGCGGCGCAGATAAGGCTTGGGACAACTACATTAAAACACTGGACAAGATGGGCCTGAATGAACTGATGGAGATCTATCAAAAAGGGTTGGATCGATATAATGCAAATCTGAAAAAATAAATAGAAGTTAGGTGGGGGAGAAACTGTGCTTGATGTCATCGCAATAGGAGAAGTGTTGATAGACTTTACACCGGCAGGCCAGACAGCAGGAGGTAACGGGCTGTTTGAATGCAATCCAGGGGGGGCTCCGGCAAACGTAGCCGCAGCACTCTCACGTCTGGGTGCCAGATCAGCACTGATCAGCAAAGTTGGGGAAGACCCCTTCGGTTCATTGCTGCAAAATGCACTGCATAATAACGGGGTAGATGTAACAGGAGTGTCGGTTACCAATGAAGCGAGTACAACATTGGCCTTTGTTCACCTGGATGACCAGGGGGACCGCTCTTTCAGCTTCATCCGGAAGCCGGGGGCAGATACCTTCTTACACGCGCAGGATGTTCCGCTGGGGCAGATTGAAGCTTGTCAGGTGCTGCATTTCGGCTCGCTGTCCATGACCCATGAGCCTGCCCGCACGGCAACCCGGACGGCAGTCCGCAGAGCGAAGGAAGCAGGGGTTCTACTGTCGTTTGATCCTAACATCCGATTTGCGTTATGGGAGAGTAAGGAGGAGGCCAGACAGAATATTCTCTGGGGGATGAATTATGCCGATGTGTTGAAAATCTCGGAAGAAGAGCTAGCTTTTGTTACTGGCAGCAGCAATCTTGAAAAAGGCGTACAAGAACTCCAGCAGCAATATGACATCGGACTCCTCGTCGTCACTTTAGCGGAAAAAGGCTGCTATTACCGGTTGGCTGGTCAGGATGGATATGTGCCGGGCTTTAAGGTCAAAGCAATCGACACGACAGGAGCAGGCGATGCTTTTCTAGGCTGTTTGTTATACAAGCTTTTAGAAAGCGGAAGTTCCCTGCAGGAGCTGACCAACCAGCAAATTACCAGTATGCTGATTTTTGCCAATGCCGGCGGAGCGTTAGTAACCACACGAAAGGGGGCTCTTGGTTCTATGCCGACGACAGAAGAGATTAACCAGATGATAGAGTCTGGGAACCACAATAATGATGAGCAATTCAGACCAGGGTTTCACTTTTCACCACCCTCCAGTTGGGCCAATGACCCGAACGGATTAGTCTATTATGAGGGAAGCTATCATCTATTCTATCAGCATCATCCTTACGGTAATAAATGGGGACCAATGCACTGGGGCCATGCTGTCAGTGAAGACCTGATTCAATGGGAGCACGCGCCTATTGCTCTATTTCCGGATGAGCACGGAGCAATCTTTTCGGGATGCTGTGTAGTGGATTGGAATAACAGCAGCGGCTTATTTGAAGATTCGGATGGACTTGTCGCGATCTTTACGCATGCCGATCACCATCCGGATACAGGGCAGCCGCGCCAGCGGCAGAGCCTGGCGTACAGCAGCGATAAGGGCATGAACTGGCATAAATATAACGGAAATCCGGTACTGGCCGAGGAAGAACTGATAGACTTCCGGGACCCCAAGGTGTTCTGGCATGCGGAAAGTGAACGGTGGATTATGGTGATTGTCGCTGGAGATCATGCCCGGTTCTACGCATCCGAGAATCTGCGTGAATGGTCGCTGACCGGTGAATTCGGTAGAGAAGAAGGATCACATGACGGCGTCTGGGAATGCCCTGATCTGTTTCAACTGCCGGTGGATGACACCGGGCGTTCGAAATGGGTGCTGATCATCAGCATCGGAGATCATCCCAATTGTCCGGAGGGATCGCGCACACAATATTTTATTGGAGAGTTCGATGGAAAGACGTTCATCAATGACAATCCTGCGGATCATATACTGTGGCTTGACTATGGAAGAGATAATTATGCGGGAGTTACCTGGTCCGATATTCCGGAGCAGGACGGACGCCGCGTAATCATCGGATGGATGAGCAACTGGAAATATGCCAACGAGACGCCTACCGGCTCCTGGAGAGGTGCGATGACTTTGCCCCGTGCCATGTCCCTGACCAGTAAGGACGGAAGTGTCGTGCTGAGCCAAATGCCTGTCCGGGAAATAGAGCAGCTGCGGAATGAATCTATGAGCTGGAACGATATCACAATTACGCCGGCGACTCCTTTTAGACAGCAGATGAATAGTGATCTGTTAGAAATTGAAGGAGAGATTGATATCCTATCCGGGGACGCGGTATATATCCATCTGCAATCTGTCGGACAGCAGAGCGAAATTATTATCGGATATGACCCTGCTCAGGAATGGCTGTTCACGGACCGTTCAAAAAGTGGTCTGACGGATTTCCACCCGGCGTTCGCAAGCCGTCACGGTGCCAGGCTGGCCGCTGCGAACGGCAAGCTTAAGCTGCACATCTGGCTGGATCGCAATGCAGTTGAAGTTTATGCGGCTAATGGTCTGGTTGTGCTAACCGATCAGATTTTCCCGGATGCTCCGATTGAGAATATCCAGGTAAGCACACAATCAGGACAGGCTGTTCTGAACTCGCTTCAAATCCATACGCTGAAGTCCATTCAGATTCCAAGTGTTAGTACAAGGCAGTCTCAAGGGAGGAATGACGAATGAGCGGCCATGAAGGTGACCGGGGACTAATGATGCATTGGGCTTTCGATGAAGGAAGCGGAGCAAGCGCTATGGAGAGCGTCACTAAGACGGTAGATGAGATTCATTATGTATTCAATAATGCGGAGTTTACCGACCCTTGTACTCCGCCGTGGAGACAGGGAGTAGCAGGAAGTGCTCTCCTCTTCGATGGTTACTCAACGTATATTGCTCATTCTGTCCACGGAGAAGAGCGTAACGGAGAGCCGGAATTTCTATCGGCTCTCAGCATTGGAGTATGGATTGCCCCGCGCACCTATGAGTGGGGACATGAAGGCAAACTGGCTGCCATAGTGAACCGCTACAATAACAAGACTAGGCAGGGATATCTGCTCGGCATGTTCCGTCATGGCTCCTGGTCCTTCCAAATCGGGCTTGAGGGAGGAGCATGGAAGGAAATCTGGGCGCCGGACGGTTATGAACTTCCCAAGAATGAGTGGTCTTATGTGAACGCCGTATTCGATGGAGAAGCGGGTGAAATCAAGCTGCTGCTGAACGGCACCGAAATCACATCGGCTGCTGTGCCCCGTGGTTCCCGCATAGCGGAGGCGATGGACACGGATTTGTTCATCGGCAGGAATAATCACGGCAGCAGGCTTGCCGAAGTGTTCAGCCTTCATATGTTCAGCGGGATCATGGATGAGATGAAGATTTATAACCGTGCCCTGAGTAACGAGGAAGCAGCAGCTTTTTATCAGGAAGTGTTGGATTCCACACATGGAGGCGTCCGGCCGAAGTTGAATTATGACGACATTAAGCTGGATCGTATACCTCTGCTTAAGGACCGGCACAGGCCGCAGTATCATGTCAGCCCGCCGGCACATTGGATGAACGAGCCTCATGCGCCAATATATTTTGACGGGCAATATCATTTGTTCTATCAGCACAATCCGCAAGGACCGTACTTTCATCATATCCACTGGGGACATTGGGTGAGTGAAAATCTGGTGCATTGGCGTGATCTCCCTGTAGCGCTGGCGCCTGAGAGGGATCAGCTCGCCCCGGATGGGATCTGGTCGGGAAGTGCGGCTTATGATGCAGAGGGGCTGCCGGTTCTGTTCTTTACAGCAGGCAATGATAGTGCTTCACCGAATCAGAGCGTCGCACTTGCCCGTAGCACTTATCCGCAGGACGGAGACCCGGATCTCATTACGTGGATTAAACACCCGGAGCCGCTCATCGTGCAGCAGAAGGGGATGGGCGCATTCGGAGATTTCCGGGACCCGTTCGTGTGGAAGGATGAGGACGGCTGGTATGCCCTGGTAGGATCGGGAATTGAGGGCGAAGGCGGGGCAGCATTAGCATTTGTCTCGCAGGATATGCTGAATTGGACGTATAAAGGTCCTTTCTATCAGGCGGATATTCAGAAGTTCCCTTATCTTGGCCCCATCTGGGAATTGCCTGTACTTCTTCCCTTAGGCACTGACAACAAAGGGGACAGCAAGCATCTTCTGCTGGTTAGTCCTGTAGGAAAGGTTGCCGATGTTGAGGTATTCTATTGGATCGGGCAGCTCGAGAAGGATGAGCTGTCATTTATTCCGGATCAAGAAGAACCGCAACTGATAGATGTCGGTGATTTCCATTTTACCGGTCCGAGCGGCATGGTTGATCCGAAAACGGGCAGAAATATTGTGTTCACAATTGCCCAAGGGGACCGTACGTCAGAGATGGAATACAAATCGGGCTGGGCTCATAACGGAGGTTTGCCGTTAAGCGTGTATTTAAGAGATGACGGGCGATTGGGAATAGAACCGATTCAGGAACTGGAGTCGCTGCGGGGCACCAAGCGGCTATCCCTCCAAGACAAGTCGTTGGCTGAAGCTAATCTGCTACTGGGGGATGTACAAGGCGACATGCTTGAGATTCAACTGGAACTGGAGCCGGGCAATGCCGGACAACTCGGAATCAAAGTCCGGTGTACACCGGATGGGGAAGAAGAGACACTGCTGGTTTATGACTGTAATGAAGCTAAGTTCCTTGTGGACCGCACGAAAACGACACTGCACCCGGGTGAAAAGTGTAGCGGGATTCAAGGAGGCAAGCTGGAATTGTTAGGAGAGAATCTGAAGCTGCACATCTATTTGGACCGCTCTATGGTCGAAGCATATGCCAACGGATTGAAAAGTCTGACCACCCGGGTGTATCCGAGCCGCAAGGATGCTCTGGGACTTGAGATCTGGGGCGATGGGGAACCGCTGGTTAAGTCCATGGAAATATGGGATATGCAGTCTATATGGTAATGGGAGCGCCTAGGCGCTCCTTACTATACCATGGATAATGCAACAAACACTTAAGCCACTTTGCTCCCTCGATATGAAACCGCTTCATTCACGTCTCTCTTACTTCATGACTATGCATCCTTGTATCCGGAGAGTCATTTCAAAAATACGTATGAATGATTTCATGAATAAGAAATGATGAAGGAGGCTCGTTGATGAAAGAAGCCAAAAGAAACAAAGCATGGATCTCCAGAATGGTTGCAGGGGTGATGGTTCTTCAGCTTGTAGCTCCCGGAATCTCGGCTGCAGCCGGAGCTGGAGTAGGCACTCGGGAGACATTCACCCCTAAGGCTGACGCAGGATTGTCGGTTACGGATGCGGTCTATTCAATTACCCAGGCTGACGAGGGGTTGTCAGTTACGGATACAGTCTATCAAATCCAGAATCCGGGATTTGAAACCGGGGATATATCAGGCTGGACCGTTGTCAGAGGCCAAGCGTTCGGCCAGGACAGTGTATCGAGTGAATCCACCTGGTGGGCGGAACAAATCCCGTACAATCAGGAAGGGGCTTATCATCTAAACGGCTGGAAACATGACGAAGCTGCGACCGGTGTGCTTCGTTCCAGCATTTTCGAGCTCGGCGGCAGCGGATGGATCAGCTTCAAGCTTGGCGGTGCCAAAAATCCAAACAAGGCTTATATCAATGTCGTGGAGGCTGAATCGGGACAAGTGATTGCGAGGTATGGCAATAGCGCTTTTGCCGATGTCGGCTTCCCGAACCCCGCACAAGGCTTGCGGCTTGCCAATATGGAGCAATATAAGGCGGATCTTTCCGAATATCTGGGCCAAAAGCTGTATGTAGAGATCATCGACAATGCTACCTCGGATTGGGGAGTGGTATTTGCGGACGCCTTCTTCATGTACCATGAATCCGAGCCTGCGGAAGGAATTACCGCCACAGATATCAAGCCGGATTTCAAACGCTACCAAATTGAGAATCCTGGCTTTGAAACCGGGAACTTAACAGGCTGGACGGTTGTAGAAGGCGAAGCGTTTGGACCTAACAGCGTGTCAGACGAAACCACCTATTGGGTTGAACAAATCCCGTATAACCAGGAAGGCACTTATCATTTAAATGGATTGAAGTATAACGAGAGCGCAACAGGTAAGCTTCGGTCCAGCACCTTCGAGCTGGGCGGAACAGGCTGGATTACCTTCAGACTGGGCGGAGGCAAGCATACGGATCAAGTGTATGTGAACGTTATCAATGCGGACACAGGTGAACTAATTTCCAGGTATGGCAACACCGAATTTAACGAGTCCGGGTTCCCGGATCCGGCACAGGGCCTGAGACTTGCAAATATGGAGCAGTATAAAGCCGATCTCTCCAAGTATATCGGAAAGAAGCTGTATGTGGAGATCGTGGATAATGGTCACGCGGATTGGGGAGTAATCTTTGCGGACGCCTTCCACACCTTCAATGAGCTTGTACCGGAAGAAGGAGTTATGGCGGATAACATTATGCCGACCGAAATCCAGAATCACAGCTTTGAAACCGGAAATTTAGAGAGCTGGACTGCTCAGGGCAACGCTTTTCAAGTGGACAATGATGCCCAAGCTGGTAAAGAAGGTAACTATTATGCCAAGTCCACTTTGGAAGGACAGGGTTCGATTACCTCCAATATCTTTACACTTCGAGGGACCGGGACAATAAACTTCACTGTTGTAGATATCGTTAATCCTCAGGAGGCCTATGTCGCATTATATGATGCCAGCACTAATGCGTTGCTTGAGAAAACTGCTGTAGTCAGTGCGAATGAGAAAATTTCCTGGAAAATGCAGAAGCACTACAACAAGAGTCTGTATATCAAAGTTATAGATCAATCTGATCAAGCCCGCATCTCCGTTGACGCTTTTCAAGCGAATAGTACGGGAACCATTTTCTACATGAACCTAGATGAAGGCGCAGGAAAAAAGGCGCTTGAGCAAGTGAGCAATCTTGAGCATGATGTAAACTACGTATTTAATAACGCCAGATATATGGACTCCAAAGATCCAAGATGGACTCCGCGCGGAGTCAAAGGCGGCGCCTTGCTATTCGATGGATACTCTAATGATATCGAGGTTAATGCAAAGGATGCCATTCCAGTAAGTGACGCGTTAACGCTTGAGGCTTGGGTCGCTCCACGCAGCTATGAATGGGGAGACGGAAACAATCTGTCTGCTATCGTGAACCAGTCTGATCAGGATAAGACCGAAGGTTTCGCTTTGGGGATGTACCGGCACGGCACATGGTCAATGCAGGTCGGCATTGGCGGACAGTGGATTCAGGTATGGGTCAAAGACCATCCACTCGAAAAGTATAAATGGAATTACGTAGCAGCTACGTTCGACAAAACGGACGGAATCATTAAATTATATCTAAATGGTCAAGAAGTGGCTTCTGGGGCAACCCCTGTCAACGTTCCGATAACCCCTTCTACGGAAAAGCTGATTATCGGAAAAAACAATAAATCTGCAGAGTTTGCGGGATTGTTCTCCTATAATATGTTCAGCGGACTTATAGATGAAGTGAAGCTGCAGAACAAAGCGTTCACGGGTCAAGAGATCCTTGCTGAGTATAAGAATGTGAAGGCGCTTCACGGCGGCGTGGTTCCTGAGATTCCAAACGGTGACATTGACGAGGATCCCAGTGTGTTTGACGGTGATCAGCACCGTCCGCAGTACCATGCGATGCCTCCGCAAAACTGGATGAATGAAGCACATGCACCGATTTATTATAACGGCAAGTATCATTTATTTTATCAGCACAACCCGCAGGGGCCATTCTGGCATCAAATCCACTGGGGACATTGGGTGAGTGACGATATGGTGCATTGGGAAAATGTGAGGCCTGCACTTGCGCCGGAAGCGGGTACGCTTGACCCGGATGGTGCTTGGTCAGGCAGCGCAGCTTATGACCGTGACGGTAATCCTGTTCTCTTTTATACTGCCGGCAATGACTCATTGTCACCCAATCAAAGAACAGGCCTGGCGACTCCGGCAGATCTGTCGGACCCTAATCTGGAGCAATGGGTGAAATATCCTGAGCCGGTGACGGAGCAGAACGGCAATGGCATCCATAATGAGTTCCGCGATCCTTTTGTATGGTATGACCAGGAGACCGACAAATGGTATCAGCTGGTGACATCCGGTCTTCAAGACTTCAGCAGCGGTACAGCTCTGGTGTATGTATCTGACGATATGTACAACTGGGAGTATAAGGGGCCTTTATATGTTAGTGACAGAAATCTTTATCCGGAGCTCGGTACGGTATGGGAACTGCCGGTATTATTGCCGCTGGGTGAGGCTAGTGCAGGACAACAAAAATACATCTTTATGGTTAATCCCCATGAGAAGCCGGAGCAGGTTACTCCAGCTGACGATGTGCAAAGAGATGTTGAAGTGTTTTACTGGATTGGAACCTGGGACAGAGATAACTTCAAGTTTATACCTGATCAGGACGCTCCCTCCAAAATGGATGTGGGGGATGGTTATTTGACCGCAGAGAGCGGGATGGTTACACCTGACGGAAGAACGGTCGTATACTCTATGGTGCAAAATGTAAGAACGCCGCAGGCTGAATATCAGGCTGGATGGGCTCATAATCTGGCACTGCCGGTTTCCCTGAGCCTGGATGAGCATGATGAATTGCGCATTGAGCCCATTGAGGAATTGCAGAGTCTCCGGGGAGATAAGGTGGTTGATTTCACGGACGAGAATTTGGCTGCCGCCAATCAATTGATCCGGAGTGTCAAAGGCGACATGCTGGAGATTGTGATGGAAATTGATCCGGGCGAAGCCCAGAAATTCGGTCTTAAGGTACGGCGCTCCGATAACGGCCAGGAAGAAACGCTGATTTACTATGATAAGGCGAACGGGACCTTCAATGTGGACCGGACCAAGAGCAGTATTGATCCGGATGTGCGCGTGGACGGCATTCAAGGCGGATACGTGGATCTGGACGGAGAGAACCTGAAGCTGCATATTTTCCTGGACCGCTCTGTTGTCGAAGCCTTTGCAAATTACAAGAAAAAACTGACAACCCGCGTCTACGTGGGAAAATACGATTCCTTGGGCTTGCAAGTTTGGGCCGACAACGATATTACAGTCAAGTCGATGGAAGTATGGAATATGAATGCTTTGACGGGTGAACCGGCTGCTCCCGTTGATGTGCCTGACAACTGGGACAACTCTGTATACACCGATATTACGGATCTGCCTAACCACGATTTTGCTACAGGAGACTTAACAGGCTGGATTACGGAAGGAGATGCCTTCCAGGATGTCCATGTGACCGATGCCAAGTTCTTCTGGGACACGATCTACTTCAATCCGTCGCATAAAATTCCGGGAGGATATCATTTGTGGGGCTTCAACGAGGCGGCCGGCGGTGACAGCTTGACGGGAACGCTGAAATCGCAGAATTTCATCCTTGGCGGGAACGGCAAGCTCAACTTCCTGGTCAGCGGCGGGCGTGATATCGATAAGCTGTATGTTGCGCTGGTCCGGGCATCGGACGGCAAAGAGCTATTCAAAGAGACTGCGACCAACTATGAGGAGTATCAGCGGAAGATCTGGGATGCTTCGCAGTATATCGGCGAGGAGCTCTATATTAAGGTGGTTGACCAATCCACAGGCGGGTTCGGACATATTAATGTCGATGATTTCAATGTACCGGTTAAGGTGCAGCATCCGGTGAATCCGAATAACCCGACTGATCCAACTGATCCGCCAGATCCAGCCCATCCAAGTGAACCAGCCGGTCCGGCCAACCCGACTGACACAGCCGTTCCAAGCAATCTTCCGGGGAAGCCGGTGGTTCCGGTAGGCAAACCGGAGAGTCAGGGCAATTTGGCATTCGAACTGGCAAAGGGCGAGCGGCAGGTGCTATTTCCTGTGACTATGGCGGCTAATGACGGCAAGAATGCTCTGAAAGTTAAGAACACAGATGTGGAAATCGAAGTTCCTGCAGAGGTATTAAAGGGGTTACAGGCGCTGGTTACTGACAGCGAGCTTGGGCAGTCGAAAATCTCTATTGAAATGGATGCATTATCTTCAGAGCAAAGTAAAGAGCTGCTTGCACAAGCCGGAAAAAAGAATCATGCGGACATCTCCGCAATAGGAGAGGTCTATGACTTCAAATTGGCTATTCTAAAAGCCGATGGAACGATGCTTACACTTGAGAAATTCTCCAAACCGGTCACCATCAGGCTGAGTGCAAAAGAGAATTCCCGCCAGGATCTGACGGGTATCTATAACATCGCTGCGGACGGCAGAGTGGAGTATAGGGGCGGAAGCTATTCAGACGGTAAATGGAATGCACAAGTGAACCATTTCAGTAAATTTGCCGTCCTTACCTATGACAAAACCTTTGAAGATGTGAATGCCTCGTATTGGGCCCATGATGTTATCAAAAGGATGGCAGCGAAGCAAATTGTCCTGGGCGTGAGTGAGACGGATTTCGCACCGAAGCAAAAAGTAAGCAGAGCGGAGTTCGCTTCCCTGATCACCCGGGCACTTGGAATAATAGGGACGAACTCCACTGCATTCAAGGATGTGGAATCTACGAAATGGTATGCTTCCTCCGTTGCCGCAGCATACGAAGCGGGGATTGTAACGGGGAAAAGCACAGATACCTTTGCACCTGAGGAAACCATAAGCCGTGAAGAAATGGCATCCATGATCCACAAGGCGTATTTGTTTCATACAGGGCAGAATCCTGTCTTCGGTCAAAGGAGTAATTTCAAAGATGCCGGTACGATTAGTGCATGGGCTGTAGATGCAGTGGCTGCCTTACAGGAGCTCGGATTAGTTACCGGGCGCGGCAACCAGTTATTCATGCCACATGAAACCGTAAATCGTGCGGAAAGCGCGCAAATCATCTCGCTGTTGCTGGATACAGTCAATCAATAATGGCGAAGGAAAAGCCGGGGAGGCAAGGTGATGTCCGCCTTCGCCATGACTCCGGCTTTCTCTGCTTTATACCGAGTATCATCATACTTAAAGAAGAGGGAGGAATTATTAATGAAAGAATTTTTTTATCGTCCAGACAACGCTTGGGTGGGGGATGTAATTCCTTACTATGAAGATGGAGAGTTTAAACTGTTTTATCTGCACGGGTGGAGAGACAATTACCTCGAAGGTCTTGATCAGGGCTGGCATCTTCTTGGCACGAAAGATTTTGTGAATTACCGGGAAGAAGGAGCCTGTAAAATCGAAGGCGGGACCGGACATATGCTCAAAGTGGACGATGTCTATCACATGTTCTACTGTATCTTTCCCGAAGGGAAACAGTTTGCCTGCCATGCCGTTAGCAAGGATCTGCGAACATGGGAGCCGATTCCTGAAGACACTTTTGGTCCGGACGGCGAAATTTATGAGCTGGCGGACTGGCGTGATCCCTTTGTGTTCTGGAATGAAGAAGAAGGGCAATACTGGATGCTGATCGCCGCTCTGGCCAAAGGACCGACTAACCGTAAAGGCTGTACCGGTCTGCTGTCGTCCAAGGATCTCAAGCATTGGGAGTACCGGGAACCGCTCTATGCACCGAAGCTGCATGTGGGAGCGCATGAATGCCCTGACCTGTTTCGGATGGGAGACTGGTGGTACCTGATCTACTCTTCGTATACAGGGCGTTTTGGCACCTTTTACCGAATGAGCCGTTCCTTGAATGGACCGTGGATTACACCGCAGGAAGAAGCATTTGATGGACGGGCTTATTATGCGGCCAAGTCGGTATCGGATGGGCAGAAGCGTTATCTATTCGGCTGGAATCCAACGAAGGATGACGACCTGTTCGGCTGGAACCCGCCCAAAGCTCCAGGCAAAGATTATGACACCTGGGATTGGGGCGGCAATATGATTGTGCATGAAATTATTCAACGTCCGGATGGGGCATTAGGCGTGAAGGTTCCGGAAACGGTTGACTCTGCTTTTGCTGAACAGGTACCTGCGAAGTTTGAGGGAATCATCGGAGATTGGTCGATCACGGACGATGTGCTGCTCTGCGAATCTCCATATGCCTTTGCAGGTTGTATCACACAGGAGGAGCTGCCTGACTTGTGCAAAATTTCTGCAACCGTTCGTTTCTCGGAGACGACTCAGGGTCTGGGGATCATGCTCAGGGCAGATAAGGGTCTGGATATTGCCTACTATATCACGCTGGAACCTGAACGAAGCCGGATTACCTTTCGTGGACCGATAATGCAAACGGAGGAGGGGGGCAAAACCTTTCCTTACGATGTGGAACTGGAACGCCCACTCAAGCTGCTGCCGGATCAGGAATATGAGCTGAAGGTGTTTATCGATCATACAATTTGCGAGATTTATGTCGGTGGGGAAGTAGCGCTGAGTGCCAGAATATACGATATTCAACATGGTAAACTTGCCGTTTTCGTTAGCCAGGGCACAGTGGAGTTTAGCCGGCTCAAGCTCGAAACTGTATAATTCAAGGTGGAGTCAGCATTTGAACTGAACCAACTACTAGACACAACCTGTTAGTGATTGAACTGTGTTAGTAAAGAAGAAAAAGACCCGTGCCCCGCACAGGTCTTTTTCTTATAGGGGACCGGGACATATTGCTTCTTATTTACTTTGATAACTACTGCTTAAGAGTAGTCAGCATACTCTGAATATGGCTTTCCATTAGCTGTCGGGCTGTTTCGCTTTGCCGCTCCTCGATGGCAATGGCGATCAGAACATGGTAATTGGAAGCCTTGGTCCGCATATTGGGCAGCGTATTGGTCTGCTTGCGTCCTTCGGCCAGCAAGGGAAGAATCGAATGGAGCATCCGCGCCACCACCGGATTGGCTGCCCCTTCGGCGATTAACTGATGAAAGGCGAGGTCGGTCTCGAAGAAGGATCCGCCTTCCTCCATTTGCTGCACCATACGATCTGCCAGTACCCGCAGCCGGCGGATCTGATCCTCATCGGCCCGCTTCGCGGCTAAAGCAGCAAGTTCAGGCTCAATGAGCAGTCTGGCTTCCAGCAGATCCACGATCGAAATGTTGTCTAATTCCTCTAAGGCGACCGCCGGATCATCCAGCAGCAGCGGATCATTCCGCACATACATCCCGCGCCCGTGCTCAATGCTGACATTCCCCTGACTCTCTAATATCCGCAGCGCTTCACGTACAGTAGTGACACTAACCGAAAAATCAACAGCCAGCTGCTGAAGAGTAGGGAGCCGGTCTCCTGGAGCCCATTCCCCACCTATAATTTTCTGCTTCATAAGCTCTATTGTCGCTTGAAACGCGGTTTGTTTATTCTGTTTCATAATTAGCCGTCCCTTTGACTTGGAATACATTCATTCTAGCATATGAGCTTCGTGACAATAAACAGATACGTCTGACCATTGATTTAGTATTGACTGGCGAAGAGCAAGATAATATGATCATACCGTAAAGATCATATCTATATTGAAATAAAAATGATAAAGATACGATCTTTTTTAGGAGACAATTAGTGAAGAAGCAGAAGGAGGAGGGGCAATGGAGGTCGTAACCTTTGGGGAAACCATGGTACTTCTAGCACCGGACCGGATGGTTCCCCTGGAGTATGTGAATGGTTTTCACAAGCATGTTGCAGGAGCTGAGACCAATGTGGCCATTGGACTTGCCCAGATGGGGCATGCCGCAGGCTGGTTCAGCAAGCTCGGAAATGATCCGTTTGGACGGTATATCAGGCAGTTCGTCAGAGGACATGGCGTTGATATTTCCGAAGTCAGGGTTACAGATGAAGCGCCCACAGGAGTGTTCTTCAAAGAACAAATCTCTCCGGACCAAATACAGGTGTACTACTACCGCAAACAATCGGCGGCCAGCCTGATGCAAGCAGATGAGCTTAATGAGGCTTATGTTGGAGGTGCCCGTATCCTGCATGTTACGGGTATTACTCCGGCGCTTAGCCATGAGTGCAGGCGATTAACCTTTCGGGCCCTGGAAGCGGCCAAAAAACATGGTACAACCATTGTATTTGATCCCAATATCCGCTGGAAGCTGTGGAACAGAGAAGAGGCTTATCGTGTTCTTAACGAAATCGCGGCTCTTGCCGACTACGTGCTCCCCGGTATGGAAGAGGGACAGTTCCTGACAGGATGTAGTGACCCTACAGAGATCGCAGACCGGTTGCTGAAAGCCGGGGCCGGCGCTGCCGTTATCAAGCTCGGCGCGGACGGGGCTTATTACAGTAACGGACGAATCTCTGGAACTGAGCCCGGGTTTCCCGTGAAGAGACTCATTGATCCGAT
The DNA here is from genome assembly GCF_037975325.1 of Paenibacillus sp. FSL P2-0136. NCBI lineage: Bacteria > Bacillati > Bacillota > Bacilli > Caryophanales > Paenibacillaceae > Paenibacillus > Paenibacillus sp. FSL P2-0136. Next base: position 3,679,329 of record NZ_CP150244.1, read on the forward strand.
GGGTGCGGGAGACGGTTTTGCCGCAGGCTTTATAAGCGGTTTGCTCCAGGAGGAGGATCTGCCTTCTGCCGTGCGGCGCGGCAATGCTGTCGGTTCCATTGTTGTCGGGGTAAGCGGTGACGTTGAAGGTCTCCCGGCCCGGCAGGATGTGGAACTTCTCTTAGGCGGGGGAACCGGCATGGAAGATATTATCCGGTAAGTGAGGGCATTCCCGAGGAGGAGGAAGGACATGGACAAAGATAGACAGATTGAGCAGCTGATCACCTCCGGTCTGGTCGCCGTTATCCGCAGACCACCGCCTGAACGGGTTGAGCACATTGCTGCGGCACTGGCAGAAGGCGGGGTAGGGGCGCTGGAGATTACAGCCGATACCCCGGAAGTATACCGGCTGATCGCGGACATGAAGGCGAAATATGGAGACCGCCTGCTGGTGGGGGCGGGGACCGTACTGAAGCTGGCGCAGGCCGAGCAGGCGATCGCGGCGGGAGCCGATTTTATTTTCTCCCCCAATCTGAATGAGGCGATTGTAGAACTGACCTTACAGCACAGGCGAATCTCGATTCCAGGTGTAATGACACCAACCGAAGCAGTCAGGGGACATGAAGCGGGTGCAGACCTGCTTAAGGTCTTCCCGGGCGGTTCACTCGGTGCCTCCTACATCAAGGAGCTGCAGGGACCACTTGGCCACATCCGGATGATGCCGACAGGAGGCTTGACCCTTGCGAATGTAGGAGCCTTCATTGCCGCCGGAGCTGTTGCCGTCGGTCTTGGAAGCGCTCTCGTTGAACGGGAAGCGGTGGAGCAGGGCGACTATGGGAAGATCACAGAGACGGCCCGCCAATTCGCAGTGGAAGTCCGCAAGGCCAGAATGAACAATACCAAAGGAGCAAAATAACCCATGAAAATCACCGGATTTGAGACCTTTATCGTTCCTCCGCGCTGGCTGTTCCTGAAGATTGAAACCGATGAAGGGATATCCGGCTGGGGGGAACCAGTGGTCGAAGGCAAGGCGCATACGGTGCAGACCGCGGTAGAAGAGCTGATGGATTATTTGATTGGGCAGGACCCCCAGCGGATTGAAGACTTATGGCAGCTGATGTACCGGGGAGGATTCTATCGCGGCGGGGCTATTCTTATGAGTGCGATAGCGGGGATCGATCAGGCGTTATGGGATATTAAGGGGAAAATCTACAATGCGCCTGTGTACCAGCTGCTGGGCGGCGCTTGCCGCAATTCCATGCGGGTGTACTCCTGGGTAGGCGGAGACCGCCCCATCGATGTTGTCAAGGCGGCACTGGAGAAGAAGGCTGCCGGGTTCACGGCGATTAAGATGAATGCCTCGGAAGAGATGCAGTTCATTGATACTCATGACAAGATTTATGCTATCGTGGAGCGGGTCGCGGCCATTAGGGAGGCCTGCGGACCGGAATTCGGGATTGCTGTTGATTTTCACGGACGGCTTCACAAACCGATGGCACGGGGACTGGCCAGAGAGCTGGATCCCTACCGCCTGATGTTCATAGAAGAGCCGGTGCTGCCGGAGAACAACGAAGTCCTGCGGGAGATCGCGCATCATACCAGCACTCCGATCGCCACGGGTGAGCGCATGTACTCGCGCTGGGAATTCAAAAATCTGCTGAAGGACGGGGTGGTTGACATTATTCAGCCCGACTTGTCCCATGCAGGAGGGATCACGGAATGCAAGAAAATATTTGCCATGGCAGAGGCATTCGACGTCGCAGTCGCGCCACACTGCCCGCTTGGGCCGATTGCTCTGGCCGCCTGTCTTCAGGTGGATGCAACGTCTTACAATGCAGTCATTCAAGAACAAAGCCTGGGCATCCATTATAATCAGGGCAATGACCTGCTGGATTATATCACTGATCCGTCCGTCTTTGCCTACAGTGACGGGCATGTCCATATTCCTTCCGGACCGGGCCTTGGCATTACTGTGAACGAGGAGTATGTGCGAAAGATGGCAGAGGACGGCCACCGCTGGAGAAATCCGGTATGGCGGCACCGCGACGGCAGCATTGCGGAGTGGTAAGGTTAAGCATTTATAGTCCCATTGAAGCCGCTATTTTAGCGGCTTTTTTATTTTAGATGTTGTCAGAAAACCTGCCATGGGAGTAATATGAAATACAGAAGATTAACAGGTATAATTCATACTTAACATTAACGTAGGAGTGGTTGCAGTGAAAATTCTTGTAGATGATTTGAGCGGGGCACAAGTGATTGGATTAATTGCAGAACATCTGCAAGGAATGGCAGAGGACTCTCCCCCGGAGAGCATTCATGCCCTTAATCTGGACGGGCTGAAGCAGCCGGAAATTACGTTCTGGTGCGCTTGGGAGGATGAAGAGCTTCTGGGCTGCGGGGCGATCAAGGAATTGGACAAAGAACATGCTGAGCTCAAATCGATGCGGACCGCTAAAAGGCATTTGCGCAAAGGTGTAGCCAGAAAAATTCTTGCTCATATTATTGAAGTAGCCATAAGCCGCGGATATAAACGGATCAGTCTGGAGACTGGCTCCATGGATTCATTCATCCCCGCACGCAAGCTGTATGAAGATTTCGGCTTCACGTATTGTGAGCCGTTTGCAGATTATATCCCGGATCCGAATAGCAGTTTTATGACGAAGGAACTGTAAGTTTATTATAAAAACACTTGAAGAACAGCATTCTGTAGTTGCAGAGGATGCTGTTTTTTTGAGGTGCTTTTGCATTGTTAAAAATAGAGAAGATATTAGATTAGTAGTATTGACTTAGAGTGCGCTTAAGCTTTTATACTGGTCACGTAGATGCAAGTAAGTGGAACTTAATAGATGTTAAAGGGAGGATTTCGTGTGAAACATTTTACGTTGGGAAATACAGGATTGGTGGTAAGCGCTTATTCTTTGGGGTGTCTGAATTTTGGATCGCGAACCGACAAAAAAACCTCTTTCCAGCTGCTTGATCATTTTTTTGAAGCAGGGGGAAACTTTCTGGATACAGCCAATAATTATGCGATCTGGAACGAAGGCTGTGTTGGCGGAGAAAGCGAGTCTTTGCTTGGCGAATGGATGAAAGAAAGAAAAAACAGAGATCAGATCATTTTGGCCACCAAAGCAGGAGCGAAACCGGTAGTGCCAAAAAGCGAAAAAATGGAAGGCTTAGGCCGCCAAGCGATTGAGAAGGCAATTGACGAAAGCTTGCTGAATCTTGGAACAGATTATGTAGATTTATACTATGCTCATGTAGACGATAACGAAACTGAACTTGAGGAAACCTTGGAGACCTTTGATTCCTTGGTCAAATCGGGTAAAGTAAGGGCTATAGGCTGCAGCAATTACCGGCTGTCCAGGCTCCTTGAGGCCAAAGCGGTCAGTCAGTCAAAAGGATGGCAATCCTATTGCTGCATCCAGCAGCGGTATACGTATTTACAGCCTAGAGCGGATGCGGATTTCGGAGTGCAGGTCAGTACCGATGAGGATTTACTTGCTTACTGCAGTCAGCACGATGATTTTACGCTCTTGGCTTATTCCCCCCTCCTTGGAGGCGTGTACAACAAAAAGGAAGCTGTCCTACCCGATGCATACCGGAGAGAGGATCAGATGACCCGATTGCATACGCTAAGGAAGGTTGCCGGAGAGCTGGGAGCAACACCGAATCAGCTTGTCCTGGCTTGGATGCTGCACAAGCACCCGAGAGCTCTTCCCGTTGTTGCTGCAAGCGGTCTAACGCAATTGGAAGAAAATTTGGGGGCGCTTAAGCTACAAATTAGCCCAGAACAGCTTGATCAATTAAACTGATTTTGAAAGGAGCGGACTCGTTATGACCGGTAAAGAACTGACCATTCAGCAGGCTGCTGAGATGACGGGGTTAAGCGTACATACCCTTCGTTATTACGAAAGGATCGGTCTGATGGACCCCATACCCCGTGCCGAGAATGGTCATCGGATCTATCGGGAGCATGATTTTGAATGGATCGTATTACTCGCAAAACTTAAGACTACAGGAATGCCGATCGCACTTATGCAACAGTTCGCTGATATGATGCGGCTTGGCAATGAGGGCATTCCCCAGCGCAGACAACTTCTGGAGGAGCATGAGCGGAAATTAATCGAGCAGGCTCGGACGATTCATCAGACTTTGGATATTCTGCGGGATAAAATTGATTACTACCGTTCCTGGGAAAAAGATACCAGGCGGGAGGCCTGAAAGAATAATAGAAAGACTCAGTATACTGGATGGACTAGAAGCTGGCTTATTAGCCAGCTTTTTTGTATGTAAAGTTGCGCAGATGGAGAGTTTCGGTTTGGAATATTGTTGTTCCCGGCCAAGTGGTCAAGAAATTCACCTAAAAGGTCATGCAAATGCCCTTAAAGCAACTGCCAAATGGCAGGTACAATGAGGAAGTCACACGGATAAGAAATTATGACTACGGGTAAAGGAGGTATCCTATGGATTCAGATTTGGCAGCGGCGGACCGGCAGCCCGAGAACCATCCCCTTCATACAGTAAAGCCGGAGCGGTTTCAGGCCCTGAAAAAGTACTGGGACTTATATCTGATTATGCTGCCGGGACTCGCGTATTTTATCATTTTTAAATATGTGCCAATGGGGGGCATCATCGTTGCCTTTCAGGATTTTAGCGCCTTTGCCGGCATCCGCGGCAGCGAATGGGTGGGACTTACGCATTTTAAAAATATGTTTACGGACAGCGAGTTTTACACGGTATTCAAAAATACGCTGCTGATCAGCTTATACAAGCTGATCTGGGGATTTCCGGGTCCGATCATCCTGGCCTTAATGCTGAATGAAGTCCGGCACATGCTGTATAAGCGCGGGGTCCAGACGCTTGTCTATCTACCGCATTTTCTGTCCTGGGTCATCATCGGAGGCATTCTGATCAACGTGCTGTCCCCGGCAACGGGGATCGTCAATCAGTTTCTGGGCATGCTCGGCTTGGAGCCGATCTTCTTCCTGGGCAGTCAGGAATGGTTCAGAACGGTGCTGGTGGTCAGCGATATCTGGAAAGAAGCGGGATGGGGGGCCATCATCTATCTGGCTGCGCTGGCATCGATCGATCCGCAGATCTACGAGGCCGCTGTCGTAGACGGCGCGGGCAAATGGAAGCAGTTGCTCCACGTTACCCTGCCATCGCTCATCGGGACCATCGTGATCCTGTTCGTACTGCGCCTCGGGAGCGTTCTGGATGTCGGCTTCGAACAGATCTTTGTGCTCTATAATCCGCTGGTCTACAATGTGGCCGATGTTATCGAGACTTATGTCTACCGGACCGGAATCACGCAGGGCCAATTCAGCTTTACTACCGCTGTCGGTTTGTTCAAATCGGTCATCAGTCTGATATTGGTTGTCCTCGCCAACAAAGCCGCCAGAAAGCTTGGCCAGGACAGCTTATGGTAGAGGGGGTGAATCTATGAGACTTACTAGGGGGGAACGTCTGGCATCGAGGCTTAATTACCTGATCCTGGGTTTCATTGCTCTGCTTGCGCTTCTGCCTTTCCTGCATGTCGTGGCCCAGTCTTTCAGCAGTCATCAGGCGATAACATCGGGTAGGGTGACGTTATGGCCAGTGGATTTCAGTTTCGAAGCGTATGTGAAGGTACTGCGCGAGCATGCCTTTGTGAACGCCTTCAAGGTCAGTTTGCTGCGCACGGTCATCGGAACGCTGGTGAATGTGGTGATCACTTGTATGCTGGCCTATCCGCTGTCCAAGGCTTATATTAAAGGACGATCAGCCATCATGTTCTTGATTGTGTTCACAATGCTGTTTAACGGGGGCATGATTCCAACCTTTCTGGTCGTGAAAGCGACCGGCTTGCTGAATTCCTTCTGGGTCTATATCATTCCTGGAGCGGTTAGCGCGTTCAATGTTATTATTATGAGAAATTTCTTTCAAGGCGTGCCGCCCGAATTGGAGGAATCAGCCAAGATTGACGGCTCCTCCAATATCGGAACGCTCGTCCGGATCGTTGTTCCGTTATCCATGCCGGTCATTGCAACGATTACCTTGTTCCATGCGGTTGGACATTGGAACGCCTTCTTTGACACCGTCCTGTATGTGACGGACCGGAATCTCTTCCCGCTGCAGGTGTATCTGCGTGAGCTGATCATGTTCAATCAATCGAACATCAGCAATAACAACGGGTACTCCGCTAATATCGACAGCACCCTGCTGGCCTTGGAGTCCTTGAAGGCTGCGGCGCTGATTGCCAGCACAGTTCCGATCCTGCTCGTGTATCCGTTTCTGCAGAAGCATTTTGTCAAAGGGATTATGCTTGGATCCGTAAAAGGCTAGAACTGCATGTAACATGAGAAAAGAGAGGGGATTGTCACATGAAAGTCTCAATCTTGGTAAAAAGATCCGTATCCATTCTGGCGGTGACCTCCATGCTGCTGGTGTCCGCATGTTCATCCGGCACGAAGGAGGAAGGTGGCAAAGGGAAGGAAGAACGCCAGGCCATTGATATCGTATTAAGCAATGCCGGACGGAAGTTCCCGCCGGGCATGGACGAGAACAATAATCCTTATATTGATTACATCCGCGAGAACACGAGCTTGGACATCAAGCTGCTCACGCCTCCTGCGGACGGTTACGGGGATGCCCTGAACGTGATTATGGCCTCCGATGATCTGCCGGATATGCTCCTGTCCTATGACGCCAATTGGTTCGAAAGCTATGTCCGGCAGAAGGCCCTTACCCCTCTGAATGATTTAATCGACGAATACGGACCGAATCTGAAGAAAAGTATCCCGGAAGAAGCCTGGAAGGTCGTCACCGTGGACGGAAAGATCTATGGGATTCCCAGCTTGAACCCGATCCCGGGCAATGAAATCATGTTTGCACGCAAGGATTGGCTGGACCGTCTGGGGCTCAAGCCGCCGGCAACGCTGGAAGAATACAAAGAGGTGATTCGCGCTTTTGCACAGGATGATCCGGACGGAAACGGCAAAGACGACACGTTTGGCCTGATCCTGCAGGAAAACCTCGGCAGAGTAGCTCCGTTTATCGGGGCATGGGGAATCCAGCGGGGTCAATGGACTGAACGGGACGGGCAATTGGTGAATTCCAGCACACTGCCGGAAATGAAGGAAGCACTAAGCTATCTTGCCGGGCTCTATAAGGAAAAGCTGATTGATCCCGAGTGGGCTTTAAATAAGATGGCCAATGTTGACGAGAAAGTCGCCAGCGGCAAAGTGGGCCTGTTCTCCGGGAACTGGTATGACACCCGCGGCCCGATATTGACCAACCGGAAAAATGATCCCAATGCAGAGTGGATTCCCCTCGAATATCCAACCGGACCTGACGGGAAGCAGGGAACCTGGGGCAACAGCTATGTTGCCGGGTTTAATGTGATTCCGGTTACGAGCAAACATCCGGAGGCTGTGATTAAGATGCTTGATTTCATGATCGGAGACGGATACCGCACACTCATGCTTGGCTTCGAGGGCGAGGTATGGAATATGGAGGACGGGAAGGTGGTTACGAACTTTGATGAGCACAACAAGCATATTTACCGGCTAACGCTCGGCGAAGCGATTGTACCGTTCAATTCTGAAGTATCCAGAGAACGTCTGGACTCGCTCGGGATGGAGTTTAAGCTGAATGAGATTGTCGACAAGATTAGCGAGGTTGCCATCCGTAATCAATATCTGGGCGTACCAACGCCAGGAATGGGTAAATACGGGCCTAAGCTGTCCAAGATGGAGGTCGAAGCCTTTACGAAAATCATCATAGGCCAGCAGCCGGTAGACGCTTTTGATCAATTTGTTGAAGACTGGAAGAAAAACGGCGGCGAGGAAATGACAAAGGAAGTCAACGGACAATGAACAGGACGGATAACAGGGTCTAAGCTATAATGAAGGCATGCATAAACCGTGGGGGAATCGTATGAAGTGGCTGACGCAATTCCGCAACGTCTTGAAGCAGTCGATTCAGTTTAGGCTAACCTGTTATTTTCTTCTTATCCTGCTGCCGCTGGTGGCGTTCAGTATGTTTGCCAATGTAAAGTCTCAGCGGATTTTGGAGCAGGAGCTTGGCGAGCGCACACTCAGTGCCATGAACTCCGCGTTGGAGTTTGTTGACCTGACCTTAAAAAGCATCCACAATCTGTCCACCTTGATCGCAACTGATACCAATTTATCCGCCCTGCTGTCTCATCAGGAGAAGACCCTGACCTCCGGGGCAATTATGGACTTCACGCGTGTCATGAAAGAGCTTACGAATATAACTATGGTCAATGAATATTTAAGCGACACCATGATTTATCATCGTCCTTCCAACTCGCTGATCACAACAAAGCTCGGGCTGCTGCACCGTGAATCCCAAGGCCCTGAGCCATGGTACGGTGAGGCTCTGAAGGCAAATGGCGCAAGCATATACTACTTGTCAGAACGCCATGAAGAAAATTTGTCCGGAATCCCGGATCCTATCTATAACCGGAATCAGCTTATTATGATGAGACTTATGGATTTCTATCGCGGCGAAAAAGGCGAAAATGTCCTCATGCTGTCGATTTCGAAAAATCAGCTGCTCCGCTCGTTGTCCCATTTGCTGGCGAACAGCAGCTCCAAGGTCTATCTGTTTGATGCCCGGGAGCGGTTAATCGTATCGAGTGCTCCTGCAGAAACATTGTCTTTCGAATGGAGGGACGTCCAACCAGGCAGTGTGTTTGTCCGGGAAACCCCGGAAACGGATGAGAAAAATTTGATTCTGCGGGTGACTTCTCCCCGAAGCGGATGGTCGCTGCTGCTGATCCAGCCCGAGCGTGAGATTTATGATAAGTCGAGGCCGCTGCAAATTTTTGCGTACTGCATTATTGCACTCAGTGTCGTGCTTGCCGTCTGGATTGCCTGGTTTATCTACAGCGGAATTGCTTCTCCGATATCAAGACTTGTGTCCGGCATGCGGCAGCTGCGTAAAGGCAATCTGAATATCAGGCTGGAGAACGGGCGGCAGGACGAGTTGGGGTATTTAACGGAGGCTTTCAACGAAACGGCGAGTCAGCAGCGTCATCTGATCAAGGACATCTATGAGCAACAGCTCAGAATGACCAAGACGGAGCTCAAATTTCTGCAGGCTCAGATCAATCCCCACTTCTTGTACAACACGCTGGATTCGATTTATTGGACGGCCAAAAATTATGAAGCGGAAGAGATCAGTACGATGGTGCTCAACTTGTCGAACTTCTTCAGGCTGAGTTTGAGTAAAGGGCAGGAGTCGTTTACGGTGGAGGAAACATTCAAGCACCTTCAATACTATATTCGGATTCAGCAAATCCGTTTTGCCGAGCGATTTACGGTGGAGTACTGCGCTTCTGAGGATAGCCAGCATTTGCATATTCTGAAGCTGCTGCTTCAACCGCTGGTTGAGAATGCCATATTGCATGGATTGGAGAAACGAAAAAAAGGCGGAGCATTAAGCATTCGCACCGATGTCTCTAATGACCGGCTGATCATCCAGGTAACCGATAATGGAAGAGGGATTCCAGGGCCAAGGCTTATGCGGATTCAACAGGCCCTGGCAAGAATCAGGTTCGGGGATTACACGGCCCCCCCTGAAAAGAACTCCGAGTTTTTTGCGCTGCTCAATGTCCAGGCTCGAATCACCATTTACTATGGGGAGACGGCGGAATTGAAGATCGTCAGCGGGGAAGGGAACGGAACGACGGCGATCATCGATTTGCCGGCAGAGCGCTGCCGGGAGGAGAGAGGGGAACCGGAACATGAATCTCATGATTGTTGAAGATGAAATTCGAATATTGAATAGCCTGGCCAATAATATACCGTGGAATGAGCATGGCATCGAAGTAGTGGCGCTTGCCGAGAACGGCTTAGAAGCGCTGTCCATGATCGGGCGCAGGAAGCCGGATATCATGCTGCTCGATATCGAGATGCCGGAGATGGACGGGTTGACCTTGGCGAAAACGGTGCTGCAGCAGGAACCGAACATGAAAATCGTGATTTTAAGCGGCCATGACGATTTCCCGTATGCGCAGGCTGCTGTGGGGCTTGGCGTCATGAAGTACTTGCTGAAGCCGGCCGGAGACGATGAAATTTTGAAGGCTATTCTTGCGGCTGCGGAAGAGATACGAGAGGAACTGATGGAAAAGCACAGCATGATTGAGCTGCAGCGGAAATGGCATGACCGCCTGCCTCAGCTCCAGGATGATTTTTATAGAAACTGGATACAGGGCCGGTATGCGGACTGGGAGCTCAAGAAGCATATGGAGGAGCTGAATCTGGAGCTTGCCCTCTATACCTGGTTTGCAGTAGCCGTATGTGAAATCGATCCGATTCACGAGCAAGGGGAACGGTTTACGTCTTCGGATCAGGCGTTGCTGCAGTTTTCGCTGGAAAGCATAGCGGCTGAATGTTTACAGCATGAAGACTGCCGGGTTTTTAATGATGCGGACGGAGCAACCGTGCTGCTCTTTTTGGGACAACCGGAAGAATCGGCTCCAGATATCATCCAGCGGATCAATGTTCACGTTCCCCGTCTCTTCAACATTGTTAAAGAGTGTCTGAAGCTTACCGCCAGCGCCGGACTAGGGACCCCAGGCTCATGGGATCATGTTTCGCTGTCCTACGGGCAGGCACGCCGTGCGCTGCAGGAGCGGGCCATTTACGGAAATGAGGTGTTCGTTCCTTACCTGGACGTAACCAACATGGAGCAGCCGTTTCACTATGACGCTGAGTTCGAAAAGCAGCTGGAGATCGCGGTTCATACGGATCACGCGGCAACGGTTGCTGAACTGATAGACTGCTACTTCAAGGACGTATACTCCCAAGCGGTCTCAACCCAAAAGGTATACGAGCATTTGCTGTATTTGAGCAGCTTATTTACACGTATGATTCAATCGCGGGGCTGGTCGATGCAGGAGGTGCTGCAAGAGGATTATTCGATGCTTCTATCCTTTGAATCCCTGCTCTCCAAAGAGCAAATCGTGGAATGGTCCAAAAGAGTGGCCAGCCGCATTACCCAATACCGGGAACGGGAGCGAAAGCATTCCAGCCATCGGCTCGTTAAACAAATGATCGAGGCCGTGGAGGAAATGCTGGGGAAGGAAGAACTGACCTTGCACACGCTGGCCGAAAGATTATATGTCAATCCCTCTTACCTTAGCCGGCTCTTTAAGCGGGAGGAAGGGAAATCCATTTCGGAATATCTCCTGAAGCGGAGTATGGAGCATGCCAAAGAGCTCTTATACAGCGGCGTTAAGGTGTATGATGCAGCAGAAGCGGCAGGATATCGTGATGTCAGCTATTTTTCCAGAGTGTTTCGTAAATATTGGGGTGTAGCCCCGAGTGAATTAAAGAAACAAGAGCGTTCAGTCTCACCGCGGTTGATGTAAGTTAAAACTACAATGGAAGAAAACAGGTGGAGGTGGTCAGAATGACCGATATGGCGCTAACCGTTAAAATACCCGAGCGTGATATTCCTGTCTACACGGAGGTGGATGTTGTCGTTGCCGGAGGAGGACCGTCAGGAGTAGCCGCGGCGCTCGCAGCGGCGAGAAACGGGGCATCCGTATTGCTGATAGAGCAAAGAGGATACCTGGGCGGCATGGCGACGGTCTCTCAGGTTCCTGCATTTTGCCCGTATACCGATCAGATCAAGCCGGTAATCCGCGGGATTGGGCTGGAAATTCTGCTTGATATGAAGAGCAGGATGGAGGAGACGTTTCAGGAAGCATGGAAGGACCGGCTGGATTGGGTGCCGATTGATGCGGAAATTTTAAAGCGGATATTGGACGAGAAGATGATGGAGGCTGGCGTTAAAGTGCTGTATCATACCTTCGTCAGTCAAGTTCTTCAACAGGACGGCATCATTGAAGCCGCGATCATTAATAACAAGACCGGAACCCAGGCTGTGAAGGGGAAGATATACATTGATGCAACCAGCGATGCGGATCTCACCTATCTTGCGGGCGGGCAGCTCGCCAAAGGCGGAGATGATGGAGAGCTGCAGCCGGGGACGATGTGCTTCGTTCTGAATAACCTGGACCGGAACAAATTTCTCTCAAGTGCGGAGACGCACGGCCACGATCTGAAACATGCGATCAACAAGGCGAAACACGAAGGGCGATTGCGCGTCGCGAGAGATTGGGCCGGTATTTCCTGGCTAAACGATCATACGGCAGGCTTCAATTTCGGGCATGTATTCGGGATTGATGGTTCAAACACGGATGATCTGACTCGCGGAGCGATCGAAGGCCGCGCACTTGTTGAACACATTACCGGTTGGCTGAGGGAAGCGATTCCCGGATTCGAAAACGCTTTCCTGACGTTGACGGGCGAACAGATCGGCATTCGGGAAACCCGCCGGATCATCGGCGATTATATCGTCACCGCCGACGATTTTCTGGCGTGCCGTTCGTTCCCGGACGATATTGCCCGAAATGCCTACTTTATTGATATTCATATGGCAAAGCCTACGAGCGGCATGACGATGGTACGTCTATCGCCGGGAGAGTCCCACGGCATCCCTTATCGCGCCTTGCTTCCGGCCGGTATTCAGAACGTAATCGTAGCCGGTAGAGCGATATCAACCGATAGAGCGGCCCAAGGCTCCACCCGGGTCATGCCGAATTGCTTTGCCATGGGCGAAGCCTCCGGTACGGCCGCGGCGATTCTGGCCAAGACAGGTACGCGGGAAACGCGCAGTATCGACATCACGGACCTGCAGCGCAGACTTGTCCGCCAAGGCGCATGGTTAGGGGAGCAGATCAATGAGCGGTACTAGGAAGGTCGAATTATATTACAGTCAACAGTGAAAGAAAGCTAACTAGTATCAAAAGGCTGAGCCCAAAGTCATATTCTTGACTTAAGCTCAGCCTTTTAAAGCTGTTAATCCGGGCAGTTATTTACACGCATTGTGTCTATTCGGATTCAGAATGAGGAAATCCTCTGGAAGCTCGAACAGCCTGGCCATCAGTTCGTCCATACCTGACTCCAGCTTGAACTCCATTTCCTCCCGGTACAGCGGTACCAGGAAATAAACCTGAACCTGATTGCCATCTTTCGTATGGACGGTGCTAACCTCTTCCGGCAGAGCATACAGGATCACGCCGGACAGCTCCGTATTAGCCGCATAAGGCTCGTAATCCTCCGTGTTGGGGATCGTATGGCCGTATCCAAGCCATGTCTGATACATATGCGGGAATCGGGCAAGCATCTTCATCAGCCGGATCGGCCAGTAGTTCTCCTCCGCTTCGAAATCCTCCTGCGAAAGCGGCCAGTCCGCCGGCAAAAATATCATCAGCTCCGCGCGTTCCAGATGCTTGTACTCTTTACGGATCTCCTGTGGGAGGGTCAGCGGCAGATCGCTCATCCCATTGGTGTACAGCACCCGGTATCGCTCATCAGGTGTAGCTTCCATAATATTCACATCAATATGTACGGTGTCTGAGATCAGTTCGTGGAACACGCCGGTTTCCCGGTTTGGAAAGACCCGATTGAAATGTTCATTTAAATCTTCCATGTACAAAATATTGGCGGGAGGCGTAACCTGCTGCTCATCCGAAGCGTCATAACCATAAATGGTAGTACCGTCTTCCGATTTGCCCATTTCCTTGCCGCCAAACAGCTTTTTGAAAAAGTTCATGTCTTTGCGCTCCTCTGTGTGGGTTTATATTAAAGTGCGAAATGAAGTATTTGAAACCTCACTTGGAAGTATAACAAAAGACATAGCCCCGGAGCGATGGGTCTATCGATTCGAATTTCAAGGAGCAGATATGAACTATATCATTTTTGATCTGGAAGCCACCTGTTGGGAAAATGACCGCAAGCGGGGCGTAGGCATGGAGAGAGCCTTGATTATACTTAAACTGCCGCTTGAAGGTACTCACCATAGAGGTATCGATGATGCCAAGAACATTGCAAAAATATTCGTTAAGATTTTTGACCAATTGAAGGTTTGATAATTTAAATTGATCATGTCTATAGCAGTGAATAATAGGATACCGATTCTGCAAATAAAATGGTTGGATTCAGATGACTCTTCACCGTATTAATTGAATGGATTCTTTGCTCTGTCCTTTGATGGCGATACCGCTCCGATCCGGCTCCTACCTTCATTCGGATTTGGTCATTTTGAATGAACATACTATCGAGTGCAGTCTTGATCATGTTAAGTTGATTGGGAGCCCATTCTTGTCCGTGCATCCGGACGTATTCTGTGGCTTCTTCTGCAGTACAATGACATATCTCTTTCAGAAAAGAGCCCCATTTGATTAAATCCACCGCATTGTCACCCGCACAAAGAATGCAATTCCCATAGCTGATCTGTCCTCCGAAGGTTAACTTCAACACCCCATACCAGCATCCGTAAGGATCTGAAATATGCATGAAGGAAGGGCGGCAGCTAAATGCGAACAACTCGATTCGTGACAGTCTGGCGTTAATCATGAATAATGCCTCCTAGGTTGTCTATAGATTTCATATAACGCTGCAGATTATGGGTCTGCTCAGCTGTGGCTACATAGGCTGTCAGTTCAGTTTCATTCTCACATACAGCAGCATGCTCAAGCCAAACGGAATATTTGGTTTTCTGTACGATGGATAAGTGTAATGGAAAGGTTTTGCGGGATCGCAGCAAAAAAGCATGGTTAATGCAGGCTCTCTCCAGTGCTTACGAGGTTAGCTGACGGATTCGGACGGTGAGAGTCGTCCTACCAGTGAAGAGTTCAATCTTCTTTGGATTCACCCCATTTCGGCTGGTCACAGCCATTTGGTTCCCCCGCTTCCCGCCTGACGGGAATTCAGCATTTGTTAAAAGGAATCTTACGCTGAGCATCACTGTTTGTAAAATGCTGAAAGTTCTCTAGGAGACTAAATAAGACTCTATAGGATATAAAAATGAAGAAAATCCCTTGTAATCTAGCATTCATCCCCGATTTTCTGAAGTTATCGCGTATTTATTAACTTTTTAATGCAACCTAAATGGGGCTAAATGAATCTTAATGCTTCTTTAATCATGATATTAAGATCAGATATAATGTTTAAGATCCTCCTGTTTACAGGCCCGATATGCGGAGCCTCCATGAAAGTAAGATTGTAGGAATAGATCAAAAGGAGAAGTTCCTCCGTTTGCGGATGGAACTTCTCCTTTTGATCTTCATTTTTATAGTAGCTTCTCCATAATCATCACATCAATAAACGCTCCGTCCATCAATCCTTGCTTCTCAAATACACCAACCTGCCGGTAGCCCATCTTCCGGTACAAGCCTTGACCATTCTCATTAAACGGAAAGGTCAGCGACGCCGTTATACGCGCAACGGTGAGAATATGGGTTCAGTGAGGCCCAGCCCACGACTGCACCTTCGCGTTCAGCAACCCAAACGCTAAAGCGGTCTTGGTGATCATTGAACCATGATTCCATATATGAGGAATCTTTCGTCTCTGTTTCAAGTGTAGCGACCCGGTCCTCGATCCCCTGATTGTAGATACGAAGAATGCTTTGAATATCCTCAGGTGTGGCCTGACGGACAGTTAATGTACTGATCATATCAACATCCCCTTAAGATTACTTTCTCGCTTTAATTACAGCAGAGACGATGTATTGGTCAACGTTCGCACCTGGAACCCAATCTTTAATGAATGTTTTAGATTCGTCCTTTGGCTCAATGCTGATATCAGTAAAGCCGCATTCCTGAAGCATGATCTCCAAATCGGCAATGGAAGAGGCGCCAGAGATACAACCCGAATATAATTCATCCAGGTCATTTTTGATCTCAGGAGGAAGCTCAGCTGTAGTTACGATATCTGATATGGCAAGACGACCTGCAGGCTGAAGAACACGATAAGCCTCACGGAATACTTGCTGTTTGTCTGGGGAGAGATTAATCACACAGTTGGAGATAATGACGTTGATCGAATGATCAGCAACGGGAAGATGCTCTATTTCGCCCAATCTGAATTCGGTGTTACTGAACTTACCTTTAAGGGCATTATCTCTTGCTCGACTGATCATCTCAGGTGTCATATCCACACCTATAACATGGCCTTCATTACCTACCTGCCGGGAAGCCAGGAAACAATCAAATCCGCCGCCACTCCCAAGGTCCAAAACATATTCACCCGCCTGCAGTTCAGCAATAACCTGCGGATTACCGCAACCAAGACCTAAATTTGCGCCTTCGGGAGCTGAAGCGAGGTCCTCACTGGAATATCCCAACTTAGCAGATATGGCACTGAAATCAGATGGGGAGTCACAGCAACTGCTGTCAGCAGAAGTTCGGCTGGATGGGGAAGTCTCAACGTTTCTTACAGCAATCTTTTGATAGCGGCCCCGTACATTTTGGCGGATTTGATCATTAGTAAGCATGCTCATGATTATACACTCCTTAGCCGAAATAATTTGCAATATACAAGTAAAAGAGAAGAGAAGTTACCCTTTTACGGGTGCGCAGCAATTGCTGGATTTCCCCATGGCCTCGTTGAAAAGCTTAATAGACCGTAGTAATGTTTCTACTTCAAACTCACTCATGTGTGAGAAGGCCTCGTTCAGGTATTCATTCATTTGTTGATCAATAGTTGCAGCTACCATTTTACCTTCAGGAGTGAGTGACAGGTTATAAATTCTTCGATCTGTGGGATCAGATGTCTTTTTAACCAAATTCATTTTCACCAGAGATTGAACTTGTCTGCTGAAGGTTGTAATATCTGTGCCAAGTGTTTCGGCGACTTGTTGCATGGAAGGATTGTGACTCCGATCGATCTCATATAACAGATGACTTTGGGTAGCGGAAAGATTACATCCTCCTACGCTACAGCAATCCTTATTGAGTAATCCTAAACGCCGACTCATGATTTGGAGTAGTTCTCTTGGAGTTTCCATTGTTTTCACCTCTTGAACTAGTTATACTGCATTTAGTTGCAAAGTGCAAATATAAATTTTGCTTAGTTGATAATTGATGATAAAGGTTTTAGAATATAAGTATTGTCTTATATACGAAGAGAGGAGATTCAAAATTGGATACATTAAATGATCTTGCAGAAGATTTAAAGCTCCTTGGAGATAAAACACGTCTCACAATTCTAATTCTTTTAAAAGAGCGAGAGTGGTGTGTATGTGAATTCGTGGATCTCTTTGACATTTCTCAGCCAGCCGTTAGTCAGCATCTACGTAAATTAAAAAGCAGCGGATTGGTAAAGGAACAGAAAAGGGGACAGTGGGTCTATTATTCTTTAAATATAGTTGATAAACCCCATGTTAAGGCCATCCTAAATCTTACCCCGAATGCGAGTGACCTTTTACTGCATTTGAATAAACCGTCTAATGCTGTTTGCTGCGAATGACAGTTTTCTATTGAATATATAAGTGTATAATTATATAATGATGCCTGAGATTAAACTTAACTCTTTGAAGGGAGTGTTCGGATGCGTGGTATTTAGACATAAACTGGGGGAATACCATTGGTAGCTCTGGCAAGTCTGATATTTATAGTCACTTTGATTTTTGTCATTTGGCAGCCTAAAAAGTTGTCCATTGGATGGTCTGCCTGCGGCGGAGCGTTACTCGCTTTAATTGCCGGTGTCGTCAGCTTGAATGATGTTCTGGATGTTACGCTGATTGTGTGGAATGCCACACTGGCCTTTGTAGCAATCATCTTGATCTCGTTAATCCTCGATAAAATTGGATTCTTCGAATGGGCTGCTTTACATATGGCCAAAGCTGCTAGCGGGAATGGAACCCGAATGTTTATCTATGTCATCATTCTTGGTGCTGTAGTAGCGGCATTTTTTGCTAATGACGGGGCAGCGCTCATTCTAACACCCATTGTGCTGGCTATGGTCCGTGCGCTGAATTTTGATGAGAAAAAGGTTTTTCCGTTCATCATTGCTAGCGGGTTTATAGCAGATACTACGTCTTTGCCCCTGATTGTAAGCAATTTGGTGAATATCGTATCGGCCGACTTTTTCGGGCTAACCTTTATGGAATACGCCGGACGGATGTTAATGCCAACCTTATTTTCTTTAGGGGCAAGCATCTTTGTGCTCTATCTCTTTTTCCGTAAAAGTATTCCAAGAAACTTCGATAGCTCCCAGCTAAAAAAACCTGAAGCGGCTATTAAAGACAAGCAGATGTTTAAGCTATCCTGGTTTGTACTTGCGGTTCTGCTTGCGGGATACTTTGTCAGTGAATTCTTGAACATTCCGGTATCTGTCGTGGCGGGTATCATCGCGATCTTTTTCTTACTCATGGCAAGGAAAAGTCCCGCTGTCCCCACAATAGAAGTGGTGAAGGGGGCACCTTGGGCCATTGTGTTCTTTTCCATCGGTATGTATGTTGTCGTATATGGTCTGAGAAATGCGGGCCTTACGAATGTATTAGCTGATGCCATCCAGGCCGTTGCAGATCATGGGCTGTTCACAGCAACGATGGGGATGGGCTTTATTGCCGCGGTGATCTCCTCCATAATGAATAACATGCCTACCGTAATGATTGATGCGCTGGCCATTGATGCCACGAACACTTCCGGACTAATTAAGGAAGCTTTGATTTATTCGAATGTCATCGGTTCTGACCTGGGACCAAAGATAACACCGATTGGTTCTCTGGCTACCTTACTGTGGTTGCATGTGCTTTCCACCAAAGGAGTAAAGATATCCTGGGGCACGTACTTCAAAACAGGGATTATTTTGACCATCCCTACGCTGTTCATCACACTGCTTGGTCTATATATAACATTGACCTTATTTTAAAATCAAAGGAGAATGTGACTCATGGATAAGAAAACCATTTACTTTTTATGTACAGGAAACTCCTGCCGGAGCCAGATGGCCGAAGGCTGGGCCAAGAAATATTTGAGCAATGAATGGAATGTGTATAGTGCCGGCATTGAGGCTCATGGGTTGAATCCGAAAGCCGTTCAAGCGATGAGTGAAGTTGGTATAGATATCTCAGGTCAAACGTCAGATATTATTGATCCGCAGCTGCTGAACAGCTCTGATCTCGTCATTACTTTATGTGGAGATGCAGCAGATAAGTGTCCCATTACCCCGCCTCAGGTGAAACGTGAGCATTGGGGATTCGATGATCCGGCAAAAGCGCAAGGAACAGATGAAGAGAAGTGGGCAGTCTTCCAGCAGGTTCGTGATCAAGTGGGAGAGCGCATCAAACAATTTGCTGAAACGTGTGAATAGTCACGATAGTGGAGTAACTGCTGCTAATGAGACAGGAGAGAAACTATAATGGTAAATTATCATGAACTGATTGAAGGTAAAGTATAATAGATCTTTTTTGCTAAAATTCCAAATTAAACCCGACCTTTATTACTAGGTCGGTTTTTTGGGTGCGCCTGGCATGGATGATAACTTGGCGGTGAAACGAGCTTGCCACATAAAGCGAAGTTCAATACTGCCCGAATCCCAGCATGTATATGTGGTGGTCTAACAAAGGACTGTGTGTTCTCCAATACCCGTACCGGGCTGGAAGAACTGCTTCAGTGGATGAAGGAGCTTCAGCAGGAACAAGCCAAGAGTAACTCCTCTTTGGCACCCGTGCTTGCCGCATGCGGGTGGTCACTTGATCGGTCAGTTCCAGAATAATGTTACATTAATTAAATCCAAACCCCCGAGTTAGCTGTCTATATAACAGGAGGTG
The DNA here is from genome assembly GCF_037975325.1 of Paenibacillus sp. FSL P2-0136. Classification (NCBI taxonomy): domain Bacteria; kingdom Bacillati; phylum Bacillota; class Bacilli; order Caryophanales; family Paenibacillaceae; genus Paenibacillus; species Paenibacillus sp. FSL P2-0136. The sequence goes on from NZ_CP150244.1 coordinate 3,698,944, forward strand.
AACGACAATGATCGATGCACAGCAACAAATCAATGCCGCACAAAACGGAGATCACGATGCCTTCGTTTCTCTTATAAAGGATCGAACGGATAAGCTGCACCGAGTGGCTCGCCATTATGTCCGGGAGTCCAAAGATGCGGAGGATATCGTTCAGGATGCCCTGGTTAAGGCTTATGAGTCACTGCATATGCTGCAGCAAGCCGAAGCGTTTGAGAGCTGGCTTACCAGAATTGTGGTGAACCGGGCGCTCAATCATTTGAAGAAATCCAAGCGTGTTCACCTGAGCGAAGACCCGCAAACGCAAGAGCCATTGGTCGTTAATGATATCGATCAAACCCTGGATCTGGAGCGTGCATTGGCCAGTCTGAATCCGAAGCTGCGTCAGCTCCTGTTCTTAAAATATAAGAAGGACCTGACCCAGCAGCAAATCGCCCATCTCCTGGACATGCCATTAGGTACTGTAAAAACACAATTACGGAAGGGGCTGGAGCATTTGCGCAACGAAATGGCTCAAGATTTTCCCGAACGAGACCTGGATACATTACGCCTGCAGTTAAGACAACAGGCAGAGCACCAGTTTGCCGTTTCACCGGATTATGATCTGATCGTCAATGATTATCAAGAGAACACCATGAGGGGAACAGGGAAGGGAGAAGCGGGATTCTTATGGGTTAAAACGGGGAGTGATGACGCCGTTTCTGCTACGCTCTCCAGGGACGGCAACTTGCTAGACTATGCCATTTCCTGGGCCTCATTGGACAACGGGACACGGCTATCTGAGGATGAGCTCAAACAGCAGGCAGAGCAATTCCTGGAAGATCATTATCCCGGCGCACTGCGTAATTTTCCGTATTGTGAGATGGAGTGGATGGAAGGGATGTTTGGGTACACACGACAGCAGAAGGCGATGGGGCTGCCGCTTCCTGAGACGGGATGCCTCATTATGGTTCACCCCAGCGGTCGCGTGGTCGGATTTAGGTACTACGGAACCGTTCCAGGGCCAGCACTCCCAACCATGATCACACCAGAAGAGGAACAGTTGGCGTGTATGAAGGAGAATTTTTTGCTACATGTGGAATATTGCGTATTGGACAAAGCCGTGTACACGGATGGTGACGATCAGGTCCATCTTGTTTACGCCCCCCGAAGTAGAGGACTAATCTATACTGCATCATCACAGGAGGAAGTTCCGACAGACTATAGGGCAGAAGCTGTCCCTTCTGACCCAAGAACTCTGGACGAGTGGCCAGGTGAGTTCCCGCCCGCACGAAGCCTAGAAGAGTGGATTGGCGTAGACAAGGAACAATTTCAGTTAGTACAAGACGACAATATTGGCTCGAACACCAAGTTGATGGTGTGGAAGCAACAGAATGAAGAGCGTCCAGCCAAGAATGACCGGTCTTGGAAGGCCTATTGGGCTGATCAGATGGAGGGAGCGGTTAAGGCGCGAGTAGACAGCCAAACCGGACAACTGATTGACTTTGTTTCGCATGTTAAGCCAGATCAACTAGCTCCATTAACCTGGGATCGAGACGCATGTATAGAAGTAGCTATGGACTATGTCCGAGGACTAGCAGCCGAAATGTTGCCGTATCTCAAGCTTCTAACTGAAGAGACCGACGACGAAGATCGTTTGGAAATCATTCGCTTTGGTGTATATGTTCAAGACGTATCTGTCAGGGATGAATGCTATCAACTAGCTGTTGACCGCTCTAATGGGAGGGTCAAAAGTTTGATGTCCCCCTCCATAAGGCCAGAACAGTTAAAGAAGCTGGAGACCGTGCCTTCATTTGATTCCCAGACAGCCATCCTCCGATGGACGGCACAGGCCAAGCTGCGTCTGCAATGGGAACGGATGCACAATGCTAGGGCGGAAGAGGCCCCGTACGAACTAGTGTATCGGATGATTGGTAGCGAGTACGAGCGGACGCCCGAAGTGCTTGATGCGCATACGGGGAAATTATACGAAAATACTTTTTACTGACGAACAAAAACATCTTTTGTCAGTGGACAAGAAAATAGCACTATTAGAACCCGCGCCCAGCGTGGGTTTTCTGTTTTAATGGACAAGAACATGGTACTATTGCAAATTTGGTGAATATCTAATCAAACTTGATCCTTGAATAAATTGTGAAATTCTACATAGGGTGAAATAACAACTAATTTATGGAGGAGGAAAATATGAAAGCGCTATTATATTCGCTGCGATGAAGTAAGCTGTTGAAGCCTTGGTGTTTACGATATGGGTAAGCCGTGGGTGCACGGATCGAAAAAAGGAGGATTTTCAATGATGTCAAAACGATTTGGCAAAATGCTCGTGTTCCTATGTTGCTTGCTAATGGTGGCGTCACTAATGCCTGCCAGCTTTGCCGCCGCCACTGACAACAACGAGTATACAGAAGCACTTAATGGCGACAGCAGTTCTACAGATCTTACAAGCTTGCAGACAAATGAAACGCCTACCGCCATTTTTGGCACTCCCGAACTCGGGTCAAACGACCCGTTGTGGGCCCTGACAATGGAACATCTCATCAACAAAAGCACTGTGCCCGGCGACCCCAGGCCCCATTCCACAGGCACAGCCAGGATCCTTTGGGACCAAGATTACCTATATGCTCGCGTAGTCGTGGAGGATAGCAATCTATATCAGGGACCCGGAAATGATTATCAGTACGACGGCCTGGAGTTTTATGCCGGCGCTGGAACCCAAGGCGCGAATCAATGGCGTATCAGCGCGACGGGCGTGTTTTCAGGGCAAAACGCTCCGGGCAGAGCTGCGTGGACTGAGATCACGGACACAGGATATATCGTGGAGATGAGAATACCTAAAAGAACCTTGAACTTGCAGGCAGGCCCTTTTACCTTTGAAGTATATATCAATAACTCGTCGGAAAAGGGCGGTGACCGCTATGAAGTCGTTTCCTGTTTCGGAATTCCGGATGCGGCTTACAACAATGCTGCGTCTTATACAAACAGCCTGAATCTCATTGCCGCTAGTGGAGCGGACGAGAGATTCTCAATCACCGCCACGGCGGAATCGGGCGGCCGAATAACGCCGAACGCACCCGGCAATGTTCTGAGAATAGCTAGCGGCTCAGACAAAACCTTTACGGTTACCCCCGATTACGGCAAAATTGTAGATACCGTAAAGGTAGACGGAGAGGACGCAGTTCTATCCGATGATGGCACTTATACCTTTTCAAATATTGTCGCTAACCATACCCTTCAAGTGACATTCAAAAATGATTCGACCGCGGAGTTGCTCCCCTTTATTGTATGGAATGACAACTTCGCGCGTGGCGAGTACACGACGGCTGTCATCATTGACTTAGGCGAAGGGAAGGCGGCGGAAGGCTCCAAGCTTAATCCGGACTTGTTTACCGTTTCGGCCAGGAACACGACCCTGAACGGCGACTCGGTAACCTTTGAAGGGACGCGCAAGATCACTAGGGTATACGCCAATGACGAACCGAAGGTACGCGGCTATCTGGGGACGGTAAGCCGTTCACCGGATTATCAGGAGGGACTGGAACGCGGCCGTTACATCGTAGTTGAGTTTGAGTTTTATTCAGAGAGCGGCGGCAATATAACACTGGATGGCAACATGAACTCAACAAAACAGGTTTACAGCGTCGTCCAAAACGGCGAGATCCCACTGACAGAAGGGGATCCGCTTAACTACGCGGTTTTTGAACAGGAAAAAGTTGTGAATCCGATCCTTGATCAATTTACAGCACCTACGGGCAATTCGGTCAATCGCGCGCTCTACCTTCACAAGGATGGAAACGGTGAAGTGTCGCGGGGCTTGCCGCTGTATGTCTATACCCACGGCAGGGGACGCGGCGGCACAAGCGCTGCGACTGACCCAAAAGCGGCGATGAAATCCGCGAACGGCTCGGTCGCTCTGATGAAGAAAATGGAAAAGTCCCCCGAGAAATACGCCAGCCATATCCTGAATATTTCCTATAATGGCACGAGTACTCCCTCCACAGCCAATGTTAAGAAGGTTATAGATGACCTGGTTGCCAGCGGTGCAGTAGACCCTAACCGTATTTACGCGGCGGGCTTCTCATGGGGCGGTCAGTATACGAACAGCTTAATTAACGCTTATCCCGGCTTCTTCGCGTCCGCCGCACCTATGTCTCCGGTAAGCGGCTCACCGAACGCGAACGCCAACTACGTTCACACCAACCTGGCCTATTGGATGTTTATCAATGAGTATAACGTTGGAGTATACCAGACTAACCTCGCTAACTTCATAAACACCAATATGCCAAAAATGATCAACGCGAAAGCTTCGCGCTTTGAGAGCAATGAGGCTCTTGTATGGCCTTACAATCAATTTGATCAGCCGAATCAGAAACCGAATCCGAACCATTCACCTGCCCTGAGTGATTCGGTGGCGCATGAAGTTGAAGCGGCTGTTCTTTACAATGACATAACGATGGGGACTTGGAGCATAGCGCCAACAGCACAGTCCTCTAACTTGCCGGCTTGGAACAATGATTACACTGACGTCTTTGATTGGATGTTCGCGCAGACCACAGCAAACCATCGGCCTGTTGCCGGATACGGTTCACCTGTATTGGGCACTAACGACAAACTGTGGGAACAAGCTGCGGAGTTTGACATCAACAACAGTAACGCACCCGACCAGAAGATAGGCCCCAAGGCCACCGGCAAAGCCAAAGTATTTTGGGACGAAGACTTTCTGTATGCACGCGTTGTGGTTACAGACCTGAATGTGTGCGTCGGTCACACGCCTGGCACTGAGTACATGACCGACAGTGTGGAATTTTATGTCGGTGACGGAAGAAGTGGCTCAAACCAGTGGCGTATTGGCGCAAGCGGTATTTTCTCAGGTCAAGCCGCTGCGGGCCGCGACGGTTCAGTTACACGAACGGATACCGGGTATATCGCGGAAGTGAAGATACCTAGAAGAACCATTGAATTCACGAGCAATTCCCCGATTACGTTTGATGTGTACATCAATAACTCAACTGGTGCAGGGAATGACCGTTATGAGGTTGTATCCGCTTTAGGTAAGCCCGACGCGGGTTATGGCAGTTCTGACAGCTTCAAGAATAGCTTGCTGCTGCTTGGGAGCTCCACGGTAACCAGACACCCCGTTAACGCCACGGCAGGATTAAACGGCACCATCTCGCCATCCGGCTTGATTCGGGTAGCTGACGGCGGAAGCCAATCCTTTACATTCACTCCGATCGGCGGTTATGTCGTGGATACCGTAACTGTAAATGGAGAGTCTGTAGAGATTGCAAACAATACCTATACCTTGAATAATGTGAACACCGATGACAAGGTAATCCATGTTACATTCAAACCCGATCCGGCCGCAACGTTACTTAACTTTATCGTATACAACGATAACTTTGCCACCGGAGAATTTACCACAGCTGTTATCATTGATCTGGGTGAGGGAAATGAAGCTGTGGGTGCCGGCCTTAGTTCAAACCTGTTTACAGTATCGGCGAGGAATACTTTGTTCGACGGTAGCCTGGCATATCAAGGCACACGCACCGTCAATAGAGTATACGTCAATGACGAACCTAGACCCAGAGGGTATAAGGGTGTGAACCAGAACTCCCCTGATTATCAAGCTGGACTTACTAAAGGCCGCTACATCGTTGTAGAATTGGAATTTTGGACATTAACCGGCGGACAGTCCACTTTGGAAGCATCCAAATCCACCGTCCAGAATTACAACATTGTATCTAGTGGCGATATCAAGCTTGATGGCAAGGCTGCCATTGTTAAGTCTTCTTTCGCACAGTCAGGTACCGTCAATGAAATCATCGACAAATTTGAAGTGGGTCCCAAAATTGATAAAGCGGACGCGATGCAGTATGGACTCTATATTCATAAGGACGGCAACGGCGTTCCGGTAAAAGGGCTTCCCCTTTACATCTATGCTCACGGTTCTACCCGCGGCGGTACACAGGACGGGGATACCTTTGCGCCCATCAGGTCCGCCAACGGAGCCACCGCGCTTATGAAAAAAATGGAGAAGAACGCTAAATACGCTAGTCATATCATCGCTCTGCGGGCGCAAAACAACGTTCAGGCAACACCCGCTACCTTAAAGGCTTATATCGATGATCTGGTAAGTAAGGGACTTGTTGACCCCAACCGTATTTACATGGCTGGCTTCTCTATGGGATCCGCTTATACGAATACTTTCTTGACGACATATCCCGATTTGCTCGCAGCCGCGGCGCCTATGTCTTATCCACCATCAATCAACGCGAAACAAGCCGAAGCTCTTAAAAGCTTTGCATACTGGTCATTCGTTAACACTACTGATTCTTCAACAATAAAAACAGGGGCGGAAACTTATATAGCGAATATAATGCCCCTATTGGACAACGCTAGGCACACGTTCATCGACAGAAATGAAATATTCGTCTGGCCTTATGACCAATGGACCAAGGCGGAAGCACCTGTTAATGGAACCAATTGGATTCCTTCCGGCCATGAGATGGAAGCTTCAGTTCTGTGGAACAATATTTCAGGGTACACGGATACATTGTCCAATGTAGGTTCCAACAAGGAGTGGAGCCTTAAGCCTACGGCGCAGTCCTCTAAGTTGCCGACTTGGAACAACGACTACACTGACGTCTTTGATTGGATGTTCGCGCAGAGAAAAACGAGCGTATCCGGTGCTTCTGGTGGCAATACCGGCAATACCAGCAGTTCGGGCAATACCAGCAGTTCGGGCAATACCGGCAATACGGGCAATACCAGCACTGGGACAGTCACTGGATCGTTGAAGCCGACCTACACAGTGAACACACCGAAGGATAAGCCCGCGGTCACGGACAAGAACGGCAATACCATCCTGCCCGGCGGCGGCGAGATTACGACCAAGGGCGGAACGAAGATTAAGGTACCCGAAGGCACGATTATAGACTCAAAAGGTAAGGTGACCATTCCGGCGGGCAAGAGCGCCGAAGTGACACTACACGGCGGCGCGAGTGCCGGCTTAGACAAAGGCATGTCGCTGAACATCCATGAGCGTACGGAATTTGTGTTTGATGACGACACCCCGCTGGGCTTCCTCGTGGTGTCTGGCAATCCTTTCAGGGATGTCAACATGGACGACTGGTTCTACAGCTACGTAAACTCCGCCTACACATACGGTCTTTTCAGCGGCACGACGTCCACGACGTTCTCACCGGGCACCTCAATGACGCGTGCGATGTACGTGCAGGTACTGGCCAATCTTGAGAACGTCAACCGCTCCAGCTACACGAATTCCCGTTTTAGCGACGTGACGGATGGGCAGTGGTACACGGCGGCAGTCGAGTGGGCGGCCGAAAGCGGCATCGTCAACGGTATAAACGCAGACCTGTTTGAACCCAATTCACCGATTACACGCGAGCAGATGCTGGTGATGCTGTACAATTACATGAAGTACAAGGGCTATGAGATACCTGAAAGTCAATCTAAGTCCTTCGCGGACGAGAGTCAGATCAGCTCATGGGCGTTGAAGGCCGTTCAGGCACAGCAGGGCATCGGAATTGTATCAGGCAAGCCAGGCAACTTCTTTGCCCCCCAAGCCAATGCCACCCGCGCTGAAGTAGCTACTATCTTTATAAAGTTCATCGAATATCTCGCTAAGTAAAAGCGTAAACAGAAACATGCGGACCCTTTCGGCTAAGCAAGATCCAGCCGGAAGGGTCTCTTTTTAGCAATCCTGAATACAAGGGAAGGAAAACGTCGTTATGTGGCGAAAATACTCAAAGAAGTAAAAAAATCTCATGGGAAAGGAGACCCCATGTTCATTGTTAATAAAGAACATTATGACCAGCATGAACTGGAACGTCGAATAAACGCGATATACGCATTATTGGGTTCCTCTGTTTGGAAGGAACGGCGGACAGCTGTATGCATGAAGGAGCCGGCGAATATTCTGGCCGCCACGGAACTGATTATTAGGAATGAGGGTTCGGTGCTTCTGATAAACGGCGACACCCCGATTGAAACCGCCCTCAGTCAAGCCGATGACGCAGGCTGTACGGGTCTGCTGACCGACGCAGGAGGCAGCACCGTCTTTCACCCTCTGCACTCACGCCTGGATCGGATTAACGGGGAGCCGTCCTTGCTTCAATTCAGCTCCGGCACGACCGGCGCTCCCAAGTTAGTGGAACGGTCTTGGTCTCATGTGCAAATGGAAATCGAGGCCTACAACAAGCTGCTGCCCTGCAGCGGGGAGGATACACCGATCATTCTGGTGCCCGTATCCCATTCCTTCGGATTCATCACAGGCACGCTTTCCGCACTTAAGCGCGGTGTAGAGCCGGTTATCGTGACGGACAAGAACCCCAAATTCGCCCTGCATCTCATGCAGCAGCATGATCGCCATGTGGTGTATGCGGTGCCCTTCCTCTTTCAAATTCTGCTCAGTCTGATGAGAGAGAAGGTGCTTCTTAGAAAGCTGGTATCCTCTGGTTCCCCGATGTCTGCAGAACTGCTGAACAGGCTTGGGGGTGCAGAGGTGGAGGTGATCCAGCAATACGGGTGCTCTGAGGCGGGCTGCATCTCGCTTGGCGACCGGCCCTCTGATTCTACGGATGCCGGGATGCTTCTGGAGCATATGGCAATTGAAAGGCCCGGAACCCGGGAGCAGCCAGATGAAATCATCATTGCCACAGGCGGACGCCGGATTCATACCGGAGATTTGGGATATTGGTCGGGCGGCAGGCTTCATGTTCAGTGCCGGATGGATGATCTGATTAATGTGTCAGGACTGAAGGTAGCTCCCTCCGAGGTGGAGGATGTCATCCGAAGGCTGGACGGCGTTCAGGAAGCTGTCGTGCACAAGGCTCCGCATCCCGTTTGGGGGGAGGCTGTCAAAGCCCGAATTGTCCGGAAGGGCGATGCGCTGTCTCAGGAGGAGGTGAAGAGGTGGTGCGCGCGGTTTCTGCCTGCTTATAAAGTTCCGGGCTTTATTGCTTTTACGGAGGATATTCCGAAGACGAGCACAGGGAAGGTTATGCGAAAACAAATGGTAGAGGAGGAGTATGGTATTCATGGATAAGGAACAAACGGTATCTCAATTGAGGCAGCTCATGTCCGAACAATTGGAGCTCGCTCTCCCGGACGTCATTAAAGAGGAAGACCGGCTGTACGAAGACTTAAACGTAGATTCGATCATGGTACTCCAATTGGTGGTCTACATCGAGGAAGTGTTCAACGTAACTGTTCCCGAGGAGGATTTGGATCCTGCCGTCTTCCAAACGGTCGGTTCTTTAGTCGATTTCATCCATGCCCTAAAGGGGGAGCCCATCGCTTAAACAAGTCAAATCTTAAGATCATAGAAAGGGATGGATATGATGATGAACGTGAATGAACAGGATATCATACAATTCGTGATTGACCGGGTGGCCGATTTGACTTCCAGACCGGAGCTGGCGGAGGAATTGAATGGGGACTCCCCATTGGAGGATGCAGGCGTGGATTCGGTGCTGCTGGTCAACCTGATGATGCAGATTGAACAGCAGTACGAGATTTTTTACGAGGACGACGAGCTTCTGCAGGAGAACTTCGCCACCGCGCGCTTGATCTCACAACGCATCTTGGCCAAACGGGCCGTTCAAACCGGGGGTTGACGTGAAACAAGCCCATTGCTTTCTGAACGGACTCGGTTATGGCTTAGAGCAAGCCGGATGGGATGAACGTCCGCTCTATATCGGTGCTTGGGACGCGCCATTCAGCGTTACGGAGGACGGCAAGCTGACCTATTTCTCAGCGGACATCACCCCGTCCGAATATTTACAGCTGTTCACCCGTCTGTACGGGGAAGGGGCCGTGGAGTGGTATGATTACGGGGCCGAAAAGCTCATCAACCTGAAGAAGTTCCTGGAGGTCCTGCGGCGTCATCCGGAGCTTCCTGTTTTGGTACAGCTCGACCTGTTTCATATGCCTTATCAAAAAAGAACGTTTCAAACCATGCATCAGCCCCATTTTGTCATCGTTCACGGAATGCGGGGCGATCAATTCGTGGTATTGGACCGCTATTTTGAGTGGGAAGGGTTAGTGGCCGCGAGCCATGTACACGATGCTTTTCTAAGCAATGAGCTGGGCGGGGGACTGCTGCTTCATCCCGAATGGCTCCATGCGCCGGACGCTCACGAGGTGGCGAGAATCTTCGAGGATACAATCGAGACCGATCCGGGTGAACGGTCGCTAACCGGCACGGTGAGGCGGAGGATTATGCAGACGGTGGAGTCGCCCGATATGTATCCGCCCGGGGCCTTGAAGGATGCTGTATCCCAGCTCGGCATCCTCTCCAAACGCAAATACAGCTACGGGCTGCTGTATCAATATTTTTCGGAAGCGCTTAATCAAGGTACGGAGCTGTATCAGGCGCAGCTGGAAGGCTTCATAAAAATGTGGAGCACGCTCGCCTACCTGGCGATCCGTACGTCCATGCCGGGACGAACCGGGGAAATCGGACTGCTGGTGGATAAGGTGGAGCAGCTGCACAGGACGGAGCAACAGCTGAAGGAGGAATTGACCGATGTCTATCACCGCTGGAAACCTCGATTTGCATGCTGAGTGCAGACCTAGGGTGGGCTGCTTCGACGGCCATTCCCCCCGGTTGAACGAACGGGTGATTGATGACCAATGGACAGGGTACCTGGCTGAATATACGGAGCTCATCCGCATTCCGCCGGTGCGCTTTGCCAAGATCTTCGGGGGTTCGCTTCGCCAATTCTCCAAGCAGCCGATGTCTTCACTTCCGCAAGCATCGGAGCGGCTGGCCCGCTTATGCGAGGAATACGGAATCGATACGCTTTATGTGAACGCTCCTTATTTCATGCCTTTCCTGATGCTGGTCCGGAGCTTCGCCAAGCTTCCGCTTCGCTTCATGGTTATCGCCCATTCCGTCGCATCCGCCCGTTGGCTGACAACCTGGCTGTCCTGTGCGCCTTGGATTACAGAACAGGATGTGCTGCTTGCCAGTACAGAATCTTGCAGACAGGCGCTGGTTAATCTCTCCCCCCGGTATGCGCATGCCCATAAGATCCCGTTATGCATCGACACCTTGCTGGCCGCGGAGCCGGTTCGGCCGCTTGCCGGTAAACGTCTGTTATCCATCGGCCGGCTGGAAGAGGTAAAGAACATTCATGTGCTCTTAGCGGCTATGGCGGAAATCAAGCAGCGTGTCCCGGACACGGTATTGACGATTGCCGGAGAATATACGGGGGCTGTGCAGGAAGCTGACCGGTATCAAGAACGGCTTGAAGCCATCGTAGCGAAATATAGACTGGAGCAAGCCGTGGAATTTACAGGTCCCGTCCACGGGAGTGAGAAAGACCGCCTGTTCCGGGAATCCAGGCTTCTAGTCAACCTCTCCACCGATCCGGGAGAGACGTTTGGCTTCAACCTCCTGGAAGCGAAAGCCCACGGTCTTCCTGTGGTCTGCACCAACTGGGACGGTTTCCGGGAGCTGCTTGTTGACGGCGAGGACGGTTCCTTTGTCCAGGTAGACTGGTCCGGTGAACATCCTAAGATCGATCTGGACGAGCTGGTTCGCTGCTGCACCGAGGTTCTGCTGGATGAGAAGTTTCACGGCAATCTCTCGCAAGGCGCGCGGCGCAACGCTCTAATGTACGACTATCGAACCATCATGCCGCAGATCAGGAGGCTCCTGAATGCTCCCCTTGGACAGATAGCGGGTGAGGCGGAGGAGACCGCCCTGCTGGAAGCTTCTATGAGAACGCTTAACGAAATCTATCATTGCAGCTTATTGGAAGCGACAGGCTGTTTGAGTGAATCGCCGCTGTCGGTTCTGGATTGGCAGCCGCCCGGTGACACGGAGGAATGGATGCGCAGGGTGAAGCCGCTTATTCAACATTTTGCCGGGAGGAACCATCATGCACACGTTTAAACTGTTCCGACGTCTTGCTCCCTACGTGAAGATCAAATGGAATTTAACCTTGATCGCTTATGTTTGCACGTTCCTGCAATTGGGACTCGTCATGCTTCAGCCCTTAATCTTCGCCTATCTGATCGACCACGTGCTGATTGAAGGAAACCGTGAGCTGATTGTCCCGCTGCTTAGCCTTTCCTTGGGAATAGGTGTTCTCTCCATCGTGTTCCTGTTTATCCGCGTAGGTCTGTTCCGCTATCTGGGCATCTGTAATATGCTGGATATCCGGGACGAGCTGTTGAAGCATGTCCGGCAGATTCCCATTCCGGAAATTCAGAAGCAAGGACCCGGGAAATTCACGGCCTTGCTCGGGATGGATACAGCTACGATGGGTAATTTCCTCAATCACATTCTGGTCGAGATTACCTCACAGCTGTTTATGATGCTGATATCCCTCGGAATCCTGTTCTATATGGACTGGCGGCTTGGCATCATTGCGACGCTTAGCATCCCCTTCCTCTTATGGGTGCCAGGGCTGTTCCGCAACGCTGTGGTGCGTTATTCGTCCGACGTTCGAACCCACAATGAAGAGATCGGAGCCTATCTCTATGAAGCGATCGAAAGCTCGCAGGAAATCCGGGCTTTAGGACTAGAGGGATGGGAACGGAAGCGGAATGAAACGATGTACAAGGGGCTGGTGAAGGCCAGCACCCGGGAAACGCTGTATGCCGTCATGTCGTTTCAAATCAGTGGTTTCGTGATTAGCCTGATTCTGGCTGCCATCTATTGGATCGGCAGCTACCAGGTGCTTGACCAAGTTATGACTGTTGGCATGATGGTTGCTTCCGTAACCTATCTGCAAAACGCTCTGAATCCGGTACAGCAGATTAACAACTTTTTCAGAGAGCTTCAAGGCGCGGAAGTTGCAATGGGCAGAATCGAGCAATTCATCCAGACCCCGATCGATCTCTATTCGGAAAATGAGAGGAAGCAGGCTTCGCCTGCAAGGGAGCCTCAGCTTGAAGCAACGCCGTCCGATATCGAGGTGTGCAGTCTGCGCGTCGGGTACGGTGGAACGGAAATCTTGAAGGATCTATCCCTGTCGCTGTCTCCGGGCAAGGTGTATGCTTTCGTCGGGCGAAGCGGGTCTGGGAAATCCACCCTTTTCCGGGCGCTTATCGGGATGATGCCCGTTCTCGAAGGTGAAATTCGAATCGGCGGACAGAATCTGGAGGAGATGACCCGCAGCGCGATCAGCCGCAAGGTTGGCATCGTGTTCCAGGAGCCTTACTTGTTCCGGGGTACCCTTATGGAAAATATTGCTGTCGGGAAGCTGGACGCAACGGAGGAGATGATCTTGCAAGCAGCCCTAAATGCGCGGCTCGGATCTCTGCTGGATCAACTGCCGGAAGGACTCAACACGAAGATTGACCATAAAGGCTTCCAGCTATCTGGCGGACAGCGGCAGAGGCTGGCTATTGCGCGTGCCCTCTTGCACAATCCCGATATTCTTATCCTGGACGAACCGACCTCCGCCTTGGACCAGCTTACGGAGAGTGAACTCATGAATTCCATACGCCACGCCATGGCGGGCAAGACAGTTCTGGTAGCCACCCATCGCCTGCAAACCATTATGAACGCGGACCGTATTCTGGTGATGGAGAACGGTTGTCTGGTGGCGGAAGGCGACCACGAAGAGCTCATGAAGCAATCGCCTGAGTATTATGCTATGGCATCGACCTTCGAGCGCGATACATCTGTGGCCGGACAGGCATCTCATAAAGAGGGGGTTACGGCATGAATGGCACAGGCACCCTCAGGGAATTGTTTCAACGTGCACGAAGGCATGACCGGGGAATCACTTACGCGGCACGAAGCGGCGAGTCCGATTGGACAAGTTATGCGGAACTCGGAAACCGCATGGACCTGCTCGCTGAACGGCTGAAGCAGGAGCAGCTGCGTCCGAATTTTATCGGGGCCGTCTGGATGGCTCCGACGCCGGAGTGTCTGGCTGTCATCGGGGCCGTCATTTTGGCGGGAGGCATTCCGCTCCCCATCCACAGCTACATGCCAGGACAGGACATGCTTCGCCTCATCCGCAAATTTGAACCCGAAGCTGTGTTCGTCTCGGAAGAGAAGCTTCCAATCCTTGCGGAATGGAACATGCAAGGGGAAGAGCTGCCATTCTGCCTGTATGCAGGTATGACAAGCGGACCGATTGCAGGAATCAGCGCCGCTCCGCGGCCGGTACGCCGGTACACGCCGCCAGAGGCCGCGCGTATGATATTCCTCTCCTCCGGTTCGACGGGAGAGCCGAAGGGTATCATGCTGAGCGACCACAACATGCTGTCCAATGTGGACGCAATCCTGGACTACACGTCTCTGTGCGACAAGGACATCGTTCTGCTCTCGAAGTCACTGGGGTACTGCTCGACCATTGTTGGGGAATGGTTTGCTGCCATGGCCTCCGGAGCCAATCTTGTGCTAAGCGGGGGCTTCGTGCATCCCTTCGAGATGATCCAGTGCGTCCGTACGAACAAGGTGACCTTCTTATGTACTGTACCATCTGCGATCCTGCCTCTAATCCATTCCGCCAAATGGTCGGCGGAGGATCTGCTCACGCTTCGGCAGATGCTCATTGTCGGCGGCCCGATGCCTGCCGTCATGCTGCTTCGTCTGGCTGACCGTCTGCCTCACGTGCGGCTGACGCCCTCCTATGGACTGACCGAAGCATCCCCGCGCGTCTCATATTTGCCCTATGCGCAGTTGAGGACGAAGCCGCAATCCGCCGGAATACCCATTAACGGCGTCGAGCTGGCCATCGTTCAGGACGGAAGGGAGGCGGCAACAGGGGAGAGTGGAGAGGTGGTCGTTCGCGGGCCGAATGTGATGATCGGCTATTATGACGATCCGGATCGCACCCGCGAGATCCTAGGCCCCCTTGGCCTGCATACCCGGGATACCGGCTATCTGGACGAGGATGGATATTTGCACTTGACCGGGCGGACCGATAACGCTCTCCTTGTCGGGGGACATACGGTGTACCCGGAAGCGGTCGAAAGCGTCCTATTAAGCTTGCCTGGGGTGGCGGACGCTGCTGTGTCGGCCGTAGAAGACCTTCAATGGGGACATCGTCTGATTGCCGTGGTCGTATCCGAAGCTTCCACAGAGCCTGTCAGCAGCTCGGAGCTGCATGCCTGGTGCGTAAAGCGGTTATCCTCGGCCTTGCGTCCCAGAGAATTCCGCTTCGTTACGGCTCTGCCCAGAACCGCCAGCGGAAAGCTGGACCGCAAAGCCCTGAAATCTATGGTGAAGGAGGAAGAGCATGTCCACCGAGCATGAAGATCTATTCTTTAAGGTGAGAGAAACAATAGCCGCTGTGGCCAAGAGGCTAACAAGCGAGGTCGAGCTGGACCATGCCTTGGTAGATGATCTGGGAATCGACTCCATTCAAATCCTGGAGCTTCTGGCGGCCCTGGAGGATACATTCAGCTTTGAGCTGGATGTGGACGATATTCGCCCGGAATCGTTCCGAAGCGTCCAGGCCGTATTGCATTTAGTAGAACGCAAGGTGGCTTCATGAAAGTGTTCACCTCGGGCCATTTGCAAGAGCTGGCCGACGAATTGCGCCGGACTTATCCGTTTTATAACCCTTATACGGACGTTGATTTCCATCAGCTGCCGATTACAGACAAACACTTGATCGCAGGCAACCGCGCCCTTTTCGAACATCCCGATGCGGGGCGGGTGATCGAATCGTTCACCTCGGGAACTACCGGAGTGCCGCTGCGCTGCGTGAAAACCCCGGAGGAGATATGGAAGCTCTCGCTGACCCTGTATAGGCATAGAAAAAAGTGGGGGCTGCCGCTCAGACACCGGATGCTGCTGCTGAGCAACCGTCTGCTGGCGGAGCCCAGGTCCCTTAGTCATTATGCAGAGCTGATGATCAGGGAAGATCCTCATTATATCCAGGGGAGAGCTTCCGCTCTCTGCGCGTTGGCCGAATATATGCGTGACGGGGGATATTCGTTGCCGTCTTCCCTCCTGTTTACCCAGAACTGGGGCGAAACGCTGCATGGCTCCCAGAAAGAACGGATCGAGGAGGTGTTCCGCGTTCCATGCGTAGACTATTACGGTTTGGAAGAGTTCTGGTGTATCGCGTTCGCAGGCCAGAGCGGCCAACTGGAAATCGATGAGTCCGCCGTATATGTGGAAATTATCGATTCGGCCTCCGGACTCCATGTAGAGGAGGGGGAATTCGGCGAAGTGTTGGTCACCTCGCTGATCATGAGGAGTCTGCCTTATGTCCGTTACCGGACAGGGGATATCGGAAGTATTCGCAGGGACCCTGAAACCGGCCGTCTCCTTCTTGGGCTGCTTCCCGTTCGAACATCCCAGATTCGGCTGCCTGGAGCGCAGGTGCATTCCGCCGTCTTCCGGTATTTGGACAAGTTTTTTTGGGAGCTTGCTGCAGCCAGAGGAGTCCGCCAATTTCAGATCGTGCAGAATACGTACACCTCTTTTTCCGTCCGGCTGGCGACTGAAGCCTCGCCAAGCGAGTTCGAGGACGTGCAGACCAAGCTATCCGTTTTTCTTCACCAAGCGGCGGGCAAGCCGGTGAAATTGTCCATAGAAACCGTCTCAAGGCTCGAAGCCGATCCTGTCAGCGGCAAAATACCGTCCTTTGTTTGCCTTATTTCCTCAAATGAAGAAGGAGAATGAAGATATGACGTCTCATACGGATACGCCGGATGCCAAGCCGGAAATGATGAAGCTGGCGGCGATGGAATGTGCAGCTTCCTGCATCTTGACCCACTTATACCGGTCCGGGGCCAACCCTGATCTGTTTCTGCTGGATTACTGGAATGTCAATTATGTTTCGCGTATTATTACGGCGAGCCAGCATGTGCGATTGAACAAAAGCTTGCCCTTTCTGTACGGCATCCATCTGGTTTACAAGGGATGTGGACCTGAGGCGCTAAAGCAGTCTGTTCAGTCAGGGAACCGTGCGGTAGTGAAATGCCGCCCATCCGATCTGGATTTTTTCCCTCCCCATATGCTGAGCATGGCGGAGAGTGGATTCGAGCATTATATCCTCGCAGATAGCTTCGATGAAGCGCGTAACGCCTTCAGAGTATTCGATCCCATTGTCGATTTCAACGGATTCCTGACCGGAGAAGAGCTTATGCGGGCATCGGCGGAGCCGGAAGAGGAGGAAATCATTTTCTATGAGCTTCAGCCGGATCAAGAAGGGAAGGGGTTCGAGGCTCCCGGCAAGCATGATATCTTCGCCTACGCAGCCAAGCGAAACTACGAAATGTATGTCCGTTCTCAATACAGTTCGGGTACCGCCGCATTGGACAGCTTTGCCCGGGATTTGCAGGAATCTCTAGCTTTAAGCCCGGAACAAACGTCGAACTGGTTGAACCAGAACTCGATCGGCATTGCTTCCATAACCAAGCTCCGCTCTTCCATATGGAATAGCTTTGCCCAGCTGGGCGTGATGGACAAGGGGCAGGCGCTGGAAGGGACGAACCGAATCAGCGGGATCGTGAAGTTATGGACGACACTGAATTTCTTGCTTGTGAAATACCGCAAGAACATCGGGGACGAAGCGCTGCTGCGTTCGGCTCTTGCCAGGCTGCGGGAAATTCGGGATGCGGAGCTTCAATTCCTGGCCTGGATGAATGGAATAGGCGGTGATCTGACTGCGGTATAATCTATGCACGATTTCTTTTCAGCATGAGCTGGTATCCTTCCAGGAGCTGCTTCGTTATGCTCTTGATAAGGGCTTCAACGGTATAGAACTGTGGGGCGTGCATGCCAAGGCTTTACTTCGCCAACGGGGCCAGGAGCTGGAAGGTATGCTGGACGAAATGTTCAGCTACGGGCTCGAAATCAGCATGCTGAGCGATTACATCCCTCTCATGGGGAATCTCCCAATGGACGTTCTACTTAAGGAATGGCAGGACACCGTACAGGCGGCCAAAGCGTTCCACACAGATAAGCTGAGGATTTTCGCCGGAAACCTGAGCAGTCAATCTCTTGATGAGAAGGACTGGGAGCTTTGCACCGAACGTCTAAAAATCCTTTGCGCCATAGCAGAGAGGGAAGGGGTCTATACAGTGGTTGAGACTCATCCGGGAACCGCTGCCGACGGCTTAGATTCCACACTTCAACTGCTCCGGCAAACCGGCCACCCTGCCTTGAAGCTGAATTTGGACTTTCTGCACATTTGGGAATCGGGCGCTGATCCCCTTGCCGCCTTCGAACGCTTGAAGCCATGGATTGTCAATATCCATCTGAAGAATGTGGAATCCCGGCAATGGCTCGAAGTATTCTCTCCTAACAATATCTATTCTCCGAGCGGCAGCCGCAGAGGTATCGTACCCTTGGCCGATGGAGAAATGGACTGCCAAGCCATCATGAAGCGCCTTATCTTGGACCCTACCCGAGCCCCGGTATCTCTGGAATGGTTCGGAGCAATACCCTTTCAAATCTTAAAGTCGGAGCTAGGCTGGCTTAAAGGGCTGGAGTCCGATCTCAAGCTGGAGAAAGTGGAGGTGACGGGAACATGAATAACGCACCTTATGTGGAGCATCTGACCGGAACGCGCGCACCGAAGCTCTGGTACTCCAATATTAATTGGGAACAAGGAAAAGCCGCTCAAGAGATTCGCTTACCCCATATTAACAATGCGTCCGGAGATCGGCTCGTATCGCAAATGGATCTCTACCAAATTTATTTGGCTGACCGGGATGATCTTGTTCTCCTGAAAAAGGCTCCGGATCCTGAATTCCTATCTTATTTGGAAGAAGAGAAGATAGCAATACCATCAATCGCGATTGGCGCACGGTCTGAATATACGGGTGAGTTTCGCAACCGGATTGCTGTTCCTTACTTGATGGACGAGCAGGAAGAGCAGTTTCTCAAGGAAAACGGAGGGAGATGGATCGGCCCGCCAGCCCGATTGTCCGTGGAACTGAACAGCAAGATCGCAACGCGTAAATTATGCGAAGAAATCGGCTTTCCAGTCAGCGACGGTAGGATTTGCGAGGGGCTTGACGCGATCCGCCGTACTTGCGCCGAGTTGGAGGGACGGCATCCTGGAGCCCGGCTGGTTGTAAAAACCGCTTACGGTTCTTCCGGTAAAGCGCTGTTCCATATCCATCGAGGCTCGGATTTGGAGACGCTGCTTGGATATTTAGAGAGGCAGATCTCCCGGGGAGGCGGGCAACCGGTTGTGACGGTGGAACGCTGGCATCAGGTCGAGCGCCATCTGACGGCACAACTCTGGCTGGGGGGAACAGATTGCGAGATCCTGGCTATGACCGAGCAGAGGATTACGGATGCAGGAGTATACAAGGGGAGCCATTTGCACCCGGACCTGCCTGAATCCTTGATTGTGGCTTATACCGAACAGCTGCAGCAGCTGGGTAAATCTTTACATTCCCGGGGCTACGAGGGTTTCATCGGGGTAGACTCCATACTGGATGTAGACGGAACTTTAATACCGGTTATTGAGATCAACGCCCGTCTTACCATGGTCACGTATTTGCTAAAGCTTCGCAAGCACTTGCTTGAACGCGGGTTTCCTAGAATGGAGACTCAATCCTATGATTTCAAGCTCCACCCTGAAGCCACATTTGCAGAATTTGCCGAAAAGGTGACATCGATAAGGATCTCTGCCGGACAAGGCGGGGCATTCGTGTATGGTTTCCACCATGATGGGGAATCGGCAGACCGTATCCGGCCTTGCAGGGTCTCGGCTCTGAGCTGGGGTGTGGACGATGAAGCTGAGAAGCTTGCCCGTCAAGGGCTGGAGGAAGCAATCATGGAATGGAGGGGAGCTGTCATATGACTATGGGTTCACAACGACTGTCGAATCAGCAGGAAGCGGGCCAACCCTTTTGGCTGAAAGCAGCCGAGCCGTTTGGATCACCCGTTTATGTATATGACGAGGGAAAGCTGGCCTCCGATTATTTGTCGCTGCGGGACGCTTTGCCCAAGGATGTGACACTATATTATTCCATGAAAGTCAACCCCAATCCGGAGGTATGCCGTCTCATCAACGGCTGGGGTTCGCCGATCGAAGTCGCATCGGTTGGGGAATATGAGATTGCCCGCTCTAACGGGGTAAATCCGAATAGCATCGTGTTTACCGGACCGGGCAAAAGCGCGGACGAGATTCATCATGTGCTTCGCCATGGGATCTACGCGATTAATGCGGAGTCCATCCCGGAGCTATTCGTCATTCACGATGAAGCTGTTGCGCTTGGTATGGCCGCTCCCGTTATGTTAAGGGTCAATTTGTCTACTGGAGCCAAAGGCTCGCGTATGTCATCGGTCGGACTTGCCTCCCAGTTTGGCATTGACGACAGTGAAATTAATGAAGCGGTGCAAACCGCCATTAACCTTGAAGGGCTAGAACTGATCGGATTGCATACGTACCAGGGCACACAAAATTTTCACCTCGACTTTTACCGGGAGAGCGTTCCGATGATGTTCGGTCTCACCCGGCAGGTACGCAACCAATTCGGCCTGCAGCTTCAATGCTTAGGGCTCGGCGGCGGTTTCGGCGTTCCCATGTTTGAAGGCGATGAGCCGTTTCCTGTCGAAGCTTTCGGGGCGTATCTTGCCGGGGAGTTAGAGCGCAACCGGGATCTGGAATTGGAGATGGTATTCGTAGAATCAGGGCGGCGGATTGCCGCAACGATGGGGATTTATGCGGTCAGAGTGCTGTACACAAAGCTCTCCAGAGGCAAAGCCTTCGCCATTGTCGATGGGGGAACCCATCACCGGGCTTTTTCCAGCCTGATGGGACGAAGCTTCAAGCAGCCTCTGCCTCTTCAGCTTTGGAAGGCGGGGGAGCGCAAGCTATACGAATCCGGTGCAGGAGAAGGCCGAATCTCCTACAATGTTTGCGGTAAATTGTGCACTCCCGCAGATGTGCTGCAAGGCAGCGTCATGCTTCCCCGTCTAGAGCCGGGGGATTGGATCGCGTTTCCCCATATGGGGGCATATGGCTTAACCTGCGGCAATGTTCATTTTCTGTCTCATGCTCTTCCGAAGGAAGTGATTCTCCGCCCTGACGGTACGTTAAATGATGTGAGCTGGCTATCCACCTAATCAGTGAGTTCATCATAGGGAGTTGACCATGTGATACCTACCCATCGGATTTTGCCTTATAATGACATATGGCTTGATTGTGTCAATAATAACTTGATGTCGATTCTCATTAGTCATCATTCATCGTTCGAGGAGCTGCCTCTGACTTTTAAAACGCAGTACTGGAAAAAACTCATCAACCAGACATTCCCCGAAGACAATTTTGAAAGCTTGCTTCAGCAAGGATTAATGCTGCCGAAAGTTCAATATAACACGGAACAGCTCTATCATTATCTCCGCTTTGAGGATCAGCTTCTTGAGCAATCTGATATACCTTTCCTGGATGAGATGATTCAAGGGGCTTTAGACAAGCAGAAATATGTCTTTCTCGATGTGGACCGCTTCTTTTATTCCAGTGGAAGAGAATCCGGAAAAATCCATTTTATCCATCCGACCTTTATTCATGGAAAATGTGTGAGTGGGGAGGCATACACGGTAATTGAAGATTGCTTATCTCCAGGGCGGATGCACGATTATCTAACTCCACTTGAAGTCATTATGGAATCTACCCAATATCTAATGAAAAGCGGCAAAAAAGTTAGATTCATCATGGTTTCTGTGCATGAAGGATCGATAAGGAATTTTAAACATGAATTTTCAGTACAGGACTCGTTTATCTCAGAACTCAGAAGCAATCTATTGGAGGATAATGTCGCTTTTCTTGAGCAATATGGTCTTCATTATCAGTTGGGTCTACAAGCGTTGACCGATTATGTAGAGGAATTCGAAGAGCTTGTAGGTAATTTGAACGATACTAGCATATTTGCCTTGAGAAGCAGTTCTTTTGCACAGAATCATAAGAAGAATAACAGGCTTTTTAAGTTACTGGAAGATCAATCGTCCCATACCAATCTCTATAAGAAGTTAGCAGAACAAAGCACGGAGCTAAGTCGTTTATGGGAAATTTATAGAACGACAGTTATTAAAATGATCGCATCTAATAATCGTGTTCATGCTCAAGCTATCGTAAAACTCGAAGAGATTGTGAAGAAAGAATATCACATGGTCCAGACGATGAAAATGGCAACTGAGGTTAGTAACTCTTAGAAAAAAGGCCGCTAATTGGCGGCCTTTTTTTATATGTACGCCCAGCATTGGGCGTTATCTTTAGGGTGAAAGTCCCGAACGGGGCTGGCGAGCGCCTACCGCTAGCCAAGGGTAAGGCTATCCATCGTGAGGTGGAATCTGAAGGAAGCCGGAGGCAAAAGCGCGGGCCAAGGTACACGAACTGGATTCGAGGCTGTGCCAGCCGGATGAGTCACCATATCATGACGAAATCCAAAGCTACCAGGGGCTGGCGCGGTAAACTCCAGTGGTCGCGGGCAGCTAACGGAAGGGCTAAACCGAAAGGAGAGCGGAAACCGATGCGTTCGTATGAAGAGCAGAGAAAGTCGAATATCTCGCAAGAGAGCTGCCAGCAAAGAGAAGTGGTGAAGCCGCCAGGAGAGCCGAAAGCGCCGAGTTCTTCGTCGGCACAAATTGTCCCTTCCTCTCGCGAAGCAGAGAGTCACTTGCTGGAGCGAATGCTCGAGGAGATAACCTTCGGCTCGCGTATAAACGAGTGGTACAAAACGGAGGAGCGCCCAGTGTGGACCATGTAACGGCAGCGAATTTACAGGCTTACTTGAAAACATATTGGCAAACGGTGAAAGCCGAACTTCTAGCGGGGACTTACAGAACTGCACCCGTCAAACGGGAGGAAATCCCCAAACCCGGAGGCGGTATACAGCTGCTAGGCATCCCAACCGTAATGGACCGTTTTCTCCAGCAGGCACTTCTACAAGTCATGAACCCGATCTTTGACGCGGGGTTCTCCTGGTACATCTACGGCTTTCGGCCAGGAAAGAGTGCCCATGACGCTGTGAAACAAGCTCAAAGATACATCCAAAGCGGTCTCAGATGGGTCGTAGACCTTGATCTGGAGAAATTCTTTGACCGGATAAACCATGACATGCTCATGGCGAGAGTGGCACGGAAAGTGACAGACATGTTGACCGACACAAAGTCCCCTAACCAATCAGAGAAGCAACTGGAATTTACACTTTGGTCCCTGGGTACTAATCTCTCATCTTAAGCTCCTGGTCTACTTTCATTTGTAAATATATCGTTTAATTACAAGTCATCTACTTCAAATAATGAAATCTATTGTTCAGATACATTAATGTTTGTAACTTGACATTAATATTAGTTGTCCAGTGACATTAAAGATGTGAAGTACACATTAAAGTTATGAAGTTGTCTGATAGTAAAATTGGAACAATAACCCAGCCATCATAAGCCGTCCTGAAATCTCAGGACGGCTTTATTTTTATGAATATAGTTTAAGAGCAGTTTGTTAAACAATTATTTACGTATACTAATCAAAAGAAAAGCTGGATAGTCTGATCGGGGGCAGGCTGTTTGCGTTCTAATTGCTTAATCCCATCAATTCCATGTATCAGTACGATGAAACGGAACAGAGAAAACGGAGTGAAGGAAAGGGGGCAGATTACCAATCAGCATGATGAAATGACCGAGCTGTCGCTGATGTTCAACGAGCTGATGAACAGCCTGAAGCAAGCGTTCCGGCAGCAGCAGTTTATTGAAGATGCTTCACATGAATTAAAGACTCCGCTTTCCATCATCCATAGACACCTTTCGAGATAAAGAGCTGGAGTCTCTTTTGCATTTAGCAAGAAAACAGAGATAGGTTTAACGCCATGAATATAATAATATTCTCCCGACAATATACGACAGACGATCAGGATGAAATATATTACTATGTAAAAAGACCCAGATTAATATAAAAAAGGAGTAATCTATCATGCTAAACAGCTCTTTGAAGAAAGAAGCTATCGAGAAGCTGAAATCGGCACTGCGCAAATATGAGGTTTCTTCTGAAAAGGTAAAAGGAAATGCAATCAAACTACATAATGTTCGCACTTACGGCACCGATGTTATTAAAAAAGTGGAGGCTTATATTAATACACTTGCCAACACGCCAAAGGAGTTTGCCAAAAGCATTGAGCAGGTTCGTGTTAATCTGGCCAGCTTTAAGGCGTTGAGTGAAATTTCCTATGATGAAAAAACAATGATTAAGCTGGCCGGAGGCGGCGCGGCAGCAGGCGTAGCAGCTGGTGTAGCAACAGCTGCACTAGCACCGACGGCAGCGATGGCAATTGCGACTACCTTCGGCACAGCTTCAACAGGCGCTGCTATCTCCGGACTGACGGGAGCAGCAGCAACTAATGCGGCTCTAGCCTGGTTGGGCGGCGGTGCACTTGCTGCGGGCGGCGGTGGTATGGCAGGCGGCAGTGCCCTTCTTGCCTTGGCAGGACCGGTCGGCTGGGGCATTGGCGCTGTGAGTCTTGCAGCCGGCGGTTTCCTTGCCAGCAAGAAGAACAAGGATGCAGCGATCAAAGCGGATAAAGAGCGGGTGGAGATTGTTAAAGCCACTAGGGTGCTGGAGGCTACTGATGCTGAGATTGTACACTTGAAGGAATCCACGCAGAAGCTGGCAATCGGTCTGGAACAGAGTCTGCTGACCTTTACCGGTACTGCCAGATCGATCCGGTCCTATACCGAGTTCAGCCAGGACCAACGGGATATCCTGCGGGCGATCATTAATAATACAGAAAGCATGTCAGCGTTGTTCATGAAGGAAGTCGGCAAATAAGATGGCTTCACAGGTATGGAAGAACCAGATAACTGCTGTCGGTATTGGCGCATTTAATGACTGGAAGCAGGAAGCTGCGGCACGTAAGATTGATCAGACTGTCAGGGATGTGCTGGCAGCTCAGGGACAACAAGAGTCTTTTTTTGAAAATGCCTTGGGTCATATGCAAAAAATGCGCCAGTTCCTTGCAAAGCCGGATAATATCTTGGGGTCCGGGCAGACGAAGCATGGAGAAGTGGCGGAACAAATG
This sequence comes from Paenibacillus sp. FSL P2-0136, assembly GCF_037975325.1. NCBI lineage: Bacteria > Bacillati > Bacillota > Bacilli > Caryophanales > Paenibacillaceae > Paenibacillus > Paenibacillus sp. FSL P2-0136. The sequence goes on from NZ_CP150244.1 coordinate 3,723,913, forward strand.
GAAGTGCATGTTCGCAATGCTCGGGCAGCATTGCACGGAAACCCGGAGGTAGCTACCTTTGAAGGGGTTGGAAGAACAGCGCCGGAGGACTTTATTCTAAAAGGTGTTAAGGTCCAGTCGAAGTTTATCAACGGTACCAATAATACACTCAAGCATGTGCTGGAGCATTTTGATAAATATGAAAATTTATCGATGGACTACTCGATTCCGAAGGATCAATACGAGATTATTCAGACTATCCGCTCCGGCAGTATGCCGGCAGGCTTAAACGAGAAATCTGTCCGGGCCATTCTTAAGAAGGTGGAGGAGCTTGAACAGCGTACCGGCCGGAGCTTCCAGAATGTAGTTAAGCCTTCTATCTCGGAATATAGTGAAGTCCAGCTGGGTAAAGCAGGCGAGACGGTCACCAAGGTTCAGGACCAGCTTGTGGATGAGAATCGGCGTATCCAAAAAGACATCCGTCAGGACGGGAAAGAAAAAGTGAAGCAGATTGAAGCGCAAAAGTCGCCTTCCATCAGGGAAGGAGTCAAAGCAGCGGGTACGGCTGCTGCTGTTTCCGCTTCCTTATCCGCAGTTACCGCCATTTACCGTAAGGTGAAGGAGGGGAAGAAGCTTCACGAGTTTGAACATGAGGATTGGCAGGAGATCGGGCTTGATGGAGCGAAGGCAGGAGCGAAGGCAGGCGTTACGGCCGGAACGATTTATGCACTGACCAATCTGACGTCACTCTCTGCTCCATTCGCCGGAGCAGTCGCGAGTGCCATGATGGGATTGTCTTCCTTGATGGCTGATCTAGAGCAGGAGCAAATCTCCATGGACGAATTTGTTACACAAGGTCAGGTACTCTGTATCGAAGCGGGCATTGCGGCAACAGGGGGAGCCATCGGCCAGATGCTGATTCCGGTTCCGGTGCTGGGTTCCATTGTCGGAACAGTAACAGCTAACCTGGTGTGGGGTTTCGCCAAGGGGAAGCTTGAGGCAAGGGAGCAGGAATTAAAGTGTATGCTTGATGCTTACACAGATTCCTTACTGGCAAAAGTCGATCAGGCATATCAAGAGATCATTACCCGGATTAACCAGACTTACAGCCGTTATCATTCACTTATTGATGCAGCCTTCGATGTGAAGGCGAATTCGGCAGTACTGGCCGCTGCTTCCGTGGATTTGGCAGTGGAGCTGGGTGTGGAGGAGTCCAGAATTTTGCGGACTGATGAAGATTTGTTTGAGTTTTTTATGGGATAACCGTTGTATACAGACAGCAAAGTGAACATATGTAATGGAGGCGGCACAATGTGTCGTCTCTTTTAACATTTGAAAACATAAATAAGATGCATATTCTCCCATTCTCTGCAAACACCAACCATGGGGAATGGCTAATGAAACAGCAAACTGTCAAAAGAAAATAAAGTATTAGACTTCCAGTGTTTCATTAAGCTGACGGGCAGGATAGCATAATGATTTCGCGAATACTCTACATAATGGCTATTTCCAATGTTTTGATTAAAAGAGAACGTGGTGGTACGCTATAAAAAAACTCAATAGGAGCTGAATGATGAGCGAATTTAGTGCAAGTTATCATTTGCAGACAAGCGATCAGCAAAAAGTCGTTGAATTAATTAGAGCTTCAAACAATAAAGGATTTGTTTTCCCTGAGTCTAATGGTTGGGTGACTTTTATTATTAAGGGACCGGCATTTGGTATCCGTAAATCGATTGTATCATTAAATCCAGGCTTATTAGTTCATTATTCATATATGGAAGATCACGGATGGGAACTATCCATTTTTGAGAAGGATGAAATCATATCTACATATAAATGCGATTGGACTGATGAACTAATTATTCAGAAAGATGAGCTCGATATGGTTCTACTTAGAGAATTAATTATGAAGCAGGGTAATTCAATTGAAGACGTGGAAAAAGCTTTTGATTTAGTGAAATATGTTGGTGAAGAGCCGCCAGCTTATTTTATCGCAAAGAAACTAGGATTAAGCTATTTTGAATGGTTGTCCGCTGATAACATCGGCGATGGCTCAAATTATGAAAACTTAGTAATTGTGGATTAGTCGAGAAAGAGAAGATTAAAGCCCATGAAGGTTCGCGAAGGTGGGAACGCTACTCTATAACAAGGATCGAAGATCGTCTTATACATATGTACAAAATACGGGTTTTGTGAGGAAGTGACCGATAAAAAAGTGAATCGTCCCAATTCTAATGTTAAATTTCAGTCATCGTCCTATACTTCAAATGTTGTCTATCCAAAGTATTTTCTCTTTAAATACAAGTATTGCGGCTGACTAAGTAAAGCCTCCAACTGTTCACGCTGTATCAAGACTTATGCTATCTAATAATTCTGCGGATAACGTAGTTGCAATATTAAATTTGATATTTATCAATTGATTTTGAACTTTCAAGTGGTGAGTTAAATAGTAATCTACGGTTACTTGATCATAGGGAGATTGCATTTTAACTAAGTAATCATTCCATATGGCTAACTCAATTTGATCAAGAATCTGAGATACCATTAAATTAAGTTTTTTATCTATAGACTCAATGAAATGAAATGAGCTATATGACAAGCGATTTATTTTTTTATACATTTCTATCCGTCCACTCCCTATAACAATTACTTATCATGATATGCCTTTGAGGATATCTCACTTAATAGTCTAAAACACACCTTTTCTACAAGAGCGTATACAATGATAATAGTGCATCAAATGACTCATACATTAAATTCAAGAATTACCTTGAAGCAAATCAGTCTACGAGTTCAAGATTTCAACTTTTTGAAAAAGCTTAGTAAAGAACTTGATATAGAATCATAATAAACTGAAAAGTTTACATTTGATAAAATCAATTTCATCCTCAAATCAAATTTTATCACATAATGTTATATTGTGGTTTATGTCATGCAATTATCATTAATTATTATATAATCAATGTTTAAATATTTTTAATAAATTTAAATGAAAATGTATAAGTATAATAGGAACTACAGCCCAAGGAACATGTAAAGCCAGCTCTTCCCCAGAATTCCTCGTCTGGGTTGTCATGAGTGACACTACTATTTCTTCCGCAATCGCAATAATGACAAACAGAGCTAAAACTCTTCCTTCAAAAATCCCGGATGCCGCCCTCAACTAACCCTGTCCTGCATCTTCTGCCCCTATTGCCAGCTATGTTTAAGCGTATCCCCCAGGTCATCTAAGGCCAAATCTTAAATCTTTAATATTCAAAACATAATGAGTTATACTAAGCCTAATAACCAAATTGAATATCGGAGTATCAACGAATATGAGAAAACTTGTGCTATTCCTGCACGCTTCGCTTGACGGTTTTGTAGAAGGCCCGAACGGCCCAATGGATATTAGCTGGGTTGCCTATGATGCTGATCTGGAGAGCCACGCAAGGGAAATTCTGAGTACTGCGGACACGGTCATTTGGGGTCGTGGGACATATCAAATGATGCATAGTTATTGGCCCTCCGTCCCAGCAGATCCCTCCGCTTCGCAGCACGAACGGGATCATGCGGAATGGATTGAGAAGACAGCCAAAGTGGTCTTTTCCACAACCCTGGAGAACGTTGAATGGAATAATTCCAGACTGGTCAAAGAGGACGTCGAGGAAGAGATCCAGCGTCTCAAAGAGCAGCCAGGCGAGGATATCGTCATTCTCGGCAGTCCCCGGTTCGCACACACTCTTATGCAGCTTGGCTTAATCGATGAATATAAAATTACGGTCTCCCCCGTCCTGATCGGCAGCGGCTTACCATTATTCCAAGGTATCCAGGAGAAGACTACTCTGAAGCTTATTGAAAATAAAACATTTGATTCTGGTGCCATAGGCCTCGTATATCGGACCGTTAGATGACCTCGTCACTATTCCGGTTCAGGCAAAAGCACTATCCAGCTTAACCAATCTCTCCACGAACACCTCGTTCGCCCGGCTGGGAACATGACCGGTCAGCCGCACAATCGAGAAGTCTCTTTCAAGGCTCAGGCCTTGCACAGGAATTTCTAAGAGCTTACCGGTCTCGATCTCCCTGCGGACCACCCACTTTGAGAGAATGGAAATCCCCAGTCCGGCAGCTACGGCCTCCTTCACGCCCTGACTGCTGTTGATCTCATAGGAGCGCTTCATCCTTAGACCAGCTTGTGCCAAAAAATGATTGCTGAACGAACGCGTCCCCGAACCGCTCTCACGCAGCACCCATATCTGATCCTGGAGTACGCCCACCTCCACCGCACCCGTTCGTGAGAGCGGGTGATTCTCAGCAGCGACGATAATCAGTTCGTCTTTCATAAAATGAACAACCTGCAGATCCGCCGCCTCGATGCTTCCTTCGATCAGACCCACTTCAATCTTATTCTCCCGCAAGGCAGAGACAATCTCTGTTGAATTCGCAATCGTCATCCCCATGTCTACATCGGGATATTGCTTGGCGAAGGATGAGAACAGCCGGGGCAACACATATTCGCCAATTGTAAAGCTAGCCCCAATATGTAAGCTTCCACTGACGGTATCATACAGCCGGGCCAGATCGAGCTTAACAGACTCATAGAGATTCAGCATTTCCTTCGCCCGTCTATAGAACAGCTCGCCTGCTTCCGTTAGCTTCACCCATTTGGGCGAACGGTTCATGAGCTTCACACCGAGTTCCTTCTCCAGATTACGGATCTGCAGACTGACTCCAGGCTGTGACAGATGCAGAAGCTCTGCCGCTCTGGAAAAGTTCCGCTGCTCCACAACCGTTACATACACCACCAGGGATTCAAACATGATCGATCGCACGCCCCTTTTAAAATAACAATTTATTATGATATAGATTTAAAATCCGTATTTCCCTAATCAATCATAACTTACTATAGTGGTTAAAGGAACTAAATCCAACCTATTGGACGTGACTTCGATGAATCCACAACTCGCGGTACACATGGAGGAAAAGAAAAAACTGGGGTTTGCGCTCGGTATCGCTTTGCCTCTAATGCTGGCCTTGTTCGCCAAATACGTATCTATCTTCCCTTTCCTGAGCATTATGGGGCAATTAGTAATAGCCATCCTGCTCGGAATGATCTGGAGAGCAACGCTAGGCGTTCCAAGTTATTTAACACCCGGCATCTCCTTTACCTCCAAAAAGCTCCTGCGGTATGGCATCATTCTGCTGGGCATGCGGCTTAGCCTGAAGGATATCCTTCAGGCTGGCCCCAAGGTGCTGCTGATCGCCATGGTTTGTATTGGGTTTACAATCTGTACGGTGCTTGTGCTTGCGAGACTGTTCAGGGTAGAAAACAGACTGGGACTGCTGACGGCCTGCGGCACGGCGATCTGCGGAGCGGCAGCGGTAGTAGCCATCGCCCCGCAGCTCAAAGCAAGTGACGAGGAGACGGCGGTCAGCGCGGCAACCGTTGCGATTTTAGGCACCCTTTTTACACTGGCGTATACCCTTCTCTACCCTTTCCTTAACTTGACTCCACTGGGCTACGGCATCTTCTCAGGGGCCACCCTCCATGAAATTGCTCATGTCATTGCAGCAACCGGGCCAGCCGGCAAGCAGGCAGTTGATCTGGCAGTCATCGTCAAATTAACGCGTGTCACCATGCTGGTGCCGATCGCTGTAATCATCGGAATCTGGGCCAACCGCAAGGAGCGGCAGGCGAACCCGGAGACCGGACCATCCAATTGGAGATCTGTACCGGTTCCTTGGTTTATCCTGGGGTTCCTGCTAATGAGCACCGTCAATACTTTGCAGATCATCCCTGAAGCAATCACGGATAAGCTTATACTTGCTGCGTACTTCCTCATTGCAATGGCTATGGCGGGCCTCGGCCTGAACGTAGATTTAGCTGCTTTTAGACGCATGGGCCTCAAGGCCTTCGGAGCCGGCTTGATCGGATCGGTCCTGCTATCCGGGTTAGGTTTCCTGCTTGTGAAGGTTTTGAACTTATGTTATTAAAAGAGATGCTTACGAGGAATTCCTGCTGGATGAGATCGTTATAAAGCATCCGGAGGATTATTTGGTGCGGGTGATGGTGCATATCGAGGAGCCAGGGCACACTATGAGCTACACACCCTAACAAAAACGGCGACTCCCCCCGGTGGATTCCAGGGCAACGTCGCCGTCTGATTATAGAGTAGAGATCAGGCTAATTCCCGGTCATCTACATGCCCATGGGATCAGTCGCATTGGACTTAGGCGGGATGCAGTATGTTGGGTTAGTTCTGACAGGTTCATAGTTGTGTCCTTTCGGAAAACACACCCAGCCACCTCATGAAGGGTGGCCGGGCGGTTCTAGATTCCCCCTGTAAATGATTAGTTAACAGTAGGGGATACTCTGATTCTGCTTGCATGAAATGTCCAGGTTGCCGGCATCTGCATACACCACCTTAGATGGATTCCATTGTATTATCTCAGTCTACAGGAAAGATGTCCAATCCATGCCGCAGCTGTTCGACACTGGTAATGAAGGAGTCCACGCCACCGGAAGGAGTAAACTGCTCTCCATGGAATCCGAAGATGATCATTGAATCGGCTGCGATGATGCGCCGTATTTCTTTCAGGTATTTTTATAAGAAATACTTATATCGATCTGGAGTTTGTTAATCTTTCTTTTAGAAGAAGCCCTTCGCCTGCTTAATACGGAAGGAAAGCATAAAACTTAAAAGAACGAAAAACAATTGAAGAGACAGAGCCAATATAATCCCAGTCAACAACCCCAAATCCAGTGATTGACTGACGGCGATAAGGCCTCCGCCGATTCCAATGCTTAACCCCGGACTAAATGCGTCTGTAAACTGAAGGCTGGCGGCTATCTCTCCTTCCTCACCTGTTGTGGTATGCTGCAGTGCAATCGCTCCGGTCGTAGGATGTGCCAAACCGATGCCGAAGCCAGTGAAAAGCTGTGAAATCACTGCAAATGCGATCCCTCCTTCGGGAAGGCCAACAGCGAGAATGACCGCAGCCACTCCAATAATCATAAATCCAATACCAACGGTTACCCGCTTCTTCCGTCCCGTCCCATGATCCTTGGCATCTAACTTGGACTGGATCCAGGCTGCCGCTGACCAGCTTAATGCACCTGCGGCTACAATTAATCCCGCCATATCCGCAGGAAGCTTTTTCACATCTGTCAAAGCCAGGACAACATAGCTCTCGGTCGCATTATAACTGGCCACAAAGAATCCTCTGGAAGCAATCGTAGCCGGCAAACCTCTTCTGGCACTTAAGGTGCCCTCTGGCAGCAGCTTCCGCAAGGGCTGAATCATGATAAGTAAGCCTGCTGCCGACAGCACCATGCCTTTCCAATCGGTTATAAAGCCCAGCCCAGCCAGCAACATTCCCGCTCCAATAGTCAGTAGGACTGCCAAACCTTCTTTTCGGTTATTCTTGGACGAGGTATTCACTCTAACTGTAAATTTGCGGAAAGCGGGAAGCGTCAGCATGACAGCCAAACCAATGAAGGGAAGCACCAGCCAGAAAACAAGTCTCCAGGAGACATGCTCCGCTATAAGCCCGGCAATATAAGGGCCAATTAAGGCAGGTACAATATATGCGCCGGAAAACAAAGCAAGTATTCTCGTTCTCAGCTTATCGGGGTAACCTAAAGTGATGCTGTAATAAACACATGTAATGATAGCACCTCCACCAAAACCTTGAAACACCCTCCCTATGATTAGGGTAATCATATTCACGGAAGTCGCCGCAATCACGATACCGATCACAAAAAACAGTATGGATAGGCCAAACGAGGCAAATAGGCCGTGTTTGTTAATCCGCGCTCCTATGATCATCGTCCCCAGGATTTGTGCCAACAGAAAAGAGCTAAATATCCAGCCGTATAAATGTAGCCCGTTCAATTTTTGTGCCAGGCTTGGAGCAATCGTAACCACGGCTAAACCTTCAAACGCAACGGTAGTTACAGCAAGAATAATCCCAATGGTCAATGCTCTGTACTTGGCGTCGAAGACCCCTGCTTCTTTTGCTGATAGTTCCATCTGACAATTCTCCTTTTAAGAATAAGTTTTGGAATTATAATAGACACAGCTATAGTTGCCGCAGCAAGTATATAACCGAGAAAACTCTCTTCCCTTTGATTATAGAGAGTCTCCTCTTAAGACTATAGATCTTTTACGTTGTTGTAGATTACAGTAAGAACCCTGCGAAACGTCTCAACTTCCTCTTTGGATAACCCCTGGATCGTTTTGTTATATGCCTCATTGGAAGGGGTAAGGATTTCTTCTTTGATATCCCGTCCTTTAGGCGTTAAATATACACGCAAAGACCTTCGATCCGTCTCATGAACCACACGATAAATGAATTCCTTCTTCTCCAGCTTGAACAGCATTCGTGCAACATTAGTCTGGTCCTTGTGCAGTCTCTCGGCAAGTTCTTTTTGCGTAATCCCTTCCTTTTCCCATAGTACGATGAGGATTTCCCACTGATCTACTGTAATGTCAAACGGATTGACTACCTTTTGATAGTAATTATTCAATTTAAGTGCCGCGCGCTGCACATTCACACCAATATATTGTTCTAACTCCAAGGTCGGCCTCCTTTATAACAGTCATGACTATAGTTGCTACGACCATTATAATCACACTTCTTTTGCGTGTCAAATCATATAAATAAAGCCTCTAGAAAGTCTAGAGGCTCTTCGTCTTACATATTTAATTGCCAGTCATCTTCTGATAAGTGCTCTCAGAAATGGTTCTTCTGGCGGTAACATACCGTTCCTTATAGTAGCCTGATGACAGGCTGGTGATCGTAACGCCCTTATTGCTTGAGGAATGTGCAAAGTTGTTGTCGCCCACATAGATGCCTGCATGCGAGATGCCGTTGCCCCCGGTTTCGAAAAAGACAAGATCTCCCGGACGTAAATCGGACTTGGCTACATATTCGCCTGCACTTGCCTGCGACTTGGATGTTCTCGGAAGATCTAAGTTGAACTTGCCAAATATGTATATGATAAATCCGGAACAGTCAAACCCTTCAGATGCCTTGGTTCCTCCCCATTTATATGGAGTTCCCATCACATCATTAACCTCTTGATCAAGTCTGGAGCTGTCATCCGCAGATGCTCTTTCAGATCCAAACGATAGCAATAGCACAATACTCAGTAGCCATACGATTCCTTTCTTCAAAAAGAACTCAGTCTCCTTTCTTGCCGGCTAATGCTGCCTGACAAATATTAATTTTTTGTAACTATTATGAATGATAGTTTAATATTCTCCTTTCGTCAACCCCTTCTATGATTTTTTGAAAGAGTTTACATCCCCCGGCCCAGGTTAATCTCCCTAATCCGTACAAGCGGCACCTTTGGCTCGCGATCCGCAGTCATTAACCCGTTGACCTCATCCTGAACGTCGGTAACCTGGGTATAACAGTACCCGGAGATGAATGGAATGGCCTGAATCGCCCGGGTCAAGCTGCCGAACCGCTCCAGAAAAGCTTCCTCGCTATCCACCTGATGGCCATAGCCCCAGCCGTGTTCGCTTTTGAAGGCAATGCCTCCATACTCGCTGATGATGATAGGCTGCCCCTTATACTTGTAACCTTCTGCAAAAGCAAACTTCCACTCGTTATAGGTACCGCTGCTGCCCGTGATAGAATCTTTATCTTTGTAAGTTTCATATAGCGCTTCGCCCCGCTCGACATAATCATGCAGGGTCAGAATGTCAGATACCGTATGCTCCCAGCCGTCATTCGTAATCACCGGACGGTAAGGATCGATAGATTTGGTCAAATAATAGATACCCTCCGTGAATGTCTGCTGCCGGACGTCATGAAGGATATTCTGCACTCCCCACGATTCGTTAAAAGGCACCCAGGTGATGATGCACGGATGATTATACTGCTGCCGCACGACCTCCAGCCATTCGTTGGTGAACCGCTCCAGCGCCTCGTCGTTATATTCATAAGCGGCAGCCATCTCCGACCAGACCAATACCCCTTTGACGTCACACCAGTACAGGAACCGGGCGTCCTCCACCTTCATATGCTTGCGCAGCCCATTGTAGCCCATCTCCAGAATCGCTTCAATATCTTGAATCAGCGCTTCTTCTGACGGCGGGGTCAGATGACTATCGGTCCAGTAGCCCTGGTCCAGGATCAGTCTTTGATACAGCGGGAGGTTGTTCAGCAGGATCTGGCCGCCCTTGATAGAGATATTGCGCATACCGAAATACGAGCCGACCCGGTCTATCTCCTGTTCACCCGCATACAGCACGAACTCGATGTCAAAAAGATTCGGGTTCCCCGGAGACCACAGGTTCTGCAGCCAAGGCCCGTTAATGCCTTCCATCATGCTGACCTCCACGGTCATCGAAGCTCTATCTACCGGCAAGCTAAGCTTATTCACTCTTTCCCCTTGAAACGTAATTTCCGTCTCCAGCCGGAGATCCTGTGCTTCATTCAAGCCTTGCAGGCTGTAGTCCAAGCGGAGCATTTGGCGGTTAATGTCGGGCGTCATTTTCACGGAATCCAGCCGGGTAGCGTGGACATGCTCCAGCCAGACGCTTTTCCAGATGCCGGTGGTCTGCACATAGAATGAGTCGTGGTTCCGGCCCGCCCAGCGCTGCTTGCCCCGGGGCTGGAGACAGCTGTCGCTGTCAGTCACCATCAGCACAATCTCGTTCACGCCATCCTGCCCTAGCAGATCGGTAATATCGAATGAGAACCGCGCATACGCCCCCTCATGCTCTCCGGCATAGCCGCCGTTTACCCAGCAGACCGCCTTATAGTCCACGCCTTCAAAATGCAGCACTGTCCGCTTCCCTTCTACCGCCGGGGACAGGACGAGTTGCTTGCGGTACCAGATCCGCGGGTGGAAGTTCTCCTCACCGATGCCGCTGGCCGCTGTCTCGTAGGTGAATGGAACGTTAATGGTATGTGTGGCCGGAAAACGATCCATCCAGCGCGCCGCAATGCCTGCGTGATCATCATCAAAGCTAAAGTCCCATTCTCCGTTCAGATCCAGCCACTGGCTACGGACAAATTGGGGTCTCGGGTAGTTCGGGGTATAGAATTTCGTAGCTGCTTTCGTCGTTGTTCCAGTCATATTAGAATGAACCCTCTTTCTCATTACTGAAGTATTCTCCATATTCACTATCACAGAGTACTCCCTTGTCCCTGGAAAGAAAATGAATTATTCTATTGATTGACTGATCTATCCTCCAAAAAGGTGGAATTGTGTATGATCACCCTAAAGCGGTGCGGTTCGAATGTTATTCATCCAGAGGGCATGACGATTGACCGCCCGGAAGGCTCCGGCGATTACGTCTTTGTATTCTTTCGGAGCAAGATGGAGCTGAGGCTTCAGACGCGGAGCGTCTACGCTGAACCGAATACTTACATCATCTATAACAGAAACAGCCACTACTTCTACAGAGACGCAGAGCTGCCGCTGGTGCATGACTGGTTTCACTTCGAGCTGGAGGGGGCGAATGCTTGGTTTGAACGCTTGAAGCTGCCGCTGGACACCTTAATGAAGGCCCATGACCCTCTCTATATCACCAGAAAAGTGATTGAGCTTCACTGGGAGAATCTGCAGAACGGCAGCTTCCGCCAGGAGATTATCGACTCCATTATTCGTTGCCTGTTCATGAAGCTTAGCGATATGCGGCATCATGTGGAGTCTAGCCAGCCGGTCAGCAAATACTATGATTCATTCCTGAACCTGAGAAATGAAGTGCTCAGTTCCCCCTCCACCTGGTACTCTGTCGAACAGCTTGCGGAGCGGATGAACATGAGCCCGTCCTATTTTCAGCAGATCTATAAGCAAATCTTCGGTATTCCGGCCGTCAGCGACATCATCCTTAACCGCGTGGGCCATGCGTCCTATTTACTGAAGAGCACCACCTATACCGTCAGCCAGATCTCTGCAAGTTGCGGTTATGAGAACGATGTCCATTTCATGCGGCAGTTCAAGAAGTTCACCGGCCAAACCCCGAGTGAATATCGAGGGAAGGGCTGATGGCGAAGGAAGAGTGGCTCGGGGTTATCGGAGTTAGAGGCTCTTATGCAGTTTTTGGGCTAATGCCAAGCTCCGGTTACTTCGGGTCTCCTCCTTTTTCGCCAGCTCAATATAATTAATCTGTTCCCGCTTCAGGTAATCGGGCTGATCCAGGAATGTGCTGAGCATCTGATGGTCTTCAAGAACCTCCTTAATGTATGCGGGTACAACAATTGCACGGAGTTCCACGCTCTTTGTGAGTGTGACATGCAGCATGTCGCCCAGCTCTTTACGGACCGCCCTCCGGATGAACTCATTGTACACAAAATAATGCCCGTTCCTGGACGGCAGCAGCGTATGCTCGAACTCATGCCCGTCTACGGCGATATGTACAGGTATTCTGCTATTCGTATGGAATGCCTCTTGGACGGAATACGGAAAATACACGACCTTCCATTTCATTTTACCTTCCAGCAGCTTAATCTCACCTTCGAATTCATAGACCATTAGGCGAAGCCTCCTCCGTATTCACAATTCCGTAATACACCAAATCCTCATAGGCATGAATCTTATGTACTTGATCTTTCAGGGTGCCTTCATAGGTCATTCCGCATTTCTGCATAATTCTGCCTGAGACCGGGTTGGAGGCGAAATGCCGGGCATAGACCTTGTGATACTTCTTCTCTGCAAAAGCAAATTCAATAACCGCCCTGGCAGCCTCGGTTCCGTAACCGTGCCCCCAATGGGCTTCGCCAATCCAATACCCGACTTCACCGTTATGATGGGACGGATGATTAGATAACCCAACCGCTCCATATAACCGGCCGTCTGCCTTGTCAGTGATTGCGAAGTCATACATCTTGTCCAGGTCAAAGTTCTGTTCATGATTCGCGATCCAGTCCACCGCACACTCTATTGGATACGGGTACGGAAGGGTCAAAGTACTCTTGTATATATTGTAATTGTTACAATGATAGCTGACATCTGTAGCATCCGTTGGCTTGAATAAACGCAGCAGTAACCGTTCTGTCTCAATCGCCCGCTCGGCCCGGTGATATATCATTTAGACCCTCTCCCTATCATTTCATGACTCTCCTAAACAATTCATTTGGAGTTATTGTATAAAACGCACTAAAGAAATTAACAAAAAAGCAAAAGAAGTGGAGGGGAAATTTGGAACTGTAGGAGCGTTAGCGTCCGCCTTTGTATTTGGATTTCTACCTCGAAAAGCGGTATTAATCAGGAAATCCAAATACAACAGCGGCCGGAGGGCCAAATGTTCACCGCAACGACGACCATGCTTCAAGTTATAATCTTATGTGCTTTTTATTTAACTAAGAAATCCACATGATCACACCAATAATCAAAGCAATAACACCTACCGCAATAACCATATCAGAGATCTCCCGCCATAATCCCAAAGGCCCTTCACGATGAAGCTTCTGTTCATTGACGTCATGATTGGCTTTGTGCCCGCCGGGGTCATTCGAATAGATCGGGGGTCCACCGCCAGTAGGGAATTCAGTCATCAGAATCACCTCCCTTTCCCCTAATTATACACCATTTAATCTCATTTATGGTAAACGGAATGACTATGTTATAGCTTACATTTGAATTTTGGGTGGAAATAACCTATTTCAACCCTCTTGTTGACATATTTATCCTACCTTCTTTAAGTGTGGGATGAATGGAAACGGTCTAATCCACATGGATTCTAACCGCCTAAGATGCTATAATTAAAATATTCAGTCGTATCTTGGAAAGGTCAGTGAAATTAATGAAATTAGACTCGAATAACCATTCAGTGTTCTCCCTTCACTTCCACCTTATTCTAGTCATCAAGTATCGTAGGAAAGTAATTACAGATCCAATATCCGAACGTCTGAAAGAGATATTTGCATCCATTCAGCCTACTTACAATGTGACTTTGCAGGAATGGAATCATGACAGGGATCACGTTCATATCCTAATGAAAACTCATCCTAATACCGACATTTCTAAATTTCTCAACGCTTATAAGAGTGCATCATCTAGGCTGATCAAGAAGGAGTTTCCTACCCTCCGAAAATCACTTTGGAAAGAGGCTTTTTGGTCACGCTCCTATTGCTTGCTTACAACGGGTGGAGCGCCAATAGACGTCATTCAAAAATACATCGAAAACCAAGGTGTGAAAGGGTGATCGCCATTGCTGAAAGCCTACAAATACCGTATCTATCCTAGCCATGGGCAACAACACTACTTCGCTAAAGTGTTCGGATGCGTTCGCTTCATCTACAACAGAATGCTTGCAGATAAAATTGAACATTACAAGCAAACGGAAACGATGCTGAGGAATACACCCGCACAATACAAAAAGGAATTCGACTGGCTGAAAGAAGTCGATAGCCTTGCCTTAGCGAATACACAATTGAATTTAGACAAGGCTTATAAGAATTTTTTTCGGGATAAGAAAACGGGATTTCCTAAATTCAAGAGCAAGAAGACGAATAATCATAGCTTCACAACGAATAACCAAAATGGAACAGTTGCTATAAAGGATGGATATCTCAAGATTCCAAAGCTAAAAACTAGCATCAAAATCAAGCTGCACCGCCCATTCGTGGGGCTGATTAAATCATGCACGATTTCAAAAACACTAACGGGAAAGTATTATGCTTCCGTATTGGTTGAAACGGATATCGTCCAGTTGCCCAAAATGGATACGAAGATTGGCGTTGATCTTGGGCTGAAAGACTTTGCTATGACTTCAAATGGCGAAATCATATCCAATCCCAAATACTTGCGTATGTCTGAAAAGCGATTAGCGAAGCTGCAAAAGGATGTATCGCGCAAGAAGAAGGGAAGCCATAACCGTCATAAGGCTAGGCTGAAAGTTGCCAAGCTACATGAAAAAATAGCGAATCAGCGTAAAGACTTCTTGCATAAAACGTCTGCCAAAATGATAAACGAAAACCAAGTCATCGTGATGGAAGACTTACGTGTAAAGAATATGATGCAGAATCACAAACTTGCAAAAGCGATTAGCGAGGTATCTTGGAGTAAGTTCCGTTCGATGCTTGAATATAAGGCTCAATGGTATGGCAGAGAACTTATTATTGCCCCTAAGCACTATGCAAGCAGTCAGCTTTGCTCCTGTTGCGGTTATAAGAACGCAGAGGTGAAGAATCTCGCCTTGCGAGAGTGGACTTGTCCAGAATGTAATGTGCATCATGATCGCGATGTAAACGCTGCTCAAAACCTACTGAAACTAGCCATGTGATATTGCAATGATTGGGCTAGGGACTAGCCTTTGAGCTTGGGTAAACTTGGAGCAGTAGCTTCATTGACCAAGAAGCCGCCACCTCTTAGGTGGATGGTAGTTCACAAAGATAGAGTTTCAGCAGTTAACGGAAGAGGCGAACACAGTATGGGCGATATACATGAGAGGATGTCAGCGGGAACCCGGGCTTTGATCGAGGATAACTTCCTCCAGCTCATGGAGCAGGAAGGATTTCACAAGGTGAGCGTACGCCTGCTGGCGCTTAGAACACATATTAACAGGGGAACGTTCTATCTGCATTTTACAGATAAATACGATCTGCTGGAGCAGCTGCAGCGGGAAATACTGACAGGTCTGGAGCAGGTGATGGTTGTCAAAATCGTACGTGAAGAGATGTCCGGGCATTATCTGAAGGGCTTGCCCTATCCGCCCTTGGTGCATATCCTTGAGTATCTGCAGCAGCACGGCGAGCGGCTCCGGTTATTTCTCGGGGCCAAAGGGGATGCGGCATTTCCGGGGCAATTCAAGGAGGTTATCAAGCGCAGCTTCTACCGGAAGCTGGAGATGAATGGCGTATTTGCCGAACACCCGGCGGTTCCTCCAGAGTATCTCGCTGCGCATTCCGCGTCTATTTTCCTCGGAATTACGGAAGAATGGCTGCACAGCGGGATGCCTTATACTCCGGAGGAGCTGGCGGTGATCTATAATGAGGTCTTATTCATGCAGTCGACTCTAATCGCTAAGGCTTAAATCGTAATCAGCACCTTACCACGGATCTTACCGGCTTCGCTCATGGCATGGGAGGCAGCCAACTCGGTCAGCGGCAGACGCTCAGTAATCCAGAGCTTCAGCTTTCCCGCATCCACCAGCTCTGCAACCCGCGTCAGCAGCGTACGATCCTCTTGTGCAAACAGCCGGTGTGCCTTAACGCCAAGCTGCGCTGCCAGCGCTTCGTCCGCAGGATTCACTGCCGAGATCAGCGCTCCTCCCTCTTTTAGCAGCGGCAGCCATGTGTTGAGTACCTCAGTGCTCTCAGGGGACAGATTGAGGATCAGATCCACCTTTTCCTTCAGCTTGTCCGTGACGCTCTCCTTGGTGTAATCAATGATCTCGTCAATCCCCAGCTCCTGAAGCATCGGCCTACTGGCCGCTGAGGAAGTCCCGATAACATACGCTCCATGCTGCTTGGCAAATTGCACTGCATAGCTGCCTACCCCGCCAGCGGCTCCGGCAATCAGCACACGTCCACCCTGCGGCAGATTACCATGATCAAATAACCCCTGCCATGCGGTTAAGACACCAATCGGCAGCGCAGCTGCATCGGATAGCTCCAGGGAGACTGGCGCCAGCGCAGCATACTGCGCTTTGGTAACCACATACTCTGCGGCAGCACCGTCCCGGGACATATCGAGCGCAGCATAGACTCTGTCCCCCGGCTGAAAGTCCGTAACCTCTGCTCCTGCTGCCTCCACCGTACCCGACACCTCAAAGTTAGGAATGTAAGGAAATTCATGCGGGAAAATAGCTTGCAGGTATCCCTTGCGGATTTTGACATCTGCCAGATTGAATGCGGTCCCTGCCACCTTAATCAGAATCTCGTCCGCTGCGGGAACGGGGATCAGTGCATCCTCATACCTTAACTCTTCTAGCCCTCCAAATTGATGTATCCGAATCGCCTTCATATGTGTAGCTTCGTTCACTGCGATCACTCCTCCAGATGAATTGGGAATCCGCGTACCGTTGAAGCAAGATGTGTACTGTTCCTGTAACTCATTGTAGGGTCCCGCCCAAGCGGATACAATCAACAATCAGGCCTGAAGTGTTCATTCTTTCTTCTTACGGGTAGTAGATAATTAGGGAAGGAGCAATGCCTATGGAACATATGGATACGATCGATCTCATCGCCATTCTGGCTCTGGTGCTGGTATTATTGCTCATGCTTAGCGTGTTCAGCCTGAAGCGGCGTGTGAACGAGCTGGAAGCCCGGCTCAATCAAAGAGATCCTTACGGAGGAATGCCCGCTGACCCCTCCTTCAGCCGAACCAGCCATATTCCTGCGCCGATGTTCGTGCAGAACCCGGAGCTGGCACCGGACCTCGAGCGGAGAATCCGCCTGCTGATAGCCGAGGGCAAGAAGATCCAGGCAATCAAGGTCGTGCGCGAAGCGCGGAATCTGGGCCTCAAGGAAGCCAAGGACTTCGTAGAGAACCTGGAACGGAGCGGGAACTTCCGCTGAGTGAACCATGTGTGAATGATCAAGAATGACCTCAGACTGCCACTGGACGGTGGAAGCTGAGGTCATTTTTGTGATGCAGCCTATACCGGCAATGAGACTAAATATCCTTGTTCACATAAATCCGCGACGAAATCAGATAGGAGGCATAAATAATGATCAGGTATGCCAGCACGCCGATGACTACGAGCAGCATATTTTCTATTTTACCGTTCTGAACCCATTGAGCGAGAGCCGGAAATTCCTTGTTCAAGCTTCCAAATGTAGTGAAACTCAGCATAATGACCATCATAAAAACTACATTGACGAACTGCATTCCTTTTTGCCCTAACCAGTAATACAGCGGGAGATAGAAAGCGGCTAACAGCGGGATAACTGCCGTAATCAGCCCCAGCTCTCTCCAGCGCAGCGGTTCATCCAGCTTGCCCATAGTCACCGCAACCCAGTACATGATTAGGGTACAAATGAGACTGAATAGCGAGAGTGGAATGATCGTCAGATATTTGGCTTGAATCAGCCGCTGTCTCGGCACGGGCAGTGTGGCCAGAAACTTCTGATTGTTATGCTGCATATCAATCGTACAGGCATTAATCAGCAGCAATAGTGCCGGCAACAACGAGAATACCGTATAGGCTTGTGCATTGGAATATAACATAAGTACAAAATAGGGAATCAGCAGCAAAGCGAACTTTCGGGTAAGTATGAAGTCTTTACGGATCAGCGCAATGGAATTATGCATGGGCTTCGTCCCCTTTTACCGTATAATACATAATCTCTTCCAGCGTAGGTGTCTCGCAGAGTGCCGTGTCCCTGAAATAACGTTCACCCTCCGCGCGGTTGCTGATCAGCCCCTCGAATCCCAGCCCGTTCTCCCGCAACCCCACGAACCACTGGCGGACATCACGGTCCAGCAGCTCCTTCCCGCCTTTGACCAGCAAATAGCGCTCGCTCAGACTCTCCTTCATCTCATTGAATACAATCCGTCCCTCGTTAATAAATACAATATAGTCGGCAATCCGGTCCAGATCTGTGGTGTTATGAGTCGAGAACAGAATCGACTTCTTCTCATCCTGAATATGCTCACTGAGCAGCTCCAGCATCTCCCGGCGGAAGATCGGATCAAGCCCCGAAGTAGGCTCATCCATAATCAGCAGATCGGCACCATGGGACAGAGCGATGGCGAGCGAGAACTTGATCTTCATCCCCTTCGACAGATCCTTAATTCTCTTACCCGGCGACAGCTTGAACTGCTCCTGAAATCTCAGATATGTATCGTTGTCCCAGCCTGGATAGAACGGAGCAATAATATTCTTCATCTGCTTCACGGTCATATTCTCATAATAAAAGCTCTCATCCGAGACGTAGCCGATCCGCCCCCGAATCGCTGCCTGCTCCTGATGGTTGTTCTGGCCGAAGACCCGGATGTCCCCTTGGTCCTGCGAGATCAAGCCCATTATCATCTTGATCATTGAGGTCTTACCTGCGCCATTCGGGCCGATCAGCCCGGTAATGTAACCCTCCTTAATCGATAACGAAATATCCTTCAGCTCAAAACGGTCGTAGCTCTTCGTTACATGGTCTAGCTCAATTACAGTACTCATTCCTGTTCCTCCTCATAGAGCAGCTTCAGCATCTCCGCGAGTTCAGCGTATTCCATGCCCAGCTGTCTGCTCTCGTCAATAATCTCCTTCAGCTTGCCCTCTACCATCCGCAGCCGCTGTTCCCGGATATATTCCTGATCGGCCCCGGAGACAAAAGATCCCTTGCCGACAATCGAGTTGATCAGCCCCTCCCGCTCCAGCTCCTCATAAGCCCGCTTTGTGGTAATGACGCTAATCTGCAGCTCCTTCGCCAGTAAGCGGATCGATGGCAGCGGCGTACCCGAGAGTAGCTCGCCTTGGAGAATCATCTGGCGGACCTGCCCCACAATCTGGGCGTAGATCGGTTCGCCAGATGTACTTGATATCACGATATTCATGCAGCAGCATCAGCTTCCTTTGTGTTTGTTGTAACTAGTGTATATATGTAATATATACACTATATTCAGTTGTGTCAATCCCTTGTGTCATCCCCTTAATTAGCCGATCATCCCCTGAGACCGCAGAAAGTGGTAGACGATCTCACTCTGCAGCCTTACTCTTAAGGCATAGTCCAGGCTCCAGCAGGTCTCTACGGTCACCGCCCGGGCACCGAGCAGGCGCTGAAAGGCCATCCGGGAAGTTCCTGCACGCTCCCTATGCCGTATGTTGAAGCGGTAAGCTCTATTCGTGATCGTCTGATTCATCCGCTTCACAATTTGCTTCGCCAGTCCATGCGCCCGGCTGACCGGGCTGATGATCAGGGTCTGTCCGACCCGCTTCGGATTCAGCTCGGACAGCCCGTTCGCCTCATGCAGATCCAGCACCCACGAAGGGCGGTAGCGCAAGGCAAGCTGCCATACGGCTGCCGACAACGGATGACGGGCCGGGGCGCCTTGTCCGCGCGGGAAGGTACGGTTCAGGTCGGGCTTCCCGCGAATCCCCTTGCGCCGTGCGATTTGGTTCACCAGCGGGACGATAATCAGCTTCCCTGAGCGCAGCATCAGATCTCCCCGGCTGAGCCGGCTGGCGATGCCTTGCGCTGCACGGCTGCTCGCCGGCTCATTGCCGTGAACACCGGAGATGATCATGAATACAGGTCCGGGGACGCCGCTGCTAATGACATAATAAGGTGTGGCATAGGGCGTTCCTGCCGCCAGTGTATGCTTCTCTACAGACAATGCGGTTCACCTCGCTCTGGATAATGCGGATCATGTGGATGATGGTATACAAGATTCTGGACAGCACCAACGGTTACTCTGTAATGTATGCGGATTACCTGCGGGGGATTGGACGAATAGGACAGCAAAATAACCCCACAAAGTGGAGCTTTAGCGTAGATGATGACTCAAAAACTTTGCGGGGACCCCAAAACATATAAACTCTATCTAAAAAAGCCGGACAAGTCCAATATGGACTCATCCGGCTTCTTCTCTGGATGCACGATAGTACTAATAAAACACGACCTGGTTCTTCCCGGCAGACTTCGCCTCATAAAGAGCCTTCTCCGCCTTGGCAATGAAGTCAGACGGGCGGTCAGAGGGAACCGGTACCTTCAACAGGCCGCCTATACTTACAGTGACCACCCCTTCCTCTTCAAAGCGGTCGCGGGGAATCTGCAGATCAGAGACACCTTGACGGACGGACTCGGCTAATTGCTCCGCCTGGGAGGCGGACGCACCCGCCATCGTGAGGATGAAGTTCGCCCCGCTGAAGCGGGCCACGAAGGTGCCGTGCGTGATGCTGATGATATTCAGTACATCGGCTACCGACTGGATACAGAGATCGCCGCCCTTCAGCCCGTGTACCGCATTATAGGAATGGAAATCATCGATATCAATCGACAGCAGCAGCAAGGGTTCCCGGGTATTCAGCGTATCCTCCCAGCGCTGATCCAGCTCATGCACAAGGGCCTGGCGGTTCGGCAGATCGGTTAGTGAATCGGTCGTCAGATAGCTTTGCATCTGATTGGCCGCATCGATATAGGCTTCACCCTTCGCCTCTGTACCGGTTCCAGTGTTAAGCACCGCCATAATGGATGGTCTGCCGCCATGAATGACCGAAGCCAGACTCAGGCTTACGTCCAGCGGTTGCCCGTCGCTGCTCACGAACTGTCCCTGATCAGATACGAACTGGGTCACATTCTGGCTCAGGTCTGTGAAGTGCTGCTCCAGGTCTGGCCGGTAAGACTCCTGCACATAGTTCAGGAACGGCTGCCCGATCAGGGATTTTCCTTTCTCTTCACCCATCAGCTCCACTGCACGGTTATTGCAGTAAGTGATCACATCATCGGTAATCATGAAGAAGGCTACCGGAGACAGATCCATCAGCTGCAGATACCGCTGTTCGTTGTGGCGCAGACTGCGGGCATTCTGCAGGGCCTGTTCTTCCGCCTGACGCAGCTGGTTCTCGGTCTGTCCGCGCAGAATAGATTTGAGCTGAGGCAGAATGTTAAGATGCTGCTCTCTCCACGGAAGTGAGGTGGACTGAACCACCTGCCGCCATTTCTCAAAGGACTTGCGGGGAGACAGGCGCAGTCCGTCATTCTCCTGAATGACAGCCTTAGCCGGATCTCCGGCCCAGTCCACAATCTCGACCACCTCAGGCCTGAACCAGATCATGTAATTCTGGTGTCCTGGAGTCAGGGCGAGATAGATGACACCGGAGGCTTTATTCTTGTAAGCTTTGGCTGATTCATATTCCAGACTGAGCCTGGAGGTGCAGTAGGTGTAATCCTTCGACTTCCCTGCCAGCCAGCCGGCAAGCTCCCGCACCTGCTCCTGGGAGGGTGTTACTCCGAACAGCATCAGCTTGTCCTGATAACACACGGCTGCGCCGGAAGCCTCCAT
The DNA here is from genome assembly GCF_037975325.1 of Paenibacillus sp. FSL P2-0136. Taxonomy (NCBI): domain Bacteria; kingdom Bacillati; phylum Bacillota; class Bacilli; order Caryophanales; family Paenibacillaceae; genus Paenibacillus; species Paenibacillus sp. FSL P2-0136. The sequence continues at coordinate 3,745,781 of NZ_CP150244.1, forward strand.
CATACCCAGTAGTGTCTGCTCTTCATCGCCGAGCTGTTCAATCACCCGGGAAGAGCTGACGTTACCTGTGAAAATATCAACAATTCTCATCGCCTTGGTCCGCAGTTCCAGCTCCGTCTGATAATTGTCGAGCTGCTGACGCTGGTACAGCTCACTGGAGAAGAAGGCACCCAGGAAATTACACAGATTACGGATACGGTGCGGGACATACTTGGGAGAATAGTGATGACAGGTGATCAGTCCCCAGAGCTTGTTATTATTGATCAGCGAGATGGTGGTCGTTGCGCCTACCCCCATATTCTGCAAATACTCGATATGGAGCGGAGACACACTGCGGAGGATGGACAAACTGAGGTTCAGGGGCTTACCGGTAAGTGGCTGCAGCACCGGGGTGATCGGAACCGGAAGATAGTTCACATCGACGATCGTCCGCAGCCAGTTGCGCAGATACAGCTCACGCGCCTGCTTCGGAATGTCAGACGCAGGATAATGATGGCCAAGGAACGGTTCCAGTCCTTGTTCCTTGGCTTCCGCAATCACCTTGCCGTTCCACTGTTCATCGAATTCGTAGATCATGACCCGGTCATAACCGAGCATCTCCTTCACCTGCTCAGCGGCGGCCTGGCTGGCTTCGAGACGGTTCGCCGTATGCTTCAGCCGTCCGAAGAACGTGCGGATCCAGTCGAAATCATTGGAGCTGTCGCTCTGATCGATGGAGGCAGGCTCCAGTTCAACGATCATCAGACCTTCACTTTCGTGAATGATGCAGAAGAAGTCCTCAGGCTGATCTGCCACTTTAATTGTTATAACTATATATTGTAAATCTGCTGTTTCTTTCGCATTCACACTGCGTTCAAGCATCATCTTCAGCTGCTCCGGGCCTACCAGGTCAGCCATAGGCGTTCCTAACAGTGCTTCGGCAGCTTTTCCCAGTAACTTACCCGTATTCAGACTGGCCTGGACAATCCTAGGGGCTGTGTCCTGAGTTACAGCCAGCAATACACCATGCGGCTGAATAAGTCCGGGAATATGGATGGGCTCCTTCTCGCAGTTATTAAGATCCACGGGTTCCTTGGGGTCCAGCCCGGCTTCATTTAACAGGGTCCGGTTCAGCGGCTGATTCTCATGTTCTGTATTAAAATCTGACATAGGTGCAATGCCTCCATTGAAGTAAATGATTTCTAAGCTGTTTTGGCGTAGGTTCATTCTAACTTACTTTGGGCAGCAATAACAAACATAAGTCTGGTCTGCACAGCCTGTTTTGGCTTGTATTATAGTCTTGGAATAATTATGTATAATATGGATGGATAGAGCATAACCTGTGACGGCTAATCCATTCCTATACTCCGAGGTGACCGTAATGCGGCGAACCAAACGTTCAGGTAGAGAGATTGTTTCTTTTCTGCTAAGCGCCTTCTCCATACTGATCATTGCCTTCTTCCTCATCCGCTATGTGCTTCAGACCGTTTCATTCGCACCTTAACAGCCTGCCCACGCAAAAAGGAGCATTTGGGGGAAATGCTCCTTTTCGGCTTGCATATACCAAGTATTAGGTTGCACTTCCGGAAGAATTGTAATCCGAAAGTCTTACCAATAATTTACCTTAAAAACCTCAATAATACAAGTATTTCCTTCTATTCCAGTGAAAATGTGACTAATTCATAACAGCGCTTCGCCGCTTGGCTGCGCATCCGGGGATTTGGGGCGCAGCAGGCTTTGCCGCCTGATCTATACGCCCGTTATAATGAACCTACTCTGCGCAGAGAATAACCGAGAGAAGGAACATTCACATGGATGCTAATCCCCTGTTACAGCGCAAGACCGCACAATTTACACATCTCGTTACCGAAGGCACTCATTATGAGGTCGGACGCGCCTTGGGCGCCCATCATAAGAATAACTCCGCCATGCTATCCTTCTTGTCCTCCCCCTTCATGGGAGCCTCCCCGCTGACTCCCTATGCTGCAGACAAAGCCATGGAGAGCTTCGAGCGCTACTGCCCCGGCTTGAATGAAGAAATTCAAGGCTTCGCCGATGAGACCGGCGTAGAGGCCGCCCATGTCGTATTCTATTATTCCTATTTTCAGGCACCGGGCCACTGCACACAGGCAGCCTACCGAACTGGAGCAAGTGGGGAACAGAGCGGACATATCTGTCATATGCGTAATTATGATTTTGGCTGGGAGGATGAGACGTATAATCAGCTGCTGCTCAGCACAACCCGGGTGAAGGGCAAACCGGCGCATACCGGCTTTGCGCTGCAGCTGTTCGGGCGTTATGACGGGATGAATGAGGCAGGACTTACCGTAACCACCACCTCGGGGAGAATCCGGCCGGAGATGACCGGGGAGGGCTTTATTTTCCCGGGCGTAGTCCGGGCCTTGCTGGATCAATGTACTACTGCGGAAGAAGCGGTCCAGCTCATGCGCAGCATGCCGGTGGCTGACTACAGAAACTTCCTGATCTCTGACGCCCAGGGGAACATCGCCCTTGTGGAGACGGCTGGTACCGAGAAAGAGATCCAGTACCATCCTGCTACTGCTGCCAGCTTAAGCGTAAGCCAGCTTGTGCTCTCGGCGAACCATTACACCCTGCCCTCCATGCAGCTACACAATCAGCAAGTCATGGAGAACTCATGGACAAGATATGACGCGCTGCGTGCAGCACTTATGGACGATAACACCTCTATCAATCCTGTAGAAGCCATGAAAGCTGCCGCAGGACGCGAATATCCCGAAGGGATCTGCTGTCACCATTACAGCGAAGGCTTAGGCACCTTATGGTCCATGGTCTGTGACAACACAGCCCGCGAGCTGCATATCTGTTTCGGTTCCCCGCAGTTAAACGGCTGGAGAACATTCGGGTTCCTTGACCCGGCGGGAATGCGTGTATACGAGGCAGTGCTGCCGGACAAGCGTTCCGCTGAGGGATTCTGGACCCGTCCCAGCTAAGCTCCCTCTCACTCTTGATGCTGTGACGCCCTCTGCAAAATAGACTGCACAAACGCCGTCTTCCCGTCACAATACGCATCGATATCATAACGGTACGCTTCAGCCAGCCGCTGCTTGACCGCCTGATATTCCTCCCGGGCAGCGGGATGGCTGCGCAGATAATCACGGAAGAGGATATGCTCCACATAACCCTTGCCATCCTTGGGACATACATAGAGATGGTATTTCATGAATCCTTCATCCCGGTTGCTCTTGAAGGCTTCCCGGCCCTCAATGCCCATATTACCCTGATGCTCATAACCGAACTCCTGCAGTCTGCGGATGATCTCCGGCAGCTGGTCATAGCTCTCCATCACCAGATCGATATCAATCACAGGCTTGGCCCACAGTCCTTCAATCGAGGTGCTGCCCACATGCTCCGCTGCGATAATCAGATCTCCGGCGATCTCCAGCATCTGCTTCTCAATTCTGCTATATTCCGCCTTCCAGGCCGGATCATACGGAACCACCTCTACAACCTTAGTCTTCTCAGCCATAATCCCTCTCCTCCTTCGGCTATAACCTGTACCCGCCACTGGAATAAAATACAAACCTCTATCTCATACTAACCCGCAGAGACGGAGGTGAACAGTATGCCCAAGAATAGTGCAGACCCGAAGCATGACCGTGCAGACAACCGCGCCGATTCAAAAAACAACCAGCAGAATCACGCCAGCATCAGCGAAATCCCCCAGATGGTGAATCCTGATAAAGCGGCAGATGTCGTGCCAAGTCTGAACGGCGTGACCAAGAACGAGAGCTGATTTCCGCTTTGCTATGCTCGCAGACCAGGCTTCCCTCTCCGGCAACAGAGGCGGAAGTCTGGTCTTTTATCCATACGCTATAGTTCTACAATAAGTCTAATGATAGAATAATAGAATCCTTTTAATAATGACGGAAAGAGTGGACGTATGCGAATTGGATTTTTTGACTCCGGAATTGGCGGGTTAACGGTGCTTCATCAGGCGCTTAAGCTCTTGCCGCAAGAGGACTACCTCTTCTATGCAGATACAGACCATGTTCCCTACGGGGAGAAGACGAAAGACGAAGTCAGGGAATACATCCTGCAAGCGGTGGATTTCATGGCTAGTCAGCATATCAAAGCGTTGGTTGTCGCTTGTAACACAGCCACCAGCATTGTGATCGAAGAGCTGCGGCAGCGGTATGACTTTCCGGTTCTCGGGATCGAGCCGGCAGTGAAGCCTGCGGTTGAACAATCGGAGGGCAAGCAGAAGAAGGTGCTGGTACTGGCCACCCGCTTAACGCTGCAGGAGAAGAAGTATCATGATTTGGTGCACCGCATTGATCACGGGGAGATTGTAGACAGTCTCCCGCTTCCCGGGCTGGTTCAGTTTGCGGAGCATTTTGATTTTGACGAAGAGAGAATTATTCCCTATCTGAAAAGTGAGCTGGCACACTTGGACCTTAAGCGGTACAGCACAGTGGTTCTCGGATGCACCCATTTCCCCTACTTCGAGGGAAGTCTGCGGAAGATATTCCCGGATACGGTTGACTTCATCTCAGGCAGTCTCGGAACCGCCAGGCATCTGAAGCAAATTCTTCAAGCAGGGGGCCGGATCAATGAGGGGACAGGCGATATCCTTTTTTACAGATCCAGTGTCCAGGTAGAGGATCCTGCATTGTTATCTGAATATAAGCGTCTGTTCCAGCGGCTGGATGACATTGAACAATCTATTAATCTGAGTAAAAGGAATGATCCTGCATGAGTCACTATACAGCCATAATGGAAAGATTACGCCGGAATCCGCTGAAGAATGTTACGCTGCTCAAAATGATGACGGCTTATCACGCTCAGATCGACAGCGTTCTGATTGAACAGCAGGAGGAGTGGGGCGTGCTGCTGCTTATGCCTGCCGCAACCTTCGGCTATGATCACCGGACCTACCCGGAGGCTGACACCGTTGTGCTGATGGACTACAGCAGTCCTGAGGTCTTCCCTGCCCTGCTGAAGCGGTTGCCGCGGGACGCCAACCTGGTCTTCAAGCTTCAGGAGGATGCATACCGCCAGGCGCTGGAACCCTATTTCACGCTGCGGCGGGTCCGTAGTCTCTACTCGTATTCTTCGGCCGAAGGCCAGGGGTTCAGCGCAGATGAGGCCTGCACGGTCAGTGAAGCTATCGATGAACGGCTGCTGCCGCTGTGGATGGCGAATGATTATTCGCTAGAGGAGATCACGCAGTATTTTGAAGACGGGGCGTTCGCTGTGACGTTATTTGACGGGGATACGCCACTCAGCACATGTATGGTGTACCGCAATGAGGAACGAATCTGGGAGATAGGCGGCGTACGTACCATAGAAGCTGCCAGACAGCGAGGCTTGGCACAGCGCGTAGTCCGCACAGCAGTCTTCCACACTCTGCAACGGGGCTACATTCCCAGGTACCAGGTGCTGGAGAACAATCTCGCCTCCATCCACCTCGCCGAATCCATTGGCCTTACCCGCGCTGTTACGCTGGAGCACTGGGTTAATTATTGATGGATTGAATAGGAGCATTAGCTCACTACCTATGAAGGAGTTAGATTATGAACAATAATCCCCCTCCACCCTATGGAGAAAAGAATTATTACCAGCAGTATCCGAAGCCTCCGCAGGAGCGGACGAACAGCAAAGCGGTTGCAGCACTTGTGCTGGGTATTCTCTCCATCGTAATACCTTACGTCGGCATCCTGTTTGGGATTACCGCAATCGTTCTGGCTTCACTTGCCTTCAAGGAGATCCGTTACAGCTATGAGCAAGGCCGGGGATTGGCGATTGCCGGGCTGGTCTGCGGAATAGCCTCTACTTTTATTTACGCCATCATCATCATAATGTTTGTTGTAGCTATTCTGTTATTCAATAGTGCACAGACTACGATGGGTTATGGGTTTTTAAATGCATACAGGTTCTTAGTGTAATCACTCATATGTACAGGAGGCAGACTATGCAAGCAAGCGAAAGATACGTTTACCACATTGTAACCCGGAAGAAGATGGCCCTGAATCAAATCATTCATTTTGACAACCAGCAAAAAAACACCTTGTATCGCTTCTTTTTTGAGCAAGAACAGTTGAATTCCAAAGGGGAAGACGTTATTCAAATCCTGCACGGCAATTATACTGATGACGGTTTGAAATTGGATAAAGAGGATGCAGATGTTACGGTTAAGTATGCGGAGCAGACCATCCGAGCGGTTCGAGAGGTGATCGTTGAAATGGTAAGGCTACAGGAACATCCTGAGTATCCTTCACGTTTGTCTTGCTTATACGCAGCAAAGAGCTATGAAGACGCCCTGATGTGGAAAAGCATATTCGATTCGTATCACCGGAAAGTGCTGCAGATCGTGAAACTTAAGGTCACTGGAGCTATTTTTGAAGGGGACGGCAGTCTATTGCCCAAGGAAGACGGGGCCCCATTCTCCCGTAAAATCGAACAAGCCAGAGAATACTGGAAGGGTAATCTCAATAACGCGCTTCCAGAGCTGTTGATCAACGGAAGAATCGAAGTGGCAGACATCCTCACAGAGTACCCTTGCTCCTAAGAATGCTGATGCTCTCCTGCTGGCGGTACTCCGTCGGGGTAAGGTTGTATTTCTTGCGGAACATTTGGGTAAAATGGCGCATGTCCTGGTATCCTACCCGCTCCGCAATATCGGCCAGCTTCAGCCCCGGATTCAGTAGTAATAGCTTCGCCTGCTCCAGCCGCAGCGAGGTGACATATTCCTTGTACCCCTGCCCCGTCTTCTGCTTGAACAGCTGGCTGAAATACGCCGGATTCAGGAACACCACCGAAGCGATTCGCTCCAGCGACAGCTCCTCGTAGAAATGCTCCTTAATGTAGTGCAGCGCTACTTCAATCGCCTTCTCTCCACTCCCCTTGAGCGGCTCAAGCGGCGGCCCCTGGAAGGCCGAAGCTTCCCGCATCCGCTTCACGATCTGCGGCACCGTATGGAAGTCACAGCTCAGCCCGGAATAGATGATCTGAAAAGGGATTTTCAAATAATGCGTCAGATGCGTCTTCACCTCCTCCTGGAACTGCTCTACCCGGACACTCTCGCCCGGTGTGATCAGGCCCAGCAGATTCTGCCGGTCATAGTTGACCACGAAGCCCCGCCCATACCGCTCGATCAGCTCGGAGAGAACATTCTCAACAATGAAATGCTCCAGCCGGGCGCTCTGATCCCCCGCCTCCAGCTGAACCATCACCAGATAGAAGGAGTGATAATCTTCAATGAACGCGTCGATGTCCAGATTCCCGATATCCAGCCCGGAGGCCAGCCGCTGAAAAACCCCCTCGCGCAGGAACCGCAGACTGGCCTTCAGCCGCTCGCCTTGCCGCGAGAGCTGGTTATCCTGCTGGATTTCGCTTGTCAGGCTGTCGATCAGCTCGGTCAGCTTATGCTTGCCGATCGGCTTCAGCAGATAGTCGCGCGCACCCAGCCGGACCGCTTCCTGGGCGTAGGAGAATTCGCTGTGGGCAGAGATGACAATCCATTTCACGTACGGATACCGGCGTTTCGAGATTTTCATGAATTCCAGCCCGTTCATGCCCGGCATCAGAATATCCGTCAGCACGATATGGATATGCTGCTCCTCCAGGATCTTCACCGCTTCCTCCGCCCGGTCGGCTACGAACACCTGATGCTCTGCACTAATCTGCTTAATCGTACGCTTGATGCCTTCACGGATGGCCCGTTCATCATCGGCTATAAGAATATTCATCCCGGCAGCTCTCCTTCCACTGGAATAGGCAGCACGATCGCCACCTGCGTCCCCTCACCGGGGAAGCTCTGAATCTGCAGACCATAGCCCTCCCCGAACATGAACCGCAGGCGGCGGTGCAGGTTCTGGAGTCCGATGCCGCTTTTGCCGCCTTCTCTGCCACTGGAGCCCGAACTTTCCGGACTATCCACATTCAGCGAATGCTGTAGCCTTGCAAGCTGCTCCCCGTTCATTCCGTCCCCGTTATCCTCCACAATTAGCTCAAGGTGGTCGTCCTCTTGCCGGGTGTATACCTTAAGAATCCCCTGACGCAAGAGCGGCTCCAGTCCATGCTTGACCGCATTCTCAATGACCGGCTGCACCGTCATCTTCGGGACCCTTATGTTCAGCCAGCGTTCATCGATATCCGTCACGATTACGAGGCGGCCCTCCAGACGGATCGAGATAATCTTCAGGTAATGCCCGATCTGCTCCAGCTCCTCCCTCAGGCTCACCTCAGCCCCGTCTTCCCACTGGCTGCTGTAGCGGAACATTGAGGACAGCGACAGCACCAGCTCGCCAAGCTGTTCATTGCCCTCCTCATCGAGCATCCAGTAGATCATATCCAGCGTATTGTAGAGAAAATGCGGGTTCACCTGGGACTGCAGGGCGTGCAGCTCCGCATTCTTTTCACTGACTGAGGACAGCTTGACCCGCTCAATCAGCTCCTCGATCCGCCGGACCATCCGGTTGAAGGAAGCGACCAGAATGTTAATCTCCTGATACGAAGAGACCTTGACCATGCCGCCGAAGTTCCCCACCTCTACCTGGCGCATCTCGCGGATCAGCTTCTTCAGCGGCGAAGAGATGGTCTGCGATACGATCGAAGCAATCAGCGTGGAGACCAGAATGAGCGCCGAGATTACGATCAAGAGATAACGCTTCATCTCCACCAGTTCCACATTCAGATCCTGGTCCGGCGTAATACTCATCACCCACCAGCCCGAGAAAGACAGCTTAGACGCCACAACCAGTTGGCCGCGCTCCTGCTGAACCATCACATGCTCCGAAGCGGGGAGCTTAGGCAGACGGGAAGTGTCCGGCTGCGGATCTGTGGCCGAGGTGACAAACCGTCCATCCGGGGACATCAGGTAGACCTGGCTGTGCGCGCCCAGCTTCAGATTCTCCAGCGCGTCCAGCACCGGCTGCGGGTCCGTCTCATACAGCACGATGCCTATCGGCTTATGCTCATTCAGGTCATAGAGCTGCCGCCCGAAGGCGAAGACCGGACTGTCCTCCACCTGGTCGATCAGGGAGTGCGGGTACACCCCGAGCCAGACCATTTTCCCTGAGGAAGCCTGCAATTGCCGGTACCAGTCCTCCTGCCTATAATTCGGATCGACCACATTCATATAGTTGCCATAGTTGTAGATCTTTCCGCGGTCCGTGATCACATGAATACCCACCAGATCGTCCCGCGAATAAAAAATCGAGCCGATGATATTCGTCACCGTCTGCTCATTGATATAGGCCACCGCCGGCCCGTCCGTCTTCTCATTAATCAAGCGGATCATCTCGAAGTTATTGCTGAGCGATTTGGACAAGGCGTCATACCCCTTATAGAGAAGCGTGAATAAGCCTGCGCTCTGGGCGACGTTTTTTTGCGACAAATCACCGATCTTCTCATGCAATTGGTCTGTAGTCCGGTTATAGTACAGCAGGCTGACAATAAGCAGAATACTGGACATGCAAAAAAGAAACAGCAAGAACAACCGATGATGAATGGAATGAAAGCCGAGCTTCATAAGCTTCTCCCCTTTACGCACCTGTTCTGCCGTTTCCTATTATAAAACTTTTCCATTTTTATGCAATGAGGGAATTCAGCACGCCTTACCCTACCCCTTAACCGCTCCGGCCACCATCCCTTTGGTAATCTGATTCGACAGGAAGAAGTAGATCAGAATTACCGGCAGCGCGCCCATCACCAGGAAGGCCCCGATATTCCCGTAGTTGACCGAATACTGGCTCACAAAGGTATAGACCCCGAATGGAAGGGTTTTGAGCCTCTCTGACGAGATGAACGTAGCGGCCAGGATGTACTCGTTCCAGATATTGATGAAGGTTAAGATACATACGGTCATGACAGGCGGAATCGACACCGGCAGGATAATGCTGCGGAAGATCCGGTACACGCTCGCCCCGTCGATGAACGCCGATTCTTCGATCTCATGTGGAATAGCTCTCATGAAGCCGCTCAAGATGAACACGGCGATGGGAGTCGAGAACGCAATGTACGGCAGAATCAGCGACCAGTGGGTGTTGAGAATATGCATGTTTTTGAAAATAATCATCAGCGGCAGCAGCGTGGCCTGCATCGGAATCATCATCCCCATCAGGAAAATGGTCATCACGACATTGCCGTATTTCCACCGGAACCGGGAGATCGCATAGGCCGCCATCGAAGCCAGCAGAATGACACAAAGCATCGTAAGGGCGGTAACGAACACGCTGTTCGACAGGTACTTCAGATAACTGCCCGAGGTGTAAGCCTCATAGTAGTTATGCCACTGGAATTTTCGCGGAAAAGAAAAGAAGCTCCCGTCCTGAATCTCCTCATTCGTCTTCAGAGAGTATAGCAGGAGCCACAGCAGCGGGTAGAGCTGGGTAATGACAGGAATGGCAAAAAGAAGATACACGATTCCTTTTTTAAGCTTACGCATGGTCCGCGCACTCCTTTCCTATTCGAATTTTCGCTCAAGCCGGTTGAAGATCATGTTGATGATGCCGGTAAAAATGAGACAGACCACCACGAGGAAGGTCGCAATCGCGCTGCCGTAGCCATACTTGAAGGACAAGAAGGAGCTGTTATACATATGGGTGGAGATGACATCCGTTGCATGCGCAGGACCGCCGCCAGTCATGACCATGACCAGGTCGAAGGCTTGCAGGGACCCGATAAACGCCAGGATGATCGAGATTTTGAAAATCGGAATGATCAGCGGAAGCGTAATGTAACGATCCGCCTTGAAGCCGTCAGCCCCGTCAATTCTGGCCGCTTCGTACAGCTCGTCGGGAATGTTCTGCACTCCGGTATACTGAATCAGCAGATGGTAGCCGAAATACTGCCACAGGGACACCAGATACAGAGAATACATGGCGATATTAGGCTCGGTCAACCAGTTATGCGTCCAGCTCTCCAGTCCCAGGGACACCAGCACACCGTTCAGCATCCCCCCCATCGAAGTAGGGTTATAGATGGTCTTCCAGAGTTGTCCAATAATAACGACTGATAAGATGACCGGCGTGAAGTAGATCGACACCAGCGTGTTGGCTCTGCGCAGATAGCGGTTCAGCAGGATCGCCATCCCCAGACAGAGCGGGATTTCCAGCATGGAAGCCACGGCGTACAGCAGCGTTCTCCGAACGGAGGGCCAGAACACCGGGTCATTCCAGAACATATTCTTGAAGTTGCCGAAGCCGACGAACTGAGAGGTCGTTAGACCGTCCCACTTCAATAAGCCCGTGTATAATGAGACCAGTATGGGAACGAATACCAGGCACACATAGAGCAACAGACATGGCAGTATGAAGGCAGCGATTGTGTATGCCGGAACCTTAAGGACTTTCATCTTTCCCGCCTCCTAATCAAGCAGATTCTTCTTTATCTACTGATTCATATCATTAATGATTAATGCCATTAACTTTAAAAAGCACATGATAAACCCGATGCGAAGCAGCCTGAATCAGCTGGCTTCGCATCGAGCAGGACGGCTATACGATTGCAGGGAATGCGTTAGATGGCGTAAATTGAGTAAAGCTTAGATTATACGAAACGCTGAAGTCTTAGGCTTATTTATTGGCTTCAAATGCGGCCTGATGCTCTTTGGCTACCGCCTTGGAATCCATCTTTTGAACGAACAGATTCTGAATGCTGCTGAGGTGGACTTGTGAAGTTGCTGGATTCATCGTGTTGTCGAAGGACAGATCGCCGCCTTTTACTTGGTTGAACAGACCAGCCACAGTGATAGCCAGCTCGGAGTAACCGGCAGCTTTCAGGTCACCGTCTACCTTTTGCCCGATACCTACAGCATTCTTCAGCTCGAACTGTTTTTTAGGATATTCAGAAGCGAAGAAGTTCAGGAAATCCTTCGTTTCCTTCAGATGCTCGCTGTTTGCAGACACGGCAAATGCGCTGCCCGGTGCAAGCATGAATTCGTTCGGATCACCTTTACCGTTAACCGTAGGAAATTGGAAGGCTCCCACTTTACCGGCTACGGAAGAAGCATCATTCGCGCCCGTCTCCCAAGTACCGATAACCCACATTGCTGCCTTACCGGATCTGAAAATATTCCCGCCGGCATTTGCATCGATGGAAGTTGCCCCGTCAGGGAATGCGCCTGCTGCTACCAGTTGCTGGAACGCGTCTACCGCTTCAACAAAGGCAGGATCTTCAAATGTTTTCTTACCATCCACTACGTCTTTCAGGAAGCCAGGACCGCCGTTTGTACGAAGCAGGATGTTCATGAACAGGAACGAGCCGGTCCACGAATCCTTTTCACCGATAGCCAGTGGAGTAATCCCTTTGTCTTTTAAGAGCTTAACGTCCTTCAGTAACTCTTCAAACGTGGTTGGAGGTGCTGCAATTCCGGCTTGGGCGAATAAGTCTTTGTTGTAGTAGACCACTTCGATATTGTTGCCGTCAGGAAGCGCATACACATTGTTATCGAAGCTGTAATAGTCGAGCAGACCCGCTTGGTACGTATCTTTCAGTCCATTCTGATCGAGCACATCATTCAGCGGGGCTAATAATCCTGCATCTACAAAGGGCTTCATTTGAGCGGCAGGGTTAACCATCGTAATATCAGGTATTTCTTTGGAGGCTGCTTGTGTTTTCAGCTTCACCTTCTGTTGATCCGTGTTCAGCGTATCCAGCTCAATCTTTACATTGGGATGCTCTTTCATGTACTGGTCAGTCAGCTCGTGGATCATTTTGTAAGACGGTGTTGCAGGGTCAGGATAGATGTTCTGGAAGGTAATGGTTACCTTCTTGTCGCTCGGAGCGTCTGTAGCAGCGGCATTGCCGCTGCCTGTGGCGGCGTTCGGTGCGGCGGTGTCCTTAGCCTTGGAATTGGCGTTGTTGTTCGAGTTCCCGCATGCGGCAAGGCTTACTGCCATTAGCGCGGCGAACGCGACGGTGGCGGTTTGCTTCATTTTTCTGTTGACCATTCATTAAAGCCCCCTCTGTCGTGATAAGCTAATTATCATCGCGTAGAGCGCTTCCGGGCAAGGTGGGAACTGCAGAAATGAGGTTTGTTTTTTCTAGGGTATGCTTGGGCGGGCTTATAAAAAGCACTAAAGAATTGAACTCTAATCTTGGTCGTCACTACGGTGAACATTTGGACTTCCGGCCGCTGTTGTCACCAGATTTCTTGATTTTAACCGCTAATCGCGGTGGAAATCCGGTGACAAAGGCGGACGCTATCGCTCCTACAGTTCCAAATTTCCCCTCCGCTTCTTTTGCTTTTTGTTAATTTCTGAAGTGCATCTTCAGTACAAGCAGCCGATCACGATAGATCGGCTGCTTCCAGATTCAACTATTTTCTAAGCCCGGCTTCGCGTACATTTTATTCAGGATGACTGTCTGCACGATAATGAATATCCCGCCAACAAAGGCAAGGGTGACCGGCCACTCAATTTGCTATCTGGATGAGTTTCACTAACCCCGTGGGCTTAATAAATGTAATTCTTGAAGAACTTCCTTTACATCACAGCTTGAATTCAAGATATGGATCATCTCTTCCGTAATGGGGAGATCATCGTAGATTTTTGCAACAACCTCTAGGGATAGTGAACAATCAAAATAATCTGTTGCAAATTCCACAAAATCCTCTGGTGTATGGAATATACAGCCCATTAAAAAATCAGAACCTTCGCTCTTTCCTTCTGGAATCTCAACGTTTCCCTTGTGCCAGTTCGTGTCACTGTTTTTACGCCAAATACAAAAAGTCACATCGTCTTTTTCAATTGCAGCATCATCAAGTAAAGATAATAGTTCCATTGGGACGTCATCATAAATCCCTTGCCATACTTTATGTTCATCTTGCGCATATGGGCTTAATCCGGATTCATGATCGAAGCCTTTTATGATGGAGCCTTCAGGGGAAAACAAAATAAACAGATGATCCCCTGATCCATTATCTATTTTCGCCATAGAAACACCCTCATTCCAATCTTGAACATAGCTATGGTAACGAAGCCATTCCTCCTGACAAAGAATAATATTCAGTGATGCTTGGATTTTCATTAGCTTTTGTAACATTGTTGGATCTGGTAAACGCTCTAACATATTTGCTTCCATGAATTCTCACCCTTTCTTCTTTCATTGCACAACTAGAGTAACCCTTCGTCTGAGCTTACTTTTTCGAATAATTCTCTATCAAGAGTTCAAGAGAGAAGCTCCGCTGGTTTATTTATGCAAGCCAGAGATTCCGCGCTTGATTGTGGAATGAATCCCAGCTATATGGTGCAAAAGTTATAATTCCCGCCGTATAACAAGAAGCAGCCGGTCACTATAGGATCGGCTGCTTCTTGTTGTAGTCCCATACTCGCTTATTCAAGCCTTTTCAAATCCATAATCCCTTTCAACCTTGCAAACCCTTGTTTTATAAGCGAGATACCAATCAGATATCCCTTTGCGCTGGGCTACTAAATGTCGTTCGTTTTGTTTCCATTTGTGTATAGCTTCGAGAGAATCCCAATAAGACACAGTAATACCTACACCTTCTCTGGCACTTTCTACTCCGAGAAATCCAGGTTGGATGGATGCAAGTTTCTCCATTTCATCCGCCATTTCCACATATTGGCTATCCGCATCTGTTCGTTCCGATGTAAAAATCACTGCGTAATAAGGTGTTTGTGGTGTTGTAGCAATCTCGCTCATGATTTCACCTCCGTTATTTGGTTATCCCTATATCCATTATGCCGTAGGCTGCCTCCACTGTTTGATCACGCTGACCAGACCCGGTACATCAAGGCCGTCGAGCGAAAAGGCTTTGCGCAGCAGGTCATGCGGGATGAACTCATCGTATTTGCCGAGGTAAGGGGCTTCATCCGGCTTCAGGAGCGTGAGTGCATCCGTAGCGGCAGCGGTCTCAGCGATAATCTCATCCTCCAGCTTCTCTGCATCCACTTTACCGGCGACTACCATGTAATACGGTTCCATCGGCACGACCGAGCGCAAGCCAAGCGGCTCCTTCAGATTGTTCTTGAGCAGGCGCTCCAGCGTGCGGAACTGGCGGCTGCCAGCCCACGGAAGGATGAACATGGAGTCTCCCCCGGCTGGCAGAACTGAACGCGTCAGCAGTCCGCTCTCCTTCGCGAGCCTGCGGGCCCGTTCCAGTCTGGCGGCCGCGCTTGGTGCAAGGTATGGGTACAGGGCCGTAGATCCTAATACTTCGCGGATCTTCGTCATAATCCGGGTATGGACATCTCCGCCTGCACCGAGCCATAAGGTGTCCACTTTGCCGCGTGAGCCTTTGACATAGACGGCCTTATGGCGGTTGTCCACCTCCTCGACCTTCCACAGCTTGCCTGCCAGTGTGAAGCAGTAGCCCGGAGGCGGCACGGTGGTAATGGACCCGATCTCCTCCGTCCCGTTATAGACAACATGCTCTTCATCGTCCTTGAATACCGCATAGAAGCGGAAGTTGTTAACGATCTTCTCGCCTGCCATCCCAATCAGCAGACTTCCCTCATCCATCTTCTCGATATGGCCCATGCCCAGCATATACTCCATAAAGTCATCATAATCAGCGGGATCGATGCTGCGGAAGGACGGCAGGCTCAGCACAGCCTCTTTCAGGTCCTCCGGCTCTGCTTCGCCCATGCTCTTCAGAATGCTCATCGTCTGATGATACAGGAGACCGACCGGCAGCTGGCGCACGGCCAGCGGCTCCACCCATTTCTCGCGTACGTACAGCTCGATTACGGCAATGGCCCGCAGCAGCGTCCACGGCATGCGCGCCGGGAGCTGCGCCTCCTCGTCCTCCTCCTCGGGCGTGACGAAGATCATCTCGGAGGCGGCGTCCCCGCGCCTGCCCGAGCGGCCCAGCCGCTGCACGAAGCTCGCGCAGCTATAAGGCGCGCCGAGCTGGAGCACCCGCTCCAGCTCGCCCAGATCAATCCCCAGCTCCAGCGTCAGCGTCGCTGCAGCCACAGCCGGCCCTGCGCCCTCACGGAGCGTGGCCTCGGTCTCCTCGCGCAGCATCGCGGAGATGCTTCCATGATGCACATGGAAGACATCCCGCTCGCCCCGCTTAGCGGCAATGCGCCGCATCTCCAGGATGGCCTCTTCGGCATCGGTGCGGCTGTTCGTGAAGATGAGCGCCTTCTTCACATGTGTGTGATCATAGATGAAGCCATAATAAGCCTGTCGCGCCCGCTCCAGGTGCTCGGCTTCCTCCTCATTCCGCGCATCCGGGAACGAGAAATGCTCCACGCTCAACCGTAGCTTGCGCCCGCCCTGCGGCGCGCTGACCTCCACGCTCTCGCGCGTGCCCGCCGCCAGCCACTCCGTGACGGATGCATAATCGCTTAAGGTCGCAGAGAGGCCGACCCGCCGCGGATGACAGCCCGCCATCCGCGAGATCCTCGCCAGCTGGCTCAGCACCTGAATGCCGCGGTCCGCGCCCATGAAGGCATGAACTTCATCGATGACGATGAAGCGCAGATCATGGAACAGGGCCGGGATCGCATTCGGGCGGTTCATCAGCAGGCCCTCCAGCGATTCAGGGGTGATCTGCAGCACTCCCGAAGGGTTCTGCATCAGCTTGGTCTTGTCCGCCTGCGGCACATCGCCATGCCAGTGCCAGACCGGAATGTTCCCTTCACGCAGCAGGTCGTTCAGCCGCGTGAACTGGTCGTTGATCAGCGCCTTCAGCGGCGCGATATACAGAATGCCTACAGAAGCAGACGGACGCTGGTGCAGCTCCGTTAGCGCCGGGAAGAAGGCCGCTTCGGTCTTGCCCGAGGCCGTCCCTGAAGCGATCAGCAGATGATGCGGCGTGTCAAACAGCACACGGCAGGCATCGACCTGCGCCTCGCGCAGCGTATCCCAGCGGTTCTTGTAGATGAATTCCTTGATGAACGGGGCCAGCCGGTAGAACGGGTTATCGTTCATAGGTCGAACTCCGCCAGGAAGCCGTCCAGCTCATTCTGTTCCGTCTCGGCAGGCCGCGAAGTCCGCTCTCCGACCAGCTTCTCGAATGAAAGCTCCGGATGCTGGTGCAGGGTGTGCAGCAGATCCATGAAGTCGCGCACCACCTCGCGTGCAGTGAGCAGTTCATCAGCTCCCAGCTGGTTGACCGCCTCTTCCATGAAATGCACCAGCTGCTCCTGTGTCAGTCTTGCTTCATATCCGTAATGGAGCGCATGGATATCCCGCAGCTTCTGGAGCAGAATCAGAATTTCTTCATGGGACAGCATGTCCAGCGCGATAATCGGCCCTGTGTAATTGTTCAGTCCGCTGCCTGCATACCGTCCGGCCACCAGCCGGGAGCGCAGGGCCTCATAGCTGAACAGTCCGCGCCGGTGGTCTTCCACGAACTGCGGCGTTCCCCCAACGAAGATGCCCAGCCGCTCGGCTTTGCCTTGCATCGTATCATTGAACATGGTCAGCAGCTTCTCGTAATTGCTCTGCCGCGAGATGCTGTTGGTAATCTTGTAGAGGTTCACCCCTTCATCGATAAACAGCAGCAAGCCCTTATAGCCGATGGCTCCGGTGAATTCCGCCCACAGCTTCATGTAGTCATACCAGTTGTCATCGTCGATGATGACACCAACGCCGAGCGCCTTCCGCGCTTCCGTACGGGTCGGGAACTCTCCCCGCAGCCAGCGCAGGGAATCCTGCTTCAGCCCGTCATCGGCCAGCTTGTGCCCGTTCCAGTAAGAGGCCAGCACCTTAGCGAAGTCGAAGCCATGCACCAGCCCGCGCATCTCGGAAGCAACCGAATAGATGCGCTGCTCAACCTCATCGCCCAGCTCCGGCGCGTCAGGGCTGTAGCCCTTCTCCTGCATCACCGCCTGTTGCAGCGTCATGATCCACTTCTGCAGCATAATCTCCAGCGCCCCTCCATCCGGGCGGGTCCGGGTCGAGAGATGGCTCATCAGCTCGCGGTAGGTGGCGAGCCCCTGTCCCTTCGTGCCAACCAGCCGCCGCTCCGGCGACAGGTCAGCATCGGCAACCACGAAGTCGCGGTCCATCGCATAGTTGCGGATGATCTGGAGCAGGAAGCTTTTGCCGCTGCCGAATTTGCCTGTAATCAGCTTGAAGGCAGCTCCGCCATCGGCGATATTCTCCATATCGCGGAGAATCGCCTCCACCTCCGGCCGGCGGCCGACGGCGATATGTTCAAGACCGATACGCGGTACAACTCCCGCTGTCAGCGAATTGACGAGCGCGGTGGTCATCCGCTTTGGTATTTTGAGTGGGTTCATTTTACGAATTTCACCTCTTTATATAGTCCAGCATGGATAGACATTCTTCGGTCAGCTCTTCCCCGTCAATAATGAGGTCTCCCAGACTGTCCATTGCCAGCTCATTAATCTCATCGTAGAGCAGCTCTGCCATCGTTCCTGCTCCTGCAGCCAGCCGATGCACCTTCGCAGGACCGTCCTCTTCTGCCAGGGCCAGCACGACCTCCCGTTGCAGCAGAGTCAGCTCCGAAGCGAACAATGTCCAGCGGTCCGCTTCCCTATCTGAGGCTAGCGGCTGAGAATCGGCAAGCTTCTGTCCGGCAGACAGGGAATCACCCGGAAGCTGTTGCCGTGTCCCTTCTATCGGCTCAATACCGAGCATCCGTTCCGCTTGCTCATCAGCTCTTTGATGGGTTTCTGAATTACTTTCCGCACGCATTGACCCGGTTCTTTCAGCCGCCTCTGCATCACTTTTCACATCTGCTGATCCGTCTCTTGCATCCGCATTCGCATCGCTTTCCTCGCCCGCTGATTCAGCTCTCCCAAACGCATCCACAGCATTTCCGATACCAGCCAATCCGGCTCCTCCATGTGCTCCTTCAGACTCAATTATCCATTCCGCGTCATCCTCATGACCCGGCTCCCCGGTGTCTTCCACCGTAAGCAAGGAACGCACCACCTCGGAGTCGCTTGCCAACTGCTCCAGCTTCTGCTGGTCAATGACCACTGCCGGCCCCTTCTCTTCCTGCTCCGCCTTGCGGAATTCACGCTCCAGGAACCGGGTGACGAGATCATCCATATCAGCATCAACCCGGACATCCTTCAGTCTTCCCCGGTATCCCATCAGCGCCCGCAGCTTATTCTCGGACAGCCGGAACAGCCGGGTAATCAGGCTGCGCAGCGGCGGGGACTTGCTGACCCGAATAACAGGCACAAGAACAGAATAGCCATACAGGGAGATATCGTATACCGCGCTGCGGAACAAATAACGCTCACGGACGACAGGAGGGGCGGGCGGGAACATCGTGATTAGATTCGAGCCATGCTTCCGGGCGACATAAGCATCAATTAGGGCTACAACCTGGGGAATATAACGATCCGCAGCGATTTTACCCTCGCCGGTATAGAATTTGGACTTGCTGATATCATAGTCCGACATCACACTCAGTACCTCGATCCTAAGCTGCTCCGGGGCAGCCGACAGGCAGCGGACCAATTCAAGCTCAGCCAGATCCCCGGCCAGTCCGCGCGAACGGGCCACAATCTCCGAGAGGGGGATATCCAGCTTATGGACAAAAGAGAAATCCGCAATCCACCCGCCAAGGTACTGATCCAGACGTTTGTAACTATCACGGTAGGCCTCCCACAGCAGACTGAGCTGACGGCAGCCCTCCTGAGGCTCGTCCCAGCCCACACCGTTAATCAGCTCATAGATATGCAGGAAGATATATGAGAGATCGGTCTTCGGGTATCTCCCCTGCCGGACTTCATCCCGCCAAAAGAAATACCATCTGCTCTGCGCGCCGGTCATATGCCCGTAGGTGGGCCAATAGCTTTTGAACGGGACGAACAGCGCCGCAGGCTCCTTATGCTCTACAAGCTCACGTGCACGCTGGACGAACTCGCTCTCTGTAGTGGTTACCGGCTCCACACTCTCTTCCATATCCCAGAGCTTAAGCTGGACTGTATCGTAACCGGACGTTGTCTTCTTAACCGGCTCTGACTTAGGCTTCCGGCTGCCTTCATCTACAGTACCGCGCGGCGGAATCGCCACATTCTGCTCCGTACTCTCCCAGACCAGCTCCGAGAAATGCAGCCCCTGCCTGTCTTTAGCCATGCTTCATCGCCCCACCCGTATGTCTTGGTAATTCTCACATTATATCATATAGCCTATGCAGCCGATGCAGTTGCACAGCAGGAATACGCCCACCCTCCAGCATCCCGCCATAAATCAATAAAAAGACCTTGAGAGACTGACTCCTCAAGATCTTGGATGAGAGCGTCTGTCACCGCACCGCAACTTGATGTTACCTGCCGGGCAATGAGAACGTTCGTTTGTGTCTCCATAAGAATATACTATACTCACCCTGCGGGCTGCAATAGCCCCCCCACCCTCACCCCTTCAAATAATCACTCGGGCTGCGCCCGGTAATCATCTTGAACACCTGACTGAAATAGGCGGGGTTGTTGAAGCCGACCATCTCACTGATCTCATACACCATATGCTGGCCGGATTGCAGGAATTCGATGGCCCGGTCCACCCGGTACTGGTTCAGGTAGCTGACGAAATTCTCACCGCTGATCCGTTTGAACAGCTGGCTTAGATATTTCGGATGCACATGCAGCTCCTGTGCGAGGCCCATGAAGCTGATCTCCTGGGTATAGTGGGCTTCCACATAGCTTTTGACGCTCTCTACCAGCCGGTTCTTCTTGACGTTCATCTCGGTAAAAGCTGCGGTCAGGAAGGCCGGGATCATCTGGCCCATCCACTCCGTCAAGCTTCTCCAGGTATAGTAGCCCGTCACCGCCTGCAGGAATTCGGACATGCTCATAGGGGGAGTACGGCCTGGGCAGCAGGCATTCCAATAGTACATCAGCGTAGTGAACAGCCCGACACACACCGTCTGTATGTCCTGAATATTATTTTGGTCATCCTGCCGGAGCCTGCCGAAGATGATCTCCCAGGTCTCCCATACTTTTGAGGAATCCCTGCACAGCAGCACCTCATTCCACTCTTGGAGCAGCCGGGAATAGTCCTCCAGGGTCCAGGGGTTGGTGCTTCCGCACGGCTCATAGGCATAGATAGGGCTGGTCTCCTGAAACTCCGCAGAAGCAAGCGCCTCCCTACTCTCCAGGTACGAATCGATCAGTTCATGGATAGCAGTCTTGACCGAACCGATGCCGGCATAGGCCTGAAGCTGAATGTAATTTCGGATCTTATCCATCGTCTCCTGAACCACTTCCTTCAGAACGGGGATCGGCTCCCCCGCCTCACGGTCCAACAGCAGCACCACCAGCAGATCGTCGGAATAATCGAGCACATGACCCTGCACAGAGGGATGTCCGGCAAGCTTGTTCTGCAGCGTCTCACGGCAAATATTACCGGCTCCGAAGCGCAGCAGCTGCCATTCGCGCTCCTTCAGCTTATGCAGCGGCGATGGGCGGTTAAGCTGGATACTGGCCGCCGCCAGTCGCTGCGGACGGGTAATCTGCAGATATCCAAGCCGTTCCTCGGAGCATTCCTCCGCGCTGTAGCGGGTGGATAGCAGCTCCATAAGCAGGCGTTCCCGCAGAAAAGGAAGCGTGCGGCCGATTTCCTGCTGATAGCGCTCCTCCAGCCGCTTCTTCTGCTCTCCGGCATCCAGATCCAGCAGCACCGCGCGGAGCACAGCTTCGATCTCGTCTACCCGGGCCGGCTTCAGCAGGAAATGGCTGACGCCCCAGCGCATCGCCTGCCGGGCATTCTCGAATTCCTCGTAGCCGCTCAGGATAATAACCGGCAGCTCCGGTGCCAGCTCCCTTAGCGCCTCTGTAAGCTCCAGCCCGCCCATGCCCGGCATATAGACATCGGTCATTACCAGATCGGGAGAGAGCCTGCGGAACAGCTTCAGCGCTTCATGGCCGTTGACCGCTGTTCCAGCCAGGGTCAGGCCCAGCTGCTCCCAGCCCACATGTCTCGTAAGGGCTTTAAGAATATGCGGGTCGTCATCCACCAGCAGAATTGAGCGGCTCATAGCTGATCGCGCAGCAGCCGCTCCAGCTGCTCCTCCGTCTCAATGACTGGCAGCGTAATCATAGCCGCAACCCCTCTCTCCGGCCGGTTGGCCAAGTATAATCCGTACGGTTCTCCGCAGTACAGCTGAATCCGGCTCATCACATTCCGGGTGCCGATGCCGCTCACCTGCTCCATCGACCAGCCTTCCGCCAAGCCCCGGCCGTTATCCAGCAGCGTGATTTGCAGGTAAGGCTGGCTTCCCGGCGTTTTGACCTCCCTGACCTCCAGGTGAATTTGCAAAGGGACGGAGCCAGGCTCCCGGCTGCCATGAATAATTGAATTCTCAATCAGCGGCTGGAGAATGACCTTCGGAATGAAATAACTCCGCACCGCCGGGTCCGCAATGGACTCCGTATACTCGATGGCAATCGGCAGCCGTTCCTGCTGGATGCTCACATAACACCGCGCATGCTCCAGCTCGTCGCGCAGACGAATGAGCATTCTGCCGCCGCTCAGGCCGATGCGCAGCATTTTCCCAAGCTGGGTGATCATGTAGCTGATATCCTGGGCGTCGTAATCCATCGCCTTCCAATGAATCATATCGAGCGTGTTGTACAGAAAATGTGGCTTAATCTGGGCCTCCAGCAGCCCTGCCTGCGCCTCCCGCTTCGCGGCGCTCGCTTCCCGCTCACTCTGCACCAGCTCCTGCAGCCGGTTCACCATGTGGTTGAAGCCGTAAGACATCTGCGTGTATTCCTCCGTCAGCGACTCACTCATACTGGCCCGGAAATCTCCGCGCTCCAGCTTCCGCATCTCCTGAATCAGCCTGCGCACTGGACGGATCATATTACGGATGAAGAAGTACGCCAGCAGCGCCGACAAGAGCAGACAGAGCAAGCCGATCCCGATCACCTGCCTGTCCGCCTTACGAACCTCCTGCAGCAGCTCACGCGTGGGGATGACCTGGACCAGCCGCCAGGAAATGGTGCTCGGTCTGGAGAACAGGACGAGATAGGACTGCCCGTCTTTTTTCAGCAGCTCATAGCCTTCATTGCCTTCATACGTATGCTGGTAGAGCCAGTCTGCCTCCAGTACAGCCTTACCGGCAGAGCCGCTCTCCTTGTTCACCAGCAGCAGAAGATTACCGCTTGTATCCACCAGATGAATCTGGCCGTCCAGCACAGCCGGAATATCCTTGAACTGCTTCAGGATATCGTCTGCAGACAGCCGGATATAGAGGTAGCCGATCGTTTTGCCTTCATTTCCGAACAGATGCTGGATATGGCCGATCAGATAAGGCTCGTCTTCGCCGCCGCTGCCCTCCAGGGGAACCCAGAGCGAATCCGCCTGCTTCAGCTGGGGATACCAGCTCTCGTTCCTAATCGAAGAGACCGGAAAGACAAGGTCCGTGGAGCTTTGCGGCACCCCGCTGAACAAATCACTGTAAATCTCAATCGAGCTTACCCCTTCGTTCAGCACCAGCGAATGCTGGAGAATCTCCGTAATCTCCCGCCTCCTGGAGATCATCTGATACTTGGAGCCAGGCGTAGTCTCCAGCCCCTCAATAACGTTCTTGTTCGCGGCAATAGAGTAGGCGGTGCCTGACACATTGGTCATGAAGTCGAAGCCGCGCTTCGTGCTCTCATTCAGCAGGGCAAGCCTGGTGGTGCTGATCTCGCTGAAGGTTACGTCCGAGAAGGTCCGGTACGCCAGCAGGACTATGAACCCGAGAAAGATCAGATTGAACGTAATAATACTGGCCGCCATCAGCGTGGAGAGCTTGCTCCGCCTGATCCGCAGCAGCCAGGTGCCGAGCATTCTTTTTTGCATCTGCCCCATCCCTATGCTTTTCCCAAGATTCTATCCTTTCAGGCCGGATGTCGCAATTCCTTCCACGAAATACTTTTGCAGCGTGATGAAGAGAATGAAGCACGGCACCAGCGACAGCACCGACATGGCGAACATCGGTCCCCAATCCGACTGCGAGCTGGAGTCCAGGAACAGCCGCAGCCCGAGCGGTACGGTGTATTTCCCGATGTCGCTAAGGAAGATGAGCTGGCTGAAGAAATCATCCCAGGTCCACATAAAGGTGAAAATCATCGTCGTGATCAGCGCAGGCAGCGCCAGCGGAATAATAATCCGGCTGAAGATTTGCACCGGGCCGCAGCCGTCAATCGTTGCCGCTTCGTCCAGCTCCTTCGGCAAGCCGCGGATGAACTGTACCGTCAGGAAGATAAAGAAGCCGTCCGTCGCCATCCACTTGGGCAGAATAAGCGGCGCGAAGGTGTTCACCCATCCCAGGCTGTTAAAGAGAATATAACGCGGGATAAGGGTCACATGCAGCGGCAGCATAATCGTCATCAGCATCAGCGCGAAGCCCAGTGCCTTGAACCGGAAATTCAGCCGCGCGAACGCATAAGCCGCCATGGAGCAGGTGATCACATTACCGAGCACGGCCCCCAGAGAGACCAGAGCCGAGTTTTGCAGGAACCGGGCGAAGGAGCTGCCCTGGAAGCCGAACCAGCCGCTTACATAATTATGGAAATTCCACTGCCGGGGCCAGAACCAGATTTCCGAGAAAATCATATTCGCCGGCTTGAACGAGCTGCCTACCAGCCACAGCACCGGGTACAGCATGACAAAGGCGATCAGACAGATGATGAAGTGCTTGAGCCATATGGCACTTTTCGACGCGCTGCCTGTATCCATAGCTTTATTTCCCCCCATCTTCATAATGCACCCACAGCTTGCTGCTGCCGAATAGCAGGAGTGTGAATATCCCGATCAGCAGCACCAGTACCCAGGCCATCGCCGAGGCATAGCCCATCTGGAAAAAGGAGAAGCCCTTCTTGTACAGGTACAGCGAATACATCAGGGTGGAATTCACCGGTCCCCCGCTGCCGTTACTGATAATGAATGCTTGGGTGAACGACTGGAAGGCGGTGATCGTCTGCATGATGACATTGAAAAAGATAACTGGAGACAGCACCGGCAGCGTAATATGCAGGAATTGCCCCACCTTGCCCGCACCGTCCACCGAAGAGGCGTCATAATATTCCGGCGGCACCTGCTTCAGCCCGGACAGGAATATGATCATCGACGAGCCGAATTGCCATACCGACAGCAGGATCAGCGAATACAGCGAGTATTTGGGATTCGATACCCAGTCAGGTGCCTGTATCCCCACCATGGCCAGCAGCTGATTAAGCAGCCCGTCGCCGCCGAGCATCTTGCGCCACAGCATCGCAATAGCGACACTGCCTCCAAGCAGCGTAGGGATGTAGTAGACCGTCCGATAGATGCTGAGGCCCCGTATTCCTTTGTTAAGAAGCAGAGCGACCGCCAGGGCAAACATCAGCTTCAGCGGCACCGATACGAATACGAAGATAAACGTCACCTTAAGCGATTGGATAAATAACGGATCTGCAGTGAGCATCGTTGTGAAATTATCCAGTCCGATCCATCTGGAGCTCTCCAGAATACTGTAATCTGTAAAAGAAAAATAGAGTGAGGCCGCCATCGGCCCCAGGGTCAGGCACACCAGCCCCAGCAGCCAGGGCGACAGGAACAGGAGGGCAATCCCGTTCTGATTGTAGCGCAGCTTTGTTTTACGCCGCTTCATGCCTGCTGGTCTATCTACTGTCATCAGATCTGCACTCAATGGCTCTCTCGCTCCTCTGTATTTATTTGGCCTTGTCCAGTATGGCGTTAGCACCGGAGATGAACTGCTCGCTTACCTGCGGAATGCCGGCCTGACCGAAGGAGATCTGCTCGCTGGCGCTCTTGAAGTTCTTATCAATCTCCGAGAAGCCCTGCGGGTAAGGCGGGTCAATATCACTGGAATGCTTGGAGACCACATCGATAAAATCAAAGATTAACTGCTCCTCGGCGGTAAGCGACGGCTTCAGCTGCTCCCGCACTGCGGAATTGACCGGCACTCCCCGTTCAGCCCCCAGAATAGCGGTGCCTTCCGGGTCATTGACCATGAAGTCAATTAGCTTCGCTACCTCCTTGGGATACTTGGTCTTGGCATTCCCGGAGATGAACTGGCCGGGCTTCAGATATTCGCCGATTTTCTGCTCCCCTTCCATATGCGGAATCACCTGCATCTTCAGCTTCTGGCTCTGATCCTTCAGCACATTCTGATAGGTAATCAGCTGGTTGGACCAGGCAAAATCAAGGGCAGACTGGCCAACGGACAGCGGCCGGGTCTCCAGAGCATTCGTCATCGCGGCAGTTACCTCTGCCGTTGTAGCGCCGCCGCTGTCCCGCAGCCCCTGCCAGTAATTGAACCATTCATCGATGACCTCCCGGGAGACACCCAGCTTGTTCCCGGCGAACAGGCCGCTCCCGTTCTGGCGCACGAATACCTCGAAGATGTTCGTAGTGCCCGAAATATCCGGCGTCCCATAGTAGCCGTCGCCCTTCTTCTTAGCAATTGCATTCGCCATCTCCGCAAAATCCTTCCACGTCCATGACTCCTGCGGCTCCGCAATTCCCAGCTCCTGAAGCACGGAAGCATTATAGACCACGCCGGGAGCGTTCACTCCAAGCGTGACGGCGTACAATTTGCCGTCAATACTTCCTGCCGAGAGCATGCTGCTGTCATGGTCCTCCGTCCGCAGCGACCCATCCTGGGTATAAGGCGTCAGGTCAAGCAAGGTGCCGCGCTTGGCGTAATCGGACAGGAACGCATAGTCCATCTGAATGATATCCGGAGCATTCGAGCCTGCTACCTGGGTAGACAGCTTATCGAAATAACCGTCCCAGCCGGAATATTCCGGCTTAATCTTGATGCCCGGATTCTTCTCCTCGAAGCGCTTGATCATCTTGGTGGTCAGATCGTGGCGTGTCTGTGAGCCCCACCAGGTCATGCGCAGCTCGATTGCAGGTGCCGAACCCTCTGTCTTGGAAGAAGCCTTGGCCCCGTCTGTTGAATTCGCACCGCTGGATGAGCATCCAGCCGTAGTCATTAGCAATATGGAGCTTAGAAGCAGTACAAGTCCTTTGTTCCCCTTGATTGTCATCTGTTGCCTCCTCAAATTTGTGAAGTAAGCGGTTACATAAATGATTATACGGAACGCCCTGCATAGGGTAAATCCAGAAAAGTAAGGGGTTATATCAAATAAGTAAGACAAAAGCCAGCCGGAATCTCCCGGCTGGCCTGTTAGTCCTGTTAAGTTCTGCTAAGTATGAATCTATTCCATCAGCAGTCTACTCTAGCTCCAGTCCCTTCGTTTCTTTCCCCAGGAACAGCACCGCCAGGGCGCCGATTACAATCGTAACGAAGAAGATCATGAAGATGGAGCCGATCCCGACCGCCTTGCCGACCATCAGGCCAACCAATGTTGGGGCAATAATGCCGCCAATCCGTCCAAAGGAGGTGGCGAGTCCCACACCTGTGGAACGGATCTTAGTCGGATACAGCTCAGGCGTATACGCGTACATCCCGCCCCAGGCTCCCAGGTTGAAGAACGACAGGCAGATCCCGGCAGCCATCAGCATGCCCTCGGTCGTTGAATTCCCGAACCAGGCAGCACTGACGGCTGTCAGCAGCAGATAGATGACCATTACGAACTTGCGGCCGTATTTCTCGATGAAATAGGCGGCGGTGAAGTATCCCGGCAATTGGGCGAGAGTCATGATCAGCACATACTCGAAGCTTTTGACCAGACTGAAGCCCTTCAGTACCATCACCGTCGGCAGCCACAGGAACATTCCATAATAAGAGAAGACCACGGTGAACCACAGAATCCACAGCATGATGGTCGAACGGCGGTGCTCTGCCGACCAGACTGCCGCCACACGCTTACGCAGGGGCACTGGAGGAGCCTTCTTGATCTCCGCGAACTTCGGGGAGTCATCAATCGCCTTGCGCAGATAGAGCGCGTATAGCGCCGGTACCGCGCCAATGGCGAAGGCAATCCGCCAGCCGTAATCCGGAATGACGAAATAAGCGATCAGCGCCGACAGAATCCAGCCTAACGCCCAGAAGCTCTCGAGCAGCACAACAGCACGGCCTCTTTCCTTAACCGGCATGCTCTCGGATACCAGCGTAGAAGCCACCGGCAGCTCTCCGCCCAGCCCGAAGCCGGCAATGAAGCGCAGCACACACAGCACGGCATAACCTGCGGCGAAGGCCGACAGTCCGCTTGCAATCGAGAAGATCAGCAGCGTCCAGAGCAGCACCGATTTGCGGCCGAAGCGGTCCGCCAGAATTCCGGCGGCAGCTGCACCGACCGCCATCCCCACCGAGTTAATGCTGGTTAAATAGCCGATCTTTTCCGGTCCCAGCGACCATTCCTTGGCTAGTGCAGCCACGACGAACGAGATCATCCCTACATCCATCGCGTCGAACATCCAGCTTAGACCTGCACTGAAGAGCAGCTTCCGCTGCTTCGGATTCTGCAGCAGCGACATTTGATTCCACATGACTTAAGGCCCCTCTCCCCTGATTCCCGCTAATCCAATAGTTCCTGACTAGTATCACTTACACATTCTAGAAGCGGATGATTCAAAAATCAAGGAATAACACGGCATTGAAATATTGCCGGGCCATCGCCTGAAAATAACAGGTCTGCACCGAAATCGCAGCGATCAGCAGCATATTCTGCACCGCATCCCGCTGCCCTCTGCTCAGGTGGCTGAGCCGCTTCATCATTTTGTCCATGGCCGACTTGATTGCGCTGTCCGATTTCCACAGGTATTCCTTGGGATTTCCGGTCAGAGCCTGCCCCTCAGCCGGCACCGGGGAACGGGTCTTGATCTCCTCGAACAGCTCAGCATACCCGTGATACAGCTGTGCCGGCTCTACCAGATCATCGTCATCGCGATCAGGCGCCAGGAACAGCATACGAAAGAGCTGCCTGATGCTCTCGAAATCAAGCGCCGCCTTCAGATCATCTATTATAAATAGAATGGCCGCCTGATTAATGGAGTACTTCTTCCCTTCACGCGGGGACCCGAGATATTCCTTGAAATCGCGCTTCACCCAATTCTGCATAGCAGAGACGGATAAAGTGGAATACTCAATCAGACCGCCAAGCGAAGCAATTTCACCCAGGGACAGCCCTTTGACGCCGCCGCCTTTGATCAGCTTTTGCAGAATCGGGGGGATATCCGTAGACAGAAAAGCGGGCAGACTTGTCCCCTCCCGCACCTCGTCGCGGTGGAACTTGGTCCAGGCTTCCTGCAGAATATGGAGCGGCTTCCGCTCCGAGTTGGGCCCTAGAGACAGTAATAGTCCGGACATCTCTATCCGGCTAAGTGTAAAAGCTTCCATAGCTGGCAACCCTCCACCATTTGATATTTCACTGAAAAGTTCGTACAATAGGTTCATATGAACTCATAATATGAGTATAACCTATTTTAGGGACGAAAGGGATGGTAAAGATTATATGGGTATAGGACTTAGTTTGACGCTCGTGGCAATTTTGATTATTTTAACCGCATTTTTTGTAGCGACGGAGTTTGCAGTAGTGAGATTACGGGGCAGCCAGGTCAGCCAAATGGTGCTGGACGGCAAGAAGAACGCACTGGCAGTACAGCGGGTAGCCGCTAACCTGGACGGATATCTGTCCGCCTGTCAGCTCGGTATCACGATTACTGCACTCGGGATCGGGGCATTGGCAGAGCCTGCCTTTGAGCAGCTGCTCATTCCACTGTTTGATCTGGCTGGTGTGAGTCACAACGTTAGTAAGCCCATTGCTTTTGCTTTGGCCTTCATTATCGCCACCTTCCTCCACGTCGTGGTCGGAGAGCTTGCACCGAAGACCGCCGCTATTAATATTCCGGAGAAAATTGGTCAGATTACCGCACCGCTGATTATTTGGTTCTACAGAATATTGTACCCTTTGATTTGGTTCATGAACGGTTCCGCCAACCTGCTCGTCCGTATGTTCGGCATGAAGCCTGCCAGTGAACACGGCGACGCGCACAGTGAAGACGAGATTCGCCTGATCTTGTCCGAGAGCTATGAGAGCGGCAAAATCAACAAAGCGGAATATGGTTATGTTAACCGGATTTTCACCTTTGATGAGATGCTCGCCAAGGAAATTATGGTTCCCCGGACAGATATGGTATGCCTGTTCACCGATCATTCGCTGCAGGAGAATTTTGAAATTATCCGCAAGGAGCAGTATACCCGCTTCCCTGTAGCTGACGGCAGCAAAGATAATATCATTGGCATGATTAATACCAAGCAGCTCTACCTGCAATACGACAATAATCCTGATTTCGATTTCAAAAGCCTGATCCTGCCTCTGGTGACAGTATCGGAGGTTACGCCAGTAAAGACCCTCCTGACCCGTATGCAGAAGGAGCGTGTGCATATCGCCCTGCTGCTGGATGAATACGGCGGCACCTCCGGTCTGATTACGATTGAGGATATTCTGGAGGAGATCGTCGGTGAGATCCGCGATGAGTTCGACGAGGATGAGCGCAGAAATGTGGAGAAGCTGAGCGACACTCATTATCTGTTCGACGGCAATGTCTCCCTGCTGGAGGTCAAGGATCTTACCGGACTTGATTTCCATGATGAAGAAGTCACCACAATCGGCGGATGGCTGTACAGCCATATGGAAGAGCCGGCTGTCGGCAAAAGCCTCACCTACGAGCATGTCATCCTGACGGCCCGCGAGATGAACCGCCACCGTATCCGCAAGGTGGAGATCCTGATCGATCTTCCGGTCACCGAAGAATCAGATGCACACCACGAGTAAGTCTTATAGATATGCTGTAAAGGAAAAGGCGCTTCCCGTGAGTTATCGGGGAGCGCCTTTGCTCTTATTTAGGAAATCATAGTTTCTTTCTTTTGTGGATAAGGGAGGCACAGAGATCGGGGGCGCCACGTAAGCCGAATATAATCGAAAAACCGATTACATTTGGATCGGGGGCGCCGCGTAAGCCGAATGTAATCGAAAAACCGATTACATTTGGATCGGGGGCGCCGCGTAAGCCGAATGTAATCGAAAAACCGATTACATTTGGACCGGGGGCGCCACGTAGGCCGAATGTAATCGAAAAACCGATTACATTTGGATCGGGGGCGCCACGTAGGCCGAATGTAATCGAAAAACCGATTACATTTGGATCGGGGGCGCCACGTAGGCCGAATGTAATCGAAAAACCGATTACATTTGGACCGGGGGCGCCACGTAGGCCAAATGTAATCGAAAAACCGATTACATTTGGATCGGGGGCGCCACGTGGCCGAATGTAATCGAAAAACCGATTACATTTGGATCGGGGGGCGCCACGTAGGCCGAATGTAATCGAAAAACCGATTACATTAAGCAAATGAGGGGTACTCCTGCCCCTGAATTCACCGGATGCCTCTTGAAGTGGGCGGATGGGGAA
This sequence comes from Paenibacillus sp. FSL P2-0136, assembly GCF_037975325.1. Taxonomy (NCBI): domain Bacteria; kingdom Bacillati; phylum Bacillota; class Bacilli; order Caryophanales; family Paenibacillaceae; genus Paenibacillus; species Paenibacillus sp. FSL P2-0136. Next base: position 3,777,014 of record NZ_CP150244.1, read on the forward strand.
GGACGGTCTGACCAGATGAGTTGTGTGGACCGCATAACTTCTTACATCATTCACCCGCAATTCACCCACAGGGTGATTTTGTTCGTGTAGGCTATCTATCCATATAGTTAATGCAATTAATTATAGATCTTACCCATATAATATTCGTCCACCCATTGTCCATCCACCAGCAGCGACTTTCTCTTCAAGCCCTCAATTTCAAAGCCCTGCTTCTTATACAGCGCAACCGCCTGTTCATTATGCTGCATCACGGTAAGCTCCAGTCGCATGATGCCGCTGCGTTTGACCCACAATTCCATCTCACGGAATAATCCGCTGCCGATTCCCATGCCCTGATAAGCCTTAAGAATGCCTATAACAATATAGGCACTGTGTTTGTTGCGGCTGAAGGTTCCGCCTTCGACAGAGAGATATCCTGCAAGCTCACCGTCTGCTTCGGCACCGATCAAGAGTGAGGTTTCCGCCTTAGTGTAGTCTGCAATTCTCTCCTCCACCTGAGGAATACCCGTCCGTCTCTCCCCTGGAGCAAACATCATGTAGGAGGTCTCCTGATCCAGCCTGTGTTGCAGGCACAAGAGCGCAGCGGCATCTTTCGGGATGAGCTCCCTTAGGGTTACGTTCATTTCCGTTCAGTTCCTCCTGTAGGTTGAAGCGATATGTATTTTTTGAAAAGCTTGCTTCCCTCTCCGTCGTACCCCAGACGCTCATAGAACCGGTGAGCATCCTTACGGATGCTCTTGCTTGACAGCATCACCTTAAGTGCACCTCTGGCTGCGGCAGCCTCTTCTGCGAACCGCAGCATGGAGGCTCCTATTCCCTTGCCTCGCAGCTCCTCGATGATGACAAAACGCTCTATCACTGCGAACGGACGGTCACCGCTAAGCGCATCCATACACAGATGCAGATGAACCGTACCGGCAACTTCCCCGCCCTCTACATAGACAAACAGCAGACTATCCGGATTATCGGCAATTTGACTTATTCTTTGGGGGGACACATGAATATCGCTGGAATCCGGCAGCAGAATCCGGTATAAGCCCTCTATGCCGGCAGCGTCCTCCGCCCGTGCTTCTCTTATCATCTATAATCCTCCTCTTGTACAATAATTAATGAGATTAACCTTTATAATTAATCTCATTAATTAACTGATATAACGGCAGAGCATTAACACGTTTCCGTCCGGGTCCTTGAAGTTAAACCAATGGTCATTCTCTATATCGGTAAGGATCTCAGCTCCGCTGGCTTTGACATAATCATAGGCGGCATCAATATCGTCGGTAAGCAGATGGAAGGACGGCACCTTCAGCACGGCTTCGGCTGTGAATATTTTGCTGTCCAGCACAATCCCCGGCCCCTGCATCGGCACCTCATACAGATGCCCGAATAATACTTCGCCTTCAAGCGGCAGTCCGAGCAGACTGCAATACCAGTTCTTGGACCTTTCGATATCACTAACCGGGATGAAGACAGCACCAATCTGATTGCGTATCGGACTTGTCACAGCAGTATAGCCTCCTCATAGAGTGCAAGTTGTTGAATCCTACAGCCTTTAATGATTTCGATAAAATATGTCAATTTCCTGCCTGTTTAGGGATGAGAATATAAGTTATGCTATAATCTTGTCAGATCCTATCCCTATTGTCAGGAGAATGAACTTGGCTAACCTTTTCTTTGGGCATTTGAAGCTAACGCCGCCCAAAATACTATCGCTCGGCTTCGTGCTGCTTATCGCTGCCGGAACCCTGCTGCTGTCCCTGCCTGCCGCTTCTACGGGCGGAAGAATCTCGTTCATTGATGCGCTGTTCATGGCGACCTCTGCGACCTGTGTAACCGGACTTGCCGTCATAGATACGGGTACGCAGCTTTCGACCTTTGGACAGATCGTGCTGCTGGTGCTGTTCCAGTTCGGCGGTCTTGGATTCGTAACGATGGCTACGCTGATTACGCTGGTCCTGAACAAACGAATCTCATTGAAGGAACGCCTCTTGCTGCAGGAATCCATGAACCAGAATTCCATGCAGGGGATCGTGAAGCTGATCCGCCGGGTTCTGATCTATTCTCTGGTGATTCAATTGACCGGTGCCATTCTGCTGGCTGCCCGATTTGTAGTAGATATGCCGATAGGCAAAGCAGCTTATTATGGACTATTCCATAGCATCTCCATCTTCAACAACGCGGGCTTCGATTTGTTCGGCGATATTCACGGGCCGTTCAGCGGCTTAACCCGGTATGTAGAAGATCCTGTTGTGAATATTACCTCCATGCTGCTGATCTTCCTTGGCGGAATTGGCTTCATCGTCTTATCCGATGTGATCGACTATCCCAAGCGCAAGCGGCTGATGCTGCACTCGAAGGTCGTGCTGGCGACTTCAGCCGTGCTGATTCTGGTCGGAGCCATTGTCTTCTTCTGGCTGGAGCTGAACGCTACACTGAAGCCGCTGCATGCCGGAGGCAAGATTATGGCCTCCTTCCTGCAAGCTATTACGCCCCGCTCCGGCGGGGTGACCACCATTGAGATTCCGCTGCTGCGGGAATCTACCCAATTCCTGATGATTCTGCTGATGTTCATCGGGGCGGCTCCCGGCTCTACGGGCGGCGGAATCAAGATTACCACCTTTGCCATTCTGGCCAGTACCGCCTACGCCAAGCTGCGGGGCAAAGAGGATATCGTCATGTTCCGCCACCGGATCTCGAAGGAGAATGTCTACAGAGCCATAACCATGACATTACTATCACTAATGCTGGTGGTTATCTCCACCATGCTGCTGTCCGTAACGGAGAGCGCCGATTTCCTGAGTGTATTGTTCGAGGCGGTGTCCGCCTTCGGTACCTCAGGCATCACCATGGGACTTACCACAGAGCTGACCACGATCGGCAAGGTGCTGGTGATCATTCTTATGTTCGTCGGCCGGACCGGACCGCTTACCCTGGCCTATGCCCTCAAGCCTAAGAACAGCAAGGAGTTATACCGTTACCCGGAAGGCAATATCACCATCGGTTAAGGGCCGGCGACTATTAAGAACAAACGGGTGAATGAGATTACCTGCGCGCCAGCAAATGTATGCTGTTTTCCGCATACATTCGAGCCACACGCCTGCACGCCACTTATACGTAACAGAAGAAAATCATAATCTCCTCTACAATTAAAAATGCGACCCTGCTCGTCCAAGGCAATCAGACGGGACGGGGTCGCATTGTTATATCCGGAATAAGCTTAAGCTTCCTCTTCCGGGATCTCCTGGGTATCCAGTGCTGCATCCAACAGCTGATTGTACAGATCATCGTCATTCTCCAGCAGCGCATCCACTTCCAGGAACTGCTCCTCACTCCCCGGTTCACCGGCGAAGCTCAGACTGTAATCCCATTCGGTTCCACGAGAGCTGAAGAATGTAATCTCATAAGGGGAACGGTGATTCTCTAATGTAAATACCGTTCTCCCCACAAAACTTCTATCCTCTACGCGTTTCATTTCTGCTTTGGTGATTTCCAGGTTCATCCTCTTTCCTTCCTTTCATCTGATCATGCCCACAATATTCAGTATAACATTGATATGTCAGCATTTCTCTTTCCTTTTGCGCTGTAATTGACTTTTTTCATCCGGCGGTTAATAATTTAGTACAATGCTTATACAGAGCTAAAAATTATGGTAATGGAGGAAATGTCAATGACTGAAACAGAGCTTCAGGACAAGCTAAGTAAATACGCTGATTTAGCAGTACAAATCGGTGTGAATGTTCAGCCGGGACAAATCCTGGTTGTGAACGCTCCGATCACTGCGGCTGAGTTCGTCCGCCTGATTACGGCCAAGGCTTATGCCATTGGCGCCAGCCAGGTGAAGGTGAACTGGAGTGACGAGTTCATTACCCGCCAGCAGTTCGAGCATGCCGCACCCGAAGTATTCACCAAGGCCCCAACCTGGTTTGCCGGTGAAATGACTGAGCTTGCAGAGAACGGTGCCGCCTTCCTGTCGGTCATTGCCGAGAACCCGGATGCCCTCAAAGGCATTGATCCTGAGCGGATTGCGAGCTTCCAGAAGACACGGGGCGCAGCGCTTACGAAATACCGTGAATTGCAGATGTCCGACAAAGTCAGCTGGAGCATTGTAGCGATCCCGTCCCAGCCTTGGGCAGACAAGGTGTTCCCTGAGGTCCCTGCTGACCAGCGCGTAGACAAGCTGTGGGAGGCCATCTTCCATACCGTCCGTCTGGACCGTGAGGACCCTGTTGCCGCCTGGCAGGAGCATCTGGACACGCTGGAGTCGAAGGCCAATGTTCTTAACGCGAAGAAGTACGCGAGTCTGCACTACATAGCACCCGGAACTGACCTTAGCATTGAGCTGCCTGAAGGCCATTTATGGGCGCAAGGGGACAGCATCAATGCCAAAGGTCATTCTTTTGTCGCCAACATGCCAACGGAAGAAGTGTTCACAGCTCCGCTGAAAACAGGCGTGAACGGTACGGTCCGCAGCACGAAGCCGCTCAGCTACGGCGGAAATGTAATTGACGGCTTCTCGATCACTTTTGAACAGGGCCGGATTACCAGTGTGAGCGCTGAGCAGGGCCAGGAAGCCCTCGAATATCTGATCAGCCTGGATGAAGGCGCCAAGTATCTCGGGGAAGTTGCACTTGTGCCGCATCAGTCGCCGATCTCGGAATCAGGGATTCTCTACTTCAATACCTTGTTCGACGAGAATGCCTCCAACCATCTGGCTATTGGCACTGCCTATGCCTTCTGTCTGGAAGGCGGCAAAGAAATGAACCAGGATGAACTGACCGACCGCGGCCTCAATAACAGTGTGACTCACGTTGACTTCATGATCGGCTCGGCCGAGATGGATATCTACGGAATTACCGCTGACGGTACGCGCGAGCCGGTCTTCCAGAAGGGCAACTGGGCCTTCTAACCCCTTTATAAGCTATTGCATTTCATTAGATAATGAATGGAGCTGAAGCTATTGCTGGATTTCAACCAAAAGCTGGAGAATTACGCACTGCTCGCTGTAAAGATCGGCGTTAATATTCAACCCGGCCAGACCCTTGTCGTGAATGCGGATATCGTATCGGCTGAGCTGGTCCGCCTGATTGTACGCCAGGCCTATGAAGCAGGTGCGAAGCTCGTCAAGGTTAACTATTCCGATGAATTCGTCACCCGCACCCGATATGATCTCGCACCGTCCGAGAGCTTCCTGGAGCCGCCGAAGTGGCAGGCTGATGAGCTGGAGGATCTGGCACGGGGCGGAGCGGCATTCCTGACAGTCATCTCCGCGAATCCGGACTTGCTGAACGGAGTAGATGCAAGCCGCATTGCGGACCATCAGAAGACCGCCGGTCAAGCTATGGCTCCTTACCGCGAGATGCTGATGGCTAACCAGGTCAGCTGGACCGGCCTCGCCTTCCCATCCGCCTCTTGGGCCGCGAAGGTGTTCCCGGATGCTGCGCCTGAGCAGCAGATTGAACTGCTCTGGGACGCCATCTTCAAGGCCGTGCGCGCAGACCAGGAGAATCCGGTGCAGGCCTGGAGTGTCCATCTGGCCGGCTTGAAGCAGCGCTGTGAGCTGTTGAACGCGAAGAAATACCGCAAGCTGCACTACACGGCTCCGGGCACCGATCTGACGATCGAATTGCCTGAAGGACATATCTGGTGTCAGGCGGGTGCGGTGAACAGCCGCGGCATGTCCTTCCTGGCGAACATTCCGACCGAGGAAGTATTCACCGCTCCGCTGAAGACGGGTGCGAACGGCACGGTCCGCAGCACGAAGCCGCTCAGCTATGGGGGCAACATCATCGACCGCTTCAGCCTGACCCTGGAGAATGGTAAAGTTACAGACTTTACCGCTGAAGTGGGCCAGGAAGCCCTCGCTTCCCTGCTGGCCATGGATGAAGGTGCCGTCTACTTCGGCGAAGTGGCGCTTGTGCCTTTCCACTCCCCGATCTCGGAGAGCGGCATCCTCTATTACACTACCCTGTATGACGAGAATGCTTCCTGCCATCTGGCACTTGGCGCTTCCTACGCCTTCACCCTGCAGGACGGCATTAATATGAGCAAGGAACAGCTTGTAGACAAGGGCATGAACCAAAGTCTCACTCATGTAGACTTCATGATGGGCTCCCCGGAGATGAATATCGACGGAATTGCCGATGACGGCTCCACCGACCCGATCTTCCGTAATGGAGACTGGGCGTAAGCCTAATCTTTGTACTATGAATGAGACCCCGCTATCTCCTCTTGAGGAATATGGCGGGGTCTTTGTGTTTACCAGGGGACTTTTCCCCTGAGAGTGCTATGTGATGAGAGTGCTATGAGATTTAATGAGTGAGTGGCTGATTGCACTTTCTGCAATAGAATTCACGGAAACTACGGTTAAAACACCTTCTGCTGCATTTCGTACAACAGATTTCCGGATTTCAGCTCCAAACCCCCGTTTTCTCAAAATTCTAGTGTATAAAGTGCAATAGATCCATTTTTTCGGCGAAAATAGCGCTCATCTATTGTATAAAGTGCAACCGAAGGTGAAGTTAAGTGGGTCAAAGCAACCCAAATAGCCCAAATGTGAACATTCAGTCAAAGAATTTTCACAATATTGTTGAAATTAGTTCACAAATATGTCACAATACAATTATAGATAGTGTTTACAGTTCCAAAAGAGGAATGTTTTAGTCCATGAATAATCTAAGGAGGGAATTCAGATGAAAGAAACTTTCACTCATGACAACACGGATTCTATGGAAACAGAACGTCTGGAAGTCCAGGCTCCCAAAGACTTAAGTATCGTTGCCTCCGACGCCATCAAGTACACCGCCTACATCATGCTGCTGTTCGGATTCCTGTACTTCCTGGTTGCCTACCTTGGCCCCATGCTGTAAGGCTGCTTCAATATACACAAGATACGCAGTACAATCACATATTCGTAAGCGCTTACGGCCAGTCTCCTGCGGGAATGAGATTAGCCGTTTTTATTTGTATCCCATGTCAAAACGCCAAAAACGGCAGCCCTCTTCATATGAAGGACTACCGTTCTTTGTCTACTTCCAGCCCAGCGCCTTGTTGATCCAGGCAACCGCCTCCGGTGCCCACGCCGCTTCCATACGTGAACGCAACCAGGCTATCGCCTCTTCTCTCGATCCCTCAAAGGGCAGAATGCCCGCTTCATGCATCCAGTGCCCCGAGGTTTCAAAAGAGGTGCTGTTCCAGCCATTCGGCTCTCCGTCCGCATTCACCCGTTGCTTCACGCCGGAGATTACGATATCCAGAGACCCTTGCAGCTCCGTTACTGCATTGTCAAAAGCCGTTTTCTTCTCCTTGGCCTTCATATCCGCCATAGAGCGCAGCTGGCGTGTCTCTATTCCCTCATTCGCCCGGATAATCTCCAGCAGAGTCAGTGCTTCTCTCGTGGCCAGGCCGCTCTGATACCGCTCTTCTAGAGACTGCCGAGGCCCGAACGCTGCCAAGTAAGCCGGAAGCCACTCGCGGGATACGAGCACGGCTTTTTTCTTGATGAATTTTCCGTAGCCGGCTAAGCCTTCTCCGGGAAATCTGACCCGCCAGCGCCAGGGGTCCAGCTCTGTATCCGTATGCCAATTCTCCGCCAGCGTCAGCCCGTTCACAGACGGATGCTCCGGGATCAGGGGTGCCAGCGGCACAATCCCCAGTCGGGCGACTACCTCAGCCATCTCTTCAAAGGTGGTTACATTCTCTTGCTTACCTGCTCTGCCCACGTCATTCAGCCTCCTACATCAATCTGGCTTGTACACCAAATTAAGCTTATCACTATAAACGGGAAAATTCACTTCCTGCAGGTTAATCACATTTTTTAACTTCGCCCCGATAGTTAGCCATTCGAAAACTGGCCCCGCATCCACATGAGGCTTTGGCATTAGGGTTATTCATGGTGAATCCGCCTATCATTCCGCTTTGTTCATAGTCAATTTCGAGACCATCGATATATGGAATACTCTTCGTGTGAACTAATAGACGAAATTTATCTTTATTGAACACCACATCCTCCTCTGTTTGCTGCTCATCCAAGACAAGGGTATAAGACAATCCGCTGCATCCCCCTTCTTCAACACCTACTCTAAGAAAAGAGTGCCTTGTATCAGCGGTTAATAAGATTTCGGCGATTTTCTCTGCTGCGATCTCACTGACCTCAATATTCATCTTCATTCCTCCTATACAAGCTTAGTTTAGTTTTGGCAACCCCAGTCCATTAAACAAGGTATGAACGTAGCGAGGGCTACTCCTTTTGGTGTAAGTTCATACATGGTTTTTGTAGGGCGCTGCGGACTGGTTCTCTTGACCAGATTATGATGTTGAAGCTCCTTTAAACGCTGGGAAAGGATTCTTTGCGTAATGGAAGGGATACTCCGGGTTATTTCGCTAAATTTCTTCGGACCGCAAGAAAGAGTGAATAAGATATGGATCGTCCATTTAGACCCGATGATGTCATAGGCTATAAGAAGTTTCTCCTTATCCTCATTGGACAATGACCGGTACACCCTCTTTCTTAGGATCAGCATTCTTGATGGATTGCGGTGAGATCCGGGTGCTGGCAATGATACTTATGACGATCAACAAGAGATGGAAGCCCATGGCTACAATTAAGCCGGATTGCAGTGACATTCCAGCAGCCTGACACACTACAAGGATGGAACCCCCAATCCCGATAACTACACCGGGTGTAAAAGAATCCGCAAATTGCAGATTTGCCGAGGTTTGGCCCGCGCCGCCTTCCCCTGTTTGGGAAAAGGCTACAACACCGCTAACCGGATGCGCCAATCCAATGCCGACCCCGGCGATGATCTGACCCATAACTGCAACGGCAATAGAAACAACCGGTATCCAAAAGACGATGGCAATCCCTATGGCAAGCAGAAATACCCCCAGAATAATTCTCATATGACGTCCACGGCCCTGATCTGCCGCATCCCAACGTCCTTGCACATACGCAATGATACACCAGCTTAGTGCAGCACTCGCTACGATTAAACCCGCCTGAGAAGGTGTAATTCCTCTCACATCAATAAGAGCCAATACCAGGAAATTCTGTGTGCTGGCATAGGCAGCGAAGAACAGCCCGCGTGTTGCCAGAATCGCTGGCATCCCTCTTCGCAGCGTAAGCGTTCCCTTAGGCAGCAATTGACGGAGCGGTAATATCATACCGACGAGGCCAATCAGGCCGAAGACAAATCCCATCATACTCGGAAGCATACTTAGAGCAATCAGGAAAAGGCCTGTACCCATCGTTAAGAGTAACGCCATCCAAGTAGATGAAGATCCGCTAGCCCCTCCCGTCTGCTGCACTTTCAATTTCCTGAAAGCAGGTAAACTAAGCACTGCTGAAACAACCAGCACAGGTAAGATCCCCCAGAAAACAAACCGCCAGGACCACTGATCTGCTATAAGGCCTGCTACATATGGACCGAGCATGGACGGAAGAACATAGGCTGTACCAAAGGCTCCAAGTATTTTGGCACGTAACTCATCCGGGTAACTTAAGGAAATAGCCGTATACACACAAGTCATCATAGCTCCGGCACCCAAACCTTGCAGGGCCCGTGATCCAATCATGATATACATATCGCCTGCTGTTGCAGCAGCGACCAGTCCTGCGATAAACAACAACAGCGCATAAGTGAAGGGTGCAGCAGGGCCTCTTTTATCTATGATCCGACCGACGACCAGCGTTCCGATAATCTGTGCAAGCAGATACGTACTGAATATCCACCCGAACAAGCTAAGACCGTTCAAGTCTCCGGCAATCGAAGGAGCAATGGTGGTTACGGACAGACCTTCGAATCCAACGGCCATCACTGACAGGATAATTCCTATGGATAGTGCAAAGTAACGCGGACTGAAAATACTTTGATGATTAGACGACATGAATGGTGACCTCCAAGAAAGTTTGGTATGTATACATCGTATCCGGATACTTAGTAAACATTTTTGTTTATAATGTCTAAGCTACAGTCCGGCTTTGACTTTGTCAACATTTTTGTTTAAAATGTAGGGAGTGATGTAGATTCAGTTGCTTCAAACAGGAGGTGCACCATGAGCCGGAATCAAATCAAAAAGGATGTCTCCACCAGTACCCGAAGAGCGATCATTGATCTGTTAAAGGAGCGTGGGGGCATGGATGTTATAACCCTCTCCTCTCAATTTTCGTTGTCTGGAATGGCTATTCGTCAGCATTTGAATGCACTGAAGGAAGAAGGATTGGTTACCAATGTGGAAGAGGCGCGTCCCATGGGCCGCCCCACCAAGCTGTGGATATTAACTCCCGCGGCTAATCGTTTTTTTCCAAGCGGATATTCGGATTTATCCATCAGTCTCATTAATTCGATGAAAGAGGCATTTGGCAATGAAGGGCTGGACAAGCTTCTGGATGTTCGAAATAAAAATATGCAGGCACAATATCTTCAGCATCTTGGCGCTGCATCGGATGTGAGAGAGAAATTGGAGAAATTGGCTGAGATTCGAACGAATGAAGGTTATATGGCCGAGGTTAAGGAGCAGGAGGATGGCAGTCTCTTATTCATCGAGAAACATTGCCCGATCTGTGAAGCGGCGGCTGTATGTACCGGGTTATGCAAGAATGAGTTGCATTTATTCAGAACGGTTCTAGGAGATGATGTTCATATTGAACGAGGGGAGTACATTTTACAGGGAGGCAGAAACTGTATTTACACCGTTAGGCAACATAAGCCGTGACAACAAGAGCAACCTCACTTGGAGATTGCTCTTTGTTGTTATTTCAGGCTGTCTGCGTCCGATCCCATACAGCGGATTCCCGCAATATAGGTGTTAATCAGCCGGGTGAGAGTGACATTCAGGTCCAGCGGCATTCCAAATCCGCCCTGGTGCTCCAAGGTGGAGAATCCGTGCAGTATACTCCGCAGTCCACGGACGGCATGCAGATTGCCTTCCTCATCCAAGCCGAATGCGGATATCACCTGGATGATGAGCGACAGGATCTTCCCGCCCGCCGCTTCCAGAGCGGTGTCTCCTTGTTCGGGTGCTTTTAGCGTCGTCTGATACAGCCCCGGGTGCGCTCTGGTGAATCCGATGTATGCCTGACTCATGGCATGTACTGCAGCCTCTCCGCTTAGCCCCTCCGTTGCCTCCGATATGACCTCATACAGCTGCTCCAGACCATATACCGCCATCAGTGTACGCAGCCCCGCAAGCCCGTTGATGTGATTATAGAGTGACGGAGAACGGACACCCAGCTTCGCGGCAAGTGCAGCCAGCGTCACTGCTTCCATCCCGTATTCATCCGCCAGCTCTGCGGCAGCCAGTACCAGCGTGTGCGTGTCCAGACCTGCTCTAGCCATGTACCCTCTCTCCTCCCTTTACTTGCCCTTCGGCCTCCGCAGCCGCCCGCTTCATCGCCTCTACCGGAGCTATAAGCAGATCACCATGTCCTACCGCCAGTACAGAAGGGGCAAGATCAATCAGCCTGTAGGCACTGACTAAGGCCTGTTCGGGGCTCCAAGTCGCCATAGCCGGAAAAGGAAACCAGGGAACCTTCTTGCCGGACACCGCCGTGGCCCGGAAGGTCTGGAACGCATCACCAGCGATCAGCGCTCCACTGCGCTGGTCCTGAAAAGACATCGATCCCGGCGTATGTCCGGGAGTGCTGAACGCTGTCAGCGAGCCGATGCTATCGCCGTCATGCAGTAGAATGTCGGGGCGGGTCACTATTTTGGCGGGTACACTGCCCTTAATAGGAGTCTGCAGCTCACCGGCTCTGAGCGAGCGGTCACCAGCCAACAATGCAGCATCCCGCTCCGAGATATAGACCTTAGCCTCCGGCACCTCCTTTTTCAAGGCATCAAGCGCCCCGACATGATCCATATGACCATGAGTGAGAATAATACGGGTCAGCGGCTTACCAAGCTTGGCAACCTGATTCAGAATCCCTTGCAGACTATAGGACATTCCCGCGTCAATAAGTGTAAGCTCCTGTTCTTCCTCGATCAAATAGCAATTCACTGGAAAAATACGCGGCAGCCACGTAAGCTGATGCAAATGGCCTTCTCTTGTTACTCTCATCGTAACTTCCTCCTCGAAACTAATATCATTAGTAAAAATATAAACTAATTAGATTAGTTTATCAAGAGATATTTACTCATACAAAAGTTAACGGCTTACACAGCGGTGTGGCGACATCCGGTCCCTGCTCCTCGCGCCAGTCCAATGTAATCGGTTTTTCGATTACATTGGGTCCGCACGCCCTCGCTCCGCGCAATGTAATCGGTTTTTCGATTACATTGCGTCCGCCCGCCCTCGCTCCGCGCAATGTGATCGGTTTTTCGATTACATTGAGTCCGCACGCCCTCGCTCCGCCCAATGTGATCGGTTTTTCGATTACATTGAGTCCGCACGCCCTCGCTCCGCCCAATGTAATCGGTTTTTCGATTACATTGAGTCCGCCCCCCTCGCGGCTGATTATCTCCTGAACAGCCAAAAACACCACCCGCATTGGATGGTGTCCTGAACGATCAGTGTGATCGAATTTGTCTATTCCCTTCTATACGCGTCCCGGCCCGTCTCCCAATCAGCCAAACCGGCCCATAATGTATTCCTGCGTCATCTGGTTCTCGGGGTTCGTGAAGACCTTCTCGGTCTTGTCGTATTCCACCAGAGAGCCGAGATAGAAGTAGGCGGTGTAATCCGAGATCCGTGCGGCCTGCTGCATGTTGTGGGTGACGATTACGATGCGCAGCTCCTCCTTCAGCTCCTTGATCAGCTCCTCCACCTTACCGGTCGAGACCGGGTCAAGGGCCGAGGCCGGCTCATCAAGCAGCAGGATCTGCGGGTTGACCGACAGCGCCCGGGCGATACACAGACGCTGCTGCTGTCCGCCGGACAACGCCAGAGCGGAATCCTTCAAGCGGTCCTTGACCTCGTCCCACAGGGCGGCGCGGCGCAGGCTGCTCTCGACGATTTCATCCAGCGCCTGCTTGCCCTTGATGCCATGATATTTCGGGCCGAAGGCGATATTGTCGTAGATCGATTTATAGAACGGATTGGGCTTCTGCCAGACCATGCCGATCTTTTGCCGCAGCTTGATTACATCCGTGCCTGTAGCATTGATATCCACACCGTCAATCCAGATGCTGCCCTTGGTCGTAGAGCCGGAGATATCGTCATTCATCCGGTTCAGTGAACGGAGAAAGGTTGATTTCCCGCAGCCCGACGGGCCGATCAATGCGGTAACCGTATTCTGGGCAAAAGGAAGGCTAATCCCCTTCACTGCCTCATACGTCCCATAATAAATACTCAGATCCTCCGTTTGAAATGATTCGCGTACGACTGGCTCTGCTATTCCCATCCCTTACTCCTCCTAAAAGTTCTGATAGCTTACACGTTCTGACTCTTCTGCGCAAAACTCGCTTCGGAAGCCTGTGCCCTCCCTGTGTGTAACAAGCCTAGCTCATTCTCTTGGATGCAGTAAGCTTGCGGTAGATGAATCTGCCGAAGTAACGGGCAGCCAGATTGAAGATTAATACGGTCAGCACCAGGACGGCTGAAGCACCCGCTGCGATCTGAAGTGCATCCGGGGCCAGGCCCTCACTGTTGACCTTCCAGATGTGCACCGCCAGCGTCTCCGCCGGACGGAAAGGATTGAGCGGTGAGGATGGGCTAAGCGGATTCCAGTTGCTGAAGTCCAGGCGCGGGCTGCTCATCCCTGCGGTGAACATCAGCGCGGCTGCTTCGCCGAACACACGGCCAGCCGACAGAATCGTGCCGGTGATGATCGTCGGCAACGCTACCGGGAGCAAGACCGAGGTAACGATCTTCCACTTGGATAATCCGAGTGCGAAGCCTGCCTCCTTCTGCTGCTTAGGGACCGTGCGGAAGGCTTGTTCCGTGATACGTACCATTAGCGGAAGGTTAAAGAAGGTTAACGCGAGCGCACCCGAGATCAGGGAGAAACCGAGATTGAAGGTGTTGACGATCAGCAAGAGACCGAACAGACCCACGATAATCGACGGGAAGGAAGACAATACCTCCACGACCAGACGGATGAAGTTGGTCAGCTTGCCGGGACGGGCATACTCCGCCATGAAGATTCCGGCACCCAGCCCCAGCGGTACCGTGATGATCAAGGTCAGCACCAGCAGGAACAATGAGTTGAACAGCTGCGGCCCGACGCCTCCGCCTGCGCGGATCTTTTGCGGCGCAGAGGTCAGGAAGTCCCAGCTAATATGATTGAAACCGCGGATCAGAATATATCCGAGTAAGCTAACCAGGATGGCAACGATCAGCAATGCAAAGGTTACGATAATGACAGTGGCTATTTTATTCGCAGTTCTCGGCTTCAAATTTTATTTCTCCTTTCGAGCATTCTCACCAGCAGGACGAATACGAAGGTCATCAGCATCAGCACCAGCGCCATACTCCACAGCGCATTGTTCTGCGGTGAACCCATCGTGGTATTCCCCATGCCCAGCGTGATGACACTGGTAAGGGTGGACGCGGACTCGAACAGGGAGTGAGGCACGAACGGCGCGTTACCGATAACCATCTGCACAGCAAGAGCCTCGCCGAAGGCGCGGGCCATGCCAAGCACTACACCCGTCATAATCGCCGGGAAGGTCGTCGGGAGAATAACCCGGGAGATCGTCTGCCAGCGTGTGGCACCGAGCGCAAAGGATGATTCTTTCAAGTTTTGCGGCAATGAAGCAAGCGCGTCTGCAGCCACGCTGGTAATCGTCGGCAGAATCATGACCGACAGCACTAGCGCGCCTGCAGCCACCCCGATGCCCTGTCCGGGCAGCGTATCCCGCAGAAATGGAACAATGACGCTTAAGCCTACAAACCCGTAGACAACAGATGGAATACCTGACAGCAGCTCGATCACCGGCTGCAGCAGCTTTTTACCCCAGCCCGGCACAATCTCTGTCATGAAGAGCGCAGCGCAGATACTGAGCGGACTTGCGATAAGCGCAGCCAGCAGTGTGACCAGGAAGGAACCCGAGATGAACGGGAAGGCTCCGTAGGAAGGTGTGTCTGCTTCAGGTGACCACTTCGTGCCGAACAGGAATTCAGAGACCTTGACCTCACCGCTCACGAAGTTGGCCACGCCTTTGGAGGCTACGAAATAGACCATGGATATAATGATGACAATGAGCAGCAGCACGCAAAAGGACATATAAATACGTCCGATTAAATTTTCTATATGATGTTTTTCCAGCCGCTTGTTTGTTGGTTGTCCCCTCAAGATGCTCCCTCTTTCTAAAGTGAAAAGAGAGGCAGAGTTTATCCGCCTCTAATCACATTAAAGTTTAAATCCAATCCCAACTGTGAACCGTTGAAGCTTATTTAGGTGTTACAGTACCTGCAACATCACGCGATACCTGCATTTTGGAAGCCGGGATGTAGCCAAGCTCGACCACGTCGCCAGTCTGTACTTCATCCGTCAGGAAGTAATCCAGGAACGCTTTTACAGTCTCATTAGGTTCACCGTTAGTGTACATGTGCTCGTAAGCCCATACCGGATATTTACCGGCCACTACGTTGTCTACAGAAGGCTCTACGCCGTCATAGTTTAATGTTTTTACGGAATCATCCAGGTAGGACAGTGCCAGATAACCGATAGCTCCTGGTGTTTCGCCGATCATTTTCTTAACTGTACCGGAGGAATCCTCCTGGATCGATTTCTTCAGATCCTCGGTTTTGGTACCAAGGGCGAAGCTCTCAAAGGTAGCACGGGTACCTGAGCTTGCTGGACGGTTGATGATCTGGATGGCCTGGTCTGCACCGCCGACCTCTTTCCAGTTCGTGATTTTACCTGTGAAAATATCCACCAGCTGTTGCTTGGTCAAGCTGTCTACGCCTGCCGCCGGGTTGCTTACTGCCGCAATCGCTACAACCGCCACCTGATGATCCACCAGCTCAGCCGCCTTTGCAGCATCCTTCAGCTTCTCTTCAGCGAATACGTCCGAGTTCCCGATATCGACTTGCTTCTCAGAGACCTGAGTCAAGCCTGTTCCGCTGCCGCCGCCTTGAACCTGAATGTCCACGCCTGCATTCGCATCCATGAATTTCTCAGCGACCTGCTCTACGAGCGGCTGAAGTGCTGTGGAGCCTGATGCCAGGACCGAACCACTCAGCTTCGCACCGCTGCTGGATTCTGTGTTTGTAGCAGCCGGTGTATTCCCTCCGTTATTGGTTGTTGCCTTATTTCCCCCGTTGTTTCCGTTGCCGCATGCTGAAAGTGCCAGTACGCTGGTAAGAGTCAAAGCCATGATCCACGATTTTTTGAATTGCATTGTTTTTTTTCCTCCTAAAGGTTTTGTGAGTGTCTGCTGCGTTCCATCTGCTTCGTACAAAACTCACTTGGGAAGCATTATTGTGTGTCTATCAGCGTCTCTTCTGACTCTTCTTATTCTAGGGCCCGTTCGTTAGATAAAAGTACTGAGTTTGTAAACCGGAGGATAAAAGTTATAATATTAATTGAGTAGTTGAATAGATAAAATCTATATCGAAACAACAATAGGGGTCTTTCTGCCCCATCCCCGGAGGAATCTTCATGAACCTTGTAAAGCTGCAAATCTTAGTTCTCATCGAAAAATATAAAAAAGTAACGGATGTCGCCGCCGAGATGAATCTTAAGCAGCCAACCGTCTCCTTCCATATGAAAAGTCTGGAGAGTGAGCTTGGCGCTTCCCTCTTCCAGTACCGGAGCGGCCGGGTCCTGCTGACGGATGCCGGACGCGCCTTGTATCAATATGCGGTCCGTATTGTCTCGCTGAGCGCCGAGGCCGAGCGGACGGTCAAACAGTTCACCTCGCTCGCCTCGGGGAATCTGGAGCTTACCGCAAGCGATATCCCTGCCAGTTATCTTGTGCCCAAACTGCTGTCGCAATTCACACAGCAATATGACGGGATCGATGTCTACTTATCCGTACTGCCGGATGACGCCATCCGGGAACGTCTGCGCAGCCGGGATATCCAGCTCGCCGTGCTGCATAGTGCAGAGGGCCAGGATGATACCTTCCATACGCAGGTGATTGCGGAAGAGGAGACCGTGCTGGTCTTTGCGCCGGAGCATCCCTTTGCGGGGGAGCAGGAGCTGACCGCCCAAGCCGTAGCCCGCGAGCCTTGGGTGCAGCATGAAGCCGCCTCCTTCTTGCGCGGAATCTCCGACCAGTGGGCACAGCTTAATAACGTAAGGGTCTGGAACCATGCGGTACTGGGCTCGCCGGAGGCCGTCAAGGGGATGCTGTACACAGGCAGAATGGTGGGCGTGTTCTCCCGCTCCGGGATTGAGGGTGAAGTAGCGGCGGGCCGACTGGCTTATGCGAAGCTGCCCGGAATTCTTCCGGCTGACGGCTCCTTTGTGCTTGCCTGGCGCAAGGACTATACGCTTTCCCCGCTCCAGCAGGCTTTTGCCGGGATGGCAGCGGGTTCTGCACAAATAAACGGTATCCCCGGAGCGCCTGTGTAACTGCGCTAACGGGGATACCGTGTGGTGGTGAACCTTATTATCTTTTGACAGCAACCAGGGTGAAGGTCTTGGGAATTCCCTTATCGTACACATCTGACGACAGGTTGGGCTCCTCCACCAGCTCTCTTATAATCAGTCCGCTGGCTGCGGCAGCAGTAACCAGCTCGCCCAGCGTCCAGCGCCGCCAGTAGACGACATTCGGCTTGTCCGCCTCCGCTGCTGCTCCTGAAGAAGGCATGTATTTGGAATAGGACACCTGCTTCTCTTCAAGCGCCGTATCGAAATAATCCCCGCTCACCTTATGCTTGCGCACCTTGGCCGTCGAACCCTTGGAGGAGATCAGCTTGGTCGTTACCGGATGGAAATCCCGCAGTACGAACGTTCCGCCCGGTGCCAGCAAGCGGTAGGCCGTAGCCATGAACGGAGCCAAATCCGTAAAATAGTGAACAATCCCCATTTCGGCAAAAACTGTATCATACGAGCCGTTAAGATGCGCTTCCGGCAGCTCCAGGACATCCGACACGATATAGTCAAGCTGCACTCCGGCCGCCTGCGCGAGTTCACCGGCATAACGGGCATTGGCCTCCGAGAAATCCGCGACAGTCACCTCAGCCCCCAGCAGCCCCAGTGCCACCGCCTTCATGCCGTTGGAGCCCATCAGATTCATGATCCTCCGGCCCTTCACTTCACCGAGATAGGTATTCAGCGGATACAGCTTCCCCGCAGGGTCCTTCGACAGCTTCTCCGCAGCCTCTGCAGGGGTTCCGAACCGGCTGGTCCAGGCCGCATAGGTATCCTCATTCCACAGCTCCTCGCTTGTAGGTGCCGCCTCCTTATTGAGGCCATCCGGTTCATTCTGATTAGGTTCGTTCATTGCTTTCGTTACCCCTTTATCTATGTTCTATAAAATGTAATCAAGTTTGCCTCACGGGTCTGTCCGCGTATAGCTAGGAAGCGTTCGGCAGAGACTGCCGGAGCTTCCTAGCTTTCCTGCGCCCGGCATACAGATAGACGCCCAGCCCGGCCATGACCAGCACGCCACCCGCCCACTGAAGGCCGCTAAGCTGCTCACCCAACAACAGGAACGCTAGAATGCTCGCGCCGACAGGCTCTCCCAGGATATTCATGGAGACGGTAGTCGCCGACGTATATTGCAGCAGCCAGTTGAACAGGATATGGCCGAAGACGGTGGGTACCACCGCCAGCAGGACGAAGATGCCCCATTCCCGGGCCGGATAATCGAAGAACGGTGTGCCGGTCACGAGATTGTAGACGGCAAATACAGCGGCCGCAGCGATAAATACAATCAGGCTGTACAGATAGGACGGCATACGCGCCACCAGCTTTTGTCCAAGCAGCATATGTGCGGCTACCGCTACGGTTCCGCCAACCGACAGCATGTCGCCCTTCAGATTCTCAGCAGACAAGCCAATGTCTCCCCAGCCGATAAAAGTAACGCCGAAGATGGCAATCGCCATCCCCAGGATAGCAAAGATCGAGTTACGCTCTTTATACAGTATGTACGCACCGAGCATAATGAATAACGGCTCCAGCGCCATAATCATCGTCGAGCTGGCCACCGAGGTATAATTCAGCGAACCCATCCACAGCAGAAAATGCAGGGCAAGCATGACACCGGACACGCCCAGCAGTAGCCAGTCCTTCCGCCGCAGCTGAAAGAGTGCCCCGCTATAGGGACGGGCGAACGGCAGCATCAGCAGGGAGGTGAACAGCAGGCGGTACATCCCTTGGACCGATACGGGCGCGGAGGACCATTTGATGAAGATAGAAGAAAACGAGATGGCCACAATTCCGATTACCATCAGGAGAGGCACGGGAACGGGCGGTTTATTGGTACGCATGACAGAACGCCCCTTCATAGGATGTAAGACTCATTATGTTAATTTAACGTAAATCGGCGAAAAAAGCAGCATTTTTTCATATTCAACGCAAAACAAAGGCACAGAACCGCCTCTGAGGGGTTCCATGCCTTATAGAAGCTCAGCTGACAGAGGCTACTCTCCCCTGTTACGGCTTAAGCACTACCTTGATACAGTCCTCTTCCTTCTCCTGAAATACCTTGTAGCCATGTTCTGCGCGGCTGATCGGCAGCCGGTGGGTGATAATATCTGTGGGATCGAACTTGTTCTCCTTAATCATCTTGTAGAGCTCAGGCATATAATGGATCACAGGAGCTTGGCCCATCTTCAGCGTGATATTGCGTTCGAACAGATGGCCCAGCGGGAACATATTGTAATTTAGGCCATAGACACCGATTAACTGAATGGTGCCGAACTTGCGGACCACCTCGGAGGCGATACGGAAAGCCCCCAGCGAACCGCCTTGCAGCATCAAGGCTGTCTCCACCTTCTCTACAACCGTCTTCTTGGCATCCAATCCCACGCAGTCAATCACCACATCCGCTCCGCCGCGTGTAATCTCCTTGAGATTCAGCTCTACATCCTTGGTCTGCTCAAAATTGACCGTCTCCACTTGATTCGTCAGCTTCGCATGCTGGAGCCGGTAATCGATATAGTCCACCGCGATGACACGGGATGCGCCTTTCATCCAGGCGAACTTCTGTGTCAGCAGGCCTACCGGGCCACAGCCAAGCACAATGACGGTATCACCGGGCTTCACACCGGCATTCTCGACGCCCCACCAGGCGGTCGGGACGATATCCGAGAGGAACAGCAGCTTCTCGTCTTCCATCTCCGCGTCCTCCGGGACGACAAACGGCCCGAAGTTGCCGTAAGGCACCCGCAGCAGCTCCGCCTGCCCTCCGGCGAATCCGCCGTATGAATCCGAATAGCCCAGGTAGCCGCCGGTATCCTTCGCTTCATTCGCATGGTCACATTGGCTCTCCATCTCATGCTGGCAGAAGAAGCATTGCCCGCATGCTACATTGAACGGGACAATGACCCGGTCGCCCTTCTTGACCCTGGTAACCTCCGGGCCCACCTCTTCCACAATCCCCATCGGCTCATGTCCGATAATGTAGTCATCATGCATTCCCGGTATTTCTCCGTTATAGATATGCAGGTCAGATCCGCAAATAGCGGTTGTGGTTATGCGGACGAGGATGTCATCCTTCTTCTCAAGCCGCGCATCGGCGACCTCCTTCACTTCAACTTTCTTCTTTCCCTGATAAGTCACTGCCTTCATGGTATAGGTCACTCCTTCTGAAATGGGGCTGCTTGTTACACTATCTTATGTTATAGCCCCAAATCGTCCGGATTTATCCGTGCAGCAGCGGAGAATACATCATCAGGGCGTGGTTCTCGGCCACCGCTTCGTCTCCGGCAAGCTCTCCGCTATGCGTCAGCACTCTGCGCCGGATCGCGTTGCGCCGGATATACCCGCCCCACGGCTCCAGGCTGATGCGGTGCCCATCTTCATAGACTTCATAATGGTAGAGCTGCTGCCCTGCACAGCGCCATTCTCCGTACAGATGAGTCTCATCCAGGTGCAGCTTAAGCTGATAAGCATGCTCTGTATCATTGCGCAGCTGGAGATCCAGATAATTATAGGCACAGGTAGCCCCGCTGCCAAAGGGCTGGGTCCGCTGCTCATCGGGGAAGACATCATAGCTGTGCCGGTGCCGCTCGGTAACCGTAAGCGGCGTATGCAGCGTCATCCAGTAGATCAGATTGGACAATTGGCAGAGCCCGCCGCCTGTGCCGGAACGGAACCCGCCATAATGGAGCACCATTCCGTCCAGGTAGCCTTTTCTCCTCGTGGGCTTGCCGATCCTGCGCCAATAAGAGAAGTCCTCGCCCGGTTGAATGACAAGCCCGTCCAGCTTCGCCACCGCGAGCCTCAGGTTCACGATTTTGTTGTGCTGAAGCTGCATATCCACATTGCGCAATTTGCGCAGCAGCGGTGTAGCATGGCTGGCCGCACCGTACGGCAGGGCTTCAGCGCGTTGTTCTGTAGCCAGGCGTCCGCTGGCTGTGATCCATTTCCAGTATCTTTTCCAGGTGAAATACCGCTTCCCTGCAAATAGTCGCAGCTTGGAACGCCGGATGGGCTTCATGTTGCTGATTACCGAATTCATGGAATGATTTCCTCCCTCTCCCACATCATTGTTCAATTATAGTACAACTGAACCGGCCGGAGGCTACAATTCTGTCCCATTTCTATTACAGCAAAAGACCGGAACTCCCCTATAGCGGAAGTCCGGCCTTCAGTAACTCTATTCAACTTCATCCCGGCAGCGGGCGCGCTATTTCCCCCGCTTATTATGCCAGATTAATGCATGTAATTGCGGCAGCACCCGTGCACGGTTCATTTGCGGATCGGCAATCACCCGCTCGAACAGCCATTCCAGCCGCCCCAGCAGACGGCCTGAGATGTCACCTTCCTCGGTGACGTTATCGTTGCCCGGCTGCAGGAACAGCGGGACCTCAGGGTACCTGAAATGGACCTTACGGGCATATTCATAATCCTCCTGGTTAAAAACAACCACCTTCAGGCTATGCGCAGCCTTGCCGTTATCAGCGACTCTATGCATAATCTCATCCAGCTTATCCCAGTCTGTCTGCATCCCGGAGCTGGGCGGCTTGGGGCTGACCGTCAGCACATCCACCTCATGGAACCAGTCCTGCCAACGGCTGCCCTGCGTCTCAATCGCCGACTGGATGCCCCGCTCGTGGAGGAGGGAGATGAATTCTCCCATCGCCTCCCCGATCAGCGCCGGGTTCCCCCCGGAGATGGTGACACAATTGAAATTCTCCCCGGCCAGCTCCAGCAGCCCGGCGAGAATCTCCTGCGGCTCCATCATCGTTACTTTATCCTTGGCCGAGCCGTCCCAGGTGAAGGCGGAATCGCACCAGCCGCAGCGGTAGTCACAGCCGTAGGTGCGGACGAACATCGTTTTGACACCAATCACCGCGCCTTCCCCCTGAATCGTCGGGCCGAACATTTCAATCACGGGGATTCTACTCATGATCGCAGCCACCATACAGCCGGTAAGCCGGTCCCTCCTCGGGAATATCTGCTGCCAGCACCTCAGCCCAGGAGGTCGGAGTCTCCCATAGCTTGACCGAATACACCGGCAACGCCGCTTGTTTCAGCTCATAGGCAATGTAGGCAGACAGATTCTCCGCTGTGGTGCGGAAGGAGAGCATCGCTACCTTGGAGCCGGTCGCCTTCAGCGTCTCCAGCACAGGCTCATTGCCCATCGCCAGAAAAGCATGATCCAGCCGCCCAACCACCGCCCCCTGCACAGCCGCCTTAATATCGCTGAAATCAATGACGAACCCTTCATCCGACTGCCCTTCTAGCGCGGACGGCACACCCTTCAGCACTACCTCCAGCTTGTAGGTATGCCCATGCAGATTGCTGCATTTCCCTTTGTGTCCGATGAGCTGATGGGCAGCGTCGAAGGTGAATATTTTGCAGACCGCTACTTCGCCCCGCATTATAGTCCCACCTCCTGACGCTCTGCCACATATTGCTCCAGGCCGCGCTTACGCAGAAGACAAGCCGGACAGGTGCCGCAGCCGCTGCCAATGATTCCGTTATAGCAGGTCAATGTCTGCTCCCGGATATAATCGAACTGGCCCAGCTCGTCCGCCAGCTTCCAGGTTTCTTTCTTGTCCAGCCACATGAGCGGGGTATGAATGACGAACTCCACATCCATCGACAGATTAAGCGTGACATTCAGCGACTTCACGAACACATCGCGGCAGTCCGGGTATCCGCTGAAGTCCGTCTGGCAGACCCCGGTGATAATGTTGGAGTAGCCAAGCTGCTTCGCCAGAATGGCCGCAAAGGACAGGAACAGCAGATTACGTCCATCCACGAACGTGCTGGGCAGCTCTTCTCCTTCTCCTGCGGTAATGTCAATATCATCGCGGGTCAAAGCGTTTGGGGCAAGCTGGTTCAGCAGCGCGAGGTCCAGAATATGCTGTTTCACGCCGAACCTCGCGGCAATCGCCTTGGCGACTTCAATCTCGGCCGCATGGCGCTGATTATAATTGAACGTGACCACCTGAACCTCCTGGAATTCCTGCAATGCCCACGCCAGGCAGGTCGTGCTGTCTTGGCCGCCGCTGAAGACGACTAATGCTTTTCTATTTACCATAATGATCTCTCCTCCTTATTGCTCTGTGAAGCTGGCTTCTGCGGATTAACGGTTGTCCACTTTCTCGGGATACAAATCATGATTCATCAGCCGGTGCTCGGCCATCGCCTCATATTTGGTTCCCGGACGCCCCCAGTTACAGTAAGGATCGATGGAAATGCCGCCGCGCGGCGTGAATTTGCCCCACACTTCGATATAACGCGGCTCCATCAGCGAGATCAGATCATTCATAATAATGTTGACACAGTCCTCATGGAAATCCCCATGATTGCGGAAGCTGAACAGATAGAGCTTCAGTGACTTCGATTCCACCATTCGGATATCAGGAATGTACGAGATATACATCACCCCGAAATCCGGCTGACCGGTCACGGGACACAGGCTGGTGAACTCGGGACAGTTGAATTTGACAAAATAATCACGGCCGGGATGCTTGTTATCGAACACCTCCAGAATCCCCGGATCATAGCCGAACTTGTACTGCGTGCCTTGGTTGCCCAACAGGGTAACCTCCTGCATTTCCTCTTGCATTCTGCCTTCTGACATGACAAAAAACCCCTCTCTTTTCCCTAGGCCCCTGGCCTGAACTGGAAAGAAGAACGAGATTTCGAAAACCTGGCTCTACTAAAAATAGCTTAGTTTTTTATAGAGGGAGTTCGCGAACCTCTCCTGCGCGCGGCGCAGATTCCTTCTTTATCTTGATGCGTCTTGAACTATACCATGATTACAGCGGGCTTGACAACCCTCACAGCTGATCCAGAATCAGCGAGCACAGCAGTCCCATCGCAGCGATGAACCCCGTGAGCGGCCCCCCTTCTTCGTAGGCTTCGGGCATCATGCTGGAGGACACCATAGCAATAATTCCTCCCCCGGCAAAAGAAGCAATCACAGCTTCCGTATACCCGCTTGCGTGATCCATGAACTCATATCCCGCCCCTGAGGCCAGTGTGGAGATAGCGAGTACGCCGAGCCACAGCAGCATAATCTTGCCTTTGCCATAGCCGTCCTGCTTCAGTCCAGCCGTGCTGGACAAGCCTTCGGGAATATTGCTGATGAAGATGGCAATGACCAGCAGTACGCTAACGCCTTGACCCGCAATGAGACTTGCGCCAATCATGATCGATTCAGGAATCGCATCCAGTACCGTTCCGGCAAAAATAGCCAGCCCTCCGCCCTTGGCATCGCTCCTCCCTGAAGAGGCTCTGGCTGAACGCTTGCGTCCGGCTCCGCCTTTACGCGAGATCAGCCAGTCGAACACCGTGAACACCAGTGCTCCAGCGGTGAACCCGATAATCGTCGGGGCCAGTCCGCCGTCACTGGCCGAATCCTCTAGCAATTCATACGCCGCCGCGCCGATCAGCACACCGGTCCCGAACGCCATGATGAAGCCGATCAGCTTATTCGGAATCCGCAGGAATAAGGCCAAGAGTGCGCCAATCAAGACCGCCGAGCCGGAGACTGCGCCCCATAACAATGCGTTTCCCATCCGCTTCACCTTCTTATAAGATATTGGCATTATTACAATGCATAAGAATAGTTTACACACGAATGAAGAACGGCAAACACCTTGCATAGTTCAACTAATTTGCACGGATTCATTTGCATGGAAAGGGGTAACTTAGAATTAACAATCTCTATTAACCGAAGGATGGGATCATACGATGGAAGCAAACGTACAGAAGCTTATAGATTGGCTGGAAGCCCGCAAGGGTACAACACTGGTCATCGAAAAACGGGAGCTGGATGACCTGGACACCGTCCATTTCAAGCTGGAGACCGTTGACTACCGGAACGCTGACGATGTCATCGATGATTATCTGGACAGTGCGGTCATTCTGCGCGGGACAGGTAGTACCTTGAATGCGGATGGTGAGCTGGTGCCTCTGCCGCAGCCGGGATATGAGCTGGCCGTGAGCGGACTAGTGCTACATGAGGTATCCGAGGCCAAAGTGGATCTGCAGACAAGCCGGGCGAAATATTCACTGGCTGTAAGCTGATTATCTGGCGGCTCCGGCCGTAAGAAGTTAAAGAAGGTGCAGCTCTAAGCCAACATTCCGACTTAGGACTGCACCCTCTTTTTCCACAACTATTTCCTACAATTCTTCCCCTATAATCTCCACTTCCGTCTCCAGCTCCACATCGAACTTGTGCTTCACCGCTGAGCGTACATGCTGGATCAATCCGATATAATCGCTAGCCGTTGCATTGTCGGCGTTGATAATGAAGCCCGCATGCTTGCGTGAGACCTCTGCGCCTCCGATGCGCGTCCCCTGGAGTCCGCTCTCCTGAATCAGCTGCCCCGCGAACCGGCCCGGCGGCCGCTTGAATACACTGCCGCAGGAAGGATACTCCAGCGGTTGCTTCGATTCCCGCAGATAGGTTAACTCATCCATGGACGCCTTAATCGCGGCAGGATCGCCTGGCAGAAGCTTGAATCTCGCCTCCAGCACAATATATTGTCCAGTGGCGAAGATGCTGCTGCGGTATCCCCATTGCAGCTGATCGCTGTGCAGGGTAAGGAGTTGCCCGTTCTGATCGATCACGAGCGCACTGTGCAGCACATCCTTCACTTCCCCGCCGTAGGCTCCGGCGTTCATGTAGAGTGCCCCGCCTACCGTGCCGGGGATGCCGCAGGCGAATTCCAGACCGGTCAGCTTCTGCTCCAGCGCATAGCCCGAGACATCGATAATCTTCGCCCCGCACTGCGCATACAGCAGCCCGTCGCGGACGCCCATCCCGGACAGATCCGAGGTCTGGAGCACGATGCCGCGGATGCCTCCGTCCCGGATAATGACATTGGAGCCGTTACCGAGAATTGTAAGCGGGATCTGATGATCCTGGGCATAAGCATAGATGCTCTGGATCTCTTCATATGTAACAGGAGCAGCCAAAATATCTGCTTCGCCGCCCATGCGGGTATAGACCAGATTCTTAAGGCTCTCCCGGCGTTTCAGTGAGCCTGCTGTAACAAGCGGCTGCAAATCCTCATATATGTTGTCAATATTCATTCTTCATGCTCCTAACTCTATAAACAAGATAATGGTCGTGCTCGCTGCCGGTTAATTACGGCTTCAGCAACCACAACTTTAACAACGAACAGGCTCCCTTGTCAATGACAGGAGCCTGTTACGAAGCTGCACACAGCATTATTATGTTTCCAAATTCCTAATTATACCCTATTCGCCAGCCGCTGCGCGCTCGGCACGGAATTCCTCCCGCCGTGCGGACCGCTCCTCTTCCTTCATCCGGGGGCAGGTATAACACAGCCGTCCGCCCTCAGTCCGGTAATACATACAGCAGCGGTTACGCAGCTGAACCGTCTGCTGCGGGTCCGTGAGCGATTCAATTCTCCGTACCTTCACCTGGAACGGATTCCGCGGCATCCCGAATACGGCAGCGGGCAGCTCATCCTTCAGATACGCGTAATCCTCCTCCAGCCGGCGAAGCAGGAGCGGATCTGTCAGCTCAGCGGCAAAGGCTTCCGCATAATAGTTGAATTTGGTCGGCAGCTGTCCCCAGATCTCCCCGGGCGAAAGTCCGCTCACCTGTGAAGCCATCCGGATCAGCGGCCCGGCTGTGCTTTGGTAGAAGCTGGTTAACGCCTCATTGCGCCAAGCCTTCCGGCCCGGCTCATCTGCCGGAGCTTGTACCATCCCCCATTCACGAAGCGAAAAGGCAATTCTGCAGTAGCCATCTGCCGGAACAAGATGCAGTTGAATGTTCCGTAAGCTGAAGTCCGGTACGCACAAGAAGCCGGTCACGGAATACTGGACCGCGAGTGCCATAATGCTCAGATAACCGCCGAAGTACGCACCGGCCGCTTTATCGTCAAGCGCCTTCATCAGCGGCCGGTAAGCCTCCATGAAGGTCCTCATCCCCGCCTCTTCTGCCAGCTCAGCAGCAGCGAAGGAATACACGGCTCCCTCCGGCACCTCAAGATGGAGGTCAAATTTAGACTTATATTCTTGCCTCAGGAATTCATTCATGTTCCTCTCCTACAGCCCGGCAACTTTGTACGCAGCCAGCTCGTAAGGCAGACAGAGCGGCACACCTGTACGCGGATCAGGTACAATATCTGCCTCAATACCGAATACCTCGCGCAGCACCGCCGGTGTCATTACCTCATTCGGAGCGCCTTCGCTGATCACATTACCGGATTTGATCGCTACCATATGCTGCGCGTAACGCGAAGCATGGTTCAAATCATGGACAACCATAATAATCGTCCGGCCTTCCTGCTCATTGAGCTTCTGCAGCAGCTGAAGCACCTCCAGCTGATGGGCCATATCCAGGAAGGTCGTCGGCTCGTCAAGGAACAGAATATCCGTCTGCTGGGCCAGCGCCATGGCGATCCAGGCCCGCTGCCGCTGTCCGCCGGAGAGACGGTCAATCGGCCGGTCACGGAATTCATTCATGCCGGTCAATTCAATCGCCTCGGCAATAATGCTGCGGTCTTCAGGCGTCAGGCTGCCGAAGCCCTTCTGATGCGGATACCGTCCATATCCTACCAGCTCAGATACCGTTAAGCCATCCGGGGCAGTAGGATTCTGCGGCAGAATCGCCAGCTGGCGGGCCACCTCTTTGGTGGAGAGATTGTGAATGGACTTCCCGTCAAGCATTACATTGCCGCTCTTCGGCTTCATGATCCGGGCCATTGTCTTCAGAATCGTGGACTTCCCGGAGCCGTTCGCCCCGACGAGCGCCGTAATCTTCCCTGTCGGAAGCGACAGATTCAGCCCCTTTACAATCATAGTCTCCGCATATCCGATGCTCAGCTGCTCTGTATTTAAACGTTCCGACATGATAAACACTCCTTAGATTTTTTTATTATATACATCCCTGTACTACGCTTTCGATGTGGCCAAAAGATATAAAAAGTACGGTGCTCCAATAATCGCTACTACGATACCAGTAGGTACCTCCGCAGGCTGCAGGATCCAGCGACCGATCGTATCTGCCGTAAGCAGCAGCAGGGCTCCGGTCAGGGCAGCCGCAGGCAGCAGAATCTGATGGCGCGGGCCGACCAGCCTGCGGGCCAGGTGCGGCGCAATTAGCCCGACAAAACCAATGCTGCCGCTTACCGATACACAGGCTCCTGCCAGCGCAACAGCCGCAGCCAGCAGCCACCGCCGTTCCCGTTCGAGCGGCAGGCCCAGTCCCTTGGAGAGCTCATCGCCCAGATTCAGTACGTTGAGCACCCGGGCTTTGTAGAATGCGAAGGGCAGCAGGATCAATATCCAGGGCAGCAGGGCCAGCACAAACCGCCAGTCTCCGCCCCAGATTTTGCCGGCCAGCCAGATGGCTACGAACTGATAATTCTGCGGGTCGAGTCTTAATGACAAAATAAGCTGAAAAGCGTATATCCCGGCACCCACAGCAATCCCGATCAGGATCAGCCGTGTCGGCGAGAGCCCATCCTCCCTCCTGTAAGACAGGAAGTAGATCAGTGTTGCAGTAAGCGAGGCCCCTGCAAGCGCCAGTAGCGGAAGCACGAGGATCGGAGCTGCTGTAGTAGCCGGTACAAAGGAGATAAAGATCAGTACAGCGAATCCGGCTCCGGCATTGATCCCCAGGGTGGAAGGCTCAGCGAGAGCATTACGCGACAAGCCTTGCAGAATCACTCCGGCTACCGCGAAGCCTGCACCAATCAGCAAGGAGATCACGATCCGCGGCAGCCGGAAATCAAACAGAATCAGCTGCTGCTGCTTGGTGCCGTTGCCGGATAGGGTATGTAGAACTTCGAGCGGTGACAGACGCATTAAGCCGGTATTCATACTGACCAGAAACAGAATGACGATAAGCACAGCAAGCAGTGTCAGAATACCAGCCTCTCTGGAAAGGCGCGGCTTGGCCGGGGGGAATGAGGTGGAACGGTTCATTTCAGCTCCCCCTTGCGTTTGCTGGCCAGATAGATGAAGAACGGTACGCCGAATACTGCAATTAAGGCACCTATTGGTGTTTCGTATGGCGCATTAATCATCCTGGCCGCAATATCGGCCACCAGGACCAGAATGCTTCCAAGGACTGCGGAGCAGGGAATAATCCAGCGGTAGTCAACCCCAACGAGGTAACGCGTAATATGCGGAATCATTAATCCGACAAAAGCGATCGGCCCCACCGTGGAGACTGCCGCTCCGGCGAGGATGACGACAATAATCATCCCTGCAGTCTGTACCAGACCGGTGCGCTGTCCGAGACCTGCTGCAACATCCCTGCCCAGGCTCAGTAGCGTAATCGAACGCGACAACATCAGCGCACCGATCAGGGCCGCCGCGACCCAAGGAGATATTACCTGCAGCTGCTTCCAGCTCGCTCCGCCAATCCCCCCGGCCATCCAAAAGGCGATATCCTGGGAGAGGCTGAACAGGATAGCAATGCCCTGGCTGACCGCCAGCAGCATGGCGCTTACTGCCGCACCGGCGAGGGTCAGCCGAAGCGGGGTCAGTCCGCTATGGGAGAGCGAACCGATCCCGAATACCAGCAGTGAGGCCACAGCCGCTCCAAGGAAGCAGTACAGCATGATGTAAGCGAAGGATAATGTTGGCGCGAAGGCAAAAGCCAGGGCCAGTCCAACGCCCGCACCTGCATTAAGACCAAGCAGTCCGGAATCCGCCAGCGGGTTGCGGGTCATCCCCTGCATAATCGCACCGGCAACGGCAAAACATGCGCCGACCAGCGCTCCTGCGGCAGCCCGGGGAATCCGCAGCTCCCGAATGACCTGATGCTGGGGCAGCTCCGGATTGAACCGGAACACCGCCTCCCATACGGTAGCCAGCCGGATATCCGCCGCACCGACCGATACGGATACCATCAGGCCGAAGACAATCGCTGCTATTCCCAGCACCAGAATAACAGCAGCGGCAAGCGGCCGCGACCGGACAGATGTGTTCCCTTCAACAGAAGGAGCTTGTAGAGCAGAATCTGTGGATGAAGCCATATGCCGTCTCCTTATCAGGATTATTAGGGAAATATAGATGATTATGATTCTCATTATCGCAAAGATATGAATATTGTTCAACTTAAAAAAGAGGCAGGCTTCTATATCCTGAGGATATAAAAGCCTGC
Source organism: Paenibacillus sp. FSL P2-0136 (assembly GCF_037975325.1). Lineage (NCBI taxonomy): Bacteria > Bacillati > Bacillota > Bacilli > Caryophanales > Paenibacillaceae > Paenibacillus > Paenibacillus sp. FSL P2-0136. Next base: position 3,807,622 of record NZ_CP150244.1, read on the forward strand.
ACAATTCTCCGGCCGGTAAAGACCTATTTCACAAAACTGCTCAGAATATCATCGATGGTCTTGGAATTGGCTATAGGGCCGCTATACAGCCAGCTGGTATCTTTGCCGAATTCATGAACATTCCCTGCCTTAACGGCCGGAATTCCCTTCCAGACTGCACCTTCTGTAATCTCAGCTCCGCTTGCCTTGTCACTGTTCACCAGAATGATATGCTCTGCAGTTAGCTCAGATAATTTCTCCAGTGAAATCGGGTTCCACGGTGCTCTGGACTCCGCAGGAATATCGGTCACAAGATTCGGGAGCTTCACTCCAAGATCGCCATACAATACTGCACCGCTGCTGCGGGTCTCATCTACAATGAAGAAATTCTTGGACACCAGCCACAGAACCGCTACTGAATCATCGCCGATTGCCGCAGATACAGCCGCTTTGGCTGAAGCCGCTTTCTGGTCATAGTCTGCAATAGCCTTCTCCGCTTCCGGTGTCTTATTGAGCAGCTCTCCGATCTTGAGCAAGGCTGCACGCCAGTCACTGCTGACCTCATCACCGAGTACATAGGTTGGTGCAATCTTATTCAGCTGGTCATAAAGACCGTTCTGAACCGAGCCCTCCGACTGGACGATGTGAAAATCCGGCGTGAAGCTGGTGACGGCTTCAAGCGGCAGGTCATAGCTGATCGGCGGAACGTCCTTAAGCTCAGCAGCGAGGTAAGCCTGAGTACCGTTCTTCGTAGACCACTGGGCAACCGGAGTCACACCGAGTGCTACCAGATAATCCTCCAGATAAGAAGCAATTACACGCTGCGGATTAGCGGGAACGGTCACCTTATGTCCCATTGCATCCGTTACGGTCTTCTCCACAGCGGGTGCAGCAGTTGCTGCAGGTACCGCAGTCGCTTCTGCGGTTGCCGCAGGTGCGGTGCCTGCTCCACCGTTACTGCCTGCGTTGCTATTATTATTTCCGCAAGCGGACAGCAGCAGTGTTGTAGTCATAAGTCCGGCCACCGCCAGCTTCCCGCTTCTTGATCCTTGCAGGTTGAACGAAAACATTGAATACCCCTCCTGTATGTTACCCTCATGATTGGCAAAAGCTCTGTTACCTTCATCTTGTCTATACTGATGATATTGATTCTCATTCTCTATGTCAACCAATAACTTATAATAACGTAAAAACGGCCGCCTCCGCATTAAGCAGAAACAGCCGTCTTCCTATAATCTTCTATATTATTTATGCAGATGGAAAGGAACCGTGGCGATGACAATGTCCTTCTGATTCATCAGATAAGAGCGGATGAACAAGCTGGTCTGATTATGCAGCACCGCCTGCCACCAGTGCTTGGTCACGAATTGCGGAATCAGGACGGTAATATGATCCGTTGAAGAGGTCTTCCACTCTACTGTATCGATGAACTTCACCAGCGGGCGGATAATGCTGCGGTAGCGGGAGCGCAGGACGATCAGGCGTACGCCGGGGTTCCACTCCTCCCACTTCTGCTCCATCTTGTGAATCTCTTCTTCATCGAAGCCTACATATACAGCGACCACATTATCTGTCAATGACTTCGCATAGCTGATCGAATGTAGTACAGCGCGAGTCACACCGGCGACCGGAACGACTACGGTGCTTCCTTTGATACAAGGCTTATCGGTAGCCGGACAGATCCGCAGCTGATCGGCAATATTCATATAATGGCGGTGAATCCGGTGGAACACGATGATAACAGCCGGTAGGAAGATGAAGGCCATCCACACGCTGGAGAATTTAGTGATTATGAAAATCAGGGTGATCGTTAATGTAGTGAGCATCCCCACCGTATTGACGGCGAACTTGCTCTGCCAGCCTTTCGGCTTCGTTCTGTACCATTGGACCATCATGCCCAGCTGCGACAGCGTGAACGGAATGAATACCCCTACTGCATATAATGGAATGAGTCCTTCCGTATTCCCGTGAAACGCCGCCACCAGCACAGCCGACATGACACCGAGGAAAATAATACCGTTGGAGAAGCCCAGCCGGTCGCCGCGCACCATGAAGGCATGGGGCAGATATTTATCTTTGGCGAACATGAACGCCAGCAGCGGGAAGGCCGAGTACGCCGTATTGGCTGCCAGGAACAGGATAACCGCCGTAATCCCCTGAATGAAGAAGTACAGTCCGCCGCGGCCGAAGGTAGATTCGGTAATCTGTGAGACCACGGTGGCCTTCTCATCAGGCATGATACCGTACCAGTAAGCGAGCAGCGTAATACCTGTGAACATTACCCCGAGAATGAGGCCCATGAGCATCAGCGTTTTGGCTGCATTTTTCTCCGCGGGCGCTTTGAAGTTAGGAATGGCATTGGAGACCGCTTCTACCCCGGTCAGAGCCGAACAGCCGGAGCTGAAGGCCTTCAGCAGCAGGAACATACTCACGTTCGATACCGCCGAGCCAATCTCAGGAACATGGGCATGGGCGCCGCCGGTCATATATTTGAAGACCCCCGAGATGATGAGCACGAAGATGGAAACCACGAACAGATAGACCGGGATAGCGATGAAGGAGGCCGATTCGGTCACTCCCCGCAGGTTAACAATCGTTAAGAGCACGATAACAGATACCGCTATGAGAACACTATGATTATGCAGACTTGGAAAAGCTGAAGTGATTGCATCCGTCCCCGCCGAGGCGCTTACCGCCACCGTCAGAATGTAATCCACCAGAAGAGAGCCGCCGGCCAGTAAGCCGGTATGCACCCCTAGATTGCTTTTGGCGACAATATACGCGCCCCCGCCTTGGGGATAAGCGAAGATCGTCTGCCGGTAGGACAGAATCAGAATAGCCAGCAGGCCCAATACGGCTAATGCAATTGGCAAGGAGTACCAGATAGCGGTGAACCCGGCGGCCACCAGTACAATCAGAATTTGTTCTGTTCCGTAGGCTACAGACGAGAGCGCATCAGAAGACAGGACAGCCAGTGCTTTCACCTTGGATAACTTTTCATGATCGAGTTCGTTCGACTTCATCGGACGCCCGATCAATAGTCGTTTTACCTTGCTTACCATTGTAGTAACAGTTCCTCTCTTGGTTAAGTTGAAACGGGTTTCCCTGCGCTGTTTTCATAAGTGGATTTCATAAATGCAGGCACCAAAATAAGCATACGGAAATGATCCGCATGCCTTAGTGTGCATGGTCATTATCCCACTAGTGGCTTACGAGGTTAGCTGGCGGATTCGGACTGTGGTAGCCCTACGGTTACAGGTCAAGTAGCCTGCTCCGATTCACCCCTTTTGGCCTTAGCCAAAGTGTGGTTCCCCCGTTTTTCCTTCCGGAAAATTCAGCGCATATTCAACTTCTCACAAGGACTAATATTAAGCTACAACACGTCTTCCGTAAAGCGTGGAAACAAATGAAAAAAGAATGAAAAGCACTCAAAACAACCAAATTCATCATCCGGTATGTCTTGATCTTTCATTCTCTTTCATTATCCCTTTACCACGTGATTTTACAGGGTTTTTGCATATTATTTTTTACTAAAATTAAAGGTATTCTCTTCTCTTCCTTCTGCCCGTCAGCTTCTTACTCCGCAGGCTCCTCTTTGCGTCCTGTCCAGAGCAGAATCGAGATTAAGGCAAAGGCTATAAGTGCAAGCAGAGGGATCGTTATAAATCCGAACCAGTTCAGATAATCCTTGTTGCACGGTACGCCGATGGTACAGGGAAGCACCTTGCTGAGCGCCGGAATTTTCTGCTCCGCATAATGATAAATAGAGATGCAGCCGCCGATCAGACTAAGGGGAAGCACGTATGGAATGATCCGCTTGTCCGCCCGGTAGGTGGCGATCCCCAGCAGGAACAGCTGCGGATACATGAAGATCCGCTGGAACCAGCACAGCTTACAGGGCTCGTAATTTAGGACCTCACTGAGATACAGGCTTCCTGCTACAGCCACCACACAGACGAACCAGGCCAAGTAGAGACAGTTACGCCGGCAGAAGGCAGAGAAGACGGTCATTGGGCGGTCCCTGCTCCCGCTGCTGCTGTTGCTGCCTGAATCTGGGCGTCAATCGCCTCCATATTGAAAGGCTCCTTCACCTTGATGCCGTTCACGTACAAGGATGGCGTATTCGTTACACCCGTATCGGTGCCAAGCTGAATATCCCGCTCCAGCTCGCTTACGTAGGTACGCTCGTCAATGTCCTTGCGCAGCAGGTCGTAATCCACCGGCAGCTCCAGCTGCTTGGCGAGACTCACCAGGAAGTCAGGCGTAGCCCATTCCTTCTCTTCATTCCCCTGATTGGCATAGATCGCATCGAAATACTTCCAGAACGCTTCCTGGTTCTGATGATAGACCGATAGCGCTGCCAGGGAGGCCGTTCTGGAATCCTTGCCGATGAAGGCCAGATTCACGAAATAGAAGGCTGCTTTATTCTGATCGACATAGCCCTGAACGATCTGCGGCTTGATCACACCGGTGAACTGGGCGCAAGCCGGACATTTGAAATCGCCGAATTCCACAATTTTTACCGGAGCATCCTCCTTGCCCAGCCGCATCATCTCACTGTAATTGAAGGCAACCGGTTTGCTGTCTGAGCCTGCAGGCGAAGAATCCTTGGAAGCAAGCATGAATAAGCCTACAAAAATAATAATGACGATGGCCACCGTACTCACGATCAGAATTCTCGTTTTCTGCTTCTGCTGCTCCTGCTCTGCCCTGCGCTTCTCCTGCTTGCTCATCTGGGGAGCCGTGACATTGTTCTTTTTTGTTTTGCTCAAAGAGAGTTCCTTTCCGTCCTCAGGACTATCGTGATAAAAGAATAGTTACTTTCAAATTATATAATGTTAACTCTCTTGTTGGCAATCGCTGTCTTATACGGCTTCATTCTCCTCCGCTGACTCCCCCTCCCCTGTATCCTTGCCGAAAAATACCTCCGGGGAATGCTCCTGCGACTGCAGCTTAATTCTGAAGAAGAATTGTGTGCCGCCCCCTTCTGCCGGTTCTGCCCAGATCTCTCCTTGCATCAGGTCTACAAGCTTCTTGCAGATCGCAAGGCCCAGACCCGTGCCGGGGTACTTACGGGTATGCGACCCGTCCACCTGCGAGAAGGACTGGAAGAGCAGCTGCAGCTTATCCGGTGAGATGCCAATGCCGGTGTCGCGCACCATGAATTGCAGCGCCTGAGCGGTCTCCCTGACGCCATAGGACTCCACCTTAACCGTTACCGTGCCGGATGGCGTGAATTTCACCGCATTGCCGATCAGGTTGATGAGAATCTGGCGGATACGCGCAGCATCCCCGGTGAACTTGTCAGGAAGCCCCTCCTCGATCAGAAGCTCCAGAGATAACGGCTTGTCTTGTGTGCTCACCATGAACAGGTCCATACAGCCCTGGAGCAGCGCCTTCAGCCCGAAAGAATCCTTGTTCAGCGAGAGGGCATCCGCCTCCAGCCGGGAGATGTCGAGAATATCGCTCATCACATGCAGCAGAGCATGGCTGCTTGTACTCTGAAGCCGCAGGAGCTCCAGATGCTCAGGATTGCTGATCTCCTCGGACAGCAGCTGGTTGACGCCGATAATGCCGTTCAGCGGCGTGCGGATTTCATGGCTCATGGTGGCGAGGAACTCGCTTTTCATCGTCACCGCACTCTCCGCGGTATCCCTGGCCTCCAGCAGCTCATACTGATACTTCATCAGGGCAGTCACATCCTCGGCCACAATATAGACCCACTGCTCCGTATGATGCAGCAAAGGAAAGACGGTGACACTACAGATCAGCTGCTCCCCGCCTTTGCTCCGTACCTTCAGCTCCAGCTTGGAGGACTGCCCCCGTGAAGCGCGCGTTATGGCATCCCGTACGGCAGCTTCATCCCGTTCGCTGTATAGTATCGCCTTATAATTCCCCAGTTCTTCGCTGCTATATCCGGTAATGTCCCGCAGAGCAGGATTAGCACTGATTATCTTCTTACGGGCAGGATCAATGCAGATTACCATATCAGGGTTATGCTCGAACAGCGCAGTATACCGCTGCTCATTGAAGGCGGCTGACTGGAGTACCCGCTGCCGGTCCCTGTACAACAGAGCAAGGACGATCGACACAATGAACAGGAAGGAGCCGCAGAGGATCATTCCCAGTATCGAATCCTGCAAATAGAGCACGTGCGCGGCTGCACTGGACGGTTCTCCTGGAGAGAATGAAGCGCCCGCCATGGCAGCGTAATGGATGCCTGTGAACGCGCCGGTCAGGGTCAGGACAAGCAGCAGCTTTTTGAAGCTGAACATATTGTAGGCCTGCTCCAGCCACTTCGGATCGTAGGAAGCGGTGACCACCGGAACGATCAGGGCGAATAATACCGCCATTATAATTGAGAAAGCGCCTTGCTCATACGTTGCCGTAAGTCTCATCGACAGAATTCCGCTGAAATGCATAATCAGGATGCCGCTGCTGAACAAGAGGCCGCCCAGAGCCAGATAGACCCTGCTGCGGGTGTGCGGGTTATTCAGCATAGCTAACAGCATATAAGAAGCTGCCACGGGAATCACTAGAGAGAACGCCAGTAGCGGCAGATTATACGATACCGGAACGGCCATATCCATGGCACGCATCCCGATGAAATGCATGCTCCACAGGCCTGTGCCAAGCACCAGGGAGATGAGCAGGATGAACCGGGAGCTCCGCTGGCCGCGAAGCAGACGTTCCGTCAGATCGAGCGCCGTGAAGCAGGAGAGAAAGGCTATCGCAACCGACAAGAGGACAAGCAGATCATTGTAAGTGTTAAAAGGATGCTTCAACGCTCCCGCCCCTTTCTTGAATCGGATAGATTACATGTATTTACACTTCCTTACCCGCCTTAAATCCGGCCGAATCGGAGATAGGTCAGAACAATTCATCCTTATAACAAAAAAAGCACAGCGCTGTAGTAGCGCCATGCTTATATTGTATGCAGCAGCTTATGCTCCGGCTTCTTCCGTCAATAACTGCAGCTTCAGCAGCTTGATCCGGGAAATCCGCTTATTATCGGTTTCTTCGACCACGAATAAATGATTGTCGAACTCAATGGACTGGCCCTTTTGCGGCGGATTAACCTCCAGCTTGGAATACAGCCAGCCGCCGATCGTATCATAATCATCAGTATCCATATGGATTCCGAGCTTGTCGTTAATCTCTTCAATCAGCATCAGGCCGTCAACGGAGAACTCATCCTCTCCCAGCTGCTCAATGCCGGGCCGCTCCTCGTCGAACTCATCCTGAATCTCACCGACAATCTCTTCCATAATATCCTCCAGTGTAACCATCCCCGAGGTACCGCCGTACTCATCAATAAGAATGGCGATCTGGGTCTTGGCACGCTGCATGACCTTCAGGAGGCTGCTGATCTGAATCGATTCCGGTACCGTCAATATCGGACGGATCAATTCATTATAGCTCGGCGCCTTCTCCCGGATCATATCCTTAATATGAATGAAGCCAAGAATATGGTCCTTGTCTCCGTCACAGACCGGATACCGGGTTCTCATTCCATCGAAGGCAATCTCCAGATTCTCCTCCGTCTCCAGATGCGTGTTCAGACAGATCATCTCGGTACGCGGAATCATAATCTCCCGGGCCATCGTGTCGGCAAATCCAAAAATATTATCCACCAGTGTCATTTCTGTGTTGTCGATCAAGCCGCTTTTGTTACTCTCCTGCATCAGGATGCGGATTTCTTCCTCCGTATGCGCAGTAGCCAGCTCGGAAGCCGGTGTCAGACGGAAGATCCGCAGCAGTCCCCGGGCCAGCCCGTTAACCACCCAGATGAATGGAAACATGATCCGGTAGAAAACGTTCATCGGTCCCGCAGTTAACAGAAGCACTGCCTCAGCCTTATTCACAGCAATGGTCTTCGGTGCAAGCTCGCCGAGTACGATATGGAGAACCGTGATGAACATGAAGGCAATAATCAGGGAGATGACAAATACAGTAGTATCATCAAAGCCCAGACCCCTGACCAGCGGCCCCACAATCGTGGCCACGGCCGGTTCACCGAGCCAGCCCAGTGCAAGTGAAGCAAGGGTTACCCCAAGCTGGCAGGCCGACAGGAAGCCATCCAGATTATGGACGATGTTCCTTGCGGCCAGCGCTCTCTTGCTGCCTTCCTCAATCAGCGATTCAATGCGCCCGCTGCGCACCTTCACCATCGCGTACTCCACCGAAACGAAAAAACCGTTAAGCAGCACAAGCAAAATAATAAGTCCTACATGTAATATACCGGGTAAAGGGTCGCTCAATTTATACTCCTATCCACCGTAATCTGTACGGCTGGATAGGCCCACCTCCTTCGTTTGCTCAAAATGTCAGACTCGATTACGCTAAAAGAACCCTTGCGTATCAATTCCCCAATGCCCTCATCTCCTATACAAAATCACGGATTATAAATAATACTTTCATTATATAAATATATTAGGTGAAACAGCAAGCATGCGTGTCCCCTCGAAAAATACAGCATATGTACGTACGGGAGCATAAATAACGGCTGACCGCCTCAAACCAAGGCGGACAGCCGTTTTTGGATGATTCTATGGATAAATGGCCGAAAAAAGCGGATTAGCAGTTGCGCACTCCAAGCGGATTCCCGACAACGCCCGGATATTGATAGACAAGCGGCTCTTCGAAAGTAGCGTAATCAAAGTTAACCATCAGCAGCACTACCCGCTGGCCGGTAGCACGGTCGCTGATAATCAGGTGGTCACGGCCCGCAGCTTCCAGCACCCCGGTATAGACCTTGGCATTCCAGTCCTTGTTGTTCTCATATGTGAAATAGAAGGTGCCCACCTTGCCCAGGTTCAGGCGGAATATGTTCTCCACATAGGACTGTTCAAACACAGGTGCGGCTGTGGAGACCACCGTGCCGCCAGGCATCATGGGACTGCCGCTGCTGACCTGAGGCGGCATAGCGACCATGTTTCCCATATTCCCCATGTTTCCCATTTTCCCCATATTCCCGATGTGCCCCATGTTGTTCATGTTATTCATGTTCTCCATATTATTCATATTGTTCATATTGTTCATGCTGCCTGCTGGATTGCTGCCCATCATATAAGGAACTGGGCGGTACGGTTGAACGATCATGTACGGATTACCTCCTAAAGTGTAATAACTGCCTTGTCTTGCCTAGTATACTGCCGGACAATCTCCCTGTGTCGGAGTGAAGAAGCAGTGAGCCTTGTAGCGTCCGGTATTCTGCTGATTGTACCAGGTCGCCGGACAGTCGCCGACAGGGCGGAAGAACCAGAGCGCATTCGAGGCCGGCCAGGTTCGCTCCCCGGCAATCGCACGTTTCGCCAGCCGGATATCGGCTTCCCGCGCCCGTTGATAGAAGTATCCCTTCTGCGGGGCTTCGAAGCCGCCGGGGCTCTGGTACACCATGTCGTTCACACTGCGGATGTTGTTGAAATCCAGACAATTGCCAAGAATCCGGTTCACGCCGACATTGCCGACCATCAGCATGCCTGACTCCCCATCCTCTTCAGCCTCTGCCCGCATCAGCCGTGCAAGCACTCTTACGTCCTCCGAGTTTGTTTTGATGACAGCCACGCGTTCTCCTCCTTACATTCATTTCATGGACGGGTGAAGCTATGCAAACTATGTGATTCTCCGTTGTTCTTTTGCTGCTCGCTGTATTGTATGTGTATTCGCCCAGGAGGTGACAGTCTGCGCCCAATTTCCTGCTTCCTCTTCTTCCGTCTCTATGCCGGATACACGCAAAAACCCCCTGGCTCCACAGCGGGAACCGGGGGGTCCTATCACCATCTATAATACATTGCCATCTTAGCTACTCCGCCGTGGAGTAGTGAGGACGCCGCTGAAAGCCATGATACCGTGTCCCCTGATACGTCAGTATGCCTTGATCCCCCTCAGCGCTCATCCCGTACTCCTGTCCCTCCACCTTGAATTCCCTGCGCACCCCATCCTCAGCTTCATAGGTCAGATAGTAGGTGGTGCTGGTCCGGCTGGAGAGACTATCCTCCTGGGACTGCTGCTGGCGCACTTCGGTCCGCTTGCTCACGATACGGGCGGGAATGGACTGCAGGGGGGCATTATTGTTCCGGCTCCACTGAAGCAATCCCCGGCCAGCAGACACAGCGATGATCCCCACGACCAGAGCGAGAAAGACCGGCAATACCGTTCCTGTAAAATCGAACAGCCAGGATGGATCACTCCCCGTTCCCATTGTCTCTTCCCCCTTATTCCCAAGTAGTTAGCACACCTGCCCCTATAGGCTTCTCTACATGTATATGCCTCTTGTCTGCAAGACAGCACCGGTAGAAACGGCAAAAAGACCATTCAGGCTCCGGTACTGCCGGGAACTCAAATGGCCTTCTATAATACCCGAGTGGCGGTTAGATTAAGCATGTACGAGGTCTAACAGTTGTCTGGTTTCGTTCGTTTCTTCCGGCATCATGCCGTTCTCTGCCCAGCAGGCTTTGCATTGTTCTTCAGTCTGGCACAAGTGAGCGTCATCGCAGTTGTAGCACAATTGCATCAGGTTTCTAGTCATATAATCCGTTTCAAAAGTTGTCATTGTAATCTCTCCTCTTCGGGTTGGAAGTTTGTGAAAAAAGTAACTTGTTCTCTATGTGTTAAATATATCACAGGATTCAAAGTTTGTCATGTGATTTTTTTCACACTTTTAAAGAAAATTTTAAATAAGATTTTTCCTTATATTGTAGAGGCCTTTAAGCGGATTTAATGTAAAAAAGAGGGTGTCCGTCAGAACGGGCACCCTCTTGTACAGTATTACATTACACGCCAGCTCTCGCCGCCGTTAGTGGTCTGAAGCAGGATCGACTTGCGGTCCTCCTCCTTCGAGATCAGCAGCCAGCCGACATCATTTGAAATGAACTGCAGCTTCACTACCTCCGGATACTCCAGGAGCTTGGACTGCAGCACCGTGCTGGCCGGGAGGGCTGTCCAGGTCACTCCCTGGTCCACCGTCTTATAGAGCAGATTACCTTCCAGCGACCAGCCTGTCATGGCATTCAGGAAGTCGGGGGCCACATTGCGGTTCATGCCGGATAGCGCCGGCCGCCCGAAAGTGGTGAATTTCCAGTTCTCTCCCCCATTGGCGGTAAAATAGCCGTTATAGGTCATGCTGCCTTCCTTTTCCCTCTGACAGCCGACCGGCATCCAGCCTCCCGACGCATTCTCCCCGAAGAATTCAGGAACACCGGTAACCACCCGGTCACATCCGGCAAAGCTATCATTGACCAGGAATTCCGAACCCGATACCCAGGTCGCTCCTCCGTCCCTGGTCATATAAATCTTGGGCAGAGCGCCGGTCTGCAGCATAACAAACCCCCGGCTCTCGTCACCAAAGATCATCCCGGTCGTTACCCCCGCATGCGGAATGGAACTAGTCGGCAGATTCGGATTATACTGCTCATTCTGCATCACCAGATTCCAGGTAGCTCCGCCATCCTTAGTAGCATACAAGGCTTTGCTCTCTTTGGTCGCACTTGCATCCCACTTGGTCATCAGCCAGCCGCTGCGGCTGGAGCTGAAATAGATGGAGGACAGCTTGTTGGAATCGGGGAACGCTGAGATCTGCCAGCTGTGTCCACCGTCTGTGGTACGCAGCACCACGGTCTCAGTGGAGCCGAACGAGCTGCGGATGATCCAGCCATGCTCGGGGTCGGTGAAGAAAATCTCTTTGCCGTAGACCGGATTGCTTAGAAATTGTACATTCGTAGCTGGAGAGATATTCGCCCAGGTCTTGCCGTTATTCAGCGTCATGTACATTCGAAGCTCATTGCGCGTTACCCCCCAGGCTAGTCCTGCAGAGGGGTTGAGCAGCCGGAAATCGGTCAGCCGCGTCTGAATCTGGTATTTCTTTGCATTTTCGGGTTCGACATTCTTGTTATCCGGGGTAATGACTGTAATCATCTGCCCTTCTTCCGGCGCTTCAGTCGGCTGAGGAGGCCGGGTTGCCTCCGGCGGTGGGGCGGACGAGCAAGCTGAGAGAATCAGCAGAGTCATAAGAAGCATCAACGCCACTCTTAGAACCTTGGAACATGAAGCTTTGGCTGACAATGCTCTCTCTCCTTTTCTACATTAATGAGTATTTAAAAGATTATTTCTTCGTATTCAGATTACTGCGTTTGTAGCCGTACAATGAGTAAATCACCAGTCCGAACGCAACCCAGATGATGAAGCCAATCCAGGTCTCTCTGCCGAGATTATACATTAAATAGCCGCAGGCTGCCGCACTAAGGAGAGGAACCAGCGGAACCCAAGGAACCCGGAAGCCTCTGCGGAGATCTGTCTTCGTCCGGCGGAGCATAATGACCCCGAGAGACACAACCAGGAAGGCAAATAAAGTGCCGATACTCGTCAGATTCGCCAGCCTGTCCAGAGGTACAAAGCCGGTAAGCACAGCGATCAGGCTGCCCACCATCCAGGTGCTGCGCACCGGGGTATGCGTCTTGGCGCTAACCTTGGACAAGCTCTTCGGCAGCAGCCCGTCACGCGAGATAGCGAACAGCAAGCGGGTCTGGCCGAACAGCATAACCAGCAGAACGGTTGTCATTCCGGCAATCGCCCCGATGGAGATCAGTCCGGCAATCATATTCTGGCCCACGAACCGCAGCGCAAAGGATACCGGATCGCTGACATTCAGGCTCTGATAAGGCACAATGCCCGTCAGGACCAAGGATACGGCGATATATAAGACTGTACAGATCGCAAGGGATGAGATAATCCCGATTGGAAGATCGCGCTGCGGACGCTTCACTTCTTCTGCCGCGGTTGAAATGGCATCAAAGCCGATATAAGCAAAAAATACAGTGGCCGCGCCGTTCATCACGCCATGAATCCCGAACGGCAGGAAGGGCGTCCAGTTCTCCGGCTTCACATAGAAAATACCGGTGATGATGAACAGCAGCACCACGGAGATCTTAATTGCGACCATCACTGCGTTGAAGCGGGCGGTCTCCTTGACCCCCCGTGTCAGCAGATAGGAGATCAGCAGGATAATGATGACGGCAGGCAGATTGATGAATGTTCCCTTATCCGCATTATACGCTCCAGACAAAGCTGTGGGCAAATGTATCCCGAAGCCCTCCAGCAGACCCTGGAAATAACCGGACCATCCGCTGCTTACCGCTGCGGCGGCAACCCCGTATTCCAGTACAAGATCCCAGCCGAGCACCCAGGCCAGCAATTCGCCGAAGGCGACATAGCTATAGGCATAGGCGCTGCCGGATACCGGCAGGGTCGAAGCAAATTCGGAATAGCACAAGGCGGATAGCACACAGGCAATCCCCGCGATGATGAAGGACAGAACCAGTCCCGGGCCGGCATGCTCCGCAGCAGCCACCCCCGTCATAACAAAGATCCCGGTGCCGATAATGGCTCCTACCCCAAGCATCGTCAAATCTAAGGCACCCAGTGTCTTGCTAAGCTTCTCCGCTCCGGCATTCTGGGGAATGGCCAGCGGTTTTTTGCGGAATAAATCCATACTTCAGTTCGCTCCTGTCAAGTGGTTGAGTGGATAACAGAAAAATCGTTGTTAGCTTACCCTATTACGGGTAATGGATGAAAAACGGATAGCTTGAAAACACTATCCCTAGCGATTATGATGGATAAGATTGGACAGCAAGTGGAATGGCTCTGCCTTCCTTATACTACCAAAATACAAATGCTGGAGGAGATTTGACATGGCCCCATTTAAGCCCAATCGTGTTGTAGTCATCGGTACCGGTGCAGTCGGAACCACTACAGCCTATACGCTGCTGCTGCGTAAGCGCATGCCCGAGCTTGTACTGATCGATGTGAACCACCAGAAGGCGCTTGGTGAAGCGCTGGATATGAACCATGGTATGCCTTTTGTAGGAGGCGTGAAGCTTTGGGCCGGTACCTATGAGGATTGCCGCGAAGCCGACATTATTATCGTCACTGCCGGAGCCTCCCAGAAGCCTGGTGAAACCCGGATCGACCTGCTCCGCAAGAACATCTCGATCTTCAAAGATATCATCCAGAAAATCACGAAATACAACCAGCACGCGATCCTGCTGATTGCGACCAACCCGGTCGATATCCTGGCATACGCCACCCTGAAGATCAGCGGCTTTGACCGCAGACGGGTTATCGGCTCAGGAACGGTACTGGACAGCGCCCGCTTCCGTTACCTGATCGGGAAGCACAAGGAGATTGACCCGCGCAGCATCCATGGACAGATCATCGGGGAGCATGGCGATTCCGAGCTGCCGGTCTGGAGTCTCGCCAATGTCGCCGGGATTGATCTGGGCTTCGATGAAGCCGAACGCAAAGAAATCTTCGAGGATACGAAGAATGCCGCTTACGAGATTATCGATGCCAAGGGATCGACCTCCTACGCCATCGCGCTTGCACTGGACCGCATTGTAGCGTCCATCCTGAACAATGAAGGCTCCGTTCTGAATGTATCTACACTACTGAACAATTACAACGGCGTCTCCGATGTGTTCCTCGGCGCTCCGTGTGTTGTGGACCGCTCCGGTGTGCGTGAGGTGCTTGATCTTCCGCTCAGCGAAGAAGAACAGAGCTTATTCCAGCAGTCCGCTGACAAGCTCAAGAGTGAAATTACCAAGCTGGAGCTATAATTCCAGCCGGAACGAGCCGGCCGCCAATCCGCAGGGATTGGCGGCCTTTTTTTGAAATCTAAGCATCCAAGCATTTACAAGCCGCGAAGACGCGTTAAGCGACTAAAGCGAATTATGCGGTTGATTTCTCATCTCCGTTTTTCCCTTTCTCATGGTAGCAATTCATAGACAAGTTGTCATCATTAAAATGCACATTGCATGTAATTTATGCGTTAGGATATGAACAAAAATTCATAGTTCAAGTGATAATAATGCTAGACAGTTCGATTACAGGCTACCACTCAGCTTATCAGCGCTGCTGATTTGCAGTCGGGACATCGCCTCTTCCTTCTCCCGGCTCGTGATATGGGTATAGACTGTAGTTGTCTGAATGGAAGAGTGACCCAGCAGCTCCTGCACCGTCCGCAGATCCGCGCCCTTGCGCAGCAGCATAGTGGCGAACGAATGCCGCAGCTTATGGCTCGAATAGGCACGCTGCTGGGAAGAGGGCAGCTCACTCTGGAAGCGGCTGAAGGTATCCGCAGCAATGCCCTGAATTCCCCGGATCGACAATCTGCGGCCCTTCTGCGAGATGAACATGGCCTCTTCTTTGCTGCGCCAAGGGACCAGCCGGTCCGCAATCGCCTGATCGAGATACGGGGCTACATCCTCCGGAACCGGTATGCCCCGCCATTTGCGCCCTTTGCCGAAGACCCGCAGAGTGCGTCGGTCTACATTATAATCACTCAGATTCAGCGTATGTACTTCCCCTACCCGCAGCCCCATATAGGACATAAGCAGGAAGACCGCCAGATTGCGGCTTCTGTACTTGCCGTCCACCGCTGAGAGGAACCGCTCCAGCTCTTTCTCCTCCAGATAGACCGGCTCACGGTTTTTGTCGGTCTTGGATTTCTTGATCCCTGCCGCCGGATTAATAGATAACAGCTCCAGCTCGGACAGTGCCTTGAACAGACAGTTAACCGAGGCATGCTTACGGTTACGGGTGGCATCGCTGACTCCCCGCTCACGGACCGAGGTCAGATAGGACACCACATGCAGCTTCTTAACCGTTCCCAGCTCCTTGCCGTTCAGATGGTCCAGGAATTCCCGCACATCCGCAAGGTAGGATTTCTGGGTATGTGCTGTATAACCGGCATCCTTCATCCAGATCAGGAAGGCCTCCAGCTCTTCTTCGTATGTTCGTTCCAGCTCATTCATGATCTGTTCCCTCCCTCGTTAAGTACAACTATTATATCATTCCTCCGCAGTAGCTTCCCTCCATCCGGCAGCATGCTTCTCTACCATTCTGAGGAATTCGCTGAGCGCAGGAGACTTCCATTTCTTGTTATGGTAAGCGATCTGGGTGGCCACCCGCTGCGACTGGTCATTCCAGTTCAGCCGGCCCAGCTTGCCTTCCGCCAGCTCGCGCTTCACCGTAATCTGCGGCAGAAAAGAGAGACCGAGTCCGGCCATCACGCACTGCTTGATCGCTTCAATGCTCCAGAACTCCAGATTCGGATCAGGAAAGACACCGTGGCTGTTCAGATGACGTTCAAACAAGGTGCGGTAGGTGCAGCCCGCTTCGGTATGCAGAATCGTTACGTTCTTCAGCTGATGCGGCTCCACTTCAGCAAGCTCCAGCAGTGGATGATCCAGCGGCGCCACCAGAGCCATAGCTTCATGAATCAGCGTCTCACAGTATATATCCTTATACTCCGTTTCCGGCTGCAGCAGGAAGGCCAGATCCAGCTCCCCGGAGCGGATGAATTCGGTCAGCTCCCAGCAGGCCCCCGGCTTAAGGGTAATCTGCACCTGCGGATAACGGCTGCGAAAATCCTTGATAATTCCGGGAAGCCGGAAGGCCGCCAGGGATTCCGGTGCGCCGATCCGCAGCGAACCGGCGATTTCGGTCTCAGACCGGAGGGCATTCTCAGCCATCGTGTGCATCTTGGAGATTTCCTGGGCATAGGGCAGCAGGCGGCGGCCTGCATCGGTAAGCATAATCTTTTTGCTGATCCGGTCGAACAGGGGTTGCCCCAGCTCTGCTTCCAGAGCCTGAATCTGTGCGGTAATACTGGACTGGGCATAATCCAGCTTCTGCGCAGCGCGGGTGAAGCTGCCGGTCTCTACCACAACGAGAAAGGTGAACAGATGCTTCGATTCCATAGCGGACCTTCCTTTGATCCATCGGTTTTTTGAATGGATGTTATTTGATAATTCCGTTTTTCCAATGGATCTATTATCTGATACTCTATAACTAAATACAAGGAAAGCGGGATTATACATATGAAGAAACACACCTCGTTACAACGTACCATCGGCATGCCTCAGGCCGTTGCCTTATACATCGGGGCTGTCCTCGGTTCGGGGGTATTAATTGTCCCCGGACTCGCAGCCGAGATGGCTGGCCCGGCTTCGCTGCTGGCCTGGGGCTTCATGACCCTGCTCATTCTTCCGCTTGCCTTATCCATGGGCCTGCTCTCTGCCAAGTTCCCTAACGCCGGGGGCGTCTCCCACTTCGTTACTCTAGCCTTCGGGCCGAAGGCCGGGGCCCTTGTCGGCTGGTTCTTCCTGCTGTCCGTTCCGATCGGTGCGCCAGTCGCCGCATTGACCGGTGCAGGATACATGACCGCAGCGATGGGCTGGGGCGATCCGGCCAGAATCGCCCTTGCCGCCGGGATGCTGGTCATTGGACTCCTAACGAACTGGATCGGCATGCAGGTCGCCGGTAAAGTGCAAATTGCTGTGGTGATCGCTATTGTTGCCGTACTGGTCTTCTCTTTTGCCGCTGCGCTTCCAAGGATGGAGCGTGCTCACTTCACTCCGTTTGCGCCGCATGGCTGGATGAGTGTCGGGCAGGCGGCGGCGATCCTCTTCTGGTGCTTCATCGGCTGGGAAGCAGTCTCGCATCTGTCGGAAGAGTTCAAGGAACCTGAGCGGGCTGCGGTTACGGGTGTGACCCTCGCGGCCATCATTGTCGGTGTCCTGTATTTCCTCTCGGCACTTGCTACCGTAGGTACGCAGAGCTATCTGCACGGCGGGGCAGATAGCTCCCTGCTATGGATCATCAGCCAGCCGCTGGGGGCATGGGGAGGCTTCATCGCCGGACTTACCGGCCTCTTCATCTGCACGGCGACGATCATTGCCTATGCAGGTGCGGCTTCACGCGTGGCGTATGCCTTGTCCCGGCAAGGCTATGCTCCGGGCTGGATGGGCCTTATATCCGATCGTTATCAGACGCCTGTGGGGGCCATCGGCTTCCTGGCGCTCTGCTTCACCTTGATATTATCGCTCTACGGCAGCGGGGCGCTCTCGATAACCACACTGATCACCTTCCCCAACGCCACCTTCATTCTTACCTATATTGGGGGTTGTGCCGCCGGAATCCGCCTCTTGCGCGGCAGCCGTGCAGGCGTAACGATCAGCGTCATTTCCTTCGCCGCCACACTTGCCGTGTTCCCGTTCACAGGCTGGGCGATTCTCTACCCGCTGTTGATTACGGCGGCGTTTGCCGGGGTGGACTATTGGAGATCCGGGGCTAGGCGTGTGGGTGAGCGGTGAGGGGGATTTTACTGTTACACACTTAAGGATTGAACTCGATGGTACTATCAATGCACATACTTAAGAGCTGGCCTCAAAGCTTGGTCGTCGCTGCGGTGAACATTTGGCCCTCCGGCCGCTGTTGTATTTGGATTTCCTGATTATAACCGCTCTTCGCGGTAGAAATCCAAACCAAGCCTATGCTGTAGATAGCGAGCTTTCCTACGGAAAGCTTTCAGGCGGACGCATTCGCTCCTCCAGTTCCAATTTTCCCCTCCGCTTCTTTTTGCTTTTCGTTATTTCTTTAAGTGCATTAAACAAAATAACCTGTGGGCTGTGCTTCCAGCCCTTTGGCCTGCACGCCTCCGCACTGCCCATTGTGTTCGTAAAATTCCTCTACAACCGCAAACAGGCCACGCCATCCATAACAGGACAGGCGCGGCCTTTCTTTTATAAGCGTTGTAGTTAAGCAACTATTTGGTCCACTGAACCGGAATCCGCAGACGGAATTGCTGTATATCCTCTGGATAGGAGAAGTACCGGGCCCTAATCTCAAGCTGATCTGAAGGCTGCACGGGCGGGAAAATCAGTTTAAATGCCAGTTTGTCCCGGCTAATCCGAACCCGCTGTCCTGTTTGTGTGATCGGCTCACCTTGTCCTTGCAGTAAGGTTAGCTCAGTTAACTGGCTCATCACCTGACTGACCTCGTAATATACAACCGTCTGCTTTTCCTCAAAATCAACTGCCGTAACCGTAACCGTTCCTCCCTCATTCCCCTTTAGAGTCAGCGGGAGCGAACCACTTAAGCGTTGAAGATCTTCATGTGATTTAATCTGCGCATTTTCTAGTGTCTCATAGACGATCAGTGTCATATATTCCGGTTTGGGATTAAACACTGTAAGCGGTGAGAAGTTGAAATAATAATACTCATCAGTAGCTCCATCTCCTCCTTTATTCGTATACAAGGTTCCAATATCATCTTCAAGCATTACATTAAGCCAATCATGAGGATAACTTTTCATCAGAATAACTTGCGAAGTTAAAGGCCCCAATGTTAGCTTGTCTACAGTATATAGTGAGTTATCATACCTGAAATCCAAATTCTTGGGATAGACCGTTGTGCGTAGCGCGGCACTCTTCCCTCTATCCAGCATGACAGATACATCCCAGTTGCCCCTCGTCGTCCCTATGCAGTCGATACTCATATTCAGCCTAAGCTGATCCGGCAGATCCTTGTCCCCAAAGCTTAGACGGGTTGTACCTACGAAGGTATGATCTCCTGTAATCGTGAAATCATGGGTCGAGATTCTTTGCGGATCATGCCCTTCGAAATTAAGCTTATAGAAGACGGCCGCTTCCTTGCCGGTAATAGGCGCTGAGGATGATGGGTAGGTCACCTCATAATTAATCACCAATGAAATACCATCATAGTATTCCTCTACCAGATTGAAGGTAATGCCTTTATCGGTAATTAGTGCACCTGCCGGATTACTGAGATGCTTCTCTTCAATGGGCTTCAATTCTTCTCGATCCCCACCTTTGGCATACAAATAATCGAAGAACGGAATGACACGCAGCGCTTCAGCAACCGGAGGCGAAATGAATCCGATCCCGGTAATGGATCCGGCTGTAACAGCCAGCGCAGCTGTGACGCCGATGACCCACTTCCTGAACAGTGACGCCTGACGTCTATCCCTTCTATCTTGTGCTACTCCTCCAGTATGCAGCTGCCACAGTTGATCAAAATCAACAGAAGAAGGCATACTGTGTATGATGTGTTCTGCTTCCTTCTGTAAATGAGCGGATAATACTTCGGATTCAACATCCAGCCTGTCCTTCGCTGTCGTCATTTAAGCCCCTCCTTCATCATCAGCACACCGGGGTCAAGTTCGCCGCATTCTCTCAGCTTGCGCAGTGCCGCATGAAGCCTGGATTTGCAGGTTCCCAGCGGAATACTTAATACCTCTGCGGTTTCGGGAAGCGATAATCCGGCATAATAGTGCAGGGAGATCACTTCGCGCAGCTTCGCGGATAGATGACTGACCGCCTGCCATAATTCCAGCTGATTCTCACTATGCAGAGCGATGCTCTCGGCGGAGTGCTCTTTTCCCTCTATAGGAACGCCCGCCAGCAGTTGTATCCAGGTCTTCCTGCGTAACAGATTACGGGACGTATTGACGGCAATCCGGTACAGCCAAGGCCGAAGCGGCCTGGAGGGATCATATAAATGATATTTTGCAAAGGCACGCAGAAAAGTCTCCTGGGTAATATCATCGGCCAGCACCCGCTGCTTGGTCATCATAAGGGCAATGCCATAAATATAAGCGGAGTGTGCTTCAAACATGTCCTTGGCCTGTTGTTCTGTGATGGGATAATCCTTCAACGCTCGCTCCCCCTTTCTCTACTTGATATACGCTTTGACCCGGGCGATCCGTTCGCTTTACGTTTCAGAAACTTGTCAGGCGGTTATGGATGAGGAGAGCATGACCTAATCTGCTAGAAGAAGGAGACTGTAACCTATGTCTGATCATAAAAGAGTGATTCTTGAACCTGCAGCTCAGAAATTCGCCGATGATAATGCCAAGCCTCCCTTCCTGCCCGATCTGGGTCCGGAAAAAGGCCGCGAAACGGTCAACACCGTCCAAGCTGGCGATATCGAAAAACCCGAGGCAGATCTTCAGGATCTGACCGTAACCGGCGGCCCCGGCGGTGAAGTGAAGGTCCGCATTGTCCGTCCGGTAGGCACCTCCGGTACTTCCTTGCCGGTCATTCTCTACATTCATGGAGCAGGCTGGGTATTCGGCAACAGTCACACGCATGACCGGCTCATCCGCGAGCTGACTGTGGGTACGGGCGCCGCCGTGGTATTCCCGGAATACAGCCTGTCCCCGGAAGCCAAATATCCTACGGCCATTGAAGAAATCTACGCAGTCCTGAAATGGATTGCTAGTGAAGGATCCACGTACGGACTGGATGCTTCCAGGCTGAGTGTCGCCGGGGACAGTGTCGGCGGTAACATGACTGCTGCCATCACCCTGATGGCCAAAGAACGCAGCGGTCCGGCCATCTCTAAGCAATTGCTTTTCTATCCGGTTACAGATGCTTCCTTCGATACCGAATCGTATCATCAGTTCGCAGAAGGATATTTCCTCCAGCGCGAAGGCATGAAATGGTTCTGGGATCAATATACCACCGATCCTGAGGAGCGGGCACAGATTACGGCCTCTCCGCTACGGGCCAGTCTGGACCAGCTTAGCGGTCTGCCGGAAGCCTTGATTATCACCGGTGAAGCCGATGTGCTTCGTGATGAAGGGGAGGCCTATGCGAATAAGCTTCGCGAAGCAGGCGTTCCCGTTACGGCTGTGCGCTTCCAGGGCATTATCCACGATTTCGTGATGCTGAACGCGCTGGCAGACACTAAGGCTAACCAAGGAGCTTTGCTGCTGGCAACGGCATGGTTGAAGGACTAAGTCACTAGAATATAACTATGTAAAAATAAAGCAAGCCCGTACCGGAGAATTCCAGTGCGGGCTTGTTTACATTTATGAGGTTGCCGGATATGAGGTTGCCGGAACCGGCAGCAGTGCGGTTTAGACTACCTGCTTCGAAGCAACCTCCGGTCCGTCTATTTCCGCTGGGAATAGAACTCCGCTGCTTTGATCAGCATATCCTTCAGTGAACCAAAGGAAGTCGTCTTCGCTACATGCTCATCGAGCTGATCCGACGGGAGCGATTTTATCTCCTCTGCTGATCCGGCAGAGAATCCTCCTTTTTGCAGCAGATCCTTCAAGGACTCGAAGGGAGTGAACTTTTGCAGAAAAGAACTCGATAGCAGTTGCTCCAGCGGCAGCTTCTGCAGAAGTTGCTCGACAGGCAGCTTGTTTAGCGGTAATTTCTGCAGCAGCTCGTAGGCCCGGCCTTCTTTGAGGGAACCGACTACTCCTTGTATTTTATCGCCTAATCCTCCAATGTTAAATCCCATAAGGTCAACCTCCTGAAAATCTGTAGTTGATCCTTATTACCCCGAATTCAGATCAGCGAATTATACAAGTTAACATAATGTTGATTATGTTACTCAATGTCATATCTCACATCCTCATCTCCCCGAACGCAGAAACTCCCCGATCCTCCGGGCGGCTTCCAGCAGACGTTCTTCCTCCTCTACCAGTGCAATTCGCACATACCCTTCCCCCTGGCTGCCAAAAGCATCTCCCGGAATAACCGCTACTCCGGTTCTCAGCAGCAGGTCATGCGCGAAGCGGCGCGAGCTTCCGGCTTCACCCTTACTCCCATAGGCATCCGGCAGCCTTGCCCAAATAAACATAGTAGCTTCCGGCGAGGGGACCGCCCACCCTTCAAGATGCAGCGCTTCTACCACAAGGTTCCGCCGCCGCTCATACAGCGCAGCCACTCCTTGGTCCGGCCCGGAGTCCATCGCCTGCTCCAACGCCACAATCGCAGCTTCTTGAATCGGCTCGAAGACACCGTAATCGACATTGCTTTTCAGCTCCCGCAGCGCCCCGACGGCCTGCGCATTGCCCGTCATGAAGCCGATGCGGCATCCGGCCATGTTGAAGCTTTTGGAGAAGGAATGAAATTCAACGGCGATATCCCGCGCCCCCGGTACCTGGAAGATGCTGATCGGCCGGTATCCATCGAAGCCCATCTCTGAATACGCCAGATCATGCACGACCAGCACCTCCCACTTACGGGCAAGCTCCACGAGCCGCTCCATATAAGCCAGATCTACAGTAACCGAAATCGGATTGCCGGGAAAGCTGAGCAGGATAAAAGATGCTTCCCGCCAGACCTCATCGGGAATACTCTCCAGATCCGTCCGGAACGCATTCTCCTCTAGGAGCGGCAGCGGCCAAGACCTAACCCCCGCTATTGCGAGCGCTCCTGAATAGATGGGATAACCAGGGTCAGGTACAATCGCCAGATCACCGGGATTGCAGATGGCCAGGGCCAGATGCGCCAACCCGTCCTGCGAACCCATCAGGGACACAATTTCCTCCTCCGGATCAACCTCTGCGCCAAATCGCCACTGCATCCATCTCGCCGCCTGATTGCGCAGCGCTGTACTCCCCTTGGATGACGGATAGGCATAGCTGTCTTCCCGCAGTACTGCTTCACTTAATGCCTGACGGATCTCCGGCAGAGGCGCCCGGTCCGGACTGCCAATTCCAAGATCGATGATGTCCAGTCCCGATTGCCGGGCTTCTGACTTCCATGCCGCCACCTCGGCAAAGATCGATGATCCCAGATTAGACAGTTTGTCTGATCTCCATTTATGCTGCTTGCTGCTATGAATCAATGGACTCCCTCCAGCGTATGTTTTTCAATGCCGTTTCCACTTGATAGTATAGCACGGGTTCCACACTCCGAAGAGGAGAAAGAACAGACAAATTCTCTGCAACACTCTTTGCACGGGTATTAATTCCATTATTATTATATTATTCTACCGGAATCACTCTATTTAAGCTGACAACTAGTGCGGGAATTGATATAAAATTCGATTTGAAGTGAAACAGCGTATAATTTATGTTATACGCTGTTTTTTCGATGTTATTATGCGCCTTCATCGCTATCTTTTTTAATTCCCGCCAGCAATCATATGTAGGAACTCTTTTATGATGACATCAATCTCCTTGCCGTTCGTATTCAGCTTTTGTGTATTCATTTCTTTGTAATTCTCTAACCTGTTAATGCTATTTTCAATTTCACTCTCGCTCCTCTCATCCTGACGCATACGCTTTATCAATTCTTCCTCAGAGCACATTAACGTAACTTTTATTAGCTCATATTCATTTCCTTTTAAGCCTGCAAGAATTTCATCGAATATGCTTTCCTTATGAATCACCCAAGAGAAGAAGACATACTTGAACATGGAATTCTCAAGATACTGATTGAGCATATAATGGATGTTATTCATTACCATCGTTTTGTTCTCTTCGGTAACCTCCCAGGGGTTCATTAACCAGCACCAATCTCCATCAAGCCATACGGAATGTTCTAATTCTTTATACAGCTTACTGACAATCGTACTTTTTCCGACTCCCATGGTTCCGTTTACGATTACAAGCTTTTTCATAATGCCCTCCTTCGAATAATTGACCAGCAGCTCCTAAATAGCAAAAATGCCCTGCATGGATTAGTCCAAGGCAAGGCATTTCCTATTAGTCTATGAAGATTGGGAGAACTGGGTTAATCCGCGTTCGGTTAGTTCTTTCTGCCGCCGCGTTAACTCTTCCAAATTGTACAGTCTTTCGGACATGTACTCAACATGCTGAAGCAAGGATGCGAATCCCAGTATGAAGATGCTTGAGACTGCGCCGCTAACCCAGAATGTTACCATGAATCCCCAGGAAAATGTCTTATCATCAAATGAAAATTCCGGCTCCGGTGCAAAAATATTACCTGCTACGATCCCCCCAATGAAGGCTGCTGCAATAGTTATGTAGGCTACCCATTTCAATGCTTTTACCACTACGTTTCCTCCAAGCTCTATAGTATAAAACCACTTTACCAGATTCATACAATAGAGTAAACAAACAATTCATTAGATTCCTTTATGCCGCAATAAAAATGCATCTCCGTCGAATCGCCGCTGCCACCCGGGCATAGGATAGAGTATTACAGACGAAAGTGGGAATTCACATGTCCAAGAATAAGCGCGGTAAAGCACTTTACAGTACCCCCTCCCGGGCCAGGGGCACCTGTCCGATCTGCGGAAGCACCCGGATTAAGCTTTTGTATTTCGGTAAAGGCCCGGAGGGTGAGAAGCTGACGGTCTGCAAAAAATGTGACGGCAAGCAGCAGCAAGCGGTCTGAACTACGGCTTAAGCGCTAACCGCATCACGCACAAAAAAACGGCCTGCTCCCCCCTTCAGGAGAGCAACCGTTTCTTTGTGCCTACTGAAACCCTGATTTCACCCACAGCTTGGAGATATCCAAAAATCCGAAGGAGCCGGGCTCGAGTCCGAACAGATTCTGACTTAATTGCGCTTTTTTATTCATATGACAGCCATACAGTACCCAATCGTTATCACGCAGCTTGCCTTCGGCCAGCTCCAGTATCTCTGCCCTCTCCCCGGCGGCCAGCCGGGCGAAAGGCTTCAGCACCTCTGTGAGCTCAGATTTCTGGCTGTCCAGCAGCAGGTGATGCAGATAATTCGACTCATTGCGAAAATAATTAATCATCCCCCACTGCCAGTCATCCTCCAGTACTTCTTCGCAGATCACAAGATCCGCTTGGTTCACCAAGTCCAGCAGATCATACTCCCCTAAAGGATACAGCTCAAGCTGTAATCCAATTTTCCTGCTGCGCTCCTGCAACCAAATCGCCTCATCCTGATCCTCTTTACAGGCCCTGTAGGCCAACTTAACTGCCTCTGCTCTGTATCCGCCTTCCTCAAGCAGCGCCCGCGCTTCCTCCAGTTGCGGCTCAGCGAACTC
Source organism: Paenibacillus sp. FSL P2-0136 (assembly GCF_037975325.1). NCBI lineage: Bacteria > Bacillati > Bacillota > Bacilli > Caryophanales > Paenibacillaceae > Paenibacillus > Paenibacillus sp. FSL P2-0136. The sequence goes on from NZ_CP150244.1 coordinate 3,833,190, forward strand.
ATACTTGCTGCTCTGCCAGGGAAGGAAGCTGTCTGCCGGCATAATCCGGTTGCCTCCCAGTTCACGAATCAGGGCAAGCTGATTATAGAGGATACGCATGGCCTGCCGGACTGCAGGATGATGGTGTACGCCTTCTTTTCTAAAATTAAACAGAATGTATCTGCACCCGACAGCCGGATAATCGATATTGTGACTCCTCCCGTCCTCCGCTGCCGGCAAGCTGTTCAGACTGGTACTGGCACCCGTCAGCTGATATTGTCGTACCCCCGAGGCCAAATGCGGCAGGTACCAGATCTCGACCCGGTCCAGCAAAGGGCGTATTCCATAGTAGAAATCGTAGGCACCGAGTACAAGCACATCCTGACTCAGATCCACTACCTGATAAGGCCCCGTGCCGACAGGATGCACAGCGAAATCCACATCGTATGGAACAATCGACATATAGATCGAGCTGAACAGATGCAGGAAGAAGAAATTAGGCTGCACCAGATCGAACCGTATAACGTAGTCCCCCTCCAGCTCCACATGAATGATATCCTCAAAATGACAGATCGCCGGACTTTTAAGCCCGATCAGACGCTGTAGGGTTTCTTTTACATCCCTTGAAGTCATCATGCGGCCGTGGTGGAATCGCACCCCCTTGCGGAGATAGAACAGGTAGCTTGTACTGCTCTCGTTAGCCTCCCACGTGTGGGCCAGCCCCGGCAGGAAAACCTCGTTCTGTGCATCATAGGTAATCAGGGTACTGCAAACATGCCCCAGCAAATAGGTCTCAAAAGCGGTGTATACGGTGGCCGGGTCCAGCTTCTCCATCGCACGGTTACGGGAGATTCGCAGCACCTCCTGCCCGGATATGGAGCCGGGTTCTCTCCAGAAGCCCATTTGCTTATCGAGAACCGCCAGCAGGCGTTCTTTGAGCGGCTCGTTAACCGGGTATTGACCAATCAATTCGATGGCAGGCTTAATCCGGCCTTTGCTGACGAGCTCCTGAAATCTCTCCTCCAGCACCTCATCTATATGACGCAAAAAAGTCATCTGCGAGCGATTTCCTCTCCCTCTTCCGGGTATCCAGGCAATCAGCTGCTGCTCCTCCAGCTTCCGCAGAATAAACTTCACATTGCGCGGTGTGCAGCACAGGATACCTGTCAACTGCTCAATCGTCACCGGAATCGGCTGCTGGAGGTTATATGCCGGAGCCAGGGCTGCGGTCAAACAAAGATAATGTGTACTGCTGGTATCCATGTTCTCAAGCTCCTTTTAAAAGGTGAAAAGTGACATGTAATTCTTACACTTTTATTTCCCCCTTTGTTCTATACAATTATACATAATCATTCGCTAAGAAGCATGCTTCAAATTCAAACCATTGACTAGGAGACAGGGATTCAAATGAAACAACATCTGCGCCACATTCACCCGCTGGCCTGGACCATCATCATTGGAACGATGTTCGGCCGGCTGGTTACTTCAATGAGCATTCCTTTTCTCTCGATCTATCTCACGCAGGTGCTTGGAGCTTCCGCTACCCAAACCGGGTTCACGGTGGCCGTCAGCTCGCTGGCAGGGGTAATGATCAGCTTCTACGGCGGTTATATCTCGGATGTGATCGGGCGCCGGATCGTCATGCTGGTCTCCGTGTTCGGCTGGGCCTGCGTATTCTTCGGCTTCGCCGCAGCGCAGCATTTATGGGTGTTTTTCTTGGTGAACACGCTCAATGGACTGTGCCGCGCCGTATTTGAACCAACTTCACGGGCATTATTGTCAGATATCACCCCGCCGGAGCAAAAGCTGCTGGTCTTCAATCTGCGGTATGCCGCGGTGAATCTGGGTGTGGTCTTCGGCCCGATTATCGGCCTCCAGCTCGGCTCCGCCAAGTCCACCTTCCCGTTCGTGATCGCAGGGATTGTCTATATCGCCTATGGACTTGTTCTGTTCCTGCAATTCTCGGTGCACCGTGCCAGCCTGCCTGTTCATGGAGAAGTGCGGACGCCGAAGCTGCTGGATGCGCTCGCGGTCACCGGAAGGGATAAGGTATTTCTGCCTGTTCTGCTGGGAACCATCTTCTGCGTCCTCGGGTATGGCCACTTTAGCTCTACACTGGCGCAATTTCTGGCGATGAACACCCATTTCAGCAATGGCAGCCAAGTCTTCTCTTACATGCTGTCGCTTAATGCAGTCACGGTGCTGGTCGTACAGTATCCCATCGTGCGTACAGCCAGCAAGTTCGCGCCGATTATCCCGCTCATTCTGGGCAATGTCTGCGTAGCCCTTAGTCTGCTGCTGTTCGGAATGCCCGGAGGGGTGCCCCTGCTGATGTTCAGCGTGGTTCTGTTCACGGTCGGGGAGGTTCTGCTCTTCACGATGATGGATATGCTGATCGACCGGATTGCCAAGCCGGAGTGGAAAGGCACCTATTTCGGCACGATCGGCTTCAATAATCTGGGCAGCGTAATGGCACCTATTCTCGGAGGACTGCTGCTGGATCAGTTCGGCGCTCTGAACGGGCCCGCTGTGTTCGTACCGCTTGCGCTGACCACGGCGCTCGGCCTTCCTTTCCTGATTACCGCTCATAAAAGACTCCGCATCCGCGAGCTTGCTGAAGTAAGTGCGCAGCGTGAGCTTGGTGCTTGAGCTATGTGAGACGAAAATAAACCCCAGACCTGCTGTAAGGCGGATTTGGGGTTTATTAATATATACTTATCATTGTTTTTAACTCTTATGATCGTTAATAAGTTAACATAATAATTATTATGTCGCAAATAATAATTATACTGCAACTAAACGCCGCTGCACTAGCCCAATGTGGTCGGTTTTTCGACTACATTCCGCCTACGAACCATCCCAGTGCCCAATGTAATCGGTTTTCCGATTACATTCCCGCTCCGCAGCTCTATAAAACTACCCCATCCCGCTTCAGCTGCTCCTGCAGCTGAAGGATATCGAGCGCCTGCGGCTTCACCCCGGCAGCCGCCGCGAGCGCCGCAGCTGTTCCGGCCGCCTGACCCGTGGCCATGCAGCTTGGCGTCAGCCGGGTCGTGGCTAGCGCTTCGTGCGAGGTCGAGATGCATCGGCCTGCGGCCAGCAGATTGGACACATTGGCGGATAGCAGACAGCCGTATGGAATATCGTACGCGCCGTCTCCGGCGATGAAGGAGGCTGTGACCCCCTTGCCGGACGGATCGTGAATGTCGATCGGGTAGCCGCTGCGGGCAATGACATCACTGAACTTGCGGCCTTCTACGACATCCTCCTTGCTCAGCTGGTAGTAGCCTTTGATCCGCCGCGATTCGCGGATGCCGATCTGCGGCGCAACCGCTGAGATTGAGGCCCGTTCGAAGCCCGGAACATCGCGCTTCAGAAACTCGGCCATGAGCAACACCTGCTTGCGGCCCTCCTGCTCCGCCAAGGTCAGATCCTCCGCATTCGTTGCGTCCAGCCCCTGGACACGGGTGCAGTTGATCAACACCTCATCGTCTGCCGGACCGGCAAAGAACAACACCTGGTCACGGTTGATCGGCACCTCGGCCCGTTTCCATTGCGAGTAGAATCCGCTTACCCCGGTCAATGGCAGGTCCGGCAGCTCGGCAATCGGCGTTTTGCTGTAGAACTCTTCGGGATGGCTGATCATATACGCTTTGACCTTGTGCAGATCAACGCCGCGCATTCTGAACTTCATCGTCATCGGCTGGGAACGGTTATCCCCCTCCCGGCCTTGCAGCGTTTCGGCCCCGGACAGCTTGGCTACGTCGGCATCTCCGCTGCAATCCACGAAGATGCGCCCTTTGATAGGCGTACGCCCGGATTTATTAGTCACTACCACATGTTCGATCACGCCGTCACGGGTCATCACCTCATCCACAAAGCTGTGCAGAAGCAGCTTCACTCCCGCTTCATGCAGCATATCTGTAGCTACCACTTGATAAATCTCAGGATGGTATGGCGTCAGCGTATGGACGAAGCCGACCGTATCCCGCAGGTGGCCCGGCGAACCGCCGTTTGCCTGCAGCCGGTCTACAATTTCCTGGGCGATGCCCTTGATAACCTGCTCGCCGCTATCGGTATGAAAGGTCATCCACGGATAGACCATAGCAGCGGTAGACATCCCGCCCACGAATCCGTAACGTTCAATGAGCACCGTCTGCGCCCCCAGCCGTCCGGCAGCAATGGCCGCCGTGATTCCTGCCGGGCCTCCCCCCACGACAACGACATCTGCCTCTATTGCAGGATTCATATCATCCACTCCTTTATGTGTGCTATTCCTTCAGCCCCGTCATAGCTACGCCCTCGATGAACCGCTTCTGCGCCATGAAAAAGACGATCAGCAGCGGCACGGTGGCCATGACGGTGGCGCTCATCAGGTAATGCCAGGAAGTGCCCACTTCATCTGTAAACAACGATAATCCCAGCGGCAAGGTCATCAGCTCACGCGTATTAATGAAAATAAGCGGGTCGAAGAACTCATTCCAGATGGACACGAACGTGAAGATCGTCAGTGTCGCCATGCCGGGACGGGCAATCGGCAGCATAATTGTCCAGTAAATGCGGAACCGGCTGCAGCCGTCGATCATCGCCGCCTCCTCAAGCTCCGTGGGTACAGTAATGAAGAATTGCCGCATGACGAAGATTCCGAACACGCCGCTTGCGCCGAAGATCGGCAGCAGAATCAGCGGCAGATGCGTGTCAATCCAGCCCAGGTCGCGCATGAACAGGAACATCGGGATCGCCGTCACTTCATGCGGGATCATCATGGCGCTGAGCAGCACCAGAAACACAGCATTTCTGCCTGTGAAGGGAATTTTGGCAAAAGCATAACCGGCCAGCGAAGCGAAAAATACCGTTCCCGCCACGACGACAAACGAGATATAGACACTGTTAAAATAGAAGCGGTGAAACGGGATCAGTGTAAAGACATCCACATAATTCTGAAACTGGAATACCGGCGGAATCAACTGCGGCGGGTAGGTGAAAATATCCTGCGGCCGTTTGAAGGAAGTGGACAGCATCCACAGAAACGGAACAAGCATAATCAGCGATACCGCCGTTAATGCAGCATACACTCCTGCTACAGACAGCCTTTTGCTGGTGTTAGGCGTCGCCTTCATTGAATACCCACCTCTTTCGCAGCTGCCACTGCAGCAGAGTCAAGATCAACACGACAAAGAACAACACAAATGCCAGCGCCGAAGCGTAGCCCATCTGGAACAGCTTGAACGCTTTTTCCCAGATGTAATAGACCAGCACCTTGGTGCTGTTACTCGGTCCGCCCTGGGTCATGACATAGATCTGGCCGAACACCTTCAGCGAGCCGATTACGGTCATCACCACGGTCAGAAATACGGTGGGCGTAATCATAGGCAGGGTCACGTTGAAAAAGGTTTTGGTCTTGCCTGCCCCGTCCAGCTCAGCCGCCTCATATAACGAACGCGATACCTGCTGGATCGCAGCGATGAAGAGCACCATATTTAGGCCCACGTTCTTCAGTACACTTGTCACAATAACGGCTGGCATCGCCAGTCTCTCATCATACAGCCAGGCGGCTCCTTTAATGTTGAACAACATCAGCAGCTGATTGATCAGCCCGGAATCGGTGGCGAACATATACTTCCAGACGATGGACCATACAATCAGCGAAGTCATCACGGGAACGAAGATCGCGGTGCGGAAGATGCCGATGCCCTTCAAGCTTCGGGATAACAGCAGCGCCAGCATCAGAGCCAGCACAATGTTAAACGGCACCAGACCCAGCGTGAAATAAGCCGTGTTGCCGAAGACCTTCCAGAACAGCGGGTCCACCGCAATATCCTTGTAATTATCCAGACCGACAAACCGGTGCCCGCCAAGCAGCGGCCAGTCATTTAAGCTCATATAGAGCGCTTTCCCCATTGGAAATAACAATAATAACGTGAACCCGAGCAGCATTGGCGATATAAAAAGCCATCCGGTCACCTGTGCCTCGCGGGCAAGCGGACCCTTGTTTCGTCTCTTGACCTTTCTGTTCATGCCGGAATTCACCGCCCCTAGCTCAATTTGTCTATAGCACCACGGAACGAGCTAACCGCACGCCGCAGCTCCTCCTCTGTCTTGCCCGTCACCACCGCACCTAACATGATCGCTTTCACTCCCGCGCGCTGCAAGGAAGGTACATCTCCTGTAAGCAGCTTACGCTGGGAAGGCACCAGCACGGGAAGACCGGAATGGTCGGCCAAATACCGGTATTTCAGCAGATCTGCGAAGCTAAGTCCCGTACCGTATTCGCTGCCAGGCACAATTGAAGCTTCAAGCGCCGTGATCCCGAATTGCGCCCCTGCCTGAACCTGACTGAGATCATAGGTGTCATTAATGGCAAAGGTCCGGTCCAAGCCGTGATCCTCCAGCATAAAGGGCGGCAGATGATGGGCATAGATCGAATAGAAATCGAACCCGAGCGGAGCAAGCCGCCTAATCTCTTCTTCCGCCACACCTTCTAAGCTGCCTGAAGGAACTACCCCCAAGGGACCGTCAAAGGAAGAGCGGATCTCGCTAAAAATGTCTTCATAGCTGTCAAGCGGACCGAAATGCGTACCGCTGGCCCGGTGGCCGACATTAAAATGAACCTTCAATGCATCCGCGCCTTCCTCAAGCGCTGCCTTTGCCAGTCTTACATCATTGGCAGGAAGGCTGATGATCAAGGACAAGCCGCTTTGCTCCAATCTTTGCTGCAATTTACCCATTGTATTTCGCTCCCCATTTCGGGAGGTCCGTCAAGCCGGACGCTGCACTCTGCTGAACGCCGGTTGACGGCCCCTTGCCCGGAGTCTTATTTCAAAATAGCCTCGACATCGCTCTGCATCTTCGCCATATTGTCCTTGGCGGACGCGGACCTGCCGAACAGGCGGTCAAAGCCTTGCAGCACCGCATTGTCGATATCCTGCCAGCGGATGTGGCCTGGAATGATGCGCGCCTTCGGCATTTCATCGATAACCGCTTGCACGATGTGCTCAGCTGGCGGGTTGTTCGGCTGATTCAGGAACGCATCAGAATTGAGCACCGATTTGCGCGGAGGTACGAAATAGGTGGATGTCGCCTCAATGCCTGACTGGCTGGCGAACAGCTTGAGCAGCTTTTTGGCTTCCTCCGGATGCTTGCTGTCCTTGAACAGCGTATAACCTGCTTGGCCCAGCATCGGAACACTGCCTGCGGAGCCGGACGGCATCGGAGCAATGCTCCATTCAAACCCTTTAATGTCACGCGCTTTCGAGACATAGCTGTAGTTGTCGAAGAACATGCCCAGATTCCCTGCGTCGAAGCTGATCTGCTCGCCTGCTTTCGGGTGGGATTCGTCCTCATACATCATCCGCTCCAGCAGCTCCATCGTTTCTACGCCGTACTGATCATTCCAGGTGAATGCGGTCAGATCCTCATTGAACGGGCCGCTTCCATAAGACCACGCGTACGAAGATAGAATCGCCCAGGTCTTCCAGTCACGGAAGAAATTCGCGCCATATACCCGGCCCCCAGCGTCTTTGACAGCAATTGCTTTGGCCGATTCCTCAAAGGTCTTCCAGGTCCATTTCCCTTCGGAGGCCAGCGTATTCGGGTCTGTCAGGTTCGCCTTGTCGAACAATGTCTTGTTGTAGAACATGACCACCGGCGGTGTTGAGAACGGCAGGCCCAGCAATTGATCCCCGTCCCGGAACAAGTCTAGTGTGCTCGGAATATAATCGTCCAGGTTAAAGGAAGCATCGTCTTTGAAGGAGGAGACATCCGCCAGAATCCCGTTAGCCTTGAACTGCGGGATCATCCGCTCCGAGACCCAGGCGATATCCGGAAGGGATTTCCCTGCGGCCAGCACCGATATTTTCTGCTGATAATCCGTGAATGGCACCGAATCCATAGTCACCTTAATACCCGGATTGTCTGCTTCGAATTGGCTGATCAGCTTGTTGTACACATCCATATGCCCTTGATTGCCCCACATCAAGAACTTTAACTCCACATCTTCCTGTTTCCCGGGACTCTCGGCATTTCCGCTTGCTGCGGGCTTGGCACAACCTGCCGTTAAACCCAGCAGCATGGCTGAAAGAAGCATTGCTCCTGCTTTTTTCATGAATATCCCCCTTTGATATGTTAGTTTTAATGACTCTTTTAGTATAAAGGAGACGTATTCGGTGTAGAAATCATCCAAAATACAGGAATGGTTCGTTATATTTATGTTTTACGTTAGATTAACTAACACCTCATTCCTGACTATTATATTGATTGCGGTATTCTCCACCCGTCATCCCCGTCTGCTGCTTAAATACCAGCATGAAATGCTTCGGGCTTTGATGGCCGGATAGGCGGGCGACATCATAAATTTTGAGCTGGGTATGGCTGAGCAGCCACTTCGCACGTTCCATCCGGGAATCGGTTACATAGTCTGAATAATTGCAGCCCGCCTCCCCCTTGAACAGCTGGCTCAGATACGTAGCGTTCAGATTGACATGGGAAGCTACCGTCTGCAGGCGCAGATCACCGTCAATATGCAGTCTGATATATTCCTTAACATCCCGTATGATCTTGCGTGTATCTCCTCCGCTCTCCACCCGCAGCGGGCCTGTCGTCTGTTCCAGGGAAGTGATGCCATGACGGTTATCGAGCAGCAGCCGTGCTTTTTCCATCACACTAACCAGCTCATGGCGTTCGACCGGCTTGAGCAGGTAATGGAGGACACCGTATTCAATGGCTTTTTGGGCATATTCAAATTCGCCGTATCCGCTCACAATAATGACCAGCAGCCCGGGATACATCGACTTCACCTTTTCGGCCAGCGCCAGTCCGTCCATTTCCTTCATGCGGATATCGGTAATCATCACATCCGGCAGCTCGGACTTTAAGTACAGGAGCGCCTCCCGTCCGCCCGGCATTTCAGCTGTCACCTCGAAAAAGGGCGCCGACCGGCTAATCAGCTCGCGCATCCCTTGTCTAATCACGATTTCGTCCTCTACGAGCAGCACTTTATACATTCTCTTCTCCCCCTGATTCCGGTATCGTTATCGTAATGGTCACGGCCAGCCCTTGTCCCGGACTTCCGTCAACCGTGAGGCTCCCGCCTTCCCCGTACAGCAGCTTGATCCGCTGGCCGATATTGCGCAGCCCCAGACTCTCCTCCTCGCTGCGCCGGAGCGAATCCATGGAAGGAGATTGTTGGATCTCCCGGTTCAGCGCCGTGAGTTCCTCCTCCTCCAGTCCGTTCCCGTCATCGCGGACCGTAATCAATAGCTCGTTGTCAAAACGCAGCGCTGACACCCAGATCGTCCCTTCTTCGCGCCCGGCGATCCCGTGATCGATGGCATTCTCCACCAGCGGCTGAATAGTAAGCTTCGGTATGCGCAAATGCTGCACTTCCTCTTCAATCTCGTTATGCACCGTCAGCTTCCCGCCGAAACGAATCTGCTGGATACGCACATAGGAGTCTACGAACGCGATCTCCTCTCCCAGCGATACGAGCCGGCCGGCCTTGTCAATCGTATAGCGAAGCAGCTTGCCCAGTGCGGACACCATATCGGATACCTCATCATGCCTGCGCTGGACGGCCATCATATTGATTGATTCCAGCGTATTATAGATAAAATGCGGGTTGATCTGGCTCTGCAGGGCAGACAGCTCAGCCTCCTTTTCCCGGAGTCCAATCACGAGTACCTCATGAAACAGGCGGTTGATTTCCTCCATCATCTTATTAAATCCGCGCCCGAGCTGCCCGAATTCATCTCCCTCCAGCGGACTGACCCGCATGTTGAAATCCCCCCGCTCCACCCTGGACATATTGCTCTTGAGCTCCACCAGAGGGAGGGTGATCCGGTACGATACCGCATAAGCGAGCAACAGCACCGTCACCAGGCAAAAGAGGGCAAGCCATAACGTAAAAATCATCATCGCACGTGATTCCTTCAGCATGACTCCAATGGGAGTGAGACCGATGACGGATAAGCCCGAATACGGGGACTTATGGCTGACAAACAAATAATCTGTGCCTCCCAGCCTCTCCCGCTCCCCGCCATGCAGCTCCTTAATCCGCCCGGAGCCCATAAGCTCGCCGTAGGCCGACTGCCGGTTATCCGGCTTTTGCTCATACAGCAAGCGCTGGTCTCCGTCAATGATCATCAGGTTCGTGGATTGTTCAATCTTCAGCTTCGAGAAGACGGAGCCGAAGGCTGACTGCTTAGCGTCAATGAGTATGTAGCCCAGACGCTTCAGCGTTCTGGGTTCCTTGATCACCCTGGCTACCGAAATATAGGATGAGGGGTCGGTTCCGGCATAATAAGAGGGATGATGCGGAGGAAGAAGGATCCACTCGCCGTCCGACCGTTCCAAGGCGCTGAACCATTCGTCATGCCTGCCATCCCATGAGGTGTTGACTGCCAACGGCTCCACGTTGGAGAACAGGGTTCCGCTGTTGCTCAGCAGATGGATACCCCCGATTTCAGGACGATCGTACGCCTGTGCGGAGGTATATAGCTTCATTTTCTGATAATCATCAGACAGCGCCCATGTGCCTGAGCCCATAGGACCATCGTATTTAGCCAGAATAGATAACACCTGCTCGTCATACAGAGGCATCAGCGACAACCGCTCCAGATCCTTAAGCAGCCTGTCCAGATTGGCGTTGGCCTGTCCGGCGACATCCACCGTATATTGCTTTGTTTTCTCGTTCAAGGTGGAGGAGAAATGACGGTACGTCACCATCCCCTGCACACTTAACGGCAGCAGCGTAAGCATGGTGAACAAGAGCAGCAGTCTGGTACGCATTTTACTTCTTCTCAACCGTAGGATCAGCCTCCGCAGCATCTCATGTCCTCCTTTTGTCAAGTTATCTGACATCCAAACCTCTATACAGTTTATCGTATAATGTTCCGTATTTGAATTCTATCCTCTTATGTTTGGAAAAGGTACGGTTCAACAAAGTCAATAAACCCCAAACCTGCTGAAAAGCAAGGTCTGGGGTTTATTATTTTCACTCTTCGAGTGTAGAATAAGTTAACATAATATTGATTATGTCGCCTTGTTTCAATTATACATTTTATCCCACATTCGTACTTGATTGCTGATATACTCTCTCAGCTCTGGCGGCCCCACAATTTCAGCATGAACCAATAGCGGCAGCACCCTCGCACAGGCCGAGCTATAATCATACATATTCACAGTAAACAGCCAGGCATCTCCATCAGATCCGGTATTCATAACCTCCAGCCCCTGCAACATCTGTTCATTCTTAACACGGGTACGGATGACCACCGGATAGAACTCCCGCGCTCTGCTGGTCTGAACGAAGGCTTGCTCTGCTTGACTCCAGTATGCTTGGAGGGAGAAATGCTCAGGGATGGCATAGGTCTCCTCCAATAAAGTAACGGCTGTGAACCGTTCGCACTTGAATGTCCGCAGATCCCCGGCGCTCTCGCAGTAGGCGGCAAGATACCATTCCCCCTGCTTCACGATGAGTCCATAAGGCTGCAGCTTCCGCTGCGAGCTCTCCCCATTCACCTTAAGGTACTCTGCCGCAATCTTCCGTCCCCGCCACACCGCAGTGCGCAGAATCTCAAGATACGGCACCGCTGCCTGACCGCTCCACCACGGCGTATCATCGAACAGAAACCGGCGCTGCGCGGTACGGATATCCTCTTGATACGGAGCAGGCAAGCTTGCTTCCAGCTTCAGGAGCGCATTTTTGAGCAGCAGACTGGTCTCTCCTGAACCGCCCGCCGGCATTCCCATCCCGGTCAAAAATAGCTGGACCACCTCTTCCCCATGCAGTCTCCGCAGACTCACCGTATAGCCTTCCATGAGCGAAATCCCGCCGTTCGGCCCGGTGGTGGTGACCAGCGGGATTCCAGACTCCGCCAACACATCGATATCTCTGTAAATGGAGCGGACGGACGTTTCGAGGGCGATGGACAGCTCGTTCGCCTTCATCCGGCCCCGGGATTCAAGCAGTAAAAGTATAGCAATCAAACGGTGTAGCCGCATGCGTCTCCCCCAAACCTTCTTATTCGTCATTTATTCTTGCCACTCTGTTGTCAACAATACTGCGTTAAGATGAATGTATCAAAATCAAGGAGCTGCTGCAAATGAATATTGGTATATTGGGAACTGGATTCGGGGCGTATCACGCCTCTCTTCTGAAGCAAATGGAGTTCGTGAACCGGATCGTGGTCTTCGGGAGAAATGAAGCCAAGCTGCTGAAGCTGAGGGATGAGCTGGGGGTAGAGGTTACAACGTCCATCGAGGACATATTGTCTGATCCCGAAGTGGATGTCATCGATCTCTGTTTGCCTTCTGCGCTACATAAGATCTATGCGGTAGAGGCACTGAGACGGGGAAAACATGTCTTTTGCGAGACGCCGGTTGTTCTGGAGCCTGAAGAAGGACGGGAACTGCTGGATGCCGAACAGCGGTATGGCCGCAGAATCCTCGTCAATCAATTCATCAAATTCGATTATGCCTATGAATACCTGGAACAGTCCGCCCGTGAATCCGCCTACGGCCAACTGCTGCATGTCAGCTTCCGCAGGGAGACCGCTCCGGTGTGGGGAGATCTGGGCCTGTCTGCCATCGCTGCCAATCTGATGATTCATGACCTGGATGCTATCGCGTGGCTGCTGGACACCCCTGTACCCACTTCCGTCTGGGGGACCTCTGGAGGTGTGGACGGTCAGGCGCTGGTTCATGCTTCTTTCGCTAAGGCCGGTGTTAGTGCGCAGTTAACCGTCTCTTCACAGATGCCGGAAGCGTACCCGTTCACGGTGGGTTACGAAGCGTATTTTGAGCGCGGCAAGCTGGTATTCCATGAGACCAATGCTGCGAACGGAGAGGTTGAAGCCAGCCTGACCAGCTATACTTCTGAGGGCAAGACGGTTATCCCGGTAATCCCGAACAATCCTTATGAGAAAAGCCTGCGGCATGCCCTGCTCTCTTTGCAGAACGGGACCCTCTCCCAACTGTCATTGCAATCTGCACTGAAGTCCGTGGATATGGCCTCTAAGCTGACGGATCAGCTTACAGCGGGCACAGTAGCTTTGTGATTATACAGCCCAGGATGGGGTAACAATTGGAAAAATGGCACTTCTTCAGGCTGTTTGCCCGCAAATAAGCATAATTTCCTCCAGTAGATGCTGTTTTTCCAATTGCTTAAGGAAATCTATCGGAAAGCGTTGATACAAGATACATTTTTCCATGTATTTTCAGGATTCTGGTGCGAAATCTCGCCCGGGTTGACAGCGAGAACCTGTTTTGGCAGGGGGTTGGCCTCACTTTTTCCTTTTGTTAGTTGCTAAGTTACTGTAATGTGCCGGATTTGAGCGTAGTAATTAGGAGAGCAGGTAATTTTGTTTTACTATTATGAATTTTTCATATAATGAAATATTATAATTATAGGGGGTAGATTTATGTTAAATCATCATGCGACGTTAGATGCTAGACGTTTGGCGATTAATCGGTGAGGGGATATGGCGGAAGTTAACATAATTATTTTTATGTTACTTTGCAGTCCCTGCTCATTACAACTATCCCTCGTCCCCTACCCTACTCGCCTGCCGACATCGTATGCGCGAAACGCTCCAGCTTATCCATGGACAGCCCGCCTCCGGTCTTGTGCTCCTTGCCTTTTACCATACGTATAATCCACTTATCGAGCGCAGATATCCGGTCCGGGTAGATCTCATCGCCCATAATCTCCCTGGCAAGCGCCTTGTTGTAGATAATCTCAGGGTAAGCCTGCTTCAGTTCCTCCTCCCCCTTCTCCCCTGTCATTCCTGCACAGATGAACAATCCCAGCCGTTTGGTTAAAAGCTCTTGCTTGTGCGTTGCTGTGAATGCAGTCATCTCCTTCCGGATTCTGCCATAGTAGATGGAGCCGCCTAGAATTACTGTGTCATAGCCAGTTAGAACCGGCAACTTGCCAGTTCTCAGATTCACCACTTCGGCCGCGTTCAGCCTGGCTTGCAGCAGTAAAGCGGCTTTTTCCGTACATCCGTATTTGCTTGCATACACGATCAAGATCCGGTTGCTCACTTAAGTCCGCCTCTATTCTATAGGTAATGGGCTTGCAGGTGGTGCGGGTTCCTGCGCGTTGCGCAGTACAAGAATGAGACACCAGATGACTGCCAGATTGAAGATTGGGAACAGGATCAACTCTACCATCGAGACATGAACTCCTGCCCTCAGCATCCCAATCATCATGGAGGAGATGGAGGTCAGCAGGGTTGCGGCTTTTACCAGAACAACAGGAGCCAGAAGGTAACCGTAAGACTGTCTGCGGACGAGCAATGCGCCTGTTAGAACCATGAGCGGAAGCAATACAGCTAAATCCAGTGCCTGAATCACCAACGTGGTGTAATGCTCAAGCAGAGCAGGTGCGGTTCCATTCCGCCAGCCGCCGGCAATCCGGCCCAGCCATAGCATAATAATCAGGAAGGCGATCAGCAGCAGGATGAAGCCAATGCTTTTACACGGAAGCTTCGTCTTCATCAACACCCCCTCCCGCTCCACCGAGCGAAAGACCAAAATAAATGCAAATAAGCTGCCCGAGAACAGCAAGACGTAGACCAGAAACAGATCATTATACATGGCCAGAAAACTGTATGAAGCATAGGTATAGGTGAAGTATCCGAGCGCTCCGGCAAGCAGCAGCCGACCCCGGATCGTTCCTCTGAGACTCAGCAGCAGGGATACGAGCAGCAAAGGAATGCCCACCACTAAAGTAACGCCATCCTGAGCGATCGCCTGTGCTGCTGCGGACAAAGAATCATTCTTGTAGATTCCGCTTCCGTACAATTCAATCTGTTCTCCCCGGATGGTGGTGAAGATGGGATGGCTCCCCTCATTCTCCTCAGCTCCTTCCCCTGAAAATAGCCCGATGCCTGACGCAACAACACCAAGCGCTATCACCATCCACGTTAAAAAGGTAATCGTTCGTCTATGGCTCATTCTAATCCTCCTATCCTTGTGCAATATGCACCATGGCTTCTATGTGCCGGGTAATCAGAGCCTCCTTCTGCGCCTCAGGCAGATTCTCCTCCACCATCAGCCTCATAATCAGCCCGAATGCTGCGCTCCAGATGATTTGGGCAGTGAGCTCAAGCTCCCTCTCCTCACAGGAGGCCATCCCGCTGAATTGACGGAGCGTATCACAGAGACCCGCGATCCCACTGCGTTCCAGGGCAGCCCCCTGATGCAACACCCCGGTGTGGCTAAGCACGGACGGAGAATCATTCAGCATCATACTCCGGTACTGTGAGCCTTCTGCGGTTGTGATTTTTATGAACTGTCTCAGCGTTCGTCTTAAGCGCTCTTCTGGAGATGTTTCATCCGGTGAAGCTTCCGATCCGGCAATTAGTCCGCCCATTAGCTCCCGGTAGCCCCGCTGAAGAAGCTGCTCCACAATGTCCTCTTTTCCCTGAAAATAGTGATAAATAATGCCGGCCGAATACTCCATCCGTTCAGCGATTTTGCGAATCGACAGCTGCCTGATCCCCTTCTCCGCCAGCAGCTCGCCAGCCGTAGTCAGAATCAGATTACGCATCGCTTCGCGCTCCTGCTCTTGTCTCTCTGCTTTGCCCATGATTGTTAGACTCCTTCTGTCAGGGTGTTGCTGTTCCGCTTCGTTGAACACTGTAATGTTTTTGAACATCGTTCAACTTAGATTATAGACGCCGGAACCTGGGAAGGTTGTGATTATTAATACATTACAGCAAAAAAGCCTGAAACCCCGCAGGTGTCTCAAGCTTTCGAGCTTCGGCAGATGCTCTGCCTAATCAATATTAGCGATCTTCCACTCCCCCTGCTTATTCGGCAGCAATGAAATCTCGTAAGTGCCCTCAGTAATATAGCCCTCAGAGGTCATCTGGGTAAACTCCACATAGAAGCCTGCCCGCTTAGTTCCCTCGATAGGAATTCCGACTACGGTCAGTTTATTGAAGCGGTAGACATTCTTCTTATCCAGCAGGTACTGCAGAGCTTCATTAAGCTGCGGTGATTGCATAGTTGCTGCGAACTTCTCTTTGTCTCCGGCGGCCCAGGCTGCAATACAGTCCAGTGTCTCCCGGAGCGCTTGCTTGTTGCCTGGACTTGTACCTACATCAGGGGCTTTGAAGAACACTCCCGGCTTAATCGGAGGTTGCTTCTCCAGGTATTCCATACCACTCAGCATGGATGTGAAGAGTGGAAGCAGCTTATCGCGTTGCTCATCCTGAATATGGATTTCGGCCCGGTAAGAATCGTTATAGGCTGTGAAAATAAATGCCTCAACCCTCCGGTCCTCCTCCATCCTGCTCCCTTCATATTCCTTGAACTTCAGCAGCCTCCGGTCCGTGCCCGGCTCAAACTTCCCTCCAGCTGTATCCTTCGCAGAGCTTAGCTTAATTAACGTAATATAATTATGCTTGTCCGCTGTCCCCCATGCCGTTCTGCCATCCTGTTCAAAACGGATCATCGTCTCCGGCAGAAATACCCCGAGCGGTAAGGTCTGGTCTGCGGAATAATCTGCTTGGACATTGACGCCATCCAGCTCGTAGCCACTGCCGCTTCCTGTATACTCCCGTACTTCGGGAATCAGCGACACGGATTTAACAGCAGGCGCGGCTGTTGCAGACGGAGCCGGAACCACGGTTGCAGGAGCAGTTATTGCAGTAGCAGCTGCGGGCGTTGCTGACGCCAGATCGGTGTGCTCTGCACCCGAAGACCCCTGATCCGCAGCATTGCTGCAGCCTGTGCTGATTGCTATTGCAACTGCTATACAGCCCGCTCCCCATAAGCTCATTCGCTTGGACAATCTAATCACCTCAGTTACCAGACGCTGGATACGATCCAAAGTTGCGCTGAAGCCTGCCAGGAATAGGTAAATTTATTTCTTAACCCTATTCGTATTTAATGTGCTGAAGTATTGACTCGGATTGCCTTGGCGGGAGTTGAACCGCTCCTGGAAATCACCGCCGGTGTAAGCTCCGATAACCCGGTGCCAGAAATCCCTCGCTGGAGTGTTGGCACGAATCTGTGACACCTTCCAGTTGCCGGGGAACATATCGAACAGCCGGTGTGCTGCCCAGGTTCCTACGCCGCTGCGCCGGTAGCGCTGCATTACAAAAAACTCCGTCATATAGAACTCGCCCTCCGGGTCGCGCAGCAGACGGTCGATCAGGGCAAAGCCTGCGACATTGCCGTCTACGGTGAGCAGGTAGGCAAATTTATTTTTTCCGCTGCTCCAGTAAGCCTCCAGTCCCGGATAGGACGGGAACAATCCTTCACGGTCGACCTGCAGCTCCAGATAGCGGGTAAAGTCATACAAGTAGAACTGCATTAATCTGCTGATAATCTGCTTCTGCTCTTTAGGAACCAGCTCGATTCCAAGTTCCATTCAGGTTCACCTCAACCGTTTTTGTTTACTACCCATCATATAACTTTGTCTCATCAGGAGCAAGGTTTGCCAGAAACATGGTAAGATAGAAGGACAGCCCTCCCCCTTGGGGAAACTATAAAGAAGGTGAAGCTCATCAGTATTCAAAAAGCTACCGACCGGGCAAACCTGGATCAGCGGCTGCCGCAAATGCCCTGGTTTGTCCAGCAGTTTATCGACTATAAACGGCCGGATCTGTCCCCCTCCACGCTGCTGGAGTATATCCGGGACTATGAATCCTTTTTCGGCTGGCTGCGGGGTGAAGGTCTCTCTGTAGCGGCCAGCAATGCTGACATCACACTGCTTGAGCTGGAGACCCTGCATATGGACAGCATTGTCGGCTACCGTCTGCACTTGACCACCCGGGCTGAGAATGCCAATTCGCGGGTGACCGTATCCCGTAAGCTGTCTGCGCTGCGCTCGCTGTTCCATTACTTAAGCCAGATTGCCGAGGATGAGAACTTCTACCCGCTGCTGAAGCGTAACATTATGGCCAAGGTTGAGATCAAGCGCATTCACAAACCGAAGGATACCGCCGCCAAGCTCAAAGGTAAAATTCTGGAGGACGAGGAGCTGCTGGAGTTCGTTGGCTACATCTATGAAGGATATGGCACAGCTGTGGAAGCCAATAAGCAGGCTTATTATTCTTGGCAGCTTAACCGTGAACGGGATGCCTGTATTGCCAGTCTGATTCTGAATTCCGGCCTGCGTGTCTCCGAGGTGGTTAACCTCAACGTGGATGATCTGGATGTCAACAATAAGCTGATTTATGTCTTCCGCAAGGGTCATAACGACGAGACCTTCAAGACCCCGGTCTATTTCCGGGAACAGTCGAAGGATGATCTCAGCTTGTATCTAAGCCTCCGCCAGAGCAGGTACAAGACGCCGAAACGGGAAAAAGCGCTCTTCATTGCCCTGCCCAACGGCAGCAAAGAAGGCAAACGGATGACCAAACGGGCGATCCAGGAGATGATCATCAAATACGCCAAACGGTTCGGCAAGCCTTATCTGACGGTGCATAAGCTGCGGCACTCTTTTGCCACCGATTATTACCTGCAGAACGATATTTACCGGACGAAAGAACAACTGGGCCATGCTTCTACGGAGACTACCGAGATCTATGCTCATCTCACAGATAAAACGATGTCTGAGGCGATTGAACGCCGTCTGGACAATGAACCGCCGCAGTAAGCTGTATGACCGCTATGTTAATCTCATTTATTTTTTGGAGGAATACGTTTGTTAGACAATCATTCATTTCCTGAATCCCATACTACGAATTCCGGACTGCCGGAGCTGCAATCGGATTGCCTGAACTGCTTCGGGCTATGCTGCGCTGCGCTTCATTTCTCTGCTTCCTCAGACTTCGCTATAGACAAGCCTGCCGGACAGCCCTGTCCCAATCTGCGGGAAGACTTCCTCTGCGGCATTCATACTGAGCTACGGGAACGCGGCTTCCGGGGCTGCACCGTGTATGACTGCTTCGGGGCCGGGCAGAAAATCTCCAATCTGACCTATGGCGGACGCGACTGGCGTCAGGCTCCAGAGACTGCGGGACAGATGTTCGAGGTTCTTCCCGTAATGCGCCAGCTGCATGAGCTGCTATGGTATCTGCACGAGGCACTCACGCTACACGGGGCCGAGACCCTGCATGATTCGCTTATCAAAATGCTGGAGCAGACGCAGGCCCTCACCCTGCTCAGCCCGGACAAGCTGCTTCAGCTCGAAGTGCCCCTGCACCGTGCTGAAGTCAACGAGCTGCTGCTGCGTGCCAGCGAGCTTGCGCGCACCGCTGCCCGCAAGCAGCTCTCTCCGGCCCCGAAGCGCCAGAAGAACTATGGGCGCGGGGCCGATCTGATTGGAGCCAAGCTGCGCGGGGCCGACCTCCGCTGCCTCAGCTTACGGGGCGCGTATCTGATCGCTGCGGATCTTAGCGGCGCTGACCTGCGGTTCGCCGATCTGATTGGCGCGGACTTCCGCGATACGAATCTGCGCGGAGCCGATCTGCGGGGCAGTCTCTTCCTGACTCAGGCGCAGCTGCAAGCTGCGCAAGGCAGCCCGTCCACCAAGCTGCCGGAATCCTTAAGGCATCCGGAGCACTGGGCTTGATAAGTGGAAACGGCTTTGCCGTCCTTTTAAGGACGGTACCGTTTCGGCGAGAAATAGAAGGATAATTTATAGCGTGAAACATATACATTCTTATATTTGGAGAAGAAACCGGATGATGTTCTATCCGATTTTTTTGTGTCGTCCAGATGGTTGGTTCAACGATTTTCCCTTGCCAATTGCCTGCCGATGTTTTATATTGACATGACAGCAGGTCTAAAATAAATGAGGTGAACGGATTAGATGACTCCCCGCACGAAGGAACAGAACGAAGAGATCCGGCTGCGGCGGCTGGTGCAGATCAGAAAAGCAGCAGCGGACGTATTTTTGAATAAAGGGCCTTTATTAGAAATCCGGGATGTGGCTGCGGAGGCCGGTCTCGGTTATGGTACGGTCTATCATTATTACAGTAATAAGGGTGATTTGCTTCACGACTTGTTATGGGATGCGCTCGACCGGGCCGGGGAATGGCTGAAGTCCCCGCCTATGGCAGAGCCCGGGCTACCGCTAAAGATTCCGCTGGAGGGTTCTGCCGCCGGGGTGCTGCTATTGCAGCTATGGGCGGAGGATCACGCTATCTATCTGCTGTGTAAGCAGGCTGGTGAGGGATTTCCTTCCCTGCCTGAAGCCCGTTCTTCCCCGCTCACTGCCGAGTTCCGGCGGGAGGTGCTGACCCCGCTGTCCATGATGCTTGGCACTGGACTTACGGAGGAATCACTTTCTCCTGGAGGGACAGTAGTCGATGCGCCGTGTGGATTACAACATACAGAGATGCTGTTAGCCGCCCTGGTTGGCTGTGCTGCATTTTCCCTCCGCCGAGGGCAGCTTAATGAAGATGCAACGGAGATCGTCAGAGTTCTGAAACTATAAAAGATTGAAACTATTAAAGGATGAAGGAGCGGATACACACAGCATGATTATTCTTAAATCCCCCAGAGAAATTGAAGAGATGAAGCAAGCCAGCCAAATTGTTGCCGATTGCTACCGTGAAGTCTCCAAACACATTGTACCTGGAATCACTACGCTTGAAATTAATGATTTGGTAGCCAAACATATCACCAAGCTCGGCGGCAAGCAGTTTACCAAAGGCTACAACGGATTCCCCGCCGAGACCTGCATATCCATTAACGATGTGGTTGCCCATGGGATTCCATCCAGCAGACGGGTCGTGAAGGAAGGCGACTTGCTGAAGCTGGACATTGTGGCGCAATACGGGGGTTGGTTCGGAGATTCGTGCGTGAGCTACGCTGTCGGTGAGATCGGGCCGGAGGCACAGAGATTAATGCAGGTAACGAAGGAGTGCCTGGATCTGGGGATCGCCCGGGCTGTTCCGGGAGGACGGCTGGGCGACATCACATCGGCCATACAACAGCATGCCGAAGCACACGGTTATTCGGTCGTGCGCGATCTGCTGGCGCATGGCATCGGACGAAGCCTGCATGAGGAGCCGAGCTACGTGCACATCGGCACCGCAGGCAAAGGCATTCGTCTCAAAGAAGGCATGGTATTTACGATTGAGCCCATGATTAACGAAGGCACGTACCAGATCACCGTTGACGATGATGAATGGACCGCAAGAACGGCTGACGGCAAGCTGTCCGCACAGTATGAGCACACCATTGCAATTACTGCAGATGGACCGCTGATTTTAACAGCCCAGTAAACATTGTAGTAGAACGTTAACACATAGGTTAGATTTTGTTATTTCCTTACGAACCCTAAGAACCCTCCCGTTTCTGTTAGGGACTGTCCCCTATTAAAGAACTGGAGGGTTTTGTTTGTTACCTTTATGACCGGGTTTTGCGGTTACGGCGTTGGATGCTGTCGTGCGATTGGATGATTCTGCTTGTTGGCTGCTGGTTAGTGTTTTGAACTTACTATTGTGAATTTTTCATATGTTGAATTTTTGGAATTTAACTACTATTGTTGGATAATTGTCTGTTGCCAGAGCTCCATTCTTCAATTTCTGCTCCAGTTCTGACTTCATTAATTCCAGCTGTTGAGTTTTTGAGTGATCCCGAGGTCCTACTGTCCCAATATCCCAATATACCTTGATCTTCTAACAATTCATTTTTATTAATTATTGTTGGTGTTGTTTGGTGGTTGTTATTTGGTTGTGGTTTGGTTGTGGTTGTTTCTGTTATGAATTTTTCATATGTTGAAACTTAATAATAAAGGTTTAGTTGGTTAGTCATTTGACTTATCGGCTTGCTGGCCGGTCGTCACTAGAAATGCTGAGACTTGCCGTGCCCCGATTTAGTTACACGCGATATGCTTAAGTGCAGTTTGTACAACTAAATCTCCTGATGTCCCGCCGATAATCCGTTTAGTTGTATTTCGTGCATTTAAACTAACCTGATTCCTCGATTCTGGTCTATTCGGGCAAATTTAGTTGTACAGACTACAATTAGAGGAGGAAATCCTTGATTTTTACTGTTTTTAATTGTACTGAATACATCTATCCCTGAAAGCTCGCCTCAAGCGAACGTCCTCCGGTCATCCATCCATTCATCCATCCATCCATCCGTTCGTCCATCCGCTTATCCATAGCCTCATCTCCCTCCTAACTGAACTCACTTCATAAGCTCTGATACTCCCCAAATCCTTTGCTTCAAATTCACCCTCGAATCTCACCCGGCAGCTTCAGCACAGTTACTTTGTCACCGGCAGATAATTGTCCGCTGTCCGGCGGGATGATGATCAGGCAGTCGCTGTCTTTGATCGTAACTGTGACGGATGACTCGTCCACGGCGGCTGGATAAACATAGAGAACTGCTTCGCGGATCTCCAGGCGGGCGCGGACATAGCGGGTGAAGCTGTTGGCCCGCTTATAATCTTGACCCAGCACTGCTGTCCACTCTGGCAGATACGGCTGGGCTGCACCCTGCATTAGCCCGATGACCGGACGGGCAAATAGTTGGAATCCTACGAAGCAGGCGCCCGGATTGCCGGATAAGGCGAGCAGGATGCTCCCGCCGCGAACGGCTGCCGTAGTGACGCTGCCGGGGCGCATGGCTATTTTATTGAACAGCATCTCTCCGCTCTGCTCACGGACCAAATCACCCATAATATCATAATCCCCGACAGATACGCCGCCGGTAGTAATCACCAGATCATAGCTCTCCAGTGCCATATGCACCTTACTGCGGGCCAGCTCCAGATCATCGATGATTGCACCCAGCATCACGGGCTCCCCGCCCGCTTCCCGGATTAGCGCCTCCAGCATGGGTGAGTTGCTGTTGCGGATTTTGCCCGGCACTAACGGCTCGTCCACCTCCAGCAGCTCAGTCCCGGTAGCGAAGACCGCCACCTTGGGTCTGCGGCGGACAGGAACGTCCGGCACCCCGAGCGCTGCCAGAACAGCAATCTCGCCAGCGCCGATTAGAGTCCCTTCAGGAAGCACTGGATCACCTGTACGAAGCTCCAGACCGCAAGGGGTAATATGCTGACCCCGCTCTTGCGGCTTGCGGATACCGACATAAGTGACTCCGCCCTCTATCCGGCTCTCCGTAGCCTCCATCATAATTACGGTGTCTGCGCCGCCAGGAATCTGCGCTCCCGTCATAATGCGAGCAGCAGTGCCAGCCGTAATCTCCCTTGAGGCTAATGCGCCGCAGGGTATGACATCGATGACTTCAAGCCACACCGTGTCAGGGTCTCCTGCCGCTAAAGTATCTGCCGCAATCACGGCGAAGCCGTCCATACTGGAGCGGTCAAATGCCGGAAAGGGATGTGGTGCATGGGCAGACTCAGCCAGATAACGCCCGCTGCTGAGATGCAGGGGTATAGCTTCCGGCGCAAGCAGCGCAGCATAAGGCTTCAGCCTGCCTTGCGCCTCTGCAACTTGAAGCGCTGCGCGCTGAAATTTATCATTACTGTATTCCTTGTTATATTCCTTGTTATGATGCTCTCGGTTAGTCACTGTTGAATTCACTCCTTCTGCTTCTCCGGTAGATTGCTGCTGATTAAACCAATTACGCCCTATTCTAACATGAAGGCATGGGAAAAGGGATGCACAGGCCTGTAACAAGCGCATGCATCCCTTATTCCATTGCGATTCTATTCCGCAGTCAGGAGCCCAGCCGCAGCCCAGCTCCAGTTCAAGCTTAAGACGCGCGGATCACTCTGACATCAGCCGAAAGGACGCTTTCACCCTCATAGAGCATGAACCGTCCATTCTGCCATTCCACACGCAGCAGCCGCGAATCATCCGCCTGGTATTGCCAGACATGCTGCTCCCCGCCGTTCATATAAGGCGTCTGCCCGGTAACGGCGGCATATCCTTCATATTCTTCCTCCAGATAGAAGGTCCGGTCATCCAGCTCCAGGGTAGCCGGGACCTCGGAAGGACTGTCCAGACGCCCGTCTATCGGGTGATACAATCTGTATTGCAGCTCTTCCCGCTCTTCTATATACAGATAGGCGATCCGGCTCCCGTCACGCAGCGTCAGTACAACTGCATTACGGCCGCTCGTCTTCGTCCGGCCCGTCACTTCATAGGTGACCAGGGAGACCTCACAGATATCTCCGGGAGACAGGGTCAGCATGCTTGCGGGCGCTTTAGGCGCCTCCGGCTTCGAGAACAGATTGCCGATTCTTTTCCAAAGACCCAAAGCCATCATCCTCCTACAATTGGTACGCTAATCCTTCTTCTTATCCGCGAATAAAGGCCGCTATAATCAATGCCCCCGTCACATGCAGCGAGCCTGCCATCAGGCCGTAGCCGACCTTGCCAAGCTGAGTGCCATGATCCAGTTCAAGGTTCCCCCACCGGCTGAGGAGCTGCTCTACCGTCTTCTCCAGCACGAATAACAGGATAAAAGAGACAATCGAGACGATAAGAGCGGTCCCGAGCCGGTTCGCCGCAGCAATGGATGCCGATAAAATGTAGCCTTGTGACAGCAGCTTCAACACCAGCCGGGTAGTCACGGCCATATTCCCTGCCTTCAGCTCTTCCATATCATTATAACGGGTAAACAGCGAATCCACGAGCATCAGCACACACAGCAGTACTGCGCCGCTGACCGTCCATACTACCATGGACACCAGGGTATCGAAATCCATTACTCCAGCCCCCGCTTGTTCATATTTCACAACAGGTAAGACAAACATAAAGCGAAGGAGAAACCGCTGGTTCTGTCTCCCCTTCGCCTGTGGCCATCAGCCTAAAGTCCGGCTTATGCCAATATGTTATTGTTTCTCGTATTGCTTCATCAGCGCAGCCAGCTCATCTTCAACCGCCTGGTCTTTGCCCAGCTTCTCGAACTCATCATCGAGCGACTTGTTGCCCGAGCTCATCTCGTTGCTGGCTTCTGCCTGTGCTTCGGCCTGCAGCATTTTGTCTTCCATCCGTTTGAGTCCGGCAGAAGCAGAGTCGGAGCTGAAGCCGCTCATCGCTTTGTTGATTTCGGTCTGTGCCTTCGCAGCGTTGTAACGGGCAACGAGTGTCTCCCGCTTGTTCTTCATCTGGGTAAGCTGTTTGCGCATTTCATCAAGCTTGCCGCGCAGGTTGTCGGCGGAAGCCTTGTTCTGGTCGAAGCTGGCCTTGTACTCTACAAGCTTGGCTTCTGCCGATTTCTTCTCTTCAAGAGCACGGCGGGCCAGATCGGCGTTACCGGCTTGAGCGGCTGCATGAGCTTGTTGATTACGCTTGTTCACGAGCGCTTCCTGCTCTTCGTACAACTGTTTGAATTTCTTCTCAATAGCGATCTGGGCAGCTACCGCTTTCTCAGCATCCTCCAGATCCTCCGTCATGTCACGAATGTACTGGTCGGTCATTTTAACCGGATCTTCAGCTTTATCGATAATCGCATTCACATTGGACATGGTCAGATCACGCAATCTTTTGAATATAGACATCGTTCATTCCTCCAAAATAAAAGTTAGTTGTTCAATGGTATCTTTTACGCAGGGAGATGGGGATCGTTTCAAAAATTTGTTCCGGCCTTCTGTACTAAATATTGCTCCACCTTATCATTCACAATATTTACGACCGCAAGGATGCCCTCTTTGCTCAGATCGTCATAGTGGATGCCCATCACAACTGTGACTGTCCGGTTCAATGCGGCAGCAGCCTTCAGCGCAATGGCTTCACTGATCGTATGCTCCTTATGATGGGGAACGGCAGAGGTCATCACCCGTGCGAATTCTCCGTCCATGTACGCCGTGCTTGCTGCACCGATATGGCGCACTCCCCCGGTAATCAGCAGCAGCAGATCACGGCCCACCTCGGTCTCGGACAGCACAATATCGTCAGGATGCACCAGATTCGTTGTCAAGCAGAACTCCCCTCCCTTTATATTAACCATAGGCTGTAGAGATCTCTCATTCTGCGGCAAAAAGATCATTGCAAACCGTCTTGCTGCCTATACAATACCACGGATCTCATCCAGTGAGGAAATATTCTCTTCCTTCATAAACTGCTGCAATTCTTCTACAAGTGTGCTGCCCGCCCGCAAATTCATGAAATTGTAGGTTCCAACCTGTATTACAGTCGCTCCCGCCATAATAAATTCAATAATATCCGTGGCTGAAGTGATGCCGCCCATTCCGATTACCGGAATGGTTACCCGGCGGGCTACCTGATGCACCATACGCAGAGCCACCGGCTTAACCGCTGGTCCGGATAGTCCCGCATAGAGGTTATTAAACACACTGCGGCGGCGGCGGACGTCGATCTTCATCCCGGAGATCGTGTTAATCAGAGAGACGGCGTCCGCCCCCTCTGCTTCACACATCAAAGCCATCTCCGCAATATCCTCGGCATTGGGCGACAGCTTCACGGCCAGCGGCAGACTTGTAGCCGCCCGTACCGCACGAACCACTTCCTGCGCTGCCGGAGTCTTCACGCCAAAAGCAATTCCGCCCTCCTTCACGTTCGGGCAGGAGATATTCAGCTCAATCATATCCACGGCCTGCGTCCCGGCCAGAAGACGGGCATCCGCATCCCGCTGGATCAGCTCAGCACCCAGCACGTAATCCGCCAGCGTGTTACCGCCCAGATTCACGATACGTGCGGTATCCAGCGTCTCCCAATACGGCAGCTCTTTGGCCAGAAAGGCCTCTACTCCCGGATTCTCAAGCCCTACGCTGTTCAGCATCCCGGAAGGGGTCTCATAGACGCGGATTCCGGGATTACCGGCTTTGGCATGAAGCGTAAGCCCCTTGCCGGAGATTCCGCCAAGCAGGGACACATCATATAACCGGCCATACTCACGGCCGAAGCCGAAGGTACCCGAAGCCATTACAATCGGGTTCTTGAAGGACACACCGGCAATCGTTGCAGTTGTATTAATCATGGAACAATACCTCCTCAGCCAGGAAGACAGGACCGTCTGCGCAGGCTTTGCGTTGCCCGTCCTTGCAGGAGACGCTGCAGACCAGACAAGCGCCGATGCCGCAGGCCATCCGGTTCTCCAGTGACAGATAGACGTCAGGGCGCTTACCCGCAGGATCTAGAGTGCTGCCCTTGAGCTGTGCAGCCTTCAGCATCGGATGCGGGCCGCAGACAAAGATATGGTCATACGCCGAGAAATCCACGCTGTCCAGAATCAGTCCGCCTACATCGACGGTCAGCTCAGCAGCCAGAGGACGGAAGGCTTCTGTACGGAACGGCTCGCGGCTGAAGCCGAGATAGATATCGCTCTCTGGAAGCTTCTGCGCACAATAATAAAGCGGAGCAATTCCGATCCCCCCGCCCACTAAAGCTACCCTGCCTTCCACCTGCGGGAAGCCTGTGCCGAACGGTCCCTCCAGCTCCAGCGGATCGCCCGGATTCAGTCCGGCAAGGATCTCTGTCCCTTCACCCACTACGTGATATAAGAATTCAACACCGTTATCATTCACCTGATGTATGCTAAGCGGTCTGGACAGCAGCGGATAGGCTCCCCATGCCCGCAGCATGTAGAACTGACCCATCTCCCCGCTGTTTCCTCCTTCAACTACCAGGTGGTACACTCCTTCAGCCAGCCGCTCATTACTAATCACCGTCGCCACGTTATCAAGCTCCTTCAAATTTAATCTTATTAACCATGCCTGAGAAGGAACTTAAAATCTGTGACATTATTCACAAATGATGCCCTCTATTTCTTGTTCCAGATTCCGCGCACATAAGGTGCGGGCAGCTCGGACGGATCAATTCCGCCCAGCGCCTCAGCAGCATGATGTACCCAATACGGATCGCTGAGCATGCCTCTGCCTACAGCCACCAGCTCTGCCTTCGCCTCCGTAATCACTGCCTGCGCTTCTGCATATGACTCCAGACGCCCTACAGCGATAACAGGAACCTGTAATCCGCTGCGTATGTATTCGGCAAGCCCCACCTGGTAAGCCGGCCCCGCATTAGGGCCTCCATTCGAGCCAATCGGCCCTTCTCCGCCCGAGGATACATGGAACAGGTCTACGCCCGCATCCTTGTAGCGGCGGCAGAATTCCAGCGCATAAGCTTCATCATAACCGCCCTCGACGTATTCCTTGGCGGACACCCGCATGATTAGCGGCATCTCAGCCGGCAGTACCTCACGCACCGCCTCTACCACCTGTTCACCGAACAGGATGGGGTCTTGGCCATACTCATCATCCCGGACATTGGAGAGCGGGGAATGGAACTGGTGAATGAGGTATCCATGGGCTCCATGCAGCTCAACGGTATCGAATCCCGCTTCAACCGCGCGCCGCGCCGCTTCCCGGAAGGCGATAATCAGCTCCGCAATCTCTTCAAGGCTAAGCGCCTTGGGCATAGCATAGGTATCATCAAACGGGATTGCCGAAGGTGCAACCGGCGGAGCGGCATCGACGGCCTTGCGGCCGGCATGGCCGAGCTGGATGGCAACCTTAGCACCATGGGCATGAACGGCAGCCGTCAGACGCTTGAACGCCGGAATCTGTCCGTCCTCCCAGATCCCGGTGTCCCGGTTCGTGATCCGTCCATCGGGGTGAACTCCGCTCATCTCTACAATAATGAAGCCGCTCCCGCCGACAGCCCGGCTGACATAATGCACATGATGCCAATCCGTCGGAATACCGTCCTGCTTCTCAACCGCATACTGGCACATTGGAGGCATGACCACGCGGTTCTTCAGGGTCAGAGCCTTCAGTTCATAAGGTGTGAACAAATCGGTCATTCTTGTCTCCATCCTTCCCGTATCTATGATCCATTTCAGTATACAACGATTTGCGGATGTGATAAATCTTTGAATGCTCTGCTGCCTGTACGGCATAATTTCACGGCTGCTTGGAAATAACAACCCTTATATTCTAAAATAACCGGACCCGTGGTTGGAGGAGGCATCATTCCGATGAAACTGGTAATATTTCGCCGCATTGTGCTGCTCATAACCGTCATTGCCCTGGCCCTGTCTGCTCCTGCACCGGCTGCGGAGCTTGTGTCTGTCTCTGCTGCAGCGGCAGATAGTCCTGCGCCAGTGCCAGCACAAGAGATCCTGCCATCTTCCCGGCCACAAGCTTCTATTGAAGAGGAAACGGCGGTACCGGCAGGATCAGCGGCTTCCCAATCTTCAGTAAGGCGCCATAAAAAAAGCAAAGGCCTCTCCCTCAGCCAGTTGCTGCGCAAATACCCGGAGACCCTCAAGACCCAGGGTCCCCGCCGCAAAATGATTGCTCTCACCTTCGATGATGTGCCTGATCCGCGCTTCACCCCGCAGCTCCTGGATGTGCTGCGCAAATATAAAGTCAAAGCTACATTTTTCGTGGTCGGCAGCCGTGCGGAGAAGCATCCCGCCCTGGTAGCCCGGATGATCCGCGAAGGCCATGCTATCGGCAATCACTCCTATAATCACCCCCAGTTCAGCAAGCTGAGTCTGAATGCCTTCCGCATCCAGATTATCCGGACGGAGAATATTCTGCAGCTGCTGGCCGGATACAAGCCAAAGCTGATCCGCCCGCCGTATGGAGACATCAACGAGCCGCAGCTTAAATGGGCGAAAGCACATGGCTATAAGCTGGTGAACTGGAACGTCGACTCGCTCGACTGGAGAGGACTATCCAAAAATCAGGTCAAACATAACATCCTCTCCCGGGCCGGCAGAGGGGCCATCATCCTACAGCACGGGGGCGGCGGCAGGGGCAGTAATCTTCAGGGAACATTGCAGGCCTTGCCCGAGATTATCAGCAATCTGCGCCAGCGCGGATACAGCTTCGTAACCGTTCCCCAGATGCTCCAGGTCAGCAAAAGCAAATAACCGCTTGATAAGCAGGGGAACAAAAAAGGAAACAAAACCGGCGAAGCTGCCTGGTTTTGTTTCCTTTTCATTAATACCTATTATACTTGTAGTGGTGCAACTTATCATTATCGGTTTATTCAATAATATATAAATGTACATACTGATAACCGAAATCGGCTACAAAGCTCTGGCTGCCCGGAATAAAGATATCGATCCGGTTGCCCTTGATCGCGCTCCCCATATCCGTGGCTGTAGCTACGAAAGCTTGCTTCGGAAGGCCCGGATGGGTATACCCGGTTACGAGCACCTTCGTTCCCAGCGGAATCACGCTCGGGTCAACGGCGATGGTTCCGAGCTTCAGCGTATTGCCGAAATAATCGACTGCGCCCCACTTGCCATTCTCGCTGGCTGCTGAGGAATAGGCGGAAGCCTTGACCTGCAGCACTTTGGCATAATTAAATTCTTTGCCCCAGGCTTGAACAGTGTTGGTTGCCGGCTGCACACTAAAGGCTTGAACTTCTGCAGCGTCCACAGCTTCTACTGAAGCTGCTGCAGTATTGGCTGCTGCCACAGTCTTGGCTTGAACATCACCCGGAATGGTGAATTTCAGCCCGGGATAAATATTTAGCGCTGAAATCTGCGGGTTCGCATTCATAAGCTCTTCTACACTTATGCCATAATGATTGGATAGAGTATAATAGGTTGTAGTCTCTCCAGCGATATGTACGCTGTCGGCTTGAACGGGAGCTGCGTGAAGCAAGGTGCCGAGTCCCAGTACGGCCGCCAGGGCGGTGATGGCTCTGATCTTGAGTTTCATGAATTGCCTCCTTCAATGGTGACGCGCAGTTTGTAAACTAACAGTAATGAATATATCACAACTTTGTAACCATTGGCTATGTTTTTGTGGATATTGGAAATAATTAGCCCTAATAGAGCGTTATCAAGGATGTAAATATTACATATTCTTAATCATTATGAAGAGACTCTGCAGAATTATGCCATGTTTCCTGAATATTCGCAAAAATTTTACACAGTTTTAACATTTCTCGCTTAAGCAAATAGTAGAATGAAAGAATACGATATCTTAACTAGACATTGAAGCAACTTGGAGGGTCCATGAACGTGAATACAGATGAGAAAAAAATCAACAATATCAGTCCTGCAACAGCCTATCTTAACCGTGACCTCAGCTGGATCGAGTT
The DNA here is from genome assembly GCF_037975325.1 of Paenibacillus sp. FSL P2-0136. Lineage (NCBI taxonomy): Bacteria > Bacillati > Bacillota > Bacilli > Caryophanales > Paenibacillaceae > Paenibacillus > Paenibacillus sp. FSL P2-0136. The sequence goes on from NZ_CP150244.1 coordinate 3,864,080, forward strand.
CAACCGCCGGGTGCTCGGCGAGGCACAGGACCCGGAGAATCCGCTGATTGAGCGGGCCAAATTCCTGGCCATTGTGTCCAGTAACCTGGATGAGTTCATCAGTGTCCGGGTAGCGGGCATCCAGGATCAGATCCGGGCGGGATATACCAAAAAAGATTTTACCGGCTACACGCCCTCCGGCCTCTATAAACGCCTCAGCAAACGGGTGACAAAGATCGTCGCCGACCAGTACCGCACCTTTAAGGATATTTCACGCAGCCTGCACAAAGAGGGCATCGTGTTCGTTGATTATGAAGACTTGACACCGGCACAGGAGCTGTCGGTTGAGGAATACTACCGTGATATTATTTTCCCTGTGCTGACTCCGATGGCCGTGGACCAGAGCCGTCCGTTCCCGCTGGTTCACAGCCAATTCATCTATCTGGCTGTCGTGCTGACACGCAAGGACAGCCAGGAGGATGAGCCTTACTTCGCCATTCTGCAGATTCCGTCCAATCTGCCGCGCTGCATTCCCTTGCCTCACCGCTCGAACAGCAAAAAACGGCAATTCGTATTCATTGAAGATGTGATCCGCCATCATATTCAGACCTTATTCAGCGGTTATGATCCGGTAGCTGTCAGCGAATTCCGCCTGACCCGCAACTCCGACCTGACGATAGATGAAGAAGGTGCGGAGGATCTGCTGGAGGAGATTGAGAAGGAGCTCCGCAAACGCCGCCGTGGTGTGCCTGCCCGTCTGGAGGTCCAGAAAGGCATCCATCCCTATGCACTGGAGCAGCTTCAGGCTGAATTCGAGCTGGAGGACTTCCTTTTCGAAATTGAAGGTCCGCTTGATCTCGGCTTCCTGCGCAGCTTCACCAGCAGTCTGAAGGGCTTCAGCTATCTGCTCAACCCGCCTGTCGAGCCGATGTATCCGGCAGAATTCGAGGAGAATGAGGATTTCTTCGAGGTGCTGAGCACCCGTGATGTGTTGGTCTATCATCCGTACGAATCCTTCGATGCGATGACGGATTTCATTATCCAAGCCTCCGAGGATGAGCAAGTGATGGCGATCAAAATGACGCTGTACCGGGTCAGCGGCAATTCTCCGCTGATTACTGCCCTCGCCAACGCAGCCGAATCCGGCAAGCAGGTTACGGTGGTCGTGGAGCTGAAGGCCCGCTTCGATGAGGAACGCAACATCGCCTGGGCGCGTAAGCTGGAGCAGTCCGGCTGCCACGTGGTCTACGGTCTCGTCGGCCTCAAGACCCATGCCAAGGTGACGCTGATCGTCCGTCAGGAAGGCTCAGAGCTGCGCCGATATGTTCACGTGGGGACAGGCAACTACAATGACAGCACGGCCAAGGCCTATACCGACCTTAGCCTGTTCACCGCCAATCATGAGATTGGCCTGGATGCGTCAGAGCTGTTCAATCAAATGACAGGCTACTCCGCCAACTACAACTGGAACTCCTTCATCGTAGCACCGACCAATATGAGTCTATCGCTCCAGAAGCTGATTCTGCGTGAGGCGGAGCATGCCGCCGCAGGCCGGCCTGCACGGATTATCGCCAAGATGAACTCTCTGTCGAACCAGGAGGTTATTGATTATCTGTACAGCGCGGCCCAGGCGGGAGTGTCTATCGACCTGATCGTCCGGGGAGTCTGCTGTCTGCGTCCGGGAATTGAAGGCCTCAGTGAGCGCATTACGGTACGCAGCATTGTGGACCGCTTCCTGGAGCATTCACGCATCTATTACTTCGAGAATGGCGGCGATCCCGAGGTCTACCTGTCCAGTGCCGACTGGATGACACGCAACCTGACCCGGCGGATCGAGCTGATGTGTCCGGTGAAGGATAGCAGTATCCGGGGGCAGATTGTCAAGATTCTGGAGCTGTCGCTGATGGACAATGTCAAATCCAGCTTCCTTCAGCCCAACGGATACTATGAACGGATCGACGACAAAAAGGCCCCGCTCCGGAGCCAGTTCGCCGCTATGGATGTTACCCGCTGGAAGGGAAGCCGAGCTTTACCTTCACCGACCAAGCATTCCTGAAGGCTTTGAGTGCATTCTCAATGTCCTCCAGGCCGATAAGCACTTGTCCGCCCTGAAGCTCCAGATCCAGCGTATGATTATGCAGACGGGACTTCAGCCCGCTGACAATGCCGATCTCGGTGCTGTCCAGCGCAATGCTTAACTGCACTAATGTACCCAGCTTATGAATCCATTCCTCGTCGGAAGGCAGCAAAATGTCCTTATGCATCAGGGACAGTTTCTGCTTCCGGCTTTTTGTGCTGTAGGAAGCGATGTACGCGCTAAGAATCAGCTGGCGGTGCGTCAGTCCCCGGATGGGTGAATTCATCAGCCAGTAGTGAGTGTGCCGCTTGGATTGATAATAGTTAATGTTGGAGCCTGTCCGGTGCAGCATAATCGCCACATAGACCAGCATCTCCTGCTCCTCCCGGTCCCCTTCCCGATCAAAGGCCCCCAGCAGGCTCAGCGCCAGCTTGTTGATATGGTCGAGATGCCGCTTGGAGGTACGGATATCGAAGCGGATAATCGTATCCAGACTGTACTCCAGCGCGCTGTCACGCACCGGCTGCTCCGGCTCCAGCAGATCATGCAGCATGCCCTCACGCAGGCCTTCGCCGCTGATCAGCGCCCGGCTGGCTCCAATGTAATGATAGACGGTATGGAAAATAATCAGCCCGGACACGATGATATCTGCCCGGCTTTTGGACAGCCCGTCCAGATCCTTGCGCTTCTCAAACGGGGTAGCGGGCAGAACCTCCATGAACCGTTCGATCGTCTCGTTCTCCAGTACGTAACCATGGGAATTAGGCAGCGAATAATCGCGGTTTCTCTGATCGAGCTTAGCCAGTGAGCGAAGCGTTCCTCCCAGCCCGTATAGCGGAAGTCCTGTGCCCGTCGATAGCCAGTCATGCTCCACCAGCCTGCCGGTTACGTATAATTGCAGCTTGCGGAGCTGATCCGCATTCCAGTTGCCGCCCTGGCTGAACATCTGATTGGTGTTGACCGCACCGAACGGGAACGAGATACTCTGCTGATAACGCCGTCCGCGGAATAAGGTAACCTCGGTACTGCCCCCGCCGATATCAATCACGAAGCCATCCTGGACGTCAAAAGCATTAATCACCCCAAGGAAGCCGAAATACGCCTCCTGATATCCGCTGACCACCTCAATCGGAATCGACGAAGCCTCTGACAGATAGCTGATGATCTCCGCTGAGTTCGCTGCATTTCGAATGGCGGCGGTGGCGCCTGCGCGGATTCTCTCTACTTCAAAATCATCACAGATCTCCTTGAACTGCTGAAGAACAGGTATGATCGTATCCATATCCTTCTTCTCCAGCCTGCCCTCCTTCGTAATCTTCTCGCTCAAACGGGCAGAGTACTTACATTCCTTGATGATTTTGTAGCCGCCTGCCTGCGTCGTGTCATAAATTACAAGTCGTATAGAGTTGGAACCAATATCAATAATGCCGATCCGGCAAAGATCATCTCTCATCTGTATGTACTCCTTTTCAAGTAGATTGATCATTTGTATACTATATCACCCATTGTGCACTCCGCCAAAATAAAATAACCCCATATGGTGGGGTTATTTAACCAGCCTTCTATAATACCTTGCTGAGAAAATCGCGCGTGCGGGCATGCTTGGGATGACCGAACACCTCTGCCGGTGTCCCCTGCTCCACAATCACTCCGCCGTCCATGAACAGGATTCGGTCCCCTACTTCACGGGCGAAGCCCATCTCGTGCGTCACAATCACCATGGTCATGCCGTTCACCGCCAGCTGCTTCATAACCTCCAGCACTTCACCGACCATCTCCGGGTCCAGCGCCGAGGTTGGCTCGTCGAACAGCATGACATGCGGCTGCATAGCCAGCGCCCGGGCGATTGCGATCCGCTGCTTCTGTCCGCCGGAGAGCTGCGCCGGATAAGCATCGCGCTTGTCTTCAAGGCCTACAGTCCGCAGCAGCTCCATCGCGTACTTCTCGGCCTCAGCGGCCTGCTGCTTCTTCACCTTGAGCGGGGCGAGCATAATGTTCTGCAGCACGGATTTGTGCGGGAACAGGTTGAATTGCTGGAACACCATGCCCATTTTCTCGCGGGTCACGTTGATGTCATGGCGCTTCGCGGTAATGGATTGACCCTCGAAGCTGATCTCCCCGCCTGTGGGCTGCTCCAGCAGGTTCAGGCAGCGCAGAAAGGTGCTTTTACCCGATCCGCTGGGACCGATGACAACAACTACCTCACCCTTGTGAATATTCAGATCAATGCCCTTCAGGATCTCCAGCTTCCCAAAGCTCTTCCGCAGGTTTTTAACCTCGATCATCCGTGTTCAGCCTCCGTTCCAATATACCCAGCAGCTTGGATAGTGTGAATGTTAGTACGAAATACATGACCGCAATCACAAGCAGCGGACTAAGTCCTTCATAAGTAATGGTGGTTATTGTTCTGGCTTGGAACAGCAGATCCGCTACACCAATCATCGATACGATAGAGGACTCCTTAATAATTGTAATGAATTCGTTGCCAATGGCAGGCAATACGTTCTTCAATGCCTGCGGCAAAATGATGTAACGCATGGTCATGCCCTGCTTCATTCCGAGTGAACGAGCCGCCTCCATCTGGCCGCGGTCCACCCCTTGAATTCCGGCACGGAAAATCTCAGCCAGATATGCCGAGCTGTTAATCGTAAGTGTGATCGCACCCGACTGAATCGGGGACAGCGAAATCCCAAACTCCGGCAGGCCGTAGTGAATCAGAAACAATTGCACCAGCATCGGCGTCCCGCGTAAGAATTCCACCCATGCGGTGGCAATAAAGCGCAGAATTCTCCATTTGGACATCCGCAGGAGCGAAACCAGGATGCCTAGTACGAAACCGAAGAATACCCCCAGCACCGCAAGCAGCAGTGTGTACTGCAGACCGGATAAGAATAAATTGCGGTACTCATAAGCCATATCGAATACATTCATTGCCCTCAAACCCTCCTCTTCTCAAAAAAATAGAAAACGGCGGATCACCGCCATTTTCTGCATGGTAGAGCATAATCCCGAAGCAAGCTGCGGGCCTATCTTGATCTCCGCTAACCGTATATGCGGCTTCGCGTGTTATTTGCTCTCAGCAAGCTCGCTTGCTGCCGCTACAAATTCATCAATCTTGCCTTCGGAGTTCAGCCGTCCGAGTGTCTTATTCACTTGATCGAGCAGCTCGGTGTTGCCCTTCTTCACACCGATGACATAGCCGTCATCTTCAACCTCCGGCTTGGCATCCGTGATCACGAGGCCCTTGACGTTCTTCACAAAGGACTTGGCAACAGGTCCTTCCATGATGGAAGCATCCACCCGGTTCGACTGCAGCTGCAGGACGATTTCGGAGATTTTGCTGAGGGAGGTCAGCTGTGCGCCTTCGATGCCCTTGGCGATCCCCTCCTGGATGGAACCGGTCTGAATTCCGATCTTGGCACCCTTCAGTGCGTCCATGCTGGCGAATTTGTCCTTGTCGGCTTCACGCACTACGACAGCCTGCTCTGCCTTATAGTAGATGTCCGAGAGACCTACAGCTTCAGCGCGTTCCGGTGTCGGGCTAAGTCCCGAGATCACCATATCGATCCGGCCGCTTGCCAGCTCATTCAGCAAAGAGTCGAACGGAAGATCCTTAACCTCCAGCTCCTGGCCCAAATCAGCGGCGATCTCCTTGGCAATCTCGATATCGAAACCAACAATCGTATCCGTACCTTCAACCATCTTGTGGAATTCATATGGAGGAAAGTCTGCGCTTGTACCCATAATCAGCTTCTTGGCCGGTGCCTCCGTGCTTGCAGCACCGCCATTTCCGCTTGCTGCGGTATTGTTCTTATCGTTATTGGAGCCGCATCCGGCCAAGAGTCCTGCTGCCAGCAGCAGTCCCATAGAAAGTTTACCCCATTTGTTCATTTGTCTCGTCTCCCTGTTCTATTTATATTCTCTATTCTATCCGTCCCATGGACCGACTTATTATAAATCACTTCGCATGAATATGCAAAGACGATTTTGTGACAAAAACCTGTTACGGCGACAAAAAAATGCACATCCTATGAAGGTGGTATATAATACTATCTACTATAGATTATCTCCAAATGCCGCACGAATCATTACAGCTTCCACCCAACTTACAGGAGGTGCTACTATGCTGCTTGAAGCGATGTACCATGTTCCCCGTGACAAATGGGCTTATGCCTATGATACTGAAACGATTCATCTGCGTGTGCGCACCAAACGTGATGATGTGGACTACGTAGTCGCCCTTACCGGCGACAAGTATGATTGGCAGCATACCTCTTATGACATTATCATGGAGAAGGCCGCCTCCGATGACAAATTCGACTACTGGGAAGCGGCGGTCCGGCCCAAATATAAGCGGCTTAGCTATACTTTTCGCGTAAGTAAGGGTATGGAGACGGTCTATCTGCTCGATAACGGTATTCGCTCTGAGTGTCCTCCTCCGCCGAATCACTTCTACGAATTCCCATATATCCACGGGATCGACTTGTTCCGGGTTCCTCCCTGGGCAAAGGATGCCGTATTCTACCAGATCATGACCGAGCGTTTCGCGAATGGCAATCCCCTGATTAATCCGGAAGGCACGCAGCCTTGGGGCGGCAAGCCTGAGCTGAATAATTTCTTCGGCGGTGACCTTCAGGGCGTGCTGGACCATCTGGATGATCTGCAGGAGCTGGGCGTCAACGCCCTCTACTTCACGCCGCTATTCGTCTCCCCTTCCAACCATAAATATGACATTGTGGATTACCGGAGAGTTGACCCGCATTTCGGCGATAATGAGCTGCTGAAGCAGGTTGTCGAGGAATGCCACAGACGGGGCCTGCGCGTCATGCTTGACGCGGTGTTCAACCATTGCAGCGATCAGTTCCCGCCCTTCCAGGATGTGCTGGCCAAAGGGGAGTACTCCGTCTACCGGGACTGGTTCCATGTGAACTCTTTTCCGGCTGAGATTGTAGACGGTATTCCCACCTATGACACGTTCGGCTTCTACGGCAATATGCCGAAGTTCAACACCGCCAATCATGAAGTAAAATCTTATCTGCTGGAGGTGGCCGAATACTGGATCAAGGAGATCAAGGTGGACGGCTGGCGGCTGGATGTGGCCAACGAGGTGGACCATCACTTCTGGCGTGATTTCCGCAAGGTGGTCAAGGCCGCGAACCCGGATGCCTACATCGTCGGCGAGGTATGGAGCGACTCCTTAACCTGGCTGCTCGGCGACCAGTTCGATTCGGTGATGAACTATCCCTTCTCGGGGACGGTGCTGGAATTCTTCAACGGCGGGATGGACGGCATCACCTTCGGTCACCGGATCGGCGGCCTGCTCATGCGTTATCCGCAGCAGACGAACGAGGTGGTCTTCAATCTGCTTGGCAGCCATGACACCCCCCGCCTGCTCACCGTGCTTGGTGAAGACAAACGGAAGCTGAAGCTGACGGTCGTCTTCCTGTTCACCTTCATGGGCACCCCCTGCATCTATTACGGCGATGAGATTGGCCTGACGGGCTACGAGGACCCGGATTGCCGCAAATGTATGGAATGGGATCAGGGCAAGCAGGACCGCGAGCTGTATGACTTTTACCGGATGATGATTAGTTTGCGCAAGGAGCATAAGGCGCTTCGTGAAGGCCGCTTCCGGATTCTTCAGGCCTGCGAGCATGACCCGTGCATCGTCTATGAGCGCGCAGATGAGCTGATCCATTTCACGGTCTGGATGAACAATTCACCGCAGCCCCGCACGCTCAGCCACCCGATGGAGACCAGTGACTGGCTGGATGCGCTGACCGCCGAAGCAGTAGCCCCGGAACGCGGGATGATGAATGTGGCACTGGAGCCGTACGAGTACCGGATTCTGTTCCGGCATATTGTGGAGGTGGGATCTAATGATTGAACGAGAGCAGCGGATCAGACAATATTTCGATTCATGGATCAACAAGGATAACTCTATATTAAGCACCATCTTCGATCCGAACATCGTCTACACCGAAAGCTACGGCCCTCAGTATAGGGGATTTGACACCCTGTTATTGTGGTTCGAGGACTGGAATACGCATGGTACGGTATTGAACTGGACGATCAAGCAATTCATCCATCAAGGCCATATGGCTGTGGTTGAATGGTACTTTAAGTGTGAGTATGATGCAGTGACCGATGCGTTTGATGGAGTCTCCTTAATTGAATTTAATCCCAGGAACCAGATTGTGAGTCTAAAAGAATTCCAATCAAAAATTCCTCATACTTATCCTTATACATGACTTGATTTTAAGGAAAACGTAGTATAAGGCACATTTAAGCTTAAAACATGTCGCATGGTCGTCGCTGCGGTGAATATTTGGACTTCCGGCCGCTGTTATCTGCAGATTTCTTGATTTTCATACCGCTGTTAGCGGGTGGAAATCCGCAGACAAAGGCGGTCGCTACCGCTCCTCCAGTTCCAAATTTCCCCTCTTCTCCTTTTGCTTTATGTTAATTTCTTTAATGCTGCTTATTTAGTTGGAAAAATGTATCTTAATTTCGCCAATTTCAAGCGTTTGCGGTAAATAATTGGAAAAACGTCATCTATTTTTGTTGAATCTCTTAAATATAAGGAAGTTTGGGCTAATTAAGTGCCTTTTTTCCATTTGCTTCAGAGGAGGGGTTTTTCATTCCGTTAACAAGTGCCCAAAATCCAACTATTTCCTCCAGCCAATCGCTAAAAATCCCCCTGGTAATTGTGGTTCCTCATATCTTAGGGAGCCATCCATGTGCAACAAAAAAAGGCATCCCTTAGTTCATCATGAACTGAGGGGTGCCTTTTCCCATCTAAACCTTACTGTACCTATTCCGCTGCAGTCACAGTAATCTTGTTATAAATATCAATATACTGCTGAGCGGATACGTTCCAGCTGTAGTCGCCGGAGAATGCGTTTTTGGCTACTTTTTTCCAGTGCTCAGGCTTGTGGTAGAACGATACGGCGCGGCGGAGCGTGTGCATCATATCATGGGCGTTATAATCCTTGAAGGTGAAGCCGTTGCCCTCTCCGGTGTATTCGTTGTATGCCTGCACCGTATCATTCAGCCCGCCAGTCTCGCGGACCACCGGAATGCTGCCGTAACGCAATGCCAGAAGCTGGCTGATGCCGCAAGGCTCGAATTTGGACGGCATCAGGAAGATGTCGCTGGCGGCGTAGATTTTGCGGGACAAGGCATCACTGAAGGTAATCTGTGACGACAGCTTGGTCGGATAACGCCACTGGGCCTCGCGGAACCAGCGTTCGTAGACTTCATCCCCCGTCCCCAGCAGCACGAACTGAATGTCATCGTAGTACAGCAGCTCATCCAGCACACGGGTTAGCAGATCCAGTCCCTTGGAATCCACCAGACGCGTAACCATAGCTACCATTGGAATGTAAGGGGCCACCGGCAATCCAAGCTCCTGTTGGAGTCCCAGCTTGTTCTCGGCTTTTTTGGCCAGGTTAGAGCGGTACTTGGTGAAGATTGCCGTATCACTGGACGGATTATAGCTCTTGGTATCAATTCCGTTCACAATGCCGCTGAGCGCGTCAGAGCGCGCAGTCAGGAGACCATCGAGACCATAGCCGTAGTACGGGGTCCGGATCTCATCGGCATAAGTCGGGCTGACGGTGGTGACATGGTCACTGTAAACAATCCCGCCCTTCATATAATTCACATTCCCGTAATACTCCACGCCCAGGAAATAACTGTCGTCCAGACCCAGCAGCTCACCCAGCACGGTATACGGGAAGACTCCCTGATACAGGAGATTATGTATGGTGAATACCGTACGCATCTCACTGTAGAACGGATTATGCCGGTAATGCGCCTGCAGCAGCAGCGGAACTACCGCAGCATGCCAGTCATGGCAATGGATTACATCCGGCTGGAAGCTAATGGCCGGCAGGCATTCCAGCACCGCCCGGTTGAAGTACGCGAACCGCTCGCCGTCATCCATATAGCCATAGATTCCGTCACGGCCGAAGTAGTACTCATTGTCGATGAAATAGACGGGAATCCCTTCAAATACCACCTTTTCGATCCCGCAATACTGATTGCGCCAGCCAATCGGGACCTCCAGAGTAGCGACATGCTCCATCTGAGCGGAATACTTCTCAGGAATTCCTTTGTATTTGGGCAAAATTACCCGGACATCGACCCCGGCCGCCTTGAGGGCCTTTGGCAAAGCGCCGATGACATCGGCCAGTCCGCCTGTTTTGATAAATGGATGGGCTTCCGCCGCGGCAAATAATACTTTCATTCCATCTCCCCCTTATATAGTGGCTTATTCAGACACTTCCTGCCCTTAAACGGTCTTGCGGCCTGACTTCTTAAGCACCAAGAAGCTAAGTGGCGGTAGGGTCAGTTCTATACTGTTCACCTGATTATGCCACTCGGTCTTGGTGCTCTTCAGCGGCTCATTATGGAAGCCCGATCCGCCGTATTCGTTGCTCTCTGAGCTGAATAATTCCTCATATATGCCAGGGCGCGGTACGCCGATGCGGTAATGGTGGCGCTCCACCGGCTGGAAGTTGATGATAATCAGCAGTGTATCCACCGGACGTTTGCCTCTGCGGATATACGATACGACACTCTGCCCGCTGTCATCGGCATCGATCCACTGGTAGCCCGTCATGTCATGATCGAGCTCCCACAGCGCTTTTTCGGCAAGGTATAGCTTATTCAGCGCAGCTGTATAGGCCTGCATCCGCCGGTGGCTCTCATAATCCAGCAGCAGCCAGTCGAGCTGATCCTGATCCTTCCATTCAATGAATTGCCCGAACTCTCCGCCCATGAACAGCAGCTTCTTGCCCGGATGGCTGATTTGATATCCGAGAAGCTGGCGCAGACCGGCGAATTTCTGCTCATAGGACCCCGGCATTTTGTCCAGCAGCGACTTCTTGCCGTGCACTACTTCGTCATGCGACAGCGGCAGTGTGTAGTTCTCGGCATACGCATAGCATATCGGGAAGGTCAACAAATTATGATGATAAGGGCGCGAATCGAAATCCCGTTCTATGTAGCCCAAGGTGTCATTCATCCAGCCCATATTCCATTTGTAGTTGAAGCCCAGGCCCCCTTCATGCACCGGAGAGGTTACACCCGGCCAGGCACTGGATTCTTCCGCCATCATGAGCGCCTTCGGATAATACTGGAAGATCGTCTGGTTGAGCTGCTGAATGAACCGGATGGCTTCCAGATTCTCCAGCCCGCCATGCTCATTCGTCCGGTACTGATGGGGTTCCTTCTCGAAATCAAGCCGCAGCATACTCGTAACTGCGTCCACGCGCATGCCGTCAATATGATACTTCTCGAACCAGAACAAGGCATTGGAGATCAGGAAGGATGAGATTTCCGGCTTGCTGAAATCGAAGGACAAGGTGCCCCAGCCCGGCTTCTCCGCCAGCATCGGATCAGCATACTCATACAGCGGCGAACCGTCGAACAGGCGCAGGCCATGAGCATCCTTGGCAAAATGGGCAGGAACCCAGTCCAGAATGACTCCGATGCCGGCCTGATGCAGCTGATCGATCAGATACATCAGATCCTGCGGCTCTCCGAAGCGGCTGGTAGCCGCAAAATAACCGGTTCCCTGGTAGCCCCAGGACAGATCATATGGATGTTCAGCGAGCGGCATAAACTCCACATGGGTATAGCTCATTTCGCTCAGGTAAGGAATCAGCAGACTGCTGATCTCCCGATAAGTATAGAGTTCGCCGTCTTCCTTTTGCCGCCAGGTGCCCAGATGCATTTCATAAATATTCATGGGTGCCTGATACGGACCTTTACTCTTCCGCCTCCAAGCAGCATCCCCCCATTTGTAGCCGTCCAGATTCGCTACAACAGATGCTGTTGCCGGGCGAACTTCCGCGTGGAAGGCATATGGGTCTGCTTTGAGGAAGCTTGTACCATCTGCTCCTGTAATCCTGTATTTGTAAAAAGTTCCCGGCTCCATTCCCGGAAAAAAACGACTCCAAAATCCTGAATCGGGTATCTTATATAACGTATCAAGATCGGATGTTCCATCCCAGCTGTTATGATCTCCCGCCAGTCCTACATATGCCGCATGAGGAGCCCACACGGTAAAGCGAACGCCGGCCTGCCCTTCTTGGACGGCAATGTGCGCGCCAAGCATCGTATAGCTGCGATAATTCGTGCCCTCATGGAACAGATAAATATCTTCAGCGGACGGGAGGTTTTCTGTTTTTGGTAAATCGGCCAAATCATCACCACCTTAGGATATATGATGCACCTATTACATTACCCGAATATATAGATTTTGAAAATGATTTTGAGAGAAGTCGGGGCAATTTCTGAATATTGAAAATAAACATGTAATTTTTGCAGATATACAGCAATATAATTCACCTATGTCGTTTCAAGCGCTTGTTCTGCGTGTATATTACAAGCATTGACAAAAAAATGGGAGGGATAACACATGAGTAAGAAAGAATGTATCGCCATGCTCCTGGCAGGCGGGGAAGGCCGCAGATTAGCCCCGTTGACTTCCAGCATGGCTAAGCCTGCAGTCCCTTTCGGCGGACAGTACCGAATTATTGATTTTCCCCTAAGCAACTGTGTGAATTCCAAGATTGATACCATCGGAGTACTGACTCAGTACGAAGCAGAATCGTTGCATCAGCATATCGGTGAAGGTGAGCCCTGGGGGCTGCACAGCCGCAGTGACCGGGGTGTAAGACTGCTCCCTTCTGGGATTGAAGGCAGAGACAGCTATACAGGCACCGCCGATGCTATTTATAAGAATATTGAATATATTGACAGCCAGAACCCGGAGCATGTACTTATTCTGTCGGGAGACCATATCTACCACATGGACTACCGCAAAATGCTCGATTATCACATCGCCAAGTCTGCGAAGGCAACGATATCGGTTATGGAGGTTCCTTGGGATGAAGCGAGCCGCTTCGGCGTGATGAACGTGGATGAAGATTTCAAGATCTCCGAATTTGCCGAGAAACCGAAGGCTCCGAAGAGCAATCTGGCTTCCATGGGTATTTATCTGTTCGAGTGGGCGTACTTGAAGGCTCATTTGCTGCGGGATGCCGCAAATGCGGAATCCGGTCATGACTTCGGCAAGGATGTCATTCCATCCATGCTGGATGCGAATGATGAACTGTTCGCTTACCGCTTCGAGGGCTATTGGAGAGATGTGGGTACAGTTGGCAGCCTCTGGGAAGCTCATATGGATCTCCTGCAAGAAGACGGCTTCCAGCTTGATAATTCACGCTGGCCGATGTACAGCCGTGCACAGCGGACCAAGCTGACTGCGCTCAGACCACGCACTCAACAAGCGGCTTCAGCAGATTGCCTGATTCACGAGACCTGCCAGCTCGAAGGCAGCCCCCAGCGCTCGGTCATCTTCAGCGGTGTAGAGATCGGCAAGCAGAGCAGAATCAAGCAGAGTGTGGTAATGCCCGGTGCCCGTATTGGACGCGGTGTTCTGATTGAACACGCCATTATCGGTGAAGGTGCTGTGATCAAGGACGGCGCTGTGATCAAAGGCAGTGCAGACAACATTGTGGTTGTCGGCCCGCATGAGATTGTAGCTGCCAAGCCGCTGGTCCGTACCCAGCCTGCCCGCCTGCTTCAGGAGGTCTATGAGAAGGCCGGCCGTCTGCGTGCGGAAGGAATGCCTTCATAAATAATCGTTCAGCACAATCGTTCAGCCCTTAGGGCTGCTACATACAAAGGGATACAGCTCCGGTCTGTCCGGACGATAGCTGTATCCCTTTTGTATAAATATAAGAAATTATATGTTTCACACGATAACTTATCCTTCTATTTCTCGCTGAAACGGGTGCCGTCCCTGTAAGGACACCAAAGCCGTTTCCACTTGGCTTGCTTATGAAGTTACCGGTGAGTTGCTGGGACGGGCATTCCCCTGCTGGCTGTCATCAAGCGGCAGAATGACGGTAACCTGGGTACCCTTGCCCAGCTCACTGTCCATTTCCAGCTTGCCGTTATGAAGCTCCACAATCTGCTGGGAGATCGCCAGCCCGAGGCCCGTTCCCCCGTTAAGGGCATCGACCTGGAAGAAGCGGTCCCGTACTCTGGCCAGGTGCGCTTCACTAATGCCAATACCGCTGTCACGGACAGTGACAGCCATCTCGGTACCGGATAGACGCTCCGCCGACAGCACGATACTGGAATCCTCCGGCGAGAACTTCACCGCATTATCCACCAGATTGAGGAAGACCTGCTTGAGGCGGTTGGCATCCGCCTTGATGAAAATCGTCTCCTCACATTCCAGCAGCAGATGAATCCGTTTCTTCTCGGCCTTGGCCCAGATATTGAGCAGCGTCTCCTGCAGCAGAACCTTAATATCCACCTGCCCCATCGACAGCTTCATTTCGTTCTGCTGCAGCTTCGAGAAGTCGAGGATTTCTTCCACCAGCCCGATCAGCCGGTCACTCTCCCTGGAGATAATTCCGACCCCAAGCTTGGTCTCTTCAGGGTCATAGCCCCCGGAGACCAGCGTCTCGCTCCAGCCCTTGATGCTGGTCAGCGGAGTGCGCAGCTCATGAGAGATCGAGGAGATGAAATCATCCTTAATCTGGTTGCTGCGGACAATCTCGTCCGCCATATAGTTGAGCGTTGAAGCGAGTTCGCCGATCTCGTACCGGTAATCGCCTTTGATCCGGGTCGTGAACTTGCCCTTCGCCATCTGCGCCGACACGGCCGTAATATTATTCAGCGGACGCACAATCGAATTGGCGAGCCCGAAGCTGAGCAGCAGCACGATGGTGAGGACTGCTACACCGATGGCAAGGGAGAGCAGGGTCAAATTAAGCAGATCTTTATTTACGCCTTCCATCGAGGACAGATACCGAAGGACATAGGAATCATGAGTGTTGATCCGCACCATCTTGGATACGGCCATGACACTTTCATTGGTGCCGGCCTGCCGCCCCACCCAGCGTCCTGTACTGCCTCCCACCGCCTCTGGGACATCACTGGTGGTGATCGTCCGGTCCGGCTGAAACCCGGTGGAGCTGGTAATAATATCTCCTTTAAGCGTCAGGACCTCCAGCTCTGTATTTTCCAGATTGAACAATTCGAGTAACCCTTGCAACTGGTTCGCTGATGTGCCGTTTAAGCTTCCATATTTAACCATACTTTCAGCTGCACTAATCTGTGTAGTGATCTTGGTGTAGATGCTGTCGTAATAATAGGTACGGATCGCCAGCAGAAAGGTTGTCTCAACCAGGAGAAGCGCTACAAAGACTACAAGAATATAGTGCAGTACGATCTGTCTGCGCATCCCCTTCTTGATCATTGTACCTGGCCTTTCCATTTATAGCCGTGTCCCCACACCGTCTGCAGGTATTCAGGCTCCGATGGATTATTCTCAATTTTTTGGCGCAACCGGCGGATATTGACGTCAACAATCTTGGGGTCCCCCATATATTCCTTGCCCCAGACATGATCAAGCAGGGAGTCACGGCTGAGCGGCGTATTCTCCTTCTCCAGGAAGAACTGCACCAGCGAGAACTCTGTTGGCGTAAGCTCAATGGCTTCCCCGCTCCGCTTGAACTGCTTGGAGATCAGATCTAATGTGAACGGACCCGACTGGAACGATACCTTGGCTGACTGCTCGCGGTGAACATTGACCCGGCGCAGCAGCGACTGTATACGGGCGATCAGCTCAGTGGGACTGAACGGCTTACTGACATGGTCATCTGCTCCCACCGACAGCGCATAGACCTTGTCCTGCTCCTGTACCTTGGCCGTCAAGAAAATAATTCCCAGCCGCTCATTGGTCTCCCGGATGCGTCTGCATACCTCAAAACCGTCGATGCCTGGTACCATCACATCCAGCAGGGCGATATCAATATCATGTATAGTAGTAAGCTTATGCAGCGCCTCATGGCCATCCGCCGCCTCCAGCACCTCAAAGCCATTGCGCTTCAGATTAATAACAATAAAACTGCGGATAGACTCTTCGTCCTCCAGTATCAGTACTTTACTCATTGATTCCCTTCCTTTCAATAGAGGATTGAATTCGCCCGTCTCCTCCTCCGATTGTATTTTGTTCCAGTCCTCCCCGGTAACCGATCATTTTATCCAGATCGCGGCCGAGCAGCTTCCAGCCGTTGTTCTTCGCATTGTCCCATTCCGCAGGTGAGAAGAATGTTACTTCGGCGACCGTCTCTCCGGTATCCGTCATAATGAATTTGAGCGATTTGTTCTGAACCGACTTCGTGTCCACAGTCACCCGCTCCAGCCAATCGGGGGCGAAGTTAATCGTGAACCGGTCGAGCGGATCATTATAGAGCTGGGTACTGAAGGTCAGGCCGTCTTTCCCGTCCCATTTGTAATAGGAATTGAAATACGGAATGGTCTCCGGATCGAAATACTCCCAGCCCTTGGGGGGAACCAGCATCCCTATCTCAATAATTCCGTCCGAATCAATATCCTCGCTGACAATTTTGCGGTCCTTGAAGGTGCTGGCATCCCCTGGAATAGCGACACGAAGCTTGTTATTCTCCATTACAACCACTGTTGTATACGCTGAGTGAGAATCCACGGCAGAATCCAGTACAATCCCTTCTTTGTTCGCAGCTACTTTTCCTGAGACAATATTGTAATAATTATTGAAATAAGGGTCCAGGTCGTCCAGTTGATCCAGCACCTTGAAGCTGTCATTGTACTGGTAGGTGGTTATTGTAGCGAATTCATTACGCTTGAAATACACGACGGTAATATCCGCGATTCCATCCTCGTTCAGATCATCGATGATGTATTTGGTGTAAGGCTTGGTCAGAATCTCTTCCAGCACTCCCCCGGAATAACTGTAAACAACCATGCCCTTCACACCCTTATCTTCCGTGCGGGAATACCCGGCAATAATGTTGAGCTTACCGTCACCTGTTACATCCTTAAGCTCCACAGAGTCCAGCTTGGTGCCGTCGCCATCGAATGTAAGCTTCTTGACCCAGGTATCCCCCTGCTTCTCCAGAATCATCCCGTGATTAACCACGGCTTCATTCTTCGTCTGGTAGAACACAAGCGTCTCCATCACACCATCCTGGTCCAGGTCCTCTGTAAAAATAGATCTGTTATCATCATTGGCCGGACGGGTCAAGGTGCCATCCAGCGCCTTCAAGGAAGAGTTGATGGCGGCCATCAGCGAAGCCTTGTCCGCAGGCAGCTGGGGCACCCTCATCTGGGATACCGGATCGCTGATGAAGGTGCAGCCCGACAGAGCAAACAGCGACAGGGCGGCTGCGGCAATTCCTCCCAGTAGACGCATACGCATATTCAACTTCATTTACGCTCTCCTTACTGAACGCCTTGCCTCACTTCACAGATGCAGCCGCTCCTGTGAGGTTAGCCGGCGTCCTTTGACATCATGCTTGATTCTTCCGTCCTCCAGCACCCACAGACGGCTGGCATAACGCTCGGCCAGCTCGATCGGCAGCACCGTAAGCACGGTAAGGCCTGTCTCCTTGCACAGATTGCGGAGGGTCTCCAGCACATTCTCCGCAGTCTTGGGGTCAAGGCCCGTCACCGGCTCATCCGCCAGGATGACCTGGGCGCCGTGGACCAATGCCCGGGCAATCGCCACACGCTGACGTTCGCCGCCGCTGAGCTGGCCGGACTTCAGCTTGGCCTTGTCCAGCAGACCCAGCAGATCGAGCTGGTCCATCGCCCCCATATAATCATCTGAGCGGACCATGCCTGTAGCCATCCGCCACAGCGGCGTCTGGGAGGCTTGTCCGATCAGCACATTCTTCAGTGCAGTACGGTTCGGATTCAGCTCCGCGTTCTGCTCCAGATAGGCCCATTCCCGGCGGATCTTGCGTTTGCCGGCGAAGGGGCTCTTCATAATATCCTGCCCATCTACCCTAAAATTCCCTCTGTCCCACTTCTCGCGCAGGGCCAGGCAGCGCAGCAGCGTTGACTTCCCGCTGCCGCTGGGTCCCAGCAGCGCTACAAATTCTCCCGGTTCTAATTGAAATCCGATATCCTGAAGTACCGGTGTTTTATCTTCCCCGACCGCTTTGGCCAAATGTTCAACTGTAATCATAGGTCAGCCTCTCCTGTCTTCGACTCTACTCTATAGTGTACTCTGAAAGCGGGATCAAATTCCATGCGAGCATTCGTTCTTATTCTACCTCATATCTTCTTCCCTGGCGAGAACAATAACCCTGCCAGCCCAAATACAATATACAGGCCGCCCATTACGGCAAACACACTGCCGCCCCAGCCGAACTGCAGCAGCAGCCCGCCGATGCCCGGCCCCGCAATACTTCCCAGACTATAATGGAAGGAAGCGACTACATTGGCAGCGGGAAGCAGCTTGCGCGGCAGGATATCGGCGGCATAGCTTAATCCTAGTGAGAAAAAGGAGCCGACAAGTCCCCCGGCCACCATCAGCACCAGCAGGGTGAGCAGGACATGGTCGCCAGTAAGCGGCAGCAGCGTGAAGGCCAAGCCTCCTCCTGTCCCCGCAGCAATCAGAATGGCCTTGCGGCCATAACGGTCGCTCCATATGCCGAGCGGCAGCTGAAGCAGCAGGCCTCCAATGCCTGCAAAGGGCAGCAAAGCGGCAATCTGGTCTGCACTGAACCCGGTGCGCAGCCCGTATACCGGGAAGCTGCTGTTCAGGCTGGCTTCCATATAGCCGTATAGCAGCGCCGGAATCAGCGCATACCAAGCAAGCCGGTAGCTCCGGCCGAATCTGCTCGCCTGGCCTTCGCTGTGATCCATAGCTTCCGGCCGCGAGTCAGGCAGCTTGAAGCCCACAATCAGCAGCACGATTACGAACAGCAGGGCTGTAATCAGGAACGGTGCGGGCTGCCCGAACCGCAGCAGGCTGATGCCCAGCGGTCCGAGGCTGAAGCCCAGTCCGTAGGACATCCCGTAGAGCGACAGGTTCCGTCCACGGTGCTCCGCCGGTGTCATGAGCAGCACCCAGAGCTGCGCGGCGTAATTCACCGCTGAATCGCCGATCCCGACCAGCACGCGGAGCACGAACCAGACCTTCACGCCGGTAAGGAGCGGGAACAGCAGGAGTGATACCAGCACCAGCGCGAGACCCGCGGCGATTAGCTTCTTGAAGCCGATGGCGCCAAGTACCCTTTCTGCAATCAAGGTCATGGCAAATGAGCCTACATACAAGGCAGCCGCATTAAGTCCGTTCAGCGAGGACGATACGCCTTCCTGCTCCAGCAGAATAGATAAGACCGGCAGCAGCATCCCCTGGCTCAGCCCTGCCAGAATAATCACGGCAATCAAAATCGAATAATTCATTCTACCGCTCTGTCCATGCGGCATCGGTATAGAATCTGACACAAATAAATCCTCCTATGTAATTCATTGATGAACGGAACCTGATGTCCATGCGGCAAACACCGAACATTATAGTAGACAACCCTCTTCAAAACAAGAGATAATATATAGAAGTGACTGATTTTCTGGAGGTGACCCGGCTTAAATGAAGTATGAACTGAACATTGATGTTTCCCCCGTATACGAACTGCTGGACAGTTTCATGTTATATGTGACCAAGAAATGGACCTCCAATCTGGACATCGGCACCGACTGGATCCGAGATGTGGATGGCCGCTTCACTCCCGCACAGCTGGCTGCACTGAAGCAGGCCGCCGAGTGGCCGTTCGAAGATTATGATGTACTCTACGCCTGGGCCTACAGCCGGGGCGAGGCTTCCAAGGTGCTGCAGTTCCTGGCTGAGCTGGAGAGCTTGTCTCTGGAGGATTGCCTCCGGCGGACCGAGCCTTTCTTCCATCAATTCACGGCCGAGGAATGCGCGCGGATCAAGAACGGATATACGCCTCTTTTGCGGATATGGTATGAGCATTATTTCCGCCATGTGGAGCATACCCTGCTGCCGCTGCTGATTGAAGACGCCTCTGAGAAAAAAATGCTGGAAAGCAAAATGGACATGGTCCCGCTGATCGAATATGCTTCCGGCGGAATTGTTATTGAGGACATTCCCGGACTGAAGACGATTGTGCTGCTGCCTACCGTGCATAACCGGCCGATCAACACGTACTGCTTCTTCAAGAACCTGATGCTGGTGCAATATCCGGTTGATGTCCCCTCAGACAATGAGGAGGAGCCTCCAACGGTGCTGCTTCGTTTAACACAGGCTCTCTCTGATCCTACCCGGCTGAGACTGCTGCGCTTCGTAGCGAACGAACCGAAGACACTGTGGGAGATGCAGTCCGAGCTGAGCCTGTCCCGAGAGATGCTGATGCATCACCTGCTTAGTCTAAGAGTCGCCGGGCTTCTGCGGGTCCATTTGCGCGGTGAAGGCACCGAACGCTACAGCATACGTCCTGACGGGGCCTCGGAGCTCCAGATGTTTCTGGAGTCCTACATCCGTATCTAACAGACCAACTTAGGAGTGAACCTCATGAAGTATTTGACCCAACAAGTGATCTTTGATCTCGACGATACCCTGGTGCATTGCAATAAGTATTTTGACCTTATCCTTGGACAATATTTCGAGTTGATGTCTAACTGGTTCAGCGATTTCCAGCCTACCATCGGCGAACTGCGCAGCAAGCAGGTGGAAATCGATGTCGAGACCGTTAGCACAAGCGGCCTGGCCAGCGACAATTTCCCGAAATCGCTGATTGCCACCTACCGTTACTTCTGCAGCAAATATAACCGCAAGCCGGATGCCTTCGAGGAGCGGCAGCTGATGAAGCTGGGACTGAGTGTGTACGACCAGGAGGTGGAAGCTTATCCCGGCATGGTAGAGACGCTGGATACCCTCAAGCAGGACGGCCATTCCCTCTATCTCTATACCGGTGGCGACGACACCATCCAGCAGCGCAAAATCGCCCAAATGAAGCTGGACGCCTATTTCGATGACCGCATCTATATCCGCCAGCACAAAAATGTGGAGGCGCTTGAGAATATCCTGACTACCTATCCGTTCGACCGTAATATCACCTGGATGATCGGCAACTCCCTGCGTACAGATGTACTGCCCGCGCTGACTGCCGGGATCAATAGCATCTATCTGAAGCAGCCGAATGAGTGGCTCTACAATCTGATTGAGCTGGAACGGGAGATGCAGCAGTCCGTCATGACCATCTCTGCCATTCACGAGGTGCCTCCGGTGATCCGCACCGCTGCGCTGCGGGAGCATCACGGCTGATTGACTTGCACCATCAGAATCGGGCAATTGTTACAAATGGCATAGGCAGCCTGCCGCCGGTATGATTATACTATTTGAGTAGATTTTCACATCGTGCAGGAGGCTGGCCATGAATAACAAAGCTAACCGTTCCAGGAATACCCCGAATCACGGGCGTCTGCTCCCTATGCTGCTTGCAGTGATTGCCGTGCTGCTGATCGCCCTTCTTGCCTTCTTCCTTACACAGGGCAAATCGTCCGGCACTGAGGCGCTCGATAATCTCCCCAACTACACCGATGTGAAGGGCAAGATCGTGGTGGACGGGCTGAAATACGAGAAGCAGCCGCATCTGGGCAGCGAATCCGCCAAGGTGAAGGTGATTGAATTCGCCGATTTCAAATGCCCTGCCTGCAAAAATTGGACCGCCTCCTACCTGGATACGTTCATCAAAGACTACGTAGACAGCGGGAAAGTCCAGTTCTACTTCATGAACTTCGCCTTCATTGACCGGGACTCTTACCTGGCCGCCAGTGCGGGGGAAGCTATCTATCAGCAGAATAATGAGAAGTTCTGGGAGTATCTCCACAAGCTCTACGAGAGCCAGGGCGATGAGAGCAAGATCTGGGCAACCCAGAAGTTCATCCTTAAGTTCGTGAAGGACAATATTGCAGGGATTGACCAAGAGCGGTTCGAGCAGGATCTGAAGAACCATACGTATATGTACGATGTCAAAGAGGACTTCAAAATCGCCGGAGCTTATGGCGTCAACGGCACACCGAAATTCATGGTGAACGGCGTCCTGCTGCCGGATTCCTCCTATGAAGGCTTAAGTGCCGCCATTGAAGCGGCTTTGAATGAATCCCCGTAATCTTTCTTGCAGGTGAAGCTCATCATCCTATAACAAAGCGCCCCGCCATGAAAATCTGGCCGGGGCGCTTTTGATATTCAGGAATTATGATTCCACGGCCAGCTGGCCGGTATCCATATTCTGCAGCACCAGCTTGCCTTCAAGCGGCGCGCCGTCCTCACCGGTCAGCTTCAGCTTCCCGGTCCGGCCCTTCTCAATCAGGGCCTTCACCTGGGTGTCGGTGAGCGTGCGCCCGTGATTCTCCTTCCAGATCACGAAGCCGCAGCCCTCCTTATAATGGGAGCAGCCGTAGCCCTTGCGGCCCATGAAGATCATGCCGCCGCAGCCTGGACGCGGGCAGGAGCCGATAACCTTCGGCCCGGCATCCCCGCTCTTCCCGGCAGCGGCAGACGCCGCGCTGCGCGGTTTGGCCGCCGCTGGCTTGCGCTCAGCCGCTTTGGAGTCGGCAGTCTTGCGCGGCGCAGCAGCCGAACTGCGGCCCTTGCCGCCGCTGTTCAGCGAAGGCGTATCCCCTTCGAAGGAGGTCTTAGCGGCGCGCGACTGCACGCGGACCTTGTCCACAATCATCGAAGCGAACCGCTTCACATTCTCCATGAACTGCCCGTCCGCTGCGGTCCCGCGGGCAATTTCATTGAGGCGGCGCTCCCACTGCCCGGTCATTTCCGGGGAGGTCAGCAGCTCCACACCTGCTCCGCGGATCAGTTCAACCGCCGTCCGCCCCTTTTGGGTGATGGCGATCTTTTTCCCCTGCATCTCCACATAGCCGACATTCTTCAGCCGTTCAATCGTAGCGGCCCGGGTCGCCGGAGTGCCCAGCCCCGAATCCTTCATGGCATCGCGCAGCTCTTCATCCTCAATCTGCTTGCCTGCGCTCTCCATCGCCTTCAGCAAGGTTCCTTCCGTGTAAGCTTTTGGAGGCTGGGTATCCTTCTCCTTCACAACCGCATCGCTGCAGATCACTTCACCCTCTGCTTGAACCGAGAACGGCTCGTTCACCTCAAGCTCTTCTTCCTCCTCGTCTTCCTTGCCTTTGCCCTTGGCCGGTCTAGACTTGTCCTTCTTCTGGTCTGCGTAGATCACCTTCCAGCCGAGGCTCAGCAGCTCCTTGACCGTAGTCTTGAACTTCTCGGCTTCCACTTCCGTCATCACCGTATGCACCTTATATTCCGCTGCCGGATAGAACTGGGAGAGGAAGCGGCGGACGATCAGATCATAGAGCTTGGCCTCGTCCGTGCTTAGACCGTTCGCCTTGCGGTTCGTTGGCAGAATCGCATGGTGATCCTCCACTTTGGACGGATTACAAATAAACTTGTTGCCTTTATGGACCAGGTTACGGTTCGCACCCTTCACCCAATCGTCGTACTGCGTGCCTTGAAGGGCCGACAGCGTCTTGTGCATTTCAGGAATATTCTGCTCCGTAACATAGTTGGAGTTGGTACGCGGGTACGAGATTACCTTATGCTTCTCATACAGCGCCTGGGCGATATCCAGTGTTTTTTTGGCGGAAAAGGCATATTTCCCGTTCGCCTCGCGCTGCAGCAGCGTCAGATCGTACAGCTTGTTCGGATATTCCTTGGTCTCTTTGACCTCATAGAGAACAATCCGGGCAGGCTTGCCCTTGACCTTGGCCGCAAGTGCCTCTGCCTTCGCACCATCCGTTAACCGGTCACCCTGCCACATGCCCTTATACGTCAGCTCATTCTGGGTGAAATGCCCTTCCACCTCAAAAAACTTCAGCGAGGAGAACGCTTCAATGGTCTTCTGACGGTCATAGATCAGCGCCAGCACCGGGGTCTGTACCCGGCCTACAGAGAGCAGCACATTATGCTTGGTGGTAAAAGCGCGCGAGCCGTTCATCCCGATCAGCCAGTCCGCCTCGCTGCGCGCCCGGGCAGCCTTGGTCAGATTCTCATATTCCGACCCGTCCTTCAGCTCCTGGAAGCCCTTGCGGATCGTCTCCGGCGTCAGGTCGGAGATCCACAGCCGCTTCACCGGCTGGTTCAGCTCCAGGTAACGCTGGATCAATGAGAAAATATGCTGGCCCTCACGCCCGGCATCGCAGGAGTTCACCAGCAGATCGCTGCGCTTCGCCAGCTCCCCGATCACCTTCAGCTGGTCCATGGTGCGTGCATTGGGCAGCAGCTTGAACTCCTCGGGAATGATCGGCAGGTCATTAATGTTCCATTTTTTATATTTATTGTCGTAGGCTTCGGGCTCTGCCAGGCCAATCAGATGCCCAATCGCCCAGGTGATAATGTACTGCTCCCCTTCCAGATAGGAACGGTAGTTTTTGGCCTTCGGTTCTATTGCGGCGGCGATATTCCGCCCCATGTCCGGTTTCTCCGCAATAATGAGTGTCTTCAACAATAATCGCTCCTTACCCTCGGTTCATTACAAAAGTTGTCCAGTAGTCTATTATACCATTCCTGGACCCCAAAATCCGCTGCTCATTATTGAGGCCTGCCGCTTAAGGGCGAAATATCGCCATCAGAATGAGCAGCGCCCCGATGATCAGGCTGAACAGCTCAAGTACATCTCCCCGGGACCAGTGCTTGCGGAAAAATACGATTGCAGGCTGGGCAAGCCCCGCTATCAGATACAGAACAGCCAGCAGCAGACCAAAGGAAAGTATGGTGAAGACAGGCGCATTACTCTGCGGCCCCCCGATGAAGGTAATCAACACAATTAGCACGGTCAGAAGATACAGAATACACCGGAAGAAGATAATCCACGGCCCGGACTTTACGGGAACAGATTCAACCGGGACTTGCTGTTCCCTGGCCCGCTCTTCCAGTAGGCGGCGAATCTCTTCGGGATGCTCGTTACGCATTTTCTGCATTTGTCTGGCATTGTCAAGCCTGTGTCTTAGACGTCCAAACATGCTTTTTCCTCCTCTCCAGGGCGAAGGCTTTATGCGGTATTTCCCCTATTTTACCAAATCCTCAATTCAAGCAAAAGTAGTATCCGGTGCGGACTGCATACCGCTTACGCGCAGCACGGCCTCGCCCATATCGATTACTTCCTTGTTACCCGTTCTCCGGTCCATGTATTCAATCCTTTGCTCTGCGGCCAGCTTGCCGACCACCAGCGCAACCGGTATGCCGATCAGTCCGGCATCCTTGAATTTGACCCCGGCCCGCTCATCGCGGTCGTCCAGCAGGGTATCGATGCCCAAGGCGGTCAGCCGTGCATACAGGGCTTCAGCCAGCTCACGCTGCGCTGTATCTTTGACCGACATCAGCAGAATATGAACCGCATACGGAGCTAGGCCCTGCGGCCAGATCAGCCCCTGGTCATCGTTGTTCTGCTCAGCCACTGCGGCCAGCAAGCGGGAGATTCCGATGCCGTAGCAGCCCATTACCATAGGCCGGGTGCGGCCGTCTGCATCCAAATAATCTGCCCCCAGCTTTTCACTGTAGACCGTGCCCAGCTTGAAGACATGCCCTACCTCGATGCCCTGCTGGAAATCCAGCTCCCCTTTGCCGCATTGCGGACAGCAGTCGCCGGCAACCACATTACGGAAATCCCCCACCTGCGTCAGCGGAAAGTCCCGGCCGGGCACCACTCCACGCAGATGGTAATCCTCTTCCCCCGCGCCTGTGACTGCTTCTGTCATGGCTGCAACAGCAGCATCCACCAGGATAGGCACAGACAATCCGGCAGGACCGACATAACCGCTTCCGGTTCCGGCAGCCTCCTGCACATGCATGGCATCAGCCAGCGTAATGTCACCGCAGCCGAGGTACTTTTGCACCTTCAGCTCATTCACCTCATGATCTCCACGGACCAGCACAGCAACTGTCTTGCCTCCGCCCGTGTAGATTAAGGTCTTGATGATCTCCTGCGGTCTGAGCTGACTCTCCTGCTCCAGCTGCTGAATAGTTTTCTGGGCAGACGTATGGAATCGCTCAGGGGCAGGGCGTCCGGCAAAATCTTGTCTATCCGGTTCGGCTCCGCTCCGCACTTCCGCCTGCTCCAGATTCGCAGCATATCCGCACAGGGAGCACACAGCTATCGTATCCTCACCTATATCTGACAGGGCCATGAATTCATGATTCTGGCCTTTGCCGCCAATCGCTCCGGCATTCGCCTGCACCGCCCGGTACTTCAGGCCGCAGCGGTCAAAGATCCGCTCATAAGCGCTGTACATCACCTGATAGGCCAGATCCAGGCCCTCCCAATCCGTATCAAACGAATAGGCATCCTTCATCAGGAATTCCCTGCCCCGCAGAAGCCCTGAGCGCGGACGACGTTCATCCCGGAACTTCGTCTGAATCTGATAGACAGTCACCGGCAGCCGCCGGTAAGAGCTGATCTCTGCGCGCATTAGCGCTGTAACCACTTCCTCATGGGTCGGACCCAGCACAAACTCACGGTCGTGACGGTCCTGGAGCTTCATCAGCTCTTTGCCGTACACCTCATAGCGTTCCGATTCTCTCCAGAGCTCTGCGGGCTGCATTGAAGGCATAAGAACCTCCTGCGCACCGGCGGACTCCATCTCCTGGCGCACGATCTGCTCCATCCTGCGCAGCACCCGCCGTCCGAGCGGCAAATAGGTGTATACCCCGGCGGCCACCTGCCTGATATATCCGGCACGCAGCAGCAGCTGGTGGCTCCTTGTCTCTGCTTCCGCAGGAGCTTCGCGCAGAGTGGTAACTAATAGATTGGTTTGACGCATACAGATCAGCCTCTTTCGTCGAAAAGTGTGTCCAGCTCCAGAACATTTCGCTGCCATAATGAGAACGCAAAAAAGACGCATCCGTCAGGGACGAATGCGCCGTGTTACCACCCTGTTTCAACCCCAAGACTATCCAAGCCTGCGGTCCTCTAATCCGGATAACGGCCGGTTCCGGCAGACTTATGCCCATCTTCAGCATAAGCTGCAGCTTCCAAGGCAGGATTGGTGTCTTACGCACTAGGGGGATCTTTCAGCCGGTGAATCCCCTCTCTGCTTACGGCGTTTACGGATACCAGGTCCTTGGTCAACGCTGTTACGTTATAAATGTTGGTTCTTAATCTATACGATATTCGAGGCCGCGTCAAGCGGGCGATGAATAGATTGTGAATGCAATTAAATATTTTACACCAAATCCTCAAGATATGAAAAGAATGTGTCGATAAACCGAATATGAGTTGAGGTATTTAGAGAGAAACGGCTAGCTACCAGCCGATTTCCATGTACCAGAGGGGGAACCGTTCCAATGTTCAAGTCAGTCAACCGCTTCACCGGCAAGCTCAGATCGCGATCACTGCAAAGACAAATGATGATGCTTTTCACCATTATGCTGGTGATCCCGATCCTCTTGGTCAGTTATTCCTCCTATTCCAGTGCGAAACGGGAATTGGAGCTTAAAATGCAGAAAGCCACGCATTCCAGTGTCGATCTGGTCGCCGGGACCATCCAAGCATATGTATCCGCTGCTATGCGGAATGTAGATTTGCTCAGCCGCCAGATTGAGTCTTCCGGGCTCGATGTGAAGGCTCCCGCAACACGCACACTCATCGATCAGTTCATGAAGGCACATCCTGAGCTTGAGATTCTTACGGCGGGCAACGAACAAGGTGCCTGGATGAAGGCTCCGGACCCCGGCAAACAGGATTATGATCCGCGTACACGGGACTGGTATAAGGCGTCCATGCAGAATGCCGGTACCACTACAATCATTGATCCTTTTGTCTCCGCAACAACCGGCAATTATACGCTGTTCATCTCCCATTCGCTGGAGGATGGCAAAGGAGTTGTGACCACAAGCCTCAATCTCAAGGCAATGAGTGAAAGAATCCATACTACCCATCCGGGTGAAACCGGCTACTTCTACATTGTGGACCGTAATAATAAATTCGTCTCTTATCCCGGCAAAGCAGCAGGTGAGGATGTAGCAGATTATATAGTGAAAATGCTGGCAAACGACAGCGGGGACCTGCACTATACCAATCCGGACACGGAGATGGACATGCAGGGTTATTATACAACCGATCCGAACACCGGCTTCAAAATTGTCGGCATTCTGCCTACCCAAGAATTCTCGGATGCCTCACAGCCCATTATCTATACCGGACTTATGGTTCTGGCCGTTGCCCTGCTTGTCGCCTTAACCCTGATGTACCTGATTGTCCGCTCCATCACGAAGCCGATCCGCAGCCTGAACCGTTCTGCACAGCGGGTAAGCGAAGGCTATCTGAATGAGCAGATTCAGATGAACCGGGTGGATGAGATCGGTCAGCTGGCACAGAATTACAACCTCATGGTAGGCTCTCTGCGCGGCATCGTATCGGATATTTCGGACACCTCGGGACAACTCGCAGCCTCCAGCCAGCAATTGAATGCAACCACCGAAGAGAACTCCAGAGCCACCGCTTACGTGGCTGAACTGGTGCAGGATTCTTCCGAGGGTGCGCAGACACAGACCTCGGCCATGGCAGAGACCTCGCGCGCGATGGAGGAAATGTCCTCCGGTATTCAAAGGATCGCCGAAGCCGCCGCCTCCATCGTCGATTCTTCCGCAAGCACTGAAGCAGATGTGCGCAGCGGCAGCCGGAAGATGGAACAGGTCAGCCAGCAAATGGATGCCATCCGGACCTCTACCCACCACTCTTCGCAGCTGATCGGGCAATTAAACGGCTTGAACGATGAGGTGTCCGCGATGAGCAGTGCAATTTCGGCGATCGCCGTACAGACGAATCTCCTGTCGCTGAACGCCGGCATTGAAGCGGCCCGGGCCGGAGAGCAGGGCCGGGGCTTCGCCGTCGTGGCTGCTGAGGTGCGGAAGCTGGCCGATCAATCGAAGAATACCGCCGGAGATATTCAAGATACCCTCCAGCAGATGACCCGGTTGATCGACCAGACCTATGAAGCGATCCGGCATACCGTCGCAGCTGATGTTGAGCTGGGTATTCAGGTTACCGCCGAAGCCAAGGAATCCTTCAACAGCATTGAACAGTCTACAGCCAAAATCAACAGCCAGCTGCATGACATCTCGGCTATTACCGAGCAGATGTCAGCGGGAGCGCAGGAGGTCGCCGCTTCCGTACACGAAATCTCCAGTATTTCCCGATCCACCTCAGACGCCTTCCAGAGTGTAACGGCAGCTACAGAAGAACAGCTAGCTTCCATGGAAGAGATCTCCGCCTCCTCTACGGAGCTGTCCAGGATGGCGGGCGATCTGCAGCTTAAGATTGAACGGTTCAAGCTGGAAGACTAGCCCCCGTAATCATGTGAGCGGTGAAGGCCATTCAATAATATAGCAGCATAATAAGAGCATAATAAAAAGCCGTCTCTCAGCAATGCTGAAGGACGGCTTTTTGGTACATATAGGGTTAAGCAAGCACAGTCGAACCCATCAGGTATTTATCCACTTCACGCGCTGCTTCACGTCCCTCGTTGATAGCCCAGACGACCAGACTCTGTCCGCGGCGCATATCTCCGGCTGCGAATACTTTATCCACGTTCGTGTTAAATTTGCCATAACGGGCCTTCACATTGGTACGGCGGTCCGTATCCAGCTTAAGCTCCTCAATGATATCCTGCTCCGGTCCGTCGAAGCCAATCGCAATCAGCGCCAGCTGGGCCGGATAGACAGCCTCGGTGCCCGGAACCGGCTGGTAGATCTTCCGTCCTGTCTCGTCCACCGTCCGGCGGATCTGCACCGTGTGCAGCTCCTTGAGGTTGCCTTCTTCATCGCCGACGAACTTCGTCGTCATGATAGAGAATTCACGCGGGTCTTCACCGAAGACCGCTTTGGCTTCCTGCTGGGCATAATCCAGGGTGTAGACATTCGGGAACTGCGGCCAAGGGTTGGCAATCGGATCACGCGTAAGCGGCGCTTTGTCATGTGTGCCGAACTGGGTGATGCTGTTGCAGCCATGCCGCAAGGAAGTCGCTACACAGTCGGAGCCGGTGTCGCCCCCGCCCAGCACGATTACGTCCTTGCCTGCGGCGGATACATAGTTGCCATCCTCCAGATTGGAATTCAGATAGCTCTTGATCGTGCCGTTCAAGTAATCCATGGCGTACATTACACCCTTGAGATCATTGCCTTCCACATTGAAGCGTCTCGCTTTGGTAGCTCCGCCGCAGAGGACAACGGCATCATATTCATCCACCAGCTGCTGCGCCGGAATGTCTTTGCCAATCTCAGTGTTAACCACGAACTCGATACCTTCTGCAGCCAGCAGATCGACACGGCGCTGTACGACACGTTTGTCCAGCTTCATCGTCGGGATGCCGTACATCAGAAGTCCGCCGATCCGGTCACTGCGCTCAAAGACCGTTACCGTGTGACCCGCCTTGTTCAGCTGGGCGGCTGCGGCCAGTCCTGCCGGACCGGAGCCGACGATGGCGATCCGTTTGCCTGTACGCTTCTCCGGCGGACTCGGGACTACCCAGCCCTCTTCAAAGCCCTTGTCCACAATGGCCAGCTCGATCGTCTTAATCGTAACAGGCTGTCCAATCAGACCGACGGTACAGGAGCCCTCGCAGGGTGCAGGACAGATGCTGCCGGTGAATTCAGGGAAGTTATTGGTCTTGTGCAGGCGCTCCAGCGCTTCCTTCCACAAGCCACGGTAGACCAGGTTATTCCACTCCGGAATCAGGTTATGCACGGGACAGCCTGAAGTACCGCCGCTCATATCCATGCCGGTGTGGCAATACGGTGTGCCGCAATCCATACAACGGGCACCCTGGGTCCGAAGCTCGTCCTCGGTCAGATGCTCGTGGAATTCTTCCCAATCCTTCACGCGCTGCTCGGGATCGCGGTCCCCTGGGAGCTGGCGCTTATACTCCATAAATCCAGTAGGTGTAGACATATATACGTTTCCCCCATCCGTTCTCTTCGTGCTGATGTATAGTACACCATTTCTAATTTTAATTATATTAGCATTCAATACTTTCGCACTGTAATGGACTAATCTGCTGATTATTTGTACTATTTCACATCTTGTGTCAGAGAAAACGCTTCATTGTCACTCCTTGCGGTCGTACACCATAAAACGATAATCATAAGGATTCTGCTCATTCTTGAGTCCCGGTGTATTGGAAACTTCCTTCCACCGGCTCCAGTCTACCTCAGGGAATGTCGTATCGCCTTCAATCTCCGCCTCTATCCGTGTAACACGCAGCTTGTCGGCATACGGCAGCATCAGGCTATAGATCTCGGCTCCGCCGATCACCATCAGCTCATCCTCTTTGCGCCCCTCAGCCAGCGCCTCAGCCAGCGTATGGATGACCTCAGCCCCTTCGGGTGCGAAGCTCTTATCGCGGGTCAGAATCAGGCTGGTACGGCCCTTCAGCGGCTTGCTGCCCAGCGACTCCCAGGTTTTTCGGCCCATCAGCATCCGCTTGCCGAGTGTCTCTGCTTTGAAATAAGCGAAATCCAGCGGCAAATGCCAGGGCATGTCATTATTTTTGCCAATTACGCCATTTGAGGCCATCGCCCATATCATGGTAATGCTCATATAGCAACCGGTGCCTTGATTCCCGGATGATAGACATAGTCGGTAAATTCAAAATCCTCAAAGGTATAATCAAAAATACTGTCCGGTACTCTGCGGATGTTAAGCTTCGGCAGCGCATAAGGCTCCCGTGCAAGCTGTGTGGCCACTTGTTCCATATGATTTGTATATATATGCACATCTCCGCCGGACCAGATGAATTCTCCGACCTCAAGCCCCGTCTGCTGCGCCACCATATGGGTAAGCAGCGCGTAGCTGGCAATGTTGAACGGAAGCCCAAGGAACGTATCCACCGAACGCATCGTAAGCATGCAGGAGAGCTTGCCGCCCGCTACATAGAACTGAAACACGAAATGGCAGGGCGGTAGCTTCATCTGCTCGATCTCGCCTACATTCCACGCACTAACGATATGTCGCCGTGAATCGGGATTACGCTTAATTGACTCAATCACATTCGCAATCTGATCAATATGCTGCCCGTCCTTGCTCTCCCACGCCCGCCACTGCGAACCGTATACCGGTCCCAGCTCCCCGTTTTCATCGGCCCATTCATCCCAGATCGAGACGCCATTCTCCTTCAGATACGTTGTATTGGTATCCCCTTTGAGGAACCATAGAAGCTCATGTACCACCGACTTCAGATGAATGCGCTTGGTGGTCATCAGCGGGAAGCCCTTCGACAGATCGAAGCGGAGCTGACGCCCGAAGACGGACACTGTACCTGTACCTGTCCGGTCGCTCTTAGCTGTACCGTTGTCGAGAATATCCTGCAATAAATCCAAGTAATTACGCAAGCCGTATCACACCCCACTCTCTTTTTTCTTCTATTAGTTTACCATGAGCTGACTGTCGTTGTAACTTCCCTAACGATAAAAATAAGCAAAAAAACATACATTCTCTGCCCGAATTGGGCTGACTGCCAGCTATTTCCGAACGTTCAGGACAGTGACCTCACTCAAAAGAGGATGTTCCCTGACCATCTGCATGGCTTCGGGAACATCCTCTTGTGTTCTTACCGCATAAGCTTAAGCGGTTATTATTTCATTACGTGGATCGGGTGGCCTTCTACCAGCTCAGCCGCTTCCATAACGATCTCGCCAAGGGTTGGATGCGCATGGATGGTCAGTGCGATATCTTCAAGCGTTGCGCCCATTTCAATCGCCAGACCCAGCTCAGCGATCAGGTTGGAAGCTTCGATACCGACGATTTGTGCGCCGAGCACCTGATTGTTGTCGCTCTTCGCTACAATCTTGATGAAGCCTTCAGGAGCATTCAGGGACACGGCACGGCCGTTGCCTGCGAACGGGAACTTGCCGGCCTTAACCGCATAGCCCTTATCCTTAGCTTCCTTCTCGGTCAGACCTACGCTGGAGCATTCAGGATCTGTGAAGACTACAGCCGGCATTACCTTGTAATCTACAACCGATTTGTGTCCGGCAATGGCTTCCGCAGCAATCTTACCTTCGTAAGAAGCTTTGTGCGCCAGGGCAAGACCCGGAACGATATCGCCGATTGCGAAAATGTTAGGAATATTAGTCCGTCCCTGATGGTCTACCTTCACCAGACCGCGGTCATCCAGCTCAACGCCGATCAGATCCAGGCCCAGCTCGCCGTCAGTATTCGGACGGCGTCCTACGGTTACCAGCAGGTATTCAGCAGTCACTTCTTTGGACTCTCCGCCTACGGAGTACTTCACAGTAACTTCCTTGTCGTTCTGAACCGCAGATTCGGCTTTGGCGTTAGTTACAATTTCAATGCCGGTCTTAGCCATATTCTTGGCAACCAGACGGGTCATGTCTTTGTCGAAGCCAGGCAGAACGGTATCCAGACCTTCAATGATGGTAACCTTGGTGCCGAATTTGGAATACATCTGACCCAGCTCCGCACCAATGTAGCCGCCGCCGATAACGATCATGCTCTTAGGAATTTCAGGCAGATCCAGCGCTTCCGTGGAGGACAGGATGCGTCCGCCGAACGGGAATGGCTTCAGTTCAATCGGACGGGAGCCCGTTGCAATAATGCAGTTATTGAACTTGTAACGCGGGGATTCATGATCATTGAACAGACGGGCTTCGTTTGTGCTGATGAACATAGCTTCTCCGCTGAATACTTCGATCTTGTTGCCCTTCATCAGGCTGGTAACGCCGGAAGTCATTTTCTTGACTACGCCGTTCTTGAAGGCCTGAGTCTTGGACCAGTCCACCTTAACGTTCTCGGCAGTAACACCGAATACTTCACCGTGCTGGGCAGCCTCGAATTGATGAGCGGCCGAGATCAGGGCCTTGGAAGGAATACAGCCGCGGTTCAAGCACACGCCGCCGAGTTCCGATTTATCTACAATGATGACCTTTTGGCCGAGCTGGGCGGCACGAATTGCCGCCACATACCCGCCGGGACCTGCACCAATAACCAATGTGTCAATTTCGATTGAAGCGTCTCCGACTACCATTAATTACACCTCCATAACTAACATATCAGGATTTGCAAGCAGGGTCTTAATGTAATTCATGAAATTCTGTGCTGTTGCGCCGTCAATAATCCGGT
The DNA here is from genome assembly GCF_037975325.1 of Paenibacillus sp. FSL P2-0136. Taxonomy (NCBI): domain Bacteria; kingdom Bacillati; phylum Bacillota; class Bacilli; order Caryophanales; family Paenibacillaceae; genus Paenibacillus; species Paenibacillus sp. FSL P2-0136. The sequence goes on from NZ_CP150244.1 coordinate 3,898,124, forward strand.
GGTCAAAGCTCAGGGACAGAGCCATTACAGGTGCTGCAACGATTTCGCCATTCTTCACAACAGGCTTCTCAGTGATACGTCCGGTTCCGAGAATAGCAACTTCAGGGAAGTTGATGATCGGAGTGAAGAACATACCGCCGGCAGAGCCGATATTGCTGATCGAGATCGTGCTGCCCTTCATTTCATTCGGAGCCAGCTTGCCGTCGCGTCCGCGTACAGCCAGATCTGTAATCGCGCTTGCGATCATCCAGATACTCTTGCGGTCAGCGTCCTTGATGACAGGAACGATCAGGCCGTTGTCTGTATCTGTAGCAATACCGATGTTGTAGTATTTCTTGTAGACAATTTCGTTCGTAGCTTCGTCAATCATAGCGTTAAGCGCAGGGAACTGACGGGAAGCGGCCACGAGTGCCTTCACGATGAACGGAAGATAAGTAACCTTCACGCCCTTCTTCTCGGCTACCGGCTTCATGCGGGCACGGAAGGCTACAAGCTCCGTAACATCCACTTCGTCCATGATGGTAACATGCGGTGCAGTGTAAGCCGATTTAACCATAGCATTGGCAATCGCTTTACGGATACCCTTGAATGGTACGCGTTCTTCTTCCAGACTTGCATTGCCGGAAGCTGCTGCTGCTGCCGGTGCTGCCTTAGCTTTTGGCGCTTCTGCTGCTGCCGGTGCAGATGCTGCTGGAGCCGATGCCGCTGGGGCTGTAGAACCGCCCTTCAGGAAGGCTTCCACATCTTCAAGTGTGATCTTACCGTTCTTGCCGGAGCCGTTCACCTGGGAGATGTCCACACTCTTGTCGCGGGCGAATTTGCGCACGCTAGGCGTTGCCAGTACTTCACGGTTAGGAGCCGGAGCTGCTGCCGCTACTGGAGCTGCGCCTTGCGAAGGAGCTGCTGCCTGGGCACCGGATGCTTCAGCGTGGCCGCCCTCCTGCTGCGGAACATCGCCTTCTGCGGCAATGATTGCCACAACTTCACCTACACGGCAGATCTGGCCGTCTTTGGTGAACACTTCGACTACAGTACCGTTGACTGGAGAAGGAACCTCCACCACTGCTTTATCATTCTGAACTTCCATAATGATATCGTCGTCGGTGATTTTGTCTCCAACCTTGATGTGCATCTTGATGATTTCCCCTTCATGCAGGCCTTCGCCCAGTTCAGGGAACTTGTATTCGAAGTTCGTTGCTCCGCCAGTAGCCGGGCTGCTGGTTGCCGGAGAAGAAGTAGTATCCGCTCCGCCCTTGGCTGCATCAGCTTCCTGGGAAGCCTGCTCTGCCGGATGGCCGCCCTCTTGCTCAGGGATGTCACCTTCTGCATCAATAATGGCTACAACTTCCCCTACACGGCATACTTGTCCGTCCTTGGTGAAGACTTCAAGCACTGTGCCGTTGACCGGACAAGGAACCTCTACTACCGCCTTGTCGTTCTGAACTTCCATTACGATATCGTCATCGGTTACTTTGTCGCCGGCTTTGATATGCATTTTGATAATTTCGCCTTCATGCAGACCTTCGCCCAGCTCAGGGAACCGGTACTCAAATTTTGCCACCTTGATAACCTCCTATAAATTATGTTGAGTTATTCCATCAGTCCTGTTTGATAGAAGACAGAAACGGCTGCCGCCCTTAAATACAAGGACGGCAAGGTCGTTACTTCCTAGAATTCCATGACTTTCTTAACTGCCGTGATGACACGTGCAGGGGTAGGAATCCAAGTATCTTCGATTTGAGCAAACGGGAAAATTGTATCTGGACCTGCTACACGAAGCACAGGGGCTTCCAGGTGCAGCAGAGCTTTTTCGTTAATCTGGGCAATAACCTCAGCGGCTACGCCGGAGCTCTTCTGAGCTTCTTGTACAACAATCGCGCGGTTAGTCTTCTTGATGGAAGCCACAATGGTGTCGATATCAATCGGGCTAACGGTACGAAGGTCGATAATTTCGACTTTGATGCCTTCTTTTTCGAGCTGGTCGGCCGCTTTGGTCGCTGTATGTACCATTAGGCCGTAGGTAATGATAGATACATCCGTACCTTCGCGTACTACATTCGCTTTGCCGAGTTCAACGGTATACTCACCTTCAGGCACTTCTGCCCGGAAAGCATGGTACAGGTTCAAGTGCTCCATGAAGAATACAGGGTCATTGTCGCGGATCGAAGCGATGAGCAGTCCCTTCGCATCATAAGGATTAGAAGGAATAACTACCTTGATCCCAGGACTCTGGGCGATCAGACCTTCCAGAGAATCGGTATGCAGCTCGGCTGCCTTAACGCCGCCGCCGAATGGAGTGCGGAAGACTACAGGAGCATTGTACTTGCCCCCGGAACGCCAGCGCAGGCGCGCTGCCTGAATAACGATCTGATCCAGAGCTTCAAAAATGAAGCCTACGAACTGGATCTCAGCGATCGGGCGGAAGCCCTGCACGCCAAGACCGAAAGCCAAACCGCCAATGGCAGACTCTGCCAGCGGTGTATCGAAGACGCGCTCCTCGCCAAATTCCTTCTGCAGCCCTTCCGTTACACGGAATACGCCGCCTACATTACCAACGTCTTCTCCGAAGATAAGAACATTGGGGTCACGAGTCAGTTCAACGCGCATTGCGTCACGAATTGCTTCTTTCATATTCATCTGTGCCATTGCCTGATATCCCCCTTATTCAAAATCGGCTTTTTGTTCTTCAAGATGTTTCGGAGTTACCTCGAACATGCTGTCGATCAAGCCGGGAATGGTCATTTTTTCGGTCTGTTCTGCTTTCTTAATCTGCTCGTTGACAGTAGCTTTCGCTTCTTCTCTTACGCGCAGAGTGTCCTCTTCAGTCCAGAGGCCTTTCTTCTCCAGGTACTTGGCAAGACGGGCAATCGGATCTTTCTCATTCCATTGGCCTTCTTCTTCCTTCGTACGGTACTTACTGGCATCATCGGAGAGGGAATGCGGACGGAAACGGTAGGTTACCGCTTCGATCAGTGTGGCGCCTTCGCCTTTGCGGGCACGTTCAGCAGCCTGCTGTACAGCAGAGATTACTGCAAAGACGTCCATACCGTCGATCTTGATTCCGGGAATCCCTGCGGCAACTGCCTTGTGGGCGATGGACTTCGCTGCTGTCTGCTTCGAGAACGGAGTGGTGATGGCATAGCCGTTGTTCTGAACGAAGAAGATCACCGGCAGCTTGTATACTCCTGCATAGTTAAGGCCTTCGTAGAAGTCGCCTTCAGACGAACCGCCGTCACCGGTATATGTGATTGCAACGTTCTGCTGTTTCTTCAATTTGAAGCCCATAGCAATACCGGTAGCATGAAGAATCTGTGCTCCGATAATGATCTGCGGCATAAGTACATTAACGCCATCAGGAATCTGTCCGCCATGCTGATGTCCGCGGGAATACAGGAACGCCTGATATAATGGAAGGCCGTGCCATACGAGCTGTGGAATATCGCGGTAGCCCGGGCAGACGAAATCTTCCTTCCGCAAAGCGTACTCGCTGCCGATCATTGTAGCTTCCTGACCGGATACCGGTGCATAGAAGCCGAGACGGCCTTGACGGCCCAGGTTGACAGCACGGTCATCCCAGGTACGGGTAAATACCATACGGTACATAATTTCTTTCAATTGATCATCGGTAAGGTTAGGCATCATTTCCTTGTTGATAATTTCTCCATCCGGGGAAAGAACCGTAAGGGCTTCAACGTCCTCTGTATACACTTCATAAGGAACTCTAGTCATTATCTTCACCTCAATAAAAAAATTTGAATATCAGTGGTCTCTGTTATAGAATTATTATACACCTGTTGTATCTGTTTCGTCAAAGAAATACGCATAAAATTTATGTTTCCATAAATTTTGTATGTATAACAGGCGTTTAAATATCCTATAACAGATTGAAGGATATTTATCAAGTAAATGATATATCCCACATTTGCCGCTTGGTTAATTTTAACGCAACACTAAGTCTTAAGCAAAATCCGACATGAAAGGTGACGATTTGACAATGAGCGAACCTGTTTTTCTGAAACGTACAATTGTAAAACAAACACTGTGGAGCGAACATCTGCAGGAAGAGAGCAAGCTGCGTATCTATCTTCCCCCCGGATATAATGAAGTACTCAGCTATCCCGTCGTCTACTGCCAGGACGGTGAAGAATTCTTCAACTTCGGCCGGATTGCCACCTTGGCTGGTCAGCTGATTCTGGAGCAGGATGTGGATCCCTTCATTATAGTGGGCGTCGAAGTGAACGTGGCAGTCCGCACCGCTGAATACGCTCCGTTCGGCAGCCGCTTCAAGCAGTACCTTGCATGCTTCGCCGAAGAGATTATTCCCTTCATTGAACATAATTATCCTGTCCGGCGCACACCGGAGGAGCGGATCGTAGCCGGTGATTCCCTGGGCGGCAGTGTCTCCCTCCACCTGGCGCTGGCGTATCCGGGATTATTCAGCCGTGTGCTCAGCCTCTCCGGCGCCTACTATCCCGAGACCCGCGAGCTGCTATCACAAGAGGAGGATCTCTCCTGGCTTCAGATCAACATGGTTGTAGGGCTTCAAGAGCGCGACTACAAGACCGATACCGGCGTCTATGATTTCGTGGAGATGAACCGGGAGACCAAGGCCATGCTTGAAGCCAAGGGAGCCACGGTGTCCTACCGCGAGAAGGACGGCCAGCATCTTTGGGGTTTTTGGCAAAAAGAGCTCCCGGAATCATTACTCTATTTCTTCAGCTCCTGAAACAGCAAATAGAACCCCAAAAGTGAACATCTTACGAACTTATGTATGCAGTACGATTGACTGCGCTTTCATCACGAATCGGACATACGGTGCCGTTCCTTAAATCATAAGGACGGCAACCGGTCCGGCTGTAGCACTATGCCTGCCAAGCGGAAGCGGCTTTGCCGTCCTTTTAAAGGACGGTACCGTTTCAACGAGAAATAGAAGGATAATTTATTTCTCCTGAATAATCCGTTCCAGCAGCACATCACAACCGGCGTTGATTAAATCATAGACCTGCTCGAAATTACCGGTGAAATACGGGTCAGGCACCTCACGCAGCTCCTCATCCGGCAACAGATCCATGAAGAACAACAGCTTGGACTGCTCACCGCCGGGAATTTTGCGCACATTCTCCCCGTTGGACTTGTCCATGCAGATGATATATTCGAATCTCTCGAAATCCTCACTGGCTACCAGCCTTGCTCTCATATGCTCATAGCTGATGCCATGCAGATCAAGGATACGCCTTGTCCCTTCATGCGGCGCTTTCCCGATATGCCAGTCTCCCGTTCCTGCAGAATCCACTGTAATCTGATCCGTAAGCTGACGCTGTTCAATCTTGCTGCGCAGCACAGCCTCCGCCATCGGCGAACGGCAAATATTCCCCAGACATACAAACAACACGTTAACGATCCCTCTCACCTCCTGCGCTCAAGCATTCCTTATCATCCGTAATGGATGGGTGCGGTCAGACGCACTAACCCTATTTTAGCGTCAGCGCGGCAATTGTACAACTTTTGAAACTGCTATATACTGTTCAGGATGATGAACTTAATTGAACAACAAGGAGGGGGAGCTATTGCCATCCGGGCGTATTGTAATTGTTGCAGGCGGTGAACTGACCGCGGAATGCCTGCGCTTATTAGATGAAGAGGATTATATTATCGGTGCTGACCGGGGAGCGCTGTTCCTGATTGATCATGGCTTCACCCCCCAGCTTGCCGTTGGTGATTTCGATTCTGTCTCTCCTGAGGCACTGGAGCGGATTCAGGCGGGAAGCAAGAAGACTATAAGCTGTGATCCGGTCAACAAAGACCTTACCGACAGTGAAATGGCCCTGGATCTTGCCCTGAACCTCCAGCCGCAGTCTATTCTGATGATCGGGGTAACGGGTACACGCATGGACCATACGCTGGCCAGCATTCAAATGATGACAAGAGCACTGCAACGGCAGGTAGCCTGCTCTATTATGGATGCGAACAACTACATTACGCTTACCGGCTCTCAGGCGGTTGTAGAGGAACGGGGTTATTCCTATGTCTCCTTGCTGCCTCTGACTCCCGAGGTAACGGGCATCACCCTTCAGGGCTTCCAATATCCTCTGGAGAACGCCACCCTCAAGTTAGGGCAATCCCTGGCCGTGAGCAATGTGCTGCTGGAGCAGAGCGGAACCGTTCATATTGAGAGCGGACTTCTGCTAATTATTCAGAGCAAGGACTGAATACATAGATTTTTGGAGACATCGCTGTAACCTTTGTTTCAAAATCGTAAAGCCGGGAATCCCTTTGTGCATCAAGGGTTTCCCGGCTTTTTTCGGCGAACTCACTACGTAAATATTAATATTTTGTAACTTTTAATGTGATTTTAATAAAACGCTTACATTGCATATCCCGCCTGCATTTAGCCCATCTCTTCCATAATTTAGGCCTGTCATAACCTGCTATACTACGAATCAGACGAACGAAACTACTAGAATTCATTACAACCTTGGAGGTATACAACATGAATAAGCAACAATGGTTCAAACAAGCAATGACAATTGGTCTGTGCACAACAATCGGGTTCAGCGCCTTACTGGCTACCGGAGCGGGAACAGCCCCTGCTGCCGCATCAGCTGTATCCGCTGATGCTGTATCTGCTGATTCTGTAAGTGCCGATTCCGTATCCGCATCTTCCACCGGCTCCAAAGTGGTCAGCTTCGGCAAGAAGTATCTGGGTACGCGTTACCAGTTCGGTGCCTCCACTTCAACTACACGTTATTTTGACTGCTCCTCCTTTACTCAATATATTTTCAAAAAATATGGTGTAGATCTGCCCCGTACGTCCGTTGCCCAATCTAAAGTCGGCACATCGGTCAGCAAGGCTAATCTTCGTGTCGGCGATCTTGTGTTCTTCTCCAGCGGAAGCCGGGCCAACGGTAAAAACGTAACCCATGTCGCGGTATATGCCGGCAATGGCAAGATCCTGCACACTTACGGCTCACCCGGCGTGACCATTTCCGATCTGAATTCGGGCAACTGGAAAAAAACCTACCTGAAATCACGCCGCGTACTATAACAGCGCGAAGCTCAATTGTAGCTTGTACAAATAGAGTACATGTCTATTAGCCGGAGAGCTGCTTGCAGCGGCCGTCAGCTTGTGGCCCCGCTCTCCGGTGCCCGCAGTACATATCCGGTTCCACGCACCGTATGAATCAGTTTATTCCGGCGGCCTTTATCCACCTTCAGTCGCAGATGCCGGATGTACACATCCACCACATTGGTATCCGCTTGAAAATGATACCCCCATACCTGCTGCAATATCTCAGCACGGGGACAGACTTCACCCAGATTCTCTGCCAGATAATACAGCAGGTCGAATTCCTTGGGGGTCATCTTCAGCTCGGCTCCATCCCGGATGACCTGCCGGCGTCCGCGATCGAGGAGCAATCCGTCCACCTTAAGCAGCGAGGCCGCATCTCTACGGCGGCCTGTCAGCTTAAGCAGATTCAATATTCTGTGTTTGAACTCACCGGTATGTACAGGCTTCTCCATGTATTCGTTGCCTCCGGCATCGAATACGGAGACAGCCGCTTCCCCTTTCACTCCAGGCGCCCCTCCGGATATGACCATCACCGGCAGAATCATCCCCTCCTTCCGCGCCTCCGAGACAGCTTCCCAGCCCGCCCAGCCTCCGGGTTCCTCCAGCTCCGCGAGCAGAAGCACAGGCTCACCGCCTGAGAGCAATAAGCGAAGACTATCCAGGTCTTCGCTTATTGCTGTTCTTATACCAAGGCTATGGATGGCCTCCTCAAGCCCGATACGGCCGTCAGCCCTATCCTCTCTGTCTGCATCAGCTTCAAGGCGATCCGGGCGCGGACCGGGTATATACCATGCTATCTTTTCATTCACCGGGATAGTCCCCCTGTACCAGTCTTGCACCGGCTGTGCCGCCGCAGATGATACCTAGAATTCCCGCAAAACAAAGAGACCATTCGGGGGAATGGTCTCTTTGCGGCACTAATTATAGTACGAAATCGATCTCCTGGAATGCGGCCACCTGGGTATCCCAGCGCTCTGCCACAAATGCCTGGTGCGCCGGATGATTATTGTAGGCATCATAAGCCGCCTGATCGGCGAACTCCATCGAGAAGCCGAACTGGTGCTCACATTTGGCGCTGACCTGACGCAGCACCTCGAAATTCTCCACCACCGGAATAGCGCTAAGAATCTCAGCACCATCCCGCAGGAAAGCTCTGGTCTCCTCCGAATCCGGGGCGGATTTCAGTGTAAATACGGCCATATGACGGACGGTTCCCTTGTTCATTACGTTTCTCCTCCATTATCCGAAATACCGGTGATAATAGCTGCGGGCGGCAGCGATATCACTGGTTCCATGTATTAAGGCTCTCCCGTCTGCGAACACAACCATCCGGTACGGCTCTTCTGTAAAAGAAACCAGATACGGATTGCTCTCCACCTTGCCGCTGCTGAGCCTGGACAGGCGGGCGGCCGTCTCCTCCAGATCTAGACTTCTGCGGTGTGCCGGACGAATCTGCACGGTATCCCTGCCGCACAGCACATCGCTGCGCTCTGTGTTAGAGGCTGACAGATACGGATAGCTCCGTGATTCGCCGCATGAGGGGCAGTCCGACTTCTTCGCCGTCCTCACGCCAATCTCCTGCTGCTCATTACGCCAGATATCGAAGGTCAGCAGCTTGCCGCGCAGCTTGTCCTTGAATCCGCCGAGCAGCTTCAGCGCCTCAGCCGTTCCATTCGTAGTAACCATCTGCACCGCTTGCGGAAGAATGCCCGCCGTATCGCAGGTATCCCCGCCGAGCGTGATCGTGCCCAGCAGGCAATTCAGACATGGGGTTTCACCCGGCAGAATCGTATACGTAATGCCGTAACTTCCGACACAGGCTCCGTAGATCCAGGGGATGCCGTGCTTTTGCGCCAGGTCGTTAATGATCAGCCGGGTATCGAAGTTATCGGTCCCGTCCATAATCAGATCCACGCCGGGAAGCAGGCTCTCCAGCTCCTCTGCACGCACGTCAAGCACATGGGCCTCGATCACAATCTCCGAATTAACCGCCATCAGCCGGGTACGGGCTGCAGCCGCCTTGGGCGTCCGCACACGGGCATCTTCTTCCGTATACAACTGCTGGCGTTGCAGGTTGCTCCATTCCACATAGTCACGGTCAACAAGGATAAGCCGCCCTACCCCGCAGCGGGCCAATGTCTCGGCGATGCCTGTCCCCAGCGCCCCCATGCCAACGACCAGCACACAAGAACGTGCCAGTCCCTGCTGTCCTGCTGCGCCGAACGGCGCGAAGCGGACCTGTCTTGAATATCTGCCATCCCTGCCGGCCGAAGAAGCCGGAACCGGCGTGTTTTGATCAGAACCCATCTCTGAACAGCCCCCTATGTAGGTAGGTTTTTGGTAAAAAACCGGGAAAAGCGCAGACCTCCACTTTTCCCGGACTCCATTAGTATACGGTCTGCGCGGACCACTGCTCCACGTTCCAGACCTTCGTCACCCAATCCTCGTAAAATTCCGGTTCATGAGACACCAGCAGAATCGTTCCCTTGTATTCCATAAGCGCCCGCTTAAGCTCAGCCTTGGCTACAATATCAAGGTGATTCGTAGGCTCATCGAACAGAATCCAGTTGCTCTCACGCATCATCAGCTTGCACAGGCGGACCTTAGCCTGCTCGCCGCCGCTCAGCATGTTCATTGGACGGGTGATATGCTCGTTTTTGAGACCGCAGCGGGCCAGATGGCCACGCACTTCATTCTGGGTCAGACCGGAGAATTCATTCCATACGTCTTCAATCGGCGTGATATTCTCCGCCTTCAGCTCCTGCTGGAAATAGGCAGAACTCAGATAATCACCAAGGTAGGTTTTTCCGCTGTACGTAGGGATGACACCCAGGATCGTTTTGAGCAGCGTCGATTTGCCGACCCCGTTGTAGCCGACAATCGCAATCTTTTCACCGCGTTCAATCATCATATTCAGCTTGCTTGGCAGCAGCGGACGGTCATACCCGATCTCGAAATCAACGCCCTCGAACACCGTCTTCCCGCTGGCCCGGCTCTCCTTGAACTGGAACGTAGGCTTCATCGCCTCTTCCGGCTTGTCAATCCGCTCCATCCGTCCAAGCTGCTTCTCGCGGCTCTTGGCCCGGCCTGAGGTGGAGGCACGCGCTTTGTTGCGCTGAATGAAGTCCTCCTGCTTTTTGATGAAATCCTGCTGCTTCTCGTACGCATCAATATGCTGGGCCTTGTTCATCCCCGCCATCTCCAGGAACTTCTCGTAATTGGCCGTATAGCGGGTCAGCTTCGAGAACTCCAGATGATAGATCACATCGACCACTTTGTTCATGAATTCCGTATCATGGGAGATCAGCATGAACGCATACGGATATTGCTTCAGATAATTCGTCAGCCAGTCAATATGCTCCACATCGAGATAGTTGGTAGGCTCATCGAGCAGCAGTACATTCGGTTTCTCCAGCAGCAGCTTCGCCAGCAGAACCTTGGTCCGCTGTCCCCCGCTCAGGGAAGTGACATCCCGGTCCAGACCGATCGCCGTCAGGCCCAGTCCGTTCGCCATCTCTTCAACCTTCACATCGATGAGGTAAAAATCGCCGATATCGAGCTGCTCCTGAATGTCGCCCATCTGCTCAAGCAGCAGGTCCAGCTCCTCGGGCGTCGCCTCCCCCATTTTATCGGTAATCGCCAGCATCTCATGCTCCAGCTCCAGCAGCGGCAGGAAGGCATCTTTAAGCACATCGCGCACGGTTTTACCGGCGGTAAGCAGGGTATGCTGATCCAGATATCCGTAACGGACCCGCGGCGTCCATTCCACCTTACCGTTGTCCTTCAATAATTTGCCGGTCAAAATATTCATCAGCGTCGATTTGCCCACGCCGTTCGCACCCACGATTCCCACATGCTCTCCATCCAGCAGACGGAAGGACACATCCTTGAACAACACCCGGTCCCCGAAATTATGGGAAACGTCTTCTACACTAAGTAAACTCATAAATTCTCTGCAAGCTCCATTCTATATTGTAAATACCAAGAGGTTCAATAATTATAGATATCGCTCCATTCTAGCACACCTGCACCCTGCACTGAAATAGAAATAAAGCCCGATTTCTGAAAAACTGTCAAAAAGCTCTGAGCATTCAGCTCTTTTTCTGAAACAATCTAATATTCTTTGCAGGAAAACGTGCACCCTTAAGCGGACCAATCAGCCCCCTAATGGCCTGAACCAGCTTCCCTTTACTCTGAAAAGGGTCCTGCTGAAGCGGCAGGCTGTATACGCTGGCAGGTTCAAGCAGGGAAGCCAGCAGCGCCACAGTATGCTCCCCGGCCAGCGGCAGACAGATCCGCCATTCCGGCCGGGGAATCAGACCTCTGCGGCGCAGCCAGTGCAGGGTATCCTCCAGCCGCCAATCCGCACCGGAGGCTATCAACAAGGGGAAGCTGCTGCCGGTGAACACCTCCAGCGCCCCCTCCCCGCAGCCGGTTCCAAGATCCAGGACGATATAAGCATAGGCTTGATCCGGCATGTGCGGGAGTCCCTCCGAAGGGGGAAGCTTCCAGTAGTCTACCCCCATCCAGGTGAACGGCTGCTCCTGTGTCCCCTGAACACCGCTAGTTTCAGGACACCCCGCCATTTCCTTCATGCGGTTAAATACCTGCGAACCTGGATTACAATCTACCCATGCCGTCCGTCCTGCGGGTGACAGGCAGCGGCTGACAGCAAGCGAGGTATGTGTGGTTCCAATTCCGGGGGACACCCCTAATACGGCCACCACCGCAGTAGACTGCTGCGCTTGCTTGTCCTCCGCAGCCTTGATCATGTCCGTTCGCTCACGCTCATGTCTGGCTTCCCCCGCACCGCCAATCTCCAGCTGCTGGAGAACCATCCTTACCTCCTCAGCACTGCCATACCGTTCCTCCGGGTGATGCCGCAGCAGCCGCCGTATGACCGGAATCATCCGGTCCGGGAGCTGACCCTGCAGCTTCCGCTCCATCCCGGGCTGCCAGGCGCTGAACTCCCCGCGGGAAGCCATATACAGCAGCAGCGCTCCAAGTCCGTACAGGTCCGACACCGGACTGCTCTGCCCGCCGCCGTATTGCTCCGGGGCCGCGAATCCGGCAGTCCCAAGCTTCTCGGTGTCCTCACCGGAGCCGCTCCTCAACCTGCGCGCAATCCCGAAGTCAATGACCTTCAGCTCATGCTCTCCAGTCAGCATGATATTCGAAGGCTTGAGATCCCGGTAGATAATTGGCGGCTCATGGCTGTGCAAATAATGCAGTACCTCCAGCAGCTGCCGCGCATAGCTGAGGATTCGCTCTCCCGTCATTGCAGCGGGATGCTCTGCCATATACTGATGTAGGGTGATGCCCTCGATATAATCCATCACCAGGTAGGTGTAGCCGTCAGCGTCCGGCGGGAAGAAATCCGCAATCTGCGGGAGCAGCGGATGACGTAGTGAGATTAACAGCTCCGCTTCCGCCTGAATGGCGCCCGCACCATAACTCCCCTCCCGGATGACGCTCTCTTTAATGGCCCGCAGCATACCCGGCAGCCGTACATCCTCCGCCAGATATACCCGGCTCATTCCGCCTGTTCCTATCAGCCCGGTTACATAATAACGCCCTCCCAGAATCTGTCCGGGACTTAACTTTCCTGTGAATTCCATCTCTTCCCCGCCTGTTCATATAGAATGTTGTATAACGCAAAAAAAGCCCCCACTGCCCGCACCGGAACCGGCAAGAAGCCGGAGGTGCAGACTGCGGGATGCTTTCCCATAATCCTGCAAATATGAATTAATACTTAATCATATAAAGTGTAATCTCGTCCCGGTTGTGGAACAGCTGCTTCGCACGCTGGACCTGCATCCGCTGGCCTTCAAACATGGTGATGATCTCCTTGATCACCGCCATTGGCTTCTTGTGCATCAGCTTCACGGTAACAATCGCGCTGCCGCCCGGTGTCAGGCTATGCAGCAGCTCAGTGACCAGCTTCGCCATCAGCTTGGGGCTCCAGCTCATATCGCAGACCAGCAGGTCAAATTCGTTCTCACGGAATTTGACCTCTCCGGCATTTTTGCGCAGAATCTTGAGTGCCGGATTCTTACGTAAGGATTCGTGCATCAACGCCGGATCAACAGCGGTAACCTTGAGACCGCGCTCCAGCAGGAACGAAGTCCAGCCGCCCGGAGACGCGCCGATATCGACCGCATTCTTGAAGCTGTAGAACGGAATGGCGAATTCCTTCTCCGCCTCCATCAGCTTGAATTTGGCCCGTGAGATCTGTCCATCCTCCTTGCGGAAGCGGATCATGCCGCCATTCCAGCTGGACAGGTTCGCCTCCGGCCGGGATACACCGGCATACAGCGCGTCACCGTCCGCATAGACGGAGATCACCCAAGCGGGCTCCTGTACGGTGAACTCGGCGTCCAGGCTATCAAGCTTGCCCTGCAGCCATTCGCGCAGCTCGCCCGGACTCTGCTCCCAGAAGGAGGTAGCGCCTTTACGGACATGCAGCGACACCTTCTCGCCTTGCAGCTCCGCACGCCGGCTTAAGTATACCGCCAGCCGTTCCAGTGCCGGCAGATCACCGGTGTCCTGGAAATCAACAGGCTGGATGTGGCGCAAGAAGACCGGCAGGTTCTGTGCCAGCCGCTGCACTACCTCCTCCGGCTCCGCCTCAAGCGTGGCCAGGAAGATTTCTCCCGGCAGCAGCAAGGTGCTTTTCACCGCTCCGAACAGGCGTCTAAGCTCCTCCTGTGCATAGGGGGCGAAGCCATGATTCGCCGTGCAGATATATCTTGAAATGATCTTGTCTTCCGTAGCATCGTTCAAATCGCTTGGCCTCCAGAACTTATTTTTATCCAGGGACGTCCGTTATCCCATTCAACCTTGACCGGAAGATCATAGGTAGCCATCAGCATCTCCTGCGTCAGCACCTCTTCCTTGGGACCGGCTCCTGCCAGCTTCCCGTCACGTATCAGCGCCACGTGAGTGAAGAGCGGAACAATCTCCTCCACATGATGGGTGACATATACCACTCCAACGTTATGCTGCCGCAGCTTGTCAATCTCGGCAAGCATTTTCTCCCGTTCATATAAATCAAGACCGGCGCAAGGCTCGTCCATAATAAGCAGCTTAGGCTCTGCGATCAGGCAGCGGGCCAGCATAGCCTTCTTACGCTCCCCCTGGGATAACAAGCCGAACGGATGATAAGCCAGTTCGCCGAGGTTCATCTCCTCCAGCAGCTTAAGCGACCGGTCCTTCACACTTTGCGGAATCTCCTGGTAGAAGCGTAAATACGCATAAGCGCCAGTAGCTACAACCTCCCAGACCGGGTCGGTCAGCGAGAGCTTTTCCATCAGGGACGGGCCGATATAACCGATTCGCTTGCGCACCTCGCGCAGATCACATTGACCGTACTTGTACCCCAGCACTTCAACAGAGCCCTTGCTGGGGAACAGGTAGCCGGTCATCATTTCCAGCAGGGTGGTTTTGCCGGAGCCGTTACGTCCGAGAATGACCCAGTTCTCCCCCTGCTTCATGGTAAGCGATACATCGTCAAGAATCAGGCTCTCCTCCCTGCGCAGGGACAGATGTTGTAATGATATCATTATAATGTCACTCTCCTTATGTATGCCAGCACCCGTTCAACAGAGTGTATGGAATAAATGATGTCCGGTTCAGCGCTGCGGTCAGCAGATACGGCCAGCAGTGCGGGCACACTTGAGATTTGATAGGTGTTCACCAGATCAGGGAGCATATTCACATTCCCCTCAGCAATCACAAGATTAGGCGGAAGCAAATGCTCCGCCACCTCAATCATCCGCCGGGCTGCCTTACAGGTTCCGCATAGCGGGGTATGCAGGAACAGGACAAGCGGCTCGCCCTTCGTGGCCAGCAGCTCCAGCAGCTCCGGCTGATTCATTTCTTTCATCTTCAATCCTCCCCCGCCTCAAACCAGGTCCTCACAGCAGCAATCTCCGCTCTGTGCGTGCCATCCGGTCCCTTTTCTGTTTCCATAACGATCACTTTATCAGCCAGGAACTCCATCTTCACAAGCTGGCTAAGCGCCGCACCCCCGATGTATCCGCTACCGATTCCAGCATGTCTGTCCCGCCTTGAGCCGTAGGGGAACCGGGAGTCATTCAAATGCACAGCCGCCAGATTCGCCCAGTACCCCAGCTTCTCACCGCGTGCGATAAGCTCCTCCGTCTGCTCCGGATTCCAGATACCCGCAGCGAAAGCATGGCAGGTATCGAAGCAAAAGCCGATCTTCTCCGGGTAGCGGCACAGCTCACGGACCTTGACCAGCTCTTCGGGCGTCATGCCTTCATAACCATGATTCCCTGCCATATTCTCAAGCAGAAGCTTGGTTCTGCCCGTCCAGTCTGCCAGTACCTCGTTCATACATTGTATAATTTTTTGATAACCCTGTAACGGCTCCATCCCGGCAAAATGACCGAAATGCACCACAATGCCCACCGATCCGCACGCCTCGGCAATCTCCAGATCATTGCGCAGGGAGGCAATCATCACCTCTCTGTCGCCCGGGCCAGCAGCCAGATTCGTCGGATACGGGGTGTGGGCAATGGAAGCCATCCCCTGCTCCCGGCAGTATTCTGCGCAGCTGCTTGCATCGCGGTAGTCTACCGGCTTCAGCTTCAGACTGCGCGGATTCTTCGGAAAATACTGAAAACATGTAGCCCCGCTCTCCCTGGCGGACCGGGCAGCCTGCCCGTACCCGCCGCGTATGCTGACATGCGCCCCTATGAAGGGGCTATGCGTCATGCTGGCAATCCGGGCAATAGAATACCTTGCGTCCGGACAGCTCTGTCTTCACTATGGTTCCCCCGCCGCGAAGGCAAGGCTCGCCTTCACGGTCATACACTTTACAGGCATCATTATAAGAACCGGTCACGGTGTCGCCGGTCATGAACGGCATTTCCATATACCCGCCGATTTCAGTGGCATCCGTTAACACCTTACGCACGCTGTCGTACAGCCGGGTCACCGCTTCCGGTGACAGATTCTGAACAAGCGTAGATGGTAGCAGACGGGCTTCATAAGCAATCTCGTCAGCATAGCAGTTGCCGATTCCGGCCATAACATGCTGGTTAACCAGCAGACTCTTCAGCGCGCCGCGCCGTCCCTTGAGCAGTCCGGCGAAGCGTTCGGCCGTCATCCGGCGGTCCAGCAGCTCGGGTCCAAGCTTCCCCATTGCCGCTTCACCCTCCTTGACAGACAGCAGATGGAGATAGCCCAAACGCAGTCCCATGAAGTAGAGGATATGCTCACCGAACGCAAGCTCAACCTGTGTAGTACGGTCAGGACGTTCTTCCTCTGTACCATAGAACAGTAGTCCGCCCAGCATCAGATGCAGCAGCAGTCTGCGGCCGTCATGCAGGTGGAAGAGGATATGCTTGGCGCGGCGTTCCACGAATACAATTCGGGCACCGACCAGTCCCTTCACGAATTCTTCAGTCTCCATATTTATAGTCTTTTCTCTATTTACGGTTACCCCTGTAATGGGTACGTTTATTAGATGCTGGCTAAGCAGCTTTCTGTAATTCTCCATTTCCGGCAATTCCGGCATATTGTCATCTTCCCTTCTTGGATGGTCAAATGGTCACCTTTGTCATTATACACCGAGCAGTACCATAAGTTCAGCTAAATCAGCACAAATTTCATCAGGCTTGACTCCGGTCAGCTGCTGGTAATGCTCCAGATTATCCCGGGTGGTAAGTCCCGTAAGCACCAGTACAGTCCGGCAGCCTGCATTGGCACCCGCCAAGATATCCGTTCTCATATTGTCACCCACCATCACCGCATCCTCCGGCTTGATACCGAGCAGAGATGTCGCATATGTCACCAGGTGCGTCTCGGGCTTGCCGATGACCACGGGCGCCACTCCGCTGGCTGCTTCAATAGCTGCACCTATCGTACCTGCACCGGGCATCACTCCGTCATCGGAGGGAAGCATCAGGTCGGGATTGGTCAGGACGAATCTGGCTCCTTCACGAATCCAACGCGAGGCGCGGGCCAGTGCTTCATATGTAAAAGAACGGTCAATCCCCTGCACAACATACTGCGGATGCTCGGAGACCAGGGTTAGCCCTGCCTCTGTGCAGGCTTCCACCAGCCCCTCTTCTCCAAGTATCGCCACGGATGCTCCCGGAGATTCTCCGGCAATGTAACGGGCGGCAGCCAGCGATGAAGTGCAGACCTCCTCGGGCCTGGCTTCAATGCCCATTCCGCGCAAATGTGCAGCTACACTCGCCGGTGTTCTTGAAGAGTTATTCGTCACATACAGGAACGGAATCTCCGCCGCACGAAGCGCTGATATCAGCCGCTGGGCCCCGGGAATCATTCTGCCGCCATGATACAAGGTGCCATCCAGATCAATTAACAAGCCTCGGATATTGTTCATAACTCCTCCTATCGATTCGAACTTGGTGGTTCATCTCATTTATTATTAACCCTATGAATTATATTTCAGAGCAGCGGCGGCTTCTCCGGGAAGTGAGCTGTGAATGGATTTATTGCCCGCCTGCCTGCGATTTTTAGCCGCTTCGTTTCGGCATTTTCTCTACTGCTTCGTACGCTTAATCCTCAGCTTTTACTTTAAATTTAACGTTCTTCGTCGAACGCTAGCGAACTCCTGCAGCGCCCGGCTATTTTTGGCATAGGCCTGTCATTTCCTGCGCTTTCCCGGAAAATAATTCAGTCCACAGCGTCATTTCCCGGGGTTCTCCGGTAGACCGGGAAGGTGCAGAATTCCTCTGCCAGCAGTGTATTCGGGAA
Organism: Paenibacillus sp. FSL P2-0136; assembly: GCF_037975325.1. Lineage (NCBI taxonomy): Bacteria > Bacillati > Bacillota > Bacilli > Caryophanales > Paenibacillaceae > Paenibacillus > Paenibacillus sp. FSL P2-0136. The sequence continues at coordinate 3,915,945 of NZ_CP150244.1, forward strand.
GATCTCCTGCGCTTCCTTCAGCAGCGGAGCGAGCTCCTCCTGCGAAGTGTAACGCGAGCTGAAGTGGGTCAAGATCAGCTCAGCCCCGCCTGCATCCCTTGCCAGCTCCGCAGCCTGCTGTGCCGTGCTGTGATGATATTGATGAGCCATTTCTGCTAGGCCATGGGCAAATGTCGCCTCATGAATAATCAGATCGGCATCCTGCGCCAGCGGCAGTGAGCCCGCACAAGGCCGGGTATCTCCCAGAATAACTACGATGCGTCCGCGCTTGGGTGCATGAATCACCTCGGCCGCCCGGATCAGCACGCCTTCATCAGTAGTGATATCCTCGCCTTTTTTTAACCGGCCATAAAGCGGTCCCGGCTTCAGTCCATAGCTCTTCAGAAGCTCCGTATTCAGGTTACCCGGACTGTCCTTCTCCGTAACCCGGTAGCCATAGCTGTCAATCCGGTGCTCCAGCAGTCCTGCTTCCACCTTGAAGGTCTCATCCTCAAAAATCAGCCCGCCGCTGTGCTCCACAATCTCCAGCTTATAAGGAATGCGGGACTGGCTGACAGACAGCGATATGTCCAGATATGCCTTGAGCCCGGGAGGTCCGTACACCGTAAGCGGTGAAGTCCCGCCCTGGTAGCCCCTGCTGGAGATGAGTCCGGGCAGGCCAAACAGATGATCACCGTGCAGATGGGTGATAAATAGCTTCTCCAGCTTGCCCAGCCGCAGCGGCGAGCGCAGAACCTGATGCTGTGTCCCTTCCCCGCAGTCGAACATCCAGAAGGTTCGCCGTTCTTCAAGCAGCCGGAGTGCAACCGACGTCACATTGCGCTGCAGCGTCGGCACCCCGGCATTCGTTCCGAGAAAATAGATTTCCATTATGCCCCTCCTCTCTCTCGCTCTGATGTCTTCATTATTTTTTGTGATCTTGTCTGTTCTTATGACAAGAATTCTACTCTGTTTTTGCTGCAAAAGCATCTTTTGCAGCAAAAAACCTCCCGGTAACGGGAGGTTCCGAAAAGTCGGGGCAAAGCCCCTTCTGGCCGGTTAGCATGTGGATGGCTCAGAGCTTCTCCACATTGAAGTACTGCGCTTCAGGGTGGGCAAAGACCATCGCCGAGACCGAAGCCTCCGGCTCCATCATGAAGCCCTCGGTAAGCTGCACGCCGATATCCTCAGGCTTCATGAGCTTGAATAACGGCCCCTGATCCTCCAGATCCGGGCAGGCCGGGTAGCCGAAGGATACACGGATGCCCTGGTAACGCGCGCCATGTCTTTGCTTCATAGTCATATCTGCCGGGTCCGGGAATCCCCAGGTATCGCGCATCATATGATGGACACGTTCAGCCAGACCCTCTGCGACTTCAAGAGCGACTGCCTGCAGAGCATGGGAACGGAGATAATCTCCTTTATCCTTAAGTTCAGTCGATAATTCACGGACACCATGGCCCGCAGTAACCACCAGGAAGCCAACATAATCCATAACTCCGCTCTCCACTGGCTTCAGGAAATCAGCAAGGCAGAGATACGGCTCCACATTCTGGCGCGGGAAGGTGAAGGTATGCAGCACCTTAGCCTGATCCTGCGGATCATAGATCAGAATGTCATTCCCGCGTGACTGGGCCGGGAAGAACTGGTACATCGCATGCGGCACGATCGTGCCTTCGAGCATCGCCTGATGCAGAATATCGTCAACGGTCTCTTTCAATTCTACCGTACGCGGGTCCCGCGCTGCCAATTGCGCCTCTACAGAGCCGCGCAGACCGAGATGATGGCCGAGCAGCATCTGCATATTCACATAAGGAATCACATGTCCCAGCGGATAATTCCGCAGGACATGACGCTCCAGATCAGGCGGGATGAACACCGGGGCATCAGCCGAGATTTTGGAGCGGACTGCGCGCGTAAGCTCGGGAAGCCGCGCTTGCGGAGCGACAGCTACGGCAGCCTCAGCCTCCTCGCGGACCTCCTCCTCAATCTTCACCCGCTCCAGCGGGTTCATCAGCCGGTTGGCGATATCCAGACCGTCCATGGCATCCTTCGCGTATAAGACGAGTCCGTCATATTCCGGACGGATTCGGGTCTTGGTGAATTTGCGGGTCAGTGCCGCACCGCCCACCATAATCGGCACATCAATACCGGCGGACCGAAGATCCTGCGCAGTCAGCACCATCTGCTGCGCCGACTTCACCAGCAGTCCCGACAAGCCGATGGCGTCAGCCTTTTCCTTGCGGAAGGCTTCAATAATATTCTCTGGCGGAACCTTGATCCCCAGATTGACGATCTCATAACCGTTGTTGGAGAGAATAATCTCGACCAGGTTTTTACCGATATCATGCACATCACCCTTGACGGTCGCAAGCATGATTCTCCCCTTAACCGAGGTCTCATCCTTCTGCATGAACTGCTCCAGATGGCTTACAGAGGCCTTCATGACCTCCGCACTCTGGAGCACCTCTGCCACGATTAATTCATTGTTATTGAACAGCCGTCCGACCTCAGACATCCCCGCCATCAGCGGTCCATTAATGATCTCCAACGGAGGCGAGGTCTTCAGCGCTTCATCCAGATCCGGGATCAGCCCCTCCTTAGTGCCTTCTACCACATAGGAAGCTAGGCGCTCCTCCAGGGATAGATTGGAGATCTTCTCCTTCTTCTCCACCTTTTTGCCGCGAAAAGCCGCCACGAACGCAGACAAGGTATCGTCATTCGTATTATAGATCAGCTCTTCTGCGAGCTTGCGCTCCTCTTCAGGGATCGATGCATACCGCTCCACCTTCTCGGTGTTCACAATGGCATAATCCAGACCGGCCTTGGTGCACTCGTACAGGAATACCGAGTTCAGCACCTCGCGGCCGGCTTCCGGCAGACCGAAGGAGACATTACTGATACCGAGAATAGTGTGAACAGCAGGCATAGCCTCCTTAATCAGACGGATGCCGTCAATCGTCTCTTTGGCGGAGCCGATATACTGCTCATCCCCGGTTCCTACAGGGAACACAAGGGTATCGAAGATCAGATCCTCGGGAGCCAGACCGTATTTGTTGACCAGCAAATCGTAGGAACGTCTGGCCACCTCAAGTTTGTCCTTAGCCAGTATAGCCTGACCGGTCTCATCGATGGTGCCAACTACAATCGCTGCTCCGTATTTATGAATCAGTGGCGTGACAAGCTCGAACTTCTCTTCACCATCTTCAAGGTTAATGGAGTTAATGATCGCTTTACCCTGACAATACTGCAAGGCCAGATCAATGACCTTCGGGTCCGTCGTATCGATCATTAACGGCACCTTGACCTTCTTCACCACCAGCTCCAGGAACCGCATGATATCTTCCGTCTCATCCCGGTCCGGGTCCTGCACGCAGACATCAATAACCTGTGCGCCGCTCTTCACCTGGGCGCGGGCAATCTCCGAAGCTTCCTCATATTTCCCCTCGACGATTAGACGCTTGAACTTCCGGGAACCGAGGACATTGGTCCGTTCACCGACCATATACGGACGGTTCTCACTCTCCACGTACACGGGCTCAATCCCTGACAAAGCCGGAGGATGCTGGCCGTCCAGCTTACGCGGCGGGTAAGCCGCCATCACTTCAGCCATCGCCCGGATATGATCAGGAGTCGTTCCGCAGCAGCCGCCGGCAATGTTCAGCCAGCCCTTCTCCGCGAAGCCGCCCAGCTTACGGGCCAAGGAATCCGGGGATTCATGATAATTCCCGTTCTCATCCGGCAGACCCGCGTTCGGGTAACAGCTGACGGCCGCTGAAGAGATCGCGGACAGAGAACGAATATGATCCCGCATGAACTCCGGTCCGGTAGCACAGTTCAGTCCGATGGACACTGGCTTCAGATGCTCCAGCGAAATATAGAAGGCTTCTATATTCTGACCGGCAAGTGTAGTTCCCATAGGTTCAATCGTTCCTGAAATCATCACCGGCAGCGTAATTCCGCTCTTCTCGAAGGCGTTACGGATGCCAATGCTTCCAGCCTTCACGTTCAGGGTATCCTGGGATGTCTCCAGGAGCAGCGCGTCCACCTTGCCATCGATCAGGGCAACCGCCTGTTCTTCATAGCTGTCTATAAGCTCCTTGAAGGTGACTCCCCCGGTGACAGAGAGCGTCTTGGTGGTCGGTCCCATAGCTCCTACCACATAACGCGGGCGCTGCGGTGTATCATATTTATCAGCGGCATTACGTGCAAGTCTGGCGGCCGCAAGGTTAATCTCCCGGGCACGGTCCTGTATATCATATTCGGCAAGCACCACTGAAGTGGCACCGAAGGTGTTCGTCTCAATCAGATCCGCACCGGCCTCCAGGTATTTCTCATGAATGTCCTGTATAACCTCCGGCCGGGTCAGCACCAGCATTTCATTACAGCCATCCAGGTCATCCCCGCCGAAATCCTCACCGGTGAGCGGCACCTGTTGAATCATGGTACCCATAGCTCCATCCAGTATCAATATGCGCTGCTGCAAGCTCTCAGCTAGTGTGTATTTGGCCACTTTCCATCCCCCCAGTGAAACATTAGAGTAATTTTAGCAGAATAAAGGGATTTCGGAAAGCCTTCCTTTCCACCCTGCATTATTTGTATTTCCATTGATTTCATTTCTATTACGGCCCTACCACAAGTTTCTTGCTTGGCATGGAATGCTGCGTCCGGGCAGTCACATGTGAAGTGACACTGAATTCGCCCGCCTCTGCAAAGGTATGTTCCCCGACATAAGCCCCTTCTCCCGCACTTTCACCCTTGATTTCAACCTTCTTGGTCTTATCCGCTGCCTCGTTGACCTCAAACATTACTTCTCTCGCATCATCCACTGGTTCACCGTCCTGTGTCACCACAGCCTTGAAGCTAACTGCCTTACCTGCGGTTACTTCCTCCGGGGTCCAGCTCAGCTCCACCTTAATAGGTGACATGGAGGAATTGGCCGCAGCATGCATCTGCATCTCATCTTCCTTATTCCCCGAGCATCCGGCAAGCGTCATCCCCATCACAATGCATATAAGTCCCCTGCGTATCCTTGGCTTCATCATCTGAAGTCCTCCCGGTTCATAGGTAGATTCTTCTTCATCCACGAACATATCCATTCTATATTACAATGAAAGTCAGATCGCTACTCTTCTTATTATACACATTTTATTCAATTTGCCTTAAAGAAGCTGCATGATTCACTCGTGAACATGAGAATAGTCATATCTTTATAAAAAAAGCCAATATCCGAAAATAGGATACTGGCCTCATAGAATTCAATTATAAGGAGTCTACCAGCGGCAGAAGCTCCGAGAGATGGCTGATCTGGTAATCCGGTGTAATCTCCGGGTCGGAGGCTTTGCTATTTCGGTTGATCCAGACCGTAGTCAGTCCGGCAGACAAGCCCCCAAGAATATCTGTCGTAAGCTTATCGCCCACCATTATACCTTGTTCCGGAGTAATATCCAGCAGTCCGAGCGCATGCTCGAAGATTCCCTTGTCCGGCTTGCCTTTGCCGAAGCTTCCCGAAATCACAATGTGGTCAAAATACGGGGTAAGCTCCGGCACACCATCCAGCTTCTCCTGCTGAAGAGCCGGGCAGCCGTTCGTCAGCAGCAGCAGCTTCACCTTACCGCGCAGCTCGTCCAGCACCTGAAGCGTCTCCTCATAGATATAAGGACGGCTGCGGCGCTCTGCGGCGAACTTGTCAGCCAGCTGTGCAGCCAGCGCTTCATCCTCTACCCCGAGTGAGGCCAGGCCACGGCGCCAGGATTCCTTACGGTAGACAGGGGCAAGCTGTTCCAGTTGACGGAACTCAGGCTGCTCACCGGCAGTGAAGTTCGCCCACAGCGCTTCATACGGGTTAATACCGATCAGCTTCGTGAACGGATACGTCTCATAGGATTCGTAAAGTGTACGGGCTTCCCTGCGTACAGCAGCTTCCAGCTCCCCGGGATCAACGGAATCTCCAGCAGCCTCACAAGCATAGCGGAAGGCTTCTTCCACACTGCGGTCATCCCACAGCAGAGTATCGTCAAGGTCAAATAGAACGGCGGTAATCGGCATTTGTTCTCCCACTCCCTATATGCTGGTCTGTCTTGCTATTCGTGCACGACCTCAATGTTGTTGTTCTTGGCGAACTGCTCCAGGCGTTCCCCCATCGCAGCAGTGTCATAACGGTTAATCAGCTTGGAGAAAATCCACTGCTTGCGCTTACCCTTATACTTAATGGTAACTACACTGCGCGATAAAGTGATCTTCTCAATATCCGCCGCAGCCAGGAAGCGTTCGCGGTTGTATTTAATAGTAGAGATACGCGCACGCTCAACCTTAAGAAACGGACGGCGGAAGAACAGCAGCGCAGCGAGCAGGAAGTACAGCACTACACCCAGCCAGTTGGCCAGAATCCCGCTTCCTTTGGCTTCGTCAATTGAGCCGACCACCCAGAACATGATACCGAGCAGCATCAGTACAACGGGGAATACGATATTTCGGCCTTTGAAAATATCGATGCTTTTCGCGGCAGTCTTAGTGCTGGAAGTGTAAATGGAGTCCTTCCCCTGCTTCTTTCTTTGCTGGTTAATTTGCTTCGTGTTGCGTTGAACCATTCTTTCCCAAGAACGGGCCATGTAAGTTCCCCCTAGTCATCCTGTATTATCTATGAAAAGGCAACAGGCTAATGCTTAAGTCCGTTATTGCCTTCTTCATGCTCCGGATTGTCCACAATTTCGATGGTATCAAGCTGGGCCCGAAAGTTAGTGCGGATATTCCCCAGGTAAATCTCGCGGAGCTTGGCACGTTCAGCCAGTTCCTCTTCATTCAGGCCGCCGTTCTTAGCTTTGCGTGCCAATTCATTGATGCGTGCGACCAATTCGTCAATATTCAATACGTTTCCCTCCCTCTAAATTCATTTTAACTTTGCCATGAGAAAAAGAGCTTGTCAAGGTCTACCCCCTGAAAGCTCTCCGAGTCGATCATTAGCCTGCTGCATTCCTTCAGTATAAAGGTAAAGTCAGAATATCTCCGGCCTTAATGACGCTGTTCTCCAAATGATTACTCTTCATTATTCCTTCTATATATACGGCTGTCTTCATGTCCCCAGGCTTGTTGCTTAACGCAATACTCCATAAGGTATCCCCGCGTTCGACTACGATCCGCTTATCCGGCTTCATCGACGAGACCGAACCGGCAAAAACATTCCCCACCACAGTGAATCCCGAAATAACAAGCATCAGCACCAGGACCAGCTTCATCAGGCTGACCTGACGGAATAGTGATGAGAGCGCAGCGAGACTATGAAGAATACCGTCCTTGATCTTGGTTACATAACTATGAGCAGTTGGATTACTGGGAGCGGACACCTTGATATCCTCATTATTGTAGATGCTGTTGTATGTACTATACTTTAACATGATTATCATCCTCCAAACACATGTTCTTGCTTTCGAAAATAATATAACACGAACATGTGTTTCGATCAATAGTTTTTTCGGAACATTTGTTCTCTTTATTTCCGTTCTCTTATTTTCCTCATTTTAGAACTTATGTTTGTACGAACGGAAGTTCTATGTTATAATTTTCCCAAACATAGTATATGGGGTTGATACCGATGTCAAAGATTTCTAGTCGTCAGCTGGCGATCCTGGAATTTATACGTAATGAAGTCCGCAGCAAGGGTTATCCTCCGTCCGTCCGCGAGATTGGCGAGGCTGTCGGCCTGGCCTCCAGCTCAACCGTGCATGGTCACTTGGACCGGCTTGAGAAGAAGGGCCTGATCCGGCGTGACCCAACGAAACCGCGTGCCATTGAATTACTCGGCCAGGAAGATTCAGAGAATGTGCATCAATTCGTCCAGACCGTTACCCGCATCCCGGTAGTGGGTAAGGTTACAGCTGGTGTTCCTATTACAGCAACAGAGAATATTGAGGATTACTTCCCGTTGCCTGCTCATTATGTAGGTGATAACAAGGTATTTATGCTATCTGTCCTTGGTGACAGTATGGTGGATGCCGGAATTATGAACGGGGATTATGTCATCGTGCGCCAGCAGCAGACTGCCGACAACGGCGATATTGTTGTAGCGATGACCGAAGAAGATGAAGCAACTGTCAAGACCTTCTACAAGGAACGGGATCATATCAGGCTGCAGCCGGAGAATCCGGCGTACGAGCCTCTCCGCCTCAACCGCGTTACAATTTTGGGCCGGGTCATCGGATTATTCCGCGATATCCACTAATCTACTCCCCGCTTAAGAACAGGCTGCTCCGCACCATGCGAAGCAGCCTGTTTTATGTTCATTTTACTTCGTGTGGTGGCCAAAAAGCTGTATACAAACATTTGTTCGCATTCAGCTTTTTGGCCATTTTTTCTGCGAACCGCTGCATAGCTCCGCACATATCCTGTTACAAAGGAGTGCTGATCTGTATGCCCAATTACCGAATTATCGTCGATCTGTCACAGCGCATGCTGTATCTGCTGGATAATGACGTTGTCACCAGAGGCTTCCCTGTCGGCATCGGCAAAATGTTAACCGTCTCGCCTGTAGGCGAATACACCATCATTAACAAACAGCCCAATCCGGGCGGTCCGTTCGGTGCCTTCTGGATGGGACTGTCCAAGCCGCATTACGGCATCCACGGAACCAATGACCCATCCTCCATCGGCCACATGGTCTCACACGGCTGTATTCGAATGTATAACGCAGATGTTCTGGCTCTAGCCGCCCTCGTTCCCATAGGTACCCGTGTCACCATCCGGGAATAGGAACGTCGCAAAAACCCTTGAGACGCCAGATTGCGTCCCAAGGGTTCCTGTGACTCATATAAATTAGAGCGGATACAGACTACAGCACACTTCTCAACAGACGGATAGCCACCGTATTCAAACGGATGGCCTCGCGGATCGATTCTCTGGCTGCCAGCAGTTCTCTTCTGGCCCGCGAACCTCTAGGCACCCTGCGCAGATTCTCATTGATCTCTTCCAGTCTCTCCAGCAGGATTGCCCGCTGTGTCAGCAGGACATTAATGGCTCTGCGAATCCGGTTACGTTCTCTTTGGCTCATCTTTACACCTCTTTTACACTTGGATAGTATAAGAGATGCCAAGAATGGCTCCAAAGATTGTGTGATTCGGCAGTAATGTTAGTTAGAGCTGCAGGTAGTGGGCAGCGAATCTGCTTACTTCTTGTTCAATCGTACCCGGAATTCAAATTCATCGCGTCTATAAGTCATTCCGGCCAGCACAATGTACTCCGGTGTCCATTTCTGTACAGGTCCGGCATAATCAGCAATCACATGCGGTTTGCCATCAACCAGCTGAACGACGTAGACCTGTACCTGTGCCAGTGCGGCAGCGAATAGATCAGCATCACTGGACAGTACTTTATAAGCCGTATTCAACTTCGTTCCTCCTTGTTCCACAACCATATTAAAGATTCCGTCTCGAATCTATTCAATTATACCGGGTCATGGAACAATATGTAAACCATATTTACAGCTTAATAAACAGGATTTTGAACAATCCGATATACTTCTTCGTGGCCCCGCCATCCCGGGTAAAAAAATTGGTATTCTTAAGGTCCGGTACACTGAATACAGAAAACAAAATGTAGTTATCCCTCACGGTCAAAGACTCAATTACAGGCTGGGCCACCTGCTTGGTAATTCCGTCGCCTATTTCCTGACCGAGCGTATTTTCCAGATTCTTTACAGAATATTCACTGAATGCTTCCTTTCCCGGATTCGTAACCGCCATCACAATCAGAACAAGGATAAGAACCAGTAACGACTTACCGCCCGATCTCCTGCGGACTCTGCGTACAGGGCTTGGCGTATCATAACGCGAATTCATTCTTTTCCCCCTCTACTACAGAATATATAGTATCTCTAGCAACATGACCCCCAGCGGATTCAACATCATCCGGTAGACGAACAGCATCCCACCTGTAATGCCACTGCCCCCGACATCAACGCTGCTCCAATCCCACAACGGCAGAGCCGGCGCATCCAGCCCATATTGCTCCATAAGCCTAGCTTGGGTCTCCGCTGGCACAGCCGCTCCTTCCGCCCCAGCCACCGGACATGTTAGCGCCAGGATGAGCATCAGCGAAAGCATAATCTTATATGTATTCTTCATCATCCGCTCCCATGTCTGCCACTAGAATTCTCTTCTGGTTAAGTATATAGGAGATGGAATAGTATGTAAAATGATTTGATCTGGAGTTATAATTCCATTATATTATGATGTGAGAGCTTTGTTCAGTCGTCATCATCACTCCTCTCCCCCATACTAAAAATCGGGAGAGTTTTTTTTATGTAGGAGGTAAATGTATGAATGGAAATAAAGTTATCATCATTCTTCAGTCCATATCCATACTGGGTGTAATCCTTTACTTCGGAATAGCTTATGGACTGCTATGGTATATCATCCGGCCCCCGATTCCTCTCGAAGAATAATCTATTAAACCTGGGAGGAAACGTTGAATGGATTTTCGCTTAAGGCAATGCCGCTCATCCAAGGCGTTCTGATCACCGAATATTCGCCAGAGATCCTCGCTACGATTAACCAACTTACAGAGCAGCTAGGCACATACTACGTTTGGTGGGAGTAGGCGCCTTTTTTATAAACATACTTCGGAATAACTTATATACTAATGTAGCAGATCTTCCGCCCTCCCCCGTTTGACTTTGAACAATAATCTTAGAACTTCACCATCTAAGTAATGTCATCATGTTAAGATTACTTATAATCAAAAAGCACCTCCAAAATATATATTTCATGAGATAAACTTATAGAATCGTGATATTATTTGGAGGTGTACTTATGCGAAATATAGATTATACAAACTATTATTGGCAGGATGATGAAATTAGATTGCGTTCAATAGAGGCTGAGGATTGGGAAAGTATATATTTAACTGCATTCGATACCCCTGCCCGTCGTTTTCTGGAATGTACTATTGAATTGCCGCCTACAATCTCGGGTGCGAAGAAATTCGTTGAAGAGAACGTTGAATTTTCGTCCACTAATGGCCGAATCATGTTTACTATTGAAAATATGAACGGTGAAACGGTAGGTGGTATTAATCTAAACAGCATTGACGAGAGGAATGGTACTTTCAGCATAGGTATTGTAATTGATCATCCCTATCGAGGTAAGGGTTACGGTACCAGGGCAGTGCACATGCTTTTAAAATATGCATTTTTCGAGCGTAGACTTAATAAATTTAATGATTATGTTCTGGACGGAAATAAGGCATCGGCTGCTATGCTTAGAAAAGTAGGATGCGTTCAAGAAGGAGTCCGACGTCAAATCTTCTATATCAATGGTAAATATCATGATTCTATGTTGTTTGGTTTAACAAAGAATGAATATAGGGATCTTCATCATAAGGATCACCAAAATATATAATCATACATTAACCTAATCAGAGACGTTCAGTTCCATATACCAACAGCAGTCCGGGATTTATTTCTCGGTAAAAGAGAGCTGTTGGTTTTTTATATTAGAGTTTGTTGAGGTGATCAAATTGAAGAAATACAACAGATCTGAAAAAGTCATTATTGGAGTGCTGCTTGGTATGACTGCTGTGCTAGCTTTAGGAAGCCTGCTTTTTTGGTATGTCTTCACCACAATCTAACTAACCCTTCGCGGCCGCCAATTGTGTTCGGTTTTTTGTATACATCTTGAACCCCACATACGTAAGAGCACTAGATCCCCGGACAGATGTAAATCATACTCTCTAAAAAATATAAAAAGCCCCCGGCGCGAATAGCGCCAAGGGCTGCTGTATCCTAGTAAAGCGTCATGTACTGATCTCTTTCCCACTCGTGAACCTGGGTGCGGTAGATGTCCCATTCAATTTCCTTCAGCTCGTAGAAGTGGGCCAGGGCGTGTTCGCCAAGGGCTTCTGTGATCACGTGGCTGCGGATCATTTCGTTCAGGGCTTCCTTCAGATCGGCTGGCAGACTTGGGATGCCTTCTTCGATCCGCTCTTCTTCGGACATCACATAGATGTTACGGTCGATAGGAGCTGGAAGATCGAGCTGACGCTTGATTCCATCCAGACCTGCCTTCAGCATAACAGCGAGTGCAAGGTAAGGGTTAGCCGCAGGGTCCGGGTTACGAACCTCAACGCGTGTGCTGAGTCCTCTCGAAGCCGGAATACGGATCATCGGGCTGCGGTTACTTGCAGACCAGGCTACATAGCAAGGTGCTTCATAACCAGGCACCAGACGTTTGTAAGAGTTGACAGTCGGGTTAGTGATCGCTGCAAAAGCACGTGCGTGCTTCAGAATCCCTGCCATGTAATAACGGGCAGTCTTGCTAAGTCCCAGCTTATCGCTCTCATCGTAGAACATATTCTCTTTGCCTTTGAACAGGGATTGGTGAGCGTGCATACCAGATCCGTTCATACCGAACAGCGGCTTAGGCATAAAGGTTGCATGCAGGCCGTGATGGCGGGCTACCGTCTTCACAACAAGCTTGAAGGTCTGAATCTGATCCGCTGCCTTGATGGCATCGGCATATTTGAAGTCAATTTCATGCTGGCCGGAAGCCACTTCGTGGTGGGAGGCTTCAATTTCAAAGCCCATCTCTTCCAGTGTCAATACGATTTCGCGGCGGCAGTTCTCCCCAAGATCCATCGGCGCCAGATCGAAATAACCACCCTGGTCATTCAGCTCTGTAGTCGGATTGCCCTTCTCATCTGTTCTGAACAGGAAGAATTCCGGCTCCGGTCCGACATTCATAGCTGTGAAGCCCATTTCTTCCGCTTCCTGCAGACAACGCTTGAGGATACCACGCGGGTCTCCGGCAAACGGTGTGCCATCCGGCATGTACACATCACAAATCAGACGTGCCACACGGCTGTCAGTCACCCAAGGGAAGATAACCCAGGTGCTCAGGTCAGGATACAGATACATGTCGGATTCTTCAATCCGCACATAACCTTCGATGGAAGAGCCATCGAACATCATTTTATTGTCGAGTGCTTTTTCAAGCTGGCTTACCGGAATCTCTACATTCTTGATCGTTCCCAGCAAATCGGTGAATTGCAGGCGAATAAACCGGACGTTCTCGTCCTTGGAAATGCGCAGAATATCCTCTTTAGTAAAGCTCACGTTACCCTCTCCCTTTCAACAGCTCTATATTATTTATTAAAAAACCGGGATAGCTCACCTTGAATTAGAGACACTTGTCCCGGTCTTTTACCGGAAACCAGCTCCTGCTTCAGCAGACGGTGAAGCTGCGAATCAGACAACTCTCTACGTCTCACCTCTGTGTCAGGGGTAATAACCGTAGCTTCTTCAGATTCCTTCGAGACAGGATTCATCACCTGCTTAATGCCGGCAATATTAACACCCTTCTCAATCAACGCCTTGATCTCAAGCAGACGTTCCACATCATTAAAAGAGAACAAACGCTGGTTGCCGGAGGTACGCGCAGGTACGATCAGGCTGTGCTGCTCATAATAACGAATTTGTCTGGCGGATAGATCTGTTAACTTCATTACGATTCCAATCGGAAATAATGCCATATTTCTGCGGATTTCATCACCCATGACTCATCCAACCTTCCAATGATCTTTTTCTCATCTCATTGTACATTTCCTTATATGGCGTGTCAATGGTATGTGAGTTTTTCTCACAAGATTTCTTTCACCCATTGTGAGATTAACAGATCAAAGTGTCCGATGCATGGGATTTGGTTCCCCGAAGTATATCACAAAGAGCAATCCGCAGGCAAAATCCGCCCACATAACAGGGCTTTAGTTCCGATGACGAAATAGGTGCTTTGCGGGGGCCTTAAAGGCTTACTGTACATGTTTCATGGCATGTCACGCTTCAACGACCCATTCCCCTTCTCCAGCCGGAGTCTCGAATCCGTTCAGGAAACGGGTCAGAATCTCCTCGGTAATGGTGAATGCCGCATTGGCATCCATCCGCTCGCTTCTTAACAGGAGCCGCCGCCGTAGCTCTTCAAGCTGTACCTTGAGGAAGATCACAGCCCATTTCCCGCCATACTCCCCGATCAGATGCTTGTAATCATCCCGGCGCTGCCGCTGCCAGAAGCTGAAATCCACCACCACATGACGCTTCGCCTGAACCAGCTGCACCAGCTCTTTGCGCAGCTTGCGTTCCGACTGTTCCTTCAAGGATTCGTACTCCTCCTCAGGATAATCTATCCCGTAGCGGCCATATGTACTCCAGATATCCTCATCGATGGACAGCCGGACGAACCCCTCATGCTCCAGCTTAAGCGCAAAAGTCGTTTTGCCCGAACCCGCTACTCCGCACATCATGACGACTAGTGGAGCCTTGTCCGCACTCCTTTTCTGCAACAATCCCTCGATTGCTTCTGCTTCGTACATCGGCCTCTGCCTCCTATGTGTTCGAGAACTACAGCAGCTTGCGCTCCCTCATACTCTGCAAGGCCATTAACACGCCGTATTTGACATGAGAATAGGTTAATCCTCCCTGCATGTATCCGATATACGGTGCGCGGATGGGCGCGTCGGCTGACAGCTCCAGGCTTCCGCCCTGGATGAATGTCCCGGCAGCCATGATGACCGGATGCTCATACCCCGGCATGTCCCAAGGCTCAGGCACGACATGGCTGTCTACCGCTGCTGCGCGCTGGATACCTTGTACGAAGGCGATCAGATGCTCGGGTCCGTCAAAAGCCACCGCCTGGATCAGATCCGTACGCGGCTCATGCCAGGCAGGCTTGGTGATGAAGCCGCAGCGCTGAAACACCGCCGCAGCGAAAATACTGCCCTTCACGGCTTGTCCCACCGTGTGCGGGGCCATGAACAGGCCTTGATACAGGCCTCGCGTTGTGCCCAGCATCGCCCCTACCTCGCCGCCGATTCCTGGGGCTGTCAGGCGGTAGGCCGCCAGCTCCACCAGATCTGCGCGGCCGCAGATATAACCGCCGGTCTCAGCGATCCCGCCGCCGGGATTCTTGATCAGCGAACCGGCGACCAGATCAGCGCCAACCTGCGGCGGCTCCAGCGTCTCGGTGAATTCTCCGTAGCAGTTATCCACGAATACGATGACATCCGGCTTAATAGCTTTTACCCGTGCTGCCATCTCGCCAATCTCAGCGACCGTGAAGGACGAACGCCAGTCATAGCCGCGCGAACGCTGGATTCCGATCACCTTGGTCTTGTCATTTATCGCTAAGGCGACCTCATCCCAGTCAACCTTACCTTCTTCTGTCAGCGCAGTCTCCCGGTAGCCGATACCGAAATCCGCCAGCGAGCCTGTCCCGTCTCCTGGCTTGCCAACTACCTTGTGCAGCGTATCATAGGGACGTCCTGTAATGTACAGAAGCTCATCTCCGGGCCGCAGCACACCGAACAGAGCGGTAGATATGGTATGAGTTCCTGAAGCGAAATGCGGTCTGACCAGCGCCGCTTCTGCACCGAATACTTCGGCATAGACCAAATCCAGCACCTCACGCCCCCGGTCGTTGTAAGCATATCCGGTAGAGCCCGCGAAGTGAAAATCACTCACATGCTGGCGCTGAAAGGCTTCGATCACCTTCCACTGATTATGATCCACAATCCGGTCAAGCGCCTTGACCGCACCTTCGATTTCTAGCTCTGCAGCTTCCGCTGCCTGTAATAAATCCTCTGCAAATCCTGCCATGTTCCCTTCATCTCTCCTAACATTGTGTATAATAAGGCCTCGCTTCTGCATCAGGCAAAACCCGCACAGCAAAGCCTGCCTGGATCAATCTCCAAAGCAGACTGTTGCAATGCGTTGATATAGATGCTTCCTCTCTCACCAGCCAAGTCAGTTTCAAACGGTTCAGCTGAGCAATTATTGCGGCTCCACGAATTCAGCCAGCTTATAGCTCCATTTATCGTAGTCCTCTTTATTCAGTCTCACGTTATAGAGTACATCGCTTCCGTCATAATCCTGTTCAAGCACCTCGCCCACCCGGTAGAGCAGAGAGGACAGATCCCCGCGGTCACCGGGAATGCGGAAGATCAGAGTATCCCCGGCCAGCTGATCGTTGATGATCTCCGTGATCCGTGAGAGGTCCTCCTCATTAAAAGCACTGATCTTTAGGAAGCCTTCACCGGTCGGGAGCATCTCCAGCTGCTCCGGCTGACACAGATCGATTTTGTTGAAC
This sequence comes from Paenibacillus sp. FSL P2-0136, assembly GCF_037975325.1. Taxonomy (NCBI): domain Bacteria; kingdom Bacillati; phylum Bacillota; class Bacilli; order Caryophanales; family Paenibacillaceae; genus Paenibacillus; species Paenibacillus sp. FSL P2-0136. The sequence continues at coordinate 3,932,048 of NZ_CP150244.1, forward strand.
AATACGATCTGCGGCTTGCCTGCCGCGCCCAGATCCTGCAGAATCGTCTGAACGACCTCCATCTGCTCCTCACGCATCGGAGAAGAGGAATCCACCACATGCAGCACCAGATTGGCTTCATTGACTTCCTCCAGCGTAGCGCGGAAGGAGGCTACTAGATCATGCGGCAGATTCTGAATGAAGCCGACGGTGTCCGTAAGCACGACCTCCTTGCTGCCCGGAAGCTGAAGCACACGCGAAGTCGGGTCAAGGGTAGCGAACAATTGGTTCTCGATGTACACATCGGCATCGGTCAGCTGCTTCAGCAGCGTGGATTTGCCCGCGTTGGTATAGCCTACCAGTGCCACCTGAACCGCACCGCTCTTGCGGCGGTGTTCACGGTGCAGCTCACGGGTCTTGACCACCTCATCCAGCTGGCGCTTCAGCTCTGTAATCCGCTCACGGATATGCCGGCGGTCCGTCTCCAGCTTGCTCTCTCCGGGACCTCTCGTACCGATTCCGCCACCCTGACGCGACAGATTCTTGCCTTGCCCGGACAGGCGCGGCAGCAGATAAGACAGCTGGGCCAGCTCTACCTGGATGATCCCTTCCCTGGTCTTTGCCCGTCCAGCAAAGATATCGAGAATCAGCTGCGTACGGTCAATGATTTTGAGATCCAGCGCCTCTTCCAGATTACGCACCTGCGCCCCGGACAGCTCCTGATCGAAGATCGCGGTATTCGCGCCAAGCCCGTCAGCGGCCATCCGAAGCTCCTCCACCTTGCCTTTACCGATAAACCACCTGGAATCCGGGGTCTCCTTATTCTGCCGCAGTACATCCAGAACCTCTACCCCGGCGGTCTCTGCTAATTGTACCAGTTCCTGAAGCGAGAGCTCAGGGTCAATCCCGGTACGTTTGATCTTGTCAGTCACCAGACTGACAAGAATCGCCCGGTCCTGCACTTCTGTCTCTGTGTCATGTGTTGTAGTTGCCATTCATTCCATGCTCCTCATCTATTCTTCCTGGACTATCCTTTGAAATCCTCGGTCCGCAGCGTCATCAGCTCCTGCTTGCCCGGACTTGTACTCTCATACTGGTTCAAGAGCCGCACAGCCTGTGCGCGTACCGCCTTCTCAATACTGTTGCGTACATATCTTGCATTGCTGAAAGCATGCAGACTCTCTGTCTTCTCCATAAGCAAATGCTGCTTGAGTCTGAGTATGGCCTGCGGCATCAAAATATAATCACGGTCCTTGGCCATCAGCTCGGCAATCTGCAGCAGCTGGTCGATGGTATAATCGGGAAATTCAACCTGGATCGGAAACCGCGAGGGCAGGCCCGGATTGCTCATCAGAAAATAGTCAATCTCGCCGGAATACCCGGCCAGAATCAGGACAAACTGGCTGCGGTGGTCCTCCATCGATTTGACCAGCGTGTCGATGGCCTCCTTGCCGAAATCCTTGTCTCCGCCGCGGGCCAGACTGTAAGCTTCATCGATGAAGAGAATACCGCCGAGCGCTTTTTTCACCAGATCCCGCGTCTTCTGGGCAGTATGTCCGATATATTCGCCTACCAGATCTGCGCGCTCTACTTCAATCAGATGCCCTTTACTGAGCACACCCATCCGCTGGAACAGCTTCGCCACAATCCGTGCAACCGTGGTTTTGCCAGTCCCCGGATTGCCCTTGAATACCATATGGTAGGCCTGGCCTCCGGTGGCAAGTCCGGCTTCACTGCGCATCTGGGCCACCTGCAGCAGGGCATAGATCTCGAAGACCAGCTCTTTGATGTTATCCAGACCTACAAGTGCATCCAGCTCCCGGCTCAGCTCCTGGAACAGTCCGCTATGGCTGCCGGGCTTGGGAGCTGCCGTGCCGCCTGCGCTATCAGCCGGCAAGCCGGACACCGGGGCCGGAGCCTGATTATTCAGCACAATGTTAATCTGCCTGGACGGTCTGCGTTCTTCCCGTCCGCTGCTTGCCGCCGCTACATGTCCGTTCACCTAGTTCACCTCATTATACAGGTCTGACTTGCTCTAACCAGTCTATTCCAGTATAAAAGGCGTTATTAGCAGTTTTGGAAATTAGCAGATTTACAGCGACAGCTCCTGCAATTTCCATTTGGTGTAGGCCAGAATCTCGCGGGACTTATACTTAAGCATCGACATCACTTTAGACTCCGTGACGCCAAGCTCCGGGTTCTTATACCCCAGCTTACGCGCAGTCTCCAAGGCGCGGCGGCCATGAAAATCATGGGTAATCACGACAGCTGAAGACAATCCCTCCTGCTGCATGACTGTCTTGCTGAACAGCAGGTTCTCGTAAGTGCTGGTAGACTGGTCCTCCAGATAGATCACCTTGTCAGGTACTCCATGGGCAACCAGATACCTCTGCATGCCTTCGGCTTCCGTGTACTTATACTCCGGCTGATCCAGCCCTCCAGAGACAACAAAATGGCTGAATGCACCAGACTTATACAGCTCAAGCGCATAATCCAGCCGTTCCTTCAGCCCGGGGCTCGGTTCATCGCCCCACATCGACATCCCCAGAATAACTCCGGCGTCCGCCTTCACCATGGGCGAGGTGGTTGCTGCACTGTTAATTCTGTTAAAGACTACTCCGCACCAGATGAATCCGGCCACAATCAGTACCAGCAGCGAGACCAGCAGCACCCTCTTCGTGCGGTGGCGGCGCTTGCGCGACACTTTGCGGATCGGGGATGAACCCCGTTGGTAGACATACCAATCCATGATCTACTTCCTCCTAAATTCTCCGTGATGAAACAATTCGGCACGATGCTTCAGTGAAAGGGAGAAATACGGAAAGGCATGAGCGTCTATCGCACGCAGAATTGAATTGGCTGTTGACCAGGCTAACTGATAATCACTGTCCGTGATATCTTCCCGCTCCAGCGCTTCCTCCAGCTCATCCTCATCCAGCAGAAATACTTCACCATTCCACAGCACTACAACATCCAGATACAGATCGTCGAACCAGGGAACCCCTTGATCGGTCACGCCCTGGACCTTGCAGGTGTCAATGTACCACTGCACAATATTTTGCCGTTCATCAAACATGGCCGTCACAATATAGTGGCTGTCCTTGGGAAAATACTGCAGCCATGAATATCCCTTGTCCGCAATGCGGTATGTATGCCTGCCGTAACTCTTCCATAGCGGCTCCTTCAGCCCGTATATAGTGTAGAGTGTGATATAACCGCTGAACTCCCGGGTCTCCACATAGCGGCAGGCAAAATGGCGGCGGGTAATCCTGCGCCAGTTGGCCCGGTCTCCGAATTTACGTTTCATATGAATAACCCTCTTCTGATAATGGTGCATTCAGCTTAACACATTTTGCAGAGACACTCAAAACAAGAAAACCCCGACATCCGGCAATTCTGCATAGCGCAGAGCTCCCGGAGCTGTCAGGGTAATCGTTAATGCTATGAATTTGACTTCAAGTCAGTCTAATGTACATTGCCGGGTCCTTCAACAAAACCGCTGCCCGGATCACTTGCCGGATCGGTTCCGGCATTCGGGTCAGGGATGATTCCAGGATCGACAGTACCGGTCGTCGCCTCCGGTGTCGGTAGTGGCTCTGCCGTGGCAGCCGCAGGCGGCGGTGTCATCTCAGGCGGGGTTGTGGCTGCTCCGCTGCCGTTATCCCCTCCTTGACCATTGCCGTTATTACCTGGACCGTGATTGCCTGGACCATTATTACCTGATCCGTTATTCCCAGGTCCATTGTCAGGCGGATTGCCGCCGTTCTCTCCATTTCCGGAATCGCCGCCGTTATCGGGGTTATCCGTAGGCAGATTCGGGTCAGGCGTCATCTCTGGCTCAGGGGTCTGAAGCTCATCCTGAACGGACACCGTTATAGTCTCAGAAGGCTCGCTCTCCTGATCTAGTTCCTGATAATATGCAGTAACATAATATTCGTAAGACAGTCCCGGCATCGCACTGATGTCCCCGATATTCGAGGCCATGGTGTTCATGAGCGGGGTGAAGTCTGCTTCAGACGTCTCGCGGCGGTAAATACGGTATTCTACACCGCTGGCCGCAGCAGGATTCCAGCTCATATTGACCGTCATCGTGGATGGATCATACGCAGCCTGGAAGCCCGTTACCGCCGATACCGCTTCAGGCGTCGGCGTAGCCTCTACCTCTACAGCAGCGCCCTTCGGTACCGGGAACTGCTTGGCAGGCACACCTTCGAGCGCCTTCTCCATGACCTTGCCCCAGAAGGCAGCGGCCAGCGGACTGCTGTTCTTCAGCAGATGGGTCTTGCTCGGCTTGTCGTAGCCCATCCATACCGCTGCCGTCCATTCCGGCGTATAGCCGACGAACCAGACATCACGGTTCGAGCTGATGCCCTTATATCCGCTTTGTGTTGTACCGGTCTTACCGGCTACCGGACGGTTAATTTTTGCTTTTTTACCTGTACCGTCCTGTACAACACGCTGCATCATCTCTGTCATCTGATAGGCCGTCTGTTCACTCATCACACGGTCTGCCTTGGTGTTCGCCTTGTAGACGGTCTTGTCATCAGCGTCAGCTATAGACTTGATGGAGTATGCCTCCCGCAGTTCTCCGCCATTGGCGAACGCACTGTAGGCCTGGGCCATCTCCATCGTGTTCGTTCCCTCACTCATCCCGCCGAGGGCGAGCGACAGGTTCTTGTCTTCATCCTTCAGGTTGATCCCCAGCTTCTTGGCGAACTGGAAGCCGGTATTTACACCGATCTCATTCAGCAGCCAGACCGCCGGAATATTCTCCGACTTCGTCAGCGCATCGCCCATGCTGATCGACTTCGAGTACCCGTGCAGATTGTTCGGACAATATTTGCCGAAGCACTGCTTCTCATTGCTCAGCATGGAATCATTCGTGAATTTGCCGGATTCCAGTGCCGGTGCATAGGATACCAGGGGCTTGAAGGCAGAACCCGGTGAGCGGCGGCTGCCATCGATCCGGCTGTAGCCTTTTTTCTCATAATTACGTCCGCCCATCAAGGCTACAACGCTGCCATTCTCCTGATTCACAATGGTCATTGAGCCCTGAACCAGCTCATCGTCCACACTTTTCTCGAAGTTATCACTGTCGGCAAAAGCATCCTCGATCGTCTCCTGGGCATGCTTATCCATGGTTGTATAAATCTTATACCCGCCGATATTGAGATCATCCTCGGTCAGCCCGAATTTGTCCTCAGCCTCACCAATCGCATAATCAATGAATGCCTGGTAACGCTGCTTCTTCTCAGGCGGCTTGTAGTTGTAATCCACGGCCTTCGCTTCGTCCATCTGCTCCTTGGTAATCAGCTTCTGCTCATACATGAGTTGAAGCACTACGCCCCGGCGTTCCTTCGACAGCTCAGGGTTACGCAACGGATTATAGCGGGACGGCCCTTTGGGCATTGCAGCCAGAGTGGCTATTTCCCAAAGCTCAAGTTTATTCAGATCGCTTTCCCCGAAATAACGGATGGAAGCGGCCTTAATCCCATAAGTGGTTCCGCCGAACGGAATCCGGTTCAAATACATCGTGATAATACTCTCTTTGGATTCTTGCTTCTCCAGTGCAACGGCAATCGACACCTCGGTCGCCTTACGGAAGAAGGTCTTGTCGCGGTTCAGAAAGATGTTCTTCGCCAGTTGCTGGGTAATTGTACTCCCGCCTTCTACCATACTGCGGGCCGCAATATCCTTAACGGCCGCGCGTCCGATGGACCAGAGATCCACCCCGTTATGCTCGAAGAACCGTTTATCCTCGGTGGCTACGAATGCTTTAACCAGCATCTGGGGAAGATCCTCATATTCCACCGGATCGCTTTTCTCCAATGACAGCTCTCCGATCAGGTTCCGGTTCCGGTCAAAAATCTGTGTCGGCGGATTGATCGTCAGCTTGTCCCTGTTCTCATCCAGCAGCTTCTGCCCGTTCAGCATGATGAACAAATAACCGCCCAGCGCACAAAAAATAGCTAGCGCAACTGAAAAAAACAAACTCCACAGTACACGCTTTTTGGTTAAGAATCTTTTCTTTTTTTTCTTCGGCTTCCCTTGGGAGCTTGGCGGCTGACTTCCTCTGTTTCTGTTGCCGCCGCTCCGGGTTAACTGGTCTCTGGACATACTGCCTCCTGACTCCCTTAACGGAAAAAACGTAAATGATGTTCACGAATGAAAAGAACAACCTTCTCAGGTTGCTCTCTCGCACTCTCTATTCAAACGATTTATAAACAAAAAGGTTTCGCTTCAAGACGGTAAAATCTTAATTCTCGCTGTTATTGTCCTGCATCAGTGATACGCTTCGCTGCGGCGTAAATGTGGAGATCGCATGCTTGTACACCATCTGCTGGCGCCCGTCACTGTCGATGACAATGGTGAAGTTGTCGAACGCTTTGATAATTCCCCGGATTTGAAAGCCGTTGGTCAAATATACTGTAGCAGGGATATTCTCTTTGCGCAGCTGGTTCAAGAACGTATCTTGAATATTAATGGACTTGTTCATATGACGTACCCCCAATGGTTCAATTAGATTGTTCAGAAGTATATTCAAGACCTGTAAGAAACTTTCCTGCTATTATACCATTTAATTTCGCAAAATTCTCAGAAAAGTTTTGGCTCTCCAGGACGTCAATCCACTGAATCTCCTTCATGTGGCGAAACCATGACAACTGCCGCTTGGCAAACCGGCGGGTATCACGCTTCAGCAGCACCACGGCTTCCTCAAGCGTCATCTCCCCCTCCAGGTAGGCGGCAATTTCCTTGTAGCCCAGACCCTGCATAGACACAAGACTCCTGCCGTAGCCTTGATCCAGCAGCCGCTGCACCTCAGGCACGAGGCCCTCCGCCAGCATCTGATCGATTCGCTCTTCAATACGTTTATATAGTATTTTCCGGTCCATTGTCAAACCGATCAGGCATAATTCATAGGGAGACTCCTTGTTCTGGCCGGCCAGCGAGTCGGATAACGGGACGTTCGTCTGGTGAAAAATCTCCAACGCGCGGATGATCCGCCTGCGGTCATTGGGATGCAGCCGCTCCGCACTGGCCGGGTCTACCGCTGCCAGACGGGCATGCAGGGCATCAGCCCCATGCTCCTCGGCGTAGGCCTCCTGCTGCTCGCGGAAAGCCTCGTCAGCCACCGCTTCGGAGAAGCGGAAGCCGTAGCATAACGACTCAATATACAGTCCAGTACCGCCCACAATAAAAGGCAGCTTGCCCCTCGCGCTGATCTCCTCAATCAGCCGTGCTCCCTGCTCCTGGAATTCAGCTGTGGAATAGGCATCCTGCGGATCATGAATATCAATCAGATGATGGGGAATGCCCTTCATCTCGGCAGGCGTGATCTTGGCCGTACCGATATCCATCCCGCGGTAGACCTGCATCGAATCCCCGGAGATGATCTCGGCTCCGTGAGCCTCGGCCAGCTCCAGACTCAGTCTGGTCTTGCCGACCGCTGTCGGACCCAGCAGTACAAGCACTTTGCGTTTCTTCTTAGTTGTCAATGGTAATCACCCCGTACGATGTTTTGGCATTGGCCCGCAGCAGCTCCTTGAAGCCCAGCCGGGTGAACTCTCCGCTCAGTGCCTTCTCCTTCAGCAGCACCGTCTTGCGCGCAACCCTGGTTGCCTCAGCCACGCTATCAGCTGACAATGCAGCAGGATTCGCGAATTGCCGCAGCGGCGAGATCGCCGCCGAATCCGTCAGCGGCACCCGGAACATCGGATCGAAGTATACGATGTCGATGCTCTTGTCCGGCTGGGCCCGCAAGTATTCCAGATGGTCCCCGTGCTGCACATCAATACGGCGCAGCGCTTCGTTCACCTTCACCTGGCCAGAGACATACCCGCTCATCCCTTCCAGCAGGAGAGCATACAACGGCAGCGAGCTCTCCAGTGCCGTCACCTTGGAGGTCTCCCCTCCGGTGACTGCGAACAGCAGCGAATCCGCTCCGAGTCCGGCCGTGCAGTCCAGCACGCTGTCGCCGGGGAGCATGCCTGCGGCATCGATCATAGGGTCCGGCTCGCCTCTTAAGATTCTTTTGGCGCGGACAAAGCCCATGCTGGGATGGAATTCCATCGGCGGCATTCCCGGCGTAATCAGCCGGACGGCCTCCTGCAAAACTACCAGAATCTGTTCGTCCCCGTAATGCTCCACCAGCTTGCTCATCGAGAATTTCGCTCTCGGAGCATAGGCGCAGCCTGTGCGGTCCGCAAGCTCCCGGGCCCGGGCCACCACTTGCGGTATCGGGTCAAAGCCCGTCGTTATAATCATGTTGCCTCCGTTCTGCACTCAATAAATGTACAATATAGCCACTACATAACGCGCTTAAACAGCTTCTCCAGATCATAGGCCGAGAACGACACAACGATCGGGCGTCCATGCGGGCAGGTATAAGGCTGGCTGCAGGCCGCGAGCCGGGTGAGGAGCGATTCCACTTCCAGCTCTGTAAGCTTCTGGTTGGCTTTGATCGAAGCCTTGCAGGAGCAGAGAATAGAGGATTTCTCGCGCAGCTTGGCGAGGTCAATCGACCGTTCGCTTAAGACCCACTCTGCCATCTCTTCAATTACCGCCTTCTCGTCCCCTTCCGGGAACCAGTACGGCAAGGAACGGACCAGGAAGGTCTGCCCGCCAAAATGCTCAAGCACAACCCCCGCCTGCTCGAACCAGTGCAGCCGTTCGCTAAGCTGCCTGCTCTCCGAAGGCGTGAACTCCAGCGTAATCGGCAGCAAAAGCTCCTGTGAGGCATCTTCAGGCTTGCCGAATTTCTCATAATAAAATTCATAATTCACCCGCTCATGCGCAGCGTGCTGGTCAATCAAATACAGCCCGCTGTCATTCTGGGCGATAATATAGGTTCCGTGATGCTGGCCGATATAATTCAGCTCGGGAAACTGTGGAAGACCAGTGCCGCTCTGCTCCGCAGGAGCGTACAGCTCCCCGGCTGCCGGCTGCTGCCCCCGGCCAGCCATAGCTGCCTGGGGGCGGTAGCTGTCGCGGGGGCCGGAGGACGGCTGGCGGTATGAACCCTGGGTGGCGTTCCCGCCGCTGTATGCAGCGGCCGTCTCTCTGGCCTGCTGCTGCTCCTGTGCATTGCTGCCGCCATAAGGCTGGGTATTCCCGGATGCTTGGGCAGCAGCATAAGATCCTCCAGCGGCAGGGCCGGTTAATCGACCAGCGCTGCCAGAGAACGGAGCGCCGCTCCCTCCGCTGGAAGGCAGCTGGTTGCCCGCTGCGACGCCAGCACCGCCAGGCATTCCCTGGCCGTAGCTGCGCGGATCTGCTGACTTGTCCGCACCGCCCGCTTCCGTACCTTGCTGAATACTGCCCGGAGCTGCGCCTTTGGAGAAGGCGAATTGCTCCTGAATGAAGGAGCTGCTGTTCTTGCCGCCGATGATCTCCTTGGTGGGGCGCGGAATCAGGCTCTGGCCCATCAGCAGCGAGCGGAGCTGCTGCTCTATGAACCCGTACAGCTCAGGTTCCTTGCTGAAGCGTACTTCAAGCTTGGCCGGATGCACGTTGACATCCACCAGTGACGGGTGCATCTCCAGCTTCAGGACCAGCAGCGGATAACGGTTAATCGGCAGCAGCGTATGGTAAGCGCGCATGATCGCCGCGTTCAGCCCGTTGCTGCGGATGTAACGGCCCCCGACCAGCGTCGTCACCGCATTGCGGTTCGAGCGTGTCCACTCGGGACGGCTGATATAGCCGGAGATCCGGAAGTCCGGATCTTCCGCCGACACCGGGAGCATAGCCTTGGCGGCTGAGGTGCCATACACAGCGGCAATTACCTGCAGCAGGTCTCCGTTGCCCAGCGTATGCAGCAATTGATTGCTGTTATGTTGCAGGGTGAAGGAGATATCCGGATGGGCCAAGGCCATCCGGTACATGGCATCGGAGATATGGCCCAGCTCGGTCTGGATGCTCTTCATATACTTGAGACGGGCAGGCGTATTATAGAACAACTCCCGCACGGTAAGGTCACTGCCTTTGCCGGAAGCTGCATCTTCATTACGGATCAGCCTTCCGCCCTCGATGTCCAGCACCCGCCCTTTACCATCGTCTCCGCTGGCGGTCAGCAGGGTCAGCTTCGATACCGCTGCGATACTCGCCAGCGCTTCTCCACGGAAGCCAAGGCTGGTGATCTGGAAGAGATCACGGCCGCTGGCAATTTTGCTGGTCGCATGGCGGTAGAAGGCGGTCTCGCAGTCCTCCGGCTCGATCCCCGAGCCGTTATCCTTCACCCGGATGCTCTGCAGTCCCCCCTCTTCCACAGAGACTTCAATGCGGGTGCTGCCCGCATCGATTGCGTTCTCGACCAGCTCCTTCACCACAGAAGCAGGACGCTCGACTACCTCCCCGGCAGCAATCTGGTTGGCAATATGCTCATCCAGCACATGAATTTTAGCCATATTCGTTCACCCCGCATGTATTTATTTTATAGATAATATTGAACATTAACGGACTGTAAAAAACGGACTGTAAAAGCCTTATTTGAACAAGTAGAACTGGCATTGCCGTCCTTTGCGGTCCTTTTAAAGGACGTACCGTATCAGAGAGATAATCATTCTAACGGATGAATAAGATTACCTTCGCGCGAGCACAATGTATGCTGTTTTTCACATATATTTAGGCCATATGCCTGCTTGCAAGCACCATGTATGTTGTTTTCCACATATATTCGGGCCGTGTGCCTGCTCGCGAGCACCATGTATGCTGTTTTTCACATATATTCGGGCCGTGTGTCTGCTTGCGAGCACAATGTATGCTGTTTTTCACATATATTTGCTACTTATTCCGCTGTAACAGCAAATCGTATTCGGTTTTAAACACACCTTCAACGGCAGCAGTTCCGCTGAACTACAGCTCCCTTGCCTTAAGCTTCAGCTCATTCAGCAGGCCCATCGCCTGCAGCGGGGTCATGTTCATCAGATCCGCGCCTTGCACGGCGGTGATTAGCTCTTTGAGCAGCGGATTGTCTTTGACGGCAGGTGCCACGGCTCCGCCCTTGCGGTTCTTGCGCGGCTCTTCCTCGCCAAAGATAGACAACTGTACCACTTCATTGTCCTCTTCCTCTACAGGAGAAGCAAGGGATACGGCAGCCTCCCGCTGTCCGGCAGCCATAGAAGCTGCTGCTTCGGAATACGGGTCCGGATGTACTGGAGCTTGCGCGGTGCGTTCAGCCGAATAGGAGTGGCTGCCTGAGGCAGCTCCTTGTCCGGCATCCGGCGTCTGCGCAGCGGTAGCCTGATGCTCCTGTATAACCGTTCCGCCCCCGCTCCGGTTACTGTAACCCGTACCGTAATTCAGCGCTGCGGCGCCCGGCGGAGAAGCCTGTTCAATGCTCTGGAGCAGCCCGTAGGCCCGGTCAATAATTCCTTCTGGCAATCCAGCCAGCCTTGCACAATAGATCCCGTAGCTGCTGTCCGCAGCTCCCGGCACAAGCTTGCGGAGGAAGTTCACCTTGTCGCCGCTCTCCTGGACCGCCATCGAATAATTCCGCAGACCGCTAAGGCTCTGCTCCAGATGGGCCAGCTCATGGAAATGTGTGGATACCAGTGCCTTGCAGGCAATGGTATCATGCACATATTCGATCACCGCCTGGGCAATCGCCATCCCCTCACTGGTCGAGGTCCCCCGGCCCAGCTCATCGATGATGATCAGGCTGCGAGCGGTTGCTTTCTCGGTCATGACCTGAATGTCTGCCATCTCGACCATGAACGTGCTCTGGCCGCCGATCAGGTCATCGGCTGCACCGATCCGCGTGAAGATGCGGTCGATCAGCGCCACCTCGGCGCTGGCTGCAGGCACGAAGCAGCCGATCTGGGCCATGATGCAGATGAGCGCCACCTGGCGCATATACGTGCTTTTGCCGGCCATGTTCGGTCCTGTAATCAGCAGGATATTCCCCTCGTCCTTACTGAGTGTGCTGCCGTTCGCAATGAATGCCGAATCCTTCAGCACCGCCTCCACGACCGGATGGCGTCCGCCTTCAACCCGCAGATCGTAGCTGTCGGACAGCTTCGGCTTCACGAACCGGTGCTCCGCGCTGACGGCTGCGAGGCACTGATACACATCAATCTCCGCCACCTTCTCGGCCAGCGCCTGCAGGCGCGGAACCTGGCTGCTGATCCGCTCGCGCAGCTCGGTGAACAGACTGTATTCCAGATCTGTCATCTTATCCTGGGCCTCCAGGATCAGCGCTTCCTTCTCCTTCAGCTCCGGGGTGACATACCGCTCGGCATTAGCCAGTGTCTGCTTGCGCTCATAGCGGCCTTCCGGCAGCGAGGACAGATTGGAACGGGTAATTTCTATATAATAACCGAAAATTTTGTTATAGCCGATCTTGAGGGATTTGATCCCGGTCACCTGGCGTTCCTTCGCCTCAAGCTCAGCAATCCAGCGCTTGCCGCTGCTGCTGGCTTCCCGCAGCTCGTCCAGACGCTCATGGTAGCCCGCGCGGATGATTCCGCCGTCACGCACGGACACCGGTGCATCCTCCACAATCGCCCGTTCAATATCCTCACGAAGCTCCGCGCATTCATCCATAGACGCACCGATCTCCCTTAAGGTAGAAGAGCCAGAGGTCAGGCACATCTCCTTCAGCGCAGGAATCTGGGCCAGGGACAGCCTGAGTGCGTTCATATCGCGCCCGTTCGCACTGCCGAAGGCAATCCGCCCGACCAGCCGCTCCAGATCGTAGATCTCCTTCAGCGCCCCGCGCAGATCCTCGCGGACGATGAACTGGTTATACAGATAGTCGACGGCTTCCAGACGGCGCTCAATCGGCGCGCGCTGCAAGAGCGGCTTATCGATCCGGCGGCGCAGCAGGCGGCCGCCCATCGAGGTCTCGGTGCGGTCCAGGAGCCAGAGCAGCGAGCCTTTTTTGGAGCGTTCCCTCACGGTCTCGGTCAGCTCCAGATTACGCCGGGTGAACGGATCGAGAATCATATAATTCCCCGGCTCGTAAGGAGAAATCTGGGTAAGCTGTCCCAGTGAACGGCGCTGGGTCTCGCTGAAATAGGAGATCAGCAGCGCCAGGGCACGGCAGCGCTCCTTCTCCAGCCGGACCCAGGCCGCTTCGCCGAACTGGCGGCGGGCCAGCGCCTCCTCCTGCTTGTCCCACGGCGTATAGACCACAGGCTTGGCCAACAGGGAAGCTTCACTGCGCAGCTCCTCCAGCAGGGCTGAATCCCCGATAATCTCCGCAGGCTCGTAGATGCCAATCTCATCGCGCAGCCACTCGGTGCTTGCGAGTACCGATGTGACATACAGCTCACCTGTCGTCAAATCGCAGGCGGCCAGCGCCATCATCCCGTCTTCCTCTGTTACGCAGACGAGGTAGTTGTTGCTTTTGTCCGAAATAATCTTGCCGTCCATTACCGTACCCGGTGTTACGACCCGGACGATATCACGGCGGACCATCCCTTTAGTCACCGCAGGATCATCCAGCTGCTCGCAGATCGCCACCTTGTAGCCCTTCTCGATAAGTCGCTGTATGTACCCCTCGGCGGCATGATACGGCACTCCGCACATTGGAATTTTCTCGCCCACCCCGCCGTCGCGGCCTGTTAATGTAATCTCAAGCTCTTTGGATGCCAAGAGGGCATCCTCGAAGAACATTTCATAGAAATCGCCCAGACGAAAAAAAAGGAAAGCGTCTTTCGCCCCTTCCTTGACTTTGAGATACTGCTGAATCATCGGCGTATAGTTTGCCATCGTCTACCTCCATACCTACTTCATACTGTTCTCTATTATAGCAGAAACTCCGCTCCCCGGGTTACCCCCGGCACGCCCGCAAAGGTTGCTAAAAGTTGGTGGGGGTATTCAAGGGGATGTCGGGCGGGCTGGCGCTTGGGGATTAGGGGTTTGTGGGGGGAGTGTGGAATGAGTGTGGGAGATATATTGGTTGGGGGGTGGGAGGAATGTGGAGATGTTGGGGCGGGTGTAAGGGCGGGGTGAAGCGGAATGCGGGGCGGGGCAAGGATGTGGGGAGCGTGAGTAACTTGGGGGATGCGAGTGTTAGGGGCTGAGTGAGGCGGAATGCGGGGCGGGGCAAGGATGTGGGGAGCGTGAGTAAATTGGGGGGATGCGAGTGTAATGTGTATGTGGAAGAATGTTGGTCAATAAAATCAGTATGGGATGTGGGTGAGCAGTAAGAGCGGCTGAGAATGTTTGGTCAGAGTGCGGGCTATATGTGGTGGGAATACAGGTGAAAATACTTGGTCCAGATGCGTATACGCGAGTGCGAGTGCGGAGTGGCAAATGCGGATGCTTGTGTGAGTGCGAAATATGGTGACGGAGGCTCAGGCAAGCATAGTCAGGTATGGTGATGAGAGTTCCTGGCAGGTTTTTTATTCTATTGTAGTTTGTGCATTAGATGGCCCTGTAATTGTCTGAAAAATAGGATCTGTTGCACTTCGTACATTAGAAATCCTTAAAAGGAGAGTTTTCGGACCAAATCCCAGAAATCTAATGTACGAACTACATCAGAATGGATCTCGGCGCTGGCAAACGGCGATTCTGCTGCAGTAAATACAATCACTCAGATAATCAGCTTTGTTAATCACTTCGTTAATTACTTCAACAGACCCATATAGTTGCGATAGCGGGATTAGAATAGTAACTTGCACTGGTAAGAATACGTCAGATTTTTATTAGTGGAAGTAACGAACAGCAGTTTGACCAACCGCATCCTGAGGTTCTTCTGTGTCCCCTTTATATACAAGCTACAGTGGTATGCTTAATTGCATTTCGTACAACTAAAGTGTCCGATGTCCTACCAATGATCCGTTTAGTTGTAGTTTGTACATTTAAAAATCCATCTGTACTCGGGTTCACGCCATTCGGGCAAATTTAGTTGTACAGACTACACTTAGAAGAGAAAAAGCTTCTTTTGGAGTGCGTTTAGTTGTACAGAATACACCTATGGCTGAATGTTCACTTCGAACGAAGTTTCATGAATGGGCGCACGTTTGAAGGGGATGATTGGTTGAGTAACTTAAGTAATTTAGAGAAATTTAGAGAAATTGAGAGTAATTGAGCGGAGTATATGAGTACGATTGTTTGTTAAAAAATAGCGCCGCCATAGTTAGAGCTTCCCATACCTAGCGGCGCGGGAAAGCTGTAACTGGCGGCTATCGGGACTTGACGGGCGGCGGGCTCTATTGATATGCATCCGCCCGCCCGGAAGGCAGCGCCCCGGAGTCCGGCGGGGCGCTCCGTACCCAGGAGCCGCGGATATCCCGCGACTCATCCCAGCTCTGCTGCTCCGCTATGGCGCGCAGCAGCGGATCAATCCACCGGGCGGCGGCTGCGTAGCCGCCCAGTGCGCGCAGCTGCGCCTCCAGGGGAGGCCAGGCTGTGCGCAGAGGAGATTTGCCGCCGCTGTAGAAGGCGGCATGCAGGTCTTCCCGGTCGAGCGGGCGCAGCGGCAGGTCTTCATAATGGCTCACGATCAGGTGAGCCAGACAGACCGCGCCTTTGGCGATGACCGGGGAGACCAGGAAGCTCGGCAGGGTCCGATACTCGAAGCCGCCATGCGGCTGAGGGCGGAAATCGCCGAGCACGCCATAGCGGGGACGCCGGGCCGCAGCCCGGATGTCCTCCAGCAGGAACAAGGGCAGCGCCAGATAGTTATCTAGCGCGCGCAAGAGCGGCGCACACAGCGTGACGCCGCTGAAGTGCAGGTGGCCGCCGAGGGCCCAGCCCCGCAGCGGCATACCTCCCGCCCGCCAGCGCAGCGAGCGGTCGGCAATGAGCCGGTCCGCCTCGCGTGCGGCGGACATCAGCTGCGCCAGCAGCGCGCGCGGTTCCCCGCGCGGCGCGGGGCGCAGCTCCGCCACCGGGAACACGCCGCGCGTTCCCGGGGGTCCGGCGTCGCAGCCCGCGACGCCGTCCATGGGCAGGTACCGCGACGCCGGCACGACGCGGCCAGAGGATTCCCGGAGCAGCAGGAACTCCGGGTCCATGCCCATGAGCAGCCCCGGCCGGCCCGGCTGCTCACCGTCAAGCATCTGCGCAAGCGCTACGTATGCTGAACGGTACGGCTCAGGCAGCGCTCCTGCGGGATCAGGCAGCACCGGAGTGATGCCTGTGACCATGTACCGCCGCCCGCCCATGGCCCGCAGCTCCACCTCGCCGCTGTCCAGTCCCAGACTATACAACGCCCGCACCGCAGTGGTCCGCAGAACCCCTGCAGCCCCCCGCAGCTCCCTTCCTCCACCACCTAAACTTCCAAACTCATCCCCACCATTCCGATACTCACCCTGCCTTCCAACTCCTACACTACCACTCCCATACTCCTCTCGCTCCTCAACTCCTGGCCCTCCACGCTCATACTCTTCTTGCTCCCCAGCTCCTACCACTCCACTCCCATACTCACCCTGCCCCCCATCTCCTCCCCCACTATTCCCATACTCTTCTTGCCCCCCAGCTACTCCCCGACCTCTCCCATACTCCTCTTGCCCTCCAACTCTTCCACCACCATGTCCATACTCCTCTTGCCCCCCAACTCTGCCCCCACTACGTCCATACTCCTCTTGCCCTCCAACTCCTTCGCCACCTCTCGCATACTCCTCTTGCCCTCCAACTCTTCCACCACCACGTCCATAATCCTCTTGCCCCCCAGCTACTCCCCCACCATTCCCATACTCCTCTTGCCCTCCAACTCCTACTCCCTCACTCCCATTCCCGCCTTGACCTCCAACTCCTACCCCACCACTCTCATTCTCCCCTTGCTCTCCAACTCTTCCCCTGCCACTCCCATCCCCAGCCAACCATCCAGCCCCAAGCCCCCCGCCCATAGCCGCCCCCGCTCCAAGCGGCTGGCAGTCCAGCACGGCCAGATTGAAAATAAGCACTCGGTAATGCTGTCTGTAGCTTGCGGGGTCTTGTCCATGCGAGTGGTTTTGGGTGTCTCTTGTATCTTGTCGCCGCGACCCTCTAGCGATAGAAATGGAGTCGGCCTCAATCCCGCAGCGCCGGAGCCTGCGTTCGATCTGCTCCGGTGCCAGCTGCCGGAATACGTTCAACCCTTCATTCATGTCTAATGCCTCCGCCCATACGAAATTCCTCAGGGCCGTATCCCCTCGCGCACCGTCCGGTTACCGGACAATACCCTTTGAGCGATAAGCCGCTGAGGAAACCTGACCCCCAAATTATCAAATGGAAATAGCACAAGCATCCTTACAAAGACCCTGTCGCACTATACTTGAACATTCGAACGCTGCCCTGTTTAATATTCCTGATGAATGCCGCTTCTCCAGCTCCAGCATCCCCCTCCGCTTCATTTCGCCTTGAAGGATACTCAACAGCATGAAGCCTACATCCTTACCATTCAAAAAATATTTTTATATTTTAAAAAAAAGAGGGCATTCGCCCTCTACGCCGCTGCCCTCTCATCATATAATGGATCATAACCCACACAGTACTTCAGGCAGCGGCGCACACCTTCCTACAACTCATCATCCAGGGCGTCAGGGTCCAAATCATCGTAATCATAATTCTCGCCTTCAAAATCATAATCCTTGTCTTCCAGATCATCGGCCTGATCACTGACAAACACGCGGAGCTTGGTCTCAGCCACCAGTTCCGCATCGAACTCGCGTTCCACCCGCAGTGTCACACTGCCTCCGCCCGGCGATACCCCGGCTTCCACACAATTGGGTTCCTGCGTTGCCTCCGCAGAGACCTGTGCCGTGGAAGCACGGTGTCTCGGGTCGAGGTACGACAATGGAATAAGCTCCACATAGGAGACCGTTTCCTTGGCAACCTCGGTCTGCTTGTTTTTGTCGTACGAATACCAGATGTTCACATCATAGGTACCGATTACTTCGATTCCGTTCCCGGCGGCAACCGCTTCGTACTGGTGGTTAATGATCCAAGCCCCCAGAATACTAGTCGGATGATGTGGCGGAGTCACGGTATGGGTTGCTGTAGAGAACTTACGACCTTTGCCGCAAATTGCCTTCGTAATGATCTCCCTTGTTTGACGTTTATGGCTTAATGACATCTTTGAACCTCCTCCATACAATCATTCACTATCAAGTGTATGCACGTTCTGGGCATTTGTTGATTGTTAGAGTAGAAATAAATTTGGGTAAGCCCTCAGATGCCGTAACTGAAGCCCTTTGCTTCATTTTATTGCCGGATTTAGTCCATTATGAGTCTCCTGAAGCGAAAAAAAACAAAAGTAGCGGCTCCCCCAAACCGGGAAAACCGCTACTTTTTGTTGTGCCAACATTTTAAGCCGGGAAGGGCAGAGGCCCCCTGCTAGGAAAGTACACGTACGATGCCAAGCTGCCGGTGGCGGCTGAGATCGATGAAGTCCTCACCGATGTTCACCAGCGGACGCAGCGGGTCGTGGGCCAGAATCATAATGATTTTGCCGATCTGCCCGTCCGTCAGGAGCACCTCATTGCCGATCATCGACTGCATTAGCTTATTAATGAACACACTGCAGATATACGGGTCCAGCTTGCCGTAGACGTTCTCGTCCATCTGCTTAAGTACCTCATACAGCGGCGCGGCTGTTCGATAGAACCGGTCTGAAGTCATCGCGTGGAAAATATCCGCTACCGCCACGATTTTGCTGAAATCCGTAATCCGGTGGCCCAGCACGCCGAAGGGATAGCCGCTGCCGTCCATCCGTTCGTGATGCTGCAGCGCCACAAGCGCCTGCATATGATTGGTACCCACCGTATCGCGGATCATCTCATAGCCATAGGTGGTGTGCTTTTTCATCAGGGCATATTCATCCTCACTCAGCGGACCCGGCTTGGTGAGGATTTCGGCCGGAATCATAATTTTGCCGATATCATGAAGCGTCGCAGCAATCGTCAGCATGCTCAGCTCGTCCGGCTTCAGCTTCAGCCATTTGCCAAGCAGCGTAGAGATGATGCCCACCGCCACATTATGCCTGTATGTATAGTCATCCTTAGTCTGCAGCGCAGACAATATTCCAAAGAAATCATTCTTCTCGCTCACCTGCTGGATGAACGGGATCACTTCATTCCTGAGCTCAATCATTGGCAGACGCTTCGTCTTCGTATAGCGCAGCTGCTCAAAAATACTCTCCATCGCCGCCGTACAATCATCCACAGCCAGCTGATAGAATGCAGCGCTGTCGACCTGGACCACATCCTGCGGCTCCAGAACGATCTTGTGCTGCGTAATCAGGCGGATATGCTCTCCGGTGAGCAGGGTCAATGCCGGCAAGACAAATACACCGCTATGATTAAAAAGGTTCGCTACCAGCTGTTTGCCGATATATTGATCATTGCTGTTATTCATATTCCTCACCTGCCAGACCAAGATTCTTGGGTTTTGGACATCACTTAAGAGACAAGCTCACTTTGGGCGCTTATGTTTCTTATCGTTATTTTACACCGGAATGTGAATACCTGACACCTAAATTACATGGATTTGCTTATGCTTTGCCTTTCGCAGGCTGTTTGTCCTTCGCCGGACGCAGCTCCACCGGGCTCTTATAGCGCTTGGCAATCTTAAGATACAGCGCAAGCTCGCGGCACAATTGCAGAATTGCAGAGCGGATCTCGAATTCCTCACGCGAATCCGGCAGCTCCATCTCCTGGAACTCCTGCTGCAGCTCCTCCAGCAGCCGCTCGGTCCGGCCGGTGTATTCCTCAGCCAGCACATCGCCGCTAAGCTGGTCGAACAGCTCGGCCACCATATCTCCGTGCGGCAGCTGCCGGTACACCTGTGAGAGCAGCTGCATCATATTCTGGATGGACTCCAGCTGCTCCTTGCGCATGTAGAAGTATACATTCCAGGCTTCATCCGGGTGGATCACATGATTCTCCATTTCCCTGGATGCCGCGCTGAGCCCCTTCTGTACAGCCTCCCCTGCCCCGATCAGCTCTTTTCCGTCCCAGATATAACCGGGATCACGGAGCGTTCTGGCCATCTGCCGGAAGATGACCGAGAAGTAGCCGTCCACCTCTTTGCGGATACCCGCAATAATCCCGCCGGTCTGCGGCATATAGATGAAGTTCACAAGGCCAGCCGAGCCGAGGCCGATAATCAGCAGTTCCACCTGCTGCAGCAGGATATGAACCGTAATATCAGCTTGTCCAAACACGCGGAACACAATTACCGAGCTGGTGACGATCCCTTCCTTGAAGCCGGCTTTGACAATCAGCGGGAAGCCGAACAATACATACAGTCCTAGTACCCAATAATGAAAGCCCAGGGCGAAGAATAGAATACAGCCCAAAAAGAGTCCCACCAATGAGGCGAAGAAGCGCGCCGAAATCGTGCGTAGACTCCTTTTGCGGGTCGTTTCCACCCCGAGAATGGCCAGCAGTCCCGCGCTTTGCGCATTAGGGATACCAGCGGCGGCTGCCAGCAGAATAGACAGCAAAGTTGCAGCCGCCGTTTTAATAATACGAAATCCCATGTGAATATCTCTCCTACACCGTTAAGCTTCATCATTCAAATAAAGATATAGTCATGGTACAAGATTTTGCCAAGAGACACAATATGACATGGTTCTTACCGTCTCGACAGCAGCAGCTTCTCCACATACACCACCAGTTGGTACATAGCCGTAGCCACAGCCGCAATAATGAGCAGACTCGACATGACCAGGGTGAAGTTGAACACCTGAAAGCCGTAGATGATCAGATACCCCAGCCCCGATTTCGCAACCAGAAATTCACCGACAATAACCCCGACCCAGGACATGCCGACATTCACCTTAAGGGTGGAGACCACCGCCGGGAATGAAGCCGGAAGAATGACTTTGCAGAACTCCTGGCTTTTGGAGGCACCGAAGGAGCGGACCACCTTGACCAGATTCGGGTCCACGCTGCAAAAACTGTTGTACACTACCAGAGTCGTGATAATCACGGTAATCGATAAGGTGGTAATGACAATGGCGGTGAAGCCTGCCCCGAACATGACAATGAAGATCGGGCCCAGCGCCACCTTCGGCATACTGTTGAATACGACCATATAAGGGTCCAGCACGGCGGACAGAAAAGGTGACCACCAGATGACGACAGCCAGCAGCGTCCCGATTAGGGTACCCAGAATGAAGCCCACTGCGGTCTCGCCCACGGTCATTCCCAAATGCGGCCACAGACTCCCGCTGACCATGTCGTCCCAGATCTGCCCGAACACCTTCGTCGGATAGCTGAACAACAGCTCATCGATCCAGCCCATTCTGGCCCCGGCTTCCCAGAGCACGAAGAACAGCAGCAGCAGGCTGCTCCGGACCATAAGCACCTGACTCTTGCGGCGCAGCTTCTTCTTCCTGTAATCCGCATGCTTCTGTTCCAGCCACTGCGCACGGGAGGCCGTCTCACGGGGCTGCGCTTCTGTATTCACATTTCTTCCCTCCCTGCCAGCTCCATTTCCTTCCATACCTCGTGAAAAAGCTCCGCGAAGCCCGGCAGGTCCCGCGCATACAGCGGCGGGGTGCGGCGAATCGCTTCCGGAATCTCAAAAATCCTGCGGATTCTGCCCGGATTCGGCTGGAGCAGAATGACCCGGCTGCTGACCGCAATCGCTTCAGACAGGTCATGCGTAACCAGAATCGCCGTGGTTCCCCGGCGCATTAGCGTCTCCGAGACCAGATCCTCCAGCTGCAGCTTAATCTGGTAGTCCAGCGCCGAGAATGGCTCATCAAGCAGCAGCAGGCCGGGGTCGGTAGCCAGTGTCCGCACCAGAGCGACACGCTGGCGCATCCCTCCCGAGAGCTGTGCCGGATAAGCCTGCTCCTTGCCCTCCAGCCCCATATCGGCCAGCAGCTGCAGCGATTTGGCACGCGAGCTTCCGGTGAGCCTTCCGGTCAGCTCCAGCCCGAGCAGCGCGTTATCCTCAATCGTCCTCCAGGGGAAGAGATAGTCCTGCTGGAGCATATAGCCGACCTCCGGCGAAGGTCCCGCGGTCTTACGTCCGCTGAGCAGCACCTCACCGCGTGAAGGCTGCAGCAGCCCGGCGATGATCGACAGAATCGTCGTTTTGCCGCAGCCGCTCGGTCCGACCAGGCTGACGAACTCGCCTTGGCTGACGCTGAGATTCAGATCCCCTATAGCAAGCGAAGCCTCGCGGTCTCCCAGGTAGGCGTGCGTGACTTCCTTCAACTCGACTACTGGAAGCATAGTGGTCGGCCTCCTCACTCCTTAATGGTGCTCTCTGCCCGCTCTGCAAAGCTGTTATTAACAATCTTAGCGGCTGGAATCCGTTCCTTCAGCTCACCGGCATGGTCAATGACATCCAGCAGATTATTCCATTCCTTCTCATCAATTACCGGATTCACCGCATAGGTATCCTGTTCCTTATAACGGCTGATGGCAGAGACCACAATGCCCCGGTCAATCTTGTCAAAATACGGCATTACCGCGTCAGCAATCTCCTCAGGACTATGAGCCTTCACCCATAACTGAGCACGCTGGACCGCATTGGTGAATTTCTGCACCGTGTCCTGATTCTTAGTAATGTAGCTCTGCTTGGACATGAATACCGTATACGGCAGATAACCGCTCTCTACCCCGAAGGAAGCGACCACCTGACCCCGGCCTTCACTCTCGAAGATCGATGCCTGAGGCTCGAACAGCTGCACATAATCTCCAGTCCCGGAAGCAAATGCACCGGCAATATTGGCAAAATCAATGTTCTGGATCAGCGTCAGATCCTTCCCCGCATCAATCCCCTTGTTCAGCAGTGTGAATGCGCCCGCCATCTGCGGCATGCCCCCTTGCCGTTGCCCAAGGAAGGTCGACCCCTTCACTTTGTCCCATGTAAAATGGCTGTCCGGTGTACGCGCGAACAAGAAGGTTCCATCCCGCTGCGTGAGCTGCGCAAAATTAATTACAGGATCATCCGCCCCCTGCTGGTACACGTAAATAGAGGTCTCCGAACCGACCAGCGCCACATCGATTGCCCCTGAGAGCAGGGCCGTCATGGTTTTATCTCCGCCAGGTATCGTCTGCAGCTCAACATCCAGCCCTTCATCCTTGAAAAACCCCTGCGATAAGGCCACATATTCAGGCGCATAGAACACGGAACGGGTAACTTCGCCGATTTTCACCTTGACATCACCGGTTTTACTGCCGCAGCCTGCAAGAACAGAGCCGAGCACAAGCATCAACAAGAACGGCAATGACAGTCTTTTGAACCATTTCATCCTCTCCACTCCTTTCCTCCCGGGTCTTTCGCCCTTGCTCTATGCATATGCGGGAGTCTATGGAAAGGTTAAAGTACAATATATGAAGCGCTTACATTATATTCGGTTCGTCAACCCCGCCCATTCTATGAATGATCGCAGCGCCGTATTCACGCTGTACCGGACCAGCGAGCCAGACCCGTCTGAATTGGGCGGTGCTTCCGCCGGGGTTATTTTGCAAGAACAATCTTAATAGAGCAGCCATTCCCCAAAAGCATGACACAGCTCCGCCCGGGTCAGCGGGAACGCAATGATATAACCGTCATCCTGCTCACTGCTGCTGCGCAGAACCCATCCGCCCGAAGAAGCTTCAATGTAAGAAATCTGCTGCAGGGTCCAGCCTTCCCCATTCTTCGCACATAACCGCAGTTCACCGGAAGCTGTCCGGTTCTTAAGCACTTTAGCCAATTCAGCGGAGCTGTCAGGATCACCTGTCTCCGCTTCCAGTGAAGCCGCCAGCACACACAACGTCCATGTTCCGGCCTTCTCATGAATCTCCTCATAACTCCGTCTGGACAGGAATACCGCAGGAGCGGACGGGTTCAGTGGCTGCGCACGCTCGAAGCAATTGAACAGGTAATAGCAGGCGCGCTTCATCTCTGCCGGCTCCTTCAGCTCGCATCTGAAATCGTCCTCTTCCGTTAACCCTGTCAGGAGGATCTTATCCTTATGTACTTGCAGGCATATGTCCTGCGAATATTCACGCTCATTGAATTTCATTCTGCAGATCCGCTTGGAGCCGGAGGCTGTGCGCAGGAGCTCTGCCACCACTCTACGCCGGGTTTCACCCGGGAACAGATACTGAGCCAGACAGATACAATCTTGCTTATTCACATTCTTTATCCCTTCCTCTGTAGCATACATGTAAGTATTAATGTAAATGAGTGGCTTTCAAAAAAACTGCAAAACTATAAAACTTGCAATCTTTATGTTATCATAAGCTAATTTTAAGGTAAAATTAAGAAACACAGGGTAAGATCAATACCATGAAATACTTTTAGCGAGGTGGTTTTCAAAATGAGAATGCTCATCACTTTTCAAAACAAGCTTGTCCCTGTATATTTCACAACAGAAAACAAACAGCCGACCCAAAAAGTACTTCGACTGCTCAACAGTACGCTTGAACTCAAAATTCAAAAAGGCAAAAACGCCCTGCAGACCTGTTTGAATTCCCTGATCAGTATCGAAATTAAAGGCTCAGAAGCTATATTGCACAGTTACAGTGAAAATGATTCATTGGCCTTATCCCTCTATTAAACAGAGGGATATTTTTTTGCCGGTATACATATAAAGTTAAACAACTTAAAAAAGCACATGCCCGCAAGTGAGGGATGCGCTTAGTCTATGGGTTACAGGGGCTTAGCAGTCAACATTATACCATCAGTCAGCCAATCCGGAGGTTCCGGTTCTCCTCTTTCTCCGCCTTTTTAATTCGCAATTTGAACAACTTCACCAGGTTACGCCGGGTATGCTCTTCGTGACAGCTGTCCAGCTTCTTCAGGATGAAACGGTCGATGGACATGTCAATCGCTCCTTTAAATGGGGGCTTAGTCCCGTGATCTGGAGAGGGAATCATTTCCTCTTCTCCTTATATCACCTATATAACCGGGCCGCTGATTCCTTAAACTTGTCCCTGGCTGCGCCTCCACCGCTTGCGAAATTAGTCATACTACATATGGGCCTTTGAGTGGCAAATTAAGAATCCGTTATAGAAGATATGGTACCTTTGACGAAGGACAGCAGCTTCTATAGGCAGAATAAAAATTTTATCCGACGGATATTTACAAACTAAAAATTAAATGCTATATTATCGATAGTTAATATTAAATAGATATCTAAGGAGAAATCATAATGTCGAATGTACTGTTTATCAAAGCTAATAACCGCCCTGCCGAGCAATCCGTAAGTGTTCAGCTCTACAACGAATTCCTGTCCAGCTACAAGGAGACTCATCCGCAGGACCAGATTACTGAACTCGACCTGTTCGCTGAACAGCTTCCTTACTACGATAACACACTCATCACTGGCGTATACAAAGCCGCTCAAGGCTTCGAAGCCACTCCTGAAGAAGCAGCAGGCGCTGCACTTGTTAAGAAATATCTGGACCAGTTCCTGGCCGCTGACAAAGTAGTCTTTGCCTTCCCGCTCTGGAACATGACCGTTCCGGCTGTACTGCACACTTATATCGACTACCTGAACCAGGCTGGAACTACCTTCAAGTATACTGCTGAAGGTCCTGTAGGACTGTTGACTGGCAAAAAAGCAGCTGTTCTTAACGCCAGAGGCGGCGTGTACTCCGAAGGCCCGGCAGCAAGTGCTGAAATGGCCGTTAACTTCATCATGGGCAACCTGAACTTCTGGGGCTTCAAGGAAACTACACAGGTAATCATCGAAGGACACAACCAGAACCCGGACAAATCCGCTGACATTATCGCTTCCGGTCTGCAACTGGCTAAGACAGCAGCAGCATCGTTCTAATCTGCTAATACTTTAACCAACATACGTAAAACGGGCTGTCCCAAACTTGGGACAGCTCTTTATTTCGGAGTTGGATCAACTTGAGCACTAAAAAAAACCAAAAACGGAAAGCAGCGATTCCCCCATAATGGGAGAATCGCTGCTTTTTTTAACGTTTGAAGCTTTTAGAAAATCGGGAACTTGGCACTCCCGCTCAATATTCGTCCAGCACCCGCTGCCAGCTGTTGCCCTTGGCACGGGGAGGGGTGCTTTTGGCAGAGGCGGCGGCTGTCTTGCGCTTCTGTCTCGCTTCCTTGCTGTTCTGGAATTGCAGCTCCTTTTGCGTCTTGTGGTAATTCTGCAGCCGCTTCCCGTCCAGCACACCGCTGGCGGCAGCCTCAAGCACGGCGCAGCCTTCCTCCCGTTTATGAGTACAGTCGCTGAAACGGCATTCCGCCGCAAGCGTACTGATCTCACCGAACGCCAGGTCCAGTCCGCCGTCATCCTCCCACAATTGCAGCTCGCGCATTCCCGGCGTATCGACGATGATTCCGCCATCCGGGAGGACGAACAGCTCGCGGTGTGTGGTCGTATGACGTCCGCGGCTGTCCCCTTCCCGCACATCCTGGGTGAGCTGCAGATTCCGGCCGCTGAGCCAGTTGACCATCGTTGATTTGCCGCAGCCGGACGAACCGGTCAGAGCTACCGTCTGGCCGCTGCCGATGTAGGGCTGGAGCTCCTCCCGACCGTCGCCCAGTAAGGCGCTGACCACATGGACCGGGACACCGGGAGCCGCCTGCTGCATTTCGGCCATTTTCAGCTCCGCATCGGTGCACAGATCTGCCTTGGTCAATAGAATGACGGGATTCGCCCCGCTGTTCCAGGCCATAATCAGATAACGCTCCATCCGCCGTACATTGAAATCATCATTCAATGCACTGACCAGGAATAAGGTATCCACGTTGGAAGCCACAATCTGCTCCTCCTGAGTCGGGCCAGCCACCTTGCGCGAGATGACGCTGTGACGGGGAAGCACACCATGGATCACCGCATGCGCTCCGCCATCCTGCATCGCCAGGACCACCCAGTCCCCTACCGCCGGATACTCGCCGGACCCGCTCAGCGAATGCCGGAACTTGCCTGACAGCTCACCCCATATTTCACCTGCTGCAGTAATCACCCTGTATTTACTGCCGAAATCTCCGGCAATCCGGCCCGCTGCATACTCCCTGTCGTCCAGCAGCCGCAGCTTATCTGTCCATTTTCTGTTCCATTCTTCATTCCAGCCGTACTGTTCAAGCTTGATATCGATATTCATGCATTTCCTCCTGAATGGGTTATTATCGTTCTCATACCTCCGCTTATCACATCATCCATGTATCTCCGGGCAGCATTGGCTCCACATGCGCACACAAAAAACCGCCGGAACCCAAAGGTTCCGGCGGTAGAGGCAGACTCGGCCGCGGTCCGGCTTTTGCTGTTGTACAGCAAAGACCGTCCGCTGCGGGCAGAGTCATTCCAGGGTAGTGAGTCTGCTCCTCTGCGCGAGAAGAGCAGAATCCACTATCCGGGCGTGATGCAGCAGACCTGCACACGCAAAAAAGCCGCCGGAACCGATACGGTTCCCGGCGGCTCTAGAAGGCATCATAGAGCTTACCTGCGAAGCTGGGATCAATTATTACTCCACAGCCGCATTTCCCGGAAGACACGTATCCACAACAGTAGCAACCAATCCTGAACCGCTAGTATAAACTGCCATTTGACATCGTCTCCTTCCGAAATAATATGCTGTAATAATAAACGGCCCGGATACCGTTTGTCAACAGTGGGCCTAACTTGCTTAAATAATACCCCGGAGCTCCTCCAGCTCCTGAATGATAGCGAGAGGCTTCACGTTCAGTGATTCATCCCAAGGGTGGTTGCGCTTCAGCCAGATCGTATCCATCCCGCTCTGCGCCGCCCCCCAGATATCATTCACCGGATGATCGCCGATGAATATAGTCTGTTCTGCCGTGGAACCCAGACGTTCCAGGGCTAACCGGTAGATCGCAGGATCAGGCTTGCTGATCCCGGCTTCGCCCGAAATGACGATCGTGCGGAAGTAGCCGCGGAGTCCGAGCAGATCGATTTTGCCATATTGAATATCTGTGCCGCCGTTCGTGACCAGTCCCAGCGGATATCCCCGGTCCCGGCAATACTCCAGTGTCTCCAGCGCATGCTTCATCATCGCCCCGTGACGGATATAGGTCTCGTCATAATAGGCCCGTATGTCCGCAGTGGTCAATGCCTTCTCCCAAGGAAGAACCTCGCTAAGCTCCGCGAAGAACCCATCCTTATCCCGGTATCCGTCAGCATCCCTGATAATCATATCCTCTACAACCTCCGCGGCCTGCTCTTCGCTAAGATGTCCCATGAAATCCTGAACAAACTTCGTACTGAAGCTGCGGAAGGTCTGATCACGGTCCATCAGGGTGTTATCCAGATCAAACAGCAACGCTTGTACCTCTCTCATGTATACGCTCCCCTTCTGTCTTCCATTTCTGCAGTCAAAACACCAGATGCTTATTGTACTCGCTCCGGGGAGCAAAATAAAGACCATTCCGCCCGGAAGGATAACCTCTCCTTCGTCAGAATGGCCTGTATAGGGGAATCAGGTACGCAGAGCTTTCAGGATTCAAGATGTTCAAAATGCTCTGCCCGGTGCGTGAGCATCATTTCCTCGTCAGTAATGTAGAGCGGGAACGGCGGTGTCTCCTTCAGATAACGCTCGGTGGACAACAGCCGGTAATGAACCTCAGGGAGCCAGGCGTCTTCGAGCAGCGGCAGCTTGCCGGTGTCACTGATATAATTGTCTACCGCCGATTGAACCATGTCGAGGTAGTACGGCACCAGCTTGTCAGATTCTTCAAAAATCTCAAAGGTCTCGCTGGACATATAGAATTTCTGCTGCGGGACTCCGCCTAAATATCGTTTGAGCCGGTTCAGGTCAATACTCTTATCTTCCTGGATCAGAGCGGTACGGTTAATGGGAGCGGGCATATCTTCTTCAAATTGCCTTACAGCCTGCTTGATCTGCGGCAAGGTAACGGTCGGATGAACGGGTTGCAAGTTTTTTTTGGCACGTTTGAATATCATACTGAAGGTCTCCTTTCGAAGTTATGTCAGATAACGCTTACAATTCCATTTTATTCGTTATTTGAACATTTAATCAGCAGTTTCGCACTTGTCATAAAAAATCCCCATTTATTAGATCATTATTTGACATTTTCCCAGTGAGTCCACAGCTCCGGCGGGTTAAGCTCGTACTTATCATTCTCCCGGTACATGAACTGGTGCATAATGAACTCGCGGCGGATTGTGGCATAATCATCGTGGAACGGCTTAATGAACTCGTTGATCTCTTTCTCCGAATAGACCACACCCGGTTCGAGCTTCTCCACCATATATTGCAGCGCGATTAATTTCTTCTTGTATTGTGCGGGAATCTGGCGCAGCCGTCCGTCTTTGGCAAAAAAATTACGGAGCACCGACTCCTTCAGACTGTGTTCAGGCGACTCTTCCTCCATTTCCTCCACCCCCTTTGCAAAAATAAATTTCAGCGAGGCCTCAGAGCCTGACTGGATAAACTCGGGATTCAGCTTGAAATATACAGTGTTCTTGTCTCTGCGCTCCTGAATGAGAGCAGCTTCACGCAGCTTGGCTGCATGATGGGTCACTGTAGGCTGTGACAGATTCAGCTTCTCGGCTAAGGCGTGACCGTGAACCTCGCCCCGGGACAAGAGCAGAAGAATACGCAGCCGGGTGGGATCGGATAAAGCTTTGTGATAGGCGACAATTTTGTCTAACTGCAAGCGGGATCACGCTCCTACGGATATTCGTCAGGCAGTCTGGGGGAACTGCCATTTCATACTTTAGATATATATCTAATTATATACCCATCTTGACATCTGATCAATCCCCAATTTGCGGAATTCGCCGGCCATGGCAAAAAACAAAAATATAAGGTACCATTTACTGAATAGAATACTACCTTAGGAGGACATAGATATTATGCTAGACGTTATTATTATCGGCGCCGGTCCCTGCGGACTGTCTGCAGCCATCGAATGCCAGCGCCAAGGGCTCTCCAGCCTGATTGTGGAAAAGAACTTCATTGTCCATTCCATCTACCTGTATCCGACCAACATGCAGTTCTTCAGCACCACCCCGCTGCTTGAGATTGGAGATGTGCCCTTCACCTCTCCGAATGACAAGCCCTACCGCCATGAGGCGCTGGTCTACTACCGCCGTGCGGCCGCGCAGCATCAGCTTGAGATTGCCGCTTATGAAGAAGCGCTGTCCGTTCTGCCGCAGGAGGATGGCAGCTTCGTTGTACATACGGTCAACAAGCGCGGCGAGGAGCAGCAGCGCAGCGCAGCGAACGTAGTCATCTCTACCGGTTACTTCGACCAGCCTAACCTGATCGGGATTCCCGGGGAGGAGCTGCCGAAGGTCACGCATTATTTTGGCGAGGCACATCCTTATTCCGGCATGAAGGTGGCTGTAATCGGGGGCAGTAATTCAGCAGTGGACGCTGCGCTGGAGCTGCTGCGGGTAGGCGCCAAGGTGGATATGGTCTACCGGGGAAGCAGTATCTCGGACAATATCAAGCCCTGGGTACGTCCGATCTTCGAGAGTATGGTGCAAAAGGGTAGCATAACGCTGCATCTGGAATCGCGCGTCACGGAGATCACCCCGGCCTCGGTCTTGGTAACCTCCTCTGTGAACGGGGAACCTACCGAGCTGGATAATGACTTCGTACTGGCGATGACCGGCTTCCGTCCCAGCAGAGCCCTGCTCACCTCTGCCGGGGTGCAGATGGATGACTCTATGGACAAACCAGCCTTTAACCCCGCTACCATGGAGAGTAATATACCGGGCATCTATGTCGCCGGGGTTATCGCTTCCGGACGGAATGCCAACGAGGTATTCATCGAAAGCGGGCGTGGGCACGGCAAGCTGATTGCCGATCATATTGTGAGTACAAGGCTTACTTAAGAGAAGGAGTGTATCCAAGCTATGGATATAACCTCGTTATTGCTGCTGGGTCTGGCAGCGCTCGGTGTCATCAGCAGCAACTCACCGATTACCATTGCCATGGTCGTTCTGCTGCTGATCCGTGTGCTGGGACTTCAGCAGGCTTTTCCCTGGCTGGAGAAATATGGGCTGACCGTAGGCATTATTATCCTGACCATCGGGGTCATGACGCCGCTGGCCAGCGGGAAGATCTCCCTCCAGACCGTCGGACAGTCGTTCCTGCACTGGAAATCCCTGGCCGCCATCGGAGTTGGCGTCCTGGTCGCTTATCTGGGCGGACGCGGAGCCATGCTCATGGGCAGCCAGCCGACCATCGTCGCCGGGCTTCTCATCGGAACCGTCCTTGGAGTGGCTCTGTTCAAAGGCGTTCCCGTGGGACCGCTGATTGCCGCCGGCATCCTGTCGCTGCTGATTGGCCGGATGTAAGCCGGTACCACCGCAAGACCAAGGCAAGACGAAACAGGCTGCAAGCCCACCTATGCGGGTGGACTTGCAGCCTCTTTTATTGGACTAAGAATAGTATATCCGCGTTATGCATCCAGCCGCTGAACGTTGAATAGCCGGGCGTAGCTCCCCGCAAGTCCCATCAGCTCTTCATGGGTGCCGCGTTCGGTGATCTCCCCGTTCTCCAGCACGATAATCTGGTCGGCATGGGTAATCGTGGACAGCCTGTGGGCCACAATCAGCGTCGTCCGCTCAGATGCTAGGGACTGCAGCGCCTGCTGGATGAGATGCTCAGACTCCAGATCCAGCGCGGAGGTCGCTTCGTCCAGAATCAGCACCTTGGGGTCCTTCAGGAATACCCGTGCAATCGCCACGCGCTGCTTCTGTCCGCCGGACAGCTTCACACCCCGTTCCCCCACTTCGGTATCATAACCTTCCGGCAGCTGCATGATGAAGTCGTGGGCATTCGCAGACACCGCCGCCTTCATCACCTCCTCTTCCCCCGCTTCCGGGTTCCCGAACCGGATATTGTCGCGTACCGAGCCGCTGAACAGGAAATTATCCTGCAGCACCATGCCCACCGTCTGCCGCAGACTCTCCTGGGTCAGCCCGCGGATATCGTGGCCGTCCATGCGCAGGCTGCCTTCGCTGATATCGTAAAAGCGCGGGATCAGGCTGATCAGCGAGGATTTGCCGCCCCCGCTCATTCCGACAAAAGCCACCGTCTGGCCCGGAGCAATGCTCAGGTTAATGTCCCGCAGCACCCACTCGTGCTCGTCGCTATACTTGAACCACACGTTGCTGAATTCGATCTTCCCGGCTGCCTTCAGCAGCGGCTTCGCGCCCGGAGCATCGACAATATCATACGGCTCATTCAGCAGCTCCAGCACACGTTCAAGCGATGCCGAAGCCTGGGTCAGCACGGTCGAGGAGTTGATCAGGCGGCGCAGCGGCGCATACATCCGGTCCAGATAGCCGAAGAAGGCCACGAAGGTCCCGAGCGTCAGATTGCCCTGGATGACCTGGTATCCCCCGTATCCGATGACAAGCAGCGGAGCAATATCGGTCAGGGTGTTGATAATCGCGAAGGTGAAGGCATTCCAACGCGTCTGCGCGAGCGCTTTTTGCAGGAACTTGCCGTTGATCTCCTCGAATTGCCGCTGGTCCACCCGCTCCATCGTGAAGCTGCGGATGACCGCAATCCCCTGAATCCGTTCATGCAGATAGCCCTGAATGACGGCAAGTGCCTGCGACCGGTCTTTGGTCAGCACCTTGAGACGCTTGTACAGCGTATTGACAGCAATCCCATATAGCGGCAGAATGGCAATCGCCACCAGCGTCAGCACCGGATTCAGATAGAGCATGAAGCCCAGCGCGAAGAGCAGGGTGAACATATCCAGCCAGACATTCATCATTCCGACCTCAACCAGGTTCTTCGACTGCTCCACATCGTTAATGAACCGGGAGATGGCCTCGCCCACCTTCGTATTCTGGTAATAACGCAGCGACAGGCGCTGCAGATGCCCGTAGAGCTTATTGCGCATATCGAAGAGGACCTTGCTTGTAATCAGCTGGGCGAAATACTGGCGGTAATACTCCACCGGCCCGCGGACAATCACGAACAGAATCAGGCCCCCGCCGATTACCGTCATCAGCTTCGAGACCCGCTCCGCTATCGTCAATGCCGGATTACCCAGCAGCTCATCAACTACATATTTGAGAATCATCGGCAGCGTCAGCGGAATGCTGAATTTGACCATCCCGATGATCAGAGTGAGCACAATCCATTTCATATACGGCCGAACAAAGGTATAATAAGATTTCCAAGGTTTCACAGCGTGTCAGGTCCTTTCCAATTCATTCTTCATCAGGGTGCAGTTGACATTTGCGCGCTGCAGTGTTTTATTATTTTTAAACAGTTACGGTTGCAGTACCGAAATTCAGGAGGATAATGATGCCCAGACAATTTGTGACGGAAGCCGTCATGATGGCGATTTACGGCCAACTTCTCATCCCGCGGAGCCCTGTAGAATATATAGTCCCTTATACCACAATTATGGAGCTTTACGAGCTGCGGGACAGCGATGAGCCGGTGATGAGCCAGGCGGATGATGACAAGCATGTCAGACTCAGAATCCGCGAGCTGATCAACTATTTCGAGGAGCCGCTCAATGCCAAGAAGATCAACCGCTGCCTGAATATCCCCTGGGCCAAAAGCTCCGGCATCCTCCTCGGCGGACACGCGCAGATTACCATCATCAACAGCATCGACAATGCCTCCTACGGCGAAGCGTTCGATCCGATTGAGACAGAGCTGCTGCTGGCGTCCCAGCGTGAGAAGGTGCCGATTCTGACCGACCAGTTCGAGCTGATTCAGCGCATCATCGAAGGCGGAGTTCCCGTCCAGGTATATGACATTGATGATTTCGAGTTCGCCATGGAGGAAGAGACCTTCCGCAGCTCGCACTGATCGCGCCACCTGAGCGGCGGGCAGCTTCGTTGGCCTGGTGCGTACAAGTGGAGACGGCCTGGCCGTCCTTTAAAGGACGGTACCGTTTCAGCGAGAAATAGAAGGATAAGTTATGGTGTGTAACCTATAAATTCTTATATTTTGGAACAAGCCCTTGCCTGACGGCAAGGGCTTGTTCCGCATCCCCGGCAGTGCCGGGATCTGCCAATTGCTCCAGCTCTCCCCTTATGCCACCGGCACAGGCTCATACTTGTATTCGATATCATCGTCCGCCTGTGAATAGACAATCGACAGATTGTACCCCTCCATATACCACAGATCCTGCTCCTCCATATAGAAGGTCAAGCCGCCTTCCCCGAACTGCACAGCAGGACGTCCAGGCTGCTCGGTAGCAATGCCCAGCGAGAAGCCGGGATGCAGGCCTCCGCCTGAGCTGTACCGGGGGAACAAACGGATATATGCGCCCTCCTGGAGGCTCAGTTCTCTTTTGAACCAGGCGGCTGCTTCCGGACTAATTAATATGTTCATCTCTCCACTCCTCCCCTCTACCCCAATCATACCCAAAAAACTTCAATTCACCAAATCGAAGCGGTATTACGGCAAGGTGCCGTCTCCACCACAAAATTTAAATTTGACAATTCTTAAAGTGTGATGATAAACTCGGAACATAACGAAACGTCTTCAAGTAATTACCAAAATGAAGAAAGGGTGATCTCGGTGTTGAATATGGATATGGATATGGTATACCTCGCCACTATTGTAGAAAACTATACCCAACTGAATACCGAAGCAGCCCGAGCAGTGGAGAATTCCTGAGGTTCATGCGTATTACGCGTAACGTATGAGAACAGGCTTAACTTATCTCTCACATGTCTCTGTGCTGCTTATAGCACCGTGGACATGATAACCGCAATTAGAGGCGTATCATCCGTTTTCGGATGGTACGCTTTTTCGTGTGCTATGAGGTTATGATCCGCTGCGAAATGTCCGTAAATGTTCCGTTAAACAAGCTAACTTCGAAATTACTTCAAGCACGAAAGGAAGGGATTCACCTTGTTCTCCGTACTCCGAAATCTCGGCTGGTTCTTCCGCCGGGAAAAAAGGCGCTATACTATAGGCCTCATCCTTCTTATTGTGGTAGGTGTGTTAGAACTCCTGCCTCCACGCCTGCTGGGCAACGCCATTGACGAAATCGTCACCGGCGCCATCACCGCAGGTTCACTGATGAAATACATTGGCCTGATCGTACTTATGCTACTGATCATTTACTGGATCACCTACATATGGATGCACAAGCTGTTCGGGGGATCTAATCTGGTGGAGCGACTGCTGCGCTCGCGGTTCATGAATCATCTCATGACGATGACCCCCGCCTTCTTCGAGCGTAACCGCACCGGCGATCTGATGGCCCGCGCCACCAACGATATCCGCGCCGTCTCCGCAACCGTAGGCTTCGGGATGCTCACTCTTGTCGACTCCACCGTATATCTCACGGTCGTCCTGTTCGCCATGGGGTTCCTGGTCAGCTGGAAGCTGACACTGGCCGCGGTCATCCCGCTTCCGATGATTGCGGTAGCCATGGTGTTCTACGGCAAAGCGATCCACGACCGCTACAGTCTGGCGCAGGATGCCTTTGGCGACATGAATGACCAGGTACTGGAATCCGTATCGGGCATCCGTGTCATCCGCGCTTATGTGCAGGAGCGGCACGATGAGAAGCGCTTCTCTGACATTACAGATGATGTGTACCGCAAAAATATGGCGGTCGCCCGGGTCGATGCCTTCTTCGAGCCGACGATCCGCTTGTTCGTGGGTCTCAGCTATATCATCGCCCTGACCTACGGAATCTATCTCGTATTCCGCAATCAGATTACGCTGGGCGATCTGGTGTCGTTCAACATGTACCTCGGGATGATCGTGTGGCCGATGTTCGCCATCGGTGAGCTGATTAATATCATGCAGCGCGGCGGCGCTTCACTGGAGCGGATCGACGAGACGCTGAATGCGAAGCCTGATGTTAAGGATGTACCTCATCCGGTTCCCGTAGCCCAGCCGACCACCATCGAGCTGAAAGATGTAACCTTCCGGTATCCGACCTCTACCATCGATAATCTCAGCGGAGTCAGCTTATCCCTCTCCCAAGGCCAGACGCTTGGCGTGGTCGGACGGACCGGCAGCGGCAAATCGACGCTGCTGAAGCAGCTGCTGCATGAATACCCGGCAGGCACAGGCGAGATTCTGATCTCCGGTGTGCCGATCACCCAGATCGCCCTCGACCAGCTTCACAGCTGGATGGGCTATGTGCCGCAGGAGCAGATTCTCTTCTCCAAATCGGTGCGCGAGAATATCCAGTTCGGATACTCCGGGGCTAGCGATGAGCGGATCATGCAGGCGATTACCGCCGCCGCCTTCCAGAATGACCTTGGTACCTTATCTGACGGGCTGGATACAATGGTTGGCGAACGCGGCGTCTCCCTCTCCGGGGGACAGAAGCAGCGTGTTTCCATATCACGCGCCTTCATCTCGAATCCCGATATTTTGATTCTGGATGATGCCCTGTCTGCCGTTGACGCGCGGACAGAAGCGAAGATCATCGAGAACATCCGCGAGGAGCGCAGCGGCAAAACCACGCTCATCTCCACCCACCGCCTCTCGGCGATTGAGCATGCCGATCTGATCGTTGTCCTCGAAGACGGGCATATTACAGAACAAGGTACACACCAGGAGCTGCTGGAACTGAACGGCTGGTACCGTGAGCAGTTCGACCGCCAGCAGGTCGAGAATAATCTGACGAATGAATAACCCCATACAGGAGGTGTCACCGTTGACACAGAGTACAGGCAAACGTCTGCTGCAATATGCACTGACCGCCAAAAAGACCTTCATCGCCGCCCTTCTGCTCCTGACCATCGGAGTAGCGGCTGAGCTGGCAGGGCCTTTTATCGCCAAGAGCATGATTGACAATCATCTGCTTGCGATTGAGAAGCCCTACTTCCAGACAGCCTTGCCGGAGGATGCTGCAAAATATAACAACACTTATTACAAACGCGGTGACCGCTTTGCCGCAGGTGAAGCCAAGGGCCAGGAGGTCCGCCTGCTTCAGGCGGGCAGAAGCTTCTACTTCATCAATGAAGCGGTACCGAAGGCCGAAGGCGAGCGCAGCTTCGCAGACGGGAAGCTCCAGATCAAATACGGCGGGCAGACGACGGCCTATCCGGCCGTCAAGCTGTCGGCGGGTGATCTGTTTTCCTTTTACAAGCCGGAGCTTCCTGGAATCTATCAGTTAGTCGCTCTATACGCCATGTTCCTTGTCATCTCCATTATTGCTGAGTTCGGCAAAACCTACTGGCTGCAATCGTCTGCCAATCAGGTCATCCGCAAGCTGCGGACCGATGTCTATGCCCATATCCAGCGCCTGCCGGTCTATTTCTTCGATAATCTGCCTGCCGGTAAGGTTGTGTCACGGGTTACCAACGATACGGAAGCAGTCAAGGATCTCTTCATTGCCGTGTTATCCAACTTCGCTACAGGAATCATCAATATCACCGGTGTCTATGTGGCCCTCTTCCTGCTCGATGTGAAGCTGGGACTGGTCAGCTTGTTCATCGTGCCGATTATTATTCTCTGGATCGTGCTGTACCGCAAAATCGCTACCAAATACAATACGATCATCCGCTCGCGGCTCAGTGAGATTAATGCCATTATCAACGAATCGATTCAGGGGATGTCGATCATCCGGATTTTTCGCCGCCAGAAGCAGAGTAGCGCTGAATTCGAGCAGCTCAATGACGACTATCTGAAATATCAGAACAAAATGCTCAACCTGAACGCCTTCACCTCCCACAACCTGGTGAACTCGCTGCGCAGCCTCTCCTTCGTGCTGGTGCTGTGGTACTTCGGCTTCGGCAGCCTGGACGGGTCGACCTTCGTATCGCTTGGCGTCCTGTATGCCTTCGTCGATGTACTGGGCCGGATGTTCCAGCCGATCACGGGGATGGTCAACCAGCTGGCGAATCTGGACAGCTCGATGGTCTCTGCAGGCCGCGTGTTCACGCTGATGGATGAGCCGGGAGAGCCCGTCACTGACGGATCGATGCCGCGTTACAAGGGAAATGTCGTGTTCAAGGATGTCTCCTTTGCTTATAAAAAGGACTTCGTCCTGCGCGATATCTCCTTCGAGGCGCGCCCGGGCGAGACCGTCGCCCTTGTGGGCCATACCGGCTCCGGCAAAAGCTCCATCATTAACCTGCTGTTCCGCTTCTATGATCCGCAGCAGGGAAGCATAACGATCGACGGGCAAAAGGTCAAGGATCTGCCGAAGCAATGGCTGCGCAGTCATATGGGCATTGTGCTTCAGGACCCGTACCTCTTCACCGGTACCATTGCCTCCAATGTCAGTCTGGGTGACGAGCGGATCTCTAGAGAGCGTGTCGAACGCGCCTTGCGTGAGGTAGGGGCCGATAAACTGCTGGCTCACCTGCCGCAAGGCTTCGATGAACCGGTCATTGAGAAGGGCAGCACCCTGTCCGCCGGACAGCGGCAGCTAATCTCCTTCGCCAGAGCCTTATCCTTCGATCCGGCGATCCTGATTCTGGATGAAGCAACGTCCAACATCGATACCGAGACTGAGAGCATTATCCAGCAGGCGCTGGAGGTGCTGAAAAAAGGCCGGACCACCTTCATCATCGCCCACCGGCTGTCGACCATCCGCAGTGCGGACCAGATTCTGGTGCTGCACCGGGGCCAGATTGTTGAACGCGGCAACCATGATGAGCTGATGGCGCAGGGCGGCAGGTACTTCCGCATGTATCAGCTTCAGCTGGGTGCGGGAGCCGGGAACGGCTCAGGCGAGCCAGTTCCTCTATCCGGGGGCGATGCTTCTTCCGCTGTACTCCGGCCATCGCTGGAACAGATCTAATCCAATTGCTTGAGGACAGCAACTTAGCCTAATGGCGGGCAACCGCATATACCTATCATACATTACAATAAGAACACCCCCTGACGCAGGAAGGCATCAGGGGGTGTCTTTCACTTGATATCAGAACGTTTGTTCTGTATAATGGAGCAATACATATTATGGATGGGGTGAAGATGATGATAACCTACAGTCTTAGCAAGCGGCAAGCCCGGCTGTTCCTGCTGCGCCATCAGCGGCTCGTCCCGGACGGATTGCCCGGCGGCAAGCAGAGCATCTATGACTTCGTCCGGCATGTAGGCTGTATCCAGTATGATCCGCTCAGTATAGCCGGACATAACCACGAGCTGGTGCTTCAGGCGAGAATCCCCGGCTTCGTGCCCGAGATGGCCAATGAGCTGCTATATAAGGACAGGCTGCTGATTGACGGTTGGGATAAGAACATGTCGATCTACTGCACAGAGGATTGGCCGTATTTCCAGCGACGCAGGGAAGCTGCTGCCAGGCATCAGCATAACGAGGCCATGGCGGCCATGATTACCCATGTCCGTGCGGAGCTGGATGCACGAGGGCCACTCTCGTCACTGGACCTGGAGAGTACGGAGAAGATCGACTGGTCCTGGGCTCCGGCAAGACTCTCCCGGGCCGCCATGGAGAGCATGTACTTTTGGGGCGAGCTATCCATCCATCACCGGGTGCACACACGCCGTTATTACGATTACACGGCCAAGCTGCTGCCTCCTGAACTGCTAAGCGCAAGCGATCCTAACGAGACGCTGGAGCAGCATCACGATTGGTATGTGCTGCGCCGGATCGGCAGCATCGGCCTGCAATGGAACCGGTCCGGGGACGGCTGGCTTGGCATCGCAGGCCTGAAGAGCAAAGAACGGACAGCGTCCGTGCAGCGGCT
This sequence comes from Paenibacillus sp. FSL P2-0136, assembly GCF_037975325.1. Classification (NCBI taxonomy): domain Bacteria; kingdom Bacillati; phylum Bacillota; class Bacilli; order Caryophanales; family Paenibacillaceae; genus Paenibacillus; species Paenibacillus sp. FSL P2-0136. Next base: position 3,971,481 of record NZ_CP150244.1, read on the forward strand.
GCTGCAGAAGGACCTGCTCCGCGAGGTACAGGTGGACGGCCTGAAGCTACCGCTATACATCCGCACAGCAGACGTCCCTGAGCTTGAAGCTATATTGCTTCAGGATGATACTGTGGGTGCAAATGAATCCGCAGCCGGGCCGCAGGCTGGTAATGAGGGTGGGGCCTGTCATGCCGGAGGAGCGGCCTCCTTCGCGGCGGCACTGGCTCCGCTGGACAATCTGTTATGGGACAGAGAGCTGATCCTCCAGTTGTTCGGCTTTCAATACCGCTGGGAGGTCTACAAGCCTGTGCTTGAACGGGAATACGGATACTATGTCCTCCCCCTCCTCTACGGCGACCGCTTCATCGGCCGGCTGGAGCCGGTGATGAACAAGAAGACAGGTGTTCTAACCATCGTCCGCTGGTGGTGGGAGGCCGGAGAGGCGCTTGAACGCTCCATGCTCCCTGCGCTGACCAGGGCCTTCTCCTCGCTGCAACAGTCAACCGGAGCCTCCGCGATCCGCTTCGCGCCGGACATCGTCCACTCCTGCGGACTGCATGAGCTGGAGGAGGCGCTGTCTGCCACTCCTGTAAAGACAAATTAATCCAATCCAATCATCTGAATCATCCTGCGGCAGAGGATGTAAGAACTTTAGGGGGCCACATAGCTTGTGTCGGTGGACCCCCTCCCCACAATACTCATCCGCCTACTTCGGAGCAACCGGCGTATTCGGGGGCATTAGTGCCCCTCATTTGGGGATTTAGCTCGTATCCGACAAATTCAGGGGCACTAGTGCTCTTCATTTGGGGTTTTTGCTCGTATCCGACAAATTCAGGGGCACTAGTGCTCTTCATTTGGGGTTTTTGCTCGTATCCGACAAATTCAGGGGCACTAGTGCTCTTCATTTGGGGTTTTGGCTCGTATCCGACAAATTCAGGGGCACTAGTGCTCCTCATTTGGGGATTTAGCTCGTATCCGACAAATTCAGGGGCACTAGTGCTCTTCATTTGGGGTTTTGGCTCGTATCCCCTGAATTCAGGGGTACTAGTGCTCTCCATTCGCGTGCGTTGCCCCACATCCGCTGAATTCAGGAGCACTTCTCCCCCTCACGACTCAGGATCTCCGTCAGCAACATTTCGGCCCACATTCCTCCTCCCCGCTAACACATTGTATTCGGTTTTCCGTATACATCCGGCCCACTCACACCCCCGCCAGCACATTGTGTTCAGTTTTCCGCATACATTCGGCACACCTACACCACCGCCAGCACATTGTGTTCGGTTTTTCGCATACATCCGGCCCACTCACACCCCCGCCAGCACATTGTGTTTAGTTTTCCGATACATTCGGCACACTCGCACTCCCCCCTCCCCATTGTATTCGGTTTTCCGTATACATCCGGCCCAATATTACGCTCAGCTCGTATAACCAAAGAAAACTCCCTCTGGCGCAGTCTTGCTGCGTCAAGGGGAGTCTTCTCGTAAGTTAGCTATATTTTATTGGGTGCCTTATTGGATATGCTCTTCCTCAAGGCCCAGCTTGCTGTACATCTCGGTGCAATAGCCCTGCAGCTTAATCTCCAGCCGGCTTGCCTTGTTCTTAAAGCGTTTCAGTTCACGGATCATATGGGCCCGGCCGGCTGGGGTGAAGGTCTCTTGAATCCGTTCCTTGAAGTAATCATGGACAATATGATTGCGTTCCTTCCATACGGCCTGCAATTGACTCGTCTCTTCCTCAGAGAAGGGGAAGTGATGCTGGATTTCTTTGATGAGTTGGCCGAGTGAATTGCTAAGCTTGCGTTGATACAATTCTGCGATTTCGGCGTCAGTTGGCGTCTTGCCCTGCGACAGCTTCGTCAGCAGCAGCAGATTCGTTAATTGCTGCTCCAGCGCCTGGCAATAGTAGACAGCCAGCCCGAAATAAGCAAATAGCTCTTTGGATTGTTCACTCTCCGGTATTTGTGTATCCTTCATCGTTCCTCCCGTTCTTGATCTGGTTATTTGATTTGTGTGTAGATTGAACTTTTCGTTCTATTTTGGAAGGGCCGTTGCTGCGGTGAACATTTGGACTTCCGGCCGCTGTTATGTTTGGATTTCCCGATTCAAGCTGTTAGCCGCAGTAGAAATCCAAACATAAAGGCGGACGCCACCGCTCCTACAGTTCCAAATTTCCCCTCCGCCACTTTTTTCAAATTGTAAATCATCAAGTTCAAAGGACACAGCTCAGTTTGTTTTGTTATAGTCCATGCGGCCGGAACGGTAAATGTAGAACCCGGCAAGCAATAGTATGTATGCCAATGCGTGGGCATAGGCTCCGAGCACGGAGGAGACCGGCAGAGTCTCTGCATTCATCATGCTGTCCATGACCGGATATACCGGCGGCAGGAGAATGGATACAACAGGCCCTGGCACCACTTCAGCCACTTTACCGGCGCTAATAGATAGAATGAGGAGGATCAGCATCATTCCGGCCGCATATCCAGCCCGTGGTACCCACGAGGATTGCAGGTACAAGGAGAGTGTAATCCCTAATAACCCCATTAGAGCATGTCCGGCCAAACCAAGCAAGATCCGCTGAAGTCCGGCAGGTTCATGGAAGCTTCCGGTCAAGACGGGATACATAACAATGATTACATCCAGCAGCAGCGTAAGCAAGACCATTGTAAGCAGACCGCCGATACTGTAGCGGCGGGCACTGCGGACTGAACGATAACCACCTGCTTCTGTACCGCCTGCTCATGGTTAAGGAAGCTTAAGCCGAGCCACGCACAGGCTATGAATAGAAAGACTGCCGTAGCCGAGTAGCTGCTCATGACCGGATTAGGCTTATAGGAATAGAGAATTAATACCGCAATAATAACACCGGCAACCGGTCCGAAGAACCGCTGGGAGACTGTATAACTGTGCAAAAAATAACCGATTAGCCCTTTCACCCGCGTCCACTCCCGCTCTGATCCTTGGGATCCATCCACTCGGCCAGGTCACTTAATCCCCCGAGAGGCTTCACTGAAACTATGGAACCGCCCGCAGCAAGAATCTGCAGCAGGCAGGTATCTGACATTTTCTGTTCTACAGTCAACCCTGTACACGCTGTACCGGCGAAGTCCGGCTCCAGCAGCACATGGATGACTCCAGGCAAGGCTTCCAGAGCCAGCTGGGCTTGTCCCGTCAGTGTCGTATAGACGATATTCACTGCTGGAGCACTCTTCAGCTTCTCTGCTCCATGAATCGTCCGGATAGTCTGTCCTTCATGTAATACATATACTGTATCCGCGACAGCTTCGATGATCTGCGGTTCATGAACGGACAATACGAGTGCCGTCCCCTCCGCCTTCAGCTCCAGCAGTATTTCAATAAGCGTATCTTGTGCCGGCAGATCCAGTCCCGACATGGGCTCATCAAGCAGCAGCAGCTGCGGCCGGATGAGCAGGCTCTGGATCAGGTTGACCTTCTGCAGCATTCCCTTGGAGAAGCCTGCCAGCTTGTGACTGCGGGAGGCTTCGAGACTGAACAGCTGCAGCAGTTCGTTGATCCGGGACGCCGAAGCCGCTTCGGAGAGTCCGGCAATCCGGCCCATACAGCGCAGATAGTCCTCGGCGGTGAGCTTCAAGCCGGGAAATGCCTCGGGTGCATAACCTGTGGTTATCGCCCGACGGTCACAGGTAAGATCACCGGAGGACAGCTTCAGCAGCCCCGCGAGGATGGATAACAGCGTACTCTTGCCGGACCCGTTACGACCGATCAGAGCCGTGGCCGTGCCAGGAAGAACTGTCATCGATATTCCGGTAAGTACCGGGCGGCTTCCATAGCGCTTACTTCCTTCGGTAATTGTAATTAGAGATGTTGCATTCGTGGCTTCCAGGCCTCCTTCCATTCGTGCATGCCTATGGGCCGCATCGAACGGCAGCCTGATCATCCTCTTATGTAACATTCGCCGGAATGTCTTTATTCTCCTTTTTATTTTCCCAGATCCATGAAATTCACATTGAAAAAACCAGAACTGTGCAGAAAAAAATCCGCACCCGCCCTGGTTCCTGTTAAGTATTCGATGCTATATATGTTAGTCCTAAAGGGTGATGTCAGGCGTAGACTTCAACAGCTTCACTGACCCTTCTGCAGGCCATGGCTGCATTGCGGCAGGTATCGATGCAATCCTGGCAATGGTTATGCTTATGACGGCTGCTTGTATCGGCGCAGCGGTCACAGATGTCAGCACATAATTTGAGGATTTCGGCCACGAACGGGCTTCGGCGGGTCATCGCCTGTATAGCGAAGGAACAGATGTCTGCGCATTCACGGTCCAGCTGGATGCTCTCCCGCAGATCGGCCAGATCATATTCCTTGAGGCTTGAGACATAGCTATAGTTACAGGCATCCATACATTTAATCAAAGCATTAATGCATTCCTGATATTGAATTCGGGTCATAGCCTTACAACCTCCTGCAATTAGTATAGGGTATGCCTATGTATTAACCTGCAAGAATAAGAACGAACCATTCATAAGGAACTGCAGATTGCTAACTATAGGCTTCGTTTGACCGCTGCGGGTCTGGTCAGCTGACGTCTCTCCAGGCGCAGAAGCTCCCTGCGCAACTCACCGGAGGAGAAATGCTCACCGATGAATACCGCAACATCCGGCACCTCGCCCTGGGGCGTAATTCTCATGAAATCCGCTTCTCTGTAAGCGTACTGAAACAGAAACCGGCTGGAGGTATCGGTAAAAGTTACGATCCCTTTGGCCCGGTACACATCGCGTGGCAGCTCCTTCACAAACCGTTCGAATTCCTCGCTGTTCACGGGATTCTGGAAATAATGCGTGTAAGCCATCACATGATCATGCGAAGCATGCATCGCCCCTTCAGCTCCGCCCTCCATATGCTCCCCGCCCTCAGGCCGGTCTTCCATATGAACGGCTCCCACACTGCCCAGCAGCGCTTCTGGCTCCAGTTCACAGCGTACCGCCGGCAGAATCTCCGCGTACGCATTCCACTTACGCAGCACCTCCGAGATCTCTGCAATCTCTGCGGCTTGAATGCGGTCTGTCTTGTTCAGGATCAGGACGGATGCACAGCGAATCTGCTCCTGCATCAGACGGTAGGTAGCCCCTTGCTGGGAGCGGTACAGCTCCAGCAGATGGGCGGCATCGACAACGGTAATCAGCCCCTTCAGCTCCACCTGCTGATATAGCGAGGTCTCCGTTACTGCATCCACAATCTCCAGCGGGTTGGCTGCACCCGTAGCCTCGATGATAACTACATCCGGCGATTCTTTTTTGACCAGCGTGGTCAGCTCCGTACTTAAGTCCCCCCTGCTGGTGCAGCAGATACAGCCGCCCAGCATCTCTGCCATCGGCACAGACTGCTCCACCAGCAAGCCGTCCAGATTCACCTCACCCAGCTCGTTCATAATCACGGCCGGCCGGAGGCCCTGATGATTCCAATGATCCAAAAGACGCTGTAGTAATGTGGTCTTGCCGCTGCCGAGAAATCCCGACAAGATATATACTGGTAATGACTGTTCCAAGTTTGCTCTCTCCCTGCCTCAATCGGTTATGGTAGCGAGTGTACTACAATGACCGCCTCTGTGCAAGGCGGCCCTGCCTGGTGAGGCATACATCAGCTTCCCCCGGGGAGCTTGTTATTGCCGCTTCCATCCCCTATCATGGGAAATATAAGCTGCACAGCAGATACAAAAAAGGAGCTGGTTCGTATATCATCCGTCGAAGAACACCGGAGCGAAGCCCCGGATTCAGTCGCTTGCTACATCATAACGGTCTCGGATACCCGCACCATCGATACGGACACCGGAGGTCCGCTGATCCAGAGTCTGCTGGAAGCCGCCGGTTATACCGTGACCGGCCGCACCATCGTCAAGGATGATTATGAAGATATCCGGGAGCTGGTCTACAAAAGCTCCGTTCATTCCGGCATCGAAGCTGTGCTTCTGACCGGAGGGACCGGCATTTCCCCCCGTGACACCACCTATGAGGCCGTAGCCTCTCTGCTGGACAAGTCGCTGCCGGGCTTCGGTGAGATTTTCCGGCTGCTGAGCTTCACCGAAGATATCGGCTCTGCCGCCATGCTCAGCCGGGCCATTGCCGGGACAATCGGCAGTACCGCTGTCTTCTCCATGCCTGGCTCCACCGGTGCGATCAAGCTGGCCATGGAACGGCTGATCCTGCCCGAGCTGCGCCATGTCATGCGCGAGATTTACAAGCGTTCCTAAGACGCAGCATGGACGGACACCTATTTTGCCGGAATCTAGACGAATGAACAAGCAGGCTCCTGCATAACGCGTATACTGGCATAAGTCCACTGCGAAGGAGCTGAGTGTAATGAGAAATTGTCCGAAATGTCCTGTTGAAACAGTTACAGATCCCACACAGGTTGTATATGAAGATTACTATCATCCCCAGGAAGTCCAGGTGGTCCACCATGTCGAGGTGGTTAGACGCCACCACTGTGTTCCAGTCCCTCACCATATCTACACTTATTCCGTCCGGGATGAAATGTGCGGTCCGACCGCAATGGTGCGCAGCAGAAGAAGATAACCTGCCATTCCCGTCTGTACGATAGTATATTGTAAAAGACAAAACCGCCGTCTGCGCGTGAAAGATACGCGCAGCGGCGGTTTTGCCTTTTCCGGGAAGTCTATACGATTGGCGGGTCTGTATGAACGTCTGCATCGGGTGCTGTAGCCGCCCAGCGTGTAAAGGTGACCTTAAACCCGGCCCGCGTTGGAGCACACAGGAAGGGTCCCGCCTGGCTGCCAGTCTCATAAGGGAACCGGGCAACGCGGATAGTCCGCCAGGGATGATTCTCTGTTCGCGCTCTGAGGATTACCGCATCCTTCATCCGTGAAGCCCGCAGGGTAATCACTTCGCTCTTCCACTCGGGCACAGGGGACAATGACCAGTCAGAGTAACCGTCCGTCACGACTGCACCTATATGGGGAACACCGTCATTCAGCTCAATACCGGCTTTGATCCATTGCTCACCGCTGTGCCATAGCATAATACCTGCCTGGTCGTACAGCTCCGTGAACCCGTCCAGCGCAAAGCTGATCTCTACCGCCTCTGCCTTATCCCAGGGGGCAAGCAGCGCATGACCGTTGTCATGCTGGAAGCCATACATCGTCTTCTCCCAGTAATCGCTGCCCTCCGCTGCATGGACCACCAGTTGACCGTCTACGGTTCTGCTTGATACCGGTTCATTGCTCCATGCTCCATCCTGCCACTCAATGAATCTCATTACAGGCTCACCTCTCCTTGTCGTCTGCTCATCATCCGGTTAATCACTTCAGAGCTTACTATCATCACTATTATATACCCAATCATTGCCGGCGGGAGAATCATGAAGGTGCTCCGCGCCGCCGCCCAGCCCAAGAGCGGAGGCAAGAACGCACCGCCGGTGTAGGCCAAGGCCATCTGATACCCCATAATCTTCTGCGAATGCTCCGCTCCGAACCGTGCGGGCGTCTCATGCAGCATGCAAGGGAAGATTGGTGCCGAGCCGAGGCCAATCAGAATAAAAGCAACCAGTGAATATACCGCCGGAAGCGGCAAGGCCAGCAGCAGCGCACCCGCGAGTGAGATCGCCAGCCCGCCGCGAATCAGCGTACGGTTGCTGAACCGGAAGGTAATGAAGCCGGTAATCAGCCGCCCAGCCGTGATTCCGCCATAATAGAGCGAGACCCATCCGGCCGCCGTTGCCGGGGATACCTCCTTGACGTTCACCAGATAACTGCTGCCCCATAGCCCCACCGTAGCTTCCACTCCGCAATAGAACAGGAAGGTGAGCATCGCCAGCTTCACGCCCGGGATGCGAAGCACCTTGCTGCCCGCTAGGGATGCAGCAGGGGGTAGGGATTCTGCCTGCTCCGGCATCTCCTGAGGCTGCGGTCCGCTGCCCTGGCCCGCCCGCTTCCACAACGGCAGACTGAAGAACAGTGCCACGACTAACGCGAACTGAATCATGCTGACCGCGAAAAATCCCATTCTCCATGACTCGCCATTCGCAATATAACGCGACATCAGAATCGGCCCCAGCATAGCCCCTATCCCCCAGAAACAGTGCAGCCAGCTCATATGATGCGCTTTGTAATGAGTCGCCACATGATTATTCAACCCTGTATCGATCGAACCGGCCCCCAGACCCAGCGGCAAGGCCAGCAGAGCCACCCACACGACAGAAGAGGAATAAGAGAAGCCGAGCAGGGCCAGAGCGGTTACCGCCACGCTGATAAAAGTAACCATCCCCGTCCCGAGCCGCTTCAGGACCACACTGCTGGCCAAGCTGGAGATAATCGTCCCGGCGACTACGATCATCGACAGCAGTCCGGCCAGCTCGACCGGCGCCCCGAAGTCCAGCCGGATAATCGGCCAGGCTGCGCCAAGCATCGAGTCCGGCAGTCCCAGGCTGATGAACGCCAGATAAATAATGATTAAGAACACCGTTGCCATGTTTCCCTCCTATCCCTTCCCTTGCAGGTGAACTACACCATCGATAGAGTTGCAAGCTTCTTGAATGCAACCTTTTTCATTTGCGTTTCCCCTCGTTACTATATCACTTTGCATGATTATTTTATAATATTCTTCCGTTCTGGTTACAGCTGCAAAATAGCCCGGCAGAGTGACTCTGCCGGGCGGGTACTAACTTTAGCTATTGCTTGCTTATGAATGCTAAGACTCCAATAGACCTTACACCTTACAAGTCTGGATGCTCATGCTTCGCCTTGAGGCGGCTCCAGCGGCGCTGAACTTCACCCTCGAAGCTGCGCAGGGCCGGTTCATTCTCCGGCTTCAGCAGATGGCGGGTCTTGCCCATCGTCTTCAGCCAGGCGGATACTTCTATCCGTTTGTCCTTGTCTTCCGGGTTGTAGGTGATACTTGTAATTCCCTGCTCTACTTCATAGAGCGGGAAGAAGCAGGATTCGACAGCCAGGGACACGATATCTGTGCCGTCCTTGTCGTCGCTCATCCAGTTCAGCGGACAGGCAATGAGAATCTTGCCGTAGACCAGACCTTCATTCTGCGCATACCACTGGGCCTTCGCCGCCTTCTTCAGCATATCCTGCGGATAAGCCTCACAGCCGGTGAAGACATAAGGAATGTTGGTAGCCGCCATAATCTGCGCTGTATCCTTGTGCTGGGTCACCTTGCCCTGCTGGGTTTTGCCGATGCTTGAGGTGGAAGTCCGGTGTCCGAGCGGTGTCGAATAGGACTGCTGCGCCCCTGTATTCATGTATCCTTCGTTATCATATTCCACGATGATCATCTTGTGGCCGCGCAGCGCTGCGCCGATCGCAGGTCCCATCCCGATGTCCATCCCGCCGTCGCCGGTAACCATAACGAACGTGAAGTCTTCCTTCAGTCCCAGCCCGTCAAGTTCACCGCGGCGTTTGCGTTCCCAGAACATCTCAACCACGCCGGACAGTGTAGCTGCCCCATTCTGGAACAGGTTGTGGATGAACGTCGATTTATGGGAGGAATACGGGTAGCCGGTAGTCGTTACCATCGCGCAGCCGGTGTGGTAGAGTGCTACGATATCCCCTTCGATCCCTTTGAAGAACAGCTCCAGCCCGGAGAAAATCCCGCAGCCCGGACATGCCCCATGTCCTGGAGACAGACGTCTTGGCTTCTTCATCAGCGAACGGACCGGCGGAACTCTGACACTCAGCTTGCCGGTCTCTTCGTTCCGGGTTACCGTGATCAGGCCGGTCTTCAGCTTATCGAAGTCCATCGGCTTCAAGAGGCGCTTCGGCGCATTCTCCGGCGCTCCCGGATTGTGGCCATAGTAATCAAAAGGTACTTCCACACGGTCTGCAACAACAGCATCCATTGCCAGTTGGAAGAAGTGGTGCCCGTCCTCGGCATAGAAGTCTTTACCGCCCAGACCGTAAATCCGGCTAATCACCTTAGTCGTTGTATTGCCGTAAGTGAACAGTGCCGCCTTAATCTCGTTCACCATGTTACCGCCGTGTCCGCCGACCGAATCGGCACGGTCACCTACAGTAATGGCTTTGACATGCTTCAGCGCTTCAGCAATCTGCTTCTGCGGGAACGGACGGATCATGTTCGGGGAGATCGCCCCTGCCTTGATTCCCTGCTCACGGAGCTGATCGACTACATCCTTAATGATCTCCGAAGCGGAGTTCATTAGGAAGACGGCGACATCGGCATCCTCCATCCGGTACTGCTCGATCATCTCATAATGGCGTCCGGTCAGCTCTGCGAATTCCTGGGCAATTTCTTCAAAGACTTCACCCGCATTGTACATCGCAACGGATTGCTGATAGCGGTTGTTGATGTAATCCGGTTCATTCATGTAAGGTCCCACAGTGACCGGATTATTACGGTCCAGGGTATCGGTGAAGCCGGCAGGCGGTTGTTCGCCAACAAACTTGTGAACATCCTCACGGTGGGCAAAAGCCTGTACCCGGCGCTTCTGGTGCGAAGTGAAGTAACCGTCAGAGGCTACCATCACCGGCAGCCGGACTTTGGCATGTTCCGCCAGCTTCAGCGCCATCAGGTTCATATCATAGACCGACTGCGGATCACGGCACATCAGGATCGGCCAGCCGGTGTTCAGGGCAAAGTACAGATCCGAGTGGTCTCCGTGAATATTCAGCGGTCCTGAGATCGAACGGCAGACCAGATTCATGACCATCGGCATCCGCGTACCTGCTTGTACAGGCAATTGCTCCAGCATGAACATGTATCCTTGAGCGCTCGTTGCGTTGAACACACGGCCGCCTGCCGTCGAAGCACCGTAGCAGATCCCGGCGGAGCTATGCTCGCCGTCGGACGGTACCAGCATAATATCGTGCTGGCCGCTGGCCTTCATCGTATCGAGGAACTGAGCCACCTCAGTCGATGGGGAGATCGGGAAATAACCCATGACATGATAGTTAATCTGATGTGCGGCATAGGCCGCCATTTCATTGCCGGACTCGTATAGGAATTTCTGCTCCACCTTGGCGGAGCCTAGTTCTTTTTCATAATCAATAGCCACAATGTATTCCACCTTTCTTCCGGGTTTTAGACTGGAGTTACCAGATCGAACTGATGCTTCACGGCATGGCTGTCCGCATAGCCTTCCTTCTCCCTCATGCTGGATAATGCCGAGGTCGGGCAGGCACCGATGCATTTCAGGCAGCCTTTACAGTACTGGTAGTCAATACCGAGCAGGAACATCTGCGAACGGCCCTTGCGGTCCAGGCGCTCTTCCCACACGAAGCATTGGTCAGGACATACCGTGTCACACTGTGCGCAGTTGATACAGGACTCGATCTCAAATGCCGGAAGCATACCGGAACGGGAGATGCTGAGATTCTTCAGGAAGCTGCTGCCCGGGTTGGTGATCGTTCCGCCCATCGGCTGAGTCTCATAACCGAGAGCCGAGATATCGGAACGGACATATTCCGGCATGCTGTCGCCGGCAGCCAGCTCGAACTGCATGAATTTCACTTCATTGTAGCCGCGCTCGAAGGTCGTGATGGCCGACTGGACGGCCTGCGGATATTTTTTGCCGAGCGACTTCTCAATGACGCCCTTCATGATATCCGTATCCAGGAACGGGCAGAGCCGGAACAGCGCCCCGAGCATGGCCATGTTAACACGGTTCTTCTCCTTGAGTGCGATGCTGGTAGCATCGATTACCGCAATCGTGCCGGCCTTCATCTTCAGCAGTTCTCTGAGTTCTTCCGGCGTCTTGGCCGAGTTCACAAGAACGGTGCTGTGTTCATGAATTCCGCTGGTTACATTCACGGTCTTGGCAAGTGCTTCGTGAAATACGCCGACAACATGCGGACGCTCGACTGGTGAAGTATCGCGGATATGGGTATCCATATCACAGAAGCGGATGTGAGCCTTAACCGCAGACCCCTTCTTCTCCGAACCGTACGATGAGAAGCTGACGCCGTTCAGCCCTGCGCCGACCACTCCTGCTTCCGCCAGCATTTTACCTGCCAGGTTCGCGCCCAGGCCTCCAATGGATTCCAGACGAATCTCAAAGAATCCCAGTTCATTTACTATTGGCAATTGTACCACCGACATAACCCCTTTCTTAGTACATCCTTTTGACTTTTTAGAGCGATTGTAACTTGATTTTGCAAGCCGCGAAGTGACATATCTTGCATTTTCCACGCTCAGGAAATCACAGTTCTTTATAGATTTATGCAGATTTCTTTATATGCGACAGTGCGGTGTTATTTCAATAGAAGGAATGCTTCCATGAAAACGACAAAATGTGAAAATTCTGTGTAATTCCGCACTTTCCCAAGCAAACTGTGGATGAGATGTCATCCTTAATTTAGCAATAAAATTAAAAATTAAGATGTTAAAAATATCACAGAAATTTTGGGCGATGCACAGTACCGGCAGCATCGTCAATGATCTTCATCCCTTTTAGGGCTGTGTTTACTGTAGGGCAAAGTAAATAAAGTAGATTCATTAAAACAGTGGGCAGATTTTAGTCCGCAAGTTATGCAGACATAACTTTATTCGATAGAGTTGATTTATGTACATTTGAACAACGGTCCGTCCTTGGAGCGTCCACCCAAGTCCTCGCTTCGAGCCCACTTAAAAACAGAGGGCTATCCCATTGGGACAGCCCTACTAAATATTCAGCTCATATTAGAGTACTTCGTATGCAGAAAAATTCAAATGGTAAGCAGGTGGTGAACTAAAGTTCGGAGCATCTACAACGATATATACTGTTGCTCCTGGTGGCACAAAAATGTTACCAAAGGTTTGTGATTCTGTTGTACCCGCCTTTTCTGTATAAAACAATTGGGTTTCACCAAAACCATTATTATAATTAATTTTATAACCAGCTCTTGTCGGTCCGTTCCCAGTAAAACCTCCTACAGTCGCATATACTCTTTTATAAGTAGAAGTAGTATTAGTCCATTTAAACCAATCTTTTTCTGTGGAATTTTGAATAAAGAGATCGTAAATAACCCCGCCTAATACTCCACCTTCTCCATTTAATAATAAACTTATTGCAGTGGACTGGGTATCTCCAATTCCAACTACCATTGGCCGGACTTCAGATAACTGACTATTTTCTTCGGCAAATGCGGAAGCCGATGGAATCAAAACGACAGTAGAGATAAGAAGAACAGACAGGAACTTTTTAATTTTCACAATTCTTCCGCCTTTCCAACCATTGTTAATCGGCCGATTACATCTTAAATAATACATCTGACCCTATATTTTTAATATAGTCCATAAGATGTCATATGATAGATATTTACTGAAGGTTACTTTGTTATTATTTGTTATATTATTGAATTAAATATCACATTATGTCATATTCCTCTAATCATGCATATTCAATGCAGGGACAAAGTCTGACCGATGTAGACATAATATAAACGTCTCAAGGAAACAAGCCATTTATAACCAGTACTGCTAGAGTGATAATCTTCTCCATAATGCCAGAACAAAATGCCTGCGGCATCCCCATTGTAGTCGCTTTTTCGACCATATCCGGGCCACACACCTCTGCCGCACCGAATGTGGTCGGTTTTTCGACCATATCCGGCCCACACACCTCCGCCGCACCGAATGTGGTCGGTTTTTCGACGATATCCGGCTGTTCGGTGAAATCAGCGAAGTCATTCCTATTACTGATCCAGAATATAGTCATCCTGCCGATGCTCCAAGACACTTCCCCCAACTTTATGCACAACTTATCCATATCGGACGTAAATCATAATTTCCTAATCAATTAAAAAAGCAGCTTCACCAGTTTACACCGGGAAGCTGCCGTGTACTGCTTAGTACGCCCACCAGTTGCCTGACATGACAATCATGGAGAACAGCTTGATGCTGTCTTCATAGTAATCCTCTGCCGAGCTGTTCGCCGTATGGCTCCACAGGGAGTTCAGCCAGCTCTGGTTGGCGGAGGAGGTCATTGCGCTTACGCCGAAGGGGGCATAGAATGCGCCGCTATTATAGCTGCCGAAGGTGGTTCCGTTCAGCTTATAGCCGTCCTTGATGTTACCCGGCGTATTGCTTGCTTTGGTCTTGATCCAGCTGTTCAGCTGATTCAGCTGGGATAAGGCCCGGTTATCGCCTGTCAGCAGATAATCGGTGGTGATCCGCCACGGGGTGCGGCAGGAATTGTAGTTATAGTTGCCGTCGTTGGCATCCTCCAGGAAATTAGCCGCAGCCGGCTTATAGGTATTGCTGGAGTAGACCACGAAGTCCGGCAGCAGGCCGGTGGTTGAGCTATAGCCGGTGTAGAGGCTGTTGATTAAGGTGTAGGTCTTGTTCGTTACATTCTGCCAGCGGGCATCCCCTGTAGCAGCCTGGAAGGCCTTCAGGTGATTGAGCATGAAGTCTGAAGGGCGGGTAGCCGTATTGTATGAGCCGCTGTTCGCCCAGTCCCCGAGACGGATCGTCCACTGGGTCTGATTAATCTCATTATCCATGATAGCGTTAATCATATTCGTCGCAGCCTGCAAATAGTTGACGGTTCCGCTGCTTCCCCATTGCTTGTGGGCCAGCAGCAGCGAGAAGGCAATATCCATATCTCCGTCGGTTGCGGAGTCTTCCCCTTCGATATTCTGGAAGCTGCTGTTCTGCTTCCAGGACATCAGATAGGGGTTGATGGCGCTTGGATGTGCTGTGTAATAATTGTAGAGTCCGTTGTAGTAGGTCTGTGCGTTAATGTCGTAGCCGGCCATCAGCACGGTGAACAGCATGCCATAGCCATGTGCTTCAGAGACCGTCTCCCCGGCTGAATTATATTTCACATAATATTTGCCTGTTCCGGCAGGCTTAAGATATGCGCCTTTCCAGGCATCCCATTTGGTCTTGACGGCGTTATCCATGACGGTCTGAGTGACATTATTCGGTTTAATGGTTCCGCTTGTATAGGTGGTGTGCTGCGGGAACGGTTTGTTCACAGCGGCGAAGGCAGACCCGGCAGGCAGGATAAATATGGCCAGACATAGAAGCATCAGACTTTTCCAGTGCAGCTTGCGTTTCCCTTGCTTGTTCATCATCCATTCACTCCTTGTGGTTGGGGTGGATACTTAAGAGAACCCATTGTATTCACAAACGGACAGCTGTAGGAAAAGCTCACCTCCTTACTGGATATTGCGGATGCTGCCTGCCGGACAAAAGTTAAAGCGCTTAAATTTTCGTCCCAAAAAAATAATCTTCTTCTACCAAAATTGTAAATCGGAACATATTTAATATATTATTCCAGAGAATCTATGTCAATAAGCATATGGTCCTACGTAAGAAGTGCCCGTTAAGATAGCAAATAGGAGCCTGCCCAGCGGCCTTCCTCCATTGATGCAGCAACAGCCCCTTCAGCCGGAAGACAATTCATCCGGTTGAAGGGGCTAAGTCAACATCTCTATTCCTGCACTACGGTCCGGTTACTCCACATCGGTAATCATATGCTCCGCAATCAGCTGCTGCTTGCGGTTCCATAGCTGTTCGCTGAGATTCACGCGGAACACTTCCGGGTTCAGCTTGCGCAAGTACTCCGGCCAGAAGAGGTCAAGCTGCTCCTCATGGTAACGGCGGATCTCCGCCAGCTCCGGCAGGGTATAGACCTGGAACCCGTTCACTACAATCGGCTCCAGCATCCGCACCGCGTCGTAACGCTCCACATGCTTCTTCATATAAGGATGCAGCGGGTTGAACAGCTTCAGCCGCACTCCACTGCGGGGTGCTGGCTCATCGGCGGAGCTGATATAATCAGCCAGCGCCTTGCCGTTCTGGCCGATAATGCGGTAGACTTCCTTTTTGCCGGGCGTGGATACCTTCTCGGGATTCGAAGAGATCTTGATCGTGGGGATCATCTCGCCGCTTGGCGCTTCGATCTCGACCAGCTTATAGACACCGCCCAGTGAAGGCTGATCCGAAGCGGTAATCAGTTGGGTTCCGACCCCCCAGGTGTCGATCGCCGCCCCCTGCGACTTCAGGTTCATGATGGTGTTCTCATCCAGATCATTGGAGGCCACAATCTTCACATACTGCAGCCCGGCTTCATCCAGCATCTCGCGTGCCTTGCGGGACAGATAAGCAAGGTCACCGCTGTCCAGCCGGATGCCGTTCATCCGTTTGCCCTGCGCTTCCAGCTTCTTCGCCGTGTTGATCGCATTCGGCACACCGCTGCGCAGGGTATCGAACGTATCCACCAACAGCGTCACGCCGTCCGGCATTACCCGCGCGTAAGCGTCGAACGCCTCCTGCTCGCTCGGGAAGCTCTGCACCCAGGAATGGGCATGGGTGCCCTTCGTAGGGATGCCGAACTTTTTGCCGGCCAGCATGTTAGAAGTCGCATGGAAGCCGCCGACATAAGCGGCGCGAGCGCCCCAGACTGCGGCATCCGCTTCCTGCGCGCGGCGCGTTCCGAACTCCAGCAGCGTATCATTCGGGGCCACCTGCTTGATCCGTGACGCCTTGGTAGCAATCAGCGTCTGATAGTTCATGAAGTTCAGGATCGCAGTCTCGACAAGCTGCGCCTCCATAATCGTACCCTCGACCCGGATCAGCGGTTCATCCTGGAACACCAGGGCCCCTTCCTTCATGGAATGAAGACTGCCTTGGAAATGGAACTGCAGCAGCTCCTCCAGGAAGGCCGGCGCATAGTTCTCCTCTTGCTCCGACAGGTAGCGGATATCCTCTTCCGTGAACCGCAGCTCGGCAATATACTGGGCGATCCGCTCCAGCCCGGCAAATACAGCGAAGCCGTTGCCGAACGGCAGCTTACGGAAATAGGCTTCGAACACCGCCCGGCGCTTGTGTGTACCATTCATCCAATGGGCATACATCATATTGATCTGGTATTTGTCTGTATGTAGAGCAAGTTCTCTCCTCAAGTCCTCATCTCCTAGTCATTCCACTGTTGTATTTGGGTTCTGTCTCTGCTGATGTGCTACTTCTCTATAGCGCCCGTGACAACCTTTGCGCCAAGACTGCCGCGGAAGTGTCCAAGCGCCCATACATGACCGTCAGGATTGAAGCTGGCGACGGCATCCTCATGCACCGTAATCCCGAAGCCGTGGTTGTAGGCATCCACTGCCGTATGCAGCACACAGATATCCGTACATACCCCGATCAGATGTACCTCGGTAATGCCCCGTTCACGCAGCTTCAGCGCAAGATCCGTGCCGCAGAAGGCGCTGTAACGCGTTTTGTCCATCCAGTAGATGGCTTCCCGGTTCGCCTCGTAGACAGCCTTCAGGCTGCCGTACAGCTCACGCCCCTCGCTTCCCCGCAGATTATGCGGCGGAAACAGCTTGGTCTCCGGGTGGTACGGGTCATCCGCTTCATGCAGATCTACAGCCATCACCACATAGTCCCCGCTGCGCACGAATTGTTCCGTCAGTTCACTGACTCTGGGCGCAATATCGATGCCGGGCTGGCCGACTGGCAGGTTCCCGTCAACGAAATCATTCGTGAAATCAATTACAATCAGTGCTCTCATGGTAGGATAGCCTCCTAAAAGGTTAATGGGCCTGCACTTCCCGGCAGCTTACGTATAAATGGATAATAACGGCTCATGGTCCGTGAACATATAGAGCTGTGCCGGGCGCTGGGAGTATTGATTGGAGCTGAGCGGATTCCCCGCTTCATCGCTCACTTCTTTTAATATACCCTGACGGCTGCGTGTTGACGTAATTTTGCGGATAAAATTCGGTTCTTTGAATTCCGGCACCACCGTCTGGATCACCTGGTACAGCTCGCTCAGCGTGAAATGACGCGGCAGGAACTGCCGGGCAATCGTCGTCTGCAGCATCTGCTGCTGAATCCGCAGGTAGGCATCAGTAATAATATCATGGTGGTCAAAAGCCAGCTCCAGCTCCTCCAGCGCTTCCTGCAGTGTGAACAGGCCAACCTCGCCTGCATCATCCGAGGCCTGCCGCTGCTCCAGCATCCACTCCTCCACCAGAGCAAAGAAAGCATGGCTGATAATCCAGCCGCGCGGATCACGGCCCGGCTGGCTGTAGACGCCGAGATACTCCAGATGTCCGCCGTCCACACCCGTTTCTTCCTTCAGCTCGCGCGTAGCAGCATCATAGATCGATTCATCCTCCTGGCAAAAGCCGCCCGGCAGGGCCCACATGCCCGCACACGGCCATTTTTTGCGCCGGACCAGCATCACCTTCAGCTCGCGCAGCGGCAGCGTCTTCGTGACGGTCTTCCGCTCGCGCTTGGTCAGTGTAAACATGACAATATCCGCCGGAACGCCATCCGGAGTGCGGTACTTCTTGGCGTTATAGGTTTGTTCCGCGTTCTCAGTCACTATAGATCATCCTTTGCCGCAGCTATTGTTTGTTGTTCGTATCTTTTAATGTACCAAACCTGTCCGCCCAAAATCAACCGGGGCAGGCCGCAGATATGTAAAAGGGACGGATTCACATCCGCCCCCGGGTGATTCTGCATTAATCTCCGCAAGTGGAGGGCGGCGCCTCGGTGCCTGCTTCCACATTGATTTTATCCGAAACGGTATCCCTGATCACTGAAATCACCATCTGCAGCAGATAATTGATATCGCTCTGGCTCTGCTGGAACTCGTTCACGACCGGGATGCTGTCGATTTCATCCTGCAGCTCTTCAATCTCACGTTCAATCTTCGCGACCATCGCCTGGTTCTTGAAGCTCTCGAACGCCACGATCTCCTTCTGCTTCTTCTTAATTGTAGCAATAAGTCCCTGCACACGCTCGTGATTCAGAATCTTCTGCTCGGCCTGCTGGAAATGACGGACCTCCTCACTGGTGGAGATGAGTGCAGCCAAGTCCTTCGCCTTGCCCATAATATCCTCCCGGACAATTAAATCGCGGGTATTGTGGGTCTGCATGCCATATTCATTCAGTCGTGCTTCTTCCTGGCTCATTCTTCTCGCCTCATTTCTCTATAATTAGAGGACCGCTGCGGCTTCCGCCTGATAGTCCCCTCTAATGTACCATGTCTTCGCGCCGGTGATGCTCACCTGCACCAGCGTGCCGATCAGGGAGGACGGGCCTTCGAAATGCACCAGCTTACTGTCACGGGTACGTCCAGCCAGCATCCGGGCATTATTCTTGCTCGTACCTTCCACCAATACCTCCACCCGCCGGCCTAGCATCCGCTCATTCCCCAGACGGCTCTGCTCCTTGATCAGATCATTCAGACGCTGGAGACGCGCGCTCTTAACCTCTGACGGAACATTATCGTCCATCCCGGCTGCCGGAGTCCCTTCGCGCGGAGAATAAATGAAGGTATACGCCATATCATACCCTACTTCGCGCACCAGGGACAGTGTCTCCTCGAATTGCTCCTCCGTCTCACCCGGGAAGCCGACGATAATATCCGTAGTCAGCACCGCATCCGGCACGCCTGCCTTAATCTTACGGACCAGCTCCAGATAGGCTTCACGGGTATATTTGCGGCTCATCCGCTTCAGCACGGCTGTACTTCCCGACTGCACCGGCAGATGGATATGCTCCACCAGATTGCCGCCTTTGCCCAGCACGTGAATCAGTTTATCGTCAAAATCACGCGGATGCGAGGTCATGAACCGGATACGCGGAATATCAATCCCCCGCATGTCGTCCATCAGGTCGCCGAAGGTATAATCAATGTCCGTAAAATCCTTGCCGTAGGCATTCACATTCTGCCCCAGCAGCGTTACTTCCTTGAACCCCTGGCGGGCCAGCTCCCGCACCTCGGCAATGACATCCTCAGGACGTCTGCTCCGCTCCTTCCCCCGGGTGAACGGTACAATACAATACGTACAGAACTTGTCGCAGCCGTACATAATGTTCACCCAGGCGCGCAGACCCTCCCGCTTCTTCGGCAGATTCTCAATGATATCGCCTTCCTTGGACCAGACCTCAATGACCAGCTCGCGGCTGAACACCGCTTCCTTAATCAGCTCCGGCAGGCGGTGGATATTATGTGTGCCAAAAATCAGATCCACGAAGCCGTACCGGCTCATGATCCGGTTGACCACGCCCTCCTCCTGGGACATACAGCCGCAGATCCCAAGGAGCAGGCCGGGCTTCTCCAGCTTCAGTGTTTTGAGATGGCCCAGCTCTCCGAATACCTTATCCTCCGCATTCTCGCGGATCGCACATGTATTAAGTAGTATAATATCAGCTTCGCTGCGGTCTTCAGCCGCCCGGTAGCCGAGCTGCTCCAGCATACCCTTCATCGTCTCCGTGTCATGCTCATTCATCTGGCAGCCGTAGGTGGTAATATGATAGCTCTTGCCTGCACCGAAATCTGCCATCTCCGGCGGAATGTCGAAATGATACAGCACTTCGATCTCTTCCTTGCCCCGCCGCTTGCCTTCCTTGTAATCGGGCTGGCTGTTGATCTGCACGTTCCTGCCTTTGATCCGGTAAGTGGTCTTGCCTTCAGTCTCGCTGACGATCTTGGCATCCGTGAAATCGAAATACTGCCCGTAATCCTTGCTCCCCTTCGCCATGCTAAAGTCACATCCTCTGCTGATGTCCCCATATTTTCCGTGCTTTTCTAATGTAAAATTATATCATACCGCTCCCAAGATAATCCATTCTGAACATTTCAGGAGCTAGGGGCTTTACTGTAACGTATACGGGCCACCAGCCTACGCGCCAGCAAATGTATGCCGTTTTCCGCATACATTCTGAGCTCCTCATATACTCATGCGGCCTCCGGATCATTCAAAGAGTACTTCTCCCCACGCTATGCCCCCTTATCCACAACAGACGGATAATATAAGTTCCTATACGACAAAAAAGCCCGGCCTAAAATGTAAGGTCCCGGACTTATTTATTACAACCAGCTTGCCTCCGGACGTTTTAACCCCCAAGCCTATAGATCAAAATCGATGCGTTGGAGTTGATCTGCGTTCCTCCGGCTAAGGTCTGTAAATTGATTGCAGCGGCACTGGAATGGTTCCTTAAAGTGATTACATCGCCGGGGACTACAGAGATAATCACCATCCCGGGGTTAGGCTGTGTTCCCGCTCCTGAACCATAGACGCTGCCACCTACAGGTGCACCGTTCAGATACAAAGTGAACTGATTCGGTTCCACTGCGGTGACAATGAAGATTACCGCATAATCTCCTGCATTCTCAACATTAATCTGAGCTGTATTAGGGGTATGCGAGAAGCCGACAAGACTCTCATTGCTGTCAAAAGTAACATCTGCTTCCGTAGCCACGGTCTGGGCCCCCGTATTGAAAATATAGGCATAAGATGAGGCCAGTGCGCCTGTCGCTCCCGTTACACCCGTTGCACCCGTCACACCCGTGGCACCCGTTGCACCCGTTACTCCCGTTGCACCCGTTACCCCCGTCGCCCCCGTTACTCCCGTTACTCCCGTTACTCCCGTCACACCCGTTACACCCGTTGCACCCGTTGCACCCGTTACTCCCGTTGCACCTGTTGCACCCGTTACCCCCGTCACACCCGTGGCTCCCGTGGCACCCGTTACTCCCGTGGCACCCGTCACACCCGTTACTCCCGTCACACCCGTTGCACCCGTTGCACCTGTTACACCCGTTACACCCGTTGCACCCGTTGCACCCGTCGCACCCGTTACTCCTGTTGCACCCGTTACTCCCGTGGCTCCACTTACCCCCGTTACCCCCGTTACACCCGTCACACCCGTTACACCCGTCCCCCCCGTTGCACCCGTCGCACCCGTTACTCCTGTGGCTCCGGTGACTCCTGTTGCCTCTTCTCCCAGCAACTCCTGGGAGACCAGCCGGTGTGCTGTCACCAGCTGCCCGCTGGCATTTTGGCCCCATAGAGATACCTGCGCTTCGGAGACTGCCGTTCCTGTCGTGTTGAACACGAATTCAAAAGCATCCAGGTCCGCATAGTAAATTTTGGTAACCACTT
Source organism: Paenibacillus sp. FSL P2-0136 (assembly GCF_037975325.1). NCBI lineage: Bacteria > Bacillati > Bacillota > Bacilli > Caryophanales > Paenibacillaceae > Paenibacillus > Paenibacillus sp. FSL P2-0136. The sequence continues at coordinate 3,993,309 of NZ_CP150244.1, forward strand.
GGGAGGGGGCCACACTGATCTCCTCCTGCACATATAAGGTGCGTATGCCGTTCAGGGTATAACCCAAAATAAGAATATCGAAGAATCCGGTTATATTACGGCCGTCTATTTTGAGTGTTACCCTTTGAGTCGGCCGGGTCCCCGTATTGCTTGCAATATTATTCTCAATCGGTCCTGTAGATAAAATTGCCATTTTCCAGCTCCCCTCTCAACCTAAATCCAGCTATATTAATAGCAATATTCGAGAGAAAACAGAAGAGTGTTGGCATATTGGCATTATTATAAGAAACAGTAACAATCAGTACATCTTCAAAGATTTACCCGCAAAAAAAACACCCCATGCAGGCAGCCATGAGCTGATAGACTTGAAGTCTAACCTAATGGCTTAGCACAGGGTGTTACAGATCAAGCTCTATTGATTAATACAATGTCTTGGTAGACTCCGAGGTGAACGGAATAATCTCGTTAATCTTGCCTGCCTGTACCTTGGCAGGCCAAGCCGGATCGCTGATCAAGGCTCTGCCTACCGCCACCAGATCGAACTCTCCCTTATCCAGCCGGAGCAGCAGCCGCTCAAGGTTGTTATCCTCATTCTTCTCCATAACCGCACTGGTGAATGCGCTGTCCAGGCCGACAGAGCCCACTGTAATCGCCGGTTTGCCCGTAATCTTCTTCGTCCAGCCCGCCAGATTCAGCTCAGAGCCTGCAAATTCAGGCTCCCAGAACCGCCGGGTGGAGCAATGGAAGATATCAACCCCGGCATTGCTGAGCGGGGTCAGGAAACGGGCCAGATCCTCCGGCGTCTCCGCCAGCTTAGCGTCATAGGCCCCGCTCTTCCACTGCGAGAAACGGAGTACGATCGGGAAATCCGGTCCTACCGCACGGCGGCAGGCATCGATCACTTCCACCGCGAAGGTGGTGCGGGCTTCCAGATCGCCGCCGTATTCATCGGTGCGGCGGTTGGTCTTCTCCCAGAAGAACTGGTCGATCAGATAGCCGTGGGCGCCGTGCAGCTCTATGCCGTCGAAGCCGACGGCTTTGGCTGCCTTCGCTGCCTTGGCGAAGGCACTGACGATAGCCTGAATCTCGCTCTTAGTCATCGGCTCTGTGACTTGCTCTCCGGCCAGATTCAGCCCGGACGGGCCAATCGGCAGCGCCGAAGCGTTAGGCTCCTCACCGATCTTACGGGCCATGCCGACATGCCAGAGCTGAGGCATAATTTTGCCTCCGGCGGCATGCACCTCGCGCACGACCTGCGCCCATCCCTCCAGAGCGGCTTCGCCATGGAAGTTCGGGATATCCTGATGGCTGACTGCCGCCGGATGATCGATGGCTGTACCTTCGGTAATGATCAGGCCCACCCCGCCTTCCGCGCGGCGGCGGTAATACGCCGCCACCTCAGGACCAGGTACGCCTCCGGGAGAATACACCCGGGTCATCGGGGCCATCACCACACGGTTACTGAGAGACAAGCTCCCGTATTCAAAAGGTTCAAACAATGCAGCAGCATTCATAATTCACTAGCCTCCATTTCATACGATGATTACTTGATGATTACTTTAAGTAAGCATAGTATGACGCTTCCCGGCGGCAAATGCAAATGACTGCCAGTTCAAGAGATTTGATAAGTCTTATAAGTCCAGCACTCCGGCTTTTGGAGTCACCCGGAAGGCTGCGGCCAGATCTGCCAGCTGCTGATCGGTGATCTTCTGCCGAATCTCTCTTCCGCCGATCAGGTTATAGACAATCGCGGCCTTTTCAATTGTTTCAACCAGTCCGAAGGTGGCATCCATCGTCGCCCCGGTCACAAAGATCCCATGCTGCGGCCAGATGACTACGCGGTACTCCTTCATCCGGTCAGCGGTGGCCCGGCCGATCTCGCTGCTCCCCGGCACCATCCAGGGAATGACGCTGACGCCATCCGGGAAGACCACCAGACATTCTGTGCACATCTCCCACAGCGTCTTGGTGAATTTCAGCTCATCCAGATCATGGGTGAAGGTCATGGCAATTACATTCGTTGCATGGGTATGCAGCACAATCCGGTGCGCCGGATCTACCTTCAGCCGTTCGATATGGCTCATGAAGTGGGAAGCCAGCTCACTGGTCGGAACAGCGCCATTACGCAATCCCCATAACACCTCTACACTCTCGCCGCTGCTGCTGACACGCAGTACACCCAGGTTGGCTTCCGGGTCCTTGATCACATTGCGGAAATACTTGCCTGATCCGGTAACGATGAAGTATTTGCCCGCCAGCTCGGCTACAGGGAAGGTAAGGCTGATCGTGCGCAGCGGCTCGCGGATATTAATATACTTGGCTACCTCTTCTTCATCCAGGAGGTAACTGACGTTGCCCCCGTTCAGCTCATCCCAGCCCAGCGACCACATGTGATGGGTAATTTCGGACATTTCCTCGATAAAAGGCGCGGTGACGCCGGATATATACCCTTTGGATTCAATTACGGAAGTACTCATATGCTCTCTCCTTCTATATGCACCCTAAGCGTGCGGGTACTTGTTATTTATTATTTCAGCAGTCATTGTAATTTCAGCAGCCTGATCTTATCTTAAAGCCAATACATCCTGTTCATAGCGCTTCACTTCAGCCAGCCACCCCTCGCGGACCGGGGTCCCCTGCGAAGCGCAGTAGTAATCCCAGACAGCACCGAACGGGTAGGACTTGAATTCTTCCACCAGGGCCAGCCGTGAGGTGTAATCTCCGGCCCGTTCAATGTCCCGAAGCTCCTCTACCGGCTCCAGCATAGCGCGCAGCAGCGCCTTGATCGTATTGCGCGTACCGATTACCCAAGCTGCCAGATGATTGATACTGCCGTCGAAGAAGTCGAGCCCGATATGCGTGCGCGGCAGCAGATCCCCGCGAACCAGCTCGCGGGCAATCTCCAGCAGCTCATCGTCCATCGTGACCACATGATCGCTATCCCAGCGGACCGGTCTGCTGACATGCAGCAGCAGCTGCTCGCTGAACATCAGGATGGAGCTGAGCTTGTTCGAGATCACTTCCGTCGGATGAAAATGCCCGGCATCCAGACAGATGGCCTTACCGCGTGTCAGGCCGTAGCCCATGTAGAACTCATGCGAACCGACAACGTAGCTCTCCGAGCCGATACCGAACAGCTTGCTCTCCACGGCATCGATAGTGTACTGCGGATCCATCTCCTCGCTGAAGATTTCGTCCAGCGATTCCTTCAGTCGCATGCGCGGTGCCAGCCGGTCTACCGGAGTATCCTTGTAGCCGTCAGGCACCCAGAAATTCGTCACACACGGCTGGCCCAGTTCGCGGCCGAAGTGCTCAGCAATGCTGCGGGAAGCCTTGCAATGCTTAATCCAGAAGCTGCGGATCTCTTCGTCCGCATGGCTCAGGGTGAACCCGTCTGCCGCCTTCGGATGCGAGAAGCAGGTCGGATTGAAATCAAGGCCTAAGCCCTGCTCCTTGGCCCATTCCACCCAATTCTTGAAATGGCGCGGCGCCAGCTCATCCAGATCCACCTGCTCCTTCGTATCAGCATAGATCGCATGCAGATTGACCTTATGCTTGCCGGGAATCAGCGAGAGAGCCTTCTCCAGATCCTGACGCAGCTCATCCGGGGTACCGGCCCGTCCTGGGTAGCTGCCGGTCACGGCAATGCCGCCGCTCAGCTCTTTATCCTTGAACAGAAAGCCCCGTACATCATCGCCCTGCCAGCAGTGCAGCGATACTTTGATCTGCGCCAGCTTCTCCAGTACCTCATCCGTTTGAATTCCATGGGCTGCATATAATTTCTTGGCTTCGTTGTAGCTGTTAATGATGCTCTGATCCATGCTGTTGCCTCCTAATACGTATTGTGAACATCCGCTCCCGGATGAAGCTGCTCCCAGCGGACCAGCAGCTCCGCCAGCTGAGGAACCGGCTGCGGAAGATAAGACTGAATCGCGAAGGACTGTGAGATGATCTGCCGGGCTTCATGGATATCTGCTATGCGCCCCGCCTCAATCATCTGCACAGCCAGATTACCCAGGGCTGTGGATTCGGTCGGTCCGGCCAGCACCTCCCTGCCGGTAACATCTGCCGTCAGCTGGCACAGCAGCCCATTGTTAGCGCCGCCGCCGACAATCTGCAGCACTTGGGTTAGCTCCCCGGTGAGTTCTTCCAGCTCAGCCAGATGACTGCGGTAGGATAACGCCAGACTGTCAAAGATACAGCGGGCCAGCTCGCCCATAGTCTGCGGCACAGGCTGGCCGCTCTCCAGACAGGCCTGGCGGATCTCCTGAATCATATCGTCCGGGTTCAAAAACCGCGGATGATTGCAGGGAATCAGGCTGCGGAAGCCTGGGCATTCACCGGCCTGCTCTGCGAGTTCCGCGAAGCTAAATCTTCCGCCGTCCAGTCTGCGCACTTCCTGAATCAGCCAGAGGCCCATAATATTCTTCAGGAACCGGTAAGTCCCGTAAGCGCCCCACTCGTTGGTATAATTAGCGGCCATCGCTCTGCTGTTATTGATCGGGTGATCCAGCTCTACTCCCAGCAGAGACCAGGTTCCGCTGCTAAGATAGGCTGATGCACGGTCCTTCTGAGCAGGCACACCGAGTACCGCAGATGCTGTGTCATGCGTAGCCACGCAGATCAGGCGGCATTCCGGCAGATCATACTCCGCGCGCAGCTCCTGCGTAATGAAGCTGAGATCTTCCCCAGGCTCGGTTAACGGAGCGAACTGTTCACGCCGCAGACCCAGGAATTCCAGCAGCTCGGCATCGAAATCACGGGCCGCAAGATTCAATAGCTGCGTCGTGGATGCGTTGGTAACCTCGTTCATCTTACGTCCGCCGAGCCGGTAGTAGAGATAATCCGGCACCAGCAGAATCTGATCGGCCGCCTTCAGTTCTTCCCGGTCATGCGCATATAGCTGATACAGTGTATTGAAGGGAAGCTGCTGAATGCCCGTTTTGGCGTAGACCTTCTCGGGCGGAAGGAGCCGCCCGACTTCTTCCATCGCCCCGTCGGTCCGGTGGTCACGGTAGGCATAGACCCGGCTTATCTGCTTGCCTTCGGCATCCAGCAGCACATAATCTACCGCCCAGGTATCAATGCCGAGGGTGCATTCGTGAATGCCTCTTAGCTTCGCCTGCTGCAGACCGTTAATAATTTCATTCAATAAATAATCCATATCCCAGAAGCAGGAGCCTTCCTGCTCTGTGAAGCCATTGCTGAAACGGTGAATCTCCTCCAGTTGGAGGCTCCCGTCCACGAGCTGTCCGAGCACCAGCCGTCCGCTGGAGGCGCCGATATCGACGGCGATATGATAGGTCATAGGGAATCTCCTATTCTATGGGAGGTGATTTACAGAATTTTGCGGAATAACGCGATTACTTCATCTTTGGTAGGAATAAAAGGATTACCGGGCGCACAAGCATCCTTCATGGCGTTCTCAGCCAGCAGATCGAGATCTACTTCCGCTACACCCAGCTCGGACAGCTTGGCAGGAATGCCAACCTCCTTGGACAAGGCCTTGATCGCCTCAATGACGTAATCCGCACATTCCTTGTCGCTGCGTCCTTCAGTCTGCATACCGGCCGCTCTGGCAATCGCTCTGAACTTCTCCGGCACATGCTTGGCATTCTCTTCTTCCACGTAAGGCAGCAGCATTGCATTGCACACACCGTGCGGCAGATCATACACCCCGCCGAGCTGATGGGCCATGGCATGCACATAGCCTAAGCCTGCATTATTGAAGGCAAGGCCGCCGAGGAAGATCGCATAGACCATCTGCTCACGCGCTTCAATATCCTGTCCGTTCGTTACCGTCCGCGCCAGATTGCCGAAGATCAGCTCCACCGCAGCCAGTGCCGTAGCATCGGTTACCGGATATGCGCCTGGAGTGACCAGCGCTTCAATCGCATGCGTCAGTGCATCCATGCCCGTAGCCGCCGTCAGCGCAGCAGGCTTATCGACCATCAGCTCCGGATCATTCACCGAGATGGTGGCGATACTGTTCTTGTCTACCATGACCATCTTGATCTTGCGCTCTTCATCTGTAATCACGTAGTTGATCGTCACTTCACTTGAAGTCCCGGCCGTCGTGTTCACCGCGACAATCGGCAGAGATTTATTCTTGGATTTGTGAACGCCTTCATAATCGGCAATATGCCCCCCGTTGGTGGAAACAATGCCGATGGCCTTGGCCGTATCCTGCGGCGAGCCGCCGCCGATGGAGATCAGATAGTCACATTCGTGCTGCTTCAGGAAGTCTACGCCGTCATGAACATTTTTGCAGGTAGGGTTCGGCTTCACTTCATCATATACCACATACTGAATCCCCGCCGCATCCAGCACAGCCAGCAGCCTTCCGGCGATTCCGCTCTTCATCAGGAACTTGTCTGTGACCACAAGCGCCTTGTTCAGCTTCAGCTCTTGAATGTACGGGGCGATGTCCTTCAGACAGCCCTTCCCCATCATGTTAATCGACGGCACATAATAGACATGAGTACTCATTGCTTAACCAGCCTCCCGGGCACGTAAATAGTTAATGAACACTGTAAGCGCACATCTCCCTGTTGACCTTCTCATCGTATCGCCGTTAATCTGTGTTGTCAACACTTTAAACACTAAATAAGTTGTTTTTATTTGTTTATTGTTTGTTTTACGGGAAATAAGCAATCATTATTGTGGGTTTCAGAGCAAATCAGGTGAATTGTGTTGTACAACACAGAAATAACAGGCTATATTAAGACTATCAACTCTGGAAAGGTGATACGTATGCTCGCTGCCGAAAGACGCAAAAAAATAATCGACCTTGTCCATCAGGACAAGCGTGTGCTGGTGTCCGATCTGAGCCGGATGTTCGAGGTAACAGAGGAGACGATTCGCAGAGATCTGGAGAAGCTGGAGAAGGATGGCATTGTAAGCCGGACCTACGGCGGAGCCATGCTGAACAGGCATACCAATGAGGACCTGCCTTTTCTGACCCGGGGAGCACTCAATACGGATATCAAACGCGCAATAGCGATCCAGGCCCTGGATCTGATTAATGACGGGGATACGCTAATGGTGGACCCCAGCTCGACTTCGTTTGAATTCCTGAAGCTGCTGGGTAATAAAAGTAATCTGACGATCATCACCAATTCGATCAACATTCTCCATGAGTTCGCAAGTTCGAGCCACAGCATTATTTCTACAGGCGGCTCACTCCGCCACCGTTCGCTGTCGCTTGTCGGCCCTGTGGCCCATGAGACCATCCAGCGCTACAATGTGGACACCGCCGTAATCAGCTGCAAGGCCCTCGATATGGACCGCGGGGTCACCGACTCCAATGAACCGGAATGTGAGCTGAAGAAGTATATGCTGCGCCAGGCACACAAGGTTGTGCTGCTCGCGGACCATACCAAGTTCGACCAGACGGCCTTCGCCAGGCTCGCAGAGCTAAGCCGGATCGATGTGCTGATTACCGACCGCAAGCCTTCGGAGGCATGGCTGAAGCTCTTGTCCGAGAAGAATGTAGAAGTTTTGTACTAAGTTCATGGGAGATCATTTTAGGGAGGAGAAATGTTTAAATGGGCAAAAAGAGAAAAACCTTACCCGCCGACTTCGGCGATCTGGTTAAATCAGGGGATGTCGATGCACTAAAGGCTGTTTTTGAAAAATGTGATTGGGATGCAACCTTGGGATATTACAAAGAACCCGCGCTCAGCATGCGGCAGATTCCGGATGAGCTGGTCCGCTGGCTGGTGGAGCAAGGTGCCGATATTAATGCGAGGGACAAATACCAGCGTACCCCGCTGTATTCCCAGGCTGGAACCTGGTCCGGCAATATTCCATTATTCCTGGAGCTTGGTGCAGAGCTGGAAGCCCTGGATTATCAGAACCAGACCCCGCTGCACGCTGCGGTCAACTATTACCGGACTCAGGCGGTACGGGATCTGGTGGCCCATGGCGCAAATGTCCATGCGGTAAATAAGTCGGGGAACACCCCGCTGTCCAAAGCCTTATTACAATGCCGGAATAGCGATATCGATAGCATGCTGGAAATCTCGCAGATCCTGCTTGATGCCGGAGCGGAGATCACACCGGAGATGCAGGAATCCGTGAGTAAGATCGGCAAAGCATTTGAATTCGCCAGATCCAATTTTAATAAAGAGCGCTTGAGTGAAACCGCAGATGCACTCGAATCCCTGTACCAGCTGTTCGATGTGGAGCCTGTAGCAGCGCGGGTGATGCATGACGGCGTTTCCAAGATCGAGGTAAACAGCACAAGATGGCAGGATCAGCACCAGGAGCTGTGGGAATTACTAATCCCGGCGTCAGGACATGCGCTCACCGTGCAGGGAGAGGTCATTCGCATCACCGGCCGGATCTCACATGAAATCATGAATAACGGCGGAGGCAACTGGGATGCCGATTTCCGTAAAATGCTGAATGCGCTGCTCCGGCACTTCGCCTCGGGCACACCTCTGGACCCTGCGCAGCTCAAGGAAGCAGCGGAATTAGCCGGTTACCTGCGCCATGGCAACGGCAATGATGAGCCGGCCAGATTATGCGAATTGGCCGTGAATTGGGTACTTGCCAATCCACAGCCCGTTTCGTTGCCGCAGCCGGATTACAAACGCTAAATGCTGAGACATCCAGCACTTGTCCTGCTCCCTATGAAGAAGCGGCTCCCTTGGAGAGCATAATATTCAGAATCGCCTGGTCTGTGGCGGCAAGCCCTTCCTGGACCAGGGTCTCCATATTCTTGATTGTATCCTCCACCTTCTCGAAGATGACACCGTCATTAAGACCCGCGGAGATATTGTTCATGGCGAGAGTGGCAGACTGAATGGCCGCGTTGGTGGCCGTTGAGATTTTGAGCGCACAGGTTGGCTTGGCACCATCGCAGATCATGCCGGAAGTAGAGGCAATCGTATTCTGGATGGAGTGCTTGATCTGCGCCAGCGTCCCGCCCATCAGATAGACAATGCCGCTGCCCGCCCCCACTCCACCGGCAATGCCTGAGCCGCAGAGCGGGGACAGACGGCCAATGTAATGCTTCACATGGATGGTAATCAGATTGCTGAGCGCCATCGCTCTTGCCAGGGTCTCCTCATCCTTGCCGAGTAGCTCGGCCAGGGCAATGACCGGCATGGTACAGGCAATCCCCTGATTGCCGCTGCCCGCCGTCGTCATTACCGGCATGGCACTGCCGTCCATCCGAGCATCGGATGCGGCTGCCGTTGCGGCAATGATCCGGTTCGCCACATCCGCGCCGAACAGATTGAGGGCGGATTGCTGGCTCATTTTCCGGCCCACCTGGAGACCATACTCCCCGCGCAGCCCTTCCTCCGAGATCGCCTTATTCATAACCGCTCCCTCCAGCAGGAAGCGAAGATCCCCGAATGGTGTATTCTGAACGAAGGCATAGATATCTTCGAGTGAGACCGAGTATACCTCGGGGTCCAGACTAAGCGGGTCTCCGCAGTCGGCCTTGTCCATTTTCGGCTCAAGCCGCTGGCCATCCTTCGCCAGATACTGCACATTCGTGTGCTCTTTTACCAGGATCGCTGTGGCGGTATGGTTCTTGCTGTGTACTCTCGCTTCTATATATAGCTTCTCCGGCGTATCCTTCAGCTCAACCTCCAGCAGCTTACGCTCCAGGAGTCCCTCTGCACTTGCCAGCTCCGCCGGGGTCAGCCCGGACAGAATCTCCAGCTTCCGCTCCGAGCGGCGCACCACCGCACCCAGGGCAGCCGCTATCGGCAAGCCCGTCTGGCCTGTACCAGGAATCCCCACACCCATTGCATTCTTGATGATATTGCCGCTGAGGAACAGCTCGATTCCTGTAATCTCTTCCTCAACCAGCTCAGCCGCCAACGAGACGGCATAAGCTACCGCAATCGGTTCAGTGCAGCCTTCTGCCGGCATAATTTCTTTGTGTAATACTTCCAGTAGGTTAACCATCTGTGCATCACCATTCCCTCTGTCTGTCTATCTATGTCTAATCTGTTTCTATATATAGTACATCAGATAGACAATCCGGGGAATCCCCGTTATTACCCATCACGCGCCCAGCTTCACCAGCCGCTTCAGCCCTTCTGTACAAGCCCAGCCTCCGGCACCTGCCAGAATCGCATTATGACAAAGGTTCAAAGCCAGCTTATATGTCATACTGCCGATAATGATTTCAACCACGATAAACCGTAAAATATCTCTCTTCGTGACCAGATAGACTCTGAATTCCTGATTGCGGGACACCTGCCATCTCCCCCGTCCATTTTCATGTTTCTGTACTTATATGCTTCGGGCGGGTTGTCTGATTCTCTGTGCAGGCACAACAAAGAGCAGTACTTCTCCATTGGCGGGAAAAGCACTGCTCCGGCCAAAGCCGAAATAGAAAAGGCTGCCCCAAACAGCCATTTCATGGCTTTGGGACAGCCCCCTGATATCACCGTTTCAGTCTAATTGCCTTCGCTTACTTCGACTCCACCGCATGGCCGCCGAATTCGTTTCGCAAGGCGGCGACGACTTTGCCAGTGAAGGTGTCGGTCTCCAGCGACCGGTAGCGCATGAGCAGAGCCATGGCGATAACCGGAGTCGCTGCCTGGAGGTCGAAGGCGGTCTCCAGCGTCCAGCGTCCCTCCCCGGAGGAATGCATGACGCCCTTGATGTCTTCCAGCTTGGCATCCTTGGAGAAGGCGCGCTCGATCAGCTCCATGAGCCAGGAGCGGACGACAGAGCCGTTGTTCCAGACGCGGGCCACCTGCTCGAAGTCGAAGTCATATCCGCTTTTCTCCAGCACCTCGAAGCCCTCACCGATCGCAGCCATCATCCCGTATTCAATGCCGTTATGCACCATCTTGAGGAAATGTCCGCTTCCGGATTTGCCGGCGTACAGGTATCCGTTCTCTACCGCAGTGTCACGGAACAGCGGCTCGACCACCGCCCACGCTTCCTCATCGCCTCCAACCATATAGCAGGCCCCATTGCGCGCGCCTTCCATTCCGCCGGAGGTTCCTGCATCCAGGAAGTGAATTCCGTGGGCACCCAGCTCCTCATGACGGCGGATCGACTCTTTATAATGAGAGTTCCCGGCTTCAATAATGATATCTCCCTTGGATAATAGCGGCGTCAGTTCAGCAATTACTGAATCTACAAAAGTATGGGGAACCATGATCCAGAGAACGCGCGGGGAATCAAGCCGGCCCGTAAGCTCCTCCAGGCTTGCTGCCCCGGACGCACCGCGTTCGGCCAGTTCCTGCACCGCAGCAGGATTCACATCATACGCTACCACTTCATGGGCATGCTCCAGCAGGTTCTGGCCCAGATTGAAGCCCATTTTGCCAAGTCCGATTAAACCGACTTTCATTACGAATCCCTCCGAATTGTGTAGTCATATATAAGCTAACTCTGTCCGCTTGCTGTTACCGCCGCCGCTTACGCTCCCGGCCGGATGACTTCCGGCTCTATCCCGGCTGTACGGTGAACGCGTGCAGGCTCTGCATTCTCCGGCTCATCCAGCCACCAGTGGAACTCGCCAAGGAGCTGATCTGCCGCCGCCGGGCCGTTAGATCCGGCAGGATACAGGTGCAGCGGCAGGCTGCCATCTGCTGTTGCTTCGATTATAGGCTGAACCCACTGCCAGGACAACTCTACTTCCTCCCAGTGGGCAAAGAACGTAGCGTCGCCGAGCATAGCATCATAGATCAGATTCTCATAAGCCTCCGGCACATCAGGATTGCCCGGCTCATGCTTAATGCTAACCGGCTCAAGCTTCCCGTGCTGAAGCGGATTCTTGGTATTCAGAGTCAGAGAGATGCCCTCATGCGGGCCAATATCAATTACCAGCAGATTAGGGTCAAGCGGCAGCTTGTTACGGTTCTTGTTATGCACATCATTAAACGGCTCTTTGAATTCTATAACAATCCGCGTGGATTTCTCCTTCATGCGCTTACCTGTACGAATGTAGAACGGCACATCGTTCCACAGCGGATCTTCAATCCATAGGCGTGCAGCAATATACGTCTCATTCTGTGAAGTGGCTGCGATCCCCGGTTCAGCGGTATACGCAGGCACTTGCTGTCCGCGCATCTCCCCCGCTGCATACTGGCCGCGCACTACATGTTGTGATACCTCTTCGGGCAGCAGCGGCCGGACGGAACGGATGACATGCCGTTTTTTGCTGCGGACGTCTTCCGGTGTACTGCCCTTCGGAAGCTGCATCGCCATCATCATCAGCAATTGGAGCATATGGTTCTGGAACATGTCACGCAGCGCCCCAGCCTTATCATAGTAACCCGCCCGCTCTTCCACACCCACCGTCTCACTGGCGGTAATCTGGACATTCGCGATATACCGGTTCTGCCACAAGGCCCGCAGCACAGGATTAGAGTATTTCAGCACCTCCAGGTTCTGCACCATCGGCTTGCCGAGGAAGTGATCAATCCGGAAGATTTCCTCCTCTGCAAAAGCTGCGCTCAAGCTCTCATTCAGCACACGCGCCGACTGCAGATCCCGTCCGAACGGCTTCTCAATGATCAGACGTTTCCAGCCCTTGGTATTCCCTAGTCCGCTGGCATTGATATTACCGGCAATCTCCCCGAAGAATTCGGGACCGACTGACAGGTAGAACATCCGGTTCTGCGGAAGCCCCAGCTCTTCCTCCCGGCGCTGTACATGCCCAAGCAGCTTCACATAATCCTCAGGACGCCCAACATCCAGCACACTATATTCAAAAGCCTGCAGGAAATTCTGCAGCGCCGCTGTATCCTCTACCGGACGGCGCGAGAAGGTGCGCAGGGAGTCCAGCACCTGACGCTGGAACGTCTCGTTAGTAAGCTCCCTTCTGCCCAGTCCAATGACTGAGAGAGGACCGGAAAGCTTGCCATCAGTAAACAGGTTGTATAGAGCGGGGAAGATTTTCCGCTTCGCCAAGTCCCCGGTTGCGCCAAAAAGTACAAATGTAGATGATTCCACTTTCATTCCTCCCGTTATTATCATTTTATTATATAGTTACTTAATATTACTCAGGAACTTTTATAACACACATCATACGACTATAAATTCAATTCGTCAATCTCAATTCGACATTTACGAAAAACTACCGGTGCATGACAAATAACAGGCCTTCAACGAGAAGGCCTGCCGGGATTTCCGAACTCATGATCAGAACCATGAAGATACCAGATCATTGATCGGCTTGTAGATGAATATAATCAGCAGCAGCGGGCTGGGAACCTGGATTTTGAGCAGCGTGCATATCGTGGCCGCCATTCCGCCGATCCAGAGCAGACCCCAGACCATACGATCGCGCCGCTTCTGCCTGCCCTTCAGGGAGGACAGATCCATGGCTGCACAGCCTGCGGCAACCAGAGTAAACATCAACACCAGCAGCATACAGGCTCACTCCTTAATATCTTCATAAAATGAATTATCAATTGTACCGATCCGGTTGATCGTCACACTGGCCTCGTAATGGACAGGCAGGGTCTTAAGATAGCCTTCTCCCTTCCGTTCCTTCAGCCTCTCCCATGCCTTGGGGCTCTTGCGGTAAATGGATTGCCCGAAGCCGAAGATATCCACATTGAACTGCCTGCTGATTCCCTCTACAGCATCTTTCATCCGCTTTACAACCCGTTCCTCTGTCTCCTCTTCCAGTGATATGATTTTGGCCTCCGTATCCAGCTTATCCGCGCCTTCAACCTCCTGCACATTGCATAGTGTTTCGGCGCTCAAATATATATGTGGCTCGCCGTCTATGATTTTCACCTTCCGTTTGGTAACGGAAGTAAGCGCCTCTATAATGATCAGACCTCCGGCTTCGTCTTTGAAGTGTCCCGTATTTTTGGTGACATTATCAGTCACGTAATTGAAGCCAACCGTATAGTCATCATCTATCCAGCCAAGCAACTTGTCCCCTTTGAATACGGCAACACCCTCATAGCGAAGTTTCGTCCTGGGGTCTGTCCGTTCCACGTTGCTTTTCTCGCTGCCTGCCTCGGGATCACCCTCCACCTCCACTCCGGTTAACACCGGACTCTCCCCTTGGAGGAGCAGGTCCTCGATGAATTGATCCAATGTGACCGCGACGGTCTTGGATGAAATCCTGTAGGACTTGTCCAGGGAGCTGAATAATTTAGTGGCCGGCAGCCGGTCCAGCGGGGTCAGCACCTTCAGAACGTTCTCGGCGGTAGTCTTCCGTGCAACCATCACATAGAAGTCCATACGCGGCTCCCGGCTTCTTTTAATCACATCCAGCGTCTCGCCTACCCCTTCCCGTGCCAGCTCTTCTCCGATCACCAGCACACGAATATGGCCCAGATAGGGAGAACGGGAGCTGATCAGATTGAACTTGCGGAGGGATTCATAGACTGTTGGCACTGTGAAATTATAGACAACTACGGGAACCCCGCTCCCCCCTGTTCCTCCTGAATTCTGTGAAGAGATAGAAGAGGGGATGACCACCTGCATCGTTACGTTGTAGCCGTTCTCCGCTTTATCAAGGCCCAGCGCCAGCACAAAAGCCAGTTCATTCAGCTCCTTCCTCTCCCAGCACCCGCTAAGCAATAGCGAAAGCAGCAGCAGGGAAAGGCAAGCAGCGACGGCTCTCTTTATACGGCTTGTCATATCAGGAACCTCCGCGTTTGGATCTGTTCTGGCGATGCAGATTCTGTGTTCTATTCTCTTGCGGTCTTGTTCTCAGGAACGGCCAGGGGAACCTGAAGAACGAATCCTTAAGGTCTGTTGGCCTGAAGGGCCCCAGCGGACTCATATAAGGAACGCCGAAGGAGCGCAGGCTGACGAGATGCAGCACCACTATGAATACTCCGCACAATATTCCGTACAGCCCCATGAACCCGGCCAGTGCAATCAGGAAAAACCGGATTATGCGTGCAGCGATGGACATCCCGGCTTCGGGAATCACAAAGCTCGAGATCGCTGTTATGGATACAATGATAACCATCGCCGAGGAGATGAATCCCGCCGCAACAGCCGCTTGCCCGATGACCAGCGTACCGACGATGGAGACAGCCTGGCCCACGTTTTTAGGAATACGTACGCCTGCTTCCCGCAGAATCTCATAGGTCAATTCCATCATCAGCGCTTCGACAAAAGTCGGAAACGGCACCGTCTCCCGCTGGGCGGCCAGACTGATCACCAGATTGGTCGGGATCATCTCCTGATGATAGGTTGTGATAGCCACATAGAACGCAGGGGCAAACAAGGTGATAAAAAAAGATAGAAACCGGATGAACCGCAGCAGGGTAGAAATATCCGCCCGCTGATAATAATCCTCCGCCGACTGAAAGAAGGAGACAAATACGGTCGGGGCCAGCAGCACAAAAGGGGTTCCATCGACCAGGATTGCCACCTTCCCTTCCAGGATGCCTGCCGCAATGGTATCCGGCCGGTCACTGTTATAAATCGTGGGAAAGGGGGTCGCCACCTTGTCCTGAATAAATTCCTCGATATAGCCGCTCTCCAGAATACTGTCCGTATCGATGCTGTTCAGGCGCCGCTTCACCTCCTGCACCAGCTCTTTATTCGCAATGTGGCTGAGATACATAATCGAGACACTGGTCTGGGTGACGCGGCCGATCTGCATCGTTTCCAGCCACAGCTGACTGTCTTTGATTTTGCGGCGGATTAGCGCGGTGTTGGTCCGCAGATTCTCACTGAACCCCTCCATCGGTCCGCGGACCACAGACTGCGAGCTCGGCTCACTTACACCCCGGTCTTCCCAGCCGGGCAGCCCGATCCGCAGCGCTGATGCCGTCCCCTCCACCATCAGCATCACGTTGCCGGATAACAGGTCGTGTACGAACTTGGCGTAATCCTGAACCACGGTAAGATCACCGGCCATTAGCACACGGCTGGTCAAGATTTCTATTTTCTTATCAGGGTCCTGTTCTTCCAGAAGAGCCGAGGTCCGTCCCTCCTGAAGCGAATACAGAATCGAATTATGCAGCAGCTGATTATCTATCAGGCCATCAATATAAAAAATAGCCAGCTCCGTATGCTCTCCCAGCTTCAGCTGTTTTCTCACCAGGTCAGTGCTCTCGCCCAGCACCTTGTACAGCTGTTCATTATTGACCTCCAGCCGGCTGGATAACTCCCCCTCCACCGTACCCTTCATCCGGGCCACTTCTCCTTCCCGTGAACATTCTATTCAGGTTAGTTTGGTAGCATTGCTTGATAATTATTCCTCAAATTCAGACCTGTACTTGATTCACATAATTCTGGAAGGGGATGCCATACTAAGAGGGTTCCGGGTTCATAGGCCCTGGAGGTCACATGTAAAGGGGGGATAGAGATGAGTATTGAAAAAGAGCGGATCAGCACAGCGCAGTTGGTAATCCTCGGTCTTTTCACCTTTATCGGGGATATGGCCCTGGTCTATCCTGCAGCCATGACTTCCGAAGCCCATCAGGATGCCTGGATCGCCGCCCTGATCAGTATACCGCCGGGGATTGCACTAGTCTTCCTGTTTGTTGTAGTAGCAAATATCAGTCCGGACCAAAATATTATTGAGATCAGCCGGCAGGTGCTGGGGAAATGGCTAGGCAGCGCGGTAGGCGGGTACTATCTGTTCTTCTTCATCATCGCGGCCTCTACGTATGTCCGGGAAATAGAGGATTTCATGTGTACCCAGATCTACGAGGGAACTCCCGGCGGAGTAATCCGGTTCATGAGCATTGTTCTGCTGGTGTACGGTCTGCGTCTGGGGCTTGAGACGGTCGGCCGGGCAGCGCAGGTGTTCTTTCCGCTGTTTGCCTTATTCCTGGTGGCCCTGATGCTGCTCTTATTTCCGCAGGTCCGGCTGGAGCGTGTTTATCCCATGATGACTACACCCCTGCCGGATATGCTGCATTCGATCATGATCGGCGTGTTCTATCCCTTCGGAGAGATCTGCGTATTCTTCATGATCTACCCTTACACCCGCAAGAACAGTAAGATTAACCGTGATATCTTCATCGCGCTCTGCATAGGCTCCGTAGGTCTGAACCTGATTCTTTTTCTCTCACTGACCGTTCTCGGCGTCTATTTCTCCGAGCATAGTTTCTATGCCGCCTATATCCTGGCCCAAAAAATCAATATCGCCAACTTCTTGCAGCGGCTTGAAGCGCTGATGGCTACCGCCTGGATTATCACGACCTATTTCAAAACAGCACTCTACTTCTATGCCTTTGTGCTCGGAATGGCGCAAATATTCAAGCTGAAAAGCCACCGCCCTCTAATCTTCCCTGTCGCGTTCCTGATCTACGGACTTTCACAGCTCATCTCCAAGGACATCATCTTCTATGTCAAAGAAATCCCCCCTTACTGGGTGGACTGGAATTTAACCTATTCGCTCGCACTTCCACTGCTTATTCTCGTAGTACACAAAGTGAGGCAGCGGCGCGCTGCCTCCTAAGCTAATCCATAGAGTGAAGCTCCTGTTTTATTGTAGCGCCCTGGTGGGGTCAACGTTATAATAGAAACCATTAAATATCTTTATTTTGTCATGACAGGAGCGTAAACCAAGGATGAAACAGCTATTCGAGCCTGTTCTGTTTGCGAACCGGCAGTCGCTGATCTGGGACTACCGCATCTATACCGACGATCATTACAAGGGATATTACCACTGGCATCAGTGCTGTGAGATCATGTTCGTACACGGCGGGCAGGGCAGCATTGTTGTGAATCAGCAGATGTATGATATCCGGCCGGGCATGCTTTTCTTTTTCCAGCCGTATCAGCTGCACCGGATTTCTTCGGACGTCTCACCCGAATGCCCGTTCATACGGACGATCTTCTATCTCGACCCCCTGACAGCAGAGCATCTGCTGCAGGGCTTCGCCAAACGTAAAGCGGTGTTCAATGAGTTATGGCAAGGCAGCAATCCCTATTGCGGCTTCGATCTTGGTGACCGCCTGGAGACTATGGAATGGATCTATGGGAATTACAACCAGTGCCGGAGCAAATCATCCGGGGAAGATACCGAGGATATCACGATGCTGCTTCTGCAGTTGTTAAGCTGCCTGGGAACAGGGGAGCAGTCACTGATTCATACCGGAGAACGGCGGAAGCTCCGCTATTCGGAGCAGATCATGAACTGGATTGAAGCGCATTATCAGGAAGAGGTGAATCTGGAGCAGCTTGCGGAGGAGACTCACCTCTCGAAATCCTATGTCTCGCGGATTTTTCATCAGGAAACAGGCGGCCGCCTGGTCGACTATCTTACCGCCCGTCGTCTCAAGCAGGCCTGCCGGCTGCTCGAGACGACGGACCTGACGGTGGAGCGAATCGGCAGCGCTGTCGGATTCCCGAATCCTTCCTACTTCAACCAGCTGTTCAAGCGGGTACTCGGCCTTTCTCCGCTGCAATACCGCAAGGGAACCTGAGAGCCTACTTGCGAGGAATAGGACAATATAACAACATTTCGTGATATCAAATGACAACTTCCAGTTCGCCAGAGGCGTTATACTGAGGCCATAATCTAATTCAAGTGGAGGCATCAGCGATGACTACAGCTTATTGGCAGGAAGTAATGAACCGTCTGGAACCGAAAGTAAACGGCATGATCAAGGCGCTCGGGAAGCGGAGTCCTCATGCTGCGGGAGCAGACGGCAGATTCGATAATCCCGGGACTGACTGGTGGACCTCCGGCTTCTGGCCGGGAATACTCTGGGTTATGTATGATATGACCGGCAAGGATGCTTATAAGGATACTGCCTGGCCCTGGGACGAAACGATTGGACAGTGGTTCGCGAAGCCGACCGAAGAGCTGCATCACGATGTCGGCTTTCAGTTCCTGGCTACTGCGGTGATCAAGCATACGCTTACAGGTGATGCAGAGGGCTTGCGCCGGGGACTTGAAGCGGCTAACTACCTGGCTGCACGTTATAATCCGGCTGGCCGGTTCATCCGCGCCTGGAACGGGGACAAGCACGGCTGGGTGATCATCGACTGCATGATGAACATCTCGCTGCTCTTCTGGGCCAGCCGGATCACCGGCGATCCGCGCTACAGCCATATTGCTACCCGCCATGCGGAGACAGCAATGACCTATGGTGTGCGCGAGGACGGGTCCACCAGGCATATTCTGTCCTTCGATGCAGAGTCCGGCGCTTATATTGAGAACTTCGGCGGACAGGGATATTCCCCTGAATCCTGCTGGAGCCGGGGTTCAGCCTGGGGGCTGTACGGCTTCACGAACACCTACCGTAACACCGGGGACGTGCGCTTCTTGAATACCGCCAAGCGCATCGCCCATTATTTCATCGCGGCTCTCCCGGAGGATCACGTGCCGCACTGGGACTTCCGGCTTGCAGATGACAAGCGCATGTTCAGAGATAGCTCGGCCGCAGCAATCGCCGCCTCTGGCCTGCTGGAACTGGCAGAGCTTGTACCGCCGGGCGAGAAACGCGTGTATGCGGATGCCGCAGAGCGCATACTGCGTTCACTTACAGAGAATTATGCCACCTGGGACCAGCCGGACCATGAAGCCATTCTGCTGCATGGAGCCGCCAGCGGCGATTCGCTCACAGATGTGTCGCTGATCTATGGCGACTACTACTATGTTGAAGCCGTAGCGAAGCTCAACGGCTGGAAGCACCGTATTTTCTAGTCTGGTAATGGCATAACAACAAACAGCGGGCCTCCCTATCATTGGGGATTCGCACATAATACAAACAGCGAACCCCCGCACCCGGGAGGCTCGCTGTTTGTAATTTTAAACTTATGCTTCTTGAAAGCTCACCCTATAATCCTGCGTATCCACATCTGCGCTTCAAAATCCTGCAAAGAATGCAACTTATAATGTTTAACACGTTCCTTCACTTGTGCAACGTTCGATTCTTCCCTTCGCTTATACGGCGTACGAATGCTTACCCACGCTGCTCATCCAGCCACAGAATGGCCGTCACACCGCGCGGATAATATTTGCTGCCGGTGATCTCGCCGGAAATAATCTGGTCACTCCAGCTCCAGATCGAGAGCTGCGGATGCGTAAGCCAAGCCGTATGGGCCTGATCTGCCGCGCGTCCCTGCTCATCCCATTTCAAGCCGAGAATTTCTCTGGCGATGAACTGGGAGAGATAGATTTTGCTCAGCCAGCTGTTATTGCTGGTGGAGGAGATTTTCCAGCCGCCGTCCTCGAACAGGCAGACTCCCTCTACAAGCACAGCCTTCAGATGAGTGTCCAGTGCCTCGAGATATTCGCCGAACCGTCCTCCGCGTTCCAAGGCTTCCTTGCAGCCGGTGAAGTAAGGGAATACCAGACCCTCGATGGCTGGGATAATCTTCGAGTCATTGCCTTCTCCGATTACTGCCGGGATATAGCCGCCTTCGGTAACACTGCCCACGATGGTTGCTGCGCAGAGCTCGGCCTGTCTGCCGGCAGTCTGTGACAGCTCCGTATTGCCGTTATCGCGGAAAATCTTCTCCATCGCCAAATATGCTGCCCAGCACTTACCCGCCAGGTAAATATTGTTGCGCGCCTGGCCCAGGGAGACATCCAGACTGTCATAGGTCGTGATCTCTGCACCGCCCATGGTCCGCGAGCTGTCGAGCGCCATCACGCCATTGCGCTTCGCCGGGTCCGGATGATCCCGGTTGAGCATGCTCTGCAGGCAGCTCTCCAGTACGGTCAGATTGCGCTCCATCCAGCTGCGGTCGCCCGTGTGCTCCACATAGGTTGCTGCAGTGAGAATCCAGTTGACCAATTGCTCGTGGGTCATATGCGAGAAGCAGCCGTCAATGCCGTACAGCTCATAGGAGGAGTACCCCGGACGCGACACGGCGTTGGCTACTCCCATATCATGCGTGAAGCTAAGTCCGCCCGGATACTCGGTGCTATCTCTCGGGAAACGGACAGTGTCCACATAACTGAACCGGTCCACGAACATATCCAGCTCATTGCGTACGGTCCACGGGTTCATCTTCAGCTCGTAGAACAGCTGGTCTACCGTAAGATCGAAGGTGTTCATCATCCGGTATTCGCCTTCGTTGACGACCCAGAACGGCTGGCCTCTGTACTCCAAGAGTTCGGTGGAGCCGTAATAGCTGCGGATGGCGTGAGCAAGCATGAAGGTCTGGTCGTCACTTAAGCCTGTTCCCTCCAGCATCCCGTTCGCCTCTTCGGCCTGCTTCTTCAGCGTGTCGAACCGGGATAACGCATATTCCGCAACAGCTTCAACATTGCTGTAATAACGGTTATAGTAATAGCTCGCATCCATTCCTGAAGTCACATAACCGGAGCGGTGGAAGCAGACCGCGAACTGGTACACCTTGCGTTCGCCGGCTGGCACATCCATAATAAGCGCGCCAACCTGACCCAGCCCGAACGTCCAGTTCTCCTCCAGCTCCGCTGCAAGAATATCCTCCATTGTAAAATGCATTGCCGCCTTAACACTTCCCTGCTTCGCGGCAATCGCCAGGAACCGGCCCTGGCCGACACCCGTCAGCTCCTCCTTGCCTCCATCGAATCTTCTCAGGGCGCTATACGGGTCATTCCCCTGGAAGCCGAAGAAAGCACGACGCGCAGAGCTGCCCGCTGTGTTATCGACTTCAAGCTCTACCAGCACGGCTGGCAACAGCACTTCCTTCATCTCTGCATCCGAAGCCGTCCCCGGGTCCGGAACGGGCCGGACTGGTGACAGAATGCGGAAGGTCAGATCGCCTGCCTGCCAGCTGTCGGTGGTCAGCCGGAAATCGCGCGTAATCTCGTCTTCCCCGAAGTGAAACAGAATCTGCGGCTTATCCGGGCTCGGGTCCGGGTTCTCGATGTCGTAGCGCTTGCTCTCATCGTCGCTGCCCTGCTCGTGGAAGGGCAACGTATCGTAACCGCGGCCATCCTTGCGTGCAAGGCCGATATATATGTTCTGTCTCGGCGGCCTGCCGAGTTCGAGGTCAAAGCCGCCGGACGCTCCTTGAAATCCGAGGGTGAAGCTTGAGAATGATCCTATCGGTGAATGATGGGCATTGAAGAATTTGTTCGTTGGCATACAGTATATACACTCCCTCCAGCTTGTGTCCCGGCCGTGCCGGGCTCTAGCTCTATGTTAGCGCTACCCTCCCCTCAGGCAACAGGCGCAAAGCCGCCAATTATTTGGACAAATCAATCGGACGCAGCGGCCTATGCTATAATAGATCCATCTTTTAACAAAGAAGAGGTTGAACATGAACGTATTAGATCCCGGCACACAGCATTCCATGGATGGACGCATGTCCCCGGATGTTCAAGCTGCCTTTCATCTCTTTGCCGCCCACTGGCGCAAGGTGAATAAGGAATGGCAATATCCGGCACACACTCACCCGATGTTCGAGATCAACATCGTTCTGCAGGGCTCGCAGCACATGGCCATAGGCGGACAATCCTACATCCAGGAGAGCGGCGACATTCTGTTCATCCGCCCCGGTGTGCTGCATTCCAGTCTGGGCGCAGCCGCAGGGGATGAGATGTCTTATTATTGCCTGCACTTCGACATTGACGATCTGGTTCTGCGCCGCTCCTTGATGACGATGGATACCGTCAGTCTAAGCGGAGACACCCCGGAGCTGAAGGCAATCCGTTCCTCCCTGGATGACATCATCCGCTCGACCATTCTCCCAGAGGCCAGTGATGCACAGCGGGGCCGGCTGTTGATGCTGAACGCTTCGCTCCAGTTCTTCTCCGCCCTTACCGGCTGGGTGCTGGCTGCCCTGCCTTCCCCTGCCCGGAGCACCCTGCCGGGAGTGACGGAGAAGACCGTTGCCCTGGCGAATGCCATTGAAGGGCTACTGCAGGAATCCGTCTTCACGGCAGCGGCAACTGGCAGCAGAGCTGGCAGCATCGAGGAGATCGCGGCCAGGCTCGGCTACAGCCCCAACCACTGCAACCGCGCCTTTCGGCAGATCTATGGTCTGCCGCCAAGACAGTATCTCTCCGATCTCATTATCCGCCATGCCAAGCTGCTGCTGCTGGATAACAGTCTGTCTGTAGAGAGCATCGCCTACCGGCTGGGCTACCGCGATGTGTCTCATTTCAGCAAGCAGTTCAAGCGCTGGACCGGCCTGCCCCCCATGGGCTACCGCCAGCTTACGGAGGAGCCGGGCAAGGCAGGCGACGGAGCGCCCCTCCCACACTCAGGGGGAGGTACATCTTAGGAGGAGTTACATAATGAAGATATACCATTTCAAACCAGAATCCGGCAAACCCATAGCAGCCTTTAATTCCGATTTCATCATATCCCGGATTATCCAGACTGAGGGGTTAACACATATCGGCTGCGTATATCTTGGACACCAGGGAGGAATCGGCTTTCATCAGGCGAGCTGTCCGCAGCTGCTGCTCATTATGAACGGTGAAGGGGTTGTGCGCGGAGAGGAAGCTGAATTTACAGCTGTGAGTGCAGGTCAAGCCGTCTTTTGGGAGCAAGGGGAATGGCATGAGACCCGTACGGATTCAGGATTGACTGCGATTATGATTGAAGGTGATTCGCTGAATCCCGCCGCCTACATGACTCTCTAACTGAACATTAAGAGGACTGAGATTCCGCTATATGAGCAAATCAGGTGAAATTCCGGGCTAAGCGGACAGAGAATCCTTTATGTGTCCTTAGAGGCTCAAAAGTACAAGATAGCGGAATCTCAGTCCGTTTCGGCATTATCAACCTTAATTTTGGCAAAATAAAGGAATCTCAGTCCACTTCAGTTGTAAGCTCACCAAAAGCGCGCATGGAGGGCATGTAAAGCGCGAAGCACAAAACAGCGCAGTGCAGGATCGCCAAATCAGCCGCGTGAAGCCGGGAACTCCAGCTGGACCCGATGGTACCATACAACTAGAATCAAGCTGCTATGCAGACGGATTTTTGGTGAAATATCTATTATCCTAATTATAAAAGTTGGTGACCGTATGATCTATCTCATTAAATTCGTATACAGCTTTGTCCTGCCGCCCGGGCTATTCGTCCTGCTGCTGCTGGGCATGGTGGTCTGGCTGTGGAGAAGCAGCCGCCGTCCCGCAATCGTGCTGCTGGCGGTCACGCTGCTGCTCTATCTGTCGATGACCTCTGCCGTCAGCGACACGCTGATCGGAAGCCTGGAGCGGAAGTACCCTCAGCCTGCTTCCGCAGAGGGGGATGTGATCGTAATCCTCGGCGGCGGGGCCACCTCCGGCACCCCGGATCTGGACGGGCAGGGCAATATGTCCGGTCCGGCAGCGAACCGGCTGCTGGCAGCTGCGCGGCTGTACCGCGAGACCGGCCTGCCGATTATTTTCTCCGGGGGACAGGTATTCGCCGACAGCGGCAATGAAGCGGATATCGCCCGGCGGCAGCTCATCGGCCTCGGCATCCCCGCAGAGGATATCCTGCCGGAGAACCGCTCGCTCAATACAGAGCAGAATGCGGTCAACACCGCAAAGCTCATGCAGGAGCATGGCTTCAGCCGTCCCGTTCTGGTGACCTCGGGCTTCCATATGCCGCGCAGCATGGTCCAGTTCGGGCATGCCGGACTTACGCCGCAGGCTTTTCCGGTAGATTTCCAGGCCAGCCGTCCTATGTCACTCTATATAAGCAAATTCGCTCCGTCCGCCGGAGCCGTCTCCACAACCGGGCTGGCGCTGAAGGAGTATCTGGGGTTAATCGCTGCGAAGCTGCTGCCTTGACCCCTGCAGCTGGCTGCACGCGGCCGCACGCTCATCAAAGAAAGCGAGGTACCTTTAACCAATGAACCCGTACGATGAAGAGAAATTAACCGGCGGAAATGTAAATGAGATCATCCGCAAGGCAGACACCGTCCGCCGTCCTACAGGGAGCTGGAGCACAAGTATTCATGCACTGCTACAGCATTTGGAGCAGCAGAATTTCGCAGGAGCACCCAGATTCCTAGGCCTAGATGAAGCAGGGCGCGAGATTCTGTCCTTTCTTCCCGGCGAGGTTCCGGGCAACGCTTATCCTGAGCTGGAGCCGTTCATGTGGTCTGAAGAGACCCTTACGGGCCTGGCCCGCCTGTTACGCAGCTATCATGATGCAACAGAGGGATTCGTACCGAATAGTATACATACGGAGTGGCAGCTCCTCTATGCCGATTCTGCGGCACATGAAGTGATCTGTCATAATGACGCGGCGCTGTACAACGTAGTGTTTCAGCATAGTGCGCCCGTAGCGCTGATTGACTTCGACATGGCCGGTCCGGGACCGCGCCTATGGGATATTGCCTATACCCTCTATACTTCAGTTCCGCTCGCCGGTTTTGCTCCTGACTATCTGACAGGCTCCACGGTACCTTACCAGGCAGACCTCCATGCAGCAGACCGGCAGCGGCGGATTCAGCTGTTTTTTGAAGCCTATGGACTCCCTGTCCCGGAAGATCTGCACGACTGGTTGACCCGGCGGCTCACGGCTATGTGCGATACGCTGAAGAAGGAGGCCGAGGCGGGCAATCCTGCTTTTGTCCAAATGGTGGAAGAAGGCCACCTGGCCCACTATGAGCGCGAGATGCAATTCATAGCGGAGCATTTCAGCGAATGGACTACTGCTTGAAGCAAAAGCCGGAACCCTACACACATAGGAGTTCCGGCTTTATTCGTTACACTTACTCTTTAATCAACTCTGCAACAACCGCAGACACCTCTTCAGCCAGCAGCTTCGGCTCAAGCTCCATCTGAACGCCGATCCGGCCTGCGCTGACCGCGATTGTCTCAAGCTCCGCCGCACTGCTGTGAATGAACGTAGGGTACAGCTTCTTCATCCCGACAGGGGAACAGCCCCCGCGGACATATCCCGTGTGCTTCAGCAGGTCCTTCAGCGGCAGCAGCTCAATCTTCTTCACTCCGGCGGCTCTGGCGGCTCGCTTCAGATCCAGCTCCTCAGCAACCGGGATCACATAGACATACGGCTGCGGTCCGCTGTGTGCGACCAGTGTCTTGAATACTACCTCAGGAGGCAGGCCAATCTTCTCAGCAACCGCTGTTCCATGAATCAGCCCGTCCTCATTGTCGTAGCTATGAATGGTGTAGCTTATCTTCCTTGCATCCAGTATGCGCATGGCATTCGTTTTGTTCATCTGCCGCTCCCCCTAATCCCGGGGATAATTGATTTGCATAATGTCCATGAACGGCACCTTGATAATCTCTTCGTTATTTCTGACATGCACCCTGCCGGTACGCGAATCCATCTCTACAATCACCCCGCGCACCTCTTCTTCCTTCCCCCAGACTGTCAGCAGAATCTCGGAATCCTCCTGCTTCGCCTCTACCAGCTGGTTGCCCAGCTCCTCAAGCACGAATTCGTCGCGGGTGGGACGTTTTGCCACTTTTGCCTTCGCCACACTTTGCCTCCAGTAAGCCATTACAGAATATAGGATAATGCCCGGTGTAAATGCTCGTGTCTATTATACCATGAGAGGAAGCCTGATTTTACACAAATCACGATTATTATTCATGATTCAATAGCGCTGCCCCCGCGATGCCGGGATGGGTCATTTCATACGGGTCCAGAATCAGGTTCAGCTCCTCCTCGCTAAGCACATTGTACTTCAGACACAAGGCCCGCACCGATTCTCCGGTCAGAATAGCTTCCCTGGCAATCCGCGAGACGACCTCATACCCCAGATGCGGGTTCACGGCGGTAATGATACCGACGCTTCTCTCCACCTCACGCGCAAGCTTCTCCTTGTTGGCTTCAATCCCTGCCAGACAATAGTCGGTGAACACCCGGAAGGAATTGTTCATGATGCTGATCGACTGAATCAGATTGAACACCATCACCGGCTCCATAACGTTCAGCTCCAGTTGACCGGCCTGAGCGGCGAGGCAGATCGTGTGATCATTGCCAATCACCTGAAAAGCCACCTGGTTAATCACCTCGGCCATCACCGGATTCACCTTACCGGGCATGATGGACGATCCCGGCTGGCGGGCCGGCAGCGTAATTTCATTGAAGCCGGAACGCGGGCCCGAGGCCATCAGGCGCAGGTCATTGGCGATTTTGGACATATTCATCATGCAGACCTTCAGCGAGGCCGAGACTTCGGTATAAGCATCCGTGTTCTGCGTAGCATCCACCAGATGCTCGGCGCTGACCAGCGGCAGCCCGCTGATCTCAGCCAGCAGCTCAACGACCCGCGTAATATACCGGGGATCGGCGTTCAGTCCGGTACCCACGGCGGTAGCTCCCATATTCACCTCATAGAGATGGCCGCGCGTATGCTCGATCCGCTGAATATCACGCTCCAGCACCCGGCTGTACGCCTCGAATTCCTGTCCCAGACGGATTGGCACCGCATCCTGCAGGTGGGTCCGCCCCATTTTAATGACAGAATCGAATTCAGCAGCCTTCTGCAAAAATACACCGTGCATCGTCCGCATCGTGATCAGCAGCTGCTCCAGAAGCGATAGCGTGGCAATATGAATCGCCGTCGGAAAAGCATCGTTCGTCGATTGCGCCATATTCACATGAGTGTTCGGACTGAGCTGCAGGTAATCCCCCTTGGCCTTGCCCAGCAGCTCCAGCGCACGGTTCGCAATCACTTCATTGGCATTCATATTCAGCGAGGTGCCTGCGCCGCCCTGAATCGGATCAACGATGAACTGCTCATCCCAGTTCCCCGCAATCACCTCGTCTGCCGCTTGGACAATGACCTCACCCAGGCCCTTATAGAGGCGGCCGATTTCCATGTTGGCGAGCGCAGCGGATTTTTTGACAATCCCCATCGCCTTGATTAATTCATGATGCACACGGTAGCCTGTAATCGGGAAATTCTCCACCGCCCGGAGGGTCTGTATCCCGTAATAGGCCTGATGCTCCACCTGCTTGCTGCCCAAAAAATCCTTCTCCAGCCGATATTCCGTCTCTGTCATCCTTCTCTCCCCCATGTCTTCAGTATTAGATCCTCTGCTGCAAATTAGTCAACTTATTCTTTCCTTGCAGCGCCAAAGATATTACCTTCATTGCTGCGCCATGCTTAAGGCCTATGCGGGTAGCGCAAAGAACCCGGCAGCCATTGCTGACCCCCGGGCTCTATGTCATTGTAGCTTAAAATTTAAGATAGTTCCAATCCGAAAAAATCCTAATGTTCCCAGGGAGTGAAGTGTCCCGTTTAGACCATATAATGTTCAAATGATACCGGTTTGCCGTTAATCAGCGACTGTATTCCCGTATGCTTATTGTCTATGCTGAGCTGCAGGCGCTCATTCCCCATCCAGGCCGTATACGCTGCCGAGAGGATCTCTCCTTCCGTAAATTCCGGTGCCCGCTGTATAGCGGCTGCGGCAAATTCCTCAAAACTGTGTATCCCCAGCTCCGCCGCCTGATCTGTGCTTAACGCTTCAACCACGACGGCTCCGGGCATGTTCTTGGACGTTACCTCCAGATAGGATGGCCGCTCCAGCAGTTCATATTCCTGAGATACATAGACGGCAAAATACACATTGCCCGCATAGCCAAGCAGTGCCTTGGGCTGCCTGATCCATTCGCCTAACGGGAGCACTCCGACGATGGCCTTATCCTCTCCTTCGGGCACCGGGAACAGCGACAGGATCGTGTTCTGATGATATAGCACCTCCATATAAGGACTCTGGTGCCGGGGATCTCCTGGCTGATAGCCTTGACCCGGATGGAAAAAATAAAGCCGGTTCACGCCCGCCGCCGCCGGAACCGGGAGCGAGAAGGCCCAGCGCAGCTGCTCATTGTCGAATTCCTCCACCCGCTCCCACATCCCGCCTGCCGCGTAATCCTTGCAGATATAGGCGTAAGAATGCAGCGCCGGCTGGCGCTCCGTGGAACCGGCAACTACTTTCTCAGTCTTCTTGCAGACTTCTGCCGGTAACCGGCGGTTCAGGGCTGCGGAACGCACCTCCTCCGGCGCTTCATAATAGAGGAACCCTGCATATTCAGTACGGGGCATCTCCTCAGGCAGCGCGAAATCCCCGAACTGCACATAGTCGTGCAGCAGATTGCCGTCTGCCGGAACATCATGCGGCCAGCCCCGGGAATGGGCGCCCGCCCAGGCGCCTTTAAGGTACCACAGGCTCCGTTCGCTCCAGAGGTAGTCCAGCATTTCCCCAAGTGTAGACTTCAGGCTGCTGTCCTCTTCCAGCTCCCAGGCGCAGGTGAACGCCTGCACCCAGTGCCAGAACCACGGCAGGCTGCCATATTCCGGCATTCCCTTCGCACGGATATGCGCCAGCGTCAGCTCCAGACTGTGCCGCCCGTCCTCCCTCAGCAGATCATCCTCGAACAGCCTGCCGAAGATCAGCTTGGCGGCCGTATATTTGGCTTCATGATGGCCGAAGGTCGCTACCTGCTTACGGAAGAAGGCGCTGCGGTAGATATGGCCGATAGCCGTATGGAACGCCACCCGCAGTCCCGCGCTGAACCGGTCGGAATATTGCCGGTTGAACCAGACCATCAGGCTGCCCATAATCTCAACCGGCAGCTCATGCGGT
Source organism: Paenibacillus sp. FSL P2-0136 (assembly GCF_037975325.1). Classification (NCBI taxonomy): domain Bacteria; kingdom Bacillati; phylum Bacillota; class Bacilli; order Caryophanales; family Paenibacillaceae; genus Paenibacillus; species Paenibacillus sp. FSL P2-0136. The sequence goes on from NZ_CP150244.1 coordinate 4,022,683, forward strand.
GCAGCCTCTCCCGGAGTGGGATGCAGCCCCAGCGGCCAATGTCCATACAGGGGGGTCCCCGGCATTCGGTTCTGGAGCCTAACGGTTTCTAATAGTACAGACTCGGCTTTCCGCTTGGCATCCTCCTTGCCAAACGGCAGCTCCAGGGTGTCATCCACCGCAGCGGCAAAGAGATAAGACGCATAATAGAAGTTGTTCCGCACATCATCGTGGAACCAGAGTCCGCTGTACAGCAGCGGGCGGCGCTCCGCCTCCACCGCGATAGCGGATATAATCTGACGCTGGCGTATTTTAGAAGTCGTCTGTTGCTGAGGCATATCTGCCATCTCGTTCACCCTCCGTAGGTATCAATTCCATATTTTTAATCCTGAATAAATCCCCTGTACTCCAGCTCTATTGTGCACGCTTTCAGTTCAGATGGCAATCTTATTCCCGAACAAATAAACTAAAATAAACGTACTAAAAAAGATTATGCTTGATAAATGAACGCAAATGGATTAAGTTGTACCTATACGAACGAAAATATGTTTTCTAAGGAGACTGAATATTCGATGGAAAGACGTTTTGCATCACATCCGAATGAAGTGAAGCAGTTTGACACTGAGCGCCTGCGTAAGGAGTTCCATATCCCGGTTATCTTTGCACCAGACGAGCTGAAGCTTGTCCTGACCCATGAAGACCGCATGATCGTTGGAGGAGCGAATCCGGTGAACGGAGAGGTAACTCTGACTACGGACCTCAAGGAGCTTGGCGTAACTTACTTCCTGGAACGCCGCGAGCTGGGAATCATCAATGTCGGCGGCCCGGGTTCGGTTGTTGTGGACGGTACTGAATATGAGGTTGATTTCAAGGAATGCCTGTATGTGGGCCAAGGCTCGAAGGATGTTATTTTCAAGAGTGCGGACAGCGCTAAGCCGGCAAAATTCTATCTGAATTCCGCTCCGGCACACCAGTCTTACCCGACTACGAAGACTACGCTGGCTGAATCCGAATCCGGAGCCATGGGCGGTCTGGAGAATTCCAACGAACGGACGATTCACCGCTTCATCCACACGAACGGCGTGCAGAGCGCACAGCTTGTAATGGGGATGACTCAGCTGAAGCCGGGCAGCATGTGGAACACCATGCCATCCCACACGCATCCGCGCCGGATGGAAGCCTACTTCTATTTCGATCTGCCGGATGATTCCATCGTCTTCCACCTGATGGGCGAGCCGACCGAGACCCGCCACATCGTAATGCACAATGAACAGGCTGTCATCTCGCCAAGCTGGTCCATTCACAGCGGTGTCGGTACGCATAACTATACCTTCATCTGGAGCATGGCCGGAGACAACAAGCGGTATGATGATATGGACCCCGTAGGGATGAAAGAATTACAATAGTAGCAAATCAACTACGGAAAGATGAGGCAGGCGGATGAACCCGATACGGCGGCACGAGATGATTATGGAAGTTATGCTGAACCAGAAGGATGTAACCGTGAATGAATTGAGCGACAAGCTCCAGGTCACCGGCAAAACGATCCGCGAGGACTTAAGCAAGCTGGAGGAGCAGGGACTGATTATGCGCGTCCACGGCGGTGCCGTGCTGGCACAGAGCGATCAGTTCGGCATTCTGCCCCTGCGCAATCCGCTGGATAAATACGCCGAGGAGAAGACGGAGATTGCCCGGCGTGCGCTGGCGCATATCGCTCCGGATGACATCATTGCCCTGGACGGCGGAAGCACAACGCTTGAGATTGCCCGGCGGCTTACGAATATGCCTCTTACGGTCATTACCAATGATGTCTACATCATCAGTGAGCTGGTCCAGAGAGATAACATCCGTCTGGTCGTACCCGGCGGGTACCGTGTCCGCAATATGCTGGCCGGTCCCGAAGCCGTGTCCTATGTACAGAAGCTTAATATTCAAAAAGCCTTTCTCTCGGCCACAGCCGTTCATATTGAACACGGCCTGTCCATCTATACCGGCGATCTTATAGATTTCAAACAGGCGTTAGTCTCCACCGCCCGTCAGGTGTTCGCCGCTTGCGATCATCACAAGTTCGGACAGACCGCGCTGCGCACCTTCGCCTCCCTGCAGGAGGTCGATGTGCTGCTGACAGACAGCGGGCTTGCCCCGGAGACCGCAGAGCTGTTCCGCAAGGCCGGCGTCAACATTGAATGCGGCTAATTTCACAATTCAAATCGCTTATAAGGAGAGAATAATCATATGTCATCTTTATTCAGCTTGGCAGGTAAGACAGCAATCGTAACAGGCGCAGCGCAAGGTCTTGGACAAGGCATTGCCATCGCCTTCGCAGAAGCCGGTGCAGACGTAGTCTCCGTATCTCTTAATTCCAGTGACGAGACCGTAGCAGCCTGTGAAGCTTTTGGCGTCAAAGCACTGAGTATCGCCACAGACCTCAGCGACCATTCCAAGCTTCAAGGCATGTTCGACGAAGCCGTTGCCTTCACCGGCAAAGTGGATATCCTCGTCAACTGTGCAGGCATGATCCGCCGTACTCCGGCCAAGGACCACAGTGAGAAAGACTGGTTCGATGTCATTAACCTCAACCAGAACACTGTCTTCCTGCTGTCGCAGATTGCCGGACGTCACTTCCTGGAACGGGGGAGCGGTAAAATCATCAACATCGCCTCCATGCTCTCCTACCAGGGCGGCATCAACGTGCCGGGCTACACCGCAAGCAAGCATGCCGTAGCCGGTCTGACCAAAGCCTTCGCCAATGAATGGGCAGGCTCGGGCCTTAACATCAACGCGATTGCTCCGGGCTACATGGCTACCGAGAACACCGCTCCGATCCGTGCGGACCAGAGCCGCTCCGACTCCATCCTTGAGCGTATTCCAGCCGGACGCTGGGGAACTGCCGATGATGTGAAGGGCCCTGCCGTATTCCTGGCCTCCGCAGCATCCGACTACCTGAACGGCCACATTCTGAATGTGGATGGCGGCTGGTTGGCTAGATAAGGAACCCAACAAGTGGAAACGGCTTTGCCGTCCTCTTAAAGGACGGTACCGTTTCAGCGAGAAATAGAAGGATAAGTTATCGCGTGTAACATATAAATTCTTATATTTGTACAACGAACCCCCGGTTGCTTCTTAATGAAGCTTGACCGGGGGTTTTGTATATTCCTTATAGTCTGCTCATGAGCTGAGGACGGGTTATGTTGTCCGAAATTTTTTTTAGACAGATCAGATTGCCAATTCCAAGAACCGCGAGATAGATTATGGACCCCATCAGCATGTTCGGAGCCAAGTAGATGATCGCTAATACCGGGAACACAAACAGAACCGACAGAAGGCTTGTCACATACAGGCCCTGACGCGGAGTTCTGAGCCGCAAAGCAAGATAGCTGCTATGAACATCATGGCTATGGATGAGAGCAGACTAACGGGAAACAGCAGGATAAGCTGTGCAGCCGTATAGCCTTGGGGGGAGACAAGATCAGGCATGATCAGTGCTGCAATATATACACCCGCCAGCGTCAGCACAGATGAGAGGGTCAGCATGACCGCCGTTACAAGCACTGGAATCATACATTTGGCCAGAAAGACCGGCCGGATCTGCAGAGGTGTAGACAATAAGGCTTCCCCTGTCTTATATACTTTCTCCCCGCCTACGGAGTACGCTATTAAGTTGGTCGGCACTCTCGGTATCATTAGCACGGTTAGCAGGACGGCATAACTCAGGTCAAGTGTTCCCGTAAAATACAGCAGCAGACACACCATAGCAACCGGCGAGAAGCACAGAAATCCAAAGCTCAGGAGCATCCTTTTCAAGGTCATTAGTATCTTCCATTCCAATCTTAACACTATGCCAAACTGAGATCTCGGCAGAGCTAATGATATATGCTGCTGATGCGCTCTCTCCGTCTTATGGATGGTGATGGGCTGGAAGAAATCCGGCTGCTTCATCCTTCTGATCTTCGCTGCGAACATCGAAATAACCCAAAGGTAAATCAATGCACAGATACAACTTATGATCAGCGCCGATAACAAGTCCACGCTCCCTATAACCGACAGACAGATGACAAACAGAAAGCTCAGAGGATAAGCCATTAGCGACACCCGCTGATTGGCAGCCCGCAAATCCCCTGATGTAGAGGAAGCATACACCCCGCCCATGCATATCGCACTATAATTCAACGCAGCCACTACCATGATGCACATCCATTGCCAAGGAATCAACGCTGCTCCGCCGCCGGCAAGATAGCTCGTGAACGCAGAGCAGAGGGCGGTTAAAGTGAAGTAGCCCAGACCAAATAAGAAGCAGAATTCAAACTTCCTCCAGAGCATGCTTTTTCCATGGATGGGACTGGACAGGAGTGTCTCCAAAGTGCGGTGCTCCCGTTCTCCCGCGATGCTGTCAGATAACATGGGCCTCAGTAAAATTGCCGTAAGTAGTGCTGCGGTGGTTAAGGAGACTTTCACCCCGGGCATGAATAGTGGAACGATTATACCGGTAATGCCGATAGATAGGCCATAAAAGAAGAGCATCCCTTTGTCACTTGTAAACTCAGCACACTGAATACGAAAAACGGGATAGGATCTGTTCATCGGCCTCCCCCTTGCTCTATATCCATGTAGAGCTTCTCAAGACTGAATTGCCCGTTGTCCATGTAATGCTTGCTGTCTTGGAGCGCTGAGATGGAATCGGTAAAAATATTTCGCCCGTGCCGCAGAATCGTGATTCGATCGCATAGCTTCTGGACCTCTTCCAGATGATGCGTGGTCATAATGACGGTGGTCCCCTCCTCCTTCGCCAGCCGCGATAACATCTTCCTTAGATCGGTTGTGCTGACAGGATCAAGCCCATTCGTAGGCTCATCCAGGATCAAAAGGCGCGGTCTATGAAGCATGGCCCGGATCAGGGCAACCTTTTTGCTCATGCCGGTAGACAAGCCCTTAATCATCGTTCGTTTCTTGTCATGCAGTTCAAATGTCCGCAGCAGCTCGTCAATACGGCTACTCGATTCTACACGGCTCATACCATAAATGTCAGCGTAATACATCAGGTTATCCCAGACGGTCAAAGACTCGTACAGCCCTGTATCTTCGGATAAAACGCCGCATAGCCCGCGCACGCTATCCCCCTCCTGTATAGGATTCCGCCCAAAAACAATGACCTCTCCCCCGTCCGGCTCCAGCAGACCAAGCAGCAGGCGAAGCGTTGTGGTCTTTCCCGCCCCATTATGCCCAAGCAGTGCGTAGACCTCGCCCTCCGCAATACTCAGATCCAGACCGTTTAGAGCAGCCACATCGCCAAAGGACTTTCTGACCCCTTCGAACCGTATATTCTCCATGCTCCCCATCCTTTAGATCGTCTTATGTATAGCTTACTGCACATTTTTAGTATAGTCAACTGCACATAAATTGTGTAGTGAACTTGACTAAGACCGTATCCGTGCAACATAATAACAGAGTTGAGGTGCAGAAGTATTGCTTCAGGGGAGGTGGCAGGTTAGTGAAGACAAGAATACGCGAACTGCGAAAAGAGCGGCGGATTTCCCAAGAGGAATTGGCTAAGGCACTGCGTGTCACACGCCACACCATCACTTCAATTGAGAACGAAAAATATATCGCCTCCCTTCCGCTTGCCTATAAAATTTCAAAATTTTTCGGTTTGCCGATCGAGGAAATTTTTGATTTTTCAGATGTGGAGGATATCGACTATGAAGTCTTTTGAAAAGGAGCTGCGGCGGCGAATCGTTATCAATTCATTCTACGCGGCAGGTATGGGGATAACCGTTATTGTGGCGTTTATACTCAAAGCGTTCGTATGGGGCAGGCTCGACACGCTGGACAGCTGGGATATAGGGATTCTCGCCGGTTTATTGTTCGGTTCGTGGATTACTGCCGCTCTCCGAATTGCCCGGCTCCGCAAGGTTCTCAAAGACCCTAAAACATTAGAAGCGTTACATATTGCAGCACAAGATGAACGGAACCGGATGATCGCCTTAAAAACGGGCAGGGCTGCTATACGTCTTTTCCTTCTTGTATTGTCTCTTTCTGCTGTCGTCGCCTCTTTGATTAACCATACCGTGTTCTTAACGATTGCTATGACTTTGGTTACCCTTCTGTTGTTGTACCTTCTGTTATCAGCATACTACTCCCGGAAAATTTAACGTACTGGGGCAATGGAGGCAAATTGCATGAACGAGGAATTATTGGCTACGTTTGATGAACAAGGGAACCGGACGGGGATGGCTCCCCGGGACGAGGTTCACCGCCAAGGACTCTGGCATGAGACCTTCCACTGCTGGTTTGTCCGCAAAGCTGACAGCGGGCTGAGGATCTGCCTCCAGCTGCGCAGTCAGCAGAAGAGAGATTATGCCGGGCTGCTCGATATCACTGCTGCCGGACATCTGCTGGCTGACGAGACTGTTATGGACGGTATCCGCGAGGTACAGGAGGAACTGGGACTTTCAATTGCTTTTGACGAGTTGCAGTCGCTAGGGGTCATCCCTTACCAGATGGATTCCGCCGGATTCATGGACCGTGAACGGGCGCATGTATTTGTCTACGAGAACCGCTATGCACTAAGTGAATTCACCCCGCAGCTGGAAGAAGTGGCTGGAATCGTAGAGGCCCGCTTCGCTGACTTCCGCAGCTTCATCTCGGGAGCAGACAGCACGCTTCATGTGCAGGGCTTCCAGGTCACCGGGAACGGTGAACGAACGGACATCGACGAGCTGGTGGACTTCACGCACTTTGTCCCGCATGAGCGTGAATACTTCAGGCGGGTGATTGAGGGGATTGAGCGGTTGTACTGTTAAAGCTGAAATTTTGCTCCCTGATCATCCGACTCCCTTATAGCAGATGGATTTTGTACACTTAATTTACATAGAGTAAGCGGATTTTTGGAATTAGGTGGATAAACAGCATCTAATTCGTTCCCTTTAGCTACTTGAGGAGATATGAGAGGAATTTAATGTACTTTTTCCAATTAAATTTCGGATTTTACCTAATCAAGAGAAATTAAATGCTCTTTTTCCAACTATGTCCAGCTCGCCGGAACAACACCGGGTTGGAGCACCATAAGCAGAGGCAGAGCCACAACCAAAGGCAGAACCAGAGCCAGAAATATAACCAAAACAAAAAGGCAGAACCCGTCGATGGGGTTCTGCCTTCTTTTGTAACTCACTCTATCTGTGCTGATACTTGTAACTATATTACGCGATTTAGCTGCTTCACTTATGCTTTGGCCGCTGCGCGCTTCAGAATTGCAAGTCCGTTCACTGCCAGCTTCAGCTCTGCCGGAGCCGCAGCGCCGGATTCAACATCGGTGTATGCTTGTCCGTCCAGTGTCACTACTTGCTCGGAGCCGCTGAAATTCTGCACGAATACATACTCATGCTCGCCATCGGAACGCAGCTGGGCAGTTACACCGGTCGGAAGCTCACTGTTCAGTGTGCGGCTGATCCGCTCTTTTCCAGTAATTGCGGCGTACAGGTCCACATAGAACTGCGCGTCCTTCACACGTGTTGCCAGATGATAAGCCTTACCCGCTCCCAGCTTGTTCACAGTGAGTGCAGGTCTGCCGGCGTAAAAGTCACTGCGGTAATGACCCAGCGCCTCCGCGCCTTCGAGATGAATCAGCTCGGCGATCTCATGTGCATCGTATTCCCCGCTCAGCTTCAAGCTATTGCCTGGGTCCATTACTAAACCGTTCAGATCGCGGTTATGCAGTCCTTCTGTCTCTTCGGCCCAAATGCCCAGCGTTCTGCGCAGCGGTCCAGGGAAGCCGCCCAGGTGACACAGATCGGTCTCGCCGACTACTCCCGACCAATAGGTGGCCAGGAAGGTTCCGCCCTGCTCAACATACTTCTCAATCCGCTTCCCGTTCTCTTCGCTGATCAAGTACAGCATCGGAGCAATCACCAGCTTATAGCCGGACAGGTCATCGCCTGAGCCTACCACATCCACCGGAATTCCCAGCTCCCACAGTCCCCGGTAATGCTGAAGCACAGTCTCTTCATATTTCAGGCCGGAATTGCGGATACCTTGGGCATCCTTCACCGCCCAGCGGTTATCCCAGTCGAACAGAATGGCTGTCTCAGCAGGAGTTGTAGTACCTACAACTTCCTCCAGTCCCGCCAGGGTACGGCCTACCTCAGCTACATCCCTGAATACACGGGTCTCCGTGTGTCCGCTATGGTCGATCACCGCGCCGTGGAATTTCTCGCTGGAGCCGCGGCTCTTACGCCACTGGAAGTACTGTACAGAATCAGAACCATGCGCAACTGCCTGGAGTGAAGACAGCTTGTGCATCCCCGGACGCTTCAGCTTGCTGACAATCTGCCAGTTCGTGAGGGAAGGTGTACTTTCCATGAGCAGGAACGGCTTCTTTTTGAAGCTGCGGTACATGTCATGGTGCATCGCTGTCCAAGCGGCCAGACGGGCGTCATCATCGTCCTCGGTATATCCCCAGTCCGGGTAAGCGTCCCATGATACCACATCAAGAATCTTGGCCATGTTGCGGTAGTCTACGCCGTCAATCATATGCATGTTAGTGGTCACCGGCAGGTCAGGGTTAAAGCCCCGCACCGCGTCAATCTCATGCTGGCAGAAGTTGATCGTCTGATCGCTTACGAACCGGCGCCAGTCCAAGTTAAGCCCGTGAACCTGCATTTCACCATGCGGAGCAGGGGACTCGATCTGTTCCCAAGAAGTATACGTATGGCTCCAGAAGGTAGCCCACCAAGCGTGGTTCACCTCATCCAGATCATTATTGTACTTCGCCTTGAGCCAGTCTCTGAAGGCATCCTGACAGTAATTACAATGGCATTCGCCGCCGAATTCATTAGAGATATGCCAGCCGATCACTGCCGGGTGATGCGCATAACGCTCAGCAAGCTTGGAGTTGATCAGCGCAGTCTTTTCACGGTAGACCGGAGAAGTGAAGCAGTGATTATGACGGACGCCATGCAGGTTGCGCACCCGGTTCCGTTCCACCCGCAGCACTTCAGGATACTTCTCGGACATCCATGCCGGACGCGCACCGCTCGGAGTAGCCAGGAACGCATAAATACCATTCTCCGCAAAACGGTCCAGCAGCTGGTCCATCCACTCAAAGTTAAATACCCCTTCTTCGCGCTCCAGGGAGACCCAGGAGAAAATCCCGACAGACATGACATTACAGCCTGCCAGCTTCATCATACGGATATCTTCTTCCAGCACCCCCGGATATTTCAGCCATTGCTCGGGACTATAGTCGGCGCCATGAAGCATTACAGGAGCCTTGCTGCTGATTGCAGGAACTTTGCTGCTCATATGATTTCATCCTCTCGTTTATGTGTGATGGTAGATGTCAGGATGGGACTTTTCACTGATACAATTTCCTTTGTGGCTCTGTCCCTCTTGCTTGTTACGATTTATACTATTTATAATAAAGGATAATCCGTGATCAATGGTAGGATAATAATAGCGTTTGCATAGCACAAAATGAATATGAGGTGTTCGTATGCTCCCCTTCTCTCTGATTGAAATGCCGCGTGACCTGAATGCTTTCCCTCTCTATCCGTACTCTGTCGGCCGTCATATCCAGTATCACCATGTGCGTCCTGCCGGATTCCCGGTGCATCAGATTTTCCTGATCCGCAGCGGCAGCGGGCGGTTCCGTGACCTGGAGGACGGCACCGAAACGGTGCTGCAGCCTGGGATGGCCTATGCATTTCCGCCTGACCGCGGGCATGAATATTATCCGTTATCCCACGAGCCGTGGCATGTCGGCTTCATCGGGTTCCACGGCAGCCAGTCTGCCTCCGTTCTGGAGGGTCTCAGCCTGCTGCCGCCAGCCCCGTTCCGCCTCGAACGGTTCGAGGAGTGCTGGGAGATGCTGGGCGGGATCTGGCACACGGTGAATGGGAACAGCTCGTCGCGTCAGGAGGAACAGTCGATGCAGGACTTATCGGTGACGCTGTACCGGCTGCTGCTGATGCTGCGCAGAAGTGAAGTCTCCACAGGTGCAGCGACCCGGCTGGAGAACGAAAACGTCCGCAACGAGGCACTGAACAAAGCAGTCAGCCTGATCAACGAGCATTTCACCGAGCCGCTGCTGATCACCAATCTGGCGGCGGCTGTCGGTTATTCCGTCCAGCATTTCCAGCGTCTGTTCCTGCAGGAATACGGGGTCACTCCGCATAAGTATCTGCAGAACCTGCGGCTGCAGCGCGCCATGCAGATGCTGACCGAGGACCCTGAACGTCCCGTGCAGGATATCGCCCTCAACCTTGGTATGGAGACCAATTACTTCATCCGGGTCTTCCGCAAGGCCCATGGAGTGACTCCAGGGGTTATGCGCAGCCGGCTGCATCCGGGCAAGGATCATTCTTGAGCTCACTGGGCAAAAAAAATAGCTGCGGCGCACTTCCGGAGAAGTTCTGCCGCAGCTATTCACGCTAACCGTATTCCTAGTTACACCGCCGTAAACTGGCTGTTGTACAAGCGGGCGTAGTAGCCTCCGCTCTCGAGCAATTCGTCATGCGTTCCGCTCTCCACGATATCTCCATCCTTCATGAACAGGATGAGGTCCGCCTCGCGGATCGTAGACAGCCGGTGGGCAATGACGAAGCTGGTCCGCCCGGTGATCATCGCCAGGAAGGCCTTCTGTATCCGCGCCTCTGTCAGCGTATCAATGCTGCTGGTCGCCTCATCCAGAATGAGCATCGGCGGATCAACCAGCATGACGCGGGCAATGGTGAGCAGCTGCTTCTGACCCTGGGAGAGATTATCGCCCGAGGTGCTGATCCTGGTGTCATAGCCTTCAGGCAGGCGCTTGATGAAGCTGTGCGCATTCGCGGCCTTGGCGGCCGCAATCACCTCCGCTTCGGTGGCCTCCGGCTTGCCGTAAGCAATGTTGTCGCGGATGGAAGCCCCGTACAGCCAGGTCTCCTGCAGCACCATGCCGAAATTGCGCCGCAGACTGTCGCGGGTGATGGAGGTAATGTCTACGCCGTCAATCCGGATCGTTCCGCTGTCTACCTCATAGAAGCGCATCAGAAGGTTGACCAGCGTGGTCTTGCCCGCCCCAGTCTGGCCGACGATCGCCACGCGCGTGCCCGGCTTCACCTCTAGGCTGAAATCCTTGATCAGCGGGCGCTCCGGTGTATAGGCGAAGCTTACTTTGTCGAAGGTGATCGTTCCCCGGCTGTTCTCCATCACGTAGGCATCCGGCTGGTCCGGGGCCTCCTGCGGGAGATCCAGAATGGAGAAGATCCGCTGCGCCGAAGCTGTGGCGGACTGCAGTTGTGTGATCACACCAGTTATCTCATTGAACGGCTTGGCGAACAGACTGGAGTAGATCAGGAAGCTGGACAGATCCCCTACGGAGAACAGGTCTCCGATAACAAGCACACTTCCGATCATCGCTATCAGCGAGAAGGTGATATTATTAACCAGCCGCGTAGTCGGGTTCGAGAGCGAGCCATAGAACTGCGATTTCGTCCCTGTCTTGTACAGCTCATTATTCCGCTCCGCAAAGCCTGCAAAGGAGCGGTCCTCGTAATGATAAGCCTGCACCACCTTCTGCCCGCCGACGATTTCCTCAACATAGCCGTTCAGCCCCCCGAGAATCTTGGCCTGCTCACGGAACAGCTGCTGGGAGCGCATCGTAATGAAGCGGGCAACGAAGAAGGTTGCCGGGGCAGACAGCAGCACCACCAGTGTCATTATCGGGCTGATATAGAGCATCAGCCCGATGGCCCCCGCAATGGTTACGATCCCCGTCAACAGCGTAGAGAAGCCCTGCAGCAGTCCGTCAGAGACGGCATCCATGTCGTTCACGAACCGGCTGATGCTGTCGCCCTGGGGATGGTTATCATGGAACTTCAGTGGCAGGGCGTCCAGCTTGTCAAACAGCTCGCGGCGCAGGTCATAGACCGTTCCGAATGCCAGCTTATTCGTATAATAAGTGAGCAGCCAGCCGAAGAAGCTGCCGACCAGATATACACTGCCCAGAATCAGCAGCAGGCGCAGAATTCCCGGGAACTCCACCCGATCCGGTCCGACCATATGGTCGATGGCGCGGCCAATCAGGAGCGGCCCGATCAGGCTGGCAACCACGCTCAGGATAGCGCAGAAGATAGCTCCATACGTTATTTTCCGGTACTCACGGGTATATTGAAACAGACGTTTCCAGGTCATTGTACTGGTCATTGTAAAGCCTCCTCGCTTGAGAGCTGTGACATGCAGATTTCCTGATAGACTGCGCAGCTCTCCAGCAGTTCCTCATGCGTACCGATTCCGGCAATCCGGCCTTCATCGAAGACGATAATCTGATCAGCCTGCCTTACTGTGCTCACCCGCTGGGATACAAGCAGTACGGTCATATCTGAACTGTTCTTGCTTAGTGCGCGGCGCAGTGCCGCATCCGTAGCGAAGTCCAGCGCACTGGAGGAATCATCCAGGATGAGAATCGGCGGACGTCCGACGACAGCACGGGCAATGGTCAGGCGCTGCTTTTGGCCACCGGACAGGTTATGCCCCCCGCGGACCACCAGCGTATCCAGCCCTTCCGGCAGCCGGGTGATGAACTCCTCAGCCTGGGCAACCGCCGCTGCAGCCATGATCTCGTCCCGGGTAGCAGACGCCTTCCCCCAGCGGATATTCTCGGCAATCGTCCCAGTGAACAGCACCGCCTTCTGCGGCACAATGCCTATTCTGCTGCGCAGCTGCTCCAGCCGATAGTCCCGTACGTTTACACCCTCGACCCTAACCTCCCCTTCCACAACGTCGTAGAAGCGCGGAATCAGATTCACGAAGGTGCTCTTGCCCGAGCCGGTACTGCCGATTAATCCTACCGTCTGCCCCTTGAGGATATCTACAGAGATATTTTCCAGGGCCAGCTCACCGGTCGTGTTATAGCCGAAAGAGACATTGCGGAAGGAAATCACCGGCGCTGCTCCGTCCCGCTTCGCAGCAGGTGCATGAGCAGGCACTTCAACAACCGAAGCTGTCATCGCCAGCACCTCATTGATGCGGCTGGCAGACGACGAGGCTTTGGTGAACAGAATGACCAGATTGGAGACTACGATCAGGGCCAGCAGGATCTGGGTTACATAGTTAATGAATGCAATAATCTCACCCTGCGACAGACTCCCGGCTTCAATGTGAATGCCGCCTGCCCATAGAATGGCAATAATCGCCGCGTTCACTACCAGTGTCGTCATCGGTCCCAGCCAAGCGGAGATCCGTCCGACACGGATGGCCGTCTGCGTCAGATCCTCAGAGGCTTCATTGAAGCGCTGCTTCTCGCGGCGGCTCTCGGCGAAGGCCCGGATCACCCGGATGCCTGAGAGATTCTCGCTGAGCACCAACGCCAGACGATCCAACTTAGCCTGATATTTGCGGTACATTGGCGAACTGCGCGTAATAATGAAGTACAGAATGACTCCGAATACCGGAGTAGCGGCAATCAGGATCAGCGACAGGCGGAAATCCAGAATCATCGCCATAATAATAGCCCCGATACAGATGAATGGCGCACGGATGACCAGCCGGATGAGCATAGCTACTGCCACCTGCAGCTGGTTAACGTCGTTAGTGATCCGGTTGATCAGCGAAGGCGTGCCGATGACATCCAGCTCGGCATACGACAGCGAAGAGATGTGCTTGAACATTTTGTTGCGCAGCGTGGTGCCGAACCCCTGTGAGGCCCGCGCCGCATAATATTGACATACCATGGAGCAGCCGAAGCCCAGAATAGCCATCAGCACCATCAGGGACCCCATCCGGTAGACGTAGCTGCTATCCTGCTTGCCAATTCCGTTGTTGATGATCAGGGCTACAATCGTCGGCAGCAGCAGCTCGAGAATCGCCTCCAGCAGCTTGAAAATCGGCCCAATTGTCACTTCTTTCTTGTACGGTTTTAAGAATACTGCAATTTTGCGCACATTCATCCTCACCTAACTTAGGGTAGTATTTGAACTTCCACACCCTTAAAAGGGTGGGATTCTTAGCTAGTTAGCGGGCGCATACGTTTCCGCTTTGCCCTACTGCTAAGTTAAGGGCGAGTTCATTCGCCCATCCTAGATCAGAGCTTATAGCTATCTAGGCTGGCAGACTGTTACCATCTGCCACAGGTTGACGCATGATGTTGATGGCACCGACCCGATCCCGATGTGCTGTATAACCGCAGTTGCAATGATACGTTCGATCCTTTGCTTTGTTCCGCTCTCCACAAGAGGGACAGTCTTGCGAGGTGTATGCCGGATTCACTTCAACCACTTGGATTCCAGCAAGTGTCGCCTTATATGCGATGAACATTTGCAACTGATAGAACGACCATTGATGTAGATTTTTAGCGTTTTTACGACTTGTTCTTGTCGTCTTACGAATATTCGTCAGTTTCTCTAGCTTGATGACAGACACCTTTTCTTGAATCGCCATATTCACGATCTGGCGGCTGATTTTGTGATTCTGATCTTTCATAAAACGACTTTCCTTGTCGCTCTGTTTACGGATCGCGGATAACTTTTTAAGCTTTCCTAATTTGCGGCGATAGCTGCTGTACTTAAGGCGAACAAATTTGTTTTTACGTCCATTTCCGCAAAATTTGGTCTTGCCACTTGAGGTTACGGCAACAGCAGGCACTTTCAAGCCTAGATCAATCCCCATCACTTCATCACCATCGACTGGTTTGGTGGGGCGTTCGATTGAAATTTGAACAAACCATTTTGCTGATTTTTGAACCACGCGCAGAAGTCCAAGCTTCCCATTCGAAAGGATGTCTCGCTCCCGATCCGAAAGAAGCGCAGGAACCGCAAGACGTTGTACTTTTCCATCCAGGATCACCGGGAAAGAAATGGTGTTGCCCCAAATCGTATAATTTTGATTGTTCACGTAGTACACCCTCTTTTGGAGAAGAGGTCGCTTCTTCGTTTTCTTGAACTGCTGAAATAGGCTTTTGGCATCTCGAATCACTTGATTCTTTACAGCAGAGGGGAGATTGGCATGAACGGTTTTTGAAGTTAGTTTCGGAAACGTTCCAGATCTTTCTGCTTGCTCCGTTAATTCGTTGACGGTTCGAATATATTCGCCCCCCATATCCACCAGTACAGACGGACGGGGTGGAAAAATGCGGATTTGAATCGTTACGGTTTGCAGGGTCTCACCCCCTTGTTTATTGTTCCTCAACATATCGTTTCTGTTATCCTTCTTGAAAAAAATAAAAGACCCGTTATGATTATGTCATACCCGCTTACATATTCATAATATTGGTTTCGTATCTATCCCATATGGATAACGTATGTCATAACCCTTACAAATGGAGGCTCAACCATGGATATCCGCCAATTAAAGTATTTCCTGGCGATTGCCGAGGAAGGACAAATTACATCCGCAGCCAGGAAGCTGCAGATGGCCCAGCCGCCGCTCAGCCAGCAGCTTAAGCTGCTGGAGGAGGAGCTCGGAGTCAAGCTGGTGGAGCGCGGACCGCGCAGCATCCAGCTGACGGATGCCGGAATCATTCTGCGTAACCGGGCCCAGCAGATCCTGGAGTTAACGGACTCCACCGCCCGGGAGATCAGCGACTATGCCAAAGGACTAAAGGGGAGCCTTACCATTGGAACGGTCTCTTCATCAGGCGCTACCCTGCTGCACGAGCCGCTGACAGCGTTCCATAAGCGCTATTCAGGCGTAACCTTTGAGATTCATGAAGGCAATACGTTCATGATTATCGACTTGTTGAACAAGGGCATTGTTGAGGTGGGCATTATCCGCACCCCGTTCAACACCAGCAATCTGGAATGCCTGTATTTCCATTCGGAGCCGATGATCGCGGTGATGGCCGCTGATTATGACTGGGCCCCTAGCCAGAGTGCTGCTCAGCTTGGCGAGCTGCAGGACAAACCGCTGATTATCTACCGCCGCTTCGAGCAGCTCATCCGCGAGACCTGCCTGGAGCACGGCTTTGGGCCACAGATCTTCTGTATGAATGATGATGCCCGGACCACGCTGCTCTGGGCCAATGCAGGACTCGGGATCGGCATCGTGCCCAAGTCGGCGTTCGAGCTGGCTAATCACAGCAACCTGATCTACAAAGAGATCCTTTGCGAGACCCTGCGCACCCGCGTAGCCGCCGTATGGATGAAGGATAAATATTTGTCGTCCCTGGCTACCAAGTTCATCGAGACCTTCAAGTCACTGTGAATACGTTCAGGCCCTTCCCTTCTGGAGGATGTCCATTATCTGCGCCGGTCATCCTGCCGTAGGACGCTTTCCATAGATGCACTAAATAATCCCACAAAACATATAAATTCTTTCCAAAAAGACCCCGCGCCGGCCTAAGCAGCCAGTCGCGGGGTCTTTTAATCAGTCAAGGTCAACAGCCCGGCGGCAGCGCCGGTGTTAGACCATGATTTTACAAATATCGTTCGTGAACTGCACCGGATCATTAACCTGCAATCCTTCGATCAGCAGCGCCTGGTTATACAAGAGGTTGGTGTACAGACCCAGCTTCTCCTTGTCGCCTTCGGCAGCCGCTTTCAGGGACTTGAAGACATCATGGTGAATGTTGATTTCCAGCACCTTGTCCGCTTGCACATCCTGGCCGCCGTTAGGCATGGCCTTGAGGATTTTCTCCATCTCGATCGTCAGCTCGCCTTCAGTGGACAGGCAGACCGGATGGGATTTCAGCCGCTTGGAGGCTTTGACTGCCTTCACTTTGCCGGACAGAATACCCTGCATAGCTTCGAACAATCCCTTGTTCTCGTTCTCTTCCTCTTCGGATGGCTTATCCTCGGCACTCTCTTCAATGCCTAAGTCACCGCTGGAGACATTTCTGAACTCCTTCTCCTTATAAGCCATGATCATCTTGATTGCGAATTCATCGATATCGTCAGTGAAGTAGAGTATCTCATAGCCCTTGTCCAGCACCATTTCGGTCTGCGGCAGCTTCTCGATGCGCTCTACCGATTCACCCGAAGCGTAGTAGATATATTTCTGGTCTTCCGGCATTCTCTCAACATATTCAGCCAGCGTCACCAGCTTCTTCTCCTTGGAGGAGTGGAACATCAGGAGATCCTGCAGCGTTTCTTTTTCCATACCGTAGTCGTTATAGACCCCGAACTTCAGCTGTCTGCCAAAAGACTTGTAGAACGTCTCATACTGCTCACGCTCATCCTTCAGCAGGCTCAGGAGCTGGCTCTTGATCTTGCTCTTAATATTCTTAGCAATCATCGTCAGCTGGCGGTCATGCTGCAGCATCTCACGGGAGATATTGAGCGACAGATCCTCGGAATCGACCATCCCCTTGACGAAGCTGAAGTAATCCGGCAGCAGATCGGCGCATTTGTTCATAATCAGCACGCCGTTGGAGTAGAGCTCCAGACCCTTCTCATATTCCTTGGTATAGTAGTCAAACGGAGTATTCTCCGGAATGAACAGAATCGCGTTGTAGACCACTGCGCCGTCCGCACTGATGTGAATGTGCTTCAGCGGCTTGTCGAACCCGTAACGCTTCTCTGCATAGAAGTTGTTGTAATCTTCTTCGGTCAGCTCTTTCTTGTTCTTGCGCCAGATCGGCACCATGCTATTGACCGTCTGCTCTTCGGTGACATCGATGAATTCATTCTCAGTATCTTCCTTAGGCTGTTTGCTGGTAATGTCCATCTTGATCGGGAAGCGGATAAAGTCCGAATACTTCTTGATGATTGATTTCAGACGGTATTCTTCCAGGAATTCGTCGTAGTTATCGTCCTCGGTGTTCTCTTTGATCTTCAGTGTGATTTCGGTACCGACAGTATCCTTCTCACAAGGCTCAATCGTGTAGCCGTCCGCACCCTGGGATTCCCATTTGAACGCCTGCTCGCTGCCCAGCGCCTTACTGATTACGGTCACATCGTCCGCCACCATGAATGCGGAATAGAATCCGACCCCGAATTGTCCGATGATGTTGTGTCCATCCTTGGCTTCATTATCCTTCTTAAAAGCAAACGAGCCGCTGTTCGCGATAATGCCCAGGTTGTTCTCCAGCTCTTCCTGTGTCATCCCGATGCCGGTATCGGCAATGGTTAACGTGCGGCTTTCTTTGTCAGCGGTTACTTTAATGTAGTAGTCCTCTTTATTGAACACCAGACTATCATCGGCCAGTGCCTTGTAATAGATTTTATCGATGGCATCACTTGCATTGGAGATCAGCTCCCGCAGAAAAATCTCGCGCTGCGTATAAATGGAGTTAATCATCATTTCCAGCAGTCTTTTGGATTCAGCTTTAAACTCTTTTTTAGCCATGAATAAATAAATCTCCTTTCAAAAGTAACCTTCGGATTGCGGAGCATCGTTTAGCACTCCACTCACTTGAGTGCTAACACTCCCTTTTATATACCATATTCTAGTTTTTGATGTCAACATCTTGCCGCCTAGTAAGCCCACAAAAAAAGAAATGCATTCTATTTTAGTCCATGTTAGCATTCGGGTTGTACTCCATTTGACCACTTAACCACAGAAAGGATAATGATTAATGATGAACATTCAACTCGAAAGCATTCCGGCAACACGCATAGCTTATGTACGGCAGACAGGCCCCTACGGCCCCGGCAACGCTCAGGCGATGGAACAATTGAAAGGTTGGGCGCGGGAACAAGGCTTGCTTCAAGGCTCGGCGGTGCTGTTCGGCATTCCGCAGGACAACCCTGCAACTACAAGGCCGGAGCTTTGCCGATATGATGCCTGCATCAGCCTGCCTGAGAATCCTCCCGAAGAGGCCTCAGTACCTTACGGTGAGCTTCCCGGCGGAGTCTACGCAGTGGTAACCCTCCAGCATACGGCTGAAGCTGTCGGACAAGCATGGGCCGAGATTCTCCCGGCGTTGTCACGCAGCGGCCATAAGCTTGATCCCGGGCGGCCGATTATAGAGAGATACACGGAAGACTTGGTCAGCAGGCATCTTTGTGAGCTTTGTTTTCCTGTGCTTGAGTAAGGGCAGGAAGGTGCTTTGAAAAGCGGAAGACCCGAAATCCATGATATAGCTACTTAGGACAGCCTTTATTTTGGAGCAGGATCAGTGTGAGCGCTTGGGTGGACGCTCCGCAAACAGAACGTTGTTCCCATCGCTGTTGTGTCCAGATTTTTTCATTCCCCCTTAGCGGTGAAAATCCGGACACAAAGGCGAACGCTCCGCTTGTCCACAATCATTCTGCCCGCTCCGCTGTTTATGCGGGTTGCGAAATTTCTCTCACCGACCGCTTGCTTGGAGCCGCATTGTTGCACATTTTGCAGGATTTCTCTAAAGATGTTACTGGCTATTGTACATTGTTGCATCATTTGCATGAATTCCGGGGATTAGAGCAAGTTAGTGCTGGCTTTGTTGCATTTTATGCAGGATTTCAGCATCAGTCGTTTCTATTGGGCCGTATTACTGCACTTCTTGCAGGATTTCTCTACAATGTTACGGACTGAAGAGCATGAGGCCCATCCACATCACAGCAGCACCGATTGTGTTCGGTTTTCCGCCTACATTTGGACCTCACGCCTCGCGCCTGCCCAATGTGTTCGGTTTTCCGCCTACATTTGGCCCACGCGCCGCCCCCCAACAAGTTGTATTCGGTTTTTCATATACATTCCATCTGCTCCTCTTTAGACATCAGAAGAAATTCATAATCTCCTAAAAGATAAGAAAAGAGGCCATCTCTATAAGCAAAATTTCCGCTTACGAGACAGCCTCTTTCATCTTTTCATAGTTAACCCAAATCCAGCGTTTCCCCCGCCGCCATAGAATGCAGCGTGCAGCCCGTCAGCTGCCCGCCCTGGATCAAGGCTTCGCGGAGCTTGTCGGTCTCCGGTTTCGCGGCATGAACCAGCACGGCGTGCCGGACCGGAAGAGACTTCAGCATACGCTGAACATCTTCCCGGCCCTGATGCACCTTGTAGCGCAGCTTGAGCACCTCGCATACTCCATGCTGTCCCGGTTCATGCAGCAGCTTGTATCCGAAGGTACCGGCCGCTACATGACCGGTGATCAGCACGGAATAGGTTGAATGGGACGCCCACCTCGCATAGTACCAGCGGGACAAGGACGATTGCATCATGCCATCCGGCACGAACCACAGGGAAGGGCCGGAGCCTGACAGCAGCTCCTCCCGTTCCACCTCGCTCTGCGGCATCGTCCAGCGGCGGGCGGCAAGAAAGTCTGCTATGTGATCCGCTGCGAAATACCCTCCTGTTCGCTTAGCACTCCTAAGCCAGAACGGCGAGGCTGCCAGCCGCCCCATCCCCTCTATCAGCTTCGCTTCCACTACCATCGGCAGATCCGCGAACAGCTTGGCAGCCCATAGCATCATCTCCTGGCTCCGTCCGCCTGCCGGAACCGGGAGCAGCACCTTGCCCCCCCGTGCCGCAGTCCTACGGATGGCCTGCTCCAGCTGCCTTAGCTTATCGGACTGGGTCTCCTCGTCCATTCCGTACGCCGCATCGGCCACCGCCAGATCAAGACGCTGGCCGCACGACCATACCCTCAGCCTCTGGTCCGCATCCGGGATGCCTACGGCTGCTTGTATCGCCTCAGCTGGTGAATCAGCCGCAAGTAACAGGGATTCCGCCGTATAGTCGCCGGAATAGAAGATTGAGCGCCCTTCCGCAGCGATCAGGAACCATACAGATCCCGCCAGATGCCCGCTTCGTCCCCACATGACCTGAACCCCGGGAATCAGTCTGAACCAGGACAGGCAGTTGCCCTCTTCCTCCAGATACCGGTAACGGATCGCTTGTTCATCTGCTTCAGTGTATGGCAGCTCATGGCCCTCACGGCTAATACTTGAACGCCAGGAGCGTAAGTAAGCATCCAGTTGCGCCCTTGTTTCCCGCGTTGTCCATACCTCACCCTTGTAACCCTGCGCATACAGCAGCGGCAGCGCTACCGAATGATCCTCATGGGCATGGGAGAGCAGTACCATGTCCAGCATTGCCGCCTGCCCGGGTTCGATGAGGGGATATTGTCCGGCTCCGCCTTTTTTGACGCCGCAATCAAGCAGCAGACGGTAGCCCCTTCCACTCAGGAGGTAAGCGGAACGCCCGTGTTCACCGGCTCCGCCCCATATGGTCAGCTTCGTCATGATCCGGTCCACTTTGTTCTGGAATTCAGCAGTTCAATGCCGAGCAGCAGCAGCACCGTCAAGCCAACCGATACCACCGCCATTGCCATGCCAAGCGATACCTGCCCCTGTTCGAACTGGGCAAAAATATACGTAGCCGAGGTCTGCATCGAAGGCGGCAGAATCAGCAGCGATCCAACCAGCTCCCGTACAGATATGGTGAAGGTCATCATCCAGCCTGCCAGCATACCGGGCATAATGAGCGGAAGCAGAATCCGCCGCAAGATATAGAACGGGCCTGCTCCGCTCACCTGGGCCGCTTGAAACAGCAACCCGTTAATTTGCGAGAAGCTGGACTTCACATACTGCACGGTATACGGAAGAAACAGCACCACATACGTAAGCACTACCATCCCGTAGGTGTTGTAGAGCGTGAAGGGCATCCATGGCGCATTCCAGAGCAGAATCAGTCCCACCACCATTACAATGCCCGGAACCGTATTAGGCAAAAGACTCAGCAGATCAATGATCCGCTGCAGCCGCCCCGAAGACCTGCCGATAGCCAGCGCAAGACCGGCTCCAAGCACGACAGCCACCGATGCTGCGGCAAGCGACAGCCCCAGACTGTTCCCAATTGCCTTCAGGCTCGCCGATCCCCAGGAGAGCAGCTCCCTGTAATGATCCAGCGTCAGATTGTCCAGCGACAGCCCGGAACCGCGCAGCTTCATCAGCGAGGCGGCGATAATCGAGAAGTAGGGGATGCCTATGGATAATAGCAGCAGGGCAGCCAGATACAGGCCCGCTAGCCAGCCTGCACCACCGCGCAGGGAATACATCTTGGAGCGCTGTCCCTTGCCCCCCACCAGACGGTAAGTGAACCGGCGGCTGACCGCCGACTGCATGTACCAGATGACCAGACAGACCGACAGCAGCACGGATGCGAGCGATGTAGCCTTGCCGAAGTCAATCGGCCAGCTGGAAATGTATTTATGAATTTCCGAGGTCATGACATAATAGCCGATCTTGCGGCCGAAGGTAGCCGGTGTTCCGAACTCCGCAATCGTCTTGACGAAGACGAGCATCACCCCCATGCCATAGGCCGACAGCAGCAGCGGCATGATGATCCGCCGAAAGCGGTAGCCTGCCTTTGCCCCGTGCACCGCTCCCGCCTCTTCCAGATTGCCGCCTATGCGGATAAGTGCATCCCGAAGCAGCAGATACAGGAACGGGAACAGATGCATGCTCATAATGAAGACCATTCCCCAGAAGCTGAAGAAAGAATCACTTAACGCACCCGCACCCGGAAGCCACTGCTGAAGATATCCGCCTTTTTGCATGAACAGAATCCAGCCCATGGAGCCGATATACGGCGGGGTCATGAATGGAATCAGCAGAATAACATCAATCCAGCGGTGCAGCCCCATGCGGGTCTTCGCCATCATCCAGGCCAGCGGCATCGCAAGCAGCGTAGTTCCTGCCACTACGCATATACCAAGCCATACCGAGTTCAGCAGCACCCCGGACAGACTCTGTCCGGTGATCGTACGGAGAGGGGCCATCCAGTCCAACCGCTGATGCGGGGTAACGCTTTGCCAGAAGATGAGCAGAAGCGGAATGCCGATGCTGACCGCCAGCAAAAAGAAGGAGAGCAGCAAGCCCGCTCTCCGAAGTATCCGGTTACTGTCCATGGAGACTGGACTCATTGCTTTCACCTCAACCTTAATCCTTTATTTGTAAATTTCCGCGAATTTCGAAGCCGTCTCATTTCCATGCTCACTCATCCAGGTCCAGTCTGCCTTAAGCTGCGGGATGTCTTTCAGATTGGTCCGGTTCGAAGCTTCAATATCCTCGCGGCCCGGTATTAGATACGCATCCGCTACCAGCTGCTGAGCTTCATCAGACAACAGATAATCAATGAATGCTTTAGCATTGGCCACGTTCGGACTCGTTTTCAGAATGGCTGCCGGTCTCGGACTTACTACCGTACCCTCCTCAGGATAGATAATATCCAGCGGCTCTCCTTTGGCTTTGGCCTTGTAAGCCATATAATCTACTCCAGCTGCCACAATACTCTTAGCTCCTGTAATCACCGGATCAAGCGCCTCCTGATTCGCTCCAGCCATGGCAACACCGTTCGCCTTGTAATTCTTGAACAGCTCCCAGCCCTGCTCGCCGTTCACACTCAGATAGCCTGTGATGAAATCCAGCGCCGAGCCTGACAGTGTCGGATCAGGAATGTTAACGGCATCCTTCCACTCCGCATCTGCCAGCTCTGCCCAGGTCTTGGGCGGATTCGCTACCAGCTTCGTATTATAGACAATTCCCAGTGCTGATGCGCTGGAGCTGAAATAATTGCCTTCTGCATCCGACCAGTCCTGAATCAGCTTGTCCTTATTGGCCGCTTCCGGGTAGGGCAGCGTCAGCCCCTCCGCCTTAAGAGCCTGTGCGGAAGGCAGGGAAGCCAGAATCACCACATCAGCCACCGGGTTGGCCTTCTCCGCTTCCATCCGGGCCAGAATCTTGCCGGTCGTTCCCTGGAACATTTCCACCGTGACACCTGTCTTGGCCTTGAAGCCATTCACAATATCATCTGCCAGGCCCTGCGGTCCGGCGGAATACAGCACCAGCTTGCCGCTTAACGCAGCTTCTGTAGCTTCAGGAGTTGACGAAGCTGCCCCAGTTGCCTCAGGTGTACTCGTGCTGGCCCCGCCGGCACTGGTGCTGTTGCCCGTACCACAACCCGCCAGACTCATACTCATCACAGCAGATAACAGCAGCACTGCCCCTTGTTTACGCGGTTTGTTCCATTTCATGGTTATGATTCGCTCCTTTTAGGTTCTTCTTCATTTGAATTCGAATTCATCCGGCATATCCGCCGCGGTGAGACATAGAGCTGAACCCTTTCTCCTACAGGAATCCGGTTGTTCAGATAGGCTGTCCATATACCGGCCCCCTCCACCTCCGCACGGATCTCATAACGTTCTCCGACATAACTGACACTTCGTACAACAGCGGAATAACACAGATCATCGCCCGCCGTCCGGCTCCATCCGATATGCTCAGGCCGCACCATCTCCTGCTCCGGCGTAAGCCAGTTCGACTTGCCGATGAATGAAGCCACGAACGGTTCTGACGGTGCCTCATATACCGCTTCAGGAGTTCCAGTCTGCAATATCCGCCCGCTTTTCATAACGACAATCTCGTCGGACATCGACATCGCTTCGATCTGATCGTGGGTCACATAGAGTGCAGTGAGACCCATGTCCCGCACCAGCGACATCATCTCCACTCTCATCTCTTCCCGGAGTACGGCATCCAGTGCGCTTAACGGCTCATCGAAGAGCACCACACCCGGACGGACCACTACCGCTCTGGCAAAAGCAACCCTCTGCTGCTGACCGCCCGACAGCTGATGCGGATACCGATTCTCCATCCCCTGCAGCCGGACCATCTCCAGTGTCTCCAGTACCTTGCTCCGCAGCTGCGCACGCTGCCCTGAGGCCTTCAGCCCGAAAGCCACATTCTCATACACCGTCATATGCGGCCAGAGTGCAAAATCTTGAAACACCATCCCGAAATTCCGCTTGTGCACCGGAACATCGATCCGCTGCGCAGCGGAGAAATAACATTTCCCGTCAGCGTATAATTCCCCGCCATCCGGGCGCTCAAGGCCCGCTAACATCCGCAGCAGCGTGGTTTTGCCGCAGCCGGAAGGCCCCAGTAAGGTAGTGAACTTACCGTGCTTCAATTCAAGCCCGGCAGGCAGCAGCGCCGGTTGTCCGCCAAAGCTTTTATGAATCCCCTTTATCTGAATATTCATTTCGATCCCTGCCTGTCTTCTTGAGCTGTCCTCAGTCTAACGTCTGTATTCGCAGGTTGTTTATTTTTCATGTAAACACGTAATTAACTTTATATATGAATTCTGTTAACGTTCATAGATAAAATCTATGGTGGGGGATATCCCACTAACGATTGGAAGAGGTAACTCCATGAATCTGATGAAACTGCAAATTATTGAACTGATCGACCAGCTGCACCATATGACCAGCGTAGCCGAGGTACTCGGGATCAAGCAGCCGACCGTAACCTTTCATATGAAGTCGCTTGAAGAAGAGCTCGGGGTCCGGCTGTTCGAGGCCCGCAGCGGCAAAACCTTTCTCACCGAGGCAGGAGCAGCCCTCCTTCATTATTCCGTGAAGATTAATGCGCTTGCCCGTGAGGCCCGCCGGGTAGCCGGAGAATTCGACACCCTCTACCGGGGAACGCTGCTGATTGGGGCCAGTTATGTACCTGCAACCTATTTGCTGCCATCCATATTACATGCGTTCTCCCAGGAGTTCCCCGGCATCCGCATGGCTCTGTCTGTGAAGCCCTCCCCGGTCATCCGGGAGATGCTGATCCGCCACGAAATCGACTTAGGTGTGATCTCCTCCGAGCCTTTCACGGAGCCTGCCCTGCAGGCGGAATCGCTGATTACAGATGACCTCGTTCTGATCTGTTCTCCTAAGCATCCGCTCGTCCGCAAGACTCAGCTTAATATGGAGGAGATCAGTAAGACTCCCTTTGCGCTGCACGGAAGCGAATCCAGTACCCGCCGCCTGACGGAGCGCTGGTTCGGACAGCAAGGGCTGCAGCTGCGCAATACGATTGAGGTCGATTCACTGGAGGCCATCAAGCAGCTCGTGCAGCTGGGCGGCCACATCTCCGTGATGTCCCGGATGGCGGTACAGTGGGAGCAGCAGCAAGGTCTAATTCAGGTGCTGCCTATTCAAGGGGAAATGGCGCCGCGTTATATCTATGCCGTGCACAACAAGGACCGGCATCCTTCGGTGCAGATGGAGAGCTTCCGGAGCAGCCTGCTGGCCACCAAAAACTGTTAGCCGTCATTGAGTAAGTCTATGCAGGATTAACGCAATTCCCCTTTCACTTTAACCGCTCCCATATACTCAACCCGTAAAGTGGATCATGTACCCAAACCTGATCATAGGAGTGATGATGCTTGAGAAAATGGAAAAAGCTTACCCTGTCCTTCATGCTGAGTATTGTGGCAGCAGGCGGTGGATTAGCCGGACAGGGCTTCCTGCTGCCGGAGCGCGTCTCAGCCGCAGCTAACGCCGTTCCAGCCTATGAGGTGAAGTTTCTGGCGGACCCTGACCTTGTACTGGACAGCAGCGGATCGCCGCGCAGCGAGGTCATGGATACATTCGACCTGAATTCTACTCCACAGGCTATTCGAGTCGAGTATTTCGATACCGACACGCTTGAGCTGAACAGCAAGGGATGGGATGTGCGGCTGCGCAAAAAAGAGAACAAATCCGATTATGAATTGACCTACAAGAAACGTTATCCTGTCGTGAACGGAAATATCCAGGCAGCGCTCACCCTGGCGAATCAGGAGGGCTTCGACGCTTCAGATGACAACTACGAAGCAGAGGTGGATTGGGGGTATGGCAAGCAGACCCTTAGCTTCTCTAATACCAAGAAGGTCAGCACCAAAGCTGCCGGAGCCGTGCTCCCTGCTGAGGAAGAGGCCCTGAAGCTGCTGCTGGACAAGCTGCCAGGCAAATTGAAGAACTGGTATGCATCGAACTGGGGGAAGCAGAAGCTGGCAGCCTCCCGGGCGCATGGCCCGTTGACCTTCGAGCGGTATACAGGCACCTGGAACAATCAGGAGATCACTCTTGAGGTATGGCCAGTGCGTGATGAGGCGGGAAGCGGCATCCAGAATATCGTGGAAATTTCGTTCAAAACCACCGATAGCACTGGCGTAAGTGGATTGCGTACAGAGCTGATGAACCTGCTGAACGCCGAGGGCTGGCTTCTTCCTGCTGATGGCCTCAAGACCCAGCTGATTCTGGAAAGGTATTAAAGTAATCATCAATATTAGCTTATAACTCAAAAAGAGCACTGCCGCACCCTTCATGAGGGCGATACGGCAGTGCTCTTCTGCTGATATAAATTTGTTACGAGACGGCTCCCCACTGCTCCATACGTTACTTTCACAGCGCAACAGTCTTCGCCTTGGCATCCTCAAGCAGCATCTGAATCAGCGACTGGAGCGGCAGGGACTTCCACTTCTTCGGATGCAGCAGCAGTTGCAGATCGAAATGAATCTCCGGGTGGGCAAAAGACAGCTCGGACAGGTTCCCCCGCTCGATCTCCTCCTCCGCCACAATCCGCGGCAGCAGCGCTATGCCCAGGCCATTGCGTACACAACGCTTAATCGCTTCCAGATTCGACAGCTCAAAACCAATCCGAAACACGATCCCGTGGTCCCGGAGCAGGTTCTCGAACAGGCTGCGGTAAATGCAGCTCTCCTCGGAGACAATCAGCTCGCAGTTGTTCAGATCCTGGAGGGTCACCTGCTCCAGCCGGGCTAGCGGATGGCTGGCTGGTGCCACGAGCACAAGCGGCTCATCGCGGATAATCGTCCGCGTAAGCGCGCTATCCACCGTGCTCCGGTCCAGCAAAAGACCGATATCGACCTCTCCGTCCCTGATTTTGGATATCAGATTGGCCTCCTGCTCGGTCTGCAGATGAATATTCAGACCAGGGAACATCGTCCGCAGCTGCTGCAGGAACGGCGGCAAATAGAAGGCTGCGAGCGAATCAATCGTTCCAATCGTAAGCGTTCCGCCGATCTGCTGGGCGATTGTTTCCTTAGAGCGGTCATAGAGATCCAGAATCTCCACGAACAGCTTAAGCAGCTCTTCCCCCGGCGGAGTTAAACGCAAGGCGCGGCCATGACGTTCAATGAGCGGCACTCCATATTCCTTCTCAATCTTCTGTATCTGCATCGTGACACTGGACTGGGCATAGCCCAGCTCTTCAGCCGCACGCGTAAAGCTCTGCCGCTTGGCCACTTCGCGGAAGGTCCGCATATACGTTAAGTCCATCGTCTCACCCTAACATCAATATTATTGATAACCTACATCATTTATTATAGCTAACAACGATGCAATAATCCATGGTACAGTAGAACAAACGGATTTTACATTTTTGGAGGACGATATTCATGTTAACAGAAGAACAGATTTATGGAATTTATGTTCCCGTGGTCACCCCGTTCTATGCTGCTGGTGAGCTTGATCTGGAATCGTATCAGCGTTATGTGAACAACATCATCAAGAACAATATTCATGGTCTGGTCGTCAATGGAACCACTGGAGAATCGCCGACAGTCAATATACAGGAATTACAGTCGCTCGTGGATACCTCACGGGAACTTCTGAAGTCCAGCTCTATCCCGCTCGTGGTGGGCACAGGTACAAATGATACCTACTCTACCGTGGCCCGTACTGAGCTGGCGGCGAACGCAGGTGCCGATGCCGCACTGGTGGTTGTCCCTTATTACAGCCGTCCGTCCCAGGAAGGCATCATCGCCCATTTCCGCAAGGCGGCAGAGGTCGGTCTGCCCATTATGGCTTACGATATCCCGGGCCGCACTGGAGTCGGCATGACGCTGGACACCGCCCGTACGATCCTGGAGATGAATAATGTCGTAGGGTTAAAAGACTGCTCCGGCTCCCCCCTGCTCGTCTCCGAGCTGTCCAAGAGCGGCAGCAAGCCCGTGCTCTGCGGCGACGATCTGCATTTCTTCGACATGCTGGGCTACGGGGCCGCCGGAGGCATGCTGGCCTCAGCCAATGTACATACAGGCCGCTTCCTAAGCATCTACGAGCAGTACAGAGCCGGTCAGATTGAGGCTGCACAGGCTGCGTATGATCAGCTAGTGCCGCTGATGAAGCTGCTGTTCAAGGAGTCCAACCCGGCCCCGATCAAATGGCTGCTCAGCGAACTCGGAGAGCTCTCCTCAGACACGCTCCGCTTGCCAATGACTTCCATTAGCACCGCGCTGCGCGAGGAGCTGGGCGCCTACCTTGCAGAGGAAGCTGTCAGCGGCAGACAAGAAGCGATATAACCGTTAAGAGGCCATGGAGCAGACAAACACCCGCCATTTTCAGTGAGATACTGAGAATGGCGGGTGTTTGTGTTAGATAAGGTCAATCATTACTGCACGTTACAAAATCGAATTACGAGCGGCCCGCTTTAGCCGCTGGACGGCTGGACGGACGTCCGCTCTGACCGCCAGGTCTGCTGCCCGAAGGGTTTGAACGGCCGTATGAACCGCTGGACGATTTCTGGCTCTGGCTGCCGCCTGGACGCCCGTTGGCATTAGCCTGGCCCCCCGAAGCACCTCTCGCTCCACCGCCAGCATAACTGCTGCCCGATGCGCTTCTAGCTCCACTGCCTGCTTGACCGCTTCCAGAAGCGCCTTTAGCGCCACCTGTGTTGCCGCCGCTCTGCTGTTTGCCTTGCGCGAACCATTCCGACTTCGGCTTGCGGGGCGGATTCGTCTTGGCTTTCTGCGACGGTTTGACCGGCGCTTTGCCGGGACGGTCTGCCAGCAATGCCAGATTGCTCTTAGACATCGGATACGCATGCTCCTTGATCTCCGGAATCGTCTTGCCAATCAGCTTCTGGATATCCTTCAGATACGGAATTTCCTCCGCTTCGCACAGCGAGATGGCGATGCCGCTCATCCCCGCACGGCCGGTCCGGCCAATACGGTGAACATAGGTTTCCGGGATATTCGGCAGGTTGAAGTTGATGACATGGGACAACTCATCAATATCAATTCCGCGCGCAGCGATGTCTGTAGCTACCAGTACGCGTGTCGCTCCGCTCTTGAAATTTCTCAGCGCATTCTGGCGCTCATTCTGTGATTTGTTCCCGTGAATGGCCTGTGCTGTAATATTAATGCGGGTTAAATCCCGGGTTACCCGGTCCGCGCCGCGTTTGGTGCGTGTGAATACCAGTGCCGATACAATCGACGGGTCCTGCAGCAGACGGTTCAGCTGATTCTGCTTATTTCCGTTCTCCAGCAGATAGATCGACTGCTCAATTCTGTCTACCGTGGAGGATACCGGAGTAATCTCGATTTTCACCGGATTGACGAGCAGTGTTTTCACCAGCTGCGAAATCTCCGCAGGCATAGTGGCTGAGAAGAACAACGTCTGCTTCTTGAGCGGCATCTTGGCGATAATCCGCTTCACATCATGAATGAAGCCCATGTCCAGCATGCGGTCCGCTTCATCCAGCACGAGAATCTGCACATGCTGCAGATCCACACGCTTTTGGCTGATCAGGTCGATTAGACGGCCCGGTGTAGCAATCAGAATATCGGCACCAATTGCCAGCGCCCGCTCCTGGGCCTTCTGTGATACGCCACCGACAATGGCTGTCGAACGGATCGTTGTGAACTTGCTGTAGGCCTGAATATTCTCCTGAATTTGCAGCGCCAGCTCGCGGGTAGGCGTAAGGATCAGGGAGCGGATACGTTTAGTCCCACCAGTTCTGGCCTGCTGGCTAAGCAGCTGAATAATCGGCAACGAGAAGGCCGCCGTTTTACCGGTACCCGTCTGTGCACAGCCCAGGATGTCTCTGCCGGCTAAGGCCGCAGGAATAGACTCTTCCTGGATCGGGGTCGGGGATGTATAGTTTTCCAGGCTAAGCGCCTTAAGAATCGGGGGGATCAGGTTCAAATCGTTAAATGTCATTTTATCTCCTTCATTGTGCATACATATATTGGTGAATCCTTAATTCCATTACTGTATATTCCTTTTGCGGCGTCTCCACATAGCGCTCAGCAAAGTCATAACACATAATGATAACACATAAAAGCGAATATGAAAACTTTCATTTCTTTCTTTTCAAAAAAATCTACAACAAAAGAGCAGAGGAAGGGTCCCCTGCTCTTGTCTTACCTATTATAAAATACTAGTCTAGGATTTCAGCGGTATCGCCATTATTGGCACCGGCAGCGTTAGCTTCATCGGTATCGATGTGCATGTCCAGCTTGAAGCTGTCGGATACGCGTGCAATCACGTTCTCCAGCACCAGGCCGCGTTCGCCGCCCAGACGTACCTTCAGGAGCTGCTTATCGGCAATGCCCCAAGCTTCTGCTTCGGAAGTGTGGAAGTGAATGTGGCGCGCTGCTACAATAACACCAGTCTCCAGCTCAACTTCACCGGCAGGTCCTTTAATCGTAATTCCTGGTGTTCCTTCAATATTGCCGGATTCACGGACAGGTGCCTTCACGCCGAGGCTGAAGGAGTCTGTGCGGGATACTTCCAGCTGCGAAGCCGGACGGGCAGGTCCGAGGATTCTTACTTTGTCGAACTTCCCTTTCGAACCAATGACAGCCACTTGCTCATTCGCTGCGAATTGTCCGGGTTGGGACAGAGGTTTGAACTCGGTCAATTGATAACCTGGGCCAAACAATGCTTCTACGTGCTCCTGCGTAAGGTGAATATGCCGGGCCGACACACCTACGGGTACAGTCTTGCTCATTTTTAAGTCACTCCTTGTATTTTCTCTAGTATCTGTACAAGCCACTGAACATTATACATCTAATTTCCCGAAAATAAAAAGACCCGCATCACAATGCGAGGCTTTTTTCCGGGCATATTACGATTCTGTGAATGCTTCATCCTGGTTTTTCCAATTCATAGTCACTTCCTGGTGAGAAAAGAGGGTAAACCTGCGGAAGAAGGCAGCTGCTCCTTCAAGAACCCCAGCGCATTCTCATACAGCCAGCCCCGCACATCAGCTTCGGGATAGTATTTCAGCAGCATCTCGGCGAACTCCGCATATTGCCCCGGATGCTCCAGCCCTTCTACCCACGCTTCAATTCCGTCAAAATCCGAGCCGAACATCAGCTGTCCGCTCCCGCCAAGACCACAGACATGCTCAATATGCCTCCGCATATCCTCCCGCCGGGCCGCTCCTTCATCCCGCACGAACCAGGGGACAAAGGTAAGCCCGATTCGCCCATCCTTGGCAATCAGTGCCTTCAGCTGCTCATCACTCAGGTTGCGGGGATGACTGCAGACCGCTGCGCAATTCGAATGCGAAGCAATGAACGGACGGGTACTGAGCTCCAGCAGCTCCCAGAATCCCGCCGGGGCCAAATGCGACACATCCAGCAGCATTCCGCTCCCGTTGCACCAGTCGATCAGCTTCCGGCCATGCTCAGTGAACCCGCCGTTCCGCCGCTCCAGCACACCGTCCGCCGCCCAGTTGGCATAGTTCCAGGTAATCCCCAGGCAACGCACACCCAGCTCGAAGCATAACTGGGCATAGAACAGATTGCCCTCCAGACCGTCCACGCCCTCCAGAGAGAGCATTCCATAGGCCGGTGCAGTGAAGCTGCCTTCCTGCACTTCTTCCTTCCACCTCAGCCACTGCAGCCCTCCAGGACCGGTAACCTTTTGATGGAAGCACTCGATTTGCCCCAGAATATCCTCGAACTTTGCCCTTCCGCGCACCGTAGACAAATAGATGGCAAAAACCTGCAGTCCGACATTTCCCTCTGTCAGCCGCTCTGCGGTCACATCCAGCCGGGGATCATTCTTGAAGTCTATCCCTGGATTCGCCTGCAGCTTACTCAGAGCATCACAATGAAAATCCGCCACCTTCAGCTTCCTGTTTCCCACCATAGGTCAGCTCTCCTTCTTTCTTCACCTGCTGAATATCCAAATGAACCGTTGACGGCCCAGCGTCTATTTCATGTATATGCACCTAACTGAAGCGGCAGTCAGCACAGCAAAAAGCCTGTTTACAATGTAAACAGGCCTAATCTAAATGATTCACTTGAGTTATCTAGGTTCCACAATAAGTTTGATTGCCGTCCGGTCTTCCCCATCAATCACTATATCCGTAAAAGCCGGAATACAGATCAAGTCCACTCCGCTGGGTGCGACAAATCCCCGGGCGATGGCAACGGCCTTCACGGCCTGGTTCAGTGCTCCTGCTCCAATAGCTTGTAGCTCGGCCGATCCACGTTCGCGAAGAACACCTGCTAATGCGCCAGCAACGGAATTTGGATTGGATTTAGCTGATACTTTTAATACATCCATAGTAAGTACCTCCCCTGGGAAAATGATGGTGTTCTTCTTCCACTACAGTAGATGTTATTCGCTTCAGAAGAATTAATTCCTTCTTTTTGCGGACCTCTCCGGAGAAAATAGTTCAAAAGATACTCTTTTTCGATATAATAAATATCACACTTCACCCAAAACAAAATGAGTATTACCGAATTACCTATTTGCAAGTAGAAACGGCATTGCCGTCCTTAGCTCATCACCCATTCATCCTCACGCAGCCGGATCTTCTCCAGTCGTGTCGCTCTGCCTGTAGCTTCATCAAGTTCTGCGAATAGACCATGCAGCTGCCATTTGCCTTCGTCGACTACAAACCGGGAGGGAAGCTGAGTTGTAAATTTATAGATGATCGCATCCTTTTCCATACCCAGAATCCCTTCTCTTGAACCAACCATACCCGCATCTGTAAGATACGCTGTACCTCCAGGCAGGATCACATCATCATTACTCTGCACATGAGTATGTGTGCCGACTACAATCGAAGCCATTCCATCCATAAAATAGCCCATCGCAATTTTCTCGGAGGTTGCTTCCGCATGGAAATCCACCAGAATGCACTTATGCTCTCTGCGCAGTTCCTCCACAATCTCCTCGCCTACCCGGAACGGGTCATCAATCGCCGGAAGAAAGGTACGGCCCTGCAGATTCACAATCGCCAGCTGCTTGCCGTTCCCCTTAACAACGGTATATCCACGGCCCGGTGTCCCCGGCGGAAAGTTAGCCGGACGGATGATCCGCGGCTCGTCGTCGATGAACTCGAAGATATCCTTGTTGTCCCAGGTGTGGTTGCCCATCGTAATACCGTGGATACCCCAATTAAAGAATTCGTTAGCGATAGCAGCGGTGATCCCTCTGCCGGCAGCGGCATTCTCACCATTGGCAATGATGATATGCGGCTGATATTTGCTTTTCAGGGAAGGCAGCATTTCACGCAGCGCTTTTCTGCCTGTATTGCCTACAATGTCTCCGATAAATAAAACTTTAATAATCTTCTCCTCCTAAATTTTTGGTTTGTGTATGCTCTGCCAACCATAAATCGCTGCTTAAGTATAATTTCACCTATTCTGCTTCATTCCAAACTCCACGGCGTGCTGCATGAAAAAAGGCCCCGCAAGGGGGCCGATTTCCTTATTTATTTCGCATATTCTACAGCGCGTGTCTCGCGGATTACCGTAACCTTGATATGACCCGGATAATCCAGCTCACTCTCAATCATCTTCGTAATATCGCGGGCCAGACGGAAGCTTTCGGCATCATCAATCTTCTCAGGCTGTACCATTACGCGAACCTCGCGGCCCGCCTGAATGGCATAGGATTTCTCGACACCCTCGAAGGACTCCGAGATCTCCTCCAGCTTTTCCAGACGTTTGATGTACGTTTCCAGGGTCTCACGGCGTGCACCTGGACGAGCAGCTGACAAAGCATCAGCAGCACCAACCAGCATAGCAATAACCGAGGTAGCCTCGCAATCTCCATGGTGGGACGCGATACTGTTGATAACCACCGGATGTTCCTTGTACTTCTTCGCCAGTTCGACGCCGATTTCAACATGCGAACCTTCCACTTCATGATCAAGCGCTTTGCCGATATCATGCAGCAGTCCGGCACGTTTTGCAAGCACGATGTCTTCCCCAAGCTCACCGGCCATAAGTCCAGTCAAATAAGCAACCTCCATGGAGTGCTTCAGTACGTTTTGACCGTAGCTCGTGCGGAATTTCAGGCGGCCCAGAATTTTGATCAGATCCGGGTGCAGACCATGAACGCCAACCTCGAAGGTAGCTTGTTCACCGTATTCGCGAATCCGTTCATCCACTTCTTTGCGGGATTTCTCCACCATTTCTTCAATACGTGCAGGATGGATACGTCCATCTGCCACCAGCTTCTCCAGTGCCGTACGGGCCACTTCGCGGCGGATCGGATCAAATCCTGACAGAATAACTGCTTCCGGCGTATCATCAATAATAAGATCAATCCCGGTCAGAGTCTCCAGCGCACGGATATTGCGGCCTTCACGACCGATAATCCGGCCCTTCATCTCTTCATTCGGCAAGGTAACGACAGATACAGTAGTTTCCGCCACATGATCAGCCGCACAGCGTTGAATCGCCAAGGTGATAATCTCACGGGCTTTCTTGTCCGCTTCTTCCTTAGCCTGCTGTTCGATTTCCTTGATCATCTGAGCAGTTTCATGGCGAACTTCCTGTTCTACATTGCTGAGAATGATACTTCTGGCATCATCGATGCTCAGATTGGAGATACGTTCCAGTTCAGTAACCTGATTCTTGTAAATAACATCAATTTGCTGTTGGGTTTCATCAATTCGTTTCTCTTTGTTAGCTACTTGTTCTTCTTTTCGTTCAAGCGATTCCATTTTTTTATCCAGCGATTCTTCCTTTTGCAGCAAACGTCGCTCTTGCCGTTGGATTTCATTCCGACGTTCACGAGTTTCTTTTTCAGCTTCGGTACGGATTCTATGAACTTCGTCCTTAGCCTCAAGTACCGTTTCCTTCTTCAGCGCCTCCGCCTCTTTCTTCGCGTTCTCCACGATGACTACGGCTTCTTTCTCTGCGCTGGAAATCTTAGCTTCTGCAAGGGATTTACGAATAAAATAACCGAATCCAAAGAATGCTGCAGCTACAACGAGAACGACAATGACCCAGATCAATGTTTCCATCTGTTCACCTCCTCGTTGATATCCTCCAAGGATCTTCCCTTGGGTATTTGTGCAGTTGTTAAACTATCCGTTCATCACCATACAAAAAACCGGTAATACACCGATTGCCATACTGCACATGCTGCACATGGACATTGCCCGCCTTATCCGGCGATTACATTTCATATGAGTTGTACGCGAACCGGAACATAAGAGTCTGCTTTTTGGGAAGGAAAAAGGAATCTTAGTTTATGCCGATTCATGTTATATTTTATTATTTATAAAAAGACCTTGTCAAGAGAGTCGATAACCGTAATAAAGTCAAGAGAATCAATCCGGGAAGTAAAACTCCTCTTCTTCCCCCTCACAATCCTGCTCATCCCGCAGAATCCCGATCACCTGGCGCACCATTTCACCTGAGAATCCCCGGCGCATCAGGAACGCCCCTGTCTTCCGGCGTTTGTCGTTCACATCTCCCCGGATCGTACTCCATTTCTTCCGTCCGGTCTGCAGCGCGCTCTCCAGCTCCTGCTCGGGTGTGATCTCATCCAGCGCTTCCGCAATCAGCGACTTATCAATCCCTTTCTCCCGCAGCTCCTGCCGGATCCACATCTTGCCCTTACGCTGATTCACAATCCGCTGCTCCGCCCACTGTTTGGCGTACAAGGGATCATCAAGCAGACGTTCCTCCTGCAGGCGGAGCAGAACTTCGGCAATAACAGTCTCCCCTATTTCCTTCTCCCTTAAACGGCGGGCCATCTCCTGTGCGGTTCTGGGTTTGCGCTCCAGATACCTAAGCCCCTCCACATACCCCCGCTGGCGCTCGTCTGCGGCAACGATATCCTCCAGATCCGCTTTTACAAAAGCACTCCCGGTAATCATCCGGTATTTGATCATGACATCTTCATGAACAGTCATGTTGTAGTCTCCGAAATGGATTAGATAACGATAATTAGACTTCTTAAGCCGCTCTACCTTTGTAATTACCAGCTCTTGATCTGCCGGGAAATCCGCCAGCACCTGCTGCTCATCCTGTTCCTCGAATTCCTCATCCAATTGGATAACCATCCTGCCAATCACCTACTTAAGCTGAAATATTTACGAAAAGGCACCCTGTTATATCTTCACAGGGCGCCTATCCATCTTGACTTCATTATTCAATTAGAAGTAGAGGAGTACTTAATTACTCAATCTCAAGCAGCAGCTTCTCTTCTTCCTCTTGCTCCGCAGCCACAGCCGCTTCAGATGGTGGCTCTACCAGAGTCGTGAGATTACTTGCCTCACGGATCTTGTTCTCGATCAGCAGAGCAATATCCTGATGTTCCTTCAGGAACTGCTTGGAATTCTCCCGTCCTTGACCCAGACGTTCGCCTTCATAGGAATACCAGGCACCGCTCTTGTTGACAATATCCATCTCCGTACCGATATCCACAAGGCTTCCCTCTCTGGAGATTCCTTCGCCGTACATGATATCTACATCCGCTTGCTTGAACGGAGGCGCTACCTTGTTCTTCACAACCTTGATCTTCGTGCGGTTACCCACGACATCGTTACCCATCTTGATACTCTCTACCCGGCGCACATCCAGACGGACAGAGGAATAGAACTTCAGAGCGCGCCCACCCGGAGTGGTCTCAGGGTTACCGAACATTACGCCGATCTTCTCACGAAGCTGGTTAATGAAGATCGCAATAGTGTTGGATTTGTTAATGGCACCAGACAGCTTCCGCAAGGCCTGGGACATCAGACGGGCCTGCAAGCCTACGTGGGAATCACCCATGTCGCCTTCAATTTCTGCCTTCGGCACAAGTGCTGCTACAGAGTCAACTACAATGATGTCTACTGCTCCGCTGCGTACAAGCGCTTCAGCGATTTCCAGGGCCTGTTCACCCGTATCAGGCTGGGACAGCAGCAGTTCATCAATGTTAACGCCAAGCGCCTTGGCATACTTGGGATCAAGCGCATGCTCAGCATCGATGAAGGCAGCTTGTCCGCCCTGCTTCTGTACTTCAGCGATCGCATGAAGTGCAACCGTCGTCTTACCGGAAGATTCCGGTCCATATACTTCAATAATACGTCCTTTGGGAAGTCCGCCAATACCTAGTGCAATATCAAGTGCCAAAGATCCGCTAGGTACAACTTCCACTTTCATGTGAGTGGATTCTCCCAGTTTCATTACCGAACCTTTACCGAATTGTTTTTCTATTTGACGAAGCGCCATATCAAGCGCTGCACGACGATCTGACAATCAGACCACTTCCTTCACTGTTTATAGTATTATAATAACGTGTTTTGAAGGGCTTGCCAAGTCTTTTTTAGAACATACATTCGTTTTTTTTGCTCCCGGGGATAATACTCCCTTTTATTGTAAGATACATGCCTCCTTCCGGATGCAAAACTCAGCAGGTGCTTCTCTTCCGCTTCTTACGTTAATAGGAACAGCCAAAGGATAATTTGTTATACCTAATATAAAACAAAAAACCGCAGCATGATCGCTCAAGCCACGGTTCTTCCGTATACATGAATTATATACCGGCCCGTACAGTTATTGCAAGGCCGAGCCTTCCAGCGGAGTAGCAACCTTGCGTTCTTCCAGGCGGCGCCACAACCGGTACAGCAGCGCCTTGACGGTGCGCAGCCGGATGTTCTCACGGGTGCCCTTCAGATTCAGCTCATATACCTCTGTCTTGCAGCCCCGCTCAGCCAGTCCTACGAACACAAGACCCACCGGCTTGCGCTCGGAATATCCCGGTCCGGCTACACCGGTAACCGATAAGCCGAAGTCCGTGTCACCGATCATACGCACCTGCTCAGCCAGTACCTCCGCAACCTCGCGGCTCACCGCTCCCGGGGCATCCGGACCTTCAAGCATGGCGGAAGGCACATTCAGCAGTTTCTTCTTAATATCATTGGAATAACACACGATCCCTCCGGCAAACATGGAGGCGCTGCCCGGAATATTCGTAATGCTCTCCATCAGCAGACCGCCTGTACAACTCTCGGCAGCACTTAGAGTGAGTCCCGCATCCGCCATCCAGTCCACAATCAGCTGCTCCAGCGGCACATCGATGTTGGCATACAGATTCTCCGGCAGAATGTCCGCAATCGTCTTCTCCAGAGCATCGAGCTTGACCATAGCTTCCCGCTCGGACGGCGCCTTGGTGGAGATGCGCACGGTCACTTCGCCTTCCTTGGCATACGGGGCAATCGTTGGATCGCTCTGGCTGCGGATCAGCTCAATCAGCTTGTCCTCCAGCAGCGACTCGCCAATCCCGGCGAACTTCAGCATCTTCGAGTAGAGCGGCATTTCACCAGTAAGTGCATGCTGCTGAAGCCATGGCTTGGCCTTATCCGTGAACATCGGCTTCATCTCCCGGGGCGGGCCGGGCAGCACGATATAATATTTGTCCTCTTCTGCAAAAGCAATCCCTACCGCAAGGCCGGTATCATTGGACAGAGGAGTCGTCCCTTCAATGACAAGCGCCTGCTTGCGGTTATTCTCAGTCATTACAATCTTGCGGTCATCGAAGAAGCGCTGCACATGATCCATGGCTAGCTGGTCGATGTGCAGGGTCCGGCCAAGCGCCGCAGCCAGCGCATCCTTGGTCAGATCATCCTCGGTCGGACCAATGCCGCCCGTGAACAATATAACATCCGCCCGGCTCTGAGCAATCCGGATCGCTTCCAGAAGGCGGTTTTTGTTATCTCCCACAACGGTCTGAAAATAAACGTCAATGCCTAATGCAGCCAGCTCGACTGAAAGAAACTGGGCATTGCTGTTCACGATTTGTCCAAGTAAAAGTTCTGTTCCAACGGCAATAATCTCTGCTTTCATAGCTGACGTTCTCCTCCTGATTGTAGGTATCCTGCAAGGTTAAGCCTGTTCCAGCCTCTCAGGCTTTGTTCAAATCCAGCAGATCCTTATTCTTCACGAAATAATCAATGCCAGAGTAAATGGTAATGATGGCTGCCGCCCAGATGGCAATGTCATCCACAGGGATGCTGACGAACTGGAACGGGAAATTGTTAAGCAGCAGCAGGGAAATAGCAACAATCTGAATCACTGTTTTTACCTTTCCCCATTTGCTTGCAGCCACTACCTTCCCTTCCAGCAGTGCCACCTGGCGCAGGCCGGTCACGGCAAACTCGCGGCTGATGATGACAATGGCAATCCAGGAATCGCATCTTCCCAGCTCGACCAGCGAGATCAGCACGGCCGAGACCAGCAGCTTATCCGCAAGCGGATCGAGCAGCTTGCCCAGATTGGTGACCATGTTATATTTTCTGGCTATGTAACCGTCAATTCCATCGGTACTGGCTGCCAGCAGAAAAATAACTGCCGCGACCAAGTGATTAATTGAAAGCTGAAAGGAGCCCCAATGTATCGGTTCCGGATAGAAGCTGAAGTCCACCAGCAGAAAAAACATCATGATTGGGATAAGGCAAATACGTGCTAATGTGATGCGGTTGGGTAAATTCACTGAAGTTTCCTCCCCTAGTCCATACGAATCCGGTATTCCAGCATTTTCTTCAAAACTGCTTAGC
Source organism: Paenibacillus sp. FSL P2-0136 (assembly GCF_037975325.1). Taxonomy (NCBI): domain Bacteria; kingdom Bacillati; phylum Bacillota; class Bacilli; order Caryophanales; family Paenibacillaceae; genus Paenibacillus; species Paenibacillus sp. FSL P2-0136. The sequence continues at coordinate 4,062,858 of NZ_CP150244.1, forward strand.
TAGTATATTATAGCCATAAATAAGTGTCAAAAAAACATGAAGCACCCCGCAAGTAAGGTAAGTATACACTGCGGGGCACATGATCTTACTTTAAATTGTTAAACTGTAAATCAAGCGGCAAATCAGCCTTGCGTAAAAGCTGGATAATCTGCTGGAGATCGTCGCGGCTTTTGCCGGTCACACGGATCTGATCACCCTGGATCGTGCTCTTAACCTTCAGCTTGGAATCGCGGATCAGAATATTGATCTTCTTCGCATTCTCCTGGTCTATCCCTTGCCGCAGTCCCAGCCGCTGGCGCACCGTGCCGAGCGAAGCCGGCTCCACTTTGCCGAAATCCATATTCTTCAGCGTGATTCCCCGCTTCACCATCTTGGTCTGGAGGATATCAATAACTGCATTCAGCTTGTATTCATCCTCTGAGGCGATGACAAGCGCATCCTTCTCCAGCTTCAGGCTGCTCTTGCTGTTCTTGAAATCAAACCGGTTATCGATTTCCTTCTCGGTCTGATGAACCGCATTGGTCAGCTCCTGCATATCCATCTTGGATACGATATCAAATGAACTTTCTGAACTCATGGTTCCACATCCTTTACTTACAATTAGTCTGTTCCTATTATATGAGATAGGGGCTCTTAAGTCTAATACTGGAAAAGAGTGCACCTAAAAACACGCCTCCCGGAACCTGTCCGGGAGACGCTCACCTCAAAATATTATCTGCTGCGTGCAGGAGCCCGGAACATATCCAGAATCCCCAGCAGAACATGTGCCAGTCCAAAGCCCAGAATACCATATCCCCAGGCGCCCGGTGTCAAATAATACCCCAGGAGACTGACAATAATACCAAGCCCTGTTACAATCCAGCTGACGGTCATGAGAGAATACACCTCACTTTGGCGAGAGAACTGTTAAACACTTCTAGGTTCTCCAATCCGCCAAAGACTATACATCGGATGTATTATTCTCCGGTAGTACTCCCGCCAGCAGCGCCGTCCGTACCGCTGTCCAGTTCAAGCAGCAGACGCGAGGAGGTTTTGCCGTCGGTAATAGCCTGTCCGTTGACCGAAATCGCGGTAGCCGGTGAATATCCCGATTTGATATACATGCCTTCGCTGTCCAGCGTGAAGCTGAGATTATCGCCGGCCTTGGTGTTCCCGAAGCTGAGCTTCTCCCCCTTGGAGTTCTCGCCCTTGTACACTTCAAGCCAGCTGACTCCGGTTGAGGCAATCACGACCTGAACCTGGCTTCCGGCAGGCGCGGAGACCTTATAGATCGTTGTCTTGCCCGATTTACGGTCCTGAGTAACGGTGACAGCACCCGGAGAAGCCGATGGAGACGGCTCTGGAGTTGCAGCAGGCGCAGTGGTTGCCGCGGCTCCTGCATCAGGTGTAGCTGCCGCATCCGCTGTCGCTGAAGGCACTGCACCGCCTCCAGCGGCAGTAGGAGAAGGCTTAGCCTTAGCCGGATCTTGCGTCGCGGTAGTCATGCTTGCATTATCCGCTTTCTCCGGCGAATCATTATTCATCGTGGAAGAGGCATATAAGTAGATGACCACCAGAATCAGCACCGGGAAGGTCCACATCAGCAAGGTCGGGAGCCACTTGGCGTTACGCTCCGTTTCAGGCTTGCGGCTGCGCTTCTGAATCACGGTCTCCATGGTAGTATCGACGGGAGCAGCAGGCACATTGCCGTGCTCCTCCATCAGCTCATCCGGGTTAACCCCGACTGCCTCGGCATAGGTTTTGATAAAGGCCCGGACATAAAAGCTGCCCGGAAGCACTTTATAATCCCCTGCTTCGATGGCTTCCAAATATTTTTTGCGGATCTTTGTTACTTCCTGGACATCATCAAGACTCATCCCTTTTTGCAGACGAGCCTCCTTCAAATGCCGGCCCAGTTCCGACATACCATCACCTCCTGAATGTTGTGTGAGCAATGCTCTTAATCAAATATATTAAAGATCTTCACTGTAGCTTGTCGTAAACGACTCGTACAATATCTCTTCGTTCGGTGAATTGCGCAGCTCAATAATAATATCGAAGTCATCGAAGGTGAATTCGGACTCCCGCACAAAAATATCAGGATGCTCAATCACCTTGGTGCTTGCCATACTCATGACATTCTGCAGCAGGTTATAATGCTTCTCGTTCGAGCGGATGGTGCTGACAATCCCGTCAATGATAAATACATTATGCGGATTCATCTCGTCTTCGGCGAGCTGGCTGCGGACGGTCTGGCGCAGCAGCGTGGAGGAGACAAACGTCCAGCGCTTCATCGCACAGACGCTGCCGGCAATAATCGATTCTGTCTTGCCTACCCGCGGCATGCCACGTAGTCCTATAACCTGATTGCCTTCTCTCTTAAACAGCTCGCCCAGGAAATCGACCAGCAGCCCGAGCTCATCGCGGGTGAAGCGGAAGGTCTTGCGGTCATCCGAATCCCGGTCGATGTACCGTCCATGCCGGACCGCCAGCCGGTCCACAAGCCGCGGTGTACGGAGTGCCGTAACCGTTATATTATCAACTTTCTTGAGCATTTCGCCCATCAGCATGATCTTCTCATCGTCGCTGGTTTCCAGCAGCATTCCGCGCGTCTTGCCTTCCACGCCGTTAATCGTCAGAATATTGACTTCCAGCATCCCCAGCATGGAAGCAATGTCGCCTAACAGACCGGGTCTGTTCTTATGTATCTTATATTCCATATACCATTGTTTATATTCCACTTGTGCGCACCTCATAGATTCCTTTTCCCTGCATGTTGTTTCAGATACACGGGTCATGTTAATGATATATAAAAAAAAATTGAAAGGCAAGGACACGATTGTAATAATTGCAGAAAAGCTCCCGCAAGGGGAGCTTCTTCCGCGTACCTATGCGTTTTTCTTCGCCAGTTTGACCATGAGTCCGGCAATGGTATGCTTCTCATCATCCGTTCCGACATCCCACAGCTCTTTGATGGCCCGGTTGGAATAGTTGCCCGGATCGACCTTCTTGTCGAGGAATTCCCCGATTTCGAACGCCAGCTTGGTGATGGTCTCGTCGCTCATCCCCATTTTTTCAGCCTGAATGACCCGGTCGCCCAAAAAACTTTTCCAGGTATCAAAGTTCTTCACTACGGAATCTGTTGACATCTTAAATCCTCCTCAGGTTTGTAATGATATTGAGATTTAGAAGCAACAGTTATAATATGTCTCAAGCCGGAAGGTCTTATGCTGGAGCATTTCTCCAGAGCAGGCTCATGGTTCCTGGCATTATACCGGTTATTACGTAATCCAGCCGCCGTTCGGACTGATGACCTGACCCGTAATATAACCGGACTCAGGCAGCGCCAGAAAATAAACAAGCGAGGATATATCCTCAGGGGTAGCCAGCCTCCCCGCAGGGATCTCCTCCTCCAGCATTTTCAGTTCATCCGCCTGCAGATTGGACAGCATGGCCGTGTGAACTGCTCCAGGCGCTACAGCGTTCACAGTGACCTTGGAGGGCGCCAGCTCCTTGGCGAGCGCCTTGGTAAAAGCATTCACTCCGCCCTTACTGGCCGAATACGCCACTTCACAGGAGGCACCCGAGATCCCCCACACAGAAGACACATTAATGATCCGGCCGTAACGCTGCGTGACCATATAAGGCATGAAAATCTGGCTGCACATGAAGGTGCCCTTCAGATTCACCGCCATGATATCGTCCCACTCCTCCTCGGTCAGATCGGCTAACATGCCATAATGAGCTTTCCCGGCATTATTGACCAGGATATCCGGCATCATGCCGCTGCTCTCCAGCCTTTCGGCCATGCGTACGAGCTGACTGCGGTCTTTCATATCTGCCGCTACGGTCATTACCTTCGCCCCCAGCGCCAGACAGCGCCGGGCCACATCATTTGCCGCTTCATGCGAATTCATATAATGAATCACAATGTTCATTCCCACCGAAGCAAAACGCTCAGCGATCGCGCCGCCGATTCCCCCGCTGCCCCCGGTAATGAGCACTGTCATTTCGCCAATCGGTTTGCTGTCCTCTCCCGGTAACATCATTAAGGACTCACCACCAGCGATACGGCCAGCTGCTCCCAGTTCACATGATCATGGAGCCGGGCATTCACTTCATCCAGAGTGATCGATTCATACAGGGGAAGCACTTCAAACAGATCTCCTCCACGGAACTGGTAACGGGTGAACTCATGGGCAATGCTCTCCGGCGAATTCAGCATCCGCAGGAAGCCGCCGATTTTCTTTTTGCGGGCCCGTTCGAAATCCTTCTCCGCGAAGCCCGTCTCCAGAATGCGTCCAACTTCTGCCTTAATCCGTTCAAGCAGCAGACCCGGATCTTTGGTATCGCCGCCGATCGCCGAGAAGGCATACTCCGCAGAGCTGTTAAATTCATGGCCGAAGCTGTCCGAGATCAATTCCTCGTCATAGAGCTTCTGATACAATGCCGTACTGCTGCCAAACAGCAGGTCCAGCATCAGCTTCGTGGTCAGATCACGGCGCACCGCCGCTTCACCGCTCAGACCATCCACCTTTTCCTTGAAGCCGAACATCATTTTGGGAATGGAGACAGCAAGTCTGCTCTCCACATGCTTCGAGGCTACCTGCTCAGGCTCCTCCGCGAAGATACGCGTAATTTCACCCTGCTTCTCATAGCTCTTGCCTTGCTGATTGCTGCGGATCAGTTCAAATACCTGCTCAGGGTCCACTCCGCCGACAACGAACAGCAGCATATTGCTGGGATGATAGAAGGAGTTGTAGCAGGTGTACAGCGTTTCCTTCGTAATGGTTGCGATGGATTCGATCGTTCCGGCAATATCAATGTGAACCGGGTGAGTAGCATACATAGCTTCAATCAGCCCGAAATAGACGCGCCAGTCAGGATTGTCGGCATACATATTGATTTCCTGCCCAATAATTCCCTTCTCCTTCTCCACGTTCTCATCGGTAAAATAAGGACGCTGCACAAAATCAACCAGCGTGCTGAGATTCTGCTCAATGTTCTCCGTGGCCGAGAAAAGATAGACCGTCTGGTCGAAGCTGGTGAAGGCATTGGCCGATGCGCCATTCGACGCAAAGGTGGCAAAAATGTCGCCTTCCGGCTCCTCGAACATTTTATGCTCAAGGAAGTGGGCAATTCCGTCCGGTACTGTAGTCTCCTCGCTGCCCGCCACCTTGAAGTGATTGTCTACGGAACCGTATTTCGTGGCAAAGGTGGCGTAGGTTTTGAGAAAAGCCGGCTTCGGCAGCACATACACCTGCAGTCCGTTATCCATAACCTCGTGATAAAGTGTTTCTTGAAGCCGTTCGTAATGGAGCTTCTCCATCCCTATTCCTCCTTCCCTGTCAGGAAATAAATCGTATCCAGCTCAAAAGTATCTGCTGCAGCCTTCACTTCAGCCGCCCCCATGCCGTCGACCTGGTCCATCAGCTCTTGGGCAGAACGGTCTTTGCCGGATAGCTGGCGGTTGAAATCAAAGGAAATCATCTCAAACGCCGAATCCTGAATCTCGGACAGCAGGTTGCGGATCATTGCCTTCGTCTGGCTAAGCTCCAGGTCAGTGATATTACCGGCCTTCAGCTCATCCAGCTGCTTGCGGATAATATCAACGGCTTTGCCGTAGTTCTGGGTCTCGATCCCCGATTGAATCGTTCCGATGCCCTTATGCCCGTCATAACGGGAGGAGGCGTAATACGCCAGACTCTCCTTCTCACGGACATTGACGAACAGCTTGGAATGCGGGTAACCGCCAAGAATACCGTTGTACATCAGCGCGGAAGCATACCGGTCATCCTTGTAGGTAATCGAGGTCCGCAGCCCCATGTTCAGCTTGCCTTGATTCACATCCAGCTTCTCCTCTACCGTCCGCACTTCCGTAACCGATACCGGAGTGAAGTCCGAGGTGTAGCCTCCGGCTTCGGAGTGATGGGCCCGGCCGAAATGAGCTGTCACCAGCTTCTCGACCTCCTCAGGTGTGGTATCGCCCACAACATACAGATCAAGCGTAGCTCCATTCAGCCAGGAGGTATAGCTCTGGTACAGCGTCTCAGGCGTGATAGCATCCAGATCGGCCCGTTGACCGAGGGGATGGAGACGGTAAGGCTCGTTGCGGCACATTTCCTCAATGCAGCGTTCTGCCGCGTAGCGGATTTTGTCATTCACAATGGATTCCAGCTTCTTGCGGATCGTCTCGCGTTCTGTAGCTACATAAGAAGCCCGGAAGCTTCCATTCTCAAGCAGGGGACGGGTCAACACCTCTCCCAGAAAAGCAAAGGATTCCCCAAGCAGGCTCTCCTTGCTCTGCACAAAGGAATCATTGATCGTATCCATCCGGAACTGGACAATCTGGTAATCCCCGCGTTTATAAATATCGAAGCCGAAGCCGGCACCGTACAGCTCCTCCAGACGCTCGCGGAATTGGGTAGTCTCCGGATAGGACGCTGTCCCCCGGCGGAGTACAAACGGAACCAGTGCGGTAGAAGTCACTGTACTTTCTTCAAGCGGAACGCCTGCATACAGTGAGATGGCGAATGTCTTGAACGCCTTGGTCGGCAGAACATGTATGCGCATGCCTGCGGCATGGCCATGTTGAAATGCATTATTAGTCAAGTCCAAAACTCCTTTGCAGCGTGGATGGATGCTCTATAACAAGTTTATGAAGTATTATCCATTCTAAACCATTCCAAAGTAAGGAAGCAACCGGAGGACAGCGTACCGGTTGCTCTTACGGAGGGTTGTATACAGACACAGTAAGCTACATGCAGAAAATATGCTGGCCGATCGTCTTCACCTGCGGACGGGACCAAATCCACTTGGAAGTCGCCGTCTTGGGATTGAAGTAATAGATACAGCCGCCCGACGGGTCCCAGCCGCTCAGTGCCTGCTGCACTGCCTTGCGTGCCTGTTCATTAGGCTCCAGATAGATCTGTCCGTCAGCTACGGCGGTGAAGGCTCCCGGCTGGAAAATGACGCCCGAAGGCGTGTTCGGGAAGCTTGGGGATTTTACACGGTTGAGAATGACTGCGGCAACAGCCACCTGTCCTTCAAAAGGTTCACCGCGAGACTCGCCGTAAACCGCGTTAGCCATGATCTTCAGGTCGTTTTCGGACAAGCCCATGGTATTGCCGGAGGACAGTTCAGCCGTATTGGTTTTGGCTGCAGCTGCGCCGGAGGGCGCTTTCTTCTGGGCGGTAGACGTCTCGGGCGCTGTCGGCTTCCAGGCTGTAGTCGCATTGTATAGCTTAAGCTTCGTCTTGGCCCCGACTACCCCGTCGGATTTCAGGCCGAATTTCCACTGAAACCAGGTGACAGCATTTTTGGTTTTGGTCCCGAACTGGCTGTCAATCTTCCCGTTAAAATAACCAAGGTACTTCAATCTTCCCTGCAGCTCATAGACATCCTGCCCGGAGGAGCCTACCTTAAGCGGAGTTGTGCCGAACACGGGCATGGCTTCCTCCCCTTCATCAGGGCTATCTGCGGCAACCTGTTCTGCTGCATATGACTTGGCATAGATCAAATCATGATCTTTGAAGACTGCACCGGCAAACGGTGCAGCTGCAAGGGCAAGGGTAACGGCGGCAATGATCCACTGCTTATGTTTTGTCATGGGATTCGCTCTACCTTTCTCTTGGAAGTTCTGCATGAATGGCTAAAGTTATTATGACGACTGGCAGGACTTCCTATGCATGACCGCAAATCAAGGAACCGTAAATCCATTGCAACTGAGAACGATTATCAACTATACTTGGGTTATGAAACAACAGGAGTTGAGAAGAAACATGGATTTTAAGGACCATATTGTACTGTGGAACCATGCTGCTGTAGAAGTTATCGATATCCGCAAGGCCTCATTCATTTCTGGACAACCTCCGCTGAAGTATCGCCTTCCGGCTAGTACATACCTGTATATCGTTCGCGGCAGCGCAAGTCTGCTTATAGATGACAGCCGATATGAAATCAGCGGCGCAACTGTCTTTCACGGGGGCAAAGGCACTACGATTAAATTGCTGAAAACACATGAAATTCTGGATTATTACCTTATTATGTACCGTTCAACGTTAACCCTGCCTGCGCGCCGCAATCTTACAGTGCTTTTGGAGCGCAGCAAGCCTTTTACCGCGTCATATCATTGCACTCCGGCCCATCCCCTGCCGCTGTATGAGCTTCTAGACCAGATGTATGGGGAGTGGCAGACAGGCAGCGACCTTGAGCATCTGCATGTCAAAGCCCTGTTCTATCAGTGGGTCCATGAGCTGCTTCATCAGATGCATGGGCAGGAGCTGCACCCGCTTAGAGCAGATGTGCTCGACCAGGCTGTACGCTATATGCATGATTCTTACAGCAGGCCGTTCACCCTGGATATACTAGCCGACACTTTGGGCACCAGCCCGAGGACATTATCGAGGTTATTCCGCATGCGGCTTCAGAGCAGCCCCGCCCAATATCTGGTTCAGATTCGCATGGACAAGGCACGTGAGCTATTGCTGGGCACAGAAGCCACACTGCATGATATTGCAGCTGCTGTGGGCTATCCGGATGCGTATTCTTTTGGAAAAATGTTCAAAAAGCACTTCGGAAACTCACCAGTAAGATACAAAAATTCTGTGCAGGCCGCTTCCCCATGGCGGGATATGATATCTGCGCTGTCTGCAAATGACATTGCCCGTGAAGGCACTCTCGGATATATTGATGATGATAATCATTATCAATATGATCTAAAAGGAGCGTCATCCATGTTCAGAACGTCTAAGCCATCCCTAATGTTAACCTTGTTGTTATGCTTCACCATAGTGTTAAGTGCCTGTTCCTCAGGAACTGCCACTACAACGACGGCGGGCAACGGCAGCAATACGCCAACCTCTTCGCCTGCTGCGACGGCATCCTCTACAACGTCCCCTGACAACACTGCAGCCGAGGCACAGACCCGGACAATCTCTACAATAAAAGGGGATATCGAGGTGCCTGCCAATCCTCAGCGTGTCGTTGTGTTGTACTTGCTGGGCGATGTTCTGGCGCTGGGCATTAAGCCCGTAGGTGTCTCTAGTGTAAATGAAGGTGCTGCCTTCGAGAACGAATTGAAAGATGTACAGAAGTTGGGAAGTTGGTTCGAGGCCAGCCCGGAAGCTGTCTTATCGCTTGATCCCGATCTGATTATCGTTCCTTCCGAGGAAACCTACAATGCTTTGCATGATATCGCACCCACCGTATTGGTGCCTTATGAGAAAATGACAACCGCTGAGCGGGTCAGCTTTATTGGACACACTCTTAATAAGGAAGATCAGGCCACCAGCCTATTAAATGATTTCAATGCCAAAGTGGAGGACAGTAAGCTGAAGCTGAAGGAAGCGGGAATTCTAGATTCGACCATCTCCATCATGGAAGGCGGCGGAGAACGCAGTATGTTAGTGATTATGAGCAAACAATACGGCCGGGGTTCGCAGGTCTTATATGAATATCTTGGCATGAAGGCACCGGAGAAGATTCAGCAAAAAATAGATAGCAAGACCGATGTCGGCGGGGAGTCTGTATCCTTTGAAGTCATTACCGATTACAGCGGAGAGTATATCTTCCGTTCCTCTTATGACGGAATGACTGACCTGACGGGAGACCCGATCTGGAACAGTATTCCGGCAGTCAAGGAAGGCCGGTTAATGAATATCGACTTCGGATTATCGTATTACAATGATATCTACTCCCTAAATGCGCAGCTTGATTACATGGTTGATGCTCTGCTTGCAGCTCCCCGGGTGAAGTAATACCAATGGCACCATTCGCAAAATAAAGTTAGGCAAAATCCAAACAGAGCAGCGCTCCCCTATATTGGAGAAGCGCTGCTCTGTTTTTAGATGTAAAACAACCTATAATCAGGTTCAATATTGTTGCTGATTCTCCGCTTTGATACAATTAGGAAAGAACACTTCTTAGGTGAAGGGAGCTATACATTTGAAGAGAAAATATGGGGACCGTTCAGATTGGAAACGTGTATTGGAAAGAGAATATGTCCAGTCATATCTTGAAACAGATAATTTTAAAGGCTACTTATCACTTCTGAAGATTGCCAAAGTTAAAGAGCCGTTGTACGTAAAATACTTTGACCAAAAGGTTTGCATTGTAAATGATGGGTATTCGTGGCTTCAACAATTCCCTCTTGATAAGCATCATTCAGTGACTACAATGTTTGACGAGCAAGGGCAGATTGTACAGTGGTATATTGATATATGCTATAGAAATGGTGTAAGTGAGGATAACGTGCCTTGGATGGACGATTTGTTCTTAGATATTGTCGTTTTGCCGTCAGGTGCAGTAATCCAAAAGGATTCGGAAGAACTCGATGAAGCATTGCTTCAGGGCAGAATTGACAGCTCTCTATATAACCTCGCAAGACAAGAGGCAGACTTAATTAATTCCCTTGTCAAAGACGGGAAATTCACCTTGTTGCAGCTTTCAGAGCAACATCAAGATATTCTTTTACATATGCTCCAAAAGTAAGTCTGATAAAAAAATCAACAACCTCACCCATTTATACTGGGATTGTTCGGGACACATAACATCAACGTTATCGAAAAGAACCTCTAATAAAAAGCTGTCCCAATCAGCCATTCATGGCTTGCGGGACAGCTTTTTACATTTATGAACTGAGTCTGTTCTGCTGATACTGCTCCAGTGACATCAGCACCTCACGCGGCTTGCTGCCCTCGTAAGGGCCGATTACGCCTCTGGCCTCCATCGAGTCGATCAAGCGTGCGGCACGGGTGTAACCGACGCGCATACGCCGCTGAAGCAGCGATACAGAGGCCTGCTTGGCTTCCAGGACAATCTGGACGGCCTGTTCATACAATTCGTCCTGCGGCTCCTGATCCTCGCTCATGGTGTCGTCCACCTCAGGCACAAGCGACTCATCGTAATTCGCTTCCCCCTGGCTGCTGACATACTGTACAATTGTCTCTACTTCCTGATCGCTCATGAAAGCGCCCTGGACACGAATCGGCTTGGAAGCCCCCATCGGCAGGAACAGCATATCGCCGCGTCCGAGCAGCTTCTCGGCACCCGGCATATCCAGAATGGTCCGGGAATCCACATTCGAAGAGACGCCGAAGGCGATCCGCGAAGGAATATTCGCCTTGATCAGGCCGGTGATAACGTCAACCGAAGGACGCTGTGTGGCGATAATCAGATGAATTCCCGCCGCCCGCGCCATCTGGGCCAGCCGGCAGATCGCATCCTCTACATCATTGGCCGCAACCATCATCAGATCCGCAAGCTCGTCCACGATGACCACAATATAGGGCAGTACTGCTGCCGGATTATCCTTCATCAAGTTGTTATAGCCTTCCATATTGCGTGTGCCTGATTTGGAGAACAGCTCATACCGCTTCTCCATCTCCACCACAATCTTCTTCAAGGCCAGACTGGCACGCTTGGGGTCTGTCACTACCGGAGCCAGCAAATGCGGAATGCCGTTATATACATTCAGCTCGACCATCTTAGGGTCAACCATAAGGAATTTCACTTCATTCGGCTTAGCCTTATATAGAATGCTGGTAATAATACCGTTGATGCAGACCGATTTACCGGAGCCGGTTGCTCCTGCTACCAGCAGATGGGGCATCTTGGCGAGATTGCCGATAATCGTCTGGCCGGAGATATCCCGCCCGAAGGCAATGGACAGCCGTGAATCCGCCTCCTGGAAAATCTGCGTCTCCATCACTTCACGCATGGTGACGACCGAGACCTCCGAATTCGGCACTTCGATACCGATGGCTGATTTGCCGGGAATCGGCGCTTCCATACGGATATCTTTGGCTGCCAGTGCCAGCGCAATATCATCGGTAAGATTGACAATCCGGCTGACCTTTACGCCGATATCCGGCTGAATCTCATACCGGGTCACCGCTGGTCCACGAACCACTTCCAGCACCTTCGCCCTTACACCGAAGCTCTCCAGTGTAGCCTCCAGCTTGCGTGCCGTCTGCATATAATCATTCTGATCGCCCGCCTTCGCCCCGTTACTCGGCTTAGCCAGCAAACGGAAGGACGGCAGCTTGTACGGCTTGGGCGGAGGTGGAGGCGGTATAATCGGAGCCGCTTCGCCCTCCTCTGCCGTTCCCAGCAGCCCGTCCAGCTCTACAGGCAGTATACCCTCCCCGGATTCCCCTGACGGAACAGAATCTGCTCCCGCTCTCGTAAGCTCAGCAGCACCTGTTCCGGTGACAGCACCACCACGTGCCGCTGGTGAGAATTCGCTCCATTCCTCCCGGTCCTCGGCATTCAGCCCTTCAGAGCGGATATGCTCGAAGAAGTCCCGGATGATCGGCGTAACAGGCTCAAGCTCTTCATCCGGGAAGTCCTCCTCGCCATACTCCTCCAGAGGAATACCTCCCGCTGCTGTCATTCCGGAGATGACCGGACCACCCCGCGGATCAGTAATGATAATATCCGGCAGTTCTTCCTCCAGATCATCCATGACTTCCGGCTGATTCTGGCGGTCAGCCCCGCTGAACCATCCGGTAATTCTGCCCAGCAGCTTCGACTGTCCGCGTCTTGGCAGCTGCTGACCCGATCCGTCATCCTCTTCAAAGTAATCGTCATCATCCGCAGGTTCCGGCGTTGTAACTCTGCTGGCTCTAGCCGGTCTGCTGTTAACCACTGGAATGGCAGCCGGGCGGTTCGCCGCCCGGAGCTTAATTCCTTCAATCAGCTTGACGGCCCTTACCCGGAGTAAGGTAAACAGCTCTACATAGGAGAGATTGGTAATCAGCATGAAGCTGATGGCCAGCAATACAATCATCAGCAGCTTAGCGCCCAGATTGCCGAACAGCCACAGGAGCGCAGCGTATTCAAGCGCACCGATGTACCCCCCGCTGATGTCCTTGCCCAACATGTACACGCTGCTGTCGCCGGCGCCCGGGGAGAGGGCGCCGGATAGATCATTATGTATTTGAGACAGTACATTGCCCGGATGCAGCATCCCGAGCGGGCCCAGCTTCTGCTGCATCGCTGATATGGTACTCATCAGGCACATGGACAACAGCAGGAGCAGTCCGCCGGTATAGCGGCTGTTCCAGGTGGACGGCCATTTCCTGTGAATCATTACCATCAGACCATAAAAGGTTCCCGCCAGCGGCAGCACAAAATAGAATCTGCCGAGCAAATAACCTGCCATGCTTGAGAGCGAGCGGCCGACAGCCGCTTCCCCCGACAAAGCAATGACGGAAATCGTAATCAGCAGAATTCCGTAGATTTCATATTTTAAAACACTGCCCAGCAGCGCTTTCTTCTTCTTTCTTCTCCGTTTAGCCACGCCAGCCACCCCCGAGTCAACATTATACCATATAATGGCGTGGCGTACCTATGTTCTCTTTTGTCAGAATATGCATCTTTAGGGGGTTTGTTCGCACTTAGCGGTCCAGCTGAACGATTGCACCCGGGGAGAAGGCCGCATCCAGATATTTATCCAGCGGACACTGCAGCAGCCGGACCACCTTCGCCTGACCTCCATCCAGCAGCTCTACCTGCATCAGCATGCCCTGAATAGTCATCTCCTGCACGGGAGAGGCATAACTCAGTGCCCCCTCGAATACCTGCTCCATCGGCAGAATGGTATAAAAGGTCATTGGGGCAGCCCTCCTTGCGGAAGTGTCTCATTTGTCAGAGTGGGGGCAGCAGCAATCATCCGGTTCAAATGGGCGAGTGCGGCACCTATCCCGCCCACTTCATCCATCAGACCATACCTGACGGCATCCTGCCCGCCCACTGCGGTACCGATGTCGCGGTTCAGCTCTCCGGTCTTGAACATCAGATCCTTGAACTGCACTTCCGTGATGCGGGAATGAGAGGTCACGAATTTCACCATCCGCTCCTGCATACGCTCCATGTACTCGAAGGTCTGCGGCACGCCGATCACCAGACCGTTCATCCGGATCGGATGGATCGTCATGGTGGCACTTTCAGCAATAATGGAATACGTGGAGGATACCGCTATAGGTACACCGATGCTGTGACCGCCGCCGATGACAACTGTTACCGTAGGTTTCGACAAGGAAGCGATCATCTCGGCAATGGCCAGTCCAGCCTCTACGTCCCCGCCGACCGTATTGAGAATGATCAGCAGCCCTTTAATGGTCTTGCTCTGTTCAGCTGCAACGAGCTGGGGAATGATATGCTCGTATTTCGTGGTCTTGTTATGCGGCGGCAAGACGAAATGCCCTTCAATTTGTCCTATAATCGTCATGCAAAAAATATCCGGCTCCCCTGTCGGCACCGCCGTCTGCCCCAGCTCCTTCAGCACCCCCACAGGTCCCGGCATTCCTGGAGGAACCGGCTCATTTACTGCTGGTTTAATCTCCCCTGGCAGGATCTCTTCGTTACGCCCTCCGCCCGCCTTGCTTGCTTCTGTGATTTCCATCGTACACAGCGCTCCCCTTCTGCCTGCAACACCCGTCCGTGTGCTTCAGGATTCTGATTTCTATTAGTATGACATTCCGGGGGACTCCCTTATGCACTATATAAATTGCACTTGTATTTTTCTGCTGCTAATTCAAGAGGGCAGCCCCTCTCTTTAAAGGGCCGCCCTCTGTATTTCATATTTTAGTATTTGTCCACCACCGCACCCAGCGCTGCTCCGCGCACGTAGGTCTGACCTTTCAGGCTCTTTAACCCGTCCGCCGTCCCGGTCACAACCACCCCCAGTATCCGTACATCCCCGGCCTCCGGTGCAGGCTTGTCTTTTTTCAAATAATTGAAGATACGCTGATACTCACTGTGGTGATTGTCTTTCTTGTCTACCCCAATCTGTACTGCGCCGATGAAATCCTCGGGCTTCGCCTGATCCCAGTCCGGCTGGACGCCGAACCCGTAGACTCCGTAATTCGCACTCATCGGGGTCGGATAGTTCATTTTAGCGGGATCATTCTCATTTGAATACGGCTTGAAGTTGAACCCCTCGCGGTCATCATACGAATCGACCCAGTACCAGACCTGTTTTATGCCTGTAGGCAGCAGGCTCTTCGCCTCTTCAAATGAATAGTCCTTATCAAAGGATAAAGCCAGCTCCACCCGCTTGTCTCCGTTCATCTTGTAAAGTTCTGGGAGATCATTGATAATTTTTCCGTTGTAATCGACTTCCGGGATATAGAAGGCCATTTCTCTTTGTCCATTGTCGGAATTGTAATTCCGGTAATACTCGTACCCCTCCTGCTTCATACGCGGATCTTCTACACTCAGGTTTGACACGCCGCCGTACGCACCCGTTGTGAAAGGGAACCACCAGGGATTGTAATTGAGCCATCTGGTTTTCCAGGGGATAGGTACGTCATCGACAATCTTGTAGGTATTCATTTCCAGGACGCCTGACAAAAAGCCGCGATTGTCCTTGTAGCCTGAATTGAATTCATTAGGGCTGCTGATCCTCATATACTGCTGCTCGCTATAGTGGGCATTCATGGATAGATGACCTACAAGCTGCGCTGCTCCATAGAATACGATCAGCAGCGTAAGTATACTGACTCCGAGTGAAATCAGGATACTGCGTATCATACTCTTCCGTTTGGTTTTTTTCAGGGTGGTCATAATATTCTGGTCTTCTGCTTCTTCCCATGGGGCAGTCATTCGCCCTCACCTCCGTATAATTGTTTAAATTGCTGCCGCGCCCGGTAGAGCGTAGCCTTCACTGTTCCTTCCGTGATGCCTAGCATGGTGGAAATTTCCTTGTAGGACAGCTCCATTTCATATTTCAGCAGAATCAGCTGCCTGTTGGCTGGAATCATACCGGCCAGCACCTCTTCAATCTTCTCCTTGCGCTCCCGGCGCAGCAGCAACGCTTCCGGGAGCTCATGCTCAGGCGCAGGATGAACCTCCACTTCCTCGCTGTATTGGAACTTCTTCTTCCTGCGGCACAGGTCAAAATACCGGTTGATCGCAACCTTGTACAACCAGGCGCTGAATTTGCGCTCATCGATCGCTTCCAGATACAGCAGCGCCTTGTACACAGTGTCCTGCACAATATCCTCTGCATCTGAGGCCCCGGCGCCGAGGCGGATCAAGTAGCGGCGGATCTCCGCCAGTTTGGGTTGGAGCACCTTCTCCAAGTCTCTTGGCTCCATGCTGCACCTCCTTGCCTGTATAACGGTCAGGTTGCCCAAATGTTGTTTTGTGCAGTGAAAAAAAACATTAAAAAGCCCCCTTCCCCAGGAAACCGTCCAATATTTCCGGGAAAAGAGGCTATTGCCAAAGCTATATTGTTAAGAAATGCTTCTCTTATACTTCCATAATAATCGGCAGGATCATCGGTCTGCGGCGTGTCTGCTCATAGAGGAAACGGCCGAGGGAGTCTTTGACACTGGTCTTCAGAGAAGCCCATTCATTGACCTTCTCACTCATCAGACGCTGCAGCGTACCCGCAACAATCCGGTTTGCTTCGTCCAGGAGACCTTCCGATTCCCGTACATATACGAATCCGCGTGAGATGATGTCAGGACCGGAGACAATCGCTCCGTTCTGCTTGCTGAGGGTAACCACAACCACCAGAATACCATCCTGCGACAACAGCTTACGGTCACGCAATACAATGTTACCCACATCGCCGACACCCAGCCCGTCGATCAGTACGTTACCGGCAGTTACCTTACCCGCTCTGCGTGCAGCTCCACCGGAGATCTCAATCACTTCACCCAGCTCGGTGATGAAGATATTGCTTGGCTCTACGCCAACAGACTCCGCCAGAAGTGCATGCTTGCGCTGCATCCGGTATTCACCGTGGATCGGCATGAAGTATTTCGGCTTCATCAGGTTGAGCATCAGCTTCAGCTCTTCCTGGCTGCCGTGACCGGATACGTGAACGCCGGAGTTGGAGCCGCTGTAGATAACATTGGCACCCAGACGGAACAATTCATCAATGGTACGGCCTACATATTTCTCATTACCCGGTACCGGTGTAGCCGCAATAATAACGGTGTCGCCCGGCATAATGTCTACCTTGCGGTGGCTGGAACGCGCCATGCGTGTCAGCGCCGACATTGGCTCGCCTTGGCTGCCTGTGCACAGTACTACCACACGGTTGCCTGCCATTCTGTTCATCTCTTCAGGCTCAATGAGCATGCCGTCAGGGATATGCAGATAACCAAGCTCGGAAGCAATGGATACTACGTTAACCATGCTTCGTCCAATAACGGTAATCTTACGTCCTGTTGCTTCAGAAGCGTTCACTACCTGCTGAATACGATGCACGTTGGAAGCGAAGGTTGCTACTACCACACGTTGTTCAGCTTTGCGGAAAATATCTTCCAGCACGATGCCGACATTTTTCTCCGAAGGTGTGAAGCCCGGCTTCTCGGCATTGGTGCTGTCTGACAGCAGGGCCAGAACGCCCTTCGATCCGATCTCAGCCATGCGGTGCAGATTGGCAAATTGACCGTTGACTGGCGTGTGGTCGAATTTGAAGTCACCGGTGTGGACAACGTTGCCCTCTGGTGTCTCAATGCATACCCCGACAGAATCCGGAATACTGTGATTCGTTCTGAAGAAGGTTACCTTAAGCGATGTGCCCAGTTCAACCTCGGAATCCTCGTTAATCAGAATCCGCTTAGTTTCACCCAGCAGGTTCGCTTCCTTGAGCTTGTTCTCCACAAGACCCAGGGTAAGTCTTGTTCCGTATACCGGAACATTCAGGTTCTTAAGCACATAAGACAAGCCGCCAATGTGATCCTCATGGCCGTGCGTAAGAACAATCCCTCTTACCTTGTCACGGTTCTCGGTGAGGTAGGAGATATCCGGTATTACGATATCAATACCCAGCATATCTTCTTCAGGGAATTTCAGACCGGCGTCTACGACTACAATGTCGTTGCCATACTGAACTACGTACATGTTCTTACCAATTTCACCGACTCCGCCAAGTGCGAATATCGTCAGTTTGTCATTGTTGTTATTGTTTTTTTTGGACAAATGAATCTAACCCTCCTATGATGTTGGACGTCATACTTTTTATTTGTTAACAATGAGCTTCAATATTTCAGCGGCGCTGTAATATACATCAAATTGCTGTTAACTCCTTATTTCGACAAGGAATTCCCGGTAAGTCTGTATACTTGCACAGGTCTAAACTCCCGAATCCGGGCAGTAATATCCTCTTGAAGCGGGCAAATGCCCTCAAAATTCCACCACCGCGCCCCTCGCGCGTAAATCCGGCATATTTAGCACAGACTTATTCAAGGACCTATCCTGTCTTACAATGCAACAAATCCGCATTGCCGGAAGATTACCGCATATTCAATTAACCGCACCAAGTCACTTAAGTTCATTATACATGATTTTTTTGGCAAAAGACAAGTCACCCTGTACCTGGTCCTATTCTTTCCTTAACAAACAGCCAATATTTAAGGAAAAGACAAGCAAAAAACGCTGCAATGCCTGACTTTTTTAACATAGAGTTAATCCTGGAGAAATAATTACCATATGCGATCTGCGGCAGCCAGAAGTCCGTAACGTAAAAAACCGGCCGCTCCATAAGAGCGGCCGGTTGCCGTTGTACCTATCTTCGCCTATTCACTTATCCATGCCTGGACTAACTTATCTGAGCAGGGCAGCAATGAAGGCCGCCTCTTCTTCCGTCGGTGAAACCAGCGGCAGGCGGACCGAGCCGACATCTATCCCTTGCAGCCCGAGCGCATACTTCACGGCCGAGGGGTTCGGCAGCGGCTGCGGACACTCGAACAGTCCCTTGAAGACCGGAAACAGCTGCCGGTGAAGCTCGCCTGCACGGCGGACATTGCCGGAGGTGAAGGCCTCGATCATCTCTGACATCTGTGCTCCGACAACATGGCTGGCCACACTGATAATACCGTGTCCTCCCACAGCAAGCGTCGCGAGACCGGCGGAATCATCTCCAGTGTAGACATGGAAGTCTTCAGGACAAGCTGAGGCAATCCATGTAATCTGGTCTACCGAAGCACATTCCTTCGTAGCCACAATATTAGGAATCTCCGCCAGACGCAGGGTGGTAGCTACACTCATGCTTACTGTCGTTCGTCCTGGCACATTGTACAAGATGCATGGCAGTGAAGTCGCAGCAGCAATTGCAGAGAAATGCTGGTAGAGCCCTTCCTGATTCGGTTTATTGTAATAAGGGACGACCAGAAGCACACCGTCCACGCCGATTTTCTCGGCTTCCTTAGTAAGCTCGGTGGAATGTCTGGTGCTGTTGCTGCCGGTGCCGGCAATAATTTTACAGCGTCCGGCTGCCTGCTGCTTCACGAAGGAGAACAGCTTCAGCTTCTCCTTATCGGTTAGGGTCGGCGATTCGCCGGTGGTTCCGCAGACTACGAGCGCAGCGGACTTTTGTTCCTCGATCAGGTAATCGACCAGCCTTGAAGTTGCTTCCCAGTTGATTTCTCCTTCTCCGTCAAACGGGGTAACCATTGCGGTGATCAGTCTTCCGAAATCCACTTTGAATTCCTCCTTGTCAGCGGTGCAATTCAAACTTGGCATGCAGGGCGCGAACCGACTGCACCATATCTTCTTTTTTCACGAGAACCCAGATCGTTGTGTTGGAATCAGCAGACTGCAGAATCTGGATGTTCTGCGAGCTGAGCGCCTCGACGATATGCGCCATAATTCCCGGAACACCGTTGATGCCCCCGCCGATGACGGAGACCTTGGCACAGCCGGACAAGCTCTTGGGACGCAGGCCCAGCTCCTGCAGCGCAGCAATCGCCTGCTCCGATTTGTCATCGAACACGGTATATACGGCCTCGGTCGGTGTCACATTAATGAAGTCCACGCTGATTCCGTTATCGGCCATGCTTTTGAAGATCTGCAGCTGCACCCCGGTTCCATTGCCCTCCGGACATTCCACCGAGATCTGCGTAATATTGCTGACATAGGCAACCCCTGTGACGAACCGGTCCACCACTCCATGGGATACATCACTGAAGCCCTCGGGATGGGTCACAAGCGTCCCTTCCGCTTCGGAGAAGGTCGAGCGTACACGCACCGGAATCTGCGCCTGCATGGCAATCTCCACAGCCCGTGGATGAATGACCTTGGCTCCCTGATACGCCATGTTACAAA
Source organism: Paenibacillus sp. FSL P2-0136 (assembly GCF_037975325.1). Lineage (NCBI taxonomy): Bacteria > Bacillati > Bacillota > Bacilli > Caryophanales > Paenibacillaceae > Paenibacillus > Paenibacillus sp. FSL P2-0136. The sequence continues at coordinate 4,082,904 of NZ_CP150244.1, forward strand.
TCTCGGTGTAGCTGACATAAGTAAGCTGTCTTGCATCTTCAACAATCCGCGGATCAGCAGTGAGTATTCCGTCCACATCCGTATAGATGTCTACCATATCCGCACGCAGCGCAGCCCCAAGGGCTGTAGCTGAGGTGTCGCTTCCTCCGCGGCCCAGCGTGGTGAAATCACCCGCTTCAGTCTGACCCTGGAAACCGGTTACTATTACTACTTTATGCTCACGCAGTTCCCGTAGAATGCGTTCTGTTCGCACGTCCAGGATTCTGGCATTGCCATAGCTGTTGTCGGTCAGGAATCCGGCTTGCGCTCCTGTTAGCACCGTCGACCGGATACCCTCCTGCTCCAGCAGACCGCACAGATTGGCCGCCGAGATGATCTCCCCGCAGCACATCAGCAAATCCCGTTCCCGGTCCGGCAGTGAATTCCCGCTCTGAACCGCCAGATCAAGCAGTGTATCGGTAGCATAGGGCTCCCCCTTGCGGCCCATAGCCGAGACTACGACCACCAGGCTGAACCCGCTGGCCAGCTCCCGTTTGACATGACGGATTACGTGTTCTCTGGCCACTGGTGTGGAGAGTGAGGTTCCGCCGAATTTTTGCACCAAAATACCCATGTATAATTCCTCCATTGCTTCTCTCAGCAGACTTACTGAACCCTACGTGAAATAAATCACCCCGCGAGGCAGAAGTGTTCGTAGCCGCGATAACCTGACTCTTATTATAGCGTAAAATTGTTCGTGCCGCCCCCGGGATGAGGACGGCAGAAATGAAGCTTATGGGTCCGTCAGCTAAAATTCGCTCTTCCGGGCCAATCTTGTACTGATTATATAAGCTATGCAGAATGAAATCGTTGTACTAACATAGGCTGTAACTGGTGACCCTGCAGGGCGGCGTAACAGGCTTCGGGAATGAGATCCATCTGCGCCACCAGCGAATTCGGCTTCCCCTCGGGATTATCCTGTCCGAACGGGACGAAATAAATATGTTTGGCTACCAGGAGCTTCGCAATATTCGCAGCGTTAAGCCCAAGTCCGTCATTCGTCGAGATCGCCAGCACCAGCGGACGCCCGTTGCGCATCTGCGATTTGGCTGCCATCAGCACCGGACTGTCCGTCATCGCGTTCGCCAGCTTGCTTGTTGTGTTCCCTGTGCAGGGAGCAATCGTCAGCACATCCAGCAGCTTGGAAGGACCCAGCGGCTCCGCTTCAACAATTGTAGAAATGATATCATTCCCTGTTATATCTTTCAACTGTTTTAACCAATTTTCCGAGGTTCCAAAGCGGGTATCCGTGTTCAGTACCGAAGCAGACACAATCGGCACCACATTCGCTCCTGAGTCCATGAACCGCTGAATCTGCGGCATCACCTCAGCGAAGGTGCAGTGTGAGCCGGTAATGGCATAACCTACTGTTTTTCCGTGCCAATCCATTCATTCATCCCCCCTGATTAAAGTCTCGTCCGATATCGACTGTACCAGCGCACCTGCCATAATGATTCCGGCGCTCTTGGGGGCAACAATCCCGGGCAGGCCCGGTGCCAGCATCGCCTTGATCCCGCGCTTCTCGGCATAACGGAAGTCGCATCCGCCCGGTGCGGACGCCAAATCGATGATCACGCAGTGCGGCTGAAGCCGGGACAGGACCTGTGCGTTGATAATCATAGCGGGTATGGTGTTGAAGATCAGATCCGCCTCAGGCGCATGCAGCAGCAAATCCTCTGTCATAAAAGGCTTCCAGCCCATTTCCTCCGCCCTTGCAAAGTGCTCCTGCTTCCTGACGCCTACTTTGACCGTTGCCCCCATTCCCTGGAGGGTTCTGGCCATGGTGAAGCCGGTCCGGCCCATCCCCAGCACCATCGATGTGGAGCCGTGTATGGTAAAGTCCGTGTTCTGTACGGCCATCACCAAAGCTCCCTCCGCTGTCGGAATAGAGTTGTAGATCGCCACATCGTCCCTGTTCAGCAGCTCCACCAGCTTCAGCGAATGACCGGCACACAGGCCGCGCAAATAGCTTTTAGCCATGCCGGTGTATACCAATGCCCGGGACGGCAGTGCCGCGATATGCTCCTCCCGCAGCTGGAGGCGTTCCGAAGAATACAGCGCATTAATGTAACCCTCATCATCGCAGCCGACCGCCGGCAGCACCAGCACATCCGCTTCGCCTAGCAGCTCGGGCGACAACAGTTCCAGGCTTACCCCCGGGCATGGGGCATCCCATGTATCGAATCCGGCAACGCTTACGGCCGCATCCAATTCCACACATTTCCGAATCACTTCAATTTGTCTCGCGTCCCCGCCCAGGAACACGATCCTGATGCCAGTAAGCATAGGGATGACGCTCCTTTCCACAACCACATTCGACTATAGAGCATCTTATGCCGGAAGCCGCCGATGGGTGAAGAGCGGAGAGGAATTCCTGAAGCACCGATATTAATCACAGAGTTTGCTGATATTTCAATCTATAATCAACTAAAAATGGATATGAAAGGAATGCTATGCGGAATAAATTCATTCGTTACATTGTAGCAGTCATCGCAGTTGCAGCAATTGCTACAGCAACAGTCTACATGAATCGGACCGGTATTAGCGGTCCAAAGAGTGAACAAGCAAACTCTTTCCCCGGCAATAAAGTAGCCATTTCTGCACATGCCCCTAGTCCTGCCATGACAGAGCTAAGTCCGGAGCAAATGAAAGAGGACCTCGATAAGCTTGTACATACACTTGTCCAGATGCACCCCCGTCTGATCAACGGTTGGACCAATGATGAGCAATCCGTTATTGACACTGCTTACGCCAACATTAAGCAATCCAAGACACGCGGTGAATTCTATTTCATTGCAGACACTATAGTCATGCTGCTTCATGACGGGCACACGACGCTCTACCCGCTCCCAGAGGTAAATATCCTTGATTTGCCTTTATTTTGGAGCCGAGAGGGTCTGCTGGTGAAGGATAGACGGGGAGCCTTTCAGCCAGGGGATCGGATTACAGCCATTGGAGGACGCAGTGTCAAGGATCTCGAAGAGGATCTGCAGCAGCTTATTCCGGCAGAGAATGAGAACTGGGTAAGAACACAGGCAGCCAGCCTGCTCCGGTCAGAATGGTTCCTGCAGCATTTAGGACTGGTCACCGAAGGTACAGTCTTGATAAACGCAACAAGGGCCGGACATCAAATTTCGGAGAGCATCCCCTTGTCATCAGACAGCGGACAGAAGGAATACAATCCGTACCCGGCACATTCTGCTGCGTTCACTTTTGAAATCAAGCCTGAGCAGTCCCTTGGAATCTTTCAGATAAATGACTGTGTGTATTCAAAGGATTATAAGTCAATGGTAAAACGTTTCTTTGACGAGGTCTACATACAGGGAATCAGCAATATAGCGGTTGATTTAAGGAATAATGGAGGTGGGGATTCCAGGGTGGTTGAAGAATTTCTCGCCTACACGGATGTCAGGAGCTACCGGAGTTTTGGAGGTGAGCTCCGCTTCTCCCCACAAGTTAAGCAGCAATTCCCAGACTTTCCGGACGACGGTACAGGTAGGAACGAACCTGCTCCCGTCCAAAATATCCGGCTGACCGATCATCCCTTCATTGGGTCCGTCTATGTATTGACTTCTCCCCGCACCTTCAGCTCGGCGAACTGGTTCGCTCTGATCATACAAGACAACAAACTCGGTCAAATCATTGGTGAGGCGAGCGGAAATCAGCCGTCCGCTTACGGAAATGTTATCGGCTTCCAGCTTCCGGCATCGGACATCGGCTTTCAGGTCTCTTTCCAAAAATTCACCCGTCCTGATCCTTCCCGCGACCCGGCCACAGCTGTGATGCCTGATATTGAAGCCTATACAACTGCTAATGATATTATTGAGCGCAGGGATGCCCAGATGGAGAAGCTGTATGAGGTCATTGTAAAGAAATAGATTGGGGGCTCTTCCAGCTAAACGATATATTTCAAAAAAAGCTTGCGGAAAGCGCACCTTAAGGTGCGTGTCCGCAAGCTTTTTTATAATTCCTATTTACTATTTGCCAGTATGCCCGAAGCCGCCGGCTCCGCGGACCGTGTCAGACAGCTCATCCACTTCCACCAGAGTCACTTCAGGCACAGCCTGGAATACCATCTGGGCGATCCGCTCGTTACGGGCAATCGCAAACGGCTCCTGTCCCAGATTGATCAGCAGCACCTTAATTTCGCCCCGGTAATCCGCATCGATGGTGCCCGGTGTGTTCAGGCAGGTGATGCCATGCTTCAAGGCCAGCCCGCTGCGCGGACGGATCTGCGCCTCCAGCCCGCCTGGCATCGCCAGGGATATACCGGTGGGGATCAGCGTCCGCTCGCCCGGAGCAAGCACCACAGGCTCTCCTACAGCGGCATACAGGTCATATCCCGAGGCCTGCTCGGACATTTTGCAGGGTAGCAGCACATCCTCATTCCCCGGTAGTTTGTTAATTTGAACGTAATGAGGCAAGATCATCTCTCCTAACATTGGCTATCGCTTTATCAGTGGAGCCTACCATCGCCAGGGACAACGGCTGTGCGAACATAAAGTCCAGCAGAGCATTGATATCCTCCATTGTTACAGCTCCGATTTTGGCTATCATTTCATCCAGCGTATCCTGACGGCCAAGCATCAGCTCATTTTTGCCCATCCGGTTCATCCGGCTGCCCGTGCTCTCCAGACTGAGAATCAGGCTGCCCTTGAGCTGCTCCTTGCCTTTACGCAGTTCGTCCTCGCTCAGGCCGTTCACAGCCAGATCACGCAGCATCTCTTTGATCAGCTCTGTAACTTCCTTGGTCTGCTTCGGCGCTGTCCCGGCATAGACCGTGAACAAGCCGCTGTCAGCCTGGGCGCTGTGGTACGAGAAGACAGAATAGGCCAGACCGCGCTTCTCGCGGATCTCCTGGAACAGCCGCGAGCTCATGCCGCCGCCGAACGCATTGTTCAGGAGTGCCATCGGATATTGCAGCGGCCCGCCGCTGCAGACGCCCGGCAAGGAGATGCAGATGTGATTCTGCTCGGTCTTCTTTTTGTGGAACACCAGCTCCCCCTGATATGCAGGCTCAGTCAGCACCGGCGCTTCACCATGATTCGTGAAGGAACCGAAATGCTGCTCCAGCAGCGGAATCAGACCGTCGTTAATATTACCGGCTACGCTGATGACTGTATTTTCGATGGTGTACTGCTCCTTCATGTAAGCACGCAGATCATCCGGCGTCATCTCCAGCAGGCGTTCCTTCAGCCCGAGGATCGTATAGGCCAGCGGGTGCTCACCGTAAGCAGCAGCACACATCAGCTCATGGACAAGATCATCCGGCGTGTCCTCGCACATGGCGATTTCCTCCAGGATTACATTCTTCTCCTTGGCCAGCTCCTCGGCATCCATCCGTGAGCGGAAGAACATATCTGCCAGCACATCCACGGCAATCGGCAGATGCTCATCCAGCACCTTCGCATAAAAGCATGTATATTCCTTCGAGGTAAACGCATTGACGTTCCCGCCAATGGCATCGAACTGTTCGGCAATATCCTTGGCGCTATAGCGGTCAGTCCCCTTAAAGAGCATATGCTCGATGAAATGGGAAATCCCGTTGTTCAGCGGGTTCTCATTACGGGAGCCCGTCTTGACCCAGATTCCGAAAGATACGGACCGGCCGGTCGGGATCTTCTCGGTCACCACCCGGAGTCCGTTCGATAATAATATTTTGTCCAATGTGTAATCCTCCTGGCACAGCCCCTGGTTCTGTCTGTATTTGTTATTCGCGCCTCTTATCCTATCAGAAATAGGGCGTTCACTCAACTTCCGCAGTCATGATACGCTCAGCGGAGAGTGTCTGACTGACGGTTCCCAGCTGCAGGCCCTTGGCTCTGATCCCCCGGATCATCCCTCTCAGCGCTTGCGAGGAGGATGCTGTCGGATGCATCAGGATTAACGTTCCCGGCTCTACCCGGCTGCTGATCTTGGCAACAACTGATTCGGGGGACGGATTGCGCCAATCGACCGTATCCAGCGTCCACAGCACCGTCTTCAGTCCCAGTGAGGCGGCGATCTCCACCGTCTGCTGGTTAAAGTCGCCTGACGGCGGAGCAAACCACTTGTTCGTCACACCCAGGCTTTCCTTCAGCAGCTTCTGCGTCTTCTCAATCTCGGCAGTAGCACGTGTCCGGCTTAGAATACTCATCTTAGGATGCGTATACGCATGGTTCTCCACCTCATGCCCGCGCTTCAGCATCTCTGTTGCAAGCTCCTTGTTGCGGCTTAACCAGCTTCCGTCCAGAAAAAAAGTAACCTTCACCTTCTCTGCATCCAGAATGTCCAGCATTGGACGGATATACTCATTCCCCCAGGCCACATTAATCATCAGCGAGGCCATCGGCTTCGCCGGATTCCCCCGGTAAATCGGCTGCGCTCCCAGATCATCCAGTGATACCTTAGGCTTAATCTGGCGGTACAATAGCTTAAGGCCTGCTTCGGGTCCCCGTAAAAGCGCGCTCCGGTAGGTTGCCTCTACATCGACCTCCAGCCCGTTATACCCTGGTATGGCTTTCCATACCCGGTCCACAACAGCATTCACCGGCTGCGCATTCAGCGCCTCGGCACGACGGGTAATCTGCGCGCGCAGATCATCCTCCGCCTGATTCATTGCATAGCTCATCACGGTGGCCTCCGCCTGAGGCTTAAGCCCGGCAATCATCTCTTTCACGGGTCCATTCGTGCTGCCAATTCCAATGACTACTGCGATGCAAGCCAGCACTAGCGCCGCCTTGTCCGTCTTCATGACGTTATACCTCCCCGGCACAAACGGTCTGTTCCGTCTCCGCACCAGGGTCAAGCCGTGCGGGGACGCTTTGTCCCAGCCTATGTATGAAGGGTGCAAATTATGCATACTCGTCAATGCCGCCTCAAGCGGGTATGGTATAACCGTCAGTCAGGACGGTACTGCTGCGTATACTTTTCCAAAAAAAAGAGCCAGAACTGTACTGCTTCTGTCTCTTCTTACTCTATAGTCAGGATAGCGGTGAAGCGGCAGCGTAATGCTTACGCCTTCGCTCCGCTCTCTGAAGTCAGCACCGCTTTGCGCGACAGGTTGACGCGGCCCTGCTGGTCGATCTCCGTTACCTTCACGGTAATGGTGTCGCCAATCGCCACAACATCTTCCACTTTCGCCACACGCTCAGTGGACAGCTGGGAAATATGCACAAGTCCGTCTTTGCCAGGGATCAATTCAACAAATGCGCCGAATTTCTCAATGCGTCTAACCGTACCCACATAAATCTCACCAACCACTACTTCCTTCACAATTCCTTCGATGATGCCACGGGCCTTCTGGATCATAGCTTCGTCAGAAGAACCGATAAATACGCGGCCATCCTGTTCGATGTCGATCTTCACGCCGGTTTCTTCAATGATCTTGTTGATGATTTTACCGCCGGCACCGATCACATCACGGATCTTGTCCGGATTGATATTGATGATAATGATCTTCGGAGCATATTTAGACAGGCTCGGTCTTGGAGCAGCAATCGCTTCATTCATTTTACCCAGAATGAACATCCGGCCTTCTCTGGCTTGCTCAAGCGCTTCATGCAGAATTTTGCGGTCGATGCCGTCGATTTTGATATCCATCTGAATCGCCGTTACGCCTTCTGCTGTACCTGCTACCTTGAAGTCCATATCGCCGAGGTGATCTTCCATGCCTTGAATATCGGTCAGGATGGACACATGCTCCCCGTCCTTGATCAGACCCATCGCTACACCGGCTACAGGCGCCTTGATAGGCACCCCTGCATCCATCATCGCCAGAATACTGGCACAGATACTTGCCTGGGAGGTGGAGCCATTGGATTCAATCGCTTCGGATACCAGACGGATGGTGTACGGGAATTCAGTCTCACTTGGAATCACCTTGGACAATGCGCGTTCACCGAGTGCCCCGTGGCCGATCTCGCGGCGTCCCGGTGCTCTTAGCGGACGGGCTTCCCCAACGCTGAACGGAGGGAAGTTGTAATGGTGCATGAAGCGCTTGGTTTCAGCCGGATCAATACCATCCAGAATCTGCACATCGCCCAGTGCACCCAGTGTACATACGCTGAGGATCTGTGTCTGGCCGCGTGTGAACAGACCGGAACCGTGCGTACGCGGCAGCAGCGCTGTATCACATTCGATCGGACGGATCTCGTCCAGCTTACGTCCATCCGGACGAACCTTGTCATGCGTGATCAGACGTCTTACTTCATCCTTCACGATATCATGCAGGGCTTCCTTAACATCCTTAAGAAGCTCTGGGGTTTCTATGTATTTCTCTGCGAAATACGCCACCGCTTCGTTGTTCACCAGATCAATAGCATCCTGACGGGCATGCTTCTCGGCAATTCTTACGGCTTCCACCAGACGACTCTCTGCAAAAGCACGAACCTCTGTATTCACATCCGCATTAACCGCATGCAGCTTCACAGCCATCTTCTCTTTACCGGCAACGGCTACGAGCTGTTCAATCACAGCCACAATCTTGCGAACCTCGTCATGTCCGAACATGATCGCTTCAAGCATCACTTCTTCAGTCACTTCATTGGCTTCAGCTTCCACCATCATGATGGCATCCTTCGTACCGGCCACAACCACATAAATATCGCTGATTGCCTGCTGGGCTTGATCAGGGTTGATGATGAATTCTCCGTTAATCCGGCCGACAGCCACGCCGCCGATTGGTCCGTTGAACGGCACATCGGAAATACTGAGCGCAGCGGAAGTACCGATCATGGCAGCAATATCAGGCGCACAGTCCTGATCCACGCTCATTACCAGGTTCAAGACTTGAACGTCATTGCGGAATCCTTCCGGGAACAATGGACGAATGGGACGGTCTGTCAGACGGCTGGACAGAATCGCTTTCTCGCTCGGACGTCCTTCACGTTTGATGAATCCGCCAGGGATTTTGCCTACTGCATATAATCTTTCCTCATAATTCACTGTAAGCGGGAAGAAATCCAGATCTTTAGGCTCACTGGATGCTGTAACCGTACACAATACTGAAGTATCTCCGTAACGCACCATCACGGCTGCGTTCGCTTGTTTGGCCAGACGGCCTGTTTCCAGCACAAGGCGTCTTCCGCCCAGCTGCATTTCCACACGTTGTTCCATAAAACCCCTCCTTGAATGGTAATAATACGTTCCTGTATGTTCTACAAGCAAAAACGGCTTGTCCTCCGCAGAAGTGCTATAGCCGTTTTTGCGAATGCTATCAACTTGTCAACTGTAAAAGTTTACCCTAAATTTTCAAAAAGCAACCCGGCTGTCCCGCTGTCGCTCGTAAGAAGGACATACGGTATACAACCAGGCTGCTTTTGGGCTTAACTTATGGAAAATTAACGACGCAATCCCAGTTTTTCGATCAGGGCGCTGTAACGTCTGATGTCTTTGTTCTTCAAATACGCCAGCAGTTTACGACGTTGTCCAACCATCTTCAGCAGTCCGCGGCGGGAATGATGATCCTTCTTGTGCGTACGCAAGTGGTCAGTCAAATTAACGATGTTCTCCGTAAGGATAGCAACTTGCACCTCAGGGGATCCAGTATCGGATTCATGAGTTTTGTGCTCGTCGATCAATTGGTGTTTACGTTCTTGAGTCAATGCCATCCTGTTCACCTCCTTCATTATAATCGCCAGTAGCCTCGTCACCGTCGGTGAGAACAAGTAACCAAGCTAAGGTTCACATGCTGTCATTCCAGCAACGTTAATCAGTATAGCACCTTCACAGGCAAAAGTAAACGGCTTGTCCGGAAAGATTAGGAATGATATCCCAGCATCCCTTTGGCCGTCTCAGCATCTGCGCCGATCTGTGCAATTAAGGCCTGGATAGACTCAAATTTGCGCTCTGAGCGGATATAGGAGACCAGCTCCACCTTAAGCTCCTGCCCATAGATATCTGAGGCAAAATCAAACAGGTGAACCTCAAAGCTCGGAGTGGTCACGCCTTCGTGAAATGTTGGCTTCACGCCGACATTCATCACCCCGTACAAGACCTCGTCCCGGTAAAAGACCTTGACGGCGTATACGCCCTTGGCCGGAATCACATAGCGGTCTTCGAGCTGCAGGTTCGCGGTCGGAAAGCCGATGGTCCGGCCCCGCTTCTCCCCGTGACCGACGATACCGCGCAGGTGATAACAACGTCCAAACCAGGCATTGGCCTTATCCAGTTCCCCGCTCAGCAAGCTCTTGCGGATACCCGAGCTGCTGACCTTCTCTCCTTCAAGCAGGAACGGGGCGACCGTCTCTACCTTCATCGCACCCTGTCCCAGCTCCGCAAGCGTGTCCGCATCTCCCCCGCCCATGTAGCCGAAGCGGAAGTCGAACCCAACAACTGCAGTTATAATCTGCAGCGGAAGCAGCATTACAGAGACAAAATCCGCCGGACTCACCCGGGAGAGCTCTTCATTAAACTCAATTATATATAAAAGCTCAACACCCATCCCGGCAAGCAGCTCCTGCTTATCCTTAGAAGGGGTCAAATATCCCTCATAATCCCCCTTGCCCATAACATCCTTGGGATGGGGGTAGAAGGTCATCACCGCAGCGGGTACACCTGCCTCGCGGGCAAGAGCAACAGCTGAAGTGATGACACTGGCATGCCCGAGGTGCAGTCCATCGAACTGTCCCAGAGCAACTACTTGAGGCTGCGCGTACTGTGCTGCCGCCTCAGGCAGCATCGGATAGCTTAACGTTACGGTTCTCACGCTGTTTCTCACCTACATTCGCAAATAAATTAAAGTTTAGACCTGGGCAAACACCTTGACAGGTGCAATAGCTCCGGTAGCCTCCAAAGCATAAATACCGAGGAACTCCCCCTGCTGATCATAGAGACGGAAATCTCCGGCCTGCTTCACTTCCGGCATTACAAAACGGGACGACAGACGCTGCCCCTGCAGGGCTGATTTCTTCTTCTCTGCCGCAACGGTATGTCTGGGCAAATGTGAAATCGCCTCGTCGGCAGCAATCAGATGCTCATCCAGTGTACCGCCTTCCTTGTGTTCGGCAATTTGCTCCAGAGTCAGGCAATGACTGGCCGAGATCCCGGCCGACATCGTCCGCTCCAGCTTCACCATCACACCGGGAAGACCAAGCTTACGTCCGATATCTACACAGAGGGTGCGGATATAGGTTCCCTTGGAGCATAACGCCCGGAAAGTGATCTCCGGATAATTGCCGTTCCAGACCATTTCCTGCATCTCAATCTCATAAATCTCCACTTCACGGCTCTTGCGCTCTACGGTCTTGCCTTCCCGGGCCAGCTCGTACAGACGCTTGCCGTCCACCTTCACTGCGGAATACATCGGCGGTACCTGTGAGATCACGCCCTGAAAGGAGTTCAGCACAGCCAGCACTTCGGCTTCTGTGATATGAACCTCCTCAACAGATTCCGTAATCGTGCCGGTCAGGTCCTCTGTATCGCTGGCCATTCCCAGCCGCAGTGTGGCAACATATTCCTTGGGCAGCTCCTGGATATACTCAACTACTCTAGTAGCCCGTCCCAGACAGAGCGGCAATACACCAGTTACCTGAGGATCAAGTGTCCCGGTATGTCCAATCCGTTTCATGCCCAGAATGCGCCGCGCCTTGGCCACAACATCATGTGAAGTAAACCCTGCCGGCTTATATACAGCCAGAACTCCTGTAAGCTCACTCATAAATGACGTTTGACCTCCTCAAGCACCTGTGCCACAGCTTCTTCCAGACTTCCATTAATACGCGCGCCCGCTGCCCGGGTGTGTCCGCCGCCGCCGAAGGCTTGCGCAAGTAGCGCCACATCCACCTTACCTGCTGAACGCAGGCTGGCCTTCACCGCATGGTCATCAATGACCTTGAACAGAATGCCTACCTCTACCCCGCGGATATTACGGGGATAGTTGACAATCCCTTCAAGATCCTCATTGGCCGCTCCAGAGTCCAGCATATCCTGAGGTGTAACATACACCCAGGCTATATCTCCTTCAGGACTAAGCTGTAATGTGCTAAGTGCGCGGTTGAGCACCTTAACCTGGGGAAGCGTCATCTCTTCCAGCAGGGTCTCAGCCAGGTCCGGTCCATTCACACCCAGTGCCAGCAGCTCGGATACCGCCGCCATCACTTTAGGAGAAGTATTGCTGTAACGGAAACCGCCGGTATCCGTCAACAGCCCGGTATAAATGGCTGTGGCAATATCAATATCCCACTCGAGTTCAAAGGTCTTCAGCAGATCGAACAGAATCTCTGCTGTCGCTGCCGCATCCGGCTTGATGAGATTCACCGCGCCGTAGCCGTTGTTCGTTGGATGATGGTCTATATTCAAGATCAGGGCATCACTGGTGAAATGCTGCTGGGTAAGTCCTACACGCTGGAAATCAGCACAGTCAACACATATCACATGGCCGTACTGGCGGGGCAAAGAACCTTCAGACAGATTGACAATCTGATCGGCATGCCATAAGTATTCCATCCGCTGCGGAATCTGGCCTTCATTCAGCATCAGATATTTTTTGCCCAGACATGAGAGAAGCCAGCCCACCGCGAGGGTGGAGCTGACTGCATCTCCGTCCGGCTGAACATGCGACACTACAAGATAATCGTCGTGTTCCAGCAGAAACTTACGCGTCTGCTGGAGACTTTGTTCATAGCTCTGCATTCGCCGTCTCCTTTATGTTCCGTAGCCTATTCGTTTTTGCCGATTTCGCCGAGCAGCTTCTCAATATGACTTCCGTAAGCAACGGATTCGTCAATCTTGAAGATCAGCTCAGGCGTATGGCGCAGGCGGATCGCTTTGCCAAGCTCCGAGCGGAGAAAGCCATTAGCTTTCTCAATCGCTCTAAGCGAGTCTGACTTCTGCTCCTCGTCCCCGAATACGCTCAGGTATACCTTGGCCTGTGACAGATCGTTCGTCACATCTACGCCAGTTACAGTTACGAACCCGACACGCGGGTCCTTCAGTCCGCTCTGGATGAGCTGGCTCAGCTCTTTCTTAATCTGCTCGCCAACCCGTCCCGCTCTGATTTTAGACATCTTATTTCACCTCTTCGCTTAGCGCTCTACCGTTTCCATGATGAATGCTTCGATGATGTCGCCTTCAAGGACATCATTATAGCGTTCCAAAGTTATGCCACATTCATAACCCTGTGCCACTTCTTTTGCATCATCTTTGAAACGCTTCAAGGTGTCGATTTTGCCTGTGAAGACAACGATACCGCTGCGGATCAGGCGCATTTCAGCATTGCGGGTAATTTTGCCGTCGGTAACCATACAACCTGCGACGCTGCCCACTTTGCTGATTTTGAATACGTTGCGCACTTCAGCGTGGCCGATAACGTTCTCTTTAAAGATAGGATCAAGCATGCCCTTCATAGCACTTTCAATCTCTTCAATGACATTGTAGATGATGTTATGCAGACGCACATCCACCTTCTCCTGCTCAGCTGCCGCTTTCGTCTGGGCATCCGGACGAACGTTGAAGCCGATCACAATAGCATTGGAAGCTGCTGCCAGGGTAATATCGGATTCTGTAATCGCGCCGGCACCGCTGTGAAGGATCTTCACGCGTACGCCTTCCACTTCGATCTTGGCCAAGGAGCCCTTAAGCGCCTCTACCGAACCCTGAACGTCACCCTTGATGATTACGTTAAGATCCTTGATCTCGCCGTCCTTGATGTGCTTGAACAGATCATCCAGCGTAACGCGGGTGTTCGTGTTCAGCTCGGACTGGCGCTGCGATGTAGAACGTCTGTCAGAGATTGCGCGTGCTTTACGCTCATCTTCGAAGGCCATGAACGGATCGCCCGCCTGCGGCACCTCGGTCAGACCGGTAATTTCCACTGGAGTGGAAGGTCCCGCTTCCTTGATTTTGCGTCCCTTGTCATTCACCATGGCACGTACGCGGCCGAAGCAGTTACCCGCTACAAATGCGTCTCCGACCTTCAGTGTACCGTTCTGTACGAGAATACGGGCAACCGGTCCACGGTTCTTGTCAAGCTCAGCTTCTATAACAGTACCGCGTGCCCGTTTGTCCGGGTTCGCCTTGTACTCATTCACTTCAGCAACGAGCAGGATCATTTCCAGCAGCTCTTCAAGGTTAATGCGCTGCTTAGCCGACAGGTTGACGAAGATTGTATCGCCGCCCCACTCTTCCGGCACCAGCTCATAGCTTGTAAGCTCCTGCTTCACCTTGTCAGGGTCTGCGCCCGGCTTATCGATCTTGTTAACTGCCACAATGATCGGAAGTCCGGCTGCCTTGGCATGGTTGATCGCTTCTACGGTCTGAGGCATTACGCCGTCATCTGCCGCTACAACGATAATCGTCATATCCGTAACCTGGGCACCACGGGCACGCATTGCGGTGAACGCTTCATGGCCCGGAGTATCAAGGAATGTGATTTTCTTATGATTAATCTCAACCTGATAGGCACCGATATGCTGCGTAATTCCGCCTGCTTCGCCACCGGATACATTCGTGGAACGGATAGCATCGAGCAAGGTTGTTTTACCATGGTCAACGTGACCCATGATCGTTACAACCGGTGGCCGTGTCATCAGATCGTCTTCGGAATCATTCTCTTCAACGGTCTCGAAGCTGTCTTCGTCAACCGGAATCTTCACTTCTACTTCTACGCCGAATTCGCCGGCCAGCAGCAGAATCGTATCGATATCAAGCTCCTGATTGATGGTGGCCATAACCCCCATCGAGATCAGCTTCTTAATCACTTCCGAAGCATCCTTGTGAAGCAGCTTCGCGGTTTCACCCACGGTCATGCTGCCACGGACAATGATCTTCTTAGGTGTGTTGTCAATCTTCTCACGATATACGGTCGGCTGGTTTCTGCCGCGGTTGTTCTTGCCGCCACGGCCGCGATAGTTGCCGCCCTTGTTGTCGTCGTAACGTTTCTGGCCGCTGTTGTTGCCGCCAGGTCTGCCGCCAGTGGTATTCTTCTTAGGACCGTCATTGCGTGAGAAACCTCCGCCTGCATTGCCTTGACCTGACGGACGGTCACCTGTACGTGGTGCGCCGCCTTGTCCTTGCGGACGGCTGCCAGTAGAGCTGCCCTGTGGGCGGCTTCCGCTAGTAGAGCTGCCTTGTGGACGGCTTCCGCCAGTAGAGCTGCCTTGCGGACGGCTGCCAGTGGAGCTGCCCTGTGGACGGCTTCCGCCAGTAGAGCTGCCTTGTGGACGGCTTCCGCCAGTGGAGCTGCCCTGTGGGCGGCTGCCGGTGGAGCTGCCTTGCGGGCGGCTGCCAGTCGAACTGCTTTGTGGACGGCTGCTGCTTGAACTGCCCTGCGGGCGGGAATTCTGAGCGGATCCTGATGTTTGTGTTCTGCGGGAATCTTGTCCGCTTTGGGGCCTTGGGGACGTCGTCGACTGGTTGTTGTTTTGGTTACTGTTCATACCTACCTGCTTTTCCGATTGAATTTTGTTGGTATTCTGAGCACTGCGTACTTCGGCGGTTACCGCACCGGTAGTGACTACCGGACGGCTGCTGGTGCCGTTGTCCCGCTTGGCTGCAGCGTTTGACTTGATGTCCTTGAAGAACTGTTCAACTTTGTTCACGGAGCCATTCTCCATGACACTCATATGATTATTCACCGGAACATCCAAACGCTTCAGAATGGTAATAATTTCTTTACTGCTCATGTTCAAAGACTTGGCATATTCGTATACGCGCAGCTTATCCTTATTATCTTCTTTAGTCAATAACTCCACCTCCGACAGTATCTCCAAGCGTTCTGGAGATCATTTCCGCGAATCCTTTATCCGTAACGGCCAGCACCACGCGCTGGTCCTTACCAATACTTGCACCGAGTTCATCCCGGTGAAATGCGATTACTAGTGGAATATCGTAGGTTCCGCATTTATCGCGGAACTTCTTCTGGGTATTATCTGAAGCGTCACCTGCCAGGACGACCAGCTTCGCCTCTGAAGACCGCACTGCCTTAAGCACAGCCTCATCGCCGGTGACAATCTTGCCTGCTCTCATCGCAAGCCCTAAATAAGAAAGTGTCTTACTCATTGTCCTCACTATCCTTCGCTGCCAAAAACTGCTCCTCCACGGATGCAAAATCCCGGGCAAGCTGGGCATAGATTTCAGGACTGACCTGACATTTCAATGCCCGGTCAAGTGCTTTGGTCTTCTGTGCTAGCTTAAAGTATTCCAGTTTACCGCAGATATAAGCGCCACGGCCCGACTTCTTGCCTGTCAGGTCGATCAGCACCTCGCCTTCAGGCGTTCTCACCACGCGAATCAGCTCTTTCTTAGGCATCATCTCCTGGCTGGCAACGCATTTACGCAGCGGCACCTTTCTTTGCTTCATAACAAAGCACCTCCCGTCAGTCAGCATTCATTAATCGATGGAGACGGAATCCTGATGCATTTCATCATTGGACGATCTGGGTCTGCCGTATTCCTGCTCCGCCTGCGTCTCGCTCTTGATATCGATCTTCCAGCCGGTCAGCTTGGCGGCAAGACGGGCATTCTGCCCCTTGATGCCGATAGCCAGCGACAGCTGATAGTCAGGAACAATGACGCGGGCCATTTTCTCAGCTTCAAAGACTTGAACCTCAAGCACCTTGGACGGGCTAAGCGCATTGGCTACATACTCCTGCACCAGCTCGGAATATCTGACGATATCAATCTTCTCACCGCGAAGCTCAGTCACGATGGTCTGTACACGTGTGCCTCTCGGCCCTACGCAGGAGCCCACCGGGTCCACTTCAGGATTGCGTGAGAACACGGCGATCTTGGAGCGGAAGCCGGCTTCGCGGGCAACGGAACGAATCTCCACCACCCCGTCAAAAATCTCCGGCACCTCCAGCTCGAACAGACGCTTCAGGAGACCCGGATGACTGCGGGACAGCATGATCTGCGGTCCTTTGGTCGTGTTCTCCACCTTGGTGATATAAGCCTTGATGCGCTCGCTCTGCTTGAACTTCTCTCCAGGCATCAGCTCGCTCAGCGGAAGAACCGCCTCGATTTTGCCAAGATCCACATAGATATTGCGCATATCCTGACGCTGTACAAGGCCGGTAACAATATCATCTTCCTTGTCGATAAAAGCGTTATAGATCAGGCCGCGTTCCGCTTCACGGATACGCTGGGTAACCACCTGCTTCGCAGTCTGGGCGGCAATGCGGCCGAAATCACGCGGCGTGACTTCCTGCTCAGCGATGTCCTCCAGCTGGAAATGCGGGTTGATCTCCCGGGCAGCCAGGAGTGAGATCTCAGTCCGTGCATCGAGAACCTCCTCCACAATCAGCTTGCGGGCAAACACCTTGATTACGCCTGTGTTGCGGTTCATATCCACACGCACATTCTGCGCCGCATTGAAATTGCGTTTATAGCTGGAGATCAGCGCCGCTTCGATGGCTTCGAACAGCACATCCTTGCTGATGCCTTTCTCCCTTTCCAGTTCATTCATAGCTTCAATAAACTCCATACTCATGAAATTCCGGTCCCCCTTTCAAGACGTTAAAAAATAATGGCCAATCTCGCACTGGCGACCTTGGCGTAAGGTACCACATGTTCTTTTTTGCCCGCGGAGATGAGCAGTTCCTCGTTCTCGAACGAGAGCAACCGGCCTTCGAATTCTTTGAGTCCTTGAATCGGCTCATAGACCGTTACATATACGTCCTTGCCCACTGCCTTGGCGACATCCGCAGCTTTCTTGAGCGGACGCTCAGCTCCCGGCGAGGAGACTTCAAGGAAATACGCTTCGGAGAACGGATCATTCTCATCCAGCTTCTGGCTGATATATTCGCTGATGGTACCGCAGTCATCGATATCGATGCCGCCCTCTTTGTCTACGAATACGCGCAGAAACCAGTTGGAGCCTTCCTTCACGTATTCAACGTCCACCAGTTCGAAACCATTGTCCTCGAGATAGGACCCGAGCAGCTGCTCTACCGTTTGTTTAATTTTGGATTTGGGTGTGCTCAAAAGAAGATTACCTCCACGAACTTGTCTTTTGCTATATACCAAAGATAAAGAGTGGGTTTCCCCACTCTTTACACAACGGACTTATCTCATTATTACCAAAAAAATTATACCATAGTGAGGCAGCACTGACAAGTACCAGCCCTTGACTCCCCTTTTTAAAGGACTCTATATGCTATCACTTAAGCCGGTTGTTAGAACAGTGAAAGCTGGTTGCTCTCCGGCAATCCCCGGAAGCAGCCCATTCCCGTGAGCAGCTCAATCACCGTTTTACTGGCCTTGGATTTCTGCTGGAAATCCTCAATGGAGAGGAATTCTCCTGCGTCCTTGGCAGCAGCGATATTAATCGCAGCATTATCCCCGATTCCCGCAAGCGAGGAGAATGGAGGGATCAGGCTCGTACCGTCTACCGTAAATTTGGTAGCGTCCGAGCGGTACAGATCAATGTTCTTGAAGGTGAAGCCGCGTGCGGTCATCTCCAGGGCCATCTCCAGGACCGGAAGCATAGCTTTTTCCTTAGGCAGCGCCTGGAAGCCCTTGGCTTCGATCTCTACCAGCTGGCGCGCAATGGCTTCGTAGCCTTTGCAGCACAGCTCGATATCGAAATCCGCCGCGCGGACCGAGAAGTAAGTCGCATAGTATTCTATCGGATGATACAGCTTGAAGAAGGCTGTTCGCACCGCTGAAATAACATAAGCCGCGGCATGGGCCTTCGGGAACATATACTGGATTTTGAGACAGGAATCAATGTACCACTGCGGCACCTTGCAATTCTTCATCTCTTCAATCCACTCCGGCGGCAAGCCCTTCCCTTTACGCACGCTCTCCGTAATTTTGAAGGCCAGACTGGCATCCATGCCGGCCTTATAGATCAGATAGAGCATAATATCATCACGGCAGCCGATTACCGTCTTAATGTTGCAGGTGTTGTTCTTGATCAGCTCCTGGGCATTTCCCAGCCACACGCCGGTTCCATGGGACAGCCCCGAAATCTGCAGCAAATCGGCAAAGCTGGACGGCTTCGCTTCGACAAGCATCTGGCGGACGAACTTCGTCCCCATCTCGGGCACTCCATAAGTGGCTACCGGGGTGCGGATCTGATCCGGCCTTACCCCGAGCGCATCCGTAGAGTTGAACATACTCATCACCTTCGGATCATTCATTGGAATGGTCGTCGGGTCGACGCCAGTCAGATCCTGCAGCATCCGCATCATCGTCGGATCATCGTGGCCGAGAATATCGAGCTTGAGCAGGTTGGCATCGAAGGCGTGATAGTCGAAATGGGTGGTCTTCCACTCGGCTGTCACATCATCCGCCGGGAACTGCACCGGAGTGATATCTTCGATCTCCATGTAGTCCGGCAAAACAACGATACCGCCGGGATGCTGCCCCGTACTGCGCTTCACACCGGTACAGCCGGCGGCAAGCCGTCCAACCTCCGCGCCGCGCCAGCGCTTCTGGTGATGCTCCTCATATTTCTTAGTGAAGCCGAAGGCGGTCTTCTCCGCCACCGTACCGATGGTTCCCGCGCGGAATACATTGTCCGGACCGAACATTGTTTTGGTAAAATTATGGGCGTTCGGCTGATACTCCCCGGAGAAGTTAAGGTCGATATCGGGAACCTTGTCCCCTTTGAAGCCCAGGAAGGTCTCAAACGGAATATCCTGCCCTTCTCCCTTAAGCTTGCCGCCGCAATCCGGACAGTCCTTATCCGGCAAGTCAAAGCCGCTCGGTACACTTCCGTCCAGGAACCATTCGCTGTGCCGGCATTCGGAATTGGTGCAGATATAGTGGGCCGGGAGAGGATTAACCTCCGATATTCCAAGGAATGTTGCCACTACCGACGAGCCTACCGAGCCACGGGAACCGACGAGATAACCGTCCTGGTTCGACTTTTTGACCAGCCGTTCCGAGATCAGATAGTTGGCGGAGAACCCGTATTTAATAATCGGGGCAAGCTCCTTCTCCAGACGGGCAACCACAACCTCCGGCAGCTCCTCGCCGTAGATCGATTTGGCAGTGTCATAGCAGGTATTGCGGATCTCATCATCCGCACCTTCAATAATAGGTGTGAAGAGATCGCTTGGGAACAAATCGTACTCCTCGAACCGCTCAGCCAGCTCAACAGTATTCGTTACCACGACTTCCTTCGCTTTGGCTGCACCCAGGTATTCGAACTCGGCAAGCATCTCATCGGTTGTACGGAAGTGGGCATCCGGCTTGTTCTGGTCCTTCAGCGGACTGAACCCGGTAATCCCGTGGATCGTAATATCGCGGAACAGCTTATCGCGCGGCTCCAGATAGTGCACATTCCCAGTGGCTATCACCGGCTTGTTTATCTGCTCGCCAATCTCACAGATTTTGCGTACAACTCCCCGCAGGTCCTCTGGACTCGCTACGAACCCTTTATCCACCAGATGCATGTACATGGTCAGCGGCTGGATTTCCAGCACATCATAGAACTGGGCAACCTCAATCGCCTCTTCTAAGGTCTTGTTCAGCACAGCCTCGAAGAACTCGCCCCGCTCACAGCCGGATATGACGAGCAGTCCGTCACGATGCTCTTCAAGCTTCGATTTGGGAATGCAGGGTACCCGCTTGTAGTACTCGGTATGCGACATGGAGATCAGCTTGTAGAGGTTCTTTTTGCCGATGGGATTCAGTGCATAGATGCCGCAGTGAAACGGCCGCACATTCGACAGGTCATTGCCTACATAATCATTCAGCCGGTCCAGCCGGGTCATCCCCTTCATCTTCTCCGCATCGGCCAAGAGACCGTTCAGAATCCCGCCCAGTGCTATCGTATCATCCACCGCACGGTGATGGCTCTCCAGCAGTACCTTGTACTTGTCAGCAAGCGTATTGAGCCGGTGGTTCTTCATTTTGGGGAAGAGCAGACGCGCCAGCTCCAGCGTATCCAGTGAAGGATTCGGCAGCTCCGGCTGCCCCAGCTTCTTCAGAGAAGCTTGAATGAAGCCCATATCGAACCGCGCATTGTGCGCAACGAGAATGCTGTCTCCTACAAACTCCACGAATTCCTTAAGCACCGGTTCCAGATCCGGGGCATCCTTGACCATTTCATCCGTAATGTTCGTCAGCTGCTGGATGTGGTAGGGGATTTTCTCATGCGGATTGACAAAGGTGGTGTAGCGGTCCAGCTCCTTGCCTTCGCACATCTTGATCGCCGCAAGCTCCGTGATGTTATTGCGTGTGATGGACAACCCCGTGGTCTCGATGTCAAAAACGACATAGGTTGCCGTCTTAAGCTCCAGCGGCTGCGCATTCTCCACGATATTGACCGCGTCATTGACGACATTGGCCTCGACACCGTAGAGCATCTTGAGCTTATGCTTATGGGCGGCATGATTCGCATCCGGGAAGCTCTGAACATTGCCGTGGTCGGTAACTGCAAGTGCCGGGTGGCCCCATTTCGCAGCTGTTTTGACATAGGCATCAATCGGTGCTACCGCATCCATCGTGCTCATAGTCGTATGCAGGTGAAACTCCACGCGCTTCTCCTTGGCATTGTCCTTACGGGCAGGCGGCGCCGACACCTCGGTCAGATCCGAAGGAATCATCACCAGCTCGGGAATCTGCATGAACCGGTCATACTCCACTTTGCCGCGCGCCCGGACCCATTTGCCGTTAGCCAGCTGACCCATGATCTTCAGCTCTTCCTTGGTTTTGGCGAACATCTTCATCTGCAGGGAATCCGTAAAGTCTGTGATGCAGAAGGTGAACAGCGTATTCCCGTTACGCAGCTCTTTGCTGTCCAGCCCGAAGATCGTCCCCTGGATTGTAATCTTCTTCTCTTCATCCTGAATCTCCAGAATGGAGACGGCCTGCTCCTTAATGTCATTCCCGATCTGAAGCTTAATGACCTCGCCCGGGTCCCCCGCTTCTTCAGGCTCGTCCGGCTCACTGTTCATCATCATCAGCTCTACCAGCTCACGCTGCTCCTGCTGGAGCTTCTGCTGGAACTCCTCATAGGCATCCGCTTTGTTCTTAGTCTCATCCTCGGACATCTGCAGCTTGACCTTGAGAGGGAGAGCGAAGTATTTATCATAATATTTAATAATGGCGGCTTCGATACCCTTTTTGCGGGCCAGTTCGAGCGACATGGAATCGTTCAGGCTTAGGATGAGCGTGCCGTCCTGCAGCTCCTGGCTGGAGCGCGTCAGCCAACCGTTGACGGACGGAATCTCACGCTGGACCCACTCCAGGAACATGCCCCAGTACTCCTGTACAATATCAGCTCTGCTTACAGTATCATCATATAGGAACAAGAAGCTGACCTTGGCAATATGCTGCAGCTTCTCACGCATTCTAAGGATAAATGCCCGGTAGGTCTGGGCGGGAATCAGGGTTGTCTTCGCAATCACGATATGCCAGTCATGGTTGCCGCGGCTAATCTCCACCCGTTCAATCTGTCCGTCTACAAAATAGGGATCAATCATAGCAGGTGGAATCTCCCCCTGCTTCATCAACAGCTCAAACCTCTTTCTTCTCTCCACGTTCTGCTCCATGAATTCCCCACCTAACTCGGCAATAATTGTAAGAAAAAGCCTCCAGCTTAAAAAGCATTGGGTACTTGCGGCCCGCCGACTCCTCTCGCCAGAAGCTGATATAAAAAAATAACAAATATAAGGTTGCCGATTAATATGCTTTGGCAAATACAACCGTATGCTGAGCAGGCTTGCCGCAGCAAATACAGGTCTCTTTCGTTTCTGACGGGTGGAACGGAATATTACGGCTGCCTGCGCCGGTCTCTTCCTTGACCTTATCTTCACATTCCTCAGAGCCGCACCAGCCTGCAAGCGCAAAGCCGCGTTTCTCTTCCATAGAATCCTTCATCTGCTCAAGAGTGTCTACGGAATAGAAATGATCCTCACGGAATTTCAGTGCCCGCTCGTACATTTCCTGATGGACCTGCGCAAGCATCGCATTCACTTCTTCAACCAGGTTCTCCTGCTGAATGACCTTCTTCTCGCCGCTGATCCGGGATACAAGCACGCAGACGCCATTCTCCATATCACGCGGACCAAGCTCCAGACGGACAGGGACGCCGCGCATTTCATATTCATTGAACTTCCAGCCCGGGGTTACATCCGCACGGTCATCTACACGCACGCGGATTCCGGCGCTCTTAAGCTCACCAAACAGTTCGTCGGTACGTCCGATGACTGCTTCGCGGGTCTTAGGCGGTCCGATTGGAATCATAATGACTTGCGTAGGCGCTACCTTCGGCGGCAGAGCCAGTCCACGGTCGTCACCATGCACCATGATGAGGGAACCGATCAGACGCGTGGTAGAGCCCCACGAGGTCGTATGTGCATGTTCCAGTACATTCTCCCGGTTCAGATATTGGATATCAAAAGCAACCGCGAACTTGGTGCCCAGATAATGTGAGGTAGCGGCCTGTACAGCCCGTCCATCCTTCATCATCGCTTCAATGGAATACGTATCCACAGCACCGGCAAACCGCTCGGATGGCGTCTTCTGTCCGGTCACTACCGGAATAGCCAGAAAGGTCTCCACGAAGTCGCGGTAGTTATCAAGCATCTTCATCGTTTCTTCGCGTGCTTCCGTCTCATTCTCATGCGCGGTATGGCCTTCCTGCCAGAGGAATTCTGTCGTACGGATGAACGGCAGGGTACGTTTCTCCCAGCGGACTACGTTGGCCCATTGGTTGATCAGCACCGGAAGGTCTCGGTAAGACTGAATCCACTTGGAATACATATGGCCAAACATGGTCTCGGACGTAGGGCGGATCGCCAGACGTTCTTCCAGCACATCGCCTCCGGCCTCAGTGACCCAAGGCAGCTCCGGGTTGAAGCCCTCCACATGTTCCTTCTCCTTCTGGAAAAAGCTCTCGGGAATGAACAGCGGGAAGTAGGCATTCCGGTGACCGGTCGCCTTCAGGCGGCGGTTCATTTCCTCCTGGATATGCTCCCAGATTTCATAGCCGTCCGGTTTGAACACGATACAGCCGCGGACCGGCGAATAATCCATCAGGTCAGCTTTTTTGATAACATCGATATACCAGCGTGAGAAATCCTCGCCCTGCGGCGTGATCTCTGTAACGAACTGCTTGTCTTTGGCCATGTGAAGAAATCCTCCTATTATTCGCCCCTCAGATTGCACATTAGGTGTGAAGCCCAATCAAATGCATCGCGGGATAAAAAAGATATGACATCCGTCAGCCGCTTATGAGGC
Organism: Paenibacillus sp. FSL P2-0136; assembly: GCF_037975325.1. Lineage (NCBI taxonomy): Bacteria > Bacillati > Bacillota > Bacilli > Caryophanales > Paenibacillaceae > Paenibacillus > Paenibacillus sp. FSL P2-0136. The sequence continues at coordinate 4,107,057 of NZ_CP150244.1, forward strand.
GTAAAATATCATTATACGTAACAGCGATCATCACCAGGAACAGCAGGGCAAAGCCTACAAAGTGGACCATGCCTTCCCGGCTCGGGTCCACCGGCTTGCCGCGCAGTGCCTCAACACCCAGGAATACAAGCCGGCTGCCATCCAGTGCAGGAATCGGCAGAAGATTGAAGATCCCTAGATACAGGCTGAGAATAGCCGCCCAATAGGTCAAATACTGAATCCCCTGCTGGGCAATCTGCCCGGTCAATTGGAACGTGCCCACCGGCCCGGAGATATCATCCATATTAAATTTGTTGATCAGCTGCTTGAAGCCGATAAAAATCAGCTTGGTGGTGTCGACCATAGCTGTACCGGACTTGGTAATTGTCTCCCCCACTCCGGCCTTGCGGGTAGGAAGCTCCGGCGTAATTCCAACCTTGCCGCCTTGCTCCCCTTCCATTCCACGGGGAATCATGGTCACATTCAAGGTCTCTTCGCCGCGCTTCAGCGTCCAGTTCATTTCTTTGCCTTTGGAGGCTGAAGTCAGCTTGATCATCTTCTGGTAATCTCCGCCGATGGCCTGCCCGTCCACAGTGACCACGATGTCGCCCTTCTGAAGACCTGCTTCCTGCGCAGGCATCCCTAAGCTGACGTCACCGATCTTCACATAGGTCGGATTCTCCACCGGTATTCCGGCCATCTGCAGATGAAGTGCAAATAGCACAAACGCCAGAATGAAGTTCATTACCGGTCCGGCCAGGATCGCTATCGCGCGCTGGCCGACGGTTTTGCTGCCGAACTGGCGGTCCTTGGGCGCAATTTGCGTCTGCTGGGTGCCTTTGATCATCATCGCCTGCGGATTCACATCATAGGTGGTCACTTCACCATCTACATCAAGGCGGATCTTCAGTTCATTCTCCAGATCCGTGAACTGTGCTTCGCCGCGTATAACATTTCTGCGCGTATCCAGGGAATCGAGGTAAATATTCTTTACCTTGTTATCCTGGCCCAGCCGGACAGCAATGGTCTGCCCGGGGCCGATCTCAACCATCTCCGGATCTTCGCCGGCCATACGGGCGTATCCCCCGAAGGGCAGCAGGCGGAGCGTGAACTGGGTTTCACCGCGTTTATAAGAGAACAGTTTCGGACCGAAACCGATCGCAAATTCCCGTACAAGAATTCCGGCGCGTTTGGCAAAATAATAATGTCCCCATTCATGGACAGTCACCAGAACAAAGAACATAAACACCGTTAAAAAAACAACTCTTACCATCTCCATAGCGCAACATTCCCCCTTAAGGTGTAAGACCGAAGTATGTCCTCTTAATTTATCATTATTCCAAGGCAGGGCACAAGAGAATCAACAGTCCACACCTATTTTTCAGGGTACAGCCATATTCACCGTTTCCAAAGGCCTCTTATCCCTTTACAGGACAGCCGCAAGCTCCCGGGAAGCTATATCGCTACTGTGAATCTGTTCCAGACCGGGGTTCGCTTCACCCTGATGACGCTGAAGCACTTCATCAATAATCTCATCAATCCGCAGGAAGGGAATCTCACCGCGCAGGAAGCGGGCCACGGCGACCTCATTGGCTGCATTGAAGGCTGTTGTGAATGTGCCGCCCGCTATGCCGCAGTCAATAGCCATCTTTAGCGCCGGATAGCGCTCATAATCCATCTCCCGGAAGGTCAGGCTGGCTACCTGAGCCAGAGACAAACGCTTCGCAGGAGACGGCCAGCGGTCGGGATAGGTGAGCGCATATTGAATGGGAACCCGCATATCAGGAGTCCCAAGCTGAGCAATAATGCTGCTGTCGCAGAACTCCACATAGGAGTGAATGATACTCTCCGGATGCAGCACCACATCAATCTGCTCATACGGAAGGGCGAACAAATGGTGGGCTTCAATAACCTCCAGGCCTTTGTTAACCATGGTTGCCGAGTCAATAGTAATCTTGGCCCCCATGCTCCAATTGGGGTGGCGCAGTGCGTCCGCTACGGTAACATTCGTAAGCTGTTCACGCTTATAATCACGGAACGAGCCACCCGAGGCAGTAATGGTAATTGAAGCCACATCTTCACGGTTCTCCCCATTTAAGCATTGGAAAATCGCCGAATGCTCGCTGTCCACTGGCAGCAGCTTCACACCTTTGCGTCCAGCCAGCTCTGTAACCAGATGTCCGGCGGTCACCAGTGTCTCCTTATTAGCCAGTCCAATATGTCTGCCGGCTTCAATCGCCGCCAGCGTAGACTGAAGTCCTACACTGCCTACAAGCGCAGTTACGACCGTCTGTGCATCGCCTCCGGCAGCAATCTCCACCAGACCTTCACTTCCGCTGTACAGCTCTACACCGGCAGGCAGACTGGATCTGATCTCCTCTGCAAGCTCCTTCGTGGATACCGATACACGGCGAGGCTTGAAACGGCGGACCTGTTCCAGCAGCAGTGAAGTATTACTTCCCGCCGCCAGTCCATCGACTTCAAAAGCTTCCGGATGCATAGCGACCACATCCAGCGTCTGGGTACCGATGGAACCCGTGGAGCCGAGAATACTAATTCTTTTCACAGTTGCTTTCCTTCTCCCTGTCGTTAATAGTAAGGCATCAGCATTACGATATGTACGAAAGGAAATACGATGATCCAGCTGTCGCAGCGGTCCAGGATGCCACCGTGACCCGGCAAGAGTGAGCCTGAATCCTTAATACCGTACACCCGTTTATAGGCAGATTGTACAAGATCTCCAAGTTGACCCAGCACAGCGCAGGCAATTCCAATCAGCAGCGCGCGTCCGATAGTCAGCAGATCAGGAACCAGTATAGCAAACACAATCGATATGACAGCAGAAATCAATACTCCGCCAAGCGCGCCCTCTATAGTCTTGTTAGGACTGATCGCAGGCCACAGCTTGTTCTTCCCGAAGCTTCTGCCGACAAAATAGGCTCCGGCATCACTGCCCCATATACAGCACAGCAGCAGGATCGTCCAGAAGAGGCCATGGCCATCTCCCGCACCGCGGGCGATTCCCATATACGAGAACCCCATTCCTATGTAAACAATGCCAGTGAACATCATCGCGGTGATTTTGATATCAAGCTTATTCTTACTGAAGACAGTGACCAGCAGGAACAGCAGCAATACCAGCCAAATCCCCTGTTCCCAGGAAAATAGCTTATTCGTTCCCAGGAGATCCCAAGGAATCATAAAGCCTACTACAGAGGCATAACCAAATACAGCAGTCAGCCCGAAGGTTGCTGTACCTGTCATTTTCACAAATTCATAATAGCCGATGAGGGCCATCGCAGTCAGCATCAGCTGATACGGCCAGCCACCCCAATAGCATAACCCTAAAAACAAGGCCCCGGCAACAATTCCGGTAATCAATCGCTGCTTCAAAGAATCCCTCTCCCATCAGGCTACTTCAATCCACCATAACGGCGTGTGCGGCGCTGATATTCAGCCACAGCCTGCATCAGATGCGTCTTGTCGAACTCCGGCCAGTACGCATCCGTAAACCAAAATTCACTATAGGCGATTTGCCACAGCATAAAGTTACTGAGCCGCATCTCCCCGCTCGTACGGATGAGCAGGTCAGGATCGGGTAATCCGCTGGATGACAGTCTGTTGTCAATCAGCTCTGAAGTGATCTCTTCAGGTAACAGAATTCCTGCCTGGATATCCTTGCCCAGAGCGCGCATACAGTCCTCAATTTCCTTACGCCCGCCGTAGTTCAGAGCAAAATTAAGTATAAGTCCGGTATTGCTTAGTGTGCGGGCGACCGCTTCTTCCATCGCCTTGCGGGTATGGGAAGGCAAAGCCTCCGTGTTGCCCATTACGCGCACCTGTACATTCTTCTCAATGAGTTCATCCAGTTCAATCGCCAGGAATTCTACGGGGAGGCGCATCAGGAAATCCACTTCATCCTTAGGCCGGGTCCAGTTCTCCGTAGAGAAAGCGTACAGAGTCAAAAATTCTACTCCGAGGTCATTCGCTGCAATCGTAGCACGTTTGACTGCCTTCATCCCGTTCTGATGGCCCACAACCCGGGGCATACCGCGCCGCTTCGCCCAGCGTCCGTTGCCATCCATAATTATCGCTACGTGCCGGGGAATATTATCCGGTGAAATCTCGACTGGCTCCTGCCTGTCTTTACGGCTCAGCCATTCTTGAATCCGTTTGATCATTTCCGTTTCCTCCAAGCTCTTATCAGAAAGAGACAAACCCCACCATTAACGGAGGGGCCTGAAGTCTCATGAATTTCGTTATACTTCCATAATCTCTTTTTCTTTGGACAAGAGCACTTTGTCGACTTCAGCTATGAACTTATCCGTTGATTTCTGGATATCTTCCTGATGTCCATGTGATTCATCTTCTGAAATGCCGTTCTTCTCCATCTTCTTGATGTCATCATTGGCATCGCGGCGGATGTTGCGGATCGCTACCTTCGCTTCTTCACCGAACTTCTTGGTGAATTTCACCAGCTCAGTGCGGCGTTCTTCGGTAAGCGGAGGAATCGACAGGCGGATGATCGTACCGTCATTGGCTGGAGTAATCCCAATGTCGGATTTCATAATCGCCTTTTCGATGTCTGACATTGAAGTTTTGTCCCACGGCTGGATCAGCAGGGTCCGGGAATCCGGTGTGCTGATGTTGGCCAGCTGATTAATAGGAGTTGGAGCACCGTAATATTCAACCTGGATGCGATCCAGCAGCGACGTCGAAGCGCGTCCTGCCCGCAGTGTTGCCAAGTCGCGTTTCAGCGAGAGAATCGCTTTTTCCATACGCTCTTCGGCATTCTTCTTAACCGATTGTGGCATTTAATTTACACTCCCTTTAACGATCGTCCCGATTTTTTCGCCGAGAACGACGCGTTTAATATTGCCTTGCTCTGTAATAGCAAACACAATGAGCGGTATATTATTATCCATGCAGAGTGAGGAAGCGGTAGAATCCATAACCCCCAGGTTTTTGTTCAGAATATCCATGTAAGTAAGCTGCTCATATTTCACGGCTGTGCTGTCCTTGAACGGATCTGCTGAGTAGACGCCGTCTACCTTATTCTTGGCCATGAGGATAACCTCGGCTTCAATCTCGGCTGCTCTAAGCGCTGCCGTAGTATCTGTCGAGAAGAACGGATTCCCTGTCCCTGCGGCAAAAATAACTACGCGGCCCTTCTCCAGATGCCGGATCGCCCGGCGGCGGATATAAGGCTCAGCAATCTGCTGCATGGCAATAGAGGTCTGAACCCGGGTAGGGACATCGATCTGCTCCAGAGCGTCCTGCAATGCCAGCGAGTTCATCACTGTTGCCAGCATTCCCATATAATCGGCTGTTGCCCGGTCAATACCGCTTGCACTTCCGGCGATTCCGCGCCAGATGTTGCCACCGCCGCATACAATCGCAACCTGAACTCCAAGCTCCACGACTTCCTTGACCTGCTCTGCAATAGAGATGATCGTATCGGCATCGATGCCATAGCCATTCTGTCCGGCGAGCGATTCACCGCTTACCTTAAGGACTACTCTCTTAAATACCGGTTGTTCCAATTATATACCCTCACTTTCTACAAAAGACGGAACACTACTTGTATGTGTTCCGCTCTTTTGATGCTTGCCTGTATTCAGTTCTTAATCAATGTCATGCAGTTATTATTGTTTTACTTGTGCCATAACTTCTTCTACGAAGTTGTCGACTTTCTTCTCAAGACCTTCACCCAGTTCGAAACGAACAAAGCGGCGGATTGTGATGTTCTCGCCGATCGTGCTGATTTTTTCATTCAGCAGCTGGGAGATTGTCTTGTCCGGGTCTTTAACGAAGGATTGCTCCATCAGGCAGTATTCTTCATAGAACTTGCTGATGCGGCCTTCCACCATTTTTTCAACGATCTTCTCAGGCTTGCCTTCGTTCAGCGCTTGTGCCTTAAGAATTTCTTTTTCCTTCTCTACGTCTGCAGAAGGTACTTCTTCACGGCGGACATACAGCGGGTTCGCTGCTGCGATTTGCATAGCGATGTCACGTGCGAATTCTCTGAAGGAATCGGTTTTGCCTACAAAGTCAGTTTCGCAGTTAATTTCTACCAGAACGCCAATACGGCCGCCAGCGTGGATATAGGATTCTACAGTTCCTTCAGTAGCAATACGTCCTGCTTTGTTGGCTGCTGCGGACAGACCTTTTTCACGAAGCAATTCTGCTGCTTTGGTGATATCGTTGTTTGCTTCTTCCAAAGCTTTCTTACAATCGAGCATTCCTGCCCCGGTTCTTTCACGAAGTTCCTTCACTGCTTTTGCATCTACTGCCATTGTTATTCCCTCCAGGATCATAGTCGTTGTCATACGCAGGCATAAAGTGATACTCGCATGCATTTTAAAAAAAGGGCAGTGAGAGGTTATCCACCTGCCAACCACCCTTTTTCATTTAAGTTTATGTTTTATGTTCCGGTTACTACTTAAGCTGTAGTTGTGTCTTCGCCCTGATGAGCTTCAACAACGGCATCAGCCATCTTACCAGTCAAGAGCTTCACGGCGCGGATAGCGTCGTCATTGCCTGGAATTACGTAGTCAATTTCATCCGGATCGCAGTTAGTATCAACGATAGCTACGATAGGAATACCCAATTTGCGAGCTTCTGCTACAGCAATGCGCTCTTTACGCGGGTCAATGATGAACAGCGCGCTTGGAAGACCTTTCATGTTCTTGATACCGCCCAGGAATTTCTCAAGACGATCTTTCTCTTTGCGGAGAAGGATAACTTCTTTCTTAGGCAATACTGCAAAGGTACCGTCTTCTTCCCAAGCTTCCAATTTCTTCAGGCGGTCAATACGCTTCTGAATAGTCTGGAAGTTAGTCAGGGTACCACCGAGCCAACGCTGGTTAATGAAGAACATACCCGAACGTTCAGCTTCTTCTTTTACGGAATCCTGTGCCTGCTTCTTTGTTCCTACGAATAGGATTGTGCCGTTGTCGCCAGCGACGCTCTTTACAAAGTTGTAAGCTTCCTCTACCTTTTTGACTGTCTTTTGCAAGTCAATAATGTAAATTCCGTTTCTTTCAGTGAAGATATAACGATCCATCTTTGGGTTCCAACGACGAGTCTGGTGACCGAAGTGTACCCCAGCTTCGAGAAGCTGCTTCATGGAGATTACTGCCATCTTCACACACCTCCTAAGTTTGGTTTATTGTGTGTCTCCTCCGCCGCGCGTCATCTTTCAGCAAGACTTTCTTCAGAAGAAAGCACCCCTTGTCGAAATCAACCGGCGTGTGTTTTAACACCGTCAATTAATATATCATAATAAAACAGCCTATGCAACGATTACTTTTTTACGGTAATCAGCTTGTCAATAATGGAGTTGATGCTCTCTCCCTTGGTGAAGCTGTAGCTGCCGTATTGAATGATAGTATTCACCTTACGGCTGTTTGCCGTCTGGAGGAACTTATTCTTATCCTCAATAACCCCGGCTTCCGCAAGTAAATCTGCCGTCTGGGCGAGAGTAATTCCAGTGGGAATCTTAAGAGAGATTACCCCGTCAACCGCAGCCACAGGCGCTTCAGGCGTAGCCGGAGCCTTGGTAACAGGTGCTGCGGTGCTCTGCGGCTGTGCAGGAGCTGAAGGCTTGCCCGGAGTCGTTGCGGCGCTTGGCACTGCAGCCGGCTTGGGCGGGACAGCAGGCGTAGATGCCGGTGTTGCTGCTGGCGCCCCGGAAGCCTGGGCCTTGGCCGCTTCCTCCGGGGACGACGTTGCTGTTGCAGCAGCTTCTGCCGGATCTACAACAGTCAGGTTCAGGCTAGCCGCTTGCCGGATCAGCTCTTCTTTGGTCAGAGGCGCCGTCCGTCCGGCTATCATCAGCTGCAGCAGCAGCGCGCCGGCTATCAGCCCGACCCCTAGTCCCAGCATAAAGAACCGGTTCTTCATCATACGGATTCCTCCTGCTGGGCAAGCTGCAGGATCAGTTGCACCTCACCCCGCTGCAGACCGGCGGTCTTGGCGATAGAATCGATTGATTTCCCTTGCTCATGCAGCTCGAACAGCCGGGGATACCGCAGCTTAATGGAGCTGACAGGTCTTGGCTTAACAGGGGGTACTGCCTCGGCAGCCTGTTCCCTGCCCTGGGGCTTCTCCGCGTGGCCGGACGAAGCTTCCCGCGAGAAGGTGGCTGCCAGCTGAAGCAGTCCCTTCTCTTCTGCGGTCAGCCGCGCATCCATCAGCAGCAGGCTCTTCTGCAGCTCGCCCACCTGCTCCCGCAGTCCACCGATCTCTTCCTGCAGGGCCGCCTTATTGCTCTGTGACTGTGTCTTAATACCGCCCACCAGCTTCAGCAGCTCGGAGTTCTCGTGCTCGATATCAGCCATGTAGAGCTCCAGAGCCGCCTCCGTCTCCTTCAGGCTCTTCTTCTCCAAGTCTTCCTTACCCGTTCTGGCCGGCAGCCGCAGGGCATAAACAATAGCAACTGCGCCTACCAGCACGATGTATACCCATGGTTCCAAATGTGTAATCTCCTTCTGCATTTAATTCATAGGATGCCTTAACTGCATTTGCGGTTATTCTGGTCGAAATCAGAGACTGAAATCTATACGGTGCCCCTTATAGGGATGTTCGGCATCATGGGTGTTCTCCTGATTGCCCTGCTTACGTGTGTGAGGCTGACTCCCGGAGCCGTTCCCCTTTCCGCCGTCCCGCAGCGCGGATTCTGCGGACTCGTCCACCTCGCTGCTGCGCTGCGCAATCTCCTGGGTCTGCTTGACATTCTGGCCTGCCAATTGCTGCTGGTCGAGTGCAGGACGCTGCTGAAGGTTGTTCTGAACTTTGCCCGCATCATGGGTACGGGGCAAAGCAATTTGCAGTTCCACCGGTTTCAGACTCATAAGATCCCTCTTTTCCACTCATTGGTTACAGAATCAAGGAATAGCAGGCCGCCTCAGCTGCCTGCCTGATTATACATACGGTATTATGGATATATCCCCTTCACTGTAAATGAAGGATACCCGCTCCGTCGGGTCCTTGACGAACCTGGTATATCTGCCGATTACGATCTTAGAGCCTCCATAGATCGTCTTGACGACATCAACCTTAGCTCTGCCGGTGTCCTCCAGCATGCGCTCGATCTCCAGCACACGCTCTTTAATTCTCTTTTCATCACGCATATGGGATTGCTTGGTTGCATTAAGCTTGACGCGAAGCGCCACCTTATCGGGCGATAGCTGGCCATTGTTCGCCAGCTGATTAAGCAGATACAGCGCCTTATTGGTCTTGTCCTCATTCTCAAGAAGCTGACGAAGCTCCTGGCGCAGTTCGTTGATCTCATTTCTCAGCTCGGGAACAACGCCCACTTCAATCGCTGTAGCTGTAGACATGGTATTGCCGATGGTGCGGGCAATCACGTGTTCACCCGCCTGCACAATACCGCCAACAATTAAGCCTTTGGCGCCGTTGCACAACACGTCGCGGCCTGCCCGGATGCTGGAATGCATGATGCTTTGTGAGACTATAACATCCTCCCCGGCCACAACATTGCCATCCTGGATGAACGAGACCTTAACATTTTTACCGGCATGAACGAGCCCTTTATTATATCCGATGATGCCGCCCGTAATCTCGATGGACCCGCCCGATATCAGCTCGGCCCCCTCTACACCGCCGACCACCCGGATATCTCCTGCGGATTTGACGGTGAAGCCGGTAAGCACATTGCCGCGGATGACCACCGTGCCCACGAAATCAATATTGCCCGTGCTGTAATCCACATCCCCATTGATTTCATACACCGGAAATACATTGATCTTGCCCTTGTCTGTCAGCGTGACCAATCCGTCAATCGCCGAATACATGGAGGTCTCTTCCTGATCCACCACCACATTCTTGCCTACCTTGAAATGAGCCTCCTTCCCTGCCCGGAACGGAAGCTCCTCCCCGGTTACCATTTTGCCGCTCACACCGTTCTCTGCCGGAATAACCTTGGCAATAAGCTGGCCCTTCCTTACGTTATGCAGCCGGACCAACTCTTTGTAATCCACCTTGCCATCCTCTTTCTCCAGAGGCTTGCGGTCCTCCTCCATATCAACGGTCAGCACAATACGACCATCCTTACCGTTGACAGCAGGCTGTCCAATCGCGATCGGCACCCGGTTCCAGAAGTATTCTTCCGGGTTGCTGCTAATCCGCTGCACAATATCATGCTGGATACCGAAACGAATATTGTGACTGGACAGGAAGCTCTCAAGGTCCTCGACCGAACAGGTGAAATTCTCATCCTTCTTGGTGAACTGAAGGTAAGCAATCCCCTTATCCTCCGAAAAAGTAATGCTCAGGTATTGGCTCAATACATATTGACCGATCAATTTCTGCTCCCCCTTGTCACCGTCACCCGGTTAATCATTTTGCATCAGAAGGTCCCGGTTCTTCTCAAGTGTTCCTCTTAGCCGCAAAATAGCTTTGGAATGAAGCTGGGAGATTCGCGAAGGAGACAGTGACATCACTTCCGCAATCTCGCTTAAAGATAAATCCTCATAATATAAAAGGGACACGACGGTCCGTTCTTTCACTGTTAGTTTCTCGATGCCTTTGGTTAGCGTATCCCGCAGGTAGAACTCATTCACTTTACGGTCCGGATTCTTGGCCTTGTCATCTACCAATATGGACATTCGTGTCTCTGATTCTTCTTCACGTATAGGATCTTCCAATGAACAGAGCGACATTACTGCGACATCCTGCAGCATCGTCTGAAACTCCGTTTCCGAAATATTCAGATACTTGCTCATTTCATCGTCACTTACCGATCTCAAATACTTCTGCTCCAGCTGCTGGTAGGCATCCTCGATTTTTTTCGCTTTTTCGCGTACGGATCTGGGAACCCAGTCACTTTGCCGCAGAGAATCAAGGATTGCTCCCCGAACCCGCCACGAAGCATAGGTCTGGAATTGAAGCCCCCGCTTGTAGTCGAATTTTTCGATCGCATCAATGAGTCCCATGACACCGTTGCTGGCCAAATCGTCCTTGGAGACGTTTTTGGGCAGCCCTACTGCCAGACGGCTGGACACGTAATCAACAATATGGAGATAACTCTCAATCAGCTTTTTTTTAGCTTCAGGATCGCCGTGCTCTTTCCACTGCTCCCAAAGCAGGTCTGTTTCCGACTGAGCTGCTTTACGCTCGTTCAACGGCTTTCACCCTTCCCAAAGTTTAGTCAGCGGGCAAACATGCGGCGCAAGATGACGGACTTTCGCCGCAGTACTCGCTTATTCTTCTTTCAGGTGACGAACGGCCTTGGCCAATTCTTCAGGATCTTTCATAGAGACTAGCTTCGGAGGCTGCAAAGGCGTGAACCCCCCGGGCTCTTCACTGACCGCCTCCCGTTTTGGGGTTAACAGGTCTTTGAGCTCCTGATCCTCTTCAGGTGTACTAATATCAAGCTTCCCGCCAAGAGACTCTCCGTTATCGAACAAACCGGCTTCCGGGTCTGAGGCTTCTTTTCCGATAATAAAACCCAATACCCATCTCAGGAAGAAAGCAAGCACAAACCAGATAATAAATCCGTACATGCCCCGGATCAGGCTGGTACCCAGCAGGTTCTGTCCGTTGTTCGCAAGGAAGGTTAGTACAAATCCGATCAGTCCGGCCACAATATTCAGCAATAGTTTCCTGCTCATGGCTAAATTTCCTTCGGGCCTTTTTGAACGCTGCGGATAAAAATCACTCCGGTATTGCAGGAGATTTCTATCGTGCGCCCATAATTGCCGCCCGTGTCCTCCGCGATAAGCGGAATATGAAGGCTCTCAAGAGCAAGCTTGCAGGATTCCACATTCCGAGGCCCGATCCTCATGGTGTCACTCCCTCCGGCAAAAGCAAACATCTGCGAGCCTCCGGCCATCTTGGCCACAATCCGGCTTCTAACCGCCCCCAGCCCCAGCAGGCGGGCCAATAGCTCAGGCACAGCAGTATCTGCGAACTTGGCGATATTCAGCTGTCCCTCCCTGGCAATCTCTGAAGAGGGCAGCATGACATGAGCCATCCCCGCCAGCTTTTTACCGGGATCAAACAGAGTCAGACCTACGCAGGAGCCAAGACCGGTCGTACGAATAAGGCTGTCCTGGCTGCCTACGTTCAGATCCGCCATACCTACTTTAATGATGCTCTGCTCTTCAATCATTGTCGAACGGTACTCCTAAAGCCTTGAATATTTTGGGGAACGATTCCGGATCGGGAATAAGGAAGAATTGTCCTTCAATTTCATTTTGGCCTTCTAAAAAGGTAGTATCAATCAGCAGCGCATCATCGCCCATCTGACCGAACTGCAGCAGCCCGTAGCCAAGAATGGCTCCGGCCATATCCATTGCAAGCGCCGGCACTGTCGGATACATGGTCAGGGAGGTGAAGTCCGCCAGGGAAGAGAGATAAGAGCCGGCCAGAATATTGCCGATCTCGCTTAGTGCGGATAACTCCATCTCACTCAGCTCATCGCCGCCGGAGACTTCAATGCCGGCAATCCGGCTGAGCAGGTTGCTTGCCGCCTCTGGGGTAAGAATGAAGAACAGGTTGCCCGGGGCTTCACCTTCCACACGCAGGAATACCGCATATACCAGTTCCTCCGCTCCGCCCACCTTATCGGTGATCTCCTCGAAGCTGAGCAGCTGTACCTTCGGAACCGCCATATCAATCGGCTTATTAAGCAGTTGTGATAAGGCGGTGGCAGCATTGCCGGCCCCGATATTTCCGACTTCCTTAAGTACATCCATTTTGAAGTCTTTGAAGTTCTTGAATAGCTCCATAGGCTAGCCCTCCAGGCTTTCCAGCTGCACGATTTCACTCTTGTTCAGCACTTCAGACAGGTTAAGCATAATCAGCAGGCGGTCATCACCAATTTTGGCCACCCCGTCCAGATACTTCGCCTTGATTCCGCCCACGACATCCGGCGGTACATCAATAATGTCACGGTTCAGATCAATGACATCGTTGGCTGAATCAACAATGAAGCCCACTTCCATCTCATTCACATTGACGATGATGATCCGGGTCTGGTCGGTGTGCTCCGCTTCCTCAATGCCGAACCGTCCGCGCAGATCGATAACCGGAATCACGACACCGCGCAGATTGATCACACCTTTGATAAAGGAATAGGTCTTCGGTACGCGGGTAATCGGCATCATACGTTCAATCGTCTGGACCTTCTCTACTTCAATGCCGTATTCTTCAGTGCCAAGCTTGAATACAATTACTTTGATATCTTCAGCCATGGAATGACCCTCCCTGTTCTAACCTGATTATTTGATAAAAGCATTCGGATCGATAATAAGCGCTACCTGTCCGTCTCCAAGAATCGTGGCTCCGGAAATTCCCTGCACCTCTGGGAGATACTTGCCTAGGTTCTTGATTACAATTTCGTTCTGGCCAATGAAGTCCTGCACAGCCAAGGCAACCAGCCGTTCTCCCTTGCGGACAACCACGATCTCCGTCTCCTCTTCCGTGCTTTCATCATAGTCCGGAATGGAGAAGATCTTGCTCAGGGAGACCAGCGGAATATGGCTGCCCCGGAACTCCAGCATCCGGTTGCCGTGAATGGTGCGGATCTGGGATTGCTTCACAATTCCAGTCTCCACGATGGAAGAGAGCGGAATAGCATATTTCTCTGAGCCAAGCCGAACCAGCATCGCTGCAATGATCGACAGGGTCAGCGGAAGCTGAACGGAGAAATTCGTGCCCTTGCCTGGTGTAGAGTAGATGGTGACGTTACCGCCCAGGGAAGAGATTTTGGATTTGACCACATCGAGACCCACGCCCCGGCCCGATACGTCAGAGATGACCTCAGCTGTACTGAATCCAGGCGCGAAGAGCAGCTGGTACGCTTCGTCATCTGTCATCGTGCCCGCCTGCTCTTGGGTAATCACACCCTTTTTGACAGCAGAGGCTAAGACATTCTTCGGATAGATGCCCTTGCCATCCTCTTCAATCTCGATGAACACATGATTGCCGCTATGGAAGGCCCGGAGCTGGACGGTCCCTGTCTCCGGCTTTCCAGCCGCAATCCGGTCTGCAATAGATTCAATCCCGTGGTCAACCGCATTGCGCAGCAGATGGACCAGCGGATCGCCAATCTCATCAATCACGGTACGGTCAAGCTCTGTATCTGCTCCAGTGATGATTAAATCCACCTTCTTGTCCAGCGATTTCGCCAGATCGCGGATCATCCGCGGGAACCGGTTAAATACGGTGTCTACCGGAACCATGCGGAGCTTCATTACGATATTCTGCAAATCTCCGCTCACCCGGCCCATATGCTCAACCGTTTCTGTAAGATCCCCGTTCTGGACCTCTGAGGCCAGCTGCTCCAGCCGGACACGGTCAATAAGCAGCTCGCTGAACAGATTCATCAGCACATCCAGCCGCTCAATATCCACACGGATGGTCCGGGAAGGCGACGGCGACCCTCCTGCCCGGGCCGGGGCTGCTTTGCCGTTCTCTTCCTTGGGATGCAGAGAAGCCGCAGGGGAAGCATTACCGGCAGCAACGGGAGCAGCTTCCTGCACCGGAGCCGGAGCGGGCGCTTCGGCTGTAGCTGCCGCAGTGTCTTGCCCCATTTGGCGAAGTGACTCCTGATCAAGCGCCACAGCGGTAACCGCTTCGATCTCTGACAGATTCAGAATCATCTTCTGAATCTCGCTGGCATCCTTTTGGGTTATGTAGTAGAGGGAGAATCCGTAATCGAATTTCTCCTGCTCTATGTCCTGAACCGAAGGGAAGGATTTCACGACTTCTCCTGAACGCTCCAGAAGGTCGAAGACCATGTAGGCACGTACAGCCTTGAGCTGACAGTCCTTGCGGATCGCCACATCCACATACAACACCTGATGGCCTTCCTGAAGGGATTGCTCCAGCACTGAGTACTGGAATTCATCCAGGAACACCTGGGCCGCGCTGGCATTGCCGGACGCAGCAGCAGTGACTTCAGCAGAAGCATTGCCGGCAGAAGGAACCTCTCCGCGTACGATGGCCTGCAGGGAAGAGACAATCTCTGTTACATCAGCCTTGCCCGCTCCCCCGCCGGTGATATCCTCCACCATGGATTCCAGAGCGTCAATACTTTTGAACAGGGTATCAAAAATGAAGTCCTGCATCCGCAGTTTGTTATTGCGCACCAGATCGAGCACATTCTCCATTTGGTGCGTAAGCGAAGCCAAATCTTCAAACCCCATTGTAGCCGCCATACCTTTCAAGGTATGGGCGGAGCGGAAAATCACCTGAACAATACTCAGATCCTCCGGATTCGCTTCCAGCCCCATCATGCTCTCGTTCAAAGACTGCAGATGATCATTTGACTCATCAATAAACATGGATAAGTATTGGTTCATGTCCATGAGCGGGTACCTCCCCTTCGAGTTCGCTATTCCATTATTTAACGGCTTGTACCAGCCTTGGAGCAATTTCTTGCAAAGGCAGGATGTGTCTTACACACTTCAACTCTACTGCAGACCTCGGCATTCCGTATACCACACAGGTTTCTTCACTCTCCGCAAAGGTTGATGTCACCCCCGAATCATAGAGTGCTTTCATCATACGGGCCCCGTCGCTGCCCATCCCCGTCATAATGACGGCATGACGTTCCAGCGAGGTAAGCTGCAATACCGATTCAAACAGTGTATCTACAGAAGGACGATGTCCATTACGGACCTCTTCCTTAGTAAGCTCTATCATGTATTGGCCGCCAGGCACAGGAACCACTGTCAGGTGATAACCCCCGGGGGCAATATACGCCGCACCCTGCCGGAGAATCATACCGTGCTCCGCTTCCGCGACCTCCAGCGCGCTGAAGGTATTCAGACGCTGGGCCAGCGATTTGGTGAAGTTAGGCGGCATATGCTGGACAATGACAATCGGTGCCGGGAAGTCACCGGGGATGTTCTCCAGGAATGCCTTCAGCGCTCTCGGACCTCCGGTTGAGCAGCCTACAGCAACCAGCTTACGCACGCTCCGGCTTCCGCTTGCCTGGCCTCCTGTTGCTGCAGGAGGTTCAACGAACGAGCCTGCAGCAACTTCAGAAGCCGCACGTTGTACAGCCCTTCCGGCGCCCTGCGCCTCCTGGGAGCGGCCTTTCAACCTGTCGGGAGCCGGTTTAGGCACTGCCGGCGCAGGCTTGGCTACCCGCTTCGCAGCCGCCGGCTCAGTGCCGGTCTCCGGCTTCCGTTTGTCAGCGGGCGGTTCAAGCGGCGCCCTGACCCTTGGCTTCTCCGTGCCCTGAAGCGGCGCTTTATCCGCTTCTTTCTTGGACGGCTCCAGCTTCCTTCTTACCGGTTCCACAACAGCCCGCGGAGCAGGCGGTTCAGCAGCGGGAGTAGGAGGCTCAGGCGATTTGACGGCGGAAGCGCGGGCTTCACGGCGCTCGCGCGCCAGCATCGCTTCCTTCATTTGCTCCCGGAGGGACTCTCCGACAGCGATGATATCCTGGGAGTTTGAAATGGACGGCTTTCGGATGAAATCGAAAGCCCCCCACTCCAAGGCCAGAATCGTCTCCTTCATACCCTCTTCATTAATGCCGGACAGCATAATCACCGGGAGCGGACGCTGGGCCATGATACTTTTGAGCGCCTCCAGGCCATTCATCTCAGGCATCTCCACATCCATGGTTACGAGATCCGGACGAAGCTCGTTAACCTTCTCAATCGCCTCGCGTCCGTTGGCAGCTGTCGCTGTGACTTGAAAGTCGGCATCATTCTCTATTAAATCGGAAATAATCTTGCGCATGAATGCAGAATCATCAACAACCAGAACTTTATATGGCCTCATAGCTTTTCCACCTCTGTCCCTCAAATTCAGAACAATTATCTGTTTCGTTTCAACCACTTGCTGATGAATCCCTTGATGCCTTGAACTTTAGCGGTTTCTACTGAATCCACAGCCAGATAGCTCTGCGCAAGCCTCTGCACATCCCTGGCTGCAATACTGTTCGGAAAAGCCACTGAGAATGGAATTTGTTTCTTAACGGCCTGTACTACATGCGGATCACTGCTGATGTAACCGAGAAAGGGAAGCTCAAGCTGCAGGAACCGGCTGGCCGCCATCCGGATTTTGTCACTGGTGGCCCGTGCCTCCCGTTCATCCCCTGCCTGATTGACAATCAGCCTGAACGAAACCTCAGGATGCGAATTATGAACAACCTTCATCAGTGCATATGCATCTGTAATTGCGGTAGGCTCAGGCGTGGTCACCACCAGGCAGTCATCGGCAGAAGTGATGAATTTCATCGTTTCCTTGGACAGCCCCGCCCCTGTGTCGAACAGGATGAAATCCATGGTATCGGCAATGCTTGCAATCTGTGTGGTAAAGTAATTCAGATCCGCCTCCGAGAGCGTAAACAGCTCGTCCATCCCGGAGCCCCCTGCAATGAAGGGCAGCGCCTCCGGTCCGAGCTGAATGATCTGTCCGATATCCGCTTCCCGCTTGAGCAGGTGATATAGATTGTATCTGGAGGAGACACCCATAAGGACATCAATATTGGCCATGCCGATATCGGCATCGAACAGAAGCACTCTGCGTCCCATGGCCTTCAGTGCAAGCGCGAAGTTAAGGGTGAAATTCGACTTTCCGACTCCCCCCTTCCCGCTGCATACCGTGATGATCCGGGCGGAGGCACCGCTTCCGGGAGCCTGCCTTGTATCCTGGCTGGAGACCAGCCGTCTTAATGCCTGCGCCTGGTCCATCACCCGCCCCCTGTTCCCAGCAGCATGCCGCCAATCTGCTCCCCTGTGGCCATAAGAAGATCATCAGGAACATTCTGTCCGTTGGTAATATAAGAGAGCTTCAGCGGATAATCATTCAGGACATTGAACAGCGGGCCGTAGCTCCCCGTTTCATCCAGCTTCGTGAATACAACCTTATCCAGCTGGTATCTGCCGAAGTGCTCCGCGATTTTTTTCATATCACGGCTCTTCGAGGTGAGGCTCAGCACCAGCAGGGTCTCGCTCTTAAGCTCCTTGGCCAGCAGGCTCTGCAGTTCAGCCACCAGCATTTCATTGCGGTAATTCCGTCCGGCGGTATCCATTAGCACCAGATCACAGCTCTCCAGCCGGAACATCGCCCGCTGCAGGTCTCCCGGCGACTGGACAACCTCCAGCGGCATGTTGAGAATGGAAGCGTAGGTTCTGAGCTGTTCAACGGCAGATATCCGGTAAGTATCCGAGGTAATCAGCCCAACCTTACGGCCTTGCTTGAACAGCTGCTCCGCTGCCAGCTTGGCAATCGTTGTCGTCTTGCCGACCCCAGTCGGCCCGGCAATATATACAATCCGGGTATCCGGGGCAATACCGCCGGCAATGCGTCCTGACAGAAATTCATCAATCTGCTCTCTAAGCACAGCCTCGAATTGTTCCGGCCCCCAGCTGCTTCCTTCCTGACGGTAACGCTCCAGAACATGTCCGATCCATTCCTCTACGAGCACAGCGTCAGTCTCCTGGTCAATCAGGCGGCTGCGTAAGGATTCCAGCGCATCAGGCAGCTCAGCTGCCCCTGAGGAATAACGTGCGATACGTTCCATCCATTGCTTCATATCCCGGATCTCCCGCAGGACATCACTCTCAGTTGCAGCGGCAGTATCAGGTTCAGGCTGTTCTGCAGCAAGCGATTCATAGATGGCAGCAAGTTTCTTCCGGCTCTCCTCCGGCTGCGGTACAGCCGGCTGGCCTGCTGCAATATCCTCAGTGCGGATATCCGGCGGCTCCGTCTTGACTAAAGGCGGCATCACAGCGACACCCCCACCCTGCTCCAGCGGATCAGCCAGCGCTGCGGCAATCTCGGCAAACGACTTGGCTGCTGCCGCATCTCTTACCGTCACAGGCGGCGGGAGAGGAGGAGCAGCGGCTGAGGCAGCCTTTTGATAGGCCTCGGGCACTGCATTTCGTGGTACATTCATTGGCGGTGCAGGAATCTTCTCCTGCGCGGCTGCCTTTGCACCGTTCTCCACAGCAGCCACAACCTCAATCTTCTTTTTAGAGAACATGCCCATGAATCCGCCAACTTTTATTTCTTTGGTGCTTAAAATAACGGCATCGCTTCCAAGCTCGCTGCGGATCGAATGCATGGCGTCAGGCATCGTATCGACCACATAACGCTTCACTCTCATAAGTTCACCACCCCGACGCTTTGTATTTCAATGTTTGGCTCCAGCTCGCTGTAGGAGAGCACCGGGATATCCTGCATGGTTCGCTCAATCACCTGGCGCAGATACATGCGAATCGTTGGAGAGGTTAGTACAATCGGCTGCTGGCCGGATTGCAGGAGACGGTTGATCTGCTCCGTAAGCCGCTGATAGACGGTTTGGGTAGATACCGGATCAAGCGCCAAGTAGCTGCCCTGCTCCGTCTGCTGCACGCTCTCGGAAATTTTCTTCTCAAGTCCGGGGCCTACAGTAATGACACGCAGGGTCTCCCCCGTCTGAGAGAACTGCTGGGTAATCTGTCTGGAGAGGGATTGCCGCACATATTCAGTCAGAATGTCAGGGTCCTTGGTATACGTGCCGTAATCGGCAAGCGTCTCGAAGATGGTGACCAGATCGCGGATGGATATTTTCTCCCGCAGCAGCTTGCCCAGCACCTTCTGAATATCCCCGACAGCAAGAATGGAAGGGATCAGCTCGTCCACCAGCACAGGGTAATTCTCCCTGAGGTTGTCGACCAGTTGCTTCGTCTCCTGACGGCCCAGCAATTCGTGTCCATACCGTTTGATCAGCTCGGTCAGATGTGTCGCTACAACGGAAGGCGGGTCAACCACGGTATAACCGGATAATTCAGCCCGCTCCTTCACCGACTCATCAATCCATAGGGCAGGCAGCCCAAAGGATGGTTCAATAGTCTCAATCCCGCTAATCGACTCATCATCATAACCGGGGCTCATGGCGAGATAGTGATTAAGTAATAATTCACCGCCGCCAACGTTATTTCCTTTAATTTTGATGACATATTCATTCGGTTTTAGTTGAATATTGTCGCGTATGCGAATAACCGGCACGACAAGACCCATCTCCAGCGCACATTGCCGTCGAATCATGATGATGCGATCGAGCAGATCGCCGCCCTGTCCCGTATCCGCCAAAGGAATCAGACCATAACCAAATTCGAATTCGATCGGATCCACCGTAAGCAGATTGATGACACTTTCGGGACTTCGCACCTCTTCGATCTGCTTCTCCTCGACCAGTTGTTCATCAGCAATCTGCTGCCTGCTGGCCTTCTGCCCCATACTGTAAGCCGCGTAAGCCATCAGCCCTGCCAAAGGAAGCGTGGACATAATCGTAATCGGGGTGAAGAAACCCAGAAACGCAATAGTCGCAGCCACTATGTATAGAAGCTTCGGATAAGACAGCAATTGTCCGGTCAGATCCTCGGCCAGATTGCCTTCCGAAGCCGCCCGGGTAACGATCAGACCGGAAGCCGTGGAGATCAGCAGGGCCGGAATCTGGCTGACCAGACCGTCACCGATGGTCAGTACAGAGTAGGTGGAGAGTGCTGTCTGGAACGACATACCGTGAACGGTCATACCGATAATGAAGCCGCCGATCAGGTTGATAATGAGGATGATGATACTGGCAATGGCGTCACCTTTGACGAACTTACTCGCACCATCCATGGCTCCGAAGAAATCCGCCTCGCGTTCGACATTACGGCGGCGTTCCCGTGCCTGCTGCTCATTGATCATCCCCGCATTCAGATCCGCATCAATACTCATCTGCTTACCGGGCATCGCATCCAGTGTGAAGCGGGCGCCTACCTCGGCCACGCGCTCAGAACCCTTGGTGATAACAATGAACTGAACCACCACCAGGATCAGAAAGACAATGAACCCGATCGCGATCTGTCCCCTGGCAATCCAGCTTCCGAAGGTCGCTACGACCTCCCCGGCATGGCCATCAGCCAGAATCAGCTTGGTTGTTGACAGGTTCAGCGCTAAGCGGAACAGCGTTGTGATCAGGAGCAGTGAAGGAAATATTGAGAACTGCAGCGGATCTCTGGTATTCATAGCGACCAATATAATGGTCAGGGCTATCGAGATATTGACAATTAACAGTACATCCAAAAGCCAGACAGGGATGGGCAGAATCATCATCAGCACGATACCGATAATGCCCAGTAGAACTGTTAGATCTTTAGCTTTCAATGTCCTTAACCTCCCCCGGCTTATCTCCTCTTACCTTTAAGCTTGTATACATAGGCCAGCACTTCGGCAACTGCCTGGAACAGATCGGCCGGCACTACATCACCGATCTCCGCTCTCTGGAACAATGCCCGTGCCAGCGGCTTATTCTCCATCGTTACAACACCATGCTCCTTGGCCAGTTCCCTGATGCGGAGTGCCACATAATCCTGACCCTTGGCTATAATCTGAGGAGCCTCCATTGTGGAACCGTCATACTTCAGGGCGACTGCAAAGTGGGTCGGGTTCGTGATGATAACATCGGCCTTGGGGACCTCCTGCATCATCCGCTGCATCGCCATTCTGCGCTGACGTTCCCTGATCTTGCCTTTGATGATGGGGTCGCCCTCCATCTTTTTGTACTCATCCTTAATGTCCTGCTTGGACATCTTGAGACTCTTCTCATGCTCGTATTTCTGATAGATATAGTCCAGTACAGCCATTATAAAAAGAGCCGCTGCAATCTTGATGCCCAGGCTCATGGTCAGCTTCGCAACGAAGCTGTATGTCCCTTCCGCATCGACATGCGAGAGGCGTGCAAAGCTCTCCTTCTGTCCCCAAAGCGTACTGTAGACCAGATAGGCAATCAGGATGAGCTTGAAGACAGATTTGAGGAACTCTACTACGGAACGCATGGAAAAAATATTTTTGAAGCCTTTGATGGGGTTGATCTTGCTGAACTTAGGCGTAATTCCTTCGCCTGAAGCCATAAAGCCTACCTGTGCGAAGTTGGCCACAAGCGCCAGCAGGAAGGTGATGCCCAGCAGCGGAGCGAGCAGAATGAGGATCTGCAGCCCGTACTGGTTGAACAGCGCCGAGATATTTTCTGGTGTTACCTCAAGCATCATCCGGTTCTGGAACACATCTGTATACAGCTTGATAAAACGTTCTTTCATGAAGCCGCCGAAGACGCTCAGTGACAGCAGCGCCGAGAAGAGGACCACTGCACCTGACATTTCAGCACTTTTGGCAACCTGCCCCTTCTTGCGGGCATCCTGCCGTTTCTTCGGAGTGGCCTTCTCTGTCTTATCTCCCCCGAACAGCTGAAGGTTCAGTTTGTATCTTGCCTGTTTTGCCAAGACAATCTCTCCTTACCGTAGCCTAAGGACTCTTCCCAATGAGGCCAAGCAGATTGTGCATGGACTCGAACATAATCTCGAAGAGATTCTGGAACAGCGCAGCCAGCCCCGGCATCAGTATCAGAAGCAGCGCCAGACCGATAATGATTTTGAGCGGAACACCGATGACAAACACATTATATTGCGGAGCCGTTCTCGCCAGGAAGGCCAGGCCTACATCCGTCAGGAACAGAGCAGCGACCAGCGGAGCCGACATTTGGAAGGCCAGCATAAAGGATTGTGCAAAGGTGCGGATCAGAAACTCAGACAAGCTTCCGCCGATCATTTTGAGGAACAGATCATTATCTATCGGCACCCATTTATAGCTGTATACGATAGCATCCAGCAGGTAGTGGTGGCCATTCATGCTCAGGAACAGCAGCAGTGCAATCATATACTTGAAATTACCGATAATCGGCGCCGAGGCCCCGGTCATCGGGTCAATGACGTTCGCAATCCCGAACCCGATCTGAATATCGATAAAGGAGCCCGCAGTCTGAATCGTCATAAACATCAGGTAGGCGATAAACCCAAGCAACAGCCCGATTAATGCCTCCCTGATAATCAGGAGGATAAACCCCAGATCCTGCGGAACCGTAATATTCATGCTGCCTGAGCTGAAGATGACCATGGACACAAAAAAAGACAAACCAATTTTGAACGTTGTCGGCACGCTTTGCGACGAAAAGACAGGAACGACAACAAAAAAGGCGGTAATTCGACAAAAAATCAACAGAAAGACAGGAAAACTTTGCAGCAGGGTCTCTATATTCATAGACTCAACCGATATACATATAGAGACTGCCCAGAATTTGGCTGGTGAAATCCACCAGCTTCGTTATAATCCACGGACCGAACAGCAGTAAAGCAAGCAGTACGGCAACGATTTTGGGAACAAACGCCAGGGTCTGCTCCTGAATCTGGGTTGTGGCTTGAAAAATACTGACGATCAGTCCTACCACCAGACCAAGAATCAGCATGGGGGCGCTGGTCTCCAGCACTAAATATACGGCTTGGCCGGCCAGACCGATAATAAACTCCGCATTCATCCCATGTGCCTCCTCTTACAAGTCAGGTGTTAAAACTCAGCAGCAGTGATTTGACTACTAGGTACCAGCCGTCCACCAGCACAAAGAGCATAATTTTGAAAGGCAACGATATCATTACCGGCGGCAGCATCATCATCCCCATGGCCATCAGGGTGCTGGACACCACAATATCAATAATAAGAAAAGGAATAAAAATCATAAAGCCCATGGTAAACGCCTTTTTCATCTCACCGATTGCAAAAGCAGGTACCATTACTGTTAAAGGAATATCATTATAGCTGGCCGGCTTCACTGTAGCGTTATTGCCGGTATAGTTCATGAACAGCAGCAGGTCCTTCGTGTTCGTCTGCTTGAACATAAACTCCTTAATCGGCTCCTGCGCTTTGTTCAGTGCTTCACTCTGGGTCAGAGTCCCCTTCATATAGGGCTGTAAGGCCGTCTCGTTCACGGTTGCCAGCGTCGGCGACATAATGAACAGGGTTAAGAATAGAGCCAGTCCTACAAGCACCTGATTCGGAGGCATCTGCTGTGTACCCAGTGAGGTTCTTACGAACCCAAGTACGATCACGATCCGCGTGAAGCTGGTCATCAGCACCAGGAATGAAGGAGCAATGCTAAGCACCGTTACCAGCAGCAGGATGGAGATGGAGCTTGTCCCCCCGCTTGAAGCATCGTTGTCCCCCACCGAGATATTGATATTAGGAATCGGGTCGGCATGAACCGGATGCAGGAGCAGCACACTGAAAATACCAAGCAGCATAAAAGAAAGAATCAGCTTTTTTTTCATAAATCCTCCGACTCTTTCCTGAGATCCTCATCCCTGCGCAGTTCCTCCAGCTTCTCTTTGCGCTCTGGCGCCAGGGCAAGCTTGGATTGCAGCGTCTCATAGAAAGACGAAGTCTCATGAATCTCAATTTCCTGGGACGGCACTTCACCGCGCAGCTTGGACTTGATTTTGGCGATAAGCGGTGCAATAAAGTTGTCCGTTCCTGGGGCCTGGTCTTCAAAAGCGGATATAATCAGCGCCACCTCTGCCGGATCGGTGATCTTATCCATCATAGTGATGTCCTCGCCCACTCCGATCAGATAGAGGCTGCCGCCCAGCTCAATGACCTGAATCGACTTATTCGGACCCAGCCCCAGTGCACCCAGCGTACGGATGGAACGGCCGCTCATCAGAGTCTGATTGCGGCGTCCCAGAAAACGGATCAGCAGCACGATAAGAATAACAATGACTGCCAGAAAAAAAACAACCTTCAATAAATTCAGCAGGGCATTACTACTGTCTCCGAGCGTTCCGGAAGCAAATAACATACCTCGTTCCTATATACCCAGCGTTTTATTGATGGCTTCAATGACACGGTCTGCCTGGAAAGGCTTCACAATAAAGTCCTTGGCACCGGCCTGGATTGCATCAATAACCATAGCCTGCTGACCCATGGCTGAACACATAATGACTTTGGCATTGGCATCTACTTTTTTGATCTCCTTAAGGGCGGCGATCCCGTCCATTTCAGGCATGGTGATATCCATCGTGATCAGATCCGGGCGCAGTTCCTTAAATTTCTCTATAGCCTGTGAACCGTCCTGGGCTTCACCCACTACCTCAAATCCGTTCTTCGACAAAATGTCCCGGATCATCATTCTCATAAATGCTGCATCGTCCACGATTAGAATTCGGTTAGCCATTTTTACAAAATCCTCCCTAAGTATGCTTATTGTAATTTTTGTATACGGTCCCACTGGCTGACGATATCCGTAACGCGGACACCGAAGTTCTCGTCGATAACTACGACTTCCCCCTTGGCAATGAGCTTGTTGTTAACCAGAATGTCAACAGGCTCACCTGCCAGCTTGTCCAGTTCAATAATTGAACCTTGCGACATTTCCAGAATATCTTTGATCTGCTTCTGGGTCCTTCCTAATTCTACGGTTACCTTCAGTGGTATGTCCATTAATAAATTTAAATTATTTTCGTCAATATTGCCAAAAGCCCCTGCACTCAGATTCGCAAATTGCACAGGCTGTACATTCACATTACGGCCCTGTGCCGGATTCTGCGGCTGAGCCTGCGGATAGGGCGTGCCCTGAGGCGGCATTCCGTAAGGCGGCATGCCCTGCATCCCATACGCCGGCATCCCTGCCGGAGGATAATAATACCCCCCTTCCGGCATTCCCGGATAAGGCGGCATGCCCTGACCCTGCGGCGGATATTGCGGCGGGTAACCTCCCGCCTCCGGCGCAGGCATCTGCTGCTGAGCTGTAGGCGGTGCCTGCGCTGGTTCCGGTGCAGGCGCTGGTGCGGCTGCCGCAGCCGGAGGCGGTGTGGCTTCCGCAGAGGAGACTGCCGCTTCCTGGTCAGCCTGGCTGACATCGCCTAGCAGCATGGTCACCATATCCTTGGCGAATTGTACCGGCAGCAGCTGCATGATGGTGGAATCAATCAGATCGCCGATCTTGAGGCGGAAGGAAATCTGGATCAGAGTCTCATCATCCGGCAGGCTACCTACACCTTCTCCGCTGGACATGTTAAGAATATCAATACCAGGCGGAGAAATGTTGACGAATCTGTTGAAGATCGTTGACATTGAGGTAGCGGACGAGCCCATCATCTGGTTCATCGCTTCCTGCACGGCACTGATATGAATCTCGTTCAGTTCCTCGTCTTTGGGATCTCCTTCCCCGCCGAGCATCAAGTCGGCAATGACCTGTGCATCCCTGATCTTGATCACCAGAGAATTGATTCCCTGGAAACCGTCGACATACTGTACGTGAACAGCTACATGAGGTTTGGGAAAGGCTTCCTCGAACTCTCCGCGTGTAATAATGGATACCTTAGGGGTAGTAATGTCTACCTTCTTACCCAGCAAGGTGGAGAGTGCGGTTGCCGCACTTCCGAAGGTGATATTGCCGATCTCTCCCAATGCATCCTGTTCAAAAGGTGTTAAGTAATCATCCACGGTCTTCGGTGAAGGAGCCAAATTGCCTTCCGCAGACTGTCTAAGAAGAGCATCTATCTCTTCCTGGGACAAATAATCTTTACTCGTCAAACTCTTCAACCCCTTCGCTGACAATCTCGTCTATTTGCACAGCCACACGTTCTTTGATCATCCCCGGACTTCCAATGAATTTCAGCTTGTCCCCCACCTTAATCGACAGACCGGAATCCACCGTCTTGTTAAGAGAAATCACGTCGCCGATGCTGAGCCCGAGAAATTCAGCAATGGATAAATTCGATTCGCCCAGCTCAGCCACGATTGGAAGCTGCGCCCGGTGCACTCTTGCCCGGATGGCTTCGAGCTCTACCTCATCCCGCACCTTTTTCTCAGAGACAAACCACTGGTGCACCGAGAGTCTTGACATAATCGGCTCCAGCACAACGTGCGGGATACAGAGATTGATCATCCCCGTTGTGTCTCCTATTTTGGTACTGAGGGAGATCAGGGCAATCGTTTCATTAGGCGATACAATTTGCATAAACTGCGGATTCGTTTCCAGCGCCTCCATCCGGGGATGGATATCAAGCACCGTCTTCCAGGCTTCCTGCAGACTTTCAAAGCATCTGCTGAAAATCCTCTCCATAATGGTCGTTTCGATTTCAGTCAATGCGTTGATTTTGGAGGGTGCCGTTCCGAAGCCGCCAAGCAGACGGTCCAGCATGGCAAAAGCAATATTCGGATGCACCTCCATCACCATCCGGCCCTCCAGCGGCTCGGCCTCAAAAATATTCAATATCGTCATTTTGGGAATGGAGCGGATAAACTCGTCATAAGGGAGCTGCTCTACTTGAACGACATTGATCTGCACGAAGGTGCGCAATTGAGCCGAAAAGTACGTTGTAAGGTAGCGGGCAAAGTTATCATGAATCCGGGTTAAGCTGCGGATATGATCTTTGGAGAAGCGTACGGCCCGTTTGAAATCATAAGAGCGGATTTTTTTAGTAGTTTCTTCTTTTTTAAGTTCGTCGGCATCCATTTCACCGGATGAAAGTGCAGCAAGCAGAGCATCAATTTCGTTTTGTGATAGTACATCAACCAATTCAATCACCCCCCCATCAAAGAATTGACCCGCCTGCAGCTACATTGGTGCCATTATGAATTTGGTGAATTCAATCTGGGTAATCGAACCTTCTGTCAGGTTTTTGTTGATGATGTTCACCAGTTTGCTGCTGAACTGATCTTTGCCGCTGGCCCCATTCAGCTCCTCGGGTTTGGCATCGGCAATCGCTTTGATAATCAGCGGTGTTATTTTAATCGATTTTATCTTTTCGAATTCTTCCTTGGACGCCGCTGAATCTAATTGAAGCGCGATGTCAACTGAAAGGATGTAATCGGGATCGGCGAGATTAGTTTTGATATCCTGGATTTCGGCCGTCATCTTAACAATTTCATCAGCAGTCATCTTCTTCGTCTCCACGTTCTGGACAGCCTTGTTCACTTCATTCCCGTCACCCGGGAAAAATCTGTCCATCAGCAAGAATGCAGCGACTACGATAAGGGTAACGGCCAGCAATATCGTGATGAGCCATGGCAGCATCTTTTTCATGAAAGCTCCTCCATTGACTGGACTTTAATGGTGGCAGCGTGTGTGCCTATGTCCCTGTTATATTCCTTGATCTTGCTAATGACTTCATCGGCCTTCTCAAGCACGATCAGCCTTTTGCCGGTTACCAGCGTAATATACGTGTCCGGTGATTCTTCAACCATTTCAACCAGCAGGGCATTCAGCCACATCCCCGCCCCGTTCAATCTTGTTACCGAAATCATGACAGGCCTCCTAACCTAAATAGGGGGAGGAGCTCCTCCCCCACGACTGCAATAACATTTCCGCTGCAGGCAAAACGTTATTATTCAGCAAGTTACATATTACGGTTCAGGCTTAACGCTTCAGATTAACTACTTCCTGCAATACTTCATCGGAAGTGGTGATAATCCGTGAATTCGCCTGGAATCCACGCTGGGTAACAATCATTTCTGTAAACTCGCCGGTCAGATCCACATTGGACATTTCCAGCTGGCCGGTAACGATGGTACCTGTCCCGGCTTCTGGATCATTGGCAGTTGTCGGTTCCAATGCACCTCCATCATTTGCATTTAAGGTCACCCGGTACAGATTTCCGCCGATTTTCTCAAGCCCCTGCGGATTGCTGACTTTAGCCATGCCAATCTGTACACCAGCCTCAGTAGTGCCGTCTGCCATTGTCTGCACAATCGTTCCGTCACTGGAGATGGAGAATGCCGTAACATCGTCAGCGATCTGAATGGGTCCGCCTCCGGAGTCAACGACATGCAGGCCATCCGATGTAATCAGATTGCGGCCCGCATCCACATGAAAATCTCCGGCACGGGTCAGGAATGGAACCTCCTGATCACCCGAAAGCTTCACCAGAAAGAATCCGTCTCCATCGATTCGCAGATCTGTAGGGTTATTCGTTGTCATCGCACTACCAGCTGTGTGCAAAGTGTCAATGGAACCAATGGATACCCCAAGACCGATTTGCTTGGCATTGACACCGCCTTGTCCCTCTTCTCCGGGTGCTGTAACCCCAGAGACAGTCTGGCTCATAATATCCTTGAACATCACGCGTCCTGACTTGAAGCCGATGGTATTGACATTCGCAATATTGTTACCAATGACATCGAGCTTAGTCTGGAATCCGCGCATACCTGAAACCCCTGAGTACATAGATCTTAACATTATTAATCGTCCTCCCGGTTATAGAGTCTTCTGACTCTTAAGAAATGAAAGATGAAGCTGGAGCGGTGGCCGCGTCAGTCGGTCGGCAGCCACGATCGGCTCTCCAGTAAGGACCAGCCGAAGTCAAGATATAATTACCGCACTGTCAATCTGCGTAAATACATTGTCTTTCATTGAATTGCCGTCCATCGCTGTAACCACTGTCCGGTTCTTTACACTTACAATCAGTGCCATATCCTTCATAAGAATCAAAGATTCTTTACTGCCTTTGGCGGCTGCTTTGTCTACCGCAGAGGAGATCTGATCCAGCTGGCGGCTGCCAAGCTCGATTCCGCGCTGCTCCAGGCGTTTGGCTGCATGATTGCTAAACTTCAGCATATTCTTCTGCAGCACACTCTCGAACGACGCTTCAGAACTTGAGGAACCCTTAACAGATTGCTGACGCTGCAAGGCGGAAGGATGTACAGCTGCCGGATATAATTGTCCGATAGTTATTCTGTCACTCATGATGTCTCCCCGCTCTCCCCGCCGCTTGTTTCAGTCTCGCTGGCTGCTGGAGTCTCACTGGCCGCTGGTGTCTCGCTACCCGCTGGAGTCTCGCTGCCCGCTGCAGGTGTAGTGCCGGCATTCTGAATTTGCGTAATATCCGTCAGAGCAACCCGCTCCTTGCCTACCACTGCGTATTGCACACCGCTGCTGACCACAATCGATTCGACATTGCCTGATTTCGGCAATTTCGTCTCGGCATCCGTCCAGGTGATATCCTTCCCGATCAATCCGGACACAGAGCCAAGGGACTGATTCAGTGCTGTAAGCTGGGTGGATATATTCATAAGCTGCTCTACAGATGAGAACTGAGCCATTTGAGCGATGAATTCCTTATCCTCCATTGGCTGCATCGGGTCCTGGTTCTGCAGCTGGGTAATCAGTATTTTCAAGAACTGATCCTTGCCCAGTGTAGAGTTGCCTGTGGTCTTGGGTGTCTTATCATTCGCTACATAATTCCACTCGTTGCTGTTAGACACGGGATTCGTTGCCATATCATTTCACCTCGCTTATCCTGTAGATCAAATCTTGGTTGAGAATCCGCCGCTCTGGTTACTGTCCTGCTGAGCTGCTGACACCCAGTCCTTCCATTCTCCATTAAGCTCTGCGGCAAGCACGGCATCTGCCGATTCTTCCTGGCGTTCCCGTGAACGTCGACCTTGCTGCTGTCCGCCCGCGCCTGTCTGCTGACCCTGCCCTCCGGTCCACTGTGACTGAGGGGAGCTGTTGTTCTGCGTAACTTCCAAGCGCTCTACTTGAAGTCCCTGGGACTGCAAGGCCAATCGAAGCTGACTCATCTGCTGCTCAAGCATATCCTTGGTTCCGGCATGCTGGGTCATGAACTGTGCCACCAGATTACCATTTTGCATGGAAATCTTCACATCCACTTGTCCCAGATTCTCCGGGAATAAGGTAATCGTGGCTTCAGCCACTCCACCCTTCTTGACAATCTCAAGCTTGCCGCTGATGAAGGTGTTCATCTCCTGGGCGAATTGCTGAACCGGCACTGGCGCGGCTTCCGCCTTGAGCGGTGCAGTAATTCCGTGCCGCAGGGATAATTGGCCGGCCGTTACAACCTCCGGCTCCGCGGTCACTGCTTCGCCAGCGGGCAAAGCCTCCTCGGCTGATACGGTCTTCTTCATCGAAGCCGCCATTCCTGCAAGAACAGGAGTGGAGCCCTCATCTGCAATTACAGCTTCGGCGGTACCGGCTGCTGCTGCATCCAACATGGAACGAGTGCTGGCTGAAGCCCCCAATAACCTACGGACATCCGTTGCCAAATCTGCTTTGCTATACATTTCCACCTTGGGCTCGCTTTCCGTTGCCTGCTTAAGCGACACCGCTGGAGCATCCACAACTGCTGGAGCCTTGTTAGCCATGGACTTGTGATTAACAGGCGCACTCTCCGCCATAATAGCCGAGAATTGATTCAGAAGCGCCGCTCCTTTGGCAGCAGTCTCCTGATCCCCGCTGACAGCTGCCGTCTGAACCTGTTGAAGCAGGCTGTTCAGTTCATCTTGAACGGCAAAGCGCAGGGTTTCAGGGTTCTTGGCAAGCGGCGACAAGCTGATGGATGTATCAGCAGCAGTAGCCGAGGCATCCTGTGAACCTGTATAGGGATTGCCGGACACAAGAGCAGATACTTGAAGCAGCCAGCCTTGAAGCGCTGCAATCAGCGCCGGATCAGCCGCAAGGCTGGTGTCCAGCTTCTCTATATCCTGCACAAGACCTTCCAGCAGTTTCGTTTGCTTGCCATCTGCGCTGCCTGCCTCTTCTCCCTTAGCCTGAACAGCACTCAGGAGTCCCTGCAATAATGAAGCTAAATTACCGGCTGCAGGAGTCTCAGTGCCTTTGACAGCGATGACTCCCACCATGCTCTGCACAAGCGTCTGGGCAAATGGCGTCGCCGGATTAACCGTTCCGGTTGTTCCCTGCGTTGTTCCGCCGGAAGCAGCCAGATTGCCTGCGGTTAAGGTTTGTAGAATAATACTCATCTTTTTCACCTCCCTTCAAAAGTTATTTCCCGCCCATCAGACGGTTGACAATTTTGGCTGTCTGTTTGCTGTCTTTCTTGGTCATCTCCCCCAGAATCGAGGAGCGGACCGAGTCACTGACCGTATTCAGCACCGTGATGACCTTATCCGGACTAAGGCTGTACATGGAGCCAAGCAGCACTGCCGCATCCGCAGCGGGCATGCTGGTGAAAGTCTGGCCTAGCTTCTCCTGATCCAGATTAGCTGAAGGCTTGGGAGTAGTGGTACCCGCCTCCTGCTTCAGCCGGGATTGCAGGGCTGCAATAGCCATATCGGTTGAATTTGTGGTTTCTTTTAGCTTTATGGAGACATCTGCCGCTTTTTTGGCATCCATTTTTTCCAGGATGGCCGATTTTGCCGCATTGCTCATCACACTGAAGATTTGAACCATCTCATCGGTAGTCAAATTCTCCATGATCGGTGCCGCTTTGGAGGCCTTCATGCCGGCGTAGAGTTTGGCCAGATCCGTCACTTTTTTCAGATAAGGATCTTCCTCTTCCTCGGTGGCTGCGGCCGTTTCAGCGGCAGTCTTTAACTCTTCAACCTGCTTTTGAAGCGCTTCGGCCTTGGTGGTCTCCGCCGCCTTGTCTTCCTCAGCCTTCTTCAGCTTCTCCTCCTGAGCGGTAAGCTGTGCTTTGAGTTCTTTGATCGTGCTCGCGGAGCTGGCGGCTTGCTCCTTGCTCTCAGCCGGCGGATTCTCTGCGGCTTCACCTGGCGCTGCCGGGTCCGGCGGGGGATCAGGCACCCATTTCTCTATAACAGGAATTTTGTTGGCAATCGCCAGCACGTTGTTACGGATATCCATATTAAATAGGGTGAGCAGTACCCCAAGCAGTACAAGCGTGAAAATGATTGGAATCATCAAGAACAAAAAACGCTCTAATTTGCCTGCCGACCCTTCATCTTCAAGTTCCATCTGATTATTTGCCACTAGCGGAAACCTCCCGGGTTAGAGGGATTTCATCGCGAAGCGGACGGTAGCCATCTCATCCAGTTCGTTTTGTTCCCGTAAACTCATATTCTGCAGAAATGCGGTTTGTGCTTTGTCTTTGGCCTTAAGCCATACCTTCTCATCCAGAACCTTAGTACTCAGGTGATCCTGCTTATTCTGAACCTCAACATGTGCAAGGCTGATATCGGAATGCTTGCGGGCAATGCATTTGTCGAGATAATCTACGTAATCCTGCATTTCGCGAAGCTTAGCCATCGGTGTCTTCTGCTGTGCTGCACTTTGCAGGGACAACATCAGCTTACTGCGCTGGCCGATTAATTCATCAAGGCTTTTTTCCTGTGCCTGCAGTTCTCCGAGCGCGCTTGAGAGCATCCACTCTGCCTGTGTTTTTTCGTTACCCTTCAAGTCCACCACTTTTTGAAAAGTATAATGGAATCTCATGATCAATCAACTCCTCGAGAACTGTGAAATTAAAGTCTGCTGCACTTCGCTAAGGGTTACCTTCTCGTTCACTTTTTGCTTGGTGAAATCCCAGATGCTGTCGATGTAATGCATCGACTCATCGATTTGCGCGTTAGAGCCCCTCTGGTAGGCTCCGATGTTAATCAGATCCTCGGAATCCTTATACACCGCCATCAGGCGCTTCACATTCTCGGCTGCTGCAATCTGCTCCTCCGGGGCGATATCCTTCATCACCCGGCTGATGCTTGCGAGAACATCGATCGCCGGAAAATGTCCTTTGTTGGCTATATTCCGGTTCAGAACAATATGCCCGTCCAAAATACCGCGTACAGCGTCTGCTATCGGCTCGTTCATATCGTCACCGTCAACCAGCACCGTGTAGAACGCGGTGATTGAGCCTGTAGGCCCTGTTCCGGCCCGTTCCAGCAGCTTAGGCAGACTGGCGAATACAGAAGGTGTATACCCTCTCATCGCCGGAGGCTCGCCGACTGCCAGCCCTACCTCACGCTGCGCCATCGCATAACGTGTTACCGAGTCCATCATCAGCATGACATTCAGACCACGGTCGCGGAAGTACTCGGCAATCGTAGTAGCGATCAGTGCCCCCTTAATCCGGATCAGCGCAGGCTGATCGGAAGTGGCCACAATGACTACCGAACGCTGAAGGCCTTCCGGCCCCAGATCGCGCTCAATGAAATCAAGCACCTCTCTGCCCCGTTCACCGATCAGCGCAATCACATTGACATCTGCCGAGGTGTTGCGGGCAATCATCCCCATCAGGGTACTCTTCCCCACACCCGAGCCGGCAAAAATCCCTACACGCTGCCCCTTGCCGATCGTCAAAAGTCCATCGATAGCCCGGACTCCAATGCTGATCGGCTCGGCGACCCGCGGGCGGTTAAGCGGATTGGACGGAATGTTGAAGGTAGAGCTATGCGGCATTCTGGCCGGTATCAGTGAACCATCCAGCGGCTGTCCCAGACCGTCGAGAACCTTCCCGAGCAGCTCCGAGCCGACTTGAACGCTCAGCGGCTTGCCGGTACCAACCACATCACAGCCAGGCCCGATGGCCTGCAGTTCGCCAAGCGGCATTAACAGTACCTTGTTATCACGAAACCCGACAACCTCTGCCTGAAGCGGCTTACTTCCTTTGGCAGGATAGATATAGCACACATCACCGATGCTGGCGTCAGGCCCTTCCGACTCCACCATCAGCCCGATAACCTGCGTAACCTTGCCATTAATCCTTACCGGATCGAAGTTACGCAGCTGATCTTTGTATCTTCTGCTGTCAAGCATCGTCGTCCCCATTTCTGTGTTCATCCGAGTCCAGAGCGATTCTTAGCAGTTCTTTTTTAATTTCGGCAAGCTGGGTATCGACACGGGCATCGATACTGCCGAAGGAAGACCGGATTACACACCCCAGATCTCTGACCGTTGAATCCGGCAGAATCTGCAGCTCAGCCTGTGAGTCCACAGCAAGCGAGAGCTCTTCCCGGGCCGCATTCACAAAAGCAAACTGTGCAGGAGACACACAGAGTGAGATCAGCCCCTGCTCGCGTTTTCGGGCCAGGTTTTTACGGATCAGATCCATCGCAAATTTCGGTTCAACGGTCAACTGCTTGTCCACGATTTTCTCAGCAATATCGCAGCTTAGCTCTACAAGAAACGGTTCCGCCTCCTGTATAATTACATCTCTTGCCCGGTATGCTTCCTGAAGCACGGTCCGCGCTTCTTCCATCATCTCGGCAAGACGCAGGGACATCTCCTGCTCTGCTTGAGCCAGACCTTCCTGATACCCCTGCTGATAGCCCTCGGATTTGACGGCTTCGATCAACAGCTCATCCTGTTCCCTGCGCTCACGCCACCATTCTTCAGCTTCAGTCCGTGCTGATTCCACAATATTCTCCGCTTCCTCGGAGGCGCTGCGGACCTGACTCTCCGCGAACTCCTGAGCATCCTTCAGCATTTGCTTGCGGGACTGCTCCGCTGCCTCCCTGGCGGGGTCCTGGTAGTGGACTTCACCCGGAGGCTCTTCTGGAGCCGGCTCTTCAGTCAGGCCTGCATGATGTCTGGCCTGTTCAAGACGCTTCAGCACATCTACCGGAATATATTGAGAATGCTTGATCAGCTTAGACAATAATGTCATCTCCTCCGCCACGGGCGATGATAATTTCACCAGACTCTTCGAGTCTGCGGATCGTGCCTACGATGCGGGTCTGTGCTTCTTCCACATCACGCAGCCGCACGGGTCCCATGTACTCCATTTCCTCGCGGAAGGTCTCGGCCATACGCTTGGACATATTGCGGAAGATCACATCCCTTACTTCCTCGCTGGCCACCTTGAGCGCAAGCTGCAAGTCCGCGTTGTCGATATCCTTGATAATCCGCTGAATGGAACGGTTGTCCACATTGACGATATCCTCGAAGACGAACATCCGCTTCTTGATTTCTTCGGCCAGCTCCGGGTCCTGAATCTCCAGGGAATCGAGAATAGTACGCTCTGTACCGCGGTCTACGCCGTTCAGAATCTGCACAATCGATTCAATACCGCCTGCATTCGTGTAATCCTGTGTTACTGTAGCAGACAGCTTCTGTTCCAGGACACGTTCGATCTGGGTGACCACCTCTGGAGAGGTGCTGTCCATAATCGCTATTCTTCTGGCTACCTCCGCCTGCTTCTCCTGAGGCAGGGAAGACAGAATGGAGGCCGCCTGTTCAAATTGCAGATAAGAGAGTACAAGTGCAATGGTCTGTACATTCTCGTTCTGGATGAAGTTGAGAATCTGGTTCGGATCTGCCTTGCGGGCAAAATCGAAAGGTCTTACCTGCAGCGTTGCTGTCAGGCGGTTGATGACTTCGAGCGCCTTGGCCGAGCCGAGAGCTTTCTCAAGAATCTCCTTGGCGTAATTGATACCGCCCTGCGAGATATATTCCTGTGCGAGACAGATCTGGTGGAATTCGGACATGATCGACTCTTTTTCCCCGCTGTCCACTTTGCGTACATTCGCAATCTCCAGCGTCAGCTGTTCGATTTCCTCATCCCGCAGATGCTTAAATATTTGTGCCGATACTTCAGGCCCTAGTGTGATAAGCAGGATCGCCGCCTTTTGACGGCCGCTGAGTCCATGCTGGCTAGCTTTTGCCATCTCTTCACCTCTGTTCTTCAGCAAGCCAGGTGCGGAGCAGATTTACGAATTCATCCGGCTTCTTCTTCGCCAGACTTTCCAGCTGCTTACGGACCTGACTTTCATTCGTCACGCTATCCATATTAATTGAAGGGAACTCGGTAGGAACCTGCAGCGGAATATCTTCTTCGACCTCTTCCTCCTGCTTGTTCTTGCGGCTGCGGTAGATCAGATAACCTCCGCCTGCACCGACCAGCAGAGCAGCCGCACCGATGGCCCAGATCATCCAGGTTGCCAGTCCGCCGGATGCGTTCTCGGCAGTAGCACCTCCAAATTGTTGCGAGAATACCGAAACTTTTTTGGTCAGGTCTGCGTCTGTATAAGTGATACCTGAATCTGCCAGGGACGCACGGACAATGTTCACCAGAATGTTCTGTATCGCTCCTGAAGTAGCCTCGTCCAAAGTTGTTTGTCCTGCAGGTGGTTCAACCGCGACATTTATGGTTAAATCTTTTACAGTATATGGACTTGCGATGATATCTTTAGTGATTCTAGTAACTTCATAGTTCCTTGTCTCCGATGATTCCTCAGAAGAAGAAGCACCTGTGTCAGCCCCCGCAGGATAACCTGCAACATCTTCAGATCCTGTACCTGCGACTCCTCCGGAAGTGTTCCCTTGGCCCGAGAATGTTTTGCTGATAATCTGCGAGCTGATCTCAATCCCCTTCATATTCTCAGCATCCACCGGTACTACAACATCTTCCTTTCTGTTCTCCTTATCGAAATTAAGCTTGGAGAACACCAGGACATCAACCTTATCGGGACCTGTGAGGGTACTCAGGAATTGCTTGACATCTTTCTTGACATCGTCTTCGAATTTCTTCTTGAGTGCGAAGTTCTCTTCAACCTGGCTGGAAATTCCCGCCTGGCCGCCCTTGGCCGTCGGTTTCAGCTCCACCTCGTTGTTGGTGATTGTAATGTTGTCGATGGGAAGATTCGGGACAGCGGTCTTCACGAGATTGAAGTAGCCGTCAATATTCTCCTGGGAAGGTCTGAATCCCGGATTGAAGCTCATCACCACGGAAGCCTGCGCTTTCTCCTGATCCTCCTGTGAGGCGAATACCGTCTCCTTTGGCAGGGTAATGAGAACCTTGGCGTCTTTAATCCCCTGCATCCTTCTCATCAGCTGTTCAACTTCACCATTAAGCGCATTGTTGTATTTAACATTGAATTCACTGTCTGTAGTACCGATCATGGACGAGGATTCATTGAATACCTTGTACCCGATCGAGCCTTGCTGAACGATTCCCTGAGAACCAACAGCTATCTTGATACGTGCAGCGTCCGTACTGGGAACGGAGATACTTTTGCCATCCGGGCTTAAACGGTAAGACACCCCTGATGTATCCAAATAACTCATAACTCCCGCTGAATCGGTACTGTCCAGGTCCTGAAAAGCAACCTCGTATTCCACCTTCGATAACTGCATGGTCGTAACTACGATTATTATAATGATAATAAACAGAGTGGAGAAAAACATTATCTTCTGTTTACCGCTGAATCTGTTCCAATACTGGGTTATCTTCTCCCGGTACTGGGCCAATCTTTCATTCACAGTGTCACCCCATCCGAAACGTAGCTAGGATTATTTAGATTTGAGTTCTCATAATTTCCTGATAGGCTTCAATCACTTTGTTCCGGACTTGTGTAGTCAGCTGCAAACTCAGCAATGCCTGTTGGGACGAAATCATAGCCTCATCAATGTTGACCTCTCCCAGTACAAATTTGTTACTCATGTCCTTCGCCTGCTGTTCCTGATCTGCTACCTGGTTAAGCGCATTCTCCAGGTATGAACCGAAGCTCTGTCCCGGCTCTTGCACGGCTGAGGATTCTGCAGCTACGGACTTCATAGCCAGCGGCTGAACCGCCTGGTTCCCGATCAATAAATTCTGTATCAATTCTTCTCCTCCTAGACAGTCAATTCATTCTACCGGCCGATTTCAAGTGCCTTGGTCACCATGGATTTGGATGCGTTCAGCATCGTTACATTCGCTTCGTAAGAACGCGAGGCAGACAGCATGTCCACCATTTCCTTGGTCACATCCACATTCGGCATATATACATAACCGTCAGCGTCCGCATCAGGATGGCTCGGATTATACACCGGCTTGAGCGGAGAAGAATCCTCGATAATCGATTTCACCTTGACGCCATCATTGCCGCCGCTCATCTTGGAGCCTAGTATATTCGCGAAGCTGTCAGCCTGGGTAGTTTCCAGAACTGTGAGCTTACGGCGGTAAGGTACGGCTTTGCCGTCCACCACGGAGGCTCTTGTGGTCTCGGCGTTGGCGATATTGGAGGAGATCACATCCATCCGCAGACGCTGGGCGGTTAAAGCTGATGCGCTAATACCAAAGCTGCTGCCAAAGTTCATTATTGATTACCCTCCCTGTACAACTGTGCGCATCATTGTGATCTGACTGTTCAGCTGTTCAACATAAGAGTTGTATCTCAGCTGGTTCTCGGCGCTCAGCGCCTGTTCTCGATCCATATCCACATTATTGCCGTTGTTATTCATAGATGTAGTCTCATCGGTACTGACCACAGCGGCCGGCATGCCGGTCACTGTCCCGAAGCGGAAATGACGGGAGTCTGATACTTTCGCACCCAGTGTGGCTTTAAGTCCGCTCTCCTGATCTCTCAGGAAGCTCTCAAAGCTAACATCTGAACGTTTAAAATTTGGTGTATCATTATTTGCTACATTATTAGCCAGAACACTTTGTCGTTTGGTGGCGGCATCTAGGCCTCCTTGTAATCTTTGAAAACTGACACTGTTCAGCAAACCCATAGTAATCCCCCTTCCAAACCTATCATAATGAAAAGAATTCCACAACTTTGTTCAAATCCCTGCTTATTTTCGACAAATAAAGTCATTTTTTTCACAACATATTCGTCTTAAAGTCGAACCATGTCGATGAATGATTCTTATGTCAATCTCACATACATTGATTCTCTTAGAATTTGTATATTATTACAATAAGAAATAAGCCCTATCTTTTCAGAAAAGAGAGGGCTTAAAGCATGTTTTTACAATTATTTTCCTTTTATATTACATTTTCTGTTTTATTATAGAATTTTTTAACTTTTTATGCATGAATTTAGAATCAAATTTGTATAACCATAATTCGAATTACCTATATTGATGATTTTATAGCTCTGCCTTCTCACAGAATATATTGGCTTAAGTCGCGGTCCTGCGCGATTCCTGCCAGTTTTTCGCGAACATACTCTGGAGTGATGACCATTGTATCGAGCGTCAGCTCAGGTGCCTCGAACGATAGATCCTCCAGCAGCTTTTCCAGGATCGTATGAAGACGCCGTGCCCCGATGTTCTCCATATTCTGATTCACGGAGGCCGCGATCTTGGCAATTTCCTGAATAGCTTCCTTCTGGAACTGGATTTCAATGTTCTCCGTCTGCAGCAAATGCACATATTGTTTCGTAAGTGCGTTCTCAGGCTCCGTAAGAATAGATACAAAGTCCTCAAGTGTGAGACTGCTCAGCTCTACACGGATCGGGAAGCGCCCCTGAAGCTCAGGGATCAGATCTGAAGGCTTGGCAATGTGAAAAGCGCCTGCGGCGATGAACAGCACGTAGTCTGTCTTCACAGGCCCGTATTTGGTCATGACTGTCGATCCCTCGACGATAGGCAGAATATCACGCTGCACGCCTTCGCGGGATACATCGGGACCGGAGCCCTTGCCCTGGCTGGCCACCTTGTCGATCTCATCGATGAAAATAATCCCGGATTGCTCTGCGCGGGCTACCGACTCCTGTATCATGTCGTCTGTGTCAATCAGCTTGGCCGCTTCATCCTGAATCAGCACCTTGCGGGCTTCACGGATCGGCAGCTTGCGCTTCTTCGTACGCTTCGGCAGCAGGTTCCCGAACATCTCCTGCATGTTCATGCCCATCTGGTCATTGCCCTGCCCAGCGAACATATCCATCATCGAAGGCGTCGTGTCCTCGACATCAATCTCAATGACGTCATCCTCTAACTGGCCGGCAAGCAGCTTGAACTTGATCCCTCTGCGGCGTTCACTCAGGCTTCCGTCCTCCGGCTCTTCCTTGGCTTCCTCCGCCCCGCCGGTGTTTCCGCCAAAAATCATCTCAAACGGATTGCGCTGCGATTTCCCCTTCGAGGAGGAAGGGACCAGAATTGCCACAATCCGGTCATTCGCCAGCTCTTCTGCACGGTCCTTCACCTTTTCGGTGCGCTCCAGCTTCACCATACGAATAGAGGTCTCTACCAGATCCCGGACCATCGACTCCACATCACGCCCCACGTAGCCGACTTCCGTAAATTTGGTCGCTTCGACTTTGATAAACGGGGCATTAACAAGCTTAGCCAGACGCCGGGCGATCTCTGTTTTACCTACACCGGTAGGGCCGATCATCAGGATATTCTTCGGCACAACCTCATCCCGCAGCTCCTCGGACAACAGACTGCGCCGATACCGGTTGCGGAGGGCAACGGCCACTGATTTCTTGGCCTGCTTTTGACCTACGATATATTTGTCAAGCTCTGTTACGATCTGGCGTGGCGTAAGCGATTGATTCACCATTGTGACTTCCTCCCTTTATATATGGCACCTTGCCTATAACTCTTCGACAATAATATTGGAATTGGTATACACACAGATCTCGGAGGCAATTTGCAGCGCTTCTCTGGCAATGTCACCGGCACCCAGATGGGAGGCATGGCGCTTGAGCGCCCGCCCGGAAGCCAGCGCAAAGTTACCGCCGGAGCCGATCGCCAGTACATCATCATCCGGCTCGATAATTTCACCATTGCCGGAGATCAGCAGCATGCCTTCCTTATCCATTACGATCATGAGCGCTTCCAGCTTGCGCAGAATGCGGTCCTGCCGCCAATCCTTGGCCAGCTCCACCGCTGCCCGCTGCAGATTGCCGTGGTGCTCCTCAAGCTTCCCCTCGAACTTCTCGAACAGCGTAATCGCATCAGCTACAGAGCCTGCAAACCCGGCAATGACCTGACCTCTGTACAGGCGGCGGACCTTCTTGGCCGTCGTCTTCATAATGACACTCTCTCCGAATGTAACCTGGCCGTCACCGGCAATCGCCGCATGGCCGTTATGTCTTACCGCACAAATCGTAGTTGCATGAAAGCTGGGTAACATGATGAGCACCCTCCTCAGATTAGGTAATACAGGTCTGAACCTATTGTGCCGGTTGTGCAGGACTATCCGCTTCTGCCGAATCACCATCCACCGGCTCCGGCTCAGCATACTTCAATTCATGGGCTGCAGCATAAGCAGCAAGGCTGTCAAGCGCCCGGTAAGCCAGACGTTCGTTCTTTTCTTTTTTGCTGCGGAACCGTGTCTCAAGCTTCGGCAGCAGGCCAAAGTTGGCATTCATCGGCTGGAAGTGTTCAGGATCTGCCGAAGTAATATAGGCGGGCATGCTGCCCAGCACCGTGTCCTCGGGGAAGATCAGGCTCTCTTCGCCAAGCGCTGCTCTCGCTGCATTCATACCGGCGATCATACCGGAAGCCGCAGATTCTACATACCCTTCCACCCCGGTCATCTGGCCGGCAAAATACAGTCTCTCCCGGCCCTTCATCTGGTAAGTGGGATGCAGCAGCTTAGGGGAATTAATAAAGGTATTGCGATGCATGACCCCATAACGCACATATTCCGCCTGCTCCAGGCCAGGAATGAGAGAGAATACCCGTTTTTGCTCGCCCCACTTCAGATGGGTCTGGAAGCCGACCAGATTATACAGCGTACCGGCAGCATTGTCCTGGCGCAGTTGCACAACCGCGTAAGGGAGCTTGCCCGTGTGAGGATTGAGCAGTCCTACAGGCTTCATAGGGCCGAACAATGCCGTCTGCTTGCCGCGTCTCATCATAATTTCAATCGGCATACAGCCTTCAAAGTAAATCTCTTTCTCAAAATCTTTGAGTGCAGCCGTCTCAGCCGAGATCAGCGCATCATAAAAAATATCGAATTCCTCTTCCGTCATCGGACAGTTCAGATAGGCGGCTTCGCCTTTATCATAGCGGGAGGCCAAATAGACCTTGCTCATATCGATGCTGTCTTTCTCTACAATCGGAGCCGCTGCATCATAGAAATAAAAATACTCTTCGCCAAGCAGTCCCTTGATCTCCGAGGACAAGGAGGGTGAAGTCAGCGGCCCGGTGGCAATAACAACAATCCCTTCCTCCGGTATATGCGTAAGTTCTTCGTTTATGACTTCTACCAAAGGGTGGTTATGCAGCATGGACGTGATTTCACCGGAGAATCCGTCCCGGTCAACAGCAAGAGCGCCTCCCGCCGGAACGGCATGCCTGTCGGCTGCACCCAGTACCAGAGAGCCCAGACGCCGCATTTCTTCCTTAAGTACACCCACTGCATTTCCGAGGCCATTCGCCCGCAGTGAGTTGCTGCAGACCAGCTCGGCGAACTGATCTGTATGATGCGCCGGTGTCTTTACGACCGGACGCATCTCATACAATCTGACCGGAACTCCGCGCGAAGCGATCTGCCAGGCGGCTTCACTTCCGGCCAGACCTGCTCCGATAACGGTTACTTGTGCTTTTTCTGTCAATTTCCGTTCCTCCTGTGACCCTATTATTCTGCTAACTCATCGCTCTCGATTACAGCCTCTGTATGATCGCATGAGGTGCACTGCAGCTTGGTTCCCTGCTTGTTGCGCTTCTCGATCATCCAGGAGCCGCAAGCCGGACATGGCTTCACTGACGGCTTATCCCAGGAAACAAAGTCACAGCCCGGATATTGGTCGCAGCCGTAGAAGACACGCCCCTTCTTGCTGCGCCGCTCCACTACCTTGCCTTCATGGCATTTCGGACAGCTAACACCGATATCCTTAATGATCGGCTTGGTGTTGCGGCATTCCGGAAATCCGGAGCAGGCCAGGAATTTGCCGAACCGGCCCAGCTTATAGACCATCGGCTTGCCGCATTTCTCACACAGCTCATCGGAGACCTCATCTTCAATCTCGATTTCCTTCATTTCTTCTTCCGCATATAGGAGTCTTTTCTCAAAGGATTCATAGAACTCGGCCAGTACCTTCACCCAATCCTCCGCGCCTTCCTCCACATGGTCAAGATCCCCTTCCATATGGGCAGTGAATTCCACATTGAGAATTTCCGGGAAGAACTCTTCCATTTGCTCTATGATTAGCTCTCCAAGCTCTGTCGGCATGAACTTCTTCTCTTCAATCGCCACATACCCTCGCTTCTGGATCGTCTCCAGGGTCGGCGCATACGTACTTGGACGGCCTATGCCCAGTTCCTCAAGCGTCTTGACGAGACGGGCTTCTGTATATCTTGGCGGCGGCTGGGTGAAATGCTGCTTCGGCTCAATCTCTCGCTTCACCAGCTCATCGCCTGCCTTAAGCGGCGGTAGGAACTTCTCTTCGTCTGTTGTGCCGTCATCATTGCCTTCCACATACACCTTCATGAAGCCCGGGAACGAGACCTTGGACCCTACCGCTCTGAATATCGCTGTACCGGCTGTAATATCTACCGACAACGTATCCAGCAGCGCGGAAGACATCTGACTGGACACAAAGCGCTCCCATACGAGCTTATACAGCCGGAATTGATCACGGCTCATGAATTCCTTGACCGTATCCGGCTCACGCAGCGCAGAGGTCGGACGGATCGCTTCATGCGCATCCTGGGCGCCCGCAGCCTTCTTGGAATATTGACGCGGCGTCTCGGGAATGAACTTCTCACCGTATTTGGATTGGATCAGCTCCTTGGCTTCATCCTGTGCGGTAGTGGATATACGCGTGGAATCTGTACGCATATAAGTGATTAAACCGACAGTGCCTTCCTTGCCCAGCTCCACTCCCTCATAGAGCTGCTGTGCAACAGACATCGTCTTGGAGGCGCGGAAGCCCAGCTTACGGGCAGCCTCCTGCTGCAGTGAGCTTGTCGTGAACGGAGCGGATGGATGCCGCTGTCTCTCCTTCTCTTTCACTTCTTTGACCTGGAAGGCCGCGTTCTTAATCGCTTCCAGCACTTCCTGCACATCGCTCTCTTGACCCAGTTCCTTCTTCTCGCCGTTCAGCCGGTGGAACTTGGCTTCGAATTCAGAATCCCGAATCGCCAGCCGGGCAGTAATGCTCCAGTATTCTGTAGGAATGAATTCAGAAATTTCATTCTCCCGGTCCATCACAATCTTGACCGCTACCGATTGTACCCGTCCGGCGGAGAGGCCTTTTTTGACTTTCTTCCATAATAGTGGGCTAATCTTGTAACCGACAAGCCGGTCCAGAATCCGCCGCGCCTGCTGGGCGTTCACCAGATCCATATTAATTTTGCGCGGTGTCTTGAAGGCATCCTTAACCGCCTGCTTGGTAATTTCATTGAAGACCACGCGGCATTCCTGTGTATTATCCAAATTCAGCGCATTTGCCAAATGCCAGGCAATAGCTTCCCCTTCGCGGTCCGGGTCAGCTGCGAGATAGACTTTTTTCACTTTTTTGCTGGCATCCTTAAGTTCCTTCAAGATAGAGCCCTTGCCGCGGATCGTTATATATTTGGGATTGAACTGATTCTCCACATCCACACCGATCTGGCTTTTTGGCAAATCTATGATATGCCCCATTGATGCCTTAACAATATATTTGCTGCCCAGATATTTACCAATCGTTTTCGCTTTTGATGGTGATTCTACAATAACCAACGCATCTGCCATAGGTTTTCCTCCCAAAAGTTCGTAAGCAGATCACCTCCTGAACCAGTCCTAGGACCCGGCTGCACCAGGAAGTCTATGCTTACCACAGTTACTT
This sequence comes from Paenibacillus sp. FSL P2-0136, assembly GCF_037975325.1. Classification (NCBI taxonomy): domain Bacteria; kingdom Bacillati; phylum Bacillota; class Bacilli; order Caryophanales; family Paenibacillaceae; genus Paenibacillus; species Paenibacillus sp. FSL P2-0136. The sequence goes on from NZ_CP150244.1 coordinate 4,152,027, forward strand.
CTATATTAAATTACCTTATAAATTGCACCCGGTAATTGTGTTACCGCTTTTTTTATGATTAAAGATAACAGAACTGAATGCAAATGTCCAAAATCCCACCTCGTTGACGCCAGCAGCTCATCGAGTGTAAACGGGCCTTGATGCAGTATATGGTAAAGGTGCAGCTCCTCACTTGTCAATTTCTTTTCCATCAGATCGGCTGGACTCTCCCGCTCTACTGCGCCTGCTAAAGCTGATGCAGCCCCCTTGGAAGGCAGGCTGGAGACGTATTCTTCCACAATATCTGAGGCGCAGGTTACCAGCTTCGCACCTTGCTTAATCAGCTCCAGTGCCCCTCTGCTCTTGGGAGAGGTCAGCGGCCCCGGCACGGCAAACACATCCCGGCCTGCTTCAAGCGCAGCATCGGCGGTGATCAGGGACCCGCTGCGGCTGTCTGCCTCCACCACCAGTGTTCCCAGCGACAAGCCAGCGATAATCCGGTTGCGCTGCGGGAATAATCCGGGATGACTCGGAGTTCCGATAGGATATTCGCTAAGAACCAGCCCTTCCCGCGAAATCTGCCGCTCCAGCTCACGGTTATCCGGAGGATAGACCTTGTCCAAGCCGGTTGCCACCACCGCAATGGTCCCTCCTGCTCCGCCTAACGCCGCTTCATGACAGACACTGTCAATCCCCCTCGCCAGGCCGCTTACAACCGTGAGACCGGCTGCACTTAGCTGTCCCGCCAGCATCTCCCCCACCCTGCGCCCATAAGCGGTAGGCACCCGGGTCCCCACCATAGCAACAGAGGGACGGGAAGCCAGCTCCAGACGGCCACGATAGTACAATACCCAAGGCGGCTGAGGAGTTTCCCGCAACTGTACAGGATAGTGATCATCCAGAATAGTGACCATCGCTACACCGCTTTCTTCCATTAAAGAGCGGCGCTTCAGCACCCATGCTTCATTGAAGTCTGCCGCCAGCCGGGCGGATATTACACCGCTGATTCCAGCCCGTTCCCACTCCTCAGCAGAACAGGAGAAGACAGCATTCGTCAAAAGACCTGCCCGGCGGATCTTGTCGATACTTTTCCAGCCAATCCCTTCCATCTCATGCAGACCGAACAACAGCTCCCGAATTTCCATATGTATTCTCTCCCCGTGCGGAAGGGCCAGCCTTCCTTATTGTCTTAAATCGAATTGACTTAAACCAAATTGACTTAAACCAAAAAAAGCAACCTTTCATCCGCGTAATCCGGGACAAAAGGTTGCTTACCTTCAATATTCATTATACCTGCTTCGGCAGGAAAAGCTGTGACCAAACAACCCCACAAAGTGGAGATTTAGCTTCGATGATAACTCAGGTACTTTGCGGGGACCCCAAAACATTTCGTACTAGCGTAAGAAGCGCCCTAGTGGGTGGTGAAGGCATTCAGGATGCCGCGTTCCTCAAGCACACTGACGAGGGTAGAGCCCATTTCAGCAGGCGTTGGCGCTACCTTAATGCCGCAGGACTCCAGCACAGCGATCTTCTCGCTCGCCGTCCCTTTACCGCCTGAAATAATTGCCCCGGCGTGACCCATCCGTTTGCCCGGAGGTGCCGTAACCCCGCCGATGAAGCCGACTACCGGCTTGGTCATGTTCTCTTTGATCCACAACGCAGCTTCTTCCTCTGCCGTCCCGCCGATCTCACCGATCATAATGACAGCCTTGGTGCCCGGATCTTCATTGAAAAGCTTCAGGATGTCGATGAACTCCGAGCCCTTCACCGGGTCGCCCCCGATGCCTACCGCTGAGGATTGGCCGATTCCGCGCTCCGTCAGCTGATGCACAGCTTCATAGGTCAAGGTCCCGCTCCGGGAGACTACACCGACATATCCCGGCTTATGAATATAACCCGGCATAATGCCGATTTTGCATTCTCCAGGCGTGATGACACCCGGACAGTTGGGACCGATCAGCACTGTGGAGCGGCCCTCCATGTATCTGGACACTTTGACCATATCCAGCACCGGAATGCCTTCTGTGATACAAATGACCAGGTCCATCTCCGCATCCACCGCTTCCATAATCGAATCTGCGGCAAAAGCAGGAGGAACGTAAATGACACTTGCAGTTGCACCAGTGGCTGCTTTGGCGGCAACAACCGTGTCGAAGACAGGCAGACTCTTCTCGGTACCGTTGTCTAGGGTAATCTGAACCGTAGTGCCTCCCTTGCCCGGTGTTACACCGCCAACCATCTGAGTACCGTAGTCCAGCGCGCCTTTTGTATGAAATAAACCCGTAGCACCGGTAATTCCCTGGGTAATGACTTTCGTATTTTTATCTACAAGAATGCTCATGCGATAGGTCACATCCTCACTTTTATTGTCGAATATTACACAAGAGCAACGATTTTGCGGGCACCGTCCGCCATGGAATCAGCAGCAACGATATTCAGTCCGGAGCCGGCGAGAATCTCCTTGCCCAGTGCCACATTCGTTCCCTCAAGACGTACGACCAGCGGCTTGGTTAAGCCAAGCTGTCTTGCCGCTTCGACTACACCGGTAGCGATGACATCACAACGCATAATGCCGCCAAAAATATTAACAAAGATACCGTTCACCTTGTCATCGGACAGGATGATTTTGAAAGCTTCCGTTACCTTCTCAGTCGTCGCACCGCCCCCTACATCGAGGAAGTTGGCCGGTTCGCCGCCATAATATTTAATGATATCCATAGTCGCCATCGCCAGGCCCGCCCCGTTCACCATACAGCCGATGTTGCCGTCAAGTGCGATGTAGCTAAGGTCGAATTTGGACGCTTCGATTTCTTTGGCATCCTCTTCGTCCAGATCACGCAGCTCCAGGATATCCTTGTGGCGGAACAAACTGTTGGAATCGAAGTTAAGCTTGGCATCAAGCGCCATCACATTACCGTCTGCAGTAACGACCAGCGGGTTGATCTCTGCAATTGAGCAATCTTTATCCACAAAAGCCAGATATAGCGCTTGCATGAACTTGACCGCTTTGTTCACCAATTCGGGAGGAATAGCAATGCTGTAAGCCAGTTTACGCGCCTGGAAGGTCTGAAGCCCAACCGCCGGATCAACGATTTCCTTGAAAATCTTCTCGGGATGTGTAGCTGCCACCTCTTCAATCTCCGTACCGCCCTCCTCGGATGCCATCATGACGACCCGTCCGGAAGCGCGGTCCACAACCAGACCGATATAATATTCTTTGACAATCTGACAGCCCTCTTCAATCAGCAGCCGCTTTACTACCTTGCCTTCGGGTCCCGTCTGATGGGTCACCAGTGTCTTGCCGAGGATCTCGGACGCATATGCGCGAACCTCATCACTGTTCTTCGCCACCTTGACGCCGCCGGCTTTGCCGCGTCCGCCAGCATGAATCTGCGCTTTGACTACAACCACAGGTGTACCCAGCGCTGCGGCAGCTTCTACGGCTTCGTCCACTGTATAAGCAACTTTTCCGTTCGGTACGGCTACGCCATACTTCTTAAGTACTTCTTTTCCCTGATACTCGTGGATATTCATTCCGGAAGCCTCCTAAAGTGTTGCGGTGACCTGTGCAGGCAGCCTGCGGTCATTCCGCATTCCGTTTTGATTGTCCAAAGCCGGGGCCAGACCGGTTGTTAACCGGCAATATCCCGGTACAAGCAGAGCGCCGGCACCTGAAGCATACGCTGCAACTGGTACAGTTCTCTGCAAGTAGCATATAGAACCTATCACAATAGTGATATCTATAATTACCTATATGCCAGAATGTGAAACCCAGAATATTGTAACATGTTTTATAAGCGCTTTCCTTAAAAACTTTCACTATTTATACATACATATTCGCTCGGTTTCATGCCGGAATGCGAACGATTGCATTGACATCCATGCTTAAACGGCTTTACCGCCCTTATTCAGGACGGTAAAACCTATACTTTTATATGGGAGCGAGACTACGATTTCGAATTGCTAACGTTAGCTTCATGCACCCGGTTCAGGAGATTTTTGAACTGTCCCAGCAAATCTATGAACTCTACCGGAGAGAGCATCGTGCCTTCTGCCATTTTGCCGGGAATGCCCATAGCATCCTGCCGCAGTGCCAAGCCTTGGGGTGTTAATGAAATCAGCACCTTCCGCTCATCCTGCAAAGAACGTTCACGCAAAATTAGTCCTGCGGCCTGCAGCCGCTTAAGCAGCGGAGTCAGCGTGCCTGAATCGAGGAACAAAGCTTCACCCAGCTCCTTGACTGTACATTGCTGTCTCTCCCACAGGACCAGCATAACCAGATACTGCGAATACGTTAATCCGATCTTATCCAGATGAGGCTGGTATAGCTTCGTAAATTCACGCGAACAGGCATAAATCGTAAAGCAGAGCTGGTTCTCCAGCATAAGCTCAGGGGTTGTAGTGGATTCTTTTTGCATTTCTTCTTCACCTGCCTTTGTGACATTAGTTTATCACAATTCATCCACAATATCATGTTAATAGCGGAAAATAGATTGACTTTAATTTTAATTGTGTTAAATTAAGTTGTGTACAATACAATTTGAAAACGAACGGGAGCGATTTAATATGATGACCATCCAACAGAAAATGTACGAAACAACCGTAAAAGCCGTAGGCGGCAGACAGGGTTCTATCGAATCCGACAGCCCTAAGTTGAATCTTGCGATCAGCACACCACGCGAAATGGGCGGCGCCGGCGGTGAAGGCACGAACCCTGAGCAGCTGTTCGCAGCCGGATATTCCGCTTGCTTCGACAGCGCTCTGAATATGGTTGCACGTATGGGCAAGGTAAAGATCGAAGGCTCTGAAGTAACGGCTACTGTCAGCTTCGGCAAAGTGGAAGACGGCGGCTTCGGCATTGCCGTGAAGATGGATGTTCTGGTCAAGGGTGTTGACCGTGAGACCGCTGAACGGCTGGTAGAAGAAGCTCATGGCGCATGTCCTTACTCCCGCGCTACCCGTGGTAACATCGAAGTTGAATTGAACGTGCTGTAAGAATAGCTTCACAAGTGGAAACGGCATTGCCGTCCTTTTAAAGGACGATACCGTTTCAGCATGCCCTCCCCTGCCCGGCGGCCCCGGACGGGGGTTTTGGCGTGTCAGGCTTCTTCCTCCACCATGACCTGCCTGTCCAGATTGCGGTATTGGACCGCTTCGGCCAGATGCGCAGCGCCAATCTCCTCCGCCGCTTCCAGATCGGCTATCGTGCGGGCCAGCTTAATAATCCGGTCATGCGCCCGCATGCTGAGCCCGAGACTCTCGAGAATACTGTCCAGCAGCATCTCCTCTTCCGGCCGCAGCGCAGCATAACGGCGAAGCGCCGCCCCGGACAGCTCGCTGTTCCAGGAGATCGGCAGGATGCTATACCGCTCCGCCTGAATCGCCTGAGCCCGCAGAACCTGAGAGCGCATCTGTGCCGTCGAGACCGGAGGTACACTCCTGTCGCCTTCTCTTGGATGCGGCACATCAACCTGCATATCCATCCGGTCCAGCAGCGGGCCCGAGATTTTGCGCCGGTACTGGGCGATTTTGGCCGGACTGCAGCTGCACCGCTGATGCGTGTTGCCACTACCAAGAAATCCGCACATACAGGGATTCATGGAGCAAGCGAGCAGGAACTGGGCAGGGAAGGTGAAGGATGCCCGAGCCCGGCTGATGGTGACAACCCTATCCTCCAGCGGCTGGCGGAGCACTTCAAGCACAGTCCGGGAGAACTCGGGCAGCTCGTCCAGGAAGAGAATACCGCGGTGTGCGAGACTAACCTCCCCCGGCTTCGGAATCCCGCCCCCGCCGATCAATCCGGCTGCCGAGATGGTATGATGCGGTGAACGAAACGGGCGGTCACGCAGCAACCCGCTCCCTCCGTCCCTAAGCTTCCCGGCAGCACTGAATATCTTCATCACCTCAAGCGATTCTTGATCGTTAAGATCGGGAAGAATTCCGGGTAACCGCTTAATCAGCATAGTCTTCCCCGTACCTGGAGGGCCGATCAGAATAATATTGTGCATTCCCGCTGCCGCAATCGTAAGGGCACGCTTCACATGATTCTGGCCGATAACATCGCTGTAATCTTCATTCATCGGCTGCTTCACCGCAAGCAGGGAGGGAATATTCTCCGCTGGCTCAGAATGGTATCTCAAATGGTCCAGGGACAGCGCCAGAACGGGCGAACGCTTTCTGGAGGCCGCATCAGCGCTTACAGATACCGATACCGGAAACGGTAAATCAGCCTGTGGCAGTTCAGGCCCGGCCACTTCGGATTGTTCCACCGGATTCGGCGGAGGAAGCTGACCAGGGTGAGGCAGCTCCCGCAAATGCCCGGCAGTGTACACCTTCATTCCCGCGATCAACGCAGCTTCAGCCGCATTGCCGGGCGGCACCAGAACAGCATGAATCCCGGCTTGACGCGCAGCCTGGGCCATGGATAATACCCCATTTACCGGCCGCAGACTTCCGTCGAGCGCAAGCTCACCAATCAGCAGCATCTGCCCGGCTTCCGGCATAACAAGCTGGCCGCTGGTCGTCAGTATCCCCAGGGCAATCGCCAGATCAAACGCCGAGCCCTCCTTGCGCAGGTCCGCCGGGGCCAGATTAATCGTCACCCGCTGTTGGGGATAGCTGTAACCGCAATTCTTTACGGCGGACCGTACTCGCTCCACCGCTTCCCTGACTGCCGAATCCGGCAGGCCGATAATATGGGTCTGCGGCAAGCCGTTAGCCAGATCCACCTCCACTCCGATCATTACACCTTCAATGCCATACAGGCATGCGCTATGCATTTTTCCGTACACAAATAAGCACCTCTTCTCCAGAAATACACCCGCAACGGGCGTTCGTTTCAAGGAAAAAAGGTGCTTCCTCTTTTTCCGTAAGCTCAATTACACTCAGTATAACTAAAACCCTACACAACATGCAAGGTTATTGCGCATATAGTGCTGCACAAAAATCAGCTTTTAATCGTCTTGCATAAATATGCAACTATGACCAAAGAATCATTTTATTCAGCCTTCTTCGCTGGCTACCACCGAATCCCTTATCTGTTCAAAGGACAGCGGGGTGTAATTCCAGTGCTCCACACAAATATTAAAGTGATGATTGCCCTCATATTTCTGTCCATGAATATGACCATGCACATTCACGTAAGGCATATGCTTGTTCATATACATCGGCTCATGCGAGAGCAGAAAAAACTCCTTGTATATCAGCGGATACTCACTGACCTCATCAAATCCGGCTTCCAGCCACCAGCCTCGTCCGCGTCCACGGTCATGATTGCCAAGAATCAGTATTTTGTACCCGTTCAGGGCAGACACAATGCTACGGGTATCCTCTTGATTCCTGAAAGAAAAGTCACCCAGATGAAAAATCGTGTCCTCCTCTCTTACGACTGCATTCCAGTTCGCAACCATCACCTTGTCCATCTCTTCCGCACTGGCAAAAGGCCGCGATTCAAAATCAATGATCAGCTTGTGGCCAAAATGATGATCTGAGGTAAAAAATACGTTGGACAAGATCGCTCCCCGCTTTCGCTAAGTGCTGGATTGCTTATTCATTCCACTTCCGTTTGGCTCCGCGCCGGTTCACATCCATTTGTATTAATTCCGCCACCGGCGGAGCTTCCTCGTGTTCGATCAGCCATTTGCGCATTTCCTTAATGGCCTCCACTTGCCCGTTACCCTTGTCACGCCAGGTCAGCAGCTCAATCACATTGATGACCAGTGACAAGAGGCTGCTATTGCTGTCTTGGGTTTTCTCAGCACGCATCTTGTGGAATAACGCTTCATTCTCCCAGTCAATCAATATCTCTTCCGCTATTGCAGGCCGCATAACGGTAAATGTCTTATTACAATTACTGCAGCATACAACGGATAAGGGCTCTGCGCCAAGTTCCGCTACTATATTATGCTCACAATTTTGGCAAGTAAAGCTTACCTGTATATTCATTGATTGATTCCTCATTCCGGCAGCCCTCCTCATGGTGGCATTAAAAGTTACACTAATGTTTACCCACTTCTTTTGAGAAATGACCCATGAAGTCCGGCATCTGTCAAGGATAATTGTTAAATTTTACACGGTTTTTACAAAACAGAGACAGCTAAAAGACTTCCCGGAGATGCCGCAGGGAGGCGATGCTTAAATCCGGCTGAAGCTGTACAGCAATCACATCGAAAGCAATTGCAGCCGGCTGCAGTCCCTGCATGTGCAGGTAGACCCGGGCTGTCTCTCTCACCTGACGGATTTTGCGTGCATCGACCGATTCCTCCGCAGTGCCCTGCACGGCTGAGCCGCTCCGGCTGCGTACCTCAATGAAGACCAGAGCGCCTTCATACTCCGCGATAATATCCAGCTCTCCGCTACGGCAGCGCCAGTTATAATCCCGGATGAGGTAGCCCCGCGAAGTCAGATACATTCGGGCCGCCTGCTCGGCAGCAGCGCCTTTCTCCTGACGGGTGTAGGTTCTGCCGTCTCCGTTATGGCTCACTTCTGTCTCCGTTCACCAGCTGTCCGGTCACTCTGGTATACATAGCTGAGAATCTCTGCCACCAGCTGATAGAGCTGAGGCGGAATCTGCTGGTCCAGATCGAGCTTCGACAGCACCTCTACCAGCGCCGCATCCTCCTGCACCGCTACTCCGTTTTCCTTTGCCTTTTGCAGGATGATGTCCGCTACCGAGCCTTGCCCCTTAGCGACAACCACCGGCGCATCGCTCTGGCCCGGAATATATTTGAGCGCCACTGCCTTCTTGAGATTCTGCGGAACCTTCTGCTCAGACTCACTCATATGCGGTAATCTACTCCTTTGTACTCCTGCGGAGCATAATCGGACGGCTTCACCGCAGCAGCGGCGACGCTCCGTTCCGGCAATGCTTCCGTACGCAGGCTGGACAATTGATAGCCTATGCCTTCGACCGCCGCCTTCATCTCCTCGCGGCGGCCCTCCAGCAGCTCCAGTACCCAAGGTTCATCGTTATGCAGCTTCAGGCTGACGATGCGGTCGACCACCTGCACATCGACCATCGTCTGGCCGAGCTGCTTCATGTCCAGATCGAACCACAAGCGGCAATTCGCCGCGTCGAGCTCCCCCTTGCTGCCGCGCCGCGACTGGATCTGGACAGAAGCCGTCTCCCGGCCATCCGGACCGTGCAGCGGCAGGAACATCGTCACCTGCGCGAACGGCGCGGTGCGGTCTGTATTCAGCAGCAGCTGCTGGCCTGTAAGCTGCTGCACCAGCTGGCCCGCGGCTTCCTTCACCGCGGGCGGGGCCTCGCTGCTGCCCAGTACCTGCAGCAGCACGCCCTTGAGCGTACCGGCGGAATCTTCCGCGCCGCCGGACGCTGCCTGCGCGGTGTGCGCCCCGCCGCCGCGCAGGATCTGCTGCTCGTGCTCCGCACCGAGCAGCTTCAAGATCCGCCCCACCCAGGGGTCTGTCCCCTGGGTGGCGGCGGGTTCCCCCTGCGGCTGCGCCGCCGCAGGGGCTGCACTGCCGCCCGCCGCGCCGGAGGCGGGCGGCGCTTCGGCGAGCTGCGGCAGAGTGCCGCGCAGCTCGGAGAGCACGCCCTGCAGCTTCGCGAGCAGGGCCGGCCCCGCAGCGCTTTGCGCCTGCGCGGCAACTCCCGCGCCCTCACGCACTCCTGCCGTGTTCCCCGCGCTTTCTCGCGCTCCAGCTGCGTTCCCCGCGCTTTCTCGCGCTCCAGCTGCGTTCCCCGCTCCTTCTCGCACCGCTGCCGCGTTCCCCGCGCTTTCTCGCACTCCAGCGTTCCCCGCACCCTCACGCGCTCCAGCCACGCTTCCCGCACCTTCTCGCGCTCCAGCTACGTTCCCTGCGCTTTCACGCGCTCCAGCTGCGATTCCCGCACCTTCTCGCGCTCCAGCCATATTCCCCGCGCCGTCACGCGCTCCAGCTACGCTTCCCGCTCCTTCACCACGCGTTCCCATTCCCACTACAGCACCTGCACCTTCTCGCACTCCAGCTGCGTTCCCCGCACCTTCGCCACGCGTTCCCGCTACAGCACCCGCACCTTCGCGCGCTCCAACCGCGTTCCCCGCTCCTTCACCACGCGTTCCCGCTACAGCACCCGCTCCTTCTCGCGCTCCTGCTGCGTTCCCCGCTCCTTCGCCACGCGTTCCCGCTACAGCACCCGATCCAGCCGTATTCCCAGAACCTTCTCGCGCTCCAACCGCATTCCCGCTTCCTGCCGGCTCCGCATCTCCCGTCGGTACTAACGCAGCTTGTCCATTGGAACTGCCAGCAGCCTGCGAAGTCCCCTTATTAGCGGTTACTCCTGCCTGAGTAGTCACCCCGGCAGCTCCTCCCGGAAGAGCACCGGCTGCTGGAGTATTACCAGCCAGGCCGGCATTGGCTCCGCCTGCCAGCAGCCCACCCGCAGGTCTGCTATTCCCCGCAGCTTGACCTGATCCGTCGCCGTCTCCCCCTTGCTGCACCCAGACGTTCAGCGCAGTCTCCAGCTTCGCCAGCAGATCATGCAGCTTCGGTCCGAATACAGCCTGCTGCAGCCCCTTCACCGTCTCAGCCGTTACAGGCAAACCACGCTTCACTGAGATTACAGCCGCCTCCAGCCACTCTGAGGCAGGGACACCGGGAGGTTTGGCATTCATGACTGCGTCCAGCTTCGCTGCAGTCTCCTTGGTGAAGGCCAGCCCTCCGGCCTGCATCGCTTGAACAATCTCCCGTCCCGCCTTGGAATTGGCAAGTCCAAGCGACTCCAGTGCCTCGCCCATACTCTGCGGCGAGACCATAGCAGCCTCCCCCAGAGAGACCGGCTTAAGCACTGGCAAGCCGCCTTCTCCTGGTGCACCCACCTGCAGGTTCAGCGTCTGACCGGCTGCCAGCGGTGTTTCCAGTTCAGCCCGTACCGGCGTTCCCTGAATCTGCACCACCGCTTCTTTTCCGGAATCGGATACGCTTAGCACAACGCCGCGAACAACCTGACCTTCCTTAAGCTCTACAGATTTGGCCTCCCCCGCCTTGCTGTCGCCAAGCAAACCGCGAACCAGTGATCCGATGTTCATGTTGTCCGCCTCCCTTCTTTCTATTTATATCGGTATTTCGCCTTCATTTGTGATTATCGGGATGATACGCCAAGTGGAAACTGCTATGCCATCCTTTTAGAGGACGGCACCGTTTCAGCGAGAAATAGAAGGATAATGTAGACGTGAAACCATACATTCTTATATTTTTAGAATAAAGACAACTGTTCCTGCTCGGCAAGAATATTGCCAATGAAGCTGCGCCGGTGCATCGGAGTTACACCCAGTGCCTTGATCTGTTCACGGTGCAGCTTGGTAGCATATCCTTTATGTACTTTGATCCCGTAATCCGGGTATAATTCCTCCCACAAGCCCTCACAGAGCCGGTCACGTGTCACCTTGGCTACAATGGAGGCGGCAGCAATCGACTGGCTGTTGGCATCCCCTTTAATGATGGCACGCTGCGGCAAGGGCAAGTCCACCTTCTCCGCATCAATCAGCATATAGTCCGGCTGCTGGCTTAATCCCTCTACCGCCAGGCGCATCGCCAGACGCGAAGCCTGCTTAATATTAATTTCATCGATCACCGCCGCCTCCACATGCCCTAAGCTTACCGCCAGCGCCTGCTCCATAATGGTCTCATACAGAGCATCCCGCTTTTTGGCCGTCAGCTTCTTGGAGTCATCCACACCCTCAATAATCAGCCCCGCCGGCAAAATTACCGCTGCGGCCACCACATCTCCGAACAAACAGCCCCGCCCCACTTCATCCACACCTGCGATGTGACGGAAGGATTGTTCCCAGCCTTCTTTTTCATACCCAAGCATATCGATCTCACTCACTGTCTCTCCACCTGCCCATTAAAATTAAAGTAAGCCACATCTATGATCTTCCTACTAATATATGACAGAATTCGAATCCCATAAGAACTTCGAACTTGCACTCATTTCCATCCAATCCCAGTCTCAGAATCTTAAAATTCTGCACTGAATACAACAATCCCTTCATTAATACTGCGCAAATCCAAAAAAGTTGTATGAATAACAGCATTTCTCTTCCCTCAAGCTGCCCAAACGAGGACATTCCTGCATTTCATACAACACTTTTGCTACTCCGCCCCTTATCAATAGAGAAGAGTTGCTATTCTTACAACATTGCTTCGCACACCGCCCCATTCCCCACCTACACGCAAAAAAAGAGCCACCCCACATTCACGGATGGCTCTTCCATTCCACATTACATTCTACTATTCAGGTGTCTCCAGCGTGAAACGTCCAAGCTTCCCTGCACGAAGCTCATGCAGCAGCGCGCGTGAAGCCTTCTCCAGATCTACTCGGCCACCGCTCATCAGACAACCGCGCTTACGCCCGACTGCTTCCATAACAGCCACGATTTCGTCCGGGTTCTCTAAGTCCTCCGGCAGCTTACTGATATCGAAGCGTTCCTGGAACCGGCTTCCGTAATCCTTCACCAGATACTTCACCGCATAATAAGCGATATCCTCAATATTCAGGATCTCTTCCTTAATGGCCCCGGTTACTGCCAGCTTATAGCCTACCGTCTGGTCCTCGAATTTCGGCCAGAGAATCCCCGGCGTATCCAGCAGTTCCAGACTGCCGCCGGTCTTAATCCATTGCTGGCCCTTGGTAACCCCCGGACGGTCACCGGTAATCGCAATATTTTTTCCAGCCATCCGGTTAATGAGAGTCGATTTGCCTACGTTGGGAATGCCCACAATCAGTGCCCGCATCGCACGCGGATTCATGCCCTTGGCAATTTGCCGGTCGATCTTGTCCTTCAGCAGCAGCTTCACCTGCTCCGGAATTTCTTTTATCCCGGTGCCAGTAGAAGCATCTACCGGATAGGCAACATGACCCTGCGCCTTGAAGTAAGCCAGCCACTTGCGTGTAGCTTCCGGATCGGCCAGATCCGCTTTGTTCAGAATAATCAGCCTTGGCTTGTCCCGCAAAATATCGTCAATCATCGGATTGCGGCTCGAGATCGGCAGACGGGAATCAAGCAGTTCTATTGCAACATCAATTAGCTTCAGCTTATCCTCGATTTGCCGTCTAGCCCTCGTCATATGACCAGGAAACCATTGAATGGCCAATGCCGTCACCTCCTTTGACTTCTGTCAGCTTAAAATAATTAATGATTTATCAATGAGATATTCTTCACCGGCCAGAAAATAAGGTCTGCACGGCCGACAATATCCCCCAGCGGCACATAACCGATCATCCGGCTGTCCGTACTGTCAGAGCGGTTATCCCCCATTACGAACACATGGCCTTCCGGCACCTTGTTGTCCGTAAACTGCTCATTGGGGAAGTTCTTATTGTTGTACAAGATGTTGTTATTATGCGCATCATCAATCGCGCTCTGGATATACGTCTCGTTCACAGGCTCTCCGTTAACTGTAACGACATCCCCTTCAACTGTGACTGTATCGCCTGCCACACCAATGACACGTTTAATGAAATCCCTGCCCTCAGAGGGCACATGGAACACAATGACTTCCCCGCGCTCCGGCTTGCGGATATCGTAGAGAATTTCATTAACAATCACACGTTCTCCGGTATGGAAGTTAGGCTTCATGGAAGGGCCGTCTACGATAAACGGTTTGAACAAAAGCCAGCGTATTAGAATAACCAGAACCAATGCAATCGCTATCGCTTTAATCCATTCCAGGACTTCATTCTTTGGCTTCCGGGGGCTCTGGCCGTTAGAATCAATCACTTCGCCTTGCCCTTGCTGCAAATCCTGCTGCATAGTTCACCGTCCTCTCCATCAGTTGTTATCTCCACTATACAATACAAAAAAGCTCCTGCCAAAAACTCCCCCGCGATTACTCCTTCAGGAGGCCTTTTCGGAGAAGCTGTTCCTAAGGCACATATGTCTAAAAACCCCACAAAGTGATGCTTTAACTTCGTGCTTACTCAGGTACTTTGCGGGGATCCAAAATTCTTTAATCACAAGAAATAAACGAAAGGGGCTTGAATTCAAGCCCCTTTCCTTTGTCACTATTCTAGCGACGAATTTCTTTAATTCTTGCAGCTTTACCGCGCAGGTCACGAAGATAATACAGCTTCGCACGACGCACTTTACCACGGCGAGCCACTTCGATTTTCTCGAGTTTAGGGGAGTTGACTGGGAATGTTCTTTCCACACCAACACCATAAGAGATTTTACGAACCGTAAAAGTCTCACCGATACCGCCGCCGCGACGTTTAATTACAACGCCTTCGAACAGCTGGATACGCTCACGAGTTCCTTCGATAACTTTTACATGCACCTTCAAAGTGTCACCCGGGCGAAAACTCGGGATATCTTTACGAAGTTGCTCTTGTGTAATTGCTTGTAGGATATTCATTAAGGACTTCCTCCTTCCGTACAGGTGTTCTTGCCTCTTCCGGAGAGCCATTGCTCTCCCTCATTATCCGCAGAGGACCACCGTATTCCACACAACAGAAGTAATATTATCATAAAAGACAGGCTCATGCAACATATATTTATTATTTAAAGCGGCAGCATATCCCGTTTCTTCGCCTTCACCTTGCAATCCTTGCAGAGTCCGACCACACTTCCGTCATCCTGGGCATAAAAAATCAGCTTGCCGTTCTTCTTCTTACAGGAGGAGCACTGCTGATCCGCAGCATTCTGCTTGGCCTTACGGTGCCCTTCCATAGAAATCACATTACTGGCCTTACCTTGCTTCGGCGCTTCAGACTGTTCTTGGCTCATCCGGCTGCGGTACACGGTATAGACAACTGCACCCACCAACACAACGATCAGGAATGCTGCATACTGCATTTGGCTCATCCGCCCCTCTGACTTGTTCAGTCCAAATAGTAAACAGACCGTCTCCCGGGTCTGCTTCCGTGCCGGCCCTCCAGCTGTCACATTTCATTCTTCCGGTCCTTCATCTAACGACAGTGTACCATAATGCCTCTCTAAAATGTAGTAGCTAAGCTTCCTGGACTATAGTCCAGTAGAACAACCCGCCGCCAGGCTGTTATCCAGTGTTTTCCCATAATATATAATACTGAGTATACATAAGCAAATAATTATGCCTTTAGGAGGGCCTATATAATGAAGAAACATCACAGCACAGCAATTATTGCAGCAATGGCCGTATTTTCTATTGCACTTACCGGCTGCCGGGAGCTTCCCGGCAAGGAAGCAGCGGATAACCAGCTGGAGCAGACGATCTCCGGCAGCTTCAAGCAGGAGGCGGCAGAAGCCGTGAAGCAGAGTCTCAGCGATGCCAGTGCTGCTGTCGGTGACGCCATCCAGAACACAGCAGGTATGATTGAAGAGCAGATGAATACTAGCGGAGTCAGCCGGGAGTTCTCCACCTCCCTGCCGATTGCTTCGGCTTCCGTCCTTAAGCTAGATAATGCGGTGGGGGAAGTTGAAGTAGTACCCGCTTCAGGTGATGAGATCACAGTGCAGGCCACCGTCATTGTCCATGAGCAGACAGGCCACAAGCTGGTATCCGGAGTGCTGGATCATACGGAAGTCTCTATTGAACATAAAGGAGACGCGCTAATCGTCTCTGCTCATGGTGAAGGCAATTCGAAGAGAAACCTCTGGGAATGGGCGCAGCATGAGTATGGGGATTCCAACTTCAGCATTAATTATGTAATAGGGATTCCAGAGACCGTTGACCGGTTTAAGATTGATAATAATGTAGGTACCGTCCAGCTCCGCGGGCTTGAGGGAACTTTTGAGATTAACAGCAATGTCGGCAGCATCATCCTTCAAGACACCGTATTCACAGGCAAGTCCAGTGTGGAGTCAAATACGGGGAGTATTGAGCTTGGGGTATCCAGCATGAAGCAGGGCAGCAGCCTCAAGGCCAAGAGCGATATTGGAAGAATCTCCGCCGATCTGTCAGCATCAACCGCATGTACGGTCAAAGCCCGCAGTGAGCTCGGCCACATCTCCGGCGCCGACAACGGTACACCCAAGGATTATAACGGCGGCGGTCCGCTGGTATCGTTAACCACGCAGATCGGAGCCATATCTGTTAATTAGATCATCCTATAGTGACGCAAAAAGTGGGCCTTCCTGACTTCCAGGAGCCCACTTTTTGTGTTGTTCAGGCTATCGTCAGATTAACGCAATCGCCAGAAGCGTGAACAGGCTCAAGGTAAGGATCTGACTTCCGTAACCATAGTGTCCGCCATAGTAGTTTCCTGAACCGCCCGGATAGAAGGCCGAAGTTTGCATTCTGCCATTGCCTTTTGTTTTCAGATACACATTATTCCGGTCCACATCTACAATAATTCCTTCATGGCGCTTGCCGTCAGTAGTCATAATGCGTACACGCTTATCCTTGCAATGGAGACAATTATAATAAGCTTCCATCTGCTGTTTCCTCCTTAATCGTGGTTCTGTATCTTATGAGGGGAGGGATAAGCCGGTAACGGCTATCGTCACGCAGCAATTGTCTATATGTAAAATAGTTGTGAATTGAAGAACTTGTGAACATTGTGTATCAATTTTGTGTAAAAAGGGGTAATATTAAAGTAACAAAATCAATGAACCGCTTACGGTTGTGAACAATCTTCTACAATCCATAAGGAGGCAGGAATCATGAGTACAGCAGGCAGACGTTTTATTAATGAAGGAGTACTGCGGATCGCCTGGTTTATCATCTTCGCTTCGCTCACCTACACGGTGCGCAATTATACTTGGGCCATTGTATTGCTCATGGTTGTTGGCTTGTATTCACTGGTCACGGGAGTCATCATGCTTACCCGCCGGGATGGTGACAGGGGCAGGTTCTAGCTTAACCGCACACACGGGCCTTAGCACCTAAATAAAAACACTTCCTACAGAGCGTGATGCGCTGACGGAAGTGTTTTTTGTTTTTAGCGAAAACCGGAATAATCGGAGTAACAGGATTTGAACCTGCGACCTCACCCACCCCAAGGGTGCGCGCTACCAGGCTGCGCTATACCCCGACATTGCAAATCAATCCATTACTTCATCCTTACGTTTGCCGCATCCCTACGATTAACATACGTTCATCTAATGCATAATATGCCGGTAAGCGGTTACTTACTGTTATACTATAAATATACCTCACTAGTTCAGCAGTTTCAAATAGAGTTCAGTATTTTTATTGAGTTCAATATTTTTTCACATCTCATTAAAATTTAATGGATTTTCCGTAAAGGCTGTGCTATACTCTTGGCACAAGGAAAGGAGGTGCGTTCACATCAAGCATGACATGCTGAACGTATCCCTTACCCGGACCAACGGCTGAATGATTAAGTCTTGGTGGCGCGGGATACGGATCAAAGTTACAAACTAGCGCCTCGGGTAGAGAGACCGTCTTCGGACGGTCTTTTTTTTGTTTGCCCGCACTCTTCGCACCCAGCAAACAAATAACCGCCGAAGCCAGCGAACCTGGGGTTCGTCTGTCTTCAGCGGCTATTTGTGGAATTTGCTGTATTACTGAGCCTATTGAACCTGCTTCCAGGTCTAATTCATTTCTTCAATTATAAGATTACGATTTACGATTCTTATAAAAATCAATAATATCACTTACCGTGCGGAGCGGCTCCGCCTCCTTGTGGACAGTGTCCACGGCTGGCTTGAATGATTCATGCGTATTCGTAGTCACTTCAGTCATTCCTTTCGATAATTAAGCTAGCTGCGTCTATAGCTGCATGTCTACTTGCGGCACCTCTATTCATTACCCTAGAAAAAGGGTATTGACGCACATCTGCTCGTATTTATTTCGCTGGCAAAACTTCTTCTATGCGTATCCGTTCTAGTTCGTAATTCCCGTTCCCGGTTCTCAGAACACAGCAAAAAACGCCTCCCTTACGTAATATACGTTAGAAAGACGCCAGCTATGACTCTATTTAAGCCCAATTTTATCATTTATTTCTGCTCCAGGCTTGCCTGCTCCTGCAGCCGCTTCAGCGTCTGCTTGTCCTTCGCTGTCAGCTCAGCGGTCTCCAGCAGATCCGGTCTGCGTTCGAGGGTACGCTGCAGCGCCTGCTCACGCCGCCATACCTCGATATTGGCATGATGTCCGCTGAGCAGCATGTCCGGCACCTTCCAGCCCCGGAACTCTGCCGGGCGGGTATAATGCGGGTACTCCAGCAGCCCGGTGCTGAAGGAGTCGGAGATTGCAGAGGTCTCATTGCCCAGTGCCCCCGGCTGCAGCCGCACTACCGAATCAATGACGGTCAAGGCCGGGAGCTCACCGCCGGTCAGCACATAGTCGCCAATCGACAGCTCGTCCGTCACCAGATGCTCACGGATTCGCTCGTCATAGCCCTCATAATGACCGCAGATGAAGATCAGATGCTGTTCCTGTGCCAGCTCTTCGGCGATCTGCTGATTATACGTCCGGCCCTGGGGGCACATCAGAATAATACGCGGCTTCACCGCCTCTGTATTGCCGTGTTCCCCTTGCTCTCCTCCAGCGCTACTCTGAGCCAGCACATGCTCCACCGCTGCGAAGATAGGGTCAGGCTTCAGCACCATGCCTCCTCCTCCGCCGTAAGGTGTATCATCCACGCTGTTATGCTTGTTGCCCGAGAAGTCGCGGAAGTTCACTGTGTTCAGTGAAGCAATGCCTTTCTCACGGGCCTTACCGAGAATGCTGGTGCCGAAGACGCCTTCACACATATCAGGGAACAGCGTCAGCACATCGATACGGATCATGGGAGCAGCCCTTCCATAAGGTGCACAGTGATTTTCTTGGCTGCAATATCGACGTCCAGTACTACATCGTTAATAACCGGAATCAGAATATCCTGGCCCTTCTTCGGCTTCACTACCCAGACATCATTGGCCCCGGGCTGCAAAATCTCTGTAATCGTTCCCAGCGGCTGGCTGGCATCTTCATCCGTGTAAACCTCGCAGCCTACAATCTGGTGGAAGTAATACTCGTTCTCCGGCAACTCAACCAGATTATCACTAGGCACCTTGAGCAGGCTGCCTTTGTATTTCTCGATCTCATTAATGTTCGTATACCCCTTAAGCTTGGCGATATACATCCCTTTGTGCTCTCTCGCCGATTCGATCGTAACCTCGAATTTCGGGCTTCCGTCTGCGGGAATCAGCAGCAGCTTGTTGCCGGGTGCGAACCGCACTTCCGGGAAATCGGTATGCGACAGGATTTTGATCTCCCCGCGAATGCCGTGCGTGTTCACCAGCCTGCCTACGGTTAACTCTTCTGTCATGTGTTCATCTCCTTCATGTTGATTGCGTACAGTCTATAAATTCTTATATTTTCAACAAAAAGGAGCCGGGATATACTATCCCTAGCCCCTCCTTGTGCGCATCCTTAAGATAAAATATCCACGGTAACGCGTTTATCACTTTTGACTGCTGCAGATGTGACTACGGTACGAAGCGCTTTGGCGATCCGTCCCTGCTTGCCGATGACCTTACCGACATCATCAGGATGCACGGAGAGCTCATAGACAATCAGGTGATCCTTCTCCACGGTCCGTACGGCCACATCCTCCGGATGATCCACTAAAGCCTTAGCAATAACACCAACTAATTCTTCCATAGAGGACCCTCGCAATCAGTCATTATTTCTGAAGCTTTGACTCATGGAACTTCTTCATCACGCCAGCTTTGGAAAGCAGGTTGCGGACGGTATCAGATGCTTGTGCACCTGTCTGAAGCCATTTAAGAGCCTTCTCTTCGTCAATCTTAACGACTGCCGGTACTTCGATCGGATTATAATAACCGATTTCCTCGATAAAACGGCCGTCACGAGGAGACCGGGAATCGGAAACCACTACACGGTAGAAAGGCGCTTTATGTGCTCCCATTCTTTTCAAACGAATACGTACTGCCACGAAATTCACCTCCTTAAAAGAATATCGTTATCGATCCCTCCCAAACCCTCCCTTCCCGAAGGGAGGGCCCCAAGGGCTCTGCCCTCTGGACACCCGCTAAGTGCAACTAGCGTAGGCGTTCAGACTGGCGGGACTTGGAATGAATTCGAGCGGAGACCGCTTTTCCTCCCTGCGGGATACGCTTGACTGGCGGCGTTCCCTGGTAACGGGGGGAAGAAATTTAAACATTAAGATCAAGAGATTAAGATCAAAAGATTAAGGTCAAGAGACTACTCGATCTTCTGATGTTGTACTATATCAGATCTATAAGAAAGACAAAAGATCTAGGTCAAAAGATTAAAGATTAAGGTCAACGGAACGGGAACTTCATTCCGCCTTTACCGGCAAGGCCCTTGAGCTGCTTCATGGCGTTCTTCTTGCCGCCCTTGCCGCCTCCGCCGCCCATCATACCAGAGAACTGCTTCATCATCTTGCGCATTTCATCGAATTGCTTGATGAGACGGTTCACCTCAGCGACGTTGGTACCGCTGCCTGCTGCAATACGCTTGCGGCGGTTGTGGTTGATAATCTCAGGCTGGGCTTTCTCGGCCTTGGTCATGGAATGAACAATGGCTTCAACGCGGCCCATCTGCTTATCGTCCACCTTCAGGTCCTTCATGCCCTTGGCCTTGTTCATGCCGGGCAGCATATCAAGAATCTGGTCGATCGGGCCAAGCTTCTTCACTTGATCCATCTGCTCCAGGAAATCATCGAACGTGAATTCTGCATTACGCATCTTACGTTCCATTTCCTTGGCTTTCTCGGTATCGATATTGGCCTGAGCCTTCTCGATCAGCGACAGCATGTCGCCCATGCCGAGTATCCGCGAAGCCATCCGCTCCGGATGGAAAGGCTCCAGCGCATCGATCTTCTCGCCGAGAGCGGCGAATTTGATCGGGCAGCCGGTGACCGCCTTGACGGATAATGCAGCACCACCACGGGTGTCGCCGTCAAGCTTCGTAAGCACTACGCCGGTAAGCTCCAGCTGCTTGTTGAAGCTGTCGGCCACATTCACGGCATCCTGACCGGTCATCGCATCGACTACCAGGAGCACTTCATCCGGAGTTACAACGTTATGGATCTGCTTCAGCTCTTCCATCAGCTCTTCATCAATATGCAGGCGGCCTGCCGTATCAATAATCACATAATCCAGGTTATTGTCCTTCGCATGCTGAACACCTTGTCTGGCAATCTCTACCGGACTCGTCTGATCACCCAGCGAGAAGACAGGAACCTTAATCTGTTCTCCGAGCACCTGCAGCTGCTTGATCGCAGCCGGGCGGTAGATATCGGCGGCTACGAGCAGCGGGCGGTGGTTGCCCTTCTGCAGCAGCTTCGCCAGCTTACCGGAAGTGGTCGTCTTCCCTGCGCCCTGCAGACCCGTCATCATGATGACCGTCGGCGGCTTGTTCGACTTAGCCAGCTTCGCCTGGCTTCCGCCCATCAGCTCCGTCAGTTCCTTGTTAACAATATCGATGATGACCATGCCTGGCGTGAAGCTGTCCATCACTTCCGTACCAACAGACTTCTCTTTCACCTTGGACACGAAGTCCTTGACGACCTTGAAGTTAACATCGGCTTCCAGAAGGGCCAGCCGCACTTCACGCATCGCTTCGTTTACGTCATCTTCGGATACTTTCCCTTTGCCGCGCAGTTTGCTGAACACATTCTGCAATCTTCCGGTTAATCCTTCAAATGCCATAGGCGGCTCGCTCCCTTCTTCCTACTCTAACCTCTGCAGCCGGTCCATGAGTTCCATGAATTGCTGCTTATATTGCTCCGGCAGCATTCCACTGTCAGGGAATCTGCGCAGTTCTTCTAAGTACTTATTTCGGTCTTCATGCTTGGACAGGAGTCCAAGCTTCTCTTCATAATTCTCAAGCACTTGCTCCGCCCGCTTGATATGCTCGTACACAGCCTGGCGGCTAATTTCAAATTCCGCTGCGATCTCCCCCAGGGAGAAATCATCATGGAAATAATATTTGAGAAACGTCTGTTGCTTGTCAGTAAGCAGCCGTTCATAGAAAGCAAATAACAGGTTGATCCGGTTGGTTTTCTCGAGCCTATTCTCCTGACTCATCAAGGGCACTCCCTTCGTCAAGGAAAAACACTTTACAGCTTCACAACGTCCCTTATGATACCGAAAACAAAGAAAGATGTCAAGTCTTTTTACTTGTCATCTTTTCCTTTGCCCAAAACCGGCATTCCCGCCTTGAAATCCTGCACCAGTACGGCACTATGCCTCCCGCATTAATGAATAGGGAGAATATATAACAATACAACGAAGAAGTGCAGAACGGTTCCCGCAAGCACGAATAAATGCCAGATCGCATGATGGTACGGGAAGCCGCGCCATACATAAAACACGGTGCCCAGAGTGTACAGCAGTCCGCCAATCATCAGCAGAGTCATCCCGCCGCTGGCGACGGCCTGGGACAGAGGGCTCCAGGCGATTACGATCATCCAGCCCATCGCAATGTAGAAGACGGTGGACATGAACAGGAATTTTTTGACGAAAAAAGCCTTAAAGAACACACCGAATACCGCCACTCCCCAAGCGATACCGAATAACGTCCAGCCCAGCGGTCCGCGGATCGCCACCAGCATAAACGGGGTGTACGTTCCGGCAATGAATAAGTAAATCGAAGCGTGGTCAAGGAATTCAAAGAAGTCCTTCGCCTTGCCGTCTCTGAGACTATGCACCATCGTTGAATTAAAATACAGGATCAGCATAGTAGCGCCGTAAATGGAGAAACTGACTACATGCCAGGCTGTGCCGCTCTGAACAGCATATACGATCAGCAGGACCAGCGCAGCAATACTTAATAGAGCGCCGATCCCGTGTGTAACCGCATTTGCTACTTCTTCCTTGCGGCTGTAAGTGTGAGTATTTGCCATGCCACGATTCCTTCCGTTTGCGGTTTCCTTCTATTATAGCCAATTCTCCGAAGTCCTTCCAGCTTACGGACGCCTCAGGGCAGGCTGCTGCTGCAACATTCAATCGCTTAAGAAGTCATCATTTGCTGTTACAGCAACTCAAGTCTTATAACTTGTAGAGCTCGGTATACTTCGCTTCCAGATAATCCGCCAGATAATCGGGATTCAGCGGTTCGCCTGTGACTTGCTCGATAATCTGCGAAGGGGTAAGGCTCTGGCCGTAGCGGTATACCTTGTCAGTAAGCCATTCTTTGATCGGCAGCAAGTTACCAGTGGCAATCAGCTCCTCGAATTCCGGCAGTTCCTTACGCAGGGTGTTAAGCATTTGGGCCGCATACATGTTACCCAGGGAATAGGAAGCGAAATAGCCGAAGTCTCCGCCGGACCAATGAACGTCCTGCAGTACGCCAAGTGCATCCGTAGGCGGTGTAATCCCTAAGTATTCCTGATACTTCGCGTTCCAGGTCTCAGGCAGATCCTTGACTTCAAGCCCTTCGTTGAAAATCAGCTTCTCAATCTCATAGCGCACAATAATATGCAGGTTATACGTCAGCTCATCAGCTTCGATCCGGATGAAGGAATTACCTACACTGTTGATTGCCCGGTAAAAGTCTTCCATCTCCACGTTCGCAAGCTGCTCCGGGAAATGCTGCTGCAGATCGCCGTAATAACGCTGCCAGAAGGCCCGGCTGCGGCCGATCATATTCTCCCACAGTCTGGACTGGGATTCATGGATTCCCATGGAGGCCCCCTGTGCCAGAGGTGTACCGATCAGCTCTTCACCGAAATTCTGCTCATACAGGGCATGTCCGCCCTCATGCAGCGAGCTGAAGATGGAGCTGGTCACATTGTCCAGCAGATAGTTCGTGGTTATGCGGACATCGCCTGGGTTCAGCCCTGTAGCGAACGGATGCACACTTTCATCCAGACGTCCTGCCTCGAAATCATAGCCCATCTGTTCGAGTAAGAAGAGGCCGAATTTCTCCTGCTGCTCCTTAGGGAAGATCTGGCTCAGGAATTCGGTGTCCGGCTTGTTCGGCGAAGCATTGATCGCTTCGGCCAGCGGCACAAGACGGCTGCGCAGACGGGTGAAGATCGCATCCACCTTCTCAACGGTCAAATCCGGCTCGTACATATCCAGCAAAGTGTCATAACGCGAGCCTTGCACACCCCAATAATCAATGAACTCTTGTTTGAAGGCCACAATCTTGGTCAGATAAGGCTCGAAGGAGGCGAAATCATTATCATCCTTAGCCTCTTCCCAGATCGTCTGCGCATGGGCGGTGAGCACCGAATATTCCTCGAAGGTCTTGGAGGGAATGCTTTTGCTGCGCTGGTACTCCTTGCGGGTATCCTTCACAATCTTATTCTGATTGCTGTCCAGCTGCTCCGCTACTTCCGGGCGGCTGAAATACGCTGTGAACGCTCCGATCTCCTCCGATACCTGGAGTCTGAATGCTTCTGCACTCAGCATACCCAGCGTGGCGGAACGGATCTCTACACCTTTGCGGGGCGCGCCTGTACGCAGATCCCAGCCCAGAAGTCCAATTGCTTCATAATAGCCTTTGATTTTAGATAATAGCTCACTGAATTTATCCCATTCTTCCTGGATCTGCTTTTCCATGTTTTGAGCACCTGCCTTGTTTTTTTATCTACTCCTATTGATGATACTTTTTTAAATAGTTATAATCAAATTCGGGCTGTATCTCTTCAAATTTGAAGTAGTTAACAGCTTACAGGCGCGGAGACAGACTCCGCTTAGATTTTGCAATATTTGATTGCAGGAAGCCCTTTATGTTCGCGGCAAGACGCAGTACAATGAATTACAGTTTAATCTTAAGGAGGCACATGGCTTATGAGTCAGGTTACAGACATTTTAGAGTTCAACAAGCATTTTGTAGAGGAAAAAGCATATGAGAGCTATCTGACCAGCCGCTTCCCGGATAAAAAAATGCTGATCATCACCTGTATGGACACACGGCTTGTTGAGCTTCTGCCCAAAGCAATGAATTTCAAGAACGGTGATGTCAAAATCATCAAAAATGCCGGAGCCATCATCTCCCAGCCGTTCGGGAGCGTCATGCGCAGCGTAATGGTTGCGCTATACGAACTGGACGCGGACGAAGTGATTGTCGTCGGCCATTATGAATGCGGCATGGCTTCCCTGAATGCTGACCATATGATTAACTCCATCAAGGAACGCGGCGTGTCTGAGGAAGTACTCAGTACCCTGGAGAATTCAGGGATTAAGCTGACCAAATGGCTGCGCGGGTTTGACAACGTCGAGGAAGGGGTAATTCAGACTGTGGAGCTGATTAAGCGCCATCCCTTACTCCCCCCAAACGTACCTATTCACGGCATGATCATCGATCCGGCTACCGGAGCGCTTGAGCTTGTCTCGGACGGATACGCGGACTAAGGCAACTCTCTGATCCTGCTGTTTGCGCGGGTCCCGGACCCGCGCTTTTTTTGTGTCCGGGGGTCCGGGCCAATGCCGGGTGAAAGTTATCGTGTGAAACATATAAATTCTTATATTTTAAAAATTGAAACCTTAGCCTCCGCCTTGCGTATTACCGGGCAACAGCCAGGTAAACTGGGTGTTACCAATACTTCTAGGAGGTTCTCGTACTCAATGAAACCAATGAAACGTGTAATGATGATCGTCATGGCCTTCACACTGTTCTTCGCTGTCACTGTTCCTGACTTCGCAGATGCCCGCCGCGGCGGGGGCTTTAAATCAGGAAGCCGGGGATTCACAACGACCCCGAAGAAATCGACCACCGATAATGTGAAAAAAAGCGATAGCACTAAAAGCAACACCAACGGAACTGCAGCGAATGCTAACCGCGGCTTCTTCAGCGGCGGCAGCCTGATGAAAGGCCTGATGATCGGCGGGATCGCCGGCTTCCTCTTCGGCGGAATGTTCGCCGGAATGGGCGCTTTTGGAAATATCATCGGATTCCTGATTAACATGCTGGCCATCTACTTCGTGATTACGCTGATTATGTCCTTCTTCAAGCGCAGACAGGAACGACGCCGGCTGGAAGAAAGGGACGGACGCTACTAATGGGTGTTACCGTTCTCAGCATGGACGAGATTATCAATGCGATCTGCCTGCATATGGCGGAACGCAAGGCTGTACGGGTGGAGGAAGTCCAGGTGGAACTTAGCTGGGACGAGGACACCGGCTACACCGCAGAGGTCTGGATACAGGGAAGAAGCCAGTATCTGGTGGAGTCCAACATGATTGAATCCATTCTTCGCTACGTACACAGCGAATACGGCATCCGTGCCTACCGTGAAGATGTACGGCTGGAGCTGGATGAAGAGATTACAGCGGTTGTGAACACGTAAGCAGCTGCTGACAGGCTGCGGTGAACGAAGTTTCAATTACAATTGCACCAAACTAAGGGAGGACCCGTCAGCCGGGTCCTCCCTTTTTATTGTGCCTATAGCCGGCAGATCAGCTCCTACAGCGCCTTGTCCTATCCCGGAAGCTGGAATCCGGCCAGTACATCGTCCCTGCCCGCCCGCGCAGTGCCGCTTCCGTGCAGCTCAGCCCAAGGCGCACGCTGCTTCCGCAGAATCGCCGCAGTTCCTTCAGAAGTGTACTCCGCATACCTGACCGTCTGCTCACCCCCAGGCTCGCCCCAATGAGCCCAGCCTTGGGGGTGGATATGCTGGCCCATCCGGCAATCCACAAAGGCAGTCTTGGCATGCTCCCTCCATGGGCGGCCCAGGAATACCGGCGCTGTTCCCGGCTCAGCGCTCAGATAGCATTGATTGAACACATAGCCGTAGGCCTGCCCTTCGGGAGTGGAGGCTGCCGTGATGTAGCCTGCATGGCCTCCGCTATTCCGCAGGCTGTGCAGCGTACAATGCTCGAAGTAGGCCGTTGCTCCGCCAAAGATATAATCTACCGTTCCCTCAATGTAACAGTGCTGGTACAACTGGCGGTACTGCGCATGATGCTCCCGCAGTTGAACGCCGCCGAACAACAGGCGCTCTCTGGGGGCCGGCGGCAGCGGACCGGTGAACAGCGTGTCCTGATGACCCTTGAATGTACAATTTCGGAATACCGACTCATCACAATGGGCGTACACCGCCACTGCCTGCCCCACCTCGCTGCCTTGTCCGGCTGTATTGGAGACGGTCAGATTCTCCAGCACCAGCTTCCTGCCGCCCAGGAACAGGGTGGGAGTGGCAAAGGTCCCGATCTCTTCCCCCTGCTCATCCAGCTCCCGGGCATAGCGGTTCATCGTGATCTCCACTTGTCCGATGCCGATGATACGGAGACAGGAGCGGTAGACCCGCACCTCCTCCTTGTACACTCCCGGCATAATGTAGAGCGTTGCCTCTGTGTCCGGGTCCAGCCGTTCCAGGGCATCGACTGCCGCCTGAATAGTAGAGTAATCGCAAAAGCCCTCCTTGCCCACCAGCATCCCTTTTCCCATCCCCTCTCAGACTCTGGCCTTCACTTAAAGCTTGCCTGCTTGCTTACTTCTGTGTCAGTTTGTATGCAGCTTCGTATTCCTCGGTGATCTTGGTTCCGCCCGAATCCTTCCAGGTCTGTACGGCTTTCTTGAAGGCCCCCTCATCCGATTGGCCCATGATATATTTGAAGGTAGCATCTGTGATGATCTTTTGCAATTCCGTTCCCTGCTCATTATTGGTAGCCGAATCCAGCGGAACGGTGGGGTCAAGCACAGCGAACTTGTCATTCTCGCGGATCAGCTCATTGGCCAGCTGCTTCTCAGGGTTCGCGTCCTTAAGTGTATAGGCAATCTCACTAGGTCTGCTGGAGGAGAAAGGCTGCACATCCGCCTGCCACAGCTCAGTGTTCAGAATCTTGAAGGCGCCGTTCTCATCATATTCATAATGGGTGCCTTCAATCCCGCCGGTCATCAGCATGAACGCCTTCTCATCGATCAGGTCATTGACGAACTTCAGCAGCCGCTTGAGCTCTGCTTCGGTCTTCACCTCGGATTTCGGAAAAGCCATCAATCCGCCGATCCCGCTGCCCTCGGACCAGATATGATACTGCCCGTCTCCATTAGAGATCTTGTTCACCGGCACCAGCTCCATGCCCGGCTGCAGATCCTGTGCCAGTGTTCTCAGACTGGAGATGTCCACCATACCGGTATAGATCCCGGTTTTACCCTGCGCGAATTGCTGCTGCTGGTCTGTTTTGGCTGTAACTGCGAAATCCTGCGCAAGGTATCCGTTTTCATAGAGCTTTTTGGAGAAATTCATCGTGTCCATATATTCCGGTGTATCGAATTCAGGGATAAACTTGCCGCTATCCTCCACCTTCCAGCCATTGGGCGTGCCAAAATAGGAGCTTAGTGTTTTGAAGCTGCTGTATTTCAGCTCTGATCTGTCTCCGAAGCCTGTCGTGTCCTTCACACCGTTGCCATCCGGGTCATCCTCTGTGAAGGCTCTGGCCACTTCATACACCTCATCCAGCGTCTTCGGAACCGGCAGACCCAGCTTATCCAGCCAGTCCTTGCGGAAGATCAGCCCGGAACGCGCCAGATTCTTCTGGAAGGGAACGCCGTAGAGGACGCCTTCAATCGAAGCCGCTTCCTTCAGCTCAGGAGCAATCTTCGCCAGATTACTGAACTCTGAGAGATAAGGGCCCACATCCCAGAACAGCCCTGATTTGAGTGAGCTTCTAACCGATGAATTGGTCATCATGGTCAGGGTGACAATGTCTGCAAGCTCCCCTGAGGCCAGCGCCGTAGTGATCCGCTCTTCCTTGGAAGCATCAGGTACCCAGTTGAAGGTGATTTTACTGTTGGTATATTCCTCAAGCAGCGATTTGATCGTATCGGTCGGCGGCGAAGCTGTGTGCAGAATATTCAGCCAGCTTACTTCCAGCTTCGAGTTCAGATCCTCTGGTGCGGCATTCTTCTTCTCTTCCTTGTCTCCGCCGCATGCCGAGAGCATAGTGGTAGCCATTGTAGCGATTGCAATTAGAGTGACCCATCTTTTGTTCATAACACTTCTCCTTTGGTAGATGAAATAGGTAGCCTTAGCCTTAATACACGCCGTCTTCGCCCATCTTCTTGGCCAGCTTATTGGAGAGCATCACGAGAATTAACCCGACAACGCCCTTGAACAAGCCTATCGTGGTGCTGAAGCTTAATTGCCCGTTCTTGAGGCCCGCCGTATAGATATAGGTATCGAAAATCTCAGCGACACTGCGGTTCAGCGAATTCAGCAGCAGATACATATGTTCGAAGCCGAGATCCAGCGTGCTGCCGATTTTGAGAATCAGCAGGGTAATAATCACGGGACGGATCGCCGGCAGTGTAACATGCCAGGTCTTGCGCAGACGGCTTGCCCCGTCCATCTCGGAGGCTTCATAGAGCTGCGGGTCCACTACAGTAATAGCTGCCAGATAGATAATGGTCGACCACCCCAGCTCCTTCCAGATAATCTGCAGGATATAGATCGTCCGCAGCCACTCCGAAGAGGTGAGGAAGCTGATTTTGTTGCCGCCGAGACTTGCGATCAGCTCATTGATGACCCCGCCATCCACCGTCAGGAACACATACGTAATAGAGACAATAATAACCCAGGACATGAAGTGCGGGATGTAGATAATTGTCTGAATCCAGTTCTTGAGATAGCGTCCCTTCAACTCGTTCAGCATCAAGGCTACAATAATCGGCAGCGGGAAGAAGATCACAATGTTCATGGCAAACAGAATCAGGGTGTTGCGCAGCAGCTGCATGAACGTAGGCTCCGTAAATAGACGGATGAAATGCTTCAGGCCGACCCACTCACTCCCGGTAATTCCCTGGAACGGCTGATAATTCTGGAACGCAATGATCAGCCCGCCCATGGGCAGATATTTGAAGATGATGAAATACAGCAGCCCGGGCAGGATCATCAGATACAGCAGCTTGTATTTGTTCAGAGCCGTAAGTGCGCGTGCGCCTTTCCCCTTTTCGATAGTCAGATTTGGTGTTGCGGTGATGCTTGTTGCTTTCACATGTCAGCCTCCTTTGCTCGTTCCTGTTACGGTCTCAGCGTAAGAAATTTCTTACATTACGTATATAATCATTATGTGATAGCGTTTACAGAACCCGCGTGGCTGCGGGGTTAAGGACGATCAGATCTCCTCTGAGGATTACCTGCCTAGGCTAATGATTATCTCCGGAGACGGGGCTGCGCAAGGCAAGTCTGCGAACACCTCATGCCCGGATTATATACGTAATTTCTGCTCCTTGTTACAGTGAAGAGGTACTGAAAACCGAGGAGGATCACAGAATGAACCATAGCTCACGTAGAAAAGAATCGGTCGGCGGAAGGATCTTCACCTTCGTTAATACAGCCATACTCGTTCTGATTGCGCTTGTCTGCTTATTGCCCTTCATCAATATCATTGCCAGCTCCTTCGCTACCACCCAGGAGGTCATGGCCAAGCGGTTCATCTTATTCCCGACTACCTTCTCCCTGGATGCGTACCGCTACATTCTCTCAACGCCTACCATCTTCCGGGGACTCGGGGTATCCGTGGGTGTCACTGTTGCAGGAACCGTAGTCAGTATGCTGCTTACCGCGCTGATGGCCTACGGCTTGTCCAGGAGATACCTGCCTGCCCGCAATACCATTAATTTCATCGTCGTCTTCTCCATGCTGTTCAGCGGCGGAATGATCCCCACCTTCCTAGTCGTCAAAAGCGTCGGCCTGATCAACTCGTACGGGTCCCTGATCTTCCCGGTTGCCGTCAATGCCTTCAACATGATTATCATGCGCAACTTCTTCCAGGCGCTGCCTGACAGTCTGGAGGAGTCGGCCAAGATCGACGGAAGCAATGACTTCGGGATCTTCATGCGGATCATGCTTCCGCTGGCCCTGCCTTCCATCGCCACCATCTCCCTGTTCTATGCGGTTGCTTACTGGAATACGTACATGAACGCGATCCTCTATATGAATGATTCGGCAAAATGGCCGATCCAGGTGCTGCTGCGCCAGATCGTCATTGTCTCCAGCGGGATGCAGGCCGAGGGAACCTCGGTCGATATTGTGCCGCCGGCCCAGACGATCAAAATGGCGGTCATTGTCATCGCCACGGTGCCGATGCTGGCCGCTTATCCTTTTGTCCAGAAGCATTTCACCAAGGGCGCCCTGCTCGGAGCAGTCAAAGGCTGACGGCCCGCTGTTCAGCATCCATCCGAAACTACCGGAACTTTAGAACATATACAGAAACGGTACCGCCTTGAAGCAAGGACGGTACCGTTTGTGCATGAACCCCTGATCCAAGCTCTCTCCTGAACCAAGCCCCTATTCCTGCTAAAATATCTGCTGCTCCCCCTGCTTCAGCTTCCGGTAAGCACCAGGCGTAACCTGCTCCTTCTTACGGAAGGAGCGGATGAAATTCTGCGGATTATGATACTGCAGCCTTTCGGCAATCTCCTTGATCGTCATATCCGTCTCCGTCAGCCACCGTTTGGCCATCTCCAGGCGGTAGTTCATGAGGTATTCGCTGAAGGCGGTGCCGTACTCTTTTTTGAAGATGCTGCTTAGATAATTCGGATTGTAATGAAGCCGCTCGCCGATCCCCTCCAGCGTAAGCTCACGGTCATATTCCGCATGCACAATGTCGGTGATCTTATCCGAGAGACAGCGGAACTGCTGGCTGGTCTTGTCCTTCATGCTGTACATCATGGGGTAAATAACCTCCTGCACCAGCATCCGCTCCATCTCTTCGGGATTGCGGATATCCAGCAGGCGGTGATACAGCTTATTGTTATCCTGGGTCAACAGGACACTAACTCCCAGATGCTGCTCCAGCTGGATCAGATTATTCACGAGCCGCACCAGCATGACCTCGAATTTCAGCGTGCTCTTGTTCTTGCCCATCAGCTCTGCCAGGAATGGATAGAGCGCAGCCGTAACCTGCTCCTTGTCCCCCAGCCGGATGGCATTGAACAATTGCGTCTCCAGCTCTGCCGGATAATGCAGCGACACCGGACCGGAGACGACCTTGGAGATATCCTCATAGAAAATAATCGATTCCTTGCCCAGATTCAGCCGCTGATGCAGGGCCTGCTTGCTCATCTCCCCGGCTTCCTTACTCTCTAACAGATTGCTGTAAAAGTTGCTGATGCCGATGCTGATCGACACCTTCAGATAATCGCGCACCGCCTTCAGCAGAGCTGCCGCATAATCCGTCACTTCCTTATTCATCCCGGCATCACTGGTCCCGGCGAAGGTCAGGATCGTAGCCTGGGTATCATCGTTCAGGATAATAGGCTGTAATCGCTGCTGTGCTGGGATCAGTTCCTCCACCATCTTATTGACGGCAAGCAGCAGGACATCCTTGTCCGAGGCCTCCCGCCCGCCCAGACTGTCCAGCTGAATCAGCATCGCCGCATAACGGTGCTTCTCTGACAGGTTATACCCGAACCGGAGCAGACTCTGCTCCAGCTCCTCCGCCGAGACGCGGCTGCGGAACAGATTCAGGATCAGCTGCGTCTCCAGCCGGGGCATTTCCGATTCGATCAGACTCTCAAGCGAAGCCTTCTCCGAGATAATCGTATCAATTGAATGCCGGATATATTCCAGCTCATTCTTGGAGCTCACCTGCGGAATAACGGGCAGACTGCGCTTAAGCTGCTCAATCGGCTTGGTGAAATATTGAGAGATCATATAAGCCACCACCCAGATCAGGAGAATCAACAGCAGCCCCATCGCGGAGATCCCGAACTTGGTCATCTCCAGAGAGCGGGTAATCTCCGCCTGATCCAGCACGGTCAGATAGATCCAGTTATTATACGAGGACTTGGCATAGATAAGCTTGAGACTGTCGCGGCCGGACATCTCCTGCTGGACCGTCCCCTTGTCCTCCATGGAATTGATTGTCCCGGCAAGCTGGCCGAACTGCTCCGGGGCTAACAGCACATTACCAGGATCAGATTCATACATCAGTTCACCATGCTTGTTCAAAATGTAGACAGCTGCATCTTCCCCGCTGCTTATCGTGGCATTAAGGGTATGTAATGAAATGTCGGATAAGGCAATCGCCTGCTTCTTCGTAGAGAACACCGGCAGTGTATTCACGAACCGGATGCCTTTGTCCGTCTTCATCCAGAAGAGGCTCTGCTCCTGATTCTCAATATATTGCTCCCGGAGCTGCTGAACCTCCCCGGCACTGAGATTGCTGAGCTTCTCATTCAGGATCTGCCAGTTCTGCACCAGACTGATCAGCGAATATTCCGTCCCTTCAGCCGCCATGGAGGCGATATAATTCAGCTGTGAGTTCACATTCCGGTAGGCGATGAAGTCTTGCTCGGTAATGGGATGGGTCACGACCTCCTGAAATGAGCTGGTGGTGCTATAGGTATTGAACGCGTATTCTATCGTTTGGATTTTGTGCTCCAGATTGTTCTTGATCTGCTCGATATAGCTCTGCTTGCTGCTGGAGAACCGCCCGACCACTGAATCGATGGTACTGATGTAGATATAGCTTCCGAAGCCGACCACCAGTCCCACGCCAAGGATTAATATAGGAATAAAGATGCCGTAGAACATTCTTCCTTTGCTCATTGTGTTTCCCCTTTGATTTGATAGACTCCATTAAATTATAGCGCTTTCATGAATGCGGTTCCATGATTATTTTCACGTGTGCAATTAGTAAAAGAGCTCTGTGAAGCTGTTCAGGCCCTTCCTTGAGCGCAGTTGATCATGCAAAACAACCCCACAACGTGGGGCTGTAGCTTCGATGATGACCCAGGCTATGAGCTTTGCTTAGAGTAACGAAATCGTCAGTAGCTCGAACAAGACCAGCGGCATAATCACATTGCTGTTCACCGTACCGGGATATGGGTAGCCCGGGCCCGGATACCCCGGACCTGGATAGGGCTTGTAATAAGGATTGTAATATCCGCGGCCCATATCTGTGGCTATGGTTACAACCAGGTACATATTCTTACTGTCCATACCGGCAAGCGTGCCCTCATGCATCTGACCGTCAAGGGTCTGCACCTGCACTTGGTGATTCAGATACGGCTTACAGGACTGGTGAAGCGAATCGCGGACCCCGTTCAGATGCTGGACCACCGCCGGGTCTGCCTGATAGATCACCGGCGATTGCGTGCCGGAAGAAGTTGTCGACATAGGTGTATGACCTCCGTGTAATTGGATTTGCTTCATACTATGCACCTGCCCAGTCCGGTGTGCCTAGCCTGCTCCCCCCGTTCATTCGATCCACATACGCAAAGCAAACAGCCGTACACCGGAAAGTCCGGTATACGGCTGTTATCAATACTTTAAAGTGCTGTGCGTTCAGAACGCTTAAAAAGCCACTCCGATTCCGCCCTGCCCAGCATAGGTTCCCATCACGGGTCCCATCGTGGACAGCAGAACCTCCTTGAAGGGATGCTTCTCCAGAATACGCCGCTTGATCTCCAGCGCCAGCGTCTCACAATTGCTATGCACAATGGCGATTACCGCCTGCTCATAATCATGCTGCTTCTGATCCAGCTTGGCCAGCAGATGAGTCAGCGCCTTGGGCAGTCCGCGCGTCTTCTCGACCACTTCAACAATACCCTCGTCGCTAATCTTCAGCAGCAGCTTGATGTTCAGCACGGAAGCCACAGCGCCGGAAATCCGGCTCAGCCGTCCGCCCTTGATCACATTCTCCAGGGTGTCCAGCGTGAAGTACGCGGTCGTCTCTTCGACCTTCTTCAGCACTCTGTCCTTCAGTTCAGCCAGACTTGCTGCGGTGAGTGACCATTTGGCCGCCATGGCGACAATCAGGGTCAAGCCGCCGGAGAACAGCTTGGAATCTATAATTTCAATCGCATTCGGATGTCCTTCTTCCTCGTACATCTCCTTCGCGATCTTTGCGGTCTGATAAGTACTGCTAATATTGGAGGACATGCAAATGACCAGAATGTCAGTGCCAGCTTCCACTTGGTTGAAGCTGTCCAGGAAGGTCTGCGGACTCGGGCTTGCAGTCGTCGGCAATTCCTTCGATTGATGCATTTTGTCATAGAAATCCTTCGCATTCATATCATCCGGCATCAGTTCATGGCCGAAATGTACCGGCAAATGAACAATGGAGATGTCATACTGCTTCGTGTATTCAGGGGGTAGATCCGAACCGCTATCCGTAATTATCTTGATGGGCATCAGAATGCTCTCCTTTCAATTCTATACTAGTATAGACAGCATTCAAGCATACCAATAGTACAATTTATAACTTGTCAAAATCGGACTTTTATGCTTAGTCCTACTTATGTTATGGTTGAAGCATAAGCATACAGAAATGGAGTGTACCAGGATGAGCAAGAATAGAGTATGGAACCGGGGTAAGCATAATGGTGCCGGCCTGTCCAAGAAAGCACCGGCTGCCGCAGAATCCGAGGTTGCTGCCGAGACCGCAGCGCCAGAGGACCACAGCGCCGAGGTAATTAACGAGCGGATTGATACCGTCAAGCCGATGAACCGCAGCAACTGGGTCACCCGGCCCGCCCGCGTGAAGCCGCAGAACCCGGAACGAAATAAGAAGTAGCTTAACCGCTGCATGCTTCGCATTCCATGGGAGCACAATTCCCCCAGCTAGCGGGCTTCCCGCAACCTTTGTTATCATGCAGACACAAACGGCTACGCCGTCCTTAAGAGGATGGCGTAGCCGTTTCTGCTTGCACTAGTCGGTTGGAGAACGGTGAGCTTGTTGGGACTGGTAATATCCAAGCTGGTATCCCGCTACAAGGATTCAGACAGACTATCCGGCAAATACCGGTTCTCCCGTATTAGCGCCCGGATCGCCTTCAGCGTGTTCCGCTGAATCGGGACACCCGTAGTCCGGTGCAGTTGAAGCCAGCGCAGGGCAGCCAGTGCCTCGAACAGCTCCAGCTCTGCCGGGCTATAACTGCTTTTGGCGGCAAAGGCTGCCCGGTAGATGCTTGCATTCCGCTCCGCCAAATACACTCTAAAGAGCAGAATAGACCACGCGATATCATACCTTGGATCGCCAAGCTGGACATTGGTCCAATCGATGATGGTGAATGTCCCGGAAGCCTCCAGAATATTGCCCAGATGATAATCCCCATGAATGAGCTGGTGGGCAGTCAGCTTGCCCCGCTCCGCCAGCTCCTGCGCCAGCGTTCGGATCTCCGGCTGCTCCGCCCAGGCAGGGAAGAAGTAATCTGCGAAATCATAAGCCGGTACCTTCAAGCCGCTGGATGAATTGATCTCTAGCTTATGTACATCAAGCAGATTAGCCGCTATAGCTGTAAGGCTGGCGGCATTAACCTTCTTGACAGGCATACCATCGAAGCTGGTTAACAGCACCTGATGGTCCTTAGCATCTAGACCCCAGGCATACGGCCGTGAGACCGCGCAGCCCTGCCGGACCAGCTGCTCCAGCACTTGATACTGGATCGAGACGTCCGGCCGGGACTCGCGGTTCCAGATTTTCAGCACAAGCTTCGTATCCGGCAGTGTAATGCAGCACACCTCAGCTTCCAGTCCCCCCTTCATCGGGGTAACGACCGCCTCTTCCAGCCTTGCCAGCAGCCGTTCACTATCTGCCCCCTGCTCTTGCCAGCGGATA
This sequence comes from Paenibacillus sp. FSL P2-0136, assembly GCF_037975325.1. Taxonomy (NCBI): domain Bacteria; kingdom Bacillati; phylum Bacillota; class Bacilli; order Caryophanales; family Paenibacillaceae; genus Paenibacillus; species Paenibacillus sp. FSL P2-0136. Next base: position 4,188,383 of record NZ_CP150244.1, read on the forward strand.
TCGCTCAGAACATTATTCATACTTATAATTCCCCTCTCCAAGAAACGATCTGCTGATCAATATACTGCTGCGAATCCCTCAGACCATATTCTAGGAATTTTCCCTATTCCAATGAATAACATATTCCAACTATACCAATCAACAGTGAATTGAGGGATGCGAAATGGAACATTGGATTAGAGTAGAGCCGAATGTGAAGGTGTATGTGAATGATCTTAACCCGCTTGGCACCAAAACGATACTGTTCATTCACGGCTGGCCGGCAAATCACCAGATGTTCGAATACCAGTACAATCAGCTGGTGCCCATGGGTTACCGCTGCATTGGAATGGATATGAGAGGCTTCGGCCGGTCTGACAAACCGCTTGACGGGTACGATTACAACCGTCTCGCAGATGATATCCGCTGTGTGATCGGAGCCTTGGGACTGCACAATATTACACTCGGCGGGCACTCTACCGGCGGAGCTGTAGCGATCCGGTATATGGCCCGGCACAAGGGATATGGTGTCTCCAAGCTGGCCTTATTCGCTTCGGCAGCCCCCAGTCTGATTCAGCGGCCGGGCTTCCCTTATGGCACGACCAGAGAAGCTATAGAGCAGATTATCCAGTCCACCTACAAGGACCGCCCCAAGATGCTGAAGGATTTCGGTGATATTTTCTTCTATCAGCCGGTATCACAGCCGTTCTCGGACTGGTTCTTCCTGTTAGGGCTGGAGGCGGCAAGCTGGTCCACCATCGCAGTCTCCAACGCCTGGCTGGCCGAAGAGTTGTTCGATGACCTCCCCCGGATCCAGATGCCTACGCTGATTCTGCACGGGGTTCATGATCAGGTGTGCTTCTTCCCGCTCGCAGAGGCGCAGCATCAAGGGATTAGGAATTCGGTCCTTATTCCATTTGAGAACAGCGGCCACGGTTTATTCTATGACGAACGGGACCGGTTCAACCGCGAGCTGGTAGGGTTCGCCGGGTAGATTTTCCGCACAGCCAGAACAGGACTGCCCGAGAAGAAATAGCTTCATGGGGCAGTCCTGTGTTGATTCGCAGGCGTAGGTGCGTGTGCGAATGAGAAGCACTACAGTTCCAGCGTCTCTCCATATGCAAGCGCCGAGCCGCGGATTCCCGCCTCTTCCAGCGCCTGAACGAAGGCACCGGCATCCTGCTTGATCGGCGGGAAGGTATTATAGTGAACCGGAAGCACCTGTCTTGCGCCCAGCCACTTCGCCGCGATAAGCGCATGCTCCGGCCCCATGGTGAAATGTCCTCCGATTGGCAGGATCGCGAGGTCGATCTCATACAGCTCCCCGAACATTTTCAAGTCACCGAACAGCCCTGTATCCCCTGCATGCAGCACCGTGTGTCCGTCCGCCTCAATAATGAAGCCCGCCGGGGTTCCGCCATAGATCCTCTGTCCATCCTCCAGCGTGATGCTTGAGGTGTGGAAGGCATGAATCATCGTCGCCTTGGCAAAACCAAGGTCCACCGTCCCTCCAATGTTCATCCCGATGGTCTTTTTCGCTCCCTGGCCCCCCAGATGGCCCGCCAGTTCCACGTTGGCTACAACCACCGCCTGATTCTGCTCGGCAATCGGCAGAGCGTCCAGGATATGATCCATATGGGCATGAGTCAGCAGAACAGCATCTGTCTTAATATCCTCTACCTTCGTCACCGCCGCAGAGTTACCGCTAATGAATGGGTCGATGATCAGCGATTTGCCGTTCACCTCAATTTGAACACAGGAATGGCCGTGGTAGGTAATTTTCATAGAATTCCTCTCTCTTCTTGATTAGATTTCAATAGGTCCTAAGGAATGCATCGTGCAAAAACCCAAGGTTTACGATACAATGACACCAAGTTGCTCTAAATCAAAATCCAGCAGTGCGATTGACGAATATAACATAAATAATTACGTTCGTTGGTTTTTATGATATATCTATTCCTGCCAGCTGTCAAGAGAGGTGTGAAGAAGTTGCTGTCCGTTGAGAAAACAATGCTGTTTCTGTTATCTAAGGTGAAGCAGATGGGCGCCCAGCAGATTGTCGAGATCTATGAACAAAGGGGGTACACCTCCACCTATATCCGCAATGCCCTGTCCCGCTTGAAAAAAGAGGGCTATATCGTATCCCCGGCACGCTCCTGGTATAACGTCACTGCCGAGGGCCTCGCCTACATTAAGGCGATTAACAGCAAGCCTGCCCGTTATCAGGAGCAGTGGGATCATACCTGGGATGTGGTGATGCTGGAGGTTCCCGAATCAGAACGCAAGAAGCGCGATCTGTTCCGCACAGCACTCGGGCAGCTGGGTTATGGGCTTTTATATAACAGTGTGTACATCTCACCATGGAACTATCAGGATGAAGTCGCAGCCCAGATCCAGAAGCTGGAGCTGGATGGCAAGGTGTCCATCCTGCAAGGCCAATTTCAGGAAGGTATGATTACACCGCTCAAAGCACAGGCCATCTGGCACCTGAACGACATCGAAGCCTTATACAGGAAGAAAGCAGTCTGGCTGAAGGAAGAATTCGCTCCGCGATTAGCGGATACCCTTCAGGCGGGGCAACCGTTACAGCTGTTCCTGCTATATTTGCAAATGGGCGAGGAGTTAAGCGGACTGTTCATGGCTGACCCCTATCTCCCGGATGAGCTGCTGCCGGACCACTGGCCAGGCAAACAGGTCCTCTCAGACATGAGAGAATACATGGTTAAAGCCGCGCAGGCGATACCTGCGGATTCGTTCTATGCACCCTTCGTCCAATAAGGTATGGCAAAGAGCAGCCCGGACTCCGGGCTGCTCTTCGTATATAAACTACTCCGAATGGCTGCCGGAAGCCAGCAGCTCCCGGACCGCTTCCTTATTCGTAAGCGGGGCCCGGCAGGCAAAGTTGCGGCAGACATAGGCCGTCGCTTCACCGCGGATCGCCGGTTTGTCCGCCAGATGCGGCAGCAGGCGGAGCATCTCTCCGCTGTCCCCTTCCCAGTTGACGATGAGTGCTGCGTCCGGCAGATAGGTCTGCTGAACCTGGGAGAGCATGGCGTGCAGCGCGGGATCTTCTTTTTTGCCGGAGAGGACCCATTCTCTGCCGCCGGAGACCATCCCCAGATGGGCCTGCAAATACATCGCATACCCCGGCGGATACTCCGAAGCAGCGGAAGCAAGCACCGCAGAGATGCGCTCCGCGATCTCTTTTAACTCCATATCCTGGGTAATAACCGACAGCTTCCACAAAAGCTTCGCCGCCACCGAATTCCCGGACGGAATCGCCCCGTCATACAATTCCTTGGAACGGACCGGCAGCTTCTCCCCGTCATGACCCGTGAAGAAGAACCCACCACCTTCCGTATCATGGAACAGCTCCAAGAGTCCGTCCTTCAGCACCAGCGCCCGCTCCAGATAGACCGCTTGCCCTGTAGCTTCATATAATTCGCTTAATCCCCAGATCAGGAAAGCATAATCATCCAGATATGCGGGAATCGCCGACTCCCCGTCACGGTAACGGGCCAGCAGCCGTCCATCTTCACGCCGCAGCTTGTCCCAGATGAAGTCCGCTGCACGTTCGGCGGCCTTGGCATATTCCGGCTTCTGGAGGGCTTTGGCCCCCAGGGCCAGCGCAGCAATCATCAGCCCGTTCCACGAGGTCAGCACCTTGTCATCCTTAAGCGGATGAATGCGCTGCTCCCGGTACTCGAACAGCTTCGTACGCCATTCCTCCATCCGGGTCCGCAGACCAAGCGGATTCATGCCCATACGCTCCGCAATCTCTTCCGGCAGACCGTGAAGGAGATTCGGAATATTTTCCCCTTCGAAGTTGCCCTCCGGCGTAATCCCGTACACATTGCAGTAGGAATGCATATCCTCCAGCCCAAGCGCTTCCTCAATCTCCTCACGGGAGAAGACATAGAACTTGCCTTCCACCCCTTCGGAATCAGCATCCTCCGCAGAGTAGAATGCACCTTCCGGCGAAGTCATATCGCGCAGCACATACGTGAAGATCTGCTCGGCAATCTCCGCATACAGCGGCTTCCCCGTAAGCTGGAACGCTTCCAGATAGACATTCGCCAGGAGAGCGTTATCGTAGAGCATTTTCTCAAAATGCGGCACCAACCACTCCCGGTCAGTCGAATACCGCGCGAAGCCGAAGCCCACATGATCGTACATGCCGCCCTTATACATCGACTCCAGCGTATGCTCCACCATCCGCAGCGCTTCCGGCTGATCATGCAGCTGGCTGTACGCCAGCAGGAAAGACAAATTATGCGGCGAAGGGAACTTCGGCGCATTGCCGAACCCGCCGTACTCCTCATCGAACTGCCGCCGGTACAGCTCATACCCTTCATGCAGCAGTTCTGCACCAGGAATACCGCCTGCGGCTTCCGGGTTAGACGCATTCTTGCGGTCTAGCGTATGCAGCTCCGCCAGCAGGTCGTCGCCCAGCTTATCCAGTGCTTCACCGTCCTGCTCCCACTTCGTATGAATCTGCTCCAGCACATCCATCAGACCGATCCGCCCGAACATCTGCCGCTTCGGGAAATACGTCCCGGCATAGAACGGCTTCTTCTCCGGCGTCAGCAGCACCGTCAGCGGCCACCCCCCGCTCCCCGTCAGCGCCTGACACACCGACATATACAGCGCATCAATATCCGGCCGCTCCTCGCGGTCGACTTTGATCGCTACGTAGTGATTGTTGAGGAGCTGGGCGACTTCGGCGTCCTCGAAGGATTCTCGTTCCATTACGTGACACCAATGGCAGGTCGATTAAAGCCACAACTACGAATACCCAACAGATAGGAAGATTGGTTTGTTGTCACGCTTCGCGACTTCAAAAGCCTCTTCGGACCAAGAGAACCAGTTCACCGGGTTGTAAGCATGTTGCAACAAGTATGGTGACTTTTCCTTGGCTAATCTATTGGGTACTTTGTGAGTTGTCATGGGGCATCACCTCGTTTCACTTGGATTTGGGTAAAGTATTGCTTAGGGTTAGTTTACCCAAAAAGGTGGGAGAGAAGCAAAGAACAAAGAAACGGTTAAAACTCTTAAGTATTATCTAAATTAGCAAATTATAAAATCATGATTATTAAGTATAAGTATTTTCGATGATTCTCTTAGACTAGCATCACCAAATATAGTATTGCCTTCATAACGTAAGTCTCTCTATATCATTTAATTTCCCTCAGGCTAACAGAGACATCTTGGTTTAGACGCTTCAAAAATTAATACACAATACCTACAACTTTATTAGCAGTAAGAATTCCGCATTATTAAAATTCATTGCTCATCTTCGATTTATCAAGAATTAAATATTCTTTAATTGCAGTAGTTATTTGAGTGTCCTTAGTCAATCCAAATATATTATAAAAATCAATGAGAGATTTCCCTTCAGATTTGATGAGATCCAACAAAATTCTAGACCTAATTATTTTTTGCAAGTTAACCTTGGAAGATAGTCTTGTATAATTTTTTTGTCGATTATTTAATATCCCTAATAAATTATTTATTGAATTCTTATCTTTTCTGATGTAATCGAAGACATATTCATTATTGTTCTTTTTTGTCCTTCCATTTAATGAAATCAACAGATCGTATATTTCATTTATCATTTCAAACTTATCTTGGCTTAATCCTTTTGAAGTTGACCTAACATTCTTTATTAATCTATTTTGTAAATCTACATCAGCCCATAATAAATTGAATAAATGCTTTTGCTCAAACATGTAATTATAAGACATAAAAAGAATTAATCTTAGTTGTTGTTTTTCTGTTTTTTCATTATCATCTATTAGTTCTAATGCAGAACCAAAAATAAACTTAAAGTCATCAGCAGAAAGGAAGTCTAGCTCTTTTGGTTTTTTAGCTTTATATTTTTTCAACTCGTTTTTGATTTCCAGAAAAAAACTATCATTGATTTTTTCATTAAAATGATAGAAATGCAAAAGATTTGAAATAGCATATTTAGCAGTTGTACTTTTCCTAGAGGTTAAAAAGGCTTTTAAATCAGATTTGTTAAAAATATCAGTATAATCCTCAATCAATATTCTCAAAGCCAAGTGGTCTTGTATATATACTTCTAGATCATCAATATATCTCTTCTTTGTATCAGTTGTATTTGCACGATCTTTAAAATCAAGATATTTAGAAAAATCAGTTCTAACTGAATTAAAAATATACTCTTTAAACTTTTCCAAATTTTCCACTCCAATTTTTTCATATATACTTATTTATCGCGCTTAACATTCCAGTTAAAGCCGATAATCCACTATAACTAATCTTTTAGTTTCACTCTGATCTTTTAATAAGAAAAACTTCAAATTCATCACTACATCTTATCATTTTATCGTTAAATATTATTAAGAACTTATCAACCGTTCCAATTACTCTCACCACATTCCTGGTATCTATAAGAGTTCTAATAATCATTCCCTTCTTCCGTCTTAATAACCTCCCTTTTAAACTCAGTGACGGAGCATAATGATCCAAATAGAACACCTTTCCTTGAGGATAAATGAATTGGCTTTCATTATATTCATCGAATATTTGTTCTTCTATATCTCTTTTATCTGAAGGATATCCGCTCCCATAATACGCACAATAATCATACAATATATCCCACAGGTTCTCGCAGGCCTCTTCTCCCCGTAAGTCAAACTTCACAAACCTCTCAATAAATGTTTCAGGGTCTTCTCTGTATTTCTTATGTAATAGTTTCTTTTGAAGTCTATGTGTGTTATTTTTCTCATTCGACCTAACAATATAACTCTTCATCACATTACCAACTCCGTAAATTTCTTCACGAAGTATTCTATCCGTTTCCCAAGTAAGGGTAAGAGGAATCTTATTGACTACAAACAACGGCATAATCGGCCTCCCTTTTTCATCTATACACCATGCAAAGTTTGTTTATAATTAGTGTAGTCAGAATAGGCGTAATTAGGAGATTTAAAAAGTTCATTCCTATACAACAACCCCTCGGAAGTTTTTATTGTCTTAATATTGATGTAACATTCTTGTATTCATGCTCTTCAGCGGCGTACATTAACATAGATGCCAAAATCACAAAACTAAATTATTTCTAATTACTTAATTGCCTTAAATTTAAAATCGTCATTGAGTATCAAGCTATTAAAAATCGAATAATTAGCGATGATTACAAAGAAAATAAGTAACGAGAACTTAAAGTTATCATCAATTGCTGTTAATAGTAGCTTTTCTTTTTCTAGTAAAGGTTCTATCCCGACTAACACTGACATTAAACCAGAGAAGTAAACAAATATAATATGTGTATAATGATACCACCTTCTAAAGGTGAGTTCGTTCCAGATTCTCTTTGATATAAAAAAAATAATGAATGTCAAAACCAAGGATAGAGATGAAGAAACAAATACTACAGCGATAAGTAAACGTAAAGGGTGGTTCACTGTATTCAATTTATCAACTACCTGTGCTCCATAATAAAAAGTTAATGAATACATAACAAAATATAAAAAAGGAATCATAAAGAATTTAGCGACAAACTTGTCCATTGAGTCTCCCACCTATTTTTCACTTTTTTCACTTCTGTAATAACCTTCATTGAATTAATTAACATATTTGCCGGATGCGCTTACGCCATCTTTAGTTTATTAAAATCCACCTGATTTAGTCTAGTAAAACGCCAAGGAATTCATTCTGATAAAAGTCCATGTTCAAATGAGATCTTGTATAAGTCTAGCAATATAAGTTCCATTACATCTATAATTTCGAAGCAAAATTTATTGTTTACAACAATGATATAGTTGCCTCCCTCGAAAACATTCTCCAATTTTCCAATAATTCTTCTAAGTTCAGTTTTTTTAGAATATTCTTCAATATCTCCACCATTATGCACAATACAATTTCTTATTTGAATGGCATTTTTAACATATTGCCAATTTTTTGAGTCAAATGAAATATCCACACCACAAATCTTTCTTAAATATATTTGTGTTTTTTCTACTCCTGTTCCTCTAAGATCAGATAAATTCAGTTCAATATTATTATTTATTTGAATGGATTTTATTAATAATACTAACTGATTTTCAAAATATGAAAAAATTGATACTAATAGTGAATTACGCAAAATTCCAGGTAATCCAGAGTACTTATGAATCTCTTCAAATCTACCATCAAAAATACTCTCCCATGTGTCCTCCATTGAAGAATCAATTGCATACCTTTGATTAACCAAATGTATTTGTTCTTCGAGATGCTCCTCTACTAACTTCGCGTATAGTCTGATTTCCTGTAGAGGATTAATAATCCGATAATTTATATAGCTCATATATTATGACCTCCATACCCGATGCGTATATGTGATATTATTCAAACTCTTTTGTTTCTTCATTGTATTTTGCTGCCTTTTTCATTATTTCTATAGCTTTATTTGTACTATCTTTAGATTTAGCATATATTCCCTCTAAATTTGAATACTTTTGGTTAAGTAAAGTCAATAAATCATTGGTAAGTAATCCACATGTCCAATATACCGTAGTCTTTAAGGAAGAATAATGTTGCAATAAATCGTTAGGATTGGATAACTTTGTCCCTGGTGAGAAAACTCCTAAGTGAAATAGAGAACCATACAATGTGCCGTGCAATGCTTCTGAAGCATCCTCATAAATATTTAGATTACACATCATCATGATGCTTGGCTCTATATTTGTTCTTTCGCTAATAATATCAATTCGTTTATCTAAAGAAATTGGTGTCCAGTGTGTTATTTCTTTACCAGATTTACTTGTAAATCGATTTAAGGCTTCATTTAAATTTGGAAGAGATACACTGTCTTTGCCTGTATAGACGAATTGAACCTTGCCTGTTGTTGTTTCAATTGAACGATCCAACCTTCTGTATGCTTTCTGGGTGGTATGTAATTGGAAAGAATTTAATTCAGCTTCATCGCAAACTTGTAAATACATAAAATTAATCATTCTTTCAACATAGGACCTAGCTATCATATACATATCATTTATTAAATTACATTCACCCAATAGGGACATGGACTTAGAGTTCTCAATCAATGAAACTAACAATGGATAATTTCTTTTAATTCGTTTCTCATCTACATTGTTCAAATCTCTTAAAAGCTCTACTCCTCCAACAAAAAATTTATTCATATTCGTTAATAATTCTTCCGTAAAGAATGGACTATCTTCCATTATTATTCCCGCTTTCAATTATGATTTAAAAAAACCTTTTATTCCCTTTTTTGCGAAAAAGCGCCGTTTCTAATTATCTTTAAAATGAAGATGCTTAAATTAGACTTGTTGGTTCAGAATCTACTGAATTCCATGTGGCAAATGGAGTATATAAATGTATACTCGGCATTAGCATTAATGCCGTCTTCCTTACTGCAATATAGTAAAGCAAAGCAGTCTCTGTATCAAACAAATGTGTATCTTTGTGCTGTTCTAAGTTATGTTTAGCGTTATTATACGGTCTGATAACTAACTTCAAGGTTTCATACAAATGTTTTTCTAATTTTACCTTTGCTAAAGGAAGGGCAAGTGCTTGGCCTAATGGATACCTACGGATAGTAAATAATCTCTTTATCATTGATTCTAAATGCAATCCACTCATATGAATTATTTCTCTGGTAACCCAGTCAAAATCTCCAAGCTTCAGCTTTAGATAAGCATAAATATATTGAATAGGCCGAAAAATATCTCGGTCCTCTCTCTCATATCGTCCGGTGTCTCCAATATTGATGTTGTGAATTCCTGCACCGCCAATCTTTGTGTCGATTTCAAGCATTGCAGAGAACATATTTTTGCGATTATTGGCAATGAGCCTGACATCTCGTATCTCTTATGAAGTTAACAGCTTACCTGCAATATCAATAATGTAATTTCTCAAACAATCACCCCTAGCTTTCATTTTTAAAATATGCAATCATTCATCATATATAGATATTATATACTTTTAGTAATATTTTCCATTATTTCGATGCTTATGTACAGGGCAAAAGTATGGCGAATAAAAAAAGCCACCATCACAAGGCAGCTTTATTAGTAGTATTTTATTGATTTACACGAACATCCCATCAGTGGCAGGTCGTTTAAAGCCACAACTACGAATACCCAACAGATAGGAAGATTGGCTTGTTGTCACGCTTCGCGACTTCAAAAGCTTCTTCCGACCAAGGGAACCAGTTCACCGGATTATATGCGTGTTGCAGCAGATACGGCGACTTTTCCTTGGCTAATCTATTGGGTACTTTGTGAGTTGTCATGTGGCATCACCTCGTTTCGGCTAATTTGAGTAAAGTATTGCTTAAGGTTAGTTTACCCAAAAAGGTGGGTGGAGGGCTCAGGAGTAGAAAAAAAGGTACTCCAAGAGGATCGGAATACCTTTTCTCATTTACTATTGTTTCGAGCTATATCTTATATTTAATACACAGAATTGTTTCAGATTCTTTATACTATCTAATAATATAGATTTAATTAAAGATGCTCCAGAGTTTCTTACTGAACCTCAGAGATAGTTTAGTAGTTATTCTCGATCCGGCTTTAGTATTTTACAATTTAATCATTTAAAGTCAAAGTGATATTTCAAAGTTATTACGGTCGTCTTCATGAAGTATGGTATTAATACAGTTAAAATCACTGGAGTAAAACGCTCACTCTTACACACCGAACTCTTATTGCCCGATGCGTGAGTATGTTGTTTTCAGAAAAATTCATCTCCTTGAAATAACTTCACTGTGATTGATTTCTGATCTTTTTACTTAATTGATTGAAGATATATTCTTCATATTCATCGTCAACGCTATTTAAACAAAACATAAAAGCTTCAATAAAATCCAAGTCAACACTTGGATTTCCTTCATAGAAATATCGCCAAATTGTAAACGAGTTCTTATGGAAAATTAAGAGCTCATAAAAATTCTTCTCATCAATGTAATCAGCTACATTTAGAATTTCGGACTTTTTATTATAAGCATTAATGGTTCTACTTACAATTTCATTCTTTTGGCTTTTATCAAGCATAAATAATAATTCATTTAAATCATGTGACTTTACACTTTTATCATTACTAACCGCACATAGGTTCTTTAAAGCAAGTTCACATGAAAATGCAGCGGTTGTAATAGCCGGAACAAAATAAGCTGAAAAATATTCACTTGTAAAATCACAAACTTCAATATGTTTATCAATCAAGCATTTATATGATAGGTAATAAGCAATTGCTGTTGCGTCAATAATTCCTTCTACATTCTTCAATATATCACCTCGTTATTATTCTGATTTCTAAATAATTACAATTACAATAACTTAACATTCACAAAGTTCGCCAATCTTCAAATTCAATTAAATACAATCAAATCAGTATTCTAGATATGACTCAAAGACCTTACTCTTATTATACAATCGCAGGAAAATCAAATAACTTTAGTTTCACTCATAAAATTACTATATGGGCTTGTTTTCCTACTTAGCTTTAACAGAAATTTTTCAGACCAGTGCAAACAGTAAGGGTACTCTAACGTTGCTGAAAATACAGGGGATTTCCCCAAATAAGATATGGATAAATCATTCGTTAACAATAATCCCTTCTAATTCTTGGTCATAATACTCCAATGTATCCTCGATAAATTTCATTAGAATTTGTTCGTAAAAGGGTTCACTAACTTTAACCTTTTCAATAAGTTTTGTATTCTCGGAATTACAATGAAGACAAACTGGATTATGGTCCAATGTTTCAACAAAGTCTGCCATAATAATATTTTCTTCATTACATTTTTCACATTTAATAAGATGTAAATAATATTCTTTTAATTGATTCTCTATTCTATTTGGAAATAAATCTAATATAATCATTTCCTTTAATAGTGTAATGGCTCTCTTTAATATTTCCATACTAGAGAAAATCAAGTCAATTTTATTTCGGGTATCACTTATTGTCTTGCTAGAAATAACTTGTCCCTTAAATAGATCACTTACCTCAAAACTAAATTTTTTTGTTAAACTATCACTGTGGACTATCGAATTTCTAATTGTCTTTGCTTGTTGTATAGCATCCTCGTTATTATATAGCTCAAATATCTGCCTTATATGATCAGTCATTTCATATTTTTTATTAATAGCAACTTTCAAATTAACTGGAGTTAACACAGTTAATTCTTTTTTTAATTTCTTTTCAACTTCTTTTTTTTCTTCTTCTGATACCGGAAATCTCAAAATTTCTATATATCCACCTTCTTTTTTAACAGGAATACTAACAAAGAAATTTTCTTCAATAATCTTTTGTTTGATATCTTTACTTGAAATAAGTTCTGTGTGTAAAAATTCATTTAATGCAATAAATGTATAATCCCAACATGCTATTAATCTAAAAAAATAATGTTCCAAATGAAAACAGATTTTCTTTTCCGTTTTCTCATTTAGAGGAAGTGAAGTACAAATGCTTGCTGTTAGTGCTAAATCATTATTATAATAATTGACTACTTCATTTAGAAATGAAAGTCCATATATTGCAAGCATACTTTTGTATTTTGTATAAATGCTATTTGGAATTACAATGCTATACTCTTTCATTGCTTTTTTGATTTTAACTTTAGTTATAGTATTAAATGAATAATAGCCAATTGTTTTTCCAACAATATCCATTAGTTATCAGACACCTTTCATTTTCAATTTTAATCCAACCAACTAAGGGAGCCAGTTCACCAGATGTGTGCATGCTGCAGCAAATACGGTGACTTTTCCTTGGCTTTGAGTACTGAATTAACTCAATATTATCCTTTGTACTAACATCAAAATGTCATGCAACGCTCATCAAGTAAATGCTACATACTCTTAACAACAGTTTCCATTATTTTTATATTTATGTACAGGGTACAAGTATGGCGAATCAAAAAAACCACCATTAAAGGCAGCTTTATTATGTATTATTTTATTGATTCACACGAACATCTCATCAATGGCAAGTGCTATATCCAACAGACAAGAAGATCGGCTTGTTCTCTGCCTGCGCTTTGGCAAAAGCCTCCTCTCCCCATGGATACCAATCCACGGGGTTGTGGGCGTGTTGGAGCAGGTAAGGCGATTTTTCGTTCGCTAATCTATTGGGTGTTTTATGAGTCGTCACCAGGCGTCCCCTCATTTCGGATAATTTGGGTAAAGTGTTGTCTAGGGATAGTTTACCCAATTTGGTGGGGGAGGGCACAAGATATGAAAAAGACTACAAACAACAGAGAAGTATTTATTAATAAGCCGGAAATTCATGCTCATTAGGTTTTGGGACTGCATCGACATAAACCTATATATCGAAATCACTGATCTTCCATTGTCCGTCTTTCATCCGATTAATTGTAAAATGATTTGTCATTACTTTATCAAATATTGCTTGATTCTTCTGAAAATATTGCTGATTTCTTTGTACTGTTTCCACAATCATTTCATCTTTACTAACGGCTTTAACAGAGATTGATTTAAGATCATATATTTGTTTAAAACTTTGATGAGTTCCAAGAAGTTTTGCAACTTTCAAATTCAAATTATTACTTTTAACTAAGGAATTCTTTATCTTTACCTCATCCCCCTGTTCAACTTGAAGCAAGAATCGTTCAACTGCGTTTTGAGCCAGACTGGTTGCTGTGCCTAATCGCGCTTCTTTTATACTTGGATCCCATTCCATTTCCAACCCTGATACTTCAGCAATGAGTTGAAGTGGAATATAAGTGGTTCCATTGTGACTCTCAGCCCCGACCGTAAGTTTCCGCTGTTTACCATTAAGATATACAGTGCTATCCTCTGGCTTAAATCGAATTTCCTTACTTTCCAATTTCCCTGTGATTTCGTGTGTTTTCTGGTTCTCTACTACTTTGAACCCCAATCTTTCAAGTACATTGCGATAGGGTACTAATACAACTCCACTTTTCACAACAGGCAGTTTAGTGAGCTTGAATAACTCTCCATTAATACGCATTGAAGCTTTCCGCAGACCTATCTTAAACATGCCTATATTATCTGTAATTCCGATTAAGTCGCCCTCATTGTCCACAAGTAATTCAGTGAGGGTCAACGCTGAATTATTACGTAATAAACAGAACATTTCGTTTCCCATCTCATCTAATCCATAAATATTACCGTTAACATCCGAAAAAAACACATGTCCTTTTGAATTCGCAACAATATTTTCAGGTGGTCCATATTTCCTCAATTTATAGTTCCATTTTATTTTTCCCGATAAATTTTTTGCAATGAGATTTGCACCTTCACCAGTTTCATAAGAGCCTCCTTTCCATTTATTGAAATCATCATAATCTATAAATGAGCTTTGTAAGTTCCCCGCTATTTTCTCGCCATTTACCAGTTTGCCTTGATCATCCAACAAAATCTTCTTGTTGCCTATTTCAACAATGAGATACCCGTTTAAATCAGAAAAATAAATATCGTCTACATTTGTTGTGGTGCCCAAAAGACGATCCTCCGAAACCAAAATATCTGTTCCATACGTCCAATTTTTCTGTCCGGTTTTATTGTAAGAAACTATTCCTGTTTGTTCCAATACAATTATATTCTCATTATTATCCAACCAATAAATGTCTGAGAAAGGACTATTAGGCTTTACAAAGTTTAGAGTTGCCCGAACTGTTTCATCTGAATTGTATATTTTCAAATATCCATGCTGAGTAATAGTTGTTGGTTCTTCATCTATAATCTGAAGGGTGCTTGATTGATCATAAAATGTGGAAATAAGCGTCCCCCGCGCAGTGCGAGATACATTTGCCCGTTCATCAAAAAACATCCACTTTCTCTTTCCCTCGCCATCAACTGCAGTATAAATATCATTAAAGTCCGTATAATAAACCATTTTGTCCGAAAATTTATCAAAGCTAAATTGATGTGCACTGCGAATCGTCCATTTCCATTCATATGTACCGTTGGTCAGAAAATTCAGCGATGTGTTATTCTGCTCTCCATAACTATCATAAAATGTTACTGGGGGTACGATACTCTGTTCCTTTGTTAAATATTTTGATTTTGGGCTGGCTTCTGAAATTCCCATCTCTGAAAAACTAATAAATATCATGCAAAAAATAAGCAATCCTATTACTTTTCTCATAACAATCGTCCCTTCAAAATGCTTCTTATCACTTTATCTGACCGCTAAAACAATTTGAGCCGCTTTCAAGCCTTATGTATCACTAATTTCCAGATACTCTCCTCCCTATATAATTGGGTATTCCTTCCTACGAAGGATAGCATAAATCTATTTGTCAGCGGTATATAATTTACTCTATTGTCATGTTTTGTTTTATTAGATGTTTCAAAAGTCAAAACTAGCGAATAATTCGCTAAGATATGCTTGCGTTGGAGGTGTTCAATTATGTATCAACGTATCCGGGATTTACGCGAAGATAAGGATTTGAGGCAAACTCAAATGGCGGAGTATTTGCAATGCAGCCAGCGGATTTATAGTAATTATGAACGCGGTGATGTCGATATCCCTACGGCGATTCTGATCAAGCTGGCAGACTTTCATATGACGAGTACTGACTATTTACTTAACCGAACGAATCAAAAGAAACCTTACTCCAAAAGTTAAATTAGCATAATGCTTAAATACTGTAGGGTTCAAGATTATCTAAGAACAGACACCGATCAAAAAGCTCAGTGGCGAACCGCATGAGCTTTTTGTTCGGTGGCACTATTGCTTCAATTTAATACCCGATCAAAGAAAAGCTTTGGATCTAAAAGTAAATATTAACTCCATATTACTTTCTTATTTCAATTTAATATGAATATATCTTTCTTTTAAATACTGAATCATACTATCTTCAACGATCAAACAACTCACTTCATCACGTTTGCTAACTTTCCCAATCTTGGATAACCAGTTATGAGAACCTATAAACAAATACTTATCATCAACTAACAAAATTTTAGAATGAATAGGAGGAATATATTGAAGCGCTTCTCCCATTACCTCTTTAAGCTTTGAAATTGATAGTTCAATATCTGATTTTCTTCCAAATGCATAATCCTTCATAACAATACTATTGATATCATGGATATCGATTCCTTTTCCCCCTCTATATCCAAAACCAATTCGGATCTCCACGCTTTTAACCATCGCTGCCTCAACAATGTCAATAAACTCTTCATTAACCACGTACGGCATGATCCAAGGGGAGAAGATGACTATTGACTTTGTGGCATGACGCATTGCTTCTATCAATACCTGATAGTGTTCTTCTGGTGTTATAATTAGATGTTGCGGTATATGTTCACGAATGTATGCAGAAAATACTTCATTTTCATTCTCCATCTTATCAGTGGGAGTAGTAAACAACGCAAAGGAAATAGCTTCCAAATCGGAGCTTACAGTATGAAAGTGATCGTCATAGGGGCTAATACCTACACCCTTGTCCATAATAATCCTAAGAACATGATGCAAATGATTATGTTTAAGATTGGAAATAATATCAAGATTTCCAACCAACACAAACTGTTCCTTAGCACGGGATAAAGCTACATTTAGCATATTAGACCGACCCCCAATAAATGCAGCAAGTCCTTGTTTTTTCGAAATGTTACTATCGATGACTGAGCTGAAAATTATATATTTCTTTTCCTGCCCTTGGAAGGTATGTACAGTTCCGATATCTACTCCAGTAATAGCTGCTTGCAGTTTTTCTTTTTGTTTACTAAATGGAGTTATAATACCGATTTGCCCTTTAATATCTTCACCATACTCCTTCACATAAGCATCTACTAAATTCTTACACACCTGCACCTCCGAAAGATTAAAGTGGGCTCTGCCATCCTTTAAACCTCGTACGTCTATTGCTACCAAATTTCGTTCAAACAGCTTGTCATGGTTGTCTTTATTAATAATGGTAAGTATATTTCCATAAACATATTGATTCGAAAATAACATTATACTTTCCTCGCATCGGCGATGCTCGGTTAAGATCATTCCTTTTCTCTTTCCTTGGTAATCGCATTCGTATATATCAGAATTAAGATCAACGTAGCTTTGAGCACTATTGCGCTGCACACAGAGCGTATCATGATGTGTCTCCGGTATAGGCTGGAATTGCTCAATCACATTGCTTTTTAAGAGCCTTATAGGCTCTAATTGCTCAATATCCCCCACTATTATAGCTCTTCTGGATCGAAACAAAGGACTGCTCAAATAATGCGGCATAATCTGACCCGCTTCATCAACAAGTAAGGTGTCAATTAGTTGCGGCAACAAATGAAAGGTTCTCTCTCCGAAGGAATGTAAGGTAGAAGTGGTGACTGGAAAACAAAGAAACATTGTGTCCCAGAGACTTTGAATCCCTTTTGCATATTGAATGTCTCTCTTGTTTCCTTCATTGAAAAAAGGATTGAACCAGCTGCCTTCACATATCAAATTCAAGTTATGTATTACTTCTTCTGCATGTAGTAAGATGTACTGTTCTGTCACTCTCAAGGAAAGTAGATACAGCTCGTGGCGTTTTTTTAGAATAATAGGATTGCACGAAAAGTCAAATCTGCTGTTTAATGAGATTTTTTCTAACTCCCATTTATCAAAGAGTTCTTGTTCCTTTAACATCTGTGATTCCAACATTTCAATCGCTTTATAAAGAAATTGCAATTCCCGGGTCAAAGCCAGTTGTTCCATTTCTTGATCAGCAAGCTGTTCCTGAATCTCTAATACAGTCGAATTCACAACATTAAGATCGTTTATACATGATGGTAATCGCTTATTAAGTAATTCTTGCTCCTCGGCCTCTTTATTCTTGATCAAACGATTTTCAATATAAGTTTCAGATGGATATTCCTTAAAGAAAACTTTTCTTTTTGGAATAAGCCACCCAAACCAACTCCCCTTCTTCCACTTTAGATATTTCTCTAAAATGCTGTAGCCTTCCTTGATTTCTTCGGGTATGACTCGCAATCGCAACTTGGTTTCTTCCACTTTCTGTTCCAAATTTCTTATATTATGTTGTGAGTCTGTATATCTGTCCTTCAAATCATTCATTGATATTTCGAGTTCATTAACCCTTTTTTCAGCCCCCTCCCTTTCGCTTAAAAATCTTGATCTATCTTCAGTTATGCTTATAAATGTTATTTTATTATCACTATAGAAACGAACAAGCTCCTCTCTTCCTTCAATGAATCGCTCTATATCACCATACATATTTTCAAGTTTGTTATATGCATCATTAAATTGAGTTTTTACTTCAGGCAGAAGATATTGGTTGTATTCAGCTTCCAGCCCTTTAATAAACATAGGAACAAAATTCTTAATAAATGACTCTTTATTAGTGGAATTACCTAATCTTGCGCAAAAGAAGCCGTTAATTTGCTCGATTTCTTCTTTGTTAGTTACAAATTGAGAAAAGTATTCCACTTCTTTAAGTAGCTCTAGCCCAATATTATCCACGGCTTTATTGTTGGTGCTAGTTAGAACCATCGAGTAAGTTCGTTCACTACCAGTGATCGGATAACGATATAGTTCACTGCTTCTCTCCTTAAACCGCTCCCATGGCTGCTCCCATATTTCAATCAGCCCCCTTGCTTTTTTAACCATATTATCGGCAAAAATTTCTTTGAGCAGTGTGCTTTTCCCTGTACCTGGGGGACCGTTTACCGATAGAAGAGTGTAATTTCGAGCTGCATCAAGCGTATGCCACTGCTTCTCGTTGATCGGATAAGAACCAGAATAACTTCCATAATGAAATAACTTACCTTCTTCTGAGTTGTTATACTCTACAGTGGATTGTCCCCCTATTAAATAACTCGACAACAACTCTGGAAACTTTACTTTCTCTGAAACTAATTCAATAATACGTTGAATCTCCTTTTGAAAAATCGGTCTTGTCATGTCTTCCAATGTTTCATATGTAATAAATGCCTGATTAAGTTTCTGCCAGCCATCATAAGATTTAAAGTGTTCAAGGGTTTTCCCGTATCTTGATGATAGCTCTCTATTCAGAATATTTATGATTTCAAACATATTCGTTTGTTGTGTATAGTCATTTGCACTTAGCAATTCCTGTAAGTTAGTCTTTTCAAGCTCAGCAATCTCAGATGCTGAACAATTTGTGAGCTTAGCGATAATGATTTCTAAGCTTTCTCTATTGATAAAAAAACTATCCACCTGAAGTTTTTGATCCTCAAATCTGCACTTAAACGTGAACAGAGGCTTTATCGTTGTCTCTTGTTTCGTTTTTTTCTTTAAAAGTGGATAGCAAATTGTTGTGGTATCCACTAGTAAATTTTTTATAAATTCTTCAGTATTCACCCTATTATCCGCGTATACGAAGGAGATCCAGGATAAAAAGTCGGCTATCTCCATTTCTCCTGAAACAACAAGTTCAATACTAGATGTAAGCTCAACGTCGCTGTACTTTCCTTTCTTAAGCTGATTTTTTATATCCTTGTAATCCGTAACCTTTTTGAATATAGTGGTAACTTTCTTACGGAAAGAATATTCTTCTAAAGTACTGGTATTACCCAAATGATCATCATTAAAGAGCTCTCCTTCCACCTTTGAAAGCGAATTTTCCATTAATGCTGTCATTTTCTCATATTCAATAAAATACCTAAGTACGGTTCTCGCATCTAACAAGGAACTAACCTCCAAAAAAACAAATTTCTATAAGATAGTTTCATTATAGAACATTTAAAGATGTTCTATAAAGTTAGTTACCGATAAAAAAGCTCCTCCTATTTTTTAGCATAATCTTTAATGATAAAGGATTCACATGAACATCTCATCAATGACAAGTCAAATAACCTACAGATAAGAAGATCGGCTCGTTCTCCATCTACAGCTTCCTCCCCATGTATACCAATCCACAGTGTTGTGGGAATGGAGTAGTAATTTTTTGCGATACCTTCTGTTAGTGTAAAAAGTTCTTCTTCAAATTCCGAAATTTCTCTTCAATAACAAACAGTTTTTTTCACATTTGCTATATGCCTATAAAGTAATCTGTTTTCTATTAGTTCAATAATTTTCTATACTCAATATTAGATTTATATATATACCTAACTTTAGCATAATGGTAATATTTACTTGTTACATAATTACCCATTTCAGGAGGCATACATGAAAACAAAAAAATTCTTTTTAACCACCACAGCTTTGCTACTGTTCTCATTGTCTTTAGCTTCAACCGGCTTTGCCGGCAGCAATGAACAAGAAGCTTCAAACCTAAATAATGACGTGGAGATTCTTTATTCAAATAAAGAATTGGGGGGACCGCCAATTAACTACAATAGGTTCAAAACTTCTCAAGAAAATTACACACCAATTGTTGAAAGATCTTCAATTGCTACGGTGTATGATGAAAACGGTAACATTGTGGATACACACGTTATAGAGAAAAACACTACTGAAACTGAAGATAACAATATAAACTCCCGGGCTTCTTCCGGTAGATTATGTAGAGTCTTAGTTGCTGTTGATGAAGAATACCGTGCGAAACATAGTAATTGGATGTCATTAACAGAAAGTATAGTCGAGGGAGCAGACGATGCTTTCAACAGAGATTTTGGTATTGATTTAACAGTTGCAGCTTATCAATATTGGAATTCCAGTGGCAGCAGTGGTAAACAAATTCTAAATAATTTAATGTCTTCTTATTCATCAAATAGCTATGACTTTGTTATTGGTTTTACAGCCGAACCTGATTTCGTTGATAATTATGGTATTCAAATTTCCGGCACTGCTCAAGAAGTAACTAGCAATCCCATATATGGTAGCTATGCAGTAAACTGGGATCAGAATGATGTTTACTCTGACTGGCACTCTTTACAACATGAAATTTCTCATCTTTATTCGCTACAACACGATATTTCAGGACCTTCCCCTTTATGCATCATGAATTATGGAACCATGTATAGTACATCATATTGGGATACAGACCATTATAATCAAATTGCCGTAAGGGTTGGGTGGTATGGTACAAGCATAAACTAATTTTCGTGAGCGCCATAAACTTAGTTTATGGCGCTTTCTAAAAATTTCGGAGGGGTAAATTATGAAGAAACTTCTTTTCATTATATCCGTTTGTATTCTTTTAATTGGATGCTCAAATGACAATACTACAAGCAGCAATAATTTGTCCAATAGCGATCCCGTCACTTGGCTCACAATTGATGGAAAGAAATACTTTTATACCACTACTTATGACAGTATGGATGAGACCACACTAGAGGATACTGGAAACGTAACTGACAAAGAAGATGGAATTCAACTGGGTCTTAAAATCTACAAAAGCAATGACTTCGAAGACCGTTATTTCATAAAAAGCCAAGATTATGAAAACGCATGGCGGGAATATAAATTACGCGAATAACAATGTTCATCTCAACACATTCCTAAATTCTTCCGATAGGTGGACTACTCACCTCGTTCATACATACAGCTCGCTAGGTTGAATTCTGTGCTGACCTGTGTGCAGCAGCTCTGGCAAACGCCCTATGCGCTCAGCCAAGCGGGAGAGTTGTTGCTCATGAAAATAAGATAAGCCCGTATGAATCCGGTCCTGGAAAGGCTCAAGCCATCTCGCATCCAAGCTGTCCGGGCCGAAATACACCCCGAGCAGTGAGCCTGCTGTTGCTCCGAAGCTGTCGGTATCGTTGCCTTGCATGACCTGCTTGCATATTCCGTCTCCGGCATTGTCAGCAAAGCGAAAGGTATTTATCAAGGTGCCAATTTCCTGATACACCTGACAGTGGGAATAATCCGCGTACTTCTGATGGATGCCCTGATACGCTTCTAGCCAGTTATCTGCATTCGCTACGATCTGGAGACAATCCGCAGTAATCTCATAGAATCGGCTCCTTCTAGGGACGAATTGCAGTGCAGTTCTTATTATTTCAAGCGGATCGCGCAGAACGTGTGCGGCAGCAATTGCAGCGGCAATGAACATCGTGGCATAAATCCCCGTCCGGCGATGTGTAAAACTGGCATCACGCCAAGCCAGCTCGGCCGCAAGAGCGGGTTGACCAGGACAGGCATAACCGTAAGCATCTGCACGAATCGCCGCCCCGCATAATTCTGTATCTTGCACCAGGAAGTCGGGCCAAGCCTCTATTTCCGAATGATTGAATAATTCCCGGTCATGCTCCAAATAGCTAATCCCCGACCGAACCAGGATGGCCCTCTCCGGCCCCCAAGTTGTACTTATCGGGAGATGATTTATCCATAAATCTCTTAGGTTTCTTTTCGTAAACCCCTTACCGAATTGCTCTAACGCCATCATTCCCATTAAGGTGTAGTTGATATCATCATCAGGCGCCACATAGCGAATCCGCCCCCGTGTCGTCTCGAACCAGGACCAATGACGACGATCCAACGCATGGAGCGCTTCTTCCGAAATATAATCATTCAGCGGCCATTCCCCTACAGAGGTTAACGCTTGACGTAATTCCGACAAGGTGGGATTGACCTCAATCGGCTTGCCCAGCATTGAACCACAGACTGAAGCGAGGAAGCCTGCCTCTACACGCTTGGCACTGTCCTTCAGATTCAAGACTCCGATCTGGCCTAAAGGTCTATCCAGGTCACATTCCCGCCATATCTCCTCCAAATCGTCCGGCTCATAGTAAGGCCAGTTGTCCCGCATTGGAATGTCAGCCAAACTATGGGCGAATTCCAGATAAGCATCATAGCTTGCCGGAAGCTGTTCCAACCGGGCTAAATAACCGGAGGTTTGATGCCCCTGTGCAAATTTATTACGCAGAATTCCCTCTAATTGATGTTTTAGAAACGTTAGTGATGGTAGCATGTTGTATCTCCTTTATTATGATTGTCACAAAACCCCAACAACTTAGAAAAATAAACAGATTTCAAAAGTTCACTGTTTATCGCTTGAATCTCCTTAATAAATTCAATAATTTTAGTTCTTATCTCATTTATAAATTCACTTTTGTGTACTCTAATATTTGAGAATGACCCGTATGGTGCATCTATCAATAGGAACTTATCCGTTTGAATTAAATATCTATAGGGTATTTCATCATTTAACTCGCTTAAGATTAGAACCTCATCATCAACTTGTATTTCTAACCAGGTCCAGCAATTTTCAACATACTTCAAAGCTAAGTATTTATGCGAATTTAAGTAGTTGCAGGCATCAACAAGCAGATCTAAATTGGTTAGAATGAGTTCAGAATACAGATCTTTTGCTGATAAAGGCATGTCTGGAGACGGGTATGGAATGAATTCATGTCCGTCTACAATCATGGTAAATGGCCCATAGATCTGATGCCACTCTTTATCAAATGTCGCTGTATCCACCGCCCTCAGTTCCTCTACCTGATCTTCAAGCAACTCATACTTGATCTCAAATACTGGGTGCTTAGACACTATTACTTTCACCTCTTCTAGGATTTCTCCCAATACTCTATCGTCACATCTGAATATTCATCCTCGCTCAGAACAAATCCAAAGCCCAATTCCTCCGATACCACAATCAAGTCATTGTGCATTTCAGACATTAACTTCATAATCATTTCTCTACAATCCCGCAGTGGAACTGCTACAGCAAGCGGATAATTCAAATATAGCTGATCGCCAGTCCTTAGATTTGAACCAAACGTAAAAGTAGACGGGTAAAATAACACTACTGTATTCTCGTATCTCATAAAATAATCGAATATAAAATCAATCTGCGATTTAAGCATTTCTTGATCGTACTGGAACTTCAAAATTTGGATTTCATCCGTTTTAATACGCCCATACACTTTTTTACGGAATTCCTCAGACAGTTGATAATCAACGTAATCCTTTTCTGCAAGGTCAATGTCGTAGTACTTTTTCAAGTCACGCGTGAGCTGTCGTTTCGCTTGCTTTATTTTGTTGTTCTTAATTAATCCCTCTAACTTTACTCGTCTATCATCAGCCATAACATCACCTTCATTTACTCTAAACTATCCTCTTCACACCTGCTAAACATCATTTCAAAGTCACCGCTAGTGATAAAATGTGCAATCACCTCTTCAATCCGCCTACGGCTGCACTCGTCCACAAGCACCATATCACTTCCCCGAAAATACTTGCCATATAAGCACTCACCCGTTTGTTTATTCTTGTCAGCCAGTGTCTGAATGTTCTGGTATGTAAAAAATGAAGCCACCCACCTTGAGCCGTCTTCAAAGGTTACTATAGCATCCGTGTTACCATCAACGATGTTCCATTCCCCTTCAGCCCATTCTTCAGCTTCAATCCAAATAGAATAATTCATTTCATTCACCCTAGCCCCTCCCCAAGCCTGCCTCACAAAATAAACACAACCGCAATCACCAAATACGAATACCGCACATTCTTTCTCAACATTATGTATATCGTTCCGTAAAGTAGTGACATGAAGAACGCATAAATCCCCGTCGGGCCGCCCTGGAGCAGAATGTGGATCAAGCCCCAAGTGAGTGCGAGGAACATCCCGCCGTAGGGCAGACCGTCTCTTTTGAAAAGAGTCTCACCGAATTTCTGCCCAAACGCAATCGTTAACAGGATCAGAGCCGCTTCGAATAAGTAATAGATATTCTGAAAAACGAATCTTACCGCGTCCTTGTACTCCTGAACCGGCTTAAAGCCCTCCCATACGACAGTAGTCGCTGCAATGGCGATCACCGAAACCACAATCGCGAGCAACCACCCCCTGGCGTCCGGTGTAGCGTTCAACTTCATGATGTCAAAATCGTGTTTCCGCTTGGAGAGCTGGATCAGAAATACGGCCATACTCCCCCACAACAAGCAGGTAATTCCCCAATGAATACATTGATGAAGGAGCGTATAATCAGAACTTTTCACCCCCAAGACGGATGGTAATATCATCAACAATACCACTTCAAGACCAAACCCTGCAAACGCATACAATGCTAAAGACAGATAATCGCTCGCTCCAATCTTCTTCTCCACCATCCCGGCATCCCCCATCATCCGCATCCTCCAGTTCAACTTAATTCACCTTCATGTGGAAATCTCATCCCTCCACGCTCACCAATCTACCGCTAATCCCCCTCATACTTCCTCATAATCCCCCGCACATATGCCTTGAACCCATTTCGTATCTCTGGCGGCCCCAGCACTTCACATTTATCTCCAAAGGCAAGCAGCCGGTCGTAGCCATAGTCATTCGCAATAATAGGATACTTGGCCCAGCAGTGGTGTTCATCCACCCGCAGGATATGGTCGGCGCCGAACCGTTCGATCACCCGATCCATGACAGAGCGGTCCAGCCGGACCGTAACCTCCACCCATCCCTGGTTCAGCCAATCTCCTCCGTCCATGGGGAGAGGGGTGAATGCTCTCGGAACGAACTGCTCCTTCGTCACTTGGAGACCGCTCATTCTGGCCAGCTTGAAGATACGGTAGTCCTGCTTATCGAGACAATAGGCTTGCAAGTACCAGCTCCTCTCCTTGAAAACCACCTGATACGGCTCCACCCGCCGTTCACTGCTCTGCCCCCGCGCATCCGTATACGCAAAAGCCAGCACAGCGTGCTCATTCATCGCCGTCTCGATCATCCCGAACAGGCTGCGCAGCGACTCGTTTCCTTGATTCAAGGACAGATCCATGACGAACGGCGCATTCGGCTGGCCCTCTGCATTGTCCGGGTAGAGAGCGTTCAACTTCTCCGCTACATACACCATTTCCCTTCTTCCAAAAAGCTGCTTGTAGCTGTGCAATCCATTCTGCAGGTTCTGAATTTCTTGCGGGGTGAACAGGGTTTTGCCCACTTTGTAGGATTTCATCAAGCCGACACCGCCCCACGCTCCCATAAGCGTATAGATGGGCAGGCCGGCTCTATTCAGCGTTTCAATATCCCGGTAAATCGTTCGTCTGCTGACTTCGAGACGCTCTGCTAACTCGCGCGCACTAATCTGCTCATGCTCCAGCAGGATCATAATTAGCGCAATCAAGCGATCCATTTTCATGATGACCACCTCTAATCAAGTATGCCATACAGGTGTCACAGTTGGTAGATTATGCTTGCTTGGAATACACCAATCCCACTATCCAGGAGGTACATTGTCATGATTTCGACCAGAATTGAAACGAAGGAAGCATTCCGCATCATTGGGTTCAAGGCCACCCTAAGTGAAGATGGAGCAGTGCACGATCCAGCGTATTCTCCGCTCAAAACGGCTTTTTTCAAAAGCACGCTGGAGAACGGCTCCATGGCCTCCCTGCGTCCCTTATCTGAGAGTCCCTACGGCTTCGCCGCCATTGCCCAGGAAGATGGAAAGATCCTGTATGTTGCAGGAGTTCAGTCGCCCAGGCCCCAGCCGGATGCAGCGGTTGAAGTGCTTTTTCCAGGAGGAGAGTATTTGGTGTTGTCAGGTCAGGGCGGGTTGTCGCGCCTTGCGTTTGACCGGCTGGAGGATGAGGCATTCGGTTCCATCCTGAACGATAATTATGAGTATGTGTATACCGGACACCCGATCGCGGAGGTACTAACCAATGGCAACTCAATGGATGCCGAAGTTGAAGTATGGGTGCCGGTGAAGAAGCGGTAGGCAAATTGAGGATTAAGCTTGAGGAAATAACATTGGGCTGTAGGTAGAAGCAGCTTCGTTACGTTGGAGCGTGTTGGATCAGCGGTACTCAGAATTTGAGGTGTGGCTGATCCAGCGCTCAACCATCTGCTCATATCTAGCGGCTTTCGCGCTGACCAGCCCAGTACGTTAAGGCGCAGGCGTATAGGATGATAAAGGAAATTATGCTTAGGACAACGGGGATAACAAAATTAATATTAAGCAGAGACGTCATATTTAGCTGCACTACGGATAACAGGATAACGAACAAGAAGCTTGCTGTAATCATAAAATTCGACCAGGCACGGCGGTAAGTTAAGTCTTCCCTAACCTGCTGCTTCCCTCTGCGCATTCTCCAATATTCATATATGAACAGAAGGATTCCTAACACCTGCATGATCGTAGGCATAAACACGATACTATAAGATTTATCTATATAGCGATCTACGGTCCAACTGCCGTTGAAATGGACCGGAAGCTGGTCAGGAATCAGATCATAGTTGCGCAGCACTGTTACAATACTAACCACAACAATAACAGCATGAATGAGGAACCAATGACTGGGCAGGCCAACATTTCCGTTCCGCAATCCTGGTTCCATGACCGATGATTCGGGAGCAGCAGGCAGCATAGGCAGTACGCTTTTCATTTTCAAATGATACCTAAAGTTAATAACCAGGGAGATTACGAGGATGGCTAGTGCATAGGAGATAATGACCCAACTGATTTGCCTCGAATGTTCATCGCTGTAGATTAGGCATAGGATGCCAACTATGAACAGGATGGTATGTAAAATTGCACTAATCCTAGCATACGACTTCCGCATCTGACGCAGCGGCTCACTGTGGAATTGGACAGCGTTGACGGTGACTCCGAAACTAATCGTCTCTTTTGTTAAATAAGGCATACTCACGATGAATACAATGGAAGGTACAAATACTAAGATAAAAATTATAACAGGCAGTATCATCATATCGTTCACCTCATTCTACATACGTATTATTTTACATAGTCCTCGAAAGTGATCTTATACTCAATAGAAGTTGAAGCCCTCAATTTCCGCATAATGCAATCCCCCTATGGTGTACGTGTCACATGCTAAGAAAGTTTCATCCGAGGCCTATCGGCAGCATACCTTCTTCGGTGTAATGCTTCAAGCTTTAAGATCTGGAGGCGTTAGAATTACTTCATGTATTAAATTCAATTGTCTTTCCCTCTCCTTTGTTGAAGAATCTGTGGAGTTATCAGTTAATACATTTGTTGCCTTTATTGCGTAATCACTGCTAACTAAAGCATGTCCTCTCATATGTCCTGTTGCAATGGCTTGGGCAAATGAACGTGCAGAATACTTGCTAACGTCTGATTTGGATTCTTTCGCCAATTCATTGACTACAAATCCAACTTTCCGTAAATCGGAGGCTCTAATGCTTCCGTCTATTCGTTTTTGTAAAGTTTCTATCCCTAAATGTATTCGTGAGTCATTTTTTAAATGGTCATCTAAGTAATCCAAGTACGGAGTTGCTACTTTTAAAGTCCATTGAGCAACTAACTTCTGCGGAATTTTTTCAAGAGCCTCTTCAATTTTATTGCGCAATTCGGTGTTATCTATAATTTTTATTTTAGGTTTACTATGCTTGAATTCTGTTTGTTCTTCTTTTAATTTTTGCTCATGTTTATTCCATGCGTAATCTTCTAATTTCACTGAATTCACTCCTATTAAACTACAAAAGTTTTGATTGGAAACGAAACCATAGCCTCAATTCCTTATTGTATTACAATCATAAGGTACCCGCAGCATCACAGCAATTCTTTAACCGATACCTGATACAACATATCATCTGCACAGAACAGCACAAGATCTTCCCGAAAATCTTGCGTGACTGGCACAAGCGGCTCGGATTTTTCATTCAGAAACTGTATCTTATGCCCTTTGGTCATGCTTGCTTTTTCATGTTTTTTGATATAATAGTCTCCGTGTTTGCCGTAACCGCCATCGAACAAGAAGTGATAACCATCTGTGCAGAACCCGGCCGAACCGGAAAGCTCAGGATTGATAAATGTGACCTTGGGCTGAGTGGGTCCGCCTGAGATACAGCCGAGCAAAAAGTCCGTATAATAGTAAAACCAGACCTCCTCTTCACGGACAACATTCAAAGCGTAACAATCGGCAATATCCGATACATGATCTTCGTATACTTTGTTGCCATGCTCATCCCAGGCCACCAGGCCGTGTTCACCGACAGGCTGATCCCACCCGTTGTTCCCGAACACGCCTTCGTCAAAATAACTGGTCCAGATGGTGCCTTTCTCCGTCACTTGAACATTCTGAATCCCGTCTCCAAGCAGGAACTCACGAACGGTACGTCCTGTATAATCACACACTTTGGCGTTCAGATCATATCTGCCTGCACCATAATACGAGCAGCGCGCTCCAACCAGCAGGAGATGTCTGCGAAGGGGCTGAACATAATGATAATTGAACTGCTGATCCGGAAATGTAATTTCATCGATATAATCTTTACTTTCTACCATCAGAACCTTGTAGGTATGCGGTTGCTGCAGAGCCGGTTGGACGAACATTCCTCGTTTCCGTTCCGGGATCTGGTTAATCAGCAGGACATATACGCAGCCATCTCCACCTAATTGAGCCGAGACGATCTTGAACCCTTTAGTATACATCGAAATATCTGCAAAAGGCTGCAGCGTCACTGTTTTATGAAACATGCCAATTCCTCCTTAAGAGCTGGTGTAAAACCATCCTCTGTTCTATTACCGTATTATGTCAGAGTAGATGGAACCAGAACATGGCGGAAGTATGGCGAAGCTATCTAAAGAGTGATCTTCAACATGCTGTTTGCTCCCTTTTGAAACTCGTACCGGGCCGTTATTTCTTCAGTTGAACAACCCTGTTGATGTAAGAAGGTGAGCAGCTCATCCAATTGACGATATCTCTCTCCTGAAAGGCTGACTAAAGGAAAAATCCGAATTTCCTGTTTGGTTACCCGAAGTAACTCTTGAATCGCCTTCCTATGGAAATCAAAATCCAGACGATCTGAATACATAAACAAAAAGTGTGCAGACAGTGTCATATCAAATTGCTTATTCTTGAATGGGAGCGAGGGCAATGCGGATGCAATGTAACGCTCGGGATGTTTTTTCATATCCTCTGCACAATCAGTTAAGGCGCGGGATCGATGTTGTTTCAGTTCGTCAACGGATTGGAAATAATCCCATACGTAGTTGGTTTGGGCACTTTCCATTTTGGTCATGGCGTGTTCCAAGTCTTTCAGGCCTTTTGTGTGAAGATCCTCATAATCATGAAAATAAGCGATATCCGTTGCCGTTACATCGGCACCCTGTTTATTCGCGTGCGCCGTGAACGAACATGCTCCAGCGGGGCAATCCAGAATGGACCGTCCCTTCAATTCCGCCTGTGTTAAGTTAAACATGGACATATATTCTTCAAATGTACGTCCAATAAACACGATACGGCTCAAATCCAACTTAACCTCTTTGCTCATCTCAGCTCACCTTTCCTCTGCTCATCTAATCTTACCCTGTCCTCATACAACAACACCTGTTCATCCGGCAGCTCTGCATAATGATGAAAATGCCCAAAGTACCATTTCCCATAATGCAGTTTGAACTTAATTTCGTTGAAATACGTATGTATTGGATCTGCTTCCACATTCGTATGATAGCGCCCTTTGATCCACTGAAGCGCATCATAGGAGCAAGTGTGCGTCAACACATAGTCCACTCTCCACTGGTTCTTTTCCAGATTGCGGATGCCTTCCTGGTATTCTTCCAGGCTTGGCATTTCGCGTTCCCACCAGGATACACCAGCCTTCCTGTACTCCTTGTCATGTGAAGCCGCCCCGCCAAAGGTGAAAAAGCTCTTGCCTTCAATCTCAAAGACTTGGCCGCGCATTAAATGAATGATACTAGGAGTAATGTGATGCACCCGACCGCCGTTCCATTCGGATACGGGATAGGATTCAAGCAGATCAAAGTTCTCATGATTCCCATCAATGAACAGGGTGGTCCATGGTTTCTCAGTCAGCCATTTTAGCCAAAAGCGATCCTCCGCATCATCTGCCCACAACAAGCCGAAATCCCCTACGATTATGACATAATCCTGCTTCGTCAGCGTCCTGCCTTCAGGGAAATTCCTTGAATTAAAACGGCTGGCCACACTGATGGAACCGTGAATGTCGCCTGTTATGTAGATCATAGAATGTGCCCCTTTCAGAGAGCGTTTGATTGGATCGCAAAAGCATATTTCTTCTCCTGCTTCTCCCAGATTGCATTTATGATAAAACCTCTAAATTCCTTTTTATCTTTTTCATAGTGAGAGCTTAAGTAAGAAGCGATGTGCGTGTCTAATTTGAAGCTATACACACCTTTCTTTGTAACATAGGGAACATCGGTGATTTCTTTGGATGTATATAAATAATCTCCATTAGCATCAAGTAATCCATCGCTTATGGAAAGTGTATCTGGCGGATTCGATCCAAAATCAATTGAAATCTCTTCGCCATTTTTCAAATATTGAATGTCTGAAGGTTTCTCTTCCTCGAACGCAAAGGAAAACGGTGAAGCTGTCTGATCGGATAAAGCAGCCTTTTGATCACTATTTAGAGTCGCATATTTAATATTCTCTTTGCCGCCAAGAATGGTAACGGTACTCTTAGGACTACCATCACAGCCGGTAAATGCTACAAGTAATGAACCTAAAAGCATACTCAATATTATTTTTTTACAGCGATTAATAAGGATCATCTCCTTCTTTATAGTCAACGCCAATGTCTGCCTGCCAGAATCATAGACAACACGCAGCTAATCGAAGCCAGCCCCATCCACAGCAATACGGAATAGGACATCCATACACTAATCATAGTGTAATTGTAGTTAACCAATAAAGGCCAGCCTAGCACCAATAGTAACAACAGTGCTCTGATAAGCAGGGTGACACGCGCCTTAATCTTTTGACGGCGAACCTCCTTCTCGTCCGTGGCGTATCCGCTTCTCCCTACCGCCAGCCGAATGAGCTTAAACACAATACCAATCGCAGTGAACACAACTAACAACGAAGCTATCCCATCCATTAGGATATAAGTGTCGTCATACTTGAAGGCCTTCATCGGCTGCCCTTGCATCTGGTCATAGATATTCTGGGCAATCAGCGTAGGTGCGGTAGAGTTCAGATTAGCCAGTACGAACACCCCCTCCTTACGTTCTGGATCGATGATCGCCTGGGAAGAATAATTCGGGTTGCTTCCACTATGACGGATCACCCGTGCTTCCGGGTCTTGGCTCCAGCCGAAGGCATAGATTAGATTCTCACTTTCTTGTCCCGCTGTACGAAGGTCAAGCTCATGCGATTGCTGGATTGCCTTCTGCAGATCATCCGGGATCGCACCGCTTCCCATCTGAGCGTTGACCCAGTGCTGCAAATCCTTCAGATGGGTCACCAGATACCCTGCGGCTATATTTCCGTAATATCTGGGAGCATCGTAGGCCATACTTTTGCCAAAAAACACCCGATAACCCTGTGCAAGCTTCTCCGGCTTCCATTCCTGTCCTGTCGAGAAATAGCTGTCGTTCATCCCCAGCGGCTTAAGGATCTGCTGCGTCACATATTCCTGATAGCTCATCTCTGTAACCCGTTCAATGACCGCTGCCAGAATATCGTAATTCACCGTTGCATACTGATAGGCACTGCCTGGATTAGTATCCAGCGCAAGGCTGGACATCTTATGTATGGTCGCTGCAAGCTGCTCCTTACCTGAACCTTCAGGGATCAGGCGGATGCTCCATGACGGTATTCCGCTGGTATGTGAGAGTAGCTGGTTAATGGTGATCTTACCCTTCTCCCCCTTATAGGTCGGAGCGAACTCTGGCAGATATTGCGAGACGTCATCGGTATAAGCCAAAGCCCCCTGATTCTGTAGCATAATCACAGCAAGCGCCGTAAACGCCTTAGTCGTTGAGCCTAGCTCAAAAAGCGACTCCGCTGTGACCTCCTTATCATGCGCCTTATCAGCGTAGCCGTAGGTTTGGAATTCGGTCTTACCGTCTCTGGCGGACAGGATCGCTATACCTGGAGTCGCTGTTTTGTCCATGATGCTCTGTACCATAGTGGACTCACTGTCAACCTTTCCTGAGGTCAAAAGCGTTCCAATCTCATGCCGGCATGCAGCCGCAGCAAGGATTAGGATTAGCAGCATGGCAATGCCTTTCAGCAGCATTTCTTTTCTCCGCGTTGTCTTCTTCATGATTAAGCTCCTTCAAGATCTGTCGTCTGGTTCAAGATGTACTTAACTAGTAAGACGTATTGATGCAGCCGTTCCCTGCAACGAGGGTAAATCCAAAAGCTTGCCTTGACCTTGAAGTATACTTCAACCCTTATAGTGAAATATAGTTAATGGTACACTTAAAAAACGGGCAAATATGCTTATAACGAGAGAGGTAAACTATGAGAAGTCAATTAAATCGAGAATTGTCGGGGATTCTATTCCTGATTCTAGCGCTTGGTACTTCTGTATTGATCGGGAAAGAAATGTCGTTCGCTGTACTAGCAATAATCGTACTTTTGGCACAATTAGGTATTTATACTTTTCACTCCAAAAAAAGAGGTAAACTGTTTTGGCTCTATGCTGTTGCCCTGGTAACCGAGATTTTATTCTTGGCCACTAATGAGTTTTGGATATTCGCACTTGCTATTCTACAGCTGATAGTAGCAGGGGTATGGAATGTGTTTTTTGCTGGTGATGTGCGTAAGAGCGGGAAGGTTTTTCTAATGGTTCGGAGAGTGCTGTACGTTATTCTCGCTTTAGTTGCTAGTGTGGTTTGGATCGTTAACATATATGTTCAGCCTATTACGAGGTCTGTTACTCTGCCTGCTGAATTAACTGCTGAAATCAACAATGACCAGCTTGATTCTTCAACCACCATGTTGGACAATATTGAAAAAATGAATTCCTTTGGCAGCCGTACAACGGGATCTGAAGGTCACAATCAGTTCATTGCATGGTTACAGCAGCAGGTGACGGATATGGGCCTTACTGTGTACCGTGATAAGTATACTTTTGATCGCTGGGAAGAGAAGAAAAGCTCTGTGATCGTTGACAACCAGGAAATTCATGTATCCTCTGCGTTTCCTTACTCAGGCGAGACCGATACAAATGGAGTTACCGGAGAGTTTGTCTACACCAAACCTGGTGAGTATGAGGAAGCCAAGGGCAAAATAGCCGTCGTAGAAATCAAGAACTTTAAGAATTTCCCCATGGCACTGGTGATGAATATACGCGAAAAATTTCGGGCACCAGGCGGTATTCCTTCAGATGAGGGCGATCTGGTCCTTACCACAGCTTTGAAGCATGCTAAATTGGACGAAGCCAAGGAACAGGGCGTCAAAGCAGTCATTATCGTCTGGGATGGTGTTTCAGATGAAAAGGCTGAGAAGCAATACCTCCCCTTCACCGAGCATTATTTCGGAATCCCGGCAGTTTGGGTCAATAAAACAGCTGGGCAGAAGGTAATCAACGCAGCTAAGGAACATAAGGCGGGCACAGTGATTTTGGAGGCAGAAAAACAGGAACATGCGCCGACCGAATCTTTTTATGTGAAAATTGAAGGAAAGAACAAAAAGGAATCGGTCATTGTAAATACGCATACCGATGGTGTGAATGTGGTAGAAGAAGACGGTGCGATTGGCATGCTCTCCATGATTCGTTACCTGCAGCAGCAGGAGCAGCCAGAACGGACTATGATCTTCACCTTCGTAACAGGACATTTCAGATTGCCCGAATTCAAAGGTACCTCGCAGGCAACCTCAACCTGGATGCAGGCTCACCCTGAGCTGTGGGATGGTAAAGATGGACATCTGAAAGCCGTGGCAGGACTCACTGTAGAGCATCTGGGCAGCTTAGAATGGAAGGACAATGCTTCCGGACAATATGGACCGACTGGTAAAATAAGTACAGAATTCACCTACGCAGGGAATGAAAGAATGGAAGCCATTTGGATGAAAGCTGTTGAAGATAGAAATAACACCCGGACCGTTATCCTGCGCGGACATAATAAGTTTCAATTCGGTGAGAGTCAGCCCCTGTTCAATGCCGGGATTCCAATGATTGGACTGATCCCCATGCCAGACTATCTGCTGGTAGATAGCACAAATAGAGAAATGGATAAATTCGATGTGAATCTGATGCACGAACAAGTCGGGTCTCTATTGAAAGCATTACAGCTTGTGGATCATACAGAGACTACAGAGCTGGGGACGGCAGATAAATATTCGTTTTTCTTTGGGCGGACGAAGTAGTTGAATGGTAACAGCTAACACCGAAAGCAAATTACAATGAGCGTAGTTATGGTATTATTATATTCGAGTTTTTGAGTCTATCAATCTTCTTATACCGGAGGGAAACATGGATATCACTGAATTTCAACAATGGGTTAGGGAATATTACAAGAATCGTAACTGGTCGGACTTAGATATATTTGTTCGTATTGGATTTCTTGCTGAAGAAACTGGGGAAGTCGCCCGCGCAATTCGTGCATTAGAGATTGGCAGGGATCGTCCAGACGAGGTTGCAGGCACATTTCAAGAGAATAAAGCTGAATTAACAGAAGAACTTGGAGATGTTCTAGGAAATCTCATTGTCATCGCCAATAAATATGATATATCGCTTGAAGATATCTTGATATCGCATAAGCAAAAGCTTCAGGCACGCTATTCAGAAAATTAAAATAAATAGGAGTAATACTTATACTAAGTGATGAATAACCGAAGCAGTTGATGCCTCGGTTATTCGCTGTGTAATTATGTCAATGGCAAGAGCAATACATGAATAACTTGTGATCCTAAACAAGATTTGGGATAATGAGCATAATCTAAGCCGCCCAAAAAAAGGAAGAAGGTATACACATGAAGCTTTGCGGAGTTTGTATTCTGACTGACAATGCGCCGCGCCTGGCTGCTTTTTATGAAATCGTGCTCAAGGAGTCTCCGGTTGTTGAAGGGCAGCATTATGGATTCGACAGCGCCCAGCTCGCGGTCTACAATCCAGGCCAAGTGAACGTGGTCAATGACAAGAATATGTCACTAATGTTCTATGTTCATGATGTCTTGGCTGAATATGACCGTCTGAAGCAAGCCATCCCCAAGCATCGGGATTACCTCTCCACCTGAGCGCAGACCGTGGGGCGCCTACTCCTTCTGGTTCCTTGACCCCGACGGCAATACGGTGAGCTTCATTGAGAAGAAGGATCTACCGTGATATACCAGTAAACACCGTACTTATCGACGACTTCAGCACAGCAGGAGCTCCAGGGAAGGGCGCCTAACGGAAATAACACCGTGCCGCCCTTCGCTAGCATTTCGTATGCCTTGTTCACTTCTTCTTCACGCTCAAAGTTAATCCCATAACTCATAGTTGGACGTGATCCCTCTAGTGATGATGAGAGCATAATTCTAACCAAGTTATCATTGTGTGATTCGCTGACAGCAAATACTTCTTGTCCATCTCTAAGTAATGATGCGTGCATAAATGTGCCATCCGGGAATCTCTCATGATAGCCCAGGGTAAGTCCAAAGGCTTCTGAATAAAATGCTACAGCTTCAGTGGTATTCTTAATGTATAAGGTTGCTCCTAGTTTCATGGTGTACTCTCCTCATAAATCACTTGGTTAGAGCCTTGATCGATTTTTATTTTTCTAAAAAAGGGGCTGTCCCAAAAGTAGATACTCTACTGGTGGGGAAAAATTCCATGCCTTCTTAAAGGATTAATTTGTAAGAAAGGGAGCGATTCTCCATTATTGGAGGATCGCTCCCTTGCGTTTCTGGTCATTCGCTGCTTGCTTCAGCAGGTTGTGAGCAAGCGAAAGCCAACCGACCTCTAGCGTCACTTTTTCCATGCCGCGAAGCAGAAAGCGCCGGAAGCCCCGGTTATTTTTTAATTGTCCAAATACACTTTCCGGCTCCGTCATTCGACGTACGGCCAATAGATAGCCTTCCTCGCTTCGGAGGATTTCTTTCGCCTGTTTCTGGTATCTAAGTCGCTCCAAACTGACTGCGATTTCCCGGTTTCCGCTTCCCTTCGTGCAGTTTTCTTTTAGCGGACAACCTCCGCAGCTTTGACTTTGGTAATGACGCTTCTTAATTTCGTATCCACTCTCTGTGGTTTCCTTGCTCTCTCGTTGGAAATACAGCGGGTGTCCAACTAAACACGTCCAGCGATCCTCGGATCCGTCGTAGGTCCAGTTCTCGATTTTTCCGACGTCGGCTTTCCAGGCTTTGCTCTTTTCTTTGTGGTAGGTGCTGTATTTCACGACGGCCTGTATCCCGCTCTTTTCCAGATAGGCGTAGTTTTCTTCACTTCCATAGCCGGCATCTGCAATGACCGTCTTTGGAAGTTTTCCGAGGAATTGCTTTGCTTTTGCCAGATGTGGTTCTAAACAGCGGGTGTCACCCGGTCTTTGATGTAGACTGTAGGTTAAAATAAATTGGTTTTCGGTCCCGATCTGTAGATTGTAACCTGGCTTCAGTTGGCCATTTCGCATGTGATCTTCTTTCATCCGCATAAACGTTGCCTCGGGATCGGTCTTGCTGAAACTGTTCCGGTCCCCAAGCAGCTTTTGATATTGTTCGTACTTCTGCAGTCGAGGGAGCAAATCCTTACGCAACTTCCCAACCGTCTTTTTTAGGGGCTTGTCTTTCGGTTTTTCGGCAAGCTGAGCTTCAAGCTTTTGCACGGCTTGTTCGAGTTTCTCACTGTCCATTTGCGAACCCGTGCTGAGTTCAGCCAGATCTTTGCCCTGATTCTCTTGTTCTTCCTGCTCTTCCGCTGCTTCAATGTCAGCGAATAGGGCCTGTACCTTATCTTGCAGTTTCGCTTTGTGTTTGCTGACCGCTTTGCTCCAGACAAAGGTGTAGCGATTGGCATTCGCTTCGATCTTAGTTCCGTCCACAAAATAATGCTCCAGAGACACGTAATTTTCGTCAGCCAGAAACTGAAGCACGGCGGTAAATACCGTTTCGAGGACCTTTCTCATCCGCTGGGAACGGAAGCGATTCAGCGTGCGGAAGTCGGGTCGCTGCCGTCCGGCCAGCCACATGAAGGGAATGTTCTCCCGGACCGCTTTGGCGATTTGGCGAGACGAATAGATTCGCTGAGTGTAAGCGTAGATGATGACTTTGGTGAGCATTTTAGGATGGTAGCTGTCACGGCCGCCGCCGGGATAGGCCGCGTCAAAAATGGCGTTGTCCAGCCGATTGACGGCGGCATTCACGACGCGAACGAGGTGATTTTCCGGGATATCTTCTTCCAGATCCATTGGCAAGCAAAGCTGGTCCATGGTATATTGAATGTACAAAAGAAACCTCTCCTTTGAAATGGTTGTGTGGTAACTCCATTTTAACAAAAGAGAGGTTTCTTTTTGTGATTTTAGAAAGATTTGAAGAAACTTTTCCCGCTTAAACAGCGGAGAGGACGGAACGATTGTGAAAAAGCGGCAGCGGTCGCCTTGGTCTCCGGATTTTCACCGCTAAGGGGAATGAAAAAAATCTGGAGACCACAGCGACCCAAACAACGGTCCGTTCGCGAAGCGTCCACCCAAGTGCTCACGTTGATCCTACTCCAAAATAAAGAGCTGTCCCAAGCAGCCATTTCATGGCTTTTGGGACAGCCCCTTTAAGTATTCGTAGTGCGATTATTTTTAGAGCGAACACTGCGAGTATTTTTGATTTGTTCCAAACACTTCTCATACTCTTCTGTTTTCTCAATAACTTTAATCCAATCGTCTTCCTGTAATGGACCTATGTATTTAGCATTTTCTATGTCTTCTCTATCAACAATTTTAGCTTGATTGATAACTATCCAGGATTTCTTCTTTAGAGGGATCTCTCTCCACTCTTCAATTCCCACCTTCCAGTAATCCCCCTTATGTCTTGGTGGATCATTCGGAGATGAACCTGTAATAGGCAAACAGTATACATCATCTTCATCAACGAATACGACAAGATTCGGCCTAAACTTTCCATCGGTTGGATCTTGTTCGTATTCGCGGTAAATTTCGTATATGTCTTTAGGTAGAATAAGCATTATTTCTTCTTGTACCCCTCTGCCCATGATACATGCTCAGGATTATTTCGATCCAATACTATCTTTCCATCTTTTCTAGGCAATCGTTTAGCGGTTTTAAGGAAAGACTTACTAATACCTTCAGATGTTTTATTCACTTTTGACTGATCTCCAGTAATTGCACCCATGTCTTTTTCCTCCTTATCCTTTTCTTCTTTATCCACATTCCCCACCTCCTAATATATACATATTAGAAGATATCGAATGCAGAGTCTGTCTGTTCTAACTGTCTTAAAATGATAGATTTGAAATCTATCAAAACAAGAAATTGTCTACACTTGTTCAAGATTGTCTTCGATTGTCTATAATTGTCCAGTAATTATAACACGTAATACCATAATAAACCATATGCCGAGCGTTAGTTCGTGAAAGATTGTATTATAGAATGTTCAAACTATTTCTCTAACTACCGAAGCTGCCTATGCCCCGGTTCCTTCACTGCTTATTTATGCCTTAGTGATTAGACTCCCTCTCGCCAAAAACCTCAATCATTATTAACGCACCTATTTTGTAGCCTTGGATAAAAGATAATGCCGAATGCAGCGAGCAGGATTCACTATGTAGCTCCAGCAGTTCCTCTACCTGATCAAAATCTGCTTCGGGTAGTCTCTCTTTAAGCATCTCTAATGAATCAATAATCCGCTGATTGATCCTTCGCGACTCAGGATCGTTTGGGTTCATCCGCTCATTGGGGCGCAAACTCCCATAATATAAATCCTCTAAAATAATGATTTTCAGGCCTCCTTTGAATGTGATGCGAATACTTGTGGACAATAGCGATCCTCTATACCAAGTTTACTTGATAAAGCGGGTATATATTGTTTTTTATGCAGTATTCGCATAGAATCACAACCTCAACAAAAACAAGACCATATGCCGATGTTTAAAGGAAATTAAATATATAGCTAGTGCGGCGCTTCATTAAGCTAACGGGCAGTTTAACGCAAAATTAATCAATGAAAAACGCGGACATGATCTGCCCGCGTTTTAAATATTCAGGAATTAGATGTCTTTAACGATACGCTTAGAGCGCAGCGATACTTGCTCCAATAACTCGTCTTCATCAATCGTGAGCAGTTGACGGCCTTGCATTAACACTTTTCCGTTAACGATGGTGGTGTCCACGTCAGCACCGTTAGCGCAGTATGCGAGCAGTGAATAGAGGTTGTGTATCGGCTGCAAGTGGGGTTTTCTCATATCAATCAAGATGATATCTGCCTTCTTCCCGATTTCGAGCGTGCCCACCTCATGGGCGATGCGGAGCAACTGCGCACTTCCAGCCGTCGCCATGCGAAGAGCATCCATTGCGGGAAGCTTCGTAGGGTCCCCGTAATCCAACTTTTGCAGCCATGTTGCTGCCCGGATCTCCTCGAACATATCTAATGTGGTGGCGCTGCCCGCTCCATCCGTGCCTAAGCCTATAGTAATCCCTTGCTCAGCCATATCCTTAATCGGTGCTATGCCGCAGCCAAGCTTGAGATTGCTTACTGGATTATGGGACACTCCGCCCCGCATACTCTTCAGATAACCGATATCACGGCGATTTAGATGCACGCTATGTGCGAGGAGCACATGCGCCTGTTCAAACAGACCGAGGTGATACAAATATTCGGTTGGGGTCTGATTGTACTTTTCCCGAATCTGAATAACTTCCTCTTTCGTTTCGGCCAAATGTGTATGTAACGGTATGTTCTCCTGCTCCGCTAATTCGATAAGCTCTCTAAATGGCTGCGGAGGAACAGTGTAAGGGGAATGCGGACCTAGCATGGTCGTGATTCTGCCTTCCGCTGCACCGCTCCAGTGACGAACAAGATCAAGCGCCTCGGACATTCGCCGCCCTCCGTCATTTTCGAGGAAGGTGAGCCCCCGTGTTAAAGAAGCCCGCATACCGGCCTCTTCTACCGCTGCCGCGATTTCATTCATGTGAATGTACATGTCGGCGAAGGTTGTCGTACCCGATTTAATCATTTCCGCCATCGCGAGCTTTGCTCCCCAATAAATATCCTCTGGAGTCATGCGTGCTTCAGCAGGGAGCATTTTCTGGTTCAACCAATCCATAAGCTTCAAATCGTCGGAAAATCCCCGCAATAAGCTCATAGACGAGTGTTGGTGGGCGTTGATCAGCCCGGGCATTGCAGCCATCCCCCCGCCATGAATGATCACATCTGCCCCAGTAGATATAATGGACTGAATGTCCGCTATGCGGTCCCCATCGATAAGAATATCCCCGATATAGGGTTCCTCGTTTCCGATGGTTAAGATGGTCGCGCCTTTGATTAACGTCTTCATCGTGACAGCCTCCTTTTCTAGGGTTTATACTAAACCTTGACGTTAAGTGAGGGTCAAGAACATAAAGGGGTCTAGCTCATGAAAATAAAAGAAGTCGCTGATATGCTGAAAATATCGCAGCGCGCGATTCGGTTTTACGAAGCCAAAGGTCTCATTGCTCCTTCCAAACAAGCTGACAATCAGTATCGGAGGTTTGACGAAGAAGATATTTGGCGCTTGCAGACGATCATTGCACTCAGGGAATCAGGAATGCCGGTTAGTGAGATTCGGACTGCACTGCTAGATATCGAAGCCCAAGGAAACAGTCAATTACGATATTTGTTGGAACTCCAGCGATCCGTCATGTTCACCAAGTGGGTCGAAATGCAGCAGATTATCGAGACAACAGACCAAATGATTGACACCCTCAAGAATGACCATACCCTTCCGCTTGACGACATTTACATTCTGGCGGAGGGTTCGAGAAGACTGAGAGAACAACGGACATGGAAGGATAAGTGGGGGTATGACCGCTTAGCCGGCGTTCACGATCAGTTGGTTCAAGAGGACACACGGAAATATGGGGACTATGATGAGGCGCTGCGGCTCGTTGTGAAGTGGGTCTCGCCCATCCTTGGTGATAGGGGTTTGGACATTGGAACGGGTACGGGAAATTTAGCCGGCCGACTCATCCATGAAGGTGCGGTGATGGCTGGAGTGGATCAGTCCAACGAAATGTTAAAGAAGTGCCAGCGCAAATTTCCAGAGATGGAGACCAAGCTTGGTAATTTCCTGGCACTTCCGTACCTTGACGGGAAATTTGATTTTATTGTTTCAAGCTTTGCCCTGCATCATCTGACGAGCGGCCAAATGCTACTCTCTATTCAGGAGATGCGCAGGGTATTAAAACCTCACGGACGGATCTGCATCGCGGATTTGATGATTGACGGGGAAGGAAGCACAGCGCATGAAGGTGATGAGGATTCTCTTCTGCTCCCCAAGCTCATTGATTTATTAGAGGATAGCGGATGCATCACGAAACACCTTAAAGTAAATCGATTGTTGCATGTTGTTTTAGCAGTACCTATCCGGTAAGCCAAAAAGCTTACCCCTGCGTCAAGGTTCACCGTATTGTAGGTGATTTACAACAACGCCCCTTTTTACCAAGCCACAACTCCATGCTCATCAAAAAAGCCGCCAGTTGGACCATCACTAGCTATTGTGGCAAGCTCCACTACAACGGAAGCTGCTTGTTCGACTGAACGATAGCCACTATGACCATTTAAATCGGTAGCTGTAAATCCAGGGCAAACGGAGTTGATTTTAATAGGAGAATCGCTTAATTCTTTAGCAAAGGAAACGGTTAAAGCATTTACAGCCGTTTTAGAACTATTGTAGGCGAGCGAATTTGCATTATAAAATTCCGACGTTGAGTCTGAATTCAAGGTTAAGGAACCTAATGCGCTGGAAAGATTAACGATTCTTCCGGCAGAAGAATTTCTGAGCAGTGGAAGCATTGCTTTAGTGACAGAAAATACACCGAAAACATTTGTCTCATACGTACTCTTGAGAACAGACAATTCCAGTTCAATTGGAGTGGTATTTTCTTCGAAAAACACGCCTGCATTATTAATCAAGATATCAAGCAATCCATACTCTTGCTCAATCCATTCTGCTGCGGAGAGAACGGAGCTGGGGTCCGTGACATCAAGAACCACTGTTTTAGCTGTGATTTTCTCCTTTTCCAATAACGTTACGGCCTCATGTCCTTTATTTTCGCTTCTTGCTCCTATTAAAATCTCATACCCCATAGTTCCCAATTGCCTTGCTGTCTCAAAACCGATACCTTTGTTTCCACCTGTAATTAATACGATCTTAGATTTATTCATGAAATTGCCTCCCTACATTCTTGTTTTAATACGGCTGCGTTTACCGCATGAGATAAGAATATCAAGGAGACGAATAATTTTCTTTGCCTACAAGCTCATTCTATTTGTTTATTTAGCTCATTTTCAAGCCCCTTTAGGCATCCTTCTTCAACCTCAGCTGCCGTCTAAACTCTGACGGTGGAAGTCCGAATCTTTCTTTGAATACTTTGGAAAAGTGAGCGATATTTTCGAATCCGGTCGAAAAACAGATATCCGTAACAGATAACGCTGTTTCCGCTAACAGTGCCTTGGCTTTATCCAGCCTTCGATTGCGAACCCATTTGAGCGGGGAGGTGTTGTATATTGCTTGAAAATCCCTTTTGAACGCCGCCAGGCTTCTGCCAGACAAATAGGCCAAGTCGTTAAGGGAAACGGGATTCATGAAGTTCTCCTCCATGATCTTTGTGATGCTGCCTCTGTCCTTGCTTATGGGTTGCATCATTTGATGCAACAAACGATCATTCGAATCTGCTATGTGAAACAGCAATTCCATCAGTTTCACACGAACCAGTCCTTCTTTGATGTCGTCAGGGTTCTCGAAATAGGGTTTTAACGACTCGATATAGCTTCCAATGCGGTCATTGATCGGAAAGACTGTTATCGGAACAACATCATTCACGGGATAAAGCGGGTTTAAACCGGCGAATTCGAGAAATTCATCTACTATCTTCTCGTTCAGGAAAAACATCATATAGTCGAGGATGTATTCGGAATCGGGTTCACCCGCTTTCTCGTACTCGACTCCCATCGATTTATGAATAAACATCATTTCGTTGCTCCGCATCGTATATTCTTGATCACCGAAGCGAACGGTATAGACACCCGACTTGACGATTAGCAGAAGATGATCCTGCAAAAAAAAGGTTCCTTTTATGCCTTGCGTGTAAAAGCAGATTTCGATAACGGACATCCCATCCAGCTTCAAGCTCCCTTTTTTATTCGGAAACTTTACCAGTTCATTAGGCACCTTGACCATTTTGCTTGATCTCATAGTCATGGACGTTCCGCCCTACTTGTACCTGCGATTGCTCTAGTTTCCATTTCTTAATCATCCTTTCGGTTATGCCAGTCTGCGCTTACGTTTCAACACTTATCCTTTTAGTATAACTGGAACCCGGCGAGAATACTTTGCTGAAAAGCTCAAACGACTTGTTCATTTAGCTCCAAACGAGCAAGTGCCATAATAGAATGAAAATAAAGGATTAGACTGTGAAAATGTGGGTATGTATTGTTATCACTAACCAGCACAAAAGGGGAGAAATAAAACATGGGAGTTTCTGTCTATTACACTTGTACGAGAAATCATAACCTTACGGGCAGTGAGGAGCAGGAGATCAGGGCCATCATTGATAAATACAATGCGGGTTTTGAAATGAAGGATATTGGAGAAACATTTTATGTTTATGACTATGATCAGGATGAACCAACGGTGATCT
The DNA here is from genome assembly GCF_037975325.1 of Paenibacillus sp. FSL P2-0136. Taxonomy (NCBI): domain Bacteria; kingdom Bacillati; phylum Bacillota; class Bacilli; order Caryophanales; family Paenibacillaceae; genus Paenibacillus; species Paenibacillus sp. FSL P2-0136. Next base: position 4,232,665 of record NZ_CP150244.1, read on the forward strand.
TTGCAGGTTCGACAAAGCTACCCCTTTCAGACAATTTTGAAGATACATTGCAGGCGCTGTTTTATTGGTTGGCCTGTTTGACGGATATTAGAAGAAGTATTTCTAGTGGGGATTGGCATGTGCATCTAGATGATACGGATGCTGTTTGGGATGAGGAGACGGGTTGGCAAATGCCAGAAGGTTAGTATTCTAAGGTGGGATATGGTGTTATTCCATTTACATTGCTTTCCTTTGATGATATTAGAAGACACTAAGAAATTTTTCCCTGATTTTGTTTATTTTATAGCTCCAACCTTTTCAAATCTTTTACAGGATACTATTCAAAATCTTGAAGACCATTGGTATGAAGAATGCCGATGAAAAACAAGAAACGCAAGTTGAACGAAAACAGCAGCAGTCTAAGACTTATCCAGTCTTATTCTGCTGCTGTTCCTTTTGATGACTTATTTTGGGTTAAACTACCGCCCCGCGTCTACACACATAGCACCTCATCCCCCAACCTTCTTCCTAAAACTAAACCGAGCCCCGCCCAGCTCCGAGCGGGAATAGGTCAGCTCCCCGTTCAATCGTGCCGCAATCTGGCGGCAGATAGCTAGCCCGAGACCTGTTACTCCGTTCGCTCCAGTGTAGAAACGCTCAAAGACCGCTTCCCGTTCCTCCTCCGCCAGCCCCGGGCCGTTATCCTCAATATGGATCGCCCACGATGCTCCAGGAACCTCCGGCTCCACCCGGATGACCACCTGATCCGCGGTATGTCTAACCGCATTCTGTAACAGATTGACCAGGATACGGAATAGCTGCTCGCCGGGAATCGTAGCTTGCAGGCTCTCGCCTTCCACGGTGAGCTTCAGGTCCCGCCGGTTGGCCTCGGGCATGAGCAGCATGGCGGCTTCTTCGGCCATGGTCCGCAGGTCAACGGTGGCGGCGGGCCAATGCTCATCAACGGCTTCCAGCCGGGAGAGTTGGAGCAGCTTGTCTACCATATCTATCAAGCGCTGCGATTGGTTGGTAATGACCTCCAGCCCCTCCTCCTGCGTGACCACCTGATCCTGAATGGCGAAGACGAAGCCGTGGATGGACATCAGGGGTGTTTTGAGCTCATGGGAGATATTCTGCAGGAATTCAATCTGGTTCCGCTGATGCTGCTGGATGCGCCCCGACATGGACTGGAAGGTGGTCATCAGCTCCCCGATCTCCGTCCGGTCCCCCTGCGGAAAAGGATTGCCCTGTGCATAGGAAGGCTCATATCGCCCAACGGCTTCCTTCAACCGGTTCAGCGGCCGCACCACCCGCGACACGGCGAACAGCCCGATAGCAAGAATCACAATAAAGCTGGCACCTATGGACAGCAAAGTGGTTCGCATCAGAGAGCCGTATAAGGCTCTAAGCGAGGACAGCGGCGAATAAATGAAGATTTCATCGGATAGCCCCCGCAGCTTTTCTTGGGCATAAAGGACCTTCCTGCCATGCAGGAGGGCAATGCCATTTTTCCCTGTAGGTGTGTAGTGCAGCTGCTTACCTTCCTCCTTCTCATCGCTGGCGTCTATGATCTTCTGATCCGCATCCAGAATCATATAGTCTGCGTTCATCATCAGGCCCTTAACAACATACTTGAACTTCGTGCTGTTCAGATTGGTGATGTCACCATCACTGAGCAGCTTCTGCGCCTTCCCTACTTGTTCGTGCAGTTCAGCCTTGACCTGATTCACCAGAATGTCGTCGATCAGACGCACGAATAGCATCACCGTGATCGCAACAGTGACCAGCATGGCAATGCAGAGCGAGAACAGCATTTTACCGCGAATGGTCCGCATGGCTACACCTTCCGCACGGATGCCCGGTATCCGAAGCCCCACACCGTATCAATCAGGAGCGTGGAGTGGTGCTCGGCGAGCTTTTTGCGGATTCGTTTGACCACATCATCTACCACCCGGACATCACCGAAAAAATCATATTCCCACACCTGCTGGATCAGATGCTCACGCCCGAAGGGCCGTTCCAGGTGAGAGGCCAGGAAGAGCAGCAGATCGAATTCCCGGGAGGTCAAACTCACTTCCTCTGTATTCACCTTCACTGTCCGGTAATCCGCGTCAATCTCCACATTCCCGGACTTACAGACTTGCTTCGCCGTTACCACCTGGGAGGTCTCCTCCGCAGCAGTATTGCCCGCTCTAGCCAGACGCAGCATAGACTTCACCCGGCCCACCAGCTCACGCGGATTGAACGGCTTACTCAGGAAGTCACTGCAGCCCAGCTCCAGCCCCTGAATCCGGTCACTCTCCTCGCCGCGTGCAGAGATCATAATAATAGGAAGCTCGGTGAAGGTGCGCAGTTCGGTGAGCAGTGCCAGACCGTCAATGCCGGGCATCATAATGTCGAGGATCAGGCAATCCAGGTGCTCTGTACGGACATGCTCAACCAGCGTGCGGCCATTCGAGAACGAAGTCACCTCGTACCCTTCCTTGCGCAAATATTCCGAGAGCAGCTGTAAAATGAACAGATCGTCGTCTACGACTACAATTTTCGCCATCACTTAATCCCCTCTACCGTCCTTAATCTAGCTCTATCATACAGGGTTATATAGGTAGATAAAAGACAGGACTCGTCATAAGCCCCGTCTTCCTCTTCTTCGAAAAAGATGTGGAGCTCTGTTCTTACATATCCGCAGACTGACCGTCACAACATGTCTCACTCTTCAATAGTATAAAACTAAAGGAGGAGTGATTATGACTCGATGGGTTAGCAGATTCCTCTCATGCTTACTGGCTGTTGCGGTTCTAACACTGGGCATCCATATCGCCGCAGCTTCTGCTGTCAGCAAAGTGTCCATTACATCCACGACGGTCACCAAATCCGGTATCAAGGTCCGGCCTTACACCAGTAACCCGGCATTATCCAAGGAGCAGAAAGACAAAGCATATCGTAATTACAAAAATCTGACACGTGTCGTGATGATAGAAAAGTATGTACTGTCCGGTCAAGGGACCAAGACAAAGATTGGCATTGGTGCAGGCTTCATGTTACCTGGCGGATACATTGTCACTAATAATCACGTGGCCCCCGCCAGCTATAATGGGAAGAAATTGCGCTTCCAAATTACTTTTTATGCGCAAAAATCGGACGGGTATCTGCTTGGCTCACTAGTGGCAACAGATCTCAAGGAAGACCTCTCCCTGCTGAAAATTGACGCTACAAAAATCCCCAAGACCTATCAAGACAGCTATTTCAAGGAGTTCAATCTTCAGCCGGCGGCAGGCGAAAAGGTGACGGTTATCGGGCACCCTACCAAGCCAACAGGAAATTTAGACACTGTGACTACCAAGAGGTCCCCCTGGACACCACTCTACGGAACATTCACCGCCGATGATGTGGCCGTTATCCGGAAATCGAAAAATACATCAACACCCGATGTGTACACCCACTCCATGGAATTCAATGTACAGACCTGGCCTGGAAATAGCGGCAGTGCTGTCATAGATTCGGGCGACAAAATAGTCGGCGTAATCTCCTCCACGATCCTCGGTGAACCCCGGTCCTTTGCCACCAGTTCGAAGCTTATCTTACAGTTCATAGAGAACAACCATTTGTCAGAAGCCATTTTTGGACACGCCGCTGATGGAGGTAAGAGTTAGTTAGATATATAGATCAAAAGCGGGACTCTTCATGAGCCCCGCCTTTTTGGGTTATAAGTATGTGGTTGCGGAAGACTGCAATGGATGCATTATTTCTTCTTTGGTGTCACGATGATCTTGCTGGCTGATTTGAAAGGTGTCACAGCTTTCGCTGCCGTTTTGTGTTTAGCATGTGCTGCTGTTCTCACTGCGGTTTTGTGCTTGGCATGTGCGGCTACTGTTTTTACTGTTGCTTTGTGTTTGGCAGCTACGGCTGTTTTTGCAGCAACTTTGTGTTTAACGGTTACGGCTGTCTTTGCTGCCACTTTGTGCTTGGCTGGGGTTGTAGCCTTGACCGGACTCTTAGTAGCTGCTGTACTCTTCACTGAAGTTACTGCTTTGGCAGGAGTTGAACCTTTTACAGGAGTGGAAGCTTTTAAAGGAATGGAAGCTTTTACTGAAGTTACCTTGGCTGGGGTTGAAGATTTCACTGCTGGTGCAGTCACCTTCACCTCTTTCACTGGTTTTACAACAGGGGCCGTTGCTGCGAATGCGCTCGTTGAGCCTCCCACTACACTTACTACTGCCAACACTGCGATTACTTTTCTTGTCCATTTGATCATCTCAATCACCTCTTCTTTGAAAGTATCTTCATCTTAGCAGGCGATTGCGGGAATTCTGTGGAACAAGTATGAGTAAAGTATATGAAAATGCTTGTGCGTGTCTAATGTCATTCATGGGGTTGCCAGCCTCAGACCGTTCATTACATAGGAACGAGCAACGTCTACGAGCACATCGGGCCGATTATTCTCCCCGGCATTTAACCAATAATGTGCAGCGCCATAGATGGCTGAACCGGTCATGGCCGCCATGATTTTGATATGATGAATGTCCGCCCCATGGCAGGTATCTCCCTTCATAAAAATGCTTTCTATGGTTTGCTGCAGCATTTTCTTTATTTTGTCATCGACCAGCTTAGCCATCGGATTGGAATCTATTCTGCAGATCCGGTAAAAATCTATGATGTATTGGTGCGTCATTATGATCAGCTGGTCACATATATCGTTCGTAAACTCCTGTGCATTCACCACTTGCTCTGGAATCCTCTCATGAAAAGCCTGTTCTGTGACTTCGTCCAGCAAAGCATATTTATCTTCAAAATGGGCATAAAAGGTGGCGCGGTTAATGGTTGCCTCCTGAGCGATGTCCTTGATGGTGATTGCATCAAAGCCTTTTCTCTGCAACAAATCTCTGAACGCTGTTCGAATTAACTGTCGTGTGCGCAACACCCTCGGATCTTCCTGATTTACCATCCCTATATCTCCTTGTTAAACATCAATATTCACAATATGTTGCCTATGCAACTTTCCTCTAACTCTGCCGGTTGAACTCTCAAGTCCGGAATATTATCATCTTATCAAACAGGTGTTGCTTAAACAATCTGTGAATAATACTTATTGTTTAATTTATGAGGAGGATCATCATGAAAGCTATTGCTTTGACAAGCTTTGGAATTCCCGAAGCGCTAGAGGAACTGGAAGTACCCGTTCCCGCACTCACCGGCACACAGGTTCTCGTCGAAATGCGCGCCTCATCCATCAATCCCGCAGATATTCTAATTCGCAGCGGCGAGATTCTTCAGAGTCCGATGGCCGATAAATTTCCGGATCAATTTCAATTGCCGCTTGTTCTTGGTAATGAAGTAGCCGGCATTGTTAAAGAGGTTGGCGGGAACGTGCGGCATTTCAAGCCGGGGGATCGTGTAATGGGTATGGTTCAGAGGGGTTCCTACATGGACTATGTTGCGGTGGAGGAGAATCTCCTTGCCGTCATTCCTGAGAGTCTGTCCTTCGAAGAGGCTGGCGCCGCGCCTACGGTTGCCCTGACCGCCTGGCAAGCGCTGTTTGAGCATGGCCATCTTCAACCGGGTCAACGTATTCTTGTTCAGGCAGGTGCAGGAGGCGTGGGACATGTGGCGGTCCAGTTGGCCAAGCAGCATGGAGCATATGTTATCGCAACCGCGAGGGACTATAATCATGATTTTGTCAAAAGACTCGGTGCTGACGAGGTGATCGATTATACGAAAACCGACTTCGCTACCCAAATCACAGTGCCTGTTGATTTCGTGTTGGATGCCGCTATGGACCCCGCCACTTTCGGTACCGGGTTACCGGGAGACATCGGAAGGAAGAACTACTCGGTCATCAAGGATGGCGGGACCTATATTTCAGTGGTGGCATTCGCGCTCAATCAATACCCGAAGGTCCGCGGCATTAACGCCTATTTCTTCCAGGCAAGAGCTAACCGTACCGATTTTGAATCCATTGTCCGCCAGATGCAAGAGAATAAATTGAATATCCATATCCATGAGGCTTATCCCTTCACTGCCCAAGGCCTGCTTCAGGCGTATCGCAAAAGCGAGGAGTCAACCAAACGGGGGAAAATCATCATATCGAAAAATCTTGGATAAATGCCATGCCTGCCGGGATGGGAATTTGTAATCTGCATGAAGAAAAAAGCTGTCCCAGAAGCCATGAAACGGCTGCTTGGGATAGCTCTTTATGCTGGAGTAGATTCGGCGTGAGCACTTGGGGGAGGGGGACGCTCCGATTCGGGCCTCAGGCCTACGTGTGTGCAAATGTATGCTGTTTTCCACATACATTCGCCCCACGCGCCTTCAGCGAGTCCATTGTATGCTGTTTTCCACATACATTCGCCCCACGCGCCTTCAGCGAGCCCATTGTATGCTGTTTTCCACATACATTCGCCCCACGCGCCTTCAGCGAGCCCATTGTATGCTGTTTTCCACATACATTCAGGCCTCAGGCCTGCGCGTCAGCAAATGTATAAAAGGAGCTGTCACTTTTGGGACAGCTTCTTTCCTATCTCATCCATCGCTCAATGATCGGCTGGCCGCTCAGGTGCAGCATGTCATGGTGATCTTCGCAGATGAGCCATTGAAGCTTTTTGGAGATCAGGTAATATTCATTGAGGTGGCATAATTCAGGGATCACCTGGAGAATCGTCGCCCTCTTCCCCTCATACAGCCACAGCTTATCATAACAGTCCTCCGCAATGAACCAGATGGAGTCATCTTGGATGATGTCTCTTAGTTTAGAATAATCTTTGGCTGTGAAGCTGGCGCTAAGCCGGGGTTCCTGCAGCCGGTTCCAGCCCCAGTGTAATCCCTGCGTATGATGGGTCTTCACCAGAAACCGTTCTTCAATCTCTCTCAAAATGCGTATCCACTTGTCTTTGCCGACTTCAAATAATCCGCACCGGTCCAGCTTCAGCGTCTTGATTAGTTCTTCGATCTCTGTTCGGACAGATAGGGGATTCACAGGTTCACCTCATTTTCCGTTACATAATGGAGTTCTCATCTGAATCACCTTATATTTGAACAACAGCGTAATCCCCAGATTCATCACAAAATGCACAAGCAGCGGGACCAGCAGATTATGCGTCTGCACATACACCCACCCGAAGACCAGACTTGGGATGGTGATGTTCAGCAGCATCAGCGGCTTAGTATAGTACTGGACATGCATTCCCACAAACAGCACCGTGGTGATTGCGATAGCGATCCAGGGGTTGGGGAAGTTCAACTGGAGGACATTCTGAATGATCCCCCGGAACAGCAGCTCCTCAAATAACGCACCGGCAAAAGTGAAGGCAAGGATTGCCGCGAGTGAATAGTTCTGATAGCTCTTATTCGTCTCGTCAATGTAGCTGGCAGGCGTAAGCAGGGTCAGGAAAATTCCGAATAACAAAAGGCTGATTGTTGGAAGGACAACGTAACTTGCCAATTGCAGCGGATTTTGAAAGGATAACAGGTCCTGAAGGGTCAGGACATCGTAGATGACCAAGGCGAATAGTACGGCTGCACTAATGAGAGCGAAGGCGAAAAAGACCAGAACAGCGTCTTTGGGATTGAATTCTTTTTTGGCTGGCGGCGTTTGGGTTGGATGGTTCATGACTTTCCTCTCTTCTCTCTTCTTGAATGACTATGTAAGTGACAATCTTTAAAGGCTAAGATAACATAACAGACATTATTACCACAAGATCGGGCCAGTTACGCGCCGGGAGAGGGTAAAATCATCAAGACTTATCTTCTTCTTCAGCATAAAAAAGCTCCCGTGATCGCCACAGGAGCTCCCTTCATCTTTTTGCAGACCATATGAGCCGCTGCTTCACGCTGAATTGCTTATTGCATCCCCTGCATAATGGCATTGATAATGCCTTGCTGGGTGACGGTATTGTTGTAACGGTTGAACAGGGCGAAGCCGTGCTGGCCGTTATAGCCATTGTCCCAATAGACGGGCACAGCCTTGTACTTCTTGGCGGTTGCAGTTACAGCTTTGGCATAGGCGGCGCGGTAGATATTATTGCTTGAATCGTAGGATGATTTGTCAATGGAACCGAATTCTCCGATCACCACCGGGTAGCCTTGGGTCGTGAATTTGTTGTACATGGATTGGAGCTGCGAGTTCAGGTAATCCTCCTGTCCCCAGGTGGATTTCTTGGCAGGGTTCGTCGCTGACGCTCCCCACTGCGTGATATTCCCCGATTCTTCACCGGCAAAATCCCAAGGGGAATAGTAGTGGGCGGAGATCATGATTCTTTTTTCCGAGCTGGGTATGGTAGAGGATCTGTAGGTGTCAGTTGGGAGTGCGAAGCCGTAATTCCCCGCCGTATAGTCGATATTCGTATTCCAGCCCGGAATCAGCAGCCATCTGGCGCTATTGTTGCCGCCTGTCTGTCTGACCGTATCCACGAAGATCTGATTATAAGCATTGAGGTTGGCGTAGTACGCCGGATTCGGGTTGTTGTAGCTGCCATCGAACACCTCATTCATCGACTCCAAAATCAGCCGCTCGCCATAACTGACGAACTTATTCGCGATCTGCTGCCAGACCTTCTGATACTTCTGCTTAATGGCCGTCTGGTTGCCGCTGTTCACCAGGAGCCAGCTGCCCTGAACGGAATTGAAGCCGTCCCCGTGAATATTAATGACGACATACAAGCCTTCATTGTAGGCGTAATCCACGACTGCCTTCACACGGTCCAACCATGCCGAGTTGATCGTATAGCCGGGAGCGCTCCCGATATAATTCAGGTAGGAGACCGGGATACGGATGGTTTTGAAGCCTGCTGCTTTGACCTTCTGGATCAACTGCGGCGTAATGGTCGGGTTATTCCAGGCGGTCTCACTGGGGATCCCGTTCACCGAAGCTTCAAGCGAGTTGCCCAGATTCCATCCGGCCCCCATCTCGCTGACGATCTGCGAAGCCTGCAACGATCTGAAGTCCGAAGTCAGCGCGGCTGACGCCTCTGCCGCAGATGCGCGGGAACCCGTGCTGCCGAGCAAGGTGGAAGCTAGTAATACTAGTGCTAGGCTGTAGACTCCGCATTTTTTTATTTTAGATAACATAGTTGAACCTCCTCTTATAGTAATTGCGTCACACGAAAACGGTTACAAGTTTATTCATTGACGATGAATGGCTTGGATTGCATTCTAACGATCAGGCAAGACAGAAGCATCGCTATGGAAATTCCGAACATCAAAATGTATCCATTATAAAACAGAGTATTTGTATATTGATTAATCCAGCCGAAACGAAAGACTACGGAATCTTTATCATTTGTGAAGCCGTTTAAGTTTTGTTCTAATGCACTGATTGTGTTTAGTTCACCAAATATCATGAGCACTAAAGTGACGATTGCCAGAGATGGAATAACCATCGTTGTAATTGTTGGGGGCAGCTTTCTTAAATATTCAATAGATTTCACAACCAAATGTATCAGGAAAATGGCAAACAATATCAGGCTAAGAATCAAAACTACTATTCCGGGATTCCCGTTACCTGATGTCCCTTTTCCAACTCTATACTTAATAGTGGAAATATCGACCGCAAAAATACAAAGTACATTTAACGCCAGCAGTATTATTGTTGACCAATACCTTCTTCTCAAATGAACACCTCCGGTATAATTACCTAGCGGAGAATGGGTCAACAACTACGGCTGAGGGCGCTTAAGGCTCCATCCCCCACACCAGCTGCCCGTTCACATATCCCGTAACCTGCTCATGATCGGCGAACTGGGTATTGCTGGCGTTAAAAGAATAGTCATTGGCCTGATTGTAGTTGGACCAGTTTACCTTAGCGAAGCGGGTCTGGATCTCGGCACTCTGGCCGGGATTCAAGGTTCCCGCAGCGCTGGTGAAGCCAATCTCCAGAGCATAATCAGCACCGGCGGCCGGGGTGTCCAGCTTCACAAATGTACCAGTTACGTTAGCGCCTCCGATGCTGGCCCAGTCGGTCCAGAAGCTCTGCTGCTGCTCGCCGTCAATCGTGTAGTAATACCGGAGCTTCACATCGCTGAGCTGGACCGGTGCATTCCCGGTGTTGATTACTTTGAACTTGGGTGCGATTCCATTGGTCGAAGCACCGGTGCTGCCGTTGTAGGCCTGGATGGTCAAGTCACCCGAAGGCAGCGGAACGCTGCTATCCTCTACGTTCACAGTAAGCACAACCTCTGCTCCGCCGCTAAAATGAAAAGCGATCGCATGCTGACCGAGCGGCAGCGTGGAGAGATAAGCTTTTTTCAGAACAACCGCAGTGTCAGTGGCCGTGTAATCCTGGCTGGAGACAAGGCTGTAACTGCCTCTCTTCAGGCTTGTCAGCTGATGCCCCTGTAAGGTAAGCCCTACAGAAATATCCTGTGCAAGATTCGCCGCCCGGTCAAACACCGCATGGTTTGGTGAGATGGCAGCGCCTGGCGTTGTATCGATGACTTTTACTTTTAACACGGGATCTTGGCCCTGATTGAAATCCAGAACGATCGAATGCTCGCCAACAGGAAGCGTTGCCAGGAACGCCTTAGTGAGCAGCAGTGTGTTCCCGCTTACGGTATAATCCTCGTTCTCAGTCAAAATGGCGGTACCGGATCGAAGAGCCGTTAACGTGTTGCCGTTCAGGTTCATGGTGACGGTCTGGTCGGTCTGATGAGCCGGAGCTTTGTCAAATTCGACCATGGATGGTGTAATGGTTGCGCTTGGATGAGGATTATTGCCCTTCAGATCAGGCAGCTCGTCCAGCGTAATGACATAATCACTCTGGTACAGGGTGGTCAGCGTAGCCGGATAATTGTAGGCCGTACTCATCAGATGCTCACCGTACCATGGGAGGAAGTAGAGCCAGCCTGCTTTTTCATCGGTCAGATTCTGCACACTGGGAACGGTGTCGTTCTCGGTCATGGCTACCATCTTCTTACCGCCAGTGAGATCCACCAGCTGATAAAAGGTCGAGCTAATCGCATCCTCATTCGGCACGCCGGACAGTCCGTCATAGCGGTTGTAGATGGTGTTGTATTTATCGTAGCCGACAATATCCACCTGATCATCCCCTGGATACCAGGCCGGAGAAGTGCTGTACACATAACTGTTATAGGTCCAGATCAGATTGTGCAGGCCGTAGGTCTCCGTAAGCTCGGTATAGAGCTGATCCCAGAGCTGCTTGTACACCTCCGCACCTGCCGAAGCCCACCAGAACCAAGCGCCTTCCCCATTTAGCCCGCCGTTGCCTTCTGCCTCATGGTAAGGACGGAAGATTACGGGAACATTGTTGTCCTGCAGAATCTGCAGTTGCTCCGCCAGATCCTCGATCGCCAGTTGCAAGTATTGGTACTCTTTGGTCCCTGGAATCACAGCATTAGCGGTATTGAAATTGGTCTCGGTCGGCTTGTAGGTGGCTTCCTTCCAATCGACAAACTCCCCAAGCTGATAGGCGGTGAAGTTACGGGGAACGGTAAGATGCCAGCTATTGGTCGCAATCCCGCCCTTGTTATTCACCCAGTCGATCATGCGGGCGGTAGTGCTGTCCTCCCAGCCATACAGCGGATTATAGTTCATGAGGTCGAACCCGCGGACTGCCGGATATTTGCCGGTCAGGTTGTGAATCCAGTCGAATTCCAGCTCGGAGTTGCCATCATTCCCTCCGCCGTAGATCTCCTGCTGGCCCGAGAGCATGTGCTTCCCGTACACCTCCGTCAAATAATTCATCAGGAGCTGCGTTTCGGGCGTGGCCTGAGCGTCAGAGAGAACGGGCTGCACAATCAGGGGGTCCAGGTTCGCATGATCCACCGTTAAGGCGTCGAAATAAGCGAATCCCCAGCCTGCTTTGACCTGAATGGTATTGCTGCCTTGATTCAGCTTGTGATAGCCGAAGTTGAAATCCTTCCATGTAGTGGTGTAGGGCAGCATATACGAACCCTTCGCAGCACCGTTAACGATTAATGCCTGCTGTCTGCCATCCGGGCTCAGCTCCTGCATATACCGGGTCGAGATCGTATACATGCCGGTTGCCGGGACAGTTACGGTGTAGGTTAGCGTACCGGAGTTCTGCATCCAGACAAAACCGCTTCCCGAATAGCCTGGCTTCGGTGTTCCGTAAATCTGGGTCGTCACTTGCAAATCCGGGGTGAGCTGGGCATTCTCGCTTTCGATGGTGATCAGTGCGGGGTCAGCGTGGGCGGTTCGCAGCGGTGCCGTCAAGCCTCCAAGCAGCAGTGTGCAAGCGAGCAGCATGGTTCCTGTTCTTTTGAGCCATTTCTTCATTTTCTTCCTTCCTCCCCATGAACAAAATGGTAAAACCTTGGTTAACCTATCAGATCATGGTTGCGCTTTCATAGCAAAGATAGCATGTATCCCATAATTTGTAAATACAAATTAGCAAGTGTGCTCAACGGGATGAATTGCAGGAGGAATGGAAGGTTAAGTTCATCGTGCGGTGAGAGAATGGGGAGGGAATCTAGTGGAAAAAGTACAACTAATCGAGCGTCCATGGCGTACTTGGGGGTAGCAGTTGGATTAACAACACTTAATTTGTCCAGATTCAGCGGATTTCATAGAATACGTGGAACTAAGTGCCTTTTTTCCAACTGCTTCTTGAAAAGGGAGCGGTTCGGCCGAAACAAGTGCTCTTTATCCAACTGCTATGTTCTCTAGTGTGTCGGTTGCAGGGAGGGCAGCTCTCCGACAGCTCTCCGCGATTCTAACGAAAGCTTGTCCTACCAGAATCAGCCCTCCCCTGCTCATGGTGCAAAAACCTCCGGGTTATCGCTCCGCCAAGCGCCGATGCAGCCGATTAGGCAGGCGATATAGGTTCGTAGCACTCTACCTTCCCTGCTATACTCGTATTCTAATGCGATGTTTATGCCCTCGCCCCGCCAGGCGATAATGCGGCCGGAAAATCCGGGCCATTCACATTCTTCATCCAGCTGCGGAGGGCCATAGGCCGCGATCGCTTCCTCAGGCGAAGAGTTCATCGTAATGTCCTCAGGTAAAATGACGGGATAAGGCACTTCGTTCTGCTTGCCCGAACCAGGGGGAAGGAAGTGAATAGCGCCGATGATCCAATCATCGGGCTTCGTATACTGTAGTCCGGTCAGCTCATTGATTTTGGGTATACGGTAGAGATCCATCCTTAGAGATGCTTTGGCGCACGAGATCATGGTATCGTTGAAATAGCTCTTCGCCGCCGGCATGCGCTTAACGCCATAGGGCTTAAGCACGGCTTGGACTCTCTTGGGATCATACGGCTGGCCCAGCATGCCGATAAGCTGAACGGGCGGCTCTTCCACCCTATCCACATCCACATTCATATTCATATTCATATTCATGTCCTCCTCTTCACCTGGCTTGTACTCTGGTAACCCGTTCCCATTATAGCAAATAACGCACTCCCCTACATATCTCAAGAAGTGCGTTAACGTTTCATTTTCTGTTCTTTAACACTCAGCATCCGGTGGACAGTTACTTGGCATTCTGGAACTTCAGGCCGTCGGCATTCAGCTCGAAGCCGTACTCTTTGCCTAATCCCTGAAGCTCACTCTCATTCACAGCCGTGATTTCTTTGATCGTATTGTCCTTGTCTCTGATGACTCTGAAATCCGCCGAGCCGTTCCCGTCATAATAGAATTTGTTGAACTTGCCTTCATGCTTGAGATCCTGGTCCAGGAACAGGCGGATAGGCTTGCCGTTGTAAGAGAATCTGTCCTGGGCTTTGTCGTACGTTAGTCCATAGGTCATGTAATCCTTCAGTGCCTCATAGTTGAAATCGGTCACCGCCGCTCCATCCTCCGAGGAGGCTGCCGCTACCGCCGAATCACCCCCGCTGTTGTCGTCACTCTCCAGTGCGTTCATTTCCGCAGAATTTACGGTATTAGCACTGCTTACCGCATCGCTAGACTGCTCTGCGAACGCGGACACCGCTCCGGCGATCAGAATGAGTGAAATGGCAGCCGTCAACATCGTCAATTTTTGTAATTTCATGATCGACACGATCCTTTCCTTGGTCGCATTTTTACTGAAGCCTGTATACAGGGGCGTGAACCCCCTCTGTTGCTCCGCCACCTCCAAGAGACATAACGCATAATCCGCCTTGTGCTCTGCACCCAGCTTACGGATGACTCTGGCATCACAGACCATCTCCAGCTCCCGGTTCAGATAGAAGACCATCAGCCAGACCAGCGGATTGAACCAGTGCAGGCACAGGGCCACGGAGGCAGCCAGCTTCCACACTGTATCGAAATACCGGATATGCATATATTCATGGGTGAGAATATACTCCATGGCCGGTGCATTACCGGTATTCAGGGTCGTGGGCAGAATAATCTTCGGACGCCAGATTCCGCACGTAACCGGCGTATCCATCCGGTCAAATGTCAAGATGGTAAGCTTGCGCCGCAAGGGATGCCGGGCACGCCAGGCCTCGATCACAGGCTCCTGCCTCTGCAGAGGCAGTGCTGTCCGCAGCTCTCTCTTGCTTCTGTAGAAGATCACCGCAAGGGTCATAAGCAGCAGCGCAGCGCCGCCAAGCCATATGGCACCGAGAAGCTCCGGCTTCAGAAACGGCTGCTCCGGCTCCCCGCCCGTAAAGGCTGTGAACGCTATATCCCGGGCGAACATGCCTGTGTGCAGGGCAGAACGTTCCGGCAACTGAACTACGGCTGCTGTGTGCGTGTTAACCTGATTAATTGCAGCAGCAACCTCAACCTGTGGCGATAACTGCGGAAGAACCGGCACAGAACCCGGAATCAGCAGTCTGGCGATGACAATGCCCCACAAGACCAGAAAGAGCTGTCTGGGTAATTTGTGCAGGGTCACAGAGCGCAGCGCGATCACAAGCACGATCAGCACGCTTGCTGAAATACTCATCTGTAAGATATCCATCATCCCTCGCCTCAGCGCAAGCTTTCCACGATTTGCCTCAGCTTGTCGATATCCGCTTTGCTGAGGTTCTTCTCATTGAGAAATGCCGAAAAAAACATCTCCGCCGAACCGCCATACATTTTGTTAATCAGCTCTTTGGTCTCATACGTCTGCACCTGCTCCTTGGCAATCAGGGGAGTGCAGACAAACCCTGGGTCTGTCCGCTCTACAGCATCCTTGGCAATCAGCTTCTTGATCACTGTATAGGTCGTGTTTCTGTTCCAGCCAGTCTCCTGATTCAGAATGGCAGCCAGATCCCCTGCGGGCAGCTTGCCTTCCCTCCATAGAATCTCCATGACCTTCAGCTCGGAATCATACAGCTTAATCTCCATGCACCAGCCTCCCTTCGTTTGACTACTGCAGTAGTCATATCCCAATACTACTCCAGTAGTCACCTAATGTCAATTATATCCTTTTACTACTTGTTTATTCCATGTCATTAAGCATACAAATAGCTCTGGGCCGTATACATCTGATAATATTTCCCCCGCCGGTTCATCAGTTCTGTGTGCGAGCCCGCTTCACAGATCTCCCCCTGGTCAAAAACATAGATAATATCACAGAGCCGCGTCACTCCCAGACGGTGTGAGATCATTATGGTCGTCTTGTTCTCACACAACGCCGAGAATTCTTCGTAGATCTGCGTCTCCACCTTGGGGTCCAGGCTGGCTGTCGGCTCGTCCATGATCAGAATCTCGCTGTCTGCCCTGCTCAGCGCCCTGGCAATCGCCAGCCGCTGCCATTGTCCGCCCGACAGCTCCAGATCATTGTTCTCCAGCTGGCCTAGCTGGGTATCCAGGCCTTGGGGCAGATGATCGATGAAGGCATCCATATTAAAGATATGCAAGGACCGCTTCTGGAACGCTTGTCCGAAATTCCCCGCCCGGATATTATCCGCGACCGAGAACTGGTATTTAATGAAATTCTGAAATACACAGACCGTCTTCCTCCTGAACGGTTCAATGACATCAGCGAGCGGGTCTCCTCCGATTAATACTTCGCCTGAAGTCGGCTTGTACAGGCCGAGCAGCATATGAATGAAGGTTGTTTTACCGCTGCCGTTTTCGCCCACTAAGGCAATTTTCTCGCCTTTATGGATGGTTAGTTCAATATTTTTCAGTGTAAGGTTCCCGCTGCCCGGGTATTTGAAATCCACCTGCTTGAACTGAATAGTTGATGCATCTGCAAGCGTCTTATGACCGCCACCGGCATCCTCAGGAAGATCCAGGAAATTCAGCATATCTTCCATATATAGTGTGTAATTGTTCATGGAACTGATTTTAATCACCATACTGCTCAGAGCGCCTGTTATGGCCTGCATCGCAGTAACCACCAGCATAACATCGCCTATACTCATTCGATTATCTATAACGCCTAGACAAGTAATGAGCAGACAGATACCCAGTGCAATGTTCCGCAATAGATCGACAAGCGCTCCGCCCAGTGTATAATGCAGCAGCAGCTTGAACTTCTCTCTCCATACCTCGCTTCGGATCTCTTCCGTGCGGTCATTGAAATAATCAATCAATCCGAACATACGGATCTCCTTGGCATATCTTCTGCTTGTCAGCACATCGTACATATAGTTCAACCGCCGCAGCGGCTTGCTCTGTTCAACTGCCTGGAAGTAGCTCCGCTTGCCCTGTGCATTCATCAGCAGCAGATAAGGAATGGTGGCAAGCACCGCAATTACGGGGAAATACCATTTAATATTCAACAGCAGCACTACAAAGGAGAACATGGAGAAGACGGGGAGCACGACAGATAATGAGTTGTTGACGTAAGCCAGAATCCCCTTGTTCACATTGGACTGGACCCGCTCCAGCAGATCATAGACGGCAGGGTTCTCCAGCTCTT
Organism: Paenibacillus sp. FSL P2-0136; assembly: GCF_037975325.1. Lineage (NCBI taxonomy): Bacteria > Bacillati > Bacillota > Bacilli > Caryophanales > Paenibacillaceae > Paenibacillus > Paenibacillus sp. FSL P2-0136. The sequence goes on from NZ_CP150244.1 coordinate 4,249,405, forward strand.
CCATATCAATAACAGACAGCTTCTTGTTCACCTGTCTGATGAATTCACGGTTAATGTTATACTTCAGGCGATTATTAACATGCGCAGTAATATGCTCTATCCCTTCCAGTGCAATCTTCAGCACGGTATATCCAGCGATAAGGATCAGCAGCTTGTGCGTTACGGCAGATGCGGACTGGACGATAGCGAGGCCATCGATCAGGAGCTTATAGAGCCAGGCTCCAAGCGGGGCCAGCCATGCGCTGAGCGCCATAAGCGCCAGTGACAGGTACAGATCTTTGGTGCAGAACAGCTTAATGATCAGCTTGAGGTTACGGACATGAACCAGCATTTTCGTTGTCATATGACCTGATCTCCCGTATCATACCATTTGGCCTGATTCCTGAAGAAGCTGCAATATTCCCCCTTCAGCTGCATCAGCTCAGCATGGGTGCCTGCTTCCACGATCTCCCCCTGCTTCATAAATACGATTCTGTCGGCGAGCTTGGCAATTCCGATCCGGTGGGAGATGAGCACAACACTTTTGCCGCGAAAATATTTGCCGATATTGCGGAACTGCTGAATCTCCGACAACGCATCCAGGGAAGCAGACGGTTCATCGAAGATAATAAAATCGGCCTCGGGCATGAACGCCCGGCTGATCGCTACCTTCTGCCACTGGCCTTCCGACATCTCGATTCCGTCCGCATCGAACTTTTTGCCCAGAATCGTGTCCAGTCCTTTGGGATATTGCTGGATGACCTGGTGAATCTGGCCTTTCACCGTTGCTTCTGTGACTCTATCGTTGTCGTTGATACTCGCTACATCGCCAAGACCGACATTATCCCGGACCGAGAATTCGAATTTGGCATAATCCTGAAAAGCTGCGGTCGATGTCTTACAGTAACTGTGGACTCTGCCTTCCGTCGGCTTCAGCAGACCGGCCATAATTTTGGCCAGAGTGCTCTTGCCGCTGCCGTTCTCACCGACAAGGACAATGCTCTCCCCTCTGCCGATGTGCAGATTAATATTCTTCAAGACTGCGGGGGAATTACCGTATGAGTAAGAGACATCGTGCAGCTCCATCGCCATCCTGTTTCTGGTTAAGACCGAAGAAGTCTGGTGAGGAGTCTCTGCTGCTTGTGTCTCCGGTGTAATCAAATCTCTGAATTCCTTGATGTAGATGGTATTCTTGCGGGCTTCGGAGAAGAACTCGGCGAAGGAATTGACCCCCTCGATGATCTGACCCTGCCCCTGAGTTAACACGATCAGCTGATCCAGGCTCAGCGTTGTCAATGCCACAGCATAACACATGAACAGCAGGGTGCTGTTCTCCAGGCCCAGCATCAGCCCCGACCATACACAGCCAATCACCGTCCATTTCAGGCTGAAGGCCATATTCAGGTCTCTGATCTCATCGAATTTGGAGAGCCGCTTCGACTCCAGCCACTCATAAATCTGAAAGCTCCTAATCTCCTTCTGGTTGCTCCGGTCTTGCATGAGACGGCTTAAATAGTTCAGCTTGCGGTCCTCATGCTCCTGCCGCTTCATCACAGCAATATGTTCCTCCGTGTTGCGCTTCACAAAATAGTTATAGAGCAGCCCCAGCACAATAAAAGCGACCACATACAGAACCCCCAGCCTGGCAATAATCCATACAGACATGCAGAAGCCGGCAATGGACCCGAGGAAATGGAATACATCGTTAACGGCATTCGTGAGTTTGTACCATAAAGTGTCCTTCGCCCGCTCAATTTGCAGCAGATAATCCGCCTGATCCAGCTTGTCTAAATCTGCTTTGGCAATAGCGGTGAACATCTGTCTTTGCAGCAGTGCACCGACCTTATTCTCCAGCAATTCTATGAACAGCAGCGAAAAGGAGTATTGAATATTCTTCAAGGAGTACACGAGGATATAGGCAATAATGAGGATGGCAATAGACATCACCCCGGACGGATGCCCCAGGCTGACGATGATCCGCCCAATCAGAAGCAGCTCCAAGGGCTGCAGGGCGTACATTAAAATATAGAGCAGGAGGATGGATACCATGGTTGCCGGCTGTTGTCTGAAAAAGATGGACAGAACCCATTTATATTCCTTCAAGCGCTCCCCCTCCCTTTCTTAGAAAAGAACATGATTATAGGAAATAACCATGTTCTTGTCGGGTCATATGGAACTTATTAAGTATGCCGCGGATCAGGGTTTACCAGTTTCCGCATTTAAAGTTTTTCTTACAGGAGTAGCTTCCGCAGTTAAATGTTTTCGGACAGCTGAAACCATTCGTACAAGCTGCAGGAGTGATCATTGAATCTGTGCTTGCTTTTTCAATCATAGGTCTGATATAGCTCATGTTCTCACCTCCCTTCAAGTCTGCTGTCTGCGGGATTACTGCGGCACTAAGGCCTTTCTGTTCTTCTTCAGCTCAGAGACATAATATTTCGTTCTTACCTTGCAGCAGCCGTCCGTATCCTGAATTGAGCCTCCATTGGCTACAGCGAGCGCCACGCACCCCTTGCCGCAAGTCCCATTCCATATACAGCTCTGGCATTGGTTCATATAATTCTGTCCCACCTGCATGAACTTGACGAGGTTCACGATTTGCTGAGACTCAAGCATGGAGGACAGGCTGGTCTCATTCACATTACCGATCGCATACTGGACATCCGTGAATAATTGGCACAGGAACACATTACCGGATGAATCAATTCTCGGTGTTAACGGAATCCGATCTGCGTCTTCGGTCACTCCACTTAACAACGGGCAGGCTCCTGTAAAATCATCGGGCAGTGTGATCTTAACACCGCTGTTCATGAGCTCCACCACCTCCGGATGCCGCTCCAGACGTTCCACCAGTGCGGACTTCTCCAGAATGTCCAGGTATAAATTGTTTCGGTTGTCTTCACTCCGGCCCAGGTTACTGAGGCTCGCAATCTCAGCCTGGGGAATCTCAAGCTCAGCAACCATCTTCAGCAGAGGAACGATGTCATCCTTATTGAAGCCTGTAAGCACGCTGCGGATCAGAATCCGTTCGCTCATACCGGCATCGATTAGATGCTTCAGGCCACGCATCGTCTGGTTGAAGCTGCCGCGTCCGCATAACTGATCATGAATCTCCGCTCGCGAACCATTCACACTCAGCTGTATGGCCACTTTGCAGGCAGCGAATTTCTCAGCAACCTCCCGGGTGATATAAGTGCCGTTCGTGATCACCAGCACCATACCGAACTGCTTCTTCTGCAGCGCCTCCATGAAATCCCAGAACAAAGGATGCGAAGTCGGTTCTCCCCCGGAGATGGTAATGCTTGTATCGGGATGATCCGGCAGATCATTAATGATGCTCATGAAGGTAGGCATATCAATCTGATCCTGCAGAACGCCGGATTCGTTATAGCAATGCAGGCAGCGCAGGTTACAGTTTGAAGTGATCTCCAGATAACAACCGCCTAATCTAAAGCTCTTGGCTGGGGATAACAATTCCACACTAGCACCTCATTTCCTTATTTTCACGAAACCTCTCTGCTCCAGCTCTTCAAATGCACCAATACAGTCTGTAATAATATCGCTTAACTCAAGCTGGTCCTTCTCCAGATACTGGTCATGGAGCATACCGGCAACCTCGGATACCGTTCGTCCATTGCAGTGTTCCCACAAATACTTGGCGGTCTGATTCAAGAAGAACATCTCATGATTACGGTCCATCACCAGTGATTCTTCACCAAGATCCTCATGGATCACATTAACTTTGGACAATAACGTGCTTGCGTTCATTCACTCACATCCTTACGGGAAATTACAGATTGTTGTTGCTTGATACCACGGTATAACGTGATTTGTTTCACATTTGAATCTATCAATGATCTCTTGCATCTCTTCTGAATTCAATATAACGCATCCTTTCACTTTATGGAACATTATGTATGTTAATGGTATAATAAGGCATGCAAACGCATTCCCTGATCCATTTTACTGCCAATCTATGAGGAATGAAGCCACTTAAAAGGAGAGATAGAATTGTTTCATGTAGGCGTGTGCGATGATGATGCCAAGGTTCTAGACAAGGTGAAGCAATACTTCAAGCTGCTGTCGTTGTCGACTAACTATTCATTTGATGTCCACTGCTTCTCTTCCGGCGAACAGCTGCTGCAGCATTACAAGGCCATGCAGGGAGAATACACCTATCACCTGTTGATTCTGGATGTCGAAATGGCCGGAATCAGCGGAATTGAGACCGCCCAGGTGATCCGCTCTTTGCCCGACCGCGATGTGCAAATTATCTTCCTGAGCAGCTATCCTGAGTACATTATGGACAGCTTTGACGTTCAGACCTTCCAATATCTGCTCAAGCCGGTCCCTTATGAATTATTCCAAGACAAAATACTTAAGCTGTGCAGCTATATTCATTCCAGCCCGAACCGCTTCTTCACCATTAAGGTAGAAGATGATCAGGTAGTGCTGCGGCGGCCCGATATTATTGCCATTGTCAAAATCAAGCATTCCCTCGCCCAAAATAAGCTGAAGCTCATCACTGTCTCCCGGGAATACCTCATCAATGGCACCTTGCAGAGCTATTCGGACAAGCTGGGCAATCCGTTCCTGCTGATTCACCGTTCCATTATTGTCAATCTGGAGCATGTCCGCAGATTCAATGCGAACTCTGTGGTCATGTCCAGTGATGAAGAATATCCGATTGGACGTTCCCAGTCGAAGGCCTTCAAGGATGTCTATGCGGGGTATGTGCTGGAAGAAATTCAAGGGAGAGGATAACGATGGTCTTATGGTTCAGGAGGAGGAATGAGGCTGCGCGGCTGGCCGAGGTAAATGGCCGTCTGCACAGACAGCTTGAAGCCCAAGAGCTCAGCTATCAGGACACCTTACATTCCTTCATGGACATCAAGCGAATCATTCATGATATCAACAAGCAACTGGTATACATACGCGCCTGTATTGAAGCAGGTCATGCAGCAGAAGGCGCAGATCATATTAACGGGATTTTGCAAGAGATCGAGGCCTCCTGCAACACTATAACTACCGGCAACCTGGCGGTGGATGCCTTGGTCAGCCATGCGATTAACATCGCTTCTGACCTGAATATTGCCATGCAGCATAAGGTACAGCTCTCAGGTGCACCTGTTGACATTGAACGCTACGATCTGTGTATAGTACTTGGCAACCTTCTGGATAACGCCATAGATGCTGCGAGACAGGTCCGGCCGGCACAGAACAGATCCATTCAGCTTCATATCCATTCGAACAACAATGCCCTCGTTATCTATATTGGCAACTCCATTGCCGCTCCCGCCAGCACAGCAGCGCCATGCCGCCGGGCCCATCCAGAACTTCACGGAATCGGCTTAAGTAATATTCAGAAGGTTACGGGCAAATACGGCGGGCATCTTAGGACCACAGTCAAGCCCGGGAAGTACGAGACGGTTGTTGTTCTGCCTTATGCGAAGACCGGAAGCTAAACACAGGTTGCCGTGCCGACTCGTATGGATCAAGAAGGCCCGCACCGTCAGCCTAACCGTTCCTTAGAGCGTTGCCCTCGCGGGAGCTTCTGCCTATCATCAGTTGTACCGCGATCATAAGTACAGTGATCACAGCCATGCCGATCAGCGCGGGCTGGAATGAACCCGTGGCATCGTAGATACGGCCAACCGCGAGCGGTCCCAAAGCTCCGAGAAAATACCCGCCCCCCTGATTAAGCGACGACCAGGAGCTGGCCTCTTCCGCCCGCTCCGTCATTAAGAGCGGCAGCATTAGAGCCAGCGGGAATAATCCGCCAGCGCCAATGCCGAGCAGCACTGCGCTCAGCAGCGGTGAGGCTGAGCCCAGAAGGAGCAGCAGTCCGCTTAGCTCAAATAGACTGCACAGCACAAGCCATAACGTGCGCCGCTGGAATCTGGCCACAAGGATGGGCACGAGGATGCTTACCGGAATCTGTATCAAGGTGAAAAGTGTGAGCAGATTGCCCGCTTCATGCTTGCTATACCCCATGGATGCTGCCACCGGCGCCAGCCAGGCCGTCAGCGAATAGAAGATGCTCGCCATAAGACCGAAGAATATGGTCAGCAGCCAGGCTCTGCCGTTAGCCAAGGGCAGCCGGGCATGTACAGTCTGCTCCTTCAGCGGCTTGGACCGCGCGGCAATCCTCCACCAGACAGGGAGAGCGGCGAGCGCCAAGACTGCCCATACCGCCAGGGACAGCTGCCAGGAATTGTCCAGCCAGGTATAGACCGGAACAGCCAGACCGGCTGCGAGTGAAGCGCCCACCACCATTGAGGCGGAATACACACTGACCATAGCCGAGCGGCCGGGAAAATGACGCTTAATGAAGCCGGACAGCAGCGGTCCGGCAATTCCGATCCCTACGCCTGCTGCCAGCGCCGTCAGAATGAGACCGGCGGATGAAGACAGGAACCCGCGTGCGGCTGTCGCCGCCCCGATCAGCACCATAGCCCCGAAGATCGTGCGCTCCAGACCGAAGCGCCGGCTGATGCTCACGGCAAGGGGTGCAAATATCCCCATACACAGGACAGGCAGTGTTGTCATCAGACTGGCCTGCAGGCTGTTCATCCCCAGATCACTCTGAATGTTACCCAGCAGCGGTGAGACCGAAGTGATTACCGGACGCATATTTAATGAGGCTGCCAGCAAGGCAACGAATAATAGTAAGAAAGGCATTTCCATCACTCCATATCAGTATTTTGTATTTAGCCTGAGTATACGGCGATGTCATATATTGATCAATACTATTGTTTATATTATTATAATAGTAATTGACTATGATCTTATCCTGAAAGAAGTGAATTTCATGGAAACCCGCCACCTGCACTATTTCATGGCCGTCTGCGAAGAACTGCATTTCACACGCGCCGCTGAGGGACTGGGTATCAGCCAACCGACACTAAGCCAGCAGATTAAAGTACTGGAAGGTGAAATAGGCATGCCCCTGTTCGACCGGATCGGCAAAAAGATTGCCCTAACCGAAGCTGGTGTCCTCCTTAAGGACTACGCAGCCCGGATGATTCAGAATGAGCAGAATGCCAAGGCAGCGATTAATGAGCTGCGCTCCGACAACCGCGGCATGATCCGGCTTGGGGTGCTGCCCTCTGACCTGGACTACCGTCTAACGCCGATGCTGGTTAAATTCCATTCCGATTTTCCGAATATCCGGCTCCAGGTCTTCGCTTCAACGCTTATTCAGCAGGAGGTGCTGGAGAACAAGCTGGACATCGGCATCTGCCTTCCGGGTCCGCGTGATTCCATGCTGACTCAAGTGGACCTGGGCTGGGAGCCTTATCATCTGATTGTCCGCGAGGATCATCCTTATGCCGCCATGAGCCACATTGAGCTGTCATCACTTCAGCAGATCCAGCTTGTAATGTACCCGCGCACCTACATCGGCAGAGAGCTGGTGGAGAATACCTGCCGGGAGGCAGGCTTCGGACTGGAGCCGATCATGGAGACCGGATCAGCCACCTCGCTGCTTCAGCTGGTCAAGGCCGGGATTGGCGGCACCATACAACCGCGCGGACTGCTTGAGGGCATGGAGAACAGCGGACTTTGCTCCATTCCGATCCTGAATACTGCCCCCTGCCGCAACCTCAGACTGATCTACCGGGCCGACCGCTACATCAGCCATGCCACTCATACCTTCATCAGCAGCCTGCGCCGGTTCCTGATCGACAATCTTCGGCTTGAGGAATGAGCAATATCATTTCCTGAAGGGTGCCGATACATCACACTGGGAGGTGCTGAAGATGAATGAGCCGGGACTGGAGAAGGCGATGGATACCTTGCAATATCTGAGTCAGGATTCAGAGGCCAGACGATTGTATGAAGCGAGACAGAAGTATTTGCATGATGAGGCCTCTATGCTGGGAAGTGCTAAATTGGCAGGTATGAAAGAAGGCATAAAGGAAGGTATAAAGGAAGTAGCGAAGAATATGCTTGACTTGAATCTGGACATAATGACCATTATTAAGGCCACTGGATTAACAGAGCAGGAGATCAATGCGTTGAGAAAATAAACTATGGGAGCATCCTATGGCGGACACTCCCTTTCTATTTGCTATTTCATAGAGGTATTCATCTGGTTCAACATTAATCATTCAAAACTTCAATCATCTGCCTTGTCTTCGCCAGCTGCTCCACAGTTAAATCATGCTGGGCAGAAGCATATACGCTAAAGACAATATCAAGCACAAATAATTGGGCGAATCTTGAGCTGGTTGCCGCACTGCGAAGTGTGGCTTCCGGGGCACGTGATGTAAATAAAGAAACATCCGCCAGCTGGGAAAGCTTGTTATTTCCAGGTCGGGTAAGGCTGATTGTTCTGATCCCATGCTCCTTGGCCCGTCTGATTAATTGAATGACCTCGCCCGTTTCCCCGCTATACGAAATCCCCCAGAAGACAGCATTCTCTGATTTCGTAGCCATAGCTGCCGCCAATAAATGACGGTCAGAAATAGCATATACATTTTTTCCGAGCCGCAGCCATTTCTGTGCCGCATCCTCTGCAATAATGAAAGACGCCCCTATCCCATACACATAAATAACCTCTGCCTGCTGTAACAGGCTCACGGCCTGCTCAATCGAATGCGCGTCCAGTTGACTGGCCGTATTCTGAAAGGTCAATATGGTATTGGACAACATTTTATCAATGATAGAATGCACCGTCTCATTAGATTCAACATCAAAGTAGCCGACATAACTCGTGTTCTCTACTTCAGCGGATAAGCGGATTTTGAGCGCGGGGAAGCCCTCGATGCCCAGCGACCGGCAAAAACGGACAACCGCCGCACTGCTCGCCTCCGCTTTAGCCGCTAACTCATGTATGCTCATATGCATCACTTCTTTAGCATTGGCAAGAATGTACTCCGCTACTTTTTTTTCCGATTCCGGCAGTTCATTTAAGACCAGTTCAATTTGAGAAATCATGCTTCCTGCTGCCAAGTTCTAAACTCCTCTCCTCAGTCTATTCTCCTTATTGTAACAAAATAGAGGGGAGTAATCATTAAGTAGCAGCTGTGAAACTAAAGCGTCTTCCGCCTTGTCTGACGTAGTCTAATAGAGGAAGGTCCTCTTCTATCACATGACCAATCACATTAACCGCTTCATGTGCCGGCAGATCTCTTAGTGTGATCTGTAGCTCATGTTCATAGCGGCCATATAAATTATTATCGACGGTAATCGTCCCTCTAGGCCGCTTGTTCGTATGCATAGGCGCAATACTTCGGCTCCTTTCAAAACGTTCCTGATCTGACCGTGCACTCTCAGAGCGAATCACATCACGGGCAGCGTCCAAGCGGTTCCGGTGGACCTTATCCCATAAGGCATAAGGTAATTCTTGGGTTACCCGCAAAGGAATAACCCCTTCCTCATACCGCTGAAATTGAATCTGAGACCCTCCTGAGAGGGTTAAATCGCCAACGAAAATTTTGTCCACGGCACAATCTTGCTCTAATTCCAGGTAGGCCAGAAAAGAAGATTGATTCCGGTGCTTCTCTAAGGTAGGCAGACTTTGAAATAACGGTTTTCTCTTCAGCCCGTCTCCCGGAATAAAGGCCATCGTCGTAATCCCTTCGGCTTGCAGCCACCTGTTCTTCGCTATGAACGATTCTTTATCCAGACCTGTCTCCGGGCGGGGATAATAATTATGCCAGGCTTCAATGTTCTCAAGACAAATATGATGCTCTTTTAAGTCAGCCAAGAACTCTGGGGTTAAGGTGCTGGCATTTAAGGCAATTTTCAGTTGTTGTGAGTAGGCTGCAATTTCATCGGCGCTAAATCCAAAATCCATCCGCAAACCTGTAACACCAGCCTCCAACAGGAAGGGTAACGAAAAGTTCTCCAATGCCTTACCGGAAATATCCGCCATCAGGTCCATTCCTAACCGCCGGGCAGCCTTTGCGATCTCCAGCAGCTTCTCCTTCAATGCTCCGAACTCATCCTCCGGCATATGAAGAGAGGTGAATATTTCGGTACAGCCTGCAGCCTTCATGTGTTCCATATACTTCACGTTGTCTTCTAACGTGCGGTCCGCCGCAAAAATTGAAATTCCGAGCACTGGAATCACCTCAATATCTCAGGGTCGCTTAATCCTGTTCTGCCATAGCCTCTTTGGGTGTACCGAAGAGATAAGTCGCGATAAATCCGCCAGCGTAAGCTGCAATTAAGCCTATTACGTATTTCAGCCATAATCCACCCGCAATCAAGGGAATTAACGCAACTCCGGAAGGACCAATAGCAATGGCTCCAACGTTGCCGAATAATCCAATGACCGCACCACCAATCCCGCCGCCAATACAAGCTGTAACAAACGGACGGCCCAGTGGTAAAGTAACCCCGTAAATCAATGGCTCGCCGATTCCCAGAATACCGACCGGAAGAGCGCCTTTAATCATGTTCGTCAATGATTTATTCTTCTTGCAGCGAATCCATAAGGCGATGGAAGCCCCAACCTGACCTGCCCCGGCCATAGCCAGCATCGGAAGCAGCAGCGTCATCCCTGAATCATTGATCATCTCAATGTGAATCGGCGTCAATACCTGATGCAGCCCTAACATCACAAGCGGCAGGAACGCTGTTCCTAATACAAAGCCTGAGAATGCTCCGCCCACTTCTAACGTCCAGTTAATCGCTCCGATTAGATTACTGGAGATGAATCCGGCGAACGGCATGATGAAAAAGATTGTAATCAGTCCTACGGCCAGCAAGGCAATTGTAGGGGTAACGATAATATCAACCGCATCAGGAATCACTTTACGCAAATATCTCTCCACGATGGACAGAATCCATACGGCGATGAGAACGCCGATCACCCCGCCTTGACCCGGTGTCAGAGGTGTACCCGTAAATATATTAGTAATGGTCAGGTCCGCTGTAACCCCTGTTAACAGTGTTACCCCACCGATTACTCCCCCGAGAGCAGGCGTAGCTCCGAATTCTTTGGCAGCGTTAATACCGACATAAATCACCAGGTAACTGAAAATCGCATTTTTGATGACATTTAAGATCGTCACATATTGCTGCCAGGTTGCTGTGTCTAAATTACCCGCTGTCATATTGTTCGTCAGAATGGAGCCAATACCGGCAATTAATCCGGCTCCTACGAATGCAGGGATAAGCGGGATGAATATATTTCCGATCTTCCGCAAAAAGTTTTTGAACGGCGTATCATTCTTCTTTTTTAGCTGCGCTTTCATTTGTGCGCCTTTGGCCTGTAACTGTTCAGCCGAAGTTGAAGGATCGCCCTCAGGACTGCTTGCTTCCAACACTTTACCGAATTCTTCAGCGACTTTGGTTACGATTCCCGGTCCGAGAATGACTTGATAGGTTTCATCATCCACTACTCCCAGAACCCCGTCGATTTGCTTCAAGTCCGCTTCAGCGATCCGGCTGCGGTCCACAACGGTTACACGAAGACGAGTCATGCAATGGGTGTACTCGGATACATTTGCACGGCCGCCGATGGCCCCTAATATGTTGACCGCTAAATCATGATATTTACTCATGTTGTAGCCCCCTTCTTCTTATCGTATTATTGAATCGCCTGACGGACGAAGCCTTGTGATGCTTCCAGCCGCTGCACAGCTTCTTCCTTAGTTAGCCCCGCAAGGATCATCACAATGGCAATCTTCGGCTTCTGATCTGCCTGCTTCAGAACACGCTCTGCCGTTTCAGCGTCACACTCAGTCGCATCCATCACAATCCGTTTGGCACGTTCTACAAGCTTTTCATTGGTCAGCTGTACATCCACCATTAAATTTCCATATACTTTGCCCGTACGAATCATCGAAGCGGTGGAAAGCATGTTGCAGATTAATTTCTGCGAACTCCCCGCCTTCAAACGTGTTGACCCGGTTAACACTTCCGGTCCGTTTACGACTTCAATCGCAATCCCGGCAATTCTGCCAATCGCTGAATCTTTGTTACAGCTCACAGCTACAGTGGGTGTTCCAATAGAATTCGCATATTCTAATCCGCCGATCACATAGGGTGTGCGTCCGCTGGCGGCAATGCCGACGACAACATCTTTGGCTGTCAGCTTAATATCCTGTAGATCCTGCACCCCTAATTGTTCATTGTCCTCCGCACCTTCGACGGCTTTGATAAACGCTCTCTCTCCCCCGGCAATTAGCCCGATGACCTCCTCAGGTGCTGTTCCAAAGGTTGGCGGACATTCAACAGCATCCAGCAGGCCGATACGTCCGCTTGTTCCAGCCCCCATATAAATTAAGCGTCCACCTTGTCTGATCGCCATTGTAATCACTTCCACAGCTTCGGCAATCTGCGGAATGACTTGTTTCACAGCTTGTGCGACCTTGTGATCTTCTTCATTCATCACTTCCAGAAGCTCAAGCGGTGTTAACTCATCCAGGTTCATGGTCTTCTTATTGCGGGTCTCCGTTGTCAAATGCTCTAACATGATTTCCATCATCCTTTTCCGTTTATGAAATCGCTCTCTAAATGCAGAATACCATTACTGAAATATTATTTCAACATAATTATTATTTTATTAAAATTAAATATCAATGAGAAATTGAACACATACAAAAACAAACCCCTGCGATGCACACAGGAGCTTGTTCATGTATCCTTCTTCTCCTTCTTCCTACCGGTGAACTCAAACCGCAGTTCTGATTCCCCCTCACTACTCCCTGCGAATGTAAGGCCATCGGATTTAAATCTCTTCATATCCAACGGATTTCAATGCGGTTCTTGAATAGAAGAATCGTTAGCTTTTGAAAAATAAGTTTTAGAGTGATCCATTAATAAAAGCAGCGGCAGTCTAAGACTTGATAAATAAAGTCTTGGACTACCGCTGTGTTCGTTCAACTAACGTTTCCCGTTCGTTCAATAAACAGTTCATCAAAAATTATCACTTCACTCGTTCGGAAATATTTTTACTTATTTCTTCAGGATTTTCAACACCAATGATCAACTTTGATATTTTGAACTTACCAACTTTAAAGCTATTCAAATCTAAATGAAGAGTTTCAAGCTCATTTTCAAAAAAGTGCAGTTGATAACCACCGTTTGATCTAAATAACCCATTTCTCATTTCTCCTAATAAAGCACCATATAGTTTAAAAGCATTTGGTATCGGTCTACCTGTTGTTATTCCTGTGATTGAAGAGTATGGAATTTGCAACCCTTTATCTAATTTTAAAAAGGGTGAGTTTCCAAAGTCGATATTTACGTAGGTTTCCATTAGTTGAATTTTACGTTCCATATTTTGATTCCCCCAATCAAATAGTCCATTTATTTTATAACCCATAATTACATTTAATACCACAACACCTCATAAAGGTCTTAACTGCTCTTTAGTTGAATGGCGACGGATTCTAAAGCTGATCCGTCGCGTATATTTGAGTGGTCGATGCCTTCTCATGACCGAGCAATCCTTGAATGAAGTCTAAGGGAGCACCATTATCAAGGAGTTGGCATGCATATGTATGTCGAAAGCGATATCCCTTGCCATTTACGATTGCTGAGCAGTTCTCCCAGTTTAGATCTTCGATGTTGATCTTTTCTAACTTGGGTTCTCTCAATTTCAAAGAAGGATTTGAAATCAGATACGTCTCTTCATAAGCATAGCGGAAAAGAGAACGAACAAAACGAATTCGATGACCACGGCCGTTTGGCTTCAAACGAACTGCTTGCTTTGCCAAGTACTCCTTCAGTGTACTTAACGTTACCTCTGTGACATCGAGATTGCCTAGCGCCAGTACTGCATCTTGTGCTGAAAAGCGTATGCTTTTAATGTTTTTGGACTGAACCCTTGAATCTATTTGTCAGCCTCATACAAATTCCACAACTCATTTAAGTTCATAAGAAAACCTCCCTTTAGAAACTATTAAATCTAGTTTACTTCTAGAGAGAGGTTTTAATCTGCCTGCTCTATTAAACTAACGTTTCCCGTTAGCTCAAGCTACTATAATACTTCTTTGGATTAAACTTCACTCTAATTATAACTATATAAAGAGGCTCTATGCCATGGAGCAGTAAATACTTAATAAGTGTCGTAATTATCAAAAACACGAAGCAACTTATGGTTTAATTTCCCAAATTCAGCCATGAGATCTGAGGTGTTTTTAGAATATTGACTTTGTATATAGAACCTACTGCAGGTATAAAAAAGAGACCACACTATTTCTTTAGAAACCATTTCTTCTTTATGAATCGATTCCTTGTAGGCATCCAATGTTGTATGAAGATGTAGAATCAAGTCATAATCAATTAAAGCATTCCCATCCCCACCCCCGTTTCCCCTTAACTTCACAGAAAGGTCTATACATATTTTCTTTAGTTCCTTCTCCAAGTTAGATTTCACATAATACCTCCATTCTCAATTTTTTATATCCTCTTCCATTGACAGCAACTAACCTACCATTTAGTTAAAAAAGAACAGCTGATCACGTTTACTGACCGGCTGCCCTATCATGTCTGAGCTAAAGTTTTCCGGTAGCTCAACAATCCATCCATGTATTCCTCAACAGCCGAATGAATATTTCAGGCTTACTTGGGTCAAATACCTCTATCCCGTCGTCTTCTATAATCTGACTTTTAATCAAATCGTCAATGAGCCGATTGGTTACATCACGGTAGTCGTCCACTACATGTTCCTCTTCAATAAAATTAATTTGATCGCCTATATTACTCAAAAGATACCAGGTCGTCATGGCTGCTGTTACGGGGTTTCCGGTTAACTCCCTGGCTTTGCTCACTGGGAGGTGTGCAAAGCTTATTATTTCTCCTTTGCTTTTATTCACTAAAACGTATCCTTGTCCCATTCAGTATTTCTCCTCATTCTCTTAGTTCGCTAAACTAATGTTTCCCGTTAATGCAAAGATTTTTAAAATACAAGCCTTAGTATAACTAAACGCGCCTTTGAAGCTTGACATTACATTCTGACGTTGACGCAGTGAAGTACTCCATATAATTCACTGAGCCGTTAAAGTTCAAATAAGCTTCATAGCGCAAGCGGATTGCGGGTAAAGTAATCAAATCCAGAACATTTTCCTTTGGAACCCACCTACACTCGCTCGTTTCATCAGAAGTAGCTAACTCTCCACCCACAGCTTTGCAGACGAAATCAAACATGACCTTCGTAGGAACATCAGTCACACCGTCATGCCACTTATGGATCGCTGTATTCGAAACAATACTTACTAAATGGCTAACAGTGGCGTCTATTCCACTTTCCTCTTTGATTTCACGAATCACACCATTAATCAGGTTTTCTCCAACTTCAGTTATCCCACCAGGATACACCCAACCATCGTCATGGGCTTTTACTAATAGGACATTTCCATTTCCATCTTCTACAATTCCGCCTGCCGATACAATATGTGTCGGAAACTCCATTTCACGGCCTCCAAATACGGTAAAGTTGTATCTTTATTCTACTTTTTTCCTGTACTTTCCTTCTTGTGTGAATTTATTTACTTAAAGGTACTTACAAAGCGATTAAACTAACCTGCCCGTTAGCTTAATGAAGTATTGACAGTCTAATACTTTATTTTCTCAGTCTACAAATTTATTATCTTTTTACATTTTCATCCTATTCCTTCGATAACATAGTTATATTCTGGCGTTCCTACCAGCATCAGACAAAATTGGGATGGCTGATGAACGCTTCACGTTTATTGGCATTCCAGTCCATTGTGCCGCCAATGGCATCATTAACGAACCGCAAAGGTATGTATAGCTGCATATTCACTTGCTGGAAGGCAGCGGAATAGGTGATCTGCTTCCCGTTCACGGTGGCAATCCGGCTTCCGATCTTCATGCTGCCTGTCGTGAGCAGGTTGTTAATGGTGATCATCCTCGTATGTTCATCATAACTAATTGTAGCCCCGCTGACATATAGCTTGTCCAGTGAGAGCATCACGGTACCATTCATCAGTGTGGCTCCCCCTGCGGTGGTAGTGATCGGCGAGTTATTCAGATAGATATGAATCGCGGGTAATTGGGCGGATTGGGTGGAACCGGAAGCTGCGGCAGCCGGGGCCGGGGAATGAGCAACACCCGTGACCAGAACGCTAAGACCAATAATCTGCATGATTTTTTTAAAAGTGATCATAAAGTGCCCCCTCCTCTCTCAGAAAATACCATATTCCACATCATAGCATAAAGCGGATGGAACAGCAGAATATTACATGGTAGACTGAGAAAAAAATGCCCGCATTCATCAGTTGGATGAAAAGCGGACCTGGGAGAGAGATTCAAATGGCAAAATGGGATAATATGCTGACTATGCTATGGATGCTGCGGTCCGGCAAAAAACTCACTGCCGCACAGATTGCGGACAGTCTGGAGATCAGCGTCCGTACCGTGTACCGGTATATCGACGCGCTTGGCGCCAGCGGCGTCCCGGTGGTTGCGGAATCCGGGCATGACGGCGGAGTCCATATTCTGGAGAGCTTCAGTGAGACGCCCCTGTTCTTCAACACGCTAGAGCTGAAGGCACTGGTAGATGCTTATAAATTCGCGGTAGGCGCAGGTTATCCTTATGCGAAGGAGCTGGAGAGCGCCCTCAAGAAGGTGGAGAATGGATTGCAGGAAGAACAGCGCCATGACTTGTCGCTGCTAACCAGCGGCCTCGATGTCATTGCCCCGTCCCGTCCGCCGTCTGTCGTCCCTTTGCTGCGGGAGCTGGAGCTGGCTGTGAAGGACGGGCGGACCGTACACCTCACCTACCATAAGGTGAATTCTGCGCAGGCCGATGAACGTGATGCCGATCCGTATGGACTGGCTTATGACCGCAGCGAATGGTATGTCGTCGCGTTCTGCCACCAGTCGAGGGCAATGCGGACCTTCCGTGTTGACCGCATTGCCGCGCTTAAGCTGACGGATGCCTGCTTCGAGCGGCCGGAGCAGTTCTCGGTGTCTGACTATTTCCGCAGCCAAGCGGAAGAGGAGCGGCAAGAAGACGGCCCCCTTGCGGTTATCCGCATCGAAGGGGAGCCTGATACGCTGAACAAGCTGTGCAGCAATTGGCATCTGCGTCACTACTTGACGGAACGGAACGACCGGGAGGCGCGGTTCCTACTCGATGTTCCGTCCATGAACAAGTACCTGCCGAAGTATCTGTTAAGCTTCGGCACTTCCATCCGTATTCTGGAGCCGGTGGAACTGAAGCTTCTGGTTCAAGACAGAGCCCGTGAGATCAGCAGACATTACATGGACGATGCCGATTGAACTTCACTGACAAGCGGTTGCTTAGACCTTAAGCAATATAATAATCTCGGTAAGCAGCACCAGCCCGGCAGCCGATACCCCCAGCGAATTAATAATCGTCAGCGCATCCGGGTAGCTCTCTTTCCGGAACTGGGAGCACAGGGAGACCGTCCATAATACGCTGAAAAACAGTCCGGCAGACCCGCATCCATGCTCGTTCAGCACCTGTCTTCTTCGCCGAAAGAATCTGCCGAGTCCGGCAAAGGTGAATGCCATATAAATAATAAGCTCAGCCGATGATATGGCGATGACCTCGCCTGCCGAAAAAAGATGCATCAATGCGTACTGAATGCTAAAACCCATAATCACAAGCATGTTAAAGGAAACCTTGTTCACTCTCAAGACTTCTTCCCCCTTCTGCGTAAACATGTAACACAGGCATGGATAACGCTTACATTATAATTGTAATCGTTTTCCTTTTCTGTGATTAATGACGCTTCGGGCCTATAGGAAGATATGCTTTGCGGGTCTTTGCGCCCGGGTTCTGCACACCAAGAAACCGGGCTGCTTCGGCCACAGCCCGGTTTCTTCTACAAGATGTAAGTGGTCTTGACTACATAGCTTCCAGATAATCCATCACAGCCTGAGTCTTCTTATCGCCATTCTGCTCCACAAGCAGTAGGAAATCATCCAGCTGAGTCAGCAGCCTGCTGGCTTCAATCTGCTCAGGACCTGCCTCAGAAAGGGTATTCTCATACGCAATTGCCGCTTTTAGAAGGATGACCTGGGTCTTCTTGTCGAACAGCGGTGTGTTGGGGGCTCCGTTAAACACAATCTGCTTGGAAGCTTCAAAGGCTTCCTTCATGGCGGCAGTACGGTTAGAGGTCTTATACGTCTGCACAAAAGCTTCATACTGCACCGCCCGTTCCACGACCTGGTACCAGTCCACCTGTAAAGTTCTGTTGATCACAGTGGGTTGCTCCGACTCTGCCGCCATCAGGTCAATATATACCTGGAGATCTTTGCTGAGGTACGGTTTGAATACCTTAAAGCTCTTGTATTGAATGACCGGAACAAACCCGCCGCCGCCCCTCTCCAGCTTATAGTTCATGGCCATCAAGTCTTGCAGTACAATCCGTGACTCGGACCGCTTCACCTTGGAGCGTGCCAACGCCATGGACATGCCGGGGGTGTATATATTTTTGATATCCAATTGAATGACAGGCTCACTCATGCGTTTCGTAGCTGTAGGCAGATACGCCTTCAAGGCATTCTCCAGGTGCAGAACCGCCAGGTTAGCCTCAGACGGCGTCATCTGGCCGATCCGGTTAACCAGCGTAGCTTGGGCCAGGCCAAGGGACGAAGGCTTTTGCAACCTCTGTTCGAATAAAGCGAAAGCTGTTGTAGGCTTCACCGCCGCTGCCTCGATCTTCTGCGGGATAGCGCTAAGAACGGTAATTCCGGTGCTAGTCAATAACAGTGCGGAGGCAAGCGCGGCTGCCAGGTTTTTGGTTAATCTCTTCGGCTTCATAGGCACACCCCTTCAATGGTCATAGCATTCTATGTATTTTACCATACATTAACAGCCTACTTAATGCAAAAAGCCCTGCATCTCTGCAAGGCGCTTAATATAATGTAGAACACAGAATAAGTAAAATTGATCAGTAATCCACACCGTGACCAAATGGAGTGACCACCATACTACCGTTAATTAGAGTTGACCCTTTTAGCGGCTGATTATCTGCAAAAATCGTTGTTGTAACGCTAATCATTATTACCGCTGTGAATAGAAATGAGAGAAATGTCTTTTTCATCCATTAACACTCCTTCTAGAATATTTTTTAACTGCGTCTGGTACCGAATCACCTGTTCACTGCTAGCAAATTCTCTTAATGACTCAAAAAGAGCTACTAGTTTTTTGAACGCTGTGTTATCACAAAGTATAACACTTGATGCTAAAGCTTCCAGGTTCTTCTCAACAGCATCATAATATTCTTCTTGTTTTAATTTGTATAGTGAAAATAAGCACAAGTATTCCGTGAAATATCTTGCGGTTGTTGTATTTTCCGGGTTAGTCTCTATAGTATTCAACTCGTCAGCTAAATCTGTTAGAATCCACTCTATTGGTAAATTTTTTTTAATAGCACATTCAAAGATTGTGACCATTCCGGCAATTATTTCTCTCGGATACTGTTTTAAATACTGAACATACTCTTTCAGCACATCCTCTTTGCCTTCCATCAAGTCAATGGTGTATGTATTTCCTAGTGCAAATATACTAAAATCTTTTATAATAAACTTGTCTTTCACATCTACACCCTTGACCCATGAAAGATCTTTATATTTCAGGATGCAATCTCTTGATTCTGAATATCGTTTCAATTTCTGATAAGCTTCGCCCTTGCATAGCTGTGAAAATCCAAGGTAGTAGATTAAAGGCCTGTCGTGAGATGATTTACTGGAGGGTTGGTTCAGCTGATAATAATATAAAACACTAGACTCTTCGTAGAGCCTGTCGGCAATTAAAATCATATTGTGCCAATCTTCGTTGGAAAACGCTAGTTTCAACATATTAGTAAGCGAATCAATGTTATCTATGTTTTCTAATCTCAATTTATCCACCCCAAATCCTCCTTAAATGCCATTTAAATACAGCATATACCATATCTATACACTGGTCAATTACGATACGATTTTTTCATAAATAGGAGAGAACATAATGAATCTATCTGAACCCTTTAACACCAGCCGTCTACACTTCCGCTTACTGAATCAATTAGACACCGATGCCGTCTACAAGCAATTCTCAGACCCGGACATGTGCAAATACTTCAGTGAGCCGCCCTGCGATTATAATGAAGCCATTGAAATCATTGAACATTACGCCCAGACTGAAGGCAAAGGCCATCACCGCTATGGGATGTTTGACCGGGAGACCGGTTCCTTCATTGGCACCTGCGGATATCATTATTGGGATGCTGAGCGGAAGCAGGTAGAGATCGGTTATGACATCTGGAAGGACTATTGGGGGCAAGGTTATATGTCGGAGGCCCTGCCCGTACTTCTCGACACGTGCTTCACACAGCTTGATGTGGACTCTATCTATATCCTGACTCATCCGCATAACGCTGCTTCGATGGCAACTGTCCGAAAGTTTGGGTTTGAGGTGTGTGCGCCTTGCAGGGAAGTGGAGGAAGAGCCTCAGGTGTGTATGAAGCTAATGCGGGAGAACGCTGCTGCTGCCAAATAACAAATCAAGAGCAACAAGGGCTCCCTCCCCCATTGAGCTTTTCCAGATAATCTGTCATTTGATAGGACATATATAGCCTCAGGACCTGATCGATCTGGCGCAAATCAAGCTGAATCAGTTCGTCGATCTGGCGTAAACGGTACCGCAGGGTGTTGCGGTGGACGAATAGTTCGTCGGCGGTTTTTTGCAGCTGCTGGTTGTTCTTCAAATAGCAATAGAGGGTATGATACAAGTCGGCATGATGCTTCTCATCGAATACACGCAGGACCGTAAGCGCCGGATGGGTGACATCCCGGGAATCATGCTGCGCATGCGGGGACAACAGATCATACAGCTGCACATCAGCATACAAGATGCGCGGTTCCGCAGGCCAGACGATCCGCCCGATCTCCAGCGCCTTGAGCGCCTGCAGATAATATTTGCGGCAGTCTGTAAGGTCGGTGAATTCCCGGCTGATTCCCAGACGGATCTGATGGCTGACGAGAAATTCCCGCAAGCTTGGATCATACTCTCTTGACCTGGACGATGCAGTATCACCCTCACTGACCCCCACCATATACTCATGGTAAAAGATCAGCCGCTCCTCCCCGAAATGCAAGTGCAGCTGATCCCTTAAATAACCAGTCTGTTTGCCGGAAGCAGAGGCATCGTACCCCGCAAGCTCCAGCACCAGAATAGACAATCTGCCCTTAGGCAGATGCACTCCGCTCCGCAGGCTCTCCTGAATTAGTTGTGAACCGTTCTCCCCATTCTCCAGCAATTCATAGATTAGCTCTTCATATTCCGCCTGGCTTGAATTCCTGTAAAAGCTGTTCTTAGCCAGCTCCGCCGCCACCAGCCCGGCCGTAAAACCCGCCAGCTCATGATCCCTCCGCTCAATCGGGCGTGTGTCGCCCAGCACAATCACATTCCCGACAGGCTTGCTGCCGATCCTAATCTTGGCGACCAGCTTGGTCACCTGGCTTCCGCTGCATTCCACTTCATAAGCCTCCAGCGACTCTATGCCGGTCTGCACACTCTTCAGTTGGTGGACGGCAGCTATGAAATCATAGGAACAGTAGCCTTTGTGCAGATTATCGCTCCAGATGGGATCGGTAACCCCGCTACAATCCGAAGAAGCCAGAACCTTGAAGCTTACATCGATGATAATTACCGGATTGCCCATCAGCTCCGCCGCAGCACAGACGATTGCATCCAGTCCTTTGCCGGCGACACAGGCCTCAAGCATTCTGCCCTTGGCCTGCTCCCGTTCAAGCTCTTCCAGGAACAGCCCCCGGGTCCGATTATAGAGCTCGAATACATCTTCCTCTGCCCCAAATTCCATACGGTTCTGTCTGCTATACATCTGCGGATGCTGGCCTGAAGCTGGCTCCACAGTATCATTAATCAGCATCAGGCTGGCCTGCTCCAACCCTTCTGCGTGATCCGGTAATCCGGACCGGTAGCCTACATAGATAAATTCAGGGGCAAAATGCGTCAGGCTCTTCGTAATCAGCATCGTATCTGAATATGCTGTCGTTATTGCTTTGTTCCACTGGATATGTAGGGCTTGCTTACTAAATTGTCTGCTAATCTGTTCAAAGGTTACATTCATCGCTCTCCCCCCATGATTATTATAGTGCGCCGCGCACAAGATTCCCATTTATTTTTATATTTTCCATATATATAATCACTGGAATAGTCATGTTACATTATTCGTGACCCTATAACACAGGAGGAGATTCAGATGAGCAGCTTCGTAAAAGATGTGAATGAGATTACCAAAAGAATCAATACACCTACGACCTTCTATAATGCAGAGACACTAACCGTCTATTGGGAGACTTCGCCCGAAGTGATCCGCAGCATTCTGCCCGCCCCGCTTACGCCGGGTCCAAGACCGCTTGTGCACGCTTTTGTTGCTAACTATCCCCGAACCAGCTTCTGCGAGCCTTACCGTGAAGCCGCGGTCTTCGTCCTGGCAGCCTACAACGGGCAACCGGGCACCTACTGCCTGTCCATGCCGATCAGTGATGATATCGCTATGGGCCTGGGGCGTGAGATTTATGGCTTCCCGAAGAAGATGGCAGACATCAGTCTCCAGAAGGAGGATCACCATATAGCAGGCAGCGTATCCCGGCGGGGTACAGAATTCTTCCATGTAGAGGCTGCGCTGAGCGGGAAAATGAATGCCGCAGACGGTGAGAGTATCATCTCCGCACATTACGGTAACGGCCTGCCTGTCTTCAACATGAAGTATTCCAAGTCACCGGATGGCCGCGGATTCGATCTTGGACCGCTGCTGATCCGGCAGACAGCCTCGATGGATATCAGTGTGCGCACGGCGGCAGAAGTAGAGATTCACCTGCATGACTCTCCGCATGACCCTTGGGCCGAGCTGGAAGTCGTCCGTATGCTGGGCGGCATCTACACGGTCAGCAATACCGTCCTTGAACGCGGTGAGGTCCTGACGGCTGTAGATCCTGAACAGTTCCTTCCCTACTCCAACTTGCGCTGGGATTGGTGGAATTAATGGAGGTGCGCCGGTGAGAAATCCATTTGATTTGAGCGGAAAAGTGACGGTGGTGACGGGCGCAGCCGGGGGAATAGGGGGGGAATTGGCTCAAGCTCTGGCCGGGCAAGGGGCGGATGTTGCCCTGTTGGATGTAAGAGTGGACGAGCTGGAACCGGCGCGGCAACAGATTGAAGCCCAGGGCTGCCGGGCGCTTCCGCTCCAATGTGACGTAACCCGAGGCACGGAGATTGAAGCGGCGGTAGCAAGCATTCTGGAGCATTTCGGACGGATAGATATCCTGGTGAATAATGCCGGAGTTGCATCCACAGGCTCTGTCGAGGAACTGGCGGAAGCGGAATGGGACCGGGTGATGGATACCAATGTGAAGAGTATTTATCTCATGTCCAAAGCTGTGATCCCGGCCATGAAGGAGCGCAAGGCGGGCCGCATTATCAACCTTGCTTCCATCTGCGGTGTGAAGGGCAGCAAGCTAGCCGCCCTGCATGCCTATAATGCTTCCAAAGGCGCAGTCGTGAATCTGACCCGCGGCATGGGCGGGACCCTCGCTCCTTACGGAATCACGGTGAATGCGATCGGACCCAGCCTGTTCCCCAGTCGGATGACCCGCGCGCTCTACCAGGACCAATTTCTGGAGCAGTATAATACGCTATGCCCCATGGGCCGGCCCGGCAACCCCGATGAATTGAACGGCGCTGTCCTCTACTTCGCCTCGGATGCTTCCAGCTACACGACAGGCCAGACGCTATATGTGGACGGGGGCTGGACAGCCGTCTGAGCCAACCGTACCCCTGGTACGCTATCCCCTGCGTATCCGCCGCATTATCGCCGGAATTGAATAAGGAGTTGTCTTCAAAGCCATGAAATGGCTTTAAGACAACTCCAGCTTTTGCAGGAAGAGATCCACCTTTATCCAAGGGCCGCTTTAGAACAATTCCAGCAGCCCGTCCAGCCGGTCGATCACATAATCATAACTGCTCACTTCGCCGAATCCATAACTCGCGTACACAAAAGGAATCCCCGCGAACCCTGCCGCCTTCCTATCCCCTTCGATATCGCCCACATAGACAGGACTCATCAGATGATTGCGGTCCATGACCAGCCTGATGTTCTCTCCCTTAGATAGTCCAGTTCTCCCCGGATTCTCGTAGTCTGTGAAATACTTCTGCAATTGATGATATTCATAAAAAGCCTCGATGTACCCCGCCTGGCAGTTGCTTACGATGAACAGCTTATATTTAGCCGATAATGCCTGAAGCACCTCTTCCACCCGAGCATACAACCTTCCGCCTTGCTGCGACAGAACGAGACACTCCATATCACAACATTCATCCATAATCTTCTGTCGGCTCTCCTCATCTGCATCAGGAAACAGCCTTCGGCCAACCTCCGGCACCGGCAGCCCCATAATGCCTTGTAAATTGTCTATCGTTACCTCTTTGGCTGCTCCCGTATAGCTGCTAATCACTTGATTCCATCCACCCACTACAGTCTCCGTCGGGTCCCATAACGTACCGTCCAGATCAAAAATAATACTATCCATTTCGCATTCCCCTCACCTTCAGATCATAGTTGTTGTTCCTCAGGTCCCGCCCAGATCAAATGCACCATATTCAGCGAATAGCTCTCCACTCTAGTGATCTGCATCCCCGACTCCCGGACCAGTCCGAGAATATCCCGGGTCTGATGGCATCCATAGATGCGGTACAGGAGCGGATTCAGCGCCCGTTGCAGTGTAGTGACCAAGAGGTTAGAACCAATTCCATGCTCCAGGAGCAGGATGGTGCCGTCCGGCTTACACCAGCGGTTCAGCTTCACCAGCAGGTTCAGCGGGTTCTTATAGCTGCATAAGGACAGCGTGGAGACAATCGTATCGAACGAATGCGCGGCAAAGCTCATGTCTTCGATATCTGCACATATACAATCGGCTTCCAGTCTGTACTGTCCGGCGGCCCGTCTGGCCTTCTCAACCATGGCTCCGCTGAAGTCCACAGCCGTGATCTTGACGCCTTTAGGATAGAACGGGAAGTTCGCCCCGGCTCCGACGGCAAGCTCCAGCACCTCACCCTTCGCAGAACCGATTAGCTTCTGGCGCCAGCGCCGCTGCTTCGGATCATCTCTTTTACGGTCATAATCCGTGGCCTGCCTGTCAAAAATCCGTATCAGCCTCTCTGTATCCATCCCCGTTATTCACTCCCCTACTTAATACAGCCGCTTCACGTAGCTCTCCTCTATACCTCGCCGCACCACTTCCTCCGTGAACTCCGCTGCATTCACATGAGCGGCGATGATGGCCGGAGCAGACGGGAGCAAGGCTTCAGCAGGCCAGGTGCCGGAGTCCCAGACCTGCGATCTTTTGAAGGCCTTGGCACAATGCATATAACATTCCTCCACCTTCACCCCGATCCCCAGCGCAGGCCGCTTGCCTCGGGCTCGCATCCGATCCAGGATAGGCTCGTCCTTAATGATATAGGCTTGCCCGTTAACCCGCAGTGTCTCTTCAAGCCCCGGGATAATAAAAATCAGACCGATATGTGGATTAGCCAGGATATTCAGCAAAGAGTCCAATCTGCGGTTCCCCGGACGTTCAGGAATGACCAGATGCCCTTCATCCAGCACCAGCACCGAACCGGGCGCATCCCCGCGCGGAGAGACATCGCATGAGCCGTGTTCATCTGCTGTGGACAAGAATAATAGAGGGGACATCGCTATATAATCACGACAGTGATGATCCAGCTGGTGGATCGATTTGCGCTTCACCACTTCACTTGGATAGCCCAGAAGCTCTCTGAGCTCATTTTCCGACGTCAGCATTTCATGAAAAGGTTTATTCATCCCGCATCCCCGCTTCTGATTATTATATGGACCCCACTCCGCCTAACGCCAGACCTGCATCCGTTCATCCAGAGTGGAAGTATGCAGCTCCAGCTGAATTCCATCCGGGTCCAGGAAATTCACTGACCAGCCGGTTCCCCGCTGAACAGGTCCTCTGACGATCTCAACGTGATGCTTCTGCAAGATGCCGACAGCTTCATTGAAATCATCCTCTGCGATATAAAAAGCTACATGATCCATCCCGGCGTATCCGCCTAAAGGCTCCTTGGCAACCGTTCGTTCAAGCAGACAGATCCAAGCGCTGCCCCACTCCAAATAGGCATCTATTCGGCCACGATGTCTAACGTTCATCCCCAGAATACCCTGATAGAATTCCAATGAAGCCTGAAGGTCGCGTACCTGGAGTGTGATGTGACTGAATCCGGAGACTTTCATTTGATTAGTTCCTCCTATTCTCCATCCCTTAGTTAACTACAGCCATCTCACAAACTTCTTATGTACCACTTCGATCTGGTGCCGCTCCGCCCATTCCGTTAGCACCTTTATCCCTTGATCTTCCTGCTCGGGGAATCGAAAACAGTATTTATAAGTAACCAGCAGATTGGCTCTGGGCTTTACTGCGATCACGGGCAGCAAGTAGCCTTTGATGAAAATACACTTAATAGTAGAGGCTTCAATCTCTACATTCTTGATCTGCAGGGCTTCCGGCTTAATCTCTATGTTGAACGCCCTGCTAAAGGTACACAAACGATATACCATAATCCCTGCAACGGCTATTGCAATTCCGATGATGAGATAGGTCACAATCTGCTCCAACAGAGTCGTTTTATCGACCCGAATGAAAAAGCTTATCCAGAATAACATAAGGGCAACCACGCTTATAGTCGCCGGCAATTCAGCAGGACGTTTGCCTTTGAACCCGATCCTCTCCTCCATCCCATAACCCCCTTCTCATTTATTTTGAAGAACAACAAGCTTCTTCTATCATACAGGGAAATGCTGGAATGAGGAAGGGAGGGACACAGGGCAGCAGGAATAAGAAAAGGGAGCATCCGCTCATTGGACACTCCCGTAATTTCTATTTTTGCAAAGCATTGATCTCTTGTTCCGTTAATCCCGTGGCTTTTACAATTGTTGCTATATCAATATCCATGTCAAGCATATTTTTTGCCACTTTTTTAATTCCAGCCAACTCTGCACTGCCCAGCATAGAGGCTTCATCGTGTAAATACTTCTGTCTGGCTTCATACAACCGTCTGGCCTCTGAATCCTGACTTAGATATTGCAGAGTGTCCATCGCTTTTTCCAAACCCGGCTCATTCATCTTCAGCACCTCCCATTGTGATGTATCAGCACCCTTTAGAAATAACAGCCAATTAATTAGTCCACCTTCTGACGAAATTTTATATTCATCCAGTTTCAGCAATTCCAAGAAATGAACCTCAATATCATCATTCAAGGATAATCCCGTTCGATCCTCCCGCAGATGAAAAACATTATGATACTGATCGTTTTTCAAAAACGAGTAGTTCAATATATTTATTGTTACGCATTTCTTCAACTCCATATACTTTTCGCCCTCATTGAGTTGACTAGCATAACGCTTACTCCAATAAAAAAGTGTTCTTTTCTCTATGTCGTATTTATTAAATAACTGCATCTCAATATCAATCAGTTTACCTTCTGAAGTCTTGGCATAAACATCAAAAATAGATTGTTTGTCTAATGGATCCTCTTTATCCGTATATGGATTCATTAGGATAATCTCGGTCAACGGCGGCTCGCCTGCTTCAGTAAAGATTCTGTTTAGAAATGCCAACAGCACATCCTTGTTATTCTCGCTGCCAAATATCCTTTTGAAAACGAAATCTACCCGCGGGTCCAGTAAATCCATCGGCATCAGCTCCATTCATAACTATTATATCATTTCCAAGAGTTCTGAACCTTACAAAGTGCCTTCAAAAATACTCATTGTGGAGCCTGGGTGCAATGGTACTGCCAAAGAAGCAAAATTATAAATTTATTCATTAAAATTTTTGACTATCCTGCGGCTACAAGATATTATGGAGGGCATAAGGGCTGACATAGATCAGGAGGACGAACCATGGATGTGTTTGCAGAGTATCTGGCGAAGATCGATAATCCGGTCCATCGGGCAACGGTGGAGGAAGTACTCGCCTGGGTGTTGCAGGAGTTCCCGCAGCTCGAACCGAGAATTGGCTGGAACCAGCCGATGTTCACCGATCACGGAACATACATTATCGGCTTCAGTGTAGCCAAAGGGCATATGGCTGTTGCCCCGGAAAAAGCAGGCATGGATCATTTCGAGGAAGTCCTGAAGCAAGGCGGAATAGATCACACCAAGCTGCTGATCCGCATGAAATGGACGAATCCGGTGGATTACGGCCTGCTGAGACAGTTAATCGAGTACAATATTGCCGACAAGGCAGATTGCACAAGCTTTTGGCGGGTGTAGCTGCGGCTAATCATCCGCTCCCGGATACAGAAAAGGACATGCGCGGGTAGCATGTCCTTCTTTTTTGTCACCAAATCACGCCACTGACAATCTTGCGGTGATCTGACACATACGCTCTGAATTTATACTCCTGTGCGGCATCCTCGAACGATTGCTTCGCAACGAACCAATACTCCTGTGGCCCATGGAACAGCAGATAGTAGCTCTGGTTCTCCCATACCCGGGTGAAAGAGCCCCAGGTCATGACGGACGCGTCCTTCTCCGGACTGAAATTGATCCCCTCTGCATCGAAAAGATATTCAAATTCCTTATTGTACCTTGTATCTGCCGACAATATCTTCGGTAAAAGCAAGGTTCGCATCACGATTGACATTCCCATGGTCAGAACCAGCGTAATCGATATGCCGAGCAGAATGACCGACTGGTTCTGAGTATACAGAATCATGCACACCGCTATAAATACCGCTTGAACGCCAATCGATAGTATAGATTTCCACGAGTGAAAATATAATGCCCGCGCCACCTTGGAAATATGCCGTCCATAATGAAAGCTGATTGTCTCCATCCTGCCACCCTCTATCTCTTCACTTCATCACTTATAGTAGTATAGCATCCAACGCGTAGAAAATCCTGCCCCGTTCACACTTCGCGTGTCTCTTCGGGATGATACAGGATTCGCTGGTAATCCCAATCCTTCGTATCCATATCGCCCAGATACATCCGTTCATGCTCCGGCACAAGCTCATATTTGATTCTAAGCTGCTCTCTATAGTAATCACTCGGATTCTCCAGATATGCATAATAGGTAGCCCGGCACGCTTCGTGCGCCGTTTGCTCGCCGTTCAGCTGCTTGTGGAGGTTATGCAGCTCTTTGAGCTTCTCCTGTGCATCGGCAGAATATAGGGCTTCGCCTAATGTAACCTCGCCCAATTGCAGAATATGTACCGTTACAGGAGTATCCATTGTCGTGAAGAAAGTCTTATCTGCAACAAGCGCGTCCAGCTCCTCCAGCGTATATTCTGCGTCAGCAGGCAGGTTATAGACCGCTACCTTTCCGTCCTTGTATATCACAACATCGACCAGGTATACTGCGCCGCTATTCTTCATGAACAGATGGACACTTTTGCCCTCCGTCGTCTGGTAGAACATTTCGCTGTTGACATAGAATTCCGTAGAGGAAGGTGAATGCGCAATCCGGCGCGCTTCACTCTGCTCCTGCTCCCGGTCCGAAATCTCATAGATATTCGTATGGTCCGGGTTCAGCAGGCTCACTGTTTCCTGAATATGCTGGTAATAGCTTGCAGCGTTGTAAGTCCACTTTGCCGACTCTACCGTATACGCACCCAGTCCATGAATGGACAGCTGCTTCCCGGAGGGGACGGCCGGCGTTAACCAGCCTGAATTTATTTTGCCAGATAAGCCCTTAAGATCTGTAAGCTCCCAGCAGTTGACCATGCCGTCTTCGTACACATCTACATTAATATAGAAGTAACTTCCTCCGTTATGGATGATTCCGGGAATGGAGGTCCCTTCCACCGTCTTGGTTCTTCTAATCGCTCTCAAGTGTAATCCTCCTTAGCTAGGATTTGGCAATTGGTTCGACGACTGGCTCCGGTCCAAGCTTCACGCACAGCGTTGCAATCAGGGCAATCAGGAACCCGGTGGTACATGCGATCAGGAAACCGCCGAACCCGTCCCCCAGATAAGCAGGCAGCGTAGCCAGTCCCGGAAAAGCGAATGAAATCGCAGACGAGCCGAACATCCCGACCATCCCGCCGCCAATCGAGCCTGCACAGCAGACAATAATCATCGGCTTGCGCAGCGGCAGATTGACCCCGAACATTGCAGGCTCCGTCACACCAAACAAGGCCGATATCGATGCCGACAGGCTTAAGGTGCGGAACTGCTTGTCTTTGGCTTTGATGAATACTGCCAGCGCTGCTCCCGCTTGGGCAAAGGCAGCAGGACCCATCAGCGCGAGGATCGTGTCTGATCCACCCGTGCTGATGTTGTTGATCGCCAGCGGCACCAGACTCCAGTGCAGGCCGAAGATGACCATCGGCTGAATGATCGCCCCCAGCACCATTCCGGCGCCGACTGAACTGAGATTATACACTGTACGGTACCCGTCTGCCAGGGCGTCACCGGCCAGCGCCCCCATCGGTCCGAATACCAGCAGCGTCACCGACGATACCATGATCACGGAGATCAGCGGAGTGAAGAAGCCGCGGATGACCTCCGGCAATATTTTGACACAGAATCGCTCGACATAGACCAGCAGGCCTACCGCCAGGATAATGGGAATAGCGCTTGCAGGATAATTCACCGGCTTGATGCTCATGCCCATAAACTCTATGACTTCGTTGTTCGCAAATAGTGTAGTCAGACTGGGATATAGCATAACCCCGCCTATAACGACCGCCGTAAAAGGATTGGCCCCGAATTTACGGGCTGCCGTAAACGCCAGCAGCAGCGGAAGGTAATGAAACAGGCTGTCCGCCATGGCATTCAGCACCGTATAGGTGCCTTCGGTCTTGCTGATGATCTCCAGTGCAACCGCACCCGCGAGCAGACCCTTCATGATTCCCGCCGCGCTCAATATATTCACTATGGGAAGAAAAATACCAGAAATGCCGTCAACAATGATATTGACCAGACTGCGTTTGGATGGCTTCACGACTGTCTCCTCGTTCACAACGTTCATAGGTTCCCCCTGCATTCTTACTCCACTGTAATACGAATGACCCGTAAGAGTCACTTTTTGCAAAGTGCCCCTCCTACGGGTCAAGCTCAATACCGGCGATATTGCCGGTTCGGTTCTCTAGAAGACTTTGGTCGTCCATGATTCGCAATTCCAGGTATCGGTCACGATATCACGGTAGAATTCAGGCTCATGGGAGATCAGCAGAATGCTGCCCTTATAGGCTTTGAGCGCACGCTGCAGCTCTTCCTTTGCATCGACATCGAGATGGTTGGTAGGCTCATCCAGTACCAGCAGATTGCTCTCCCGGTTAATCAGCTTGCACAAGCGTACTTTGGCCTTCTCGCCGCCGCTCAGGACAGCAATTTTACTCTCAATATGCTTGGTGGTCAGGCCGCACTTCGCCAGTGCTGCACGAATCTCGAATTGGGAGTAGGACGGGAATTCGTTCCAGATCTCCTCGATACAGGTGTTGTAATTCGATTCCTTCATTTCCTGCTCGAAATACCCGATCTCCAGCAGATCGCCAAGCCGGGCTGTGCCCGAGATAGGCTGGATCTGGCCGAGAATACTGCGCAGCAGCGTGGTTTTACCGATACCGTTCGCACCGACGAGAGCAATCTTCTGACCCCGCTCCATGCTCAGGTCCAGCGGACGCGACAATGGGGAATCATACCCGATCACCAGATCCTTGGTCTCAAAAACCATTTTGCCGGAGGTCCGCCCCTGCTTGAAGTTGAACTGCGGCTTCGGCTTCTCCTTGGCAATCTCGATGACCTCCATCTTATCCAGCTTCTTCTGCCGGGACATCGCCATGTTGCGGGTAGCTACGCTGGCCTTGTTGCGGGCCACGAAGTCCTTCAGATCGGCAATCTCCTGCTGCTGGCGCTTGAACGCGGATTCCAGCTGTGACTTCTTCGCTTCGTACACCTGCTGGAAATACTCATAATCGCCCACATAACGCGACAGCGACTGGTTCTCCATATGGTAGATCAGGTTGATCACGCTATTCAGGAACGGAATGTCATGGGAGATCAGAATGAAGGCATTCTCATAATCCAGCAGATAACGCTTCAGCCAGTTTATATGCTGTTCATCCAGATAGTTCGTAGGCTCATCGAGCAGCAGAATGTCGGGCTTCTCCAGCAGCAGCTTTGCCAGCAAGACCTTGGTCCGCTGACCGCCGCTGAGATCGTTAACATCCTTGTCCAGACCGATGTCGGTCAGACCGAGTCCACGCGCGGTTTCATCGATTTTGGCATCGATCATATAGAAATCCTGGCTGGTCAGCATGTCCTGAATTGTTCCGACATCCTCCAGCAGCTGCTCCAGCTCCTCAGGGGTCACATCCCCCATCTTACCGTACATGTCGTTCATCTCTTGTTCCATATCGAACAGATATTGGAAGGCCCCGCGCAGCACATCCCGGATGGATTGCCCCTGCTGAAGCACCGCATGCTGATCCAGATAACCGGCGCGCATCCGCTTCGCCCACTCCACCTTGCCTTCGTCCGGCTGAAGCTTACCAGTAATGATGTTCATGAAGGTCGATTTACCTTCACCGTTGGCACCGATCAGACCGATATGCTCACCCTTCAGCAGACGGAAGGAGACATCTGTGAAGATGGCCCGGTCGCCGAAGCCGTGACTAAGCTTTTCTACATTTAATATGCTCATGAAGTTACACCTTTTCCTTTATTCTATATTCTCGTCATATTATAAAGGCTAACGCGCCACAACTCCAGAAGGTTTCTGAAAAAAGCCGCTTCATTTGTATCTTTTCTCAACATATCCAGGTAAATTGGCGGAAAATCGTGTGCCTCAGGTCCCTTTATGTGCTTATACTCTACAAGCTCAACTTGTGATGTTGAGATTCTATACGTAAACAAATCCTCTCCCACACTGATATGCGGTCCGACTGTAGGGAAGGCCCTTAGCGTAATCCGAAAGTCAAAGCCGCGGAAGCCGTTCACCCGCTCCACGTGTTCTACTTGAACGAAATACGGATAAAGGTCAGGACTGGTGGTCAAAAGACTGAAATAGGCTGACTTCAGCCGGTCATTCATATAGGGCAGCAATTGCAGCACAAGCATGTCTTGCAGCTGTAACTCTCTGGAATCAGCCTGTGGATTCTGTAACTGTGATGGCGGTTCTGCTGCGGTACATGGAGCTGGTGCAAGCCCGTCTGTTATAAGCGCGATAATTAGCAGTATGGTAATGACTCGCAGATTTCTTTTCAGCGGAATCTCCCCTTGGTCGATAGTTATAGTATAAATTTGCCTAAAGGGGGATGAAGTATGTAATAGCATATATTATATTGGTTAGAGGGTATTCAAATAATATAGCTGATAACAAAAAAGTGACAATAGCACAACCGGAGAATCAGACAATTAAGCGGAGGTAAGAATGTTAGAAATTAAGGGAATAGGAATTAGTGCCGTTAAATACGCACTCCTAAATTTCATGCTGGTCATAACCAACTTATTATTATATGCTTCAGGACCGGATGGGGGCGGAACCGGGGACCGTGAGGAAGGGCTGATGTTCTATCAGATGTACTTCATCTGCCTGCTTGCGGGATTTGTCATCTATGGAGTATGGTCCGTTACAGCAGGCAGATTTGAGAAAAAGACAAGAGGTCTAACTGCTATTCCTGTGTTATTATCCTCCGTTTGTATTACCAGTGTATTAATTTATGCTAACCGCAGGTACAAGAACCTGTATGATGGCGAGTTTGTGAATGACGCAGGGTCCAAGGTCCTGGCACTCTACGCAGATACTTCCCTGTATCTGGTATACTTCCTTCTGCTGTTCGCTGTTTGCATCAGCGTGCTTGGAATTGTTAAGCGAAACAAATTATCTATACTGGGGCTGCTGCTGAATCTATCGCTGCTAATAGTGAATGGGCTGGCTTTTAGTGAATGGACTAAGTGACTTCGGCCACCTTGTGTTCGGTTTTTCGCATACAAAAAAACGCCAACAGATGCATCCCTGCATTCGTTGACGTCTTACTGAACCAGACTTAAGTCCGGCGCATATACGCACGCACGGTAATCGGAGCGAAGACCGCCACAATCACAGCGGCTCCGATCAGGGAGTAGACCAGATCACTACCTACCGTTCCATGGTTCACCAGTTCACGGACAGCGGTGACCAGATGTGAGATCGGATTGTTATTCACGAACCACTGAAGCCATTTCGGCATCGTATCAACCGGCACGAAGGCATTCGAGAGGAAAGTTAGCGGGAATAACACGATCATTGAGATCCCCTGAACACTGGATGCTGTGCGGGCGATCACACCGAAAAAGGCAAAGATCCAGCTGATGGCCCAGGAGCATCCGATGACCAGAACCGCCGCCAGGGCAACCCCGCCGATGCCGCCTTCCGGCCGCAAGCCCATAATGTAGCCCATTACGAAGGTGAGTACCGTAGCAATCGTGTAACGTATAGTATCTGCTAACAGTGCCCCTGCGAGAGGGGCAATCCGGGCAATCGGCAGCGATTTGAAGCGGTCGAACACCCCTTTTTCCATATCCTCCCGTAGCTGGACACCGGTAACGACGGAGGTCGTGATTACGGTCTGTACCAAGATTCCTGGAATAATTACCGGCAGATAGCTTGCCACATCTCCGGCAATCGCCCCGCCGAAAATATATGTGAACATCAAGGTGAAAATAATCGGCTGAAACGTGACGTCAAACAATTGCTCCGGTGTACGCCGGATCTTGAGCAGTCCTCTGTAAGCCATCGTAAAGGAATTACGTACCGCTTGGCCGAAGCTGGTATGGTTTTTCAAATTACGGTCTACACCCGGCTTAATTAAAGTACTCATGCTAATACTCCCTCCTTCTTCTGTGTACTATCCGGGACAAGCCCCGCATCTTCCTTGACGCCATGACCGGTTAGGGTCAGGAATACTTCATCCAGCGTTGGCTTCTGCACACTCATCTCAAGCAGCGGTATGCTTGCTTCACGAAGTGCGATCAGCAGATCGGTTACCCGGTCCACGTTACCCATCGGTGCGATAATTTTGGCTGCTTCTGCCGACAGGTTAGAGCGTACCTGAAGCACCTGCTCCACAATCTGCCGCGCCTTCAGCAACTGCTGCGGATGGACCACCTTCAGGTGAAGCGAGGAGTTGCCAACCGAGCTCTTGAGTTCATCAACGGTTCCCTCTGCGACCACCTTACCGGTATCAATCACGGCAATCCGGTCCGCCAGCTGATCCGCTTCTTCAAGATATTGGGTCGTCAGCAGGACCGTTGATCCCGTATTCACCAGCTTGCGGATCGTCTCCCACATCTGATTGCGCGTCCGGGGATCAAGCCCCGTTGTCGGCTCATCCAGGAAAATGAGCGGAGGCTGCGCAATCAGACTGGCCGCCAGATCCAGCCGCCGGCGCATCCCGCCGGAGAAATTCTTCAAGGGGCGCTTGGCGGCTTCCGTCAAGCCGAATTCCTCCAGCAGGTCAGAGGCCTTGCTGCGAGACTCCGCACGCCCCAGGCCATGCAGCCTGGAGAAGATGATCAGATTCTCAGTCGCGCTAAGCGACTCATCCACTGACGCATATTGACCCGTCACTCCGATTAACTGACGCACGATCTGCGGTTCTTTTGCCACATCATGTCCGAAGATACGCGCCGAACCTGCGTCAGGCCGAAGTAGGGTCGCCAGCATGCGAATTACGGTTGTCTTCCCGGCACCATTGGGACCCAGCACCCCATAGATCATTCCTGTGCCTACTTTGAGATCCACACCATCCACGGCCCGGTTGCTCCCGTAGATTTTGACCAATCCTTGCGCTTCAATGGCGTAGCTGCCGCCCTGCCCTGCTGATTGTGTCTGCTTCATGCTTTATTCCTCCTTGATTGCTGATTCTATAAGGATAGTAACCGACATATTTAAACTGAATTTAAACCTCCTTCTACTCTGTCCGGTTGCTGTTTCCCTATCCCATTAAACCAAAAATCCGATCCTTTGGGATCGGACTTGCGGAGTACGCTTGCAGTCGTACCTTTATATGCAGTTCTCCTTAGTCATAGCCGCCTTCCGCTTCGGGCAATGCCTGGTACTCTTCTTTACCCGCTACGATGTCCGCGATGAAGTTCCGCAGCTCCAGCAGCTTCTCTGCATCTTCCGTAAGCTCACAATTCTCGCCGGACCAGGACCAATTCCGTGTGAACCCGTTTACGGTGATCCTCCAGCTGTCTTCCTGGTAAGGGACCACCGCGCAGCCCTGCTTGAGGGACACAAGCTCCAGCTTCCCCATGATTCGGATGCCTCTCATCCGCTCATAGATGCTGCGCATTTCATCTTCGGTCAAATTAATATCCGCTGTGGCTGTTCCGTTCATGATCAGATCTTTTACCACGGTATCCTGATACGTGTTAATCTCATTCTTGGTGACCTCTCCATACCCGTACCGGACGAGAAAATCGAAATCAGCAGGCATGTCTTCAGGCATCTCTCCCAATACCTCCGGCCGCTCAGGGGTAAGTTGTGTCTCCTTATTCGTGTTAATGCCAGCTATGAGCAGCACGACCAGCAGTAAGTAATATATGTGCTTCAGGTCGGTCCCCTCCACAAGTGAATTTTACAAAAGTACAGCATCCATTCTTAGGTATTATAGTTGTAGGCGGCTAAATATTTCGCAATGACTTCCTTACTCTCATGCCACCACAGAATAGGAACTTCGCCAACCTTCACCAGACCTAACTTAGCGGCCAGATGATTGGAGCCAGTATTGCCGGTATCACAATCCCAATATGTTGTTAGCTGCCGCTGACGGCCAAGCGCTATGAATTCTTGACACAGTCTGAACGCCAACCCTTGATTACGGTATTCCTTGTGCGTGATGATATCCGGTTCAATATAGCCGCCACCCACATAAAAAGTATTACAAGCGCTTACAAATCCGCTCTCATTCAAATAACAATAACCAAATGCCCTGTCCAGATAGGTCTCAGCCGAAGTCCACAGTAATCGGTAACTATCGTCCATCTCCTGAATGTAGCGTCCAAACAACTGCTCATCGATTCTAGTTAAAACAAATTCTCCAGAATCCTCCTGAATGTCAGCAGGAGCTTTAGCATTACTGTTCATCTTATAATGTGTTCTACTGAGCTCCACTGTGTTGTCTTTCAAAGGTTCTTTCAGCACCGCAAGCCATTGACTGGAGGAGAAGTACAAATCATAGAAATTCGCGTGATTGGCCGGATTGGCATGAATTCTCCTTCTCTATGCGCTAAAAGATGCTTGATTCGACTATACTCACTAGGCTGTAATTCAATCATTCTATTCCTTCCTCTCAGTTAATTACCTGTTATGTATATCTGCCCTTCTGCCCTTCTCCTAGTAAAAAAGGCCGGGGCCACAGTCACCTGTGTCCGCCAGCCTAGTATATCATGCCTACCGCCAATTCTTCACTTCTACCCACGCGGCACCCGGTCCGCTCCGTTCAAACGCTGTACCCACAGCTCCTTTAAAAGGCTCCAGCAAGCTCGGGTCCCGGTCGATCAGATCATACACATTCATGATGGCCGTATTCTTCGGGTCGCTCAGATAAGCGTTATCTTCTTCTCCGGTGAACAGCCGCCAGCCGCTGTCCTCCTCACGGGTAGGGGCCTCCCGGTACATCCAGCGCACACCACTTCCTGGCGTCAGGCATTGCCTGGTGACCATACCCGCCTTCTCCCCGGCTTCGACCCATGCCGGATCTCCTTCTCTAAGAATCGTCTGGGCGATATGTCTGGGCTCGAACTCCACCGGATCTCCGAGCTGGAGCGACTGGATAACCCCCGGTGTATTGGTCAACAGCCCCGTGTACCGCCCGGTAACCGGATCTCTCCCGGTGATCTCCACCCACATCCGTTCAGCCCGTGGCTGCCCTTCAGCCGGTTGGGTCAACATGAAGTGCAGCCGCACCATTCTCCCCGTACCCTGTGTCTCCCGTTCCTGTCTTGCAGGAATAAAGAACGACTCAGGATGTAGCCTGCTCGTCTCTTCCACATCTTCCAAAGTCCACTCCATGAAGTATGCCTCCTAGTTAGTTATACTAGACTACCATTACCCGATTGTAGGAGGCACTATTCATTCTGACTGGAAGCCCTGTCCGCTCTGGCTGAATACCTGCACCGTTAACGGCGTACTGCTTCCCGCACCGGAATCCATATTTCACTTTTAAAAGTTGGCGAGTGGGTATCCTTGCTTTCGTTCCACAGAAGCTCCGGCCCTTCGACCTGCTCGTAATTGGAAGAGGGGAACCATTCGGAATAGATCCGGCCCCAGACATTCTGGAGCGTGCCCGGAAAGGGACCCACCACTTCGAACACGGCCCATGCAGACGCTGGAACCTCAAGCTTGGCGTAGGACGGCGGGCATTCCTGCGTGGTAGCCACTCCGATATAATGATCCAGCTCCCCACGTTCCTCCATCCGGCCTTCGGAGAAATTCACCGACGAGCTGATTAGCCCTGACGGAACCATATCCGACAGCCCCTTCAGCTCCCCTATCATCTCCATGCTCAGACTCTGCCACATGGCCGCGATCTCCGGGTTCACCCCGCTGAACTGGATAGCTACCCTTTTCTTGAGTCCAACGATCCGGAAGGCCTCTTTCTCCTCAATGCGGTAATTCATTTCACTGCCTCCTCTAATGGTTAACTGAAAAGTCATTCGAGGAAAGGCCTTCAGGGGTGTCCCTGCCGATCTTGCTTCTGAAGGCGTTACGCCATGAAGCTGCTGAAAGGCTTTTGTGAATGCATCCGGCGAAGTGTACCCGTACTCCAGGGCAACATCAATAATCCGGTGCTGGCTTCCCTGCAGCTTGAAGGCAGCCAGCGTAAGACGTCTGCGGCGGATATATTCCGAGAGCGGGATACCGGCCAAGAAGGAGAACATCCGTGTAAAATGATACTCCGAGCATAACGCGAAGCCCGCAGCCACTTTTATATCGATCTCGTCGTCCAGGTGCTCTTCAATGTAGAAGAGTGCAGCATTCATATCTTCCAGCAGGTTCATCGTGTCCCTCCCTTTCCTCCCCATCAGAGTAACAGCTACGCAGGGAATGCATCCGACAGTTCCTGCACCATATTAACGGGTACTTTCTTATTCAAGACAATCGGCAAATTTAGAGGCATAATGAAGCATAGAATATATACGAATAAGCTAGACAGGAAATCCCCATTACACGGTTAAAAAGGGAGGTTGCCATGAAGCTTGTCCCCAACTGCATCACGCTCAGCCGAATCGGGCTGGCTCTTCTGCTGCTGTACCTGGCGCCGCTGGGCACGGGCTTCACTTTAGTCTACCTCCTGTGCGGAATTACCGATATGCTGGATGGCCCTATTGCCCGAATGACTGGTACGGTTAGCAGCTTCGGTGCCAAGCTCGATTCCGTGGCCGATATGACGCTGGCAGGCACTGCACTCTATACCTTATATCCGTTCCTTGGTCTGACCCTCGGCCTCATCCTGTGGATCGCGCTGATTGCCGTCATCCGGGGAGCCTCCATCCTGACCGCTCTGCGCAAATTCAGCACCTACGGCAGCATTCATACCTACGGCAACAAGCTGGCCGGACTGCTGCTATTCCTTACACCTTTGCTGCTTCCCTATGTGAATCAGGCAATCTGGACAATAGTTGTATGCTTAGTAGCCACTCTATCAGCAATCGAGGAACTGATCCTGCTTCTGATCTCAAGTGAACTGCAGTTGGACCTTAAGGGACTGTATGTGCGGCGCTGATTAGCATTTTGCAAAGCGATGAAGCAACTCCTTGACCTGCCGCCTTGTATTTACGATCAGCACTTGCTGGTGAGCTCCGGTCTGCTTGAGTCTCTCCAGGGTGACAGCACGGCTTCGTGCCTTATAGTTCCAGACCCATTTCACAAATGCCCAATCGAGCTTCTCCGGGCAGCCTTCGTTCATATCCGGTCTAGTCTGGTTATGGTACATAAGACGACGCTTCACAATCCGGTACATACACAATATCCGGGGTAAATCCAGAAAAATAATGACATCCGCACGCTTAATCCTTAGCTCCATGGTCCTTGAATAATTACCATCTATAATCCATTGCTCCTGGTCGGTGTATTGCCGCACCAGTTCGTCCCACTCTTCTTTTGGCTTAGGAACCCAGTCCGGGTTCCAGAAATGGGCATCCAGATGTACGACCGGCAGATGAAGAAGGCCGCCAAGCTGACGGGCCAGGGTAGACTTGCCTGATCCTCCTGATCCGAGAATTAAGATCCGGTTCATAAGCTTCTCCTTGTGCATTTTGACATCGTGGTGGTCCATCACTCCAGCCCTAAATACTCTCTTATCCCATCTACAACAGCGGAGGACACGCTCTCTTGGAACCCGGAGGTCCACATCTTCGCCTCGTCACCGGGATTCGTTAAATAGCCCAGTTCCAGCAGCACCGACGGCATTACCGTATCGCGCAGAACGAAGTAATTCCCTTTCTTCACGCCGCGGTCTTTGAGACCGGTAGCTTGAATGACATGCTTATGTATAGTCTCGGCCCAAGCCAAGGATTCTTCATGATAATAAAAGGTTTCTGTACCCGATGCTGATGCCTCCTCATAGGTATTGCCATGAATGGAGATGAACAGGTCTGCGGCCAGGTTGTTGGCGAACTGGGGCCGGAACAGCTCTTGTGAGGAGATAAAAGCATCCCCGGTCCGGGTAAGCAGAATCTCAAGCTGCGGGTCCTGCTCCACCCGGGCTGCGATTTGCTCTGACAGGCTAAGATTGAAATCCTTCTCCAGGCGTCCACTGACGGAGACTGCCCCGGGATCTTCACCGCCGTGACCCGGATCTACCACAACCTTATAGACCTTGCCCAGGTAGGGCTGGCTGCTGCTCTGCGGTTGATCCGATCTGGCAGCATGCACATGGAGAGCTGCATCCTCAGCCGGACCTGCACTTAGGCTGGTATCGGCAATCCTCCCGCCAGAACCGCTGCCGGTGCCATTGCTACATGCCGCCAGCAGTAATAGGCTGAGCCATACGGCGGCTATCAGGTACATTTTCCTCATTCCGGTTGCTCCTTCTCGCTCACTTCCTGCACGTTGCCTACTTCCATTTCAGCATACCGGAGGCTTGATAAGCAAGACCTAATTCTCCGTAGCTTCAGGGGCGTTTTCCCCTCCAGCCTTATCCGGTGAATTCAGCAGCACCAGACCCCCGATAATAATCAGCAGACTAATGCCGGTGAGCAGATTGAACGGATCATCCCAGATGAGAATGCCGATAAGTGCAGTCAGCGCCGTACCCGCTCCCGACCAGATCGCATAGGCCAGACTTAGAGGAATGGTGCGAAGACTAATCGATAAGCAGTAAAAAGCCAAGCCCATTCCAAGCACTACTCCGATCGACGGCAGCACAACACTGAATCCATCGGAAAGCTTGAGCATCGTCGTACCAAAGATTTCTGAGAGAATGGCGAGACTTAATGCAAGATAACTTTTCATGATTATTCCCCCGTTGAAAGCTTCAGGAGTACCACACCGCCGATGATGAGGACTAATCCTGCCACTTTTTTGACATTCAGATTTTCTTTATAGACCAGGACGCCAACCATGGCGGTTAACGCCGTTCCCACGCCGGACCAGATGGCATAAGCTGTCCCGAGAGGGATCTCTTTCAGCGCCAGTGACAGATTGAAGAACGCCAGCCCCATACCAGCGACCACCGCAATGGAGGGAAGCAGCTTTTTGAACCCGTTCGATGCCTTCAGCATAGAGCTGCCGAAGACCTCACTCACAATGGCTAACGATAATAACACATAAGCATTCAATGGGACTACCTCCTTAACGAATCATTTCATATAATTTCCGGATGACCTTATCACGCATGTCATCACCGATCTCGCCGATCCCGAATACCTCCGATAACCACAGGCCGTCTACAGCCAGCCGGACAATGGAGCCAATTACCGGGTCCAGCCCGTCATTCTCGATGTTCTCTTGCCAGACGGTATAATGCTTCCTTAATTCATCCAGCAATTCACCGTTTGTAAAAAGCGCTGCGTTAAGCGCAACATTCATGTCCTGCCCATCCTTATCAGCTTCAACGGTAGACTGCAAATAAGCACGGCTCCACTTCCCTTGCTCCCGTGTATCCTGGGCCGCCCTCTTCTGGACATCCGCAACAAAATCATTGGTGATGCCTGAGACCATACTGTAGATTAATGCGTCTTTATTCGGAAAATGGTGCAGCAGACCGCCCTTGCTCACTCCTGCTTCAGCAGCCACCGCTTCAAGTGTAAGCTTCTCAATTCCGCTATTCTTAACAATCGTTGAAGCTGCAGCCAGAATCAGACTGCGCTTGGAATTACTGTTCACAATCATCACCTCGTCATTTACTATACCGTCCAGACGGTTTGTTTGTCAAGCAGATGAATTGCAGCGCAAAGCGCTCATCAGCTGATGAGCGCTCCTGTAATCTATCCTATTGAAAGGGCATGCTGCCATCCTTAAGCTTCTGACAAAAGACCCCGGATATAGCCGCTTAACTCCCTTGCAGTCTGCTCGTGCGCCGGCAGGCCCGGATGGGTTCGCGCTCCCATCGTTTCATTCGTCACATTCGGCAGCTGGAACACCGACACGTTCTTATCGCCCGTAGACCTCATGTATCCATCCATCGCGCGGTAGATCGCCGGCATCAGGGAGAGACCCAGCATTCCATACACCCAGAGAAGATGCGCCCCGGGGTTATAGCCTCTCAGCTTCGCCAGGAACCTCGTAACCGCGGCCTCGAAGGCGGCCAGATCCTCCTCATGATAGCTTCCGTCTTCATTCAGCCGCTGCTTATAGATACGTCCGGTACTCTCATCCAGCCATGCGGGGGAGTTGAACGCGCCGTCATCATTGGTACCCAGGTTGACTACCACCACATCCGGCTGCCAGGCCGCAAAATCATTCATCGCATGCGCTCCAAGCGCTTCATTATGCGGGCCGGTCAGCAGACCGCAGACCTGCTCATAGATGTCAGGAATATTGCCCCCCGGGTTATTATCCCAACTGGAGAGCACTCCCCATCCGCTCTGTGAGATCACCCGGAATTCGGCCTGCACGGATTCGGCAGTGATCGCTGTATAGTTATGAACGCCGCTGAACCAGGCGGGAATCCAGTCCTCTTCACTCTTGGCACCAATGACGCCCTCACCTGAGGTGATACTGTCACCGATGAACTCCAGCCGGTACGGCTTCGCTTCAACAGGCAGGAAGCTGCCGTCTGTGCGGACCGCATGGAACTGAAGATAGGCGCCGGGGTCGCCGCTCATCGCCTGGACCTCTTTTACAATCCGGATATTCTTCACAGTCTCAG
The DNA here is from genome assembly GCF_037975325.1 of Paenibacillus sp. FSL P2-0136. Classification (NCBI taxonomy): domain Bacteria; kingdom Bacillati; phylum Bacillota; class Bacilli; order Caryophanales; family Paenibacillaceae; genus Paenibacillus; species Paenibacillus sp. FSL P2-0136. Next base: position 4,292,679 of record NZ_CP150244.1, read on the forward strand.
GGTTCATCCCTCTGAATACGCAGATCCAGTGCCTTCCGGCATTCACCATCTGTCTGCTGACAGGAACGGAGTTGATCAGCACACTGATCCAGGATTCGTGATGATCGTAACCGGATTCCACTTCAAGCCACAGCTCGGAGGCCCGGAGGTTCACCTCTATCGCACTGCCCGTCCAGAATAACGTCAGGGGGTTAAGCGCTCCGGTCGTTCTGCCATGAATCTTCAGATGCTTGATCTCTGTCAAAGGCTGTACCTGTAACTGCAAATGGGAATTGCTGCTCATTCTGAACCCTCCTGTTTGCTGGCAATCGAGAAGCTGCGGACCTTCATCCACTTCCCGCCTACCCATTCGTCAACGGTGCCCTTCCGCGTTCTGACACAGAACTTATGCGAGGTGCCGCGGTCAAAGCCCGTTGCTTCATATAACAGGTCCTCGCCCTGCTGTCCCTTGAAATACACCTGCTTCAGGCCGAGTCTGTTCAATAGTTCCTGCTTCACACTGTCTGTATATTGGCGCGAGAATTCTTTGGTCATCATTGTTCCTCCTGCTTCGTTTATCAACGGTTCAACTTCCCGGATGCTTCTTAGAGAATAACGTATATGCGGTGAACTTTCACCTTTATTTTTCACCAAACTGCCCTTAAATACCGGTTGATTTTGAACTCGGCCCTGTAATAGAATTAATGGATTATATAGAAAAGGATGCGCATACGCAATGCCTTACAAGGAATCACGTTCGCTTCGAAAAAGGTCGATTCTGTTCTTCTCGCTGATCATGCTGGTGAAGAGTTATTTCGCCTGGTATTACTTATTCGAGGACGGTCCCACCTGGACCACCTGGCTGAAGGAAATCCCGTTCGTGCTGCTGCTGTTCTGCCTCATCGAATGGTTCGCCACCAAGCACAAGGTCGCCATCTATCTGATCGTCAATCTGCTCATTACTGTACTGTTCTTCTCTCTCATCGTCTATCATAATCATTTTGGTATGATTGCTACGTCTCAGGTCTTCGGACAGGTCAAACAGGTAGGCGCCGTCAAAAAAAGTATATTCGCCGTCGTGCATCCGCAATATATGCTTATCTTCGTAGACATCATTATTATCAGCCTGATCATGCTCAGACGCAAAAAAGCGCTCGCCTGGAAGCATTCCATGTCCCGGCCCAGCAACCGCAAGGCAGTGGCTATCCTGTTCTGCATCTCGCTTACGCTGTGCATGATGAATATCTTCCCCAATAAAGCCAGTATGAATGAGAATGTCAAGGCAGAGCAAATGGGCATTCTCAATTATGAAGCCTACGCCCTGCTGCGTGAACCCGCAGAAGAGCCTATGGACCCTGCGCAAATCTCCCAGGCTGGCATCGACATGACAAAGGGCATTCAGCAGAAAGCTAATCCGGTCTTGTTCGGGGCTGCCAAGGGTAAGAATCTGATCATCCTGCAGATGGAGTCGCTCCAGAACTTCCTGATCAATCTGTCCGTGGACGGAACCGAAATCACACCGAACCTGAATAGGCTGGCCGGCGAGAGCTACTATTTCCCCCGGTTCTTTCAGCAGGTAGGCCAGGGCAATACCTCGGATGCCGAATTCATCGTCAACACTTCCTTTTATGTGCCGCCGGACGGTCCGGCCACAGATAAGTATGCTCCGAAGGAGCTGCCGAGCCTGCCGAAGCTGCTGGAGGCACAGGGGTACGATACAGCGACTTTTCATACCAATAATGTAGAGTTCTGGAACCGCGGGGAGCTGTACAAGGCGCTGGGCTTCAATCAATATTACGACAAAACCTACTTCGGCGAAGAGGATGCAGTCTTCTATGGCTCCTCGGATGAAGTCCTGTACAGAAAGACCTCTGCGGAGCTTGCGCAGATGGATCAGCGTGAACAGCCCTTCTATGCCCATGTCATCTCGATGTCGTCGCATAATCCGTTCTCGATCCCGGAGAGCAAATACAAGATGACCTTGCCGGAACGGTACGAAGGGACGCTAGTCGGTGACTATATCCGGGCTGAGAACTATGCGGATTATGCGCTGGGCCAATTTCTTGATGAGCTTAAGAGCAGCGGTGTGTGGGATAACAGCATAATGGTCCTTTACGGCGATCACCGGGGTCTTCCTATATTCTCGCTAAAAGAGGCCGACAAGGTCCTGCTGGAGGAGATTCTGGACCATGAATATAATGAGCGTGATCTGATTAATATACCGCTGATCATCTCAGCCACAGGCATTACCACACCGGCACTGAAGGAGCAGTTAGGCGGCCAGGTGGATATTTTGCCGACCGTTGCCAATCTGCTCGGGGTTCCGCTGGACTATCATATCCACTTCGGACAGGATCTGCTTAACCAGACCGCGTATAACCTGCTGCCGCAGCGCTATTATCTGCCTACGGGTTCCTTCGTTAATAATGAAGAGCTGTTCCTGTCAGGCAGCGGGTTCGAGGACGGCCAGCATTACACCCTGTCCGGTGACGGCACGGATCTGCTTCAATCGACAGAGGATGAATTCACCCGGGCGCTGGAGCTGCTCCGCATGTCCGACAGCTATGTGACTCAGCTGCCTGACCGGGTAGTTGAAGATCCGCCGGAGAGCGAATAAAAGCTGAAAATAGGCACCATCCTTCACACAGCAAAGCCCGGTTCGGAGTCCTGTCTCTGAACCGGGCTTCTTTATATGCTTGGTAGGGTTAGAGCTGCTTGTCCAGAAAATCCCGCACAGCCTGACCTGCCTGAAGCGGAAGCTGCATCCAGACATACGCATGAAGCGAATCCGGGATCAGCGCAATTTCATAGCTGTCCAGCAGCTCTGCGAAGGCATTCAGACTGCTGCGGACCCGTTCATCGTTCCATTCCGCTTCGCTGGGCAGGAACAGGACCGGGGATTGTATTTTCTGATAATAGTGTTCAAAACACAGCTCCCAATACTTCACTATGTATTCGATTCTGACACGGTTCGGATAACAATAGGAATACTTGCCGTCTGGATGCTGCTCCAGACTATGCGTATAGAACGCACAGAAATATTCATTCCACAGGCCCTCCGCAGTCAGCTCAGCCCGCTGCTGGGCTACATACGATTCAAGGCTGTCATAGCACGGTTCCTTCCATTCCTCCAGTTCTGCCCGAAGCTGCACTTTCCTCTGCTCCACCGCTTCCACCGTGCCGTCAAATATACCATATTCGCCAAATTCGTTATTCAGCGCACCTTCGCACACCAGAGATAATACAAGCTCCGGATGGTCTGCTGCCAGACTGACCGCTACCTGTGCTCCCATGGAGCTTCCTACTACGTGGCACTTTTCCACCTCCAAATGCCTCAGCAATTGATACATATCCTCTGCCATCTCGTCAATATGATAGCCAGTCTCCGGCTTGTCCGACCGGCCATGCCCCCGGAGATCCGGTGCAAGGATGCTGTAGTCCTGCTCCAGTTGCGGGAGAACTCCATCCCACATATGCAGGTTTCCGCCGCTGAAATGAAGCAACAAGATGACAGGCTTGTCTTTTAAAGAATACTTAGCGTTAATGCTTATCTCTCCTATTGAGATACGTTCCTCAATCATTTCATTTCCTCCTCCAATCCCGCAATCCCTTACGTTTGCTTTACCTTATATGTATTTGGCAGACAATGGATTAATTATATACACGGTCCATCTATGCTGTCACCATACGAATAGGCACCAATCCCGCCTTCCCATCATACACAGATATAAAGAAAGGCGGGATGCAGAATGAGTACCATGACAGGTGAGGCGGAATGGGCGATTTTTCTGGCGGCTGTCTGCGGACAGACCTATACCCAATTTGCCAATGCGGAGGGTGCGTTCGTGGTACCGGCGGACTTCTCGGCCGTGCATAGCTTCCAGGCGAAATCGATGGGGAATGTGTGGGAGCTGTTCGGCTTCATTCTGGAATCACCGCAGGAGATCATTATTGCCTGGCGCGGAAGCATCTCCACCAATGACTGGCTCTCGAACATGAATGCCGCGCAAAAGAAATTTAAATACATCCAGGAACCCTGCATGACCCATCGGGGGTTCACCGATATCTATGCATCCGCTCGGGATGCCATTCTCTCCGTGCTTGGTACTCTGTCTCCAGAGAAGACGCTATATGTAACAGGCCATAGCCTTGGCGGGGCACTGGCCACTCTGTGTGCGCTGGATGTTGCTGCCAATTCTGCCTTGACCGCCCCGCGGCTGTATACCTACGGTTCTCCGCGTGTCGGGGATGCGGATTTTGCCAAGGCCTTCAGCCGGTATGTGCGCAGCAGCTACCGCTATGCCAATCTTTTTGACGTCACTACGTATGTTCCGCCAACCGTCTACAAGCTGCCTAAGCAGAAGACCAAATACTATTACACCCATGTCCAGACCCTTAAGTCCCTATCCTTCCAGAATGGCAGTCCTGAGCTGAATCATGTCATCCGTAGTTATTTCGCTGTGCTGAGGAAGACACGGCCCGACTTCACCACAGCTCTGTGCACCGCGAATCCTGGGTTCTGTCCGGTCCCGGAGCTGATCACCTGATCTCCGCTCTGCGGATAGACCCTTCTACCGGTTGATCTTACGAATCTCGTCCATCGGAATCTTCGGGGTCCGGTCCGCGTTCAACAGTCCGTTCACTTCCTGCTGCACATCCGTAACCTGAGTGTAGCAATAACCGCAGATGTAAGGTGTATCCTTGATCGCCTGCGTGATGCTGCGGAACCGTTCAATGAAGGCTTCCGTGCTGCTGACCTGCTCTCCATAGCCCCACCCCTCGCCGGTGTTGAAGGCAATGCCCCCGAATTCACTGACTATGACAGGCTGACCCCGGTATTCGTAGCCCTGGGCCATCGCGTATTTCCAGTTATTGAACGAGGAGCTGCCGCCAAGCACACTGCCGGAGTCTGCATAACGTTCTAGTAACACAGCTCCGCTCTCTTCATAATCATGCAGGGTAATAATATCGCTGATCGTATGCTCCCAGCCGTCATTGACAATCACCGGACGGTCCGGGTCCATCGCCTTAGTAAGATGATAGATGCCCTCAGTGAATTGCTGCTGCCGCTTATTCGTATAGACCTGCGGAATACCCCAGGATTCGTTAAAAGGCACCCAGGTAATCACCGAGGGATGATTATATTGCTGCCGGACAATCTCGGTCCATTCCTTCGTGAACTGCACCACGGCCTCATCATTGAACTCATAGGTGGCCGCCATCTCCGACCAGACCAGCAGTCCCTTCACATCACACCAGTACAGAAAGCGCGCATCCTCAATCTTCATATGCTTGCGTACCCCGTTGTAGCCCATCGCGAGAATCGCATCAATGTCAGCAATCAGCGCCTCCTCCGAAGGCGGGGTCAAATGGCTGTCCGGCCAATAGCCCTGGTCCAGAATCAGCTTCTGGTACACTGGCGTATTGTTGAGCAGCACCTTGCCTTGTTCGATGGAGATTTTGCGGAGTCCGAAGTAGGAGTAGACCTGGTCGATCACCTTGTCCCCTTCGTACAGAACGAACTCCACCTCATACAGCACCGGCGAAGCGGGCGACCAGGACTGGAGCTTCCACGGGCCATTCGCTTCATGGGTCAGCTCTACATCCAGTTGCTGCCAAGACCGGTCGATATGCAGCGAGACCTGCTTGAAGGTCTTCTCCTGCGTGCTGATCCGGGTCTCCAGCCGGAGATTCGGGGCTGCCACCTGAGCCTCGTATTCGAAGCGGACCGAGCGGTTATCGAGATCCGGAGTGATTTTGACAGACTTAAGATACGAAGGGGATACACACTCCAGCCACACACTCTGCCAGATTCCCGTGGTCTGCACATAGAAGCACTCGAAATTCTCATCCACCCAGCGCTGCTTGCCCCGTGGTTGTGTACAGCTCTGGCTATCCTCTGCCTTGACGGTCAGACGGTTCAGCGCTCCGGCACCTGTGTTCAGATAATCTGTGATATCCAGTGTAAAAGCCGCGTACCCGCCTTGGTGCCCCCCGGCATAGCTGCCGTTCACCCACACCTTCGCGATATGATCCACCGCCTGGAAATTCAGCAGCACCCGCTTGTTGCCCAAGGTGTCAGGTAGTTGTACCTCCCGCTCATACCATACATACGGATGGAACGTGGTCTCGCCGATTCCACTCGCCACCGTCTCATACGTGAACGGAACCTGAATCTTCAGATCGCCGTGCAGATCCTCATGCCATCTCTCCCGCTCCCCCATGTTGTCATCGTCATACCGGAAATCCCATTCCCCGTTCAGGCTCTGCCAGGCGTCACGGACGAACTGCGGCCGAGGATAATCCTTGATATAGTGCCGGGTTGTCATTATAGTGCGCACACTCCTTAAGAACAGTATTTTTGTTTTAATACAATAAATATGCATTAATTATTGCAGAATCCGCTGAAATGTCAATGGTGACGCCAAAAAGAACCTTCGCCGTAAGCAGCAGGTTCTTTTCCGCAAATAAAATCTTACATTCACCTTACTTCTAGACTAAGGCTCCACACTATAAAAAATCTTCATCACCAGATCCTGCTCATAATCGCCGAATTTTTTGCCGAACAGGTTCATACCGCCCTTGAAGACCGCATTCTCCTTCACGCCCAGCCGCAGATCCACGTGGTTCTGGCCGGTGAGGTTCAGCTGCTCCAGATTAACAGCAGATAGCTCCTGATGGTCGATAGTGCTGCGGGTATTATCTACGCTCCAGGTCTTGAGTGCGCCGAACTGGGTTCCCGTATCAATCCACCACGAGGGATTCAGCTTCCCGCGTCTGCCGCCGAAGTCGCCGGGCGAGGTCCAGGTCCCCACCTCCACCTGGTTAATCCACAGTGTGATATCCGAAGGCCAGTCATTCTCGTAATTCGGTGCCTCCGAGCAGATCTCCATGGAGAATTGAATCCGGTGAAGCACCGCTCCTTGCGGAATTTCCAGCGGATAGCGGTATTCGAGATAACCTTTGCGCAGCCAGAGCAGCTGGGCCTGCACCCGGTCCGGATGAAAAAATCCCGCCGGTGAATCCTCCGAAATAATCGGACCATTCTCACTGACCATACCGCAGGTAGGCGCCACTTCGCATGCTGTGAAATTGCCGATCGGCATGGATATCTCATAGCAATATTCGCCTTGACCGGCTTGCAGGCGGCGCTGCGGGGCATTGATCGTGATCTTGATATCATCATAGATCCGGCTGCATACCTTCATCGCCCCGCGTGAAGCAGGCAGCAGCTCGGTCTCAATCAGCCCTGCCTGCTCCAGTACCTTCACGTTGGAGGCTGCCGTAGATACCGGAATTTCCAGCGCTTCAGCCAGCTCCGCTACATTCATTCTCCGGGTGTTAAGCAGCGCCAGCATTCTGAGCCTTAGCTCTGTAGAGAGCGCATGTGTCACCTTCACCAGCTCATCCGCATGCTCCATGGACAACTCCAGCATATCGTTCACCCCTGTCCAGCTTAGTTATCCAGCATATGAACCTGATCGCCCAGCCGAACTTCTCCCGTGCGGATTACAGAGGCATAGACGCCGAACTGCTGCTTAAGCTCTTTATATACTTGCTTCAGCAGCGAACTGTCCCGTTCCAGGGTATCCGGGTCTGTCGTAATCATTACGCAGCGCTCGCAATAGCTATCCACTTGCAGCACTGTACTGCCTATCGACAGACGGCGGCCGAGCCACTCTTCCTCCCCGAGCGAGTCCTCACTCACTTCCACGAGAAAGTTGCCGCGGAAGCGGCGCTGGTCAATTGGCTTGCCCCACATCGCCTCCAGCTTCTTCAAGCTCTTATCGGTCACCAGCAGAATACTTGCCCCATCTACCGATAATAGCTCCGGGTACTGCTCCTCCGGGTGTGGTGCCTTGAACGCAGACATCGTAATTTCGGTAGAGGTCAAACTCTGTATCTCGTCCAGCAGCTCCTGGTCCCAGCCGAACACCCGGCCATCCGCAGCCGTTACACGGATATCTTCCCCCGTATACTCCGCCTTATAGGACATCATCTTCGGAATCTTCCGGGCAGTGATATACTGGGACCAGTCTTTTTTGGTCATATCATAAAAGGAACAATACCGGTCCCCCTCCACTCCGTAAGAGACAACCTTACAGGCCTCCAGTGCCTCCCCCGCAAAGGATTTTACCGGATAACGGTTAATCGATTTAATCTCCCCAACTGTAACTGACACGCCCCCACCTCTTCTGTCTATAGTCTGATATCTCTGCAACTTTTACTGTAGCGGCTTTAACTTCTGAATCTCTTCTACGGATAGCCCTGTTGCCTCGGCGATAACAGATAGTTCTATACCTAGAACAAGCAGTTTATGAGCCGTTTCTTTTTGAGCGTCTGCCTTACCCTCTGCTTTACCCTCTGCTTTACCCTTTGCCATTCCCTCGGCCTTCCCCTTAGCCTCACCTTCAGCCCATCCCTTGGCCTCGGCCACCTTAGCCGCTTCATACATCGACGCCTCGTCATGTAAATAGCGCTGACGTGCTTCGTATTGTCTGCGGGCTTCCTCGTTCTGACTCAAAAACTCCAACGTGTTCATGGCTTTTTTCAGCACAGGTTCGTTCATCGTAAGCACTTCCCATTTGGTTTGGTCTGCTACGTTTCAGTCTTATTATACCATTATCGCTGCCTGTTTTGCGTAAGGCAAGAGCTGAACACTTTTGGATGAAATCAGCAGGAGTATAATCCTCTAAAAAGAAAAAGGACAGCCCCAAGGCTATCCTCATCATTACATATCTTTACAGCGACTCCCGGATTACCCGCTTGTAATACAGAACGGACAGGATGCCGAAGATCGAATACAGCACGGTATAGACCCCCATAACGACGAACATCGGGGTCAGCATTTCGGTCCCGAAGAAGAACCAGCCGGATTTCACCGCAAAGTAACTGTGGCACAGCCCGACAATCAGCGGAATACCGAAATTGAACAGCTGCTTGAACTGGATGCCGCGCAGGAGATCCCCTTGGGTGAAGCCCAGCTTGCGCAGGATCGTATATCCCTCCCGCTCCTCCTCGCTCTCATCCATCTGCTTGAAATAGAGAATACAGCCGGAGGTGATCAGGAACGTCAGGCCCAGGAAGCCGACAATGAACATAATGAGGCCCATATTGGTCCGCTGGTTGAACTCAAATTCATATTGCGAGAAGCTTTGCCGCTCCGGCTTCTGCTGCTTATAAATCTCATAAGCCTGCTTGGCCTGCGAGGACCCGGTAAGATTGATACCGTAATAGATTCCTTCGCCGCTCACTCTTTTTTGCTCATCCGGATCTTTATGCTGAAGCAATTCCTGGAAGACTGAATCATCCACCACGAACACCCCCAGAACACCTCCGCCAAAATAATACGGCAGAACAGTCTCCTCTGACAATCCTGCGAGCTGCTGCTTCATAACACCATCCTTGGTGGAGAAGTCGAGTTCCCCCTTGTTCTTGAGCTGATGCATGGTTTGCTTCGTAGTCGTATACCCCATAATCCGTACCTCACCCGGCTGCAAATCCATGTTTTTCAGACTGCTCTCACTAATCACGGTCGCCAATAGACTGGTGTCATTGTTGGGGAAATTTTTAGTATCCAGGACCTCCTTAAGATCCACCTCTACCTGCACCGTTGGAATCTCCAGAGTGGTATAACCTATGCCGGCCTTGTCGAGCGCCTCCCGGAATCCCGCCTCATCCGCCTTCTGAAGGAAGCCGTAATCATGCGGCGAGCTCTCGCGCGCGGAGGACTCCACCGAATAATATGAGATATAGCTCAGAGAGAGCAGGCCGATCGCCAGCGCGGATACCGTGGTGATGACCGTCAGCAGCAGGGCATTCGATTTCATCCGGAACATAATGGAAGAGAGCGATAATACCTCCCGAATGGACAGGTAGCCCTTCTTCTTGCGGCGGATGAGATTGAAGAGGAAGCTGACCGAGCCTTTGTAGAACAGATACGTCCCGATAATCACCAGTGCGAGGATAGCAATCATCGCATACATCAATCCGCCCATGCCCGTGAATTTGCCGCTGAACAGCTCCCCGGAGATATAGTATCCTCCACAGATACTGATCATCCCGAGCACGCCGATCACAACCTCCCACAGCGACATTCTCTGAATACGCGTCTGGGAAGTGGCCGTAGCCTTGAATAGCGACAGAATGCTCTGGGCCCGGATGAAGGTGTAATTCATAATCATAATCAGCACATACACGGCGGCAAAAACCAGCACCGTCCGCTGCAAAGCCTCGGGGGAAAAGCGCAAGGCTGCCAGCTGTTCGACCTCCAGGATTTTGAACAGCACCATCAGGATCAGCCGTGACATCACGAACCCTGCGCCGATTCCGGCGAACATTGAGCCGAAGTACAGAATCAAATTCTCGGCGCTCAGCAGCACGAAGATTCTGCTCTTGGTCAGCCCGATTAGCTGGAACAGCCCGATCTCCTTGCTGCGGCGCTTGATGAAGATCGTGTTCGCGTACAGCAGGAAGATAGCAACAATCGCTACCAGCAGGACCGAGGACGCGCCAATGGCTGCCCCGCCTTTGATTGAACCGCTGACCTCGTGCATGGCCGGGTCGAACTGCAGCGTCACGAAGGAGAAATACAGGGCCACACTGAAAATAAGAGCAAAAACGTAGAGATAATAGTTCTTAATGTTCTTTTTGAGGTTCCGCAGGATAATATAATTCAGACTCATTGCGTGACACCACCAAGTACGCCCTGGGTGCTGATAATATCACCCAAGAAGGATTGCCGCGATTCCTCCCCCTTGTTCAGCTGGGTGTAGATTTGCCCATCCCGGATGAACACCACGCGGCTGCAGTAGCTGGCGGCCACGGCATCATGCGTAACCATGACAATGGTAGCTTCACGCTTGCTGTTCATGGCAGCCAGCTTGTTCAGCAGATCGGACGCAGATTTGGAATCCAAGGCTCCCGTCGGCTCATCGGCAAAAATAATACTCGGATCATGCACGAACGCCCGTGCCGCAGACGTACGCTGCTTCTGCCCGCCTGAGATTTCCGCCGGATATTTATCCTTCAGCTCATAGATTCCCAGCTCGCCCGCTACCTGGTCGAATTTCTGGTGCGCCTCCTTCTTGGACATGCCTGTAATCGATAGCGGCAGCATGATGTTCTCCTTGACCGTCAAGGTGTCGAGCAGGTTATAATCCTGGAAAATGAACCCGAGATGATGCTTGCGGAACTCGGCGAGCTGCTTCTCCTTCATCCCGGTGAATTCCTTGCCCTCAATTTCGATCGTGCCCTTGCTTACCCGGTCAATGGAGGACAATACGTTCAGAAGCGTCGTTTTGCCGGACCCGGACGGACCCATGATTCCGACGAACTCGCCCTTGTCCACCTGAAGATCAATACCGCTCAGGACTTCCTGTTTATTGAATTTGTTGCCATAGGTTTTATAGATTTTGTTAGCTTGCATGATAAGCATCTGTTCCCCACTCCTTTTCTATAGCTCTATCATAAGCGGGTGGATGATCATTTTCCTGCGCTTCGCCGAACAAATGGAACAGGCATGTGACACTATTGTCACATGCCTGTTAGCCGCTGAAAGTCATTCTCCCTTGGAAAAGTTAGCGTAAACACACTCCCCTGCCCAAGCACGGAAGCAGCGTGAAGTCTGATCTGCAGCGGCTCCGCCACCTGCCGGGTCAGATATAGCCCCATGCCGGTGGCTGCCCCCTCCTGGCGGAAGCGCGATGAGGTGAAGCCCCTATCATAGATGCGCGGCAGATCCCTGGGATCTATCCCCTGTCCTCTGTCTTCAATGACAAGCACGACATGGCCGCCCTCTTCTAGGCTCCGGATGAGGATATCGGAGGCTTCGCTGTATTTCACGGCATTGGTCAGGAGCTGTCTGAGCATGAAGGCCAGCCATTTGCCGTCTGTCAGCACGGTCTCGGCCTCAAGCTCTACGTCGAACCCGATGCGTTTGGAGATGCACCAGGATTTCAGTGCCCGGATCTCCTTATTAAGGATAGGGGCAAGACTGACCTTTTCAATGAACAGATCATTACGGATGAAGGGAATCCGCTTCTGATGCAGCTGCTGGTCGAGCAGATGGTGAATCCGCAGCCATTCGTACATCATCTGTCTTTGCAGGGTCTCGTCCGGCAGGCGCTCTATCATGAGCTGCATGGCAGTCAGCGGGGTCTTGACCTCATGTATCCAGGCCAGCAGCTCGTCCTTCTCCGATTCCAGCAGCTGGACATTCATGAAGGATTCGCGCTTGTAGCGGTCTGTCTGGGCGCTTACCGCCTCATGGACCAGCCGCTCCATCGGACTACCGGGATCGAGGACCGCCTGCAGCTCATAGATCTGATCCCAGGAGGCAAGGCTCTTATAGAACCGGGTCTCCCGGGAATAGCGCAGGAAGACGAAGGCCAGACAGAGCAGCGTATTCAGCAGTACAATGTATAGGACTGGCAGCAGCGGTATGGCAGAGTCAATAAAGGCCACGAAAATAATAATCAGCTGGAGGGCGGCCAGCAGGAGCAGCCAGCTCCGCTTCTCGGTGATGTATTTCCTTATCATTCTGCCGCCTCTTCAGTCGCCATATACCCTTGCCCCACCTTAGTCTCTATGTAGGCATCCAGACCGAGCGGCTCCAGCTTCTTGCGCAGCCGGTTCACGTTCACAGTCAGCGTATTATCGCTGACAAAATGCTCGTTGTCCCACAGGCTGGTGATGATCACCTCACGTTCCACAATACTGTTCTTGCGCTCCAGCAGGATTTTGAGAATCATCATCTCATTCTTGGTCAGCAGGGCCGCTCCCCCGCTGCCCGTGACCGTATTCTTCACGAACTCAATCGCCGCTCCGCGCCAGGTCTTCAGCTCCGTGCCTTCCTTGGCGTAATTATAGACCCGGCGTAGGGTAGCCTGAATCTTGGCAATCAGCACCTCGAAATGGAACGGCTTCTGAATGAAATCATCGGCCCCAAGCTGCATCGACATCACCATATCGCTAGGATGGTCCCTGGAGGAGAGGAAAATAATCGGCACCTTGGAGTGGCTGCGCAGAATCCGGCACCAGTGGAAGCCGTCGAACTGCGGCAGCTGGATATCAATCACTACCAGGTCGGGCTTTACCTCCGAGAACTCCTGCAGTACCTTACCGAAATTTGTAATCCCGTACACCTCATAGGACCATTGGGCAAGCCTCTCCCTGATCTCCCCGAACAGGGTGATATCATCTTCGATTAGCATTATTTTGAACACAAAGGACTCTCCTTCAGAAGAAATACTATCGGACTATTATACTTCACGTTTATTATAATTGTGAAACCTCCCCTAAACCAAGTAACGTATTAGATACAAACGGCTAAACATTTGAAACTTACTAAGGAGCTGATTATCATCGGAACTTTTGCAGGAATCTTCTTCTTGCTATTTGGAATTGCAATCAACTTATTTGCCTTATATGTGCGCAGACACCCTACCTTCACCTGGCAGATGAGTGAGGGCTGGAAAACGAAAGGAGATAGTGAACCCAGTGACGCCTACATCAGCTCCATGCGCTTCAGAGGGGCAGTGGGCTTATGGATGGGATCATTCGTCATGGTGATGGGGATATTGACAATATGGAGTGCTCTCGGCTAATGGAATAGCGAGCTGCAATAATGTACTATAGCCATTCCCGGTCCCGGTGTATATTCATGGAACTACTTACACCGGAGGTCATCATGAATATCCTTTCCTTTATCATCTATTGTATTGTAGTTACCTTCACACCCGGCCCGACCAATATTGTGATCCTCTCCTCTGTGCAACACCATGGGGCCAGGAAAACAATGGGATACGTCGGCGGAGCCACACTCGCCTTCGGACTGCTCCTTACCGCATCCGCTCTGCTGAACCGCCTGCTTGCATTCAGCAATATACACTGGACGGCAGCTTTCAGGCCTCGCACAGGAATGGGGTCATGCTGTTTAACCCGGAGCAGCTCACCCTATCAATTCTTCCTGAACTGCAAGGTCGAGCATGCCAAGCAATTCATCGAGAAGAACAGGGATATCTATTCCGCTGTTGCTGAATTCGGCTTCACGGACCTGACCCATCTGAACCGGCATTTCAAAAGTGTGTATGGCATCACGGCTTATGAGTATAGGCGGCATTTGCAAAATTAAGCGGGGGCCCGTTAAAAAGATCTCCTGTTGAAGCATTCCAACAAGTGGAAACGGTTTTGCCGTCCTTTTAGAGGACGGTACCGTTTCAGCGAGAAAGATAAGGATAATTATAGCGCGAAGCATATCAATTCTTATCTTTTAAAGAAGGGCTGCCCTCGTCATTTTCATGACTTGGACAGCCCTTCTTTATTTATATATTTATGGCTTGATCATCGTCTCGCCGCCTTCCGGCCGGCTTGTGTAGCTGTGATCCCTGGATGCTTCCTCAATCTGATGGAATGCCCAGTGGGTCATCGGCACATCGGACCATACTGGCACGGTCTCACCGTACAGCGGTCCTCTTTCCAAGATACGGTTAAACACAGTAACTCCCTCAGCACGGGTCAAGGCTTTGTTCGGCTGGAAGCTGCCATCCAGCATGCCTTCCATATACCCAGCCTCGTTCGTTTGGCCAATTGCCTTCTCCGCCCAATGTCCGGCGGCGTCGTTATAGCGGTGTTCGCCTGTACCTGAGAGTGCTTTCCAGCGCGCAATGATGACTGCCATCTCCGCTCTGGTGATGCTCTGCTCCGGTCTGAAGCTTCCATCGGTCATGCCCTTCATAAGTCCGGCTGCTGTGACCTGACGGATAGCTTCTGCGGCCCAGTGGCTGCCTGCTACATCCGAATAGCGGGCTGTCCCTGCACCCTGCAGCTCCAGCACCCGGTACAGAATCATGGCTACCTGCGCCCGGGTCATCGCGTTCTCCGGCTTAAACGTTCCGTCCGGCATGCCCACCATATAAGCTTGGTGGCTTTCGGCACCCCCGTTATCCAGATTAAGAATGGTGAAGGTGCTGAACTTCCCGATGGTGAAGGTCAGGCCCAGCTTGTTGTCTCCATACGCTACAATTGCAGGTTTCACCAGTTCCCGTTCTCCGTCGCTGTGCTCAATGAACACGGCCAGCTTCGACAGATAAGCTTCTCTTGCGCTTGCCTCTGCCGGTACATGACTGCTGTCGAGCGGCAGGGTGATTGTTACCGGGCGGCTGGTCATATTGGTCTCAATCGTGATTGGACGATCCACCACATAGACGTTGCCGTTGTTCAGTGCCTTCCGGACAATCTCCTCTGTTCTGGCCCGTTCTTCTACCTGCTTGCGCTCGCTTTCCTGTTTGACAGGAACGAGGTGGAAATACAGATTCGGATTCAGTCCGTTAAGCGAGGCATTCGGAATGGTAATCATGCCGTTATCCGTATAGATTTCCAGGTTGAGCCCGGCTTCCTGCACAGCCTTCACTGCCGCATCCGGCAGCTCCACACGGACATCTTTTACGACATCCTGTTTGTCCGGAATGACAATACGTACGCTTGGCGAATGGGCAGCCAGGGTCTTTTCAACGGCTTCAAGTGCTTTGGCCGTTGTGAACGTTACTTTATCGCTCTTGCTGCCATCGTTATTCGTCGTTCTTTCAATTTCTGTTTTTGCAACAATTCCATAACCAATGGCTTCTACATCTACCGTTATTCTCTCTACAACCGGTAAGACCGGCGGTGCAGAAGGAGTATAAGGCGTCTGCGATGACTCATTTGGCGCGGATTGGCGTCTCACGGTAACCGTGTACGTTTTTTCGCTGCCGTCTGTTTCCCGGACTACAATGGTTACGGTATTATCGCCTACATTCAGTGTCACCGCAGCATTTGCTTGCCCCGTCCCGGCAGCCTGGCCGTTAACCGTAATGGCCGCGTCCGGATGAGCGGCTGCCAATGTCAGTTGAAGCTCGGAGACATTGTGCTCCACATTAAGACTGTATTCGTACACGCTCGCCGTCACATTGGGTTGAATCACACCAGCAGATGGCGCAATGCTTGCCAGACCGCTCTTCGGAACCAATGCCCGGTAAGCCGCCTGCAATGCTTCCAGTGCTGCGTCCACTTCGGCCTGTGTGGCAGTAGCGCTTGCCAGTACTGCTTGCGCGTCGGTCAGCATGGACTCGTAGCTCGTCCAGCTTGCTGACGTGTAGGTCTCCTTGTCCAGAATAGCGGACAAGTCCACTTCCGCTTGCAGCTTGCTCTTATCCACTACTGGCACCACTGGTTTCAGCACCAACGCTTCACGCGCTGCGGTTAGCTCTGCCAGTGACGTGTCCACCTCTGCCTGCGTGGCAGTGTCGCTCGCCAGCACCGCCTGCGCGGTAGTCAGCTTGGACGCATAATCTGTCCAGCTTCCCGGGGTGTAGTCTTCCTCATGCAATGTGGAAGACAGATCCACTTCCGCTTGCAGCTTGCTCTTGTCCACTACTGGCACCACTGGTTTCAGTACCAGTGCTTCACGCGCTGCGGTCAGCTCCGCCAGTGCTGCGTCCACTTCGGCTTGTGTAGCCGTGGAACTCGTAAGCACCGCTTGCGCAGTCGTCAGCTTGGACGCGTAGTCTGTCCAGCTTCCAGGTGTGTAGTCTTCCTCGTCCAGCGTGGAAGACAAGTCCACTTCCGCTTGCAGCTTGCTCTTGTCCACCACTGGCTTCAGTACCAGTGCTTCACGCGCTGCGGTCAGCTCCGCCAGTGCCGTGTCCACTTCGGCTTGCGTAGCCGTCGCACTGCCCAGCACCGCCTGCGCGTTAGTCAGCTTGGACACGTAGTCTGTCCAGCTTCCAGGTGTGTAGTCTTCCTCGTCCAGCGTGGAAGACAGATCCACTTCCGCTTGCAGCTTACTCTTATCCACCACTGGTTTCAGCACCAGCGCTTCACGCGCTGCAGTCAGCTCCGCCAGTGCTGTGTCCACTTCGGCTTGCGTAGCCGTCGCACTGCCCAGCACCGCCTGCGCGTTAGTCAGCTTGGACACGTAGTCTGTCCAGCTTCCAGGTGTGTAGTCTTCCTCGTCCAGCGTGGAAGACAGATCCACTTCCGCTTGCAGCTTACTCTTATCCACCACTGGTTTCAGCACCAGCGCTTCACGCGCTGCAGTCAGCTCCGCCAGTGCTGTGTCCACTTCGGCCTGCGTAGCCGTCGCACTGCCCAGCACCGCCTGCGCGGTAGTCAGCTTGGACGCATAATCCGTCCAGCTTCCAGTTGTGTAGTCTTCCTCTTCCAGCGTGGAAGACAAATCCACTTCCGCTTGCAGCTTGCTCTTATCCACCACTGGCTTCAGATCCAGTGCTTCACGCGCTGCGGTTAGATCCGCCAGTGCTGTGTCCACTTCGGCCTGCGTAGCCGTCGCACTGCCCAGCACAGCTTGCGCGGTAGTCAGCTTGGACGCGTAATCCGTCCAGCTTCCCGGTGTGTAGTCTTCCTCGTCCAGCGTGGAAGACAGATCCACTTCCGCTTGCAGCTTGCTCTTGTCCACCACTGGCTTCAGCACCAGTGCTTCACGCGCTGCGGTCAGCTCCGCCAGCGCCGCGTCCACTTCGGCCTGCGTGGCTGTGGCGTTGCCCAGCACCGCCTGCGCGGTAGTCAACTTGGACGCGTAGTCCGTCCAGCTTCCAGGTGTGTAGTCTCCCTCTTCCAATGTGGAAGACAAATCCACTTCCGCTTGTAGCTTGCTCTTGTCTGGTTTCAGCACCAGCGCTTCACGCGCTGCGGTCAGCTCCGCCAGCGCCGTGTCCACTTCTGCCTGCGTAGCCGTGGCACTCGCAAGCACCGCTTGCGCGGTGTTCAGCTTGGACGCATAACCCGTCCAGCTTCCCGGTGTGTAGTATTCCTCGTCCAACGTGGAAGACAGATCCACTTCCGCTTGCAGCTTGCTCTTGTCTGGTTTCAGCACCAGCGCTTCGCGCGCTGCAGTCAGCTCCGCCAGTGCGGTGTCCACTTCGGTTTGTGTGGCCGTCGCACTACCCAGCACTGCCTGCGCGGTGGTCAGCTTGGACTCATAACTCGTCCAGCTTCCCGTTGTGTAGTCTTCCTCGTCCAGCGTGGAAGACAAATCCACTTCCGCTTGCAGCTTGCTCTTGTCCACCACTGGCTTCAGCACCAGTGCTTCACGCGCTGCCGTTAGCTCCGCCAGTGCCGTGTCCACTTCGGCTTGTGTAGCCGTCGCACTACCCAGCACTGCCTGCGCAGTGGTCAGCTTGGACTCATAACTCGTCCAGCTTCCAGGTGTGTAATCTTCATCTTCCAATGTGGAAGACAGATCCACTTCCGCTTGCAGCTTACTCTTGTCTACCACTGGTTTCAGCACCAGTGCTTCACGCGCTGCGGTCAGTTCTGCCAATGCTGTGTCCACTTCGGCCTGCGTGGCCGTGGCGTTACCCAGCACCGCTTGCGCGGTGGTCAGCTTGGACGCGTAGCCCGTCCAGCTTCCAGGTGTGTAGTCTTCCTCGTCCAGCGTGGAAGACAAATCCACTTCCGCTTGCAGCTTGCTCTTGTCTACTACTGTAATCGTTTTGGAGGCCAAGTTGGTTTTTCCATTTTTGGCCGAAGTCACTTCTACCGTGTATTTGCCATACGGCAGTGCCGCTTCCGGCTTAAAGCTCCATGTGCCATCCGCATTCACAGTAACTGCGGGAGTTCCGATGGTTTGACCGTCCTCATCTTTGATGACTGCCGTTACTGTAGCTCCAGGATCTGTCGTTCCCTGGAACTCCGGCTTGGGATCGGTTACCGTCTCCCCGCCTGGAGCTGTGATCTCAATTCCGGGCACCGGAAGATTAACCGTAATCCCCTTGGTGGCAACTGCAGATTTCACACCTTTGGTTGCTGTCGCCTCAATGGTGTACTCCCCATCGTGTAAGTCGCTGCCCGGGGTGAACGACCATGTCCCGTCCGCTTCAACGACAGCATTTCCGCCTGCGCCAGTTACGATCTGTCCATCTTTATCCCTGATTACAATTGCTACGGCAGAACCCTCTTCAGCCTCTCCTGTAATCTCAGGTTTAGGTACATTGACCGGACTTCCCGCAGGCTGGGTGATCTTAAGTGAATCAATGAATTGATCCCTTGGACTCACCGAAAACGGCTTAGCAGGGGCTCCGTAAGTGCTCTTGAGCGAACCCGTGCCATCATAGGCTACAGTAACCGTTTTCCCTTTAACGTCCGTTCCCTCAGGCAGCGTCAAAATCAGCTTCTTGGAATCGGCAGGGTCCACTCTGTAGGGGAGACTGCCTATAGGCACGGCTGTGCCTCCAATCTGAACACTGAAGCCTGCCAGATTCGCCGTGGTCATCTCCTGGTCGAAGGCCAGCACGATCTCATGCCCATCCTCCGCAATTTGTTCCAGCAGAGAATACTGAAGCTCAGGAGCCTCTGCCGCAAAAGTGAAGTATTGTCCATCCTTGAGCGTCACCTTCGCAGCATAGTGAGCTGTATTGGCAAGTGTGATTGAACTGAGCTCATACTCAGTGGCATGAGCGAAGTCCGTGTCCGTATCACTCACCAGCAGCTTTACGGCTCCCGGGGCAGCCGATGCAGGAATGGCGATTTCCACCTCTCCTACAATCCCATTATTCTGAACCTTCCAGATCCGTTCGGCCTGATACCAATCTGTCGATCCACGCTGCTGCGTGAACTTAAGCGGCTCACCGTTATCTCCCCAGAGCAGGTATTGCCCGTTGGCAAGCGCTGCCGTATTTCCGCTGTTTGCTTCAGCAAGTCCGCCCAGACCGATTGCGACTTGTGTGTCTTTATTAATGCTTCGGCTTTGCTTCTGGTTCAAGTCCTCCAGATTATCTCTGCCGAGGCCCGCCACATTGTGATGGTATGCCGCATTGGCCGTCTTACTCCACAGCAGTGTACCATCTGTACCAATATAATCATGGTTTAAGGTGATGCCATATTTTACAGCCAGATATGTCTCAATCTTCGCTGCATCAGCACTTGTGATGGTGTCATACAAAATAATTTCCGCTACTTCCGCCTGCAGACCTGTCCAGTTATTACTATTGGGTGCATTCGTAGCTCCGATCACAGGCATGAACGTGAATGGAGTAAAAGTTGTCGATTGAAATCTCACATTTTTGTTCTGACCATCAATACTGGCAGTATGAGCTGTTTCTCCTATTTCGTAATTAATAAGCTGGTAACGATCCCGTATATTGGAACTAGCGTAGCTATATACCTTTTCTCTACCAGGACCGTTACTAATATCTGATCCATATCCACCCATAACGATAACTCCGTTGGAAGGTTTAAGATCGGAACTGCCTACGAGAGTGCCTGCACTTCCCGCTTCAGGCCATTTGTAAACGGCATATCCGGACTGGAATGTTATATTTTTATCACCGAGTAATTTCGCCGATGAATTATAATGGGACCAGTTCGCCGGATTCGCAAACTTCACACTCGGATTAAAATTCACTCCGCTTTCATTGTACTGCGGTACTTTTGCCCCATTAGGAAGGTCGAGCGTGAACGCCACAGGGTTAGGAGAACGATCCTGCCAGCCTGTCAATCCTCCATTTGCAGCCGACGCCCCATCATCCGCCTTCAGCCATAATACCGGCGCCTGAATACCTCCGCCCGGAGTACCGCTGGCCGCTTCTGCCTTCGACGGTGCACCTGCCGCCGAGAAACCGCTGGCCACCAGTGTCAGCGACAGCAAGGCTTTTGCCGGCCTGCTCCACCAGCCTTTTCGTTTTGCATGAGATTCCATTGTTAACTTTCCGCCCCTTCTATAGTCCTTGTCTACAACTCGAGGAGCTAAAAGGCAGACGGTTCCTTTTGGTAAATCACCATCTCGAGTACCAAACAGAACTCTTTGTAATAGAAATACAAGTCTGGCCATTCGAAATCTGCAAATTTCTGAATCCATATGCAAGCTATGCTATCTTCCGTCAACAACAGTGCTGTTCTCTTCACAACCAGCACTCCAAGATCGCTCTCTGAATCCCTCCTTTGGCTTGCCATGTAAGAACTGCTGACAGTCTGTCAGACTGCTCAAGGGGAGAAAACTGACGTTCAATCCCTGCATTCAACGGGCGCCAGTTCCCGGACCTAAGCTATCCTGGCACACAGAGTTGTGCCTCCAATCATGTTAATAAGGGCATGTGAACAAAATCTGAACATTTTCGACAAAATGGTGGTTTTTTATACCAAAATCTTATATCACCCGATGAAATATGCGCTAAAACACTGGAAAATGATTCGAATTATATTTTTGTCATTTATTTTTGTCACATCTGCCGATAAAGATTTTTACAGACAAAAACTCCGGCAGTCCGCATAAATGCAGATCCGGAGTCTTCGTCATTCTTCCCTATCATAAATACCAGGACTAATCACTCTACGCCAATCCTATACATGAATGGTTCACTTGCTTGAATCCATTGTCCCGCTGCCCCGGACATCTGTAATAACCTTGGTAGCAATAATCTTCCCGGCCTGATCCAGCCCTTCGATTTCGAACGGAACGCCCGCCGTCACCGCTTGAAAAGCAAACCAAATTGTCCGTCCCTGCGCCGTCTGAATCAGCTTTGCCTCGGACTTATCAGTCCCGGTCTGCTTTTGCTGAACGATAATCTGCTGAATGGACGGGTCCAGCACCTCACCGAACACCATAGGAAACGGAGTGGAGATTTGCTCCAGTTCAGGCAGCCTCATATAATTCATTGCCGACACGGTAGGGTCTCCGTCCATCCCGTAGCCCGCCCCCCAGACCCACTTCCAGCCGATCCAGGTTTTGCGGACATATTCGACTTGAAGATTGCTGCGGTCCTGATCGCCCGAACGGGTCAGAAAAACAAGCTTCCCCCTGCCAACAGTCTCCTCATGTACCACCGTCATGGAATCAGACTCACGGAATAACCGCACGGCCTCCTCCGGACTTGAGCCCAGGGGAATCTGGAGCGACTGATTCATTCCCAATGAGCGGGACATCCGCTGGTCCGACCACCCGCCGGGTCTTTCATACATATATAACAATAAATAGAGTACCGCTACAGAAGCCAGAATCACTCCCGCAGCCATCCCCCATCTCCGTGTAGTTTTCATGAGAGCATCTCCCGTCCCGATTGTTTGCGCTTACAACAGCTTCCATTTAACTATAGATGATTTCGGTCCAGATTACAAAATCCCCCCATAACAAATAAAAGCCTGTAGCGCAAGCCCCTACGGGACCCTGTCTACAGGCTGTATTTCATTATAGTAATTGAATGGATTCCAATATACTTATTTTATTTTACTTCAGTAGCTCCGGTAACTTTACCTTCAAGCACAGCCGTTGCCTTCACGTCTTCGCTGGAGAAGTACAGGTTGCCGTCGATTGTAGCATCCTTGTAGAGGTTGAAGCCGTTAGCTTCTACATATACATCACCCTTGATCGTACCGCCTTGAACGCGGAAGTTCTCGCTCTGTACAGTTACTTTTGGTGCTGTAAGGGTGTAAGTAGCTGTAACTTTGTGGTCTGCATCCTGTGCGTACAGGGCAAGCTTGCGGTAAATCTCCTTGCTGGCATCGTTCTTGTCATGGAACTGGCCTGCTACCACTACATCCTTATCCACTGTCAGGTCGTTCAGAACAGCAACGATCCAGGTTCCTTTGTCGCTCACTGCACTAATGAAAGCATCTGCCTGGTTCACGATTGAAGCGGAGGTAACTGCATCTGCCTGTTCTGTTGCTGGTGCAGTTGTCGCTGCTGCCCCTTTGTCTGCATTGTTTTTATCCGATCCACAACCCGACAACAAAGCTACCGATACCCCTGCTACTACTAATACTTTAAATAATTTCATTTTAATTCCCCCTGTTTCTTTAAGTTAACTTTATTATATATTAAAATTTTATGAATACAACGTGATAATTTTCACGAATTTGTGTCTTTTTTCACAAACATTCATATTTACTCTCTCAACGTATCCTCCCACTCCTCTCTAAGCAGCCCCATTCGGATAGAATCATAGTATATTCCGCCCTCTACTTCTATTACCCAATTGTTCACACAGCCAATAATTTCGGCTCGCTTCCCGTAATACTCTTCCCAGGAGATACACTTATGTTCAAAATACGGCGCATCCCATTTTTTCCATTCTGGCGCTTCCTCTTTATAGACAAGCTCCCACAGCCTGGGCAGATCCCCTTCAGCTATTGGGCGAATCTGCAGTTCATGATCCTGAATCATAAAATCCCTCCGAAACAGTTAATATATTGCCAACTAATCTTATAATAACTGACTAGAGGAAGCCCCGGCTGGTAATAAATGTGTATAAACAAATTGGACTTCCCGGCGTCAGATTGAGATAATACAGGGGAATTCATCAAGCGAGTATACAGACATTCAAGTGATAGTTGTATATATAGAAAGGAAAATCCCAATGAACCTGTCCACCCTATCAGCCGCGCTTGCGCCGCTGAATCTGCGGAGCTGTCTGATTCAGCAGCAAGGCAGGCTGATCTTCGAGCATTATAGAGATCAGCGCACGGCCTCGGAGCTGGCGAAGATCAACTCCTGCACCAAGAGCATCCTCTCTGCGCTGATCTGCATCGCCATGGACCAGGGGCTGCTGCCCGGCCCTTCGGCTCCGCTCAGCAGCTTCTTCCCGCAAGTCCTGCGCGATAAGGACGCACGGAAGCCGAACATTACGCTCGAACAGCTGCTGACTATGTCCGCAGGCTTCCGCTGGAAGGAATTCGGCGGAGCCAATTCCTTCCCGAAGATGACACGTTCCCCCCATTGGGTGAATTATGTGCTGGAGCAGCCGCTCGCAGATGAACCGGGCACCCGGATGGAATACAATTCGGGAATCTCGCAGTTACTGTCTTCGATTCTGGTACAAGCCACAGGACAGAGCACAGCCAGCTATGCCGAACAGGTTCTCTTCGGACCGCTCGGCATCCGGGACTATGACTGGGAATCGGACCCCCAGGGCATCCATACCGGCGGCTTCGGTCTGAAGCTGCGGCCTGTAGACCTGCTGAACTTCGGACAGCTCTATTTGCAGCAGGGGATATGGAAGGATTCGCAGATTATCTCCGGCAGTTGGGCTGTACATTCGGTACAGCCAGTCATGCACACGGAGCCTCCCCGCCACGGCGGATACGGCTGGCATTGGTGGACAGATGCCCTGTCCTGCAGCTCAGCAACCGGAGAATCCAGTCTGGTGGACTACTATTACGCCCGCGGGTATGCCGGACAATTCATATATGTAGTGCCGGAGCTTCAGCTTGTCACTGTGCTGACCCAGGATAACAAGCGCGGGAAGAATAATCCTCCGCCGGATGTGTTCCGTGACTATATCGTGCCTTTACTGGGATCTATTTAAGCTGGCTCCTTAGCTTACCGGCAGCATACCATAGCAGCGGACACAACAGATTGAAAAAGAGTGGAAACGGCTTTGCTTGCCGTTCATTATGTACAGACGCACAAATCCCCGCTGCCTGATTGCTTAAGGCCCGGGGATTCATGTGTTGATTACGCTATTCAATTCAATCATTTCCTCCAAGTAACAAAAGCCATATCCCTGACATGGTGATTGTTCTCAATTTCATGTTCACTTCATGCTTCCGTGTTGCCCGTTCGCTCCTGTCCGGAGTGTTGCTCCATGTCCTGCATATGGGGTGGATTCCCGCGTACACGATTTCACGAAAAACGTTTTCACGGACGTTTTCCCTACTGTGAGGAATCGCAGTTGTACGCTTCGCTAACCTTTTTCATTGGAATCACGCTCTTTCTTCCGCAAGAGACTTCTCCTGCTTGAATGATAAGCTTCGTTCTTCTTCCAAAAAAGATTTGCTTCTTGGGTTCCCGCATACCCACGATCTGCCAGAAGATGTTATCATCCACCTTCTTCATCAGCAGCCGATTCCGGCATGCTTCGCTAACGCTAGTACATCGGGGCTCTCTCCTTTCCTTCATTCATTGCTAAATTTAGGAATGAGACCATCACCTGCGGTACCACTTGTAATGCTTGGTGCTCTTGATACTGTGGTTCCTGTGGTGATGTCTACATTATACCTGAGAAACGCTTAAATTTAAACTTTCAAAAACCTGCATATCCCCGCAGAATCTGCGATATTCCAGGAGGATTGCAAATAAAATGCCCATCTCTAAATATTGCTCCGTTTACGGATTATTTGCTCCCGTTAGCTGATCATTTTCATGTATGCGCTATCATTTCATATGAAAATGAATGGCCAGCCTGAGGAATTCCTTCCCCGGACTAGCCGGTGTGTCTACAAGGTGAGACTATGATTTCTGCGCTTGCGGCTGAATACCATGAGCAGATAAATTCCATAGAGCAGATACAGAATATTAAGAATGGAGACGATGAGTACCTCATGCTCCAGATTCTCATTGCTGACCATGGCCAGTGCATCGTAGATAAAATGGAACGCGATCAGCGGAACAATATTCCGGCCTATCTCCATCAGCAAGGCGAGCACACAGCCCAGCAGCAGCGCATTGATAACCTGGAGAATCGTATGTATGATATCATTTCCGCCAAAGGCATTGGCCATATGCAGAACCCCGAAGAAGATGGAGGAGAACACAATATAGAAGACCGGCCCTTTGGATTTCAGAAGATTCCAGATCACCCCTCTAAAAATGGCTTCCTCGGTATAGCCCACCAGCAGGGTCATAATGACGATACTGATTATTTCAGGCGCTCCCAGTTCAACGTTGATTCCATTCATCAGCGGCTGGGCCACCGCAATAATGATCAGCGGGATGTAGAACAGCACCGCCCGGGACGGGCCGGCCTCAAGCCTTCGGAAGCCGAAGCTGACGAGCGAAGAATCCTTTCTTTTCATATAAAGGGTTACAATAATGCCCATAACCAAGAACGCGCAGGCCTGGGCACTGCGTATCCCCATATCGCCGAACTCCATAATCGTGGCTACAGCGGAGGCAACGGATACAACCAGAGTCAGGACTACTCCCCATACCAGCGAGTAAACGAGCGGATGTCCTTGTGCAGCGGTGTTTTTCATTTCAGATCTCCTTTATAGTAGGCTAACGTATTGCCGCTTCAGGACAATAATGGTTTAATTTTATGCTATGATGCCAAATTATACGATATCTATATAATCTTCCAGTGGGCATTGCGGTCTGTACATGCTATAATCTCTGAATCCTACAATGAGAATGGAACAACAACATGAACAGTCCTATCAAGATCTTCAAAGTGACCGTACAGCTGGAAAAGGATGAATATGGTCTTGAGGTTAGCCATTGGCGTCTGCTGGTGGAAACGAACCGCTATTATGAGATCAAGCCGGAGAGCGGACCGGTTAAACGGATCTACAAAGAAAAATTGAATACGGTAGTGGATGACACCAAATCCTATACAGATGGCTATCTGGCCTGTTCAGCGTTCTGTAACGAGGACCGTATAGATGATATGCATACTGAAATGCTGCATGCGCTCCAGCTTAAGATCAAGGCCTATATGGAAGAGCTGCATCTGAACCAGCAGGCTCTTGAGCTGCAGTTCAACCGCCCGAAGCCTCTGAGAACTGAAGAACAGACCTCCTGACCGTGGCACTACAATAACAAATAACCGGAAGAGTCGCAGGCTTCTGCGGCTTTTCCGGTTATTAGGCGTTGCTATTCCTTAGAGCAGTTCCGCATTCTTCACGGCGTGTTCCCAGCTTGGAAAATAATACAGCGCACTTCTCATCAGCTCGGGCTCCTGCTGCTTGATCTGCTTCTTGTTCATCTTGCCCCCACCAGACTGAAGCTGCTTGATCCTACTGATAACTTCATCTGAAGCCATTGTAATATCCAACTCTTCACCCCTTTCCGGTGTTTCTTTCCATATTTTTCACCATTGCTGCCGGTTCTATACCATACTGTGATAATGGAAAGTAATCAATGGCTAACGAGATAAGAAGCATCCAGAATCAGAGCGACCCGGCCGTTGCCCAGGATCGTTGCCCCGGACAGATGATTCATCGTCCCCAGATACGCGCCCAGGGACTTGATGACCACCTCCTGGTTGCCGATGATCTCATCGACTGCGAACGCAGCGATCCGGTCAACAGATCTTACAATCACGAGCGGAATCGTCTTGGAACGGCGCTCTGTGCGCGGATAATGCAGCTTGTCTCTGAGCCAGGAGAGCGGAACAATCCGCCCGTGGTTGATAATCGCCTGCTCCCCTTGAACGACCTGTATCTCTTCGGGGGAGATCCGCACAATCTCAGCCACATTATACATCGGTAGAATCAGAACACGCCCGGACACCTTGACCAGCAGCCCCTTGATAATAGCCAGCGTAAGCGGCAGACGGATTGTAAACAGAGTCCCTGCCCCCGGCTCGGTCTGAATATCTATGATTCCGTTGAGACGTCCAATCTGACTGCGGACAATATCCATCCCCACGCCCCGTCCAGACACTTCACTGACCTCAGAAGCTGTGGAGAAGCCTGGCTCGAAGATGAGACTAACGGCTTCCTGTGCAGTTAAATACCCTGCCTGTTCTTCTGTTATGATCCCTTTGCTGAGCGCAGAGGCTGTAATCCGGGCGGCATCGATGCCCTGTCCGTCATCCTCCAGACGAATCACGACCTGATTCTCCTCATGAAAAGAAGTAAGCGTAATTCTGCCCTTCGGAGCCTTGCCCTGCTGCACGCGCACCTCTGGACTCTCGATTCCGTGATCGGCGCTGTTACGGATCAAATGGATTAGCGGATCACTCAGCTCTTCAATGATCATCCGGTCCAGCTCGGTCTCGCCTCCCTGAATCTGCAGCTCAATATCCTTACCCAGCTTCTGGGCCAAATCCCTCACCAGCCGCGGGAAACGGTTAAACAGCTGATCCATCGGCAGCATCCGGGTCTTCATGACCCCTTCCTGAAGCTCTTTGATAATCCCGCCCATATGATCCGATATCGAGCCGATATCAGGCAGAACCTTGGCGGGATCCGTACGTTGTCCATTAGCGCTCAGATCGGCCAGAGAGGTCTGCTCAATCAGCAGCTCCCCCACCAGATTCATCAGATGGTCCAGCCGCTCCACACTCACCCTGACGGTTGACTGTACCTCATGGGATTTCCCCTTGCCAGGAGTAGAGGACGAAGGTTCTGCAGGCACCGGTCCGGCCGTGGTCTGGACGTCAGTCCCGGCAGCAGGTGCGGGCACGAATGGTGTAATGACAATGCTCTCGACATCGGTCTCCCCTGCCAGCTGCTCGGACACCTGCCGGAGCTCGCGCGGGGAAGCAGCAATTACAGCAAATTGGCTGTAGCGGGCGTCTTCATCGGCTCCCGGCGCCGCCGGGGGCGCCAGGGCAGCAGCAATCACCGGCCCGCAGACCTCTTCGATACGCTGCAAGAGGATATAATGCCGGGCTGCCTTCATCTGGCAGTCCTCTCTCAAGGTGACTACCAGAGCCAGCAGCGAGTAGCCCGCTGCCACGGCCTCTTCCGCCTGAAGCAGCTCCGCTGCATTTAAGACCGGAAGCAGTACCGGCTGAAGTTCAGCCGGCTTATTAATCAGCGCCTTGATCTCCGCAACCACAGCTGAGCAGTCTGTAAATCCCTCCCCGCTGACATACTGAGTGCGCAGCAGCTTCATCGCATCCAGCGCCCGGAAGAGCGTATCAATCAGATTACCGGTAATCTCCGGCTTCTTCTCCCGCACCCACTCCAGCGCATACTCCACCTCATGCGTGAGATCGCTCATCTCGCGGAAGCCCATCGTGGAGGCAGAGCCCTTGATCGTATGGGCTGCGCGGAAGATCGTCTGAATCAGCTCAGCGGTTGGAGCATGCTCCAGCGCAAGCAGGGACTGGTCGATCCGCTCTAATTGCTCGTTCAGCTCTTCTATGAATATATCGCGGTAAGCCGACAGTTCCATCATCATTGCTTGTTCCCCTTTTTACCCGCCCAATATTTCTTCGAGCTTCAGAATACCGATCAGCTGGTCATCCCGCTGCCCCACTCCGTGGAACACCGCATCGCGGCTGCGGTTATGTCCGCCTGCCGGCGGATGAATCTCGGCGTACGTAGTCACCTTGTTCACCTTATCTACAATCAGTCCGACGAATTCCTCGCGGTAGTTAACCACAATAATTCTTGTGCTCCGGGTATAAGGCTCATCCGCCATTCCCAGCAGATTGCGCAGGCTCATGACACAGACCACCTTGCCGCGCAGATTGACTACACCTTTGACTTCATTCCGGCTGAAGGGGATATCTGTAATGCTGAGCATTTTGATAATCTCATGAATCTCTTCAATCCGGATGGCACAGGTCTCGGCTCCTACCGCAAGCTCGATATATTGTTCCTTCTGTAAGGACGACATGGCTTCACCTTCCGTCTGTTGAATTAATGGGTCTTGAATGCGGCAGCGGACTTAGCCAGATCCTCGGATAACAGCGCCAGGGCCTGGCAGGTAGCCGCCGTCTCTTCAGAAGCCGCTGCCGATTCCTCGCTGGAGGCCGCAATGGATTGAACCGAGTCCATCACTTCAGCAGCCTGGGCGGACTCCTCTTCGCAGGCGGCAGCAATCTCGTTGACCTTGAGTGAAGAGGTGTTGACCATCTTAATAATCTGCTCGAACGCCTGACTGGTCATCGAAGACTGCTCTACGCTCTCAGCAACTGCCCTCACACTCTGCTTCGTATTCTCCTGCATGACCTTGATAATCTTCGTAATCTCCTTCGTAGCATCGCTGCTGCGTTCGGCAAGCTTGCGGACCTCGTCCGCCACCACGGCGAAGCCGCGCCCCTGTTCTCCGGCACGCGCCGCTTCAATCGCTGCGTTCAGGGCCAGGAGATTGGTCTGCTCGGCGATATCGTCGATCACTTCGATGATATCCCCGATTTTGCTGGAATCGTCTTCAAGCTGCTTCATCTGGTGGTTCACCGTCTGCATTCCTTGCAGGGAAGTCTCCACCACATATCCGCCTTCCCGGGCGGTCCGCACGGTATCATTGGAGAGCTCTGCCGCTTCCTCGGCACTGGAGGCCACAGAATCAATCGCCAGCGACAGCTCCTTGAACAGCTCAGTGATATTGGTCGCTGCCGCCGACTGGTTGGTGCTGGTGCTGGCAATCTCCTGAGTGCTCGCTGAGATCTGTTCGGAAGAGGCGGCAACGCTCTGTGAATTCAACACAATCCCGTTGATTAATTCCTTCAGGTTATGAACCATCCGGTTAAGAGCCGTGGCAAGCTGTCCGACTTCATCCTTAGTAGATATATCCGCTTGCTGCGTCAGATTGCCATTAGCCACTTCAGTAGCCACATGCAGCATCTGCATCAGGGGTCTGGAGATCGATCTTGCGATCAGGTAGCCGATCATAATACTGAGGATGACCGCCGCAATGACTACCGAGATTGTAAGGATGAACGCCGAGGAATAAGCGGATTGTGAATGGTTGTTCGCCTCATCTGCCAGCTCCACATTCACTTTGATCAGACCATCCAGATTGTTCAGTACATTCTGCCCCTGGACGGTCAACTGTGTAGTTAGAAATGTATTGAAAGCAGCCGCATCATCTTGCTCCGCCAGAACCAGCGCCTGATCGAACAGCTTCTCATAGCTTGCATACTCCTGGTCAAACGAGGCCAGCAGCTCCTTTTCACGGGCAGTGGTCGCCAGCGGACGGTAGTTATCCACCTTTTGGACAATTTCCTGACGGCCTGAGGCAATCTTTTGCTTATAATCGGTAATTTTATCTGTATCTGTTGTATTGCTCATATCCCGTGTATAGACCCGGTTAAGCTGATAGCTGATCTCGGCGGCAGACAAATCTCTGACCGAGATCAGGTTATTGCTGTACATTTCCTTCATATTCTGATTGCTGGTGCGCAGGGATAAGACCGAATAGACTCCAAGTCCTGCCAGAATTAAAGAGACGATCAAAAAAGCGGAGACGATCTTTGTAGCTGTTTTCAAATTCCCGAACCATTTCATGTGGCTTCCCCCTGTGGTTAACATCTTAGCGTCCTTCTTGTCGGCGTTAATCTTACACTCCCCTATCAGCCGGCGGGACATCATTAGCTATATTTCGACATTTTATATCAAAAAAATTATATTCTAATTTGTGTTTTTCATATTTTTTTCGTTAATCTCAGTGTAAATTTCCCCTTTACAAATCGAAATATTTACTATTCCGTAGTTTGATGCAGAATCCGCTTGACAGAACATAGAAATAAGTTATAAATAGACATAATTAGTAAACGATTCAATCCCATTTTATCCCCCGCGAAAAGAGGCTTGTCATGTCAGCAAAAGTACCTGTGGCCGAAAAACTGGTGTTCTCAGGCGGTCTGCTGGGCCAGAATATGCTCTACAGCTTCATGTCGATGTACATCCTGTTCTTCTATACGGATCTGCTGGGAATTCCGGCAACCACCGCCAGTGTCATTCTGGTCGCAGCAAGTATTATCGATGCTTGTCTTGATCCGCTGATGGGCATGATTACCGACAAAACACGCTCCAGATGGGGAAAATTCAGGCCTTACCTGCTGTTCGCCCCTTGTCTGATCGCGCTGGCGACCGTCCTCTGCTTCTGGGACTTCGGCGGTTCGCGGACCCTGACCCTTGTAATCGCAACCGTCTCGTATCTGCTATGGGGAATGCTGTACACGGTCTGTGACACGCCGCTCTGGGCCTTGTCGTCCGTAGTCTCCACTGATCCGGGGGAACGCACCTTATTCGTCACACTGGGCAAAATCGGCGGAACGCTCGGCGCAGTCGTTATCACCATCGGCGGTATCCAGCTTCTGCTCGCCTTCGGCGGAGAACGGAATACGCAGGCTTATCTGTACTCGGCAATCATTATCGGGGTCATTGCGGCGTTATCGATCTTCCTGACCGGGATGCTCACCAAGGAACGGGTCGTCCCTTCCGCTGAGAAGATCTCCTTCCGCCAGAACCTGCAAACGGTGTACAAGAACAAGCCGCTGCTCACCCTGCTCGCCTCTCTCTTGATTATCAACCTGGTGAACGGCATCCGGCAGAGCATTCAGCTCTATTATGTGGTCTATGTCTGGGGGGACGCGGGGTATGCCACGCAGGTCGGGATCAGTCTGGTGGCCGGTATGCTGCTGGGGATGATCGCTACGCCGCCGCTGCTGCGCCGCTTCGCCAAGAAGAAAGTATTCATTGTCTCCTGCATTCTTGGGAGCGTAGCCTGCATCCTGCCTTATCTGCTGGGTGACCATAATGTATTGAACACCCTGGTGTTCTTTGGGGTCAGCTTCTTTTTCTCGGGCATGACGACGATTGTCAGTACCTCGATGCTGCTCGATACGATAGATTATTCGGAATGGAAGCTGGGCTTCCGGGGCGAGGGCATTGTGTTCTCAACGAACACTTTCATTACCAAGTTCAGCGGAGCGGTATCGCGGATGATTATCGGAGCCAGTCTCGGCCTGCTCAGCTATGTGGAGAATCAGCCGGCGACTCCGCAGCTCCAGCACGGCCTTAGCTTCGTGATGTTTCTGCTGCCTGCACTGTGCTTCCTGGCCGCTATTCTGCCGATTCTCTTCTATAATATAACGGAGAAGCAGCGGGTGCAGATCCTGAGCGATCTGAATCACAGTCGGTCATTGTAGTGGGGTCCCATGCTCATGTTCTCTAACTTGCCCTTCCGGCTCCGCTTCCTTTTGTTTTTCCCTGATTGAATCGTTCATGGTCAGGGGGGCGGCTAAGCGTAACGGACTCAGTTGCACTTACTTCTGGCAAAAGCCACGATTGGAGCAAGTTACGGACCCTATGGCCTTTATTGCCGGATTTTCTGCGCCGTAGCATTGATTATGGAGCGAATAAGACCGCCTCAGTCCGCAAGGCAACCCAATAGGTTATTTTCTTGTAAATAACGGCTCTCCGGTCCGTAAGGAGCAGGCCCGGTTGAGTGATTTCTCCTCACCCAACCTACAGAGGGGCTAACTGTACCCTCATCACAGATTAATAGGGAGGTATTTGGATTATGGATATATCCACACTAGCAGCGTTGATGTCCCCTCCGGATCTTAGCGGATGCCGGAGGATCTTGTGCATACAGCCGCACCCGGACGACAATGAAGTAGGCATCGGCGGAACCATTGCCTCATTCGCGGAACGGGGCTGCGAGATTCATTATCTAACCGTCACGAACGGAGATCTGGGCGCGGTGGACGAGCAGGTCTCTTCCGCCGAGATCGCTGCCATCCGCGCAAGCGAACTCGAAGCGGCCGGAAGATCGCTGGGGGCCACCGTGTTCCACCAACTGGACCATGGCGACGGTACACTGGAGCATATCCCAGCCCTCGCGGGAGAGATAGCCGAGATCATCCGGACGGTTCAGCCGGACTTGATACTGTGTCCTGATCCTTGGCTGAGCTATGAGGCGCATTATGACCATATCGTTACCGGCAGGGCCGCAGCCCAGGCTGTGCTGTCCTCCGGGCTGCCCCTGTATCCGAGAGGCACCCTTACCCGGCCATGGCAACCGAAGGCCATCGGCTTCTACTTCACCGCTGAGCCTAATACGGTCATCGACATCACGGATCACTTCGAGCGCAAGTTCGCGGCCATGGCCCTGCACCGCAGCCAGTTCAATGAAGAGCAGCTGGCCATGTACCGGTTCTATTTCGGCGAGCAAGGCCGCCAGCTGGCCGAAGGCAGGGGCTTCGAGCTGGGGGAAGGGCTGAAGGTGTTGTCACCGCTGCACCTGCACTGCTTTGTGGATGCCCGCCGGATATGACGGCTGAGTGCTGGGGCATGTGCTGGCGGGGGCGCTAGGTTGCAGGGGTGTGAGTTGGCGGGGCATGGAGTGCTGGGGCGTTGAGTGGCTGAGAAGCTAGGCTAACGGAAGTTGAGCCGATATTGCGCACGCCACACAATTCGCAGGTGCCCCCGCCTTCCCTTCAACAAACTAGTGGAAAAACGTATCTTAATTCAGCAATTCCCGGCATTTGCAGGTACACAAGTGGAAAAACAGCATCTAATTTTGTCTATTTCCCCATCTAAGCGGAAGTGCGATTTATTAAGTGCCGTTTTTCCAACTATTGTCCTAGCAGTCGCCAATCATTCATCAGCAAGTGTAGAAAATCCACCTATTGTACCGCCCATGTAACGCAAATGAGCAGCAATCCCCCATCTATGCGGAGATTTGCTGCTCTTTGTTAAGCGGGAAGCTCGGACAAACGGTAGTAGGGGATGTTCAATGCAGGCTTGAAGCCCAGCTTCTGCGCCAGTCTGTACGAGCCCACATTCTCTTGGCGGCAGCCCCAGACAGGCTCCAATCCCTGCTCCAGACAGTAATCGATTAGCTTACAGCACACTGAGAAGGCGAAATACTTCCCCCGGTGACCCGGTGCCGATTCGATTCCAATCTCCAGCTGATCCGTTGTCCGGTAAGCCGAGAAGGCGCTGGAGGCCTGCTTGCCCTCCCACAGTAAAGTGTATCCTCGGCCTGAAGTCAGGAAGTGCTCCGCGTCACGCCAGAAATACCGGGGAATCACCGCACCCGTCTGCTCGCCGAATCCTTCGCCGTCCATCTGGACAATCTCAGCATCCTGCCGGTACCATTGCGCCTTCGCGCGGTAATAGACCTCCGGATCGAACGTAAAATTCACCCGGGTCTGTATGTACATTCTGCGTGTATCGTCCGCATCAAGCCGTGCATTATGCTCAGGAAGCATAGCTTCAATCAGCCGGTCCCAGTCCCCTGCCGGATCAGCCTGCAGCCATTCCGCTGAATGCCGGTGCCCCGCCTTGTTCGTAATATAATCAGACAGACTCCGGTTAAACTCCTCATTGCCCGAATCCCCATAGACCAGCGACATCCCGTATTCATGAGCCACATAGAAGCTACGGGGGTTATGTACAGAATCCACATACACACTGCCTGTCGTCTGCCCGCTCAGAACTCCTTCAGCGAACAGCGTGTTGATCTTGACTTCCTTTAACAGCGGCCAGGCAAGGGCGTAATCCCGGCTGTCTAGCTTCAGCATGCTTATCTCCCTCTTTTCTTAGGATCAGTATAGGTATTGAACAACCAGCGGAAATTCCACTCGAAGATATGAGACCCCTCCCATGTATCAAAAGGCTGCGGGATTCCCTTGGCTATCCAGTGCTCTACACTTTCTCTGCTTCGGGCTGCCGCTATAGCGTACTCCTGAATCTCTTTGAGGTAGCGCAGCATGTCAGGTATACTCTCCCGTCCAGCAACATCTCCATGTCCTGGAATCAGCCGTGTGAAATCAATTTCCCCGCCAATCTGCTCTATAATAGTTGACCATGCTTCTGGGAACCCATGGAGCATCGCCGGGTGGAACCTGTTCAGGACCAGATCCCCTGCGATCAGCACCTGAACATCTGCAACGTACACCATAGCATCGCTGAGGGTATGACCGCCGCCATACGTGAACAGATGCAGTGAACGAGCTGATCCGTGAATATCCACACTATCCTTGAAGGTCACCGCTGCTGTCACTCTCCGAATTGTTGGCGTAGCCTCCAGCAACGCCTGTTTGTCCGATATTTCATTAATGAGCGCCTGCCGTAGACGGGAATCCGTAGCAGTATTTCTTTTCTCCTGTAATCCTGTGATCTGCTTCCGCAGACCATCCTGCCATTCCTCCAAAGCGGGTGGCGCATGCGTTCTCAGCACCTCACGGGTAAGCTCTGTCGATAGAATGATACTGTCCGAAAACTCCTGATTGCCGTAATGGTGATCCCCGTGATAGTGAGTATTAATTATGTATTTGACCGGCTTCCCTGTCAGCTTCTCTGCCTTTTCCCGCAGCAGTCTGGCTGCTGCCGGCAGGTTGAAGGTATCCACTACGACTGTAGAATCCCCAAGATCGATGATTGACGCATTGCCTACCGCGCCCAGGCCCGGAATAACAATCGCGGCCCACACTCCCTGCGCTACTTCCTCTACCCTGAACATACAGATCCTCCCATTTATATTTTCACACTTATTATACCTTACTATGTCACCCATAGAGGAATGAATGTTATAATACTCTCAATGTCATGCGAATGACTGAATTCTGGCTCAACCTGAAAGGAAACGACCTATGATGAATACTATTCCCGAAGTGAATTTCACCGCTTCCCCTTACTATAATCCCGGCCTCAAAAATGTAGTCATCCTCGCCACCGGCGGTACGATTGCCGGCAGCGGCGAAGCCCATAAAACCTTGAATTACGAGCCTGGTGCTCTGCCCGTGCAGGATCTGCTGGATAGTGTGCCGCACCTGGAACGGCTGGCGAACTGCGCCGGGGTACAGGTCAGCAATCTGTGCAGCGCCGATATTACAAGCCAGCACTGGCTTACCCTGGCAACATACATTAACACGCTCGCCCTCCGGGAGGATGTGCACGGATTCGTCATTACACACGGCACCGACACCCTCGATGAGACGTCCTACTTCCTGAACCTGGTGATCAAGACTGACAAGCCGGTAATCATTACCGGATCAATGCGCCCGGCTACCGCAATCAGCGCCGATGGTCCGCTAAATCTGTACCAGTCCGTAGCACTGGCGGCGAATCCCGAGGCCTCCGGCCAAGGCGTGATGGTTGTCTTCGCTGAGGGCATCTATAGCGGGCGGGATGTGCAAAAGGTGAACACCTTCAAGGCCAACGCCTTCGATGAACGCGATTTCGGCTGCCTCGGATATATGCGTGACAGCCATGCCTTCTTCTATACGCGCACCCTGAAACGGCATACCACCGCAACCCAGTTCGATGTATCTGTTATTCAGGAGCTGCCGGAAGTGTCCGTAGCTTATTTCCATGTGGATGCCAATCCCGGGATTCTGGATTATCTGGCTACGGTGTCCAAGGGGATTGTCATTGCCGGAGCAGGCGGAGGGATCTACAGCAAGCCTTGGATTGATAAGGTGGGGGAGCTGAAGAACAATAACATCCCTGTAGTCCGCTGCTCGCGGATTTCCAGCGGAATTACACTGAAGGACTCGTACATTGACTTGTCCGCCAATTCTATTCCCTGCAACAGCCTGGTCCCGCAAAAAGCCAGAATCCTGCTCTCCCTCGCCCTGACGCAAACCACCGGCTACGATGAAATTGCCGCAATGTTCAACGAGTATTAAACGCTGCCCGCAGATGGCGGGAACTCAAAGGTGAAGACTGCGCCGCCCTCCGGGCGGTTCCGGGCACTCAGGTCTCCGCCGCAGCGTTCCACAATAGCACGTGCGATGGCGAGTCCCAGCCCGGATTCGCCATTTTTTCCTTTGACGAACCTGTGAAACAGGCTGGGCAGCAGCTCCTGCGCAATGCCCGGACCATCGTCAGCAACCGTTAATGTAATTCTCCCTCTGCTTGTATGCACCTCTACATCAATACGCTTCTCGGCATAACGGGCTGCATTGGATAACACGTTCAGCAGAGCTTGCAGCAGCTTATCCCGGTCCGCTCTTACCATCCCCCCATAGTCCCCGGAGACTGCCGGATGCAGCGACAGCTTCCTTGCTGCCAGCAGCGGATTGACCCGCTCCACCGCCTCGCTCAGCAGCTCCTCCAGATCTGTATCCTCCGCCTGGTAAATATCCTCTTCACTGTCCAGCTTCGCCAGAAGAGTCATTTCGCTGACCAGATCACGTAAGCGCCCGCTTTCACTCAGAATAATATCCAGTCCTTTACGGACGCCCTCTCCTTCAAATATCCCATCCCTAATGCCCTCTGCATAACCGGCTATTGACATCAGCGGAGACTTCAGCTCATGCGAGGCATTCTGGAAAAACTGCTTCTGCACCCGGTTGAACCGGTGCAGTTCACCGGCCATCTCGTATACTGCCCTGGCGACAGAACCGATTTCACCGCCCGCCCGGATCAGATTTACCTCGGCAAACCGGCGGTTTTTCACTTTCCCCAGCTCCTGACGCAGGCTGATCAGCGGATCAATCAGCTTCCGCGTAATGAACAGGCTGAACAGAAGCATTACTGCCGCTCCCGCAGCAAAGACAAGAATCAGCCGTTTCAAGAGCGACTGCTCGATGGCCTTGATTCTGCTGACAGGAGTCAGCAAGGTGAGCTTACCTTCGGGAAGTGTGTTGACCTGCACCAGATAACGCGGATCATTGCCATCCCATAAGCTCTGCAGGCTCCCCTGCTCCATAGCTGTGACATCCACCGTTACTCCGGCCTGCACGGGCAGGGCCGGGAGATATCCCGAGACCACATTCCCCTGCTGGTCGCTCACGATGGCCTGTACTCCGCTGGAGAGCGTAGGATATGGAGCTGTAAGCGGATCGCTTTTTCCCAATGTGAATGCCCCTCCTTCTGTGAATGGAGCCCGCTGCAGACTCGCGGTCAGGGAAGCGCCAAGCGTCCTTAATCCCTCTTGCTCCTTACCAATGAAATGGTCCATCAGCACATAATGGATCATCACTCCCGTGATAGACAGGACCAGCAGCAGAGACAGCCCAAAAGCAACATTGATCTGATGCACCAGCTTCAGCTTTTTCATCCGCAGGCTTAGCCTTTCCACCATCCTCTTCATTCCTGCACCTCTCTCATACGGTAGCCGTGACCCCAAACCGATTCCAGCGGCAGGCCGTCCATTTTTTTGCGGATGCGCTTGATCAGGTGGTCGACAGCGCGGTCGCTGCCGAAATAATCCTCCCCCCAGACATGGCCCAGCAGCTCTTCGCGCGTAAAGGCCCGGTTCGGACTTCCCGCAAAGACCATCAGCATCAGGAATTCCTTGCTGGTCAGCTCCACTTCATCTCCC
The DNA here is from genome assembly GCF_037975325.1 of Paenibacillus sp. FSL P2-0136. Lineage (NCBI taxonomy): Bacteria > Bacillati > Bacillota > Bacilli > Caryophanales > Paenibacillaceae > Paenibacillus > Paenibacillus sp. FSL P2-0136. The sequence goes on from NZ_CP150244.1 coordinate 4,331,329, forward strand.
CGCCAGAAGGATCTTCTCTCCTCAGGATGCAGCAGCAGACTGCCCAGCTCTATCCCTGTATGCACAGCAGGCAGAACAGCCGCAGACTTGGATTCGTGAAGACGTTCCCACCGTTTCAGCTGGCGGTTAATCCGGGCTACCAGCTCACGGGGACTGAAGGGCTTGACCAGATAATCGTCGCTGCCCAGCTCCAGACCCAGGATTTTATCCACTTCATTATCCTTGGCTGAGATCATAATAATCGGCACCTCCGCCTCATCACGGATACGCCTGCATAGCTCATAGCCGTCCATTCCCGGAAGCATAATATCGAGCACCCACATGCCGGGAGGATCATTCCTCCATAAATCCCACGCCTCCTCGGCACTTCCAAGGCCAATCGTCCGGTAATTCTCTTTATGTAAATAAGCTTCCACCAGATTGCGTATATTCTCGTCATCGTCCACAACGGCAATGACCGTTTGATTGTTCATCCAGGTAACCTCCGTGATTTGTCTCTTCACCATTATAGCAAGCGGGTGAGCGGGATTGGGCGCTGCCATTGTTTTTCCACATTGCTGACCCTCTCCTGCCACAGAACCCCGCTATAGTGAGAGCTGTAAGACAAATCACCTGAAGGAGTGTTCGTACATGAATCGTCTAATCGTGAAAAGAATGGCTCTATCCACCCTGCTGCTGTCCAGTATCGCCACCCCGGTCTTCGCGGATACGGGAATCGCGCCGCCCCCAGCACAGGGACCCACTGCCACCATAAGCACAGCCGCTGCATCCACAAATGGCAGTAGGCTGCTCCCCTTGCTTGAACCGCAGGTTCTGGCGCTGGTGAACAGCTATGCCCCGGAAACTTCCCAGGATTGGCGGGATACGCTCAGCCGCTACCATGCATTAACAAGCACGAAGGCGCTTAATGTGGTTCTCGCCAAGCCAATGTCTGCCGCTCCATGGACAGAAAAAACCGGTATTATGGATGTGCAATTAGCCACGCCTGGAACATTGACGGACGCAGAAACGCTTCCGCTTGCCACTGTGCCGGAATACGGGACAACTGGGGGCAGTGTTAAGGCAGTTCCGTCCGCCTCAGCAGCTGCAAACCTCACACTAACGGTGCCTGACTCTCTGGAATCCGGCAAGCTTGCCAATGTGGTAACCTTACATGCGGCGTACATCGATGGCTTATTCAAAGCACAAGCTGCACTGGCAGAAGCTGCACAAGCCACAGATGCAGCAGCAATTAAGCAGGCACTGTCCGCACTGCTGAGTCAATATAAGGACCTTAACCACAAGCTGGAAGAAGCGAAATAAACCACGCACACCCTGCATTCCATAGAAAAGCAGACCAAGGAATTCCTCCCTGGCCTGCTTTTTCTGTTCATTAGTATAGCGTAGCCGCCGCTTAACGGCGCGGATACATCTGATAAGGATAGAATGCCGCCGCCGGCTGCTGGGCAGCGTAGGCGGGCATGCTTTTGGCGGACGGGTCCATGTTGGTTCCCCCGGCAGACCCTGCTACGGCGCAGCCCGGAGGCGGTCCAAGAATAATCGATTCCTTCAGCGGGGCCACGGCCTTGGCGTATTCCTCTTCATTAATGCAATAGGCGCGCTGGATGACCTCTGCGGGAACGGCCCGCAGGAAGTCTGACCCATACACAATATCCGGTGTCGGCGCATCAAAGATCGCCAGGAAATGGGCTTGTTCGCTCTCGGCCAGAATCCAGTGAAACCATCCCTTCGGGAAGACAGCAATTTGTCCGGCCTTCAGATGATAGGTCATCAGCTTTTGGGTGAACGGATCGAATACCGAAGCAATCAGCTCTCCGCTAATCACGAAGATCATCTCCGTCACGTTCGTGTGCCAGTGCGGCTGGACGATGAAGCCCTTGCTCATATGGGCATTGAAGAACCCGTTACGTATCGCCGGCAGCTGTTCGCCAAAAAGCTGCGTAATATAATTGTTCGCATCCCGCTTATAATTAAGCACCTGATTAGAATCGGCGGCAAGCTTCAGGTCCGGTGCCTGCAATACTGGATCTAGCATGGTTAGTTCCTCCTCAGACTGGATTGTAGCCTTAAGTAACACTGGGCATTCGTCCAGATACTATATGCAGGGGAGGAGCTCTTTGACACTAGAGACCGGTGCGGATTAGATCAGGCGAGCGATACTCTCAATCTCCACGGCGGAAGCAGCGAGCTGCTGCATGGAGGCGGTAATCTCCTCTGTGGCTGCGGCCTGACGTTCGCTTTGTGCCAGACAATCCGTAAGCACGGCATCCATCTGGTTAATCTTCTGCTTGATCATCTGCAGAATGCCGGCAATATCCTTCGCCGATGAAGCGCTGGATACCGACATTTTGCGGATCTCCTGAGCCACGATGCCGAAGCCCCGTCCATGCTCAGCGGCATGCGCTGCTTCAATCGCTGCATTGAGCCCCAGCAGGTTGGAATTCTCCGCCACCTTGCGGATGAAATCCAGAATCTCGTCGGTCTGCTGCAGATCCTCTACCACCTTCTGGCCCAGCTCCTTCAGATCCCCTACAGTATTCGCCAGATCCGAGGCCGTGCCTGCAATCTCTACCGATGTCGAGCTGATCTCGTCAGAGGTCACCGCCAGCGCATTCGCTGCATCGCTGAGTGTTACCTGATTGCTGAGGCTGATTCCGATCGTGAACACGCCTGTCACCACCCCGTTCCGGTCCCGGATAGGCATGGATGACGATTTAAAAGGAATGCCGTAGATCTCTCTTGGAATCGTAGCACTGACTTCCTCCCCGCTCTCCAGAGCAGACCGGATTCCCCCGCTGGGCGGTACTGGAGAACCCAATTCAATCTTGGCTTTCAATTCCCTCCCTTGCAGATAATAAATGAACTTGTCCCGGTCTGCCAAAGCAAACATTACATCCAGCGGGAACAGCCGCTGCACCAGGGGCAAGGATATTTCAAGCGCCTTCCGCAGCTGATCCATTTCTGATTCTTGTCCTGATTCCTGTTCGGATTCGTGTTCGGTATTCATTGCTTCAACAGCTCCCTAATGATATTTATTTATGTACATCTCTTATCGCTTGAATCTTATCGCTCGAACAGTGTAACACAGTTGCGCCCTTCCGCCTTTGACTGATACAGTGCATCGTCACCCAGCTTGTAGATATCCTCCTCGCGCAGACCGTCAACAAGTACGGCGGCTACGCCGATAGAGACGGTAATTCTTCCGTATTCCGGACTTTGGTCATGCTGAATCCCCAGCTCCGCAATGCTTCGTCTGATTAATTCAGCGAACACACGGGACTCTGGAGGGGTAAGTCCGGCGGCCACAATCCCGAATTCTTCACCACCCAGCCGGAACGCGGTTCCATCCGCCTGTTCAGCCAGCTCCTTCAGTACCCCGCCGATTCTGCGCAGTACCGTATCGCCTTCATAATGTCCGTAGGTATCATTGAATTTTTTGAAATAATCAATATCCAGCATCAGGTAGGTTAAATACCTTTTGCCTGCAGCAGCCTTGTCCACCTCATCCAGGAACAGCTTATTGAAGTATCTGCGGTTGTACAGCCCGGTTAATTCATCGGTGATGGATATCCGTTCAATTAGACCGATATACTTGCTCAGCTCCCCGTTGTTGAATTCCAGCTCCTTCGTCCGCTCGGCCACCAGTTCCTCCAGATGCTCCTTGTGGCGCCGCAGCTCCTCCTCCGCCTTCTTGCGCTCGGTGATATCCTTGATCGTTCCCTGAATCGCCGGCTTATCCTGATACATGATTCTGACGACCTTGTGAATGGCGATGATCTCAAGGGACTTATCCTTATGCAAAATCCTTGTCTCGTACTCTTCCGGTGCCTGCTTGCCCTCGACTCGTCTGGCATAATAATGCATCACCTTCTCCCGTTCCGGCGGCGTAATGAAATTCCCGAAGGGCTGCTCCAGCATCTCGCCCGGCTGATAGCCCAGCATCTGCTCCAGCGCCTCATTAACATAGACACACCGCATATCCTGGACCACGAACACCCCGTCCTGCAGGTTGTTGACCAGTTGGCGGTACTTCTCCTCAGAGCGCTCAAGCTCAGTATACAGACTGGCATTCTCAAGCGAGAAGACCATCTCTCTGGACAGCAGATTGATAATCTTCATCCGTTCCTCGGTGAATACACCGGTGACCAGATTATTCTCCAGATAGATGATGGCAATCGTCTTATTCTGGTTAATCAGCGGCATGCAGACCATCGATTTCGGCTGCTGCCTCACAATATAAGGATCATTCACGAATGGAGTCTCGGAATAGGCATCATTGTAGATCAGGCTCTCCCGGCTCTCCTCCACCTGTCTGATGATCGCAGCAGGCAGATTGTCCAGCTGATGAGACTCATGAATGGCCACAGAGATCCGGTCCGTGTCCGCTTTATATTCCCCTTCGACCAGAAGATTGGCCTTGGAGGTCATCAGGATACAGCCCCGCTGCGCTCCGGCGTTCTTGATCACGATCTCCATCAGCGCTTCCAGCAGGTGGTTCAGCTCAATTTCTTTGGAGATGGCCTGTGAAGCCAGAATGATGGAATTCAGATCAATGCTCTCAGTATAATCGGTCACCGTCCTGCCGTGCATGAACTCCTTGTTGCTGATTTTCTGGTCAAGAGCAGGGTATCGATCCTTGATGAACGCGATCTTCTCCTTGGCGCCCCAGACCGAATAATAGTATTCGGATTGTCTCAGCAGATAGGCGGCGAACTCGTTGAAGCCCTTGTCCATATAGTACCGGGCCGCCAGCTCGTTGCAGATTGCCTTATAGCGGACGAAGCTTCCCTGCTCGCTGGCCTCAATGGCCAGATCATAATAATAGCCTGCGCGCGTGCTGTTCCCGGAGATCCGGGCCCATTCGGCCCTCATCAGATATTCATGCTGGCGGAAGGTTCCCGGTGCATTGCTGGCCCATTTGCGTACCCGGCCAAGCTCCTTGCGCATTTTGGACCTGGCCTTCCGCTTGCCGTTCACACCCAAATCCTTGTAAGCATAAGCCAGATTCAAGAAGGTGTAGAGCGCGAATTCCTCCATAAAAGCCGAACCGGCCAGCGTCCCGATAATCGGATAGGCCCGCTCGATATACTCCAGCGCTTCATCATGCTTCTCGTAGAGAAACAGCAGCTTCATTTTGTAGATATAATAAATCGCAATCCCTGAGTAATACCTCGCTTCCTGCAATTCGTGCAGATAGACCTCTTCGCTGAAGATTTCATTGTTGAATGAGGTGCGGTCCGGCAGCTCTCCGGCAAGACTGAGGTAATACTGGCGGGCCAGCTGCGCTGTGGCAAGCGACTCCCTGTACTTCGTGTTCTCAATCATAGAGATCGTACGCGCACTTTCCTGAAGCAAAGCCGGGATGTCCATCGACGGATTCCAGAGATTCACATAGAAGGCGGAATGGGCCAGATAGAGCAGATCGCCTGTCCGCAGACTGGCTTCAATTGAGGTGCCGAACCAGTCCTGCAACGTATCCCAAGGCTCGGTCCAGGCGTGGCTGAACAGCGTATACAGGACATGCGCCGCGCCTTTCCACTGCAGATCATTGAATTTGTCATTAATTCTGATCCCGAGACGTCCATAAGCGAAGGCCCCCCGGGTATCGCCGAAGCCGGACAACAGCATGGCATAGCCGATAAAAGCAAGCGCCGACTCCGGCGAGTTACCGTATTTCAGCGTTAGCCCCACCTTCTTCAGCACCACCAGCCCGAACAGCGAGGTCTCCCCCGAGATAAACGCCGGCGGTATAAAGTTAACCAGCAGCCGCATCACCAGTTTCATCTCCGGGTCCTGCATCTCCGGCAGTGCAAAAATCGTCTCCGGCGTTCTCGCCCGCAGCGCGGCCTTAACGACCAGCAGCTCCTTAAGGACGGCGGGCATTCCAACCTTGGCCGGAATCTTAATTCCGAGCGCCTTCAGTCCCCGTCTCCCCGAAGCAATCGACTCGGGCATCATGCCAAGGTACATATAATGATTGGTCTGCATCTCATAGATTTCCGCAATAGCCATCCGCTCCGTAGTCTGCTCCAGCAGCAGACAGCAAGCCTGATCCCCCTGATCGATATGATGAGTGAGATAGCTGCATTCGGCATACAGCCTGTAGATCTCCGCCGCCTGCCCCGGGTCTGTACTCCAGATCTGCTCCGGGAGCAATTCCATTGCCGCTTCAAGCAGTAAGAAGGCCGAATCATACCCGTATCCTGCTTTGGCCTTATGTGCTGCCCGCAGATTCAGAGCGACGATCTCACGCGCCTCAGCGCTATCGGTGATTAACTCCAGCCCTTGATTGATATGGGTTGCGATATCGACCAGCTTGTCCTCGACCTCCTCCTCTGTGAGATTCCGCAGCAGGAGCCGGCCGATACTAAGATGAAGCCTCTTCCCCCGTTCTGGATCGAGCAGCTGGTAGAAAGCCTGCTGAATCCGGTCATGGGCGAATTTCAGCCGGATGCCCACCTGCGCAGCCTCGGGGCCGGATTCAGCCAGCGTAGCGGAAAATATGGCATACTTATGGTCAGCAGGGACGATATATTCTTCTTGGACCGCCCGGGTAATCGCAGCGGCAATCACCTCCGGCGCTTCTTCGCCGATCAGCGTCAGCATCCCGTAGTCGAATACACTGCCGGCCGCCGAGCTAAGCATCAGGATATGACGGACCTCCTCCGGCAGATGCTGCAGCTGTCCGACCAGGAAATCCACCACACTGTCATGGACCGGCAGCGCCTCCAGCCGCTCCAGGCTCCAGCTCCATTCCCCATCCCGCTTGTCGAAATAGATAATCTCCCGCCGGTAAAGATCCTTCAGAATTTCCGTCAGGAAAAAGGAATTCCCCTTGGACCGCTTGTATAACCGTCCGGTAATTCCTTCAACGCGTTCCATGCTGCTGTATAGCGTGTCTGCCACAAGGCTTTGTACATCTGTCTCTTGCAGCGGCTGAAGATGAATACGTCCAACCTCACGGTTTTTGCCGATCTTAACCATCGCGGCGAACAAGGGATGACCTTCATGGATCTCATTCTGCCGGAAGGAGCAGATCACAAACATCCGCTGCAGATGGTTATCCAGCACCAGCTTCTCCAGCAGCTGCAGGCTGGAATAATCCGCCCACTGGACATCATCCAGGAAGAGAACCAGCGGCCGGTCCGGTTGCGTCATGGCCTGCACGAACTTGGCAAAGGTCAGGAAGAACCGGTTCGTCTCCTCGGCCGGGCTCAGCGGCTCCGGCTCCGGCTGGGTCCCCATCCAGGAGGCAAGCTCAGGGATTAATCCTGTAATTACACCGCCGTTGCCGCCAAGCAGCCGGGTCAGTGAACGGCTGACTTCACTCCTGTACTCCTCATCCGGACTCTCCAGCAGCTGGCTGACCAGTCTGCGGAAGGCCTGGATGAGCGCACTGTACGGAATGTTCTTATTGTACTGGTCGAACTTCCCTTCCGCGAACAGCCCCTTATCCCGGCTGATCGTCCGGTGCAGCTCATGGACCAGTGCTGTTTTGCCTGCACCTGCATCACCGGAGACCAGCATAACCTGTGAACTCCCGTTAACGCTGCTGCGGAAGGCCGCCTCCAGGGTGGACAGCTCCTGCTGTCTGCCGACTATTTTTTGCGGAATGCGGAAGGTGTTCAGGAGATCCTCCGTTCCAATCACGAAATCCGCGTGCCCGGCCAGGCATCTCTTCAGATCAGCCTTAATGCCGTGAGCGCTGCGGTACCGGTCCTCCGACGACTTCTCCATCAGCTTCATAATGACCGCCGACAAGCCCCTGCTAACCCTGCCTCCGGTTGCATGGTAAGGAGAGACAGCTTCCTTCGCAATAATGGAATAGATCTGCTCCAGCATCTCGGACGATGGATACGGCATAAGGCCGGTCATCATCTCGTACAGGACGACACCCAGTGAATAGTAGTCACTCCGGTAATCAATATTCCGGTTCATCCGGCCGGTCTGTTCCGGTGAGATGTACAGCAGACTGCCCTCCAGCACGCCGCTGTTCTGGAAATCCCGTCTCTCCTTGGACAGCTTCACTGCAAGGTCGAAATCAATCACCTGAACAATATCCCGCTCCCGGTTCCAGATGATATTCGACGGCTTGATATCCTTATGGATCACGTTCTGCTCATGAATGGAGCCGAGAATATCCACAACCTTGACCGCCAGTCTCAGTAAATCCTCTTCCCCCGGCTGCTCTTCCGCCAGAATCCGCTTCAGCGAACGTCCGCATATATCCTCAAGGACCATGACATACAGACCGTTCTGCTCTTCAAGCCTCAGGGGACGGATAACCCCTTCTGTAGTGGTGCTAAGCTCAGTAAGCAGCTTATATTCCTGCTTGAAGCGCATCACCGCTTCGGTTCCGGCAAATTCCGATTTTAACACCTTGAGAATGACCGTTTCCGCAGAGGAAGTCTCTGTGCAGCGGTATACAGCTTTTATCGGATTATCTGAAATGGTCTCGAGGACCTGATAATGGTCATTAGCAATCATTGTACTCCACCTTTAGCCTTGTTCTCCCGTAACCTCAATATCGGCATCGAATTTAAATACATAGGCAGCGATCAGCCAGATAATCCAGCAATTCAGCCCAAAGAACAGATAACCGAAATAGCCCAGAACCGGCATTTCGGAGAAAATATGGAATTTGTCCAGATAAGGTACCGAGTATTTCCAGTAATTCGGATTGGTAGGGGCATTGTCATGGAACCATTCACTGCCAAAGTTCCAGAACTCCCAGAAGAAGCCGTTGAACAGCGTAGCCAGCCCCACCAGAATGACCTTGGACCAGTCCCCGTTCTTCACCGGAGTGAAGGGGGTCCAGTAACCGGCAAGCGCCATCGCTGCTGACAGCATCGGAACCAGCGCAACCCACAGCACCCAGAACAGCAGGTACGGATAATAGCCCATGCCCAAGGCCAGGATCAGCCCGAGAATATAATAGACAATCAGCCACACACGTGACACTTTCAGCTTAGGCCCATGGCTATAACGGTTGCGGAACAGACGGAAGGTCTTGAGGAGTAAGTACCATTCGAAGATAGCTGGAAGAACAGTGGTATAGGATAAGGAGAACCAGAACACATTGCCGAAGTTAGAGAAGACTTCATTATTAGGATAATACCAATTCTCCAGGACGAAGAAATTCAGGTATTCAAAAGCAAACCAGCTGAAGCAGGACACCACCGCCAGCAGCTGCATCACCCGGGGCTTGCGCGAGATGATCGAGGCTCCGTGATTTCTCCGGTAGACCAGCCCGTCAAGAATCAGAATAAAGGACCACCAGAGGGGAACAAACGTGTAATGCTCCAGGGACATAAAAAGCTCCACCCGGGCCCACATCAGGAACCAGCTAAGCGCAAGCACCGGCAGGCTCCACCAGAACCAGACAGGGAAAGGGGTGGCCGCCCCCGCCTTCCGGGGTGCCTCCTCCGTCTTTTTGAAGCCGAACCATCCGGGGAATACCAGGACCAGTGTGATGATCAGGGCCACGACGCAGGCGAGCGAGAAATACAGCAGGCTGAATCCGGGGTCTGCCTCGACCTTCTGGGCCGGGAAATCCCCGTAACCCGGGGGCATCCCCTTCCATTTCGCCATACTGCCGAGTAACGGGAGCAGAAAGATAAGTCCGAAGGTAACGATCAAGAATACTGTCTTTTTCCATGTTTTCATTGCGCAAACCCCCGCTTATGTATGTAGTTGAAAGTCGAATTATGTTGATAATCGCTAATATTCGATAACACTCCAGTTTATTCCTGCTGGCCTCACACAAAAAAATGCCCCACCGTCCATTTCCATGACGTATGGAGCATCTGTGCGGGGCATAATGCAGGTGAAAACGGGCTTCCGGCGGATTCTATTACACCAATTATTAAATCCATAAAGTCTACTTAAATGAATGATATGCCTAACACTGCAACTAATACACCTGAATAGAGTGATGTATCTTATATAAAAGGAGGGGTTATATTGTCACAGCCTAATCTGCCCAATATCACGCCAACGATCACTTTATCTCGAGATGATGTGCTTAATCTTCTATTTTCTTCCATTGCAATGGAAGAGCTAGGCTTAGCGCATGTTATTAATGCCCAAGGGGAAAACATCCAATTTGCCTTAGGTACACTTCCGGGGAGCACACCTGCTACGCTGGGTGAGGTTCTTCAGATAAACAGCAGTGCTCAGGCGATGCTCGATTCCGTATTCCGCACCGAAATGATGCTGGATTCAAAACTCACCTCCGCTTCTGATATTCCATCATTAGTCGGACCCACAGGAGCCACGGGGGTAACCGGCGCTGCCGGTGCAGTAAACAGCGTCAATGGATTGACGGGCGATATTGTGTTGACTACAGATGCTGGTATCTTCCCGATCAGTAATGATGAACCATCAACCCAAGATTTGAACGGATTAATCAATGCCGGGGTGTATAGCTCGGGAAATCCAATTGGTGTAGGTCCGGAACATGGTCCACTGGGAGTTGACAATCCTCCGTCATGGACGATTTACGTCTCCCAGGTAGGGCCTTATATCCAGCAGTTGTATATTTCCAACCTAGCATTATATTACCGCAGTAGTCCAGACAGTGGCCAGAGCTGGTCAGATTGGCAAGAAATCGGTGCTCGCGGGCCAACCGGAACCACCGGTGAGACTGGGGCCACCGGCGTCACCGGAGCCACCAGTGAGACCGGAGCTACCGGGGGGACGGGGGCTACTGGTGTGACGGGGGCTACTGGCGTCACCGGGGCTACTGGATTGACAGGAGCTACCGGCGTTACCGGGGCTACCGGCGTTACCGGGGCAACCGGCGTTACCGGAGCCACGGGCGTCACCGGCGCTACCGGACTCACTGGAGCGACCGGTGACACCGGGGCTACCGGCGTCACTGGGGCTACCGGCGTCACTGGGGAGAGCGGGGTGACTGGGGCTACCGGACTCACCGGAGCCACTGGACTCACCGGGGCTACTGGCGTCACTGGGGAGACCGGGCTAACTGGCGCTACTGGTTTGACAGGGGCTACCGGACTCACCGGGGAGACCGGGGGGACGGGGGCTACCGGACTCACCGGAGCCACTGGCGTCACCGGGGCTACTGGCATCACTGGGGAGACCGGGCTCACTGGCGCTACTGGTTTGACAGGGGCCACTGGACTCACCGGAGCTACCGGCGTTACGGGAGCTACCGGCGTCACCGGGCCTATTATTGTAACTAACAATGCGATGTTTGAGCCCGCAACGGCTGCAGTCGCTTCGACCTTAACACCTATTGTATTTCAAGAAATTTTTATTAATGGCAGCGGAATTGAACTTGGAACGCCCCCAAGCAATATCACGGTGCTCCCAAACAGCTTATATTATGTTTCGTTTACCATAACTATTGAGCTCTCTGCTGAAACAAACAATGTAACCAGTTCTGAAATTATAGTTAGATTGAACGGTAATGTCCAGCCTATAACGGTTACCGGACAAAAAAATGGCGGGACCGGAGCTACCGTGTATTTCTCTCTAGAAGGAAATGGTTTTCTTCAGACCGGCCCCACTGACAATACCATGACTCTCGATGCTACTTATAACCTAAGCGCCGGTACGGGAACTTATGTTACGGATCGGTCTAACCTGAGTATTATCCGGTTCCGTTAAACGAACAGATTCCGCTTTTTGAGGAGGATTAAGGGATGAGCAAGGGGGCAAGAGCCCCCTGCCCATTTTGTAGATAAGGAGGGAATCACTTGTCAAAACCGAACCTGCCCAATATCACCCCAACGATATCCATATCGCGGGACGATGTAATTAATCTATTATTTTCCTCTATTGCCATGGAGGAATTAGGACTGGCGCATATCCTCAATGCTGAAGGAGAGAAGATTCAGTATGCGGTCGGCACCCTTCCAGGAACCACTCCCGTTACACTTGCCGAATTAGGTCAGGTCAGCAGCAGTACTCAAGCTATGTTGAAAAAAATTATCCGCCATGAAATGATGCTGCAATCCAAACTCCAGACAGCTGCAGATATTCGACCGGTTGTTGGTCCTGCTGGACCTATCGGAGCTCCGGGAGCAGAGGGTGGAGCACTTAGTGTCAATGGGTTAACCGGAGATGTGGCGCTCGGTGTAACAGCCGGTATCTTTCCAATCAGCAATGATGAACCATCGACCAGCGATCTGGATGACATTCACTTTAGAACTGCCGGTGTATACAGCAGCTCGGGAGTACCCGCCGATCCGGCTGGCCCAGTGAATGGTCCTCCGGGAGTCGCACACCCGTCGGTATGGACGATTTATGTATCACGTGTCGGAGATTATGTACAACAGCTATATTTCTCCGATTCGGCTTTATACTATCGCAGCAGTCAGAATGGCGGGGTGACTTATCCCCAAGGGTGGCTCCAGGTTGGAGTGCAAGGTGCAACCGGGGTGACTGGGCCTGGTGTAACCGGAGCAACCGGCGTTACTGGCATGACCGGAGCGACGGGTGCCACGGGCATAACGGGCGCAACCTTGGACACAGGTGCCACGGGGATCACCGGCGCCACAGGCGTGACCGGTGCTACCGGAGTGACGGGTGCCACAGGAATCACTGGCGCTACCGGCGTCACTGGCGCTACCGGCGTAACCGGCGCTACCGGACTTACCGGTGACGTGACTGGCATGACGGGCTTGACGGGCTTGACGGGTGCCACAGGTCTAACGGGTGCTACCGGGGGTACCGGTGAGGTCACGGGCATGACAGGCGCGACCGGGCTTACCGGTGAGGCGACAGGCATGACGGGCTTAACAGGTGTGACGGGTGCCACGGGTGTAACGGGCGCGACCGGGCTTACCGGTGAGGTCACGGGCATGACGGGCTTAACCGGGGTAACTGGTGCGACAGGGGTTACCGGCGCGACAGGTTTAACCGGTGAGGTCACGGGTATGACGGGCTTAACCGGGCTTACCGGCGTGACGGGTGTAACCGGCGAGACAGGCGTAACCGGCGAGACGGGCCCAACCGGGCCAGTGGCCAACAATGCCAGTTTTCACCCTTCGGGTCCAGTAACAGCAACGCCTACGAATATTACATTTGTACAAAATTTTATTTTTGGCTCAGGTATCTCCCTTGTGAACGGCGGTCAAGGTATTCAATTACAACCCAATAGCTTCTACTTCGTTTCTTTTAATTTGAGAATTCGAATAACAAATGGGAGTATCCCCGTCGTTGCTTCGCAAATATTGGTTTTCCTCGACGGCGTTCAACAAAATATAAGCACTGGCACGCAGAGAAATGCAGCTGGTGCTGGTTTAGCCGCCTTCACCCAGGAATCCAGCGGTTTAATCCAGACTGGCGCCGGCCCTAATCCAACGTTAACCTTGACGGCTTCTATCACTCTTGCTTCGGGCACTGCCGAGTTTAATCCCCCTACTTGGTCAAATTTGAGCATTTATCAGGTCCTGTAATTCAAAGGTAATAAGGCAAGAGCTATAAAAGCCGATGTCCTTAGGTAACTCTCCTTTTCAAAAGCGGCTTAGGATATGTCGTTTCTTCCCCTGGAAGGACGACGTATCCTTTTTTGCATGGCCTCGTAACCGCAGCATAAACGCAACATTTCAAATTTGTAACCTGATTCCTGATACGCTTACATCCTGTTCTATGTTTTAATTGTAATAATGTTATGTACTTCATGTAATTATATGCGGGGTGTATGGATGCAGCGATTTATGATAGGCCAATATGGAGGATTTGATTACGGCAAGTTCCACAAGGATTTCAAAGCCGAATTCTATGGAATCGAGGCTTGTTCTTTCCCCTCCGATGAAGATTGTCAGACGCTGATTGAAGCAGCACAAAAGCACAGATTCCACACAGGAGTCCATTATCCGCTCCGCGCCAATCCTGCCAGACTAAGAGATGCCCTGTTTCTCTCACCGGATGATTATGAGCGTTCTGAAGCGTTCCGGCAGATTCAGGAAGAGCTGGATTATATGGTGAAGTTACGCCCGGACTACGTATTATTTCATTATCCGAAGCCAGTCATCTTAGATTCACGGGTGGACTGGAGTACTTGGCGATTTGCTGACCGGAGGGAATATATCCATGAGGTTGACCTTTCTCTGAATGAACTGATACAGCACAGTAAATATCTCTTTGAATGGCTTAGCCGGAAGGGCCGGGAGTACAGGTTCCAGCCCATTCTGGAGTTCGACGGACTGAACAGTTACGTCTACCAGCATGATTTTCTGGAACAGCTATTGATTACATATCCCGACATTAAGCTGTGTCTGGATACCGGCCGATTGTATCAGCAGGATAAGCTTGACCCTAATTTCGATGCCCGTGCCCTTTTGAGAAAATACACCAAATATGCGGCATTGATCCATCTGTCGAATGTTCAGATTAACGAAACCATCCAGCACGGCCATTATCCGGTCCTGCCGGAGTTAAGCACTGGGGAGGGCTGGGCCCCGATCGAAGACTATCTGGGCATTATCCGTGAGGAGAACAGCGAAGCGAAAATCATGTTCGAGCACCGCTCAGACCTTATCTCCGCACAAGATCTGGACCGTTGTTATGCTTGGGTAGATCATATCCTAAACAGAGTCCACAAGAATCCTCCGGCTTCTCCAGGGCGATGATGGCACAGCCTGCCCCGAATATTTGTGAATGCACAGGCACATGATACAATGGGACCGTATCGTCCTTGCCTTAATTTAACACAAGAGGAGCGACAGCTGTGGCAATCAATGTGTACCTGAATTTCAATGGCAATACCCGAAAGGCTGTAGAATATTACGCTGAAGTGTTCGGGACCGAACCTCCGCATATCATGACCTTCGGCGAGGCTCTGCCAGATCCATCCCATCCTGTTCCGGAAGAAGCCAAACACCTCGTCATGCACACCAATCTGATGATTGCCGGCAGCCCGGTCATGTTCTCTGACGTATTCCCCGGCATGCCGTTCACGGAAGGGAATAATATCAGCCTAACGGTGACGGATACCGATGAAGAGAAGATTCGTCTCTGGTTCAATAAACTCAAAGAAGGCGGCACTGTACACATGGAGCTGCAGGAGACCTTCTGGAGCAAGGCCTACGGGAACCTGATGGACAAATTCGGCATCCAATGGCAGCTTAGCCACGACAACGGCCAGAACGGCTAACTCCCTTAGGTAGTTTCCTATTCACAAAAGCGCTTAGGATATGACAGTTCTTCCCCTGGAAGGACGGCATATCCTTTTTTCTGTGGCCTCATATCCGCAGCGTAACCGCAACATCTCAAAGTTGTAACCTGATTTTTAATGCGCTTACATCCTGTTCTATGTTTTAATTGTAATAACCTTATGTATTTCATCCTACTGTAAAGGAGACTAACCTATGGAAATATCCTCATTTTTGCTGCCCAAGGATCAGGTTGCGTACATCACCTCCTCGATCTCCATGCGGGAAGCGCTGGAACAGCTGGAGAATCATTATTATTCGGCCATTCCGATTATTGACGATGCCGGTAAATATGTTGGGACCTTGTCGGAGGGCGATCTGCTATGGAAGCTGAAGAATACCGACGGTCTGAGCTTCGCGAATATGAACGAGGTGACCGTCGGCACCATTCAGCGTCATGTGCATAACGAGAGCGTCGAGATCCACGCGCAGATGGAGGATATGCTGACCCTGGCAGCAGACCAGAACTTCGTTCCGGTAGTGGACGACAGCGGAATCTTCCTCGGCATCATCCGCCGCAAGGATATCATCGAGTATTACACACGCAATATTACCGATTAACTCAGGTGAAGCTGCAGCAAAGGCAGGACTGTCCTCCATGGACGGCCCTGCCTTTGCTGCGTGATGCGGGTCTTTAACCCCTTAATTCTTCTATAGCTCTGTCAGAATAATCGTCCCCTGCGGAGTTACCGCCAGTGTATGCTCATACTGGGCTGACAGGCCTCCGTCAATAGTGCGTGCAGTCCATCCGTCTGCATCCACCTTGGTCCGGTAGCTGCCCGTGTTGAGCATGGGCTCAATGGTGAACACCATGCCTTCCTTAATGCGCGGGCCTTTGCCGGCCGGGCCGTAATGAGGCACTTCAGGCGCTTCGTGCATCTCCGAGCCAATCCCGTGACCGATAAAGTCCCGGACGACGGAATAACCGTTAGATTCGGCATAGACCTGGATAGCATGCGCTACGTCGCCTATGCGGTTGCCGGCTACAGCTTGCTCGATACCTTTGAATAGAGATTCCTTGGTCGTCGCCAGCAGCTTCTCCGCCTGCTCGCTAATTGTACCCACTCCGTAGGACCAAGCCGAATCCGCCAGCCAGCCATTCAGGTTGACTACCATGTCAATCGTTACAATATCTCCATCCTTCAGCTCCTCATGCTTCGGGAAGCCATGACAGATGACATCATTCACAGATGCACAGGTGGCATACGGGTACCCGTGATAGCCTTTTTGCTCCGGGGTTGCTCCTTGGGAGAGGATGAACTTCTCGGCAAACTGGTCGATCTCCCAGGTCGTAATTCCCGGCTTGATCAACCCGGCAATCTGCCGGTGGCATTCCGCCAGGATTTTGCCGGCTGCCCGCATCTTCTCAATCTCTTCCATCGATTTCATAATGATCATTCAATTCGCCTCTTCTGTACAGAATCCATTACTCACTATATATAATGGCTCTTGGTTATAATGGTGTATTGCTACTCTATATTATGAAAGAAAACCGCCGAAAATCCAAATAAACAAACAAAATAAACCTGTCTCCCGCAAAAACACCAGAAAACAGGCTCTTGATTTGCATTCACGTGATGGCTAATCTGTACAAGTTATTGTTAACTACGGCATATGCAGACCGCCAGGCATCAGCCGTTAGTCGTGGAAATTGAGCCCCGAAGTAACGGCCTTGACATATCCGCTGCGGATCACATAATCGCCGAAGTGCTCACCGGCAAGGCGCTCTCTGGCATAACCATGAATAATCGGCCCGAGGGTGTCCAGTATCTCCCGCTCGTCAATGTTCTCCTTGTACAGCTTGTTCAGCCGGTCTCCGGTAAAGCCAGCACCCAGGTACATATTATACCTGCCCGGACCTTTGCCGATAAAAGCAATCTCGCCGAGCGCCGGTCTGGCACAGCCGTTAGGGCAGCCGGTCATACGGATGATAATCTCTTCATTGCGCAGCCCGGCTTCATCTATGATAACCTCCAGCTTATCGAGCAGGTGCGGCAAATAACGCTCCGCCTCCGCCATAGCCAGCCCGCAGGTCGGCAAGGCTACACAGGACAACGCACTTCTGCGCAGTGCAGAATGATGGGCACCGTCCGTCAGACCGTATTGCTTGGCAAGCTCCGTAATCTTGCGCTTCTTCGCCTGGGTCACACCGCCGATAATCAGATTCTGGTTCGGGGTCAGCCGGAAGTCTCCGCTGTGAATCTTGGCGATCTCGCGCAGGCCGGTCATCAGCGGGTAGCCCTCCTGATCCTGAATCCGTCCACTCTGGATATAGAGCGTCAGGTTCCATTTGCCGTCCATCCCCTTCACCCAGCCATAGCGGTCGCCATTATGATCGAAGTGATAGTCGCGCGCCGGCTCCAGCGTCCAGCCCAGCCGTTCGTGCAGCTCTCCCTTGAACCACTCCAGCCCGTGCCGGTCGATCGTGTACTTGAAGCGGGCGTTCTTGCGAACCGAACGATTGCCGTAATCCCGCTGGATCGTAACCGTTTTCTCCGCCAGATCAATCATCTGCTCCGGACGGCAGAAGCCGATGATCCGGCCCAATTGGGGATACGTATTCATATCGCCGTGCGTCATTCCCATGCCGCCGCCAACCGAGACATTGAAGCCGGCCAGCTTGCCGTCCTCCAGAATGGCGATGAAGCCCAGATCCTGGGAGAATACATCTACATCATTGGATGGAGGCACCGCCAGGCCAATTTTGAATTTGCGGGGCAGGTAGACCGGGCCGTAGATCGGCTCAACCACCTTGCTGTCCACGACTTTTTCCCCGTCCAGCCAGATCTCATGATACGCGCGGGTACGCGGGGCAAGATGATCGCTGATTTTGTTGGCCCACTCTTGAACCTCGGCATGAACCTCCGACTGATACGGGTTCGGACCACTCATCACATTACGATTTACGTCACCGCAGGCCGCAAGTGTGGTCATCAGGGTGTCGTTGATCGTTCTGATCGTCTTCTTGAGATTCCACTTGAGCACCCCATGCATCTGAAAAGCCTGCCGCGTCGTCAGGCGCAGTGTCCCATTGCCGTACTTATGGGCCAGCTCATCCATGACAAGCCACTGTGCCGCAGACGCCACACCGCCGGGCGCTACTATCCGCAGCATGAACTGGAAAGCCGGCTCCAGCTTGGAGCGTTCCCGCTCACTGCGCAGATCGCGGTCATCCTGCATGTAGCTGCCGTGGAATTTCAGCAGCCGGTTGTCATCCTCCGGCAGCCCTCCTGTAATCGGATTGCTGAGGGTCTCGACAAGCGCCCCGCGCAGATAATTGCTCTCCAGCTTGATATGTTCAACATCACTCGGTGGTCCGCCAATCGGCTTCACCGCTGGTTCATTGTTTGCCATTGCTGATTCTCTCCTCTTTCGCTTGAATCCCGCTTAATAGACATCCCGCTGGTAACGCTGCTCCTGCTGAAGGGTCTCCAGATAGGCGGCAGCCGCTTCCGGGCTTAGTCCGCCCTCTTCCTGGATCACTGTAATCAGTGCCGAATGCACATCATGAGCCATATGCTTCTCATCGCCGCACACGTATACATGCGCTCCTTCCTGCAGCCAGCGGTACAGTTCCTTACTCTGCTCCAGAATACGGTGCTGTACGTACACCTTCTCCTCTGTGTCGCGGGAGAAGGCCACATCCAGCCTGCTGAGGACACCGTCCTTCAGCATCCGCTGCCAGTCCGTCTGGTAGAGGAAGTCTGTAACGAAATGACGGTCTCCATAGAACAGCCAGCTTGGACCCTCAGCCCCCTGCTCTTCACGCTCCTCCAGAAAGGAACGGAACGGGGCAACGCCCGTACCCGGACCGATCATAATTACCGGTACACTGGAATCAGCGGGCAGCTTGAAGTTCGGATTGTTCTGGATATATACCGGCAAGGTGGCACCCGGCTGTACACGCTCAGCACAGTGTACCGAACAGACACCGTAACGCTCACGCCCATGTGACTCATAACGCACAGCCCGCACCGTGAAGTGTACTTCATCCGGGTTGGCATTGTAGCTGCTGGCAATGGAATACAAGCGGGCCGGAAGCTTGCGCAGGATGGTCACGAAGATGCTGGCAGGAGCATTCCAGGGTCCATAGTCCTGAATAAGATCCAGCAGATCCCGGCCCTGGATATACTCCTTCAGCTCCTGCTGCCGCCCGGGGGTCAGCAGTTCCTTAAGGGCAGGTGCGGAGGTAAGCCCGGCAGCCTGTTCCAGGAGGGGCTTTGTCAGCACCGTAATTTCGTAATGCCGCAGTAGCGCCTCCTGTAGCGTGCCTTCTTCCCCCTTCTTGTTCAGCGGAACTCGTTCATTCGCATCCCAGCCCATAGCGGCAATGATATCTTCTACCAGCTGCGGATGATTCTCGGGATAGACGCCAAGAGAATCCCCCGGCTCAAAGGTAATATTCGATCCGGCTAGCGACAGCTCCAGATGGCGGGTCTCGCGGTCTGAGCCGCGGCCGTTCAGATTCAGATTCTCCAGTACTTCGGCATGGAAAGGATGATTTCGTGAATAGGCGGATTCCAGCGACTCTGCGCTCTCAGCAGCCTGAACCGCTGCATCCGCAATTCCTGCAGCATTCTGCGCGCCGTTAAGAGCGCTGATGACCTGGCCGAACCACTCGGCCACCGGCTCATCATAATCGAGGTCGCAATCTACACGCGGGCTTAACCGCTGTGCGCCCAGCTCTTCCAGCTTCTGATCGAAGTCTTTGCCTGTCTGGCAGAAGAATTCATAGGAGGTATCGCCCAGCGCGAGTACCGAGAAGCGCAAGCCTGGAAGCTGCGGCGCTCTTTTGCTGTAGAGGAATTCATGGAAGGCACGGGCATTATCCGGCGGTTCCCCTTCGCCATGGGTGCTGACCAGCAGCAGCAGGTTCTCTGTCTTCTTCAGTCCATTCGGCTTGAAGCTGTTCATCGCGGACACCGTGACCTTGAAGCCCTGCTCCTCCAGCTTGCGGGAGAGGCTCACGGCGAGCCGCTGGCAGTTGCCGGTCTGGGAGCCGAACAATACGGTCACTTCACGCGACGCTTGCTGCGAAGCGGCAGTTGCCGGCTCTGCTACTACTGCTGGAGCAGCGGGGGAACCTGCATGGACGCTTGATCCCTGGCTACCCTGCAGCGACAGGGCAGATAAGTACCCGCTTAACCATACCTGCTGTGAAGGTGTCAGCGTGGGCAGAAGCTGATTCAGCAGCTCTGCCTGGTTCTCATTAAAAGGACTGTTTGTAACTTGTAGTTGCAACAATATCGACCTCTCCTTAGCGTGCAATCTTCTTTCCTCTTAATATCATGAACTCAGGCTAACACAATACCGGCAAACGATCAACGAATCATATAACAGGCATCATATTCTTTAAAAGGTAAATACTTGCATAAAATGCACAAAACCCGGCTAAATCATAGTAAAATGCTCTGATTTAGCCGGGTTCATTACTAATTATGATAAGTTGCATTAGATAAAATGATAGACCGGAGATGTCTTTGCCTGCCATTTATAATAGTCTGCGGGTTGCTCTGTGCCGGAAATGGTCCACAAGCAGGTAGAGCAGAATCAGAAGGCCTCCGGCATTGATCGCCAGATCGGCCAGATTCATAATCCCGCCATGATTCCCGAAGACCAGGAAATCTGTAACCTGGTGATAAAGTGCCCGGTCAATGGCATTGCCGACAGCCCCGCCGACCAGGAAGCCGCTGGCTGCTTCGAGCAGAGGGCCGCGGATTTTACCCTGACGCCGGTAATAGAAGATTGCTGCTACAAAAATCACGGCAACAATAGCAAAATACTTCCCGAATCCCTGAAAGGAGCTGAAGGCTGCACCGCTGTTCTCATAGTATACAAACCGCAAATGCGGCGTCCAGGAAGGAAGCATCTCCCCAAGCTCCATATGGGTACGCACTATCCACTTGGTCGCCTGATCTAGCATCAGGACGAAGACAGCTATCAGATAAAAAAGCATCGGCAGTTCCCCTATCTTCTCTAGTTGTTCAACTCATGATCAGGGTCATAGTCATAGTCAAGGCCGTGGTCAAGGTCACTGTTTGTCACAGAATCAGTCTACCATATTCATCTGGATACTTACAAAAATATAGCCGGACTATCCCGTCAGGGACAGTCCGGCTGTTATTCGTTAGATCATTGCGTAGGGTATTCCGCTTCGAGATGTACAAGGTTCAAAGCTCTGTTTACCAGGCGTAGGCTTCCGGTGCCGGTTTGCCCGGTCCCGGGAAGATCTCGTCCAGCTTCTTCAGTGTGGCCTCATCCAGCGTAATCTCGGTCACCCGCAGGGAGTCCTCGAACTGCTGGATCGTACGCGGCCCGATAATCGGTGCGGTCACAGCCGGATTCGCCAGTACCCAGGCCAGAGCGACCTGATCCTCATGCTCGCCCAGCTCCTTGCAGAGCGCGGAGAACTGCTCCAGCTGGCTGCGGTGCTGCTCCAGCTTGGCCGAACGGGCGCTGCGCACCCCAGTCTTCGCGAGCGCATTGCGTCCCAGCAGGCCTCCGGCCAGCGGACTCCACGGAATAACACCCAGGCCCAGCTCCTGTGAGGCAGGCAGCACTTCCAGCTCCGGCGTCCGTTCGAGCAGATTGTAGAGATGCTGCTCGGAGACAAGGCCGAGGAAATGGCGCTCCTTGGCCTTCGCCTGGGCAACAGCGATATGCCAGCCTGCGAAGTTGCTGGAGCCGATATAGTCGGCTTTGCCCTGGGAAACCAGGATCTCGAATGCGCCCCACAGCTCGTCCCACGATACGTTCCGGTCGATATGATGCATCTGATATAGTTCAATATGATCGGTCTGCAATCGCCGCAGCGAGCCTTCAAAATGCCGTCTGATCTTGTAGGCAGACAAGCCTGAGCCGGAATTGGGACCGTCCTGCTCGTCGAACATGTCATTGTAGACCTTGGTGGCCAGCACTACCTTCTCACGCCGTCCGCCGCCCTGCTGAAACCAGCGGCCGATAATTTCCTCCGTCCAGCCCCGCCGGTCCTGGCCGCCGTACACATTCGCCGTATCGAAGAAATTAATACCCGCATCGAGGGCCGCATCCATAATTCGGAAAGCCTCTTTCTCCTCTGTCTCTGGCCCGAAATTCATCGTCCCCAGACACAACTGGCTGACCTTTAACCCCGATTTACCCAAATAACTGTACTTCATCGCAATTCCTCCCTTTCACTCCTGCTAGATTGGCTGCTTCATATTCACTATAACCCTTAGAGTCCACTCTAAAGCAAGTATTGCTGGGATACTTAAGACTAGAACTCAAAGCTTGGTCGTCGCTGCGGTGAACATTTGGCCCTCCGGCCGCTGCCCAGTTTGGAGCACAATGTCTGCTGTTTTTCACATACAATGTGGCCGGTTTTTCGATTACATTCGGCCCACACATCTCCGCCAAGCCCAATGTAGTCGGTTTTTCGATTACATTCGGCCCACACGCTTCCGCCAAGCCCAATGTAGTCGGTTTTTCGATTACATTCGGCCCACACGCTTCCGCCACGCCCAATGTGGTCGGTTTTTCGATTACATTCAGCCCACACGCTTCCGTCACGCCCAATGTAGTCGGTTTTTCGATTACAATTTGGACCGCACGCCTCCGCCAAGCCCAATTTAGTCGGTTTTTAGCATACATTTTGGCCCCGTCCCCTCATTCGCCCTTTCGCTCCCCATCATCCCCTTCCCCCACCTGGGAGAATCTCCAAATATAAAGAAACAAGCCCCCCGAAAGAGACTTGTTCCGCCATAACTATAATCCATCATATTATTGCACTAGCCATGTACTCACGAAGCACACACTCAGCACCAATCAGCACTTACTCGATACTCACTCTAACCCTCACCAAACGCCGCTCCATGCCCGGCCTCACCGTTATCCGGGAACAGCACCTCTCCCGTCTTCAGTTGAATGTCCACAATCTCCTGCAGCGTACCCGACAGCTCGCCGGGCGGATAGGGCTTGGTCAGATATTTCTGCACATTATCCATCATGCTCTTATCGTCCTTATCCAGCGCCGAGGAGATGACAATCGGCACCTTCTCGGTCCGGGGATCGTTCTTGAGCATGCGGATCAGATCCCAGCCGTCCAGCTCATCGCCCAGCATCAGATCGACAACGATCGCTACGAAGGGCGTTTTGACAGCCTGGTCAAAAGCTTTTTGCGGATGATAGTGATGGGTGACCCGGAAGCCCTTGCCCTTCAGCTCCTCCGAGAGCAGCAATGACAGGCTGTAATCATCCTCCACAATCATCACATCCGGCTTCTGCTCCTTGCCCGCACTCCATCTTAAAGAATGTTCCTCCTCCGGGTGGCCGGTCTCTGCCTGCATCACCGGAAGACGGAACCATACCGTCGAGCCTTCGCCCTCCACGGATTCAATCCCGATCGTTCCCTTCTGCTTCTCAATAATCTCCTTGCAGATGGCCAGCCCGAGACCTGTACCGCCAATTCGCTTGGAGGCACTGTTGTCCACTCGGCGGAATTTCTGGAACAGCTGCCCGATCTGATTCTTCGGAATCCCGAGTCCGTGGTCCTGAATCCGTACCATAATCGATCCCGGTTCGTTATGAAGCATGACCTTAATTTCACCTGCGCCCGGCGAGAACTTGATCGCATTGCTCAGCAGGTTGGTCAGCACCTGGATAATCTTATCCTTGTCTACCTCAACCTCGGGATTCAGCGCCTCGTCCTCCAGAAGAATGTGGTGGGTACCGCTCAGCTTGTACTGATCGATGACACTCAGGACCGTCTCGCTAAGGTTAACCTTCTCCACATTATACAGCTGTGTGCCGGACTCCATCCGCTGCAGGTCCAGGAAGTCGTTAATCAGCTCCGTCAGACGCTTGGCTTCCTTATGAATCGTCTCCAGATATTTCAGCTGCTTCTCCGGCTTCATGGTTTTGGACAGGAGCAGCTCCGTGAAGCCCAGTACACTCGACAGCGGCGTCCGCAGCTCATGGCTGACGGTGCTGACCAGCTCTGACTTCATCAGATCCAGCTCATACTCGCGGGTAATGTCACGGTGGACGAACAGCGTCCCTACCCGGACCTCCCGGCGGAAGACCGGTATGGCATAGGCATCCACATGCTTCATGTCTTCCTTGCCGATAGAATACTTCATCGCACTGGACTCAGTGGTATGCTCGGACATCGCCTTCTGGTAAAAGCGACCCAGCTCTTCCGATTCATTCACCCGGAGGGTGAAATGCTCCATCCAGCGCTCCTTGGGAATCAGCATGCCTTCCGTCCAGTCCTCATAGCTGAACAATTGGCTCAGTGCCTTGTTGATGTGCTGAATGACGCCGTCCGTGCCAACGAACTGGATGCCCTCATTGACATTGTTCACAATATCCTGATTCAGCTTGCGGCCATTCTCAATCTCCTCGTACATGAACAGGCGTTCAATGGCCAGGGCGACCCGGTTCATCATCCCCTGGATTTCGTCGGTCTCTTCCTCCGTGAACGGGTGCCCGATGCGTGTTCCGCAGAAGACTGCCAGAATCTCATCCTCCGCATTTACCACAGTCGTATAGTAGTCGTAACAATACACCTCATTGGCGGAGATCCCCTGCTCTCTGACCGAGCCCACCCGCTTCACCATATACGACTTTTCCACGCTCAGGCGGTACAGAATCTCTTTGCTGCCCTCACCGATGTACCGCCCCACATTCTCCGGCGGAACCCCTTTGACTACGGCTATCTTATCCTTGACCAGCAGAAAAAGACTGGAGTCGAACGAGTACAGACGGTTCATGAATTGGTTGAACTTGTCGGCAAATTCCTGCTTGTCCAGCGTATAGGTGATCTCATGATTCAGCTGATTGTTAAGCTCCAGCATCATGGATGTCTGCTCCGTGCTTTTCAGCGTCTCCGCCAGCTCCTGCTGCACATTCTTCATCGAGGTGATGTTATTCGCAATCAGGATATACTGGTAGATCTGGCCTTCATCGTTCAGGTAAGGCATGATTGTCAGCTGCAGCCAGAGCGGCGAGCCTTCCTTGGTCGCCAGCTCCGTCTCTCCGCTCCACACGCCGCCGGTCGATAGCTTGCGGATCATTTGCTCTACCTGCAGTTCTGCAATATTATGCAGCTCAAACAGCCGGTAGGTGTATCCGATAATCTCGGAGCTCTTGTAGCCCGTGTAGACGCTCAGATTATCGTTCACGTAGGTGAACACGCCTTTGTTCGACAGAATGCCGACGGCAGAGGTCTGATTCAGCGCCTTCATCATGCTCTCGATTTCACTGAGCGACCGCTCCAGCCTGAACTGCTGATCCTGAAGCTCGTCCTGCTGGGCATGCAGCTCTTCATTCTGCATCATCAGCTCTTCCTCTTTATCCTGGATGCTGTGGGCCATATTCAGGAAGGCCTCATAGAGCCGTCCGATCTCATCCTGCTTATGCAGCTTGCCGAGCAGAACCGCCTCGCCGGCCGCCAGCGAATTCGTCGCTTCCTCCAGCTTCACAATCGGATCGATGATAACTTTGAGCATCCGCCAGATCAACAGCGTGAAGAACAGCAGCAGCAGGGTGCTAAGCAGAAAAGCAACAAAAGTGAACGTATCCGCCTGCCTGATGGAGCGGGAGTTCAGCTCATTCAGCAGCGCATCCGAATTGGCTTTGAATTGCTTCGTGTAGCTCAGGAATTCGTTCACAGCCCGGGTACTGCCGCTTTGGGACAAGTTCCGGATTCCCTCGTAATCATTATTCTTCACTAAGAGCATCACTTCAGGCAGGGTCTGGCTCTTGTACTGTTCATAGAACACCTTGAGGTCATCTCTGTACCGGACTTCTTCAGCCGACAGCTTCAGGGAGGAGTACTGCTCCAGAATGCCGTCAAGCCCCTTAACCGCAGCGTTCAGCAGCGCAAGCTCGTTCTCACTCTGAGTAGCCACATAACCTCTCGCCCGGAAAAAGACCTCGCTTAGCGTCACCGCCAGCTCGTTGATCGTCGCCGTCTTATGTTGCAGCACTTCACGTTTCTGATCCAGCTGTTCCTGCTGGGCATTGATATAGAAGACAAGCCCGATTCCTCCGGCCATAATGGCAACGAACAGCAGCAGAAGAATCCGGTAATATTTCGTTTTGATGCTCCGGTCTTTAAGCTTAAGGTTTCTCACTCAGAATATCCTCCACGAGCTGAAGCAGCTCCATCGGGCTGAACGGCTTGGGCATGAAATAACGGGCTCCCGCCTCCCTGGCCCGGTTACGGTCCATCTCCTGTGCCTTGGCGGTCAGCATCATAATCGGCGTCTGGCTCTTCAGCTCCCCGTCCAGCTCGCACAGCACTTCAATGCCAGTCATGACGGGCATCATGTAATCCAGAATCACCAGGTCGTAAGGTTCTGCCGCCAGCCTGGCGAGCGCCTCGCCCCCATTCTCGGCAGTATGGGTCTCCACATTCTCGAGATCCTCCAGGGTATCCTCAATCAGCATGCGCAGAACCTCTTCATCATCTACAATCAGTACCTTTTGCACCATAGCTCACTCTCACCTTTCAGTCATCCCTGCTTGGGATGCATTGCATTTAGAACAGAAACCGGTGGGCCAGACGCTCAATCCGGGTCAGCAGCTCCGGCAGATGGAACGGCTTAATGACATAATCATCCGCCCCCATCTGCAGCGCATGGACAATGTCCCGCTGGTTATTGCGGCCAGTCAGCATGATCACGAGAATGTTCACCTCAGGATAGCCGCTGCGGATCTTCTCCAGCACCTCAAGCCCGTCAAGCCCCGGCATGACGCCGTCCAGCAGAATCACATACTTCTCTTCAGGAGCATACCAGTCCGATTTCAATAAAAGCGCGCCGTCCGCGTAACTCGTAACCCTCACTCTGGCGTTAGTCCCGGGCTGCCAGGCAGCGAAGTGGGTCGTCACCATTCTGCGGATCAGCGGATCATCATCCACAATAATGACATTCAGCAGCGTCTCGCGCTGGCCCAGCAGCAGATCCTGGCTGTAGAGGGTGCTCTGGTTCCTGCCGTTATGCTTGCTGGCATAGAGCGCCAGATCCGCTTCCTCTACCAATATATCGGCATCCTGTACCTCTCCGTTAACCTCGGTCACTCCGCAGGAGAAGGTAACATGGAAGCTCTCACGTTTGGCCTGGAATTCCCGGGCCGCGAAGACCTCCTGAATCCGCTCCATCACAAGCAGCGCCTGCTCCGCAGGCGTATTCGGCATGAACAGGGCAAATTCCTCGCCGCCATAGCGGCAGAAGGTATCCTCCGTGCGGATGGACTGCTTCACCAGCTCCGAGAAGCTCTGCAGCACCTCGTCCCCCATCAGATGCCCGTAAGTGTCGTTAACCTGCTTGAACAGATCCAGGTCCAGCAGAGCGAGGGAGAAGGTCCGGCCAGTCCGTCTGAAATCGGAGATCAGCTGCTTCATCGTCTGGTTGAAGTACTTGCGGTTGAACGCCCCGGTCAGCTCGTCGACAATGATCGATTCCTGCCACTCCTTTTTCAGCTCAAAGCGGTTCTTGATCAGCACCAGGAATAAATCGATGTCCACCGGCTTCTGTATGTAATCCATAACACCCAGCGAATAGGCATACTTCTGAACCTCTATCGAATGCTCTCCGCTGATCATAATGATCGGAATCCGTTCTTTCTTAGCCTTGCCGATAATCTGCTTCAGTACATCAATCCCGCTGCGGTCCGGCAGCAGAATATCAAGGAGAATCAAATCCGGCTTGTTCTCATAAAAAAGCTTCAGTCCGCGTCCGGCCGACAGCGCAATACTGACATAATAGGACTCCCGCTCCAGCGATTCCCGCAAAAAAGCAACCAGCTCCACATCATCGTCCACGATCAGAATCTCGTACTGCTGATGGACAATGCCGTGGGATAATGCAATCCCGGGAGTCAACGGGGGCACCGCGCCTTTCGATTCCGGTTCGTTAAAGAGCTCCAGCACCGGATAGATATAATCGCCCCATTCTGCTTCCGTCCAGCTTCTATGGTTATCATCCGAGAAATAGAGCAGCGCATTACCCGAGAAAGCCTCTACGGTATCGAGACCCACAGTGCCCGAGGTGCCCTTCAAATTATGCAGGAAACGGTAAATATCCTTCTCCTCGACTGCTGACTGTTCCGACCATTTCTGCAGAGTTTCTCTCGTGCGCTCTTCAACCAGCTCTTTATATTTTCTCGTTGTCATAATAGCTCCTTATATCCGGCTTATCGTTCAAAACTCAAATAAATCATATTTCACATCAAGTGTCAACATTATTATACGCTCAGGAAAATGCAAGCTCAAATCTCTGATCAGCCCGACACAAAAGCTTTGGTTGATAACCTATCCTTGATTTGACATAATAATTAAAATCGTTCATTCCGTTAATGCGGCAATGAGCGAAGATTTCAGACCATGGATAACGGGAGGCTTTTCAATTGAAGGGGATTATTACGGTACTCGGAAAAGACAAGGTAGGCATTATCGCCAAAGTGTGTACATACCTCGCAGAGCACAATCTGAACATTCTGGACATCTCCCAGACGATTGTGCAGGATTATTTCAACATGATGATGATCGTGGACATCTCTGCCCCCAGCAAGTCCTTCGAGGAGATTGTGGAGGAGCTTCAGCAGGTAGGGGAAGACATCGGTGTGGAAATCAAGCTGCAGCATGAGGATATCTTCAATATTATGCACCGGATTTAACCGGCGAGGGAGGAGCAAGGCTAGTGATCTCGATAGTAGAAGTTCAGGAGACGAATAAAATGATCCGGGAAATGAACCTGGATGTCCGCACCATTACGATGGGCATCAGCCTGATGGACTGCGCCCATACTGACATGAAGGTGTTCAACCAGAAGGTGTATGACAAAATTACCCGCTCTGCCGAGAAGCTCGTGAAGACCGGTGAGGATCTGGAGCGCCAATTCGGGGTGCCGATTGTCAACAAACGGATCTCCGTAACGCCGATTTCGATTGCTGCGGGAGCTGTACATACCGATACCTACGTGCCTGTCGCCCAGATTCTGGACAAGGCTGCCAAGGAGGTAGGCGTCAACTTCATCGGCGGGTATTCCGCGCTGGTGCAGAAGGGTTGTACGAAGGGCGACCGGATTCTGATTGACAGTATTCCGGAAGCGCTGGCGGTGACCGAGAGAGTCTGCTCCTCCGTCAACGTCGGCTCCTCGCGCAGCGGCATCAACATGGACGCCGTGAAGCTGATGGGCGACATCATTCTCCAGACGGCGGAGCGTACCAAGGACCGCGACTCCATCGGCTGTGCCAAGCTGGTTGTATTCTGCAATGCGGTGGAGGATAACCCGTTCATGGCCGGTGCCTTCCACGGGGTGGGCGAACGGGAGTGTGTGATTAACGTTGGCGTCAGCGGTCCGGGTGTAATCAAGCGGGCGCTGGAAGAGGTGAAGGGTCAGGACTTCGAGACCCTGTGTGAGACGATCAAGCGTACAGCCTTCAAGGTCACCCGTGTCGGCCAGCTGGTCGCCCAGGAAGCCTCCAAGCGCCTGAATGTACCCTTCGGCATCATCGACCTGTCGCTGGCCCCTACGCCCGAGATCGGCGATTCCATCGCCGAGATCTTCCAGGTGATGGGCCTGGAGGAAGCCGGTGCTCCCGGCACCACAGCTGCACTGGCCATCCTTAACGACAATGTCAAAAAAGGCGGAGTCATGGCCTCCTCCTATGTCGGCGGCTTAAGCGGCGCCTTCATCCCGGTCAGTGAAGACCACGGCATGATCCAGGCGGTCCAGCGCGGGGCGCTGACTCTGGAGAAGCTCGAAGCCATGACTTGTGTCTGCTCTGTAGGCCTGGACATGATTGCCATTCCCGGCAGCACCAGCAAAGAGACCCTCGCAGGCATCATTGCCGATGAAGCCGCCATCGGTATGGTCAACAACAAGACCACAGCGGTCCGCGTCATTCCGGTCATCGGCAAGGACGTCGGTGAAATGGTCGAATTCGGCGGCTTGCTCGGATACGCTCCTGTCATGGCTGTCAACCCGTTCAATTGTGCGGGCTTCGTCAACCGTGGCGGACGGATTCCCGCGCCGATTCACAGCTTCAAGAACTAAGTGAGCATGCAGGCTTAATTGCACTCTGTACATCTAAACCTCCTGATTTTCAACCCATTCTGCGTTTAGTTGTATATCGTACATGCATAAGGCCGTTTTTTCTTACTACTCACCCTTTCAGGCAGAGTTAGTTGTACAGACTACACTTAGACGTGGCATGTGTGAATTTTTGCTGCTTTTAAGTGTACGTTCTACAACTATCCCTAAATTTCACTGGGAGCAAAAGACTTCATCGAGGAAATGGGTGAGTTTTATTATTTTCTTTAACAACCAATAAGACACGCTGCCTTCCCTCTCCGGGGGCAACGTGTCTTATTGGTTGTTGTGCCGGGCATCAAGAACCGGGCATCAGCGCTGCGGCAACTCCGGCGGTACGATAATATGGGACAGCTTCGCAGGGTCCATCAGAAGATACAGGCTCTGAATCCGTTCCCCGCTGGAATCCGTACTCAGGCAGAGCACGCACTTCACGACTCCCTGATCGGTGAAGATCAGACCCGGCTCGCCGTTCAGCAGCCCGCAGGAAGGCTTCCACTTCCGCAAATAGTGCATAACCCGCTTCGAGGTCAGCAGTGCAGTAACTCCCCGGCGGCCGGTCATCGGCCGGAGAATCGTATGCACCTCGCGGCCTCCGCCGTCGGCAACCAGTACCGGATGCTCGCCCAGCAGCTCCAGCATGCCGCCAACGTCATAGGAGGTGAACGCGGCAGTGAAGCGCACCAGCAGATTCTCGGTGACTGCTCCATATCTGAGCGAGGGTAACCGGGAAGCCGGCTCTGTCTGCAGGATACGCTTGGCCCGGCTGAAGATCTGCCGGCAGTTGCTGCCCGACTTGCCTACCATTCCGGCAATGGCTTCATAGTCGTATTCGAAGGCTTCCCGCAGTACGAATACCGCACGCTCCGTGGGAGACAGACGCTCCAGCAGCACCAGAAAAGCATACGACAGATTATCCTTGCGTTCTGCCGCCGCTTCCGGGCCGTCATATCCCTCGCTTACCGGCTCAGGCAGCCACTCCCCGATATAAGTCTCTCTGCGGCTGCGTGCCGAGTTCAGCATATTGAGGCAGCGGTTGGTCACGCCTTTGGCCACATAGGCTTTGATATTCTGAATGCCGCTCCGGTCCCGGTGCTGCAACTCGGCGAACATATCCTGAACAGCATCCTCTGCATCGGCAATCACGCCAAGCATCCGGTAGGCAATGGAGAAGGCATAGCCTTTATAGCTCTGATACAGCTCCTCCATACCGGGATTCTCCGCTGCAGGTGTCTTGGCCTGAGACGTTATTTTACCCCTGTCCACTTCATGCCTCCCCCTTCCTTACAATTCCGGCTGCTTCATTAACCGAAGTTAGCCGAAGCAGCCCGGGAACATCCCGGTTGTAATGGCAATCCGGTTCCAGCTGTTGATCGTATTGATCGCCATAATCCAGTCTACCAGTTCCTCTTCGCTAAAGTGCGTAAGCATCTTATGGTACAGCTCCAGCGGAACGCCAGCTTCGCTGATCAGCGTGACCTGCTCGGCGAATTCCAGCAGCACACGTTCCTTCGCACTGAACAACGGCGCTTCGCGCCACACACTCAGCAGCAGAATATGATCGGCATAGTTGCCCAGCTTCATCAGATCCTTGCCGTGCATATCCAGACAGAACGCACAGCCGTTGATCTGGGAGACCCTTATTTTAACCAGCTCATACAACACCTTATCCTTGCTGCGGCTTCCTGCATGCTGCTCCAGCGCCATCATTGCCCGGAATGCCGGGCCGTTAACCTCACGATAATTCATTCTTAGACTCAAATTAGGTCGCCTCCATTATGGTTGTATTGCTCTTCATAACTGTAGACAAGATAGAGCCGGAGATTGTGACACAATAAAAGCAGGACAGCGAAATTCCGCAGCCCTGCCCGTTTATTCATGTTATGCGCTCAGGCTCTTGGCCCTGCGCGAGGAGAACAGCCGCCAACCGGTCAGGAGCGCCGATAACAGGCAGATCCCAGACGAAGCCAGGAAGACTGCATGCATCCCCGAGAGGAACAGCTCCGGACGTCCTTCTACCAGCCCGGTAACCCGGTAGCCGGCCTTGCTGCTCATTACATTGAACAGGATCGAGGTCGCTAAGGTAATTCCGACGACCATCCCCACATTACGGACCAGCGAATTCACGCTGCCTGCCGAGCCTAGCTGTGTTCGCGGCACCGCGGACATAATCAGCGAGTTGTTCGGTGAGCCGAACATCCCGCTGCCGATGCCGAGCATGGCGATCCAGACGCCGACCAGCATAACCGGACTGCCTTCATGCAGCCGGGCCAGCCCGAACTGGGCAACCACCATCACGATCAGCCCTGCGAAGGTGAGCAGCTCCGAACCGATTTTGTCCGACAATGCCCCGCTTAACGGAGCGACTATCACCATGCAGATCGGGTAGAGCATCAGCAGGAAGCCTGCATCAAAAGGGGACATGTTCAGCATATTCTGCGCATAAAACGGCGCGATGATATTGAAGCAGAAGTTCGAGACGAACACCAGAAAAGCACAGAATATGCTCAGTGAAAACAAGGGATTCCTAAACAGGGTAAGCTGAAGCAGCGGCTGGGCGCTGCGCTGCTCCACAATCAGGAAGACGATGAAGGTAATCACCGCAGCGGAGAGAGCGGCAATGATCCGGGTATCCCCGTATCCAAGCTGCTGGCCGAGCAGAAGTCCGGCGAACAGAGAAACAATGAAGACAGCAAACAGCAGGCTGCCGGGAACATCAATCCCTGACTTCACGCGTACCAGATCCTTCGGCAGTACCTTCCAGCCCAGTGCAATCGCCAGAATGCCAATCGGCACATTCACCCAGAAAATATACTCCCAGCCCATCGACGATACGATAATTCCGCCTAGGCTCGGCCCCGCTATACTGCCGAGGGACACGAAGGTTCCAATCAAGCCGAGAGCCTTGCCGCGTTCCGTAGACGGGAAAATATCCGTAACAATGCCCTGGCTGTTCGCCATAGTCATCGAAGCACCGACCGCCTGCACTACACGGGAAGCAATGAGCAGCGGCAGGCTGTGGCTTAATCCGCAGAGCAGAGAGCCAATGGTGAAGACGACCATGCCCAGCTTGAACATCCTGATTTTGCCGGCAATGTCACCCAGCTTCCCGAAGAACAGAATCACTGAACAGATCGCCATCAAATACCCGGTTGTCACCCATTCTACCTGGGCCACCGGCAGTGCCAGCTCCTTCACCAGCACCGGCAGCGCAATATTCACAATACTTCCGTCCAGTGTAGACATAAAAGTAAACAAGTTAAGAACGATCAGAATCAGCCAGCGCTTCTTCTGTATCCCGGCATCCTCCTGATAGGTCGCCTCTAAGCTGCTCATCCACTAACACCCTCTTGTATCAAATGTAATCTAGTTGCACACGCAACAAACTAATCCTTCACAGTGTACTGCAAATTAGTTGCGCACGCAACAAAATTACGGTAAGATCTGAGACAGGGCGGTATGCCTTAGGCAGGCTGCCGTTATAATCCTCAGCGAGGTGTCCATTGTGACTTCAAATAAAGAACCCATCGGGAAGCTGATCTCCCATCTTCACCGTCAGAACCAAAAAATACTGGCCAAGGAGCTGCTTCCCTACGGCATCGGCAGCGGAGGCCAGCATAGCTTCTTAAAGCTGGTGCTGAGTCATCCGGGGATCACCCAGGATCAGATGACCAGCCGGATTAAATGCGATAAAGCGACAACTACACGCTCCGTCAAGCTTTTGGAGGCCTCGGGATATATTGAGCGCCGGACAGATCCGACCGACCGACGCTCCTTCCTGTTGTATCCAACTCCCAAGGCGCTCGATTTCGCCCCCGCCTTCCAGGCGCTGCTGGATGACTTCAACCGCGAGCTGTCCATGGACCTCACCGAGAGTGAGCTGGATACGCTGATAGATCTGCTCCATAAGGTCACCCGTAACTCAGACCGGCTGAACGGGCAGGGCTGAGCGTATTCATTAAGTGGAGACAATCCAGCAGTCACTGCTGTCCCCCATGTTCAGCCGCGAATAAGGCGCCTTGAAGCTGGCCTTCTGCGCGGAATTCACTCGGCAGCTTGCCGACATGCTCCCGGAACAGCTTGCTGAAATAACGGTCATCCCCGAAGCCGGACCGGCAGGCAATTTCACACACCGGGACAGGGGTCTCCAGCAGCAGTGCTTTCGCCAGCTCCAGGCGCATGCGCCGCAGGCACTCCCCGAAAGTCTCACCGGCAAAGCGGGCGAAGCACCGGCTGAAATAGCCGCGGCTCATATGGATAGCAGCGGCAACATCGCCCTGATTGATTTTATCGCCGGCATGGCTCTTCATATAACGCACAGCGCTGATCAGGCAGAGCATCACCTCTTGACTCAGGCCCAGCTCAATCATCCGGCGCTGGACATACCCCGTGAACTGATGCAGCCAGACTTGCCAGTGCCGCCAGTGCCGATTGCACTCTGCCGCCAGCGCGAGCTGCTGTGCTTCCTCCGCCGTAAGCAGCAGCCGGCTCCAGCCCCGCAGCAGCTCTTGGCCAAAGTCCGCCACTGCCGCAGGGTCCGGCTGCTGCATCGCAACCCCGCTGAGGAACAGATCCCATTCTCTCCGCTCCAGCGTCCAGCGTAGATTCTGCGCCTGTACCAGCGCGGAAGGGACGCCCGTCTCCGGCCGTTGCCGCGCGGCCAGCGCCTGCAGTTCACCATAGTGCAGCCTCGGGAGCGCCTGGCCGCCCGCCGCATAGAACAGCGCCTGCCGGGCTGACTGTTCCAGCACCGCAGCAATTCTCTTCAGCGGCTGACCGCGCACCCCCTCCAGCAGCGCCGCTGTCCAGCTTGTCCCAAGCACCGCTCCCAGCTCTCCTCCGATCCGCGCTGCATCCATAGGATACGGCAGCGGAGACAGCCACATCCCCGGCACAGCATGCAGCGTGGAATTCCTCACCAGAGACAGCGCATACAGCTGCTCTTCCTTCAGTTCCGGCGCAAGCGGCACATATAGCAGTGCTTTGTCCTCAGCGATTATTTTTTGCTCTGCCTTTGAAGGGGTGCTCTTGTTTCCGTCCTCCCACCTGATCCGCTCCACCAGTCTGCGGATAATTTCATCGGCATTCTCCGGCTCCAGCAGCGTTTTGACAATGTAATCCACCGCTCCCAGCCGCAGCGCCTCCTGCACATCATCGAATTCATGGTGGCAGGTCAGCACCACGCAGCGTACCGCAGGATACCGCAGCCTCACCTCTCGGATCAGCTCGAACCCGGTCATCCCCGGCAGCGACAGATCCACGAACAGCAGATCCGTCTCCTGCTCGCGCAGCAGCTCCAGTGCCGCATGCCCGTCTCTGGCCTCTCCGGTAATCACCACCCCGAAGGACGGCCAATCCAGCAGTGAGATGAAACCCTTGCGCACCAGACGCTCATCGTCTACGACAACAGCCTTAATCATCGAAGTCCTCCTTGCTTTTGATAGGAATAATGATGGATACCGGGTTCCGTCTTTCTCACCGCTCTTCGTGAAAGCGTTTCAATATATAGATACAATACCATATTTTGTTTATTCTGAAAATAAAAAGGCATGCACTTCAGGCTTGAACTCGATGCTTGGTCGTCGCTGTGGTGAACCTCTGACTTCCGGCCGCTGTTGTCCCCAGATTTCATGATTTCTTACAACATAAAAAGAGCTGCTCACAGGCAGAATATCCGCCTTATAAACAACTCCGCTTCTGCTATTAGGTACTAGTAGAGCATCAGATCTAAAATGGTGGAGTCAGGGCTCCCCTCCGCTGGAGGCCTCGGTCTAACGGACGGAGGAACTTATATTCTGGAAAGAAGGCTTTCTGTTCGTAGCGTACCATTTAGAGATAAGTGTATTCTGTGCGACTACAAACAGTGACACGGAAGATTTTCCTCTTCTAACTGTAGTCTGTACAACTAAATCTGCCACGATGGGCGAAAATCCAAGTATAGAGACATTTTAATTGCACGAAATACACCTAAACAGAGATTCGGCGGTATATCCGACGAATTAGTTGTACAGATTGCAATTAAGCCCACCTCAGTTGCCGACTTTATTCTCACATTCAAGTAGCTGATTGTATTTCCTGCAATAGAAAACGAATAGCTGGCCGTAAAAGGAGAGTCTATTGTATTTCATACAGTAGACTGTTGGGTTTTGGGTGAAAAACGGCCTTTTTTTAACGTTCCATTGTACGGATTACAATTGATTCTATTTCGAAGCCTTTTTTACAGCATTCCATTGTACAAAATGCAGTTGCTATCGTTCCAGCACCTATAACATAACTGCGCTCTGATGCTGTACTAGTGCATACACTTTGTCCCAATGACTTCACTATTCTAATCCTTCAGGCCTCATCATGCCCAACCACAATTTAAAGACTGATGCTCTACTAGGGCAGGCCCCCCGCCCGACTTCCCTCCGCTGTCCTCCCTAAAAAGCCGCCCGATTAGCCTCCCGGCCCCTCACTCCCGGCTTGAACCGGAACAGTCCGCCCGCCTGCGGCCAGCGTTCCTGCTCTTCTGCACTCATGTATCCGCGTGCCGTAGTGATGTACAGTTCATCCAAATTCCCGCCGCCGAAGGCACAGGAGGTTACATAATGCGACGGAACCTCG
The DNA here is from genome assembly GCF_037975325.1 of Paenibacillus sp. FSL P2-0136. NCBI lineage: Bacteria > Bacillati > Bacillota > Bacilli > Caryophanales > Paenibacillaceae > Paenibacillus > Paenibacillus sp. FSL P2-0136. The sequence goes on from NZ_CP150244.1 coordinate 4,368,197, forward strand.
ATTTTCTCCAGCTGCTCGCCTGTATCGGGATTCCACCGCGAGATACAGCCTCCGCGCCAGTGGGCGACCCAGAGCATGCCTTCACAGTCGATCGTCATGCCATCCGGCCAGCCTTCGCCTTCCGCCAACCGGATGACTGTCCGGCGCCCGCTGACCGAGCCGTCTGCCAGCGAATAATCCATTATATCGATCCCCTTGGTCAACGTGTCAATATAATACATGACCCCCAAGCTGTCGTTCCAGGCCAAGCCGTTGGAGATGCCGATCCCAGTCAACACCTGCCGGACCTCACCGGCGGATTCCATTACATACAGGCTGCCCTCTCTTCCCGTAAACCTTCTGTTCATCGAGCCGAACCACAAGCGTCCACGGCTGTCGCATTTGGCATCATTCAGCCGGTTACCGGGAATTCCGGTCTCCACCGCTGCCAACAGCTCCACAGGCTGATGCTCCATATATCTGTAGATCCCGTCCTCCATCGTCAGAATCCAGCCGCCGCGCTCCGCCGGTACGGCTGCACTTACCTTTCGCTCAAAGGAATGAATATCATCCGTCCCCTTGCCAGGGTCATAGAGATGTAATTCATTGCTGTCAACATCCATCCAATACAATCTGCCCTTCCTGTGATCCCAATGGGGACCTTCTCCGAGTGCCGCCTTCGCAGCAACCACGCATTCCATCGTTCCGCTCAACATAAACCCTCCTCGAATAAATACTTTCTATGTACTACTGCCCCTCCAGCCTCCAACCTGACATACATCTGTCCGGTTCGCATGCTATGCTGAATGCAGCACAATCCTATGAACTGAGGTGACCTATATGAAATTCGAATGGAGAAAACAAGACAAAGCCCTATACCTCCCCCCTGCCGAACCGGGGCTGATTCAGGTACCCGCCTTCCCGTATTTCACCCTGCAGGGTGAAGGTAATCCCAACGGCAGCGCATTCGCAGAAGCAGTCGCTGTGCTGTATTCCTTATCCTACACAGTCAAAATGCTGCCGAAAAAAGGCCCCGCACCCGAAGGCTACTACGACTACACCGTCTTCCCGCTGGAAGGAGTATGGGATCTCAGCGAAGCCGGACGCCGCTTAGCCGCTCTTGATAAGAACGAGCTGGTATACACCATAATGATCCGGCAGCCGGATTTCCTGACCCCTCTGCTTGCTGCAGAAGTGCTGGAGCAGGTCAAGCGCAGCAAGCCGCACCCGCTGCTGGACAAGGCCGTCTTCGCCCGCATCGAAGACGGCCTGAGTGTACAAATGCTGCATATCGGCCCCTATGATGATGAACCGCACAGCTTCGCCAGAATGGAGCAATTCTGCTCTGCTCAGGGCCTGCTGCGGGAGTCTCACCTGCACCGCGAAATCTATATCTCGGATGCCCGGCGTGCCCGCCCGGAGAAGCTGCGAACCGTGCTGCGGTTCAAGGCCGCCCGGCAGGATTAACGCTACATTTTCACCGCATTCCTTACCGTTGAGCTCTTGTGCACCTCCAGCAACTCCCGGTACTCCACCGTCTCAATCTCGCAGCCGGGCCCGATCACAACGCTTCCGCCCCGGACGGTCTGCGCCTGCGTATGCTGAAGCTCGATCCGATCTCCTTCGATCAGCCGGGCCGCGAAGCTCATCTTCTTCCCGGGTCTAAGCAACGCGCCGGAACGGCTGCGCTTGATGGAGATGCTGCCGCCGCCGACCGTATCCGCCCTACAGGGGCCGAATAACGTCAGGTCGAGCCTCTCCGCATTTAATAGTCCGCTGACCTCCAGGACTCCGGTAATCTGCACCTGCTCTGCTTCACAATCGCCCGTAACTATGATCCCGCCGGTCAGCTTGATATCCTCAATCCGCAGCCCGCCGCCTGCCGTAAGCTCTCCTTGTCCGCGCAGGCTGGCTGCGTCTACCCGGCCCTTCACCTTGCACTCCCCGGTGATTTTGATATCCTGTACCCGAAGATTTCCTTCAACCGCTACCTCTCCGGTCTGCGCAAGCTTATGGCAGTCCACATCCCCGCTAAAGGTACATTCTCCCGTCACCTTTACATCCTTAAAAACTCCGCCGACAGAGCTTGACGTTCCGAGTATCTTCAGATCATGGCGTTCTACCGCTTCATTCACCGGTCTTCTCCTCCTTTCCCACCTGGGCACCGGGATGTACAGTCAGTCCCGTTCTATACTCCACCCGGCCAATCGAGCAGCCCTGTCCGATAATGACCGTACCGCCCCTCACTACATCTGCACTCGTGTATTCCAGATCTAGCGTATCTCCCTCGATGAGCTTGGCCCGCAGCCCGATTTTGAGCTTGGGGATCATTCCGCCGAGCAGTCTGCCCCAGGCCGCGTTACCTTTTTTGCGGATCACCAGGCTCTCCACGCCAATCTCCCCTGCCTCAGACTGACCCTGTAGCCCGAACTCCATCCGGCCCGCACTCAGCAGGCCCCCCACCGTGAATACCCCTTCACCGGTCAGCTCCTCCAGCTCACAATCGCCCTTCAGCTTCAGCATGCCGTCCATTACACAGCGCTCTCCCCGCAGACTGCCTTCTCCGTTCACTACTCCATTCAGCTTCATTTCACCAACCTGCAGATTGCCCTTCAGATTGAGAGTTCCGTTCATCTCCAGCTCATCGGCCGTGAGGTCACCCTTCTGCTTCATCACGCCGTCACAGCTATAGGTATGTGCGTGGAGCGCTCCGTTCATCTTACTGACACCGTTGATATTAACTTTGTTATATCTGCCTCCGGCAGCTGTGTTGACCCCATCCATCACCAGATCCGGCAGTTCATTCTTCTCCATGGTCCAGCCTCCTGTGGTTTACTGTTCCTTACTCTATAAGCCGTCTTCAGTCAAACGTCTATTCAGTAGTTCCGCCAGATCGGCAGAGCGAAGCCTGCTCACCAGCCGTACCCCCTCTTCGAAGGCCAGCCCCGCTCCCGGCAGTGCCATAATGAAGAAGCTAACCCCCATCTTCCGCAAAAAAAACAGCTCCCACCCCTTCTCCCCGTACCCCGGCGCATGACTCTCCAGCGTCTGATAGAGCCGGTCTGCTTCCTCCCAGCTGAGCTCCCCCTTACTGAGCAGCCAATCTGCCGCAAATACATTAAGAATCTGCTCGAAGCTCAGCGGTAAGCCCTCGGCCTCCGGTCTCCCGAACCGCTCCAGACTACCCGCCGAAACAATGTTACGTTCCTTTAGCTGGGATACAGTTAAGCTGATTCTGTACGAGGATGCCGGCTCTGACAGCTGATCCGCCAATTCATCCAGGGAGAGATCATCCTTTTTCTGTAAAATATGCTGCACCCGCCCCAAAATCCGCGCCCGCGGAAAAAAGGTCTCTTGTCCCGTAAAGGTAGATTTGCGGATGAACCATTCCTCAGGAATCAGCTGCTTCCGCTTCCAGCGGTACAACTGCCCGTAAGAGATTCCTGTCTCATCGAGCAGCTCCTTTTTGGAGATTAAATCCTCTTCCATATCACCACTCCTTGCGCTCATCGTAACATAACACTGTTACGTTGTAAACTGACAAGCTGCCTAAATCGCTCCCCTCCCGTGCAACAGCGCCTCCTCCTATCCACTCCTTCATAAAAAACAGAGCAGACCCTAGCCCTTACCGGCTTTGGATCTGCCCGCTATACTTCATTCTATGAACGCACAACGCCCTTCTGCCGGGCTTCACGCAGCCATTTCGGGTACTCGTTGAACAGCCGGTCATACAGGTCCTCATCGCTGACCTCGTCCAGATCATCCAGCGCGAAGAAATCGGCATTATCCACATAACGGCCCCGCAGATCGTCAAGCTCACGGAGTACGCCATAATCCGCATTGCCCAGTCCCACAAACTGCCAGAAGATATTATGCTTCGAGCTCTGGATCAGCAGCTTCGATATTTTGGGCGTCTCATAGATGCCCCCGTCGCTGAAGAAGACCACATATACCGGCAGGTCGCCCGGCTCCTCCTTCGTATATTTCTTGATCAGATCCGCCATAACCACCGGCTCATTGTTCCCGATGCCCAGTCCCCCGAACATCTTCGGTCCCGGATAGGTCCGCTTCACATAATCCTCATATCCGTGTTCATTCACGCTTGGCATTCTCTTACTCTTAGTGGCGAAGAACCAGACATCCAGCATTCCGTCATCATCCATCTTGGCAGCCACAGCCAGCACCCGTTCAAAAGCCCGCTGCACGACTCCCTTCGCATATAATTGCGCCATGGAGCCAGATGCATCGAACACCACGGCCACCCTTGCCTTCTCCTGGTCAAGATTCTTCTTGCGCAGTGAAATTCCGACCTGCTGCTTCAGGAGATCAATCTTCGTCAAATTCAGGGCAGGCCGGGGAGCCTCCTCCTGGACTGCTTCCTTAGGAGGTCCGCTGTATGCAGCCGCTGCTTCCGTATGGCCTGACACCGGTTGAGCCTCTGCTCCGCTGCCGTGCTCCGGCGCTTCGTCTTCCACCTCGACCCCGTGCGCTTCCGCCAGCGGCTTAAGTCCGCCATGAAAGCCCCGTCCAACCGCGCGAAGCTTGAAGCCCCCGCCATGGCGGTACAGCTCTGCCAGCACGAGCGAGGTCTCGGCGTTACCGTCCATAATTTCATATACCAGCTCCGTACCCTTCCCCGCCGCGCTGATTCTGCAGCCTCTGACATCGGCGAAGGTTCCGGGACCGTCCAGCGTAGCCGCGAAGACGCATTTATCAATGCCCGAGGCGCTAAGCGCACGCAGATCAATGGCGAATTCCCCGCTGTATTTATCGATAGGATTGAATACGACCGTGTGCTTAGGATCAGCTGGCTGATTATAAAAGATAAAGAAATCATCGGACGGAACCTTCCCGTTCCCGCCCACCATGAAGCAGCTGATATCCAGAATCGCCGGAGAACTGCTGCAGGATATCTTCACGGTTGCCTGGGTGGAAGCCTCGTCCAGCTTCGCATTGGAGCCGCTTACCAGCTTGATTATATTAGGATTCATGAATGCACTCTCCTACTCTCATATGTAATACCAGGATGTACCAGATTCCGCTTCCGCAAAAAGGAGCAGACCATTCCCTGCTAAGGATATGTCTGCTCCTGGTTGATCAAAGATTATGACTCTCCATATACAGCCGTTATCTCAGGCTGTCTGCGGAGTTCTCTGCATATAGAGATGCGATGGCTACAGCCAGAAAAGTCTTATTCTTCAGACTTCTCAGCTTCGGCTGCTTCCTCAGCTGGTGCGGCAGCAGCTTCATCAGCCGGCTCCTCCATCACGAGCGGAGGCGAGATCCGCACGATCAGCGTATCTTCAGGGGTAAGGATCTCCCAGCCTTCATGCTTAGGCAGATCGGACACCAGCAATTGATCACCGATATCGAGGCCGCTGATATCTACTTCGAGGTTTGCTTCCAGCTTGTCCGGCAAGGTCCGGATATCCAGCTCATACAGCTCCACCTGCTGCACGCCGCCGCTCTTGACGCCGATAGGATCACCTGTGAAGTGGAAGGCTACCTTGGTATCCAGATCAGCCTTCATGTCAATCTGCTGCAAGTCTACATGAAGCAGCGTACGGGATAACGGCTGGCGCTGCACTTCCTGAATAACCGCATTCTTTGAGCCGGAGCCCGGGAATTCCACCTTCAGGATCGCACGCGGATTTTTGCCGAGAATATCATTAAGTGTTTTGGCATCTGCTGAGAAGGACTGGGTATCTGAACCTGCACCGTAAACTACAACCGGTACAAAACCTTTGCTGCGCTGGGATGAATTCGATCCGGATCTTTCAGTCAAGCGTACTGTGGTATTCATGATATTTCCTCCTAATAGTTTTTTGAGCGCTACGCCCTTTTCGTTAAGAAAGCCGGGCAAGTTGCCGGGGGCGGCGTACGCCAAGTAGTGTCAGCATAGCTGCATTAAAAAACAAGACCAATTAGCTCTTATGTCTAATCAGTCTCTTATTAACCATATTTGCCCGCTATGGAATCAGTATAGCACCGGGAAAAGAACAAGTCAAAATAGGGTAAAATTCAAATCCAATCCATATTTATAAATGATTACGCTAAAATCACCTGCTGTAAATGACCTATGGTACCTCTCTTCCCCTTTCTCGCTTTTTGCCGCACAGGGTAGTAAAATAAAACCACTATACCCGAATGGAGTGAAGATACATGGAACAGATTGCTAAGGGAGAAGAACGTTTCTATATCGCTGGTGACGGGAAGGACCTGGCTGAGATTACATACAGAACTGAAGAGAACACAGGGAATCTGGTGATTGACCATACCTTTGTCTCCGAAGATCTGCGCGGCCAGGGGGCTGGAGAGAAGCTCGTGCGGGCGGTCGTTGACCTGGCCCGTGAGCAGAGTGTCAAGATTGTACCGGTGTGCCCGTATGCGGCCCATCAATTCGAGAAGCACGAGGAATACAAGGATGTGCTCAAATAGGAGGAAGAACGTTTGACGAATACAGATACACTGAAACAGATTGAAGAGCTGCAGCAGCGCTGCGAGCAATATGAGGGCATTGCCTTGAAGCTGAACTGGGACATGCTCCGGCATCCAGGAGAAGCAGGCGGTGCGAAATACCTGGTGACCTATGAAAAGGATGTGCTGACCGGATACATCGGCCTGTACGGCATCAGCGGTGATCTGGAAGTATGCGGCATGGTTCGGCCGGGCTACCGCCGCCGGGGGATCTTCAGCGCCCTCTGGAAGCAGGCAGAGACCATCATCCGGCAGGAAAAAGTGAAGACGCTGCTGCTGAACACACCTGCGGCTTCGGCTTCAGGCAATGCCTATCTGAAGACCTTGCCGCTTGCCTTCAGCCATTCGGAGTTTCAGATGAAATGGGATGGTAAGGGCAGCAAGGTTAGAGCCTCAGAGGCCAGCTCGGCCTCAGGCAATGTCATGCTCCGGCCTGCACGTCCGGAGGAGACCCCGCTGCTCATCGCCTTCGACTGCGACGGGTTCCAGATGACCGAAGAGGATGCCGCAGAAATGTATGTGCAGCACGAACAGGAAGGCTCCCAGGAGCATATCATCATTGAGCTCAGCGGCCAGCCCGCCGGCAAAATGCGCCTGTGGTCCGAGGACAACGAAACCTGGATCTACGGATTTGTGGTAGACAAGAAGCTGCGGGGGCTCGGTATTGGCCGGAGTGCGCTCATGCAGACCATCGAGCGGGAGCAGCGGAATTATAACGGGGTGAACCTGGAGGTTGCGCTGGATAACCCGAATGCGCTGCGGCTCTATGAGAGCTGCGGATTTGTCGTTCAGAGCCAGCAGGATTATTACACCTATCCTTTGAACAGCTAGCATTTGAATAAACAATCCAAAAAGCATCCCCTCACGGTCAAATGACCCTGAAGGGATGCTTTTTGTGTCGTCTCCAATTCCAATTCATCGTCTGCTTCTACATCAGTCCGTAGCCCCGCACCTGGGCTTCATCCCGGTCGCTGCGGCGGTTGCTGCATTTCACGCAGCCCGCTGCCTGTTCCTCCCGTTCCAGGAAGACAGACAGCAGGCGCACATAATCCAGCGATTCCTGCAGGGGCATGACTGCTCCGTCATACAGCTGCCTGCGGCCATCCAGCAGCGAGTAGATGGCGATCGTCTCTGCCGGCTTCCCGTAAGCCTTATGGCAGAATACATTCGCCATATGCAGAAATCCGGTAATCACCTGCGGGTCAGCATGTACCATGAATTTCTGGATATTCAGACTGCGTCCCGTAAGCTTCGAATTCCAGGCCAGCTGAAAAATCACCGCCAGCTCAATCTCAAGCTCCCGGACAGGAACATGCCACTGTTCGAACCGCATCACCGGAATCTCTCCGGTGTAACTGCCTGCGACAATCCGCATCAGCTCATCAGCCACCGCCTGCTTGACATCCCAATAATGCATCAGGGAAGGAAAAGCATTGCCCTTCGGCGGCCAGCGGCGCTCCAGCAGAAACTGGACAGGCGTCTCCCGGCGCACCTCGGGCCGCAGACTGTAGTAGTCATTAAGCGTATGTCCGACTGCAAATTGAACCTGCTGTCTCCAGCGGGGAAGTCCGGTAGCGGGAGCTCCGCTGCCGGCCACCTCGGCCCCGCCCAGCATGATGTGCTCCATGCGGTAATCGTTCAGACGTCTGTACCGGCCAGCTTCAGCATCCGGCATCGTTCCTGTGATGTCTCCTGCCGCCGCGCCCATCCTTAAGAGACCGCCGCGCAGATCTCGATGAACTGGCGCCCGTAAGTGCGGCAAGCCTCTTTTTCCGCTGCATTCGGACCGTATTCAATCTTCAGGCTGGGCTGCACAATCTCTGCCCCGCGCTCCTTCAGCTTCTCTTCAATCTGATCCACTGCTCCGCAGTAGATCGCATACCCGGTGTCTCCGCTTCCGAAGGCCGCCGCCTTACAGGCGCTGAGATCCAGCTCATCCAGCTCTTCATAGAAATCCAGGAATTCATCCGGCAGCTCGCCGTCTCCCCATGTGTACGCACCCAGCATTACAGCCTCATACGCTTTTATCTCATCCGCATTGCAGTCCATGACCGATTTCAGTACGGCCTCTCCGCCTGCCGCGCGTATTCCTTCCACGATCAATTCAGCGATTTCCTCCGTATTGCCAGTCAAGCTGGCATATGCCACTAGCACTTTAGCCATGACTTTTATCCTCCCAGGGTCCAAATGAAATGTATTCTCTATAATCCGGTCCCTTAAGCAGACCGCATCTTACTTACCTTAATACTGTGTTAATCTCATTCTATTTGATAATGATTATCATTGTCAATATTAAAAAAGCGATCCTTCTCTTATCCTGGCCACCCTTGCCGCATAATACAAGCAGCGCCAGTCCAGGACATAACTGCTGCCCGGAGCTGACGCTGCTCAGTATTACTATTATCATATGATGTGTGGAACGATTAATATCCGCCTTCCAGCAAGGTAATTGCGTTGCCGTCGGGATCACGGAAATTCATCTCTTTACCGCCGTACTCCATGGTTGCAGGAGGCTGGCAATCCAGTCCTTTCGCCTTCAGCTGCTCATACGTTTCGTCCAGACTGCCGCAGGAGAATACCAGATTAACGGTGCCGGTGGTAAGGTTCTCCCACTTGTCTGCGTTCCATATAATGATGCCGGGCTGGCTGGCGTCTATCGCAATTTTGGCCCCGCCAGCTTCTCCATAGCCCTCGAATGGAACCGGAATGCCCAGTACCTCCGAATAGAATGCTACCAGAGCTACGGGGTCTTTACTGTACAGGTTGATGCCGTCAAAAGCTGTAATCATAATGATATCCTTCCCTTCATTGCTTGTATTGTGATCGGGCTGGTGTCAGCCGTTCTATCCTCATTGTACTTCTGCCTGAATAGCTTGTATTGCAAAAAAACGACATCAGCGCCGGGCATGACTCAGCGCATCCAGCGGAGTTCTGCCTGCGAACTTCTTGAAATTGTTGATCAAATGCGACTGGTGGCTGTACCCGTAGGTGAACACCATATCCTGCATTACGCCCTTGGTCTGGGAGGAACGGTACAGGTCACGCCAGACATTCTGGAAACGGATAAGATCGGCCACCTTTTTGGGCGGAAGGCCGATATGCTCCCGGAACAGCCGTTCAAGCTGGCGGCTGCTTAAGCCCGAGCTGCTCTCCAGCGCCCCTGCCGTCATGATCCCACGTGCTGTAAGCAGCCTGTGGACCGCGTTCATCATCCCGTCACTGCTGCGGTTTCCCCGCTCCAATCTCCGCAAAAGGAATGCTTCAGCAGCAGCGATGCGCTCAGTCATTGTGCGGATATGCTGGAGCCTGTCTCCCAGCTCCTTACGGAAGGTTCTGAAATAATACTCTACCGGAACATGAACATTCAATACCTCCGTCAGCGGCTCGTCTGCGAACAAATGAACGGACCAGAAATGAAACCGGATGGCGAAACGCTCTGTCGTAACAGGTTGTGCTGCTTGTCCTGCCTCAAACGGAGTGTCGTTAATCCCGCAAAAAATCCCGCCGGACTCCCCTGTCCGCTCATCCCATTCCCATATGATGTCCATGCAGCTATCAGGTATGATAGTCTCCGTCTGCTGCGGCAGCCGGGGCTGTGCTCCTGATCCCCAGTAGCAGCGGATATACGGCTGAAGCAGCCTGCCCGGCAGATACTCGCCGCCCCCGGCCGGATTGGCCGTTATCGGATGATACAGCGCCGAAAGATTATACATCCCAGTGCAGCCTCCTTCCTTTGCTGTAACCTTGTATTCAGATCATACACAATCCCTGTACGAAGTGCCAGAACACCTGCTTTTCGATTGGCCAAGCCCCCTGCTTACTGAATGATTAGTTGCAAAATGGATCTGCCCTGCTTTTCCTGGTAATATTATACGCCTCTTGCTTGTTGGCTACACTGGGAATAGTCGCTGCTTTGCAACCATTTTGTTTGTAGCTGCAGGCTTAAATGTTGTACAATAAAGGCTAAATGACTTTTTGAAGGATGGATTAATAATGTATCTAGCCAGTGATTGGAAAGACTATGAAGTGATCGATACCGGGGGCGGGGAGAAGCTCGAACGCTGGGGCGATATTATCCTGCGCCGGCCGGACCCGCAGATCATCTGGCCGCTGGCCAGCGAGAGCGCCAAATGGCGGGATGTGCACGGACATTATCACCGCAGCTCCGCCGGTGGCGGGCAGTGGGAGATGAAGAAGACGATACCGGAGGACTGGAAAATCAGCTACGGCAAGCTGAAGTTCCACCTCCGTCCAACGAACTTCAAGCACACCGGGCTGTTCCCGGAGCAGGCGGCCAACTGGCGCTGGATGATGGACAAGATCGCAGCGGCTAACCGGCCGATCTCCGTCCTCAACCTGTTCGCTTATACCGGCGGAGCCACTGTTGCGGCAGCAAGTGCCGGAGCCTCCGTCGTGCATGTCGATGCAGCCAAGGGGATGGTTCAATGGGCCAAGGAGAATGTAGCCCTGTCCGGTCTTGCCGACAAGCCGCTCCGCTTCATTACCGATGATGTATTCAAGTTCGTCCAGCGCGAACAGCGCCGCGGCAGCAAATATGATGCTATTATTATGGACCCGCCGTCCTACGGAAGAGGGCCGGGCGGAGAAATGTGGAAGCTCGAATCCAGTCTTTATCCGTTCTTGGAGAGCTGCATGGAGATTATGAGCGACCGTCCGTTATTCATGCTGATTAATTCCTACACGACCGGCATCTCGCCAACCGTACTGCGCAACATGCTGTCAATGACGATGGGCAAGCGCTATGGCGGCAAGCTGAATTCCGGTGAGATCGGCTTGCCGATTACAGCCTCCGGCATGAATCTGCCTTGCGGGATTCTGGGCCGCTGGGAGGCGTAAGCCATGACCGGAACGAATAACGGCGCAGCAGGAGAATCCGGCAGCAGCCCCTCCCGGTTCGAGATTCTATATGAGGACAACCATCTGCTCGGCATTGTGAAGCCTGTGAATATTCCCGTTCAAGAGGATGCTACAGGCGACCCGGATCTGCTGACCCTGCTGAAGGAAGATGTGAAGGAACGCTACGCGAAGCCGGGCAACGTCTTCATGGGCCTGGTTCACCGGCTGGACCGTCCTGTTGGCGGGGCGATGATCTTTGCCAAGACCTCGAAGGCAGCCTCCCGGCTATCCGAGAGTGTGCGCACCCACGCCTTCCAGAAGGTCTATCTGACAGTGGTGCATGGTCAGCTTCCGGGCGCAGAGGCCCGGCTGGAGCATACGCTGCTGAAGGACCCTAAGAGCAATACCGTCCAGGCCGTCCGGGAGGGAACGCCAGGCGGCAAGCAAGCCATCCTTGATTATACCGTGATTGGTACGGCAGAAGGCTATTCGCTGGTGAGGATTGACCTGCTGACCGGCCGCTCCCACCAGATCCGCGTTCAGCTCAGCGATGTTGGATGTCCGCTATATGGAGATCAGAAGTACGGCGCGGCCGTGAACAGACCGGGACAGCAGATTGCCTTATGGTCTGCACTCACCCGGTTCCCGCATCCGGTGACCAAGGAAGAAGTCGAGCTGCTCTCCCTGCCTCCCCGTTCCTATCCCTGGAATCTTTGGACTCCGCAAATGCAAAAGCAGGCTATCCTTTAACGGACAGCCTGCTTTTTTGCATGATCATATAGGTTCTCAGTAGGTGCTTATACGGACTGTACCGAAGCTGCGTCATCCACGGCCGGGGCAACCGCCATCTTGCCCATGAGGTAGAGCAGCAGCTGCTGATTATGGGAGGAAATGGGGTCCAGCGCTTCTGCAAAAAAATCACTGCGGACCTTCAGTCCGCGCAGCGTCTCCCGCTGGCCTGTCTCGGTGATGCTCACCCAGACAATTCTGCGGTCTGAGGCATCGCGTTCACGGACAATCAGATTATGCTTCTCCATCCGGTCAAGCAGCATCGTTACGGCCGCCGGGCTGGTGGCCAGATGAGGGGCCAAATCAGAAGGCTTCATCGCATCACGCTCCTGCAGTAATTCCAGTACGGTAAGCTGGGCATCAGTCAGTGTAGGGGCAAGCTTGCTGTCCATATGTAGCTTATAGTCCTTTAATATCTTATGCCAGATTTTACTGAATTCAGTGGAGTGCACACTTATTCCTTCCTTTCCTGCGGATCTCTATAAGGTATATTTACTTTTTCGCCAGAAAAATTCCAAATCCTTCAAGGCCAAAAAATAAAATCATATCTGCAATTATTCCCCCCCAAATTAAAAGCGCGGGCAGCCCGTTACTCTGAGCTGCCCGCGCCGTTCCATGCGGTATTATATTTTACTTGACGGCCTGAAAAAGAATAGCGATCTCATCCTTCTTCTCGACAGCAACCAGCTGCTTGCCTGTAGAACGGCGTTCAGCAATCGGTGCGGATTCGGAGGAGAAGGAATGGACAGCGCCGCTCTGGGTGATGGCGGTCACCTCCAGCGGCTCCTTGCAATAGAATGCGCCTGCCAGCCTGCTGCCGTTCGGGCGGACACGCTTGCCTTCCTTGAACTCGAAGGTTGGCATCCCTTTGCCTCCGCGGCTCTGGGAAGGATAATCCACCATCAGGGAGCGCTTGGCATAACCGATGTCGGATATCGCCAGGATCTCGCCTTCATCCTCACTGACCCAGAAGCAGGAGACCACCTCATCTCCTTCACGGAGCTGAATTCCCCTAACTCCTGTGGCCACCCGGCCCATAGGATTCACTTCATTCTCACGGAAACGGATGCTCATGCCCTCACGGGTAATCAGCACGATGTCCTTGTCACCCCTGCTGTGAGCCACTGTAATGATCTCATCGCCTTCGGCCACCTTACAGGCGGCAACGGCTCCGGAACGGCTTGTAGAGTACTCCTTGAGCTCGGTACGCTTCACCTGCCCCTTGCGGGTGATGAAGACCAGACTGGCCAGCGGGTCCTCCAGGTTGCCGACCGGCAGTACACTGACGACACTGTCTCCCTTATTCAGTCCGATCACGTTGACGATGGCCGTCCCCGGATCTTTCCATTTGAATTCTGGAATCTGGTGCACGGGAAGCAGGAAGTATTGACCCTTGCGGGTGAATACGAGCAGGCTCTCCCGGGTATTCAGATCCAGCAGCTTGACGATATGATCGCCATCCTTGACGCCTGAAGAGTGGCGCTCCCCGCCCGAACGGGTGAAGGACAGCATGCCGGTCCGCTTGATATAGCCGTCCGCAGAGAGCGCAACCAGCACATCCTCCGCATTGACCAGAACCTCCATGTTAACCTTAAGCTCCTCTACCTCTCCCTGAATCAGGGAACGGCGGTCGATTCCGTATTTGTCACGGATCTCCAGCAGCTCCTTGCGGATAACGGTAATCAGCTTCTTGTCGCTGTCCAGAATCCCCTGGAGCACAGCAATCCGGGCCAGCATCTCATCCAGCTCCTTCTGCAGCGAATGAATCTCCAGATTGGTGAGACGGTAGAGCTGCAAGGTAAGGATAGAATCAGCCTGTCTTTCGCTGAAGCCGAACATCCATACCAAGTTATTCTGGGCATCCTGGCGGTTCTTCGATGCCTTGATGGCAGCGATCACTTCGTCCAGAATGTTCAGCGCCTTGACCAGTCCCTCTAAGACATGGGCACGGTCCTCTGCCCGTTCCAGATCGAACCGGGTACGGTGAGAGACCACTTCCCGCTGATGGGCAATGTAGGCTTCAAGGATCGCTTTGAGCCCCAGCTGCTGCGGAGCCTTGTTAACGATGGCTACCATGTTGAAGTTGTAGGTGACTTGGAGGTCGGTTTTTTTGAGCAGATAGGCTAAGACGCCTTGTGCATCTGCCTCCTTCTTCAGCTCCACCACGATGCGCAGGCCCTCACGGCCGCTCTCATCGCGGACCTCGGCGATCCCTTCAATCTTTTTCTCCAGACGGATGTTTTCCATGGAGGTCACCAGGCGTGACTTCACGATCTGGAAAGGCACCTCGGTGATCACGATCTGCTGCTTCCCGCCGCGCAGATTCTCAATCTCCGTCTTGGAACGCAGATAGATACGGCCTTTGCCGCTGCGGTAAGCATCCATAATGCCGTCTCCGCCCATAATGGTTCCGCCTGTCGGGAAGTCCGGCCCCTTGATGAAGGTCATGATATCCTCAAGCGCAATGTCCGGCTTCTGCATGACCGCGATGCAGGCGTCGATGACTTCCCGCAGGTTATGCGGTGGAATCTCCGTGGCGAATCCGGCCGAAATCCCGCTCGTCCCGTTCACCAGCAGATTCGGATAACGGGAGGGAACAACCACCGGCTCCTTGGCCGTATTATCGAAGTTGTCCTTGAACAGAACGGTGCGCTTCTCAATATCGCGCATCATCTCCATGGCAATCGGAGACAGACGCGCTTCTGTGTAACGCATCGCCGCCGCCGGGTCATCATCCATGGAACCCCAGTTGCCGTGTCCGTCTACCAGCACATGCCCCATCTTCCACGGCTGTGCCATCCGCACCATCCCGTCGTAGATCGAGGAGTCCCCGTGGGGATGGTAGTTACCCATGACATCACCGACGGTTTTGGCTGACTTGCGGTATGGCTTATCCGGCGTATTGCCGGAATCGTACATGGCATACAGAATCCGGCGCTGCACGGGCTTCAGCCCGTCGCGCACATCGGGGATCGCCCGGTCCTGAATGATATATTTGGAATACCGGCCAAACCGGTCACCCACGACCTCTTCCAGAAAAGCCGGCAAAAATTGCTCTGATAAACTGCTCATATCCTCTTCACCTTCTGTTCCTCATTCTGTCCGCGTTTTTAAAGCTTGATGATCTGACCGCTGCGCTCTTGCGTTATTAAATTCAAAAACCAAACAATATTTTGATAACAGGTAAGACTGTAACTGCGGTGATTTTGGACTTCCGGCCGCTGTTGTATTTAGATTTCTGATTCATAGGCCTAGCGGATGAAATCTAAATACAAAGGCGGACGCTGACGCTCCTACAGTTCCAAAATCCCCTCCGTTACTTTCCCTTGTATCAGTTTATCAAAACATAGTTCACAATCCATTGAATTCAAGAACCAGCCGCTATCGCTTAAACAGATCATCAAAAAATTAAAAACAGCGGAAGGTATCGTCACTTCCCACTACTACTTACGATCTTTGTTACTCCACGATCTCCGTGAAGTCGACGTTCTCGACAATCCAGCGCTTACGCGGGTCGACCTTATCGCCCATCAGCGTGGAGACGCGGCGCTCCGCCTTGGCGGCATCCTCGATCTGCACCTGAAGCAGCGTACGCGAATCGGGATTCATCGTAGTCTCCCACAGCTGGTCCGGGTTCATCTCACCCAGTCCCTTGTACCGCTGCAGCTCGAAATTCTTCCCGAATTCCTTCAGATAATTCTGCAATTCCTCATCGCTCCAGGCATAGCGGACCGTCTCCAGCTTACCCGATTTGCGCGTCAGCTTATACAGCGGCGGCTGGGCGATATAGACCTTGCCGGCATCGATCAGAGGCTTCATGTAGCGGTAGAAGAAGGTCAGCAGCAGCACCTGGATATGTGCGCCGTCCGTATCGGCATCGGTCATAATGATGATTTTGGAATAATTGCTGTCCTCCACGGCAAAATCAGGCCCGATTCCCGCACCGATTGCCGAAATGATCGCCTTGTATTCGTCATTCTTCAGGATATCCAGCAGCTTGGCCTTCTCGGGGTTCATCGGCTTGCCCTTCAGCGGCAGGATCGCCTGAATCTTGGAATCCCGGCCTTGCTTCGCGGAGCCACCGGCTGAATCGCCCTCGACGATGAAGATCTCGGTACGTGTAACGTCCTTGGACTGTGCAGGTGACAGCTTGCCGCCCAGGTTCGAGCTCTCACTGCGCTTCTTGCCGCTGCGGATCTCATCACGGGCCTTGCGGGCCGCTTCACGGGCCTTGGAGGCCTGGATCGATTTTTTCAGCAGACTCTGTGCAACTTGGGGATTCTCTTCCAGGAACCGCGCCATCCGCTCGGAGACGATGAAGTCCACGGCACTGCGGGCAGATGCGCTTCCGAGCTGATCCTTCGTCTGTCCGACAAACTCCACATCCGACATCTTGATGCTGATGACCGCCATCATGCCTTCGCGCAGATCATTGCCCTCCAGATTCTTATCCTTCTCCTTGAGCAGCTGCGTGCGGCGGGCGTAATCATTCAGCACACGGGTATAGGCTGTCTTGAAGCCTGTCTCGTGTGTTCCCCCGCTGCGGGTAGGAATGGAGTTGACAAAAGAAGCGATCGTCTCCGTATACCCCGCATTATACTGCAGCGCGATTTCCACCTCAATCTCGTCCTTCTCGGAGCTGAAATGAATTACATCGTGCAGTACATCCTTGCCTTCGTTCAGGAATTGCACGAACTGGCTTGCGCCGCCTTCGTAGAAGAATTCATCCTGACGCCCGCTGCGCTCGTCGCTCAGATTGATTCTAAGCCCGGAATTCAGGAAGGCGATCTCCTGTACCCGTTCTGCAAGCGTATCATAGTTGAATGAAATGCCCGCAGCGAAGACGCGAACATCCGGCTTGAAGGTAATCTTCGAACCGGTCTTATTCGTATTCCCCAGTATCTCAAGACCGGTCACTGGCTCACCGACATGTTCTTTTCCGCTTTTGTCGACCCAGTATTCAAAGCGCTGACGGTGAATCTTGCCTTCGCGGTAAATCTCCACTTCCAACCACTCGGACAACGCATTGGTTACTGAAGCCCCGACCCCGTGCAGGCCGCCCGACTTCTTGTAGCCGGAGCCGCCGAATTTGCCGCCTGCATGCAGTATAGTGAATACCACCTGCGGCGTTGGGACTCCTGTCTTGTGCATTCCGGTCGGTATTCCGCGTCCGTTGTCAATGACGGTCACCGATCCGTCTTTACGCAGTGTAATGTCAATCTTCGAGCAAAACTTGGCCAAATGCTCATCTACGGCATTATCTACTATTTCCCATACTAAATGGTGCAGACCCGAGGAACTCGTACTGCCAATATACATGCCGGGCCGTTTGCGGACCGCAACCAGACCTTCGAGCACCTGAATGTCGTCAGCATCGTATCCAGTCCGGCCTGCTTCGCCGTTCTTAGAGACTTTTGCAAACATATCGATCTGTTCGAGCATTCATGCTCCTCCTTCACTTGTCTTCCTGTCTCTCTAAAAATGCAAACAAACGTTTTCGTTCACTTTGTACATTCTAATTCAAAATATCCCGTTTCGTAAAGACGGCGAATGAAATGATTACGGCCGCAAGTCCCCAAATGCCCAGAACCGCCATCGAAAAGCCTAGTGTCATGCCCTCTATCGGCGCGGGAGTGCCCGCTAAATAAGTCGTCAGCTCCATATTGACCATAAATAAATATTTGGCCGCCGTCCAGGCGGAGGCCATATTCGTCAGGATCGTTCCGGCAATCAGCGCTGCCATCATCACTACAATGCTCGCAGCCGTACTGCGGACCAGCACCGACACCATGAAGGCCAGCAGGGCCACCACGATGCTGACATACCAGATCAACCCGCCCTGCATCAGCAGATACTTCCACTGCTCCACGGCATGAACCTTCGTCATATCCACAGTATCACCGTTTAGCTGGAAGCCTGTAAAGACTGGAACATTGAACCCCTTATAGCCAAAAGCCAGCCCAGATATCAGATAGCTGATTACGAATACGGACAGGACAATCAGCGAGACGAACATCAGCAGCGCTACCATTTTGCTGAACAGTACCTTCCAGCGTCTGACCGGGCGGGTCAGCAGCATTTTGATCGTGCCTGTCGTCCGCTCCCCGGAGACCAGGTCGGAGGCAACCGCCATGATCAGCAGCGGAATGAACAGGGAGACGGAATTATTGACAAACTCCCGGGTGAACGTTACTCCGCTCGGCTCGTTCGGATTCACATCATGGTCCAGATAATACTGCAATTGCTGGAGAAAAATCCGCCGGTACGACTTCCATTCCTCCGGAATCCGGTCGCTGCCGAGCGAATTCTGGTTATCGGTAATCTGCTGCTGGATCTCCAGCCTCCAGTCAGAGTTAAATTTGTCACGGCTGCGCTCGGCTATGCGCATTTGCGCATAGGTAAACATTGGCACCAGCACAAGCAGGATGAGCAGGATGACATAGAAACGTTTCTTTTTAATAATCTTCAGGCACTCATTTCGGATGAGCGGCAGCAGGTTAGTCAATGGCTTCACCTTCCGTTAGCTTCAAGAATAGCTGTTCCAGTGTAGGGTTGATTTTATGCACAGCCCGGACTTCCACCTCTTGTGCAACCAGCACGGCAACAATCTCCGGGATCAGCTCCTCGTCCATCGCCGTAACGAGGGAATTCACGCCCATGCCTGCGATGACCGAGTCATCCAGGGTAACCTCGTCCAGATGAAGCAGCGCGATATCCGGCCGCCCGGCCATGATGTCTCTTGCCCGCTGAAGCGGCTCCAGCTCCCACAGGACATAAGGCGAGTTACGGGCAACCAGCTCGTCTACAGCGCCAACAGCGAGTACACGGCCTTTGCTGATAATGGCTACCCTGTCGCACAGCAGCTGAATTTCGCTCAGCAGATGACTGGACACAAAGACCGCCAGCCCTTCGTCTGCCAGCTTACGGATGAATTCGCGCAGCTCCTTGATCCCCTTGGGGTCCAGGCCGTTGGTCGGCTCATCGAGAATCAGCAGCCGGGGACGGCCGAGCAGAGCTTGGGCAATACCGAGCCGCTGGCGCATCCCCAGCGAATACGTGCTGACTTTATCCTGGATGCGCTGATCGAGCCGCACAATTTCAACGACCTCGGCAATCCGCTGCGCGTCTACTCCGGGCTGCATGCGGGCGAAATGCTGCAGGTTCTCCCAGCCCGTCAGATATGTGTAGACCTCGGGATTCTCGACAATAGAGCCGACGTATTGCAGCGCTTTTTCCGGATTCCGGTTCATATTATAGCCGCAGACGGTAATCGTCCCTTCGCTCGGGCGGATCAGGTCCACCAGCATGCGGATGGTTGTGGTTTTGCCTGCTCCGTTCGGACCGAGAAAGCCAAAGATTTCGCCTTTTTTCACATCAAACGTGACATCATTTATAATCCATTTGCGGCCGATTTTTTTACGGACTCCCCGGGCGGACAGAACGACTTCTTCCCCCGGTGCCTCATGAATGGTTCTCGCCATCTTATACAGCTCCTTGCCACAGTCATTTCTGTTCAAAAAAAATCATCCGATTCAACGAACCGCTTGTACAATGCGCTCGCTCATCCGCTGATAACCGTCCCCGTTCGGGTGAAAATGATCATTTGACAGATATTTCGCCAAATGACGGTCAAACAGGTCAAAGGTCGGGACCAGTGTCATGTTCTGATGCCTGTTGATCATATCCATCGCCGCATTATTCCACGCTGTTACCGCCTGATTGCCGGGAATTAGCAGCCCCTCGATATCTCCAAAGGGATTATACAGTCCGATGTAATAGACTTGGGCCTGCGGATTCACTTCTGCAACTGTATCCAGTATGCTGCCCAGCCGTTTGGCGGCCCCAGGCAGAGCGGAGAGAAGCGATTCCGGGGTCAGATCACCTGCAGACGCGGTTGGAACCGGAGTAGTGCCTTCTACCTTGTTATTGGCAGGGGCTTCTGTGCTCTGAGGTACCGCTTGCTCCGAAGGCTTCGCAGAGGCGGCTGCTTGTCCGCTGCTCCCGCCTGTGCCCAGAATATCCGAGCCCCGGAACAGGTCGTTCCCGCCGATGGAGATCAGGATGACATTCGCCTGACGCAGCGCGTACTGTACCCCTTCCTCCTGAAGCTTGCTCTGTAAAGCAGCTGTGGTCAAGCCGTTAATGCCCATATTGCCCAGCAGCTCTGCCTTTCCTCCATTGGCCGACAAGGCATCCACGGTCCGTTTAACGAACCCTTGCCCGGAGTTGTCACCGGTCCCTTTGGCCAAAGAATCGCCAAGCGCCAGGATCTTGTATTCGTCATCTGCCGCAGCTGTCGGTGCAGCCGTCTCCTGCGGAAGGGAGGAGAGGAACTGCTCCCCCTTCGGGTTCAGGATATCGCCCACTGCATACACAAATCCTGTAATCAAAAGTAAAGTTGCCAGGATGGACACCAGGCTTACTGTCCTCCAGGTCCATTTGGAATCCTTCAAAGCTATCCCTCCATCTGCCGTACTCTTCTGCCTCTTCCATCATTCACAACATTATTAACTATGTAGATAAACATAATTCTTCTTTGCACAATTTGCAAACCGTAGGGGGGTTTAGGTGGGGGCGCGGCTGCGGGGATTTTGGACTTACGGCCGCTGTTGTCTCCAAATTTATTGAATGAACCGTTATACGGTTAAAATTCGGAGACAAAGGCGGACGCATTCGCTCCTACAGTTCCAAAATCCCCTCCGCCGCTTCACACCTAAACGGTGGAAGCAGTAAGGGCGGCACGATGGCGCTGCGCTGATCGTGCAAGACCGCGGACTGCGGCACGATAGCGCTGCGCTAATCGTATCAAGACCAATATTACTTTAATATCCTAAAAACATAAAAACGCCCCCGGCAATGCCGGAGGGCGGAGTTAACGTAACTTTATTTACCGATGAATTCCTGGACCCAGTAATTATTATCGAAGCCAACACCGATATAGTTGAAATTCGCGCTCAGGATGTTAGCCTTGTGACCCGGGCTGTTCATCCAAGCCGTCATAACTTCCTGAGGGGTCTTCTGGCCCATAGCGATATTCTCACCAGCCGCCTTATACGTAATGCCGAACGCCGACATCATATCGAAAGGTGATCCGTAGGTCGGAGAAGTGTGTGAGAAATAGTTGTTCGAGCGCATGTCCGCAGCCTTCGCCGCAGCCACTTTGTTCAGGCTGTCCAGTGCGGAGACAGGGGCTAGTCCAGCTGCAGCGCGCTCTTTGTTCACCAGTGCGACTACTTGCTGTGTGTAGCTGGAGGCATTATTGCCAACTGCAGGAACCGCAGATGGGGCAGGGGTTACCACAGGTTTTGCAGTGGCAACGGGGGCCGGGGTTGGCTTAGCAGTTGCTGCCGGGGCCGCTGTAGCCACTGGTGCTGCTGTTGCAACCGGCTTAGCCGGAGCTACCGGCTGTGCTGCCGGGGCAGCTGCAGCTGGCGTTGTGTATACAAAGGTTTTAGTGACAGTGTACGTATTGCCACCCAGTACAAAGGTCTTCGAATTGTTCTGTGTGAAATAGTCCATGAGCTGTGCGAAATTCATATCTGATCCGGCTGCCGCAGGGGCACCGGCTGCTGCTGCGTTTGCTTGTAATGGAAGAGAAATGCCAAGCGCCATAACAGCGGCTACGCTTCCACCTATCATTCTTCTCAAAGTCTTGCTTTTCATTCTGCCATCTCCTTAATCTTCGTTGTGGTGTATCATGGGGACAAGGGTGTCTGTCTACATATGTTACAAAGTTGTAATCTGTTCCTAGGTCATTGTAACACAAAACTATCAGCTGTGCGCTTCTAAATTCTGTCATTTTATAGATAGAAAAGGCTTGTACCCTCCAGCAGCGGCAAAAGAAAACAGCATTGCCGTCCTTTTCAGGACGGCTGTGTCTATCCTATATATCGGCGATTCTATCGCTTAATTTAATGAAAGGACTGCCAGAACTCCCCTTCGGTCGAGATCAGGCCCATAATCTCAGCATACGGAATGCGGAAGGTTGGAAATCCTGCGGCGTACGGAGCAATCTCATAAGGTGCAAAATACAGGTACAGCGCCTCCGCATCCACATAAAAGGGCTGATCGGCTGTAATGCCTTTATACGTGTCAGGGAAAACATAGGAATACTGCGGATCATTCGCAATCTGCTTGCCGACAATATCACTGAGCTTCTGCACGTATTTGCTGCCGGGCTTGAACAGATCGCTGAGCGTGTAGAACTTGCCGGTGCGCAGGTTGATATGCTCATAGATCCGCGTAGGCATGCCGTGCGCAGCGCCGAACGGAAAATGATAACCGCTAAGCTCCAGCACCAGCAGATTCTTGCGGAAGAAGGATACGGCGAAATCTCCCGTATAGCTGAAATCCTGCGTGCCTCCCCCCGTCCCCGCCCCGTATGGGAGCGACAGGCCCCGCAGCTTGTCATTCACTGCCTTCGAGACCTCAGCAACCGCGATCCCTTCCACGACCGGATAATAGACCAGATAATCCCGGTTAGGCTTGTATTTCTTCTCCAGCACAGAGTATGGCGGTCTGAGCGGAATGACCCCGTTTTGCCGCCAGACCTGCTTGCCTTTACGGTCATAATAGGAGGTGCGCAGATCAATATCCGCGCGGATCAGGCTGCCGCTGAAGGACAGTGATCCTGAGCCTGCGATGACCGGGGGCTGGGCGGCTTTTTTCCCGCTGGTGTCAATAAAATACGTATCCTTCGCATCATACACCGACGCGAGTCCCTGCTGATAATTGTTCACGCCCAGCAGCGGGTGGGTGCTGAGAATTCTTCCAGTCAGCGCATCGGCGATGACATATCTGGAGCCTCTGTAAGGCTGATCCGCATACAGCGGGGTCCCAAGCGCCACACGGTTCTCTCCCAGCTGCTGCACCTCATAATAGACGGCGGGAATGATCATTTTCCCCTGCTTGTCGATCAGACCGTAGGCGTTGCCATAATCAGCGGCTGTGTTAATCACCGCCCGGCCCTCCGAAAACGGCAGAGCTGCCGTATACTGCGGCTGGATAGCAATCGTGCCGTCCGTGTGCAGATAACCGTATTTTCCATTCTCCGTCGCCTGAAAGGCCAGCAGCCCATCCCCCGGATACCCGACAAAAGGATGTTTGTACGTATGCAGCACCACGCCATGGAGATCAATCAGTGCATATTCCCCTTCGGTTATTTTGACCAGTGCAGTCCCGTTTGAGAAATCCCCGGCGTCCAGATAGACGGCTGGCAACACCTCTTTGCCCTGGGCATCCAGGTAGCCATACAGCGAGTTCCCCCCGGTAGTATTCTGCTTGGAGAACAGCGCACGGCCTTCGTGCAGCGAATTCAGATAGTCATAGCGCGCGGACGTCACCTCTTTGCCTTTTTCATCAATAAAAGTGTAGCCCTTCGCATCCGACACCACGGCCCGCCCCTCGGAAAAAGGACTAATAAAATTATAGACCGGTTTGACCCGCTCCCGCCCGGAGCTGTCAATCAGACCACTGACATTCCCCCGCTGCACCACCGCCAGGCCATTCTCCTGAAACTCCTCCGCATAATCATATCTCGGCTCAATCACAATCCGGCCGTCGTTGTTGATATACCCCCACAGCGTCCCGTCCTTAAGTTTAAAAGGAGCCGGATGCAGCAGCGCTGCCCGCAGGCCTCCCCCGTCATCCGGGAGCACAATGAGCGCCTCCAGGGGCTTTTTGGAGTAGTCTACACGGTATAAGCCCGCCTCTGCCGGGATAGTCACGAACAGCTCCTCTTCCGCCCGGATGAAATCCTCCTCCTGCTGCGGAATACACTCATTCCAGCCGATACCGTCCCACCGCCATACCTCTGTCTGAATCAAACCGTTGTCGTTCCCTTTTCCCAGCTCGTTCAGCTTAATCCTCAGCATGTTGTCGTTCTCCTTTACAAAGGCTTTTGCCTATAGACTATGAGAGTGAGGGGGAAAGGGTGTGTCTGTGTCTAGGAACGGCGGCTGGAGTTGAGGACTGAGGGATTTTAGGGATTAAAAATTACAAAGGCGATGCCGTAACTGCGGTGAGTTTTGGACTTCCGGCCGCTGTTGTCTCCCGATTTCCTGATTTAAACCGCTAATCGCGGTAGAAATCGGGAGACAAAGGCGGACGCTGCCGCTCCTCCAGTTCCAAAATCACCTCCGTTACTTCTGCCTTTCTGTTGGTTTAAACACAAACACACCCTTTTGGAGGGTGTGTGCCGGGTGAACAAGGGCTGCTGTGCCTGCCCTTGTAAGATGAGAATAATCCTTCTGCCGGGCGGGCAAAAGTTTAATAAAACTTTGTAAAGGATAGAGACATAAAACACTATTCATAAAATTGGTTAAATAAGTAAATTCGCATACGTATCACACCTAACCGCTGGCCTGACTGCTAACCTCTTGCCACTCGCTGTCCGCTGGCTGATTGTTAACTCCTTCCCCCTACTGTCTGCTATCTGACTGCTAACTACTTGCCTCCCGCTGCCTGCTGTTTGATTGCTAACTGCTTGTCTCCCACTGCCTGCTACCTGATTGCTAACTACTTGCCACTTGCCACCTCTCGCTCCTGCCGCCCACTCCCTGCTATCTGCGCCTCTGGAACAGAATAAAACTATTAATTAGTCACTATTAGCAGCGAAATCCTGCCCAAAATGTAACATTCGGCTACGTATATCGACTTTAAACTAACATTGTTGTATGAAAGGCAGCATTTGTCCGCCCGCAAGCCAATTAGAAGAGGAAATGTTGTAATTCGTGCAGCAACTATCCCCAGTTCCCCTGTTTCAGCCAGCCGGAATTGCAATTATTGCAACATTTCACGATCATGTGATATCAGGAGCGGAAGGGAATTGGGAAACGAAGGAGGGGTAGCATCCGGAAGCCCCAAATCCGGCAGGCACGTGTAATCAGGTGATTTGGAGCAACGCTGCGACAAATCCGGGCAAGCCAAAAAGCGTTTGCGATATACCGCAAACGCTCTTTGCCTGCCTTCCCCACCCTTGGTGAGGTGATAGGAGTACCGGAGGGGATGTGAGATTGGAGGTGCGTAAGCACCCGATGAGTTCTTGAATTCAATCGTAATGGAATTTGAACTATGAACTGATCCCCGGGTAGAAGGAAAGTGGCGGAGGGGATTTTGGAACTGGAGGAGCGGTAGCGTCCGCCTTTGTCTGCGGATTTCAACCGCTAATAAGCGGTATGAATCAAGAAATCTGCAGACAACAGCGGCTGGAAGTCCAAAACTCACCGCAGTCACGATCATACCTTCCACCCAAGATGCTCAGTTCAGTTCAAATTAAATGAACACTTGAATTCAATAACTTAGGAGCGACAGCGGCCGGAAGTCCAAACTCCCCGCAGATACGACTAATCACCGAACCCAAGCCTATTTTTTCGATGAATATTTCCGCATATCAAACGATACAGCCGCGATAATGATCAGGCCTTTGATGATCAGCTGGTAGTAAGGGCTGATGCCGATGAAGGTCAGGCCGTAGTTGATCAGGGTGAAGATGATAACCCCGACCAGGACGCCTGGAACGGTACCAATCCCGCCGGTAGTGGATACGCCGCCGACAACGCAGGCTGCGATGGCGTCAAGCTCGTACATGTTACCATAGTTGTTGGTAGCGCCGCCTGTTCTTGCAGCTTCAAGCACACCGGCCAGACCGTACAGGGCACCAGCGATGGCGTAGATGTAGATCAGGTTCTTGGAGACGTTGATCCCGGATACCTTGGCTGCCTGCATGTTGCCGCCGATGGCGTACATGTTTTTGCCCAGCTTGGTTTTGTTGAACAGCACCCAGACGATCGCCGCGACTCCGAGGGCTATGAGTACGATGTACGGGATGGAATATTGGCCGCTGCCGATGAAGCCGGAGCCGATGTTGGTGAAGTCAGGACGCAGTCCGCCGATCGGCTGGGATTGGTTAGGGTCCATATCGAAGTACAAGGAGTTCAGACCGTATACGATCAGCATCGTGCCCAGAGTGGCGATAAACGGCGGAACGTTCAGCTTGGAGACGATAATCCCGTTGACGAGCCCGCAGAGCAGACCGGCCACAATGGCGATCAGAATCGGCAGCCAGACCTGCACCTGTGGCAGATCGGGGAAGAAGCGGCGGGAGTAGTCAGGAATCTGCAGCATGGAAGCTGAGATGACAGCAGTGAAGCCGACCACCCGGCCTGCCGACAAGTCGGTCCCGGCGGTGATCAGGATAAAGGCCACCCCGAGCGCAATAATAACGCGTGTGGAGGACTGGATCAGTACATCCCGCAAGGTGTTGATCGACATGAAGCTTGGCTCGTATATGATGATCCCCATAATCAGCAGGATCAGTACGATGTAGATTGCGTTTTGAGTCACGAAGGACTGCGCTCTTTTAATAGTCATAATTGTGTTCCTCCTTAATTGTTACGCGAAGTTTAAGCATTCGTTGCTGAGCTTCTTCAACCTTGCATGTGCCCTATGGTCTTCGCCGTCCTGTGAGTGCAGTTCCTGATTAATGCTGAGCAGCGAGTCGCATTACTTCGGTTTCTGTAGCCTGCGCACCTTCTAATATCCCAGTAAGCCGTCCTTCGGACATCACCATGACACGGTCAGACATCCCCAGCAGCTCAGGCATTTCCGAGGAGATCATAATGATGCTCTTCCCTTGCTTCGCCAGGTCGGCAATGATCGTATAGATCTCGAACTTCGCACCGACGTCAATTCCGCGTGTCGGCTCATCGAGCAGCAGCACCTCAGGCTCAGTGAGCAGCCATCTGGCCAGCAGCACCTTCTGCTGATTCCCGCCGGATAGATTCATAATCTGCGTCTTGGTCGTTGGCGTTTTGGTGCGCAGCTTTTCAATCATTTTATCGACTTCAACCTTCTTCTTGCGGCCGTTCAGCAGCAGATAAGGCGTCTTGTAGCGGTCAAGGTTGGCAATGGCGCCGTTCTCATGCACAGACAGCACCGGGAAAATCCCCGTCACGCGCCGCTCCTCGGTCAGCAGGGCCAGGCCGTGTTTTTTGGCATCCTGCGGAGAATTAATCTTCACCTTCTTGCCGTCAATCGAGATGGAGCCGGATTTTACTGCACGCAGTCCGAACAATGCTTCAATAACCTCGGTTCGCTGTGCGCCGACCAGACCGCCTACACCCAGAATCTCCCCGCGTCTTAATTCGAAGGACACATCCTTGAAGGATCTGGGCTCGGGTGAGGTCAGACCTTCTACCTTCATGAACACCTTGCCTGGAACATTAGTACGCTCCGGGAAACGGTTCGTCAGATCACGCCCGACCATCTTGGAGATAATCAGGTCCGTGGTCAGTTCGGCCGAGGGCCAGGTGCCGATCTTTTTACCATCACGCATAATCGTCACTTCATCGGAAATCTCCAGGATTTCTTCCATTTTGTGAGATATATAGATAATAGCTACGCCTCTTTTTTGCAAGTCCCGGATGATCCGGAACAGATGCTCCACTTCCACGCTGGTTAAGGACGAGGTTGGCTCATCCATGACAATCACGCGGGAGTGAAAAGAGACCGCCTTCGCAATTTCGATGGATTGGATCTTGGATACAGACAGCTTGCCCACCAGTGTTTCGGGATTCAGGTCGATATCCAGATCTTTGAATAAGCTTTCGGTGTCGGTGAACATTTTTTTGTGGTCAATGAACTGCAGCGGCCCAATGCCTTTGGTCGGAAAACGTCCCAGCCAGATGTTCTCCATCACGCTGCGGAAAGGTACAGGGTGCAGCTCCTGATGGATCATCGAGATGCCGTGCTTCAATGCTTCGCTCGAACTCGTGATGGAGGCCTTCTGGCCATCCAGGAAGATCTCACCGGCATCCGGTGAATAGATTCCAAAGAGACATTTCATCAGTGTGGACTTGCCTGCCCCGTTCTCGCCCATAAGTGCATGAACCGAGCCCGGACGAACCTTAATGCTGACTCCATCCAGCGCCTTCACGCCGGGAAATTCTTTGGTAATGCCGTTCATTTCCAGCAAAAACTCCGTATTTGCCATGTTGTTACGCCCCCTACGCTTTTTGTCTTTTTCCATGAGAGGCACAGCGTTTCCATCCTGCTCCCTACCCGTAAGGAATTCCGGAGAGCGCATTGCAGCACCCTCCGGGACTGGTATCTATGATACGTATCTGTATCTGTAGCCTTGCACCTGTTAACGGATTATTGCGCGTCTGCTACATTGTCTTTGGTAATCTTTTTGTAGGAGATCCATACAAACTGGTTGTCTGTGATGTCGAAGCCTACGTTCTCTTTGGTTGGCGTTTCGCCTTTGGCCAGCAGAGCGGCCAGGGTGATCGCTGCTTTACCTTGGTTGTTGGCATCGTTCAGTACGGTACCCAGCATCGTTCCATCCTGCAAAGCCTGAACCGCAGGAGCTGTTGCATCCACGCCTACAACCGGCATGTATTTGTCGCCGCTGAAGTAGCCTTGAGCCTTCAGGGCTTCGATCGCGCCGAGTGCCATATCATCGTTGTTGGCCAGTACGGCTTCAATCTTGTCGCCGTGGGAGCCGAGGAAGGCGGCCATTTTCTCCTGGCCTTTTACACGATCCCACATCGCGGTATCTTCAGCCAGCTTCTCCACCTTGATGCCTGCATCTTCGATTGCCTGGATGGAATAGGTGGTGCGAAGTTCTGCATCCTGATGTCCTGGTTCGCCCTTCAGCATGACATACTGCAGCACGCCGTCGCCGTTCTTGTCCGCTTCAGGGTGTGCCTTCCAGTAGTCCACGATCAGCTGGCCGGACATGGTGCCGGACTCTTCAGCTTTCGCACCTACATAGTAGACTTTATCCCATTTCTTCATATCTTCCGGCAGCGGCTCGCGGTTCAGGAAGACCACCGGAATGTTTGCTGTCTTGGCTTTGTCAATGATGACGCCCGCAGCGGTGCGGTCTACCGGGTTAATCAGCATGCCGTTATATTTCTTGGTGATGAACAGATCCACCTTATCGTTCTGTGTAGGCTGGGAATTCTGGCTGTCTACGATATCAACAGTGGCAATGCCCTTGGCAGCAGCATCGATGGCGTTGCGGACACCCGTCATGAACGTGTCGTCGAATTTGTAGATCGCTACGCCGACCTTCGGAGTCTCAGCGGAACCGGAATTTTCAGTGTTAGCCGAAGTTCCAGTGTTAGCAGGGTCAGCCGCCTTGTTATTGTTGCCGCCGCAGCCTGCGAGAGCAGCACCCAGCAATGCACTTGCAAGTAGAACGGAAGTGATTTTTTTCATGTCTAATTGACCTCCTGAGGATATTTCTTTATTTGGGATGATCCCGGTGTCTCCCGGGTACATCCTTATTATGCCCTACGTGAAAACGGTTGCGAATATAAAATCCTACTCATTTCCATGAAAATTCTACTATATAGATCTTAAATTTCTGCTACCGGACAAACGGGAACAGCAGCTTCTGATTCTCCGGCCACAGCATATTCTCCAGATCGATGAGCTTGGTGCCGGTGTCCACACGTTCGGGAATATCCATGCCTTCGAGCGCCTCCACGGCATATTTCACCGCCAGATACCCGTTGCTGAACGGATTCTGAATGACGGTCGCCTGCACCGTGCCATCTTGAAGCGACTCCATCATGGAGGGCGAGCTGTCAAAAGCAATCATTTTCACACTATCCCTCTTAAGACCCTGAATCACCCTGGCCGCGCCTTGTGAAGCAATTTCATTCAGGGTGGCAATACCGCGCAGATTGGGATACTTGTTCAGCATCTCCCGGGTCAGATTTTCGGCGTCGGAGGTGCTGGAGGAGGTGTAGGCGATCTGTACGACCTTAACGTTAGGAAAGCGGGCGGCATAATTCAAAAAACCCTTTTCCCGCTCATCTGCATCCCGCGCACCATAGTCGATGCTGCCAGTCTTGCCGGAGTCCGGGGTAAGCGACGAATTGGTGAAGTTAATAATCCCGATCTCGCCATAGCCCTGGAGCAGTTGAATCAGCCGCTCGGCGGACTTCTGTCCGGCTTCGTAGCCGTTCGACCCCACGTAAGTCCGAACCTTGGCCGAGCCAACCTCCGCATCGACGGAGATCACCGGAATTCTGGAATACGCCGCCTGGTCCACGACCTGCGCCAGTCCCATATAGCTGCTGGCCGCGAGTATAATCACATCCGCCTTCTCCTGGATGGAATCCTCCACCATGACGACCTGCTCCTCAATATCACTCTCCGAATCCGGCGCCTTGAACGTCAGATTGACATTGAATTCCTTCGCCGCAGCCTCTGCTCCGAGCTTCAGGGTGTTCCAGTAATCCCCTTTGTTCATCTTGACAATCAGGTGGATATTCCGCGTCTTGCTGGTGCTGATATAGGCTGGCGAGGCATTGAAACAAGAGGACACAGAGATCCACAGCACTCCGCACAGCAGCACGGTGAGCCATACACGCACGCTTTTCACAGGTTCGTCTCCTCCTTCTGCTCATCCATAGCCTCTCCCGCCGGGCGGGCCGGGAACACAATCGTAACAACCGTCCCCTCTTCCAGCTCACTCTGAAAAGCAAGCCCGTACTCCCGCCCGTAATACAGGCCGATCCGTTCGTGCACATTCCGGACACCGACCCCTGATCCGCTGGTGCTTTTGACGCTTCCGCTTAGAATGCCGTTCACCGTCTCCTTGGACATCCCGAGGCCGTTGTCGCTGACCCTGATGATGATTAGCCCGTCCTGAAGCCCGGCGCTGATCGAGATCAGCCCCTCGTCCGGCATCATTTCGATCCCGTGATAGAGCGCGTTCTCCACGATCGGCTGCAGAATCAGCTTAATCGTCTGGCACTCTAGGACCTCTTCCTGCGCCGTAATCTCATAACGGAATTTATTCCTGAAGCGGAAGCTCTGAATCACCAGGTAATGGCGGATATGGTCCAGCTCTTCCTGGATGGTGATAATATTCTTGCCTTTGCTGAGGCTAATGCGGAAGAATCTGGAGAGCGACTGGATCATGGTGACGACTTCATCCGTTTTGCCGCGTTCTGCCAGCCGGATGACCGAATTCAGCGTATTGTACAGAAAATGCGGGTTGATCTGCGATTGCAGCACCTCAAGCTCACCCTTACGCTTCGTTTCCTGCTCATAAATGATCTGCTCCATCAGCTGACGGATACGCTGGAGCATCATGTTAAAGCGTCTCGACAGCTGCTCTACCTCATAGGCTCCGCTAACATTAATCGGCGTATTCAGATCCCCTTCCGCCACCTGCTTCA
Source organism: Paenibacillus sp. FSL P2-0136 (assembly GCF_037975325.1). NCBI lineage: Bacteria > Bacillati > Bacillota > Bacilli > Caryophanales > Paenibacillaceae > Paenibacillus > Paenibacillus sp. FSL P2-0136. The sequence continues at coordinate 4,399,498 of NZ_CP150244.1, forward strand.
CGGTACGCTCCAGCTTGCGGATCGGGCTGGCAATCAGCCAGGACAGGAAGACCGACACCGCAATCACGCAGACCAGAACAACACCAAGAAACCACGCCAGGAACTGGTTCAGATCCCGCTTGGTGGTGACAATCTCATCGTAATAGGCGACCCCGACAATCTTCCAGCCGGTCTGCGCCAGCGTGCGTACGGTAATAAAGCGCTTCTCCCCGGTCGATTCGTCCAGATAGCTGCGGTAGGCGTATTCAAGCACCGGCTCCACATTCTCATACTTCAGCCCGGCGTAGATGAGCTGCTGCTGCGGATGATAGACGATATTGCCGAGCGGGTCGAGGATGTAGGCATAGCCTCTTTTGCCCAGCTTGACCTGCTTACTGAGTTCGTCAATCGTTCTGAAGTTGAAGTCCAGCAGCAGCACACCGGTTCTCAGCTCCCCGTTCTCCCTGTATTGAATCAGCTTGGAGATGGAGACCACCCACGTATACCTGCCCTTGAACAAATTCTGGATATGCGGTGCGGAATAGGAGATCTCCGAGGTACGCTTGGCTGTGGTGAACCAGCTCTGGCTCTCCAGCCCTGTGTTCATGCGCATCGTCTGCCCCGGCGTCCCTACGACATACTGCCCCTGCGGGGTAAAAACAGCCACAGACACCAGATCCTCGCGGCTGCTCATCAGTGTATCCATCCGTTCATAGAGCAGCGGAGAATCGATGGAGGGCGTAGAGGTAATCTGCTTCTCGGCGGTCGCAAAAATACTGCCCATCCCCTTCACATACAGCTCCAGGTTATAGTTCACCTGCTCGATGATCTGCTGCATGTTGAGATTGGCATTCTCCTCCGCCGTGTTGGCGAACTTGCCGTACAGCATCACACTTACAATCACGGCCACTGCCGCAGTCACCGCCATGAACGTCAGCATGATGATCAGCTGGATACTCCGCAGCTTCGAGGACAGGCGCAGCCTGCCGCTCTTGCGGGACCCCGGCCGCAGCGGGAAGAAATAACCCCTCGGCTTGTTCATGGCTATTCTCCCCGCGCGCTGTTCTTATACTCTTTGGGGGATTGTCCGTATTTCTTGCGGAAGCAGAAGCTGAAATAGTTCGGGTCGGCAAAACCGATCCGCTCGGCGATCTCGAACGCCTTCAGCTCGGTGGAACGCAGCAGCTCCTTGGCTGCCTCCAGCCGGATCTGCAGCAGATAGCTGACGAAGGTCATCTTCATTTCTTTTTTGAAAATGCTGCTGAAATAGCCTGTGCTGATATGCAGATGCTGGCACACCCTGCCGATGGATATATCGGATTCTTCATAGTGGCTGCGGATATATTCCTTAGCCTGGTCAATGAGCTGCTTGTAGCTCGACTGGCGCTCCGAAGCGATGGAATCCATCAGCCGGCTGCATACGGTAATAATCCACTGCCGGGCTTCTTCCAGGTTGTTGAATTTATTCATATCGCTAAGCGAGGTCAGGCCGGGTCCGATAAAATCATTCGTTCCGCTCCCGGATTCCTTCGCCACCCGCAGAATGGAGGTAATGATCTCCAGCAGGAAGATCTGATAATCCTGCGCCGAGACCTGCTCCGTATCCAGTCCCCGGAACAGCTCGTCCACGACCTCGCGCAGCTCCTGGACGGTGCCCAGCTTGATCGTGCGGATCAGCGACTGCTGGGTCAGCTCATCATAGTCCAGCATCCGGCTGGACCGTGATTCCACATCCTCAATCCAGATGACCCGGTTGTTGCCGAGGATCAGCCGGTAATCAAGCGCTTGCAGCGCATCCCCGAAGGAATGGAACAGCATGGACGGTTCCTTGCAGACGGTTCCGGCCCCGGCGGTTACGGTAAACTTCAGGAAGCGCTGAACATTCTGGCAGATCTCTTCGAGAATGGCGAAGGTTCTGGCGGTAATGTCGCTCTCCTCCGGGCTCTGGCTGACCGAGAGCAGCACAACATCATCCCGGTGGATGAATACCTTGCCGAAGCCATGCTTCTGGCAGATCTCCTCCGCGATGTTCAGCACAGCATAGAGCTGGAGATTACGGTCGCCGGTATCCCGCAGGGACACGGGCCGCTGAGCTTGAACGGCGGAAGAATGGTCCGGGCGGATATAATCGATGCTGATCACGGAGGACTGGAAGCATTCTCCGGTGAGGGGGATGCCGTACTCTGTGCTTTTCTCGGCGATCTCTGCGGAGCGCAGGCGGCGGGACACGAGGGTAGAGAGGAACTGCTCGCGCAGAACGGGCAGGCTCTTGCGGTAATGCTCGCTCAGCACGAACACATTCTCCTTCTCGGCGATCTCGGTCTCGATCGTGGCGCGAACCTTCAGCAGAACATCAATCAGCTCCTGGGACGAGAAGGGCTTCAGGATATATTCATCAATCTGCAGCTTAATCGCCTTCTGGGCGTATTCGAATTCATCATAGCCGGTCAGAATGATAATCTTCGTATTCGGATGGCGGCTGCGTATCCATTCTGCAAGCTGCAGGCCATTCATAAAGGGCATCTGAATATCAGTAACGACCACATCCGGCAGCAGCCGGTCGATCGCATCCGCCGCCTCCCGCCCGTTCTCAGCCTGCTCAACGACCTCGAAGCCGTACTGCTCCCAGTCAATCTGGGCGATAATGCCTTCTCTTACATCTTCCTCGTCTTCGGCGAGTATTAATTTGTACATGCTTCATCCCTCTTCGGCATAGAATATGGAGGTTCACAGAACTATAATAGCTGATTCAAATGGCCCGATCTATGGTTATATAGACAGGGCTGCGGATCACGTGGGGGGGCACTATAGTGACAGAGATAGTGACTGATTTTGTGACAGCTACAGTGACTGTTATTGTGACAACTGTAGTGAATAGGAGCAATTCACTATATAGCGTGGCCTGATATAACGCAAGCGGAAATTATGTACATAGGTTAGAGGCATTTAAGATTAGGGACACTCAAGATTAGAACTCAAAGCTTGGTCGTCGCTGCGGTGAACGTTTGGCCCTCCCGCCGCTGCCCGGTTTGGATTTCTTGATTTTAACCGCTACTCGCGGTAGAAATCCAAACGCAGCTTTTCTTACGATGCGAGCTTTCCTTCGTAAAGCTTTCAGGCGGACGCTATCGCTCCTCCAGTTCCTAATTTCCCCTCCGCTTCTTTAAGTGCTAATTTATATAAACAACAAGTGGATTTCGTATACTTAATTTGATTATTTTAACCAATTAGGCTATTTCAAGTGGATAAATTACATTTGTTCCTGTGGATTTGCTCATAACGCGGGGATTGTAGACGAATAGATGTATTTTTTCCAACTGCTAGTCTGAACACGGAAATTTCGGGTGAAATAGATGCTCTTTTTCCACTAAATTCCGGGGGGCAGCCTCAAGGAGAAGGCGGAACGGGGAGCATTCCAGACAAGCGGCAGCGGATTAGCCGCGCTATCTCCAAAAAAAACCATCCCGATTACGCCGGGATGGGGATGTTCGGTTACACGTATAGGATTATAGCAGGGCTTTGTTGAAGCGGTAGCCTGTTGTCTTTTCAAAACCGATATGGCGGTAAAACGCATGTGCAGGTGCACGTTCAACGCGATTGCCGCTCCGCAGGAACAGCTGGCAGCAGCCCTGATGGCGTGCCCATTCTTCCGCTGCAGCTACGAGTCTTTTGCCAAGGCCTTGTCCTCTAAGCTCCTCTGCTACGATCAGCGCGGTAATCTCCGTAATACAATCGGCATGCTTGTAGTAGGACTTCACCTGCCGTAAACCGATCATTCCCACAACTTCGTTATTGAGCTCTGCGACGAGTGTGCAGTGGAACGGATCATGCTCCATGCCTTCCATTCTCTCTTTCATCACGCTAAGCGTTGTCGGATAGCCGAATTCACGCAAAAGGGCTGTCACTCTCTCCAGATCATTCATGCCGCATTTGCGAATTTGCAGTACCTGCTCCTGAGTACTACTGTTCATCCTTGTATACCTCCACTTGTAGCTTAGACGCAGCCTGCTTGGCCGTCATCCGCGCGATTTCAATATCTTCCGCTGAACTGAGTGTTACTGCCATCCGCCGTCCCGGGCGGATCTCCGGCTTGCCAAATATCCGGACCTGCGTGCGGGGAAGGGCCAGCGCCTCTTCAATCCCGGTCACCGCAAAAGCTTGTCCGGCTCCATCAGTCTTCAGGGTGGCCGAAGCTCCCGGTGTCAACAAACGTACCGCTTCCAGCGGAAATCCAAGAATGGCTCTGACATGCAGAGCAAATTCCGACAAATCCTGCGTAATCATTGTAACCATACCTGTGTCATGCGGCCGGGGAGACACTTCACTGAACAGAACCCCATCCGCGGTGAGGAATAATTCTACTCCAAAAATTCCATAACCGCCAAGCTGATCGGTAACCTTCCGGGCGATGGCCTCAGCCTCTTCCAGCTGCGCCCCGCTCATCTGATGCGGTTGCCAGGACTCTACATAATCGCCATCCTGCTGAATGTGGCCGATCGGCGGACAGAATACGGTTCCGCTAACCGAGCGGACGGTAAGCAGTGTGATCTCGCTCTCAAACGTAACAAAAGCCTCTACGATGACGCGTGTTCCCTTCGCACGAGCGCCTTCGAGCGCCGTATTCCAGCAGCCTTCCGCATCCTCAGGTGTTCTGCACACGCTCTGGCCTTTGCCGGAAGAGCTCATGATCGGCTTAATGACACAGGGCGTTCCCAGCTCCGACACTGCCTGGCGTAGTTCGTCCAGACTGTCAGCAAACCGGTAGGCTGCTGTAGGTAGGCCCAGCTCTTCTGCCGCCAGACGGCGGATGCCTTCGCGGTCCATGGTCAACCGTGCAGCACGGGCGGTAGGAACAACGAGGAATCCTTCTTCCTCCAGTTCCACCAGCGCCCCGGTAGCAATGGCTTCAATCTCCGGTACAATCAAATCGGGCTTCTCTATACGGATAAGCTGCTTGAGTGCCTCTGCATCCAGCATGTCCAGTACATAAGAGCGGTGGGCCACACCCATCGCGGGTGCTGCTTCATAACGATCCACAGCTACGGTCTCTACGCCAAGGCGCTGAGCTTCGATAATGACTTCCTTACCCAGTTCACCGCTGCCGAGCAGCAGCAGCTTTTTACTCCGGGCTGATAAAGGAGCTCCCCACATTGTCGACTCCAACCTCTTTTCGCAAATTTGTCTGCTGACTTCTCTGTTTCTGTAAAATGTCGCAGTTTGATTGTAAATTTTCAGTCTTCTTTATTTTCATCCATCATCCACCAGATTGCAAGCATTCTTCGACATTTTCCTACAAACTTCACAGATGGCTGTTCAACAGACTTGTGAAAACGGTTTTACTGTCCCTTTTAGGGGGCAGCACCATTTCATTGAGAAATACAAGGATATGTTATCAAGTGCATGGAACAAATTCATCCTAACGGATGAATGGGATTACCTGCGCTCCGGCACAATGTATGCTGTTTTTCACATACACTTGGGCCACGCGCCTGCTTAAGAGCACAATGTATGCTGTTTTTCACATACATTTGAGCCATGCGCCTGCTTGAGAGCACAATGTATGCTGTTTTTCACATACATTCCGCCTTTAGGTGAGATCAGATACACTGCTGCTCCTCACGGCGAGTCTTCAGCCACATTCAGCCACAAAGTCACTCTATGCATCATTCAAAAACTCCCAACCACAAATTTACGCACACCTTGGCCACAACAGGAGGAAACTATAGTTCTTATACAACGACGAAAGCCTGCTCCTGAAGCCGTAATTCTTCGGCGATCCGGCCCCAATGCTGCGCACCATCACCCCCTTTCAGCAGCGCCGACATGGCTGCCTCCTGTTCGGACAGGCCTTCACGCAGCTGATCTGCAGCCTGGGATAAGGCGGCTGCTGCTGCATCGGTATAGAATGTCAACAGAGAGTCCTCCTGTCCTTGCGCCGCCGCAGCCACCGCTTCTTTGAACCACGGCTCGGCAGCCGCGCGGATCTCTGCCCGGCCCGGCCCCTCAAAGAAGTGGCGCGGAGATTTGAAGCGGCTCCACAGTCCGGCCCAATCCAGCGGAGCCAGTACGCAGTCCAGCTTCGCCGGTGCCGGCCAGCGCTCATCCGGATTCTCCAGCAGCTGAAGCTCCTGAGCCGGGATGGACAGCTCGGCTGCAGCCGCTGTAGCCGCCTGGGTCACGAATCTGCGCCCTGCCGACTCCAGCCGCAGGGTCGTTGCCCACAGCTCCTGCTCCAGTTCAAGCAGAATACTGCGCTCCAGCTCCCGCCCGCAGGCGATGAAGATGTCCTTCAGGTTCCCTCCGTCTTCCCGGAGAATGGAGGGATGGAAGGACTCCTGGAAGGAACGCCCGAAGGAAAAGGCAATCCGCTGCCGGACATGATAGAGCAGCTCCGCACCTTCTCGGCGCAGGTCCCGGAGCGGGCGGTCTTCCTTAGCAAGTGCGGCCAGCCGCAGATTCGCCGCTTCCCGGCGCTGGCGGAACTGCTTCATCCCTTCCTCCTGCTGGTCTGCCTCCATCAGCGCAAGGCGTTGCCATTCTTCCGCGCGCCCACGCACCGAGCTTAGGCTGTCCCTGGCTGCTGCCAGAGATAGTCCCGGCAGTTCATCACCAGCGAACGTGGAGAGTGCGGCTTCAAAGCTGCCGAATCCCGAGGCCTCGTAGGCTTCCGCCGCTCCGCTTGACTTACCCTCCAGCGCAAGCAGGCTGGACACGCTGTAGATCCGCGGCGAGGTCAAGCCTCCGGCCCGCAGATTTTGTGCCACATGCTGCTTCACCTCTTCAAGCTCCGCCTCGTCCGCTGCGAGGTCTGCGGCGTTGATGATGAAGAACATTTTGTCAAGCGCGAAGCTGTCTTTGATTCTTCCCAGCTGGGCAAGCAGGCTGCGGTCAGCCTTGGAAAAGGCGTGGTTATAATAAGTCACGAAGCAGATGGCATCGGCGTTCTTCATGTAGCCGAAAGTTACACCAGTGTGCCGGGCATGTAAGGAATCCGCACCCGGCGTGTCCACTAGTACAATACCGCTCCGTGTCAGCGGACTGTCATAATACAGATCCGTGCTCTGCACGAAGCAGGCGCGCTTCTCGTCTGCAACCAGGCTGCGGTATTCCGCCAGACTGACCGTCCGCTCTGTTCCGAGCAGCGGACGGGACTCCTCCCATCCGGCGGCAGCTGCCCGCAGGAATCCGGCATGCGGCAGCGCGGACGGATGGAGCCCGCCGGTCTGCAGCCGGGCCACGGCTGCGGTCCACGAGTCGTGCTGCGGCGTCGGCAGTTGCAGCACGCTGAAGGAATGGAGGATGTCCTCCCAGACCTCCTCCGCCCGCTTCATGGTGATGGCCGCCGTCCCGTGGGCGAAGCCGCCCTCCGGCGCCAGAATCCGCCCGACGGCAGCCGTTGCCGGATGCGGCGACACGGGCAGCACCTCTTCGCCCAGCAGGGCGTTGGCGAAGGAGGATTTGCCGGCGCTGAACGCTCCGAACAGCGCCATCGTGAAGCGGCCGCCGGCGAGATCCTCCGCCCGCGCCGCCAGGCTGCGCGCCGCCGAGGCCATGGCCGGCTCGCTCCGCAGCACCCCGGCCGCCGCGTGCAGCGCCGCAGCGGCCTGCGTCGGCCGCGGCGCCCGCCCATGCGGCGTTGCCGTTCCCGCCGCCCAGGCCGGGGCGGCGCCGGGACTTGCCGCCGCTGCCACGCGCGGCGGCGTTTCCGGGCTGGCGGCGCTGAGCGCGCCAGCCGCCAAGGGCGGCACCCCCGGCAGCGCGCCGGGGGTGAGGGTGCGGCGCGGCGGCAGCAGCGCCGCAAGGGCGTCCGCGCGGGCGGCAGCCGCGCGGTCCAGGGCGGCCAGCGCGGCGTGGGCCGCAGCCTGCCGCCGCAGGGCAGCTTCGCGGCGCGCAAGCTCCGCGCGCCGCTCCTCCACCAGCGGCGGCAGCGCATCCAGCAGCGGCTCGCCGAAGGCCAGAACCGCGCGGCGGAACTGCGCCTTAATCTCTGCCGCAAGCGTGCGGCAGAAATTAAGCAGCGCCTCGCCCGAAGCCCCGGTCCCCGGCTTCACCTGATCCGCCAGCCACTGCTGGCTCACCGCCGGGAAAGCCTGCTTCAGCCGAGGCTCCGCCTCCTCCTGCCACAGCTCCAGGCCTTCCGCCCATTCGCGCACGAGCTGGAGAGTGTGCCACTCCAGCTGGGCAGTGATCTCTCTCTGCTGAAGGCTGTGCCAGTGCAGCAGCCGCGCTCCCTGCTCCTTCTCCCGCTTCGCAGCGGTGAAGAACAGGCCGCGCCGGAAGCCCGGCTGGAGGCTCTCGATGTATGCACCCGCCGCGTCCCGCAGATCGGCCGGCATCAGATTCGTGTTGCCGAGCAAGGCGTCCAGCCTGCTGCGCAGCTCAAGCAGCGCCTCTTCAGGCAACTCCTCCAGCGATGCTTCCTCCTGCATCGTTGCCCGGAGCTCTGCTTCCACAGCTTCCGCTGCTGAACCGCCTGCCTCTTCCAGCAGCGCAGCCCGCTCCTCCTCCTGCTGCTCACGATAATCCGCCAGGACAGCATCCGCCGTATGATGCATGGAGCGGGACAAGCTGTACTCCAGCAGCCCCTGCCGCTGCTCCAGCAGACCGGAGATCACCGCCAGCAGATCCTTCCACTGATTCAGCGGATGCTCCTCCATCTTAAGCGAAGTGAACAACAGTCCCGCAGAATGAATCCCCCATTCCCGGAAAGCGCTTTCCACTTGCTGCCGGTATTCCTCCAGCGGAATTTCCTGCTCCCTGTGCTTATCGATCTGATTGATGATCAGGTACAGCGGCTTGCCCCAGTCGCTAAGGCTTTTGGCAAACGCCAGATTATTCTCCGACTGTACATGATTGTAATCCATCACATAGAACACCGCATCTGCCAGATGCAGCGCCGAGCGGGTCGCCGCCTGATGGCCCTCGTCTGTCGAATCTACGCCAGGCGTATCCATCAGCACCCCGTGATTACCCAGCACCGGGACATCCTCCCACACCTCTATCGCTGAATATTCAGTTCCCTGGCGGCAGTAATCCTGAAGCCGGTCAGGCGTAGTCTTGATCACCCCGGGATTCCCTCCGGTGCTTCCGTCCACCGGATGAAGCAGCACCTGCGGTGCTCCGCTGCGGATCGATACAATATTGGCGCTGGTTGGAACCGGACCCGAAGGCAGCACGGCCTTACCGCAGAGCTTGTTAATCATGCTCGACTTCCCCGCCGAGAAATGTCCGCAGAATGCGAGTGTCAGCTCATCTGCCTGCTCCTTCACCTTTAGATCCGCTACGATCTGCGCACTCTTCTGTTCTCCCCATTGCCTCAGCCGCTCCTCAAGCAGCCTAAGCGCTGACGACCCCGCTGTAACCTGCTTCACTCTTTCCCGTTCTGCTCCCACAACATCCCCGCCTCCGCTGCGATCTATAGCTTCTTTCATTATTATTACATTTGTATGATTTATCTCACTGCAAGAATAGAACAATTATATTTTATCATCAGATCGTCACAAATCAAATGTCCACATTTACAAAATCAGCTATAAACCTTCACGAAAAACAAGATTTCGCAGATGGCATTCCAATCTCGCCCGTAACTCCTGCTTTTATGGGTTCGCAAAATAACCCCACAAAGTGGGGCTTTAGCGTAGGTGATGACTCAGGTACTTTGCAGGGACCCCAAAACATATACATTCTTCTCTGTCAAAAAAAGAGGCTGCCCCGTCAGCCACTTGATGGCTATGGGACAACCTCTCTAATCAACTTCAACCGAATTAAGCTGTTTCCAGCACGGGAAGCAGGATTTCAAAGACTTTGCCGTGCTGCAGAATGGTCAGGCCACGGGATTTGTCTTTCATTACGACAACCTCTGGCTTTGCGGACATACGCTCCAGGTAGAACTCAGGCACATCGCCGGAATGGCTGATTGTGATGCCTTCCACTTCCTGCTCTTCGTTCTCTTCCATCGGGCTGTCCACAACGCGGTCAAAAATATCAGAGAACGCTTCAAAATTATCAGTATATACAGAAATGCACTTCATCTCTATCCCATCCTCTTCTTCTCTAATTCTTGGTTAGCTTTCGTATGATCCTTAGCTTTCCTGATTACAGCAGTTTTCATACGTTTTTTGCCCTCCCGGCATACATCCAGCAGCGGGCAGATCTGGCACCCGGGATTCTGAGCCTTACAGTGATAGCGCCCGAAAAAGATCAGCCGGTGGTGCGTCAGCGTCCATTCGTCACGCGGCACCGCCTTCATCAGCTTCTTCTCCACTTCCAGCACGGAATCTTTCCAGCCCGCAAGTGCGAGCCGTTTGGCTACCCGTTCCACATGAGTATCCACGGCAATCGCCGGAACGCCAAACGCATTAGAGACGACCACATTGGCAGTCTTGCGTCCGACACCAGGCAGGGTTACCAGCAAATCATGGGCCTGCGGCACTTCACCCCCGTACTGCTCAATCAGGATTGCGCAGAGGTTCTGAATATGCTTGGCCTTGTTGCGGAATAGACCAATCCTCCGGATATCCAGCTCCAGCTCTTCCAGCGGCACTGAGATATAGTCGATCGGAGCCTTGTACTTCTGAAACAGGTCCTCGGTCACCTTGTTCACTGTTGCATCCGTACATTGAGCTGAGAGCAGCACGGCTATAGTAAGCTCAAAAGCGTTGCTGTGATTCAGCTCACAATGTGCATCAGGGAACATGCCTCCGATAGTGTCCAGGATGTGGCGGACCTCTGCAGCTTTCATAGCGTCCCCTCCACGGAGCAGGTATGACTGCAAGTTCTCTTACAGCATATCTTCTCAAATCTGAAGAAATATAAGCAAAGATACATTATATCGTATACTTTCATAGCGTTCAAGCGAACAGCCTGCTGCCCTTATATTTCAAAAAAAACGCCTTGATCCAAGGCAAAACCAAGGATCAAGACGGTGTTTCACACGGAAAATCACCAAAACGATTATTGTTTCACAATTTCTACAACCTTGCCGTTGTTGAAATACATTATAATATTATCATTTTCTTTGAGAGATTGCACGGATAAAGTCGTGTCACCTTGATGAATATATACATTTGGGGCAAGACCAAACGTATAATTCTCAGTCAGCGTGGCGCGTTTGGTCAATATTTCATTCGTTGCGCTGTCATAACGGGAGAACGTCCGGTTCAACTGACTGAACACGGAGATGATCACTACACCGCTGGCATCCTTACGCACCAATACCCGGTCTGCTGTGGTAAGTCCGCTCAGAGCGTTCGTTGCAACACCGTCCCGGAGGATTCTCACTCCGCTGCCCGCAGTGAAAGGCTGGGAGGCTCCCGTATAATCCTTCACGGTGAACGTACCTGCTGCGGCATCCACTGCCGTTACCTGTCCGGCAACCTGTTTAACCGTCTGCAGGGACAGCGGTGTAGAACCGTCGAAGCTGAGATTTACGAAATCTCCGGCCTTCAGCTCAGTCAGCGCGATCTTCTGGCCTGCTTCGTTGGTAAGCGGCACATTCGCCAGGTTCAGCTCGCTGCTGTTGCTGCCATCCTCAAGCTTCACGGTCATTTTATTAGTGCCCGCATTGATGGTAGCAATCTCGAACTGGGACGACCCGTTCACACGCAGCACAGAGATGAGCTCCTGATTGCTGGCAAGCACTGCCGTTACCGGCACATTGAGCGGAACATCGGTGATGACTGCCCCGCTTTTGCCAAACATTTCAATGGCCTGCGGATAAGACATCGTCAGCAATTGTCCGTTGCCCAGCTTGAACACAATCGTTCTGGCCGAAGTATTGATAGCCGTCAGGGTGCCGGAATATTTGGTCGTCAAATCAACAGACATTGCACGCTCATTAATGGAGGTCACATCAATCTTGCGGTTCTCAACCAGTCTGGACCCCATCGTGGTCAGCGAAGTGGTAAGCAGTCCGCCGTACGACATCTTTGTTTTCTCATCCATTTTGACCACATGAGCCTTGCCGTTATTGTCCGTGAAGGTCAGGTACTGGGTCTTAGTGTTATAATCCACAACGGTAGCAGCAGTGTACTGTTCAATTTGACGGCTCAGCACCTCAATCTTGGTCACCTGATCATTGCTGTTCAGCGTAAGCTGCACATTGTCTCCGCCTGTTTTGTCAGCAATCAGGTCAGCCATCACCGGACTTACGGCGTTCGGAATCACAATGGCCGGATTAGTAGCAAGCAGATTAACCTCACGGGTGCCATCGCTCTTCTGATAGACTATCGTCGAATCTGTCAGCTCATAGATGAAGCCCTTCACTATGCGTTCCACTCCCGAGGTTACTTCCACGGAACGGATCGCATTATCCTTGATGGTATACGAGACAGCAGCACCGGCTTTCAGCTCTGCGGGCTGAATAATAGAGCTCTGGGAGCTGAACAGCGTAGTCCCTTCTTCCCATTTGAAGGTTTCAACTGTGCCGTCGGCATTCTTGAATGTAATGCTCTTGGCAGCAGTGTCAACGCTTTGAACCGTGCCTTTAGCCGTCTTGTTCACAATACCGGAAGTGACCTGCACCTTCACAACCTTGCGGGAACCGGTGAAGGTTTCACGCAGCAGCGTAAGCTTGCTGCCGGCGGTAATCGAAGCAGGCTGAATAACGGCTCCATTCACATCCAGGAAAGCCGTGCCTGAATCGTAGGGATACTGATCATATCCGTTCGCGGAATCGACCCAGATGATACCCGGCGTATGCTTGGTGAATACACCTTCCGCCTGCTCAACCTGAACTGCCGGGTCTGTCAGCTCTACATATGCTGCGCTATAGGTAGCTCCAATTACAGTTACTTTCGTATAGGGCTGGATCTCGTTCAATGTGATGCGATTCTCGGAGGTACTGGTGTAGTAGGCGGTATTGGCATTCAGAGTGAATTCCAGCGTATTGCCGTTAGTGTACAATCCCAGCTTGCCGTCTTTGAGAGCACTTATTGTTCCTTTGAACGTATTGTCGTATTCCAGGCTATTATGCGCTTCAGCACGGCTGAAGAAGGTAGCCAGCTGTGCACGGGTCACAGCGCCTTGCGGATCGAAGCGGTTGCCGGTTAGCCCGTTAGCCAGTCCCAGCTCCACCGCTGTGTTAATATAGCCGCGTTTGTTCGCGGACACTTTGGCATCATCAGCAAAGCCTGTCGGCCGGCCCGCAGCCGCAGAAGCGGATGCACTCTGGCCAAGCGCACGAATCAGCAGCTCAGCTACCCATTCACGACTGGCCTTTCGCTCGCCCCACGAGCTTTTTAGATTATCTGCAGCCATCTCCGTGGTCTTATCCAGCAGTCCTTGCTGAAAGGCCAGGATTACATATGGCTTATAATAGTTCGTAACAAGGAAATCATTAGGCAGCGCAACTTCGGTACTGGTGTTCACATTTCCCTGCAGCTTCATGAAGCGTAGCGCCATCAGCACCGCTTCCTGCTGGGTCACAGAATCGCCAGGACGGAACAGGCCGTTATTGCCGACCACAATTCCCTGGGTTGCCAGCTTATAGATATGCTTTTCGGCCCAGAAGCCTGTCTTGACATCACTGAAGATCCCTGAACTAGTTGCAGCCGTCTGCGAAGTCGCTGCAGCAACGGTTGCTCCGGTTGAAGCGTTGTCGGCAAAGGCAGCGCCTGCCCCGCCAAGCACCATCGCACCGGCCAGAACGGCAGATACCGCTTTTACAGAATAAGATTGAACCGTACGCTTTAATCGTTTTGGACCGGACAATTCGATATTCCCCTCTCTATGGCTTATCTGGATTTTCTATGTTGTTAATTTCGTTAGCCATCCGGCTTATTCCTGCCAAATAGCCTACAATCCGTTGTTCTCGCGGGTGATGGGATGCACAAGATCCACATGCCCCATCAGACTCTCCACCTGTTCTCCGTCTACCAGCACATCGATATTTTTCACTTCATCGAACTGGAAGAACATCTTGGACAATGCGTCGATCGCCAGAGCCTCGCCGCCTGCGCCAAGCTGTGCCTCATCCGGCTTATGAATATCCATCACAATCTGTCCATTGGAGAACTCAAGTGATTTCAGTTCAATCTTGTTCCACAGCGGAATCTGGTCAGCATTATCGCTCTTCTGGAGTGTTTTGAAGGCTTCCTTATATTTCTCCTCCTCATTCTTGAAGGTGATGGAGACATCAGCAGGAATCAAGTCGTTCTGTTGCAGGTCTGTATAATACGTCTTGATCTTGAGGCTCTGCTTCTCAGGCACTGCCGGTGCCTCCGTAGCCGCCGGAGTAACCGTTGCTGCAGGCTCAGGCGTGCTTGTAGCTGCCGGTGTGGCAGCGGGACTAGCGGTACTGTCATTCCCGGCATTGTTTCCTTCAGCGCCGCTGGATACCGAGGTTGAATCCTGACCGGACGCATCGGCCGGTGCAGCAGTAGGTTTGTCGCCGCAGCCCGAAATTACGAGAAGCAGCAGCGCAGCGATCCCTGCATATGTCAATTTCTTGTTCATTTGATTAACCCCCTCAGATGAATATGGGCAGGAGGGACCGCAAAGTCCTTTTGACCGCAATATAGGGTCTTTATCCGACTCTGCGGCCCCTGCTGCCGCCTGTTGTTATTGAATCCCGAGATACTCTTTAATTCCGCTGACCATTGATGCGGCTACATTGTTCTGCAGTGCTTCAGTGAACAGCAGAGCCTCGTCTTTCTTATTGCTGAGATAGCCCACCTCAAGCAGTACCGCAGGCATCTTCGTCTCGCGTATCACATGGAAGTTGCCGTAACGCACTCCCCTGTTGCTAAGCCCGGTCGCCTGCACAAGATACTTGTGCATCACATTGGCCAGAGCCTTGCTCGCGTCCCGCTGATAGTAGGTCTCCGTTCCGCTCGCAGCCGCTGATCCGCTGCTGTTGGCATGAACGGATATGAACAAATCTGCACCGAGGTTATTGGCGATTGCCGCCCTTTCCTTCAGTTCCAGGAAGGTATCATCGCTGCGCGTCAGCACCACGTCAATCTTGTTCTCCTGCCTCAGCAGCGCAGCCGCCTTCAGAATCACATCCAGGTTGAAATTCTTCTCATATTTGCCGGTAACGCCTACAGCCCCTGAATCCTTCGCGCCATGTCCGGCATCGAGCACAACCAGCTTACGCCCGCTGTTGCCGGGCTGCGTTGAAGTGTCGCCTGGAGCCTGTGCGTTCAAATCAATGACAATGAGCTTGGAGGAATCTCCCGATACCTCTACGCTATAATTTTTGGGGGTATTAAGATCAATTACAAATCGGACAGTATAAGGATTAGTGCTATACAACGAATAGCGGATACCGGAGACATCCGGATAATCCGTAACTGTCAGGTTCCCGTTCAGATCAGGATCAAGTATTTGTCCTGTTCCGAATATATCCGAGAACGTGGCATTCGGCAGATCAACGATGATTCGGTCCGGTCCGCTGATCTTAGAGACCTTAGGCTCGGCATTGCCGTCTATGGCAATCGTGAACCGGTTCTCATTGAAGCTGATGCCGTTGATCATGCTCACGCTGCTTGAGGGTTCTCCCGGCGGCACTACAACCGTCCCTCCGTCCCCATTACTTTGTCCCGGGTCAATGTTAGGCTCGGAAACGGGCGGGGTAATAAGATCTACTACCTTCTTCGTGTTATCCCATTTGACCGTAAGTCCGAACTGCTCACCAATGAACCGGATCGGTACGAGTGTCGTGCCGTTCCGCAGGAGAGGGGCCGTTGACATAATTACCGTCTTGCCATCGACGGATGCCGCAGTCTGATCTACGATCAGCTGAATGGTCTTTCCCTGCTGTTCAATCTTGATGGTCTTGCTTGTCTGATTCCAATCCACCTTGTATCCAAGGTTCTCAGCGATCATTCTTAGCGGCACCATGATGGAGTTATTTACATTTTCCACCGGAACGTCTTGTCCTGCATTCAGTTCCTGGCCATCCAGGAAGATCTTGTTCTGGCCAGCAGCGGCTTGTCCATGCCCTGGCAGCACCACAACAAAGAGCAGCAGCAACAGCATAAAAGCAAATTTCTTCATTCTTCACCTCTAAGACTCTAGTATTCCGCCCCCAATCGAGCGTTCTTGATGGCATGCCAACTGACAACCTTCGACATAGTGTAGACGCCTTTAGATCTTAAAAGTTGCGAATAAATCCCAACCAAAGTGGAAATGTCTGTGTATTCCCTATAGCTAAAAGGTATGTAGTGCGGTTACAGACAACTCCGCTTATGCAGTGTTACAAACCAAGATATTCCTTAATTCCAGCTGCGATTTCGCGGGCCAGATTATTCTGGAGCTGTTCACTATACAGGCCTGCTTCATCCCCCGCATTGGTCAGATACCCGGCCTCCAGCAGAATCGCAGGCATCCGGGTCTCCCGGGTAACATGCAGACTCTTCGAGCGGACGCCATTGTCTTTGAAGCCGGTTCCCGCTACCAGATGCTTTTGCATAATTTCGGCAAGCGGCAGGCTCTCACTGCGGCTATAGTACGTCTCACTTCCGTTAACTTTGCTGCGGTTCGGATAGGATACATCCAGTGAATTCGCATGAAGGGATACAAACAGCGTAGCATTCGCCGCTTGGGCAATCTTCACACGATCCTGAAGACCCAATGTAATATCCGATGTACGGGTGTAGACGACATCAGCCCAGCCTTCCTGCGTCAGAATAGCTCCGGCTTTCAGGATGACCGCGAGATTGAAGGTCTTTTCCAGCTTGCCTGTAAGACTAACCGCACCCGATTGCTTCCCCCCGTGTCCGGCATCAAGCGCAATAACCGGTCTCCCGGTGAATACCGGATTCACGGGGGCCCCCGTTTCGCTGCCCGTTACATTGAGATCGATTGTGACTAATCCTGTACTCTCATCTGTACTTACTTGATAATTCTGGTAGCCCGTAGTCTGGATTACGAACCTGACTGTCGGGGGATTCGTACTGAATAATGCATAACGTATTTCAGTTACAAGCGGGTAGCCGCTCACATCCAGCTTGCCCTGCGGACTTCCTCCAGTAGATACGCCCGGGAAGCTCCCGCTGAAATCAGGGGCAAATGCCGCTCCGGCAAAATCCACTACGATCCGGTCGGGTCCGGTAACTCTCGTAACCGTAGCCTTGGCTCCTCCGGCAGCGGCTACAATCAGCCGGTTCTCGCTGAATACCGCCCCTTTCACTACAGGGGATGTAGCTGGCGGAGTCGGAGCAACTATAACACTTCCGTCCAATTCCTCCAGAGTCTCTGTGCCGTTCTGAGGCGGAGTGGTTGGTGACGGGGACTGAACTGCCCCTGGAGCCGCTTCGGTTGTTTCTGATGGAGCTGGGGTGGCTGACGGCAGCGGATCTGAAGCGACTGGCGCTGTCTCCGTTATTCCTCCGCTCAAGTACACCGTCTTATCCGTATTGTCCCACCCGACGCTAAGACCGAATTGCTCACTGACAAAGCGGATAGGCACCAGTACCGTCCCGCCGTTCTGCTTAGGCGCAGCATTGAGCGTCAGGTTCACTCCATCGGCTTGTGCGGTGGTACTGCCGACTGCAAGCTGTACGGATTTGCCGTCCTGCTGGACAGTTACCTTGCGGCTGCTCTGTTCCCACAGCACTTCGAAGCCCAGATTCTCCACCACTACACGGATCGGAATCATAACGCTTCCATTCACGTTCTCGAGGATTACCCCCTTAGGCAGTGCAAGCTCCTTGCTGTCCATCACGATCTTACCGGGGGTTGTTCCGGCTGCCGCAGCTTTGTGGCCGGCGAATGACAGGAGGAGCAGTGGCAGCAGCAGTAGAAGCAACACCCGTTGTCCGGCTTTCTTCATCCTTTCCTCTCCTTTGGTCCATTGATAGATTTGCAGATAAGATTAAGACGACAATAATCCCCAAAAGTTGCCTTCACAGGCAATAATATCTCGATTATAGCAAAAAAACTTCTATTTCCGACACCCGGAAATAGAAGTTTTGTGTAAATACTAAGAATAAATATGCTTCAGCCGTTAACTTAACTTAGCTCTTAGGCAAAAAGCTTGGCTGCATGACGCTCTTCATAAGCAGCAATCTCATCGGCATGCTGAAGTGTCAGGCCGATATCATCCAGCCCCTGCAGCAGGAACTGGCGGCGGTGCTCATCCAGCTCAAAGGTGATGGCCAGACCATAATCATCGCTCAGCTTGTTGTTCTCCAGATCCACTGTAAGCGTGTAGCCCTCATGCTCTGCCGTGCGGCTGAAGAGATCGTCTACCTGGGCCTCTGAGAGCTTGATCGGCAGAATGCCGTTCTTGAAGCAGTTGTTATAGAAAATGTCGGCATAGGATGGCGCTATGACCACTCTGAACCCGTAATCCATGATGGCCCAAGGCGCATGCTCCCGGGAGGAGCCGCAGCCGAAATTCGCGCGGGAAATCAGCACAGAGGCTCCCTCATAACGCGGTTTGTTCATCTCAAATGCCGGATTGTCATTCCCTGCTTCATCAAAACGCCATTCGTAGAATAGAAATTGGCCAAAGCCTGTGCGCTCGATCCGTTTCAGGAACTGCTTGGGGATAATCGCGTCCGTATCTACATTAACCCGGTCTACCGGGGCTACAATCCCTGTTAACTTCTTGAATTCTTCCATTGCTGAATCCTCCTGCTCTCTCAATTATTCTATGAGTTGACGGCTTCCGTCTTGTAGTTCCAGTCACGCACATCCGTGAAGCGTCCTTTGATGGCTGCCGCAGCCGCCATGGCAGGAGAGACCAGATGCGTGCGTCCTCCGCGTCCCTGTCGTCCTTCGAAGTTACGGTTAGAAGTAGAAGCGCAGCGCTGGCCCGGCTGCAGAACATCCGGATTCATCGCCAGGCACATACTGCAGCCGGCTTCACGCCATTCAAATCCAGCTTCGGTGAACACTTTGTCCAGACCTTCCTTCTCGGCCTGCATCTTCACGCGCCCGGAGCCTGGCACAACAATAGCTGTAACTTTGTCAGATACCTTATAGCCTTTGGCTACTTCAGCAGCAGCCCGCAGATCCTCAATCCGGCCGTTGGTGCAGGAGCCGATGAAGACATAATCAATTCCGATCTCGGAGATCGGTGTACCGGGAGCCAGATCCATATATTCAAGCGCCTTCTCGGCTGCTTTGCGTTCATTCTCGGTAGTGAAGTCAGCAGGGTTCGGTACGGTGGAGTTGATATCCGTTCCCATACCAGGGCTAGTTCCCCAGGTAACCTGCGGGATAAGTGTTTCTACATCGAATTCGACCACAGTATCATACTGGGCGCCTTCGTCACTAACAAGGCCCTTCCAGGTCTCAACGGCGGCATCGTACGCTTCACCCTGCGGCACATATTGACGTCCGCGCAGATAGTTGAAGGTTGTCTCATCCGGTGCGATCAGGCCCGCTCTTGCTCCGCCTTCAATCGACATGTTACAGACGGTCATGCGCTCTTCCATCGACAGCTCACGGATAGCTTCGCCGGTATATTCGATAACATAGCCAGTTGCAAAGTCCGTTCCGTATTTGGCAATTACGCCGAGAATCATGTCTTTGGCAGTCACACCCGGATTACGTTTGCCGGTGAAGCGCACTTCCATGGTCTTGGCCTTGGATTGCTGCAGACACTGGGTGGCAAGCACATGCTCCACTTCGCTGGTGCCGATCCCGAAGGCCAGTGCACCGAAGGCTCCGTGTGTGGAGGTATGGCTGTCCCCGCAGACAATCGTCTTGCCGGGATGGGTCAGGCCAATCTCAGGTCCCATGACGTGAACGACACCTTGGTCAATATCATTCAGGTCAAACAATCTTACGCCGAAATCACGGCAGTTCTGCGAGAGCGTATCAATCTGCTGCTTGGAGATCGGATCGGTAATATTGTAACGGTCCTTGGTAGGCACGTTATGATCCATTGTGGCAAAGGTAAGTCCCGGACGGCGGACTTTACGGCCGCTCAGACGCAGCCCTTCAAACGCCTGCGGAGAAGTAACCTCATGAACGAGATGCAAATCGATATAAATAATGCTCGGCTTGCCTTCTTCCTGATGAATAACGTGATTATCCCAAATCTTCTCAAACATTGTCTTGTTGCCCATGAATTTCACCTCATAATAGTAGAATCGTTCCTATGAAGAGAGCGTGGAGTCTCTCTTGAATGTTCTAAATATAACATCACCACGTTTATAATTCCAAGATATGATTTCTATAGCGCTGATAGGCTGTACCTATGAGACACAAGATTTTAACAAAAGGCTCTTGCAGGATTTCACTTCCTAATATTCATACCCTCACTAACCTTCTGAAGGAACTTGTCCAGCACCAGAGACCTTTTCCGCCTGCTTAAGGGAAGCAAGGTTCCATCATCAAGACGAATTTCAATATCATCAACCGAAAAAATATATTGAATATTTACTATACAAGTTCTATGTATATCAACAAAACCCTGCTCGCTATATTGCGCTATTAAATCTATAAATTTAAATCCGTGCAATAAGTAGGTTCTCCTTTTGGTATGTAAATAGCTTTTCCTGTTTACACTTCCAAAAAACATTATATCATTTAAGGGAACTTTGATTAACGCTCTTTTATCGCCTGTGATGGTAACTTTAAAAACTTGAAGTTGCGGGTTATCATCTTTTATAGCAGTTACCACACGATCTATTATTAAAAATAATCTTTCGTTCATGAGTCTTTTAGGTAAAAAACCGCTTATATCATACTGGAAGGTATTTAAAACCTCTTGTTCGGAAGAAGTAACAAATACCAGCTTGAATTTTTTATCGAAAAGGCGCAGTTTTCTCGCCACTTCTTTCCCATCCATTACCGGCAAGTCTAACTCCAAAAAAATGATATCGTAATACGAATGATATTGCTCAAAATCATCAATTAGTTTTTTACCATTTGTATAAGTGTAGATGGTTGTATTGACTTTTAGCCTTTTGAATATTCTTTTTGCTTCAGATACAATGCTATTCAAAAATTTAATATCATCATCACAAAATGCAACATTTAGCATTCAACCACTACCCTTCATTATTTTTGTGGCATTAAATTTGGTTCGAGTCGAATCTATTATTCTTCATCCATCTGCCATTCTTACCATATTTTCCTTATAATAATAGCATAAAATCAGAATCAACATTGGTCAAGATACTAGTCATAATTAAAGATTCTTAAGGAGGTTTTTTAGATTGAAGAGTAAAATTTTGCTCATTGATGATGAAAAAGGAATTATCTCTATTCTGAAGAATTACTTTGAGTCATCAGGTTATCAGGTATATTCAGCTCTTAGCGGAAATGAAGCACTTGAAAGAGTCCATTGTCAGCCCGATATTATCCTGCTTGATATCAATATGCCAGACATCGATGGTATTACAGTTTGTCAGCGAATTCGCAAGTATATTTCCTGTCCAATCCTTTTTCTAACGGCTAGAGTTGAAAGTAAGGATAAAATTATCGGTTTTCGCGCAGGAGCAGATGACTATATCCTCAAGCCCTTTGATATTGATGAATTGGGGGCAAGAGTAGAAGCCCATTTACGTCGCGAAAATCGTATGCATAAGCAATCTATAATCCGTTTTTTTGGAGATCTTACCGTAAATTATTCTAACAGGGAAGTTTCTGTCTCCAGTTTTGTTGTACCACTGTCAAAGAGAGAATTTGAAATTGTAGAACTGCTTTCTATGAATGCCGGGCAAGTTTTTGACCGCGACCACATTTATGAAGCCATTTGGGGAACTGACGGAGAAGGAAGCAGCGATACGATTATGGAACATATTCGTAAAGTTCGTGCGAAACTCGCGGTATTTACTCAGAAAAGCTACATTGATACGGTATGGGGGGTAGGCTATAAATGGAACGGATAAACCATATGAGTTTAAAAAAAGCATTCTTTTTTCTATCGGCCATATTTTTACTTATCGCTTTGCTCCTGAGCGTCATATCAATTTGGGGGATCAGCGAAATTTCCAGGCATTATGGGCCGTCTATTGAATTAAAGATGGATGGCAATGATGTCAGAGCCACACCAGTGCCCCCAGAACCTGCTTACCCGGCATGGTATCACATTTTTAGCATCCTGCAATTTGCGCTTCCCACTCTATATGTACTAACAGGATTATTTTTAGCTGATTGGCTTTTTTATCGGATTAAGCTTAAAATGCCCCTGGCCGCTCTGCAAAATGGAGCCCGGCAAATTATGCACAACAACCTGGACTTCTCGATTGTATCTTCTGCAAGTGATGAGCTTGGACAGCTCTGTGACGCATTTGAAACGATGCGATGTGAGCTTCTGAAAAACAACAGGGAACTGTGGCGGCAAACTGAGGAGCGAAAGAGGTTAAATGCTGCTTTTTCTCATGACTTGCGGAATCCCGTAACCGTAATCAAAGGCTCGGTAAAGCTGCTTAAAATGGGAATAACAAGTGGAAAACAAACAAAAGAAGAGATCGGTGATACACTTTCATTACTTGAAGAGTATTCCGGCAGGATTGAAGCTTTTATAGAAACGATGAGCAGTGCCCAGAGATTAGAGGAAATGCAATGCAATTTAAAACAGGTTCAGTGGTCGGCTCTAATCCAAGAGCTTTCGGTAAGTCTGACGATATTACGTAAAGACAAGAAGCTTAATCTGCATGATAATAACGCCAACAAAAACGAGTGGATTTGGGTTGATCGGTCCATTGTTTATAATGTGGCAGAAAATCTCGTTTCGAATGCCGTCCGGTACGCCCGTAAGCAAATTAGTGTTGCTGTCACCTGCGATGATTCCAGTATGCTTCTTACTGTTCAGGATGATAGTGAAGGCTATTCTCAAAATATGTTATCCCGCGGTACAGAACCGTTTTTACGCGGAGATCATCCTTCTGGGGATTCAGGGCATTTTGGGATGGGACTGTACATTTGCCGGCTGCTCTGTGAAAAACACGGAGGCACCCTAGCCTTACAAAATACAGAGAATGGTGCAATGGCAACGGCTTCATTTAATATTTTGAAATCTTGAGCATTTTTTGAGATTTATATTCTACACTCTCCTTATCAATTGAAAAGGAGAGTTGTGTATGTATATTGAGGCAAAAGACCTTTCAAAACTTTATGGCAACGGCGAAAACAGTGTCATTGCCCTTAATCATGTTAATTTAGAAATTGCGCCTGGAGATTTCATTTCCTTTATGGGGCCTTCGGGTAGCGGGAAGAGCACATTGCTTCATCTGTTAAGCGGTCTGGACAAACCTTCATCCGGCAGTGTTATCTACGATGAGAAAGATATCTACCTCACCAGTGACAAGGAGCTTTCCGCTTTTCGTCGCCAGAAAATCGGATTTATTTTTCAACAATTCAACCTCTTACCTGTCCTGACCGCAAGGGAAAATATTATCATGCCTCTGCTGTTGGACAAACGCCAGGTGGATGAGGCTTATCTTAAAGACCTAACAGATATGCTTGGAATCAAAAGTCGAATGACCCACTTGCCCAGCGAACTCTCTGGTGGCCAGCAGCAACGTGTCGCCATTGCCCGAGCACTAATTGCAAAACCTGACATTGTCTTTGCTGACGAACCCACGGGAAACTTAGATAGTAAAAGCGGCAACGAGGTTATGAGTTTACTCTATGATATTTGGCGTACGATGCGCAAAACCCTTGTGGTTATTACCCATGACAACCAGATCGCACGCATGGCGGAACGACAATTTGTTATTGTAGACGGCCTCCTTTCGGAGGTGGCGGCGAAATGAAATCCTATCGTTCTCTTGTATGGAAAGAGTTGAATAACCAAAAGATCACTTCCGTCTTAATTTTAATTGCGATTATTCTATCTACAATTATGACTACGGTTATCGGCCAATCCCTTGGTATATTAAGTGCTTTGCGTCAACAGCAGGCTGCAGCACTTAATGGCAACCGTTATGTTACTTTTCATCAACTTACACAAGAGCAAAAAGAGAAGCTTAAATTCGATAATAGATTGTCGTTCTCAGGTAGCTTTATGAATATCGGCACCTCAGTAATACCGAATACTAAACTTTCTATTTGGCTTAGTGAATATGAAGATGATACACTTTCAGTCTACCCATCCATAACACAACTTTCATCCGGACGCTTACCTCAGTCACCCCATGAAGTTGCCTTACCACAAGATGCATTAAATCTATTGAATTTTTCCGGCAAACTTGGAGACCACATTACATTGCCGATCCGTATCTCGCTTATACGGGACGATCAAGCTCCCTTTGAATATAAGACTACCTTCACTTTAACCGGCATTTTAAAAAGTAATTACTTAGGGTATGTATCCGGCGGTGTTAACGGTATTGCCGGTCAAGGAACAGCGGAACAGCTGCTGCCGAAAAAATACCAACTGTACTCCACAGATGTTCGTATGATAAACAAAAATCACTTCCAGAACACGGTTGATGATATCGCCGCTCAATTTGCTCTGCCTGAATATTGCATTCAGTACAACGACATCCTTCTAGCAGCAGTGGGTATTGATTACACCCATAAGAGCGATGACTCAGACAATGGTTCCGGTTTTCCCTTTATGGCCGTTGCAAGCGTTCTCGTTGGTACTCTTGTTCTTTTAGCCTCCGGTCTTATTATTTATAACATTTTGAAAATCTCTGTAACGAAACGCATCCGCGAATACGGTACATTACGCGCTCTTGGTGCGGAACGCAGTAAACTATATATATTAGTATCGCTACAGCTTGCCCTACTCTGTGGAATAGGTGTTCCTGCAGGGATCACTTTTGGTATATTGTTTGCCAAAGGAATTACCATCTCCGCAACCAGCCTCTTGTCTCCGGACCTGTTTCTAACAAGTTCATCGGAAGAATTAGCCCTGTTGATAGCCAAAAATAGTTCCGGGAAAATACTTCCTCTGCTCATCAGTACAGTAATTACATTATTGTTTGCCTATCTTGCAGCATTCCCTGCCGCAAGATATGCGGCAAAGGTTTCTCCGACGCTCGCAATGTCAGGTCCGTCAATACGGGTTGGACGAAAAAATCGAAAGGCTCGGCGTATACGTTCCTTCGAAGCCTTCTACGCAAGAATGAATATGAAGCGAAATAAAGGCAGAACGACAATTACTATCTTATCATTATTTATGAGTATAACGGTATTTATAGCATTACAGAGTTTTTCCACATTATTGGATACGAGCACTGCCGTACAAAAAATGCATATTGGTGATTACTCCATTACCAATAAGACAACTGGTTTTTCTCCAGAAGTGGTGAAGGAACTCAAATCCTTAGCAGATATAACTTCCGTTTCCACCTTGAAATATAGCCTGTATACACAGGATAGCAAGGGGCAGATGCCAATTTCCACATCTTTTTCACTACAGCCAGGCGAGGCGCTGCATATTATTGGTGTTGATGAAGATCGGTTAAAAATGATCGCACCAGCACTTACCCAACCGGAACTCCAGGATTTAAAAGCAGGAAAAGCCTGTATTATCAAAAATCCCATCGCCATAAATTATGGAGATACCCGATTAAGCAGTACCTTAATTTCCGTAGGCGATAATATATCTGTCAATAACTTGACGTTACAAGTTCTGCATGAAAGCAGTAATTCAATCACACTGGATAATGACGGATTTGTAAACGGGGTTCAAATCATTGTATATGATACGATCTACGATCAGATTACAGAAACAATCAATTATTCGGAGTTGTATCCTGTCTTGTCACCCAACGCTGATAAGGAAAATGTTGAGAAAGTTATTACTCAAATAAGTGAACAAGCTGGAGGGGGCCAATGGCTTTCTTATCAAGATACAGATACACAGCTTGCAGAAAGCTATCAGCAGATCAAATGGTTAGCATGGGGATTGATTCTGTTTATCGGGCTTATAGGAATTCTAAATATAATTAATACCGTGTACACAAATATTCATACCCGTATTACTGAAATCGGGGTTCAGCGAGCGATAGGCATGAGCATTTCAAGCTTATACAAGACCTTCCTTTGGGAAGGCGCCTATTACGGAATTATCGCAGCTATCGCCGGTTCTATAGCAGGGTATTCATGTTCAATCTTTGTAAGTGCTGCTAAAACAGACACCATAGAGCTTATCCCCGTTCCATTTCTCCCCATTATGGGAGCTGCATTTATTTCTATTGTGGTTTGCTTAACCGCAACATGTATTCCACTCCGCAAAATCGCAGACATGAGTATTGTGGATTCCATAGAGACCGTTCAATAGCGGATGAACAACTTCAAAAATACATCAGCAGAAATACTCCTGATGTATTTTTTTATTCGTCATTCATTCCTTTAGTATGTTCAATAAATTTGGTTAATGTGCTTATTGAACTAAAAACTCTATAATCAACACCATTATAATTAATGCTGACACCTGTAATCGCTTCTATTTCTTTTAAAATCTCAAAAAAATCATTTGGATACAATAAATCAATTAATTTAGTGCTCGCTAGTTGCTCTGCGGTAATATCTCTATCTCTTTTCTTAAAATATGAGAACAATATTTCTTTTATTTCGTTATTTAGTTTGCTTTGGCCTAGAACTTCAACCGAATCGAAATTTAGTGTATTAGCACCAATAACATCGTTTGTTTTCCATAGTTTTCTTTCGGCAAATGTTTGCAATAATACTTCCAGTTCCTCGTATTTCAAATCAGGTTTCTTGATTAATATATTCAATACTATACCTGTAACAGTTGCGGTAGCCTTACTCGTTCCGCCAAACATTTTATATGAATTACTTATACTCTTTACTAAATTAGGCGTTTTATTAGCGATACATTGGATCACCTTGCTTTTATTGTACCAATAATCACTGTTCCCCTGAAGTATAGCACCATTTATACCGATTGCTCCATCGCATGCAGCTGGATAACCCAAATAACCTTGATTAGGTGCTGAAGATATTATGATCTTACCCTCACTCTTGAGTTTATGTATAATTGGTTGTAGCCTTGATCTGCTTTTTTTCTTAATTGTAGTTAAGCTAAGATTAATTGTCCGAATATTAAGTTTACGCGTATACTCCAAGGCTTCTATTAAGGTATCAAGTGAACTCTCCATATTTTGATTTAATGCTTTAATCGCAAAAATATTGGGCTGCGCTTCACACATTTGCGCTATTATATTCGCACATTGAGTACCATGACCATTATCGTCTTCGAAATCGCTATCTTCATCAGTCAAACCCATACCACCGATAACATTTCCAATGGAGTTCTCTTGAACTATTCCCGTATCAATAATGATTACATCAGGATTCATTTTTGATCTCCCTATAGTTGCATATAATAAGTATGGGTAGTGATTTTAATCACTACCCATTATATAAAAATAGACTAGGAATGCTGAAATGGTTTTTTTAAGTAAATTTACCTACTTGTTCACATTAAAATGCGCAAGTAATTTTACAGCTGAATGTAACAGAGCAACCTGCTGGGTTAGAGGCACTTTTTCCAGACCAATCGGCACAATCATCTTTACAACCTTGCCCTTTTACTTCTAATGCATTAATTTTGTCCGCAATTTTTTTAATCTTTAAACTCATAATAAGTCCTCCTTCTTCGCATTCCTAGCTACTTCTATCTCTAAACTGATTTTAAAAAACTATAATTGGCATTTTCAAAAGCACATATTGTTGCTGAAGGACACAATCCGTCATCAGTTAATAATTCATTGAGGTATCGGCATCTTACAGTAAGACAACTGCTATAATTATTGCACCCTTCACATTCCATCATGTTGCAGTCATTAATTCTTGAGATATCTGCTAAGTAATCATTATTAATTCCTCCTAGATGTACTGAACCGATTTTATATTTAGTATCTCCTACAACATAGGAACACGGATAAATCTCTCCGGTTGGGTCAATGTGAATACTGCTATAACCGCCAGAACACTTATTTTTCTTGAAAATATTATTTTCTAAGATTGGAATTTCCACATTTTTTTCATCTAACCTATTCCTTAAATAATATTCTTTCAACAAACCAAGCTGATCTAAATAAGCATCTATATGTTTCTCATCCCAACTCTTATCGAAATAGTCAGGGATACAGACAATCACTAAGAATCCCAATTCTATCAAATGTTTAATACTTTCAAATAAATGAGAAACTGTTTGAGCACCAAATGTAACTCTAGCCCTAATATTCTTCCTTTTTTCCAATGTCATATTAACCTTATTTATAATTGCATCATAAGAACCTGTACCATTTGAGAATAGCCTTGTTTGATCGTGAACCTTTTTATCGCCATCAATACTTATTGAAAAATCGTAATTCATATTTTCCGCCAAGAATTCAATCTTCTTTTTGTCAAGTAACACTGCATTTGTTGTAATACCAAACATAACTATTTTTTTATATGTGGCGAATAATAATTTCAGTCGTTCAGTAATGTATGTTATTAGGTCATAATTTAATAATGGCTCCCCTCCATGGAATTGTATAATTAATGGATCCTCTGACCAATTATCATTAGTACTATAGTTCTCTTGGATAAAATTAATTATTTGATCCGCAGTATTGCGATCCATATCTATTTCCTTTTTGTCGTTTCCTTCATAACAATAGCTGCATCTCAGGTTGCATGCTTTAGTTACCCAAATTCCTATTAACATTGCTCAATCCTCCCATACAATCCTTTGGAAGTTACGTTTCAGTTCTGGACAAACACTTTCATAAAAACCATCATTGCTCTCTATAAGATCTAAGTAATGCAAGCAATTCCAGCAAAATAAATTAACATCACAATCTTTACACTTTTCATGTTTATCAGGCTGTAAATACTCCCAATTTTGATATCCATCATATTTTTTAAATTCACCACTCCCCAGAAAACTGCTTAAATCTTCTATCTCCAATATATTGCCTACATAATATTTATCTCTCTCCAATAAACCGCAAGGATATATCTGTCCTTTACTATTTATATAAATCTCTTTAAATAACCCCCCACAGAGACAAATATGAACATCATCAATGTCAAGATTCATCATTCTTATTTCTTCAATTTGAACTTCTTTTTCTTTAGGCTGCAATGAATCTTTATTATCTTTTCCTCTTCCAATTGGGCTAAAAGCCCTTGCAATGCCACGGGTTCCTAATTCTTTATTTAATTCCTCAAATTGATTGCGTAATACATAGTTCTCCTTAGTCAAGACCATTGATAATGAAATTTTATCGAAATGGTGATTTTTTAATAATTCAACCGAATGCAAGACCTTGTTAAAAACTCCTTTTCCACGTATTGTTGAACATGTGTCTTCATTAACACCATCAATACTAAAATCTATTGCTGATACATGCGCCACTAGTTGTTTCACATTTTCACTATTAATTAATGTCCCATTCGTCATTACTCTGATTTCACCATCGTAAATATCATTCAGGTGAGATAGAATCTCAAAAAAATCCTTCCTAATTAAAGGTTCTCCACCCGTTAAGCAAATACTCTTGGGTTTTGATTTAACCACTTTATTCAAAACCGTTTTTAGAACATCCGTGTCCAACGGATCGCTCAAATTTGTTAAGTCAGAATCCACGCAGCAATGTTTGCATCTGAGATTACATCTGTTGGTAATTGCTATATCAACACTGAAATTTTTATCGAACAGTAACATCTCTTCCGTATCGGCCAGCAAATTTTCTTTGTACAAAAGTTGCAACAGCTCGAAGAAGTATTCCTTATCTTCCTGGTCTTCAAACGCTTCAATCAGTTCATTAGTCGTTGCGCTTTCCTGCATGGCAAGTTTAAGTATTTCATAACATTCCTGACTCATTTTCATCCATTTTCCATTCCTTCGATTCCCTAAAATCACTTTGTTTCCATGAGTCAAAACTTTAGTAAACTGACCTAACATAATATTCCTGTTCATTTTCTTGTTCCTCCGCTAGCATTATTTTTCTATCACATATATTTAAGATTTGCTCTCTATGTGTAATAATTAATGCTGTTTTTCCTTCTAGTTTTCTTCTAATCACATTGCAGATTACCTTTTCTGCTTCAATGTCCATAGCTGAAGTGGGTTCATCTAACAAGTATATAGATTTATTCTGAAGGAAGAGGCGTATTAACGCTATCTTTTGTACTTGTCCACCCGAAAGATTTAATGAATTTTCTTTAATCATTGTATCGAGCCCATCAGGAAAATCCTTTATTGCTAAGCAAAATTCCTTCATCGTCTCAATAATCTCATGATCACTATAGCGATTTTTAGTATCCAGAACATCCCTTAAAGAACCGCTTAATATAAATTCACTTTGTAATAAGCAACCGACTTGATGATGCAGATAATCCGTTTGGTAATCTCCAATAATCACTTCATCTATTAGAATTTCCCCTTTTTGAGGTACACAGAGCTTCGTAAAGAGTTTCATTAAGGTTGTCTTCCCGCATCCATTTTTGCCTACGATTCCTACTACTTCACCCGGTTGGACCTCCAATGATAACCCTTTCAATATTTGATTGGATTCTTCATAGCTAAAATCAATTCTATTCACACTAATCTTGCCTGATAGATCGAGGTCAGGGGTGTAATTTCCTTCTTGAATAACCTCTTTATTATCCAAAACTTCAAATATCCGTCTAAAAATAGGAATGTTTTTTTTGAAAGATATATACTCACTACCAATCGAATTTATTGGGCCAAACATTCTTTGTACATAAATGATTAAACTGAATAAAACACCTACTGTCATCGTCCCTGATAATACTCTTTGCGCCCCCATGAGCAGCACTACAAAAATAATGATTACGCTATAACTTGAAACAATACTAAACAACACAGTAATCATTCTTAATTGTTTTATTGCTTTTTCTACTACAGACCGGTTCTTCTTGCAGTAACCACAATAAGCACGTTTTACTTCACCTGCCATTTCAATATGATTCACATTATTTAGTATTTCATTTGTATAGGATGAGAAATCTGCAATTTCTTCTCTTAATGGCACCACATATGCTTCAATTTTTTTACCGTATTTTTTTTGAATTAAAGCAAATGAAAAAGTAAGCAATATTAAAATGATTCCAATAGTTTTATCTATGTAGATTAAATATGCGGAAATGCCTACTGCAATTAATGTATTGGATAAAATTCCGCTTATTGATTTTGTGAAAAGGCTTTCTATTGATGAGATGTCTTCTTCTAAAACTGTAAACATGTCTCCAACCTTATGCTTGCTCCAAAAAGCTACATTGGTATTCATTAATTTTTCAAAAACCATTTCTTTTATTTCAGAAACAAAGCGTTGTGAAAATTTATAGAAGCTAACTTGATATAAATATTGGAAAGCAACCATCGTACATCCTACAATCAGCATAGTAATAGTGTAATTGGCAATATCTCCAATGTTCCTATTGCTTATTCCTAAGTCAACTATTTTACTTATGTAACTTGGAAATATAATTGACGAAACACTATAAATTAAAACAAATATTATGCATTTTATTTGTTGAAGTGTAAAATCCAAATATCTGAGTCGACTAGAACCGTTTAAGTACTGTAAGCACTTTATCCAGTAATACATTTAGTTTTATCCCTTCGATTTGTGTATTATTTTACTTTTTTAACATTATTATTATCTATAAGACAATCATTTTCTTTCAATACACTCATAATAAACATAAATGTAGAAATATGCCATATTCCTCGACCGAATGGTGCTTTTTTCTCACCCAATGGTTGGTTATGCCAAATTTAAATCATTTCCCCAATATGACAGCTACTGCAACCCTTGTAAAAACCGATGTAATCAGACCGATTTATAGGATATACTTATAAGAAAGCGGATTACTATTGATGGTACCTAACCTGTAAGGAGGTTTGAAATGGAACTGCGTCAACTGCAATATGTCCTGCAAATTGCGGCTGAGCGTAATTTTTCCCGGGCAGCAGACAAGCTGCATATCGCTCAGCCTTCACTCAGCCAGCAACTCTCCAAACTGGAAAAAGAACTGGGTGTCCTTCTTTTCCAGCGCAATACCAGTTCAGTTGAGCTGACTCATGCCGGTAAGAAATTCGTCGAGCAGGCTCAGACCATCATTGATGCCGTAGAACTGCTGCGCCAGGAGATGTCGGATATATCCCAGCTGCGCACCGGACGGGTTGTGGTTGGCAGCATGCCGATCACCGGTGCGCATCTGCTGCCGCATGTGCTGCCTGCCTTCAAACGCAAATACCCCGAGATTGAAATCACGCTGCTGGAGGACTCCTCCATGAATCTTGAGAAGCTGACAGCCAGCGGCCAGACAGATCTCAGCCTGCTATCCCTACCACTGGAGATTCCGACTCTAGCTCATGAGGTTCTTGGAGAGGAACGGATCGACCTGGCAGTCCCGCCTGAGCATCCGCTGGCGGCGCGGATGCTGCTGGGTACACGAACTTCGCTGACCGAGCTTAAGGATGAACCGTTCATCGTGCTCAAAGAAGGACAGGGCTTCCGCAAAATGACGGTGGAGCTATGCCGTGGAGCCGGATTTGAGCCGCGGATTGTCTTCGAGAGCAACAATATGGAGACCGTCCAATCGCTTGTAGCCACCGGAATGGGCGTAACGCTCGTGCCACATTTCATTGCACGGGCACCGCGGAGTGAATTCGTGCCTGTCTACCTGCCTTTGGCTGAACCGGTACCCAGCCGTACTCTGGTTGTCGCTTACCGGCGCGGACGCTATTTGTCCCGTGCTGCGGAAGCTTTCATTGAAACCTTCCAGACAACGGTCGCCGGACTGGCAGGCGAATAAGCCGGCGGAAACAAATGCCCATCCAGCTCTTATCATGAGGCCGGATGGGCATTTGCTATATTTTGGCAGAAGCAATTATTTATTTGCGCAAATTATACTGCGTGATCATACGGTTCTGGTCATCGGGCATACGGGTAGTACTCTCGTCAACCGGTCCTTCTGTGCGGGAATCTCCGGCTTTTTCCTCGACAAATTCTCGGATCGCTTTGTTTTGAAATTCGGCGGCTTCTTTGGAATTCTGATTCTGTTCCTGTCGGACATTAGTCTTCTTACTCAATTCAATCCACCTCCTGGTAACTGATTATAAATACTTTACCCGTTCCCCTGAAGGACAACCAGGAAATCCGCTCCCTGCCCCAGCAGAAAAATATTCGTCCGGAGCTCTTTGCAAACCCTGCTTCCGCATGGTATTCTAAATGACAAATAGTGAAACGTGCTGACGGGACCAGTAAGAATGGACGTATATTCGTGTGCAGAGAGTAAATTCCTGAAGGCTGGGAGAATTTACCGCGAAGGTCATTCTGAATCCTACCCCTGAGCGGCCTGCCCTGCAGGACGGATACTCCCGTTATGAGAATGAAGTCGGATGAACCCTCATCAATGAAGGTGGTACCGCGGAAGTTAATCAAGCTTTCGTCCTTTGCTAAGTCTAAGGATGGGGGCTTTTTGTCATTTCCGGGTGTTACAGGCATTTCAATTCGAGAGGAAAGTGAAAGACAATGACGTCAAGAATTGTGGTCAAAATCGGCAGCAGCTCACTCACAGGTCCCGAAGGCGGCCTTAATCGTGAGGCGGTCGCCTTCTTCGCCGCCGAGATTGCAGCGCTCCGCAAGGACGGCTGTGAAGTGCTGCTGGTCACCTCCGGGGCGGTCGCAGCCGGCTTCCGGGGCATCGGCTATGCTTCCCGCCCAAGGCTGCTGCATGAGAAGCAGGCGGCGGCGGCGGTAGGACAGGTTATGCTGATGCAGGCTTATCAGGAGGCCTTCGCAGGCCACGGTATACCCACTGCTCAGATTCTCCTGACCCGTACGGACTTCTGCAGCCGCCGGGCCATGAACAACGCCATGATGACGGTTGAAGAATTGCTCCGCCAAAGCGCCGTGCCCGTGTTCAACGAGAACGATACTGTATCGGTGGATGAGCTGAAGTTCGGTGACAACGATACCTTATCGGCGCTGGTTGCCAATCTGCTGAAGGCCTCACACCTGCTGGTGCTGACCGATATGGACGGCGTCTACAGCGGCGATCCCCGCAAGCACCCGGATGCTGTGCGGTATGAGCATATAGAAGAGATTACGCCTGAGATCTATGCCATTGCAGGCGGTGCGGGCTCAAGCGTGGGCACCGGCGGCATGCGCTCCAAGATCGACGCGGCCAAGATCGCCACGCGGGGCGGCGTTCCGGTCTTCGTGGGCCAGGTTAAGGAGCCAGGGGATTTATCACAGGCCGCAGCCGGGACGGGCAAGGGCACTTATTTTGCCACCACACTCTCCTCTCTGCCGGTCAAAAAACAGTGGCTGGGCTTCATGTCTACCCCGCTCGGATCACTGTATGTCGATGACGGTGCTGTTGAAGCGCTGCTCCACGGGGGCCATAGCCTGCTGCCGGTCGGGGTTAGACGGATTGAGGGAAGCTTCCATTCAGGGGATGTCGTCGAAGTGCTAGGCCCGGATGCGAAGCTGCTTGGGCGGGGCATCGTCAATTATGATGATAGCCAGCTCCGCAGCATTCAGGGGCTTCCGAGCCGCGAGATTGTGCCCAAGCTCGGTGAAGTGCACCGGCTGGAGGTGATCCACCGGGACGAATGGATCACACTGCGTTAATCTTGCAAATCCTATTGTATATCCATATGCCAACATAATTTTTTTGAGGAGGAATTGCCATGAGTGAAGTGGTTAACAAGACAACGCTAGCCAAAGCAACCACAGGGGTACTCGCAAGCCTGACTACCGCCCAGAAGAATGAAGCCCTGCTGGTGATGGCTGCCGCCCTGCGTGCCGAAGCTGATTACATTATTGCCGCTAACGCCGAAGACCTGGAGCGCGGCCGGTTGAACGGGACACCGGAGTCGATGCTCGACCGGCTGGCCTTGGATGCGGGACGGATTGACAGCATAGCCGAAGGCTTGCAGCAGATTGCCGTTCTGCCTGATCCGGTTGGAGACAATCTGGAGACGATCGAACGGCCAAACGGCCTGCACATTGAGAAGGTACGGGTTCCGCTTGGAGTCATCGGCATTATCTATGAAGCACGCCCCAACGTCACCGTTGACGCTGCCGGACTGTGCCTTAAGACCGGCAATGCCGTGGTGCTGCGCGGCGGCTCCTCCGCCCTCTCCTCCAACCGTGCCATCGCCGAGGTGCTGCACCGCGCACTTGCAGGTACCGCCCTTCCGCCGGATGCCTTGCAGCTGATCGAAGATCCTAACCGTTCCTCCGTGGATGAAATGCTGAAGCTGAACGGACTGCTGGATGTCATCATCCCGCGCGGAGGAAGCTCTCTGATTCAGAATGTGGTTCTGAACGCCACCGTACCGGTTATTGAAACAGGAGCAGGCATATGTCATACTTATCTGGATGCAAGTGCCAATCCGGAAATGGCCCGGCGTATTAGCGTGAATGCGAAGGCCCAGCGGCCTTCGGTCTGCAATTCAATGGAGACACTGCTGGTTCACCGTGCTTACGCCGAAGAACACCTCGCCGCACTTGCCGAAGCCTTCCGCGAGGCCCGTGTGGAGCTGCGCGGCTGCCAGGATACCGTTGCTCTTATCCCTTGGGCTGTGCCTGCCACACCAGAGGACTTCGCTACAGAATACAACGATTATATTCTAAATATTCGTATCGTTGACACGCTGGAAGAGGCTCTCGGACATATCGCGGAATTCGGCACCAAGCATTCCGAATGTATTGTAACTGAAGACGCGGCGAATGCTGCACGCTTCCTGCAGGAGATTGACGCTGCAGCGGTATATCACAATGCATCTACCCGGTTCACGGACGGCTTTGAGTTCGGCTTCGGTGCCGAGATCGGCATCAGCACCCAGAAGCTCCATGCCCGCGGGCCAATGGGACTGCCTGCATTGACTTCAAGCAAATATATGATTCACGGCTCCGGCCAAATCAGGGGTTAACTCACTCAACTTATAGGGGGACTGCCAGCCATGTGCCAGCAACCAGCAATTCCGCTCATCAATCATAATATCGTTTTTTACGGCGCAGGCTCGATGGCTGAGGCCATTGTGCGGGGATTGATCGCCCGTAATGTAGTGGAATCGGGCCGAATTATTATGCTGAACCGCAGCAGCAGCGAGCGCCTGGCTGAGCTCCGCAGCCGTTACGGCGTGCTTGGCTATAATGCTCGCGAGTCCAAGCTCGAGGCTCTGCGCTCTGCGCCGGTCATCGTTCTAGCCATGAAGCCCAAAGACGCTGCGGAAGCGCTCCGTTCACTGGGACCGCTGCTGTCGCCGGATCAGCTCGTCATCTCCGTCATTGCCGGGCTGACCATCCGTACGATGCAAGGCTTACTGGGTAATCCGCAGCCTGTGGTCCGCACCATGCCGAACACCTCTAGCTCCATCGGCCTTGGTGCTACCGGGATTGCCTTCTCCAAGGAGGTTGGCGAAGACAGCCGCCGTACAGCGCTTAACATCTTCGAAGCGATCGGCCTGACGGCGGTCATTGACGAAGAACGGATGGAGACCTTAACAGGGATCTCCGGCAGCGG
The DNA here is from genome assembly GCF_037975325.1 of Paenibacillus sp. FSL P2-0136. Taxonomy (NCBI): domain Bacteria; kingdom Bacillati; phylum Bacillota; class Bacilli; order Caryophanales; family Paenibacillaceae; genus Paenibacillus; species Paenibacillus sp. FSL P2-0136. The sequence goes on from NZ_CP150244.1 coordinate 4,435,867, forward strand.
ACCGGCTTACATCTATTACATGATGGAAGCGATGATCGCTGCCGGTATCCGCGGAGGGCTGCCGCTTGCGCAGAGCCGTGAGCTGACCGTCCAGACCGTGCTTGGCGCAGCCCGGATGGTGCAGCAGACCGGTGAAGAGCCTGCCGCCCTGCGCAAAAAGGTCACCTCGCCGAATGGATCTACCCAGGCGGCCATTGAAGTACTGGAGCGCGGCGATTTCTTCGAGACCGTCATTTCCGCCGTCAACCGCTGTGCGGAACGTTCCCGCGAGATGGGCTCGGCTCTGGAGCAGGAGCTGCACTAATTTTTCGGCCTAGTTATTGATATTCTTCCTACAACATAACAGCCCGCAGTTCCTTCCATGTGAAGGAATTGCGGGCTGTTCGCGGGTTGTGAGGCATAATCCCGCCAGCTTCAAGTGCATTTATGCCCTTCATTTTGCTCAATAATCCACTTTTGCTCAAATCAAGTGCATTTATGCCCCTCACCCCCGCTCCCCGCCCACTCTCGGCCAACTCATTAGCAACAAAAGTAAAAAAAAGTGCCCCTTAAGCCACATACATGACTTAAGGGACACCTTAACCGGCCGGGACTTGCCCTGGACCGGCGTATATCACTAACTCGCTCCGCTCATCTGCCTCCGCCCCGAAATTTCTGGGAATAGGCTTTGACATCCTGGGCATTCTTCACCCGGTTGCGGGCCCATTCCAGCAGAATGCGGTCAATGTAACGGAAATGAACCTTTCCTGCAAAGACCGACTCCTTCAGCGCGAGCAGAATCAGCTCCTCGGGATAGCGGTCTTCATCCACCCAACCGGAAATAGATTCACATTCCATGGGGGACAGCGGACGCCCGAATTCCTTCTCGAAAATGCTGAACAGACTCCGTCCGTCTTCTGACTCCTTGTCACCCGGCACAGCCGGGCGGCCATAGCCGCCGTCCGGTGCGGTAGCCCCGGAGTGATGAGCCACTGCCCGTGCCCCCGGCTCCCGCCCGCTCTGGCCGGGCTTCTCCTGGGCATTCTCCCGCGAGAGTTCTGCCAGATAAGCTCCCAGCTTCGCGTACAGGCCGGAGAAGTTATAGCGCTCATAATGGATGTCCCTCAGCTCGTCGTTATCTCCGTCGATGCTGATGAACCCCTCCTTCATGAGCTTCTGCAGCTCTCCGGCAATCACCGGAATACTGCGCCCGGTTACTGCCTGCAGCTCCTCCAGGGAAGGGAAATCAATCCCCTCTACCTGTCTGAAGGAGAGCAGGTGAATCAGCAGCATGGATTCACTGCCGGTCAGATTCAGCTTCCGGTAATATTTCAGGAGTGCATAAGGAATGACGGCCATTCCGTTCTCCAGGCCGAAGGCTACGCCCTCGCCCCAGGTATTCCAACCTTTTCCGTCCATACTTAAGCCCCCTTTCCCTATTCTTTAAGGGTAAAGACGGTACAGTGTACGAGGGAAGGCAATCGTCTCACGAACATGGTCCAGACCGCAGATCCAGGCTACTGTACGCTCCAGCCCCAGACCGAAGCCGGAGTGTGGAACCGTGCCGTAGGTGCGCAGATCCATGTACCATTTGTAGGTGTCCATCGACAGGTTATGTTCCTTGAAGCGGGCTTCCAGCAGCGCCGGATCATCAATACGCTGTGATCCGCCGATGATCTCGCCGTAGCCTTCAGGAGCGATCATATCCGCACACAGCACCACTTCCGGACGATCAGGATGCGGCTTCATATAGAAAGCCTTGAAGGAAGCCGGATAGTGGGTAATGAAGACCGGTCTGTCGCTCATCTCGGCAATCGCCGTTTCATGAGGAGCCCCGAAATCATCGCCCCAGGCAATTTCGTAGCCTTTTTCGTTCAGGAACTTAATCGCATCGTCATAGCTGATACGCGGGAATGGTGCTTTGATGTTCTCAAGCTTCGAGACATCGCGGCCCACTGCTTCCAGCTCGGCGCGGCAATTCGTAAGCACGGACTGCACGACAAAGCTGATGAAATCCTCCTGCACGCATAAGCTCTCTTCATGATCGGTGAAGGCCATTTCCGGCTCAATCATCCAGAACTCGATCAGGTGGCGGCGGGTCTTGGATTTCTCTGCACGGAAGGTAGGGCCGAACGAATAGACGCGTCCCAGCGCCATGGCTGCGGCTTCCATATACAGCTGCCCGCTTTGGGTCAGATAGGCGTCTTCATCAAAATACTTGGTGTGGAACAGGTTGGTCGTGCCTTCTGCTGACGTTGGGGTCAGAATCGGCGGGTCCACCTTCGTGAAGCCGCGCTCATTGAAGAACTGCTGAACCGCGCGGATAATCTCCGCACGAATGACCATGACCGCCCGCTGCTTGGAGGAACGCAGCCAGAGATGACGGTGATCCATCAGGAAATCGACGCCATGCTCCTTGGGTGTAATCGGGTAATTCTCGGTAATATGCAGGACCTCAATTCCCGTAACCGTCAGCTCGTAGCCTGACTGGCTGCGGGGCTCCTCACGGATGATTCCAGTCACATACAGGGAGCTTTCCTGGGTAAGGCTCTTGGCATCATCCCAGACCTGCTCAGGGACCTCTGATTTCACCACAACCCCCTGGATATAACCGGTACCGTCGCGAAGCTGCAGGAACTGAATTTTACCGCTGGAGCGTTTGTTGTTCACCCAACATCCGATGACAACAGTCTCTCCGACATGCTCATTCACGTTCTTGATTACACTCTTGTTAGCCATGCCTGTAATCTCTCCTCTAATTTAGCTGTTAATTCCTTGCACAATACGATAGGTATCGCGTGCAATCACCAGCTCTTCGTTCGTTGGAACCACAAGTACCTGTACCTTGGAGCTTGCAGTAGAGATACGGCGCGGATCACCCGAACGAACCTTGTTGGCTTCAGCGTCCAGCTCAATACCCAGATAGGACAGGTTGCGCAGGACCTTCTCGCGAAGCAACGACGCATTCTCCCCTACACCGGCAGTGAAGACGATAACGTCTGCACCGTTAAGTGCTGCGGTGTAAGCCCCGATGTATTTGCGGAGACGGTATTCGTACATTTCGAAGGCCAGCGAAGCATTCGGCTCGCCCTTCTCGTATCCTTCGATAATCTCCCGCATGTCGCTGCTGATCCCGGAGATCGCCAGCATACCGCTGTGCTTATTAAGCATAGAGTTGACTTCACCATGAGTCAATTCTTCCTTGTTCATGACGTAAGGAACAATAGCAGGGTCGATGTCACCGCTGCGTGTACCCATCATCAGACCTTCAAGCGGAGTCATCCCCATCGAAGTATCTACAGAGATACCGCCGTCTATAGCCGTGAGGCTGGCACCGTTACCGATGTGGCAGGTAATGATCTTCAGCTCTTCCAGCGGACGTCCGACAAACTCAGCCGCAGCTTTACTTACATAATCATGGGAAGTCCCATGGAAGCCGTAACGGCGGATCTTGTATTTGCTGTACAGTACTCTTGGAATAGCATACAAATATGCTTTCTCAGGCATTGTGGAGTGGAAGGCCGTGTCGAAAATAACGGTCTGCGGCACACCCGGCATATTGCTCTCAGCAGCCAGAATACCAAGCAGCGCGGCAGGGTTATGCAGCGGAGCCAGGTCGAACAGACGGCGGATTTCGGACTTGGCTTCCGTAGTAACAAGTGCGGATTCCTTAAAGCTCTCTCCTCCGTGTACTACGCGGTGGCCTACAGCATTAATCTCGTTAATGGATGCAATGACTCCGTGTTCCTTGTCAGTCAGATTCGCCAGAACCTTGCGGATCGCTGTAGTGTGCTCCAGAATTTCGCTAACCTCGGTAACTTCCTGTTTGCCGGTTGGTTTGTGGGTCAGAATGGAGGAATCCATACCGATACGCTCAACCAGACCTTTGGCAAGTACGGATTCATCCGTCATGTCATAGAGCTGATATTTCAAAGAAGAACTGCCTGCGTTAATTACTAATACTTTCATATCCGGTCACCATCCTTGTCATACTTGAAGAAGCCTTCGCCCGATTTCGCACCCAGTTGTCCTGCACGCACCATCTTCTTGAGAATGGTCGAAGGACGGTACTTGAGCTCGCCGTATTCACGGAACATGTTCTCCAGTGCGGCAAGAACGGAATCCAGACCGAAGCGGTCTGCCATTTCAAGCGGCCCGTTCTGGAACTGGTAGCCGATGCGCATAGCGTCATCAATATCTTCAGGAGAGGCAACCCCTTCCTGGAGCACATGCATAGCCTCGTTAATGAACAGGCAAATGAGGCGTGAAGATACAAATCCGGGGGATTCGTAGATCATAACGCCTTTTTTCTCAACAATCTCATCGACAAAGGCTTTGGTATCTTCAAATGTGCTGTCCGAGGTTTTCAGACCGCGCACGATTTCAACCAGATCCACTTTACCTACAGGGTGTATGAAGTGCATGCCGATAACGCGTTCCGGATACATTGTAGAGCTTGCAAGCTCAGTCAAGCTAAGCGTTGACGTATTGCTGGCAAGAATAATGTGGCTCGGACACACCTGATCGAGCTGATTGAATACCTTTTGCTTGGCTTCCAGATCTTCAACGATGGTCTCAATGACCATATCGCAGGAGCTCAGTTCAGCGAAGTGTGTAACCTTCTGGATACGGCCCAGGATCAGCTTCTTCTCCGCCTGGGTAATCGCCCATTTCTCCAGCTGCTTGTCGAGACTGGTCTCGATCATTTCATAGGAGTAGTTCAGCCGTTCTGCAGTTTTTTCCACCAGCATGACATCCAGGCCCTTGGCTGCCAGCATTTCGGCAATCCCTTGTCCCATTGTGCCTCCGCCGATGACACCGATCTTCTTAAAATTCATGTAAAAGTCTCCATCCTTTCAGGTATCTATACTTCTGTATTGTACCTTGTCTGTCGAAAAAAATAAGTAGCCCGACATATAATGATATCTTAGCATGTCTGAAAAGTAAAAAAAAATAACCGGCATAAAAAATTATGCCGGTAAAAGGACACTGTCACGAAATTGACAACGAAATTGCTCTCCGGAGAGGACTTCTTCCTTCATTAAAATGTCAAGGGAGTAATCAAATATATTTCTCTGCTTGTCCAGCAGGTCATTTGTGCGGATCATAAGATCATCCAGTATCTTACTGTTTTCCTTCATTAATTCTTCGGTGGTAACCATTTGCAGATTCGCAATACCCAGCGAAGTGAGCCCTGACTTCATCATGGTCTCAACGATATTCAGCGCCTGATCGAAGTCTCCACGGGAACCGGTACTGCGTCCGCCGTAATACATCTCTTCGGCAGCCGCTCCTCCAAGAGCAATCATGATCTGGTTCTCCAGGTAATCCTTCGTGTACAGATACTGCTCGGTCTGCGGATTATGCCGGACATACCCTAGAGCCTGACCGCGCGGGGTCAGTGTGACCTGGCTAACGCTTCCGGGGCGCAGCAGCTCAGCCATAATAGCATGTCCAAGCTCATGGATCGCTACCCGCTTCTTCTCTTCATGGTTGGTCTCCCGGTCGGTCTTCTCACCCATCATGACCTTGTCGATCGCCATCGACAGATGACGCTGCTCTACCAGGGTCAGATTCTCGCGCATCATGTAGATCGCAGCTTCGTTCATCACGCTCTCCAGCTGAGCACCCGAGAAGCCGTAAGCTTCTTCGGCGATTTTATCCAGATCCACGGTATCATGCAGCGGCTTGTTCTTGGCATGCAGGTCGAGAATCGACTTGCGGCCCTTCTTGTCAGGCATATCCACCTGAATATGGCGGTCAAAACGCCCCGGGCGCAGCAGCGCAGAATCAAGCATCTCCTTGCGGTTCGTTGCGGCTACCAGCAGGATGCGCGGGGTATCGTTGTTATAAATTCCGTCCATCTCCGTCAGCAGCTGATTGAGGGTCTGATCATATTCGCGCTGTTGTCCGCCTTCGCGCTTCCCGCCGATGACGTCGATTTCATCAATGAAAATAATGGCGCTTTGCTTATTCTCCTTGAGTGCGCGTGTGCGGGCATCCTTGAACAAATCGCGTACGCGTCCCGCACCCACACCGACATACATCTCAACGAATTCACTACCCGAGGCAGCTACAAACACGGAGCCCGTATAATGCGCCGCAGCCTTGGCCATCAGCGTCTTTCCTGTTCCAGGAGGACCTGTAAGCAGAATTCCCTTGAGCGGGCGAATCCCGAACTTGCTGATTTCTTCATGCCGGATCAGGAAGTCCAGCGCTTCACGCAGCTCCTGCTTGGCATTGTCCTGTCCGCCGATCTCTTCAAAGGTCAGCTTAGAGGGGCCGTTCTTCTTGCGCTTCTTATCTGCACCTGCATTAACCGTCAGTCCGCCGCGGGCATGGGCAATGAACAGGAGCGCGGCAACCATGCCCAGCGCTATGATTACAGGGAAGATATTGATCCCCACAAAAGCCATAAAAATCAGCATGACCGGAACGAATCCGGCTACAACCTCTTTCCAGTACTTAGGCATTGTTCCACACTCCCATCTTGGCTGCTGCACGCGGCAGAATGATAAATTTGCTCTCTTTGCCGTTGCTCAGGCTTACATATACATTATTGTCGTCAATCTCTGTGGTAGCTGTAACCCCACTGTACTTGCTCTCCTGCTCCTTCAATCCGTCCAGCTTAGCTGGTATCAATGTATACTTCCGGCTCTCCATCGCTTCTGCTACAGAGAACATCGCTTTATCCCAATACTCATCCAGCAGTTCACTCGGCTTCTGTTCCACATCCAGCTTCAGGGTCCGTCCGTCAATAGCAGTGCTGCCTTCTCTTGATACATACTGTACCAGTTCACGTAATTTCGTGCCCGGCTGCAAATCCAGTTTCAAAGTGACCTCATTGCGTTTAATAGTAATATGGGAATCCTTCACTCCCTCGTAGGATGATACCAGCTTCTGCAGCGGCTCCTGTACCACGAATTGACGGTAGGAATACCAGCCACCAAACAATAATGCAGCAGACAGCAGAGACGTTAGCAGTACAGGCATAAGACGCAGTTTCAAGAAACGTCCTCCTCTCAATAATGACCGAGCATAACTCTATAATAAAGACCAGCCAGCGTGTCTAGCGCCCATCCGAGACTGACATGCTCTTAAGCATGTCTTAGTACAAGTAGTAGTATATCATAGGTGTATATACGATTTTACATTAAGTTGTGAATATATTTAAAATTTTTGATACTAATTTCTGGATGTTTCAATAGATAATCATTTTAGACCGGCCAACTGTTACTCCAGATTACGCTTGATTTCAGCCATCATATATTCTGCAAAATCAGTTAATTCGCGCGGTTCATAGCCTTCGGCGACTGCCGCACCGCAATATTCCTTCAGACACTGTCTAAGCAAGCCGTGATAGACTTCCGGCAACTGCTGCAGCCCCCACTCCCCGGTGATTTCTTAATATGCAAAATCCGCCGCCAGATCAGCATCCTCAAAGCCGCCGCACACATAATTCTCATCAGTTCTGTACCGCTCTAAATGCGCTTCCGAATGACGATCAGCAGATCAATTTCGCTTTAATCTTATCCAAATGTGCTAAAATTTCCTATTTCATCTTCCTCGACATATATGTAGGTTAGCGCTAGCAGACGAGGTATACACTCCGTATATCAATTGATGTATCTCAAACTTTTCAACATGATGGATAAAAAAACGGAGGAACAGATAATCTGTCCCCCCGTTTTTATTCTGCCGCTCACCGCTTAGCTTAACGGTTCGGCAGGCTGTACCCCTCACCGATGGCGCTGCCATCCTTGAAGCGGTAAAAGTTATAATAGAATCGCCCGTCTTTTTTGTAAAATAGCTGCCAGGCATATTCCCCGTTGTATACACCGGGCAGCAGCCGTTCGATCGTAATGTCCGGCAGCTGGGCGGCTATGATTCCGCGCATTTTCTCTTCTGAGGTGCCATTGCTCAGTTCCTCAGCATACAGGTCATTGTCGCCTCCGGCAGGCTTGCCCTCCAAGGTGAAACGGACCCACACCATCAGCTCGGTCCCTGATTCATTTTTACCGGTCAGCACCCAGTAGATCTCATTCTCATTCCATACAGATTTCTGGGCCTTGGTTACCTCTGTTAGTCCGGCACGCGCCCGGGCCAGCTCCTTGGCCTCACTCCGCTCGTTCCACTGGTCCTTCATAATGTAGGCATAGAACTGGCTAAGTCCGAACAGAAGGAGCAGCACCACGGTAATCCCCAGCCAGATCCATTTTCTCCTCTTCTTCTTCACCACGCTGCTTCCTTTCCCGTTCCCTTGAATTACCGTTTAAGCAGGCTCTCGAACGTCTCCTGTGCTTTGCGGCGGATGGCTTCTTCATCAAGTGTCAGGCATTGTCCATGCTTCACAACCTGCTGGCCGTTCACCCATACATGCTCCACATCCTTGGCACTTGCCGAATATACGGCATGGGAGAGCAGATCGGTATGCGGCAGCAGATGAGGCTGGTCAATATCAAGTGCGATGAAGTCGGCCTTCATTCCTGCTGCAAGCCGGCCCACCCCGCTTAGGAAAATAGACTGCGCCCCATACTCCGTAGCCATCAGAAGCGCCTCAGGAGCCGGTACCGCTGTAGGATCACCGCTTACGCCCTTGTGGATCAGAGCCACCAGCCGCATCTCTTCGAACATATCCAGATTGTTGTTGCTCGCCGCACCGTCTGTCCCCAGAGAGACCTTAACCCCGGCTCTCAGCAGCTCAGGAACACGGGCTACCCCGCTGGCCAGCTTCAGGTTACTGCCGGGGTTATGCGACACGCCAACGTTATGGCGGGCCAGGATACCGATCTCTTCATCGTTCAGATGAACCCCGTGGGCAATGAGCGAAGGACGGGTGAACATCCCGAGCTTCTCCAGATGCGCGACCGGACGCAGGCCGTAGTCGGCCACGTTCTGTTCCACTTCATGGCGCGTCTCGGACATATGGGTGTGCATTGGCAAGTCCAGATCATGGGCAGCCTGCACAAACTTCATGAAAAACTCTGGAGGACAGGTGTACGGGGCGTGCGGTGAGAGCATGGTCGTAATTCTGCCGTCAGCCTTGCCGTGCCAGTTACGGGCAAAAGCAATCGCCTCAGCAAGCTTCGCTTGCTGTACCTCTTCCGGGCACAGCCCAATTACGCCGCGCATCAGCACAGCACGAATACCGGACTGCTCCGTTACTTCCGCTACCCGGTCCATATGATCATACATATCGAGGAAGGTGGTTGTGCCGCCCTTCAGCATCTCCAGCACGGACAACGAGGTTCCCCAATATACATCATCACCAGTGAATTTCTCTTCCATCGGCCACATCTTCTCCTGCAGCCAAGTCTGAAGCACCATATCGTCACCGTACCCGCGCAGCAGTGACATTGCAGTATGACCATGGGTATTTACCAGACCAGGCATGAACAGCAGACGGCTGCCGTCTACGACCTGTGCGCCATCCTCCACTACCGGCTCAGCTTCACCTATGTAAGTAATCAAATCATTCTCCAGGGTCATGTACCCGCTCAGTACCGGCTTGTCACTGCCCGGAACCAGGAAGTGCCCATTCTTGATTATCGTGATCTTACTGCTCATCTTCAGCCTCATCCTTTCCATCATGCAAATAATAGGCCAAGCTCTGCAGATCTGTGGTGAAATCTGCGGCATGAATCCGGATATTGGCAGGCGTCTTGAGAATAACCGGTGCGAAGTTCAGAATCGCTTCGATACCGGAATCCACAAGAATATCAGCTACGTTCTGGGCTTCGCTGTCAGGCACGGTAATAATCCCGATCCGGATGCCCTGCGAGCGGATGGTACTGCTTAGCTCCTCCATCGGCTGCACAACCAGCGAGTTGATCTGCTGGCCCACCTTCGGCGGGTAGGCATCGAAGATGGCAGTAATCTTCATCGTATCCTTCAAGTAAGCGTTGTAGTTAGACAAGGCATGACCGAGGTTACCGGCTCCAACCAGTGCAACATTAATTTGCTGGTCAAGCTTCAGGATATGGCGGATCTTCTCAATCAGATAAGATACATCATAGCCGATGCCTTTTCTGCCAAAATCACCAAAATAAGCCAAATCCTTACGGATCTGGGCGGGATTTAGGTCAAGCTTCTGGCCCAGCTCCTGAGAAGAGACTGTGGAGATTTCACGTTTTTGGAGATCGTTCAGGAAACGCAGGTACACTGGGAGCCTGCGCACGACGGCCTCCGATATTTTATCCGATTTCATGTATTCTCCTCCTTAAAAGTTTTGTTAGCCTACACTTCATTCCGTACAATTATAGCAACCGTGCCCCGCCGCCTGCCGGAGTGGCAGGACAGGCGGGAACGGATCTTCAGGATAATCATGACTTATTAATAATAGCAATAGCAGATGAATTAGGAAACCCCGCCGTCATCCAGCCATTCGGCAATTCTCGGGACCATCTGCTCGGTGAGCATATGCTCCATCTTGGGACCGGGGAGCGAGTACAGAAAGTACTTTCCGTAATGCGATTCAATCACTCTGGTATCGTACACAATTACGATGCCCCGGTCCTGCGCCGTGCGGACCAGCCGCCCGAAGCCCTGCTTGAAGCGGATGACAGCCTGCGGCACGGACAGCTTCATGAACGGATTCTTCTTCTGTGCCTGAAGCAGCTCTGACTTCGCTTCTGCCAGCGGGTGATTCGGCGGCTGGAACGGCAGTCTGACAATCGCCAGGCAGGTCAATGCTTCTCCAGGGATATCCACCCCTTCCCAGAAGCTGCTGGTACCCAGCAAGACCGAAGCCGGGCTGTCCTGGAAGCGGCGGATCAGCTTGCTCCGGCTGCCGCCTTCCACACCTTGTCCGAGTACCGCGATATCCTGTGAGGCAAGTGCCTCCTTCAGCGGTTCATACACCTGGCGCAGCATCTTGTAGGAGGTGAACAGCACCAGCATCCGCCCCCGTGTTGTTACAGCTGTCTCGGCAAGGGAGTGCACGAGGGTGTCCACGAAGCGGGCATCCCCAATACTCCCCTTGACGCTCGGGAAGTCCCGGGGAATGACCAGGAGAGCCTGCTCACGATACTTGAATGGCGACGGAAGCAGTGTTGTCATCAGACGCCGCTGCTCTGCAGCCTCGCCAAGACCCAGGTTATCAATCATGAACTGGAAGGATTTATCCACGGATAAGGTGGCCGAGGTCAGGATAATGCTCTTCTTCTTATCGAAGAACAGCTCCCTGAGCTGGGTGCTGACATCTACAGGAACAGCATACATTTGCAGTGACTTGCCCTTATAATTACCGCTTCCCTCCAGCCAATACACGATATTCTCATCGTTCAGACTCATGAAGAAGCGGATCTGCTCTCTAATGGATGCCAGATCCTTGAATAACCCGCCGATATCGGTCACAAGACTGTCTGAGGAGGATTGGCTGTCCGTGTCACGCATCTCACTGAGCATTTTGTCGCCCTTGCGGATGATATCGCTCAGACTGAGGTTCAGTGTATTCTCAAGGGCAGCCAGCTCCTCCCAATCCTTCGGCTTCTTGCCCGGCTGCAGGCGTGCCACCAGCTGACCTGCTTCACCGGCCCCGGCATCGCTGCGCTCAGGCAGCAGGCTGAAGAGCCGGTCGCTGAGCGCATCCCAGGACTCCTTCACCGTCAGCAGATCGGGATAGATCCGGTCGATCACGCCGCTCCATTCGGAAGCCTGCTCACTGCCCGAAGACTGCAGACTCTGGCGGAGGGCAGGCAGCTGCCCGCTCCGGCTATCCTTATAGAGTCGGGTGAGGGTATGGGCGAATGTGAAATATTTCATCTGCATGCCAAGATGCTTGCCGGCAATATCCTCCAGATGATGGGCTTCATCAATTACAAGATGGTCGTAAGCCGGAAGAAGCTGATGCCCGGCTTTGACATCTGCGAACAGCTTGGAGTGATTGGTGACTACCACATCGGAGATCCCGGCTTCATGCTTGGCCCGGTGGTAATAGCATTTGCGGAACCAGGGACAGGCGCGTCCCAGGCAGGAGTCAGTATCACTGGCTACAGTCTCCCAGAAATCGCCGCCCCGTCCGCTTAAGTTAAGCTCCTCATCATCGCCGGTCGTCGTCTGAGTCAGCCAAACGAGCATTTGCGCAGCGGTGAGCGCTTCTTCCCTTGGACTCGTAAAGTCCTTTTTGTTCATTCGATGTTCGAACTTGCGCAGACACAAATAGTGCCCTCTTCCCTTAAAGATGGAGGCCTTGAACGGGAACGGCACAACGCTGGTTAAGAGCGGAATATCCCGCTCCCGCAGCTGGTCCTGAAGGTTAATGGTATGCGTGCTGACCATCACCTTCTGATCACTTTTCACACTATGGTAGATGGCCGGAAGCAGATAACCCAGCGATTTGCCGGTGCCTGTTCCCGCTTCAATCAGCAGATGCTTGTCCTGCTCAAGCGCTGTAATGACCTCATGGATCATCAGCTCCTGGGCTTCTCGGCTCTCATACTGGGGAAGAACAGCCTTCAGCCGCTTGGTTACCTCATCCATATATTCTTCAAAGGTAATATTCTCCAGCGGATTGACGCTTCCTTCCTCCCGTGGCGTAGCCAGCTCTGCCCAGTCCCCAACAGCCAGCGCAAGCTGGCGGTAGAAGCTCAGCTCACCTTCCGGCTGAAAGGTCTCCATCTCCCGCTCCCGCAGCAGACCGTCGAAATACCAGGCCAAATCACTGTCTTCGTCCGCGAACAGCTCATTCAGCCGCTGAATCGTCAAGAGCGGCAGACTCTGCAGCTCTTCCAGACATTTGAGCAGCACAATAGCCGTGGCAAGCGCATCACTGTCCGCCTGATGGGGACGGTCATGCGTAATGCCGAAGTGGCTGCTTACCGCGCCAAGCTGATAGGTGCTCAGCGAGGGAAAGCATATTTTGAGAAAATCGATCGTATCCAGAATCCGCCCCTGAAACGGCAGGTAGCCGCAGCGGTCCAGCGCATTCTGCAAAAAATGAAAATCAAACGCGACATTGTGTCCGACGAGGACTACATCATCCAGCAGCGGCACCAGCTCCATCATCATCTCATCGAGCTCCGGCGCATCCTGTACATCGCTGTCTGTAATTCCGGTCAGGCCCGTAATAAAAGGAGGAATTGGCGCTCCGGGCTTGACATAGGAACCGTACACCCGGGAGATCTGCCCGTCTTCTTCTATAATGGCAAGGCCAACCTGGATGATCTCTCCCACAGATTGGGTTCCCGTAGTTTCAAAATCAAGCACGGCAAATTTCATTATAAGTTCTATTCCCTTTCACTTGAGACTCTTTATCAGCATAACAGAAGTTACGAAAAAAGGCGATGCACACCCCGGGAAGTGGGGCGCATCGCCTAAAGAAACCGAGGATAAATTATAAAAGCGACACCAGCTGATGGCCAAACTCCAGCTTCCCGCCCCGTCTGCGGCACACCTCCAGATTCACGTTCGGCTCCGGCAGATCAGGATCATGCAGCAACGACAGGCTGAACAGCTCACTGGCTTCATTGAAGCGTTCCTGGGAAGCCCGGATACAGCCCAGCGCATTATAGATCATCGCCTTCAGCTTCACCTCACGGATCAGGCCCAGCATGTGATTCAGATGTCCCCAGGCGGTATCGCCTTCTCCCTCCTGCAGATAAGCCATGGCCAGATACAGGCGGGCAGCGAGGCTGTCTGGATACTGTGCCGTAACCTCCCTGAACTGTTCAATGCACTTGCGGTACATCAGCAGCTTATAATAGCCCTGGCCCCTGACAAAAGCATCCATCCCAAGCTCAGGGGCCTCCTCTTCCGGCAGCTCCTCCGGCTGAACCTGAAAATCCGCCTGTTCCCGGAACTCGCTTAGCTTCTCGGCGAAGACCAGCCATTCGTCCATTACATTATCACTGATGCGGTGGAGCATATTATACTTGGATAAAAGATCGCTTCGGCGGGCACCCTCCGCAGTAGGATAGTCGGCTTTGATCTCCTGGAGCATCTTGTTCATCTCAGCAAATAAATGTTGAAACACCGGACATCCCACCCTTACTGATAATGAAGTCAGCTTAAGCTTGCCTTACTTCATTATCAGCAAGTACAGGGGTCTTCATCCCTGCCATTGATTACATGGCTCAAAGCTCAGAATTCAGGCAATCGTCGCGTGAATCTCATGATCCGCCAGCTTCACCGGCTTGTTGCCCGCATCAACGAACACTACAGTCGGCTTGTGCGCCGCCAGCTCCTCGGAGGACATGACAGCGTAGGATATAATAATCACTGTATCGCCAGGCTGTACCAGACGCGCCGCTGCCCCGTTCAGACAAATGACGCCGCTGCCGCGCGGACCTGGAATGACATAAGTCTCCAGACGGGAACCGTTATTATTGTCCACGATCTGCACCTTCTCGTTCTCCAGCAGGTCTGCGGCTTCCATCAGATCTTCATCAATGGTAATGCTGCCCACATAATTGAGATTGGCTTCAGTGACCGTTGCCCGGTGGATCTTGGATTTCATCATATGTCTAAACAAGAGCGTGTGCCTCCTTAGGAATAAATACATTATTATCAATCAGACGGGTTCTGCCGAACTTCACGGCCAGAGCCATTATAACCTCTCCGCCCGCATCCGTCAGCCTGCTGCCGCCTTCCAGTTCTTCCAGATCAGGGAAGGTTAGAATCTCCGCATAATCAATGACCGCAAGCGGCGATTCAGAAATGACCGAGACCAGCAGAGCCCGTGCTTCATCTACGGTACGAATGCTGCCCTCTTCCATAGCCTGGCGCACCTCGCGCAGGGAACGAGACAATACCAGGGCCTGTCTGCGCTCCTCGCTGCTCAGATAGACATTGCGGGAGCTAAGCGCCAGCCCGTCTTCCTCGCGCACAATGGGACAGGCGATAATGTCCACGTTCATGTTAAGGTCAGACACCATCCGGCGGAGAACCGCTACCTGCTGGGCATCCTTCAGTCCGAAGAAGGCGTATTCCGGCTGCACGATATGAAACAGCTTGCTGACCACATTAGTTACTCCGTCAAAATGTCCCGGACGCGAAGCGCCGCAGAGCTGCGACGTAAGCGAGGAGACCGATACGCCTGTACGGATCGGCTGCGGATACATCTCTTCTACACTTGGGATGAACACCAGGTCCGCACCTTCACGTTCAGCCAGCGCCAGATCACGCTGCTCATCCCGCGGATAGGAAGCAAAGTCCTCATTCGGGCCAAATTGCAGCGGATTGACAAAAATACTCATCACCACCGTGCCGCTCTTCTCCCCTGCCTTACGCAGCAGACTGGCATGTCCTTCATGCAGATATCCCATGGTAGGTACAAAACCAATAGGACCATGGCCCCCTTGACGCATATATTCGAGCGCTTCGCGCAGTTCAGCAATCGTTCGGATCACTCTCATTTTATTTCACTCCTTTGCCGGCATTGCCGTATAAAGATTCCAAAACGGTCTCATCCGCGCTAAAGACATGCTCTTCCGCAGGGAACGAGCGGTCCTTCACTTCCTGTACGTAGCTGGTGATGCCTTCACGAATTAGAGTGCCTACATCGGCGTAGGTTTTGACGAACTTTTTCTCCCGGTAAGGTGAGGCATACCGCAGGACATCATGGAATACCAGAACCTGTCCGTCACAGTAACGCCCGGCACCGATGCCGATGGTCGGTATGCTGACAGCCTTGGAGATGGCTTCTGCCACTTCCTCCGTGACCAGCTCCAGTACAATGCCGAATGCCCCGGCTGCTTCCAGTGCCTTCGCTTCGTCCATCAGCCGCTGCGCATCCTTGGCATCCTTCCCCTGAATCCGGTAGCCGCCGATCATATTGACCGACTGCGGGGTCAGGCCGATATGGCCGAGCACCGGAACTCCGGCTGCTACTACAGCCGACACTGCGGAGCAGATCTCAAGACCGCCTTCCATTTTGACCGCATGGGCCTGGCCTTCCTGCATCAGTCTGCGCACACCGCGCAAGGTCTCATCCACACTTCCGTGGTAGGTCATGAACGGCATATCAGCCACTATAAAAGTATTAGGCGCCCCGCGCTTCACCGACCGGGTATGGTAGACCATATCCTCTATGGTAACCGGCAGCGTGGTGTCATAACCAAGCACGACATTTCCCAGGGAATCACCGACCAGAATCAGGTCGATTCCGGCTTCCTCCGCCAGCAAGGCTGAAGGGTAGTCATACGCGGTCAGCATGCTCAGGGGCACCCCGTCCGTTTTCATTTTTTTCATTTTGATAATATTCAGTGCGTGTTTGTCTGCCATGTCGCTCTCATTCCCCTTTTCCATAAAATACGCGGTATCCGCGCAAACAAAAAAACCCTTTAGCATGGTCCGCTAAAAAGGTCCGAAGGGCAAAAAAGAGTCACTCGCGATCGTCCCTTCTGTCTCGGTCCTTACGGCTCAGAGCAGAATCCAACGTAACCGTTACATCCAGTTATGAAGGTACATCCGGTAAATAGGTGTCCTGTTAAAGATACAATTGCGTGAGTACAGCTCGCCATGCGATGCCGCCTCATGAGGACAGTATACCAAAAAAACACAAAAATAAACACCTCAAGTGGAAACAGCTTTGCTGTCCTTATAAAGGACGGTACCGTTTCAACGAGAAATAGAAGGATAAATTATCGTGTGAAACAGATAATTCTTATATTTTAAAATATGACATGGCCGCTCCCGTGGTCGTGAGGAGCGGCCTTGTTGACAATTTTCGAACTATATAAATTGCAAAATAATTTCAGAATGTGATGGTTGTGACTCCAGAGAAGTTTTGGGCTTCCGGCCGCTGTTGTCCCCAGATTCCCTGATTTAAACCGCTGTTCGCGGTAGAAATCCGGTGACTAGCTTATGCTTACGATGCGAGCTTTCCTACGGAAAGCTTTCAGGCGGACGCTACCGCTCCTACAGCTCCAAAATTCCCCTCCGCCACTTTTCCCTATCTGTTTAAACATTCTAAAATCCTCTAAAATGCGGCAGTTCCAGCCACCTAGTAGTTCATCAGATCTATACGTATGAGAAATACTTTAACTAATGGCTTGCTGAGGGTTTACCTCACCCTGATTAAGGTGCACGGAGTAGTCTTAGTTGTAATTTGTACAACTAAATCGCCGGATGTGCTGCCGAATCTCTGTTTAGTTGTATTTCCTGCAATTAAAATGCCTCTATTTCTGGATTTTCGCCAATCCGAGCAAATTTAGTTGTACAGACTACAATTAGAAGAGGAAGTCTACCCGTTCCACTGTTTTTAGTTGTACAGAATACACTTATCCCTATTTTTTCGCTACGAACGTAGCTTCATCCCTTTATGGAATGAAATCACTTGTTCAATTCTGATGGTCTACTAGATCATTTCAATTTCTCCGGACAGTACGCTCACTACCTCACCCGATTCGTTACGCAGCAGCAGCCCGCCGTTATCGCTCAGTCCGACAGCAGTGGCTTCGGTGCGGCCTTGGGGAGTATTCACGTATACCTGACGCCCCAGTGTCACCGACATGGACTCCCACAGCTCCTTCACGGGATGGAAGCCTTGCTCCATATATACATGATACAAATATTCGAGTTCCTCCAGCACGGCTTCCGCAAGCCTTGTGCGGTCTACAGGAATGCCCCCGCCTTCGATCAGCAGCGATGTACCGATCCCGCGCAGCTCCTCCGGGTAGTCTTCCTCCGTCAAATTCGCAGCGATGCCGATACCGGCGATGCAATAATGCAGCCCGCCTTCACGAAGCGAGGATTCCAGCAGGATTCCGCAGATTTTGCGGCCGCCGGCCAGCAGGTCATTCGGCCACTTGATGCCGGCCGGCACCCCGGTAACCTCACGGATGGCTGTGCAGACAGCCACTCCGGCGAGCAGCGTCAGCTGCGGAGTCAAGGCCAGCGGCAGAGCTGGACGCAGCACCAGGCTCATCCAGATTCCTTTGCCGTGGGGGGAGTGCCATTTACGGCCCATCCGCCCGCGCCCGCCGGTCTGCGCTTCGGCCATGACCGTTGTTCCTTCCGGGGCGCCGCCCTCGGCGAGTAGTTTGGCTTCCTCCTGTGTGGAACCGACAGTATCCAGCCGCTGAATGTCTTTGGCCCAGCCGGGAACGAACGCCTCCCGCTTCAACACACCGGAATGCTGCGCATGACCGCTATTCATCTCTATCCATCCTTTGCGCTGCTTGCAGCAGTAATTGGTTGTCATTGGCAAGGTCACCTGCCGCGACAGCCAGAAGAAGCTGGTTCAGCAATACGCCCAGCCACGGGCCGGGACGCTTCTCCAGCGCCGCTGTCACCTCATGGCCGCTCACCGCCAGCTCAGCGAGCGTACGGATCGGCATCTCTGCGGTCCAGGACCGCAGGAGTCTGGTGGTTACAGGGGGGATTGAGCTTGCCATTGTAGGCGCGTCAGGGACGCCTGCCGATCTGGCGGGTGCGACTGGAGCCGTGGCAGGGACGCCTGCCGATCTGGCGGGTGCGCCAGCATCTCTGGCAGGGACGTCCTCTGCCGTGGCGGGTGCGACTGCGGCTGTGACAGGGACGTCTGCGGCAGGGCCGCGCGCACCTGCGCCAACAGCGGACGCGGCGTCAGGCCCCGCCGCCTCAAGCAGCGTCAGCCACCCTTCGGCGGCTGACTGGCCATGGCCCAGCACGGCGGCGATCCACCGCCGCCGCAGCCGCTCCCCGGCGCCGGAAGCCTCCGGCCGCGCCGAGGACAATGCCGCGTCCCAGGCTTCGCGGACGCGGAGCACGGCGACGACGCCAGTGCGCGTCGCCCCCGGGAACGTCCATGCCCGCAGGAGCTCATCGGCGCACTGCGCCGACGATCCCAGGGCATGCAGCAGGAGCGCCCAGCGCAGGCGGGCGCTCTCCAGGTTCCCGAGACCGGCGAGGCGGGCGGCGGCAGCCGCCAGGTCCCGGCCGGTCCAGGGGAACGGCGCTTTGCCGCGCGGCAGCAGGCCGCTGCGCAGCAGGAGCCCCAGCCCGCGCTGCGGGTGCGGGCCTTCCAGGATGCGCTCCACCTCGGCGCGCACCCGCTCCACAGCAATATGCGCCAGCTTGTCACGCTGGCGCAGCAGACCGCGCCAGGTATTCTTCGCAATCGCGAAATCCAACACGGAAGCAAAACGTACGCAGCGCAGCATCCGCAGCGCATCCTCCTCGAAGCGTTCCTCCGCTTCGCCTACACAGCGGATCACGCGGAGCTTGAGATCCCGCTCCCCCCCGAAAGGGTCAATCCGCCCGCCGTCAAGGCCGCAGCAGATGGCGTTGATCGTGAAGTCACGGCGGCGGAGATCCTCCCGCACATCCCTGACGAATACGACATGCTCCGGACGCCGGTGATCGGCATAGCCGCTCTCCGTCCGGTAGGTCGTAACTTCCAGGCTGTAGCCTTCCTGCAGCACAGTGATCGTGCCATGTGCCAGTCCGGTAGGGACGCAGCGCGGAAACAGGGCCATCACCTCCTCCGGCAGTGCGGAGGTAGTAATGTCTATATCATGCACCGGACGGCCCAGCAGCTCATCGCGCAGGCAGCCGCCGACGAAATAAGCTTCATGGCCGCCTGCCACTAGGCCTGCAACAACAGTCCCGGCGGCTTCAGCCATGCCGGGTGGTGCCATTCTCCATTCCATATCGTACTCCTTACCCCAGAATCGGGTCTAATCCGGATACCTTGCGCCCGAGCACACGGTAATAAATATCTTCATATTGATTGGTGATCATATCTCTGCTGAAATCATTGCAGGACCGCTCCAGGCATGCGCGCCGGAAGCTCTCAGCCATCGCCTCATCCGAGAGCAGCCGGACGGCATATTCTGCCATCGATTCCGTATCGCCGACTGGCGCAAGGAATCCAGTCTTGCCATGCTGAATCAGCTCCGGTATCCCACCGGCCTGCGAGCCAATGGTCGGAACGCCGCAGGCCATCGCTTCCAGGGCGACCAGCCCGAAGCTCTCCTTCTCAGAAGGCAGCAGCAGCAGGTCCGCCAGCGAGATCACCTGGGCAATCTCGTCCTGCTTACCCAGGAAACGGACATGATCGTCGAGGCCCATCTCGCTGATCTTGGCTTGAATCTTCGGCAGGTCAGGGCCTTCGCCGACCAGCAGCAGCTTGGAAGGCACCTGCCGGTTCACCTTGGCGAACACATCCACCACATCACTCACCCGTTTGACCGGGCGGAAATTGCTGATATGCATCAGAATCTTCTCATCCGGGGCCGCGAAGTCGCCGCGCAGATCCGTTACATCCCGGGGATAATAGACACGCTTATCTACGAAATTATAAGTCAGATCAATTTCACGCGTAATATCAAGCGCCTTGCGGGTCTCCTTGATCAGATCACGGGAGACTGCGGTCACCGCATCACTCTCGTTAATGCCCAGCCGGATCAGATCCTTCAGGGATTCATCCTGGCCCAACACTGTAATATCCGTACCATGCAGCGTGGTAACCACTTTGATATCATTACCAAGGATCTGCTTGGCCAGAAAAGCACATACCGCATGCGGAACTGCATAATGCACATGGAACAGATCCAGATTTTGCATTTTGGCTACCTGCGCCATCTTGGTCGCCAGCGCCAGATCATATGGCGGATAGCGGAATACATAATAATCGTTAACCTCTACCTCATGGTAAAAGATATTTTTCTGAAACGTTCCCAGCCGAAACGGGATGCTGTGTGTGATAAAGTGAACCTCATGGCCTTTTTCAGCCAATAGTTTGCCCAGTTCAGTTGCCACCACGCCCGAGCCGCCTAGAGAAGGATAACAAGTGATGCCTATCTTTAGCCGCTCCATAGCTCCGCCCCTTCAATTTTAACTTAAGTCTATTACTTCAAGTAACGATATGAATTAATTATAGTTGTTTTCCGGGCGTTGTCGAGTGGCAACCTCTATTTGCGGGCAGCACTGAACAAATCTACGGTATACGGAACCTTGCCGGCGAACCCTTCGGCATAAGGAATGAGCCTCCGCTGACCGAGCAGCATGTCTCTGGAACGGACTCGCTCAATATACCCTTCCGTCAATGGCGTTGCAACGGCATCTTCACCCGGAGCGAGTCCAAATTGGGAACGGTAGCAGGACAATGCCTGCTCCTTCAGCGGATACTGCGCAGTCACATCTACGATTAGATCCGTCCGTCCAAGATCATTAATAAAGTAGAAATATAACCCAGGCTCGGGGATAGCGGGCTTGTCCGGCATATATTTGCGCAGCTTGGCATTAAATACCGCTTCCTCCACCAGCTTACTGCAGGCAATATGATCAGGATGGCGGTCTTCCCAGTAAGGGGCAAATACCATAGACGGGGCATAGCGGCGGATTTCCGCTGTTACTGCCGCCAAATGGCCCTCTGTTATATACAGGCCACGGTCAGGCAGCCCCAGATTACTCCGCACCGCAGCGCCCAGCACTGCGGCAGCCTGCTGTGCTTCCTGTTCCCGCAGCTCCACCGTGCCGTTCGAGGACATCTCTGCCCGGGTCAGATCGCACATTCCTACCTTGAAGCCGGCAGCAGTATGCTTGGCAATGGTCCCTGCCATGCCGATCTCGGCATCATCTGCATGCGCGCCGAATACCAGAATGTCAAGCTTCATGACTCGTCCACACCCGGCTTGTATTTATGTACCAGCTCACGCCAGCCGAAATCTCCCCGGTCAATCGCCTTCACCAGAATTTCTGCTGTAGCGATATTCGTAGCCACCGGAATCCCGTACACATCGCACAGACGTAGCAGCGCTGTAATATCCGGTTCATGCGGCTGGGCCATCAGCGGGTCACGCAGGAAAATAATTAAATCCAGCTCATCCGTAGCCACCATCGAGCCGATCTGCTGGTCGCCGCCAAGCGGCCCCGACATGTAACGGTGAATGGAGAGCTTGGTCACTTCCATGATACGCTGGCCCGTGGTTCCGGTGGAGAATAATTTATGCCCTTCAAAGACATGCTCATAAGCAGTTACGAAATTAACCATTTCATCTTTTTTGCGGTCATGTGCGATAAAAGCAATTTTCAACATTCTGTTTCTCTCCCCGTCTATTCTATAAAATGCTCAAATCCGTAAATCAAGCCGGTATAGCCCATCACCTTTTGAATCCCGAGCTTGACTCCAGGCATATAACCCGCGCGCTCATAAGAGTCATGACGGATCTTGAGCGACTGTCCGAACCCGCCGAATACAACCTCCTCCTGGGCAAAAACACCCGGAAGACGCACGCTGTGAATACGGAAGCCGTTATAATACCCGCCGCGCGAGCCTTCAATAATCTCTTCTTCCTCAGGATGTCCCTGACGGAGCTCCTGCCGCGCCTCAGAGATCATCTCTGCCGTCTTAATCGCTGTTCCTGACGGAGCATCCAGCTTCTGGTCTCCGTGATATTCGATAATTTCGAGATGAGGGAAATACTTTGCGGCCTGGGCAGCGAATTTCATCAGCAGAATCGCACCGATGGAGAAGTTAGGCGCAATCAGTCCGCCGATTCCCTGCTCCTGGCATTGCTTGTCCAGCCCGGCGATCTGCTCCGGCGTGAAGCCGGTGGTACCGATAACCGGACGGACGCCGTATTTGACCGCCAGCGCAGTATTGCTATATGCAGAGTGTGGAAGCGTAAAATCAACCATTACATCCGCCTCTGTATCTTCAAGCGCAGTCTCCAGATCCGGAGTCACAAGTACACCGCAATCCTCAAGGCCAACCAGCCGTCCGGCATCTCTGCCATGTGCAGAGCGGTCAACCGCTGCTGCCAGCTCGAGTTCATCATCCTGCAATACCAGCTTCACAACCTCTTTGCCCATTCTGCCTCCGGCTCCGGAAACAATAATCCTGATCTTGTCACTCAAATGAATTCTCCCCGCTTTCCCTGGCTCTGTTATTATTGTATATATTGTTGCAGCGATTTCTGCAGATCCTTCATCAGCAGACGCAGTCCGCTGTCATCCGGGTGCAGCGACATAACTTCTTTCAATACCGCAATCGCCTGCAGATGTTCATTCATCCGGCTGTGCGCAATTGCCAGCCATACATAAGCATCCCCGTAGAGAGGGTCAAGCGATACAGCTTCCTTAAGCAGCGTAATCGGATGGTACGGATTCACACTGTCCGCGGCGTCATCCTCCAGCAGCCGCTTTGCTTCCTGCACAAGCTTAAGAGCCTGCAGATGCTGAAGATGCAGCTGATACTCCGGTTTGGTTCCATCCAGTCTGCGTGCGGCTACAGCATGTTCAAGCGCTTTGTCCAGCATTCCGCTGCGGGCATAGGTAATAGCGCAGCGGTATCTGACTTCCGCATCATCAGGACTTGCGGCAATGGCCGCCTCGAACAAGGTGATGGCCTCAGCAAAGTCACTGCGGAGTATTGAGCGGTAGGCCGCTTTTACATAATCATTATGGTCCATATCCTCACCATCCTTACGGCTAAATCCCGTTCGTTTGGTACAGCATATGTAGCATAGGCCTAATCGGTGTTTTTGGGCGTCCAGCGCCCGGCATCACGTGTATTGAATTTGTGCATAACCTTATTATGAGCCTCAGTTAAGTCGATACCGAGTGAATTGGCGAAACAAACGGTAATGAAGAGAATGTCGCCCAGCTCCAGCTCAATCGAATTATCAGCTTCATTCGCTTTTTTCGGCTTCTCGCCGAATTGATGGTTGACTTCGCGCGCCAGCTCCCCGACTTCCTCGGACATCCGGGCCAGCATCGACAGCGGACTGAAGTAGCCTTCTTTAAACTGTGAGATATAGGCATCCACCTCACGCTGAATGTCACCAAGACTTTTATCCATAAATTGCCCTTTCACCCCCGTGTGTTCTTGCCTTCTGTTTGCCCCTATGTTATCGTAAAGACGTTTTGAAGACAAATCTTTTTTGCAATGCCGCCTGGAGCTTGTGTGCTCTCCTGGGGGATCATTACATATAAATTGCCCATTTAGAGGCGTAGGCGAGGGATGTTATGAGTTCAACCATTAAAATCAGCACAGTCAGCAAAACAGTGGCCCCCATCATGCTGGGCACGGCCATCTACGCATTCGGACTCCTGTATTTCATTATTCCCAACCAGCTGATGGAGGGCGGAGTTACCGGGATTACCATCCTGCTCAATTACGCCTTTAACATCCCTATCTTCTTAACCACACTGCTGCTGAACCTTCCGCTCTTTCTGCTCGGCTGGAAGGTGCTCGGGGCGAATCAGATCGTCTATACCGGACTCGGCATCGGCTCCCTGTCTTTTTTCCTCTGGTTATTTGAACGGATGATTAAGGCAGGCTGGATTGTAACGTTCAGTACAGAGCATGATTTTATTCTTGCTTCATTATATGCGGGGGTTACCCTGGGTCTGGGCTTGGGGATTGTCTTCCGCTTCGGAGGCACCACCGGGGGTGTAGATATTGTGGCACGGATACTCGGACGCAAGTTCGGCTGGAGCATGGGACAGATTATTCTGGCCGTGGATATCATCATTATCGGGGCTTCCCTGCTCTACATTCCCCGCGAAAAAATACTGTATACGCTCGTGGCAGTCTTCATCGCCTCACGCGTCATTGATTTCATCCAGGAAGGAGCCTACGCCGCCAAAGCCTTCACCATCATCAGCGACGAGGCTCCGCAGATTGCCGAGCTGATCACCGTAGAAATGGATCGCGGCGTTACCTTAATCCCGGCGATCGGCGCTTATTCCAAGCAGGCGAAGCATATGGTCTATTGCGTGGTCTCCAGACAGGAGATCCGCCGGCTAAGCCTGCTGGTGAAGTCGGTGGACCCTAAGGCCTTCGTCATTATCAGTGAGGTTCACGACGTTCACGGCGAAGGCTTCCGGGAGACCTGAACTATACACACATAAGGGCGGACCCCACAAGCCGGCAATGGCTGCTTGTGGGGTCCGCCCTCTTTGTATCCTCTGTTGCCGCCGCTCCAGCCTACACGGGTTTTAGATTCTGCTTCTGGCCGCGGTACTTACGGTAAGCCGTATACACGAGCACCGTAAGGATGAACGCGCCTGCCAGCAGGGCCCAGCCCCCGTATTGCCGCGGAGCCAGCGGCAGAGACAGGACCGGCTCGCTGCGGTCCTTGCCGAACATCACTCTTGCTGCATCCTGCCCATAGGATACAATCTCCAGCAGGCGGGCCCGTTCCACGGGCTGCTCCGAGCCTGCCACCCCTCCTGCGTAAGACATCCAGGAATCAAAGGTGCTCACCGCCTCAGCAGGCCGGGAGATAATCACCGCAGGCCGGATATTCGCATACCGGCTCTGAAGTCTTGCCAGGGCCGCTGTCCAGCTCTTCAGATCATTCGCGGCAGCGCTTTGCTCCATATCGTTCAGATCCTCACGGACCAGCTTATAGTACTGCAGCCACATGGGCTGGCGGGGGTGATTCAGGCTGTTAGCGGCAAGCCGCAGCTTCGCCGCTGCCGCTTCCCATCTCTCCGGGGACGGCTGGGCCGCAGCCAGTGCCGACTTCATGTCCAGGATCACAGAGGATAGTGCATTGACCCCCTCCACTGAGGTCATCCCTTCAAAGGACGAAGAGATGAAGATCTGCGAGACCTCCTCTGCCTCCTGGCGGGCCTTCAGCACATCGCCTTCAAGCACATATCCGTATAGAGCTTCCGCAGCCTGCTCCAGCCGCTGCGCTCCGCTTCTGGCCGTGAGAGCAGCGGGATCACTGGGTACACTTCCGGCTGCTTCTATGTAAGCCGTACTTCCCTGGTCTGCAGCAGCATCCCCTGCTTCAGCCTGAACGCGGCCTCCGCTGATACCGGCCAGCAGCCAGCACAGCAGAATTGCTGACAGTATGAATACTTTTCTGCGCGGCATAAGACATCCCTCCCACCTTAATGTATGGCGGAAGGACAAGAGTTAGAACAGAGGCTCAGTGCTTCATGGCAGTGCTGTCCGGTAGTGCCGGACGCCTTGTCCGGCCGCAGAACAGCCAGGCAGCAGCCGTACTGAACAGTGTAAGCCCCATGGTGAGGTACTGAACAGCGATAAGATCATCATCAAGCACAGAAGGCAGCCATGGATACACGCCTTGTGAATAATCCACTATATCATTAGCGAATGTCCACGCAAGCGCCACAGGCAGCATTCTCCGGAAGGTGAAGAACCGGGCATAGATCAGAGCTTCCACAGCCATTCCGGTATGGGAGATCATCAGCATCCAGTCCTTCCAGGTGATGGAATCTCCCTGATAACCGCCGGCCACAATGATGCTGACCGCCCATATTCCGTACTTCACAGAGGTTAGGACTGCCAGCGCTTCAATCAGCTCACGTATCAGCGTCCCCGCAAGCCCTCTTGGCGGATACAGCAGCAGCAGTAATGCAGCCGTGAAGAACAGACTGGCCGTAGGGCTGTCAGGAACGAACGGCAGTAGCCAGAGCGGTTCAGTCTGCGCCGTGAACGTGAGCTGGTTGCCATACCACATATATCCGTAGACCGTTCCGAGCAGATTCACGATAAACAGCAGCCATATTATTCTTCGGTCCCTAAATAATTTCTCAAACCAATGACCCGGCATACAAACAACTTCCCCCCGACTGTTGAAGCTTCATGACATAACAAAAACCTGAGCGCATACACGATCAGGTCCTGCGTTACTGTTATTTTACTGTCCGCTTTTTTGTTTGGCAAGCCAGCCGGCCAGCTCATCGATATCCTGCTCGGTCAGCCCTGCCCCCATAGCCGTCTCAGCCATTGGCGGCATCTGGCCCTTACCTTCTTTTATAATAGTAAGAATCGCCGCCTTATCATGCTTATCGCCTACACCCCGAAGCGAAGGGAAACTGCCGGAGCCCTTCATATCTACCGCATGGCAGGTTATACAGGTTGCTTGCTTATAGAGTGCCATCGCCGGATCATCCTTGTCCACAATGGCAATATCCTTCGGCTTGACGGCACTTGTGGTTGGCAAGCCCGCCGCCCTGTTCTCGGCCGCTTTCTCCTCGCGCTGTACATCCTCTGGAATCTGGCCGGTTTCAGCCATCTCATGCTTGTATTCTGTCCAGGCTGTGTTGGTCAAATAGACGATTGCTGCGAGAGACAGGAACATCAGCGAGGACGCAATCGGTCTGCGGTAGAACCGCCGCTCGGGGCCGGTATCCAGGAAAGGCGCCAGCAGCAGCGCCCCGAAGGCCACCCCAGTCACACCAAGCGTTCCCAGCACGATATAGTCACCTGATGCATAAGGAAGCTTCAAATACTGATAGAGGAAGAGAAAATACCAGTCGGGAATCGGAATTACCGTTGCTGCCGGATTGGCAGGGAACCCGAGCGGAGCCGGCTCTGAGATGGTCAGAACCAGAATTCCCACCAACACCACTACACCAACCATCCATTCCTTGAGCAGAAAGTTAGGGATAAAGGCTTCCGATTTGCCCGGATACGCCGTATAATCCGGCGGGGTAATGAATCCGTTTCCTCTGCGGACCCGGGAATCCCCGACGAATATCACCTTCTCTTTGGAGTCGTCTCCGTGTGCCATGACCGTGCCTCCTATACGTTATTTTACAGCGGACCGGATATGCCTTGTCTGCGGATCATAATGAAGTGCCCGACAAGCAGTATAAGCAGAACCGCCGGGAGGAAGAATACATGTAAGGCGAAGAACCGGGTCAGCGTCTCGGCGCCGGCAATACTGCCGCCCTGCATCAGCTCCTTGAGCACCGGCCCCATGAATGGAACCGAATTGGCGATCTCCAGCGTAACCTTGGTGGCGAAGTACGCCTTATTGTCCCATGGAAGCAGGTAACCGGTCAGTCCCAGTCCCAGCATGACAAAGAAAATCAGCATCCCCACTACCCAGTTCATCTCGCGCGGAGCCTTATACGAACCGGTGAAGAACACACGCATCGTATGAAGGAACATCATGACAATGACGAGACTCGCGCCCCAGTGGTGCATGCCGCGGACGATTTTACCGAAGGCGACCTTGGTCTGCAGATATTCCACGCTGGCGTAGGCATTAATGATATCCGGGACATAATACATGGTCAGAAACATTCCTGAGAGTATCTGTATTACAGTGATGAAGAAGGTTAGTCCGCCGAAGCAGTAGACAAAGGCTGAAAAGTGGTGTGCGGGATTGACATGCTCGGGGACCTCGTGGTCGGCAACATCTCTCCAGATCGGTGTAATATCCAGACGTTCGTCAATCCAGTTATATACGTTTTTGAACACGCCGTTCACGCCTCCTTCGCCGAAACAGTATTAGGGACGATTTCACCGAGATATACCCAGCCTCCGTCAATCTTGGTGGTGTACTGGTCCAGGGGCTTGGCAGCCACGGCCAGTTGCCGGCCCTGCTTCGTATAGCGGGCGCCATGGCAAGGGCAATGATATTCATCAGGATGCGCCTTGTTATTATTCCAGCCTACGGTGCAGCCCAGATGCTTGCAGATCGGTGAAAGCGCATAAATATCTCCGTTCGCGTCTTTACGAATCCACGCCGTAAGCATCGCTGTACTGGCATACCATCCGTCCTGCTGCGGAAGCTCGAAGGTGAACTCCTGGGGCTCTTCGGTAATTTTGGACGCTTCCGCTACCTTGATGAATTCTCCCTCGCCTTTTTTCTGCAGAATCGGATCTACAGCAAACCGGACCATCGGCAAGATAACTCCGGCACCCATAAAGGCGGTAGCCCCTCCTAGTGTGTAGGTCAAAAACTGTCTGCGTGACATCTCGTTTCGGCTGGGCGGTTCTTGCGGAAGTGATTCTTCTTCTTCATTAAGGCTGCTCATACTGTATGTAACCCCCTTTTCAAAATGTGAGAAGGCACCTGCAGAGTTGTTGCATAGGTTTTTTAGGTAAAAATTCCGTTTTCAATGAAAAATATCACAGTTCATATAAGTTCATCCTAATCATAGCTTAGGGTCTAAAACCCGTCAAGAATATTGTCTAAATTGTGACAGGCGTTTAAGGTGCTTTTTTGATAAATTGTTGATTTTCCGTCACATTTAACTCATTTCCCATTCTCCCATAGGGCCTGGATTTCACTCCGCACATACACGCTTACCGAGGCTCTGGAATCGGCCGCTATCTCAGGCAGGCAAAGGAGTAAATCGCTTTCAAATATCTCCTCCCTGCGCAGCCCCTCATTGGCAGACATCACGATGGCGTACTGGAAGCCGCTGGATTTGACTTTTCGGCAAAGCTCATTCATCAGTACTGTCATTCCAGGCCCTGCATACTGTACCGCCGGATAAGTCACGACCCGCCCTTTGTACGGTTGCTCGGCCAATTCCAGGAAATCACGCTGCCGTTCAAGTAACTTAACTGTCTCAGGCGGAGTCTCCGTGCCTTGAAGTCCGCTATACGGAATGATGCAGGTATCATAGTATTGTCCATCGGTCTCCCAGGCTCTACTGTCAAAATCACTGAATTTCATAGATTCGCCCCCTCTAGCCGCTTCCCGCAGCATGCATTTAACTTTAAAAGCATCATAAACAAGTGTATACGGCTTGGCAATCCTTAATTTCAGCAGAAAAAAAGAAATGCGCCAGGCGCATTTCCTATGCCAAACTTTTCAGTTCTTCAGTCAGATTCCGGAAAGCCGCCTCATCACCAGCAGCCAGCGCCGTGTCGATCTTCCGGTACAACATGTCGGTACGACGCTTTCTTAACGCTTCATCCCACACCATTTCCGCAGCCAGCCCCAGCATCACTTCATAAGTAGCCTTCATTTTGTCCATTCGATACACCTCCGCTGTTTAAGAAATTCCGTATTCCAATGCTTTTTTAACATAGCTTTCACTTGTGCGTGCCATCCTCAGCAGATCCTGCTCAGTCAATTCACGGACCACTTTGGCCGGTGTGCCCAAGGAGAGCGTATACGGAGGAATGATGGTATTCTCGGTTACAAGGGAGCCAGCTCCTACTAAAGCATATTCACCAATCTCTGCTCCGTTCAGTACAATTGCACCCATTCCGATTAATGTGCCCTTGCCTATCCGGCAGCCGTGGATGATTGCTGAATGCCCGACCGAGATGTCATCCTCCAGCATCAGCGGCAATCCGTCCGCCACATGGCCGACCACACCGTCCTGAATATTGCAGCGCTCCCCGATGATCACCGGCGCCAGGTCACCGCGGAGTACGGCGTTGAACCAGACACTGGATTGTTTGCTTATTCTTACATCGCCAACGAGCTTAGCGCCTTCCGCCACATAGACTGTCTCGTCAATCTGCGGTATGTAACTCCCATAGGCAATCCGCATCTCTCTCCTCCTTACCTGAGCAGATGCTTCGGCACAGCCGCCTCACATCCCCAGGGTGTCATCATGACCACTGTTCCTGCGGGTTCCTCACCAAGCTTAAGCATGCCCAGATGCAGCATCATCCGCAAGATTCGCTGTTCGAGAATGGAAGCGGCATCATCGTAATAAAAGGGCTTGATCAGCCAGCCGATTCCTTCTGACAGCGAGGCTGTGGTCACCCATCTGCCGGCACTTAGACTAATCCAGTAGACCAGCGAAGGCAAATTGGGAATAGCCCCTTTATACAGTCTTAACCAAAAGGAGAATAACTGCATCAGCTTTTCCGATTTCCCCTCCGCCAGAAAATGCCCGCCTGCCGCTGTCAGCTGCAGCCTGTAGCCCTCCTCGGAGATCCAGCGGCGGTGGCGGGCATAATCGTACAGCAGGGCAAATCTCGGCGGATAATGCTCACAAGCCCTGCCGTAGCCGAACCTCCAGCCGCCTTTGCCGAGTAAAGGCTCTGCAATCTGCAGCGCATTCATCACTCCCTGCTGATTGCGCTTATAGAGCGCGCCTTCCTGGTTCAGCTCAGGCTCATTCTCCTTCACATACCGCAGGAACAGCAGCAGATCTCCTGCCAGCAAATCCCCCTCCCCCCTGTACACCGCCGGCTCCGGGCCCGGAACAATCCGCTCCTGCAAATGCTGGCCCATCTGCTCACGGAAGCGCTTCTTCAGATCCAGCGGCACCTGGAACAGATACCGGCTCTGCTGGGAAGCTCCGCTGAACAGCCAGCCGCTGTTCTTAAGCCGGCTGACCAGCTCGCGGTAGTCACCGCTTTTGCCGGGCGGGGCATCGAAGGAAGCCTGCCTGGCTGCAGCCAGCAGATCCTCCAGGCTGAAGTGGCTGCGTTCATCGAAGAGCAGGCTGTTCAGCAAACGCAGCTCTCCCGGGGAACTCCCCTTAATATGGGACTCCATGAACTCCCGGCTGCCCAAGGTGATCAATATACTCTGAATCAAATCATGTTTGGAATTCCGTTTGCATTCACACTGATAGCGTCCCGCAATGGCGGTCAGCTGACCAATGTCTGCATAAGTGAGCATATCCGCCAGATTCATCTCTCATCGCCTCACTGTTTTACTACCATTATGGGAAATACAGCCCTTTTTATTCCTTTTGCCGCAAAAAAAATAACCCGAAGGGTCGGGTTAATGCTGTTTTTGTAAAATATGACGGGTACAGTTGTACAATAAAGGATTCCATTCCTGCTCGTTCTTCTCCAGAATCGTGAGTGAGAGATTGCCGAGCCGTTCCGAATATTTGTCTTTGTAGAGTGCGGTGTAGAGCTGTGCAAGGAATCCTCCATGGGAGATGACCAGGACATTCTTACCCGGGAACCGGGCCGTCATATCCTCCAGGAACGCAAGCCCCCGGACCTGAAGTGCCTCATCGCTCTCCTGTCCCAGAGACAGCAGCTTCCAATCCTTGCCCCACTTGGCTTCACGGGCTTCGGCTGTCATGCCCTCCACCTGGCCGTAGGCACGCTCACGGATACGGTCATCCGGCTCAAGTAAAGAAATGCCCAGCTTGGCCGCTACGATCTTGCCGGTCTCTGCTGCACGGGACAGACTGCTGGTAATACAATAGTCCCAGTGATAAGGCTCCTGCAGCAGCCGGTCACCCAGCATCTCAGCCTGCCGCCTGCCTTCATCATTCAGCGGAATATCACTTTGTCCCTGAATTTTACCTACTGCATTCCAATCCGTCAGCCCATGGCGTATTAAGCCGATCAGCATCGCCTATCACCGTTCCCTTCCCTATTTATGTTTGCTTAATAATGTAACACGAATGAAAACAAATGTCTTCTTTTTTAGAACAAGTAGGAAACACATACATTCTTGTATTCAAATCAAAAACCCTCTTCTCCATGCTCGGGAAGGGGGTTCTCATTGTCTGCGGTACCGGTTCAGACGGAACAGCAGGAATATGGATAATCCGACGCCCAGCGTCGACAATACCATCCAGTACTGCGGATGAGCAGGGCCCATATTGGCCACCAGCGGCTCAATAATCCCGCCCTCAGACTCCACCGGATATGAAGATGACCAGTCCAGGGTTAAGCCTGCCACACCTGTCTCGACGATCCCGCTCTGTGCCGCCGTCGTATTCGAGGGGGTCTTGAACACGGTGAAATATAAGAAGCTTGAGATAAACACGGCTAAAAAACAGGCAATCCAGAGGCTTAAGCGATGCCGGAATACTGTAGAACTCCCCGCAGACTTCCCGTCACCGGGCATAAGCCAGGGGCTCTCCAGATAGATCCGCTCCATAACCTTACTGTTAATCGCTTCTGCCCGCTCATCGCTGACATCGAATCTTGTATCCTGCATAAGCTCACTGGTCTCCTGCCACAGCGCCCATTCGGCACTGCAGTAGGAGCAGGTTGCGATATGTCTCTCAAGTCTAATCCGCCTGGGATCTGTGGGGGGAGCGTCCCACAAGTGTGGAATGGAATCCTGCGCTTCCCTGCAATTCATAGGCCTTACACCCTCTCAGCCTGCTCTTCAAATTCAGGCTCATAGAAATAGGATTCGAGCTGGAGCTTCACACTGCTCCTTGCCCGGAACAGCAGTGACTTCACTGAGCTGACACTCTGATCCAGAATCACGGCAATTTCCTGATAATCCATCTGATCATATTCACGCAGAATCAGCGCGGAGCGCTGCTTCTCCGGGAGATTGTTAATCGCTTCGCGAACGAGCTCCATCCGTTCCTTGCGCAGTGCTGCCTGTTCCGGGGCAACATCAAGCGGTGCCACAGGTGTATAGCCGCTCTCTTCAAGCGACACATTCCCGGCACGGTTCTTGCGAAGCTCACTGAGCACTGTATTGCGGGCAATGGTGTACAGCCATGTGGAGAAAGAAGCATCCACTTCCCGGAAGGAATGAAGACTCCGGAAGGCTTTGTAGAAGGTCTCTGAACAGAGGTCTTCGGCAATCAGCTCCATATGGGAGTTCTTCAGCATGTGGTACACAAAAGCCAATATTTTGCGTTGATATCGTCGCATGAGTTCCGAATATAATTCTGTATCGCCTTGCTTGATTAGCTGGATCAACTGGGAATCCGTCATGGTGAGTCGGCCCTCCTCGCCCTTGCACGTGTAATCCCGTCCGGTCCGTATCTACTTATACCGGGCAGGTAACAAAAAGTTGCGGCATACCTTCATTTTTTGCAGCACAAAAATCCAATCTTGCTATGTATATTCAACTTACCGTTATTTAAGGCTTCCAACCTTCAATTCCTTTTGTAAGACAGAAGAATGGCAGCATTCTCCTCACAGGACAACACAGCCCGTCTCCACTTGTTCAGCAAGCGGTTACCTATACTTGGAAGGAATCTATAAACATACTTAACCCAGTATAGCATAGTTTCTAACGGGAGGAAATTAATAGACTTTGAGAGACGGGCAGACAGTCCGATGAAAGCGGTCTTATTTTCTTTAAATAAAGTGTTGACAAAATGTAAACGGATACATATAATAAAAGTACAGTATGGTTTCTCTCCACTCCTATCCAAACACTACACGGTTCCAAGAAATTGTGAACTGTAACCGCTTATTATGTAAGCGGTCTTTTTTTTGTCCATTTTTACGAACATTTGGGTATTTATTGGCCGCTTGTTTACTGCCGCAGCCGGGACACCCTCTGATAGCAGCAATTGGATTTCCTACAGTTATTTAGGATGTGTTATTCTTTTCCGGCACAATAGTTGGACAAACAACACTTATTTCCTCGCCTCTCCCACAGCATGGCGGAAACTAGCATTATTAGTTGCTGTTTTTCCACTTGCTTCCTGATATCCGGCAACTATTGCTGAATTAAGTTACGTTTCTCCACTTACTTCCTGGAGGAAGCTGTTAATTTCAAAAAATAAATAAGAGCCGGGGCATCCGTCCCCGGCTCTTATTTTGCTTTCTACATATATTTTACATATATACGGTATAATCATTCTCCTGCAGCAGAATTCTGGCCCGCTCCATATCGTTCTCCTGGCGGAAGGACAAGCGCATGATCCCGGGAACATCCTCGCGGCTCTCAATAATCTGCACGTTGCTAAGGTTGATGCCCTGGTCGCCCAGCTCCGTAGCAATCCGGCCGATAATGCCGGGGTGATCGGGAACATCAATATGCAGATCGAACAGCGGAGTGATCATGCCCTTGCGCCGCTCAGGAAGCTGGCTGCGGAATTGATTCGCCTCCTGGAAGGCCGACTCGATCCCTGCACCATCCCCGCTCTCCAGCAGATGGATGAACGAGGACACCTCATCGTTCCAATCCTTCAGCAGCCGCAGCATCACAGAGCGGTTATTCAGCAGAATATCGCGCCAGATGATCGGATCGCTCGAAGCAATGCGGGTAATATCACGGAAGCCCCCCGCAGCCAGCGTGCTGTACAAAGAGTCCGAATGATCGTATGCATGAATCTGATTCACCAGGGCTACCGCAATAATATGCGGCAGATGGCTGATCGCTCCAACAATCTCATCGTGGCGCTCCGGATCAAGCCGGACTATCTGCGCTCTCGTATGCAGCAGGAGCGACTCCAGAGCCTGGTAGGCAGCTTCCGGCACCCCAGGCGGAGGTGTAAGCACGTAATACGCATTCTCAAACAGTAAAAAAGAGGCTGCCTCTACGCCTGAACGCTCCGATCCGGCCATGGGATGGCCTCCGATGAAATGTACACCGGGAATATCCAGTGTAAGGGCACACTCCGCGATGCTGGCCTTGGTGCTGCCGACATCCGTAATAATGCAGCCCGGCTTCAGCGGCAGCTTGCTTAACCGCTGAAGATAGTCCTCAAGCATGCCTACCGGCACACACAGAAAAATATAATCCGCATCCAGTGCAGCTTCCTCAAGTGATAATGTAGCCTGATCAACCACACCTCTGCTCACATATTTAGCAGCAGATTCAGGGCGGTGGGCATGGCCTACAACGGTCAGACCCTCCTTGCCTTTGAAGCAAAGGGCCAGTGAGCCGCCGATCAGGCCGACACCGAAAATTGCTATTTTTGTCGTCATGTTCTTAGTACTACCTGCCTTCTGTGGTATCGTCAATCCAGCTGCTGAGCCCTCACGGTTATGCGCGAACTTCCTGCTCCTTCAGCGCCTGCTCCAGGGCAGCTACGAAGGCTGTGTTCTGCTCGGCGGAGCCGATGGTCACCCGCAGGTAGGTCGGATACCGGTGGAAGCCTGTTCTGACGATGATTCCCTGACGCAGCAGCGTATCGAAGACTTCAGCAGCCGGCTTGCGTACATCCACCATAATGAAGTTCCCGTGAGCCGGGAACGACGTAAGCCCGAGACGCGCGAATTCCGCCTCAAGCTGCACAATCCCTGCACTGTTAAGCGCACGGCACTGCTGCACATATTCCTGATCGGAGAGTGCTGCCACCGCCGCCACCTGAGCCAGGCGGGTCGTATTGAACGGCTCGCGCACCTGATTAATCAGGGAGATTACCCGGCTGCTGGCCACACCATAGCCGATACGGAGCGCCGCAAGACCATAGATCTTGGAGAAGGTACGAAGGACTACCAGATTAGGGTATTTGTCGATCAGCTTAATGCCGTCGGTGTAGCTGAGATCCGTTACATATTCGTAATAGGCTTCATCCAGGACTACCATCACGCTGGCAGGTACTGCATCCAGGAACGAAATCAAGGCGTCCTCGGGCACAATGGTACCGGTTGGATTGTTGGGATTACAGATCCAGATGATCTTGGTCCGGTCTGTAATCTTCGCCAGCATTGCATCCAGATCATGCGTTCCGTCTTTAAGCGGGACTTCTATAGTTATAGCCCCTTCGATATCCGCATTGCTCTTATATACGGAGAAGGTCTGATCGGCCATAATCGTCTCGTCACCGGGCAGGAAGAAGGCACGGGCAATCAGAGCAATAATCTCATCAGATCCGCATCCGAAAATAATACGCTCACCCGCCACGCCCAGATGCTTAGCCAGCGTCGCTGTCAGCTCAGCGGCAGAGCCGTCCGGGTATAAAAAGAGATTATCCAGCTCCGCTACAATAGCGGCCTTCGCACTTGGTGCAGCCCCGTAAGGGTTCTCGTTGGATGCCAGCTTAATGACTTCGCTTAAGCCCAGCTCCTTCTTGACTTCTTCAATCGGCTTCCCCGGCTTGTAGACAGGAAGGTCAACGATATTCGGTTTTGGATTCATGGGTGATCCTCGCTCTCCAAATATTAATTAGGTCTTAATTGTGCCACAAATTCACGAATTTGCAACAGTCCGGCGCTTCTCGTCTGCGGCTGGGACAACAGGGGAATAACCTCCTCCACCTTGCGGACAATGGCGCTTCCGACTACTACACCATCACAGATCTTCGCAAAACGGGATACCTGTTCTCCAGTGGAGATCCCGAATCCTACAGCAACAGGCAGGTCCGTAGACCGGCGGACGGACGCAATGAACTCATCTACTCCGCTGTGGAAGCTTGAGCGCTCCCCGGTTACACCGAGCGAGGATACGCAATAGACGAAGCCGCTCGCGCCGGATACGATCCGGGCAATCCGTTCGCTGGAGGTCGGGGCCACGAGCGGAATGAGATTCACTCCGGCGGCACGGCTGCGTGCACGCAGGTCCTCCGATTCCTCCACCGGCACGTCAGGGATGATCAACCCGCTAATCTCATGGGCATTCAGCTCCGCAAAAAACGTATCCAGCCCCAGCTGCATCACCGGATTGTAATACGTGAACAGGATGAACGGCAGTTCACTGCCTGCCTGCCGGGCCTTCAGCGCCGTCTCCATGCAGGTGCGCAGATGAACCTTGCTGCGCAGTGCTCTTGCAGACGCCCGCTGGATGACCGGACCGTCGGCCAGCGGATCGGAGTATGGAACGCCCAGTTCCAGAATATCCGCTCCCGCTGCCTCCAGCTCGGCAATTATATCCAGCGTCGTCTCAAGATCAGGATCGCCTACGGTTAAGAACGGAATAAGGGCAGTACGGCCTTCCGCCTTCAGCCGGTTAAATGTCAGGTCCATCCGGTTCGTCGTTTCGGTTGTCATTGCTGCTCCGCCCCTTCCGTATAAGCCATAATGGATTCCACATCTTTGTCGCCGCGTCCTGACAGGCAGATCACCACAATATCATCCTTGGTCAGCGTCTTGCCAAGCTTCACCACATGGGCAATGGCATGAGCTGATTCCAGAGCGGGAATAATCCCTTCCGTCACGCAGAGCAGCTTCAGCGCATCCAGCGCTTCCGCATCGGTCACCGGCACATACTGGGCACGGTGAATGTCCTTGAGATAGGAATGCTCAGGCCCCACGCCCGGATAATCGAGTCCGGCCGATATGGAATGGGCCTCGATGACCTGTCCATGCTCATCCTGCAGCAGATAGCTCAGCGAGCCCTGGAACACGCCATGGCTTCCCTTGCTCATGGTTGCTGCATGGAACGGAGTGTCTACTCCTTTGCCGGCAGCTTCAACACCAATCATCGCCACCTGCTCATCTTCCATGAACGGATAGAACATGCCGATGGCATTGCTGCCTCCGCCCACTGCAGCAACCAGCAGATCCGGCAGACGCCCTTCCGCTTCGAGAATCTGGCGGCGGGTCTCATCCCCGATAATCCGCTGGAAGTTGCGGACCATCATCGGATACGGATGGGGACCAACCGCAGAGCCAAGCACATAGAACGTATCTTCCACATTGCTCACCCAGTAGCGGAGCGCCTCATTCCCGGCATCCTTCAGCGTTCTGGAGCCGGAGGTCACCGGAATAACCTCTGCCCCGAGCAGCTTCATGCGGAAGACATTCAGTGCCTGGCGGCGGGTATCCTCTTCACCCATGAACACCTTGCATTCCATACCCAGCAAGGCGGCTACCGTAGCTGTCGCTACTCCGTGCTGGCCTGCGCCGGTTTCGGCAATCACCTTGGTTTTACCCATCATTTTGGCCAGGATGCCTTGTCCGATAGCGTTGTTGATCTTGTGGGCGCCTGTATGATTGAGGTCCTCCCGCTTCAGATAGATCTTGGCCTCGCCAAGCTCCTTGCTTAGCCGCTCTGCATAATACAGCGGGGTCTCGCGGCCCGAATACTGCTTGAGCAGATAATCTATTTCCTCCTGAAAGGCCGGGTCTGCCGAGAATTTATTGTAAGCCTCTTCCAGCTCGATCAGTGCAGTCATCAAGGTCTCAGGAACGAAGCGGCCTCCAAAAGAACCAAAACGTCCATTTTTGTCCGGTACTTGTATCATGATTGCTTCACCCTTTCTACGAAAGCTGTCATTTTGGCAATGTCCTTACTGCCGTTACTCTCAACTCCGCTGGAGACATCCACGCCATAAGGGGCGTAGCCGTCCAGCAGCTCGTTCACATTGTCCGGATGCAAGCCTCCGGCTATAAATAAAGGCAGCGCATGCTTCGCCGCCGCTTGCTGGTATAAGGGAATCTGCTCCCAATCAAATGTGCGGCCCGTACCGCCGCGCTCCTGCGGATCATAGGTATCCAGCAGCAGCGCATCAATGGTGCCCGCATAGCTGTCCAGCAGAGGTTGAACCTCATCCCCTGCTTCAGGATTACGTCCGGCTACCGAAAGGGCCTTCCAGACCTTAACCTGGGGAAAAGCCGCCTTGACCTCCGCGCAGAACTGCGGACTCTCTTGTCCATGAAGCTGCACAACATCCAGCGGTACAGTTCTCAGCAGCTCTGCCAGCTCGGAAAGGCCGGGGTTAACGAATACGCCCACCGGGCGGGGCGCAGGCTCAGACTTCCAGTTGCCCAGCTCTGCAATCAGCTCCGCAGCCGTTTGCGCAGTAACCCTCCGGCGGCTGGGTGCAAACACCAGGCCCACATAATCGAGCGGCAAACTATTCATAGATTTTAGCACTTCAACGCCCTGAAGTCCACAGATTTTTACGAGAGGTTCAGTCACGTTGCACACGGTCCTTCCCGGCAGGAAGCGGACCGAGCAGCTGATGGACCGCCTGCTCTACATCCGGCTGGCGCATCAGGTATTCTCCGACCAGCACACCGGTTGCCCGTGTCTTGCGGAGATACGCAATATCCTCCGGCCCGGTAATCCCGCTCTCGCTGATTACCGGAAGACCGGCGGGCAGCAAAGCTGCCAGCTCCTCCGTAGCGGAGAGTGAGGTTTCGAACGTCTTGAGATTCCGGTTATTGATGCCCAGCAGAACGCCGGGATGTTCAGCCTTACCAGTAGACAGTACCGTCTCCAGTTCAGTGCGGTCATGGACCTCAATCAGGATATCGAGTCCAAGCGCGGCAGCGGAGTCGGTGAACCCTGCGAGCTGCTGCGGGGTCAGAATGGCCGCAATCAGCAGAATCGCATCCGCGCCAAGCAGGCGGGCCTCGTAGATCTGCTTCTCATCGATAATGAAGTCCTTGCGCAGCAGCGGAAGCTTCACCGCCTCTCTTACCTGCTGCAGATACACGCCGCTGCCCTGAAAATAATCCTTGTCCGTCAGCACGGACAGGCAATCGGCTCCTGCCGCTTCATAGCCCCGGGCAATCGTCACCGGATCAAAATCGGCCCGGATCAGCCCCTTGGACGGCGAGGCCTTCTTCACCTCGGCGATCAGCCCCATCTCCCGGTTCCGGCGTTCAGTCAGAGCGCTGCGGAAGCCTCTGGTAGCAGGCAATGCGGCAATGGAGCGCTCCGCCGCGGCGAGCGAGAATTGCTGGCTTAACGCTTCTACCTCTTTCACTTTCGTGGCAACAATCCGGTCAAGATACATAATCAAGCTCCTTTGTCATCGCTTTTAACTGTTCCAGCTTGCGCAGGGCCGCCCCTGAATCCACAACCTCTCTGGCACGGTCCACGCCTTCCTTAAGTGTATCCGCCAGACCGGCGACATAGATGCAGGCCCCGGCATTCGCCAGTACGATATCACGGTACGGATTGATATTACCCTCCAGCACTGTAGTGATAATCGCCGCATTCTCAGCAGCATCGCCGCCCATGACGTCCTCCAGCGGATGCTGGCTGAGGCCAAGCTCCTGCGGTGTAATTTCGTAAGTGGTGACTATGCCCTGCTTCAGCTCGGAGACCTGCGTCGGTGCCGAGATGCTGATCTCATCCAGGCCGTCCAGGCTGCTCACAATCATCGCCCGCTTGGAGCCGAGCTCACCCAGGACCTTGGCAACCGTCTCTGTCTTATTGCGGTCATAAATACCCATCAGCTGCCGGTCTGCTCCGGCCGGATTGGTCAGCGGGCCCAGCATATTGAAGACCGTCCGCACACCCAGCTCACGGCGGGGAGCAGCGGCATGCTTCATGGACGGATGATAGATTTGAGCGAACAGGAAGCAGATGCCGATACTGTCCAAACATTGCCGCGCCTGCTCTGCATTCAGATGAATATTGACGCCGAGCGCTTCCAGCACATCTGCACTGCCCGCTCTCCCGGACGCCGAACGGTTGCCATGCTTCGCCACTCTTACAGAAGCAGCGGAAGAGATGATCGCCGAAGCTGTGGAGATATTGAATTTATGAATACCGGAGCCGCCCGTGCCGCAGGTATCCAGCAGCTGGCTCCGCTCGGTAAGCACCTGTGTGCCGAAACCGCGCATCGCCTCTGCGAAGCCGGTGATTTCTTCAACGGTCTCGCCTTTGATCCGCAGCGCGGTCAACAGCGATCCGATCTGTGCGGGTGAAGCTGCACCTTCCATAATCGTGCCCATAATCTCGCGGGCCTGTGTACGGGTAAGATCCTTTCCCTCGATTAAACCGGCAATTCCTGATTGTAGTAACTGGCTTGCTTCCATAGTTCATGTCCTCCTAAAATTTTTAAGTTTTATGGAGCATTCTCTGCTCTTCTGATCTCGTCTCTGCTAATTCCCGGTTCACGGGGTATATTCATACATATAATCCTGGTTAATGACCTGCTTCTCCTTCGTTTCAGCGGGGAACATCGCTTCCGCCATTCGGATTGCTTTCAGCATTCCCTTGGCCTTGTTCACTGTCTCCTCATATTCCTTCTCCGGCACAGAATCCCAGACGATTCCTGCTCCAGCCTGCACATAAGCGCGGCCTTTGCGGAAGATAATCGTACGGATCGTGATGCAGGAATCCATATTCCCGGAGAAGCCGAGATATCCGATCGCTCCGGCATAAGCCCCGCGGGCTTCCCGCTCCAGCTCGGCAATAATCTCCATCGCCCGCAGCTTCGGCGCTCCTGATACCGTACCTGCCGGAAGGCAGGAGAGGAAGGCATCGAAGAAATCCTTATCCTCTGCCAGCGTTCCGGTCACATTCGAGACCAGATGCATGACATGCGAGTACTTCTCGATCTCCATAAATGTATTGCATTTCACGCTGCCGAATTTCGAGACCCGGCCGAGATCATTGCGGCCCAGGTCGACCAGCATCAGATGCTCCGCACGTTCCTTCTCGTCCTCCATCAGCTCTGCGGCGAGCTGATGATCCTCTGCCGCGCTCGCTCCGCGCGGCCGGGTTCCGGCAATCGGCCGGGTCTCCACCCGTCCGCCGTCCACCTTGACCAGCGCTTCCGGCGAGGTGCCGACGATGATCTCCTCATCCATTTTCAGATAATACATATAAGGGGATGGGTTCAGAATGCGCAGCATCCGGTACACATGCAGCGGAGAGACCTCGGTCTCGATATGCATCCGCTGTGACAGCACCACCTGGAAGATATCTCCGGCACGGATGTATTCTTTGGCCTGCTCTACGTTACTTATATACTGTTCCTTGGTGAGATTCGAGTGAATCTCTCCCAGCTCGATATCCTGCGGAATGCTGCGGCGGTTGACGTTCTCCTTTGGGCCTTCCTTTTGCAGCTCCTCTGCCAGATTCACTAAGCGATTGCTCAGTTCCTCATAATTAGCCCGGATATCCGAATCCGTATCGCCATCCTTGATATGAAGATTGCCCACGAGCAGGATCTGCTGCTTCACATGATCGAAGACGATAATGCGGTCACAGAACATGAAGCGGATGTCATCCATATTCAGGTCATCTACCGCATGCGCGGACAGCTTCTCATAATACTGCAGCAGATCGTAGCCGAAGAATCCGATCGCTCCGCCCGTAAACGGCGGCATACCGTCCAGCTTGGGACTGCGGTAGGAACGGAGCAGCGCTTTCAGCTCCTCGACAGGTTTGCCGGACAGCTGTTTTTTCTCGCCGCCGACCTCCACCTGGATCTTCCCCTTTTTGCCGGAGATCATCAGGAACGGATCACTGCCGATAAAAGAATAACGCGCCCATTGAATGCCGCCCTCTACACTCTCCAGCAAAAATGCGCGATCCTGCTCTGCAAACCGCTGGAACAGCCGGATCGGCGTTTCCATATCAGCCAGCAATCTTGTTACGACCGGGATCAGATTGTATTCGCGCGACAGCGACACCACTTCTTCAATGCTCGGATTCGTCACTTGGGTAACCTCCTAGGGGATAACGGATATTGTCCGAAATACAGAAAAACCTCTACCGGAGTAGAGGTTTGTTGATAGTCAGTATGTGAATTAGCGCCTCGGACCGGCATGAACCCAATCGAATGCTAGAAATTCCTCCATGGATACAGGAATAGCGCAGATGCAACTCATCATAAGTTACGGCTATACAGGTATACCAAAAAAGAACACTGACAATCAAGGGTCTGCTCTGAAATAGGTCCTACACTCAGCTCAACTATACTCTACTCAACTCATTCTAAACTCTGCTTTACTCGGCTAACTTCACTATACATGATGACGGTAGTCATTGACAACCCCGCGGGCTATAATTTATTACTTGCTCTGTGAGAGATCCGGGCGAAGCCGCTGGGCTTCATTCAGATACACATGACGGATATCGCGCTGGGATTTGTCGGTGTTCACCTGCACCATCAGGCGGATGCAATTCGGCAGGCTGCCCTTCACAGGGATCTCCACGGAACACATCAGCGGAACCATCTCCCAGCCTTCGATCTCACGGATCGCCCGTGCCGGGAAGGTTGCATCCAGATCAGCAGTCATCGTAATCCACACACTGCAGATATCCTCTGCGATCACATCATTGCGCTCCACAATTTCCCTCAGCAGGATCACCGTTTCACGTAAAATTTCCGTCTCTTCATTCTGGGTTACGGTCGTTGCACCGCGTATGCCCCGGTTCAC
Organism: Paenibacillus sp. FSL P2-0136; assembly: GCF_037975325.1. Taxonomy (NCBI): domain Bacteria; kingdom Bacillati; phylum Bacillota; class Bacilli; order Caryophanales; family Paenibacillaceae; genus Paenibacillus; species Paenibacillus sp. FSL P2-0136. The sequence continues at coordinate 4,479,146 of NZ_CP150244.1, forward strand.
CATGGGCTCCCCTCCTTCTTAAGCTGGGCTATGACTTCTGAGACATCGCTTGCCTGCACATCACTGATGATACTTACTTCACCAATGGCCTCCGGCACGATAAAAGTCATTCGGCCTTCCTTGAATTTCTTGTCATGCATCATCGCTTCCATCAGTTCTTCCCCGCTGTATTGCGAAGGAAGCCGGGTGGGCAGCGACAAGGCGGTGAGCATGGACACTGTGTCCTCGTAGATCTGTCTGTCCCGGCCCAGCTTCGCTGCGAGCAGAGCAGATCCGGCCATCCCGATCGCAATCGCCTCTCCATGCAGGAAGGTGCCATAGCCGCCGACAGCTTCAATGGCATGTCCGATGGTATGCCCCAGATTCAGAATCGCACGCTGTCCGTGCTCGCGTTCATCACCGCCGATGACCTCCGCCTTGATGGCACAGCCGCGTTCCAGCGCATATCCCAGTGCCTCGGGGTCCAGTGCCAGCAGCTTGTCTGCATGCCCCTGGCACCAGAAAGCGAACTCACGGTCCAGAATCAGCCCGTGCTTGACCACCTCAGCCAGGCCTGAAGCGACCTGCCGGGGTGGAAGCGTAGTTAAGGTGTCCAGATCATATAACACCATAGATGGCTGATAAAAGGCTCCCAGCATATTCTTGGCCAGCGGATGGTTAACGGCCACCTTGCCGCCTACACTGCTATCATGGGCGAGTATGGTCGTTGGAATCTGCATGAACCCGATTCCCCGCATATAAGATGCAGCAACGAAGCCGGCCAGATCGCCAACGACTCCCCCGCCAAGCGCCAGCACGGCTGAGCTGCGGTCCAGACCGCCTTGAATCGCTGTGGTAATGACTTCTTCATAGACGGCTAGTGACTTCGAAGCTTCACCCGCCTGAATGACATGGCTGACCACCGTATATCCGCTGCTGCGGAGGGAAGTCTCTACCTGCTCCAGATAACGCGGCGCTACTTCGGTATCACTGACCACCAGCAGCGGGCTGCGCTGCGCGAATCCGGCTTCGGTGCAGCGTTCGCCGATACTCTGCAGCAGACCGCTGCCGATATAAATCGGATAAGAACGTTCCCCTAAGTCAACAGTAATGCTGCGCATCTTAGTAGCTCTCCAGCTGAGCCAGGTAATTATTGTAGTTCGCGCGGATCTCTTCCAGAGAGTCACCGCCGAATTTATCCAGGAACGCCTTAGCAATCTCCCAGGCTACTACACTCTCCAGTACGACACAAGCTGCCGGAACGGCACAGGCGTCTGAGCGCTCCACCTGGGCTGTGAACGGCTCCTTCGTGTCGATATCCACACTCTGCAGCGGTTTGTACAGCGTCGGGATCGGCTTCATTACCCCTCTGACGACCACCGGCATTCCATTGGTCATTCCGCCTTCGAACCCGCCCAGCCGGTTGCTCGCCCGGAAGTAACCCTGTGAGGCTTCATACATAATCTCGTCATGGACCTGTGAGCCGCGCAGCTTCCCGGCTTCGAAGCCGATCCCGATCTCCACGCCCTTGAAGGCATTGATCGACATCACGGCTCCGGCGATGGCACCATCCAGCTTGCGGTCGGACTGTACATAACTGCCAAGGCCAATAGGCAGACCTTCGACAATACATTCCACAATCCCGCCGATGGAGTCGCCTTCTTCCTTGATCTTGTCTATGTAAGCCTCCATCTTCTGCTCCGTCTCCTTGTCCACTACCCGCACAGAGGATTCTTCAGTCCGGGTAATCAGCTCATCGATAGGCAGATCGTTAGCCGGTGCTTCAATCTCTCCGATCCGGATGACTTGTCCGGCAATCTTCACTCCGAAGGCTGCAAGCAGCTGACGGGCAACCGCGCCTACAGCTACTCTTGCTGCCGTCTCACGGGCGCTGGAGCGCTCCAGCACGTTGCGCAGATCGGTATGATTATACTTAAGTCCGCCGTTCAGGTCCGCATGACCGGGACGCGGACGGTTCACCCGGCGCTTCTCTTCATCACTGCCCGGAATCGGCTCAATGTTCATAATGTTCTTCCAGTGTGTCCAGTCCTTGTTCTCGACTATCAGCGCTACAGGAGCTCCGGTAGTATAGCCGTGGCGTACACCGCCGGCAATCTGGGCAGTATCCTTCTCAATCTGCATCCGGCGTCCGCGGCCGTAGCCCTTCTGTCTCCGGTGCAGCTGGAAATTAAGCTCTTCAAAGTCAAGTGTCAAATTACTGGGCAATCCCTCAATAATGGCTGTAAGCTGGGGGCCGTGCGTCTCCCCCGCTGTTAAATAGCGCAAACTCATGCTGCGTTCCCCCTTCACACTTTTGGACTGTAAACCGCTAAAATGTTAAATGTCTTTGCTTATTATAGTATAGGCTCTCCGCTTTGACAAGAAAGCAATAGACGGGCCCGCCGCTTCCATCAGAACAAAACAAGCGCCGCTCCTGCTCTTTCGAGTAGAAGCGGCGCTGCTGTGCTCCCCCGTTCAGGAGCCTGTCTCCAGACTGTCGCTGCCTGGTGCGGGAAGGCGGCCGCCGGTTCTGCCCTCTTCCGCAGTAAGCAGGCTCTGGAGCTGCAGCTCCTCGATGCCGAGAATCTGCCCGCATTCGCGGACGGTGAGGAACCCCCGCCGGTAGGCGGTGATGACCTTGCTTTTGTCCATCTGGGTTAACGACCTTTCACTTGGCGTTAGGTTTCTTCCTACTTCCCAGTATCACTGAAAAGCGCCTAAAGTATACCCTGCACCAAGGGAGACTCCACCAGACTACGGCTATTTCTTGCGGTAAAAGAAGGTTTCGGTCGACTCGAAGCCATACTGCGCCGGTGTGAAGATCTGCTCCGTGCTGCCCACGAACAGATAGCCCCCGGGCCGCAGACTGGCCGAGAATTTGTGATACAGCTTATTCTTGGCTTCTTCGGTGAAGTAGATCATGACATTGCGGCAGATAATCAGATCGAAGCCTTCGTCGAATTTATCCAGCAGCAGATTCTGCTTGCGGAAATCGATATTCTTCTTCAGTCCTTCACTGACCTTGAAGACAGGGCCTTCCGGTGTAAAATACCGGTCTGCCACATCTTTGGGCACATCCTTCAAGGAGCGCTCCAGATAGATCCCCTGCTTCGCTTTGGCCAGCGCCCCGTCATCAATATCTGTAGCCAGAATGCCGGTCTGGGCCAGAATATTCTTGTCCGAGAGAATCATCGCCAGCGTATAAGGCTCTTCTCCCGTTGAACAGGCGGCACTCCATAGCTTCAGTCTGCGGCCGGAGCGCTGAAGATCCGGCAGAATCACATCCCTCAGCACTTCCCAGCGGTTCGGATTCCGCCAGAATTCGGAGACATTGATGGTCATGCGGTCCAGGAACTCATAGAACAGAGCCTTGTCCTTCATCATTGCCGCATAGAACTCGTTAAAGGTATTGTAGCCGTTCTTCATACGGAGCGTCGTCAGCCGCCGCTTCATCTGTGCTTCCTTATACTGCGCAAGGTCAATACCTGTGCTTTGTTTGATATTATGAATAAATCCGGTGTAATCAGGGTCCGGGGTTAATGAGGATTCTTCACGTTCAGCCATAATAATCTCCTGTCTCCTGCCTGGATGCTTACATCCAGGCCGCGATGTCTTTATGATACTGTGCCAGCTCATCCGGAGCGAAGAAATTGGCGATCTCACGTGCTGCACTGTCCGGAGAATCCGATCCGTGGATCAGATTAAGCGGAGTATGGCTGGCATAATCCCCGCGGATGGTGCCTGGCAGGGCCTCACCGACTTTGGTTTTGCCGATCAGGAGACGGGATAATGCGATGACATCATCGCCTTCCCACACCATGGCGAACACAGGGCCGGAGGTAATGAAGCTTACCAGCTCCGGGAAAAAATCCTTGCCGTCATGCTCCGCATAATGCTTCTTGGCCTGCTCCTCAGTAACGGTAATCAGCTTGGCAGCGACCAGCTTGAATCCCTTGTCTTCCAGGCGGGCGACGATGCGTCCGATTAGTCCGCGCTGTACACCATCCGGTTTGATCATCAGATACGTTTGTTCCATAGAGTCACTCTCCAATTTCCCTTATTCTAAATGAATGGGCTGTTTATGGTCTGATATTATCAGAAACCCCGGCATCTGTGAACGTAAATTTGCAGATAATTTCTTATATTTTCAATAAGCCCGGCCTGTTACGAAAAAGGCGATATCGCGCAAATTGCGCTTGGTCCGGTTGCTTGGCAGCTGCTCCAGCGCATCCAGCGCCTTGGCGATATAACGGGAAGCCAGCTCCTCCGCACGGGAAATCCCGTCGCCGGAGAGAATCAGATCAATAGCGCGTCCGACCCCTCTGTTCCCTTCACGAATCGCTTCAAGCTCTTCCAGCAGGCGGCCGCGGAGCCGCTCATCCTGCAGACTGTAGATGACAGGCAGCGTGATATTCCCCTGCCGCATATCGCTTCCGGGCGGCTTGCCAATTTGCTTCTCCGTTCCGGAGAGATCGAGCAGATCATCACGGATTTGAAACGCCATCCCAACGTTATATCCGTAATTGTAGAGGAGCCTGGCAGTACCCGGCTCCGCATCTGCAGCCAGAGCGCCAAGCTGACAGCTGACGGCAATCAGCAGCGCTGTCTTACGGCGGATTCTCCGCAGATAATGGCGCACGCTCTGTCCGCTGTTGAAGAAGTCGCGGATCTGCTCCATCTCTCCGATGGACATCTCTACCATGGCTTTGGAGAGAATCTGATGAATCAGGGGATTTTTCAGCCCTGAAGTCATCACGAGTGCCTTGGCATAAATATAGTCGCCGGTGTACATGGCGATCTTGTCGCCCCATTTCGCCTTGACGGTAGGCTCTCCCCGCCGGAGCTCCGCATCGTCAATGACATCATCGTGGACCAGTGAGGCGCTGTGAATCAGCTCCAGCGGAATCGCGACGCGCTTCAGCTTATCGAGATCATAGGTCCCGAATTTGCCGCCCATCAGAACGAATACCGGCCGGAGCCGCTTGCCCCCAGCTCTCAGCAGATGCAGCGAGGTCTCGCTCAGCAGGTCATCATCCCCCTGGACACTGCGGTACAGCTCTTTCTCAATCTGATCCATATCTTTGTTCAGCAAGCCGAATATTTGCAGTCGCTTCATTCTTTCACCCGTGTCAGCAGATTGTGGCTCCAAAGCTCCATCTTCACTTCCTGCGGCAGCAGGCCCATTTCATAGGCATAGCGGAAATAGAGGTTCAGACCTTCCTGCTGCCTTTCCCCAAAGTCATAACATAAATTACGGAAGTAATCTCTCCAATAGGAGGCCGTGCCCCCGATCGTGCAGCAGGCTTCGTGAATTACCGGTCCCAGCTCATTCAGGCCGCGTCTCTTGCTCCGCTCGAAGGCTTCAGCAATCTCGGCAATGGCCTCAGGATTCAGGGCTGCAGCCCTGCGGTTGACCGCCCACACAGCAAAGGTCATACTGTGGCCCGTCCATTCCTTCCACAGCTCGCCCAGATCCGTTACTTCATAGCCCTGATCCTGCCAGGAGGCGCGGATGGCATGGTCTCCGATCAGGAGCCCGGCATCCGCCTGCTGCATCATAGTGTTCAGATCGGGATCGCTGCTAATGTACTCCGGACTAGTGCCTAAGGCCTTGTGCATCAGGATCTTCAGCAGATTGACCGAGGTAGCCGAAGTATTCGTCACGGCTATCGTTCCGCTGCCAAGCTGCTGTAACGGCTTTTTGGAGAAAAGAAATATTGACCGCACCGGACCGTCCGCGCTGACGGACAGACCGGGCAGCAGCAGCAGCCGGTCGCTGGCCGCTGCATATGCAAAGGAGGATAAAGCCCCAACATGAATATCTCCTGCTGCCATGCCCCGGTTAAGCACAGCAGGCACCTCACTCACCATTTCAGCAGGAAAGCTTAAAGAAGAGGGATCGAAATAATGATAGACCGGCCATGAATTGGTATAACTGATTTTGCCGATGACGGTGTGTTCCAGGTCTGTCACCCTTCATCCCCCCATCTGCGAAATAAAGTATGCTCAATCCCGAAGCTGTCGAGCACCTTGCCCACCATGAAATTGACCAGATCATCCATGGTGGCAGGACCGTAATAGAACGCCGGCATTGCCGGAATCAGCTTGACGCCCATCCGCGACAGCTTCAGCATATTCTCCAGGTGAATCGCATGCAGCGGTGTCTCCCGGGGCACCAGAACGAGCGGACGGCCCTCCTTCAGCATGACATCCGCTGCCCGTGTCATCAGATTGTCCGAGCTGCCATGTGCTACAGCAGACAGTGTTCCCATCGAGCAGGGCATAATAATCATTCCCTCTGTCCGGAAGGAGCCACTGGCAATCGAAGCGCCTATATCCTGTACCGGGTGATACAGAAGAGAACCGGGATAGCTGCCGAACTGCTCATTCAGCAGTCCTTCCCGGTCAGTTACGGCATAACCCAGCTCCTCCTTGAAGACACGCCAGCCTGCATTACTGACAACCAGATGTACTGTATAACCGAGGGACAGCAGGGTCTCTGTCAGCCGGATGCCGTAGATCGCCCCGCTCGCACCGGTAATGCCAACCACGAAGTTCTTAGGCTTAAGTTCGGTCATTTGTAGAACTGCACCACCAGGTCAATCAGAGTAAAGGAAAAGACCACAATGCTAAGTACACCGTTCATGGTGAAGAAGGCGGTCTGCAGCTTGCTTAGATCACCCGGAGACACAATGTAGTGCTCATAGAACAGAATAATATAAGCAATCACCATGCCGGCCACATACCACCAGCTCAGTTCCGTGATGAACAAGAGAGAGATGAAGCCCAGGGCTGTCAGCAGATGAAAGACCTTGGCAATCCCCAGCGCACGGGCCACCCCGAAGCGCACCGGAATCGAATACAGTCCTTCCTTGCGGTCGAAGTCCACATCCTGGCAGGAGTAGATGATATCAAAGCCTGCTGTCCAGAATACGATCGTGAAATAGAAGATCATAGCAGTCAAGTCCACTGTTCCTGTAACCGCAACCCAGCCGCCGAGAGGCGCAAGGGCAATGGTGAGCCCGAGAATCAGGTGACAGGCCCAGGTGAAGCGTTTGGTAAAGGAATAGAGGACCAGCAGAAAAACAGCAATCGGCAGCAGCTTAGCTGACAGCGGATTGAGCTTGAAGGCTGCCCAGAACAGCAAAAAGAACGAGAACGCGATGAACAGCGTTACCTCTCCAACCTTCAGTAATCCTGCCGGAATGGCTCTGCCCGCTGTCCGCGGATTCTTCGCATCACTGATCCGGTCGATCAGCCGGTTAAGCCCCATAGCCGCGCTGCGTGCGCCGAACATAGCAACAACCACCCATCCGATCTGGCTCCAGGAGGGCAGTTCCCCAAACATAACTACTGAACCCAGCAAGGCCCCCATAAAGGCAAAAGGTAAAGCAAAAACCGTGTGTTCGAATTTAATCATTTGTAGAAAAATACCGATTTTCTTAAACATTACAGTTCTCCTTGAGTCCAAGATGTAACGCCGCGATGCCACCGTTCAAGGGGAACGATTCCACTTTTGTAAGTCCGGTATCCCGGAAGATCTCCTCTAATTGCTTCCTGTCCGGGAAGAGTGCCAGTGATTCAGGAAGCCATTTATATTGCTCATACCGCTTGGCGAACAGCCTGCCGAGCAGCGGAAGCACACGCTGGAAATAAAAATAATAAATACCTTTGAACGGCTGCTTCATCGGCTTCGACAGCTCCAGGCAGACCACCATACCGCCGGGCTTCACCACGCGCTTCATCTCACTCAGCACCTGTACGGGATCAGGCACATTACGAAGTCCAAAGCCAATCGTGGCGTAATCGAAGGAATTATCACCGAACGGCAGCTCCATCGCATTCCCCTGAATCAGGGAGATGCGGTCCTGCAATCCGCGCGCTTCCACCTTACGCCGTCCCACCTCCAGCATGCCTGCGCTGAAGTCCAGTCCCATGACATTTCCGGTCTCGCTCGCATCCGCGAGGGCAATGCTCCAATCACAGGTACCGCAGCACAGGTCTACTGCCGAGTCCCCGCGCTTCATGCCCATCTTGCGCATGGTGAACTTCCGCCAGGCCTTATGACGCCGGAAGCTCAGAATATCATTCATCAGATCATACTTGCCGGCAATGCTCTCAAATACCGAATGGACAAATTGCTCCTTCGGCTTGTCGCCTTGCCCCCCTGTTACGGTAACTTTATCTTCTGTCATTCTCTAACCCTCCACGGCAGCTTGTCCGGAAATTTTCATTTGCAGAAGCAGGCGGTCCAGTGCAGCTCTAAGCTGACCCGCCAGATCCTCGTCCCTGATCCCCTGCAATAACGACTGAATGGACGCGAGCGAGCTATGCAGCTTGTCCGTCAGCAGCGTATCGCATTTGCATCTCAGCTTCAGCTTCTGCCAATCCTTGGGGTCCAGAGTCTGCCCCTTAAGCTGCTGACGCTCCTCTTCGGTCGCCGACTCCATCACCTTCCAGTAAGCATAGCCTTCCAGCGCACTTGCCGGAGCTGTCCCCCGGCGCAATTCCAGGGCTGCTGTCTCACACTGGCAGAATTCGGCGAGCAGCTTCTGCCAGATATCTCTAAGGGACTCTTCAATCATCGGTGTAAAAGAAAGAAACAGCCGCATATTGAGCTGTACCGTGTGCTTCAAGTATTGTTCGGCCGGGACAAGCGTTCCGCTCATCTTGCCGTAAAGATTGGCCTTCATCACATTGAAATCAGCGATAGCCGCGCTGAGTGTGCCAACCATTTCAACCTGACCGTGTCTCGCGAGCAGATGGTAGAACCAGCTGCTGAAATAATCACCGGCCAGAACCTTCAGCTGGCGGGTGCGCATCATATCGCCGCCGGGCTCTTCATGATTCCGGTCAATGCTCTCATGGGTATCCAGTCCAAGCTGGACGAGTCCGGTCACCAGGGTGAACAGCTCTGCCTGCTGGAAGTCTGCCCCCCGGCCCCTGCCGAGAAAAATATATAACAAATGACCCCGCCCGTCTGAGAACGGCGGCAGTTCCGTATGCCGCTGAATCATATCGTAGTCGGTGTAGGGTTTAGCCAGTTGCGGTATGCGGTACGGTTTCATTTTAGCCTCCGAAGCCATTGACGTTTGTCAAACTCATTGTTCACAATCTTGTCTATTATATCACATGTTTTTTTGTCACGCACGGGTGAAGCCTTCTAGTTTCAATTACCCGGTTCAGGGATAAATGAACTGCTTTTTCCACAGCTCGCTTTCGCTAATGCGGAAGCCGTTCTTCAGCGAATCGGGAAGAGGCGAATTGCCTGCGTTCTCCAGCGCCTCCTGCAGCAGGGGGCTCCACTCGCTGCGGCGGATATCACCGGCAAGGAGCAGGCGGCGGGTATCCAGCCACCTATCCTCTGCCACCACACGCAGCAGCAGCTGGTCTACGTTCGAAGTCTCCTGAATCGCGAACCCGATAGCCAGAGCCATGTTGCGGTACAGCTCCTGCGGTTCGTGGGCATCACCGTTCACCTTGAGATCCATAGACAATACCCCGTTCTCCCAGCCTGCCTTGTCAATCATCAGACTGAAGGGAATCTCACTGAGCGCATCTACCAGATTGTCATTCTCCAGTACCAGACCATCCGGGCCTATCGTCTGTACTGCGCTATAGTTACTCTGGGCAGTTATAACGTTGCCGGCCAGTTGCGGCAGCAGCAGGGTAGTAGCTGCACTAAGCAGCAACGCCGTTCCGATCAGCCAGCTCCGGTTCATAACATGCCTCCCTACTCATAGTTTCCGCTGCTATGCAGGATTATACGGCACCGCAGAGCGGCCCATATCTAGTTATATTTTGAAAAAAAGCAGGCTATGCCTGCTTTTCAGCTTTCACTCTCTAATTGTCCGTGTTTGCTCCAGATTTCAGCCTTGCCGCGGATTTTCATTGCTGAGGTGTGATCGGTGAATTGGGCAATGAGCACCTCGCCTTTGTCCAGCTTCTCCGTATGGTGAAACCGTGTGTCCAGCCCTCTGGTCAGCCCGATGACCTGAACACCGTTCTCCTTGGCCTTGACTACGATATAGTCGCTGCCGGACGGTGCAGGATTCACTTCATTCTTCTTCTCAGTCATTGTAATCCTCCTCAAAGTTTATGAGCCTCTCTCAAAAACAAATGCCGCCCTGGAAGGCGGCATCGTTGGTATTCAAGGACTATGGGGCAGATATGTAGAAATCTTTATTTGATTCCGTCTTTCAGCGCTTTACCGGGTTTGAAAGCCGGTACTTTGCTTGAAGGAATTTCGATTTCTTCACCAGTCTGCGGGTTGCGGCCTTTACGTGCGGAACGTTCGCGCACTTCAAAGTTTCCGAATCCAACCAGCTGAACCTTATCGCCGCTTTGCAGTGCACCTGTGATAGCTTCAAAAACAGCATCTACCGCTTTCGTAGCGTCTTTTTTGGGAAGTTCAGTTGCTTCTGTAACTACGTTGATCAAATCTGATTTATTCATGTCTTCTCACCTCCCTGGTTAAAAGTTCCGGTATCATACACTCTTTCCGTTTCAACGTAAAATATACGTGATAATCCCGTTTAATGCTAGAAACTGGCGCCTCTCTTCTAGAAGCGCAACAAACTTATAGTAATACAGCCCAACCATAATATCAAGGCGTTCCTCAAAAAAGGAGCAGAAAGTAGCAGGTTTCCCTTCATTCCGCTGCAATTGCGCAGTCTATTACTACCAGTTATGCCGTAAAAGCGGAAGCTTTCCAGGGAGAATTCCCCTTTTCCACTCTAGCAGCGAAAGGGCCCGGAAAGAGCAAAAGAGCGGGAAAAGCTCCCGCTCCAAAGGACAAGCCTATTTCATTTAGAGGATGATGGCGATCAGGCCGCCTGAACCTTCGTTGATAATCCGGCCCAGCGTTTCCTGCAGCTTGTAGCGGGCATTGTCCGGCATCATCGCGATCTTGCCCTGAATGCCCTCACGGACTATGGAATGCAGGGACCGGCCGAAGATATCGGATTCCCAGATTTTGATCGGGTCATTCTCAAAGTCCTGCATCAGGTAGCGCACCAGCTCTTCACTCTGCTTCTCTGTACCGATAATCGGCGAGAACTCCGACTCTACATCCACCCGGATCATATGGATCGACGGCGCCGTAGCCTTCAGCCGGACTCCGAAGCGGGAGCCTTGGCGGATCAGCTCAGGCTCATCCAGCGCCATCTCAGCCAGAGAAGGTGCGGCGATGCCATACCCCGTGGTCTTAACCATTTCCAGCGCTTCCGAGAAGCGGTCATATTCACGCTTGGCGTGGGAGAAGTCCTGCATCAGCTGGAGCAGGTGATCCTTGCCGCGAATCTCGACCCCGACTACCTCCATCAGCACCTGATCATACAGCTCTTCGGGAGCGTAGAGGTCAATCTCGGCAACCCCCTGGCCCATGTTCATGCCGCTGAGGCCTGCCCGGTCGATGAAATCATATTCGGTAAACTGGGAGACCAGGCGGTCCACATCGCGCAGACGACGGATATCCTTCACGGTATCACGGACAGAATTCTCATAGCTGCTGCGCAGCCAGTGATTCTCGCCCAGCACCATCACCCAGCTCGGCAGGTTAACATTAACTTCATGTACAGGAAATTCATACAGTACTTCGCGCAGGACACCAGTCACATCGTCCTCGGTCATATTCGCAGCGCTGAGCGTCATCACCGGAATATCATATTTGAGGGCAAGCTCACTGCGGAGCTGCTGGACTTCCTCACTGCGCGGCCGGGTGGAGTTGATGACCAGCACGAACGGCTTGCCGACCTCCTTCAGCTCTGCGATCACGCGCTCTTCGGAATCGACATACGAGCTCCGTGGAATCTCGGCAATCGTACCGTCGGTAGTCACTACCACACCCAGAGTCGAGTGCTCCTGAATGACCTTGCGTGTCCCGATTTCAGCCGCTTCCTGGAAAGGAATCGGTTCCTCGAACCATGGGGTCGAGATCATCCGCGGACCATTCTCATCCTCATACCCTTTTGCGCCTTCCACTGCATAGCCTACACAATCGACCAGCCGGACGTTAACCTCCAGGCCTTCGGCCACCTTAATCTGCACCGCATTGTTGGGTACGAATTTAGGCTCGGTAGTCATAATAGTTTTGCCTGCCGCACTTTGCGGCAGCTCATCGACCGCTCTTACCCGGTCTGCTTCACTCGTGATGTTCGGCAGAACAATCGTTTCCATGAAGCGCTTGATGAATGTCGATTTCCCCGTGCGAACCGCGCCGACGACGCCAAGATAAATGTCTCCGCCGGTACGCTCGGCAATGTCCTTGAAAATATCCACTTTTTCCAAAAGAGATCCCCTCCTCATATTACTCCGAAGAAAAAATGCCTGAAGAGCATCGACTTCGCGTTCCGCCGGCAAACTGACCCTTGCAGGACAACCACCGGACTAAGCTTTGCCCGCCCGAAGCCTAGCTTACTTGCCTGAGGCGAAGCAAGGTTGCCCCGCGCTAAACTCCGAATGCTCGGACATGCATTTGGACTAGTATCATCATATGTATCCGTAACGGATTTATGACCAGCGTCCGCGCATTTTTGCATCTGAAATTTCGTATACCCGCTCTAGCTCGCCACTAGCTCGCCACTGCGTCAAGACACCCGGAAGTCTTCTCATCAAGTCTATGAGGGCGGCTTGCGGCCTAGAACTACTATCCATTCTGAGACTCCCCATACAAAAAAGCAGCAGCCCCCGCTCTCGGAGAACTGCTGCCTTAATTTATAATAGTATATTGCTATTCCTGCGGAGCCTGCGGGAGGGGACGGCCATCCACCCACAGATAAGGGAGAGACTTGACGGGGACATAATAGGAGGCCTGCGTAAGCTCCAGACGCAGGTCACGGTCTGCCGCCGGACTGCTCCCGTTCTTATCAATGGCAGAGGAGATATCCGCACCGTAATCAACATAGACTGCCCCGCTGCGATCCATCAGGAGCCCGAGCGGCTGGCCCGAATATACGCTGCTTAGCTTGATTGTCCCTGTCCCTGCCCGTTTGGCATCGATAGATACAAGGCCCGGATACAGCTCCTCCCCTGCCGGAAGCTTCCCGCCGTGCGCAGACTTATAGAGGTTCACCTTGCGCTGGATATCGTTAACCTTCTGCACGGTCACCAGGTCCATTAATTTGACCTGTGGGTCCGTCTCCTCATCCAGCACCAGAAAATGGGCGCTCCCGCCCTTCTCGAACGCTGCTGCCGGGATCTCGTCCAGGTACCCTTCCTGCTGCAGCTTATTCAGGTCAATCACGAATTTCTCGTATCTGGGCGTGTCCTGATCGCTGGTCAAGATCGGCAGCAGCCCCTTCTGCTCCTGATAATCATCGACCGCCGCCTGCACCCGCTTCACACTCTCGCGGTAACTGCTGCCGGGCTGCTGCTGCTCCCGGGGATACATGCAGCCGGTTAGAGACAAGATCAGCAGGACAAGCAGCGGCAGCAGCAGCGCAGACCTGTGCCGGCTCTGCCGGAGCTTCACCAGATGCATGGAGTCCACTCGCAGGGCTCCTCTCTGTTCGTTTAGGGTTGCATTTGCGCCGGGAGTAACCATCACCATAAGTCCTCCGATTCGCCACGGCGCGCCGCTTCCAGTCTGCGGCGTACAGCCGCCTTCAGCGGGTCCTCGGGAATATGCACTTGGACGTCGCCCCATACAGCGGCCTGACAGGCCAGGCGGACGCCTTCATCCAGCAGGCTGCCAAGCTTGCGCTTCTCCGCCTCCGCAGGAGGTCTGAGTCCCGCGGCATCCGTACGCTCTACGGACACTTTGCACATCATGCATCCCGCCTTGCCCCCGCAGCGGGTAGGCAGGACGATTCCGGCTTTGCGCACAGCCTCCAGCAGCGTAACCCCATGCTTGACAGAAGCTGTGCGTTGTTCCGGAAGGAAAGTGACCGTTATTTGCGATTTCGCATTCATCTTACAGCCTCCTTCCTTGAAATCAGGTTATATACGTATAGATTCGGATATCCCCAGCAGCTCGTCCAGCCTAGACTGCAGGCCGTCGGCTTCCAGATGATTCTCTTCAATGAGCTGCTCCAGAAGCGGCAGATGACCGGCTACATCCTGCTTCATCAGCTCCGCAATCGCCCGGCAGCGTTCTTCCCTGCCGCGCAGCAGATTGAAGATCAGCTCATGGACAAGCGGCATCAGGGCCAGGCGGCCGCTCCCTTCGAACGTACATTCCGGGGCATAGGGCTGCAGCTTGCTGATATCCACTGAATATTGCCCGGAGCCGCTGCCGATCCTGAATCCGCCCACCAGCTCAACCTTCACCTCTCCGATGAAGTAGAGCCCGCGCAGAGAGTAACAGCCTCCGCTATAATCCTCCCCCGGTGCGCAGACAGTGTATCTCAGCAGTGCCCGATGAAGCTGCGCGGTATCCTCCAAATCACAATAGAGGTCAATATCGCGCGGAGCAGCACTCAGTTGAACCCCGTGCAGCAGCAGACCGCAGCTTCCCCCCAGCAGCCACACCGGCGGCTTACCCGGCCCGATCACATCCAACTCCCGCGCTATGCTGCCCAGTGCCGTCTCCAGCACATAAGGAATTCCTGAACCGGCCATCAAACTACACACGCCCCATTCCTGTAAAATCAACTAACGATTCTGTCAGAAATACGTCTGCCTGAGTATAATGTAAATGCTTACATAATTGAAGCAGCCCCGCCCAGAACTCCGATCAGCAGGATGACAAAAGCAATGACCGATAAAACAGCTCTAAGCAGTCCCTTCGTCTTGCTGCGTGCAAAAGTAATCAAAAAAACGGATAAGCCCATAATCAGTACCGCAATCAGAGACAGCCACATTTTTGTCATCGGGTCCATAGGTCATGCGCCTCCATTTCACTTTTCCCGGATTGCGACTATTATAGCGTGAAATCCGTCATTTTTTAAGTATTAATTTACAGATTAGCCCCTGGCTATGGAAAAAAGGGCATCAACCACGGAATCAGCTTACCTTCCGGAGTTATGCCCAGTCTGAAAAGGAGCCATCCCGGCAGGAATGGCTTACTTCACGGATATGCTATTTTTTCAGCATCATTTTCATTAAAGACTCCATCGTACCGGAACCGGCGCCGCCTTTTTTAACAGCATTGACGATCTCCTGCACTGTAGCCTCGCTGACCGGCACTTTAGCCATAGCTGATACCTGTTTAATTAACTGGCGGAGCTGGGCTTCATTCTGTGTGGTGCCCGGCTTAACCGTACCGGCCAGCTTTTTGATGGCACCTTCCGAAATGTTTTTGCCCGTCTTCTTGTTGATGGCGTTCAAAGCATCCTTGGAAAAATCTCTGCTCACTGTTCATCCCTCCTCCGTCAATCCCCATTAACAACATATGAGATATTCCGGCAAAAGGTGAACGTGATCAGGAATGCCACTGCTCCCAGGTCTCCTGGGAAATGGCCTCCATCTCCGTCTTACGGTCACGGCCCATCAGGGCTTCCACCGCATTACGCGGTGTTCTGCCCTTGAACAGCACATGATAAATCTGGTCGGTGATGGGCATCTGTACGCCCAGCTTCAGCGAGATCGCATAAGCCACCTCCGTCGTCCGGATGCCTTCGACAACCATCCCCATCGAGTCCAGCACCTCATTCAGCGGCTGGCCCTGGCCCAGCATGGAGCCGGCGCGCCAGTTGCGGCTGTGCTGGCTTGTTGCCGTTACGACCAGGTCACCAAGTCCGGCAAGGCCGGAGAAGGTTAAGGGATTCGCACCCATCTCTACCCCGACCCGGGAGATCTCGGCCAGGCCGCGGGTAAGCAGTGCCGCCTTCGCATTATCCCCGAACCCCAGCCCGTCGGACAGCCCCGCACCCAGCGCGATAATATTCTTCAGTGCACCAGCCAGCTCTACCCCTAGCTGATCCCTGTTGGTATACACACGGAAGTCGTTGTTAATGAACAGCCCCTGCGCCGCCTTGGCACGGCTCTCATCCGGTGAAGCCACGACGACCGTGGTCGGACAGAGCCGTACCACTTCTTCAGCATGGCTCGGCCCGGAGAGCACCACAATATCGCCTTCGCTGCAGCCCAGCTCTTCCGAGATCACTGTGGACATCCGCTTCATGGTCTCGGTCTCGAAGCCCTTCGTGGCGTGAATGCAGAGCATATCTTCCTTCCAGAACGGCTTAAGGCTATGCGCCACCTGACGCACTCCGGAAGAAGGCGCCACAATGACTACCGCCTTCGAACCGGAGACGGCAGTCTCCATGTCAGTGGTGGCAATAATATTTCCAGGGAGCTTAACCCCCGGCAGGAAATGATGATTCGTATGTGCTTCGTTAATCTCGGCAGCCTGCTCAGGCTTTCGCGTCCACAGATAAACCTCCGAGTGGTTAGCCGCCAGCACAGTAGCCAGCGCAGTTCCCCAACTGCCCGCGACCAGCACGGTTACTTTATCAGACAACGCGATTCCCCTCCTTGGCTTTGGAGCCGATTTTGTTCTCACGGCCCTGCGAGATCTTCACGATGTTGCTGCGGTGACGCCAGAAGGCGAACACTACGATGACCAGGCTTCCCCATAGCTCCGGGGTCGTATGCTCTGTGAACAGCAGACACACTGGAGTCAGAGCCACAAAGATCAGCGAGCCCAGCGAGACATACCGTGTAAGTATAATAGCGAGAATGGCAATCGCCCCGGCAATCAGTGCAGGCCAGAATACCAGTGTAGCCATCACTCCAATCGTCGTTGCAATCCCTTTCCCCCCGCGAAAATGAAAATAGACCGGCCAGTTATGCCCGATGATGGCAGCCAGTCCGCAGACCACTGCGACCCAGCTTCCCCATCCCCCGGCCCATGTGCCAAGCCAGACTGCGGCAATTCCCTTCAGTACGTCCAGAAACAGCACCAGTATGGCCGGTCCCTTCCCCATCACACGCAGTGTATTGGTCGCACCCGCATTGCCGCTTCCATATTGGCGGATATCAATCCCCTTAAGCAGCCGGGCGAGCAGTACACTGAAGCTGATGGAGCCAAGCAGATAGCTTATAACGATAACCAGAAGTTCAAACGCCACTACTCTTCTCCCCTAACCTTCGTTCTCGGATTTGCGCCGTGTAAAGAGGCGGATCGGTGTACCCTCGAAATTGAACGCTGCACGCAGCTTGTTCTCCAGGTAACGTTCGTAGGAGAAGTGCATCAGCGAAGGATCATTGACGAATACCACGATGGTCGGCGGCTTCGTTGCCACCTGGGTGACATAGTTAATGCGCAGACGGCGGCCTTTGTCCGTAGGCGGAGGATTAATCGCCACGGCATCCGATACCACATCATTCACCAGATGGGTGGTAATCCGCAGGGCGTGCTGTTGGGCGACATGCTGCACGACAGGCAGCAGCTTCTGCAGACGCTGTTTCGTAAGCGCAGACAGAAATACCACTGGAGCATAGCTCATGAACAGGAAGTGATCGCGGATGTTGCGTTCGAAGTTCTGCATCGTCTTGTCGTCTTTCTCAATGGCATCCCATTTGTTGACAACAAAGACCGAAGCCTTGCCCGCATCATGGGCATACCCGGCAATATGCTTGTCCTGGTCGATAATGCCTTCTTCGCCGTTGATTACAACGAGTACAACATCAGCACGCTCAATCGCCTTCATGGCTCTCATTACACTGTATTTTTCCGTGTTCTCATAGACCTTGCCGCGTTTGCGCATGCCCGCTGTATCGATCAGCACATAACGCTGACCATCCCGTTCGAACGGCGTATCAATCGCATCGCGTGTAGTCCCCGCAACATCACTGACAATAACGCGTTCTTCGCCCAGAATGGCATTAACCAGTGAGGATTTACCCACATTCGGACGTCCGATCAAGGCTACACGGATGACATCTTCATCATATTCCTCATCCACTTTATCCGGAAGACGTTCAACAACCGCGTCCAGCAGATCGCCGATTCCGGTTCCGTGACTTCCTGAAATGCCGATCGGATCACCGATTCCAAGGGTATAAAATTCATAAATATCTTCGGTGCGCTTCATGTTATCCACTTTGTTGATAGCCAGAACGATCGGCTTGCCGGAACGGAACAGAATCTGCGCCACTTCCTCATCCGAACTCGTGAGTCCGCTCTTCGCCTCGCACATGAAGACGATCACATCCGCTTCCTCAATCGCCAGCTCCGCCTGAACGCGGATGGATTTCAGAATCGCGTCTTCTCCGTCAATCTCAATCCCGCCAGTATCAATGACACTGAAGGATTTGCCGTTCCAGTCGGAGACTCCATATATCCGGTCACGTGTAATCCCCGGTTTATCTTCTACGATGGCCAGTCTATCGCCAATCAGCCGGTTAAAGATCGTCGACTTTCCGACGTTAGGCCTGCCGACAATGGCCACTACGGGTCTTGCCATATTCATTCCTCCTGTCTTCCTTACGTTACTCATCATAGCAAAAAACATTCCAATTGGCTAACCGTCTTACCCATGTATTGCCGCTATCCTGTATGCCCTGGAACAGACAATCGGCGAACCCTCTGATCGAGGGCTCGCCGATTACTTTACCCGTTATGATGAGATAACAAAGGGATTAGTTGTTACCCTTGAATTTGTCCAGCTTGTCGCCGAAACGTTCAGCCAGTGTGAAGCTGAGGCCTTCGTTGCTGAGCGATACGTTAGGATTGTTCAGCACTTCCTTAGGCGCTCTGTCTCTGCTGTTGCTGCGTTCTGGTCTGGCCGAAGGAGCCGGAGCTTCTTCAGTTTCCTTGATGCTCAGGCTGACGCGCTTCTCGGATGGGTTGAAGTCAAGCACTTTCACTTGTACTTCCTGTCCTTCCTTGAGCACTTCATGCGGAGTGCCAATGTGCTTGTGGGAGATCTGGGAGATATGCACAAGGCCTTCAACGCCTGGCAGCAGTTCAACGAATGCGCCGAAGTTCACAAGGCGCTTAACTTCGCCTGTAACTACATCGCCGATGTTGATCTTGCCTGCTGCGGAATCCCAAGGACCCGGAGCAGCTGCTTTGATGCTGAGGCTGATTTTGCCTTTTTCAGGATCAACCTTAAGTACTTTCACGCGAACCTTGTCGCCTTCGGATACAACATCGGATGGCTTCTCTACGTGGTTCCAAGCAATCTCAGATACGTGAACCAGTCCGTCTACGCCGCCAACATCAACGAATGCGCCGAATTGAGTCAGGCGTTGAACCGTACCTTCGATGATTTGGCCTTCAGACAGCTCAGCCATAATCTTCTGCTTGTTAGCTTCGAATTCTTCCTCCAGAACTTCTTTGGCGGAGAGAATTACCTTGCTGTTCTCACGGTCAAGCTCTTTCACTTTGACACGCAGTGTGCGGCCCTTGTAGTCGCTGAAATCTTCAACGAAGTGACGCTCAACCATGGAAGCCGGGATGAAGCCGCGTGCGCCAACGTCAGCCACAAGGCCGCCTTTGACAACATCAGCTACAGTAACTTCGAAGGATTCCTGGGAAGCGAAATACTTCTCCAGATCTTCCCATGATTTCTCGCTGTCGATGGCACGCTTGGAAAGCACCAGGCTCTCCTTGTTGTCGTTGATGCTGACAACCTTGCATTCCACTTCCTGGCCGACTTCTACCGCTGCTGCGGCATTGTCCAGCTGAACGGAAGACAATTCGCGAATAGGAATAACGCCGTCGTATTTATATCCAATGCTTACATAAGCTTGGTTATCTTCAATTTTGACGATTGTTCCTTTCACGGTATCGCCTTTTTTCAGAGAAATGATTTCCAGACCTTCCTGGCTTGTCACTTCTTCTTCATTGCTGGCAACAACTTCTGCAGATTCGGTAACAGCGGATTCTACAGTTTCTGCCTTATCTACGGTCTCGTTATTCTCAACGTTATCCGCAGCTTCTTGATTCTTGATTTCTTCAGACATGTGATTACCCTCCTCGATTCAAAACCCCATTTATTTAAACCCGCGTAGAGCAGAGTTCAAAACAATCATTGCTTCGTTAAACCATTTCATTTTGTTGATTAGTATGTTCCAAAAAATAGCGGTTATGCTGTAATTTATAAGCTATTCACAGAAACAGAAGATTGACTCCCGGACTTACCGCGAACTGGGCTTGCCGGTACTGATCATTTCATGGATGCGTCCCATAATAACATCGGTTACAGCGTCCAGAGAATCACTTCCCGCACCTTCAAATGCGCTGAGGTCTATGGGTGCCCCATATACAACAGTCATCCGGCGGAACGGCTTGTAGGACCCGATAATGGCTGCCGGCACAACGGCTGCGCCGCTGCGGAGCGCGAAGCTTGCCGCACCCTTCTTGGCTGAACCTGAATCGGAGTTCCGCGTTCCTTCCGGGAAGATGCCCATCACATGTCCGCTGCGAAGCGTATTGAGGGACGTCTTAATGGATTCTTTGCTTACGCCGCCACGCTTGACAGGAAATGCGCCCAATTGCTTAATGAGCCAGCCCAGCACCGGAACATTGAATAATTCCGCCTTGGCCATATATCTTACCTGTCGCTTCAGCTTAATGCCGATCGTCATGGGATCAAGCAGGCTGATGTGATTCGCGCAGAGCAGGACTCCACCCTCCTTCGGCACATTCTCTCTTCCCACAATCTTGAGCGGGAACAGTATGGCATAAATCATACGAAGCAAGGCCACGCAAAATGCATAAATCATAGATGATTTCTCTCCCCGTTAACATAGGTTCTGCAGTGGGAGACGATGGCTTCCACGGCCTGAAGGATATCCATATGCGTCGTATCCAGAAGAATAGCATCCTCGGCACGGCACAGCGGTGAAATCTCCCGGCCTTCATCAAGCCGGTCCCGCGCTGCAATATCATGTTCAAGCTGCTGGAGAGTCACTGTTTCCGTATCCTTCAGTTCCTTGTAACGACGGAGAGCACGCTCCTCCACACTTGCCGTCATGAAAATCTTCACTTCGGCATCCGGCAGTACGGTTGTACCGATATCCCGGCCATCCATCACGACTCCCTTGCGGAACGCCATCTGACGCTGCAAGTGACTCAGTCTGGATCTAACACCCTCAATCTTCGAATACTGCGACACCTGGCCACTGACCTGAAGACTGCGGATATGCGGGGTCATGTCTTCCCCATTAATCAGCACTTTCTGCACATCTTTCTCAGGCAGAAGCTCAATCGCCATATTCTGGACCTTCCGGTCCACCAGCTCATGATTCTCTGCAGCTATGCCTTCACGAAGCATATACCAGGTGATTGCCCGGTACATGGCACCCGTGTCTACATAAATGTAAGACAGCTCCCGTGCTACCAATCGGGCTACAGTGCTCTTGCCTGCCCCGGCAGGTCCGTCGATGGCGACGTTAATTCGGTCGTTAGTATGTGTATCCTGCCTGTCCAACGGGGCATTCCTCCTCAAACACTCTTCCGCAGAAATACGCATATCGACATATCTCTCTTGGAACTTGCTGATATTCTCAAGAAAAAAGCAGGCATTGCCTGCGACTTATAAAATTATACCACAGTTTGAACCCCAGTGCAAAATGACATTGAGGTTTTTTAGGGAGAAAAAAGCTGATTCAGGGCCCTCTTGAAGATTCCTGCGCAGGGAATCAGCGGTTGCGGAAATCGAATTGGCGTTCAAAGCAGTACCGGATAATTTTTTGCCGCTCCGAATCGGAAATGGCCGAGAATTTAACCATAACCAGATTCCGTCCGGTCTCCAGCGGTTTGATCCGTACAATCTCGCCTTCGAAATTAACATGCTCCGTGCTTCCGTTGCGGTAGGAGACGAGCAGCCAGCAGGCCAGCTTGTCGGCCACCTCTAATGTAATTTTGGCATCGCTTAAGAATGATGTCCCGCCGCCGCCGATATCCTCGGTGCGCACCAGAAACCGGCTGCCCAGGGCATCCTTCACGGCCAGCTCCAGCTCGGCATTGACGCGGAAGAAGCTGCGGCGCTGAATTTTGAAGATGGACTCCGCCGCAGGCTTGCGCAGCCGGACCATCCGGATGACATCTTCCTTGAAGCCGAGCACATGAGTATTGAAATAATTCTTAATGCCGCCCTCTGTGAGAAAATAGACCGACAGCTCGTCACCGATAAACAGCTTCTTAAGCCGGCCGTTACTCTCCTGCATGGGAATTTCTATCAGGATGCTCTCGTCCTCCATATCAGCAATCCTTGCCCGGTACTGGATCTCAGACTCAGCCGCATCGCTGGATGCGACCTGGAGGTATAGATATTCATTAATTTTGGGATACAAACCTGTCACCGCCGCTTGAGTTAGTAATAAATGCTAAACCGATTATAGCATGCCCTCTTGAGGCAGGTCAGAAATATTATTAGGCGTTGAACACCAACAGCCGCAACCGGCTTGCAGCCTATAGTTTCAGCACGAACAAAATGCCTACGGCATCCCCATTGTGATCGGTTTTTCGACCACATTCGGCCCACACGCCCCTGCCGCACCGAATGTAGTCGGTTTTTCGACCACATTCGGCCCACTCGCCTCTGCCGCACCGAATGTAGTCGGTTTTTCGACCATATCCGGCTCACACGCCTCTGCCGCACCAAATGTAGTCGGTTTTTCAACCATATCCAGCCCACACGCCTCTGCCGCACCGAATGTAGTCGGTTTTTCGACCATATCCGGCTGTTCGGTGAAATCAGCGAAGTCATTCCTATTACTGATCCAGAATATAGTCATCCTGCCGATGTTCCAAGACACTTACACCCAACTTTAATGCACAACTTATCCACATCGGACGTAAATCATAATTTCCTAATCACCAAAAAAAGACGCCCTCCGTTTCCGGAAATGCGTCTTCTTTATATAACCGGTTTTAGCTGTCCCCATGGAAAGTCCGGCTATTTATCCTGTGCTCCCGAGGAGGTGCGGATCTGCTCCACCGCTTCCTCATTACCGTCAGCAGCGTTCAGATAAATTCTGAACTGTGAGCCGTTGATTTTGCCCCCGAATTCATAGGTCAGCAGCTCCATCGCATCTTCATTCTCGATCCAGGCCAGCCGGTTATAGAGCTCCTTGAACTCCGGGTTAAGCATCGCTCTGGCTTCAGCCAGGGACAGCTTCGGCTTCGGCAGCACACGCTTCTCCTTATGCTCATTCACATAGTCGCTTGCCTGGAACCCTATGGCTTCCCCCGTATCCAGCCCGACACGAACCGTCATTTTCTCGGGATAGATGAGCACGCCGTCCTGGCTGCTGACAAAGGTCAGATTGCCCAGATTATCGTACCGGTCCGCACTGACTGCGGTCATGCCGGGATAGCCCTTCTTCTCCAGGAACTTACCCGCCTTCTCCACAGCCTGCTTCATGGATACTTTGGCAGGCCTTACCTCGCGGTTGTCGTTGTAAGAGATCAGCAGTCCGCCTTCCGCCGTGAAGTCCATCGAGACCGGCTCCTTATGGTCACTGGAAGTCACAGTGGCTGTATAAGAAGCCCACTCCGTTCCCTTCCCATTCTCCTGAATCTTCACCTGTGCCTTCCCGCCCAGCTCGGCGAACTTCATCGCCTTGCCCTTGATCTGGTCAGCGGTAACCGGCTTGCCGCCCAGCTTTTTCACCGACCGCTTATCATAGATACTTGCAACCGAAGGGCCGTAGTCCAGCTCCGGGTATGCCGCCACGCGTTTATCCACGGTTTTGAATCCGTCGATGATCGTGTTGTCTTCGGCCTTCTGCTCTGTAGCCAGTGCAGTCTCTACATCCATCCAGCGCAGCTTTTTGCCGATGACCTTGTCCTGAACCTTCTGCAGGTCCTTGGAGATTTCAGCCGAATTCTGGTAGAGCGTCTTCAGATTCGCCATCTCCCCCTCTGTCAGCGGCTTCTTCGTGAAGTCACGCACCGCAGCCTTGTAGGAGAAATTAGAGATCTTAGAGAGGAACTCCTCCGTCTCACTGAACGGCAGCAGCGTCAGCGGCAGCTGATTGATCTCGTTCTGCGCCTCGCTGGTAATCCGCCATACATTGACCAGTCCTTTGCGGTGCATTCCGTTAGAGGTAGTGTTCACCGCAAGCGTATTGCCAAGCTCACCGTGAAGCCGCTCCACATGGAAGGAGAGATCATGGAATGCGCGCTGATACTGATTCTCCGCTTTGATCAGAATCGAATTCTTCTCCTGATTCTCCTGATACCCCCAGACGAGCGCTCCAAGCAGCAAGAGTGCGGTAAGCGGGAACATTATGGCACTTAATCTTTTGTACATAGGTCCGCATAGCTCCTTTCAGTAGCTTATTGCCGTTAGTTTGACAATAACTGAGAAGACTTATGCACTTTTTCAAGAATCCGGTCTTCAGGCCCGTTCCTCAATCTCGAAGCCGCTTACACAGCTGCACAGACATTGCTTGAAGCCGGTCTGGACAACCCCCTGCTCCTTGTTCCCTCTTAATATGTAGGTTTCGCCGCACTGCTTGCAGACAATCCGAACTTTTACTCGCAAAAAAAGACACCTCTCTCTCCTTTCTGGAATTCCTTGCCTTAAGGAACTGCCCTGTAGGATTAAGTGTGTCCATCTCGATTATAGGTTAACCTCTTCCTCACGCTTCAAAAAGCGAAACGGGGAACGGCTGTTGGCCCGCGCTACCTTCCCCATGCCTCTATACCATAGGACCGCCATCAGGGGCACGATAAACCAGATCCAATAATTAGCCGTCGTCGCGAGCAGAAAATCATAGATTCCATGCCACAGCCAGGGCAGAAGCAATGAAATCAGCAGAATCTTACGGGTCTTGACCCCGCCGGAGAACTTGGCTCTACCCATATGGTAGCCCATAATTACCCCGAACATGGCATGTCCGGAGACTGGAAGCAGCGCCCTTAGAATCATGGTGCCGATTGAAGCATTGCTGTACCATGCATACATTACATTCTCTATTGTTGCGAAGCCGAGCGAAATCGCTACGGCATATAGTATTCCATCATAGGGCTCGTCAAATTCGGTATGATTGTAAATCATATGGTACAGCACAAACCACTTCAGGGCCTCTTCCACCCCGGCTGAGATCAGAAAGGAATCCACATAAGGACCGCCGTCCAGCCCCAGCACCAGTCCCCTCTGGATAATCATCACAGGCAGCACGATCATCAGGCCGAGCAGGAACACCTTAAGCACCATATGGAGCGGTTCCTGATCATACTTGTCTTTCAGATAGAAAAAAGTCAGCAGCGCAAGTCCCGGTGCAACTGCTGACGAAATGACCGATAACAAAAGCACCGAATAGCCTCCCTTGCGCTAATACCTAATCTCTGCTGAAGCCGTTATGGCCGGACTGGTACCTTCCCGCTATCTCTTATTCCTGGCGTTTGAAATGATTGCACAGCGTCTGAATCGCATTCTCCGCCATAACCGTCTTGCCGTATTCGGCCAGAACAGCCTGAGTTACCGGAGAGGAATCTCCGAATTCAGCGAGCACGCCTACCAGCCCTGACAGTGCAGCCTCTTCAAATTCCTTCGGATCGAAGTAGAGGTACCATTTATCATTATAAGAATACAGTTGTCCTTGAGAAGTAATATTGCCGATGAGCACATGAGCCGCTTCCACCAGAACCTCGAAATCGCGGAATGCATATACAATGGAGTCGCTTTGTTCAAGAGTAACTTCCATTTCGTAAATCTCTTCAGGCAATTCATCTTCCCCGGCCCCACCGTACTGATGGTGATCATATTTCCCCCGGGTCACAATAACGACCATGCCTTGCGCGGGCAATGCGAACACTTCCACGGCAAGCGGACCCGTAGCGTCAAAACCAAGCTCGCTGTACGCCTGATCCATCATTTCCGTAAAGAGGTCGTGCACCTTGGGAACCTCCTGCCACATGTCTTCCTTCTGGATGCCCCGCTCGCTCAGGTCGTCAAAAGTGAGGAAAATCCGTATCTTATCTTGACTTAATCGCTCTATTCTCATGACAGGATCCTCCTTTTGCAAGCTCATTTAATATTAATGTATGATGAGTCCCGAGTAATGAGCCAAAAATGGTTACTATGTATGTATGTTATCATTTTGAAGCTACAAATGCACGTAAATAAATATAGATTCAGCCCAATTTGCTGCCCATTATATGTAAAGCCGTATTAAAAAAGAATCACTTCAGCGATGCCTGCATCGCCAAAATGATTCTGCAGCGGTTAAATCCGGTTACAAACCCGGTATGGCGGTATGAGTATCTTTGAGAATCTGCTCGACTTCATGCTTCACATCAGGGTTGCTGCGGATGAAATCCTTCAGCATGTTCAGATTTGATTCTTTGGACTTTAACGGGGAATCCTCTTTATGATCGCCACCGCTATGATCGCCACCGCCGGATACATGAGAGCCTGAGTGTTCATGACTGCTGCCCGCTGCCGTGCTGCCGAAGCCAGTCATGGCCATCCCCATAATTTTGTCCTTGGCCTTGTCACCCGCATTATAGGAAGAACCGTTCGAGTGCAGTAAGGCAGACATCATGGCGCTGCGTTTTTTGGACATAATCATACTGGCGGCTGCACCAATCAGCACCCCGCACAGAAATGACGAAGTATTCATATCTCCAACCTCCTTGTATGGTAAAATCATGCTTAGTGTTCGCGGAAAGGTAGCCGCTCATACAGCCAAACAACAAGAAAGCGAGATGAAAAAAGTGGGTAAAGCAACAATAACGCTGCTTTTGGCGGCTTGTCTGCTGTCAGCTTGCAGCAACAGTGGAAATACAGGCAGCCAGGCGGCGGAGAAGACGCCACAGCCTGCGGCAGCAACAGAGGCGGCGGAGACAGCCGCATCTCCTGCACCTGAGGTAACAGCCTCAGCTGCACCTGAGGCAACTGCATCACCGGAGGCCACGCCTGCGGCAGCCAGCGATGCGCAGGTTCCGCTGCTGTATCATATGAACAAGAATTATGACATTGTCCCGAATGATCCGGCCACGAATAAGAAGGTAGTCCTGCTGACCTTCGACGACGGGCCGAAGGAAGCGGAATTAATCAATCCGCTGATGGATACACTGGACAAGCACAAGGCCAAAGCGATCTTCTTCGTCAACGGGTACCGGGTGAAGGAGCATCCCGAGCTGCTGGAGCTGATCCACAAGCGGGGCGGCGTACTCGGCAACCATAGCTGGGATCATATCGTGCTGAAAGATAAGCCGGAAGCCGAAGTGAAGAAGCAGATTGAGGATGTTCAAAGAATCGTCAAGGAAATCACCGGTGAGACCCCTCACTTCTTCCGTCCGCCGCACGGTGCCGGCGGTGATGTAGGCAAAAAAATCGCCGCTGCAAACGGCATGCTCTATATGACCTGGTCCAATGGCTCCCTTGACTGGGAGATGAAGGCCAAGGATGCAGGCAAAACGGAGAAGCTGATCAAGAATGTAACCGATCAGCTGCATTCCGGCAGCAATATCCTGATGCATGAGCTGCCTTGGACGGTAGAGGCACTTGACACTCTGCTGACTACGCTTGAGGGCAAGGGCTACAGCTTTGTAGATCCGCGCAGCATTGAGCTGAAGATGCGCTAAGATCTGAATGAACAAGCAAAACCGGCTGCCCCGTTAGGAGGGCAGCCGGTTTTTTGTCATGCTTATGGGTTCATCACATTGAATCTCTGCGATCCGGAATGCTGCTGTCCGCAGCGCAGGGTCAGCACATGCATCTCGGCCGGACTGCGCCAGCGCAGCGGCAGATGCGCCGTACCGAACCCCCGGCTGATCAGCATCTTCAGCGGCGGGAGACCCGCATTATAGCTCCGGGGGATCTCATACATCCCCGCATTATATTGGCGGTAGAACTCATCGGTATGCCGGTTCCCGATCAGGGGCAGTACAACCTGCCCTCCGTGGGTATGCCCGGCCAGAATCAGGTCAGCCGGAATCTCCTGCTGCCGGGACAGCCAGAGCGGATCATGCACGAGGATGATCCGGAAGGCTTCCGCATCCGCCACAGCTGGCAGAGGCCCGTAGGCCTTCTTGCCGCCTTGCCGCGGGAAATCCACCCCGGTCAGAATAAACTGCGCACCGTCCCGCTCAATGACGCAGTTCTCATCCACCAGCAGCCTGGCTCCGCTTCCCCGGATGATGTTATCCACCAGATTGATGTTCGCCCTGTAATCATGATTCCCATGTACGGCATATACAGGCGCAACCGAAGCGGCCAGAGTCATATTGTTCAACAGGCGTTCTATGGAAGCGCCCTTCTCCGTCATATCACCGCCCAGGAAGACAGCATCCACCTTCCCCCGCAGCGGGGTCAGCATCTCCTCCGGCAGACGGCGGCGGTGAATATCCGTAATGAGCAGTATCCGGTAGCCGTCGAACGCGGCAGGAAGCCGCTCCAGTACAATATCCAGATGATTCAACCGTTTTTTGAAGGCAGCAGCAACCATAAGGAGACCCATGCCCCCTGCTCCCCCAAGACTCACACCTAATAGAATCAGGAGCACCGCAGTCAACTCCATAGGCTGCCCAGATCCGGCGCCCCGTTAATTCCCCACCACAGGAGGAAGCCCAGCAGCATCAGAAATACAACAATCAGCGAATTGATGAACATTTTGCTGAACCGGATTCTCTCTGACGGATAGCTCTCCGCACGCGAAGGAGTCTGCTCCCCTTCCTGCTGTGCCGCCTCACGCTCCGGCCTCCCGGAGGCCCTGCGCCCGGATAAGCGCTCCTTTCTGGACAGGGTCCCTGCCACCGGTACCGGATTTCCCGCACGCTCTTCTGCTGCCCCGGAAGCCGGCTGACGCTTGCCCGCTCTGGCCGGAGGCTGTTGTTCTCTCTTCTGCTGTTTCTGGCGGGACCTTACCCGGCTTAATTGTTCTGTCATGATACCCTCCTGTAACGAATAACCATACCGGAGAACAAATCTATTAGGAAATGGCACAATATAGGTGCCCACAGACTGCCCGAATGGATGTAGATAAGTCCAAGACCATAGCTGCTGAGGAAGACCCAGCCCGTTGGAATCCAGTGCCGCAGATAACGGACATGAATAACAGCAAACAGTATACTCGTCCAGTACGGCCCGAGAGAATGCTGGATCGCTCCGCGGAAGAGCAGCTCCTCACACACCGCAACCACCGCCGAAATGACCACAATATGCCACAGCGGCCTTTTGCCGAACAGCAGTTCATTAATCCCCCCGTCATCCATGCTGTCTTCAGGAACAATATGGGTCAGCAGGAAGTCAACAGCAAGCATAATAACTGCAAGGCCAAGGCCCCAGTACACGAAATGTACACTATCCGGAAAATTTAATATGTGAATAGGATTTCTTTTCTGTAATAATATCCATATCAAACCGATAAATAAGGTAAGGCCCTGAGTAATGTACAGATTAATGAGTAACAGCTTGTCTGTTAACTGCTGTGGATCGGCCTTTTTAATTTTGATGTCACCCAATTTGAATTTTTTCATTATAACCTGCCTGTTCTATAAATGTTTTTACATAAGTTAATTTACCTATACGAAGGAGCACTTAATCATGAACAGCCGTACCTCCCGCACTCAAATGATGTACACACTAGGTTTTTTGTTTTTTCTAATATCCGCATTCGCTTCATTTTTCACGGGAGTCAAGGTTGGAGCTGACAAGACAGAGGCCAAGTATTCACAGCTGAAGGACCACCCGAGCGCCCAGGAATTCTCCGGCTCCTACCAGCAGCAGGATCTTGTCACCTTTTATCATAACGTATTTTTGCCTTACCGGGAATTCAAGCGCAATTGGAATGAACAGGTGGGCGTTCTTGCCCGCAGCACGGATGCACGCCAGAATGCGGCAACACTGAAGAATCTGAGTATTCTCGCGGACAAGCAGTATGATAAGGTAACCCAGGATTCGCTCTTCACCAATTCGCCGATGCTCTATGAATCTCAGCTCAATATTCTTAAGAGTCTCACACTCTTCTCCCAAGCCTCCAGTAAGGTGACTGCGGGAGCTTCCGGCGCCGAAGCCGCCAAAGTGCTGAGAAGCGACAACTTCACAACCAGTGCCGTGAGATTCGGGCTGCTCGCCCAGAAGAACTTCTATGATTCCATGCTGAAATGGGGGTCGAAGACCCACCCGTCCATTCCGCAGCAGTCCGGTGAGCTGAAGACACTCTCTTTCATTCAGTGGAAAAAAATGCCGCTCTTGCTCAAGAATGCTTCCATCGCCAATATCATGCTCAACCGCGGCATCTACGCCGGATATGATCCGCAGGATATCACTGCCAAGATTGATGACATGATCTATTCCGGGACCGCCAGCTCGCTGAAGCTGAATGATATCCAGTCCTCCGTCACCCTGCTCATCTCCACCGGTGCGGTGCAGGAGCAGGACTTCATCAAGTGGCGGGAACAATATTACGGCAAAGAGATCATGCCGCAGCTCCCTTTCTTCTACGAGTAGGACCAGTTATTGCATCATAACGAAATTTACGGTCCACTTCAAGGCGGACCCGCGCAGAAGAATCCTATTGACACACTTGGCATCACCATGTTACATTATGACAAATTAATCAAGCAAAACCGATGATGGAACAAAGATTACTTGCAGTCTTCAGAGAGCCGGTGGGTGGTGAGAACCGGTGGCGGACATTAATCTTTAGCGCTCCTGAGATATTGTATTGAACACAAGAGTAGATACAATCGGATCACTCCGTTACCAGTGTGGCCTTTGCAGGCCAATGAGGCTGCTTCTTAACCGTCGCAGTGAATTAGGGTGGTACCACGAGAACTCTCGTCCCTTACTACGGCAGTAGTATGGGGGTTGGGAGTTTTTTTATTGCCATCTCCCCGTGAATCCGGTACTTCTGCATGCTGTTTCTTTTGTGCGACAGCGCGTTACCCCGTTGTCAAGCTGCTTATTACGCTCTTGTAAGTTCTGGTACTGCGGATTGCCTTACCCGGTGATCCTTGGCATATACAATAGCTTTCCCATTTGAAGGAGGACAAGAGACCATGTTTAAAGTATTAGTATCGGATCCGATCAGCGATTTGGGCATTCAGCAATTGATGGACGCAAGCGATGTGACTGTAGACAAGAAAACAGGACTAAGTGAAGATGAGCTAGTTGCAATCATTGGCGAATATGACGGCTTACTCGTTCGCAGCCAGACTACCGTGACGGACAAAATTATCGCCGCCGGTACTAATCTCAAGGTTATCGGCCGGGCCGGAGTCGGCGTGGACAACATCAAGCTGGAGTCCGCCACGCAGCGCGGTGTAGTCGTTATCAATGCTCCGGACGGCAATACCATTACGACCTGTGAACATGCTTTTGCCATGATGATGGCCTTGGCCCGTCATATTCCTCAAGCCTACGCGAAGACGATTTCCGGCGTATGGGACAGAAAAACCTTCCTCGGCGTAGAGCTGCGCGGCAAGACACTGGGCGTACTCGGCATGGGCCGGATCGGCAGCGAGGTGGCCAAGCGCGCCAAAGCCTTCGGCATGAGCATCCTGGCCTATGACCCGTTCCTGACAGCTGACCGTGCAGAGAAAATGGAAGTGAAGCTGGCTTCGGTAGACGACATTGTGCGCGGTGCAGACTTCATCACCGTTCACACACCGCTCACCCCGGAGACCCGCCACATGATCTCCCGTCCGCAATTCGAAGTGATGAAAAAAGGCATGCGCATCATCAACTGTGCCCGCGGCGGTGTCATCGATGAAATGGCGCTGGTAGAAGCGATTGACAGCGGTATTGTAGCCGGTGCTGCGTTCGACGTCTTCGAGAAGGAGCCGCCTGAAGCAGACCACCCGTTCCTTACACATCCGAAGATTATCGTGACTCCACATCTGGGTGCTTCGACGATTGAAGCCCAGGAGAACGTGGCCATCGATGTATCCGAGCAGGTCCTTCATATCCTGCGCAACGAACCGTTCATCAACGCGGTGAACATTCCGCCGGTTGCACCTAGCGTGATGAACAAGCTGCAGCCGTACTTCACCCTCGGCGAGAAGCTGGGCAGCTTCGCTACGCAGATTACGGACGGAGCGATCCGCGAGATCCTTGTGGAATATGCCGGTGATCTCTCGGATGTGGATACCCAGCCGCTTACCCGCTATGTCGTCAAAGGTGTGCTCACCCGCCACTTTGCCGGAGATGTGAACATCGTCAACTCGATGCATCTGGCGAAGACCCGGGATGTGAATGTAGTGGTGACCAAGGCTTCCAAAACCAAAGGCTTCACCAACCTCATCACGGTAACACTCAAGGCTGAGCATGATGAAGAGCGTCTGGTCGCCGGTACCCTGCTGCAGGGCTATGGCGAACGGATTGTTAAGGTCAACAAGTTCCCGGTCGATATTGCTCCGGAAGGCCATCAGGTTGTGATCTCGCATAATGACAAACCGGGTATCATCGGACTCGTCGGCACCCTGCTTGGCGAGAACGGCGTCAATATCGCATCCATGCAGGTTGGCCGTACGATCATCGGCGGAGCTGCCATTATGCTCCTGACCGTTGATAAGGGTGTGCCGAAGGAGGTCTTGGTGAAGCTGGCCGGACTGCCGGAGATCAACACCGCTGAGGAGATCATTCTGCTCTAGAAAATTATTCCTGCCTATAACGGCATAGTAAGCAAAAACACTCTGAGGAGTAACGGCATCAGCCGCCCACTCTCCAGAGTGTTTTATATTTTTAGCCGGAAATCACGAATGGCGGCACCTGCCGGCCATCGGTGTCAGTAAAGCCATATTTCCGTGCCAGGTCCCCTACCTTCTGGGGAGTACCAGTCATGGATATCACTTCAGGATCAGCAGCAAGCGCTGCAACCGCGCGGCCGACATATGCTGTCGATTCGGTAGTCTGCAGCTCCGTCACCTCCTGCCAGTGCTCTTCGTCGGTATGGAAATCATCCAGAACCACTTCGGTCCGCATCCAGCCCGGAGAGAGTGGTATGACCGCGATGCCATCTACAGCCAGTTCAAGGGATAGCCCGTAGGCCATACGCACCAGCGCATTTTTGGACAGATCGTAATAGAAGTTACCGGTGTACTTATACTCGTCCCAGAAGGTCGTATGGACGATTAATTTCCCTTTCCCCGCACCTTCGCTGCGCATCAGCGGAATTGCATAATAATTGGTCATCAGCTGTGCCCTTAAACCTGAAGTGAACATATTGTCCCAATGCTCCGTAGGCAGCTCCCAAAAAGGATTATTCCAAATCGGCAAATTGTTGCCTCCCCAGACATTGTTAATAAGAATATCCAATCTGCCCTGCTCTGCGCTAATCTGCCGGATTACAGCCTCTGTCTCGCTGTCATTGGTATGATCACAGCGGATCACAGCTCCGTCCCCGCCTGAGCGGCGGATCTCAGCCAGCACCCCTTCAAGCGTTCTTGCCTGTCCCTCCTGCGGCATACCGGCATTCCTGCCCGTAATGTATACATAGGCACCAGCCTTCGCCAGCTCCAGTGCAATGCCTCTGCCCGCTCCCCTGCTCCCGCCTGTTACCAATGCCACTTTCCCTTGCAGATTTGTCATTTGATCCGCTCCCTTTCATCTATCATGCCCGGATTAGATGATCATTTGCGCTAATCCGTATTCTTGTCTAATATATACCTTATACATGACAACCATTGACATATATAAATAATACATTCAAGGGAGGTTGCAGAATGAGAGCGGATCGCCTGATCACTATCGTTCAACTCTTACAGAGCCGCGGGAAAATCAGCTCCAAAGAGCTGGCGCAAACGCTGGAGGTATCCGAACGTACAATCTTCCGGGATATGGAGGCACTAAGCTTCTCCGGCATCCCCGTGCTGGCGGAGCGCGGCCGGGAAGGCGGCTGGAAGCTGGCTGAAGGCTACCGGAATTCCCTGACCGGAATGAACACCAAGGAGATTGCCGCGCTGCTGGTGCCCGCTGATCCGGCGATTCTGCACGCTCTGGGCATTCAGGAGGAGTTCTCCTCGGCCGCCCGCAAGCTGCAGGCCGTCGCTAACCGGCAGCCAGTCACCCCCTTCAGCTTCCTCAGCCAGCGGATTCACATCGACGGAGCCGGGTGGCATCCCTCCGGGGAGACCTATCCCTGCCTATCCGCTTTGCAGGGAGCCTTATGGGAGAACCGCAAGGTGAGCATCACCTATCTGCGCGGCGAGGACGCCGCCGAGCGGCTGGTTGCACCGCTGGGGCTGGTAGTCAAGCGCGGCGTCTGGTACTTGGTCGCAGGGCATGACAGCGAGCTGCGGACCTACAGGGTCTCCAGAATTACTGAGGCCAAAGTCACAGATGAGTCTTTTGAGCAGCCGGAGGATTTCCACCTGTCTGAGTACTGGGAGACCTCCACCGCCGCATTCAAGTCTGCCTTGCCCAGGTACCCCTCCAGCCTTCTTGTAAGAGAGCAAACGATGAAGGAGCTGCAGAAGGAGCGATACGTCGCCCTGTTGCACCAGCAGCCTGCTGAGGCCCCGGGCTGGATCAGGGCCGAGGCCGAGTTCAACACGCCTGAGTCTGCGTGCCGGATCATCCTGTCCCTGGGTCAGGGTATCAAGGTGACGGCACCGCCTGAGCTTGCGGATACGGTTGCTGCGGCTCTGCGTGAAGCGGCAGCATTATACGATTTTTAATAATAGACCAAATGCACTAGTATCCCCTATAATATTACAATACACATTATTATTTATAGGGGGACTTTACATTATGGACTGGATGAACAAGCTGCCGTTGAAACAAAAAATCGTCACCGGATGTTACCTGGTTGCCGCTTTATTCGCTGTCCCTGTCTTAATCACGCTAATCCTCATGGACAGGCTGCTCATCGGTATTATTCTTGTCGCCGTCCTGGCAGCGCTGACTTACCCGCTTGCGCGCTTCATTGAGAGAACGCTTACATCTTCATTTGAGGATATCTCCAATGTGACGCACACGATTGCCAAAGGCGACTTCACCAGCCGTGCCGATGAGAATGGCTCCATGGGCGACATCAGCCGCTCCTTCAATACCATGATTGACAAGCTCAAAAAAATCCTCACCGATGCCTCACAGATTACCCGTCAGGTTATGGACGCCAGCCGCGGGATTGAAGACAAGAATCAGAACCTGAAGTTTGTCATGGCGCAGGTGGCTTCCTCCTCCAATGAACTGGCCCTCGGTGCTAACGAAATCTCGGTGGATATCGCTGATATGACCGAATCGATCAAGGATATCGAAATCAAAGTCTCCAATTATACGAATTCCACCAAGGAAATGAATAAAAGGTCTGTACATACGCTGGAATTGGTAGAACAGGGACGGCAATCGGTGGATACCCAAGCCGAAGGCATGCGCAAGAACATCCAGGCTACCCAGAAGGTGGCGGATACTATCGAAGCCCTATCGCATAACGCACGAGGCATTACGATGATTACCAAGACGATTACCGAAATTGCTGAACAGACCAACCTGCTGTCGCTCAATGCTTCTATTGAAGCTGCCCGTGCAGGCGAGCATGGCCGCGGGTTCGCCGTTGTTGCCCAGGAGGTGCGCAAGCTGGCTGAGGAATCCACCGCTTCAACCAAAGAGGTGTTCGGTCTGGTACGCAGCATCGAAGCGGATATCAAGCAGGCTATCGATAACATCGCCATCAATGAAGAGGTAGTCCAGGTGCAGAATGAGATGATTACGGAGACAGCCAACATTTTTGCTCAAATTGTGCATAGTGTCCAATACATAACCGAGCAGATTGCCTCCTTTTCCGCAGAGAGTGACCTTATGCTGGAGAGCGCGCTCAAGATCTCCGGGGCGATCGAGAATATCTCAGCCATCACCCAGGAGACCGCCGCAGGGACGGAAGAGGTATCCGCAGCGATGAACGAACAGATTCATGCTCTTCAATCCGTAGCTGAGGAGACAGAGAAGATGACCTCCGCGGTCTTCAACCTGCAAAAAACGATTCATATTTTCAAATTTTAACCTCAGCACAAAGAGACACGCCTGCGGAATTTTCTGCGGGAGGTGTCTCTTTTTTTGGGCAAAACAAAGATTGTTATGTAATATTCACAAATTGTTGAAATTGTGCATAAGGGTAAAAACCGTGCTTTGCACTTCTTTACTATAGTCGTTCTATTGTCATAGCTTGTCTATAAGCTAACATCTTACATCACTATTACTTAAGTCCTATCACCGAAATTTGTAATGCTGTATATCTAGTGAATTCTTAATGTTTTGCAGTAAATCAGGAATGTAATGAGGCTTTGTGCTCACTTCCCACATTAATCAACCTAAACGGCCATTTGCATTTTAAGACTTTAGTCTTCCAGGGACAACCATTTTCAAAAGTTTGAAAATCCAAATATTTAGCCATTTCCACTCCTGAATATTCGTCAAATTCCGAGTTTCTTCTCACAGGGGTTATTGACAAAAGCGGAGCAAGGAATATATTGTAAAGGAAAATTCTCCACAAATTCATTTATAACCGCATACCGGCAAAATTCACCGAAAGGGAATGACGCAAAGCCATGGATCTACAGTCTCATTTCTGAAGTGGGATCATGACAGCCAGGTTGCTGAAAAACTGTGAACGCCTTAGGTTTCGCGTTTGATTATGGTGATTCGTGCAACAGACCTGTGCTCCAATGGTGAGTACAGGTTTTCTATTGCTGACGTATACAAATAACAACTTGCGGGGTGGATGTTCTGAAGACAGTTGCAGATTATATGGCGGAAGCATTACACAATCTGGGAGTCACTCATTCTTTTGGAATCATAGGCAAGTCTATTTGCCCCATCGCTTTGAAAATGGTTGACTACGGTATAGAGTTCATCCCCGGCCGGCACGAATCCAGCTCCGGCTTCGCCGCCGGCGGTTATGCTCTGAAGACCGGCAGTCTCGGGGTAGCCTTCGGCACCTCCGGTCCTGGGGGAACGAATCTGCTCACCGCAGCAGCGCATGCCAAGGCCAATAATCTTCCCGTCCTCTTCATCACCGGACATCAGTCCATCAAGGAGCTGGGCATTCCCCAATGTCAGGATTCCACTTCCTACCTGGCTGATTTGGCGGATATGTTCCGGCCGGCCACCCTCTTCAGCAAGCTCGTTGAACGCGGCGATCACTTCA
Source organism: Paenibacillus sp. FSL P2-0136 (assembly GCF_037975325.1). Taxonomy (NCBI): domain Bacteria; kingdom Bacillati; phylum Bacillota; class Bacilli; order Caryophanales; family Paenibacillaceae; genus Paenibacillus; species Paenibacillus sp. FSL P2-0136. The sequence goes on from NZ_CP150244.1 coordinate 4,516,064, forward strand.
GCACGATTTTCAACCATGCCCTATCCATCGCCCTGGGTGACCAAAAAGGTCCGGTCCATCTCTGCATTCCGTTTGATGTGCAGACAGAGCGGCTCGCGGAATGCCGGATTGTTCTGCCGGAACGCGAGGGACTAGTCAGTTATCAGAACTATGACCGGGTCATCTCGGCGATTAATCAATCCGCTAGGCCCCTGATCATTGCCGGTAAAGGCGTCAACCGCTCAGGTGCCCATCAGGAACTGGTTCAGCTGGCCGAAACCTTCAACATTCCTGTAGTCACCTCTCCAGGCGGCAAAGGTGCAATAGCTTATGATCACCCGCTCTACCACGGTCCTGTCGGCGTTGGCGGCTCCTCGCACGGCGATGAATTGCTGAACAACAGCGACCTGTTCATTGTTCTGGGCTCCCGCCTGAGCGACATGACCATCTGCAACCTGAAGCCGGAGAATCATCCGCCGCAGCTGATCCAGTTCGATGTAGATCCAACCTTTGTCGGCAAAATACTGTCCTCATCCACCATCGCTGTCGGCGGGGACTTAAGGGACAACCTGGCACTGTATCTTCAGAAGCTGGACCCCTCTACGGTCACCAAGCATGAAATCACAATCTCCAATGCTTACAATGACGAGTTGCCCGTGCTGGCGGGGCTCTCTCTGGCTTCGGTAATGAGCACGATGAGCGACCTGATTCCTTACAACAGCAGCGTGTTTGTAGATGACGGCAGCCACGGGTTCAATGCTGTGAAATGGTTCAATGTCCGCAGGCCCGGCAGCTTCATATTCGATGCCTACTTTGCTTGCATGGGCAATTCAATTGGCATGGCGATCGGTGCCAAGACGGCTTCTCCCGGAGAGACTGTCTTCTGCATTACCGGTGACGGCTGTTTTATGATGCTCGGAACTGAAATAAACACAGCCGTTTGCAAGGACATTCCGGTGATTTTCATTGTGGTGAACAATAAGCAGCTGGATATGGCGCTTAAGGGTATGGAGAAAACGACCGGCCGGATTGACGGTACGATCTTCGAGGTTCCGATGGATGCCGTGAAATTCGCCGAATCGCTGGGTGCAGCCGGCTTCCGCTGTGAGACGCAGGAGGAGTTCGCTGCCGCAATCCGCGAAGCTGTGGCACTTAACAAGGCTGTTGTCATTGAGCTGCTGACTGACCGTGATGAAATGCCTCCTACGGCCCACCGCACTCTGGATCTTACGTAAGGAAGCCGTATCCGCACACCTTTTCTAACCTACTATCAGGAGGACATATCGTGAACAAGAACATGAACAGCGGACTCGATCATTTCACTGATCTCTCAGGAGATTATGGGGCCAAGGCCCTGGCTCCGATCAAAGAGCATTTTCCGGAATTAGCCGAATATATCATGGGCAATGCCTATGGCGATATTTTTCAGCGGACCACGATTGGCTCTGACTGGAAGGAGATCGCGGTGATCTCGTCGCTGATTACGATGGGACAATATGAACAGCTGGGGGTTCATTATGTAATGGCGCTCCGCGTTGGCATGACCGTCGAGCAGATCAAGGGCGTGCTGCTGCATCTGACCCCTTGCGTCGGTGCCCCCCGGGTGATTTCGGCCTTTAATGTGCTGCTGGATACCCTGGAGGAGATCAAAGAAAAATCTTCATAAATCTACAAATTTCGACTTTTGATTGCACGTTTCAGTATGATCTGGTTATAATGAAGGCAAAATATCCCAAATCGAATTGCGGTTTTGTCGAATAGAGTCGCAGGAATAACGTTTTGGAGGTATTGGAAATTACACTTAGGGAGAGATCAACATGGGACAATTTATTTTGAAGACAGATACTGCGAAGAAAGTAATCAATATTGAGCTGGAGGGAACCTTCTCTAACGAGGACGGGCTCAAATCTATACAGGCTTACCAGCAGACTATTAACCCGATCAGCCCTGCTGAATATGCACTAGAGATCGACTGCCGCAAGCTGAATGTAACCGCTCCTGATGTTGTACCGCTGCTTGAAGGCTGCTTCATCATGTTCAAGGCTGACGGCTTCCAGAAAGTGAGTCTTACCCTGGAAAATAACCCGATCCTCAAAATGCAGCTGGCACGCCTGGGCCGCAAAGCAGGACTTGAGAATCTGGAGATCACTTCAACCGTACAAGCTTAATAAATACAATTTAAACCTAAATCAGCCGCTTGAAACGCACATGTTCATTCATTAAACCGGCTGCTAATGCTGGAAGAGAGTTTTGTAAGAAGCAGATTTGTGAGAAGTATAGCTAACAAAACTTTAGGAGGTCTGTACTATGGCGGGGATTCGCATTAAGGACATTGATATCTACCATCCAGACAAAAGAATCGGCAATGACTTCTTCATTCAGCATTTTGATGACAAAGGTATTGATATCCGTGGACTGCTGGCTACTCTGGGCCGTGAAAACCGCTACAGCATCGACAGCCCGGATGAGAATTCCCTGACAATGGCTTTTGAAGCCGCAAGTAATGTTCTGGAGAAAACCGGTCTTACCGGCCCTGACATTGACCTGATCGCTTATGCAAGCCAGACCCCTGAATATATATTTCCTACGAACTCATTGATGATTCACCGACTGATTAACGGGGCTTCGCATACCATCTGTATTGACAGCAATGCCAACTGTGCCGGAATGACCGCCTCGGTTGAGCAGGTCAGCCGCCAGATGATGGCGAACCCGAGAATCCGCCGCGCCCTGGTCATCGGCTCCGATTACGTGGCACCTCATGCGGACAAAAATGATCCGGTATATTACGCGAACTTCGGTGATGCCGCTGCCGCTGTCATTCTGGAGCGCGATGAGCATTCGGTCGGTTTCATTGACTCTATCTATCAGACAGACACCTGTGTGTACGGCAACTCTCTGTTCCCGGCAGAAGGCCTGGCTAAGCTCGGACGCACCGGTGTTGCTGCAGGAGAGTTCAATGTGAAGTTCATTCCATTCGATGATTCCATCTGTGTGGATGCCGCTTCCGAATCAATCAACACTCTGCTGAGCAACAACGGGATTGCCCCTGAATCGGTCAAGGCTGCCTGCTTCTCACAGCTGTCTCTTCCGAACATCCAGGCCGTCTCCGGCAAAACCGGTATTAACCCTGAGGCCGCAGTCTACATAGGCGATGAGTTCGGCTATACCTCGACCAGCAGCCCGTTCATTGCCCTTCACAGAGCCGTCACTACCGGGCAGCTGGAACGCGGAGACAAAGTTCTGTTCTGGACCGTGGGCGCCGGATGGCAGAATGTCGCATTTGTAATGGAGTACTAATCTTACTGTTCATTCTGTTCCAGAGTAAAAAACGGCCCGCAGCAGAGTTTCTGCCTGCGGGCCGTTTCTGTTCTTAATGCCTCTACTCCGCTCTAAAGTCTGCCTTCGTGCTTGCCCTCATGCTTCTCCCAGCCCATCGTGCGCGATACAGCATCCTGCCAGGCACCGTATCTGCGTTCCCGCTCCTCCGGCTCCATCTGCGGCGAGAAAACCTTCTCGGCCGTATTGAAGCTCTCCAGCTGCTCACGGGTCCATACCCCGGAGGTTAGTCCGGCTAGCAGCGCAGCGCCAAGTGCTGTAGTCTCCGCGTAGGTTGTACGTGTCACTTCGCTGCCCAGAATATCGGCCTGGAACTGCATCAGCAGATTGTTGCGCACCGCACCGCCGTCTACCCTCAGGCCGGTGAGCGGCATGCCGGCATCCTTCTGCATCGCGTCGATGACATCGCGGGACTGGAAGGCCAGTGATTCCAGCGTCGCCCGTACCAGATGTGCGGAGGTGGTGCCACGCGTCAAGCCGAATATGGCGCCCCGCGCATACATATCCCAGTAAGGCGCACCCAGGCCGGTAAAGGCTGGCACTACCACAACCCCCTCACTCTCGTCCACCTCGCTGGCCTTCTCTTCCGAGTCGGCGGGCGCGACAATTAGCCCCAGCCCCTCCTGCAGCCACTGCACAGCCGCTCCAGCCACGAAGACACTGCCTTCCAGTGCATAATAGAGCTCATCGCCCATGCCCCAGGCTACCGTGGTCAATAGGCCATGACTGGATGCCACAGCTTCAGTGCCTGTATTCATAAGGATGAAGCAGCCTGTCCCATAGGTGTTCTTGGCACTGCCTGCCTCCAGACAGGTATGACCAAAGAGCGCTGCCTGCTGGTCCCCCAGCACCGACCGGATAGGAATCTCCAGACCGAACCACTGCTGATCACAGACACCGAAATCACCGCCCGACATCCTCACCTCCGGCAAAATCGACGACGGAATACGCAGCGTGTCCATCAGCTCTTCATCCCACTGGCGCTCATGCAGGTTATACATCATCGTTCTTGAAGCATTAGTAACGTCTGTAGCGTGTACCGCACCCCCGGTCAGCTTCCAGATCAGCCAGGTGTCTATCGTTCCCGCCAGGAGCTCTCCCTTGCCTGCACGCTCTCTTGCTCCCGGTACATGATCCAGAATCCATGCCAGCTTGGTCGCCGAGAAATACGCATCGATGACAAGCCCCGTCTTGTCCGCAATGACTCCGGCCATCCCGCGTGACTTCAGCTCCTCACATTGGTCTGCTGTCCGCCGGTCCTGCCAGACAATTGCCGGATAGATCGGTTCACCTGTAATTTTATCCCAGATAAGTGCAGTCTCCCGCTGGTTGGTAATGCCGATAGCCGTGATGTGATCAGCCGGTACAGAGCTTGCTGCAATGGCATCTCTGGCTGCGGCAAGCTGGCTCTCCCAGATCTGCTCCGGGTCATGCTCCACCCAGCCCGGGCGGGGAAAGGATTGCCGGATCTCATATTGCCCCTGCGAGATCACTTCCGCCTCTGTATCAAAGAGAATTGCCCGTGAGCTGGTAGTACCTTGGTCCAAGGATAAGATCATAATGCCCAGCCTCCTGCAAGCCTTAGCTTGAAATATATGTTTCACGATGAACAATATTAATGTGGTGATTTCAACAAAAAGCACCTCTGCTCTCAGAGGCGCTGTCATGCATGGTCTTGGTTTACTGTTTTTCGACAGGAAGCCGCAGGGTAAATGTGGTGCCTTCTCCCAGCTTGCTGGAGGCATAAATGCTGCCGTGATGCGATTCGACGATATTCTTCACAATAGCAAGACCAAGCCCGGTACCGCCCGTCTCCCCGCGCAGGCGGGCTTTATCCGCTTTGTAGAAGCGTTCGAAGATAAACGGCAGATCCTCGGGGTTAATGCCTGCCCCCTGGTCTCTGATCGCGATCTCCACCAGACTCCTGCCCTCCAGCACTACTGTGCCTGCCAGAATAGAGATTCTCCGGTCCGCCGGAGTGTGCCGGAAGGCATTATCCAGCAGATTGGTCAGCACCTGCTCCAGCTTGTCTTCATCGGCTGCCGCCAGCAGCAGTTCCTGTTCAGGCTTCTTAAGCTCCAGCATGATATCCCGCTCCTTGGCTCTGACGGAGAACTTGCGGTATACCCGCTCCAGCAATTCTCCTACATCCACCCTGGCCTTCAGCATATCCGTATGTCCTGCTTCCATGCGCGCCAGGTCCAGCAGATCCTTCACCAGACGGCCCATACGCAAGGATTCATCATGAATGACCTGAACCAGCTCACTGCTCTCCTCCGGAGAGGAAGCCATTCCGTCTAGTAGTGCTTCACTGTACCCCTGCATCATGGATAGCGGGGTGCGGATCTCATGGGATACATTGGCCACGAAATCACGCCGCATCTTCTCCAGACGTACCTCTTCGGTCACATCCCGCAGCACGGCAACAGCTCCGCGCAGATGATCTTCGGAATAGAGCGGTGCCATGTGCACCGACCATACCCCCTGCCGGACATGGACATTGGAGCGTTGATCGCCCCCGCCCTCAAGGGTGCTGAAGAACAGCGGACGCAGCGGCGGCGGCACCTCACTGGAAGCGGAGGCCTTCGGAAGTAAGCCGTTATCCTCTTCTTCCTCCCAGGCAAGATCACTCCAGGTTTCGAGGAGGGTCTGGCCATGCGGATTGGTGAGGATGATCCGGCCTTCGATATCGAAGGTGATTACCGCATCGCTCATGCTTCGCAGAACACTGGATAAATGCCCTTTTTCATTATTCAGACTGCGTATATTCTCTTCCAGCTCTTCCGCCATGTGGTTAAACGATGTGGCGAGCTGGCCGATCTCATCGCTTGTGACCAGGGTCAGTCTTGTTCCATACTCGCCGCGGCGGATGTCATTCGCTGCCTCAATAACCTGCTGCATCGGCTGGGTGATCTTCGTGAACAGGAACAGGGCAAAGAAGGTGGTCAAAGAGAACCCGATCATGCATGTATACATGAACAAGCGCTTGATTGCCCCGGAATTGGTGAAATTACTGTCGATGTAAGGCAGCAGGAACAGCCCGAGTGTAATGAGCACGACAGCAACCAGAAAGATGATCGTGATCCACAGCTTACCGACAAGGCTTCTCCAGAAGTTCACTTATTTAGGCACCTCTAGCTTATAGCCTACTCCCCATACCGTTGTAATCATCGCTGCCGATTCCGGGGATACCTTATTCAGTTTTTCACGCAGTCGCTTGACATGGGTATCCACGGTGCGCAGATCTCCGAAGAACTCATAATTCCATACATCCTTCAGCAGCTCCTCACGTGAGAACACCTTGTCCGGTGAGATGGCCAGATAATGCAGCAGCTCGTATTCCTTGGGCGTCAGACTTACCTCTTGGCCCCCTGCGCTTACGCGGTGTGCATCATGCTCAATAATCAGGAACGGGAACACGATATTGTTGCTTGAATTACTCTCTTTGGACAAAAATGCCGTTGCTGAAGAACGGCGCATGATCGCCTTGACCCGGTAGATCACCTCGCGCGGACTGAACGGCTTGACGACATAATCGTCTGCCCCCATCTCAAAGCCCTGCACCCGGTTAATCTCCTCACCCTTAGCGGTAAGCATCAGGACCGGTGTGGACTTCACCCCTCTTAGCCGGGTCAGCACTTCAATCCCGTCAATACCCGGCAGCATCACATCCAGCAGAATCAGACCGTAGTCATTGGCGGTTGCTTTGCGCAGGGCGATTTCCCCGTCCTCCGCCTCATCAATCTCGTAGCCTTCTTTTTCAAGATACATTTTGAGCAGGCGGCGGATACGTTCTTCGTCATCCACCACCAGAATTCTATTCAAGTGCTCAGCCATTTACACAACAACCCCTTCATCAATTACAGTAGAACGTCACCCTGGATCATACGCATGCCCGAAAGAAGCCTGAGCTTATCAGTCCGTTCCCGCATATGAATGAAGTCCGGCGATAACCAGGTTAACGCCGACCAGGGTAAACATTACGATTAGAAAGCCGAGTACAGCGAGCCAAGCGGATTTGCGTCCCTGCCAGCCGCGGGCCAGCCGCAAATGGAGATACGCACTGTAGAACAGCCAGGTGACGAGAGCCCAGACTTCCTTGGGGTCCCACCCCCAAAATCTGCCCCAAGCCACCTCGGCCCATATCATTGCAAAAATCAAAGCCCCCAGTGTGAAAATCGGAAACCCGATGGCGATTGCCCTGTAGGTAATCTCATCCAGGTCATTCTCGTCAATTCCATCAAGTACCGGATGAAGAGCCTTCCCTAGCGGCTTACGCACGGCCAGCCGAAGAAGCCCATACAGGAGCAGTCCGGACAGCAGTGACCAGATCACAGTGTTGAACTTGCGCCCTGCATTGACGCCATTCATCCAGGATGGTGCTTGAAACAAAGGCTTCTGAAGCCCAAGAAACGGCTGGAAGCTCTCAATTTCGCTATGGTACGGTGCCACAATCGGCGGCATTTTATAACTCACTTTCTCTATTGTACTATCTTCCTGCCCGGGGCTGTCAATCGTAACGTTCGAACGGACAAAAACAGATTCATAGCCCGCACCGCGGAAGGCAAATACAGATCCAAGAAACCCAATTATAACAATGATCGAGAACAGAGTAAATTCGACCAGCCGCTGCTGCTTGCGGTCACTGCGTTCCTTGCTGTCAAACTTCACTGTCCGCAGCAGATACATCAGCCCGGCGGCAAAGCCAACCGCGAAGAAGGATTCTCCGAGGGCAGCGAGCGTGACATGAATATTCAGATAGATCGATTTGAGCGAAGGAATGAGCGGCTGCACTTCCTGCGGAAATACCGCAGCATAGGCCATCACCACAATGGAGATTGGAACCGCGAATACCCCAAGAATCATCTTGCGGTAAATGGCGAAGATCACCGTAAAAGCCACCATCACCATCATGGATAGGAAAGTCATGAACTCATACATGTTACTTACCGGAATATGACCGGCCCCCATCCAGCGGGTAATGAAGTAAGCCAGATGGCAGAGCAGCCCGAGTGAGGAGGTGATAAAAGCGATCCGGCCCCACCGTGCCGTATGCTCCTCCGGCTTCCTGCCTGACCACTTGCGGCCCATAATGGCAATGGTGAACAACATGAAGGCACCGCTGTACAAGAAAAATGCGGCTATAAAGACGTCACTGCTGAAATCGAGCAAGCTCATGCCATGCCTCCTCCGTTGTCCAATGATTTGTCATCGACTGTCATGTCTACCTGCTCCAGAATAGAAACGAGCTCACGGCGGAAGCCGAACCAGTTCTTGTTCGTATGGCCTCCAAGCACCAGCTGTCCGCCCTCAACGATCAGCCAGATGCGTCTGTGCTGCCAATAGAAGCCGAGAATCAGCCCCAGCATGACAATAGCCGCCCCAATCCAGACGAACGGCATCGCCCGGTCCACACGTATATTGAGATAGGTGGTGGATTCCGAGAAATCCACATCCGTCATACTGCCGACCTCAAGCTCCAGAAACCGGGTGCCGCCTCCAAGCTTGTCGTTGATGGCCTCCTGTTGGAAGCGCTCCTTGTCCACCTGCTTCGGGAAATAGAAATATTGCTGCCCCTCTGCCGGCAGATCCGGACCACGGATCAGGAAGAGAAACGCCGGAGCGTTCGGATAAGGGGAGGTGGAGACCGGACGGCCTTCCTCATTCAATCCGAAATCCATATATTTCTCCTTCAGTTCAAGCGTGTACGGTCCCGCCTTGAAGCTGCGCTGCGGATTCTTCATATCCAGTCTGAACTTGCCGTAGCTCTCGCCGGTTGAAGCATTCACAAGATCAGGCTGCACGGAACGCAGCACAGGCGTAAGATCATAGTCAAACTGATACGCTTTCATTCCTTGGTAGCTTAGCGGAGAATTCACCTGAATGTCGTGCCTGGCCACTTCCGCAAGCTGAGGCTCCTTGGAGGGATCGCTGCAGTCTGCCGTACATTCATATAGAACCGCCTTCGTCTCATAGAGCTTAGGGAGAACCTTCTTGCCCCGGAATTCCTCGGGCATCTCTTCTTCACTATAGAATTCTACCGTGAATTTCTCGTTCTTCAGGTACATGCTGGTGTCCGGTATCTTTACGGTCTCTCCCTGCGGGAAGGCAAGATGCTGATCCATATTCAGACCCGGCAATCCCCTGGCAAGCACAGCAAGCAAAAATATAATCAGGCCGATATGTATTACATAAGGTCCCCAGCGGCTGAAACGGTGTTTCTCGGCCAGTAAAGCGCCGCCCTCCGTCCGCACGCGGTATCCTTTCTTCTTAAGCGGCTGAACGATCCGTGCCACCCATTCCTCCGGCTCCCCCTCCACCTCTGTATTCAGCGTAAGCTTTTGACGGGTAAGGAACTGGCGGTGCTTGCGGATCTTCTGCCGGGTTAGTGCCTTGTAGAGCGGAAGCACGCGGTCCAGGCTGCAGATGACCAGAGAAGCTCCGATCATAACCAGCAGTGTCACGAACCACCAGGATTCATAGGTATGCGAAAGGCCGAGTCTATAATATATATTCCCGGCTGTTCCATACGTTTGTTCATAATAGGTTGAAGCGTCAATATTCAGAAAGGTGCTTTCTTGCGGAAATATCGTACCGAGCATCGCACCCAGCAGCGTCAGCACAATCAGGTAGATAGCAATTTTGACGGAGGAAAAAAAGTTCCAGACCTTGTCGATCACTCCCGGGCTTACCCGCTGTGAACGGCGGGCCACCCCATCGTAACGCATCTCCAGATTCCCCGAAGCGTTCTCTTCCTTCTCATCCAGCGGCTTGCCGCAGGCTTCGCAGAGAACCGTTCCTACCGGATTCTGGTGACCGCATTCGCATTTGGTGTTGCTGATCAGCGGCTCATGCTTACTCATGGTCCCACCAGCTTCCCGATTTGCTCGTCAAGCGAGTTCAGATCCAACTGGCCGATATGAATGCTGTCCACCCTGCCCTTCGTATTAATGAAGAAGGTGGTGGGCAGCGGGGAGACCCCGTAGCTGCGGACCGCGTCGCGTCCCTTATCCATCACAACCGGAAAATCAATATCCACGAGCTTCACGAAATTGTCCACCGTCATCTGATCCTCGCCCACATTCACGCCCAACACCACGACACCCTGGTCCTTCCATTTCTCCCACTGTGCCTGGAGGGCAGGCATTTCCTTCACGCATGGTGCGCACCAGGAGCCCCAGAAGTTCAGTACAACCGACTTCCCTCTGAATTCCTCCAGCGTATGGGTCGCACCGTCCAGCCCAAGCAATTCAAAATTTGGCGCTTTCCCGCCTTCTTGAGGCTTGCCGTCTCCCCCGAACACAGAGGAGCTGATGGCATAACCCCCAAGCAGAACGATTAGAAATAGTATCACGATTTGGATTGGCTTCCTGGCTTTGCCCATACAGGGGTACCCCCTTCTGTGACGCAACTCATTACTTTAGTTGTAAGGTGTGAACATCCTATGAACATTATAACGAATATTGTCACAGTTTTAGGAGGGGAAATTGTGAACTTTATGTGTCTTTGCGTGTCTGATTATCCCGAAGCATTCCCGCTTTGGCAATTTGCTGCAGATGATTGATCTCATCCTTGGTCAAATGGCGGTAAGAGCCGCGCTTGAGATTCTGGAGCAGGATATCCCCGAAGGAAATCCGCTTCAGACGGATAACCGGATGCGACACCGCCTCGAACATCCGCCGGACCTGGCGGTTGCGGCCTTCATGGATCGTGATGCTGATTACCGCTTCCTTATTGGCTTCATCGATATCCTTATATTCGACTTCTGCCGGAGCGGTCATGCCGTCTTCCAGCTTAATGCCGGCCTTCAGCTTGTCCAGCGCTGTGCCGTGCGGCACACCCTTGACCGTGGCCAGATACGTCTTCGGCACATGATGCTTCGGATGCGTGAGCAGGTTGGCAAACTCACCGTCATTCGTCAGCAGCAGCAGCCCTTCCGTATCATAGTCCAAGCGGCCTACAGGGTATACGCGCTCTGTGATTCCTTTCAGGTAATCCGTTACTACCTTGCGGCCCTTGTCATCCGAGGCGCTTGTAATTACACCTTTGGGCTTGTTGAACATAATATAGATTTTATTCTCGCCCCGGATCAGTCTGCCCGAGACTTTAATAATATCGGTTGCGGGGTCCGCCTTCGTGCCAAGCGTAGTTACGAGTTCCCCGTTGACTTCCACTTTACCGGCCAAAATCATTTCTTCACATTTGCGTCTGGACGCAACACCTGCTTGCGCCAATATTTTCTGTAATCTTTCCATTTTCGACTACTCACCTCAGGTTAATGATAACCATCAGAGGCATAAATCACAAGATCATTCCACGGAAAAAATGCTCCGGGGCAAGTTTCACTATGCGGCTCCACCGTAAGCGGCGACATTTCATAGCGCCCGGACAGCTCCAGTATCAGCTTCCCCGCCGCAAACAGCTGCTGCTGACGCTCCGGAAGCTGGGGCAGCTGCTCCGCCTCCCCGTAGTTGCCTTCGAGGCAAATATGAATATGCTCCGGGTCTGTCAGCAGCGGCGCCGCATAGACCGAGCCGTTCAGCCCGACCCAGAAGTCGAAGCCTTTGCCGTTAATAGACGGACAGCGGGAATGATGCAGAATAAAGCCTTTGTAGTCCACCCTTTGTCGTCCTCCCTCCGTATTGCTGAAATAGCATATGAAGTGGGGGGGCGGGCGGTGAGGACTGTTTGTTAAAATGTTTGGGGAGCGGGGCCGAAGAGAATAAAAGCGTTGACTAATCGTAACTCCGGGGAATGTTTGGACTTCCGGCCGCTGTTAAAGTTGGATTTCCTTGATCTGACTGCCCTGCGGCAGTAGAAATCCAACTTTAAAGGCGGACGCTAGCGCTCCTACAGTTCCAAAATTCCTCTCCGTTACTCCATCAACGCAGGGGCAAACCTAATAACAAACAGTCCTCACCTCCCGCGAGGGGGTGAGGACTGTAGGGAAGCGGCAAGCGGCTGCGGGGCAGCGCTTGGGGACCACCACACCACCACCACCGGCTGCGGGGCAGCGCTTGGGATCTTCAACCTTCTAGGACCCGCCTTGGGTTCTGGGGGTCTGCCTGGAATAATCAGGTGCATTAATACCCTTCATTCGCTCATCTGGCCGACTTTTGTTGGAATCTCCTGAAGGCAAACAATTGGAAAAACGTATCGTAATTTATGAGTTTCGGGGAAATTGTCTGAAGCAAATGGAAAAAGGGCATTTAATTTGTTTAATTTCACTACTTTGGCGAGAATACGTTTAATTAAGCAGCATTTTTCCAACTGCTGTCTCCATGATGCTTATTCGCCTAGCAGCAAGTGGAGAAAATCCATCTATCTATCAATCTATCTCCTCCACTCGCGCCCCGCTACCCAAACACCAGCAGACAAACAGCAATCGCAGCAATGAAGCCGACGACGTCCGAGAACAGGCCCACCTTCAAGGCATAGCGGCCGTTGCGGATGCCTACAGCGCCGAAATAGACAGTCAGCACATACAGAGTGGTGTCTGTGCTGCCCTGTATAGTAGAAGCAATCATACCGATGAGAGAGTCCGGGCCGTGGACGCGGATCAGGTCTGTAGTATAGGCGAGTGATCCAGTGCCCGTCAGCGGGCGCAGGAGACCGAGTGGAAGCACCTCTGACGGAATACCCAGTCCCTCCATCAGAGGGCTTACAAAGCCCATCAGGAAGTCCAGCGCACCAGACGCGCGGAACACACTGATCGCCACCAGCATGCCGACCAGATGGGGGATAATGGCAATGGCGGTACCGAAGCCGTCCTTCGCCCCCTCCACGAAAGATTCATAGACCGCAACCTTGCGCGTGAAGGCATACAGCGGAATAAAGGTAACCATTACCGGAATCGCCCAGGCAGAGATCAGACTGATCAGTTGTAACACGGACGGTCACCCTTTCAACGAAGAATGTGGGAGCGGGCCGGTCCCGGCCTTCAGGACCGGCGGCGGGCCGGGCGGCCTGCGGAGCAGGGTCAGGCGGCGGAACAGCCTGTCCGCAGTAATCGCCGCCAGGGTAGCCACTGCCGTCGCCGCCAGGGTGGTCCCGACGATGGCCGCCGGGTCCGCCGATCCGTAATTCAGCCGGATCGCAATCAAAGTCGCCGGAATTAGAGTGATGCTGGCAGTGTTCAGCGCAAGCAAGGTACACATGGCCGGCGTTGCGGTCTCCTTATCCGGGTTCAGCGTCTGCAGCTCCTGCATCGCCTTAATGCCCATTGGAGTGGCAGCATTCCCCAGCCCCAGCAGGTTGGCGCTCATATTGGAGAGAATGTAGCCGATCGCGGGATGCCCTTTGGGCACATCCGGGAACAGAAAGGAGACTACGGGACCCAGCACTTTGGAGATTTTTTTCAGCAGGTCGGCATCCTCCGCAATCCGCATAATGCCCAGCCAGAACACCAGCACACTGATCAGTCCGAAGCTGACGGTCACCCCGCTCTTCGCGCCATCGAATACGGCGGCGGTGAACTCGTTCATCCGTCCGTTAACTGCCGCAAAGCCAAATCCGATCAGGATCATTCCGAGCCAGATTCCATTTAACATCGGTATCCCCTCCCCCGGTTCATTCTTTATACTCTGTCTTACAGAATGCTTTCGCTATTCCCCCGTGCGGAACAACGCCCGCAGTGCACTGCCGAAGGCCTGCAGCCAGTTGCCCGCCGGATAGGCGGAGGCGCTCGCAGCGTTATATATTTTCTCATACGGTGAGGTCTCCGGCGGGAGCTGGCCAGGCGTGTACACCGGTACCCGCCCGATCTCCTTATCTCCCAGCTGCAAAATAATCACACCCCTGAGACCGAAGTTAACATCGCCCTCACTCCCGTTGGCATTCGCGCTTGCCCTGCCCGCACCTGCACTTACACTGGAGCCTGCACCTGTACTCCCCGTACCCGCAGCATTGCCACCCGCAGATGCCTGGGGAGCTGCACTAAGCACCAGCTTGTTGACGAGCCTTGCTTCCTCCCCCTGACCAAGCGGATATGCGAAGGCCTTGCCGGTCACCAGACTGTAGCCTTTGACGGCCTCGCCCCGCTCGACCAGCGTCTTCAGCGGGTAGTGGTTGAAGCCGAAGTCCAGCAGCGAGGCATGGTCGTTCCAGTCATTGCCGTCGTTCAGCGTAACCGCCACGAGCTGCTGCCCGTCCCTTGTAGCGGAGCTGACCAGGCAGCGCAGCGCTTTTTTGGTATACCCCGTCTTCACCCCGTCCGCTCCTTCGTAGAGTCGCAGCATCTTATTTTTGTTGCTCCATTTATAGTCCCATTTCTCATAGGGATTGTCCGCCGTCTTCTCTTTGGTAGCTACGATCTCCTTGAATACCGGGTTATGCATCGCATATGCGGTCAATACGGCCAGATCATTCGCGCTGGAAAAGTGGCCTTCTGCATCTAATCCATGCGGATTAGCAAAATGCGTATTTTTCAAATTCAGCTCCTGCGCCTTGGCGTTCATCAGGTAGACGAACCCCTGCTCCGAACCGCCGACATGCTCGGCAATTGCAGTTGCCGCATCGTTGCCGGAGCGCAGCATCAGCCCGTACAGCATATCCTTCAGCGTCATTTCCTCGCCCAGCTTCAGGTACAGGGAGGAGCCCTCCTTGGCAAAAGCATTTTTGCCGACCTTGACCTTCGACGTTATGTCGCCGTTCTCTATCGCCACAAGGGCGGTCATAATTTTGGTCAGACTGGCAATCAGCATCGGCTCATCTCCGCGGCTGCTGTACAGAATTCTTCCGGATGTCACATCAATCAGCGCCGCCGCCCTCGCATGCGTGGATATCGAAAGGTTCTCCGCCCGGACAGCAGACACCGGCACCAGCGCAAGCAGCAGCACACACAACAGTAAGGACAGCGTAGATTTTCGGGTTAGTGTCTTCATGTTCATCCTCCGGCTTCTTATCCGTTCCTTACGCAACGGTTCATCAGTCTTGCCTGGTTGTACAAGTGTATGCGGGGCATGGGGCAGGTATGTCCTATCCTCCAGCATCCGGCAAAAAAGGGATACCACCCGCTAAGGTGATATCCCTGCTAATTTGTCATTTCCCTGTATCCTAATGTGTTGACGAATGGTCAGACGAGCCGGACCCGGTCTCTACAACGGTTTTGGTTACCTTGGAGCCGGGAATATCTGAGGCTTCGGGAACCATGCCGGGCTGGAACATATTCTGGATTTTGTCGAGCAGGTTAGGCGTGGCATCAATAATTTTCTCGAACAGATGGGTCTGATTATCCAGCGGCACAATATGTACCCCTTCCCTGCCAACGACCAGAAAAGCGATTGGACGAATAGACACGCCGCCCCCGCTGCCGCCCCCGAAGGGAAGCATTTTGACACCGGACCCGCTGCTGTTCACGCCCGGACCATCATCCTCCACCCTGAAGTCACTGCCGCCGGCTGCGAAGCCGAACGTCACCTTGCTAATTGGCAGAATGACGGTGCCATCGGGCGTTTCAACCGGATCTCCTACAATTGTATTTACATCAACCATGCCTTTAATATTTTCCATTGCGGTCTGCATGAGACCTTGAATCGGATGATCTGACATTGTTTGTCTCCTCCTCGTGTGTATATAAATGTACCTGCAGTATTTATCTTGCCCACTATAGATTGGAGTATGTAGATTATTTAGGATCGTTCACGGCTAAGCAATCTCTTCCACCGGCCCAGACCGCCTTCCACCTTCGACACACGCCGCAGCAGGAGAAGTCCCGCATAGAGCGCATATCCGGCGGACAGCTTGCCGCTGCAGACGGCTTCCGTTGCAAAAGACGGCTGATCCCGGAAGACAGGTGCCACGAATATTCCCGGCTTATGCACCAGTCTGACCATACGGGAGAGCACGCCGATCATCGTCCACTTCAGTCCCCATAAGGCCCCCACCGCCGTGGCGGTCGTCGCAGCCTCTCCCAGTGAGAAGTCCGTGGACCAGTCCAGCTTGGTGATCTGAATATGGGACAGGGTATCTTTAAGCCATTTTTTCAGACCGCGGGTGGCATGTAACGCAGTGCGTACATTCTTTAGCCATTGCGTCACAGATTCCTTATCGACCTGCCCTTCCTTCTCGCTATCCAGCTTCACCGGTGCGATTCCGCTTGTCTCCACCTTGAGCTTAATTCCCTGTTCAAGGCTCTGGAAGACCAGCGCAGGCACCTCATAATGAAATTTAACGAGGCCATATACAGCTTTGATGTCGAATTCGATGCGGTCATCCTTACCAAGTCTGCGGACACGCAAGTGAAAATGAATCGATGACGCCAGAACCAGCAGGAACAGCAGAACTACGAGCAGCAGCAGGATTAAGGGTATTGCCAGCCATAACGTCACACGGTTAACCTCCAAGCAGACTTTAGAATAATAAACATGGAGCCTCTGGATTAGTATGGCAATTACGGCTGGATAACATTCGGTAATTTCGCTAACTTCTCCATTTTTTATGAAAAAAAATGCCGCTGTCCCCGAAGGGACAACGGCATCTCTATCACAGCGGCAGTCCGCTGCAGTTATTCTACTTCATCGAAGGTCATCTGGCTGTCCAGCTTGCTGAACAGCAGCTGGGTCTCCTCTTCCAGGCCCTCGGAGGTATCGAAGCTCGACGGCTCCGGCAGCTCCTTCAGGCTGGCCAGCCCGAAGCTGTCCAGGAAGGACTTGGTCGTGCCATACAGAATCGGACGCCCGACAGCCTCCGCCCGGCCCACCTCGTGGATCAGATCCTTGTTGCCCAGCGTATGGATGGCCCGTTCGGATTTGACGCCCCGGATCTCCTCAATCTCCACTCTCGTGATCGGCTGGCGGTAAGCCACAATGGCAAGTGTCTCCAGCGCTGCCTGGGACAGGGACGACCTGGAGGGCGAATACGCCAGACGTTCGAAATACTGCGCATGCTCCGGGAGTGTCGCCAGCCGGTAATTACCGGCAATCTGGACCACCTGAAGGCCACGGCTCTGCGAGTGGTAATCCTCTCTTAAGTCATCCAGCGCTCTTGTAGCCAGATCGGGCCGCTGCTCGGTAATCTCGGCAATCTGCCGGACCGACAGACCTTCATCCCCTGAGAGAAACAGCAGGCCTTCAATAATCGATTTCAGCGTGTTGTAGTCCACTGACATCCTCTCCTCCTCTCCACTCCATCACAATATCCTCAAATAATTTCTCCTGGTAGCAGTAAATGGCCTTCATCTTCATCAGCTCCAGGATGGCCAGGAAGGTGGTCACAATCTCATGCCGGTCCATCTCCTCATGCAGCAGGGAAGAGAAGCGCATTCTGCCGCCGATCCCTTTGCGCTGAAGCGCTTCGGATACATCACGGATACGATCTTTTACCGAGATCTCATCCCGGGTAATCCGCTGGTACGAGGTGCGCCGGGCAGCCTTGCTTAGCGCCTTGCGGAACGCAGCGATCAGATCGGCGGTATGCAGACCCTTCAGTGTATTATCCGTCTGTGCAGGGACGAAGGGGCCCAGATCCTCAGGCTCCTTCGTAAAAATCAGGCTGCGCTCGCTCTCCATATCCAGCAGCTGCACCGCGATGCTCTTGAACTTACGGTATTCAATCAGGCGCTGCACCAGCTCCGCGCGCGGATCATAGCCGTCATCCTCATAATAATCGAAATCCTCGATTTCAATGACGGGCGGCTTCGGCAGCAGCATTTTGCTCTTAATCGACAGGAGAGTGGCAGCCATCACCAGAAATTCACTCGTGATATCCAGCTCCAGCTCCTTCATTCCCTGTAGGAATTCCATATACTGCTCGGTGATCTCGCTGACCGGAATGTCCTGGATGTCGATTTCCGCCTTGTCAATCAGATGCAAGAGCAGATCGAGCGGACCTTCGAACGTCTCCAGCTTGTACAATACAGTCACGCGGTTTCCTCCCGCCCAAAAAAAGTAAAGTGCAGCGCCGCAAGGACGCTACACAAGTAGAAAGATCTATATTCATGCTTTCTTCTCATACTTATAAATAAGCACGATTTACGCTATTTCGTCAAGAGGTGTATTATTTGAACAGCTTATTCAGGTTAGCCATTTCGATCGCGGCAGTCGCTGCATCCCAGCCTTTATTGCCGGCTTTGGTCCCCGAGCGCTCAATGGCCTGTTCAATATTCTCCGTCGTAACCACACCAAAAATAGTCGGAACACCCGTCTTAAGATTAATCGCCGCTACGCCCTTGGCCACCTCGTTGCACACATAATCATAGTGTGTTGTAGATCCGCGAATGACTGTACCCAGCGTGATAACGGCGTCATATTTGCCGCTTTCGGCCATTTTTTGGGCGATCAGCGGAATTTCGAATACGCCCGGTACCCAGGCCACATCCACTTCATCATCGGCGACTCCATGACGCTTGAAGGCATCGAGTGCCCCGGAGAGCAGCTTGCTGGTAATGAACTCATTGAAACGTCCTACGACAACCCCATATTTCAAGCCCTCAGATACTAAATGTCCCTCAAAATAATTCGGCATGCTACTCATCAACCCTTCGTGTATAGGATAGGTAATCTATGATTAAATTTTGGTATTCTCATTCTGTTCGATCTTGTCAAAATTCAGCAGATGCCCAAGCTTCGCCTGCTTCGTATGAAGATAATTGGTATTGTCCTTGTTCTCCGGCATCTGGATCGCTACGCGCTCCACCACCTCAAGGCCATAGCCTTCCAGCCCCTTGATCTTGCGCGGGTTGTTGGTCAGCAGCCGGATCTGGCGGATGCCAAGATCCTTAAGAATCTGTGCTCCGATGCCATAATCCCGCAGATCCGCCGCGAAGCCCAGCTTCAGGTTGGCATCCACGGTATCCAGCCCTTCTTCCTGCAGCTTGTAGGCGCGCAGCTTGTTGATCAGGCCAATGCCCCGGCCCTCCTGGCGCATATAGAGGAGTACACCTCTGCCGGCTTCTTCAATCTGGCGCAGCGCCGCTTCGAACTGCGGACCGCAGTCGCAGCGGTGCGAATGGAACACATCGCCGGTCAGGCACTCGGAATGCACACGTACGAGTACCGGCTCATCCCCGGAGATATCGCCTTTAACCAGGGCAACATGCTCCTTGTCGTCCACCTCATTCGTATAGGCAATGGTCTGGAAATCACCGAAATCCGTCGGCAGATTCACTGCTACCTCACGGGTAACCAGATGCTCCTTCTCGTTACGGTAGTGAATGAGGTCCTTGATGCTGATCAGCTTAAGGTCATGCTTCTTAGCGATCTCAATCAGGTCAGGCAGGCGGGCCATCGTACCGTCCACCTTCACCACTTCACAGATGACACCTGCCGGATAAGCCCCGCACATGCGGGCCAGATCAACAGCAGCCTCCGTGTGCCCGGAACGCCGCAGGACACCGCCTTTTTTGGCGATCAGCGGGAACATATGCCCCGGTCTGCGGAAGTCGGCCGGCTTCGCCTTCGGGTCCAGCATGGCCTTAATCGTCTGGGAGCGTTCACCGGCCGAGATGCCGGTCGTCGTATCCGCGTAGTCAATAGATACCGTGAACGCCGTACCATGATTATCGGTATTCTGGGACACCATCGGATGCAGGTCCAGCTCCTCTGCACGCTCTGCCGTAATCGGTACGCAAACCAGGCCGCGTCCTTCAGTAATCATGAAGTTAATCACTTCCGGGGTAGCCCGTTCCGCCAGAGCGACGAAGTCTCCTTCATTCTCACGGTCTTCATCATCTACAACGATAACGACCTTACCGCGCATTAAGTCGTAGATCGCATCTTCAATCGGGTCTAGAACACTGTCCTTATCAGCTTGCTGGCTCATATTACCGTCCTCCTAATGGCTATACGCTTGCCTGACGGCTTGCCGTATGCCTGATCTATAGATTATACGAACCCGTTGGCCGCCAAAAAATCATGGCTGATCTTCGAGCTTCCCCCATCATCTTCATTGCCCGCACGCGAACCGTAATGGAGCAGATGGTCCACGTATTTACCGAGCACATCACATTCGATATTCACCCGGTCTCCCGCCCGCTTGTGGGCCAGCACCGTCTCTCCCAGCGTGTGCGGGATGATCGACACGGTGAAGGTTGCGGCTTCCGTCCGCACAACCGTAAGGCTGATGCCGTCTATCGTAATGGAGCCTTTGGGAATGATGAATTTGAACAGGGATTTGCGGTCCGGGACAATCTCGAACACCACTGCATTCTGATCGCGCCTGACGCTGCGGATCTCAGCGGTTCCATCCACATGCCCCTGGACAATATGCCCTCCGAAGCGTCCGCCTGCAGCCATGGCACGTTCCAGATTCATTTTGGACCCGGTGCGCAGCTCCTTGAGTGTACTGTTGCGGTACGTCTCGGGCATGACGTCAACGGTGAAATGATGGTCGCCGAGTGAGGTTGCCGTGAGACAGACTCCATTGACCGCCACACTGTCGCCGATCTTGAGATCTCCCATGATAAGCGAGGCGCCGATATTCAGCACCATCATCTCCCCGCCGCTGGTGACGCTGCGCAGAACTCCCACCTCTTCAATTAAGCCGGTAAACATACCATCCCTCCTTCCTGAATATTCGGTTACTGCTGAGGAACCGGGGTGCCGCTGATACACACATTATCCCCGAGCACTTCCACTTCCAATCCTTCAAGCTGGATGGCATCACGCATCAGCTCCACACCCCCGAAGTCGAAGGTACCCGCTGCTTGCGCGCCGCCGCCGACAATCTTCGGAGCGAAGAAGAGGACCACCCGGTCAACCAGTCCCTCTGCAAGCATCGCCCCATTCAGCGTTCCGCCGCCTTCCAGCAGAATGGACCCAATCTCCATTGCACCGAGCGCAGCCATAGCCGCCTGCAGATCCACACGCGGACCGCTGCCCGCAGCAATCACCTCTAACCCTGCAGCCAGCAGCGCTGCTCTGCGGTCAGGATCGGCTGCCTCTGTCGTCACAACCACCGTAGGCGCGAGTCCGTCCTTGACCACAGCGCTGTCCAGCGGAAGGCGCAGCGAGGAGTCAATGATAATCCGCACCGGATTCCGTCCGGGTACATTCAGTCTTGTCGTCAGCGAAGGGTTATCGGCAATAACCGTATTCACCCCGACCATAATCCCCTGATGGCGATGACGCAGGGTATGTACGATCTCCCGTGCCTCTGCATTCGAGATCCACTTGCTGTCTCCGGTCCGTGTGGCGATTTTGCCGTCCAGTGTGCTGGCGCTCTTCAAGGTTACGAACGGCTGCTTCGTCAAAATATACTTGATGAACTTCTCGTTCAGCCGCAGCGCCCGGCCCCGCAGCAGACCTACTTCAACATCAATCCCTTGCTCGCGCAGCATCGCAATTCCCCGGCCTGCCACCTGAGGGTTGGGATCCTCACAGGCGACAACCACCCTGGCCACGCCTTCATCGATCAGACGCTGGCTGCAAGGAGGCGTAATGCCGTAATGACTGCAAGGCTCCAACGTAACATAGGCTGTACTCCCTTGCGCTTTACCGGCTGCCATATTGAGCGCATGCACCTCGGCGTGTCCGGTTCCGCGCTGCAGATGGGTTCCAATCCCGATCATGGCGCCGTCCTTCACAACTACGCAGCCGACCACAGGATTAATTCCCGTCTGGCCCTGTGCCCGCTCCGCCATATCCAGCGCAAGGGACATGTAAAACTCATCGTTCATCTTATCCATGTCTTGCCTCCTATCCCAAGGCTGTAGTCTTTATGTGTACCAAACTATAAACAGAAAAACCCGTCTCAATCTCCAGGAGGAGTTCAAGACGGGATATACGAGAGGTGATCGCAGCAAAGAAAATATGCGTAAATAAACGCCGGACCTCCGGCATTGTGAAAGTTCGCACATAAGTTCCGAAAACACTGCTGCTCGGCCGCCTGTTGCAAGCGCGGCGCGTGAATCTCTCCTTCTTCCATCCAGACTATACTGTCGGTCCCGGAATTACACCGGGTCCACCGTCCGTATCTATATCATACGAAGCGGGTAGCGGACTAAGCACCGGAACCAGCTATATTCAGCCAGATCCGTCAACATCACCGCCGGTAGGGAATCACACCCTGCCCTGAAGGATTGATCTATTCAGTTCAATACCAAGTTACGCCTACAACAAAATTATCACTTCACTGCGGGAAATGCAAGTGTGCTTCGGAAATTTACTATATTTATGTAACTTAATTCCCTTATACACCCGTCTCACGCTGCTTGTCCGCTCTCAGCAGATCGCGGATTTCCGTCAGCAGGACCACATCCGGTGTCGGGGCAGGTGTCTCCACAACCTCAACCTTGACGGTCTCCTTACGTCTGAACCGGCTGCTCAGCTTCACCACCATGAAGATGGAGAAGGAAATAATGAAGAAATCGACTACGGTCTGGAGGAACAGGCCGTACTTCACTTCCGCTTCACCAATGCCAAAGCTAAGTTCCTTCAGATCAATCCCTCCGCTGATCAGACCGATAAGCGGCATAATGATGTCTCCCACCAGCGAGGTAACAATTTTGCCGAATGCCGCTCCAATGATTACGGCCACCGCCAGATCAAGTACATTCCCTTTCATGGCGAAGCTTTTGAATTCCTTCCACATGACGAACCATCCCTCCGAAACTTTGAATTTGAAATTATTATAGCATTTATAGCAACCTGCAAGTTGAAAAATGTATAAGTGGAGTAGGATTAACGTGTGCACTTGGATGGACGCTCCGCAAACGGACCGTTGTTCCAATCGCTGTGGTCTCCAGATTTTTTTTATTCCCCTGAGCGGTGAAAATCCGGAGACCAAGGCGACCGCTATCGCTTTTACACAATCGGTCCGTCCGCTCCACTGTTTAAGCGGGATGCGAAGTACCTAATTTTCTAAAAAACGCAAAGGAGCGAGTCTCCAATAACGGAGAATCGCTCCTTTTTTACATGTTAAGCTTTAGGAACCCTATCCTGCTGCTCTAATTCTGCCTAGTCCTGCTTGCGTGTTCTGCGGAATACCCGGCTGAGGATGAAGCCGCCCAGAATCAGGCCTGCACCCGTCAGGTAGATCGGCAGCGGGCTGCTCTCGCCGGTCTGCGGCAGTCTGCCGCTGCCGTCGTTTGTACCCGAGACCGTCCCTTGCGGAACCGGATCGTCTTCAACATCTACTTCCGGATTGCCCAGCGGGATATTATCGTCGATTGGCGTCACCACTTCAGGTGCTACCGGTCCCGGAGTCACAGTTGCTGCCGGAGCCGAGGGCTGCGGAGTTCCCGGCAAGCCTGGTCCTGCAGGAATCTGCGGATCATCGATAATGACTCCCGGTTCGAATGTACCGGCAGGTGTGGGAACCGGAGTAAATACCGGACCTCCAGTAGGTGATGTCGGAACAGGTGTAGCCTCTGGCCCCGTAGAATCTGTAGGCACCGGCGATGGAACTGTAGTCGGAACTGTAGTCTCTACAGGTGTCTCAGTCGGCACAGGAGTCACAGTCGGCGTGGGTGTCACCGTCGGCGTGGGTGTCACCGTCGGCGTTGGCTGCTCCGCCAGCTTATTATACAAGGTAAGATTCAGCACGGCCGATGAGCCGATTGTCACCGGATGCTCGGTGGAATCAAGCACATAGCCCTGCGGTGCTATTGTTTCAATCAGGACATAACTGCCCAGCCACAGATTGTTGAACGCCGCGATGCCTGCTGCATCAGTGGTGCGGGTATTCACCAGCACCCGGTCACTTCCGTTCAGACGGTATAGCTCATAGGTAGCTCCGGCCAGCGGTTTTGCAACATTGCCTGCTTCCAGCTTGAAGACATTAAGCGTCCCTCTGACGCCGCTGCCTGTTCCTGAACCGCTGGACACTCCTACGATAATCTCCTTGGTCGTCTCCTTGGTGATAAGCTTGACGTTATTGCCGCTGAAGCTCACAGAGTTAACCAGCTTATCGCCAGTGTTCGCAACGATCAGCGACTGATATTCCAGCACATAAGCGGAATGGATGTCACCAGGGAAGCTTAAGACGAAGGATTGTCTGCCCTGTGCATCTGCGCTGATCGTCAAGCTGTAATCGGTATCCTTCACCAGCGGAGGGCCGCTCTTCGTGACCTCTCCGTTCACGGCCGTAACCGTACGGTAGAGCTGGAAGCTGTCCGGCAGCAGGATCTGATTCGTGCTTGGCACATCGGTAATCACGGCATCTTTTACATGGGACTGGGTGCGGTTGATCGCAATGGTCCAGTTCAGCTTATCTCCGTTCTGCGCGCCGTCCTTGAACACATATTCATCCCCGTGCGGGATATCTACCGTAGCCTTCAGATCCTTCGATACCTTCTTCGTGCCATCCAGCAGGTTCGCTGTATTGGCTACCTTGGTTCCAATTAGCTGTCCGGCCAGACTGGTCTTGAACACGATATAATAAGGCGAATTAATGGCTTTGTCAAAATCAATTCTCAGCTCATTGAGGCTTCCCACGCTATAGCTGAACTCAGTACCGTCCACCTCAGCGCCAGGACTATGCGTTCCATCCTTGGCAATATTCATCTTGTATACCTTAAGTGAGCCAGGTACAAGGGACTGACCATCACCCAGTATATCCGTTACTACAGGATCGGCAATGGATTTGCTGTTGTAATTAACGCCTACGGTCCAGGTCAGCTCTTTGGCAGAAGCGTCATACGTTCCTGACTTGAACCCGTTGTTCTTCACCTCGGAATTAGGAATGAACTTCCCGCTGGCTTCAGTCCACTGTGGCTTGTTCTGGCTGTCCTTCCAGTCAATCCGGGCCACGTTGATGAAATCATTCGTATTGCCGGTAAGCCAGTCATTGCTGAATTCCGTCTGATAACTAATAGTATAAGTACCTGTAACCGGTGCGTTGAACTTCACCTGGAAGCCTTTATTAGGCTGTGCCGGTGAATTCACAATCAGGGTATAAGCCGATGGAGGGATCACTGTGCCGGAAAGAGTACGGACCACCAGTGAACCTGAGATGTACTTCTGTCCTCCCTGCGGGAAGCTGTCGGTAACCACTACTTCGTTCATTGGATAATTGTCACCGTTGAACGTGATTTTCCAGTCTGTCGTGTGTTTGTGGTAATCCACCCCGGACAGATTCTTATAGATAATAATAGGCCGGATCAGTTGAGTAGCGTTGCTGCTATAGGTACTGTCAGAGACAGTGTTGGTAATCTTCGTATCGCCAAACACACGGTCTGCGGCTTTGGTCGTATATTCGATCAGGTAAGCCGATTTCACCGTATTCTTGAACTCCAGTCTGAATCCGTTGCCGGATTCGCCGCTAACTGGTGTTACTGTGTAATCACTGCCTGCATTCAGAGCCGTGCCCTTAGCAGCTTCTCCGGCTGCATTCAGCGTAACCGGATAGATCCGCACCGAGTTCTCCAGGAGCACCTGGGAGCTGTTGAACACATCCGTCAACACCGCGTTCTCCGGGGAGATCGTCCGGTTATTGTAGTTGTATTCGATAGCCCAGTTAATGGTCTGAGTGCCCCAGTCATAACGGACGACTTTTTTGTTAAGGCTGCCGCCCCGTTCAATGACTACTGTATCCGATGCGCTTACCGGATCACGGCCGTCCCCTGTGAAGGTTGCCTGGTTGGTGAAGCTGGACAAGTTATCACTCACTACCTGCGTGGTATAAGCGATACGGTATGCCCCTGTAATCACAGGGTCCGTGAACTGAAGCTTCAGCGTCCCGCCGGAGACACCGGCAGTATATTTGCTGCTGTCTACCAGCTGGCCTTGCGTAACTGTGCCGTCAAGCTGAACATTCAGCTGGTAGACGGCAAGTGTAACCGTGCTGTCCAGTGCCAGCCCGGCAGGAATCGGGTCGGTCACAGCAGCGCCGCTTACCGGCTCCAGTCTTTTGTTCACATCGACGGTCCAGTCAATATGATCCGCGTTGAAGCCGCTGGAGATTCCCTTCTTGGTAATCGTCGAGCCTACAGTGGGCTTGAACGATACCGTAACCGTTTGGACTCCGCCGTTCACCGGGAACAGAATCTGCTGGACGGTGCTGCCGCTGATCACTTTTTTATCAAATTGGGTATTAATACGTAAGGTCCCCTGCACATTGGCATGACTCTCGATGTAATCATTGAACGTCATCACTACCTGATGGGTAGCCTGGCTGACTGTGAATGTGCCTACCGTCCCATCGTCCGATTCCAGTCCGCCCTGAATGTCATTGAAGAGCTGGAACTGCTCGGGAAGCTGGAAAGCAAAAGTGTCTCCCTGGCTATAGCCGTGACCGTTAGGAAGCGACCAGGTATAGTCCAGCCTCACGGTGGAATCCACATCATACACACTGCCTGTCACCGTCTGTCCATCCGGACCATATACCGCCATGGATACGCTCGTAATAATGTCCCGGTCCTGTTCAATGGCCGCCGCTGTCGCCTGCCGGGTGAAGCCCAGCCCTGAGACCAATTGCACAAATAACATGACCAGGACTACTGCCAGGCTTGTTCTTTTTTTCACCATTTCCCATAAGCCCCCGTTCTTTCGATTGAATGATTTGAAGCATACCTGCTAAAAAGATGGCTGCTGAACGCACCGGTAAGGACACACTCCACCTGAAGCTTCGTTATGTATACGGGCTAAGAGTCCATCTTATGTAAATAAACTAGTAAACCTGACTTTTCTGCCCACAACAGACGATATATACTTATATCACCTAAGAGTAGAACTTTAGAATCAGAAATGGTTAAAATTAAAGAAATTATTATGCAACTCTTACTTCAGGACTCAAGGAGAGATTTCAAGTGAACCGTACTTTATTCTGGGACCGTGCCCGTGACAGTGATTTCGTCATGCTCTCCGTCTCCCATCTCGTTGCCCTGGCTATTATTGCTCTATGCTGCCTGGCGCTCTTTGGGGCCCGCTTCGCCCTCCGCAGCCGGTCCGGCCTGCGATTAGGCGTACGCCTGCTGCTGATCCTGCTGCTGGCTGCTTCTGAGGGAGGCCTGCATGTCTGGTATCTGTCCCATGACAGCTGGAGCCGAAGCTCCTCCCTGCCGCTGGAACTATGCGGAATTACCCTGCTCCTGTCGGTCGTGTTGCTGCTCACGCGCAGCAGACTGCTGTTCAGCTTTCTATATTTTGCCGGAATCGGCGGTGCATTCATTGCCCTGCTTACCCCTAATCTGGTCTATCCGTTTCCGCATTTCCGCTTCCTGCTGTTCTTCATCGCCCACGGGTCGATCATACTTGCATCTCTGTACATGACCTGGGTCGAAGGATATAAGCCCACCTGGCGCTCGCTGTTCTTCACCATGCTCTGCCTGAATCTTGTCGCAGCATGCGTGTACGCCGCCAATGTGCTGCTGGACTCCAACTATATGTTCCTGATGCACAAGCCCAGCACGTTCTCGGTACTGGACTATTTCGGCCCTTATCCTTACTATCTGCTGGTTGAAGAAGCCTTCGCCTTCGTCATCTTCCTCCTGATGTTCCTGATTTTCTTCAAGCTGCCGGAGCTGTACACCGCCCGCCGTGCCGCAGCCAGCCGGAAACTTGGCCGGTAAACGGAGGGGATGAATTCAGGGGCACTTGTGCTCCTCATTCCCGCCTCGCGCCGACTTTCGGCGGATTCAGGGGCACTTGTGCTCCTCATTCCTGCCTCGTGCCGACTTTCGGCGGATTCAGGGGCACTTGTGCTCCTCATTCCTGCCTCGTGCCGACTTTCGGCGGATTCAGGGGCACTTGTGCTCCTCATTCCTGCCTCGCGCCCACTTTCTGCGAATTCAGGGGCACTTGTGCTCCTCATTCCTGCCTCGCGCCCACTTTCTGCGGATTCAGGGGCACTTGTGCTCCTCATTCCTGCCTCGCGCCCACTTTCTGCGGATTCAGGGGCATATTAGTTGGAATAACGTATCTTGTTTCGGATGATTTGGAGCTTTCGAGGAAATTAATTGGATAAACGTCATTTAATTTTGTGTATTCACTCCACTCTGTTCGATTTGCAGCATTTTAAGTGCTTTTTTTCCAACTGTTTCCTGACAAGCCTTCCTCAGCTCCTGAGCAAGTGGAAGAAATCCAACTAATATTCATACAATTCTCCGTACGGCAAAAAGCACCCGGCTGGATTACCCAGCCGGGTGCTTCGGCGATGCCTGTGGAAGAGAAGAACCTCCCCCTATAGCGTCTACAGAATGCTAGTATTAAGCTTCTACAATTTCAACGGTCGTCATCTTGTCGCGGCCTTTGAAAGCGTCAACCAGATCCATGCCTTCAACCACTTTACCGAATACTGTGTGTACTCCGTCAAGGTGCGGCTGTGGAGCGTAAGCGATATAGAACTGGCTTCCGCCTGTGTTCTTGCCGGCATGGGCCATAGCCAGGGAGCCGCGCTCGTGCTTGTTCGGGTTGATCTCGCAGTTGATGGTGTAGCCAGGACCGCCGGTGCCTGTTCCGTTCGGGCAGCCGCCTTGTGCTACGAAGCCTGGAATCACGCGGTGGAACAACAATCCGTTGTAGAAGCCGTCTTTTGCCAGCTTCTCAAAGTTTGCTACTGTATTAGGCGCATCCTGATCGAACAAGTCGATCAGCACAACGCCGCCGTTTTCGAGTGTAATTTTCGCTTGCTTAGCCATATGTAAATGACCCCTTTCGAAATGACAAATGTAGAACACGTTTATTAGTTTACTATGAAACGGAGCACAAAGCAAAGCAAGCGGGATGTCTTCCCGCCTGCCGCTATAGCACAACCCTATAGTCTTCTTATTTCGTAACGGCTTGTTTGGCAATCCGTGCAGGCACAATATCATTGGCAACAATGTCCTGATGGGATTCGCGGCGTACAACCAGATCGCTCTGCCCGTTCTGCACGAACACCACCGCCGGACGGCGGATACGGTTGTAGTTGCTGGCCATGGAGTAATTGTAGGCACCTGTGCAGGCCACAGCCAGCAAATCACCGCTCTCCACCTTAGGCAGCTCAACGTCCCAGATCAGCATATCGCCGCTCTCGCAGCATTTGCCGGCGATGGATACCTTCTCCACGTTAGGCTCAGTCGCACGGCTTGCCAGCAGCGCTTCGTACTTGGATTCATACAGAGCCGGACGCGGATTATCGGTCATGCCGCCGTCAACAGCTACATATTTGCGCACTCCCGGAATTTCCTTGCTGGTTCCAACCGTGTACAGAGTCGTTCCGGCATCCCCTACGATACTGCGGCCCGGCTCTACCCAGATCTGCGGCAGCGAATCGTTAATGCCGGCGAAGTGGGTCTTCACTGCATCTGTGATGGCAGCGACATATTCGGACACCTGCAGCGGCGTGTCGCCGTCCACATAACGGATTCCAAAGCCTCCACCCAGGTTGACTACAGGGAAGGAGATTCCCAGCTCTTCCTTGACGGTACGGGTGAACTCGGCAATACGTTCAACGGCAAGCTGGAAGCCCTCGGTCTCAAAAATCTGCGACCCGATATGCGAATGCACGCCGAGCAGGTTCAGATTAGCCAGGCTGTCAGCCAGGCTGACCGCTTCACGGGCCGAGCCGTTGCCGATATCGAAGCCGAATTTGGAGTCGGTCTGTCCTGTCGATGCGTAGGCATGATGGGCATGGGCCTCCACTCCAGGCGTAACGCGCAGCAGAATATTAACAGTCACTTCTCTGCGGGCGGCAATGGACTGAAGCAGACGGAGCTCCACCAGATTATCGGCGACAAAGCAGCCAATCCCTGCATCGATCGCCATCTCAATCTCATCCGGTGTCTTATTATTGCCGTGGAAATGAATGCGTTCCGCCGGGAAACCGGCTTGCAGCGCAGTATACAGCTCTCCATCGGAGACCACATCCAGCGACAGACCTTCCTCATCCGCAAGCCGGCACATCGCCATTGTCGAGAACGCCTTGCTGGCATAAGCCACCTGGAACCCGAGGCCGGAAGCTGTGAACGCCTCCATATACTCGCGGCAGCGGCGGCGGACCAATTGCTCGTCCACTATATATAGCGGTGTCCCATACTCCGCCTTCAATTCAGTTACATCACATCCGCCGATCTCCAAATGCCCTGCATCATTGATTCGGCTCGTCCCGTGTAAAAACATTGCGCAGTCCTCCAATTTCTGTGGAATCATCCGTTCCACCCTGTCTAGTATATGATTTGGGGCCCCGATGCGTTCCTGAAACAGATGCTCAGAATACAGATCCGGCTTATTGCGGGGCTGTTCAGTATATTCAGTATAACAGACAGAGGGAACACCATTGAATGGACTTTTTTGCAGTTGATTTGTATTTTCCTACGACTTGCGCGGGGCATCCTTATGCTCAGGCATCCGGGTGCTATCTCTTGTTTTGTTGAAGGATGGCCTTGTTTTGGAGCTGAGCACCGGCTGACGCAGGAGGATCTCCGCCATGGCTTTTGCATTAAATGGTATAAACGGCCACATGTAAGGAGAGTTATACGAACGGTGCGTGGTCAGCAGCACCACCAGCAGCGTCGTCCCGATCATGAAGCCGGGGATGCCGTAAGCAGCCACCGCCAGCAGCAGCGCAAGCCGGACAATCCGGTTGGCCAGCCCCAGCTCGTAGCTCGGCGTTGCAAACATCCCGATAGAGGCCACCGCCATATAGAGCACCACTTCATTGACAAACAGCCCGGTCTGTACGGCGATATCACCCACCAGAATGGCAGCGATCAGCCCCATCGCGGAGCCGAGCGGCGTCGGTGTATGCACTGCAGCCATCCGCAGCAGGTCTACCCCCAGCTCAACGATCAGGAACTGGGCAATGAGCGGGAGATTGGCTGATTTTTGCGGACCGATGAAATCAAGCATGCCGGGCTTCAGCTCCGGATGGAGAACCATCAGCATCCACAGCGGAAGCAGGAACATCGATGCAAAGATCCCGATGAAGCGGACCCAGCGGAGATAGGTTCCCATAAAAGGCGTCTGGCGGTTCTCTTCCGCATGCTGGCAAAGATCAAAAAACGTCGTCGGCAGCACCATGACACTCGGAGAAGTATCGACAAACACAACCACCCGGCCCTCCAGCAGATGGGAAGCGACAATATCCGGCCGTTCCGAATAACGGACCAGCGGATAGGGGTTCCAGCCGCCGCCGACAATCGCTTCCTCCAGCTGCTTGTCTGCCAGGGGAATGCCGTCGAGATTGACGCTTTTCAGCTTGTCCGTAACGGCCTGCACCTGGGTCTTATCCACGATATCATCGATGTAAGCTAAGCAGACATCTGTCCGGGTCCGCCGTCCAATCTGATGCATCTCCAGCTTCAGCCCAGGGTCGCGGATACGTCTTCTAACCAGAGCCACATTGCTTAGCAGCGTCTCTGTGAAGCCGTCCCGCGATCCGCGGACCACCCGCTCAATCGACGGCTCATCCGGGCTGCGGGAAGGATACGAACGGGTATCCATGATGATAACCTGCGATTCCCCTTCAATGAAGAACGCGCTCATGCCGGCTAACACTTTGTTGATGCTCTCGCTGAACAGCTCGCCTTTCTCCACCTGGACATGGGGAATATATTCACTCATGAAGCTGGCGAGTACATCTGTCGATACATTTTCGGGGGTCAGATACGTCAGGCGCTTCAGAATTTCATCGATAATCGTATCCTTGGCGAAGCCGCTGATGCAGAGCAGCGCCGCCCTTTTCCCGCCGAAGGACATTTCCCTGAACACAATATCGAAGGAGGAGCCCAACCCAAGTACCTCGGTCAGTGTATTCTTCGCATCCGCCAGGGATTGCGGGATCTTGTCGTTGCCTTGCCAATACGTAATCGACTGCTCCAGGGAGTCAGAGCGTTCATTGTCCCTTTTTTGCTGCATAGGGTCCTCAGGCTTGCTTGCAGAATCCGCTCCCTGACCGGCTTTGGCCTTCTTAGGGGCAGACTGCTTCGGCTGCTGGGACTGACCAGCTTCCTGACCGTCCTCCTGATCCTCAGGCTCTTCATCATCTCCAAATAATCTGGCAAAAAAGCCTTTATGGCTCTTATCCTGCGTCTGAGCCCCCAACTCGTCCGAGGTTTCCATATCCTGTGACTGGCCTCTGCCGTCTTCATGGGCTCCCTGTCCCGCGCCGGAATCCGCAGCTGAATGATCCGTTCCTGAATGATCTGTCCCTGCCTGTGCAGCTCCGGTCTGCTCGGGTGCACCCGCACCTTCGGAATCTGCTGATTCCGGGCCTGCAAAACCGGCGGTGGCAGAGTCTTCTGCACCTTGTATTCCCTGCTGCGAATCGTCTGCTGCCTGGTCTCCCGTACCGGATTCCGCAGATGCTTCCTCCGGCCCGGCATCGTCGCCGAACAGACTGCTGAAGAACCCTTTGATTCCTCCGCCGGACGATTCCTGACTGTCTCCGTTCTCGGATGCGGGATCATCCCCGGGACTGTCCTCATCATCTGTAGCCGCAGCATCTTTCCCACCGACAGCCCCGCCATCTCCAGATGCAGCGTTCTTACCGCTGCTATCCTCACCTTCTCCAGTTGCTGCGTTCTTACCGCCGCTATCCTCACCTTCTCCAGTTACTGCGTTCTTGCCGCCACCAGTATCCCCGCCACTATCTGACGGAGCAGCATCCAGGCCCGACGGGCTCTCCTGCCCGCCTTCAATCGGGCGCGTCACCGCGCCCAGCTCCGCTGACGCCTCCAGCTCCTGTCCTATGTCGCTCTGGGATGCAGCCGGTTGATCTTCCTGCTCCGGCGGCTTCTGCCCCGTCACCGCGCCCAGCTCCGCAGACGCCTCCAGCTCCTGACCCTTGCCGCTCTGGGACGCAGCCGGTTGCTCTGCTTGCTCCGGCGCCTTTTTCTCCGGCGATTTCTGCTGCGCAGAACGGTCCTTCTTTTGATCCGTCTCTATCTGATCACCGCTGTGAATATACCTCACTCCCTAGCCCCCTTTACTGTTGATAGACAAACCAGTCGAACAACGAGCCTGCCACCTTGCCGCATACCATCGCCATTAAGAGACCAAGCAGCAGATGGGTCATATGCAGACGTTTGGCCAGGATCGGCAGGACATTCAGCACCTCGGTCAGAGCCGCCGCCAGCATGCCGATGAATATGCCATTGAACAGGCCGACCCCCAGCTCGATCAGCGGGCCGGCCGCCATTTTCCAGTTCCAGAAGTCGCTTACCGTTCCCAATAGGGAACCGCCGACCATCGCTCCCTCATACCAGTGAACCTTGTCATAGGAGGAGGTGAGCTGCGCCAGCCGGGGGATGATATCCAGCACTACGAATAGCGCAATCACCCCGCCGCCCACTGCGATTCCCCCGGCAATCCCGAGCAGCAGATGAAGTCCGAGCGACAGCGGTGCGGTCATACGCCCCCCTCCCGCCTGCCGGGTGCTTCGTCCCTGCGGCGTTTCATTTTGCGGTATTCCTCGTTAATTACATATTGATCGATATTCTTCTGATACAGGAACATTTCCACCTCAAGGGGAGTCGGCTCCTCATTCCATTTCTTTTTGAACAAATGATTGAAAAAAATCACCATCCCAAGCCCGATGCCCAGCGAATAGGCAATCTGAAACAGATAAGGATGCTCGTCCCTGCGGCCGGTCAGCATCTCCACAATCCGGATCTGTACCTCCAGCATGCTGACATCGGCATGGAAATTCATAATCGTCAGCGCCGAGCCGAAGAACAGCAGCAGCCAGACCAGCACGAACAGGGCTATAGAAGGTTTAGCAGCCGTAGACGGACCTTCAATCTGGACAATGGTGCGCCCTTCGCCAATCGGCTGAATCTCCGCATCGGGGTACACTTCCTGAATCCGGGGAATGACGGTCAGCAGATCAACCAGGATCAGATTGCCGTCACTCTCCTGCGGCTGAAGCACAAGCAGTGTATAGAGCGGCTCCCGCCACTGCGGATCAGTGATCAGATAAGCGACATCGCGCAGCAGCACCCCCTTGCCCTTGGGCACCGTCACCCGGTTCTTAAGCTGGATATATATGCATGTAGCCGGGGAATCAGTGTTCATCTGCGGGCCTCCTTAAGCTCAGGTGTGATGCGGTCCTACGGTAAGAATAAGGGTAGTATGGGAAAAAAGGCTTATTTTTACTCTTCTCCTCCGCAATTCATCGTGACTTACGCAGGACCACCGAAACTTTTCCTGCCTCAGGGCCGTCTATAGTTACAGTTATTTACACAGAAGGGATGGAAGTTCATATGAGACAAGCATTGCACCACTCCTTACGGATGGTTCTCTCTGCATCGATGCTTCTGGCATTCGCTGCACCGCTCACAGCACATGCAGCCGAGAAGATCGAGGTATACGATTCCTATACCAGCAAGAGCAGCAACGTCCAGCTGTATTCGGTGAGTCAATTGGACGGGAACCGGTTCATCAATGCTGTCATTGCCCGGCAGCCGGATGGGACATATATTAAATGGCCGGAGGCTTTTCCACATTTCCGGAAGAGTGACAGCGGGAACTTGCAATTGACGGGGATGGATGATCCGGAGCAAGCCTATGTCTACGATACGCAGAGCCAGTCCATTATGCGCAAAAGCGAATACGCCCTCTCTCCTGATGGCCGCTGGGGTGTTCTGGAGCGTTCCCGTTATGAACGGCAGCCGGACGGCTATATCGCGAAATTCGGTGATCAGTATTTGAAAAATACGGCGACAGGCAAGGTCTCTGTCTATTATGCTACTCAGCGGTACTACAATGCCCGGTGGATCAACCAGCATACGCTGCTCGAAAGTGGATATAATGAGGCTGCCAGGCAGAATGTGATCAGTACGTACGATCCGTCCACCGGGAAGCGGCAGGAGCTGCTGAGGGGGACCTTGAACAACTGGAACTTATCGAAGGGACTGCTGCAATATGTCAAAAACGAGCCCAAACGCCTCCCATGGATCTATAATCTGAAGGACGGATCGTCACGGCTGGTCAAGGATGCCCGCGAGCTTGAAGCCTTGTTCCCTGCTGCTCCATCTTCAAGACCGGAAGTCACATTCCCTAAGGAGATGCTGCTGAAAGAGCTGCCTGTCACGGAGATGCCGATCACCTTAGCCTATGAACACAACCTGAATCTGGACGGAAAAAGTGTGGATGTATCCACCATATTCACTAAGGGCGGACAAGAGTGGATACCGGTGAAGCCGCTTGCAGCGGCCCTCGGCTGGAAGATCGAAGTCATGAACATTAGCGCAACCGGCGACCCTTCCGCTGCTTATATCTATAAAATCACTAACGGAGGCAATCACACGGTTCTTACGCCTGTGAACAGCTTCAATTCAGCAAGCAGGCTGTATATCGCACCAGCGCAGATCAAGGAGCTTGGATACAAAAGCATCCAGGTCACTCCTTACCTGAAATAAAATCGTTCCAGCGGCGGCACCCTGCCCCGAGTCTGCCTATACAACAAAGAGGATGTTCCCGGACGGCGCGGCCGTGTAGGAACATCCTCTTTTTATGTTACGCCAGCTCCTGGGGTATGTCCCCTCAGACTGTAGCGCTATGAAGTTAATTCTGTTTGGCCGGCTGCAGCTGATCCCTCTGCTGACTGGAGATGAAGAACAGCGCCGTCCAGATCAGCGCGAAGCCGACAATCTGCGGCAGGGTTACAAGCTGCTGATAGACCACCCAGTTAATCAGAATACCGGTCATCGGGAAGCTGAGTTCGGCCAGGGTTGCTACCGAAGCCTTGGTCGTATTCAGTCCCTTGTAGTAGAGCAGCATGCTGAGCAGTCCGGGCAGCAGCGCCTGCAGCAGCAGGTTAATGGCAACTGCCGCCGAGCCGCTGACTCCGCCGCTCATCTGCCACGGGGCGCCTTCCATACTTGTAATTACGAACAGCAACGGGAGCGCCAGAATGAAGCGCAGTGAGGTTACTGTCTCATATTTCATTGAGCCCAGCAGATAACGGCCCATGACTGTAGAGCCGCCCCACAAAGCAGCAGCGCCCAGCGCCATCAGGCTTCCTACGCCCATGAAGCTGTTCACATGGCCGAAGGGAATCGTCCAGCCGAAGGTCAGCAGGTACGTCCCGGCCAGCGCAACAATAAGCAGCGGTGCGAAATTGCGCGGCAGGCGTTCTTTTAGAATAACAGCGGCAAGACCAATGGCGAACAAGGGCTGAAGCTTCTGGAGCAGCAGCACGGCATTGAAGTCTCCGCTGGATAAGGCCTTGGTGAACAGAATGGTCGCTACGGCTGAGCCGCCCCACGATACCACGAGCAGCGCTGCGGCCTGGCGCAGACGTACACCCTTCAGCTCAGCGCGATTGCGCCACATTACCGGAGCGGCAACCAGGAAGAGTACAACATGCTCAAGCAGTACAATCTGGGACGAAGTCAGGGATTTCAGCAGAATAATGCGGAACAGCGGGTCAACTCCC
This sequence comes from Paenibacillus sp. FSL P2-0136, assembly GCF_037975325.1. Taxonomy (NCBI): domain Bacteria; kingdom Bacillati; phylum Bacillota; class Bacilli; order Caryophanales; family Paenibacillaceae; genus Paenibacillus; species Paenibacillus sp. FSL P2-0136. The sequence goes on from NZ_CP150244.1 coordinate 4,552,616, forward strand.
CATAAGGCCGCCCCCAGAACCACCAGCCAGAATCCGCTGCGCACCGGTGCGGTACGCACGCCTTGGGATGAAGCAGATACATTACTCATCTTTCATTCTCCTTGTCGATACAAACCCTCGATAGAGACCAAAAACCCCCGTGAGTCCTGAGAACAGGACAAACATCGGGGGCGTTATCAATAAAGACATACGGAATAGACCCGCCTGCCTTTATCTTATGATCCTCTCCCATCCGGACTTTACCGTCGGCTCTGGATTGTCACCAGATCAGTCGCTTCCTCTTGTGATAGAGTAACGAGTCGCGGGCTTAGTTCTCACGAACATCACCGCCGGTCAGGAATTTCACCTTACCCCGAGAATCTTGTATTCTGTTATTATTTTCACAATCCCAGAATACCTCTGATTCTTCATTTCGTCCAGCTTTTTATGAAAATAATCATTATATTTCATTCAATAATCATCAAAACAATCATTCTGCCAACCAAATCTGCGTGCCGCATCCAGGTTCTGGTTCGTTTGGCAGAAACGGCGGCTTGCGATACACTATAGTATGAGCATTAATCATACCCATTATAGAGATTTTTTTGGAGGTCATCATGAAAAGAAGCTTTCCGACCAATCTGCTGTATTCCATCTTTGCTCTGGCCGGCATTGCCATTAGCGGCTTTATTACTTACTTTATTGTCTCTTTTACCGGAGGGATGCTGTTCTATGGCCCACTTGTCCTGGTCGTTGCATCAGGGCTGGCTGTATTCTCCATACTCAGCATCTTCGGCTTGTTCAGCAGGAAGCTACGCCGGATGCTCCTGGCTGCTTTTGCCGGAATCTGTGTGCTGGCAGCCGCAGGCCATGAGATCAGACAAGCGTATGTGAACAGCCTTGCGGAAGTGAGGGAGCCGGAGGTCGACCTGTTTGAGTATGCCCCCTTTGAGGCGAATAGCAAAGCTGCTTCTCTGGATCACAAGGCATCCTATCAGCTTACAGAGCAATTGCCCCGTCTGGATGGCGCAACTGCGCTGTATCCGCTGTATTCCGCTTTTGCCCAGGCCGTGTATCCGCAGGATACCTACAATTCCAGCATTGAGCTGACCGGAAATGATCTCGTCCTGTGCACCAGCACCTCCGAGGCTTACAAGCGTCTGATCGCCGGGAATGCTGATATTATCTTTGCCGCCGCCCCTTCGCTGGCCCAGACGAAGGAGGCGAAGCTGGCAGGTCGTGAACTGAAGCTCACCCCGATCGGGCGCGAAGCGTTCGTCTTCTTCGTCAACAAGCGCAATCCGGTGGACAGCTTAACGGTAGAGCAGATTAAGGATATCTATTCCGGCACCGTCACGAACTGGAAGGAGGTTGGCGGCAAGAAGGCGTCTATCCGTGCTTTTCAGCGTGCAGAGAACAGCGGCAGCCAGACCAAGCTGCAAAAAATCATGGAGGACCGCCAGCTGATGGCTCCCCCGAAGGAGAATGTCGCGGATGTGATGAGCGGGATTATCAGCCTCACCGCCAGCTACCGCAACTTCAATAACGCGCTCGGCTTCAGCTTTCTGTTCTACGCCTCACAGATGAATGCCAGCGATGAGATCAAGCTGCTGGCTATCGATCAGGTGCCGCCCTCCAAGGAGACCATCCGCAGCGGCGAATACCCGCTCGCCGTGGAATTCTATGCTGTAACGGCCGGCAGCACCAACCCGAACATTGAACCGTTCCTGGACTGGATTCTGTCTGCCGAGGGCCAGGAGCTGGTTGAGAAGACCGGATATACTCCGGTAAAATAAGCAGAACACCAGCATCCTAATGGGGTAAGAGGATGCTGGTGCCTGCGCTTGCCCATTGTATTCGGTTTTCCGCATACATCCGGCCGCACGCCGCTGCGCTCACCCATTGTAATCGGTTTTTCGATTACATTTGGTCCACACGCCTCGCGCCTGCCCATTGTAATCGGTTTTTCGATTACATTTGGTCCACACGCCTCGCGCCTGCCCATTGTAATCGGTTTTTCGATTACATTTGGTCCACTCGCCCCGCGCCTGCCCATTGTAATCGGTTTTTCGCCTACATTCGGCCCACGCACCCCGCGCCTGCCCATTGTAATCGGTTTTTCGATTACATTTGGTCCACGCGCCCCGCGCCTGCCCATTGTAATCGGTTTTTCGATTACATTTGGTCCACACGCCCCGCGCCTGCCCATTGTAATCGGTTTTTCGATTACATTTGGTCCACACGCCTCGCGCCTGCCCATTGTAATCGGTTTTTCGATTACATTTGGTCCACACGCCCCGCGCCTGCCCATTGTAATCGGTTCTTCGATTACATTTGGTCCACGCACCCCGCGCCTGCCCATTGTAATCGGTTTTTCGATTACATTTGGTCCACGCGCCCCGCGCCTGCCCATTGTGTCCGGATTTCCACTTACATTCCGGCCCCCACACAGGCAGCAGCCCTCCCGGAGGTATTCCTCCGGCGAGGGCTGCATTTGTAAACTTATCCCGTATAATACTCAAAAATCCGTCTGCGCTTCTCCCCGTCCGGGTCATTCACCACGCCCGAGGATTGGTCAAATATCATGGTTGCCCGCGTCTGCGGTGTGTACTGCGGCCAGTCCAGTCCCGGCGCTGCCGGATCTCCACCATGGGCGAAGGCTGTCCAGGCGGTCTGCATTGCCTCGGCCACTGCCTCCATCTCCGGCGTCACGTTCAGGCCGTACTGCTTCAGCAGCGGGAGGTTGTTGAAGACATACAGAATCTCCGCCCCGTGAATGGCCTTCTCCAGCAGCGGATGCCCGGGCACCGTCCAGTCGAAGCGGTACATCCAGACGGGGGCATGTCCCTGCTGCTTCTCCGCGAACGAAATCGAGCTGGCCCAGAAGAACAGGTCGGTCAGCACCTCCGCCTGTCCTTCCCAGGTATGGCTGTAATCCGAGGTCAGCTCGGAGAGGTCGTCCACTCCCATCAGCTGCTCCAGCGCTTTGAGCGATTGCTCGAAATTATCGGCCTTCTGCCCCTCGCGGAAGAACAGATTGCCTTCATGCAGATTCGTTCCGATCAGCACAGGAATGCCGCTGGCGGCTCCAGCCGCAATGGCCTGTACCGGCTCAACCGGCAGGGTTCCCGGCTCAACGACCGGCTGGAAGAACATATTCATCGAGTCTCCGGACAGCTTGTACGCCATCCGGCCTGCGGCTTCCATAATCTCTCCGGCCGGGAGCTTATGCAACAGCTGTGTACCGCTGCCGGGCTGAAGGCCCAGCTCGGCTAGCAATGCGGCGGCAATCTGCCCGCCCTGCTCCCCGTTCAGCGTCTGCGCCGCCCCGCTCTCCATAATAGCCCGGGCGAACAGTCCCTTCGCCGCAGGCATCGCCAGCAGCGCGGCAATGCTCATGCTTCCTGCCGATTCACCGAAGACCGTGACGCGCGCCGGATCACCGCCGAATGCAGCGATATTCTGCTGCACCCATTCCAGGGCAGCAATCTGATCCAGGAGCCCCAGGTTACTGCCCAGCCCTCCGCCCAGCGGAGACAGATGCAGGAACCCGAGCGGACCCAGCCGGTAATTCACAGTAACCACCACGACATTCCCGGAGACAGCCAGTTTGCTGCCCTCGAACATCGGCTGGCTGCCTGCGCCGGTAACGAAGGTGCCGCCGTGAATCCACACCATCACCGGCAGCGCCCCGGTCGCCTCCGCTACCGCCGGGGACCAGACATTCAGATATAGACAATCTTCATCGTAGACCGGGGTGGTCCCACCGAACCGCGTCCCGCTGGTGCTGACCGGCTGCAGGCTGACCGGTCCGAACTTGACGGCCTCCCGTACGCCGCTCCAGGACTCCGGCGGCTGCGGTGCCCGGAAGCGCAGCTCTCCGAGCGGCGGGGCAGCGAACGGGATGCCGCGCCACACGTTCACGCCGTTTCCCGCTTCTCCCTTCAGTTGCCCATAAGCTGTATTCACCAGTTGTCCTGACATTGCACTCATTCCTTTTCGCTTTATTCCTCAGTCTTTTCTTCAATGACTCTGTAGAGCCCGGAGCGGAAGCGGAACCACTGGAAGATATGGGTCATTACCACTTTAAGCACGGCGTAGCCCGGAACCGCCAGTATGATACCGAGTACACCGAACATTTTTCCGGCAAAAATAATCACAAAAATAATCGTAATCGGGTGAATCCTCAGCGATTTCCCCATAATCTGCGGCGAGATGAACTTCCCTTCGATCAGTTGAACCGCGGTCCAGACAATGACCATCTTCAGCAGCATAAACGGTGAGGTAACCATCGCCACGATCAGCGCAGGGGTAATCGCAATGGCCGGCCCCAGATAAGGAACTACAGCCGTACAAGCGGCAACGATCGCCAGAACCAGCGAATACTCCAGCCCGATAATCAGGTACCCGATATAGAGCAGTGCTCCGATGCAACAGCTGACAATAATCTGGCCGCGGATATACGATGCGATCTGGTTATTCATCTCCTGCATAACCATCCGGGACTGCGGCCGCAGTGCGGTAGGGATGAGTCTCATGAGATAGTCGGGCAATCTTTTGCCGTCGCGCAGGAGATAAAAGAGAATGAATGGCGTAGTCACTACAGCCAGCACAATTTCGGTCAGTGTTCCAACGAAGCTGCCTACGCCGCTGACGGCATTATTCAGGAAGGTTGTGGCCCAGGTCGTCACCTTGCTGGTGATATCACTAAGGTCCGTGCCTACGCTCGACTGAATCTTATTGAACAGTTCACTGCCGGTAAGCTGGAGGAATTCCTCCTGGATCTGCTCACTGTAGACGGGGAAGTTGTCAATCAGGCCCATAAGCTGGGTGCGGATGATCGGGATGACCATAAGCAGAACCAGGGTAATGATCCCCATGATGATCAGATACAGAATGACAATGCCATACGCCCGCTTCACCCGGCTTCTCTTCTCCAGACGGTCCACCAGCGGATTCAACAGATAATAGGCGATCCCTGAGAGCAGCAGCGGCGCTGCCACCGTATGCAGAAGCACAGACAGCGGCTTGAACACAAACGGAATCTTTGAGAATACGAGTATCGTTAAGCCCACCAGCAGCGCAATCAGCAGACCCACCACAAACTTGTTGTTCAGAAAAAACTTTTTGAATTTATCCGGCCATACCTGCCGTCTATCCATATCCTGCCGCCCCCTAGCTGCAACTCTTACCTGTTAAGTGTGATTATTTGCACTATGTATAAGCATAGTAACCCTGTAGCTGCAAGTCAAATCAGGGACATTCAACGCAAATAGCAGCCATTGTTAATATCAAAGGTGGCTCCTGTATAAGCTCTGGCTCTGCTGCTCAGCATAAAAATCACCGTATCGGCAACATCCTCCGCCAGCAGCGGCTCAGGATTTAACTGGTGTTCCCGGTATTCCTGCTGCCTCCAGGCGGGGATATGTCCCATCATCGGGGTGTCCGCCATAGTCGGAGCCACTGCATTCACGCGGATCAAAGGGGCAAAATTCATTGCGCAGCTCTTGGTCAAGCCAAGAATAGCAGCCTTCGTTAGACCGTATACTGCATCGGAGCTGCCTTCCTGGCCGGAGACTGACGACATGTTGACGATGACGCCCTTTTGCTTCTGCTCCAGCAGCATGCGTCCGAAGGCCTGGGAGAAGTAGACATACCCTTTGATATTGATATCCATCACCCGGTTGATCTCCTCCGGTGTATAATCCAGCAGGCTGCGGCCCAGATAGATCCCTGCATTGTTGACCAGCCCGCTCACATCGGCATGCTCTTGCTGAAGGGCTGAGAAGAAGTGCTCCACCCCGCTGTAATCGGCGACATCCAGCCGGTAAGTGTAGAGCTTATCCGAAGCGGCTTCGTGCTTCAACTCCTCCAGACGGGGACCATCCAGGTCACAACCAATGACCTCAGCTCCCGCCTCCAGACTATGTCTGACAATGGCCTTACCAATACCTGAAGCAGCACCGGTCACTATTATTTTCATTCCTTGCAGCATCCTTTGACATTCCTCCTTGTAATAGACTTAATAATTACAACCTTACTGAAAGCGCAAATCAACAATGCTTCCGGTCCGCTTGAAGCCCACCGACTGATAGACCTTATTGGAATCGGGATTCGCAGCATCGGCGTAGAGCATGGGCGTCACGCCCTTACTGAGCAACTCGGCACACAGGGCAGCTACAGCCGCACTCGCATACCCGTGCTTGCGGAACTCACGCGGAGTGAACACTTCATTAATCCGCGCTTGCCGGGCAGACTGATGGGCCAGATTAACCATAGACACCGGCTGGTCCCGGTCGATCCACAGACGGAGTTTGCCGGATGCCGTAACCGCTGCGGCATAGTCCAGATGATCCTCCGGTGCACTTTCCGTACCGAAGCAATCCTGCACGAATCCGGCTAAATACCCGGCGATGAGCGGAATATCGCCTGGCCCCGCCTGCTGCAGCCTGCCGCTGACACCATGCGGCAGCTGCACCTCCGGGCAGTGATAGGCCTCCATCATCATCCGTACGAGGTGAGACTTGCCGGTAAGCTTGCTGTACGCATCGGCGAACAGCTCCCCCGTCTCCGGCGTGCCGGTAACCCCCGGTAATTCCCGGTCCTCCAGCATTTCCGTTAGCTCCCGGACAAGGGAAAGGCGCCTCTCTTCAGCCATCTCCGGTGATAACCACAACCACGAGTTACGCCCGGCGGCATGGGCGAAGATGAGATCATTCTCCTCTGTCCTGAGCCGCAGGGCTTACCCGTTCTCCACAATCAGATGGATGAGATTATATTCCACCTCTTCCTGCATGAACTGCCCTGTGTGCAGCACATCATCCCCCGGCCCGAAGCCTACGAACATCCCGCTTCCCCCTCTTAGACTTTTCTATCTATTGTAATGCTCCCCTTGGAAAAAATAAACAGCCCTTAGCCGGAGAATTCCAGCGGCGGACTGCACTAATCGCTATACTATCATTTCTTCTTCTTACCTTTGGCACCCTTGGGGGTAGCGGCCTTGAAGCCTTCTTCATACGTATAGAGCAGATTCTCTTCGAGCTGTTCTCCCTTCAGCACCTTACGCACCAGGCTTTTAGCAGATTTAGGGGTGACATCCCTGTACCATACGCCTTCCGGGTAAGAGATCACGACACAGGCATCCGAGCATCTTCCGTTGCAGCGGGTTACTGTTGTATGTATCAGCGCATCTGCCCCTTGCTTCGTAATCTCATCCTCAATCGCTTCCGCTACCTCTTCACCCTTATGCTTCTTGCAGTCACTTCCGTTACAGATCAGCAAATGGCTGACCGTTCCTTGCAGATTCCAGGTTGTCATGGCCTTCTTCGCCCCCTCTAATACAACTATACCCTGCTTGTCTCTGACCCTAAACTTTACCTTCCTATTCGAGGATCGTCAATAGCAGGAAAGACTGTTATACTATTACTGAGAATGATTATCATCCAAGAAAAGAGTGACTTGTAACATGCAGACGCGAAATGCCGGCAGTTCATTGCCTACTCCTCATAGCTTTTATATTCCGGTACATGTAACGGCACTGGATAAGGCTACCTTTGACCGGGAAAATCCCATTCCCCCCTTCACCTCATTCCTGGTAGTAGTCACCGGCGGAAGCGGAGTCATCGGGCTAAATGGAGAACGTATCCGTCTATCTGGCGGTCATATGGTGTGCAGCGACAGTCCGGTGGATATCAGGCTGCCCCGCAGCCATAAGCTGCAGGGTGTGTGGATCGAATACGCGGTGATCTCCGGCAACAGGCGGCCCTTCAGCCCGCTGAACGATGATCTGCCGGTCCGAAGCTGCCCTCCCCATGTAAGCACGCTTGCTGTGCAGCTTCTTAGCAGCTGGAACCAGCCGGAGCAGCGCACGCCATTTGCCTTACAAGCTCTGTTCACAGAGCTGCTCACTGAGCTGCACAATAGTGCTGCCGAGTACAAAGAACCGCAGGCTCAGTGGATTGACCGTGTACTACATCATATAGAGTCTAATTATAGTGAAGATTTGACGAGAGAACAGGCTGCCGGACTTGCCGGAGTCACCCCGGAGCATTTCTCCCGTGCCTTCCGCAAATTCACCGGGCAGACCTTCAATGAATATATAACGCTGCTGCGCATCCGTAAGGCCCAGCAGCGTATCCTTACAGGAGCCCCGAATCTGAGTACGCTGGCGCTTGAGGTTGGTTATAGCGAAGGAACCTATTTGAGCCGCAAATTCAAGCAGGTCGTAGGAATTTCGCCTTCAGCCTATCACCGTAAGAGCAAATCTGTAGTCTCGCTGAACTTCAATCATACGGCCAGCCTCCATGCGCTCGAAGTCGTCCCCCGGCTGGGGGTCTATTCGGATTGGATGGAGAGCATGCAGCCCGTTCCCTCCAGGAAGAAGCTGCCGGATGAAGGAACCCGCTCCGCAGGTCTATACGAACGTCTATCGTCTGCCCGGCCGGATGTCATTATCAGCTACTCCTTGCCTGACAAGAGCAAGCAGCTCCTGTCTGTCGCACCGGTGATTGAGATTCCCTTCATGCAAATGGACTGGCGGGAGCAATTCCGGCTGATTGCCGAGGTGACTGGGCGTCAGCCGCAGGCTGAGGCCTGGCTAAGCCTCTATGACTGGCATTGTTACCAGGCTAATCAGCTGCTGGACCGGCGGATCGGTGACCGTGGAACCGCCATGGTCCTGGAGCTTGGCGCAGAGACGGCCTACTGCTTCAGCAGCAGCTACGGGCGCGGGACGCAGATTCTGTATCATGATCTTGGCTTCCGCCCGCCGCTTGGCCTCGTTGCCGAGGGACTGCTGGATCAGGGCTATCTGGAGATCGCCTTCCATAACATCGCCCGCTACCCCGCCGACCATATCTTCATTACCTCAAGCAGGGAGGCTGCTGAAGCACTGGAGCCGCTGCATAGCTTTCTTCACCCAGTACAGCAACATTATATCGGTGAATCTTCAAGCGGAAGAATCTATTACCTGAATCAGCCTGGCATGTTCTACGGGTTCGACCCGCTCTCCTCCGAGGCTCAGCTGAAGGTCCTGGTGCAGGCGCTGACATCATAAATTTACATAGCCGGACATCACATTCAGCCATAGTCTAATCAGAGCAAACTCTGTAAAGTGTTATTGAGAATGATAATCGTTCTACATTGAGGAGGCTGCATCTTGAAAATCCCGTATTTACGTTCACGCCGCATTCACCCGAAGGCTTGGATGGTCCTGTCTCTGCTTCTGGCATTGACTCTTAGCGTCTCGGCTTGCGGAAACAACACTTCTAATACCAGCAGTGGTGCTGCTTCAGCTAATGCTACCGGAACACCCGATTCCTCCCCTCAGCCAGAGAAGGCTGCTGCAACCGCAGCTCCGGCTTTCCATACTGTGACAACTGTGAATGGAGATATTGAGGTACCGGCAGCACCGCAACGGATTGTTGCCGAGGAATATCTGGGCAGCTTGATTGCCCTGGATACGATTCCGGTCGGTGCGCCCGGGCTTACACTGGAGAATATGTACTTCAAAGAATTCCTCACAGGAGTCGCCGACACCGGCACATACGGTAAAATGTCACCGGAGAATATCATCGCGCTGAATCCCGACTTGATTATCTCCGGCAATGCAGACAGCTATGCGGCGCTCAGCCAGATTGCCCCGACGGTCATTGTGCCATATGGCGATTTGAAGAATGCGCATGAAGAGCTGACCTATTTCGGTAAGCTGCTGGGCAAGGAGCAGGAAGCAGCAGCCTGGCTGGCTGATTACGACAAGCGTATTGCTGACGCCAAGGCCCGTGTGGATGCAGCCATTCCTGCCGGGGCCACCTTCAGTATTCTGGAGCATGCAGACAAGTCCACCTGGGTCTATGGGGATAACTTCGGACGCGGAGGACAGCCTATTTATCAGGCGCTTGGGCGCAAGCCGCCGGCTGGAGTGGCTGCTGAAATTATGGAGAAGCAATGGGCAGAATTATCCGCTGAGACCCTCGGCAAATATGCTGGTGATTATCTGGTCATCACCGATAATACCTGGGCTGCTCAAGACTTCCAGGCAGACCCGATCTGGGGCAGCCTGCCGGCAGTCAAGAACGGGAAGATCTACGTATGGAAAGAAGAGCGCTCCTGGTACTATGATCCGATTGCCGTTCTGGCCCAGACGGAGGAGCTGGCCGATTGGCTGACCGGGGTACAACAATAATGGAGTCATGAATAAGCTGCCCGGAGCCTTGAATGGCTTCCGGCAGCTTTTGGCGTTTACCCTATCCATTACTCGGAGATAATATCTGTAGCCCGCCGCCACCGGAACCGGTGAATTATTCTTGCGGTGCACAAGGAGACCTCCATGAAGATTATCAGTATCTATGTCCTGTTAGCTGTTCTTACGCTTACGTTAATAGTCATCATTGATGTGATGTCTGGCATCAGCCTGCGTGCATCCATTCATTCGCTCTCAACCATCTTTGCTACAACCACACTACAGGAAGCCATATGTATCACAATCTTCCTGCTTCTCCCGTTCGTTCAGGTAGCCGTTCATGCCTCTAAGAAGCGTCAATCCCGCCGGAAACCGTCTTAATTCTTCTAACGGTACAATCCGAACTTACGCCGGACAAGATGAATCAGCAACAGCAGGATTGGAATCACCGCACAGAATACCGGCAGAATCGTCTGCAAAAAAGTCTTCCCGTCATTCATATGCTCCGGATAATTCTGCGCGCTGACAAAAGAGCTGAACAGCATAATCACGCCTGCCGGAATAACCAGCCTGCTGGTATCGTTTACCTTGAACAGATCGTTGGCAATCGCAACAGCAGCATAACAGTAGACGGTCAGCTTAAAGAACGCCCCGATAATCAGTGTAAGCATAACCAGGGCATCCAGCCGTTGAATGAAATTGGCCATATTCACAAGGGTAATGGTCGTAAACATGGGAAAGGCGGTACGGCTGTACAGGTTCTCGCCAAGCACAGACATTTCGATTGCATGTGTGAAGCTGAGCAGACAGGCGCTGACAATGATGGCTGCGATTCCGGTCTTCTTAATTTTCCGGGATTTATTAAAGTGGGGCAGAATGGTAGTGAAGCACATCAGTTCGCCGAACGGAAAGATCAGGATGTTGGGATAGGCTGATTTCAAGGCTTGCTTGTAATCATTCATATGAAGCGGAAACAGATTCTTATACTCTACCAGCCCGGCTGAGATTACAGCAATAATACAAATGCACCCCATAAAGATCACGATCCACAGGACAATCTCGGCGGTCCTCGCGAACACTTCTATCCCTTTGCTCAGGATATACATCACGGCAATAATCATGATTGAATTAATGATAAGAATCGGGGTTTTGTCATAGGAGGCCGAGATCAGCAGATCACCCGCTTCCCGCAGATTTCTGGAGCCGTTATAGAGAAGCACCGGCAGGAACAGCAGACTTACCGGCCAGCCCAGCCATGGCCCGAGAATAGAACGCGTATACCCGCTTATGATCTGGTTGGGGAATTGGAGGTAGAGATGTGCGAACACCAGATACAGCAGAATGCCCCCGGGAAGGGCAATCAGAATGGCTAGCCAGACTGCATGTCCGCTCTCCAGGCCAATAGGTACAAGCACGGCGGTTCCCAGCTCAAACAGAATGATCAAGGCAAGCAGTTGATTGGGGCCGATCACTTCTTTTTTCATAAACATCAATCACCTGATTTCTGCGGTTAAGCCAATTATTTACCTTCGGGGATATAAGGTTTCAGACTCATGCCTGTACTGCGGATGTAAGCCTTGATCTTGAGGTCCAGCTTCCCCTCCGCGAAGATCCGGCCCCAGTCCCCGTCCAGCGCCGCCCATTCCTGCGGATTCGTCCGCTTCAGCTCATTGCCGAAATTGAAAATATCGCTCTCCAGCTGTTGTCCCTTATGAAAAGCCTGCATCACTTCAGTCCTCGTCTTCTTCTCCAGCTCTTGTTCAAGCTTCATGATCTCTTCCCGCTTGCTGAGATCCACGAAGCTATCCGTTTCATTGACGCTCCCCTCCTCTGCAATCGTCACATGAAAGACCGGAAGACCATCCTCAATCGCGGTCTTCACCTCCGTTCTGGAGTAGATGATATTGACGGCAACGGACTCTTTTTTATCATCTGCATCAATATCCAGCACTGTTTCTTCTATCTGGTTAAGCAGCCACTCGGTTCCCCTTGCTTCGGAGTCCTTCATCCAATAGAGCAGCTTACCCTGCCTGAAGACCCCAAGCCCGCTCATCACCGTCTCGGTCAGGGTCTCAGACCCCTCCAGATTGCTTTTCTTCTTCCCTTCCTCAGCATCTCCATTGATCTTCACCGCATTGATCGTCAGATCGCCTTCTCCTGTAATGCCGTGAATGACATCGAAGACACTGATCGGCCGGTTCTCCCCCCAGACACTGGAGGTATTCTGCGCTTTTTTGACCAGCCCCAGAGCCGGCAGACTTTCTACAGGAGTCAGCAGCTTCAAGACAGAGGCGGCATCGCTGCCACGGGCAACCAGTATTTCTGAATTGAGCCGCAGCTCATGGGACCGCTCGAAGATGTCGAAGATATCGTTAATCCCATCCCGAGCCAAGGGCTCTCCAAGCACAATAAGCTGGGTATGGGCAAAAAAAAGCTGGCGGGTCACATGCTTTGACGCCCGCCGCAACGCGCCGAACATCGTTTTGTCTGTGGCTGACACCACCACTACAGCAGGCTTGCCGCTCCCGGGAGAGGTACTCGTCGATGTGGAAGACGGATTGACCAATTGAAAGGTGACCCGGTATTCATCGGTCTCCGGAACAAGATCCATCCCTATACCGCTGACAACGGCCAGCTCGTTCAATTCCCGGCTGTTCCAGCAGCCGCCAAGCGGCAGGACCAGCACCGCTATAGCGATCAGACGCAGCAGTCCCTTACCGTTCATCGGCTTTCCTCCCGGCGGCCCTTTTCCCTGCGGGAGAGGCTGAAGAGCGGTTGCTGTTGTTGACGAGCCGCTTTCTAAGCCTCGTGAAGCTCTGGGGAGAGCGGATGAAGGTATCCTTCAGATTCCCCGGAACAAAGGGACCGATGGGCGTCATGTAAGGAACCCCGAGTGAACGCAGACTGCACAGATGGGCAATCAGCATAATAGTAAATATAGCGATGCCATACAGCCCCATAAATGCGGCAATCGCCATAATGATGAACCGCAGCATGCGGATGGAGAGCGCCATGTTAAAGGCAGGTGTAGCAAAGCTGGAGATTCCTGTGAGCGAGACCACGATTACCATCGCCGGCGAGACGATCCCTGCCTGAACCGCCGCTGTCCCAAGCACCAGACCGCCGATGATGGATACGGTCTGGCCGATCGGCGAAGGCATTCGGACCCCTGCTTCCCGGATAATCTCAAAGGTAACCTCCATCAGAACCGCTTCTACAAAGGCAGGGAACGGCACCCCCTCCCGCTGTGACGCCAGATTGATCAGCAGCGGGGTCGGAATCATCTCCTGATGGAAGTTCAGCGCCGCGACGAAGATCGCCGGACCATACATTGAAATGACCAGGCACACAAAGCGGAGCATCCGGATCAGCGAGGAGATATCATACCGCTGATAATAATCCTCGACCGTATGAAAGAACATGAAGAAGGTAGTCGGGGCAATCAGCACAAACGGAGTACCGTCTACGAAGATGGCAATCCGTCCATCAAGCAGATTGCCCGCGACACTATCCGGGCGCTCTGTATTGAACATCGTGGGGAACGGGGAATATTTATTGTCCTCCACGATCTGCTCAATATATCCCGACTCCAGAATCATATCGACCTTAATCTCCTGAAGCTTATCCTTGAATGCCTGAATCGTCTCTTCGTCGGCAATGCCGCGGATATACATAATCGTGATATCGGTGTGGGTCACATCGCCCAGCTTCATGGTTTCGGTCCAGAGGTCCGGGTTCTTGATGATTTTGCGGACCAGGGCAATATTCGTGCTGATGGTCTCCGTGAAGCTTTCTTTGGAGCCGCGGATGGCGACCTGGGTGCCCGCCTCAGTAACCGCGCGGGACTCCCCGCCGCAGGTGCTTCCACTGATACCTCCCCCCACTCCGTTCACCAGAATAACCGTATCGCCCGAGAGCAACGCCTCCAGCAGTCCGTTAATATCTGTAACCAGCTTCTCCTTGCCGATACTAAGGGCATTCTCTTTAATATAGCTGTAGACTTCCTCCGGGGTTACCGCAAGCCGCGCACGGTCATTCAGTGCTTGAAAGGACATCACATGCGAGATGTAATCATCGACCATCACTCTGTCGGTAATGCCGGCGATATATATTGCAGCCACACGGGCTGTTCTATTAATTAATTCATAGGTGCGTATAACCAGATCGGGACTGTTCCCGAGCCTTGCTTGAATGGTACTGATGTTGTCTTCCAGCTTAGGGGAGACCGGCGAATTTATATTCTCCATATCCGCACCTCCTGGCTCTTACTATTCGCCCGCTATCCTTTTTTTATACAGCATATGGAATGTGTAAAAGCAGAACAAGCTGTCCCCGGTACGGAATAATCCGTGTAAGGGACAGCTTGTGCAGATACAGCTTATGGTATAGCGCCGGTACACCGGCTGGTATCTCAGAAGGAGGAATGCTAGTGGTTATCTACTACGCCAAGCGCCTTGTTCTTCTCCTTGAACCGGTCATTATGGGAGGAGACGTAGGCTACCTTCTCAGCGGTAGGGTCCATGTACAGCTTCGCGCTGTTCAGGGCAAGCACCGCATCGGTGAACGTTCCGGCAATGAGCCGTACCTTGCTCTCATGATCCACGAAATCTCCGGCAGCGAAGATACCCGGCAGATTGGTCTCCAGCTTACCGCTGACGTTCGCACACCATTCTCCCATATCCAGTCCCCAGTCCTTGAGCGGACCGAAGTCGCTTCTCAGCCCGTGGTTGACAATGACGGCATCGACCTCAAGCTGCTCATGCTCTCCGGTCTGAATATGGCAGACGGTCACCTGATCGATCTGCTCTCCGTCACTGCTGTGCAGCTGGCTTACCGCGCAAGGCACACGCACATCCACCGAGGAGGCCTTCATCCGGGCAATATTCTTCTCATGCCCGCCGAACTGCTCCCGGCGGTGTACCACAGTTACACTGGCGGCAATTCCCTCCAGCTCATTCGCCCAGTCCACTGCGGAATCTCCGCCGCCCGAGATCAGCACCCGCTTGCCGCGGAAGGGCTCCAGCTCCTGTACCGTGTAGTGCAGATTTGTCACCTCATAGCGGTCCGCGCCTTCAATCTCCAGCTTCGCCATCTGCAGAATACCGTATCCGATGGTAAGTATGACGGTACGGGTCCAGTGCTGCTCGCCTGTGGCTGAGGTCAGGATATACGTTCCGTCCTCCTGGCGGGCCTGGTGAACAATCTGCTGTCCGAATACAAGGGTAGGATCGAAGGTACGCGCCTGCTCTGCCAGCTGATCAATTAACTGGCGGCAGAGAATAGGTGTTACTCCTCCCACATCCCAGATCATCTTCTCAGGATAGATCAGCATTCTGCCGCCCAGCTCATCCTTCGCTTCAATCAGCTTAGTCTTCAGATCCCTCATTCCGCTATAGAACGCTGTATACATGCCTGCGGGGCCGCCGCCAATAATCGTCACATCGTATAATTCCATTGCTTCGTTCATTGATATCCCTCCAAGGTCTGGTTGTATTTAAGATTTGGTACGGGCCAGAAGATACAGAAAGTATGGAGCACCGATGACAGCTACCACAATGCCGGTAGGAATCTCGGACGGCTGCAGAATCCGCCGTCCGATCGTATCCGCCGCAATGACAAGCAGCGCGCCGATCAGCGCAGAGGCGGGCAGCATCAGCTGATGCTTCGGTCCGACCAGCCGCCGCGCCAGATGCGGGCCGACCAGCCCGACGAAGCCGATGCCTCCGCTGACCGCTACGCTGGAAGCCGCAAGGCCGACCGCTGCTGCCAGCAGACGGAACTGCTCTCTACTCACATTAGCACCGAGTCCTGTCGCTGTCTGCTCGCCCAGATTAAGTACATTCATCACCCGTGCCTTGTAGATGACATAAGGCAGGAGAATCACGATCCAGGGCAGCAGGGATAAGACAAACTTCCAGCTTGTGCCCCAGATGCTGCCCGCCAGCCAGGTGGCCACGAACTGATACTTGTCCGGGTCGAGGCGAAGCGTCAGCACGATCATCGCCGCGCTCATGCCTGCCGCCACTGCGACCCCGGTAAGCAGCAGCCGGATCGGCGCAATGCCCTGATGCCGCTTGTATGCGAGGCTGTAGATCAGAGCAGCAGTACAGGCCGCCCCGGCAAAGGCAACCACAGGCAACAGATAGACCGGTGCCGCCGAGGTCGTCGGATAGAAAGAGATCAGCAGCATGACCATCAGTCCGGCCCCGGCATTAATGCCGAGAATACCCGGATCGGCCAGATCATTGCGGAAGACCCCCTGCATCACTGCGCCGGATACGGCAAGTGCGGTACCAATTAACAGAGAAATGACAATCCGCGGCAAACGGAACTGGAACAGAATCAGCTCCTGCTTCTCCGTCCCCTTGCCGACCAGCGTATCCAGCAGCTCAAGCGGAGTAAGTCTTATGTATCCTGTATTCATACTTATAATGAACATTATCACAATCAGAACGGCCAGCACGCCGATCACTCTCAGGCCATACTTACGCCTTGCATCTTCTGAAGAAATTCTCTTATGGCTCTGCATCTTTACAGCTCCCTTCTTTCTTTTCGGGCCAGATACAGGAAGAACGGTACCCCAATCAGGGCTATAATCGCACCCACCGGCGTTTCATGCGGCGGATTGATCATCCGGGCGGTCAGATCGCCCCCGACCACCAGCAGCGCACCCAGCACCGCAGAGCAGGGAATAATCCAGCGGTAATCCACACCGACCAGATAGCGCGTCAGATGGGGAATGATCAGGCCGACGAACCCTACAGCTCCCACTACAGCTACCGAGGCTCCGGCCAGAATCAGGACAATTAGAGTTCCCGCCAATTTCACCAGCCCTGTTCGCTGCCCAAGCCCCTTGGCAATATCCTCACCCAGGCTGAGCATTGTAATCGAACGGGACAGCGCAATGGCTCCAAGGATAGCCACTATCACCCATGGAGACATGATCTGCAGCTGGAACCACTTCGTTCCGGCCAGGCCGCCGGCATACCAGAAGGCGAGATCTTGTCCGATCCGGAAATACAGAGCGATGCCTTCGCTTAGCGCAGAGAGCAGCGCACTGAGAGCAGCACCAGCCAATACGAGCCTGGCCGGGGTTAGTCCGCCCTTCGCCAGCGAGCCTACACCGTAGACAATTCCCGCTCCGGCTCCGGCGCCAACGAAGGAATAGAGAATGAGATACATGAACGGCAATCCCGGAAAAAATGCAAAGCAGACAGCCAGCGCAAAGCCTGCTCCAGAGTTAATGCCCATCAGTCCCGAATCCGCCAGCGGATTGCGGGTCATCCCTTGCATAATAGCCCCTGCCACAGCGAGGCTGGCTCCCACCATTACGCCGCCCAGCACACGCGGCAGCCTAAGCTCGCGGATGATCTGATGCTCGGTAAGTTCGGGATTGAAATGAAAGACTGCGGTCCATACGACCGACAGCTTAATATCTGCGGCCCCGAACGATACGGAAATAGCGATACCCAGCGCCAGCGCAATCAAACCGCCAATAAGAATTAATGTTGCCGCCCAGGGACGGGACCGCAGCTTCAGCCGCTTTGCCTTCTGATCCAGCCCGCTCCCGGACACTGCCTGTTGATTCATGAATGTCACCTGTTTCTTTGAAATTGATTCTCATTATCATTATAATATTGTAAAGGAACAGGTCAAGGTTTGGCAATGGACAAAATAAAAATAAGAAAACCGCCTTCGTTGAAAAGGCGGTTTATTGCTATCGGCCGTAATGAAATAATGAGCCTAATCCGACAGTGCCCGCATGATGTTGGATTTCGCCTCTGCCGCAATCGTTTCATTCCCGTCATCGACCGCTTGCATTAAGATCAGCATGGGGATGTATACCGCCATCAGCCGCGCCAGCAGCTTCGTCTCCTCGTCCGCTCCTCCGTACGTTTCGAAAA
Source organism: Paenibacillus sp. FSL P2-0136 (assembly GCF_037975325.1). Lineage (NCBI taxonomy): Bacteria > Bacillati > Bacillota > Bacilli > Caryophanales > Paenibacillaceae > Paenibacillus > Paenibacillus sp. FSL P2-0136. The sequence goes on from NZ_CP150244.1 coordinate 4,570,679, forward strand.
ACACACCGCGGGCGTAAGGTGGTAAAAAGCTGTAAGCAACGCTCAAATCGCAAGCCGGATGGCCTACGCTCAGATCGCCCCAATCAATGATGCCGGAGACGATCCCGTTCTCATTCACAAGCATATTTTTGAAATGAAGATCGCCATGCAGCAGTGCATTCACCGCCTCGACACGGTCCTTTTGCAGACTGTTAATATACGCTTCGATCACACCGGACTCCTCCGGCGACAAGTGTTCAACCAGCTTCGATAGAAAGCCCTCCAATTTCACTTTGCGTGATGCTATGTCCGTCAAGCTTCGATGATCTTGCTGAACTCCGCACTTCAGCGCCGCCTGCACCGGGAACTCATGCAATCTCCGCAAAAATGCCGCCAGCGTCTCTGCCGATAAAGCCCGGCGTTCTTCCGTCAAACCGATGGGGAAATCTCCTGGCACGTGGGCATAGCCAAGAAATGGTGCCGGGTATTCGTCACTTGCTTCGCCATAAAACAACGGTTTCGGATAGGGGATGGTCAAATATGCCTCCAGCTTCGGCAGCAGCTTCCCTTCCATACGAATCGCGCCAACGGCAAACGTTCTTCTTGGAAACCGGAACACGTACTCGTCACCGATGAGAAAAACCGTATTGTCCCAGCCCCAGCCCAATCGCTTCACTTGCTTCGATGACAGCTGAGGGAATTGTCTTCCGATCAGCGTCCGCGCCTGCTCTTCGTTAACCTCCCACTCCGCATCCCATACATTCGTTCCTCCCATGAATTGTCTGCCTCCTCGTTCCTTACTTTACTTATCCGAATACGTCCACGCCCAAGTACGCGAGAGTTCTGCTCTTGAATTTCATCAATCGCTCAACAAATTTTAACACAGCCATATTTTTAAAAACAGCCTATCCTCCCGGCTCCATCCTGTTAGAGATGTAGCTGGAGTATAGGCTGTCAGATTGGCTGTTAGTTGAGTTTTATACATTCTGAAGCGTACCGCCGAATATTTTGCGGATGTACCCTTGCAGCTTGCCGATATGCGGCACGAAGAGGCTTTTGTCATACACATAATTGGATTGGGTTACCAGCTGTGAATAGAGCAGGAAGAGGATGGCCGCGAGCTCCCGGTCAATCTGCCGCTCATGCTCCATCAGAGCATACGTCTCATCCAGCGCCTCATAGAGCTGAAGCAGAGCCGCCTCATTAATGATCTTACGGCGCAGCGGTACAAGAATATCTGTAGCAATAGCATCAATCCGCAGAATAACAGCCGCCAGTCTCTCGTTCACACTATTCTCCTCCTGCAATGACTGAATGGTTAAGCGCTTGCTTATTACCATCCTATGTCTGCCGGACCCCAGGCATGCCTGGGCAGCGGAATCAGCTACCTCGTGTAATCCTCGTATTCGTCTCTTCTGTTCAGCTTGGAGTACATATACTCATCATTCTTCAGCTTATAGAGCTGGCCCATTGCACCAAAGATAAACAACAGAACTACAATCAGACCATAGGCATAGATAAACTGGTTGAAATAGAAGCACAGGACAATGGCTGCAAAGGTCATAAGCAGCAGTGCAAGTGCGATCCGGCTCAGAATTTTCTTCATCAGGGTTCCTCCGCAGAAATTTTTAGTCTAAATGTATCATAATCTGCGGACGAATCCTGTCGAATGCTGGCAGCTAGATCAATTTCGAGAGTACTGTTCCCGCCAGCAGCTCCCCAAGTGTCTTATCCAGCGGCAGCGGCTTGTTGGCCAGGCAGGTGCGGAGCGCGGTCAGCAGTACCCGGACATCATATTTGCTCGGATGGACGGGAATCACTTCTTTTTCCAGCTTCAAAAGCTCATATACAGCCATCATCGCGGAACGGACCGAATACTCCACCGTGAACACGCAGTCGTCCGGGACTTCGGCGAACTGGCCGAGGAAAGCCAGATTCACACTGCCCTGCGGCACGACCTGCGGACGGTCACCAAGAGCGCGCGGCATGAACTGTGCAGTAATATAAGGCATCATACAAGGGATGACGTTAGTGGTATGCTCCAGAATCTCGGGAATACGGTCAACAAGTCCCATATGGTAGCACAGTTCCTCCAGCAGCTCGCGTCCGGTGCAGTCGCTCATTTTTTTCTTGATATAGTCGCCTTCGGCATCCGGGAACAGGCCATACGCCCACAGCACCTTCACATTATCCGGCTGGTTGATGAAGTGAGGCTGCTTCGGTGCGGTCCAGGACATCATCCAGCTGGAGTCTTTGATCGTAACTACACCGCCCATGCCGGGAGCGTCACCCGTCAGTTCCAGCAGATAAGGGAATACAATCTCATCATCGGTAAAAGTCATTGTGAATGACAGCCATTTGGACTTGTCGATATCCCCGCAGAACACTTCAGGGCGGCCGAAATCCGGGGATTTGGCAGCAAGCTTCTCCCAGAGGCTCCAGCACCCGCGTTCAGTAACGGACCGGTTCAGCACCGCCGGGTGGTCCAGATCGCCAAGGGTAGAATTCTCTGTCATTGAGCCGTTCGTGACCATGACCAGATCCGCGCGTGTCACCGGAATCGTCTTCGGGGAACCATTAACCTGCACCTGAATCGCGGTTATAACCTTCTCATCACCGTTGATACTAAGCTCCAGATCCGTAACCTCATGCCCTTTGTCAAAATGAACGCCCTCACGTTCCAGCCATTTCATCAGCGGCAGGATCAGCGAGTCGAACTGGTTGTATTCGGTGTGCAAAATTCCTTTCAGCTGGTTCATCCCCGAGATCAGGTGCATGAACCGCTCCATATAACGCTTGACCTCCACCACACTATGCCAATTCTCGAAGGCGAACATGGAGCGCCAGAAATACCAGAAATTCGTCTCCAGAAAGCTCGGGTCAAAAAACTGCTCAATCGTCACCGTGCCCAGTCTCTCTTCGGTAGCCAGCGTCAGCTTGCCTAATTGCAGCGCATGTGCGGTAGAGAGTCCAAGCGATGAGAAGTCGGCGGGGGTGCCTTGCTTTTCGACCAGACGGCAATGCGATTCAATCGGTTCAGCCAGGTTCAGCTCCCGGAATTCATCCAGCACTGTCCGGTCCGGATTGGTCAGGGAAGGGATGAAGCCGAACAGCTCCATGAAGCATTCGAAGTGCTCTTCAATCTCGCGTCCGCCCCGGGCGCTGTAACCGTCCTTGGCATTGCCTGCCCCGTCCATGGAACCGCCGTATATCGATGATTGCTCCAGAATATGAATATTCCGGCCGGGCATATGCCCGTCACGGATCAGAAATGCCGCCGCCGACAGGGAGCCGATCCCTCCTCCGACGAGATATGCCTTGCGTGAAGCGATGCCTTCCTGTACCTGCGGATGAATTCTTTGATATGTACCCATGTGTCCTCTTCCTTCCTTGATCAGGGGATAAGTGCCTGCTAACTGCCTTCACTATAACCGCCGTGAACCAGGGATTCTATGGACAGCCGGACGCAACTGTCTAGGGATTACACATCCGCCCGATATTGTGTCATGACTTCACCGGATGAACTGCAGACTGATAATGCTCAAGCCCCCGGGCAATGCATCCGTCCATAATCCGTGATACCTTGTCCACCACTCCGGCCGGATCTGTATTCGCCCCGGCTCTGAGCCAGTGGATCACCTGTTCAAGGATGGCCAGCGTGTAGAAATCGGCTATATCTAGTCTGGCCTGCATTCTCACAGGCTCCGGAATCTGCTCCTGTCCCGGCCACGCCTGCCCGTCCAGCTCCTCCACTACGCTGATCATGACGCGGTAAATTACCCCATACAGGAATTGCTCCAGATGCTCGCGCCCCAGCGAATGGAAGGTATTCAGACAGATGGTTTTGTTATTTACGGTGTAACGCAGGACGCTTAAGAATCCTTGCTTCCAGCCCGCCCAGCAGCAGTATTGGTCCAGTCCTTCAATCACTTCTGACTTGTAGATCCAGCCGAGCAGCTCATAGATATCCTGAAAATGATTATAAAACGTATGGCGGGTCACCCCGCAATCCGCTGTGAGCTGCTGGATCGTTATTTTGTTCAGCGGCCTTGTGAGCATAAGCTTCTTCAGCGACCGGGCTAACGCGTTCTTCGTTAAGAGTGAACTCGACATCTCTGCCTCCTGAACTCTTGGATTTGATATTCCAATTATAACCAATTAGGAGTTAGTTTTCATCCGTCTGCTCCGCAGCTCTTGTTACTCCCGCTCCCCCAGCTTGACCGCATAGGTCTTGTATCCTGTATCGCTAATCTCAAGGCAGTTCAACTGCTCCCCGTACACACAGCCGCCGTCGATGCCAATTTTGTCACCCAGCGGACTGAACCAGACTCCTGCGCCGTCCTGCAGATCTACCGTAGAGGTATGGCCGAAGACGACCGTCTTCTCCGTAGAAGTAACAGGATGATTGTAGAAAGGCTCCCGAATCCAGATAAAATCATACTCCCGCTGGGTCCGCCAGTCGGCAAGGGAAGGATCAATGCCCGCATGAACGAACAGATGGGCCTCCGTCTCATAGTAGTAGGGCAGCGAACCCAGGAAATCCAGATGCTCCTTATACTCCGTACGCATGAACCGCTTCATCTCCGTATAATCCCTCCACCCTGAATCCGGGTGCAGCAGCACCGAATCCCGGCCTCCGCAATAGCTCAGCAGGGTGTGGAAGCCCCCATTCGTAATCCAGTGGGTATCCCGCTTATCATCCTCTCCCGCCAGCGCATCGCAGGCCATCTGATCATGGTTGCCCCGCAGCACAATAACCCCCTCTGCTTCAGCAAGCCGCTTCACCTGCTCCACGACCGCTCTGCTGTCAGGCCCTCTGTCCACATAATCGCCCAGCAGGATCAATTGATCCCTGGATGGGTTATACTCCGCCCGGCGGAGCAGCAGGCTGAATTCCTCTATACAGCCGTGAATGTCACTGATCACTAATGTTCTGATGCCGCTCTCCTCCTTCTTCACTTGTAACTGTCTTGACCTGGAGTATTCATTATACTATATAGGCATAAAAAAGAGGTTCACCCGCCAAGCGTTCAGCTTAGCAGGGAAACCTCCTGGTTACATTCTATTCCGTCCGCGCGGATGGCGGGTGCTGTACAGGCCGTTCCGCAGCACGGTCCCAGCGCCAGGGGGCGTCATGCCCCTTAAGATGCAGGCCGCCGTACCATTCATCGATACTTTGCAGCTGTAGCCGGTCGGCTACTCCGGCCAACACCTGCTCTCCCCATGCAGTCAGCGTAACGCTACGATTCAGGAATTCCGGTACTTCCCTGTAATCTGTTAGCTCTGCTACACCATCGAGCTCAAGCAGAGGTTTCGTCCCGGACGTCAGTGTGCGCAGGATCTTCCAATATTCCGTATCGCCCATGCCAAGCCGGTGCAGCTCATCCGTCACCTGCCGGAACAGCTTAAGCGGCGTGTCCATTCCATTAGCCACGGCTTGAAGGGTGGTCTGTTCGACGATCCCGAGACCATTCTCTACGGAAGGCAGGCGGGAGAGATGGGCCATGAAGGCGTCATAGGCAAAAGCAAGTGCGCCCCCTGCCAGCTCCTCCCGCTTCGCCGCAAGCAGGTCCGCGAGCTTCCGGGGATCGGAAGCGGCGTAAGCCTCCCACAGCAGGCTTCCCAGCTGCAGCTCCTTGCGGCCGATATTCCGCCAGGTTCCCGGCAGGGTATTCAGCTGAGCTTCCGTCAGCTGTCCCAGACCATGGAACAGCTCTATCCCGGGGAATTCTCCGATGCAGAGCAGGCTCAGCTTCGTTTTGCCCAGCTTTTGCCCATTGAACCAATGCAGTAGATAGGCCAGCATACTCTGATCGAACAGATCATGCTCGAACCACAGCACCACCTCATCATACTTGCGGAATCCGCTGATCCTCTGCTCCTGCTCCGCACAGCCCGCCATATATTCAGCCGCCGGAATGCCCATCGTGGCCTGCAGCACCTCAGCCCGGAGCAGCCGATTCTGCTCTGCCGCCGGATCTATGAATATCGGTCCCGCCGAATAGATCTCTCTCCACACCAGCACCTCCCCCTGGACAATTCCCCGCTTCAGCTTATCTCCCACCGTGTCACCATTCACAATATGCAGCATACGTGCTCCCCCTTCATGTAACAAATGAAATGCAGCCGCCAGATCGGCAACAGGCAAAGCCCCCTTCAGCTTGCGTCTGCCGTCATACAGCCTTTTCTTCAGCGTAGCAACGGAAAGGTCCAGATACACGGAAATCTCCTGAAGCGAGTACCCGTAGAAGTAGAACAATTGCAGCGGTACCCGCAGCTTGGCAGACAATTCCGACACTGACCTGTGGAGCACCTGCGTCCATTCTCTATGTTCGGCAATCTCCGCAACCCCTGGAGAAGAGCCCGCGACATGCACCGCCGCCTCCAGAGGCAGCAGGGCTTGACGCTTACGCCGCAGCAGCCGGTGACACTGCCTGACCACAATGGTTTTGAACCATCCCGGAAACGCCGCAGGCTCTTGCAGGCTGGCAAGGTTCATATACGCCTCCAGCAAGGCTTCCTGTACCGCGTCTTCCGCAAGCTGAACATCCCCGAGCATATCGTAGGCCACTACGTAAGCCATCCCCCGCACATGCCCGCTAAGCTCCCGGAAGGCTTCGGCATCGCCCTTCTGCGCTTGTTCAATCCAATGCAGCATACGTCTGCAAACCTCATTTCTGTATTTTTATCGTGTTCTAATGATAAGTGCCGGTCCGGGAGGAAAAGGTTACAAAGAGGGTGCAGAATGTATTGACCAGTGTTAGATTTATATTTTGGTAAATTAAATTTGCAATGATTATATTTATTTAAATCAATTTTAAATGATATGTGTTACTATTATTTCATTTAGCCAAGCTCGGAGGCCAAAACTGTTGCCCGGAGGATATTAAGTGATACCCAAGGCCTATATCAGCGATGACAATACACTTTCAGGAGGCTTAATATTGAATCATACACCGGGCAAGCTTTTTCTCTCTACACTAATGATAGTAACTGCACTATATTCTTCTGCCGGAACAGCTTTTGGCGCAGCAGCTCCTCAATTAACTGGAATCACAGGCCACTGGGCACAGAATGAAGTTACCGATTGGGTTGACAAAGGGCTCATTCAGGGATACGCCGATGGCAGCTTCAAACCGGACAATAGTCTGAAAAGATCAGAGTTCATGGCGCTCATCAACCGCGCCTTCGGATTCACCGAGACGGCACCTGTTGCCTATAAGGATCTCTCTACAAGCAACTGGGCCTACACCGAGGTTGCCAAAGCCGTGAAAGCCGGATATATCAGCGGATATTCAGATGGTACCATCGGTACCGGCAAGACGATCAGCAGACAGGAAGCCGCAGTGATCATCAACCGGTTATTGAAGCTGGATGCCGCGCAGACCGGCGCTCTTTTCAGCGATTCCAAGGACATTGCCGCCTGGGCACTGGATTCTGTCAACGCCGTGGCTGCCGCTGGAGTCATGAAGGGTTACTCCGAAGATAACAGCTTCAGACCTGGCAGGGAAATTACCCGTGCAGAAGCCGTAGTGTCCTTAACACGGACCAAAGCTATTGAGGAGGCTCCGGCCAGTACTCCTGGAAATGGTGGAGGCACCCCTTCAGCAACGGTCTCTCCAGCAGCTAGTCCAACTGCCACACCAACTGCTACACCTACGCCTGTCCGGAGCACCTATGTCCCTTCCGATCCAACGGCTACGCCTACAGCTGCACCAGTACCTACAGATATACCAACACCTACACCTACACCTGCAACTACGCCGACGCCTACAGTCACACCTACTCCTACGCCGACACCTACTCCTGATCCGGGCGATACGTCAGCTCCTCTTCTCACCAGTGTGACCCTTGGAGCGGTGACTGTAGGAGACAATGTATATGGAACAAGCAACGAAGCGGGTTATTTGTATCTGGTCCCTTCCACAGTAGTCGTAACTACAACGGATCTGGAAGCTTCCATTCATGCTGCTCTGGGTAAAAAGCTGGCGGTAACCGCCTCCGTCTATTCCCCGCTGAACACGCAGGGTCTGCCAGCCGGTCATTATGTTGTGTATGCTGTAGATGGCTCCGGCAATATCTCGGCCCCTTCCAGCACGATTGAGGTTAAAGCGATTGAGCTGACTATAGGGCTTCCCGCCTCCTTGACGGAGTCCAAAACCTATGACGGCACTGCCTCAGCAGCAGTAACCGCAAATTCGCTGACCGGTGTGCTTAGCGGTGACGATGTTGAAGTGCTGGCCTCTGCTACCTACAACAGTGCAGCGCTTGGAGTGAACAAGACTATAACCGTTACCTACACATTAAGCGGAGCACAAGCAGCCAGCTATCTTGCACCCGCTCCCTATATCGTGAATACGGGCAGCATCGCACTCCATCCATTGACCATCGAAGCCCCTAATTTGACCTTGGCGAAGTTCAAGGACGGAACCACGGCAGCGGCGGTGACTCCCGGACAGCTTATTGGGGTAGTCCCAGGTGAGGATGTCAGTGTGAACGCCGTTGCCAACTATGATACATCTGCAGTCGGGACGGGTAAGACCATAACTGTAGTCTATACACTTAGCGGAACAGATGCAGGCAATTATATTGCACCTGCGAGCTACATTGTCACCAATGGGGAAATTGACCGGGATCAGATCACACGCTCCAGAGTCTATGACGGAACGACTGCGGCAGCGGTAACCGTTGGTGCGGTAACCGGTATTATCGACGGGGATGATGTGACTGTGCATGCAGCCGGGACCTATGACAGTCCTAATGTAGGTGTGAACAAAATCATCACCATCTCCTACACCTTAACAGGTATAGACGCAGGCAACTATAATCCACCTGTTAGCTACACCATTAATACAGGTATTATCACTGCCTTGCAGTTGGACATTACAGCACCAGTGATCACAGAATCCAAGACCTACGATGGAAATACATCGGTCCAGATCACCCCGGGTACTCTGACCGGAGTCATTCCTGGCGATGATGTTACCGTCAGTGCAACAGCAACCTACAACGATGCTGCTGTCGGCAGCGGCAAACTCATCACTGTGGTCTACACCTTATCCGGCGAAGACGCCGGGAACTATTTTGCACCCGGTAATTATATGATTTCAACAGGTGCGATTGTAGCGCCCTAAGAAGAGATTTGTGAACATATGGTAAAAGATAAAAGCGTCCCGCGAGCCGCGAACTGGCTGGCCTGGGGCGCTTTTTGTTATGGTTGGCTGTGGCTGGTTAGCGTAGGCTACAAGTCAGTAATGAATTCGGGCGGAATATAGTCCGCGAGCCAGATATTATGATTTCCGTGGTAGAACTTGATTCCTTCCTGTGCGGCCCGCCCGGCATTGATGGTTAAGATTACAGGACTTGAATCCTTGCGTCCTCCCACCAGCTTGGCTGTAGCCGTATCCACCGAGAAATGAACATACTGCCTCTTCATCGGTTTCAGTCCTTCGTGCAGAATCGTCTCCACCCATTGCCTGGCTGTACCGTGGTACAGAATAGGGGGCGGCGTTTCAGCCTGCTTGATTATTTTTTGCGGGACCGAGTGACCATACAGCGCCCTTATTCTGCCCTCCGCAAGCTCATGCCGCTGCTTATCCGATGCTGCGATCATTTTGTCCAGATCCTCTGCACCGACTGTGTCCCACTTCTTGTCCTGATGCAGCGAGTGGAGCAGCTGTTCAATATCCACCCACCCCTGTTCATCCAATTCCAGTTCATATTCCCACGGCGCGTGACGCAGGGCGTAGGAGACCTCTTTGCTGAGCTTCGCATAATCCATTGGGTTTAGCCCTCCATAGTCATTTTGCATTGTTGTTAGTATTCAAAATAATCGATTGTTACGAGTTTAGCCTAGTTTAGCATATATGAAGCTTCCGGTATAACCATGCGCTAGACCATGGGCGTGCTCCATCGGTGGGGTCTATCGGTGGGCTCCATCGGCCACGGAAGTGGACTGACATTCCGCTATTTCTGCTAATCCGGCGGATATGCGAAGTGCGCGGACTCAGAATCCGCTAAGTGACCAGATTCCACTACATCAGGGGCCGAAAAGACAAGATAACAGAATCTGAGTCCGTTTCAGGCTCAAAAAGAGACGATTCGGCCAAATAAGGGAATCTGAGTCCACCTCACACTTCTCAGGTATGCATTATAGCTCAGTAGCTCTCACAACACTGACCTTAAACTAATCTGGTCTCCGTATAGCTCAGGTATGAGTGGCGTGGCACTACAATGATCGTGGTGGTGCATGGTCTCACTTTGAGCGCACGCAAAAAGCCGCCCCTCTAGGGGGCGGCCCCCTTGCACCCGTCACTGTACATCACATACTTAACTCTTGCTAAGCACCACAGCTAACCCGACTGCTGTATCGAACTTACTGAGCTGCGGCAGTATCAGCCGAGACGCGCTGTAACTTCCACCGCTACTGCGCAATCTGCTCGCGGATGTTCGCGAGGATCTTCTTCTCCAGCCTCGACACCTGCACCTGCGAGATGCCGAGGCGGCTGGCGACTTCCGACTGGGTCTGATCGCGGTAATAGCGCAGATACACGATCAGACGCTCGCGCTCGGTTAGCGCACCGATGGCCTCGTTCAAGGCCAGCTTGTCGAACCAGCGCTCCTGCGACTCGTCGGCGATCTGGTCGATCAGTGTGATCGGATCGCCGTCGTTCTCGAAGACGGTCTCGTGGATCGAAGTCGGCGGCTTGTTGGCTTCCTGGGCGAAGACGATTTCTTCGGGCGTGACGCCCAGCGCTTCGGCCACTTCACCGATGGTCGGGAGGCGGTCGAGCGTTTTGGACATCTCATCCTTCATCTTGCGCACCTTGTTGGCCATCTCCTTCAGCGAGCGGCTGACCTTGAGCGTGCCGTCATCGCGGAGGAACCGCTGGATCTCGCCGATAATCATCGGTACCGCATAGGTGGAGAACTTGACCTCATAGCTGAGGTCGAATTTATCAACGGACTTCAGCAGTCCGATACAGCCGATCTGGAACAAATCATCCGGTTCATATCCGCGGTTCATAAACCGCTGCACCACCGACCAGACGAGGCGGATATTGCAGTTGACCAGCGTGTCGCGGGCCGTATGGTCCCCGGCTTGACTGAGCGCGATTAGACGTTTGACCTCCGCATCGTCCAAATAGGTCGGCGGAGCTTTTTTTGATTCTGCATCCATGGCTCCAACCCCTAATTGTATAAAGCTTTTTTCGAGACGATGGTTTTCTTCATGGAGATTGAGGTTCCGCGTCCCGGTTCGCTGATAACCTCGAATTCATCCATGAAATTCTCCATAATGGTGAAGCCCATACCTGACCGCTCCAGCTCCGGCTTCGAGGTATACAGCGGCTGCTGGGCCAGCTCCAGATCCTCAATGCCCCGGCCCTTATCCTCAATCGTCAGATGCACGGTCTCATTCTCAAGGGAAGCGGATATGCTGACAACACCTGCGGGATCACTGTCATAACCATGAATAATACAATTGGTGACAGCCTCCGAGACTACCGTCTTCAAGTCATTCAGCTCCTCCATCGTCGGGTCGAGCCGCGAGACAAAGGCAGCCACTACCACACGCGCGAACGATTCATTCTCCGACAGCGCAGCAAACTGGACACTCATGAAGTTACGAGCTTCGCTACTAGTCATAACGCGACCTCCAAATCCGAGAGTGCAGCGCTCTCGTCGTCATATAGGGGCATGATTTTGAACAGGCCCGACATTTCCAGCAGGCGCTTCACAGGCGCTGTGGCATCGCAGACTGCCATTTTGCCGCCCTTACTGCGGATCAGCTTGTACCGCCCCAGAATCACTCCGAGACCCGAGCTGTCCATGAACTGCAGCTCCTTCAGACTCAGGATCAGATGCTCCACCTGGCCCCGCATAATCGCTTCATCCATATCCATACGTACATAATCGGCTGCGTGATGGTCCAGTTCCCCGGACAACCGGACAATCAGCACACCCCGGTGATGCTCCATCTCCACATGAGAATTCATGCTTGCCACTCTCCTCTTCGTTGCTTGGACAACCGCCCTGTAACTATTTCTTTCCCCTACAAGGACAAGGTTTCTACACCGCAATTGAGGATTCCTGCCTCACGACAAAACTAGAAGAAAACCCCTAAGAACTTACACAAAGCCCCCGGTTCAATCTACAAAATGCAAGAAATTAATCATTCGTAAACATAGCGCTCGTTGCCCGCTTGAACAGCTTCCACCAGCCCGCCTTGGCTACCGTTTCGCCTGCCTTCAATTCGTATTCCTTCAATACATCGTTCCCCTGGTAGACTACCAGCTTGCCGACCGTCTGGCCTTCGGCCACCGGAGCCTTCACCTGCTCATTCAGCACCAGCTCATGGCGGATACCCTCCTGGGTTACTCCTTTGCGGAGTAGGACACTATAGTCTTCCTTCGCCACCAGCGGGAGCTGCGACTTCACGCCCTTCTCAATCCTCACCGTGCCGATGGTGTCGCCTTCCTTGTGAATCGTATGCAATTTATATTGGGAAAAGAGGTAGTCGAACATCGCCGAGACCTCGCTGTTGCGGGTCTTGGTGTTCGGCTCGCCCAGCACCACTGCTACAGCGCGCAGGCCGTCTCTGGCCGCCGTCGCCGACAGGCAGAACTTCGCTTCGGATGTATATCCCGTCTTCAGCCCGTCAGCCCCCGTGTAGAACCGCACCAGCTTGTTAGTGTTAACCAGCCAGAACGGCTTGGTGGAATCCTTGCGCAGGTAATCCTGATAAGAGCCGGTGTATTTGATAATCTGCTCATGCTTCAGCAGCTCCCGGCTAATGACGGCAATATCATGCGCGGAGGAATAATGATTCGCAGCCGGCAGGCCGTTGCAGTTGGCGAAATGAGTATCCTTCAGGCCCAGGTCCTGCGCCTTCTGGTTCATGAGATCGACGAAGGCGCTCTCCGAGCCGGCGATTTTCTCCGCCATAGCTACGGAAGCATCATTGCCGGAGGCCATCGCGATGCCCTTCAGCATATCGTCAACCGTCATTTCCTCACCCGGCTCCAGAAAAATCTGCGAACCGCCCATCGATGCCGCATACTCGCTGGTCCGCACCTTGTCGGTCAGCTGCAATTTGCCCTCGTCCAGCGCCTCCACCGTCAGCAGCATGGTCATAATCTTGGTAATACTGGCCGGCGGAAGTTTATCATGGCTGTTCTTCTCATAGATGACCGTGCCCGTGCTGGCATCCATCAGAATGGCAGAACGCGCCCCCGGCGCAAGCGTAGCAGCCGCCCCTCCGGCATTGCCGGAATTTGCGGTGCCTTTGGCTTTTTCCTCGGCCCAGGCTCCGGTAGCGCCTCCCAGAACCGATACAGCAATGCACAGCACAAGCGTTACATAACGAATTTTCCTCACAATGGTTCCCCTCCTGAACTTAACCTTCATTTCACAGGTACTGTGTTCCAGTTTCGTCAGAAAGGCAGGAAATTATTCCATTTCACGCACAAAAAAAAGAACCTCCCCCGGTATCTTCACAGATACTTGAGAAAGCCCCTTTCCGGTACTGCTATGAATAGCTTAGCCGCCGATAGCCAAAGCGCTGAAAATAACAGGTCCCACCACTGTGGCAACGGAGCCGACATCCTGGTTCTCTACAATCAGCTGATAGTTCTGGACACCGGCCGGGACGTTGATATCTACCATATGCAGCGAGATAATACCATCGTCATTGAAATTCTCCTCCAGCTCTACCCGTGCATAGAAGATTTCGGTACCTGCCCGCCAGATGCGGACCAGCACATTGGGCGTATCCAGAGTAACATCCACGCCGATGGTGGCTTTCAGTTCCACCTTATTGGGGAAATGTCCTGGAACTGCGGGATCGATATACACCGATGTTCCTGCAATCTGTATACCAGCCGGAGAAATAGGAACGGGGATGGAGACCCCGTTAGTAATAGGTGTAACTACGGATGCGTTATAATCCAAAAGTGTTTTGGCCATGCGTTATCACTCCTTTTCATATTCTACTAAAGTATATGAAAGATATGAAAAAGAGCTTGTGCATTTCTATTACTAGTCCCACCTATTTATTAACGTGCGTTGCTATAATTCACTGCCGGACGGCTGCCGCCCTTATGCCCGAGATACAGTCTGGACAATAGAGGAGAGCGTACCGCCCAATTGGCGGCCAGCAGCGGCACCCCCACTCCGATCAGCGTAAAGGGCAACAGCCCGTAATCCGTCCCGAGGAGGTATTTGAGCCCGTAATTCAAAGGCAAATGCAGGTACATGATCGCAATGGAGTTACGTCCCAGGCTGCCCATCCAGTCCAGCGGAACAAGCTTCGAGAGACGGTACACAGCGGCGCAAATAGTCAATGAGATAAGCAGCGGCACGGCCAGATCGAGCAGCAGCGAAGTATACTCCTTGTATTTCATATTCAGGCTGTATTGAAGGACACCGGTCCGCTCCAGCAGCAGCACAAGAGCACATAACGGAAGCAGCACCGGCAGCGCCGAATAGCGGCGGATGAGCGCAGGGATCACCTGTTTGCCGTAGAATCCGATCGCATAATAAGTAATGGCGAGCAGGGACACATCTGCATTCCAGGGAAGATTGAAGTTCCTGAGCGCGGTCAGGGAGATGAGATGTGACAGGAGATAAGCAGAAGCGATCAGGAGAAATTGCGTGCGGCGGGAATAACGGACAATGTATCCGAAGAGCAGCTGTGTGAACAGCAGGCAGGTGATGAACCAGAACACCCCGTAAGGGCCCGTGAGCGACAATCCCCCGTAGAGCAGTCTCGCTACATTCTCGGCGAACCCTCGTATACTGAAGTTGAACAGCAGCAGCACGGAAGCAATCAGGAGTCCGTAGGCAAAATAGGGAGTCATCAGCCCCTTGGTCCGTTTGATCGCCCAGCCCAAATACCGCCCGGGTTCAACCGGCTTAAATACAAGTCCGCTAAGCATGAAGAACAAAGGCATCCGGAACCAGGACAGATAATGATTCGCTGCCGCATCGCCGGAGTGGCCCATTACTACAAAAATAATACTGAATCCCTTGGCGGCATCAATCCATAATTGTCGTGGTTTGTTCACGTTATCCTCCCATCTCCTCCCAAATCAGTTTTAATTTAATACAATTATAGAAGGGTTTATTTTTCTTTTCAAATTTCAATGAAATATTTCAGCGTTATTTCTGAAAGGATATTCACTTAACAACGGAGCAAACTCTGCAAAAATAAGTCATTCTGCCTAGACGGGGGACGTTGTCCCATCCGGGTAATAAATAGGGCTAAAGTCCGGCGGTGTTGCCGGTGACGTAGCAGGCAGGAAAAGCGTCTGGTATGGTGCGGGGAAGTAGGAGGCGGGATACCGAATGTGGTCGGTTTTCCGATTACATTGGACCCACTCAACTCCGCAGCGCCGAATGTGATCGGTTTTCCGATTACATTGGACCCACTCAACTCCGCAGCGCCGAATGTGGTCGGTTTTCCGATTACATTTGGACCACGTGCCTCCGCAGCTCCGAATGTGGTCGGTTTTCCGATTACATTGGACCCACGCAACTCCGCAGCGCCGAATGTGGTCGGTTTTCCGATTACATTTGGACCACGGGCCTGTGTGTGTGTGCATATTGTATGCTGTTTTCGGCATACATTCGCCCACGGGCCTGCGTGCGAGAACAATGTATGCTGTTTTCAGCATACATTCGGTCCACTTGTCTTCGCGCCAGCCAATTGTGTTCTGTTTTTCGCATCCAGCAAAAGCAAAGGGCCACCCGCTGCCGGATGGCCCTTATGACTACACTTATGATTAATACAAATGACAGGCCGCCTGATGGCCTGAATCCAGCTCCCGCAGCACCGGCGCTTCCGACTTGCAGCGGTCCATCGCATGCGGACAGCGGGGGTGGAAGGCACAGCCTGTGGGCGGAGTCTCAGGGTTCGGAACATCCCCCGTCAGGACGATGCGCTGCTTTTTCAGGCCCGGATTCGGTACCGGAACGGCAGACATCAGCGCCTGGGTATACGGATGCAGCGGCTTCGCGAAGAGTGCCTTCGTCGGCGCCAGCTCGACAATCCGCCCCAGGTACATGACGGCCACCCGGTCGCTGATGAATTTCACAACTGACAGGTCATGCGAGATGAACATATAAGTAAGGCCGTATTGCTCCTGCAGATCCTGCATCAGATTCAGCACCTGGGCCTGGATGGAGACATCCAGTGCCGACACCGGCTCATCGCAGACAATGAACTTCGGATTCAGCGCAAGCGCCCGGGCAATCCCGATCCGCTGCCGCTGGCCCCCGGAGAATTCATGGGGAAAACGGTGGGCCTGATAGGGGGACAGACCCACCACCTCCATCAGCTGCTCGATCCTGCTCTTCAGCTCTCCGGCGGGGGCCGATCCGTGGGTACGGAGCGGTTCCTCCAGAATGCGCTGGACAGTCCAGCGGGGGTCGAGCGAAGCGTAAGGGTCCTGGAACACCATTTGCATATCGGTACGGAACCTGCGGAGCTGCTCAGTATTCAGGCTGCGCACATCGGTGCCGCCGAACATAATCTCGCCTTCTGTCGGCTCAATCAGCCGCAGAATGGCCCGTCCGGTGGTCGATTTCCCGCAGCCGGATTCTCCGACCACTGCCAGCGTCTCTCCCTGCTCTACGGATAAGGTTATGCCGTCAACGGCTTTGACTGCACCAACCTGCTTAGAGAAGAAGCCCTTGCGGATCGGATAATGCTTCTTCAGATTGCGCACTTCCAGTAATGTGGTCATAGAACCCCCTCCTGCTGCAGGATACAGCGGCATGTGTGGCCCGGCTGCACCTCAAGCAGCTCCGGGAGCTGCTCCCGGCAGCGGTCCACCGCTACCGGACAGCGCGGTGCGAACCGGCAGCCGGGCGGCAGGCTGGCCGGATTCGGCACCTGGCCCGGTATCGAGCTGAGGCGGTCCTCATCCCCTGCCAGCTGAGGCAGGGAAGCCAGCAGCCCTTGAGTATACGGATGCAGCGGCTGGCTATACAGTGTAGCCACATCCGTCTCCTCGACAATCTGACCCGCGTACATGATGACGACCCGGTCACACATCTCGGCAACGACCCCCAGATCATGCGTGATCATCAGGATTGACATGCCCTCGTTCTTTTGCAGATCCCGCATCAGATCAAGGATCTGCGCCTGAATCGTCACATCCAGCGCTGTCGTCGGCTCATCGGCTATGAGCAGCTGAGGATTGCAGACCATCGCCATCGCAATCATCACCCGCTGCCGCATCCCGCCGGAGAGCTGATGGGCATACTGCTGTGCAATCTTCTCCGGGCGGGGAATCCCCACCTTGCGCAGCATCTCCACCGCCCGCGCGTCCGCTTCCTTCTTGCTCAGCTTCAGATGATAACGGGCCGATTCGGAGATCTGGCGCCCGATCTTGAACACCGGATTCAGCGAGGTCATCGGCTCCTGAAAAATCATCGCAATCCGGTTCCCCCGGATATTCCGCACCTCATTCATCGACATCTCCAGCATATCCTTGCCCTCGAAGCGGATCTGGCCGGAAGCAATCCGGCTGATCCGTTTGGGCAAGAGCTGCATGATTGAGAGTGAGGTAATGCTTTTGCCGCAGCCCGATTCGCCTACAATGCCCAGTGTCTCTCCCTTGCGCACTGACAGACTGATGCCGTCCACCGCACGGATTGTACCCGCCGCTGTCTGAAATTCGGTGCATAGCCCTGATACTTCCAGCAGTTCTGTCATGATTGCCCCTCCCTCCAGTACCCCACAAAGTGAAGTATTTGCTTCGATGATTAGTCAGGTACTTTGCGGGGACCCCAAAAAACTCCCTACAAAATATCCTTTTAAATACTATTTCTCTTCTTCTACACCCAGATATTTCAGCGCCGTCAAGGCATAGACCTTCGCACACTGGATAATCTGCCAGACAGGAGCTTTCTCGTTGAAATTATGAATGGTTGACAGCTCGGCTGGTCCGTATTGCAGAACGGGAATGTTATGAGTGCGGAAATGGCGCGCGTCGCTGGAAGCCCATTGCAGCACACCGTAGGCTTCTTCCCCGCTCACCTCACAGATACTCTCAACCAGGTCCTTGACCACCGGCTCCTCATTGGAGGTCCAGTTGGCATTGCCCTGGAAGCCGAAGCCCTTCACCTCGGATTCAATGCCGGCTTCCAGCAGCAGGGAGCGGGCACGGTCCAGCACATCCCGGTAGTCTACCCCGAACGGTACACGGGAATCGACCTGAATGGTGCAGCGGTCCGCCACTACGTTCACCTTGGTTCCGCCCTGAATCGTCCCGATGTTGACCGTCACATGGTCGAATACCTGATAGGCGAGGGAATCTTCTTCTTCGCTGCCCTTCACGTAATCCTGCGAGATGCGGATAATTTCCTGAACTTCCTGGGGAATGTCCACTTTGATATCCCATAGCCGCTGTAAGGCTTCAATCCCTTTGGCGGCCTTCACAATGGCGCTGTCTCCAACCACAGGCGACAAGCTGCCGTGACCCGGTGTGCCTTCCACGGTGAATTCGAACCAGCAGCTGCCCTTTTGCCCGATGGTCGGGTTCAGCGGGCCGGAAGGCTCGGCAATCACAGCAGCGGTTCCGGTAATCAGGCCGCGCTCCAGCACCCAGGGAACCCCGAGGTGACCGCCTGTCTCTTCATCGGGCACGATCAGCAGAGAGAGATCCCCTTTTAGCGGAACGCCCAGCTTCGACAGCAATGCAGTGACGTAGATTAACCCGGCCAGGCCCGCTTTCATATCCGAAGCCCCTCTGCCTAGCAGATAGCCGTCCACAATATCGCCGCAGAACGGATCGAAATCCCAGCGCGAGCGGTCTCCCGCCGGAACGACATCGGTATGTCCGCAGTAAATCAGCTTTTTGCCGGTGCGCTCCTCCGCGCCTGCGCCCAGTGTGGACACCAGATTAAACATCGTTTCGGTGGCCGGATAGATCGCGGTATCGATACCGGCTTCTTTCAGATAACCAATAATATAAGCGCTGATCTCCCGTGAATCGCCCGGCGGATTCTCCGAAGGGTAACGGATTAGCTGAGAGCAGAGCGCAAGCAGTTCCTCCTGCCCGGCATCAATGGCCTCCAGCACCTTGCTTTTCCAGTCTGTCATGGGTTACGAATTCTCCTTTGTGTTCCAGGCTGCACGCCTTGCGGCTGGCAGGAGGAACTGTGAATTTGTGACAAAGAAGAGGGACAAGGCCTAAGGCCTGCCCGCTCTCTTTTAGCCAAACCTGCTTATTCTGTAATCGACAGCGGATAGAAGCGGATGACTTCGTCCGGATAGAAGGCGTAGCCGCTGATCTTGTTGCTCATGCCCACAATGCGGTTGTATTCGTAGAGATACGCCCAAGGTGCTTCTGTCGTGATGATCTCCTGAGCCTGCTTGTAGAGCTCTGTGCGCTTCGCCGTATCTGTCTCCAGGTTCGCCTGCTCCCACAGCTTGTCTACTTCAGCATTCTGGTAGTTGATGTAGTTGGAAGAGCCCTTGCCGTACAGCAGGAAGCCGAGGTGATAGCCGGGATCATTGACGAAGGAAGTCCATTTGGAGATATAAGAGGTCAGATTATTGGTCTTCTGCTGCTCCAGGAACTGGGCGCGGGCCAGCTTGTTGATCTTCATGTTGACTCCGATTTTGGCCAGCTCAGCCTGGATCAGGACTGCATCATCTTCCCAGTCATCGAAGCCGGAGCCCAGCGTGAAGTCGAAGTCAAAGCCCTTCTCATAGCCTGCTTCCTTCAGCAGCGCCTTGGCCTTGTCCAGATTGTACTCATACACATAGCCTGCATCGGTGAAGCCCGGCGTGTTGCTGGCTACTGCACTCTTCATCTGCTTGGCCTGGCCGTACATCACCCCGCTCAGCAGCTGATCGTAGGGAATCGCATAGTTGATCGCCTGACGGACTTTTACATTATCGAACGGCTTGACCTTGTTGTTCATGGCGAAGAACAGAATCCGGTTACTTGCATTGGAAGCAACGGTCAGCGCCTTATTGGTCTCAAGTGTGGACACATCCTTCGGAGGAATCTCAATCGCCATGTCTACATCGCCCTTACCCAGCAGCAGCACGCGGTTCGAAGCTTCCTTGGTGAACTTCAGGGTTACCTTGCCGAGGCTTGGCGCACCCTGCCAGTAGCTGTCATTAGCTGTGAAAACAGCCTCGGTAGCCGGGTCCCACTTCGTAAGCTTGAACGGGCCGGAACCGGCGGCATTCGTCTTCAGGTAGTCTGCACCCTGTGTTTCTACCGTCTTCTGGTCCACGATGGAGAAGGTGTACATCGCCAGAATCTGCAGGAAATTATGATTGGCATTAGTCAGAGTAACTTCAACGGTCGAAGCGTCTTTTACCGTCACTGATTTAATGGAAGCCATGCCGTAGAGGAAGCTGCCGGAGCTCGACTTCGCCACACGTTCAAAAGAGTACGCCACCGCCTCGGCATCCACCGGATTGCCGCTCTGGAAGCTCACGCCGGATTTCAGCTTGAACGTATACACCGTGTTGTCAGCGTTCACTTCCCAGCTCTCTGCGAGCATAGGCTTGATGTCTTCGGTATTGGCGATGCTGGCGCCATTCTCGGTCTTGATGCCGTAGGTGACCAGCTGATCATAAGCGGCCAGCACAAGCGTATCGGAGGTCAGATCATTGGCTTCCGCCGGGTCGAGCGTGGTGCCGCCCTCGGAATAGGCCACTGTAAGGTTCTTTTTGACCGGGGCTGCTGTTGCTGCAGTATCCGTTCCTGCCGAAGTGGCAGCAGGGGTCTGCGGATTGGCGCTGCTGGCGCATCCGGCAAGCATGATTGAAAAAGCGACGAGTGTGGACAACAGTTTAACTTTTTTCATCGATAAATTCCTCCCTTTTCTATATCCTGCCTGCATAACAACTACTTGTGCTGCTGATGATTGTCTGCCGCTTGCGCTCCAGCTGACGTTAATCTATCTATTTCTATCGGGACGGGCGGCCTTGGGGGATTCCCCTGCTCGCCTCATTTCCCCGAACGCAACCGCGGGTCAAGCACATCCCGGAAGCCGTCTCCGAGGAGGTTGAAGCCTAAGATGGAGGTAGCAATGCCGAGGCCTGGAAAAGTAACCAGCCACCATTGCCCGGAAATGATATATTCCCGGCCTTCGGAGATCATCGCGCCCCATTCGGCAATCGGGGGTCTGACCCCCAGCCCCAGGAAGCTAAGACTGGATGCAGTCAGGATGGCGAAGCCCATCCCGAGCGTAGCCTGCACCATTAGTGGAGCCAGGGCGTTCGGCAGAATGTGGCGGTACAGAATGACTCTATCCTTCACACCAATGGCCCGGCTGGCTTCGATATACTCCTTCTCCCGCAGAGAGACCGTCTGGCCGAACATCAGCCGGGCGAATTCGGGAATGCCGACAATGCCGACGGCGATCATTGCGCTGCTGAGTCCGGCTCCGATCGAGGCGGCAATCGCCATCGACAATACCAGTGACGGGAAGGACAACAATACATCCATGACCCGCATGATGATGGTTCCGGTCCGGCCGCCGTAGTAAGCGGCAATCCCGCCCAGCGGCATCCCGATCAGGAAGGAGATCGAGACCGCGATCAGGCCGGTCCAGATGCTGATCCGTGCGCCGTACAGCACCCGGCTGAGGATATCCCGGCCGAAGTTGTCGGTTCCAAACCAATGGCTGCCGGAGGGCGGCTGCAGCTTATTCGCCATATCTGTGACGAACGGATCATGCGGAGCCAGCCAGGGGGCAAAAATGGCTACCACGGTCCAGATCAGGATGAAGGTCAGCCCGATGGCCGCCAGGCGGTTGTGCAGCAGCAGGGATAATAGGGTCCGGGGCTTGGCCGGTGCGGGCTTCGCCGGGCTGCCCTGTGCTGAATGTGCTGCAGTGCTCACAAGCAATCTCCTCCTCTCACACAAGCTGTTCTATTCATAACGGATTCTCGGGTCAATGAACCCGTAGATCAGGTCGACCGCCAGGTTAATTCCGCAGTAGAGCACGGCACTGACCAGGGTGAACGCCTGGATCGGCGCGTAATCCGCCGCCAGTATGGAGTCGGTGACATAGCCGCCAATTCCCGGCCAGGAAAAGATGGTCTCTGTGATGACCGCGCCGCCCATCAGGAAGCCGAACTGGAGTCCGAGCACCGTTAGCGTGGGAATCAGCGCATTAACCAGTGCGTGCTTGTAGATGACGGCCGATTCCCGCAGCCCCTTGGCCCGGGCGGTGCGGACGAAGTCCTGATCGACCACCTCCAGCATGCTGGAGCGGGTCATCCGGGCGATGATCGCCATCGTACCGGTACTGAGGCAGATCGCCGGAAGCACGAGATGCGCGAGGCTGCTTTTAAGTGCAGCGGTGTCGCCGGAGAGTATACTGTCCAGCACGTACAGCCCGGTGATATGCACCGGCGGGTTAAGATCCCCGCTGATCCGGCCCATCGGTGCCGGTGCCCAGCCCAGAATGGAGTAGAAGATATAGATGAACATCAGTCCGAGCCAGAAGATCGGCACACAAGCACCTATCAGTGAAAACACACGCGAGATGTGATCCAGCAGAGACTCCTTACGGGTAGCAGCCACAATGCCTACCGGGATGGCGATCAGAATCGCAATCAGGATGCTGGCCAGGGTCAGCTCAATCGTAGCCGGGAAGCGCGAAGCCAGGTCGCTGGCAACCGAATGTCCGGTGTGATAGGCATAGCCGATATCGCCTTGCAGCAGTTGCCCGATATAAGCGAAGAACTGGATATACAGCGGCTTGTCCAGCCCCATATCCTGGCGGATCTTGTTCACAATCTCCTCCGGAGCCTGCTCTCCGGCCAGCATAATCGCAGGATCGCCCGGCAGCACTCTCGACAGAATGAAGGTGATGACGATAATGCCGAGCAAGGCTGGAATCATCTGCACAAGTCTTTTTAATGTATAAGCAAACAATGAATCAACCCCCTTACGACTTCGACTGCTGTGCCTCTGTGACGGAATTCCGCTCTCATGTCAGGTAATACGTGTATGCTGTGTCTTATTAAAGTGTTGAGCTAATTCTACATAGAATTTCACAGCCCCTCTACGTCCCGTTCAGCTAAAAAAATGCACAACCGTTTGTCGATTGTGCACTATCAGGGACTATGAATGTTAGATTTACTCACACGACATTCCAGAAATCTTCCAAAGCGCCCTATTTTTCCTGGAGGTAATAATAAATCAGGCACAAATGGCAGACGAACTGTTCGCGCGGATCATTCAGATCGAAGCCAGTGATATCCCGAATCCGCTCCAGCCGGTATTTGACGGAGTTGCGGTGGATATAGAGGCTGTTCGCCGTCTCAATCAGACTGCCCCGGCACTCCAGATAATGATAGAAGGTCAGCAGCATATTGCTGTCATGCTCCTGGTCATATTGCAGCAGCTTGCCCAGCTTGCGCTCGAACAGCTTCTCGAACCCCGGACCACCCAGCCCCTCCAGCAGATGATAGACCTCCATCTCTTCGTAGCGGGTAATCCCGCCGGGGCCTTGTCCGAGTCTTCTGGAGATGGACAGCGCTTTGCGCGCCTCGTTATAGCTGGTGTGGATGTCCCAGAGATATTCTGAGGTGCCGATACCGCAGCGGTAACTGCTTAAGCCTTCTGCCTTGTCCTGCAGCCAGCCGCTCAGCGTCTTCTCCCATGGCTCCTCCGCGTCACCGCCCGGCGTGAACCTGCGCCCCTCCTGCGTAGGCAGGAACAGCACCGCCCGGCTCGAACGGTACTCGGCGTGCGGCGTGACGCCTCGCTTCTTCGCCTCCCGCTCCAGCAGCCGGTTCACCGTCTCCTCGCTCGGCGCCGTCTCCCCTTCGATGACGGCCACCTCCCACTTGTGCTCCGGGTTCATCCCGAGCTGGCGGGCCCGCCACTGCACCTCATGCCTCGACGGCAGCGGCGGGGTCAGCAGCTCATCGATGAAGTTGCCGCGCAGCCGGAATTCCGTATCCTCGGCTACCTTACGCCGCATTATTTCAAGGGCAAACACAAGCCGGGCTTGCTCGATGCCCACTTCCTCCATATCATCCAGCCGCTCCTTGTCGACGAGCAGCCGGGCAACCGTCCGGCGGTCCACATGGATGTTCCAGCTAAGCGGAGAGTCGCTCTGCGCCCAGTCATAGTCTGCCGGGGAGGATACGATAATTTTCCGCTCCGTATCCACGAGTGCTACCGGGGCCTTCAGGAACTCGGCCACGCTGTCGCTGACCGCCTGAATGCCGCTGTTCTCCAGCACCATGGTGGTCAGCGTGCGGTAGACCTCCTCCGCCCGGCGCAGCAGCATCGCCTGCCGTCCCAGCAGCAGCTCCATCACCGGCTGGGTGATATCCGTGTACGGAATCTCGGGCGGGATCTCCACAATCGGCAGACCGCAGGCATTGCTGGCCTCGATGGCTCCTTGCGGAATCTCCTTCAGGAAGCGGGCCGGCTTGATCGCCAGCGCCGCTGCGCCCAGATTATCAAGCGTATAGATCACCTCAGTCAGCAGCGAAGGATCATGGCGGATCGAATAGGCTGTCGTCAGCAGCATCACCCCTTCGCTGATCCAGCCTTTCAGATCCGGAACCTCCATAATATCCACGAACCGGACCACCCGGTCCAGCCCTTGCTCCCCGCTGATGACCTTCGCTTTCCCAAGAACCGAGAGCTCCATTAGCTCCCGCAGCGTAATTCCTCGTGTATTCACCCTTCCGCCTCCCTCTGCTGTCTTCAGTATTTCATGATTTTTCCTGAAATATGCCAATATGCCATGACAATGCCGCCAGCCCACTTTTTGCGTTCCCGCTAGTTTATCAGAGATTTCCGCCGAGCCACAGGAAAATCATATCCATTTACAGCATATTTTCGGTGTGAAAGCGCATTAGGAATAAATTGGATGGCCGATTGGATGGTCGGAGAACGGTTGCAGGGGGAAGGGCTGGGAGGGGTGAGAGTCGATTGGGGCAGTGAATGGGAAGTTGGTGAGAGAAGGAGAGAGGGATTGAGGAGTGTAGGGGACGGATCAAAGGGATTTATCACTTTGGTTACGGACGGCAGATGTATGCAGATATGTTACCTATTTCAGACTCTCCTCACTAACTGCTCTAATCAGCATGGCGCACAACAACAATTCAACGGTTCTGTAACTAACTATTCCCTAATTTGTTTCCGCTACCATTCACTGAACACAGTAAATGTCAAATGTTACTCATCCACGCCGCGCCACTCTCCTGCTCCCCGGACCTACTACCCTCATAGTCCATCCGCCGAATTCAGGGGCACTAATGCTCCTCATTCTCTCCCTTTGCCCGCATCCGCCGAATTCAGGGGCACTAATGCTCCAGCAATTCCCCTAACAACAAACAAGCGTCCCCCGGGCCTGAGCCAGGAGGAACGCTTTAAGGAAATCATAGCTATTAGTTTGCCGCACCTTAGTTTTCACGCATTACTTGCCACACATCGCCTACACACGTAGTCTGCCCCACACCTACAGGAATGGCGAATTTCAGCAAACTGCAATACCACCCAAGACAAGGCTTTGCTACGAGCGATGCACCTCTCCCGCAGCAGAAGCTCCCGCACCAGAGGCTGACGCAGCAGCAGCGGCACCAAGGCAGAGTATGGGATCGAACGCGCGGATGCCGAGCCGCTCTTCCAGCTCCGCTGCCAGCCCGATCGTGGCGAAGCCGGTGCACGCCAGCACCAGGACTTCCGCGCCGCGCTCCACGAGCCGGGCGGCACCCGCCAGCGCGCCTGCCCGTCCGGCAGGCGTGCCCAGATCCAGCGTGGTTGTCACGCCGTCGGGGCGGTCCATGCCAATGTAAGCCCCGCCGAGAATACCGCGGATGAGCGTCGGCACCTCTTCCAGGATCGTCAGCACGCCCACCCGGTTGCTGTAAGCCATAGCCATATGGGCCGCGCAGGAGCCCGCTCCCAGCACAGGAACATTCACCACTGCCCTGGCTTCCAAGAGTGCCGGATCGGCAGCACAGCTGATGCCGATAGCCGTGCATCCCTGCCGCTCCAGTTCCCCGGCAAGCCTTATAATCTTCGGAATGGATTCCGCCTCTGTCTGCGCATCATAGACACCCCGGGGCTGATCCGGGATGCAGCGGCTCATCACCGGCAGACCATACCGCCGCTCAATTAAATCTCCATGTAACTGGATTGCAGAGTTCTCCTGCAATGTAATGACACGTATGATTCCAAGCATCCTATCTCCTCCTGACCGCCTTGATTTAGATGCTGCAAAAGCATAACCAGCCACCCTATTTCAGCCGTAAACAGCAATAGCAGCCGGAAATCCAAAGGTTCACTACAGTGGCGATTGCACCACCCGTCCAAATCTGTGATGCGGCTTATTTAACCTTGCAATCAGCAGCTTCCATTCTGCTTACTGCAGTTCCCCAGCCTGCATAATCAGCTTGTCGTCGATATACACATCCGGCTTCATGACCACAGCATCAATATGCACGCCAGCCGCAACGACCCCGCCGAACGTGTTATTGCTGCCAAAAGCCACATGGATTGTCCCGTACACCTTCTCATCCTCCAGCACCACACCTGTAATTCTGGCCTTGTTGTTGGTCCCGATGCCGAATTCGCCCAGCAGCCTGCCATCGCCATCGCCAAGCATGTCCAGCAGCTTGCCGCCATGCTCCCCGCCGGCATGGATCAGCCTTCCATCTTCCACGGTCAGCACCATTGGGCCGTCCAAGGCACCGATCCCTGCAACCGAGCCGTCCACCTTAATCTGGCCGGTAGCCGTGCCTTCCAGGGGCGCAATATAAGCTTCACCTGAGGGCAGATTGCCTGATTCGCCCGGATTGAGGTATAGCCCGGTGCTGAGAATGCCATCCCGGCCGTCAATAGAGAAACTAAGAACCATCCCTTCTTTCTCCACACGCACCCGGCTGCCCGCAGACAACAGCGCAGCGACCTGCTCGGTCAGCGCCTTCACCTGCCCATAATCCGCAGTGATCGCGCCGTGGCTGAACATATCATCGGTGATCCCCGGCATAGTAGCTACCCGGGTTCCCGCTGCGGCTGCCTGCTTACGCGCCGCCGTATGTGTCATCGAGTGGGTCGTGATACATACGGCCACATCCGCCTTAGCCATAGCTTCGGCTACCGGAGCCGGAGGCTCCTCCCCCGATCTGCTCCGCGGCTGCATAACCAGCAGCATTGATTCCGCTCCCAGCCTTTTGCCCGCCTCATAGACCGACTCGGCCAGATCACGCTTATCATCGTCGGCTACTACAGCCAGCAGTTCTCCGCTGGCAAGCCCGAGACAATCCTTAAGAACATTCATGCTAATTCCAATTCTTGCTTCACTCATCTTCATTTCCTCCCGAATTACACCATTTCTGCTACCAGCTTGCCCATCAGGGCATTGGACAGCACGGCGGGCACTCCTGCGGAGGCCGCCCACTGTCTATGCTGCTCCACATATCCCATACAGTCAAGCACTAACACATCCGCATGACCGCTCAGACGCTCTGCTGCGGCGCGAAAATCCGCTTCCGTACCCGTATAAGGTGAAGCCGCAGCGAACGGCAGCCGGGCTCCGGCGCCTGCGAATTTCTCAATCATTGCGTCCTCCTGCTCCGGCAGAGGGCCAATCAGTCCCAGACGGCGCCCGTCCAGCATCGCCTGCACGACTGGAGGAATGATCCGGTCCGGCTCAATCAGATGGGCAGCAGACGTATGCAGTCCCGGAAAAACTCCCGTACACGCCAGCAGGATCGTCCGAATCCCAGCGGCTTCCATAGCATCAATCTTCCCTTGGAGAACGGACTGTATCCGCTCCCGCGAGATTACCGCAGCGGACCCGTCCGCCATGCGGGTGGTCAGCACATACTCCCCCGGGGCTGGACTGTAATACTCCTTAACCTGTTCAGCCGTGAACCCGTCCAGCACCCCGGACTGAACTAGTCCCGCCTTGCCTTCCAGATATTTCTCAATGATGGGCGCGACATCCTGCCTGGGTGCTTGCCCAATCGTAATCAGCCCGATATTCTTCATTCTTGTCCCTCCAGACGCTATGGGTTACAGCCAAGCTGTGCTAATAGAGCAGGCGCTGAAAGAAGCTCAGCGCCTGACTGTAATCGTACATCTGTTATCCTGTTAGTGAGAAGTGACTGCCGGTTTACCAAGCGTCTGCAGTACGCTCATGGAGCCGTACAACTCAGTAATTTTGGCAAACTCCGCCTCGTTGTAGAAGGAACATGTCCCCTGCGTTACTTCCTTGGCCGTCTCGATAGCAAAACGCACCGCCTGAGCAATATCCACCTCATGACTGGCACCAGTACCGCAGCCCGGAACCATAGACTGGGCAGTAATCGCGAGACCCACCACCGGAGCAGAGGTAGCTACCGCAGGCTGAAGAATGGAATTGATATGGTACAGCCCGTTGCCGTAAGGGGTAATATCCTGAGTCGTCACCGGAAAAGTAACCGGATACTGTCCTGTCGTCATCTCCTTGATCCGCAGCAAATCTTCGCTGACCCGCAGAATATAGCCTTCTTTGACAGTAGGTGAGATGGCGATCCCTTTGTGGTTAACCACACGGTTGCCTTTGGTCGTATCAATCGAAAGAACCGCTTCCATCTCCGGCAGCACTTCATGCTCATTCATCTGCAGAATATCAACAGGGGAATCCATGAAATCCACCGGCTCGTGCGGCAGGGTCGGCGCATCCGGGCAAATATGGGTGGTCACCAGCACATCTCCCAGCAGCACATCCCCTTTGGTCTGCATGTCTGCCAGCTTCAGCGCAGAAGCAATCGCCGCTACCGCACCGTCTGCATCAGAGACCAGGCCAATCCGGCTGGGGCGCGCCCCGATCCCCCCTAGTCTGCCGACAATGCCGAACGTTGGTGCAGATCCGCCGCCAAGCTTGCCTTCGCTGCCCGGGATCGTGATTTTGACGAATTCTGTGCTGCCCTTCTCCCCTTCCACCTTCTGAATCTCAACCTTAACCGCAGGATATTCTGCGAATAACTGCTTGACCTGCTTACCGTTAACATAAGCGCTGTCCAGTGCGTTCAAGACTGTAATCGTTTGATGAAGTGCCATTCTAATTCCTCCCCGGATGCATGCTCATGTTTGTCATGTTTGCATTTATACTATCTCATCTCGCAAAATGTCCACAATGTACCGCCCTGCCAAACTGGAACAGCATTTCTTGTCCTTTGCAGATAAACCTTACGCGCAGAGTACACTCTTACGGCTTACCGCTAATGAATAAAGGTTAATTCTCCCAAGCAGCGAAATATAACAGGGTAATGGTGCTTATTTTCAGACAGGAGGTGCTTCATAGGATGAAGCCTGCACATCAGATTAATAAGGACAAGCTGGTCCAGATTATCAGTGAAGAGGCCCGGCGGACGGGGTTCTCAGGGGTCGTACAAGTGACGGAACGGGAGCATGTCCTTGCAGCCGCAGCTTTTGGGATAGCTAATATCGGGGACGTACGGCTCAACCAGGCCCACACCCGCTTCGCCATTGCTTCCGGCAGCAAACTATTTACCGCCATTGCGGTCTGCCAGCTCGCAGAGCAGGGTTTGTTTTCTTTTGACGCCAAAATACTGGACATCCTGCCGAAGCAGGAATTCCCATTGTTCGATCCAGCGATCACCGTGCATCAGCTATTGACTCACAGCTCGGGCATACCGGATTACTTCGATGAAGAAGAGATGGAGGATTTCGCGGCACTGTGGAAGGAGACCCCGATGTACACGCTGAGGCGGCCTGGAGATTTCCTCCCGCTGTTCGCCGGACTTCCTATGAAATTCGTCCCAGGCGGGCGTTTTCACTATAACAATGCAGGATATATCATGCTTGCTATGCTCGTAGAAGCCGTCAGCGGGCAACCGTTCACGGAATATGTAGAACAGTATATTTTTCTGCCTTGCGGGATGAAGGATTCCGGTTACTTCGCGCTTGATGCGCTTCCGGCCCACACCGCTCAGGGATACATCGACAACAGCAATGGGAAAAAGACCAGCAACATCTACTCCATTCCGGTGGTCGGAGGCGGGGACGGAGGGGCATTTGTTACGGCGGCGGATATGCATAAGCTGTGGAGCGGCTTGCTTGAACACAAGCTGTTACAGGCAGAGATCACGGCTCTGCTGCTGACACCGCATATTTATGAGCGAAAGGACAGCTATTACGGTTATGGCGTGTGGATACAAGTCGGCCCCAGCGAGAAGGTGCTGAAGTACCACATCATGGGCTACGATCCCGGGATCAGCTTCCACTCCGCATACTATCCCGAACGCGGGGTAACCATTACTGCTCTCTGCAACAACAGCAACGGAGCTTATATGATGATGTCTGCCGTGGAGGGCTATCTGCCGGTGGGGTAGCGGTATGTTCCGTTTAGCAGTTACGGAGTATGATTCAATTGTCCTCAGATGCATTTATAGCCTTAGCTCAGTTTCTGGGCTAAGGCTATTTTACTTTTAATCTGCTGGGTGGAGCGGGATTAGGGAGTGAAAGTAATAATATTGAGATTTCGATTGATAGCTGTTACTGAGGTAACATTGGTATCGGTGGTTACAATTGCACGCACTTGATAGGTTACAGAAGCTGTTGCAGGAGCTACGTCTACATAGGTATCCGCAATTGGAAACCGTTGATTACCAGCTGTATTTCCGCTGCGGTTAAGTGTTCTGGTAGAGATCAACGTAGTGTCGCGGTAGATTCGTAGCTGAGCAACAATTGACCAGTTGGCCGCAGTAACAGCTTCCAATGATATAGCGTAATCTATTTTCAGCTGCTGAGAGATCACTTCAGTCTGACTCACCGTAACGGCAACAACCTCTGTATTCAATGGCGGATAGACCGCTATTGAGCCTGTAGTGTTGGCGAATGCCAGAGTAGGTGTACCTGTAGCTCCGGTAGCACCTGTTGTCCCTGTGACTCCTGTTGTTCCCGTTACACCAGTTGCTCCTGTTACACCGGTTGCTCCTGTAGCTCCAGTTGCTCCTGTAGCTCCAGTTGCTCCGGTTGCTCCTGTGATTCCTGTGATTCCTGTTGTTCCTGTTGTTCCTGTTGTTCCTGTTACACCTGTCGCTCCGGTAGCTCCTGTAGCTCCAGTGACTCCTGTAGCTCCTGTTACTCCCGTTACTCCCGTTGCCCCGGTGACTCCCGTTGCTCCCGTTGCCCCCGTAATTCCAGTCGCTCCTGTTACTCCGGTTGCTCCAGTGACTCCCGTTGCGCCTGTAGCTCCGGTTACTCCAGTCGCTCCTGTGGCTCCCGTTACACCTGTGGTTCCAGTCTCGCCCGTTGCTCCTGTAACACCAGTTGTTCCCGTAATTCCCGTTGCCCCGGTGATTCCCGTTCCTCCCGTAACTCCAGTCGCTCCCGTTACTCCCGTTGCCCCGGTGATTCCCGTTGTTCCTGTTACACCTGTCGCTCCGGTAGCTCCTGTAGCTCCTGTAGCTCCAGTGACTCCCGTTGCGCCTGTAGCTCCTGTTACTCCGGTTACTCCTGTCACTCCCGTTATACCTGTGGTTCCGGTCTCTCCCGTCACCCCCGTAATTCCTGTCGCCCCGGTGATTCCCGTTCCTCCCGTAACTCCAGTTGCCCCGGTGGCTCCCGTTGCGCCTGTAGCTCCGGTTACTCCTGTCACTCCCGTTATACCTGTGGTTCCGGTCTCTCCCGTCACCCCCGTAATTCCTGTCACTCCCGTTACACCTGTGGTCCCGGTTGCTCCCGTAGTTCCCGTAGCTCCAGTCGCTCCTGTGGCTCCCGTTACACCAGTTGTTCCCGTAATTCCGGTTGCTCCTGTGATTCCTGTTGTTCCTGTTACACCTGTCGCTCCGGTAGCTCCTGTAGCTCCGGTGACTCCCGTTGCGCCTGTGGAACCTGTTACTCCGGTTACTCCTGTCACTCCCGTTATACCTGTGGTTCCGGTCTCTCCCGTCGCCCCCGTAATTCCTGTCGCCCCGGTAACTCCCGTTCCTCCCGTAACGCCTGTCGGCCCCGTCACTCCTGTTACACCACTCACTCCCGTGGCACCTGTCACGCCCGTTACGCCAGTCGCCCCTGTGGCTCCAGTTACACCTGTCACGCCCGTTACTCCAGTCACACCAACGGCTCCAGAATAACCTAATAATTCTGCTGAGACTAGCCGATGAGGCGTAGTTAGCTGTCCTGAGCTTCCTTTTCCCCATACGGATATATCTGTATTTTCTACAGCTCCGCCAGTGATTGTAAATACAAACTCAAAGGAATTAAGATTACTATAATAATTCTTTGAAAACACCGTATTCGGCAGAATCTCATCCTGACTCAAGATAAATAATGCTCTGGTCCCACTGAGATTGTATCCCTGTGTTAAGACAACTGCGGTTTGAGTTGTACTTTCATTGACGATGATTATAGTCGTTGATACCGTTGGTCTAGAGCCGTTAACAGCGTTATTCTCAATAGGCCCTGTATTCCATACCGCCATTACCCGCCCTCCTTATCTAGATTGAACTACACATTCATCCAGAACCTATCGGCTCCTTCTATATGAATCCGGTAATAAAATAGTATGTAGTCTATCCTATTCATGCTAATTCCAACTGCGTATGCCGTTGACCCTAGTAACCAGATTTTTAGTTCAATTCGTACCAGGGTTCAGGCTATGTATAAAGGAGTTACTATGTATGTAGGGAACAGACGAAGGGGTAAGCAGGATCGCTTCAAAAAAACAAGCCGTACGCCAGCAATCTGCTGATTCGTACGGCTTGTTTGTATAAACGTAGATTCCAAAGTGTACTCCGGTCCGGCTAGTAACGCGTTACCCCATCCTTGGTCACCAGCGCAAAAACCAGCGGCTGCGGCGGAACCGGCTGGGCGGAGATGCGGTACGCCTCCAGCACTTTGGCTTCGGCCTCCTGCACCTTGCTCTCGCTGGCATCGTTCACATGCAGCACTGCCAGCGTATCGCCTGCGGCCACCGCGTCGCCGACCTTCAGCGAGAGCTGAATGCCGACCGCCAGATCGATCACGGACTCCTTCGTCTCGCGTCCTGCACCGAGCAGCATCGCAGCCACACCGATCTCTTCAGCCTGGATGCTCTCCACATAGCCAGCGGTCGCAGCCTTCACTTCGATGAATCTGCGGGCAGCTGGCAAGGTGTCAGGAGAATCAATCTGTGAGGCATCGCCGCCCTGGGCCGACACCATCTGCTTGAACTTATCCAGCGCACTGCCGTCCTTGATATGGGACAGCAGCATGGAGCGTGCTTCTTCTTCATCCTTGGCCTTGCCGCCGAGTACGAGCATCTGGCTGCCCAGGATCAGGCAGACCTCCTGCAGATCCTTCGGCCCGTGGCCGTTCAAGGTCTCGATGCCCTCCTTGATCTCCAGGGCATTGCCGATGCCGAAGCCCAGCGGCTGGTCCATATCGCTGATGACCGCAACCGTGTTGCGGCCAAGGTGAGTACCGATATCCACCATCGCCTGGGCAAGCGCGATGGAATCCTCCAGCGTCTTCATGAATGCGCCGCTGCCGGTCTTCACATCCAGCACGATGGCGTCCGCGCCTGCGGCGATCTTCTTGCTCATGACGGAGCTGGCAATCAGCGGGATCGATTCCACCGTGGCTGTCACATCACGCAGGGCATACAGCTTCTTATCCGCCGGCGTAATGTTGCCGGACTGGCCGATCACCGCCGCGCCAATCTCGCCCACCTGGGCGAAGAACCGTTCCCGGTCCATCTCCACCGAGAATCCCGTAATCGACTCCAGCTTGTCCAGCGTGCCTCCGGTGTGGCCGAGGCCGCGCCCGGACATTTTGGCTACCGGAACTCCGGCCGCTGCGACCAGCGGTGCCAGCACAACTGTCGTCTTGTCGCCCACGCCTCCGGTAGAATGCTTGTCCACCTTGATGCCCGCAATCGGGCTAAGGTCCACCTGGTCGCCGGACATTGCCATCTCCAGGGTCAGGTCGCCGGTCTCGCGGGCGTTCATTCCGCGGAAATACACAGCCATCGCCCAGGCGGAAATTTGATAATCCGGGATTTCCCCTTTGCTGTAGCCTTGAATCAGAAATGCTATTTCTTCGCGGCTAAGCTCACCGCCGTCTCTTTTCTTCTGAATAAGATCAACAGCACGCATTAGATCTGTACCTCACGGACGAAGGAGCGCACCAGTCCGATGAATTTTGGCTTGGTCAGGTTCGCCACTTTTACCACCTGCTCATGGGTGAGCGGCTCCAGCTCATCGCCAATCGCCATATCGGTGATACAGGTAATGCCGAGCACACGCAGCTTGCTGTGACTGGCCACGATAACCTCTGGCACGGTGGACATGCCCACGGCATCGCCGCCGAGATAGGCCAGCATTTTCAGCTCAGCCGGGGTCTCATAAGTAGGGCCGCTGATGCCGGCATATACGCCTTCCTGCAGGACAAGCGCTTCACCGTCCACACCTGTAACTCCGCCTGCAAGCTTTTTCGCAAGCTGGATATATTCAGGGTCATAAGCACTGGACATATCAGGGAATCTTACGCCCAGCTCCGGATCATTCGGTCCGATCAGCGGGTTGTCGCCGGTCATATTGAGGTGGTCGGTAATCAGCATCAGGTCGCCTGCCTTGAACGCTCTGTTCATCCCGCCGCCAGCGTTGGTAATGACAAGGGTGCCGATGCCCAGCTTAGCCATTACATAGACCGGAAGAACTACCTTGCGCATCTCATAACCTTCATAGTAGTGAAAACGGCCCTGCATGATCATAACATCCTTGCCTTCCAGCTTACCGATCACGAACCGTCCGGCATGGCCTTCTACCGTTGAATGGGGGAAATGCGGAATTTCTTCATAAGGCAGGTAGACTGCATCTTCGATCTGATCGCCCAGGTCGCCAAGACCTGAACCCAGAATAAGGCCGATAGACGGTGTATAACCGCCGAATTTGGATTGAATATAAGCAGCCGCTTCCTGAACCTGAGTGCCGTATGGGACTGTTGTTGGTGTTGTCATAGGTTGATCCTCCCGGATATGAATTGTGTATAGAATAACGCGTATGTGAAGCAGTACCTACATTTTGGGAATAAAAGCAAGCACAAGCTTCAGGAACTGCTCGCGCACACGCTCAGCGGTCTCCATCACCTCTGCATGATTCAGCGGCTGTGGAAGAATACCGGCTGCCATGTTGGTGATGCAGGAAATGCCCAGCACTTCAATCCCGGCATGGCGGGCAACGATCGTCTCGGATACGGTGGACATGCCTACGGCATCTGCTCCCTGGCGGCGCAGCATCACGATCTCAGCAGGCGTCTCATAGTTCGGTCCGAGCAGACCCGCATATACGCCTTCCTTGAACTCAAAATTCAGTGCGGCGGCAGCTTCCTTGGCAGCTGCAATCAGACGCGGGCTGTAAGCCGAGGACATATCCGGGAACCGTACGCCCAGCGCATTGTCATTCGGTCCGCTCAGCGGATTGCGGCCTGTAAGATTCAGATGATCCGTGATCAGCATGAGATCACCCGGTGTGTATTCCGTGTTGACGCCACCGGCAGCGTTGGTGACCAGCAGGCTGGTTACGCCCAGCTCCTTCATTACCCGTACCGGGAAGGCTGTAACCTCAGGGCCGTAGCCTTCATACATGTGGAAGCGGCCCTTCATCATGACTACGCGGCGGCCTTCGATCATGCCGATCAGCAGCTCGCCTTCATGTCCTTCTACCGTGGACACCGGAAAATGAGGAATCTCATGATAAGGAATAACGACTTCATCTGTGATCAGATCGGCCAGAATGCCTAGGCCGGAGCCCAGAATCAGACCGATTTCGGGGGCGACGGTGCATTTATCTTTGATATATACGGCGGCTTCTTGAATTTTGCTTGAGGTTATAGTGGTCATGGGTTACACTCCTTCTTTTTTCAAAAATCCAGTTCAAGCTGTAGTGTGATTACTGTAATTCAGACAAAAAGCTTGTCCCGTACTGCGGAGCCTTCGCCCCGAAGTTATCGGCGATTGTCGCGGCCACATCCGAGAAGGTCTGGCGGATGCCGAGGCTGCCGGGTGTCTTGAATCTTGGGCTGTAGACCAGGAGTGGCACATACTCGCGCGTGTGATCTGTTCCGGCATGGATGGGGTCATTGCCATGGTCTGCGGAGATGATCAGCAGATCATCCTCACCAAGCGTAGCGAGCAGCTCAGGCAGC
Organism: Paenibacillus sp. FSL P2-0136; assembly: GCF_037975325.1. Classification (NCBI taxonomy): domain Bacteria; kingdom Bacillati; phylum Bacillota; class Bacilli; order Caryophanales; family Paenibacillaceae; genus Paenibacillus; species Paenibacillus sp. FSL P2-0136. Next base: position 4,606,804 of record NZ_CP150244.1, read on the forward strand.
GCCTGATCGAATACCTCCAGCGCACGGCCGTAGCCTTCCGGATCACGGCGGTGGCCGTAGAGGGAATCGAAGTCCACCAGATTGGTGAACAGGAATCCGTCGAACGGCTTGCGCAGCTCGTCAATGGTGATCTGGATGCCATGTTCATTGCTTTTGGTCGGATAGGTTGCAGTTACCCCTTCACCTGTAAAAATATCATTAATCTTGCCGACAGCAATCACATCCTTGCCGATATCCTCCAGCGCGTTCATCACCGTAGGCTCCGGCGGCTTCACCGCATAGTCATGGCGGTTCGGTGTACGCACAAAATTCCCCGGCTCGCCGACATAAGGGCGGGCAATCACACGGCCTACGGAGAACTCGGGAGCCATCGTCAGTTCACGGGCAATTTTACAGGCGCTGTACAGCTCCTCCAGAGGAATAATATCTTCATGTGCCGCAAGCTGGAACACGCTGTCCGCCGAGGTATAGACAATCCATGCCCCCGTCTTCATCTGTTCCTCGCCGTATTCCACAAGAATCTCCGTGCCGGAGGCCGGCTTGTTGCCGATGACCTTGCGTCCGGTAGCCGCTTCGAATTTCTCGATCAGCTCCGCAGGGAAGCCGTCAAAGTAGGTGTTAAAAGGAACCTCGATCTTCAGCCCCATCAGCTCCCAGTGGCCGGTCATCGTGTCCTTGCCTACAGATACCTCCTGCATTTTGCCGTAGTAGCCTGTAGGGGCGGGTACCGGTTCAAGCGGTGGCAGCGGTGCGATATTCGCCAGCCCGAGCTGCTGCAGATTCGGAAGCTTAAGACCCGGAACCCGTTCCAGAATATGGCCCAGCGTATGGGAGCCTGTATCTCCGAAATTAGCGGCATCCGGCGCTTCACCGATACCTACACTGTCCAGAACAATAAATCCGATGCGTTTAAATGAGGACATTGCCGTCTTCACTCCTTTTATAGTTTGCCTAATCTTGTCGTCTGCTCTAAGCATGAAGAAACTCCGGGAGACACTCTCCCGGGAGCGATTTCTTCAGTATGATTCCATCATAACTTTCTTACTCACAAAAAGCATCTTTTCGGCCCAATCCGATCAGCCCGCCCGTATCCCTAAGGTCCCTCATCCCTGTACAGCCGGCTATTTCGCCCGGGGATGATGATTCTCGTAGACCTCCTTCATATTCTTGCGGGCAATTCCGCTGTATATCTGAGTGGTCGAACTATCGGAATGGCCCAGCATCTGCTGCACAGAGCGCAGGTCCGCCCCGCCTTCCAGCAGATGCGCAGCGAAGGAGTGGCGCAGAGTATGCGGTGTGATGTCCTGCTCAATCTGAGCTTCACGCGCGTATTTTTTGATGATTTTCCAAAAGCCCTGACGGGTCAGCCGTCCGCCCAGACTATTCAGGAACAGCGCAGGCTCCTCCCGGCTCGCACGCAGCAGCTTGTCCCGCATCCCTGAGGTATAACGGGCTACGCAATCAGCCGCAATCACGCCGATCGGGACCACACGCTCCTTGCCGGAGGCACCGCTGCAGCGTGCGAACCGCAAGGATGTGTTCACATCCTCCACATTCAGCGAGATCAGCTCCGTCACACGGATACCCGTCGCATACAGCAGCTCCAGCATTGCCTTATCGCGCATCCCCTGGGGAGCAGCTTCATCCGGAGCCGCCAGCAGACGCTCAATCTCCTCAATGCTGAGAATGATCGGCGGCTTGTGACTCGGCTTCATGGCTTCCATATCCAGCGTAGGATCTTGGACAATCAGCCGTTCCTTCAGCAAAAAATGAAAATAGGCGCGCAGCGATACCGTATTCCGGTTCACCGTGGCTGCTGCCTTCCCTGCTCCGCGCAGGGCACCCAAATAGAGCATAATATGCGTTCTTCTAATCTCTTCGGCCGCGTCCAGGCCCCGCTCTTCCGTAAACTCCAGAAACTGCGAAATATCCCGTCCATAGGATTCCAGCGTACTAGGAGACAATCCTTTGTCCCCGGACAAATACTGCATAAACGGCTGTAAGTATGACTTCATCAATTCACGCTCCTGTCAGACTCAGGCTGCTTCATGCGGCTTCGCAGCGGGTTGAGATCCAGCAGCCGGAACAGCGTTGTTCCATGACATGCTATAGATTGATTCGACATACTTCTCCCTTAATCCTGCAATCCGTCCCGTTACTCCCCGTACCAGTAAAAAAGGCGTAGGCGATCCCCCGCACTTATCCCCTGTTCACCGTACTGCACATCCTGAAACGCCCGGACGGCGGTGCCTTCCGGAATCTCAACATTGCGGGCCGGACTGATCCATGCGCTGACCCAGCTCAAAACATAATACAGCACACAGCTTACCGCCACAAGCATCGTCATGAAATACAGCCGGCGCACCGTGCGGGGCAGAGAAATAATCATCTTGGCAGCCTCCTCAAAATGAAATCAGCGTCTGCGTCTGCATCCTGCATATGCTCACCTTCTGCTGCGCTTGGGTAAGCGCACGCAAGTGCGGAGAGTAGAAAGAATGCGGGCAGAACTCGTCCTTCACTTTATGCGCCGGAGGGCCATGTTATGTATGTCGGGGAACAAATTCGCCTTAGGTTACTTAATCTACCCGCTGGCTGGCGGCATCCGGGTTAACGGGGTTTAATGAGGCGCACTTATACACCTCATTCGCTTCATATAGCCCGCATCCGCTCAATTCAGGGGCACTTGTGCTCTTCATTCGCTCACTTAGCCCGCATCTGCTCAATTCAGGGGCACTTGTGCTCTTCATTCGCTCACTTAGCCCGCATCTGCTCAATTCAGGGGCACTTGTGCTCCTCATTCGCTCATATAGCTCGCATCCGCTGAATTCAGGGGCACTTGTGCTCTTCATTCGCTCATATAGCTCGTATCCGCTCAATTCAGGGGCACTTTGGACTCCTGTCAAGAAAGTAGACAGCAACTACATCGTTGTTCGCTTAAATGTGGCTGCAAACTGAACCGGAGAAACGTAACCGAGCGCCCCATGGATTCGTTTGCGGTTGTAGAAAAATTCAATGTACTGGAAAATGGCATCATACGCCTGTTGCTTCGTTTTAAATCGATTCCAGTACACCAACTCTTTTTTTAAGAGGCTGTGAAAAGATTCGATACAGGCGTTATCATAACAGTTCCCTTTGCGGCTCATGCTTGCCGTCATCTGGTACGTCTTTAGGCGTTCCCGGTAGTCTTCCGAGGCGTACTGGGAGCCTCGATCCGAATGGTGAATTAAGCCCTTCCCGGGGCGTTTGGCCTTGTAGGCAGCGTCCAGAGCGCCTTGTACGAGGTCAGTGGTCATCCGGTCGCTAAGCCGCCAGCCGACAATCTCCCGGGTACACAGGTCCAGCACACTCGCCAAGTACATTCGTCCTTCCCGGCAGGGAATGTAGGTGATATCCGCCACCCACGTCTGGTTCGGCTTTTCCGTGTGAAATTGCTGGTTTAACAGGTTGGGGGCAATGGGTAACGGATGGTTGGAGTCGGTGGTGCATACGCGAAATCTCTTTGCGACACAAGAGCGCAGACCCAGTTCTTTCATGTACTTGCCTACCGTGCGTTCACTGACCTGGTGCCCTTCACGCTCTAGGAGAACCTTGATTTTGGGGCTGCCATAGCGACCCTTAGAGTCATGAAAATGATAGGCAATCCGCTTCAGCAACAAGGTTTTGCGGCTGGCTTGAGGGCTGGGCTTTGCTGTTCTCCATTTGTAGTACCCGCTCCGGGACACCTGAAAGACATTGCACATCTTCTCCACGCGGAACTCGGAGCGATGATCTTCAATAAACTGAAATCTCAGTTCTTTGGATTGCTGAAGATGTGCACGGCTTTTTTTAGGATTGCCATCTCCTCTGTCAGCTCTGCGAGTTGTTGCTCCCGCTCCTTCAGTTGACGTTCCAGCTCTCTGTATTTGTCTGGAGTCACGATGGGCTCATTCTCAAACTGCCGGTACTGTCCTAGCCATTTATGCAACGTTTTGGCGGGGACATCCAGTTCCAGGGCCAGTTCCGCCACCGTTTTCGTCTGCTCCTGGATGTACTTTACGGTCTGTCTTTTGTATTCTTCATTGTAGCTTCTCCGTGTTCCACTCATGGGGACACCTCCTCGTTAAGCTTATTATCTCTATTCTCTTAACGGGTGTCCACGGTTAACACTAACAGCACTTGTGCTCTTCATTCGCTCATATAGCTCGTATCCGCTCAATTCAGGGGCACTTGTGCTCTTCATTCGCTCACTTAGCCCGCATCTGCTCAATTCAGGGGCACTTGTGCTCTTCATTCGCTCACTTAGCCCGCATCTGCTCAATTCAGGGGCACTTGTGCTCTTCATTCGCTCATTTAGCCCGCATCTGCTCAATTCAGGGGCACTTGTGCTCTTCATTACTCTCCATCAACTACCCGTCCAGCCAACTTCCGGCCAATTCAAAGGGATTTATCCCTTTCGTCCCCCCGCTACAGCCCACTATCCTTGCTCTCCCGGCAATTAAAAAGCTCCCCTCCAGCCATTCAGCCGGGGGAGAGCTTGCGCGGTCATTCCTCAATTGAAGATGAACTTAGGAAATCCGCAATGAAGCATTCTTAAGTCCACATTCTATATACGCTTATTCTGGAGTATTGTCCTCTGCCGGGTTCTTATCCTTGCAGCGGTGGCATATTCCGTGAAAATCAAGTCTATGATCAACCACCGTGAAGTTGTATTCCTGCTCCAGCCGCTCTTCCAGCGGTCCGAGCCAATCCTCACGAATCTCATCCATACTTCCGCACTGCACACAAATCAAGTGATGGTGATGATGCTTCGCCGTATCCGTACGCAGATCATAGCGGGCCACACCGTCTCCGAAATTGATTTTCTCCACGACATGAAGCTCGCTAAGCAGTTCCAGGGTACGATACACGGTGGCAAGACCGATCTCGGGCGCCTTTTCTTTTACAAGCATAAATACATCTTCCGCACTTAAATGATCATCCTCGTTCTCCAGGAGAACTCTTAAGGTCGCTTCCCGTTGAGGTGTAAGCTTGTATCCTTGGGATTGTAGTTGTTGCTTAATCTTGTCTATTCGGGCTTCCATTGTCTGCCTCCCCCTTGGAAAATTACCACACCGGGCTTCAAGCCACTTCTTCCATTATAGGGGGATTTCCTTTGAGAAGTCAAACGGTTTTAGCATCTCGATCGGGCTGGCCCGCACATTCACAGATCCTCCATATTTGAAAATTCTTCCTCACCCGGCCGACACCAGAAGCGGCGTCACCCAGCGCATCATCACCGGTGTCACCCAAGCCTCGAAGCCAGAGATTCCCATCACCAGCAGTGCCATCCCCAGCGAGAGCAGCGTATACATCATGAACGGATGAGTCACCTGCGTGCGGCGCTGCTGTCCCAGTACCCGGCTGCGGATCATTAGCAGGGAGAAACCGAGGGCCGCCGCGCTGCATACCAGCAGCACCGGAATCAGCACCAGATTATGCGGAGCGACGGAGACCAGGGCGAACAGCATACCGTGCCAGGAATATTGGCTGACGAGAGTGCCGACGGTGAAGCCGATCAGCACGCCTTTGAGAAAATCCAGAATCAGAATGCCCGGAAGTCCGATCACGGACAAGCCGAGCACCCAGATCAGGCCGACCCACTTCAGATGAAAAGCGGCGATGCTCCAGTATGAATCCTGCGCGGCAGGCAGTCCCTGCTGATCGACCGTCACGAAGAAATTGCTTAAGTAATCGCCCAGCTCCTGCTGCTGATCCAGCGTAAGCGCAGTGACGATAAGCGCACCGAAGACCACCCCGACCAGAAATAATACCGCGACAAAAATATAAAGAGGCGTCTGTTCCTTCACCATCAGCTTTAGACTGCGCACCCTGACATTCCCCTTTCCAGTCACATGTTACACCATATGAGGGAATGTCCTGATCTATGACTTGTCCTTAGTTCTTGAGCACCTTGCCGTAGGTGCCTCCGCCACCCGAGGAGAGAACGAGCTGTCCTGTACGGGCCAGCACGATCAGCCCGGCCAGCTCCGCTCCCGCTACAACGGCAAGCTCGGCTTCTGCAGCCCGGTGCAGAATGTTCATCTCTGTGCCAAAAGCCTCCAGCAGCTGGTTCAGCTTACGCTTGCCGAGGCCGGGAATGAACTCCAGCGGCACCTGGTAATGGTACGCAGGCCGATATTCCGGAACCTGCGGCAGCGGACGGTCGGCAATGTGCAGAATGCGGTCCAGCACACCCTGGACCAGCTTCGGACTGCCGCAATACGGGCAGCGCTCCGAGGTGCTGTAGGCTTCATCGATGATGCTGCCGCAGCCGCCGCAGTAGGTCCGGTGATATTTGCCCAGCCGGGGATTCAGCCCGAAGTTGGCGCTGACCCTGCGTCCTTCCGAGCGCCGGAGCGCCAGCTTCAGCTCCTCGAAGGAGGGCTCCCGCATCTCGATGACATTGTACTCGCGGCCGATTTTGCCGAGGGAGTGGGCATCGGAATTGGTCAGGAAGCTGTAACGGTCAAGCTCCGAGATATACCCTGCCATCTCTGAATCCGCACTGAGACCAAGCTCCACCGCCGCGATGCGGTCCAGATCGAATAACTCAGCCATCCGCTCGGCCGCGCAGCCATAGAGCCCCTTATGAGGCGTGAAAATATGGGCTGGAATCAACAGCCCACCCCGCCCTGTAATCTCGTCCTGAAGCACCCTGGAAGGGGCGTACAGGCGCTGTGAGCTGAGATTCACATTACGCATATGGGCGCTCATCCAGGTGCTGAAATCCTCCATCGTTCCAAGGTCCGGCATGAAGGCCAGGACATGGCACTCCCGCCGCCCGGGCTCACGGATCTCAATCTCGGTTCCCAGCAGGATCGTTGTCCCCCGGTACGCAATTCCGCCGCCTGCGACTATCGTCATTTCACCGGAATCCAGCGCGGTATGAATATCACGCAGCACGCCCGGTGAGTGGCTGTCGATAATGCCGATCAGGCCAATCCCCTTGCGCTCCGCCGCTTCCCTGGCAATCCCGGCGAAGGTCAGATCACGGCTGCCGCTGATTTTGACCGCCTGGCCCTCCGAAGTCCGTCCGATATGCACATGCAGATCGCAGTAGACGCTGCTGAGCTCCTCCGCTAGTGCCATTGGCCTGTCAGCGTGTAAAGATGCCAGGCATAGACCGCCATCATCGTCTTGGCATCGGCAATACGTCCGTCCGCAATGTACTGGTAGGCTTCCTCCAGCGTCAGCTCAGAGACCTCCAGGAACTCATCCTCATCCAGTGCCATCTCGCCCGGCTGGGCATCCTCGGTCACATAGAGGTGAATGATCTCGTCGGCGAAGCCGGGCGAGGTGTAGAACGACTTCAGCAGCTTCAGTCCCCCGCTATGAAAGCCGGTCTCCTCCTGAAGCTCACGGCCCGCAGCCGCCAGCGGATCTTCTCCCTGATCCAGCTTCCCTGCCGGAATCTCCACCTCGGTACGGTGCATCGGCTGACGGTACTGCTCTACGACAAGCATTTTACCCTGATTCAGGGCCAGCACGGCTACAGCTCCAGGGTGCTTCACGACCTCACGGGTTGCGGTGTTGCCGTCAGGAAGCCTCACGGTATCCACCTGAAGCGAAATAATGTGGCCTGCAAAAATCGGCTTCGTTGACAATGTTTCTTCATCCAATGCGGGGTTGCGGTTTATTTCATCTTTTTTCATAGATTTGTGGTCTCCTTTGGCATCGTTATGCATAGGGTGTATTATAGCAAACTTAAGAAGAAAGAAGGAATGCAGGCATGAATAACATCCTTGTCCAAGCAAGCTCATCCGCAGTTACAATGGTAGGTAAACCGGAACAGATTATGGCCGTAATGGCCGGGTGGATGAAGCAATACGGGCGCGATATGCCCCTGGCTTACATCCTGCTGCTCCAGGCAGATTCGCGGATCAAAGCTTCCAAGGCTGGATAATGCCGCTTCGTTCTTCCGGCAGCGTCTATGATATTCCAGGGTATAAGAAGGAGCTGTCTCCCGGATCATCCCGGAAGCAGCTCCTTTAATTTTATTCTTAAGCGGCAGCAGACCGCCTCAGCAAAAGCCTTGCCCTGGTCAGTCCCAGCACAGCCTCTTATTTGGCTTAGCCCTTCTGGCTCTCGGCCACAATGGCTACAACCAGGCTGGCCACCTTGACGATGTCTGCGGCCTTGATCCGCTCCTTCGTGGTGTGGATATCCTCGTAGCCAACCGCCAGATTCACAACCGGAACGTTCAGGCCGTTGAACACGTTGGCATCACTGCCACCGCCGGAAGCGAATAGGCGGGTAGTCAGGCCGAGCGACGTGATCGCCCGGTCAGCCAATTGAACAACCGGATCATTCCCATTAAAGCTGAACGCCGGATAGATAATCTCGCTGCGGAATTCACTCTGCGCACCGTGGTCGCGTGCGGTAGTCTCCAGCGCCTCACGCATAGAGGCAATCTGCTTCTCTACCTTCTCCTGCACAATACTGCGGGCCTCCGCATCCAGCTGCACATGATCGCAGACCACATTCGTCGGTCCGCCGCCGGCGAACTTGCCGATATTCGCTGTCGTCTCGTTGTCGATCCGTCCAAGCTTCATAGCCGAGATCGCTTTGCTCGCTACCTGAATGGCGCTGATACCATCCTCCGGGTTCACGCCTGCATGGGCGGATTTGCCGAAGATCTGCATCGTTACCTTCGCCTGGGCCGGTGCTGCAATCGCGATGGCTCCCACTTCTCCGTTGGAATCCAGCGCGAAGCCCATATCTGCATCCAGATGCGCCGGGTCCATGGCGCGTGCGCCCATCAGCCCCGACTCTTCGCCTGCCGTAATGACGAACTGAATCTGGCCGTGCGGCAGCTTCTGCTCCTGAATGACCCGGATTGCTTCGAACAGGGCAGCCAGTCCCGCTTTGTCATCCGCTCCAAGAATGGTACTGCCATCACTTCGAATCCAGCCGTCTTCCCCCAGGGCAGGCTTGATCTTCTGGCCGGGCACTACGGTATCCATATGGCACGTGAACAGCAGCTTCGGCGCGCTCACTCCGCTGTCCGCAGGCCAGGTCACGAACAGGTTGCCGGCTCCGTGCCCCGTTCTCTCCTGCGAATCGTCCTCCACCGCAGTCAGCCCCAGGCTGCTGAACTTCTCCTTAAGCACATCGGCAATTTGCCGTTCATTCCGGGTCTCACTGTCAATCTGGACAAGCTCCATGAACTCATGGATCAATCGGTCTTCTGATATCATATGGACTTCCCTCTCTTTCTCAGATACGTTACAATGGTTGTACTGCGTTCAATTGTGGGCTTATGCTCATAACTTAAACTAATCTCAAAGGAGTCACTCATGCAACGACAAAAATGGTTTCGCATTATCATCTACATCATGCTGTTCGCTATGATCGCCTCTACGGTGCTGTTCGTCATCGAGCCGTTTTTGGCCGGTTAATCACGCTTAGCACTTAAGTAACAGCGTCCGGGTTCCCCGGGCGCTGTTTGGCTATACGGAAACTGCTCCAGGAAGTAAGGCACCAGCTCTTCAGCAACCGTCCCGATGTCAAAAGCGCGCCCTGTGCATTCCTCAAGCGAGGTCACTCCGTATTCTGCAATACCGCAAGGGATAATGCCTGTGAAGCCGCTTTGCCCGATCCCGGCCGATACGTTGAAGGCGAAGCCATGACTGGTGACAAACCCACGGCGGAATTTACACTTGTTGAACTTTACGCCAATTGCACAGATTTTCTCATCCCCGACCCACACCCCGGTATACCCCTGCTTGCGGGTTCCCGTAATTCCATAGGCCTCCAGATACGCTATAATCACCGACTCCAGCTTGCGCAGATAGCCGTGCAGATCAACCTTGCCATTCTCGCCCAGCTTCAAAAGCGGGTACCCGACCAGCTGGCCGGGCCCATGATATGTAATATCTCCCCCGCGGTCAATCTCAAACAGTGCAATTCCCTGCTGCCTGAGCTGTTCCCCGCTGAGGAGCAGATGCTCCGGATGATTCTGCGAACCGATGGTATATGTGGGCGGATGCTGCAAAAGAATCAGCTGCTCGGAAGCAGTGCCCGCGTCAATCGCATGCACCGCTTCCTTTTGCAGCTCCCAGGCCGCCCCGTACTCCATCACCGGAAGAATGGTAACTGTAAGTTTGCTTAGGTTCAGGTTCTCCATCATCATAAGTTCCCCTTTGCTTCTCATTCTCCCTGTCCCAGGAGTCCGCAACCGCCTTACTTAGTAGAGCTTCGTCTCCGGGGTGTAGCCTTCCACATTATCCTTCACGCGCTGCAGGAACCGTCCGCTGATGACTCCGTCCAGAATCCGGTGATCCAGCGACAGACAGATATTCGCCATCGAACGTACGGCAATCATATCATTGATGACGACAGGCTTTTTGACAATGGATTCAAAAGTCAGAATTGCTGCCTGCGGATAGTTGATAATCGGGTAAGACAGAATCGAACCGAACGAGCCGGTGTTGTTCACCGTGAACGTGCCGCCCTGCATATCGTCCAGGCGCAGCTTGCCCTCCCGTGTCTTGAGTGCCAGTTCGTCGATCTCGCGGGCCAGCCCGGCGACATTCTTCTGATCGGCTTTTTTGATGACCGGCGTCATGACGGAATCCTCTGTGCCTACGGCCAGTGAGATGTTGATGTCGCGTTTGACGATGATTTTGTCAACGGCCCAGACGGAGTTCATGATCGGGTAATCCTTAATCGCACTGACCACAGCCTTCATCAGAAAAGCGAGATAGGTCAGGTTAATGCCCTCTTTGCGCTTGAACTCATCCTTAAGCTTGTTGCGCAGCACCACCATATTGGTCACATCGACCTCGATCATCGTCCAGGCATGCGGGATCTCCGAGACGCTCTGGCGCATTCTTGTAGCGATTGTATTACGGATCGGCGTAACATCGATCAGATATTCCGAGCTGCTGCCCCGTCCGCCTTCGATCTCAATCGTCGGAATCTTCGGTGATTCGCTGAGGTGCAGGCCGGAGTTACGGACCTGCTGATGCTCATCATGTACCGGCTGGAACACAGGCTGCAGCGCAGCGGGTGCAGGGGCTGCGTCAGGTACAGGCGCAGCGGCAGGGGCTGCTGCGGGTGCCGGCGGCTGAACGGAGGCGCCGTTCTCCAGGAACGTGAGCACATCCTTGCGTGTGATACGTCCGCCCAGGCCGGTGCCCGGCACGGCCGCCAGGTTGATGCCGTGCTCGGCGGCCAGCGTCTGCACAGCCGGAGAGTAACGGGCCCGCATTGGAGCTGCGGCGTCATAAGCCGCAGCGGGCACGGGCGGCCGCGCGGCGGCGTGGGCCGCCTGCGGGGCGTTGCCGGATGCCGCAGCCGGGGCAGCGGCAGGTGCAGGGGCGTCACCGGAAGCTGCCGGTGACGGGGCCGCAGCGGCTGGCGCAGCGGAGCCAGCCACTGCGATGCGGGCGATGATCTCGCCGACACTGACCGTCTGGCCCTCTTCGGCCAGCAGCTCGGCCATGGTGCCGTCTACCGTTGCAGGCAGCTCCGCGTTCACCTTATCCGTGATCAGCTCGCAGATCGGCTCATATTGCTCTATCGAATCACCCGGCTGCTTCAGCCACTTCCCGATAGTCGCTGACACCAGCGATTCAGCCAGCTGCGGCATAATTACATCCGTCAGCGTTGTATTGTCAGACATAATGTCACTCCTTAATGTTTTGTAAGCATGGACTTCTTGAATTTGCTTCGTACAAAACTGCTTCGGAAGCATAGGCTTAGTTTTGTAAGCGTGGACTTCTTAAATTTACTTCGTACAAAACTGGCATCGGAAGCCAGCCATGAAATCCTGCACTTAATACAACATTCGCTCATACAAATCTGCCCAAAATCAAAAATGTTGCTCAAAACGCAGCAATTCTCTTCATTCGGGCGGCTGAGCGGACATATTGTTGTATTTCGTGCAGCATTCTTCCCAATTCACTATATATTTCATATCCAAGTTGCACTTTCTGCAACATTCTTGCTCGGGTCACGGTCGCGGTGTCCGGGAGGATGAATTATTGAACTTAATACTGCGCCAGACGCAGCATCTCAGCCTTGACCTTGTCCTTGCTGAGCAGGAAGAATTTCTCCATCGGCGGTGAGATCGGCATCGCCGGGACATCGGGTCCGCACAGGCGGAAGATTGGGGCATCAAGGTCGAACAGACAATGCTCGGCGATGATCGCCGCCACTTCAGCGCCGATGCCTCCGGTCTTGTTGTCCTCATGGACAATCAGCACCTTGCCGGTCTGCCGGACAGCGGCAATAATCGCTTCCCGGTCCAACGGCTGGAGGGTGCGCAGATCCAGGATATGTGCGGTTACGCCATGCTCCTTCTCCAGCTCCTCCGCTGCCTGCATCGCAAAATGCAGCGGCAGGCTATACCCGATCACCGTAATATCGCTGCCTTCACGCAGCAGATTCGCTTCACCAATCGGCACCGTGTAGTCGCCTTCCGGCACATCGCCCTTGATCAGCTTGTAGCATTTCTTGTTCTCGAAGAACAGCACCGGATCAGGATCACGGACAGCGGCCTTGAGCAGTCCCTTCGCATCTGCAGCCGAATAAGGAGCCACAATCTTCAGTCCCGGCGTGCCGAAGAAGATCGACTCCGGGCACTGCGAATGGTACAGCCCGCCGAAGATGCCGCCGCCGATCGGCGCACGGATGACAACCGGACAGTTCCAGTCATTATTGGAACGGTAGCGGATTTTGGCTGCTTCGCTAATAATCTGGTTGGTTGCGGGCAGCATGAAATCCGAGTATTGCATCTCGGCAATCGGCTTCATGCCGTACATCGCAGCGCCGATGGCCACCCCTGCAATAGCAGATTCCGCAAGCGGCGTGTCCAGTACCCGTTCTGCGCCGAACTGCTCCTGCAAGCCTTTGGTCGTTGTGAAGACGCCGCCCTTCACGCCGACATCCTCACCCAGCACGAACACCGACTCGTCACGTTCCATCTCTTCCTTCATCGCCAGCCGGATTGCATCGATATATTCCATCATCGCCATGGCTTAAGCGCCCCCCTTCAGGCCGGATTCATCGTAGACATGCAGCAGCGTATCTTCCGGTTTCGGGAACGGCGCATTCTCCGCGTAGGTTATAGCCTCTTTCAGTTCAAGATTATATTCGGCAGCCAGATCACGCTCCTGCTCGTCACTCCATAGACCGAGTCCGGTCAGATAAGTGCGGAACGCGGCGATGCCGTCTTTTTTCCAGTTCTCATCCACTTCCTCCTGGGTCCGGTAAGCCAGATCATTATCCGAAGTGGAGTGCGGCGACAAGCGGTACATCATCGCTTCAATCAAGGTCGGGCCTTCACCGGCAAGCGCACGTTCCCGGGCCTCCTTCACCACACGGTAGACCTCCAGCGGATCATTGCCGTCCACCCGGATGCCGGGGAAGCCGTAGCCGAGCGCACGGTCGCTGACCTTGCCGCCAAGCTGCTTGTGAGCAGGAATCGAGATCGCATACTGATTGTTCTGGCAAAAAATAATCATAGGCAGCTTATTCACACCGGCAAAGTTACACGCTTCATGGAAATCCCCCTGGTTGCTGGAGCCTTCCCCGAAGGTAACGAAGGAGACGAACTTCTTCTTCTGCATCTTCGCCGCCAGCGCGAAGCCTGCCGCATGCGGAACCTGGGTCGTGACCGGGCTTGAGCCCGTTACAATCCGCAGGCGCTTGCTGCCGAAGTGGCCCGGCATCTGCCGGCCGCCGCTGTTCGGATCTTCCGCCTTGGCGAAGACGGAGAGCATCAGCTCGCGCGTGGTCATTCCGACAGAGAGGACAAACGCATAGTCCCGGTAATAGGGCAGGAAATAGTCATTCTCCCGGTCCAGTGCAAATGCCGCCGCGACCTGTGCCGCCTCCTGCCCGATGCCGGATACATGGAAATTGATCTTGCCCGCACGCTGCAGCAGCAGACTGCGCTCATCATATTTCCGTCCGAGCTGCATGAATCTGTACATATCGATAACCTGGCCGTCTGTGAGTCCAAGCTGCTTATGTCTGTTAACGGTGTCTACAGTACCTTGGGATTCCATATAAGAGGTACCTCCTAAAAAGTATTGCCGGCGCTCAGCTTCCAGCCCCGCTATCTCTAACAGGTTCAGGATGCGTCCGCCAGGCGGGTTGACCCTAATACTAAATATATATATGCCCTGATCCTATCACCAGGTACTAAATCCATTATAATCTTTTTCGCGGCAAAAAGAAAAGCCAAAATCCCTCCGCCAAGGCAGGGCTCTGGAACCGAACAAATATAGCCGGTATGGAGCGATATCAGCGCATTACGCGCGTTCCGCTCCCTCCGGCCTTCTTGTTAAGCTCTCTATCGCACGCTAGTATCCGATTGCTCTTCCATCCACGGCCAGCATCGCCTCGCCCAGCACCTCCGACAGTGTCGGATGAGCATGTACAGCCTCCCCGACCTCCCAAGGTGTAGCATCCAGGATCTGGGCCAGCGCCGCTTCGCCGATCAGATCGGTCACATGCGGGCCGATCATCTGCACGCCGAGGATATCCCCGTTCTTCGCGTCAGCCACCACCTTCACGAAGCCGTCCTTCATGCCGTAGACAATGGCTTTGCCGATGGCGGAGAACGGGAATTTGCCGGTCACCGTCTCACGGCCGAGCTCCTTCGCTTCCTTCTCTGTGTAACCGACACTTGCCACTTCCGGCCGTGTATAGACACAGCGGGGAACCAGATGAGTCTCATAAGGATGGAGCGCTTCGCCCGCCAGATGGTTGACCGCACGGATGCCTTCATGGCTGGCGGCGTGAGCCAGCTGCAGTCCGCCGATACAATCGCCAATCGCATAGATATGCGGCTCACCCGTCTGCATATTGGCATTTACCGCAATGACACCTGTATCGAAGCGGATATCTGTGTTTTCCAGTCCGAGATTCTCGATGTTCGCCACGCGTCCCACGGATACGAGCAGCTTATCAGCCGATAGACTCTGGCTCTGCTCCCCCTTGCGGGCTTCAATCGTAATCCCTGTCTCCGACACTGTGCAGGTCTCGGCATCCACCGTTGTTCCGGTGAGTACCCGGACCCCGCGTTTCTTCAGCAGACGCAGCAG
Source organism: Paenibacillus sp. FSL P2-0136 (assembly GCF_037975325.1). NCBI lineage: Bacteria > Bacillati > Bacillota > Bacilli > Caryophanales > Paenibacillaceae > Paenibacillus > Paenibacillus sp. FSL P2-0136. The sequence continues at coordinate 4,621,878 of NZ_CP150244.1, forward strand.
CTCGCGGGCCACCTCTTCATCCTCCTGCGGCAACAGCTGCCCGGCTGCCTCGGCGACAGTCACCTGCACTCCGAAATCAGCCAGCATGGATGCCCACTCCACTCCGATTACCCCGCCGCCCACAATAATAATCGAGGCCGGTAGCTCCTCAAGCGTAAGCGCCTCTTCACTGCTCAGAATCACCTTGCCGTCAGGCACCAGGCCAGGCAGAATGCGCGGACGCGAGCCGGTAGCGATGATGAGATTCGTGGAGACCACGGTCTCCATCTCGCCATTCTCCAGTTCTACAGCTACAGCGCCGCTTCGCGGGGAGAAAATCGAAGGCCCGATGATCCGGCCTTTGCCCTTCAGCACCTGAATCTTGTGCTTGCGCATCAGATACTGCACCCCCTGATGTAGCTGCTCTACTACCGCTTCCTTGCGCTGCTGCACTTTGGGGAACACCAGCTTGGTGCCCGTAGTCTCTATACCGTAGCTTTCGCTCTCGTTGATTTCAGCCAATACCTCTGCACTGCGCAGCAGTGATTTGCTGGGAATACAGCCGCGGTGCAGGCAGGTTCCGCCCAGCTTGTCCATTTCAATAACGACAACGGATTTGCCCAGCTGCGCAGCGCGGATCGCTGCCACATAACCGCCGGTGCCTCCGCCAAGTATCGCCACATCACAGGTCATTGTCATGATATGTATCCTCCAGTCATTCCTCTTGAATTCAGTTCAATCTATTATATTGTACTCTCTTTCGGGAGTAATTCAAAACTTATAAACGTCATGTATTCATGGACTTTTGCAGGTTAAAGCGTTATCATATGGGTGAATTCAAACGGCTGCGAAGAGGAGCGACTGTGATGAAACTGCTGATTTCACGCTTCATTGCCATCCTTATTCTGGTGATCCCCGGCCTCCTGGCGATGACGGGCTTCCTGATGATGAAAGATGATCTGTTCAACTATTTCGCCATGCATGGCGATGAGACTGCTATTCCCAAATTTGCGTGGCTGCATTTCGGCGGCGGACTGCTGCTCTTCCTGGCCGGAATGACCTTCCTCGGCGGCTGGATTCTGACCCGTGACCGCAAAAAGAACTACGTAGGCCCCCGCTTCCGGGAGAAGCAACAGGCGCAGCAGCCCCCGTCCTCCGAAGCCCGCTCCTAATTATATTCCATTGAAACAGGGGATGCCTCAAGCCATGAACGAACCGGCTGCTGAGGCATCCCCTTGTTAGTAGCTATCGAACTTTTAACTGGAGGACTCCCGATCCACGCCAGACACCGCGTGAACAGCACGCTGTACTCTGTGAGAGTGCGCTACGAGTCTATCGTTCAAGCATTACGTGCCTGTTACTCAAGTGCTAAGTGCATTTTGTACAACTATAATGCTCGATTTCGGCCCATGGAGAGGTATAGCTGCACTTCGTACACTTATAAATCACTACTTTACGTATAAAGACTAATATGCCCAATCTTAGTTGTACGGAATACATCTATCCGAGCTTATTGGGTAATCCGCAGCTTTATAGCTGCACGAAATACAACTATCCGTGAGATTACGAGATACGAGATACGAGATACGAGATACGAGATACGAGATACGAATCACAGTATGCGGTACGATAGTAGAGCTTACCAACAGTACAATTGCACAATGTACAACAGAAAAGGGTAATCTCCAGCAGAATTCAAAAGCTATTGCACTTCGTACAGTAGAATTCGAACAACTCCCACTTTTCTGCTCAAACCAGCAAAATCTAATGTATCAAATACAATAGAATAACATTTTCCACTCAAAAATCAGATTTCTACTGCACAAAATACAGTTACCTTACCAATTTCACCGCCGTAGTCTCTACGTACAGCCTTCAACGCAAGCGTGAGCATTAGCATTAGCATTAGCGTTAGCGTTAGCGTTAGCGTGAGCATTAGCGTTAGCGTGAGCATTAGCGTCAACATTAGCGTGAGCATTAGCATCAGCATCAATGTCAGCATTAGCTACACTTCCTTGCTTCATCCTCACCATGCCTCACTCATGCCTCAACCATCCCTCATCCTTACTCCCCGGCCGCGTCCTTACTTCCCCGCACCAGCTGACTATAGAGGCCGCCCTGCCGGAGCAGCTCCTCATGCGAACCCTGCTGAAGCAGGCGTCCGCCCTCAAGCACCAGAATGCGGTCGGCTGCGCGGATCGTGCCCAGCCGGTGGGCGATGACGAAGCTGGTCCGGCCGCGCATCAGCGCCTGGAGCCCTTCCTGAATTTTGATCTCGGTCACCGTATCGATGCTGCTCGTTGCCTCATCCAGCACCAGCATAGACGGATTCGCCAAAATTGCCCGGGCAATAGCCAAGAGCTGCTTCTGTCCCTGGCTGATACCGCTGCCGTCCACAGACAGCATCCGGTCGTAGCCGTCTTGAAGTCTCATGATGAAGGCATGGGCATTGGCCAGCTTCGCAGCCTCCTCCACCTCTTCATCGGTTGCATCCAGCCGGCCGTAGCGGATATTATCGCGGATCGTACCTTTGAACAGGAAGGAGTCCTGGAGGACGAAGGCCATATGGCTGCGCAGACTCTCACGGGTGACCGTTGACAGCTCCCGCCCGTCCAGCGTAATGCTGCCCCGGCTCGGATCGTAGAAGCGGGACAGCAGGCCGATTAGCGTCGTTTTTCCAGCACCGGTAGGTCCGACCAGCGCAATCATCTCACCGGGCTTCGCTTCAAATGAAATATCCTGCAGCGTATCTGCCCCCCCATCATAGGAGAAGGAGACCTCCGAGAACTTCACAGCGCCCTCAACATGCGCAAGCTTCACCGCCGCGCCCTCATCCCGGGCCTCGGTCTCTTCATCCAACACCTCGAAGACGCGCTCCGCACCGGCGATCGCCGACAGCAGCGTGTTCCATTGGTTCGCCAGATCATTCAGCGGCCGGGTGAACTGGCGGGCATATTCGGCAAAAGCGATAATAATCCCCACCGTCACCAGCCCGCGGATTGCAAGCAGCCCCCCGACTCCGGCCACGATGGCAAAGCTTAGATTGTTCAGACCATTCATCAGCTTAGGAATGAAGCCCGAAATCGATTGCGCCCAATACCCCGACAGCATAATCCGTGTATTGCGCTCTCTGAAGCCGGTAATTACCCGCTCCTCCTGCGAGAAGGCTTTGATAATCCGCTGTCCAGACAAGGTCTCTTCAATGAACCCGTTCAGCTCACCCATATTCCGCTGCCGCTCCTTGAACAGCGGGCCGGTCCGCCGGGTAATCCAGCGCATCCCCAGCATCATCAGCGGCACCACAATGAAGGTTAGCAGCGTCAAGAGCGGGCTGAGCCATAGCATTACGCCAACCGTTCCCACCAGCGTCAGAATACTGGAAAAAATCTGAATCGCCGAGCTGTTCAGCGTCGAGCTGATATTCTCGATATCATTGGTCAGACGGCTCATAATCTCTCCCTGCTGCCTGCGGTTGAAGAAGGAGATCGGCAGGCGGTGCAGGTGCGAGAACAGATCCGTCCGCATCCGGTAGACCGTCTCCTGGGCGACTTCGATCATCCAGACATTTTGCAGCCAGGAGACCAGGGAATTCAGCAGGTAGACGAGCGCCAGCACCAGCAGGAAGAGGCCCCACGTTCTGCCGCCCTCCCCGCCCAGATAGTCGTCCACTGCCCGGCTGATCAGGTAGGGTCCAAGGAGCGACAAGGCTGAGCTTAGCAGAACCATGAACAGCACAAGTATCAGCTTTGTCCGGCGTTCAGCGAGATAAGTCCATATGCGTCCTAATGTGCCAGACCAGTTCTTGGCCTTCGCCTTCGGCTTCCGGCTGCCCATCGCCCCGAAGACCTTGGCTTCGCCGTGGCCTACTTCCAGCTTCGGATAGCGGAACGGCTCAATGAGTGCTTTGAACATGCTGCCCCTCCCCTGTCTGCGATTGATAGATTTTGCGGTACAGCACGGACTCATCCATTAGTTCGGAATGGGTCCCCTGCGCAATAAGCCGGCCTTCGTCAAGCAGCAGAATCAGATCCGCCGAGGCAGTGGAGCTAATTTTCTGTGTGATCAGGAAGGTCGTGCAGGACAATTTCTTCAGCTCTGCCAGCAAAAGCCCCTCCGTCACCGCATCAAGCGCACTGGTGCTGTCATCCAGAATCAGGATCGCCGGTCTGCGCACCAGCGCCCGTGCAATGCTCAGACGCTGCTTCTGCCCGCCCGACAGATTAACTCCGCGTTGCCCAAGGGCAGTATCGTAGCCCTGCGGCAGCCCGGCAACTGTGTCATGAATCTGTGCTGCCGCTGCTGCCTGCTCAATCTCTGCCTGACTCGCCGCTGCATTTCCCCAGGCTATATTCTCCCGGATCGAGCCGGTGAATAGCAGTACCTCCTGAGGTACATAGCCAATCGAGCCCCGTAAGGTCTGCATATCCATCTCCGTATGCTTCTGTCCGTCCACCAGGATGCTCCCGCTGCCGCATTCATACAGCCTGGGAATCAGCGTTACCAGAGAGGATTTGCCTGAGCCGGTCGCGCCCATAATCGCCACGCGTTCCCCCGGCTGCACCGTGAAGGAGATATCGTCAAGCACCTTAATATCACTGTCGGGATAGCTGAAGCTGACCCGCTGGAATTCCACCTTGCCTTGAACAGCTGACGCAAGACCTTTTCCAGAAGTCATACCCAGCTCGCCCGGGCCATCGCTTGCCGCCATCACTTCAGTGACCCGTCCCGAAGACGCCCGTGCGCGGGAGAAGCTGACCATAATCCAGGATAGCGCTGACAGCGCTCCCATCGTCCGCAGCGAGTAGTTAATAACAGCAACCGTCTGTCCCAGCGTCGCATCCCCTGTAGAGATCTCTATCCGCCCAAACCATAACACGGCCAGAATACCGGCGTTGACGATGATCATAATGAACGGGGTCGAGGTCTCGGTAAGCCGCAGCGCAGCAATAGTCGATCTCATCAGCTCTCCGCTGAATGTTGCGAACCGTCCAATCTCATGGCCCATCCGCACAAATACACGGATCAGCCGGATTCCGGTCAAATTCTCCTGAATAACACCATTCACGCCGTCGAGCCGGCTCTGCACATTGCGGAACAGCTCGGACGCTCTGCGCATCAGCCAGATCATGAAAATCACCAAAAACGGCAGCGTCACGGTCAGCAGCAGCCCCAGCTTGATATGTACCACAAGCGCCATAATCACGCTTCCGATCACAACCAGCGGAATACGGGTCATGAACCGTAGCCCCATGAATATCGTATCCTGAATTTGTGTTACATCCCCGGTAAGGCGGGTGATCAGAGATGAGGTAGGGAAGCGGCTAAAAATATCGTAAGAGAACGACTGTACCTTTTCATACAGCTTGTCACGCAGGTCGAATGCAAACCCCTGACTGACATGCGACGCAAAAAAGGAGCTGAGTATTCCCGCCAGAAACGCCACAGCGGCACTCCCTACCAGCACCCCGCCCCACAGCCAGACGACAGCCGTGTCCTGTTGCCGGATACCGTCATCAATGATTTTGGAGATCAGCAGCGGCTGCGACAGCTCCACGGCCAGCTCAATCAGCATCATGACCAGCGCGGCAATGGCGGCGACCCGGTATTTTTTAAGAAAAGTCAACATTAGCTTCATCGAAGATACCCCATTTGCTTATTCGTAGAGCGCATCCCGCAGGCGGGTAGACATGGCAGAGCCTTGTCCCGACTTCAAAATGACCCGGCGCAGTGCCTTGTTGCTGCGGTTCAGCTCGGTGAGCTCGGCCAGCATGTCTTCCAGTAAATCCTCTGCACCTGGGATCAGCTCCCCCTTCTCCCGCAGCACATTGATCCGTTCCTTATATTGCTCCAATTTCTCTGTCACCTGACTAACTTCCCTTCTGTTCACTATATTCTCCTGCTGAAGACACAATTGCGTTCATTATAGCACATCCCGGGCGGAAGCAATGTTTGCACTGGCTACTCCGGCCCCGAGTATGATACTCTAGAAAGGTCGATTTTTGGGTCGTGTTGCAGATTAGCTCAACAGTGAAAGGATAGATGGACGTGGCACAATTATTTTTCAGGTATGGAGCTATGAACAGCGGCAAATCCATTGAGATTCTCAAGGTTGCACATAATTATGAAGAGCAGGGCAAGTCGGTGCTCCTCTTCACACCTTCCATTGATAACCGGGATGAAGTGGGATACATCTCCTCCCGGATCGGACTGCGCAAGCAGGCCATTCCTATCGACGAGCAGACCGATATCTACAGCATTGTCAGCAGCAGTCTGCCGAAGCCGCACTGTGTACTGATCGACGAGTGCCAGTTCCTGAGCAAGGACTGCATCCTGCAGCTGGTGCGTATTGTGGATGAGCTGGACATTCCGGTGATGGCTTTCGGCCTCAAAAATGATTTCCAAAACAATCTGTTCGAAGGCAGCAAATATATGCTGATCTACGCTGACAAGATTGAAGAAATGAAGACCATCTGCTGGTTCTGTGCACGGAAAGCCACTATGGCGCTGCGGGTCGAGAACGGCAAGCCGGTATACAGCGGCAAACAGATCCAGATCGGCGGCAATGAAGCCTATTACCCGGTCTGCCGGAAATGCCACAAGAATCCTCCATTGTAAAATACCCTAAAACAGAACATTAAAACGCACTCCAGCCCTCAACAGGCCAGAATGCGTTTTTTTGTGTGCCAGTCTATTGAACCGCTTGAAGCGCCCTGTGCTCATCCTCCTTGCGGACGAACAGATCATGCTGGATCGTAGCCTTCCCGCCGAAGTTAGCACGCCTTGTGGTCTCTCTCATCCCGCCATTAATCCGGGAACGGTGCGGAATGCCTGCTGCTGCAAGGCGGGTTTTGACCCGGAAATATTGTCCCTGATCGAAAGTGGTATACACTAGTGTGCGCTCCCTCGGGACGAAGAAATGCCAGATGCCTCTAAGTAAGCCCACATGCGTCTCCTCCCTTTAGTTCAGATAACGTTCATGAAGAACCCGCAGATGATGCCGCTCATGTCCAATGATCAGAGCAATCTGCGCTCTAACCGACATCGCAATACCATTGGAGCTGCCTGTACGGGTATAATCATTATCCACCAGACTGTCTACCAGCGCCAAGGTGGACTCGCGGACGATCCGGTAGTGCGCAATCATCTCTTGCAGCGTGAAGCGGTCGAACGCCCCGGCAGCCGCATAATCATTCTCCTCATAGCCCGGCAGCGGCGCCTGTTCTCCCCTCGCAAAACAAAGCAAGCGGTAAGACATAATGCGGTCATTATCCGTCAGATGCCCTAGCATTTCCTTGATACTCCACTTCCCGGGGGCATAGCGGTAGGCCCCTTGTTCCTCTGTCAGCCCGCCGAGCAGAGCCAGTAGCTCCTGAGTCTGCTCTCTTAGAATAACGCTCAGTTCTCCTTCAGGCGGCACCAGTGTAATATATCTGGACTGAAATTCGGTATACTCTCCTTGCGCAGGACGCTGATTCATGGTAAAAACCCCTCTCCAAACCAATTTTTAAGAAATATTTGCCGGATTGTGTCAAAACCTGTTGTTGTATCTTAGCCTATTATGTATAATATCACCAGGATTACAGATTTGTTAATCTATTTCCCGGGAGTGTAAGCATGCTGGATTTTGTGCTTTATATGGTATTTTCAGTTTTAGAGAGTTCTGCCTTATTCTATCTGGCATTTAAAATTTTCAAACTCGACATTTATCCAAAAGAAATTGTGTTTGCAGGCTTAATTATGGCATTCATTTCTTACACCCTTCGTAATAATTATGGGCTCTCTAAAATAGACGTTTTTCTCCAGTATACTTTAACTTTCCTATTTATTTGGCTTTTGTTCAGGATTCATATATTTTTTGCTGTTATTGTAACAGGCGTTGCTTATCAAGCGTATATGTTAATTCAATCAGTTCTATATTTATTTATAAATAGTACCGGTATATATGAACTGAAATTCCCTTCCATATCTATAGGGATATATATTTTGCAGATTTTAACTTCTGCAGGAGCATTCATTGTTGCTTACAATATAGGCGTAAAAAGAAAAGGCTTTGATTTCATCCCTGATAAACCTGAGGGAAGAGTTACAATTAGCAAAAGTGATAAAATATTATTTGCTTTGTGTATCCCTTCTGTTCTTGTAGTAATACTGATGCTTTACCTTATTGAATATTTACCTCACTTTTTCTTTGTTATACCTTTATTTTATGGTTTTCTATTATTTGGATATCTCTATTTATCAAGTCAAAAAAATCGTGGTGGAATATATTGAATACTCTTGCTTTTAAAATTTCGACGGCTATTAAGAACGCAAATCCAGAAGAAACAGGTTCTATCGAGGTCTTGCAATACTCTCTCAATATTATTCTAAATACTTTTCTTATTATTACCTGTTCTTTATTTTTCGGCTGGTTGCTGAACAATACAGCAGCTACGCTATTGTTTTTCGCAAGCTTCTCCGTACTAAGAATTTTTTCTGGCGGATTTCATTTAAGAACAGCTACTGCATGCAATATAGTGACCACCCTGCTTTGTGTGCTTACCCCTTACTTTTTTATTTTAACGGGCTCTTTTCTTCTGATGGCTCTCAACATGATTAGCTTTATTATAATGTGCTTTTTTGCCCCTAATCCAGATAAAAATGCCCGAATTCCATATCATTGGTTTCCTCATTTAAAAGTTATCTCTATTTTTCTAGTAGCATGTAATTTTTTTATTGGCTCATCGGTTTTAGGACTGGCTTTTTTTGTTCAATCATTAACCGTATTACCCTGGAAAAGGAGGTTGAAATTATGAAAGCCATGACAGCTAAATACGTTTCAAAAGCGTTAGAATCTTCCGCACGCTTTTTTGTTTCCGTTATGAAGATTAGTCTGCACAGCCCTGAAGCTCCTCAAGAACTGCGTAAGTAATCATACAAGGATGGGGAATACATGCGTGTTCTACTAAATGACGGTTCTTCCCGCGATATCCTGGAAGAAGATATATTGTATTTCTCTAATTATAAAAATACAATATTCGTCCATACGAAAGAAGGCGAATTTGTTTTCCCCACCACTCTTTCCGATCTCTTATCAGCTTATAGGGATGAAGGGTTCGAACGGCTAGATCGCAGTAATGTAGTGAGTCTAAGCAACATTGAAGCTTATGATTCGGAGCGTAAGATCGTTCTGTTTAATCAAGGAAAACAGTTTGCCCATGTATCGGAGTCCAACGAATCCAGAATTAAGAAATACTTGACTAATCGCGAATTCGATGATTAATTCACCGTAGAATGTAAAGAGAGCAGCGATCCTTTTTATAGGTTCGCTGCTTTTTTGTAGTCATGACAGGCTAAGAGAAACAAAATCAACTATTATCACATATTATCCAACTTATGTAAAGTAAAATTCAGAGGGCGAATGACAGCAGACGGATTATATTCCAGATGGTACCATTTACATAGAAGCATTTCATTAATATCTTAATTATCTTTTCCACTACTCTCAACCATGATGGAGGAATACAATGGATACTTACTTTCATCCTTCTCCGCGCCCCTCATCACTTGAGCTATTGTCTGACGAACAATTAATGAACATCTACGAATTGGCGCTGGAAGCCAAGGCTTCACCGGATTTTATCCAAATTATCAGGAATGTTCTTACCACGCGGAATCTTTCAGGTACCCAACATCATTAGAATGCGAAGCTCTCCACCCATAGGATATACCTCCACAGATGCCAAAAAACCATCCTCCACAATGTGCGGGGATGGTTTTGGTGAGCAGCAAGCTTACGCTTACTCGATGATTTCGGTCTTGAACACATTCTCCAGTTTTCCGCCTAGCCGCTTCTTGAGGGGAACCTTGATATCGCGTCCCAGCTCCTTGAAGAAGGTCTCGGCATCACATTTGACGTTCTGGGCCATAGCAATGACAGTTCCATCGGCAACGATATTCTGATTCACTTCAAGCGGCACATCTACTTCAATATCGTATTTTTTGGTCAGTGTCTTGATGTATCTTGCAAAAATCTCCAACAGCTCTTCGTTGTTGAAATTCTCGATGGCCGCTTTCCCTTTGCTGGTGAACTTCATATTGATTCTCATGATTCTTATCCCCTTTTCTGTCTAACCATTTGTAGTTTGTTTATGGATCAAGATGAATAGATGGCTGCAAGAAAGGGCAACATTATTCATTTTGCAAGCACGCTAAGCCGGGCCCTTCTTTACTTGTACACGCCCTTGATCTGTTGTACTTTGAACTGGGTGAATTCCTTCAAGGCCTGAATGACCTGGTCCTGTTCCTCTTCCTTCAGCTCGAAGATACCTTCACGCAGCCATTCTCCGAATAAGTATGCCTGACGCCCTTGGCGCGGCTGCCTGCGGAGACTGTCCAGACTTCCCTCGAATATATCGTTAAGCACATCGGTCAGGTTGTACTTCTCGATCTTCTCTATAACCATTCCTGCCCCATATTCCGTCTCATAAACGATGACCTCGTCAGAATCAAAGGAAACATATGACGTTTCTTTGTCTTCCTTCGCCCGGAATTCCTTCAGCTTGTTGAACGCCGTCTCGTAAATGTAGTCCTGGGACTGATTATGCTTAGGCAGCTTGTAGCCCTGCTTCAGCGTCTTGATGTACTCAATATCAGGCATGTAGTCGGCCAAATGATACATCCGGTTCTTGAGATCCCCTCCGAGTGCTTCAATGATCTTATCCAGGTTATCCTTAAGCGGGATACTCTCTCCCCGTTCAATCTTGCTGAGCTGTGAATAACTGATGCCGCTCTTCTCTTCCAGCCCCCTGAGGGTTAACCCACGGGCCTTCCTGAAGTGCCGGATGAAATTCCCCAGCTCATCGGGGTAATTATCGAAATCGTTCATAAGAGCCACCTCTACCTATATCATAACACAAGACAACAATTTGTGTTTCATAATAACAATTGTTTGTGTAAATTCTTTAGGCGAGAAGCGTAAAACCCTCCATATCCCCTTAATATATGGGGTTAATTCCCATAAATGAGAACCATTCTAATCCGTTTTCCTTATTCTCTCAAATAGACCCCAATCTTATCCGATATAACCTAATGTAAACTTAATACCACAACTGGAGGAATGTTCATGTCTTACACAATGGAAGTCAATCTTGCAAAAAACCAGGTGATCGTTAGAGCCTACGGCCTCACTGAGAGTGACGTACCCGCCTACATAGCAGATTTTGAAAACGCTCTGAAGCAGCTGAAGCCAGGCTTTACCGGAGTAACTGATGTGACAGGTTCCCCAACCGTGCTCTCTCCTGAAGTAGCCGCAATGCTCGCTCCCACCGGTGACCGCGCGGTAGAAGCAGGAGTAGGCGGCTGGGTATACGTTGCAGACTCCCCGGTCTGGAAAATGCAAATGAAAAGACTGTTCGGCAAATTCGCCGTGCATTATCCTACATATCAAGAAGCCGATGCTTACCTGAGCAGTCTGGGCAACCAGTCCGTTAATTAAGGTATATGAAATATAAGCTTATATTTATAACAAAACCGACCAAGCAATGGCTTGGTCGGTTTCTTTTACAGAACAGTAGCAGCCAATCCGGTAACTAGCTGCTATAGATTCACCACATGTAATGACCCAGGTGCTTTTTGTTATTCCTTAATACCCCGGCCAAGGACGCCGCACACAATATAATATAGAGTCCCAGGAAAAGCGGCATAGACAGGACCGACTTACGCTCAACAATCCCCATTCCAATAAAAGTCATCCCTAATATGAGATAGGGCAGGACCATCCCTCTTTGAAAAGAGGCCCGCTCCTCCTTACTCAAACTATCCCAAACGGATTGCCGAAGGAACACATCGAGTCCAGAAAAGTGACAAGCCGCTTGTGTGAGCATCCAGATCCCTAAAAGAATCTGCGCTATGATTTCTCCCACCTCCTTTGCTTATCCCTTCATTATAAACTAAAAAAAGCCACTCCATGAAGGAGTGACTTGATTTACTACCTATTTGTCGTACAGTCTAATGAATGGCTAAGTATCTTTATTGCCTTCGTTGCAATGTATGTATGCGCTTGTAACTGGTGTTTTCAGACCCAAACGCAAGTCATGACCCAGACGCGGCTGTTAATCAATGGGGACTGTCTCGGGAGCCTGATTGTTGCACATTTTGCAGGATTACACTTAAAAATATTAATGGCCACGGTGCATTGTTGCATTATTTGCAGTAATTCCGTTGTTTAGAGCAAGTTAGCGCTGGCTTTGTTGCATTTCATGCAGGATTTCAGCATCGGTCGATTCTATTGGGCAACATTGCTGCACTTCTTGCAGGATTTCTCTACAATGTTACGGGCTGTGAAGCATTAGGCCCATACATCATCGCAGCAGTATAAATTGTATTCGGTTTTTCGCATACAAACTACTTGGGTGTAGTAAAACAAAATACCACTTGCTATTGGGGAATACAATTTCCCATTAGCAAGTGGTATTTATTATTATGCTATTCCGGTATTTTTAGGCTCTAGACTACTTAACCCCTAACGTATCCTGCCCCTAACCCTTTCAAGACACCTTATGCTCAATGCGCAGCTTATCCGCTACCATGGCAATAAATTCCGAGTTAGTTGGCTTGGATTTGGAGATATTAATGGTATAGCCGAACAGGTGAGAGATGCTGTCGATGTTGCCACGGGTCCAGGCGACTTCAATCGCATGGCGGATGGCGCGTTCTACGCGGGAAGGCGTGGTCTTGAATTTCTCGGCTATAGCCGGATACAGCGTCTTGGTGATGGCACCAAGGATCTCAATGTTGTTATAGACCATGGTGATGGCTTCACGCAGGTACTGATAGCCTTTGATATGCGCAGGGACGCCGATTTCATGAATGATTGAGGTAATATTCGCATCCAGGTTCTTGCCCTTGGACAGCGGAACCACATTACTGGAAGATCTGGAAGAAGAATAGCCGGACATGCTTCCGGAAGTGCTCATACTGCCCTGCGTGCCAACCAGCTGGCGCACACGGTTCGCCAGAACCTCCATGTCAAACGGTTTCAGAATATAATAAGAGGCGCCAAGCTGAACGGCTCTCTGCGTAATATTCTCCTGGCCAAAAGCGGTCAGCATAATGATCTTGGGCTGCGGGTTCAGATCCATATCACGCAGGCGTTCCAGCACGCCGAGGCCGTCCAGATGCGGCATAATGATATCAAGAATAAGGACATCGGGGATCTTACGTGCTCCGCTGAGCATCTGTAGTACCTCTTCCCCATTATAGGCAATGCCTGTTACGGTCATATCTTCTTGTTCAGTAATGTACTCGGCGAGCAAGTTCGTGAACTCCCTGTTATCATCGGCCAACAACACTTCAATATTCTGCACTGGCTACTTCCTCCTTATATATCTGCTATTCAGAAAATAATGATCATCTTCTCTCCCTATAACTTTCGACATCAGGTTTGAATATCCTTCTGTCGAAAATTATTTTTCTTTATTTTTTTTCGGTGTTGATTTATAATTAAATATTTTGTTTCACGTTTCGAGGATAATCGCTGCCCTTCGACAAAAAAATCTTAAGGCTAAACCGCCTTAAGATTGTATTGAGGCTCCTGATCCTGTTGAACCACACCGGAGTCCCTGAGCATCCACTCAATGAAGCAGCCATACCCTGACTTGGGATCATTGACGAACACATGGGTCACTGCACCGATTAGACGGCCGTTCTGGACAATCGGGCTGCCGCTCATTCCCTGGACAATCCCTCCGGTCTTATCGAGCAGACGCGGGTCGGTGATGCGCAGCACCATACCCTTAGTAGCAGGGGTCTGCTGACGGGCCACATGGATGATCTCTACGTTGAAGCGTTCGACCTGCTGACCATCGACAACGGTAAGAATCTGCGCCGGTCCTTCCTTCACTTCAGTGCTCATGGCCACCGGAATCGGCTCCTGATATAGGCTGTGCTCAGGATTACGGGTCATTTTACCGAATATTCCGAAATCCGTGTTGCTCTCCACATTCCCGAGAACCTGGCTTTCCTTCAGAAAATGGGCCCGTTTCTCCCCAGGATCGCCATCCTGGCTCTTGGAGATTGAAGTGACGCTGGACTGCACGATATGGCCGCTGCCGACCACAATCGGCGTACCTGTGTTCATGTCAGTGATGACATGCCCAAGGGCCCCGTACACACCCTGCTTCGGGGCGTAGAAAGTGAGGGTCCCTACACCTGCTGCGGAATCACGGATGTAGAGCCCGAGCCGCCACACCTTGTCTGTGCGGTCATACGCTGGCTTCAGCTGAGCTGTATGCTCTTTACCGCCGCGTTTGTAGACGATGCTTAAGGAATCATTGCTCCGGCCGGCTTGCTCGACCAGCCTTGCTACCTTCGATACCTCGTCCAGCTTCACCCCGTTAATGGAGATCATCAGATCGCCGGGCAGGATGCCGCTGTTCTCGCCGGGTGAAATCTTGGACTGCTCCGATACTTCAATCAGATGATGACCAACAACCAGCACGCCTGCCGACTTCACCTTCACGCCAATCGTCTGACCTCCGGGGATGACCTTAAGTTCACTCTCGGTTCCCTGTACCGCCCTAAGCGGCTGATGTTCAAGCGGTGCTGCGTGGATCTGTGAGGGTCCCGTTATGCCTGATAAACTGAGAAAGAAGGCAAATAAAAGGCCGGGCATTAACTTCCTGAGGTTAGGCTTCAATGGCTGTCACACTCCCTTTTGCTTCTTTCGCTTGACGAAAAAGGTGGTCGCCAATTGCGTACCTATAAGATAACCTTGCCCTCAGGCTTTTATTACTGTCAATCATTGTCCCGCTTAGCTTGCAGCTGCCTTGCTGGCCTCAGCCAGACCCAGCATCTCCTGCGCGTGATGCAATGTTTTTTCGGTAATTTCCACACCGCCCAGCATCCGGGCCAGCTCCATTACGCGGCCTTCGGCCGAGAGCGAGTCCACCTCAGTCATCGTGCGTCCGTCTTCAACTTTTTTGGCAATCAGATATTGATGATCTGCCATACAGGCCACCTGCGGCAGGTGGGTAATGGAGAACACCTGGCAGGTGGAGGACAGCTTATACAGCTTGTCCGCGATGGACTGGGCCGCCCGTCCGCTGACTCCGGTATCCACCTCATCGAAGATAAGGACAGGAATTGCATCATGCCGTGCAAAAATACTCTTCATCGCCAGCATGATTCGCGACAGCTCTCCGCCGGAGGCAATCTTGCCCAGCGGACGCAGCGGCTCGCCGGGATTCGGGGAGATCATGAATTCAGCACTGTCGATCCCCTGCCGGGTCAGACGGTACCGCCGTCCCTGATACTCCATGCCGCGCGGATCTTCGAGCGTCTCCATCTTCACCTGGAGGGAGGTCCGCTCCATCTGCAGATCCTTCAGCTCTCCCTCGACCTGTGAAGCAAGCTCAGTTGCGCACTGCCGCCGCGCTCCGCTCAGCGCTTCGGCTGACTCCATTAAGATATGAAGCAGGCCATCGCGTTTGGCCGTTAATTTCTCAATATATTCGTCCTTATTCTCCAGAAGATCCGTCTCCCGCTCAATCTGCTGATAATACTCCAGAATCTGCTCCACGCTATCCCCGTATTTGCGCTGCAGTCCGGTGATCAGATCCAGCCGGTTCTCAATATCCTCCAGCCGTGCCGGATTGAATTCGATCTCTTCACGGTAGTCGCGCAGCTGAAACGCCGCATCCTCCAGTTGGTAATAAGCCGACTGCAATTGCTCGAAGACTGCCCGCAGACCCTTCTCGTCATACCGCACCGCATCTTCAAGCCTGGAGATTACATTGCCAATGGACTCCAGCCCTTGCCTGTCATACAGCAGCTCGTATGCGCCGGATACTGAATCCATCATTTTCTCACTGTGGGATAGTTTTACCCGTTCTTCGGCAAGTAATTCATCTTCTCCCGGTTTTAGTCCCGCAGCAGAAATTTCCTCCAGCTGAAAACGGTACAAATCAAGCATCTGATACGCCTTATGGCTGGATTCCTGAAGTTCCCGGAGTTCTTTTTCCACTTTGGCGAAGGCTGTATATTTCTCCTGATAATCCGCTTTGAGCGGTCCGATTACCGCCTCCCCATAGGTATCCAGCAGACCCAGGTGACGTTCAGCCTTCAAGAGGTTCTGATGCTCATGCTGTCCATGAATATTGACCAGCTGCTCCCCGATTTCGCGCAGCATGCTCAGATTGACCATCTGACCGTTCACGCGCGAAGTACTCTTGCCCTGGGAGGTAATCTCCCGGCGGATCACCAGATGCTCCTCACGTTCTGCCCCGATGCCCAGCCGCTCCAGCGTATCCCAGACCGGGTGACTTCCCGGCAGGCTGAAAAGCGCTTCCATTTCGGCCTTCTCACACCCATACCGGATGGAGTCAGCGGAACCGCGCCCCCCGGCAATGAGTGCGAGCGCGTCGATAATAATTGATTTCCCGGCACCGGTCTCCCCTGTAAGGACATGGAACCCCGGATAAAAATGCACATCCACCGCCTCAACCACGGCCAGATTGCGTATAGACAATGTCTCTAACACGAATACAGCACCTCCGACATGATGATTGCCTGTCTGCCCGTAAGCAGAACTACGATATATAGCCCATAATTTGTGAAATAACGTCCTTGCTGTCCTCCGGCTGGCGGCAGATTATCAGAATGGTGTCGTCTCCTGAGATCGTACCCATAATTTGCGGCCAGTCGATATTATCGATCAGCGCAGCCACGGAATTGGCTGTTCCCGGCAGACATTTCATCACCACAAGATTCGCGGAATAGTCGATTTGTACAAAATTGTCCACCAGCACCCGCTTCAGCTTCTGGGTCGGGTTGTAACGCTGGTCAGTGGGCAGGGAATACTTGTAACGCCCGTCATCCATCGGAACCTTGATCAGCAGCAGTTCCTTAATATCGCGGGATACGGTAGCCTGTGTGACTTGAAAACCCGATTCACGCAATGCCTCCACCAGATCATCCTGGGTTTCGATTTCCTTTTGCGAGATAATCTCTCTAATCTTGATATGCCTGTGTCCCTTCATTGTTGCCTCCCGTATTTATATAGTGCTTAACTGGATTCTCCGTCGTCCTTGCCGAAATTAATTACATGAATGTTGGAATTCACCGTATCCACATAGAGTACCCCGCTACAATCCGGGTAGATCAGCAGATAGGGGAGGATATGGTCCCGGAGTCCGCTGCCGGTGAATTCAAGCTCCTTGCGGGGGCGGGACAGGATGACCAGATAATAATGCTCCTCATTCCTGGTGGCTACATAATCAATGAACAGCCTGCTGTACATCGGTGCCCCATTCACCTGAAAAGACAGCGGAATCTTCAGCTTACCGCCAATGACCTCATATCCCGCATCCTCCAGCAGAGCGATGGACGGATGGGACTGAATGACCTTGTTGATCGGCACCCGATCCTTCATGAAGGAACCCGGGGACCCCTGCAGCCAGATATAGATTCTATAAAGGATAAAGATTGCCGCCGCCAGTCCCATAAGTGCCACTACAGCCTTGTCCGAGCTCGCCACTCCCATCACCTCGGTGAATCTATTCGCGCGAGGGCGGGTGAAATCCTGCTTCGGTCTAACAATCTGCCGCTAATTTCCGGTTCAAGGAGGCTAATAAATTCTTATATTAGGCAGCAAAAGAAACTCATCGCTTGGATGAGTTTCCATGGCCCGCAGCGCTGAAGGTTGCATTCGCTTCCTTAATGACCGAGTCGGCAAGCGCGGCGAAATTATTCGGCTGTGCTTCAGCCGCAGAAGTCTGCTGCACTGAAGTCTGCTCCGCAGCCTCAGCAGGAAGCAGCTTCCAGTGTGCCAGAAATTCAATATTACCTTCCCCACCGGTAATGGGGGAATACGTCAGTCCTGCAAGCGTGTAGCCAAGTTCGGCTGCCATGGACAGTACGTTTATCAGCACCTCCCGGTGAACAGCCGGTTCGCGCACAACTCCAGACTTGCCCACCTTCTCGCGGCCGGCTTCGAACTGCGGCTTAATCAGCGCAGCGATATCAGCAGGACGGTTCAGCAGCGCCATAAGCGGCGGCAGGATGATCTTCAGTGAAATGAAGGAGACATCGATACTTGCAAAGTCAGGTACCGGTCCCTTCAAATCTGGCGGGGTCATGTAACGGAAGTTGGTCTGCTCCATTACAGTTACCCGTTCATCATTACGCAGGCTCCAGTCGAGCTGGTTATGTCCCACATCGATCGCGTACACATGGGCCGCTCCGTTCTGAAGTGCACAATCGGTGAAGCCTCCTGTGGAGGAGCCGATATCCAGCATATTACGGCCGGTCAGCTCGATACCGAACTGCCGCAAGGCCTTCTCCAGCTTCAATCCGCCGCGGCTGACATAGGGGTGCAGTGCTCCCTTGACTCTTAGGACAGAGCTGCGCAGCACCTTCATCCCCGGCTTTTCTATCCGTTCTTCGTTCGCAAGCACAAGCCCCGCCATAATGGCAGCCTTGGCCTTCTCCCGGCTGTCGTAGAAGCCTTGCTCCACTAACAACACATCAATTCGTTCCTTAGGGTGTTCCATGTTCATCTCCCGATCACTTCGGTCCGCCTTCCGCCCCTGCCCTTACGAGGTGGAAGTTGACTTATAGGTATAAGTGCTAAGACCCTTCATTGACTTTATACGTGCGCACACGGCTTCAACGGTAAGGCCGGTTTCCTGGCGTTGCTCCTTAATCGACCCATGCTCGACGAAAATATCCGGCACGCCCATCAGGTGGACATGCGCATCATATATCTCATGCTCTGCAAAGAACTCCAGCACCGCACTGCCAAGGCTGCCGGCCTGGCTCGCTTCTTCCAGCACCACCATCCCTGTTCCGGCATGTGCCAGATCAAGCAGCATGGTGTTATCCAGCGGCTTCAGGAAGCGCGCATTCACCACACCGACCTGAATCCCTTCACGCTTCAGCACTTCTGCCGCCTCTTCAGCAACCTGAACCATCGGGCCGCAGGCAAGCACGGCATAATCCTCACCAGGACGCAGACGTTCCCAGGTGCCGATAGGCAGACTGTGCAGCTCAGCATCCATAGCCACACCCGTGCCGTTAATCCGCGGATAACGGTAAGCAATCGGTCCTTCATTATAGTCCAGCGCCGTCTTCATCATGTGGCGCAGCTCATTCTCATCCTTCGGCATCATAAGCACCATGTTCGGGATATGACGCATAAAAGCGATATCGTACACGCCCTGATGGGTCTCCCCGTCCGCGCCGACGAAGCCCGCACGGTCGATGGCGAACATAACATTGGCATTATGGCGGCAAATGTCATGAACGATCTGATCATAGGCACGCTGCATGAAGGTGGAATAGACGGCAAATACCGGCTTCATGCCTTCCATAGCCAAGGCCGCACATAATGTGGCGGCATGCTGCTCCGCAATCCCGACATCAATCATCCGGTCCGGGAATTCCTTGGCGAACGGGAAAAGTCCCGAGCCGCCCGGCATCGCCGGTGTTACGGCAATCAGCCGCTTGTCCTGATGCCCCAGCTCAATTAACGTCTGTCCGAAGACTTCCGTGTACATCGGATTGCCGACCGCTTGAAGCACCTGGCCAGATTCGATTTTGTAGGGGGAAATGCCGTGCCATTTATAGGAATCGACTTCCGCCGGTTTGTAGCCCTTGCCTTTGGTGGTAAGCACATGCACCAGCACAGGCCCAGATACATTATCCGCCTGATGGAAGGTGTCGATCATCTTCTCCAGATCATGACCGTCCACGGGTCCCAGATAGGTAAATCCGAGTTCTTCAAACAGAACGCCGGGCACCAGCATGTTCTTCAGGCCGTCCTTCACATTCTGCGCAGTCTTCGCCAGACGTCCGCCGATGGCCGGAATTTTCTTCAGCAGGCCTTCGACCTCGTCCTTGGCCCGCAGATAATGACGGTCTGAACGGATCTTGCTTAGATAGTTATGCATAGCCCCTACATTAGGAGCAATCGACATTTCATTATCATTAAGGATAACCATCAGCTTGCGGCCCTCATGTCCAATATGGTTCAAGGCTTCAAAAGCCATACCGCCGGTAAGGGCACCGTCGCCGATCACGGCAATTACCTTATTGTCTCCGCCCTTCAAATCACGGGCCATCGCCATACCCATGGCTGCGGACAAAGAGGTACTGCTGTGTCCGGCTTCCCAGACATCATGCTCGCTCTCTGTACGCTTGACGAATCCGCATAATCCGCCGTGCTTGCGCAGTGAATCGAACCGGTCCTGGCGGCCGGTTAATATTTTGTGGACATACGCCTGATGCCCTACGTCATAAATCATTTTGTCCCGTGGACTGTCATAACAGTAATGCAGGGCCAGTGTAAGCTCCACGACGCCCAGATTGGATGCGAGATGCCCCCCTGTTACAGACAGCTTCTCGATCAGAAACTGGCGGATCTCCTCCGCAAGTGCAGCCAGTTCCCCGACTGATAGAGATTTAAGTTGCTGAGGATCATTTATTTGTGGAAGCAGCACGAGTATTCCCCGCTTTCCTAGATGTTGTAAAATATAAACCCCATTATAACACAAACGAAACGGCTGTCGAAACACAGCCGTTTGCGAAACTTCATTTAGTGATCGCGTGACATCAAATAATCGGCAATTTCCAGCAGCCGGGAAGGGTCCTGGAACCCACCCTCAAGGATCGCATGACGCGCTGCTGCGGTCAATTCCTTGACCTCCGCGCGCGAAGCTTCCAGCCCGATGAAATACGGATAGGTTACTTTTTGCTGCTTGATATCACTGCCGGTTTTTTTGCCC
Organism: Paenibacillus sp. FSL P2-0136; assembly: GCF_037975325.1. Classification (NCBI taxonomy): domain Bacteria; kingdom Bacillati; phylum Bacillota; class Bacilli; order Caryophanales; family Paenibacillaceae; genus Paenibacillus; species Paenibacillus sp. FSL P2-0136. Next base: position 4,642,619 of record NZ_CP150244.1, read on the forward strand.
AGCTTGCTCTCATCGCCGATGAGGTCCAGAATATCATCCTGAATCTGGAAGGCCAGGCCAATCTGTGTGCCGAAGCGGCGCAGGGCTTCCAGCTGCTGCTCATTCGCACCGGCGATTCTGCCGCCCGCAAGCAAGGAGAAGATCATCAGATCGCCGGTCTTGTGCAGATGAATGTACTGAAGCTGCTGCAGATCGGTCATTCCCTGCTCGCCTTCCATATCAGCTACCTGACCGCCGACCATACCGCGCGGGCCGGCCATCTCGGCCAGATCCTCCACGATGGAGAGCACGCGCTCTGCCGGAACCCCATGCTTACGGGAGGCTTGTACCACACTGTAGAACGCATGGGTCAGCAGCGAATCCCCGGCCAGAATGGCCATCGCTTCCCCAAAGACCTTATGGTTCGTCAGCTTGCCGCGCCGGTAATCATCATTATCCATCGCCGGCAGATCGTCATGAATCAGAGAATAGGTATGCACCATTTCAATCGCTGCTGCTACAGGCAGCGCAGCTTCACGGCTGCCGCCCAGCGCCTCGCAGGCAGCGGTGACCAGCAGCGGCCGCAGGCGCTTACCACCAGCTTGCAGTGAGTATTCCATCGACTCTCTTAGGACCCGGGGGACGTCCCACTGCTCCGGTACAACCCCGCTGAGAGCAGCGGCAACCCAGCGGCTAACGTCTGCTATATATTCCTCCAGCGGTTCGCGGCCCTGCGCCGCTGCCGAACCGCCCGATGGCTCAAGCTCAGAATGACTCATCGCTATCGCCTTCCAGCCGGTTGCCGAATGGCTTCTTGCGAAGTTCGCCATCCTCCACAGTGATCATTTCAATTTTGCGTTCCACTTGCTCCAGCTTACTGCCGCATAGCTGCGAGAGCTTCATTCCCTGCTGGAATAAATCAATCGCCTTCTCCAGGGGAACGTCACCGTGTTCAAGCTCACGCACGATACCCTCCAGGCGCTCCATAGCTCCCTCAAAATCCAGTTCAGCTTCCTTCGCCATTCGCTTTGCCATCCTCCTTCATTCCCCATACGTGGCAGTTTAGTTGTCCGTCATTAAGCTTTATGTTGACCACATCGCCAAGCTCTACTTCCTTCAGCGATTTGATTAAATGCTGTTCTTTCTCGTCATACACAAGGCTGTAGCCCCGTGACATGACCTTAAGCGGGCTGAGCGCATCCAGATGGCGCAGCTCTGCCCCGAACCGCGCGCGCTTATCTGCAAGGCGCGCCTGCATGGCCGCCGTCAGCTCACGGGTGAGGCCATCCGTGCGCCGGCGGGCAGCGCTGACGCTGCTAAGCGGATGGAAGCGCTGCAGGCTCTGGTGCAGCAGCGCGCTGCGCCCCTGCGCGCGGCTGTGCCTTGCCTCTGCTGCGCGGAGCAGGGCCGCGCGCAGCATGTCCAGCCGCTGCGCGTGCTGGGCCAGCTGCCGGCGGGGGCCGGCCAGCGCCAGCGAGCGCTGCAGCGCAGCGAGGCGTTCGCCGCCGCGCTGCGAGCGGCGCAGCAGCCCTTGGCGCAGCCGCTGCCGGGCCATGCGCAGCTGCCCGGCCAGCTCGGCTGCGCTCGGCACAGCGAGCTCCGCCGCTGCCGTAGGGGTGGCCGCCCGGAGATCGGCGGCGAAATCGGCGATCGTGAAGTCGGTCTCGTGGCCCACGGCCGAGATGACCGGAATCCCGGAGGCCGCAATCGCCCGGGCAACGGCCTCTTCATTGAAAGCCCACAGCTCCTCCAGGGAGCCGCCGCCGCGCCCGACGATCAGCACATCGGCCTCTCCCATGGCATTCAGGTTCTGTATGGCCTGTACAATGGACGGTCCAGCCCCCTTACCCTGCACTAGTACAGGGTGGAGTACAATCGCAACCTGCGGGTAGCGCCGCTGCAAGGTGATGATGATATCCCTCACAGCCGCTCCTGTCGGGGAGGTCACAACCCCGATGCAGCGCGGGAATTGCGGCAGCGGACGCTTGCGCTCCGCTGCGAACAGGCCTTCCTTCTCCAGCTTGCTCTTCAGCTGCTCGTAAGCCAGATACAGGCTGCCGATTCCGTCAGGCTGCATATGTGTCGCATAGAACTGGTATTGCCCGTCCCGTTCATATACAGTCACATTTCCCCTGGCGATTACCTTCGTGCCTTCCTTCGGCACGAACGGCAGCCGTGAGTTATGTGAAGCGAACATGATGGCTTTGATCCGGCTGCTCTCATCCTTCAGCGTGAAGTACATATGCCCGCTTCCGTGATGGGTGAAATTCGAGATTTCACCGCGAATCCATACGTCGGACAGCAGCGCATCCGAATCCAGCTTCATACGGATATATTTGTTAAGCTCCTTGATGGAGTAGATCTGCCGCTCTGCCGCCATAAGTCCGGCCTACTTCAGGCCGCGGCGGCGTTTGGCCGCGATCAGCGTGTTGCTCATCAGCATGGTGATGGTCATCGGTCCCACTCCGCCCGGCACCGGCGTAATGAACCCGGCCACTTCCCGGGCACTCTCATAATCGACATCGCCGGCAAGCTTGCCGGTATCCAGACGGTTCATGCCAACATCAATCACAATCGCACCCGGCTTCACGAACGAAGCATCGATGAAGTTGGCCCGTCCAATCGCTACCACCAGGATATCGGCCTGACGGCTAAGCTCAGCCATATTCGCTGTGCGCGAGTGGCACATGGTTACTGTGGCATTCTCCCGCTGTAACAGCAGGGATACAGGCTTGCCGACAATATTACTGCGGCCGATCACTACCGCATGCTTGCCGGAAATGTCCGTACCGGTCCGCTTGATCAGTTCAATAACCCCGGCAGGTGTACAGGGAAGCAGACTGTCGTCCCCGATGACGAGGTTCCCCACATTGACCGGGTGGAAGCCGTCCACATCCTTCTCTACCGAGATGGCGTCAATCACAGCCTTCTCTTCAATATGCTTCGGAAGCGGCAGCTGAACGAGGATGCCGTCAATATCGCTGCGGCCGTTCAGGTCTGCCACCAGTGCCAGCAGCTCCTGCTGGGTGGTAGCTGCATCCAGCCGGTGCACCTCGGAATGGAAGCCCAGTTCAATACAAGACTTCTCCTTGTTGCGCACATAGACCTGGGAAGCCGGATCTTCACCGACCAGAACGACAGCCAGACCCGGCTTCACGCCGCGCTCCGCTAAGTCTGCAACCTCCCGGGCAATCCCGATCCGAATGTCGTCCGATACCTGTTTACCGCTGATAATCGCTGCTGTCATGTAAGTCTCTCCCCTATTGTCTATTGAAGGCTTATAAGCCTGTTACTGCCGCTTGCTGTGAATCTGAATCTGAATCCGAAGCTGAAGCTGGACTACAGCTCGGCTCTAAGCGTGTCCACATCCTGAATCATTTTACCGAGGACACCATTCACGAATTTACCGGAATCCTCTGTGCCGAAATGCTTGGCCAGATCAATCGCCTCATTGACAGACACCTTGGCCGGCACATCGCTGGCGAAGATCATCTCGAAGGTAGCCAGACGCAGAATCTGACGGTCTACACGTGACAAGCGGCTCATCTGCCAGCCCTTAAGATAATGCTCCAGCATATCGTCGATCGCCATTTTGTGTTCCCACACGCCGTTGACATGCGTAACTACATAAGCCTTCAGTTCGATCTCATCCGTAATGACACGCTCGGTTTCGTTCTCATCCGCCGCTTCTTCAATCAGCATGTCAACCGCTTCGGTAACCTCTACATCGTTCATTTCCATCTGGTACAGGCTTTGTACAATAATTTCTCTCGCTAAACGTCTCTTCATGTGTTCCTCCTACGAACTAACCTCTTGTTTTGGTGTTACAGATTACAACGATTATAACCGGACCAGCTTCTATACTACATTTCCTAACATAAACAGCCGCATAGGCTGATATAGGAGCATTTATACCCTTAATTTTCTCAAAAAGCCCACTCCGGGCAATTTATATTGCCTTTTCAGCAAAAAACCGCGCAGCCTTTCTTCCGCAGGTCAGCAACTCAAAGTAACGGGTTCCAGGCTTCCGGGAGAAAGACTATCGCGGTTCATTTGAAGGGACGCCACCGTCCGGACAGCCGCTCTGCGATCTCCTGCCATTGAAACAGGGGACCCTGCGCGGTATCCTTTCGTTTGCCGAACGTATATCCGATGAACACTACCAGTGCAAAGAACAGCATATCCCAAAAACCGCTAATCAGATAAATCAATCCGAGAAAGACACCGAAGGCAACTCCGGTAATTCTACCCCCGTGACTTTCCCATACTTCTCTCCAGGACATAAGGGAAACTCACCTCTATTCCACTCGACTTTTGAAGCTTGGTGCCTGTGTGAGGTTAGCAATGTATACAGACACATCTGCAACCGGAATTCCGGTTGTCTCCTGTACGAAATCATGTACCTGGCGCTGTACATCCGTAGTAAGCAGCGGCAGTGAATGCTCACCGTCGACGACCGCACGGATCATAATCTCAAGACCCGCCTGTGAGACACGGATGCGCGATTTCAGGTCGCGGATGCCCTTCACTTTGCCCGCAGCCTTCAGACTCAGGTTCTCAATGGTCTCCATTGAGATCTGAATATCCCCATACTCTGTACGCTGATCCACAGACGGCAGGGAAGCGCGGTCGCGGCGCAGGGAGATGTAGAAGAAGCGGATGCTCAGCAGGAACAGAATGACCGCCACCGAGATCGCAGCGATATAGACCGCCGGTCCGTCCGAAATCTCATACTTGTCCGGAATGACACCGCTTAAGAGGAGGATGGCAATTACAGATAGTATTCCAATGCTTAAGCTGTACAGGAACAGCAGAAGCCTGTCCAGAATTTTGGCCACGAGTCTCACAACCTCCTTAAATTAAGGTAAACCCTCGACGCACTGTCGGGGGTTTATGGAAGAACTGAACCCTTACTTCACGCGGATAACCGCATCCGTGTCCTCGCTCTTGTCAATGCTTGTATTGCTTTTGAACTGCACATCATGGATATGCACGTTCACTTCCACAACGGTCAGACCGGTCATGGTTTCGATGGAACGCTTAACATTGCGCTGAATTTCAGCAGCCACTTCCGGAAGACGGTAGCCGTATTCGATAATTACGGACACATCCACCGCAGCCTCGCGCTGTCCAACCTCAACCTTAACCCCTTTGGACAGGTTCTTGCGTCCGAGAAGCTCCACGATTCCGCCGGCGAAACCGCCGCTCATTCCGGCCACACCTTTCACCTCAACGGTTGCCAAACCGGCGATAACCTCGATCACCTCTGGAGCGATCTGGATTTCACCGATTTCCGTACGTTCAAATTCTGTCGGCAATGTACTCATTTGGACTTCACACCTTTCCAGCAAAAAAGTTGTAGGGGCACTTCAAGCGGGCAGTACGCCTCTTATTAAACATACTATATCATTTGACGAACTTTATGACAAACCATGAGAAGCCGTCCTAAACTTCATACTCCTCAAGGAACTTGATATCGAAGTTCCCGTCCAAAAACACCGGATGCTCCAGCAGTCTTTGGTGGAATGAAATGGTGGTATGTATGCCCTCCACCGCAAATTCAGCCAGTGCACGCTTCATCTTGGCTATAGCCTCTTCCCGGGTCGGTGCCCAGACGATCAGCTTGGCAATCATGGAGTCATAAAAAGGTGAAATGGTATAGCCCGGATACGCCGCGCTGTCGACCCGCACCCCAAATCCGCCCGGTGGCAGATAGAAGCCGATTTTGCCCGGAGACGGCATGAAATTACGCTCAGGGTCCTCGGCATTGATGCGGCATTCAATCGACCAGCCGTTGATCACAATATCCTCCTGGGTGAAGGAGAGGGGATTACCTTCCGCTACTGAGATCATTTCCTTAATGAGATCGACGCCGGTGACCATCTCCGTTACCGGATGCTCCACCTGAATCCGTGTATTCATCTCCATGAAATAGAAATGTCCGTCAGGACCCAGCAGGAATTCCAGGGTACCTGCCCCCGAGTAATTAACCGCCAGTGCAGCCCGTACCGCCGCTTGGCCCATCGCATCGCGGACCTCCGGGGTAAGTACGGCGCAAGGCGCTTCTTCGATCAGCTTCTGGCGGCGGCGCTGCACAGAGCAGTCACGCTCGCCCAAGTGGACGACGTTGCCGTGATTATCGGCGATGATCTGAATCTCCACATGCTTCATGCCGGTCAGGAATTTCTCCAGATAGACTCCGGCGTTGCCGAAATTCTTCTGCGCTTCCTGCTGGGCAGCGGTAATCTGCTTCACCAGTGACTCTTCATCCTCGGCGATGCGGATGCCCTTGCCTCCGCCGCCTGCCGTAGCTTTGACGATAAGCGGGTACCCGATATCACGGCCGAGCATTACGGCTTCCTCTAAGTCACCGACAATCCCGTCCGAGCCCGGTATAATCGGAACTCCGGCCAGCTTCATCGTTTCTTTGGCAACAGCCTTGTCGCCCATCCGGGTAATCGCATCCGGAGACGGGCCGATGAAGGTAATGTTACAGGATTCACAGATCTCGGCGAAATCCGCGTTCTCGGCCAGGAAGCCATAGCCGGGGTGAATAGCATCGCATTCCGTCAGCGTGGCAACGCTCATAATATTAGTAAAGTTCAGATAGCTGTCCTTGGCGGGCATCGGTCCGATACAGTACGCCTCATCTGCAAGACGGACATGCAGGGAATCGCGGTCCGGCTCCGAATAGACAGCCACGGTGGCAATACCCAGCTCGCGGCAGGCCCGGATAATGCGGACCGCAATCTCGCCGCGGTTGGCAATCAACACTTTTTGAATGTTCATGCGTTTCCTCCCAAAGTTTAGCGAAGCTTGCAAGCTCCTCTTCATTCTCGCGGCAATTATTCCGCTCTCACCAGAAACAGCGGCTGACCGTATTCCACCAGTTGGCCGTTCTCAACCAGGACAGAGACAATCTCGCCCTTCACTTCGGCTTCCAGCTCATTCATCAGCTTCATCGCTTCAATGATGCAGACCGTAGATTTCTCATTCACCCGGTCTCCGACATTAACAAAGGAAGGCGTCTCCGGTGAAGCGGCACTATAGAAGGTCCCAACCATCGGCGAGACGATTTTATGTAATGCGCCTTCAGCGGAGGTTGCGGGCTGCTGCGCCGCAGCAGGAACTTCACTAACAGCCTGAGGGGCAATAATCTGCGGACTTTGCGGCTGCGGGGCTGGCGTAAAGGGGTAGGTATAAGGAGCCGCCTGAATTACTGTTCCTTCAGCTTCAGAGCGATCCGGTTTACGGATAGCCAGCTTCATACCTTCGCTTTCAATCTCCAGCTCGTGCACGGAGGAAGTCTGGTCCAGCAATTGAATCAATTCCTTAATCTCGCTTAACTTGAACATTGGGTAGTTCACTCCTTCAGCTTTCTCTCGAAGCCATTTTGGGACGCTGGCTGAGCAGGGTACGATATCCGTTCTGACAAGCATACCCGTAACGCGGGTCTGCTCTGTAATTCTCTTGAATCGCTACCTTGTGTAACCGCTGCCTGCGTAATCTTCTTTTTCTATACATCGATAACTTTATGTATTATATCACAAACGCTAGAAATGGAAAGAGCCTGGGACGCGCCCGGGCTCTTTCGGCATTTTATTCTATTTTCCCTGGTTTTATTCAGCTGGCTTACTGCTCCGAGACGTATTGGACCTTAATCTTGTCCTGGGTAACGCTCAGTTCCTTCATTACAAAATCCACGATGCCGACCGCCTGCTTCACATCCAGCTTATCGCTAAGCACCACGATCGTGTAGGCGTCACCGGCTTCTTCTTTCACAATGGCCTCACCGTATTTTTGTTGAAGCTTCTCTTCAATCCCGGTGATCTTGGACTCTTTCTCTTCCAGCTTGCTGAGCTGCTCCTGGGCTGCTGCATTCTCAGCCGGTGTCTTATCCATATCGTTAATCAGCGCCAGCAGATCATTGTGATCCTTCAGGTTCTTCTGTTCGCGTTCGTACAGGTAGTTCGTGAACAGGCTGCTCGCCGATACGCTCTGCGAAGCCACTTCATCCAGAATCGCCTCGTCGTCCTTCGCCGGAGTCTTGTCTACAGCGGCTGACGTATCCTTGCTGTCTTTGCTGTCCTTAGTATCCTTGGCATCCTTGGTGTCCTTATTGTCCTTGGTATCCTTGCTGCCAGCCGTATCCTTGCCTTTATCAGCCGTAGTAGTGGCCGCCTTGTCTGTTGCAGCAGTTGTATCCTTAGCAGTGTTACTGCTGTCAGCAACCACACTGCTGTCATCTATCACGGCCGGAGTCGTGCTGTCATCCGTTGCCACTGTCGATGCCGCTTCATCCTTGGTGGTCTTGCTGCTGTCATCCACGGTTCCTACTGCAATTCCTTTGTCCGTGCTGACCTCTTTGATGACAAGTCCGCTGTCCAGCGTAGTCGCAGTTCCGCCGCCCGTTCCGTCTTTTATAGTGTCCACCTGGATGCTGCCTGCAGTTTCTTTGGGGATGGGAGCCCCCGTATCTTCCGTGAACAGATAATATGCAGAGAGCACTACCATCAAACTGAGCATAGAAACCAGCCAAATCGTTTGTCTTTTGCCCTTCATTGTTTATACCTCCTATAATTTTGTTGCCAGCCCTCTTGTCGTCTGTGCCCGTGTGTATCGTACAAGCCTCTTCTGTTAAAGCATATGCCGGGGTTGCCGGAGACATGCCTATTCCTGCTTGCGCGGGACAACAGAAATCCGGTAGACCGGTACGTTAAGCCCTTTTTCAACCGCCTGCTCAATCAGACTGCGCACGACCTTGTTCTCTGCCCCTTTGGCGACCACCAGCACTCCCCTTACCTGAGGCTTCACCCGCTTGGTGATGATCGGAGCCTCATTCCCTGACTGGCTGTAAGTGACGATCTGGCCGTCCCTGGTGTACTGGGTGGTATGGCGTTTACCGCCGCTGGCATCTGTTTCTTCACTTTGCTGCTGCGAGTCGTTCATATTGCGCTGCACGATAATCTCCTCTGTGGAATCTACGGTGACCATGATATCCACAGTACCGACCCCCACGATTTTCTCCAGAATCTCCTTCGTGCGGTTCTCCATCGCCAGTTCGATGCTGTCAAAAGAATTCGCGCTCCCGGTCTCCTGCTGCAGGACTGTCTGCGAGGTCCCGCTGTCCGGCGGTTCACGCCCTGTGTTCTCGTTGTCCAGCTTCTTCACATTCACGAAGGAGTTGAACAGCATAATTGCAACACCCAGCAGGCCGATAATGATTAGCCATCGGAAGGTGTGGCTGCGCTTCGGGCTGCCGTTGCCGCCTCCGGCCCACTGCTCCAGCTTTTTCAGCCAATTGCCCATTGATTTCCCTCCTTCAATTATGATTTCACGGTACCGCCCCCGCTGCTTTGCACCTTGATCAAAGCGGGGTCCAGGTTCCAGTTCTTCTCCAGCAGCTGGATAATTGTTCCGGCTTCTTCCGCCTGGGTCTCCTGCACTCCCTCAGTGCCGCTCCCGGAAGAGGAGGACGCCGGAGCCGAACCACCACCTGAGGATGACGCTTCCTGCGCTTCACCATCTCCCCCGCTGCCTTCCAGGCTGACCTGGACCGGCTCCACAGGGTTAATCTGTATCGGCCCGGCTGACGGGAGGGATGATGCGCCCCCACCCTGGACAGCGCCTCCAGAGGCGCTCTGCTCCGGCGGAAGCGCTACTGTGACCGAGGAGATCAGCGGCACCTCCTCGCCGAGCGGCGCATTTGGATTCGGGCCCATGGCCAGGGCCACCGTTACCTTCACCCCGCCGAGCCCGGTGCTCCCGGCAATTTGGTCGCGCATCTGGCCGGCGATTTCCTCGGCAGCCAGCTTCAGGCTCTGGTCGCGGGCTCCGGCAGCCAGCATCCGCCCGTCCGCCAGAATCTTGTCCAGCGAATCCGGTGCACCCTCCGCTCTGTTCAGCAGCCCCCCGCTTCTTTCCTGCTGCTGCATCGCCACGGTCAGCTCCTTGCTGGCATCCCCTTTCAGCAGAGAGATTATCGGGCTTAGCATTGTCAGCAGAACCAGCAGGCTGAGCACCAGTCTGGCGTAGCGTTCCATGGATTTGCTGGGCAGCAGCATCTCCACGAATGCAGCCATCAGCACGACGAGAATCAGCTCATGGAGCCAACTGCTGAGCCAGGACATGGCGCACCTCCTTGTCATTTCGTTCTAGCGCATCATTACGGTCACATTGCCCGCAGTCAGCATAATGGTTACTGCCAGGAAGAACATCAGCGAGACGGCGGCCAGCGCCGCGAAGACATAAATCATGCTTTTGCCGATCGTCTGCAGGCAGGTCACAATCGGTGTCTCGCCCAGCGGCTGCATGACAGCGGCGGCCAGATTGTAGATCAGGGCGAGGATCAGAATTTTGATTGCCGGGAACGCACACAGGAAGAGGATAATGATCACTCCCGACAGCCCGATGGCGTTCTTCACCAGCAGTGAGGCCGAGATGACCGTGTCGGTGGCATCCGCGAACATTTTACCGATCACCGGCACGAAATTCCCTGTAATATATTTGGCCGCGCGTATGGTCACTCCGTCTGTAACCGAGCTGGTAATCCCCCGGACGGAGATCACGCCGAGGAACACCGTCAGCAGCACCCCGAGCAGCCCGGCCCCGATATTGCGCAGCAGATTCGCCAGATGGGTCAGCTTGTATTTCTCCGACATGGCGCTCACCAGATGCAGCACCGCCGAGAAGAACAGCAGCGGGAAGACCAGCGTATGAATCAGCGTGCCTACGGTATGGATCATGAATACGATCAGCGGATGGGTCACCGACACCGTGACGATATTGCCCATTGAGGCCAGCAGCGCGAACAGCAGCGGAATCATAGCCATCATGAAGTCGATCATCCGGTCGATGGCATCCTTGGCATAGCCGATAGCGACATTGAAGCTGTTAACGGCGATGACCAGCACCACCATGTAGCAGAGCATATAAGCAATCTTGCTGACAGATTTCCGTTCAAAAGCGGTCTGAAGCGTCTCCAGAATCATACTCAGCACACTGATCATCACAATCGTGACCAGCAGCTTGCCGTTGTAGAGCACCTCATGCCACATGAAGTTCATCAGGCCGGACAATACGCTTTTGAAGCTTAAGCCCTTATCTCCCGGCAGCAGCATATCCATCAAGGAAGGTGTCCGTCCCTCCGGGAAAAATCCCCCGTAATCCTTCATCAGCTGGTCCCAGTAAGACTCGACTTTGTCTTTTGGCAGATGCTCCACCTGCCCTTTCACCCACTGGTCAACAGGAGATGCCAGACCTCCGCTGCCGCCTGTAGCCGGAGCTGAAGGAACAGGGGACCCGCTTGCAGTACTTGCCACACTTCCCGCGCTTGCAGCATTCGCAACACTTGCCGCACTTGCCGTGCTTCCACACAGCAGAAGCAGCTGGAGCACCAGCAACAGGGCTGGCAGAAGCAGGAGCGCCTTTCCCCCTTTTGGCGGCCGAAAAATACTATGCTCCTGCATTCCCCTCACCTCCGCTCTACTCCAACTTGTCCGGCATGTCCGCTGTATCAGGCTGGCAGCAGCTTCATGACCGTTTCAATAATAATGCTGATAATCGGAACAGCCAGCACCATGATCAGCACCTTGCCGGCCAGCTCAATCTTGGAAGCAATCGATTCCTGCCCGGCATCCCTCACGATCTGCGCCCCGAATTCCGCAATATAGGAGATGCCGATGATTTTGAACACCGTTTTGATGTGGATCATTTCCATCCCGGAGGACTCCGCCACCCGCTCCAGCGTACCGAGAATCGTTCCGATCTTGCCGATCAGGAACAGGAAGATCAGGATGCCGGCCGCCGTGGTCAGCAGGAAGGCGAATACCGGCTTTTGTTCCTTCAGGACGAGGATAAGGACCGTTGCCAAGATGCCGATTCCCACAATCTGAATGATTTCCATAACTCCAGCCTATTGAAAAAGAAAAATCGTTTTGATTTCCTGCAGCAGCCCATCCAGCATCCGGATGACCATAAACAGGACGATGATAAAGCCGACAATCGTTACCCAGTGGGCGATATCCTCTTTGCCCATCTGCTTAAGCACCGTATGGATCATGGCGATAATGATGCCGATGCCGGCAATCTGAAAGATCGCGTTGACTTCAATATTCATTCCTGGCACCTCGCTAAAAGATCAAAATGACGATCAATGCTCCAAGCAGCAGACCCAGGCTTTTACTCACCTTCTCATACTTGCCCTGATCTTCTCTGGCCGCTGTCTCCTCCTGCTTCAATTGCTGTAAAGCCAGTGCAATATGCGTGCTCTGATTCGGCCGGTCACTGGTTCCGAGCGTGCAGCTTAGCTGCCGGATGATCTCCTTCTCTGTGCCCCGCAGCGATGCGCTGCTCCAGTGGGCTTCCATCGCCCGCCGGATGGCCTCTTCCGCACTGTAGTTATGCGGCGGGTTCATCTCCTCCGCCGCCGTAAGGAAGAAGGCCCGCAGCGGCTCCTTCGTCTGCATTCCAATCCGGCGCAGCGCCTCCGGCAGCGGCGTGTAGCCGTACTGGATCTCGGTCTCCAGGCGCTGGAGCGCGGCAATCAAGGCCCGGATATGCCTCGGCCGGTCGGCATACTGGGCCGCCCGCTTGAAGCCGGCCAGGGTTCCCGCCAGCACGATCAGTACCGCGCCAAGCAGCTTAAGCATGGCGGTCACCCCCTGACACCGGCTGCTGCTCCGGCGAGACCAGCAGCAGCCCGCGCTTCTGGGCGTCCAGAATGCGGAAGGACAAGCCAGAGGCTCCGCGGTGCAGTATCACATACCGCTCGAACATCCGGTGCTCCAGCAGCCCGCCAAGTCCGGGCCGCCGGGCAAGCTCGGACACTTCCTTGCCGTGCGCAGAAGCGACCACCGAGATCCCGGCGTGCAGCGCCTCGGTCACCGCCTCTGCATCCTCCATGCGGCCGATTTCATCGGCGATCAGCACATCGGGCGACAGGGAGCGGATCATCATCATCATGCCCTCCGCCTTGGGGCAGCCGTCCAGAATGTCCGTGCGCGGCCCGACATCGAAGGCCGGAATTCCCCGGCGGCTGCCTGCGATCTCGGAGCGTTCGTCGACGATGCCGACCTTCAGCCCCGGTCGGCTGCCTTCCCGGCCGCCGCTTGTACCTGCCGACAGCTGCCTGGCCAGATCGCGCAGCAGCGTAGTCTTGCCATGCTGCGGCGGGGACAGAATCAGCGTATGCATCACACGCTGCCGCCCCCGGTCCAGCAGATACGGCAGTACGCCGTCGGCGATGCCGTGCACCTCACGGGCAATCCGCACGTTGAAGCCGGTAATATCACGCAGATGCTCCACGCCGCCCCCGCTCAGCACCGTCCGGCCGCAGAGACCGATCCGGTGTCCGCCCGGAATCGTGATGAAGCCCTTGCGCAGCTCCTCTTCCATCGTATAGAGGGAATGATTGCTGATGAGGTCCAGCAGCCGGTGCGTATCCTCCCGGTCCGGCCGGTAAGCCTCGCCGGGAAGCTGGGTCAGGGTGCCGCCGGCACCGATGAAATGATACTTGCCGGAATAGTTGATCTCTAGCGGCCGTCCCTCACGGACGCGAATCTCCTCCACCTTGTCCAGGAGCGCAGCGGGGAGGCCGCCGAGCAGCGCTCTTACTTTTTCGGGAAACAACAAAAGCCAGTCATTTGCCATACCAGGTACCCCCAAGCTGTCCTCTACTAAATAGCTTTATCTCATATTTATGCTTGTACTTATGCTTTATGCCTATCATCTATCATTTCTTGAGAATCCCGAATAAGAGAATAGCTACCCCGCAGCCAATCCAGCCGAGCTTCCCCCAGGACAGCTGCTCTGCCATCCCTGTAAGGCCCACAGCCGTGGTCAGAATGAGAATCGTAGGACCGACAAGCGCCAGTCCCGAATTGACAGCCAGTGCCTTATCCACCTGATTCAGCTTCAGCATAATCAAAGCCGCCGCAATTTCTACACTGCCAGACAGCAGCCGCAGGGCCGACATCCAGCTTACATACTTGTCCAAATATCCCATCTCCCTTTTCCAAATCTATGGGCCCGCCCGCCATTTCACTGCAAATCAAACAAGCTGTTATCCATGGATATGCGGAAGGGGGCGACTTTAGACAAGAAGAAATGGGGATACTAGCACAGATTTCAGGAGGTGTGAAAGATATCATAGTGCCGCCCTCCATAAAAAAATATCATCGGTATGATAAAATTAATTTTTCCGCATCCAAAGATAACTGAGCAAAGAAGGGGATCACAATCATGCAAGTTCGTAATTTCGTAGTACCGCTTGTATCAGGAACGATAGGCAGACAGGTAAAAGAGGTAGCTATCATTGTATTTTCAGCCTTTCTGGTAGCAGCCGGGCTCCGCCTGTTCCTGATTCCGCATCAGCTGCTCAGCGGCGGTGTAGCCGGGACAGCTTCCATCATCGGGTATTTGACCCATCCAAAGTATATTTCGTTGTATTATTTCGCCATCAATCTCCCGATCCTGATCTGGGGCTTCGTCGCCGTGGGCAAAAAGTACATCTGCTATAGCATGCTGTCTGTACTCTCCACCACCTGGTTCCTGAACGTGATCCCTGTGGTGAAGCTTACCAAGGACCCGATTCTGGCCAGTATCTTCGGCGGGGTGATTATTGCGGGAGGGGTTGGCTTCTCTCTGCGGGCGGGAGGATCTTCCGGGGGCTTCGACATTCTCGGCTCCATCATCACCCGCAAGCGGGATATTCCCATGGGGACGGTGCTGTTCGTAATGGACGGTCTCGTCATTCTGTGTCTGGGCTTCTTCAAAAGCTGGGATTCCGCGCTGTACGCGATGCTCTGTATCTTCGTCAAAAGCCGGGTGGTGGACATGATCCACATCCGCCATATCAAGCTGACCTGCTTCATCGTCACGAAGGAGCGCGAGAAAATGCTGAACCGGCTGACCAGTCTGCCGCACGGCATCACGGTTGTGAACGCCGAGGGCGGATACAGTCACGAAGGCAATACGATGCTGATGACCGTAACCACCCGCTATGAGCTGGCAGATCTGCGCAAGACGATTCTGGAGACCGATCCGAAATCCTTCGTTAACGTGCTGGAGACCGTGGAGATTATGGGCAGGTTCCGGCGGCTAAGCTAAGCAGGAGCGAGCTTGCTGCCACCCGCCGGAGCGTCAGGCAAGCAACATATTTTGCGGCAAAAGAAAAGAGTGCTGTTCTCCGCTTTTGCGGGTAACAGCACTCTTTTTAACTTAAGATTAAGGGAGCGGTTGTTCACTGTGTCTTTATCTTATACATAAACCGCTTTACGCTTACGCCGGCACAGAACCGGCTCATTTAGCCTTTCGTAGGCGTAATGTATTCGGTTTTTGACATACATTCAGCCCGCCTAGCCTTTTTCGGGCATGTACAGGACTTTCCCTAATCCGAAGAGGACTCCCCAGCCGCCATACGCCGAACAGGGATGCCCGCCAGCCTTCCGGCTGAAGAACATCCCCGATGTATTGTTGTAACTAACTATCCAGCGGCTTAGCGGCGGTCCTGTGGACCTCCAACGAAGGCTTGCTCTTGTGTATCCAGGTTATAGGCGGTATGCAGCGCCTGGATGATCTGCTGCAGGTTGCCGGATTCAATCACACAGGATACCTTGATCTCGGAAGTGCTCACCATCTTGATGCTCACGCCTTCATTCGAGATCACCTCGAACATTTTGGCGGCAACCCCCGGGTGGCTGACCATCCCGGCGCCGACAATCGACACCTTGACCAGACTGTCCTCGGAAGTCACTTCACGGTAAGGCAATACGCTGTGCAGCCCTTCGATGACCTCTTTGGCCTTCACAAGATCTCCAAGCGCTACAGTGAAGGAGAAGTCAGCCGTCTTGTTCTGCACTCCGCTCTGCACGATAATATCGACATCCACACCTTCATCGGCCAGCTTGCCGAATACCTGGGCGAGTACCCCCGGCACATCTGGAACTCCCAGAATACTGATCCGGGCCACATTTTTATCATAGGCAATTCCGCTAACTACTACACCTTGCTCCATGCTTGCTTCCTCCTTCACCACAGTACCTTCATTATGGTTAAAGCTTGATCTTACGACCAGCTTCACTTGATATCGTTTGGCATATTCCACGGCACGCGGATGCAGCACGGCTGCCCCGAGATTCGCCAGCTCCAGCATCTCGTCATAGGAGATTTCCTTCAGCTTGCGCGCCGTCTTCACAATCCGCGGGTCAGTAGAGTAGATTCCGTCTACATCGGTATAAATCTCGCAGACATCCGCCTTGATGGCTGCAGCCAGCGCAACCGCTGTCGTATCTGAGCCTCCGCGGCCCAGCGTAGTGATCTCGCCATCCAGCGTCATGCCCTGGAAGCCGGCTACAATCACAATCTGCTCCCGCTCCAGCGACTCCAGCACCCGGCGCGGGACAATCTCACTGATCCGTGCCCGGCCGTGGGTCTCATCGGTGCGGAACCCGGCCTGCCAGCCTGTATAGGATACGGCATTCCGGCCGATCCCGTGAAGCGCGATCGACAGAAGCGCTACGGAGATTTGCTCCCCTGTAGTCATCAGCATATCCATCTCGCGTGCGGGGGGCTGACCGTTCAGCTGATTCGCCTGATCGATCAGATCATCTGTGGTATCTCCCATAGCGGAGACCACCACAACGCAGCGATGTCCTTCATCCTGCTTGGCCGCGATCCGCCCGGCGACCCGCTTCATACGTTCAATGTCGCCGACGGAGCTGCCCCCGAATTTCATGACATAAAGTGACAAAGTTCCATTCACTCCCTATTTCGCTCTAAAGTAGCTTAAATTTTGGTTAATGCTTTAACACAGTATAATACGAAAATCATAACATGCGTTAATGGTTTCACAAAATAAAATGCCCATTTTTGATGAACCCGGCCTTAACCCCGAACCCGTACGGCCGGAATCAGGTGCACTAATGCTCCTCATTCGCTCGTCCAGTCCGTTTCGGCCCAATTCAGGGGCACTAATGCTCCTCATTCGCTCGTCCAGTCCGTTTCGGCCCAATTCAGGGGCACTAATGCTCCTCATTCGCTCGTCCAGCCCGCTTTGGCCCAATTCAGGGGCACTAGTGCACCTCATTACTCCCTTCACTCCACATTCTGCCCCACCTGAGACGTCCGCCAGAGGGATTTATCCCTTTGTTTCCCTATATGCCGTACGCTTTCTGCAAATCTGAGGGATTTATCCCTTTGATTTACCCTTCCTCTCCACTTTTAGCTTAATCTGAGGGATTTATCCCTTTAATCCCTCCGTTCAGCTAACATTCCACTATATCAGAGGGATTTATCCCTTTCATCATTTTCATCCTTTTCCCTTCACTTCTTCCCTCTCCCCAGCCTGACACAGCAAAAAGACCTCCGCCGCATCAAGCGGGGAGGCCCTCAAGTTACATCTGAAATCCAAAAAGGCTCTACGCGCGGGAGATATATTTACCTTCGCGGGTATCGACCAGAAGAACATCTCCTTCATTGATGAACAGCGGTACCTGGACCGTATGACCGGTCTCCAGAACAGCGGCTTTGGTTGCGCCTTGAGCCGTGTTGCCCTTCACGCCCGGTTCGGTCTCGGTAACCTTCAGCTCTACGCTGGTCGGCAGGTTGATCCCGAGGATTTCGCCCTGGTAGCTGACGATATTCACGGTCATGTTCTCTCTGAGGAAGTTAAGCTCCCATTCAAGCTGTTTGGCTGTCAATTCGAACTGGTCGTAAGTCTCGTTGTCCATGAACACATGCTCAGAGCCGCTTGCATACAGATACTGTACGCCACGGTTCTCGATGATGGCGCGGCCAATCGTTTCACCGGCACGGAACGTGCGCTCAACCGTATTGCCGTTACGCAGGTTCTTCAGCTTGGAGCGGACGAAGGCTGCGCCTTTACCCGGCTTCACGTGCTGGAAATCTAGGACGGTGAAGATGTCCCCTTCTACTTCTACGGTCAGGCCTGTCTTAAAATCGTTAACTGAAATCACAAAAAATCCCTCCTGGAATCCATAAATGAACTGAATGATAGTGTCTTACAGTACCAAATAATCCTTCGATGAATGTGTCAGCAGCGTGATGCCGCTCTCGGTAATGACAATATCATCTTCAATCCGTACGCCGCCAAGACCCGAGAGATAGATTCCCGGCTCCACAGTGACAACCATCCCCGGCTGGATGACTTCATCCGCCAGCTTGGACAAGCGCGGCCATTCATGTACTTCCATCCCGAGACCATGGCCTGTGCTGTGGCCGAAGTATTCACCATACCCGTAGCGGGTGATGATATCTCGGGCCAGGGCATCACATTCACGGCCGGTCATGCCGGGCTTGATATGCGCCAGCGTATGAAGCTGCGCTTCAAGCACAATATCGTAGATCTCCTTCAGCTTAGGGTCCGGTGATCCCAGAGCAATCGTGCGGGTCACATCGGAGCAGTAACCGTCCAGGAGCGCGCCGAAATCGAAGGTGACGAATTCGTTGTTCCCGATAACCTTGCTGCTCGCTACACCATGCGGCATAGCTGAACGCTCACCGGAAGCGACGATTGTATCGAACGAAGACGAAGTTGCACCATGCGTACGCATGTAGAATTCCATTTCCAGATCGACATCGCGTTCCGTCATGCCCGGCTTGATCACATTCAGGATATGACTGAAGGTGGCGTCTGCCAGATCGGCAGCCCGCTGCATCACAGCCAGCTCTTCCTCATCCTTGAACATGCGCAGGTTCTCAACAGCCTTCGATACCGGTACCGTGGCTGCCGGGGCAAGAGCCTCCGCATAAGCGGTGTACGCACTGAAGGTCACATCATCCTGCTCGAAGCCGACACGGACTTGTCCGCCCTTCGGCAGCAGTTCCCGCACGGTGTCAATGAATTTCGAGTCATGCTGTACCACCTTGAGGCCATTCACCTGTTCCGAGGCCTGTGTCATATACCGGAAGTCCGTCAGCAGATAACTGTCATCACCGGTAACCAGTACGTACCCGGAGGAGCCGGTGAACCCACTCAAATAGCGGCGGTTATATCCGCTGGTAATTAACATCGCATCCAGTCCCAGTTCCTGCAGAACCTTACGCAGCTTGGAGACGCGCTTGTTGCCCATTTTCATTCTCCTCTCGAAATAGCCACATTGTATTTTACCATAGCGGCAGGCCAACTGAGAAGTTTTTTCGAAGGGCCTAGGCTAGCTTCGTCTGCTGTTCGCGTTTGCGTTCATCCGTATACTCGATGGCCGCCGTATATCCGATGAATAATCCCCAGAGCAGGAAGAGACAGAATTCGCTGATCACCGTGTCCCACGGCAGCTTGAACGGCGGCTGGAGCAGGAATAAGCGCGAGCAAGCCAGGAACAGGACCGACCACCACAGCACCCCGTACAGCATCCCCGGCCAGGGCCCGTTAAGCTTCCGGAACACCAGCACATAGATTAGGGATGAGAGTACCGACAGAATGATAAAAAATAAATATCCGAGCAAATACCCGGCAGGCGTCACCAAAAACTCATGCTTAAAAAAAGGCTCCGCCAAAAATCCCGGAATGACCTTAGTGAAGTGCAGAACATACATCAGCCAGTGCAACCCTCCCCAGATTAAACCGGCGAAATAACCCAGTTCAATGGAGAAATAAAAAGGATTCGTCTGGACGCTTTTGTGCTTGCTTGAAGAACTCATAGAGCTCCCTCTCTTTCGGTATGGGGTTAATCCGGTTTCCACTCCGCTCTCTACAGCTAGTATGTACAGCTAAAGGCAATCCAACTAGTAATGTGTTTAAAAATTAGTTACAATGTATTATATAAATCATATCAATATACGGGAAGGTGAATTGGTTGTCCCAGGAAACTCCCAGTTACGGCGGCCAAGCCGTCATCGAAGGCGTCATGTTCGGCGGCAAGCATGTCAACGTAACAGCCGTAAGACGAAAGAATCAGGAGATTACATTTTTGGAGGTGCCGAAGAGCGATAAGAGCTGGGTCCTTAAACTGCGCAAGATTCCGCTGCTTCGCGGCATTGTCAGTATTATAGATTCCAGCGCCAAAGGCTCGAAGCATCTGAACTATTCGGCAGAATCCTATGCCGAGGATGAGACGGAGCCGGAAGAGCTTGCCAAGCAGCAGGCGAAGAACAAGAAGAAGGACGAAGGCTGGAGCCTCGGAATGATCTTCGGCGTAGCTATAATGGGGATTCTGTCTTTCCTGTTCGGTAAGCTGATTTTCACGCTGGTCCCGGTATTCGTAGAAGATTTTTTGTTCAAAAATGTATTTGACAACTATATTCTGCACAACCTTGTGGAAGGCGGCATCAAGCTGATTCTCCTGCTCGTCTATCTCTGGGCGATCTCGCAGACGCCAGTGATCAAGCGGCTCTTCCAATATCACGGAGCTGAGCACAAGGTCATCAGCGCCTTTGAAGCCGGTGAAGAGCTGACCGTAGCGAACGTACAGAAATACAGCCGTCTGCATTACCGCTGCGGAAGCAGCTTCATGATGCTGACGATTATCCTCGGTGTAATTATCTACTCGGTCGTCCCGTGGAATTCCCTGATGGAACGGGTGCTTCAGCGTATCGTTCTTTTACCGGTGGTCATCGGAATCTCGTTCGAGGTACTGAAGGGCACGAATGCGGTAAGAGATATTCCCGGCCTTAAGTATCTGGGATACCCGGGCCTGTGGCTGCAGCTGTTGACTACCAAGGAACCTAAGGACGATATGGTAGAGGTGTCGATCGCTTCCTTCAACCGGATGCGGGAGCTGGACGCTGCAATTGAAGCAAAGGGATATTCGGAGGCAAGTGTGTCAGGCGGCATTTTGGATCCTGCGAAAGGATGATTAGCCAATGATCAGACATGCTTTGATATTTTGGATTACGACAGCTCTTGCCGTATGGGGCCTGATGGTAGATATTATGGCACGCGGCCTGATGGCTCTGTCCATCTTCATCTTACCCCTGATTCTGCTGGGACTGTTGTATTACGCCTACAAGGTAGCCCCCGGCAGAATGGGAGGCGGACCCGGACGTCCGCGCACTAAGGTTAAGCCTTCGGCCAAGACGATGTCCAAGGTTGCCGGCATCCGCAAGACCACTGGCTCACCGGGCAAGCGCAAAAGCTATCCCTTCCAGGTCATCGAAGGCAGTAAGGGTAAGAATGACGATCAGTTGCCCAAATATCACTGAATACTGAATGTAACGAAGCAGAGCTGCAAAAGGCATCCCCACATGATTTCATCACTTGGGGATGCCTTTTTTCTGGTAAGATAAAAATTTATATGTTGTGGTTTAGTTACCGCCTTGGAGCAGCGGGATGAAGGGTTACCCTCCAGGTATAGGAAGGCGGTGCCGGACGATAGTTAGCGAAGAACTCTTCTCCGGCTGCGATGCCCGTCGTATACAAGGCGTCAGTCTGTGCCTGCGTGATATGAAACTCGGTGGTGGAGATGCCCAGCGTAGGGATTTTGACCGTACGAACGAATTTATCCGTCTCAATATACCGTTCATCATGCGCGGAGAGCATCGTCTCCACCATCGCCTCCAGCATGCTGAACGGCCCCGTAATATGATGCGGCTGCGGAGCCGTCTTCCCGATCAGCTGGTAGCCTATGGTTGGTGTTCTGCGCCCGGGGGACTGGAAGCCGTCCTTCTTCTCATCGAACAGCCAGAGCGGGAAATTACTCAGCACCCCGCCGTCCACCATATAGACCAGCTGCCCGCTGAACGGCTTCCCCCTTGCCGCCTCTCCGGCCAGCCGCAGGATCACCGGATCGAAGAAATACGGAATGCTGCAGCTCATCCGCACAGCCTTGGCGACTTCGAAGCTGTCAGGCTCTATCCCGTACAGCACCAGATCGTCGGGCAGCACCACAATCCGCCCGTTGGTGATATCTGATGTAATCACCCGCAGCTTGCCGCGCGGCAGATCCCGGAACGTAACAACCCTCTGCTCCAGCAGCAGGTTGCGTATCCACGCTTCCAGCGCCTGGCCTGAGTACAGCCCCTTCTTGAGCAGCACACGCAAGGCCGGCCCAACGAAGGCGGTGTTGTAGAGCGCTCCCCGCTTCAGGAAGGAGGTGAACGGTGTCCGCCGGATAATCCGGCTCATGGCCTCCCCGCTGTACCCCGCTGCCAGCAGTGAGGCAATGATCGAACCGGAAGACGTCCCTGCCACCTTACCGAAGGTGCGGCCTGCGCGTTCCGTCGCCTCCACCGCACCTGCCAGGGCAATTCCTTTGACTCCCCCGCCTTCAAATACTGCGTTAATCTCCATACATGGCAAACCCCCGTTCCATAGAATGTATTGTTATCTATGAGCACGGGGGACTATTCATGACTTAACTCTTGAAATAGAAGCTGAGCAGGCTGGCTAGCCCGTAAGGGTCACGGACCACAATATCATTCGCCCGGAAAAGGATGCTGCCAGCCACCTCATCGTATTTCTCATTATATTTGAGCTGGTTGATAATCTGATCTCCGCTCTGCCATTCCGCAGTCTGCTTGGTATCCCCTACCTTGTAGGAGGCAAGACCGATATACAGCTTAACCTTCGTTCCTTTAACCTCGTTCACCCACCAGTCCACCAGCTTATCATAACGGGCAGCGCTGAAGGAGAGGCTCCAATAGACCTGCGGGGCAACATAATCGATCCAGCCGCTCTGAATCCAGGTGCGCACATCCGCATACATGTCATCATAGGCTGACACCCCTGCTGTAGTATCTGAGCCGGTGCTGTCCGCTTTTTTGTTGCGCCATACCCCGAACGGGCTGACCCCGTAAGAAACGGACGGCTTCGCTGCATGAATCTCCTGCCCCAGCTGACGGATGAACTGGTTGATATTATCCCGCCGCCAGTTGCCTTTGCTGCTAATCCCTTGTGAATTGAAGGTCTTGAAGGCCGTATCATCGGCAAAAGCTACATTGGACGGATAGAAATAATCATCCAGATGTACCCCGTCGATATCATACCCTCTGACCACCTCCATCACCGTGTCAATAATATGCTGCCGAGCTTCCGGAATTCCCGGGTTTATGTACAGCTTGTTCTCCGCCTTGACGATCCAATCCGGATGAAGCTTGGCTACATGGTTAGGGGCTAGGCTGCTGGTAGAAGCGTCTGTCGTAGCCCGGAACGGATTGAACCAGGCGTGCAGCTGCATTCCCCGGCTGTGGGCACTGCTAACCATATAGGCCAGCGGGTCGTAGCCGGGCTCCTTACCCTGAGTCCCGCTAAGCACCTTGGACCAGGGCACGATCTGTGAAGGATAAAGTGCATCTCCAGACGGTCTGACCTGGACGAATACACTATTGAATCCGGCCGCCTTCAGCTTGTCCAGCAGGCTGTCGAACTCCTTCTTCTGCTTGTCGGGATTGCCTGCCGAAGACGTCGAGGGCCAATCCAGATTATACACAGTGGATACCCAGGCGCCCTTCATCGCCTTACTGGTCTTGGCACCAGGAATAGAAGGTACGGTTGGTGACGGTACCGTTGGTATTGGCACAGACGGCGTAGGTGGTACAGTTGGTGTAGGCACTGACGGAACTGACGGCACCGCAGGCGTTGAAGGTCCGCCGATCTCCTTGCCGGAATATAAGGAAATATGCTTCGTCGCCTGATCCCAGAGTACCTGAAGCCCAAGCTGCTCGCTTACAAACCGCAGCGGGACCATGACCCGCCCCTGTGTGATCTGCACAGAAGTATCCAGACGGACAGACGCCCCGTTAACGATGGCACTTGTTTTGCCGCTGGTCAGCTGCAGTATATTATTATCTTTGCTGATGGTTGCTGTCTTACTGGCTTGATCCCATTTCACACCGGCCCCCAGTCCCTGGCTAATCACACCGGCAGGCACCATCGTAACATTAGTACGTGTAATATACGGCGGCACATCCGGATTCAGCGTCTCCCCATCCAGTTCAATGGTGATTTGCACAGAAGCTGCGCGCACACCCGGCGTCCATACAGGCAGACATAGCATAATCACGAGCAATCCTACGATCCATTTACGGTAATTCATAATTCCTCCCAGGTCTTGAAGTTGTATTAGACAAAAAAATAGCCCTCTCGTCCTTGGGTCAGGGAGAAGGCCGTTCTTTTGTAAACGGAATCCTTCCTTAGTGAAAAAGGAACGGTATCCGTTTTGACGTAAAAAAACTGGAAAGGTTGCGCTAATCAAACAAAAAAAGCCACGTTTATGAATCGCTGGCTATCTCATGGTGAATATCGTACAAGGTCTGCACACGCGCTTCATCCCGGCGGAAATACTCCACCAGCGTTTCGATCCGGGTGATGGAATCCCAGCTCAAGTGATGCTCAATGCCTTCAACATCCTTATAAATATGCTCTTGCTGTACCCCAATAATCCCGAGGAACTCCTCCAGCAGCTGATGGCGGTCCACAAGACGTTTCCCCACTTTTTTTCCTTTGCTTGTTAGGACAAGCCCACGATATTTCTCATAGATGAGATATTCGTCCTTATCCAGTTTTTGGATCATCTTGGTCACAGAGGAGGGATGGACTTCCAGCCCCTCGGCAATATCCGAGACCCGCGCATAACCCTTCTCGTCGATGAGCTTATATATGCGCTCCAAATAATCCTCCATGCTGGGTGTTGGCATTCTAGCTTACCTCTTTTCTATAATGAGCGTAACGGTGGGACCGGGCCTTGCTCTAACAATGATACATGCTTCTGCCGCTCCTTGGCAAGTCCTGCCGGTCATCCGCTTCCCCGCTTAGTGATGTTTACCATGATTCCATTCGCCTGCGGATTGGCACAATAACGGTATCCTCATCCCGAAGGAGCGTGAAATAATGACCTTAATCACACCCGAACGCCCTCCTGCCAAAAGACAGCGCAAGCCCACCGGACTGTTCATCCCGGAGCTGGTTTTCTTCGAGCCCGATGCGCTCAATTATCCCAAAGGGGAGCGGATCATGGAATGGGTCAAGTCCCGGAATATTCCTTACCGCATGACGACCTCGCATAACCGGATTACCAATCTGCCGGGCGAGACAGAAGTCGAGCAATACAAAATCGCCAAACGGACGCTTGTGGTCGGCTTGCGTAAAACGCTCACTTTTGACCAGTCGAAGCCGTCTGCCGATTATGCGATTCCGATTGCCACCGGGTGCATGGGCCACTGCCATTATTGTTACCTGCAGACTACGCTTGGAGCGAAGCCCTACATCCGCGTCTATGTCAATACCGGGGATATCATCGATGCAGCCAAAAAATACATCGTCGAACGTTCGCCCGAAATTACGACCTTTGAAGCGGCGTGTACCTCCGATCCGCTCGGCCTTGAGCATATTACCGGCTCGCTGACGGAACTGATCGAATTCATGGCGGAGGAGCCGCTCGGGCGGCTGCGCTTCGTGACCAAATACCAGCATGTCGAGCCGCTGCTTAAGCTGAAGCATAACGGCCATACCCGTGTACGCTTCAGCGTGAACGCCGACTATGTGATCAAAAACTTCGAGCCGGCCACCTCACGCTTCGAGGAACGCATTGAGGCCGCCGGACAGATCGCCCGTGCCGGGTATCCGCTGGGCTTCATCATTGCCCCTATTATCTGGCATGACGGCTGGGAAGACGGCTACAGCGAGCTATTGGAGAAGCTGGCGCATGCCCTGCCGCCGGGGATTGGCCAAGGGCTGACCTTCGAGATGATCCAGCACCGCTTCACCAAGACGGCCAAGACCGTCATCGAGAAGCGTTATCCCAAGTCGAAGCTGGAGATGGACATCGAGAAGCGCAAGAAGAAATGGGGCAAATGGGGACAGAATAAATATGTCTACCCGGACGAACAGCAAACCGCCCTGCGCGAATTCATCACAGAGCGGATTTTTGAACATTTTCCGGAAGCGGCTATTGATTATTTCACTTAAGTCCCTAATTAGAAAATCAGCCAGCGCGGCGTGATGCCCTGCAGCCAAATCGTAATGCGGAACATCTGGTCGGTGAACAGCAGGATGCCCATGAATACCATCAGCCCGCCGCCCAGCTTCATCAGCAGGTTGGAGTATTTCAGGATCTTGCGCGCCCCGCCCAGGAAAAAGGCCAGTCCGAAGAACGGCAGTGCAAAGCCGATACTGTACGCCGTAATCATCGTAAACCACGTTCCCGGATCACTGGCTGACAACGCGATAATGGCTGTTAGAATCGGTCCGATACACGGTGACCAGCCTGCCGAGAACCCGATGCCGAAGATGAAGGAGCCCAGGTACCCGGCAGGCTTCCATCTCAGCTCCAGCTTGCGTTCCCGGAGCAGGAACTGCGGCTGGAAGACGCCCAGCAGGAAGAGCCCCATGACAATAATAAGGATCGCCGATAATTGACGGATCAGATCCCGCTGGCCGTTGAAGAATTCACCGAACAAGCCGGCTCCAAAGCCAAGCGTATAGAACACTGCCGAGAAGCCCAGAATGAACGCCAGTGTATGCGAGAGGGTCCGGAGACGGACCTCTTTGCTGTTGCTGCCGCTCTTCAGCTCCTGCACCGATAAGCCGGTAATATAAGATAGATAAGAAGGATAGAGCGGCAGGCAGCAAGGCGATATGAATGACGCCACTCCGGCGGCAAAAGCGATTCCTGCATTCAGGTTGGACACGGGCGCATCTCCTTCCATAGTCGGGGTCACTCGGGTCACTTCATGTAGCAGCAGTACAGATACAGTTATGTAGTTGGTGCTGAGGGTGGCCGGTTATCCTCCTGTTTGTTAGGCTGGCAGCCCTTTTTTGCCGATGAGGGTTAGGGTCAATAGTGCAATTAACAATAGAACAATCGTTGCTCCAGGAGCCAGATTCCATACTCCAGCAATGACCAGTCCGCCAATCACGGCAATCTCGGCAATCGCCACGGACAGAATAACCGAAGACTTGAAGCTCCGGGACAGCAGCAGACTAACGGCCACAGGAATGGTCAACAGTGCCGAGACCAGCAGCGAGCCGACAATCTTGATCGCCGTACTGATCACCAGAGCCGTTAACACCGTAATCAGCATATTGAGCAGCTTCACCGGAAGTCCGCTGACACTGGCCGCGTCCTCCTCGAAGCTGAGCAGGAAGAATTCCTTGAAGAATAAGGTTACGACGACCACAACGGCAATCGTTACGATGCCCACCACGATAAGATCAGTAGTATTGAGCGTATAGATGCTGCCGAACAGATAGCTCATTACATCTGCATTATACCCTTTGCCCAGGGTGAAAAAAAGGGAGGCCAGCGCTACACCGCCCGACATGATGATCGCAATGGATAGCTCGGCGTAGCTTTTATAGGCTTTGCGCAGCTTCTCAATCGCAAATGAGGCCACAACCGCGAAGATCAGCCCCGCCCCGAGCGGATAAAAGCCAGTCAGAAAGCCCAGCGCTACCCCGGCAATCGTAACATGCGCCAGCGTATCTCCGATCATAGACAGACGCCGCAGCACCAGAAAAACGCCGATCAGCGGCGCCGTAATGCCAATCATCAGCCCGCCGGCCAGCGCCCGCTGGAAAAAATCACTATACAGGATTTCCAAGATGATGTTCTCCTACCTTTCAAATGTGAAACCTTTTTCGATCCCTCCCAAACCCTCCCTTCGCCAAGGGAGGGCCCCAAGGGCTCTGCCCTCTGGACACCCGCTAAGTGCAATTGGCGTGGGAGGAGGGGTTGTCGCAGCTTAGGGACGTTGGTGAAAAGAGCGCTTTGCCTCCCTGCGGGATACGCTTCACAGCAGGCGGGATTTACTTACGTCCCAAGACTTTCACCTCATATATTTGACCTGCTGGCCTTATCATGCCACTCTACTATTTTATTTCCATAAATACAGTAAGGATGAAGCTGCGTTCGTAGCGAATAATCAGAGATAAGTGTAGTCTGTGCAACTAAAAACAGTAAAACGGAAGGCTTTCCTCTTCTAATTGTATTCTGTACAACTATATTTGCCCGGATGGCCGAAAATCCAGGTACGAAGGCATTTTAATTGTACGAAATACATCAAAACAGAGATTTGGCGGCGCATCTGACTATTTAGTTGTACGAATTGCAATTAACCCACCCTTTCCCCCTAATCTGGGCACGGCAAGCCCTCAGCAAGCGAGAGTTAAAAGTAATCCTCACACGTTTAAAACTGATTGCAGAATGTACAACAGAACTATCACTTTTGAGCGTATAATCAGATTCTGTTGTATTTCGTACAATTGATATTGGCAGAAAGGCTGGAAAAAGGTCCATTTCAAAAAATCTAATGTACAAGCTGCAACAGAAGAGCAAAAAGGGCAGAAATTCGTGCAATCTACTGTACAAAATACAATAGGCTGCGGTTCGAGCAGTTAAACCGTTAAATGATCAGGGTAACTATCCTCTTATCAGCCAATCTCAACGATCAGGACAACGTATGCTGCAGGTTATCGACAGCGCAGTCCTGCACATCATGCGAGTGGCGGCAGTAGAAGTTGATTTTACCGTTCTTCTGGACCGGCTCGCTGCCCAGGTAGTTCTTCATCATGTCGATATCATGCGAGACCATCAGGAAGGTCATATGATGATGGGCATGCATGTGCATGATCAACTCGAAGAATCCGGCCTGGGTCTCGGCGTCAATGCCGACGGTAGGCTCATCCAGAATCAGCAGATCCGGGTGGTTGATCAGCGCACGGGCCAGGAAGACACGCTGCTGCTGGCCGCCGGACAGCTGGCCGACTCTTTTCTCGGCAATATCCTGAATCCGCATCACTTCAAGCGCATCCTCACACTGCCGGTGCTGGGCCTTCGAGACCCGCCGGATCAGATTCTTGTTGTTATACAGGCCGGACAATACGACCTCACGGACAGTTGCCGGAAACAGCGGGTTGAACGCATTCTTCTGCGGAACGTAGCCGATCCGCTCCCAGTCCTTGAACCTCCGCACCGGCTGGCCGAATAATTTGATTTCCCCGCTGGTGGCAGGCAGCAAGCCGACGATCATCTTAAGCAGCGTAGTCTTGCCCGCACCGTTAGAACCGAGGATGCCGAGGAAATCACGTTCTTTTACCGTATAATTCAGATTCGAGATGACCTTCTGTTCCCCGTAGGAGAAGGACAAATCCTGTATTTCGATCATATGCTGATGGCAGTCCAGGGATACCGGTTGCATGTGAAGTACCGCCTTTCGCTTATACTTTCCTTATTATTGTAAGGCCAGAATGAGATTTTGCAAATTTTTCTCCATTAAGGTGAAATAATTGTCCCCGTTCTTCTGCTGGGCCTCGGTCAGCCCTTCTACCGGATTCAGCACCATCGTGGATACACCGGTCTCACTTGCCAGTGTCTTAGCCAGCTTATCAGATACAAGCTCCTCGAAGAAAATATAACGGATGCCCTCTGCCTTAACCAGCGCCGCCAGCTTCACCAGATCCTGCCCGCGCGGCTCAGCGTCAGGTGACAGCCCCATAATCGCATGCTGCGACAGGCCGTAGTCACGTGCCAGATACGAGAAGGCCTGATGAGATACGACAATCTCCTTGCCCGGCAGCTTGCCCAGCTCTTCGGTGAACTTCAGATCCAGTGCGCTCAGGCGGTCCGCCAGCTTCTGGTAGCGCTCCTCATAGCCTTCAGTATGCGCAGGATCAACGGATTGAAGACTATCCTTGATATTCTTGGCCATTACAAGCGCCGACTTCGGGCTTACCCAGGTATGCGGGTCCGTGTGCAGGCTGTCGCCATGCCCGTCTGCTTCAGCCTCTTCACCTTCATGGCCGTGATCATGCCCATCGTCTTCATCCGTTGTAATCAGCTTCACCCCTTGGCTAACCTCTACAGCCTTAGTTTTACTGTCACGGTCAAGGCTCTTGAGGAAATTAGGGACCCAGCCCTCTAGCCCGGCTCCGTTATAGAGAAACAGCTGCGCCTTGGAGGTAGCGATGATATCCTGGCTGCGCGGGGTCCAGTCATGCGGCTCTACCCCTACAGGAAGCAGGTTGATAACATTGGCATCTTCGCCGCCGATTTCGGCAGTGAATTCATATATAGGATAAAAAGTAGTTATAACGTTCACTTTTCCTTCCACAATGCTTCCGTTGCTCTTCGGTCCGCATGCGGCCAGCGACAGCGTAAGCAACAGGACAGCGGCGAGCAGCAGCCCTTTTTGCAAGCTTTTTGTAACCATTTCTCTATCGACCCCTTAAATCGTAAAATTTACTATCAGAATTATAATAGTAATCGTTACGATAAGTCAACTCCGATCTGCATTTCGTAGTCTGCAAGCTGCCTTCTACCCGGTTATCTTGGAGCAAAAAGAAGCAATCCCCGCTGCCTGTGGCCTGCGGAGATTGCTGTACAGTCATTATGCGGATGCTCTTGGCATCCTTATTTCACAATCGCTCCGTTCGGCATGCTGTCCGGAACGGTTGCAATGGTCAGCTGCTCGCCCTTGGAAGCGGCCAGGATCATGCCCTGCGACAGCTCACCGCGCAGCTTCACCGGCTTCAGGTTCACAATGCAGATCACCTTGCGCCCCACCAATTCCTCCGGTGTGTAGAACTTCGCAATGCCAGATACCACCTGGCGCTGCTCATAACCAAGATCCAGCTGCAGCTTCAGCAGCTTATCCGCTTTCTTCACCGGCTCGCACGCGATGACCTGGGCGACGCGCAGCTCTGCTTTGGCGAAATCGTCGATGCCGATTTCTTCCTTATGCTCCTCTTCCTCCGGATCGGCTGCCGCCGCCTCCGGAGTCACAGCAGCCGCTGCCGGCGCCGCCTCTGCAGCGGCCGGCTTCCCGGCTCCCATCGCTTCGGCGATGTACGCTACTTCCTGCGCCACATCCAGGCGCGGGAAGATCGGGTCGCCCTTCACCAGCTTAGTACCTGCTGGAATCAGGCCGAAGGACCTGCCGCTCTCCCAGGTGGTCAGCTCGCCCGGCTGAATGCCCAGCTGCTCCCAGATTTTCGCCGGAGCGCCGGTCAAGAACGGCTGGAGCAGAATGGACGCAGTGCGCAGTCCCTCCACCAGATGTCTCATCACCGAAGCCAGCTCCCCGCTACGGCTCTCTTCCTTCGCGAGTACCCATGGCTGGGTCTCGTCAATGTATTTATTCGTCCGGCTGATCAACGCGCCGATCGCAGTCAGAGCTACGGAGAATTCCATTTTCTCCATCGCTTCTTCCACCTTGGCGTAAGTGCTCTGCACCATTGCCTCAAGCTCACCGTCAAATGCGGTAACCTGACCGGCATAAGCCGGAAGCTCGCCGCCGAAATATTTCTCCACCATCGCCCCCGTCCGGTTCAGCAGGTTACCAAGATCATTGGCCAGATCGTAGTTAATCCGGTCCACGAAGCTCTCCGGCGTGAAGGTTCCGTCCGAGCCGAAGGGAACCTCGCGCAGCAGATAATAGCGCAGGGCATCCAGACCGTAGCGGTCAATCAGCGTCACCGGATCAACCACATTGCCCTTGGATTTGGACATCTTGCCGTCCTTCATCAATAGCCAGCCATGTGCGAATACCTTCTTCGGCAGCGGTTCGCCGAGCGCCATCAGAATAATCGGCCAGTAGATCGTATGGAAGCGGACAATTTCCTTCCCGACAATGTGTACATCTGCAGGCCAGTACTTGTCATACAGGCTGCGGTCCTCCGAGCCATAGCCAAGGGCCGTAATGTAGTTGGTAAGGGCATCGATCCACACATAGACTACATGCTTCTCGTCGCCTTTCACCTTAACGCCCCAGTCAAAAGTCGTACGGGATACAGCCAGATCCTCCAGACCCGGCTTGATGAAGTTGTTAATCATCTCGTTCTTACGGGATTCCGGCAGGATAAACTCCGGGTTCTCTTCGTAGAACTTCAGCAGGCGGTCAGCATACTTGCTCATGCGGAAGAAGTAGCTCTCCTCCTTGACCAGCTCCACCGGATGACCGCTGTCCGGACTTTTTCCTCCGGTAATCTTGCCGTCAGCATCTCGTTCAATATCCACCAGCTGGGTCTCGGTGTAGAAGGTCTCATCCGAAATACAGTACCAGCCTTCGTACTCCCCTTTGTAGATATCCCCCTGCTTCAGCAGGCGGTCAAAAATATCCGCAACCACCTTCTTATGGCGCTCCTCCGTGGTACGGATGAAATCATCATTCGAGATGTCCAGCTTCTTCCACAGATCCTTAATGCCGACTACAATCCCGTCCACGAACTCCTGAGGGGTCTTTCCGGCCTTGCCGGCCTTCTCTTCAATCTTCTGCCCATGCTCGTCCGTTCCGGTCAGATAGCGCACCTCATAGCCGCGCAGCCGCTTGTAGCGGGCCATCGCATCACCAGCTACCGTAGAATACGCATGCCCGATATGCAGTTTGTCGCTCGGATAATAGATCGGTGTTGTCAGATAAAAGGTTTTGTTCTCACTCATTACTTCATCATCCCTTCGTTATCCCTAATCGTCCATTTCACACAAAAAACTCCCGCCCCTATATGGGGCGAGAGTAAACTCACGCGATACCACCCAACATTCCCCGGCTCCTCACAGAGCGCAGGCTTCGTCAGTTCCTTAACGGAACTGTCCATTAACGCTGGAACACGCCGTGCGCTTACGCAGGCCCCGGCTTCAGGCCTTCCGCTCGAACACAGTTCCTCCCGGACCATATTCAATCTGGCGTCCCATACCGGCTCCCAGCAGCCCCGGCTCTCTGTGATGGTGTCCATATCTACTTATCCGTTCCTCGGAATATCACTTATTATTCAAAATATACCCATCCCAGCGGCCTGTGTCAAGTCGTATGCAGCGGCTTGTCCCCGGATGGCTGCTCTTTGCGCGGCGGCACCGGGTCAAGACCTCCCGGATGGAAGGGATGACAGCGGGCGATCCGCCTGGCAGCGAGCCATGAGCCCTTAAGCGGCCCATGGACCTCAATAGCCTCCAGCGCGTAGGCCGAACAGGTCGGGTAGAACCGGCAGGTGGCGGGCTTTAGCGGCGAAATGAACTTGCGGTAGACCCGGATAGGGGCCTGTACCGTTCTTCGTAAGCTAGCCATACTCAGCGTCCCTCTTTGCTGCGGACTGCCCCAGCCGGCTCTTCTTCTCTTCCCTGCTCACAATCCTTGCAGTAGCCGAAGACCTCGAATTTATGCTTGACCACCCGGAACTGATCCGGCGGGTCGGTTAGATTCATCGGGCAGAATTGAATCGGGTACGTCTTCATGCACTGCAGACAAATCATATGGTGATGATGGTGATCCTGACTGCAGCTTGCCTTGAATTTGACGCCTTCTTCAAATACAATCTGCTCCAGTACCCCCAGCTCCTCCATAACGCGCAGGTTACGGTAGACTGTATCG
This sequence comes from Paenibacillus sp. FSL P2-0136, assembly GCF_037975325.1. Taxonomy (NCBI): domain Bacteria; kingdom Bacillati; phylum Bacillota; class Bacilli; order Caryophanales; family Paenibacillaceae; genus Paenibacillus; species Paenibacillus sp. FSL P2-0136. Next base: position 4,675,853 of record NZ_CP150244.1, read on the forward strand.
AAGCTCAGCCCGCTATACTTGCGGCCCATATGCTCATATACATCCTTCGCAGACAAATATCCCGTATTCTCGCCGAATAATTTGGCAAGCGTCTTGCGCTGATCGGTGATTCGCAGCCCCTGCCCCGACATGGCTTCCAGGATTTGATCTGTCGACAGCATTCGCTCATCTCCCATAACATTAGATCGTTTGTGTTGCACTCTCTTTATAATGCCCCAAAAGCACTGCCCCGTCAATAAAGGTGCCTGTTGCCTCCCCGCATCCAGATACTTGCGGAAGAATACAAAACGGCAGCCGCCCCCTCAGGAGCGCTGCCGTTTGTATTGTAGAGAAATTATTTTTTCGCCGGAAGCGGGGTGAAGACAAAGTTAACGGGCAGGTTGCTGCCTGAGGCGACGGAGAACACAATCTCCACACGCCCTTCATATTCTCCGGTGCGGTAGATGACAGCATTCGTGTCTGAGGATAAGCCTAATACGCCCTTATTGGGCAGGTTCACCATTGTACCGTTTACGATCAACGGCCCCAGATAAGGACCCCCGCGCGGATTGAAGGTGATCAGCGTGTTTGCTGCAACACGATCCAATACGATTTTGTACAGTACCCCGAAGTTACCGGCGTTAGAAACATATGTTCCATTCATTGGATCAAGGCCGTCCAGGTTTTTGTCCATTTTATTGTCGCCCAGAAGCAGCTTGCTTTGCGTGGTACCCACCAGATCGGTCACGTTCATGACGCGGGTAGAATCGGGGAAGGTTCCCCGGGTATGCACGCCGTCAATGTCAAGAACCGGCAGATAAGGCAGCTCGGCGACAGGATCTTTGCTCTGCTCCACCATAACTACATTATACTGAATCGGCAGATCACTGAACAGGTCTGCGCTCAGCGACATTACGTCTTTGGGCTTCATGGCGATTTTGTTCAGGTCTGTCATAATCGGAAGACTTTGCCCCGGCTGCAGGGTAATTTGCGATTGGGCCAAGCCGGTAACCATGGAATTGAAATATTTCTCCATCGATACTTTTCCAGTATATTCCGGTGAGGTCACCGGTCCGGCAATTCCTAGATATTGGATGTTAATAGTTGTCGGATACAGGTTGTTATTCGTTGCAATCACATAGAGCTTCTGTCTGGTAGCCATATTGTTCATATGATGCACCAGGAAGCGCGTATTGCCCACTGAACTCTCCCGGTACAGTACACCTTCCGTCTGAACGGTCTCCGGGCTGTTACTGCGGATCAGGGTGTAGCCTTCGGACGACAACGTATACGGCAGGTTAGGGAGCGCCGGAATCATCCCGCCGTCCAAACTGATGATATCCCCCGGAATGGTGAACAGCTTCGTTACTTCATCCTGTGTATAGAGTTGTTCATTCGTGATTGTAATCATCTTCTCAAAAGTACTGCTAAGACCATGCTTGTCCGTAACCGTCAGCTGAATGGACAGCGGTCCCGGGGTGAAGTATGCCAGGGAACGATTATTCCAGGTTGCGGTCAGCTCTTCATTCTCAGGATCATAGCTGGTATCGGTCAGGATGACCGGCTCACCCATTTTGTATTCTTCTTTATCTGTTGTGAATTGGGCTACTGGCGGCTGATTAGGCTGCAGTACCTGAATGGTTACCGGATAAGGGTCACTCCACATGTTGTTGGCATCCCGTACCGAATACATAACCGTATAGAAGCCCGGCTGATCATAAATATCCTGCTTGTTGTCGCTCCAACGTTCTTCAACAATCGGCGTACCGTTCGGGGAAGAGCTGTAGGTTACATAATTCACAGTAGTCTCACCAGCATAGATTTCTTTGGGCTGAACTGTGAAGGAGGCAGTCGGCTTTGTATTCAGCGTAAGAATAACCCGCTTCTGCACATTGTCTACGGTATAAGGAATATTAAGTGCATAGGTAATGGACGTTAACGGAATCATGAAGGTGCCTTTGAACTGGTAAGCCGGTCCCTTCATAGTGAACTTGGTACCATTGACGGTATAGATTTTGCTGTCGGTCTTGAACCGCATAATGCTGGTACCCTTGGTCACAATGACCTCTTTGGTTTTGGCGTCATAGGTGAAGGCAACGCCGACCATTTCCACCATTGCGCGGATCGATACGTAGGAAACGCCGTTCTTGACTGCCATCGGCTGATTGGCGGTGTAAGGCGTTCCGTTTCTGAACATCTTGTTGCTGTTCATCATCAGAATAAGCTGGCCTGCCCCTGCAGCAGAGGTAGTAGTCATACTTGGCGTTACAGGCGTATCCGTTAACGGAGTAGCCGTAGGCATAACGGCATCAGTCGGCACAGTACCGTCCACAGGAGCAGCTGTTGCACCTGGAACCTCAGTAGCGGCCGGAGCCGGAGTCTCTGTTACTGCTGGAATGCCTTGAACCGGTGATGCTGTAGGAACAGGTGCCGGTGTTGGGGTCGGTATTACTGTGTCTGCCGGCGGCAGCGGGTCCGTTGACCCGGGCTGAAGCTGTGTGTCAGCGGTGTTTGCCGCTGCGTTAACGTTCTGAGGTGTTGCACTCTCTGTGCTGACAGGCGCGGCCCAAGCCGGAACGGCTGCAGCGGCTTGCGATACAGCCAGTACTGCCACTAAAAATACTTTTTTCAAATTCATTGTACGACTCCTTCTGCTCCCATTGTAGTGTATAAGGCAAGTATCTTTATTGCTTTCTCTTCACCTTATATTCCCCGTAAAAACGGGAACCGTCCTCTTCAGGACGGCAGCATATTTTGCCACGTTCATTTTACAAAACATAGTATTAGACGCAAGCAACGGAGAAAAGTTTCATTCTGTGTAAAGAAAGATCAATATAAATCCAATTAGCTCCATTATTAATGGGGTGCCCCCACCTGTCACCAGGAGAGTATAATAGTAGCAGACTTCATGTGAAAGGAGTATTTAAGCTGAAATGAATCCATCTGAAGGGTTATACAAACTTATCGACGCCCGCTGTGTTAATCCGGCTGGATCTGAATCTGAAATACATAAGTCAGACAGGCATACCCTCCTCATAGGAATTAAAGGCAGCGGCGAAGTTGAAGCTAAAGGCTATTGCTTTGAATTCGGTTCTTGCGATGTACTGCTGCTGCTCCCTGATACACCGTGGCGCTTGTTAGTGAAGGAGAAGAACTCTCTGGAATACTGCTGTTTTACCTTTGATGTGTATACTATGGACGGACAGCATACGCTTCAGCGCGGAGAGCTGGAGGCCGATATTTTCCCGCCTGCCCATTGGTCTGAAGCGTTAGCCAAGACTGACCTGATCTGCACTTGCTTGCAGGGCAGCAGCTGGGACAGAATGGAGTCATCTATCCGTTTCCAGGAATTGCTGCTTCAGTTATGGAGACCAGACAGTCCGGAGACTAAGCATCGCACTCCCTCAACTGCAATAATTGACCAGTCCAAGGCCTATATAGATAGTCATTTCGGGCAGCCCATGACCAGAGAAAAGCTTGCCGAAATGACAGGAATGAGCGTTGCCCATTATTCCCGGCTGTTCAAAAAACAGGTGGGCCGGAGCCCGATGGAATATCTGAATTCTGTCCGCATTCGTCATGCGGGTGATTTGTTGCTCCGCTCTGAAATGACTCTCCGTGACACAGCGCACCATGTAGGCTATCAGGATGAGTTCTATTTCAGCCGTAAATTCAAATCAGCCATTGGTATTTCACCATCTGTATATGTTAAAAAACACCGTATGTCCACTCGAATTGCCTCCATGGCCCATCCCTATACCTCTCATTTGCTGGCATTAGGTTTAACGCCTTATGCGGCATTGATTAATAATTCACGCGGATCTGCTTATAGCTTGAATAACGTTATCAGCTTGGGGCATGATCAGCCCGACCTCGGCAGACTGGCAAATTCCCGGCCGGAGCTGATTATCAGCTTCGAACATTCAGATTATGCGGAACCGGACAAAGCAGGCTTGTTCCCCCATATTGCCCCAACGTGTACCGTGCCATTTGAAGGGGATTGGCGTGAGCATCTCCGGATAATTGCGAGAGCGGTGAACCGTCTGGAGATCGCCCGGCAGTGGCTTGAGGCATACGAAGAGCTGGCTGAGAGTCTTCGGCTCAGTGTCAGAGAAAAGCTTAAGGACGAAAAAGTTGCTGTGGCGCAATATGAGAACGGGTGCTTCCGCCTGTTCGGCAACCGTAACTTGGGTACCGTGCTGTATAAAGATTTGCAGCTTGAGAGACCCCGGCAATTACTGAATGTAGAGCATTCCATTCTTCTTACTCCAGATCAGCTTTCGGAATGCAGCATTGACCATCTGATTCTGTTTACATCGGGTAACTCCGCACAGCGTGATTTGATCCATCGTTCGCTAGCTTCACAAGAAGCATGGAGGGAGTTAAATGCCGTACGAAAAGGAAACGTCTACGAGGCCGCTGATTCAAGTCTCTATTCCTGTTACACCTCGCTGGCCCACGATTTATTTCTGCGCCGTTCAAGCGATTTGCTCCTGAGCCATATGTCCAGGCGATGAGCATTTTTGTCCATGGCACCCACCTATGCCACTCCTTATAATTAAGTTGTGATAATGATTATCAAAATCAATTACGAAAGGTGTGTGGCTTGTGTTTCCTTATACTCGAAAGTTCAAAGACAAATTTAGCCGTGGAGTCATCGGCCTGCTTGGAGTAATAATGCTGGGGCTTGTCGTTGGATGCAGCAACAGCGGGAATAATGGAGGTTCGGCGGTTGCCGGTTCCACCTCTCCAGTACCTGCCAAGACGGCTGAAAATACGGATACCCGTATCATCTCAACCATTAAGGGAGATATTGAAATTCCGGCACATCCGAAAAAGGTTGCGGGCATGCTTTATGTTTTTGCTGACCATCTGCTGGCACTTGGAATTGAACCTCATGCAATGGTTACATACAACGATTTGGGATTCCCCCAATACCTGTCAGACCAAATGAAGGATACTATCGTTATTGGCTCAGGAGAAGCACCTAACTTAGAAGCACTGCTCGAAGCGGAGCCGGATCTCATTCTTGCTTCTAAGACACTGAACGAAGCGAACTATGAGCAGCTATCAAGGATTGCGCCAACGATACTTTTCGACAATGAAAATGAAGATGATTGGACCCGATTCCGGCAAACGGCAGAAATCTTCGGAAAAGAAACTGTGGCTGATCAGGTCCACGCCGATTATGAATCAAAGATAGCTGCGGTAAGGAACGAATTGGCTGCCACTGCTGCCACTGAGACTGTCGCCTATATGCGAATACAGGACAAGCAATTGCAGCTGATTCAACCGGGAGATAATTTTACGCTCTTCGGCCCTCTGGGACTAACCCCCGCTTCCACAGAAGGTATAGATTTCAAGGACTCATGGAATGTAGCCATCTCCGAAGAAGTACTTCCCGAGCTGAATCCTGACCGTATGTTCATCATTCTTCGTCCAGGTGACAGCAATCAGACGGCTCTGGATAATATTATGAGCACTTCAATCTGGGCCAACCTTACAGCTGTCAAGAACAAACATGTGTATATCGGTGATGCAAATCTGTGGTTTGCCGGCTATGGCCCAATCGGACTAAGCAAGGTTATCGATGAAATCTCGAATGCCTACCTGCCGGAATCGTGAGGGACGAGCCATGACTCCCACTCCTGACAGCCTGCTCATACGAACGATACGCGACAGAAGAACCATACAGGAATTTAATGGAATGCCCATTGCCCGGTGCACACTGCTCAACTTGCTGGACAATGCGGTATGGGCACCTTTTCATTCCAAAAAAGAGCCTTGGCGATTCATCCTGTTCACAGGGGAGGGCCGGACAATATTTGCCGACGCTGTTCTGAAGACACGCCCGGAAGCATTCGTTCAACATTTCGGTGCACAGATACATGATACGTATTGCAGGCGGATTCCGGTCCACCTCATCGTGATCATGCATAGCGCCCTTCCTCCAAAAGCCTGGGAGGAGGCCCTGGCAGCAACTGCCGCTCTGATTCAGAACATTCAGCTGCTGGCCTGGGAACAAGGAATCGGTGTGGTATGGAAGACCACTGCTTTTAATGAAGATTCCTCATTTCGGTCAGCAGCAGGTGTAACTCCTAACGAGAAAATCGTTGGCACCTTGCATATGGGATATTTCGATCCCGAAGACAAGCCTGCTCCAAAACCGCGTACTGCTGCTGTAGACTTGCTGACTGTTATAGAAGGCAATCATTCGGATAATTGTTGACAAGAGATCGTGGTCGGTTCCTGCTTTAAAAAAACAGAGGGCTGTCCCGCAAAGCCATTTCACGGCTTTGTGGGACAGCCCTAATTACTGAAAAAGCAGACTTACTGTGCTTCAGCCGTCCTGAACCTGCTGCGGTATTCCTTGGGGGTCATTCCCGTCTGCTTCAAGAACACCTTGGTGAAATAACGGCGTTCCTGATAACCGACGCCCGAGCTGATGGCCGTGATGCTCTTATCACTGCTGGCGAGCATGAATTTGGCAGCATCAATCCGCTGCTGGGTGACATACTCCACGAAAGTCACCCCGAAGCGGTTCTTGAACAGCAGGCAGAAATAACTGCTGCTGATGCCTATCGTATTCGCCACCTCATCAATGCCGAGATCCGCATGGAGGCGCTCTGTAATGAACTGTGCGGCCTGATTCATCAGCTGCTCCGGTGTTTTTTTGACAGGATCGTCAGCCACAGGCACTTCCTGAAACAACGGGATGCTGTTGTACAACTTATCCTTATACTGCCTGCTGCGAATCCGCGAGCCAATCTCCCTCACCTTGTCGCCAAGCTCCCCATAATGAATCGGCTTGCAGATATATTCCTTCACACCCAGCCGGATCGCTTCACGCGCATAATCGAATTCCTGGTAGCCGCTGAGCAGCAGCACTTCGCTCTCCAGCCCCATCTCGCGCAGCTTGCCGATGAACGTCAGTCCGTCCATTACCGGCATACGGATGTCACATAGCACCAGATCCGGCGGCTGCTCCTCAGCAAGGCGCAGCGCCTCCATGCCGCTGCGGGCCATCCCCGCAACCTCCATCCCCATCTCCTGCCAGGGCAGCACAGTGTTGAGATTGCTCAGAATAGGCGCTTCATCGTCAACCAATAATACTTTTAGCATAATGGCCTTCCCCCTGCCCGTATTTCGGAATGACGCACTGGATGATCGTTCCTTCCCCAGGACTTGCACATATGAAAATCCCATATCTGTCGCCGTATTCGATCCGTATCCGGTCCGCAACACTTCGTACACCCAACCCTCGCCGCTCCAGATGAATGCCCTGCCCAGGCTTGCCTTCCGGCTGCTGCTCTGCCGCGTCATTCACCATGTATTGAAACATCGATAGCTGAGACGGGGTCATCCCGATTCCGTTATCCTGTATCCGCAGCACCAGATTGCCTTGGGTCTCCCACACCTTGACACTCACCAGACCCTTATACCCGATCCCTTCAAAACCATGCTGAATACTGTTCTCCACCAGCGGCTGGAGCGTAAGCTTCAGAATCCCGCAGCCCAGCAGCTCTGGCGGAATTTCAAGCTCATAATCGAACAGATCCTCGAACCGGAACTTCTGGATATCCAGATAATTGCGCAGATGCTTAACCTCTTCCTCCAGAGTAATCTCATCCCTGTCCTGAATGCTGATCCGCAGAATACTCGCCAGCCGGTAGACCATCTCACTGACCTTGCGGCCTTCATTCTGCACAGCCAGCACATTGATCGATTCCAGGGTATTGAACAGAAAATGCGGCTTGATCTGGGCCTGCAGCACACGCATTTCCGCCTGATTCTTGCGCTGCTGCTCCACATGAACCCGGCTGAACAATGTATTGATTTTGTCCATCAGATCATTGAAGCCTCTGGCCAGCAGCGTCATCTCGTCGTTGCCCTTCTCCTCGACACGGGTAGTAAGGTCACCGTCCTCCACCCGGCGCATGAAGCGCACGATCACAGCAATCCCGCCTGTAATCCGGTTCATGAAGAACAGATTGAAGATGACAGCACCCAGGAGGCACAGGAACATCACTACGACGAACCAGCGGGCGAACACCGTCACCTCATGAGACAACGTATCCCAAGAAGTGATGGAGACCAGACTCCAGGGATACTCCTTGAGATGGTAGACTGACAGAATGCTTTTCTCGCCGCCGAACTGCGTCTTGAAGCTCTGAAAGCCGGGCTTAAACGTAATCTCCTTCGTGGTGAAGCCGCGGAAATCCTGCCCGTCCAGCTGCCTGTCCGGGTCCAGCAGAATCATCCCGTCATCGTTAACCAGCATGAAGGACACCTTCTGGTCGGTGCCGCCAATCTTAAGATTGCGAAAAATCGACTCGAACTCCCAGTTCTTGATCTGCACCACCAGAATGCCGATATTCTGAAAGAAGCTAAGCTCCTTAATCAGCCGGATTTGCGTAAATACAGCCTCCGTCCCGGTCAGCTCAGGGTACTCATGCGGGGCCAGCCATTTCGGAACCCCGTTCAGCTTCATGACCTCCTGGTACAGCTCGCTGCCTTTGAACTTATCATAAGGCAGGGTGCGGAAGTTCTCCTTGTTGAAGACCGACACGATCTCTGAGCTGCCTTTACCGTTGAAATTATACAGGAAAGCATAGCTGATTGACGGATGATTATAGAGCAGACTGCGGAAATTGCGCTGGCTGGCATTCAGGCTGAGCTGCTCGGCATCGGTTAAATCCTGCTTGGAGGGATCATCCGCGCTGAGCGCCATATGAAAGACCGAGGTGGCAATTCCGTTGTCAGTCACATTGTCCATATCCTTGAGCACATTAGAAATGCTGTAGCTGATCGCTTTGAGCGAATATTCGGACTGCTGGCTGTATTTCTTCTCAATGGAATTATAAGTCACGAAGAACATAATCATGCCAAGAATGAACAGCGGAATGATAATCAGGCCTAAGAATGCCGTAAACAATTTGTAGCGCAGATTCATCGGCTGTTGCTCCTGACATGATTGATATTAGCCTTTTACACTGCCTGCGGTGACGCCTTCAATAATCTTCTCTTGCAGAACCGCATAAATCACTATAACCGGAACCACACTGTAGACAATCCCCGCCGACATCTGTGCGTAATTCATCTGATACTGATCGCGGAACTGGACCATCCCCACCGGGAGCGTACGCAGCTCGTCATTGGAGAGAAAATAGTTGGCCAGCAGGAACTCATTCCAATTTCCCAGGAAATTAACAATGAATACCGTAACCATCGCCGGAACTGTCAAAGGTACAATAATTCTAGCAAATATACCCGGGGCCTTCAAGCCATCCATGACCGCCGCTTCTTCAATTTCACTGGGCAGCGAACGCATGAAGGCCGCCAGAATAATGATCGTGAACGGAATCGCATTGGCAATGTAAGGAATAATGAGCGCCCAGTGGGTATTGAGAATATGCAGCTTGCGGACAATCGTGTAGATGGGCAGCATCAGCGCATTATTCGGAATCAGCATCCCGATCAGGACCAGCGAAAAGAGGATGCCGTTCCACTTCCCTTGGCGCATCCGCGTGACCGCGAAGGCGAACATAGACGCCAGCAGAATAGACACTACAGAGGCCAGAACCGAAATATATAAGCTGTTGAAAAAATAAGTGCTGATCTTGGCATTCACCCACGCTTCCACATAGTTGGACCATTCGAAGCTCTTCGGAATGCCGAAGGGGTTGAGGGCAATCGCATTATTATCCTTCTTCACCGAAGAGAAAAGGACAAAGAGGAACGGAAACAGCACAATCACCAGATACCCTAGCAGGGCGATGTGCGGCAGACTTTTTTTCAACGCGCGCGGCATCAGTATTCAATCCTTTCCGTACGGCGGGCAAACACCAGCTGGTAGAGGGCGGTTACCACGAGTGTGAACAAGAAGATCAGAACAGCGATCGTATTGCCGTACCCGTATTTGAAGTTGGTAATCGCATACTTAATCATATAGGTAGCCATTACCTCGGTTGAACCCGCAGGACCGCCCTTGGTCATAACAATGACGATATCGGCAGCCTTCATCGCTCCGGCAATGGAGAGCATAATCACCACCGAAATGATCGGTACGATCAGCGGCAGAGTGATGCGTGTAGCCCGCTGGAACCCTGTAGCGCCATCTATGGCCGCTGCTTCATCCAGCTCACCGGGAATGGAGAGAATCGCCGCCAGTACCATTACAATGTAGAATCCGGTCCACTGCCAGGCGTTCGTAATCAGAATTGACAGCATGGCGAAGCGCTCATCCGACAGCCAGTAGACCGGCTCAATGCCGACAAGGCCAAGCACTTTGTTGAACAAGCCAATATTCGGCTCATAGATGAAGCCCCAGAGAATCCCGATAACCGCTGTAGACATAATGGATGGCATGAATACCGCCGTCTTGTACAGCCCCTTCAGCTTCTTCACATTCGCAATCAGTAAGGAGAAGAACACAATCAGCGGCACCTGTATGCCTACGGAGAAGAGAATGAACCACCCGTTATTTTTCACAGAAATCCAGAAGCGTTCATCTCCCAGCGCTTTCTTGAAGTTGTCCACTCCGGCATATTTGACCGTCTCGGATACACCGTTCCAGCTAGTGAAGCTATAGTAGATTGAGCTGAAGATGGGATAGATGAAGAACATTACGAACAGCACCAGTGCCGGAATAACGAACAGAATGAACACCAGAGGATTTCTCAGTGCCTTATTCATAGCTACCTCCATATTGCTTTCTTTTGAAAAATGCACCCTGGAGCAAGCACCAGGGCACATACAGTTCACCGTCTCTTATTCCACCGCTGCATTAGCCTCTTCCTGTATCTTCTGAAGCGCTTCGCCCATCTTCTCAGGAGTCGTCTGCCCGCCGATCAGGCTCTGAATCTGGATATTACTGATTTCAGTGGTGACATCCGCCTGCACCAGCGAATCAAAGGCCGGGAAGGACGACTGGGAGCTATTCAATACAGCGACAATCTCACTCATCAGATCATCCGTAATGTTCTTGTTCAGCACAGCCTGATCGATCTTCATGGCAGGCAGGACTCCGTCCTCTACCAGACCGCGCAGTTGCATCTCTTCATTGAACATATTCTTAATGAAGGATTTCACTGCTGCAAGCTGCCGCTCATCTTCACCCGCCGAAGCGGAGAAGCCATAACCGTTGTTCACATCGCGCATAAGCGCCGTCTGATCCCCCACTCCGCCTTCAACCGCCGGAATATTGAAGAAGCCGACCTTGCCGATTAGACCTTCGCCGGATTGGCCGGCTTTGAATACGGAAGACTTCCAGGTTCCGTCATACATCAGGATGGCTTCACCGCTGGTGAACTGGGTCGTATATTCAGCATATTCGAAGCCCAGCTCTCCCTTCTTGAAGTAGCCTTTATCCACCCATTCCTTATATTTCGCCAAGCCCTTGATAACGTTCGGATCATTCCACTTCGCTTCACCGGTAGCGAACTTCGCGGTCACATCCGGTCCGGCATAACGGGACCAGAGATGGTTGGCCAGCATCAGCGGTACCCAGCCTGCTTTGGAGGCACCGGCCATCGGCACTTTACCATCCGCTTTAATACCGGCCAGCTGCTGCTCCAGTTCAGCGAAGGTTGTCGGAGCCTTCCAGCCCTTGCTGGTATAGTATTCTTTATTATAGAAGAAGCCTTCTCCGGAGCCGCCGATCGGCAGACCGTAAATCTTACCTTCATAGGTGAACGGGTCCAGATTAGAGAACTTGTCTTTGATGCCTAATTCATCAAGGATCGGGGTCAGGTCCAGCAGCTTGCCTTCTTTGGCATAGATCTTGGAGTCCGGGCTACCGAACAGGTCGAAGATCTCCGGAGGGTTACCGGCCGCCATTTCACCGCGCAGCTTCTCCTTACGGTTCACATCCGAATCTACTCCATCAAGCTTGAAGGTCAGTCCAGGCACATCCGCCTGCACCTTGCCCACCACATCCTCCAGAATAGCCAGTCGTTTCTGTTTGTCCGCTCCAACCTGGGTATGACGGATCGTCATTTCAAAAGGCTCAGCATTAGCCGGTTCTTCCGTTGCGGCAGCATTGGTAGCAGCAGCTTCATTCGTTGCAGCAGGCTCTTTGGTGGCAGCAGCATTGTTATTCTTGTTGCCTCCACAGCCAGCCAGCAGCGCCGAGCTAACGAACATCAGGGACAACAGCAGTGTTAGACTTTTTCTCATTACGGGTGACCCTCCCTATTTCATGATTTCCCTTACAACTCTAATTATAGAAAATCACATTTGTAATCGTAAGGTTAAGATTTATCTTCAATAGGGATAAAATCCTCTAATGGAAGCGGATTCAGTTAGGTTTCCTGACATAGAAAAAAGCGAAACTCCTCAGAATAGAAGCTCCGCTTTTGAAATTCTTATATGCAATTAGACCAATGCGGTCTGCATACGGCCTTCTTCAATCAGCCGGTACGCACGCTGCACTTCTTCATCGGAAGGCGACTCTACCCCTTCAAGCTCATAGGGACGGCCAAGCTCCTTCCATTTGTAGATGCCCATTACGTGATAAGGCAGGATTTCGAACTTCTCTACTCCATTAAGCGTTCCAATAAAGCGTCCAAGGTTCTGCAAATCCTCTTCCTTATTGTGAATGCCTGGAACATAGACATGGCGAATCCACATTTTACGGTTATTATCGGATAACCAGCGGGCCAGCTTCAAGGTACGGTCGTTGGACTTACCGGTCAGCTTGATATGCGCTTCATCATCAATATGCTTCAGATCCAAGAGCACCAGGTCAGTAACATCCAGCAGGTCGCTGATTTTCGATCCATCATTATAGCCGTTGGTATCAAGCGTGGTATGCAAATTCCAGCGTTTCTTCACCTCGGTGAACAGTTGCTTCACGAAATGCGCCTGGAGGGTTGGTTCACCGCCGGATACGGTCAGGCCGCCGCCGGACGTTTTATAATAATTCAGGTAAGGCTCAATTTCCGCCAGTACTTCCTCGACGGTCATTTCCTTGCCTTCATTGAGTTCCCATGTATCCGGGTTGTGGCAGTATTGACACTTGAGCAGGCAGCCCTGCATAAAAAGCACGAAGCGGATACCCGGGCCATCCACCGTTCCAAACGTCTCCAAAGAGTGGATATGTCCTTTAAGCATGAGATGTCATCCTTTCGAAAAAAACTTAAAATTTTAACCACTTTCAGACAAGAGTGTACCGCCCTCTTGCAAGGGCGGCAGCTCTTTGATTGATTTCAGTTCTTGTAGAACAAGAATGCTTCTTACATGGAATCGTGGAATGTACGGTTGATAACATCCATCTGTTGTTCACGGGTCAGCTTGATGAAGTTAACAGCATAGCCGGATACGCGAATCGTCAACTGTGGATAGTTCTCTGGGTGATCCATAGCGTCAAGCAGCTGCTCACGGTTAAATACGTTAACGTTCAAGTGCTGAGCGTTATTGTGGAAGTATCCGTCCATCATGAAGACCAGGTTGGACTTACGGGAATCTTCGTCTTTACCCAGCGCCTTAGGAACGATGGAGAAGGTGTTCGAGATACCATCCTGTGCATCGGAGTAAGGAAGTTTGGCAACAGAGTTCAGGGATGCCAGGGCGCCCTTCTTGTCGCGTCCGTGCATTGGGTTAGCACCAGGAGCGAATGGTTCGCCTTTTTTACGTCCATCAGGAGTAGTACCAGTCTTTTTACCATATACAACGTTCGAAGTGATAGTCAGTACCGATTGAGTCGGCACAGCATCACGATACGTTTTGTTTTTGCGGATCATCGACATGAAGGTTTCAACCAGCTCAACAGCAATGCCGTCAACAGCGTCGTCGTTGTTACCGTAGCAAGGGAATTCACCCTCAGTTTCAAAGTCGATAGCAATACCTTCTTCGTTGCGGATTGGCTTAACCTTAGCGTATTTGATTGCGCTCAGGGAGTCAGCAGCAACGGACAGTCCGGCAATACCGCAAGCCATAGTACGCAGAATGTCGCGGTCATGCAGCGCCATTTCGATACGTTCGTAGGAATATTTGTCATGCATATAGTGAATGATGTTCAGCGTATTGACATAAGTCTTAGCCAGCCATTCCATCATTGGTTTGAAGCGTTTCATTACTTCATCATAATCCAGGTATTCAGAAGTGATAGCAGGATATTCAGGACCTACCTGAGCACCGGATTTCTCATCTTTACCGCCATTGATCGCATACAGCAGAGCCTTAGCCAGGTTGGCACGGGCACCGAAGAACTGCATTTGCTTACCGATACGCATTGGGGATACGCAGCAGGCAATCGCATAATCTTCGCCCCAGTATGGACGCATTACATCATCGTTCTCATATTGGATAGCGCTGGTCTCAATAGATACCTTAGCACAATATTTTTTGAAGCCTTCCGGAAGCTTCTCGGACCACAGTACAGTCAGGTTTGGTTCTGGAGCAGGTCCCAGATTGTACAGGGTATGCAGGAAGCGGAAGCTGTTCTTGGTTACGCGGGTTGTGCCGTCTTCAGCCATACCACCGATGGATTCTGTAACCCAAGTTGGGTCGCCGGAGAACAGGTCGTTATAGTCAGGCGTACGCAGGAATTTCACGATACGCAGCTTCATTACGAAATGGTCAACGATTTCTTGAGCTTGCTCTTCAGTCAGAGTACCTTCTTCAACGTCGCGTTGAACATAGATATCAAGGAAGGAAGATACGCGTCCAAGGGACATTGCCGCACCATTCTGTTCTTTAACAGCTGCCAGATAACCGAAATATACCCATTGTGTAGCTTCTTTGAAGTTCGTAGCCGGTTTGGAAATATCCATACCATGAGCTGCAGCCATTTGTTTCAGTTCGCCAAGAGCACGCATTTGCTCGGACAGCTCTTCACGCAGACGGATAACATCTTCTGTCATGGAGTCAACTTCAAGCTCAGCCAGTTGCTGCTTCTTGTCTTTAATCAGGAAATCAATACCATACAGAGCAATACGGCGATAGTCGCCGATGATACGTCCGCGGCCATAAGCATCAGGAAGACCTGTGATTACGCCCGATTTACGCACAGCTCTCATATCTGGTGTATATGCATCAAATACGCCTTGGTTATGCGTTTTGCGGATGTTCGTGAACATGTCAACGATATTCTGCGGAAGCTCGAAGCCATAAGCCTTAGTAGCATCGATCATCATCTTGATACCGCCGAACGGCTGAATGGAACGTCTGAAAGGCGCGTCAGTCTGAACGCCGACAATCTGTTCCTTGTCCTTGTCAATGTAGCCAGGAGCGTGGGAAGTGATGGTGGAGACAGTATCGAGGGATACATCCCATACGCCGCCTCTTTCTCTTTCTTCCTTGCTCAGCTGGGAGATAATCTTCCACAGTTCAGTTGTATTGCTGGTAGGTCCAACCAGGAAATCTTCAGTTCCTTCATAAGGCTTGATGTTCTTTGCAATAAAGTTGTTAACGTCAACTTTCTTGGCCCAGACACCTTTTGTGAAATTTCTCCAACCTGATTTTGCTTCTAATACTTCTTTTTCAATCACCGACATGCTAAATCCCTCCATTTATATTTATTATATTTGTAGAGATCGCGGGCTTGAAGGTTAATCCCGTGTCTCGTGATCCCGAAACTAATAGTTGTTATAAAATTCACAATCACATCTTCATAACGGGGATCGTTGTCTATATAAACATTTTAGTTTATTTTCTGAAAAAGGACTGTGACAAATATCACTCTTTCGGTGATATTTGTCACTTCCATCCAGTCCCATATTAACCTTTAACCTTATTCTTTGCCAGGCAACCGTTAATTAGTTATCGAATTTGCCGTAGAATGCGTTGCGGTATACATCAGCAAGCTCGGATACCAGCGGCATTTTAGGATTGGCAGTAGTACATTGGTCTTCAAATGCACGGTCAGCCAGATAGTCTACACGGGATTCGAAGTCCTTAGGATCGAAACCAAGAGCCGAGAAGGATTCTTCGATACCGAGTTTTTTGTTCATGTCGCGGATTGCATTGATCAGGCTGGTTACGCCTTCTTCGGTAGTGCGTGCAGGCAATCCCAGAATACGGGCGATTTCTGCGTACCGTTCGTCAGCTACAAAGTGCGAATATTTAGGGAACGAAGCGAACTTCGTAGGTTTCTTGGCATTGTAACGGATAACATGCGGCATCAGGATCGCATTGGTACGGCCGTGTGCGGTGTGATACTGTCCGCCCCATTTGTGTGCCAAGCTGTGGTTAATCCCCAGGAATGCGTTGGCAAAGGCCATACCGGCAAGCGTCGAAGCATTGTGCATTTTCTCACGGGCCAGCTTGTCACCTTGCAGTGCGGATTTCTCCAGCCACTGGAACACCAGTTGGATGGCTTTGATTGCCAGACCATCGGTATAGTCACTGGCCATTACAGATACATAAGCTTCGATAGCATGTGTCAATACGTCCATTCCTGTATCGGCAACTGCAGTCTTAGGCAAGCTGTAGACAAACTCAGGGTCAATAATTGCTACGTCTGGAGTCAGCTCATAGTCAGCGAGCGGATACTTGGTATTATTGCCTGTTGTCTTGTCTGTGATAACTGCGAACGATGTTACTTCAGAACCTGTACCCGAAGTGGTTGGAATGGCAACGAATTTCGCTTTGTTGCCGAGCTTAGGGAATTTGTATACCCGTTTGCGGATATCCATGAACTTCTGTTTCAGGCCGTTGAAGTCTGCATCCGGATGTTCGTAGAACAGCCACATACCCTTGGCAGCATCCATTGGGGAACCACCGCCGAGTGCGATGATGCAGTCCGGCTGGAATCTGTTCATCATAGCTGTACCTTTTTCTACAGTAGTAGTCGATGGATCCGGTTCAACTTCCGAGAACACTTCGATCGCTACAGGAGTCTGGCGCTGACGCAGATAGTGCTCAACTCTTTCAACATACCCCAGCTTAACCATTACAGGGTCAGTGATGATAGCAACGCGTGTGATATCAGGCATTTTGGCCAGGTACTGAGTGGCTCCCTTTTCGAAGTAAATCTTGTCAGGTACTTTAAACCATTGCATATTCACGGTACGACGATTCACCCTTTTCACGTTGATCAGATTGATTGCAGTGACGTTCTGCGATACCGAGTTGCGTCCGTAAGATCCGCAGCCCAGTGTCAATGAAGGGATATTAGTGTTGTAAATGTCGCCGATTGCGCCGTGAGTCGATGGCGAGTTGACGAGAATACGTCCGGTCTGCAGACGGTTGGAGAACTTCATGATTACTTCTTCGTTGTTGGAATGGATAGCCGAGCTGTGGCCCATGCCGCCAAATTCAACGATTTGAGCTGCGCGCTCGATACCCTGGTCAGCATTCTTCACCTTGTAGCAAGCCAGAACCGGGCTCAGCTTCTCAGCGGACAATGGATATTTAGTACCTACACCTTCAAGCTCAGCTACCAGGATCTTCGTTCCGGCAGGAACCTGAATGCCGCACATTTCAGCGATCTTCACAGCGGATTGGCCAACGATAGCCGGGTTAACTGCACATTTCTCTACGTTCATTGCGCCGCTGGTCAGCTTAGCTGCTTCTTCTTTGTTCACAAAGTAACAGCCGTTTGCAATCATTTTCTTTTTCACTTGATCGAAGATGGCTTCTTCAATGATAACTGCCTGTTCAGAAGCACAGATCATACCATTATCAAAAGTCTTCGACAGGATAAGGTCTGTTACAGCCTGATCAATATCAGCACTCTTCTCAATGAAGGCAGGCACGTTACCAGGACCTACGCCGAGTGCCGGTTTGCCGCAGCTGTAAGCTGCCTTGACCATTGCCGATCCGCCGGTTGCCAGAATCAGTGCAACGTCCGGATTGTTCATCAGTGCGTTTGTTTTGTCCATCGTAGGAAGCTCAATCCATTGGATGAAGTTCTCAGGTGCGCCTGCTGCTACGCCTGCATCATGCAGAATTTTGGCTGCTGCCGCACTGCACTCTTGCGCTGACGGGTGGAAACCGAATATAATAGGGTTACGTGTCTTAGCGGAAATCAAAGCTTTAAACATCGTGGTGGATGTTGGATTGGTTACCGGTGTGATACCCATAATGATTCCGACTGGTTCAGCAATCTTCTGGAAGCTGTCATAAGCGTTATCCTCAATAACGCCTACAGTCTTGTCGTACTTAATACCGTGCCAGATATATTCAGTGGAGAAGATGTTCTTTGTAATTTTGTCTTCGTATACTCCGCGTCCTGTTTCTTCAACAGCCAGTTTTGCCAGGTACATATGCTTGTCGAGTCCGGCCAGCGCCATTGCATGAACGATTGTGTTTGTCTGCTCTTGATCCAGGCCCATGAACGCTTCGTGGGCTTTCTTTGCTTTATCCACCAAAACCTGAATATACTCTTCAGCGGTGGTTTGTTTCACTTGGGCGGCGACTTCGTTTTTAACTGCCATCTCCCTCGTCCTCCTGTCAATTTTTAGGTTGTTTCTTTCTATACATTTATCTTAGCACATCCTTTTCACCTTGTATAGTGAAATCTTTCACAAAGTTTAAAGTTTTTTTTGAGTTGTTTTCAAAGCGCTTTCATTCGATCATTTACCGGTATTTTTTCCACATTATATGTAATATTTAATTAATATTTGTCTATTCTGCGAACGCAATACGATAGTCTGCAGCGTTGATGGCCCATCTTGCCTTGCAATGCCGGTTGGGCTTCGGGAATTTTGCTCATGAATGCCAAGCCTCCACTTCGGTTCATCCGTCGCTCTTCTACAGACTCACTCTGACGGTGAATATAAATATAAATCTCTGCCAAGTGGAAACGGCTTTGCCGTCCTTTTAAAGGACGGTAAATTACCCTGCGGGTGAACGATGCTAATGCCTCTCTCACCGGCCGCTTTTAAGGAGCAGTAATGGTAATGTTGCAGTTTTTGCAGGATTTCTCTATAACTTTTACGGGTTGCAAGTACAATGTTGCATTATTTGCACAAATTTCGGTGTTTAGAGCACGTTAGCGCTGAATTTGTTGCAGTTCGTGCAGGATTTCAGCATAGAACGCTTCTTTGGGGCAGTAATGTTGCACTTTTGGCAGGATTACTCTTAAAATGTTATTGGCATAATTTCCTGAAAGGAAAAAAAGGAGACAGCATCTCTGCTGCCCCCCTTATTCATCTCTTCCCCTAAGTCTAGAAAGAGACATCCCAGGCTACTCCACCTTAATGGTATCGAAAAATTTCTTCTGTACGGTTGCGGCTGCTGCATCAAGCTGGGCCTTCGAGTCCGTGCCTTCCTTGGCGAACAGCTCCTGAATGACATTGGACATGGTTGCATAGTAGTCCTGGGTATTGTACTGCGCCTCAGGCTTGCCGTCGAGCAGAGCCATAATATCTGTATTGTATTGATATACAATATCAGAGTATTTGTCATACACTGCTTTGGTCTTCTTGCCGAAGTCGGAATCGGCAGCATAGTAATCCAGAAGCGGCGGAATGAAGTATTTGCCGTCCGCCTTGCGCTGCTGCAGAATGGCATCGAGCGCATCCAGGCCTTTATCCGAGAAATAGTCGAAGGTAATATAACGGAAGGCCATCTCCTGCTCATCCTTGCTGGCATTCGGGTTAATGACCAGATAGTCGCCGCCGAGCACACCGGTATGCTTGCCGCCCTTCTCAGCCGCAGGCATTGGATAGGTCAGCACATCCTCAGGCTTGAACCCGCCCTGGTTAAGCGCCTGTTCAATGACTCCGTCTGATCCGGCCATTACCATCGCGGTACGGCCCTGCTGGAAGGCACCTACAGCATCGCCCCAGCCGAGCGCCCAATCCTGGGGAACCGCTTTGGCTTCCCATCTCA
Organism: Paenibacillus sp. FSL P2-0136; assembly: GCF_037975325.1. Classification (NCBI taxonomy): domain Bacteria; kingdom Bacillati; phylum Bacillota; class Bacilli; order Caryophanales; family Paenibacillaceae; genus Paenibacillus; species Paenibacillus sp. FSL P2-0136. The sequence goes on from NZ_CP150244.1 coordinate 4,695,611, forward strand.
GCTTTTTATAGAAGTCCAGCGCTTTAACACCAGCTTCGGAATTGAAGGTGGCCACCACCTTTCCGCCCTCAATCTTCTGAATCTCCCCGCCTGCTTCGAACAGGAAGTTGGTCCAGTTCCAGCCGGCTTCGTTGCCTTTGCCCATCGGGGCAATCCCGGAGATACCTTTCTTGGGATCGGCCACTCCTTTGGCTGTGTTCAGCATGTCGTCCCAGGTCCAATCCATTGGAGGTACGGCTACTCCTTTGCCATCCAGCATCTTCTTGTTGATCATTGTTGTAGTGACGTAACCCTTTTGTGTAACCCCATACACCTTGCCGTCAATGATGAACTGGTTCTGCAGCACAGGATTGATCTGATCCTTGAACTCATAGTTATTCCACAGATCGGTGATGTCGGCTACCCAGCCCTTCTCAATCAGGAATTTAGCTTCGGTGGCATACGTGTTGAAGAAGGTCGGCGCTTCATTCGCTGCCATCTTCACCCCGATCTCGCTTACATTATACTGCCAGTCGTCCTTGACGATCTCCACGTTCGGATAGACTTCCTGGAACCGCTTGATCTTGTCATCCTCCTGCGCTCTCACCTCGGTCAGGTCCGGCGTAGGATAGTGGATTTTAATTGTTACCTTTCTCTGGGTGATATCGTCAGCCGGTGCTGCAGACGGAGTGGCTGACTCTTCCGCCGCCTGGGTCGCTGCTGGTGCAGGTGTCGCTTCTCCCCCGTCAGCCGCCGGCTTGTTGCCGTTATTATTGCCGCCGCAAGCGGACAATAAGGTCCCCGTGACCAGGAGACAGGCGAATACGCTGGAAACTTTACGCATGGTAACTCCCCTTTTCCATATCATAATGAGCTTACAAATTCATCTTAAAAGAGAAACCGTTTACAAACGAGGTGTATTTATATTCCCTTCATGTGCAGGAGTACGATCTCTAACGGACCTCATCCTTCCTGCTCAGCCTTTGACAGCAGACAATGAAACTCCGCGCATAATGAACTTCTGGAAGACCAGGAATACCAGGATCGGCGGCAGAGAGACAATGAACAGAATTGCGAATTTGATGTTCGTATTCAGCGCTTTTACATTGATAACGTACTTATAGATAGCGGTAGCGAGCGTATACTTCTCCTCACTGTGCATGACCAGCGACGGCCAGAACCAGTCATTCCAGGCTGTGGAGAAGATGAAGATCGCCAGTGTTGCAAAAATCGGAATCGACAGCGGCACCGCGATGGTGAAGAAGCTTCTCGGCTCCGAGGCCCCGTCCATCCGCGCGGCTTCCAGAATCTCAGGATGAATCCCGTCGAAGAAATTCTTAAGCAGCAGGAAGAAAAATGTGTTCGCGCCTGCCGGCAGCCAGAAGGCCGCATATTGATTGAGCAGGCCCAGCTCCTTCAGATTGACAAAGTTCGGAATCATATAGCTCGTAGCCGGAATGAACAGTGTCATCAGGAAGAAGAAATAGAAGGCCTTGCGGTAAGGCACATTCATCCGTGAGATACTGAAGGACGCGAGTCCCAGTACAATTAGCGTGGCGACCATATTCCCTGCAAAAATATACAGGGTGTTCCGCAGAAACATAGCCAGATCGATATAATCCAGCGCATCCTTCAGATTACCGAAATGCCATTCCTGCGGAAAAAAATGCGGCGGAAAGGAATTGACCTCGATATTCGACTTTAGCCCGTTGAACATCGTCATGAGGATGGGATACAGCATGCTGAATATCATCAGGACAATGAACAGCACCATAATTCCGTAGACCACCCTGTTGCTGGTCTTTTTCAGGTCATGCTCCGAGAGAATACCTCTGTCTGCGCTCTTCATCCTAGTTGTCCTCCTTGTTAAGCTTGAACTGTAGAATGCCCAAACCGCCCAGAACAACAAACATCAGCATCCCCAGCGCAGTCGCCGTACCATAATCCAGTCTGGTAAAAGCATACTTCACAATAAGCAGCGCATACGTCAGCGTAGCATTGTTCGGCCCCCCGTCCAGCAAGGCCAGCTGTGACTGGTAGCCCTGAGAGGTGGCAATCACCTGAAGAATCAGCATCAGCAGAATCAGATTGCGCAGCGAAGGCAGGGTGATGTGGCGGATACGGGCCCAGACTCCGGCTCCGTCAATCTCGGCGGCTTCATACCAGTCCCGGGGAATACTTAGCACCGCAGCAAGATAGATCAGCATCCCCGAGCCGAACTGCTGCCAGGTCTCCATGAAGACCAGCGAGATCATCGACCACCGGGTATCGGTCAGGAAGGCGATCTGCTCCGCTCCGGTGCTGCCGATTACCGCATTTATCGGTCCAACGGGATCATACAGCCAACGCCACAGCCCGTATAGGACTACAGCAGGCATGACATATGGCAAATACGCAGCAACGCGCACGAATCCGCCGAATTTCCGCAGCTCGGAGATCGCAATGGCAAAGGCAATCGGAACCCAGAAGCCGATCACCAGGCAGAGCAGCATATAGTACAAGGTGTTTTTGACAGCAATCAGTACATCGGGGTCAGTAAGGGCCCTGGCATAATTGTCCAGGCCGACGAAGGTATTCCCTTTGACGAAATCAACGGTGTAGAAGCTGTACAGGAACCCTTTGAAGATAGGCACCCACATAAACATAATGAAGATAATCAATGCGGGGACAAGAAACATCACGCCCCAATAATTCTTTTTCCAGCGGTTCTGCTTGTACGGCTTGCTCTCCAGCTCCGCTGGAAGGTGATCATGTAACGCAGCAGACTGATTCATTCCGGCTCCCTCATTCCTGTCGTCTTTCAGCACTTTATGGGAAAGCGCCTCCTGTCTTCATTGTAGGAAATGAGGGAGAGACTTAACATGTCTATATCTATGGCAATCGTAAGCGTTCTTACTTCTTCAGTTCGCTGGGGCTGAGTCCAAAGTATTTTTTGAAAATTTTGCTGAAATGCTCAGGCGACTCGTATCCTACCCGCTCCGCAATCTCATACCGCCGCAGATCGGTGTTCAGAATCATCTCCCGGCTGTCCTCCATCCGCAGCTTAATGACATATTCCCAGAGGTTGTAGCCTGTATTCTTCTTGAACAGATAGCTCAGGTAATTAGGGCTGACATGATTCTTCTTCGCTACTTCATGGATCGTCAGACCCTTCTGGGCGTAATTCCCGTCAATGTATTCCTTCGCCTTCTGAACGATCAGATTGCTATGCGTATGCAGCTCCTCAGGTGACGGATCAGCAGCATAGTTGTTCCAGTTGAAATCCCCATAATAGAACACATAATGATCGGCATGCTCGTTGTTCCAGAGGATCGCCTTCGAGGCCTGCCGGTTCAGCACATCCATGAAGCTCAGCCCCTTCAGAATCTGGCTGATGCCGATGACAGCCCGGAGCTGCAAATAGCGGTTAATATTGTAATGGAGGCTGCGGCCCAGCACCTCCAGGCGGCTCAGCTGGCCGGTGGATGGCTCCTCGTAGCTCTGCTCATCCCACTGAATCAACACGGAAATCTCCCCGTCCGGCGAATAGAACGCGGTAGAATTCCATTCCTGGTCGAGCAGCTCCTTGGCAATATTCAAGGCAGCGTAACGCAGCAGGCTATGATCGTGGGTAGTGTACCTCTGCTCCGGCCGGTCTTGCGGCAGGGGAAGCTTGATTTTGATCACCGCAAAAAACGGCCCCTGCAGCCTCAGCTCATCCAGCTTGCGCCGCTTCTCCTCTGCCCCCAGCACCGCCGCAGTCTCCGTAAGCAGGCTGTTCAGCAGCTCGCTGTACTCGGGAAGCGGCTCCTCCAGGCGGAAGCGGTCTGCATTCCCATCCATATAAGTGGCCAGCTCCGGCGACGGTCTATTCATCTTCAGGACGACACTGCGCACCGAATCCAGGAACTGCTCACTGTTCAGCGGCTTGATCAGATAGTCTCTCGCACCCAGCCGGACGGCCATCTGGGCGTACTGAAAGGTCTCATGCGCAGAGATGACGATCGTCTGCATCCAGGGCCTGGTCATTTTGGCATGCTGCATCAGTTCGATCCCGCTCATAGCCCCCATCTGGATATCGGTCACAAGCAGATCAATCTCCTCCATGCGGATACAATCCAGTGCCTCATACCCGCTGCCAGCCGTATAGATATGGTCAATATCCAGCCCGGAAGCAGCCAGCAGACTGCTCAGTCCTTTGCAAATGAGCGGCTCATCATCAACAACAAGTATATTGAACACCGTATTCTCTCCTCTACTCTATAGTCTCTGACTTCGGAAGGATCACACTTACTATCGTGCCTCCGCACTCGCGCGGTCTGTAGCTGATCCCGTAATCCCCGCCGAAGTGCAGTTGCACACGCTGATGGATATTGCGGATACCGTAGCCGTTAACCGGGTTCGGGCTGTCATCATTGAGTATCTGTTCGATAGCCTTATAATCCACCTGCTTATAACCGTTATCCTCAATGGTAATCCGAATCCGGCCATCCTCCAGCACAGAGGTAATAATGATTTCGCCGTCCTCCTCCATATGCTTAACCCCGTGGATAATCGCATTCTCGATCAGGGGCTGCAGCGTGATCTTGGGGATCAGATTCCTGGTCGTCCCGGGAGCAATATTCCAGATAACGGCGAACACATAATCATGCCGGTGCTGCTGGAGCTTGATGTAGGCACCGGCATGCTCAAGCTCCTCTTCGAGCGTGATCAGCTCCCGGCCCCGGCTTAAGCTGATCTTCATCAGCTTGGATAATTCCTTGATCATTTCCGCGGATTCCACGTTGCCTTCGAGCGAGCTTTTCCAATAAATACTCTCCAGGGTGTTGTACAGCAGATGCGGGTTGATCTGCTGATAGAGCAGCTGCAGCTGCGATTCCTTCTGCTTCAGCTCCATCTGGTATTTGTACATAATCAGGCTGTTGAGCCTGCGGGCCATATCGTACGTGGCGTTAATCAGCACACTGACCTCATCGTTGCTTCCTCTGCGTGGAGTCTCGGGCACACGGTTGCCCGGCTCATACTTGCGCACAAAAAAAGCCAGCTTCTGCAAAGGAGTCATCAGCGAACGCCAGAAGTAGGTAATGATGATCAATCCGAACAGCGCATAGGCCACTGTTATGTATTGAATGACGCGTTTCATTTCGTTTTGCTGCTGGAGCAGGGATTTGACGGGTACCTTGTAGACCAGCTTTTGCTCAAAGGCATGATTGTTGTTCACCACATAGATGAAGTCATCAGTGATGATATCCTCGGTCCCTTCCGGATCTCCCGCCTCCGAGCCGTCCGGCAGAACGATCACCTCTCCAGTTGAATTCGTGGTGGAGGCCAATACACGGTTGCTCATATCCGTCAGATAGATTTCCCCGTCCGGCAGTGAGATGGACCTTAGCGATTCACCGATCTTCGATTCCATCTTGGTCACCACCAGCACGCCGAGCGTTCCTTCCCCCCGGTAGATATTATTGACAGCCCTGACATAAGTGAGCGTCTTCAGATCTTCGGCCTGCGGACTCAGCTTCTCGGTGAACATCAGGGTACCGCGGCCTTTCTGCTGCACCACCTGTTCGAACCAGTACGGCTGTTCCTCTTTGGAGAAAAAATAAACCCCCGCCTTCTTCACCTGCGGAAAATTGGGAGCGAAAAAGTAGTAGTTATCGGGATCATAAACGTACAGCGAGTAGTAAATGCCGTCCCCCCGCTCCGCTCCCTGCGAATAGCTGCCGAGCAGCTTCTCGATGGTCTCATAACGTTCCACCCGCTCCAGCACCGTATCATTCCCGCTCATGTTGAGCTGCTGCAGGACCGGATTCTGGATGACGGTGGTCGTTATTTTATTCACCGTATCGATGTCTCTGTTAATAATGGCGAAATTCTGCTTGTTCAACTCCACATAAGCATTGGTCACATGGTGCTTCAGAATCTCCTCTGCTTTGTAGTTGCCGTAGCTATTCAGAATCAGAATAGGCGTAATCATGATCAGGAACAGCAGAATCAACTGCTGCTTAACACTGAGCCTGACAATGGGTTTCACAAGCATGGACAACATCTGGATTCACCTCCAGTTTTAATAATATAACAAACGTATAAGCGCTTACACAGGTTTATTTCAAAGTTCTTTATGTCCATTTATATGGAGTTTCTCACCCAAGTAAAAACCAGCCCTCACACGAACATCCCGCGTTGGACTGGTTTTATAGTGCTTCATCCTGAGCACATTGAGCCGGACGGCTTATGCTAGCTGTAATTCTTCCTCTACTGTTCTCAAAAAAGCAAGCACAGCAGCAATCATCTGCTCCAGCCCCGGTTGTTCAATCGGAAAATGACCTGCACCCTCTAGAATCACAGATTCTTTTCTGCTTTTAAGATGGTCATAAAATGGTCTGCTGAAACGGTAAGGCGTCATAGGATCTAATTGAGGATGAACGAGTAATACCGGACAAAGATCAAAATGCTGAGGTTTCAGGACCGGTTTCATATTTAGAAAGGTTCTTAATAAGCGTAAAGGGATTTTTGTTCCTGCCGCATGAGGATCATTCATAATGAGTCTGGTCAGCTCGGCGTTGTTCGTGATCCATTTCATCCGGGATACTTTATTCACAGAGATCTGCAGGGTATCTGTTAGGGCAGGGAATTGATTCATACACCATCCGCCTAACCGGCTAATGAGTTTGTTAGGAGCTAGCTGATCACGAACCTTCACCTCACTCGTATCCACAAATGTCGTTGCAATCAACCCTTTGACCTGCTTACTTTGTACTGCGGTGTGATAAGCCAACATGCCGCCAATACTGGAGCCCAGCAAAATAACAGGCTTGCCGTCCCGTTTCAGCTCCTGTTCGATCAGTTCATTCAGGATGTCAATCCAGAGTTGATAATCCAATGATTCCCCTGAATCGGTATAGCTTAGACCATAGGGAGGCAGATCCGGAGAGACGACTTCATAACCATAGGTTTGCAGCATGCGCGCATAAGGAGCGAGCAATCTTCCATTGCCGCCAGCTCCATGAATGAAAATGATTTTTAAAGGTGCGTCAGGAGCTGGCATACGGTCCAGATGAATATGGGCATTATTCCAGATCATCCATTCCTCAGTTGGCATATGTTCCGCATCGATCTGCATTTCCTTAGAAAAAAATTTTTGATATTGTTTCCAATAAGTCACCGATTGGTTATAGGATGAACCCGAACCCTTGTTCATGAATATGTAGTTCCTTTCCACGCTTCCTCGCTTAGGGGACAGGAATTTCTTTTTCCATAATAAAATCATCCATAACAAATCCATTGCCGATATCCGCCATTTGTCCCCGTAGGGTCCGGAAGCCTTTTTTCTTATATACTGCAATACTGGATTCGTTATCACGATTGACTGTCAGCCAGATATGAGTCAGATTACGGTCCTGACACAGCTTCTCCAGGAAGGCCAACGCTTGGCTGGCATAGCTGCGCCCCCTGTACTCCTTACTGATATAAAACTTACTCAAAAAGAGCTTCCCTTCCTCTTCTCTGGCCGACATATATCCGGCTGTGGAGCCTTCGCCGTTATGGATCAAGTAATATTCGTAGCCCTGATGATGGATCTGATCCGTTATCGCGGGAACCGATTGGAACTTTCCAATCATGTAATCAATCTGCGCGATGGTAATCATGGAGACATAATGTTCGTGCCATATTTCTGCTGCCAACCGGGCAACCTCAGCAGTTTCTTCCGCTGTTTTCACTTGTGAAAATCTAAGCTCCATAATATGTACCTGCCTTTCCTGAGTCTCTCGTATCACCCTATCCTTGGACACGGACATTGAAGCAGAAGTTCACGCTCTGGTATACCCGTTCAATTGCAGCCACGAGGCACAGGCATCCGTCCAGGTCTTGGTGTGCGGCTCTTCAGGGGCTAAGCCCAGACCGTGTACACCATGCGCATAGATATGCAGATCGAATGGAACCTTATGACGGCTAAGTCCTGCGGCGAACAGCAGGCTGTTCTCCACAGGAACATAATCATCGTCCGAGGTATGCCAGAGGAACGTTGGCGGCGTGTCTGGGGTTACCTGGAACTCGCTGCTGAGCTTAAGCGACAGCTCCGCATCAGGAATGTCTCCCAGCAGATTCTCCTTCGAGCCTTGATGTGTGACCCCTTCGGTCATCGAGATGACCGGGTAGCATAGAATGAGGCGGTCAGGACGGCTGGACAGCCGCTCCAATGGCTCCGGGTGATCAGGATTACCGAGATCATAAGATACCCCTGCGGTAGAAGCTAGATGTCCGCCTGCCGAGAAGCCCAGAATGCCGAGCCGAGCCGGGTCAATGCCGAATTCGTCCGCGCGGAAGCGGATCGTACGCAGCGCCCGCTGCGCATCCTGAAGCGCACTCGGGTATTGATAGGGCGCTACACGATAGCGCAATACGAAGGCGGAGATGCCCAGTGTATTCAGCCACTGCGCCACGGGCCCTCCCTCATGATCGGCACGCATAGCGTACCCACCTCCCGGACAGACCAGCACAGCAGCATTCCCCTTGCCTTCTACTAAATACGGTATAATCGCAGGCTGATCCTCTTCGCTGGTTCCCAGCGCTCCAGGCGCCCCTTCAGGCCATAGCAACAACGTTTCCATCATCATCCCTCAAGCTTTCCTTCTATAATAGAATAGATAATAGAGGAAAAAAGTTCCTCAAGAGCCATTCTATCAAGCCCTTACAATTCATGCAATCCGGATATCACCAGATCCGCTGCCTTCAGCACTTCAGGCTTCCCGATACCTACCACCTGCATTCCGGCCGCCTTGCCGGCGGCTACTCCAGCCTCAGCATCCTCGAACACCACACAGTCCTGCGGCTCCAGCCCCAGCTCCCGGCAGGCAGACTGGAACACCTCAGGGTCCGGCTTAGCCCGGGCTACCTTATTGCCGTCAATAACAACGTCGAACAGCCCCGCAATATTCAGCTTCTCCAGTATGAATTCCGCATTCTTACTCGCAGAGCCAAGGGCAATAGCCACGCCGCGTGCTCTAAGCGCATTCAGATAGGCTCTGACTCCAGGCAGCAGCTCTGATTCATCCAGACCTGAGATATATTCTACATAAAGGCGGTTCTTCTTCTCCGCCATCGCCAGCTTCTCTGCTTCGCTGTATTCAAGGCCGCCAATCTCTAGAAGAATATCCAGGGATCTCATCCGGCTGACGCCCTTGAGCCGCTCATTGTCCTGTTCGGTGAACGGGAAGCCCAGCTCCCCGGCGAGCGAGCGCCAGGCCAGATAATGATACTTCGCCGTGTCTACAATCACGCCATCCAGATCGAAGATAGCGCCCTTCATATGCTCCAGCATCATGGTCATGCTCCTCTCTGATTGGACTCAGACGCTAACTCCAGGATCGCACCGGGAGGGCACGGCACCACCTCACCGCCGAATCCGGCGAAGCTTACCGCTTCGCTGTTGCCCGGCGCTGCCGTAACCGTGATCTCTTCGCGGCCGATCCGCAGCCGGAAGCTGCCGCCGCGCAGAATCACCGGCAGCTCAATGGAACTCCAGGTCTCCGGCAGAGACGGCTTAAGGGTGACGGTCTGTCCATCAAAGCCCACACCCGCGAAGCCAAGAACCGCAGCCATCCACGCGCCACCGTTCGCCGCCGGATGCGTCCCGCCAATATAGAGGTCTCCGACATACTGCTTCGATTCACCGGTTAGATCTACGGTGGCAGTGCGCATGAAATACGGATATCCCCAATCCGGCAAGCCGATATCCGCTGCAGCCAGCGCATAGATACACGCGCTGAGGCTGGAGCCATGCTCGGTTCGCGGCTCATAGAATTTCCAGTTGGCCTGTTTCACTTCCCTGCTGAATCTGTCCCGGAACAGATGAAGCATGAGCACCACATCGGCCTGCTTCAGGATTCTTGTGGTTGTTGCCAGCCCATTGCCTCCGCCCCAGTACTCATTCGGGTGAATGACCCGTGCCTTCAGCTCAGCCAGAGACACATCCTCCAGTTGCAGATAATGGTCGAATTGTTCAATCACCAGCGTATCCGGGTCCGGCTGCGGAACATAGAGCTGTGCCAGCATTGCTGTGAACTCATCCAGGAACGGCCCGTCTGCATACGATTCAGCAAGACCGTTATACACAGCCGGATATTTGTCCTGCAACCGCTCTGCTGTCTGCAAGGCAATCTTCAGTGTCTCCTGAACCATGGCGCTCGTAAATGCGTTATTATTCACCCGCTCATGATATTCATCCGGTCCTGTAACATCCAGCAGCTCATAACGCCGCTTCACAGGATTATAGTAAGCATAGGAATAGAAGAAACGCGCACATTCCCAGATCACCTCCGCCCCGCCGTCCGCCAGGATGCTGTAATCTCCCGTGAAGGTCACGTATTGCCAGAGTCCATGCACGACATCTGCACTGATATGAATCTGCTTATCGCGGAAATAGGTCCGCATGGGGCGCCCGGTAAATACATCGTTCACATTGAACAGAGTGCAGGCATCATCCCCCGTATCCTGACTCTCCCAGGCATAAAAAGCGCCCAAATATCCGTACTCCGCCGCCTTCCGCCGCGCACCGTCCAGCGTGTGGATGCGGTACATCATCAGATTGCGGGCAATCCCAGGATCACTGTGCAGGAAAAAGGGCAGCATGAACATCTCCGTATCCCAGAATACGGCCCCCTTATAGACCTGCCCGGACAAGCCGCGCGCCGGAATCGAGACCTTCTCCGACTTCGTCGGTGCAATGATCAGCAGCTGATACATACTGTACCGCAGCGCGAACTGCGCCTCCACATCGCCTTCAATGATACAATCGCTGCGTGACCATCGCTCCGCCCACTTGCGCCGGTGAGCCTCCAGCAGGCCGGGATACCCTGTAGCGGCGGCCTCCTGGACGGCCCGCACCGCCTGCTCATCAGGGCTGCCTTCCGCAGGAGCGCCTTCTATATCCAGGCCCGTGTACACGGCTGCATATTTGCACCATGTATGAGTCTCACCTGCCTTGGCTTCTATAGAAATATGGCGCAGCGCGGTTCCTCCATCCAGCTCGATAACAGCGTCAACCCGCTTCGCCTGTTCAGCGGTACCGAACACTATAAGCTCCGCCACCGCCACCGGCAGCCCCAGCTCCCCGGTAACTGCTGTTGACAGCAGCGCCCCGCCGTGCGAGCGGCTCTGTTGCTCCAGCAGATGGGGGCCGTTGATATCCCACACTGCGGCATCGATTCCTGTAGTAATCTCTATCCGGCAATCGGCGGTGCAGTGAAGGGTCCATCTGGCGGCCAGCAGATGGAGCTGATCCATGCTGACGAACCGCTCGGCGGTCAGGGTCACCCTTCCGCCTTCTCCGATCTCAAATACCGTCTCCCGCCGGTGGATAGCTGAGCGGAGATCCAGGCTCTGAGTATGAGCCAATGGTTCGGTATCCAACACATTTAGCTTGCAGCCGTTGGCGCTGACTACCGTATACAGCCCGTTCGGTGCGTTCACCGGCTCACGCCATTTGTCGCCCGCCCGGTCATACACTCCGGCCAATGTAACCGCCGCAAGCTGCTCCTTCCCGAACTCCTCAAGGACTCCCCGGAAGCCCATATAGCCATTGCCGGTCATAAATTTGTTGCCGTTCGCCGTAATCCGCCCAGGCTCGAAGCTGCGCTCACTTACCGTCCAGTCCATTACACAGTCATCCCTTCAGCGAGAGGAAGCTCGATTCCTGCTTCATCTACGGTCACCCGCTGATCATAGATCAGCACCTCTGTGCTTCCGCCATTGACTGCTCTGAAGGAAACCGACTCTGCATTTACCGTAATACCCAGCAGTACGCCCCTGCACATCACCTGGAAGCTGTAAGCGGTCCACTTCTGCGGCAGCACCGGCCGGAAGGACAGACAATCTCCATCCGAGCGCATCCCCCCGAAGCCGTAGACGATGTTCATCCACGCTGCGGCGATCGATGTGGTGTGCAGCCCTTCCCGGGTATTGCGGTTATAGTTGTCCAGATCCAGGCGCGTGGCGAACTCGAAGAACCGGTACGCTTCCTCCGATTTGCCCAGCTCACTGGCCAGAATCGAGTGAATCGACGGCGAGAGCGAGGACTCATGAATACATCTAGGTTCATAATATTCATAATTCGCCAGCTTGGTCTCGCGGGAGAACTGCCCGTTGTACAGGAACATGAACATCAGCACATCCGGCTGCTTGATCATATCGTAACGGTACAGGCGGTCATACGACCAATTCGAGTACAGCGGGAACTCAGTCACCGGAATGGAGTGAATGTCGATATGCGGCATATCAAAAAATCCGTCATGCTCCTCGTAGATGCCGCTGCCGGGATCGAACGGGATTTTCATATGGACACGCTTGTGGTCCCAGTCAGCCAATTCCTCCTCGCGGAGTGCAGTAACCGCTATAACCGCCGCATATTCTTCAGGCGCCTCCGCCTTCATGAGGGCTACTGTTTCGAGCGTATATTCGAATAACTTCTGAGCCAACAGATTGATGTAGCAGTTATTGTTAACCATAAGCTGGAATTCATCCGGCCCCATCACGCCGAAATATCCGTATTCCCCGGTGCGTTGACCCCACTGGCCGCGGGATGCGTAGAAACGGCTGATCTGAATCAGCATTTCGGCGCCTTTGCTGTAGAGGAATTCCAGGTCGCCGGTGTTCTTCACATAATGCCAGATGCCGTAGGCGACTGCTGTCCCGACATGAAGCTGCAGATTGGAATGCTGCCACAGGTCACAGCTCTCTGTCCCGTCAATCGTGGCAATCGGATAGAATGCGCCCGCACAATCCACATCCTTCCCGCGCTGGAGCGCCTGAGACAGCGTCTTGTAGCGGAATTCCAGCAGACTGCGGGCCGCCTTCGGGTTATTGAACAGATAGAACGGCAGACAGTAGGACTCGGTATCCCAGAAGGCAAGCCCCCGGTAAGCTTCGCCGGTTAACCCTTTGGCACCGATGTTATACCCGGAATGGTCCCCGTGATACGTCTGATACAGCTGAAAAATACAAAAACGGATGCCCTGCTGATTCTCCGGGTCGCCTTCAATCCGGATATCGCTGGTTGCCCAGATGCTGCTCCAATAGGAGGCTTGGTCAGCAACCACCTCTTCCTCCACCAGCTGGTCCGCCGCTGCTGCAAGCTCCATGCCTTTTGTCCAGAGACGGTCTGCAGCTGGGGCAGCATCCGTGCCTGTCACATTGACCACAAGCTTCGTGAAGGAAGCAGGCTCCCCTTCAGCCAGCATAAGGGAGAATTGCCGCCCGATATACCGGTCATCTTCCACAAGCTCCGTATGCAGCGCCTGCGAAGACTTCAGGACAAAGCCCGAGAACAGCTGATTTCCGGTTGTCAGCGTACGGGCCATAATGGCAGTTATTGCTCCTTCCCCGCCGCGCTGCTGCTCTTTCCACATACTCTGGCCGTGTTCCTCATGAACCATGCCGAAGTCAAGGCCAGTACAAATATCTACCTTACCCGTGAAATTAAGCGCGGTGAAGCTAATCTGCTGCAGTCCCAGATGGGACAGAGTCATGCTGACCAAGCGTGTGAAGCAGAGCTTCAGCTTTTTCCCGTCCGCCAGCAGCCAGATGAACTCCCGTGTATAGGTTCCCGTCTGGAAATCCAGTCTGCGCGTATACGCCTCTATGCGGGAGTGAGCCAGATCCAGGGTTTCACCGTCCACCGAGATCCGGGTATGCAGCCAGTCCACGCTATTCACCATGTAGCGCAGCGACCGGATAATGCCTTTATAATGATTGCCAACCTCCATTTGCTCATTCAACCCGTTGAAATAGCTCCCCGGCAAGGAATCGCCGCTGTAGCCCTCGTCCGCATACCCCCGTACCCCCATATACTCGTTGCCCAGTGAAAAAATAGATTCCGAAGTCCGGTTGCGTTCCGGATCAAAGCCTTCCTCAATAATTGCCCAGGGATCGACCTTCAGATAGGGATCTGCTACTTTTGCCATAATTGAAACTCTCCTTCGCTAAGTGAGGCTTGGTCCGCTCCTCCGCTCACACAGCGGAAACAACAGACACTTTAGTTCCAGAGTATCGCTAAGCCCGCCCGTGACCAAGGTCCGCCTGTAAGCGAGTTATGTGCATTTGTACGGATCATATGGAATACGGACGACAAACGCAAAAAAGCCGCCCCCCTCTGCATCTATCCAGAACAGTTGACAACTGATATAATATCCTTTGAATCATGTAAAGAAGCCTATCATACGCCCAAAAACATAAGCTTTCTCACACAAATGAAGTGAAATTTATCACAATGTTAAAAATTCGACACTTTTAAGGGAAAATATTTACCCATAATGAGGAATTTCAAGGTATAATTAATTTAAAATTTACTGAAAAACTGAGGGAATAAAGGGGATGTCGATTATGATAAAGGAACATTATAATGTTATCGAAGCCCGCGGCAATACAAACTGTTTCTCCGAGCAGAACTTTAACCGCCTGTTGGTCACCATGAAGGAACGTGTAGTCCCTGAAGGATCACACCTGTTCTGGGAAGGCGATTTCTCGGATAAACTGTTTTATATCAAGCGTGGACGTGTGAAATTGACCAAATCTACAGACGAAGGCAAGGAACTGATTCTGTATATGTATCAGGCTGGCGATATGGTAGGTCAGGCTGACCCGTTCTTCAGCACGAAGCATAGCTTCACGGCCGAAGTCATTGAAGAGAGTGAAGTTGGCGTAATCGAGCAGAAGGATCTGGAGATTCTGATCTGCCAGCACTGCGACTTCTCCATTGACTTCATGAAATGGATGGGGATCCATCACCGTCTCACACAGACCAAATTCCGCGATCTGATGATGTACGGCAAACCGGGCGCACTCTGCTCCACACTGATCCGTCTTGGCAACACCTATGGTGAGAAGACGGGCGACAGCATTCTAATCAACAAAAAAATCACGCATACAGATCTGTCCAACATGATCGGCGCTACCCGTGAGAGCGTTAACCGGATGCTTAGTGATCTGCGCAAAAAAGATGCGGTGGAGTATGAGAATGGCATGATCGTCATCAAGGATCTGGCGATGCTTCAGGAAATCTGCCACTGCGAATTATGTCCCAATGAAATTTGCCGAATTTAATTTCCTATCAATAATACCCTCTATTCACCTCATTGAAACATATCTGACCCAATAAATTTAATAGAGTGGTCAAGGCGCCCTGTCCGGCGCCTTTTTTTCTTGTCTGGCGATGAATTCACCGCAATAGCGGAACATCCTATGTACCTTTTACTTCCCAATCATCATAATATTCTGGTGTTAAAGGCAGTTCCTCATTCCTAAGGAACTTCGCAGCATATACGGCTAGCGGAGAAGCTGAATCGAGTGTTATTCTAGTGATATCTACCCACTCCGCCCCGCGGGAATCCTGTTCTTCGAACATTGAAATGGCAACAGGACCTTCTTCCCCGGTCAATTCAACCTGATACAAGGCTGCTAAATGATGCATTTGCGTAAAGTGATCTTCGTTATACCGGATAAAGAAATCGAAAGTGCCCAGGTTCTGTTGTACCTTTACTGTATAACCAGTCTCTTCAATAAACTCTCTAATCAAGCCGTCAACCAGGGATTCACCAGCCTCCAGTCTTCCCCCAGGCAGATCGTATCTTCCGCTATAAGGGCCTCTTCCTTTATGTATCACCAGCAGCCTGCTGTCACGCTGACAAATTCCATATACGCCAAAATGGTTAAAGCTTTCCATCGTAGCCCTCTCCTCGGTTCATTTTCTGGATTGCTCTCCTTATCAGTAAGCAATACCGACACGGGCTCTTATGAAATCGCTAGCATCAATTTGACTATAAGTGAATTCCGCTGTATCCGCTACAGATATTTCAGTACCGCCTCCGGGCAAAATATCTCGTCTCACACGATAGGTCCCCATACGTTCTCCTTCCACCAGAGCGGTTGGGCACACAATGGTCCATTTCAGAGTCGATCGCTCCAGCAAGCGATAGGCTTGTTCATGTTCTTCTGCAGCACGGGTTGACCTGCGTTTAGATTCGCTGGATTGGTAACGCAGGAGTTCCGGGGAAAGCTCACTCTGGAGAATGCCCGCAGTTCCTACGGTAATAATGCGCTCTATCCCTTCCTCATACATGGCTCCGATGATAAAAGGCATACTGTCTGTAAGCGTGGTTGTCCCATCGGTGTTCAATGCACTAATCACTACATCATTCCCCTGCACTGCCCGGGCGACATCTTCTTGATTAAGAACATTACCTTGGAGGATCGTCAGGTTGGCATGGAGAGGCTGAACCTTCTCCGGGTTACGGACCAGTACTGTAACATGATGTCCATCCTGAAGAGCATGGGTAACAATGTGGTTCCCCACCCGGCCGGTGGCACCTAGAATCAATATATTCATATGAAAATAACCTCCTGGTAAGAATTATCCCTATTATAGCAGGGATAGAGCGGCAAAAAAGCCCCGCAGCCATGTGGCAGCTGCGGGGCTTGATATTGGATCTAGCTTGCTTTCTTCGTCTGAGGAGGAGCTGATACGTTACGCGGAGTCCGTACAGGCGAGATCAGCCAGTAGGCCATGCCGAC
This sequence comes from Paenibacillus sp. FSL P2-0136, assembly GCF_037975325.1. Classification (NCBI taxonomy): domain Bacteria; kingdom Bacillati; phylum Bacillota; class Bacilli; order Caryophanales; family Paenibacillaceae; genus Paenibacillus; species Paenibacillus sp. FSL P2-0136. The sequence goes on from NZ_CP150244.1 coordinate 4,712,135, forward strand.
GAAGACACCGCCGCCGATGATATTGCCAAGCGTAACAGGAATCATGTTGTGGAACCAGCCGGCGATGCTCACTGTCTCTGGATGATTCGGCAGCAGCACGGCTACGCTCAGGAGCGTCATGTTCGCTACACTGTGTTCATAGCCGCTCGCGATGAAGGCGAACAGACACCACCAGATCAGGACCAGCTTCGCCGCTTCACTCTTGGCGCGGGAGGACATCCACAGTGCCAGGCAGACCAGCCAGTTACAGAGAATGCCGCGGAAGAACAGCTCTGAGAACGGAAGGCTCATCTTTTTGGCGGCGGCTGCGAAGATCAGATGCTCGGCAGGCGCTGCCTTGAAGAGGCCCGATCCCTGAATCAGCAGCGCCAGCACCACTGCGCCAGCTACATTGCCGAGGAATACCAGGACCCAGTTCTTCACCGTGTCCCAGACTGTAGTTCTCCCGGCAAGTGTGCTTACCGTGAAGAACATATTATTACCTGTAAACAGCTCTGAGCCTGCGAATACAACCAAGGTCAAGGCAATCCCGAAGGATGCTCCCATAATCAGCGGCTGGAACGGTGACTTAATCGCCGCCAGCGGTGCCCCCAGTGAGAAGATCAGAATAATACCAATTCCCACATATGCTCCTGCCAGGAGGGCCGCCAAAAAATATTTGGGCAGACTCTCATTCATTTTGTCGCGTTTCCCTACGGCTGTCTCAACGATATTCTCTACGCTCTGCGTAAACATATCCGCACCTGCTCTTCCTTTTAATTTAGGGTTGTTACTGCCGCAGGCAGAGTGACCTTAACAACTCCGCCCTCTACTGTAACCGGATAGACTTCTGCCTGCCCCCGGTCCGGTGCCTGAACCTCTCCGGTACGAAGGTCGATCTTCCAGTCATGCAGCGGATCATATAAATAATAGCCTGATACGATGCCTTCCGCGAGCGGACCGCCCTTTGGGTGGGGGCTGTGGTTGCGGACCGCATAGACTGCGCCGTCCGATGTGCGGAATATGGCTAATTCCACCTCTCCTGCATGAACTACCCGGCCGATCTGCAGCATGAAATCTTCCACTGCACCTATCGTATATTCCCGATTGCTCCGTTCCATTATGCTCTCTCCCTCTCCCTTTAGACTATACCTGTGTCTCTTCGAACAGCGCAGTACGGGTGTTTTTGTCATCCAGCATTTTCCGCCAAGGATCACTCACCTGGGCCAGTGCAAAGTCAATACGTGCCGCCAGCTCTTTACGGTTGTCGTCATTGCCCATAACCACAGTCTGGATATGCTCAAGACCCATGCGCTCTACCCATTCGGAGGTTCTCTCCAGGTAATTACCGGTCTCCCGGTAATACTGGATAACAGCGGAGCAGACCTCAACCAGCTCCTCGTCGGTCTTCACCTTGCAGAAGGCATCTGCGATGCGCGGCTTAATCCCGCCGTTGCCGCCGATGAATACCTCCCAGCCGCCGTCATTGCCGACAATCCCGATATCCTTCGTGCAGGACTCGGCACAGTTACGCGGACAGCCGTTAACAGCCATCTTGAACTTGGCCGGCATATCCAGCCGCTCATATTTACGCTCAAGCATAGCGCCCATGCCCATGGAATCCTGTGTGCCGAAGCGGCAAAACTGCGAACCCACGCAAGTTTTTACCGTACGCAGCGACTTCGCATAACCATAGCCGGACGGCATATCCAGCTCCTCCCACACCTTAGGTACATCTTCTTTTTTGACGCCAATCAGGTCAAGACGTTGTCCGCCCGTTACCTTCACAACCTTCACATCATACTTCAGGGACACATCGGCAATCCGCTTCAAATCCTCAGGAGTGGTCACCCCGCCATACATCCGCGGTATAACTGTATAGGTTCCGTCCTTCTGAATATTGGCGCTCATCCGTTCATTGACGAACCGGGATTCCTTCTCATCCTCATGAGTGTCAGGGTAGATCATCCCCAGATAATAGTTCACTGCAGGGCGGCATTTCGAACAGCCTTCTGCCTGCTTCCAGTCCAGGACATGCATGACTTCCTTGGTGGTCCGGAGGCCTTTAGCCGTAATCTCGGCTACGATCTCATCCCGGCTAAGCGAGGTGCAGCTGCAGATTCCCTGCTTGGCGCTCTGCTGGAAGCTGTCTCCGAGAACGAATTGCAGAATCTGCTCTACCACCGGCTTACAGCCGCCGCAGGAGCGGGTTGCACCCGTGCAGGCTTTGATCTCATCCACCGTAGTGAAGCCGTTCTCCGTAACAGCATCCACAATCGCTTTTTTGGTTACGCCGTTGCAGCCGCAGACGATTTCTTCATCAGCCATCGATTCAACGGACATGCCCTTCTTGGCACCGCCTCCGCCGCAGCAGCTTGTGCCCATAACTTCATCATAGATTTCATTGGTCATCTCTGTGCTGTTTTTCACAAGCTTCTGCAGGTTGGCAGATTCCGTTACATCACCGAACAAGACGGCACCGACAATCACATTATCCTTAAGCAAAATCTTCTTGTAGGTTCGCTTCCATTCATCCTTGGCAGAAATGACGGTATGCTCCGGCGTTTCGGTAAATTCACCAGCGGAGAACACATCTACCCCGGAAATTTTGAGCTTGGTTGCTACAACTGAGCCTTCATAGCCCGGAGTCTGTACACCAGACAAATGCTTGGCAAGAACCATGCCCTGCTCGAATAACGGTGCAACGAGTCCGTAGCAGGTTCCACGGTGCTCTGTACATTCGCCGACAGAATACACATCTGCCATAGAAGTCTGCATATAATCGTCAACTACGATCCCGCGGTTAACGGTGATTCCGCTGTCCTTGGCAAGCTGGACATTCGGCTTGATTCCAACAGCCATCACTACAAACTCTGCGGGCAGTTCACTGCCGTCACTGAAGCGTAGTCCAGTTACCCGTTCTTCGCCAGTTAATTCAACGGTCTGCTTGCCCATGGCGAATTTCACACCTTGACGCGTAAGCTCTGCCTGCAGCATTGAAGAAGCGGTACGGTCCAGCTGGCGCTCCATCAGATCCTCCAGCAGATGCACAACGGTAACATCCATACCCAGATTGACCAGGCCCTTCGCCGCTTCAAGACCTAGCAGTCCTCCACCGATCACAGCCGCCGTGCGGTACTGCTTCGCCGCTGCCAGCATCGCATCGCAGTCTGCGATATCTCGGAACCCGACTACCCCATCCTTGGTGCTGCCGGGTACGGGGAGAATGAAAGAATTCGAGCCTGTCGCAATAATTGCTTTATCGTAAGGAACCGCCAGTCCATTATCGGTCAATATTAGTTTGTTCTGTTCATCGATCCGGGTAACCGTCGTGCCGGTATGCAGTGTAATATGATTATCTTCATACCACCCGAGATCGTTGAGAATGATGTCTTCAATTGTTTTGCTGCCTTCAAGTACATAGGACAACATAATCCGGTTATAGTTGGGATGCGGCTCACTGCCGAAGACAGTAATATCATAAGCGCCGCCCAGCTTCAGAATCTGCTCAATAGTGCCTACTCCCGCCATGCCATTCCCAATCAGCACTAACTTTTCTCTTTCCGCTGCCACTGGTAGACCCTCCTTCAGAAACTCTGATTTCTTCAATAACTTTACCTGATAGAGAAATTATACTGTCCCCAATTCCATGACAAGTGTGACCACAGTCACACGTTATGTGAATTTTTTCACACAAGTGGATATGACTTCTCCTGTCCAAAAAAAACGGATACCCATGCAGTTTCGCACAGATATCCGTTCATTCGATACACGATCTCACTCCTATACTTCATTCACTTATTTCAGTACCAGAGAGATCTCCAGCTTGTCCTGCGGACTGAGCTTCATGTCCACTCCATTACCGAGCAGACCTTTATCGTTGACCTTCAGTCTCCATTCCTCGCTGCTGAGCGGTGTATAATCCATAACAGTAAGCACCGTCCGGTTATCCTCGGCAAGCCGGACCATACCGCTGTTCTTGAGCAGTCCCTTGACGGACATATCCTGCATAAAAGAAAGCACATGCGAATGTGTCAGCTCCGGCTGCTCGCTCCCCCCGTTCACCGTGATGATGACAGGCTGAAACATCTTTCCGGTTCCGGCAGGCCCTGCTGACATCGTAATGGCCGAACCCGGTTCCAGGGTCGTATTCAGCTCTGGAACCTTCTTGCCGTTCACCTGAACCTCCCAGCTCATATCCGGACCCAGGGAGACCTTATTCACCTCAAGAATACTGGTTCCATCCGCTGAAAATGTAACAACGCCGCTCTTTCTGAACAGCTCTATTATTGAATTCCCAGGCACGTAAGCTTCATTAAGCAATCTGGCCGAGCTTCCGGCCATTTCACTGTCACCCACCTTGACTGAAAAGGTTAATCCTTGGCCTCCGTTACTGCTGCCGCCATTCTCTGATCCCAAGCCACAACCGCTTGCCGCGGCCAGCAAGAGAAGGCACAGCATGAAGCGCATCCATTTCGTGGACATCCCACGGCACCGCCTTCATATGTATTTTCCCAGACTCTTTAAGGATAACGCATAGAGGAAGGGTTCTCAAATCATTTCTGCCGGAAGAAAAAGTAAAAAGCCCCCGAAGGGACTTCTACCTTGCAGCAGGTCCTATTGATACCGCAGGAACAAAATGTTGTTCTCCAGATGTACATGTTCGAAAGTCATGCCTTCCAGTTCTTCAAGGCGGGCATAGGTCAGGCGATAAGTCGTGCAGGCATGTGCAGGCGGTGTGTAGTCATTAGTAACTCTGCGCAGCTCGCGCAGAATCTCTCCGGCCCCGTCATGCTCAGCTTCCAAATTATGCAGCAGTCCGCGCAGCTCCGCAAGTCCTTCTTCGGTTGGGTTCTGAGTGTAGGCCAGCATCTTAGGGAATTCGCTCTCTTCTTCCTTCGCTGTATGCTGCAGCAGCTCTTCACGCAGCATATTGAACAGACGGTGCATTTCTCCGAGGTGCGGTGAATCCTCACCGTGAACGCGGAACACCTTGGTTACATTTTGACTGATTAGCGGAAGCTCTTCACGCAGGTAACGGTGATGCTTGTTCACAATATAATCCACCAGCTCCTCCGAAGAAGCTTCGTTCCAGGCGGTATCCTCTTCCAGAACCGGGTGCTGCTCTTGCAGCTTGTTCAGCTCCTGCACCATTGCTGCCGGATCAAGACCCTTCTCGGCAGCGGCTTCAGCCAGCGGCTTGGCACCTCCGCAGCAGAAATCGATCCGTTGTGCTTTGAAATAATCTGCTGCTTTGGGGAACTGCAGAACAATATCTCTGACCATTGCTTCCGGGGTGAACCCGGGATGAATTGTTGTATCGTTTAATTGATTGGACGCCATGTTGGCCCCTCCTCAGGTTAGATGTAGGTTTGTGCTTCTTTTCACTTCTACACCTTATCACTGGCCTTAGGCGGAACTTGTGATTGTACGCACTGAATATAACAAATTTTAATGAACGCAAACTTTTTGTTTTTTTAAATGTTAAATATACTAGACATTTTGTTTTATATATTTTACAATATGCGTGAGGTGAGGGAATGGGGAAGAATCTGAGGCTCAAAGCCTCGAGAGCGGCAAAAGACATGTCGCAAAAGCAGCTGGCGGATGCCGTGGGGGTCACAAGACAGACAATTATCGCGATTGAGAATGGTGATTACAACCCCACCCTGCGGTTGTGTATTGACATTTGTGTAACCCTTGGGAAGACGCTGGATCAATTATTTTGGGAGGGAACGAAGGATGAGCAGAACGAACCTGGATGAGAGACAATTGCAGCAGCGGCACAAGGCGGGGAATCAGGCATTTCTTTTGATGGCATTCTTATTGCTGGCAGACATGGCGCTGCAAAACTACGGAATGAAGTGGCTAAAATATCCGCTTAGTAATTACGCAATTTTCATGCTGGGTGTGGGTTCCTATCTCGTACGGCTGATCTGGAGCGGTGCATATGTGGGACCAGGCGGAGCACAGGGCGGAGCAAAAGGGAAAAACGTTCTGGGTGCACTGCTGGCGATCGTGGTGGCAGCCTGCATCCTTATCGTTACCTTCGTGAATCCAACCGCCCAATCAGCAGCAAACAGCGGTGCGAACGGGAAGGTGATTCTGATCATTTCCGTTACAGCAGGACTGGTCATCTTAAGCACCGTGTACTTGATCCGGCGGAGGAATAACCGGGCGGAGTAGAGTGGCTTGTACTGCTGTGAGTGACTAGAAGTACAAATAAAGGAGGAGCGGAGCGATCGCCTTTGTGTTTGGATTTCTACCGCGAAGAGCGGTTTGTATCAGGAAATCCAAACACAATAGCGGCCGGAAGTCCAAATGTTCACCGCAGCGACGACCTGGCTTCAAGTTCAACCTTTTTTCGAGCTTCACCTTTTCTATCGAACCGTCGCCTGCATGTAAGTCCGCTTGCCCTGCGCATCCTTCAGGTAGGGGCCAAGTCCGGCGAACCGCGAATGATCCACATATACACCCGTCATCCATCTGCCTTCGGTCAGGCCGCCGTTCCACTGCAGCACCAGGTCGGGGGCAGAGATCCATTCCTGATACACTCTGATGTTCTTATCCTTATATTCTTTGGCCGGTTTGTTCAATTCGCTTAGCGGTGCCGGGGTAAGGTAGGTGGGCACGAAATATACAGAGATCAGCTCCATATCCTCCTCACTCAGAAAAGCCTCCTCCCCCAAGTAAGGCTGGAGCAGCCGGGTATTCTCATACATGGACCATATCACAGCTTGAAGTACCATGCTCTGGCTAATTCCATTATGAAAAGTAAAACGGCGCTGAGCATTTGAGCCACTCCCTCCCTTAGCCGTTACCGGCTCCAGGCAATGCCGTTCACAACCGATACATTTCCAGCCGGACGGGCCTTGAATCCATTTCTGAAACACGCTCCCGCTGTCATTATCCCCTTTATATAGAGAAGAAATGATCTCATACGGCACACCGATCCACGCATCCCACAGAGAATCCGGGAGATAGCTATGAAGCATGAACAACACCTTGTCATAGATCAGCTGTACTTTAATCGAAGCAGTCTCCAGTTCGGCGACATCCTTTTTTCCATAGGTTATTTCCCGGGAAAACAAGGTGATGGTCATGGTCCTCGCCTCCTAAAAGTTGTGTGAGCCCTCCGCTTCCTTCCATCAGCATCGTCCAAAACACATCCCGTAAGCATCCGTCTGCCACATAACCTTAAGCTTTTCCTACTTTTGTTAACGCTTCCACACATCCGTAATATTTAGTATGTTCTATTATATTACACAGGTAGGGCCTAAGTGCAAGGTTTATTTGGGTAAAATTTGCATAAACAAGCGGAAACGGCATTGCCGTCCTTATAAAGGACGGTACCGTTTCAGCGAGAAATAGAAGGATAAGTTATCGTGTGAACCTATAAATTCTTATATTTCAAGCAGAACAGCATATGAAAAGCCCCTTACCCGGATACCCGGCAAGAGGCTGTCATCAAAAATATATTACGGTACTGCTACTCCACCCAGCTCTCGGCCCAGGACTGGATTTGCTGCATGACCGGCTCAAGCGCACGGCCCTTCACTGTTAATTCATACTCAATGCGCACCGGTGTCTCCGGGTACACATGACGTACCAGAATGCCCTCGCATTCCAGATCCTTCATGCGCTCGGACAGCATCTTATCGCTCATTGACGGAATCAGTCCGGAAATATCCTTGAACCGCTTGGGGCCGCTCATCAAGGTCTGAATAATGAGTCCGTTCCAACGCTTGCCCAGAAACGAAAAAGCCGTCTCAAATCTCGGGCACATCGTCAGTTGATGTTCTTCCATGGTTATCACCTCTCACTTATGAAGCTTACAATTAGTTAGTATATATAATTTTACCACATTTATTCTGGAATGAACATCGTTTGCCAAAAAAAAGTTCATTAACCCCTATTATTATATTTACGCTCTCAATCCTTGGTGTCTTCTGCCTTGCGTCTTAGCTGGATGGCCTCTGTAACCACATAGGCAAGATCATCGTTGCTGTAGAGGGAGAGTACACCCAGTACCGTATCATCGGAGATGAACCCGGCCTCCTCCGCGGATACCGTCAGGGCCAGCGCATTGGCCAGCGCCTGATTGCCCTCCTGCTGCGGATAAGCCTGCAGATACAGGGCATGCGGGTCCAGCTTATTATTCACACACCACTGGGCAAATACGAGAATCATCATTTCCTCGTCCCGCTTGTAGCTCTCGATAATCCTCTCTTCCATCGACTTGTTGTCATAATCCTCCATGTTGTTCTCCTCTCTGCTGCGATGCTGACCGCTCAGCGGCTTAATCTTGCTGCTAATCCATGGCTCGGCAATACGGCCGAAGCGGAAATACCGCATTGCTCCGGTGTCGCTATATTACTGAGATAATGGCTGACCGCTCCGCTGAAGCCTCTGCGCTCCAGCACGGTATCCCAGCTGCCGAAGTTCTGCGTGCGCGGCAACGAGCCCTGCTCATATAATATAACCCGTTCCATGTCTGTCACCTCAACCGACCTGCCATGTCCGTGCAGCTCCAGCTTCTCCAGATCGGCCCCTGCATCCCGGACCATGCTGTAATGTCCGGTGGTCCCATTCTCCCAGCCCAGCATTCCCGAGGCGTGCAGAAGCCGCCCCTCCGCATCAGCCCTCAGGCTGGTGTGCAGCAGCTCATAATCCCCGCCGGACAGCCAGAGCAGCAGATCCAGCATATGAATCAGGTCATCATGGATCGTCTCATGGCTGCTGCCCTGCTGCAGCTTCGTCCGGTGTTTGACAGCGGTGGATTGGCTGATGCCTCCGGCCTTATGCAGCCAGGATTTGGCGGCGGCATACATCGGGGCATAGCGGCGGTTGAAGCCAACTCCCAGCAGCAGCCCCTTGTTCTCAGCAAGCTCTGCCATCCGGCGGGATTCCTCCAGATCATAGGAGAGCGGCTTGTCCACATACACGGACACCCCATGCTCCAGGCAAGAGGTAACCAGCTCATAGTGCGTAGTTGTAGGACTATGTATGAACACAGCATCCAGATCCCAGGACAGCAGCTCCGTAAGCTCGGTTGTCCCCCGCTGAAGGCGATAAGCCTGGACTGCCCGCTCGACCGTAGCAGAGGAATGGCTGAGCACTCCCACCACCTCGGCCTGATCATGCCGGGAGAGCAGCGGCAAATAGACTTTACGGGCAATATCGCCTATGCCGATCATTGCCACTTTTTTACGGACAGGTAGTTTCATTAACAGCATCTCCCTTACATGTTGGGGGAATTTCAATTCCCTTATAGATGTATTATACCGTGACATGCTGCGGGAACAATGATCTTTGCTTCAATAATTGCTTTAATTGCTTTTTTTTCAGTATGATGAAATGGATGGAGTGAAGAAGGGGCATAGTATAATGAGAAAATGGCTAACGGTTATTCTATATGTTTCGTGCATAATCCTCGCGTTTATCTACAGGTATGAACTCCTGGCCTGGCTTAGAGAGGATCATCCTTTGTATTTGTCCATGCTCGCCGCCACAGTGCTGGCCTTATTTCCGGTCCTGCCCTACAAGCTGATTATCGGATTGTTCGGGTATGCCTATGGAAGCTTCGCAGGAGCGTTAATCTGCTGGAGCGCTACCACAATCGCGGCAGCTCTTGTCTATGGAGTCGTTGCATCCATGTTCCGGAGCAAATCTATGGCCTATCTAAGCAGTATTTCGGCGCTGGACAGATTTGTGTCTGCTGTGCAGCAGCGTCCTTTTGCATCTGTAGTGATCGCCCGCCTGGCACCGTTCATTCCGCAGATGGCTGTGAATATCTACGCCGGTGCCGCCGGACTGCCTTTCTGGAGCTATCTTGGAGCCACCGCACTTGGCAAAATTCCTGGCATCGCCCTCTACGCCTTCCTCGGAGGACAGATGTTCCAGCATCCGCGAAGTGCAGCTGTAGCTATAATCGTGTATATTGCCGTACTGGCTGTAGCCGGATTATCCATGCGCCGCCGTCCTTCTGCGGGCCGCTGACGCTTCAAGAATTTCCGGTGTGCTGGCAGTAAGCCTCTATTTGATTTATAATTAAATTGTGATCTATTTAATTGCATTCTACAGATGGAGGGATAACAATGAGTGAATTTCAAGCTGATTCTATAAATGTCAAGACCGAGCAAGCCACCTTCGCCGGTGGATGCTTCTGGTGTATGGTATCCCCTTTTGAAGAGCTTCCGGGCATTGTCAAGATTATCTCCGGTTATACAGGCGGACATACCGTGAATCCGACCTACGAGGAAGTATGCTCGGAAACCACCGGACATGTTGAGGCGGTGCAGATTACGTTCAATCCGGATATTTTCCCATATAGCAAGCTGCTTGAGCTGTTCTGGCAGCAGATTGACCCTACCGATGCCGGAGGGCAATTCCATGACCGCGGCACTTCTTATGGAACGGCAATCTTCACCCATTCGGAGGAGCAGCGCGAGCAAGCAGAGGCTTCCAAGGCAGCTCTTCAGGCCAGCGGACGCTTCTCTGCCCCCATTGTGACGCCTATTCTTCCGGCTAAGCCCTTCTACCCGGCCGAAGAATATCATCAGGGCTATCATCACAAGAATCCAGCCCATTACAAGCGTTACCGCAAGGGTTCGGGCCGGGAAGCATTCATCGAAGCCCACTGGACGCATAAGGAGGCCCCGCAGAGCCTGAAGGAGCGCCTGACCCCGCTTCAATATGAAGTAACGCAGAACAGCGCTACGGAATCTCCATTCCGCAACGAATTCTGGGATCACCACGGAGACGGGATCTATGTGGATATTGTCTCCGGGGAGCCACTGTTCAGCTCAGAGGACAAGTTCGATTCCGGCTGCGGCTGGCCGAGCTTCACGCGTCCGATCCGGGACTATGTGGTCAAGGAGAAAACCGACCTCAGCCACCTGATGGTCCGCACTGAGGTACGCAGCAAGACAGCGGATTCCCACTTGGGCCATGTATTCAATGACGGCCCCGGAGCGAACGGACTGCGGTACTGTATCAACTCCGCAGCTCTGCGCTTTGTTCCCAAAGAGGACCTGGAGAAGGAAGGCTATGGCGAGTACCGTGTGCTCTTCCAGCATGCTTAAGGCTGGAGATCCCGGCTTGCCTCAAGCTATAGCTTCATAAATTGCATAACTTACGTGTGGCCCGAATGTATACTGTTTTCCGCATACATTCGGGCCGCACGCCTGCGCATAAGCACAATGTATGCTGTTTTCCGCATACATTGGGGCCCCATGCCCGCACATCAGCACAATGTATGCTGTTTTCCACATACATTCGGGCCACACGCCTTCGTATCAGCGAATGTATGTTGTTTTCCGCATACATTCGGGCCACACGCCTTCGTATCAGCAAATGTATGTTGTTTTCCGCATACATTCGGGCACACACTTTATCCACAACAGAAGAAAATCATAATTTCCTGAACAAAACAAAGCCTCCAGCCCGGATTCACGGGTAGGGAGGCTTTATTCTTTACATAAATGATGATCCTATGTTTATTCGTACAGCCCGCTCTACTTGTTCTGCTTATCTGAATTCTCCTCCTCCGCTGCGGCCGGCACTACAGGTGCCGCTTCAGGATGAGGCTGCGATTCCCGGTCCGGCAGACGGTTGCCGCCCAACCGCACTTGTTCAGGATGTGCAGGTTGCCGACGCTTGAAGCTTTTCCGTAACCAGAGCACCAGCGCCACCACGACTCCAGCTACCAGCAGGACGGGGAGAGCAGCCGCCAGTACAACAACAAGCCACTGGAACATCACAGACAACGCCTTCATGCTGCTCTTGAGAGCTTCCGAAGCCCGTTCACCCAGCGGCCCCTCGGAATTAGTCTGTGTAAGGGTAAGACTCTTCTCCGTCTGGTAGAGGCGAAGCTCCACTGTAGAGAACGATACGTTCTGATCGATATACCGCATTCTGCCCTTGATCTGTTCGATTTGCTCCTGAATTTCCCCAAGCTGGTTGGCGAACTGGACGAGATCGGCCGGTTTGGTTGCTTTTTTCATAAAATCAATATACTGCGCCTCCATCATCTGCTTCGCCTTAAGACGTGACTCCAGGTCCACATATTCCTCCGACACATCCTGCCCCTGGATGCTTCTCTGGAGCTTCTCATGCTTAATCTTCTCAAGATTGTTCAGGAACGGAGAGAAGCCCGCCGCAGGCACTTTTAGGATAAAGGTTCCACCCTGTTCATATTCAGACATATTCTCTGAGAATTCGATAATGTAGCCCCCGGCCAGAGTAACCATATTCCGCACTTCAGTCTGCGCTGCCCCGTAGTCGGTTACCTCCATATTGAGGTTCGCCTTGTAGATCAGCTTCTTGTTCAGCCCTGCTACCACATCGGTGCCGGTGAATCCGGCAGAAGCATCTGTCCCTTGCTCAGCACCCGCCCCAGGGACTGCCGAATTTCCGCCGCCGCCCTTCACTGCAGCCTGATCATTGACAGCCATCGCCGTGTTAGCTAGACTATCCTCCTTAGCCTCCACCGCAGCAGGCGCACTCTCCGCTGAACCGTCTGATGCTGCTTGATTACTGAACGCGCTTTCTGAATTCGCTGCCGAATCTGAATTGTTACTCGACGCGCCGCATCCCGTCAGAACCACGGCTACAACCACTAGATACAATAAGTAATGCAGACCCCATTTTCGCATGCTCATTCCTCCACAAAGTGTAATTGTATACTGCTTCCGGTGCTTCAGCTTCCGCGGCGAAAGGCCGTTATCTGTATCGGTCCGTTCCGCGCTTATCCCTCTTGACGTTCCAAAATCTGGAAGGTTGCAGTCATTTACGGAAAATAACAAATAAGACCATTCAGTCATGAATAGCCGAGTGGGGTCCTGTTTGCGTATTGCCTCTTTATTTGTTACAATTACGATGATAAAACGGCAAAAAAACACCAAAAACCCTATTCACATTGAATTGAATAAGGTTATGGCGCTATTCGGACAAGCTCCACCTTGCCCGGGCAGCTTTAATTCATTTCTTGCCGATTTATGATGCCTACTACTACAAGAGGAGGTGAACCCTCATGGCAAAAGACGTATTGTGCGCAGTTAATTCTTGCACCTACTGGGCTGAAGAGAACAAATGCAACGCTGAGTCCATCTTCGTTGCTTACCACAGCTCCAAGCAGCCTACACAATCTGAGGAAACAGATTGCAAAACCTTCGAAAGCAAATAATGAATCTTCACAGAATATGAAGGAGCCCTCCACAGGTTCCTTCTTTCTTTTCTCATTCTATCAAGAATGAGAATTATTATCAAGTGTTTCCTGCAAAAAACAAACCACTGCGGGCCGGAGACTATACTCTCAGGCTTGCAGTGGTTTTGTTGTGCAAATCTAAGCAACTTAGGCGGAACAGTGCCGTCTGTTAACGGGTCACTGCGCCGTGCTGCTCTCTCACCAGGACAGCGGCCTTCACCATGTTGCGCAGTGCGCCTGTGGTCTCTTCCCAGCCCCGTGTCTTCAGTCCGCAGTCGGGGTTAATCCAGAACTGCTGGACATCCAGCACGCGCAGCGCACGTTCGATGGCTGAAGTCATCTCCTCTACCACCGGCACGCGCGGACTGTGAATATCATACACACCCAGTCCAATTCCCTTGTCGTATTCCTGTTCCTCGAAGCTGACGATTAGCTCACCATGGCTGCGCGAGGTCTCAATGGAGATGACATCCGCATCCATCGCCGAGATCGAACCGATCATGTCGTTAAATTCACTGTAGCACATATGCGTATGCACCTGCGTGGTGTCCTTGACATGGTTCGTGGCGGTCCGGAAGGATTTCACCGCCCAGTTGAGGTAATACTCATGATCTCTCGCCTTCAGCGGCAGGCCCTCGCGGATCGCCGGCTCATCGACCTGGATCATCTCGATACCAGCCTCCTCGAGTGCGGATACTTCATGACGCAGGGCGAGGGCGATTTGTCCGGCCACCGCCTCCCGGCTGAGGTCATCGCGGACAAAGGACCAGTTCAGGATCGTTACCGGTCCGGTCAGCATTCCCTTAACAGGCAGCTTCGTCAGTGACTGGGCATATACGCTCTCCTTGACGGTCATCGGCTCGATAAAGGCAACATCGGCATAGATTACCGGCGGCTTCACGCAGCGTGAGCCGTAGGACTGAACCCAGCCGCCTGCGGTGAACAGATAGCCGGCCAGCTTCTCCCCGAAGAATTCCACCATATCCGTACGCTCAAATTCCCCGTGTACCAGCACATCCAGACCAAGCTCCTCCTGAAGCGTAATCGCTTCAGCGATCTGCCGCTTGATGAACAAGTCATAACGCTCCTGGTTCCAGACTCCCTTGCGCCATTTCAGACGGGCCTGGCGGACTTCAGCCGTCTGCGGGAAGCTGCCGATGGTCGTGGTCGGCAGCAGCGGCAGACGCCACTTCTCCTGCTGAACCTTCACACGCTCGGCGAACGGAAGGCTCCGGCGGTCCGGCAGCTGGGCAAGGGCACGCACCTGCTCGGCTACATCCTCACGCCCGCGCTCCGGCAGGGCACGGAATACGGCCAGCACCTCACGGCTGCGCTCCAGCTCGGCGGCATAACGCTCTCTTCCCTCGTTCGCGGCTGCCGCAATGAGAACCAGCTCGGCCAGCTTCTCATTGGCAAACGCCAAGGCATTCTTGACCGCAGCCTTCAGCTTGACCTCGCCCTCAACCGTTACAGGCACATGCAGCAGACTTGACGCTGGCTGGAGAATTAACTGCTCCTGAGGCACATAGGTCAGCAGCTTCGCTACCAGCTCCAGCTTAGCATCAGTATCGGCGCGCCAGATGTTGCGTCCGTCAAGGATACCGGCTCCGAGTGTCTTATCCTGCGGCCACCCGAGGCGAGCAACCGACTCCAGATTCTTGCCGCCGTCATGGACGAAGTCAAGACCCAGACCCTGCACAGGCAGCGCCAGCAATGCTTCAAGCGGCTCTGCAGCTTCGAAGTACGTCTGCAGCATCAGGTTCAGTCCTGGTACGGCAGCAGCAATCTCACTGTAAATGTTCTGGAGCAGTGCGGTATCCTCAGCCGTTAAGCCGGTAACAATCGCCGGTTCATCGATCTGTACCCAGGCCACTCCTTCAGCCTGCAGCTCCTGCAGCAGTTGTACATACAACGGGAGGAAGCGTGCGGCAACGGCGGCGATGTCTGCTGCCGGGAAGCCCTTGGACAGCTTCAGGAAGGTATACAGTCCGACTATAACCGGCTTGCCCTCAATGCCTGCCCGCTCCTTGGCGAAGCGGTAGGCAGCCAGCGGTTTATTCGCTGTCAATACCGGAGTCAGGCTGCCGATCTCAGGCACAATGTAATGGTAATTCGTATTGAACCATTTCGTCATCTCGCAGGCCGGAGCCTCTGCATTACCGCGCGCCATTGCAAAATACAGATCAAGCGGAATCTCTCCGCCCTTATATCCGTAACGCGCCGGTACGATCCCAAACATAGCGGCGGTATCCAGCACATGGTCATAGAAGGTGAAATCGCTCACCGGAATCAGATCAATTCCGGCCTGCTGCTGGGTCTGCAAATGCTGAAGCTGAATATCCTCCATCTGCGAGCGGAAGCTCTGCTCATCGATTTTCCCGGCCCAATAAGCCTCCAATAATTTCTTCCATTCACGGTTCTTGCCGATTCTCGGATAACCGAGGCTGCTTGTCTTGATTCCTTTACTCATAGGTGTCCACTCCTCTGTATAATTGTCTGCCCTCATGTCTGCAAGCCTTAATCTGATGCCATCTTACTGCACGCCTACCGCGCCCCGCAACAGATTCCACGCAATCCGGCTATACAGATTCCCTATAGCAAAACGCCAAAAAAAGCTGCACCCCCATGAAGGAGGAGCAGCTTAAACATGGAGTCCCGGCGAAATCAGAACCAGATCAGATAGACCACACCGGCAAGTACAATCCGGTAGATTGCGAAGGGCAACAGCTTGATCCGGTTAATCAGCTTCAGGAAGAAACGCATCGATACCAGTGCGAATACGAAGGCGCTGATGAACCCGGCAATGAAGAACGGCAAGGCATCCAGCGTAAAATACTGCCAGTTCTTCAGCAGTGAAATCAGGCTCGCCCCGGCCATAATCGGCACCGCCATGATGAAGGTGAAATCGGCTGCCGCACGGTGGCTCATGCCCAGCAGAACCCCGCCGGATATCGTCGAGCCGGACCGCGAGAAGCCCGGCCACAGGGAGATACATTGGATCAATCCGACTGATAGCGCCTGCCTATATGTAATTTGATCCACACTCTCAGTCCGGGCATTCGCAGGCGCAAAACGGTCGGCACAAATCATGAATAACGCTCCAACCACAAGTCCAATCAGCACAGTAAAGGTAGAGAACAGATGCTCATCGATGTAATCCTCCAGCAGAAATCCGAAGATGCCGGCCGGTAGCAGTCCGACAAGGATATGTGTCAGCTTCAGCCGCCCTTCCGCCGGAGCCTGCCGCTGCCCTTCCGGCACTACGGCCAAGTCCTTGCGGCTGAGCTTCCCGAGGCCCAGCAGATCAATGAACCGGTTACGGAAAATAATGACGACTGCAAGAATGGAGCCTAATTGAATCACTACCTTGAAGGAGTTGGCCGTGTACTTCCCCAGGAACTCCTGCGATTTAAGCCACATATCATCTACGATGATCATATGGCCTGTCGAGGATACCGGAGCGAATTCGGTCAGCCCTTCCACAATTCCCAGAATGATTGCTTTGACAATGGTCAGCAGTTCCATGGCGATCCCCCTTTATTGTTTTCAATATAATAATTGTAAACTCGCACAGCTATTTCTGAAACTTACAGTTCGCTTGCAGTATGGCAAATTTTAATCATAACGCTGACTTGACAGGCAGAAACCAACAGCTTATATTTATATGCATGCGCATGCATTTATTATTTATCCATCCCATATAGAACGAAGGAGCGAAATTCATGACGAAAGATCTGTTCACCCCCTATGAGTATAAAAGCTTAAAACTGAAGAACCGGGTGGTAATGCCGCCCATGTGCCAATATTCAGTTACCAATAAGGATGGCATCGCTAACGACTGGCATTACAACCACTATGTAAGCCGCGCTGTCGGCGGCACCGGACTGATCATTGTCGAGATGGCTGATGTGGACCCGGACGGCCGGATTACCGATTATGATTTGGGCCTCTGGTCTGATGAGCAGATTCCTGCGCTGGCGCGGATTGTGGAAGCCAGTCATGCCCATGGAGCCAAAATCGGAATTCAGGTGGCCCATGCCGGACGCAAGGCGGAGGATGCCAAGGTTCCTGTCTCTTCTTCCGCAATTCCTTTTGACGGCAAGTCTAAGACTCCTCATGCCCTGACAACAGAAGAAGTTAAAGACATGGTCCAGAAATTCAAACGGGGCGTAGAGCGTGCGGTCCAGGCCGGGTTCGACACTATTGAGCTGCACGGCGCCCACGGCTATCTGATTCACCAGTTCCACTCGCCGCTGAACAACCAGCGGACTGATGAATACGGACAGGATCTGACCTTGTTCGGCCGGGAGGTGATCGCTGCCGCCAAGAGCGTGATGCCTGAGGATATGCCGCTAATCATGCGGATTTCCGCCAGAGAATATGTGAAAGGCGGCTACGGCCTCCAAGAGGGTCTGGAGATCAGCAGAGCCTATAAGGAAGCCGGGGCCGATATTTTCCATATCAGTTCAGGCGGTGAAGGAGCCGTTGACGCAGAGAATGGACCGGGCAACCATGCAGCCTATCAGTTACCGCTGGCAAGAACCATCCGCCAGGAGCTGAACGTACCGGTAATTGCTGTCGGCCGCTTGGATGAAGCGGTTCTTGCCAACGCCGTCATTAGCAATGAAGAAGCTGACTTGGTGGCGGTGGGCCGGGGAATGCTCCGTAATCCTTACTGGACGCTGGAAGCCGGTGTGACGCTGCGCAAAGACGCAAATATACCTAAGCAGTACGCATTAGGATTCCCGCGTTAAGGACAATTCGTCAGCAGCTTGCCTATGGTGATGGTATACTGTATAACAACTACTATTCATTAGAGGTATACACCGGGAGGATGAAGACATGACTAACCCCCCTTCAAATGATCTGATTAACAGCTGGTTATCGCTCTCTCTGATACAGATGAAGGTGGCCGCAGTCCTTGAAGCGAAGCTGACCGAGAACTATGAGCTATCGCTTAAGGAATTCTATGTATTGCTGTTTCTGTCCGAAGCCCCTGAGCAAAAACTGAAGCTCCAGCAGTTGGAATCGATGGTCGGGCTTAGCCAGAGTGCTGTGTCCCGGCTGGTCAGCCGCTTCGAAGCCAAGGGCTGCGGAGCGCTGGAGCGCAAGTCCTGCGAGGCAGACCGCAGAAGCATCTATACGTCCCTGACTGCCATTGGGCAGGACAAGGTTGACCGGGCGAAGCAGACCGTTCATGAAGTGCTGCAGAAAGCCTTTCCTGTAGACGACACGCAGCTGCTGCTGGAGCAGCTTATCCAGCTGAAGCAATCCTAGACCCGGGCAGCTGCCTGCCGGGTGAACCCGCCGTCCCTCCCGAGGGGCGGCGGGTTTTTGTCTGAACCTCCCTCTCCCCCTGAGCATACACCATACTATTAAGAAATTAAGTATAGCGGGGTGCAGCGTATGTTTTTCACAGCTATGCAGCTGGTTGGCGGTCTTATTCTCTCGGTAGGCTGGATTCCGCAGATTGTGCAGATCATCAGGACCCGTTCGGTTGCAGATCTCAGTCTGAAAGCTTACCTGCTGATGCTGCTGGGCATCCTTCTTATGGAAGCTTATGCGGTTAACCTGGCGGCGCAGGGGGTCGGACTTGCTTTTCTGATCACCAATTCCCTGTCGCTGGCGGTCGTAACAACGGTCGTCCTGCTGATTATCCGCTACCGTTCCCGAGGGCAACAATGAATTCTGTAGGCTGCACCTCCGTCCCATCTGCGTTATACTTTCTGTAATAAAAGGATGTGGGAGGTTCAATGAATGAAGCAAAATAAGTATGACGACGCGGGTTTTTTTGCGAATTACAGCCAGATGCCCCGCTCTACGGGCGGACTGGAGGCTGCCGGAGAATGGGAGGTCTTCCGTACTTTGCTGCCTGATCTGGCGGGCCAGCGGGTGCTTGATCTGGGGTGCGGGTTCGGCTGGCACTGCCGGTATGCCCGGGAGCAGGGGGCGGCTTCCGTCGTAGGCATAGATCTCTCCGCCAATATGCTGGAGCGTGCCCGTACGATGACAGACGACCCGAAGATTGAGTATCTCCAGCTCGCGATTGAGGATGCCGCATTCGGGGCAGAGCAATTTGATACCGTGATCAGCTCGCTGGCGATCCACTATATTGAAGATTTCGGCAGTCTCTGCCGCCAGGTCCGGCATTGCCTGAAGCCCGGGGGAGCCTTCGTCTTCTCTGTAGAGCATCCGATCTTCACCGCGCTCGCCGCGCAGGATTGGCATTACAGCCCGGACGGGGAGAAGCTGCATTGGCCCGTGGACAACTACCATGTGGAAGGGCTAAGGCTGGCTGATTTTCTCGAACACGAGGTTGCAAAATACCACCGGACCACCGCCACCTACCTGGGTACGCTGCTCGATTCCGGATTCGCCCTGAAGCAGCTGTCGGAGCTGCAGCCGACCCCTGAGATGCTGGAGAAGAATCCGGCTTGGCAGGAGGAGACGCGGCGTCCGATGTTCCTGCTGCTGTCGGCGGTGAAGCAGGAATAGCCGAATTACGCAGAACAAAATCATCGTACTGGATGAATGAGATTACCTGCGCGCCAGCACAATGTATGCTGTTTTTACCATACATTCGAGCCATGCACCTGCGCGCCCGCATATTGTATGCTGTTTTTACCATACATTCGGGCCATGCACCTGCGCGCCAGCATATTGTATGCTGTTTTTACCATACATTCGAGCCATGCACCTGCGCGCCAGCATATTGTATGCTGTTTTTACCATACATTCGGGCCATGCACCTGCGCGCCCGCATAATGTATGCTGTTTTTACCATACATTCGGGCCATGCGCCTGCGCACCGCACAATGTATGCTGTTTTTACCATACATTCGGGCCATGCGCCTGCGCACCGCACAATGTATGCTGTTTTTACCATACATTCGGGCCGCATAATTTTCTAATTAAATAAGGGGTAAGCTTCGCTTCCCCCAAAACATATAAATTCTTATCTTTTCAAAAAAAAGACCAGCCGGACGGTAGTCCGCTGACCTTTTATCATCCCCGTGGTTCACGGAGTTCACATTGCATTATTCACATTCACTGTGCCTTCCTGAGTCTTGGCAAGTGCGGACGGAATCTTAGGTGCCTGAACCAGCTTCCGTCTGCCCAGAGAGGTTGTAAAAGTGATTACATAACCGGCTACAACTACAGCCATCACAGTGTACAGGGTTTCTCTTAACGGCATATAGAAGAGGGAGAAAGCCAGAACGATTACATCCATCAGGATAAATACGGTTCCTACCTTAATACCTTTCCATTCACTGATCAGCACGGACAAAATATCGTCCCCGCCGCTCGCCCCGCCGCCCAGCAGGACCATTCCTGCGCCCAGACCTGTCAATACCCCGGACAACAGCGCCGCAACCGGCAAGTTATCCTGCAGGTCAATAACCCAGCCGGAATAGCGTTCCATCAGCCCGTAGAATACCGTGAAGGCCACTACGGAGATGAAGGTGTTCACTACGAATGATTTTCCTTTGAAAATGATTGCGATGATGAGTACCGGAATGTCCAATATCAGGATGCTAAGTGATGGTGAAATCCCCAGTACATACTTGCCGAGCAGCGACAATCCTACGAATCCGCCTTCGGTCAAGTGGTTCTGATAATTAATGTGATAATACGTAAATGCAAGCAATAGTGTTCCGGTCAAAATAATAGCTAACCGGAGCGGCAAACTCATGCCACTGTCTTGTTTCCTCATTACTCGGTCTCCCCTTATCGTATATGGCGGCTAGACGTTCGTGCCAGCCTCTACGGGGGGTTATACCGGAGGAGGTGTTGCTCCTTCGCATACAATACTCCCTTCCCTTCGCAGAAGCGGCTTCGTCAATGAACAACGGTTCGCGCACATTCTACAGGGAAGCTAAGTATAAGACAGATCATAACGTTTCCAAATCGTCCTTTGGGGAATCGTCCTTCGGGGACACATGGTATCCTGATCCTTTCTTTAGTTTGATATGTTCTGAATAGATTATACCACGCGGAGGGGCCACTCTAAACAGTTTCCATTAAAAATAAGCAATCAGCCCGGATTCCGCAGCAGACGGTTGACGGTCTCGCGGCGGACGCCGATCAATTGTCCGATCTCTTCCTGTGTCAGCAGATCTGTGAGCTGTGCGCCATGAGAATATTCGGTCAGCCAGCGGGTCAGCAGGGCCATCCGCTCCCCCGGCGTTCCAACGGTGAGATGATCGAGCCTTGTCTGCATGAACCGCACCTTCTCCTGAAGCAACAGGGCGATCTCCATCACCTTCTCAGGCTTCTCCCTCAGCTCCCGGTACCATTCTGCAGCCGGAATCAGCTCGACCTCACTTTTCATCATCGCCACTGCGGTTCCATGCGCCTCCTTCGGCGAAATGAGGGAATGATGCGGAACAGTCTCACCCGGATATAACAGGTTGAACAGTACCATGTTCCCGTTCTCATGCAGTCTCGTGACCTTGAACAGTCCGCTCTTCACCTTGAACAGGTTCTGGCCGCCGTCTCCCTGGCGGAATAAGACCTCACCTCTGTGCAGAATCATTTCGCATTCTCCTTTGCCTTCTCTGTATATATATTTTTAATTATACCGAAATAAGACACTAAAATGGAGGGGCAAGCGTAAAACAGCCATTTTCCAAGAGTTCAACGGTAAAGAAACCGCCTGGGGGCAGAGAAGAGTCTCTGCCCCCAGGCGGTTCCAGGGATAGGTAAAATACGTTATTTCACTGTGACCGGCTTCTTCCAAAGTCCCAGGATCAGCCCGGAAATTACAGAGCCGATCAGCACAGCCAGCAGAAACAGTGCCGCATTGCTGGACAGGAAGGCTACGAACACACCGCCATGCGGTGCGGGAACATTGAGGTTCCACAGCTGGGTAAGTCCGCCGGCTACGGCAGAGCCCAGAATACAGGAGGTGAGCACCCGCAGCGGATCAGCCGCAGCGAACGGAATGGCCCCTTCGGTGATGAACGACAAGCCCAGCACATAGTTGGTTACACCGGATTTGCGTTCGGTCTCCGTGAATTTATTTTTGAAGAACGAGGTTGCCAGGGCAATCGCCAGCGGAGGCACCATCCCTCCGGCCATCACTGCTGCCATCATCATTCCGTTTGTATTGCCGCTGGACGTAAACACGCCGATGGCAAAGGTGTAGGCTGCCTTGTTGAATGGACCGCCCATATCAATGGCCATCATCCCGCCAAGCACCAAGCCCAGCAGAATCTTGTTGCCGGTGCCCAGATTGTTAAGCGCATCGGTCAGTCCTCCGTTAATCCAGCTGAATAACGGATCGAACAGGAAGAACATAACCGCGCCGGTAATTAGCAAGCTGAATACGGGATAGAGCAGAATCGGCTTCAGACCGTCCAGTGTGCGCGGCAGGCCGGAGAAGGCTTTGCGGAGCATTACCACTACATAACCAGCCAGGAACCCGGCAGCCAGACCGCCGAGGAAGCCTGAATTGGAGTTAAGGGCCATCAGACCGCCGACCATACCCGGCATCAGCGCAGGCCGGTCACCGATGCTCATCGCGATAAATCCGGCAAGGATCGGAATCAGGAAGTGGAAGGCTCCGTCACCGCCGCCGATGCTCTGCAGCAGCTTGACCAGCGCATTGTCGGGACTGGCCACCTGTTCAATCAGGAAGGAGATCGCCAGCAGAATGCCTCCGCCGACTACGAACGGCAGCATATGCGAGATGCCGTTCATCAGGTCTTTGTAGATTTTGCTTCCAATAGAACCGGACTTCACAGGTGCTGAGCCTTCTTCATTGCGTCCAGAGCCGCGATAGATAGGCGCATCTCCTGTAACTGCAATCCGGATTAGCTCCTCTGACTTGCGGATACCGTCGCTAACCGGACGCTGGAGTACAGGCTTGCCGCTGAAGCGTTCCATCTCCACGTTCTTGTCGGCAGCGATAATCACGCCGCTGGCCCGGGCAATTTCATCTGCAGTCAGCACGTTCTGCGCACCCTCCGAGCCGTTAGTTTCGACACGGATATTGACACCCATCTCCTTGGCCTTCTTCTTGAGGGCATCCTCTGCCATATAGGTATGGGCGATTCCTGTAGGACACGCTGTTACAGCAACAACGAAGCTCTGTGAATCGGGGTTCCCGGTAATCATCCGTGCAGGTTCAGCTTGCGGCGCAGCTGCCTTCGGTGCAGCATCCTTCACCGCCGCTGCCTTGGCTTCCGCTTCTGCCTGGGCTTCCGCCTCCGCTTGCTTGGCATCGAATAAGGCGGACACCTCGGCAGGTGTCTTGGCATTCATGAGTTGTTCGATGAATTCGCTTTCAATGAGCAACCTGGACAGTGCTGCGAGTGTTCGCAGGTGCATATTTCCAGCTCCGTCCGGCGCGGCGATCATGAAGAATAGGTGGGCCGGCGCTTCATCCAGGGAGGCAAAATCAATTCCGGCGCTGCTCTTCGCAAATACCACCGTTGCTTCGCTAACAGCCTTGGTCTTGGCATGAGGCATGGCAATGCCTCCGCCGATGCCCGTGCTCGACTGGGCTTCACGCTCCAGAATCTTCTCCTTGAACAGCTTCGCATCCGCGATGCGTCCGCTGGCCGCGAGACTGGCAATCAGCTCGTCAATGGCCCCTTCCTTCGTGGTAGCCTGCAGCTCCATAATCATCGTTTCCTGTATCATCAAATCTGTAATTTTCATCAATTCTCAACTCCCCGAATGTACTTGAACCTGTTAACCTCTGTTATTCATAGCTGAGATATGGCAATAAGCGGACGAAGCTCTTCAATTAATGCCCGGTCTGCCAGATCATCGGAGAACGCTGTGGCACTTCCTGATGCCACACCGGCACGGAATGCTTCCAGCACATTCCCTGTCAGCGACAAGGTGCCCACGAATCCGGCAATCATCGAATCTCCCGCACCTACTGAATTCCTAACCTGGCCCTTAGGAGCGCTGGCGTGGAAGACTTCTTGCCCCGTAATGAACAACGCGCCTTCGCCAGCCATGGAGACCAGTACATGCTTGGCGCCGCCCGTAAGCAGCTTGCGTCCGTAAGTGATAATCTCCTCCCGGGTGCTGATCTGAACTCCGAACAGCTCCGCCAGCTCATGGTGATTCGGCTTGACCAGCAGCGGTCCCTGGGATAAGGCGTCCTGCAAAGCCTGCCCGGTTGTATCAATAACGAACTCCGCACCCTTCTGCTTGCATACTGCAATCAGCCTGCTGTAGAAATCCCCACCCAGCGAAGGTGGCGTGCTGCCTGACAGGATCACAATGTCACCCGGCTTCAGGGCTTCCAGCTTAAGCAGCAGTGCAGCCGTCTCGGTCTCCGTAATGACAGGACCGGCCCCATTAATCTCCGTCTCCTGGCCGGCCTTAAGCTTGATATTGATCCGGGTATCGTCCGCAATAGTAACGAATTCGCCGGCTATTCCCTCCTGGCCCAGCCAGGTGTCAATGTAGCCGCCGGTGAATCCGCCAAGAAATCCGGTGGCCGTATTCTCCACGCCGAGCTGCTTCAGAACACGCGATACGTTAATTCCCTTCCCGCCGGGCAGCTTCATATCCCGCTTCATCCGGTTGAGACCGCCTAGTGTTAGCTCTTCTACCTCCACGATATAATCGACGGAAGGATTGAGTGTCACCGTATAGATCATCATTCATCCCTCATTTATAATGTTTGTCTTCCCATCCCATCACACCAGTGTATAATCCACATCCAGCTTCTCAAGCTGCCTCCGGAAGCTATCCGGTATCCCCGTATCCAGAATGCAGTGGTCCATCTCCTGCAGATCTGCGACCTTACAGAAGGAGATCTGCCCAATTTTGCTGTGGTCGGCCAGCAGGATCGTCTGCTTCGCTACAGCGATCATTTTGCGCTTGGTGGCCGCTTCCAGCATATTCGGGGTCGTGATCCCTTCGCGGATATCCAGCCCGTTGGTGCCGAGGAAGGCCTTATCTACCCGAACCATATCCAGCGAGCGTTCGGTCATCGGTCCGACAAAAGCCATGGTGTCCGGCCTTAGCATCCCGCCTGTAATAGACACCTCAATATGGCGGCAGTCCTTCAGCTCGTTCAGCGCCATGATTGAGTTGGTAATGACCTTGAGATTACGGAACGATTTCAGCGCCCGGGCAATCTGCAGGGTGGTGGTACCTCCGTCAAGGAGAATGGCATCACCATCTTCAATCATCTCCACAGCCTTCCCGGCAATCCGCAGCTTCTCTTCCAGGAACCGGTCTTCCTTGTCAGGAACCGCCGCTTCAAAGTTCACACTCTGCAGGGACACCGCCCCGCCATGCGTACGCTTCAGCAGCCGCGCCTCCTCCAGCTCCTTGAGGTCCCTGCGGATGGTGGATTCAGAGACGGACAGCTCCTGGCCGAGCTCCTGAACCGAAGCTCTTGTATGCTTCTCGACAAACAGCAGAATCATCCGTTTGCGTTCTTCTTCAAACATGCAGCTCACTCCTTAGGATGTGCAGCTACCCGCTGCCGGATTCCTATATATACAGTAACTACTGAATTGAAAGATAAGATGACTGGATTCAAATCACTTGTGACTGATGTTGATCATTTGTGCTCATTTATGATTGTAACAGCGTTTTCATGAACTGTAAAGAGGCTACTATTCAGCCGGATACACTACTGCTGTAAGAATTGGCGTATGCTCTGCTCATTTATGCTCATTTCAGCCTTGTAACTATATCATCCGGTGCGGTAAATTACCTCCCGATTGCCCATTTCACAATGGCAGCGAGCGACATATTTATATTACATATGGGGAAAAGCGGGTGAACAGGAGATGGCCTATTACAATAACAACGGATATGGCAGCGCAGGCGGTAACGGCGGTAATGGCAGTAGCAGCGGCATTAACGGCCACGGAGGGGGCGGCAGTGACGGCCCAGTAGAAACCGAGGAGCTCAGTGCAGAGGATTATGCGATTATTGCCGCCGGCTTCGGCGTACTCGGGGAACTGTTTGCTTTTTTCTCTCTGGTAAAAGCCAAGCAGGTGACCAAGGAAACAGGCGGACAGGTAGGTGCCGGCATCGACCCGGTGCTGTTCGTACAGAACCGCAAAAAAAAAGCAGCCAGACGAAAGTCCCGCCGGCTGCGTTGATCCCTTATATTTTCCGAACCCATCGCTTACTTCAAAGGTATGACCTCATGCTTCGCAAATATGACCTGCACCTTCTCCCTCAGCTCCTCTTCGGGCAGAAGGACAATGACAATAATATGCTCCAGATCAGCATGCTCCGCATACGCCTCCGCGTCATCTTGCGGAATCCCCATTCCGATCAGGCTGACCGCTAGGCCGTCTGTCTCCAGATCCGCCCCCGCGAGCTTGCGGGCTGCCGGACCTGCTGCGACCGCAGAATCCGCGACCATATCCAGGCCTACCCCAAGCCCGCGGGCTGTACCGTACAAGCCATTATTCCCCTGCCCCGTCTCCACATCTCCAATCGCGGCATCCTTGCTGATGATCTCCAGCGTGTTCTTCTGCTTCGTGACAGCAGAGATATGCTTCGCCTTGATCCCATTCTTCTTCAATTCTTCGATCGCCAGCACCGCATCACTCCGGTGTCCAAAAATCCCCAATACCAATGTTGGCATGCGGCATCCCTCCTCTTACAGCTACTGCAATATTACCACTCTGCTACTGCGATATTACCACTCTGCCTGTGGCTTGAATCCCGCATGTGGCGGCGGCTCCCGGTCAGGTCTGAATCAATCTCTTCTAATTGGGTTATAAAGATACGTATACATAAACATAACTTAAGAGATAGGGGGGGCTGCTGTGCTTCAAAGCAAGTATTTTCGGACCTGCCTGGCCATTATCGCCTTTTTGACGATTCTGTACCTGGGCTCGAAGGTCATTTTTCTGTTCACACCGCTGGTATCTATCATTCAACTGCTGCTCGTACCCATGATGCTGTCGGGCTTTATGTATTATCTTCTGCGGCCGATTGTCAACTATCTGGGGACCAAAAATGTTAACCGCGGGCTGTCCGTCCTGCTGATTTATCTTGTGTTTACCGGACTGTTCGTCTTATTCTGGGTGCTGGTCTGGCCTACACTGCGCGAGCAAATCCAGAACTTCATTGACAATACGCCTTATCTGGTCGAGGGTATTCAGAATCAGTTCAACAAGCTCCAGAATGATCCGTCGTTCTCCCGCTTCTTCAAGGGTGACACGGATGTGACCACACGCCTGACGGAGTATGTGAACAGTGCCATTAACTGGGTGACCAATTCGATGTCCAATCTGATCACAGTGATCTCCAGTATTGTCGTGGTTATCGCTACCCTGCCGATCATTCTCTATTACATGCTGAAGGACGGGCACAAGCTGTCACCGATTCTTCAGGGCCTGATTCCGAGAAAGTACCGCAAGGAAGGCCAGGAGATGTTCAAGGATATTGACTCTGCACTCAGCGGCTTCATCGTTACACGTGTCCTGCTTAATGTGGTGCTGGGCATCTTGCTATACATCGGATTTTTGCTGATCGGCCTGCCTTATTCTCTGCTGCTCGCCGTGATCTCCATCCCGCTGAATTTCATTCCCTATGTGGGCTCGCTGCTGGCGGCGGTTCCGGTTGTTATCGTGGGGTTCATAGAATCGCCTTCTATGGCTATCTGGTCAGCGGTCGTCATTCTGATCGCGCAGCAGATTCAGGATAACGTGCTGTCACCGGTCATCTATGGCAAGTCGCTGGATGTTCACCCGTTGACAACAGTGCTGCTTGTACTTGTGGGGGGCGACTTCTATGGACTGATCGGCGTCCTCATTGCGCTTCCGGTCTATATGATTATCAAAATCATCTTCCTGCGCATATACGAGATCATTATCGCTGAACGGGTGGATCAACCCGTACCCGAGCCAAGTGCTCCGCCGGGGATTGAGATTGAGATCGTCAAGGACGATAAGGTATAGTAAAACAACCCCACAAAGCGGGGCTTTAGCGTAGGTGATAACTCAGGTACTTTGCGGGGGCTCCAAAACATATAAATTCTTATCTTTTAATAAAAAGCCCTCCGGCGCTGATGATCTCGCGCCGGAGGGCTTTTCAATGTACATGCTTGAATGTGTCCAGACTTTAGCCCCGCAGCGAGCGGACCACGAAAGTGTGGTTGCCCTTAGGCAGGTTCTGCCCGCCATGCAGCGTCACGGAGCCTTTGGTATGTGCGATGATCGTCGCATTGAATGCCACCAGCTGGTCCCCTTTCCAGACAGTAACCGCTGATTTGAAATAGACGGCATTATCAAACTGCAGACGTTCTCTCATGATATATCCGACCGAATGGAGAACCGGGGGCAAAGCCCTCTCTTTGGGAGCCAGGGCTTTGATGTACACAATATCGCGGAAAGGGACGGCAATCTCCTGATGCCCAATGACGGCTACCGAAGCTGCAAGATCCCATCTGCGCAGAACGCCTTTCATGATCGTATATGGCTGCTCGCCGCAGTACATAATGACCGGTCTGCCAACCCAATGCTTCATGGCTCCACGCCCTTCCCTGTGCCTGAACTACTTATACCTTCGGTATGGACCAGTCTATGCCCTTAAGCCCATGCTGCTCCAGATACTGGTTGGCCTGAGAGAACGGGCGGCTGCCGAGAAATCCGCGGTGTGCTGAGAACGGGCTCGGATGCGGAGACTGGATCACCTTATGTCTGCTGCGGTCAACGAACGCGCCCTTGAGCTGGGCATGGCTGCCCCACAGGATGAACACCATAGGTTCTGTCCGCTCGTTCAGCTTCTCCATAATGGCATCCGTGAAGGTCTCCCAGCCCAGACCCTTATGCGAATTCGGCTGGCCCTCGCGTACTGTCAGCACTGCGTTAAGCATCAGCACGCCCTCTTCCGCCCAGTGCAGCAGCGATCCGTGACCCGGCATCTCTACACCGAGATCACTATGCAGCTCCGCATAGATATTGCGCAGAGACGGCGGAATCCTTACACCCGGCTCTACCGAGAAGCTAAGGCCATGGGCCTGTCCTGCACCGTGATACGGGTCCTGTCCAAGAATGACTACCCGGGTCTTACTGTAAGGCGTCAGCTTCAGCGCCGAGAACAGCCTGTCCTTCGGGGGATAGACTGTATACTGCTTGTACTCGCGTGCCAGGGCATAGCGCAATTCCTCAAAGTAAGGCTTCTGCGTCTCTTCCTGCAGCACTTCATCCCAATCGTTGCCAAACATTCGGTTCTCCTCCCAATTCCCCTGCTATTAGTATTGTTTCATTACCTGTTATTAACCAGAATAACAGGAACTTATTTGCGGCCATAGTCCGCCTTGATCTCGCCCCATGACTTCGTCTGCCATTTCAGCACCTTGTTGTCATAAGTATGGCTGCGCAGCCAGCTCTCCGCCCGGTCAATCAGCTGCCAGATCTCCTCTGTAGAGGCATCCCGGGGCAAGGTCGTGGCCACCTTTTTCTGCTTGACCCATTTCATTGCATTGACAGAATCACTATAGACCGTCTTGCTGCTGCCTTCCTGCTTAAGATGAGCCAGCGCATGCACAATCGCCAGGAACTCTCCGAGGTTATTAGTCCCTTTGCGGATCGGACCGCAGGAGAAAATCACATCCCCGGTCTGGGTATCTACGCCTTTGTATTCGACCGGTCCGGGATTCCCCCGGGTGCCTACATCCACGGAGATGCTGTCATAATCAATCTCCTCAGATGTCTCCACGCCGGCACTCCGGCTCCAGGACTTGCCTGATTTGCTTGTGCCGGACGCCCCTGAAGCTGCCGCACCGGTTCCCCAGTTGCCCTTCCAGCCTGCCTTGAAGGCTGTCTCA
Organism: Paenibacillus sp. FSL P2-0136; assembly: GCF_037975325.1. Taxonomy (NCBI): domain Bacteria; kingdom Bacillati; phylum Bacillota; class Bacilli; order Caryophanales; family Paenibacillaceae; genus Paenibacillus; species Paenibacillus sp. FSL P2-0136. The sequence continues at coordinate 4,742,095 of NZ_CP150244.1, forward strand.
GCCGCCGCCTTGCTCTCATAGGACTTATATTTCGCTCCGGTATAATGATCCGTCTGCGCCTGGCATTCCGCCCATGTATTGTAGACTCCGGGCTGCTTGCCTTCCCATACAACGTAGTATTTCTGCTTAGCCATTCCTATTGCTCCCTCCTGCCGGTGTAACCTTATCCAGAAACCTATTGTAATGCATACCGCGTTCATATTGAAGCATGAACACACTTACACGCCTGCTGCCAGCACGAATATCTATTTGGATAAATACCGGCAGGCGCGTTCATACTAATACGGCAGCTCAGTCCAGCACAGCCAGCGTAGTATCAATAATGGTCTGGAGCTTGCCCGCATCCCTCGTTGCCTTGACCATAACCCGCAGTCCAACCAAGGCATTGTGCAGATAAGCTGCAAGCGCGGGAGCCGCATGCCGGGAGGAGAGTTCTCCGGTCTCCTGTCCATGCAGGATCAGCTGTTCCATTAATCTCTCGGTATTCAAAAAAGCCTCATTGGCCCGCTCAGCAGCTTCCGGATCATGATTGGACAGCTCCACTGCCGTATTCACCAGCATACAGCCCTTCGGCTCCTCTTCACTTCTGTAAATTGTGGCTTCGAATAATAGGCGGATGGCTGCCTTGGCAGAGGTGATGCCCTCGATCCGGCTCTCCAGCCGGGAGCTTTGAAGGGCTGCAAAGCGCTCCAGCGCTTTTATATATAAGGTATGCTTGTCTCCAAAGGTGTCATACATGCTTCGCTTGTGAATTCCCATGCCGGCTACAAGATCCTGCATGGACGTCTTCTCATAGCCCTGCTGCCAGAAAATCGTCATTGCCTTGAGCAATACATCATCAATGTCAAACTCTTTGCTTCGCGCCATGATCATGCTCCTTTCGCGGTCTATTTTACCATTTATAGAACGATCGGTAAATATTATTGTAGCCGTGTTAACTAAATCACATCAATTCCGCACCAATCATTCTATATTAATTTTAAGGAAAATACCATCAGCATTACACACCCCAAGGAGGTTAACACAATGAGAAAGTTCGCAGTAATACTTGCGGCATTCACCCTGACCCTGCTTATCGGATGCGGCAACGCAAACAAAGATGCAGGCAACTCCGGCACAGCAGCGAACACGGGCAATACGGCGGCTACTGCTGCACCGGATGCAGTCACTTCAGCTTCGGTAGTCGATAACGGGGAAGCCTTCAAGAAGGCGATCAGCAAAGACGGCACCTGGATTGCAGCTACGCTGAAGGACCTGAGCTTCTCCGAGGAGCTTGTGCTCGACGGACAATTCATCCATAAGGAAGAGCCTGCCCGCAAAATCGCGCTCTATACCCAGGATGCCGATCACAACATCACGAATTCCTTCAAGCTCACCGCGCCCAAATTAACGATCCGTAGCGAGAATGCCCGGATTCAGGGAGGGACCTTTGTGGGTGATGTCTATGTAGAGGCTAACGGCTTCGCCGTCGTGAATGCCACCATTGAAGGTAATGTCTATTTCTCCGATGACAAATATCAGGCTACCTATTCCGCAGCAGACCAGGGTAAGGTAACCGGCGTCACCGAAGTGAAAAAATAATGCGGCAGGGTGCGGGGTGTTCCTCTTCGGGCAAGCGGCCGGGGAGAATACCCCTTTTTCTTGTTGTTGCCCGCGAAAAGAGGTGCTGGCCTAATGAAGTTCATCCATAAGTATGCTATCCTTCCCCTTCTGCTCCTGATGCTCTCCTCCTGCGGCGGACAGGATGTAGCGGAGCCGGAGCCGCAATACCGGATTCAGTCCGGCCATGATCTGAGGATTCTGACAACGAGTGACACCCATTATTTAGCGCAGGAGCTAAGGGATCTCGGACCTGCCTTCCAGCAGTTTCTGGCTGCCGGTGACGGCAAGCAGCTCGGCTACAGCAAGGAAATGCTGGAGGCGCTGGGCTATGATATCGGAATCCGCAAGCCGGATGTGGTGATTATCAGCGGGGATCTCAGCAACAACGGGGAAGAAGCCAGCCATAAGGAGCTGGCCGGACATCTGAAGCGCATTGAGCAAGACACCGGAACCCGGATCTATGTGATCCCGGGCAATCATGATATCCGGAATCCCTGGGCCCGGAGCTTCCGCGATAAGCGCCAATACGTCACAGATTCCGTGAGCGCCAAGGCATTCCGCCAGATCTATGGCAGCTTCGGTTATGATGAGGCCCTGCTGAGAGACGAGGATTCGCTCAGTTATCTGGCTGCCCCTTCGGAGGAGCTGTGGCTGCTCATGCTGGATACTGCACAGTACGGAGACAATAAAGCGCTGGGCCATCCCCAGCTGGAGGGCCGGGTGAGTGACCGGACCCTGGAATGGATCGCTGCCTGCGGCGCGAAGGCCGCTGCCGCAGGCGCGCAGCTCGTGACGGTCATGCATCACAGCCTGCTGAATCACAGTGAATTCATTCAGGAGGGCTTCACTGTAGAGGACCATGCCAAGGTTACAGAGGCCTTGATGCAGAGTGGTGTACGGACGGTTCTCAGCGGGCATATACACATTCAGGACATCAGTGAATATAGCCATGACGGGGAGCGTATCTATGACATCGCCAGCAGTGCTTTATCTGTTTTTCCCCATCAATACGGACTCTTAACCTATTCCTCCGCCCGTCAGACTCTGGATTACAGCACGGCAAGATTAGGGATGGAGCAATGGGCAGCAGCCTCCGGCAATACCGATCCAAATCTGCTGGACTTCAGAGCCTACAGTGAAGCCAACTTCCGCAAGCGGTCTGCCACCCGGAGTTATTACCGTCTGGCTGAAGACCCCGCTTACGCCCGTTATACGGAGGCTGCGCTGAAGCAAATGGCTGACGTTGTGGGAAGGCTGAACGAGAATTACTTTGCAGGCTCTGCTAGTACGGACAATGCAGCCGTGACCGCCACAGAAGGCTACCGGCTCTGGCAAGACGCCCCGCCAAGTGGAACGAGAAGCTATGTTCTGGAGATGGCCTCGCAGCAGCCGAAGAACAATCATGAACTGCATGTCCAGCTTCCTCAGCGGTGATGTTTGAAAAACTGGAAATAGGTGTAAAATAGACAAGTATGCTTACACCTACTGCTGAGGAGATGATAATCACCATGTTCACACGTATGGATGAGATTATGATTGAAATCCCGGACGTCGAGAAACCAGATCCTAATGCTGCAGCAGCCGTACAAGAGCTGCTCGGAGGCAAATTCGGTGAGATGTCAACACTCAATAACTACTTGTACCAGTCCTTCAACTTCCGGTCCAAGGACAAGCTGAAGCCCTTCTACGACCTGGTAATGAGCATTACCGCCGAAGAGCTGGGCCATGTTGAGCTGGTCTCCCACGCCGTGAACAAATGTCTAAGAGGTTCCACGGCTTATAAGAAACCGGATTCCACACCGCTTGCGGATGTCAAAGACGCACGGCTGTCTTATCATTTCCTGGCAGGCGCACAGGGGGCCATGCCGTTCGATTCGATGGGCAATCCATGGACCGGAGCTAATGTGTTCAACAGCGGTAATCTGGTGGAGGACCTGCTTCATAACTTCTTCCTGGAGTGCGGGGCCAGAACCCATAAAATGAAGGTCTACGAAATGACCGACCACCCTGCAGCCCGGGCGGTAGTCGGCTTCCTGCTTGTCCGTGGAGGTGTTCACGTGGTCGCTTACGCCAAGGCGCTGGAGATTGCCACAGGCGTCAATGTTACCAAGCTGGTGCCCATTCCTTCCTTGGACAACAAAGCTTTCAATGAAGCCAGAAAGTACGAGGAAAAAGGCGTTCATACGAAGCTGTACACCTGGAGCGATAAGGATTTCAGCTCCATTGACCAGATCTGGAAGGGGACTCACCCGGAGGACGGGCTGCCGCTTGAGGTCATTCAGGGCGTACCGGAAGGCTTCCCTATCCCCGAGGCCCCGGAAGTGAAGGAAGAATTCGCACCGGGCATCTCTGCCGAGGAATTCAAGGAGATTGCCAAACGGCTGAAAATGGCCGGGAATATTCATGACTAGCAGCTTGAGCCAAGCCTAGCGGATAATAGCACCGATAGAGAAGCGGATGTCCCGGAAGCCATGAACTGGCTGCCGGAACATCCGCTTTGTTTGGGTATGGATACTTCTAAGATCTCTGCCTTATAACTCCGGCTCAAGCAGCAGTGAGGTATCGGCAACAGCCCGCCCATTCACAAGCAGCACAAGGGTATGCTCTCCGGGATAGTGCTTCCGTGTAGTCAGGTTGGCCCAGCGGTGGGTCCTTGTACCGGAGAGTCTGGTGCCGCCGGGCACGGTTTTGTCGGATAACAGAAACAGCTTGCGCGAGGTCTTGCCGCCGGCCTTGACGAAGTTGATTCCGTATTCAATACGGATGTGCACCGGACCGCCCTCCCGGATCGTCAGAGTGTATTGCAGCTCACAGTGCTCCCCAATCCGCAGCTCGGCCGGTTCGGCCGTTAGGACAGCCGAGCTGACCAGCGGGGTGCCGCTCTCCTCCGGGGCATATCCGAACAGCTCCATGATCTCAGGGTCCGCCTTGCGGATCAGAGAGCGGCAGCCATGCCGCACAATCCAGTTCGTATTTACATTACTGCCCAGCCAGCGGCGGGCGGTAGCTATCACGATATCAGGGTGATCCTTCGCGATATCGTTCAGGTTGTTGGCTACACTTTTGCGCACATAGAGTGACGGGTCAGCCTTCAGCTTCTCCAGCAGCGGCAATAGCGGAGACGGATCGCGCTTGAACATCGGCAATGCCTGGCCCCAGGGCAGGCGGGGACGGCTGCCCTCGCTGGCGAGCCGCCGCACATGCTCCCCCGGATGCTCCGCCCAGACCAGCATTTGAGCCATCATCCGCTGCGGGTCACGCAGCAGGAACGGCCTGACGGCAAATTCCGCCGAGGACTTCGGGGTGAACCGCTCCAGCGCCTCCATCGACAGCTCCCAGTGCTCCTCACCTCCGCCATACACCTCTACGAAATCCGGGAAAATCAGATACGGGAAGCCGACACAGTCCTTATCTATCGCATACAATATCTTCAGCGCTTCCTCATAGTCCGGGGGCAGGCAGCTGCCCAGTGTCTCTGTAATCCTCCGCATCCGTGCCTTCAGCTCCAACTCCTCCCACGGCTCCCTCATCGCCTCAGCCATGAAACGGCCTAGCTCGAACGAACCGTAGACGGCTTTAATCTTCATTCCCAGGCTATGCAGGAATTCTTGGTTGTACATTGCTTTCAGGGGTTCGGCCATTCTTGAATTCCTCCTGCTGATGTAATTGGATTCTCTTATAATGAGAGCATACCATACGAACCGGACATCCCTGTGTCAACTTTCGGCTGGATATATATACACCAAGTATAGCCTATGTTCAAATCCGGCAGCCTGTCGTACAATAAGATTTAAGTTTTTTCCGCTGACGATGAACTTATTTGATGAAAGGACTGGGACTTTTGCCACAGACACTTGTTAAAAACATTGACTTTTTCGTAGCCGCACTGTCACAGACCTTCGTATCCGCCCTCCAGCTTGACCCTGACGGAATGTACTCCCAGGTAGGCAGCGGAGTCGTTGACAAATTCTCTGATGAGTATGTCCGGCTGAAAAGATTCGACGGCTCCACCTCGCATTACGCCCGCGATATTACGAAATTCCAGCACAACCATGCCTGAGAAGGCTTCGGGGTCTCTTCATCAGAGGAGAAGCAGCGCTCGCCTGTGATCCTCCCTCCCCTCTTCAAACGCAGACCCTGGACCCTGATCCGGGTCTGTTTTTGCGTTGACTTTTCACAAAATATTAACGTGTGCATTCCAATAAACTATTGACTTGACGCTGCTGGAGAACTAAACTGAAATCGTTAACAATTCCATGTACCCGGGGAGAACCTATGATTACCATCAAAGATATTGCCCGTGTTGCCGGTGTGTCCCATACTACTGTATCGAGGGCGCTGAACGGCAACCCGCTGATCAAGAAGGCCACCCGGGATAAGATTGAACGGATTGCCGCCGAAATGAATTATGTGCCCAATTACAGTGCCAAGAGCCTGGTCACCAAAAGATCGTTCATCATCGGCCTGTTCTTCTCCAGTATTGAGCAGGGGACTTCCTCAAGCTTCCTGGTGGATGCCATCAAAGGCATTACGCACATTCTCGATGAGAACTATAATCTGACGGTGAACGGGATCGACGGTGTGCAGCATTTCAGCAATATTCAGCCGCAGCGCTTCGACGGCATTCTGGTCATGAGCCAGAGCGATGAAGACAATGCCTTCATCTATCATGTGAAGAAGACCGGCATTCCGCTAGTGGTGCTGAACCGCCAACTGGAGGACCCCGGCATCATGAACGTGGTCGCCAATGACCGCGAAGGCGTCAAGGAAGCGATTGATTATGCTGTGCAGCAGGGTCACCGCAAGCTGGCTATTATTGAAGGCAAGCCCGGCTTCAAGTCCTCAAGCGAACGTAAGCAGGGCTTCCTGGACAGTCTGATTGCAGGCCGGCTTCCGCTGAACCCTGATTATTTTGCCCCGGGAGATTACAGCATTGAGAGCGGATATGCGGCGATGAGCAAGCTGCTTAGCCTGGAGGACCGGCCTACGGCTGTGTTCTGCTCCAATGATGATATGGCGATTGGCGCCATGAATGCCTGCTATGCCCACAAGGTGCAGGTGCCGGAGCAGATCTCACTGATCGGCTTCGATGATATGATGTTCGCCCGCTATACGAATCCTGCCCTGACCACGGTCCGCAAGCCGATTGCCGAGATCAGTGAGCTCGGCATTACCATGCTGATCCAGCTGCTTCAGCAGCCGGAGACTCCACCGCAGCAGCTGTTCGTTAAGACTTCGCTGGTGGTAAGGGATACGGTTGCAGAAGTATAACTCTATTTCAACCTACCCGCTATTTTCTGCAGATACGGAGCCTTCCTGGACAAGAGAAGGAATTCCGGATCTTGCTTAAAATAAAATGTTAACGTGTGCAAATTATCACTGTATTTTAAAGGAGATCATGACCACTATGACAAACCGTTTATCCAGAAGCACTCACCCAGGGCTAACCCTCCATCCGGAACGGATGATTCAGTTCGGCGAAGGCAACTTCATGCGTGCGTTCGTAGACTGGCAGCTGCAGCAAATGAACAATCAGGGTCTGTTCAACGGAAGCGCTGTCCTCATTCAGCCCATTGCGCAGGGAACCGGAGGCGTAGCTGATCTGATGGCCGCTCAAGACAACCTCTACACCGTACTGCTTAATGGCATCATGGACAACGAGACCGTCAATTCCCGCGAAATTATCAGCTCGGTCAGCCGGGTGATTAACCCATACATGGATTATGAAGCTTATCTCGCGCTCGCCGAGAATGATGATCTGGAGTTCATCACCTCCAATACTACCGAAGCCGGCATTGCCTATCTTCCAGGCGACCGCGCAGACGATGCCCCCCCTAAGAGCTTCCCGGGCAAGCTGACTGCGCTGCTCCACCGCCGCTTCGAGCTTGGCAAGAAAGGCTTCGTCATTATCCCCTGCGAGCTGATTGACCGCAACGGCGAGAAATTACTGGAGATCGTAGAACGTTATGCGGCTGACTGGAATCTTGGTGCAGAATTCCTCCAATGGCTAAAGTCCGAGAATACCTTCTGCTGCAGTCTGGTGGACCGGATTGTCCCTGGTTATCCGCGTGACCAGGCTGCCGCCCTCGAAGCTGAGCTCGGCTATCTTGATGACGTAATGGTAACCGCAGAGCCGTTCCTCTTCTGGGTCATTGAAGGACCGGAGTCTCTGACAGAGCGCCTGCCGCTGGCTAAGGCCGGACTGAATGTCGTGGTGACACCGGATATGACGCCTTACCGCGAACGCAAGGTTCATCTGCTGAACGGACCGCATACCGCTATGGTCCCTCTGGGCCTGCTCGCCGGTCTTGAGACGGTTGAAGACGTCATGAATGACGGTACCTTCTCCCGCTTCGTGAAGCAGTTGATTGAAGAGGAGCTGATCCCTATGCTGGATCTGCCTGCCGGGCAGCTATTGTCATACGCCGATGCCGTACAGGAGCGCTTCCGCAATCCGTTCATCCGCCATGAGCTGACCTCCATCTCGCTCAACAGCATTTCCAAATTCAAGGCCCGCCTGCTCCCGGTTCTGCTTCGCTACCAGCAGGAACGCGGCCAGCTTCCGGAGCGGATGACCCTCGCCTTCGCCGCCCTGCTGCTCAGCTACCGGGGCGACCGTATTCGCCGGCAGGACGGCGCAGAGGTACTGGCAGTGTTCGATCAGGCCTGGAGCCAGCCGGCCAGCTTCGTGAACACCATTCTTGGCGACAGCAGCCTGTGGGGACAGGATCTTACCCTGCTGCCGGGACTGGCTGATGCGATAGCCGCCCATTTGCATCAGCTGGAGCATGAAGATTCCCGCGCAGCATTACAGGAACTCGTCGGCTGAACCGGCGAGTTTGCACGAAGAAGTTCAGAGAAGCGCAGCTTACAAACTTTTAGGAGGGCCAACATGAAAAACTTAATGAAAATGAACCCGAGAGATACGGTAGCTGTAGCCTTACGGCCGATTGCTGCCGGAGAAGAACTCACGATAGACGGACTAACGCTTCAGGCCGCCCAGGAGATTCCGCAGGGGCATAAGATTGCCCTGACCGGTTTCAGCAGCGGAGACATCATTACCAAATACGGTTCCCCGATCGGCCATGCCACGGCTCCGATTGCCGCAGGCGACTGGATTCATACGCATAACATCAAAACCAATCTGTCCGGGGAGGAAGAATACGAGTATGTGCCTGATGTCCATCCGGTGATTTATCCGCGCCGTGATTTGACCTTCCAGGGGTACCGGCGGAGTAACGGCAAGGTGGGCATCCGTAATGATCTGTTCATTATTCCGACCGTGGGCTGTGTGAACGGCGTTGCCGAGCAGATGCTTCAGGAGTTCAAGGCCGAGCATCCCGATCTTGGCGGATTCGACAACCTGACCGTGCTGAAGCATCCTTACGGCTGCTCCCAGCTGGGCGATGATCACCGCATGACCCGCAGCATTCTGCTCGATGCCGTTAATCATCCCAATGCAGGCGGTGTACTCGTCTTCGGCCTTGGCTGCGAGAACAATATCGTCTCCGAGTTCCGCAGCATGCTGGGCGATTATGACGGGTCCCGGGTTAAGTTCCTGGTGGCCCAGGAGGTAGGCAATGAGCTGGAAGCCGGTCTTGTGCTGCTGGAGGAGCTGTATGAAGCCGCTGCGAACGACGTTCGTGAGCCGGTTCCGCTCAGTGAGCTGAACATCGGGCTGAAATGCGGTGGCTCGGACGGATTCTCCGGCATTACGGCCAACCCGCTGCTGGGCGCATTCTCCGACTTCATCATCTCTCAGGGCGGAACCTCGGTGCTGACAGAGGTGCCGGAAATGTTCGGTGCGGAGAAGGTGCTGATGGCCCGCGCTGAGAGCAAGGAGGTCTATGATGATATCGTCTCGCTGATCAATAACTTCAAGCAGTATTTCCTCTCTTACGGCGAGCCTGTCTATGAGAATCCGTCTCCCGGCAACAAAGCCGGCGGCATCAGCACACTGGAGGACAAATCGCTCGGCTGCACCCAGAAGGCCGGTTCGTCGCCGGTGGTGGATGTATTGCAGTATGGCGTGAAGCTGCGCAAAAAAGGGCTGAGCCTCTTACAGGCTCCCGGCAACGATCTGGTCGCTGCGTCTGCGCTTGCCGCTTCCGACTGCCAGCTCGTGCTGTTCACCACCGGCCGCGGCACGCCTTTCGGCAGCTTTGTGCCTACGGTTAAGATAGCAACGAACAACGACCTTTTTGCCAAAAAAGGCCACTGGATGGACTTCAACGCAGGCCCCCTGCTGGAAACGCCGATGGCCGATGTGCTGGAGGAATTCATCACGTATATCATTGATGTCGCCAGCGGCCAAAAAACACGGAACGAGCAGAATGAAGTGCGTGAGCTGGCTATTTTCAAAACAGGCGTTACCTTGTAGAACTTATTCCAATCCATTCAAAGGGAGATCCTACTCATGTTCCTAAACGAGGACTTCATGTTGTCCGGCGAAACAGCACGGCTACTCTTTCATAATCACGCCAAAACCATGCCCATTATCGATTACCATTGCCATCTGGACCCGCGCGAAATCTATGAGGACCAGCCCTTTGAGAATCTGACCGCAGCCTGGCTGTACGGCGATCATTACAAATGGCGGCTGATGCGTGCGAACGGCGTTCCTGAATCGCATATTACCGGCGATGCCTCTGATTATGATAAATTTCTGGCCTGGGCCCGCACACTGCCTAAGGCAGTAGGCAACCCTCTGTATAGCTGGACGCATCTGGAGCTCCGCCGTTTCTTCGGTGTAGAGGAGCTGCTGAATGAAGCCACGGCGCCGGCCATCTGGGAGAAGGTCAACCGCAAGCTGGCTGAACCGGGCTTCACCCGGCGCGGCCTGATCCGCAGCAGCGAAGTCAAGGTGATCTGCACCACCGATGATCCGGCAGATTCCCTGGAGTATCACAAGCTGCTGCAGGGGAGTGAGACCGCCTTCCAGGTGTTCCCGACCTTCCGTCCTGACAAGGCGCTGAACATCGATGCCGAAGGCTTCGCCGCCTGGACCCTTAAGCTGGAGTCGGCCTCCGGCCTGCCGGTCAAGAGCTATGCCGGGCTGCTGGATGCCCTGCGTAACCGGGTTGCTTTCTTCCACGAGCAGGGCTGCCGCCTGTCGGACCATGCGCTGGATATCCTGCGTTACGAAGCAGGTGCGCCTGAGATCGTTGAAGCTATATTCGCCAAAAGAATGCAGGGTGCTGTGCTATCACCGGAGGAAATCACCCGCTACCGCACAGAGCTGCTGACCGCGCTGATCGGCTTCTATCATGACAAGGGCTGGACCATGCAGCTTCACCTGCATGCTTACCGCAACAATAACACGCCGATGTTCCAGCGATTGGGACCGGATACCGGCTATGACGGCATCAACGATCTGCCGCTGACCACAGCGCTGTCGCAGCTGCTTGACCGGGCCGAGAGCGGCAGCGGCCTGCCGAAGACGATCCTCTACTCGCTGAATCCCGGCGACTACCCTGCCCTGCTGGCTCTGCTGGGCTGCTACCAGAAGGACACCCCCGGCAAGCTCCAGCTTGGCTCCGGCTGGTGGTACAACGATACGCGCAGCGGCATGCGCCAGCAGCTGACCCTGCTGGCTGAGAACAGCCTGCTCGGCAACTTCGTCGGCATGCTGACCGATTCGCGCAGCTTCCTGTCGTATACCCGGCATGAATATTTCCGCCGGGTCCTGTGCGGGCTGCTCGGTGAACTCGCCGAACGCGGGGAAGCGCCGGATGACCTAGAAGTTCTGGGGGCTATGGTCCGGGATATCTCCTACAATAACGCAGCCGGATATTTCGGCTTCCAGACTGCCGGCAGCGAAGCCGGAGTCACCGTCTAGATGGAGGCATGCTGAAGATGCCGACTATCTATATCGCCGGAGACTCTACCGCCGCCCAGAAGGGCGGCGGGGAATGGCCAATGGCCGGATGGGGCGAGTACCTGCAGCAGTATGTCAGCCGGAAGGTGCAGATTGAGAACCGGGCCATCAACGGACGGAGCACACGCTCCTTCCTGGCTGAGGGAAGGCTGACAGATATGGAACGGGACTTCATCCCCGGAGATTTCCTGCTGATCCAGTTCGGCCATAATGACCAGAAGCTGGAGGACCCTCTCCGTTACACGGAGCCGCATACCGAATACCGCCGGAATCTGCAGCTATTCATTGATTCCGCCCGCAGCCGGGGCAGCTTCCCTGTACTGCTGACTTCCGTGAGCCGCCGCCGCTTCACTACGGACGGGGAACCAGACCCGCAGGCTGTCGGACTCTATCCGCAGGTTATGCGGGAGGTTGCAGGGGAGACCGGAACACCTCTGCTTGATATTTTTGCCGCCTCCCAGCAGCTCTACCGCAGACTGGGAGTGGATGCATCGGCCGGGCTGTTCATGCACCTGCCGCCGGGCGCACGCCCCAACTACCCGGACGGCATTACCGATGACACGCATTTCTGCAGCTCCGGGGCGCAGCAGATCGCAGCGCTGGTAGCCGAAGCGCTCGCACAGTGCGCGGAGCTGAAGCTGCTGCATCCGTATCTGCGCGCGGGTGTAGCTGGGGGTCGGCAGGCGAGGTAGCGGAAACGCTAGCGCAGTCTGCGGGGCTGAAACTACTGCACCCGTATCTGCGGGTGTAGCTGTGGGAAGCAGATACGTGTGTCGTGCGGAATAGGTTGTGCATCAGCCTGTGGGGCATCGCAAACATAGCGCACGTTATTCGCCACTCTTACATGTTGCTTCAATCCTCAGACAGTATGATCGGGCCGCCTGTGACCACTTTCGGACACAGGCGGCCTTTTTAGTGGAAACCGGCCCATCGGCGCTCCATGCGAACTCTTATATCTGAATACAAAGGAGTCTAACCCTATGACCGTTCCATTTCACCTGGGCGTCCGTGCCCATGACTTCAAGCGGTGTCCGCTGCCGCAATTGATAGATAAGCTGAAGGAGCATGGCTTCCCGGCAATTCAGCTGGCGCTGCATAAATCTTTTCCGGAGAGTGTGGCGGAGCTTGGCGCACTAAGTCCGGGTGCTGCTGCGTACTATGGCGATGCCTTCAGACAAGCCGGTATCAAGATTGCAGTCCTCGGCTGTTATGTAAATATCATTGATGCTGACCCTGCCAAGCGCGCGCAAGCGCTGAGCGACTTCAATACTCATCTGCGGCTGGCCCGTGACTTCGGCGCAAGTCTGGTAGGGACAGAGACCGGCAGTGTGGGTCAGGGGTATACACCGGATAACTTCACGGAGAAGGCTTTTCTGGAGGTCGTCGCCTCGGTTAGCGCCATGGTTGCTGAAGCCGAACGCTTCGGAGTAACTGTAGGCATCGAGGCAGGCGTCAACCACCCGCTCTACACGGCCCCGTTAGCCCGGCGTCTGCTGGATACTATACCGTCTAATAACCTGCAAATTATACTGGATGCTGCGAATCTGATGACCCCGGAGAATTACCTTCAGCAGGAGCAGATTGTGGCAGAAGCGCTGGAGCTCCTCGGAGACCGGATCGCGGTCCTGCATCTGAAGGATTTCACAGTCAAGAACGGCACCATCGACATCGTTCCTGCCGGACAAGGGATGCTGAACTTCGCCCCGCTGCTCCGCTACATGAAATATAAGCGCCCGCATATCCAGGGCCTGCTAGAGAGCACTCCTGAGGAACATCTCCAGGCCAGCGCGCAATTCCTGCGGAGAATGTATAACGAGGTTTAACAAAAGTGCTCTGCGGATGGATGTTGGGAGGATGGATGGGAGATGCTGGATGAGAGATTAGAGATGATGAATGCTGAAAAATGAATGAGAGATAATGAATGAGAGATAATGAATGAGAGATGAGATAAGGAGTCATACGGTCCACACAGTTGGTGTCCTTACCTCTGCCTTACCCATCCGCTCACCTTTGGGACATTCGCGAATTCAGGGGCATTAGTGCTCTTCATTTGCTCATTTCGCCTGCCTGTGCTGATTTCAGGGGCATTAGTGCTCTTCATTTGCTCATTTCGCCTGCGTGTGCTGATTTCAGGGGCACTTGTGCTCCTCAGTTGCTCTCTTTGGGCTTTATCCTATTTACGCGCACCTGTGACTACCCAATGTATTCAGTTTTTCACACACATTTGCTCCACTTGCCTCACTACCCAATGTATTCGGTTTTCCATACACATTTGCTCTACGTGCCTCACTGCAGCCCAATGAATTCGGTTTTTCACACACATTTGGTCCACTCGACTCACTACTGCCTATTGTATTCGATTTTTCGCACACATTTGCTCTACGTGCCTCACTACTGCCCATTGTATTCGGTTTTTCACACATATTTGCTCCACTCACCTTCGCGCCAGCACATTGCGTCCCAACTTTATACTCCTCTCTACACACAGACGCATATTACAATTACTGTATAGTATAAATAGTGCCCCCTTATCGACGTATGAGGCACTTGTACTGCATTCTTGTGCTGGATTCCTGCACTATAATGTACAGTGGGCAGATACTTTATGCGTAAGAGTAATAGAGTAATAGAGTAATAGCATAACAAAGCAATCGAGCAATAGACTTTCAAACTAACACCAATAATCTTGCACAAATTGCAGCTTCTCCCCCAACTTACACACTCATAGCTGGAATTGTTGCACAAAAGGCAGGATTCCTCCTCTAACTAAGCATCTTGGCCTGCACATTCCTGCATTTCCTGCAACAATCCTCTGGCAGGCCCCTATTTCGGGGTAGCCAGGTTGCATAACTTGCAACATTTGAGGGTATTTGCTCTAAGTGAGCGGTCCTCTAAACGAGTGCTCCCGTAAGCGGAGCACTTTAGAAATAGCAATAAGACCGCCCATAGTTAACCGGGCGGTCCGTTGCTTGGTGCCGCTATTCCCCGGCCTCGGGGGAAATCACACCTTTTTTGAGTATAATGTTCCCGTAGAGTGCCTCTTCCCCTGTAATTAGAATGGCGTAGCTGTGCTTGGAGCGGTCATAGAAGTCGAAACGCTCTTCATACTCCACCTGCACCGCAGGATCATGCCGGGTGAGAATCTCCTTGTACGTGTCCCATATCACAGGGACAGTGGGGTCTCCCTCCACTACAGCCATGAAGGCCGCCTGAGCCGGAGCATAATGATCCAGCGGTAGCAGCTCCAGGATGGCGTCAAGCAGCCGGGGGATACCGATCCCGTCAGCCCGCAGCACCCGGGAATGCAGCGCATGTCCCGGATAATTGGCATCCGCCAGCACCAGCTCATCCCCGTGGCCCATCTCCATCAGGGTGCGGACGAGCTCGGGGGAGAGCAGTTTGGGTATTTTTTTGAGCATATTCCTATCTCCTCTCGGCTTCATTACATCCCGTAGAATGATCTAAGCGCCACCAGCTCCTCAATCCGGTGCGGCGGCAGCTCACGCTCTCCCCCGATCATGCGGGTCAGGAAGGTCAGCTTCGCTGTATACTCAAGCCGCTCCATGTTCATATAAGCAGCCATTACATCCTTGCCCCAGGTCAGGGCCCCGTGGCTCTCCAGCAGCACTGCGGTCTTCTTGCCCAGGAAGGGAGTCAGCGAATCCGGGATCTCTTCGGTCGAAGGCGTCCCGTATACCGCCAGTGGAATGTCCCCCATGGCAATGACGGATTCCGGCATCATCATTTTGTCCAGAGCTTCACCCTTGATGGCAAAAGCGGTAGCATACGGCGGATGCGCATGAACCACCCCGCCCATCTCCGGCAGCTCGTTGTAGATCTTCAGGTGCATCTTCACTTCCGTGGACGGCCGGTAGCCCTCCGCTGCATCCAGGATCTCTCCCTGCAGATTGACTTTGACCAGCATATGCGGCTGCAGATAGCCTTTGCTGACTCCTGTGGGCGAAGTAATGACCTCGGTGGCCGACAGGCGGGCGGAGATATTGCCGTCATTGGCCGCGATGAAATCCTTGTTGAACAGATTCCGGCCGATATCGCAGATTAGGCGCCGTAGTTCTTCTTCATGATTATTCATAATTGCCCCCTTGATTGCTACTTGATTGCTGTATGAAGCTTATCAGTTCTGATGTGTTAAAGACGGCTGGTACCGGAGCGTTGAGCAGGACCGGGCTGCCACCCTTGGGACCTCTGCGGGATCGACTGCACCGAGCGCCGTCAATTGCACCAAAAGGTTGCCGATCGCACTCGCCTCTACCGGTCCGGCAATAACCTCTTTGCCGGTGGAATCCGCCGTCAGCTGGCACAGCAGCTTGTTCTGAATGCCGCCGCCGACCATGTGAATGCAGCGCATCGGACGGCCGGTGAGCGCCTCCAGCTCGCGGATCGTATCCGCGTAAGACCGGGCCAGACTCTCCAGAATCGAGCGGATGATCTCCGACCGGGTCTGCGGCACCGGCTGTCCGGTGCGGATGCAGTAGGATTCAATCCGCAGCGGCATATCGCCCGGCGTGCTGAAGAGCGGATCGTTCGGGTCCAGCTCTGCTATGCACGCACTTGGCCGGTCCAGCTGCCCGGCCAGCTCGGCGGCTTCCTGATGGCTGAGCGGTTCCCCCGCTTCAGCCCAGCACCGCTGGGTCTCCTGGAGCAGCCAGAGGCCGGTGATATTCTTCAGCAGCCGGTTGGTGCCGCCGAAGCCGCTCTCGTTAGTGAAGCCGCTGGCCCGGGCGGCATCGCTTAATATGGGCTCCGCCGTCTCCAGGCCGACCAGCGACCAGGTTCCGCAGCTGATGAATGCAGCATCCTGCAGTGTGGGGCTGAGTCCGGCGGGCCGGTCAGGTCCGGCGGAGCTTGGATCTGGGGAGCTAAGATCGGCGTTGCTAGGATCAGCGCTGCCAGGGCCGACACAGCTAGCATCGGTGCAGTTAGAGTCGAATCCGCCGTAAGGAATGGACGCCACGGCGGAAGCCGTATCATGTGAGGCTCCAGCGATGATCTGGAGCGGGCCGCTGCCCAGCTCTTCCTGGAGTGCGGGCCGGAGCTCCCCCAGCACCGTGCCTGCCGGAACCAGCCGGGGCACAAGCGTCACCGGCAGCCCCAGCCTGTGCAGCACTTCGGCTGCAGGCGCTGTGGACTGCGGATTCAGCAGGCCGCTGGTGCTCCAGATGGTCTGCTCGGCCACGGCCACACCGCTGAGCATATAATTGAACAGATCCGGCATCAGCAGCAGCTGTCTGGCGGTTGTCCGCAGCTCCGCCTTCGCCATAAGATCGGCAAACAATTGATACACCGTATTAATCGGGCTGGACTGGTTGCCCGTCAGCTTGAATTGCTCTGCCGGAGGCAGCGCAGCCTCTAGTACTGAAGCGAAGTCCGCCGCCCGCTGATCCCTGTAATGATGCGGAGCGTCCAGCAGCCCGCCCTGCTCATCCAGCAGGCCATAGTCGACTCCCCAGGTATCCACGCTCAGAGAGCGCAGAGGGCCATACTTTGCCGCAGCTGCTGCAATCCCTTGCTTGATCTCCTCAAGCAGCCGCTGCACATCCCAGTGCAAATGTCCGTTGACCTCTACCGGTCCGTTAGGGAAGCGGTGAATCTCCTCCACCGTCACCTTTCCGTCCCTGTAGCATCCCAGCATCACTCTGCCGGAGCTGGCTCCCAGGTCGATGGCCAGCAGCCGGATTCCTTGGTTACCGGTTACCTCCATCACTTGCGTCTTCGCCTCTGTCATCTTCCCACCTCTTCACGTGGAGGATTAGTAGAGCGGGCCAAAGTTGCGGCAGGCTCTGTAATCGGCACTCTCCAGATTCTCTGTGCCGAACAGCGACCAGACGCGCGGGCGGAAAATCCGCGTTTCTTCCACGTTATGCATACTGACCGGAATCCGCAGGATCGAGGCCAGCGTAATGAGATCTGCGCCAATATGTCCGTAGCTGATCGCCCCGTGATTGGCACCCCAATTGTTCATCACATCGTAGACAGACTGGAAGGAGCCATGACCGGTCAGCTTCGGAGCGAACCAAGTTGTCGGCCAGGTAGGGTCTGTGCGCTGGTCGAGCGTTTCATGAACCTCTCCCGGCAGCTCAACAGTATAGCCCTCTACCAGCTGGAGCACGGGTCCCAGACCCTTGACCAGATTGAGCCGGGCCATAGTGACCGGCATGCCGCCCCGGGTCAGGTAGTCTGTGGAGAAGCCGCCTCCCCGGAAGTATTCCTGGGAAGCCGGGCGGAACTGGGTCTGTGCGATACAGGCAGCTGCCTCTTCATCCGTGATGTCCCAGAACGGCTTGATCGCCGGCTTGCCGTCAATGCTCTGCTCGCCGGTGCCGTCCAGCGCTGCCGAGCCCGAATTAATCAGATGCAGCAGACCGCCTGCCGCCGCTCCCGCAAGGTCATACCCGGTCACTCGCTTCACGGCAGCCGGACTCCAGAAGGTGCGCACATCGGCAAAGATCTGCGCCGTATTCGTCAGCAGATAATTGAACAGCATCGTCACCCCGTTCAGGCTGTCATTCTCGGTGGCGACGATATAAGGCGCCCGTCTGCCGTTCCAGTCGAACGAGGAGTTCAGAATCGTCTCCATGAAGTCGCCGTTCGGGAAATGGTCGGTCCATTGCCGCTGGCCCTGGAAGCCGCCCAGCAGGGCATTGTGACCACTCGCTTCTTCTTCGAAGCCAAGCTTTGCAAGCTGCGGATTGCCGGTCATGAGATCACGGGCAATCAGCGTCATTTTGACAACCGTCTCCCACTGCTCTTCCTTAACCTCTTCACTGAGCTGCAGATGCTGCGGGTTATTATCCGCCCCCACACGGCAGTTGTCCTTCACCCAGGCCAGCGCCCGCGCGAACTCCTCGGGATCATAGATCCCTTCCTCAAATCTGCGTACAAATTCAGACATATCGATGTATTCATTGCGCATGCCGAGATATTCCTGGAAGAACTGCTCGTTGACGATGGAACCGGCAATCCCCATAGACACGGAGCCCATCGACAGATAGGACTTCCCCTTCATCAGAGCAGCCGCCAGCGCGGACTTCGCGAACTGCAGCAGCTTCACCTGAACATCCGCCGGGATCTCCTCGCTGCTGGATTCCTGGACATCCTCTCCGTAGATGCCGAAGGCCGGAATGCCTTTTTGCGCATAAGCAGATAGAACTGCCGCCAGATATACCGCCCCGGGGCGCTCCGTTCCGTTGAAACCCCATACCGCATGCGGGATTGTCGCATCCATATCCATCGTTTCCGATCCGTAGCACCAGCACGGGGTGACTGTAATGGATACGCCTACACCTGCACCCGCGAACTTCTGCGCCGCCGCCGCAGCCTCCTTCACACCGCCAATCGTAGAATCGGCAATGATACATTCCACCTGAGAGCCATCAGGATACCTTACATTCTCCTGCAAAAATGCCGCCACGCGCTGCGCCATGCCCATCGTCTGCGCCTCCAGCGATTCGCGCACCCCGCGTCTTCTGCCGTCAATTGTCGGCCGGATTCCAATCTTCGGATATTTTGCTGTCACTGCTGTTCCTCCCCGGATCATTAGTTAATGGTATGAGAACATTACACTGGAGCTATAGCTCCGATTAGTAAGCGCTACCAAATACAGCCTCTGCGGTCTGCACCCTTTTGTCTTTTGCCGCCGACTAATCCATTTCCTCTACATCATAGAATCACTCACCTGCAAAGTCAACACCATTCCACACTTTAAATTTGGTTTTTGTGTGGTTTTGTGTGATATAATTTCGATGAACTGTGGAATTGTTTGTGATTGTGGGATTTATGTTAGGCAGCAGATTATAGTAAACTGTATACAACTACATAACGTAAGGGTGGGCATGATATGAAGGCTTTTGAACGGCGGGATCTGGTCATTAATGAGCTCTACAGGCATAAGAAGGTTCACGTTGCGGATCTGGCGCAGAAATTCGGTGTATCGGAGGAGACGATCCGGCGCGATCTCGACCGGCTGGACAAGGAGGGCATTGCCAAGAAGAATTACGGCGGGGCGATTCTGAACGTCCACACCAACGAGGACCCCTCTTACTCGCACAGGCATCAGGTCAACATTGAAGCGAAGCGGATGATTGCGGCAAGGCTGCTGGAGCTGATTAATGACGGGGACAGTGTGATGACGGACACCAGCACAACGGCTTTTGAAGGCTTGCGGAGAATCGTCGAGGACAAAAAAAATCTGACCATCATCACCAATTCCCTGGCGGTATTGTCAGAATTCCAGCATTCCGGGCAAAAGCTCATCTCCACGGGGGGCCTGCTCGGGCCGGAGACCAGCTCTTTCGTAGGGCCTACGGCCTCGCAGACGATCCTGAAATATAATGTGGATGTGGCTATTTTCAGCTGCAAGGCGCTCTCCATGACCGGCGGACTCTGTGATTCCAACGAAGCGGAGACCGAGCTTAAGGTGCTGATGCAGCAGCAGGCGAGCAAGGTGGTCCTTCTGGCTGACCATTCCAAGTTCGACCGGATCGCCTTCATCCGGCTGTTCAGCTTCGACAAGGTCGATTATATCGTCACCGATCAGCGGCCGTCTGAGGAATGGATGGAGTTCCTTGCCAAGTATCAGATCTCCCTGCTCTACCCTGCTGACTCACAATAAGTCTTAATTTTCACGCTTAAAAGCCTGCGCTGACACGTACACGAACCGTTCCGCTCTGGCCATCATATGGAACTTCTGCTCCGGGAAGTGGCGGTAGAGGTGATCCACGAAATAGCCCGGATTCTCGGCGTTGCCGGCGAAAAGGTCATAATGCAGCGGCACCACAGTCTCAAAGCCTGAGGTCGCCGCGAACTCCGCCGCTTCCCGGTAATTCATATTGCCGACGATATTGCGGCTTCCCCGGTAATAATCGCGTCCATTAATTGGCAGCAGCGCCAGATCGATCTTCCGGCTGCCTACCTCCTCAATCAGCTCAGGGAACAGCACGGTGTCCCCGGCATGATACAGCGTCACCCCATTCAGCTTCAGAATGTAGCCGACATACTTGGGATTGCCCTGTTCATCGCGGTCCATTTGCTCATGCGCCGCTGCCACCGGATATACCTTCAAGCCTTGTGCGGGCTCTGCCTCCTGACCGGGCAGGGCAGCAGCCAGACGCTCCTTGCGGATGCCCAGCTCCTGCAGAAGCTCCAGGCAGACCGCCGGAGCCATGAACTGCGCCTGCGGATTCAGCCCGGCAAGCACGGGCAGGGCCTCCTCATCCAGATGATCCGAATGGTCGTGGGTAATCAGGCAGACCTCCATATTCTTAATATCTGCCGGTGCAACCGGCGGCGGGAAGCTGCGGTCCGGGTTCGGTGATACATACGGGTCAATATATACGGTTACATCTGCGCCCTTGACAATAACGCTGGCTTGTCCGAGAAACCAGACCGCCAGGCAGCCGTAAGGCACCTCTGTGCTGCGGATTTCTTCGATTAATTCTGGTCCTGCTAATGGCATAGCGGGTTGCTCCCTTCCTCTTCTATCGCTCATTCATCATAGCTGGCTGTTTCATCCCTGTTTAGTTTATACCCGCGAGAAGACAAATGGAAGCGCTTGTGATAATCCCTGCTTGTTACCAATGCCATTTCATGGGTACAATTATTAGATAGTCTACTTCTATAATGGACAGATAAAGGACAGGTGAAATGAATGCAGAATTACGGATTCGCAAGAGTCGCCGCCGCTTCCCCGGAGCTCCGGGTGGCCGACTGCGTATTCAATGCAGACCAGATAATTGAAGCCATCAATACAGCCAGCACCCAGGAGGTGGAGTACCTGGTACTCCCGGAGCTGTGCATCACCGGCTACAGCTGTGCGGACCTGTTCCTCCAGCCCCGGCTGCTGGAATCCGCGATGCAGGCGCTGCTGCGGATTACAGCCGCAACGGCAGAGCACCGGATGATTGTCATTGCCGGTCTGCCGGTCTCCATCAAGAGCAGGCTGTTTAACTGTGCCGCTGTCCTCCAGCAGGGCCGGATTCTCGGGATTGTGGTCAAGACCTGCATTCCCGGCTACAGCGAATTCTATGAGCCGCGCTGGTTCGCCGGAGCCGAGGAGCTGGAGGTGACCGAGCTGCGGATCGGCGGATCGGCGGTGCCGGTGGGCAATGATCTGATTTTTGCCTGTGAGAGTGACGGGAACCTGTCGTTCGGTGTGGAGATCTGCGAGGATCTCTGGGTGCCGGTGCCGCCAAGCAGCCTGCTGGCCCAGGCCGGGGCCACGCTGCTGTTCAACCCGTCGGCCAGCAACGAGCTGGTCGGCAAGGCTGATTACCGCCGCCAGCTGGTCGGCAGTCAGTCTGCCTCCTGTGTGGCCGGTTATGTCTATGCCAGCTGTAATACCGGCGAGTCGACAACAGACGTTGTCTTCGGCGGACATTCGCTGATCGCGGAGAACGGCCAGCTGCTGGCCGAATCGGAACGCTTCACCCACGAGAGCCGGATGATTACCGCCGACATTGACCTGCCGCGGCTGCAGTATTCCCGCACCGTGATGGGAACGTTCCGGGCCGGCAAGGGCGGACGCAATTACCGCGAGATTCTCTACGCTGCGCCGCTCAGCAGCAGCACCCGGCGGGAGCTGAAACGAAGCGTAGGCGTCAACCCGTTCGTGCCGGGCAATCCGCTCCAGCGGGACGAACGCTGCCAGGAGATTCTC
This sequence comes from Paenibacillus sp. FSL P2-0136, assembly GCF_037975325.1. Taxonomy (NCBI): domain Bacteria; kingdom Bacillati; phylum Bacillota; class Bacilli; order Caryophanales; family Paenibacillaceae; genus Paenibacillus; species Paenibacillus sp. FSL P2-0136. Next base: position 4,764,249 of record NZ_CP150244.1, read on the forward strand.
TCGATCCAGACCTCCGGTCTGATTAAGCGCATCCGCCACATCGGCACCAAGCAGGCTGTGATCGGCATCTCCGGCGGCCTCGACTCTACGCTTGCGCTGCTGGTTGCCGTGCGGGCTATGGAGCTGCTCGGGCGTCCGGCCAGTGATGTGCTGGCGGTCACAATGCCGGGCTTCGGCACGACCAGCCGCACGTACGACAACGCGGTAGGCTTGATCAAGGCACTCGGCGCCTCGATGAAGGTCGTTGACATCAAGGCGGCCTGCCTCCAGCATTTCGCGGACATCGGCCACGACCCCGAGGTGCATGACCTGACATACGAGAACGTACAAGCCCGCGAGCGTACCCAGATTCTGATGGACCTCGCCAACAAGAACGGCGGGATTGTCATCGGCACGGGCGACCTGTCCGAGCTGGCGCTGGGCTGGTGTACCTATAACGGCGACCATATGTCGATGTACAGCGTGAATTCGGGCATTCCGAAGACGCTGATCCAGTATGTTGTCGCCTGGTATGCGGACCACGAAGCACACGAGACGGTGAGCAAGTATCTCTACAGCATTATCGAGACCGGAATCAGCCCGGAACTGCTGCCGCCTTCGGCAACCGGAGAGATTGTCCAGCTGACCGAGAATATTCTGGGCCCTTACATTGTGCATGACTTCTTCCTGTATTACATGCTGCGTACAGGCGCTTCTCCCGGCAAAATGCTCTATCTCGCCCAGCACGCCTTCGGCGAAGCCTATCCTAAGGAGCAACTAACCGCCTGGCTGAAGGTGTTCGTCACCCGCTTCTTCACCCAGCAGTTCAAGCGCTCCTGCCTGCCGGACGGACCGAAGGTCGGTACGGTCAGCCTCTCGCCGCGCGGCGACTGGCGCATGCCAAGCGATGCTTCCGCCGCGCTCTGGCTGCAGGAAATCGAAGAACTGTAGCTCCTGGCCGCAGCAGCATGGCCTAAGGCAAAGAGGCGTCCCCCATCATCGCAGGATGATCAGGGACGCCTCTTTTGTCAGCAATCTGCTTCACTCGTACCGATTATCAAGAATCAAGACTTCATCGCTGCCGAACGGAGTCTGAATCGTTACCGTCTCTCCCGGGCACGCCAGAATCAGCCCTCTGCCCATAGGCGACCAGAGTGAGATGCAGAATTCATCCAGCTCGGCTTCACCGGGGATGACAATCCGGTACGGCTCATCAAGCGTCTCCTGGCCGATCCGCAGCGACACCCGGGACCCGACCAGCACCATAGAACGCTCTAGCGCATCGTTGTCACCGGACAGAATCCGCTCCACCGTCTCCTGATAGCGCTTGATCATCGCCTGTACCTCTGCCCGCTCAGCCGGAGACTCCCACGTTCCCCTGTCCAGAATGGAGAATTTATGCTCATCGAGATAGACCAGCTGCTGCACCAGCTCCTCGCGTAAGGAAACGGTTCTGAGACTATGGCTCATAGTAGATTTCACCTACCTTCTTCATCAGGTCATGCTCGAAAATACGCTGGTTCCTGCTCATAGCCCTCAGTCCTCCTATATAAGAAAATAGGTCCCGCGCAGGGACCTATTCTCTATGATAGCATCTTTCCCGGGAAAGACAATCTCATGTGCAGGGGATGGCGCGCTCCGGTTCAACGCTTCACAGAATCGGCAGATTTCCCGGACGTTCCGGCAGCGGCGCGGCTGTACATATTCAGGTCCTGCAGCTTGATCAGCACCTTGCCGAACCGTCCGCCTTGGCGGACAACGACTTGCTGCTGCGGGTAGGCCGTGTGCAGATAGTCTGTAACTACCTTGAGGGTAGCCTCTCCCCCGTCCAGATGATGCAGCGGCAGCATCTCCATCACCTCAGCGGCTGCTGCTTCCAGTGACAGCTCCTTGCTTTTCGCTTCGCGGGTAATGATCGTCTCATAGGAATAGCCCTTCAAATATAATAATTGAGTCAGATAAGCCATATCCGAGGACTCTGCATGAACCTCCCGGCCCGTCAGCAGCGGCAATACTTCATTCATCAGGCTATGCTCCTGCACACCTGCCGAGGTGCTGATATAACAGTATTTCCGGGCACAGCTGATCACCTTCTCCGTGCTCTCCCAGTCGAAGACCGCAGGACACATGGACACGAAGACCAGATCGAAGGCGTTCAGCCAGCCCCGTGCGGCAATGTCGATATTCTCGAATGCTTCATGCACCAGCTCCACCTGTCCCGTAGCCGCTCCGGCCGTGTTCTTGAGGAATAGCTCCGCTAACGGAACATTAGGCTCTACTGCTGTAACCTTGGCCCCCCGCTCGATAAAAGGAACCGTGAACCCGCCCGAAGCCGCCCCCACATCGAGAACAGTCAACCCGTTAAAATCCACGCCCTGGCCTTCCATCCAGCCGATAATCCGCTCACTCCGGTCCCGCCCGGCACTGCTGAAGACCTCTTCATTGAACACATCCGCTTTATGATCAAAGCTCGTGTGCGGGTTCATGCCCATCGCCTTGAACTTGTTAGCCATTGCCTTGGGATCTTCCTTCCAGGCCTTCTCCCATACGCTTGCATCGAATAATCCGTTATTCATTACTAATTCATCCTCTCCTGAATGTCTTGATTGTCTTAACTGCAATGCAATTACATAGACTTAAAAGATTTTGAATATCTATAATACCCGCTAAATAAAAACGGCTGTACCGCCCCTGAGGGGACGGTATCCGTTGCAGCGGGAAATAGCAGCACACAGAATGGCGAAGAATGACACTGCATGATGCCAGAGCTTATTGACAGGCCAGCATTTTCTCGGCAAGCTCGGACATCATTTTGTTACGCAAATAGTCTTCCATCTGCCCTTCGGCCTTGACCATCTCCTGCTGAATCAGACACTCGCTGGGATGGTCCAGGGCGCAGTCGAACAGCGACGCTGTGCCTTCAATGGCATGGATGATATCCAGGAACGAGATTTCGTTCCCCTTGCGCCGCAGACGATACCCGCCATTCGCCCCGGAGGCAGACTCGATAAGCCCGGCCTTGACCAGCTTGGTCAGAATCTTGGATAAATACGTAGGTGATACATTCTGCCGCTCGGCCAGCTGCTGCACGCCCATCGGCTTATCGGGAGTGTGCGCCACCAGAAACAGCATCGTGTGCAGAGCGTAGTTCGTTGCTTTGGAGTATTTCATCTCTTATTCCACCTTACATAAGGACTATGTTCGCAATTACAGACTTCATTTGTCTATGATAGCCCTTATGCAGGGAGATTGCAAGCACCGGGAGGGGGGATGGGGAAAGATAACAAGTGGGTACGGATTTGTTGTCCTTTAGACAGCCCGCTTACGTCCGCCTCGCCACATTGTGTTCGGTTTTTCGCCTACATTTGGTTCGCGCCCCGCGCACCGGCACATTGTGTTCGGTTTTCCGCCTACATTTGGCCCGCGCGCCGCAATAAAAAAACAGAGCCCCGTACTCCCGAGGGCTCTGCATCGCAGCATTATCAATGGCTGTAATAGCCCGTCTACACGCCACTTACTTCCGCAAAGGGTACTGGAATCTGTATTCCCCGGAGCCGAGTGTAACCTTCACCACCTGTGCCAGCTGCTCAGCGGAATGAATGCCGGGGACCTGCCCAAGCGGCTGCCCGGCCGCCATTCCTGTCTCCGACACTTCGGTCAGCAAGGCGTCCGGCAACAGCACCGTAGCTGAGGTATTCGGGGGAATCACGGCGATCAGCCCGATTGTCCCTGAATCTATCGTCCATTCGGAGCGGATCGTCCCGTACATAGATTCCAGACTGGCGGCAGCCGAGGTCAGTCCGCCTCCCGGATGCGGCTGGATCAGGAACTGCTTATAGCCCGGCCCCTCCTCCGTCTGCTCGATCCCCGCTACATGGCGGTACAGGAAATCCCCTACTGCCCCATAAGCATAGTGGTTGAAGGAATTCATCGATGCACTCCAGAAGCTTCCGTCCTCCTTCACTCCGTCCCAGTGCTCCCAGATCGTAGTTGCGCCTCGGGTAATCGGATACAGCCAGGATGGATAGTCCGTCTGGAGCAGCAGCTTGTAGGCAGCCTCGTAATGTCCCGCATCCGCCAGCACCAGATTCAGATAAGGCGTGCCGACGAAGCCGGTCGTAAGGTGATACCCGCTCGCTTCCAGCAGCTGTATTAGTCTCGCTACCGTACGGTCCTTCGCACTCCCCTCCACTAGTCCGAACATTAACGCCAGCACACAGGCCGTCTGGGTAGCTGGCCCTTCCTCCCCCGCTGGCAGGATATACGCTTGGTTGAACGCATCTTTGACCTGGTGATGAAGCTGTGAGTATTTCTCTACATCTTCTGTCCTGCCCAGCACCTTCGCCGTCTTCTCCATCAGCTGGACCGAATAGGCATAGAAGGCCGTTGCGATATAATTCCGGTCCGTTGCACCCACATGACTGTCAGCCTTGGCATCCAGACCCAGCCAGTCTCCGAAATGGTCGCCGGTATTCCACAGGAACTCATCCGTACCCTGGCGGCGGATATACTCCACCCAGCCCTGCATGCTGCTGTACTGCTGCTCCAGAATCCGCTTATCCCCGTAACACTGGTAGACTGTCCACGGACAGATGACCGCCGCATCGCCCCAGGCTGCAGAGGAATGCGCCTCCTCCCCAAGCACATGCGGAATCACGTAGGGAACGCCGCCATCCTCCCGCTGATCCGCAGCCAGATCCCCCAGCCATTTGCTGAAAAAAGGTGCTACATTCATCAGATACGCCGCCGTGCGGATGAACATCTGTGCGTCGCCGGTCCACCCCAGCCGTTCATCCCGCTGCGGGCAGTCGGTCGGCACATCGACGAAATTGCCCTTTTGCCCCCAGAGGATGTTGTGCTGGAGCTGATTCAGCAGAGCATTGGAGCAAATGAAGGTGCCAGTCGGCTCCATATCGGAATGCAGCACCACGCCTGCGAAGTCCTGCAGATCCAGCGGGTCCGGGAAGCCGATCAGTTGGACATACCGGAAGCCCTGGAAGGTAAAATGCGGCTGGAAGCTCTCCCGGCCCCCGCCTCCGGTGATATAAGTAACGGTCTGCCGGGCTGTCCGCAGGTTCTCGGTATATACATTTCCCTGCTGATCCAGCACCTCGAAATGCCGCAGCTGATATTCCTGACCCGCCGCGCCATCTACGGTGAACCGCAGCCAGCCGACCATATTCTGGCCCATATCGAGCACTGTCTCCCCCGCAGGAGTGCGGATGAGAGCAACAGGTGCCAATTCCTGGACCGCCCGGACCGGATCATTCTCCTGTGCAAGCAGAATATGCTTGGCATACGGAAGAATCTCCACAGCCAGCCACAGCGTGTCATCGTAACCCGGCGTGCTGAAGCCGTGCTGCGCCAGGCGGGCGTCATAGGTCTCCCCGTGATACAGCTCCGACATTAGCAGCGGGCCGGGCAACACCTTCCACTGCGGACCGCTCCCTATGATCTGCTCCGTGCCGTCCTCATAGGTGAGATGGAGCTGCAACAGCAGCGCTGTGCGGTTGCCATAGATATGCTTCCTGTGCTCCCAGCCGAGATTCCCTTTGTACCAGCCGTTCCCGAGCCAAGCTCCGGCCACATTGTCCCCAACCACCAGTTGTTCCGTTACATCGTACGTCTGATACTGCAGGCGGTGGCTGTAACTGGTCCACCCGGGAGTCAAATAGGCATCTCCGACTCTGGCCCCGTTCAGCTCCAGCTCGTACAACCCGAGACTGGTCACATAGATCCGGGCCCGGGCGAGCGGCCGGTCCACCTGGAAGCTTCCGCGCAGCAGCGGACTTTGCTCCGCATCTTCCGCAAGGCAGGCCAAAGGAGCCGTAATCCATTCTGCGGTCCACTCCTCCGGCGAGAGCAGCCCCATCTCCCACCAGGCCGCCTGTGACCACTCCGTAGGGCGGTTGTGCTGATCCCATATTTTCACCCGGTAATAATAAATCTGCCTGGACTGCAGCTCCAGCCCCTTCAACTCGATATGGAGAGATTCACCAGACTCCACTCTGCCCGAGTCCCACCATATGCTCCCGAAATCCGCCGCACCTGCCACCTGTAATTGATACGCCTGCTGCCTCACATCGCGCTCATCCGCTTGCAGCTGCCAGCTGATTCTCGGATTACGGGTATCCAGTCCCAGCGGATTCTCCTGGTACTCCACTCGCGGTTTTTGGATAGCTATCATTGAATACACCTCACCTTTTATAGGATTAATCCTGTATACCTGTATATATGATGCGCTTTCTATTACAATTATAGGATTCCGCTTGGTTTGCATGACCTGCAATATGGACATTACACCGGGGTAAAAAGGACTTTATGCGATCTGGAGGAGGGAACTGATGGATTCGGCCAACCATACGCTAAAAGGGGAGTATTTCTTCCGGGGCAATCTCCTGTTATATGTGAACCGCGCTACCGAGACCTATGATCTTCCGCTTCACTCCCATGACTTCATGGAGCTGACCTTCGTGGCCGAGGGCAAAGGATTTCATTATATCGGCCAGAAGGCTCACCCGACCGGCAAGGGCCAGCTGCACTTCATTCCTGTCGGCGTGTCCCATGTCTTCCGTCCGTCTTCACCCAGCTCTCTGCGTGAGCCGCTTGTCGTGTACAATTGTTTGTTTAAGCCGGAGCTGCTGGACCGTCTTGCCTGCGTGATTCAAGACCCGCCGATTGCCTCCTACCTGGAGCAGATCAGAGAACAACGGCTGCATTCCTTCTCCCTGACGGATCTGAATGGTTCCATAGAGAGCCTGTTTCTGGCGCTTCACCGTGAGTTTCACCTGCCGCAGAGCGGCTCGGACAGCTATTTGCTGACCCTGTTCATTCAACTGCTGATCGGTATCTACAGGCTGGAGCATGATGAGATTCAGTTTCCGCTGGGCAAGCAGACGCAATTTTTGCAGATTCTGAATTATGTCCACCTGAACTATGTGCAGGAGATTACCCTGACGCATCTCTCACGCAGCTTCGACTGGAGTGAACGGCATCTTCAGCGGCTGTTCAAGGCGCATACCGGGCAGACCTTCTACCGGTACCTGCAGAACATCCGGATTCAGAAAAGCTGTCTGCTGCTAATCCAGCAGCCCAAGTCGCCCGTTCACCTCATTGCAGAGCAGGTAGGCTACCGCGATCCGTCAACGTTCAATCTGGTGTTCAAGCGGATTATCGGCACCACACCGGGGATCTACCGGCAAACATCGGGAAGGAAACAGATAGAAGCGGTGAACCTGGAGGAACAACTTTAACGCGGAATCATTGATGTTATTAGGAAATAGTGTTAGGCTATCAACGGTAAACTCCATTCCAGCTACACAGAAAGGTAGTCCTATGATTAAAGTTCAACACCTGTCCTTCTCCTTCCCGCAAAAAGAGCTCTACACTGACATTTCGTTTACGCTCGAAGAGGCGCAGCATTGCGCTTTTATCGGAACCAGCGGCAGCGGAAAAAGCACCCTGATCGATATCCTCATCGACCGGAACAGATATTTGTTCGACGGTACAATAGAGATGGAGCCTGATTGCAGCATTGGGTATGTGAGCCAGTTCGCCAAGCCTGACCAGTCTCTAGACACCACCGTGTTTGAATATATAGCCGGACCTTTCATTAAGCTACAGGAGGAAATACAGCTCATCTGCACTGAGATGGAGACCTCGGCGGATATTGAGCCGCTGCTGGAGAAGTATCAACTGGCTCTGGACGCTTTTGAGGCCTTGGGCGGAGATGATTACGAGAGTCTCATTCATAAAAAGCTGAATCTGGCAGACCTCATGAAGCGCAGGGATCTTAAGGTATCTGAGCTGAGCGGAGGGGAATTCAAGCTCGTTCAGGTCATGAAGGAAATGCTGAACCGCCCCGACTTCCTGATTATGGATGAGCCGGATGTCTTCCTGGACTTCGAGAACCTGAATGCGCTCCGGCAGCTGATTAACGCTCATAAGGGAATTCTGCTGGTGGTTACGCACAACCGTTATCTGCTTAACCATTGTTTTAACAAAATCATTCACCTGGAAAATAAGGAGCTTCAGGAGTTTGACGGCCGTTATCTGGAGTACAACCTCTCCCTGCTTCAGACCAAAATAGAGCTGCAGGAGCTGGCCCTCGCTGAACAGGAAGAGATTGAGCGCAACGAGAACATCATCGATAACCTCCGGGCGATCGCCACGTATAATTCAGAAGCCTCCAGAGGGAGGGCGCTGAAAGCGAGAGTGAAGTTCCAGGAAAGACTGGAGGCCCGCAGAATCAAAGCGCCGTTCGTGGACATTAAGCAGCCGCAGATTCATTTGGGGATGGTGCATGAGCCGCAGGACACTGACTCTCCTGTAGTGACAGTCCAGGATTACCGGGCCGCCTTCGATGAACTGCTGCTGGACAAGGTTAGCTTCGAGCTGAATGCTGGTGATAAAGTCGCCCTGATCGGTCCGAACGGTACCGGCAAAACAACCCTGCTGCGCGATATTGCGCGGGGCCAGCACGACTCTATTACCCTCAGCCCGGAGGCTGCGGTAGCTTATCTGTCCCAGCTTCAAGGCGAAGTGCTGAACGATTCCAACACCCTGCTCGAAGAATTCATCGAGGCCGGGATGGCTACGTATGATGAGATCCGCTCCCATCTGGCAGGCTACGGCTTTGAAGGCGAGATCGTGAACCAGAGAATAGCAGCCCTGTCCGGCGGCGAAAAGAATCTGCTGCAGCTGGCCAAGGTGTCTGCCTTGAAGGCTAATGTCCTGCTGCTAGACGAGCCGACCAGCCATCTGGACACCTACACGCAAATCGCGCTGGACCAAGCCATCCAGGAGTACAAGGGCGCGATTCTTATGATCTCCCATGACTTCTATTCCGTAGTCAACGGGATGGATTATGTACTGATCATTGATGATAAGACGGTCCGCAAAATGACGATCAAGAAATTCAAGAAGATGATCTATGCCCGGCATTTCGATAAAGACTATCTGGAGCTGGAGCAGAAGAAGAAAGCAGCCGAAACCCGGGTAGAACTGGCGCTGAAGGATAACAATTTTGAGCTTGCCAAAAGTCTGGTTGCTGAGCTGGAAGAGCTGATTAAACAGATGTAAGCAGACAAGAACAGTTATATGTTCAAAAAAAGGCCGCCAATTTCGGTAGGTGTAGTGAAAACTCTCCTGCCGAAATGGCGGCCTTATTGATGTGCATTACCCTGCCTGGACGGGCAGATCAGACGCAAGACTCAGGCAAAAGCCACATGAACCGTATGGATCTCATAAGGCTTGAAATCAAGCCGTATAGCAGGTCCGTCTACCGGCTCAGCCTCCAGCGGCCGTTCCATCAGATCGCGCAGCTGCCAGGAGGAGACGGCATAATCGCTGCCGACATTCGCCGTGCAGCGTGTTCCGGTGAACTCATGCAGCCGGACGATACAGCCGCTGCCGTCTTCGGCCAGCTTCACAGCATCGATCGCAATGTTCGGGGCATCGCAGGTGATCAGGGATTTGCCGGCTCCGGCGGTGTAGGCTCCTTCGACGGCCAGCAGCGGCTGGTTCAGCGCCCATGCTTCCTGCACCGTGCCCGCAGCCACCCAATCCCCTTCATGCGGAAGCAGCGCATACGTGAAGTTATGCTCGCCCTGATCCGCCAGCCGGTCAGGGCTGGTTGCCGATTTGATCAGCGACAGCCGCATCGTATGATCCTTGATGTCATAGCCGTATTTGCAGTCGTTCAGCAGGCTGACCCCGTAGCCCCGCTCCGACAGATCGGCCCACTGATGGCCCACACTCTCGAACCGCGCGTAATCCCAGCTTGTATTCCAGTGCGTCGGCCGCTTCACATTGCCGAACTGGATATCATAAGTCGCTTCCGTAGCCCTCACGGCAACCGGGAAGGCCGCCTTCAGCAACTGGTGCTGCTCATGCCAGTCTACATAGGTCTCGAAATCAATCCGCGCGCTTCCGGCATAGACCTTGACCTTCTGGACAATGGAGGAATCCATATAACTCCAGGCGAATTCCAGCACCGCCTGGAGCGGGCCGCATTCGGTCAGCTTGACGGAGCGCAGATTGGTGATGACCTGCATTTTCTCCTGGTAGAAGAGGTCGATATCCCACGCATCAAACATCTTCGGCTTATCCTCGAACACTTGGAGTACATTGCCGCATTCGCCCGGTGCCAGCACCTCGCGTGCCGCGCCGCGGTCGAAGATCCGGCTTAGCTGTCCAGATGCATTCCACTCCAGAATATAATAAGGAGTGGTTAGTGTGGAATCCTGCCAGTGGAAAGGAACGGTAGGTTCCGGCTGAGCGGCTTCGGAACCGCCAGGCTCAGCGGCCACAATCACTGCGCTCCCCATTGCCGGGACCGCCGGCGTCTCCACCAGCCACTGCCCGCCGGAGCGCTGTGCAGTAAGCCGGTTACCTTCAGCATCTGTCCAGACAGCATTCTCCGCATCATGAGGCACAGTTGCCAGCCGGGGAGCGGTGAAGAATGCGCTGTTAAACAGCGTATATTCTGTCTGCACCGGGGCTTCCGCCGGAGGGAGGTCTGCTTGCGCCGCAAGCGAACCTTCGGCAGACGCAGACGCGGGACCGACAAGTCCCTCCACAGCCGCTGTCCGCGCCGCTAGGCCAAGCTGCTCTGCTTCGGCATATTCCACCCGGGAATCCTGGTACACCTCATGAATGGAGGAGCCGGGAATAATATCGTGGAACTGGTTGCGCAGAATGATCTGCCAGCCTTCCAGGAGCGCGTCCGCAGGATACTGGCCGAATCCGCCGCTCTCCGCCGCCCAGAGCATCTGCAGCCATTCCGCTTCGCGGTATAGCAGCTCCAGCTTGCGGTTCATTTTTTTATTATAGGCCTGGCTGGTATAAGTTCCCCGGTGGTACTCCAGATATAGCTCCCCGTCCCAGGTATGCACATACTCCTCCGTAGCATCTATCGTCTCATGGAGACGCTCGAAGTACTCCGCTGCCCGGCCTGTCTTCACCTGCGGAAGACCCGGCATCGTATCCAGCCGCCGCCGCATCTCCAGCATCTCGCGGTTAACACCGCCGCCCCCGTCCCCGTAACCATAGGACAACAGCAGCTCACGGTTCAGGTTCTTGTCCCGGTACTGTTCCCAGATGCCCTGCACAGAGAAAGGCTCGATCAGGCCGTTATAGGTGTAATACCAGGCCCCCGAATCCGGTCCCTCGGGTGTGGTGATGAAGTGGGTCAGCACCTCACTGCCGTCAATCCCCCTCCACTGGAAGGTATCATGCGGCATCCGGTTGTACTGGCTCCAGCTGATCTTGGTGGTCATGAAGGTGTCAATACCCGACTTGCGCAGAATCTGCGGCAGCGCCCAGCTATACCCGAACACATCCGGCAGCCATAGATATTTGCAGTCCACCCCGAACTCCTCGCGGAAAAACTTCGTCCCGTACAGAATCTGCCGCACCAGCGACTCACCGCTCGTCAGATTGCAGTCCGCTTCCAGCCACATTGCCCCTCCGGCTTCCCAGCGGCCTTCCTCTACACGCTCTTTGATCTCACTGTAAATTTCCGGGTAATCCTGCTTGATATAGGCATAGAGCTGAGGCTGGGTCTGCAAAAAAATGTACTCCGGGAACTCCTTCATCAGCCGCAGTACGGTGGAGAAGGAGCGGGCCGCTTTCTCCCGGGTGTGGGTAAGCCGCCACAGCCAGGCCACATCGATGTGTGTATGGCCGATGGCGGTTACAGTTACGGGATGCTCCTGCTCCAGCCGGGACAGGTCTGCGAGCAGGCTTGACTCGGCCTCCTGAACTGAGGCATAGAACGCCGCGCTTCCGGGTCTGGACCAGTCCAGCTTGTTAAAGGCCTTGTTCAAGGCGGTTAGCAGCTCATGCTTCTGAATCTGGCTGTCTTGTAGCTGCTTGATCGTACCCAGCGCAGCCCGACCGGTATAATAGAGATTGTCAGTGGACTCATCCAGATAGGCCAGCTCCGCCCGCTTGATCTTGTGCTCCTGCGGGATGAGCTGCCCGTCGCCGTTCAGGCCCGACCATAAGCGGAAGGTGAAATTCAGCTCACTGCCAGCCGCGCCGTCTTCCAGAAATACCTCCTGATGGTTGGAGTCCACCCCCTGATAAGGCTTCCCGTCCAGGTACAGCAGCGATTCGAACCCGCTGTTATTGCCTCCGCCGGTACGTCCGAAATCGAACAGCCCGACAACACGTTTCCCCTGCCATTCGGCTGGAACGTTTACCTTGCGGTGCAGCCACAGATAAGCATCATAGCCGGTCCAATGCTCCCCGGTCCGCAGCTTCCTGTTACCATCAAGAACAGGCGGATAGGCACCATTAGCCCCCTCCAGATCCTCAGTAACCTGCCACTCCTCAAGCATAATCCCCTCACGGTACCTGTAACTCTCCAGCTCTCTCAACCGCGCCCCAAGCTTCTCTTCTGTCCAGAACATTAACATTCTCCTCTCATGTTATAACACGTGTTATTAAGCAGGCAAAAGTAGTGGGGCTGAGACCAGGTGCACTTATGCTCCTCATTCGCTCACCTAGCCTACTTTCTGGAAATTCAGGGGCACTAATGCTCCTCATTCACTCACCCAGCCCACTTTCGGCTAATTCAGGGGCACTAATGCTCCTCATTCGCTCTCCCAGCCCACATTCGGCTAATTCAGGGGCACTAATGCTCCTCATTCGCTCTCCCAGCTCACTTTCGACAAATTCAGGGGCACTTGTGCTCCTCATTCACTCACCCAGCCCACTTTCGGTAAATTCAGGTGCACTTGTGCTCCTCATTCCCGCGCCTAGCCAACTTCGCGCCTAGCCAACTTTCGGCAAATTCAGGTGCACTTGTGCCCCTCATTCGCCTACCTAGCCCGCCTCAAGCAGCCCCGCTTCAGAGGGATTTATCCCTCTCCTTCCTGCATCCGGCCCATCCGGCGCACTCCACGCTACCAGCCTCGTCAGCTCCACTACCTCCAGCACTTAACACTTCAGCTCCACTTCCACCAGCAGCTACGCGCTTTCCCCCGCCCTCAACACAGCCGGGAGCCAGATTTTCTCGGCCTGGCCAGCCTTATTCCCGTTCCCTCCGCTCATCTGTGCGAGCAGGCAGCGGACGGCTTCCTCTCCCATACTCACATAGGGGATCTCTACGCAGCTTAAGGAGGGCAGGCTGAGCCGGTCGCCTTGAATCGTGTTGTCTGCTGCCATAATACGCAGGTCTTCACCGATCCTCAGGCCCAGCTTATGAGCAGCCCGGTACAGATCGGGAATCGCGCTCGACCAGTTAACCAGGAGGGGCGCAGACGGCTGACCGCTGACCGCCGTAAGCCTCTGGAGACAATCTACCCATGCGCTTCCATGCTCTTCCAAACGAACGATTACCGGCTCCATCCCACGTGATATACACCAGCTTGTGTAGGCCTCCCGGCGGTTCCGCTCCGCCCAGTTATCCGCCTCCCCCTCGTGGTACACCTCGGCGTAGACCGGCCCCGGCTGCTGTGCCTTGCTTTCCCGCATCAAATAATTCATTGCGGTCTCCACACTACCTGAATAATCAGCCAGTACAGACTGTACTCCCGGCACTTCCGCATACCCTTCCACGGAGACGTAGGGGACTCCGGCAGCGCTGACACCGGAGGCCCATTCCTCGTCCCGGTAGCTGGTGTGGTCCAGAGTGACAATACCGTCGATCTTCCGTTGGTGATACAATTCCAGCAGCTCGGCTCTGCCGCCCGCATTCCCCTTGGGGCGCGGGGAACAGAGCAGGATGTGATACCCGCCCAGCTCACACTCCCGCTGCATCCCTTCCAGCAGCCGGATGAACAGCGGATGACGCGTATCCCCGTAAGCGGCCAGCGTCATGCTTCTTCCTGTCTTCATGCTGCGCGCTCCCGCGTCCACATGATAATTCAGCTCACGGATGGCTTCCAGCACAGCCTCGCGCGTATCGGCTCCAACGCCAATGCCGGGCGTATCGTTCAGCACCGCAGAGACTACACTGCGCGACACGCCAGCCCTTTTGGCTACATCGAAGCTGGTCACTCTTTTTTTGCTCATACTAATTAGCACCTCAAGGGAAGTATAACACGTGTTATAAAACAATGTATAGCGTCTTAATCATCATACCCATCCGCCCCAAAAAGCCCCGCAGCCCATAATCAACATCATTCATGGCACGGGGCAATTTATTTATTTCTGCAGTTCCTGGTCCTTTTGCTTCAGCAGGTCGGCGTATTCTTCCTTGTACTGCTCCAGCTTCTGCTTGAGCTCGGCATTGCCGGGACTCGTCTTCAGCAGGCTGCTGGTGGTCAGGATGTTAGTTACCACGGAATCAATCTTCTCGTCAATAATATCAATTTTGCTCTTGGCCGCAGTCAAAGCAGGATCTGGTGTAGTCACCGGCACTGGACCAACCAGCGAGCTTCTCTCGTCGGACAACGGAGGAGCGGCTTGTCCTTTATCATCCAGGCTAATCGTTTTGCCCTTCACTGTCACTTTGAACCCGGCCAATTCACCAATCGCCCGTACGGGCGCGTAGCTCTTGCCATCAATCACAATGGCCGGATCTGCCAGCTTTTTTCCATACACATTTACCGTATACTCCGCCTGAATGGCCTTTCCTACCAGTGTTGCAGAAGCACCCAGCGCCTGCGCACCCACCATCAGTATCGCTCCGGCAATGACGCCGGCAGCAATCTTTTTCATAAGAAATTCACTCCCTGTATAAGACTATGACTATTATTCTATCATTTTATAGCGGCGGGTGCTTCCCTTCAGCTGTAAATTGGCTTACAGTTATTTTTTCCCAATGAGAAAAGAGTTCTGATTGTCCCCTACTTACCTTGAATCAGACCAACTTAGAGATTGACAAAGCGGTATTTCCTCTCTATCATAGTTAAATGATAATGATTATCATCTTCATTCAACTACATACCTTCTAAAGGAGCATAGCACATGCCAAGCCTCAAAAAATTAGTACTCCCGTTAACCCTGCTTCTCTTCACCTTGATCCTGGCCTCCTGTGGCCAACCGGATAACTCAGCTGCGACAGCTCCGGCAGCAGCCGCCACAAGTCAGGCAACCGTAGCGCCTGAGGCCAGCCCGGCAGCTGTCACGGAAGCGGCTGCTGCAACACGGAAGTATACCGATTACAAGAAACGGGAGGTTGAAATCCCCGCCGATCCCCAGAAGATTGTCTATGTCGGCAGCAATCCGGGTGACCTGCTGGCGCTGGGGATTAAGCCTGCGGGAGCTTCGCTAAGCGTCATCGGCACTCAGGTGGCTTACCCCGATCTACTCGAAGGGATTGAGGATATCGGGTATCCGTTCTCTGCTGAGAAGATTCTGGCCTTATCCCCGGACCTGATTATCTTCGACGATTGGGACGAGACCGGGATTGAAGCGTTAAGTAAAATCGCGCCGACCGTGGTGGTGGGACTTGACGGCACCTTCCCGACGGAGGAGCGTGTCCGGCAGCTCGCTGACTTGTTCGGCCGCACGGAAGCTGCGGACCGCTGGTTCAACGATTACCAGGCGAAGGTTGCCTCCGTGAAGAAGCAGCTCAATCTAACTGAAGGTGATACAGCTACCTCCCTGCTGGTGCTTGGCTCCGAGCTGTACATTATGGGCGGCAAAGGGCTGAACGAAACCCTGTACGGACAGCTTGGCTTCAAACCGGCTGAAGGCGTACAGAAGCTGGTCGATGCCGGCGAACGGTTCGTAACCATCTCTGACGAGGTGCTGCCACAGTATATTGGAAAGCACATGTTCCTCCTTACCGACACCAGCAGCAAGACGGCTGCAAGACAGAGCGCGCTGATGGACAGCGGCTTATGGAAAGCGATCCCTGCCGTCAAGGAGGGCCGTGTATACACCTTCGACAGCAAATATAACTTCGATGACCCGATTACCCTCGACCGGCTGCTGGATGAGATCGTTGAGATCTTTGGCAGCAAGGGTAAAGAGTAAAAAGGTAAACAGTAATTAGAAATTAAGCGCGCTGGCGAATTGTAATCGGTTTTTCGATTACATTTAGACCGCGTACCTCGTGTGTGCTCATTGTAATCGGTTTTTCGATTACATTCGGCCCACATGCCTCGCGACAGCGTATTGTAATCGGTTTTTCGATTACATTTAGACCGCGTACCTCGTGTGTGCTCATTGTAATCGGTTTTTCGATTACATTCGGCCCACATGCCTCGCGACAGCGTATTGTAATCGGTTTTCCGATTACATTTAGACCGCATACCTCGTGTGTGCTCATTGTAATCGGTTTTTCGATTACATTCGGCCCACATGCCTCGCGACAGCGTATTGTAATCGGTTTTCCGCACACATTCCGTCCACGCACATCTCGCCAGCCGATTGTGTTCGCTTTTCTGCATTCATTCCGCCCACGCACCATCACACTACTCCTAAAAAAGACTTAGGCTGCCCGGGAACATCCCGGCAGCCTAAGTCTTTGTCTAGCCTATACTTCTACTCCCGCTTACCTGCCCGCCCTCACCGAAACCGCACCCTTCGCGGCGATATCAAGGGTCAATAATTTTTCCCCCTCCAGCCGCACAGCCACGGTCTCCGGGGTCTCTCCGTCGTTGAACAGGACGACTGCGATGGACCCGTCGCGGTTGCGGAAGGCCACGGAACGCACGGGCTCATGGCTGGCGGCAGACTCCAGGCGCAAGGCTCCGGGGCGGATCACCTTGCTGAAATGTGCCAGTGCATAGTAGTCCAGAGTGTACGTCAGCTCCCGGGTCTGCTGGTTGACCGTCACTACCCCGCGGCAGGTGCTCTCCCCGAAGCCGGGCACCGTAGGGCCGTTCAGTTCATCCAAGGCCATATTCCATAGCACGAACGATTTGCTGTGATTCCGCAGAATCTCAATTCCCGTGCGCATCACATTGGAGAAGGCCTGCTCGAACGGGGGAATCCATTCCCCGCCGGAGCCTTCGGTGAAATGGACCTCATGATCCGGGTAGGCCGCCTGCACCTCCGACTGCGCGGACGCCGCGCCGCCGTACCAGTGCCAGGCTACGCCGTCCACCTCTGCCGCGGCTGCCTCCAGCACAGACAGCGGATAATCCGGCCGGTCCCAGTTATGGTCGTAGCAGAAGATTTTGGCGGCCAGCC
The DNA here is from genome assembly GCF_037975325.1 of Paenibacillus sp. FSL P2-0136. Lineage (NCBI taxonomy): Bacteria > Bacillati > Bacillota > Bacilli > Caryophanales > Paenibacillaceae > Paenibacillus > Paenibacillus sp. FSL P2-0136. The sequence goes on from NZ_CP150244.1 coordinate 4,781,322, forward strand.
CGTGCTGCCTGAACGCAGGCTTCAGATAGTCCCGGATGAACTCCCTCTGCTTCTCCGGCAGCATCAGCATACTGGGGTAATGCTGCGGCTCATAGAGCGGCTCGTTCTGCACAGTTACAGCATAGATAGGTAAGCTATGAGCGGCATAAGCCTGAATATAGCGGACAAAATAATCCGCATAGACTCCGTAATGCTCCGGCTTCAGCCGTCCGGCGATCATCGAGCCGCTGGTCTTCATCCAGCCCGGCGCGCTCCAGGGGGAGGCCATCAGCTTCAGCTCAGGATTAAGCCTGAGTGCCTCCTGCACCAAAGGAATGATGTCTGCTTCATCGTGGGCGATGGAGAATCCGGCCAACTCCGGATCGCTCCCGCCTTCAGGCAGGTCGTTATAGCTATAAACCGTTCTGGCATAATCCGATGCGCCCATGGGATTACGCAGGAAGGACAATCCGATCCCCGCCTGCGGATCGAACAGCTTGCGCATTACCTCCGTCCGCTGCTCTGCACCCAGCACCTGATGGATCAGGTAGGCGGCCGAGTCGGTGAAGGAAGCCCCGAAGCCATCCATCTCCTGATAGGTCTTACTCGCATCAATGTCTACGGTGACCGTAACTGCATCATCAGAAATCTGCGGCAGCTGTGCTGCGGACTGCTCTATAAACAGCTCGTTCTCTCCGCTGGACTGGTACATGATCATTTCCCGCATGTGTTATCCCTCCATCTTCTTATACAAAAGGGCCCAAAACGGGCCCTCCCTTGCGCCTTGCCTACTTAATGCCCAGCTTGGCCTTATTGGCCTTCATCTTCTCGCTGCGGACCTCTACGATTTTGCTCCAGTTGTTCTTGTCCAGGAAGGCCTTATGCTCCGCCAGAATGCTGTCAAAGGTTGCCTCGTCCTTGGCACGGATCATGCTGACCAGCGTGGTGTTCCAGTTCGTATTAATGGCCGTCTGGCCGCGGGCCTCCGCCGTCCCCTGATCGGGGTTAATATTCTCCAGGATGAAATGCGGCTTCAGCTTGCCTTTACCCCATTCCTGCATCTGCTTGATCGACTCGGGGAAGGCGTCCTTGCTCAGCGCTTTGTGGCGGTCATGTCCGAAGAACATGAATTCGCCCATCCGGTAGTCCTTCTTGAACTTATCCGCATTATTAAGCTGCAGGTCCTTCACTTCCGGCAGCAGCTCAACCGTACCGTCGGGATTGGATTTATAAGTTACACCTTCAATCCCGTAGTTCATCAGCTTCTGCCCTTCTTCGCTCAGCAGATACGTGAAGATCTGAATCGCTTTGGCCGGGTCCTTGCAATTCTTGGTGATGTAATTGATCATCCAGCCGGTAATCCCGGATTGATTGAGGGTCGGCTGATGCCCTACGGTGCTCTGCGGCCCGTCAACAGCCATATACTCCTTACCTGGATTGGCACTCATGAAGATCTGCAGATTGCCGCCCTGCTGAGGTGTACCGTCAAGCAGCATGGCCGCATATTTGCCGGATTTCACCTTTTCCTCAAAGCCGGTTCCGTCATCCGCGAAGCTATCATCACTGATCGCCCCGTCTCTGTACACGGCATTCAGCGTACGCAGCCAGGTCAGATAATCCTCATCCAGATTGCGGTTGTAGAACTTGCCGTCCTCCGTCTCCAGCGGAACGCCAATGAAATCCTGCAGCGCATCCCCGAGCGAGCCGGTCCCTTCCCCGATGGCATTGAACCCGAAGGGGATCATGTCCGGGAATTTGCTCTTAATTTCATTCATTGTCTTCTGGAAGGCCTCCGGGGTCCCGAAGTCAGGGCTGCCCAGCGCTTCATACACATCCTTGCGGATGACAAAAGCCGTCTTCGCCGGAATATTACCGCTGTCATAATCCGCCTGTGTATTGGAATAGTTCGGATAACCGTAGGTTTTGCCGTCCTTCAGCTGGAACCAGTTCAGCGTGTCGGCAGCGGCCACCTTGTTGAAATACGGGTCATACTTCTCCGCCAGCTCATTGAGCGGAAGCGCCCAGGTGGAGGCCTTTTGCACAACCGGGGAATTGGAGTCGAAGATCGTCAGCAGATCCGGCATATCGCCGCCCGCGAAGAACGTATTCAGCTTCGTATCGTCCCCGGTAATGAACTTGATATTGATGTTCAGATCCTCTTTGATCTTCTTGGTGACCACATCCTTGCCGAAGTCCGTATTCCACCAGTCTGCGTTCACATACCAGGTTAAGTCCGTAGTCTCCTCTTTCTTATCGAGCTGCCAGGCCGGAGTCTCCGGGTCAACCGTATACCGGTTGTCCAGGGACACCTCTACCGCCTTAGTGGAGCCGCCGCCCGAGCTGCAGCCTGCCGCCACCAGCATAGCCGCCATCAGGAGCAGCGCGGATTTTAGCGTTTTTGTGCCGAGAACCTTAGTCATCTTGATCATCTTCTTGACCTCCTATAATGTAGTGAACCTCTTCTACTCCTTGACTGCCCCCAGCATCATTCCCGAGATGAAGTACCGCTGAAGAATGGGATACATCGCAACAATCGGCAGTGTGGTAATGACAATGGTTGCCAGCTGAACTCCTTTGGTGGTGGTCTCAATGACGACGGAGCCGCCGATATTCTGCATGGACTGGGTCTGCGACTGCACAATAATCTCATACAGCTTCATCTGCAGCGGGTAGAGCGCCTGATCGGTAATGTACAGCTTCGTGGTCATGAAGTCGTTCCATTGTCCCACCCCGTTGAACAGGGCGATGGTGGCCATCGCGGGCATGGACAGCGGAATGAAGATTTTGAGGAAAATATGCCAGTCGCCTGCGCCGTCAATCTTGGCCGACTCCTCCAGCGAATCCGGCACGTTCCGGAAAAAGTTCATCAGAATCACCACATCGTAATAACTGAATAATGCGGGGATAATGTAGACCCAGAAGCTGTTCAGCAGCCCGAGCGATTTGATCAGCAGATACGTCGGAATCATTCCGCCGGAGAAAAACATCGTGATGACGCCCATCGCCACATACAGCTTGCGGCCGCGGATGTATCTTTTGCTGAGACCGTAGCCGATCATTGCGCAAAAGAACACGTGGGTGATCACCCCGAGAAACGTCTTGGCGACCGAGACAATGAAGGATTGACCGATCGTGCTGTCATTGAAGACCGCCCGGTAATTCTCCAGCGAGAATTCTTTGGACCAGAAGATGAATCCGCCCTCGGCAAGCGCCCTGCCCGAACTAAGGGAGGAGATAATTACGTTCCATAGGGGAACGAGGATAATAACCATGAAGCAGACCAACAGCACCTTATTCACCGCATCAAAGATCCGGCTGTCGAGATCTTCCCGTATGACCTTCCGATTCACTCTAACGCCCCCTCTACAACACGGATTGATTATCGTTCAATTTACTGGTGACCTTGTTGGCCATAAGCAGCAGGATTACCGACACAATGGAGACACCGAGGCCGACAGCCGTAGCATAAGAGAAATCGCCCTGCGTCATCCCCATGCGGTAGACATAAGAGTTGATAACCTCTGCTTTCTCCCGGTTCTGCGAGTTCATCAAGACCAGCGTCTGATCCAGATTCGAGCCGAGTAGGCCGCTTACCGTCAAAATCAAATTCAGGCTGATGATCGCCTTCATGTTCGGAAGGGTGATATTCCAGATCTGACGCAGCCGGCCGGCTCCATCAATCCGGGCCGCTTCGTAGTAGGTGGGGTCAATCTTGGCCATAATTGCCAGATACAGAATGGTGCCCCAGCCGGCTTCCTTCCAGATATCGGACAACGTAGCAATCCACCAGTACTTGCCTGCATCCAGCAGGATGTTGGAAGGCTTCGAGATCAGCCCGAGATTCAGCAGCAGCTCATTGAACAGCCCCGAGGTGGAAAACCAGGTGATCAGCATCCCGCCCAGGACGATCCACGACAGAAAATGCGGCAGATAGGAGATCGTTTGGACGAATTTTTTGAAGCGGCCCATGTTCAGCTCATAGATCATAATGGCCAGAATAATCGGAATGATGAACCCGATCCCAAGCTTCAGGAAGCTGATGCCCAGCGTATTGATGACAGCATCCCAGAAATATTCGTCCGACAGAATAATCCTGAAGTTGTCCAGACCCACCCAAGGTGCCGTGGACAGGGTATCAATGACCGTGTAATTCTTGAAGGCAATGGTCAGCCCGTAGATCGGTATGTAGCAGAAAATAATCATAAAAATAATGCCCGGAAGCACCATCGACTGAATCTCCCACTGCCTCTTGTAATCGGTTACAAATTCTTTGATCCGCTGCCCCTTGGGCTTCTTGGCGGACGGCGGAACAGCTGGCGGGATGGAAGCTGATGCAGTAGACGCTGATGGTTTATTCATGATCTTGTCCCCCTCTCCATTGAGATATCACGTTGGTGCTCAAATTGTTGCTCAAAGGAATAAAAACGTTTTTATTTTGGCGCAAAAAATCCCCCTCCTGCTAAATCAGTTTCATTCGCTGCCCTCTATCTGCGGTCCTTCCGCTCCAGCTTCACATGACTTGAGCCTCTTACGACCAGCTCGCCCTGCAGCTTCTGTGCTGCGCCCTGCTCCTTGTCTTGAATCATGCGGACCAGATGATCGATCGCCAGCATGCCCTGTCTTGCAATCTGATTCCTTACCGTCGTGAGCGGCGGCGAATAATAAGGAGCGATATCAATATCATCGAAGCCCATCACGCTGACATCCTGCGGCACTTCATACCCGTAGCTCTTGAGCGCTTGAATACAGCCCATTGCACTGATATCATTGCCGGCCAGGAAGGCGTCGGGTACTCTCGCGGGATGCAGGCGGAGGTAAGACTTCACGGCATTATAGGTGCTGTCCTCCTCAAAATACCCCTGAAGGATAAAATCCTCCTCCACCGGAAGCTGGTATTCACGCAGCGCGGCCAGATAGCCTTCCTTCCGCTGCACGCTGTCGAACATCGTATCCACGCCGGAGATATAGGCAATCCGCTTATGCCCCAGGCTGATTAAATACTTCGTTGCCTCATAGCCTGATTCGTAGGAATCAAAGATAATGCTGCCCATCCCTTCATCCTCCAGCACCCGGTCCAGAAACACCGCCTTGATCTTGTCTTTCTTCATAGCGGCAATATCCTGCTCGTCGATGCCCAGCTCCTCATAGATAATGACACCATCCACCCGCCGTCCGAGGATATTGCTCATAATGACTTGTTTGTCCTTGGTGACGAATACATTCAGGCCATAGCCCAGCCGGTCGCACTGACGGGACATGGATTCAACCAGCTTGTAGAAGTATGGACCGGATACACTTGTTGTGAAAAAACCCAGCATCTTCGTGGTACCCGATTTCAGCAGCTTACCGTTCAGATTTGGCACGTAATTCAGGCGCTGGGCCACCTTCAGAATATGCGCTTTGGTCTCCGGGCTCAGCACATCCACATCATTCAGGGCGTTGGAGACCGTGGAGATGGAGACCCCGGCTTCCCGTGCGACATCTTTGATCGTTATCTTAGCCATATCAATGTTCCTTTTTGATAAAAACGTTTTTATTGACTATAAAGTAACATGAAACCGCTTTAAATACAACACTTTTTCTCATGGGCTTGTCCTGCCACCTTTATATGCTTAATGATTACCTTTAATATCCGCCCTTCCGGGGGGAGGTACGTGGTTAAATTTATCTTATTTTACTATAAAGTACCGGGAGTTCGCTATGTCTTCTCAGGCAGGCGGCCAGGAGAAGACATAGCGGCGGCTCAGCAGTTGGGCGAACTTTCCCCGGTATTGATGTATTTGCTTTGCAGCATGAGTACTACGCAGCCTAACGGCATTTCCGCTTCAGACCCAGCCCACGGTATCTCATGACCCTGCGGTACATGGATTTATCCTTCAGCTGATTAAAAATGTAGGGATCGGGATTCATATTCACTTCAATGATCCACGGCTTCAGTGAGTGATCTAGTCCGACATCTACACCGAATTGCCGGTGGTGCGGATAAGTCTTTTTCAGTTGCCGCGCTATGCGTGTGCCCAGCCGGTTCATTTCCCCCTTAAGCTGCACAAGCTGCTGCGCAGACAGATGGGTGGAGAGCAAATGCTCCACTGCGGTCGGTTTGCCGCCGCTGTGGTAATTGGTCACAATTTTGCGCGGATGCCCCAGGCGCCCGATAATCCCGGTAGCTTCCCATACGCCCTTGGGACTGAGCTGCACCATCACCCGGATATCGAAACGTCGCCCGTGATGCTTCAGCAGGTGGATACCTTTTTGCAGCAGATAGCTCCTCTTCCCGATTCTTGTCGCCAGACTGTGATGAAAAGCCTCAAACGTAGCGAAACGGCGCACGGTCTCTTCATACTGATACATATATCCCTGCCGGTCCTTCCGCTCCGCGCGGATCACGCCCATGCCATACGTTCCCCGTTCCGGCTTGATATAGATCATTCCATAGCCGTGCATCATCTGCTCCAGATTACGCCTGTTAAATCTCCGGGTATCGGGGATGAACCCCTTAATGGTCTCGTTCTTAAGCAGCAGTTGTGTCTTATACCATTTGCTCAGTCCTGAATGAATTGGTTTGGCTGTCACTTATGCACTCTCCTGTCCGGGCTGGGAGCCAACGCTCCGTTTTAACATAAAATTACATATTCACTGCATCCTATGCCGCCGCAGGTGCCGTGGAATATATCATTTGCCCCGTATAGAAAGATTAACTTGTGCAGGATAATTGCCCTCTCCATAGCAGCTCAGCAGGCATACGCTAGTGAAGACGATCAAATGTCAATATATGTATGGAGATGAATCTATGTCCCTTGCAGCTGTAAGTGTAACCTCAAGCGCTCCACCGATCGACGTCCTGATTCCTGCTATCGAAAAGGATCTCGCCACCCTCCCTTATGTGATTGATAGTCTTCGCCGTTATGTCCAGCACTCTATCAGCAATATCTACATTGTCTCGCCGGAGAATAGTAGAATCAGACAGCTGTGCTCCCGGAAAGCTTGCGTCTTTGTCAATGAAACCACCGTCCTCCCATTCACCAAAAAAGCGATCCGCTATTCCTCCTCCCGCTGGAACCGGTCAGGCTGGCTGTATCAGCAGCTGCTCAAGATGAACGGGGATCAGGTGTGCCGTGAGAAGTATTTCCTGGTCATTGATGCAGATACGGTGCTCATCCGTCCCCATCGCTTCCGTGCCGGCGGGAAAAGCATCTTCTATTGCCGCAACTGGAGCCAGCCGGAGTATTTCCGCACCTACCGCAAGCTGCTCGGTGCCCCTGCGCCTTCACCCAAGTCGTTCGTGACCCACTACATGCTGTTTGATTCCGCAAAGCTGGCCAGTCTCAAACGAAAAATTGCAGCCCGCCACGGCATGTCCTGGCACGCGGCTATTCTGCACTCTATCAACAAGAAGCGTCAGTTCGGCTTCTCCGAATTCGAGACTTATGCCAACTACGTGTACAGCGCAGACCGCACCTCTGTGCTGCTCAAGAATGCCAATAATAAAGCGCTGAAGACCCCGGCGGGCTCGCTGACTGAGGCGCAAATCCGGAAGTACGCCGGGTCTTACCGTTCGCTCTCCTTCCATCAGCGCAAGGGATACTCCACTCCGGGCAAGCCTTAAGGAGGCAAGAAACGTGATGCATACTATTCTTCTGTGCGGCGGCTCCGGCCAGCGGCTGTGGCCCCTGTCCGGCAGCATCCGCTCCAAGATGTTCCTGCAGCTGCTGCCTGCACCGGGCGGGGGCACAGAATCCATGATCGGGCGGGTATGCCGTCAGCTCAGTCAGGCCGGACTGGATGAATCCCTGTTGCTCGTGGCCCATCAGGAGCAGGTAGCCCTCATACAGCGGTATACCGGGAGTAAATATCCGGTGATCGGTGAGCCTTGCAAGCGCGGCACCTTCACTGCTGCCGCGTTCGGCGCGCTGCACTTGCTTGCCACCGGAAAGGCACAGCCGGAGGACATCATCTGTATCGCTCCGGCCGACATGTATGCGGATGATGATTTCTTCCGCCAGTTCCATCAATTCGAGGCACTTCTGGCCGATTCTGGGGCCGAACTCCTCCTGCTTGGAACGAGGCCTTCCTATCCCTCAGAGCAATACGGCTATATCGTCCCGGCACAGGAGGAGGATGGCGGATATGCTCGGGTACTATCTTTTGCAGAGAAGCCGGATAAAGTTAAAGCCCTGGAGTTGATGCAGGAGAAGGCTTTATGGAATTGCGGGGTATTCGCTTCGCGGCTGAGCTTCCTGCTGGAGAATCTGGAGAGGCTGGGGCTGCCCGTGGAATTCGCAGCATTAACCGCACTGTATCCAGAGCTCCCGGTCCGCAGCTTCGACAAGGAAGTGGCAGAACGCAGCACTAAGGCTGTTGTCTTACGGCATGATGGGGAATGGTCCGACCTGGGAAGCTGGGATACACTGACGGCCCGGCTGCCATCGCAGGTTATTGGAGTAGGCGGGCTATGGGGAGAATGCGGAGACAGTCACCTTATTAACGAGCTGGAGGTGCCGCTGCATGTCATTGGGGTCTCCGGTATAGTCGCCATAGCCGGTCCCGAAGGCATCCTGATCGCAGATAAGAAGGACGCTAACACCATCAAGGATATTCTGGCGGAGAATTCAGTAACGGAGCCGAGGTATGGTGAAACGGGCTGGGGCAGCTATACCGTACTGGACCGGGAATCAGACGGCTCCCGGCTTGTCCTTACGGCAATGCTTACCCTGCTGCCGGGCCATAACATACCTGAGATGACCTGTGAGCATTGTGCCAAGTCCTGGATGATTGTGTCCGGCCACGGAGAGGTACGGGTGGATGGGTGCGCAGCTGAAGCAGCGGCAGGCGGGATCTATACCATAGCCCGGGGGCAACAGCATACGCTCAGAGCTTTCAGTGCAATGAAGCTGATCGAGGTACGGACTGGCGAAGGCGGAGACGACGGGCGGGTGTACGGCTGCTGATATGAAGCTCCAGGGCTTCTTCGCAGATCCCGCTGCCACAGGCAAAAGGAATATCGCAAACGACAGAATAGCTGGCCGTTTACGATATCCCTTATTAGTGGTGAAGGCTGTTGCCCACTATGTTAGGAGCAGGAGTGCTGCGGACGGATCACTGTATTGCGCAGATTCTAGACGGACGGCGGCAGGAACTGGAACCATTTGAAGTCAAACCGGCTGCCCGGCAGGAACAGGAAGGTAACCGTCCCGCTGCCGCTGACCGGCGGCTCCAGGGTGAATTCACGCTCAGTGTAGCTGCCGCTTCCGGCGAATTCTATCAGCTGCTTCGTTTCGCCGCCGGAACCGCTGAACAGGATCTGCAGTGTATTGTTCGCAAGCGCTGAGCGTCCGCAGATTACCACCCGTGAGCCTTCCGCTCCGCCGAAGTCCATTCCGGCAAATATAAGCGACACATTGTTGCCGATTCCCTCGACGGCATCCTCAGTTAGGGTGAAGGTATCCCCGTAGACCGCAGTGTTGGCCAGGGCATTCAGACGCTCGAACGCCTTAGGCTTACTGACAAAGTAGAAGCCCTTCAGATGAATCTTCTTGCGCAGCACGAAGGACAGAGAGGTGATACCCGTCAGCCGTCTGGGAAGCGTATAACGTTCTTCCTGATATACATTCCAGCGGGATGGCTTCTGGTAAGTCATGGTGGTGAGCCGCTCGGCACCAGGCTGCCCGGGCACGCCTTCCCATATCTCAATCGGGAATTCCTGATCATCAAGCGAGAAGATTGGCAGAATAATCTCATCAGCCCCATACTCCCCGAAGTCAATCCGTTCGAAGCAGATCCGGCTCTCCCCTTCGCGGGCAGTGGCAACACCCCGTTCATTGCCGTTGGTCAGATTCCGGCTGTGGCTGCTGCTGAACCCGGAGGAGACAAATTCATACGGATTCAGATAAGCTTGACCAAAGCCTGTCAGCCTGAATTCCATTTGTGAATAGAGCCGTATTCCGTCAGCGCCATTGGCTGTTCCGCAGCGGATATATACATCTCCGTCACCGAGAGCCGTAATGACCGCCTCATGCCCATCCGTCTCCATGGCAGCAATATTGGCATCAATCCCGGCAGCGTTCGTAAGCCGCCACTCGACATCCCGCCAGGAGGCACCCTGTGGATGAAGCTTGACGCGGACCGGAAGCGACGGCTGCTCCGGTGTCAGAACATTGCCTTCGGGACAGATAATCTCCAGCTTGCGGACCGGGATCTCTCCATCCCGGCCACTCTCCGGATATCCGGATGCCGCATCTGCCTCCAGCGGATTGTGCGCATACAGATACAGCTCATCCCCGGCAGCCGTTCCCGGTGCCGGCAGCACCGATTGCAGCGTAAGCTCGGCGGAAGCTAGTCCCCCCGAAGCTGCCCGCAGCGTAATTGTTCCAGCCTCCAGTGTACCGGCAATCACTGCCAGCAGCTTACCGCTGAACAACCGGCGGCTGACGCCTTTGTAGGAATCATAGTCCGTGCTGTCCCCGTTATCCAGACCGATCAGCCGTCCGGGGCCTTCAATACGGAGACGGACCCGGTTATTGGCATTCGCTACCGGACGCCCCTCCTGATCCAGGGTGCTGATCGTTACAAAGATAAGATCCGTACCGTCTGCCGTAATTATCTGTTTGTCGGGAGTAAGGACAATCGACGCTGCATCTCCGAAAGAGGAAATCTGATCTGTGGCAATAACCTCCCCCTGCTCATCATAAGCTACAGCCCGCAGAACACCTTCCGCATAAGGTAGCTGCCATTCTCCAAGCAGCTTATGCCCGTGAACATGATCAATCTCCACAATGCCCTGCGGGATTTCATTCATGAACAGCTCGATGCGCGGAGCATTGGAGCAGACACGCACATCAATCAGCTGACCCTGAGAGAAGTCCCAGTACGGGAAGATATGAACCATCGGATGTGTACGGTAATCCGTCCATTCCGCCTGATAAATATAATAGGAGTCTTTAGGGAAGCCTGCGGTATCCAGCTGCCCGAAATACGAATTCTTGGTGTGATACGGGGTAGGCTCCCCGATATAGTCAAAGCCGGTCCAGAGAAACTGCCCCAGCGAGAAGGCGGCATCCCGGTCTTCGGTGATGCAGACCTCCGTGCTCTTGGCTCCCCAGCTGGTAGAGCTGTTCCCGAGGGAGGAGCACTGCTGGTCATCATCGGCCAACACGGACTGGGCCAGCGGGAAATGGTAGACTCCCCGGCTCTGTACGGTCGAGCAGGTCTCGCTGCCGTAGATGATCCAGTCCGGATGCTCACGGTGATGCTGCTCATAATATTTCTCCGCATAATTGTAGCCCGCCACCTTAACGATATCGGCGCATTTCTGCGCATTCTCCCAGGGCATATAGTTCGAGCCGATGGTGACGAACGCATTGCGCCGCGGATCATGGATCAGCACCTCAGCCTGCAGCTCGCGGGTAAGCTCCTGGCCCCGGCTGTCCGCATGGGTATCATAAATCTCGTTGCCGATGCTCCACATCAGCAGGCTTGGACGGTTCCGGTCACGCCGCACCCAGCTGGCCACATCGCGCTTCCACCACTGCAGGTAGAAGCGTGCGTAATCATAAGGCGTTTTGCTGCGCTCCCACATGTCGAAGGCTTCTGATACGATCAGCAGCCCCATTTCATCGGCCAGCTCCATGAGCTCTACCGCCGGCATATTATGCGCGGTACGGATGGCGTTAACCCCCATCTCCTGCAGCAGGACGAGCTGGCGGCGCTGCGCCGCCTTGTTCACAGCAGCCCCCAGAGCGCCCAGGTCGTGATGCTGGCAGACTCCGTATATTTTGACATGACGGCCGTTGAGGAAGAGGCCCTTGTCACTGTCCAGCTCCAGGGTCCGGAAGCCGAAGCGCTCCTTCTCCGTTTCAATGACTTCACCCTCAGCCAGCAGCTCGGATTGCAGGCTATAGCAATTGGGACTGGCAATATCCCACAGCAAGGGCTGATCAACAGTCAGGCGGCTGTGGTTATGTACGGTTAATTCACCCTGTACCGTCACCTCAGTAACTAGCCCTGCAACTAAGGTTCCTGCTGCATCCAGAATGCTGTGCCGCAGCTTCAGCTTCGTTCTCTGTGCCGCAGCTTCGTCTGCGATACGCAGCTCCACATCGACATCCACCGTCCAGGTATCACCTTCCGCTGCTCTGGCTGCAATATAGATCCCGTCAGCGGCAATATGCGTCTTCGGTGTCGTCTTCAGCCAGACCGGACGGTAGATTCCAGCCCCGGAGTACCAGCGGGAATTGGGAGATTCGTGGATCACACGCATATATATTTCATTCTCTCCCTCTATCAGGTACGGGGTAATATCGAATTCAAAGGTAGAATATCCGTATTTCCACTCCCCCGCCTCCTGCCCGTTCACGTATAATGTGGAGTTCATATACACTCCTTCAAAACGCAGGGAAACGAGCTCATGGGCAGGCACTTTATCGAACTTAAGGCTGGTGCGGTACCAGCCCTCTCCGTTCTCATAGAGATTATGAGTATCATAGATCAGCCAGTCATGCGGCAGCGTAACCGGCATCCATTCCTTATCTGCGGCTACCTTGGCGAGCTCCGAATAAAGCGGTCGCTTGCTGAATTGCCACCCCTTGCTGAGTTTCCTTTTTAGACTCATTGCTGCACTTCCCCCTTAATAGTCCTACCCCTTTAATGCCCCTACCATCACGCCTTTAACAAAATACTTCTGCAGGAACGGATACAGCACCAGGATTGGGGCTGTACTCACGATAATTGCTGCATACTTCAGCGTCTCGGTCACATCCCGGCTATGGAGCAGTGTTGTGGTGCCCAGCATGCTGGCATTATCGTTCTCAAGAATGATATTTCTGACCACAAGCTGGATCGGGAACAGGCTCTGGTCCCGCAGGAAGATCATCGCGTTAAACCAACTGTTCCAGTGGCCTACGCCATAATACAGGATCAGCACAGCGACAACTGGCATAGACAGCGGAATGAAGATGCGGAACAGGATCGTGAAGTGACCTGCACCGTCCAGGAAAGCGGACTCCTCCAGCTCCCTCGGAATCGCCATGAAATAAGTGCGCATGATGATTAGGTTGAACGTACTAACTGCCGTAGGCAGAATCAGCGCCCAGAGGCTGTCGAGCAGGCCATAGGATTTCACGATCAGATAGAAAGGCACCAGTCCCCCTTGGAAAAACATGGTGAATACAATGAAAAACATGATCGGCTTTTGCAGCATGACCCCTTCCCGTGACAGGAAATAAGCGCCCAGGGAGGTAAGCGTCATGTTAATGCCAAGTCCCACCACCAGGATGAACAGTGTATTTTTGAAGCCGGTCAGAATGACTGGGTTGTTAAGCACCGCCTTGTAAGCTGCCAGCGAGAAGCCTTGCGGCCAGAGCAGAATGCCATCGAAGGAGATCAGGCGGTTCCCGTCACTTAACGAGGAGAACAAAATATACAGCATAGGATAAAGTGTCAGAATAATCATAAGCACCATAATAATCGAATTGCAAATATCAAAGATTCGTTCACCGAGCGATGCTTTAATCATAGTTGTCCCCCCTTACCAAAGACTGTTTTTACTTGCACGTTTACTGAAAGAGTTAGCGAGCAGCAGAATGGTGAAGTTGATGACGGAGTTGAACAGACCTACCGCCGCACTGTAGCTGTAGCTGAATTCCAGAATCCCTTTACGGTAAACAAAAGTGGATATGACATCAGCCGTCTCGTAAATACTGGCGCTGTATAACAGAATGATTTTCTCAAATCCGACATTCATAATATTTCCGAGTGCCAGGATCAGCATAATCATAATCGTAGGCAGAATGCCGGGCAGGGTAACGTGGCGGATCTGTTGAACCTTGGTCGCTCCGTCGATTTTTGCAGCCTCATACTGCTGCTGGTCAATGCCGGTGATGGCTGCCAGATAGATGATTGTTCCCCAGCCGATTTGCTGCCAGATCTCACTGATTATGTAGATGGGGCGGAAGGACTCGGGCTGTTGCAGAAATGAGATCCGGGTGCCGCCAAAATAGGCAATGACATCGTTAATCAAACCATCCGATAAGGTGAAGTAGCGCACAATTCCCGCCACAACTACAAGTGTAATAAAATGCGGCATGTAGGTAATAGTCTGAGTGATCCGGCGGAAAAGCGGGCTTTTCAATTCATTTAGCAGCAAGGCCAGAATGATCGGTGCCGGAAATCCGATGAGCAGATTGAAGAAGCTTAACAGAACGGTGTTCTTAATTACGCGGAAAAAGTAAATACTCGAAAAAAAAGCTTCAAAGTGCTTGAACCCCACCCATTCACTGCCCCATATTCCTTGGGAAGGCACAAATTGCTTGAAGGCAATAATCGTTCCGTAAAGCGGAACATAGTGGAACAAAACATAATACAGGATGACAGGCAGCATCATCAGATACAGCCATTTATTGCGCAGTAAGTCTTTTCCCAGTCTGGTTTTCAGCATATTTCCCTCTCCTTTGCTGCAATGTTTAACGCAGGGACTGCCCGTATCTGTTCTCTGTAGCAGCCCCTGCCGTTATAAGTTTAGTTAGCGGTTCAAATAACGTTCGTAGGCCGCTTGTTGAATTTCCAGTGCGCGCTCGATGCCCAGATCCTTCATTTGCTGAACAGCTTGATCGTATTTATCAACAGATTCGGTACCCAGGATGATCTTAATCTCCGTTTCTTTCACAAAGGCGTTGATATCGTTCATAATACTGCTCATTTCATCCGCTTCTTCGGCAGTTGGTGTTACCGGAGGAAGCAGGTGGCTCTCATGATTGGTCTGTTTCCAAATGCCGATGGATTCAGTAGTTGCCGGATATTTTGCCGGCAGGTTGTTGTCCTGCTGAATCATCGGGAAGTTGGTACCGTGAGAATATTTGGACATGACCTGATCACTGCCGAGGCCCTCCGGATTCTTAACTACAAGATCGGTATATACGGGCTTTCCGTCTTTGAGCGTGTAAGTAGTGCCTTCAACCCCATAGGTATTCAGCATTCTGCCTTCTTCGGTAAAAGCGTAATCCAGCCAGCGCATGGCAGCTTCGACATTCTTGGTGGTGGCAGAGATGGCCGCCGAGCTTGTCCCCGCATAGGCATTATCCAGCTGTCCGAACTCCGGAAGTCCACCTTTGACAGCAGACGGGTATGGAGCGGCTACGAAGTCAGCCTTCGGATCAGTTTGCTGTACGGCTGAATTATATTTCTCAATATAGTACTGCCAGCCAATCGTTGCACCGCTTACATTTGAAGTCATTTTTTTATCGACTGTAGCTGCATCAATAGAGGCGAAATCCTTGTCGATCAGCCCTTCTTTGTACCACTGGCTCATCGTAGTCAGGTAATCCTTGTAGCCCGGCTCCAGATAGCCGTACACTACTTTTCCATCATTGACATAGAAGTTCCCCATCACGCCGAAGGCTCCGGCGAATCCGCCTGTCCGTTCACCCAAAAACATCGTGCGAAAGGTTACAGGGGAGGCAGCATTCTTTTTCTCTTTAAAAGCAGTCAATACGGTGTGCCACTCTTCAATCGTTTCCGGGATGCTGAGATTCAGCTCTTTCAGCCAATCCTGACGGATAATCGGCCCGCCATAGACACGTCCGGCTTCCGAGCGGATGAACGGGAAGGCATAGTAGGTGCCGTCATCCGTTTTGATCATTTTGTCAATTTCCGGGTGCTCCTGGAGGGTCTTTTTCAGGTTAGGCGCGTATTGCTCAATCAGATCATTAAGCTTCAGAATATATCCCTGCTCTACAGCCTTGTCAGGACCGCCCGGATATTGCAGCCATGTATTCAGGAAGATATCCGGCAGTTCACCTGATGCCAGCAGCAGACTGAACTTCTGATCAGTCATGGGTGTTCCGCCCAGCTGTTTGATGATGATTCCTGTGCGTTTCTCGTATTCGTTATCGACCGGCAGACGTTCCGGCGTGCCTCCCAGCTGTTCGTTCATATAAGTCAGCTCTATTCCGCCCGTCATCGGATAAGTGAAATCTGCAGCGGCTTCATTTGAAGCAGGGGCGTTCCCTGCAGATGTGTTTGGAGCGCTCTCATTGTTCACATTCCTAGAACTGCTGCAGCCTGAAGCCAGCAATGTGAGACCTAACAAAACGACAACCGGTTTATGAAGCTTGTTCGTTCCAAATAATTTCATCGCTAATTCGACCTCCGTTATATGTTTAGTTAACGACTTGATGCCTCTACAATGTAAGCTGAATCTTGTATACAAACAATATTCAAAATGCGGAATCCATTGTTAAAAACGCAAAAGAGGATAGAATCAGCCTGCTTCTATCCTCCTGTAGAGAAATTGGGTATCCGGTTTGTTTATTGCAGAGTTTTGAACCTCCCAGGTGTGATGCCTTCATATTTTTTGAATACCCGGATGAACGCACTGCTGCTGGAGAAGCCCACACGGGAAGAAACCTCCTCAATGGTGACTCCTTCCTGAAGCAATTTTTTGGCCTCGGCAGTACGAACCTGACTGATGTAATCATGCAGCCCCTGACCCGTCTGTTCCTTGAACAACCGGGACACATATTGCGGAGTGATGCCGAAGTTGGCACCAATCATGGACACACTAAGATTGATATCCGCATAATGATTCTGCACATAGGCAGATACCTCGTCTCCGATTCCCGAATTTGAGACCAGTGCAAGCTTCTCCGTGGCTTTGCTGCAAGCCATTTGGATCAGCTCTGTCAGCTCATGACGAAAATCTGCGCGGGTGGAGCAGGCCAAGAGCCTTTTCATCGGACGCCATTCCTCCCATAGCTTCGAGCGCTTCGGTTCATGCGGGACAGCCTTCATAATGGAGCTGGTTAAATCAATCATGGCATATCTCACAAGCTCTATGGACGCCTGGGAACCGAAGAAGCGGGCCAGAATCTCATCTGCCATCACCGCAGCCTTCTCAAATTCACCGCTTTTGACCAGATTAATAAATACAACTTCATCATTGATTGTCAGATAATAATCCGTCTCCTGTGGTTCAATATCCCCATACCAGATTGATATATTCTCTTCCAGCACCAGCCGGTATTCCTGAGCCTCCAACGCCTGCAGATATCCCTGATGCAACCTGCCCATCCCATGAAGCAGCCCGCTGCCGGCCATCGCAATCTGCAGACCGTATTTCTGCTGAATGAAATCCAGGGTTTGGCCCAGCGCCTCTTCAATATCCTCCTTCCAGTTGCCGGAGCGGCCGGTGTTAATATTCATCACCGCCGCCAGCATACCGTCCATTTCGATGAAGCTCAGGCCGTGATTCGGACCTGTGAAATCCATAATGATATTGGACACGATGAAATTGGAAAGGCTTGGCGACGGACTGCCTTCTCCGTTGGCCTGAATGTAGAATAGAAGTACCGCAAAGTCCTCCGAATCCCACTGGAAGTGATGGACTCTCGCCGCTTCCTCCAGTGATAATCCATCTTCCACCTGCCCTTTGAGCAGCCTTGATAAGTAGTAGGTCTGTAACACACGCAGCTGCCTGAATTGCTGGCTGTTAATGTCATCCCTCTCCCGAATAGTAGCCAAGGCGCTCTCCCGGATGAAGGAGAATTCATCCAGCACCCGCTGTGTCTGCTCATCTGTGGAGGGAGAGAACATATTAACCAGCTCGCGGACAGGATTATAATTCTTGCGGGCAAAGTAGGAGATGACCACCGTCCCGATCAAAAAGCTGATAAATAGTCCCAGCAGGTTCAAATTGCGGATATGCCGCGCTTTTTCCCAAAATACGCTTGAAGGAAACACACTGATATATTTCCACTTGGTGTTATCGGAATCGATGAAGGATACCATATTCTCCGTACCGGCGATATCCTGGAACGAAGTGCCTGCTGTCTCATCCCCAGCCCGGGCGTCCGGCACAGCTAGCTGCGGAGCAGCTTCGTTATTCTGAAATAAAATCTGATTATGATCATCGGCAATGTAGACCTCGCCGTTATTCACCCAGTCCACATTCTGCAGCATGCTCTGAATCTTGCTGCCGTTCAGCGGCAGAACCAGCATCCCCTTTAGTCCATTGTCAGCAACGCTGCTGGTGAACGGCTTCATCATTACAACCTTATTCTCCCAGCGCCTAAATTTGATAAACAGCATGGGGGCCTCGCTAATGTCACTCTCACCGTTCAGCTGCGCCAGCCATTCTTCATAGGTCAAGCCGATCATCGTGCTGTTCATCGCATAAAAGGCTTCACTGTCTGTATACGTCTCATCCGTCAGCACCCTGTCCAGACTGCTAGAATACAGATAGATTCCATCAATGAAATCATTGGCGGATTTGTACTCGCTCAGTTCCTGCCGGGTTTGATAGATCTGAAAGGCCCCTGCTCCCTCAGTCTCAGGTGTAAGTGTTAAGTATTTATTCACACTGCTATGAATGGATAATTGCATCGCCAGCTTCTCAGCCTGATTAATCTCGCTGTCTACTGTATTCTGCATCTGCTTAAGCATGGCGCTGCCTGCACGTTCAATCTCATACTCAACAATCTGTTTTGTCTGCAGATAGATGATAGCGCTAACAATAAGCGGGATAAGCATGATCACAGAATAGGAGACGATCCATTTAAAGGCTATACTCTTACTGAACCTAAAGCGCTTGTAATTCATCTGCTGTGCTCCCTTACTGTTGCTTATCTGGATTCTGGATGGATCGGACTGAGAATTCTACTATATGATAGTTGAGCCCGGCGGGCAATCCGCAATATGAAACACATCGACA